>NZ_CP023422.1:0-4800000 GCF_002327145.1 Janthinobacterium svalbardense | reverse complement strand
GCCCTCGCTGTCGCCGCGCCGCTTCGAGGTACAGCCGTTCGAGTCGACCTTCTACTACAGCTTCGGCGTCGTGCTGGGCCTGCTGGCGTATGTGCATGGGCTGGTACTGGCCAGTGCCGCTGGCGTGGCGGTGCCCATCGGCCGGGCGGTACCGGCGGGCCTGTGCGTGATGCTGATCCTGGCAGGCAATCCCATGGGCAAGGTGCGGCGCAATTTTTATCTGGGTATCCGCACCCCGTGGACACTGGCCAGTGAGCGCGTCTGGTATGCCACGCACCGGCTGGCCGCCAGGCTGATGGTGGGCAGCGGCTTGCTGGGACTGGCCGCGCTGGCGTGTGGCGCACCGGGCTGGCTGCTGCTGGTGCTGGTGTTCGCCTGGGCGCCGCTGGCCATCCTGTACTCGCTCGTGCAGTACAAGCGGCTGGATAAAGATCAACTGGAAATGCACTGACAGGAGGGGGTGATGTTGCGATGGATGCTGGGAATGCTGGTCTTGATGGTGTGCTTGCCGGTACGCGCCACCACTGGAGGTGAACAGGAGGTGGCGCTGGCGGTGGCTGGTGGCGTCTTGCATGGCACGCTGTCGATGCCGGATCGGCAAGGGAAAGTGCCAGTGGTGCTGCTGCATGCGGGCTCCGGTCCGACCGATCGCAATGGCAATAGCGCCATGCTGCCGGGCCAGAATAATACGTTGCGCATGCTGGCCGACGCGCTGGCGCGCAATGGCATCGCTACGCTGCGCTATGACAAGCGCGGGATCGGCGCCAGTGCATCGGCTGGGTTGCGCGAAGCCGACCTGCGCTTGGACGACTATATCGATGACGCCACGGCGTGGTTGCGTCAGTTGCGCGCCGACCCGCGCTTTACGAATGTGCTGATGGCCGGGCATAGCGAGGGGGCGCTGATCGCGATGGTGGCTTGCCAGAAAGCGCAGCTTGATGGCTGTGTGCTGATTGCCGGCGCCGGCAAGGCGCTCGACGATATCCTGCGGGTACAATTGAAGCCGCGTCTGCCACCAGACCTGTATGCGCAAAATGAGCGCATCCTGCTGGCGCTTAAGCGGGGCGAGCGGGTAAGCGACGTGCCGCCAGCCTTGCTGGCGCTGTACCGGCCTTCGGTGCAGCCGTATCTGATTTCATCGCTGAAGGTCGATCCGCGCGCGGCGGTAGGTGCCTTGCGCATGCCGGTATTGATACTGCAGGGGGCGACCGATTTGCAGGTGTCGGTGGCCGATGCGCAGGCCTTGTCGGCCGCCGCACCGGCGGCCAGACTGGTGATTGTGCCGGGCATGAACCATGTATTGAAAATGGTCAGTGGCGATTTGGCGCAGCAGATGCCGTCGTATGGCGACCCAGCGTTGCCGCTGGCGCCCGCGCTGGTTGACGCAGTGACGGCGTTTGTTCAGGAACGTTGAAAACCGGCAGGTCGGGTCGCCGCGTAGGTCGGATTAGCGGCAAGGCCGCGTAATCCGACACCACTACCAGCGCCAACAATGTTGTCGGATTACGGCCCACAGGGCCTAATCCGACCTACGCATGGCGTGGTATTCATTTGCCCAGTATCGACGCCACATTGTCCGTGCCCGGTGCGCCGAACAGCTGCTGCTTGAGGATGTGCAACTGGTCGCGCACCTGCGCCGCCTTTTCGAACTCCAGGTTCTTGGCGTGGTCGAGCATCAGTTTTTCCAGGCGCTTGATTTCCTTGCTGACCTGCTTTTCGCTCATGGCTTCGAACTTCGCCGCTTCCTGCGCCACTTGCAGGTTGTCGCGCGCTTCCTGCGGGCTGTAGACGCCGTCGATCATTTCGCGGATCGATTTTTTGACGCCGATCGGGATGATGTTGTTGGCCGTATTGAAAGCGATCTGCTTGGCGCGACGGCGTTCCGTCTCGTCGATGGCGCGGCGCATGGAGTCCGTGATGCGGTCGCCGTACAGGATCGCCGTACCGTTCAGGTTACGCGCGGCGCGCCCGATGGTCTGGATCAGGCTGCGCTCGGAGCGCAAGAAGCCTTCCTTGTCCGCGTCGAGGATGGCGACCAGCGACACTTCCGGC
The DNA here is from genome assembly GCF_002327145.1 of Janthinobacterium svalbardense. Lineage (NCBI taxonomy): Bacteria > Pseudomonadati > Pseudomonadota > Betaproteobacteria > Burkholderiales > Oxalobacteraceae > Janthinobacterium > Janthinobacterium svalbardense. Next base: position 4,797,948 of record NZ_CP023422.1, on the reverse strand, counting down.
AAGTCCAGGCCCTCGCGCAGCAGGTTGATCCCCACCAGCACGTCGAAAGTGCCCAGGCGCAGGTCGCGCAGGATTTCCACGCGCTCCACCGTTTCGATATCGCTGTGCAGGTAGCGCACCTTGATGCCATGGTCGCCCAGGTATTCCGTCAATTGCTCCGACATGCGCTTGGTAAGCGTGGTCACCAGCACGCGCTCGTCCTTCTTGATGCGCTCGACGATTTCCGACATCAGGTCGTCCACCTGCGTGCTGGCGGGGCGCACGATGATCTGCGGGTCGACCAGGCCCGTGGGGCGGACCACCTGCTCGACCACCTGGTCGGAATGGTTTTTTTCGTAGTCGCCCGGCGTGGCCGAGACGAACACCGTCTGGCGCATCTTTTGTTCGAATTCCTCGAATTTCAAGGGCCGGTTGTCCAGCGCCGATGGCAGGCGGAAGCCATAGTCGACCAGGTTCGTTTTGCGCGAGCGGTCGCCGTTGTACATGGCGCTCAGCTGGCCCGTCAGCACGTGTGACTCGTCGAGGAACATCAATGCGTCGGGCGGCAGATAGTCGACCAGGGTCGGCGGCGGTTCGCCCGGCAGCGCACCGGACAGGTGGCGCGAGTAGTTCTCGATGCCCTTGGTGAAACCGATTTCGGCCATCATTTCCAGGTCGAAGCGCGTGCGCTGCTCGATCCGCTGTTCTTCGATCAATTTGTTTTCCTTGCGGAAGAACTCGAGGCGCTCGCGCAGCTCGTCCTTGATGGTTTCCACGGCGCGCAGCACGGTGGAGCGGGGCGTCACATAGTGCGAACCCGGGTACACGGTGAAGCGGGGGATTTTTTGCCGCACGCGGCCCGTCAGCGGGTCGAACAGCTGGATCGATTCGATCTCGTCGTCGAACATTTCCAGGCGCACGGCCAGTTCCGCATGCTCGGCGGGGAAGATGTCGATGGTATCGCCGCGCACGCGGAAGGTGCCGCGGCCGAAGTCGACTTCGTTGCGCGTGTATTGCATCTGGATCAGGCGCGCGATGACGTCGCGCTGGCTGACTCTGTCTTTTACGCGCAACGTCAGAATCATCTGGTGGTATTCGTTGGGGTTACCGATACCGTAGATGGCCGAGACGGTGGCGACGATGATGACGTCGCGCCGCTCCATCAGCGACTTGGTGCACGACAAACGCATCTGTTCGATATGCTCGTTGATCGACGAGTCCTTTTCGATGAACAGGTCGCGCTGTGGCACGTAGGCTTCGGGCTGGTAGTAATCGTAGTAGCTGACGAAGTATTCGACCGCATTTTGCGGGAAAAAGTCGCGGAATTCGCTGTACAGCTGCGCCGCCAGCGTCTTGTTGGGGGCGAAGACGATGGCGGGCCGGCCCATGCGCGCGATGACGTTGGCCATGGTGTAGGTCTTGCCGGAACCGGTCACGCCCAGCAGGGTCTGGAAGGCCAGGCCATCGGCAATGCCCTCGGATAACTGGGTGATCGCCGCCGGCTGATCACCGGCCGGAGAGAAGGGCTGGTGCAGCTTGAAGGGGGAATCCGGGAAAGAGATAATTGCGCTTTCCGCCTCGCTGGCGGTAGATAATTCGGGCATGTGAATCAGACCTTTGTTAGAATAGTGCTCTGCTGGCGGCCCTGGCGTTGTATTTTGGGGCGCTGTCTACAACTCCGCTGTGAACCTGCTTCCAATCGAATCCAATCTTATCATGACGAACCCAACTGTTTCTGCCAGTCTGTTTAGCGCCATCGAGATGGCCCCACGCGACCCGATCCTGGGCATCACCGAAGCATTTAACGCGGACCAGAATCCCGCCAAAATCAATCTGGGCGTTGGCGTCTATTATGACGACAACGGTAAAGTGCCTCTGTTAGCTTGCGTACGCAAGGCAGAAGCCATCCTGATCGAACAGGCTTCGCCACGCACCTATCTGCCGATCGAAGGCCTGGCTGCCTACGACAAGGCGGTGCAAGAACTCGTATTTGGCGCCGATAGCGCCGTTATTCAAGAGCGCCGCGCCATCACCGTGCAAGCCATCGGCGGCACGGGTGCACTGAAGATCGGCGCCGACTTCCTGCAGCGCTTCGCGCCGGGTGCGCAAGTCTACATCAGCGACCCGAGCTGGGAAAACCACCGCGCGCTGTTCGAAAGCGCCGGTTTCGTCGTGAATAATTACACCTACTACGATGCCGTCACCCATGGCGTGAACTTCGGCGGCATGCTGGCCAGCCTGAACGCCATGCCAGCCGGCTCTATCGTCGTGCTGCACGCCTGCTGCCACAACCCGACCGGCGCCGACCTGAGCGTGGCCGAGTGGGACCAGATCATCGCCGTCGTGACGTCGCGCGGCCTGGTGCCGTTCCTGGACATGGCCTATCAGGGCTTTGCCAACGGCATCGCCGAAGACGGCGCCGTGGTGCGCCGCTTTGCCGACGCGGGCGGCCCGCTGCTGGTATCGAACTCGTTCTCGAAATCGTTCTCGCTGTACGGCGAGCGCGTGGGCGCCCTGAGCGTCGTCGCATCGAGCGCCGACGAAGCGTCCCGTCTGTTATCGCAATTGAAACGCGTCGTGCGCACCAACTACTCGAACCCGCCAGTACACGGCGGCAAGGTGGTCGCCACCGTCCTGGCCACGCCGGAACTGCGCCAGTTGTGGGAAGAGGAGCTGGCCGGCATGCGCGTGCGCATCCGTGAAATGCGCAATGCCTTCGTGGAAAAACTGAAGGTCAAGGCACCAGGCCACGACTTCGAATTCGTGCGCCAGCAAATCGGCATGTTCTCGTACTCGGGCCTCACCAAGGAGCAGGTAGCGACCCTGCGCGAGCAATCGATCTACGCCGTCGACACGGGCCGTATCTGTGTGGCAGCGTTGAATTCGCGCAATATCGACATCGTCATTGACGCGATCGCCAAAGTGCTTTAAGATCTTGCTTCTTCGGCGCTGCATGCAAGTGTGGCGCTGATGGCAGTGGAAAGTCGGCGATGGCCGTGTTTGTCGAGATGCAGTACGAGTCTTGCAAATACGAAGCAACCGACATATAATATTGCCTCTTTTCCCTGATAGCTCAGTTGGTAGAGCGACGGACTGTTAATCCGCAGGTCCCTGGTTCGAGTCCAGGTCGGGGAGCCAGAATTCGGAAGGCCACGTTGAAAAACGTGGCCTTTTTTGTTTTTCGACGCAGGCGCGAGTGGTGGCAAAAGTGGAATTTCCCTATGGGAATCTGGACATCTGAATAGTTGACCTATATAATACGGCCTCTTTTCCCTGATAGCTCAGTTGGTAGAGCGACGGACTGTTAATCCGCAGGTCCCTGGTTCGAGTCCAGGTCGGGGAGCCAGAATTCGGAAGGCCATGTTGAAAAACATGGCCTTTTTTGTTTTCCGGCGCCGTCAGCAGGGCTGGCCTGTGCGTGATCGCATTTTGCGCTATCCTGAATGCATCACTTCAGGAGCCCCTTCCCATGACTTGTACCTCCGCCTTGCGCCATATCGTCCTGTGCGACTTCCTCGATGGCATCACCTCCGCCAAACATGCCGAGCTCGTCTACGAATTTTCCCAGCTGAAACATCGCATTCCCGGCGTGCGGCAATTTGAATGGGGGCCGAACGTCAGCCCGGAAGGCCTCGATGATGGCTTTACCGATTGCTTTACCCTGACCTTCGACGATGCCGGCGCGCGCGACGTGTATCTGACCCATCCGGCCCACATGGCCTTTGTCGAACAGCTCAAGCCATGGCTGGGCCGCGTGCTGGTATTTGACTACTATCCGCAAGAGCATCCTGGCTGACCGCCGGGCAAGGTGAGGCAGAAAAATGCACCTTTTTCGGGGGAAATCTGGACATCGCAAAATTTACCCTATAAAATGCGGCCTCTTTTCCCTGATAGCTCAGTTGGTAGAGCGACGGACTGTTAATCCGCAGGTCCCTGGTTCGAGTCCAGGTCGGGGAGCCAGAACATGTAGTAGCAGAAAGCCCAGCCTTGAACGGTTGGGCTTTTTGCGTTTTGCGCGCCTGTTTATTTGCGCATGGCGGGCCGTGCCGAGGCCGTTGGGCGGTGGGGATTGCCTGGTCCTTCGGCTTGGCTGGCAATGCGACTGCATGCGCCGCTGCATGGCGATCAATTCTTCGACGAGGGCAGGCCCGGCCGGCATCTGCCGCAGATCATCGGGCGTGGCGCAGTGCCACGCGGCGGCGAAGGCCGTGTCTCACCAATTGCCCACCACAATGGCGACTTTTATACTCCATTGGCAAACAATTTAGTTATGTAGGATAATGTGGAACCGGTTCCATTTATGCGCAAATGCAATGTAACGCAATCATCCAAGTCAACAAAACAACAAGTCTTGCGGGAGTCTCATGAACCATCCAGGCAGCGAACCATCTGCAACATCCGTTTCATCCCTTCCCCGCATCAGCCGCCGCCACGCCCTGATCGGTCTGGCCGCCTTGCTGGCGCAGGCCGGTTTCTGGAGCAATCCCCTGTCCGCCGCCATGCAGGCGCCGGCCAGCGCTGCGGCGACCGGCCTGGCACCGGCCACCATGCTGTTCTATACCTTGTCGCAAACGATTACGGGCCACCGCGACCTGTCCGCCGGTACGGCGGCGCGCATCGAGCAAGCCATGCGCAGCAACGTGCCCGGCTTTGCCGATCATTTGCCACGGCTGGGCGCGCTGCTCGTCACGGGCCAGGAAGCCAAGGCGCTGCTGGCGGCCGCCACCGCTGCCGATGCCAGCTTGCGTGAGCTGGCGCTGGACATCGTGGCCGCCTGGTACACGGGCACGGTCGCCGGCAACGCGGCGCAGGGCACGAAGTCCATCGTCGTCGCGTATGCGGAAGCCTTGATGTACCGCACGGTGGCCGATGGCCAGGTCGTGCCCACGTATTGCAATTACGGCCCCCTGTGGTGGCTGAAGGCGCCGCCGGCCGTACGCGTCTCCGCGCCCGTGGCGCCGAAACCCGTACCGGCCCCGGCTACCACCGGCACTCCCGAACCGAAAGGCAAGCAAGCAAAATGAAATCACCGCAATTCAAGAGTAATGGCGACGTCGTCGCCGATGTCGTCATCGTCGGCACGGGCGTCGTGGGCGCCATGATGGCCGACCAGCTGGCCGCGCTAGGCCATTCCGTGATCATGCTGGAAGCGGGCTTGCGCATCGAGCGGGGGCAAGCCGTGGAAAACTGGCGCAACATGCCGTTCGAGAACCGCGTCGGCTCCGACTTCCAGGGCCTGTATCCGCAGGCGGACAATGCGCCCGCGCCCCTGTATTTCCCAAAGAACAACTATGTGGAATTGTCCGGCCCCAGCGGCAGCAGTTTCCAGCAGGGCTATCTGCGCACGGTGGGCGGCACGACCTGGCACTGGGCCGCGTCGTGCTGGCGCCATTTGCCGACCGACATGCGCATGAAAAGCGATTACGGGGTAGGGCGCGACTGGGCCATTTCCTACGCTGAGCTGGAACCGTACTATTGCCGCGCCGAGCAGGAAATGGGCGTGGCCGGCCCCAACGATCCGGCGCAGCAGTCGCCCAGCGAGCGCAGCAAACCGTACCCGATGGACATGGTACCCTGGGGTTATGGCGACAAGCGCTTCGCCGAAGTCGTCAACCCGCACGGCTACCGCTCCGTGCCGATCCCGCAAGGCCGCTCGACGCGCCCATGGCAGGGCCGTCCCACCTGCTGCGGCAATAACAATTGCCAGCCGATCTGCCCCATCGGCGCCATGTACAACGGCATCCACCATGTGGAGCGGGCCGAGCTGAAAGGCGCTAGTGTGCTGGCCGAGGCTGTCGTCTACCGCATCGACACGGACCAGAACAACCGCGTGACGGCCGTGCACTGGTATGACGCGAAAAAACAGTCGCACATGGCGACGGGCAAGGCCTTCGTGATCGCCTGCAACGGCATCGAGACGCCGCGCCTTTTACTCCTGGCAGCCAACCAGAATAATCCGAACGGCATCGCCAACAGTTCGGACCAGGTCGGTCGCAACATGATGGATCACTCGGGCTTCCACTGTACCTTCCTGGCCAATGAACCGATCTGGACGGGCCGTGGCCCCGCGCAGAGCAGCTGCCTGGTGGGACCGCGCGACGGTGCCTTCCGCGCGCAGTATTCGGCCAACAAGATGATCCTGAACAATATCACCAGGGTGGGGCCTGCCACGCAGCAATCCTTGAAGCTGGGCCTGGTGGGCAAGGACCTCGACGATGAAATCCGCCGCCGCGCCGCGTTTGGCGTGGACCTGTCGATCAGCCTGGAACCGCTGCCCGAGGCGCACAACCGCTTGACCTTGAGCAAGACGCGCAAGGACCCGCTGGGCCTGGCCTGCCCTGACATTTATTATGACGTGGGCGATTACGTGCGCCATGGCGCGAAGGCTGCGCATGCGCAGCTCGAACACATCGGCAAGCTGTTCGGCGCCGTGGAATTCCATATCACCGACAGCCTGAATGCGAATAACCACATCATGGGCGGCGTCATCATGGGTTCGAACCGCGCCGATTCAGTGGTCGACGGCAATTGCCGCGCCCACGACCATGCCAATTTGTGGCTGCCGGGCGGCGGCGCCATGCCGTCGGCCAGCGTCGTCAACACCACCCTCAGCATGGCCGCGCTCGGCTTGCGCGCGGCCGACGACATTGCCCGCACCCTGGCAAGGGAGGCAGCATGATGCGCCGTTTGTTACTGAGTCTGATGCTGGCGGCCGGCTTGCCGCTGGCCGCGCGTGCTTTACCACCTGTGCCGCCGGCGCCACCCGCCACCCTGACGCCGGACCGCCCGGCCGCCCCCGTGGTCGGCAAGCCCGATGCACGTCTGGAGCGTGGCCGCTACCTGGCCATCGCCGCCGACTGCATGGCGTGCCATACGGCAGCGGGCGGCAAGCCGTATGCGGGTGGCTACGCCATCGATTCGCCGCTGGGCACGATTTATGCGACGAATATCACGCCGTCGAAAAAAGGCGGCATCGGGCATTACAGCGAAGCGGACTTTGCGCGCGCGCTGCGTGACGGCGTGCGCGCCGATGGCAGCCATCTGTATCCGGCCATGCCCTACACCAGCTATGCGATGCTGACGGATGCGGACGTGGGCGACCTGTATTACTACTTCATGCAGGCCGTCCAGCCCGTCGATGAACCGGCGCGCCAGACGGCCCTGCCATTCCCGTTCAACGTGCGCCTGTCCATGCTGGGCTGGAATACCTTGTTCCTCGACAATAAACGCTTCGTGCCCGATCCGGCGAAGAGCGCGCAGATCAACCGCGGCGCCTACCTGGCCGAAGGCCTGGCGCACTGCAGTGCCTGCCATACGCCGCGCAACGCGCTGATGGCCGAAATCGGCAGCCAGACCCTGGCCGGCGCGTCGCTCGGTTCCTGGCATGCGCCGAACATCACGTCCGACAAGGTCAGCGGCATCGGCGCCTGGACGGATGCAGAACTCACGGCTTACCTGAAGACGGGCCACGTGGAAGGCAAGGGGCAGGCAGCGGGCGGCATGGCCGAAGCCATCCAGAACAGTCTGCAATTTTTGCGCGATGATGACGTGGCCGCCATCGTGGCGTACTTGCGCACGGTGCCGGCCGTGCGCGCGCCGGGACAGACCAAGGCTGCTTTCAGCCACGGCAGCGCCGCCAGCGAAGAAGCTGCGCTGCGCGGCATGGCCAGTTCCACCGAGCACCATTCCCTGAATAGCGGCGCCGTGCTGTTTTCCGGCTATTGCGCCAGTTGCCATTCGGCCAGCGGCGCCGGCAGCACGGGTCAGGCCTATCCGGCCCTGTTCCACAACACGGCGACGGGCGGCAACACGCCGGCCAATCTGGTTTCGGCCATGCTGTTTGGCGTCGAGCGCAAGATCGAAGGGGAAGAGCACGAAGCGTTCATGCCCCGTTTCGACCAGCGTTCCTACGTGCAGCCATTGACGGACGAGCAGATCGCTTCGATCGCCAACTACGTGCTGAAGCAGTACGGCAACCCGGATGTGTCCGTCACGCCCGCCTACGTGGCGCAGGCGCGCAGCGGTGGCGAGAAGCCCGTGCTGGCGAGCATGCAGCCGTTCATGCTGCCGGGCGGCATCGTGGGCATCTTGCTGCTGATCGCGCTGTTTGTATGGCTGCGCCGGCGCCAGGGGTGAACGCCTATCAAAACCTACTGCGCGTCGTAATTTGCGGTCTGCGATGCTCACTGTACCTTCGTACAGTTGCGCTTCTCAACCACAACTTCCTTCCGCTCGCTACGGTTTTGTTAGGCGTTGTAAGTGTCGAATCGGCGGCGAATATGAACGTTGGGCGCAACTTGCAGTAAAATGCAGGCTGAAAAATGGTTACGAGCAATCGTAGCCATTTTTTATTCTGGCACTATCCTGCTTTCGCTCATTTGAAAATTGACAATGTCCCATTCCCTGCATCACCAATTTTTGCGTTTCGCCGCCGTCGGCGCTTCCGGCACGGCCGTGCAATACAGCGTGCTGTGGGGCGGCGTGGAATGGGCCGGCATCAGCGCCGCTGCCGCTTCCGGCATCGGCTACATCCTGGGTTCCGTCGTCAACTACCTCCTCAATTACTTTTTCACGTTTAAAAGCGACAAGGGCCATGGCGAGGCGGCGTCCAAGTATTTCACCTTGCTGGGCATCGGCTGGTGCATCAATACGGGCCTGATGTGGCTGCTGGTACACCAGCTGGGCTGGTATTACTGGCTGGCGCAGGTGCTGGCCACCGGTATCGGGCTGGTCTGGAATTTTGCGGGCAGCCGCTGGTGGGCCTTCAAGCCGGCCAGCGTAACGACCAAGTAAACAGTTGTTGCAAGAAAAAAAGATGCGCCTGGGCCAAGACCCGGCGCGCGGTTTTACCAAAACAAGGGGTTAATCATGCAGTTCCTGGAACGCTATTTCAAACTGAAGGACAATGGGACCAATGTGCGCACGGAGCTGCTGGCCGGCCTGACCACGTTCCTGACGATGGCCTACATCATCTTCGTCAACCCGTCCATCCTGGGCGACGCGGGCATGCCGAAAGACGCCGTTTTTGTTGCCACCTGCCTGGCAGCCGCCATCGGCACCCTGATCATGGGCTTGTACGCGAACTATCCGATCGCGCTGGCGCCGGGCATGGGCTTGAACGCGTATTTCTCGTACACGGTGGTCAAGGGCATGGGCATGAGCTGGGAAGTGGCGCTGGGCGCCGTCTTCATTTCCGGCTGCCTGTTCATCCTGGTCAGCCTGTTCAAGGTGCGCGAGATGATCATCAATAGCATCCCGCCCGCGCTGCGCACGGCGATCACGGTCGGTATCGGCCTGTTCCTGGCCATCATTTCGCTGAAAAGCGCCGGTATCGTGGTATCGAACCCGGCCACCATCATCGCGCTGGGCGATTTGCACCAGGCTGCGCCCATCCTGGCCATCCTCGGTTTCTTCATCATCGTCGCGCTGGACCGCCTGAAAGTGCCGGGCGCCATTCTGATCGGCATCCTCACCATCACCATCGCCAGCTTCTTCTTTGGCGGCAACCAATTCAACGGCATCGTCTCTGCGCCCCCCGCCATCGAGCCGACCCTGTTCAAGCTCGACATCATGGGCGCGCTGTCGATCGGCATCGTCAATGTGGTGCTGGTGTTTTTCTTGGTGGAATTGTTTGATGCGACGGGCACCCTGATGGGCGTGGCCAACCGTGCTGGCTTGTTGAAAGACGGCAAGATGGAACGCATGAACAAGGCCTTGCTGGCCGACAGCACGGCGATTGCCGCCGGCGCCTGCCTGGGCACGTCCAGCACCACGGCTTTCGTGGAAAGCGCGGCCGGCGTGCAAGCGGGTGGCCGCACGGGCTTGACGGCCGTGGCCGTCGCGCTATTGTTCCTGGGCAGCCTGTTCTTCGCCCCGCTGGCGCACACGGTGCCGCCGTACGCGACGGCGCCAGCACTGCTGTACGTGGCGTGTCTGATGCTGCGCGAACTGACCTTCATCGATTGGGATGACAGCACGGAAAGCATTCCAGCCGCCATCACGGCGCTGATGATGCCGTTTACCTATTCGGTGGCCAGCGGCGTGGCGTTCGGCTTCATCACCTATGCGGTATTGAAACTGTTGACGGGCAAGGGCAAGCAAGTGTCCGTGGTGGCTTACATCATCGCCGCCATCTTCCTGTTCAAGTTTATTTACCTGGGCGAATAGCCCGGTTGCTGGCAAGCAGTTGCCGGCGCAATGACAAGGCCGCCCGTGCATCCGCATCGGCGGCCTTTTTTGATGGGGCGGTTTACATCAGCAGCGCCGCCACCAGGTCTTTTTTGGTGTCGCCGGCGCTGCCATCGAAGCGCAAGGCTGCTTCCACATGCGCCAGGTGCTCGACCATCAGGCGCGCCGCCAGGTCTGCGTCGCCACTGCGCGCCGCCTCAAGAAAGCGGCCGTGTTCGTCGTACGAGCAGGCGGCAGCGTGGCCGGACTGGTACAGCATGGTGATCAGCGAGCTGCGCCCCACCAGTTCGCGCACGATATCGCGCAGCACGGCGTTGCCGGCGATGTCGGCCAGCAAGACGTGGAAGTCGCCCAGCAGTTGCGAGCGCAGCGGCGTCGCTTGTGCCAGCGCCAGGCGCTCCGCTTTCAGGTGTCGCTCCAGCATACGGTAGTCGGCGGATTTGGCCCGCGCGACGAATTCGCGCGCCAGGGCCGCTTCGATGATGCGCCGCGCGGCGAAGATGTCGCGCGCTTCCGCTTCGGTCGGCTGGCTGACGAAGGCGCCCTTGTCGGGCACCATGCGTATGAGTTTGTCTTTGGACAGGATCAGCAGGGCGGCACGGATCTTGGTGCGGCTGACGCCATACAGCCGGCACAGCGCCTCTTCGCGCAGCCGCGTACCGGGCGGCAATTGGCGCGCCACGATGGCGGCCGCCATATGCTCGGCAATTTCCGCCGAGCTGTCGCCGCTGCCGGGCTTGTCCACCAGGGATGCGCTTGATTCTGTCATGTCGAGTGAGAGCAGTCAGCCAGGGGCAAGGATGAGCCTTGCAAGCGCATGCTGGCAGCGGGGTGGTCGACGCCCGCTGCCGGCATGCCGTTAGCGCCTTGCGTGTCGGCAAGGCTTGGCTATTCTACTATCTTGCGTGGCGCCGCGCAGACGGACGCAGCCGCCTGGCAAGGCTGGTTCCCTGGCGGCGTATTTTGCTGGCCATGCAGATTGAAACTGGACATGAGAAATTTTGACGTATATAATTCGGCCTCCTTTCCCTGATAGCTCAGTTGGTAGAGCGACGGACTGTTAATCCGCAGGTCCCTGGTTCGAGTCCAGGTCGGGGAGCCAGAACAAGCAGTAGCAAAGGGCCACGTGGCAACACGTGGCCCTTTTGTTTTGCGCGCACGGTTTCCCGTTCACGCTTGCCCTCCCTTCAGTGTCTTAACGACATGCGTGGTGCCGGCCTGCTGGTGGCAGGGGCACGCGCAGTGTTTCCCGGATCAGGGATCGACAAACACGTCGAAACGCACCTTGAGCGGGCTGCCCCACGAGATATCCACCCAGGCACGGAAGCCGCCGTTGTACGGCGCGATGTTGTACACGGCCATGCGGGCTGAACCAATAAAACGGTCCTGGGGAGTCGCGCCATACTCGCTGATGTTGAGCAATACGCGCGAATTGGCCTTCACGTTGGCATTGGCGAAGTTGACCGAAGGATGCACGCCATTCGCCGTCCACACGTAATAGGTGGTGAAGGCGGCGGCGCTCAGGTTCAAGTCCTGTGCGGCCGCGCCTTTTGCGCTTTTTCCTTCCTGCTCCATCGGCGCATCGGTTTCTTCCAGTGCCAGGTTGCTGCCGGTGCGATGTTCTACTTTCATATCCATGATGGTCTCCTGATCGATAGTTTGGATGCCGCGCCTGTCGTCGTGCGGCAAGACGCCCTATCTGTTGCCGTGACGGCCAGTGTCACGTCCTGGCTGATAAGGTAGCCGCCTGCTCCATGCTGTTGGAGTAAGCCATTCTAGGCAAACGCGCGGGCAAAAAGCGCGCCGCACCACCGGAAAAACGGCGCTAACTTGTGCTGGCGCAAACACCTTGCAGGCAAATCGCAAGATCTTTTCCCGCAGGCTATTTTTATGCGGGCGCCACGCATGCCGGGCTGGACAATGGCACAATAGGCGCAGCCGACCTGTCGATACGCAACCCGTTGCGAGCCTAGCCCATGCCGATACTGAACCTGAGTGCCGAAACCGATATCTATTACGAATTGATCGATGGCGACCCCGCCAAGCCCTGCCTGGTATTCCTGCACGAGGGGCTCGGCTGTTGTGCGATGTGGAAAGATTTTCCCGCGCAGCTATGCCAGGCGACGGGCTGCCGCGGCTTGCTGTATGACCGCCACGGCTATGGGCAATCGTCGCCGCTGGCGGCGCGCCGCCAACTCCATTATTTGCACGACTACGCGCTGTGCGAGCTGCCACAAGTGCTCGCCGCACTGCTGCCGGGGCAGGACCATTTTCTCATCGGCCACTCCGATGGCGGCAGCATTGCCCTCATTTATGCGGCGCAGCAGCCACCGCGCTTGCGTGGCATCATCACCGAAGCGGCGCACGTGTTTGTCGAGGGCGTGACGCTCGATGGCATTCGGGTGGCGGACGCGGCGTTTGGCGCGGGCAAGCTGCGCGCGCTGGCGAAATACCATGGCGACAAGACGGAATCCATCTTCAAGGCCTGGTCGAACACTTGGCTCAGCTATGGTTTCCAGTTCTGGAACATCGAATACCTGCTGCCCTCTGTCGAATGCCCGGCGCTGGTGCTGCAGGGCAGCGAGGACCAGTACGGCAGTGCGGCCCAGGTCGACACCATCGTGGCGCAGGCCCTCAACGCCGTGCCCGCCATGGTCGAACAATGCGGCCATGCACCGCACCAGGAGCAGCCGCAGGCATTGCTGGCGCTGATGGAAGGCTTTTTGCAAGGCCGCATGGACGCGGCTGCTCACCAGGCTATCCTGCCTGCCCAGGGCTGACTGGCCCGCCACGCGCACAGGTGCTCAATGGCAGGCAGGATCGCTGTCCCAGCGGCCCGAGCAGATGCGCGAGCGGCACAGCATGCCTTCGATCAGGCCCAACTGCTTGCAGCGCCGCAACAGTTCCGCCGTTTCGTGTTCCTGCTCCTGCCTGCGCTGCACCACGTCGCGCACGGGCTTTGCCGTGCCTTCCTGCCGGTGCGCATGGGCCACCATTGCCGTCAGCAAGGCGACGTCGCTGTCGCCGGGCGCTGCAGCCGGCCTCGGCCCCTGCGGACGCGCGGGCGGTGCTGCCTTGCGTGGCGCACTGGCGCGCGCGCTTGCCGTTGTGGCAGCGAGCGCAGGCAAGGGCGGGGCCACCGTATTGACGATGGTGGCCGCCTGCGCCGCGTGCGGGGGCACAATTGGGGCGGATGGCGCCGGCAGTGCGGGCGGAGCCACAGTCACGGCCGTGGCGGGTGCCGGGGGCATGCTGCTCGTGTCATAAGCTAGCACGGCTAGCACCGCCAGGCACAGCGCGCCAGCGGCCCAGTGCCGCCAGCCGGGGCGCCAGCGCAGGGCGGGCCTGGCCGCAGGCGCGGTGACGCCGTGTTCGAGCTGCGACAGGATGCCCTTGCCGTCGCTGTGCACGCCGGCCTTGCTCAGCAGGTCAGGACCGTGCGCCTGGCCATCCCCGGTTTTCAATAGAGACAAAATATCACCTCCGCAGTGGATCAAACTCGACTGACCTTGATGTAAACCGCGCTCATGCGGGCCGCGGACGCCTACGATCTAGCGATACCGCCGGGAAATTGCTGTCCGGCCCACGCCGATCCCTGTCACGGAGCGCCCCATGTTTGTCGCCCTGGTCCTGATGTATTTCCTGCTTGCCTGTTTTGCCTGCTGGCTGCTGCTGTTTCCCGGCGGTCGCGCCATCGTGCTGCATACACTCGTCAACCTGGGATGGCGCGTGCAGCGGCGCGCGCAGTACCTGAAGGGCGGCAGCGGCGCGCAGTGGCGGCGCGTGCGGCAGCACACGGGCTCGGGCACGGCGCGCGCCTGGCAGCTGCTGTTGCGGCATCGTTGGCTGAGCCTGGCAGGCAGCGTGCTGGTCATCGTGCCGCCCTTGCTGGCGTGGTTGTCCAGCGACCGCATCGCCCTGCGCGGCTATGCAGACCGGCAGCACGTCATCAACGACCAGGTCAGCGACTTGCTGAAAGGCGAGCAGCTGGTGCCGCCGCCAACCTTGCCGCCGCTGCTGTTTTCCACGGCGGAAGTGACGCAATTGCGCCCGCTGCTGGGCGGCGCCAGCCGCAACTGGCAATTGCTCGACCACGACTACGCGCAGCGCCTGTTGCTGGTCTTCAAGATCATGAAGGACGTGCATGGCTACGACATGGTCTTGCTGGAAGGCTATCGCAGCCCCGCGCGCCAGGACCAGCTGGCGGCGGCGGGCCCGAACGTGACCAACGCCAGGGCGTTTCAAAGCTATCACCAGTATGGCCTGGCGGCCGATTGCGCATTCATGCATGAAGGAAAGCTCATCATTTCTGAAAAAAATGCCTGGGCCATGCGCGGCTACCGTTTATATGGCGTGACGGCCGAATCGGTCGGCCTGCGCTGGGGCGGGCGCTGGACCATGATGGATTTTGGCCACACGGAATTGCCGCAACCGCGCGTGCTGGGCAAGTAAGCCGCGCCAGCCATTCTAGCGCCGCGCGGCGCCATCATTTTCACCGCTGCAAGCTTGCTTGCGCAGCGTCAATGGCACGCCAGCGCCTGCCGTGCGCTGGCGCCTGGTACTTGTCATATGTCAACAAAGGCGCGCCGACTTGCTGTCAGCATGGGCCGAATCCGCCTTGCTTTGCGACCTCACCCTGGGCTTATCATGCTGCGACGAATCTGGTATTTCCTCACTGACAGCCGCAATCTGACCATCCTCGGCTTCGTGGCGCTGGCCGTGTTCCTGTACCTGGGGGCCGAGGTGCTGGAAGTGGCGCTGATCTGGGCGCTGGCCTTGCTGCTGCTGGCCTTTGTCACCTGGCTGGGCTTGTGGCTGTGGCGCCGGCGCCGCGCGCGGCGCAATGCCCAGGCGCTGGGGCAAGCCATCCTCAACGAGGCCGAGATCGCCGCCGCGCAAGCGGCCTCGGCCTCGACGGCCAACAGCACCCAGCAGGGTGAACTCGACGCGGTGCGCACGGGCATGCTGGCTGCCATCGAGACCATCAAGACGTCCAAGCTGGGCCTCAAATCGGGCGCCGCCGCCCTGTACGAATTGCCGTGGTACATGATCATCGGCAATCCGGCCGCCGGCAAGAGCAGCGCCATTCTGCATTCTGGCCTGCAATTCCCTTTCGCCGACGGCAAGGTGGTGCAAGGCGTGGGCGGCACGCGCAACTGCGACTGGTTTTTCACCACGGACGGCATCGTGCTCGATACGGCGGGACGCTACTCCGTCGTTGACGAGCACCGCGGCGAGTGGTTCGGCTTTCTCGACCTGCTGAAAAAATACCGGCGCAAGGCGCCCATCAACGGCATCCTCATCGCCGTCAGCATCGCCGAATTGAAAGGCGACCCCGACGTGGGCATGCAACTGGCGCGCAGCCTGCGCAAGCGCGTGCAGGACGTCATCGAACGCCTGGAAGTGTTCGCGCCCCTGTACATCGTGTTTACCAAGGCAGACCTGATCGCCGGCTTCACGGAATTTTTTGCCGATGCCGAGCGCAGCGAGCGCGAGCGCGTTTGGGGCGCCACCATGCCCTATCAGCGCAAGCTGCCCACGGCCGACTTGCTGGCGTTTTTCGACCAGAGTTTCGATGAATTGCACGATGGCTTGACGGAGCTGAGCCTGGCCAACATGGCACACCGGCAACGCAAGACGATGGCGCCCGGCGTATTTACTTTTCCGCTGGAATTTGCCGCCGTCAAGCCGGCCCTGCGCGCCTTCATCGCCACCCTGTTCGAGGAAAACCCGTTCCAGTTCCAGCCCGTGTTCCGCGGCTTTTACTTTACCAGCGCGCTGCAGGAGGGCGAGCCCGTGAGTGCCTCTTCGCAGCAGGTGGCGCGCCGCTTCGACCTGGCCTACGCGCCGGCCCAAGTCGCAGCGCCGTCCGATGTGCGCCAGCATGGCTATTTCCTGCTGGAACTGTTCCGCAAGGTGATTTTTGCCGACAAGCACCTGGTGGCCAACTATGCCAACCGCGCCAAGCTGCGCTTCAAATATGCCGTGTTCTTTGCTGCCACCGTGTCGCTGGGCGCCTGCCTGGGCGGCTGGAGCTGGTCCTACCTGGGCAACCGGCAACTGGTGGCCAATGTCGAGGCCGATCTGAACAAAGTGGTGAAGCTGCAGGAGCGCCGGCTGGACTTGCAGTCGCGCCTGGAAGCGCTGGAGATCTTGCAGGACCGCATCGAGCAGCTGGAAGCGTACCGCACGCAACGACCGTGGTCCTTGCGCCTGGGCCTGTACCAGGGCGAGTTGCTTGAGCGCAAGCTGCGCGAAGAGTATTTTGCCGGCGCGCGCCAGGTCATGCTGGACCCCGTGGCGGGCGCGCTGGAAGCCTTGCTGTTCGAGATGAACGCCAGCGCCGACCAGTTGCAGCCCACGGCGCGCACGCCGCAGACCCCGGCCGCCGCGCCAGCTGCCGCATCGCCAGCTACGCGCTCGTTCCAGTACCAGGCTGCGTCGCCGACAAATGTGGAAGATGCCTACAACGCGCTGAAAACCTATCTGATGCTGGCCGATAAGACGCATGCCGAGAGCAGCCATTTGAATGATCAGTTGACGCGCTTCTGGCGCGGCTGGCTGGAGGGCAACCGGGGTGCCATGCCGCGCGAGCAGATGATACGCAGCGCCGAACGGCTGCTGACGTTTTACCTGGCGCAGATCGGCGATCCGTCCTGGCCGCGCATCGAGCAGAAGCTGGCGCTGGTCGACCAGGCGCGCGAAAACCTGCGCCGCGTGGTGCGCGGCATGCCGGCGCGCGAGCGCGTGTATGCCGACATTCGCGCGCGCGCCTCGACGCGTTTTCCCGGCATGACGGTGGCGCGCATCGTCGGCGAACAGGATCAGGCGCTGCTGGCGGGCAGTTACGCCGTCTCCGGCGCCTTTACGCGCCAGGCTTGGGAAAAGTTCGTCGAGGGCGCCTTTCGCGACGCCGCCAACCGTGAGCTGCAAAGCGCCGACTGGGTGCTGAAAAGCGCGTCCACCGACGACCTGACCCTGGAAGGCAGTCCGGAACAGATCGAGAAAAACCTGGTGGCCATGTACAAGGCCGACTACGCGCGTGAATGGCAAAAATTCGTGCAGGGCGTCGCCGTCGCGGACCTGAAAGGCTTTGACGGTGCCGTGCAAGCGATGAATCGCCTGGGCGACCCGCAGTCGTCGCCGATTGCCAAACTGCTGACGACCATTTACGAGGAAACCTCGTGGGACAACCCGGCGCTGCAGAATGCGCAATTGCGCAAGGCCGAGCGGGGCATCATCGCCTGGTTCAAGGAAACCGTGCTGCGCCGCGCGCCATCGCAGCTGACGGCCAATCCTGGCGTGAATGCGCAGATCGACCCGGCCCGCCTGGATAAACCCATGGGGCCCGTGGGGCGCGAATTTGCCGGCGTGGGCAAGCTGGTGGCGGCCAGAGACAACAATGCCTCGCTGATGCGCGCCTACCTGGAAGCGCTGTCGAAACTGCGCAGCCGTTTGAACTTGCTGAAGAACCAGGGCGACGCGGGGCCGGGTGCGCGCCAGTTCATGCAGCAGACCCTGGAAGGCAGTGGTTCCGAGCTGGCCGACGCCCTGAAGCTGGTCGACGAGCAGGTGCTCACGGGGATGAGCGACGCGCAAAAGCAGGCGATTCGCCCCATTCTCGTGCGCCCGCTGATGCAGACCTTTGCCGTCATCGTCGCGCCGGCCGAACTCGATATCAACAAGACCTGGGCGGCGCAGGTATATGAACCGTTCCAGAAATCGCTGGCGAACAAATATCCGTTCGCGCCCACGGCGCGCATCGAGGCGAGCAACCTGGAGATCGGCCAGTTCTTCGGTCCGGAAGGCCTGGTGGCGAAATTCGTCACCACCTCGATGGGGCCATTGGTGGTGCGGCGCGGCGACGTGCTGGCACCGCGCACCTGGGCCGACATGGGCATCAGCCTGTCGCCGCAGGTGGTGGCGCGTTTTCCCGGCTGGATCGCGCCGCTGGGCGCGGGCGGCGTGGCGGCCACCTCGACGGCGGCGCAAACCGTGTTCCAGATCCAGCCGTCGCCCGCGCCCGGCACCCTGGAATACACGGTGGAGATCGACGGCCAGCAGCTGCGCTACCGTAACACGCCGGCGCAGTGGACGAACATGCTCCATCCCGGCCCGCAGGGCGCATCGGGCATGCAAGGGGCGCGCATCACGGCCGTCACCTTCGACGGGCGCACGGTGGAACTGTTCAACGAGCCGGGGCAATTCGGCCTGAAGCGCATGATCGATGCGGCGGCCAAAAAGCGCAAGGACGGCGGCGTGTTCGAACTGCGCTGGACGCGCGGCGAGGTGGCCGTGGCGGTCGACCTGAAAATTACCAGCAGCGCGGAAACGACGGGCGCTGGTGCCGCCACTGCGTTGCAGGAGCAGGGCTTTCGCGGCATGCAGCTGCCCGAGACCATCGTCGGCGTTCCAGTACCCGCGCCGGTCATTGCAGCGTCGGCGGGAGTGTCGCCATGACGCGCGCGCAACAGCAGGTGCGCCTCGGCTACTTCGGCAAGATCCCCGCGCGCGGCGATTTCATCAAGGCTTGCGACAATCACGCGCTGGTGCAGCTGCTCGACGACTGGCTGGCGCAGGTCATGACTGCCCTGACGGTGGAACCGCGCTGGAAGCTCAATTACGACGCCTTGCCGCCGCTGCGCTTTGCCTTTGTCGGCACGCGCAGCCGGCGCGCCATCGCCGGACGCCTGGAAGCGAGCAACGACCAGTCGCTGCGGCGCTTTCCTTTCATGGCCATGGGCGCGCTGGAAGTCGATAACGCCGAAGCCTTTGTCGCTTGCAGCCCGCTGGCGCTGGCGCCGCTGTGGCAGCGCGTGGAGCAGCTCTCGCAAGGCATTGTGACCAGCGCCGAACCGGGTCCGGCCCTGCTGGCGCTGGCCGGCAACGTGGTCGAAGTCGAACCGGCCGCCCCATGCCACGCGGCGCGGCTGGCCGCCTTTTTGCAGGCGCAGACCGTGCACGGCTTGCAGACCATGCTGGCTTCGCCCGCGTTTCCGGTGACGGTGCGCGAACTGCTGCTGGGTCTGGGCCTGCTGCTGCAGCCGGTGCGCCAGAGCGGCTTGCCGCGCCTGGAGAAAAGCCTGGTGCTGCCGCTGCCGCAGGAAGTGCAGCTGCGCGAGCTGGTGGCCAGCTTCTGGCTGCATTTGATTGCGCCTTTCCTGCACCAGGCCGATTTCGAACTGGCGCTGTTTTTCTCTCACCTCGACGAGGCGCCCGTGCTGGTGATCGGTTTTTGCGGCGCCGACCCGCACGGCTTGCGCGCGCTGATCGATCCGCAGGCCGGCAGCGAACGGCTGATCGTGTTCGACCAGCTCGACTGGGTCGAGGAGCAGCTGGGACGCACTGCGGCGCTGCGCCAGTTTTCCGCCTGCCTGCAGCAGGAGCAGCTGTCGCTGCGCTCGGCCTGCGCCATGTTTGCCGATACCTTTGCCTGAAGGATTGCGATGAAGCCGACCGTTTTTTTCCTGCTGCTTGCTGCAGCCGTTCCCTTTCACGCGCAGGCGCAGACGCAAGCGCCTCAGACGCCGATGCCGGGACAGATCCTCGTCACGGGCACCCTGGCCGACGAGGCGGGCAAGGCGGCCGTGCTGGCCCGCCTGCGCGAACTGTATGGCGCCGAGCGCGTGGTCGACCAGATCGCCATCGGCAACGTGGCCGTGCCGGCCAACTGGAACGCCTACGTGAAAAAATTGATCGCGCCGAACCTGAAGCTCATTTCACGGGGGCAGATCAGCATCGCCGGCAACAACGTCAGCGTGCGTGGCGAAGTGGCGAACGAGGCGCAGCGCCAGCAGATCGCCAGCGACATCGCCACCAGCCTCAATCCCACGTATGTCGTCAACAATGGCTTGCGCGTCAAGGCGGCCGAGGCCGAGCAGGGCTTGCTCGATGCGGCGCTGGATAAACGCATCATCGAATTCGACAGCGGCAAGGCGTCCATCACGCCGGCCGGTCTGGCCATCCTCGACGAGATGGCGGCCGTCATGCTCAAGCTGCGGGGCCGCAAGGTGGAGGTGATCGGCCACACGGACGACACAGGCCTGCGCGCCAGCAATGTGGCCTTGAGCCAGGCGCGCGCCGAAGCCGTGCGCGCCTACCTGGCCAGCAAGGGCATCGTGGCCGAGTCGGTGCTGGTGTCGGGCCAGGGTCCGGACCGCCCCGTGGCCAGCAACGCCACGGCCGATGGCCGGGCGAGAAACCGGCGCATCGAGTTCAGAATCGTGCAATGATCAGCGCATAATAATCAAGGCAGGGTGATGGTCAAATTCGCCGGGCGTGGCGCCAGTTTGACCAGGTCCGCGTACGCGGCCAGCGTCGTTTGCGTGCTGCGCGTCAGATGCGTTTTCAGGCCCAGGTAGGCGCAGATGGCCAGCAGGGCGAAAAAGCTCGACAGCGCCCATAGCGGCACGTCGCTGCCGCGTTTGTTGACCACCTGGTCGGGGCGTTCCGCGCGCGGCGCGAAGCCACGGCTCTTGCCCTTGATGTGGGCAATCTCGTCGCCCAGGCGCGCCGTCAGGTAGCTGAGTTTTTCGCCGCCGTCGATCGCATACTTGCCCTGGAATCCCAGTAATAAACACATGTGGAACACTTGCAGCGCCTGTACGCGCATGGCGCCCTTGCCGCGCAAGGCGTCGAGGCGGTCGAAAAAATGTTCGCCCGCCAGCTGGTCACCGAAGATCAGCAGCTGCAGCGGGCGCCGCTCCCACTGCTTGCGCAGGGTGAAAGGCGAGGCCAGGATGATTTCATCGACCGCCGCGCAGAATGCATACTTGGCCGCCTCGATATCGTCGCCATCGGCGCGGATCTTTTTCGCTTCGCGTTCGAAGTCGCCGAGAAAGGCCGTGATGCGCTCCATGAAGCTTTGCTCGTCGCCAGGCGCCGAACCGTGCTTCAGCATGAACAGCATGTAAAAGCCTTCGTGCATCAGGTCCAGCAGGGCGCTGCCGGCATGTCGGCTGTTGCCTGCAGGGGCGGCACCACGTGGTCCCAGCAGGGAGGGCGCCGCGCGCCGTTCGATGAGCTGGCTCATGCCGTCACCGCGATCAGTTCCAGCTGCAGGTCGCGTATGCCGGCCGGTACGTAGACGGAAATCGACTGCGCCTTGAGCATCTGTTCATACAGGGCACCGCGGTTTTCAAGCGCAAAATAGTAGGTGTCGGGGCGCACGGGAATGGCCGCCGGCACTTGCGGCGCATGCGACAATTTGAGGCCGGGCATGGCCGTGAGCACGCATTTTTCCACGTCGTCGGGCGCGCCCACTTTCACGCGCACGGGCACCACGTCCACCAGTTCGATGGCGGGCATGGCGGCGCGTATCGCCAGGTACAAGGTGGTGTGCTGGTCGATCTTGCCCGAATCGAGCTTGCCCAGGTAATACGACGGCTTGTCTTCCAGCAGGGCGATGGAAAAATACTTCGACGAGATGACGGTGTCGAGCAGTTCGCGGATGATCGCGTCGATGGCGTCGAAGCAGGCGCCCGGCTGCGCGTGGTCGTAGGCGGGCAGGCTGGCCAGGGTGTAGTGCTTGGAGTAGCTGAGCAGGCCGCCCGCCAGACCCAGCAGCGCCTCGTACAGGCGCTCCGGATGCAGGGCCGGATGGCGCACGTAGTGCATCAGCGCGGCGGCGGCCGTGCTGACCGTGTGCAGCAGCCAGAACGAGGATACGTCGCCCGAGCGGAATTCGATCACGTTGCGGCTCGGCTCGCGGTGGTGGCCGTGCAGCGCGCTCACTTTCGCCTGCAGCGCGTCGAGCAGGTGTTCCAGCACGCTTTGCAGGCGCGGCGCGCCGGCGATCGCCAGGCTGGGCGCCATGAACGATGGCACGGGCTCGAAGCCGCCCGACACCGTGCGCCGCAGGGCGATCAGCGGCAGGCAGTCGTAGGAGCCGCGCGCTTCGCTGTCGGGAATCAGGCGCACGGTCTTCTTCAGGTACGCCACGTCGGCCACGGCGGACTCCGTAAACAGGTCGGGCGTGGCGCGCATGGCGTGCGCAAAGCGCGTGGCTGCAGGCGTGCCTGCCGTTGACGCCTGCGCCGTGTAATTCATGCCCTCGCGGTTGAGGATGGGCAGCGCCGCGTAGTACGTCACTTCCTGCACCGCCGGCGGCAGCGCTGCCAGGTCCACCGGCGGGGGCAGGGTGTCGCTGCCGGGTGCACCGTCGCCCAGCGCCTCGAACACTTCGCCGTCGCGGAAGATCGCCGACAGGGCGTGCAGGCGCAGGGTGCCCGTCTGCAGCGCCGCCAGATCCCATTCCATGTGCGCCACGCCCCACAGGTAGGGATGCAGCGCGCTGGCCGTGTGATGCAGGCGCGCTTCGTGATACTGATCCTGGCGCTGGAAATGCTGCGGCCGCAGGAACAGGCCTTCTCCCCACAAGACTTTCGCTGCCATGCCCATCGCGTTTCTCCTTTGAGTGTGTGGCGTGCGGGTGTGCTTCATTCATTTGCGCTACTGGCAGCGCGGGCTTGACAGCGTGGACGTGCCGCTGATGCTCAGTGCGCAGGCGTGCAGGCCGACGGTGATGCCGCCGCGTTCCGCGTCGGCGGCGCCAAAGGTGGCGCGCCAGCGCTGCGCCGCTGGCGCGCGGAACAGCGCCACGACGCCGATGAAATACGCTTCCTTGCTGACTTTTTCCTGCACTTCGTAGCGCTGGCCCGGCACCAGCAGCACTTCCTTCACTTCCATCAGGTCGGTGCCCAGTGCGGCTTTTTCGCGCTGCGCGTCGAGGAAGCTGTCGTATGGTGCCTGCTCGAAGGCGGCGCTCTGGCGCAGTTTGTAGATGCGCGCCACCAGCGCCAGCGGCCGGCCTTCGGCATCGGTGTTGAGGCGCTGCGCCGCGTGCAGGCGGATGCTGACGTTGCGCGGCGGTTTTTGCGCGTCCGGCAGTTCGGGCGGCGGCTTGGCCACGCCGGCCATTTGCAGCGCCGCGTTGGCCAGGGTGCCGATGGCGCCGCCCGCGCAGCCAGCCAGCAGAAGGGCCGGCAGCAGTAGTGCGGTGGCGTGGGCCAGGCGGAGAGAGGCGTCAGATGGCATGGGTTTGCTTTACAAAGGGAGGGGGAAATAAAAGTGTTGCTGCCATTTAATCCCATGCACCGGCGATCTACTTGCGTTGGCGCAAAGTCCGCCTGCGATCAACGCAGTTCCTGCGCCAGATCAGGATTCATGGAGCTGTCCGCCGCTGTGGCATGGAACTTCTTCTTTGCTGATTAATCTCAATCTGGCAAAAAAATTAGCGATCAATAATGGCCTCCACCAAGGCGCCGCCCATCTTTCCCAGCGGTAGCGTCCTCCACGTGAAGGAATGCCCGATGAAGCCAGCCACCATGTTGCCCCGTATTGCCTGCCTCGCCAGCGCCTTGCTGCTGGCCGCCTGCGCCACGCCAGACCAGCCGGCGCCCACCAAACCTGCCGCGCCGACCCTGGCGCAAGTGATGAGCGACGCCGATGCGGCCGCGCGCGCCGGCCAGTACGAACGCGCCATGACCCTGCTCAAGGCCGGTGGCAGCAGCTACCCGGCCGACAAGGCGCCGTGGCTGCAGATGGCGCAGATGAAGTTCGACCGCGGCCAATACGGCGACGCCATCGGCCATGCACTCGAAGCGCTGGAACGCGATCCGGACGACAAGGTCGCCAACAGCATCGTCGCCGTCAGCGGTTTGCGCCTGTCCGGCAAGGCGCTGTCCGACCTGTCGCGGCAAAACAATCTGAATGGTTCGCTGCGCTCGGAAGCGCAGGAGCTGGCCAAGCTGCTGCGTGCCAGCATCGGCGAAGACGTGCTAGTGCCGCCGGCCAGGCGTCCGCCAGCGGCCGGCAAGCGCGCTGCCGGTTCTGGCACGCCGGCGGCGAAGGGCGCGGCAGCGCCAGGCAGCGCGGCCGACCCGTTCAGCGGCTTGAAATAAGCCAGCATCCCCACCATCCCTTTGCAAAGGAAGCGACATGCCCAAGTCCGACAGCGTGCAAAAACGCCTGCAAAAGATACGCGCACCGCGCGTGCAAATGACCTATGACGTCGAGATTGGCGACGCGATTGAAAACAAGGAGCTGCCCTTCGTGGTGGGCGTACTGGGCGACTTTGGCGGCAATCCGGACAGCGAGAAAAAACGCCTGAAGGACCGCAAGTTCGTCGCCATCGACAGCGATAACTTCGACGAAGTGCTGGCCGGCGTGGAGCCGGTGGCGCGTTTCGCCGTGCCGAACCGCATCAGCGAGGCGGGCGGCACGTTCGCCGTCGATCTGCACTTCCGCTCGATGGATGACTTCCGCCCGGAATCGGTGGTGCGCCAGGTCGATCCCTTGCGCAAGCTGCTCGAGGCGCGCACCAAGCTGGCCGACTTGCGCAACAAGCTGGCCGGCAACGACAAGCTGGAAGACTTGCTGACGGAAGTGCTGAACAACACGGACAGCCTGGCCACCCTGAAACCGCAGTTCCCAGCGCAGGAGGATTGAGATGAGCGCCCAGGCAGAAGCCCTAGCAGTATCCACCGCCGATGCGCCGGCCGCGACCGACTTGCTGGACCAGATCGTCGAGCAAAGCCGCGTCGCCAAGTCCGGCGCCGAGCATGCGCGCGCGCGCGACCTGATCTCGGAACTGGTGGCGCAGGTGCTCGACGGCACGGTGCTGATGTCGACCAGCCTGTCGGCAACGCTGGACGCGCGCGTGGCGGAAATCGACCGCCTGATCTCCACCCAGCTCAGCGAAATCATGCACGCGGCGCCGTTCCAGCAGCTCGAACAAAGCTGGACGGGGCTGCGCTACCTGGTCGGCAATTCCGATACGGGCACGCGCCTGCAGATCCGCATGTTCAACGCCACCAAGCGCGAGCTGGTGAAGGATTTCCAGGCCGCGCTGGAGTTCGACCAGAGCAGCATGTTCAAGAAGGTGTATGAAGAGGAATTCGGCACCTTCGGCGGCGCGCCGTTTGCCGCGCTGCTGGGCGACTTCGCCATCTCGCGCCAGCCGGAAGACATGTATTTCGTCGAGCAGATGTCGCACATCGCCGCCGCCGCGCACGCACCGTTCATCGCCTCAGCCGCGCCGGAACTGTTTGGCCTGGAAAGCTACGGCGACCTGGGCAAACCGCGTGACCTGGCGAAAGTCTTCGACACCATCGAGTACGCAAAATGGAAAGCCTTCCGCGAATCCGAGGATGCGCGCTACGTGGGACTGACCTTGCCGCGCTTCCTGGGCCGGCTGCCGTTCAATCCCGTCGACGGCACCACTGTCGAAGGTTTTAACTTTGTCGAGGAAGTCGACGGCAGCGACCATCACAAATACCTGTGGTGTAACGCCGCGTATGCGTTCGGCAGCAAGCTGACGCGCGCGTTTGCCGATTACGGCTGGTGCGCCGCCATCCGCGGCGTGGAGGGCGGCGGCCTGGTGGACGACCTGCCGACCCACACCTTCAAGACGGACGAGGGCGACGTGGCCCTGAAATGCCCGGCCGAAGTGGCGATCACCGACCGCCGCGAAAAGGAATTGTCGGATCTGGGCTTCATCTCGCTGGTGCACTGCAAGAACACGGCGTACGCGGCGTTTTTCGGCGCGCAGTCGGCGCAGAAGAGCCGCAAGTACAACAGCGACGCGGCCAATGCCAACGCGGTGCTGTCGTCGCAGCTGCAGTACATCTTTGCCGTCTCGCGCATCGCCCACTACATGAAGGCCATGATGCGCGACAAGATCGGCAGCTTTGCCGCCGCTTCCAACGTGGAAGATTTTTTGAACCGCTGGCTGATGCAGTACGTGCTGCTCGACGATAACGCCAGCCAGGAGCAGAAGGCGCAGTTCCCCCTGCGCGAGGCGTCCGTGCAGGTGCATGAAGTGCCGGGCCGGCCCGGCGTGTACCGCGCAGTGTCGTTCCTGCGTCCCCATTTCCAGCTCGATGAATTATCCGTTTCGCTCCGACTGGTCGCGGAGTTGCCGAAGTCGACCAATTCATGATCCACCCATCTTTCAACCAGAGGAGCACACCATGGCAATCGATGTATATCTGCAGATAGACGGCATCAAGGGCGAGTCCACCGATGACAAGCACAAAGACTGGATCGAGTGCAAATCGGTCAGCTGGAGCGTCGAGCAGCCGAAGTCGGCCACCGCCTCGACGGGCGGCGGCCACACGGCCGAACGCTGCGAGCACAAGGACATCGTCATCTCCAAGCTGGCCGACCTGGCCTCGCCGGTGCTGCTGCAGACCTGCTCTGCCGGCAAGACCATTCCCAAGGCGCGCTTCGAATTCATGCGCGCCGACGGCCAGGGCGAGCGCGTCAAGTACTTTGAAATCGAAATCGAGAATGTCTTGATCGGCGCCGTCACGCCGAACGTGGAAGAAGGCGACATCCTCGGTGAACACGTCGGCTTCAAGTTCTCGAAAGTGAAGTGGAAATACACACAGCAAAAAGTGACGGGCGGCGCCGGCGGCAATACCTCGGGCGGCTGGGACCTGGCCGCGAACCGCGTGGCTTGATCCATCCTTGCGCGGCGCGCGGCGGACATCCTCCTGCGCGCGCCGCGCCGACTTTTCAGGAGAGCGCATGGACAGTTATGTACCTGGCCTGTTCGACCGCCTGATGGGCGACGGCGCTGCGGCGGGCGGCGTGGCGGCGCGCCTGTCGCTGGAACAATTGAAGGATGCGGTGGCGCGCGACCTGGAAGAGCTGCTCAACACGCGCGTGGCCCTGCCGCCCGGTGCGCTGGACGCCTATCCGGAATGCGCGGCGTCCATCGTCAACTATGGCTTGATCGATTTCGCCGGCATGTGTTTGTCCAGCAGCGAAGACCGCGCCCGCATCTGCGCCGCGCTGAAGGCGGCCATCGAACGCCACGAACCGCGCCTGCGCAATGTGCGCGCCCGCCTGGAGCGCGAAGCGGGCAGCATCAATCGCGTCGGCTTCGTCATCAGTGGCACCCTGGCCGTGATGTCCGGTGGCGAGACGGTCAATTTCGACGCCGTGCTGCAGCCGTCGTCGCTGCGCTATTCGATCAACCGCAAGGGAGCCGCCGCATGAGCAATCATTTGAAAACCCTGATCGCCAAATTCAATGACACGTCGCGCACGGCCGCCACCCGCGCCGCCGGCATCTGCGTGGGACTGGGGCAGTATGAAGTCGATGTCGAACACCTGTTCCTGGCCCTGCTGGAGCAGGAGCGCAGCGATTTCGTCACCATCGCGCGGCGCAGTGAAATCAGCCTGACGGCGCTGGAGGCGGACCTGCGCCGCGAGATCGGAGGCTTCCGCACGGGCAGTGCGCGCACGCCCGTCTTCTCTCCCCATTTGCCGCTGCTGTTCGAGCATGCCTGGCTGGTCGCTTCGCTCGATACGGCGCAGCCGGGACCCATCCGCAGCCGCCATCTGTTGTTGGCGCTGCTGACGGAGCCGGAACTGTCGCAGCTCGCGTACCGCGGCTCGAAGCTGTTCGCCCGCTTCAGCGTCGAGCAATTGAAGCACCATCCGGACAAGCTGACGGCCGGCTCCGTGGAGGAAAGCGCGGCCGTGCCGCAGCTTTCCGAAACACCCGACGATCCGCTTGCGACTTTGGCCAGAAAAACCCCGGCGCTGGACCAGTTCACCACCGACCTGACGCAGCTGGCGCGCGACGGCAAGCTCGATCCCGTGATCGGCCGCGAGGCGGAAATCCGTCAGGCCGTCGACATTCTGCTGCGCCGGCGCCAGAACAATCCGATACTCACGGGCGAGGCGGGCGTGGGCAAGACGGCCGTGGTGGAAGGCCTGGCCTTGCGCATCGCCGCCGGCGACGTGCCCGAGGTGCTGCAGGGCGCGCACATCCACGCGCTCGACATGGGTTTGCTGCAGGCCGGCGCCAGCGTGAAGGGAGAATTTGAAAGCCGGCTGAAAAATGTCATCGACGAGGTGGCGAAAAGTCCGCACCCCGTCATCCTCTTCATCGACGAGGCGCACACCATGATCGGCGCCGGTGGCCAGGCGGGGCAGAACGACGCGGCCAATCTGCTGAAACCGGCGCTGGCGCGCGGCGCCCTGCGCACCATTGCCGCCACCACCTGGAGCGAGTACAAAAAATACTTTGAAAAGGATGCGGCGCTGGCGCGGCGCTTCCAGGTGGTGAAGGTGGAAGAACCGGACGAAGATATCGCCTGCGCCATGCTGCGCGCCATGGCGCCGCTGATGGAGCGCCATTTCGGCATCCGCGTGCGCGACGCCGCCATCGTCGAGGCGGTGCGCCTGTCGCACCGTTACATCAGCGGGCGCCAGCTGCCCGACAAGGCCATCAGCGTGCTCGATACGGCCTGCGCCAAGGTGGCGCTGGGCCAGCGCGCCACGCCGGCGCAGCTGGAAAACGCGAACCGGCGGCAGGAACGCATCGGCGCGGAAATCGCCGCCTTGGGCCGTGAGGCGGCCGATGGCGAAGCGCCCGACAAAGCGGGCGCCGCGCGCCTGGTGCAGCTGCGGCGCGAGCATGACGAAGGACAGGCGGTAGTCGCGGCGCTGGCACAGCGCTGGGCGCACGAAAAAACGCTGGTGGCGCAGATCGGCGACTTGCGCGCGCAGCTGCGCGGCGAGCGGCCGGGCGAAGTGGGCGCGGCGCGCCTGCTGGCGCTGAAGGAAGAACTGGCGGCCCTGCAGGGAGAAACACCGCTGTCGCCGCTGGAAGTCGATGCCCAGGTGGTGGCCGGCATCGTCGCCGGCTGGACCGGCATCCCGCTGGGGAAAATGCTCAAGGACGAGATCCGCACGGTGCTGACCCTGGACGGCGCGTTGCGCGAACGGGTGCTGGGACAGGACCACGTCATCGCGGCGGTGGCGCAGCGCGTGCGCACGGCGCGCGCCAGCCTGGATGACCCGAACAAGCCGCAAGCCGTGTTCCTGTTCACGGGACCGTCCGGCACGGGCAAGACGGAGACGGCGCTGGCGCTGGCCGACCTGCTGTATGGCGGCGAGCGCAAGCTCATTACCATCAACATGAGCGAATACCAGGAGGCGCACAGCGTGGCCGGCCTGAAAGGCTCGCCGCCCGGCTATGTCGGCTATGGCGAGGGCGGCGTGCTGACGGAAGCCGTGCGGCGCCAGCCCTACAGCGTGGTGCTGCTCGATGAAGCGGAAAAGGCCCATCCCGACGTGCTCGAATTGTTCTTCCAGGTCTTCGACAAGGGCGTGCTCGATGATGCGGAAGGGCGCGAAGTCGATTTTCGCAACACCATCATCATCGCCACCTCGAACCTGGGTTCCGGCGCCATGATGGCCGCCTGCCTGAACCGGGCGGCGCAAGACTTGCCCACGCCGGCCGCGCTGGAAGAATTGGTGCGCCCGCAACTGGTGGCGCATTTCAAGCCGGCCTTGCTGGGGCGCCTGAAGGTGCTGCCGTTCTATCCCCTGAACGACGCGGTGCTGGCCGAGATCATCGCCCTGAAACTGGCGCATATCGGCGCGCGCATCGCACGCAACCACCAGGCGCAGTTCAGCCATGACGCGGGCCTGATCGACGCCGTGCTGGCGCGCTGCACCGAGGTCGATTCGGGCGCGCGCAATGTCGATCAAATTCTCAACGGCAGCCTGCTGCCGGCGATTGCCGAAGCGGTGCTGGCGCGCATGGCCGAAGGCGAGCCGATCACCTCGATACGCGTCAGCGCCGGCAAGCAGGGGCAGTTCAAGTACACGGTCCGATAATCCACCTTGCGGAGAGCGCCATGTTCAACCTGGAGCAGTTGCTGCATCCCGTCAGCGCCGTCAGTCCCTGTGGCGAAGACATCACCTTCAGCCAGGAGCTCGACGCCATCGCGCGCGCGCGCCAGCACGATGACCCGAGCCTGGACCAGGGCGAGTGGGTAACGGCGCTGAAGGAAGCCGACTGGCCTTTCGTGGCGACGCGCTGCGAACAGCTGATCGCAGCGCGCAGCAAGGATTTGCGCGTGGCCGTGTGGCTGGCCGAGGCGCACGCGAAGACGCGCCACTTCCGTGGTCTGGGCGATGGCTACGCGCTGCTGGCCGGCCTGTGTGAGCGCTATTGGGAAGGCCTGTACCCGCCGGCGGAAGAGGGCGACCAGGAACAGCGCATTGGCAATGTCTTCTGGTTGCTGTCGCGCACGCCGCAGCTGTTGCGCCAGATCCCGCTGACGGAAGGCACCGATGGCCTGTTTGCGCTGCAGGATTTCGATGCGGCGCGCCAGCGCGCGGCGGCCAGCCTGGCGCAGGGCGCAGCGGAGCAGGGCTGGGGCGATACGCGCCACGACGACGCTGCGACCCTGGCGCAGATGGAGGCGGCACGGCAAAGGAATACGCGCGCCTTTTCCGACGGCTTGCTGGCCGATGCACAGTACTGCATGCAGTCGCTTCTGGCGTTCGAACGCAGCGTCGATGCGCGTTTCGGCGCCGATGGCCCGAGTTTTCGCGCCGCGCGCGAAGCGCTGGAAAACGTCATTCATTTCATCGCGCCGCTGTCGCCCGGCGCGGACTTCGCTGCTGCGCCGGCCCCCGCCGGCCAGGGCACCGACGGGGGCGGGGGCGCCATCGTGCAGCGCCAGCAGGCGCTGGCCCAACTGCGCCAGGTGGCCGATTTCTTCCGCCGCACGGAGCCGCACAGCCCCGTTGCCTACCTGGCCGACAAGGCCGCCAGCTGGGGCGAGCTGCCGCTGCACCTGTGGCTGCGCGCCGTCGTGAAGGACTCGGGCACCCTGGCGCAGCTCGACGAGATGCTGGGCACGAACAGCGCGAACGGATGATCGCTTGTCGCGCTTCCATGCTAATCTTTGGGCATGCTCAGAATGCCCATGTTGCCTGCCGCGCTATGCCTGTTCATCGCTGCCAGCGCGCAGGCCGGGACGCCGACGCCGCTGGTGATCTACGGCGACGACGATTATCCGCCGTACTCCTACGTCGAGAATGGCCAGCTGAAAGGCATCTACACGCAGATCGTGCGCGAAGCGCTGCAAGCGATGCCGCAGTATGCGGTGCAGCTGCGCCCCGTGCCCTGGAAGCGGGGGCTGCTGATGCTGCAGACGGGCGAGGCCTTCGCCCTGTACCCGCCGTATTCGTGGCGCAGCGAACGGCCGTATGTGCGCTATTCCGTGCCGCTGCTGATGGAACAGCTGGTGGTGCTGTGCAATCAGGACGTGCTGGCCAGGCGCGCGCTGCGGCAGTGGCCCGCCGATTATGGCGGCCTGCACATCGGCGTGAACGCGGGTTTCCTGCTTGGGGATGCGGCACTGACGGCGTCCTTGCGCGCCGAAAAAATCGTGCTCGACCCGGCCAAGGGCACGCGCACGAATCTGCTCAAGCTGATGCGCGGGCGCATCGATTGCTATGTCAGCGACCGCCTGTCGGCGCAGTGGGAATTGCAGCGCATCGGGCGCGAGAGTCCGCCGGGCACGCCGATGCAGGCAATCGAGGAAACGGCGCAGCTGGCCAGCCAGCAGGGCCACCTGGGTTTTACGGCGCGCCGGCCGGCCGCCTACCCCTATCGCGATGACTTTATCGCACAATTCAATGCCGCCATCGTGCGCATGCAAAATAGTGGCGCGATCCGCCGCATCGTCGACCGCGCATTGTTACCCTGATTTTAGCTATGGAGAAGAGCATGAAAAAACTGTTGTTCCTGTGTCTGCTCGTGCTGGCCGGCTGTGTCGGCCGGCCCGAGAATATTGTGCCTGTTAGCAACTTCGATACGGCCCGCTATCTGGGGAAGTGGTATGAGATCGCGCGCCTCGACCACTCGTTCGAACGGGGCCTGAGCCATGTGACGGCTGACTATAGCCTGCGTCAGGATGGCGGCCTGAAAGTGCTCAATCGTGGCTACAAGGACGCGGACGCGAAGTGGAAGGAAGCCGAAGGCAAGGCGTATTTCGTCGACAAGAAAGACGTGGGCTACCTGAAAGTATCGTTTTTCGGTCCCTTCTATGGTTCCTACATTGTGTTTGACCTGGACCAGCAAGATTACAGCTATTCCATGATCAGCGGCCCCGACAAATCATATTTGTGGTTGCTGTCGCGCACGCCGACCATGGACCCTGCCTTGCAGCAGCGGCTGGTCGAGAAAGCCCGGGGGCTGGGTTTCGATACGTCAAAATTGATCTATGTGAAGCAACACTGACCTTGCTTGCCTACCGCCCGTGCGTGGCGGCATAGCGCCTTGAAATTGTTGCTTTTCTGCATGTTATTTCTTGCAATACCATCCTGATTCACTCACAATCTGCTCCAAAGTGGTGCGCTGCGGCGCGCTGCCATTCTGGTGACGCGGGTAGCGCTGCGTCACCGCTCGTGATTGCCGCACGGCAGATGCCTGCTATATTGATTGGTACGTAGCAGCAAGTCGGTTTCGTGGCGTCTGTGCATTGTTTTTTTCAGATAGGAATCACGCAATGAAAAACCTCAAAATCGGCGTACGCCTCGGTGGCGCCTTTGCCGCCGTCCTGCTGCTGTTGACGAGCCTGACCGTGGTGGGCATCGTGCAGATGCAAAGCGCCAGCAAGGAAACCGATGCACTGGTCAATGTCAAGGTGCGCAATGAGCGCCTGATCGGTGAATGGACCAAGGTCATCGAGGTGAATGCGGCGCGCACGGCGGCCGCCTGGAAAGTGGGCGATCCCGAACACCAGAAGCAGTTTGAACAGGAAATGGCGGTCTCGTCGGCGCGCGCCACGGAAATCCAGAATGCCATCGGCAAGAGCGAGCTGAACGCCGAAGAGCAGGCGCTGTACCAGGAAGTGCTGAGCACGCGCAAGGCGTACACGGACGTGCGCAAGAATGTGTTCAAGGCCAAGAATGCGGGCGACCTGGAACTGGGCAAGCGCCTGTATGAAGGCGACATGGCCAGCAAGCGCGACATTTACCTGGCGTCGCTGAACAAGCTGGCCGTGCTGGAAACCAGATTGCTCGATGAAGCGGCCGCGCAAATCCGTTCGCGCTACGAAAACGGCCGTTTGCTGCTGATCTCGCTGGGCGCGGTCGCCATTTTGCTGGGCATCGCCTGCGCCTACTGGATCACGCGCTCGATCACGCGTCCCATCACGCGCGCCGTCGAAGTGGCGGAAGCCGTTTCCGCTGGCGACCTGACCAGCCATATCGTGGTGGACAGCCGCGATGAAACGGGGCAACTGATGCATGCGCTGAAAAACATGAACGATAAACTGGTCAGTATCGTGGGCCAAGTGCGCGTCGGCACCGAATCGATCAGCACGGCGTCGAGCGAAATTGCCGCCGGCAACCTGGACTTGTCATCGCGCACGGAAGAGCAGGCCAGCTCGCTGGAAGAGACGGCTTCTTCGATGGAAGAGCTGACCTCGACCGTGAAACGCAATGCCGACAATGCGCGCAGCGCGAATCAACTGGCCATCGACGCCTCGCAGATCGCCAGCAAGGGCGGCGTGGTGGTGTCGGAAGTGGTCAGCACCATGGGCTCGATCAACGATTCCTCGCGCAAGATCGTCGACATCATCAGCGTCATCGACGCCATCGCCTTCCAGACGAATATCCTGGCCCTGAACGCGGCCGTGGAAGCGGCCAGGGCTGGCGAGCAGGGCCGCGGTTTTGCCGTGGTGGCTTCCGAGGTGCGCAACCTGGCGCAGCGCTCCAGCGCGGCTGCCAAGGAAATCAAGGGCTTGATCGACGATTCCGTGCAAAAGGTCGAGGCCGGTTCGCAACTGGTGGACAAGGCGGGACGCACCATGGATGAAATCGTGCAAAGCATCAGCCACGTGACGCAGATCATGAACCAGATCACCGATGCCAGCGATGAGCAGCGCACAGGCATCGAACAAGTCAACCAGGCCATCGGCCAGATGGATCAGGTGACGCAGCAAAACGCGGCCCTGGTGGAAGAGGCCGCCGCAGCGGCCGAATCCATGCAGGAACAGGCGGCCAAGCTGGCCGACGTGGTGGGCGTGTTCAAGCTCGATGCCACGCAGCACTATGTTTCTACCAGTGCTGCCCCGTCTGTGAAAGCGCCTGCGCCGGTCAAAACTGCCGTGCGGCCTGTCATGCGGCCCGCCGTGCGGCGTGCGCCGGCACAGCCCGCAGCCGCGCCGGGCAAGGCGGCGCCAGCGGAAGCTGTGCGCGCACGCGCGCCGAAGGCGCCGGTAGCGTCTGGCGCCGACGAATGGGAAGAGTTTTAAGCGCAGATTCCCCGTGGCCTGGCGCGGGCGCTACAATCGCGGCTTGAAGACAGCCGCGAACGCGCTCCGCCATGACCACCCGCCGTACCTCCAGTTCTACCAGTTCTACCTTCGCATCGTCCTCCCTGGCTGAACCCGCCAAACGCGCACGCTGCCCAGTCTGCCTGCGCGCCGCAAGCAGCTGCATCTGCCGCTGGATCGCCACCGTGGCCCATGCAGTGGACGTGCTGATCCTGCAGCATCCGCTGGAAGTCCACAACGCCAAGGGCAGTGCCCGCTTGCTGCACCTGAGCCTGCCCAACAGCCGCATGCTGACGGGCGAGCAGTTTGCCCCGGACACGCTCGCCGCACTGCTGGCCGACAAGCACAATGTGCTGCTGTATCCGGATACGCCCGGCGACCGTTCGCTGGGCATCGCGCCACCGCCAGCGCTCGACCCTGCCATCTTGCTCGATCCGGCCCGATTTTTGAGCCAATTGCAGCTGGTGGTGCTGGACGCCACCTGGCGCAAGAGCCGCAAGATGCTGTACCTGAATCCCTCGTTGCAACAGTTGCCGCGCCTGCCCCTGCGCGATACGCCCGCTTCCCATTACCTGATCCGCAAGGCGCACGCGCCAGACCAGTTATCGACCCTGGAAGCGACCTGCTATGCCCTGATGCAGTTGGAGCAGGACGCGCCCCGCTTCGTTCCCCTGATCACGGCATTTGACGGCTTTGTCGAACAGCAGTTGAGTTATGTCATGCCGCATGCTGAAAAAGCGTGAAACGGCAGCACGCCAGCCCTTGATCTTGCCCGCACAGCGGCATAGTATACTGTACGTATATACAGTTAATGAGGCCGTTCATGAAAGCAATCATTCCAGAGCACGATGACAGCTTCGCCGGGCAAGCCATGTTGCCGCCGCAATCGCTGAAAGCCCACAAGGGGCGCGGTGCGGTGTCGAACCTGCAAGGGCGCTACGAGGCGCAGGCGCGCGCCGGTTTTGATGACGGCTGGAGCGTGGGCGGCCTGGATGCGGCGGAGGGGGAGGCGGCGCCGGGCTGGAAAACGCAGGTCAGCGACGAGCAGGCGCGCACCATCCTCACGCGCAATGCTTCGCCCGATTTGCCTTTCAATGTGTCGCTGAATCCGTACCGGGGGTGCGAACACGGCTGCATTTACTGCTTTGCCCGTCCCACGCACAGCTATCTGGGCCTGTCGCCGGGCCTGGATTTCGAAAGCCGCATCTACGCCAAGGTGAACGCCCCTGAGCTGTTGCGGCGCGAATTGGCCAAGCCGTCGTATGTGCCCGAACCGATCGCCCTGGGCGTCAATACCGATGCGTATCAGCCGTGCGAACGCGAACGGCAGCTGACGCGGCGCGTGCTGGAAGTGCTGCACGAGTGCGATCATCCTGTGGCGCTGATCACCAAATCGTCGCTGATCGAACGCGACATCGACATTCTCGCGCCCATGGCGGCCAGGCGCCTGGCCGCCGTGGCCGTCACTGTCACCACGCTCGATCCCGCCATCGCGCGCACGCTGGAGCCGCGCGCGGCCGCCCCGGCGCGGCGGCTGCGCACCATCCGCACCCTGACGGAGGCGGGTATCCCCGTGGGCGTGAGCATCGCGCCCATCATTCCTTTCGTGACGGAGCCGGAAATCGAGCAGCTGCTCGAAGCCGTGCGCGACGCGGGCGCCATCCACGCCCATTACGTGGTGCTGCGCCTGCCGTGGGAAGTGAGCCCTTTGTTCCAGCAATGGCTGGAAGCGCACTTCCCGGAACGGGCCCAGCGCGTGATGAACCGGGTGCGCGAAATGCGTGGCGGCAAGGATTACGACAGCGCGTTCGGCACGCGCATGCGGGGCGAAGGCGTGTGGGCCGACCTCATCCGTCAGCGCTTTGAAAAGGCCGTGCATCGGCTGGGCTTGCACGGCAAGGGTGGCCGCTTCAAGCAGCTCGATTGCACCCAGTTCCGCCGGCCACTGGTGGTGCCGCCGTTGGGGAACTCGGCCAAAGGGGGCAATGCGGGGCAGCTGGATTTGTTTTAGCGCATGGCGTGACCGGACTGCGGTCTATGCAGTTCCCGCTTCTGGCGGAGGCCAGAAGGCGGGAATCTGGCGAGCCGAATCGGTGCTCAGTGGCAGATGGCAAAGGTGCCATTCACGCCTTGCCAGTGAATCGCACCGCGCCGGGCGCAGCAGGCGCTGCAATTGTGGGCCTTCGGTCCGCCTATCGGTCCGTTCGCATCGAAGCACTGGCCCTGGCCGGTGTTGGTCGGTCCGCAGGCGGACGGCTGCATGCCGCTGGCGTGCGTGCCGTTGGCTTGTGCGTTGATGGAGCCACGCGCGCTGCGCGAAACAGGCGGGCTTTGTAATGGGAGTCGCATCGCTGTCATTCCTCAATTGTGGATGATGCCGGCCCGCTGAACGGGCGACGAGAAACTCATCGCCCGCAGGCATGCCGGGTTGAGCCGGGATGGCTTTATCTTGCTGGCTTGATCAGCAAACGGTGGCGGCGCAAGCAGCCAGGCAGACTTGCTGTGCGGTACCGCTCAAGGCGCTGCAACCCATTTGGCACAGGGTGCAGGCAATGCCGGAAGGGGCGACACCCTGGCTGATGCTGGAGATGCTGGGGTTGCGTTGAACGGCTTTGGCTTGCAATGGCAGATTGTTCATTTCAAAACTCCTTGTGGTGGCGCCGCTGCGGGCAACGGCAATGGGTGTGCGTACCGAAGTACGGTGCTGATCGTTTCCCGCCAACGACCGTATGCTGAAGCGCGTGCACGCATCGCTGCGCCCACGTGCCCCGACAATTCACTGGTGTTGCAGTCAGCGCTGCGACCAGTAGCGCACGGGTCCGACGCTGACCGGTATCACATCGCTGACGTCGACGGCGAAGCGGGCGACCGTGTTGGCTACCTGCAGATTTTCCGGGTTGAAGAAGGTCATGATGATGTCGTAGCACTCGGAGCCCGGGCGGCATACGGGACTCTGTTGCACCACGATGGTATCGAGCTGCATGCCGGTGGTTTTGGCCAGCATTTCCGCAGCCTGCATGGCATTCGTGGCCGAGAAGTTGAGGGCGCGGTCCATGCCCGTGACGCCCAGGTTGCGGAAGTCGTAGTAGATACGGTTCAGGAAGTTTTCCAGGCGCGCGCCCGTGTTGTCGCTGTTCAGTTCCTGGTTGTCCTGTGCCGCCATCAGGCTGCTGATCAGTTCCGGGACATTCCAGCTGAACATGCCCCGTATGGCTGGCTGAATCACGGGCACGACCTGGCCGGACATCAGCCTGGCGGCACCCGCAATTACGCCGGGAAACGAATTCATGACGACCTTGCCATCGATCGTGCCGACAAAGGCCTCGAACAGCAGTTCATAGGTCAGGTCGGCATACGGACCGACGGGCACGATCGCGTAAATCGGCGTGGCGTCCAGGTTGACAGTCCAGGTCAGTGATTGGCGGAAATATGGCTTTGCGCGCAGGAATTCGATCAATTGCTGCGGATCGTCCGGGTTGTTCCTGCCCGGTGGCATGGCCTGGACAAAGGAATCGTGGCGCGCTTCGCTGCCGAAGTCGATGCCCAGGTTGCCCAGCGCATATACCAGCGTCGGGCCCTTGGCGGCACCGCCGCCGCAGCCGCAATCTGAGGCATCGATGCCGGAGGCGCTGATGCCTTGGCGCGTTGCGCCGGAAGGGGCCGCGAGGTTGGCCAGGGAGGGGGTTTCCCGCATGGGAACGCTGAGCGGATGCGCCTGCGCGGAAGTGTCGGCATTGGCTGGGCTCGCTTCAATCACAGTATCGTCTGACATTTCAATTTTCCCTTTTAATAATATAAGTTGAGTGGCGCCCGGCACATTCAATGTCCCAGTCAGGAGGCGGCGACAGTCCAGCTCGCCATTGGTGTTGCAACGCGTTGCGCTTTGCAGCAGTGCGCTGCAAACTCCACGAGGGTCAGGACGATCCCCATGTTGGTGTTGTCGGCATAGCAGCAAGGCTGCAATGGCCGAGACGATCGGGGTGGCAAAGCTGGTGCCGCTGTTGACAAGCACGCGCCCTGCGGGGGCGGCACCGAGGATGTCGGTGCCGGGCGCCATGATGCCGCGCGCGCGATAGGCCTCGCCCCAGTTGCTGTTGGGCATGGGAGCGCCTTGCCGGTCCAGGGCGCCGACCACCAGGGTGTACTCGATGGAGGCGGGGATATGCAAGCAATCGCAGCCGTCATTGCCTGCCGCAGCGACCAGCAGGACGTTGCGTTCATGGCACAGCTGTATGGCTTTTTGCAGCAGGCCATCGGCGGCGCCGCTGTCGGACAGTTCACCGCCGCTGACGTTGATGATGTGTGCGCCATGCTCGACGGCCTGGGTGATGGCGCGGGCCAGGTCGAGTTGCGTACATTGCGTGAGTGCGCCGTCGGCGCGGTCGGCAAAGATGGGCAGGATCAAACCCCGGCAACGGGGGGCCAGGCCCGTGACGGGGCTGCCTGGCTGGCCAAAGATGATGCTGGCGACGTGGGTGCCGTGCTGCGATGCCCGGCCATTGCCGCTGGAGCCCGTGGCGAGGGTGTCAAGCAGTTGCAGGTTGGCGCCGGCAAAACAGGGGTGGCTGGTATCGACGGGACCGTCGAGCACGGCGATGCAGATATCGGCACAGCCGGCGTTGCCTTCTAGCAAGGCAGCCAGGCCGGGCAACAAGCCGTGATTGGCCAGGCTGTCGTGGGTGGTGGATTCTTCCATAGTCGTCGGCACGGCGCGGCTCCTTGCTGGGTCTTGGGTGGCGTGCGGCACACCGTTTGAGGTGCTCCGCCCGCCAGCTGCGGTGTCTGCTGGTCAGGCACCGATAGGATGATCTTTAGCAAGGGATGTGCCAGAAGGCCAAGTGCTTGATTTGCAAGGGGAAGGGTTGATTTGCATTGTCGTGACGCAACAATGATGGCGGATATCGTCCACTATCTTTGACGCGGATGGACGAAAACGGCAGGCGGGGAAGGGCGGGGGCGTGCCCGGTCACGGCATGGCGTGGCCCGGGCGCGTGCGGTGCATCAGCTATGCTTGCTGTAGCAGGCGCGGCTGGGACGCAGGCGCATGCGCACGAGGGAAACGAGGAAGCTGAAGCCTGCCTGGTTCGGATCGATCACCGGCACATAGGTGTGCAGCGCGTCCTCCAGCAGGGCGGTGACGCGCGCGGCGACGCCAACAAAGCCTGTGCAACCGAGCAGGATGGACTGGGCACCGTCTTCCTGTACGGCCAGCATGGCGGCCTGGAAGGTTTTTTCGACCACCTTGTCCAGCTTGTCGAGGTCGCCGACGGGACAGTCGATGGAGCGGATGGAGGCGAAGCTGTCCTGCAAGCCGTAGGCCTGCATGTGGCCCTGCTGCATGGCGAGCGTGCTGGGCAGTATCGTCATGATCGACAGGCGCTCGCTGAGTGCCAGCGCGGTAAAGGCGGCTGGCGGGAAGCCGCCGAGGATGGGGATGTCGATCACTTCGCGCGCTGCTTCCACGCCGCACATGTCGAAGTCGCTGAGCCAGATGCCGTCGTGGCCTTCGCGTTCGATTTCTCTGGCCAGTTGTACCACCGGATAGCCGTTTTGCAGCCAGTCGAGGCGGTACTCGATGCAGTCGTGCCCGGTCGAAATGTTGCGCACGGACACTTCGACATCGGGCGGCATCACGGGCTGGACGGCGTCGAGCAGGTGCTGGTTGTAGGCGGCGGTGGCTACCGGCGCGACGATGCAGATGCGCAGCGGTTTCATGCGGCGCTCCCTGCTGCTGTGCTGGCATTGCCAGTGAGCGGCACATAGGGCCCCAGGTAGCCGATGGTGTTGAGCAGTTGCATGAAGCTGTTCAGTATCAGGCCGTTGCGTTCACGCAGTACCGGATTGGCTTCCAGGCCCAGCAGCGTCACCTTGCGCTGCAGCAGAGCCGGGTTGAGCGTGCCGTCAGGCAGCAGCAAGTCGCCATTCGAATACACGGCCTGGCCATCGCCCTCGACAAAGTAGCTGATGGTGTCGGGCGCCATGCAGATGGGGCTGCTGCGGCTGCTGTCCCAGACCAGCAGCGATTCGTTCTGGTACAGGACCGTACAGAGCCGGTCGCCCGCGCGGATGGTGATCTTCCCAAGGTCGAAGCCATTGCGCGATTCCGCTTCGGCAGCGACGAATGTACCCTGCGGAAACAGCGGCCGGGCGCGCACGTCGAATTGCAGCGCCAGATAGTTGACCAGTTCGTCAGCGCTGCGCAAGCGGCCTGCCTGCAGTTCGCGGCCCAGGCGCAGGGCACGCCCCAAGGTGCCGCGCACCGGCAGCGCGCGGGCCAGCTCTGCCGGTGCCATGATCCACATGGCCAGCCCGCCGAACTGCTTGAAATCGGCTTGCGAGACGATGGGGCGCATCATCTGGTCGATGATGGTTGCCACGTCCTGCCGTTGGGACTGAGCGCCGTTCTCGCCCTCGCTGGGTTCGACGTCGAGTTCCACGCGCAGTCCCGACTGGCTGACGAGGAAGGCCGGACGCGGACTGATCTGCGCAGCCGCATACGTCAGCTGAGGCAGCGAGGGTACGGCGCGGCCGGCGCCGTCGGCGTCGATCACCGCCAGCCCCAGGTGGGCGGCGACCAGGCAGGCGACGAGAAAACCCAGTGCTCCGCTTTCCGGCGGCGCCAGGTAGGACAGCGTGCGCTTTTCCCGCGCCAGGCGCTCCCTGACCGCGATTACGGCACCCACGGGCCCCTGCGGAAAGTGGGCGCCATTGATCGCCACGGGCGAACCCAGGTAAGCCACCATGACCGTATCGCCATCCGTCGCTTCGTCGACGCTGACCACGCGCACCTGGGCGCGCGGATAATAATCGCCGGCGTGGAACTGGGCCAGCAGGCTGCGCGCGGACGTGAGCGTGCCGCCGCCACCGCTGCCGAAGAAGCAAGCTCCCAGCAGCAGCGATTCAAGGTCATCGTGGTTCAACAGATAGCTCATGTTGCGTATCCTCAGGTTGGCATGGCATGGAAATGGCCTGCGCCAGGGTGGCCTGCAACTGCAGCGCCTGGGCAAACCGGGGGAGAGCCGTGTCAGGTTCCACGCTGCGCAAGGCGCGCGTGAGGTGCGCCAGTGCTTCGGGCCGGCGTCCGCGCTGCAGCAGCAGTTGCGCCAGGCGGGTCGCCACCAGCAGGCTGCCGGCCGCTGCGCCCAGCGCCTTGGCTGTCGACAGCGCACTGCCCAGCTCGCGTTCCGCGTTGTCCAGGTCGCCCACCGCGATCCACGTCCTGGCGTGCATGTCGAGCAGTTCGACCAGATAGGCCCGTTCGCCATGCTCCAGCGCCATTTCGATGGCGCCGTGCAGCAACTGCCGGGCTTGCAAAGGCTGGCCTGCCGACAGCAGCAGTTCGCCCCGCTTCCAGGCCTGGAATGAATGGAAGAGCATGCCGCCTTCACACAGCATGTAGTGCTGGTAGCCGTCGGCGATGCGCTGCTCGGTTTGCGCATGGGCGTTGCCCGGCGCCAGTGCGCAGGCGTGGAATATCTGGCCTACGCCAAGGTAGAATTGATAGCCATATTCGCTGGCGACGGTTTTCAGGTCCGCCGCCAGGTTGGCCAGTCTGGCCCAATCTTCGAACATGCAGGCCAGCCATGCGGCGCCCTGCAGCGCGATGACGCGGTGGAAGGGATGCGGGTTGTCGGCGCTGCCGCGCAAGATCAGTTGCTCCATCACCAGGCGCGCGCGCCGGAAGGCGCCGCCCTGGAAGTAGGACAGGCCTTCGAAGGTGGCGGACAACCCGGCGATATCCAGGCCCTGTCCCCCGGCTTCGGTCGATGCCGCGCCGCAGAGCAGGTGTCCGCGCTCCAGGCAGGCCAGCGTCTCGCGGTAGTCGCCGAGCCAGAACAGCGTGTTGGCCAGGGCCAGGTGGGCCTGGGACAGCAAGTCCGTGTCCCCTATCGCCTGCGCCCGCTGCAGCATGTCCTGCGCTGTTGCCCGGGCCGCCACCAGGTCCAGCGCCATCAGCTGCGAACTCCAGATGCCGAACCGCAGGGCGGTGATTTCCACCTCGTCGCCCAGCGCCGCCGCCTCCTGCAATGCCTGCTGATAGCAGGCGAGCGCTTCGGCGCTTTGCCATCCGCTGATGCCGCGGTGCGAGATGGCCAGCCAGCGGTGCAGGTCGCAGCTCAGGCGGCGCGCCGTGCCGGGGTGCGCATCGGCGGCCAGCAGCGTAAGGCCGCGGCGCAACACTTCGATGGCTTCCTTGAAGCGGGCCGCCTCGATCAGTGCGCGCCCCTCCAGCAGGCAAACGCGGGCGAAATTGCTGCGCTCCTCGTCGCCATGCAGGCGGCGTTCGATGACCTTGCGGTTGATACCCAGGTGGCGGGCAGCGATCGTCTTGTTGCCATCGGCAATGCGCATCGCATAGTCGATCAGCAATTGTTGCGCAGCAGCCAG
Source organism: Janthinobacterium svalbardense (assembly GCF_002327145.1). Taxonomy (NCBI): domain Bacteria; kingdom Pseudomonadati; phylum Pseudomonadota; class Betaproteobacteria; order Burkholderiales; family Oxalobacteraceae; genus Janthinobacterium; species Janthinobacterium svalbardense. The sequence continues at coordinate 4,755,293 of NZ_CP023422.1, read as the reverse complement.
CTTGTCATCTCCGTCCAGCCGCATGAGGGCTTCTGCCAGTAGTGTGTGATCGGTGTCCTCCGGTGTGCCCGCCGATAGAAAGGCTTCCAGGCTGTGGGCATCGATCAGCGCTGATTCTGCCAGTATCGACAGCCGTTCAATCAGGTTGCGCAGTTCGCGGATATGGCCGGGCCAGACATGCCGGCACAGGCGTTCCACGGCGGTGGCGGTGAAGCGGATGGGCCGCTTCTGCTGGCTGGCAAAGTGCGCGGCGAGGGCGGCGACGTCGCTGCGGCGCTGGTCCAGGCCCGGTACGTCGAGTTTCACTACCGCCAGCCGGTAATACAGGTCTTCGCGGAAACGGCCCGCTTGCACCATCGCGGCCAGGTCGCAGTGGGTGGCGGCCACGATGCGGCCGTTGAAAGGCTGGGTATCACCTCCGCCCAGCGGCCGGAAACAGCGCGATTCGAGCACGCGCAGCAGCTTGCTCTGTACCGCCAATGGCAGTTCGCCTATTTCATCGAGAAACAGCGTGCCTTGTCCCGCCTGGGCGAAAAAACCGGCGCGGCTGTTGAACGCTCCCGTAAACGCTCCTTTGGTATGGCCGAAGAGTTCCGCGTCGATCAAGTGTTCCGGCAAGGCGCCGCAGTTGAGATCGACAAATGGCGCACCGGGATCGCCGCTTTGCCGGTGCACGAGCTGGGCGATGATTTCCTTGCCGGAACCGGTGGGGCCGCTGATGAGCACTGTGCTGCGGGTCGGTGCGACCGCTTCGACCATGCGCAGCAGGCGCTGGAATATCGGGGCGCTGCCGATGATGTTCAGCCCGCCTCCGACGCTACCGCGGGGAATGGCGGCATGCACGGGAGCAATGGCGCCCGGACCGGGAAGAACGTAATGCGGCTGCCTCCCATGCTGTTGCAGCATAGACGTTTCGGACATGGTCGTCTCACTCCGGTGATTTCGCTCCGATCATGCAGGGCCGTGGTTCTGCCCGCGGCCTGCTGACGCGTACCATTGCTAAAGGAATCGCGCGTTCCGATTATGGTCGCTAATGAAACGGGGGATAGTCGCCAATTGTCACAATACAAAGATATTCATCGCTTGCATCATGCAAGTTGGCGGCCCGCAGCCAGGCGCAAGTTTTGGGGCCAGGCGCTCGCCCGCCGCAACTCACTGCGCTGCAGGCGGAGCATCCTTCAATTGCGCCAGATGTTGCTCGATGGCAAAGACATGCGGATCGCTCTTGCCCAGTTCGCGCAGGGCGCTGGCCAGGTGCAGCAGGTATTCGCTGTTCGGGCCACTGGGGCCGTTTGATCGGGCGATCTGGCGCGCGATGTCGAGTTCCGGCGCGGCACCGAGGAAGGCGGCGTTTTCCTCGTTGGCGATGTACACCAGGCCTTCGACCTTGCTGCCATCGTCGAAGGTGATGTCGGTGGCCAGGCGTAAATAGCCGTTCTTTTCGCGGTGGTCGAGGTGGGCGAAGACTTCGGGCGTGATCAGATAAGCCATGCCATCGCACACGGCGCCCGCCTGCGGCACGATGGTGGCAACCCGGCCCGGCGCCATCGGCGTGCCCCGATGGTCGTGCGATCCCTGCCAGAAGCGCCGTGTCCAGCCGGCGATGCTGGCGGGGCGGCGTTCAAGATAGGGAAAGTCGGCCTTGTAGATCAGCGAGCCGTAGCCGAACAGCCAGACCTGTGCATGGCCGTCGAATTTGTTCATGCGCTGGTTGATGGCGATGGTGGCGGCGTCGATGGCGGACAGGTCAGGCTGGGTCATGGTGCAAGCGGTGAGGGGGCGATGATGGATTATAAAGGTGCGCCAGCAGCGCCGCCCGCTGCCACGTTCCATTCGTGCGTCTCGACGAACTGGAACAGGAAGGCCATGAAGCTTTCGGCGGCCGGCGACAGCGAACGGCCCGTCTTCGTGTAGACGAAAAAGCGCCGCGTCAGTTCCGGCTCGTGCAGGGCGCGCATCTGCAGTTGGTACAGCTTGACCATCGGTTCCGCGTACGGCAGGCAGACCGTGATGCCGAGGTTGGCGCTGACCATGGCCAGCGCCGTCGTCATGAAGGTCACCTCGTTGTAGGGATTGAGCGACAGCTCGCGAAACGCGCCGTGCATGTCGCGCAGCAGGCGCTCCGTGAACTGGCCCTGCAGCGAAATGAACGGGTAGTCGCCCACGTCGGCCCAGGTGACTCGTTCTTTTTGTTGCAGCGGGTGCTGCTCGGGGAAGACCAGCACGAAGGGCATTTCGAACAGTACTTGCGCGGCAATTTCCGCCGTCGGGTCACGCTCGGGCCCGATGCCGAAATCGACTTCGCCGCTGAAGACGCGCGCCGACACGTTTTCTACGGGGCAATCGACCAGGCGCAGCTGCACGTCCGGATGGGCCTGGCGGTAGGCGGCGATGACTTCCGGCAGCAGGGTGCAGGCCATCATTTGCGGCGCGGCGATGCGCACCAGGCCCGTTTTCAGGGCCTTGCGCTGGGCGATGCCGGCCATGGCGCCATCGAGGTCCTCGATCATCTTTTCAAACAGCGGATACAGCTCGCGGCCGATTTCCGACAGCTGCGTCTTGCGCGTGCTGCGCTCGACCACGCGCACGCCCAGCACGCTTTCCAGTTCCTTGATCAAGCCGCTCAAGGCGGACTGGGTCACGTGCAGGTATTCGGCGGCCAGGGTGAAACTGCCGGTCTTGGCCAGCGCCACGAAGGCGCGCATCTGTCGCAGACTGGGACTCATAAGACAATCCGATAAATCAATGGTTAAAAATTGTTTGTATGATAGCTGTAACTCGATTCTAATGGTGAAAAGCTGAAAAACAGGCCAGCCATCGCGCCCAGGGCGCATCCATTGGAGACAAACACCATGAAAATCAAGCAAATCCACCACGTCGCCTACCGCTGCATCGACGCGAAGAAAACCGTCGAGTGGTACGTCAAGCATTTGAACATGAATTTCGTCCTCGCCATCGCCGAAGACCTGGTGCCGTCGACCAAGGCGCCGGACCCGTACATGCACGTCTTCCTCGACGCGGGCCAGGGCAATGTGCTGGCCTTCTTCGAGCTGCCGACGCAGCCGCCGATGGACCGCGACCGCAATACCCCGGCCTGGGTGCAGCACCTGGCGCTGGAAGTGGGCAGCATGGAGGAACTGCTGGCCGCCAAGGAGCGCCTGGTGGCTGCCGGCATCGAGGTACTGGGCCCCGTCAACCACGCCATCTTCCAGTCGATTTACTTCTTCGACCCGAACGGCCACCGTCTGGAACTGGCGGCCAACGTGGGCACGCCCGAGATGATGGCCAAACTGGACGCCGTCAAATGGGAAATGCTGGAAGAATGGTCGCAGACGCGCCGCGCACCGAAGCACGCCGCCTGGATGCACGCGCCGGCCGATGCCTGAGCGCCCCGGATCGGCAACCTCTCTGAAACAACCACCGAACAAGGAACACCATGAAATTCGCAACCCTGAAAAACGGCAGCCGCGATGGCGCCCTGATCCTCGTCAGCCGCGATCTGCGCCAGTACCAGCGCGTGGCCGCCATCGCCCCCACCCTGCAGGCGGCGCTCGACAACTGGGACGCCGTGGCGCCGAAACTGGAACAGGCCTACGCCGACTTGAATGCGGGCCAGGCGCCGGACGCGCAGCCGTTTGACGCCAATCTGTGCCACTCGCCGCTGCCGCGCGCCTACCAGTGGGCCGACGGTTCCGCCTACATCAACCATGTGGAACTGGTGCGCAAGGCGCGCAACGCGGAAGTGCCGGCCTCGTTCTACACGGACCCGCTGATGTACCAGGGCGGCTCGGACAGCTTCATCGGCCCGCGCGACCCGATCTTCGCCCTGTCGGAAGAGTGGGGCATCGACCTGGAAGCGGAAGTGGCCGTCGTCACGGGTGACGTGGCCATGGGCGCCAGCGTGGACGATGCGGCGCAAGCGATTCGCCTGGTGATGCTGGTCAACGATGTCTCGCTGCGCAACCTGATTCCGGGCGAATTGGCCAAGGGTTTCGGTTTCTTCCAGTCGAAGGCGGCCAGCGCGTTTTCGCCCGTCGCCATCACGCCCGATGAACTCGGTGCCGACTGGGCCGACAGCAAGCTGCATTTGCCGCTGCTGGTGGAGCTGAACGACAAACCGTTCGGCAAGCCGAATGCCGGCGAAGACATGACCTTCAATTTTGCGCAACTCGTCGCCCATGCGGCCAGGACGCGCGAACTGGGCGCCGGCAGCATCGTCGGCTCGGGCACCGTATCGAACAAGCAGGGCAACCTGTTCGGCTCCAGCATCGAGAACGGCGGCGTGGGCTATTGCTGCCTGGCCGAAGTGCGCATGTATGAAACCATCGAACATGGTGCACCGAAAACGGCGTACCTGCAGTTCGGCGACACGGTGCGCATCGAGATGCGCGACGCGGCCGGCGCCAGCATCTTCGGCAGCATCGAGCAGACGGTCGCGCTGTACGCCGGCCGCGCCTGAAAGGACGCCCCGCCATGAGCCTGAAGCTGTACACCTACTTTCGCAGTTCGGCGGCCTACCGCGTGCGCATTGCCTTGAATGTAAAGGGCATCGATTACGACAGCATCCCCGTGCATCTGCTGCAGGATGGCGGCCAGCAGTTGCTGCCGGCCTACCGCGCCGTGAATCCGTCGGCGCTGGTGCCGGCGCTCGATGACGATGGCGCCATCCTGACGCAGTCGCTGGCGATGCTCGAATACCTGGACGAAACGCGGCCGGCCGTGCCGCTGCTGCCGGGCGATGCGCTGGGACGCGCCCGCGTGCGCGCGCTGGCGCTGGCGATCGCCTGCGATGCGCATCCGCTGACGAATCTGCGCGTCCTGAAATACCTGAAAAACACCCTGGGCCTGTCGGACGAGGCCAAACAGGAGTGGTACCGCCACTGGATGGCCGAGGGACTGGCGGCCGTGGAAGCGCTGCTGGCGCAGGGCGACCCGGCCGGCACGGGCCTGTTCTGCCATGGCGACAGCCCGACGATGGCCGATTGCTGCCTGGTGCCGCAAGTGTTCAATGCGCAGCGTTTCGCCATCGACCTGGCGCCGTACCCGCGCGTGGCGCGCATCCACGCGCATTGTGCCGGCTTGCCGGCCTTTGCCGCCGCCCATCCATCGCGGCAGCCTGACGCCGAATAAGGCATCAGGTCAACAAGGGGAGCAGGTTCAGCTCCACTCAACCCTGTCCCGTCCGCCATGTTTGGCGCGGTACAGGGCCTGGTCGGCGCGGATCAGCAGATCGGTCATGTTGTCCGCTTCCCGCCTGGTTGCTGCGGTCGATTGCGGTGTGTTGCATGTCACGCCGATGCTGATGGTCAGGCTGACCAGTTGGCCGTCATCGCATTCCACGCGCAAGCTGGCTGCCGCCAGGCGCAGGCGCTCGGCCGCTTCCAGCGCCACTGGCAGCGGCGTCTCCGGCATCAGCAGCACGAATTCCTCGCCCCCGAAGCGCGCCGCCGTATCCATGCCCCGTGTGACGCTGCGCAGCACTTGCGCGACGGCAGCGATGGCGCGGTCACCCGCGTCGTGGCCATGGTCGTCATTGATGCGCTTGAAGTGGTCGATATCGATCATCAGCAGCGACAGCGTATGGCCGAAGCGTTGGGCGCGTTCAAGTTCCTCTGTCAGCCGCAGGGTCATCATGCGGCGGTTCCCCAGGCCCGTCAGCGGGTCGGTCGTGGCTTGCTGCTCCAGCCGGGAGTTGGCCACCAGCAGTTCCAGGGTGCGCTGCAAGACCCGTTCCTCGAGCATGTCGCGCTCCGCATGCAGCGCCGCCACGCTGGCGCGGCGGCTGCGCCGGGCCAGTAGCAGGGCCGTGATCAGCGCCGCTTGCAGCGCGATCAGCGACAGTCCGGCGATGATCTGCCAGTGATATTGCGCCCATACACCCTGTGGCCGGTTCAGGATGCGCGACTCGCCGGGCAGATTGCGCAAGCCGAAACGCTGTACCGCGGCATCGTCGAAGATAGTTGCCTGCATGCCATCCGGGTTGGGCGTTCTGCCCAGCAGAATGCGCGCAATGGTGCGCCCCACTTTCTCTCCGCTGATGACATAGCCGCCCACCACGCCGGGCAGTATCAGCGATTCCACGCTGGTGAAAATGGGCACGGCGCTGCGCGAGGCCAGGTCGCGCGCCATGGCGGGCGGCGTGGTGCGCTGCCCCAGTTCGTCGCGATACACGGGCAGCAGGTAGATGGCGCTGCCCGGTCCCAGCGTGCCGGTGCGGCGCCACAACTCTTCCTGGCTCAGGTGATCCCAGAAATCTGCCTTGAGACGGTCCTGGTAGGGCGCGATGGCGTCGCGGATGGCGGCGATCCACGCCTGGCCGCGTGCGCTGCCGTCGCCGACGACGGCGATATGGCGCAGTCCTGGCGTCACTTGCAGCATGATGGCGATGGCCTTGCCGAAATCGTGGCGCACATCGAGATTGATGCCGTCGGCAGGCGTCCAGTCCTGCCGTCCCTGATTCACATAGTAGCGCGGCACGCCGGGAAACAGCTGCGGATGCTGGCTCAGGAACTGGGCCGCCAGGTAGTTTTCCGTGATGATGGCGTCGAATTGCACCATCCTGTACTTGGTTTGCAGATAGGTTTCCAGCCCGGCGACGGCAGGCTGTTCGCCCACGCGCACGGAATCGAGCCGCTCCTCATAGATGCCGGGCGCGAGGTGCCAGTTCTCGTTGGCCAGTTCAGCGCTCATGCCCTTGTGGATCAGCGTTTGCCACTGCGAGGAGGCATCGCTGCCCAGCGAATACAGTACCAGCACTTGCCTTGGCGCAAAACGCGGTGCGCTGATCTCCGCCAGGTCTAGCGCATGGACGGGGGCGTTGCAACATAGCCATAGCAGAAAGCTCAGGCAGGTCAGGCGTAGCGCGGCGCGCAATCGGATGAGGTAGGGACGGGGCATGGACAGGGCAGTGTGTTGAGAACTTGCCCAGGCGCAATGAGCGTTAGTGGATCGAAGAAGCCGGTAGGCACTATATCTTGATGTGGCTCAATTCCCACGGAAACCAGTCTAGCATTGCCGGCCTCGATTGGCGCAGGTGGCGTGCAATTTTCGATACGCTTGTTGCGATATTGGTATTGCTGCGGAGTGTGGGAATGGTGCCCATTCAACAACGCAGGTGTATCGGTGCGCTACAATTTGCGTTTACCCAAATACTTCACGCCTCATGACCGCACCCACAGTTCCTGCCAGCATCACCGATGCCCTGTCCCTGGCGCATGTTTCCTGGCATCCCATCCTGCTGCGTGGCTTGCACGCGGTGATGGCGGCCGATCCCGCCTATCTGCCGACGCTGGCCGTCGACGATTATCTGCCCACGCAGGGCCGGCTGTTCGCCGCTTTTGCTCTGCCGCTGGCGCAGGTGCGCTACGTGCTGGTGGGCGAGGGGCCGTATCCGCGCGCCGACAGCGCTACGGGCGTGTGCTTCATGGATGGCGCTGTCGGCAGTCTGTGGTCGGCGACGGGGCTGTCGAAGCCCGTCAACCGCGCCACGTCCCTGCGCAACTTCATGAAGATGCTGCTGGTGGCCGATGGCCAGCTGCAAGGCGGTGACACGTCCGGCGCGGCCATGGCGCCCGTGGCGGCCGCCGCGCTGCAAGCCGGCAGCGGGGTGATCCAGACCCTGCCCGACTTGCAGCGCAAGATGACGCAGCAGGGTTTTTTGCTGCTCAACGCGGCGCTGGTGTTCCGTGCCCACGTGCCGCCCGTGCAGGATGCGCGCGGCTGGCTGCCTTTCCTGCAAGTGGTGCTGGAAGCGCTGGCGCAGCAGGGCGGGGCGGCCTTGCCGCAACTGGTGTTGTGGGGCAAGATTGCCGAGCTCATCAAACGCTTGCCGGTGGCGGCAATGCTGCCGCAGGTGACGGCGGAACATCCGTATAATCTGTCCTTTATCGGCAACAGCGACATGCAGGCCTTGTTTGGCCCGATGCAACTGTTGCGTGCTTGAGATTGAATTGGCGCCTGTCTGGCGGAAGTGCGGGGAATATGCAAATCAGTAATGTGGAAGAATTGAAGGCGTGGATAGCGGCGGGCGGCGTGCCCGACTATCTGTATTTCTGGGGCCACACGCCGGCGCAGCCGCAGGTGCCTGACAAAAGTTGCTTCAGCCAGTGGTTTCCGTCGCCGTTCAGTCTCGCTGGCGTGACGTATGCGACGGCCGAGCACTACATGATGGCGCAAAAGGCGGCCCTGTTTGGCGATACCTCGGTGCAGGCGCGCATCGTGGCGGCCGGGCGGCCGTCGGAAGTGAAGAAGCTGGGGCGCGAAGTGGCGAACTTTGACGCCAAGGTATGGGAAGCGGCGCGCGCCGGCATCGTCTTCGATGGCAACTTTGCCAAGTTCTCGCAAAAGGCTGCGCTGCGCAAGTTTCTGCTGGGAACGGGCGAGCGCGTCATCGTCGAAGCCAGTCCCGTCGACCGCATCTGGGGCGTGGGCCTGGCCTCGGACAATTCGCGCATCCTGGACCCCGCCACCTGGGACGGCTTGAACCTGCTCGGTTTCGAGTTGATGAAAGTGAGGAGCGCCTTGCGCGCTTGAGCCGTACTGTTGTTTTCCTGATGCCGCCGCGCCTGGCGCGGCCGGCCATGCCCCTGCCAGCCCTGTGGTCATCGAGGGGCGCTCTGACAAACCCCGCCGAATTTGTTATACTTGACTAAATCATTCAACTACTCAGGGTTTGAGAAGTTGAAAAGCCGCAATATTTTAAACTAGTTATTGAACAGTTGAGCCGAGGATGTATGCGTCTGACTACAAAAGGTCGTTTTGCCGTGACTGCAATGATCGATCTTGCCCTGCGCCAGGGCAAGGGGCCGGTCACCTTGTCCGGCATCAGCCAGCGGCAGTCGATTTCCCTGTCCTACCTGGAACAGCTGTTCGGCAAGTTGCGCCGGCATGAGATCGTCGAATCGATCCGTGGCCCGGGCGGCGGCTACAGCCTGGCGCGTCGTGCCGACAAAGTAACGGTGGCCGACATCATCATCGCCGTCGATGAGCCGCTGGACGCCACGCAGTGCGGCGGCAAGGAACATTGCCACGGCGCCGACGCGGCCACGGGTGCGCGCTGCATGACGCATGAGCTGTGGTCCACACTCAACGAAAAAATGGTCGATTATCTGGATTCTGTGTCGCTGCAGGACCTGGTCGACCAGCAGAGACAAAAGATTGCCGAGCAAAGCGTGATGGTGATGCACCGTAACCACGCCGCCCTCGGTTGAACAATACAAAATACTAAGTTGCTGATTGCATTGGAGTTATTGATGAACGCCCCTGAAAAAAACGTAGGCCAAGTGCACTTTGAAACCGCACCGCATTTTCCGATCTACATGGATTACTCGGCCACCACGCCGATCGATCCACGCGTCGCCGACAAGATGATTCCTTACCTGCGCGAGCAGTTCGGCAACCCGGCATCGCGCAGCCACATGTATGGCTGGACGGCGGAAAAAGCCGTGGAAGAGGCACGTGGTTACGTGGCGGCCCTGGTGAACGCCGATCCGCGCGAAATCATCTGGACTTCCGGCGCGACGGAAAGCAACAACCTGGCCATCAAGGGCGCGGCACAGTTCTACAAGACCAAGGGCAAGCACATCATCACCGTCAAGACCGAGCATAAATCGGTGCTCGACACAGTGCGCGAACTGGAACGCATCGGCTTCGAAGCGACCTATCTGGAACCGCAGGACAACGGCCTGATCACCGTCGAGCAGTTGGCCGCGGCCGTGCGCCCGGACACCATCCTCGTGTCGGTGATGCTGGTGAACAACGAAATCGGCGTGATCCAGCCGATCGACGAGATCGGCGTGTTCTGCCGCTCGAAAGGCATCATCTTCCATTGCGACGCCGCGCAAGCGACGGGCAAGGTCGTCATCGACCTGCAAAAGACCAAGGTCGACCTGATGACCTTCACGGCGCACAAAACCTACGGCCCGAAAGGCGTGGGCGCCCTGTATGTCTGCCGCAAGCCGCGCGTGCGCCTGGAAGCGCAGATGCACGGTGGCGGTCATGAGCGCGGCCTGCGTTCGGGCACCCTGCCGACGCACCAGATCGTCGGCATGGGCGAGTGCTTCCGCATCGCCAAGGAAGAAATGGACAGCGAAATCGGCCGCATCAAGGCCTTGCGCGACCGCCTGGCGAAGGGCTTGCAAGAGATCGAAGAAGTCTACATCAACGGCGACATGGAGCACCGCGTGCCGCACAACCTGAACGTCAGCTTCAACTACGTTGAAGGCGAGTCGCTGATCATGGCGATCAAGGATATCGCCGTGTCGTCCGGTTCGGCCTGCACCTCGGCCAGCCTGGAACCATCGTACGTGCTGCGCGCCCTGGGCCGCAGCGACGAACTGGCGCACAGCTCGATCCGCTTCACCATCGGCCGCTTCTCGACCGAGGAAGACATCGACTTCGCCGTGAACTTGCTGAAATCGAAAGTACACAAATTGCGTGAGCTGTCGCCGCTGTGGGACATGTTCAAGGAAGGGATCGACATCAACTCGATCCAATGGGCAGCCCACTAACCAACACCCTGGCCTCGTGAATGGGGCCGGCAAGAATATTTAAGGAGCATCAAAATGGCTTACTCGGACAAAGTACTCGATCACTACGAAAACCCGCGCAACGTGGGCGCTTTCGACAAGGGTGATGACACCATCGGCACCGGCATGGTGGGCGCGCCCGCCTGCGGCGACGTGATGAAACTGCAGATCAAGGTCGGCGCCGATGGCCTGATCGAAGACGCGAAATTCAAGACCTACGGCTGCGGTTCGGCCATCGCGTCGAGCTCGCTGGTGACCGAATGGGTCAAAGGTAAAACCCTGGACCAGGCACTGGCCATCAAGAATACGCAGATCGCCGAAGAACTGGCCCTGCCACCAGTGAAAATCCACTGCTCCATCCTGGCGGAAGACGCCATCAAGGCGGCAGTGCTGGATTACCAGACCCGCCATCCAGTAGCAGCTTAAACGTTGGCAGCCCGCCCCAGCCGCAAGGCCGGGGCAGTTGCGGAGAAATACATGATCACACTGACCGAAAAAGCGGCGAAACACATCAACCGTTATATCGAACGGCGCGGCAAGGGCATGGGCTTGCGCTTTGGCGTGCGCACCACAGGCTGCTCGGGCCTGGCTTACAAGCTCGAATATGTCGATGAAGTGGCGGCCGAAGACAGCGTTTTTGAGTCGCACGGCGTGAAAGTCTTCGTCGACCCGAAAAGCTTGCCTTACATCGACGGCACGGAACTCGATTTCGCGCGCGAAGGCTTGAACGAAGGCTTCAAGTTCCACAATCCGAACGAAAAAGACGCCTGCGGCTGCGGCGAGTCCTTCAGGATTTAAACAGCTGGCAAGACCCCGGTCGGTGCGCTGTACCCATCGATTGCGGTACAGCGACCACCGACCATTATGCAAAATCACTTCGAATTATTCCAGTTGCCGGCGCAGTTCGGGCTCGACATGAGCGCGCTCGACTCTGCCTACCGCGACGTGCAGGGCAAGGTCCACCCGGACCGCTTCATCAACGCCAGCAGCGCCGAGAAGCGCGTGGCGATGCAATGGGCCACGCGCGCCAATGAAGCCTATCAAACCCTGAAAAGCCCGCAAAAGCGCGCGCAATACCTGTGCGAACTGAATGGCGTCGATTTGCAGACGGAATCGAATACGGCCATGCCCGTCAGCTTCCTGATGCAGCAGATGGAATGGCGCGAAGAGCTGGGCGATGCGCGTGCAGGCAAGGATGCCGACGCGCTCGACGCCCTGGACCGCCAGTTGCGCGGTGAACGCAAGGCCTTGCTGGCCCAGGTGGCGGCCCAGCTCGACGCCGCCGACTATGTGAATGCCGCGCAAAGCGTGCGCGCCCTGATGTTCCTCGACAAATTCGGCGAGGAAGTCCGTTTTGCATACGAAGCCATGGAAGCCTGACTGCCCAAGCGCCAGTCCGGCGCGCGTCTTATAATGCGCGACAGGCATCAGCAGCACCACGCACAAAATTAATCGAGGCACGAATACAATGGCACTTCTGCAAATTTCCGAACCAGGCATGTCGACCGCGCCGCACCAGCACCGCCTGGCCGTCGGCATCGATCTGGGCACCACCAATTCCCTGGTCGCCACCGTCCGCAACAGCATTCCCGAGGTGCTCAATGACGAAGACGGGCGCTCCCTGCTGCCCTCCGTCGTGCGCTACCTGCCGAACGGCCATGCGAACATCGGCTACAAGGCCCTGTCCGCGCAAACCACCGACCCGAAGAACACCATCGTGTCCGTCAAGCGCTTCATGGGCCGTGGCCTGGCCGACATCGCCTACGCGGAAAACCTGCCCTACGACTTCCAGGATACGCCTGGCATGGTGCAGCTGAAAACCGTGGCCGGCGTGAAAAGCCCGGTCGAAGTGTCGGCGCAAATTCTCGCCACCCTGCGCCAGCGCGCGGAAGATTCCCTCGGTGACGACCTGGTCGGCGCCGTGATCACCGTGCCGGCCTACTTTGACGACGCGCAGCGCCAGGCGACGAAAGATGCGGCGCAACTGGCCGGCATCAATGTCTTGCGTCTGCTCAGCGAGCCGACGGCCGCCGCCATCGCGTATGGCCTCGACAACGCCTCCGAAGGCGTGTACGCCGTGTATGACCTCGGCGGCGGCACCTTCGACATCTCGATCCTGAAACTGAGCAAGGGTGTCTTTGAAGTCTTGTCCACGGGCGGCGACTCGGCCCTGGGCGGCGACGATTTCGACCGCCGCCTGTTCTGCTGGATCAGCGAGCACGCCAAGCTGGCGCCCCTGTCGGACGAAGACACGGCCATCCTGATGGTAAAAGCGCGCGAGATCAAGGAAACGCTGTCGACCAAGTCGGAAACGATGATCGATGCGGCCCTGAACTCGGGCGAAGAAATCCACTTGCGTATCACGGCGACGGAATTTGCAGCCATGACGCAGCACCTGGTGGGCAAGACCATGAACGCCATCAAGAAAGCCTTGCGCGACGCGAACGTGGATGCGGACGACGTCGACGGCGTGGTGATGGTCGGTGGCGCCACGCGCATGCCACACGTGCAGCGCGCCGTCAGCGAATTCTTCCACACGACGCCGCACGCGAATATCGACCCGGACAAAGTGGTGGCGCTGGGCGCCGCCATCCAGGCGAACTTGCTGGCTGGCAACCGTGCCGCCGGCGACGACTGGCTGCTGCTGGACGTGATCCCGCTGTCGTTGGGTATCGAGACCATGGGCGGCCTGGTGGAAAAAATTATCCCGCGCAATTCGACGATACCGTGCGCACGCGCGCAGGAATTCACGACATTTAAAGATGGCCAGACGGCGCTGGCCGTGCACGTGCTGCAGGGCGAGCGCGAACTGGTCAGCGATTGCCGCTCGCTGGCGCGCTTTGAATTGCGCGGCATTCCGCCGATGGTGGCGGGCGCCGCGCGCATCCGCATCACGTATCAGGTCGATGCGGATGGCTTGCTGTCGGTGTCGGCGCGCGAACTGCGCTCGGGCGTGGAAGCGTCGATCAGCGTCAAGCCTGCCTATGGCCTGGGCGACGACGACATCGCGCGCATGCTGCAGGATTCGTACACCTCGGCCGACACCGACATGGTGGCGCGCGCGCTGCGCGAAGAGCAGGTGGAAGCGGAACGCATCCTGCTGGCCACGCAGTCGGCGCTGGATGAAGACGGCGGCTTGCTCGACTCGCTTGAGCGCGCCACCGTGGATGGCTTGATGAACAAGGTGCGCGACGCCATTGCGCAATCGCAAAGCGGCGCCATCGACCACCAGGCTTTGAAGCTGGCAATCGAGGCGCTGGCCGACGGCACCGAGGATTTCGCCTCGCGCCGCATGGACCGCAGCGTGCGCAGTGCTCTGAAGGGCAAGTCCCTGGATCAAGTCGTATAAAACTAATTGAACAGCGCGCCGCCGATGCTGCGGCCGCGCTCCGAATGACAGACTGAAAGAAGAAACCATGCCACAAATCGTTATCCTGCCGCACGCCAAGCTTTGCCCGGACGGCGCCGTCATCGAAGCCCCGGCCGGCAAGTCCATCTGCGACATCTTGCTGGAAAACGACATCGACATCGAGCACGCCTGCGAAAAATCGTGCGCCTGCACCACTTGTCACGTGCTGGTGCGTGAAGGCATCGAATCGCTGAACGAGGCGACGGAACTGGAAGAAGACATGCTGGACAAGGCCTGGGGCCTGGAAGCCGTGTCGCGCCTGTCGTGCCAGTCCATCGTGGCCGACGCCGACCTCGTCGTCGAAATCCCGAAATACACGATCAACCAGGTCAGCGAAGGCAGTCACTAACATGAAATGGTCCGATATTCATGCGATCGCCGAAGCGCTGTACGACGCGCATCCGGACATCGACCCGCTGACCGTGCGTTTCACCGACCTGCATAACTGGGTGGTGGAACTGGACGGCTTCGACGACGACCATACGCGCGGCGGCGAAAAAGTGCTCGAAGCGATACAGATGGCGTGGATCGATGAAGCGCGCTAAGGGCGCGGCAGCTGCCGCCACCGTAGTCGCTGCGCCGAAAGACGTCATCACGGCCGCCAGCAACATGCCCGAGATCAAGGATGGCCAGTCGGTCGCCTTGCTGCAGGAATTGCATATCCTGACGCGCGACGGCAAGATGAACCAGGACAGCCGCCGCAAGCTCAAGCAGGTGTACCACCTGACGCAGTTCATCGAGCCGCTGTTGCGCGAAGTACAGCTCGACCACCCTGGCGTCTCCTTGGTCGACCATGGGGCCGGCAAGTCCTACCTGGGCTTCATCCTGTACGACCTGTTCTTCAAGAACGGCAACGACGGTTCGCACATCTACGGCATCGAGACGCGCGAAGAGCTGGTGCAGCGCTCGCAAGAGCTGGCCAAAAAATTCAAGTTCCCCGGCATGTCCTTCCTGCCCCTGTCCGTGGCCGAATCGACGGAGTCGAGCTTGCTGCCGCAGCAGATCGACATCGTCACGGCCTTGCATGCGTGCAACACGGCCACCGATGACGCGATTCACTTCGCCCTGAAGAAGAAGGCGAAATTCATGGTGCTGGTGCCGTGCTGCCAGGCCGAAGTCGCGTCTGTCTTGAAGAAAAACAAGGGCAAGAGCCTGGGCAAGAGTGCCTTGACGGAATTGTGGCGCCACCCGCTGCACACGCGCGAGTTCGGCAGCCAGATCACCAACGTGCTGCGCTGTCTGCAGCTGGAAGCGCACGGCTACCAGGTCAGCGTGACGGAACTGGTGGGCTGGGAGCATTCGATGAAGAATGAACTGATCATCGCCAGCTACAAGAACTTGCCGCGCCAGCGTCCGACGGAGCGCCTGCAGGAAGTGCTGCAGACGCTGGGCCTGGAAGAGATGGGCCACCGCTTCTTTGCTGAGGAATTGGCCAAGGCCGGCGCATAAGTCATTGGTGATGGCAAACGAGGGGAGGAGCGGGTCGGTTACAATACCGGCTTTCTCCTCCTCTTGCTTTTTGCGCCTCCCCATGACCACACCACACGAAATGCCCACCGTCCGCCTGGCCAAGCGCCTGTCTGAAGACGTACCCTGTTCGCGCCGCGAGGCCGAACTGTATATCGAGGGCGGCTGGGTCACGGTCGATGGCGTGCTGGTGGAAGAGTCGGGCGCGCGCGTGGCCGACAATCAGGCAGTGGTGCTGCTGCCGAATGCGACGCTGGAAGAAATGCCGCCCGTGACGATCCTGCTGCACAAGCCGGCCGGCATCAACGGCGGCGTGGGCAGCGAAGGCAAGCCGGCCCTGGCCTGTTTGCGTCCCGAAGAGTTGTTCACCCCCGAAAACGTGCTGCCCAGCGCCGTCACGCGCTTCCTCAAGCGTCACCTGATCGGCCTGACCATTACTAATCCGCTCGACACCATGGCTTCCGGCCTGCTGGTGTTCACGCAAGATTTCCGCGTCGCCCGCAAGCTGGTCGACGAAGCGAAAACGGTGGAGCAGGAATTCATCGTGGAAGTGTCGGGCGATATCGCGGAAAACGGCCTGGCGCTGCTGAATCACGGCTTGCCTTTCAATGGCAAGCCTTTGCCGCCGATCAAGGTCAGCTGGCAGAACGAAACGCGCCTGCGCTTCGCCCTGAAAAACGTGCAGCCAGGCCAGATCGCCCACATGTGCAAAATGGTGGGGCTGGACGTGGTCGCCATGAAGCGCTTGCGCATCGGCCGCATCCCGATGGGCGCCATGCCGTCAGGTCAGTGGCGCTATCTGCAGGGTTACGAGCGGTTTTAAAGCTGCGGCGCCACGATGGCGTGGCTTTCCGCAAAGCTTTTCCATAGCCGTTCTGCAATATTCAAGGCGATGGTATCGGCCTTCTCTTGCAGGGCCGGGTTGCCCATGCTCTCGGTCGTGGCGAAGAACAGGGTCAGCCAGCGGCGGAACATGCACGGTGTCAAGTGTTCCATTTTCGCGTGCTGGGCCAGCGGCTTGCCGTGGTAGCGCATGGTGCCACGCAGCAAGCCTGACCAGAAATCGACCAGTGTTGCCAGATGGGCATCCCAATCCTTGACCTCGGCGGCAAAGATGGGGCCCAGCATGGCGTCATCGCGCGCGGCCGCATAAAAGGTGTGGACGAGATGCTTGACGTCGTCTTCGCTGCAGACTTCCTCGCGGTAGGGCTCGAAGCGTGTGTGGGGGAGGGGGCGGTATTATTCATGGCATGCCATGATCGCAGAGCCCCCGTGGCGCTTCAATGACCCAGGTCAAGCCGCGTAAAAACTCAGGCGGCGACTTTCTTCGACTTCTTCGCCGGGGCGGGCAGTTGCACGATCTGCGTGCCCGCCAGCTTGTCGTGCAGGAATTGTCCATTGCCCGTCAACAGGGCCGTGGCTGACCAGGCCAGGATGCCCACGCCGATGGCGCCCAGGGCAGTCCAGTGCTGCAAATCGAATGCATACGACACCAGCAGGGCTGGCAGCAGCCACATCCATGACAGGATGTAGCGGAAGGCGGCCACGCGCAGCGGCACGTGGGTGTGGC
Organism: Janthinobacterium svalbardense; assembly: GCF_002327145.1. NCBI lineage: Bacteria > Pseudomonadati > Pseudomonadota > Betaproteobacteria > Burkholderiales > Oxalobacteraceae > Janthinobacterium > Janthinobacterium svalbardense. The sequence goes on along the minus strand of NZ_CP023422.1, from coordinate 4,738,321 downwards.
CTGGCAGAACGACTTTCAGGCGCCAGGTCTTCATGGCCAGGGTTTGCCCTTCGCGGCTCCATTGATGGATGAAATACGCCCCCATGACGAGGAAGGCCAGGCACTGGCGCATGTGTTCCGTCAACGGTGTATGCGCGCCCTGCACGGCCAGCTCAAACAGCAGGAAAGGCAAAAACAGCACGGCCAGGGCCAGCAGCGACTCGTACACCATGGAAATCAGGCGGCGCTTGATCGTGGGATGGGAAGTGATGCTGGCGGCGGGCGTGCTATTGGTGCTATTTGGCATTGGTTGGCAGTGGGGCAGGCGTGGCAGGTGGCGTGACAGGCACGGTGGCGGGGGCCGCGACCGCGGCTGGGTCGTTGGCCGGCACTGCCGTCGCTGCGGGAGCGGGCGGCAGGACGGGCGCGGCCGGGGCCAGGATCACGGCTGGCTTGCTGGTGTTCGAATTGATCGCCGGCACTTTCTCCAGCGGCTTTTTCGGCACCAGTTCCGTTGCCAGCTTTTTCTTTTGATCTTCCGGCAATTGCTGGTACTGCTCCCACTGCGCGGTTTTTTGGCCAGGATCAATCTTCTTCGTGCGTGTATAGTTTTCGCGCACCAGGCGGCGCTGTTCCGGCGTCAGCTTGACCCATACACGCATGCGTTCATGCACGCGGCTTTGTTCGTCGGGCAACATGGAGGCAAAGCGGCTGGCGATATCGAGCCATTTTTGCTTGCGCAGCGGTTCCAGCTTGTTCCATTCGCCCGCCAGCGGCTGCAGGGCTTCCTGCTGCGCGTGCGACAGCTTGTTCCAGGACGGGTTGTCGCTGGCCTTGGGTGGCGTGCCACCCTTGCCGGCCGTGCGGGCCGAGCCGGGCTTGACGGCTGGCGCCGGCGCCACCACGGGCGCCGCCACCACGGCAGGGGTCGCGGGCGCAGGATGTTGTTGCGCGCCTACCCATGCGGCGCCAGCCAGGGCGCAGGCACCCAGGCCGATGCCGCCCACCAGCCAGCCTTTGCGTACGCTCAAGCGTGCCATGCTTATTGCTCGCGTTTCGTCAGGTAGGCGTTGAAGCCATGGTCCATGTAGGCGGAGAGCGGCAATTCGTCCGACAGTACGGCGGCGTCGATTTCTGCCAGTTCGGCAATATGTTGTTCTTGCTCAAACTGATAGATGCCCACCAGGCCGCCGACCAGCAGCAGCAGGGGGATGATCACGCTCATGCGTCCCAGCCACGACAGCGGCTCGATAAACAGGCTGCTGGCGACGCCGGCCAGCACGTTCTGGCGCACGGCAACGGCGGCGGGCGCGTCCGCCTTCTTGCGCGACAGGGCCAGCTTGCGTGCTGCTGCCAGGCGATCGGTGGCCGATGCGGGCAGGTCGTCGAGTTTTTCGTTCAGTGCATGGCGCACTTTGTAAGCGAAATTGAGATCGTCGGTGTTCATAATTTTATTCCCTTGGCTTTCAGCGATTCGGCGAGCGTGTGGGTAGCTCTAGAGCAATGTGTTTTCACGCTACCTTCGGAGCAACCCATCGCTTCCGCTGTTTCAGCCACATCCATGTCCTGCCAGTAACGCATGAGGAAGGCTTCGCGTTGACGTGACGGCAGTTTTTGTACCTCTGCATCAATCAAATCAAGCATTTGCGCGCGTTCGACCTGGTCGGCCGACGATTCGGCGGCACTCGAACCCTGTTCCGATTCATACGTGTCAAGTATATCAAAATCTTCATGCTCGTCGCCCGAGGGTTTCATGCCGGAAAACAGGCTGACCCAGGTGTTGCGAACTTTTTCTCGGCGGAAATAATCAAGGATGGTGTTTTGCAAGATGCGCTGGAACAGCATCGGCAGCTCGGCGGCCGGCTTGTCGCCGTATTTTTCGGCCAGCTTGATCATGGCATCCTGCACGATGTCGAGTGCCGATTCTTCCTTGCGGACCGCGTAGGCGGCCTGCTTGAAAGCGCGCCGCTCGACATTTTCTAGAAAGTCGGATAATTCTTTGTCTGTTGCCATGCGGTATGGGGATCTTAGCGGCTGCGGGTGCGGTGGGCGAATTGGGGGTGGGTATGCTTTTTGCAACCCCGTGCATGCTAGCAAAAAATGTGCGTTTCCGCAGGGTTTTTGCACGTCGTGCGAGCAAAAGTGCAGCGATGCTGACATTTTCCTTGACCATAATGGTGCAACGCGATAACGTATGGGACGCTTTGAACACCCCAAAGCCCTATGGTCAGGTCGCGACCGGCACACAAGGCCATCCGCGGCAAGACGCGCTTTCATTTGTAGGCAGTTTGTTCTAACCCGTGCCACAAGCGCGAGCGGTTCGTACAGGCGCCACAGAAACTCCGGCCAAACGAGTTGCGTTAAGCGTTGTTTTGTAAGGTATCTATGGGTGCCCAAAGAAATTGCGTGACCGCATGAAAAGGGAAGCAGGAGCACTGTCGCGCACAGCGAACTTCGTCAGGAAAGAACATCCGATCAATCTCCAATGGACCTTGAAAGGAATGTTTCATGAATACCGAAGCAGCAGCAGGACCAATTACCGGCGCAGAAATTGTCGTGCGCTGTCTGGCTGAAGAGGGCGTCGAGCACGTCTTTGGATACCCGGGCGGAGCCGTACTCTACATCTACGACGCCATCTTCCAGCAAAACAAATTCCAGCATATCCTGGTACGCCACGAGCAGGCCGCGATCCACGCCGCCGATGCCTATTCGCGCAGCTCGAACAAAGTCGGTGTCGCCATCGTCACGTCCGGTCCGGGTGTCACGAATGCCGTCACGGGCCTGTCGACCGCGTACATGGACTCGATTCCCATGGTGGTGATCTCCGGCCAGGTGCCGAGCCACGCCATCGGCCAGGATGCGTTCCAGGAATGCGACACGGTCGGCATCACCCGCCCCGTGGTCAAGCACAACTTCCTCGTCAAGGACGTCAAGGACCTGGCAGCGACGATCAAGAAAGCTTTCTTCATCGCCCGTACCGGCCGTCCGGGACCCGTGCTGGTCGATATCCCCAAGGATATCAGCATGCACAAATGCCATTTCGACTATCCGAAGGAAGTCGAGATGCGTTCCTACCGTCCCGTCGACAAGGGCCATTCGGGCCAGATCCGCAAGGCCGTGCAGCTGTTGCTGCAAGCCGAACGCCCGATGATCTACACGGGCGGCGGCGTGATCCTGGCGAATGCGGCTCCCGAGCTGAACAAGCTGGTCGACCGCCTGGGTTTCCCATGCACCAACACCTTGATGGGCCTGGGCGGCTACCGCGCATCGAGTGAGCAGTATGTCGGCATGCCCGGCATGCACGGCACCTATGAAGCGAACATGGCGATGCAGAATTGCGACGTGCTGATCGCCATCGGCGCCCGTTTCGATGACCGCGTGATCGGCAACCCGAAACATTTCGCCTCGCATCCGCGCAAGATCATCCACGTGGACATCGATCCATCGTCGATTTCCAAGCGCGTCAAGGTCGATATCCCCATCGTCGGCAACGTCAAGGACGTGCTGATCGAGTTCCTCGCGCAACTCGACGCGGCCGAAGCCAAGCCGAACGTCAATGCATTGAGCAACTGGTGGAAGCAGATCGCCGAATGGCGTGGCCGCGAATGCCTGAAATATCCGACTTCCGACCTGGTCATCAAGCCGCAATCGGTGGTGGAAAAAGTCTTCCAGCTCACCAAGGGCGATGCCTTCATCACCTCCGACGTGGGCCAGCACCAGATGTGGGCGGCGCAATACTATGGTTTCGACAAGCCGCGCCGCTGGATCAATTCCGGCGGCCTGGGCACCATGGGTGTCGGCTTGCCGTACGCCATGGGCGTGCAGATGGCCAACCCGGACGCCACCGTTGCTTGTATTACCGGCGAAGGCTCGATCCAGATGTGCATCCAGGAACTTGCCACGTGCAAGCAGTATCACCTGACGCCGAAGATCATCATGCTCAACAACCGTTTCCTCGGCATGGTGCGCCAGTGGCAGGAAATCGATTACGGTTCGCGCTATTCCGAGTCGTACATGGATTCGCTGCCTGACTTCGAAAAGCTGGCTGAAGCATACGGCCACGTGGGCATGAAAATTGAAAAGCCGGGCGACGTCGACGGCGCCCTGAAAGAGGCGTTTGCGATGAAAGACAGGCTGGTATTCATGAACTTCATTACCGACCAGTCCGAAAACGTGTGGCCAATGGTGAAAGCCGGCAAGGGCCTGTCCGAAATGATGCTCGGTTCGGAGGATCTCTAATCATGCGCCATATTATTTCTGTCTTGCTGGAAAACGAAGCGGGCGCCCTGTCGCGCGTGGTGGGCCTGTTCTCGGCGCGCGGCTACAACATCGAAACCTTGACGGTGGCGCCGACGGAAGACTCGACCCTGTCGCGCATGACCATCGTCACCAGCGGCTCGGACGATATCATCGAGCAGATCACCAAGCACCTGAATCGTCTGATTGAAGTGGTGAAGGTGGTCGACCTGACCGAAGGCCAGCATATCGAACGCGAGTTGATGCTGATCAAGGTCCGTGCCGTGGGCAAGGAGCGCGAGGAAATGAAGCGTACCGCCGATATCTTCCGTGGCCGCATCATCGATGTCACCGAAAAGACGTACACGATCGAACTGACCGGCAACAAGGTCAAGCTCGACGCGTTCATCGATTCGATCGACCGCGCCTCCATCCTGGAAACCGTCCGCACGGGTGGTTCCGGCATCGGCCGCGGCGAACGCATCCTCAAAGTATAAAAGCATAGACGCAGCACTACGCGGCCCTGGCGCCGCATTTAAAACAACAACGCATCATCAAATTATAGGAAATACCATGAAAGTTTTTTACGACAAAGACGCTGACCTCTCCTTGATCAAAGGCAAAAACGTTGCCATCATCGGCTACGGTTCGCAAGGCCACGCACACGCACAAAACCTGAACGATTCGGGTGTCAACGTTACCGTCGGCCTGCGCAAGGGCGGCGCTTCGTGGACCAAGGTCGAGCAAGCCGGCCTGAAAGTAGCAGAAGTCAACGACGCCGTGAAAGCAGCCGACGTCATCATGATCTTGCTGCCGGATGAAAACATCGCTCAGGTCTACAACGAAAACATCGCCCCGTTCGCCAAGCAAGGCGCCGTACTGGCCTTCGCCCACGGCTTCAACGTGCATTATGGCCAAGTCGTGCCACGCGCCGATCTGGACGTGATCATGGTTGCGCCGAAAGCTCCGGGCCACACCGTGCGCGCCACCTACACCCAGGGTGGCGGCGTGCCCCACCTGATCGCCGTGTACCAGGACAAATCGGGCATCGCCCGCGATATCGCCCTGTCGTACGCATCGGCCAACGGCGGCGGCCGTGCCGGCATCATCGAAACGAACTTCCGTGAAGAAACCGAAACGGATTTGTTCGGCGAACAAGCCGTGCTGTGCGGCGGCGCCGTGGAACTGATCAAGGCCGGTTTCGAAACCCTGACGGAAGCCGGTTACGCGCCTGAAATGGCGTATTTCGAGTGCTTGCACGAACTGAAACTGATCGTCGACCTGATCTATGAAGGCGGCATCGCCAACATGAACTACTCGATCTCGAACAACGCCGAATACGGCGAATACGTGACCGGTCCTAAGGTTGTGACCTCGGCCACCAAGGATGCGATGCGTCAATGCCTGAAAGATATTCAAACGGGCGAATACGCGAAGAGCTTCATCCTGGAAAACAAGGCAGGCGCTCCGACCCTGATCTCGCGCCGCCGTTTGACGTCCGAGCACCCGATCGAAGAAGTGGGCGCCAAACTGCGCGCCATGATGCCTTGGATCGCCAAGAACAAGATGGTTGACCAGTCGAAGAACTAAGCAGCAGTCGTTCCACGAAGAAGCCGGCGCAAGCCGGCTTTTTTTATTACAATCAGGGCCATTCAACCATACCGTGAGCACCATGCTTGTTTTTTCTAAAGTTTTTGTCGGCAATCTGCATGTCGTCAAGCGTCCCGTCTCGGTTGCCATCGGCTGCTGGTTTCTGATTATCGGCTCGCTGTCAGCGCTGGTGTCGTCCTACCTCGGCCGCAACGATCCTGCCATGCTGGCCGGAATGGGGCACAGCGTGATTCCCGCCGAGGCGCAATACGCGATTTTGCTCTTCAGCCAGGGCATTACCCTGGTGGCTGCGCTGGCCATGCTGCAAAGGCAGCGTGGCGCGCGCACGGTGTATCTGGTGTGGGGCGTGATCGACATTGCGTTCTGCCTGGCGACCTTGCCGCTCAAGATGCACGTCTTGCCTGGCGCGCTCACGTTCGCCGTCATCTGCGCCTTGCTGTACAGTCCGAAATCGAATGCCTGGTTTTCGCCACGCAAGGCGGCCAATGATGCCTGCATGACGCCAGCCTGAGCACGGTTGTTTTCGTACGCACGCTGTTGCTGCGTTTGCTTTACAATTCCGCCCTTCCTTTGCAGTTTCCTATGGACTGCATCTGTTTCGGTATCTGCCGACCGCAACGCGCATCACCGCTTTTGTAGCACGCCAGGCGCTAGTTTCTTAGCCGCTTGCGCAAGAAGAAGGACCCCCCCCATGACTGACCGTATCACCGCCACGGCGCCCTCGCAGGCTGCTGTTGACTCTTCCATTCCCATCCTCGCCTTGCTGGCCCTGGCCATGACGGCGTTCCTCGCCCTCCTGTCGGAAACCTTGCCGGCCGGCTTGTTGCCGCAGATTGCCAGGGATCTCAATATTTCCGAAGTCATGACGGGCCAGCTGGTGACCGTGTACGCCATCGGCTCGATCCTGACGGCGATTCCCCTGACGGCGCTCACCAGTACCTGGCGCCGGCGCAATGTCTTGCTGCTGGCCATCATCGGCTTCCTGATCTTCAATACGGCGACGGCCCTGGCACCCAACTATATGGTCGCCCTGGTCGCGCGCTTCGTCACCGGCATGGCCGCCGGGCTGGCCTGGGGCTTGATGGCAGGCTATGCGCGCCGCATGGTGCGTCCCGAGCAGCAGGGCAGGGCGATGGCCATTGCCATGATCGGCACGCCGCTGGCCCTGTCGCTGGGCGTGCCGCTGGGCACCCTGATGGGCGGCGTGCTGGGCTGGCGCAGCATCTTTGGCATCATGTCCGGCATGGCCGTGGTGCTGGTCGCCTGGGTATTGCTGGTCGTGCCCGATTATCCGGGGCAAAAGAATGGCGAACGCCTGTCGATCCGCCAGGTGTTCGTGACGCCGGGCGTGCGGCCGATTCTGTTTGTGATCGTCGCCTGGATGCTGGCGCATAACATTTTGTATACCTTTATCGCGCCGTTCCTGGCGCCGTCCGGCTTGCGCCCCCGCGTCGACCTGGTGCTGCTCGTATATGGCGTGGGCTCGCTGGCCGGTATCTGGCTGGTCAGCCAGCTGATCGACCGCTGGCTGCGCCCGCTCGTGCTGGGCTGCATCGCCGCCTTTGCCCTGGTGGTAGTGGCGTTGGGCCTGGCGATGGACTCCGCTATCGTCATCTATGTCAGCATGGCCATCTGGGGCATCACCTTCGGCGGCGCCGGCACCTTGCTGCAGACGGCGTCGGCGGACGCGGCCGGCGACGGCATGGATGTGGCGCAGGCGATGGTGGCGACCATCTGGAACGTGGCCATCGCGGGCGGCGGCCTGGCGGGCGGCATGCTGCTCGACGGCTATGGCGTGGCATCGTTCCCGTGGGCCATGCTGGCCTTGCTGCTGGTGGCGTTGACCATTGCCTGGCGCGCGCACCGCCACAGCTTCAAGCCGGGCCGGCGCAGCGGTGGCGCGGTCGTAGGTCACTAATAACATTGTTATTTATGATGACAGTGTATTGAAATGTGAGCAGATGTGACTGGCAGACGCATTTTGTGACGATTTGTTAATTTGCGCCACGGGAATGAATGAGGCGTTAGAATCTACACAGTTTGACAAGTTTCTCAGGCGAAAGGGATGGCAAAAGCCTCCCTTTCGCGGGCTGTCAGCCATATTAACTACCTAGGAGTACCCCCATGACCATGATGAAATCCGTCCTTGTTGCCGCCGCAGCCACCGTTGCCCTGAGCGCACAAGCGCAAACCTTGCCAACTTCCGGCACCCTGGTGGTGGTCCCCGCATTTGGCGAAGTCAAGCATGTCAATGATCAGGTGGTCGCTACCCTGGCCATCGAAGAACAGGACAAGGACAAGGCCGCCGCTGCGTCGAGAGTCAACCAGAAGATGAACAAGGGCATCGCCATCGTCAAGCAGGCCGACCCTTCGGCAGCGCTGAAATCGTATGGCTACTACACCTATCCCGTGTATCCGGAAGAGCGCCCATTGCCGGCCGGCGCTGTCGCCAAGCCGCGTTTGCCAACGGCCTGGAGAGTCGGCCAGTACCTGGAAGTGACGACGGCCAACCTGGCGTCGCTGCCAAAAACCGTATCGGCGGCGCAAGGCGTGCTGACCCTGAATGGCTTGAATTTCGGCCTGAAGCCGGAAACCATCCGCCTGCTCGATGACCAGCGCATCGCCGCCACGTACAAGAACCTCAATGAGCGCGTGGCAGCCATCGCCAAGGCCATGGGCCGCAACGTTTCCGACGCCGTGCTCGATACGGTGGACTTCGAAGGTTCGGGCAACTACGCCACGGAAAGCCGTCCTGCCGCCGCCCCGATGATGATGCGCAGCGGCAAGATGGCCGAAGACAGTACCGTCGCCGAGCCGAGCTTCGAGCCGGGTGAAACGACGCTCGACATGCGTGTCGTCGGCAAGGTCAAGTTCAAGTAAGTGCGAGTAAGCTCGTCAACGTGGAAAAGTTTTCGCGTTAGACTGTTTTAAAAATCATGGGGCTGTTGGCCCCATGATCGTTTTTGCCCCCCCCCATTTTCCAGGAGAACACTATGACCGTCATGAAATCGCTGCTGGCTGCGGCCGCCGCTACCGTTGCCCTGAGCGCACACGCCCAGACCTTGCCCGCCTCTGCCACCCTCGGCACCCTCGTGGTGGTGCCCGCGAATGGCGAAGTGGTGCATGCGAACGACCAGGTGACCGTCACCCTGGCCATCGAAGAGCAGGACAAGGACAAGGCCGCCGCCGCTTCGCGCGTGAACCAGAAGATGAACCAGGGCGCGGCCATCGTCAAGAAAGCCGACCCGCAAGCCGTGCTGAAGACCCAGGGCTACTACACGTACGCCGTGTACCCGGAAACGGCGCCCTTGCCGCCGGGTGTCTCCGCCAAGCCGCGCGTAGCTACGGGCTGGCGAGTGGGCCAGTACTTGCAGGTGACGACGACGAATCTGGCCGCCTTGCCGAAAACAGTTTCCGCAGCACAAGGCGTACTGACCCTGAACCGTTTGAACTTCGGCCTGGCGCCCGCCACCATCCGCAAGCTCGACGACCAGCGCATCGCCGCCGCCTACAAGAACCTGAATGAACGCGTGGCCGCCATTGCCGGCGCCATGGGCCGCAATGTCAATGACGCCGTGATCGACACCATCGATTTTGAAGGTTCGGGCAACTATGCGCAGCGCGTCAGCGTGACGGGGGCGCGCAACATGAGTGCCGACTCCATGGGTTATGGCGGCAACCAGGTGGCCGAGCCGAGTTTTGAGGCCGGCGAAACGACGCTGAACATGGGCCTGGTGGCCAAGATCAAGTTCAAATAATGTTTGAACAAGCGTCAATATTGCCAGCTTGACGTCGCCGCGCTTTTCTTTGGCGGTGGCTCCTCTATAATGGCAAGATCGGCAGGTGCATGCCGCAAGATGAATGCGCCTGCCATCTGGCACCGAATCCCCGCAGTACACAAGATATGGAACAACATGGCAAACTTCCCCCGTCGTAGAGGCAAGAACGGCACTCCTGCAGCATCCAAAGCGTCCCGCTTCAGCAAATTCGTGCGCCAGCCGGTGACCGATGGCAGTGGCAAGAAAACCTTGCGCCGCCGCGGCATCTACCTGTTGCCGAATGCCTTCACGACGGCAGCCCTGTTTTGCGGCTTCTACGCCATCGTCATGGCCATGAACCAGAAATTCGAACACGCGGCCTGGGCCATCTTCATTGCCATGATCCTCGACGGCCTCGATGGCCGCATCGCCCGCCTGACGAATACGCAGAGCGAATTCGGCGCCCAGTACGATAGCCTGTCCGACATGGTGTCGTTCGGCGCCGCCCCGGCGCTGGTGATCTATGAATGGTCGCTGCGCGGCATGGGCAAGCTGGGCTGGCTGGCCGCCTTCGTGTATTGCGCCGGTGCCGCCTTGCGCCTGGCCCGCTTCAACACGAATATCGCCGTGGTCGACAAGCGCTTCTTCCAGGGTTTGCCCAGCCCGGCAGCGGCGGCCATGGTGGCCGGCTTCATCCTGCTGATGAACGACCTGGAATTTGCCGGCAACCAGCTGGCCTGGGTATCGTGGACGATCGCCCTGTTCTCCGGCCTGACCATGGTCACGAATGTACCGTTCTACAGCTTCAAGGATGTGAATTTCCGCAAGTCCGTGCCCTTCATCGTGGTATTCCTGCTGGCATTGTTCTTTGCGCTCATTTCCATCGACCCGCCGAAAGTGCTGTTCCCGATTTTCGTCGCCTATGGCCTGTCCGGCTACGCCGTGTTTTTTTGGCGCATGGCGAAGGGCAAGCCCGTCAGCATCATCCAGACCGACCCCGAGCATTAATGCGCTGAGTCGGTAGCGTCGCCAGTCTTCAGCCAGCCAGGAGCAGTCATGAACACCAGCAACCGACTCATCATTTTTGACACCACCTTGCGCGACGGCGAGCAATCGCCGGGCGCCTCCATGACGCGCGAGGAAAAGCTGCGCATCGCCAAGCAGCTCGAGCGCATGAAGGTCGATGTGATCGAGGCGGGCTTCGCCGCCGCCTCGCAAGGCGACTTCGAGTCGATACGGGCGATTGCCGGCGCCGTGCGCGAGTCCACCATCTGCTCGCTGTCGCGCGCCAACGACCGCGACATCGCGCGCGCCGCCGAAGCGCTGGCGCCTGCCGAGCGCAAGCGCATCCACACTTTCATTGCCACCTCGCCCCTGCACATGCAGATGAAGCTGCGCATGACGCCCGAGCAAGTGCTGACGCAGGCGCAGAACGCCGTGCGCTACGCGCGCCAGTTCACGGACGATATCGAATTCAGCCCCGAAGACGGCAGCCGCTCGGACGAAGATTTTCTGTGCCGCGTGCTGGAAGCGGTGATCGCCGAGGGCGCCACTACCATCAATTTTCCCGACACGGTCGGTTACGCCGTGCCTGAGATCTTCGGCAATACCATCAAGCGTTTGCGCGAACGCATACCGAACTCGGATAAAGCCATCTGGTCCGTGCATTGTCATAACGACCTGGGCCTGGCTGTGGCCAATTCGCTGGCCGGCGTCATGATCGGCGGCGCGCGGCAGATCGAGTGTACCGTCAATGGCCTCGGCGAGCGGGCTGGCAACACGGCGCTGGAAGAGGTGGTGATGGCGCTGCGCACGCGCGCCGCCTATTACAATTTGACGGTCGGCATCGACACGACGCAAATCGTGGCGGCCTCGAAAATGGTGTCGCAGATAACGGGCTTTGCCGTGCAGCCGAACAAGGCCGTCGTGGGGGCGAACGCCTTTGCGCACGCCTCCGGCATCCACCAGGACGGCATTTTAAAGGCGCGCGAGACGTATGAAATCATGCGCGCCGAAGACGTGGGCTGGACCGCCAACAAGATCGTCCTGGGCAAACTGTCGGGCCGCAATGCCTTCAAGCAGCGGTTGCATGAGCTGGGCATCGCGCTGGAATCGGAGGCGGAAGTCAACGCCGCCTTCCTGCGTTTCAAGGAGCTGGCTGACCGCAAGTCCGAGATTTTCGATGAAGACATCATGGCCCTCGTCAGCGAAGAACAGCAGGCGCAGGAGAGTGAGCACTACCGTTTTATTGCGCTGACGCAGCAGTCGACGACGGGCGCCGTGCCGCATGCGCGCGTGGAATTCCTCGTCGGCGGCAAGCAACTCAGCTGCGAAGGGCAGGGCGACGGCCCCGTCGACGCCACCGTCAACGCCATCGAAAGCGCGGCCGCCAGCGGCGCGGAGCTGGTGTTGTTCTCCGTCAATGCCATCAGCACGGGCACGCAGTCGCAGGGCGAAGTCACCATGCGCTTGTCGCGCGACGGGCGCATCGTCAATGGCGTGGGCGCCGACCCGGACATCATCGTCGCCTCGGCCAAGGCGTATTTGTCGGCGTTAAATAAACTGCACGCCAAAGATGAGCGGATCGATCCCCAGCCATAAGGCTGTCTTCACCAGAAAAACCGGCGCTCTTCCTTGGCCGGGTCGGGACCGTTCATCATCATGCGCACGATGCCGTCGTGGTCGAAGTGCACATGCATCATGGAATCCCACACGCCCGATTCCTTGTAGCGGTAAGACCAGACGTGCAGTTTCGGCAGTGCCAGATACGATGTTTCCGTTGGGCGGCCCAGCGTGTGCAGCACGTCTTGCTGGGTCGACACGCCTACCTTGATGCGGGCAAAGCCCGGCGTGTCGAGCACTTGCTCGTAGGAAATCAACTTGTCGTCAGGGCCGAAGCGGGCCATATACGTGGTCTGGCCGTACGGCCCTGTGGCGTATTCCAGTTCCGGCCCCGTGGCCAGCTGGTAGATGGCCGTGGGATGGCCCAGGCGCGCTTCCACGGCGGCGCGCGGCTCGCCCGCTTGCGGCGGAGGAGCGTTCCAGTTGGCGCAGCCGGCCAGCACGGCCAGCAGCACAGCTGTTGCTAGTTTGAGCAGTTTTTTCATGTTTATCCTCCTGAAATACAGGAAAATCCTATCATGCGCCGAGAAAAGGCCGCGCGGCAGGATACAGGCGGGCTTTTTTCCGATATACTTGCGCGTCTGGTTGGAAGCATAGGCCAGTATTTTAATAATCGTAGTTCACGGTGGATAGGGTTCAGACTCTGTGCACCGCATGTGAAAGGTTTATCATGACAGTAGAAAACATCAACAAAGCCGCTATCATCGCGGACAACGCACGTGGTCAAAACGACACCGGCTCCCCTGAAGTGCAAGTTGCACTGCTGACAGCTCGCATCAACGAACTGAACGGCCACTTCAAAGCCCACTCGAAAGATCACCACTCCCGCCGCGGCCTGATCATGATGGTCAACCGTCGTAAGAGCCTGTTGTCGTACCTGAAGTCGAAAGACGCTACCCGTTATCGCGACCTGATCGCTAAACTTGGTCTGCGCAAGTAATTTTTGCCGTACAAGGTTTATACAGAAATGCCTGCGCCAGTTCGCTGACGCGGGCATTTTGTCATTTGAATTCCGGATTTATATCGGTAAGTGCAGTATGCTCCTACCGATATCATGTTTTAAAAGTAAAGTAGTAAAGGCGGCAACGGTTTTTCCACCGCCTGTGGTGAGGTGAACGACAGCCCCTGAAAATCTGTCGGCAATTAGAAAAGGGATACCCCATGTTTAACAAAGTTACGAAAACCTTCCAGTACGGTCAACACCAAGTGACCCTGGAAACCGGCGAAATCGCACGTCAGGCATCCGGCGCAGTGCTGGTGTCGATCGAAGATACCGTCGTTCTGGCAACGGTAGTGGCACGCAAAGATGCCAAACCAGGCCAGGATTTCTTCCCTTTGACGGTAGATTATGTTGAAAAAACCTATGCTGCCGGTAAAATCCCGGGCGGTTTTTTCAAGCGCGAAGGCCGTCCTTCCGAAAAAGAAACACTGACATCCCGTCTGATCGACCGTCCTATCCGTCCGCTGTTCCCGGAAGGCTACCTGAATGAAGTGCAAGTCATCATTCACGTGTTGTCGGTCAACCCTGAAATCGATCCGGACATCGCCGCCATGATCGGCGCCTCGGCTGCCCTGTGCGTATCGGGCGTGCCTTTCAGCGGCCCGATCGGCGCTGCGCGCGTCGGTTACGCGAATGGCCAGTACATCCTGAACCCGACCGTCCAGCAACTGAAAACGTCGGAAATGGACCTGGTGGTCGCCGGTACCGAAACGGCCGTGCTGATGGTCGAATCGGAAGCGAAACAGCTGTCCGAAGAAATCATGCTGGGCGCCGTGGTCTTTGGCCACGACCAGATGAAAGTCGTCATCGACGCGATTCATGACCTGGTGCGTGACGGCGGCAAGCCGGAAGTGGAATGGGCGCCTGCGCCGAAAAACGAAGCTCTGATCGCTCGCGTCGCACATTTCGCCAACGCCAAGATCAATGACGCGTATCAAACCAAGGACAAGCAAGAGCGTACGGCCAAGCTGAAAGCAGCGACGTCGGAAGTGATCGCCGATCTGTCGGCTGAAGCTGCCGCCAACGGCGGCGCGTCGATCGACAGCGCTGAAGTGAACAACATCCTGTTCGACATCGAAGCGAAAATCGTGCGTACGCAAATCCTCGACGGCGAGCCACGCATCGACGGCCGCGACACGCGCACCGTGCGTCCGATCTCGATCCGCACCAGCGTGCTGCCACGCACCCACGGTTCGGCCCTGTTCACGCGCGGCGAAACGCAAGCGCTGGTCGTCGCTACCCTGGGCACCGCCCGCGACAGCCAGAAGATCGATGCGCTGATGGGCGAGTTCACCGATTCGTTCATGCTGCATTACAACATGCCTCCGTTCGCCACGGGCGAAACGGGCCGTGTCGGTACGCCTAAACGCCGCGAAATCGGCCACGGCCGTCTGGCCAAGCGCGCGCTGATCGCCGCCCTGCCAGCAGCTGAAGAGTTCAGCTACTCGGTGCGCCTGGTATCGGAAATCACGGAATCGAACGGTTCTTCGTCGATGGCTTCGGTGTGCGGCGGCTGCCTGGCACTGATGGACGCCGGCGTGCCGATGAAAGAACACGTGGCCGGTATCGCCATGGGCCTGATCAAGGAAGGCGGCAAGTTTGCCGTGCTGTCCGACATCCTGGGCGACGAAGATCACCTGGGCGACATGGACTTCAAGGTAGCCGGTACCCGCAACGGTATCACGGCGCTGCAGATGGACATCAAGATCATGGGCATCACCAAGGAAATCATGCAAGTGGCACTGGCGCAAGCCAAGGAAGGCCGCGAGCACATCCTGGGCGAAATGCAAAAAGCCATGCCGCACGTCAAAACCGAACTGTCCGATTTCGCACCGCGTCTGATCACCATCAAGATCAACCCGGAAAAAATCCGTGACGTGATCGGCAAGGGCGGCGCCGTGATTCGCGCGCTGACCGAAGAGACGGGCACCCAGATCGACATCAGCGACGAAGGCGTGGTCACCATCGCTTCCGTCGACGCTGCTGCCGGCCAGGAAGCCAAGCGCCGCATCGAAGAACTGACCGCTTCCGTCGAAGTGGGCAAGACCTACGAAGGCACCGTGCTGAAACTGCTGGACTTCGGCGCCATCGTGCAAGTCATGCCAGGCAAAGACGGCTTGCTGCACATCAGCCAGATCGCCAACGAGCGCGTCAACGCGGTCGCCGATTACCTGAAAGAAGGCCAGCTGGTCCGCGTCAAAGTGCTGGAAACGGATGACCGTGGTCGTCTGAAGCTGTCGATGAAAGCTGCTGAAGGCAACGAAGCGCCAGCCGCTTAAATCAGGCTGACTGCGGCCTCGGCCGCATGCTCAACAACCGCCAGCGCGCAAGCCCTGGCGGTTTTTTTTGCGCCGCGTTTGTGCTGCATCAAGGTAGATGCCACTTTGCGCATCGGCCTTGATCCAGCTCGCATTGGCCAGTTGTGCGCCTTGTAGATTCGGGAGGGGATCTTCCCCTGAACGAGTCTTCCAAGGAGATGCAGCATGCGCACATTCTGCGGGCTGGCCGCCGCCTTTCTGCTTGCCGTCGCGCCCGGCGTCCGGGCCCAGCTGGACAACGCGCCCATGCCGGTGCCGCTGCCCATTCCCATCGCCGCCGCATCCACGGCCATGCCGGCGCAGGATATCGACGCCTTGCGCACCGTGCACGCGCGCGAAATCAATGACCTCAGCACCTTCAAGACGGCGGGCTTGCAGCGCGAAGCGATCGACTCCTATCTCGATAGCGGACCAGGACAGCAGTTCCTGCGCGAACTGCGCGCCGCCGACCCGGCCGCCCCGACCGAGACGATTTATGCGCGCGCGGTCGAGCAGCTCGCTTCCGGCGGCACCTTGCCCGACTTGCAAGCCACGTCGGCCGCACTGGTAAAAATCGTGCCGCATGGCCAGAATGTGTCGCCGTATTCGCCGTATTTCACCACCAGCGCGCAATTGCAGCTGGCATCTAGCCAGTGCGCCAGCCTGGCCGACTGTTTCGGCTTGCCCCTGAAGAGCGAGGCGCCGCTGTATGATGTGTACCAGATCATGCCCAAGGGCACGGTGAACGTGTTCGTCAGCTCGGTGGCGCCCACGCAAGAGCTGGGCGGGCTGGTGCGGCGCCGTGGCGGGGCGCAACAGTATTTATTGCCAAATCGCAACTTGTGGTCAGTCCCTGTGCTGATCGGCACGATCAGGAACTGAGGAGAGATGATGGAGCAGCAGCGCTTGCAAACCCTTGCTACCGAACTGGAACAGTTGCTGGCGCGCCTGGCGCTCTTCGATGGGGAGGTGGCCGACTTGCGCAGCGCGCTCGAGCCGCTGCTGGCCCTGGCGGGCAGCGGCGCCTTGAGCGCGCCCCTGCCATGGGGCGATATCCCCGGCGGGCGTTATTTTACGGAAGGCGGCTTGCGCCAGTACCCTGAGCTGGAACAGGCATTTGCCCGCTTCCGCATCGAAGCGACGGGCGGCGAATCGCCCGCCTTGCGCAAGCTGCGCGGCGAGATGTAATTAATATTTGGTATCAATTGTTGTTTCTGGGTAATTGAGAGTCAGTATTGCTTGACGACAAAATCTTATTCCCCGACCATGGTGTATCCCTCCCGATTTCCCCTTTTTTATTGGATGCACCATGTTGTCCTCCCTTAAGGCGCGGCTGATCGCCATCGCCGTTTCCATCGTCGTGCTGGCCATGCTGGCTGTGGCCATCGCCAATTTCTTCACTACGCGCTCCAGCACCCTGGCCGCGCTCGACACGCAGATGCTGCAGTTGTCGCACAGCCACGCGCAGGCGATCGCCGAATGGCTGCGTTCCAAGCAAGCTGTCGTCGCTTCGCTCAAGCAGGGCGCCACGGCGGCCGATCCGCTGCCGGCCCTGAAGGCGGCCGAGCAGGCGGGCACGTTCGACATGGCGTACATCGGCTTTGCCGACAAGCACGCCGTCTTTTCGCAGGAGCGCCAGCGTGCCGCCGACTACGATCCCACGGCGCGGCCCTGGTACAAGCTGGCGTCCGAAACGGGCGGCCCCGTCATCACTGCGCCGTATATCGGTGCCAGCACGGGCAAGCTGGTGGTGACGTTTGCCGAGCCGCTGGGCGGCAAGGGCAGCGTGACGGGCGTGATGGCGGCCGATGTGATGATGGATGCCGTGGTGCAAAACGTCGCCTCGATCAAGCCGACGGCGTCCAGCTACGGCTTTCTCGTCGATGGCGGCGGCAAGATCATCGCCCATCCTGACGGCAAGCTGACCCTGAAACCGCTGGCCGAGCTGGACCCGGGCCTGAGCGCGCAGGCGCTGGCCGATATCGAAAAGAGCGGCGACGGCGCCGCCATTCGCCTCGGCGAACGTAACGGCATCTTGCATGTGAGTAAAGTGCCGGGCAGCGACTGGTTGCTGGCTACCGTGCTCGACCGCGCGGAAGCGACGCAAGCATTGACCTCCATGCTGCGCGCCTCGGCCCTGACGGCCTTGCTGGTGCTGGCCCTGGCCGCCGCAGTATTGAGTGTGCTGGTGGCGCGCGCCCTGCGCCGCCTGGGCCTGGTGCGCGATGCGATGGAAGCGATCGCCACGGGCGACGGCGACCTGACCAGCCGCCTCGACGCGGAAGGTAGTGACGAACTGGCGCAGATCGCCAAGGCCTTCAATTTGTTCGTCGAAAAGATCGCCACCGTGCTGGTGCAGATCCGCAGCATCAGCACCCTGGTGCGCAGCGAGTCGGCCGATATTGCTGCCGGCAACGCCGACCTGTCCTCGCGCACGGAAGCGCAGGCGGGCGCGCTGGAAGAAACGGCCAGTTCGATGGATGAGCTGACCTCGACCGTCAAGCAGAATGCGGAAAACGCGCATGCGGCCAACGAACTGGCCATGTCCGCCTCGGAAGTGGCGGCCAAGGGCGGCCGCGTGGTGCAGCAAGTGGTGGGCACGATGGCCGGCATCCAGGAAAGCTCGCGCAAGATCGTCGACATCATCGGCGTCATCGACGGCATCGCATTCCAGACGAATATCCTGGCCTTGAACGCGGCCGTCGAGGCGGCGCGCGCGGGCGAGCAGGGCAGGGGCTTTGCCGTGGTGGCGTCCGAAGTGCGCAACCTGGCGCAACGCTCCGCTGGCGCGGCGAAGGAAATCAAGGAGCTGATCGGCGACTCGGTGGAAAAAGTCGATGCGGGCGGGCGCCTCGTCAATGAAGCGGGCCAGACCATGGATCAGGTGGTGGCCTCGGTGCAGCAATTGACGACCATCATGAGCGAGATCACGGTGGCCAGCCGCGAACAGAGCGCCGGTATCGGCGAGATCAATACGGCTGTCACGCACATGGATACCATGACACAGCAAAATGCGGCCCTCGTCGAGCAAGCCGCCGCTGCTGCGGAAAGCCTGCAGGAGCAGGCCGTGGACCTAGCGCAGGCCGTCGGCATGTTCCGCCTCGGTGATGCCGGCCCTGCTGCAGCGCCCGCGCCCGTGACGCGCCTCAAGGCGAAGCCGGCCGCATCGGTGCCACGTGCGCCGGCCCGCGCGCTGTCGGCGGCCAAGCCCGTCAAGGCAGCCAAGTCCGGCGCCGACGAGTGGGAAGAGTTTTAAGTTGCAAGCGTAGCGACCTGCGCGTTTATCCGCGTTTTTGTCAGGCCAGCCTGCCAAAAGCGCAGTTCGTCGCAATCGGCGTGTTGGCCGGGGGCGGTATGGCTATAGTGACACCATACCGCAAGCCCACTGCCAGACACCCGAGGAGAACAACATGAACGTCGCTAAAAACATGGAAGTCATCGCCGTTGCCGCCGCCATCGTGCTCGGCGCCAGCTGCTACGCCATCGCCCCGGCCGCCCCGGCCCTGCAAGTGGCCAGCTCCACGGCCACCCTGGCCGCGCCAGCGGGCAAGACTGCCATGCACGTGGTGGTGGTCAAGGCCAAGCGCCTGAGCGCTACCGAAAAAGCCCGTTTCGCATAATTGATTGTCAGCAATTTTTGCTGCTGCTACAGTGGCAGCCAGTGGCAATGCCGGTCGCCCAACGCGGGCGCCGCAATACATAAAAACAAGATACCGAGGATGCACTACATGAAGAAGATACTGCAACTGGCGCTGCTGTTCCTGGCGACTTTTGGCCTGGTGCGCGGCGTGGCCGCCGAGACCCGCTTGCTGGAAATGCGCAACATCGACGCGCGCGTGGTACGCGTCAAGCTCGACGGCGTGATGGAGGTGCGCATTCGCCAGGGCAACGTGCCTTCGCTGAGCATCACGGCCGACAAGCGCTACATCGCCGATGTCAGCACGGCGCAAAGCGGCGACACCCTGCACATCGAGACGGAAGTGCGCGGCTTCAAGATCGGCCCCTCGTCGATCCGCGCCGACCTGGTCTTGCCGAACTTGCGCGAGCTGAGCTCGGAAGGCTTTGGCAGCACGGACATCACGGGTTTCAAGGGCGAAGAGCTGACCCTGTCGCTGGAAGGGCGGGCAGCATCAAGCTGGTGGGCGACTACCGCAAGCTCAATGCCAGCCTGGGCGGTGTGGGCAGCATGCAGCTCTGGATCGGCAACAATGAACGCGCCGAGCTGGACTTGCAGGGCGCTGGCTCGGTGGTGCTGGGCGGACGCGGGCGCATCCTGAAAGCCAGCCTGGGCGGCCTGGGCAGCCTGAATGCGCAGCAATTCGAGGCGGACGCCGTCAACCTGGAATTGAGCGGCCTCGGCAATGCCACGGTGAATGCCCATACGAATGCCAAGCTGAACCTGAGCGGACTCGGTTCGGTGGTGGTGTACGGCAAGCCGGCCAACCGCGATGTCAGCGTCGAGGGCCTGGGCAAAGTTAGCTGGAAGTAAAAGCATCCTGCCGCAGGCCTTCTGCAGGACAAGAACAAGTAGTCAGACCACATCCCATTCCGATGAAAAAACTGATCATTACATTACTCATGCTGTTGACGATACAGCACCCCGCGCGGGCTGGCTTCGCCGAAGGCGCCAGCGCCTACAACAACAAGAATTACTCGCTGGCTTACAAGGAAATATTACCCCTTGCTAAGACCGGCAACGCCGATGCCCAGCATTTGCTGGGCTTGATGTACTACATGGGACGGGGCTTGCCGCAGGATTACAAGCAAGCCATGTTCTGGCACCGCAAGGCGGCCGAGCAGGGCAAGGCCGATGCCCAGTACGTGGTGGGCGCCATGTATTACACGGGCAACGCCGTGCTGCAGGATCACAAGCAGGCCGTCGGCTGGTTCCGCAAGGCGGCCGAGCAGAACCATGCGGAGGCGCAGCAGGTGCTGGGTCTGATGTACCGCTACCACATGGGCGGCGTGCCGCAGGATAACGTCATCGCCTACATGCTGTGGAACCTGGCGGCGGCGAATGGCAACGCGAATGCGGCCGACCAGCGCGCCGCCGTGGTGCGCAAGATGACGCATGAGCAAGTCGAGGAAGGACAAGCCCTGTCGGCCAAATGGAAGCCAGGCACGCCGCTGCCGCGCCAGTCGAAGACGGGTGGCGCCTGACGGGTGAGGTGGCAGTCTGCAAGGGCTGGCGGCTTGGCGTACAATCGCCGTTTTCCCTTGAAAGAGTCCCGCCATGCGTGCAGTTGCCATCAGCCAGCCAGGTCCCGCCGACGTTTTGCAGATCGCGGAACGTCCCATGCCGCAATACAAGGCGGGCGAACTGCTGATCAAGGTGCACGCGGCCGGCATCAACCGCCCTGACGTGCTGCAGCGCCTGGGCAAGTACGCGCCGCCCGCCGGCGCGTCCGACTTGCCGGGCCTGGAAGTGGCGGGTGAAGTCGTCGATGGCGACTTGAGCAATACTGAATTCAAAAAAGGCGACCTGGTCTGTGCGCTGGTGCAGGGCGGCGGCTATGCCGAATACTGCGCCGCCCCAAGCGGCCAGTGCCTGCCCTTGCCCAAAGGCTTGACGGCGCTGGAAGGCGCCTCCTTGCCGGAAAACTTCTTTACCGTGTGGAGCAATGTGTTCGACCGCTGCGCGCTGGCCGATGGTGAAACCTTGCTGGTGCAGGGCGGCACGTCCGGCATCGGCGTGGCGGCCATTCAATTGGCCGCTGCGCTCGGCCATCGCGTCTTCGCCACGGCCGGCAGCGATGAAAAGGCGCGCGCCTGCGAGGCGCTGGGCGCCGAACGGGGCATCAATTACCGCACGGAAGATTTCGTCGCCGTCGTCAAGGAGTTAACTGATGGCAAGGGTGTCGATGTCATCCTCGACATGGTGGGTGGCGACTACCTGCCGCGCGAGATCGATTGCCTGGCCGACGACGGCCGCATCGGCCTGATCGCCGTGCAGGGCGGCAGCAAGGCCACCCTGGACCTGGGGCAAGTGCTGCGCCGCCGCCTGAGCGTCAGCGGCTCGACCCTGCGTCCGCGCCCGGTCGCCTTCAAGGCCGCCATTGCGCACCACTTGCGCACGACCGTCTGGCCGCTGATCGAGGCGGGCAAGATCAAGCCCGTGATCTATCAGACTTTCCCGTTGGAAAAAGCCAACGAGGCGCATGCCTTGATGGAAGCGAGCACGCACGTGGGCAAGATCATGTTGCAAGTTGCCTGAAACGGGGCGCTGCCTGTTTGACCGGCATCGGTGCCGGGGTTAGAATGACGGGTTATTAAAATTTAGGCTACTATGCGTCGCAAACTCGTCGTCGGAAATTGGAAAATGAACGGCAGTCGCACCTCGAACGCGGTGTTATTGTCTGAAATAGTTGCTGGCCTGGCTGCCTCTGGCGCCGCCAGCGCCGTCTGTGTGCCCGCGCCATATCTGGCGCAGTGCCAGGCGCAATTGGCAGGTTCGCCTCTTGGCTGGGGTGCGCAAGATGTTTCCGCGCACGCCAGCGGTGCCTACACGGGAGAAATCTCGGTCGCCATGCTGCAGGATTTCGGCTGCGGCTATGTGGTGATCGGGCATTCCGAGCGCCGCGCCTACCACGGCGAGAGCGATGCACAGGTGGCGGCCAAGACGGTTGCCGCGCTGGCGGCGGGCATCACGCCTATCGTCTGCATCGGCGAGACGCTGGCGCAGCGCGAAGCGGGCCAGACCGACGCGGTCGTGGCGCAGCAGCTGGGCGTCGTGCTGGCGGCGATTTCCGCCGACGACGTGGCGAAACTGGTGCTGGCCTATGAGCCGGTCTGGGCCATCGGCACGGGCAAGACAGCCACGCCGCAAATGGCGCAGGATGTGCACCAGGTATTGCGCGCGCAACTGGCGACAAAGAATGCGGTAGCGGCCGCCGGCGTGCAAATCCTGTACGGCGGCAGCATGAAGCCGGAGAACGCAAAAGAATTGATGGCGATGCCGGATATCGATGGCGGTCTGATCGGTGGGGCGGCATTGAAGGCGGCGGATTTCCTGGCGATTATTCACGCCGCTGATTGAATTAATTTAAACTAAGAATGGAATTGCAATGAACATGATGTTCAATCTGGTAGTGGTAGTACAGGTTATTTCGGCATTATCGATTATCGCGCTGGTGTTGCTGCAGCACGGCAAGGGCGCCGACATGGGTGCCGCGTTTGGTTCAGGCGCCTCGGGCAGTCTGTTCGGTGCGACGGGTTCGTCGAACTTCATGTCGAAATCGACGGGCGTTGCCGCCGCGATCTTCTTCGGCGCTACCCTGGCCCTGTCGCTGATGGCCAATCAGCGCGCCACCACGGTGGGCGGCGGCGTGATGGATAAAGTCGTCAAGCCAGTGCCAGTCACCGGCGCGGGCGCGATCCCGACGGCGGTACCTGCTGCGGCTCCAGCGGCCAGCGCCCCAGCGGCAGCAGCCCCTGTTGCCAGCACCCCGGCAGGCGCGATTCCGAAGTAATTCAGTGTCACTGAGTAGTCAATGAGTACTCGCGCGATACCTCATCGAGAGTAATTCTCATTACGGGCAGATTATTGCTCAATGTTTTGGCAGCGCAGCAGGAAAAAATCGTGGTGCGCTGGAAGATGTAAAAATTTATCGTTTTTATCTGTGTTTTGATGCATTTGTGCATTAACTTTAGCGGCAAAGCAGAGTAGAATACGGGCCTTACCGCCGACGTGGTGAAATTGGTAGACACGCTATCTTGAGGGGGTAGTGGCGCAAGCTGTACGAGTTCGAGTCTCGTCGTCGGCACCAGAAATCAGAAGCCAGCAACGGCGCACGAGCCATGGCTCGTACAAAGTTGCTGGC
The DNA here is from genome assembly GCF_002327145.1 of Janthinobacterium svalbardense. Taxonomy (NCBI): domain Bacteria; kingdom Pseudomonadati; phylum Pseudomonadota; class Betaproteobacteria; order Burkholderiales; family Oxalobacteraceae; genus Janthinobacterium; species Janthinobacterium svalbardense. The sequence continues at coordinate 4,714,998 of NZ_CP023422.1, read as the reverse complement.
TTTTTTTACGAGGATGTGTCGTTCGATCCTGGTCTTAGCTTTGATTGGGGTCGTGCGTTAGATACGCTGCAAATGATCGCAGCGTCCTCATTTAACCGATCGTTCAATATAAGCTTATCAATCGTGAACCTCGAAAATTACTTCCCCGTCCTGCTGTTTATTATTATCGGCCTTGGTGTCGGTATCGCTCCCCAGCTCCTGGGGCGCCTGTTAGGCCCTCACAAGCCTGACGCAGCAAAACTCTCCCCGTACGAATGTGGCTTTGAAGCATTCGAAGACGCGCGCATGAAATTTGATGTGCGCTACTATCTGGTCGCAATCCTGTTTATTTTGTTCGATCTGGAAACGGCATTCTTTTTCCCATGGGGCGTTGCAATGCGCGACCTGGGCTGGGCCGGTTTCGTCACGATGATGGTGTTCATCGCTGAATTCGTGGTCGGATTTTGGTACATTTGGAAGAAAGGTGCCCTTGACTGGGAATAAGCCATGGCTATTGAAGGCGTATTAAGCGAAGGTTTCATCACCACCTCGGCCGACAAGCTGATCAACTGGGCGCGCACCGGGTCTATGTTCCCGATGACGTTCGGTCTGGCCTGCTGTGCGGTCGAAATGATGCATGTGGGCGCAGCCCGCTACGATATGGACCGTTTCGGCGTCGTGTTTCGTCCGTCGCCGCGTCAGTCCGACGTCATGATCGTTGCCGGCACCCTGTGCAACAAGATGGCGCCGGCCCTGCGCAAGGTCTACGACCAGATGGCAGAGCCACGCTGGGTCATCTCGATGGGTTCCTGCGCCAATGGCGGCGGGTACTACCATTACTCCTATTCCGTGGTGCGCGGTTGCGACCGCATCGTGCCCGTCGACGTGTATGTGCCTGGCTGTCCTCCGACCGCTGAAGCCTTGCTGTACGGCATCATGCAGTTGCAGAACAAGATCAAGCGTACCAGCACGATCGCACGCTAACCGGGCCGCTTCAGATTATGACAACACATTTAGAAGTATTGCAAAACGCCCTCGGCACTGCCCTGGGCGATCGCGTTAGCACCACGGTTGCACTGGGCGAAGTCACCCTGGTCGTCAAGGCCGGGGACTACCTGGCCGTGATGCAGACCTTGCGCGACGATCCGACCCTGCATTTTGAGCAAATGCTCGACCTGTGCGGCGTCGACTACTCGACCTATGGCGACGGTAGCTGGGATGGCCTGCGTTTCGCGGCCGTCTCGCACTTGCTGTCGGTCAAGCACAACTGGCGCGTGCGCGTGCGCGTGTTCGCGCCCGACGATGACATGCCGTTGCTGCCGTCCGTGGTGAACATCTGGCGTGCCGTCAACTGGTATGAGCGCGAAGCGTTCGACCTGCTGGGTATCCTCTTCGAAGGCCACAACGACTTGCGCCGCCTGCTGACCGACTATGGTTTCATCGGCCATCCGTTCCGCAAGGATTTCCCCGTCTCCGGCTATGTCGAGATGCGTTACGATCCGGAACAGAAGCGCGTGATTTACCAGCCCGTGACGATCGAGCCGCGGGAAAACGTGCCGCGCGTGATCCGCGAAGAACATTACGGGATGAAATAATGGCTGAGATTAAGAACTACACCCTGAACTTTGGGCCACAGCATCCGGCCGCGCACGGTGTGCTGCGCCTGGTGCTGGAGATGGATGGCGAAGTCATCCAGCGTGCCGACCCGCATATCGGCCTGCTGCACCGCGCTACCGAAAAGCTGGCCGAACAGAAGACCTACCTGCAATCCGTGCCGTACATGGACCGTCTCGACTATGTGTCGATGATGTGCAATGAACATGCGTACGTGATGGCCATCGAAAAGATGCTGGGCCTGGAAGTGCCGCTGCGCGCGCAATACATCCGCGTCATGTTCGACGAGATGACGCGCATCCTGAATCACCTGATGTGGCTCGGTACCCACGCGCTGGACGTCGGCGCCATGGGTCCGTTCCTGTATTGCTTCCGTGACCGCGAAGACTTGTTCGACGCCTACGAGGCAGTCTCGGGCGCGCGCATGCACGCGGCTTACTACCGTCCGGGCGGCGTGTACCGCGACTTGCCGGATGCGATGCCGCAGCACAAGGCCTCGATCATCCGCAACGCCAAGGCGATCAGCAAGTTGAATGAAAACCGCCAGGGTTCCCTGCTGGACTTCATCGAAGACTTCGCGCGCCGTTTCCCGAATTCCGTGGACGAGTACGAAACGCTGCTGACCGACAACCGTATCTGGAAACAGCGTACCGTCGGCATCGGCGTGGTCTCGCCGGAAGATGCGCTGGCCATGGGCTTCACGGGCGCCATGCTGCGCGGCTCGGGTGTGCAGTGGGATTTGCGCAAGAAACAGCCGTACGAAGTGTACGACCTGATGGATTTCGACATTCCTATCGGCACCAACGGCGATTGCTACGACCGTTACCTGGTCCGCGTGGAAGAGTTGCGCCAGTCGAACCGCATCATCAAGCAATGCGTGGAGTGGCTGCGCAACAATGAAGGTCCTGTCATGACCAGCAACCGCAAGGTGGCGCCTCCGGGCCGCGTCGACATGAAGACCAACATGGAGTCCTTGATTCACCACTTCAAGCTGTTCACGGAAGGTTTCCACGTACCGCCAGGCGAGGCCTACAGCGCCGTGGAACATCCGAAGGGCGAGTTCGGCGTGTACCTGGTGTCCGATGGCGCCAACAAGCCGTACCGCATGAAACTGCGCGCGCCAGACTACGCTCACTTGCAGTCGCTCGACGAGATGGCGCGTGGGCACATGCTTGCCGACGCCGTGACCATCATCGGGACGCAAGATATCGTGTTCGGCAGTATTGACCGCTAAGAGGCAAAAAGTATGTTGTTATCAGAGCAATGCTATAAGAAAATTGACCGCGAGCTGGCCAAGTACCCGGCCGACCAGCGTCAGTCGGCCGTCATGGCCGCGCTGGCCCACGCCCAGGATGAACTGGGCTGGCTGGCGCCGGACACCATGAAGGAACTGGCCGATTACATCGGCATGCCGGCGATTGCCGTGCAGGAAGTGGCCACGTTCTACAATATGTACAACGTGAAACCCGTGGGCAAGCACAAGATCACCGTGTGCACCAACCTGCCATGCGCGCTGTCGGGTGGCGTGCGCGCTGCAGAGTACCTGAAGCAGAAACTGGGTATCGATTTCCGCGAAACCACCGCAGACGGCCAGTTCACCCTGGTTGAAGGCGAGTGCATGGGTGCTTGCGGCGATGCGCCGGTCTTGCTGGTCAGTAATAAAACCATGTGCAGCTGGATGTCGAACGAGAAAATCGACGCCATGCTGGAGGAACTCAAGAAATGACGTCACTCCACAACCGCCATATCGATCCATTGATCCTGAAGGATCTGGATGGCAAGAACTGGCATTTGCAAGATTATGTGAACCGCGGCGGCTATAGCGCCCTGCGGCGTATCCTGGAAGAGAAAATCACGCCGGAACAGATCATCGCCGACCTCAAGGCTTCGTCCTTGCGCGGCCGTGGCGGCGCGGGTTTCCCTACCGGCTTGAAATGGAGCTTCATGCCGCGCCAGTTCCCAGGTCAAAAATACCTCGTCTGCAATACAGATGAAGGCGAACCGGGCACTTTCAAGGACCGCGACATCATTCGTTACAATCCCCATGCGCTGATCGAAGGCATGGCCATTGGCGCTTATGCGATGGGTATCACCGTCGGCTATAACTATATCCACGGCGAAATCTGGGCCGAGTACGCCCGTTTCGAAGAAGCGCTGGAAGAGGCGCGCGCCGCCGGTTTCCTGGGTGACAAGATCATGGGCAGCGAGTTCTCGTTCCAGTTGCATGCGCACCATGGTTATGGCGCCTACATCTGCGGCGAAGAAACGGCCCTGCTGGAATCCCTGGAAGGCAAGAAAGGCCAGCCGCGCTTCAAGCCGCCTTTCCCTGCCTCGTTTGGCCTGTACGGCAAGCCGACGACGATCAACAACACGGAAACCTTCGCGGCCGTGCCATTCGTGCTGAACATCGGCCCAGAGAAATATCTGGCGATGGGCAAGCCGAACAATGGCGGTTCGAAGATCTTCTCGATCTCGGGCGACGTGGAATTGCCGGGCAACTACGAAGTGCCGCTCGGCACGCCGTTCGCCACACTGCTGGAACTGGCAGGTGGCATGCGCGGTGGCAAAAAGATCAAGGCCGTGATCCCTGGCGGCTCGTCCGCGCCGGTGATCCGCGGCGACATCATGATGCAGACCGACCTGGACTACGACTCGATCGCGAAAGCCGGTTCGATGTTGGGTTCGGGCGCCATCATCGTGATGGACGAAACACGCTGCATGGTGAAGGCGCTGGAGCGCCTGTCCTACTTCTACTTTGAAGAATCGTGCGGCCAGTGTACGCCTTGCCGTGAAGGCACAGGCTGGATGTACCGCATGGTGCACCGCATCGAGCAGGGGCAGGGTCGTCCAGACGACCTGGACATGCTCAACTCGATCGCCGACAACATCCAGGGCCGCACCATCTGCGCGCTGGGTGATGCGGCTGCCATGCCGGTACGGGCCTTCATTAAGAATTTCCGTGAAGAATTTGAATATCATATCGAGCACAAGCATTGCTTAGTGCCCGCATATATCTAAGCTGCGTCAGGTAACGATCACCATGGTTGAAATCGAAATAGACGGCAAAAAAGTCGAAGTCCCTGCTGGTAGCATGGTGATGGACGCCGCCAACAAATTGGGAACCTACATTCCGCACTTCTGCTATCACAAGAAATTGTCGATCGCAGCGAACTGCCGCATGTGCCTGGTCGAAGTGGAAAAGGCGCCTAAGCCTTTGCCCGCTTGTGCGACCCCGGTCAGTGCCGGCATGATCGTGCGCTCCGCCAGCGATAAAGCTGTGCAGGCGCAAAAGTCGGTCATGGAATTCTTGCTGATTAACCACCCGCTCGATTGCCCGATCTGCGATCAGGGCGGCGAATGCCAGTTGCAAGACTTGGCAGTGGGCTACGGCAAGAGCGAATCGCGCTACAAGGAAGACAAGCGCGTGGTGCAGCCGAAGGAAGCCGGTCCGCTGGTGTCCATGCAGGAAATGTCGCGCTGCATCCAGTGCACCCGCTGCGTACGCTTTGGCCAGGAAGTGGCCGGCGTGATGGAGCTGGGCATGATCGGCCGCGGCGAACACTCGGAAATCGTGTCCTTCGTCGGCCAGACGGTCGACTCCGAACTGTCGGGCAACATGATCGACCTGTGCCCGGTTGGCGCACTGACCTCGAAGCCGTTCCGCTACAGCGCCCGTACGTGGGAACTGTCGCGCCGCAAATCGGTCAGCCCGCATGACGGCCTGGGTACCAACCTGATCGTGCAAGTGAAAGCTGGCAAGGTCAAGCGCGTATTGCCGCTGGAAAACGAAGCCGTCAACGAGTGCTGGATCTCGGACAAGGACCGTTTCTCGTACGAAGCGCTGGACAGTGCCGAACGCCTGACTTCCCCGATGCTGAAACAAGGCAACGAGTGGAAAGAAGTCGATTGGCAGACCGCGCTGGAATACGTGGCGCACGGTTTGAAAAACATCAAGCATGAGCATGGCGCTGACGCCATCGCCGCGCTGGCCACCCCGCATTCGACGGTCGAAGAGCTGGTCCTGCTGCAAAAAGTCGCCCACGGCCTCGGTTCCGAGAACGTCGACTTCCGCCTGCGCCAGACCGACTTCGCACTCGACGCCAGTGTGAAACCATGGCTGGGCATGCCGATCAGCGAATTTGGCCAGATCAAGCGCGCCTTCGTCATCGGCTCGTTCCTGCGCAAGGATCACCCCTTGCTGGCCACGCGTTTGCGCGCGTCCGTCAAGGGCGGCGCCAAGCTGTCGATCCTGCACGCCTCTGACGATGATCAATTGATCAGCATCGCCAACAAGATGATCGTGGCACCAAGCGATTGGCTGGCGGCCTTGTCGGAAGTGCTCGTCGCTGTTGCTAAGGCGAAAGAAATCGCCGCACCAAACGGTTTTGAAGCGATTGTCGCTTCGGACGTGGCTGTCGCCATCGCTGCCAGCCTGATGGCCGGCGACCATGGCGCCGTGCTGCTGGGTAACGCGGCAACGCAACACCCGCAAGCGTCGCAACTGCATGCTGCCGCGCAATGGATCGCCGAACAGACGGGCGCCAAGCTCGGTTACCTGACGGAAGCGGCCAACACGGTAGGCGCGCACCTGGTCGCCAAGCCGCGCACCAATGTGCAAGCAGCGTTTGCCGTGCCGAAAAAAGCTTACGTGCTGCTGCACGCCGAGCCGGAATTGGATAGCGCCAATCCACAGGCTGCCCGCGCCGCGCTCGACAGCGCCGAGATGGTCGTGGCCATGTCCGCCTTCAAGCACGGCATGGATTACGCCGACGTCTTGCTGCCGATCGCCCCGTTCGCTGAAACCTCGGGCACCTTCGTCAACTGCGAAGGCCGCGCGCAAAGCTTCAACGGCACCGTGAAACCGCTGGCCGATACCCGTCCAGCCTGGAAAGTGCTGCGCGTCCTGGGCAACATCCTGGGCCTGGCCGGTTTCGACTACGACACCTCCGAAGCGATCCGCGACGAAGCGTTTGGTGCCGGCGTGCTTGACCTGTCGGCACAGCTGAACAACATCGCCAAGAACGCACCGGCAGCGGCAAGCTACGCACCGGCTTCGCCAGCGCTGCAACGCATCGCCGACGTGCCGATCTACTTCGCCGACGCGCTGGTACGCCGCTCCGAACCGCTGCTGCGCACGGTCGATGGCGCCGCGCCGCAAGCCCATTTGTCCGCCGAACTGGCTGGCAAGCTGGGCATCAAGGCGGGCGACAAGGTCAAAGTGGCGCAAGGCTCCGGCAGCGCCATCCTGGTGGCGGCAATCCATGCCGGCCTGCCAGCCAATGTGGTTAAAGTGTCGGCGGCGCATGCCTCGACGGCTAGCCTGGGCGGCATGTTCGGTGACATCACAGTTGAAACAGCAGAGGGGAAAATCTGATGGCTCTGCCTGAATTTGTAAACGTCATCAACAGTACCGGCCAGGATTTGCTGGGCGGTACCTGGCCGTTCTTCTGGACCCTGATCAAGATCCTGTGCGTGCTGTTGCCACTGATGGGCCTGGTTGCTTACGCCACCTTGTGGGAGCGCAAGCTGATCGGCTGGATCCAGATCCGCGTCGGCCCGAACCGCGTCGGCCCCTTGGGCTTGCTGCAACCGATCGCCGATGCACTGAAACTCTTGTTCAAAGAGATCATCATCCCGGCCAAGGCCGCCAAGGGCCTGTTCGTCATCGGTCCGATCATGACCATCATGCCGGCCCTGGCTGCCTGGTCGGTCGTGCCGTTCGGTCCGGAAGCTGTGCTGGCCAACGTCAACGCGGGCTTGCTGCTGCTGCTGGCGATTACCTCGATGGAAGTCTACGGCATCATCATCGCCGGCTGGGCCTCGAACTCGAAGTACTCGTTCATGGGCGCCATGCGCGCTTCGGCACAGATGATTTCGTATGAAATCCCGATGGGCTTCGTGATGGTCATCGTGCTGATGGTGTCGGGCAGCCTGAACTTCATCGACATCGTTGGCGGCCAGCAAATCGGCTACTTCGCCGACAAGGGCGTGAACTTCATGTCGTGGAACTGGCTGCCGCTGCTGCCGATGTTCGTCATCTACCTGGTGTCGGGCCTGGCTGAAGCCAACCGTCACCCGTTCGACGTCGTCGAAGGCGAGTCGGAAATCGTTGCCGGCCACATGGTCGAGTACTCGGGCATGGCCTACGCCATGTTCATGCTGGCCGAATACGCCAACATGATCCTGATCGGCACGCTGGCTGCGATCATGTTCCTCGGTGGCTGGTCTGCACCATTTGCCTTCCTCGAGTTCTGGGGTGGTTTCGGCGGCTTCTTCTGGCTGTTCGCCAAGACCTTCTTCATCGTCTCGGTGTTCATCTGGGTACGCGGTACTTTCCCACGCTACCGTTATGACCAGATCATGCGCCTCGGCTGGAAAGTGTTTATCCCGTTGACGCTGGTCTACCTGGTCTTCGTCGCTGCCTGGATGCAGACATCCTGGAATATTTGGAAGTAAGAGAGTGCATACGAATGGATAAGGTAAAAGATTTCCTCAGCAGCCTGTTGTTGGGCGAGCTGATCAAGGGCATGGCGTTGACAGGCAAGTACATGTTTTCGCGCAAGATCACGGTGCAATTCCCGGAAGAGAAGACACCGATCTCGCCGCGTTTCCGTGGCTTGCACGCGCTGCGCCGCTACCCGAACGGCGAGGAACGTTGCATCGCCTGCAAACTGTGCGAAGCGGTTTGCCCGGCGATGGCCATCACGATCGAATCGGAACAGCGTGACGACGGTTCGCGCCGCACCACGCGTTACGATATTGACTTGACCAAGTGCATCTTCTGCGGTTTCTGCGAAGAGTCCTGCCCGGTCGATTCGATCGTCGAGACGCAAATCCTGGAATACCACGGCGAGAAACGCGGGGATTTGTATTACACGAAAGAGATGTTGCTGGCCGTGGGTGATCGTTATGAAAATGACATCGCCGCTGCGCGCGCCGCCGACGCACCTTATCGCTGATGGATGCGCCGCAGCCCCAAAGCTGCGGCGCGCCCCTCGTTCATCTGTACGTCTATTGGGTTTTTTATGGACTTTAAAACAATTTTGTTTTACGCCTTCGCGCTGATCTTGATTCTGGCAGCGACGCGCGTCATCACGGCCCGTAATCCGGTCCACGCAGTACTGTTTTTGGTGCTGTCCTTCTTTTCCGCAGCGGGCATCTGGATGCTGCTGCAAGCTGAATTCCTGGCCATCGTGCTGGTATTGGTGTATGTCGGCGCCGTGATGGTGCTGTTCCTCTTCGTCGTCATGATGCTCGATATCAATATCGACCGCATGCGCGAAGGTTTCTGGGGCTACCTGCCTTTGTCGGTGACGGTGGGCGTGATTATCGTGCTGGAAATGGCCGCTGTCCTGTGGCACGGTTTCCGCAACTTTACGCCTAGCATTGCTCCGGTGAACGTCAACCTGGGTGGCACCAAGGAACTGGGCCTGCTGATCTACACGAAATATGTGTTCGCCTTCGAGATCGCTGCCGTCGTGCTGCTGGTGGCCATCGTTGCCGCCGTTGCACTGACCCTGCGCAAACGCAAGGACACCAAGCATTTTGCTCCAGGCGATGCGGTACGCGTCAAGCGCAACGACCGCCTGAAGATCATCAAGATGGACGCGGTGGTCGAGCGTCCTGCGGCTGAGCCGGAAGTTAAGGAGGCACCATGACATTATCGCTCACACATTTTTTGGTCCTGGGCGCGATCCTGTTCGCAATCTCGATCGTCGGTATTTTCCTGAACCGCAAGAACATCATCGTATTGCTGATGGCAATCGAATTGATGCTGCTGGCGGTGAATATGAATTTCATCGCGTTCTCCCATTTCATGGGCGACGCGGCCGGTCAGATCTTCGTTTTCTTCATCCTGACGGTTGCCGCCGCTGAGTCGGCTATCGGTCTGGCTATTCTGGTGGTGATGTTCCGTAATCTGGATACCATCAACGTCGAAGACCTGGACAGCCTCAAAGGCTGATGTTTTTCAGACTCGATCTCTCGAATAATAACGATTAAGGTTCATCATGGCGGGGCAACTCCTCAACCCTAACCTCCTTCTTGCCGTACCGCTGGCGCCGCTGGCCGGTGCCGCGATTGCAGGTTTGCTTGGCACCCAGTTCCTGGGTAATTTGGTCGGACGCAAGACGTCGCATACCGCGACGATCCTGGGCGTACTGATTGCGTTCATCCTGTCCGTGCAGACACTGCTGGCAGTGATGGATGGCGCGACATTCAATGGCACGATCTATAACTGGATGACGATCGGCACCCTGAAGATGGAAGTGGGCTTCCAGATCGATTCGCTGTCGGCGATGATGATGTGCGTGGTCACCTTCGTCTCCCTGATGGTGCACATCTACACGATCGGCTACATGAAGGATGACGAAGGCTACAACCGCTTCTTCGCCTACATCTCGCTGTTCACGTTCTCGATGCTGATGCTGGTCATGGCCAACAACTTCCTGCAACTGTTCTTCGGTTGGGAAGCCGTGGGCCTGGTCTCTTACCTGCTGATCGGTTTCTGGTACCAGCGTCCGACGGCCATCGTGGCCAACATGAAGGCTTTCCTGGTCAACCGCGTGGGCGACTTCGGCTTCATCCTGGGCATCGGCCTGCTGCTGGCGTATGGTCAATCGCTGGATTACCAGGAAATCTTCGCCAAGAAGGAAGCCTTGTCCCTCCTGACACTGCCAGGTACCGACTGGGCCCTGCTGACCGTTGCCTGCATCTGCCTGTTCATCGGCGCGATGGGCAAATCGGCGCAGTTCCCGCTGCACGTGTGGCTGCCTGACTCGATGGAAGGTCCTACCCCGATCTCGGCACTGATTCACGCCGCGACGATGGTGACGGCCGGTATCTTCATGGTCTCGCGCATGTCGCCGCTGTTCGAACTGTCCGACACGGCACTGTCCTTCATCCTGGTGATCGGTTCCATCACGGCGCTGTTCATGGGCTTTTTGGGCATCATCCAGAACGACATCAAGCGCGTCGTCGCTTACTCGACCCTGTCGCAGCTTGGCTATATGACCGTCGCGCTGGGTTCGTCCGCGTACTCGGTGGCCGTGTTCCACCTGATGACGCACGCCTTCTTCAAGGCACTGCTGTTCCTGGGCGCCGGTTCCGTCATCATCGGCATGCACCACGACCAGGACATCCGCAACATGGGCGGCCTGCGCAAGTACATGCCGATCACCTGGATCACTTCCCTGGTCGGTTCGCTGGCCCTGATCGGCACGCCGCTGTTCTCCGGTTTCTACTCGAAAGACAGCATCATCGAAGCCGTCGAAGCGACGCACATCTGGGGTGCTGGCTTTGCCCAGTTCGCCGTGCTGGCTGGCGTGTTCGTCACTGCTTTCTACTCGTTCCGCATGTATTTCCTGGTCTTCCACGGCAAGGAACGTTTCGGCCAGGCGCATGCGCACGGCCATGACGACCACCACGCGCCTGCGGCCAAGCATGATTCGGACGCGCACGATGAAGAAGACGAAGACGACCACGCGCACCACGGTCTGGAACCTGGCCAGAAGCCGCATGAATCCCCATTCGTCGTGTGGTTCCCGCTGGTGATGCTGGCGATCCCGTCGCTGCTGATCGGTTACCTGACGATCGGCCCGATGCTGCATGGCGATTTCTTCAAGGGCGTGATTTTTGTCGGCGAAAACCATCCGGCAATGGAAGAGTTGTCGCATGAATTCCACGGCGCAATGGCGATGGCGATCCACGGCCTGTCGACGGCACCGTTCTGGCTGGCATTGTCCGGCGTGGTGGCAGCCTACTACTGCTACATGGTCAACCCGCGTGTACCGGCCTGGTTCTTTGCCAAGTTCCACGCGATCCACACCCTGCTCGACAACAAGTACTACCTGGACAAGTTCAATGAAGTCGTGTTCGCCGGCGGTGCCCGTTTGCTGGGTAATGGCCTGTGGAACTTCGGTGACAAGAAGCTGATCGACGGTTTCGTCGTCAATGGCAGCGCCAAGGTCGTCGCCTGGCTGTCCTCGCTGTCGCGAGGCTTGCAGACCGGCTACATCTATCACTATGCATTCGTGATGATCCTGGGCGTGCTGGGCTTCCTGATCTATTTCCTGCCATTCTGGCCCGCTAAGTAAGCTGACCTGATAAAAGAATACTGAGAACCATGATGCAGTCTACGATTTCTACACTACCTCCTTACCTGAGTCTGTCGATCTGGGTGCCGATCATTTGCGGCGTCCTGGTCCTGGCTCTTGGCCGTGACAGCAAAGCGGGTTTTACCCGCTGGCTGTCGCTGGCTGGCGCCGTGCTCAGCATGCTGTGCACCTTGCCGCTGATCCAGCATTTCGACAACGCCGCACACGGCATGCAATTTGTCGAAAAAGCACCGTGGGTTGAAACTTTCAATATCTGGTACTCGCTGGGTATCGATGGCCTGTCGCTGTGGTTCATTCCACTGACGGCCTTCATCACGGTCATCGTCGTCATTTCGGCCTGGCAAGTGATCGAGAAGCGCATCGCCCAGTACATGGGTGCCTTCTTGATCCTGTCGGGTCTGATGATCGGCGTGTTCTGCGCGCTGGACGGCTTGCTGTTCTACTTCTTCTTTGAAGCAACCCTGATCCCGATGTTCATCATCATCGGTATCTGGGGCGGCTCAAACCGCGTGTACGCGTCGTTCAAGTTCTTCCTGTACACCTTCTTCGGTTCGCTGCTGACCCTGGTTGCCATCATCTACCTGCGCAATGTGTCGGGTACCTTCGACATCCTGGCCTGGCATGCGTTCAAGCTGACGATGAATGAACAGATCTTCATCTTCCTGGCCTTCCTGATGGCCTTCGCGGTGAAAGTGCCGATGTTCCCCGTCCACACGTGGTTGCCGGACGTCCACGTGGAAGCGCCTACGGGCGGTTCCGCCGTGCTGGCCGCCATCATGCTGAAACTGGGCGCGTATGGTTTCCTGCGTTTTTCGCTGCCGATCACGCCGGACGCCAGCCACTACCTGTCGGGTTTCATGATCGCCTTGTCGCTGATCGCCGTCATCTACATCGGTCTGGTTGCCCTGGTGCAAACGGACATGAAAAAACTGGTCGCCTATTCGTCGATCGCGCACATGGGTTTTGTGACCCTGGGCTTCTTCATGTTCAACGACATTTCGGTGCAGGGCGGTATCGTGCAGATGGTCTCGCACGGTTTCATCTCCGCTGCGATGTTCCTGTGCATCGGCGTGCTGTATGACCGCATGCATACCCGCAACATCGCCGACTACGGCGGCGTCGTGAACCGCATGCCGAAATTTGCCGCCTTGTTCGTGCTGTTCTCGATGGCCAACTGCGGTCTGCCAGCGACTTCCGGCTTCGTCGGCGAGTTCATGGTGATCCTGGGCGCGGTGCAATACAACTTCTGGATCGGTCTGTTGGCTGCAACGGCACTGATCTGGGGCGCGGCGTACTCGCTGTGGATGGCCAAGCGCGTGGTGTTCGGCAAGATCAAGAACAAGCATGTGGCCGAACTGACCGACATCAACAAACGTGAATTCTTCATGCTTGCTGTGCTGGCCATCGCCGTGCTCGTGATGGGTCTGTACCCAGCCCCGTTCACCGACACGATGCAAACTTCGGTTGCCGACCTGCTGCAGCATGTCGCCATCAGCAAGTTGCCTTAAATAGAAGACCGATAACATGACTAATGCACCTAATCTGGTACCGCTGTACGCGGAAATCTTTCTGCTGATCGCCACGTCGGCGCTCTTGCTGATCGATATGTTCTTGCCTGCGGCGAAGCGTTCGATCACCTATGCGCTGTCGCTGCTGACTTTGGCAGGCTGCGCCTTGCTGACCGTCGGCGACTTCAACGCGGGCACCACCGTCTACACGTTCCATAACATGTTCGTGTCGGACCCGATGTCGCAGCTGCTGAAACTGTTCTCGTACGGCGCCGTGGCGCTGACCCTGATCTACTCGCGTGCCTATGCCACCGACCGCAGCATGCTGTCGGGTAATCTGGGCGGCGAATTCTATGTGCTGGCCCTGTTTGCACTGCTGGGCCAGATGATCATGATCTCGGCCAACAACTTCCTGATCATCTACCTGGGTCTGGAACTGATGTCGCTGTCGCTGTACGCACTGATCGCCTTGCGCCGTGACAATGCCAAGGCCACGGAAGCGGCCATGAAATACTTCATCCTGGGCGCGCTGGCTTCCGGTTTCATGTTGTACGGTATCTCGATGCTGTACGGCGCCTCCGGCACGCTGGACCTGGGCGAACTGCGCGTGGCGCTGGAAAACGGCAAGACCAACGGCACCATCATGGTCTTTGGCCTGGTCTTCCTGGTAGCTGGACTGGCCTTCAAACTGGGCGTCGTGCCATTCCACATGTGGGTGCCTGACGTGTATCAAGGTTCGCCAACGGCCGTGACCTTGCTGTTGGGCGGCGCGCCGAAACTGGCCGCGTTTGCCATCACCCTGCGTTTGCTGGGCGAGGGCTTGCTGCCGATGGCGCATGACTGGCAGCAAATGCTGCTGGTGCTGGCCGTGATGTCGCTGGCCATCGGTAACTTCACCGCCATCGCGCAAACGAACCTGAAGCGCATGTTGGCGTACTCGACCATCGCGCAAATGGGCTTCGTGCTGCTGGGCCTGCTGTCTGGTACCGTCGATGCGCCGAACAACACCCTGAACGCGGCTGGCGCAGCCACCGCCTACGGCGCCTCGATGTACTACGTCATCACCTACGTGTTCACCACGCTGGGTACCTTTGGCGTGATCATGTTGCTGGCACGTAATGGTTTCGAAGCAGAAGAACTGGCCGACTTCAAGGGTCTGGGCAAACGCAGCCCGATCTTCGCGCTGGTGATGACCCTGTTCATGTTCTCGCTGGCCGGCGTGCCGCCGCTGATGGGCTTCATGGCCAAGTACTCGGTGCTCGCTTCCGTGCTGGCCACGGGCCAGCTGTGGCTGACCATCGCTGCCGTGCTGTTCTCGCTGATCGGCGCCTTCTACTACCTGCGCGTCGTGAAGATGATGTGGTTTGACGAGCCGACGGACACCAACGCGCTGGTCGTGCATGGCGACATGCGCGTCGTGCTGGCCCTGAACGGCGTGTTCGTCCTGGCCCTCGGTGTGATGCCTAACAGCATCCTGGCTGCTTGCGCGACGGCGATTACCAAGACGCTGGCGTCCTGACCGATGGATGTCACCGCCTCGAGCTGGCTGGTGATCGCCCTGGGTATCCTGGGCGCCAACCTGCCATTTCTGAATGAGAAACTGTTTGCCGCCGTGCCGCTGAAAAAAGCGGCGCAGGCAGAGCAAGGCTGGCGCAAGCCTCTGGCGCTGCGCCTGCTGGAGATGGTGATTCTGTACTTCATTGTCGGCGCCGTGGCGTTCGCGCTCGAAGCGCGCATCGGCAACGGTTTTCCGCAGACGTGGGAGTTTTATGCCATCACCGGATGTCTGTTCCTGGTGTTGGCTTTTCCAGGTTTCGTGACTCGTTATCTGCGTAAACGCCGCTAGGCACCATCCTCCGAAAGCGGCGCCTCTGGCGCCGTTTTTTATTGAATAAAGGAATCCCATGGATACGAATCTGATTGAAACCAAGGTGGACGGCGAGCTCGTTTATCAAGGCGGCTTCCTGCGCGTGCAGCGCGACCGCGTGACCCTGCCGGACGGCAAGATCACGGTGCGCGAATTCATCCTGCATCCGGGCGCCGTCGTCATCCTGCCGCTGCTCGACGACGGCATGGTGCTGATGGAACGCCAGTACCGCTATCCGCTGGACAGGGTCTTTATTGAATTCCCCGCCGGCAAGATCGACGCAGGCGAATCGCACCTGGCCTGCGCCCAGCGCGAGTTGCTGGAAGAAACGGGCTACACGGCCAGCGACTGGAAATTCGTCTCCACCATCCATAACGCCATCGCGTATTCGGATGAACACCTGGAACTGTTTTTGGCGCGGGGCCTCGTAGCCGGCGAGCGCCGTCTGGACGAGGGCGAGTTCCTGGAAACGTTTACGGCCACCGTGCCGCAGCTGCTCGACTGGGTCAAGGATGGCACGATCACCGATGTGAAAACCGTCATCGGCATCTTCTGGCTCGACAAGATCACCAGCGGCGCCTGGCAAGCGGCTTGATCTTGCGCCTGCGCCTGCCCATTTTCCTGCTGCTCGCCTGTGTCACCCTGGGTGCACAGGCGCAGGCGCGCACGCCGTTCCAGGTGCGCTGCGAAGACACGATCAGCAAGACGGTGTCCGTGCTGACGGCGCAACAGAACGGCTACAGCATCGATACGCATCTGCCGTACAAGGCGCTGACCGTCATGAAGGGCACAGCGCGCGCGAATACCTGGGTGCTGGGCCTGACGAAGACCGAGTCGCAAGTGCAAATTGGCCTGGCCGGGCCCATGCTGCAAGATCCTGCCAGCGGCTACGAATGCGTGGCGCCGCAGATTTCCGTCAAGCTCAACTACGCTCCCGTGGTGATCTATATCGGCCGTGAATTTGCCCCGGGCACATGCGCGTATGATGAGATACTCGCGCATGAGCTGCGGCACATGAAAACGTATATGGAACATTTGCCGCGCGTGGAAAAGACCGTGCGCGCCGCGCTGGCCAGGCGTTTCGAGGCGCGGCCCCTGTACGCGCCCAGCGGCACGGCCAGGGCGGCGCTGGCGCGCGAGATCGATACGGGCTGGTTGCCGTATATCAAGGCCGAGATGCGCAAGGTGGAAGTCTTGCAGGCGGCCATCGATTCGCCGCAGGAATATGCGCGCCTGGGCAAGGCGTGCAAAGGCGAAATCCAGAACATATTGGCGGGCAAGGTACAGTCCGCCCAGCAGTGACAAGACAAGGAAGCGCATGACAGCAGTATCGAATCATCCCCGTTATTTTGCGCTGATCCCCGCCGCCGGCGTGGGCGCGCGCATGGAGGCGGGTAGTCCCAAGCAATATTTACCCATCGCCGGCAAGCCCATGCTGCGCCACGCGCTCGACGCCTTTCTCGCCAGCCCCCTGATCGCGCATACGTATGTCGTCGTCAGCGCGGAGGATGGCCAGATAGATGCCGTCGTGCCGCAAGGGAACAACAGCGGCGTGACTGTGCTGCGCTGCGGCGGCGCCACGCGCATGGAAACGATCTTGAATGCCCTGCAGGCGCTGCACGGCAGCATCGATGCACACGACCAGGTGCTGGTGCACGACGCGGCGCGGCCTGGCCTGACGCCGGCGCTGATCGCCAAGCTCATTACCGAAGTGGGTGCACATCCGGCCGGCGGCTTGCTGGCCTTGCCCGTGGTCGACACCGTCAAGCGGGCCGGGCCGGGCAGCCTGTCGGCGCAAACGGTGCCGCGCGACGGCCTGTGGCTGGCGCAGACGCCGCAGATGTTCAGCTATGCCTTGCTGCACCGGGCGCTGTCGCAAGCGCCCGATCCGCAGGCCATCACGGACGACGCTTCCGCCGTCGAAGCGCTGGGCCTGGCGCCCCGGCTGGTCGAAGGCCACCCGCGCAACCTGAAGGTAACCTTGCCGCGCGACATACACACAGCCGAGCTGTATTTGTCCCATCCTTGAATTCCAGAGAGACTCGCATGCACACAACGACACCCGTACTCCCATTTCGCATCGGCCAGGGCTATGACTGCCACGCGCTGGTAGAGCACCGCGACCTGATCATCGGCGGCGTGAAGATTCCCCATCACCTGGGCTTGCTCGGCCATTCCGACGCGGACGTGCTGCTGCACGCGATTACCGACGCCATCTTCGGCGCCGCCGCGCTGGGCGACATCGGCCGCCATTTCCCCGACACGGATGCGCAATTCAAGGGCGCCGATTCGCGCACCCTGCTGCGCGAAGCCGTGCGCCGCGTGCAAGCCACCGGTTATATCATCGGCAATATCGACGCCACCATCATCGCCCAGCGCCCGAAGATGGCGCCGCACATCGCCGCCATGTGCGTCAACGTGGCCGACGATTTGGGCGTGAGTGTGGGCCAGGTGAACATCAAGGCCAAGACGAATGAAAAGCTGGGCTACCTGGGCCGGGAAGAGGGCATCGCGGCCGAAGCCGTGGCCTTGCTGCTGCGCGCCTGATTCCACCTTCGCAGCATCCACCGACAGGAGAGAGCATGTTCCAGTTACGCCGCATCAGCATCTTGCTTGCATGGGCATTGACGGCCGCGCCATCGGCCTGGGCCGAACTGCAAGCCACGGGAGAGCCGCCCGCCGCCAAGCAGGGCTGGAAGGCCGAGACCGTCGCGCAGGGCGTGCGCCAGCCGTGGGGCATCGCCTGGCTGGGCGAGGGCCGCGCGCTGGTCACCAGCAAGCAGGGCACCTTGCATCTGCTGAATGGCAAGAAATTCGAGGACGTGGCGCTGGAAGGCATGCCCAAGGTGTTTACGGGCGGGCAGGGCGGCTTGCTCGATATCGTGCTGCATCCGCAAGATGCCGACAAGCCGAACCCGCGCGTGTACATGACCGTATCGACGGGCACGAATGACGCGAACCGCACGACCCTGGTGCGCGGCGTGTTCGATGGCAAGCGTGTGACGGGCATCCAGACCCTGTTCAAGGTGGCCACCGACAAGAGCGGCGGCCAGCATTTTGGTTCACGCCTGCTGTGGCTGCCGGAT
The DNA here is from genome assembly GCF_002327145.1 of Janthinobacterium svalbardense. NCBI lineage: Bacteria > Pseudomonadati > Pseudomonadota > Betaproteobacteria > Burkholderiales > Oxalobacteraceae > Janthinobacterium > Janthinobacterium svalbardense. The sequence goes on along the minus strand of NZ_CP023422.1, from coordinate 4,696,829 downwards.
GGCACTTTGCTGATGAGCGTGGCCGACGGTGGCAATCCGCCGCTGCGCATAGGCGACCGTCTGGCGCGCGAGCAGGCGCAAAACCTGGCCACGCACCAGGGTTCCATCCTGCGCCTGACGGAAGATGGCAAACCCGCGCCCGGCAATCCGCTGGCCGCCAAGGGCGCCTTGCCGGAAATCTGGTCATATGGCCACCGCAACGTGCAGGGCCTGGCGCTCGACCCCGTTTCGGGCCGCGTGTGGGCCACGGAGCACGGTCCGTATGGCGGCGACGAGCTGAACCTGGTGGTGGCGGGCGGCAACTATGGCTGGCCCCTGCAAAGCTATGGCGCCGACTACAAGACGCATGAACCCGTTGGCCAGCATGAAGTGCCGGGCATGCTCAACCCCAGCGTGGCCTGGGTGCCATCGCCGGCCCCGTCGGGGCTGGCCGTCTACACGGGCGACAAGATTGCCGCCTGGCGCGGCAGCATCTTCAGCGGCGGCCTGGCGGCCAAGGATATCCGCCGCATCGCCGTCGATGCGAACGGCAAGGTGACGGGGCAGGACCGCCTGGCCATCGGCGCGCGCGTGCGCGACGTGCGCCAGGGACCGGACGGCTACCTGTATGCGCTGACGGACGAAGACAACGGGCGTTTGCTGCGCATCGTGGCGCAGTAGCACGGCCGGCGCCCACTTCGCTTAAGATGGCGCCTTTACTTCATTCAAGGTGGCGGCATGGCCCGTGATACTTATGCATACCGGCACGTCGCCGTCGAATCGCGCGCGATCAATGGCCGCGTGGAAATCCGTCCCGTGCCGGGCCAGGCCTTTTCGCCGGAACTGGCCGTGCAGTGCTCGCGCCGCCTGGTCGACCTGCAGCGCTATCCGCTGGGCAGCCGTTTTTTACTCTTTGCCAAGCTGACGGACCGCCTGGGCGGCACGCCCTTCCTGTATGCATATCATGGCGACGCGGACGCGCCGATGACGCCGTCCGACGTGACGAAATTCCTCGGCGAATTTCGCCGCGGGCGCATCTGAAGGCACGGTCCTACGACGCTGGGCATGCCGCGCCGGCGCTGGCTTGCGGCTTGCCGAAGAGTGCGATCGTCAAGGCGCAGCCGAGGGCGAACACGCCGCCCAGCACCATTGCGCTGGACACGCCCAGCCGGTCGACGGCCATGCCACCGAGCAAGGCGCCTGATGCCAGCGACACTTGCACGATGGCGACAAACAGCGCGCTGCTGCCTTCCATCAAGTGTGGCGCGGCCTTGAACATCCACGTCTGCACGGCGATCGGCATGGCGCCAAAACCGAAGCCCCACACGGCCACCAGCAGCATCGCCGTCACCGAATGGCTGCCGAATGCGGCCAGCGCCAAGGTGGACAAGCCCAGCACGGCGCCCGTCAGCATCAGCGCGGCCCGTTCGTAGCGGCCGGCGGCCCAGCCGCCCACCAGGTTGCCGATGAAGCCGGAAGCGCCATATACCAGCAGCATGGCGCTGACCGTGCCGGCCGCCAGGTGTGAAATCTGCGTGAGGAAGGGCGCGATATACGTGTAGGCGGCGAATTGGCCCGTGAAGAGCATGGCCGTGGCGATCAGGCCCAGCCTGGCCTTGCGGATGCTGAAAATCATCGGCAACTGGCGCAGGCGGATGGCTTGCGTCGGTGGCAGCTTGGGCAACAGCAGCAACTGCCCGAGGAAGACCAGTACGGCAATGGCGCTGGCCGCGCCGAAAGCGACCCGCCAGCCGACCAGCTCGCCCACCAGCGCACCGGCCGGCACGCCCGCCACCGTACCCATCGAGACGCCGGCAAAGATGATGGACATGGCGCGCGACGCATGCTGCGGTGCCACCAGACGCGGGCCGATGGCGCTGCCGATGGCCCAGAAGCCGCCCACGCCCACACCCAGCATGGCGCGGCCCAGCAGTATCCACGCATACGAGGGGGCCAGCGCCACCAGCAGGTTCGAAACGACCAGCAGGGCGGTGAGGGCCAGCAGCACGGTGCGGCGGTCCAGGCGGCCCGAGCCGACGGTGACGAAGATGGCGGCAAACGCGGCAACGATGCCGGGCGTGGTGATCATCAGTCCCGCCTGGCCCTTGCTGATGGCCAGTTCGGCTGCCATGGCAGGCAGCAGCCCGACGGGCAGGAATTCGGACGTGACGAGGGCGAAGGCGCCGATGCCGACAGATAAGACGGCCAGCCAGGGCGCCACGGTGGTATCGTCGTCAGTAGCGTTGGAAAGTGTTTGCATATGAGGTTCCTGAAAAGCCGGGAGGTTTTTAACCGGTCGGTATATAATCAGGGCAGGCAGACAGTGTTGTCAATAATTTTTTACCGAACGGTATGAAACAAGATAAAAAAGAGCCAGCGGTCAAGGCGAAAACGGGCCGGCCACGCACCTTCGACGCGGATGAAGCGCTCGATTGCGCCATGAAAGTGTTCTGGGAAAAAGGCTATGAAGGCAGTTCCCTGCCGGAATTGACGAAAGCCATGGGCATGAACCGGCCCAGCCTGTATGCCGTCTTCGGCAACAAGGAGCAGCTATTCCACAAGGCGCTCGAACGCTACAGCGACACGCGCATGCAGTTTTTTGATGCGGCGCTGGAACAGCCGACGGCGCGCCAGGTGGTGGAAGCCCTGTTGACGCAGTATGTCGATGCGCAAACCATGCCGGACGGCCCGCACGGCTGCATGGGCGTCAATGCAGCGCTCGCCTGCAGCGACGATGCCTTGCCGATCCGCGATGAATTGTTTGCGCGCCGGCTGCGCGGTGAAATCAAATTGCGCGACCGCTTGCGGCGCGCCAGGGAGGAGGGCGATTTGCCGCTCGATTCCTGTCCCGAGCAGCAGGCGCGCTTTGTCGTGACTTTGTCGCAGGGCATGGCCATCCAGGCGGCGGCGGGCGTATCGCGCGAGCAATTGCAGCAGATGGTGGGCTTGCTGCTGCGCAATTGGCCGATGTAACTACCCCGTCGGGGCGATGGTCTTGGCCAGGTCGCTGGGCGCCTTGCGCCGCCAGGCGGCTGTCAGGGCGGCGGCCAGCATGTCCAGCTCGGCATCCGCCAGGCGCACCGTGATGCCGGCAAGGCGCTCGCCCCACCACAGCTTTTGACAGCCGGACGGTGTGATGACGGTGGCGATATGCGCCGCTTCCGCATCGAGCAGCACGTTGATGTGCTCGTCGTCGGGCAGGGTGGCAAAGATCTTCCCGCCCACGCGGAAGGCTGGACGGTCGTGGTGTTCTTCCTCGGTGGTGTCGGGAAACGACAGTGCCAGATAGCGTAGTTCTTCCAGGTCGACCATTTCCTCTTTCCCCCTCATCGGACAGATAGCTGCATGACTGCATTTTGCCATGCTGTTTCGCCCCGTGGTGCAGCGGCATGTGAAAAGAAATGCGCACCATGCGACAGTGGCGGCGCCATCTGTGGCGTGGTCGCGACAATCGGGGCAGGGGATGATGCTTGTTATAATAGAATCTTTAGTGGTTAAAAGAAAAATACTTTTCTTAAAAGAAAATTAGTATAAAATAGCTTCATCGTCTTGCCCGACCCGTCAACCGTCTGAACCTGTCCCGGAAACCCGAACCCTTTCCAGGACGCTTGCAGCGCAGTGCAATTGCGTAGCAAGTCCGCGATCTTGCGCGGTAGTTCCAGCCCCCGACCGCTCATCTTTGCAGTCTCTAGCGCTCCCACCAACACGCCTCAGTGCAGCGTGCATTGAATCCAAGCGCCCGCACGCCTACTGAATAACTACTGGATATAATCATGAAAAATTTGCCTAAAATCGCCCTGTCCCTGATCGCTGTCGGTGTGTTTGCCCACGCGAACGCCAGCACCGTCACCGTGTCCACCGGTTTCTCGAACGCCAGCGCGCAAGCTTCCGCCGCCGCTTACCAGTCCGTGGTGAATGCCGCCGTGGCTACGCCGGGTGCAGGTTATGGCACGACGACGATTGCCAGCTACGACAATGTCACGAATAGCAGCCTGTTCGGCAATGGTTCGAACATCGCCTTCAAGTCGGTGGTCAATTTTGGCGTCAGCGCAGCCGATGCGGGTGCCTGGAGCTTCCGTACCGGCGTCGATTTCGGCAAGGGCGGCGCCCTGTTCCTCGACGGCGTGGCGCTGGACTTCAAGAGCAACGACATGTGGTGGGCAGGCAACTACAACAATGGCAGCCAGTTCCTCAGCGGTTCGAGCTTGCTGGCGGCCGGCAACCATACTCTGAGCATCTATGGCCTGGAAAACTGCTGCGATGGCGGCCAGCAAGCGCAGTTCAAGGCGGGCAACAGCAATTTCACCAGCTTTTCCAGCACCGATGGCCTGGTCTCGGCCGTGCCGGAGCCAAGCACCTATGCCATGCTGCTGATCGGTCTGGGCTTGCTGGGCTTCACGGCGCGCCGCAAGCAGGACGCGAAGTTTTAAGCGCAAGTTCCAAGCAGCGATACTCTGCGCGCCTTGCGGCGCACGTAAAAAAGCCCGCCGTGTCTTGACAGACCGGCGGGCTTTTTGCATGCGCTTTGTTAATCGCCGCTGTCCTCGTCTTCGTCGGCACCCCTGGCCACCTTGCCGCGCTCGGCGTCGACGGCGCGCTGCAGGCCGGCCGCATCGCGGAAGAAGGCCTGCGTCGTTTGATTTGGACTCAGGCGCAGTGCCGGCGGGTAGATCACCGACATGTAGGCCTCGTCGGCCAGGCGGCCGCTGGTCTGCAGGTTGCTCAGCAGGATCAGGGTCGAGCCGAGGATGGCCAGCACGACGGCGACGAGGCCGAAGCGGCGCGGATGCTGGGGTTTGATCGTGCGCAAATGGTAGTAGATCATGGCGCAGACGATGACGATGAACATATGCCGCCCGTAGCGCGTCAGCACTTCCAGCGACAGTGCATACGCCGCCACATTGCTGCCCAGTTCCCATACTTCCATGGCCAGCAAGCCGCAGCCGATGATGAACAGGTGGCGGCCGAAGCGCGCCACATGGCCGAACAGCCGGTTCGCCACGGCCCAGATCGACGCCCACACGAGGCCGCCGGCCAGTGCGTAGGCGATGATCATCAGGTAGGAAATCGGCTCGAAGGCGTCGGCATCACTGAGCCAGTTGCTAAAGGCGGCCGAGGCGCCGATCATGGCCAGGCCGGCGACGGCGGGGCGCAAGCCTTCCCAGTCGTGCCTGGTGGTATCACTCAATTCAGGCGCAACAGGCTGGTCGCTGGCGCGCACGCGCAGGCGCGTGTGGCCCAGGCGCACGATGCTGTTGCCGCTCAGGGCCACTTGCAGTTGCCGTTGGCCCCGGTGGATCACGCCATTCTGGCTGCCCAGGTCGCGCAGCAGCAGGCCGCCTGCGCCATCGTCTTCGACAATGGCGTGCCTGGCCGCCGTGTGCGCGTCGTCGAGGATGAAGTCGTTGTCGTAGCCGCGGCCGATGCGGATCGGCAAGGCATCGATGCGCTGGCGCTGCTGTACTTCGCCATTCTCGGTGAGGATTTCGATGAAATACGGTGCTGTCATGGCTTGCGCGTCCCGGTGGTCGATGGTGCGCGCGACAGCGCGTCGAGGAAGGTGCGCGTGACGCGCATGCCGTTGGCGTAGGACACGCCGCGCGCGTCGATGCGGCTTTGCAGGCTCATCAGTGGTTCATCGGTACTGGCGGCCAGCAGGGCAAAGTCGTACAGGCCGGTAAACTTGCGGTAGGCGCGCACGCACAGCACGGCGCGCAAGGGCAAGGTCTGGTTCTTGACGAATTGTTCGGTGCAATGGGGGCCCGTCAGGTGCACGCTTTTGTAGCTGCCAAAACTTTCATTCTTGAACGAGGCGCTGGCCAGCTCGGAAAAGCGCAGTGCACCCAGTTCGCTGCTGCGCAGGAATTCGTGGCGCATCGACACTTGCCCCGTCTGCAGGGCGCCCGAGATGAAGATGGCCGATTCCATGGCGCAGCTGGTGTTGTCGAGCATGTAGGGCTTGTCGGACTTGACGTTGGAGCGGCCCCAGCAGCGCATCTGGTCCGATTCGCGCACGGGCACGCGATACGGGCCCATGGCTTTCAGGCTCAAGGGCGTGTCGAGCAGGCGCGCCAGCATCACTTCCTGGTGCGCCAGCAACTGCGCCGTCACCAGCGGCTTGAAGTCTTTCGGCGGCTTGCCCTGCTGGGCCACCTTGGCCAGCAATTGCTGGGCATAGCGGGCCGGCACGAGAAAACTGACGAGTTCGCCATCGAGGCGTTTCGAGACGTTCACGCCGGCGACGTCGCCGCTGGCCGTGACGCTGGGGCCGCCGCTCATGCCGGCATTGATCGGTCCCGTAAACATCAGCTGGTCGTAGAAGCTGCGCGTGACGACGCCGTTGTACGAGCCTTCCGAGATGGCGAAGCCCAGGTCCAGCGGATTGCCCATCGAATACAGGTACTGGCCCTGCGTCAGGGGCGCCAGCGATTCCGGCATCTTGAAAAAGCCCGTGCCATGGCGGTTCACGCGCAGCACCGCCAGGTCGTGCAGCACGTCGACGGCCAGCAATTCCACATTGCCCCGCTGGCCGCTGGTGTCGACCCATTCGCCCACGTAGGTATCGGGGTCGAGCGCGAATTGCGACACGACATGATAGTTGCTCACTACCAGGTCGCCCGTGCCGATCAAAAAGCCCGAGCCCACCGACGATTGCGTGCGGCCGTTTTTCAGCAGCACGCGCACTTGCAGGATGTCGGCGCGCGCGGCCGTGTACAGTTTTTGCGCGGCGGACGAGGGCGGCGGCAAGGCTGCATGTTCGGTGGCAGCGGGTGCGGCGGTGGCCGGTGGCGGCTTGGCGGGGGGAGTCGAGGCAGTGGGGGCCGCGTGGGCGCCTGCGGCAGCGCATAGGCTGGCCAGCAAGAAGGCGAAGTTAGATAATTTCATGCATCCTTTGTGCGTGAGCCGGAGCGAGGCCGGCCCGGCGCCCAAGTGACGCGCCATTCCGCGCCAGCCCGGGCAATTACAGGGCGCCGTCTTCCAGCGCCGGCGCCGTTTCCGGCGTCATCATGTGACCGAGCTTGCTTTGCTTGGTGTTCAGGTAGTGCTGGTTGAAGGCGTTGCGATTGACCAGCAGCGGCACCCGTTCGGCCACCGTGATGCCCAGCCCTTCCATGGCGGCGATCTTGCGCGGGTTGTTCGTCATCAAACGCAGGCTGTGGATGCCGAATTGCGCAAACATGGGTTTGCACAAGGTGTAGTTGCGCGCGTCGGCCTTGAAGCCCAGCTGTTCATTCGCCTGCACCGTGTCGGCGCCTGCCTCTTGCAGGCGATAGGCGCGGATCTTGTTGATCAGGCCGATGCCGCGCCCTTCCTGGCGCAGATACAGCAAAATGCCGCGGCCTTCCTCGGCGATGCGCTTCAAGGCGCCTTCGAGCTGGGCGCCGCAGTCGCAGCGCTGCGAAAACAGCACGTCGCCCGTCAGGCACTCGGAATGCACGCGCGCCAGTACCGGTTCGCCGTTGCCGACATCGCCCAGCACCATGGCCAGGTGTTCCTTGCCCGTGGCGTGTTCGACAAAGGCGTGCAGGGTGAACTGGGCCCACGGCGTCGGCAGTGCGCAGGAAGTCGTGTAATCCAATTCGCCTGTCGCCAGGAGGTCTGCGCCGCTTTGCATGGTTGTGCTCATATAGGTAATTGTCAAAAATAGAGGCGCGCCGTACCACTGCGGTGCCGGCGCGCGCTGTCATCATACCAAAAAGCAGGGGCATCCATTTCCCCTGGCTGAGATTTGAAGGCTGGAATGCCTGGTACTATCCCTCTAATTGCGGCCGGATCAGCCTTTTGCAAGACGGCTGGCCTTGCCGAAGCCCCGTTCCACCAGCAACCGCATGCGGGTTTGGCCAGCGATCCTTATCGAGGCAGATCGAAGACCAGCACCTCGGCATCCTCGGCCTGCGTCAACGTCACTGCGGCCTCTTGTGTCAATTTCAGCGCATCGCCCGCTTTCAGGGGCGTGCCGTTGACCACCAGGCTGCCGCGGATCAGGTGCACATACGCGATGCGGCCTTCGTCCAGCGCATGTTCGGCTTGCTCGCCTTCCTGCAGGATGCTGGCGTAGATGGCCGCATCCTGGTGAATCAGCACGGAACCCTGGCGCCCGTCGGACGAGGCGATCAGACGCAGCTTGCCCCGTTTGCTTTCCGGCGTAAAATGTTTCTCTTCATAGCTGGGCGCTATGCCCGTCACGTTCGGCTGGATCCAGATCTGCAGGAAGTGCAAGCCGTCCGTGGCGGAATGATTGAACTCGCTGTGGCGCACGCCGCTGCCGGCGCTCATGCGCTGCACATCGCCGTAGTGCAGCACGGAACCGGTGCCCATGCTGTCCTTGTGCTCCAGCGCGCCGTCGAGCACATACGAAATGATTTCCATGTCGCGGTGGCCGTGCGTGCCGAAACCCTGGCCCGGCGTGACGCGGTCTTCATTGATCACCAGCAAGGGGCCAAAACCCATGTGCAACGGATCGTGGTAGCTGCCGAAGGAAAAGCTGTGGTGGGAATTGAGCCAGCCGTGGTTGGCGGCGCCGCGTTCTTCGCTATGACGAATCTGTAACATGGTGGACTCCGTTTCTATGAATGAATGTGCGATAATTTCGAATGGCTGTTGCCTGACGCTGTGCCTTCGCGCCGATGCTGCCCTTCGCTGTACGATGGAGCAAGTATAGGCCCCTGTGCAGAGAAAGAAAAACGGAAAATCTTGCGAGCTATGATCGAAAAAATCGAATGTTAAGACTAAGCCTGGATGCCTTGCAAATCGTCGACGCCATCGACCGCTGCGGATCGTTCTCGTCGGCCGGCAAGGAGTTGCATAAAGTGCCGTCCACCATTTCCTATACGGTGGCCAAGCTGGAAGACGACCTGGGCGTGCAAGTGTTCCAGCGCAACGGTCCGAAAATCATGCTGACGGCGGCCGGCCAGGAATTGCTCAAAGAGGGCCGCTATCTGCTGAAGGCGGCGCAGGACCTCGAGCACCGCGTGCGCAGGGTGGCGTCCGGCTGGGAAACGGAATTGTCCATCGGCATCGATTCCATGTTTTCCGCCGTGGCCCTGGCCGATGACGTGCGCGCCTTCTATGACGTGGCGCAGCAGACGCGCCTGCGCCTGTCGCAAGACACCTTGTCGGGCACCTGGGAAGCGTTGCTGGACCGCCGGGTCGACTTGCTGGTGGGCGCACCCGGCGACGGGCCGGCGGGCGGCGGCTATATCGCGCAGCCGATCGGTATGCTCGACTTCGTCTTTGCCGTGGCGCCCACGCATCCGCTGGCGCAGGTGGCAGAGCCCCTCTCGCGCGGCCATCTGCAGCAGTACCGGGCCGTGGTGGTGGCCGACTCGGCGCGCCAGATGGCGCCGCGCACCGTAGGGTTGCTGCTGGGACAAGATGCCTTGAGCGTGCCGAGCATGCAGGTCAAGTTCGACTACCAGGTGCTGGGACTGGGCTTTGGCTTCCTGCCGGGACCGTGCGCGCGCGCCGCCATTGCGCGCGGCCAGTTGGTGGAAAAGGCCGTGGAAGAGCCGAAACCGTCGGAAACGTTTTACCTGGCGTGGAGAGTGGGCGAGGATGGCGCCGCGTTGCGCTGGTGGATGGCGCGCATGCGCGAACCGGATGTGTTTGCCCGCCTGGCGCAGCATCTGCCGGGCCATTCGGCCTAGGTCTTAAAATGTTGACATATGCCAACATTTTTAAGTTATCATATTCATAGTATTTCGACCGTCTTTCTGCTCCGACTTGCATGCCCCATCGTGGGATTTTGATGATGACACACACCGCAGCGCCCCTGATATGTTCCCCTGACCTGGCACACGCGCGGGGCTGCCATGCTTGAGGCGAAGGTCGCGCTGTGCCTGAGCCTGGCGCAGGACGCCCGTGAACAGGCGGGGCCGCAGCAGGCCGCCACTCTGGCGCGGCTGCAGGAAGAGCTGGAGCGGCTGCGCGGCGCCAGCCGGCCCGTGGTGCGCGTGGCGCTCGCCGACGCCTTGCTGGAAATCGATCCCGATGGCTTCCTGATCGGCTGGAACCATGGCGCTGAACAGATGTTCGGCTATTCCGAACTGGAAGCGCTGGGCCAGCACATCCTGTTTTTGTATCCCGAAGACGATGCGGAAGCGAGCGTGCTGGAACTGCATTTCAAGCAGGGCGACGTGGCCACCGATGTGCGCCGGCGCAAGAAGTCGGGCATGGTGACGTGGCTGCGCATGCACCGCCACGTGATCCACGACCAGGCGGGCAAGGCGTGCGGCATGGCCGTGCGCCTGTCGGCCATGAGCGAACCGCTGTCCGACGTGGACAAGGTGAGGTTGCACGCACGCATCATCGAAGATAGCGAGCAAGCCGTGCTGATCACGGACGCAGAAGAGCGCATCGTCTCCATCAACAGTTCGTTTTCCCGCATCACCGGCTTTTCGCCGGCCGAAGCCATCGGCCGCACGCCTGACTTGCTGCGCTCGGGCGTGCACGACCCCGATTTCCGCGCCAAGGTGCGCGCCGCCATGCGGGGGCACGGCTCCTGGCGCGGCGAAATCATCGGCAAGCGCAAGAATGGCGAACTGTTCCCGCAAGACGTCACCATCAGCGTCGTGCGCGACGAGTATGGCGAGATCAGTCATGTGTTTTCCCTGTTTTCCGATATCTCGGTGCACAAGGATGCCGAAGCGCGCATGCAGCGCATGGCCAATTACGACAGCCTGACGGGCTTGCCCAACCGCTGCCTGCTGAACCAGCTGGTGGGCCAGGGCCTGGCTGAAGCGAAACGGCAAGGCACGCATGGCGCGCTGATGGTCATCGACATCAGCCGCATCGGTTCCATCAGCGACACCTTGGGCCACGAAGTGGGCGACCAGCTGGTGATCGCCATCGGCCAGTTGTTCCGTGGCGCCCTGCGCGACGCGGACATCCTGGCGCGGGTCGACAACAGCAAGTTCGTCGTGGCGCTGTTGCATATCGAAAAGCGCGAACATGCGGCGAACGTGGCGCAAAAGCTGCTCAACCTGTTGGAAGCGCCGATCAATATCGATGCGCACGCGCTGCACGTGGGCGCCAGCATCGGCATCACCGTGTATCCGGAAGATGGCCTGGAAGCGCCGGCCCTGTTCCGCTTTGCCGACGTGGCCGTGGCCAAGGCGGGGCAGACCATCGAATCGACTTTCCTGTTTTACCGCGAAGACATGAACCGGCGGGCCAAGGAACATTTGCGCCTGGAAAGCGAAATGCGCCTGGCCCTGGGCGACAAGGAACTGGAATTGCATTACCAGCCGAAAGTGAGCCTGGCCAGCGGGCGCATCGTGGGCGCGGAAGCCTTGCTGCGCTGGAAGCATCCGATGCGCGGCATGGTCTCGCCCGGCCTCTTCATTCCCGTTGCCGAGGAAACCAGTTTGATTCTCGAACTGGGCACTTGGGTTCTGGACGAGGCTTGCCGCCAGATCCGCAACTGGGAAGACCGTGGCCTGCACATGCCGGCCATCGCCGTCAACCTGTCGGCGCGCCAGTTCGATGAACAGTTGCCGGCGCGCATAGCGGCCGTGCTGGAACGCTATGGCGTGCGGCCCGACCAGATCATGCTGGAAATCACGGAAAGCCTGCTGATGCGCGGCGCCGACAAGGTGATCGACATCATGAACCAGCTGGTGGCCATGGGCCTGGCGCTGGCGCTGGACGACTTCGGCACCGGTTATTCCAGCCTGGCGTATTTGAAGAAATTCCCCATCAGCACCCTGAAAATCGACCGCTCGTTTGTCGTCGGCTTGCCGTTCGATGAAAACGATTGCGCCATCGCCCGCGCCATCGTCACCATGGCGCAGCAACTGCGCCAGGAAATCGTCGCCGAAGGGGTGGAAACGGCCGAGCAGATGCGCTTCTTGCGCGAACTCGGTTGCGACCAGCTGCAAGGTTATCTGTTCAGTCCTGCCGTGCCGGCGGCCGAATTCGAAGTGATGCTGGGCGATGGGCGGCAGCTGCGCCTGGAAGCGGAAGCGATTTAAACGCTACCCAGCTGCACTTTTTCCAGCAGATAGTCGAGCATCACGCGCACCCGGGCCGGCACTTGCAAGCCCGGTCCCACGAAGACGGCGTGCACGAGTTCACGATCGCCCGGATTGTAGTCCTGCAGCAAGGGTATTAAATGCCCTAGCTCGATATCGCGCAGCACATGCTGGCGCGAAAAGCGTCCCAGTCCCATGCCCGCCAGCACCAGCTGGCGCATGCTTTCGCCATCGCTGACGCAGGTATTGCCCTGCGGCGCTACCTGCAAGCTTCCTCCGCTCCCGTCGAGGAAGGGCCAGGTTTCGTTCTGGCAGCGGAAGTTGAAGGCCAATAAATTGTGTTCGGATAATTCCAGCGGCGTGCGCGGCAGGCCGTGGTGCGCCACGTAAGCCGGCGACGCCACCACGACCATCGCGTCTTCGCCCAGTTTGCGCGCCACCAGGTTCGATTCCTTCAGCTTGCCCGTGCGGATGGCGATGTCGGTGCGGTCTTCCAGCAAGTCGACGATGGCGTCGCTGACGACCACGTCAAGCACGATGTCGGGATAGCGCTGCGCGAACTCGGGCAGGATGGGCAGCAGATGGCGCACGCCGAACGGCACGAAACAGTTAATGCGCAAGCGTCCGCGCGGCGCCGCGCCCTGCGCCGCTTCGCGCTCGGCGCCATCGATATCGTCGAGGATGCGCTTGCATTGCACGAAGAAGGCGTCGCCCTCGGGCGTGGTGTGCAATTGCCGCGTGCTGCGCTGGAGCAAACGCGCACCGAGCCGCGCTTCCAGCCGGCTGACCAGCTTGCTGACGGCCGACGGCGTCAGAACCAGGCGGCGCGCGGCGGCGGAAAAGGCGCCCGTTTCCACCACGGCCACAAACACGGCCATCTCGAACGCGCGGTTGATGTCTTGCCTGGACATTATTGAATCCATTTCACAGGTGTTTCCATTATTAGAGTCTATATCAAAAGCGTTTGCATCGATACACTGGCCGGCTTGAACCATTGTCGGAGCCATCATGACCACCGCAAGCCCTGTTTCCACTTCAGCCAGCAAGATGCCGCCCGGCGTGCTGGCGCTGGCCGTCGGCGCCTTTGCCATCGGCGTCACCGAATTCATCGTCGTCGGCATCCTGCCCAGCATCGCCAAGGATTTGCAGATTTCCATCGAATCGGCCGGCTCGCTGGTCAGCCTGTATGCGCTGGCGCTGGCCATCGGCACGCCGCTGCTGGTGCTGCTGATGTCGCGCCTGCCGCGCAAGGCGGCCTTGCTGGGGCTGATGAGCGTTTTTCTGGCCGGTAACTTGCTGGCGGCCTTTTCCCATACGTTTGAATGGTTGCTGGTGGGACGGGTCATCACGGCCGTGGCGCACGGCACCTTCTTTGCCATCGGCGCCACCGTGGCCGCCAGCCTGGTCGCCAAGGCGCAGGCGGGCAGGGCGATTTCCGTGATGTTTGCGGGATTGACTTTGGCCATGGTGATCGGCGTGCCGCTCGGCAGTTTCCTCGGCAACCTGATGGGCTGGCGCTTGCCGTTTTTTGCCGTCGTCGTGCTGGCCGCCGTGGGTCTGGGCGCCATGGCGCGCTGGCTGCCGGCCGGTTTGCAGCAGGGCAAGGGCGGCAAGGCCATGACGCAGCTGGCGGCCCTGGGCAGCGGCCCCATCCTGACCATGATGGCCGTCACCACGTTTGGCTTTGGCAGCAGCTTTGCCGCCTTCACTTTTATTACGCCCATCCTGACGGATGTGACGGGCTTTTCCGCCACCATGGCCAGCGCGCTGCTGATCGTGTTCGGCATCGCCACCTTTGCCGGCAACCTGGCGGGCGGTTACCTGACCAGCCACCTGGGCTGGCAAAAGGCCTTGCGATTGATGCTGCTGTTGCTGGCCGTCACGCAAGTGGGCGTGGCCCTGAGCATCAGCTCGCCATGGATGATGACGGTGATGCTGTTTGTCTGGGGCGTGTTCGCCTTCGGCCTGTCGCCCGCCCTGCAGGCCGGCATGCTGGCTACGGCCGAGCGCTACACGCCGCAAGCCGTCGACTTCGCCTCGGGCCTGAACATTTCCGCATTCAACCTGGGCATTTCCTTCGGCTCCATGCTGGGCGCGCTGATGGTGTCGCGCCAGCTGATGGCGTCGTCACCGTGGGCCGGCGTGGCCGCCGCCTTGCTGGCACTGCTGCCGCTGGCGTGGCTGGCGCGCCGCAACCTGGCTGCCCACGTGGCGGGCGCGGCCGCGCACTGAGGTTCAGGTATGCACGGAGGCGCAGGGCGCACCGCGTCTCTGGCGCTGCGCCATGTAGGAACTGCCCATCGACGCGGCCATGATCATGGCGATGGCCAGCCACTGCCCGGCCCCCAGCCGCTCGTCAAGCAGGATGTACGCCAGCATGGCGGCTACGGCCGGTTCCATGCTGCTCATGATGCCGAACGCTTGCGGCGTCAGCCGCTTCAGGGCCACCATTTCCAGCGAGATCGGTATCGCGCTGGAAATGAGCGCTACCCCTAAGCCTACGCCCAGCACGACGGGCGAGAGCAGGGCGGCGCCGCTATGCATCACGCCCACGGGCACCACCACCAGCGCGGCCATGGCCAGGCCCAGCGAGACGGAGTGACCCGCATGCAAATGGCTGGCGCGCTTGCCGAAGAGGATATAGCTGGCCCAGCAGACGGCGGCGCCCAGGGCGAACAGCACGCCCGTGGGATCGAGATTGCTGACGTCGTGGCCGAGCGGCAACAGCAGCGCCAGTCCCGCCACGGCCAGGGCCACCCAGACGAAATCGACCGGCCGGCGCGAGGCCAGCAGGGCCACGGCCAGCGGGCCGGAAAACTCGATCGCCACGGCGATGCCGAACGGTATCGTGCGCAGCGCCATATAGAAACACAGGTTCGTCAGCCCCAGCGCCGCGCCGTACAGGGCCACCGTGCGCAGGTCGGCGCGGCTCAGCTGCCAGCGCCAGGGGCGCCAGAACAGCAACAGCAGCAGGGCGGAAAAGCCCACGCGCACGGCCGTCGTGCCTTGCGCGCCGACCAGCGGAAACAGGCTGTGCTTGGCCCACGAGGTGCCCAGTCCCAGGCAGGTGACGGAGCCGAGGATGGCGAGCAGGGGAATCAGCGAGGAAAAGCGGCGTAATGGCATGGTGATAAAAGGCTTGATATCGGAATGGTGAAAGTTTATTGTGTCTGCTCCGATATTTGCACTGCATTTTGACCCTCATGACGCAACTTTCGCTCACGCCTTCCCTCTCCCTCGATGCCTTCGACCTGGCGATCCTCGACATCTTGCAGCGCGATAACACGACCTCGCAGCGCGAAATCGCCCAGGCCGTGCATTTGTCTGCGCCCGCCGTGCAGCGGCGCATCCGGCGCCTGCGCGAAAGCGGGGTGATCCGTCAGGAAGTGGCCGTGCTCGACGCCAGCCGCCTGGGCCGCCCCTTGATACTCACGGTGGAAGTGCATCTGCACGACGAGCACCCGCAGCGCACGGCCGGCCTGCGCGCGCGCATCATGGCCGAGCCTGCCATCCAGCAGTGCTACGGCATCACGGGCGAGGCCGATTACCTGCTGCTCATCACGGCCAGCAGCATGGCCGAATATGAGGCGCTGACGGAACGCCTGTTTGGCGGCGACGACAATATCCGGCGCTACCGCACCTCGGTGGCCTTGACTTGCCTCAAGATGGGCTTGCACGTGCCGCTAGGATAGAGCGATGAGCACCTCCGACAAGATGCAATCCTCTGTGACTGCAGCCATGCCCGCCAGCCTTCGCGCCGCCGTGGCTGCTTATCAATCGACGCAATGGACGCGCGACAGCGTCGGTGATTCGGACGCTGCCGTCTACCGGCTGCAGGGCAGGGACGCTGCGCCGGACCTGTACCTGAAGCACGGCAGGGGTAGCGCCGCCGCCGACCTCGCCGATGAACTGGCGCGCCTGCGCTGGCTGGCGCCATACCTGCCCGTGCCGGCCGTGGTCCAGTTCGCCCGCGTGGCAGACCCGGAGCAGGCATGGCTGCTGCTGACGGCCTTGCCAGGCACAACGGCGTCCGCAGTGCTGGAAGCAAACCCCGCACTGGGTCACGTCGTGGTCGATGCGCTGGCGGCCTTCCTGCGCCGCCTGCATGCGCTGCCCGTGAGCGACTGTCCGTTCGACGCCGGCCATGCCGTTCGGCTTGCCCAGGCGCGCCAGCGCATCGATGCGGGCCTGGTCGATGCCGACGATTTCGATGCCGGGCGCCAGGGCTGGACAGCGGAACAGGTGTGGACGGCGCTGCAGGATTGCCAGCCCCTGGTGCCCGACCTCGTTGTCACGCATGGCGACTTCTCGCTGGAAAATATTGTGATGCAGGAAGGCGTCGTCGTCGCTTGCATCGACGTGGGACGGGCGGGCGTCGCCGACCGTTACCAGGATCTGGCCATCGCATGGCGTGCTCTCGGTGAGTTGGACGCCGCGCTACAGCAAAGGTTTGTTGAGCAATATGGGCTCCTTGATATCGATCAAGGCAAGCTGCAGTTTCACTTGCTGCTCGACGAGCTGTTCTGAATGCGATCCAGCGGGTAGCGGCCGCCTGCGCTCTGGCATAATCAGCGGGGACGAATGTGGGAGCCGAATGATGGGGGAGCAAGAAAATTCGCATCTGCCTGAGCCCGGCCTTCTTGCTGCCTGGCTGGCCGCCCGTTCCATTGCACGTGGTTTGGCGCTGCCCGTGCCCGATCACGGCGGGTGGCGCGTCGAGACGGGCTTGCCCGGGGAAATCCGGCGCTACGTTTTTCCAGGGCCTGTTCCAGGCATCAGCGCGGTGGCGACGTCGATTCACCGTCCGCATATCTTCATCAAGATGTGTGGTTCTGGGGCGCAATTGCTCAAGCTTTTACCGCCTCGATGGCAACTGCTCCCTGGCGGATTTTTCATGATCCATGACGGCAGTCTGCAGGCGCCAGCTGTGCCGGCCGGCTACCGGCTTGACGTGGCAACGTCGCAGGCAATCACGACGGCGCGTATTTTCACCGGCGACGGCACCGTTGCCGCCAGCGGTCATGCCGTGGAACATGCCGGCGTCTTTGTGTTTGACCGTATCGTCACCGAAGCCGCGCATCGACGCAGGGGATTGGGGCGAGCACTGATCGCCGCGCTGGCGGCCAGGCAGAGATCGGGCAGCGCGCGCCCGGTGCTGGTGGCAACCGAGGATGGCTTGAAATTGTATGCGAGCCTGGGCTGGCATATTCAATCAGCGTATTCGACGGCAACGATCATTTAATGTCGGGACATGCGCGAAGAGACGGGAAGCGCGGTGTCGCCCACGCCAGCCCGTGTGCGTGTCACAATGCGTGACCCGCACGCCACGTGCCACTCATCCCAGGACTTTCATGACCCGCGCCATCCTCGACGAAGCCCAGATCCATCCCGCCGCCCGCCCTTTGATCGGCAGCAAGCACCAGGACATCGTGCGCGAAGTGCAGGCCGCCATCGCCGCGCACCAGGTGGTGGTGGTTGGCATGGCGCTCAATCCGTTTCCGCGCAAGGCGCGCAAGATCCTCGACGTGCTGGGCACGCCCTACCAGTACCTGCAGTACGGCAGTTATCTGAACCAGTGGCATCGCCGCAATGCGCTGAAAATGTGGACGGGCTGGCCCACGTTTCCCATGGTCTTTGTCAATGGCGTGCTCATCGGTGGCGCCAGCGAGCTGCAAACGCTGGTGGGAAATGGCGAGTTCAGCGCCATGCTGGCGAAGAAGGTGCGCCAGTTTTAAGACCTGCCTTACTTTCCTTACTCGCCCGGCCGCCACGGCGACTTGCGCGTGCGCAAGGGGTCGAGCAAGCCGCGCAAATCGTTATGGTCGAGCTCGTACATCAGCGCAATTAAACTGCCCAGTTCGCCCGAGGGGAAGCCCTCGCGCGCGAACCAGCCCAGGTAGTGTCCCGGCAAGTCGGCCAGCAAGCGTCCCTGATATTTCCCATAGGGCATTTCGCGCGTGACCAGCAGCGCCAGTTTTTCTGAATTCATGCGACAGCTCCGGTTTTGATCGGGTCAGTGTAGCAGATATGTACATTGTTGATCTGCGCGCAAGTATCTTCTGCCTGATGAGGTATTTTTCGCCACAAAGAAAACTCCGATACTGCATGCCACCATCATTTATCGGAGTTTGTCATGCCCATTGCCTTGCTCGCGCTGACCCTCAGCGCTTTTGCCATCGGAACCACCGAGTTTGTCATCGTGGGGCTGTTGCCCACCATCGCCGCCGACCTGGGCGTCAACCTGCCGTCGGCCGGCTTGCTGGTCAGCCTGTATGCGCTGGGCGTCGCCGTCGGCGCGCCCGTGCTGACTGCCCTGACGGGCAAGATCCCGCGCAAAACCTTGTTGTTGTCGCTGATGGTCCTGTTCACCCTGGGCAATTTGCTGGCCTGGAAGTCGCCCGGCTACGAAACCCTCGTCATCGCCCGCATCCTGACGGGGCTGGCGCATGGCGTGTTCTTTTCCATCGGCTCGACCATTGCCACCTCGCTGGTGCCGAAAGACAAGGCGGCCAGCGCGATTGCCATCATGTTTACGGGATTGACCGTGGCCCTGGTGACGGGCGTGCCGCTGGGCACCTTCATCGGCCAGCATGTCGGCTGGCGCGAAACCTTCCTCGCCGTCTCCGCGCTGGGCCTGGTGGCCTTTGTCGGCAGCCTGCTGTACGTGCCATCGAGCATCAAGCACAGCAAGCCCGCATCACTGTTGCAGCAAGTGCAGGTGCTGGCCCAGCCGCGCCTGCTGCTGGTATACGCCATGACGGCCGTCGGCTATGGCGGCTCCTTCATCGCCTTTACTTACCTCGCGCCGATCCTGCAGCAAGTATCGGGTTTCAGCGCCGGCGCCGTGGGTGCGGTGATGCTCGTGTATGGCGTCTCCGTGGCCTTCGGCAATATCTGGGGCGGCAAGCTGGCCGACCAGAAGGGTCCTGTCAGCGCCCTGAAACTGATCTTTTTGCTGCTGGCGTTGGTGTTGCTGCTGTTGACCTTCACGGCGCCGCATCCCGTGCTGGTCGTCATCACCGTGCTGCTGTGGGGCGCCGTGGCCTTCGGTAATGTCGCTGGACTGCAAGTGTATGTGGTGCAGCAGGCGGGGCACTTCACGCCCCGCGCCGTCGACGTGGCCTCGGGCCTGAATATCGCCGCTTTTAATCTGGGCATCGCCGGTGGCGCCTGGGGCGGCGGCCTGATCGTCGAACACCTGGGCCTGGTGCATACGGGCTGGATCGGCGCCCTGGTCGTGCTCGGTGCATTCGGCTTGACGGCCCTGAGCGGCCGCCTGGACCGATTGAACCCGATTCCCGTGCGGGTTGCTGGCGAGAAATCGATGCATGCGACAGGCCATTGACAGCCCGCTTGCCCTTGCTTCCCGGAACAGCTTGCCTGTAATCAAGCTGAAATATTTGTCGTTTATGCTCCGGCCTCGTAATCAAGCTGGTCTGTCCCACGATATTTATTTATAACGGAAGAAACAAAAAATGTCGAATTACGCCCCTGAGTCCTCACGCCGCCGCCTGTTGCAACTGTTTGCCGGTGCCCCCATGCTGCCTTTGGCCGGCTTGACCGGTGTCAGCGCCTTTCTGTCCGGTTGTGGCGGCAGTTCCGATAACGACCTGCCGCCGGTGACCGTGCCAGTCACGCCCACCGCCACGTTTACCACGGCAGAATTCACCGGCATGGCGGCGCCGCTGGCGAGCGCGCCTGCCGCGCTGGCCTCGACCACCGTCGGCTCCAAGCTCAAGGTCAATTTCAGCGATGGCAGCAGCAACAGCTATAACCTGGCGTACCAGCCATTCTTCCTGACCGGCGACCGGGTGCCGGACGGCAAGGGCGGCACCGTGATTGCGGGCGCTTATTTCGACATCAAGAACCAGCCCATCATCGACAGTTCGGTGCCGGGCAAGGAACGCCAGTTCTTCTCGGACTCGCCAGATGGCAGTTCGATGCTGACGGTGGCCAACGCCAGCGTGACCGGCGTCAAGGGCAAGCCTGTGTTTGCCGTGGTGCAGTTTGAATACAACTCGTTCAACCAGGCCGGCGCGTCCACCTACGGCACGCTGCCGTCGCCGATCGCCGTGCTGACCCTGGACCAGGACCAGACCACCGGCAAGTTGTCGCTGGTGAAATACCACAATGTCGATACCTCGTCCGTCAAGGGCCTGTGGATTACCTGCGGCGCCAGCCTGTCGCCGTGGAACACCCATCTGTCGAGCGAAGAATATGAACCCGATGCCTTCGACCAGGGCCTGGGTGGCCAGTCTCTGGCCGTGCTCAAGGAATTCAGCAAGAACGTCTTCGGCGATGCGGCTACCGCCAATGCGTATGACTACGGCCACTTGCCGGAAGTGTCGGTGAACCCGGACGGCACGGGCAGCATCAAGAAGCACTACTGCCTGGGCCGCTACTCGCGCGAACTGGTGCAGGTGATGCCAGACCAGCGCACCATCCTGGGCGGCGACGACTATACGAATGGCGGGCTGTTCATGTTCGTGGCCGACAAGGTCGCCGACCTGGCGGCAGGCGGCACCCTGTACGTCGCCAAATACATCACCCAGCTGACCGAGACCACCACCGGCAAGCTGCAATGGGTCAAGCTGGGCCATGCGACGCACGCCGAAATCAAGGCGCTGGTCGACGGTGGCATCAAGGCTACCGATATCATGGATTCGACCTTGGCCGATCCGTCCGACGCCAGCTACACGAAGATTGTCCTGAACAAGAAAACCGCCTGGGTCAGAGTCAAGGCCGGCCAGGAAAAGGCCGCGGCTTTCCTGGAAACCCACCGTTACGCCGCCCTCAAGGGGGGCAGCATGGCCTTTACCAAGAATGAAGGCACGACGGTCAACGCCAAGGACAAGATTGCCTACTCGGCGTATGCCAACATCCAGGATTCGATGGTCGAAGGCGGTGCGGGCTACGTGGCCGGCAACAACGTCAAGTTCAAGAAACTGGTGGCGGGCGGCGTCGTGTCGCACAAGCTGGCGGGCGGACAGAAGGATGACACGGGCGCGGCGATCGACAGCGAATGGGTGCCGAGCGAATCGACCCTGCTGATCGCAGGCGAAGACATCGCGGCCGATGGCCTGGGCAATACGGCCAACCCGGCCAAGATCGCCAGTCCCGACAACCTGAAGTTCTCGGAAAAACTGCGTACCCTGTTCATCGGCGAGGACAGCGGCAACCACCTGAACAACTTCCTGTGGGCGTATAACGTCGATACCAAGAAGCTGGAACGTTTGCTGTCCTGCCCGGCCGGCGCGGAATCGACGGGCCTGCATGCGGTCGATGAAATCAACGGCTGGACCTATGTGATGAGCAACTTCCAGCATCCGGGTGACGAATGGAATCGCTTCCCCGGCTTGCCATCGGCGCTGAAGGATCAGATCAACATCCTCATTAACAGCAACTACAACGGCAAGGCCAGTGCCGCTGTCGGCTATCTGACGGCGGAACTGGCGCAGGTGAAACTGTCGAAATGATGCGCGTCAGCTGATCTGGCTGCGGGCACGCAGGGCAGGGAGGCGCTGACCTTGCTTGCCCTGCGCTGGAAGGCCAAGTAACTTTTTGGCAGAAAACAGCAAAACGGGGGAAAATGGCGCTTCTCTTCCTTTGGCGTCCACTACCATGTCCGATACTGCAACTTCACCGCTACGCCTGCGCACCGCTATCAATCCAAAACCGCTGGGCATTGCCCTGTTGCTCATCGTGCTGGGTGCCTGGTATCTGGCGTTGACCGTCGGGGCCACCCAGTCCGCGCTGTACGTGGTGGGCGCCTTGCTCGGCATTACGCTGTATCACGCGGCCTTCGGTTTCACGTCCGCCTGGCGCGTCTTCATCGCCGATGGCCGCGGCGACGGCTTGCGCGCGCAAATGCTGATGCTGGCTGTCGGCGTGGCGCTGTTCTTCCCCGCGCTGTCGGCCGGCACCCTGTTCGGCACGCCCGTCTCGGGCCTGGTTTCTCCCGCCGGCACCTCGGTGATCTTCGGCGCCTTCATCTTCGGCATCGGCATGCAGCTGGGCGGCGGTTGCGCCTCCGGCACTTTATATACGGTCGGTGGCGGCAGCACGCGCATGCTCATCACCTTGGCCGCCTTCATCGTCGGCTCCGTGATCGGCACGGCGCACATGCCGTTCTGGACTTCGCTGCCGCAATTGAAACCCATTTCCCTCGTCACCAGCCTGGGCCTGATGCCCGCGCTGGCGCTGAACTGGATCGTCTTCGCGCTGATCGCCGGCATCACGGTCTTCGTTGAAAAGCGCCGCCATGG
Source organism: Janthinobacterium svalbardense (assembly GCF_002327145.1). NCBI lineage: Bacteria > Pseudomonadati > Pseudomonadota > Betaproteobacteria > Burkholderiales > Oxalobacteraceae > Janthinobacterium > Janthinobacterium svalbardense. Next base: position 4,674,613 of record NZ_CP023422.1, on the reverse strand, counting down.
CAAGCTCGTCGCCACGCCGCTGCGCCCGGCGCAGTCGTCGCCCTGGCTGCACGGCCCGTGGCCGCTGGTGGCGGGCGCCGTCGCCCTCGTCGTACTGAACTTCGCCACCCTGGCGCTGTCGGGCAAGCCGTGGGGCGTGACGTCCGCGTTTGCCCTGTGGGGCGCGAAAGCGGCGTCCGTGGTCGGCATCGACACGGCCAGCTGGGCCTACTGGTCGACCAAGGCCAACGCCGCCGCCTTGGCCGCGCCGTTGACGCAAGACAAGACGTCCGTGATGGACATCGGCATCGTGCTGGGCGCCATGCTGGCAGCGGCCCTGGCCGGCCGCTATGCGCCCGTGTGGCGCATCCCGCGGCGCTCGATCGTGGCAGCCGTGGTGGGCGGCCTGCTGCTCGGCTACGGCGCGCGCCTGGCCTATGGCTGCAATATCGGCGCGTATTTCAGCGGCATCATCTCTGGCAGCTTGCACGGCTGGCTGTGGCTGGTGTGCGCCTTCGTCGGCAACGTCGTCGGCACGCGCCTGCGTCCGTGGTTCGGCCTGGAAGTGGAGAAAGTCAAGCCGAGCGGCTGCTGACACCGGCGTCAACAGGGGCTTTGCTGTATATTTCTGCCCCTGTTCCTCTTTGCCGCCGTGCAACGTCCATGTCGCCCCTCATCCTGTTTGCCGTCGTCCTCGCGTATTTCCTGATCCTGCTGGGCGTGGCATGGCGCACCTCGCGCCACGCCACCAACGACAGTTTTTTCATCGGCAACAAGGACAGCAACTGGATGCTGGTGGCCTTCGGCATGGTGGGCACCACGCTCACGGGCGTGACCTTCATTAGCGTGCCCGGCGCCGTGGGCAGCAACGGTTTCGGTTACATCCAGCTGATGATCGGCTACGTCCTCGGCTACTTGGCCATCACGTTCATCTTGCTGCCGCTGTACTACCGGCTGCAGCTGACTTCCATTTACCGCTACCTGGAATGGCGTTTGGGACGGCGTTCCTACCAGAGCGGGGCGGCATTTTTCATCCTGTCGCGCCTGCTGGGCGCCACGGCGCGGCTGTATCTGGTGGTCAATATTCTGCAAGCCACCATTCTCGACAGCCTGGGCGTGCCGTTCTGGCTGACGTCGTGCGTCGTGCTGCTGCTGATCCTGCTTTACACGGTCGAGGGCGGCGTGAAAACCATCGTCTGGACCGATACCCTGCAAACGGCGTGCATGCTGGCCGGTCTCATCATCTGCAGCGTGTTTTTGTTGCGCGAGATGGATCTGTCCTTCATCGACAGCCTGGAGCGCATGCGCGCGCAAGGCCTCACGCGCATCTTCACCGTCGACCCGGACAGCCCCGCGTATGTGTGGAAGCACATTCTCGCCGGCATGTTCATCACGATCGCCATGACGGGCATGGACCAGGAAATGATGCAAAAGAACATTTCCGTGCGCACCTTGCGCGATTCGCAAAAGAACATGCTCAGCCTGACCGTGGTGCTGACCGGCGTGCTGCTGCTGTTCCTGTTTTTGGGCGGACTGCTGCACCTGTACGCGCCGCTGGCTGGCGTGACGGCCACGGGGGATAAACTGTTCCCCGCCGTCGTGCTCGGGCATTTCCCCGCCGTGGTGCAGCTGATCTTCTTCATCGCCCTCATTTCCGCCCTGTTCCCCAGCGTGGATGGGGCGCTGACGGCGCTCACCTCGACTTTTTGCATCGATATCCTGGGCCTGCAGCGCAAGAAGGAATTAAGTGCAAGTGCGCAGGTGCGCTGGCGCCGCCGTGTGCACCTGGGCTTTACCGCACTGTTTTTGATCCTGATCATGGCCTTCAAGTGGCTGGACGATCCCAGCATGATCGTCGTGATCCTGAAGCTGGCCAGCTATACCTATGGTCCGCTGCTGGGCTTGTTCGCCTTCGGCCTGCTCTGCAAGCGCGGCGTGCGCGACCGCTGGGTGCCGCTGGTGGCCGTGGCGGGGCCCTTGCTGTGTGCGCTGATCGAAGGAGAGCAGGCGCGGCTGTTCGAACATTACCGCATCGGCCTGGAATTGCTGATCCTGAATGGCGCCCTGGTGCTGGGCGGCCTGTTCCTCATTTCCACGCCGGCAGGGCAGGCCATCAAAGGCGCGGCACACTTGTCAAAATAAGACGATTCAGCCCGTTTTCAGTTATATTGGTTTCCTTTCGGTACACAAACCCACGGAGCATCAATGTCACTCAACCCCTTCCCGCCGCTGCGCCGCGGCTTTGGCGCCTTCTGGCGCGCGCTGGACGCCACCCGCCGCGCGGTCATCAACCTGATTTTCCTGCTGATCGTCATCGCCATCCTGATCGCCATCTTTGGCGGCGGCGCCAAGCCCCTGGCGGAAAAGACCACCCTGGTGCTGGACTTGCAAGGCCCGCTGGTCGAGGAAACCCCGGGCGGCGTGCGCGAAGCGGTGCTGGCCAATGTCAGCGGCGAAGTCAAGAAAAACGTGCAGTTGCGCGACGTGCTGGCGGTGCTCGACACGGCGGCCAAGGACAAGAACATCGGTTCCATGGTGATCCTGCTCGACGAAATGCAGGGCGGTGGCCTGGCTTCGCTGCGCGAAGTGGCGGCCGGCGTGGAGCGTTTCCGCGCCACGGGCAAGAAAGTCACGGCCTGGGGTTCGAGCTACAACCAGCGCCAGTACCTGGTGGCGGCCAAGGCCGACGAGGTATTCCTGCACCCGATGGGCGGCGTCATGCTGGAAGGCTTTGGCCGCTACCGCAATTACTACCGCGACGCACTCGACAAAGTGGGCGTGACGGTCAACCTGCTGAAAGTGGGCACGTATAAAAGCGCAGCCGAGCCTTTCATCGCCAACGGCCCATCCGAAGCGGCGGCCGAAGCGGACCGCTACCTGAACAACGGCCTGTGGACCACCTACACGACGGACGTGGAAAAGGCGCGCAAGCTGCCGGCCGGCACCATCATGCAATCTATCGATGCGCTGCCCGCGCTGATGACGGCCGCTGGCGGCGACCTGGGCAAGCTGTCGCTGGACGCCAAGCTGGTCGACGGCCTGAAAACGCGCGATGAACTGCGCCAGTTCATGATGGCGCGCGGCGCCAAAAATACGGAAGGCACGAACTTCCGCCAGGTGAACTACACCGATTACCTGGCGCGCCTGCGCCCCGTGCACATCGGCGACGCCGTCGGCGTGGTTGTCGCTTCCGGTGAAATCGGCGACGGTATCGCGCCACCGGGCGCCATCGGCGGCCTGTCCACCTCGCGTTTGATCCGCCAGGCACGCGAAGACAAATCGATCAAGGCCATCGTGCTGCGCGTCGATTCGCCGGGCGGCAGCGCCTTCGGCTCGGAATTGATCCGCCGCGAACTGGAACTGACGCGCGCCGCCGGCAAGCCGGTGGTCGTCTCGATGGGCAACGTGGCCGCTTCGGGCGGTTACTGGATCAGCACCTCGTCCGATGAAGTGATCGCCGACGCGGCCACCATCACCGGTTCCATCGGCGTGTTCGCGATTCTGCCGACGGCCGACAAGGTGGTGGAAAAGCTGGGTATCCACACGGCCGGTTCGCCCACCACCTGGCTGGCCGACGCGGGCAACCCATTGCGCCCGCTCGACCCCCGCTTCGCGCAAGTGATCCAGGGTTCGATCAACCACGTGTATGGCGACTTCCTGAACCTGGCCGCCAAGGCGCGCAAGACGACGCCGGAAAAGATCAATGAAGTCGCGCAGGGCCGCGTCTGGACAGGCTTGCAGGCGAAAGAGCGCAATCTGGTCGACCGCATCGGCAGCTATGGTGATGCGCTGGCATCGGCCGCCAAGCGCGCCAAGCTGGGCAGCGACTACCGCGTGACGTACCTGGAACAGGAAACGTCGAACGTGGACCGGCTAATCGGCATGTTCGGCTCCAAGGCCCTGGCCTCGCTGGGCCTGGGCGAGCACGTGAAGCTGGGCCTGGCCACGACGGGCTTGCCGGCCGACGCGGCGCTGGGCATGGCGCAGGACCTCTCCTGGCTGTCGGGCATCACGCGCGAACACAAACCGTTCATGGCCCTCACGCACTGCCTGTGCGAGGTGCCTTTGGGCGGCAAGTAAGTCCAGGCGCAACACATGATTGACACCCAAGCCGGATTCGTCCGGCTTGTTGCATATGCAGCGCTGCGATGAGGGGCAAGGCATGGCAAGCGACATGAGTGCACACACTGACATGACGACCACCATACGTCCTTGCGTCAACGGCGATGAACAGGCGCCGGCGCTGTCGGCCATGCGGCTGTGGCTGGCCGAGGCTACGCCCGGCGGCGCACCTTCCGCGTGGGCCGCACCGATTATCAGGATGTCATCCTCGGCATGAGCTTGTAAATCCAGGTAAAGAGTTTGCGCCGCCTGAGCAGCCGCGCGGCGCCAGGTCAAGGCCGATGGCGGGAGATTTGTAGCGAGTTTGTATCTGCATGCGAGTCGCCCGCGTACCGCTGGCGCCGGGGTGCGACGCCCCGCAAGCCTGATTTTTCCACCGTTTCGCCACAGCGGCGGCACGCCAGCCGCTCTTCCTGATCCTCCCATGCCAGCCTGGCTATGTGTAATTGTTTCAAGTAGAAATGAAACAGAAACATGACTATGCTAGAGTCGTTTTACGCTAGGGAGCGATGTTTTTTCAGCTGATTTTCAGCTCTTGACTCCCCCGGCTGTGTACCGAAACAACCCCGAAAAACGGTCGTCCGGCCTGAGTGTGCTCCACCTCGGCCGGCGCCACAGACTCGCCGTGCCAGCGGCGTATACAAGGATAAGCGATGGATTCGCAGACAACACCCCCTACCCCGCGGCGCAGCCGCCGTTCGAAAATCGTCGGCACGGTCATCGCGCTGGCCGTCATGGCTGCGCTGGGGGCGGTGCCTGGTACCTGACCCACTCCGGCACCAGCGTCCAGGGCGGCCCCGGCATGGGCGGCCCTGGCGGGCCCGGTGGCCCCGGCGGACGCCGTGGCGGCCCATCGACCACCGTGGGCGTGGCCACGGCTGTGAAGTCCGACCTGCCCGTGGTGCTCGATGCGCTGGGCACGGTGACGGCCGCGTCCACCGTGACGGTGCGCCCGCAAGTGTCGGGCATTTTGAAGGAGCTGAAATTCAAGGAAGGCGGCATGGTCAAGGCGGGCCAGGTGGTGGCGCAGATCGACCCGGCGCAGTTTGAGATGGCGCTGATGCAGGCCACGGGCCAGCGCCAGCGCGATGAAGCGCAGCTGGAAAACGCGCGCCTGACCCTGAAGCGCTATCAAACCCTGCTGGGCCAGGATTCCATCGCGCGCCAGGATGTCGATACGCAGGCCGCCTTGGTGAAACAGCTGGAAGGCACCGTCATGACGGACCGCGCCGCCGAAGGCACGGCCAGACTGAACCTCGGTTATACAAAAGTGGTGTCGCCGATCAGCGGCCGCGCAGGTTTGAAGGTGGTCGATATCGGCAATCTGGTGAGCACCAGCGACGCGGGCGGCGTGGTGGTGGTGACGCAGCTGTCGCCCATCGACGTGCAGTTTTCCGTGCCACAGGATAAAGTGCAGACCATCCAGGAGCGCCTGAATGCCGGCTCGGCCCTGGCGGCGCTGGCGCTGGACCGCACGCGCACGCATACGCTGGACAAGGGCAGCCTGAGCGCGCTGGACAACCAGGTCGACGTGCAGACGGGTACCGTGCGCGCCAAGGCCCGCTACGCGAATGACAAGATGGCCCTGTTCCCCAGCCAGTTCGTCAACGTGCGCCTGGAACTGGGTAATATCACGGGCGCCGTGCTGGTGCCCGTCACGGCCCTGCGCCACAGCAATAATGGCGACTTCGTGTATGTGCTGAAAGCGGATAAAACCGTCACCGTGCGCATGGTCACGCGCGGCCAGGCCACTACCGACATGGTGGAAATCCGCGCCGGACTGGAAGCGGGAGAGCAAGTCATCACGGAAGGCGCCGACCGCCTGAAGGAAGGCGCGAAAGTCACGCTGGCGGGCGACAAGCCTGCCGGCGCGCGCGGTGCCGGCGCGGGCGGCGCAACGGGCGCGAACGGCGAACGCCGCCACCGCCGCCAGCAGGCTGACGGCGCGGCCAGCGCATCGGCAGCGGCATCGGCATCTGCGCCAGCCGCAGTGCCAGCTAGCGCGCCAGCGAAGGGCGCAGCGCAATGAGTCCATCGACTCCCTTCATCAAGCGCCCCGTCGCAACGGCGCTGCTGATGCTGGCCATCGTGCTGGCGGGGCTGGTCGGCTTCAAGTTCCTGCCGCTGGCCGCCTTGCCGCAGGTGGACTTCCCCACCATCCAGGTGCAGACCCTGTACCCGGGCGCCAGTCCCGAAGTCATGGGGCAGACCGTGACGGCGCCGCTGGAACGCCAGTTCGGGCAAATGTCGGGCTTGCAGCGCATGAGTTCCACCAGCGCGGCCGGCGTCTCCCTCATCACCCTGCAATTTACCCTGGGCCAGACCTTGGATGTGGCCGAGCAGGAAGTGCAAGCCGCCATCAACGCGGGCGGCTCGCTGCTGCCCACCGACTTGCCGGCGCCACCCGTGTACGCGAAGATCAATCCGGCCGATGCGCCCGTGCTGACGCTGGCCATCACGTCCGACACGATGCCGCTGACGCAAGTGCAAAACATCGTCAACACGCGTTTGGCGCTGAAGATCAGCCAGGTCAATGGCGTCGGCCTGGTCTCGCTGTCGGGCGGCCAGCGTCCCGCCGTGCGCATCCAGGGCGACACCAAATTGCTGGCCTCGTACGGCCTGGGCCTCGACAGCCTGCGCACCGCCATCGCAGCAGCCAACGTCAATAGCGCCAAGGGCAGTTTCGACGGTCCCACGCGCTCGTTTACCATCAACGCCAACGACCAGCTGGTGACGGCGGAAGACTACAAGCGCCTGATCATCACCTATAAAAACGGCGCGCCCGTGCGCCTGCTTGATGTGGCCAATGTCATCGACAGCGCGGAAAACACGCGCCTGGGCGCCTGGTCGGGCAAGCGGCCGGCCATCATCCTGAACGTGCAGCGCCAGCCCGGTGCCAACGTCATCAAGACGGTTGACGCCATCAAGGCCCTGCTGCCGGACTTGCAGGCCAGCCTGCCGGCGGCCATGAAGCTCGATGTGCTGAGCGACCGGACCACGGGCATCCGCGCCTCTGTCGAGCACGTGGAAATGGAACTGCTATTGTCCGTGCTGCTGGTGGTGCTGGTGATCTTCGCCTTCCTGCACAGCATGCGCGCCACCGTGATCGCCAGCCTGTCCGTGCCAATTTCGCTGATCGGCGCCTGCGGCGTCATGTATTTGCTCGGCTACAGCCTGAACAACCTCTCCCTGATGGCCTTGACCATCGCCACCGGCTTTGTCGTCGATGACGCCATCGTCATGATTGAAAACATCGCCCGCTACATCGAAGAGGGCGAGACGCCGATGGCGGCCGCCCTGAAGGGCGCGTCGCAGATCGGCTTTACCATCATCTCGCTGACGGTCTCGCTGATCGCCGTGCTGATTCCCCTGCTGTTCATGGGCGACGTGGTGGGCCGCTTGTTCCGCGAATTTGCCATGACCCTGGCCATCACCATCTTGATTAGCGCCGTGGTCTCGCTGACCCTGGTGCCGATGATGTCGGCGCGCTGGCTGAAAAGCCGTGCCGGTGAAAAGGTCAGCGCCACGGGCCAGCGCATCCAGGCTTTCCTCGACCGCGTGATTGTGCAGTACGACCATGCGCTGGTGTGGGTCTTGCAACGCCAGGGACTGACCTTGCTGGTGGCCCTGGCCACCTTGCTGCTGACCGTCATCCTGTACATCACCATCCCGAAAGGCCTGTTCCCCACGCAGGATACGGGGCAGCTGAAGGCGCGCATCGAAGCGTCGCAAGCCGTCTCGTACGAGCGCATGGCCACCTTGCAGCAGGCCGCCGCCAGCGCGTTGCTGGAAGACCCCGCTGTCGATACCTTGAGTTCCCTGGTGGGCGTGGATGCGGCCAACAACACCATGCTGCACACGGGCAGCATGTTGATCAACCTGAAACGCCCGCGCAGCGGCAATCAGGACGAGATCATGGAGCGCTTGCGCAACCGTGTGGCCAAGGTGGCCGGCGTGACGCTGTATCTGCAGCCGACGCAGGATCTGACCATCGATGCGGAATCGGGCCCGACGCAGTACCGCGTCTCGCTGGAAGGGGCCGATACGGCCACCGTCACCGAGTGGGCCGGCAAGCTGGCGGCGCGCATGCGCGAGAAATCGCAGCTGCGCAACGTCGTCACGGATGCGGGCGCCACGGGCGCCGCCGTCAGCGTGTCCATCGACCGCGACAGCGCCGCGCGCATGTCCGTGACCACGGCAACCGTCGACGACGCCTTGTATAACGCCTTCGGCCAGCGCATCATCTCGACCATTTTCACGGAAACCAACCAGTACCGCGTGATTCTCGAAGCGCAGCCCGGCATCGTCACCACGCCGGCCGACCTGTCGGAACTGCAGGTGCGCACGGGTTCCGGCAAGTCGACGCCGCTGTCCGCGTTTGCCAGCGTCAGTGAAAAACAGGCGCCGCTGCAAATCACGCACGTGGCGCAGTACCCGGCCACGACGCTGGGCTTCGATACGGTGCAAGGCGTGGCGCTGGGCAGCGCCGTCGACGCCATCCGCGCGGCGGCGCAAGACATCGCCTTGCCGCCATCGGTGACATTGACGTTCCTCGGTGCGGCTGGCGCATATGAAAATTCGCTGTCGAACCAGCTGTGGCTGATTCTCGCCGCTGTCGTCTGCGTGTACATCGTGCTGGGCGTGCTGTACGAAAGCTACATCCACCCGCTGACGATTTTGTCGACGCTGCCGTCGGCCGGCGTGGGCGCCTTGCTGGCGCTGATGATTTCCGGGCAGGACCTGGGCGTGATCGGTATCATCGGCATCATTCTCTTGATCGGCATCGTCAAGAAGAACGCCATCATGATGATCGACTTCGCCATCGAGGCCGAACGCGACGAAGGGAAAAGCCCGCAGGAAGCCATCCACCAGGCGGCGCTGCTGCGTTTCCGTCCGATCCTGATGACCACCCTGGCGGCCCTGTTCGCGGCCGTGCCGCTGATGCTGGGCTGGGGCGAGGGCGCCGAGTTGCGCCGTCCGCTGGGCCTGGCCATCTTCGGTGGCCTGATCGTCAGCCAGGTGCTGACGCTGTTTACCACGCCCGTCATCTACCTGGGCTTCGACCGCCTGGGCCAGCGTTTCGCGTCGAAGACGCGTGCCGTGAGCCTGGACAAGCCGGCCGATAATACGGGGAGCGCCGCGTGAACCTGTCCGAACCGTTCGTCAAGCGCCCCATCGCCACCGTGCTGCTGACCATCGGCATCGCGCTGGCGGGCATCGGCGCTTTCTTCGTGCTGCCCGTCTCGCCGCTGCCGCAGGTCGACTATCCGACCATTTCCGTCAGCGCCAGCCTGCCCGGCGCCAGCCCCGCGACCATGGCAACCTCGGTAGCCACGCCGCTGGAGCGGCGCCTGGGCGTGATCTCGGGTGTGAACGAGATGACGTCGTCGTCGGGCACGGGTTCGGCGCGCATCAACCTGCAGTTCGACCTGAACCGCAAGATCGATTCGGCCGCGCGCGAAGTGCAGGCGGCCATTGCCGCCGCGCGCGTGGATTTGCCGGCCACCCTGCGCAGCAACCCCACCTACCGCAAGGCCAATCCATCCGACGCACCCGTGATCATCCTGGCGCTGACGTCGAAAACGCGTACGCCGGGCCAGATATACGATGCCGTGTCGAACCTGGTGCAGCAAAAGGTGGCGCAAGTCAAAGGCGTGGGCGACGTGGAACTGGGCGGCGGTTCGCTGCCGGCCGTGCGCGTGGAATTGCTGCCGTATCAGCTCAATCACTATGCCGTGTCGATGGAAGACGTGCGCGCCGCCATCCAGGCCAGCAACGCCAACCGTCCCAAGGGGGCGATTTCCGGCGATGCGCGCAGGCTGCAGATCTATTCGGGCGCCAGCACGGCCTCGGGCGGGCGCAGCGCAGCCGACTACCGCAGCTTGGTGGTGGCCTGGCGCGACGGCGCCGCCATCCGCCTCGACGACGTGGCCGAAGTGGTCGACGGCGTGGAAAACAACAATACCCTGGGCCTGTTCAATGGCGACCCGGCCGTCATCGTGCTGATCACGCGTCAGCCGGGCGCCAACGTCATCGCCACGGTCGATGGCGTGCGCGCGCTGCTGCCGCAATTGCAGGCGCAGCTGCCCGGCGACATCAAGCTGCAGGTGGCGTCCGACAGCACCAACTCCATCCGCTCCTCGCTGCACGAGATCGAATTCACCTTGATCCTATCCATCGTGCTCGTCGTGCTGGTGGTCAGCGCATTTTTGCGCAGCGTGCGCGCCACCATCATCCCGGCTGTCGCCACCATCGTTTCCTTGCTGGGCACCTTTGGCGTGATGTACATGCTGGGCTTTTCCCTGAACAACCTGTCCCTGATGGCGCTGACGGTGGCCACGGGCTTTGTCGTCGACGATGCCATCGTGGTGCTGGAAAACACGCAGCGCCACATCGAGGCTGGCATGGACCGTTTCAAGGCGGCCCTGCTGGGCGCGCGCGAAGTGGGTTTTACCGTACTGTCGATCAGCCTGTCGCTGGTGGCCGTTTTCATCCCGCTGCTGTTCATGGGCGGGCAGGTGGGGCGGCTGTTCCGCGAATTTGCCGTCACCTTGTCGGCCGCCGTGATGATTTCGCTGGTCATTTCTTTGACCACCACGCCGATGATGTGCGCCTGGCTGCTGAAAAGCGGCCAGCAGCACAAGCCGCCGGGTGCTATCGCGCGCTGGTTTGAACGCGGTTTCGAGCGCATGCTGACAGTGTATGAACATTGCCTGGACTGGGCCCTGTCCAGCGCCGCGCTGGTGATGGCCATCCTGGTGTTCGTCGTCGGCCTGAACGTGTATTTGTTCGCCGCCGCGCCGAAAGGCTTCTTCCCGCAGCAGGATACGGGCCAGATCAATGGCGGCATGCGCGCCGACCAGAGCATCTCGTTCCAGGCCATGCAAAGTAAATTGCGTCAGCTGGTCGACATCATCAAGGACGATCCTGCCGTCGCCACCGTCGTGGGGTTCACCGGCGGTGGCAGGGCAGGGGGCGGCTTCATGTTCATCGATCTGAAGCCAGCCTCGCAGCGCAGCGACAAGGGGCAGGCCGTGATCGCGCGCCTGCGCCCGCAACTGGCCAAGGTGACGGGCATTTCCCTGTTCCTCAACCCGGTGCAGGATTTGCGCATGGGCGGGCGTTCCAGCAACTCGACCTACCAGTACACCCTGATCAGCGACAACCAGGCGGACCTGAAAAAATGGGCGGCGAAACTGGCCGACCAGATGAAGCTGCAGCCGGCCCTGATTGACGTCGACACGGACCAGGCGGAAAACGGCGTGGAAACCTATGTTTCCATCGACAAGGACCGCGCCACGCAGCTCGGCGTGCAAGTCAAGGATATCGACAATGCGCTGTACAACAGCTTCGGCCAGCGCCAGGTGGCGACCATCTACGATGAGCTGAACCAGTACCACGTGATCATGGAAGTGGCGCCGCGCTATGCGCAAAGCCCGGAAGCGCTGCGCTCCGTGTATGTGCCGGCCTCGAACGCGGCCGCCGTCGCGGCCACCGGTACGACCGCCACCACCAGTACCGTCACCGCGACGGCGTCCAACACGACGGCGGCGCGCGATCCGTCCAGCGGCTCGGCCCTGTCCACGACCCTGGCGCACATGGTGCCGCTGTCCTCGTTCAGCAGCTTTGCCGAAAGCTCGACGGCGACCTCCATCAACCACCAGGGCGGGGAACTGGCCACCACCGTGTCGTTCAACCTGGCCGACGGCTATCCGCTCAGCGACGGGCAGGCGGCCGTAGCCCAGGCGGAGTCGGAAATCGGCATGCCGGTGAATGTGCGCGGCAGCTTCCAGGGTTCGGCCAAGAGCGCGCAGGACAGCAACAAGGAGCAGCCGCTGTTGATCCTGGCGGCCATCGTGGTGATCTACATCGTGCTGGGCATCCTGTACGAAAGCCTGATCCACCCGATTACCGTGCTGTCGACTTTGCCGTCGGCGGGCGTGGGCGCCGTGCTGGCCTTGCTGCTGTTCCGCATGGAGTTTTCCATCATCGCCCTGATCGGCGTGTTCCTGTTGATCGGTATCGTCAAGAAAAATGCTATATTGATCATCGACTTCGCGCTGGAGGCCGAGCGTTCGCGCGGCTTGACAGCGGTAGAAGCGGTGCGCGAGGCATGTTTGCTGCGTTTCCGCCCCATTCTGATGACCACCCTGGCGGCGGCGCTTGGCGCCTTGCCGCTGGCGATCGGTTTCGGCGAGGGGTCAGAGCTACGCCAGCCCTTGGGGGTCGCCATCATCGGCGGCCTGATTGCCAGCCAGTTACTCACATTGCTGACCACCCCGGTGGTCTACATCCTGCTCGACAAGCTGCGCACGCGCAGCGCCGACGAGCAGCAATTGAGCCGCATTCCTGGGCCAGATAACCCGAGCACACAATCATGAAGCAAGTAAAACCTATCGTATCGACCGTCCCCGCACGCCACCTGCTGGCATTGGCGGCGGCCGCAGTTCTCCTGGCCGGCTGCGCCGTCAGTCCCGCGTATGAAACGCCGACGGCCGTCGCGCCGCAAACGTTCAAGGAGGCGGCCGGCTGGCAGCCTGCCGCGCCGGCCGACACGCTGGAGCGCGGTCCCTGGTGGACCCTGTTCGGCGACGCGCAGCTGAATCAGCTGGCCGACAGCATCGAGATATCGAACCAGAATGTGGCCGCTGCCATCGCCTCGTACGAGCAGGCGCGCGCGCTGGTGCGCGAACAGCGCGCCTCGCTGTTCCCGACCGTGAACCTGACGGGCAGCGGCGCCCGCTCCGGCGGCGGGGGCGAGCAGCAGACGAACAACAACTTCAAGGCCGCCATCGGCGCCTCGTGGGAACCGGACATCTGGGGCCGCCTGCGCGCCGGCGTGACGGGGGCGGACGCCAGCGCCGCCGCCAGCGCGGCCGACCTGGCAGCGGCGCGCCTGTCGGCGCAGGGCGAACTGGCCATCAATTATTTTTCGCTGCGCCAGAGCGATGCGCAGATCGCGCTGCTCAATTCGACCATAGACGGCTACAAGCGCGTGCTCGACATCACCAGCAACCGCTTTAACTCGGGCATCGCCGCCAGGTCCGACCTGCTGCAGGCGCAGACGCAGCTGGCCAATGCGCAGATCGATCTGTCCAGCCAGACGCGCGCCCGCGCGCAGCTGGAACACGCGATCGCCATCCTGTTGGGGAAGGCGCCGTCCGACTTCAGCCTGGCCGTGGCGCCGTGGACCCTGACCGTGCCCGAGGTGCCGCTGGGCGTGCCGTCGACCCTGCTGCAGCGCCGTCCCGACATCGCGGCCGCCGAGCGCAGGGTGGCCGTGGCCAACGAGCAGATCGGCATCGCCCGCTCCGCCTACTATCCCAGCCTGAACCTGACGGGTTCCTACGGTTCCGGCGCCAGCCGTGTGGGCGACCTGTTCAATGCATCGTCGAGCCTGTGGTCGCTGGGCGTGTCGGCCGCGCAAACGCTGTTCAACGCGGGCGCCACCTCGGCCAGCGTGGACGCGGCCAGAGCGGGGCATGAGGCGGCCGTGGCGCGCTACCGCCAGACGGTATTGAGTGCCTTTGGCGCCGTGGAAGACCAGTTGTCGGCCACGCGCGCGCTGGCCGAGCAGCTGGCCTTGCGCCAGCAGGCGTCGTCCGCCGCCGACCAGGTGGAGCAGCAGATGCTGAACCGCTACAACGCGGGCCAGGTCGGCTATACGGACGTGGTGACGGCGCAAGTGACGGCGTTGTCGGCGCGCCGTTCGCTGGTGCAGGCGCAGGCGGACCGCCAGACGACGGCCGTGGCCCTGATCCAGTCGCTGGGCGGCGGCTGGCATGTGCCGCAGGCGCAGTAAGGGGTAAGCAGCCCCCGCGCCAAATTCGCATTTTTGCCGTGCGTCTTGGATGCTAGAATGCAAGATTATCCATCCGCCAGCCTGGCGCACGTGCCGTGGCTGCATTCTTGCCGACGATGACACGCAGCAAACACAGCAAAGCTCCAGCGCCTGAGGTGTCCACCATCGATTTTCCCGTGGTGGCCATCGGCGCGTCGGCCGGTGGTCTCGACCCCATTGTCGCTTTCCTGACGCATGTGTCGCCGCAGAGCGGCATCGCCTATGTGGTGATCCAGCACCTCGATCCCACGCAAAAAGCCATGTTGCCGGAACTGCTGCAGCGTGCCACCAGCATCCCCGTCACGGAAATCACGCAGCGCGCCGCACTGCAGCCGAACCATATCTATGTGATCCCGTCCAATGCGGACCTGGGCCTGTCCAAGGGACACTTTGTGCTCAGCGAGCCGTTGCAACTGCGCGGACACCGTTTGCCCATCAATGCTTTCTTCGAAAGCCTGGCGGCCGAGCTGGGCGAACTGGCCGTGGGCGTGATTCTGTCCGGCATGGGCAGCGACGGTACGCGCGGCATGCAAGCCATCAAGCAGGCCGGTGGTTTGACCCTGGCGCAGCATCCCGATACGGCCAAGTTCGACATGATGCCGCAAAGCGCCATCGCCGCCGAGGCAGTGGATCTCGTCGATTTTCCCGACAAGATGCCGGAAAAGATCGTCAGTTACCTGTTTCGCAGCAGCTTCCTGGCGTTGCCGGACAAGGAGCCGAGAGGCCGCAATGCATTGCAGGAAATTGTCGCCTTGCTGTCCGAACATACGGGCAACAGCTTCTCGGACTACAAGATCAATACGGTGCTGCGCCGTATCGAGCGCCGCATGAGCTTGTACCAGATGACGTCGATGGAAGAGTACATTCCCTATCTGCGCAACAATCCTGCGGAAATCGACCTGCTGTTCAAGGAATTGCTGATCGGCGTGACGAATTTTTTTCGCGATCCGAAAGTGTGGGAGTACCTGAAGATGGTGGTCTTGCCGCAAATGCTGGCGGCCCACCCGGACGGGCGCGCCTTCAAGGCCTGGATACCGGCCTGTTCCACGGGCGAGGAAGCCTATTCGCTGGCCATGGTGTTCCATGAAGTGGTGGCCCGCAGCAACCCGCCGTCGAAATACAGCCTGCAGATTTTTGCCACCGACCTGTCGGCCGACGCTATCGACCGCGCGCGCCAGGGCCGTTTTCCGCCAACGATCAGCAGCGAGGTGTCGACGGAGCGCCTGGAACGGTTTTTCTTGCAGGACAAGAGCGATTACCTGGTCAGGAAAGAGATCCGCAACATGATCATCTTTGCCCAGCAAAACATCATTTCCGATCCACCGTTCACCAAGCTCGATATCCTGTGCTGCCGCAACCTGTTGATTTACCTCAATGCCAAGCTGCAACAGCGTTTGATTCCCCTGTTTCATTACGCCTTGAACCGCGATGGCGTTTTGCTGTTGGGCAGCGCCGACACGCCGGGACATTTTTCCGAGCTGTTTTCACCCCTGACCACATCGACCCGGCTGTACCGGCGCCTCGACAACCTGGCGCGCCAGCGCTTGCTGACGTACTTTCCCACGAAGGTATCGTCGGCCACTCCCCCTACTCCCAGCGATACGAGAGACGTCAGCATGCCCGGAAAAATCCAATCCCAGGTCGAGCAACTATTGCTCCAGAAATATTCGCCTGCGGCCGTGCTGCTGAACCAGGATGGGGATATCCTGTATATCAATGGCCGCACGGGCGCCTTTCTGGAACCGGCGGCAGGCAAGGCCAACTGGAATATTCACGCGATGGCGCGCGAGGGCTTGCGCTACGAGCTGGCGGGCCTGATCACGCAGGCGCTGCAGAGCGACAGCGTGGTACGCCAGTCAGGTCTGGTGCTCACGGATCACGCAGGGCAGGTGCAAGGCGTGGACTTGACGGCGGAAGCCTTGCGCCAGCCCGAAGCGGTGAGCGGCATGGTCTTCGTCACGTTTGCCTGCACGCCGCTGGCGGCGACGCCGCGCCGGGGCCGCTCGTCGAGTCCCAAGATGCTGGAACTGGAGCAGCAGCTGATGCAGGCGCGCAATGAAATCCAGGCCGTGCGCGACGAAATGCAGACCTCGCGCGAAGAGCTCAAATCGGCCAACGAGGAATTGCAGTCGACCAATGAAGAGTTGCAATCGGCGAACGAAGAGCTGACGACGTCGAAGGAAGAAATGCAGTCGCTCAATGAGGAGTTGTACACCGTCAATGCCGAGCTGCAATCGAAGGTCGATGATTTGTCGCTGGTCAACAGCGACATGAAAAATCTGCTCAATAGTACCGATATCGCCACCATTTTCCTCGACAGCGAGCTGCGCATCCGCCGCTTCACGGCGCCGGCCACGCAAATCTACAAGCTGATCCAGACGGACTTGCGCCGCCCGCTCAGCGACATCGTCAACGACCTCGATTATCCGAGCCTGGAAGACGATGCGCTGGAAGTGATCCGCAGCCTGGTGTTTTGCGAGCGGCAAGTGGAAACCAAGACGGGACGCTGGTACAACGTGCGCATCATGCCGTACCGCACGGTGGAAAATGTGATCGATGGCGTGGTGGTAACTTTCATCAACATTACAGAATCGAAACTGCTGGAAGCCCAGTTGCGGCAAATCCAGTCCGGCGCCGCGGCTGACGGGAAAGCAGGAGAGAGCGCGTCATGAGCGAACCATTCGACGCCGGGTGTGGGCCGGCCAGCTTGCGAGAGCAGGCCGAGCAATTGGCGGCGCAGCAGCGCCAGTCCGTAGCGCCGCCGCAGTCGAATGAAGAGGTGATGCGCCAGCTGCATGAATTGCAGGTCAGCCAGATCGAGCTGGAAATGCAGAGTGCGGCACTGGCCGAACTGGAGCGCTTGAAGAATGAATTTGAACGCAGCCGCGACCATTATGCGCAGCTGTATGAACAGGCGCCCGTCAGCTATTTTTCGCTGGCGCGCGAGGGCGTCATCACGCGTGTCAACGTGGCGGCCTGCGGCTTGTTGCAACGCGACAAGAAGCAGCTGCTGGGGCGGCGCTTCGAGCAATTCGTTGCGCCACAGGCGCAAGGCAGTTTCCGCCGCTTCCTAGAAGCCGTCTTCAGCAGCGGCGCGCGCCAGGTGCTCGAAGCGCAATTGTTCGAAGGCGAAGCGCGCGGCATGGGCGGCATGGTGCGCATCGAGGCCAATGTCGACGCGGCCAGCGCCACGGCACGCATGCTGGTGACGGACCTGGGCGACGAGCATGCGCGCGAATCGGCCTTGCGGCGCGCCTTCGTCATCCTCAACAGCATCCGCGAAGGCGTGCTGGTGACGGACAGCGCCAACCGCATCATTTCCGTCAACCCCGCCTTCACCGCCATCACCGGCTACCAGGCGGAGGAAGCCATCGGGCGCGATCCATCCTTCCTCGGCGGTGGCACGCATTTGCCGCATTTTTATACCGCCATGTGGCGCAGCCTGCACCAGGATGGCAGCTGGTATGGCGAACTGGTGAACCGGCGCAAGAATGGCGAACGCTTCGTCGAGTCGCTGTCGATCACGCCCATGCGCAGCCAGGATGGCAGCATCAGCCACTTTGTCGGCGTGTTTTCCGATATCACGGAGCGCAAGCTGGCCGAAGCCGACTTGCGCGAGTTGCACCGCGAACTGGACCAGCGCGTCATCGACCGCACGGCCGAATTGCTGCGCGCCAACCAGCATCTGCAGCTGGAAGTGCAGCAGCGCGAGCGGGCACAGGAAGCCTTGCGCGATGCCGAGCGCTTCTTTCACGCCACCATCGATTCGCTGACGGACCGGGTGCTGGTGCTGGACCGGGCCGGCAGCGTCGTGCATGCCAACCAGGCGTGCCTGGCCTTTGTCGGGCACACGCCACGGCCGCTGCAGTACCTGGAATTCTGTGAGACGGACCCACGCTGGCAGCGCAGCGCCGGACGCGAGCTGTCCGCCGGCATCCGCGCCGTGATTGCGGGCACGGCCGACACGTTTGCGCTCGAGTATGAATTTACCACGCGCTCAGGCCCCCGCTGGTCGCAGGCCAGGATCAGCCGTTTCCTCGGCGAAGGGCCGCTGCGCGTGGTGGTGGCGCACACGGACATTACCGAGCGCAAGTTGATGGATAGCGCGTTGCGCCAGTCGCATGCGCAGCTGCGCCAGCTGGCGCTGCACCTGGAAACGGCCAAGGAAGACGAGCGCAAGCGCATTTCGCGCGATATCCATGATGAACTGGGGCAAAACCTGCTGGCGCTGCGCATCGATATTTCCATGCTCAGCGCGCGCACGGAAGGTTCCCATCCGCGCCTGCACCGCCGCGTTGGCGCCGTGCTCAGCAATGTCGACACCACCATCAAGAGCGTGCGTGGCATCATGAACGAGCTGCGCCCGATGGCGCTGGACCTGGGCTTGCAGGCTGCCATCGAATGGCAGGTAGGCGACTTCCGCAAGCGCAGCGGCGTCGCTTGCCGCCTGCTGATACGCGACGAGGCCCTGTTTGCCGCCATCGGCAGCCAGGTCGAGATCGTGCTGTTCCGCATCGTGCAGGAAGCGCTCAGCAACGTCATCCGCCATGCGCAGGCCAGCGTCGTCGAGATCGAGCTCAGTTCGGATGCCTGCGCCGTGTATGTGGTCATCAGCGACAACGGCATCGGCATCACGCCGCAGCAGCAGCGCAAGAAGCAGTGCTTTGGCCTGATCGGCATTGCCGAGCGCGTGACGGCGCTGGGCGGCCACTTCGAGGTGGGCATGCCGGCCTCGGGCGCCGGTTGCCGTTTGTCCCTGCAGATTCCCTTGCCGGGAGCGGGGCGGCCGGCCGCCTGATACAGAGTGCAATGCGTTAATTTTTGCCGACTCAGGCCCCTGTGACAGGCTATACTTTCGCCTGCTATTTATGGAGGGGCATATCTTGTTCAAAACAATCGTTTTACCAGTCGCCTTGTTGGGCGCGTTCGCCGGCGTACACGCCGACGAAGGGCAGTGGCAACCACACCAGCTGCCACAGCTGAAAGCTGACCTGAAACGGGTCGGCATCGAAATTCCTGCAGAAAAACTGGCCGACCTGAGCAAGCATCCGATGAGCGCCATCGTCTCGCTCGGTGGCTGCTCGGCCGCTTTCGTCTCCGACGCGGGCCTGGTGGTGACGAACCACCATTGCGCGTATGGCGCCGTGCAGCGCAATTCCACGCCGGAACACAATTACATCACCAACGGCTTTCTGGCCAAGACGCGCGCTGGCGAGTTGCCGGGCGGTCCGAACAGCCTCGTGTATGTGACCGACAAGGTGGAGAACGTCAGCGAGCGCGTGCTGAAAGGCTTGACGGCCGACATGACGGGCCGCGCGCGCCACGAAGCGGTGGAAAAGCGCGTCAAGGACTTGATCGCCGAATGCGAAACGGACAAGATGTACCGCTGCTCCGTGCCCGCCTTCCACCGCGGCCTCGAGTACTACCGCATCCGCCAGATGATGATACGCGACGTGCGCCTGGTGTACGCGCCATCGGACAAGATCGGCAACTTCGGCGGCGACATCGACAACTACGAATGGCCGCGCCACACGGGCGACTACTCGTTCCTGCGCGCCTACGTGGGCAAGGATGGCCGTCCGGCCGACCCGTCGCCCGACAACGTGCCGTATAAATCGAAGGACTTCCTGGTGGTCTCGGCCGAAGGCTTGAAAGCCGGCGATGGCATTTTGCTGGCGGGCTACCCCGGCCGCACCAGCCGCTACAAGCTGCCGGCGGAAATCCGCTTCGCGCGCGATACGGCCTTCCCCCTGAAAGTGTCCGAACTGCAAGCCGACCTGGCCGTGATGGCCGATGCGACGCAGGGTGACGCGGCCGCCGGCGTGCGCTACGCCAGCGTGGTGAAAAGCATCAACAACGTGCTGAAGAAAACCCAGGGCTTGCTCGACGGTTTCGCGCGCAAGGACATCGCCGCCATCAAGGACGTGCAGGATGCCGAATTCCGCGCCTGGTACGCCAAGCAGCCGAACGTGTCGACCACCCTGCTGGCCGAACTGGACGCGGCGATCGCCAGCGACATGGCCTTGAGCGAAGAAGAGTTCGCCTGGTCCGTGGCCGCCAACAGCGACTTGCTGAAAAGCGCGCGCACCATCTACCGCTTGTCGCTGGAGCGCCAGAAAGCGGATGCCGAGCGCGAATCGGGCTTCCAGCAGCGCGACCTGGCCTTCATCAAGGCCCGTCTGGCCCGTCTGGAACAGTCGTATGTCAACCAGGTCGACCAGGCGCGTTTTGCAGCGGGCCTGAAGCGTTACGCGCAACTGGCCGCGAAGAGCCATCCGCAAGGCCTGGACGCGCTGCTGCCGGCGCCAGCGGCCGTGCCGGCCCTGTACCAGCAGACGCAACTGGCTGACACGGCCAAGCGCCTGGCCTGGCTGGAAAAGGATCAGGCTGCCGTGGTCCGCTCTGACGACGCCTTCATGCAGCTGGCCGTCAAGTTGCAGCCAGTGGAAATGGCGCTGGAAGAGCGCCGCAAGGAAATCGACGGCAACCTGGAACGCGTGATTCCGCAATACATGCAAGCCGTGATCGCCTGGAAAAAGTCACAAGGCAAGCCAGTGTATCCTGACGCTAACTCGACCCTGCGCGTCACGTACGGTACCGTCTCGCCGTACTCGCCGCGCGACGGGCTGAGCAAGGGACCGTTCACGACCGTGGAAGGCATCGTCGAGAAAGTCACGGGCAAGGCCCCGTTCGAAGCGCCGCAAGGCTTGATCGACGCCGTGAAGGAAAAACGCTATGGCCAGTTCCGCGACCCGGTGCTGGGTACGGTTCCCGTCAACTTTTTGACCAGCGCGGACACCACGGGCGGCAATTCCGGCTCGGCCGTGATGAACAAGCGCGGCGAGCTGATCGGCCTGAACTTCGACTCCACGTATGAATCGATCACCAAGGACTGGTACTTCGACACGGCCATCACGCGCGCCATCCACCTCGACATCCGCTACATGCTGTGGGTGATGAAGGAAGTGGACCATGCGGATAACTTGCTCAAGGAAATGACGATCAAGTATCCGAAGGCAACCAAGAAATAATCTTTCTTAGTTGAAATAAAAGCCGCATCCGCCGTAAGGCCGATGCGGCTTTTTTACGTGTAGGCAACTAGCTTGAGGTCCATCAATACGCCGGTGTTCACCCTGGTTAGCATGGGCGATGGAGTCAAGTGCGAAGGAGGCGATATGGATGATGGTGGACTGGCAGCCGATCTGGCGCGCCTTTTCGCAGCGGGCAGCCGAGTCCAGGACAGCCGCTTGCTGCGCATGGATTTTCCGCGCGACGATGGTCCACCCGATACCGCGCTGCTGGTCAACAGTTTGCGGGCACACGAGGAAATGTCACGCGACTTCCGCTTCGACGTCGAACTGCTGTCCGACAATCTCCACGTTCCCCTGACAGCGATGATGGGACGCATGGTCACGATTTCGATTGTGCGCGATGACGGCAGCTTGCGCCATTTCAATGGTTATGTCGGCCAATTTCGCTTGTTGCGCAGCGATGGCGGTTTCGCGTTCTACCAGATGGTGCTGCAACCCTGGCTGGCGTTTTCCAGGCTGCGCATGGACAACGTTTCGTTCCACGAACGCACGGTCATCGACATCAGCGAAACGACCTTCGATCATTATTTGCAGCGCGATTGGCAAAACCGGCTGCATGAGGAAAAAGCGATATTAAGCTGCGCCAACCAGCATAATGAAACCGATTACAACCATCTGCACCGGCGCTGGGAAGACCAGGGACTCCATTACTGGTATGAACATCGCGCCGACGGTCATACGCTCTGTTTGGGCGACAATACCTGGCTGAGCGACAGCATCGATCCAGGCGACGGCGATGCCAGCGAGGCCGACGAGATCGTGTTTCGCAGCGGCGCGGGCTCGCAGGAGTGCGACGGCATACGCGATTGGCAGGCAATACGGAAGATCGCTTCAGGCTCGCTCACGCTGGCCAGCTTCAACTACAAGCAGCCGTATGCCAGCCGCGCCAGCGGCTATGCGCTGCACCAGCAGGGCGACGTGTTTGCCCATGAACTGTATCAAAACACTGGCTATGGCTATGCCGGCATGGGCGACGGCGAAGCGCTGGCGCAACGCCGCCTGGAGGAGCAGAACTGCCAGGCGCAATACTTCGACGCTGGCGGCAATCACCGCTGCGCCCAGGCCGGGCGCAGTTTCACGCTGGGCGGACACTTCAGCGGCAAGCAAGCCATACCGGCCAGAGGTGAAGCGGCGCGCCCGGACATCGGCTCGCGCGAATACCTGATCCTGTCGGTCGATCATATCGCCAGCAACAATTACCAGGCAGGGATGGGCGCGAAGTCGCATTATGAAAACCGTTTTCGCTGCATCCGCAAGAGCATCCGCTGGTATCCGGGGCGGCAGTTCAACAGCACGCCTTGTGCCTTGCCCGGCGTGCAGACGGCGATTGTCACCGGGCCGGCAGGCGAAACCATCCATACCGACGCGCTGGGCCGGGTGAAGGTGCAATTCCACTGGGACCGGCTGGGCAAGTTCGACGCGGGCAGTTCGGCATGGATCAGGGTCATGACGCCATGGGCGGGCCAGGCCTTCGGCCAGATCGCGTTGCCGCGCATCGGCCAGGAAGTGCTGATCCAGTTTCTCGACGGCAATATCGACCGTCCCGTCATTGTCGGCGCGGTGTACAACGGCAAGCATGCGCCGCCGTGGAATTTGCCGGGGCAACGCGTACTGGGCGGCTGGCGCAGCGCCGAGCTGATGCCTGGCGGCGGCTACGGCGTGCGCGGCAACCAGTTGGTACTCGACGATACGCACCAGCACATCCAGGCGCAACTGAAAAGCGATCATCAGCACAGCCAATTGTCGCTCGGCTGCATCAGCCGCATCGAAGACGCCAGCGGGCGCAAGGATGCGCGTGGCGAGGGCTGGGAACTGGCGTCAGACGCCTGGGGCGTGGCGCGCGCCGGCCGCGGCATGTTGCTGACCACCGAAGCGCGCCCTGGCGCCGCCTCGCATATCAAGAGCATGGATGAAACCTTGCGCCGGTTGGCCGAGGCTGCCGAGCGGCACAAGGCGCTTGCCGCCCTGGCGCAGCATCATGGCGCGCAAGAAAGCGCCGCCCAGCAAGGCGCCGCCGCCGATGTACTCCATGCCCAGCATGCCGGGATCCGGGGCGCCGGCAATGGCGAAAACGCATTTCCCGAATTGTCGAAGCCGCATCTGGTGTTGGCCAGTCCGGCCGGTATCGAAACGACGAGCGCGCAATCGACGCACATCGCCAGCGCCGAGCACACCGCGCTGACGACCGGGCGCGACCTGTCGCTGGCGGCCGGCGGCGGCCTGTTCGCCAGCATCGGCGCTGCGCTGCGCCTGTTCGTCCACAAGGCGGGCATGAAACTGATCGCCGCAGCTGGCCCGGTGCAGATCGCGGCGCAAACCGATGCGGTCGATATCGTCGCCAACAAGGTGCTGGAATTGATCAGCCAGGCCGACTGGGTGAATATTCGCGGCCGCAAAGGCGTGCGCCTGCATGGCGCCGATTGCATGCTTGAAATTAGCGACAAGGTACAGTTTTTTACCGCGTCGCCGACGCTGTTTCATGGAAACCTGGAAACGCTGGCGCCCAAGAACCGGCCGCAACCGGAGCTGGAGCCGCCCATCGCGCCGGTAGCGGGGCAATTGCAGCATACGATACAGGCCCATGCGGATGGCGGCCAGTACGCCAATATGCCGTACACGCTGTACAACGGGGAAGCCGAAGTCGAGCAAGGCCTGACCGACGAATTCGGCCGCATCCTGATCGCGCACCAGGACGGCACGCCGCGCTACCGTGTCGTCCTTGGCAATGGCGAAGAGTTTGTATTGCAAGCGAGCGCACGCTTCGACCCGAACGCGGCGCCGGACGGCGAACACAAGCTGTCGAACCGCGGCTTGCGCGCATTCGACGACACCGCTGATGGCCGCGGGGTTCAATGATTCACCACACTGACGGGAGAGCGCCATGCCGGAATCGAGCGGCCGCATCGAAACCACCCATATCGACGAAGTCGGACGCACTGCGACGAGTTCGCTCCAGTGGCTGCTGGAAAACCGCAATCTGAAGGGCATGGCCAGCCACCCGATCACGCATAACAACAAGCTGACGCTGTTCATTTGCGGACAGGAGGGGTTCGCCGACATCGCTGCCGAGATCGCCAGGGCTAAAGATTCGATCGACCTGTGCTGCTGGGGCTTCGACCCGGGCATGGAACTGGTGCGCGGCAACAGCGCCACCTGGCCGCGTGGCGACACGTTTGGCGACTTGCTGATCGACGCCACCACGCGGCGTCACGTCAGGGTGCGCCTGCTGATCTGGTATGACCGGATCGGTTCGCCGATGGTGCACAATATGCCGGGCCATTCGCACGGTACCTCGCCATGGAAAACCGGTGGACAGCGTGCCGACGACATCAGCGCCAAAGCCAGCCTGGCGATGTTGCAGGACGCGGTCGCCAGGAAACCGGTATTGAGCGTCGGTTACAGGGGCGATAGAGTCCGGCCCGAGGATATCCCGATGCTGGCGCGTGAAGAATATTGCCACAGCTGGTATGCGGCCGCGTTCCATGGCTTGTTGGGGCGCTTGACGATTCACCTGCGACACGGCAACAGCCATGCTATAGGCAAGAGTATCGCGACCGAAACAAGCCAGCCGCACGGCCTGACGATGGGGGAAATTGAAAAGCCTGGCATGAGCTACTTGGGCACGCACCACCAGAAGACGGTCCTGATCGATTTCGCCCATGAAGAGGGGGCGAAGGCCGTCGGCTATGTGATGGGCCTGAACTCGGTGACCGATTATTGGGACACGACGGCCCATCTGCTCGACGATACGCGCCGCGAACAGGGCGGTGTCAACGAGCGGCGCGAGTGTTTGCAGGGAATGGCTGCGGACGGCGGGTTCGCCACGCTGAAACCGTATCAGGATTATGCCTGCCGCATCGACGGCGGCCGTGCGCTCATCGCGCTGTACAACAATTTCGTGAAGGCATGGGACCGCGCGATCGACGACCGCACGCATCAGGCCGCCGGGGAATGCGTGAGTTGGTATTCGTCATGTAAAAACCCGCCGGCGCAGCTGTTGCGCAAGGCCGGGCCGGATGACTCCACCGTGCAGATCGTCCTGACGCAGCCCGAGGAGCAGGACAAGACGATCAAGGAAACCTATTTTCGCGCCGTGACCCAGGCCAGCCTGGCGGCCGGCTACCTGTATGTGGAAAACCAGTATTTCCAGTATGAAGAATGGGCCCGGCACTTGCTGGCCGAGCGCAAGAAGGTGGTCGCCGCCTGGAAGGCCGGAAGCCTGAAAGCTGGCAAGACCATGCGTGATATGCCCGTCATGCACGTGTTCATCGTCATTCCGGTGCCGGAACGCGCGCAGATGGTGCCGCGCACCCATGACACGCTGGCGGCACTGGGGCAGCACGGTGGCATGACGGGGCAAAACACCATGATCGACGACTACAACAAGCGACCGAAAACCCGGCGTGTCAGGGCAGGATTCGGTATTTCCACCGAGGCGGAAGTCAAGTTGCCCGACGTGGTGCAGCATTCCAATGGCATCAACAAACCCGGTGTGATGACGCTCGAGAGCGAATTCGGGCTGAAGGTATCGGTGGCCATGCTCAATGTCAGCGCGTTTGACAATGACCGCTGGCGTTACCGTGAAATCTACATCCATTCCAAATTGATGCTGGTCGACGACGTGTTCATGACGCTGGGCAGCGCCAACCTGAACCAGCGCAGTATGGCCGTCGACAGCGAAATCAATATCGCTACCATCGACCGCCGCGTGGCCTGCGATTTGCGCAAGCGGGTGTGGCGCATGCATAGCGGGGGATTGGTCGATGGCGGGGGCGGGACGAAGGGGGAGATTGTGTCGGCGTTCGGGAAATGGGTTGAATTGATGGGAGAAAATCGCGGCAGGAAAAAATCTGATTCTGCAAGTGCGGACCACAAGAAAATGACCGGTTTTTTGCTTCCCTTGGAAGATAACCGTAGTTCAACGTTACGTTTGGGTTGAGCATGAAGAAGTATAAAAATTTCCCCCTTCCCCTGTCATTTTTTATCACGGCAGTTATCCTGAGTTTCTCTTTAGGCGCCTGCAAAATGTCGAACGACACGAAAGAAGTCTTGCCACGCAACCAAAGCCTGCCGCTTTTCAATCCGCATGTCGCGGATTTTATCTGTGAAACCGAGGCGAGCAAGGTGCCACCCATCGATGCGCAAGCGGAGGACTGGTTTCTCGAAGCGCGCGCCATGGAAGACCCTGAAATTTTCGTGGAAGACCGCGATTACAAAAAAATCGTTGATCTGACGCGTCAAGCGGCAGAGCGATTGCACTGGAAGGCGATGCTCAATCTGGCCAGCTTGTATGTGGAAGGGCGCGATCCCTTGCATGGAGAGGAAGAAGCGGTGCAACTGGTGGAAAAGGCGATGCGACTCGGGATACCGGCGGCATATGACCGGATGGGGACGTATTACGCGAATGGCACGGGTGTCAACGGCGACATCACGCGTGCCTATGCCTTCTGGCAAAAGGCAGCACAGATGGGTAATCCTCAAGCGATGGATTTTTTGTCAGATAAACTAAATGTGGGTCCTGCAAATGAAGGCGCAGGGTATTGGGCTAATATTCCTGTCGCAATAAAAATGATGGAATGTGCATTTTCCCAAGGGTACGGACCAGTTGCATATAATTTATCTTACATGTATGCCTCCCCGAGAATGGCCACAGGGAGAGTTAGCGGGCCGCGTACGCCAGAAACTAAAGCACTTGCTCTTAAAGTACTACATGAGGGAGTAGCATTCGGCTGCGGAAAGTGCGCAAACAAACTGGAGATTGAATTCGGCGATCCATTTGATCTTGCAAACATGCTGGTTCCTTACATTGATAAAGCGAGAGCGGAACGTTACGGCGTACTTAATCGTGAACTGGGATTCAATCCCAATGCGCGCTTTCCTAATCTGGACAAGGTATTGCCACTGCCCCCCGCCGATCTGCCGCCCTGGAATGGCGACAGGGATACCTTGCTGCATGCCGCCAAGGGCGTGCGCCCGCCGCCACCCACCCCGCAGCCAAGCGCCGCGTCGCTGTTGCAAAAACCATATTTCCTGGCCGCCGACTATGCGCTGCGTCCCACCGGCTTGCACAGCGACGCGCCGACCGCGCCGTTTTCCGCATACTGGCAACCGGCCGCTGGGCAGGGTGTGACGGAGCCGGCCCGGCTATTTCACAAAGGTGAAGAGTTCCGCCATTTCAGCGTGCTCGATGCCGCTGGCAAGAGCCGTTATGGTGGCGTGACATGGGAGCAGTGCCTGACGATACGGCATAACCATGGTGCAGTGGAACCGCGTGCGGCGCGCGGTGTGCTGCGCGAGGTGGCGCGGCCCGAGCCATGGTTGAGCTGCGCTTGCGGGCAAGCCTGTCCGGTCAGCGGCGTCTGGCAACCGTGGGTAGCGGCCGACCATCCGCTGCAGGCCATCGTCAACCACTACTGGCGCCAGGCCTGGCTGACCCAGGGCGCGCCGTTCCCGCGACCACGCCGCGACTGGCTGCTCGATTTGCCGGACGACGAGGTGACGTGGCATTTGATGGATATGTCTCTTCCTGATATCGGATAGGGCGGCGCGGCAGCGATGGAGGATGCAATGGATAGGAATCAATCCAGAATGGCTGCGACGAGACGACGCCTCCCATCGTCTATTTTCTTGTGCTGCCTGCTTGCCTGCAAAATGCCAGACGAAAAAGTTTGGCCACGCAACCAAAGCCTGCCACTTTTCAATCCGCATGTCGCGGATTTTATCTGTGAAACCGAGGCGAACAAGGTGCCGCCCATCGATGCGCAAGCCGAGGATTGGTTCCTCGAAGCGCGCGCCATGGAAGATCCCGAAATTGCCGTGGAAGACCGCGATTACAAAAAAATCGTCGATCTGACGCGTCAAGCGGCAGAGCGATTGCACTGGAAGGCGATGCTCAATCTGGCCAGCCTGTATGTGGAAGGGCGTGATCCCCTATACGGTAATGAAGAAGCGGTTCAACTGGTGGAAAAGGCGATGCGGCTCGGAATTCCGGCGGCTTATGACCGGATGGGCACGTTTTATGCAAATGGCACAGGCGTGGTTGGTGATAGCACGCGGGCCTATGCGTTCTGGCAAAAGGCGGCTGTCATGGGAAATCCTCAGGCGATGGCATTTTTAGGAGAGAAATTAAGAGCGGGAACAGACGGTGCTATTCCTGGATATTGGGCCAATATTCCTGTAGCGATAAAAATGATGGCATGTGCGCTTTCTCAGGGATACGGGCCTGCTGCGTTTAACCTGCACTATTTGTATGCAATACCAAGAGCTGCGAATGGCGATGAGATTGGCGATCGAACTCCTGCAACCAAACAGCGTGCTCTAAATGTATTGCATGAGGGAGTCAAGTTTGGCTGCGCGGAGTGTGCGAGCGCATTGGCAATTGAATTTGGTTCTCCTTTTGATCTTGCCGATATGCTGGCGCCGTATGTGGACAAAGCTCGCGGTGAACGTTACGCGGTACTTAGTAATGAACTGGGATTCAATCCCAATGCGCGCTTTCCTAATCTGGACACGGTCTTGCCGCTCCCGCCCGCCGATCTGCCGCCCTGGAATGGCGACAGAGATACCTTGCTGCATGCCGCCAAGGGTGTCCGTCCACCGCCAGCCATCCCAAAGCCAAGCGCCGCCTCGCTGTTGCAAAAACCGTATTTCCTGGCCGCCGACTATGCGCTGCGCCCCACCAGCTTGCACAGCGACGCGCCGACTGCGCCGTTTTCCGCATACTGGCAACCCGCCAGTGGCCAGGGCTTGACGGAGCCGGCCCGGCTGATCGGTGACGGCGAAGAGTTCCGCCATTTCAGCGTGCACGATGCCGATGGCAAGAGCCGTTATGGTGGCGTGACATGGGAGCAGTGCCTAACGATACGGCACAACCATGGGGCAGTGGAACCGCGCGCGGCGTACAGCTTGCTGCGCGAGGTGGCGCGGCCCGAGCCATGGTTGAGCTGCGCTTGCGGGCAAGCCTGTCCGGTCAGCGGCGTCTGGCAACCGTGGGTAGCGGGCGACCATCCGCTGCAGGCCATCGTCAACCAGTACTGGCGCCAGGCCTGGCTGACCCAGGGCGCGCCGTTCCCGCGACCGCGCCGCGACTGGCTGCTCGATTTGCCGGACGACGAGGTGACGTGGCATTTAATGGATATGTCCCTCCCTGATATCGGATAGGGCGGCGCACCAGGCGCGCCCCTTCCAGCAGCACAAAGCTGATGGAAAATTGATCATCATGTAGTGCATCCAGGCAAATCGGGCATACACTATGCGCGGGATCCATGGAATTCACGCATCTAAAAAAGTGATGAAAATGAAAGTTGTCAGGCTGTTAGCCATTCTCGCTATCTTGCTGGCGCTGCCTGGCCAGGCGCTCGGCGAACCGCTCAAGATTGCCACCATTCTCGGCCCGCCATGGGGATTCATGGGGCATGACGGCCAGCCCACCGGCATGATGTACGAAATCGGCAATCGCATCGCGGAAGTTGCCGGGCTGCGCTATAGCAATTCCCTTGTCCCTTATCCCAGAACCGCCGCCGATATTGAAAACGGGAGCGCCGATGTGACCATACGCTTCGGCAACGATCAAATGACGCGCGGCGCCGTGCCGGCAGGTGTCGTCGTGTCCATGCCTATCATCCTCGTGGGCCCATCCGGCAAGCACTACAGCAAGCTGAGCGAATTGCGCGGCAAGACCGTCGGCGTGGTACGCACCAGCAAATATGTGGAGCAATTCGACACCGACAAGGCGATCCAGAAGTATCCCGTCAATGACTATGTCACCATGGCAAAAATGTTGGCAATGCGACGTTTGGACGCGGGAGTGGGATCGAGTATGGGCCTGTTTTATGGCGCGTACATGGCCGGCGTGAAACCGGAAGACATAGGCGTTCCGCTCGTCCTGGGCAGCAACGATTTCATTTTGTTTGTTTCCAAGAAAACCGCAAAGCCGGAAACGACTCGGGCACTGAAAGAGGCGCTCGATAAGCTCTCGTCTAGCGGTGAGATCAAACAGATCATGAGCAAGTACAGCAAGTCATTCAGTCTGCCACAGAGATAAACCGTCCCCTGGCGCCCATGCGCGCACTGCACACTGCACACTGCACACATGCTGCCGCCTGCCGCGCGGGAAGTGCCACGTATAATTGCTTTACCATTTACCGCCATTCTTTTTCGACAGGCCCCCATGCCCCAGACTCCCGATTTGCCGCCGGATTGGCACGCATTTGAAACGGCCTATGACGTTGAAGCAACCTGGTTCAGGCTGGCCAGCGCCTCGCTGGCAGTGCTTGGCGCGTCCCCATTCAAGGATCAGGCATTTTCAGCATTTGCCTTCAACGCCGTATCGTTCCCGTCCCTTTCGCTGAGCTTTGACACCGATCCCGATAACCGGCAGCGCGATGACTATCCTCCGGACTGGTCGAACGAGTGCATGGAAGACGATGTGCCGGAAATCGGCCAACTCTGGGAGGCGGGCCACGCAAGGATCGAAGGCGCGCTGCGCGAGCTGATCGACGCTGCCGATGACGAACTGCTCTGCGCCATCGAAGAGGGCTATCTGCACAGCCTGAGGAAAACGATGGTGCGGCTGGAAGCGAGCCAGGCTTTCGAGCAAATCAAGACGTGCACGCGATTCTGGACCGTGGTCACGCAAGTCGATGCCGATACGGATGAAGAGGAGCGGCTGCTTGAGCAGGTGCGGCTCATGCATGACTGAATCCTCAGCTCCTGAAGCTGGCGCCTGCCGATAACTGGTTCAATTTGATTTGATGACGGTTGTGCCGTCTGGCAGGGCAGCCTGCCGCAAGGCCGCCACCGGCAACTGAAAAAAGCGCGGCACCATCGCTGGCGACAGCTCGTCGCCGCTGTCCGCCATGGCCAGGCGGCCGCTCAGCAGCAGCATCACGTAGCCGTGGCCCAGCGACCAGCCGGCGCTGGCGGCGGCCTTGTCCCAGCGCGCATCGAGGCCCGCTTCGCGCACGGCGGCGCCGGCCGTCTGCAGCACATATTGGAAGCACGCTTGCGCCGCTTCCTGCAGGGCGGGGAACTGGCGCACGTCCTGGTGCTCGAACATCAGCCGGTAGTGGGCAGGCGCGGCCAGGGCGAATTCGATGTATTGCTGGCCCAGCAGCTGAAAACGCTGCTCGGCAGGCAGGCTGCCGGGCGGCGGCAATTCCGTTTCCCATTTGGCGATCAGGCTGGCGAAGCCGGCCGCCGCCACATCGGCCAGCAAGGCTTCCTTGCTGGGGAAGTGGCGGTACACGGCGGCGATCGATACGCCCACCGTGCGCGCCAGTTCGCGCAGCGACAGGGCGGCGTCGTGCTGCTGCGCCAGTTGCGCGATGGCGGTGGCGACCAGGGTATCGCGCAAGTTGCCGTGGTGATAGGTGCTCGTTGTTGTCATTCTATGTTATCGCTGTTCACATTGTCGTGTATGATGGCCATGTTATCACTGAACACATGGAGAGCACATGCAAGAGATGAACATCGCCGTCCGCGCCGTGGCCTTGCCGCCCGGCGCCAGCATCGCCCCCTTGTACCCGGGCAGCAACCTGGCCGATGCGTATGCCGTCGACTTGCCGACTGCGCAGGCGCGCCAGATGGACATGGAAAGCCTGGCGCGCCAGCTGCTGGGCAGCCAGCCGGGCTGGGCGCAGAGCCTGATGGTGCTGCGCGACGCCATCGTGGCGCGCTTCGGCATCCGGACGGCAAAGCAGATGGAAGCCAGGCCAGGCAAACGCATCGGCATCTTCCGCATCTTTGCCGTCAGCGACGACGAGATCATCTTGGGCGAGGATGACAGCCACCTGGACTTCCGCTTGGCGGTGCTGCGCAACCGCGACACGGGGAGGCATGGCCACGTGACCGTGGCCAGCGTCGTGCATTGCCACAATTGGGTGGGACGCGCCTACATTCTGCTGATTCGGCCTTTCCACAAGCTGATCGTGCAGCGTTCGCTGGCGCGCGCCGCCAAGGGCCGCTTTGCCTGAGGGGGAAGGGGCGTGACGGCGCGGGCAATCTTGCTTATTCATGGCCGGTATTGCATACTGCGCCACCAGCCTCATCACGATTCCCATGAACGATACGCTTCTCCTGCTGGGTTTTGCCACCACGCCGCTTGAACTGATTTCCTTTGTCCTGGCACTGACAACCGTTGCGCTGAACATCCGCCAGAACCACTGGGCGTGGCTGTTCGCCATCATTTCCTCGGCCGCCTACGGTTTCGTGTTTTTCGAGTCGCGCCTGTACGGCGACATGGCCTTGCAACTGCTGTTCATCAGCGTCTCGTTCTGGGGCTGGTACCAGTGGCTGCATCCGGCCAGCGGAGGCAAGACCCTGCCCGTGACGCGCCTCGATGGTCGCGGCTGGCTGGCCTGCGCCGCGGGCTGGCTGATCGGTTTCCTGCTGATTGCCTGGCTGCTGACGACGACGGACACGGACGTGCCGCATGCGGATGGTTTCCTCACGGCAGGTAGCCTGGTGGGGCAATTCCTGTTGTCGCGCAAGAAACTGGAAAACTGGATTGCCTGGATCGTCGTCGACGTGCTGTATGTCTGGCTGTACCTGCACAAGGGCCTGACCCTGACGGCCGTGCTGTATGGCTTCTTCGTCGTGATGGCCATCATCGGCTTGCTGGCGTGGAAAAAGTCGGCACCGGCCGCGCCCGATGCGATGGTCCTCAAGTGATGGCGCCTTGCGTGCGCGTGGCGATCCTGGGCGCGGAATCGTCGGGCAAGTCGACCCTGGCGGCCGCCCTGGCAGAGTGCTACGGCACCGTCTGGGTGCCGGAATACTTGCGCGAATTCGTGGCAACGCAGGGCAGGGTGCCCGTCGCGGCCGACCAGTATGGTATTGCGCGTACGCAAGTCGAACGCGAAGCGGCAGCCGCCGCGCAGGCGCGTCACTTCCTGTTTTGCGACACGACGCCCTTGATGACGGTGGTCTACAGCCGCCATTATTTTGATGGTGCGGACGCGCAGCTGGCGGCGCTGGCCGATGCCACGCAGTACGATGTGACGTTGGTGACGGCGCCCGACAGCCCGTGGGTGGCCGACGGCTTGCAGCGCGAGTCGGAAGCCGTGCGCCAGTTGAT
This sequence comes from Janthinobacterium svalbardense, assembly GCF_002327145.1. Classification (NCBI taxonomy): domain Bacteria; kingdom Pseudomonadati; phylum Pseudomonadota; class Betaproteobacteria; order Burkholderiales; family Oxalobacteraceae; genus Janthinobacterium; species Janthinobacterium svalbardense. Next base: position 4,641,504 of record NZ_CP023422.1, on the reverse strand, counting down.
CTACCGCTACCTGCTCGACGAGCTCGACGCGCGCGGCATCGTCTACCACGTGCTGCGCGACAACCTGGAGGCGCGCCTGGAACAGGCGGCGCCTTTGCTGCTGCAGGCGCTCGCTGCAGCGCCTGCCATTTCCCTCAATTAAAAGTCAAACTGCGCCGACACCTTGAACGTGCGGCTGGCGCCCGGATACAGATAACCATCCGATTCCGGCGTCACGTCGCGCCAGTAGAACTTGTCGGCCACGTTGTTGACGGCGGCGCGCAGCACGGCTGTCTTGCCGGCGATGCGCGTGGCCCAGGCGGCGCCCAGGTTGAACACGTGGTATGACGGCACGAAAGTGGTGTTGTTGTACTCAAACGCTTTCTTGCTGGCATATTCCCAGCTGCCATTCACGCTCAAGCCCGCCACCTGTTGCACGGCATAATCCGCATGCACGGCAGCCTTGAACGCGGGCACGTTGGGTACGCGCTTGCCGTCGAGCGACGCTTCGCCTGTGTTCGATTGCTGGCTGTTCAGGGCCGTCAGCGAGACGCCCAGGTTCAGGTCGCGGGTCGCCTTGCCTTGCGCGGATAATTCCAGGCCACGGTGCTGCGCCTGGCCTTCACGCACGAAGTAGCCGGCGGCGTTCTGGAATTCCAGGCCCTTGCGGATCTGGAACAGGCTGGCTGCCAGCATGAAGTCCGGCGTCACATCCATCTTCACGCCCAATTCGATCTGCTTCGAGCGGCTGGGTGTCAGCTCTTCGTTGGCATTCATCGCCTTGCGGTCGGCCGTGCCGCCATGTTCCATGCCCTGCGAGTAGGCCGCATACACGGAGACATTGTCGATCGGGGTGTAGACGAGCGATACGTTGGGCAGCAGGAAGTCATGCTTGGCGCGGATTTCCTTGTCGGCCTTCAAGACATACTGGTAGCCGTCGACATTGATATGGCGCAAGCCGCCATGCAGCTTCCAGTTTTGGGCCAGGCTGACGATGTCCTGCACGAAGACGGAGTTTTCCGTATCCTTGCGCACCAGGCGCACGGGGCCCGTGACGCCGGGCGACGTGCCGACGATCTGCGGCTGATAGATGTTGCTCACGCCCACCCAGTCGTACACGTACAGGCCGGCGCGGTCCTTGCGGCGGAAGGTCGAGACGCCGGCCGTGAAGTCATGGCGCAGGGCGCCGGTGGCGAACTTGCCCTGGATCATGGCTTGTGCGCTCAGGGGCTTTTTCGTCTCGCCCAGGCTGCGGTAGTCGTACACGTCATAGTCGCCATTGCCGCAGAAGCCAGGGTACAGGTCTTGCCCGCTGCAACCATACGGGAAGGCTGTGTAGTCATCGCGCTTGAACGAGTGCTGGTTGGCCGACAGGGTGGCGTGCCAGTCGTCATTGAAGGCGTACTGGAAGCGCAGGCCGATGTTGCTGGTGACGGTTTCCACGGGGCGTGTCCACGGCTGCCGGTTGAGCATGGCATCGGCGCTGATGCCGGTCGGCAAGGTGGTGTTATTCAGCAGCTGGAAGCCGGGCGCCGTCGCCTGCGCCTTGTCCTGGTAGTCGGCATCGAGCTGCAGCAGCGCTTGCGGCGAGATTTGCCAGTCGAAGGCGCCGGAAATGAACTTGCGGTTGCCATCCGCACCCTTGATGTAGGAGCGCAGGCGCTCGGCTGCCACGTTGACACGGTAGCCGAAGCGCGTGTCTTCCAGGCGGCCGCCCAGGTCGACGGCACCGTACAGGGTGCCTCGTTCGCGCGTTTCCACGGTGACGGTGCGCAGCGGCGTGTTCGTCGGGCGCTTGACGATGAAGTCGATCACGCCACCCGGTGCGGCCACGCCTGCCTGCAAGCCGGCCAGGCCCTTCAGCACTTCGATGCGTTCCTTGTTTTCCAGCGGAATTTGCGTGTCTCCGGGAATGGCCACGCCATCCTTGCGGTAGCTGGAATTGTTGTCGAGCTTGAAGCCGCGGATGGAAAATTGCTCCGCATAGCCGACGGCGTTGTAGGCGTCGTTGATGCTGGTGTCGAGCTTGACGGCATCGCTGAGATTGCGGATTTGCAAGTCCTGCATGTCTTTTTGCGAAATGACGGTGACGGACGCGGGCGTCTGCAGCAGCGGCGCGTCGGCAAAGCCGCCCACGGAAGCGCGCTTGGCGGCCGGTGCCTTGCTGGCCGTGACGACGACTTCAGCCATGCTTGGCGTGTCGGCCGGCGCTTCGGCGCTGTCATTCGCGGCCAGGGCGGGCGCGGCAAATGCGTGCAGGATGGCCAGGGTCAAAACGGAAATAGATAAATTCGGTGTGGACATAGATTGCTCGTGGTTCAAGCCGTGTCTGGGAAAGAGCACGGCAGGCTGCTTGTTCGGCTGGCGCCAACGCAGGAGCTATCAAAGGAGGGAGGTACTTTGCGCTTTCCTTCGCTGGCATTATCCAGATCAGGTACGAAGGGTATCTCTCACCCGGATGACTGCTCCAGGACCCCTAGCGAAATGACAGCTTAGCATGAAGCACGGCCAGCTGTCCCGCTGGCTGACCGTTTTACAACAGTGTGGTGCGCATCTACAAACTGAGTTCGAGCACCTTGCGGCTGACGGCAGGCGTCACTTCGCGCTGTTCGCCCAGCGCCGTCATGCCGTGCGCTTCCAGGGCGGCGACGACGGCGTCCACGCTGGCATGGTTCAGGCCGTAGTCGGCCAGGCGCGTCTTGACGCCCATGTGGCGGAAGAAGAATTCCGTGCGTGCGATGGCTGCCTCGATGCGGCCATCCTCGTCGCCGCCATCGAGGCCCCAGACGCGGGCCGCGTATTGCAGCAGCTTGGCGCGCTTGGCCTGCTTGCGCACGCGCAGCATGCTGGGCAGGATGATGGCCAGCGTTTGCGCATGGTCGAGCTCGTACAGGGCCGTCAATTCGTGGCCGATGGCGTGCGTGGACCAGTCCTGCGGCACGCCCACGCCGATCAGGCCGTTCAAGGCCAGGGTGGCACTCCACATCACGTTGGCGCGCACGTCATAGTCGTCCGGGTGCGACAGGGCTTTCGGGCCTTCCTCGATCAGGGTCAGCAGGATGCCTTCGGCGAAGCGGTCCTGCACTGACGCGTTCACGGGGGTGGTCAGATACTGTTCCATCACATGCGCAAACGCATCGACGACGCCATTGCCCACCTGGCGCAGCGGCAAGGTGAACGTTTTCGACGGGTCCAGTACGGAGAACTTCGGATACACCTTGCGGCTCATGAACGAGCGCTTTTCCTGCGTGGCCTTGCGCGTGATCACGGCCGAGCCATTCATTTCGGAACCCGTGGCCGGCAACGTGAGCACTGTGCCGAAGGGCAGGGCGGCCTCGACGATCTTGCCGCCTTTCGCCAGGATGTCCCACGCCTCGCCCTCGTGCAGGGCGGCGGCGGCGATGAACTTGGTGCCATCGACCACGGAGCCGCCGCCGACGGCCAGCAGGAAATCGATGCGCTCGCTTTTTACGAGGGCCACGGCCTGCATCAGGGTTTCATAGCTGGGATTGGGTTCGATGCCGGCAAATTCCAGCACCGTGTGGCCGGCCAGCGCCGCCCTGACTTCATCGTAGACGCCGTTGCGCTTGATGCTGCCGCCGCCGTAGGTCATCAGGACCCGCGCCTGCGGCGGGATCAGGCCGGCGATGGCGGCGATCTGGCCCTGGCCGAAGAGGATTTGCGTTGGATTGTAAAAGTCGAAATTGAACATGGGGCTCCCGCTGCCGAGGTTTAGGCTGTTGCTGAGCCATGATTATGGCCGAACGGGTGGAAACGTGTCGTGGACGCTTGAGCTTTTCGCCCGCACGGTGGAGAATGCAGCCGATGTCACCACCACGCGAAAAGGAATGCGCATGACCACCGTCTCACTGGAAGAATCGGGTTTGCCGGCCACGGCACTCGACATGCATCGCGCCATCGGCGCCACCATCGCCGCGCTGCACGCGCTGGACTTGAACAGCCAGCGTTTCGAGGCGTGCACGGACCCGGAATTGCGCCGCGTGCTCGCGCATGCGGGCGACACCAGCCGCAAGGAAGCGGCCATGCTGCTCGAATGGATGCGCCGCCGCGACGCGCGCCTGGATACGGCCATGAAGGAAGCGCTGTTCAAGGCGGGGCCGATTGTTGCTCAGTATCACTATGACGAGAAAATAGTGTAACTATTGGTTTGTTGCTGTGGCGTACCATGCGCCACATAGCCCTTGCTTCGCGTAGACTGTGCCCCGAACACGATTTTGGGGGAGTTTGCAGAAATGAAATCATTACCATACCGGGAAGGCAGCTGGTTTGCTGTGCCCTTGCCGGGCGGCGGCTATGCCGTCGGCGTGGTGGCGCGCCGCGCGCCCGCCGGGCGCATCATGCTGGCGTATATGTTCGGGCCGAAGCGCGACAGCCTGCCTGCGCTGGAAGAACTGGAAGGCTTGCGGCCGGAACAGGCCGTGCGCCGCCTGCGCACGGGCGACATGGCCCTGCTCAACGAGCGCTGGCCCCTGCTGGGCGACAGCCCCCACTGGGAGCGCGATACCTGGCCCATGCCGGCCTTTATCCGCCGCAATGAATCCTTGCAGCGCGCCTGGCGCGCCAGCTATGCGGATGCCGATCCTGCCAAGCTGAACCGTGAGGAGTCGATCCCCTTCGATACGCCGGGCATGGAAAGCGATTCCCTGTACGGCTATGGGGCGACGGAATTGTTGATGAATAAATTGCTGGCGCAGGAAGCGGCGTCGGCAGCGTAGGTCGGATTAGGCCGCAAGGCCGTAATCCGACCTACGCCGCTGGCAAGCTGATCTGAAACGCCAGGCCGCCGCCCTCGCGGTTGCGCACCTGCAATTCGGCGCCGTGGCGCAGCAGCACGCGGTCGACGATGGCCAGGCCCAGGCCGGCGCCATTTGCCTGCCCGCGCGCCGTGTCGAGGCGGGTGAACGGTTTCATCAGTTGCTCTATCTTTTCTGTCGGCACGCCCGTGCCGTGGTCTTGCACCTCGATAATCACCTTTTTCGCGCCGTGGCTGGTGCGCACATGGCAGGCGATATCGATTTCCGTCACGTCGCTTTCCGGCGTCTTGCCATAGCGGCGCGCATTCTCGATCAGGTTGTTCAGCACGCGGCGCAAGTCGGTGGGGTTGCCCATCGCATGCGCGCCTTCGGCGATGCTGGCGTTGATTTTCACGTCCGGCAGGCGCATCGCTTCGCGCGTCATGTCGAGCAGCAAGCCGCTCAGGTCCACATCCGTAAAGCTCGACGTTTCCGTCGGCTTGGCATAGTCGAGGAACTGGCCGATGATGGCGTCCATTTGCCCGATATCGGATTGGATGCCTTCGCGCGCCTCGTCCGACAGGTTGGCCATTTCCACTTCCAACTGCATGCGCGCCAGCGGCGTGCGCAAGTCGTGCGAAATGCCGGCCAAAATCACGGCACGGTCTGATTCCACCTGCTTCAAATCATCGACCATCTGGTTGAAGCTGCGGTTCGCCTCGATGATTTCGATCGGGCCTTTTTCCGGCAGCGGCGCCGGCTGCTTGCCCTTGGCGATGTCGCGTGCGGCCGCCGTCAAGCGCGACAGCGGCAGATTGATCAGGCTGGAAATGATGGCCGCTCCCAGCAGGGACAGCAGGGACACCAGGCTGGCCCAGCCCAGCCACTGGAAGCCCGTCAGGCCACGCAGGCGCTCGCGGTCCAGCATCAGCCAGTATTCATCGTCGTCGATCTTGAAGCTGACCCAGAAACCGGCCACGCCGTTGACGCGCGCGGAAAAGCGCGTATCCTTGCCCAGCTTGGCTTTCACCTGCGCCTCGATCTCGGGCATCAGGTAATTGTCGGGCGGCGGCTCGATGCGGTCGTCCTCTTCCAGCGAGAAGATGCGGATGCCTTCATTACTGACGAGGTCGAACAGCAGCTCGCGCCGCAGCTCGGGCGCCGAGTGCGTCAGTGCCGCATGCGTGATGGTGACGACGGAAATGATCTGGGCGGAAATCTGCTGCGCCTGCGGCTCACGCTGGATGACGGAAATCATGCCGATCCAGGTGATCATGCTGACCGTTGTCAAGGTGCCGAGCAGCAAAAAGGTGCGCCAGAACAAGCCGCTTTTCAGCCGTGCCAGGCTGATATCGGGAACAAGCTTCATCATGCCTCGCCTGCGATCAGCGCGGCTGTCCGTCCGGGATGAATACGTAGCCGAGGCCCCACACTGTCTGGATGAACAGCGGGCTCGACGGATCGGGTTCGATCAGTTTGCGCAGGCGCGAGATTTGCACATCCAGGCTGCGGTCGAACACTTCGTATTCGCGGCCGCGCGCCAGTTCCATGAGTTTTTCGCGCGACAGCGGCTGGCGCGCATGGCGGGCAAACACTTTCAGCACAGAAAATTCACCGGTGGTCAGCGGCACCGTTTCGCCACTCTTTTTCAATGTGCGCGTGCCCAGGTCCAGCACGAAGTTGCCGAATTCAAAGGTTTGCGGCGTTTCCGACGGTGCGCCCGGGATTTCATCGGGACCCTTGCGGCGCAGCACGGCGCCGATGCGGGCCACCAGTTCACGCGGGTTGAACGGTTTTGGCAGGTAGTCGTCGGCGCCCATTTCCAGGCCCACGATACGGTCCACGTCCTCGCCCTTGGCCGTCAGCATGATGATCGGCGTCTGGTCGCCCGCGCCGCGCAGGCGGCGGCAGATCGACAGGCCGTCTTCGCCGGGCAGCATCAAATCGAGCACCAGCAAGTCGTAGCGTTCGCGCAGCCACAGCTTGTTCATGGCCGTCGCGCTCTCTGCCGTGAAGACATTGAAACCCTGTTCGGTCAGGTAGCGGCGCAGCAAGTCGCGCAGGCGCACATCGTCATCGACCACCATGATTTTTGCCTGGTGGCCGTGGATCGATTGCGTAGGCGTGTTGCTGCCGGAAGTGGAGGTTGTGGTCATTTAAGGTGTCGTGTTATCTTATATTAGTTGCTATAGTAACGCCTCGCGCTGCGTCGGCAAGGGGTGATGGCGACCCATTACAAAGTGTTACAAACTTTACCCAATTACTCTTACTGCACCGTGTAAAGCATCATACACTGGGGCCACAGTGGAAATCAGCTTTAAGTTTATGCGGCATCGCGGAAGAGGAACTCAATGAATATCTTTACTAAAAAAATTCACACCGCTCCCAGCGCAGCTATTGCCGCACGTACGACTGTGCTGTCCGCATTTGCCGTTTGCTCCGTGTTTGCCGCCAGCCTGGCGCTGGCACAAAACCAGCCGCCGCCACGCCGTGACGACCAGCCGCAAGTGCAGGCCCAGCGCTATGAACAGGTGCAGCGCAGCAATAGCAATGATACGCGACTGCGCGAACAGCGTGACACACGCAGTTTTGACACGCGCGCCGAAGAGCAGCGCCGCGCCAGCGAAGGCGCCGACGCCTCGCGCCGCACGGGCCGCATGACGCCCGACGAGCGCCGCGACCTGCGCCGCCAGATCAACGAAGTGGGCCAGGATATTTACTCGAATCCTCCACGCCGCTAATTATTTAGACATCGCGCACCCCCATCCAACAGGGCCATCTCGCAAGACATGGCCCTGTTGGCATCTGCCCACCAACATTGTTGCTCAGTCAGGCACGCCGCCACGCCCCGTGATATTGTTCTAGTGCACTGAGACAATTCCTGGTTTTGGGGAGGCAAGTGGTGAGCGACGACGACACACCCGTTCCTGAGGCGGTCCCCGCAGGCAGCTTGCCGCGCGGCCTGGTGCAGCGCGACGAGGGCGTGTGTCTGGACCTGTCCCTGGCGCCCGCACAGTTGCGCGTCGCCATCGACCAGCTGTTCCAGTCGGGGCAGCTGCTGGCCGGTCTCGACTACGCCTTGTTCCTGCTGACCCTGTTCCATGCCCCCGCGCCCCGCGCCGCGCCCAAGAGCGATGCCTTGCTGCGCATTGCCGCACGCGTGGCGCCATTTCCGCCCCAGCGCCGTGCGCTGTATAAACAAATCAAGATTCGCGGCGACAGCGCCGAGTTCTACTTTGAAGCGTTGTCGCCTGACGCGGATGGCCAGGTGCCGGCGCGCCGCGAGTTTGACGAGCTGGTGGCCGACCTGTGGTGCAAGGGCGTGCGCTATGGCATCGATGGTGCGGCCGTGCGCGCCATTCTCGGCAGCGGCAAGGCCGAGCGCATCACGGTGGCGCGCGCACTGGCGCCACAGCCGGGGCGCGACGCCCAGCTGGTCGAAGTGTCGCAAGGTATCCACCGCGACGATGCGCCGCGCGAACGCTCCGATGGTCGCCTGGATTTGCTCAGTTTCAAGAACCGTTTTCCGCAAGTAAAAAAATATGCGCGCCTGCTGCGGCTGTTGCCCGGTGCCCCCGGCTCGCCCGGCTACGACCTGGACGGCACACTGCTGCCGCCGCCCGCGCCGCTGGAGCTGGACCCGGCGGCGGTGGCAGGGGTGGGCACGGCGGTCGAGCGCTTCAGCGATGGCGATTACGTGGTCGCCACTCAGGATGGCTATGTGAATGTCGATGCGCACGGCAAGCTCTCCATCGAAAACAAGATCGTCAGCCGCGAGGGCGTCAGCAGCCGCACCACGGGCAATTTGAAGCTGCGGGCCGCGTATGAAGAATATGGCGAAGTGCAGGAGCAGCGCCAGCTCGACGGCAGCGACATCACCATCCATGGTGACGTGTATGGCCACCTGCACTCGCATGGCGGGCTGATCCTGTTACAGCGCAACCTGGTGGGCGGCACGGCCTTCAACGAGCACGGCGACGTGCGCGTCGAGGGCGTCGCTTCCGGTTCCGTGCTGCAGGCGCTGAGCGGCGAAGTCCACATGAAGCGCGCGGAAAGCTGCGTCATCGCCGGCACGCGCGTGGTGATCGAGCATGCCAGCAATTGCGAGATCATCGCCGACGAGGTCGTCATCGAGCTGGCCGAAGGCTGCGCCGTGGCGGCACGCACCATCCGCATCGGCAGCGCCGGTCCGCGCAAGCAGGTGGAGATGCTGCTGTTCCCGCTGGTGCCCGATTTGAGCGTGCTGGACCAACAGATCGCGGAAAGCCTGGCCAGGGCCGCGCACTACCAGCAGCTGCAGCACAAGCGCCAGCAGGAAATCGATGCCATTGCGCACTTGCCAGAAGTGCGCAACTACCTGACCCTGGCGGGCCAGCTGCGGCGCGGCGAGCTGCAGCTGCAGCCGGCGCAGCAGCTGCAGTACGACAAGCTGGCGGCACGCATCGCCCCCGTATTGAAGGAAGTGGCGCGCCTGCGGGTGGAAGTGAAACAGTCGGAAATCCTGCAGGCGCAAATGCTGGCCCTGGTGGCGCAAGTGCGCCAGCAGCGCCAGGCGACGGCCGGCCAGTCGCGCTGCAGCCTGGGACTGGTCGACGGTGAAACGGCGGTGCGCGCCATGGTCGTGCCGCCCGGGCCGGCCAAGGTCTACGACCGGCCGCCGAAGGAGATCAAGGCGCTGTTGCGCAGCGCCACGCCGGCCACGCAGAGCGTGTTTGCGGACAGCACAGGCAGCCTGGACTGGACGTATGCACCGCCGCCGTAACGCTTAGTCGATCACCTTGCCACGTGATTGCTTGAGCACGCTGTGCGTGCTCTTGCTGTCGAGGCGGCGCCGCTGCGAGCTGCGCGTGGGCTTGGTGGCGCGGCGCACGGCGGGCAGGAAAGTCACGCTGTCGATGATTTCCTGCAAGCGCCGCAAGGCTTCTTCCTTGTTCTGCTCCTGGCTGCGCGACTGCTGCGCCTTGAGCACCAGCACGCCATCCTTGCTGATGCGGCTGTCGCGCAGGGCCAGCAGCCGCTCCTTGTACGCTTCCGGCAGCGACGAGGCGGCGATGGGGAAGCGCAAATGGATGGCGCTGGACACCTTGTTGACGTTCTGCCCGCCCGGCCCTTGGGCGCGGATGGCGGAAAATTCAACTTCAGCGGGATTGACGAGGTGTTGCATGGCCTGCCTGTGGGGAAACGATGTGGGTATTGTAAGGGAAGATGGCTGCGCCGGCGCAAGCCTGGGCAGTGAGAGTACGCATGCCTTCCGGGAAAGTTGATGTTTCTCAACGCCGCCTGCGGTGATGCTGGTTAGCATGGGGCCAACGTTGCGCCACTGCGCATCCTGGCAGCGCTTACCGGATGAAAGGAACACCATGCAGCCCACGACGACGCCTGACTCCGCAACGGCCCAATACCTGAGCTTCCGGTTGGGCGGCCTGGAATACGGCCTCGATTACCGCTGTGTGCGGGAATTGCGCCCGCTGAAGGAACTCGACCGTTTTTCCTCGGAAGGGGAGGTGCTGCGCAGCGTGGCCGTCTCGCGCGGCGTGATCATCCCCATCGTCGACATGCGCGCCGCGTTCGGCAGCGCCCAGGGTACGCCCGACCCGTCCACCGACGTGATCATCTTGCAGCTGAGTAATGGCGTGATGGGCATGGTGGTCGATGGCGTCACCGACATCGTCAGCCTGGCCGCCAGCGACATCGCCGCCGTTCCCGGCCTGGGCGCGGCGGAAGCCGATTATCTGCTGGGCCTGGGCACGCTGGCGGGACGCAGATTGATCCTCGTCGACATCGACCGCCTGATGGCCATCCGCAGCCCCAGCCCCATGCAGGCGGCCTGAAAAAAAAGACGACCCGGAGGTCGTCTCTTGTCGTTGCCTGATTAACCGAGCTTTTCCAGCTGATCCTGCAAATCGAGCCATTCCGCTTCCAGTTGCGCCAGGTCCTTGGTGAAGAAGGTCTGGTCGGCCAGCAATTGCTTCAGCTTGGCCTTGTTGGCGGCGTCGTAGATGGTCGGTTCGCCCAGCTTGGCTTCCGTTTCCGCCTTTTGCGCGTTGCGCTTGGCGATCTGCTCTTCCTGGCGCTTGATCTTGTTTTCGATCGGCTTGCGCAGGGCGGCGGCCTTCTGGCGGTCTTCCGCTTCCTGGCGCTTGTCGCGCACGGGCGCGGCAGGGGCGGCGGCTACCGCTGCCGGCGAAGGTATGGAAGACGTCACAGGGAAGTCCGTCTTGTTGGCCTTGCCGGCGGCCGGCAGCACGTCCGTGCCCTTGCCCAGCTTGGTCTTGAACAGCCAATCCTTGTAATCGTCCAGGTCGCCGTCGAACGGTTGCAGCTTGCCGTCGGCCACGATGATGAATTCGTCGGTGGTGGCGCGCAGCAAATGGCGATCATGGGAAACGACGACCAAGGTGCCTTCGAACTGCGCCAGCGCTTCCGTCAGCGCTTCGCGCGTTTCCAGATCCAGATGGTTGGTCGGTTCATCGAGCAGCAGCAGGTTCGGACGCTGCCAGACGATCAGGGCCAGGGCCAGGCGGGCTTTTTCGCCGCCCGAAAATGGGGCGATCGAGGCGGTGACCATGTTGCCGGGGAAGTTGAAGCCGCCCAGGAAGTTGCGCAGTTCCTGCTCGCGCACGGTAGGGGCGATCTTCGACAGATGCCACAGTGGCGATTCGTCGTGGCGCAGCATTTCCACCTGGTGCTGGGCGAAGTAGCCGATGTTGAGGCCCTTGCCCATGGTGGCGTCGCCCGTCAGCGGCATCAGTTCGCCGGCGATGGTCTTGATCAGCGTCGACTTGCCGGCGCCGTTCTGGCCCAGCAAGCCGATGCGCTGGCCGATCTGCAGTGAAAACTTGATGCCGTTGACGATGGTTTTATGCGTGATTTCGCCCGTCGCTTCGTTTTCGATCTTGTAGCCCGCGTCGACGTCTTCCATCACCATCAGCGGGTTCGGCGCGCTCAAGGGCTCGCGGAATTCGAACGAGAATTCGGCGGCGGCGCGCAAGGGCGCCAGCTCTTCCATCTTCGCCAGCGCCTTCATGCGGCTTTGCGCCTGGCGCGCTTTCGAGGCTTGCGCCTTGAAGCGGTTCACGAACGATTCCAGGTGGGCACGCTTGCGCTGCTGCTTTTCCAGCGCGCCGGCGGCCAGGATCATCTGCGCCGCGCGTTGGCGCTCGAAGCTCGAATAGTTGCCCGAGTAGCGTTTCAGCTTGCGTTCGTCGATATGCACGACGACGTTGACCACTTCATCGAGGAAGTCGCGGTCATGGGAAATGATTAATAAGGTGCCGGCATAGCGCTTGAGCCAGTCTTCCAGCCAGATGATGGCGTCCAGATCCAGGTGATTGGTCGGTTCATCGAGCAGCAGCAGGTCGGACGGACACATCAGCGCTTGCGCCAGGTTCAGCCGCATGCGCCAGCCGCCCGAGAAGCTGGCGACCGGTTGCTGCATCTGGTCCAGCGTGAAGCCCAGGCCCAGCAGCAACTGCTCGCCGCGCGACTGTACGGTGTAGGCGTCGGCATCGGCCAGCGCGCTGTACATGTTGCCGATGGCGATGCCGTTTTCCGTGCTTTCCGGTTGCGACTCGAGATGCGCCAGCTCCGCTTCCAGTTTGCGCAGGGTGATGTCGCCATCGATCGCGTAGTCGAGCGCGGCACGGTCCAGCGGCGGCGTTTCCTGCGCCACGTAAGCCACGCGCCATTTGGCGGGGAAATCGATCTCGCCCTGGTCAGGGTGCAATTCGCCACGCATCATGGCGAACAGGCTCGATTTGCCCGCGCCATTGGCGCCGATCAGGCCGATCTTGTCGCCCGGATTGAGGGTGACATCGACTTGTTCGAGCAACGGTTTGATGCCGCGCATCAGGCTTACTTGTAGGAAACGTATCATTTTTTTCTTTGTGTTTTAACCCAAAGGCGGAAACCTGGGGTCGTACCCTGAGGGTACGACCCCAGCATTTGCTGTTGGGTTGAGTGAGGTCGTGCGTTTGTCAATTAACCCAGCTTGAGCTGCTCGGCCGTCAGCAGGAATACCATGTCGTCGCCAGCGCTGGTCGTCAGCCAGGTCAGGCCCAGCTCGCCGAAGGCCGCTTCCGCGTAGGCGCGTTCATTGCCGATTTCAATCATCAGGATGCCGTCGTCCGTCAGGCGTTCGGCCGCGCCGGCGATGATCTTGCGCACCAGGTCCATGCCGTCGCTGCCGCCGTCGAGAGCGATTTGCGGTTCGGCCAGGTATTCCTGGGGTAGCGTGCCCATCGACGCGGAATTCACGTATGGCGGGTTGCTGATGATCAAGTCGTATTTCTTGGCCGGCACGTTGGTGTACAGGTCCGATTCGATCAAGTTGACGCGGTCCTGTAATTTATACGTGTCGACGTTGCGCTTGGCGACGGCCAGCGCGTCGGCGGAAATGTCCACCGCATCCACTGCGGCGTTGGGGAAGGCGTCGGCCATCATGATCGACAGGCAACCCGAACCGGTGCACAGTTCCAGGATGTTTTCCACCGCTTCCGGTTCCGCCACCCATGGCGAAAAGTATTCAGGAATCAGCTCGGCGATGAAGGAGCGGGGCACGATCACGCGCTCGTCGACATAGAAATTGTACGTGCCCAGCCAGCCTTCCTTGGTGATGTAGGCGGCCGGCACGCGGTCGATGCTGCGGCGGTCGATGACCGTCATCACGCTGGCAATTTCCGACGGCAGCAGCTTGGCGTCGAGGAACGGTTCGAGCTTGTCGAGCGGCAACTTCAACGTGTGCAGGATCAGATAGGCCGCTTCGTCGAACGCTTCGGCGCTGCCGTGGCCGAAAAACAGCTTGGCGGTATTAAAACGGGTAACGGCGTAGCGCAGCAGGTCGCGTGGCGTGGAAAACGGGTTCGGGGTCATGGCATTCTCGAAAAGACGGTGTTCTGGCCCGCCGTGACGGGCCTCGGTGCTGGTTCAGACGGGCAGCAAATGCTCCAGCGTGCGCCGGTAAATATTCTTCAGGGGATCGATGTGGCGCAGTTCGATGTGCTCGTCGATCTTGTGAATACTGGCATTGGGCGGCCCGAATTCTATCACTTGGGGGCAGATTTGCGCGATAAACCGGCCATCCGAGGTGCCGCCCGTGGTCGACAGCTGCGTCACCATGCCCGTTTCCGCGTGAATCGCGGACGACAGCGCATCGGAGAGGGTGCCGCGTGGCGTGAGGAAGGGCAGGCCGCTCAGGGTCCAGTGCATATCGTATTGCAAGTCATGCCTGTCGAGGATGGCGTGAACTCTTTCCTGCAGGTTTTCCGCCGTGCTGGCCGTGGAAAAGCGGAAATTGAAATCGATCACCATGTCGCCGGGAATCACGTTGTTGGCGCCCGTGCCCGCATTGATGTTGGACATTTGCCACGAGGTCGGCAGGTAGTACTCGTTGCCCGCATCCCATTTTTCCTCGACCAGGTCGGCCAGCGCCTGCGCCGCTTCATGGATCGGGTTTTTTGCCAGGTGCGGGTAGGCGATATGGCCTTGCACGCCCTTGATCGTCAGCCGGCCCGACAGCGAACCGCGCCGGCCGTTCTTGATCATGTCACCCAGCTGCGCGCTCGACGTCGGCTCGCCCACCAGGCAATAATCGATCTGCTCGCCGCGCTCTTTCAACTTGTCGCAGACGATGACGGTGCCGTCCGTGGCCGGGCCTTCCTCGTCGCTGGTGATCAAAAAAGCGATCGAACCCGTGTGCTCGGGCGTGGCGGCGATGAATTCCTCGCAAGCGACCACCATGGCGGCGATCGAGGTCTTCATGTCGGCCGCGCCACGGCCGTACAGCTTGCCGTCGCGCTGCGTGGGGATGAACGGCTGCGAGCGCCATTGCTCGACGGGGCCCGTGGGCACCACGTCCGTATGGCCGGCAAAGACGAACACGGGGGACGTCGTGCCACGGCGTGCCCACAGATTGGTGACGTCGTTCGACTGTATCGTCTCGCAGACAAAGCCCAGCGGCGTGAGGATGTCGATCAGGTGCTGCTGGCAGCCCTTGTCATCGGGCGTGACCGAAGACAGGGCGATCAGTTTTTCGGTCAGGGCGAGGGTTTTGGAGGTGGTCATGGTGTAGAGCGGGGTGCTTCTGTCTAAGTAAAAATTACAGCCCGAAAATGGCTGCGTACTGTGCATCTGAAAACGCCACGCTGAACTTGCCATCCTTGTCCAGCACGGGGCGCTTGATGATGGACGGGTTTTCCAGCATCAGCTCCAGGGCGCTGGCCGCATCCGTGATCGATGCTTTGCGCTCGTCGGACAGGGCGCGCCAGGTCGTGCCTTTCCTGTTGACCAGCACATCCCACGGCAATTGCTGTAGCCATGCCTCGACGGTGGCGCGTTCCAGGCCCTGCTTTTTGAAATCGTGGAAGGTGAAATCGAGTTGTTGCGCGGCCAGCCAGGTGCGGGCTTTTTTGACGGTATCGCAATTGGGGATACCGTAGAGTGTAATGGTCGTCATGGGTAGGGTTAAGGGGAATGAATGCGGTTCGCTTGATCGCGGCGCTTGCGCCAGGGAAAAATGCGATGCTAGCCGCCATTATACTGTCGATGCGCAGTCGATGCGCAGTCGATGCGGCAGTGCAACACGGTTGCATGTTCTGGGCAGGTTCAGGGCCAGGCGCTGCGGATGCCCAGTTGCGTGGCCACCTGACCGAAGTCCGGATGGACGGATAGCGGCGTGGCGGACGCCATCGCCAGCTTGGGCGCTGCGCGGTGGAACAGCACCAGTGCCGTTTCATCATTCTTGTGGCGCGACATGTAGAGCATGCCATCGACCGCGTCCGGATGCGCATGGATGGCCGCCGACCAGGCTTTGGTCGTTGCATACGACGACGTGCCGCTGAGTCCCGCGTGGTCGCCCAGCTTCCTGAGGGCGGCACCCGTCAAATTGGCCAGGATAAGCATTTCTCCCGTGAGCCGAATGACAAAGCGTGCTTGTATCACGGCCAGGCCGACCATGAAGTGGTTGTGGATGGGGTTGCGGTCGTGCAGCAGGGTTTCGGCCAGCGCCACGGCCAGCGACGCGCCCAGGTAGCAGGTGCCGAAGCGGGCCGCTACTTGTGGGTGGGGATCGTCGAAGCGGTAGGTATTCGCCCTGCCAAAATAAGGCTCATCCGTGGCATGGCCGGAAACTCGGTACAAGGTGGCGGGATCGCAGCGCACCGTCTGCAGCGCTGTGGGCAGTTGCGGCAGACGGGGCAGGCGCAAGATTGCCACGGTCGCGGTGCTATTCGTCAGCGTAGGCGTGGGCGGCCGCTATCACGGCATCAAGTTTGCCTTTGGCCAAGGCTTCCAGCGGTGACTTGCCGCCCAGCGACAGGCGCGGGATGGTAAAAAAATCCCATTTGGCGGCGCCCGGCAAGTCGCCGAGGATTTTGCTGATTTTTTCCAGGGTGTGGCGGTCGTGGCGGGGATCGGCGAAAAATGCCGGATAGACATATTCACCCGAAGCGCCGCGCAGGGCGAACAGGCGTCTGGCTTTGAGTGCCGCACTGAGTGCCTGCGGCGTGACTTCCAGCCGGGCGCGCAATTCGGCGCCAGGCAGCAAGCTGTGCGAGGTCAGGTCTTTTTCACGCTGCTGCCGTTCCTGCTCTTCCAGATCGCGCATGAATTGCCGGGTGCTGACGTGGCCTGTCTGCGCGTCGTTGCCTGAAGCCAGGTTCAGTTCGCGCTCGGCCACGATATCGAGGTCGCGCCGCATTTGCGCCAGCAGCGCGGGGCGGTCGTCGCGCGGCACGGCGTCGAGCAACGATGCATAGGCTTCCTGGAACGTATCTTGTGCAATGTTGAAACCCAAGCCAGTGGCGCTGGCAGCCAGCGTGTCCGCCAACTGCCTGGCCAGCGAGGGTGTGGCTGGGGCATGTTCGGTTTCGGTGGCTGCCTCATCAATTGTGCCGGTGTCGTCATTGCTGGCAGGGGAGCGTGTGTTCGACATGGTTATATCCTTGAAACGCATAGTTCAGCATAGGACACGAAGTCAAACAAAGCAAACAAAGCAAGGAAATTAAATCTATCCGCCTTGATGCAGCACAAACCTGCGCCTTGTTTCTTACACAGGCCGTGGCGCCGCCTTGTCCATCTCTTGCGGCCCGAAATGCAGGCCCAGTCGCAAAGCCAGGGCACGCAGGGCGCCGCTTTCCTGCTGGTGCAGGGCCAGCGCGATGTGGCCGTCGGGGCGCACCAGGTAGGCCGCATCGCGCCCAAGGCCCGCTAGCTTGGCGGCCACGTTATAGGTATAGCAATGCACGGGCAGTTTCAGCACGCCGGCCTCGTTCAGCAATTCGGGCGCCGGCTCGCCATAGATGTGCAATTGCCAATCCATGCTGCGCAGGGCCGTAAAGTTGTCTTGCGTGCCGTCCGAGAACCACGGCAGGCGGTCACCGCCGCGCAGATATTGCGCATGGCCCGCAGAAAGGGCGCTGTCTTCATAGCTGATCTGGATTTGCGACACCGTCTGGAACAGCAAACGGCGCGCTCGCCCGAAGCCGGACAGGAAGGGCAGCGCATGCGGCACCAGCCAGCGCCGCAGGAATTGCCCGGCCATGCCTTGCGCGACGATGGCCTGGAAGGCGCGGTCGGTGGTGGCGACGAGCTTGCGGGCAAACACGATGCGCTCGCTTTCATAGGTGTCGAGCAGGGCGTCGCTGCTCTGGCCATGCAGCTTTTGCGCCAGTTTCCACGCTAGGTTGACGGCGTCGCCCAGGCCCGTGTTCATGCCCTGGCCGCCCACGGGACTGTGCAGGTGGGCCGCATCGCCGAGGATGAAGCAGCGCCGCGCGCGAAACTGCGCCGCCACGCGGTGATGCGCTTTATAGGTGGAAAACCAGTTCACATGCTCGACCTGGATGCCGAGCAGGGTTTCCACGTCGCCGCGCACATCGTCGAAAACGGGCGCCGGCGCGCCATCGGGACGGTCCGGCAGGATGCCGATCAGGCGCTGCATGCCGCTGGTGCGCACGGGCAGCATCAGGGCGAAAGAGTTCGCGCCCAGGTGGGCGTGCAAATCCGTATTGTTGCCAGCCACTTGCGCATCGGCAACATAGTACAGGTGGTCGTAGGTACCGCCGGAAAAGTCGACACCGGCGATTTCGCGGACCTTGCTGCGGGCGCCGTCGCAGCCGCAGATATAGTCAAACGTGCAATATTGTCGCTCATCATCCTTGAGCAGGATGGCTTGCACTTCGCTATCGTCCTGCGTCCACAGGTCCAGCGCCACATTCCATTCCACGTGCACGCCGTCCGCCGCCAGCTTGCTGATAAGAAAGCGTTCATGCTCGTCCTGGGGCAGGCTCAGCACGAAAGGGTAGGGGCTCAGCCCCTCGCCGATCTCGCCCAGCGCCAGTTTTACCAGCTCCTCGCCGCCTTCGTGGATGTGCATGGCATTGATCTTGATGCCCAGGCCGATCAGTTCGTCGGCAAAGCCCAGTTGCTGGTAAAACTCCAGGGTGCGCGCATGCACGGCCATGGCCCGCGACGCCTGCCCCGGACCGCTGTTTTTATCGATGATGCGGCAATCGACGCCATGGCGTGCCAGGCGCAAGGCAAGCATGAGGCCGGTAGGACCGGCGCCGACGATCAATACGGGAGGAGTATTCATGCCATCCAGTATAGGACAGGATGAGAAGCGGGGGCGGGACGATTGAAGTTGCTCGCCAGAAATGAAAATGTCCCGCCGGGGCGGGACATTCTGGCCTTACTGATACTTCACAGCGCAGTAATTAGATGCCGCGCAGGAGTTCGTTGATACCGGTCTTGGCGCGGGTTTTTGCATCCACGCGCTTGACGATCACGGCGCAGTACAGCGAGTATTTGCCGTCTTCCGAAGGCAGGTTGCCCGAGACCACGACGGAGCCGGCAGGTACGCGGCCGTAGGTCACTTCGCCCGTGGCGCGGTCGTAGATCTTGGTCGACTGGCCGATGTACACGCCCATCGAGATGACCGAGTTCTCTTCGACGATCACGCCTTCGACGATTTCCGAACGGGCGCCGATGAAGCAATTGTCTTCGATGATGGTCGGGTTCGCTTGCATCGGTTCCAGCACGCCGCCGATGCCGACGCCGCCGGACAGGTGGACGTTCTTGCCGATCTGCGCGCAGGAGCCGACGGTGGCCCAGGTATCGACCATGGCGCCTTCATCGACGTAGGCGCCGATGTTGACGTAGGACGGCATCAGCACGACGTTCTTGGCGATGAAGCTGCCACGGCGGGCGACGGCTGGCGGCACCACGCGGAAACCGCCCTTGGCGAAGTCTTCGGCGGTGTAGTTGGCGAACTTGGTCGGCACCTTGTCGTAGAACTGCATCGTGCCATCGGATGGCAGGACGACGTTGTCTTCCAGGCGGAACGACAGCAGCACGGCTTTCTTGACCCACTGGTTGACGACCCAGTCGCCCGAGGTTTTTTCCGCCACGCGGATGCTGCCGTTATCCAGGCCATTGATGACGTGGGAGACGGCGTCGCGCAGTTCGGCCGTGCCGTTGCGCGGATTGATCTCGGCGCGGTTTTCCCAGGCCTGGTCGATGATGGTTTGCAGTTGTTGGCTCATGATGATGTCTTGTATATTTAGTTGGTTGATGCGGATGCGGAAAGCTGCTGGCAGAATTTTACTATGCGCAGTGCCGCTTCCAGCCCTTCGGCCGTTTCGGCCACCAGGGCCATGCGGATGCGGTTGCGGCCCGGATTGATGCCGTGCGCGTCGCGCGCCAGGTAGCTGCCAGGCAATACCGTCACATTATATTCGGCGTACAAGCGTTGCGCGAATTCGGTGTCGGACAGGCCCGTGCGGCTGACGTCGGCCCACAGGTAGAAGCCGGCGTCCGGCAATTGCACGTCCATCACCGCTTGCAGCAGCGGCGTGATGGCGTCGAACTTGGCGCGGTACTTGGCGCGATTTTCCTCGACATGGGTTTCGTCGTTCCAGGCCGCGACGGAGGCCGCCTGCACGGCAGGGCTCATGGCGCCGCCGTGGTAGGTTCGGTAGAGCAGGAATTTTTTCAGTACTTCCGCGTCGCCGGCGACGAAGCCCGAGCGCATGCCGGGCACGTTCGAGCGCTTCGACAGGCTGGAAAACACCACCAGGCGCGCATACGGACGTTCGATGGTGGACAGGCCCAGCATGTGCGCCGCCTGCAGCGCGCCCAGCGGGGGCGTGTCGCCGTGGTAAATTTCGGAATAGCACTCGTCGGCGGCGATGACGAAGTCGTAGCGCTCGGACAGGGCGAACAGGTGTTCCCAGTCCGTCAGGGTCAGCACGGCGCCCGTCGGGTTGCCCGGCGAACACAGGAACAGCAGCTTGACCTTTTCCCATACCGAGGCGGGCACGCTGTCGTAGTCGCAGCCGAAATTGCGCGCCGGATCGGAATTGACGAAATACGGTTCGGCGCCAGCCAGGTAGGCCGCGCCTTCATAGATCTGGTAAAACGGATTCGGGCTGATCACCAGCGAGCCGGCCGACGGATCGATCACCGTTTGCGCCAGCGCAAACAGCGCTTCGCGCGAACCGTTCACGGGCAGGATTTGCGTGGCAGGATTGAGCTTGGGGATGCCATAGCGGCGTTCCAGCCAGCCGGCGATGGCGCTACGCAAGGCTTCCGAACCGATGGTGGTCGGATAGCTGGCCAGGCCGTGGATATTGTCGACCAAGGCTTGCTCGATGAAGGCCGGCGTCGGATGCTTGGGTTCACCCATGCCCAGGCTGATGGGCGCATACTCGGGGTTGACCGGCACGCCGGCAAACAGCTGGCGCAGCTTTTCGAATGGATATGGTTGCAGTTTAGCAAGAAGTGGATTCACGGAACGGACCAGGGCAAGAGTGGAAAGGCGATGTGGCTAAGTGATTACTGAACAGTTGCTTGGCGCGGCAGAGGTGATGCCGGTCAATTAATAAGCTGCGTCTTTCATTATAGCCGTCCTCGCGGGCCCGCTGTGCAAGCCGCATCGGCCTGATCGCTGTCCGGCTGCTCCAGGCATGCCGCAGCGGGGAGTGCCGCACCATGGCGCGGCAAGGTAAAATACGCCATGCCTATCTTACTTCCCACCCTGCTTGCTATTGAAACTTCGTCCGAACTCGCTTCCTGCGCCTTGTTGCGCGGCGATGTCGTCTTGTCCCGTGCCTCGTCGGGCGTGCGTACGCATTCCCAGTCGATCTTGCCGATGGTGCAGGAATTACTGGCCGAAGCGGGCGTGACCCTGGCGGACGTGGACGCCATCGCCTACGGCTCCGGTCCCGGCTCGTTTACGGGCGTGCGCACGGCCTGCGGTATCGCGCAAGGCCTGGCCTACGGTGCCAAGCTGCCTGTCGTGCCCGTCGTCACGCTCGACGCCATGGCGCTCGCGTGCCACCAGCAGCATGGCGCACAGCACATCGTGACGGTGCTCGACGCCCGCATGGGCGAAGTGTACTGGGCGCAATATGATTACCAGGATGGCTTGCGGGCCGTGTTGCCACCGGCTCTGAGCGCGCCGGCCGGCGTGGCGCCGCAAGGCGACGTCGTCGGCTGCGGTAACGGTTTTGGTGCCTACGCCGAAGCGCTGGCCGCACTGCCGTGCGCCGCCACGGCCGACGCGGCCGTCATGCCGCACGCCGTGCAAGTGGCGCAGCTGGCGCGCATCGCCTTTGCCGCCGGTCAGTTCGTGACAGCGGCCGAGGCGCAGCCTTTGTATTTACGCAACAAGATCGCCTATACGAGCGCGGAACGGCACGAGATGCAACTGGCCAAGGCCGCTGCGGAGTCGGCGCAATGATGGAGGAGGGCAAGGATGCAGTGACGCAGGACGACAGCGCGGCAGGCTGGGACTTGCTGCGCCTCGACTATCAGCCGATGCTCGAAGCAGACCTGGTCGAAGTGCTGGCGCTGGAACAGCGCGTGTATCCACATCCCTGGACGCACGGCAACTTCGTCGATTCGCTCAAGAGTGGCTACCCGGCCTGGGTCTTGCGCGACGTGGACGGCACCCTGCTCGGCTACTTTTTATTGATGCTGGTGGTCGACGAGGCGCACTTGCTGAATGTGGCCGTCGAAGGCGCCATCCAGGGCCAGGGACTGGGCCGCTTCCTGCTGCAGCAGTCCTGCGCCTGTGCGCGCCAGCTGGGCATGGAATCGATGCTGCTGGAAGTGCGCCCGTCGAACGCGCGCGCGCTCGATATTTATCAGCGTTATGGATTTGAACAGATCGGCCGGCGCAAGGGATACTATCCGGCGGCCAACTCGCAACGTGAGGACGCCATCGTGATGCGTTATACCTTATGAGCCGCAGCGCCGTTTTCCTCGATGAAATGGGCGTCGGCCCATTGTGGCGCTTGCGCCAGGGCGCCGCACCCGAGGCGCTTGATGTCGCCGCCGAGGCTGCCGTGGAGATGGCGGTGGCCGTGGCCGAGCTTGCTGCGCCTGCTGCCGTGGTCGAAGTGTTTGCCGAGGTGGAAGTCGTGGAAGTCGAGGCATTTGTCGCCATTGCCGCTACGCCCGTCCCTGACGACACGGCCTGGTTCGACGATGCGCCCGCACCCGCGCCAGTCAAGCAGCTCAGTGACGCCGATATCGCCACGCTCGACTGGGATGGCTTGACGGCCGCCGTCGCCAAATGCGCGCGCTGCGACTTGTGCAAGACGCGCAAGGGCGTCGTCATGGGCCGTGGCGACCGCCAGGGCGCCTGGCTGATGCTGGCCAGCAGCCCCTCGCGTGCGGAAGAGCGCGAAGGGCGCGCCCTGCCGGGCGAGCAGGGCAAATTGCTCGACAATATGCTCAAAGCCATCGACCTCGAAGCGGGCCGCGACGTGTACATCACGCACTTGCTGAAATGCCGTCCGCTCGACGAGGCGGGGCAGGAGCGCTTGCCCACCGAATCAGAGTCGGCCGCCTGCCGCCCGTATTTCGAGCGTGAACTGGCCCTGCTGCAACCGCGCACCATCGTCACCCTCGGTTCCATGACCGCTGCCGGCATCAATCCCGGCGAAAAACCCGTACGCGGCAAGGTGCGCCAGCTGGGCAGCGCGTCCGTCGTGGCTACTTTTCACCCGGAAATGTTGCTGCAGGACGAGACGGGCAAGGCCAAGGCGCGTGCCTGGGCCGACCTGTGCCTGGCGAAAAGCACGCACAGTGGTTGATACGGCTGTCGCCACCTTCCAGGTCCGCTTCGAGCAGCGCTGGGGCCATCTGACGCACCCCCGCGTGCGGGCGCTGGCCTGGCTGCTCGACTCGCCCGACTTGCTCGACCCGGCCAGCGCCCACTGGGGCGGGCGCATCGCCAGCTTGCCTCCCGTCACGCCTGCCGTGGCGGCCTGGCTCGGGGCGCTGCAAGATGACCCGTCGCCGCTCGATGCGGCATTGGGGCCGAAATTCTATTCCCGCTTGGGCCTGTACGCTGAAAAGCTGCTGGCCTTTTATTTTGAGCAGCATGGTGTATTGCAAGCGCATGGCTTGCAAGTGCAGGTGAACCGCAACGACACGGTAGGCGAGTTCGATTTCTTGCTGCGTCACGGAGATGGTTTGCTGCACTGGGAATTCGCCACCAAGTTCTACCTGCTGGAAGGCGCGCCCGATCCCGGTGTCTTCAACCACTTGATCGGCCCCAACCTGGCCGACACTTTGGGATTGAAGATGCGCAAGATTCTCGACAAGCAACTCGCCTTGTCTCGCCACCCGGCTGCGCAAAGCTTGCTGGCGCAGCCCGTGCGCGCGGCGCAGGCGCTGGTCAAGGGCTGGCTGTTTTATGCTCCGGGCACCACGCCCGGCATGGATGGTATTTCCCCGGAACATGGACACGGCTTCTGGTGCACGCCAACACAATTGCCGGCGCAGCGCTATGTCGTGCTGCCGCGATTGCAATGGCTGGCGCCGTTCAAGGGGCGCGAGGTGGCAGTGCTGGACGTCGATACCTTGCGCGCGCAGTTGTCTGATCTGGCGCAACCGGTGATGGTGGCCACGGTGGACCATGTCGAAGGCTGGGAGGTGGAGCGCACGCGCGGTTTTGTCGTGCCCCATGACTGGACGCAGCAGGCTGCGGCGCGGCGGCTGGCTGGTTTGCTGCCAGCGTAATGCTGGGGTCAGACCCGCCGGGTCTGACCCCCAAATTAATGCTTATGCTCGCCGATCAAGGACAGACTGTCGTGTTCCAACTGGTTCAGCTTGTGCCTGCGCATGATCATGTACATGGTGCCGGCGACGAACAGGCCGAACAGGGTGATGATGATATTGAGCGGCAGGTGCAGGCGGATCATGATGGAATATACGGCCAGCATGGTGAGAATCGACAGGTTTTCATTGAAGTTCTGCACGGCGATGGAATGGCCCGCGCTCATCAGGACGTGGCCGCGGTGTTGCAGCAGGGCATTCATGGGCACGACGAAGAAGCCGGACAGTGCGCCGATCAGTATCAGCAGCGGGTAGGCGATCCACACGGAGTGCACTTGCGTCATCATCATGACGATCACGCCCATGGCGATGCCCAGCGGAATGACGGTCAGCGACTTGCGCAGCGGGATGAAACGCGCCGACAGCACGGCGCCGGCGGCCACGCCGATGGCGACCACGCCCACCAGGCTGGTGGCCTTGTCGAACGGCATGTTCAGCGACTGCTTGGCCCATTCCAGCACGATCAGTTGCAAGGTGGCGCCAGCGCCCCAGAACAGGGTCGTCACGGCCAGAGTGATCTGGCCCAGCTTGTCTTTCCACAGGATGGAATAGCAATTGGCAAAATCGGTGATCAGTTTGATAGGATTGCGTTCCTGATGCGCATACACGCAGCCCGTGTCGGGAATCTTCAGGTTGGCCAGGGTTGCCAGCACATAAATGCCCACCACCACGCACAGGGCCGCTTCCGTCTTGTTGGCGATGCCCGTGTCGATCAGCGGGATGTCGATCGACAGCAGCATGTCGGACACGTGGCCGCTGACAAGCGCGCCGCCCATGACGGTGCCGAGGATGATGGAGGTGACGGTCAAGCCTTCGATCCAGCCATTCGCCGCGACGAGCTTTTCCGGTGGCAGCAGTTCCGTCAGGATGCCGTACTTGGCGGGTGAATACACGGCCGCGCCAAAACCCACGACGGCGTAGGCCAGCAGCGGGTGTATATGGAAGAAGACGAGGGCGCAGCCGAAGATCTTGACCATGTTGGCGATGAACATGACCTTGCCTTTCGGCAATGCATCCGCGAAGGCGCCGACAAAAGCGGCCAACAGCACGTAAAACAGTACGAACGACAATTTGAGCAGCGGCGTGATCCACGCCGGGGATTTCATGGACACCAATAAATCGACGGCGACAAAAAAGAGGGCGTTATCTGCCAGCGAGGAAAAGAACTGCGCCGCCATGATGGTATAAAAACCACGATTCATTCTGGATTGCCTGAAATCATATCTGGCTTGCTTTATACCACGAAAAAACGGCAAACCCCAAGTTTGGGCGGGGTCGCTTTGCATAGTCTTGCCTAAGCGAAGCTTAATTTTTCTGCCGTAGAAAAATACATCACATGTGAGCATTTTGTAAATGATGTCCTCTGCACACGATCGTGGGCATCGGCAGTGTCCGCTTACTGTGCATCCGGTAAAATACGGCTTTCCCACTCGCCGTGAACGACGCATATGCCCAGGCCCCTCATCGCCACCATCCATCTGGATGCCATGCAACAGAATCTGGCGCGCGCGCGTGCCTGCGCCCGTGGCGCCAAGGTGTGGGCCGTCGTCAAGGCGAATGCCTATGGCCACGGCCTGGAACGGGCCATGCGGGGCTTTGCCGACGCCGATGGCCTGGCGCTGGTCGAGGTCGACTACGCCGTGCGCTTGCGCGAACTGGGCTGGAGCAAGCCCATCTTGCTGCTGGAAGGCTTTTTCGACGCCAGCGATTTGCCGGTCATGGCGCAATACGGCTTGAATGGCAGCGTGCATTGCGAAGAACAGATCGCCATGCTGGCAGCGGCGCGCTTGCCAAATAAAATCGATGTGCACCTGAAGATGAATACGGGCATGAACCGCCTGGGCTTTACGCCAGATGCCGTGGCGGCTGCGTATGCGCGCCTGCGCGCCATGCCGCATATCGGCACGATCACCCTGATGACGCATTTCGCCAATGCGGACGAGGCGGCGCCCACGCGCTTGCCGCTGGCCCAGCAGATGCTGCGTTTTGAAGCGGGCGCGGCCAGCATCGGTACGGCTTTGCCGCGCAGCCTGTGCAATTCGGCCGGCTTGCTGCTGCACCATCTGGACAGCGACTGGGTGCGCCCCGGCATCATGCTGTATGGCGGCACGCCCAGCGGCGCTCCCGGCGGCACGTCGGCGCAAGCGTTCGGCTTGCTGCCCACGATGACCTTGCGCAGCAGCATTATCGGCATCCAGCATATCGCCGCCGGCGAAGTGGTGGGTTATGGCAGCCGCTACGAGGCGGCCGGCAATATCCAGGTGGGGGTGGTGGCTTGCGGCTATGCGGATGGTTACCCGCGCCACGCGCCCGAAGGCACGCCCGTGCTGGTCGACGGCGTGCGCACGGGGCTCATCGGACGGGTCTCGATGGACATGCTGATGGTCGACTTGACGCACGTGCCCGGTGCGCGGGTCGGCAGCAGCGTGACCTTGTGGGGCCAGGGCCTGCCGATCGACGAGGTGGCGCTGGCCGCCGGCACCATCGGCTACGAGCTGATGTGCGCACTGGCGCCGCGCGTACCGGTGAACGAAGCGTAGGGTGACGCGGTAGCGCGGTTTGTATATACTGTGAATTTACTGTATATATAACCAGCTGTTTCATTTTACCTGAGCAAAGTACACCATGGCAAAAGTCAAGACCATCTACACCTGCAGCGATTGCGGCGCCATCAGTAATAAATGGATGGGGCAATGCACCTCGTGCAACCAGTGGAACACCATGGTGGAAACCCTGCCCGAAACGGGCGGCAACAACCGCTATTCGAACCCGCAGCACATGTCGCTGGCGCAGACGGCGCCCGTGCTGTCGCTCGACGATATCGATGCCATCGACGTGCCCCGCTTCGGCACGGGCATCGAAGAATTCGACCGCGTGCTGGGCGGCGGCATGGTGGCTGGCGGCGTGGTACTGATCGGCGGCGATCCCGGCATCGGCAAGTCGACCCTGCTGCTGCAGGCGCTGGCCAACATGTCGCACCACAAGCGCGTGCTGTATGTCAGTGGTGAAGAGTCCGGCGCGCAGATCGCCCTGCGCGCCAAGCGTCTCGTCATCGATGCCAAGGAACTCAAATTGCAGGCCGAGATCCAGCTGGAAAAAATCCTCGGCACCCTGGCTGACCTGAAGCCGGAAGTGGTGGTGATCGATTCGATCCAGACCGTGTATTCGGACGCGCTCAGCTCGGCGCCCGGTTCCGTGGCGCAAGTGCGCGAATGCGCGGCGCAGCTGACGCGCGCGGCCAAGCAGACGGGAGTGACCATCATCCTGGTGGGGCACGTGACGAAAGAGGGCGCGCTGGCCGGCCCCCGCGTGCTCGAACACATCGTCGACACGGTGCTGTATTTCGAGGGCGACGCCCATTCCAGCTTCCGCCTGGTGCGCGCCATCAAGAACCGTTTCGGCGCCGTCAACGAACTGGGCGTGTTCGCCATGACGGAAAAGGGGCTGAAAGGGGTGTCGAACCCGTCGGCGCTGTTCCTGTCGCAGCACGACAACCAGGTGCCCGGTTCCTGCGTGATGGTGACGCAGGAAGGCACGCGTCCGCTGCTGGTGGAAATCCAGGCCCTGGTCGACACCAGCCACTTGCCGAATGCGCGCCGCCTGTCCGTCGGCCTGGAGCAGAACCGCCTGGCCATGCTGCTGGCCGTGGCGCACCGCCACGCGGGCATCGCCGCCTTCGACCAGGATGTGTTCATCAACGCCGTCGGTGGCGTCAAAATTACAGAGCCGGCGGCCGACCTGGCCGTGTTGTTGGCGATTAACTCGTCGATGCGCAACAAACCCTTGCCGC
Source organism: Janthinobacterium svalbardense (assembly GCF_002327145.1). Classification (NCBI taxonomy): domain Bacteria; kingdom Pseudomonadati; phylum Pseudomonadota; class Betaproteobacteria; order Burkholderiales; family Oxalobacteraceae; genus Janthinobacterium; species Janthinobacterium svalbardense. Next base: position 4,613,856 of record NZ_CP023422.1, on the reverse strand, counting down.
GCGGACTCGTGGTGTTTGGCGAAGTGGGGCTGGCCGGCGAGATCCGCCCTGCGCCACGGGGTCAGGAACGCTTGCGCGAAGCGGCCAAGCTGGGCTTTACGCTGGCCGTGGTGCCGAAGTCCAACCTGCCCAAGCAAGCGATCGAGGGGCTCAAGGTCATCGGCGTCGAGCGTATCGACGAGGCGTTCAACAAACTGCGCGACCTGGAGTAAGAGTTGGTATGGTGTAAATGCCAAGTTTGAGACAAGTCAAACAAAATTTCCGTTTAGAACTATAATATTCGTCCGATGGATTCGCGCAGCGAGTTCGCATCGACAATGCATAGTGAGAGAAGCGGAATACAGTGTCAGTTGAGCAAAGGCAGGGCGCACGCAAGATATTGCGTGCCAAGGCAATGTTGGTAATGGATGGCGCGGGGCCCGTGGCGGCGCGCACCCTCGATGTGGGGCCGGGCGGCATGGCGGCCATCATCGCGGAACCGGTGCCGACAGGCAAACAGGGCAAGGTGCTGTTCGAGTTGTTTTACGATGGCTCGGCGCACATTATCGAGGCGCGGGTGTCCGTCTCGCACTGCATTTTCAGCAGTGCAGGTTTCAAGGTGGGACTCACTTTCCTGCAACTGGACATGGCTGTCAGCAGCGCCATTTCGAAATTCATGCGCTGAGGCATGCCCGCAGAGGGGCGGCACATGAAATGCGCTATCATGGTGCATATGGGTTTGCAGTCAGGAAAAACTTGTTCTGTTCGCTGTTTTGATATTCCGGTAATACTGCATAATTATCAACCAGAAGAGGGACCTTGCCGCGCCACGCGCGCTTGCTGTCCGTTTCCAGCGCAGCGCGCGGTCATGACCTGAACCGTGTGCCATGACCTTACACCCGACGGGAATGCCCACCATGTTTAATTCGACCATCAACAGCAAGGCTTACACCAACAACACGCAACAGACGACGCAGGGCAGTATCTCGGCCGATGTGTATGCGAAGGTGGAGCGCCAGATGCAGTCGCAGAACACGGGCGTCGTCAAGCTCAATGCCAGCCTGGCGCGCGACCAGGCCAAGTTCTCGGGCCTGGGGCAGTTGCAATCGGCGCTGGCGAAATTCCAGAACGTGGCCAAGAACATGGCCGGCAGCGGCCTGGCCACTTCGGCCACCTCCAGCAGCAAGGATGTGCTGAGCGCCACCACCACCGACAAGGCTGCCAGCGGCAGCCATGCATTGAACGTCAAGCAGCTGGCACAGGGACAGACCCTGCAGAGCGGCGCGCAGAAAACCTCGAGTGCGGCGATCGGCACGGGGGCGCCCGCGCTGGTCAAGATCGAAGTGGGCGCGACCGACGGCAAGCAATTTACCCCCGGCAGCGGCAAGGTCATTTCGCTGACGATAGACAGCAGCAACAATAGCCTCGACGGCATCGCCGCCGCGCTCAAGCAGCAGGGCATCGACGCCAGCGTGGTGAAGGGGCCGGATGGCTATGCGCTGGCCCTGAACGGCAAGAGCGGCGCCGATAGCAGCATGCGCATCAGCGTGTCCGGCGACGCGGCCGTCAGCAACCTGCTCAGCTATGCGCCCGGCGCCGGCAAGGGCCTGCAACAGACGGCCGCCGCGCAGGATGCGCTGTTCACCGTCGACGGCAAGGACATCAAGAGCGCCACGAATACCCTGACGACGGCCGTCGAGGGCGCCACCATCGAATTGAAGAAAACAGGCACGACGGACCTCGTCATCGCCAAGGACAGCAGCCAGATCGCCAGCAACGTGGCCAGCTTCGTCACGGCCTACAATGAGCTCAACAGCAAGCTGCAGAGCCTGCAGCAGGGCGATTTGAAGTCCGACACGGCCCTGGGCCAGGTGCGTTCGCAGATGGAGCAAGTGCTGCGCACCGCCAGCACGGGCGTGCCCGCTTCCATCCTGGGCAGCGCTGGCGTGACCCTGGGCAAGAGCGGCGAGCTGGTACTCGACGATAAAAAACTCAAGGCCGCCATCGCCGCCGATCCGGACGCCGTCAGCAAGCTGTTTACGAATAACGGCAAGGGCGTGGCGGACCAGTTTTCCAGCAAGATCGGCGAGCTGACGGGCGAAACGAGCATCATCCGCAAGGAAGTGCAATCGGTGGGCAAGGACATCACCACGCTGAACAACAAGAAAGCCGTGCTGGCCAAGGCGCTGACGGCGCAGGCGCAGGCGCTGGTGAAGGCGTATTCGGCCCAGGAACAGATGGGCACGAACTCGGCCTTGCCGGGTTATACCGGCAAGAATTCCCTCTTCGACTTCATGGCTTAAGAGCGCTCGCCCTGCGCAAAGAAGGCCGATGGCGAACTGCCGAAGGTCTTCTTGAACATGGCGGAAAAGGCCGACTGGCTGGCGTAGCCCAGTTCTTCGGCCACCTGCGACAGCGGCACGCCGCGCGCGATCAGGGGCGCCGCGTGCGCCAGGCGCACCTGCTGGCGCCACTGGCCAAAACTCATGCCCAATTCCCGTTCGAACAGCCGCGCCAGGGTACGCTCCGAGGCGCCGACCTGCTGCGCCCAGTGTTCCAGCGTCTGGTTCAAGCCGGGCTTGTCGATCAGGCTGTCGCACAGGGTCTTCAGGCGTTTGTCGCTGGGCAAGGGCACACGGATGGGACGCGTGTCCGAGCGTTTCAGCTCGTCGAGTATCAGTTCGGCCAGCAGCGCCTCGCGCGCCGGCTCCTGGCCCGGGTCCAGCTGTTCCAGCGCCATGATCAGCTGGCGCAGCAGGTTTGACACTTCCAGCACCTTGCAGTCGCGGCCCGCGAACGGCGCGCGCGCGGCATGGATGCACAGGGGGCGCAAGCGGGTTTTTTCCAGTATCGTGACGGCATGCTCCACGTTCGGCGCGATCCAGATGGCGCGCATGGGCGGCAGCACCCAGCTGCTGTTGTTGGCGGTAATGCGCAGCACGCCTTCGAGCGCCATCGTCACCTGGCCCCAGGGGTGGCTGTGCGGTAATAAAAATTCATCGGATTGCAGGTCGCGTGCGACCATGGTCACGGGGATGGTCGCACTGGGCGCCTCCCTTGGCGGACACATGCGGGTATGGTGGAGGATAGGTACACCCATCAGCTTGGCCTTAATTCGATAAATTATGTCGTTCTGTCGGAAAGCAGACGATGGTATTTTGCATACACTTGAGCTTTACCAGTATAAGACAGGGTATGACATGATAACAACTAACTCGGCAAAGCACTTGCCACCGCAGTCACCGCCAACCTTGCGCAGCGACGCACGCGTCATCGCCCTGGTGGGGCTGGCGCATGGCATTTCGCACTTCTACCACCTGATCCTCGCGGCCCTGTTCGTCTGGCTGAAACCGGCCTTCGACCTGTCGTATGCGGAGCTGGGCCTGCTGATGACGGTGTTTTTCATCATCTCGGGCGTGGGGCAGGCGCTGGCCGGCTTTGTCGTCGACCGCTTCGGCGCGCGTGCCGTGCTGTTTTCCGGTATTTTCCTGCTGGGCGTGTCGGCGCTGGCCCTGTCCACCGCGCACAGCTATGCGGCGCTGATGCTGGGCGCCATGCTCGCCGGCATGGGTAACAGCGTGTTCCATCCGGCCGACTATACGATCCTCAACCAGCGCGTCTCGGCGGCCCGCGTGGCTTACGGTTTTTCCGTGCATGGCATCAGCGGCAACATCGGCTGGGCCCTGGCGCCTTTGTTCATGACGTACGTTGCCACCCAGTATGACTGGCGAGTGGCGCTGCAATGCTCGGCCGTGCTGCCGTTTGGCGTGCTGCTGATCCTGTTTTTGAACCGCCATGCCATCCGTCCCGAGCCTGTCAAGCAGGCCGCGCCGGGCCAGGCGGCCGGCGGCGAGGGCACGCTGGACTTTTTGCGTTTGCCGGCCGTATGGATGTGTTTTGCCTTTTTCTTCATTACCGCCATCGCCCTGGGCGGCATCCAGAGCTTTGCCAGCGTGGCCCTGGTCAAGCTGTACGGCATGAGCCTGGCGCTTGCCACCAGCGCTTACACGGCCTACATGCTGGCCTCGGCCGTGGGCATGCTGGCCGGTGGCGTAGTGGGCGCGCGCAGCAAGCAGCCGGACCGCAACGTGGCGATCGCCTTTTCCGCCGCCGCGCTGCTGGCCGTGCTGCTGGCCATGGCCGTCGTGCCGGCCTGGGGTGCGGTGGTGCTGATGGGCGCCATCGGCCTGACGTCGGGCGTAGCGGGACCGTCGCGCGACCTGATGATACGCGCGGCGGCGCCGAAGAATGCCACCGGGCGCGTGTATGGCGTCGTGTATTCGGGCCTCGACAGCGGCCTGGCAGTGGGGCCCCTGTTCTTTGGCGCGCTGATGGATGGCGACCATCCGGCCTTGCTGTTCGTCTTCATCGGCGTATTCCAGGCGCTGGCGATTGCCACGGCCGTGGGCGTGGGCGGTAAAACACGCGCCGCGGCGCTGCAAAAGGCATAGAATCGTTGCCATCTGCCACTCAAGGAGTTCCCATGACCTTTGCCACCACCGATCTGTGCGACGACCATGCAGCCATGCTGGACGATGGCACCCTGGCCGTGCTGCCGCCCGTGTACCGCGCTTTCGGCCAGCGCGTGCGCTTCAGCGGCCCGGCCACCACCTTGCAAGTGTTCGAAGACAATGCCCTCGTGCGCAGCACCCTGGAAACGCCGGGCCAGGGCCATGTGCTGGTGATCGATGGCGGCGGCAGCCTGCGCCGCGCGCTGGTGGGCGGCCATTTGGGTGTGTTAGCTGAAAGCAACGGCTGGGCCGGCATCGTCGTCGACGGCTGCATCCGCGACAGCGAAGAAATCAATGTCTGCCAGATCGGCGTACGCGCGCTGGCCACGCATCCGCGCAAGAGCAACAAGACGGGCGCCGGCCAGCGCGACGTGCGCGTCCAGCTCAGCGGCGTGGCCGTGCAGCCGGGCGACTGGATCTACGCCGATGCGGATGGCATCCTGGTGGCGCGCCAGGAACTCGATTGAACTGTTCTCCTGCGGGACGGGAAGTGCGCCGGAAGATGTTGCATATTGCCCACGTTAAATATATTTTTGCAAAGTTCTTTGATTTTCATCATGGCTGAGATATGATTTCACTTAAGGTAACTTTAATATCAACAGAGCAAGGAAATCAGATCATGAAAATCGCCACCATCGCAGCAGTTGTCGCTCTGTTTGCAGCAGGCACCGCCAGCGCCAGCCCCGTCAACCTGATCACGAATGGCAATTTTGAAACGGTCGCTACCGGCTATACCCTCAACAGCGGTTTTAAAGTCATCAACAGCGGTTCGTCGGCCCTTACGGGTTGGACCGTGGGCGCCAGTTCCGTCGACCTGATCCGCAATGCCTACAATGCCATCGATGGCTACAGCGTCGATATGCTGGGCACACCGGGTCCGGGTTTCCTCTCGCAAAGTTTCAGTGTCATTGCCGGCCAGACATATAACCTGAGCTTTGACATGGCGCGCAATTCCGGCGGCCCCGCAGGCCAGGGCGTGGCCGTCAGCTTCGGTGGCGCGGCAGGCAATTTCTACTCGACGGCTGCCGCCTCGAACACCTTGTACAGCAATACCCTGAGTTTCACGGCTGCCACCACCGGCCTGGCGACCCTGTCGTTTGCCAGCGCCGCCAAAGCCGGCACGCCGCTCGACAAATTCTCGGGCGCCGTGATCGACAACGTGTCCGTGATGACCGCCGTGCCGGAACCGGAAACCTACGCCATGCTGCTCGCTGGCCTGGGCCTGATGGGTTTCCTGCGCCGCCGCAAGGCCGCCAAGTAAGCCTGGTTTTGTCCGAGATCAAACCGCCTGCTGCCATGCACAGGCGGTTTTTTTACGCCAGGTTGAGTTGAGCTGCATCGGCCTTTCCCCGTAACGGACACGCCGCCGCTTGCGGCTCCAGCCGCCGCGCCAACTCTCCGCGCAACTGCGTCAATCCCGCGATGCGCGCATCGATGTCAAGCAGCTTGCGCGCCAGCGCCGCGCGCAGCAGTTCCGCCGTGGCGGGATCGCTGGCGGCCGCCAACAGCGGCATGTCCGCTTCGATTTCGGCCAGGGTAAAGCCCAGCTGCTGCGCCGTGCGCAGGTAGCGCAGCCAGTCGGCCGCCTCGGGCGGGTAGTCGCGGTAGCCATTCGCGCCGCGCCGCGCGCGCAGCAAGCCCCGTTTTTCATAGAAGCGCAGGGTATCGCGGCTCAAGCCCGTCGCCTGTGCCATTTCGCCGATCTGCATGGGTTTTCTTTCATAAAATGCTTGACCATGGAGTGTACTCCAGCCTTGATCATGGACACTTTCCAATGACAGGAGTTGCCATGTTGTCCGTTTCTACTTTCCGCCGCCTGGTGCGCGCCAGCGCCATTTATGATGTGCTCATGACGGCCGCGTTTGCCACGCCGTGGACATTTTTGCTGTTGCGCGAGCAACTGAGTTCCCTCAATGTATCCATGGGCGGCGTGCCGCTGCCGGTGTTCGAGCCGTTTCATTTGCTCATCAGCAGCCTGCTGGGCAGCGTGGTGATGGTCTGGTCGGTGCTGCGCATCGTCGACCCGCAGCCGCGCTTCGGCCGCTATGACGCGGCGGCGCGCTACCTGTTTTCCACCTGGATGGCGTGGGCCTTGCTGGTCACGGGCCAGCCCGTGCTGTGGCTGTTCATCGTGCCGGAACTGGCCTGGGGCCTGGCGCAAAGCCTGCCATTGCGCCCCGGCGTAGGCACGCGGGGAGGGCAACCGCACGAATCGCTGTTGAGATGACGATAACGAAATGCAATAATGGCCGTGCTCGCAGTACAGCAACGACTGCAATGAACGACTATTAAGAGGATGACTATGCAGCAGGATGCCGCAGGAAAAAACATGGCGTTGCTCGATCCGGTGGTGGCGCCGCGCATCGCGGTGACGCGCCTGGTGACGGGCCTGCTGCAAGGCTTGCTGCTGTACTGGCTGTACAGCACGGCGCAAGACAAGGTGTGGCCCGCCACGGAAGCCTACCTGCTGGGGCCATTGATGCTGATCAGCCTGCTGTTGCCCATTTTGCTGGTGTCCAGCCTGGGCCACATGTCAGCGAAGCGCATCGGCCTGTGGATGGCCGGCGCGGCCGTCGTGCTGGCCGTGCTGGCCTGGCATGACGTGGCGCGCGGCGCGGAACACGTGATCTGGGGCAATTACAAGCCGGGCGCGCCGCTGCGCGTCATTTCCGCCCAGCTGTTCGGTTTTTGCGTGGTCGGTTTCTATATCGCTCACGCGCTGGTGCTGGCCGGCGCCCAGGATGGCCAGCGCATCGCCCGCTATACCACGTATTTTGAAATCGCCTGGAAGCTGGGCATCCAGCTGCTGTTTTCGCTGCTGTTCGTGCTGGGCCTGTGGCTGGTGCTGTGGCTGGGCGGACAATTGTTCCTGCTGATCAAGCTCAGTTTCCTGAAAAAATTGCTGGGCCAGGCCTGGTTCGTGATTCCCGTCATCTGCTTCGCGTTCTCGTTCGCCATCCACATCACGGACGTGCGCCCATCCATCGTGCGCGGCATCCGCACCCTGCTGCTGGTGCTGCTGTCGTGGTTGATGCCGATTGCCGCCGTGCTCGTCTCCGGTTTCCTGCTGACCTTGCCCTTCATCGGCTTCGAGCGCCTGTGGGCCACGCGCCACGCGGCGTCCGTGCTGCTGGGCATGGCCGGCGTGCTGGTGGTGCTGATCAATGCCGCCTTCCAGAATGGCGAAGTGGGCCATGGCGTGGCGCGCGGCATCCGCCTGGGCACGCGCCTGGCTTGCCTGCTGCTGCCATGGGTGGTGGGCATCGCCATCTATGCGCTGACCCTGCGCGTGATGTCGCATGGCTGGACGGCCGACCGCCTGATCGCTGCCGCCTGCCTGCTGGTCGCCACTTGCTACGCCGCCGGCTATGCCTGGGCGGCCAGCAAGTATGGCGACTGGCTGCACCTGATCGCCAACGTCAACGTGGCCACCGCCTTTGTCACCCTGCTGGTGCTGTTCGCCCTGTTTTCGCCGCTGGCGGACCCGGCGCGCATTTCCGTGGCCAGCCAGATGGCGCGCCTGGACAGCGGTAAAGTAAGCGTGGACAAGTTCGATTTCGAATACCTGCGCTTCCAGGGCGCCCGCTATGGCCAGGCGGCCCTGCAGGAATTGACGAAACGCACGACGGGGCCGGATGCGGCCATCGTGCGGGCCCGCGCCGAGGCCATGCTCAAGCGCCAGAACCGCCTCGACGAAACGGGCGCGCTGAGCGACGTGTCGATCAACCTGACCCTGCGCCCGGCCACGGCGAAGTTGCCGGACAGTTTCCTGCGCCAGGACTGGACGCAAGTGAGCCCGGCCTGGCGCCTGCCCGCCTGTTTGAAGCGGGCAGGGCCCCAGTGCGACGCGTATCTGATGGATTTCGATGGTGATGGCAAAGAGGACGTGCTGCTGATCAGCAATGACCCGCGCGCCTCGTCGGTCTTGCTGGCGGAAAAGGAAGACGGCAGCTGGACCGCGCGCGGGCAAATCCCCACGGATGCCCTGCGCTGCAAGCCCCTGCGCGAGAAGTTGCAGGCAGGCGAGTTCCAGCTGGTGCCGCCGAAGGTACGCGAGCTGGAAGTCGATGGCCAGCGCGTGCCGATGACTTTATATACGCCAGAGGACGAGGTCAGCTGCCCGGATGAGACGGTGCCGGGCCTGTAAATGGCAGAGAGAGGAGTTGGCGCGCCGAATAGCACCTCTTGCTTGTCATGAAGGCAATAACTTCGTGCGCTGAGTCATTCCGACCGTTGGCTATCGGCCAGAAGCGGACATACGGAAAAACTGGGATCACCTTTCAATGGCAATTCGGCAATATGATAGCGGTGGACCGGCTCGGGCGTAGCGAAAAAACCTGAGTAGCGCAGCAAGAAGCATCCGCTATTGCCGTGGATTTCGATACCCGTATGTTTTTTGGCTCGGCCTCTGGGCCGCTTCCTGCGGAGAGCTCTCGACCCACCGATCCAACTCCTCGATGCGAATGAAAATACGGCCATCGCGTGCTTTTTTCCAGATCTGCCACTGCGCCCAGGTACCGTTTTATCTGCTTATCAAGGAGTCAAGCATGCAAACTTTGATGGTGGTCTCTCGACTTTTTCCAGACTTGCTAAATGGCAACAAGAGGTCAACGATCCGCTTCGGCGAATGGCATGTCAAGGCCGCCGTGGCCGCCAATGGTAATGATCGAGGGGATGCGGGAACATGGGCATAAGCTGGGGCGGAAAAATCACCCGTTTCTTTGAAATTCTAAAAATTTGCACCAGAGCCGTTGACGATACCCTCCGGAAACACATTTAATTTCGCACCTTAACATTTCGTCTGAACGATATTTTTTCTAACTACCTCCTGCTTAACCAAGCGCCAAGCGCCATCTTTCTTCGCAAAAAAATATCTAAATATAGCCACGTTTTCTTGTACAACAGGATCTTCAAACTCAGCCAAAAAAGACAACGAATTATTACCCTCGCCACGCCAAGAATAACCTTTCATGAATGCATAAGTTGCGCGAATGATGGGGCGGCCTTCCGGGGTAATCATGCCGACTCCAGCGCCGCAACTCGACTCAGGAGCAAGTAACAGGCTACTCGCCTGGTCCCAGCCAATTTTTTTCGCAATTTCTTCCTTGTGTAAAACGACGTGCGCTAATCCGCCAATTGTATTAGATATGTCGTTAGCAGCATCTAATGTCATCGATTTAAGTTGTACATCTTCAATTTCCGACATATCAAGACTTAACCTTATCTTTTGGAAATTGGTAGCGCCACTAGCCGCCGATGAAACAGTAGCTAACGCAAATAATGCAGCGGCGATAAAACACTGAAATATATTTCTCATATCAATCCTATTTAAAAAATTCATAAATTCCAAAATTCTCAATTTTTAAAACTCGATTCGCCTGGGCAATCGTAGCCGAGCGGTGAGCAACAACCAGCGACCACAAAATCGTCCAATGTAAACACTCTTTAGTCTTGTGTTGAAGGCTGCTCGAATTCTGTGCGAAGGGAAATATTGACTTCTTTATACGGAATCGAAATTCCTGCGTTCTGTAAAGTTGCAAGGGTACGTGCGTAGAGATCACTGCGGATGCTCGGCCAATCGTTAATATCATCGGTCCAGACGCGTATCGAGAACATCAACGCTATTTCGCCAAAACCAGTCATCAACACCACAGGCCCAGGTTGTGCCGCTACTCCCGGTGTTTCACGTGCTGCGGCATCAAGCAGAAGCAGGACCTCTTCCGGTTTGGCTGAATATTCCACACCGACCGTGACCTCGATACGCCGGTATTGATCGTGCATCGTCCAGTTGGTCAGGTTCCCACTAAGCAGCAGGCCATTGGGCACAACCACATCGGCTCCATCGAATGTGCGTATGGTGGTCGAGCGCAGGCGTATCTCACTTACGGTACCGGAAGCGCCAGCAGTATCGACCAGGTCGCCTGGCTGAATTGGCCGTTCGAACATCAACACCAGGCCTGAAACAAAGTTGTTGACGACATTTTGCAGGCCAAATCCGATACCGACACCAAGGGCTCCGAAAACGATAGCCATTTGGCTCAACCTGAAGCCAGCGGCCGCTAATGCAATAGCCAAGCCTAGTATCAGCACGCCGTAGTAGCTCAGAGATGTGATGCTATTGCCTACGCCCCGTGGCAATGCAGCATGGTTAGGCAGTTCATCATGAAGCAAGCTTCGCACACCTTTCGCCACTCTGAGGGCGAGCCAGCTAGCGAACGCGAATACGACGACGTCGCCCAAGTGTATGGAAACCTCGCCGATATTTACGCCAAGCGCCATGATCATGCCACCAACGTGATACAGGGGGCGCAAGAGGCGGAAACGGTCACCGGTGTATAACAGCCAGCCCAACACGGCACCGACGAGCAGCAGTCGGGCACAAATCTGCTGCAGTACTACCATGTGCCGGCGCAGGAAGCCACGATCAGCAAGCTCTGGTTGAAGCAGCAACGCGCGCCCTATGGCGAGACAGGCATTTACGCCGGAATACAGCAGCAAGGCCATGTAACCGCTATCAATCACACCGCTCGTCAGCGTCTCTGCAAGTGACACGTTGCCGACGACATTCGACACGGCGGCAACCACCAGTATTACCAACGCGATCCAACCGGCATTACGCACTGCGTTCCTTAATTTGCGGTATCCAGGGGATACAGAGGCGAGCGGCTTGCGGCTTAACCAGAAAGTAAAACCTAAGGCGAGCAGGTTCAATACGAGAAGCAGCAAACGGTACCAGCCGCTGTCGGTTACGGCGGCCACGCACAGGCGATCAAGCGCATATAGTCCAGTGGCGAGGTATGGCCAGGCGCCGAGCGCGCGGATCGTTCCTGGCGGTAACAGGCGTAGCGCGGGGATTATCGTCAGCAGTAGCGCACATTCTTGAACCAGCAATGGTGCATCAGGTTCCAGGATGAGGACTGCGAGCATCGACAGCAGCACCCAGATGGAAATGGGCCGGCGCATTGCGCGGGCTACCTTGTCTGTCGCAACGTCCTGGCCAGGAGAGCGCTTGCTGCGCAGGAATAGCCACAGAATCAATGGCAGCAAAAGAAATTGCACCAGCCGCAATGACTGTTGGTTGCCGGTCTGTGCGGCATGGTAGTCGAGCGCAAACTGCTTTTCTATCTCGAAACCGTAGTTCATGGCGCTGAGAGCCTCCTTCGTATCTGCGTTGCCGCCGATACCCATCCAAATCGGCAGGGTATCGATGGCAAGTAGTCGACGGTCAATGTCGTCTATGGCAGTATCGACATTCTTGCGGCCAGCCTGAATACGCGCCTTGAGTTCGCTGGCGCGGCGTGTCAATGCAAATTGACGTCCCAGCGCATCTTCGAGGGCGCTCTCGACGCTGTCTATCTGCGAGAGTATGCTATCTATCCGCTCCGTCATCATTGGCGGCAGACCGTCCAGCATGCCTTCGGCGCGCGTAGTGGACCATGCCGTCCTGTGTTGCGACAGTTGAATGGCAGTAGCCGCGAATGGGTCCAGTGCTTGCCGACTCTGGAATTCCCATCGCTCGAAGCGCCGGGCATCAAATTCCCAGTGCTTGGCTAAGCTTTCGAGCCGCATGACGGGCAGGTCGCGCAGCGCGACACCTGTGGTGATACCCATCTTCGCGTCAACCGTGTGCGCGATATCGTCTAGCGAACTGCGTAATGTAGCCACAGTGTCGGGCTGATCCAGCAGTTGCCGGGCCCGGTCGATCAATTGTTGCTCTTCATTCGCTCTTGCCGCGATATCAAGCGGTGCAATAGGTGCAGCTGCGTTCGCGAGCTGAGAGGCGGTAGTTGAGTGGGCTGACATTTCAGGTGGCGCTGCGGCCGATAGTCCAGACAGCACAATCGCGATGTGCACAAGCAGCCAGCGGCAGGTTTTGTTTAAGTTGAAATGTCTGATGTCCGGCACTGCAAATACCTCCATGCTCTACGGGAAAATTAAGCGGCGCCTCATCACGTGACTGTTGCCAGGTGCCCTACTATATTTGCTATCCGCACCATCCAAATGACGGCTTTACATCCTGGTCGCTTACTCCATACGAATACCTTTTAAGATCATTAACTATTTTGGAATACTTTCTTACGAAAAGATATAAAAACCGATTTATGATTTCTGTTAGTCTTACAAAAAGGATGTTCTAGCTTTCCATGCTCCCACTTCATAACGTGAGGAAAAAGTGCGTATAACTCTACCGCTTTCGTTAGGAGCCCTTGCTATCTGGCTCGTATTGACACTAAGTGCTTCCTTGTTCACAACAGATGACGCCAAGCACTCGCTCGCTGATGGTGTCAGCGGCGCAATAAGTATCCCCCTAGCGTTGGCCGCGATATTTGTCATGGTAGTGACGCTGGCCTCCAATGATCGGCGCGCAACTGGCATTCTCTTGCCTGATCCGGCCAGGACAGTGTGGTTCGGATGGCTTCCTTTGCTGTATGCGATCCTGATGTTGGTGATTGCCTGGATTAGCGGTCTGCCTCCACTTAGCATGATATGGATCGTTGCCTGCAATACGGCCCTGGTCGGCCTGTCCGAAGAGCTGATGTTTCGTGCTGTTCTGCTGCAAGGGTTTCTAACAAAATATACGATGTGGCCGGCTTTGTTGATGTCATCGGCCATCTTTGGCGCAGTGCATGCGTTGAATGGATTTGTTACTGGTGAGTTTAGCGATGCATTGTGGCAGAGTGTAGCTGCCTTTATGCAAGGACTCGCATATGCTGCGATTAGGGTACGGACTCGTTCAGTATGGCCAATGGTAGTGGTTCACGGACTTTGGGACTTTTCGCTGATGATCTCCGCGCTGTCTAACGGGGCAGCCAAAGGCAGCCCATCGCTTCCTTACGCCGGACTACTGGCCGTGCTCCCCATATTTTTGTATGGCCTCTATCTACTTCGTGGAATTCGCGGCCATGCAATGATCCCTGCCGTCTCAAAAGGAGCTTGAAGATGAAAGTATGGATCTCCGTTCTGCTCACTATTTCGGTCGTTTATGCGAATGCACAGCCCTTTGAGCAAGCCCGTGGTGAAGACATTCAGTTGCAATGCTACGGCCAAGCCGAGAAGACTACTTTGCAAAGCCGCTCTGGCTATGAATGGGACGAAAAGCAGCACAAATTCGTTCCCAAGTTGGGATGGGAAACGGGGAAAACTAATCAGGATGCGTCCATTGTCGTATCGATTCATGACGATCAGGGAAGCATTCATATTCCTAAAAGTCTCATTCCGCCACTCAATAGTGGTGGAAGTGACGACGGTTGGTGGCGTATTAACGACCTTATTGTTGGCCACAACCAGATTCGTGGCCAATTTCAGTTAAATGGGCTAAACAAACCTACGCTATCCATTGACCGCCGATCCGGAGACATGACAATCGAGGGCTTGATGACATTTAATGGGCGATGCGAAGCCGACGATGGCCACCGAAAGTTCTGATTCTGTTGATGTGTGAGGAAAGCTGAACCATTCAAGCGTCATGCGCTAAATTGAGCGTACCAATTTACACCCATCTGGGTTGGAAAATTTTTGCAATTAGTTCGCAACGTTCGCTATGGGGCGGAACCTGCCAGCAACGGCAAGCAGCCAGAAGCTTTCATGACAGATTTTATTGCCTCAGTCCGTTGCAGAGCCAAGCTGCCTATCAGCAGCTTTCATTGCGTGTTCAATAAAGCGGATCCTGAACGACAGCAACAAGGCAGCAGCGGCGAATCCTGCGGCGAGCCAGAGGTTGGCGGAAAGGCCTAGTCTGTCGACGGCCTGTCCACCGGCCCATGCCCCGAGCGCAATGGCAACATTGAAGACACTCACGTACAGCGCGGCGACTATCTCCACGGCCCGGGGCGCCGCCTTCATCATCAAGGTCATCAGGCCGACCGATACACCACCGTAGGCAAGTCCCCAGGCCAGCAACACCGCGCCGCCGCCGATGCGGGAGTCGCCGGCTGCCAGGAAGAGTAGCGGCGTGAGCAGCAGTCCAGCCGAGATGGCGATGATGGTGGGCGCCGTGCGCCGCAGCGCAACGGCACCGGCCAGGAAGTTTCCAATGATACCAGCGAAGCCATAGAAAAACAGCAGTGCGCCCAGCCATTGCGCATCAAACCCCGACACTGACAGCAACAACGGACGCACAAAGGTGAAGGCCATGAAATGGCTCGCCACCAGCAACAGGGTTAGCAGCAGCCCCGCTTGCAATTGGCGGTTGCGCAACTGCTTGCCGAATTGGCGCACGGTCGCCGCACTGGCAGCAGGCAGCGCCGGAATGACGGCCAGATGCAGCGCCAGTACCAGGCCGCTCAACAGCGCCATGGCGCCAAAGGCCCAGCGCCATCCTGCAAAGTCGCCGATTTGTGCGCCTAGCGGTACGCCCAGCACGGAAGCGATCGCTACTCCGCCGAAGATAATCGACGTTGCCAGACCGATTGAGGGCGCCGGAACAAGGCGGGAAGCCAGGCCGCCGGCAATGGCCCAGATGCCGCCCATGCAAAAACCGACGAGTACACGTGCAGCCAGCATCCACGCCATGTTTTGTGCCAATGCCGAGGCAATGTTCGCGATCACTAACACACTCAGCAAACCACAGAGAATTTTGCGCCTGTCCAGGCTTGCCGATGCGATCACGACCAGCGGCGCGAACAAGGCCGCCAGGAATGCTGGCAGCGAGATCATCAGGCCGGCGGTTCCGGTGGAGGTGTCCAGCGTGTCAGCAATCGGCGTCAACAGGCCGACCGGGAGCATTTCCGTTGTCACTACCGAGAAGGTGGCCATGCCTATGGCGGTGACCGCCAGCCACGGGTGACGGACAGCGGTTGCTGTTGCAGCGCAGGGAGACGTACTCATGCTTCATTTCCTTCATTGGATCGTTCGATAAATGGCGTGTGGCGGCATCCGGCGGCGTCGGGTCACTGCCATGCAATGGCATGCCCAGCTTGCAATGGAGACACGTCACAGTGATAATACATACATCGCGTATGAATAAGTATATATTCATACGCACTGTATGTAAACAATCATGCGCTACGTATGTAAGGAGAAAGCAATGGTTCGCCGCACCCGTGCCGAAATGGAAGAAACCCGTGCATCGTTGCTGGCCACTGCCCGCAAAGTGTTCAGCGAGCGCGGTTATGCCGACACATCAATGGATGACCTCACCGCGCAGGCAGGGCTGACGCGTGGTGCGCTGTATCACCACTTTGGCGACAAGAAGGGCTTGCTGCTCGCGGTGGTGGAACAGATCGACGCGGAAATGGATGGCCGCCTGCAAACCATCTCCGAACGCGCCGACGATCTGTGGGAAGGTTTTCGCAGTCGCTGCCGTGCCTATCTGGAGATGGCCCTGGAGCCGGAAATTCAGCGCATCGTTTTACGCGATGCCAGGGCGGTCCTGGGTGGTGCCTCACCGGACTCGCAGCGCCATTGCGTCGCGTCGATGCAGGGCATTATCCAGGAGCTGATTCATCAAGGCATCGTGGCAGACGCTAGCCCAAGGGCACTGGCTTTGCTGATTTACGGCAGTCTGGCAGAAGCGGCGTTCTGGATCGCAGACGGTGACGAAGGCACGGCGCGATTGATCGAGGGAGTTGCTGCCTTGGAATTGCTACTACGCGGGCTGTTGGTTACAAGGTCATCGCGCCAATGACAGCAAGCCGCCAGAAGCGCACTGGCGTATCCGCTGCCGTCGCCGGATGCCTGACGCGCCGGGCAAGCGAAACTGGCCGGCTCAGTTCTTCGTGCGCACCTGGCGCACGTGGTTTTCCAGTTCGCTGAACGAGGGGCGTTCCGTGGCGGAAATGACCTTGCGGCCGAATTCCACGGCCAGCGCCGGTGCATAGCCGTTCAGGCTGGCCAATAAGGTCACTTTCACGCACTGGTACATCTTCGCCGTTTCATGGTGCTTGCGGCGCAGCAAGCTGGCCAGCGGGGCGATGAAGCCGTAGGCCAGCAAGATGCCGATGAAGGTGCCCACCAGCGCCTGCGCAATCAGCACGCCCAGCTCGGCTGGCGGCAGACCGACGGAAGCCATGGTATGCACCACGCCCATCACGGCGGCCACGATGCCGAAGGCGGGCATGGCGTCGGCCAGCTGCGAAATCGTCTGGATCGGCATTTCCGCATCTTCATGGTGCGTCTCGATCTCGTTATCCATCAGGTTTTCGATCTGGTAAGCGTCCATATTGCCCGACACCATCAGGCGCAAATAATCGGTGATGAATTCCAGGATGTGCTCGTCACCGAGCGTGTACGGGTATTTCACGAAGATGGCGCTGCGGTAGGGATCGTCGATATCGTCCTCGACCGACATCAGGCCTTCCTTGCGGATCTTGCTGAGGATTTCATACATCAGTCCCATCAGCTCCATATAGCGCGCCTTTGTGTATTGCGAACCGTGGAACAGGGTGGGCAGCGCGGCGAACGTGGCGCGGATGGCCTTGGCGTCGTTGCCGACAAAGAAGGTGCCCAGCGCGGCGCCGCCGATCATCAGCAATTCCAGCGGCTGGAACAGGGCCGCCAGGTGGCCGCCCTGCATGGCGAAGCCGCCGAAGACGGAAAACAGCACGACGAGAAATCCGAGTATGACTAGCAAAACTTACTCCTTCATAATATTGCCATATCGCAATATTGTAGTTTAACCTGATTCGGCTGCCGTGGCCGCTTCCGGCTGCAACTGCTGGCCGAGAAAATTGATAAAAGCGCGCTCTGAGCGGACAATAGGCGTTATTCGCTGCGCTGCCAGAAGCGCAGCCGGTTGCCGAACGGGTCCGCCACTTCCAGGATGCGGCCCCAGTCCTCGTCGCGGATGCCGGGCCGCGCATACGGGTAATCCTTGCCCTGCAGCTCCGCGTGCAGGGCGGCGATGTCGTCGACGGGGATCAGCAGCGCCGCACCGGGCGTGGCGTCGCCGTAGTGCTCGCTCAGGTGCAGCACGAGATTGCCCCGCGTCACCTGCAGGTACAGCGGCGCCGTGGGCACGAAGCGGTGTTCCCAGTCCAGGGTAAAACCGAGGAAATCGAGGTAGAACTCACGCGCCTTGGCTTCGGAGAAGCTGCGCAGGATAGGAATGGGAGCATGCATGGCGGCGCTTTCAACATGGTGGCGATCCCGCCATTCTAAGTAATGCTCGGGAAATTATTGTAAATTTATGACGAACAGAACCGGATGCGGTGCAAGGCGCCTGCAGCGACGCAGTGCGAGCACTGTTACTTAGCCTCAGGCCGGCACTTGCCGTTTGATCCGCGCGGCGGCGCTGGTCTTCTCCCAGCGGAACAGCCACATGATGATCAGCTTGGTGGTGGCGCTGACGCAGGCGAGCAGCAGCAGGGGCCAGCCGGTTTTCAGCCCCATGACGCAGGCAAAGAAGATGGTGCTGACATCCATCGCCAGGATGAACTGGCTCATTTTCACCGACACGGCGCCCGTCTTGCCTGAGCGCCAGATTAATCGGATCTGGTGCGCATAGCCCTGCGCCAGCAGCACGGTGACGGCGACGATCAGGCTTTGCGAGATCACGCGCTTTTCATCGGTGAAGGTGGGGCCGAACGCCAGCCCCGCCACGCCCGCGCACAGCAGCAGCGCGCAGGCCAGCAGTGCATTGCGCGATGCCAGGCTGCGGCGGTCGCGGTCGATTTCATACAGGATGGCCAGCGCGATCAGCGAAGCGATCAAGCGGGGCCAGACGATGTAATGGTTGAACGGCGTGATCGAATAGCCGTAGACGAAGAACGCGCAATACGCAAGAAAGCTGACGCTGAACTGGTTGAGCGACAGGATGTCCGTCGTCTGGCCGGCGCCCAGGCTGGCGTCGTGCTTGCGCTGCCAGATCTTTTGCAGCTGCGACCACAGGCCGTACAAGCTGACGACGATGAAGAGGGAGTTGAGGCTGCCGGCGAGGGCGTAGAGCGTTTGATGCTGCAAAGTGTCACCTGAATGTTGTTGTGCTTGTTATCGTTGTTGCTCTGCTGCGATGGATGCGGCCTGATTGGCCGGCCCGGCGCCAACAAGGATGCGTGCCTCGGCGGCGGCAATCTTGATGCTCAGGTCACTCATGAAAATCAACGCGAGATCCGTGCAGCCTTGGCTCGCCTCATGCGATGCGACGCCGTCCATGTCATCGCGCATGGCATTCCACATGAAGCCGATGGAGGACAGGCATTTCTCCCCGTCAACATGCTCATCTTCGCTGGATTCCCGGATTTTCAGCACCTGCACGCCTGCGCACACCAGTGTCAGCGCCGGGGGCATGGATGGCCTGACCCAGTCGCCGGCACTGCGTACCCAATGCAGCTGCAGTTGCCGTGCAGCGATGCGGTAGTCGATCTGTGTGAATTCGTAATCGTTGTGCAGGTCAAGTTCTTGCCCTTCAAGCAATATTTTGGTTAAACCCTTGAGGATGGAAAAACCATGGAGTTGCATACGCAGGCAGAATTGATTGCAAAAGAAATCATTATGCCATCGAAATAACATCGTGACCTGTCCCAAGATAGGATGGCACGTCCGAAATACTTGCCCATCTTCACTTGCCCTTATAATCAGGGCATGACTTTCTTATCACTGCGTGCCCGCTCCGTGCTGGCCACCCTCGGCAAAATGGCCGTTTCCCTGATTCTTCTGTTGACTGCACTGTGGGGCGCGCTGGCGCTCTGGTACCAGCTGTCCGGCGGCACGGCGGCGCAAGCCATCGGCGCGCTGCTGTGGGGCGCGCTGGGCGTGGCCAGCGTGGTGCTGTGGTGGACGCGCGGCGATGTGCGCGTGCTGCTGCCGTATGCGGCCGGTTTTATCCTGCTGCTCCTGTGGTGGAGTCTGATCACGCCGAAGCAGCAGCGCGTGTGGGCCGACGACGTGGCGCGCAATGTCACGGGCACGGTGACGGGCAATTTGGTCACGCTGGACAATGTGCGCAATTTCGACTGGCGCAGCGATGACGATTACACGGTCAAGTGGGAGCAGCGCAGCTACGACCTCGATGAGCTGCGCACGGTGGACACGGCGCTGTCGTACTGGACGGGGCCCTACATTGCGCATACCCTGATTTCCTTCGGTTTTGCCGACGGCCGCTTCCTGACGTTTTCCATCGAGATCCGCAAGGAAAAGGGCGAGAGCTTTTCCGCCATCGGCGGCTTCTTCAAGCATTTCGAGATGAGCCTGATCGCCGCCGACGAGCGCGACATCCTGCGCGTGCGCACGAATGCGCGCGGCGAGGATATGCATCTGTACCGCGTGATGATGCCGAAAGCGGCCATGCGCTCGCTGTTCCTGGCCTACCTGGACGAAGCGCAAGCGCTGAAGGCCAAGCCGCAGTTCTACAACACCCTGACGGCCAACTGCACCACCATCGTCTTCGAGATGGTGCGCCGCATCGTGCCGGGCCTGCCGTTCGACTACCGGCTGATGGCCTCGGGCTACCTGGACCGCTATCTGTTTGACGTCAAGGGCCTGGTGCCCGGCCAGAGCTTCCAGCAGCTGCGCGAGGGCGGCCACGTCACGGCGCGCGCGCGGGCCGCCAACGACGACGCGGACTTTTCGCACGCGATCCGCCGCGGCATGCCGGGCTACGATGAAGCGGGCTTTCCGAAACTGCAAATGCCACGCCAGTAGCGCTCTGCCTTATACTGTCGCAATTCCGACCGGCCGCCTTTCGCGGCCGGTCTCACTTTACGAATAAAGAAGGCCCGCTATGCCATTTTCCTCACTGGGTCTGATTCCCGCCCTGGTCCGCGCCGTCGACAAGGCCGGCTATGCCGCGCCGACGGCCATCCAGGCAGCCGCCATTCCCGCCATCTTGCGCGGCAGCGACGTGCTCGGCGCGGCGCAGACGGGTTCCGGCAAGACGGCCGCCTACGCGCTGCCACTGCTGCAGGCGCTGATGGCGCCCGCTGCCGGCCCGCGCCAGGTGCGCGCGCTGATCCTCGTGCCCACGCGCGAGCTGGCGGCGCAGGTGGGGCAGACGGTGCACGCGCTGGCCAAGCCATTGCCGATCAAACTGAAGATTTCCGTGCTGTTTGGCGGCGTCTCGATCAATCCGCAGATGATGGACTTGCGTGGCGGCGCCGATATCGTCGTCGCCACGCCGGGCCGATTGCTGGACCTGGTGCGGCAAAATGCCGTGAAACTGGGCGGCGTGTCGCTGTGCGTGCTCGACGAAGCAGACCGTTTGCTCGACATGGGTTTTAGCGAGGAAATCAACGCCATCCTGGCGCTGCTGCCGGGCAAGCGGCAAAACCTGTTCTTTTCCGCCACCTTCCCCGACAGCGTGCAGGCGCTGGCCGACAGCCTGCTCAAGGAACCCGTGCGCATCGAAGTGGCGTCCGAACCGCAGGACAAGCCCGACATCGTGCAGCGCGCCATCACGGTCGACGTGCCGCGCCGCACGCAGCTGCTGCGCTACCTGATCCTGCAGCAGCAGTGGGATCGGGTGCTGGTGTTCGTCGCTACCAAGTATGCGGCCGAACATGTGGCCGACAAGCTGCAGCGCGCGGGCCTGCACGTGGGCGCCTTCCACGGCGAATTCAGCCAGGGCACGCGCAGCCAGCTGCTGGCCGACTTCAAGGCAGGGCGCTTGCAGGTGCTGGTGGCCACCGATGTGGCCGCGCGCGGCATCGACATCGCCGGCTTGCCGGCCGTCGTCAATTACGACTTGCCCCGCTCGGCCGTCGACTACACGCACCGCATCGGACGCACGGGCCGCGCCGGCGAAAGCGGCACGGCCATCAGTTTTGTCTCGGCCGATACGGAAGCGCATTTCCGCCTGATCGAAAACCGCAACGACTTGCGCATCGTGCGCGAAGTGGTGGCCGGTTTCGAGCCGACGGAACTGCCCGCGCCCGTGCATCCCGTTACCGATACGGTGAACGGCGGCGTGAAGGGCGCGCGCAAAAGCAAAAAGGACAAATTGCGCGAGGCTGCAGCCTTGGTTGCGAAGGCGGCCGGGGGGAATTAAATCCGCCTTATGTGCGCTGGCCGCTTGAACGGCCAGGTTTCCCGGACTAAGATTGTGTTTCTATAAAGCAAGGGGATGGGAATGCACATGACATTCATCACGCGCGCGGGCGCACTGGTTTGCGCGCTGGCGCTGGCTGCTTGCGCCGGCATGGGCGGAAGCGGTGACAAGCCCGATGGCAAGGCCGGCATGCAGATGCCGGGCAAAACGCCGGCTGATGCCGCCGTGGCCGCCACTTGGTATAACCCGCCCAGCGAATTTCCCGGCATTTGCCTGACCCAGTTCAAGGATGGCAGCTTGCGTTTCGACGGCGGCTTCGCTTTCTTCAACCCGGGCCGCTGGGCGTATGATGCGGCCACCTCCGAACTGCGTTTGCAGCTGGCACCGACGCCATCTTTGGCCCTGTCGCACGCGCAAACGGTGCTGCACCAGAATCTGCTGAGAGTCGAGGCGGCCACGAACACGCTGGTGTACTCAGTGAAGGCCGATACGCAAGCCATCGGTCTGGGCGGCTTTGTGTTTTACCGCGACACGCCTTGTCCGGCACTGCGCGGATAAGTGCCGGATAAGTGCCGGATAAGTGCCGGATAAGTGCGGGATTAGTGTCATACGGGAACATTTAGTCGTATAATTTCAGCGCAAGCTGGCTGCCGCGCAAGAGTGTGCCGCGCGGCAGATTCCCGCTCCAGGTAAGCTCCCATATCGCCGTGGCGATGAGAGGATGGTCCGATGGATGTGCACGACGAGCATGGTATGCCAAGGGCTGCGGCGCAGCCGCGCACCTTGCTGCTGGTCGATGACGAGCCGAATATCCTCGCTTCCCTCAAGCGTCTGCTGCGGCCCGATGGCTACCATATTCTCACGGCCAACAGCGGCCAGGAAGGACTGGACGTGCTGGCCAGCAATGCAGTCGACGTGATTGTGTCGGACCAGCGCATGCCTGGCATGCTGGGCGCCGACTTCCTGCGCAAGGCCAAGCTGCTGTGTCCGCAAACCATCCGCATAATGTTGTCGGGCTATACCGAGTTGCAGGCCGTCACGGACGCCGTCAACGAGGGCGCCATCTTCAAGTTCCTCACCAAGCCCTGGGAAGACCAACAGCTGCGCGGGCATATCGCCGAAGCCTTTCGCCTGAAGGGCATCGACGACGACAATGTGTGCCTGAATGCGCAACTGCGCGACGCCAACCAGGCGCTGGCGGCGGCGAATGCCGCCATGCAGGCGCTGGTGAGCCAGCAGCAGCACCAGATCAGCCGCGATGAAGTCAGCCTGGGCATCGCGCGCGAAGTACTGCAATTTCTGCCGCTGCCCGTGATCGGGCTCGACGACGAAGGCATGATCGCCTTCATTAACGCGGCGGCAGCCAATTTGTTCGAGCGGGGCGCGGCCCTGCTGGGCAACGAGGCGGCGCTGGTCTTGCCGCAACTGTTCGACGGGCAGGACACGCCCCGCCTGGTCGCCATCGACGGCCAGCCGTATGTCGTGGCAGTCCATCCCATGGGCTTGCATTCTCGCTCGCGCGGCAGCCTGGTCACCCTGAGTCGTCATGGAGCCGATACATGAGTGAAAGCGTGAGTGAAAGCGGACGCGAGATTTCCATGGAGCAGGCGCAGGAAGGCATGGTGCTGGCGCAGGCGCTGAGCGACGCCAGCGGCGCCGTGCTGCTGGCCCGGGGCGCCACCCTGACGGCGGCCAGCCTGACAGCCTTGCGCAGGCGCAATGTTGAGCGCTGCCACGTCGTTGCCGAAGACGAGGTCGACCCCGCCGCGCAGGCGCATGCCGAGCAGGAGCGCTTGCGCCGCCTGGCACGGCTGGCCGTACTGTTCCGCGCCACGCCGCCCGATTCCGCCGGGGCGGAACTGCTGGCGCTGCTGCAGCGCTACCGGCGAGGGGGCGCGGCATGAATCGGCTTAATTTTGAACATATCATCCGCCAGATACAGGAACTGCCGTCGCTGCCGGTGGTGGTGCTGGAGCTGCTGTCGAGCATGGACCAGGACGATACGGACGTGCATGTGCTGGCGCAAAAGATCGAGCTGGACCAGGCCCTGGCGGCAAAGACCTTGCGCATCGCCAACTCCTCGTTCTACGGCATGCAATCGAAGGTCACCAGCATTCCGCAAGCCGTTTCCGTGCTGGGCTTTCACAGCATCCGCACCGTCGTCACGGCCTGCGCCCTGACGGGCAGCTTCGCGCCCGTGGCCGGCGGCTTCGATTTCAAGGCGTTCTGGCGCCACTCGCTGGCCACGGCCATCGCCGCGCGCCTGCTGGCGCCGCACCTGCGCGTCAATCCCGAGACGGCGTTCACGGCCGGCCTGCTGCACGACCTGGGTACCCTGGTGCTGGTGACGCGCTTCCCGGCCGACCACGCGCTCGTGCGCAGCTACCGCCAGGCGCATGACTGCCAGATGGCCGAGGCTGAACTGGCCGTCATCGGCATCGATCACGCGCAAGTGGGCAGCGCCCTGGCCGCCTACTGGAAGTTTCCCGAGGCGATACAGCAGGCGGTGGCCGACCACCACGCCATCGACCGCCTGGAGGCGGGCGGCTTGCCGCTGGCCGTGCACATGGCCAATGCCGTCGCCCTGGCGCTCGACCTGGCCGGTATCGACGATGCGCTGGTGCCGGCCCTGTCGCCCGCAGTCTGGCGCAGCCTTGCCCTGGATGAGCAGGCCTGGCAGGCGCTGCTGGGGCAAACCGAACACACCTTCGATGAAATGTCGCGGATCATGCTGGCATGAACAAGAAAGAGGCCATGGAAACAGATGCAGGGCAGGCGCTGCCCGCCACGCCGGAACGCCGCCAGGGCGACACTATCGCCCTATCGGCATTTTTCGATGGCCATCCGGTGGCCACCTTCGCCATCGACACGGACCACGTGGTGACGCACTGGAACAGCGCCTGCGAACAGCTGCTGGGCTTTACGGCCGCCGAGATGGTCGGCACGCGCGACCACTGGAAGGCGTTTTATCCGCAGCCGCGCGCCTGCCTGGCCGACCTGCTGGTGGCCGACGATATCGCGCTCGGTGAAAATGACCTTTACCTTGGCAAGCTGAAGCGCTCCCCCGTGATTCCCGGCGCCTTCGAGGCCGAGGACTTCTTTGCCGATATCGGCCCTGACGGCCACTGGCTGCATTTCACGGCGGCGCCCCTGCGCGACCGCCAGGGACGTCTGGTGGGCGCCATCGAAACCCTGCGCGACGTGAGCGAGCGGCGCCTGGCCGAACTGGCGCTGCGCAAGGCGCACGACAACCTGGAACACCTGGTGGCCAAGCGCACGGCCCAGCTGGCCGAAATGAATGAGCGCCTGGCTGACGATATCCGCCAGCGCCAGCTCGCCGATCTCGAATTGCGCGAACGGAACCTGGCCCTGACGGAATTGAACAGCAAGCTGTCGCTGGCCCAGCAAAAGCTGCTGCAGTCGGAAAAGCTGGCCTCGATCGGCC
Source organism: Janthinobacterium svalbardense (assembly GCF_002327145.1). Taxonomy (NCBI): domain Bacteria; kingdom Pseudomonadati; phylum Pseudomonadota; class Betaproteobacteria; order Burkholderiales; family Oxalobacteraceae; genus Janthinobacterium; species Janthinobacterium svalbardense. The sequence goes on along the minus strand of NZ_CP023422.1, from coordinate 4,589,000 downwards.
AGCTGGCCGCCGGCGTGGCGCACGAGATCAACAATCCCATCGGCTATGTGTTTTCGAATGTCGGCACCTTGGAAGGCTACCTGGATGACCTGTTCAGCATGCTCGACGCCTACGAGGAAGCCGAGCCGGCCGTGGCCGACGCCGTGGTGGCGGCGCGCCTGCGCGCCTTGCGCGAACAGATCGACCTGGACTTCCTGCGCACCGACATACCGATGCTGATGGGCGAATCGAAGGAAGGCATTTCGCGCGTGCGCCGCATCGTGCAGGACCTGAAGGATTTTTCGCGCACGGATGCGCACCAGGAGTGGGTCTGGGCCGACCTGCGCCAGGGCATCGATACCACGCTCAATATCGTGAATAACGAGGTCAAGTACAAGGCCGACGTGGTGCGCGAATATGGCGACATTCCTGATATCGAATGCCAGCCTTCCGAGCTGAACCAGGTAATCATGAACCTGGTCGTCAACGCGGCCCACGCCATGGGCGAGGAGCACGGACGCATCACCTTGCGCACGGGCAGCGATAACGCGACGGAAGTGTGGATCGAGGTCGAGGACACGGGCGGCGGCATCGCGCCCGAACACCTGTCGCGCATCTTCGATCCGTTCTTTACCACCAAGGCCGTGGGCAAGGGCACGGGACTGGGCCTGTCGCTGGCCTACACCACGGTGCAAAAGCACCACGGCCGCATCGACGTACGCAGCGTCATCGGCCGCGGCACCACCTTCCGCATCACCTTGCCCGTGCGCCAGGCGCAGGCCGCCGTACCATGACCGAACAGGACAGCATGAGCTCCAGCACCAGCGCCAGCACCGCGGCCGCGCCACCGACCATCCTGTGCGTCGACGACGAACCGAATATCCTCTCGTCGCTGCGGCGGCTGTTCCGCCCGCACGGCTACCGCGTGCTGACGGCCGACGGCGGCGCGGCGGGCCTGGCCCTGCTCGAGAGCGAGACGGTGGACCTGGTCATCTCCGACATGCGCATGCCGCACATGGATGGCGCGCAATTCCTGGCCCAGGTGCGCCAGCGCTGGCCCGGCACCATACGCTTGCTGCTGACGGGCTATGCCGATATCCAGTCCATCCTCGACGCCATCAACCAGGGCGAAATCTACCGCTACGTGACCAAGCCGTGGGACGAGAACGATATCGTGCTGGTGGTGCGCCACGCGCTGGAACGGCGCGCGCTGGAACAGGAAAAACTGCGCCTGGAAGCGCTGACGGCCAGCCAGAACGTGCAGCTGCAGGCGCTCAACGCCAGCCTGGAAGCGAAGGTGGCCACGCGCACGCAGCAGCTGAAACAGTCGCACGACGAGGTGCAGGCGGCCAATGAGCGCCTGAAGGCCACGTTCGTGACGACGATCAAGGTGTTTTCCAACCTGATCGAGATGCGCGGCGGCAAGCTCGTCGGCCATGCGCGGCGGGTGGCCGAGCTGTCGCGCAAGCTGGCGCAGGCGCTGGGCCTGGAAGGGCAGGAGGCGCGCGACGTGTTCATCGCGGCCCTGCTCAAGGATATCGGCAAGCTCAGTTTGAGTGACGATGTACTCGAACTGCCGGCCAGCGCCTGGACGGGCGAGCAGCTGGCCGCGTTCCGCAAGCATCCGCTGCGCGCCGAACAATTATTGATGGCGCTCGACGAGCTGCGCGCCGTCTCCGTTATCCTGCGCTCGCAGCTGGAGCGCTTCGACGGCGGCGGCTTTCCAGATGGCCTGGTGGGCCTGGCCATTCCCATGGGCGCGCGCATCCTGGCGCTGGCGTCCGACTACGACGGCTTGCAGATCGGCGCCATGGTGCAGCGCAGCCTGCGCGCCGACGAAGCGCGCACTCTGATCTACGACAGTGTCGGCAAGCGCTACGACCCGGCCGTGGTGGCCGCGTTCCGCAGCATCATGGAGGAGACGGAGCCGGCGGCGCGCGACCTGACCGTGCTGTCAGGCCAGCTGGAGCCGGGCATGACGCTGTCGCGCGACCTGATCAGTCGCGATGGCTTGATGCTGCTGGCGGCCGAGCACGTGCTGACGGCCCGCGTGATTGCCCAGCTGCTCGATTTCGAAGGCAAGAATGGCGGGCGCCTGAGCATCCGCGTGTACGCGCCGCCGAAAGACGCCTAGGCGTGCGTGGCGCCAGGCGGCTGCAGCGGCAGGTGCACGGTAAAGCGCGTGCCCTGGCCCACTTCGGACGCCACCTCGATGCGCCCGCCATGCTTGTTGACGATGCCATATGACAGCGACAGCCCCAGACCCGTGCCGCTGCCCACGGCCTTGGTGGTGAAGAATGGCTCGAAGATGCGGTTCAGGTGCTCGGGCGCGATGCCGGCGCCCGTGTCGCCGATTTCCACCCATACCCAGTTGTCCGCATGACCGGTGCGGATGCTGATCACGCCGTCGCTGCTGATGGCCTGGCCCGCGTTGACGAGCAGGTTCATGAACACCTGGTTCAGCTGCGACGCCAGGCACAGTATCGGCGGCAGTTCGCCATACTGTTTCTCGATGCGCGCCTTGTATTTCAATTCGTTGGCGACGATATTGAGGGTGCTGTCCAGGCCCGCGTGCAGGCAGGCCACTTGCCAGTCCGTCTCGCCCACATGGGAAAAATCCTTCAGCGCCTGCACGATGTCGCGCACGCGCTTCAAGCCATCCATCGATTCGCGCACCAGGTCCACCATGTCGTCCTGCAGGAAGGCCAGATCGGCCTGCGCGCGCACCTCGGCCACGCGTGCGGCCAGTGCAGGGCCGTCGGGCGTCTCGCGCATCGCCGCTTCATATTGCCCGATCACGCCGAACAGGGTGCCGACATAGCCTTGCAGCGAACTCATGTTGGAATTGACGAAGCCGATCGGGTTGTTGATTTCATGCGCGATACCGGCTGCCAGCTGGCCGATGGAGGCCATTTTTTCCGATTGCAGCAACTGGTCGTGCGCTTCCTGCAACTTGCTGATCAGTAGTTGCTGTTCTTCGCCGCGCGCCTGCAGCATCGCTTCCATGCGCTTGCGTTCCGTGATGTCCGTCAGCGAGCCGATCACCTCGAACGGCACGCCATGCTCGTCGCGCACCAGGCGCAGGCTGTCGTGCATCCACAGATAGCTGCCGTCGCGCACGCGGAAACGGTATTCATAGGCGCGCGCGCCTTCGACGAAGATCTGCGCCAGGCTGGAAAAAATGCCGGGCGCATCGTCGGGGTGGATGTGGTCGAACCAGAAGTTGGGGTCGGCCACCATGTCTTCGGGCTGGTAGCCCAGCACGTTCAAGGCATTGTTGCTGACGAAGGTCATCTTGAAGTCGCCGCTGGGCACGGTGCAATAGATGATGGAGGGCGTATTGTCGAGCAGGTATTGCAGGCGTACGGCCGTGGCGGCCGGTGTGCCATCGCCAGGTGGCCCCTCGCCGTGCTTGCCGGCCTCGGGGTTGGAAAAGTCGAAATCCTCGAACTGCATCGTCACACCTCGCTGCCTGCACCGCATTGCCATCATCCTGACTTGATTATGCCTGATTCTGCCTGCCTTGGGCCGCCATCGGCACGCTCAGGGGGCCAGCGGCTGCTCGACGATCGCCATGCGCCGCGCAATGCGCTGCGCCGCTTGCGTGTCGCCCGCCTGTTCGGCGCGCAGGCGCTGCACGCCCAGCCACGCCAGCAGCGGGCGGCGCCAGCCCTGGTCCGAGGCGGTGGCCACGGCCGTGTCGAGCAGCTCCGGCGTGGCGCGGCCCGAGCGCAGCAGCACGCCGGCCGCCACCAGTTGCGACAGCGGGTCCTTGATGGCCGCCACGGCGCTGGCGGCGGCCGTGTCGGCGCCGGCACCGGCTGGCGCGCGCTGCGCTTGCGGCAGCAGGGCGATGTCGGACGCTTGCGCCTTGCCGGCCAGGTAAGCCGCATACGCGCGGTCGGCGTCATTCGCGTCCGCTTGCAGGGCGTCGAAGCCGGCACAGTCCTCGAAGGCCAGGCTGGCCACGCGCGCGGCGCAACGCAGCAGTTCAATGCGTGCCACGAGCTCGAGCTTGCCCGTGCCGGCTACCTGGCTGCGGGCGCGGCGAAATTCCGTCTGCTCGACCAGGGCGTTGCCGCCCAGGTAGGCCGCCTGGAAGCGTTCGACGGAACTTTGCGCATTCATTTTCCAGTCTGGCACGGGCGGGCCGCTGGAGCAGGCGGCGAGCAAGGTGCACAGCAAGGCGGAGATGGCGGGGCGGGATATTGTCATGGCAGTTTGATCTCCGGATTGCGCTTGAACGGCCATTTGCGGTTGATTTCATTGACCAGCTGTTCGACCTTGCGCAGATTGCTTTCCACGTCCGCGCGCAGCGGGCCCAGGTCGGCTGTCGCCGCCCTGGCGTTGGCGCCCACGGCTTGCGCCTCGACCAGCACGGCGTCGACTTTTTTCAGGCTGTTGCGGGTGTCGGCCAGCAGGGCGTTCAGCTGCACGATGGTGGCCTGCGCATCCGTCATCACGCCTTTTTCGCCGAAGACGCGCGTGTCGGCATTGGCCACCAGGCCATCCGTGCGGCGCGCCAGCTGGTCCGCCGTGACCAATAAGGCGTTGGCCCGCTCGACCAGCAGGCGCGACTGCTTGTCGTCGCCCGTCAGCAAGCCCATGGCGCCGCCCGGGCCGCTCAATTTGCCCGTCACGGCCTGCACATTGCGCAGGGTGCCGTCGAGTGGAGAATCGGTGCCCGTCAGGCTGCCCAGGTTGTTCAGCAAGTCTTTCGCGGCGGCCAGCAGGCGCGGGATTTCCGCCGCCATGTCGCCCACCAGCAAGTCGCGCGTGGCGTCGTCGGGCAGCGGCGGGTCCGTCAGGATGCCGCTGTAGGCGCGCAGCTTGGCGCCGCCCACGATACCCCGTTCCAGCGTGAAGATGGAACTGCTGCGCAGCCAGTGCGCGTCTTTGCGCGGCACGTCGATGATGACGCGCGCGCGGCCGTCCGGCGCCAGTTCGATGCGCTGCACGCGGCCGATGGGAAAGCCGGAAAAGGTCAGGTCGGCGCCCACGCCCACGCCGTCCGAATCGTCGGCCGTCAGCACCAGCGTTTGCGTGGCTTCGAAGGCGCCGCGCGCATACATCAGGTAGATAACGGAGCCGACCACCAGCACGAACATGAAGACGAGCAGGATGGCCGCCTTCAGTTCGGCGTGGCGCACGGGCGGCGGGGCGGGCAGCACGGCATCTGGCGTGAGACCGGCGGGCGCCGTGACGTCGACCTGGTCGGGATTGGGTGGCTGGCTCTGGCTCATGGATTCTGGCTCTCGTATGGGTGGTTCGGGGATCGCTGGCGGTGGCGGCGGGGCATCAGTAGTAATTGCCCATCAGCGAAGCCACTTCGATCAGCAGGATGACGGAAAACAGGCGCAGCATTTCGGACAGGCCGTGCGCGGCCCACAGGCGGTTGCGCCGGCTGTGCAGCTCCTCCGGATAGTACGAGGAAGCCAGCGGGATCAGGGCCACGGCAAAGCTGAAGAAGATGACTTTGAGCATCAGGATCAGGGCCACGGCCGGATTGAAGATTTGCCCCACCACCCGCGTGTAGCCTTGCAGCGCCCACGGCGTAAAACCGTAGATGGTGAGGTAGGCGAGGATCAGCGAGGTGACGCAGCTGACGATGGCCAGCATCCACACGGCGAAGATGCCCGACATGACGCGCGGAAAGTATTCACGGCGCAGCAGGTCGACGCCCTGGCGCTGCATGGTGTCGAGCATGCCGGAAGAGCGCATTTGCGCAAACGCAATGCCGTCTGGCAGGGTCAGGCGCAGGGCCACGAACAGGGCGGCCGTCAGCGGTATCAGTTCCAGCACCAGCACGCGCACCACCATTTCCAGCGCATAGCGCGACAGGCCGTAGCTTTGCGCGCTGACGACGACGATGCGGATCAGCACCAGGCTGACCAGCGCGCAAGCCACGCTGAACCACACGAGATTGGGGGCCGTATTCGTCACCAGGCGGTGCGCGAGGATGGGGCGGTTGTCGCGGTTATAGCTCGACGGCGACAGGGCCAGCGAAAACACGAGGGTGGCGAAATGCAGCATGCGCCACCAGCTGACCAGCCAGGCCATGGTGGCCCGGTGCAGGCGGCGCAGGCTGATGATGAGGGAGACGGAGAGGGTCATCATGGCATCTTAACATTGGATGCGTTCGATACAAGCGATTGTCCAGTCGTGCGGCCGTGCGCGGGCTACCCTATTGCCCGGCTACGCTGGCGACGCTGTGGATGATCGCATCGGCCGCCGCGCGCACGCGTGCCGAACGGTTCAGGTCCGCATGCATGACCAGCCACACGTCGTAGCTTTCCGCCCGCTCGGGCCAGATGCGCACCAGTTGCGGGTCGATATCGCCCAGGTGGGTGGCCAGCTCGGCCACGCCCAAGCCCGCGCGCGTGGCTTCCTGCAGCATCGCCGCCGAGTTCACTTCCATGGCGACCCTGGCGTTGGCGACGGGTTCGCCGGCGATTTTTTCCCCATGGCGCGGCGTCACGGAATGGTGGTAGATGACGATGTCGTGGCCGGCCAGCGCCGTGCCGCGTACGGGCTCGCCCCGCTCCGCCAGGTAGCTTTTCGACGCATACAGGCCCAGGCTGCGCTTGACCAGGTGGCGCGAAATGAGGTCCGGGTCGGTGGGGCGCACGCCGCGCACGGCCAGGTCCGCTTCGCGCCGCGTCAGGCTGGCCAGCGCGGGCGCCACGTTGAGCACGATGCGGATGTCCGGGTGGGCCGCGTGCAACTGCTGCATGGCGCGGATGACGAAATGGCTGGCCATGGTGTCGGTGGTGGCCACGCGTACCAGGCCGCTTAAACGGTTGTCGACGCCCTGCATCTCGCGTTGCAGCTTGTCGGCCGCCCGCTCCATGGCTTCGGCCGCCGTCAGCGCCAGTTCACCGGCCGGCGTGGGCACGTAGCCGGACGGCGTGCGCAGGAACAGGGTGGCGCCCAGCGAGCTTTCCAGTGCGGCCAGGCGGCGCCCGCAGGTGGCTTGGTCGATGCGCAGCAGGGCGGCTGCGCCGCGCAGGGTGCCGGCGCGGCCGATGGCGAGAAAGATGCGCGCGTTATCCTAATCCATGAGCCCAGTCCTTGTCCTTGTTTGCTGATGCATTTTTGCATCAATGCGCCGATTTTATGCCTGTTTACTGCATTATTCAACGCTCGCATAATGGCTGCCCGCTGTCCCAGCAAGGAAATATCATGTCTGTCCCTACACCACACCGCGCCAGCGGCTTGATCCTGCTGACCCTGGCCTTAGGCTTCGTCATGGCCATGCTCGACGTCACGGCCGTCAACGTGGCGCTGTCCGATATCGCCCTGGACTTGAGCATCCCGCTGACGGGCCTGGTCTGGGTGGTCGACGGCTACACCTTGACGTTTGCCGCGCTGCTGCTGGCCGGCGGCGCGCTGGCCGACCGCTACGGGCCGAAAGCCGTGTACCAGGCCGGCCTTTGCGTCTTCATCCTCGGCTCGGTGTTGTGCGGCGCCGCGCCCGACGGGCATTTTTTGACGGCGGCGCGTTTGCTGCAGGGCGCGGGTGCGGCGCTGTTCATGCCCAGTTCGCTCAGCCTGCTGACGCACAGCTTTGACGACGAGCGCGAACGTACGCGCATGCTGGGCGCCTGGTCGGCGCTGGTGGGCGTGGCTGGCGCGTCCGGCCCGCTGATCGGCGGCATCCTCGTGCACCAGTTCGGCTGGCGCAGCGTATTCTGGGTCAACGTGCCGCTGGGCGTGCTGGCCATTGTCATGGCGCAGCTGCTGCTGGCCGCACCGGCGCGCCAGCCGCGCGATCTGTCGCTGCTCAGCCATGCGCTGGGTGTGGCGGCGCTGGCCGGTTTAAGTTTTGTCTTGATCGAAGGCCCCGTGCTGGGCTGGCTGTCGCCCGGCGTGCTGGCGGCGGTCGCATTGACGGTGCTGTCGGCCGGGCAATTGCTGCGGCGCGAACGCAGCGGCAGCCATCCGCTGTTGCCGCGTGAACTGTTTCACAGCAGCAGCTTTGGCGCGGCCAATGGCGTGGGTTTTTTGATCAATTTCTGCGTCTTCGGCCAGCTGTTTTTATTGAGCCTGTTCCTGCAGCAATCTAGCGGTGCCGATGCCCTGCAGTCGGGCTTGCGATTGCTGCCGATGATGGCGGCCTATACGGTGGGGAACTTCATGGCAGGCGGTATCGCGGCGCGTCATGGCACGCGCTTGCCCATGCTGGCCGGCTTGCTGGTGGGGGCCGTGATGGCCTTGCTGCTGGTGGGCTTGCGTCCGGGCACGCCATATGGCTGGCTGGCGCTGGGCACGGCCGTGATGAACGTGGCCATCGGCATTGCCATTCCCGCCATGACGGCCACCGTGATGCGGGTGGCTGGCAAGCAGCATGCGAACAGCGCGGCGGCGGCCCTGAATGCGAACCGCCAGATTGGCGCGCTGGTGGGCGTGGCCCTGATCGGCAGCATCCTGCACATGCTGCCCGACTGGTCGCTGCGCTTGCCGCTGGCCTACGCGACCATTGCCGTCGCGTATGGCCTGGCGGCGGGCCTCGTGTATCGGCACGTGCATCGGCCGAAGGCCGTGCCCGCCTGAAGATAGCTTACTGTCCGCGCGTGCTGCGCCATTCCACCAACTCTTCGATGGTCAGAATCGGCATGCCATGCAGCTCGGCGAAGCGTTCGATATCGTCGCCGCGCATCATGCTGCCGTCCGGGTTCATCAGTTCGCACAGCACGGCGGCCGGGTTCAGGCCCGCCATGCGTGACAGGTCGACGGAGCCTTCCGTGTGGCCACGGCGCTCGAGCACGCCACCGGGCGCGGCGCGCAGGGGGAACACGTGGCCGGGGCGCACCAGATCGGCCGGCTTGGCGTTCGGCGCGATGGCGGCGCGGATGGTGGTCACGCGGTCAGCGGCCGACACGCCCGTCGTGACGCCGTCGCGCGCCTCGATGGACACCGTAAACGGCGTGCCGTAGCGGCTGCCGTTGTCGGGCGACATGGGCGGCAATTCCAGCGCGCTGACGACGTCCGTGGGCAGGCACAGGCAGACGATGCCGCTGCATTCGCGGATCAAGAGGGCCATGGTTTCGTGTGTGAGTTTCTCGGCAGACAGGATCAGGTCGGCTTCGTTTTCACGGTCGAAATCGTCGAGCAGGATGACGGGAATGCCGGCGCGCATGGCGGCCAGGGCGGACTGGATGCGACCTTCCAGGTCGTTGGAAAGCAGGGTATAGCTGTTGACTAACATGGTGAAACGCTCCTCGCATAGGCGAAAAACGCTGCAGGGCAAGCGAATAGACGCAGCCGGCCGCATCGACAGGTCGATGGGACATCGCGTTTACTGCACATCTTCTTGCATCCGGACTATACCGTCGGCTCTGGAGTTACACCAGATCTGCTGACCTCATCAGGCGAAACCTGACAAGCGCTCGCGGGCTTGACCGTTGCCGGTCTTACCGCCGGTGGGGAATCGCACCCCGCCCCGAAGACGTCGTTGTGCCGGTCCACATGACCGGCGGCAATACTTTAGCACAGATGAAAAAAAGGGGCAGGTCACTGTTGAGTTTGTCATTCGGCAAAGTTGCTTGGGGAAAGCGGTTTTTCCTAAGCTGTTTTTAATGGCGGAAAGACGATTTCAGTGTAAGGTATGTCTACTGAATCTTACCGTTGAGAATACATGAAGCTGAGTAAATTACGCCTGATCTCGGGCGCCGTCTTGCTGGCGTGCGCCTGTATGGCGCAAGCAGAAATCCGTTTGACCGATCCCCTGCCGCTGGCACCAGAAGTGACCGTCGGAAAATTGCCGAATGGCTTGACCTATTACATCAAGAAAAATGCCCGTCCCGCGCAGAAAGTGGAATTGCGCCTGGTGGTGAAAGCCGGCTCCATCCTGGAAGATGACGACCAGCAAGGCCTGGCGCATTTCACGGAACACATGGCCTTCAATGGCTCCACGCATTTCAAGCGCAATGAGCTCATTTCCTATTTGCAATCGATCGGCGTGAAGTTCGGCGCCGACTTGAATGCCTACACGAGCTTCGATGAAACCGTGTACGTGCTGCCGATTCCGACGAACAAGAAGGACAACCTGGAAAAGGGTTTTCTCGTGCTGGAAGACTGGGCACATGGCTTGAAATTCAACCCGGCCGACATCAACAGCGAGCGCGGCATCGTGCTGGAAGAGGCGCGCCTGGGCAAGGGCGCCAGCGACCGCATGAACAAGGTGCTGTATCCGAAGCTGCTGAACGGGTCGCGCTATGCGCAGCGCATGCCGATCGGCAAGGAATCCGTCTTGAAAACGTTCAAGCCGGAAGCCATCAAGCGTTTCTACAAGGATTGGTACCGGCCCGACCTGATGGCCGTGATGGTGGTCGGTGACGTGGAGCCGAAACAGGCTGAAAAGCTCATCCAGCAGCATTTCGGCAAGCTGAAAAATCCCGCGCAACCGCGTCCGCGCCTGTATGCGGAAGTGCCGCAGCGCTCGCAGACGGAAGCGCTGGTGATCACGGACAAGGAAGCGCCGGACGACACCGTCTTCATCCGCTATCCGATCCGCGCCGCGCAGGAGCCCGTCACCATTGCCGATTACCGCCGCCAGATGATCGAAAACCTGTATGGCCAGATGCTCAGCGCGCGCATGCAGGAATTGACGCAGCAGGCGAACCCGCCCTTCATCCAGGGCGGCAGCAGCATGGGCAAGCTGGTGCGCGGCTACGAGTCGTTCAGCGCGTATGCCCTGCTGGGCAAGGGCGGCGTGCAGCCGGCCGTCGACGCGCTGATGCAAGAAGATGAGCGGGCGCGCCGCTTCGGTTTCAGCCAGGATGAGCTGGACCGCGCGCGCAAGAACATGCTGCGCAATTACGAGCGCGCATACAGCGAACGCGACAAGTCCGATTCGTCCGGCTTCGTGGCCGAGTATTCGCGCAACTTCCTGGAGCAGGAAGCCATTCCCGGCATCGCCAATGAATTGCTGTACGCGCAGGAACTCTTGCCGCAGGTGACCTTGCAGGAAATCAACGAGACGGTGGCAAGGGTGATTCCCGACCAGCAAAAGAAACTGGTGGTCTTCATGGGCGCCGAGCCGAAAGCGGGCGCCAGCGTCCCGACGCAGCAGCAATTGCTCGACGCCGTGGCGCAAGCCGAGCGGCAAAAGGTCGAACCGCGCACGGAGAAAGTGCTGGCCAGCAAGCTGATGGATGGTCCGCCGGCCGGCGGCAGCATCGTCGCTGAAAAGTTGAATAGCGCCATCGGCGTGACGGAACTGACCCTGGGCAATGGCGTGCGCGTGCTGCTGAAACCGACGGATTTCAAGAATGACCAGGTGCTGATGGGCTCGACCCGCTTCGGCGGCCAGTCGCTGTTCGGCGACGCCGACATCTACAGCGCCCGCTATGCCAGCGCCGTGGTCGGCAGCATGGGCTTGAAGGATCTGGCGCCGCTGGACTTGCAAAAGGTGTTGGCCGGCAAGACGGTCAACGTGGGCGCCTCGCTGGGCGAACTGAGCGAAGGCTTTGGCGGCTCGGCCAGCAGCGCCGACGTGGAAGCCATGCTACAACTCGTGTATCTGTATTTCCATGACGTGCGCAAGGATGCGGGCCTGTACCAATCCTTCATCGGCAAGCAGCAGGACCTGGCGAAAAACAGCATGGCGCAGCCGGAAGCCGTGTTTTACGATGCCGTCCAGCACGCCACGTTTGGCGACAACCCGCGCGTCGATGGCGTGCCGCGCGCGGCCGACTTCGACAAGGTGGGCCTGGAGCGCTCGCTGGACATCTTCCGCCAGCGCTTTTCCAGCGCGCGCAACATGACCTTCATCTTCACGGGCAGCTTCGAGCTCGAGAAGATCAAACCCCTGATCGCCAGCTACCTGGGCACCTTGCCCGTGGCGGAGGTGCCGCACGCCTACCGCGACGTGGGCATGCGCCCGGTGACAGGGATCGTCAAGAAGGATATCTACATGGGCAGCGAGCCCAAAAGCACGATTTCCATCACCTTCAATGGCGACGTGGCGTATTCGGACGAGCAAAAGCTGACCCTGCAGGCGCTGGGCGAGGTGTTGAACCTGAAAGTCATCGAAGTGCTGCGCGAAAAGATGAGCATGATCTATGGCGGCGGCTTCGAAACGTCCATGGGCCAGCATCCATATGGTCATTATTCGGTGGCGCTGAACTTGCCGACGGGGCCGGAAAATGTGGACAAGGTGATCGCCGCCGCCTTTGCCGAAATCAACAAGATGAAGGCCGAGGGGCCGTCCGTGGCCGACCTGGAAAAGGTCAAGCTGAACTGGATCACGCGCCAGCAGAAATCCTTGCGGGAAAATAATTACTGGATGAACCAACTGATGGGTTCGGTGACGCAAGGCCGCGATCCCGCGCAGATTTTGCGCTACGAGCAGCGCGTGCGTGCCATCACGCCGCAAGCCGTCAAACTGGCGGCGCAGCGCTACCTGGACCTGCACAATTATGTGCAGGTGGTGCTATATCCGGAACGTAAAAACGTTGCAGCCAAGTAATCTTCATTGTTGAACTGCAGGGGCGGCAGGGCGGCGAAGCTGTTAAACTGCTGCTTGGTGATGTGATCGCAATTTGACAAGCAAGGAAATACGATGGCTAAGAAAGAAGAACTCGATCCGGAAACCCTGGAATTGATCAACTGGTGTATCGAGGTTGAAGGCTTCCTGGTGGCCGGCGGCGCCACCGTGGCACAGGCGCAAGACCACATTGAAGAGCAGGTCGAGTGGTTTACCGACCAGTTCTACGACGGCTTGACGCCGGAAGAGGCGGCCAAGGAAGCGCTGGCGTGATCCTCCAGTAACAAGCGAGTAGCAATAAAGCGGGCGGTGCCTGCCAGGCATCAGCCTGGTAGCGCCGCCCGCTTTGCTTTTCTGAAAAGATTTCCATTGGGAAATTGTTTATAATTCCACGCTTTATTTTCTACCCAGGCTCCCATGACACTCCGTTCGCGCATTCTCCTCCTGTGTTTCAGCACCTTGCTGGGCATCGTCCTCATCGCCTCGTTTTCCCTGTATTCCTTGCGCCAGACCATGATGGCGGAAAGGGTGGAGCAATTGACGGTGCTGGTGGAATTGGCCAACGCGTCCGTGGAAAAGGCGTATGCGCTGGAACAGTCGGGCAAGCTCACGCGTGAGCAAGCCCAGCAGCAGGCCAAGCTGGTCATCGGCAGCTTCGTCAAGGACGAGATGTATTATTTCGTGCGCGATTTCAGCACCGACTTGCTGTACGTGCATCCGAATGCGTCGCGCATCGGCACGCCGCAAAAGAACATGAAGCAGTCGGGCGACCGTTACCGCGCCGCGCTGGCCACCAGCCGCATCGGCCTGGTGCAGGCGGACGGCACGCGTCCCGGCGTGAAGGACCCGGTGGCGAAGATGTATGCGGTGGTGAAATTTGCGCCATGGGATTGGCTGATCGGCACGGGCACCTACATCGATGACATCAACCACAAGTTCTGGGCCCAGGCCGGCGTGCTGCTGGCCATCGGCGGCGCGCTGATGCTGGTGGTGGGCGCCCTGGCGGCGCTGATGCTGCGCCGTATCCTGGCCCAGCTCGGTGGTGAGCCCGACTATGCAGCGGCCATCGTGGCGCAAATTGCCCAGGGCGATCTGACCACGCAGATCGATACGCGCCCCGGCGACACGTCGAGTTTGCTGATGGCGATCAAGGCCATGCGCGACAACCTGGCGCATCTGGTGAGCCAGGTGCGCAACGATGCGGAATCCATTTCCACGGCGTCCGGCGAGATCGCTTCCGGCAACCACGACCTGTCGGCGCGCACGGAACAGCAGGCGGGCTCGCTGGAAGAAACAGCGTCGACCATGGAAGAAATGACCTCGACGGTGCGCCAGAATGCGGACAATGCGCGCCAGGCCAACCAGCTGGCTATTTCTGCCTCGCAAGTGGCGACGCAGGCGGGCGGCGTGGTGAGCCAGGTGGTCGACACCATGGGCGCCATCAATGCCTCGTCGAAAAAGATCGGCGACATCATCGCCGTCATCGACGGCATCGCCTTCCAGACGAATATTTTGGCCTTGAATGCGGCCGTGGAAGCGGCGCGCGCGGGCGAGCAGGGGCGTGGCTTCGCCGTCGTCGCCAGCGAGGTGCGCAACCTGGCGCAGCGTTCGGCTGCCGCCGCCAAGGAAATCAAGCAATTGATCGACAGTTCCGCCGAGCAAGTGGGGGCCGGTGAAAAACTCGTGGCGCTGGCGGGCGAGACGATGGAGAAAGTCGTTTCCAGCGTGCAGCATGTGACCGATATCGTGGCCGAGATTTCCTCGGCCAGCGCCGAGCAGAGCGCCGGCATCGAGCAGATCAACCAGGCCATCGTCGAGATGGATAACATGACGCAGCAAAACTCGGCCCTGGTCGAGCAGGCTTCGGCGGCGGCGCAGGCCATGAACGAGCAGGCGGCCGGGCTGGCGCAGATCGTCAGCGTGTTCAAGGTCGGTGCCGTGGCGCGGCAGGCGGCGGCGCCCTTGCGCACGGCGCCGGCAGCGCCGCGCCGTCTGGCGCGCTAAGCTGTCGTCATAGCGGGAACTTATCGCCCGAGCGTCTGTCAAACCATTCTTGGTCCTTAGCGGATGCACAGAAGAGGTGAGCATGACAGACGGTTTTTCCTATCAGGCGGCGTTTGCCCGCAACCTGGGCTGGGTCACGCAGGCGGAGCAGGACAGCTTGCGCGGCAAGCGCGTGGCCATTGCCGGCATGGGCGGCGTGGGCGGGGTGCATTTGCTGACCTTGGCGCGGCTGGGCATCGGCGCCTTTCACATCGCCGATTTCGATACCTTCGATATCGCCAACTTCAATCGCCAGGCCGGCGCCATGATGTCCACCCTGGGCCAGCCCAAGGTGGCCGTGCTGGCGCAGATGGCGATGGACATCAATCCCGAACTGGAGATTAAACAATTTCCTGACGGCATACACGACAGCAACCTGGCGGAGTTTTTTGCCGGTGTCGACCTGTATGTGGACGGCCTGGATTTCTTTGCCTTTCCTGCGCGCCAGGCCACCTTCGCCACCTGCGCGCGTCTGGGTATCCCCGCCATCACGGCCGCGCCGCTGGGCATGGGCACGGCCGTGCTCAGCTTCATGCCGGGCGGCATGACGTTCGAAGAGTATTTTGGCTGGGGCGACTTGCCCGAGGAAGAAAAAGCTTTGCGCTTTCTCGTCGGGCTGGCGCCGGCGGGCTTGCACGGCCCCTACCTGGTCGACCCGTCGGCCATCAACCTGAAGGAGCGGCGCGGACCGTCGACCATCATGGGTTGCCAGCTGTGCGCAGGCGCGGCCGCCACCGAGGCGCTGAAAATACTCTTGAAGCGCGGCAAGGTGATGGCGGCGCCGCACGGCATGCATTTCGACGCCTACCGCAACAAGCTCGTGCGTACCTGGCGTCCCGGTGGCAACCGTCATCCGCTGCAACGCCTGACGATGGCCATCATCAAGCGGCGGCGCGCGGCGCAGGGGGCATGATGGCACAAGCACCGCTGATCGCGCAGATCGATTCTGTGCTGGAAAACATCCTCGACCTGGCGCGCTGGGCACCCAGCGGCGACAATACGCAGCCGTGGCGCTTTGAAGTCGTGGATCCGCGCCATGTCGTCGTGCATGGCTTCGATACGCGCAGCCACTGCGTGTACGACCTCGACGGCCATCCCAGCCAGCTGTCGCTGGGTGCCTTGCTCGAAAGTATGGCGCTGGCGGCCAGCAGCCATGGCTTGCGCATGGAAGCGCGACGGCACGGCGGCTTGCCCGACACCTTGCCCACGTTTGATGTGCACTTTGTTGCTAGTCCCGGCATGCTGCCCGACCCGCTGGCGGCCTTCCTGCCGCAGCGCAGCGTGCAGCGGCGACGGCTGAGCACGCGCCGCCTGCGCGCCAGTGAAAAAGCGGCGCTGGCGGCCAGCTTGCCGCCCGGCTACAGCGTGCAGTGGTTCGAAGGCTGGCGCATGCGCCTGGCCTGCGCGCGCCTGATGTTCGACAATGCGAAGCTGCGCCTGACCATGCCCGAAGCGCACAAGGTGCACCGCGACGTCATCGAATGGGGCGCGCGCTTCAGCGCCGACCGCATCCCGGAGCAGGCGCTCGGTGTCGACCCGATGACGGCGCGGCTGATGCGCTGGGTCATGCACAGCTGGCGCCGCGTGGATTTTTTCAACACCTGGCTGGCTGGCACCGTCGCGCCCCGGTTGCAGATGGACTTGCTGCCGGGCCTGTATTGCGCTGCGCATTTCGTGCTGCTGGCCGAGGTGCCGCCGCGTCACATCGACGATTACGTGGCGGCGGGCAGGGCCATGCAGCGCTTCTGGCTGACGGCTACGCAGCTGGGCCTGCAGTTACAGCCGGAACTGACGCCGCTGATCTTCGCCCGTTATGTGCGCGAACGGCGGGCCTTTTCGCGCACCGACGGCATGCTGGAGCTGGCGCAGGAACTGGCGCTGCAATGCCAGGCCGTGCTGGGTGCGGTGGCGTTTGATCGGGCCGTGTTCCTTGGCCGCATCGGCGCCGGCCAGGCGGCGCAGGCGCGCTCCTTGCGCCGGCCGTTGCAAGACTTGCTGGTGGCACCGGTCAACGGGAGGACGCTTGCGTGAACGGCATGGGCTTGCCGGCTGCCGCAGCGAAAAAAGCCGCTGAGGACATCAGCGGCTTTCAGACGGGATGATCGCATGTCAAGCCTGGCGCTGCCCGCGTTGCTGGCGGCGCGCAGTCATGCCCAGGCCAAACAGGCCGATACCGAGCAGGGCGATGGTGCCTGGTTCAGGTACAGCTGCCTGGAATAATTCCAGGCCGCCACCGTCGGCCATCGCGACGAAACTGTCGGTCAGGCTGCCGCCGATGAAGCTGTTGGTATTCCCGCTGAGGGACTCCAGCGGGAAAAACGGGTTGGGGTTGACGAAGAACAACTGTCCTTGCGGTGTCAATGTGGCGTTAAGCAAGGCTTTGAAGTCGCCCTGGGCCAGGCCGGCGAAAATGTGTGCTTCGCCCACGTCGAGCGTGTAGGTCACGATCGCAAAGTCATCCCCGGCGGCACCACCCACATTCACCGGCGAGCCTGCAACGTTACTGACCGACAGTGACGTGTCCTGGTTGGGGTCGATGTACAAGGTCATGGTCAGGGTTTGAAATGTAGCGTGGATCCCGCCCGCCAGCGTATCGGACTGACCGGTGATGCTGAACAGGCCATAGATGCCATAGCCATTCAGGGCGTTCAGTTGCGATGGCACGCTGCCGCCGGTGGGACTGCCGAAAGCGGCCTTGGTCAGAAAGCCTGTTTGAGTGAAGGGATCGTTGCCGCCACCCAAGCCGCCAACGATGGTTTGTTCGACGCGCGCGTGATATTCAAAGCTGATGCGGTCGGCCACCACCAGATTGGCTGCTGTGCCGGGGACGGAACCTTCATTGACGGTAAACAAGGGACCAGCGAATGCGGGAGCACTGATCAGCGCGGCGCCGATGGCGGCCGCGGAGATAGCGAAACGCAGGAATGAAGACAGCGGTTTCATGGCATTTCCTTCAGCGTGAGGGTTGATCGGACCAGGTCACTGTGGCGGCTGCCTCAGATAACCTCATACGCCCTTGAAGCAGAATTCGTACCATGTAATATTTGTATTTGAATTCAACAGCTTATAAAAACAGGGATGCCATTTTTCGTGCTTGTGTAAAAAAAATCGACGTTTTAGCCGGCCTATGGCGCGGCTCGCGGGCGCCAGTTTTTCCTGTCATCGGCTAGAGTGGGGCAAAGGAGGTCACCATGCAACTACCATCCCGTCATGCAGCGCTGCGTGGGCATAGCACGCCTGAACCGGATATCCCGCCGCCACCCGAAGGCGATCCTTTGATGCCGCCGCCGGAAAAGCCGCCGCACACGGAGCCCGTGCCTGTCGAGGAACCGACGCCACCGCCGCCGCCCGTCAGGATGGGCTAACCAAGTCGTCGCACGCCTGAGCGCACCTGAGCGGCGATGCCACTGCCGCGCGCTGTTTATTTCTGACCGGAAATGGATTGCGCGGGCGGCGGGATCGCTACGCCAATTAAACAACAAAAATACCAATAAACGTTGCCGAGTGGATACAAATCAAGCGCTAACTGCTGTGTGTCATGCGGCCGTCACGATTCTGTTCTTATAATGAGACATCATAAAAATTCTTGTACAGGAGACCATCATGGGCAATTCCTTGCATAACAAAATCTACCTGGGCCGGCGCCCTGTGATGACCAGCAAAAACCTCGCAGCGCTGGCGCTGGCGGGCGCCGTGGCTGGTTGCGGACTGGCATGGCTGCTGCTGCGCAGCTATAAATAACGCTCATCACGCCCGTGTTTCCGCCGCCTGGCCGGCTGGCGGGCGGCGCTAGATTCACGTTGCCTGTTGCCGATGCGCAGCGGGGCGCGTACCATGGGGGCCGAACACCTGGCCTTTTATGGAAAAGTAATGAAGAACGAGAAATTAACAACCGATGAATATGACGCGCTGGAGCAAGTTGCACGCGGCATCAAGACCGAGCGCCCCAGTGCTTGCGTTGCCCGCAATGCCAAGCGCCTGTCCGGCCTGAAGCTGCTCAGCTATGCACGCGATGGCCGTTTATCCATCACCGAGAAAGCACAGCAGCTGCTGTTCCTGCGCCGCTGCATCATGGGGCTGCGCGCCGTCGCCGCCGATCCGCTGACCAAGCTGGAATCGGACGTGGCCTATTTCCTGGGCAAGAAAGCCCACATCGTGGCACGCGCGGAAGGCGAGGGGCACGACATTTCCGACAAGGGCCGCGACTCGCTGGCCGACATCGACACCCTGGGCCTGTAGAGCCTATCCCAGCAGAAGACGCCCCCTGCCGGGATAGACGCTGCGCTTTGCCACCGGCCCCTGAGGCCGGTTTTCACATCCCACTCTTTTTCTTATTTCCCCTTTGGAGAACACTTTGGACAGCGCGATGAACTGGTCGGCCCACGAACTGACGATGACGGTCCTGATGACGCCCGATATGGCCAACTTTTCCGGCAACGTGCACGGCGGCACCATCCTGAAATACCTCGATAGCGTCGCCTACGCCTGCGCCAGCCGCTATTCGGGCAGCTACGTGGTGACCCTGTCGGTGGATCAGGTGATGTTCCTGCAGCCTATCCACGTGGGGGAGCTGGTGACGTTCCTCGCCTCGATCAATTACACGGGAACGACCTCGATGGAAGTGGGCATCCGCGTGGTGACGGAAAACATCCAGCAGCGCCTGGTGCGCCACGCCAACAGCTGCTATTTCACGATGGTCGCCGTGGACGCCAATCGCAAGCCCGTGGCCGTGCCGCCGCTGGTGCTGGAAACGCCGGAGCAGCAGGTGCGCTTCGAGCAAGCCAAGCTGCGCAAGCTGTCGCGCCAGAAGGTGTCGAAGAAATAAATCCAGCGGACATGAAAAAACGGCCACCAGAGCGATCTGGTGGCCGTTTTTTTATTGCCTGCCGCCTGCTGGCGGCATGGCGCCGTGATTAACGGTCGCCGTAGCTGCGGCGTGCGCCGTCGGTGCTGCGCGGGTTGGAACCCTTGTAGCCGCCGCCGGTGCTAGGTGCGCCGTCTTTGCGTGGTGCGCCTGGCTTGCTGAACGTGCGTTGCGCTGGCTTCGCGCCGCCACGGTTGTCGCCTGGTTTCCAGCCGCCTGGACGGGCGCTCGAACGTGGTGCCGACGCCGTTTTCTTAGGCTCGAAACCTTCGATGACATTGACCGGGATCAATTGCTTGGTGAAGCGTTCGATGCGTTTGACGTTCATGCCTTCAGCGTGGTTCACCAGCGAGATGGCCAGGCCATTGCGGCCAGCGCGGCCGGTACGGCCGATGCGGTGGACGTAGTCTTCCGGGAACTTCGGCAGATCGTAGTTGAACACGTGGGTGATCGTCGGTACGTCGATGCCGCGGGCGGCAACGTCGGTGGCGACCAGCACTTTGACCTGGCCGCGGCGCATGCCGTCCAGGGTGCGGTTACGCGCGCCCTGATGCATGTCGCCGTGCAAGGCGGCAGCCGAGAAGCCGGCGATGTTCAGACGGTCGGCGATGGTGTCGGCGTCACGCTTGGTGGCGGTAAACACAACAGCCTGGTCCAGGGTTTCGTCGCGCAGCAGGTGATCCAGCAGGCGATTCTTGTGCGACAGATCGTCGACGAAGTGGACGCGTTGGGTGATGTTTTCATGCTTGTTCGACGAACCGGCGATCTGGATGACCAGCGGGTTTTTCGTGATGCGGCGGGCCATGTTGCCAACCACGCCGTCCAGCGTTGCCGAGAACAGCATGGTTTGACGGCCTTCTGGCGTCGCGTCCACGATTTTTTCGATGTCGTCGATGAAACCCATGTCCAGCATGCGGTCGGCTTCGTCCAGCACCAGGATTTCCAGTTGCGAGAAGTCGATCTTGCCCGAGTCCATGTGGTCGATCAGACGGCCAGGGGTGGCGACCAGAATCTCAGGATTCTTGGCCAGCAATTGCATCTGTTTAGGGTAAGGCATGCCACCCAGGATCGACACAGCCTTGATGCGGCGGATGCCGGTGCTGTACTTGTCTGTGTTGGTGGTCACTTGCAGGGCCAGTTCGCGCGTTGGCGTCAGCACCAGCATTTTTGGCTGGGCAGCCTTGAAGCGTGGACGCTCACCGCGGGCGCGCGATGCTTGCATTTCCTGGTTCGGCGTCTTGCTGGCGGCGCTTTGTTCGGCGCTGGCCAGTTTGTGCAGCGACGGCAGCATGAAAGCTGCGGTCTTGCCCGAACCGGTCTGCGACGAGACCAGCAGGTCACGGCCTTCAATCGCGGCTGGAATCGCTTGCGACTGTACCGCGGTTGGCGCGGTGTAGCCCGATTCGGTCAGAGCGGCGATGATGGACGGATGCAGGCCTAAGGATTCAAATGTCATTCTTTTCTTTCGTAAAAATCAGCGTTCTTGCAAAAAGCAGAACGCAAAATAGCAACGCCAACCAAAACGAAATGACTCAACTAGAAAGAAATTTCGGCACAAAAGCTTTGCGCCGGGACGGTGTCAGGTGCGACACACAAGGCGGGAGGGCTTTATAAGCGGCATCCTGTGGATGCGCTAAGGCTTGCGAAGCTGCTAAGTTTGTAATTGCATGTTACTGCGGTGTTGCCATCGCTTCAAGCGAACATATTGCAGCGCACAACGACACTATACCGTATTTGCCGCCGTTTTGCACGGCCTAAATGGGAAGAAACGACAGTCCTACCACGTTTTGAATATGTTTCCTATGCGAAATAAGTAAGAATACGTAGTTTTCGTTGATTTAATTGAGCATGGCCACGATGTCGGCGGGCAGTGGGGGTGCCTGTGCCGTTTCCCTGGCCAGGTTGATTTGCCGGGTGACCTGCGCCAGTTCGGCCAGGCCGGGTTCCAGCTGATATGTTCCCTTGGCATGCAGCCATGCCAGTACGTCGGCCAGGTGCCAGATGCTGGCGCTGCCCTCATGCACGGGCACGGGGAAGCTATGGCGGTGTTTGCTCATCAGCTTGTGCAGGTTTTGGCGGGACAGGCCCAGTACCTGCGCCACGTCCGTCAAGCCCACGAAGTCGGGCGCGGCCTCGAACAACACGGCATCGGGTACGATGACCTTGACGTCGGCCAGGGCGCTCAGCAGCGCTTCGTTGGCATTGCTGGCCTCGCGCGTGAATTCCAACGCCAGCCGTCCCGCTTGCCCGATGCCAGCCAAGGCGTCGTCGCAACCGCCACTGCCCAGGCGCTCGACCAGCGCGTCGAGGTCGTGTTCGTGGTCGGGCAGGCGATACTTGAGCGTAAAGATGTAATCCATGATGGCTATCCCCGGGATTTGCGTTGCATGCAGTCGTGCATCAGTTTATTGAAAGTGCAATTATCTACTACTCGCCGGATCGCTCGTGCGTGGTTGCCCGGATTCTTTGGTGTGCTCCAGATGCAGGCGATGCAAAACTCGCCGCAGCGGCAGCCGTCGTCATTGTAGGGGCAATAGATTTTCCCCCAGGCATGGCTGCCACCGACTTCCACGCGCCAGCCCTGGCTTTCCGCGTGGCGCAGCGCCGCTTCGATTTCTTTCTTCGGGTGCGAGGAGCGCGCCATGTGATGTCTCCAATGTATGTCAACATTTTTCAGTTGTCAAGTGACAACCGAAAAATATCGGCCATCACCGCATTACTCTACTTCGGGATTGACGGCCATCACTTGCGAAAAGCCGCCATCGACGTAGGTAATCTCGCCCGTGATGCCTGAGGCCAGGTCGGATAGCAAAAAGGCCGCCGTGTTGCCCACTTCTTCGATGGTGACGTTGCGGCGCAGCGGGGCGTGTTCCGCCACAAAGCCCAGCAGTTTACTGAAATCCTTGATGCCGGAGGCGGCCAGGGTCTTGATGGGGCCGGCGGAGATGCCGTTGGCGCGGATGCCGCGCGGGCCCAGCGACTCGGCCAGGTAGCGCACGGACGCTTCCAGCGACGCCTTGGCCAGGCCCATGGTGTTGTAATAGGGCACGGCGCGCACGGCGCCCAGGTAAGTCAGGGTCAGGACCGAGGCGCCCGGATGCAGCAGGGGCAGGGCGGCCTTGGCCATGGCAGGAAAACTGTAGGCGGAAATATCGTGCGCGATGCGGAAGCTGTCGCGCGACAGGCCGTCGAGGAAGTCGCCGGCAATCGCCTCGCGCGGCGCAAAGCCGATGGCGTGCACCAAGCCATCGAGGTGTTCCCAATGCTGCGCCAGGTCGCTGAAGACGGCGCTGATCTGATCATCGCTGGATACGTCGCAGTCGAAGACCAGTGCGCTGCCGAATTCGGCCGCAAATTCCGTGATGCGTTCCTTGAAGCGCTCGCCCACATACGTGAAGGCGAGGGTCGCGCCTTCGCGGTGGCAAGCCTTGGCGATGCCGTAGGCGATGGAGCGGTTCGACAGCAGGCCCGTGATGAGGATTTTTTTGCCTTGCAAGAAAGCCATGACGACTCCTGTCTGGGGTGGTGGGCGGGTAAGGCGGATGTGCAACCGGCCGCGACAGCAAAGCTGTGGCGGCCGGTGAGGTGCGTCAATACAACTCAGGCGATCAGTGACGCGCTTTTGCCCGGCTGTTGCCGCCGCCGCGCTGGATGCGCGGTTTTACCAGGGAAATTGGCGCAGCTTGCACCTTGCCGCCCTTGGCGACGCGGCGCAGTGTCTTGGCGGCCCGTTCCGGACGGTCCGCTTCCAGCAGCATGGTGGCGCTGTCGGCGATTTCCTGGGTGATATCCTTGTTCATCGTGGCCGAAGTCTTCGGCACGAGGATGGTGGAGCCGGCGCGCAGGCTGGTGCGCTGGGGGATGTTGTTGGCCTGGCGCAGCACATCGGCCGTGGTGCCGAATTTCGACGCCAGGGTTTCGATGCGTTCGCGCGCATTGGTGATCTTGTGCGTCGTCCAGCTCGACAAGGCATGGCCCCATTGCGCCAGGTTGGTGGTGAACTTGGCCGCATTTTCCTGTGGCAACAAAATCTTGGTCTTTTCGCCGCCGATGATGACGGGGCGGTTGAATTGCGGGTTCAGCGCCTTGAATTCGTCGGTCGACAGTTCGGCCAGCTGGGCCGCGACGGTGATGTCGATGTCGCTGGTCTTGTCGATGGCCGTGAAATACGGCTGGTTGTCGACCACGGGCAGGGTCAGGCCGAACTGGGCCGGATTGGCGATGATGTTTTTCACCGCTTGCAGTTTCGGCACGTAGTTGCGCGTTTCGGCCGGCATCAGGTCGGCCAGGCTTTCGAAGTCGGTCGGTTTGCCCAGCGCCTGGCTTTTCTTGATGGCACGCTGCACCGAGCCTTCGCCCCAGTTGTAGGCGGCCAGCGCCAGTTGCCAGTCGCCAAACATGTCATACAGGCGCTGCAGGTACGTCAATGCCGCATCGGTCGAGGCCAGCACGCCGCGGCGGTCGTCCTTGAACATGGTTTGCTTGAGGTTGAAATCGCGTCCGGTGGCCGGCACGAATTGCCACAGGCCGGCCGCACTGGCGCTGGAGAATGCCTGCGGGTTGAAGGCGGACTCGATAAACGGCAGCAAGGCCAGTTCCGTCGGCATGCCGCGCTTTTCCAGTTCCTGCACCACGTGGAAGATATAACGCGAGGCGCGCGCCGTGGTGCGAGCCAGGTGGTCGGGGCGGGTGGCATACCAGTTGACGTGGTTCGCCACCAGCTGGTTGTTGATGTCGGGAATCGCATAACCGCTGCGGATGCGGCCCCAGACGTCGGCTTCGCGCAGCGGATCGGAATTGTCGCTGAGGTTTTTCAGCAGGCGGTCGGTCTTTTGCAGGCGGTTGTCGAGGGTAGGGAGTTTCGCCGTGACCTGGGCGGTCATCGGGATCAGGGCGGGTGTGGTTGCAGCGACTGGCGCGTTATCGCTCTCAACACCGGCTTCGTACGCCTGGCTGAGGGCGGGCGCAAGCGCCAGGGCCAACGCCGCCAGGACGGTAGATTTAAAGGAGTTTTCGTGCATAGTGTTCCATTGTTGTCGTCGGAGAAACATCGGACTGACCCATGATCAAGCTGCGAGTGTACGTATATCCACATGCCGGAGTCAAGAATTATGTCAGCATGATGACAGGAAATACGCGGCAATAAGTGGGAAACGACAAGGTTTCCATTCGCAGATGCTGTCATTATTGCAAATTTAATTTGCCCGATGCGCGATTCGGCCGCTGTTATAGCATACATGGCGGGGGCGATGGCGCAAGCCTGGCAGCCGTCGAGTATGAGACTGCGCAAAGAGTGCGTACAATTTGGCTTTGGCCGGCCATTGAGCTGCCGGCCGCCATATTGATAGAGAGTCATGCATATGAACACCCCGCCGCGCCACGACGACGACAACGCCGTCATCATCGCCAATACCGTTGCCTGGCTGGAAAAGGCCGTGATCGGCCTGAACCTGTGCCCGTTCGCCAAGGCCGTGCACGTCAAGAAGCAGATCCGCTATGTGGTGTGCGAATCGAGCAATCCGGAAGATCTGCTGGCGATGCTGATGGACGAGCTGCAAACGCTGGCCGACACGGACCCCGAGCAGATCGACACGACCTTGCTGATCCATCCGTACACCCTCAACGATTTCCTCGACTACAACGAGTTTCTCGATGTGGCCGATGCGGCCGTGGAAGACATGCACCTGGCCGGCGAATTGCAAGTGGCCAGTTTCCATCCGCACTACCAGTTTGCCGAGACGTTCGAGGACGACATCAGCAACTACACCAACCGCTCGCCGTATCCGACCCTGCACTTGCTGCGCGAAGACAGCATCGAGCGCGCCGTCGAAGCGTTCCCGGAAGCGTCGGAAATTTTTGACAAGAATATCGCCACACTGGAAGCGCTGGGCGTCGAAGGCTGGGAAAAGCTCGGCTTGCCGAAGGTATCCTGATGGCTGACAAGGAATTGCCGCCGCGTCCCGATACGCCGTGCGTGGCGGTCTGCTCGACCACCTTCGACGAAATCTGCCGCGGCTGCGGCCGCAGCGTGGTGGAAGTGGCCCACTGGGTGTCGATGACGGAGGAAGAGAAGGAAGTGGTGTGGGTGCGGATTCTTTCTCAAGGGTATCCGCGCCGGAATACTTAATAGCGACGCAATAGAGCAGTATCCCCCTATTGCGTCGACGCTTAAGCAAATCGTAGCGAGCGGCGATGATTTGTGGCTAAGAAGCGCAGCCGTACTCAAGTACGGCGAGCATCGCAGGCCGCAAAGCGCGCCGCGCAGTAGATTTGCTTATGCGTCTCAGAAACTGCCGATAAAGTCTTTCTTGCCCACTTCGATGCCATTGTGGCGCAGGATGTCGTACGCCGTCGTCGCGTGGAAGAAGAAGTGCGGCAGCGCGTAGTGGAACAGATACGTCTGGCCCGTGAAGTGCTTGGTCTTTTCGCCGCTGCCGGTGGTGATGGCGCGCGTTTCGCTGCCGTCGATGTCCGCTTGCGGCAGGCTTTCCAGGAAGGCGATGGTTTTCACGATGCGCGCTTTCAGCTCTGCAAAGCTCTGTTCGCTGTCTTCATACGGTGGCACGGCCACGCCGGCCAGGCGCGCGCCGCAGCCCTTGGCGAAGTCGGTGGCGATCTGGATCTGGCGCACGAAGGGCAGCATGTCCGGGAACAAACGGAATTGCAGCAGGGCGTTAGGGTCGATTTTCTTGTCTTGCGCGTGCGTTTCCGCCTTGTCCAGGATGGCGGCCAGGCTGCCCAGGATCTGTTTGAAGACGGGGATGGAAGCGGAGTAGATAGAGAAGGTCATGGTGGTTCCTCGAGGTAAAGTGGCGCGATGATAGCAAGCTGCGCGTTTTTCTGCTGGCGCTGGCCGGGCGCGCCAGCCCGCGTGTGGTTTTTCAGCCCTGTGTATATGGCATGAGGTTGCCGTTGGTGCGTGTTTGTTGGTGACTTCCCCCGCTTTTTCCATGCATAATTGCTCCTGAAAAAGTTTCTTCCCGCCTTATCACCCGGATTCCCCTGTAAAGTTCCATGATCGCCTGCCTGATCCCTGTTGCCCTGTTGCCGCATGTTTAATTCGCCCTATCAGCGCTTGCGCGCCAGCCTGCGTGTGCTGTACGGCTCGTCGATCTATGGCGCCTTGCTGCTGGTGGTGTTTGGCGGCCTGGTCGTGCCCGCCATTTTCGGCAGCTATCTGCTGGTCGGCGTGCATGAACGCCAGTCGGCGCGCACCAGCCTGAACGAAGCCTTGCAGCGCAATGCCGACATCCTGGCGCTGGGCATGCAGGAATCGCTGTGGAACATGAATGCGGAATCGGCCCATTCGCTGGTCGAGTCGGTAATGCGCGACCGCGCCGTGCTGCTGGTGAAGGTGCTGGGGCAGGGCGACACGGAATTCATCAGCCTGCAGGCGCCGCAGCGGCCCGTGGGCAATCTGTACCGCGCCGAGCGCGACATCCTCGTGCGTGGCGAACGCATCGGCCACATCGTCGTCGAGATGGACGATGCGCGCAGCCAGCAGGAGCTGCGCGAAAAGCAGATGTCCTATATTTTCGTGCTGGGCGCACAGCTGGCCGTGTCGATGGCGCTGATCGTGCTGTTCCTGAACCGCCGCCTGTTGAAACCCCTGCGCCGCCTGACGCGCTTTTCCGACCGCCTGTCGCACGGCGATTTTGACACGCCGCTGGCCTCGCATAGCAATGACGAGTTGGGCCGCCTGACGGCCCAACTCGAGCAAATGCGCGCGGCCATTCGCCAGCTGTTCGAGGACGTGGGCCAGCGCGAAGAGCGTTTCCGCACCATCGTCACGCAAGTGCCGGGCGCCGTTTTCCGCTACCGGCCCGACGGGCCCATCGATTTCGTCAGCGATGCCATCGAAGACATCGCCGGCTATTCTGCGCGCCAGTTCATGCGCGGCAGCACGTACGCCTGGGCCGACCTGATCTGCCCGGAAGACCGCCGCGAACACCGCCGCGCCGTGCGCCAGGCGGTGCTTGAGGTGCGCCCGTATGCGCTGGAATACCGCATCATCGACGCCTTCGGCATCGAGCGCTGGGTGGCCGAGAATGGCCAGCCGCAGGCCGGTGAGCAGGGCGTCGTCTGGGTCGACGGCATCATTGCCGACATCAGCCAGCGCAAGCACCACGAGATGCGCATCGAGGCGCTGCTGACGGAGCAAAGCGCCATCCTCGACAATGTGATGTTCGGCGTGATGTTCGTGCGCCACCGCCGCATCATTTCCGTCAACCGCCGCTGCGAGGAGCTGTTCGGCTACGCTCACGCCGAAATGACGGGCTGTTCGACCGCCATCGTCTTCCCCTCGCACTTCGAGTTCGAGGCGGCGGGCGAGCGCCAGTATCCGGCCCTGGCGGCTGGCGGCGACTTCAGCGAGGAGCGCCACTACCTGCGCCAGGACGGCAGCCAGTTCTGGGCCCTGGTCAGCGGTTGTGCGCTCGATCCGCTGCACCCCAACGACGGCAGCATCTGGGTGTATGCCGACATCACCTCGCGCAAGGAAGCCGAGGAAAAGCTGCGCCTGTCGGCCACCGTGCTGGAACATATCGCCGATGGCGTGATGGTGGTCGATCCCGCCGGTATCATCGTCGCCGTCAACCCGGCCTTCACGCAGATCACGGGCTACCATGAAGCCGAGGCGCTGGGACGGCACTCGTCGCTGACGCGTTCGCAGCGCCACGACGCGGCGTTTTACCAGGCCATGTGGGATGCATTGATCGCCTCGGGCTTCTGGCGCGGCGAGATCTGGCACCAGCGCAAGAACGGCGACATCTACCTGGAGTGGCTGACCATCAGCGCCGTGCGCGACACGCATGGCGTCACCACGCATTATGTGGGCGTGTTCAGCGATATCACCCTGCTCAGGGAGTCGCAGGAAAAGCTCGACCACATGGCGCACCACGATCCGCTGACGGCGCTGCCGAACCGCCTGCTGTTCCACGACCGCCTGCAGCACGCCTTGCTGCGCGCTGCGCGCGAGCAGGAGCAGCTGGCCGTGCTGTTCATCGACCTGGACCGTTTCAAGAACGTCAACGACACCCTGGGCCACCATATCGGCGATGAATTGCTGCAAAAGGTGGCCGGCCAGCTGGCGGCCCGCCTGCGCGAGGGCGATACGCTGGCGCGCCTGGGCGGCGACGAATTCATCGTGCTGCTCGAGCGCGTCGATGGCGAATACGGCGCCACGCAGGTGGCGGAAAAGCTGATGACCATGTTCGAGCAGCCGTTCACGGTGGCCGGCCATGAATTGTTCGTCACGTGCAGCGTGGGCATCAGCCTGTATCCGGACGATGCGCTGGACTTGAATATGCTGATCCGCAATGCCGACGTGGCCATGTACCAGGCCAAGGCGCGCGGGCGTAATGGCTACCGCTTCTATGCGCCGTCGATGACGGGCGAGGGCGTCGAGCGCCTGCGCCTGGAAACCTTCCTGCGCCGCTCGCTGGAAAAGAACGAGATGTTCCTGAATTACCAGCCGCAGGTGGAAATCGACACGGGCCGCCTGGTCGGCGTGGAGGCGCTGGTGCGCTGGAACCACCCGGAACTGGGCCTGGTGCCACCGGTGCGCTTCATCCCGCTGGCCGAGGACAGCGGTTTCATCAACCAGCTGGGCAAATGGGTGCTCGACGAAGCATGCCGCCAGATGATGCGCTGGCAGGCGCAGGGCTTGCACGTGCCGAAGATGGCCGTCAACCTGTCGGTGAAACAGTTCGAGCGGGGCAGCATTGCCGGCATGGTGGCCGACATTCTGAAGGAAACGGGGCTGGAGCCGCAGCGCCTGCAGCTGGAAGTGACGGAATCGGTGATCATGAACACGGGCGACGCGCTGGGCTTCATCAACGATCTGCACGCCATCGGCGTGGGACTGGCCATCGACGACTTCGGCACCGGCTATTCCTCGCTCGCGTACCTGAAACAGCTACCCGTGCAGACCTTGAAGATCGACCGCTCCTTCATCAAGGATATCTCGACGGATGTGAACGACGAGGCGATTGCGATTGCCATCATCCAGTTGGGCAAGAGCATGCACTTGTCGGTGATCGCCGAGGGCGTGGAGACGGAAGAGCAGGCCGCTTTCCTGCTGCGCCATGGCTGCAAGCTGGCGCAAGGTTATTTTTATAGCCGCCCGGTGCTGGCAGAGGATATGCTGGAGCGCTGGCTCGACCCGCTGGAACCACCACTAACTAATTAAAAGGTATCCCATGGCCGGAGAAAAAAACACCTCGCGCCGCCGTTTCCTGCTCGGCGGCCTGGGCCTCGGCGTGGCCGGCGTGGGCGCCCTGGTGCTGGGCTGGGGCGTGCTGCCGCCGCGCCAGCGCCTGCGCGGCAGCGCGCCGCTGCCGCTGCAGGATGGCGCCGTGGCCTTGAACGGCTGGCTGGCCATCGGTACGGACGGCATGGTGACCCTGGCCATGCCGCGCAGCGAGATGGGGCAGGGCGTGCATACGGCCTTGCCCATGCTGGTGGCCGAGGAACTCGACGTACCGCTGGCCAGCGTCAAACTGATCCAGGCGCCGATGGATAAAATCTTCGGCAATGTGGCCATGCTCAAGGACAGCCTGCCGTTCCACCCGGACGACCAGGGCCGCGTAAAAGCGCTGGCGCAGTGGACGGTGGCCAAGGCGGCGCGCGAACTGGGCGTGATCGTCACGGGCGGCTCGTCCAGCGTGAAGGATGGCTGGGGTCCCATGCGCGAAGCGGGCGCGTCCGCGCGCGCCATGCTGGTGGCCGTCGCCGCCGCGCAGTGGCAGGTGCCGGCCGCGCAATGCCGCACGCAGGATGGCGAAGTGCTGCACCCCGATGGCCGGCGCGCCAGCTACGCCAGCCTGGCGCAGCGCGCCGCCGCCATCGATCCGGGCACGCCCGTGCTGAAACTGCCCCAGGATTTCAAGCTGATCGGCCAGCCGGCGCCGCGCCGCGACACGCCCTCCAAAGTGAATGGCAGTGCGCGCTTCGGCATCGATGCGCGCCCGCCCGGCATGCTGTACGCGGCCCTGCATCTGCCGCCGCGCCTGGGCGACACCTTGGCCGCGTTCGACGCGGCACCCATCTTGGCCATGCCCGGCATCAAAAAAGTGCTGGACCTGACGCCGCACCTGGCTCAGCGCAGCGTTTCGTGTGCCGCCGTGGTGGCCGACACCTGGTGGCGCGCCAGGCAGGCAGCCGCCGCCTTGCCGACGCAGTGGAAGGCCGGCCCGCAAGCGAACTTGTCCAGCGCCGGCGTGTATGCGCAGTTTGCCCGCCTGTTAGATACCGAAGCCGGTTATGCGTACCACGCCAGCGGCGAGGTCGAGGGCAAGGTCGCGCAGGGCTTGCGGCAGGTCAGCGCCGAGTATCGCGCGCCGTTCCTCGCGCACGCGGCCATGGAACCCGTCAACTGCACCGCGCAGGTGAGCAATGGCAAGGTGATGCTGTGGGTTTCGACGCAGGCACCTGGCATCGCCGTCGACGTGGCGGCGAAAGTGGCCGGCGTCGACGCGAAGGATGTGACGATCGAGGTGCTGCTGCTGGGTGGCGGTTTTGGCCGCCGCCTGGAGGTGGACATGGTGGCGCAAGCCGTAGCCATCGCGCTGCAGTGCGATGGCGCACCGGTGCAGCTGGTGTGGACGCGCGAACAGGACACACGGCACGATATGTACCGTCCCGCCGCGCTGGCCCGCTTTGCGGCACGCCTCGACGAGCACGGCCGCATCGCGTCCTGGGATAATAAATCCGTCAGTGGTTCCATCACGCATCAGTTTTTGCAGCGCAACTTCGGCTTGCCGGGGGCGGGGCCGGACAAGACCACGGCCGAAGGCGAATTCGACATGCCGTATGAAATCGCCAACCAGCGCATCGCCCACGTGATCGCCGACAGTGCCGTTCCCATCGGCTACTGGCGCTCCGTGGGGCATTCGCACAATGCGTTCTTCAAGGAAAGCTTTATCGACGAGCTGGCGCATGCGGCCGGGCAGGACGGCATCGCCTTCCGTCGCGCCATGTTATTGAACCATCCGCGCCACCTGGCCGTGCTCGATGCGGCAGTCGCCAGGGCGGGCAGTGCGCCGCCCGGCCATGCGCATGGCGTGGCCTTGCACCAGTCGTTCGGCAGCATCGTGGCGCAGGTGGCGCAGGTGTCCGTGGAAAACGGCGAAATTCGCGTGCAGCGCGTGGTGTGCGCCATCGATTGCGGCATCGCCGTCAATCCGAACATCATCGCCCAGCAGATGGAGTCGGCCGTGCTGTTCGGCCTGTCGGCGGCGCTGGGCGGCGAGATCACCTTCAAGGATGGCAAAGTGGAGCAGGGCAATTTCCACGACTATCCCGTGTTGCGCATGGGGCAAACGCCGGAAGTGGAAACCATCATCATCGCCAGCGCCGAGCATCCGGAAGGCGTGGGTGAGCCCGGTACGCCGCCGATTGCGCCGGCAGTGGGCAACGCCATCTTCATCTTGACGGGGAAACGGCTGCGCAGCCTGCCGCTGCGCCTGGCTTGAGGTGGCTCAGGCGAGGGTGGCGGCCAGCATGTTGCGCAAATTGCAGTCGCGCTGCCAGTCGCGCCGCTCCTGCGTGCTGCCGGCCAGCGCTGCCAGTTCGTCCACGCTGAGCGCCTGCTGCGCCTGCACCATGCGGTGCGCCAGGCCGCCGTCGGGCAGTACGGTGCCGAAGAAGGCCACGTTGTCCTCGCGCTGGATCAGCAGCGTGGGGAAGTTGTCGATGTCAAGGTCACCCACCACGTCGGCCTGGTCTTCGATGTCGATCCAGACGAAGAGCGTGTCCGGGTGGCGCGCGGCCAGTTCCTCGAACGTGGCGCGGTAGCTGCCGCAGGTGCCGCACCATAGCGCACACAGGCAAGCCACGGTCCAGCGTGGGCAGGCCAGGGCTGCCGCGACGTCGGCGCGGTTATCGGTCGTGAGGGTCAGGCTGTGCATGCTCGTATCTATTAGTGGACGGATGGGCGCGGGGCGCCCGATGCGCGTATTCTACCGCGCCCGGCCACGCCAGTCCCGAGAATGCATGCGCTTGTTTATCGGTGTTTTTTGATGCAATCGCCCTTTCTGGTGGATAATGCTGATAATTGCGCGCTGATTACGCTGGTCCATGCTGTTTCCTGGCCCCGCAGCCTGACCCCCTCCAGTCTGTTTTCATGCCCTGCCCGGTGTCAGCGCTCCCGCCTTTGTTTATTTTTATTATGGAATTAGCCAGCTTATGTTGAGTTACCGCCACGCCTTTCACGCGGGTAATCACGCCGATGTGTTGAAGCATTATGTGCAGATTCAGTTGTTGCAATATCTGAATCAAAAAGATACCGCCTATAGTTATATCGATACCCATTCCGGCGCGGGTGTGTATGCGCTCGACGGTGGTTATGCCGCGAAAAACGCGGAATACGAAACGGGCATCGCGCCCCTGTGGGACCGCACGGACTTGCCAGCCTCGCTGGCCGAGTACATGAAGCTGATCAAGGAAATGAATCCGAGCGGCAAGATGCGCTACTACCCGGGTTCGCCGTACTGCGCCGACAAGGTCAGCCGCGAGCAAGACCGTCTGCGCCTGTTCGAGCTGCATCCCGCCGATGCCAAGATTCTGGCTGACAACTTCCGCAAGGTCGAGGCGCATGCGCTGGCCCAGGGCGAGCGTCCTAGCGTGCGCGGCAAGCGCGTGCTCATCACCAAGGCTGACGGCTTCCAGAGCCTGAAAGCCCTGCTGCCGCCGCCATCGCGCCGTGCGCTGGTCCTGATCGACCCGCCGTATGAAGACAAGATGGATTACCGCAAGGTCAAGGACACCCTGGCCGACGCCCTCGTGCGCTTCCCGTCGGGCATCTACGCCGTCTGGTACCCGGTGCTGCAGCGCATGGAATCGCGCCAGTTCGCCGACAAGCTCAAGCAACTGCCCAGCTCGGACTGGCTGCACGTGACCTTGACGGTCAACACGCCGTCGCCGGACGGCTTCGGCTTGCACAGCAGCGGCATGTTCATCCTGAACCCGCCGTACACGCTGGAGCCGATGTTGCGCGAAGTCATGCCGTACCTGGTCAAGGTATTGGGCCGCGATGATGGCGCCAAGTTCGTATTGGAAACGGGTAAGGGCGGTCAAAAGAATACCGGTACCAGAAGAGTCTGAGGACACCTGACCAAACCTACTGCGCGTCGGTATAGGCGGCCTGCGATGCTCACCGTACTAGAGTACGGTTGCGCTTCTTAGCCACCTCTCCCTTCCGCTCGCTACGGTTTTGTCAGGTGTCGTAACTATCGTAGTTGAACAAAGTAAACGCCACGGCAAATATGTTCGTGGCGTTTGTCGTTTACTGTCCCAACAACAAGAACACGGTCGGTTTCTTGTGGAAGTCCGGTGCCTTACCTGCCGCCAATTGTTTCTTCCACTGCGCGCCATTCCACGTTTGCACGCTTTCCGTGTCCAGGCTCAGGTCGGTGGCGACGCAGATCAGGGTCGACGGCGCGCATTGGGCTACCAGCGCTTCGAGCATGGCGGCGTTGCGGTAGGGCGTTTCGATGAATAGCTGGGTCTGCTTTTCATTGCGCGACCGGCTTTCCAGTTCCTTCAGGCGCTTGGCGCGCAGGGCTGCATCGGTGGGCAGATAGCCGTTGAAGGCGAAGCTCTGGCCATTCAAGCCGCTGGCCATCACGGCCAGCAAGATCGACGACGGGCCCACCAGCGGGCGCACTTTAATGCCGTGCTGATGCGCCAGGCGCACCAGGTCGGCGCCGGGGTCGGCCACGGCGGGCACGCCCGCTTCCGAGACGAGACCCGCATCGCGCCCCGCTAGCAGCGGCGCCAGCAAGCCGGCCAGCGCTTGCGCCGGGGTATTGACGTTGAGTTCGGAAATCGTGATTTCCTGCAGCGGTTTGGCCAGCGGATGCTGGTTGCCGATCAATTTCAGGAAGGCGCGCGCCGTCTTGGCGTTTTCCGCAACGAAATAATCGAGCTGCGAGGTGATTTGGCGCACCTGCTCGGGAATGATGTGGGATAGCGGATCGATTGCGCCTTCGGACAGGCCGAGGTGATTGGGGATCAGGTACAGGGTGCCGGTCATATTCTTCTTGTCGGTAATTAAATGGTAAAAAACGCCACGCCCGCCTTGCGCAGCATGCCCGTCAGGGCGATCAGCGGCAAGCCGGTGAGGGCGGTCGGGTCGGTGGTGGCGATGCATTCGAGCAGGGCGATGCCCAGGCCTTCGTTCTTGGCGCTGCCGGCGCAATCATACGGTTGCTCGATGCGCAGGTAGGCGTCCAGTTCGGCATCGGGCAAGTCGCGCACGGTGACGCGGGTCTGGATATCTTCCACTTGCGCCGCGGCGGGCGACTGGCGTCCGTCGAGCAGGCACAGTGCCGTATGGAACACGGTCTCGCGCCCGCGCATGGTTTGCAGTTGCAGCAGGGCATTGGTATGGTTGCCCGGCTTGCCGATCTGCGCGCCATCCAGGGTGGCGACTTGGTCGGAGCCGATGACGAGGCTGCCAGGGTAAAGGTCGAGCACGGCCTGCGCCTTGGCCTGGGCCAGGCGCAGGGCCGTGGCGCTGGGGCTTTCACCGGGCAGCGGGCTTTCGTCGAGATCGGGCGCGGCCACCTCGAAAGGCAGGCGCAGGCGTTGCAGCAATTCCTTGCGGTAGGTCGAACTCGATGCAAGAATCAAGCGCAATGGGGCGGAAGTTGGTATCATTCGGTAGTGGATGGCGGCCGGCATGGCCGCGCTGGTCGATGTCAGTGGAATGTCACGTAGTTCCAGGGCGCAGAGCCCATAACTGAGGCTCCATGCGGCATGACGGTGTTGATGAAGTTGTCATGTTTATGGCAAAGATTGCGTCAAAAAAGATGCTTAGCCTTTGACTCCGTGCTCAAAACCCTGTTATTATCGCAGGTTTTCCGGGGAAATTTTCTACCAATGAATGCTTTTGTGATCGACGCCTTTGATTTTTGTCGTATCAGCGGGAGCCGCGAGGGTGTAACTCCTGTCGCTGAAATGACCCGGTTGACCAAGGATTGTGCAGATGCTTCCGGCGACATCGCCTGGAAGATCGTCGGCGGCACCAGCAAGCTGGGCTACCCACAACTGACCTTGTCGGTCAACGGCACTGTTCAGCTGGTTTGCCAGCGCTGCCTGACTCCGTATGCTTACGCAATTGATTCGACGACTACTCTGATGCTGGGCAAGGATGACGAGCAGGCGGACGAGATCGAAGAAATCATCAACGATGAATCGATCGACGTGATCGTCGGCAGCCGCAGCATGGATGCCGCGGCCCTGATCGAAGATGAAGCCTTGCTGGCCCTGCCGCAGGTGCCCAAACACGACGTCTGCCCCGATACGGCGCAGCTCGATGCTCTCAAGACTGAAAAGCAGTCGCCGTTTGCGGCACTGAAGGACTTGAAGCCAGAATAATTTTTGTATTTTGTAGTACGTAAAAGACGTGTCAAACGCGTGTTGTAATCGAGTATGGCAAGTGTAGTGAAATGTAATTGTAATAAACGATGTCGGTCCGGGCTATTTTCGGGTAGTCTTTGCCGCTGGGATACTCGATTCGCATGTATTTGCCAATCGATTGTGCTAAAATTTTAGAACTTATGTATTAGGAGTCATCATGGCAGTTCAACAGAACAAGAAAACCCCTTCCAAGCGCGGCATGCACCGTTCGCACGACTTCCTGGTCGCGCCGCAATTGAGCGTCGAGCCAGTTACCGGCGAAACACACCTGCGTCACCATATCAGCCCTAACGGCTTCTATCGTGGCCGTAAAGTGTTGAAGACCAAAAACGACGAGTAATCGACGTTTTTGTTGGGTAAGATGAAAGCGGTGTTGCGTGGTTATTCGGCGTGGCGCCGCTTCTTCTTTTTTATCGGCTGCAATTCATCTTGCGCACCCGTCATTTTGAATCACGCTGTCCAGGTCTGTGCATGACATGCTGCGCCCTGCATATGCTCCAGTCCGATTCACATCTTGCCGCACGCCCGCAGCGGTATTGAATCAACACAAATGACAATCAAAATTTCTATCGACTGCATGGGCGGAGATCATGGTCCCTCAGTCACTATCCCTGCAGCAATTTCCTTCGTAAAACATGAGCCTGAAGCCGAACTGATCCTTGTTGGATTGGAAGACGTGATCCGTGCCGAACTGAAAAAACATAAAGCCGACACGCATCCGCGCCTGTCGGTATTGCATGCCTCCGAACAAGTTACGATGGACGATCCCCTGGAAGTGGCCCTGCGCCGCAAGAAGGATTCCTCCATGCGCGTGGCCATCGAACAGGTCAAGAGCGGCGCGGCGCAAGCCTCCGTTTCCGCCGGTAATACGGCAGCCCTGATGGCCGTGTCGCGCTATGTCTTGAAAACCATGTCCGGCGTCGACCGCCCGGCCATCTGCAGCATCTTGCCGAATCAAAAGAACGGCCCGACCTACATGCTGGACCTGGGTGCCAACGTCGATTGCGAACCGCATCACTTGCACCAGTTCGCCATCATGGGCTCCGTGCTGGTGTCCGCCATGGAAGGCATAGCCCGCCCGACGATCGGCTTGCTGAACGTGGGCACGGAAGATATCAAGGGCAATGAAGTGGTGAA
Organism: Janthinobacterium svalbardense; assembly: GCF_002327145.1. NCBI lineage: Bacteria > Pseudomonadati > Pseudomonadota > Betaproteobacteria > Burkholderiales > Oxalobacteraceae > Janthinobacterium > Janthinobacterium svalbardense. The sequence goes on along the minus strand of NZ_CP023422.1, from coordinate 4,552,065 downwards.
ACTCACCGCGAAGCTGTTGCAGGCCGACCACGAGCGTGGCGCGCTGAACTTCTACGGCAACGTGGAGGGCAACGATATCTTCAAAGGCACCACCGATATCGTCGTCTGCGACGGTTTTGTCGGCAATGTGACCCTGAAAGCCATCGAAGGCCTGGCGCGCCTCATGAAGGACGTGCTGACTACCGAATTCAAGCGCAATCCGATCACCATGCTGGGCGCGCTGATCGCCCGCGGGGCCCTGAAAGCCATCGGCAACCGCCTGAATCCATCGCGTTACAACGGCGCCAGCCTGCTGGGCTTGCGTGGCCTCGTCTTCAAGAGCCATGGCAGCGCCGATGCCTATTCGTTTGAATGGGCCTTGCGCCGCGCCTTTGACGCGGCAAAAAATGACGTGCAAGCACAGCTGGCCAGCCTGATCGCCGAGCTGATGCCGCGCACGCCAGTACCGGACGAACCTACTTCAACAAGCTCTACCATTTAGTGGACGGGTACTTGCATGACTGTTTTTAGCAAAACTTACAGCAAAATTATCGGCACCGGCAGCTACTTGCCGGAGAAGCGCGTCACCAACCAGGACTTGACCGAACAGCTCGCCGCCAAGGGCATCGAGACGTCGGATGAATGGATCTTCTCGCGCAGCGGTATCTCGGCGCGCCATTACGCGGCACCAATGCAAAACTCCTCGGACCTGGGCGTGGAAGCGGCCAAAAAAGCCCTGGAGATGGCGGGCCTGAGCGGCAACGATCTGGACCTGATCATCGTCGCCAGCTCGACCCCCGATTTCTTCGGTAGCTTCCCCAGCACCGCCTGCATCGTGCAGAGCAAGCTGGGCATCACGAACAACTGCGCCGCCGTCGACGTGCAAGCCGTCTGCAGCGGTTTCGTGTATGCAGTCGCCACGGCCGATAGTTTTATTCAATCTGGCATGCACAAGAATGTGCTGGTGATCGGCGCCGAAGTGTTTTCGCGCATCCTCAATTTCGATGACCGTGGCACCTGCGTGCTGTTCGGTGACGGCGCCGGCGCCATCGTCATGACGGCCTCCACCGAGCCAGGCATTCTGGCCACCAAGCTGCACGCGGACGGCCGCCACTCGAACATCCTCAGCGTACCGGGCAGTGTGGCTGGCGGTGCGTTGGCCGGCAGTGCCTTCCTGTACATGGATGGCCCGGCCGTGTTCAAGCTGGCCGTGTCCGTGCTGGAAAAGGTCGCGCACGAAGCATTGGCGCACGCCAACATGACGGCGGACCAGATCGACTGGTTGATCCCGCACCAGGCGAATATCCGCATCATGAACAGCACGGCCAAGAAGCTTGGCTTGCCGCTCAACAAGATGGTCGTCACCGTCGACCAGCATGGCAACACCTCGGCCGCGTCGATCCCGCTGGCGCTCGACATCGCCGTGCGCGATGGCCGTGTCAAGCCGGGCGACAACGTCATGATGGAAGGCGTGGGCGGCGGCTTTACCTGGGGCGCCGTGCTCGCAAGAATGTAAACTGGTTAGTACCGGGGTCAGACCCGCTGGGTCTGACCCCAGCCTTTGCCTTTTGGGTAAAGAAACTACTTTACGGCAACTCGAATACCAAAAATTCAAAACGGAGTCACCATGACACAATTTGCATTTGTTTTCCCAGGCCAAGGCTCGCAAGCGATTGCGATGCTCGACGGCTTCGCCGGCAACCCCGTGGTGGCGCAAACCGTGGCCGAAGCGTCGGACGCCCTGCAATTTGACCTGGGCAAGCTGATCGCCGAAGGTCCGAAGGAAGAGCTGGATCTCACCACCAACACGCAACCCGTGATGCTGACGGCGGCCGTGGCCTTCTATCGCGCCTGGCTGGCAGCGGGCGGCCCCGTGCCGAACGTCGTGGCCGGCCATAGCCTCGGTGAATACTCGGCGCTGGTCGCCGCCGGCGTCATTTCGTTCAAGGATGCCGTACCGCTCGTGCGTTTCCGTGCGCAAGCCATGCAGGAAGCCGTGCCCGTGGGGCAGGGCACGATGGCTGTCGTGCTGGGCCTGTCGGATGACGACGTGCGCGCCGCCTGTGCGGAGGCGACGGCGGAAAACCCGGCCCTGGTGGTCGAGCCCGTCAATTTCAATGCGCCTGCGCAAGTGGTCATCGCCGGCCATACGGCGGCCGTCGAGCGCGCCTGCGAACTGGCCAAGGCCAAGGGCGCCAAGCGCGCCATGAAGCTGCCCGTCTCGGCGCCATTCCACTCGTCGCTGCTCAAACCCGCATCCGACCGTTTGCGCGAGTATATGGCCGGCCTGACGTTCGCCGCACCGCAGATCGCGCTGATCAACAACGTCGATGTGGCCATCGTCAACGATGTCGCCGGCATCAAGGATGCGCTGGTGCGCCAGGCAGCGAGCCCCGTGCGCTGGGTGGAAACGATGCAGAAAGTGGCGCTTGAGGGCATCACGCAAGTGATCGAATGCGGTCCGGGCAAGGTCCTGATGGGCCTGGCCAAGCGCATCGATCCCGTGCTGGTGGGCGACGCCATCGTCGACCAGGCATCGCTGGAACGCATTTTGACGCAGCTCAAATAAACATCAGATTGCGGCAGCCTGCCTGCCGCACTTGCTTTAAAGGATACTCATGAATTTAGCAAATCAAGTCGTGCTGGTCACGGGCGCCTCGCGCGGCATCGGCCGTGCCATCGCCACCGAACTGGGCAAGCAGGGCGCCATCGTGGTCGGCACCGCCACCTCGGAAAGCGGCGCGCAAGCCATCACCGATTACCTGGCCGCCGAAGGCGTGGCGGGCAAGGGGCTGGTGCTGAACGTGACCGATGCGGCGCGCTGTGCGGCCGTCGTCGACGAAGTGCAGAAAACCTACGGCAGCCTGTCGATCCTCGTCAACAATGCGGGCATCACGCAAGACCAGCTGGCCATGCGCATGAAGGATGACGAGTGGGATAGCGTCATTTCCACCAACCTGTCGGCCGTCGGACGCCTGTCGCGCGCCGTACTGCGTGGCATGATGAAAGCCAAGGCTGGGCGTATCATTAATATTACGTCGGTGGTGGCTTCGTCGGGCAATCCGGGACAAATGAATTACGCGGCGGCCAAGGCCGGCGTGGAAGGCATGAGCCGCGCCCTGGCGCGCGAAATCGGCAGCCGCAACATTACCGTGAACTGCATCGCCCCCGGCTTCATCGATACCGACATGACCAAGGCCCTGAGCGAAGAGCAGCACGCGGCCCTGTTGACGCAAATTCCCCTGTCCCGCCTGGGCAAACCGGAAGACGTGGCAGCGGCGGTGGCCTTTTTGGCCTCGCCACAAGCGGCGTATATCACGGGCACGACCCTGCACGTGAACGGCGGAATGTACATGAATTGATGTGAAAGCTAGACAGGGCGGGCGTTTGTGGCATGATTCAACGGTCGTTTTTGTCTATAATCGCATCTTTTAGCAGCAGCTTCGGTCGAATTAGCAGCAGACACCGAAATTAGTATTCGGACGCGCAAACCTGATAAAATGCGCGCACTTTCCGTAACACACACTTTGGAGCCATAACATGTCGGATATCGAACAACGCGTTAAGAAAATCGTCGCTGAGCAACTGGGCGTTGCAGAAGCAGACATCAAAATCGAATCCTCCTTCGTCGACGATCTCGGCGCCGATTCCCTGGACACCGTGGAACTGGTCATGGCCCTGGAAGACGAATTCGAAATGGAAATCCCTGACGAACAAGCTGAAAAAATCACCACCGTGCAACAGGCGATCGACTACGCCACCGCACACGTCAAGGCCTAAGCCTGTTTGACCGACTTCAGGAGAATCGCTTGAGCCGTTCTAAAAACCGTCGTGTTGTTGTAACCGGCCTGGGCTGTGTTTCACCTGTCGGCAATACTATTGCCGAGGCGTGGAGCGCAATTACCGAAGGTAAATCCGGCATTGCCACGATTACCAAGTTTGATGCATTGCCCTTCACCACGCATTTTGCCGGTGAAGTCAAAGGTTTCAATATCGAAGAGTACATCTCCGGTAAGGAAGCCCGCCACATGGATACCTTTATCCATTACGGCATGGCTGCAGGCATCCAGGCGATGCAGGACTCCGGTCTGGAAGTGACCGAGGAAAACGCCGAGCGCATCGGCGTGATCATCGGTTCCGGTATCGGTGGCTTGCCGCTGATCGAGGAAACCAAATCCGAGTACGAAAAGCGCGGTCCGCGCCGTATCTCGCCATTTTTTGTGCCTGCCTCGATCATTAACATGATTTCTGGCAATCTTTCGATCAAATATGGTCTGAAGGGTCCGAACCTGGCGATCGTGACGGCGTGTACCACCGGTTTGCACAGCATCGGCGCTGCCGCGCGCATGATCGAGTACGGCGATGCCGACGTCATGATTGCCGGCGGTGCTGAATCGACCGTGTCGCCGCTGGGCCTGGGCGGTTTCGCCTCGGCACGTGCCTTGTCGACCCGCAACGACGATCCGGCAACGGCATCGCGTCCGTGGGATACCGACCGCGATGGCTTCGTGCTGGGCGAGGGTGCTGGCGTCATGGTGCTGGAAGAGTATGAGCAAGCGGTGGCCCGTGGTGCCAAGATTTATGCCGAAGTGCATGGTTTCGGGATGAGCGCAGATGCTTATCACATGACCTCGCCGCTGGAAGATGGTAGCGGCGGCAGCAAATCGGTGATCGCGGCCCTCAACAACGCAGGCTTGAACCCGGATCAGATTCAGTACCTGAACGCGCACGGCACGTCGACCCCGCAAGGCGACGTGGCGGAAGTGATGGGCATCAAACGCACCTTCGGCGAGCATGCCAAGCATATGGTCGTCAACTCGACGAAGTCGATGACGGGCCATTTGCTGGGCGGCGCGGGCGGTCTGGAAGCGGTGTTTACGGTCCTGGCATTGCACCATCAGGTGTCGCCACCGACCATCAACATCTTCAACCAGGATCCCGCTTGCGATCTCGATTTCTGTGCCAACACGGCGCGGGATATGAAGATCGATTATGCAGTGAAGAATTCGTTCGGCTTCGGCGGAACGAATGGCACGCTGATTTTCGGTAAAGCGAAATAAGCAGGAACTTTCAAGCGCTCACTACGGTCAAACCGTAGTGAGCGCTGATTCGGTGCCAACGTTCGTTGGTGCCTGAATTTGCCCGGCATGGTGCCGGCGCGCCTGATGTTTTTCCCTTTGAGTTGGCAATATGTCGATCGCGGTAGCGGCTGTCATTCGCACGCCTGTCTGTTTGCGCCTGTTGCAAGCGGTGCTGGGGCTGTGCGCGGTGCTGGCCGCCTGGCCCTTGAGCGGCGCGTGGCATGTTGCGGCCCTGTCTGGCCATGGCCCCGGCTTCGGCCAGTTGGTGGGCGGTTATGCGCTGGGCTGGCCCGCTGCGCTATCGAGTGCGGCTGGCGGCGTGTTTTTGCTGGCTTTGCTGCGCCAGCGCAGAAAGCCGCAGGTGCTTGATATTTCGCCGGTCGGCCAGTTGCGGCTGGCGGTATATCTGGAGCATGGCGGGGCGCCGTCCGGCGCTGGGCCGCTGGTGCCGCCGGTGCTGCGCCTGTTACCGGGCTCGACCCTGTGGCCCTCGCTGCTGGTGCTGTGCCTGGCCGATGCCGCAGGGCGGCGCACGCAGGTGCTGGCGCAGCGTGGCAGCGCTTGCGCCACCTTCCGCCCGCTGGCCGTGGCGTGCCGGGCCATCGCGGCGCGCAGTGGGGAAGAATAACGCAGTGGGGGAAGAATAAAAGTGGGGCGAACACTGAACTTCTTGCAGCGGGCCAACTCTATATCCATACAGGCGCCCACGCTGCATGCGAACAGGGACATCGGGCGTGAGGACAGAGCGCGAGTATGATCAGTTGCTGGTCGAGCGGGTGCAGGCTGGCGACAAACGGGCATTCGATGTGCTGGTATCGAAATATCAGCGCCGCTTGATGCGCCTGGTGTCGCGACTTGTGCATGACCCGGCGGAGGCCGAAGATGTGGTGCAGGAAACCTTTATCAAGGCATACCGGGCGCTGCGCCATTTTCGCGGCGATGCCGCCTTCTATACCTGGTTGTATCGCATCGGCATCAATACGGCGAAGAATTATCTCGTTACGCAGGGGCGGCGCGGCGCCACGTCCAGCGACGCCGACGCCGAGCAGGCGGAGTCCTTCGATGACGGCAATAAATTGCGTGACAACAATACGCCCGAATCGGTACTGGCCAGCAAGCAAATTGCAGCCACAGTCAACGCGGCCATGGAGGTGCTGCCCATCGAACTGCGCACTGCCATCGTGCTGCGCGAGATCGAGGGCCTCAGCTATGAAGAAATCTCGGAGATCATGGCGTGCCCCATCGGCACCGTGCGCAGCCGTATTTTTCGTGCGCGCGAAGTGATCGCCGAGAAATTGAAGCCATTGTTGGATATGCCGATTGACAAGCGCTGGTAATCTGGGGAGTATGAGGTTGGCATGGCTGCGTCCGGTTCCGCGCCGACCCTCTTGAAATGGCAGGACCCATCATGGATACGCATACACGATTGCACGAGACGATTTCCGCCCTGGCCGATGGCGAGCTGGCGGCGAGCGAACTCGAACTGGCTTTTGCCGCCCTCGACACGGATGAGGGGCGGCAAGCCTGGGATGCCTATCGCCTGATCGGCGACATGCTGCGCTCGGAGCAGTGCGGCCATGCCCTGAGCACCGAATTCGACGCGCGCCTGACGAGCCGCCTGGCCGCCGAGGCGGCGCCTGACGAGCCGGCTGTCCACTTGCCACTGTCCGTTGCCATCGTGCCGCCGGGCGCCGCCGAGCCGCTGGAGGCGGGACCGCTGGCGCAACGCTAGCGCTGCCGTATCTGCGGCATCTTATGCCAGGCGGGTCTTGACTCTTAAGCTGCTCCTGGCCCTCTTGACACTGGACTTCGCTACGATTGACACTGTGTGCAGGCAATATCTTGCTTTTGCGATATATTGTTGCATTGTTTGCTATGCGCGCTACCAGGTGTGGTTGCCCCTGGGATTCCGTCGTGACGGCCAATCATGCACGCAGGCAATCGCCGATCCGCGTTTTGATCCGTTTATATACTCGAAAAGATCCTTTCCATGAAAAAAAACATATGTGTCGCCAGCAAGTCGTTTTCAGTGAAGACGCTTTCCGCCTTATTGTTCGGTACGGCTGGCGTCTTTTTCGCCCCGACCATGCTGGGCCTGGCGCCACAGGCGCAGGCCGCCGTGCCGGCCGTGAAACTGCCTGATTTCTCGGACCTGGTCGACGCCGTTGGCCCGGCCGTGGTGAATATCCGCACCACCGAGCGCCTGAAGATGACTGCGCCCGGCGCGGGCGGCCAGGATGAGCAGGAAATGCAGGAATTTTTGCGCCGCTTCTTTGGCGGCGCCATGCCAACGCCGCGCCAGCAGGCGCCGCGCGGCGGCCGTCGCGCCGTGCCGCAAGAGCAGGAAGTGCAGCGCGGTGTCGGTTCCGGCTTCATTATTTCGGCTGATGGCTACGTGCTGAGCAATGCCCACGTGGTCGACGGCGCCGATGAAGTCTACGTGACCCTGACGGACAAGCGCGAATTCAAGGCCAAGGTGATTGGCGCTGACGCCCGCACCGACGTGGCCCTGCTGAAAATCGAGGGCGCCAATCTGCCGCGTCTGACCATCGGCGACTCGAACAAGATCCGCGTGGGCGAGTGGGTGATCGCCATCGGCTCGCCATTCAACCTGGAAAACACGGTGACGGCCGGCATCATTTCCGCCAAGTCCCGCGACACGGGCGACTACCTGCCCCTGATTCAAAGCGACGTGGCCGTCAACCCCGGCAACTCGGGCGGTCCTCTGATCAATATGCGCGGCGAAGTGATCGGCATCAATTCGCAGATCGCCACCTTGTCCGGCGCCTACAATGGCATTTCGTTTGCCGTGCCCATCGATGAAGCCATGCGCGTGGGCGAGCAGCTGAAAAAGACGGGTAAAGTGGTGCGCGGCCGTATCGGCGTGCAGATCGGCGAAGTGAGCAAGGATGTGGCGCAATCGCTGGGCTTGCCCAACGCCAAGGGCGCGCAAGTGTCGATGGTGGAAGAGGGCGGTCCTGCCGACAAGGCGGGCATCAAGCCGGGCGACATCATCCTGAAGTTCAATGGCGCCCAGATCGAGCGTTCGTCCGATCTGCCGCGCCTGGTAGGCGGCGCCGCCGTCAATGGCAAGTCCACGGTCACCGTCTGGCGCAAGGGCGCGCAACAGGATATTGCTGTCACCGTCGTCGAACTGGAAGCCGAAAAAACGGCGAAAAAGGGGACCAAGGAGCGGGAAGCGCAAGCCGTCAATGCACTGGGACTGAAGGTCAGCGAGGTGCCGGCCGCGAAGAAGCAGGAGCTGAAGATCGATGCGGGCGTGCTGGTCGACGACGCGGATGGCGTGGCGGCCCTGGCCGGCCTGCAGCCTGGCGATGTGATCTTGCAATTGAACAACGTTGCCGTGAAAGATGCCAAGCAGTTCAATGCCCTGGTGGCCAAGCTCGATCCGAAGAAGTCGTCGGCCGTGCTGGTGCGCCGCGGCGATGTGGCGCTATTCGTTTCGCTGCGTCCGTCGGCGAAGTAAAATGTGATCATCCCGCATTCCGGCCACAGCCGGGATGCGGTATCCTGCCCGCCATGCATTTCACTCTCTATTCCCGCAGTTACTGCCACCTTTGCCAGGATATGCTCGATGCCTTGCTCCTGCTGCAGCCGCCCGCTACTCCCTTCACGGTCGAGGTGATCGATATCGATGCGTCGCCCGATGCGAGCTTGCTGGTCCGCTTCGATGAGCTGGTGCCGGTGCTGTTTGGCGACCTGGCCCAACCCGAGCTATGCCATTATTTTCTGGACGAGGCCGCCGTCCGGCGCTGCCTGGCGTAGCTTAAATATCAATATTGACACTGCATTGCAGCATTCCGCTGCTGGAAACAGCTGAAAATATCGGCTTGCCCGCTGCCGGCCGCTGAAAGACGGGCTTTCCGCTCTGAAATCCGGTAAAATGGGGAGGTCGAAAAAGCTACTGTCCGAGGCAGCAGCTTCTGTCGCTTCAAAAGCGCTCGCCTGGGCATGCAGATGTCCTGCTCGGAGCGCTTTTTTCATCATGAGTGGGGCGCCTGGTTTTGGCCCTGTTTGGCCCGGACATGATCCCCTTGATTCCTGTTAAAGCAGTGTTGTCACTCGCACATATATTAGTTAATGAATAACATACGCAACTTCTCCATCATCGCCCATATTGACCACGGTAAATCGACCCTGGCTGACCGCATCATTCAATTGTGCGGCGGCTTGTCCGACCGCGAGATGGAGGCGCAGGTGCTCGATTCGATGGATCTGGAGCGCGAGCGCGGCATTACCATCAAGGCGCAAACGGCGGCCCTGCACTACAAGGCGCGCAACGGCCAGATCTACAACCTGAATCTGATCGATACGCCAGGCCACGTCGACTTCAGCTATGAAGTGTCGCGCTCGCTGTCGGCGTGCGAAGGCGCGCTGCTGGTGGTTGACGCGTCGCAAGGCGTGGAAGCGCAAACGGTCGCCAACTGCTACACGGCGCTGGACCTGGGCGTGGAAGTGGTGCCCGTCCTGAACAAGATCGACTTGCCTAACGCAGACCCACCGAACGCCATTGCCGAGATCGAAGACGTGATCGGCATTGACGCGGCCGACGCTGTGCATTGCTCGGCCAAGACAGGCTTCGGCGTGCTGGACGTGCTCGAGCAACTGATCGTCAAGGTGCCACCACCGAAGGGCGACCCCGATGCGCCGCTGCAGGCGCTGATCGTCGACTCCTGGTATGACGCCTATGTGGGTGTGGTGATGCTGGTGCGCGTGGTCAACGGCACCCTGAAACCGAAAGACAAGATCCGCCTGATGGCCACCGATTCGGTGCAACTGGTGGAAGACATCGGCGTGTTCTCGCCCCGTTCGCAATCGCTGCCGCAATTGTCGGCAGGCCAGGTGGGCTTCATCATCGCTGGCATCAAGGAATTGAAAGCGGCGAAAGTGGGCGATACCGTCACCCTGGTCAGCCGTCCTGCCGCCGCGCCATTGCCCGGCTTCAAGGAAGTGCAGCCGCAAGTGTTCGCCGGTCTGTTCCCGGTCGAAGCGAACCAGTACGACGCGCTGCGCGATTCGCTGGAAAAGCTGAAACTGAACGACGCGGCCCTGATGTACGAGCCGGAAGTGTCGCAGGCGCTGGGCTTCGGCTTCCGCTGCGGCTTCCTAGGCTTGCTGCACATGGAAATCGTGCAGGAACGCCTTGAGCGCGAATTCGACATGGACCTGATCACCACGGCGCCCACCGTGGTGTACGAAGTGATCCAGCGTGACGGTACCTTGATCAACGTCGACAATCCATCGAAGATGCCCGATCCGTCGCGCATCGAGGAAGTGCGCGAGCCTATCGTCACGGTCAATCTGTACATGCCGCAAGAATACGTGGGCTCCGTGATTACCCTGTGTATCGGCAAGCGCGGCATCCAGATGGACATGAGCTACCACGGCCGCCAGGTCAAACTGGTCTACGAAATGCCGATGGCCGAGATCGTGCTGGACTTCTTCGACCGCCTGAAATCGACGTCGCGCGGCTATGCCTCGATGGATTACGAGTTCAAGGAATACCGCGCGGCCGATGTGGTCAAGGTCGACATGCTGATCAACAGCGAAAAAGTCGATGCGCTGGCTATCATCGTGCACCGTTCGAACAGCCAGTACCGTGGCCGCCAGGTGGCCGCCAAGATGCGCGAACTGATCCCGCGCCAGATGTTCGACGTGGCCATCCAGGCGACCATCGGCGCGAATATCATTTCGCGCGAGAACGTCAAAGCCTTGCGCAAAAACGTGCTGGCCAAGTGCTATGGCGGCGACATCAGCCGCAAGAAAAAATTGCTGGAAAAGCAAAAAGCGGGTAAGAAACGCATGAAGCAAGTGGGTTCTGTGGAGATCCCGCAAGAGGCATTCCTGGCAATTTTACAAGTGGATGGTTGATCAATGAACCTGCAAGTGATTTTAGGAAATTTCGCTTTAATCCTGTTCGTGCTGATGGTGTTGACGGGCCTGGTCTGGTGCCTGGATGTGTTTTACCTGTCCAAGCAGCGCCGCAAGGCGGCCGACCGCGCCCTGGCTGAGTTCGATGCACGCCAGTCCAAGCTGGCTGCCGAGGGCATCAAGTCCGATGCAGGCGGCAGCCGCGCGACCATCGAGGCAGCGCTGTTGCGCCAGCCGACCTGGGTCGAGTATTCGGGCAGCTTCTTCCCCGTCATCGCCCTGGTGTTCTGCCTGCGCTCGTTCCTGTACGAGCCATTCAAGATCCCGTCGAGCTCGATGGTGCCGACCTTGCTGGTGGGCGACCTTATCCTGGTCAACAAGTTCACCTATGGCATTCGTTTGCCGATCGTCAACAAGCGCATCATTGAAGTCAACGATCCGCAGCGCGGCGACGTGATGGTGTTCAAGTACCCGAAAGATATGTCGCAAGACTACATCAAGCGCGTGATCGGCGTACCCGGTGATAAAATCACCTATGAAAACAAGCGCTTGACGGTCAACGGCAAGGAAGTGCAGTACACCCCGCTGGACGACTACCTGGACGATGAAAGCACTGTCTACCACAAGCAGCTGGAAGAAAATCTGACGGGCGTGAGCCACCGCATCCTCAACGACGAGCCTGCTCCCACGTTGAACTTGCGCGAAGTGAAGGATTTCCCGCACAAGGATGCGTGTAACTACAACGAAGACGGTTTTACGTGTGTGGTGCCACAAGGCAATTACTTCATGATGGGCGATAACCGCGACAATAGCGCAGACAGCCGCTACTGGGGCTTCGTGCCGAACGAGAACATCGTCGGCAAGGCTTTCCTGGTGTGGATGAACTTCAGCAACCCGAAACGCGTGGGCGGCATCCACTAGGCCGCCTCTATGGCTGCCGCGCCGATTCCCCGCGCGGCGGCCAGCCGAATTACTCAGATGATACAGAAACAACAATGAATCTTCAGCTATTGCAAACCCGTTTAGGCTATACGTTCCAGGATGCTGGCCTGTTGCAGCAAGCCTTGACGCATCGTAGCCACAGCAGTTTGCATAATGAGCGGCTGGAATTCCTCGGCGACTCCATTCTCAACTGCGTGGTCGCTTCCATCCTGTACGAACGCTTCAAGACCATCGACGAGGGCGATTTGTCGCGCTTGCGTGCGAATTTGGTGAAACAGCAGTCGCTGTATGAAATCGCGCAAAAGCTGGAGTTGTCGCAATTCCTGCGCCTGGGTGAAGGTGAGCTCAAATCGGGCGGTTTCCGCCGTCCTTCGATCCTCGCCGATACCCTGGAAGCCTTGCTGGGTGCGATTTTCCTCGATACGGGTTTTGATGCGGCCAGCACGGTGATCCGCGCCTTCTACATTCCCATCCTCGACTCGGTCGATCCCCAAACCCTGGGCAAGGATGCCAAGACCCTGCTGCAGGAGTTTTTGCAAAGCAAGAAAATTTCGCTGCCACAGTACAACGTGGTGGCCACCCACGGCGCCGCCCACAGCCAGGAATTCGAGATCGAATGCCTGGTGCCGAAATTGAATATCCAGGTCTACGGTCGTGGCGGAAGCCGCCGCGCCGGTGAGCAAGCCGCCGCCAAACTGGCGCTGGACGTGGCCGAGCAGGCGCTGTTGAAATCGCCTGCCGCCAGCCGCAAGCCCAAACCGCGCGCCGCCCAGCTCAAGCTGGCCGGCATTGCCACCATCCAGAGCGACGACGCGCAAGCTCCTGCAGCCCCGGCGATCGCCGCTCACACTAAACAGAATCGACACTAGCATGACAGCCACCAAAATGCCCGACAACTTCCGCTGTGGCTATATCGCCATCGTGGGCCGCCCCAACGTGGGCAAATCGACCCTGATGAACGTGCTGATCGGCGCGAAGGTCAGCATCACTTCGCGCAAGGCGCAAACCACGCGTCACCGCATCACGGGCATCCAGACGGTGCCGGACGCGCAGTTCATCTACGTCGACACGCCCGGCTTCCAGACGCGCCACTCGAACGCGCTGAACAAGACGCTGAACAAGACCGTCACCAACACCCTGATTTCCTCGGACGTCATCCTGTACGTGATCGAGGCGGGCACGTTTGGCCCGGCCGACCAGCAAGTGATGGACCTGCTGCCGAAGGAAGTGCCATGCATCCTCGTCATCAATAAGTCCGACCGCGTCAAGGACAAGGCTGTATTGTTGCCGTTTGCGCAAAAGATCGCCGCCATGCGCGACTTTGCTGCCATCGTGCCCGTCTCCGCCAAGCTGCATTTCCAGTTGGAAGGCTTGCAGAACGAGATCAAGCGCTTCTTGCCGGAAAACCAGCCCATCTTTGGCCCGGACGACATCACGGACCGCAGCGAAAAATTCCTCGCCTCGGAAATCGTGCGCGAAAAACTCTTCCGCTTCGTGGGTGACGAACTGCCGTACACGAGCACCGTGCTGATCGAGAAATTCGAGCAGGAAGGCGATCTGCGCCGCGTGTTCGCCGCCATCCTGGTCGAGCGCGATACGCATAAATCCATGGTCATCGGCAACAAGGGCGCGCGCCTGAAGGAAGTTTCCACCCAGGCCCGCCTGGATATGGAAAAACTGTTTGGCGGCCCCGTGTACCTGGAAATCTGGATCAAGGTCAAATCGGGCTGGGCCGATAACGAGGCGGGCTTGCGCGCCTACGGCTACGAGTAATCCGCAACCCGGGGGCGACGCTACACGCATGAGCACCACCACGCCAGCGCAGCCTGCCATCGCGCCAGCTTCATCTGCTGCATCTGCACCTGTTCCCGCGCCGGTGGCCATCGCGCAGCCGGCCGCACCTTCTGCACAGCCCACCTCGGCGGCCCCCGGCGCAGCCGCCCGCCCACGCGCGACGGCCGCATCACGGGCCAGCCCGCCTTCGTGCTGCACAGCTATCCGCATAAAGAAACCAGCCTCATCGTCGACGTGTTTACACGCGAATATGGCCGCATCGCGCTCGTCGCCAAGGGCGCCAAGCGGCCCCATTCGCAGTTGCGCGGCGTGCTGCAGACGTTTCAACCGCTGCAGGCGGGCTGGACGGGCAAATCCGAGCTGCGCATCTTGACGGGCGCCGAATGGGTGGGCGGCATGTTGCCGCTGGAAAAGACGGCGCTGCTGTGCGGCTTTTATCTGAACGAATTGCTGGTCAAACTGCTGGCGCGCGACGATCCGCATCCCGTCCTGTTCGACCACTACGTTGCTACCTTGAATCAGCTGGCGCACAATGAGCCGCCACCCATCGTGCTGCGCAAGTTCGAGCGCGCGCTGCTCAAGGAAACGGGCGTGGCGGCCGACCTGACGCGCTGCACCGGTACGCGCCAGGCCGTCGAGGCGGGGCAGGTGTACGTGGTCGACCCGGAACGGGGGCCGCGTCCGGCGCGCGCCAGCGATGCCTGGCCGAAGATCACGGGCAAGACCCTGCTCGACATGGAGCGCGAAGATTATCTCGATGTGGCCACGCAGGCGCAAAGCAAGCTGCTGATGCGCTTTTTGCTGGCCCATCAACTCGGGGGCGCCACCTTGAACACGCGCCAGATACTGATCGATTTAATGCAGCTGTAGCGGCGGTTTGCCGCACAACAGCACTTTACGGATACCATCACTATGAGCTTTTTGCAGCCTTCCGGCCCCGTCATCGACCTGGGCGTCAATATCGACCACGTGGCCACCTTGCGCAATGCGCGCGGCACCGCCTATCCGGACCCGATCCGCGCGGCCTTGCTGGCCGAGCAGGCGGGCGCCGACGCCATCACCCTGCATTTGCGCGAAGACCGCCGCCACATCAAGGATGCGGACGTGATCGCCATCGCGCCGCAATTGCTCACGCGCATGAATCTGGAAGCGGCCGTGACACAGGAAATGATAGCCTTCGCCTGCCGCATCCGACCGGCAGATGTCTGCCTGGTGCCGGAAAAACGCACGGAAGTGACTACCGAAGGGGGCCTGGACGTGGTGCGCTACTTCAAGGAAGTACAGGCGGCGGTGCAGCAATTACAAGGCGAAGGCATCCGCGTGAGCCTGTTCATCGATGCCGACGAGCAACAGATCGCCGCCGCTGCCGAACTCGGTGCGCCCGTGATCGAGTTGCACACGGGCCGCTACGCCGATACGGCAGGCGCCGAGCAGTTGGCGGAGCTGGAGCGCATCAAGGCGGGCGTACTGTTTGGCGTGGGCCGCGGCTTGAAAGTCAATGCGGGCCACGGCTTGCATTACACCAACGTGCAGGCGATCGCCGCCATTCCTGACATTACTGAGCTGAACATCGGCCATGCCATCGTCGCGCACGCCGTGTTTGTCGGCTGGGAAAACGCCGTGCGCGAAATGAAGGCCATCATGGTGGCTGCGCGCCTGGGCAACAAAGCATAAACGCGCGCACAAGGGAGACCGCCATGATCTACGGCATCGGCACCGATATCTGCAAGATTCCCCGCATCGAGGCGGCATTGGCGCGCCATGGCGAGCGTTTTGCGCAGAAAATACTGGGGCCGCAGGAGATGGAGAAATTCCGCGCCCGCAGTGCGAAAAACGCCGTGCGCGGCGTGCGCTTCCTGGCCACCCGCTTCGCGGCCAAGGAGGCGTTCTCCAAGGCCATCGGCCTGGGCTTGCGCATGCCGATGACGTGGCCTGCCGCGCAGATGCTGAATCATCCCAGCGGCAAACCGATGATCGTCTGCAGCGGCGTGCTGGCGGACTTCATGGCAGCAAACCGGCTGAGCGCGCAAGTGACCATCAGCGATGAAGAAGAGTATGCGGTCGCGTTCGTGATCGTGGAACAGGCAGCGCAAGAATGAGCCAGCAATGACTGAAGCAAACCCCGACCTCAATGCCATAGAGGCGCCACCCGACCCGCGCGCACAGGTGATGGCCACCGTCGCCAAGCTGCCGAATTTGCCCGGCGTGTACCGCTATTTCGACGCCGCCGACAAGGTGTTGTATGTCGGCAAGGCGCGCGACCTCAAAAAGCGCGTTTCCAGCTATTTCCAGAAGAATCTGGCCAGCCCCCGCATCGCCATGATGGTCGAGCGCATCGCGCGCCTGGAAACGACCGTCACGCACAGCGAGGCGGAAGCGCTGATCCTGGAAAACAACCTGATCAAGGCGTTGCAGCCGCGCTACAACATCCTGTTCCGCGACGATAAATCGTATCCGTATCTGAAAATCACCGGCGGTGATGCGCCGCGCATGGTGTATTACCGGGGTGCGGTGGACAAGAAAAATCAGTATTTCGGGCCGTTCCCCAGTTCCTGGGCCGTCAAGGAATCGATGCAGATCCTGCAGAAGGTGTTTCTCATCCGCACCTGCGAGGACAGCGTCTACGCGAACCGCACGCGTCCCTGCCTGCTGCACCAGATCGGCCGCTGCAGCGCGCCGTGCGTGGACCTGATCAGCAAGGAAGACTATAAAAACGACGTGGAAAACGCGGCGCGCTTCCTGCGCGGGCGCCAGAGCGAAGTGATGGCGGACCTGGAAAAGAAGATGCATGCGTTTGCCGCCGAACTGAAGTTCGAGCAGGCGGTGGTGGTGCGCAACCAGATCGCTTCGCTGTCGCGCGTGCTGCACCAGCAAAGCATGGAAACGACGGGCGACGCCGACGTCGACATCCTCGCCGTGCTGGTGCAGGGCGGGCGCGCCTGCGTCAACCTGGCCATGGTGCGCGGCGGGCGTCATCTGGGCGACCGCGCCTATTTCCCCAGCCAGCTCAGCGATGCGGCGGCGATTGCCGAAGAACCCATCGAGGTGGAAGTGCTGGCCGCCTTCCTGGCCCAGCATTACACGGAAAAATTCATCCCCGGCACCCTGATCCTGAATATTGAATTCGACCAGCCGGCCCTGATGGTGGCGCTGATGGAACAGTGCGGCCACCGCATCAACCTGATCTTCCAGCCGCAGGGACAGCGCCGCCAGTGGCTGGAGATGGCGCAAAAGGGCGCCGAGATTTCGCTGGCGCGCTTGTTGTCGGAGCAGGGTTCGCAGCAGTCGCGCACGCGCGCGCTGGCCGAGGCGCTGCGCCTGGAAGCGGAAGACCTCGACAGTCTGCGCGTCGAGTGTTTCGACATCAGCCACACGCAGGGCGAGGCGACGCAGGCCTCGTGCGTGGTATTCCACCATCACGCCATGCAGAATGGCGAATACCGGCGCTACAACATCAACGACATCACGCCCGGCGACGATTACGCGGCCATGCGCCAGGTCCTGATGCGCCGCTACGAAAAAGTGGCGAATGGCGACGGCGTGATGCCCGACGTGGTGCTGATCGATGGCGGCAAGGGACAGATCGAGATGGCGCGCCAGGTGTTTGCCGAGCTGGGACTCGATATCAGCTTGATTGTCGGTGTGGCCAAGGGGGAAGGGCGCAAGGTGGGCCTGGAAACCCTGCTGTTCGTCGATGGCCGCGCGGCGCAGGAGCTGGGCAAGGAATCGGCGGCGCTGATGCTGATCGCGCAGATCCGCGACGAGGCGCACCGCTTCGCCATTACCGGCATGCGCGCCAAGCGCGCCAAGACGCGCCAGACTTCGCGCCTGGAAGAGATAGAAGGCATAGGCGCCAAGCGCCGCCAGAAACTGCTGTCGCGCTTTGGCGGCTTGCGCGGCGTAGTCGATGCGAGCGTCGAGGATCTGATGTCGGTGGAGGGGATTTCGACTCAACTTGCAGAAGAGATTTACAAGCAGTTGCATTAGTGCTCGTATGGGTGCGCCAGACCTCGCGCCTGGAAGAGATCGAAAGGGGCACAATGCGGCGCCAAGCGCCGGCAGAAACTGCTGTCGCGCTTTGGCGGTTTGCGCGGCGTGGTCGATGCGAGCGTCGAGGATCTGATGTCGGTGGAGGGGATTTCGACTCAACTTGCAGAAGAGATTTACAAGCAGTTGCATTAGTGCTCGTATGGGTGCGCCAGACCTCGCGCCTGGAAGAGATCGAAAGGGGCACAATGCGGCGCCAAGCGCCGGCAGAAACTGCTGTCGCGCTTTGGTGGTTTGCGCGGCGTGGTCGATGCGAGCGTCGAGGATTTGATGTCGGTGGAGGGGATTTCGACTCAACTGGCAGAAGAGATTTACAAGCAGCTGCACTAATGACTGCATGGTCTGGTCCGGGGCTGCGGCAACCGGACTAGGCTAATACCCTGGGGCCATGTAGACTAGTGGCGCTTTCTTCACGCTTTCTTCATGTTCAATTTACCCGTCGGCCGATTGCTTCCTTATGCCTTTTAATATTCCCATCCTTTTGACCTGGCTGCGCGTGGCCCTGATCCCGCTCGTCGTCGGCGTGTTTTACCTGCCGCCGTCGATGCTGCTGCATGGCGACCAGAACCTGGTTGCCACCTTGGTCTTTATCGTTGCCGCCGTCACCGACTGGTTCGATGGCTTTCTCGCGCGGCGCTGGAACCAGACCTCGGCCTTCGGCGCCTTCCTCGACCCCGTGGCAGACAAGCTGATGGTGGCGGGTGCCTTGCTGGTGCTGGTGCAGCTGGACCGTGTCAATGCCGTGCTGGCCTTCATCATCATCGGCCGCGAAATCACCATTTCCGCCTTGCGCGAATGGATGGCGCAGATCGGCGCATCGAAATCGGTGGCTGTCAGCTCGATCGGCAAGATCAAGACGGCCGCGCAGATGACGGCCATTCCCTTGCTGCTGTACCACGAAGTGATCTTTGGCGCGATCGACACGCATGTGTGGGGCGAGCGCCTGTTGTGGATCGCCAGCGTGCTGACGGTGTGGTCGATGTTCTATTACTTGCGCCTGGCATGGCCCTTGATCAAGGAAAAGGCTGGCAATTTGCATTAAGGCGGGTGGATGCTGATAGTGTTGGGCTGGCGTCTTTTTAGCCCAAACGCAGGAGCTGGGGTCAGACCCGTCGGGTCTGACCCCAAATATTTTGCAAAACACCAGATATTGCCCGTTGACAGCCCCTGTAAATCCTTTACAATGCTGGCCTGTTGTTGATGACGCGGGAGTAGCTCAGTTGGTAGAGCGCAACCTTGCCAAGGTTGAGGTCGAGAGTTCGAGCCTCTTCTCCCGCTCCAGTTTTCTGGATCGTGTCATAGGTAAAAACAGCAGATGCAGTAAAAAGTAGTACTGGCGATGTGATAGAGCTTCTGATACAATGTTGTCCACTGCGGGAGTAGCTCAGTTGGTAGAGCGCAACCTTGCCAAGGTTGAGGTCGAGAGTTCGAGCCTCTTCTCCCGCTCCAGTGTATGCTGGTTCAGCAGTGCTCGAAGGTAGTAATGGCGTAGTAAAAAGAAGTAGAATGATGTTGCAAAGCGGGAGTAGCTCAGTTGGTAGAGCGCAACCTTGCCAAGGTTGAGGTCGAGAGTTCGAGCCTCTTCTCCCGCTCCAGTAAAAGCTCGAAGCAGTACAGTAATTGGCGTAGTAACAGTAAATGAAAGCTCCATGCGGGAGTAGCTCAGTTGGTAGAGCGCAACCTTGCCAAGGTTGAGGTCGAGAGTTCGAGCCTCTTCTCCCGCTCCAGAATTCTAAGGGGAAGCTAAGCTGGCTTCCTTTTTTTATCCGCTGCAATGTAGTTTGTATTTGGCGCGCAGTGTGATTATGTAGTGACTAGCTCCATGCGGGAGTAGCTCAGTTGGTAGAGCGCAACCTTGCCAAGGTTGAGGTCGAGAGTTCGAGACTCTTCTCCCGCTCCAGTTTCAGATGTGCCGGAAGGCATATCGCAGCAGTTCCTCTGGCGAGGTAGCAAAGAGGTTATGCAGCGGCCTGCAAAGCCGTTTAGACGGGTTCGATTCCCGTCCTCGCCTCCAGATGAAAAAAATAGCCCACTTTCGAGTGGGCTATTTTTTTGCCCGCTGTGCATCTTGTATAATGCCAGCAAGCTCAGCCGCGCCGCCTGGCGTCTTGATGAAACTTCCCCCATTCCGCCAACCCCATGTAGTCACTGACGACTTTCCTGCTCCGTTCAACCTCAGCGCAGCTTTTTTGTGACGCCCGCTGGCATGGCTGCGCCTG
This sequence comes from Janthinobacterium svalbardense, assembly GCF_002327145.1. NCBI lineage: Bacteria > Pseudomonadati > Pseudomonadota > Betaproteobacteria > Burkholderiales > Oxalobacteraceae > Janthinobacterium > Janthinobacterium svalbardense. Next base: position 4,532,111 of record NZ_CP023422.1, on the reverse strand, counting down.
ATTATTGTCCATCAGGCCGGCATTTTCCTGTTCCGACTTTGGATACGCATCAATGATCAACACAACTTTTCGGGATGAGTGGTTCCCGAACCTGCAAAAAAATGTCCTGGCGGGCCTGACCACCTCGTTTGCCCTGGTGCCCGAATGCATCGCCTTTGCCTTGGTGGCGCAGTTGAATCCCCTGATGGGCCTGTATGGCGCCTTCATCATTTGCGCCCTGACGGCCATCTTTGGCGGGCGCCCCGGCATGATTTCGGGGGCCGCAGGTTCCATGGCCGTCGTCATCGTGGCGCTGGTGGCCCAGCATGGCGTGCAGTATCTGCTGGCCACAGTCGTGCTGAGTGGCATCCTGATGGCGCTGTTCGGCATCTTGCGTCTGGGTAAGCTGATCCGCATGGTGCCATACCCGGTGATGCTGGGCTTTGTGAATGGCCTGGCCATCGTCATCGCCATGGCGCAACTGGAACACTTTCGCCAGGCCACGCCGCACGGCGAAACCTGGCTGCAAGGCACGCCCTTGTACGTCATGGGTGCGCTGGTGGCAATGACCATGGCCATCGTCTACGTGCTGCCGCGCATCACGAAGGCCGTGCCGCCCGCGCTGGTGGCCATCCTGGGCGTGGGCGTGCTCAGCCATTTCCTGCACTTGCCCACGCGCACTCTGGGCGACCTCGCGCATATCGCCGGCGGCTTGCCGGCCCTGCATTGGCCCAGTGTGCCGCTGGACATGGCCACCTTGCACATCATTTTTCCGTATGCGGCGCTGATGGCCATGGTGGGCTTGCTGGAAACCTTGCTCACTTTCAATCTCACCGATGAGATGACTGAAACGCGGGGCCAGCCCAACCGCGAATGCATCGCCCTCGGTGCCTCGAATGTCGTGTCGGGCCTGTTTGGCGGCATGGGCGGCTGCGCCATGATCGGGCAAACCATGATCAACCTGAGTTCGGGCGGCCGCTCGCGCCTGTCCGGCGTGACGGCCGGCGTGATGATTTTATTGTTCATCCTGTTCCTGTCGCCCTTGATCGAGCGCATCCCGCTGGCCGCCCTGGTGGGCGTGATGTTCGTGGTGGCGCAGCAGACGTTTGCCTGGGGTTCCTTGCGCGTGTTGGGCAAGGTGCCGTTGCAGGATGCGCTGGTGATCGTCGCCGTGACGGTCATCACGGTGTTCACGGACCTGGCGACGGCCGTGCTGTGCGGCATCGTCATCGCCGCCTTGAATTTTGCCTGGCAACATGCACGCGACATGCGTGCCGACATCGATGACAGCAGCCCTGGCATGCGCGTGTACCTGCCGCACGGCACCCTGTTTTTCGCCTCGGCCACGCATTTCCAGGAACTGTTCCAGTTGGCGTCGGACCCGGCCCGCGTCATCCTCGATTGCCGGCACCTGCACATGGCCGATCACTCGGCCATCGCCGCCATCGAATCCCTGTATGAGCGCTACGACAAGGCCGGCAAGCACCTGCAGGTGACGCAGTTATCCGCCCGCAATGAGGCCTTGCTGCAGCGGGCCGGAGTGGATGTGAGCGTGGCGTAAAATAGGGGATTGTTGAATGCCTGTGGAGTGTAAATGCTGTCGAACGAACAAGAGCAATTGCTGCAACAAAGCCAAACGGGTTTCGATGCCTACTATGACGCGCTGGGCGCCTCGCTGGTGAGCTTCGTCGAGCGCCTGGGCATCCAGCCGGCGCACGAAGTGTTGACGAACGCGGCCGAATACCTGCCGTACATCGATGCGGCCATGCGCACCATCGTCATCCGCGACGAGAGCTGGCAGTGGGTGAAAACCATGCTTGGCTACTTTATCGGCGAATACTTCGTGCAGGGCCATGCCGGCTGCTGGTATGTGGAAACGCGGGCCGAATCGCCGCATTTTTGCCGCACCATGGTGGGGGGCTTCGAGCATGGCTTGCCGTCGGATGCCGCCATCGATCCGGAACAACTGGCGCTGGAATTTCTGGGGCAATCCGTGCCGCGTGAGCTGGCGACCCTGGTCGCGGATGCGCAAGCCCGCCTGAGCTGAATGGCTGTCGATAAGGATGCTCGATGAAATGGATACCCTGTCTGAGACTGGCGCGCTGGTGCATGCCAGCCATTGCCATTGTGCTCGTCGGTATGGCACCCCTGGCTTTTTCGCAGGATGGCCGCCACACCGCGTTTGACACCGATCACGCATTCGACGCCGGCTCGCGTATCGGGCTCGATACCGTGACGCCGGTGCAAGTCGACAATCTCGCCGTGCTCGGCAAGGTATGGGGGTTCCTGAAATACCATCACCCCTTGATCACTGCAGGCGGGCGGCAATGGGACTACGAACTCTTGCGTGTCATGCCCCGCATGCTGGCCGCGCCTGACAGGGCGGCGGGCGATGCTGTGCTGCGGGAATGGATCGCCGGTCTTGGGACACTTGGCGACTGCGACCCTTGTGCCGTCCCGGCGCAGGGCGAGCTGCATCTGCGTCCCGCACTGCAATGGCTCGATGATGCGAGCTTGCTGGGCGCCGGCTTGCGCGCCGATTTGCGGCACATTTATCTGCGCCGGCCGGCGTCGGCCAGCCAGTTTTATCTGCGTTTGGATGTGCAGGTGGGCAATTCCGTCTTTGAGCATGAGATCGCCTACGCGAATATTGCGCTGCCCGATGCCGGCTTTCAGTTGCTGGCCTTGTTTCGCTTCTGGAATATCATCGAATACTGGTCGCCCTATCGCGCTACGACAGGCGAAAACTGGGATGAGGTCCTGCGCCAGTCGCTGCCGCGCATCGCGCTGGCCAGCGACCACGCCGGCTATCAGCTGGAAATGATGGCCGTGATTGCGCGCCTGAACGATTCCCACACGAATCTGTGGAGTTCGCTGCACGTGCGTCCGCCTGTGGGGCAATGCCATCTGCCAGTCAAGCTTCGCTTCATCGATAACAGTGCAGTGGTGGTGGGCTACCGTGAGGCCGAGGCCGGGGCGGCGACGCGATTGCAGGCCGGCGATGTCATCGCCAGCATCGATGGCGTGCTGAGTAACCCCCAATAAATTATTGTGATTTCTGACTTCCATAACCGGCGCTCTGCGGCGTTGCCCGCTGCTAGCAGTGCTCGCACTGCGTCGCAGCGAGCGCCTTGCATAGCATCCGGTTCTGTTCGTCATAAATTCACAATAATTTCCTGAGGATTACTTAGTGGCGCAACTGGTCGCCGCCTGGCGGCCCTACTATGCGGCATCGAATGAAGCGGCGCGGCTGCGCGACATGGCGGGCAAGCTGACCACTGGCGCTTGCGGTGCAACCCGGCTGCAGGTACGCCGCGAGCAGGGGGACGTGGAATTGACGGCGCAGCGCGTGCCAGCCGGGCGGCAAGCGAGGCAGGATACGCATGACAGGGACGGGGAAACGTTCCAGCGCCTGGGCGACGATATCGCCTACCTCAAGCTGTCTAGCCTCAAGCGGGCTGACGTGGCGGCGCATATGGCAGCGGCGGCGGGCAGCCGCGGCCTGATTATCGATATACGCAACTACCCGCGCGAGTTTGTCGTCTTTGCCCTGGGGTCTTACCTGGTCGAGCGGCCTACGGAGTTTGCCCGCTTTACCAAGGGCGACCTTGGCAACCCCGGCGCCTTCCATTGGACCAATGCCATAGCCTTGTACCCGCAAGCGCTGCGCTATGCGGGCAAGGTCATGCTGCTGGTCGATGAAGTCAGCCAGAGCCAGGCCGAATACACGGCCATGGCCTTGCGCGTGGCGCCGCGCGCGAAGGTGATCGGCAGCACCACGGCTGGCGCGGATGGGAATATGTCGCCGTTTGCGCTGCCGGGCGGCTTGAGCACCCTGATCAGCGGCATCGGCGTGTTTTATCCGGACCGGCGCCCCACGCAGCGCGTGGGCATCATCCCCGATATCGAGGTCAGGCCTACGCTTGGCGGCATACGGGCCGGACGCGACGAGGTGCTGGAGGCGGCTATTGCCGAGATACGCCGGCAATAGCTGTTCTTGCTGTTGCTGCGGACTTAAAACTCTTCCCACTCGCCTTCGACCGGCGCCGGCGCCTTGCCGCTCTTGCGCATCACGGGCAGGCGCAGGGCAGGGATGGAGGCCTTGCGGGCAGGTGCGGCCGAAGGTGCTGGCGCTGCCGGCACGCTGCGCTGCGCCGCTTTCATGCTGAAGCGGTCGGTTGCGGCCGCGTTGGCGTCCAGGCGGAAGACGCTGACCACCTGCGCCAGTTCGCTCGCCTGTTCCTGCATCGCTTCTGCTGCTGCCGAGGCTTCTTCCACCAGGGCCGCATTTTGCTGCGTCACCTGGTCCATTTCGGAAATGGCCTGGTTGACTTGCTCGATGCCGGCGCTCTGCTCTTCGCTGGCGTTGCTGATCTCGCTCATGATGGAGGTGACGAAGGCTATGCTTTGCACGATTTCTTCCATCGTCTTGCCGGCCTTGTCGACCAGGTCCGTGCCCACGTCGACCTTTTGCACGGAGTCGTCGATCAGTCCCTTGATTTCTTTCGCCGCCGCTGCCGAGCGCTGCGCCAGGTTGCGCACCTCTGTTGCCACCACGGCAAAGCCGCGACCCTGTTCGCCGGCGCGTGCCGCTTCCACGGCCGCGTTCAGGGCCAGGATGTTGGTCTGGAAGGCGATGCCGTCGATGACGGAAATGATGTCGACGATTTTCTTCGACGAGGTATTGATCTCGCCCATGGTGGCAACCACTTCGGCCACCACGGCGCCGCCGCGGCTGGCGATGCCGGCGGCGTCGCCGGCCAGTTTATTTGCCTGGCGCGCATTGTCCGCATTCTGCTTCACGGTGCTGGTCAGTTCTTCCATCGACGACGCGGTTTCTTCCAGCGAGCTGGCTTGCTGTTCCGTGCGCGACGACAGGTCCTGGTTGCCGGCGGCAATTTCTGCGGACGCCGTGGCGATGGTGTCGGTGCCGCTGCGTACCTGGCCGACGATGCCCACCAGGCTGTCGTTCATGGTTTTCAGGGCATGCATCAGCTGGCCCGTTTCATCACGGCCTTGCGCCGTGATGACGCTGCTCAGGTCGCCTGCTGCCACGGTTTCCGCCACTTTCACGGCGGCGCGGATGGGGCCGGTGATCGAACGCGTGATCCACCAGGCGAAACCGATGCCCATCAGCACGGCCAGCACGCCCATGGTGATAAGGAAAATGCGGGTGCTGCTGTAGGCTTCGATGATGCTGTTGCCGACGCCGTCGGCGGCCTTGATCTGCATGCCGGCAAAACGTTTCACTTCGGCCAGGTAAGCCACGGTGATCGGCGCGACTTCCTTGTCGAACACTTCCCTGGCGCCCGCCACGTCGCCATCGGCCTTCATCTTGAAGGCGCGGGCGCGCGTCGTGACATAGTCGGTGCGCACCTTGCGCACGACCTTGAATTGCTCGATCACGGCCGGGTTGAGCAGCGAGGCGATGATGTCGTCCTGCAGCTTGCTGGAACGCTCCGCATCGACTTTCAAGTCTTCCTCGATCTTGGCGCGCACGATGGGATCGGTGATTTCAAACGAGGCCACGCCGCGCACGCTGTTGAGTTCAATGATCTTCGACCATTCGGCCACCATGCGCTGGTTCTTGATGCTGGTATTGATGAGGCGGTAGGTCAGGTCGCTGGCCGTTTGCATGCGCACCAGGGCGGTGATGGTCAAGGCGGCAAGCAACAGCAATACGACAGCAAAGCCGACGCCAAGGCGGCTGCCGATGTTCAGGTTTTTCATGTAATTCCTAACAGTTTAATAGTCATGATCGCCGCCGCCAGCAGGGGCGGACAGGCGCCGCAAGGCGCAGGGGATCGGGGTCTTCAGGTGCCGCGTGATTACATTGCGGCGCGCCGCGCTGTGCACGGCGTTGGAGGTAAAGCAAGGGGTGTGGCGGCGTGGGGAGCCGCTGACCAGCAACCGCAAGTATAGCATTGACGCACGGAAATAGTTTTTCAAAGCAATTTTAATTACTTATTGATATTAATTCATTGTTGCTTTTTTACATCAAGTACCTAGTTCATAAGTACTATCACTTACATTTCGCCTACCTTTTCGCGGCGCCGGCTGATAAAATACTAATGATAATCATTCGTATTAAATAATCGACCAGGGAATTGTATGCAGCAACAGCACAAGCCAGGATGTAAACCGATCACGCTCGCCGTACTGAGCGCCTTGACCTTCGGCGCCGTGCCATTGGCGGCCTGGGCGCAGGAAAGCTTGCCCGCCGTCACCGTGACGGCATCGAAGGATAACAATGCCTATGTCGCCGCCACGTCCGCCAGCGGCACCAAGACGGAAATGGCCCTGCGCGACGTGCCGCAGACGATCAACGTGGTGCCGGCTGCCGTCATCCGCGACCAGAACGCCATGTCGATCCAGGACATCATGAAGAACATCCCCGGCGTGGGCTTGTCCACCGGCGATGGCCAGCGCGACCAGGTGTTCATCCGCGGCTTCACGGCCATCGGCGACCAGTTCGTCGACGGCTTCCGCGATGACGCGCTGTATTTCCGCGACCTGTCGAATGTGGAGCGGCTGGAAGTGATCAAGGGGCCCGCCGCCGTGCTGTACGGCCGCGGTTCCTCGGGCGGCCTGGTCAACCGCATCACCAAAAAACCGGGTATCGATATCACGGACGTGGCCCTCAGCCTGACGAATACAAAAGGGCGCCGCGGCGAAGTCGACGTGGGCAGAGTGGGCGAGACGGTGGACTGGCGTGTCACGGGCGCGCGCGAATTGTCCGACAGCTACCGCGAGCAGCAATTCATCAACCGCACGGCGCTGGCGCCTTCCGTGGCCATCCGCCTCTCTGGCGCCACCAAGCTGCTGTTGCAGGGTGACTACCTGGAAGACCGCCGCCTGACGGACTTCGGCATCCCGTCCTGGCACGGCCGTCCCGTCGCCGTCGATGCGGGCACCTATTATGGCGCCGCCAATGCCCGCGATGCGGACTTCAGCCAGTCGCGCGTGGTCTCCACGGCCGCCACGCTGACGCACAAGTTCAGCGATAGCTTGTCGCTGCGTAATGCCTTCCGCTATTACGATTACCACCTGGACCGCAACAACACGAATATTTCCGGCAACGTCAACGAAGTCAAGGGCACGATGAGCCTCGGTCACGCCAAGCTGAACCGCGATGAAAGCGGCTGGTTCAACCAGACGGAACTGACGCAAAAGCTGGTCACGGGCACCTTGCGCCATGAAGTGCTGTATGGCGCCGAGTTCGGCAAGCAAAACAAGGATGCCAACAGCTGGGCCTCGACCGTGGTGGCGACGAATGTCTCGATCTTCCATCCCGTCCTGCCTGTGGTCAACCGCAGCAAGCTGAGCGCGCGCAGCGATACTTTCGGTACCTACGACACGGCAGCCGCCTACGTGCAGGATGCCATCGCCTTCAGCGACGAGTGGAAGGCGCTGGCCGGCTTGCGCTATGACCGCTACCAGCAGCAGTCGCGCCTGGTCAATGCGCTTGGAGTGACGACGGCAGACCTGTCGCGCACGGATTCGGCCTACAGCCCCCGCGCCGGCCTCGTCTGGCAACCCAGCGCGGCGCAGTCGTACTACGCCTCGTGGAGCCGTTCCTTCCAGCCCAGCGGCGAGAACTTCGCCCTGGCCGCGAATAACGCCGACCTGGCGCCGGAAACCACGCGCAACACGGAAGTGGGCGCCAAGTACGACCTGTGGGGCGGCCGCGCCAACGCCACCGTGTCGCTGTTCCGCCTGGAGCGCGACAACATCAAGACCAGCGATCCGATCACGAACCGCATCGTGCCCGTCGGCACGCAGCGCACGGACGGCCTGGAACTGACCTTCAACGCGGATTTGCACGATGGCTGGAAAATGATGGCCGGCTATGCGTATCTGGACGCCACGATCACCGATTCCATCGCCGTCGACAAGAGCGTGAATGCGCCGGGCACGACGACGGCCAGTTCCGTCGCCATCAAGGGCAAGCGCGCCACCCTGACCGCGCGCAATACGGCCAACTTGTGGCTGACGAAAGACTTGGGCCACGGCTTCACCGTGGGCGGCGGCGCGAATGCCGTCGGCAGCCGTTTCGCCAATCCGGGCAACACGGTGGTCTTGCCCGGCTACGTGACGGCCGACGCCATGGCTGCGTACCGCACGGGCCGCTATGAAGTGCAGCTGAACGTCAACAATATCGGCGATACGCGCTACATCGTTTCCGGCCACGGTTCCAGCCCGAACCTGAGCTTGCCGGGCGCGCCGCGCAACGTGGCGCTGACCTTGCGCTACAGCCTGTAAATCAGCTTGTAGTAAGTTCGGTCCCATCCCCAAAACCCGCTCACGAGCGGGTTTTTTCATGGGCGGGAGCTGCGTCGGGCAGGCTGGCATTGTTTAGAGGAACTATTCGGTACCGCTCAAATAATGTTGACTATGTGCAATTTTCTCCGGCGGACTGAGCCTTGACGGGGTTTGAGGGGTAAAATACTCTCATACGGCACAGGCATGGTGCTTATATCTTAGTGAGTGACACCACTACGACGTTGTATGACTTTTTATTTACTCACATCATAGAGGCCTGAATATGGTTCAGATGTCCAGGCGCCAGTTCCTTCGGGTAACTGGCGCGACCATTGCTGGTTCCAGCCTCGCCCTGCTCGGTTTCGCACCGGGCCAGGCGATGGCGGAAGTGCGGCAATACAAGCTGTCTCGCACCACCGAGACACGCAATACCTGTCCTTACTGTTCGGTAGGATGTGGCGTCCTGCTGTATGGTCTGGGCGACGGCGCAAAAAATGCCGTCTCCAGCATCATCCACGTGGAAGGCGATGCCGATCACCCGGTGAACCGCGGCACCCTGTGCCCGAAAGGCGCCAGTCTGGTCGACTTCATCCACAGCCCGAACCGCCTGAAAGTGCCCGAATACCGCGCACCGGGTGGCACGGAATGGCAGCCGATCTCCTGGGATGTGGCGCTCGACAAGATCGCGCGCCTGATGAAGGATGACCGCGATGCCAACCTGATCGAAAAGAATGCCGACGGCAAGACCGTCAACCGCTGGCTCTCCACCGGCATGCTGGCCGCGTCCGCCGGCAGCAACGAGGTCGGTTACCTGACCCACAAGACAGTGCGCAGCATGGGAATGCTGACCTTTGATAATCAGGCGCGTGTATGACACGGACCGACGGTGGCAGGTCTTGCCCCGACGTTTGGCCGTGGCGCGATGACGAATCATTGGGTCGATATCAAGAATGCCGATGTGATTTTGGTCATGGGCGGCAATGCAGCAGAAGCACATCCTTGCGGATTCAAATGGGTAACGGAAGCGAAGGCGCATAACAAGGCCAAGCTGATCGTTGTCGATCCGCGTTTTACCCGTACCGCATCCGTGGCAGATTACTACTGCGCCACGCGTACCGGCACGGACATCGTCTTCCTCGGCGCGATCATCAATTATCTGCTGACGAACGACAAGATCCAGCATGAGTACGTGCGCAACTACACGGACATGCCTTTCATCGTGCGCGAAGACTATGCGTTCGAAGATGGTCTGTTCTCGGGTTTCGACAAAGAAAAAGGCAAGTACACCAACAAGGCCACCTGGGATTACGAGATCGGCGACGACGGCTACGCCAAGGTCGACCCGACCCTGGAACATCCGCGCTGCGTCTACCAGATGATGAAGAAGCACTACGCACGCTACACGACCGAGATGGTCGAACGGACGTGCGGCGTGTCGCCCGACAAGTTCCACAAGGTGGCGGAAGCCCTGGCTTCGACCGCCGTGCCGGGACGCGCCGGCACCATCCTGTACGCACTGGGCTGGACGCACCACTCGACGGGCGCGCAAACCATCCGCACGGGCGCCATGGTGCAGTTGCTGTTGGGTAATATGGGTATCGCGGGCGGCGGCATGAACGCCTTGCGCGGCCACTCGAACATCCAGGGCTTGACCGATCTGGGCCTGATGTCGAACCTGTTGCCAGGTTATATGACCCTGCCGAACGAAGCCGAACAGGACTTCGATGCGTATATCGGCGCGCGCGCCACCAAGCCGCTGCGGCCGAACCAGCTCAGCTACTGGAGCAATTACCGCAAGTTCCACGTCAGCTTCATGAAAACGTGGTGGGGTGATTTCGCCACGGCCGAGAACAATTACGCGTTCGACTACCTGCCGAAACTCGACAAGCCGTATGACTTGATGCAAGCCATCGAGAACATGCACCAAGGCAAGATGACGGGCTATATCTGCCAGGGCTTCAATGTGCTGGCGTCCGCGCCGAACAAGCAGAAGGTCACGGAAGCGCTGGCTAAGCTGAAGTTCCTCGTCATCATGGACCCGCTGGCCGTGGAAACGGGCGAATTCTGGAAGCCGCACGGGCAATACCACGAAGTCGATCCCACCAAGATCATGACGGAAGTGTTTCGCTTGCCGACCAGCTGCTTCGCCGAAGAGCGCGGTTCGCTGGTGAGTTCCTCGCGCGTGCTGCAGTGGCACTGGCAGGCGGCCGAACCGCCGGGCCAGGCGCGCAGCGACCTGGAGATCATGTCGGGCCTGTTCTTGCGCATGCGTAGCATGTACCAGAAAGAGGGCGGCAAGTTCCCCGATCCTATTCTCAACCTGACGTGGAATTATGCGCAGCCGCATAACCCGCAGCCGGAAGAAATCGCCCGCGAATTCAACGGCCGCGCGCTGGCCGACTTGTACGATCTGAAGGATCCGACCAAGCTGCTGGTGAAAAAGGGCGAGCAGCTGGCCTCGTTTGCGCAATTGCGCGACGATGGCACCACCACCAGCGGTTGCTGGATCTTCACCGGCAGCTGGACGCAGGCGGGCAACCAGATGGGACGGCGCGACAATAGCGACCCGACCGGCATCGGCCAGACGCTGGGCTGGGCCTGGGCGTGGCCGGCGAACCGCCGCGTGCTGTACAACCGCGCTTCGTGCGACTTGAAGGGCAAGCCTTTCGACCCGACCCGCAAGCTCATTGAATGGAATGGCACCAATTGGAGCGGGGCCGATATTCCCGACTTCAAGGTCGACGAACCGCCGGAAAACGGCATGGGTCCGTTCATCATGCTGGGCGAAGGCGTGGCGCGCTTCTTTGCGCGTGGCGCCATGGCCGAAGGGCCGTTCCCCGAGCATTACGAGCCGTTCGAAAATCCGCTGGGCTACAACCCCATGCATCCGAAAAACCCGCTAGCGACCAGCAATCCGGCCGCGCGCGTGTTCGCCGATGATCGGAAGCTGTTCGGCACGCACGAGGAATATCCGCATGTGGCGACCAGCTACCGCCTGACCGAGCATTTCCATTACTGGACCAAGCATGCGCGCCTGAATGCCATCATCCAGCCGCAGCAATTCGTTGAAATCGGCGAAGAGCTGGCCAAGAGCATCGGCGTCGTCGCCGGCGGGGAAGTGCGTGTCAGTTCCAAGCGCGGGCACATCATCGCCAAGGCCGTGGTCACCAAGCGCATCAAGGCCTTGATGATCGAGGGCAAGCAGGTGCATACCGTCGGCCTGCCGCTGCACTGGGGCTTTACGGGCGTGGCCAAGCCGGGGTATCTGATCAATACCCTGACACCGGGCGTGGGGGATGCGAATTCGCAAACGCCGGAATTCAAGTCCTTCCTCGTGAAGGTGGAAAAAGCATGATGGGAGCTCAATAATGGCACTGCAATCCTTAGATATCCGGCGCCTGTCGGCTACCACGGTGACGCCGCCGCAAGCGCGCAGCCCGGTGACGGGCACCGTGGCCAAGCTGATCGATGTGTCGAAGTGCATCGGCTGCAAGGCTTGCCAGACGGCGTGCATGGAATGGAACGACTTGCGCGACGAAGTCGGCGAAAACCATGGCACCTATGACAATCCGACGGACTTGACGCCGCAATCGTGGACGGTGATGCGTTTTGCCGAACACGAAGACAATGACGGCAACCTCGAGTGGCTGATCCGCAAGGATGGCTGCATGCACTGCGAGGACCCGGGCTGCCTGAAGGCGTGCCCGGCGCCGGGCGCCATCGTGCAATACACGAACGGCATCGTCGATTTCCACCAGGAAAACTGCATCGGCTGCGGCTACTGCGTGGCCGGCTGTCCTTTCGACGTGCCCCGCATTTCGAAAAAGGACGACCGCGCCTACAAATGCACGCTGTGCTCGGACCGCGTGGCCGTGGGCCAGGAACCGGCCTGCGTGAAAACCTGTCCGACGGGCGCCATCCTCTTCGGCACCAAGGAAGACATGAAGGTGCATGCGGAAGAGCGCATCGTCGACCTGAAGTCGCGCGGTTTCGACAACGCGGGCCTGTACGATCCGCTGGGCGTGGGCGGCACGCACGTGATGTACGTGCTGCACCATGCCGACAAGCCGAAGCTGTATTCGAACTTGCCGGAACGTCCGCGCATCAGCCCGATGGTGGGCTTCTGGAAGGGTTGGTCCAAGCCGCTGGCAGTCGCCGGCATGGCTGTCACGGCGCTGGCAGGCCTGTTCCATTACACGCGTGTCGGTCCGAACGAAGTGAGCAAGGACGAAGAGCACGAAGCGCTGGAAGAGGCCAAGCGCATCCGGGAGGAACAGCATGAATCACAGTGAACAGCATAGTGAACATCACGATGGCAAGCTGCGCGACAAGGATGGCAATCCCTTGATCGAACGCTACAACCCGAACGAGCGCACGAATCACTGGGTCACCGCCATCACTTTCGTCATGCTGGCCCTGTCCGGCCTGGCCATGTTCCATCCCTCGATGGCGTGGCTGGCGAACCTGTTCGGCGGCGGGCAATGGACGCGCATCTTGCATCCGTTTGCCGGCCTGGTGATGTTTGTCTCGTTCGCGATCCTGGTGGTGCGTTTCTGGCACCACAACAAGTTCGAGGACGGCGACAAGCAGTGGCTCAAGCAAATGGACGACGTGCTCAACAACCGTGAGGAAAAGCTGCCGAAGATCGGCAAATACAATGCCGGCCAGAAGATCCTGTTCTTCGTGTTGCTGGTCAGCATGATCGGCTTGCTGCTGTCGGGCATCGTGATCTGGCGCGCGTATTTCGCGTTCTACTTCCCGATCGACGTAGTGCGCTTTGCCGCCTTGCTGCATGCCGGTTGCGCCTTCGCCATCATCTGCGCCATCATCGTGCATATCTATGCGGCGCTGTGGGTCAAGGGCTCGATCGGCGCCATGGTGCGCGGCACCGTCACCTACGGCTGGGCGCGCAAGCACCATCCGAAGTGGTTTGAGGCGGTCATTCGCAATACAAAAGACTAAGTTCTTGATATTGATGCCACCGGCATGACCCGGGGTCAGTCCCAGGACTGACCCCTTTCTTTTTATCGATTAGAATACTTTTACATCCCCTTTTTTGATGGGAACTCCATTGGTACAACGCATTCTTCAGCCAGGCGAAATCGAAGGCCTGGACCACAACGCGATTCCGCGCCTGCTGCTGCCGCAGCCTGACAGCCTGTTCAAGGCGCGTGCCTTGCGCTTGCGCGAGCTGGCGAAAGGCAATATCAAGGGCATCCCCGTCGACGCGGGCATGCAGGGTTACCTGGTGCTGATGGCCGCGCTGGCCGACGCGCAGGCCGCCGTGGTGGGAAAACTGGCGCCCGGCGCCGTGCCTGCCGCCGACCCCGACGCGCTGCGCCGCGCGATGCAGCACCGCATGCCGGTGCTGCCCGTGAATGGCGCCCGTCCGCCCGTCTGGCGCGACATCTTTGCCAACCTGCTCGATGAATTGGCCGCCACGGCGGCCAGCCAGCCGGCATTATCGGGCGGCCTGACCCAGGTGCTGGCCCAGCTGCGCGCGCTTGATGCATCTGCGCTGGACGCCTGCGCCGATGCCGTGCTCGATGAAAACGGCGACAACCTCAATCCCATGCACGCGCCGTTCGTCGCCGCCGCGCTGCAAATCCTGTGGTCGGTGTCGGCCAGCGAACTGCGCGCCGCGCGCGTGCCGGACCTGGAAACGGGTACCCTGTGTCCTGTCTGCGGTTCGCACCCCGTCGCCAGCGTGATCCGCATCGGCGGCCAGTCGCAAGGTTACCGCTACCTGCACTGCGGCATTTGCGAAAGCGAATGGCATATGGTGCGCGTGAAGTGCTCGACCTGCGAACAGAATGGCAAGATCGCCTACCAGGGCCTGGACGCGGCCGATGCGGCACCGTTCGACCCCGTGGCGGCGAAGGACGACAAATTGCCCAACAAGGCGAATGATCCGAAGAAGGTGGCGCGCGCGGAAACCTGCGACGACTGCCATACCTATCGAAAAGTCTTCAACCAGGAACACGATTACAACGTCGAACCGCTGGCCGACGACCTGGCCAGCCTGATGCTCGACCTGCTGGTGGGCGAAGCGGGCTACCAGCGCGCCAGCGGCAATCCGCTGCTGTGGCTGGGGAAGAACGACAGCGGCGAAGGCCAGCCAGCATGACAACGGGGCAAACCGTGCGCCTGCCGTCGGTAGACCGCATCCTGGGCGACGCGGCTTGCCTGGACCTGATAGCACATTACGGCCGCGTGCAAACCCTGGCCTGCGCGCGCGCCGTGCTGGCCGAACTGCGCACGGCCATGCTGGCCGGCGCAGTGTGCGAGGAGGGCGCATCGATCGCCGCCATCGCCGTGCACATGGCCGAACGGCTGCAGGCGCAAGCGCGCTCGCAGCTGCGCGCCGTGTTCAACCTTACGGGCACCGTGCTGCACACGAATCTGGGCCGCGCGCTGCTGCCCGACGCCGCCGTGCAAGCCGTGGTGGAAGCGCTGCAGTGGCCGATGAACCTGGAATTCGACCTGGAGACGGGCAAGCGCGGCGACCGCGACGACCTGGTCGAGGAATTGCTGCGCGAATTGACGGGCGCCGAAGCGGCCACCGTCGTCAACAACAACGCGGCCGCCGTGCTGCTGATGTTGAACACCCTGGCGCAGGGTAAGGAGGTCGTCGTCTCGCGCGGCGAACTGGTGGAAATCGGCGGCGCCTTCCGCATCCCCGACGTGATGACGCGCGCGGGCGCCGTGCTGCGCGAAGTGGGCAGCACCAACCGCACCCACCTGGCCGATTACGCCAATGGCGTGAATGAAGACACGGCCCTCTTGATGAAGGTCCATTGCAGCAATTACGCCATTACCGGTTTCACGAAAAGCGTGGAACTCGATGAACTGGTGCCGCTGGCGGCAAAACACGGCGTGCCGACGGCCGTGGACCTGGGCAGCGGCACCCTGGTCGACCTGGCGCAATACGGCCTGCCACATGAAACGACGGTGCGCGAAACCATCGAAGCGGGCGCCGACCTGGTGACCTTCAGCGGCGATAAATTGCTGGGCGGGCCCCAGTGCGGCGTCATCGTCGGACGCGCCGATCTGATCGCGAAGATCAAGCGCAACCCCCTGAAACGCGCGCTGCGTGTGGGCAAACTGACCCTGGCGGCATTGGCCCCGGTGCTGCAGCTGTACCGCGCGCCGGACTTGCTGGCCGAACGCCTGACCACCTTGCGCTTGCTGACGCGCCCCGCTTGCGCCATGCGCGCGCAGGCGCAAACCCTGCTGCCGCTGCTGCAAGGCGCGCTGGGCATGCAGTACGTGGTGACGGCCGAAGCCATGCAAAGCCAGATCGGCAGCGGCGCCTTGCCCGTTGACCAGTTGCCCAGCTTTGGCCTGGCCGTCCGTAGCGCACCCGGTTCGCGCCTGAGCAATCCATTGGGCGTGCTGGAACAGCGCCTGCGCGCCTTGCCGTGTCCCGTGATCGGGCGCATCGGCCAAGACACTCTGTGGCTGGACCTGCGCTGCCTGGAAGTGGCGTACGAGACGGCCTTCATCGCGCAGCTCGGCGAGTTGTCCGCATGATCGTCGGCACCGCTGGCCATATCGACCATGGCAAGACGACGCTCACGCGCGCGCTGACGGGCGTACACACGGACCGCCTGAAGGAAGAACAGGCGCGCGGCATCTCGATTGAACTCGGCTATGCCTATCTGCCGCTGGCGAACGGCACGGTGCTGGGCGTGATCGACGTGCCGGGGCACGAAAAATTCATCCGTACCATGGCCTCCGGCGTGACGGGCATCGACTTTGCCCTGCTGGTGGTGGCGGCTGACGACGGCATCATGCCGCAGACGCACGAGCACCTGGCGATCTTGCAGCTGCTGGGCGTGACGCGCGGCGCCGTGGCGCTGACCAAGATCGACCGCGCCGATGGCGCCCGCGTGGCGCAGGTGGAGCTTGAGATCGAGGCGCTGCTGGCCGGCACGCCGCTGGCGGGCAGTCCCATCTTCCCCACGGCCGCCAGCCGCGACAACGATCCCGGCGTGGCCGCCTTGCTGGCGCACCTGACGCAGGTGGCGCGCAGCCTGCCGCAGCGCGATGAACGGCGCTTGTTCCGCCTGGGCGTGGACCGCGTGTTTACCTTGTCGGGACAGGGCACCATCGTCACCGGCACGGCGCTGGCGGGACGCGCGCAGGTGGGTGACATGCTGCAGCTGGCGCCCGGCGGCGCAGGCGCGCGCGTGCGCAGCATCCATGCACAGAACCGCGCAGCCGAGACGGGCATGGCGGGCCAGCGTCTGGCGCTGAACCTGGCCGGCATCGAGCGCGAACGCATCGAACGGGGCAACTGGATCGTCGCGCCCGAGCTGGCGCAGTGTTCCGAACGCCTCGACGTGGAACTGACCTTGCTGCCCGACGCCGGCGTGCAATTGAAAGCCTGGTCGCCGCTGCATGTACACCTGGGCGCGGCGCACCAGCTGGCGCGCGCCGTCATGCTCGATGGCGAAACCCTGTCGCCGGGGCAGACGGGCAGGGTACAACTGGTGTTCGAGTCTCCCATGCACGGCGTGCCGGGCGACCGCTTCGTCGTGCGCAATGCGCAAGCGACGCAGACGGTGGGCGGCGGCATGGTGCTCGACCCGTTCGGCCCCGCGCGCAAGCGCCGCAGCCCGGCCAGGCTGGCCTGGCTGGATGCCCTGGCCGCTTTTGTCGCACAGGGCGATATTGCTGCCCTGCTGGCGCAAAGCCCGCTGGGGCTGCGCGAGTCGCTGCTGGTGCGCCTGTCGCTGCTGCCGGCGAACGCCATCGCGCTGCCGGCCGAGACGCGGCGCATCGCCCTGCGCGGTGGCGACGCCCTGCTGCTGGCGCCGCCGGCGCTGCTGGCGCTGGAACAGCGGGTGCTGGTTGCCCTGGCGGTGTTCCATGCGCGCGCCCCCGACGAGGCTGGGCCGGAACTGTGGCGCCTGAAGCGCATCGTCGATGCGGAGATGGAAGACGCCTTGTGGAGCCATCTGGTCGAAGCCTTGCTGGCGCGCGGCGAGCTCCTGGCGCGCGGCGCCAGCCTGCATCTGCCGACGCACAGCGTGGAACTGACGCCGCAGGAGCAGGCGCTGGCCGAGCCCTTGCTGGCAGCGTTGGAACAGGGGCGCTTCGAGCCGCCGTGGACGCGCGACCTGGCGCGCGACTTCGGCCTGGCCGAGGATGACGCGCGCCGGCTGTTGCGTAAACTTGCCAAGGCAGGGCAGATCAGCCAGGTGGTGCACGACCTGTTTTATCACCAGGCGGCGCTGGCCGAGCTGGCGCAACTGGTACGCACTCTGACCGAAAAAGCGGAGCTGGACGAGAATCTGGCGCCCGGTTCCGGCGCCGTGGGCGCAGCCGCCTTCCGCGATGCCAGTGGTCTGGGCCGCAAGCGGGCGATCCAGGTCTTGGAATTCTTTGACCGCGTCGGTTATACTCGCCGTGTTGGCAATGGGCATCTATTACGTCCGCAAGCGCTGTGGTCCTATACTGCAGCCTTGCCCAACAGCTAAGTACTAGCTCAGGCACCGCGGAAAGCACACTCATCCGGTGATGTGGCCGGGCTTCAAACCCGGTGGAGGGCGTCAGACGTTCTCCCGTAGGTTCGACTCCTACTGTTTTCCGCCACTTACTTTTCCTTCGACCCCTTTCCCTGATGCCGCTCTCATTGCGCTCTCCCGGCGTTGGCTTGTTGCCACGTTGCCGCAGATTCACACTGCAATAGTCGCCATTAAATCAAGACGTTTTCGTTTGATTGGCAGCGCGCATGAAATCAACGAATGCACGCAGCTTTCCGGGCATATGCTCGCGATGTGGATAGTAGAGATGAAAAGCGTCATCCAATGCCCAGTGCTGACTCAGTATCTGCCGCAGCATGCCGCTGGCCAGCTCCTGCTTCGCAAAATCTTCCAGGATGAACGCGATGCCCTGGCCTTGTATTGCAGCGTCGAGCACGGATCGCATTTCGTCAAAGATATTGCGCCCTTGTACCTCGATTTGTACCATCTGACCGCGATCTTCGAACTTCCATTCATACAGCCTCCCGCCGACGCAATAGCGCTGGCGCAGGCAGTTGTGCTTGAGCAGTTCAGCCAGCGTTTGTGGTTCACTGCGCTCGCGGAAATAATCGGGCGCTGCCACCACGATTCTCTTTTGTACTGTTCCCAGTTGTACAGAAATCATGTCATTTTGCAGTTTCCGCCCCATGCGTATGCCGATATCAAAGCCGGCGCTGACGATATCGGTCAGCTGATTATCGAGCGAGATCTCGACATTGATGAGCGGAAATTGTTCCAGGAACGATGCCATGTGCGGCTCGATCAAGATATGGTAGGCGACATAGGATGAACTGACGCGCAACATGCCCGACGGTTGATCCGTCGCGAGCAAAGCTTGTGACAGCGAGTTTCTAATCAAGGCAAGTGCAGGCGCCAATGTCGCGTTCAATGACGCGCCAGCCTCGGTCAAACCGACACTACGTGTGGTGCGATTGAACAGCCGCACATTCAATTGTGCTTCTAAGTTTTTGATTGTGCGTGATACGGCAGTCGGCGTGACGCCTATTTCTGCGGCAGTGCGCGCGAAATTCAAATGCCTTGCGGCGGCCTCAAAGGTCAGCAGACCCGGAAGATACAGCGGCGACGTAGAGATGACGCCTTCAATGCCCTCAACTTGGCCTGAGTGATCAATTATGACTTTTTTGTTCATACAATATCTCAAGTTATGATTATTTACTTCATTATCGCCTATCTGCATACTGATCACATCAAACAAATCAATCCGGCTAGGCAAGCCGTTTTTCGAGAAAAGGAAACCTCATGAAACCCCTCCGCTCCGCTCTCGCCCTTTCCATCGTGGCCCTGGCTCAAGGCAATGTTTTTGCAGCAAGCCTGCCCGGCGTCGAACAGAGCACGGCAAAATTCTTGCAATCCCTTGAAGGCAGCAAACCGCTCGAGACCATGACGCCGGTCGATGCCCGCGCCATGCTGGTGAGCGCGCAAGCTGGCGCCAATATGGCGTTGCCGGCGGCTGACGTCAGCGAGAAGACAATCCACGTCAATGGCAGCGACCTGAAGCTGACCATCGTGCGCCCGGCAGGCAGCAAACAGAAGACCCTGCCCGCGTTCATGTACTTCCATGGTGGCGGGTGGGTGCTTGGCGACTTCCAAACCCACGAGCGGCTGGTGCGCGACCTTGTGGCAGGCTCGGGCGCCGTGGCGGTTTTCGTCAACTATAGTCTGTCGCCGGAGGCGAAATACGGTGTCGCCATCGAGCAAGGCTATGCCGCAACCAAATGGGTGGCCGAGCATGGCAAGGAGATCAACGTGGACGGCAAACGCCTTGCCGTCGCCGGCAACAGCGCGGGCGGAAACATCGCTGCCGTGGTTGCCTTGATGGCCAATGAAAAGGGTGCACCTGCACTGCGTTCGCAAGTATTGCTGTGTCCTGTGACGGATGCAAACTTCGACACGCAGTCATACAAGCAGTTTGCCAACGGCTACTTCCTGACAAAGGACTTGATGGCGTGGTTCTGGGACAATTACACGACGGACGCCAACGCACGCAAGCAGATCTACGCTTCGCCGCTGCAGGCGACGACAGAGCAGCTCAAGGGATTGCCGCCGACACTGATCCAGACTGCCGAATTCGATGTCCTGCGCGATGAAGCCGAAGCTTACGGCCGCAAGCTCGACGCTGCGGGCGTGCATGTGAAATCGGTGCGCTACAACGGCCTGATTCACGATTTCGGGCTGTTGAACGTGAATAGCCATGTGCCAGCGATCCGCAGCGCGATAGCGCAGGCATCGCAAGAGCTCAAGAGCAATCTGGGCAATTAATTTCAAAGGCGAGCAGAACTGGAAGTCGTAGCAGCGGCATAAATCACATAAACAAATCCATCTGCTTACGCCCGACACCTTTCGAGAAAAGAACCATGAGCAAAATATTTGAGCCCCTGAGACTGCGGGGTGTCACCCTGCGCAACCGCTATGCCCTGAGTCCGATGTGCCAGTACACGGCAAAAGACGGCTACGCAAGCGACTACCACGCCGTCCACTACGGCCGTTTCGCGCTGGGAGGCTTCGGCCTGATGATGGTCGAGGCGACCGCCGTCTCGCCAGAAGGACGAATCACGCATGGCGACCTGGGCCTGTGGGAAGACGCGCATATCGTCGGCCTGGCGCGCATCGCTGCCTTTGCCAAGAGCTATGGTGCCACGCCTGGCATCCAGATTGGCCATGCCGGTCCCAAGGCAAGCATCCAGCGCGCGTTTGAAGGCAACGGTCCCTTGAATGACGCGGACGCCGCACGCGGTGAGACCCCTTGGGAAGTGGTGTCGCCCAGCGCGCGTCCGGTGGCCGACGGTTGGCTGCTGCCCACCGCCCTTGATGCAAACGGTATCGCCAAGGTCCGAGCCGATTTTGTTGCTGCGGCCCGCCGCGCGCTGGAGGCAGGTTTCGATGTACTCGAGCTGCACTATGCGCACGGCTTTCTGCTCAACGCTTTCCTCTCACCGCTGACCAATGATCGCACGGATGAATACGGCGGCAGCTTCGAGAACCGCATCCGCTTACCCTTGGCAATCGCCCGCGAAGTGCGCGCGGTCTGGCCGCAGGACAAGCCGCTGTTCGTGCGCCTGTCGGCGGTCGATGGCAGCAGCACTGGCTGGACTATCGGCGACAGCGTCGCTCTGGCCGAAGCCCTGAAGGCGGTCGGTGTCGACGTCATCGACTGCTCATCCGGCGGTTTCGGCGTCTATGAGTACCCGAACGGCTATGCCTTCCAGGTGCCGTTCGCCGCGCAAATCCGCCGCGAAGCCCATATTGGCACCATGGCCGTCGGCATCATCGTCGATCCGGCGCAGGCCGAAGCCATCATCGCTTCCGGCCAGGCCGACCTGGTCGCACTGGGCCATGCGGCGCTGCACGATCCGCACTTCCCCCTGCATGCACAGCAGGCGCTGGGAGCGGCTAACCCGGACGCAGCCTATGCCAACTGGAATATCCAGGCCGGCTGGTGGCTCAACCACCGCGCCAGCAAGTTGACACAGTTGGGTGCATGGTCCCCGGCACCGGCTGCTACCGCGTCCAGCCACAAGGATTGAACCCCATGCCGGCCACGGTGGCCGGTTTTTTAGTAGCAATAACCAGGAGTAACAACATGAGCAAACCGACCTACGTGCAAGACTATCAGGCCATCGTCGAAGTGCTGAACAAGTACAACGATGGCTGCAAGCAAGCCGATAGCAGCATCATGAAACCGGCCTTCAGCGAGCAGGCAACGATGTTCAGCGTTGACGCAGAAGGCAAGCTGGCTGGCGGAGGTATCCACAATCTGTTCGACGGCATCGACACCGCATTCCAACCATCGCCTGAAGCACAGGGGGCAATCGTCAGAGTCGACATCGTCGGCACCGCTGCCAGTGCGCGCATCGACACGAACGATGTTTCTGGCTTCTGCTTCACCGACTTCTTCCACTTGCTGAAAGTGGAAGGCAAGTGGACGGTAGTGAGCAAAATCTTCCACACCCACATTGCACCCTGAACTTCCGGCGTGCATTGTCCAGTCCGCAATGAACATGCATAGCAGATCGGGCCTCCCGCCAGGTCTGCTACCTTCATCAGCAGTTGCAACCATTATCACGAGTGACTACATGAAAAAGACCCTCTTCAAGACCTTGTTGTTCGCTGCAATCATTTCCGGCTTTGGCGCCACTGCTCAAGCCGCAGACCTGCAAAGGGGTCAGCAAGTTGCCAGTAGCACGGCCATCAGCAAACCTGGCTATGTGCAGGATTATCAAGCCATCGCGGAGGTACTGAACAAATACATAGACGGCTGCAAACAGGCTAGCAGTACGGTCATGAAGCCAGCCTTCAGTGAAAAAGCCACCATCTTCAGCGTCGATGCCAAGGGCAAGCTGACTGGCGGCTCGATCCAGGAACTGTTTAAGGCTATCGACAACCCGCCATTTCGCCCCTCACCTGACGCTCAAAGCGTGATCGTCAAAGTCGATATCGTCGGCACCGCTGCCAGTGCGCGCGTCGACTCCAACGATGTCTCGGGTTTCTCGTTCAGCGACTTCTTCCATCTGCTTAAGGTCGATGGCAAGTGGATGATCGTCAGCAAGATATTCCATACCCACGTCGCGCCCTGAGCGCTGCGCATGCGTTGCATAGCGCTCAAGCAAGAGCGTTTGTCGGAAGAAGCCTTACTGCGTACGCAGCAAGCTTGGTCATTTCGCTTAACGTCACGCCATCGCGCACATGAATCGACATACCTTCCAACAAGGTGTTGAGCACGGCCGCCAGCGATTTGACATCGGTCCTGGCGGGCAACTGGCCGTCCTTGATGCCTTTTTTTAGCCGCTTGCTGAAGTGTGCGATGCCTTCTTGCCGCAAGGCCTTGACGGCGTCGAACACTTCGACCGACTCCGCCGACACATTGATGGCGGCCAGCACCACCAGGCAGCCGCAGGGCACTTGTGGCGACAGCAGTATCTCGCCCGATTCTTTGAAGAAGCGGTCAATCGCGCGATGGACGTCCGGCTCGTCGGCCATGCGTGCCCACGGCGCATCCCAGTAGGTACGCTCATAGAAATCGACGGCTTCGAGAAACAGCTTGGCCTTGTTGCCGAAGGCGGCATACAAACTGGGCGGATTGATACCCATGGCCGAGCACAACTCGGCCAGCGAGGCCGGTTCGTAGCCACGGCGCCAGAACACATCGAGTGCGCGCACCAGGGCCTCGGCGCGGTCGAAGCCACGCGGTCGGCCCTTGAGTTTAGTGGTCGATGGAAGATTTTCAGTGCTGGACATCGGGATTACCGCCTCTTTTCAAATCTGCTGCACATAAGACTGCTCGGTGCCGAGTATACCGGCCATCGCCCGGCAACCGCAATGCAAACAGGCCGCCGGATCGGTGACCTTGTCGGCCCACCCCGTGTTGATCACGCCGGGGCTGACAGTGTTGACGCGAATGTCATGCTGGACACCGAGCTCCTTGCGCATCGATTCCGTCATCGCCTGTACAAAAAATTTCGTGGCGCTGTAGACGCCCGCCGCCGGCCCCAGCTGATGACCTGCGACCGAATCCATGTTCAGTATCTGGCCGGACTTTTGCGCCAGCATGAATGGCAGCACGGCGGCGATCGCATTCAGATGGCCCTTGATGTTAACGTTGATCATCTTCTCCCAATCGTCGACTGCCAGGTCGGTCCAGTTGGAGAAGAGCATCAGGCCGGCGTTATTGACGAGAATATCGACCGCGCTGAAACGGTCGTGCGCCGCTTGCGCCAGGGACTTCATCTCGGCTGGACTGGTGACATCGCACACGATGCCGGGCACTAAATGGCGCTAAATTGTTGGCGAATCAGCCGGCGGCCGTTGGCCAGTCGGTGTAGCCCTTGGCGCCGCCGCCGTAGTAGGACTCGTGCGGCGCAATCACCAGTTCAATACCGGACTGCAGGCGGTGCACCAGGTCCGGATTCGAAATAAACAAGCGCCCAAAGGCAACAGCGTCAATCTTGCCTGCCGCGCGGCGCTGTTCCGCCATCGCCAGGTCGTAGTTGTTGTTGCCGATAAACTGGCCGTTGAATTGCGCGCTCAAGGCATCGAGGTCGATACCCTCCGGCACCTCGCGCGAGGTCGCAGTCGCGCCTTCGACGAAATGCAGATACGCCAGGTTAAAGTGGTTCAGCTCACGGATCAGGTAGCCGTACATGGCCATGACGTTGCTGTCCGGCGGCGTATTGCCTGCATCGGGCGTGACCGGCGACAAACGGATGCCGACGCGATCGCTACCCCATATCTCGACGATTGCGGCCGTCACTTCGAGCGTCAGGCGGGCGCGTTTTTCGATGGAACCGCCGTAAGCGTCAGTGCGGTGGTTGGTGGAGTCGCGAAGGAACTGATCTAGTAGATAACTGTTCGCCGAATGCACCTCGACGCCATCGAAGCCGGCACGTTTTGCGTTGCGCGCGGCAATTCTGTACTGCTCGATGATGCCCGGGATCTCGGACGTTTCCAGCGCGCGCGGCATCGATACCGGCACGAAGCCCTCAGCGGTGTAGGTGTTGCCTTCGGCCTGGATGGCGGAAGGCGCTACGGGAGACGCGCCATCCGGCTGCAGAGCAACATTCGAAAAGCGGCCCACGTGCCACAGCTGGCTGACGATCTTGCCGCCGGCCGCATGCACGGCATCGGTGACCTTTTTCCAGCCTGCCACCTGCGCGTCGCTCCAGATACCGGGAGTGGCGGCATAGCCGCGTCCCTGCGGCGAGATATTGCTTGCCTCGGCCACGATCAGGCCGGCACTGGCGCGCTGGGCATAGTACAGCGCATGCATGTCATCGGGGATGCCCTCCTCGCTGTAGCGGCTGCGCGTGACTGGTGCCATCACGATACGGTTGGCAAGTTCGATGGCGCCCATGTTGACGGGCGAAAATAAATCGGTATGGCTGGCGTTATCTTTCATGTGTTTTCCTTGTCTCGACCAGTTCAGGTCGCTAATTGAGTGGCCCGCTTGCGCTGGCCTTTGGTGATATAGGGTGCCCCGGCAATCCTGCAGACACGGCTGAATCGCATTGAATGACATGTTCTGTATCAATCACTATATAATACATACATTCAGTAGCGATTGCTACAGATATATGCCGGCAGCTGCTCTGGCATGCGCCGGTCATCCATTCATCTCCAAGGAGCGATCCATGTCCCAACCCAGCTATGTGCAGGAATACAGCGCCATCGTCGACGTGCTCAATCAGTACAACGAAGGTGGCAAACAGGCCAACAGCAGCATCATGAAGCCCGCCTTCAGCGAGCAGGCCACCATCTTCGGTGTCACTGCGGATGGTGAGCTGACGGGTGGCGCCATTTCGGGCTTGTTCGATGTCATCGGCACGGCATTTCGGCCGTCGCCAGAGGCGCGGGCAGTGATTGCCCGCATCGACATCGTAGGCTCGGCCGCCAGCGCCCGCATCGATACCAATGATATTTCCGGCTTCTGCTTTACCGACTTCTTCAACCTGCTGAAAGTGGCAGGCAAGTGGACAGTGGTGAGCAAGATCTATCACACGCACGCCGCCCTCTGAATCATTTTTTCATTGACCGACAAGGAACCATCATGACCAACAATATCAAGGCAGTAGCCACCAGCCAATACGATGCCGTCATCGCTGTTGCCCAGCAATATGTCGACGGCTTGCGCGCTGGTAGTAGCGAAGGCGTTGCACAAGCCTATCCGCCTGACGCCAGTGAGGGGCCAGGCGAAGACGCTGATCGCCTGGAAGGCCACCTTCGATCTGCGCGAGCCTGATCCGCAGCAGCAGCAATCGGCGGCGATATACACGTTGATCGTCGGCGGGCATCTGAGCTTGCAGTCCTGTCTGGCAGGGCTCGAACTTGGCTGAAGCCAGCGAGGCTTGCGGCGCTGACGCGTTCGCAAGCCTTTTTTCCTCAAGGGCGGGCCATTCCCGCCACCGCCTGTTGCGGCAGCAAAGCTACTTTTTCCCAGCGCGCGATGACCAGCGGCGCGACGGCATTGCCCAGCACATTGAGGGTCGTCGTGCCACTGTCGATGATCCTGAAAATCCCGGCGATCAGGGCCACGCCTTCCAGTGGCAGTCCGGCCGAGGCCAGCGTGGCGGAAAAAATGATGATGGCAAAGCCCGGCACCCCAGCTGCCCCTTTCGACGTCAGCACCATGGTGATCACCAGCATGGCTTGTTGCGTCACCGACAGGTCGATGCCATACAGCTGCGCGATAAAGATGGTCGCCACGCCAAGGAAGATGGCCGCGCCGTCCAGGTTGAAGGCATAGCCGACCGGCACCACGAAGCTGACGATGCGACGTGGCACGCCATAGGCTTCCAGTTTTTCCATCAGTTGCGGCATCACAGCGGCCGACGCTGCGCTGGAAAAGGCCAACAGCAACTCATCCCTGAAATAACGGATCAGCTTGAAGATGTTTTCGCCGATCAAGTAGCAGATGCCGCCCAGCACCACCAGTGCGAACAACAGTAGCGCCAAGTAGACCACGCCGATCAGTTTTACCAGCGGCAACAGCGACGCGAAGCCGAAACTGCAGACGGTCGCCCCTATCATGCCGAATACGCCGATTGGCGCATACGCCATGACGATGCGCACCACCTTGAACATGGTATCGAGTATGCCTTGCAGCACTGCCACCACTGGCGCGCTTCTGGCCTGCGGCAGGGAATTGAGGGACAGGCCGAACAGCACGGCAAAGAACAGGATGGACAGCAATTTGCCTTCCGCCAGGGCCACGAAAATATTCTCAGGGACGATATTTTGCAGGATCACCAGTGCGCCTTTGGGCGGCTCCATCTTCATGGCCGTACCGCCATGGACCATGGAGGAGATATCGGTACCCGTGCCAGGCTGGAACAGATTAGCCAGCAGCAGGCCTACGACGATGGCCAGGCTGGTGATGGCAAAAAAGTAGCCGATGGACTTGATGCCCATGCGCCCGAACGACTTGTTGTCGCCGCCCGCAATGCCCAGCACCATGCAGCAGAACACCAGTGGTACCACCACCATCTTCATCATCTTGATAAAGATATCGCCCAGGGGCTTGAGCACTTGCAAGCTGACCCAGTCCTGGTGCAAGGGATGCGTGTTGAAATACCAGCCGACCAGTATGCCCAGCGCCAGTCCGATGGCGATTTGTACAACCAAAGAAATCCGTTTCATGCCTGTCCCCGTTTTGTTTTATGGCAATTGTGCACGGGCGAAACCCGTGCCACCGGTATTACTTGGCGAACAGCTGGTCGATGTTCTGGAAGGCCTTGAACTCGAGGGCATTACCGCATGGGTCAAACAAAAACATGGTGGCCTGCTCACCCACCTGGCCCTTGAAGCGGATGTACGGTTCGATGACGAACTTGGTGCCGAAGGTTTTCAGGCGCTCGGCCAGGTCTTCCCATTCGCTCCAGCCGAGTACGACGCCGAAGTGCGGCACCGGCACGTCATGTCCATCGACGGGGTTGGAATGCACGTGTTCCTGGGAGGCGGTCTTCGGATGTTCATGGATCACCAGTTGATGGCCGAAGAAGTTGTAGTCCACCCATTGCGTGCTGGAGCGTCCCTCATCCAGGCCGAACACATCGCTGTAGAAGCGGCGCGCTGCCGGCAAGTCGTATACGGGAATGGCAAGGTGGAAAGGTGAAAGGCTCATCGTGAAATCTCCTGTTGGTGTGTGGTCGGCGTCGTGATCCGGCGCGATGCGGGGAAGTCAATGACGCTGCTCAAGTATTGTAGAATCTTGAAATGAAAAAAATAATCAATATATTTTTTCCATAAACACAAATAGGATTGATGAATGATACGAGAGCTCAAGACCCTGGTCTCCGTCGCGCGCGAAGGCACGTTTGCGGCTGCCGGTGACAAGATCGGCCTGACGCAAGCAGCGGTCAGCGCACAGATGCAGCGCCTGCAGGCCGAACTGGGTTTGTCCTTGTTCGACCGCGCGGGGCGCTCCGCGCGGCTCAACAAGATGGGGCATCAGATACGAGCCTGTCAGAAATTTTGTGTGAAAGAAGTCATACGATAAAATTTATCCCTGGAAAGGATACGTATGACCATCGACAAAGCCACACTCGACAAACTGCTTGAGGGCGTAGACCCGCACAACCCACAGTCCATGTTCACCGACGCCGGGCTGTTCGGCCAGTTGAAAAAAGCGCTTGCAGAAAGAATGCTCCAGGCCGAGCTCACGCACCACCTGGAGCAGCAACGCAATAGTCCAGAGCAGACGCGTAATCACCGTAACGGCAGCAGCAAGAAATCGGTGCTAGCCGCCGAAACCAGACTTGAACTCAACATTCCGCGCGACCGCGATGGCAGCTTCGAGCCGCAGCTCGTGGCCAAGCACCAAAGGCGTTTGCCAGGCTTTGACGACAAGGTAATCGCGCTGTACGCGCGCGGCCTGCCGGTGCGCGAAATCCAAGGTCACCTGACCGAGCTGTACGGGCTGGAGGTGTCGCCCGATCTCATTTCCACTATCACTGGCGAGGTGATGGACGAGGTCATCGAATGGCAGAACCGGCCGCTCGAACCCATGTATCCACTGGTCTTCTTTGACGCGCTGCGGGTCAAGATACGCGACGAGGGCACCGTCAAGAACAAGGCGGTGTATCTGGCGCTTGGCGTGCGCGCCGACGGCACCAAGGAGATTTTGGGCATCTGGATCGAGCAGACCGAGGGTGCCAAGTTCTGGCTGCGCGTCATGACCGAATTGAAAAACCGTGGCGTCGAGGATGTGCTGATCGCCGTGGTTGACGGCCTGAAAGGCTTCCCGCAGGCCATCAACGCTGTTTTCCCGCAGGCGCAGGTCCAGACCTGCATCGTGCACCTGATCCGCAATAGCCTGGAATTCGTCGGCTGGAAAGAGCGCAAACTGGTCGCCGCCGAACTGAAAAACATCTACCGCGCCACCACCGAGGACGAGGCGCAGCGGGCCCTTGAGGCGTTCGCCAGCGGCCCCTGGGGGCTGAAGTACCCGACCATCACCGCGATCTGGCGGCGCCAGTGGCAAGAGGTGATTCCCTTCTTCGCGTATCCGATGGAAGTGCGCCGGATTATGTACACAACCAACGCCATCGAAAGCCTCAATATGCAAGTGCGTAAGGTCATCAAGAATCGTGGCCACTTTCCTAACGACGAGGCGGCGACAAAACTGATCTGGCTAGCCTTGCGCAACATCGCGAAAAATTGGAAAATGCCAGCCATCACTTGGCGTGCCGCGAAAAACCAATTCGCCATTCTGTTCGCCGAGCGCTTTACGGCGCACCTGTGACCAACCATTGAAATTAGCTAAATGACTCCGGACACACAAAAATCCTGACACTCCCTCAGATACTGGAGCAGACCCAGGAGTTGTTACGCCTGTACGACAACCTGGGCTCCGCAAGCGCCGGTGCGCCGGCCGCCAAAGTGACCATAGGCGCGATCGCCTCAGTACAGCGTTCCTTCCTGCCGGATGCCTTGGCCGCGCTGCACCAGCAATTGCCCGATTGCCGCACGCGCGTTTTACCTGGGTTGTCAATGGAGTTGTTGAATATGGTCGACGCGGGCGAGATCGACATGGCGCTCATCATTCGCCCACCTTTTGCACTGCAGAGCGACTTGCGCTGGACCACGCTGGCGCGCGAACCGTTCCGTTTGATCGTGCCACGGGACGTGCCTGGTGATGACTGGGTGGAGTTATTGTCGCAGCAGCCTTTTGTCCGTTATGACCGCGCCTCGTTTGGCGGGCGCCAGGTCGATCGCTTTCTGCGGAAAATGCATTTGCCTTTGCGCGAAGTATGCGAAGTCGACGAACTCGATGCGATCATCAAGCTCGTGGCCAATCGCGTTGGCGTTGCTTTGCTGCCACAAACTGCTGCCCACCGGCGTTGGCCGGCTGCAATACGCGTTATCGACCTGGGGCCACACACCTTCCATCGGGATATTGGATTGGTACACCGTTCTCAGGCGAGCCTCAGCGCTCCTGCGCGCATGCTGGTCGATCTGCTGGTAAAACAATGAGAGGAGATTCAAGCTTCACTTCTGACGTAACAGCGGGCCGATGGTAACATTCGCTTGAATCCCCTGTCGCAGATGAAAGCAAGCATGAAACAAGCAAGCATGGCACGGCTGGTGGCAGTGGCGCTGCTGATGCCGGCGCTGGCCGCGGCGGCTGGTCTGCGCATCGTCGGCGAGCACTTGCCGCCATCGAGCATGATGAAAGGCAATGTCGTCGTGGGACGCGAAACGACGAAGGTGCGCGACATCATGGCGCGCGCCGGCATCGCCTACAGCATCGATTTGTTGCCGTGGAAGCGCGCGTACGCGCAGGCGCTGCGCGAAGCCGACACCTGCATCTTTTCCACCAGCCGCACGCAGGAGCGCGAAGCGCAATTTCGCTGGATCGGCCCCCTCAACGAAGCGGAGTGGGTGCTGTATGGCCTGGCCGAGCGGCATCTGACGCTGCGCACGCTAGCCGATGCGCGCGGCCTGGTGATCGGCACGGTGCTGGGCGACGCGCGCGATGACTACCTGCGCCAGCATGGCCTGAACGTGGCGCCCGTGACGCAGGAGTGGCTCAATCCGCAAAAGCTGCTGCTGGGGCGCATCGACCTGTGGGCCGTGGGCATGGCGGTGGGCAGCAAGCCGTTTGCCGGCAAGGAGTGGGAGGGCAAGGTGGAGCCGTTGCTGACCTTTAATCGCGTGCAGACTTACCTGGCCTGTAACCTCAAGGTACCCGAGGCGCAGGTGGCTGCCATGCAGCGCGCCGCTGCCGCCATGCGCCGCGACGGCAGCATGGCGCGCGAACAGCTGCGCTGATGCAGTGCACTGATTCAGCTCTCCAGCCACTGGCGCACGCAGTTGCGTCCTTCACGCTTGGCCTGGTACAGGGCCTGGTCCGCATGGCTGTAGGCCGTCTCGAACGGCGTGCCGGCGCGGTTCCAGCTCAGGCCCACGCTGACGGTGATGGCGCGCGTGATGGGCGCCGCATGGCGCTGGCGGCCGACGCTCTCGCAGATGCGCTGCGCGATTTGCGCCGCCTCGTCGCGCGAAGAGGTGGGCCAGACCACGGAAAACTCTTCACCGCCGACCCGGCCGATGGCCGTCTCCTGTCCCAATAATCCCTTCAGACAGTCGACCACGGCCTGGATCACGCCGTCGCCGGCCGGGTGGCCGAAATCGTCATTGACCTGCTTGAACAGGTCGATGTCGAGCACGATCAGGGCCATGTCGCCCTTCGCCAGGCAGTGCGAGGCATGCTCGATCACGGCGCCGCGGTTCAGGGCGCCCGTCAGCGGGTCGTGCGTGGCGCGGTATTCGAGCTGGCCGGCCAGGGTTTGCAATTGCCGGTTCAGCAAATGCATGTCGCGCTCGGCGCGGTCGCTGCGGCCGATCAGGCGCCGTGTCTCGCGCATCAGCCGTTCGTAGTGATTGATCAATTCACCGAGCACGCGGCGCTGCGCCTCGCCGCTGGCATGGACGTCGGCGTGCATGCGGCGTGCGGCAGCCAGCGCCGCCGCTTCCACGGTGAACAGGTCGGGTTCCAGGCCGGACTCGGAGATGGCGGCGTGCATGCTCTAGCTGCCTCGCACGGGATGGTCGCAGAAATCGAGCGCCGTGAAATCCTGCTGCAGCTCCTGGCCGAACTCCAGGATGGTGTCGTCGTCTTCGTCGTGATACCAGTTCAGGCGCACCTGGTTGCCATCGATGGCCGCCTGGTTCAGGGTGTCGAACAGGGTAAACAGCATCTTCGTGCTGGAGCTGTTGAAGTAGGCCAGCGAGACGTTGACGGTGATGGCGCTCTCGCGGCAGGCGTCCAGGTAGGTGCGCACGGTGGCGATCAGCGGGCCATAGAAGGCAGCCGCGTTTTCCGGATAGGACTCGCCCTTGATCGACAGGGTGTGCTGCTCGAAACGGAAGTCGATTTCGGGCGAGCACGGGGTCGCGGCGATGAACAGTGGTGACGGTAATTGCATATGCTTTCCTGAGTCGGCTCTTTCAAATGATGGCTTTGATGCAGAAGATGGTGAGCCCCGGCTCCTGTAGGTCCTGGACGAATTCGAATTCCAGCGGCTCGCTGGCGTCGCGTGCCATGGTGAGAAAACCCAGGCCGGCACCCTTGCTGTCGGCCGGCGCTTCCTCGCGCAGGGCCTTCTTGTAGGCGAGGCGGATTTCTTCCATCGTCATCGTGTGCAGCGGCTCCAAGCGGGCGCGGATCTGCGCCACGTTGTCCGTCGAGACGGGGTTGGCGCACAGCAGAAAAAAGCTGTCGCCGCGCGTGCCGATGCAAAACGAGCCGCGCCGCATCTGCTGGTCCAGCTGCGCATCGGGCGTCAGGCTGTCGGCGGAATAGTGCATGATGTTTTGCGACATCTCGATGAACGAGGAAAAGATGCGCCGCCGCGTGGGTCCGGCCGCGCCGGCCGTATCGAGGCGCGCCTTGATGGTTTCGGAAATGGCGCTCACCACGTGCTGCGAGAAATAGCCCACGTAAAAAAAGATGATGTTGCGCTTGCGCGCCACATCCCAAAACTCGTTGAATTCTTCGTACAGCACGTCCGTGCTCCTGGCTAGCCGGTGACCCGGTTTCTTGTTGATAAGGTGGTGCGATGGCGCCAAAACTACAGGCGGAAACAGAAAAAGGTCAGGTCGTCGCGGCGCGGCTGCTTGCCTTGCCAGGCGGCGCTGTCCTGCAGCAGCGCCGCCGCCACGTCGCTGGCGGGCGCATCGCGCTGCGCCAGCAGCTGCTCGCGCATGCGCCGCTTGCCGTAGGCGATGTCGCGCGCGCCGCCGATCTGGTCGAGCAAGCCGTCGGTCGTGATGAACAGCAGGCTGCCGGCGGGTATGGCGAGCGTCTCGTTGTGCCAGCAGTAGCTGGGCGGCGTGTCGACATAGCCCACGCCCATGCGCGCGCCGTCGATGGCGCGCACGCTGTCGGCATCCGGCGCGACCACGTACAGCGCCAGTTTCGCCCCCGCGAAACGCAGGCTGGCGCTGGCGTCGTCGTAACACAGGAAGGCGCAATCCATGCCGTCGTTCGAACCGGCGTGGCCAGCGTTGTCGCTGCCGGCGCCATCCTGGCCCAGCAAGGTCTTGATGGAGCGGCTGACGGCGCCGATCAGGGCGGCCGGATCGCGTGGCCCCAGTTCGCGCAGTGCCTGGCTCAGGGCCGACGAGGCGATCAAGGTCATGAAGGCGCCCGGCACGCCATGGCCGGTGCAGTCGGCGATGGCGGCGAACCAGCCGCCCGCGTGGCGCTCGAAGAAGTAAAAATCGCCGCCGACGACGTCGCGCGGCTGCCATTCCAGGTGCGCGTCGGGCAGGGTGGCGCGCAATTCCGCGTCCGATGTGCGCAGCCGGGCGCGCTGGATCACGCTGGCGTAATCGATGCTGTGCATGATTTGCCGGTTCTTTTCCGCCTGCATGGTGGCCACCACGTTCATCAGCTGCAAGCCGAAGCCCACGCCGGCCAGCGCGCCATCCACGGTGATGATGAAGCCGTCGGCCAGCGCCTTTTCGCCCGCTTCCACGGCGCGGAAGGTGAGGTCCTCGATGCTCATGGCGCCATCGACGATCAGCGGTTCCTTGTCCATGAAGGCGATGCAGCTCTTCTTGCCGTACACCTCGTGATAGAAGGGCTTGGACATCTGCGACATGAAGATATTGCGGCTGATCAAGCCGATGGGCTTGTGCTGCTCCGTGACGGGCAGGCTCATCATGTCGCGCCGTTCCGTGAACAGTTCCAGCACGGCGAAATTGCTGGCGTCGGCCTGCACCGATTCCGTGGGTATGCACAGATCAAACGCCACGGAGGTGCGATAACGGGGAAGATGCAATCGAGAAGCGTTGAACTCCACAGCGGCTACCTTTACATGACGAGCTGACCCTTGTTGTCGCGACGGCAAGGCGACTGACAAACAGGCAATATCAGCATGGTAACTGTCGAATGTGACGGCTTGATTACCAGCTTGTCAAAACCGTATGCAAGATGGCTGCATGGCAAGCCGATGGCAAGCCGTTTTCGGCCCTACAGGCGCCGGGCCAGCGCCTGCGCCTGTTCCAGCCAGCGCGCGCGCTGCACTTCGGTGGAATTGAGGATGGGGCCGAAGCTGGCCACCTTGACGGGCTTGACGCCGCAAAATTCCAGCGTCGTCTTGCGCAGCTGGTGGATGCCGGGCATGTGGTAGACCCAGCGGAAATACCAGGGCGGCGTATCCATCGTCACCAGCAGCTGGGCCGTGCGGCCCTTCAGCAGCTGGGCCGGGAAAGCCTTGCCCGGGCGGTACTTGAAGGCAAAGCCGGGCAGGAAGACGCGGTCGACAAAGCCTTTCAGCAGGGCCGGCGCGCCGCCCCACCAGATCGGGTAGGCGAACACCAGGTGTTCGGCCCAGCTGATGGCTTCCTGCGCCGCCAGCAAGTCCGCTTCCAGCGGCTGTACCTGGCGGTAGCCTTCGTGCAGGATGGGGTCGAAGTCCAGCTGGCCCAGGCGCAGTTCGCGCACGCTGTGGCCTGCGCTGCGGGCCGTGGCGGCGTAGGCGTCGGCCAGGGCGGCGCAGAAACTGTCGCTGGACGGGTGTCCGAGGAGAATTAAAATGCGCTTCGGTGTAATTTTGCTCATGTTGCAGGCTTTCCGTTAAAGAACAGCTTGCATGCTAAAGCCTGCCCCTAGTGGCAGAGTCAAGCGGCCGCTGGAAGGTGCTGGCGCGTCAGGCAGTCGCGAATTTCCGTGTCGATGTCGGCCAATTGCGCGTCGAGCTGGCGCAGGCGGGCGAACTCCTGCTGTATCTGGGCGCGCTTGGCGGCGATGTGCTGCGACAGGGCGGCCCAGTCGGTCTCGTCACCGGCCAGGATGGGCAGCAGTTCGGCCAGGCGGAAGCCCAGCGCCTGCGCCTGGCGTATCAGTCTGACTTGCGCCAGGTCTTGCTGCGTGTAGACGCGGTAGGCGCCGGA
This sequence comes from Janthinobacterium svalbardense, assembly GCF_002327145.1. Lineage (NCBI taxonomy): Bacteria > Pseudomonadati > Pseudomonadota > Betaproteobacteria > Burkholderiales > Oxalobacteraceae > Janthinobacterium > Janthinobacterium svalbardense. Next base: position 4,497,426 of record NZ_CP023422.1, on the reverse strand, counting down.
ACGGCGCACGTCGCCCAGCAAGCCCAGCGCTTCATAGTGGCGCAAGGCCTTGGGCGAGGTGCCCGCCAGGCGGGCGATTTCTCCGATGTACATGCTTGTCCCTTGTTGAGCTGCGGCGCACGCAGTGTAGCGCAGGTGGCTTGCCAGGCGCTACCTTGCGCGCTGCCTCAGGAGGCTTTGCGCGGCGGGACTTTCTTCGCCGTGCATTCGGCGCAGGTGCCGTACAGCGACAGCGCGTGCTCGTGCAGCACGAAGCCCCGCTCGGTGGCGATCTCGTTCTGGCGCAGTTCGATGCCTTCATCGACAAATTCATCGACCTTGCCGCAGCCCGTACAGACCAGATGATCGTGGTGCTGGCCTTCATTCAGTTCGAAGACGGCATGGCCCGATTCGAAATGCCGGCGAAACAAAATGCCCGCTTCGGCAAACTGCATCAGCACGCGGTAGATGGTGGCCAGGCCCACGTCGATTTTTTCAGCCAGCAAGAGTTTGTAGACATCGTCCGCACTCAGGTGCTTGATTGTGCCTTCTTGGAATAGCTGCAGAATCCGCAAGCGGGGGATGGTCACTTTCAAGCCAGATTCACGCAGTTCCCTCAATATATCCATGTCTCCCATTCCTTTTTATGATCGCCTGAGCGAGCGCTTAAGCGTGAGCCTGCATTATATCGCAAATGATAATCATTACCATTCGCATGTGTGAACTGGAAATAGTATGCGGTGTAGTCAGTTGGGTATCCAGTGACATCGGCGCAAGTGGCCATTGCGTGGCGGGCAACTGGGATCCGCATGGCGCGGCAAGCTGGCCGTTGGAGAAACGGGGGCAATGCGCGCGGCCACGCCGCAATGCCGCATTTTCTTGACCTTGGTAAAGAAAAAAATCCCTCTAGTGATGCCATCTAGCACTATTTGATGTGGATCAAAGTTTTTGTTGCACTGCACTCTTAAACTTCGCAGCGTTACTTAACGACAAAAAGAGGGAACTAGAATGAAGAAGTCCGCAACTGCAGCAGCAATCGTCCTGGCCGCCATCGGCGCATTCGCCGGTAATGCAATGGCGCAGGAAAGCCCATGGCTGGTGCGCGCGCGCGCCGTGCACATCGATCCGGCCAACAAATCTGCTCCTGTTGGTGGCGTCGGCGCATCCGACCTGATTCATGTCAGCAGCAAGACGATTCCTGAAATCGATATTTCGTACTTCTTCACGCCGAATATCGCTGCCGAGCTGATCCTGACGTATCCGCAAAAGCATGACGTCACCTTGTCCGGGACGAAGATTGGCAGCTTCAAGCATCTGCCACCGACCCTGTCGCTGCAATACCACTTCATGCCTGAAAAACAGTTGAGCCCTTACGTGGGCGCTGGCGTGAACTACACGAATATCTCGGACGTCAAATTGCTGAACGGCGCTGGCCGCCTGGAGCATGACAGCTGGGGCTTCTCGCTGCAAGCTGGCGTCGACTACAAGCTCGATAAAAACTGGTCGCTGAACTTTGACATCAAAAAAGTCCAGATCCGCAGCGACGTACTGGCCGGTGGCGCCAAGATCAGCGAAGTCAAGATCGATCCTATCCTGATCGGCGTAGGCGTCGGCTACCGTTTCTAGGGACACCTATCAAAACCTACTGCGCGTCGTAATTTGCGGTCTGCGATGCTCACTGTACCTTCGTACAGTTGCGCTTCTCAACCACAACTTACTTCCGCTCGCTACGGTTTTGTTAGGCGTTGCAAGTGTTGAAGATACCCGCGTAGCGCGGGCGAAAAAAAGGACGGCCGGGTTTGTACCTGGCCGTCCTTTTTGCATTACATCTAGCAGTCTATTTTTTCAGCGTCTTTTCCAGCGCCAGCTGGTAGTCCGTCTTTTCGTAGCCGGCCAGGTATTTGTTCGTCGCGTCGAGGAAGGCGCGCGAACGGTAGGCCGCTTCCAGGTCCTTGACCCATGGCTTGGCCTTGTCCGCCGTGCGGATCGCCACCAGGTTGATATAGCTGTCCGAGATCTTTTCCACGGCGAGGGCCGAGGTCAGCTTCATGCCGGCGGCCAGGGCGAAGTTGCCGTTCACAAAGGCGTAGTCGGCGTCGGCCAGCGAACGCGGCAGCTGCGCCGCTTCCAGCGGCACCAGTTTCAGCTTCTTCGGGTTTTCCAGCACGTCGCGTTCGGAAGCGCGCAGCGGGTCGGCGTTCGGTTTCAGCTTGATCCAGCCCATCTTGGCCAGCATCACCAGCGCGCGCGCCTGGTTGGTCGGGTCGTTCGGCATGGTGATGGTGGCGCCGTTTTTGACTTCCGCCAGGGTTTTTTGCTTGCCGCCGTACAGGCCGATCGGCATGGTCGGCACGGTGATCAATGCGCTCAAGGGCAGCTTGTTATCGGTGGCGAACTTGGTCAGATACACGATGTGCTGGAACACGTTGGCGTCCAGCGAGCCCTCGGCCAGCGCGTAGTTCGGCTGCACATAGTCGTTGAATTCGACGATCCTGACCTTGTAGCCCTGTTTTTCCAGGATAGGCTTGATGCCCAGCTTCAGCTGGTCCGAATACGGGCCGGAACTGGTACCGATGACGAGCTCTTTCGGGTCCTTGGCGTGGGCGGCGGTGGCGAAGGCCAGGCTGGCGGCGGCCAGGAGCAGATTGCGGCGAAGTTGTTTCATGCTTTTCCTTGTACTGAAATACTGAATATGAATTAACGTTTGTCGAGGCGCTTGGCGATGCGCGTGCCGGCGAACTGGATGGTTTGCACCAGCACGATCAGGATGGCCACGGTGACGACCATGATGTCCGTCTCGAAGCGGTAGTAGCCGTAGCGGATGGCCAGGTCGCCGATGCCGCCGCCGCCCACCACGCCAGCCACGGCCGAATACGACAGGAAGCTGATCGACAACACGGTCAGGGCCAGCACCAGGCCGGAGCGCGCTTCCACCAGCAGCACGCGGAAAATGATCTGCATTTCCGACGCGCCCATGGCGTGCGCCGCCTCGATCACGCCGCGCGGCACTTCGCGCAGGTTCTGTTCCACCAGGCGCGCCAGGTAGGGAATGGCGGCGAACGACAGCGGCACGGCAGCTGCCAGCGGGCCGATCGAGGTACCCGCGATGATGCGTGTAAACGGCGTCAGGGCGACCAGCAAGATGATGAAGGGGAAGCTGCGCACGGTATTCACCAGCCAGCCGAGGATCATCGACAGCGGACGGTTTTCCAGCGACTGGCCTTCCGAGACGAGGAACAGCACAATGCCCAGCGGGCCGCCGATCAGGATGGCGGCGCTCAATCCGATGCTCAGCATGGTCATGGTCTGGCCCAGCGCCACCGAGATTTCCGGTAGCAGGTTGACGACGTTATTGATCGATTCTTCAAACATGTGTTGCATCCTTCCATGCGGTGGCTTCAAACGCCTCGGTGCCGTAATACGCCAGCTCGCGTCCCAGCGCCGTCTTGCGCGGGGTGGCCGTGTCGCTCAAATCGAATTGTTCGGCGATGGCGCCGTTTTCCACGACGGCGACGCGGTTGCAGATGGCGCCCAGCACCGACAGCTCATGGCTGACGATGACGATGGTCACGCCAAGGCGCGCGTTGATGTCGCGCAGGGTGTCGAGCAGGGCGCGCGTGGTTTCCGCGTCCAGCGCGGACGTCGGCTCGTCGCACAGCAGCACGTCGGGGTGGCTGGCCAGGGCGCGCGCGATCGCCACGCGCTGCTTCTGCCCGCCGGACAACTGCGCCGGATAGCTGTGCAGCTTGTCGGACAAGCCCACCAGCGCCAGGCATTCCTCGACCCTGGCGGCGATCTGCTCGCCCTTGGCGGTGCCATGGATTTTCAAGGGGAAGGCGACGTTGTCGAAGACGCTGGCATTTTGCAGCAGATTGAATTGCTGGAAAATCATGCCGATGTTCTGGCGCGCGTCGCGCAGTTCGCTCTTGCCCAGACGGGTCAGTTCGCGCCCGGCCACGGTAATGGTGCCGCTGTCGGGACGCTCCAGCAGGTTAATCAGGCGCAGCAAGGTGGATTTGCCGGCGCCGCTTTTGCCGATCAGGCCGAAAATATCACCGGGATAGACGTCCAGCGTGACCGATTTGACCGCGTGGAATTGTTCGCCCTTGGGCAGCGCGAAGGTCTTGTTGGCGCCATCGATGCGAATCACCGGCGTACGGTGTGGTGTGGTCATGCAGTGTTTCCTTTTTTATTGGACCGTGACAGGCTTGCTTGCAGGGGCCAAATCGCCCGGCCTGCTACGTCGGTTGCGTAGTATACCTCCGATCGTGTTATTACTCCTACGACAGAATCTTGCTTTGAATATGCAAATAATGTCTATGCGCCGGTTTTCAAGTTGAAAAAGCGGGAAAGTGGCGCTATTGCCGAATTTAATCGCGTGGACTGGCGCAGCGAAGCCGCATCTTGGTGAAAAGTTCGACGCGCCCTGCGTGGGCATCGCGGTGTTTTTATGTGAAGCTTGGCTGACTTGGCGTTTTTTTGAGGCAGGCAGGGCCGTTTATTGCCTGCCATGGTCCTCTTCGCGGGCAGATTCTGCTCCGCTGGCGGCAGGGCCTTCGGGCCGCCGCAACAGGTAGATGAGGACGGCGATTTCCATGGCGCCCACCATGGCGATGACCCACCACGGCGGATGGCCCAGGCACATGGCGACAAAGCCGATGGCCATGCCCAGGCAAGCCATGGCCTTGCCGCGCCGCGAGACGGCGCGGTGTTCGCGCCACTGGCGCAGCGGCGGGCCGAAGCGGGGATGCTGCAGCAGCCAGTGCTCGAGGCGCGGCGAGGCGCGGCTGAAGCAGGCCAGGGCGAGGATCAGGAAAATCGTCGTCGGCATGACGGGCAGCATGGCGCCGATGATCCCCAGCAGCACCATCAGGGCGCCGGCAGCGGTCCAGGCCCAGCGGCGCAGACGCACGCCGTGCGCTTCGCGCAGTGGCGCCTGGGCGTGCGGCTCCTGCATCAGGCGAAGGCGCGGGCGCTCAAGCCCTGGCTGCGGAGCGGGAAGGCGGCAGGATGGGCGTTCAAGGTGCGCATAGCGTGGCGGGTGTGGCGGGTGTCCGTCATGTTTTTCTGCTCTGGGTTCTGCTCTGTTTTCGGCTCTGCTTTTGGCTCTGCTTTTGGCTCTATTATGGATGAATCAAGGCGACGCTGCATGCGCGCCAAGGCCGCGATGATACTCATCCCATAGAATAATAACAAGAATCATTCTCATTTAATGCATGCTGCGGCGCCGGATAACGCTGGATATTTTGGGCAATGCAGACAATAATCGGCAGCAGAAGGCGCTGTTGTGGACATCATCGTTGTTATTATCGATTTTATCGATACTAACTAGGTATATTTTGCGTTTTACATCGATCTTCATGCCATGCATAATCTGTTGTAACTGAAGCCAGACAATCAGCCGCATGCGTCGTTCGCTTGCAGCTGCTTGCGGTTTTGACATCCTCCACTTTCTATCAGGAATCTACAATGAAAAAACTGCTCGCTTTTATCGCCGCCGCCGGCTTCTCGCTGTCCGCCGTTGCCGCGCCTGAAGTCTATGTCATCGATGGCAGCCACACTTTCCCCCGTTTCGAGTACACCCACATGGGCTTCTCGACGCAGCAAAGCCGTTTCAATAACACCACCGGCAAGGTTACGCTGGACCGCGCCGCGAAGACGGGCGCCGTCGAAGTGCTGATCGACACCAAGTCCGTCGACACAGGTTCGACCCTGTTCAACTCGCACATCCAGGGTGAAGATTTCCTCGACACGGCCAAGTACCCGGTCGCCACCTACAAATCGACCAAGTTCAATTTCGACGGTGACAAGCTGGCCTCCGTGGAAGGCAACCTGACCCTGAAAGGCGTGACCAAGCCAGTGACACTGAGCGTCACCTCGTTCGCCTGCGCACCGCACCCGATGCTGAAGAAAGACGCTTGCGGCGCCAACGCCACGGCCAAGATCAAGCGCTCGGAATTCAACGCCGGCAAATATGCGCCAGCCGTCAGCGATGATGTGACCTTGACTTTCGCTATCGAAGCGATCAAGCAGTAATTTTTAAACCCAAAATCTGCACTGCCGGGGTCGGACCCTGAGGGTCCGACCCCAGTATTTGCTCTTGGGGTGAAATTGAAAAAGCGGCGGGCCAAAGCCCGCCGCTTTTTTTCGCCCTGCTGGTTACGATCACGACAAGTGATGCACCTCCTGCTGCCCATACACGGGCGTGTTCAAACCTTCCATGCGCGCTTTCAGCTGCAGCGACAAGTACTGCGAATAGTGGCGCGACTGGTGCAGGTTGCCGCCGTGGAACCACAGCGCTTGCTGCTGCGTGGGCTTCCACATATTGCGCTGCTCACCCTCCCACGGACCCGGGTCCTTCGTCGTGGCCGAACCCAGTCCCCATACCTTGCCCACTTTGTTGGCCACTTCGGGCGAGATCAGGTCGGCCGCCCAGCCATTCATGGAGCCGTAGCCGGTGGCGTACACCACCAGGTCGGCCGGCAGTTCCGTGCCGTCGGACAGCACGATGGAATGGCTTTTCAGCTCCTGCACGCCGACGCCGCTTTTCAGCTTGATCTTGCCTTCGGCGACCAGCTCCGAGGCGCCCACGTCGATGTAATAGCCGGAGCCGCGGCGCAGGTATTTCATGAACAGACCGGAATCGTCGTCGCCGAAATCGAGCATGAAGCCCCGTTCTTCCAGGCGCGCATAAAAGTCCGCATCGCGCTCGCGGATGGCCTTGAAGACGGGTTTCTGGAAGTTGGCCAGGATTTTATAGGGGATCGAGGCGAACGTCAGGTCGGCCTTGTTTGTGGTCATGCCGGCCGCCAGTGCCCGTTCCGAATACAGGTCGCCCAAGGCCAGGTCCATCAAGGAATCGGACTTGACGATGTGCGTCGACGAGCGCTGCACCATGGTCACGTCCACGCCCGCTTCCCACAGGGCGGCGCAGATATCGTGCGCGGAATTGTTCGCGCCGACCACCACCACCTTCTTGCCCGCATACGCGTCCGGCCCCGGATGCTGCGACGAGTGCTGCTGCTCGCCCTGGAACACGTCCATGCCCTTGAACTTCGGCATGTTCGCCTTGCCCGACATGCCCGTGGCCAGCACCAGCTGTTTCGGTTTCAGGGTGACGGGCTGGCCATCGCGCAGCACTTGCACCGTCCACTCGCCGCTGGCTGCGTCGAAGCTGGCCGATTCGCATGACGTCGAACCCCAGTAGTTCAGCTCCATCACCTTGGTGTACATCTCCAGCCAGTCGCCGACCTTGTCCTTCGGTGTGAAGACGGGCCAGTTGTCGGGGAATGGGATATACGGCATGTGGTCGTACCAGACGGGGTCGTGCAGGCACAAGGACTTGTAGCGCTTGCGCCAGCTGTCACCGGGACGCGCATTTTTCTCGATGATGATGGTGGGGACGTTCAGCTGGCGCAGCCGCGCGCCGAGCGCGATGCCGCCCTGGCCGCCGCCGATGATGACGCAGTAGGGCTGGCGCGCGTAGCCCAGTTCCTTTGCTTCCTGCTCGCGCTGTTCCAGCCAGCTGCTGCGGTCAGTGCGCGCGCCATGTTCGGCGCCCATGGGCCGCCGGCCGCCCTTGGCTTCTTCAAAACCCTTCAATTCGCTCATGGTGGTGAGCAGGGTCCAGATCTTGCCGTCGCGGATGCGGATGAAGCCCACGCCGCGCGCCACGTTCGTTTCTACCGTGATCCAGCTTTGCAGTACGCCGCCCGCTTCCACCGCATGTTCGCCGTCGGCGATGCGGATGGAAACGGGCTGCACGGCGCCCAGCTGGGCGGCCAGCATGGCGGCGATCTGCTCGCGGCCTTCCAGGGTTTTCAGGTTCCAGGTAAACAGCACCAGGTCGCGCCAGTAGCCGTCTGGTTCGAACAGCTGTGCTGCGCCCGTGCTGTCACTGGCGCGAAGACAGCCTTCGAGCTGCTCCAGGATGCCGGCCACTGCCAGGTCGTGCGGGTTGCTATCGGTTTGCATCGTGTCTCCTCCAAGTCTGCTGACTTTATGATGGGATGCGGCTGTGTTGCCGCTGACGATGTTGTAACACTGGCGTTCTGGCCCCGCATCCTGCAGCGCAGCATGGCGGAATATGAGACGGAAATCTCAGCTTGCCGGATGCCTCACTGGCGGTGCGGCGCCACGATTTTCAAGTGCTTGAGGCGCCGGTACAGCGTGGCGCGCGAGACGCCCAGCATGGCGGCCGCCTGCAGCGGATGCCATTTGGCGGCGTTCATGGCGTGCACGATGCGCGTGCGCTCGGCCAGCTCCGGCGGCGTGTATTCCGGTACGCCGACCGCGACGGGCGCCTCGCGTGTGGCGCGCAGGCGCGCGCTGGCCTGGCGCAGCGGCGCGCGCACGCGGGCGTGCAGCCAGGTGCTGCCGCCAGCCAGGCGCAGCGACAGCAGATTGTGTCCCGCGCGCGCGTCGAACAGCCGCTCGGCGCGCACTTCCAGCACCTCGGCGATGGGGCGCGGCAGGGTGTCGAGCCCCCCGATGATGTCGCGCGCGCAGCCGTTGGCGGCGACGATGTCGCCATGCTCGTCGATGGCCAGCAGCATCTCCGGCTGCACTTCCACGAAGTGGCGGTTGCGGTGCGCCAGCAGGATGCAGCAATGGCTGTAGGACTTGAGAAAGAAGCCATCCTCGATCAGGGTCGCGCCCTGGCGCACCAGTTGTTTCACCAGGCGCTGGCTGTCGCGCGCGTCGGGCGAGTTCAAGGCCGACGCATCGAGCACGCCGATCAAGTCGCCGTGCGGCGAAAAAATCGGCGCGGCGCTGCAGGTGAGGCCCGTGAACGCGGCGCGAAAATGGTCGCTCTTGTGCACGGTGATGGCTTCCTGGTCGAGCAGCACGGAGGCAATGCCGCACGTGCCTTCTTCCTCTTCCGACCAGCACGAACCTGGATACAGGCCGGCCTTCTTGAAGTCCTTGCGCTGGTCCGTGTCGACCACGTAGTCGATCGTCACGCCGCGCGCATTGGCGAGGATGACGCAGTAGCCCGCTTCGCGCACCATGGCGTGCAGGCGCGGCAGGCACTGGCCCGTGGAGCGCAGAAAATTTTCTTCTGACTGCTGGATGGCGCGCAGTTCGGCACCCGTCAGGATGCGCGGCCCCGTGGTGGAGGCGGGGTCGAGCCGGTAGTCGTCCAGCGAGCGCCGGTACGACGAGGCCAGTCTGGCCGTGTCGGCCCCAGGATTGACGATACGGCCGGCGATCAGGTCGCGCACGCGCTCGATATGGCTGGTCTGGCGGACGTAGGGCATGGTGCTCTCCGGTGTCTCGATATTTTGTATGGTTGCCTGTTTGTAGCATGAAGGCGGGGATGGCGCATCCTGCGCTGCAGCATGGCGTGCACCTGAGACGTTTGTCTCAGCGTATGAGGCCGCACAATAGGATGCCGTGGAACAAGATTAAAAAGTTTCTCTGTTAGCATTCAGGCATGAAGTGAACGCCATTGTCGGTGTCAACCATGACGGGAGAGCATCGCATGAAACAATTGCCACAAATCCAGCGCCTGGCCCTGGCTGCCGCCTGCCTGGCGCTGGCCGCCGGTGCGCACGCAGCCGAGACGAGCAAGGTGGCTGCCACGCCGCTGTCGGCCGCCGCCAGCGATCCGGCTAGCCTGCAATGGATGGTGGGCGCGCCGCCGCCGGCCGATAAAATCATCCGCTTCGACGATGGCAGCTATTTCAATTTCCCCCAGCTGCGCTGGAGCGTGTCGCACTTCCGCCAGTTGATGCCGACGGTGGACGTCGCGCGCGGCTTGAAGGCGCCTGTGCCTCTGCCGCGCGCGCTGCGCAAGGATATCGACAGCCTGCGCTTCACGCCCCTGGGCGCGAAGGACGCGATGACCTGGGAGCAGTCGCTGGGTGCCAACTACACGGACGGCATCGTGGTGCTGCACCGGGGCCGCATCGTGTATGAGCGTTACCTTGGCGTGCTGAAGGAAAGCGGCCAGCATGGCGCCATGTCGGTGACGAAGTCCGTGATGGGCACCATCGGCGCGGCGCTGGTGGCCGAAGGCAAGCTCGATCCTGACAAGAAAGTGGCCGAGTATGTACCGGAACTGGCCAAGTCGGCGTTTGGCGACGCCACCGTGCGCCAGGTGCTCGACATGACCACGGGCCTGAAATTCAGCGAAGATTACGCCGACCCGAAAGCGGAAGTGTGGCAGCACGCGGCGGCCGGCAGCCCGCTGCCCAAGCCGAAGGATTACACGGGGCCGCGCAGCTATTTCGAGTACCTGCAAACGGTGCAGCACGAAGGCCGGCACGGCGAGGCGTTCGGCTACCGCACCGTCAACTCCGACGTGCTGGGCTGGATCATCGCCCGCGTCACGGGGCAGAACGTCAACGACTATCTGTCCGAGCGCGTCTGGCAAAAGCTGGGCGCCGAGCAGGATGCCTACATGACGGTCGATTCGACGGGCACGCCGTTTGCCGGCGGCGGCTTGAATGCGGGCTTGCGCGACCTGGCCCGCTTCGGCGAGATGCTGCGCAACGATGGCCGCTACAACGGCCAGCAGATACTGCCCAAGGCGGCAGTCGACGATATCCGCCGCGGCGGCGACAAGCAGCTGTTCGCCAAGGGCGGCTATGATTTGCTCAAGGGCTGGAGCTACCGCGACATGTGGTGGGTCACGCATAACGACCATGGCGCCTACATGGCGCGCGGCGTGTACGGCCAGCGCATCTATGTCGATCCGAAGGCGGAAATGGTGATCGTGCGCTTCGCCTCGACGCCGACGGCGGCTAATGCGGCCAACGATCCGACCACCACGCCGGCCTTCGAAGCGCTGGGCAAGCTGCTGTTGGCCAAGCCGAAATAGGCTGCCAGCCGTGCGGCGGGCTGGGCACAACTGGAATACACTGTCCTTTCGTCACTAATTGTTGCCTGAATAGTAATTCATGCAGCGCACGCAAGGGAAGCACACCGTGGAAACCAGCTCGCCAGATCAACCGCGCCCGCCGCTCTGGCGGCGCCTGCTGTGGCCGGTTGCCCAGCTTGGCTCGGCCTTCAAGCTGACGGGCACGCATCTGCTGCACCACGTGATCGGCGCCAGCCTGATCGCCGCGCTGATGCTGGTGCTGGAAGGTTTTCACGTGCTTGAATGGCTCGATGCGGCCATGCTGCGCGCCAGCGCGGAACAGGGGCAGCTGCTGGAGCGGGGCAAGGACCCGGGCGCCGCCTACCGGCCCGGCATCATCGAAATCGACCAGCCCGCGTTCGAACAGGTCTTCGACGAACGCGAACCGCTGGAGCGCTCGCGCCTGGAGCAATTGATTGCGAGTGCTGCCGCGCGCGGCAGCAAGGTGCTGGCCATCGACCTGGACCTGGCGCCGGCCGTGTATGAACAGCACAAGGCGGGCGAGCGGCCGCTGGACCGCCTGCTCGACCAGCTGGCCGCCGATGGCCGGCAACTGGTGCTGATCCTGCCCGAACAATCGGACCAGAACGCGAACCTGCCGTGGATACGCGCGCGCTGCGCGGCCGGCATTCACTTCGCCAGCCCGCGGATCCGCGAACGCATGGGCGCCGTCACGCGCATCGAGCTGAAAAGCCCCGTGCTGGCGGCCGTGGCCTTCGAGCTGGCGCATGGCGCCGACGAGCAGGAGCAGCAGCAACCGATGCCGGCCGCATTGTCCCAGCAAAAGGAAGGGCTGGCGCTGGCCGGCCGCGTGTGCCAGCTGGCGCGGCGCACGGACAGTGAAAAGGAATTGGCGCGCTGGGCGTTCGAGCCCGTCATCCACGGCGACGCGAAGGATGCGGCGGAGCAGAACGCCGTCACGGCGCCGTTTCACCCGGCCGCCGTGGCGCCGCCATTCCTGAACCCCACGCGCACGCGCGTCCAACTGATCGATGGCCTGGCCGGCGTGGCGGCGAATGCACTACGCAAGAACGTTGTGTATATCGGCAGCACCTATGACGTGCGCGACCGCTATACGACGGCCGAAGGCGAACAGGCCGGCCTGCACCTGCACGCGGCCGCCCACACCTCGCTGGGCATCGGTACGGCCGACGTCAACAAATATGCGGTGTTCGTGGCCGACATCGTCATCGGCGTGCTGCTGGGCTGCCTGTTCGGCGGCCTGTGGACCTTGTACGGCCGCGCCGAACTGGCCATCGACACGCGCATGGAAGGCCACGATTTCAGCCGCCTGCACCGCCTGGGTACTTTGTTTGAATTCTATGGCATCCGCCTGATGCTGGTGCTGGTGTGGGCCTCGCCGTTTGTCATCGGCGCGCTGGCCATCTACCTGTCGCGCGGCTTGCTGGAGCAGGGCTGGTGGGTCAACCCCGGCCCCCTGATCGCCGGCATGTTCCTGCACGCGATGTCGCTGCGCGACGAAGCCCACCACCCGCACGAAGAAGTGCCCGGCCTGTCTGTGTGGGCCCAGCTGCGCCGCACGCATCCCGGCATCGTGCTGGTGCAGGCGCCGCTGGCGGTGCTGCTGTTGGTGGTGGCGCTGGTGTAGGGGGGCAGCTGCGCTTGATGCCGATCAGCCGATCAGTTTCAAGCCCGGCGGCAGCGCCTCGCCCAGCATGCGGCGGGTAACAGCTTCGTCCAGCTGCGTCACTTCGCTGACCATCGCTTGCCACAGGTGCGGGGCGCCGGCGGCTTTCAGGCGCGCCAACACGGTGGCGCGCAAGTCGTCGGCGATGTCGCGCGAGCGGTCGCCCGTCATGCGCGCCAGGTGGGTGGCGGCAAACGCCGCCGGCTCCACCTTTTTCCAGTCCAGCGCCAGCAGCATGGTGAGCCATTCGGCCACGGTGTCGCTGTCGACCACTTCGTGCGCGCTGCCGTGGAAGGGCTGGCGCGCGCCGACCCTGGCCAGCGCCCACAGGGTATTCGTACCCGCCGCTTCGCTATCCGCCTTCTGCAGACGCTTGATCAGCCAGGCGCCCACTTCGGCCTTGTAGGCACCGGGGATGCGCTCAAGCGAGGCGCCCAGGCGCAGCATGTCGTCATCGCTGCCGTCGACCAATGTGACGGGGCGGCTGCCGCGCTGGGCCGCATCGGCTTGCAGGTTGAAGGCGAAGTCGTCGAGCAGGCGCAGTTGCTGCTGCGTGCTCAAGCCGCCGGCCACCCTGCGCCACAGGGTCCACCATTCGGCGCACACCTGGTTGTCCTTGTGGTGCTGGATGCCCGTGTCGAACAGGGCCCACAGTTGCTCGATGCGCCACGGGTCGAGCGCGTCGCCATAGCCGGGACGCAAACAGTAGCCGGCCAGGTTCAGCCAGACACGCTCATGTTCGGCGGAGCGGCGCCGGCCACGCGCGCGTTGTAGCAAGGCGTCGAACAGCTGGCGCAGCAGCGGCGTTTCCCAGCTTTCGCGTCCGCCCAGCCCCCGTTCCAGGTGCTGGCGCAGCTGGCGCACTTCCTTGGTGTCGACCTTTTGCGCCTTGCCGCCGAAGATGCGCTCGATTTTTTCGATGGCTTCCTTCACGCGCGGCAAGGCAGTGGACGTTACGGCGTGGTTTTCCTCTTCGCCCCGTAACTGGAATTCCAGCAGCCAGCGCTGGCCGGCATCGGCTGCGGCTACGCAGTGCACTTCCAAAGTCCCTACTTCGGTCATGACTGTCGCCAGTTGCACGGTGATGTCGCGCTTGTCGCCGGCATCCTGTTTATCATGCAGCACGCTGGCCAGCGGCGGCAGGCGCAGATACTCGCCCGCGTCCAGGTCGACGAGCTCGCCCAGCTTGGGCGGCGCTTCTGCTTCAGCGAGGGAAGTGGCCAGGTGGAAGCGCACGGGCCGGCCCAGGCGCAGCGCGAACAGCCGCTCGCTCAGGCGGATTTCTTCGCCGCTGGCGCTGCCACGGGGCAGGATGCATACGGCGCGGTGTTCCTTGCCCGCCTCGCCCAGCACGAGAAAATAGCTGCGCGGCGAGCCGCCGCCGATGCGCGGCGCCTGGCCGCGTCGGGCCAGCGCGTAGGCGACGGCGCCACGCGCCACGGCCACGTCGGGATTTTCGTTGTGCAGGATGGTGAGGGGCTGACCCCGCCAGTGCGCGAGCGTGTCGGCCAGGCGGCGCGCCAGCGCGTCGGCGCGGAACACGCCGCCGTTCAGCAGCAAGGTGTCGGGCAGTGCGCCTTGATGCTGTTGCAAAAAGCTGGCCAGGTGGCGCGTGATGGCCGCGTCCTGCGCATACGGCAAGCCGAATTCGACGATGCCGGCGCGGCCTTTTTTCGCCGTATCGCCCAGTTCCACCTTCGGGAAAAAGCCATCGACCACCAGGGCCGCCACTTCCTCGCGCGTGATGTCGACGGAACGGCTGGCGCCTATCAGGCGCGAGCCGGCGCCCAGCAGGGTTACGCTGGCCTTGTCTGGTGCGTCGCTGGAGAGTAGCAGTTCCTTGGCGGCGCGGCAGCGCTCCATCAGCTGCGACAATCGCGCGGCGGACAGCTTCATGCCACCTTCGACGCCTGCCGCCATGCGCGTTTCCACCAGGTGGGCCAGCGCCAGGTCCATATTGTCGCCGCCGAGTATCAAATGGTTGCCCACGCTGCTGCGTGTGAGCTGGGGTTCGCCATCGTCATCGAAGGCGACGTCGATCAGGCTGAAATCGGTGGTGCCGCCGCCCACGTCGCAGACTAGAATGCGGCGCGTATTGGCCAGGTCGTCGCGCAAGGTGGTGCGCCTGCGCTGCAAATAATCATAAAAGGCGGCCTGCGGTTCTTCCACCAGGCGCAAGGTGGGCAAGCCCGCCAGGCGGGCTGCCTCCAGTGTGAGTGCGCGCGCACCCTCGTCGAACGAGGCAGGGATGGTCAGCACCAGTTCCTGCTCTTCGAGCGGAGAATCCGGGAAGCGGTGATTCCACGCGGCGCGCACATACGCGAGGTAGCTGGCGCTGGCCGCCACGGGCGACACCTTGGCCACGTCGGCGTCGGCACCCCATGGCAAAATCGGCGCCTGGCGATCCACGTTCGCATGCGACAGCCAGCTCTTCGCGCTGGAAACGAGCCGGCCCGGCACTTGCGCGCCGAGCTGGCGCGCCAGGGCGCCCAGCACGGGGTGTTCCGCGCTGGTGACATCGCCCTGTGGCCACGGCAGCTGCAAGTCGCCCGCCGCCAGTTCGCCAGGGGCAGGGTGGTAGCGCAGCGAGGGCAGCAGGGGGCGTGCGCCCACTTCGCCGGGAGCGAGCAGCTGCTCGATGGCGAACAGGTTGATTTCTGCCTGCGCATCGCCAGCCGCCGCATACGCCACCACCGTGTTGGTGGTGCCCAGGTCGATGCCGACCAGGAAGGCCGGCTTGCCCACAGCGCTGCGCATGTTTATGGCTGCGGCGTGCCGCGCACGTCGAATTCCACTTTCCAGCGCTCGGCGCCGTCAGGGGAAACGGCCAGCAGCTCCAGCGTGCCCGCTTCTGTCACGCGTGCGTGCAATTTCACCTGCACCACGTCGCCAGCCGAGCGGCCTTCGGCCGATAACGTCGCCTGGATTTCGCTCAGCTCCTGCAATTCATCGGGACCCCAGAAGTCCAGCAAGTCGCCGATCTGGTCGTTGCGCCGCGTGGACGAGGCGAAGAAGCGGAAGTGTACGGGCTCGCCCACCACCAGGCCGAATTGCTGGCCTGGCAGTTCCAGTTCGCTGCCTTCTTCCATGCCGAACGGCGCCACGCACAGGGCCTGGATCGGCGGTTCCATGCCGGGAATGGCCGGCATGGCCGATTCGATGGCCACATAGAAGGCGCTGGCCGTGCCGCCGCGAATGCGCACGCCATGGCCGCGCCGCACGTAGCTGTAGTAGGCCGCGCCACGCGCCACGGCCAGGTCCAGGTCGGCCCCGGCCAGCATGCGTGCCGGTTCCGCGCCTTCCAGGTATAGCCAGTCGTTGACGGTCGCCATGATGCGCTGCACCAGCAAGTCGGACTTGAAGACGCCGCCGTTGAACAGCACGGCCGTCGGGTGCAAGAAGCTGGCATCTTGCGACTGGCGGCCCGCAAAGCCTTCCAGTTCGCTGGTTGCCGCCACTTGCCGGCCCAAAAACGCCGCCAGGTGGCGCGTGATGGCCGCGTCCTGCGCATATGGCAAGCCCAGTTGCGTCAGGCCGGCGCGCGTGCGCACGGCAGGGCGGCTCGATGCTTCCACTTGCGGGAAGAAGCCGTCGAGAATGAAGGTGGACACTTCGGCGCGCGTCAGTTCCGTGCGGATGGAGCCGCCGATCAGTTTCGAGCCGCGGCTCGGCACGACGATCGGTGCCACATCGAGGCCGCTGTCGGCCAGCAGGCTTTCCTTGGCGCTGCGGCAGCCGTAAGTGAGCGCGCGCATTTGCCAGGCGTCCAGCTGCGTGCCGTTGACGGCCAGCTTACGGGCCACCAGGTGGGCCAGCGCCAGATCCATATTGTCGCCACCAAGCAGGATGTGTTCACCAACGGCCACGCGGTGCGGTTCCAGCACGCCATCGCGTTCCAGCACGGCGATCAGCGAAAAGTCGCTGGTGCCGCCGCCCACGTCGACGACTAAAATGATGTCGCCCGGCTTGACTTCCTTGCGCCAGCGTCCTTCGCTGGTCTGGATCCAGCTGTACAGGGCTGCCTGCGGCTCTTCCAGCAGGGTCAGCGAGGTGTAGCCGGCCGCCTGCGCCGCTTCCATCGTCAGCTCGCGCGCGGCCGGATCGAACGAGGCGGGGATGGTGACGGTGATTTCCTGCTGCGCGAACGGCGCTTGCGGGTGGGCGTTGTCCCAGGCCTGGCGCAAGTGCGTCAGGTAGCGCGTGGCGGCCGTGATCGGTGAAATGCGCGCCACTTCGGCCGGCGCGTCATTCGGCAAAATCGCCGCGCGGCGGTCCACGCCCGGGTGGCACAGCCAGCTTTTCGCACTGGAGACCAGACGGATGGGCGTGGTGGCGCCCCGGCTGCGGGCCATTTCGCCGACGACGAACGGCGCTTCGGCTTCCTCGGTGACCCAGGGCAGGGCCAGGTCGCCCGCCGTCACTTCGTCGGCGTGCGGCAGATACACGAACGATGGCAGCAGCGACAATTCTTCTACCGTGCCTGGCGCCGACAGTTGCGGCACTTTCAGCACGCCGTGGCTGGACTTTTCGCCGTCGCTCTCGACCAGGTTCACATACGACAGGGCGCTGTGGGTGGTGCCCAGGTCGATGCCGATGGCGTAGCGCGGGCCAGGGTTGATGGTATCGTTCACAGTTCCACCTCGGCCGGGGCCAGGATGGCGGCGTCGTGCTGCCCGCTCAGTTTCGGCAGGCGCACGCTCGAAGCGCGCCAGCCGCGGTGGCTCAGGGTGCCCGTGAATGGCGCCGAGCCGACGACGTTGCCCGTCAGGCGTACTTGCGCGGAATCAAAACCATCGTGGAGCACGATGCGGCTGCCCTCGGCTTCCTGGCGCACGGCCTCGATGGTGAAATACTCGCGCATGACCTTGGCGCAGCCTTCGTGCACCACGCGGGCGGCCGCGCCAATGTCGGCATCGGCATGGCTGCCCAAGTTTTCCTGGGTGAAATCGATCAATCGCGCTTCGCGTTGCAGCAGGGCCAGCAATTGCAGGGCGGCGTCCGGCGTGGCTTCTTTTAATATGACGGGCGCGGCGGCCGGCGTTGGCACGGGGGCAGGCGCAGGAGCAGGGGCCACCGGCGCCACCTCGGGCAAGGACAGTTTTTCCACGCGGGCCGCATAGGCGGCGTCCGACAGGGTGCTGAAGAAGGCGCCGAAAGCCAGCGGGACGCGGCGCCAGAACGATGGGTGGGACGATGGTGTGCTCATAGGAACTCGTTTCTCTGATCTGTAGGGTGGCGTCGGCGGCGCGCCGGGTGGCGGGGCCGCTTCGCAGGGTAGTGCATGTGCCGGGCCCGTCGTACATATCGGGCCGGCTGCGTTTGCCCGCATGATACCAGCTACCGGGCCGCCGCCAAAGCCGCCGGCCCCGGCGCAGCCAGCCTGACGCATGGATTTTCTTTGTTCCTGCGCAAGGAAACGCTCGATTTCGTGCCGTTTCGACTAGAATCGCGCATTAACTTTTCGCCTGACCTTGTTGCCATGATAATCCCCAGAAAGAAATCATGAAAAATTTATCCATATGTCTGTTCGGTCTGATGCTGCTGGCCGGTTGCGGCGGCAAGGGCGAGAGCGCGGGCCAGTCCAGCGCTGCGCGTCTCGATGGCAAGGAAAAGGGCAGCGAGTTTCTTGCCTATGAACACAATGTCAGCGTCGATACGAATGAGGCGCAAGTACGGCCCCTGTATGAAAAAGTGGTCGCCGCCTGCAAGGCCGACACGGAAAACGGCTGCTTGCTGCTCGATTCCAGCATCGACGGCGGCCGCTACGTGCACGCGCGCATCAGCATGCGCGCCAAGCCGGCCGGCATCAAAAAGCTCGTCGCGCTGGTCGCGGCCGGCGGCGACGTCACCAGCCAGGGCACCAAGGTGGAAGACCTGGGGCGCCCCGTGCTCGACAGCAAGAAACGCCTGGAGATGCTCAAGCAGTACCAGGCGCAATTGCAGGACCTGGAAAAGCTCTCGGGCGCGAACGTCGATGCCTTGATCAAGGTGACCAAGGAACTGGCCACCGTGCAAGTGGAACTGGAGCAGGCGACGGCGGCCAATGCGCTATTGATGCAGCGCATCGACACGGACTTGCTGAACGTGGCCATCAGCGCCGAAGGCAAGCAGTCGTTCTGGCGTCCCGTCAAGCGGGCGCTGGGTAACTTCACGGAAAACCTGTCGGAAGGCGTGGCCAACGCCATCACGGCCATGGCGTATATCCTGCCGTGGCTGATCGCTTTCGTGCTGCTGTTCCCGCTGGGACGCAAGGGCTGGCGCCGCCTGAGAGGAACACCGCGCAAGGATTAAAGTCTGCCGCGCACCTTTTTACGGCAATTTGAAACCTGGCTGCACAGTCCTTGTGCAGCCAGGTTTTTTTTCGTGCGGCGCTGGTCGCGTGCACCATGGCGGACGCCTGCCGGCGCTGGCATGCATTCTGCTTTAACAACATCGTAGTCCCAGTCCGTCCCCCACGAATCATTCACAGGAGTCCCCATGTCACGACGCATCATCCTGAAAGCGGCCGCCGCCGGCGCATTCGCCCTGGCCACGTCCACTTACATGCAGGCAGCCTTGGCCGCCGACACCATCAAGGTGGGCATCTTGCACTCCCTGTCGGGCACCATGGCCATTTCCGAAACGTCGCTCAAGGATGTGGCGCTGATGACGATCGCCGAGATCAATGCCAAGGGTGGCGTGCTGGGCAAGAAGCTGGAAGCCGTGGTGGTCGATCCCGCGTCGAACTGGCCCCTGTTCGCGGAAAAAGCGCGGCAACTGGTGGCGCAGGATAAAGTAGCTGTCGTGTTCGGCTGCTGGACATCCGTGTCGCGCAAGTCGGTTTTACCCGTCTTCAAGGAACTCAACAGCCTGCTGTTTTACCCCGTGCAATACGAGGGCGAGGAGCTGGAAAAGAATGTGTTTTATACGGGCGCCGCGCCGAACCAGCAGGCGATCCCGGCGGTGGAATACCTGATGAGCAAGGATGGCGGCGGCGCCAAGCGTTTCGTGCTGCTGGGTACGGACTATGTGTATCCGCGCACCACCAACAAGATCTTGCGCGCCTTCCTGAAAAGCAAAGGGGTCAAGGATAGCGACATCAGCGAGGTCTACACGCCGTTCGGCCACGCCGACTATCAAACCATCGTCGCCAACATCAAGAAGTTTTCCACGGGCGGCAAGACGGCCGTCATTTCCACCATCAATGGCGATTCCAACGTGCCGTTCTACAAGGAGCTGGGCAATGCGGGCTTGAAAGCCACGGATGTACCCGTCGTCGCGTTTTCCGTGGGTGAGGAAGAGCTGCGCGGCATCGATACCAAGCCGCTGCTCGGTCACCTGGCGGCCTGGAATTATTTTGAATCCGTCAAGAATCCCGTGAATACGGCTTTCATCAAGCAGTGGAAAACGTATGCGGTGGCGCAAAAGTTGCCGAACGCGGGTTCCGTCGTGACGAACGACCCCATGGAAGCGACCTATGTGGGCATCCACATGTGGGCGCAAGCGGTGGAAAAGGCCAAGTCGACGGACACGGACAAGGTGATCGCCGCCATGGCTGGCCAGAGCATGAAAGCACCATCGGGCTTCACCCTCACCATGGATGCAACGAACCACCACTTGCACAAGCCCGTGATGATCGGCGAGATCAAGGCCGATGGGCAATTCAATGTCGTGTGGAAAACCAAGGAACCGATCCGCGCCCAGCCGTGGAGCCCGTTTATCAAGGGCAATGAGGGCAAGCAGAAGTTATGAGTTAGCGGCAGAAAGGCCGGGGTCAGACCCGACGGGTCTGACCCCAGATTTTCGCTTGGGCTGAAGTAACGATGAGAGGTCTTTCCGCATGCGTCTGCTACGTCGTATTTTGTTATTACTGTGCCTGCTACCACCGTTCGCGCAGGCCGCCATCCCTCCAGAATTGCTCAAACCGCTATCCGGCGACGACCCCGATACCAGAGTCGCTGCCGTCGCCCAGATCGCCGCCCTGGCCACGCCCGAGGCCGCCAAGGTTCTGCAAGCCTTGCAGGACGATGCCTTGTATGCCGCGCCCGATGGCAAGGTGTATGTCGTCGACGGTGAACATGCATATGACCCGGCAAGCGGCCAGAACGTGCCGCTGCCCGACGGCATCGACGGCGTGATGGTCAACAACCGCTTGCGCGCGGCCGTGGCGGGGGCGCTGTCGGGCTTGCAGTTGCTGGCGCCGGAACGAACGGTACGGCTGGCGGCCGCGCAAGCCTTGCAAAAGGCGGTCGATCCCGCGCAAATACCCCTGATCCGTACGGCGCTGGCACGGGAAAACGATGCTGACATCAAACAGATCTTGCAAGTGCTGATCGCCAGCGCCAACCTGCATGCGCCGGACGCCGCCACGCGCAAGGCCGCCGTGCAGGACCTGGCCGGGAGCAGCGATGCGCGCTTGTTGCCCGTGCTGCAAGCCATGCTGGAGAAAGGGGGGGAGCCCGACGAGACTGTGCAGCTGGCCGCCATCGAGACCATGCGCCAGATCAAGGGAAGAGTGTCGCGCATGGAATTTGCCGGCAATGTGTTCTACGGCATTTCCCTGGGAAGCGTGCTGCTGCTGGCCGCGCTGGGCCTGGCCATCACCTTCGGCTTGATGGGCATCATCAACATGGCGCATGGCGAATTGCTGATGATAGGCGCTTACACGACGTATCTGTGCCAGCTGTTTTTCCGTACCTACCTGCCCGGCATGCAGGAGGCGTACCTGCTGGCCGCGCTGCCGGCCGCTTTCTTCGTCGCCGGCCTGGTGGGCGTGGTGCTGGAACGCACGGTGATCCGCTGGCTGTACGGGCGGCCGCTGGAAACCCTGCTGGCCACCTGGGGCATCAGCCTGATCCTGATGCAGACGGTGCGTACGATCTTCGGTGCGCAAAACGTGGAAGTGGCCAATCCCGCCTGGATGTCGGGCGGCGTCAGCGTGCTGGGCGGCCTGGTGCTGCCGTACAACCGCCTGGCCATCATCGGCTTTGCCGTCGTCGTGGTGGTGGCCGTGTGGGTGATCCTCAACAAAACTCGGCTGGGCCTGTTCGTGCGGGCCGTGACGCAAAACCGCCGCATGGCCGATTGCGTGGGCGTGGCCACGGGCAAGGTCGACATGCTGACTTTCGGCCTCGGTTCCGGCATCGCGGGACTGGGCGGCGTAGCGCTGTCGCAGCTAGGCAATGTGGGGCCGGACCTGGGCCAAAGCTATATCGTCGACTCCTTCATGGTGGTGGTGCTGGGCGGCGTGGGCCAGCTGGCCGGCACCGTGATCGCCGCGCTGGGCCTGGGCGAAGTGAACAAATTCCTCGAACCGGTGGCGGGCGCCGTGCTGGCGAAGATCGCCATTCTCGTATTCATCATCATTTTCATCCAGCGCCGGCCGCAGGGCCTGTTTGCCATGAAGGGACGCAGCGTCGAATGACTACCTCCTATCCGATAAAGCAGGGCCTGTTTACGCGGCCCGTCTGGCTGGCCATTGCCGCATGCACGGTGCTGGCGGCACTGTTGCCGATTTTTAACCTGGCGTTTGCCGAAGGGCATGCGCTGCACGTGTCCGCCTATACGGTGGCGCTGGTGGGCAAGTTCATGTGCTACGCGCTGGCCGCGCTGGCGCTGGACCTCGTCTGGGGCTACACGGGCATCCTGTCGCTGGGGCACGGCGTGTTCTTTGCCCTGGGCGCATATGCGCACGGCATGTATCTGATGCGCGCCATCGGCGACCAGGGCCAGTACCACAGCAGCTTGCCCGACTTCATGGTGTTTCTCGACTGGAAAACTTACCCGTGGTACTGGGCATTTACCGAACATTTCTGGTACTGCATGGCCCTCGTCGTGCTGGTGCCGGGCGTGCTGGCTTTTGTCTTCGGTTACTTTGCGTTTCGCTCGCGCATCAAGGGCGTGTATTTTTCTATCATCACGCAAGCGATGACGTATGCGTTCATGCTCTTGTTCTTCCGGAATGACACCGGCTTTGGCGGCAACAACGGTTTCACGGATTTCAAGACCATCCTCGGCCATAGCGTCACGGCGCCTGCTACCCGGGCCGTGCTGTTCCTGCTGACCCTGGCCTTCCTGCTGGCGGCGCTGGTGGGCGCGCGCGCCATCGTCCGCTCGAAATTGGGCCGGGTGCTGCAGGGCGTGCGCGACAGCGAGGCGCGGCTGATGTTTCTTGGCTACAACCCGCTGTGGTTCAAGCTGTTCGTGTGGACCTTATCCGCCGTGCTGTGCGGCATCGCCGGTGCCCTGTACGTGCCGCAGGTGGGCATCATCAATCCGTCCGAAATGTCGCCCGCCAACTCCATCGAAATGGTCGTGTGGGTGGCCGTCGGCGGGCGCGGCACCCTGCTAGGCCCGATTGTGGGCGCCTTCACCGTCAACGGCTTGAAAAGCTGGTTCACGGCGGCCTTGCCGGAGCTGTGGCTGTTCGCGCTGGGCCTGCTGTTCATCGTCGTCACGCTGTTCATGCAGCAAGGCATGCTGGGTGTGTTGAGCAAGCTCAAACGCAAGCCCGTCGTGGCAGAGGAGGCTGCATGAGCATCCGCATGTTGCCCGGCATGGCCAGCGCCGAAGCTGGCCCCACGTATTCGCGCGTGAAAGGCGAGGGCGTCGATACGACGCATGGCGCCATTTTGTATCTGGAAGACATCAGCGTGTCGTTCGACGGCTTCAAGGCGATTAACAAGCTGAGCCTCGATATTTCCGTGGGCGAGTTGCGCTGCATCATCGGCCCTAACGGGGCGGGCAAGACGACGATGATGGACGTCATTACGGGCAAGACGCGGCCCACGTCCGGCACGGCCTGGTTCGGCCAGACCATGAATCTGGCGACGATGACGGAAGCGCAAATCGCCCACGCGGGCATCGGCCGCAAGTTCCAGCGCCCTACCGTGTTCGAGCAGCACACGGTGTTCGATAACCTGGAACTGGCCATGAAGATGGACAAGCGCGTGGCGCCCACCCTGTTTGCCCGCCTCACGTCGGAGCAGGCAGGCAAGATCGAAGCCATATTGCGTTTGATCCGCCTCAACGGCCACGAGGCGCGGCCAGCTGGCTTGCTGTCGCACGGGCAAAAGCAGTGGCTGGAAATCGGCATGCTCTTGATGCAGGAGCCGCAGCTGATCCTGTTGGACGAACCGGTGGCCGGCATGTCGGACGCGGAAACGGCGCGCACGGCGGAGTTGCTCAATGAATTGCGCGGCAAGCATTCGATCATGGTAGTCGAACACGACATGGGTTTCGTCACGGACATTGCCCAGCAAGGCATCGTCACCGTGCTGCATGAAGGTGCCGTGCTGGCGCAGGGCCGCATGGACGAAGTGCAAGCCGACGAGCGGGTCATCGAAGTCTATCTGGGGAGGTAACCATGCTCGAAGTGCAACAGTTAAATCAATACTATGGCTCCTCGCACACCTTGCGCGGCATCAACCTGTCGGCGCGCAAGGGCGAGTGTCTGGCCTTGCTGGGCAGGAATGGCGTGGGCAAGACGACCTTGTTGAAATGTCTGATGGGCGTGCTGCCCGTGGCGCAGGGCACGGTGGCCTTTAACGGGCGCGACATCACGAAGCTGGCGCCGCATTCGCGGGCAAAGCTGGGCATCGCCTACGTACCGCAGGGGCGCGACATCTTTGCGCGCCTGACGGTCGAGGAAAACTTGCTGATGGGTATGGCGGTGAAGCGGGGCAGGCAAGCCTCGCGCATCGATCCCCACGTGTATGAGTTGTTTCCGGTATTAAAAGAGATGCTGCAGCGGCGTGGCGGCGATTTGTCGGGTGGGCAACAGCAGCAGTTGGCCATCGCCCGCGCGCTGCTGGCCGAACCGCAATTGATCATCTTCGACGAGCCCACGGAAGGCATTCAGCCTTCCGTCATCAAGGATATTGGCCGTGTCATTGCCTTGTTGAAGCAGCGTGGCGACATGGCCATCGTGCTGTGCGAACAGTATTTTGATTTTGCCCGCGAACTGGCCGACGACTTCATCGTGCTGTCGCGCGGCAGTGTGGTGGCCAGCGGCACGGCGGAACAGATGGATGGTGACGATGTGAAGCGGCACCTGGCCGTGTAGCTTACACCAGCTGCAGCCAGCCCAGTACGGCGCCGGCCGCCAGCAGCCACAACAAATGGATCTTCGTGCGCCAGATGATCAGGCTGGCCACGATGGACAGGCTCCACAGGGGCCAGTCCGTGCGGAGGTCGTGATTGGCGCCGCCCAAAATCATGCCCGTGGAAATCAGCAGGGCGACGACGATGGGCGCCATGCCTTGCTTGAAGGCACGCACGGGGCGCAGGTCGCGGTTGCGGTAGCCCCACTGGGCTGCCACGTAGGTGAGGGTGGTGCTGGGCAGCATGATGCCCACCATGGTCACCAGCACGCCCAGGTACGCGGCTGTGTAGCTGCCCGCATTCATGCCCACGTTCCAGCCCATCAGGGCGACGAACAGCACGTTCGGGCCGGGCGCGGCTTGCGCGATGGCAATCGATTCATTGAATTGCGCCTGCGTCAGCCAGCCATGCTGCTCGACGAGGAAGCGGTGCATTTCGGAGGTGGTGGAGATGGCGCCGCCGATCGACATCAGCGACAGCATCAGGTAGTGGCCGAACAGGTTCAGCCAGTCGCCCGTGCTCAGCACCAGTTGCAGTGGCGGATTCATGCGGACAGCTTTCGATACGTCAGCAGGCAGCCGATGCCGCCCAGGCCCAGCAGGATGTACAGCAGGGGCCAGCGCAGCACGGCCACCATCAGCACGCCCAGCGCGCAGATGGACAAGGTCAGCCACAGGGGCAGCGGATGCTTGATCAGCGCGGTCGCCAGTTTCACGCCCGTGGCGGCGATCATGCCGGCCGACACGGCGGCCATGCCGCGCAAGGCGCCCGCCATCTGCGGGTTGTCGCCAAAGCGCGTGTACAGCACACCGAGCAGCAGCACGATGACGAGGGGTACGGCCAGCATGCCGGCCAGCGCCGCCAGCGCGCCGCGCAAGCCGAAATAGCGCCCGCCCACCATCAGCGACAGGTTGACGACATTCGGTCCGGGCATGATTTGCGCCACGGCCCAGTCTTCCAGAAATTCTTCCTGCGTCAGCCAGCGCTTGCGCTCGACCATTTCGCGCTGGATCACGGCCAGCACGCCGCCGAACCCCTGCAAGGCCAGCCAGGTGAACGAGAAGCACAGGTCGGCCAGCGAGGCCGGTTGCGGACGGGGCAGGTCGGGCGGGAGGGCGGCAAGGGGGGATGAGGGCATGGCTGATTATCGCCGTGGCCGATTGCGCTTGTCCATCGCTTTCGGCTCCAGTTGTGCCTGCAAGAAAAAAACTGTGGCTCATGTTTCCCTGCCATTGACATCGTGAGTTTATCAGCAATACTTTATCGGCAGCACGACCACTGTTCCTGTCAGCGCGGGTGCGGTTCGTAGCGCTACGCCGTCTCCCTCCCTCCGTTCCCCTTCGCAGGAGTTGTTCATCATGCTTAATTCCACAGAAACGCTGCATATGCCCGTCAAAACCGTGGTGCCGCATGCCCGGGTCGATCAAAAGATGTGCGACATCGTCAATCTGGGCATCGCCGTGCAGGCCGCCTTCAGTACCTTGTGTGCGCTGGAATACCTGAAGTCATACAATGTCGCCCCGGAACTGATCGAGCGCGTGCTGCTGCATCCGGAGCAGCGCCGCTAGACTATGCATTGAGTATCCACACGGCAACTGTGTTGCCGGCAGCGCCACTCTGGTGTTGTCGGATTGATCATTGCGGCTCAGTTATGCACAAATGATGGGTTAGCGAAACTGGCGAAATAATTTTCTTGTGATGATGTGTGGATTTCTAAGTAGTTGATTTTAATGGATTTTATTTTTGCTGTTTGATTGAGCAGTTTATTGAAAGCCGCACGGGCTGTGGCTTTGAGGCCTGTCAATAGGCGCTTATCCACAAAGATATCCACAGTCCGTGTGGATATCTGAAAAAGCGCTTAACAATCCGCTACTTAGGAAGTGGGGCCGGTCAGCGCATGCCATCGGCCAGCAAAATGGGCCAGAATGGGGCATGCCACAAGCCTGTATGCCTATCCAGTGCTCTTGTTTTGATGACTGAAAGTAGCGGCGGATGGTCAGGGCGTGCCGCCGGCCGGTTCCGCTGGCGCGTCGCCGCAGTGGGCCAGGGCGGCGGCGAGGTCGGCGACTTGTTGCTGCGCTTCGCGCAAGGTGGCGTAGGTGCGCAGCGAGGCGATCACGGTGGTAAACAGCTTGCGTGTGGTCAGGTCGGTCTTGCACCAGAAATCATTGATGTCGTAGTCGATGATGATGCGGTGTTCCAGCGCCTGGCCAGGCTGGCCCGTGCGCAGGATGATGCGCACGGCGCTGTTGTGCAAGTCTTCGCGGATCTGGCGCGCCACTTGCAGCCCCGCATCCTGGGTTTCCATGATGACATCGAGCAGCACCACGGCGATATCTTGTGTGCTGCGCAGCAAGGCGAGCGCCTCGGCGCCTGAATACGCGTGCAGAAAGCTCAGCCTGCGGCCCTGGAAACTGGCCTGGCTGAGGGCGAACTTGGTCACCACGTGCACATCGACATCATCATCGACAATCAGCACGCGCCATGGCGCCGTGTTGGCGGACTCTGCTGCCGCCTCTGCCCGCCCGAGTGGCTCCTCGACCAGCCAGTCGGGTTCGTCCGCTCCCGTGGCGGCATTGTCGCTATCCATATTCATGCATTTATCCACCGTTGATCGTGCTCACTCACTCCACACTATGCCAGTCTGCGGGGTTTGTCAAAACAATGCGGTTCAGGCAAGGCAGCCTGGAGCAGGATTGCGTATGCACA
Organism: Janthinobacterium svalbardense; assembly: GCF_002327145.1. Taxonomy (NCBI): domain Bacteria; kingdom Pseudomonadati; phylum Pseudomonadota; class Betaproteobacteria; order Burkholderiales; family Oxalobacteraceae; genus Janthinobacterium; species Janthinobacterium svalbardense. The sequence continues at coordinate 4,470,145 of NZ_CP023422.1, read as the reverse complement.
GCAAAATATATTTTCATGGTGTTCGAGTAACTTTGCTCTGGCGTAAAATCATGATTCTAAGTCATTGATTTCATTGGGGTAAAAAATTGCCTGTGAAATCAGCAAATTGTTGAAAGCCGCATCTATACTCGCGTTGCGGCTTGTCAAGAGGGGCTTATCAACAACTTTATCCACAGTTGCTGTGGATATCTGAAAAAGCCGTGCAAAAACCGGGGCTTAGCGCCCGTTCGTGCGGCAGGGTGGAAGCATTCACGCCGCCAGCCCCAGCCCGCCAAACTGGGCAAAGGCATGCAGGAAGCGCTGCTTGGCTTCGGCTGGACCCATGGCTTCGATTATACCGGGCAAGGGGGCGATGCCGTCAAGGTAGGCCCAGCGCTCGGCCGAGTGGGGCATCAGGTCGCGCTTTTCCGTGGCCAGTGCGATCAGGTCGGCCCGCTTGATGGGCGCGTAATCGGAAAAATCCAGGCCATACGTGGTGGCGATGATGGCGCTGACCTTGTCTTCCAGGACGGCAAATTCCGGCAGCAGCACTTTCAAGGGCTTCACCATGTCGCCCAGGTAGGCTTCGGCCGCGTCGTGCAGCAGGGCGGCCAGGCGCAAATGGGGCGGCACCAGTCCGGCGACGATCAGGCTGTGCTGGGCGACCGAGTAAAACACTTGCGTCTGTCCATTGAAGCGGCACTGGTACGCCAGGCCGTGGGCAATGTCTTCAATGACTACCTTGTCGATATGCGGACGCAAGGGATAAAAACGGTTGCCGGAATAAGTGGAAACGTAGTCGGTGGTAATCATTGCCTGTGCTCGGAGTTGCAAGATGGCTCATCGTACACCCGATGGCACAGGCTTGCCCCGGCCGCGACGCGTGTGGCGCGCTGCTGAGCCTATGCATCTTGGCAAATCCTTGCATTTATTTCATATCATTCATTGTTCTTTCTCAATACACTATAGCAATCTTGTTTGTCTGAAACTTCACAGGGGCAGGGCAATGACGGCGCAACCTTCGGCAAGACCTTCGTATATCTATCAGGGCGGTTCGGTGATGATGCACTCGCCGCTGCAATTGAAACAGTCGGAAATGTACGGCTATTTCGTCAGGGGCGACCTGGCCAGGCTGCAGGCCACCGTGAATACCACCTTGAACCAGGTGGCGGGCCAGCGCATGACCCTGAAAGCGCTGTCGCCGTACGTGATGCTGACGTTTACGCGCGTCAACCATGCGGATTCAAGCAATCCCGTCGACCAGGCCAAGGGCTGGATCACGGAAGTCGACATCGTCACCTGGATCATGGTGGGCCAGATGGATGAGCACGGCAAGCTCGCGCATATCTATTGGTACCCGTGCCATATTTTCGTCGATGACGCGATGGCCCTGATCAACGGGCGCGAGCTGTTCGGCTATCCGAAATACCTGTGCGAATACGCGATTCCCGCCGCCGGCAGCGAGCCGCTGCGCTGCTCCGTCGCCGCCAAGGGTTTCCAGCATTTTTCGCCGGAAACGAAACTGGCCCTGCACCCGCTGCTGGAAGTCAACGCCACCGTGCAGACGGGAGCGCACAAGAGCGTCAACAGCTTCCTGGAACTCATCGAGCAGGCTTTCACGATTTTCCTGTCCATCCCCGATTTCTTCGACATGGACCAGGCCGGCTGGGCGGACATCCTGTCGCTGCTGCGCAAGCCGCGCATCGACCAGATCTTCCTCAAGCAATTCCCCGACAGCGCTGGCGTGAAAGCGGTGTACCAGGCCTTGCTGGCTGCGCCGGCCGAAATCAACCGCCTGCACAGCGCGCGCCTGCTCGGCTACGAGTATGAATGCACCTTGCACGCGTTTGACAGCTTTCCGCTGGACCAGACCCTGGGCTTGCAGCTGGGGCCGCAGGCGGCGATATTGCCGTTCCATGTGAACTTCGACTTCACGGCCATGCCGGGCGAGGAACTGGTCGACAATTCCCGCATCGCGCCGGAAAAGATCGCCATCCTCGGCGGCGGCGTGGCGGCCATGACCGCCGCGTATTATTTGACGAGCCAGCCGGGCTGGCAAAACCGGCACGCCATCACCGTCTATCAGCTGGGCTGGCGCCTGGGCGGCAAGGGCGCCAGCGGCCGCAACGCGCAAGTGGGCCAGCGCATCGAGGAGCACGGCCTGCACATCTGGTTCGGCTTTTACGCGAACGCCTTCAAGATGATCAAGGAAGCGTATGCGAGCCTGGAACGCCCGCCCGGCGCGCCGCTGGCCACCTGGCGCGACGCTTTCAAGCAGCACGATTACGTGGCCCTGTCGGAAGACGTCAAGGGCCAGTGGCGCAACTGGTCCATCGTCTTTCCCACCTTGCCGGGCGAGCCGGGCGAGGGCGGCGAAGACATCACCCTGTGGCAGATGGCCATCGCCATGGTGGGCTGGATCGAGCAGTGGCTGCGCCAGATCCGGCAAGTGGCGGACGCCGACGCGCGCATTGAGCGTGCCACTGCCAGCGCCTCGCAAGGCGAAGGCGTGTGGCCGGGCTGGCTGCGCCGCCTGGCCGACGAAGTGGTGGGGCAGGCCGATGAACTGGGGCTCGACGTGGGCCTGTCCGTGGGCGCGCTGGCGGCGCTGGTGGCCGACCTGGCGCCGGACTCCACACGCCACGACCAGGCCCGCCACCAGCTGCTGGCCAGCACCCTGAACGGCATCCGCGCCTGGCTGCGCCTGCGCTACCGCGCGCTGATCGACGGCGACGATGAATTGCGCCGCCTGTTCACCTGCCTGGACCTGGGCATCACGGTCATGAAGGGCATGTTCGAAGATGGCGTGTTCAAGCACGGCTTTGACGTCATCAACGACATCGATTTCCGCGCCTGGCTGAAAAAACATGGCGGCGACGAGCAGTTCAGCGTCAATTCGGCGCCCGTGCGGGGTTTTTATGACCTGGTGTTTGCCTACGAGGGCGGCGATTTTGCCAAGCCGAACATCGAGGCGGGCACCTTGTTGCGGGCGATGGCGCGCATCGGTCTGGCCTACAAGGGCGGCATCATGTTCAAGATGCAGGCCGGTATGGGCGACACGATTTTTACGCCGCTGTACGAGGTGCTGAAAAAAAGGGGCGTGGAATTCAAATTCTTCCAGCGCGTGGAAGAGCTGGTACCGGGCGCGGGCGACATCGACAGCATCCGCATCACGCAGCAGGTGCAATTGAAGGACCCTGCCGCCGGCTACGCGCCGCTGGTGGACGTGAAAGGCATGGCTTGCTGGCCCAGCGCGCCCGATTACGCACAGATCGAGCCGGCCCAGGCGGCGCTGCTGCAAGCGCAGGAAGTCAACCTGGAATCGTACTGGAGCGACTGGCCGCAGCAGTACCAGCAGGCGTTCGGCCGCCAGCTGCCGGCCACGGTCTTGAAGAAGGGCGTCGATTTCGACAAAGTGGTGTTCGGCATTTCCATCGGCTCGCTGCCCGCCCTGTGCCCGCAACTGCTGGCGCAAAGCCCGGCCCTGCAAGTGGCGGCCGAGAAGGTAAAAACCGTGGCCACGCAGGCCTATCAGGTGTGGCTGAACAAAAACCTGGCGCAGATGGGCTGGACCACGCAGCCGAAAGGGCAGCAACCGGTGCTGTCGGCCTTCACGGAGCCGTACGACACGTGGGCGCCGATGGATCAATTGCTGGCGCACGAAGACTGGCCGGCGGGGCTGGAACCGAAAAACGTGTCGTATTTTTGCAGCGCCTTCCCCGTCGACAGCTACCCGCCCGTCACCGACACGGGCTTTCCCGCCCGCTGCGCGGCCAGGGCGAAACAGGGCGCACTGCACCAGCTGGAGCGGGAAATCGGTGCGCTGTGGCCAGAGGCGGGCGCGCCTGGCGCGTTTCCGTGGCAATGGCTGGTCGATGCGAAAGCCGGCACGGGGCCGGCGCGCTTCGACAGCCAGTACTGGCGCGCCAACGTCGACCCGTCCGAGCGCTACGTCATGTCGGTGGTGGGCAGCACGCAGTACCGGCTGGCCACCGACCAGTCGGGCTTCAGTAACCTGTTCCTGACGGGCGACTGGATCAAGACGGGCCTCAACGCGGGCTGCGTGGAAGCGGCCGTGATGGCGGGCATGCAGACCTCGCGCGCGATGACCGGTTATCCGGCCGTGATCCAGGGCGAAAAGGACTTCTAGCCATGCGACGCCTGATGCTGTCGGGTCGTGTCACGTTCAACCGCGCGCGGGCGCTTCAAGCTCCCGGTTGAGCTTCCAGGTCGCGCCGCGCCACGTCCAGCGCCGCCTGCAGCTGCGGCAGGAATGGCTCCACGTTATCGAGCTGGCCGTTCGAGGCCAGGGTTTCCATCTGGTGGCACAGGCCGTGCAGGGTGGGGCGGCTCAGGTAGCCGGCGCTGCCTTTCAAGGCGTGGAAGGCGGCGGCGGCCGCGCTGGCGTTGCCATCGCGCACGGCGTGGCAGGCCAGGTCCAGGCGCCGTGGCGCTTCCATCAGGAACGCTTGCGCGATGCGCTGCAAGTGCTGCGGCGACAGGCCTGCCAGCGGCAGGATGTGCACGGGCGCCATCATGGGATCGGCCGGCGCGGGTGACTCGTCGTCGGCGGCGTCCAGGCCGAACTGGCGCGCCAGGGTATCGTCCCCGGTGGGCACGGCCGGCGGCAGGGCGTGGCCGCGCGCCAGCAGCAGGTCGATGATGGCGTCGATTTTCTGGAACAGCAGCGCTTCGTCGACGGGCTTGCTGAGGAAGTCGTCCATGCCGCAGGCCAGGTAGCGTTGCCGGTCATGTTCGCTGGCGTTGGCCGTCAGCGCGAGGATGGGGATGTGCGCGTCGGGAATGGGGAATTGCGCGTTGCCGCCGTCGCGGATCAGGCGCGCGGCCTGTTCGCCATCCATCAGCGGCATGCGGCCATCCATCAGCACGCAGTCGTAGGCGCCGGTGCCCAGCGCGTGCAGCGCCTGTTCGCCATTTTCCACGATGGTCACGGCATGGCCCATGCTTTCGAGCAGGGTGCCGATGATGATCTGGTTGGTGCGCACGTCTTCGGCGCACAGGATGCGCAGGCGACAGGCATGGCGCGCCTGGTGCGTGGGCCGGCGCGCGTCGGCCGCCGGCGCGCTGCCGTCATGCAGCGGCAAGGTGAAATGGAAGCGCGAGCCGATGCCGACCCGGCTTTCCACGCCGATACTGCCTTGCATCAATTCGACCAGTTCCTTGCAGATGGCCAGGCCCAGTCCCGTGCCGCCATAGCGGCGCGTGGTGGAATGGTCGGCCTGCTCGAATTTCTGGAACAAACGCGGCAAGGTGTCCGCGTCGATGCCGGGGCCCGTGTCGCTGATGATGAAGTCGATCTCGCTGCGGCCATCGCGGCGCGGCGGCGTGCGGGCGCGCCGCACTTCCAGCAGCACTTCGCCGTTCGCCGTGAACTTCAAGGCATTGCCCAGCAGGTTGATGAGGATTTGCCGCAGGCGCGTGGGATCGGCGCGCACGTAGCGGGGCAGGTCCAGCGCCAGTTCGCGGCGCAGCAGCAGGCTCTTGGCGTCGGCCTGGCCCTGCACGATGCCGGCCGCGTCGCCGATCAGCGCCAGCAGGTCGAAGTCCACCGTTTCCAGGGTCAGCTTGCCCGCGTCGATCTTCGAGAAATCGAGGATGTCATTGAGGATGGTCAGCAGCGACACGCCATTGTGCAGGCCGATGCGCAGGTATTCCTGCGTGCGGCCTTTGACGGACTGGTCGCGCAGGGCGAACTTCAGCATGCCGATCACGCCGGCCAGCGGCGTGCGGATGTCGTGGCTCATGGCGGACAGAAAATCGATGCGGTGGCGGCTGACCACTTCCGCATGCTCCTTGGCCTTCAGCAGGGCGTCGTTGCTGAGGGTCAGGGCCAGGGTACGCTCCTGCACGCGCTGTTCCAGGTTGTTGCGCAGCAGGCGGATCTGGTCGGCCAGGGCAAAGGCCAGCAGCAAGCCGTCGAACGTGCCGCCGAGCAGGGTCACCAGCTGGGCGTTGGCCACCATGGCCGGCATCAGGCCCAGGTTGGCCGGCAGGATCAGGAAGCCGGGCAGCATCAGGGCGACGAAGGCCAGCACGAAAAAGCGCGCCGGCTGGTAGCCGCGGCACCAGACGACGATGCCGCAGATCAGCGCCAGCAGCATCCAGATGCTGATGGCGATGGTGGCCAGGGTGTGCGCATACGCCAGGGCGAAGAAGCAGCTGGGCAAGAGCAGCAGGGGCAGCGCCAGGTTGACCTTGCTGAGGCGGTACAGCAGGGGCGAGTAGTCGCGCAGGCGCAGGAAATGCATGTAAAACAGGGTGCTGAAGACGGGCAGCAGGAAAAACGGCACGTAATGCAGCTGCAACTGGTGCCAGTCGAACAGGTCGGCAAAGACGTGGAAGGTCATGGCCCAGGCCAGGCCATACGTCAGCACGTACAGCGCGTAATACGCCGAGGCTTTTTCCAGGGTGATGGAAAAGATGAAGAAATTAAACAGGCCCAGCGCCAGCAGGGCGCCGATGGAAGCGACCATCAGGAAGTTTTCCTTGGCCACCAGCTTGCGGTAGTCTTGCTGCGTCCTCACGCCGAACTGGGGGGCGCGCGCGTAGTAGGGGCTGGAAAAGCGGATCAGGATGTCATACGTGGCGCCCGGCGCCAGCTGTACGTTACTGCCATAGTGCAGCAAATATTCGTGCGGGCGCTGGTAGCCCGTCAGCAAGGTATGTGGCGCCGCGTGCGGTCCGGGGCCATACACGTACAGGTCGACCAGATCGATCAGGGTATCGTTCGGGTCGATGACCCAGGCCGCGACGCCGCTGTCGTTGCGCACCTGCGCATGCAGCCAGTAGGCGCCGCCGAACAGGTCGACCCGTTCGGCCGGGCGCTGGCGCGCCAGCCAGGCGGGCAGGGCGGTGGCATCGGCAGGCGCGGCTTCATTTCCGGCGAAAAACAGTTGCCCGCCGCTGCCCAGGTGCGCGATGCCTTGCTTGCCCAGGGGTAATGGCGCCGCCTGCGCCGCACCCGCCAGGCCCAGCAGACCGAACAGCAGGCCGAACAGGAGCGCCCAGCCGCATAGCCAGGCGCTGACGCGGGAGCGCGAAGCGCGGTGGCTGGAGGGGGGCGGGTGGATAGGCATCGATGAGTGTGGTGATGGTCGCGCGGGAGTGGCGGCAACGCCGTTTGCTGTGGAGTAGCCATTTTAATCGACTCTCGGTGGCGCACGGGCACTCATGTCCTGCCGGCATGGCGCCCGCTCCGGTATCATGGCGCCTTTTGCCCGCGAGATATTCATGCTCAGTCCCGACCAGTTCCTGGCCTTCCTGGCCGCCGCCGTTTTGATCACCGCCAGTCCCGGCCCCGACAACCTGATGGTGCTGGGCGTGGGCATGTCGCGCGGGCGCCGCCAGGGCATGGTATTCGGCCTGGGCTGTGCCCTCGGCTGCCTCACGCACACGCTGCTGGCGACCATCGGCGTGTCGGCCCTGCTGGCCGCCTCGCCCACGGCATTTACGGCGCTGAAAGTGGCTGGCGGCCTGTACCTGGTGTGGCTGGGCATCGGCGCCTTGCGCAGCCGTGGCGGCGCCAGAGTCGATGGCGCGGGCGCCTTGCCCGACGAGTCCTTGCTGCGCTTGTTCGGCAAAGGACTGTTTGCCAACAGTATCAATCCGAAAGTCGTGCTGTTTTTTCTCTCGTTCTTGCCGCAGTTTATCGTCGCGGGCCAGGGCAATGCCAGCTGGCAGACGGCGCAGCTGGGCCTGGTCTTCACGGCGCAGGCTTGCGTGCTGTTCAGCCTGCTCGGCTATTTTTCCGGCGCCGTCGGCCTGTGGCTCAACCGCCGCCCGCGCGCCGGCCTGTGGCTGGACCGCGTGGCCGGCACCATCTTCATCGGCCTGGGCTTGCGCCTGATCCTGGCGCGCTGAGTTCTTGCCGGGCGGCAATGCGAAACGCCAGTTCCATCTGGTCCTGCACAGCCATGGCGCCGCCCAGGATGGCGAACGGCATGATGCCGAAGTCGCTCTGTTTCAGCAGCAGGCTGCCGCTGGCCTGCAGGCGGCGTCCATCGGCCGCTTGCTCGATGCGCACCGGCAACTGCACTGTGCGCGTCACGCCATGCAGGGTGATGGCGGCTTCAAACACCTCTTTGTCGCCGGTGCGCCGGGCCTCGATGCTGACCCACGGATAACGCTCGGCGTCCAGCACGCGCACCAGCATGTTGTGGCGCGTGCCGGCGACGGCGTCGGCCGACGGCGTCGTCGTCAGCCCGGCCGCCTGGCGCAAGCCTTCTTCATCCACACTCATCTCGTCGAGCCGGAACTGGAATTGCGCGCGCCCCGGCGCGGGCGCCACCACGCCCTGCAAGGTGCGGCTGGCGATCACGTGGTCATGCCCCAGCCGCGCCAGCGCGCCGCCGCGCCGCACGGTGATGGTCAGCAGGGATTCTTCGGGCGCGATGTGCAGCAGTTGCACGCCTTGCCGCTGCCATGCGGGCGCGGGCATGGCTGCAGGGGAGGCCGGAGCGGAAGCGGGGGCAGGAGCGGGCGGCAAGGGCGTGCAGGCCGCCAGCACGGCGCAGGCGAGCAGGAACGTGGTGCGGATGGCGGACGGCAGGCGGTGGTGCTGGCTGGGCATGGGCAGATACGAGGGCAGAGGCGATGGGGGAATAGTACGCGATCGGCGCGGTGGCGCGTGTGCAATGTTAGCGCTACGTCATAAGGCGGTCATATGGCGCTGCTATGATGCGTTTGTTGGCACACAGCATGCGTTGCGCACATCACTACGTTCCGGGAGCGATAGGATGCAGGCATGACTCAACAGCTTAGCCGGTGAGCTCAACCATCGGCACCAGACACGTGAAACTTGTTTTATAGTAATAATCGCAGGGTGGGGCAGGAGAAATGCAGGGATAGTGCGGGGATTTAATGAAGTCCTAAGCCTGTCTCAACGAAGGGCTGGCATAGTGGAGTCATGGCGCACGGAAACCCCGGGCGCAGGGTTGCCGGACACCTCAATGACCGGCACGATTTCCGCTTTCTTGTTTTTCCCAGTTTATCCCTGCGCTCTGAAACAGCGTTTCAACCGGCTACCGCAATCTGCGAAGCCGGTTTTTTTTTGCCTGCGTTTTCATCGGTTTTCATCGCCTCCCGGCGCTACGGCGCCGGGAATGCCACTTAGCCCGTTTGCTTCGCCAGCCACGCATCGATGGCAGGCAGGCGCTCGGCGCGTACCTTGATGCGGTACTCGATGCCGGCCACGGAACTGTCGGCGTCGCCGCGCGCGCCTTCGGGCAGGTTGGCCTGCGCGTACGCCTTCAGCTTGGCGATCATCTGCGGCTGCGCCGAGCCGGCGGCCAGGCGCGGGAAGTAGCGGCTGCGCGAACTGGCGTCGATGCGCGCATTGACTTGCTCCAGGTGCGCCAGCGCGAAGTCGAAGGCCAGTTCCGGATGCGTGCGCGAGACGCGCGAGATCATGGCCGGGCTGTTGGTCACGCCCGGTTCCTCCGTCAGCGCCAGCGCCAGCGCGCGCTGCGCCAGGGCCGTGTCGTCGCTCGAGGCGAGCAGGTCGTACAGCTGGTTCTTCACCAGCGGCGTTTTTTCCTGCTGCGCCCTGGCGTGCAGCTGCTCCCAGGTGGCGGCGTCCGCATGCTGCGCCACCACGCCCAGGATGGTGCGGCGCAGCGGCGCTGGCATGGCGGCAGGGTCTTGTTCGCTGGCCGCATAGCGGCGGCGCGCCTCGGCCAGCACGCCCGGCTCACCCATGTCGCCGAGGATGGCGATTAGCTGGCCGCGCAGGGTCGCCACGCTCGATGCTTCGCCCACGCGCGCTTCCCAGCCCGTCTGCGCCATCATCGGCGCCAGGCGCGCCATGGCGTAGCGGCCGAACGCCTGCTGGCGCGCTTTGCTCTCCGTGCTATCGCCGGCATACTGTTCGTACAGGCCGCCCAGGGCGCCGGCCACCTTGCCCAGCACCTGCGGGTCGGCTGACAGCGGCGTGGCTTTGATCAGTTCCAGGAAGCCGGCCGGATCTTGCAAGCCCGCCATGCCCAGCGACTGGCTGTCTGCCAGCAAGCCCAGTTGGTCGATCGGCGCCAGGCGCGCGAAGCTGCGCGCCAGCGCGCGCGTGCCGGCTGGCGCGTACAGGGTGCGGTAGTAGCCGCTCTGGCCCGCGTTCACCAGCAGGGCGCCGCAACCGGGCACGTTCAGGGTGGCCTTGCCATTCCTGACCAGCACGCGGGCCAGCTTGCCGTTGCCGACCGTCGAAGCGATCACCGGCACTTTCCACGACAGCGCTTTCTTGTCCGGCTGGTCCTTGGAAAATTCTGTCTGCGTCAGAGTCACGCGCGTGCTGCCTTTCCTGCACACGGCTTGGCCCACCGTTATCATCGGCACGCCCGGCTGCAGGGTGAAATCATGGGCGATGGCGCTGACAGGCTTGCCGGCGGCGGCATCGACTTCGCGCCACAGGTCGTCCGACACCGTATTGCCATACGCATGCTTGCGCATGTAGCTGCGCACGGCCGTGCGCCAGGTATCGGCGCCCACGTATGCTTCGAGCATGCGGATCACCGCTTCGCCCTTTTGATAGGTGATGCCGTCGAAGGCCTGGCTGGCTTGCTCCACGGTGGCGATGCGCTGCACCACCGGGTGCGTGGTGCGCAGCGCGTCCTGGCTCATGGCCGCTTCGCGCCCGCCCACGTTGGACAGGGCCGTGTTCCACTCCGGGTGCAGACGTTCCGTGGTGCGGCTTTCCATCCACGACGCAAAACCCTCGTTGAGCCACAGGTCGTCCCACCAGCGCATGGTGACCAGGTCGCCGAACCACTGGTGCGCCATTTCATGCGACAGCGTGGTGTAGATGTTTTCCTTGTCCGACTGGGTCGAAATGGCCGGGTCGAGCAGCAGGCCATATTCGAAGGTGAAGACGGCACCCCAGTTTTCCATGGCGCCGAAGAACTGGCTGCGGCCCGGCGCGGCGATGTTGTCGAGCTTGGGCAGCGGGTAGCGCACGCCAAAATAATCGTTGTATTCGCGCAGCAGGGCGGCTGACTCGTCGAGCGCGAAGCGGCTTTGCGCCAGCGCGCCTTTCTTCGTGATGACGCCTATTTCCGTACCGTCGCTCATGGCCGTGGCGCGCTCGAAGTCGCCCAGGCCGAAGAACAGCAGATACGTCGACATGCGCGGCGTGGTGGCGAAGGTCACGTGCTTCATGCCATAGCCCATCTCCTCGCTGCGGGCAATCGGCATGTTGCTGACGGCCATCTGGCTGCTCGGCACGACCACACTGAGATCGAAGGTGGCCTTGTAGTCCGGCTCATCCCACGACGGCAGCATGCTGCGCGCATCGGAATTTTCGAACTGCGTGTACAGCGCGCGCTGGCGCCCTTGCGGCGTGTCGTAGTCGAGCGAGAACAGGCCCGTGGCCTGCGTGCCGATCTTGCCGCTGTAATCGATGCGCAACAGGTACTCGCCCTTGGCCAGTGGCTCGGCAAAATGCACGCTGGCCGTCTGCTTGTCCGCATCGAACTCGATCTTGCGCGTCACCTGCTTGCTGCCGCCCTGGCCTTCGATGGCGGCGGCCGTAAACGCCAGGTTCAGGGCATTGAAGGTGATGCTGGCCGTTGGCGTGTCGACGGCCACCTTGATGGCGGCTTCACCCTTGAAGGTGGAGGCGGCAGCGTCCGGCGTGATCGACACAATATAGTGCAAGGGCGTGACGCCGCGCGGCAGCTGCGTGGTGGTGCTGACGGCATGGCTGGCCGAGGCGTACTTGACAGCGGGAGCGGCGTGGCCAGGGTGGAGTGCGGTGATGGAAGCCAGTGCCAGGACGGCGGCGGCCAGTTGGCTGCGCCGGAAGCGCGGAGTCGGTGTGCGATGCATGGTATGCCCTTGATTCATGGATAAAACGCCCGCCAGCCGGATAGGTTGCGGGCGTTGATGACGGTTGGGGGACATCGCTGGAACTGGTGGCCAGCGTTCCCGTAGCGCAATCTAAGGCGAAACGGAGGCAAAGTCAACGCGCCAGGGGCGGCGCGTGGCTGCCGCGCGCTGGTATGATTGTCAACTACCATAACGAGACGAGACCAGCACATGAAACTGACTATCAGCCCCCGCACGCCCAATCCGCGCCGCGTCACCATGTTCATCGCCGAGAAAGGCATCACCGGCATCGAGGAAGTGGCGCTCGACCTGATGGCGGGCCAGCACCGCGACCCCGCCTTCCTGGCGATAAACCCGCTGGGCCGCGTGCCCGTGCTGGAACTGGCGGACGGGCGCGTGCTGACCGAGACGCGCGCCATCTGCACCTACCTGGAAGGCTTGCAGCCGCAGCCCAACCTGATGGGCGAAGGCTTCGAGGAGCGCGCCTTCATTGAAATGGCCGACCGCCGCGTGGAACTGCACCTGTTCAGCGCCGCCGCCAACTGGGTACGCCATGGCCATCCGGCCCTGGTGGCGCTGGAAAACCCGCAGTTTCCCGATTTCGCCACGGTGCAGGCGGGCAAGCTGCGCGAAACGGCGCAATGGCTGGACCAGGTGCTGGCCGGCCAGCCCTACATCGCCGGCGAGCGCTTTACGATTGCCGACATCACGGCCTTCTGCGCGCTGGAATTTGCGCGCGGCCTGATGAAGTACCGGCCGGGCGCGGAAGGGTTACAGAACCTGCAAGCCTACCGCGACCGCATCGCCGAGCGCCCCAGCGCGCAGGCGAAATAAGGAATGCCGCAGCCGGGTAGTCCGGTAGCCCGGTAGGTCGGATTAGCGGAACGCGTAATCCGACATCATCGCGGGCGGGCCAACAATGTTGTCGGCTTACGCCCGTTGGGCTAAGCCGACCTACGCCGACCTACGCCTACCGACACCACCACATTACTTCAACTGCTCCAGCAGGAAGGTGTAGGTCAGCGCCCACATCAGCGCTTGCTGGTCGTTGTTGGCGGCGCCTGCATGGCCGCCTTCCGTGTTTTCCCAGTACAGCACGTCGTGGCCTTGCTCTTCCATCTTTGCCACCATCTTGCGCGCATGGCCGGGGTGGACCCGGTCGTCGCGCGTGGAGGTGGTAAACAGCACGCGCGGATACTTTTTGTCCTTGAAGACGTTCTGGTACGGCGAGTACTTGCTGATGTAGGCCCATTGTTCCGCCACGTCCGGGTCGCCGTACTCTCCCATCCACGAGGCGCCCGCCAGCATCTTGTTATAGCGGCGCATGTCGAGCAGCGGCACCTGGCTGACGACGGCGTTGAACAGGTCGGGACGCTGCACCAGCACGGCGCCCGTCAGCAGGCCGCCATTGCTGCCGCCCATAATGCCCAGGTGGCGCGGACTGGTGACCTTGCGCTTGATCAGGTCTTGCGCCACGGAGATGAAGTCGTCATATGCGCGCTGGCGGTTTTCCTTCAAGGCCGCCTGGTGCCAGCGGGGGCCGAATTCGCCGCCGCCGCGGATATTTGCCAGCACGTACACGCCGCCTTTTTCCAGCCACGCCACGCCCGTGGTGCCGCTGTAGCTTGGTTTGAGCGATACTTCAAAGCCGCCGTAGCCATACAGCACGGTGGGGTTGCTGCCGTCGAACTTCGTCTTCTTGCCCATGATGGCGAAATACGGCACCTTCGTGCCGTCCTTCGACGTCGATTCGAATTGCTCCACCTTGTACGGCGCCGCGTCGTAGTAGGCGGGCAGCGACTTGATTTTCGTGCGCTTGTCGCTCTGCGCCGTGGCCAGGTACAGGGTGGTCGGGTTGAGGAAGTCCGTCACCGTCAGGAAGTACTGGTCCGAGTCGACGGGATCGAGCGCGCTGACGGCCAGGGTGCCCAGTTTCGGCGCATCGACGGCGCGGCGCTGCCACTTGCCGTTCACGTGGCGCAGTTCCGTCAGGCGGTTCTTGACCTTGTCCAGAGTCGTCACGAGGATGGCTGACCTGGTCGGCGTGACATTGTCCAGCGACGACGTGGCCGTGGGCGCGTATAGCACTTCCAGCTCCTGCTTGCCCTGCATGAAGGCCTTGAAGTCGGTCGCCAGCAACGAGCCTTGCAGGTAGGTCTTGCCGTTCACTTTCCAGTCCGAGCGCAGGGTGATGATCAATTGGTCGCGTACGGTGAAGGCCGTCGCGTCGTCCGGCTTCGGCACTTTCTTCAAGTCGGCGCCGTCGCGCAGGAACATTTCACCGCTGTAGAAATCGATTTGCCGCTCGATGAACTGGTGTTCGTAGCCGGGCGTGAAATCCTTGTAGGCGCCCGCGCTCAGGTCGTCGGCCTTGGCTTCATACAAGGTGTGCGCCTGCGCCAGCGGCGTGCCGCGCTGCCACTCCTTGATGATGCGCGGGTAGCCCGAGCTGGTCATCGTGCCGGGGCCGAAATCGGTGGACACGAACAGGGTATCGGCGTCGATCCAGCTGGCGCTGCCCTTCGCTTCGGGCAGGGTGAAGCCGCCGTCGACAAAGGCGCGCTTGGCCACGTCGTATTCGCGCACCACCTTGGCGTCGCCGCCGCCGCGTGACAGGGAAATGAGGCAGCGTTCGCCCTTCGGATACAGGCAGGAGGCGCCGCCCCAGACCCAGTTTTCATGCTCGCCGGCGGCCAGCTGGTCGAGGTCGATCACGGTTTCCCACGCGGGTTCGGCCAGCTGGTATTGCGCCAGCGTGGTGCGGCGCCAGATGCCGCGCACATGCTGGGCGTCGCGCCAGAAATTGTAGTAATACTCGCCTTCCTTGCTGACGTAGGGAATGCGTTCCTTGGAATTGAGGATGGTTTTCAGGCGCGCCTGAAGGGCCGGGAAGCCAGGCTGGGCTTCCAGCTCTTTGGTGGTGACGGCATTGTGCTGCTTGACCCAGGCCAGCGGCTTGTCGCCGAGGACTTCTTCCAGCCACAGGTGGGGATCGGCGGGAGAAGTGGACGCGGCGGGCGTGGGTGCTTGTGCATGGGCGATGCCCGCTGCGGCCAGGCCGAGCAGCATGCTGCCGGCGAGATTGCGATATGACGACATGGTGGGTTCCTGGTTGGTCCGATGGAGGCCGCGTTGCAGGCAAAACGGCGCAGCCATGGTGCCATGGATTGCTGTGAGGAACCAGTGTCTATGGACGACCACTTAAAAAATAGCATGCTTTTCCAATATTGTTTGCTGGAATGGAAGCAGGCCGCAGAATCTGCGGCGTGTTGCGCCTTTCAGGATACGCCGGGCCCAATCAGGGAGGTCAGGGTGAACCGCGTCTTTTCAACATCGCCGCCGTCAAGGTGATAAATCCACAATGCATCGTTGTCGCGGCTGTCGATGAACAGGATGCGCGTGTTTTCCTCGCCGATGGCCAGGCAAGCCGCCAGCTCGGCAGGACTGAACGGTGCTGCCTGCTTCGAACCTGCTCCCGCCGCTTGTGCCAGCGCCTGCGCAAAACCTGCCAGCTGCCTGACTGCCGGATACCTGGTCCCGTCCACATCGACGTCTTTGCACAGCTCGTCCAGGCTGTACAGCGTAAAGGGATCTTCGTCCCTGAAAATCGCCACGTCGGGACGTGACTTTCCGTTGCGGAGGTGATCGAGATAGGCCTGGGGCAGGGCCACATTTTCCCTTGCCAGCAATTTTTCCAGCTGCCTGGCGCTTTTCTTCGCTCCCCTGGCGGCCTTGGGCGCGACCGCCTCGCAAGCCTGCGCTGTCCATGCGACTGGATTGAACTGGAACATCCTTGAACATTCGGGGCAGTGCAGGAACATGAACGTCATTTTTTTGCCGATGGCCGTTTTCAAAAACGCGCCATCCGGGGCATCCATTGCGCTGCTGTCGAAGTGGTGTCCGCAGTCGCCATCGTAGGGGCAAGTGATCCCGGTCATGGTGTAGAGTGTTTAAGCATTGAAGTATTTCTCCATCCGCAAAGCGATCTCCTCTTTTTCTTGCGGATATGATGCCTTGGGATTTCTGTCCCAGTAGGCAATGCCTTCGTTCAAGGCCCACAAGGCTTTTTCTTGCTTGCCTGCCAGCAGATAAAAATCGCAGGCCCTGGCATGCGAGTCTTGCGTTTCGACCAGGGCCAGGGCCGCATTTTCCCAATGGGAAAGGTGTTCAAGCCAGGGGAGGGCCAACTCCAGCAGATTGTCCCGCAGGCAAACCATGACTGTCGCCCGATGGGATGGATCGACGAGCTGGTGTTCTTTGTTCTCCTTGCCATCGATGACAGGGAATTGCCAGTTCCTGATATTCCAGTCCGCCACGCCGCCAACGATATTGTTGGCAGATTCGTGACCGTAACGTGCCTTGTGCCACGATGTGTAGGATCTGGACGAAACCTGATAGTGGCTCCAGAATGCCGCACAGACATGCTCTTCGTTATGGCGGTTGGCCTGGAAATGGATGGCCTGGACGAATTCGTTCTGTGGTCGCTTGAAGGTCAGCTGGCCTGGCGAGAACTTGAAGCCCGCTGCGGTCAGCGGCTCCAGCAAGTACTCTTCAATATTGGCGATGATCAGCGCTTTTGGCTTCATTGCGTTTCCTGGCATTGGTCGGTTGCGCCGCCTTGCTGTCAAAACGGCGCTGCCATGTTGCCATAGATCAGTGCCTGTGAACGCTGCGACGGGCAATCGTGCGAAGGAAAAACTGCCGCTATTTTTCCTGCACGCTTCCCGAAGCAGCATGGTGGCCAGGCAGCCTGGCTACTACCTTGATCTCGAACTGGAAACCATACAACCACGTTACGCCCACGGCCGTGACCGTCGGGTGGGGCGCGTCGCCCCAATACCCGGCCTGCACGATATCCCAGATGCGCTGGAAGTTCGATTGCGGATCGAGCATGAAAATGGTCACGTCCTGCACGTCGCCGAAGGTGCAGCCGGCGGCTTGCAAGATGGCGTTCAGGTTGTCGAACGCACGCCGGACCTGGGCCTCGAGCCCGGGTTCGGGCGTGCCGTCCTCGCGGCTGCCGACCTGCCCCGACACGAACAGCAGGCCGTTGGCCCGCACGGCAGGGGAATAGCGGTTCTGTTCATACAGGGCTTGGCGGCCCGGCGGGAATACGGCGTCGCGTGTGTTCATTTCCGAGTTCATTGCGTGCTCCTTGGTCTTGCAGCGAAGTTGCTGCATGGAGAACACTGTAATCACCGTTCGCCTGCGGATAAAGCGGCAAGATCGGCCTGGACTATTTGTATAATCCAAACAATCGGGTGGCGGAGGTGTCGATGGACAGGTTTGATGCGATGAAGGCGTTCGTGCGGGTGGTCGAGACGGGCAGTTTTACGCGGGCGGCCGCGACCTTGCACATGAGCCGCACCACGGTGACACAGCTGGTGCAGCAGCTCGAGGCGCGGCTGCGCCTGAAACTGCTGAACCGCACCACGCGCAAGGTCAATGTGACGGCCGATGGCGCCGCCTACTACGAGCGCATCGTCCAGGTGCTCGATAGCCTGGAAGAAATCGAAACGAGCTTGCCGCATGCCGCCGCCTTGCCGCGGGGCCAGTTGCGGGTGGACGTGCCCAGTCCGCTCGCCGCCTTGCTGCTGGTGCCGGCGCTGCCCGGGTTTCATGCGCTGTATCCCGATATTGTGCTCGACATGGGCGCCAGCGACCGCATGGTCGACGTGATCGGCGAGAATGTCGATTGCGTGATACGCGGCGGTGATGTCACCGACCAGTCGCTGATGGCGCGCAAGCTCGCCGACTTGCCACTGGGCGTGTATGCGGCGCCGGCCTATCTGCAACGCGTAGGCACGCCCTTGCATCCGCTGGACTTGCAGGATAGCGCGCACCGCATCGTGCGCTTTCGCTGGGCCCGCAGCGGCAACGGCTTTCCATATGTGATGCACCACGAGGGCAGGAGCGTCAAGATCCATGGCCAGTACGTGCTGTCGATCGACGACGGCAACGCCTACCTGGCGGCCGGGGTAGCGGGGCTGGGCGTACTGTGGCTGCCCGATTATATGGCGCGGCCGCATGTGGCCAGGGGCGAGCTGCTGCCGCTGTTCGAGGCATGGACGGTCGACGCCATGCCGCTCTATCTCGCCTATCCGCCGAACCGCCATGTCAGCAAGAAACTGCGCGTCTTTATCGACTGGGTGGCCGAACTGATGGCCCGGCACTCCGTCCACCCCGTCACCATCACGGCAACTGATTGACCCACACGGGTGCGGACCAGACGCTGTTGCCGTCATCCTGCGTGAGGCGTGCGTAATAGAAATGGGCCCCGGGCGCGGGCGTGAAGGTGACCTCGGCCTGGTCCGATATGGGCGTCACGGAACCGTTGCCGCCCGGCACGCCGTGGAAAATGGCGACGACGGCCACCTGCCGGCCCGCGCTGTTGCTGAAATGGGTGGCCAGGTGCAAGGGACCGTGGTTGTCGAAACGCTCGCCCATCAGCTTGCCGTTGGCCGTGAACAGCAGTTGCGCGTGCTTGTCCATGGTGGCAAACACGCGGCGCGCGCGCAGCGCTTCGAGGAAGCTGTCGCGTGAAACGGGCATGCCGGCGGCCGGGCTGGCCACCAGCACGGCCGTGCGGTTGCCGTAGGACGCGCCCCAGTTGGCGCAGTGGTTGTCCTGGTTGCTGCTGAAGGCCACGTGGTAGCCGGCTGCCAGGGCCCGGTTGCAGGCCGCCTCGTAATTGCTGCGCCGCGTCTCCGTTTCCTTGTCGTTGGTGGAAAAGGCGGAGGTGTTCATCACCTCGCACAGCACCATGGCCGCGTCGCCATCTTGTGTGTAGCCCAGCGGCTGGCCGTTGACGAGAAACTGGCCCGTTTGCGCCGGGTGGTTGAACTGGCCCAGCCAGCCCCGTTCGCGCATCAGCGCATACAGGGCGGCGTAGTCGCTTTTCGGCGTTTCCACATCGGCCAGCAATTCTCCGCCGGCATTCCTTTCCCAGCCCAGCAACTGGTCGCTGTTGATAATGTTCAGGTGGCCGCCCTTGTTGATGACGCCCCATTCCATGCCGTACAGGGCCAGGAATCCCGGGTGGGCAGCCGTGTAGGCGGCCGCTTCGGCCAGTCCCGTCTGGTACAGGGCCTTGGCTTCTGCCGGCACGGCAGCGGCGTTGGTGCCGTCCGAGCCGTCATACATATGGTTGTGCTCGGATGTCAGCAAGGCGTCCAGGCCGTGATCTTGTGCATACTTGTACGCATCGATGGGGCCGAAGGGCGCCGTTTGCGGTTCCTGCGCACCACGGCAAGCGTCCAGAGCCGCGCCGCCGTCGCTGTGGCGCGTCTGGCTGTGCAGATTGGCGTAGACGATGCGGTAATCCACCTGCCCATCCAGGCGGGACAGTTGTTGCAGGCCCGCCTGGAAGGCGGGCACCCGGGGCGCCGTGCTGGCGCCCCGCTGCACCTGGATTTGCCATTGCTGCTCCACTTGCGCCTCTTGCGGCGTGCCCGCATCGGCCACGGCCAGCAGGCGCAACTGGTACAAGCCGTCCGGTGCCAGCATGCGCCGTTCGCGCGCATCGGCGTCGGCGCGGCCATCCCAGGGCAGGGTTATGCTCTGGCCGTCGGCGCCCACCTGTTGCGTGCCTGACCAGCGCCGCAGCACGGCCCCTTGCGGGCCGGGGCCGGACAAGGTCAGTGTCCAGTGCACGGCATGCGCGCGGATTCCGTCCGGGTAGGCGAGCCGCACGACAAATGTGCGCGCCTGCGTTGTCCGCGCACCGGCTGCAGCGCGGAAGGGCGCGACGACGGTGGCATCGAGTTCGCTGTGTTCCTTCGGCTCTTGCGCTGCGGCAGTGTTGCTCCACGTAATGAGCAGCACGCCGGCGCACGCGCAAGCCAGCCACGGTGGCCGAGGTGACCGTAAGCGGCGGCGCCGTGTCTTGATCATCGTGGCCTCCCGCGACTGCTTCAGATGGCAGTTAGACAAGAATTGCCACGTACTGGTTCCCGCATGCACCAGCAAGTGGCGCCCTTGCACCGTCAGGTGCCATGATCTGGCGCAAATCCAGGGCGAATGGTGCTGCGTGCCCTCAGGGAAGCTGGCACGGCGCTTGCTAGACAAGAGATACGGATCAACGGCGATCCCCTGAATAAACGCACAACGGTCCAACGACGGACCACCTGGACAACGGCGTCCGCTCTGGCTGATTTTTTTCATCGGCGGGGGCGGGCGCCGTTTTTGTTTGCATTTTTGTTATTTTCGGGATACTTCGGGAACCTATCATGGCCAGCCAAAAAGCAACGCGCATCGCGCTCTTCTCCCTCGCCACGCCGCCCATGCGGGCATTCCACCTGACGTGGATGGCATTTTTCGTGTGTTTCTTCGCCTGGTTCGCCTGCGCGCCGCTGATGCCGGTCATCAAGGGCGAGTTCGGCCTTTCCCTGGCGCAAGTGGCGAATATCAATATCGCGGCCGTCGCCATCACCATCCTCGTGCGCCTGATCGTCGGCCCCTTGTGCGACCGCTACGGCCCGCGCAAGACGTACACGGGCTTGCTGCTGCTGGGCGCCATTCCCGTGCTGGGCGTGGCCGCCTCGCAAAGCTATGAAAGCTTTCTGTTCTTCCGCCTGGGCATCGGCGCCGTGGGTGCCAGCTTTGTCATTACGCAATATCACACCTCCGTGATGTTTGCGCCCCGCGTGGTGGGCACGGCGAATGCCGCCGCCGCCGGCTGGGGCAATGCGGGTGGCGGCGCGGCGCAGGCGCTGATGCCGTTGCTGCTCGGC
Source organism: Janthinobacterium svalbardense (assembly GCF_002327145.1). NCBI lineage: Bacteria > Pseudomonadati > Pseudomonadota > Betaproteobacteria > Burkholderiales > Oxalobacteraceae > Janthinobacterium > Janthinobacterium svalbardense. Next base: position 4,449,599 of record NZ_CP023422.1, on the reverse strand, counting down.
GCCGTGCTGATGCTGGGCGTGTCCGAATCGCTGGGCTGGCGCATCGCCCTGCTGGTGCCTGGCGTGCTGATGCTGGTGATGGCCGTGCTGTACTGGCGCTATACGCAGGATTGCCCTGAAGGCAATTACTCGGACTTGCGCGCCGCCGGTACCGCCATCGAAGGCGGCAAAGGTGGTGGCAAAAGCGGCGGCTGGGCCAGCTTCAAGGCGGCCAGCTCCAACTATCGCGTGTGGCTGCTGTTCGTCACCTACGGCGCCTGCTTCGGCATCGAAATTTTCATCCACAACATCGCCGCCGTGTACTACGTCGACCATTTCGGCCTGTCGCTGAAGTCGGCGGGCCTGGCCGCCGGCAGCTTCGGCTTGCTGGCGCTGTTTGCCCGCGCCCTGGGTGGCTGGATGTCCGACAAACTGGCCCTGCGCGGCAACTTGAACAGCCGCGTGACCCTGCTGTTCATGCTGATGATCGGCGAAGGCGTGGGCTTGCTGTGGTTTGCCAAAGTCGACAGCGTCACCTATGCCGTCATCGCCATGCTGGTCTTCGGCCTGTTCACCCACATGGCGTGCGGCGCCACGTATGCACTGGTGCCCTTCATCGACAGTAAGGCGCTCGGCGGCGTGGCCGGCATCATCGGCGCCGGCGGCAACGTGGGCGCCGTGGCGGCCGGTTTCCTGATGAAGGGCACGGGCGACATCCGCCAGACCCTGATCATCCTCAGCGCGCTGGTGGTGATCTCGGCCCTGTGCGCCATCGCCGCCCGATTTACGGGGCTGGCGGCCGAACCGAACATGGCCGCGGCCTGAGGAGAGCGCAATGAACCACCCCCTGAAGATCGTCGTCCTCGGCCATGGCATGGTCGGGCACAAATTCCTCGAACGCCTGGCCCTGGAAAACGCGCCGCACCTGCACGTCACGGTCTTGTGCGAAGAGCCGCGCCCCGCCTACGATCGCGTGCACCTGTCCGAATTTTTCAACGGCAAATCGGCCGAGGATCTGTCGCTGGTGGCACCCGGCTTCTTCGACAAGGGCAACGTCGTGCTGAAACTGAATGCGCGGGCCGTGTCCATCGACCGCGTGGCGAAAAGCGTCACTGCCAGCACGGGCGAAGTGCTAGCCTACGACAAACTGGTGTTTGCCACCGGCTCCATGCCGTTCGTGCCACCGCTGCCGGGCAAGGAGCGCGATGGCTGCTTCGTCTACCGCACCATCGAAGACCTGGAAGCCATGCTGGCCTGGGGCGGAAAATCAAAGACGGGGGTGGTCATCGGCGGCGGCTTGCTGGGCCTCGAATGCGCGAAAGCCTTGCGCGATTTGAAGCTCGACACCCACGTGGTGGAGTTCGCGCCGCGCCTGATGGCCGTGCAAGTCGATGAAGGTGGCGCGCGCGTCCTGCGCCGCAAGATCGAAGAGCTGGGCGTGACCGTGCACACGCAAAAGAACACCCTGGCCATCGTCGACGGTGTAGCGGCCACGCACCGCATGCAGTTTGCCGACGGCAGCCACCTGGAAGCGGACATGATCGTCTTCTCGGCCGGCATCCGTCCCCGTGACGAACTGGCGCGCGCCTGCGGCCTGGACGTGGGGCCGCGCGGCGGCATCGCCATCGACGACCGCTGCGTCACCTCCGACCCCGATATTTATGCCATCGGCGAATGCGCGCTGTGGGGTGGCCAGGTGTTCGGCCTGGTGGCGCCCGGCTATGAAATGGCGCGCATCGCGGCGCGCCACGTGCTGCAGGAGGAGGGCGAAGCATCGTTCAAGGGCGCCGACATGAGCACCAAGCTCAAACTGATGGGCGTGGACGTGGCTAGCCTGGGCGACCCGCACGGCAATGCACCGGGCAGCCGCTCCTACCAGTTCATGGACGAGCGCAAGCAGATCTACAAGAAGATCGTCGTCTCCGATTGCGGCAAATACCTGCTGGGCGGCGTGATGGTGGGTGACGCCAGCGAATACGGCACGCTCTTGCAAATGATGCTGAATAAAATCGAGCTGCCGGCATCCCCCGAATTCCTGATCCTGCCGCAGGCCGACGGCCAGCAAAAGGTGGGCCTGGGCGTCGATGCCTTGCCCGATGCGGCGCAAATCTGCTCGTGCAACGATGTGTCGAAAGGTGCGCTGTGCGCCGCCGTCGCCGCGGGCGCCACCAGCATAGTCGCGCTCAAAAGCTGCACCAAGGCGGGCACCGCCTGCGGCGGCTGCGTGCCGCTGGTGACGCAGATCATGAAGGCGGAAATGCAGAAGCAGGGCCTGATGGTGAACAATCACGTGTGCGAACACTTTGCCTACTCGCGCCAGGAGCTGCACCATCTGGTGCGTGTCGGCAAGATCCGCAGCTTCGGAGAACTCCTGGGCGCGCATGGCCAGGGTTTGGGGTGCGACGTGTGCAAGCCCGTGGCGGCAAATATCCTGGCCTCGTGCTGGAACGATTTCGTCCTGTCGCCCGTGCACGCCAGCCTGCAGGACAGTAACGATTATTTCCTTGGCAATATACAGAAGGATGGCACGTATTCGGTGGTGCCGCGCATGCCGGGCGGCGAAGTGACGGCTGACGGCTTGATCGCCGTGGGCATGGTGGCGAAAAAATACGGGCTATACACCAAGATCACGGGCGGCCAGCGGGTCGACCTGTTCGGCGCGCGCGTCGACCAGTTGCCGGCCATCTGGGAAGAGCTGATCGCGGCCGGCTTCGAATCGGGCCACGCCTACGGCAAATCCTTGCGCACCGTGAAATCATGCGTCGGTTCCACCTGGTGCCGTTATGGCGTGGCCGACAGCGTGGGCTTTGCCATCCAGCTGGAAAACCGCTACAAGGGCTTGCGCACGCCGCACAAGATCAAGTTCGGCGTCTCCGGCTGCACGCGCGAATGCGCCGAGGCGCAGGGCAAGGATATCGGCCTGATCGCCACGGAAAAGGGCTGGAACCTGTACGTGTGCGGCAATGGCGGCATGAAGCCGCGCCACGCGGAACTGCTGGCGTCCGATCTCGATGAAGCCACCCTGGTGCGCTACGTCGACCGCTTCCTGATGTTTTACGTGCGCACGGCCGACCGCCTGCAGCGCACCAGCGTGTGGCGCGACAACCTGGAAGGGGGCCTCGATTACCTGAAAGCCGTCGTCGTAGCCGACCGCCTGGGCATCGCCCACGAGCTGGAAGCGGACATGCAGCACGTGGTCAACACCTATGCTTGCGAATGGAAAGCGGCCGTCACCGACCCCGCCGTGCGCCAGCGCTTCCGCCATTTCGTCAACAGCGAGAAGCACGATGAAAACGTGGTGTTCGTCGAAGAGCGGGGCCAGATCCGGCCCGCCACGCCGAGTGAACGCCGCAGCAGCGTGATCCCCATCCTTGCCGTGGAGGCTTGAGCCATGAATGCGATGAATGAACTGTCCGGCGCCAGCGCCGACAACTGGGTGGCCATCTGCCCCTTGACCGACATCGTGCCCGACACGGGCGTGTGCGCATTGTTGAACGGGCGCCACGTGGCCGTGTTCCGCGTCGGCGATGCCGCGCCGCGCGTGTACGCGATTGACAATGTCGACCCGAACGCGGGCGCTTCCGTGCTCTCGCGGGGACTGGTGGGCAGCATCGGCGAGCGCGTCGTCGTCGCCTCGCCCATCTACAAGCAGCACTTCGACCTGGCCAGCGGCGAGTGCATCGAGGCTCCCGAGCATTCGGTCGCCGCCTGGCCCGCGCGCGTCTTCGGCGGCATGGTGTGGGTGGCCCTGTGAACGCCGCCGCACGGCCGTCTTTAGTCGTGGTCGGCAATGGCATGGCCGGCATGCGCACGGTCGAGGAGTTGCTGAAACTGGCCCCCGACCTGTACGACATCACCGTCTTCGGCGCCGAACCGCACGGCAATTACAACCGCATTTTGCTGTCGCCCGTGCTGGCCGGCGAAAAGACGGTGGACGACATCATGCTGCACACGCGCCATTGGTATGCGCAAAACGGCATCACCCTGCACGCGGGCGACCCCGTGGTGCGCATCGACCGCCAGGCGCGCACCGTGCAATCGCGGTCGGGCATCACGGTAGCCTACGACCGCCTGCTGCTGGCCACAGGATCGACGCCGTTCATCGTGCCCGTGCCGGGCCACGCGCTGCCCGGCGTGATCGGTTTTCGCGACATCAGCGACGTCGACACCATGCTGCAGGCGGCGCGTACGCACCGCCACGCGGTGGTCATCGGCGGCGGCCTGCTGGGGCTGGAAGCGGCCAACGGCTTGCAGCGCCAGGGCATGGACGTGACGGTGGTGCACATGAGCGGTGCCCTGATGAACCAGCAGCTCGATGCCCCCGCATCGATGCTGCTGAAAACGGCGCTGGAAGCGCGCGGCCTGCGGTTTTTGATGCAGGCGCAAACGGCGGAAATCCTCGGTACCGACCGGGTGCAGGGCGTTCGCTTTGCCGACGGTACGTCGATCCCCGCCGACCTCGTGGTGATGACGGCCGGCGTGCGCCCCAACATCGCGCTGGCGCAAGCGGCCGGCCTGCACTGTGAACGGGCCATCGTCGTCGACGATTGCCTGCAAAGCTATGACCCACGCGTGTATGCGGTGGGCGAATGCGTGCAGCACCGGCGCGCCACCTTCGGCCTGGTCGCGCCCATCTGGGAGCAGGCGCGCGTGTGCGGCGCGCACCTGGCCGGCGCGGGACACCGGCGCTACGTGCAGCAGGCCAGCGCCACCAAATTGAAAGTGACGGGCATCGACCTGTACTCGGCCGGCGACATCATTGGCGGCGAAGGCAGCGAAGACCTGGTGCTGCGCGATCCGCGCCGCGGTGTTTACAAGCGCCTGGTGGTGCAGGGCAGCCGCCTGGTGGGCGCCGTGCTGTATGGCGAGGTGCAGGACGGTCCCTGGTATTTCGACCTGATCCAGCAGCGCCGCGACATCAGCGCGCTGCGTTCCCATTTATTGTTTGGCCAGGCCCTGTGTGGCCAGGCTGCCTGACAGGACATCTCATGACAAGCTGCACGGCCGTAAAAACTACTTGCCCGTACTGCGGCGTCGGCTGCGGCGTGGAAGCGACACGCTTGCCCGATGGCGCCATCCGCATCGCCGGCGATAGCGGCCACCCGGCCAACCTGGGCAAGCTGTGCGTGAAAGGCTCGGCGCTGGGCGATACCCTCGGGCCCGAGAAGCGCCTGCTGCAGCCGCAGGTGCGCGTCGATGGTACGTTGCAGCGCGCTTCCTGGGATGCTGCGCTGGACAAGGTGGCCGGCGGCTTGCGCGCCATCATCGATGCACACGGACCCGACGCCGTGGCCCTGTATGTCTCGGGCCAGCTGCTGACGGAAGATTATTACGTGGCCAACAAGTTCATGAAGGGCTATGTGGGCAGCGCGAATATCGACACCAATTCGCGCCTGTGCATGTCGTCGGCCGTGGCGGGACACAAGCGGGCGTTCGGCGAGGATATCGTGCCGGGCTGCTATGAAGACCTGGAACTGGCCGACATGGTGGTGCTGGTGGGGTCGAACACGGCCTGGTGCCATCCGATCCTGTTTCAGCGCATCGCCCGCATCAAGGAAAGCCGGCCGGAGATGAAACTGGTGGTGATCGACCCGCGCCGCACGGCCACCTGCGAGCTGGCCGATGTTCATTTGCCCGTGAAGCCCGGCACCGACGTGTGGCTGTTCAACGGCTTGCTGTGCTATCTGGCGCAGGAAGGCGTGATCGACGATGCGTTCGTCACGCAGCACAGTGCGGGACTCGACGCAGCGCTGGCGGCCGCGCACGTGGATTGCAGCGATCCGCTGCAGGTGGCGAAAATCTGCAAGGTCGATGCGCACGCCTTGCTGGCGTTTTACCAGGCGTTTGCCGCCACGCGCAAGGTCGTCACGGCCTTTTCGCAGGGCGTGAACCAGTCGTCCTCCGGCACGGACAAGGTCAACAGCATCATCAACTGCCACCTGGCGACGGGGCGCATCGGCCAGCCCGGCATGGGGCCGTTTTCGCTGACGGGCCAGCCGAACGCCATGGGCGGGCGCGAAGTGGGGGGGCTAGCCAATATGCTGGCGGCGCACCTGGAACTGGATAATCCGCTGCACCGCGACACCGTGCAGACGTTCTGGGACTCGCCGCGCATGGCGCACAAGCCTGGCCTGAAAGCCGTGGACCTGTTCCACGCGATCGAAGCGGGCAAGGTCAAAGCCGTGTGGATCATCGCCACCAATCCCCTGGTCAGCATGCCGGACGCGGACCAGGTGCGCCGCGCGCTGGCCAAGTGCGAACTGGTGGTGGTGTCGGACATCAGCGCCGAATCGGACACGAATGCGCATGCCGACGTGCTGCTGCCCGCGTTGGGCTGGGGCGAGAAAGATGGCACGGTGACCAATTCCGAGCGGCGCATCTCGCGCCAGCGCGCCTTCTTGCCGGCGCCCGGCGAGGCGCGCGCCGACTGGGACGTGCTGTGCGAGGTGGCCACGCGCATGGGCTATGCGGGCTTCGATTTCACCTCGCCGCAGGCTATCTTCGACGAACACGCGCGCCTGTCCACCTTCCGCAATGTGGGCGAGCAGGCGCGCCTGTTCAATCTGGCGGGCCTGGACAAGCTGGATGCGGCGCAATACGACGCGCTGGCGCCGCAGCAGTGGCCGCAGGGCAGGGCACGGCTGTTCGGCGACGGCCGTTTCGCCCATGCGGATGGCCGCGCGCGTTTCGTGCCCACTCCGCCGCGCGCGCCGCGCAATGCTCCCGATGCAGAGTATCCGCTGATCCTCAACACGGGCCGGGTGCGCGACCAGTGGCATACGATGACGCGCACGGGCAAGGCGGCGAAATTGTCCGGTCACGTCGCCGAGGCCTTCATCGACCTTCACCCGCAGGATGCGCTGCTGTACAGCGTGCGCGAAGGCGAGCTGGCGCGCATTTCCAGCGCCTGGGGCGCGATGGTGGCGCGCGTCGTGCATGGCGGCGGCATCGCGCGCGGCCAGGTCTTTGTGCCGATCCACTGGAGCGACGCGAATGCGTCCGATGCGCGCGTGGGCGCCGTCGTCAACCCGGTCGTTGATCCCGTCTCGGGCGAGCCCGAATTCAAGCACACGCCCGTGCGCATCGAGCAGTTCCGCGTGCACTGGCATGCTTTCGTGTTGAGCCGCACGCCCTTGAACCTGGACGGCGTGGCGCATTGGACGCGCATCCAGGGCGAGCAATTCCTGCGCTACGAGCTGGCCGGCCGCCAGCGCATTGAAGACCTGGGCGCCTGGGCGCGCGCGCTGCTCGGCGTCACGGACGAAAACGCCGACTGGCTCGATTACGCCGACGCCAGCGCCGGCGTGTACCGCGCCGTGCACCTGGACGAAGGGCGCATCGCGCAATGCGTGTATGTCTCGCCCCGTCCCGACCTGCCGTCGCGCAGCTGGCTGGCGGGCCTGTTTGCGCATGCGCAAATGGATGCGGCGGACCGCGCCGGCGTGCTGCTGGGCCAGCCCATCGGCAAGGGCGTCGACGCCGGGCCCACTGTGTGCTCGTGCTTTGGCGTGGGGCGCAACACCATTTGTGCCGCCATCGCCGAGCAAAAGCTGACGACGACGGCGCAGGTGACGGCCTGCGTCAAGGCGGGCGGCAATTGCGGCTCCTGCGTGCCCGAGATACGACAGTTGCTGTTTGAGGCGCGCAGCACGGCCTGAAAATCTGTCCTTTCCGGCACGGCTTTGTTATATTGCCAGCTCTATAACAGAGAGGCAGTGTGATGACAGCAGCACAACACCCCACGGTCTGGCTGACGGGCTTGAGCGGCGCCGGCAAGACCAGCATCGCGCTGGCGCTGGCGCAAGCACTCAAGGCGCAGGGCCGCGCCGTGGCGCTGCTCGACGGCGACCAGCTGCGCCATGGATTGAACCGCGACCTTGGTTTTACACCGCAAGACCGGCATGAAAACATCCGCCGCACGGCCGAAGTGGCGCGCCTGATGAACGCGGCGGGATTGACCGTCATCGCCGCCTTCATTTCGCCGTACCGCGCCGACCGGGCCATGGCCGCCGACATTATCGGCGCGGCGCATTTCATCGAAGTCCATGTCAGCACGCCGCTGGCCGAGTGCGAGGCGCGCGATCCGAAAGGCCTGTATGCAAAGGCGCGCGCGGGGCAGATCGCGCAATTCACGGGTGTCTCCGCTCCCTACGAGGCGCCGCTGTCGCCCGCGCTGAGCCTCGACACCGGGGTGCTGGCGCTGCAAGAATCGGTCGAGCGCCTGTGCCGGCATTTGCAGCAGCGGTTGTGACGGCGTGGTGACGATGCGTATGAGATTGCGCAAATTGCTGCGCCGGCGCCTGCCTGCCAGCCTGAAGGCGCGCATGAGCGTGGTCGTCTTCCTGCTCGTGCTGACGGCCGTGGCCTCGCTGGCACTGGCCACCCTGAGCGTGGCCGAGCGCGGCATGCGCGACGTGACGGGACGCCAGCAGTATGTATCGCTGGCCAGCGCCGCCGTTTTCATCGATGAAGAACTCGACGCCAAGCGCAATGTGCTGCGCGCGATGGCGGACAGCCTGGCGGCCAGCGGCGCGCACGATGACGCCGGCCTGCAGCGCTTCCTGGCCGCGCAAACGGTGCTGGGCAAGGAGTTCTACACGGCCGGCGTGGCGGCCACCGATGGCTCCCTGCTGGCCAGCATGGGCCCCGTCAAGCCGCAGGCGGGGATGACCCTGAAAGGCCGCCCGTATTTCGACCAGACGCTGGCGACCCGGCGTTCGGTGATTTCCGCGCCGCTCAACGGCAGCATTTCGGGCATGCCGCTGGTGGTGGTGACGCAGCCCGTGTTCGACGCGCACGGCGCCATGCGCTATGTGCTGGCGGCCAGCGTGAACCTGCGCCAGCCCGATTTCCTCGGGCGTCTGGGCGTACTCAAGCCGGGCACGGGTGGCTATCTGTACATCATGACCAGCGAAGGCGTCATCGTCGAGCATCCCGACAAGTCGCGCATCATGCAGCATATCGACGCGCATGGCCCCGTCAGCGAACCGACGCGGCGCGCCATGCAGGGCTTCGAGGGCTGGCTGACGGGCACCACCACGCAAGGCGTCGATGCCTTGTTCGCCTATCACCGCATCGCCTCGACGGGCTGGATACTGGCGTCCGTCTATCCCATGAGCGACGCGTTCGCGCCGCTGCACGCCATCCGCAGCAAGATCCTGCTGGCCGCCGTGTTGCTGGCGGCACTGGCGGGGCTGGCCGGTTGGCGCGTGGTGCTGCGCCTGTTGCAGCCTTTGGAGCGCCTGCGCCACCATGTGCATGAAATCCGGCGCCAGCGCCTGGGCATCGGGGCGCTGCAAATCGAGCGGCGCGACGAAATCGGCGACTTGAGCCGCGATTTTTACTCGCTGGTGGCCGAGCGCGAAATCGCCGAGGCGCAGACGCGCGACAGCGAACGGCGCTTGAAGCTGCTGACGGACCATGTCCCCGTGGTGATCGTCTACATCGACCGCGAGCACCGCTACCAGTTCATCAACGCGACGTTTGAAAAATGGTTCGGCCGGTCGCGCAAGGAAAGCATGATGCAGTCGATACGTGACGTGCTGGGCGAAGAAGCGTATCAATTGCGCGAAGCCTACTTGCAGCGCGCCTTCTCGGGCGAGGCGGTCGAGTATGAATTCACCATCGACGGCGAGGGGAAGGCGGGCCGGCGCGCCTTCCAGACCAGCTATGTGCCCGATGTGGGCGAGAGCGGCGCGGTGGAAGGCGTGTATGGCCTGATCCACGAAATCACCAAGACCAAGGCAGAGCATACGGCGCTGCAGTTTGCCGCCGCCACCGACACCTTGACGGGCATCGCCAACCGGCGCCGCTTCGACGAACAGCTGGCGCAAAGCATGCAGCGCACGCGCGTGACGCGCGCGCCGATGGCGCTGGCCTATCTCGATATCGACCGCTTCAAGGCCATCAACGACAGCCTGGGGCACAAGGCGGGCGACGAGGTGCTGAAGGAATTCGCCGCGCGGCTGGTGCGCAGCGTGCGCGCCAGCGACCTGGTGGCGCGCCTGGCCGGCGATGAATTCGTGATCATTTTTGAGGGCGTGAACAGCGCGGCAGAAGTGCGCCAGATCGGCGCGAAGATCATCGACGCCATCCGCCAGCCCTTCGAGCTGGCCAGCGGCCCGCTGCCGGTGACGACCAGCGTCGGCATCGCCATCTTCCGCGAAGGCGCGCTGACGCCGGCGCAATTGCTGGACCTGGCGGACCAGGCCCTGTATGCCGCCAAGGGACAGGGCCGCGATGGCGTGGCGCTGCGCGAGGCGGTGACGTAGCCGCAGTTACAGGGTGGCGCTCCAGTGGTCGAGCTGCTGCGTGGTGGCCGTGACGCCGCCGCAGACGATGACCAGCACATTGCGGTAGGGCGCCAGTTGCGGCACCTTGCCGTAGACGGCAGCCAGCGCCGCGCCGCAGGCCGGCTCCACTACCAGGCGCTGGTCGTCAATAAAGCGCTGGCAGGCATCGACGGCGGCCTTGTCCGAGACCACCACGCTGTGCAGCAGGCGCGTCTGGCTGATGGCGTAGGCTTGCGCGCACACCTGGCGCGCGGCCAGCGAAGTGGCGATGCTGCTCACGGCGGGCAGGGCCACGTGTTCGCGCGCGGCCACGGCGGCGGCCAGCGAGGCCGCGCCTTCGGTTTCCACGGCCAGCAGCGCCACGTCGTCCCAGCCGTTGCGCTGCAAGCCTTCTGCCACGCCGGCCAGCAGGCCGCCGCCGCCCACCGACAGCACCACCGCGTCCGGTTTCAGGCCCGCGCTGGCCACTTCATCGATCATGCCCGCATGGCCCTGCCACAGCAGTGGGTCGTCGAACGGATGCAGGAAAGCGTCTTGCGGCGTGAGCATGGCTTGCGCCAGCGCGTTGGCCTCTTGCCAGGCGGCGCCGTGCACGATGACTTCGGCGCCTTCCTGGGCGATCAGGGCCCTGGCCCGCGCGCTGGTCGTTTCCGGCACCACGACGATGACGGGAATGCCCAGCTGGCGTCCCGCATAGGCGACGGCGATGCCGGCATTGCCGCCGGAAGAAGAGATGAAACGGCTGGCGCCGCGCCGCGCGTATTCTTCGCAGGCGAGGCCGATGCCGCGGATCTTGAAGGAGCCGGGCGGCTGCAAGGCTTCAAGCTTGAGCCAGATGGCGCGGTCGCTGTGCAGGCTCAGGGCGCGCGAGTTGAGCAGAGGGGTTTCGATGTGCAGGGCCATGCGTGTTCCTGGTAAACGGTCAGGCCAGCATCATAGCCGAAGCGCCCTTGCCACCGTGCCACCCTTGCCGCAAGCCGCTTTAATTCAGGGGCGCGCTCTTGAGCTGATGCGTGTGCGCCACTTGCTTCATTGCTGCGAGCAGGTCGTCGCGCAGCTGGCGCGGCAGCTTGCCGAAGAACTCCTCGTCGTTCTGGTCGGCCATCCCGGCCAGCACGGGCACCAGCGCTTCGCCTTCCGTGGTCAGTTCGATCGAATGCTGGCGGCGGTCCGCCAGCAGGATCGACTTGCTGACCATGCCCTTGCTTTCCAGGCGGTCGATCAGCTTCGACACGGCGCCCTTGCTCATGCCGGACACTTGCGCCAGCACCGTGGGCGAGGTGCAGCCCAGGCGGAACATTTCGCGCAGCACCACCCATTCGGACACCGTCACGCCGTTGGCTTCCGCCTTTTTCTGGAAGCTGTGGGATACGTGGTTGGAGACGAAACGCAGCCAGTAGCCGAGATGGGCTTCCAGCTCGCTGACGGGAACGCTGTTGGGATGGGCGGCTTGCGGCGAGGCGGCCGTTTCAAAATTATGGCTCATTACTTTTCCTTCACTGGGCGGCGTTACCGGCATGGTCAAGGCCTTCACGCTGGCTGTCGAGTGGTTTGTTTGGGAACAATCATCGTGCTTGAGGTAGTTTTAACACTGTTTTCACAGGAAATCACTGACCAGCAAAGAGTTTTTCCTTATTTCCTTGCTCTGGATAGATAAAAAGCAATATCAAGCAAATAATCGTATTGCCGGAGAGGAAGATTAAAAAAATAACTCATGTTGCCTCAATGGTAACAGCTTTTTTTGCCGAATTGATAAATATTTCAGATCATGCGCTGCGCTTGCCCCTACCTGCCGCATTGCCCACGCGAGAGTGCGAAGTTTTCATGCAGACGTACTGGCTGCTCAGGCCACCACCACCTTTACGCCCGCGTCGCGCAGTACGTCGGCAAAGCGGGCTGGCGGCGGCGCATCCGTAAACAAGATATCGATTTGCGCCAGATCGGCCAGGCGCACCAGCGCCTTGCGGCCGAATTTATGCTGGTCAGCCACCAGCCACACTTCGCGCGACTGCTCGATGATGGCCTGCGCCACCTTTACCTCGCGCGCATCGAAGTCGCGCAGGCTGCCGTCTTCGTCGATGCTGGAAATGCCGATGATGCCGATGTCGACCTTGAACTGGCGGATGAAGTCGATGGTGGCTTCACCCACGATGCCACGGTCGCGTCCGCGCACCACGCCGCCGGCCACGATGACTTCGCAGGCGCCGTTGTCAGCCAGGATGGCGGCCACGTTCAGGTTGTTCGTCACCACGTGCAAGCCCGTGTGCTGTCCCAGCGCGCGCGCCACTTCTTCGGTGGTGGTGCCGATATTGATCAGGAGCGAACAGCCATGCGGCACTTGCGCCGCCACGGCGGTGGCGATGCGCCGCTTGGCGTCGCTGTTGAATACCTGGCGCTGGCTGTAATCGATGTTTTCCACGGACGAGGGCAAGCCCACGCCGCCGTGATAGCGGGCCAGCAGGCGCGCTTCTTCCATCTGCTTGACGTCGCGCCGCACGGTTTGCGGCGTGACGTCGAGTTGCTGGGCCAACTCCTCGACCGACATGGTGACTTTCTGGCGCACCACTTCAAGCAAGCGGCGCTGGCGGGGATTCAAATTCATGGGCGTGTCTCTTTAAAATTCCATAAGCGAACAAAATCGAACAAATTTGGGTGAAAACATGTTGCTATGAGTTCGATTTATGGCGTAATCTTATCCATATTGCATTCGTATGACATCCGTATTGATCTTAACCACAGTCGCCGGGTGTGCCTAGTCTTTCTTGGTCGCTTGTCCTTGATAACGATGGAGTCCCGATGGCCTCAATGCAGCAGGGAATCGACGCAGTGCCGCAGCCGCAGCCGGCGATGGCATGCGACGTGCTGGTGGTGGGTGGCGGCATCAACGGCGCCGGCATCGCGCGCGATGCGGCCGGGCGGGGCTTGTCCGTGGTGCTGTGCGAAAAAGACGACCTCGCCGCACACACCTCGTCCGCGTCCACCAAGCTGATACACGGCGGCCTGCGCTACCTCGAATACTATGAGTTCGGCCTCGTGCGCAAGGCGCTGATCGAGCGCGAAGTGCTGCTGCGCTCGGCGCCGCACATCATGTGGCCCTTGCGCTTTGTCATGCCGCATGCGCAAGGCCAGCGCCCCGCCTGGCTGATACGTGCCGGCCTGTTTCTCTACGACATGCTGGCGAAGCGCCAAATCCTGCCTGCCTCGCAAGGTATCGACCTGACGCGGCACGCGGCGGGACAACCATTAAAACCTGAGTTCAAGCGCGGTTTCGTGTATTCCGACGGCTGGGTCGACGATGCGCGCCTGGTGGTGCTGAACGCCATCGACGCGGCGGACAAGGGCGCGCACGTGCTGACGCAGACGCGCTGCACGGCCCTGCGGCGCGATGGCGCGGGTGCGGACGCTGCCTGGCAGGCGACCCTGCAGCAAGGCGATGGACGTGAGTTGGCCGTGCGCGCGCGCAGCGTCGTCAATGCGGCCGGGCCGTGGACGGCCGAGTTCCTGCAGCAGGCCGTGCCCGGTGGACAGGGCCGGCATTTGCGTTTGATCAAGGGCAGCCATATCGTCGTCAAGCGTCTGTTCGCGCATGATCATGCGTATATCTTCCAGCATCCGGACGGGCGCATCGTGTTTGCCATTCCGTATGAGACAGACTTCACCCTGATCGGCACCACCGACCTCGACTACCAGGGCGAGCGCGGCAAGGTGGAAATCGATGACGCGGAAATTCGTTACTTGTGCGAGCTTTCCAGTTACTATTTCAGCAAGCCCATCAATCCTGCTGACGTGGTCTGGACGTATGCGGGCGTGCGCCCGCTGGTGGAAGACGCGTCCGCCGACGCCAAGGCCGTCACGCGCGATTACTGCTTCGAACTGGACCAGGAAGGAGCGCCGCTGCTGAGTATCTTCGGCGGCAAGATCACCACCTTTCGCAAGCTGGCCGAGGAAGCGCTCGATTTGCTCGAACCGTTGCTGGTGCCCGAGCCAGGCAAGAGGCGGCGGGCCTGGACGGCCAGCGCCTGCCTGCCCGGTGGCGACGTGTTCGGCAGCGTGCCGCAGAACCGGTCAGTGCGCGAATTCGGCCAGTTCGTGCAGGGCTTGCAGCGCGACTATGCGTGGCTGCCGGCGGCGCTGGTGGCACGCTATGCGCGCGCCTACGGCACGCGCATCCATCTGCTGCTCGATGGGCGCAAGGATGTGGCGGCCATGGGCGAGGAAATCGCCGCCGGCCTGTACGGGGCGGAAGTGGACTATTTGCGGCGCCATGAATGGGCCGTCAGCGCGGCCGACATCCTGTGGCGGCGCTCCAAGCTGGGCCTGCACCTGCCGCGCGAGACGGCGGGCAGGCTCGACGCCTGGCTGTTGCAGCACCCTTTGTCGTAAGCAGCACACGTTGGCGACCACGCCCCGCAGAGGGTGCCGCGAAGAATAAGAAACCATCACTGGAGGAGACGCGCGTGCAACTGGTACTGGACAAGATCAGCAGGAAGCAGGGGGCTGACGATTATTTATATCCGATGTCGCTGGCGCTGGTGCCGGGCGCCATCAACGTCTTGCTGGGCACCACGCGTGCCGGCAAGACCACCCTGATGCGCGTGATGGCGGGCCTGGACAAGCCCAGCGGGGGCACCGTCACGGCCGATGGCGTCGACGTGACGGGCGTGCCCGTCAGTAAGCGCAATCTGGCCATGGTGTACCAGCAATTCATCAACTATCCGGCCTTTACGGTGTACGATAATATCGCTTCGCCCTTGCGCTTGCGCAAGGTGCCCGAGGAACAGATACGAACCAAGGTGCTGGCGCTGGCCGAGCGCCTGCATATCACGCCGTATCTGCAGCGCACGCCCGGGGAACTGTCGGGCGGCCAGCAGCAGCGCACGGCGCTGGGGCGCGCGCTGATCAAGGATGCGTCCCTGTTGCTGCTCGACGAGCCATTGGTGAACCTCGACTACAAATTGCGCGAGGAATTGCGCCGCGAATTGACGGAACTGTTTTCCAGCGGCAGCACGACGGTCGTGTACGCCACCACGGAACCGCTGGAAGCGCTGCAGCTGGGCGGCCACGTGGCCGTGCTGCACGAGGGACGCTTGCTGCAGCAGGGGCCGACGCTGGACGTCTTCAACGCGCCCAATTCCATTGCCGTGGCGCGCACCTTCAGTGACCCGCCCATCAACCTGATTCCCGCGCGCGTCGATGCGCAGGGCGTGGCGCGGGCGGCGGACGGCCTGGCGATAAACCTGAGCGGCGAACAGCGTGCCGGCCTGGGCGACAGCACGCAGGTGATCCTCGGCGTGCGCGCGCACAGCCTGCATCTGTCGCCCCAGTCCGATGGCGACGTGGCCATCGCAGCTACGGTGGACCTGGCCGAAATCAGCGGCTCGGAAACCTATGTGCATGCGCGCCGTGGCGACTTGGCCCTGGTGGCGCAACTCGGTGGCGTGCACAACCTGGAGATCGGCAGCGCCTGCACCGTGTATTGCCAGCCGCATGCCTTGCTGATCTTTGCGGACGATGGCGGTCTGCTGTTCGCCCCTGTGCAAGGAGGAGTGTGACATGGCGCGCATCGAACTGGTCGACCTGGCCCACGCCTACAAACCGAACCCCACGGCACCCGCCGACTATGCGCTGCGGCCGATGAGCATGGCGTGGCATGACGGCGGCGCCTACGCCTTGCTGGGGCCATCCGGCTGCGGCAAGACGACCTTGCTCAATATCATCTCCGGCCTGGTAAAGCCGTCGCATGGCAAGGTGCTGTTCGACGGCAAGGACGTCACGCAGCTGCCGACCGAGGCGAGGAATATCGCGCAAGTGTTCCAGTTTCCCGTCATTTACGACACCATGACCGTGCACGACAACCTGGCGTTTCCGCTGCGCAATCGCGGCTGGAAAGAGATCGAGGTGAAAAAGCGCGTGCAGCAGGTGGCGCAGATGCTGGAATTGACGGGCGACCTGAAACTGCGCGCCAGTGGCTTGTCCGTGGACGCGAAGCAAAAGATTTCGCTGGGACGCGGTCTCGTGCGCCCCGATGTGGCAGCCGTGCTGTTCGACGAACCGCTGACGGTGATCGATCCGCATTTGAAATGGCTGTTGCGCAGAAAGTTGAAGGAAATCCACCACGAACTGAAGTTATCCTTGATCTATGTCACGCACGACCAGGTGGAAGCGCTGACCTTTGCCGACCAGGTGGTCGTCATGACGCAGGGCGAAGTGGTGCAGACGGGCAGCGCACAA
Organism: Janthinobacterium svalbardense; assembly: GCF_002327145.1. Lineage (NCBI taxonomy): Bacteria > Pseudomonadati > Pseudomonadota > Betaproteobacteria > Burkholderiales > Oxalobacteraceae > Janthinobacterium > Janthinobacterium svalbardense. Next base: position 4,433,097 of record NZ_CP023422.1, on the reverse strand, counting down.
GCGCTGTTCGAGGAACCCGAGCACACCTTTGTCGGCTATTTCATCGGCAATCCGGGCATGAACTTGCTCGATTGCACCCTGGACGATGGCGGGGCGAGAGTGGCGGGCCAGCCGCTGGCCGTGTCCGCCGCCACCCGCGCGGCCCTGGCTGGCGCGCAAGGCAAGATCACGCTCGGCGTGCGGCCGGAATTCGTCGAATGCCTGAAAGCGGGCGAGGGTGGGGAGGATACGCTGGACGCCACGGTGACTGCCGTACGCAACATGGGCACGCATTACCTGGCGCAATTTCAGCTGGGCGGCGCCACGGTGGCGGCCAAGCTGCGCGCCATCGACGCGGTGGCGGGGGAGGCTGTACGGCTGCGCTTTCCGCCGCAACGCACCTTGTACTACGTCAACGATAAGCGGGTGGCCTGATGATACATAACGGTAAAACCGATAACAACCGCCGCGCCTGGCTGCTGATCTTGCCCGTGCTGCTGTGCGTGGCCTTTTCCGCCATCCTGCCGCTGATGACGGTGGTGAACTATTCCGTGCAAGATATCCTGAGCCCCACGCAAAAGGTATTCGTCGGCACTGAGTGGTTCCGCATGGTCATGCTCGACGGCGACTTGCACAGCGCCTTGCTGCGCCAGCTGCTGTTTTCCGGCTCCGTGCTGGCGATCCAGATTCCGCTCGGTATTTTGATTGCCCTGTGCATGCCGGCCGAGGGCTGGAAGGCGTCGCTGGCGCTGGTGCTGATCGCGCTGCCCTTGCTGATACCGTGGAACGTGGTGGGCACCATCTGGCAAATCTTTGGCCGTGGCGACATCGGCCTGATGGGCTACACCTTGAATCAATTGGGTGTTGACTACAATTACAACGGCAACTCGCTCGACGCCTGGCTGACGGTGATGGTGATGGATATCTGGCACTGGACGCCATTGGTCGTGCTGCTGTGCTATGCGGGTCTGCGCGCCATTCCCGACGCGTATTACCAGGCGGCGCGCATCGACGGCGCCTCGCGCCTGGCCGTGTTCCGCTACATCCAGCTGCCGAAACTGCGCAATGTGCTGATGATCGCCGTCTTGCTGCGCTTCATGGACAGTTTCATGATCTACACGGAACCGTTCGTGCTGACCGGTGGCGGACCCGGCAATGCCACCACCTTTTTGTCGCAATACCTGACGCAAAAGGCCGTGGGCCAGTTCGACCTGGGGCCGGCTTCGGCGTTCTCATTGATTTACTTCCTGATCATCCTGCTGTTCTGCTTTGTGCTGTACACGTGGATGCAGCGCGTCGGCACGGGAGACCAGAAATGATGCACAAGAAAATCAGTGCCACCATCCTGATCGTCTTCCTGCTGGGCTCGCTATTGCCCATCTACTGGATGCTCAACATGTCGCTCAAGACCAACGAGGAAATCGTCGGCGTGCTGAGCCTGTGGCCCGAACACCTGACGTTCGCCAACTACAAGACCATCTTTACGGACCCATCGTGGTACAGCGGCTACATCAATTCCATGATTTACGTGGCGCTGAACATGGTGATGTCGGTCACGGTGGCCTTGCCGGCCGCGTATGCGTTTTCGCGCTATAACTTTGTCGGCGACAAGCATCTGTTCTTCTGGCTGTTGACCAACCGCATGACGCCGCCCGCCGTCTTCCTCGTACCCTTCTTCCAGCTGTATTCGACGGTGGGCCTGATGGATACGCATCTGGCCGTGGCGCTGGCGCACATGGTCTTCAACGTGCCGCTGGCCGTGTGGATACTGGAGGGTTTCATGTCCGGCGTGCCGAAGGAAATCGACGAGACGGCGTATATCGACGGCTACAGCTTTCCGCGCTTCTTCATCCGCATCTTCTTGCCGATGATTAAGTCGGGCGTGGGCGTGACGGCCTTCTTCTGTTTCATGTTCAGCTGGGTGGAACTGTTGCTGGCGCGTACCTTGACCTCCGTCAATGCCAAGCCGATTGCCGCCACCATGACACGCACCGTGTCGGCAGCTGGCATGGACTGGGGCGTGCTGGCGGCGGCGGGCGTCTTGACCATCGTGCCCGGTGCGCTGGTGATCTGGTTCGTGCGCCATTACATCGCCAAGGGTTTCGCGATGGGGAGAGTGTGACATGGAAAATACGAGTGATAGCACAGCCAGCCTGTTCGGCTGGATGGCCTGGACGCCGGAAGTGGCCATCTTCTTCATCTGTATCGGCTTGATGCTCGCTGGCATGACGGTGTGGCAATGCCGTTCGCCCAGCATCGCGCGCAAGGGCTTCTTGCCCATGCCCACCACGCGTGGCGACCGTTTGTTCATCGGCTTGCTCACGGCCGCGTATGTGAATCTGGCCTGGGCGGGGTTTACGGAAATGCAGCAAGCGATTGGTGCTGCCATCAGTTTTGTACTTTTATTAGTGGTAATGCGTTGGGGGTGAGCCGGCTTGCCGGTGTTGATGGAGGCCGGACCGTCAGCAGGCGGCCGGCAATACAATAAAAGGAGATTCACGATGAAATTGAAGTTCACGGTCTTCGCGGCGGTGGCCATGCTCGTGTCGAATGCGGCCCTGGCCGACGCCAAACAGGCGCAAACCTGGATCGACAAGGAATTCCAGCCATCCAGCCTGAGCAAGCAGCAACAGCTTGCTGAAATGCAGTGGTTCATCGATGCGGCGGCCAAGCTGAAAGCCAAGGGCATCAAGGAAATTTCCGTGGTCTCGGAAACCATCGACACCCACGTCTACGAATCGAAGACCCTGGCCAAGGCTTTCGAGGAAATCACGGGCATCAAGGTACGCCACGACATCATCCAGGAAGGCGACGTGGTGGAAAAGCTGCAAACCTCCATGCAGTCCGGCAAGAGCATCTATGACGGCTGGATTTCCGATTCCGACCTGATCGGCACGCACTACCGCTATGGCGCCGTCGAACCGCTGTCCGACTACATGGCCGCCAAGGGCAAGGAATTTACCAATCCCGGCCTGGACTTGAAAGATTTCATCGGCATCAGCTTTACCACGGCGCCGGACGGCAAGGTGTACCAGTTGCCCGACCAGCAGTTTGCCAACCTGTACTGGTTCCGCGCCGACTGGTTCGCGCGCAAGGATTTGCAAGCCAAGTTCAAGGCCAAGTATGGCTACGAACTGGGCGTGCCGCAAAACTGGTCCGCGTATGAAGATATCGCCGACTTTTTTACCAATGACGTGAAGGAACTGGACGGCAAGAAAGTGTATGGCCACATGGATTACGGCAAGAAAGATCCGTCGCTGGGCTGGCGCTTCACGGATGCGTGGCTGTCGATGGCTGGCGCAGCCGACAAGGGTATTCCGAACGGCATGCCCGTCGACGAATGGGGCATCAAGGTCGCGGCCGACAAGTGCACGCCTGTCGGCGCGTCCGTTTCACGCGGCGGCGCCACCAATTCGCCGGCGGCCGTCTTTGCGCTGACGAAATACATCGACTGGATGAAGAAATACGCGCCGCCGCAGGCGAACGGCATGAATTTCTCGGAATCGGGTCCCGTGCCGGCGCAGGGTGAAATCGCCCAGCAAATCTTTTGGTACACGGCGTTTACGGCTGGCATGACGAAACCGGGCTTGCCGGTGGTCAACAAGGACGGCACGCCGAAATGGCGCATGGCGCCGTCGCCGCACGGCCCGTACTGGAAGGAGGGCATGCAGAATGGCTATCAGGACGTGGGTTCCTGGTTCCTGTTCAAGTCCACGCCGGACGACCGCAAGGCCGCCGCCTGGCTGTATGCGCAATTCGTCACCTCGAAAACCGTGTCGCTGAAGAAATCCATCGTCGGCCTGACTTTTATTCGCGATTCCGATATCCGCCACGATTATTTTACGAAACACACGAACGAGTACGGCGGCTTGATCGAGTTCTACCGCAGCCCAGCCAGAGTAGCGTGGACGCCGACAGGCAACAACGTGCCCGACTATCCGAAGCTGGCGCAGCTGTGGTGGAAGAACGTGGCCACGGCCATCACGGCGGAAAAGACGCCGCAAGCCGCCATGGATAACCTGGCCGAGGAAATGGACCAGGTCATGGCGCGCTTGCAGCGGGCGGGCATGAAGGCGTGCGCGCCCAAGCTCAATGCCAAGGGCGATCCGAACCAGTATCTGTCGGACCAGCATGCCCCATGGAAGAAGCTGGCGAATGAAAAACCGAAGGGTGAAACGATTGCCTACGATAAATTATTGCAGGCTTGGAAAGAGGGCAAGGTAAGGTAGTCGTGTAAACTTCTGCCGCCGTTGTCCCGGGGCACGGGCGTTTTCCCGTGCCCCTTCACTGTATAGACGTAGTAGCGATCATGACCAAATACATACTTGCTTTAGACCAGGGCACCACCAGTTCGCGTGCCATCCTGTTTGACCATGCGGGCCGGCCGCACGCCAGCGCGCAGCGCGAATTTCGCCAGATTTTCCCCCAGCCGGGCTGGGTCGAGCATGACGCGAACGAAATCTGGGCCTCGCAAGAAGGCGTGCTGCAGCAGGTGCTGCGCGACAGCGGCGTGGCCGCATCCGACGTGGCTGCCATCGGCGTGACCAACCAGCGTGAAACGACGGTGCTGTGGGACCGCGCCACGGGCGAGCCCGTCGCCAACGCCATCGTCTGGCAAGACCGGAGAAATGCCGCCTATTGCGAGCAACTGGTCGGGCAGGGCAAGGCGGACCTCATCCAGCGCAAGACGGGTCTTGTGCTGGACGCCTATTTTTCCGCGACCAAATTGAAATGGCTGCTCGACAACGTTCCCGGCGCCCGCGCGCGCGCCGAGCGGGGAGAACTGGCCTTCGGCACCATCGACAGCTGGCTGATCTACAAGATGAGCGGCGCCCACTTGACGGATACGAGCAACGCGGCGCGCACCATGCTGTTCAACATTCATACTTTACAGTGGGACACGGATCTGCTGGCGCTGCAGGGCATTCCCGCCTCGCTGCTGCCCGACGTCGTGCCATCGAGCGGCGTGGCCGCGCACACGCACGTTGACTTGCTGGGTATCTCCGTGCCGATCGCCGGCATCGCGGGCGACCAGCAGGCCGCGACGTTCGGCCAGGTGTGTCTGAAGCCGGGCATGGCGAAGAATACCTACGGCACGGGCTGCTTCATGCTGATGAACGTGGGCAAGCGCCCCTTGCCATCGAAAAACCGGCTGTTGACGACGGTGGGCTGGAGCCTGGGCGCGGGCAGCGACAAGACCGACTACTTGCTCGAAGGCAGCGCCTTTATCGCGGGCGCAGCCGTGCAGTGGATGCGCGATGGGCTGGGCATCATCCGCGATTCGTCCGAAGTGGAAGCACTGGCCACCAGCGTGCCCGATTCGGGCGGCCTGGTCTTCGTGCCCGCCTTCGCGGGCCTCGGCGCGCCGTACTGGGATCCGTATGCGCGCGGCACCCTGATCGGCATCACGCGCGGCACGGGCAAGGCGCACATCGCGCGCGCCGCATTGGAAGGCGTGGCTTACCAGAACGTCGATGTGCTGTCCGCCATGCAGGACGATGCGGGCATCGCCTTGAGCGAGCTGCGCGTCGATGGCGGCGCGGCGCGCAACGACATGCTGATGCAGTTCCAGGCCGACATCTTGAATGTGCCCGTGGTGCGTCCCGTGGTGACGGAAACGACGGCCTTGGGCGCCGCCTACCTGGCGGGCCTGGCCGTGGGTTTCTGGGCATCGCAGGAAGAAATCGCCGCCCAGTGGCAGGTGGGACGCCGCTTCGAACCGGCCATGGCCGCCGACGAACGCCTGACGCGGCTGCACAAATGGCAGCGCGCCGTGGAACGCTCGCGCGACTGGAGCGAGTGACTAACTGGCATTTGCCCTTTCGCCGAGTTGTGCATCGCGTGCAGCGTCTGTCAGCATTGCAATAATTTGATCGAAATCCTGTTTTGATCCAATGCTGCGCCTATGGTGTGTTGCCATCATGTTCCGGAAGCCTGGCAAGTCAATCAGGATTTTTTTTGCCAATTCCAACGGTGTCTGGTGAAAAGAGTTTTCTTTTGCTACGAGGTGTGCATGATGTTCGATCACAAGGGCTACGATGTCGGCGTAGCCCATGCGCGCGGCCGTATGGAGTGCGGTGTTCGCTTCATCGTAGGTGACTCTGGACGTGTCCGCCTGATGTGTCAACAGCATGGAAACACAGTTTTTTGACCGGGCAGTAACCGCCGCATGCAAGGCGGTGCGTCCCAGGTAGTCCTGGGCATTCACATCGGCGCCGGCACTCAGGAACGCCAGAGTCAGTTGCTCATCGCTGGCATCGGCCACCATCATCAAGGGTGTCTGTCCTTTGAAGTCTGCCATGTTGACCTGTTTGGGCCACGCTTCAGCCAGCAGATGAATGGCGTGGCGCCAATGGGCCAAGCCCCTTTCCATCTTGCTTACTTCGCCTTGCAGGTCGGAAGAGACCGCAGCACGCAATATGGGCAGCTGTCTTGCAAATTCATCCTGCATCTTCAGCCACGCCATGAGCACGGTGTTGCTGCGCACCTCACGGATAGTGCCTTGTTTGAGCGTTTTGGCATTGCGTCTCATCCACTGCTTCAAGGCATCCCATTTGCCTTCGATGATGATAGGCAGAGCTTCCTGGATGAATGTTTTGGCCTGTTCTTTTGCTAGTGGCTGAGCGCTCTCTATGCACGGGTAGGGTTTGTAGAGTTCGTCCCAGAAGTAGTCGGAAACACATATGGCGGTGTCTTCCAGTGATGTCACTTGGTGCTGAAACATGCCATAGGCGAGCATATTGCGATGGTATTTTTCATGATTGTTAGGAATCAAGCCCAGATTGGCAACTTCGATGGCAAACGCATCCTTGGCGATTTCACCGCGCAGAGTGCCAAAATTTCCGTCGTCGCAGGCGTCGAGGGCCGCCCGCATCAGCTTTGCCGCGTCGTCGAACGCATTTTGCGCCAGCAGGTGCTTGGCGCGGTACTGCAGCAAGGGCGCTTTCCATGTCGCATGGCCAGCGCTGGCTTCGGCTTCTGCAAGGAGCGCTTCCACCCTGTGCTGGACATCGTTTGACCTGTTCGTGTGGCGGCAATTCAAAAGCTCGGCCAGTTCCAGGATGCTGGCGCCCACCATTTCAGCAGGCGTTGCAGCCAATTCCCGCAACCGTTGAATCGCCAGCAGCCTGGTTTTCAAGGGTAAGGAAGTCGATTTTGCAACATGGCTGACGACGGCATAGCTGGCTTCACCCTGGAGCGTCCGCCAAGGGGAGGCGGTACGGACTCGCTCCAGCAAGGACTGTAATCGGGTGTTTTCTTCATGTTCTTCCTTCAATCGCCGACATTTGCTTGCGATAAGGGTTGTGGCAGTGTGCATGTCGAGCGCTACGAGGTCTTCCAGAGCATCGCCTTCAGCGAGTTTCGCGAACCGGCGCGTCAGCAGGTCGGCCACGGGGAGATGCCCCCCGTCCTTAATGGAAGGCAAGATCGACAGAAAGACATCCGCCTTGTCCCAGGGGGGCAGCCGTGACTCGAACAAGATGTCTTCCTCATCCTGGGTGTCGGAATTTTTCCAGGCATCAACGGTCAGGTTGTAGATGGTGCCGAAGATGCCCGCCAATTGCAGCAGCTTGTTTTGAGAGGGGGCTGTACAAGTTGCCTGTACGCCCGGGCAGAGGAACTTCAGCAATCTGATGTATCCATCCTGCACCATGCGGGCGACTCGCAATCGCTGCCGTATCATGGCCATGCCTGGTTTTGCATAACGTGTCAACAGTGCCTGCACGAAAAGCTGTTTCTCCTCATCGCTGGCGGATTCATCCATGACAGACTCAAGCCGCCCGGGCTGCGTCATCGGAATTTGGTCGCGGAGGTCGTCCGCAGATAAATTCCTGGATTGAACGAAGGCGAGGGCGGCTTCAAATTTGACTTGCTCAGCAAGGTCTTCTGCAAGTTCAAATACGCCTTTGAATACCAGGTTGGCGTCGTCAGAGAAGTATTCATTGATCGACGTGACGCGCGGGATAGATGCGTTTTTCCAGTTGTATAAGTTCCTGACGATGGAGTCCCTGTCGGTATTGCCGTCACCAAGCGATTCTGTCCCGACGCCTGCCTTGCCGATGGAGCAGTCCAGCAGGTCGATGAGCCAGTCTACGACGTGCGGCACAGGCAGCTCCATTGTTCCCGTGGTAACGTTCACGTGGGGCAAGAACCAGAATGCTCCGCCTGGCATTCCTTTGTCGAAAGCCCCGTCGAGATTCCAAACCGCGATTCTGCGGGCCAGGTTTGGAACATAGCAGTATCCGAGAAGATGCCATACCACTTGGCGCTGGTCTGCATTCGAGGTCCAGGTGTTGAGTTCAACAGCCTTGTGGTAACCCTCCCATTCGCTCATTCCCCGGACCGCATCATGGCAAGCTGCTGCATCCATATCCAGGCTATTAAAAATGGCGCTGCAAACGTCAGTCGCCATCTCCTGATGGTTTTTGTTACGCATTCCGAGATTGGCGAATTTCTCCTTGACCTTGCTTGAATAAGGAACTAAATCGAGGCTTTGATGGATTTCAAGTAACAGCGCTTCAAAGGAGGGAATGGTTGCCATTGTGTTTTCGCTTTCATTGGTTTGATTGCAACAATGTTCCCACGTCGTTCGTACCAGTGTCACGGAAACTTCTCGTCCCCCCCCCATTCCGATGGATATTTGCAGTAAATGTCAAATCTCGCGGGGGAGGGGGCGGGGTTTTTCATGGCGTTTGAGTAACTTCTTGGGCAAAGTGAGGGCCTATCAAACAACCGGAGTGTGCCGTGAGCCTTACCCCCACCATGTGTGTACGCGAACTCGTCATCAATTGGCATGTTACCGAAGTGTGTAATTATGGTTGCCGCTATTGCTATGCAAAGTGGGAGGATGGCGATTCGACGCAGGAATTGATACACGATGGTAGCGCCATTAAGGCATTGGTCGAGGAGGTCGGACGTTTTTTTAAACCTGGCAATTCGGACAATCCGCTGTGGCCGAGTATGCATTGGGAATTGTTGCGGCTGAACCTAGCTGGTGGGGAACCGCTGCTGTATGCCGAGAAGTCGCTGGGCGTCATCCTGCATGCCCGGCGATTGGGTCTTGAGACCTCCATTATCAGTAATGGCAGCCGCCTGACTCCTGCCTTGATGCAAGCGCTGGCGCCCCATCTTGCCATATTGGGGCTGAGCCTGGACTCCTCGCAAGAGAAGACCAATCTTGGCATCGGACGAGTTGATCGCCAGTTGCGCACGCTGTCGATGCCTGAGTTGGTTGACATGATTGCTTTGGGCAGGCAGATCAATCCCCGGCTTCGGCTAAAGATCAATACTGTCGTTAACACATTGAACTGGCAGGAGGACATGGGCAAGTTGATTGGCCGTCTGGCGCCGGAGAAATGGAAAATCCTGCGCATGCTGCCCAAAATTACGGATGACCTGGCCTTGTCTGACGCGCAGTTTGACACTTTCGTCCAGCGTCACGCGGACCTTGATCATGGCGTCCGAGTGGAGGATAACGCTGACATGACCGAGTCCTATTTGATGATTGACCCCTATGGTCGCTTCTTTCAGAACATACCTGGGGAAAAAGGCTATCGATATAGCGATTCCATTCTCGACGTAGGTGCCGCCCGGGCCTTTTCTCAGGTCAATGTGTCGACAAGGAAGTTCTGCTCCCGCTACGCAGGCGAGTTGGGGGAGCTGCAGGCATGAAATGGTGGCCCGCCTGTCCTTTTACCGTACTTACTCTGGCGCAGGGTTGATGAACGCCTTAGTTGTCCATGTCAGCCACCACTGGCGCCCGTTTGGGGTAGGCAGGCCTCCATCTCAAGAATGCGTAGTGTTTATTTATGGCCGCGCGAAATACACGGCATAACCCACCGTTTCGCGCGGCACGGAATACAGGTCACGCAGCTCGAAATAGGGCGCGTGCACCTGGCCGCTGACGGCGATGCCGGCCCGCGCCAAAGCCAGACGGAAGCGGGGGACATGAAAATATTGTGTGGCGACCATGGCCGTCTTCCAGCCGTGCTGGCGCATGAGAAGCGCCGCGTTGCGGGCCGTGGCGTCCGTGGTCCAGCCTTGACTATCTTCGATGATGGCGCTGGCCGGCACGCCGCGCTTGAGCAGATAGCGTGCCATCGACGCGGCTTCGTCAAAACCTTCCTTGCCTGTCGCTCCGCTGACGAGGATGCGCGGCGCCAGTCCAGCCTGGAATTGCGTCAGCGCAGCATCGAGCCGCGCCTGCAGGCGGGGGCTGGGCGTGCCGTCGGGCAGGATGGTGTTGCCGGGCACGACGATCACGTCGGCGGGCGCCAGTTTGTCGTGCAGGCCCGCCAGCACCAGGGTGGCGGTGGCCAGCAGGAAAACACCGGCAGTGCTTGAAACCAGCACAGTTATTTTTCGCATCGTTCATCATCAAGTAGGGAATGGACGCATGATACCCGGCCATTCCCGCTGGCGTCAGTTCGCCTGCGCCTTGCGCGCGCGCTGGCTCGACAGATAAATATTGTCCTTTTCCAGCGGCTTGCCCTCGCGCACGGCAGCCAGCCAATCCTGCGTGCTGGCGACGGCGGCGAAATTCGAATGGAACACGGTACTGAAGACGCGGTGGATTTCCTCGGCGCTGGCCGTGCCGCCCGCATTCGCGTAGGGCAGGGTGCCGGTAGCGTCTTGCAGGAATTCGACTTGCAAGCCGTCGTGCGCGGCGTGGTAGATGGTGGCGGCGTCGCAGTTGTGCGTCATGTAGCCGGTCACCGTCAGGGTGTCGATGTTGTGGTTTTCCAGCCAGGCGCGCAAGTCCGTGCCCGCAAAGGCGCTGCCCATGCTCTTGTTGATGCGGTGGTCGGCAGGGATTGCCGAGACGGCCGGATGCAATTGCCAGCCGTCGCTGCCCCTGGCGAAGATGGGGGAGGCTTCCGGTGCATCGTGCTGGACGACGATCACGGGCACGCCGGCGGCGCGGGCGGCGGCCATGGCCTGGACGATGTTGGGCAGGGAAATGTCGACGGACGGATATTCGATGGGCATGTCGCCCGTGAAGTATTCATTTTGTACATCGATGACGAGCAGGGCGCGGCGTGGTGCGGTAGTGTTGGACATGCGTGACTCCTGAATGGTTGAAAGAGGAAGGGCCTCCTCGATAACGCCATTCTCAGGCCGCGTGATTGAAATGAAAAGTGGCCCGAAGGCCTATCTGAGATAAAATCGGGCCATGCCTACTATTACTGCATCTACCTCCCCCTTGAGCGTGGCCGTGATCGCCTTTGACGGCATGACGCCATTTCACTTGTCCGTGCCTTGCCTCGTGTTTGGCGCCCAGACGGACGAGGCGGACCTGCCGCCTTTTCACGTGCGCGTCTGCGCCGCCGATCCCGCGCCCTTGCGCACGGCGGCCGGCTTCGGCATCACGCCCGAGTTCGGACTGGAAGGGCTGGAGGGCGCCGATATCGTCATCATGCCGGCCTGGCACGACGATTGCCGCGATGCCGCACCGTCGCTGGTCGCGGCGCTGCAGGCGGCTAGCCGGCGCGGCGCGCGCATGGTGGGCCTGTGCCTGGGCGCGTTTCCCCTGGCGCAGGCGGGCTTGTTGGATGGCAAGAGCGCTGCCACGCACTGGGGCATGGCGGACCGGCTGGCGGCCAGCTATCCCAAGGTCAGGGTGGACCGGGAAGTGCTGTACGTGGATGATGGCGGCGTGCTGACGTCGGCCGGCGTGGCGGCCGGCCTCGATTGCTGTTTGTATTTGCTGCGCCAGCTGGCGGGCGCCGAGGTGGCCAACCGCGTGGCGCGCCGGCTGCTGGTGGCGCCGCACCGCCAGGGTGGGCAGGCGCAATTCATCGAGCGCCCGCTGCCCGTGTCCGGCAGCGAAGGGCGCTTTGCCGAGGTGCTCGCCTGCGTGACGGCCAGCCTGGGCCAGGCGCACAGTATCGACACGCTGGCCGAACGGGCCGCCATGAGCCGGCGCAATTTTACGCGCCATTTCCGCCAGGCCACGGGTACGTCCTTCAAGCAATGGCTGCTGAACCAGCGCCTGGCGCATGCGCAAGGCCTGCTGGAAAAAAGCGCGGCCTCGATCGACGTCGTGGCGCAAGAGGCCGGCTTCGGCACGGCGTTGTCGCTGCGCCAGCATTTCCGGGCCAACTTGCAGACGTCGCCGTCGGCGTACCGCAAGCTGTTCCGGCAGCAATCAGGCCAGGTCGCTTGACCATAGTGTGGCCGGGTCCCGGCTGCCTTGGGGCAGCATCGCGCTGACGGCGATTTGCCGCCCGATGAAAGCGGTGGCATCGAAGGCGTAGCGTTCCTGGAAGGACACGGTTTCCGCACTCATCAGTTCGGCATACGTCTGCATCAGGGTCGAGGCGCGCAGGTAGTTGCCCTGCTCCACGTAGGTGGCTATGGCGCCCAGCAGCACGGGATAATCGGCATTTTCCTTGCTGCCGCCAAAGTTGAACGACAACTGCCCGCAGGCGCGCCAGATGGGGTCAGGCTCCCCGTCCGGCACTGGCTGCGTGCGCAGCCATTGCAAGGCCTTGAATGGCGGGCCGCCAAAGGACGGTGGCGATATGATCGCCTCGATGGCCACCTTGACGGCTGCATCGATTCTTCCCGCGCGCACATACTGGCCATGCAGCAGCACCAGGGCGTCCGTATATTCGGGCACGATGGCCAGCGCCGCTTCCAGCAGCGCGATGGCCGCGTCCGGGTTGCGCTGCGCAATCAATTCCTTGGCTTCCAGATAGGCGGCGCGCGGCGAAGTCGGGTCGTCGGCCAGCGAGGGCGTGCCGACATACTCGTCCTCCGCTGCCGCGTAGGCTTGCAAAAACGTGGCCAGGCTGGAAAAGTGCGGCTGGAGGCGCCACTCGTCGTGCCAGGTCTCGACCACGATCGGTTCGGACGCTTCGCGGCCGATGGGCCAGTACAGGCCGAAGGTGTCGCCATTGCCCAGTGCGCCTTCGGCGAAGGGAGTGAAGCCGAGCGGTGGATACGCTGTCGTGTGTTGCCAGTCTTGTTCCACCGAAATGTGAGCGAGGCTTGCGGGTAGTTGCATGGGGGGGCACCGGAGTATAAAACGCCAGTGTAGAACAAGAGGGCGCGGCGGGCGCGTCCCCATGGCTTGCTTGCGCGACCTACTTGCGCGGCTCGTGTATCCGGAATTTCCTGACGACACCCGCCTGGTCGAACATGACGGCCACTTCGCGCGTGCCTTTTTCGCCCAGCAGGGGGAGCAGCCGTGTCACCTTGGGCGCTTGCAACTGGTTCTTGTAGACCCAGACTTCATAGCCGGGATCGAAGCTGACCACAGTGGCGCTGCCCAGGGCCGCGTCGAGGTCGAGGCGGGTGGTCTTGCCGACCTGGATGTTCTGATAGATGGCGCCATTGTCCGGCGCGCGGTTGACCTTGTATTCACTGGCGGTGCACATGGCCACGGCCAGGCCCGCGAGGCAGGAAGCTGCCAGTTTTATCAATGTGTTCATACGGACTCCCAGTGTGCATCACTGCTCCCAATCTCAGAGGGGACGGGCGTGATGTCAGGAGGGAGTGTGCTTGGGTCGCGCCGAATGTGCTACAAGATTATACAAAGGCGCACAAAATGATGCCTTTGGTGCCGGCTGGTGCTACCTTTAGCGGCTCTGCAGCACGTCGGTCGAGAGTGCCAGGGTTTCCTTGATTTCTTCCATCACCACATAGCTTTTCGATTGCGCGGCGCCCGGCAGCTGCAGCAGCATGTCGCCCAGCAGTTTGCGGTACTCGGCCATTTCATGGATGCGCGCCTTGATCAGGTAATCGAAGTCGCCCGACACCAGATGGCATTCTTGCACTTCGGGAATCTGCAACACTTCGCGGCGGAATTGCTCGAAGGCGGACGCCGACTTTTGATTGAGAGTAATCTCTACGAAGACGAGCAGCTTGGCGCCCAGCGCGGCCGGGTTCACCTTGGCATGGTAGCCCGTGATGACGCCGTCGCGCTCCATGCGCTTGACCCGCTCGATGCAGGGCGTGATCGACAGGCCCACCTGTTCGCCCAGGTCTTTCATCGAGATGCGGCCATCCTGCTGCAGGATGCGCAGGATGTGGCGGTCCAGCTTGTCGAGGCCACGTGCCGATTCTTTAAGGATTCTCATGATTTATTGCTGAATATCTCGATTTATACGTGAACAAATACTGGCTCTTTCCCAATATGATAGCGGTTAATCTGGCAATAGCCTAAAAAATATAATGAGGAAACTATGCGTATCGTGATTCTGGGTAGCGGCGTCATCGGCGTCACCAGTGCTTACTATCTGGCCAAGGCAGGACATGAGGTGACCGTCATCGACCGCCAGCCGGGCCCGGCACTGGAAACCAGCTTCGCGAATGCGGGGCAAATCTCGCCCGGCTACGCTTCGCCATGGGCCGCGCCCGGTATTCCCCTGAAAGCCGTGAAGTGGATGATGCAGCGCCACGCGCCCCTGGCCATCTCGCTCGACGGCAGCGCTGCCCAGCTCAAATGGATGTGGCAGATGTTGCGTAATTGCACACCGGAAGCGTATGCGGTGAACAAGGAACGCATGGTGCGCCTGGCTGAATACAGCCGCGACTGCTTCAAGGTGCTGCGCGCCGAAGCGGGCATCACGTATGAAGGCCGCCAGCAAGGCACGATGCAATTGTTCCGCACGGAAAAGCAATACAACGACGCCGCCAAGGATATCGAAGTGTTGAAAGACGCGGGTGTGCCGTATGAAGTGCTGCAGCGCAATGAGCTGTCGCGCGCCGAGCCGGCCCTCGAAGCGGTCAAGGATAAACTGTTCGGCGGCTTGCGCTTGCCCAACGACGAAACGGGCGATTGCCAGCTGTTTACCACGCGCCTGTCGGAAATGGCCGTGGCGCTGGGCGTGAAGTTCCGCTATGGCGTGTCCATCGACGCGCTGCTGACCCAAGGTGATGAAATCGCTGGCGTGCAATGCGGCGCGGAAATCGTCAAGGCCGACTCCTACGTGGTGGCCCTCGGTTCCTACTCGACGGGCTTCATGCAGCCGCTGCTGGACATTCCCGTGTATCCATTGAAGGGCTATTCGATCACCGTACCGATCGTCAATGCGGCCAAGGCGCCCGTGTCGACCATTCTCGATGAAACCTACAAGATTGCCGTGACGCGTTTCGACGACCGCATCCGCGTGGGCGGCATGGCGGAAATCGCCGGCTACAACCTGGATCTGAACCCGCGCCGCCGCGAAACCCTGGAAATGGTCGTCAACGACCTGTTCCCCGGCGGCGGCAACACGGCCGAAGCCACGTTCTGGACGGGTTTGCGCCCGATGACGCCGGACGGCACGCCGATTGTCGGCCGCACGCCGCTGCGCAACCTGTTCCTCAACACGGGCCACGGCACCTTGGGCTGGACCATGTCCTGCGGTTCGGCGCAATTGCTGGCCGACCTGATGTCGTCGAAACAGCCGGCGATTCTGGCCGACGACCTGTCCGTCAGCCGCTACAGCGGCGCGCAGCGCGGCGGCAAACTGCAACACGCGGTGGCCTGAGATGGCGGCCTGTACGCCTGCAAAGGAACGGAGCGGCGCCATCCTGACGGTGGACCTGGACGCCGTGCGCGCCAACTACCGCTTGCTGCGCGACAAGGCACATCCGGCCGCCTGCTCGGCCGTCGTCAAATCCGACGCCTATGGCCTGGGCGCCGCGCAAGTGGGCGCAGCCCTGTATGAAGAGGGTTGCCGGCACTTTTTTGTGGCGCATCTGGAAGAGGGCATCAGCCTGCGCCCGCACGCGGCGCCGGACGCGGCCATCTTCGTGCTGCACGGCCCGCCCGTCGATACGGAAGGCGAATTCACGGCCCATGGCCTGACGCCAGTGCTCAACAGCGAGCCGCAGGTGGCGGGCTGGCGCGCACACGCCAAGGCATTGGGGAAAACCCTGGACGCCATCGTGCAGGTGGACACGGGCATGTCGCGCATGGGCTTGTCGCCGCAGGAAATCGACGCCTGGCTGCTGGATGCCCACTTTCTTGACGGCATCAAGGTGCGCTACATCATGAGCCACCTGGCGTGCGCCGACGAACGCAGCAACCCCATGAATGGCGAGCAGCTGGCCCGTTTCATCGCCATCCGCGCCCGTTTGCCGCAGTACCGCGCCAGCCTGGCCAATTCATCGGGCATCTTTTTGTCGCCTGACTATCACTTCGACCTGGTGCGCCCCGGTGCGGCCCTGTACGGCATCGCGCCGCAGGGCGGCGAACCGAATCCGCTGCGCTCCGTGGTCCGGCTGCAAGGCAAGGTCATGCAGACGCGCACCATCGCCGCCGGCGACCACGTGGGCTACAGCCGCCGCTACACGGCCAGCGAGCCGCGCCAGGTGGCGACGATTTCCGTCGGCTATGCCGATGGCTGGCTGCGCAGCATGAGCAACCAGGGCCTGGCCATCGTCGATGGCGTGAAAGTGCCGCAGATCGGCGCCATCTCGATGGATTCGATCACCCTGGACGTCAGCGCCATCGCGCAGGAACGCATCGTGCCGGGCAGCCTGGTCGACCTGATCTGCGCCGAACACCCGGTCGATGCCGTGGCTGCCATGGCCCATACCATCGGCTATGAGGTCTTGACGAACCTGGGCGGACGCTACTATCGCGAATACCAGGGATTGGCTGGCGCACGCTAAGGCAACGCAAAACCGATGATTGTGTGGCAAGATAGCCCTGGCGTGCATCGCACCTCAGGGCTTTTTCTTAACCATCATCGGGGATTTTCATGAGCCAATATCAAGTCGCAATCATCGTCGGCAGCCTGCGCAAGGATTCCTTCAACCGCAAGCTGGCCGACGCCATCATCAAGCTGGCGCCGCCCGAGTTTTCCTTCAAACATATCGAGATCGGTGACTTGCCGCTGTACAACCAGGATGACGATGGCGCGCAAGCCGAACAGGTGTTGCGCCTCAAATCCGACATTTCCGCATCGCAAGCCTTGCTCTTCCTCACCCCCGAATACAACCGTTCCATCCCCGGCGTGCTGAAAAACGCTCTCGACCACGGCTCGCGCCCGTATGGCCAGAGCGTGTGGGGCGGCAAGCCGGGCGCCGTGCTGGGCGTCTCCGTGGGCGCCACGGGCACGGCCCTGGCGCAGCAGCATTTGCGCAATGTGCTCGCTTACCTGGACGTGCCGCTGCTGGGCCAGCCAGAAATGTTTATCCAGGCCAAGGAAGGCCTGTTCGACGAGCATGGCGGCATCGGCCCGGCCAGCCTGGGCTTCTTCCAGGGCTGGATGCAGCGCTACGCGGACTGGGTACGCAAGCACGCCGTGCATGCCTGAATGGCCTAGGCTTGTCGGGCGGGGATAAATGGGGCAATAAACCGTCGGCCATGGCACTTTGTTGCTGTAAGGACATGTATAATGGGCGCAATCCTACGCTGCCCCGTCTCTTCCATGCCGCTTCAACCTGTGGCGCAACCTTTGTTGCGCATCAATCTGCGCCGTCTGATCGTGCTGGTGGCGTTTGCCAGCGCCGTCATCTCCCTGGCTAACAGCTTTTATGCCACGTATCAGGTGCAGCGCCAGTTGCTGATCGATACGACCCTGGAGGCGAACTACGCGTATGCGCTGAAGCTGGCCAGCAGCACGGAGAACTTCCTGCTGGCGGCGCGCCAGCAACTGGCCTACAGCGCCAGCCAGCTGCCCCGGCATTTTGCCGACCCTGCCGCCCTCAAGACGGAAGCCGAACGCTTGCGCGGGCAGACCAACACCTTCAATTCCGTCCTGATCGTCGACGCGCAGGGCAAGGTGCTGGGCGTGTCGCCCGAGACGCTGGGCCTGCAGAACAGCCAGCTGGCCTCGGAAGGGGCGCGCCTGGCGCTGCGCGAACGCCGCCCGCTGATCACCCGTCCGTATATGTCGTCGGTGGGCAACCTGGTGGTCTTCATTTCCCATCCCGTCTTCGATCACGGTGGACGCTATCTGGGCTATGTGGGCGGTTCGATTTACCTGAAGCAGAAAAACATCCTGTTCACCTTGCTGGGACAGCATTACTACCGCGATGGTTCGTATTTATATGTGGTCGACCAGAGCCGGCGCCTGCTGTACCATCCCGATCCCTCGCGGGTCGGCGAAGTGGCCGGCAAGAATACCGTGATCGACGCCATCGTGCGCCAGGAAAGCGGCAGCGGAAGCACCGTCAACAGCCGGGGCACGGAGATGCTGGCCGGCTATGCCGTGCTGCCGTCAACGGGCTGGGGCATCGTGGCCCAGCGGCCCAAGGCCGCCACTTTGGCCCCGCTGAACCAGCTGATGCTCAACACCCTGTGGTATTCCTTGCCCATTGCCTTGCTCAGCCTGCCGTTCATCTGGTGGCTGGCGCGCCTCATTTCACGGCCCCTGGTGCAGCTGGCCGAAGGCGCCAGCCGCATGGACGCGCCCGGCATGGCCGAGCGCATCGACGGCATCCGCGCCTGGTATCTGGAAGCGTCGCAGATCAAGCGCGCCTTGCTGGTGGGAATGTCCTTGCTGCAGAAAAAGATCGGCAAGCTGAAATTCGACGTGCAGACGGACCCGCTGACGGGCCTGTCAAACCGGCGCGGCATGGCGGCGGCGCTGGATGCCTGGCAGGCCCAGGCGCGGCCGTTTTCCGTCATCGCCATCGACATCGACCATTTCAAGCAAGTCAACGACCGCTGGGGCCATGCGGTGGGCGATGAAGTCATCCTGCACCTGGCGCAACTGATGCGCGCCTGCTCGCGCGATGCCGACGTGCTGTGCCGCAATGGCGGCGATGAATTCATCATGCTGCTGCCCGAGGCCGACCTCGACGTGGCGCTGCAGGTGGCCGAGCGCCTGCGCGCCCGCGTGGCCGCCGCCGAGATCCCCGGCGCCGGTCCCGTCACGGTGTCGCTGGGCGTCGTGTCGTCGGAGCAGGGGGCGGGCAAGGTGCTCGGTGCGGACGCCGTGCTGCTGGCGGCCGACGCGGCCCTGTATGTGGCCAAGGAAAATGGCCGCAACCGCGTGGGCCTCGCCGAGCCTGCCTGAGGCGTTTTTGTGCCGGATCAGATTGACCTTGTCATTCGGCAAACGTCAAACTGATCCTATGTTTTCTTCGATCTCTGAGTCTGTTATGTTTTACTCGAAAAGCCTAGAGTGGAGGCCTGGGTAAAACACAGACGCAAGACGTCGGGAAGGCTGTATATGCTAGGACTCACTGCACTGGAACTGGCGCGCGTCCAGTTCGGCTTCACCATCTCATTCCACATCATTTTTCCTGCCATCACCATTGGCCTGGCCAGTTACCTGGCGGTGCTGGAGGCGGCGTGGCTGCGCACGCAGGATGGCGTGTACCGCGACCTGTACCACTTCTGGTCGAAGATTTTCGCCGTCAATTTCGGCATGGGCGTCGTTTCCGGCCTCGTCATGGCTTACCAGTTCGGCACCAACTGGAGTTTCTTTTCCGATTATGCGGGCAGCATCACGGGCCCGCTGCTGGCCTATGAAGTGCTGACTGCCTTTTTCCTGGAAGCGGGTTTCCTCGGCGTGATGCTGTTCGGCTGGCACCGCGTGGGGCCAGGCCTGCACATGTTCGCTACGGCCATGGTGGCGCTGGGCACCTTGATCTCGGCCACCTGGATCATCGCCTCGAACAGCTGGATGCAGACGCCGCAAGGCCATGAAATCATCGACGGCCGGGTCGTGCCCGTGGACTGGCTGGCCGTCATCTTCAATCCCTCGTTCCCCTACCGGCTGCTGCACATGAGCGTGGCCGCCTTCCTCGCCACGGCCCTGCTGGTGGTGGCGTCGGCCGCCTGGCATTTGCTGCGCGGCAATGACAATGCGGCCATCCGCAAGATGATGACGATGGGCTTGTCGATGCTGCTGATCGTCGCGCCCATCCAGGCCGTAATCGGCGACCTGCATGGCTTGAATACCCTGGAGCACCAGCCGGCGAAGATCGCCGCCATGGAAGGCCACTGGGAAAATACGGGCAGCGAGGGCACGCCGCTGATCCTGTTCGGCTGGCCCGACATGGCGCGCGAGGAAACCCTGTACAAGGTGGAAATCCCCCGCCTGGGCGGCCTGATCCTCGCGCATGACTGGAATGGCACGATTCCCGCCTTGAAAGAATTCGCGCCGCGCGACCGGCCCCCTTCCGCCGTCGTGTTCTGGTCTTTCCGCATCATGGCGGGGCTGGGCATGCTGATGATCGCGCTGGGCATCTGGAGTGCGTGGCTGCGCTGGCGCGGCACCCTGTGGCGCTCGCGCCTGTTCCTGCGCTGCGCCCTGTGGATGGGCCCCAGCGGCCTGGTGGCCATGCTGGCCGGCTGGTACACGACGGAAATCGGCCGCCAGCCGTGGACCGTGTACGGCTTGCTGCGCACGCAAGACGCCGTCTCGGCGCACGGCGCCACGCAATTGGGCATCACCCTGGTGTTGTTCATCGTCATTTATTTTGCCGTCTTCGGCACGGGCATCGGCTACCTGCTGCGCTTGATCCGCGTGGGGCCGCAGCCGCATGAGGGCGAGCGCGTCGAGCACGGCGGACCGGGCCAACAGCGTACACCCGCGCGGCCACTCTCTGCAGCACAAGGAGGAAATTCGCATGGGCATTGATCTGCCACTACTGTGGGCCATTATTATCTTGTTCAGCATCATGATGTATGTGGTGATGGATGGCTTTGACCTGGGCATCGGCATCCTGTATCCGTTTTTCCAGGAGAAGAGCGAGCGCGACGTGATGATGAATACGGTCGCGCCCGTCTGGGACGGCAATGAAACCTGGCTGGTGCTGGGCGGCGCGGGCATGCTGGCGGCCTTTCCGCTCGCCTATTCCGTGGTGCTGAGCGCCTGCTATCTGCCGCTCAGCTTCATGCTGATGGGCCTGATCTTCCGCGGCGTGGCCTTCGAATTCCGCTTCAAGGCGCGTGAGCATGAGCGCCATGTGTGGGACAAGGCGTTTATCGGCGGCTCGGTGGCGGCCGCCTTTTTTCAGGGCGTGACTCTGGGCGCCTACATCCAGGGCATGCCGGTAGTCCAGCGCAGCTATGCGGGCGGCGCGCTGGACTGGCTCACGCCGTTCTCGCTGTTCACGGGTGTGGGACTGGTGGTGGCGTATGCCTTGCTGGGCAGCACCTGGCTGATCATGAAGACGCAGGGCAGCCTGCAGGCGCGCGCGGGGCGCATCACGCGCACGCTCGTCTGGCTGCTGCTGGGCGTGATCGCCGTCATCAGTCTCTGGACGCCTTTTGTCGATCCGGCCATCGCCGCGCGCTGGTTTGCGCTGCCGCAACTGTTCTGGTTTCTGCCCGTGCCGCTGCTGGTACTGGGCGCGGGCTGGCTGCTGCTGCGCTCCCTGCGGCGCGGGCGGCAGACGGCGCCTTTCCTGCTGACCCTGGCGCTGGTTTTTCTCGGCTACAGCGGCCTGGGCATCAGCGTGTGGCCCAATATCATCCCGCCGTCGGTATCGATATGGGAGGCGTCGTCGCCGCCGCAAAGCCAGGGTTTTACCCTGGTGGGGGCGCTGTTCATCATCCCCGTTATCCTGATGTATACGGTGTGGTCATATTATGTGTTTCGTGGCAAAGTCCACCCGGAAGATGGCTATCACTGATGAAACAATTTAAACAGGGACAACAATCATGGTGCAAACGACTGGCTTGGCTGGCCGGCATCTGGCTGGCCAGCGTGGCCACCCTGGGCCTGGCCGCGTGGGCGATGCGCATGCTGATGCGGGCGGCGGGGATGGGCAGCTGACAGGCATCCGCTGCGAGGTCGGTGACCAGTTGCACCCGCTGGCCTTGCTCGGCTGCCGCGAACTCAACTATGGCCAGCACAGCGTGCTGCCGCTGCAGCCGTTCCGCCTGAGCGTGCCGGAAGCGGCGCTGGCGGGCCTGCTCGACGAACCGTTCAACCATTTTATCCAGACTTGTCGCGTAGACGACTTGCAATACGAGGAAAGCGACTTGCCCGAACTCAAGCAGGCGGGCTACCCGGACATCACGGCCATGCTGGCGGGCCACCGGCCGCTGCTGGCCGACATGTTGCTCGACTTCATGATCGGCGACCTGCTGGCCGCCATCGGGCGCGCCAGCGGCTACCGGCCACCGCGCGCGCGCCATTGGGGCGACATGGAGGCGGCTGATGGCCGCGCGTATTTCACCATCAATGAAGTGCAGAAAGTGACTTTTGCCGATGGCCAGGCCCTGTTCGAAGGGCAGGGATATTACGGCGAGTACGTCATCTGGCTGACCCACGGCTACGTGCGCAAATAGGGACTTGACCTTCCTCGCGTGGGAAGGTTTATAGTTGTGCCATGAACCGTGCCTTTCTCCGCTCACTCGCCCGCTCGCTGCTCTGGCTGCTGGCCGTCACCTTGCCCTTGCAGGGCTTTGCGTCGGCCATGCGCAGCTGCTGCGCGGACGAGCTGACGGCAGCGGTCACCGTTGTGGCAGCGCAGGCGCCCCAGTGCCATGCTATGAACGAGGTGGGCGACATGGCCGACATGCAGATCGCGCACCAGCCGATGACAATGGCCATGGATGATGGCGGTGCCACGCAGCATGGCCACGATTGCAGCAACCATGGCGCCTGCACCGTGGGCGCCACGGCGCCGCCCGGCATACCCGCCTCGCACGCCTTGACCCTGCGCGCGCCACCACCGGCGCTGGCGCCCGATTCCCTGTTCGCCGGGCATATCCCGCCTGGTCCCGAACGTCCCCCGAGAAGCACGCACTCCGCCTGACCGCCCGTTGAACCTGGCGGTGCCGCCGTCGCACGTCCCTGCACGTTGCAGCGGCCGCGCCAGCGTTCCAGTCGCGCACCTGCCGCGCTATCCCCTGTCAATCAAGGAATACCATGAAACACCTGTTCAGCTTCGTGCTGGCTGTACTGCCGCAGGCCGCCGCAGCGCAGTCCCCGTCCGCCCCGCAAGAGGCGCAAGCATCCGTGCCCGCCACCACTTACCACTCCGCCTTCGCCGGCTACCGTCCCGCCGCCGAGGAAGACGCCACGCCCGATCAGGCCTGGCGCGCCGTCAACGAGAAAGTCGGCAAGGCCGGCGGCCACATGGGCATGATGAAGATGGAAGGCCATAAGATGCCGATGCAGCATGCCAAGCCCAAGCCGGAGGCGAAGCCGGCCGCCCAGCCGGCCCCGCAACATCAGCAACACCAGCATGAAGGACATTGACATGGCCCGCTTCACACAATCAACTTGCCTCACGCCGCTGGCGCTGGCAGCCGTCCTGCTGCTCAGTGGCTGCGCCAGTTTCAGCGAGGATGGCGGCATGCGGACGGTGTCCACGCTGGCCGACGTCCGCACGGGTGCCCCTGCGGCATTGACGGACAAGGGCGGCGAGGAAAAGCTGGCCTCCCTGCTGGCCCAGCCCCTGGACGCCGACAGTGCCGTGCGCATTGCCCTGATGAACAACCACGGCATGAAAGTGGCGCTGGCCCAGCTGGGCGCGTCCGAGGCGGACCTGGTGCAGGCGGGGCGCTTGCGCAACCCGGGACTGTCGTTCGGCCGCTCGCACGGTAGCCACGGCAATGAAATCGACCGCAGCGTCAGCTTCGACCTGGCGGGACTGCTGACCATGCCGATGCGCGTCAACATCGAGCGGGGCCGTTTCGAGCAAGCCAAGCTGCAGGCCGCCAGCAGCGCCGTGCAACTGGCGGCCGACACGCGCCGCGCCTACTTCAATGCCGTGGCTGCCGTGCAGACGGAAGCGTTCATGCAGCGGGCGCTGCTGTCTGCCGAGGCGGGTGCCGAACTGGCCACGCGCTTGCGGCAGGCGGGCAACTGGAGCCGCCTCGACCAGGCGCGCCAGCAAGTGTTTTACGCGGACGCCGTCGGCGACCTGGCCCGCGCCCGGCATCAGGCCACCGCCACGCGCGAGCACCTGACGCGCTTGCTGGGCCTGTGGGGCAAGCAGACGGCTTTCACTTTACCGTCGCGTTTGCCCGACTTGCCGGCCCAGGCGGCTGAGGCGGGCAATATCGAGGCGCAGGCGATGGAGCAGCGCCTCGACGTGCAAAGAGCGAAACTCGATGTGCATGCCACGGCCAGCGCGCTGGGCCTGTCTAAAGTGACGGGTTTCGTCAATGTGCTCGACGTGGGCTATACCAACAAGAGCAGCAGCGAGGCGCCGCGCGAAAACGGCTACGCAGTGTCCTTGGAGTTGCCCCTGTTCGACTGGGGTTCGGCGCGCAATGCGAAGGCGCAAGCCCTGTACGAGCAGTCGCTGCAGCGCACGGCGGGCACGGCGGTGCGGGCCCGCTCGGAAGTGCGCGAGGCGTATTCCAGCTACCGCACGGCCTACGACCTGGCGCGCCACTACCGCGATGAAGTCGTGCCGCTACGCAAGACGATTTCGCATGAAGTATTGCTGCGTTACAACGGCATGCTGGCCAGCGTGTTCGAGTTGCTGGCCGACGCGCGCGAGCAGGTCGCCAGCGTGAACAGCGCCATCGAGACCCAGCGCGATTTCTGGATCGCCCAAACGGCATTGCAATCGGCCATCAATGGCAGCGGCCCTGCCGACAAGGAATAATGATGATTACACGTAGAAACTTTTTCATGAATGCGGGCGCCGTCGCCCTCAGTGCCGCGGCCGTCAGCAGGGTCGGTGCGGCATCGTTGCCGGACGCCGTCAGCATGGCTGGCGCGGAAACGAAAGCGCCGCCACCGCCGCCGAACGGGCGGCCATACAATCCCGTCGTCACCCTGAATGGCTGGTCCTTGCCCTGGCGCATGAACAACAACGTCAAGGAATTCCACCTGGTGGCCGAACCCGTCGTGCGCGAGCTGGCACCCGGCATGCAGGCCAACCTGTGGGGCTACAACGGCCAGTCACCGGGGCCCACCATCGAAGTGGTGGAGGGCGACCGCGTGCGCATCTTTGTCACGAATAAATTGCCGGAACACACGAGCGTGCACTGGCATGGACAGCGCTTGCCCAACGGCATGGATGGCGTCACGGGCCTGACCCAGCCGGGCATTGCTCCCGGCAAGACTTTCGTGTACGAGTTTGTTGCCAAGCGGCCCGGCACCTTCATGTATCACCCGCATGCCGATGAAATGACGCAGATGGCCATGGGCATGATGGGTTTCTGGGTGACGCACCCGAAAGACCCGAACTTCATGAAGGTGGACCGCGATTTCGTCTTCCTGCTCAGCAACTACGATATCGATCCGGGCAGCTACACGCCGAAGATCATGACCATGACGGATTTTAATCTGTTCACGTTTAATAGCCGCGTCTTCCCCGGCATCGACCCCATGGTGGTGCGCCAGGGCGACAAGGTGCGCGTGCGCGTGGGTAATCTGACCATGACCAACCACCCGATTCACATGCATGGCCATGAATTCGAGGTGACGGGCACGGATGGCGGCTGGACCCGGCCCGAATCGCGCTGGCCCGAAGTGACGACGGACGTGGCCGTGGGGCAGATGCGCGCCGTGGAATTTACGGCCACCGACCTGGGCGACTGGGCTTTCCACTGCCACAAGTCGCACCACACGATGAATGCCATGGGGCATGACGTGCCCACCATGATCGGCGTCGACCACCAGGGCGTGGCGGCGAAGATCAACCAGCTCGTGCCCGGCTACATGGTGATGGGCGAGCGGGGCATGGCAGACATGGGCGAGATGCAGATGCCGATTCCCGACAACACCTTGCCGATGATGGCCGGCGACGGCCCGTTCGGCGCCATCGGCATGGGCGGCATGTTTACCACGGTAAAGGTGCGCAAGGAGCAGAAGCCGGGCGACTACCGCGATCCGGGCTGGTACAAGCACCCGGCCGGCACGCTGGCCTATGAATGGACGGGCGCCTTGCCGGAACCGGTGCGCAGCCAGGGTGCAGGCAAGGCGGCGTCGAAAGGCAGCGTCGAGATGACGGTGCGCAAGCCGCTCAGGCACGATCATTAATGTCTCAATGATATTATTATTTTTAAATCAATATTAAGGGCTTGCCTAGCACGGCAAGCCCTGGTGCTTGTTGTTATAGATCAAGCTATTGTCGTTTAGTGACAATGCGCGTATTTCTACCCCGCTATTTTCTTTATATTCAAGACATTCCGCTGCTTCTTCGAGCACTGGTGGCCGGACTATGGGGGAATCATGTTGAGTCAGATGAAGGTGGGCACGCGCCTGATCGCGGCGTTTTTTTGCGTGGCACTGATGGGGGCCAGCGTGGCCGGAATCGGCATCTTTAACATGGGCAAGATCGACGCCATGGCCGGGCAGATGTACCACAATGAGTTGCTGGGTCTGTCGCATATCAAGGAAGCCAATATTGCCTTGATCAAGGTGGGCCGTGCCCGTAGTAATTTCTTGCTGGCCACTACCGCCGAGGAGCGCGCCACGCGCCAGGCCGACATCGTCAAATTCCTCGAATTAAATAAAAGCCACCTGGCCAAGGCCCAGCCGCTGTTCGTCACGCTGGCCGCCAAGGAATTGTTTGCCCGCTTTGCCGCCGTCCAAGCGGACTATATTGTCACCATGCAGCAGGCGCTGGCGCTGGCCTCGGCCGAGCCGCTGGCCCAGCGCAGCGCGCAACTGGTCGAACTGCTCAACAAGACGCGTCAGCATGCGGACGAACTCGACGGCGTGCTGGATAAATTGTCGCTGCAGAAGGAAGAGCGCGCCAAGGCGGCGGCCGAGCAGGCGTCCGGTGTGTATCAGGCCAGCCGCAGCTTCATGCTCGCGCTGGTGCTGGGCAGCATGGCGGCCGGCCTGGCGCTGGGCGTGCTGATCACGCGCGGACTGACGCGTCAGCTGGGCGGCGAACCGGCGTATGCCGTCAAGATCGCAGGCGCCATCGCCGAGGGCGACCTGACTGTCGATATCCGCACGGCCAGCCATGACAACGCCAGCCTGTTGTTTGCCATGAAAGCCATGCGCGACAAGCTGGTGGGCATCGTCAGCCAGGTGCGCTCGGGCACGGACACCATCCATACGGCCTCCAGTGAAATCGCCCAGGGCAATCTCGACCTGTCGTCGCGCACGGAAGAACAGGCCAGTTCGCTGGAAGAGACGGCATCCTCGATGGAGCAGCTGACCTCGGCCGTGCGGCAGAATGCGGACAATGCGCGCCAGGCCAATGCGCTGGCTGGCGCCGCCTCTGACGTGGCCGGCAAGGGCGGCGCGGCGGTGGGGCAGGTGGTGCAGACGATGGAATCGATCAATGCCTCCTCGCGCAAGATCGTCGACATCATCAGCGTCATCGACGGCATCGCCTTCCAGACCAACATCCTCGCCTTGAACGCGGCCGTGGAAGCGGCCAGGGCGGGCGAGGAGGGGCGCGGTTTCGCCGTCGTGGCGTCCGAGGTGCGCAACCTGGCCCAGCGCTCGGCCAGTGCCGCCAAGGAAATCAAGACCCTGATCGGCGCCTCCGTCGAGCAGGTGGAAATCGGCTCCAGGCTCGTGCATGACGCGGGCAAGACGATGGATGAAGTGGTCACCAGCGTGCGCCAGGTGGCCGACATCATGCAGGAAATCACGGCCGCCAGCGCCGAACAGAGCGCCGGCATCGAGCAAGTCAACCAGGCCGTGCTGCAAATGGACCAGGTGACGCAGCAGAACGCGGCCCTGGTGGAAGAAGCGGCGGCTGCCGCCGCATCGCTGCAAGACCAGGCGCAGATCCTGACGGACTTGGTGGGCGTGTTCCACCTGCATGCCCGGGCGCAACAGCTGCCCGTGGCGCCGGCCAGCAATGTCTCGCCGCTGCGCCGGCCCGTGCCCGCCGCCAGGCTTGGCGTGCGGCGCCTGGCCTGAACCCGGCAGGATCGGCGCAACACGCACACCTGGGCTTGGTGGTAGGCTGTCGCTATTGCGTATTGGCCACTTCCGGGTCTTCCATGTCTTCTCTCTGCTTGCCGTTGCTGTGTTTCTCCCTGCTGTCCCTGGCACCATTGGCGCAGGCGCAGGAGGGCGATCCCGTCCTGCCTTACCGGCCTTCCGTGGCCAGTCCCGCCCAGCTGCCCGTGCCGGGCCAGCTGGAATTTGAGGCCGGCGGCTTGCTGTCCAAAACGGACGATATGCGCCGCGCCAGCCTGCCCTATACGTTCAAACTGGCGTTTACGTCCGAATGGGGCGTGCTGCTCGAAGGCGAGGGCATCGTGCGCGCGCGCGATGACACGGGCCGGCGCGAGACGGGCGTGGGCGACACGAGCGTCGTGCTCAAGCGCGCCTTCTTGCTCGACAGCGCCACGGCGCTGGGCCTGGAACTGGGCTGGAAGTTGCCGACGGCCAAGGACAGCATCGGCAGCGGCAAGAGCGACGTGTCGCTGAACGGCATTTTCAGCCGCGACCTGGGCGCCGTGCACATGGACGCCAACCTGAACGCCACGCGCCTGGGCGCATCCGAGCCAGGCACGGGCCGGGTGCAAACGGGCTGGGCGGCCTCCTTTTCCACGCCCGTCAGCGCGCGCTGGGGTGCCACGGCGGAAGTGTCGGGCACGCGTTTGCGCGGCGCGCCGGCTACGGCGCAGCTCTTGCTGGCGGCCACTTACAGTCCCACGCCACGGCTGGCCATCGACATCGGCATGGCGCGCGGCTTGACGGCGGCGTCGCCGGACTGGTCGCTGTTCAGCGGGCTGGTCGTGCCTTTGGGCAAACTGTGGTGAGATGGTAACGCTGGTCCTTATGTGTCCTTGCGAACAAACAGCGTGGCGCACGAGGTCTACAATCGAGGCATAACTGATAAAAGGAGTGTCCCATGAAAACCCTGATTCTTGCCGCCGTCTTGCTGTCGGCCGCTACCGCCGCTGTTGCCCAGGTCTCCGTCACCATCGGCCAGCCCGGCTTTTACGGACGCATCGACATAGGCGACTATCCCGCGCCGCAATTGATCTACGCCCAGCCCGTCATCGTGCAGCGCCCGCAATATTATTCAGCCCGCCCCATCTACCTGCGCGTGCCGCCCGGCCATGCGAAAAACTGGTCCAAGCACTGCCGCAAGTATAATGCCTGTAACCAAGAGGTCTATTTTGTCCAAGATAGTTGGTATAACAACCAATATGCGCCCCGCTATCGCCAGCAGCATGGCGACCATGGCCGTCCCGATTACGGCGACCGCGGCCGTCATGACGACAAGCATGACAAGCACTATGACAAGCGCGATAAACATGATGACAAGCGCGACAAACATGATGACAAGCCGGGCCGAGGCAATGGCAATGGTCACGGCAATGGCAACGGGCATAGGGACTAAACAAATAAACAGGAGGATCTTTGCATAGTAAAATCGTCATCGTAGGTGGCGGCGCAGGCGGCCTGGAGCTGGCCTGCAAACTCAGCCGCAAGCTCGGCCCCGGCCAGGTGACCCTGGTCGACAGCCGCCTGTACCATATCTGGAAACCGTCGCTGCATGAGGTGGCGGCCGGCACCCTGGATATACACCAGGAGGGTCTGTCGTACCAGATGTTGGCGCATGACAATGGTTTTACCTATGTCTATGGCCCCCTGATCGCGCTCGACGCCGCGTCGAACAGCCTCACCGTGGGCGCCATCGCCACCGACAAGCATGAGCAGCTCTTGCCGCAGCGCACGGTCCACTATGATCAGCTGGTGCTAGCCGTGGGCAGCACCTCGAATTACTTCGGCGTGCCCGGTGCCAAGGAAAACACGATTTCCCTGAATGCCACGGAAGACGCCGAGCGTTTCCGTCTGACCCTGCTGAAACTGCTGGCCATGGCCGAGCAGCGCCAGGGTGACGCGGGCCATCCCGGTGTCGATATCGTCATCATCGGCGGCGGCGCCACGGGCGTGGAGCTGGCGGCCGAATTACGCGAAGCGAGCGGCGTGTATGCCGCGTATGGTTTCCAGAATCTCAACGCCATCAAGGATGTGCGCATCACCCTGCTCGAAGGGGCGCCGCGCATCCTGGCACCGTTGCCCGAGCGCGTCTCCATCGCCGCCTTGAAACTGCTGCATCAACATGGCATCAGCGTGGTGACCGATACGCGCGTCACCACGATCGAAGCCGACAAGGTGACGGTGGCCAGCGGCACCAGCTATGCGGCCGACATCTGCGTGTGGGCCGCCGGTATCCGCGCGCCGGAATTCCTGGCCACTTTGGGCTTGCCGACCAACCGCGCCGGACAGCTGGAAGTGACGGGCATGCTCAATGTGCAGGGTCATGCGAATATCTTCGCGCTCGGCGATTGCGCCGCCTGTATGGGACCGGACGGCAAACTGGTGCCGCCACGCGCCCAGGCAGCCCACCAGCAAGCCGATTACCTGCTGAAAACCTTTTTGCTGCAAGCCAAGGGCAAGCCGCCGCACACCAAGCCGTACGAGTACCTCGACTACGGTTCGCTCGTGTCGTTCGGCCGCACCACCTCGGTGGGCACCCTGATGGGTTCGCTGAAGGGCCTGAGCTGGTTCGTCGAAGGCTTTGTGGCGCGCATGATGTATGTCAGCCTGCACCTGATGCACCACAACGCCGTGCTGGGCAGCGTGCGCACGGCCGTCATGGCCATGGGGCGTTTCCTGATCAAGCGCAGCTCGCCGCAGGTGAAGCTGCATTAATTGAGTGGGTGTCAGAGCAGAAAGGGGCCTTGCGGCCCCTTTTTATTTGCTGCGCGTAATCGGCGCCGCTTCGCAGCGGCCCCGCGTCATGGGGAAGGCGATGGTGGTGAGCTTGCCTTTCAAAGTGCCGGTGATGCTGGCGTGCACGACGCGCTCGCTGTCGTGGCGGTAGAGGATGCGGCTCGGAAAGTCATTGTCCAGATTGGCGAAGATGAATTCATTCGGCTTGTCCTGGCGTAGCAGATTGAAGATCACGGGCGGCTGGCCCGACGGTTGCACGATGTAGGCCAGTTGACCCGGTTCCGTCAGGCGGATTTGCACGAATTCAAAGGCTGTTGTCTTGCCGCCCTTGACGGTGCGGCTGGTGCCCAGGATGGTGCCGCCGGCGGCCGTGCTCCATTGCTCCCCGGAGCCGGGTTCGGCGCCGTCGACATTCCAGCAGCCGGCCAGCCAGGCCAGCTTGTCCACGGTTTCCGGCGGCGCCACGGTTTTGTCGGCGGCCTGGGCGCTGCCCAGGGTCAGCAGTGCTGCCAGCAGGGTGGGGATCAGTCTTTGCATTCGGTCTCCTGTCGTCGAAGCGTTCAGCGTATGAGGGCGCCTGGCAAGGACTATTCTTTCGGATTAATGCGCGGCAAGACGACGGTCAGCGCCGTGCCGCCTTGCGGATTGGCGGCCAGGCTCAGGTTGCCGCCCAGGTAATGCACGCGTTCGCGCACGGAGCGCAGGCCGTGCTTGCTCATTTCGACGGGTTCGCTGACCGGCAGCCCCACGCCGTTATCCTTGACCGTCATCATCAGTGCTTCGTCGTTGTCGTCGATGATGATGTCCACTTCTGTGGCGTTGGCGTGCGTGGCGATGTTGCTGAGCGCTTCTTCCAGGGTACGCAGCAGGGCCACGCCCACGTTGCGCGGGCAAATCAGCTCATCCTCGGGCAGGCTGCAGCGCACGGTAATTTTGTGCTGGTCGGCAAATTGTGCGGCCAGTTCGCCCAGCGCGACATTGACGCCGAGAAACTCCAGCTTGTCGTTCCACAGCTTCATCTGCATTTGCCGGTTGGTTTCAATCACATTCAACAGCAATTGCTTCATGGTCGCCGCACGGTCGAGCAAGGCCGCTTCCTGCGGCATTTTTTGCGTCAGCAGCGACAGGTGCATGGTCAGCGCCGTCAGCGAGGAACCGAGGCTGTCGTGCAGCTGGCGCGACAGGGCGCGCCGTTCATTGTCCCAGCTGGTGTTGACATGGCCGAGCAACTCGCTGAGATCGGCGGCGCGTTCCGCATCGGCCTGGGCCGCTTCCTTGTTCGGATCTGTTTGTGCGGACATAGCGCCCCGTGAATGGTGAAAGGTGGACCAAATTCAAGTGGTGGATCATACATGAGGATTTCATCGCAAGGCGCATGGATGGAAAATTTCTGTCTTTTCGACAATTTTAATCTCCGCCCATTATTTTTATATCGTAGGCAAGATTATCGTTTGCGCCAGGGGTGCCGTTCCCGCCGTTGCGTACGGCTGCGCACATACCGGGGCGCCGCGCGCTGCCATAGTGGGGGCATGCATTCTCCCCATGCAGCATAGCCGCTCCGCGGCGCAGGGCGCAGCACCGGCCCGTTTACCGAAACGAAAGGACATGCCATGAATATCGAAACCATCGTCGACAAGGAATACCTCGACAAAAGCTTCCGCGACATCGTCAACGCCCCCATCAGCGCCCTGCGCGGCGTCAGCGCCAAGGATGCCAAGGCCTTGCAGCAAGCGTTCGGCGTGACCACCGTGCGCGAACTGTCCAACCTCAATTTCGTCAAATGGGCCAGTGCGCTGGCCATCCTGGCCGATGAAGAGGGCATGAGCGGCGAAGAACGGGCCAAGGAAGAATTGCTCGACGATGCCGTCGAAATGACATTCCCCGCCAGCGACCCGATTTCCGTCGATGCCGGCATCACGCGCATCGAAGTGGCGCCGGACACCGTGAATGCACAAACAGACCACCAGCATGCGGGTCAGCATGAAGTGACGGCTGGCAAGAAATAACGCCTGCCAGGCAGAAAAAAACCGGCAGGCCGATGATGGCCAGCCGGTTTTTTTATGTGCCGCGCGGAATTAATTTCAGGCGATCGAGGCGACGCTGCTTTTCTGCATGTTGACCTGCGACGCGATCACTTCGTGGGGCGAGCAGCAAAAGCGGTTCTTGCCGGCGCGCTTGGCTTCATACAGGGCCGTGTCGGCCGCGCCCAGCAGGGATTCGACGGTGCTGGCGTCGTCCGGGTAGATGGCGATGCCGATGCTGGTCGACAGGCGCAAGGTCAGGTCGTTGATGAAATACGGCTCCGAAATGACTTCGATCAGCTTGGCGGCCGGTTCGCGCGCATCGCCCTTGCCGGCCAGGTTGCCCAGCACGATGACGAATTCGTCGCCACCGATGCGCGCTACCGTGTCTTCCTTGCGCGACGCGCCCACCAGGCGGGCTGCCACCATTTTCAGGATCTCGTCGCCATAGCCGTGGCCGTAACTGTCGTTGATGGTCTTGAAACCGTCCAGGTCCAGATACAGGATGGCCGACTTGCCGCGGCTGCGGGCCGATTGCTGCAAGGTGTGTTCGATGCGGTCTTCCAGCAGGCGCCGGTTCGGCAAGCCCGTCAGCGGGTCGTGCAGCGCCAGTTCCTGCTGCTGCTTGCTGTATTGCGCCAGTTCCTTGTACAGCAGGCGCACTTCCAGCATGTTGTGGATGCGCTTGTGCACTTCCATCAGGTCGAACGGTTTGCTGATGAAGTCGCGCGCCCCCGCTTCCAGGGCGGCGATCTTGAAACTCGGCTGTGCCGTCAGGGCCAGCACGGGCAGGTAGCCGCCATGCTCGATTTCCTTCAAGCCTTTCATGACCTGGAAACCATTCAGTTCTGGCATTTGCAGATCCAGCAAGATCAGGTCGTAGCAATGCTCCCGGTGCAGGGGGCAGACCTGGGCTGGACGCATGGTGGCCGTGACATTGGTATAGCCGGCATCGCGCAGGATTTCCAGCATCAGGTCGACATTGTCGGGCGAATCGTCAACGACCAAAATTTTGGCTTTCAAAATCTCATCTTGGCTGGGCATGTAGGGTCTCGGTTAATACGGTCTATGCAACGCTGGCTTCTACCGCTGATGATCGGCTGACGGCGGTGGGAAGGATAGTAGCGCCTTGCAACAAGATACGGCGCACAACAGCGCTTGAACTCGCTTCTGCCACTGATGGCAGCCAAGGCTGCCTGTCTCCTGCCTGCCGTGCAGGTGGTGCTTCTGCATTTCAGTGTAGCAAACTTCAGCTTAGTTGCTTGTAGGACAGTGCCGCGTCTGGAAGTAGGAAGGCCAACCCACGAAAATAGTCATTTTGTTCTGCACTATGTATTTCTTTGCATTATCTTTTTAAGGGGGCGTGACGTGCGCCGTAGCCAGTTGCGCCACGGCCGCCACCAATTCGGCCGGGTCCAGCGGTTTCGAGACCCAGGCCTGGAAGCCGTTGGCCAGCGCCCGCTGGCGATCCTGCGGTTGCGCGAATGCCGTCAGCGCCAGCGCGGGCAGGCGGGCGGCGTCAGGGGGAGCGTGCGCGCGGATGTGCGCCAGCAAGTCGAAACCGTCGGCATCGGGCATGCCGATGTCGCTGACCAGTACGTGCGGGCGCACCTGCTCCAGCAGTTGCAGCGCTTGCGCCACGCTGCCGGCGACATGCACTTCGGCGTGGTGATCGCGCAGGATGCGTTCCGTCAATTCGCGCGCATCGGCTTCGTCATCGACCAGCAGCACCCTGACGCCGCGCAAGTCAGGGCTGGCGGACGGGGCATCGCCCGCCTGGCGCGCGGCGGCGGTGGGCGTACCCAGGGGCAGGCGCACGGTAAAGCTGGCGCCCTGCATGTCGCCGGCGCTGCTGGCCGTGACCGTGCCGCCATGCTGTTCCACCAGGTGCTTGACGATCGCCAGTCCCAGCCCCAGGCCGCCGTGCCGGCGCGTGGTGGAGGCGTCTGCCTGGCGGAAGCGGTCAAATACGTGGGGCAGGAAGTCTTTCTTGATGCCTACGCCGTTGTCGGCCACCGTGATGGCCAGGCGGCTCGCCTCGTGGCGCACGCCGATATCGACCCGTCCCCCTTGCGGTGTGAACTTCAGGGCATTCGACAGCAGGTTCCAGATCACTTGCTGGATACGGCCGGGATCGCCCATGAATGTGACCGCATCGCTGGCGATGCTGCTGTGGATGGCGATGTGCTTGGCGTCGGCTGCCGGGCGCAGGGTTTCGATGGCCGAGGCGATGACGCTGGCGGGCGCAAGGGGCTGCAGGTCGAGCAGCACCTTGTCGGAGGTGATGCGGTTCATGTCGAGCAAGTCTTCGATCAGTTGCGCCTGTGCGCGCGCATTGCGTTCGATGCTTTGCAAGCCACGGTGCAGGTCGGCCTGGTCGCGCGTGCCGCGCCGCAGCACCTGGGCCCAGCCCAGGATGGCCGACAGCGGCGTGCGCAGTTCATGCGACAGGGTGGCGAGAAAATCATCTTTCAGCCGATTCGTGCGCTCGGCCTCGGCGCGCGCCTCGCGTTCGCTGTCGAGCAGCACCTTGCGCTCGTCGGCGGCGCGCGTGGCGGCCGCGTACAGGCGCGTATTGTCGAGCGCGACGGCGGCCTGTGCCGCGATGGCCGAGACGATGCGTTCGCTGCGCGCGCTGAACATGCCCGCCTGTGGATGACCGAGCAGCAAGCGGCCCAGCAACAGGCCCGAGCGCGAGCTGACGGGCAGGCTCAGGCAACTGCGCAACGGCGGCGCGTCATCGGGCCTGGCGTCGGGTGCGGCCAGCAAGTCGTTCTGGCGCATGGCCGGTCCCTGCCGCAGTTCCGCGGCGATGGTGTCGGCCTGACGCAGGCTGATGCCGTTGACGGCGCGCGGCGCCGGCAGGGCGCCGGGGTGGTCGTGGACATCACCCGCCTCGTCATAATAAAAGGCGCCGAAGCGCGCGCCGCTGATGCGCGTGGCCGCATCGACGGTTTCCTGCAGCAGGGCAGGCAAGTCGAGGGTGCTGGCCAGGGCCGCGCCCGTGTTGTTGAGCAATTCCAGTACGCGCGTCTCGTCGCGCAAGGCTTCCTGCGCGCGCTTGACCTGGTCAACGTCGGTGCTCGTGCCAAACCAGCGCAGCAGTTGGCCGCCCCGGTCGCGCACGGGATTGGCGCGCGTCAGGAACCAGCGGTACTGGCCGTCGGCGCCGCGGATGGGGAACTCCATTTCGAAGGGCGTGCCATCGCGCAAGGCAGCTTTCCAGCCTTGCAGCATGGGCGGCAAGTGCTGCGCGTCATAGGCGATGCTCCAGCCCTCGCCCGCCATCTGTTCGGCGCTGGTGCCCGTGTAGTCGTGCCAGCGCTGGTTGTACCAGGCGATGGTGCCGTCGAAGCTGGCGATCCAGGCCAGTTGCGGGATGGAATTGGCCAGCGCGCGCAAGTCTTCTTCGCTGTGGCGCAAGCTTTCCTCGGCCGCCTTGCGCTCACTGATGTCCTGGATATACGTGCTCAAGCCTTCGCTGGACGGAAAGATGCGCACTTCCAGCCAGCGCCCCAGCGGCCGATACAGCAGCTCGAAACTGCAGCTGTGCTGCTGCGCCATGCTGCGCCGGTACTGCACTTCCAGTTCCGTGCCCGGCAAGTGGGGGCAGGCTTGCCACAGGCTGTTGCCCGCCAGCTGGCTGCCGGGCGGACGCTGCGGTGCGAGCATGTCGGCGCCGCGCGTATTGATGTAGCGGATGGTCCAGTCGTGGTTGAGCAGGCAGAAGCCGTCGGTAATACTCTCCAGTAAGTTGGCCAGGCGCTCGTCTGACAGGCTCAGCGGCGCTGATGGAGGGAGCAGATCTTGCTTGCGGTCATGCTTAGCCATCGGAAATCCTGCAACGGTGAGTCTGCCGCACAGGCTGTTGCCCCGCCTGGCCGCCATCGCCAAGCTCAGTGAGTGGGGCATGATGGAACTGCCTGCCGTCATGCAAGAGAGGAGGCACAAGCGCCCCTGTCTGGCTGGTATTGTAGCTCCAAGCGGCGCGCCGCCACCGCACGCTTGCGTGCCGCCTGCAGATAGCACTGGACAGGCGGGAAGGCAGTCCCTATAATCCCGCTTCTTTCGAGGTAGCAACTTCTCGATGCGCTGGATGCCACTGTGAAAGCTGTTGTGTCCATCGATGCAAGGCGTGCGCTTTTCTGTAGTGAAAAGATGGCTGATGGTGCGGGGCGGTATTCTGCAAAATCAGCTAAGCGATTGAAAAATCGAACTTTTCAAAGCGAAATGAATACGCTATAATGTTTGCCTGCGCGGCTGTAGCTCAGCTGGATAGAGTACTTGGCTACGAACCAAGGGGTCGTGGGTTCAATTCCTGCCAGCCGCACCAGAATACTGAAAATCAGACTTTGCCTGGTTTTGTTGTAACAAGTTTCACCTCCATGTGGTTAATGGAATGTTGTAGAAGTTTTGCGGCTGTAGCTCAGCTGGATAGAGTACTTGGCTACGAACCAAGGGGTCGTGGGTTCAATTCCTGCCAGCCGCACCAGTATTACAAAAACGCAGTTCGCTGCGTTTTGATGAAAGTTTCAAGCTTCGCGCCGTCCGGCGAAGTGTGTCAGAGTTTGCGGCTGTAGCTCAGCTGGATAGAGTACTTGGCTACGAACCAAGGGGTCGTGGGTTCAATTCCTGCCAGCCGCACCAGTATCAGCAGTAGTGAAAAAACCCGGAAAGTTCGCTTTCCGGGTTTTTTTTCGTCCTCGCGGCAGGCAGACAGCGGTCATGCTGGCGGCCTGGGCAATTGTGAAATTTCCGCATGGCGCCCTTTGCCATTCTGCAAAGCCCTGCTATAATCTTGTCTTAGGCGGCTGTAGCTCAGCTGGATAGAGTACTTGGCTACGAACCAAGGGGTCGTGGGTTCAATTCCTGCCAGCCGCACCAGAATATCGGGGATCAGATTGTAAAATCTGATCCCCTTTTTCGTTGCCGAATGGTTTTACGCTGCGCCTGTGGCGCCGCGCCGGTATTGCAGGCGGAACGCGCGCGGAGTGACGTGCCTGGCGGCGCGAAACTGGCGGTTGAAATGCGCGAGGTTGCGGTAGCCCGCCTCTTGCGCGATGACGGCGATGGCGAGATTGCTCTCGATCAGCTGTTGGCAGGCGCGGCCGATGCGCAGCCGCGCCAGGTACTCGCCCGGCGTGCAATGCGCGTGGCGCTTGAAACAGCGGTGAAACGCGCCCAGCGACAGGGCCGCCCGCTGAGCCAGGCTTTCCAGCGCGATTTCTTCCCGGAAATGCGCTTGCATGAAATCAAACACACTCGCCATGCGCGTGTGCTGCCCATCGGGCAGCGGCGCCTGCGCCATCGAGGCCAGCGGCCGCGCGCCGCCATCACTGGCCAGTTCCAGCAGCACGTCGAGCAGCAGCGGCAAGCGCTGCGGTACGGGCAGGGCATGCAGTTGCAGCAGTTTATCTGCGCTGCGCACGCTCGCTGCCGGCGAAAAGTGCAAAGCAGGGCCGGCGCGGGCCGCCAGTTGCCGCAAGCTGTGCAACTCGGGAAAACAAGCCGCCAGCTGCTCCACCCATTCCAAGGAAAACCACACGACGACGGCCAGCATCGGCTGCGCGCCGTCGATGCGCTCGCTGGCCGACCAAGTGTGCGGCAAATTCGGCCCCAGCAGCACCAGGTCGCCCGGCTCGAAGTCGCCCAGGTGGTCGCCGATGTAGCGTTGTCCCCGGGCATTCACTGTCAGGGTCAGTTCGAACTGCGGGTGGTAATGCCAGATGAAGGGGATGGTGTCGAGTTCGCGCCACAGCAAGCCCCAGGAGTGGCCCGTCGGTATCGTGACTTGTTCGAATAAAGGCGTCATTGTGACGTTTGAAGCGTATGAATAGTCAGGATAGTATCAGTATTGGCCGCTCAGCGCGCATTTCATGGCGCCGTGCCATCGCACAATCTGTCTCACACCAATACAGGAGACAGCGATGCAAGACACATATCAATACGGCGAAGACCGTCCCGGCAA
Organism: Janthinobacterium svalbardense; assembly: GCF_002327145.1. Lineage (NCBI taxonomy): Bacteria > Pseudomonadati > Pseudomonadota > Betaproteobacteria > Burkholderiales > Oxalobacteraceae > Janthinobacterium > Janthinobacterium svalbardense. The sequence goes on along the minus strand of NZ_CP023422.1, from coordinate 4,394,653 downwards.
CCCGTCCGTGGCCTACACGGAACAGACCCAGTTGCGCGACATCGAGAAACAGCTGCCCCTGCGCGTGCTGTCCGACAGCGACTTTTTGCACTGGCAAACCTACGGTTATGTCATCGTCAAGGATGCGGTGCCTACCGAACAGGTGCGGCGCACCACCGATTTCCTGTGGGAGTTTCAAGGACTGGACCAGCATGATCCTGCCACCTGGAACCGGGACCAGTTGCGCGACCATGCGATGAAGGAACTCAACGGTTCCGGCATGGTCGAGGCCTATCACCACCAGACCCTGTGGGATAACCGCCAGACCCAACGGGTATATGACGCCTTCGTCGACATCTGGGACCGTCAGGATTTGTGGGTGACCATCGACCGCGCCAACCTGAACACGCCGAACCATGGCAAGCGCAAGTTTGGCGGCTTCATCCACTGGGATGCCGACACCACGCTCGACCCGCTGCCCGTCAACGTGCAGGGCGTGCTGGCCCTGTCCGATACCTCGCCCGAGAGCGGCGGTTTTCAATGCTATCCGGAACTGTTCAACAACTTGCTGGCGTGGCGCAAGAGCGTGCCGCTTGACCGCAACCCGTGGCAGCCGGACCTGGCGACGGTGCCGTATCCGATGCAATTCATCGCCATGAAGAAGGGGGAACTGCTGATCTTCAACAGCCTGCTGGCGCACGGCATCCGCCCGAACACGTCCACGGAGCAGGTACGCCTGGCGCAATATATTTCCTTCACGCCCGCCCAGGAAGACAATCAGGCCTTGCGCGACTGGCGCGTGCAAAGCTGGCGCGAGCGCAGCGCGCCGCAGGGCTACGCCTTTCCCGGCGACCCCGAAGAAAAGGAAAAGCTGCGCTATCCGCAGGCGCGTTTGACTGCGCTGGGCGAGCGGATCCTCGGCGCGCGCGACTGGTAAGCCACGCGCTAAGCCACGCCCGGTCCGCAAGTCTTGCCTGCCGGATAGACAATTGCCGGTAAATGCACGATCATGGTTCGACTTGCCATCGACCGAGGAAACGCATGAGTATCATCACCTGCATCGAAGACTTGCGCGTGCTGGCCCAGAAACGGGTGCCGCGCATGTTTTACGACTACGCCGATTCCGGTTCCTGGACGGAATCGACGTACCGCGCCAACAACAGCGATTTCGCCAAAATCAAGTTCCGCCAGCGCGTGGCCGTCAACCTGGAAAACCGCAGCCTGGCCTCGACCATGGTCGGACAGGCGGTTTCCATGCCGGTGGCCCTGTCGCCCACGGGCTTGACGGGCATGCAGCATGCGGATGGCGAAATCCTCGCGGCCCAGGCCGCTGAAAAATTCGGCGTGCCGTTCACCCTGTCGACCATGAGCATTTGCTCGATCGAAGACGTGGCGGCGAACACGACAAAACCGTTCTGGTTCCAGCTGTACGTGATGAAGGACCGCGAATTCATCAACCGCCTGATCGACCGCGCCAAGGCGGCCAAGTGCGGCGCGCTGGTATTGACGCTCGACTTGCAGGTGCTGGGCCAGCGCCACAAGGACTTGCGCAACGGCCTGTCGGCGCCACCGAAATTGACGATTCCCAACATCATCAACATGGCCACCAAGCCGCGCTGGGTGGCGGGCATGCTGGGCACGAAGCGGCGCGGCTTCGGCAACATCGTCGGCCACGCCACGTCCGTGTCGGACATGTCGTCGCTGTCGGCCTGGACGCAGCAGCAGTTCGACCTGAGCCTGTCGTGGGCGGATGTGGAATGGATCAAGCAGCGCTGGGGCGGCAAACTCATCATCAAGGGCATCATGGACCCGGAAGACGCGCGCCTGGCCGTCAACAGTGGCGCCGACGCGCTGATCGTCTCGAACCACGGCGGGCGCCAGCTCGACGGCGCGCAATCGTCGATCGAAGCCTTGCCCGCCATCGTCGACGCCGTCGGCAGCCAGATCGAAGTGCACATGGATGGCGGCATCCGCTCGGGCCAGGACGTGATCAAGGCCGTGGCGCTGGGCGCCAAAGCCGTGTACATCGGCCGCCCGTTCCTGTACGGCCTGGGCGCCATGGGCGGCCCGGGCGTGACCAAGTGCCTGGACATCATCCGCAATGAACTCGACCTGACGATGGCTTTTTGCGGCTTGCGCGACTTGCAGCAGGTAGATAAGAAGATCCTGCTGCCGGGGACGTTTTAAGCCGTCACGCGCACGACGTGAAAACCTTCCGATGCGGCGGGGGGCACGAAGTGGCGCGTGATGGCGTCAAAATCGGCATCGCTGGTGGAGAACGGGTGCAGCCCGCTGGCATTGCGCTGGCGCAAGCGCGCCTTGCATTCTTCATCCGTCACGTCGAGGTAGTGCAGCACGTGCGGCACGCCAGCCTGCTGGAACAATTCGCGCATCCAGGCACGGCTGGCCGGTGTATTCGCAGGGAAATCGAGCACGACGGACGCGCCCGCCTGCAGCATCTGCAGGCACAAAGGGGCGATGGCTGCGCGTAGCCGCGCCGCGCAGGCCACATAGTCGGCCAGGTTGGCGATCTGGCCCGGATACAGCTGCGCCAGCAAGCTGTCTTCGCTGATGCGCACGGTCTGCGGCGTTTGCGCAAGCTGGCTGGTCAATGTGGATTTTCCGGAAGCGATCTTGCCGCACACGAGGTGCAGCGTGGGGGACACGGTGGTGCTGGAAGTAGGAAACATGGTCGCTCGCTCAGGTGGGAGAAACAAAGCCTGCGAGACGCCAGATGAAGCCAAGCCGCCTTGCAGGCGGCTTGGTCAATGTCATTCCTGCCTAGCCACCATGGTTTGAATGGTGGCAATAATCGATGACAGGGGCGGGAATGGCGATTGCATGGCTGGCGCTGTCAATTGCTGATGCGCGTCCATGGCTCGCGGAATGTGGCCGCATCGAGCGGCCGCGCATGCGGGTCGTCGGGCTGGAACAGGCCGCCGATCAGCATATCCTGGATGGCGCCCGTGAAGCCGCCATGCGCGGCGCGGCCCCACTGGCGCCGCGTGTGGGCGAAGACGACGGCGTTTTGTCGCGCTGCCAGTTGCGCCAGCGCAGCCTGCAAGGTGGCGGCCGCTTGCGGCCCCGTGTCCGTGGCAATGGCGCACACCAGGCGCTGGCCGAATTGCAGGGGCTTGCCGGCCCGGCCCAGCAGCGATTCGTTGGCCAGGGCGAGGAACACATCGGGCGCCTGGTCGTCTTTTTCGCAAATGGTCCAGGTGGGGGCCCACGCTTCCAGGGTCACGAAACGGGCTTGCGTCGTGGCCGCCGTGTGCGTCCACTTCGCGTGCGATTTGGCGTCCCAGCCCAGGCGGCCAAAGGAAATCAGCTTGCCCTTGGGATTGTATTGATGGCAGCGCACGCCGGCCTTGCCCCGCGCTTGCGCCATGAGGCCATCGAGGCTGGCGGCAAACGGCGTCCATTGCGCCGCATTCCACAGCGGCGGCGCATCGGGCGCGGCCAGCAGCAGGAATACCTCATAATCACGGGAAAAAAACGCCATGCAGCTTCCTTATGGTTGCAGTTGAGATATGGCCGCCCTCTGGCTGGGACGCAGCAGGTACACGCCATACAGGCACAGGGGCAGCACGGCCAGCAGGGCGATAGTCGGCAGGATGGACGCGCCGTCTTCGGCCGGGTTCGGCAAGGTGGCCGTCACCAGCGCGTAGTCCCACAGTCCATGCACGAGGACCATGGGCCATACCGAGCGGGTGCGCAGGCGGATGGCCGCATAGCCGACGCCCTGCAGGGTGGCGGCGACGGCTTGCCACAGGGCGCCGCTGACGTCGCCCGTGGCCAGCCCGTTGGCCAAGTGGGCCAGGCCGAACAGCGCCGATGACATCAGGACGGCGGGCCAGACGGCGTAGCGGTCCAGCATGCCTTGCAGCAAAATGGCGCGGAACATCAGTTCTTCCGAGATGGCCACCAGCGCCGCATTGCACGCCACGATCAGCAGTACGCGCGGCTGCGGCCAGCCGCCGGCCCAGGCCAGCAGCAACATCAGCAAGGCATACAGCAGCGGCGGCCAGACCAGCCACAGCGTTTTCCATGGCTGCGGCGCGCACAGGCCCGCTTCGTGGCGCCGGTTTGATGCCAACAGCAGCGCCAGTGCGAACATGGCGGCCAGCGCCCACGACAGGCCGATACGGCCGGTGACGGCTGCGCCCGGCAAGGCGTAGCCGGCCGCTTCCAGCCAGCGACCTGCCAGACTCAGGCCCAGCCAGATGGCCAATGCGCCGATGGCGAGCGGCATGGTGAGGTGGATTCTAGGGATCGACATGGTCGGCTTCGGTGTGTGCTGCATCGTTTACTGCGTGCATGAGCGGATCATGAAGTTGCATCTATGATATGGAGAAACATTGCCATAGTACATTAAAAGCAGTGCCGCAAAGTTGCCACATCATTACAATTGCATGGAATAATAAGCATTGTCCGTTTCAACCGTCGATTGGAGTTGCATGGCCTACACGAAAATCCTCACCACTGCACGCCTGATCCTGCGCAAGCCGCAGCCATCCGATGAAGCGGCCCAATTCGCCATGCATGCCGACCCCGAAGTGATGCGCTATTTCAGCGAACCGCCGTGGACCGATGCCAGCCGCGCCACGCGCCAGATTGCCGAAGACAGTGCCGCTTTCGAGAAAGAGGAATTCTTCCGCTTCGCCGTCGAGCTGAAAGCGACGGGCGAATACCTGGGCAGCTGCAGCCTGTTCTCCGAGCACCGCCAGAACCGCCGCGCCGAAATCGGCTACGCGCTGGGCCGTCCGTACTGGGGCCGTGGCTATATGCACGAAGCCTTGTCCGCGCTGCTGGAATTCGCCTTCGTCGAGCGCGACCTGAACCGCCTGGAAGCCGACATCGATCCGCACAACGCCGCTTCGGCCAGCGCCCTGGAACGCCAGGGTTTCAACAAGGAAGGCTTCCTGCCCGAACGCTGGATCGTGGGCGGGCAGGTCAGCGATTCGGCTTTGTACGGTTTGTTAAGGCGCGAATGGGAAGCGCGGCGCAAGGGCGCCGCGTGAGCCACTGCGGGAAGCCGCGATTGCCGCTCATCGATCATTCCCTGGTGACCTTGCGCCACCTGGAGCTTAGCGACGCGCCCGCCTGGTATGCCTATCTGGCCGACCCCGTTGTCGTGGAGCACACGAGCTGGGACTTGCGCAGCATCGACGACTTGCAGTCCAATTTCGATGACTATGCATCGACCCAGCCGTCCTCGCCCATGCGCCTGGCCGTGGTGCTGCGCGACGGTGGCCAACTGGTGGGCACCATCGGCTTGAATGCCATTTCCCCGCAGCACCGCACGGCGGAAATCGCCTACGATCTGTCGCCTGCCGTCTGGGGCCAGGGCGTGGCCACGGCCATCGTGAACGCTGTGGTGGACTGGGGTTTCCAGCGTCTGGGCTTGTTGCGCATCCAGGCGACCGTGCTGGAGAGCAATGCACGTTCGATCCGCGTGCTCGAACGCTGCGCTTTCGAGCGGGAAGGTTATCTGCGCTGCTACCGGCAGATCCGTGGAAAATCCGGCAACTTCTGGCTGTATGCGCGCATTGCCGGCGTTCCATGAACAAGCTTCCCCTGAGCATCCTGCTGGTGGAAGACCACCTGGCCATCGCGCGCCAGGTGCTCGACTTTCTCGATGGCTTGGGCTGGCAGACGGACCATGCTGGCACGGGTGCGCTGGCGGTGCAATTGGCCACGCGCAACAATTATGACGTGGTGCTGCTGGACCTGAACCTGCCCGACATCGATGGCTTGCAAGTGTGCCGCGCCATCAAGGCGGGCGCGCCCAGCAATGTGCCGATTCTGATGCTGACGGCACGCGACGCGTATGAAGACAAGGCACGCGGTTTTCGCGATGGCGCCGACGATTATTTGACCAAGCCCTTCGACTTGCGCGAACTGGCTTTGCGCTGCGAAGCGCTGGCGCGCCGGCAGCAGTTGCACGTGCACCAGGAAATGCGCGTGGGGCCATTCACCTTGCAGACGCGCGCAGGACGCGCCCTGCTTGGCGATGCGGCGCTGCCGCTGACGCAGACGGGCTTTAAAATCTTGCTGCTGCTGTGCCGCGAACATCCGCATGCCGTATCGCGCTCGGCCTTGCTGCAGCAGCTGTGGGGCAGCCAGCCGCCCGACAGCGACGCGCTCAAATCGCACATCTACGCGCTGCGCAAGCAGCTGGAGTTGGCAGGCGCGGCGGGTATGCTGGTGACCATCCCGCAGCTGGGCTACCGCCTTGCCTTCGACTCTGCGGCGTCTCCGTGAGCAAGTCGATCCGCCACCAGCTGTTCGCCGCCCTGGCCGGCTTCACCGTCTTGCTGTGCCTGTGCTACACGGGCCTGGCGCTGGTGATCGCGTATGTGACGGAAGACATGCTGGTGCAGCGCCTGCTCGAGCGCGAAGCGGCGGCCGTCAGCCAGCGCTGGCGCCAGCACGGTGAGCTGACACCGTCTGGCAGCGACCTCATCACGGTTTATGGCGGCTACCTGGCATTGCCTCAAGCGGTACGTGCGCAAGTGCCGCCGTCCGCCCCGCGCGGGGAGGTGTTCACGACGACGGGCCGGCATTATCACGTGCTGGCGCTGGACCACGTTGCCGCTGGCCAGCCGCAGCGCGTGTATTTGCTGGCCGACGTGGCACCCGTGCTGGTGGTGTCGCGCCTGGCGCAGGAAGTGGGCGGTGTCGTCGCTGGCATGGCGCTGGCGCTGATCGCCCTGGCCCTGCTGCTGGCCTACTGGCTGGCGCGGCGTCTCGTGCGGCCCTTGCAGAGACTGGCCCAGGAAGCGCGCCAGCTGGCGCCCGGCAGCGCCGTGCATTTCAGCGCGCGCGATCGCCCCGACGAGATCGGTTTCCTGGCGCGCCGCCTGGAAACCACCTTTGCCGAACTGCAGGCGGTCTTGCAGCGCGAACAGGCATTTACCCGCGACGTCAGCCACGAACTGCGCACGCCGCTGACCTTGATGCACAACACGCTGGCACTGGCGAATGCGCAGCCCCTGGGCGGGCAGGAGCAGGCGCAGCTTCAGCAATCCACGGACGAGATGCGCGCCACCATCGAGGTGCTGTTCGCGCTGGCACGGGCCGAGCAGCTGCCCGGCGAGCTGGTGGAGTTGCGCGGCTGCATCGAGCAATGCCTGCTGCGCCTGCTGGACGACCATCCCTGGGATGCCAGCCTGCTGATCCTGGAGCTGCCCGAGCGGCTGGAGGTGCTCGGCAACGGACAGCTGACGATGTTGCTTATCAATAATTGCCTGGCGAATGCCCTGTTCCATGGCGGCCCGGCCTGCCGCATCAGTATTACGTTTGCGCAAGGCTGCCTGAGCATAGTCAATACCGTGCCGGCGGGCCAGCCACGGCGTGTCCAGGGCTTCGCGCATGGACAGAACCTGCTGTTGCGCCTGGCACAAGCCATGCGCTGGGACATTGCTTTCCATCCCGGCGAGAGGGAGTACCGTGTCGCCATCATGGTGGTGCAATAAAGGCGCCGGATTTCACCGCGATTTCACCTGCGCTTGCCTAAGCTGCAAGCTCTTGATCAACGGAGAAAGCCGCATGAAATTGTTTATCAGCCTGCTGGTGCTGGCCTGCACTTGCCTTCCTGCGCTGGCGCAAGTGACCAGCCTCGTTCACAAAGACGAAAAACGCCGCTACATCGTCTATACGCCTGCCGCTTATCAACGCCAGCCGCAGCAAGCGTTTCCCGTCGTCTTCAATTTCCATGGCGGCGGCATGAGCATGGCGGAACACATGCTGTACACGCAGATGAACAAGGCGGCCGAGCGGCACCGGTTCATTGTTGTGTATCCGCAAGGCATCAAGCAGGACTGGAACGTGGGCTTTGGCATGGATTACCTGGCGGGCACCGATGATGTCGGTTTTACGCAAGCGATGTTGCGTAAACTCAAGCAGGATTACCGCATCGATGACAAGCGCGTGTATGCCACGGGCCTGTCGCGCGGCGGCTTCTTTGCCCTGCGCCTGGCGGCCGAGCTGCCGCAGCAGTTCGCGGCCGTCGCTTCCGTGGGCGCGCCCATGCCCGTGCCCGTCATCAACCACCATACCGTGCCTTCGCCGGTGGGCATGCTGTTGATACAGGGCACGGCCGACCAGGTGGTCTTGTATGGGGGCAAGGATGGCGGCTATCTATCCGCCGAGGACACGTTCGCCTACTGGCGCAAGCAGAACCGCCTCGAAGGCGCCGCACCACCGGCGCGCATGCTGGCCAGCGTGCCAGGTGACGATACGCAAGTGACGCATGTGGAGCAGGGCAATGGCGCGCAGCAGGTGGCCTTGCTCACCGTCAAGGAAGGCGGCCACACGTGGCCCGGCGCCGATGCGTTTAATATTGGCCTGCCCATCGGCAAGACCACGCGCGCCATCGACGCGAATGAGGTGATGTGGGAATTTTTCAGCCGCCATCGCCGTTGACGCCATGCTAGGATGACGGCCATCGCTGCAGTGCTATGCGGCAAATCAGGGGAGGGGGAGCACGGTGGCAATGTCAGAGGCAGGTATCGCGGCCATGGCCGAGGCAATCTTCGCCAAGCCCGGTGCGGCCGTGGCAGAAGTGTATTCGGAGGCGGAACAGGAAACGCTGCATTTTCACTCGCCCGCCGAGCTGTGCGCGTATGCCGCCAGGCTGGAGGCCGAAGGGGCCAGCGAGGTGCTGCTGGCCGTGCATTACCCGGACATGGGCGGACACTTTGCCCCGACCCGTATCGCGCTCGACCCGGCCAAGTGCGGCGGCCTCACGTATCGTTATGTGTGCGAAGGCTGGGGCGTCATCCGCGTGTATCTGCGCTTGTCCAGCGGCAAGGGCCTGGACTCGAACGTGGGCGCCAATTCGCAGAAGCGCGCGGAAAAATGGCAGCGCCACTACCCGGCATTCGGTCCGACCGACGCCTGGCACTGGGACGCCGTGGGCCGCCATGAACGCCGGCTGATCCGCGTGCTGAAGAAGGTCGCCGCGCAAGAAGGCCAGTCATGAAGGACGTAATGCAGATCCACCCCGCCGCCATCTTTTGCCGCTCGCTGGCGCAGCTGTCCGCCATGCTCGACAAGACCGGCACCGCGCCACAGCTGCTGGCGGCGCGCCTGCACCCGGACATGCTGCCCTTCGCCCAGCAGGTGCGCGCGGCCGTGAGCTTTTCGCTGCGCGGCTGCTGCCCGCTGGCGGGCCTGGATGTGGCCGATTTCAGCGCCGCCGCCAGCCTGCAGGAACAGATCGCGCAGACCATGCGCTACCTCCAGGCCATCCCTGCGGAGCGCTTTGACGGGCCGTCAGGCCGTCTCTGCCGCGACCGCGCCGGCTTTGCCGACATCGCGCTGCCAGCCGATGAATACTTGAATTTATACATCCTGCCGAATTTCTATTTTCACTTCGGCATGGCCTATGCGATCGCCCGCAGCAGCGGTGCGGCCATCGGCAAGGGCGATTTCGACGGTTATCACTCTTATGCGCCGGATTTCAGCTTTGAGCGGCCGGCCGCGCCATAGTTCCTACAGCCCCGCATCCTTCCACGCAGACAGCCCGAGCCGCTTCAACAGCCGGCCCGACAGCCCGCAGCTCCAGCAACTGATCTGGATATGCCGGTGACGCGCCGGCCCCTGCGCATGCCAGGCTTGCTCGGCATAATCGAGCAGCGCGTCGCTGAGCGCAGAGGCGTCGGCTGTCGCAGGCAGGCGCGACATCAGTTCGAACACGCCGTGGGTCGTCTCCTTGATCTGCAGCAAACCGGCCAGCAGGGCGCGCAGCACGGCGCCGTCGATGTTGCTGCTCGCTTGCGTGTAGCGTTGTTGCCAGCACAGGCTGCGTTGGGGCCACAAGGCCAGCAGCGCGGGCACGTCGGCGATCTGCAGTTGCCCGATCAGCTCGTCCGCCTCCTGAAACAGGTCGAGGCGCTCGTATTCATCGTCGTCGCTGCACAGCAGTTCATCGAGTTCCTGCAAGTCGCTCATGCCACCACGTTCACGGGCGCGCCCCGCTCGAACGCTTCCACGTTGCCGATCAAGATGTCGGCCAGCTTCTGCATGGCCTCGCCACTGGCCCAGGCCGTGTGCGGCGTGAGGATGAAGTTGGGCAGGCGCAAACGTAAAAGCGGGTTGTCCGGTAGTGGCGGCTCCTTCGATAACACGTCGAAACCGGCGCCGGCGATGACGCCGTTTTTTAACGCGTCGGCCAGCGCAGCTTCATCGACCAGGCCGCCCCGCGCCGTGTTGATCAGCAGCGACGTCGGCTGCATGCGCGCCAGTTCTTGCGCACCGATGATGTTGCGCGTCTTGTCTGTCAGCGGCAGGTGCAGGCTCAGCACGTCGGAAGTGGCCAGCAATTCGTCGAAACTCACCTGCGTCACGCCGTCGTCCTCGATGGGCGAGCGGTTGTGCACCTGCACTTGCATGCCGAAGGCGCGCCCCAGCTGGGCCACGGATTTTCCCAGCGCGCCGTAACCGAGCAAACCCAGGCGGCTGCCGGCCAGGTCGCGGATCGGGTGGCCGAACAGGCAGAAGCGTTCGGATGCCTGCCACAGGCCCGCCTCCACGTCGGCCCGGTAGGCGACCAGCTGGCGGCGCAGGGCCAGCATCAGGGCCAGGGTATGCTCGGGCACGGTGGCGCGCGCATAGTCGCGGATATTCGCCACCACGATGCCCCGTTCGCGGCAGGCGGCCAGGTCGAGGATATCCGTGCCGGTGGCGGCCACGGCGATCATCTTCAGGTCCGGCAACTGGGCCAGCTCGGCTGCGCGCAGCGGCACCTTGTTCGTGATGGCGATGCTGGCGCCTTGCAGGCGGGACACCGTCTGTTCGCTGCCCTTGGTGTGCGCATACTCTTCCCAGCTGTGCGCGAAGGCGGGCGGACGCACAGTGGCGATCAGGCTGTCGCGGTCGAGAAAGACGATGCGGTGCGGGTGCAGGTGCGGCGGTGTGCTTGCTGCGGTCATGGCTGGGCCTCGGTCTGGGCGGCACGCGCGGGAAGATTGCTCTTGCCCTTCAGTTGCGTGGCCGGGTGGTTGGTAAACATGTCGGCGACCCACTCGACAAACACGCGCACCTTGGCGGACAGATGGCGGTTGGGCGGATAGATCACGTGGATGGGCAGCGGGTCGGATTCCCATTCATCGAGCAATTCCACCATTTTGCCCTGTTCCATCAGCGGCGCAAGCATGAAATGCGTCATTTGCACGATGCCCAGGCCCGCCAGGCCGGCCGCCGCGTAGGCGTTCGAGTCGTTCAGGGCGATATGGCTGGGCATGGACATCTGGATGCGTTCGCCCGCGCGCGTGAAATCCCATTCAAAGGTCTTGCCCGTCTTGGCGGAGAAAAAATTCACGCCCCGGTGCTGCGCCAGGTCGTTCGGGTGCTGCGGCGTGCCATACCGCGCCAGATAGCCGGGCGCGGCGCAGGTGATGAAATGCAGCACGCCAACGCGGCGCGCGATCAAGTTCAAATCGCCCAGTTCGCCGCCGCGCACGGCGCAATCGACGCCTTCCTCGATCAGGTCGACGGGCCGGTCGCTGCAGCCGAGCTCCAGCGAGATGTCGGGGTAGCGGGCAAAAAAGTCGGGCAGGGCGGGGATGATCAGTTCGCTGGCCAGGGCCGTGGGCGCATCCACGCGCAGCCGCCCGCTGGGGCTCAAGCGCGTGCGCGACAGCGATTCCTCGGCTTCGCGCACGTCCGACAGGATGCGCACGCAGCGTTCGTAATACGCGGCGCCGTCGGAGGTGATGCTGACGTGGCGCGTGGTGCGGTTGAGCAATTTAACCGACAAGCTCGCTTCCAGCGACTGGATCAGGGTCGACACGGTGGCTTTCGGCAACTGCATGTTTTCCGCCGCGCGCGTAAAGCCGCCCGCATCGACGACTTGGATGAAAACTTCCATGGCTTGCAGCTTGTTCACTTGATTCCTTAGCATGTTATGCACGATTGTTCGTAATCCTGAACAATCAATTCGTCATTGCACTCTTTATCAGATTGTAGATCAAGTCTATAGTTGTTGTACTGCAGCATAAATGTGATTGCCGCAGGAAGGTCAACAGGAGAAAGATCATGGGTCATCGGAATGGACACTTTGCAGTACCCGCGTTGGTTGCGGTTGCGCTCGCTCTGGCCGCGATGGTATCGACGGATGCCTACTCGTTGGCGGCGCAAAGCGAAGCCAGTGCGTATAGCGCCTTGACCCATGAAGTGGGCGGTATCGCCCTGTTGTGCCTGAAAGACACGGTGCGCGATGTTGCGGTGCAGCCGGTGGTGGCGCAATGAGCGTTGCCGACACTGCGGCCGAGCTGGCACCTGGCCAGGCGCTGAAGATACGCGACATCGAGGTGCAGGGCGCGCAGGATGCGCTCGCCGCGCGCGTCTACACGGCCGGCGTGCCGGGCGCCAGGCAATCGAGCCTGATCGTCTTCTTCCACGGTGGCGGCTTCGTCGCCGGCGACCTGGAGGACGCGGACGACTTCCTGCGCTGCCTCGTGCTGAGCAACCCGGACCACGTGGTGCTGGCCGCGAACTACACCTTGGCGAAGGTGCGGCCATTCCCCGCCGCCGTGGAAGACGCGCATGCCGTGTTGCTGTGGGCAAAAAAGCACAAGTCCAAGCTGGGCTGGACGGGCAAGCAGATGGTGGTGTCGGGCATCGAAGCGGGCGCCAACCTGGCCGCCGTGTGCGCCATGATGTCGCGCGACCGGGGCGGACCGCCCCTCGCGGGCCAGGTGCTGATCATGCCCATGCTCGACCCCGGCCTGTCGACGTGCTCGATGCGCAGCTTGCCCAGTTGTCCCGACCTGGCGGAAGTGGCCGACCAGTGCGCCGCCGCCTACCGTGGCTACCTGCCGAATGCCGCTGACCGTACCCATCCGTACGCGTCGCCATTGCAGTCGAGCCGCCTGAAGAACCTGCCGCCAGCCTTGATCTTGTCCAGCGAAGATGATCCATTGCGCGACGAAGCTGAACAATACGGCAGCAAACTGATCGCCTGCGGCATCAAGACCACCGTGCGGCGCATGGCCGCCGCGCCGCTGCAGGATGCAAGCGCACGCAATGAGTGCGCTTGCAAGGTGCAGGTATTGAGTGAGATCGCCAGCTTTGTCGCTGGACTGGGGCAAGAGCCCGAGTCATGAAGCCGCCATCTGCGGCACCGCAAAAAAACTTACACTAACTAGTTTACTTTTTGAGTTTCGGTTGCTACACTATGCAGTGTAGTTCCCATCTTGTCTGCGTTGTGCGCTCGCACAGCCAGCTTCGTCGTCCCCGTCCGCTTTTAACCCGCTGGCGGCCTGTTTACCTTTGATCGAGCGCCGTCGGGCGCCATGGCACCACCATACGCTGCAGTTTCCACTTTTAGCTGGGTTGCTTCCTGCCGCCCATACCATTAGAAATTTTCATAAAACAGGGAAGTAAAATGAAAAACGTTCAACAATTTTCCGCTCTGCTCAAGCCCCTGGCGGCCTCGCTCGCGCTGGCAGGACTGGTGGCCGTGAGCCTGGCCGGCTGCGATTCGGCCAACAGCAAGGTGCCCGACGCGCCAGCAGCCGGCGGCCCGCCCGTCTCGGCCGCTGCCGTCGTTGAAAAACAGATCACGGAAACGCAGGAATTCTCGGGCCGCCTGGAAGCGATCGAGCGAGTGGAAATCCGTTCGAGAGTCGGCGGCTTCATCACCGCCGTCAATTTCAAGCCGGGCAGCGAAGTGAAAAAGGGCGAGGTGCTGTTCGTCATCGATCCGCGTCCGTTCCAGGCCGAAGTGTCGCGCGCCGAAGGCACGGCAGCTTCCGCCCGCGCCAAGGCCGAACTGGCCAAGCTGGAACTGTCGCGCGCTGAAAAACTGCTGGCCGAAAAAGCCATCGCCCAGCGTGAATTCGATGAAAAGGCCTCGGGCCTGAAAGAGCTGGACGCGAACGCCCGCTCGGCGCAAGCCGCGTATGAAGCGGCCAAGCTGAACCTGTCGTACACGCAGGTGCAGGCGCCGATCAGCGGCCGTGTCAGCAAGGCGGAAATCACCGTCGGCAACCTGATCGACGCTTCCGCCATCCTCACTTCGGTGGTGTCGACGGACCGCATCTACGCCAGCTTCGACGGCGATGAAGATACGTATCTGCGCGTGGCCGGCACGGCGCAAAAGGGCACGCCCGTCACCGTCAAGGTGGGCCTGGCCAATGAAACGGGCTTCCCGCACGAAGGCAAGCTGGAATTCGTCGACAACCAGCTCGACCCGGCCACGGGCAGCGTGCGCATGCGCGCCACCTTCGCCAACGCCGAGCGCCAGCTGGTGCCAGGCTTGTTCGCGCGCATCTTGCTCGACGGTGGCAACGGTCCGCAGGCGCAAAGCACGGCGCTGTTGATCAGCGACCGCGCCGTCGGCACGGACCAGAGCCGCAAGTATGTCTACGTGGTGGGCGCTGACAACAAGGCCGAGTACCGCGCCGTCAAGCTGGGCCCGAACTCGGACGGCTTGCGCGTGGTGCGCGAAGGCTTGAAAGCGGGTGAAAAGATCGTCGTCAACGGCTTGCAGCGCGTGCGCCCTGGCGCCCCGGTGACGCCGCAGATGGTGGCCATGGATTTCGATCCGACCGCACCCGTCGCCCCTGCAAAACCTGAAGTAAAAGACGCCAAGATCGCCGCCAAAGCAGCATCGACTTCGAAGGAATAAACATGAATTTTTCCCGCTTTTTCATCGACAAGCCGATTTTCGCGGCGGTGCTGTCGATCGTCATATTCGTGGCCGGGCTGCTGTCGATATTCGGCCTGCCCATCTCCGAGTATCCCGACGTCGTGCCGCCATCGGTGGTGGTGCGCGCGCAATACCCAGGCGCCAACCCGAAAGTGATCGCCGAAACCGTCGCCGCGCCGCTCGAAGAGCAGATCAACGGTGTCGAGAACATGCTCTACATGTCCTCGCAAAACACCTCCGATGGTTCGATGATGCTGACCGTGACCTTCAAGATCGGTACCAACGTGGAGCAGGCCGAGACGCAGGTGCAGAACCGCGTGCAGCGCGCCTTGCCGCGCCTGCCCGAGGAAGTGCGCCAGATCGGCGTGACGACGGTGAAATCGTCGCCGAATCTGACCATGGTGGTGCACCTGGTTTCGCCGAACAAGCGCTATGACGATATGTACCTGCGTAACTACGCGGTGCTGAACGTCAAGGATCAATTGGCCCGCTTACCCGGCATGGGCGACATCCAGATCTTCGGCGCCGGCGACTATGCCATGCGCATCTGGCTCGACCCGCAAAAAGTGGCCGCGCGCGGCATGACGGCGAACGACGTCGTCGATGCCATCCGCGAGCAGAACGTGCAGGTGGCCGCCGGCGTGATCGGCGCCTCGCCAGCGAAGAACTCGGACTTCCAGCTGACCGTCAATACCCAGGGCCGCCTGCAGACGCCCGAGGAATTCGGCGCCATCATCGTGCGCACGAATGCCGACGGCGCCATCACGCAGCTGAAAGACGTGGCGCGCGTGGAAATGGGCGCCAACAGCTACTCGCTGCGTTCGCTGCTGAACAATAATCCGGCCGTTGGCATGGGTATTTTCGAAGCGCCGAATGCCAACGCGCTGCAATTGTCGTCCGACGTACGTTCCAAGATGGAAGAGCTGAAAAAAGACTTCCCGCAAGGCGTGGAATACCGCATCGAGTACGACCCCACGCAGTTCGTGCGCTCGTCCATCGAAGCGGTGATTCATACCCTGCTCGAAGCGATTGCCCTGGTGGTGCTGGTGGTGATCATCTTCCTGCAAACCTGGCGCGCCTCGATCATTCCGCTCTTGGCCGTTCCCGTGTCGATCGTCGGTACCTTTGCCGTGATGCTGGGCTTTGGCTTCTCGATCAACACGCTGTCGCTGTTCGGCCTCGTGCTGGCCATCGGTATCGTCGTCGATGACGCCATCGTGGTGGTGGAAAACGTCGAGCGCAACATCGAGGAAGGCCTCTCTCCGCGCGACGCCACCATCCAGGCCATGAAAGAAGTCAGCGGTCCTATCGTCGCCATCGCCCTGGTGCTGTGCGCCGTGTTCGTGCCGATCGCCTTCGTACCTGGCCTGTCGGGCGAGTTCTACCGCCAGTTCGCGCTGACCATCGCCATTTCGACGGTGATCTCCGCTTTCAGCTCGCTGACGCTGGCGCCGGCCCTGTCGGCCGCCCTGTTGAAGCCGCACGATGCGCCGAAAGACGCACTGACGCGCGGCATGGACATGGTCTTCGGCCGCTTCTTCGCCTGGTTCAACCGCTTCTTCGGCCGCGCTTCGCACCGCTATGAAGCGGGCGTGAAAGGTGTGTTGGGCCGCAAGAGCGCCTCGCTGGGCGTGTATGCGCTGCTGGTCGTCGCCGCCATCTTCACCTTCAAGTCCGTGCCGGCCGGTTTCGTGCCAGCGCAGGACAAGCAATACCTGGTGGGCTTTGCGCAATTGCCTGACGCCGCTTCGCTGGACCGCACGGAAGATGTCGTGCGCCGCATGTCCGACGTCATCAAATCGGTGCCCGGCGTCGAATCGACCATCGCCTTCCCCGGCCTGTCGATCAACGACTTCACCAATGCGCCGAACGCCGGCATCGTCTTCGCCACCTTGAAGCCGTTCGACGAACGCACTACCAAGGAATTGTCGGGCGGTGCCATCGCGGCCGAGATCAACAAGCGCCTGGGCGGCATCCAGGACGCCTTCATCATGGTCTTCCCGCCACCACCGGTCAACGGCCTCGGTACCATCGGCGGCTTCAAGATGATGATCGAAGACCGTGGCAACCTCGGTTACGACGCGCTGTACAACGCCACCCAGGCGCTGGCCGCCAAGGCCTACCAGACGCCGGAACTGGCGGGCGTGTTCTCGGGCTACCAGATCAACGTGCCGCAGCTGTTTGCCGACGTCGACCGCGTGAAAGCCAAGCAGATGGGCGTGCCGCTGGCGACCATCTACCAGACCTTGCAGATCAACCTCGGTTCGCTGTACGTGAATGACTTCAACCAGTTTGGCCGCACCTACCAGGTGCGCGTGCAGGCTGATGCGATGTTCCGTTCGCATGCGCAGGATATCGCGCAGCTGAAGGTGCGCAGTAACAAAGGCGAAATGATCCCGCTGTCGTCGCTGATGCGCGTCAAGGATAGCTATGGTCCTGACCGCGTGCAGCGCTACAACGCCTACGCCGCAGCCGATTTCAACGGCGGCGCCGCCCCTGGCGTATCGAGCGGCCAGGCGCAAGCCGCGCTGGAACGCATCGCCAAGGAAGTGCTGCCGCAAGGGATTTCGTATGAATGGACGGAGCTGACCTACCAGGACATCTTGTCCGGCAATACGATGATCTATGTCTTCCCGCTGTGCGTGCTGCTGGTGTTCCTGGTGCTGGCCGCCCAGTACGAAAGCTGGACCCTGCCGCTGGCCGTGATCCTGATTGTGCCGATGTCGATCCTCTGCGCGCTCCTTGGCGTGAAACTGACCGGCGGCGACAACAATGTGTTCACCCAGATCGCGCTGTTCGTGCTGGTGGGGCTGGCGTCGAAGAATGCGATCCTGATCGTGGAATTTGCCCGCGAACTGGAAGAGCATGGCCGCACTGTCGTGCAAGCGGCGCTGGAAGCGTGCCGTCTGCGTCTGCGTCCGATTCTGATGACGTCGATCGCCTTCATCATGGGCGTGGTGCCCCTGGTGTTCTCGCACGGCGCCGGTTCGGAAATGCGCCATGCGATGGGTGTGGCGGTGTTTGCCGGCATGCTGGGCGTGACCTTCTTCGGCCTGTTCCTGACGCCCGTGTTCTACGTACTGCTGCGCACCCTGGCGCAGCGTTTTGAGAAAAAACCAGCCGCCGCTGTCGCCAAGCCTGTCGCGCCAGCGCTGGACCTGGAAGGAGATATATATTGAAAACCAAGGAAATCATCTGGCGCGTCAAGCCCGTGCTGACCGCCATGGCAGCAGCCGTGCTGCTGGCCGCCTGTGCGGCGCCGGAGTTCAAGCAGCCGCAGATCGAGACGCCGACGGCGTTCAAGGAAGCGCAAGCGCCTGCCGTGCAGACGGCGGCCGACGGCACGCGCTGGAAGCAGGGCGTGCCAGCCGAGCGCCAGGCGCGCGGCGAATGGTGGCTGGCGTTTAACGATCCGGCCTTGACTGGCCTGATCAGCGAAGCCACGCAGGCGAATGCCAACCTGGCGGTGGCCGCCGCCCGCGTCAAGCAGGCGAGGGCGATTGCCGGTATCGCCGAAGCGGACCGCATCCCGCAAGTGGGCGTCAACGTGGGCGGCCAGCGCAACCGCGCTTCCGCCGTGTCGCTCGGCTTGCCGAACGGCGCGCCGGTAGCGGCCACGAATGTCTACCAGGCCAGCCTGACGGCCAGCTACGAAGTCGATCTGTTCGGCCGCGTGGCATCGAACGTCAGCGCCTCGCGCAGCGATGCGCTGGCCGTGGAAGCGACCTACCGTTCCGTGCTGTTGTCGCTGCAGGCTGACGTGGCGCAGACGTATTTCCAGCTGCGCGCCACGGACGCCGAACTGGCGACCCTGGAACAGACGGTGCGCCTGCGCGAAGAAAGCGTGCATGTGAACCAGCGCCGCTATGACCTGGGCGACATCGGCGAATTCGATCTGTCGCGTGCCCGTACGGAGCTGTCGACGGTGCGCGCCGAAGCCATCGGCCTGCAGCGCCAGCGCGCCACCGGCGAGCATGCGCTGGCCGTCCTGCTGGGCAAACCGGCCGCCAGTTTCACGGCGGGCGTCAACCCCTTGCAGGACAGCGGCTTCCTGCCCGTGATCCCGGCGGGCATGCCGTCGTCCCTGCTGGAGCGCCGTCCCGACATCGCCTCGGCGCAGCGCACCATGGAAGCGTCGAATGCGCGCATCGGCGTGGCCAAATCGGCCATGTTCCCCGCGTTGACCCTGAACGCCTCCGGCGGCGGCGCGTCCGATACCTTCTCGGACATCTTCAAGTGGAGCAGCCGCTCCTGGCTGCTGGGCGCCCTGATGTCGATGCCCATCATCGACGGTGGCCGCAACAAGGCGGCCGTGAGCCGCAGCGAAGCGCAGCTGGAAGAGTCGGTGGCAACGTATCGCCAGAGCGTGCTGGTAGCCTTCGCCGAGGTGGAAGACAACCTGGCCGGCCTGCGCATCCTGTCGGGCCAGACGCAGCAGATCGACGAAGCCGTCGTCTCGGCGCGCCGCTCGGCCGACCTGGCGCAAAAGCTGTACGACGCAGGCCGTTCCAGCTACCTCGATCTGCTCGACGCGCAGCGCAACCTGGCGGCCATCGAGCGCAATGCCGTGCAACTGCGCGGCAACCGCGCCGTCACCACGGTGGCGCTGATCCGCGCCCTGGGCGGCGGCTGGGGCGAGACGGAGCCGCAGGTCGCGGCCAACTAGTTTCCTGGCACCGCGGGCTGGATCAATCCGGCCCGCGGCAAGGGATGCATATCGGGAACGGCGTCGTGCGCTTGCACGGCGCCGTTTTTTTGTTTTCAGCCAGTTGAATCCGTTTGCGGACAGACCGCGTAAGTACTCCTGCAATCACGCAAACGCAGTCATTCAGGAGATATCATCATGCGCACCTTCGTTCCCGCAGCACTGTTCTTTACATCCATGCTGGCCGCCAGCGCCCCGTTTGCCGCCGATATGACGACCATGGTCGGTGGCCAGAGCATGTATCCGTCCAAGGACATCGTCGATAACGCCGTCAATTCGGCCGACCACACGACTCTGGTCGCCGCCGTCAAGGCGGCCGGTCTGGTCGATACCCTGAAAGGCAAGGGGCCGTTTACCGTGTTCGCGCCGACGAATGCGGCGTTCGGCAAGCTGCCGGCCGGCACTGTCGAGACCCTGGTCAAACCGGAAAGCAAGGCGACGCTGACGAAAATCCTCACCTACCACGTGGTGCCCGGCAAATACGACTTCAAGGCGCTGGCCAGGGAAATCAAGATGCACGACGGGAAAGCCACCTTGCCCACGGCCAGCGGGGGCAAGCTGATGTTCGCCATGAACGGCATGCACAATATCGTCATGATGGACGAGGGCGGCAACAGCGCCAACATCAGCACCTATGACGTGTACCAGTCGAATGGCGTGATCAATGTGATCGACACGGTGCTGATGCCGAAATAAGCGAACAAAAAAGCGGACGAAAAAAAGACAGGGAAAACCCTGTCTTTTTGGCTTGCGCGGCCGCGATTACTTGGCTGGCGCTGCCGGTACTGCTGGTTCCGCAGGCGCTGCCTTGTCGGCCGGCGCGGCTTTCTTTGCTTTGTGATGCTTGGCTTTCTTGTGCGTCGCCGGCTTGGCTGCCGCCGGTGCTTCGGCCTTGACGACAGGGGCGACGACAGGAATCGGTGCTACTGGCGCGACTGGCGCGACGGCTGGCGTCTGGGCGAAAGCGGCGGTGGCGAACAGGCTGGCGATCAGGGTGGCGATAACTTTTTTCATTTTAAGATCCTAGGTATATGTGGTCAGTCAGGTGTGTCGGAATTACTTGGCTGGAGCTGGTGCAGCGGCGGTGGCCGATGCCAGCTTTTCGTCAGCCTTGGCTTTGGTTTTTTTCGCAGTGTGGTGCGCCTTGGCTTTCGTGGTGGCCGCTTCCGCTTTGGCGCTGGCGACGTCCGTTTTGGCGGCGACGACTGCTTTCGCTTCTTTCGCATCCGCTTTGACGACCGTTTGCGCTTCCTTGGCGTCCGCTTTCACGACGGCCTTGGTATGGGCCGCTTCCACTTTGGCGGGAACCGAGGCTGCTGCGGTAGCATGCGCTGCCGGAGCTGCGGGCGTTTGAGCGAAGGCTGCGGTTGCGAACAGGCCGGCGATCAGGGTAGCAATTACTTTTTTCATGGTGCAGTCCTCGGTGGTGGTTTGTCTGGTATGTCTGTTGGTGACGGGATGATTCCCGTGTCACTGAGCATAAAACGCGCCCCCGGACGCTTGCGTTGACGGTCATTACAAACGCTTACATCTGCGTTGCATCCGCCTTCAGAATGGCTTTGAGGATGTCTTCCGAGCGGCGCTGCCCATAACTCTTGCCATACGCGCTCGAGGCGATGCTGACGACCATGCGGCGCGCGGGGATCACATAGATCTTGTTGCCGCCATTGCCCGAGGCGAAATGCACGGCGATCTTTTGTCCCCCGATGTCCTGCGTCTTCGCGTACCAGAAATAGCCATAGCTGTCGGCGTAGCGGTCCACGGCGCCGATGGCCACGCGCGGCGCCAGCGCGGCCTTGATCCATGCCGCATCGATCACCGGCCGGCCATCGACCACGCCGTCGTCGAGCACCATCTGGCCAATCTTCGCCGTGTCGCGCGCCCGCAGCGACAGATTGCCCTGGCCTTTCGGGTGCCTGGCCACGTCGCGGCCCCAGCTCCAGCGCGTGATGCCCAGCGGTGCGAACAGCACCTTGGCGGCGTAGTCTTCCAGGTCGGCGCCGCTGGCGTTTTCCACCACTCTCCCCGCGATGTAGGAACCCAGCGAGTTGTAGCGATAGGTGCTGCCCGGCTTTGTTGCGGCCGGCACGCCGCGCACGAAGGCGGCGGGATCGGGCGCCGCATCGAGCTTGTCTTCATTGCCCGGCGACTGTTCGTCTTCATCAAAGGCGGCCAGGCCCGAACGCATGGTCAGCAAGTCGTCGAGGGCGACCTTGCCCGCAGGGCTGCCAGCCACTTCGGGCCAATACTCGCCCACCGTTTTTGTTGTCGCCAGTTGGCCCCGTGCCACGGCCGCGCCCAGCAGCAGCGCGGTGATGCTCTTGCCGGCCGAACGGATGTCGTGCAGGGTCTCGGCCGTCTCGCCGTTGTAATAGCGTTCGGCCACGATGGCGCCCTCGCGCAGCACGACGACGGCGCGCAAGTCGCCATGGCTGTCGCGGTCCTGGGCTTGCAGGACTTGTTCCAGGGTTGTGGGGGTGTCTTGCGCATTGGCGGCGCAGGGCAGGCACAGGATGGCAATCAATGACAAGGGCAGGTGGCGCATTGGATAGATTTCGCGGCGATGGTCGGAGTGCCAGTGTGCCTCATGTGCGTCGCTTTGTCGCGCGCAAGCTGGCCTGTTCGATGAAGTTTGCATGAAGGCGCAGTGCAAGAGGCAACATGCAAAAAGGACAGCCGAAGCTGTCCCTGGTAGTGCAGGCGAAGTGGCCACGTTAGCGCAGACCCGGCGGGCGCGCTCCCGTGGCAATGTTCGCGATTACTTCGCTGGTGCGGCAGCAACTGCTGCGTCTGCTTTGGCTGCATCCGCTTTCACTTTGGCTTTGCTGGCCTTGTGATGCGCCTTGGCCTTGGTGGCTTTGGCATCGGCCTTGGCGCTGGCGACATCGGCTTTCGCATCGGCGGCGACAACCGCTTCTTTCGCGTCGGCTTTTACGACAGCCTTGGTTTCCTTGGCTTCAGCCTTGGCCACGGCTTTCGTGTGGGCCGCTTCCGCCTTGGCGGGAACGGAGGCTGCCGGGGCGGCAGGGGTTTGAGCGAAGGCTGCGGTAGCGAACAGGCTGGCGACGAGGGTGGCGATAACTTTTTTCATTTTATTTTCCTGGCGAGTGTAAGTGATGGTGTGTCGAGGATTACTTGGCTGCTGCTGCTGCTGCTGGTGCTGGAGCAGGTGTAGGTGCTGCAGCGGTGGCCGAAGCCAGTTTTGCATCGGCCTTGGCCTTGCTGTGCTTGGCCTTGTGGTGTGCCTTGGCTTTCGTGGTGACTGCTTCCGTTTTGGCGCTGGCCACTTCCGTTTTCGCGGCGACGACGGCTTTCGCTTCTTTGGCATCGGCTTTCACGACGGCTTGCGCTTCCTTGGCGTCGGCTTTCACGACAGCCTTGGTGTGGGCCGCTTCCACTTTCGCAGGCGCTGCCGGGGTGGCAGGGGTTTGGGCGAAGGCTGCGGTAGCGAACAGGCCGGCGATCAGGGTAGCGATTACGTTTTTCATGGTGCAGTCCTCAGTGGTGGTTTGTCTGGTATGTCTGTTGGTGCCGGGATGATTCCCGTGTCACTGAGCATAAAACGCGCCCCCGAACGCTTTCGTTGACGGACCTTACAATCGCTTACACTCCGATCCATGCAGGTGGTACTGATGCTCCGGAGAGGGGACTTCATGCCGTACCGGCACCCGCCCGTCGCATGCCTCCCTGGTGCCGGGACATGGGCGCTAGAATGACGATAAATTCACTCAAACGCCTGCCATGTCCAAGCCTTCTTTCCCTTCCTTTGCCGCGCCGCCCGTACGCCACGATCCGCGCCTGGTACGCCTGTACATGCGGCAGACCCTGCTGCGTATTTACGGCGCAATACTGTTGCCGCTGGCGCCAGTAATGGTGATGATGATGCTGTTGTTGATGTACTTGCCGAAAGGCGGAGCGGTCAGCTGGGTGCAACTGGTGAGTGGTGTTTACATGCTGCTGTTACCTGCGATCGGCACCCGCTCCATGGTGCTTCAGCAGTTGCGCAAGTTCAGCGAAGAAGGCGTTACCTTCAGCGAGGAGTTGATCTGGGCCCGCGTCTCGCGCGAGCTGGCCTCGCCCTTCGATATCTTCACCAGTTTCGACCTGTGCGCGGAAGCGCTTTCCGGTTTGGCCACGGGCCAGGCGCTGGGTCTGGCGGGGCCGCCGGCCTTTGCGCACGATCCGTTCAAACGCATCATCGTGCTGGGAAGATCGCGCCCATTTTTTATTTTCGGTGCCACGGAGGTGCGCCTATGTGCCGAAGAAGGACAAGGCGTGCGCATCCGCGTGCGGCGCATCCTGAGTGCGCAATGCCTGTGCATGCAGACCGGTAGCGCATTGCGCGCCGTGGAAGCGGTAACAACACAATTGCAAGCCAGCCTTGCGCGGCGTCGGCATGCTCAGGATGCCGTGTTGCGCGAACAGGCGGCCGAACGCGAAGCTTTGCAGGCACGCCTGTCTGCCCTGCAGGCACAAGTGGAACCGCATTTCCTGTTCAATACCCTGGCCAATTTGAAATACCTGATGCGCACGGACACGTCCGCGGCACTGGAGATGCTCGACCATCTGATCGGCTATCTGCAGAATGCCTTGCCCGACATGCGCTCGATATCGTCGACACTGGGTCGCGAAATCGATTTAGCGCGCGCCTACCTGTCGCTCATGCAGATACGCATGGGCCAGCGTCTGCGCTTTTTTATCGACGTGCCGGAAGGTCTGCGCGCCTTGCCGATGCCGCCGGCCATGCTCATTTCGCTGGTGGAGAATGCGCTGCGGCATGGATTGCAGGGATTGCCGCATCCAGGTTCGCTGCGTATTGGCGCCGTGCTGCAAAGTGGCACGCTGGAAGTGACTGTCCACGATGACGGCGCTGGTCTGGGTGGTAGCACGGGACATGGCCATGGAGTGGGGCTGTCGAATATCCACGCCCGACTGGCATTATTGTATGGCGATGCGGCCACGCTGCAGGTGCTGCAGGCACAGCCGCGCGGAGTGACGGCCATCGTGCGCTTGCCGGTTTCGTCAGGAGCTATCTGATGCCGCGCGCCTTGATCGTTGAAGATGAGCCGCTGCTGCGCGCGGAGCTGCGCGACCAGTTGCAGTTGCTGTGGCCATCCTTGCAGATTGCGGGCGAGGCAGGCGACGGTATCGCGGCCCTGGCCTTGATCACGGAGCAGCAGCCGGACATCGTTTTTCTCGATATACAGATGCCAGGCTTGAATGGCCTGGAAGTGGCACAGCATCTGCCTGCCCGCTGCCAGGTGGTTTTTGTTACCGCATATGCGGAATACGCGCTGTCGGCGTTCGATGCGGGAGCAGTTGATTATCTGGTTAAACCGCTGGCGACGGCGCGGCTGCTGCAGATGATACGGCGCTTGCAGGCGCGCGGCGCGGCAGCAGCGCCGCCGGCGGCCGCCGTGTGGCAGCAAGTGTTTGCGCCGCCGCCGTCCTACCTGAAATGGATCAAGGCGTCGGCCGGCAATACCTTGCGCCTGCTGCTGGTGAGCGAGATCGATTTTTTCCAATCCGAAGGAAAATACACGCGCGTGGCCAGCGCTGGCGGCGCAAGCTTGATCCGTCTGAGCCTGAAGGAATTGCTGGAGCAACTGGACCCGGCGCAGTTTGTGCAGATCCATCGCAGCAGCATCGTCAACCTGCATGCGATCGAACGCATCGACAAAGATGGTACGGCGATGTATATCCGTCTGAAGGGCGGACATGGCTCACTCTCTGTCAGTGAAGCGTTTGCGCGCCAGTTCCGGCAGATGTAGCGACAGCGCTGTCCATGCACAAAAAGACAGCCGAAGCTGTCTTTTTGAGTGGCGCGGAAAAAGCGCGGAACTGATTATTTGGCTGCTGCTGCGGTCGCTTCAGTTTTGGCTTCGTCAGCCTTGGCCTTGGCTTTTTTCGCTTTATGATGGGCTTTGGCCTTGGTGGCTTTGGCGTCAGCCTTGGCGCTGGCGACATCGGCTTTCGCATCGGCTGCGACGACGGCTTCTTTCGCATCGGCTTTCACGACGGCCTTGGTTTCTTTTGCTTCTGCTTTTGCCACTTCCTTGGTGTGCTTGGCTTCGGCCTTGGCAGGCGCGGCTGGCGTTTGAGCAAAGGCTGCAGTAGCGAACAAGCCGGCGATCAGAGTAGCAGTCAGGTTGACAATGCGTTTTTTCATGATGCAGTTCCTCGAGAAGTGGGTTTGTAGTTCAGGAGATGCATTTCCCCTGTCACTGAGCCAAAAACGCGCCGTGCGGCAATTGCGTTGACACGCTATTACAAATGCTTACACTTGCAGCATGGCCTGTGGCGTCTCCGCACTCTGTTAGCTGGCGTACCGCGCTACGCCAAGCGGCAGCCTAGACTCGATGCCATCCTCACCGCATGGGTCCGCCATGAAAGCCGCCCTGAAAACCTATCAAGCCAAGCGCAATTTCACCGTCACGCCCGAGCCGGCAGGTGGCGGCGAGGTCGCGGGCGAGGTGCTCACCTTCGTCATCCAGAAGCACTGGGCCAGCCGTTTGCACTATGATTTTCGCCTGGAACTCGATGGCACGCTGAAAAGCTGGGCCGTGCCGAAAGGGCCCAGCTACGACCCGCGCGACAAGCGCATGGCGGTGCAGGTGGAAGACCATCCCCTGGCCTACGCCAGTTTTGAAGGCACGATCCCGGAAAAACAGTATGGCGCGGGCAAGGTCATCATCTGGGACAAGGGCACATGGCAAGCGCAGGCGGCCACGCCGGACGCACGCGCCGCGCTGGCGGACGGCGAACTGAAATTCACCCTGCATGGCCACAAGATGCAGGGCAAGTGGGTGCTGGTGCGCATGAAGGGTAGAGGTGACAAGCGCAGCGAAAAGCAGCCAGCCTGGCTGCTGATCAAGGAAAAAGACGGCTATGCCCGGCCGGCACTGGAGTTTTCTGTCGTGGACGAATTCCCCGACAGCGTCAAGCACAAGGCCATGCCCAGGCACAAGGTGGCTGCCGCGCCGGCGGATGCCGATTTACCCGCCACCCTGTCGCCGCAGCTGGCGACCCTCGTCGATGCGCCGCCGCCAGACGTGCAAGACTGGATTTTCGAGGCGAAATTCGACGGCTACCGCATCCTTGCACGTTGCGATGGCGAACAGGTCAGCTTGATGACGCGCAATGGCAATGACTGGACGGCCAAATTGCCGAAGCTGCGTCAGGCGCTGGAACAGCTGGGCTTGCCGCCAGGCTGGTATGACGGTGAAATCGTCGTCAACGACGCCAGCGGTCACCCGGATTTCGGCGCCTTGCAGCGCGCGTTCGATGCGGAAGCGACCAGCGCCATCGTGTATTACCTGTTCGACGTGGCATATTTCGATGGCCACGATGTGCGGGGCCAGCCTGTCGAGGCGCGCAGGGCTCTGCTGCAGGGGCTGCTGGAACAATTGCCCGCCTCGCCGCTGGTGCGTTTCAGCGAGACGCTCGATGCTGCGCCGCAGAAGTTGCTGGCCCATGCTTGCCGCCTGGGGCTGGAAGGGGTGATCGGCAAGCGGCGCGGTTCGCCCTACGTCGCGCGGCGTTCCGGTGAATGGATCAAGCTCAAATGCGGGCTGCGCCAGGAATTCGTCATCGGCGGCTATACGGCGCCGCAGGGCGCGCGCGAGGGAATCGGGTCGCTGCTGCTGGGCGTGCACGATGCGCAGGGCAAGCTGCGCTACGCGGGCAATGTGGGCAGCGGCTTTGACGATGCGGCCCTGCGTGACTTGCGCCGCCGCCTCGATGCGCTGGCCGTTGATGCCAGTCCCTTCGCGGGGAAGGCGGGCGGCGTGCGCCAACCCATCTGGGTCAAGCCGCAGCTGGTGGCCGAGGTTGGTTTTGCGCAATGGACCAGTGGCGGCGCCGTGCGCCATGCCGTGTTTCACGGCTTGCGCGAAGATAAAAAACCGGCCGCCATCGTGCGCGAGCGGGCACAGCGGATCGACAGGGAGAAGACGATGCAGAACCAATCTACGCCGGACAGCGTCTTGCCGGCCAGTTTCAAGGTTAGCCATGCGGAGCGGGTGATCGACAAGGACAGCGGCGCGCGCAAGATCGATCTGGTGCGCTATTACGCGCTGGTGGGCAAGCTGATGCTTGTGCATTTGCGGGGCCGTCCCGTGTCGCTGGTGCGCGCGCCTGCCGGCGTGGGCGGCGAGCTGTTTTTCCAGAAGCATGCCGATACGTCGACCATGCCGGGTGTCAAACAGCTCGATCCCGGCCTCGATCCCGAGCATGCCGCCATGCTGGAAGTGGCCAGCGTACAGGGATTGCTGTCGGCGGCGCAGTGGAATGTGGTGGAGTTTCACACGCAGAACGCGCTGGCCAGCGCCTACGACACGCCGAACCGTCTGGTGTTCGACCTGGACCCGGGCAAGGGCGTGGCCTGGCCCGCCATCTGCGAAGCGGCCGTGCTGCTGCGCGCCTTCCTGACGGAGCTGGGCTTGCCCGCCTGGCTGAAAACCAGCGGCGGCAAGGGCTTGCACGTGGTCGTGCCGATCCGCCCGAAATACGACTGGGACACGGTCAAGGCGTTTTCGCAAGCTATCGTGGCGCACATGGCGCAGCAGATACCGGCGCGTTTTGTCGTCAAGAGCGGTCCCGCCAACCGCGTCGGCAAGATCTTCATCGATTATTTGCGCAACGGACGGGGCGCCACCACCGTGTGCGCGTGGTCGGCCCGCACGCGCTCCGGGCTGGGCATTTCCGTACCGCTGGCCTGGGAGGAGCTCGACAAGCTGAAGGCGGGCGATCAATGGAACGTGGGCAATGTCCACAGCCGCCTCGACGTGGGCAATGCGCCCTGGGCTGGCTATGCGCGCAGCGCCAGGGGCCTCGATGCGGCGATGAAAAAACTGGCTTTTACGCCTCCGGCTTGAACGGCTGGGCGGCGCGCGCCAGTTGCAGGGCTTCGTCGATGGCAGCGTTGAGCTGGGGAATCTCGACGGGTTTGGTCAGGTAGCGGAAAAAGCCCGCAGCCAGGCCGTGGTGGATGTCGCCCTTCATGGCATTGGCCGTCAGCGCGATGACGGGGATGTGCGCCGTGCGCGGATCGTTGCGCAGGATGCGCTGCGCCTGGTTGCCATTCATGCCGGGCAGGTTGATATCCATCAAGATCACATCGGGGCGGCGCTCCAGTGCCAGCGCAATGCCATGGCGCGCGTCGGTGGCCGAGATCATGCGCAGATGGGGCAGGAAGCTGATGATGTCTTCCACCAGCCGCAGGCTGGCCGGATTGTCTTCCACGTACAGCAGCAGGGCCTGGCCGCCGGCATCGTCGGCGGCGTCGCCAACAGGTTCGGCCAGCCCCTCTATGTCCAGCGGCATCCTGGCGGGCGGCGCGGGCATGGTGTCGAGTTCGATCCAGAAGACGCTGCCCACGCCGACGCAGCTGTGCACGCCCATGGCGCCGCCCATCAGCTCGATCAGGCGCTTGGTGACGACCAGGCCGATGCCCGTGCCTTCCTCGCTGCCCGCCTCCTGGCCCAGCCGGTTAAACGGCTGAAATAGTTCCGCCATCTGCGCGTCATCCAGGCCCTTGCCTGTGTCGCGGATGGCGATGCGCACGCGCTGCGCAGCGGGTTGCGAGATTTCCAGCGCCACCTTGCCGGCCGGGCGGTTGTACTTGATGGCGTTCGACAGCAGGTTCAGCAGCACCTGCTTGAGGCGTGTATGGTCGGCCCTGACGGTCAGCGGCGCGCAGACCGAAAAGACCATCTCGAGCTGGCGCTGCTGCGCCTGTTCTTCCACCATCACGCGCACTTCCTCGATCAGCGCGGGCAGCGCCACCGCCTCGATCGACAGGCTCAGGCTGCCTGACTCGATCTTTGCCAGATCGAGGATTTCATTGATCAAGGTGAGCAGGTGGCGGCCCGAGGTGACGATGTTTTGCACGAAGGCGCGTTTTTGCTGCACCGTCGCGGGCAGCGATTCGTTGGCCAGCAGCTGGGCAAAACCGAGGATGGCATTCAGTGGCGTGCGTAACTCGTGCGACATGCTGGTGAGAAAGCGGTCCTTTGCCTGGCTGGCCCGCTGCAGTTCGATTTTCTGTTCATTGAGCGTGTGTTCGATGCGCTTGCGCTCGGTGATGTCGCGGATGGCGGACGACACCAGCACGCCTTCGTCCGTTTCCAGCGGCGACAGGCTGATTTCGACGGGAAATTCGGTACCGTCGCGGCGCAAGCCATACAGTTCCAGGCCCGCGCCCATGGAGCGGGCGCGCGGCGCCGTGGAAAAGGCTTGCCGGTGGTGCGGATGATCATGCGCGTAGCGGGCAGGGATCAGTACTTCCACGTTGCGTCCCAGCAGCTCCGCGCGCGAATAGCCGAACAGGCGTTCCGTTTGCGAGTTGACGAGCACGATCTCGCCATCGCCATTGACGATGACGATGGCGTCCGGCGCCGATTCGAGCAAGCCGCGAAACTTTTGCTCGGCCCGGCGCCGGTCGCTGACGTCGCGGATGGCGCTGATGACGAAGGTGCCGATCTCCGTCTGGATGGGCGAGAGGCTGATTTCGACGGGAAACTCGACGTTGTCCTTGCGCAAACCCAGCAATTCCAGGTCGGCGCCCATGGTGCGCGTACGGGGCTGGTCGAAATAGCGCGCGCGGTGGCCCACGTGCGCGTGGCGCAGGCGTTGTGGCAACAGGGTATCGATTTGCCTGCCGCTCAATTCGCCTTCCGCATAGCCGAACAGGCGCTGCGCCTGCTGGTTGGCCAGCACGATGGCGCCCGTGGCATTGACCATGATGACGCTGTCCGGCGTCGATTCGAACAGCACCCGGTAGCGCACGCCGACAAACTGGGCGTCGCGCGCCGCCTTCAGCACGGTCGTGTCCTTCATGGTGGAAATCAGGTAGCCGGGGGCGTCCGGCGTGGCGCGCGCGGCCTGGCAGGCCACATCGACGTAGATGAGTTCGCCATCCTTGCGCCGCCGCAGCGATTCGCAGTCATAGCTGTCCTGCAGCGCCAGTTTCTCGTCGATCAGCGGGGCCGCTTCGGCCTGCCCCGGCAGCGAGATCAGTTCCCACAGCGTGCGGCCCAGTGCCTCATCGCTGGCATAGCCGAAGATGCGCTGCGCGCCTATCGTCCAGCGCACGACAACATGGTCTTCACTTGTGATGACAACGCCGCCAGGGGCGCCACTGAGGATAAGCTGATCTAACTCGGCATCCATTGTTTTCCCGCACGCATGACATGGCTTGCCGGACGGCAGGCTGTGTGCATACGCTAGCGAGAAGCCTGATCAAAGTCAATGCATTTATATGCTTGACTATTTACGCTGGCCGGGATGGGCGTCAGGCCGTCTTGCGCCTGGCTGGCGGCGGTTTGCGGGAGGCGGACGAGGCCGCGCGCTTGCGGGTGGGCACGGCGGGCGCCTTCTTGCCCAGACTTTGCTGCAGC
Source organism: Janthinobacterium svalbardense (assembly GCF_002327145.1). Lineage (NCBI taxonomy): Bacteria > Pseudomonadati > Pseudomonadota > Betaproteobacteria > Burkholderiales > Oxalobacteraceae > Janthinobacterium > Janthinobacterium svalbardense. The sequence goes on along the minus strand of NZ_CP023422.1, from coordinate 4,363,911 downwards.
AGGGCGACCAGGTCGATCACATTGCTGCCGCGCTCTGCTTCCGGCGTGGGTGCGGGCGGCGTGATGGTCTTGGTCTGTTTCGCCTTGATTTTTTTCTTGACCAGCGCCAGCACGTCTTCGCGATAGCTGTCGTGGTATTGCCCGGGTTGCCACGTTTCGCTCATTCCCTCCACCAGCGACAGGGCCATCTTGAGTTCCTTGTCGGTAATGCCCGCCGCCTTCATGGTAGTGCCGGGCAAGTTCAGATCATCCGTGGGGCGCAGCTCATCGGCGTAGCGCAGGGTGTTGAGCACGATGGCGTCACCGACACAGACGAGCGCACACAAATGCAGCTTGGTGCGCATGACTACGCTGGCGATAGCCACTTTATCGGCCTTGCGCAAGGTTTCGCGCAGCAGCGCATAGACTTTCTCGCCGCCCTTGGCCGGCAGCAAATAATACGGGTGCGCGTAAAAGGTCAGCGGCACTTCGACCGCATCGACAAAGGTGTCGATGGCGATGGTTTGCGTGGCCTTCACATTCGCCTGTTTCAAGTCTTCTTCGGACAGCACCACGTACTCATCGGTCTTGTATTCATAGCCCTTGATGATGTCGTCCCACTCGACTTCCTTGCCCGTGCGCTTGTTGTAGCGCTTGTAGCCGATGGGTGCGAAGTCGCGCCGGTCCAGCATGGATAAATCCAGTTCATGGTCGAGACTGGCTGAAATCAGTTCGACGGGGATGTGCACGAGGCCAAAGCTGATGGCGCCTTTCCACAATGCGCGCGCCATGGCCTAGTTCCCCACGCTGCCGGTGACGGGCAGGATGATGCCCGTGATGTAGCTGGAACAGGCGGGCGAGGCCAGGAAGACGTAGGCGGGCGACAATTCCTCGGGCTGGGCCGGGCGGCGCATGTCCGTGTCGGCACCGAATTTCGCGATGTCCTCGGGCGACTTGTCGGCCGGGTTGAGCGGCGTCCAGACGGGTCCCGGTGCGATGGCGTTGACGCGGATGCCCTTGTCGAGCAGGTTGCCGGCCAGCGCCATGGTAAACGCATGGATGGCGCCCTTGGTGGTGGAATAATCGAGCAAGTGTTTGGAACCATGCAAACCCGTCACGGACCCCGTGTTGATGATGGATGCACCGCGCTGCAGATGGGGCAACACGGCCTTGGCCATGTGAAAGTAACCGTAGACATTGGTTTTCATGGTGAGGTCGAAGCGTTCCTCGGAGAGGTCCAGCAAGGACTGCGCGTGTTCCTGGAAGGCGGCGTTGTTCACCAGTATGTCGATGTGCGTGAACCGTTCCAGCACCTGGTTGACGGCTTGCTGGCAAAAGCCCTGCTCGCGCACGTCGCCGGGTATCAACAGGCAGCTCTGGCCTTCCGCTTCCACATAGCGCTTCGTTTCATTGGCGTCCGCATGTTCGTTCAGGTAAATGATGACGACATCGGCCCCTTCGCGCGCATACAGCACGGCCACGGCGCGGCCGATGCCCGAATCGCCGCCCGTGATGATGGCCACCATGCCGGCCAGCTTGCCGCTGCCGCAGTAGTCGGGCGCCAGGAAGCGGGGCTTCAATTGCATCTGTGCTTCGCTGCCGGGCTTGGCCAGGTGCTGGGCGGGCAGGGGAGGAATCGGCTGGCTGCGACTGCCCGTTTGCACGGCAGGTTTGCTGTCCCGCTTGCTTTCTGCTGCGGCGTCGCGGCCATCCTGCTCCTGCTGGATGGCGCGCTGCAAGTTACCGGCGGACTGGTCCTTGTTCTCGTTCATGCTGGCCTCCGTGGAAACGAAGATCCAGTATCGGCGCGGCACCAGCATCGAACGGTGCGCTTGCTAACAGAGTGGCGCAAACGGGTGTAAAATTAGATGATGATTAACATCATAGTGGAGGCGGCATGAAAGTGAGCAGGGAACAGGCGGCGCTGAACCGCGAGCGCATCGTGGACGTGGCGGCCAGATTGTTCCGCGAAAAAGGTTACGACGGCATCGGCGTGGCCGACCTGATGAAGAGCGCGGGTCTCACGCATGGCGGCTTCTATGGCCATTTCGCGTCCAAGGAAGACTTGATGATCGAAGCCTGCCAGCATGCCTTGAACAAGTCGCTGGAAGGCTGGCGGGCGAAGGTCGCCAGCGACCCGCAGCGCGCGCTGCCGGCCATTATCGAGAACTATCTGACCATCAGGCACCGCGACCAGCCCGGCGGCGGGTGTCCGGCGGCGGCCATGGGCGTCGATGCGGCGCGCATGTCGCCCGGCGCGCGTCCCGCGTTTACGCAAGCCACGCAGCAGCAGTTCGCCTTGCTGCAAGGCTTGCTGCCCGACGGCGCACCGGAAGAGCTGCGCCAGCAGGCGATCGCCACGTTTGCGGCCATGGTGGGCGCCATGGTGCTGGCCCGCTGCGTCGATGACGAGGCCCTGTCGGCCGAAATCCTCGACGCCGTGAAGGCGCAATTGCTGCCAGACTGAACATATCCCCCTGTCAGCCGGCCGCGTCGCATGATAGGCTTCGGTTTTCAGATTTCGGGATCATTCATGCTGCTCTGGCTCAGGCAATACCGGCGTCCTCTGTTGGCCGGAGACATTACCGCCGGTATCGTTGTCGCCATGATGATGGTGCCGCAGGGCATGGCCTACGCGCTGGTGGCCGGCTTGCCGCCCGTGGTGGGCATCTATGCCAGCATCTTGCCGCCCGTGTTGTACGCCTTGTTCGGCAGCAGCATGACGCAATCGGTGGGGCCCATGGCTATCGTCTCGCTGATGACGGCCGCCGCCCTGGCGCCGCTGGCCGACCCCGGCTCCTCCTTGTATATCGTCCTGGCGGCCCAGCTGGCCTTCATCAGTGGCCTGGTCCTGCTGCTGTGTGGCGTGCTGCGCCTGGGCTTCATGGCCAGCTTTTTGTCGCGTCCCGTGATCAGCGGTTTCAGCAATGGCGCGGCCATCCTGATCATCTGGGGCCAGATCACGCCCTTGCTGGGCGCCAGCATTCCCCACTGGCACACGCCCAGCCTGGTCCTCGGGTTGTGCGGTCTGCTGTTCCTGTGGCTGGCCAAGCGTTACGCGTCGCGCCTGCTTGCGCGCTGTGGCTTGAACCAGGTGGCGGCCGACGTGGGCGCGCGCCTGGCGCCGATGGCGCTGGTGCTGGCCGGCATCGCGCTTGTTGCCTATGGCGGCCTGGAAGCGATGGGCGTGCAGACGACGGGCCACGTGCCCAGCGGCTTGCCGGGCCTGAACCTGGCCACCTCTGGTACCCATTGGCGCACCTTGCTGTCGCCGGCGCTCTTGATCGCCTTCATCATCTTTTTGATGAGCATGTCCGCCGCCCAGACCCTGGCGCAAAAGCGCGGTGAAAAATTGCATACGAACCGCGAACTGCTGGGCCTGGGCGCGGCCAACGTGGCCAGCGCGCTGTCGGGCGGCTTTCCCGTCACCGGTTCCATCTCGCGCTCGGCCGTCAATTTTCAGGCGGGCGCCAACACGCCGCTGGCCAGCATCATCACGGCGGGCTTGCTGGCGCTGGCGCTGGTGGCGCCCACGGGCTGGCTGGCCCTGCTGCCGCTGCCGGTCCTGGCGGCCACCATCATCTTTGCCGTGGCCAGCCTGCTGGACTGGGACACCTTGAAACTGTCGTGGCGCTACGACCGCAGCGATGCGCTGGCCCTGCTGGCGACCACGGCCGGCGTGCTGGTGCTGGGCGTGGAAGCGGGCGTGGTGATCGGCGTGCTGCTGTCGATGGGTACCCTGATCTGGCGCGCCAGCCGTCCGCACATTGCCGTGCTGGGGCGCATTCCGAATAGCGAGCACTTCCGCAACGTGGAGCGCTACGAGGCGCAAACCCTGCCCGACGTCTTGCTGCTGCGCATCGATGCGGGCCTGTTCTTTGGCAATGTCGAAGCCGTCACGGAGCGCGTGGAAGACGAACTGCGCGGCCATCCGACGGCGCGCCACCTGGTGCTGGTGTTGTCGGCCGTCAACCAGATCGACAGCACGGCCTTGCTGGGCTTGATCGAGCTCAATAGCGCGCTGGCCAAGCGCGGCATCAGCCTGAACCTGGCTGAAGTGAAGGGGCCTGTGATGGACCGTTTGCGCCAGAGCAGTTTATTGAAAGGCCTGAGCGGCAAGCTATACCTGAGCACGGCGCTGGCGACGGCTGATTTAAGTGGAGAACATGCATGAGGATGGAACTGAATCTGCATGGCGAGCCGCATGTGATGGATAGCCTCCTTGCGCTGGAGCAGGCGCTGCAGCAAGCGCGCGCGCTGGCGCAGTGCGAACTGTGGCTGACCCTGGCGACTGATGCGGAGCAGGGGCCAGCCCTGTGCCTGCTGCGCAACGGCGGCAACGCCTGGCTGATGTATCTGTCGGGGCAGGATGACCTGAGTTTTCACTCGCTGGGCGATGAGGAGGCAGACGGCGTTTGCAGCTATCTGCTGTCGAATGGCCAGGTGGACGAGTATCCGGAAGCCTGGTGCGTGGAGGTGGAACATTGCCAGCGTGCCTTCGTCGCGTTTTTCAGGACAGGCGGCGCGCGGCCGGCCGGTATCGCGTGGGAAGCGGATTGAGATGCTGCAAACCACGCAAACCATCCTCGCCGACATCGACAGGGACTTGCTCGCCGCGCTGGACGCCAGGGCAGGTTTATTGACGCTGCGCGCCATCCTGCTGCGCTATAAGGCCAGCGGCGTGACGGCGGCGCAGGTGGCCGCCTTGCTGCAGGAACTGCGCCCGTCTATGCAGGACGGCGCGCAGGAGGGCCCGCTGGAAGACGTGATACTGGACGCCCTCGACATGGTGACGGGCTGGTGCACGCCGCAGCTGCGGGTGTGGGACGGGGCAGGGGAAAACCGTGCATCCTGAAAAGTTCAAGCAGGTGGCGCGGCTGCCATCGGCCGAACGCCATGCCTACTTTGTGCGCAAGGTGGCCGATACGCAAGAAGTGTGGGGCTTGCACCAGGACGGCTGGGCCACGGCACAAGTCGACGGCAAGGTCGCCATCCCGTTCTGGCCGGAAGCCGCGTTTGCGCAAGCGTGCGCCAGCGGCGACTGGGCCGGTTTCCAGCCACGCGCCATCGCTCTCGGCGATTTTTTGGCCAAGTGGCTGCCCGGCATGGGGGGTAATGATCAACAGGCTTTCGTATTCCCCGTGTCGCAAGGCAGCGCCAGCGTCGCGGCGCCTGCCGATCTGCTTGCCGACCTGCGAGGGGAAGCCAGACAATATGAATAATCAGGAAGAACGCCTCGACGCCTGGTACGATGGCTCGGCCATCTGCCTGATCGCCGTCGGTGCACACGGCGACCCGCTGGACCTGGGGAACGACGAAGTGCGCGCGCTGATCGCGAAGCTGCAGCACTGTCTGGCCGAGTCCGAAGCTGCTGCCACAGAAGACTGACGGCTCAGGCGGCCGCCAGCACCTTTTCCATCGCCACGCTAGCCAGGCTGATGCCGCTCGGATGCGCATACGCTTCCTCGCGCAGGGCGATGAAGCCGGCGGCAGCGTAAAACGGCACGGCATTGAGCGACGCGGACAGGTGCAGGCGGACGACGCCGCGCTGGCGCGCCAGCTGCTCCAGCGCCGCCAGCAAGCGCTTGCCGATGCCCAGCCCCGTGCGCGCCGGATCGACAAACACGGCATCGACTTCCTGCTTGTCCGCATCGAGCATGGCGTAGCCGGCAATGGCCTCGTCCTGCATCGCCACGATGCCGCCACCGGCAGCCAGCATGGCCGCATAAGAGTCCGGTACGGGCGAGGCCGTCCATACTGCAATTTGTTCCGGCGCATAGTGCGTGGCGCAACCGACGCGCACGGCCACCGTGCGCAGGGTCCACAGGGCGTCGATGTCAAAGGGCAGGGCGGGGCGAAGATGAATCATCGTTGAGTCTTGAGAAAAGCCCATGCTAGCGCAATGCCGCCACATGCGCCAGCATGCTTTCTTGTTACTGCGCGGGCTTATCCGGATCGATATAGTAGGAACCAGGTGGCGCTCCCGGCACTTTCACCCGGAACTTCATGCCGGACAGCAGCTTGTCCCACAAGGCGATGGCCTCTTCGTCCGTCAGCGACGCGGCTTCGGCGGCGCCGACCATGTTGTGGGCGACTTTGGTGTACATCTTGACTTCCAGTACAGATGGATTTGCGATGTCTTTCGGCTTGCCTACCAATGCCCATTCAAAATCATGTACTCCGTCGGGGCGCAGGATGAGTGACTCTTCCCCCTTCCAATGCTGAACGTCCCGCTTCCCTTCGCGTAACAAGTTCCGTTTGGGATAAGTCGCCCCCTGTATGTCTTTTGCACTCTGTATGCGGTTGAGCAAGGATAATTCGCCACGCAGTCGCTTCTCAAATTCTTCTGAAGAGTAATCGCCGTATGCATCCTTATTGGAACTCACCGAAAAAGTTATATCAGGGATGCTTGGGAAATGAATTCCGACGTTGTCAATCTCTTGCTCTTTATATAAATTTTCTGCCAGGAAGCCATGTTCGAAGCAAACCCCAGGGTCTGAAGGAATTTCGTCCGTATCACGCAGCCGTATGTTTTTTGCGAGAAGCAGTTGTCGACGAGCAATTTCTTCTTCTCGTTCCCCGATATCCACATCTACAGCATCTCCAGCAATAAATGTAAAATCTCCTTTTGTAATGTAAGTTTTAAAAAATAGAAATTTCATTTCCTTTGCATGAATGCTGTTGTAATAGCGTAATTGCCAACTATTTTTAATTGGGCCTTCAAGGTTGTATGTGATTTCTGCGCTATTGTTTTTTTTAAGAATTTCTTCTATGTCTTTTTCTATTTTAAAATGCAAATTATTTGTTGTTATTTTTTCCACGTCAATAGTATTGCTTCCAATAATAAGTTTTGATTCGACTGGAACTTCCAAGGCATAGCGTCCGAAACATAATAATTTAGTTTTTAAAAACATTTTTTCCAATCGTCCATTTAATTTCGTTTTTTCAGGCATAATTTCCTCCTTAATCATAGAATTTTTTGTGCAAGCAATTATTGGGGAAAATATGAAAATTATTAAAATATATTTAATAAAAATTGATTTCATTTTTTATCCCAATTTGCTAATTTTGCAATTTGAATTATGGAGTAAAGCATAGATGCAAGCACGTTTTTGTTCAAGTAACTATTTTGGTGTTCATAGCCGCTACCATCTGCTAATCCATGACGAAAAATATTTCCTGTAATATGGCGGGCAGACCGGATTGCTGGAACTGTTTCATCTCCAAGCTCTTTTGCAGGCTGCAACTTGAGTTTTAGTATGCGTGATCCAGTTTGAACGGTTAGGATTCCTTTTGCATCATCGTTGATTAGTTTCCATTTCTCTGCATGAGGAGGAGTAAATTTCTTAAAAAAATCTGTCAGTCCACCACCCATGCCATCAGGAACTTTGAAGATTATCTCGCCATAGGACAGGTAGTCTTTTGATTCGCAGTAACTAGCGTATGTTTGTTTGTGGAAGTATTTTTCGATGGAGTGTGAAAATGCAAAAGCATCTTTTATTCGTTGGGTTACATTTTTTAATCCGCCACCTTTTTCATGGGAAATGTTTGCTGGATTTACCCACATTGGATTAATTAGACGCCACCAATTACTGCTTGGTCGTAGATAAATGCTATCGAGTGCGTTCTGACCTTCTTGCGGCCAGCTCCATAAAATTCGATCTTTGTCGTCCACGACTTTGAGCCAATTCGCGCCGTAGGCAATGCTCGGCATCATTTCCAATGCAGCTGGAGCATTTGCTACCATTGCAGTTGCATGCTCTCCGTTAATTCCCAGAACTTGTGCCGTCTTTTTATTGAATGGGCCAGATTTTTCCAGAAAACCGAAGCGCATACGTTTATAGGCGCTTGCCGCACCTATCGACGGCATGACGTTATGATAGACGCCAAGTACTTTTACTTCCTTGTCGTTAACAAGATTTCCATAACTTGGATGCATTAAGGTGCGTGCAAGCAGACCTCCCATGCTATGTGTGACGAGAATGACCTCTTCGCATTTGAATCCGCAGCCCACATAGCCTTTGACAAGCCCACGTATCCGCTCAGCGATGACGCCGGCGGAGATAGCATTGCTCTGCAAGAAGTTGTAGCCCATGGCGTGAACAGGATACCAGCATGGAGATATTTTTTTTAGATCAGACTCGGTAATTGCAGCACCGGATGTGGCACCGAAGGAGCTGGGTGCTTGTAGCACTAATTTTGAAATTTCAGGATATGGACCTTGATTTTTCTTAGAATGAATATCTCTTATCTGCCAATGGGGAAGAATATTTTTTTCTCTGATAATGTTATTCATGAAAAATTCGGCAGTCTTTAGCATTTCACCATAAGCCCCAATAAAAAGTATCTCGCTCCAGCCGCGCCAACGTGCAATTTGTGCCGGTGTTTCACGCAAGGCTGGGGGTAAGGAGGTATCTACTATTCCTGGAATGTTGTACTTTGCATTCTCTTTTATTTTTCTTGGACTAATGGCAATCAATGGCGGCACTCCAGCAAAATCATGTGGAATGTTGGTGTGACGAAAATCGGAAAGTCCTGTGATGTTGCCACTTGGTTCAAATCTTCCTTGATTTGTGCTGTAAATATAATATTCGACCTCGGTTTCATTTGGATCGAGGGCCATCTGTCGATCTCTCGGTGATGCATTTTTATACCATCCACCGATGCCATAACCTTCTACGACACTCCATTTTCCGGCCACGCTCATCATGTCATCTGGCCTCCAGGAGATGTTATCGCTTTTGTCCAACTCTTTCTGGCGCACCTTGCTCATGCGTAAATTACTACCCATCACGCCTGGTAAAAAGATGATAGGAATTATTTTTCCTGGGGGAATGGTTACGTCATGACGGATCGTGTCGTTGATTTCTGTCATATTGACGGTGTATTCAGCCCACCCACCAACAGTCTGCCGAAACTCGCCTTGATGATTGCCATGCTCATTCAAATCCGTATCGTCATTCATGGAAGTTCTCCCTTATAGCGTATTGTGTAGCTATCCATGCCGTCTCCTTTCTGTACTGGGGTGTGCCCGTCACTGCTACTCTTTTCACTGATTCTGTGGCCATCTTCGCGTATTAACTCAAAAGCTATATCGGGAGCTGGTGTGCCATCGACTTGCAGCAGTCGAACGGCCTGATCAAAACGCGCTACTGGCCGCTCATTAAATTCCTGCGACACGCTCTTCGGCGCCAGGGTTTCCAGGTTGCCGTTGAAGAGCACCGGGGATGAGGTGAAGAACTGCACCTTGTCGCTGATTTCCAGCATGTGGTTGGCGCCGTGCAGGCGGATGCCTTTCTTGCCCTTGATGTTGACCCAGTCCGCTTCGCTGATCAGCGACAGCACTTTTTGGGCGAGGATTTCCACCTCGTCGCTGTGCGCTTCGATGGAGACCTTGCCGCTAGCAGCGATCAGTTTCATGCCGGCCTTGTGCACGAACAGGCTGAAGCTCCTGGCGATGCTGGCAAACATGCTGTCGCCGCTGGCGAGTGAAATATGCTTGCTGCTGGTGAGCGCCACATGCTCGCTGGCGGCCAGGTGGATGGACTGGGCCGTGCTCAGCTCGATGCCGGCAGGGCTGGCCAGCAGCAAATGCGCTTCGGACAGCTCCGGGAAATCGCCGCCGGCGCCTTTGATGGCGGTGTTTTGCCGCTGGATGGAATCGGCTACGGCGCCCTGTTGTGCGGCGCTGTCTTGTGCACCCGCGTCGACGGCCATGCCGGCCAGTCCCTCTTGCAGTTGGCGTGCCTGCGCCAGGCGGGCTTGTGTTTCGTCGAGCTGTTTGACTGATCCCGTTCCTGTTGATGTTTCGGTGGTGATCAGCATGCCTTTGGCTGCACGCAGTGCACCCCAGGCGTTGCTGGCCAATTCAAAGCCGACGCCGCGCGCCTCCTTGCGGCCGGCGTTGTCGTCGATGCGGGTGATGTTGCCCAATGAAAGCCGGCTATCCTGGTGCGCGCTGCGCAGCTGTGTCTGGATCGCGCCCTTGGTATCGTCGAGCACCAGGTGGTTGGCGCTGCGGGCGCCCAGTTCGCGGCTGCGCAAGCCGGACAGGGCGCGTTGCTGTGGCAATTGCCATGGCGGCGGATTGGCGCTGTTGTAGACCACGCCGATGACGATGGGGTGGTCGATATTGCCGTCCTGGAATTGCACGACGACTTCCTGGCCTACACGGGGCAAGGCGATTTGCCCCATTTGCGGGCCCGCCATCGGCATCATGACTCTTATCCATGGCGAGCTGCGTTCATCGAATGTACCCAGGCGGTCCCAGTGAAATTGCAGGCGGATGCGTCCCAGTGCATCGGTATGGATTTCCTCCCCGGGCGGCCCGACCACCAGCGCCGTCTGCACGCCGGCAACGATGCATGGCGTGCTGTTGTAGCCACGGCCCGGCCGCCAGCGGATGTCCCGGCGCACGCACAGCATATTGTTGACATAGTGGGAGGGGGCGTTCGGGCCGACCTGATAATTATTGCTGGCGCTATGCAGCACTGACAGGATCAGGTAGTCGCGTTCGGCAATACTGTCAGGGCGCTCCTGGCCAGGCTGGTAGCGTTTTTCTTCGGCGCTGAAATGGCCATCGAGCCGGAAACAAAGGCCAGGCTGTGCGCCACGGTGATTGCCGGCCGCCTCGAAATACTGGCGCAGATGGTCGTTTTCTTCCATGCGGCGTTGTGCCAGAGCCTCCCCGTCATCGACATTCTTGTAGCCATAGGCGCCCGTGTTTTCGTACAGTTCGTGGGCAAATACATCACCCTGGCGATTCAGGGAGTAGCCGCTGGCAAGGCGTGGCTGCGGATTCTTATAGTCGAAACTGGCCAAGGTCAGCTGCCCGGAGCCGATCCGGCGCACGGCTTGCCACTGCTGCAGGCCATCGTCTTCCATGGAGCCCGACTCGGCGTGGAAACGCATGGCGCCGTCACCGGATGCCGTGGCGATCGTGTCCGCCAGGGTGCTGTTGTCCGCGAGCCACAGCGTATGGCCATCGGCGCGGTGTTCGTACCAGTAATGCCAGCCCAGCGCTTCCCAGCGCCGGTGCAGGTGGTTGTAGTCGGTTTCGTTGTGCTGATTGGCGCAGGTGAGCTGTGGATCGTCGCCATGGAGGCTGGTTTTCCAGTCGCGCTGCCCGTAGTGCGCAAACGTTGTTTCGGTCAGCTGCATCACGCTTTGGCCATGAAAGGACACATTGTCCTGGCGCAGCCGCGCAAAGGCCAGCCATGGTTGCAGCACCATGCGGTACCACGCAAAGCCGCCATCGGCGCGCAGCAGGCAAAACTCGCCCACATAGCCGTTAAAGTGGCGCAGCGTGCCATCGTCGCGCAGCATGGAAATGCTCACCATGCGGCCCATCATGGCCTTGAGCGCGATGTGCGCGTCATCGGACAGCAATTCGGCTTCGAAACGGAAGTCGCGCGATACCTCTTCCCTTGCAGTCAGAGAATTGACCAGCAGGATGGCGCCGGCTGGCCCATCTTCATGGGGGAACTCGATCTTCAGCAGGCGCTGCTCTTGCGCGGCGAGGTCGAAGGCCGATAGCGCCGCCTGGATGCTTGCATGCATGGCCTGCCTCCGTTATAGCGATGTGATCAGGTGGGCGCCGCAGGCGGTGGTGTCGCCGTCATAGGCGTACGGCTTGCCCATGTGTTTTGCGCCTGCGCCGTCCGGCGTGATGGGAAAGTTGCCCTTGCACTTGGGGCAGAAGGTGGTGTCATCGGCCAGCGCCGCCGTCTTTCCCATCACGGTGGTGCCGGATGATGCGCTGATGACCTTGCCGCCATGATCGGTTGCGTCTCCGAGCCGGATGACGCCGCGTCCCGCATGTTTCATGCTTGCCTCGCTTTCCAGGGATGACTGCTCAAGCCAGTTGCAGCAAATAAGGTACTTCGGCGCCGCCTGCCTTGCCTTGTGCGGTCTGCAAGAACGTCGTCCAGCCAAGGTGCCGTCTTTCTGACGGGTTGGCGCTCAGGAGCAGGGGGGTAATGCATGGCGGACTCAGTATCAGCCGCACTTCATATTGCAAGTCCGGCACGCCAAACAGCGTCAGCATCTTTGCCAGTGCCGCCGCACCTGCGCTGCGCGGCAGGAAGCGTTGCAGGCCAGCAGGATCGAGCGGGCCGATATGCAGGCAGACGCGCCTGTCCTGGCGCCACAGCCGCAGGCCCAGCGTTGCGCCGCGCGCCAGGGTAAAGTTGACACTGCCTAGCAGGCTGCGCCGGTTTTTTTCCAGATAGTCCCAGCCACCGACAAATTGTTGCAAGGTGACGGGTACGCCGCAGTATTCGGCCAGCACGCGGCCAATCGCTTGCGCGGAGACGGGACGGCAGCGCAGCAGACCCGCGTACCAGGCCGCGACGTCCTGCGTCACGGCATCCGGTTCGGCCCTCGGCGGCAGCGCAGTGCGCCGCACGCCGCCCAGTGCCAGCAGCAAAGGCAATTGTGCATCGGTTGCCTGGGTCTGGAGCGTCGATTCCAGCCGATACTTTTCCCACGCCTGGTAATACAGCGCGACCATGCGGTGCGAAAAGATATCGAGAAAGGCCGAGACGCCGGCATCCTTGCTCGACAAGCGGTAGGCGGCGATGCGTTCCGAGTGATGCAAGGGCAAGGTGCCGCCGACGCCCAGAAAACGCATGAACGTCGGTACCAGGGCCAGTTGTTCATGCTCGTCGAGCGAGAGCTGTTCGATTTCACTGGCGGGAAAACTCAAGGACAAGCTGTTTTTGAAGCGCAATACCTGGCCGAAAGCTTGTACATGGGACACGTTCTTGCTGCGTAGCCAGCACAGCAGAATACGCACCGCCTGGATGAACTGGTAGCGGTATGGCTCGGCCAGCAAGTGTTGGATCACACCAGATTCTGCAGTCCGCTTCTTGGTTTGCATCGGATCAGCTCCTCTCCGCTTTGCAGTGACAGCACCACCAGTTCGATGAAACTGTTGATTTGTACATACAGCCCAAGGAAGTGATCGATCACTTGCACAAACAGGTGCATGCCGCTGCCGACGAACGCTTCCTCGTCCAGCGTGATGCGCACCTCCACGCCATGCGCCAGCGAGGTGCCGCGCTTGTGCCGCAGCCATGTCGTGGTCGGCGAGTGCGCCAGCGCGGCGATGCCGCCGATCTGGCGTTGCGAGCTTGCCGATTGGGACAAGTCATACAGCGTCAGCATTTCGCGCAGCGCCGGCAGGCCCTCCTGGACCAGCGCGTGATGATTCAGCGCCAGGTGCGAAATCAGGCGCCAGTGCAGGCCCGCGCCCGGCGAAAAGCGGCGCGGCTGGCTGGGGCGTCGCAGCATGTGCAGCATGGGGCCGCCGCCGCACGGTTGCAAGTCTCCTTGCGGCTGGCCGTATTTGAGCGACAGCGGTAGATCGCGGTTGCTGCACGTCAGCGACAGCGACAAGCTGGCCTTTTCATGGATCAAGGGATTGAAGTCGCTGTCGACCAGCGTGATTTTCTTTTCGTGACCAGGACTTTTGATGGCCAACGCCGTATCGTGGCGCATGACCCAGTAATGGCCCTGTTGCGCCGCCCCCTCGCCATGGCGCAGGCTGTACAGGGGGCGAAATTCGCTCAGCGTGCTTTCGCCTCCCCGTTGGCGCAGCAAACGCACCGCATCGACGGAGACGACTTCATAGCCATGCGCATGGGTAGCATGGGCCAGCACGGAGTAGTCGGTTTTCTGCCGGGTGACGGAAATCGGCACGCCTTCCTGGCGGAAGAGATTGACCGCCGGACTGCAGCCCAGCCTCAAGTTTTCGCTGGAAATGCTGGACAACATGCGCGCCGTAGCCGAATCGGGCCGCAATCCGGCCATGCACAGATGCAGGGTAAAGCGCTGGCAAGCAGGCGGCAGGGCAGCACTCAGCGCCGCGATATCGATGTCAAAGAAATTGAATTTTTCCGGATATGCAAAATACTCGCTCAGCACGCGGTAGGCGGGCTGCGAGCGCGCACCGAAAGGTATCAAGGCATCCGTGTCGGCGAAGCCGACGGGCATCACAGGCACGGCGGACAAGGCCATCCATTGCAGCGCGTCGATCGACACGAAAGCGCAGACGGTATGCATGAACAAGGCATCGCGCAATGCGGCAGAAAAAGACGCTTCGCCATCGATGAAAACGCGCAGCGACGCGGGTGCCACGTCGAGATGCCGGATGCCGATGTTCAGCGAGGAAGTTGCTGATGCAGGCAGGCGTACGCCTGGCGGCGCCTTGATCATGGCATCGAAAGCCGCGCTTTCCAGTACCGATGCTCCTGTCGTCATGTGGTAGACCGTCTTGAAGCGGCAGCGCACGCCGCGCACGGGCGTAGCATCCATTTCACTGCCGGCTGGCAGGTGCAAGACGCCCGCTCCAGCCGCCGGGGCGGGCTGGTGCACGATGCTGCACGATGGAAAGGGCCGCAGATAATGTGGGAACAGGGCTTCGAACAAGGCTTCGGTAAATTGCGGATAGTCGTCATCGAGACGTTTTGAGATGCGCGCCGCCAGCATGGCCACCGATTCGATCAGGTGTTCGACGTGCGGATCTTCGCAAGCTTCGCCGGACATGTGCAATTTGCCGGCGATTCTCGGATAGCGTTCGGCAAACTCACGGCAATGTCGCCGCAGCATCACCAGCTCGCGTTCGAAATACGGCAGCAAATCCTCCATCTCTCTTTTCCTGTGTCTTTGCGGCGGAATGGCCAGTATCCGAGCGTTTTCTCAACGGTAAATTGCGTTTGCGCAAATAATTGAACTGGGTTGCTGCGCAACATCAAGGACTTCCATGCTGGCAACATCAGACTGGCAAGGCAGCATGATTCCAACGGTCAACATGGAGAACGCCATGACATTGCCATCCAAATTACTTTGGTCCGAAGGCCTGGCCATCGGTCCCCAGCAATTCCAGCAACTGGACCGCTACCATGAAGCGCGCCTGCAGCGTCTGGCCTCGTTGATTAATCCCCATTTATGGGGCGTGCATGGCGTCAGCTGGAATGCGGATGCACTGGCCAACAATAGCCTGCGGGCGGACGCCATGTCGCTCGTCTTTCAGGATGGAGAACTGTTTGAGGCGCCGCTTGGCGATATATTGCCCAGTGCCGTTGACCTGTCCAAGCTGCCTTCCAGCGAACATAGCTTTACTTTTTATGCCGCGCTACCGGCGCTGCAAGCACATGGCGGCAATGTGAGCTCTGCAGGCGCGCGCTATGTCCAGGCCGATATCGAGACTCCGGATCTGTACAGCGAAGCAGTCAGCATCGAGGTGGCTTACCTGAAAAAACGCGTGTACCTGCTGTCGCAACTGGACCCCCTGAATGATTACCTTGCCATCCCGGTGATTCGTTTGTACCGTGCCGGCAACGGCGGCTTCGAAGTCGATACTTCCTTCATTCCACCTGGCCTGACCATCAGCGCCGAGTCTTCGCTGCAGAAAATGCTCGAGTCGCTGATCGACCGCATGGGCGCGAAAATTGAAGCGCTGTACAGCCGCCACCGCCAGCCCGGTAACCATACGGTTGAATTTCATGGCGGCGATGTTTCCTCGTTCTGGATGCTCAATACATTGAGCACGGCCAGCGCCACGCTCAGTCATTGCGCCAGTTACCGGCGCCATCATCCCGTGTACTTATTTGAAAAATTGATGGCATTGGCCGGTGGCTTGATGACGTTTTCGAAAAAATACACACTGAGCGACTTGCCGGCATATTCTCATGATGACGCGGCTCCCGGTTTCGGCAAGCTCGATGGCATCATTCGCGACCTGATCGATACGGTGCTGCTGTCGCGTTACTTCCCGATTGCGCTGTCCAACGACGCGCAACAAAACACCCACTATCACGGCTTGCTCGATGCCAAGCGGATTGACCGCCAGACCGAACTCTGTCTTGCGGTAAACGCCGATATGCCGGCGCTGGAACTGGTCGCCACGGTGCCGTTGCAATTCAAGATTTCATCTCCGGACAATATCGACCTATTACTGGGCCGGGCACTTCCGGGTGCCGAGTTGCGTCATATGGCCCAGGTTCCTGCTGAAGTGCCGGTGCGGCCGAACACCTATTATTTTTCCATCGCTGGCAAGGGGAGTATTTATGACAGCATGATCAAGGCCCAGGCGATTGCGATTTATGTGCCGTCTGGCATAAAAGGGTTGAAGCTGGAATTATTCGGTATCAGCGGTACCGCCGCGTAACGAAGCTTGGCGTGGCGAGTGGGTGGATTGTCAAAAGATTGCCCTAAGGAATAGACTTGCCCCTGCAGTTGACGTTATCATGTTTTTGTAAGTGTCGGTGGCTGATCAGCCAGCGCATGGGTGAAACATGGTGACAGGCGGGAGCGAGCATGGGCATGGCGAATGATGCGTGATGTGCCGGGCGGCTTGCGGCCGGGCGGCGGGCAGGGCAGGGCAGCGGTGCGCCGCTGCTGCCGCGCATTGCTGCTGGCGTTGTGTGTCGCCGCGCCCTGCGCCGCCTCGCCGGCAGCGGCGCCCACCGTTGCGCCGCCGCACCAGGGCCAGCGCGTGCTGTTCCTTAACGCTTACGATTATGGCCGTGCCGGCGTGGAATCGTACACGCGCACCTATGTGACCGCCATGGTCGCCGCGGGCCTGGCTAGCGAGGACATCATGGTCGAGCACCTCAACCTGAATACCCAGGGCGACCCGGCGCTGCGCAACGAGATGCGCGATTTGTTGCTTTTAAGATACACCCAGATGATGGGGCGCAAGGCCGACCTGATCATCGCCATGCAGCAGCCCGCGCTCGATTTTTTGCTGTCGGACCTGGCGCCGCTGGCGCGCGGCGTGCCCGTGCTGGCGATTAACACCTCGGGCATGGCCTTGCCGGCCGGCAGTCCGGCTGCCATCTGGCAGCAAAAGGCGAATGTCGATTTTCCCGGCACGCTGGCGCAAGCCATGGCGCTGTTCCCGGAAACCAAAACCATCGTCATGGCCGTCGGCACCAGCGAGGCCGACCAGGCCTTGAAGCGCAACATGCAGCAGGCGGCGCTGGCATGGCAGGGCAAGGTGGCCATGCGCTACCTCGATGACCTGACCCTGGAGCAGATGCGCGCGGCGGTGGCGCACCTACCCGCCGATGCCGTGCTGGTGGCGGGCAATGTCAACCGCGACGTGGCCGGCAGCATCGCCACGCCCGTGCCGTTTTCCGTGCAGCTGGCGCGGCTGGCGAATGTGCCCACCTTCGGCATGTACAACGCGACGGTCGGCAAGGGCATCCTGGGTGGCTCCATCCTGCACATCGAACAGGCCGCGCAGCAGGTGGCGCAGATGTCGCTGGCCGTGTTGGATGGCAAGGCGCCCGCCGCGCCGGGAGCCTTGCTGCCGCCGGCCCGCCCGGTGCCCATGTATGACTGGGAACAGCTGCAGCGCTGGGATGCCGACATCAGCCGCCTGCCGCCACACACACTGTTCTTCAACCGGCCGCCGGAACTGTGGGACGAGCACCGCGTTGCCGTGCTGCTGGTGGGCGGCGTTTTTATCGTGATGGCCTGCTTGCTGAGCGCCTTGCTGCTACAGCGGCGGCGCCTGCGGCGCGCCGAGAGCGAGGCGCGCGAGAGCGAGCAGCGCTTCCGCATCCTGGTCGAGCATGCGCCGGAAGCCATTCTGGTGTACGACCTGGACCTGGACCGCTTCGTCGACGCCAACAGCAGCGCGCAGCGCATGCTGGGCCTGTCGCGCGCAGCACTGCTGGCACGCGGGCCGTTCGACCTGTATGCCGGCAAGCAGCCCGATGGCTTGCCGCTGGGGCTGATGATGGAAGAGCATCTGCGCCGCGCCATGCTGGGCGAGCCTATCCTGGTGGAGCGCAATGTGCGGCGTGCCGACGGCAGCATTTTTCCCTGCGAGGTGCGGCTGGTCAAATTGCCCATGGAAGGGCGGCGCCTGGTGCGCAGCGGCATCGTCGACATTTCCGAGCGCAAGCACGGCGAGCAGGAATTGCTTGGCTACCGCGACCACCTGGAAGAACTGGTGCAGCAGCGCACGGCGGCCCTGTCGGTGGCCGTCACCGAGGCCGAATCGGCAAATCGCGCGAAAAGCGTCTTCCTGGCCAACATGAGCCACGAATTGCGCACGCCCTTGAATTCCGTGATCGGTTTTTCGCAGATGATGGCCGATTCGAGCAGCATGTTCGAGGAAGAAAAGCATAACCTGGCCATCATCAACCGCGCCGGCCATCATTTGCTGACCCTGATCAACGACATCCTCGAACTGTCAAAAATCGAAGCGGGCCGCATGCAGCTGCAAACGGGACCCGTGGACTTGAATGGCTTGCTCGACGAGGTGCTCGAGATGGTGCGCATGCGCTCGAGCGACCAGGGCATCGCGCTGCAGCTCGAACGTTCCGGCGTGCCGCCGCTGGTGCGCCTCGATGGCGCCAAGCTGCGCCAGGTGCTGCTCAATTTGCTGTCGAACGCGCTCAAGTTCATCGAGCAGGGCAGCGTGACCTTGTCGCTGGCGTGCCAGGCGACGGAAGGTGGGCAGATGGCGCTGGCCTTCGCCGTGCGCGATACGGGCAGCGGCATCGCGCAAGCGGACCTGGAGCGCATCTTTGAACCGTTCGTGCAGGCCGACAGCGCCGTGGCGCAGGCCGGCACAGGGCTTGGGCTGACCATTTCGCGCGAATTCGTGCGCCTGATGGGCGGCGAGCTGCGCGTCGACTCCACCTTGGGAGCGGGCTCCGTATTCCGTTTTGACCTGCGCGCACCGGTGCTGCAGCAGCCGGCGATCGCGGCGCTGGCGCCGGGCCGCGTGGCGCGCCTGCCGCCGGGCCAGCGCGGGCGCATGGTGCTGCTGGTCGACGATGACGACAACTGCCGCAAGCTGCTGGCCGGCTTGCTGGCGCCGCTGGGTTTCCAGCTGCAGGAAGCGGCGGGCGGCGCGCAGGCGCAAGCCATGCTGGCGGTGCAGCGCTATGACATGGTGCTGAGTGACTGGCGCATGCCGGACATGGATGGTCTGGCGCTGACGCGCTGGCTGCGCGCACAGCCGGCGCTGGTGCAGCCGCGCCTGGTGATCATGACCGCCTCCGCCTTCGAAGAAGAAAAGCAGGAGGCGCTGGCGGCCGGCGCCGACGGCTTCCTGCGCAAGCCGATCGAGCAGGAACACCTGTTCGCCATGCTGGAGCAGCAACTGGGCGTGCGTTTCCAGCGCACCGCTGCCGCGCCGCCGCGCGTGCCGGCGCCAGCCTTTGACTTGCAGCAGGCGCTGGGCCAGCTGGGCGCAGCCGAACGGCAGGCGCTGCTCGAATCCGTGCAAGCCCTCGATTTGCGGCGCAGCGCCATCGTGCTGGCCAGCGTGGCGACTGGCCTGCCGCAGCTGTCCGCGCACATCGCCGCCATGCTGGAACAGCACCAGTACCAGCCGCTGTGCGCCTTGCTGGCGCAGCTGGCCAGCGAACCGCAGGGCGAAGACGCATGACTTTTCACCTACCCAAGGGCTGGCACCTGGGCAGCGTATCCATCGTGCTGGCCGTCAGCGTGGCGCTGACCTGTGTCGTCACTGCGCTGCTGCTGGTGTTTGCCGTGCTGTTTTACCAGTCCGAACGCGAGCAGCGCTGGCAGCAGCTGCATCGCAGCCTGGCCGTCAGCGCGGACCAGCTGGCCGTGGCCATCGAACTGCCCTTGTGGAACCTGGACGAAAAGCAGATGCAGGCCATCATGCGCAGCATGCTGGGCAAGCGCGAACTGGTGGCCAGCTCCCTCACGCCGGGCATCGGCAAGGAGGCGCTGGTCCTGCGCCGCACTGCGGACGGCGCCATCGAGAGCCGCGCCGCGCTGTCCGCCGAAGCGGGCTGGCTGGTGCAGCGGCGCTCTGTGACGGCAGGCGGACAAGTCATCGGCAGCGTTGCCGTGTATGCCACGCCGGCCCTGCTGCACGCGCAGCTGCGCCAGCGCGCGCTGGGCATCGGCGCCATGATCGTGGCGCTTGACGTGATCCTGGTAGCCTGCATCTGGCTGCTCCTGTGGTGCCTGATGCTCAAGCCGTTGAAGGCCATCGGCCAGTACGCGGCCGGCGTCAAGGCGGGGCAGGGCGAAGCGTTCGGCACGCCGCCGAAAGCCTGGTTCCTGGGCGAGCTGCGCACCCTGTACCGCTCCATCCGCGACATGGTGGCGCTGCTCGACAGCCGTTACCGCGCCCTGCAGCGCAGCGAGGAGCGCGTGCAGATGGCGACGGGTGCGGCCAGCATCGGCATCTGGGACTGGAACGTCAGCAGCGATGCCTTGCAGTGGGATGAGCAGATGTACGCGCAGTTCAAGGCCGATGCGGCCAGCACCGTGTCGCCGGCGGCGATCTGGCGCGCGGCGCTGATGCCGGACGATGTGCCGGCGGCCAAGGAGGCCCTGCGCGCCGCGCTGGGCGCCGGCCAGGCGTTCACGCACGAATACCGCATCCTGTGGCCCGATGGCGCCATCCGCTACATCAAGGCCGACGCCGTGATCTTCCGCGACGGGCGGGGCTTGCCCATGCGCCTGGTGGGCTCCAACTATGATATTACGGCGCACCGCGAGGCCGAACTGGAACTGCTGCGCCACCGCCATCACCTGGAAGAACTGGTGGCCGAGCGCACGAGCGCCCTGTCGGTGGCCGTCAGCCAGGCGCAGGCGGCGAACCGCGCCAAGAGCACCTTCCTGGCGAACATGAGCCATGAACTGCGCACGCCCTTGAATTCCGTGATCGGCTTTTCGCGCCTGATGGCCGCCTCGCCCAACATGCAGGACGATGAAAAGCGCAACCTGGCCATCATCCACCGCTCCGGCAATCATTTGCTCACCCTGATCAATGAAATCCTCGAACTGTCGAAGGGCGAGGCGGGGCGCTTGCAGGCGCAGGCGACCGTGGTGGCGCTGGCGCCCCTGTTGCAGGAAGTGATGGACATGCTGGGCATGCGCGCCGAGCAGCAGGGCCTGACCCTGCGCCTCGATTGCGCGGACCTGCCGGCGGCGGTGCTGCTCGATGCGACGCGCTTGCGCCAGGTGCTGCTGAATCTGATGTCGAATGCCGTCAAGTTCGCCGGCAGCGGCGAGGTCACCTTGCGCGTGCGCGGCGAGCGGCGCGATGACGTCACGTGGCGCCTGTCGTTCGCCGTCAGCGACACGGGCATCGGCATCGCGCTGGAAGACCAGCAGCGCATTTTTGAGCCCTTCGTGCAGGCCGACAGCGCGGGGCCGAAGGATGGCACGGGCCTGGGCCTGGCCATCTCGCGCGAATTGGTGCAGTTGATGAAAGGCGAACTGACGCTGGAGTCCACGCCGGGGCAGGGTGCCACCTTCCGTTTCAGCATACCCGCGCAGGCGGCGCAGGCGCCAGTGCAGGCATCCGCGCTGCCGGCCATGTCGGCGCAGGCGGCAGTGCTGCCGGCACTGCAGGCGCAAGACTTGCTGCTGCTGGCCGGGGACGAGCGCGCCGCCTTGCTGGTGGCGCTGCGCGAATTGAACCTGGCCAGGGTGGCGCAGCTGCTGGCGGCCCTGCCGGCGTCGGCGGCGCCGTTGCTGGCGCCGCTGCAGGCCATGCTCGAGCAGCACCAGTACCGTCAGCTGTGCGTCTTGCTGGAGAGCGAGGGCCTGCTGGTGCGCGCTTGAATAGTGTGGACTGACAACATCGGATTCGATGAAAAGACGGACTAAGTGTCGTGGATGGATGGTGCTAAATTGCAATAAAGATTATGATGATAATACGTAGTTCATCGCAAAGAAATGTCTTGTCCAGCGTGGCAATCGAGCGCCGCGCCTCATCCAAAGCTGAGAGAACTGCTACATGCACCGCGATTTTTCCGAAGTGAATGCTAAGGGCGAAGTACTGATCGTTGAAGATACGCCGGCTTCGCTCAAGCTGTTGAGCGATTTGCTGGGCGGCGCCGGCTATGCGGTACGCCAGGCGCCGAACGGTGAACTGGCCCTGTGGACGGCCCAGGCGCGCCCGCCGGAGCTGATCCTGCTCGACGTGCGCATGCCGGGCCTCGACGGCTTTGAAGTCTGCCGCCGCCTGAAGGAGATACCGTCCCTGCGCCAGGTGCCGGTGATTTTCCTGTCGGCCCAGTACGATACGGACGACAAGGTGCGCGGCTTTGCGCTGGGCGCCGTCGATTTCATCGCCAAGCCCTTCCAGGCCGAGGAAATCCTCGCCCGCACCGACGCGCACGTGCGCCTGGCGCGGGCGCAGCTGCAGCTGGCGCAGGAGCGCGCCAATCTGGAGCGGCGCGTGGCCGAACGCACGGCGGAACTGGAGCAGGTGGCCAGCACCCTGGCGCGCGAAGTGCAGATCCGCCGCGCCAATGAAGAATTGCTGCGCCTGTCCGGCCAAGTCTTCGAAGCCACCCAGGACGCCATCCTGATCACCGATCCGGCCGGCACCATCGTCACGGCCAATCCCGCCTTTACACGCATCACCGGCTATGCGGCGCAGGAAGTGGTGGGCACGGACATCATGCGCCTGCATGCCGGACACACGGGCGAAGCGGTGTTGCAGGCCCTGCGCCAGGGCTTGCGCAGCAGCGGCTGCTGGTCGGGTGAAGTACAAACGCGGCGCAAGAGCGGCGACACCTATCCCTGTCTGCTCAGCGCCTCCACCGTGCACGGGCCCGATGGCGCCGTCGTTAACTACATCGGCGTCTTCCTCGATATCAGCGAGCGCAAGGCCGAGCAGCACTTGATCGATTTCCTCTCCTACCACGACGCGCTGACGGGTTTGCCGAACCGCGTGCTGCTGCGCGAACGTTTTGAACAGGCGCGCGCCAACGCCCTGCGCGACAGCCAGCAAGTGGTGCTGATGTGTCTGGACCTGGACCGCTTCAAGAACATCAACGATTCGCACGGCCAGGCGGTGGGCGACAAGGCGCTGCAAGTGGTGGCGCGTTTCCTCTCCGGCTGCGTGCGCGAGGGTGACACGGTGGTGCGCCAGGGCGGCGACGAATTCCAGATCCTGCTGCAGGACGATGCCCTGCTGGGCCGCACGCTGGCGCTGGCGCAAACCATTCTGGCCGGCTTGCGCGAAGAGCTCAATGTCGGTGGCGAGCGCCTGGCGCTGACCACCAGCATCGGCATCGCCATGTGCCCGGCCGATGGCGACAGCCTCGATGACGTGCTGCGCCACGCTGACACGGCCCTGGTGCGCGCCAAGGAAATGGGGCGCGACCATTACGCCTTCTTCACGGAGCGCATGGGCAGCGATATCCGCGCCCGCCTGGCCATGCAGCAGCAGCTGCGCGGCGCCATCTGCCGCGATGAATTCGCAGTGCACTACCAGCCGCAGATGTGCTTGCGCACGGGCGCCTTGCTGGGCGCGGAAGCCCTGCTGCGCTGGGAGAACCCGGTGCTGGGCAAGGTGTCGCCCGGCCTGTTCATCGCGCTAGCCGAGGAGTACGGCTTGATCACGGCCATCGGCGAATGGGTGCTGGAAAGCGTCTGCGCGCAGATCCGCGCCTGGCACGACGCAGGCCTGGGCAGCATCAAGGTGGCCGTCAACCTGTCCGGTAAACAGTTCGCGCAGGATCGCACGGTGCCTTTCGTCGAGGCGGTATTGCGTAAATACGGCATCGCACCCGCCTGCCTCGGCATCGAGATCACGGAAAGCACGGTGATGGGCGACCCGGACAAGGCGGTGGCGGCGCTGACGCGCCTGAAGGATATCGGCGTGGGTATTTCGCTCGACGACTTCGGCACAGGCTATTCCAGCCTGGGCTACCTGAAGCGTTTTCCCATCGATGTGCTGAAGATCGACAAATCCTTCGTCGACGACGTCACCACCAGCAGCAGCGACGCGGCCATCGCCCGTTCCGTCATCTCGCTGGCACATAACCTGGACATGCGCGTCATCGCCGAAGGCGTGGAAACGCGCGAACAGGTGGACTTCCTGACGGAACACGGCTGCGACGAAATGCAGGGCTATTATTTCAGCCGACCCCTGGCTGCCGCACCATTCACGGCCTTGCTGCGCGAACGGCGCTCCCTGGCCGTGGCCTGAGCATACACGCCGCGGTGCGGCTGCTGCACCATGCCGGTGCATTCGCAGCAGCGCGGTGCAGGATGCTCACTTTTCCATCCCCTGACGCTGGCACATATCCTGCTTAGGTAATCGCTTATTTACGCGATTGCCCCGCATGCCAGACAGTACCCATCCAGCCATGTCTTCACAGCCCAGCGCACACGGCGCCTGGCAGGCGCATTTGCGCCTGGGCTTTGCGCTGCACGATGGCGTCAGCCGCCTGGTCGAGCGCACGCATAGCGGCCCTTTGCGCGTGCAAAAGCCCCTGTATCCGGAAGGCGATGCCGTCTGCCACGCCATCATCATCCATCCGCCAGGCGGCGTGGTGGGCGGCGACCAGCTGGCCGTCGACGCCACGGTGGGCACAGGCGCGCATGCCTTGCTGACCTCGCCGGGCGCCGCCAAGTGGTACCGCGCGAATGGCCACGTCTCGGGTCAGCACATCGTGCTGCGCGCCGGTAGCGGCGCCGCCATCGAGTGGCTGCCGCAGGAAAGCATTTTCTTCGACCAGGCTTGCGTGCACCTGCGCCATGAAGTGGAACTGGCGCAGGACGCCAGCTATATCGGCTGCGACATCGTCTGCCTGGGGCGCAGCGCCTCGGGCGAAGTTTTCAACACGGGCAGCATCAGCCAGCAGGTGCAGATCCGCCGTGGCGGCAAGCTGCTGTGGTGGGAGCAGGGCGTGCTGGCGGGAGGCGGCGCCTTGATGGCCAGTCCCCTGGGGCTGGCTGGCCACACGGTATGCGCCACCCTGATCGCCGTCGGCACACCCGTTTCTCCATCCGTACTGGCAGCCGTGCGCGAGATCGCCGTGCCGGCTGGCGCCGTGTTTGGCGCCACGCACATGAAAGCGCTGGTGGTGGTGCGCCTGCTGTGCGGCGACAGCGAGGCGTCGCGCACGATCATGCTGGCCGCCTGGCTGCTGCTGCGCCCCGCCATGCTGGGACGCGACGCCGTCGTGCCCCGCAGTTGGAACACATAAGAACAGGAAAGACAAGGAAAACCATGGACCTGACTCCCCGAGAAAAAGACAAGCTGCTCATTTTTACGGCCGCGCTGCTGGCCGAACGGCGCCTGGCGCGCGGCTTGAAATTGAATTATCCGGAAGCGGTGGCCCTGATCAGCGCTGCCATCATGGAAGGCGCGCGCGATGGCAAGTCGGTGGCGCAGCTGATGTCGGACGGTACCAAGATACTCTCGCGCGCCGACGTCATGGACGGCATCGCCGAGATGATCCCCGATATCCAGGTGGAAGCGACCTTCCCCGATGGCAGCAAGCTGGTGACCGTGCACCATCCGATACCGTAAGCACACAAGCGACATTGACAGGAGCCCCTCATGACCCCAGGTGAATACAAATTGGAAGAAGGCGAAATCAGCTTGAATGCCGGGCGCGCCACGGCCACCGTGGTGGTGGCCAACCGGGGCGACCGTCCGATCCAGGTGGGCTCGCACTTTCACTTTTTTGAAGTCAATCCGGCGCTGGCCTTCGAGCGCTGGCGCGCCTACGGCATGCGCCTCAATATCACGGCCGGCACGGCCGTGCGCTTCGAACCGGGCCAGCAGCGCACGGTGGAACTGGTGGCGCTGGCGGGCGAACGCAAGGTCTACGGCTTCAATGGTGCAGTGATGGGCGACCTGCAAGACACTCCACCGGGAAAGGATTGAGATGGCCAGCATTCCCCGCAGCGCGTATGCCGAAATGTTCGGCCCCACCAAGGGCGACCGCATCCGCCTGGCCGACACGGAATTGTTCATCGAGATCGAGCATGACTACGCGATCTACGGCGAAGAAGTGAAATTCGGCGGCGGCAAGGTGATCCGCGACGGCATGGGCCAGTCGCAGCGCTGCGCGGCCGAGGTGATGGACACCGTCATCACGAATGCCGTCATCCTCGACCACTGGGGCATCGTGAAAGCCGATATCGGCCTGAAAAACGGGCTGATTTTCGGCATCGGCAAGGCGGGCAACCCCGACATCCAGCCTGGCGTGACCTTGCCCATCGGCGGCGCCACCGAGATCATCGCCGGCGAGGGCCTGATCGTCACGGCTGGCGGCGTCGACACGCACATCCACTTCATCTGTCCGCAGCAGATAGAGGAAGCGTTGATGAGCGGCGTGACCACCATGCTGGGCGGCGGCACGGGACCGGCCGTGGGCACGGCCGCGACCACCTGCACGCCGGGGCCATGGCATTTGCACGCCATGCTGGCGGCCGCCGACGCCTTCCCGATGAACCTGGGCTTCATGGGGAAAGGTAACGTCAGCCTGCCGCTACCGCTGGAAGAACAGGTGCGCGCGGGTGCCATCGGCCTGAAACTGCACGAGGACTGGGGCAGCACGCCGGCCGCCATCGACAACTGCCTGTCCGTCGCGGACCGCATGGACGTGCAGGTGGCGCTGCACAGCGACACCCTCAACGAGGGCGGCTTTCTGGAGCACACCCTGGCCGCCTTCAAGGACCGCACCATCCACACCTTTCACACGGAAGGGGCGGGCGGCGGCCATGCGCCCGACATCATCGCCGCCGTGGGACAGGCCAACGTGCTGCCGTCGTCGACCAACCCGACGCGCCCGTTTACCGTCAACACGCTCGACGAGCACCTGGACATGCTGATGGTGTGCCACCACCTGGACCCGGCGATTGCCGAAGACGTGGCGTTTGCCGAGTCGCGCATCCGCCGCGAAACCATCGCCGCCGAAGACATTTTGCACGACATCGGCGCCATCTCGATGATGTCGTCCGACTCGCAAGCCATGGGCCGCGTGGGTGAAGTGATCATGCGCACCTGGCAGACGGCGCACAAGATGAAGGTGCAGCGGGGGCCGCTGGCGCCCGACACGGCGCGCAGCGACAATTTCCGCGCCAAGCGCTACATTGCCAAGTACACGATCAACCCGGCCATCACGCATGGCATTGCGCACGTGGTCGGTTCCATCGAGGCGGGCAAGATCGCCGACCTCGTGCTGTGGAAGCCGGCTTTTTTCGGCGTCAAGCCGTCGATGATTTTAAAGGGCGGCATGATCGCCGCCGCGCAGATGGGCGACCCGAACGCCTCGATTCCCACGCCGCAGCCCGTGCATTACCGCATGATGTTCGGCGCCTTCGGCGGCGGCCTGAAAAAGTCGTTCACCTTTGTCTCGCAGGCGGCCTACGACCTCGATATCGGCCATCAGCTGAAGCTGAACAAATCCGTCATCGCCGTGAAAAACATGCGCGGCTTGCGCAAGCACGACATGATCCATAACAGCGCCACGCCGCACATGGAAGTGGACCCGGAAACCTACGCCGTGCGCGCCGACGGCCAGCTGCTGGTGTGCGAGGCGGCGGCCGTGCTGCCCATGGCGCAGCGCTATTTTCTATTTTAAGCAGGAGACAAGCATGCTCACATTGCATACCAAACTGGGACCTGGCGATGAACGTACGCCGTTTGCCCAACTTGTGTTGCCCTACGACCAGCGCGAAAAATGCCGGCTGCGCGCCGTGCTGTCGAATGGCGACGAGGTGGCCGTGTTCACCGTGCGCGGCACGGTGCTGCGCGACGGCGAGCGCATGACGGGGCCGGAAGGGCAGGTGGTGCAGATCGTCGCCGCGCGCGAACCGACCTACCTGGTACGCTGCGCCGATGCGCACACCCTGCTGCGCTGCGCTTTCCACCTGGGGAATCGCCACACGCAGGCGCAGGTGGGCGAGGGCTTTCTGCGCATCCGCAAAGACCCCGTTTTAAAAGAGATGCTGCAAGGCTTGCAGGCGACCGTGGCGGAGGAAAGCGCGCCGTTCGAACCGGAGGCGGGCGCGTATGGCGGCGGCCATGGCCACCACGATGGCCACGGCCCGCATTTGCTGGCGCCCGTGCCGCTGCGGCAGAAAATCCACCGTCCCGGCGATGTGCCAGGCGCCGCATGATGCAGGCGTCGGCCCTGCTGCATCTGCTGCAGTTCGCCAGCCCGGCCTTGCCGATCGGCGCCTACAGCTATTCGCAGGGGCTGGAAGCGGCGCTCGAATCTGGCCTGGTGCACGACGCGGCCACGGCGCGCGCGTGGATCGCCCAGCATCTGACCTTGGTGGTGGCGCGCTGGGAAGCGCCTCTGTGCTGGCGCTTGATGCAGGCGTTTGCAGCGCAGGATCTGTGCGCCGTGCAGCGCTGGAGCGAGCGTTTCATCGCTTCGCGCGACACGGCGGAATTTCGCGCCGAAACCATCCAGATGGGGTATTCCTTGACCAAATTGCTGGCCGAGCTGGGCGTGGCCGACGGCGTGCTGATCGACATGCTGCAGGGGCAGCCGGAAGTCGCGCTGCCCACCGCCTATGCCTGCGCCGTGGTGGCGCTGGCGATTCCGCGCGAAGAGGCGCTGCTGGCCATGCTGTTCGCCTGGGCGGAAAACCAGGTGCTCGTCTGCGTGAAATCCGTGCCGCTGGGGCAGGTGGCGGGCCAGCGTTTGCTGCTGTCGCTGCGCCCGGAGCTGGAAGCGGCGGCGCTGACGGCGCAAACCTTGCAAGACGACGAGATGGGCAACTGGGCGCCCGGCCTGTCGCTGCTGTCGATGCGGCACGAAGTGCAGTACAGCCGCCTGTACCGTTCCTGAACTATTCAATGAGAGAGCAAACATGACATCGATTACCTCCAATCCCCTGCGCGTGGGCATCGGCGGCCCGGTCGGCTCGGGCAAGACGGCCCTGTGCGAAATGCTGTGCAAGGGCATGCGCGAGCGCTACGACATGGCCGTCATCACGAATGACATCTACACCAAGGAAGACATGGAAATCCTGCTGCGCGCGGACGCCTTGCCGGCCGAGCGCCTGATGGGCGTGGAAACGGGCGGCTGCCCGCACACGGCGATTCGCGAAGACGCGTCGATCAACCTGGAAGCGATTGCGCGCATGCAGGCAGATTTTCCGCATCTCGACTTGATCCTGGTCGAATCGGGCGGCGACAACCTGGCCGCTACCTTCAGTCCGGAACTGTCGGACCTGACGATTTACGTGATCGACGTGGCGGGCGGCGAAAAAATCCCGCGCAAGGGCGGGCCCGGCATCACGCGCTCCGATTTGCTCATTATCAACAAGACGGACCTGGCGCCGTATGTGGGTGCCAATCTCGACGTGATGGCGCAGGACGCCAAGCGCATGCGCGGCGAGCGCCCCTTCGTGTTTACCAACTTGCGCAGCGGCGACGGCGTGCAGGTGGTCATCGATTTTATCCGCGAGCAAGGTTTGCTCGATCAACCAGGCAAGGAGCTGCAATGAGCGCAAGACTGATGACAAAAACGGCCGCCGTGGCGGCGCTGTGCCTGCTGGCTTTACCTGCGATGGCCCACCCCGGCCATGGCGACAGCGTCGGCTTCCTGGCCGGCTTCGCCCATCCGTTCACGGGCATCGACCACTTGCTGGCCATGCTGGGCGTGGGCCTCTGGGGCGGCCAGCAGCGCCGCAGCCTGGCCCAGCCCGCCACTTTCCTCGGCATGATGCTGCTCGGCGCGCTGGCCGGCATGGCGGGCTTGACGGTGCCCGGTCTGGAAACGGGTATCGCCGCCACGGTGGCCCTGGTGGGGCTGGCCATCGCGCTGGCGCTGGCGCTGCCGAACTGGCTCGGCATGCTGCTCGTGGGTGTGTTTGCGCTGGCGCATGGCAATGCGCATGGCCAGGAATTGCCGGCTGCATCGGCCGCGTGCGGCTTCCTGCTGGCTTCGGCCACGCTGCTGTGTACGGGACGTTGCGCCGGCCAGGTGCTGGCCGGGCGCGTGCTGCGCGTGGCCGGCGTGGCCTTGACGGCCGCCGGCGTGGTGCTGATGGGCGTGAACTAAGCGCCGGGGCGCTTGTCGGACAGCACGATGGGCGCCGCCTTTTCCGGGTGCAAGCCCTGATGGCCCGCATACACGGCGGCAATCGCGGCCATGTCGGCCTCCTTGTCGCCCGTCAAGTAGATATGGTCGACGACGCCCAGCACCTTGTTCGGGTAGTCGATATACACCAGCAACAGCGGCACCTTGGCGGCCAGGGCCAGGTGATAAAAGCCGCTCTTCCAGTTCGGACGGTAGCTGCGCGTCGCTTCCGGCGTGATGGCCAGCCAGTACCAGTCGGCGGCCAGCATGCGCTCGGCCTGGCGTTGAATCGTGCCGCTGGTGGTGCTGCGGTCGACGGGTTCGCCGCCCAGGTAGCGCAGCACCTTGCCCATCGGGCCGCGGAACAGGGTATCCTTGGCCAGCCAGTGGAACGGCAGCGACAGCGCCCATTTGCCGAACAGGCCCACCATGAAATCCCAGTTCGACGTGTGCGGGTAGACGACGACGATGCCGCGCGGCCCCGGCAGGGGACGGAAGCGCATGCGCCAGCCAAACAGCCGCAGCACGCGCAATGCGCAGCGCTGGTGCCAGGTCGGCAAGTCGCCCGCTTGTACAAATAAATCGTCCATTGATACCCTTCAGTGACACTGTTTTTAATCGGATGGCGCTGCTGGCCATTTTCCTTGAAGCAAAAATTCTGCGCAGGCATTCTATACGGGGCTGGCGGTGGCGACAAGCAGCCGAGGCCGCTATCCATGCGGTGTCGGGCCGGCTGTTGCTGCTATTTTAACGATGCTTTGCCACTGTGGCGGGCACTAAATGCACACAATGTGGTCAAACCTTGATGCAGCATTGATCCACCCGACAGGGAGCCATGGCATGAAAAACAGTATCGAGGATGGTTGTGGGGAGCATGTCCGAACGGACAAAGTGATGGCCGAGCTCGTCGAGCGTGGCGTGGCGTTTCATCACGCCCTGGGGCGGACGGTGGCGACAGCTTACTTGCGTGAGCACGCTGTGCCGGCCGAAGTGATACGCCGTGTGTTCAGCAGCGTGCAGGCGCGCCGTCCGGCCCGGCCGGCCCGGCGCCGATGGCGCTGAAGGGCAGGCAACAGCGACGACGTGCCGCTGCTGTCGTCCGCAGTGCTGGTTAAGCTTGTGCCGCCAGTGCAGGGTAATCCGTGTAGCCGGCCGCATCGGGTGCGTACAGGGTGTCCGGGTTCAGGGGATTCAAGGGCGCGTCACTGTGCAGGCGGATGGGCAGGTCGGGATTGGCGATGAACCACAGGCCGAAGGCGACGGCATCGGCTTCGCCCTTGGCCAGCAGGGCTTCGGCCGCCGCCTTGTCCATTTTTTCGTTGGCAATGTACACGCCGCCAAATTCCTGTTTCAGGTACGGGCCCAGGCGGTCTTCACCGAGCGCTTCGCGTGCGCAGATGAAGGCGATGCCGCGCTTGCCCAGCTCGCGTGCCACATAGCCGAAGGTGGCGCGCGGGTCGGAGTCGCCCATGTCGTGCGCATCGCGGCGCGGCGCCAAATGCATGCCCACCTTGTCGGCGCCCCATACCTCGATGCACGCATCGGTCACTTCCAGCATCAGGCGGGCACGGTTTTCAATCGAACCGCCGTAGTTGTCGGTGCGCAAGTTAGTGCTGTCTTGCAGGAACTGGTCGAGCAAATAACCATTCGCGCCGTGGATTTCCACGCCGTCGAAACCGGCTTTTTTCGCATTCTCGGCACCCAGGCGGTAGGCCGCCACGATGCCGGGAATCTCTTCCGTATCGAGCGCGCGCGGCGTGACGAATTCCTGTTGCGGGCGCAGCAGGCTGACATGGCCGGCCGGCTTGACGGCGCTGGGCGCCACGGGCAAGTCTCCGTCGAGGAAAACGGGCGCGGAAATGCGGCCCACATGCCATAGTTGCAGCACGATCAGGCCGCCCGCGTCATGCACGGCCTTGGTGATGTGTTTCCAGCCTTCCACCTGTTCCTCGGACCAGATGCCCGGCGTGTCCGCATAGCCCACGCCCTGCGGCGTGACGGCCGTCGCTTCCGAGATGATCATGCCGGCCGAAGCGCGCTGCGTGTAGTACTCGGCCATCAGGGCGTTGGGTACGCGGCCCGGATTGCCGGCGCGCGAACGCGTCAGCGGCGCCATGATGATGCGGTTTTTCAGTTGCAGGCTGCCAATGGTGATGGGGTTAAATAAAGTTGCCATGATTGCTATCTTTCCTGTCGAGAGTGCCGCGGACGGCGATATGGAAGGGGCTACGGTTACAAACCTTGCTGCATGTGTTCCAGAAAAGCCTGGAGGGTGGCTTCATTACGTTTAAAAAAGCTCCATTGGCCCACTTTCCTGGCTGAAATCAAATCGGCCTTTTGCAAGGTGGCCAGGTGGGCCGAGACCGTCGATTGCGACAGACCCAGCTTGCGGTCGATCAGTCCGGCACAGACGCCGAAGTCGAGCGGATGCTCTTGCTGGGAGAAATGCTGCTCCGGCTCCTTCAGCCATTGCAGGATCTGTCGCCGCACGGGATTGGCCAGCGCCTTGTGGATGGCGTCGATGTCCATGGTGTTTCTCCTGATCGATGTTCGTCTGTAGACGATATATGGTTCGTCTTTTGTGAATTTCAATATCGTAATTTTACGATATAAGTAAAAAGCCTGCTGGCGGCGTGGATTTTTCAAGGAAGGCAGGCGTTGGGCGGTCGCCAGGGCCGCCCGGCAGGAATCAGGCGAAGTGGAACAGCAGCAGGGCGATGACGGCGGGCACCGTTTGCAGGTAGAGGATGCGCGTCATGACGGTGACTGCGCCCCACACGCCGGCCACGGCGATGCAGGCCAGGCCGAAGACGGTGAACGCATGGGCGATGGCCGCGTCCGGGTGAAAAAAGCCCAGCGCCAGCGCGGCGACGAGAAAGCCGTTGTAGCAGCCCTGATTCGACATGGCGGGACGCACGATCTCCGCTTTTTCCCTGGACAGGCCAAACACCTTGCGTCCGCGCGTATCGAACAGCACGGTTTCCAGCAGCACGATGTAGACGTGCAGCAGCAGGATGAGGGCAGTAAGGATTTGGGCCAGAAGTAGCATCATTGTTCCCGAGAGTGAATAGGTGCGGCAATTATGCTGCCAAGTGCCTGTTTTTTGACTACAGCACTGGAAAAAAATGTGCTGGCGGCAAGAGCTTGCACCCGATGGTATACTTTTCCTTTTGCTCCTGTGGGGACGACCCCGCTCGATGTGGGGCTGTATGGCGGGGACGACCCTGCCGCCTCAGGAGAGTGTGTATGGCGTGGATCATCCTGGTACTGGCCGGTTTGCTGGAAATCGGCTGGGCCATCGGCCTCAAATACAGTGCGGGGTTTACCCGCCTGGTGCCGTCCGTACTGACGGCCGTTTCCATGCTGGGCAGCGTGGTGATGCTGGGCCTGGCCTTGCGCACCTTGCCGCTGGGCACAGCGTACGCGATCTGGACGGGCATCGGCACCGTGGGCACGGCCATCTTCGGCATCATGGTGCTGGGTGAGCCGGCCAGCGCCGCGCGCATCGCCTGCATCGCCCTGATCGTGTCGGGTATCCTGGGCTTGAAACTGCTCAGCCCTCAATAAAGGATACCAGCATGAGCCTCGCCATGACGTATTTCTACCTGGCCATCGCCATCATCGCCGAAGTCATCGCCACCAGCGCCTTGAAGGCGTCCGAGGGCTTCAGCCGTTTGTGGCCCAGTGTCATCACCGTGATTGGCTACAGCATTGCCTTCTGGTGCTTGTCCCTGACCTTGAAGGTCATTCCTACCGGCATCGTGTATGCGATCTGGTCGGGCGTGGGCATCGTGCTCATTTCCGCCGTCGGCTGGTTCTGGTTCAAGCAGAGCCTCGATACGCCGGCCTTGATCGGCCTGGGGCTGATCATTGCCGGCGTGCTGGTGATTAACCTGTTTTCCAAGTCCGTGGGGCATTGATCAGAAACTGCTGGCAACCCGAGCCAGGTAATACCACTCGGCATTGGCTTGCGCGTTGACGTCCGGGAACAGGATGTAGGCGTCGAACTCGGCCGTCACGGGCGTGCCGTCTGCGCGCACGCCAATTTGATCACCCTGTTTGACCTTGTCAAAGCTGGACCAGGTCTTGATGAAGCGGTCGTCCGCGTGCAGCTTGTCGTGCACGACGACCATGTTCAGCGCTTCCATGTCCGCGTCGGCGATCGGTTCAGGCTGTGGCGCATCGATAAAGCCGAGGAAGGCCAGGGTGTTCATGATGGCGCGGTAGGCGACATCTGGCGCGGCCGGGTCTGCGTGCTGGCCGCATTCCAGGGTCAGCGCATAGCCACCCGTCGAGCGCATGTATTCGGTGGTGCCCACGCCATAGCGCAAGACCAGGCCCACCTGGTCGCTATTGCCCAGGCGGCGCTGCACGCCCTGGCCATACGCATGCAGCCAGCCATCGACGAAGCGGCGTACGCCCAGGCGGCGCGCCAGCGCGCGTTCCTTGTCTTCATGTTGAAACGGTTGCAGCGGGCCATCGTTGTTGCGCGGTCCCACCATGACGAAGGGCTGGCTGTCGGCATTGAACGAATGCAGGTCCAGCAGCACATCGTGCTGGCCCAGCAGAGGGCACAGCCAGTTGGCGATGCGGTCTTCGAAATCCTGTGGATGGTCGTTCGGGAACAGGTTGCGGTTCAGGTTGCGGTCGCCGCTGCGCACGCCCTTGGCATAAGCGAGTGGATTGGTGATGGGCACGAAAGTGACGCTGCCGGCCACGATGGAGAGGGCGCCGCTGTCGAGTTCGGCCATCACGCGGTGGATGCCCTTGGTGCCGCAGGTTTCATTGCCGTGCACGGCGCCCGTGACGATCAGGCGCGGGCCGCTGCCCTGGCCCGTGTAGTTGATGGATTTGAAGTGGAGTGCGCTGCTCATGCTGGACATATCCTATGCTGTTGCGGGAAGGGAAAGCGGGGTCGGCATATTTTAGCGGGATTCGCCGTGCACGCCTGCAAAAGTTCGCCATGCTAACGTGCGGCATGGCATGATCGGCGCCACCGTTGTTTTCTCTTGCCGATTTCATGTCCAGCACTTCCCATTGTTCCCGCCTGTATGGCCTCGATACCTTGCGCGCGCTGGCCATCGTGCTCGTCTTCATGAATCATTATGTGTTGTTCGTCAGCGACGGCGGGGCGTTCGGCTTCTGGGGCGAAATCGGCTGGGCAGGCGTCGACCTGTTCTTTGCCCTCAGCGGTTATCTGATCGGCAACCAGATCTTTGCGGCCTTGCGCAGCGAACACGGCTTTTCCTTGCCGCGTTTCTATGCGCGGCGTTTCCTGCGCACCTTGCCCAGTTTCTATGCCGTGCTGGCCCTGTATTATTTGTGGCCCGCGTTTCGCGGCGACAGCGCGCTGCTGCCGCTGTGGAAATTCCTGACCTTTACGCAAAACATCAATCTGACGCCGGGCACGGCGTTTTCCCATGCGTGGTCCTTGTGCGTGGAAGAACAGTTCTATGTGCTGCTGCCGGCCGTGGCCTTGGCTGTCGCGGCCTGCCGCAAGTCGCTGCTGTGGGCGTGGCTGGCCGTGGCCGCCAGCTTGATCGTCGGCATGCTGCTGCGCGCGTATTTGTGGGATGAGCATGTGCAAGTGCCGCGCAGCGGGCTCGGCTATTACAAGTACATTTACTATGCCTCGTGGTGCCGCTTCGACGAACTGGTGGCGGGCGTGGCGCTGGCGCTGCTGAAGAATTACCATCCCATCGCCTGGACGCGCCTCACGTCCTACGGTAATCGCACCTTGCTGGCGGGAATCGCTGGCACGGCGCTGATGTTTTACGTGTTTCTCACCGATCACTATGGTTATTGGGTGACCGTGCTCGGCTATCCGGCCCTGGCTGCCAGTTTCACTTTGCTGCTGATCGCGGCACTGAGTCCCGGCAGTGCACTCTATCAACTGCGCGTGCCGGGCGCGGCCAGCCTGGCGCTGTGGTCGTATGCGATTTATTTGCTGCACAAGCAGCTGTGCATCCTGCTGCGCCCGCTCTTGCAGGATATCGGTTACGGGCCGGACAGCCTGCCGGCCATGCTGGTGATGATTTTGTTGAGTATCGCCACGGGCTGGCTTTTATATGCATTGGTGGAAACGCCGTTCATGCGCTTGCGGGCGCGCTACGTGCCCGCCAATCATGCGTGACGGCTACATGTCGATGACGTCCAGTCCCCGTGGCGTGCCCACCAGCAATTCCAGGATCGCATGCACGCGCAGATTCGTGTCTTCATGTTCCGTGTTGAAGATCAGGGTGCGCAGGCCGGGCACGGCTTCCGTGATGTGGTCGCTGGCGTAGGCATTGATCAATAACAAGACCAGGTCCGTGGCGCCCGCGCCGGGCTGGCGCCGCAGCCGGTCGTGGATCACGTTCAGCAGCGCGCGCTGCATGCGCGGCGTGGGGTTGGTGATGTAGGCGAAGACGCTCGGCGTGTTGGCGATGGCCGCGCAGATGCGCCGCTCGATCTCGTCGGGCTTCACGTCGGAGGCGATATCGAAATACGCGGCGTCCCAGCGCGTGCGCGCATACGGGTGGCCGGGCGGGAAGGAGTCGGCCGTTTCAAAACCGCAGATGCGGCTCAGGGTTTTCAGCCAGGCTAATATGGTGGAGTTCATGCCGCGATTCTAGCGGCATTCCGCGCGCGCCGGGCCGACTCTGTATAAAGAGGGCTGACGCCCGGGAAGCGGATCAAAAACAGATTAAAGTTTCCTGTAAAACAGCCCTTGTCATTCTGGGAAAGCCTCTCTATAATGCTGGTCTTCGGGGCGGTTAGTTCAGCTGGTTAGAATACTTGGTCGACATCCAAGGGGTCGGGGATTCGAATTCCTCACCGCCCACCAGAATTTGGCAGTAGATAGTTTTTAAGCTGGCGCAAGCCGCAAGCGGTCATTTGAAATACAATGATCACAAAAGTTTTACGGGCGGTTAGTTCAGCTGGTTAGAATACTTGGTCGACATCCAAGGGGTCGGGGATTCGAATTCCTCACCGCCCACCAGAATGCAGTTAGAGAGAAAGGTAAAACCGGTTATGACACCGCGAACTACTACCAAGCTTTGGGAGTGACGCTAGTCGAACGGGTTTCCTTTGTCTCAAGAAAGTGAAAAACGCGGCTAGTCCGCGTTTTTTTGCGTCTGCGTTTTCCTTTCAGTTATTTTACCCATCACATCGCAGTTTTACCTGGCGCCAGCGCCGATATGGAGATCAATATGCTTACAATCCGCCTTCCCGATGGTTCCGCCCGTCAATTTGACGGCCCGGTCACCGTGGCCCAGGTTGCGGCCAATATTGGTACCGGCCTGGCCAAGGCTGCCCTGGCCGGCAAGGTCGACGGCAAGCTGGTCGATACCTCCTATCTGATCGAGCAAGACGCGGAATTGGCGATTGTCACGGACAAGGATGCCGATGGCCTGGAAGTGATCCGCCACTCGACGGCCCACTTGCTGGCGTATGCCGTCAAGGAATTGTTCCCGGACGCGCAGGTGACCATCGGTCCCGTGATCGACAACGGCTTTTACTATGACTTCGCCTACAAGCGTCCGTTCACGCCGGAAGATCTGGTCGCGATCGAAAAGAAAATGGCGGAACTGGCCAAGAAGGATGAGCAAGTCACGCGCAAGGTTGTCGCGCGCGACGAAGCCATCGAGTACTTCAAGGGTATCGGCGAAGCCTACAAGGCAGAGCTGATCGGTTCGATTCCGGCCGACCAGGAAGTGTCGCTGTATTCCGAAGGCAAGTTCACGGACTTGTGCCGCGGTCCTCACGTGCCGTCGACCGGCAAGCTGAAAGTGTTCAAGCTGATGAAGCTGGCCGGTGCCTACTGGCGCGGCGACTCGAAAAACGAGATGCTGCAGCGTATCTATGGCACGGCCTGGGCCAAGAAGGAAGATCAGGAGCTGTACCTGCACAACCTGGAAGAGGCGGAAAAGCGCGACCACCGCAAGCTGGGCAAGCAGCTCGATTTCTTCCATTTCCAGGAAGAAGCACCGGGCCTGATCTTCTGGCACCCGAAAGGCTGGTCGATCTGGCAGCAAGTCGAGCAATACATGCGCAATGTGTACCAGGTCAACGGCTACCAGGAAGTCAAGGCGCCGCAAATTCTCGACCGTGGCCTGTGGGAAAAAACCGGTCACTGGGATAATTACCGTGAAAACATGTTCATCACGGAATCGGAAAATCGCGCGTATGCGCTGAAACCGATGAATTGCCCCGGCCACATCCAGATTTTCAACAATGGCATGCGCAGCTACCGCGACCTGCCATTGCGCTACGGCGAATTCGGCCAATGTCACCGCAACGAGCCGTCGGGCGCCTTGCACGGCATGATGCGCGTGCGCGGCTTTACGCAGGATGATGGTCACATCTTCTGTCTGGAAGAGCAGATCGCCGGCGAAGTGACGGCGTTCCACCAGCAGGCGATGGATGTCTACACGGCGTTTGGTTTCACGAATATCGACGTGAAGCTGGCCTTGCGTCCCGATAACCGCATCGGTACGGAAGAGTCGTGGGATTTCGCCGAGGAATCCTTGCGTTCGGCTCTGCGTGCCTGCGGCGTGGAATGGACGGAATTGCCGGGCGAGGGTGCGTTCTACGGTCCGAAGATCGAATACCATCTGAAAGACAGCCTGGGCCGCGCATGGCAAGTGGGCACCGTGCAGATCGATCCGTCGATGCCGGGCCGTCTGGGCGCCGAATACGTGGCCGTGGACAACACGCGCCAGGTGCCAATCATGCTGCACCGCGCGATCGTGGGTTCGCTGGAACGTTTCATCGGCATCCTGATCGAACACTATGCGGGCGCCATGCCGTTGTGGTTGTCGCCAGTGCAGGTGTCGGTGTTGAATATTTCCGACGCTCAAGCCGACTATGTACAGGAAGTTACAACAAAACTGCGCAAAGCGGGGCTGCGCGTA
Source organism: Janthinobacterium svalbardense (assembly GCF_002327145.1). NCBI lineage: Bacteria > Pseudomonadati > Pseudomonadota > Betaproteobacteria > Burkholderiales > Oxalobacteraceae > Janthinobacterium > Janthinobacterium svalbardense. Next base: position 4,325,234 of record NZ_CP023422.1, on the reverse strand, counting down.
CAGGCTGATTTGCGTAACGAGAAGATTACCTATAAAATACGTGAACATTCCGTACAAAAATTGCCTTACATCTTAGTAATTGGCGACAAAGAGCGGGATGCAAATACAGTGGCCGTGCGGGCGCGGGGCAATATCGATCTGGGCGTTATGTCCGTCGATGCCCTGATTGAGCGACTCAAACATGAAGTCGACACCAAGGCCTGACGAGGAAACTCGCTGCACGACCGTCTTACAAGATTTTTAAAGGAAATTACAATAGCTACTGACAAGTCACATCGCATCAATGGCGAAATCACTGCCCCTGAAATGCGTTTAAGCGGGGTCGATAACGAGCCACTCGGTATCGTAAGTTTGGCTGAAGCCTTCCGCCTGGCGGAAGAGGCAAACGTCGACCTGGTGGAAATTGCGCCTACCGCGCAGCCACCGGTTTGCCGTTTGATGGACTACGGCAAATTTAAGTATTCGGAGCAAAAGAAAGCTCACGAAGCCAAATTGAAGCAAAAGATCATCCTCGTGAAGGAAGTCAAATTCCGTCCGGGGACTGATGATGGTGACTACAATATCAAGTTGCGTAATCTCATCAAGTTCCTTGATGAAGGTGATAAAACCAAAATCACGCTGCGTTTCCGCGGTCGTGAGATGGCGCATCAGGATATTGGCTTCCGCATGCTGGAACGTCTGAAAGCCGATCTGGAGCCGTATGGCCAGGTCGAGCAGTTCCCGAAGATGGAAGGCCGCCAAATGATCATGGTTCTTTCGCCGAAGAAGAAGAAGTAAGCTACAATAGCGTTTTACTGTGAGTCGACGTGATTTGCGCCAGTCTTGGTGCGGCACCAGATTCCAGGCAGAATTTGCGCGGCCCTGACAGCAATGTCCGGGCCGCGCGAACTGTAGCGGACTCGCATCCGCTGCACAGCATGTGAAAGCAGGCATCTAAGCGCAGCGTCGTGTTGCCACCTGCAATCCTGTTATAAATGGAGCTGTCCGTAAGAGGACAGATTGCTATGCCTAAAATGAAGACCAAAAGCTCTGCGAAAAAACGTTTTCGCGTGCGTCCGGGTGGTACTGTTAAATGTGGTCATGCGTTCAAACGCCACATCTTGACCAAGAAAACCACCAAGCTGAAACGCGCTCTGCGCGGTACCACCAATGTCGCTGCGTCTGACGTGAAATCCGTCTACCGCATGATGCCGACTGCTTAATCTCACACTCAATATAAGGAGTTACTATGCCTAGAGTAAAACGTGGGGTTACAGCTCGTGCCCGTCATAAAAAGATTCTTGTACAAGCTAAAGGCTACCGTGGTCGCCGCAGCCGTGTATATCGTGTTGCCAAGCAAGCAGTTATGCGCGCTGGCCAATACGCTTACCGCGATCGCCGCAACAAGAAACGCGTTTTCCGCCGCCTGTGGATCGCCCGTATCAACGCCGCTTCCCGTGAGCATGGCGTAACGTACAGCGTATTCATGAACGGCTTGAAAAAAGCAAATATCGAACTGGACCGTAAAGTCCTGGCCGATATGGCTGTGATGGACAAGCCAGCATTCGCTGCGATTGTCAACGCAGTTAAAGCAAAAATCGCTGCGTAAGCATCGGTGATTGCACAACGTCATCCGTAGGGTGACGTTATAAAGAGCGGGGCAGGGGTGTGAACCTTATGCCCCGTTTCCGTTTTTGATTGTTGGGTTCTAGATTACTAAATCCAGGATTGATTTCCAAAACAGGAAAAGCCGCATGAACTCCCTAGAAGAACTCGTCGTCTCGGCCCAGGCTGACTTTATCGCCGCCGCAGACGCTGCCGCACTTGAAAACGCCAAAGCCCGCTACTTGGGCAAGACTGGCCAGATTACCGAAATGATGAAGGGCCTGGGCAAGCTGGACCCGGACGCGCGCAAGGCGCAGGGCGCCCTGATCAACGCCGTCAAAGTGCAGATCGAGGACGCGCTGACGGCGCGCCGTGATGCACTGGCCGATGCCCAAATGCAAGGCCGTCTGAACGCTGAAGCGATCGACGTGACCCTGCCAGGCCGTGGCCGCATGCCCGGCGGCATCCATCCCGTGATGCGCACGTGGGAGCGGGTCGAGGAAATCTTCCGCTCGATCGGCTTCGACGTGGCCGACGGCCCCGAAATCGAGAACGACTGGACCAACTTCACGGCGCTCAACAGCCCGGAAAACCATCCAGCCCGTTCCATGCAAGACACCTTCTACATCGATGGCAACGACACCGATGGCAAGCCTTTGCTGCTGCGCACGCATACCAGCCCGATGCAGGTGCGCTATGCGCGCACGCATACGCCACCGATCAAGGTCATCGCGCCGGGCCGCACCTACCGCGTCGACAGTGACGCCACCCATTCACCGATGTTCCACCAGGTCGAAGGCCTGTGGATCGCCGAAGACATCAGCTTTGCCGACCTGAAGGGCGTGTACCTGAACTTCGTCAAGGCATTCTTTGAAACGGACGATTTGCAGGTGCGCTTCCGTCCATCGTACTTCCCGTTTACGGAACCGTCGGCCGAGATCGACATCGCCTTCGGCTCGGGTCCCTTGAAGGGCCGCTGGCTGGAAGTGTCGGGCGCCGGCCAGGTGCATCCGAGCGTGGTGAAGAACTTCGGCCTCGATCCCGAGAAATTCATCGGTTTTGCTTTCGGCTCCGGCCTGGAACGCTTGACGATGCTGCGCTATGGCATCAACGACCTGCGTCTGTTCTATGAAGGCGACTTGCGTTTCCTGAAGCAATTCAACTAAGCGTTGTTCCGTTTGATTCATGGCGCTTGAGCGCCCGTGCGCTCGCGCTATGAGCTTTGACCATTTGAAGGCTTGATTATGCAATTTTCCGAAAACTGGCTCCGTACCATGGTCGATCCGAAGATGACTTCGGACGAACTGGCCCATCTGCTGACCATGTCCGGTCTCGAAGTCGAGGACGTCGATCCCGTCGCCCCGCCGTTCTCGAACGTGGTGGTAGGTCTGGTCCTGGAGATGGAAAAACATCCGAATGCGGACCGCCTGAATGTGTGCCAGGTCGATGTCGGCACGGGCACCATGCTTAACATCGTCTGCGGCGCGCCCAACGTGCGCCCGGGCTTGAAAGTCGTCTGTGCCATGGCGGGCGCCGTGCTGCCGCCTGGCGCCGATGGCAAGCCGTTTGAAATCAAGGTGGGCCAGCTGCGCGGCGTCGAGTCGCAAGGCATGCTGTGCTCCGCGCGCGAGTTGAAATTGTCGGAAGAAAACGCCGGCTTGATGGAATTGCCGGACGACGCGCCGATCGGCCAGAATTTCCGCGATTACTTTGCCTTGAACGACTTGAAATTCACCATCAAGTTGACGCCGAACAAGGCCGACTGCCTGTCCGTGCTGGGCGTGGCGCGCGAAGTGTCGGCCCTCACGGGTGTGGCCCTGAATGTGCCGCAGTTCCGCACCGTGCCGGTGTCGAGCGACGAAATCCTGCCCGTCAAAGTCAGCGCGCCGGACCTGTGCGGCCGTTTCACGGGCCGCGTCATCCGCGGTTTGAACGCCCGTGCCGCCACGCCGGACTGGATGAAGCAGCGCCTCGAGCGCAGCGGCCAGCGTCCGCTGTCGGCCCTGGTCGATATTTCCAACTACGTCATGCTGGAACTGGGCCGTCCTAGCCACGTGTTTGACCTGGCGAAGATCCATGGCAGCCTCGACGTGCGTTGGGGCAAGGCGGGCGAATCCGTCAAGCTGTTGAATGGCAACACCATCGCCGTCGACGAATGGCTCGGCGTCATCGCCGATGAGCAGGAAATCGAATCGCTGGCCGGCATCATGGGCGGCGACGCCAGCTCGGTCTCGGACGATACGGACAGCATCTACCTGGAAGCGGCATTCTGGTGGCCTAACGCCATTCAAGGCCGCGCGCGGCGTTTGAATTTCTCGACCGATGCGGCGCACCGCTTCGAGCGCGGCGTTGATTTCGCCACCACCGTCGAGCACATCGAGCGCATCACGGCCCTGATCGTGGAAATCTGCGGTACGCCGGCAACCACCGTCGGCCCCGTCGACGACCACGTGGTGAACCTGCCGCAGCGCCTGCCCGTGTCGATGCGCACGGCGCGCGCGCAAAAGGTCATCGGCGTGCCGCTCAACGATGCGCTGATCGCCGATATCTTCACGCGTCTGGCCCTGCCATTCACCCTGGCGGACGGCGTGTTTTCCGTGACGTCGCCCAGCTACCGTTTCGACATCGAGATCGAGGAAGACCTGATCGAGGAAGTGGCGCGCGTGTACGGCTTTGAAAACATCCCGACCCTGCCGCCCGTGGCCGCGAACGTGATGCAGATTGCGCCAGAAAATACCCGTTCCCTGTTTGCGGTACGTCATGAACTGGCTGACCTGGGCTTCCAGGAAGTGGTTAATATGAGCTTTGTCGATACGGCATGGGAGCGCGATTTCTCGGGCAACACCAATCCGATCAAATTGCAGAATCCGATCGCCAGCCAGATGAGCGTGATGCGTTCTTCGCTGATCGGCAGCCTGATCGCCAATGTGCGCTATAACCTGAACCGCAAGACGAACCGCGTGCGCATCTTCGAAGTGGGCGCCATCTACCAGCGCGACGACAGCGTGGAAAACGGCCCCTTGTCGGTGGCTGGCTACGCCCAGCCGAAGCGTGTGGCGGCCATGGCCTACGGCGCGGTAGCCGACGAGCAGTGGGGCCAACCCGCCCGCACGGTCGACTTCTTCGACGTGAAGGCGGACCTGGAAGCGCTGTTCGCGCCGCTGGTCTTGCGTTTCACCAAGGCGGAGCACCCGGCCTTGCATCCGGGCCGTTCGGCCAACGTGGAACTCGATGGCAAGGTCATCGGTTTCATTGGCGAATTGCACCCGCGCTGGATGCAAAAGTACGACTTGCCGCTGGCACCCGTGCTGTTCGAAGTGGACGCCGCTGCCCTGACGCAAAGAGTCGTGCCTGTGTACCAGGAAATCTCGAAATTCCCTGGCGCCAGCCGCGACCTGGCCGTGGTCGTCAAGCAATCGGTGGCGGTGCAGGATCTGCTCGACAGCTTCCAAGCCGCCGCCAAGGCAAGCGCTGCAGCGCGTATCGTGCAAGCCATTGTTTTATTTGATGAATATCGTGGAAAAGGGCTGGAAACGGATGAAAAAAGCCTTGCTTTCCGGATTAGCTTGCAAGATACTCAAAACACTCTGCAAGACGATGTCGTCGATGGCCTGATGGCTGTCCTGATCGATGCGGCCAAGCAGGGCCACGACGCGAAACTGCGTTCGTAATACCGGACTGGCCGTCGCCTTGCGTGACGGCCTTTCCGTCGTCAACCGTAGACGAGCTTGCCATGTGGCGGGTTCGGGCGCACAGAAAAGGCAGGGCAGGAAAATTAATAACAGCGACGTTGATTCCGCCGTACTGCAATCCGCACTGGCCGCCGATTTGCATCGGGCCATGCTGGTTGCCAAGGTGCGCCAGGAAGCGGAAAAAGATTTACCCACCTTGACCAAGGCGGAACTGGCCGAACTGTTGTTCGAGCAAGTAGGCCTGAACAAGCGCGAAGCGAAAGATATGGTCGAGACCTTTTTCGACGAGATCCGCAATGCGCTCGAGCGTGGCGAGGCCGTCAAGCTGTCCGGTTTCGGCAATTTCCAGTTGCGCGACAAGCCGCAGCGGCCGGGCCGCAATCCGAAGACGGGCGAAGAGATTCCCATCACGGCACGCCGTGTCGTGACCTTTCATGCGAGCCAGAAGCTGAAAAGCATGGTCGAAGAGACCAGTCCGCTGGCACGTGCTGCCTGAGTGAGTGGCGATGAACGAGCGCATCAGTAAAACCGAGTTGATCGCCTTGCCGCCCATTCCGGCGAAACGCTATTTCACGATCGGCGAGGTGAGCGAGTTGTGCGGCGTCAAACCGCACGTACTGCGCTACTGGGAGCAGGAGTTTTCCCAGCTCAAGCCGGTCAAACGACGTGGCAACCGCCGTTATTATCAGCACCATGAGGTGCTGCTGATACGCCGGATCCGCGAATTGCTGTATGAACAGGGCTTTACCATCAGCGGCGCGCGCAACAAACTCGATAGCCGTGGCGCATCGCATGCCATCGTCGACGAGTTGCCTGTGCTGCCGGCCATGCCTGTCGTGCCGCAGGAAATACCGCTGGACCGCGTGTGGATACGCAATGAATTAATTGCGATTTTAAACTTGCTAAAATAAGATTTGTACCAATATAGGTCGGGTTGTCCGATACCGGCCGAGTAGTTTGCATGGGTTTGCCGCCCGCTGCCGGTAGTCTGCGGCGCGCCATATTTTGAATATAATGTTAATGTTGCGTTTTTGTTAGTGACGCTAAGCCGGAGCAGCGTGCAGGTTCCGGTAGTCTTTCCCAGGCCAGGAAAATTTAAGGGGAAACAATGATACGCGTTGCCATTTGTGATGATCACCAAATAGTACGAGCTGGATTCAAGCAGATTTTTTCGTCGTCAAGCGACTTCAATGTGGTGGCGGAAGCCGGTACGGGGCGCGAAGCGCTCGATATCGCCCGCCGCGAAATATGTGATGTATTGCTGCTCGATATCGCCATGCCCGATCAGAGCGGCATCGATACCTTGCGCACGATCCGCCAGGGCCAGCCGGAATTGCCCGTGCTGATACTCAGCGGCTATCCCGCGCAGCAATACGCGCTGAACCTGTTCAAGATGGGCGCGAATGGCTACCTGAACAAGGAATGCGAAGCCGATGAGCTGATGACCGCCGTGCGCACCGTGTTCCAGGGGCGCCGCTATGTCAGTTCCACCGTGGGCGAGTTGCTGGCGCAGTCGTTCGACCGCGACACGAATGCCGCCCTGCATACGGAATTGTCGGATCGCGAGTTCCAGGTCTTCCTGCGCCTGGCGCGTGGTGCGACCGTGTCCGATATCGGCGTGGCCTTGTCGCTGAGCATCAAGACGGTGAGTACTTACCGTACGCGCATCATGGAAAAAATGGGCTTGCAATCGAACAGCGACTTGACCTATTACGCAATGAAAAACAATTTGCTTGACTAGCGCTGCGGTGCGATCATGGAAACATGATCGCTCAGCCAGCTAGCCAGCACGACTTGTGCAGTGCAGCAGTCTGTAGCGAGGACTATAATTGGCCGGCGCCGGCGCTTTTTCTTGCGCCGAACCTTGCTAAGGATGCACATCAGGATGTATTTCACCGTTGAACCGGCCCCGAATCACCGCCTGCCCCTGTACAAGACGATCCTGTGCGTCACTTGCGCCTTGCTGCTTGTACTCAATGGTTTCAGCCTTTATCATAACTTGCAGTCGCTGAAGGGCACGAACGCCCTGCTCAGCCAGAGCGCCCGCGTGGCGGACCGCCTGCAGTATTTGAACGTGCTGGTGCTGGACGCGGAAAGCAGCTTGCGCGGCTATTTCATTTCCGGCTCCGAAACGTATCTGGGGCCGTCGAAGACGGCTGCCACCGAAATCGACAACGAATTCAACGAGCTGCAAACCTTGCTCGCGGGCAGTCCCACGCAGCTGAAAAACCTGCTCCAATTAAAGAGCTTGATCCGTCGCAAGATGTCGATGCTGCAAGAGTCGATCGAGGTCTACAAGCAGGGCGGGCTGGCTGAAATTGTCAATATCTCGCGCGTGACCGATGACCGCGCCACCATGGACGAAATCCGCCTGCAGGTGGTGATCATGACGCGCGAACAGAATGAAGCGCTGTCATCCGGCAGCGCCGCCTTCTATCATGAGTACCAGAAAGCCGTGCTGCTCGGTATCGGCATCAATGCCCTGGCCATCCTCGTGCTGATCATGTTTTACCAGCTGGTGCGGCGCAGCTTCCAGAACCGCGCGGCCGTCGAGTATGCCCTGCAAAATGCCAACGACACCCTGGAATCGACGGTCAGCAAGCGCACGGAGCAGTTATCCGTGCTGTCGCGCCATTTGATCAGCGTCAATGAAGTGGAGAAGGCGCGCCTGGCGCGTGAGCTGCACGATGAGCTGGGTGCCCATTTGACGTCGATCAGCATGGACCTGGGCGCCGTCACGCAGCAACTGGCGCACACGCAGCCGGAACTGGCCGCGCAATTGCGCCGCGCCAAGGCCACCCTGCTGGAAACGGTGGAACTGAAGCGCCGCATCGTCGAGGATTTGCGCCCCAGCTTGCTGGACAACCTGGGCCTGTGCGCCGCCATCGAAAGCTATTGCGAGGATTTTGCGCGCATGAGCTCGGTTCGCTGCGAAACGGACGTGGCCATCAATATCGACAACCGCGAAGCCACCCTGACGATTGCCCTGTTCCGTATCGTGCAGGAATCGCTGACGAATATCCTCAAATATGCGCGCGCCGGCATGGTCAGCGTGACCTTGAAACGCAATGAGCACGGCCTGGTGCTGCGCGTCATCGACGACGGCATCGGCATCACCGAAGATGCGCTGCAAAAACCCATGTCGCACGGCTTGCTGGGGATGCGCGAGCGCGCCTTGTTGCTGGGCGGCACCCTCACCGTGCGCCAGGGGCCGGAAGGCAAGGGGACTTGCGTGGAAGCCGTGATTCCGCTGCCGCTGACACCGGAGCCGGAAGAGCTCGACGAGGACGCCAGCGTTTAACTGTGCAGGGACGAAAAAATGGCCGGGCGTGCAGCCCGGCCATTTTTTTATCTATTCAGATCAGCAGCGTGATACGTCGCGCAGCAAGCGGTCGTATTCCGTCTTGGCCACCTTGTAGCACTCGCCCGCATAGCATTCCAGGCCGGCGCGGTCCAGCACCGTGATATTGCCGCGGCGATAGTGAATCAAGCCTTCATCTTGCAGCTTGCCGGCGGCGGCCGTGATGCTTTCGCGGCGTACGCCCAGCATGATGGAAATGAGCTCTTGCGTCACTTTCAGTTCGTTCGATGGCGAACGGTCCAGGCGGTCCAGCAGCCAGCGGCACAGTTTTTGCTCGATTGAGCTGTGGCGGCCGCCGACGGCGTTCTGCGCCATTTGTGCAAACAGGGCATTGGTGTAGCGCATCAGCAACTGGGGCAGGGCGCCGCCTTGATTGAAAGCGTTGCGCAAGCTTTGTGTTTTCAGGCGATAACCGTAGCCTGCGCTTTGCACGACGGCCGTGCACATGGCGCGCTCGCCTGCCAGCAGCGAGGCACCGGCCACGCCTTCATGGCCGACGACAGCGATTTCCGTCGTGGCGCCATCTTCCATCACGTACAGCAGTGAAATGATGGCGGTGGTGGGGAAATAGCTGTATTCCAGGCTGTTACCGTAGGCATACAGTTCCTTGCCGAAAGGCAGTTCCACCAGTTCCAAGTCTTCGAACAGCGATTCGAGCGCGGCGCGTGGCAGGGCGGCCAGCAATTCATTTTGTTGGGCACTGCTGAGGCTAACCCGCGACGCAAGCTTGATTTCCCGTCCAGCCGCCGGCATGGCGCGCGGCAGCAACTGGTTTTTCTGGACCGGGGTGATAAGTTGAGTATGGCTCATAGTATTCCTCACAGGCTTTTTACATCGGAGTGCGACTGCCGCGTTGCTGGTTGAAAATTGTGCCGCCTCCATCGGATAACGGTGTTTTTTTTCAACCGCGCGGTGTAGATCGCGATGTAGCTACTTTAAAAGCTTATGTAAGTGGCGAACATAAGATTAGCAGTCGCCACTTTGTAGTCTCTTCTGAGGCGAAATTGTAGTCCTTGTCCTACACGCACACTTTAGCCTAGCTAGCCTTGCGCCGTTCTGCGCGATTTTGTGATATGACGCGCGGCTTATTGGCGCTCCACAGGCCAGCCGGACGCACGCTGGGCAGGCCGTCGCGCATGCTCGTGGCACTCGCCAGGCGCGTGCCTGGCGCCGCGTGTTCGCCCAGGCGGAAGCGGCTGACGGCCTGCGTCAGCGCCTCGCCTTCCTGGTGCAGGCGCTGCGAACCGGCGCGCGCCTCGTCGACCAGGCCCGCGTTCTGCCGCGTCATGTCGTCGATTTGCGCCAGCGCCTGGTTGATGCGGGCGATCTCGCCATTCTGCTCGGCGCCGGCGCTGCTGATTCGCCCGATCACCACGGCCACCTGCTGAACCGCATCGACGACTTGCCGCATGGTGTTGCCGGCGGCATTGACGAGCTCGCCGCCCGCATCGACGGTGGCCACGGAATCGCCGATCAGGCGCTTGATTTCCAGCGCCGCTTCGTTCGAGCGCTGCGCCAGGCTGCGCACTTCGGAGGCGACGACGGCAAAGCCGCGTCCTTGTTCGCCCGCGCGCGCCGCTTCCACGGCCGCATTCAGGGCCAGGATATTCGTCTGGAAGGCGATGCCGTTGATGACGCCGATGATGTCGACGATCTTGTGCGAGCTGGCCTTGATCGAGGCCATGGTCTCGACCACGGCACCCACCGTTTGCCCGCCGCGCAGGGCCACGTCGGCCGCCGTCGCCACCAGCGTGCGTCCCTGTCCTACATGGGCTTCGTTGCGGCCCACGGTGGCCGTCAGCTCGCGCATCGAGTCCACCGTGGCGCCCAGCGCGTCCGCTTGCGTGGCCGTGTGGCCGGACAGGGCCGCATTGCCCTGGGCAATATCGGCGCCGGCCGCCGCGATGACGGCCGCGCCGCCGCGGATTTCCTGCACCAGGGTGGCCAGGCCGTGCGTCATGGCGCCGAAGTCGCGCACCAGGTCGCCGATTTCATCGTGCGCCTGCGAGGTGATGCGCTGCGACAGGTCGCCCGCCGCCGCCGCGCCGACGGCCACGCGCAATTGCGTCACGTCGCGCGCGAAGGCGGCATAGAAGCCCGCGCACAGGTAGGCGGCGGCCAGCAGCACCAGCAGCATGGCGGCCAGGATCAGGCCGCGGCGCGCCTCGTCGCGCGCGATGCGCTGCGCCAGCAAGCCGTCCAGCGCGCTGGCCGAGGCGCCGGACAGCGCGTGCAGGGCGTCGATGGCTTGCATGCCGGCCGCGTGGAATTGCGCGCCCGAGGTCTGGTCGTAGGAATTGGTCACTTCATTTTTCGTGCGCTCGAGGAAGGCCAGTGCCGTCGGCACGGCTTTCAGCGCCGGCTGCAGGCTGGCGCGCAAGGCTGGCTTGGCGGCGAGGATTTCGTCGAAGCGGGCCGGCAGGCGTTCCAGTTCGTGGCGCGCGATCAGGGCGTTGGCGTTGACGAGTTGATCTTCGTTCGCTTCGAACAGGCCCGTGTCGATGTAGGCGGCGCCGCGCCCGCCGATGTCGGACAGACCCTCGGCCAGGTCGGGCAGGGTGGCCGTGAAGACGGCGCTCAGGTGGTTGGCGCCCGCGTCGGGGTCGAGGCTCAGGTGCGAACGGTCGGCCACCAGCTGGCCCAGTTTGGCCGCCTGGCGCAGCAGCGCCGTGTGCGCCGCGTAGCTGTCGCGCGCGGCGAGGCCCGCCTGGGGGCCCAGCAGGGCTTGCCACTGCTGCGTCAGCTCGGCCGCCTGGGGCAGGCCGACGCCGGCCGGCAAGCGCGCAAGGGACGCCAGCGCGGCCGTGATGCGCGCATTGACGGCCGAGTTGTCCATGCCCGCCTTGCCGCTCAGGCGCAAGTGTTCCAGGCCGCGCCGTTGCTGCAGCAGCCGCGTGCCTTCCTGCAGCTGGCGCACATAGGCCACGCCCCGCTGCGCATCCTGCGCCTGCGCCAGCGACTTGCCCAGCTCGGAGATCAGCAGGGTGGTCGCCAGCGCCAGCGGCAGCAGGAAGACCAGGCAGACCAGCATGAATTTGGGCAGCAGGCGCAAGCGCTGCATGAGGCGGATGGCGGGGGTAAGGAGGATTTTCATCGGTTTTCCAGGGTAGGGTGACAACATTTCTGCAATGCAATGTTGCCTGCGGATTGTGACCCCTTGATGAAGTGGGCAATTTTGCTTTCCGCCCGAGTGAAGCAGTTCACACGGAAGTGCGATCCTTCTGTAAAATCGAGGGTTTTTTGCGAGGGCCATATTATGGTCACCAATATGGCCAACGAGAACGACATCACTACCCCCGATTCCAGCGACAATGCGGACAACGCCGCGGCGTCAGCCAGCAGCAAGGCGCCTGCCGTGATCGCGCGCGAAGTGGCGCGCCGCCGCACCTTCGGCATCATTTCCCACCCGGATGCGGGTAAGACCACGCTGACGGAAAAACTGCTGCTGTTCTCGGGCGCGATCCAGATGGCCGGTACCGTCAAGGCGCGTAAATCGGGCCGCCACGCGACGTCGGACTGGATGGAGATCGAGAAGCAGCGCGGCATTTCCGTCGCCTCCTCGGTGATGCAGTTCGAATTCCGCGGCCACGTCGTCAACCTGCTCGACACCCCGGGCCACCAGGACTTCTCGGAAGATACCTACCGCGTGCTGACGGCAGTCGACTCGGCGCTGATGGTCATCGATGCGGCCAAGGGCGTGGAAGCGCAGACGATCAAGCTGCTGGCTGTCTGCCGCATGCGCAATACGCCCATCGTCACCTTCATGAACAAGATGGACCGCGAGACGCGCGATCCGCTGGACCTGCTCGACGAACTCGAATCGGTGCTGAAGATCCAGTGCGCGCCCGTCACCTGGCCGATCGGCATGGGCAAGAACTTCCGCGGCGTGTATCACCTGCTGAACGACGAGATCATGCTGTTCAAGGCCGGTGAAGAAAAAGCCGACGGCGCCTTCGAAATTATCAAGGGCATCGACAACCCGCGCCTGCAGGAGATGTTCCCGCTCGAGATGGACCAGTTGCGCATGGAAGTGGAGCTGGTGCACGGCGCGTCGAACCCGTTCAACCTGGAAGAATTCCTCTCCGGCGTGCAGACGCCCGTGTTCTTCGGTTCGGCCATCAACAACTTCGGCGTGCGCGAGATTCTCTCGGCGCTGGTCGACTGGGCGCCGGCGCCGCGCGAGCGCGACGCGACCGTGCGCTCGGTGGCGCCGTCCGAGCAGCCGTTTACGGGCTTCGTCTTCAAGATCCAGGCGAACATGGACCCGGCGCACCGCGACCGCATCGCCTTTTTGCGCGTGTGCTCGGGACGTTTCGAGCGCGGCATGAAGGTCAAGCATTTGCGCCTGGGGCGCGAGATCAAGGTGTCGAACGTGGTGACCTTCATGGCTTCCTCGCGCGAACAGGTGGAAGAAGCGTACGCGGGCGACATCATCGGCTTGCCGAACCACGGCAACATGCAGATCGGCGACAGTTTTTCCGAAGGCGAGATGCTGACCTTTACCGGCATTCCCTACTTCGCACCAGACTTCTTCCGCTCCGTGCGCATCCGTAATCCCTTGAAGATCAAGCAGTTGCACAAGGGCTTGCAGCAGCTGGGCGAAGAGGGCGCGGTGCAGGTCTTCAAGCCGGTGCAGGGCGGCGAACTGGTACTGGGCGCCGTCGGCGTGCTGCAGTTCGAGGTGGTGGCGAGCCGCTTGCTCAACGAGTATGGCGTCGACGCCGTGTTCGAAGGCACCAGCATCAGCAGCGCGCGCTGGGTCAGCTGCGACGACAAGCGCATCCTGCAGGACTTCGAAAACGCGCTGGGCCACAACGTGGCCTACGATGCGGCCGGCAACATGGCTTATCTGGCCACGTCGGGCGTGAACCTGCGCCTGACGGAAGAGCGCTGGCCGAAGCTGACGTTCCACGCGACGCGCGAGCATTCGGCCAAGCTGGCTTGATGTAGCGCTGGTGGTGTCGGATTAGGCCAACGGCCGTAATCCGACACCATCGTTGGCGCAATTCAAGCCGGCAAGATCGTGCGCGTACTCCAGTCGCGCCGCTCCAGCAGCAATGCCGTCAACTGCGCCGCCGTCATCGGGCGCGCAAAGAAAAAGCCCTGCACGTTGTCGCAGCCGGCTTTTCTTAAAAACTCCACCTGCTGCAGCGTTTCCACGCCTTCGGCCACCACTTTCAGATGCAGGCTGTGCGCCATGGCGATGATGGCCGTGACGATGGCTTCGCCTTCGCCGGGCAGGTCGTGCACGAAGCTGCGGTCGATTTTCAATTGATCGATCGGCAGGCGCTTCAGGTACGACATCGAGGAATAGCCGGTGCCGAAATCGTCGATCGACAGGTGGATGCCCGTGTCCTGCAGGCGCCGCATCAGTTCCACGTTGGCGTGGATATTGTCCATCAATACCCCTTCCGTGATTTCCAGCTCCAGCAAGCCATGCGGCAGCTGCGTCTCGTGCAGGATGGCGCGGATATCGTCCATCAATCCCGGGTCGCGCGCCTGGCAGGCCGACAGGTTGACGGCCACGTGTTCGAGCGAATCGAGCAGGCCGGCCTTGCACCAGCTGGCCGCCTGGCGGCAGGCGCTTTGCAGCACCCAGCGTCCCAGCTCGACGATGATGCCGCTTTCCTCGGCCACGGGGATGAATTCGCTGGGGCTGAGCTGCCCCATCTCGCGGCAGTTCCAGCGTATCAGCGCTTCCACGCCGACGATGCGCCCGCTGCGCAAGTCGATCTGCGGCTGGTAGTGCAGATACAGTTCCTCGTTTTGCAGGGCGCGGCGCAGGTTCGCTTCCATGCGCAGGCGGCGCTGGGCGCGCAATTCCATTTCGGCCTTGAACACGGCATAGCGGTTCTTGCCCTGGTGCTTGGCGTGGTACATGGCCGTGTCGGCATTGCGCGTCAGGGTGGCCACGTCCTGCGCATCGAACGGATACAGGCTCACGCCGATGCTGGCGCTGACATACAGCTGGTGGCCTTCCAGCGCGAACGGCGCGGCCAGCACGGTGAGGATCTTGCGCGCCACGCTGGCCATTTCCGAGGCGTCGTCGGCAGGTTCGACGATGACGACGAATTCGTCGCCGCCGATGCGGCAGATGATGTCGGTGCCGCGCAGGATCTCCACCAGGCGCTCGGCGACGAGTTTGAGCAGCTGGTCGCCGCAGTGGTGGCCCAGCGTGTCGTTGACCACCTTGAAGTTGTCCAGGTCCAGCAGCAGCAGTCCCACGCTGCTGTCCTGGCGGTCGGCACGCGCCAGCGCGTAGGCCAGGGCGCCGTTGAATTCATGGCGGTTCGGCAGTTGCGTGACTGGGTCGACGTGGGCCAGGTAGTGCAAATGGCTTTCCGCATGCTGGGCGGCGGTGCGCGTGCGGCGCACCATCAGGACCGTCAGGCTGAACGCACACAGGCAGACCAGCAGGGTGAAGGCGGCAAATTGCGCCAGGCTGCCGAACAGCGGCGCCAGGCTGGCGCGCAGATACAGTGCGCCGCCGCCGGGCAGGTTTTGCAGGAGGGCGGCGCTGCCGTCCAGGTAATCGATTTGCTGACCGTTGCGCGGCGCCGTGGGCACGGTATCGCTGGCGCTGCGCGCGTAGCGGGCGAATGGCGTGCCATACGGACTGTAGAGCAGTGCTTGCCGCACATGCGGGGCGGCGGCGAGGGGAGCGAGCACCTGTTGCGCCGCAAGGCGATCATCGTGGCGCATGGCCTGGGCAGCGGCTGGCGCCAGCATGTCGGCCTGGATGCGCAGGTCGCGCTGGAGCGATGCCTGGAGGGAAAACAACTGGAAGAGGATCAGCAGCAGGCTCGCCGTGGCCAGCATGGCCGCTGCGGCCAGCAGGTTCAGCCTGGCTATCCGGTCACCGCGCAACTGCACCGAGGGCAGCATCAATGGCACCATCATGACGCATTCTCCTGCCGGCCACGCTTGCCGCCGCCCCGTGTGATCCTGCCTCGCCCTGCCATACTTGTCGTTCCAGTCTGATGAAAACCGAAGTGAGCCGGAACTCTCAACGTGTTGTTAAGGCCGATATATTGTCATTTCGCAGCGTGAAAGTACAGGGCACGCGGCAATTTAGTCGCGATGCCGCAGGCCGGTAGCCGCATGCAAGGCGACAAATCAGGCGGAAAAGGCGGGGCGTGTCTTTCTAATAATAATGTAATCTGAATTTTAATCCTTTTTTTAGCGGCTGGTTTTTTTCCCTAAAAACATGCTGCAGGCAAACAAAATGTCATGCAGAGTAACTTGAATGCCTGCAGCCGTCACGGCAGGGATTAACTTTTTGTCCGTATCGGCCATTGCAAGTCATTGATTTTAATAAATTTTAATGAAGAATGCGAGAATGCTATGGCCTTGCTCCGCGAGTTCGTCCATAATCCGCTGATGATGGACGTTCTGATGCTGTTTATTTTGTCTGCTGCGGCCAAGTAAACTGCCGCCAGCAAAACCGGACGTCGCCCTAATGATCAATAGTGAGGATATCTTGGAAAAAAAACCAAAAATTATTTTGTCGTCACAAGACCTGGAACGACTGGAAGCGTTGTTGTATGCCTTGGGAAATAACTTGTCGCCGGACAAGGCCGCCTTGCTCGATGAGCTGGGCCGTGCCGAGGTGCTTGAGCCGCAAGAAATACCGCCCACCGTTGTGACGATGAATTCCACCGTGCGCTTCACGGTGGAAAACAAGGAGGAATTCTGCCTGACGCTCGTGTATCCGAAGGATGTGGACGGCCAGGCCGACCGCATTTCCGTGCTGGCGCCAGTCGGCAGCGCGCTGCTGGGCTTGTCTGTGGGCGACAGCATCGCCTGGCCCATGCCTGGTGGCGTGGTGAAGGTGAAGATCGAGGAAATCGTGTATCAGCCTGAACGGGCCGGCGAATACCACCGTTAAGTGTTGATGGCGGACGGCGCCTGCCGTTCGCCTGCCAGGCCGTGCCGGGACCGGAGTTAACTGTTTCTCTGCACGCGCACCACCAGCCATCCCGCCACGACGGTAAACGTGACGATGATGGCAACGATGATCCAGAAGCCCTGCGGGTGCTGGGCCAGCGGAATTCCCCCCACATTCATGCCCAGCATGCCGGCGATGATATTGATCGGCAAGGCCAGCACGGTGACGATGGTCAGCACGAACAGGCTGCGGCTGTTTTCCTCGTTGACCCTGGCGGCAATCTCTTCCTGCAGCAGCTTGATGCGTTCCTGCAAGGACGACATATCGCTGAGCACCACGGAAAATTCTTCCGTCGACTGGCGCAATTCCAGACTGTCCAGCTCCGACACCCATGAAGGCGGGCGTTGCAGCAGGCGGAACAGGGCTGCCGGTTCCGGCGCCAGCAGGCGCTGCAGCCGCACCAGCACGCGCCGCATGGCGCCCAGGTCTTCGCGCTTGGGCACCAGGCGCCCGGCCAGCAAGTGGTCTTCGATATCGTCGACCCGCGCCACGGCATCGCGCACGATGTTGACCAGCACGTCGGCCTGGTCGCGCAGCAAATGGATCAGCAATTCCACCGACGAGCGGATCGGCTCGTGGTTCTTGATGACGGCCTGGCGCAAGCGCTCGATCGACTGCAGCGGCGCGCGGCGCGCCGTGATGACGAGGTCTTGCGCCACGCTGGCCCACATGGTGGAAATGTCGGACGCTTCGAACGAGAAATTGTGCACCACGTCGTTGACCACGGCGATCAGGGTGTTTTCCGCCTGTTCGATGCGCGTCGAGCGGGAACCCTGGTGCAGCGTCTCATAGAATTCGTCGGCCAGCTGCGTATGCGTCATCAGCCATTTTTCGCTGGCCGCGTGCGATAAATTGAAATGCAGCCAGACGAATTCCTGCGCCGGCCTGGCCGCGCCATCGGCCAGCCAGACCAGCGCCGCCGCCGAGTCGAGCGCCAGCGGTTGCGCCTCGCGGCCAAACAGGAAGCCCCAGACCAGGCCAGAGGTGTCCGAGCCGTAGGTAAAACCGGCAGTTTCCATCGCCATCGTGAATCTTTCTCGCGCAGTGTGATTGATCGTCGCGCGATGTTAATACACGGATGTGTCCGGAAAATGACAAGGCCACCGCGATGGGTGGCCTTGGTGGGTACTACAACTGCATTTTAGTCGCGGCGCGGATTGTCGGGGCGCCGGTCGTCGCGGTTGGGGATGCCATCGCCGTCGCGGTCGTGGCGGTTGCCATTGTCGCGGTCATAGCGATTGGGGATGCCGTCGCGGTCGCGGTCGCCGTTCGGGCCGCGTGGCGACCAGCGGCCTTGCTCCATCTGCCAGCGGCCATCGCGCTGGTTCCAGGCGGGTGGCGCATACGCATAGCCGGGGCGTTCGGCGATCCACACGCCGGGTGTCCAGGCGTAGCGCTGGCTGCGCCATTCCCAGTGGCCGGGCGCCCAGGTGTAGCCGTGGCGGGCGCGCGGGATGGCTTCGCGGCGCGGTGGCGGCGGGGCGATGCGGATGTCGTCATAGCGCACGGGCTGCACTTGCGCGGCGACCCAGCCGCCACGGTCCAGGCGCCAACGGTTGTTCTCTTGTATCCAGGCGGCGCGGCGGTACTGGTTGCCGCCGCGTTCGCGCAGCCATTCGCCGCCGCTCCAGACATGGCGCTGGCCGTCCCAGTTCCAGTAGCCCGGTGCCCAGACATAGCCGGCGCGTGGTGCGGGGGCGCTTTCAAAGCGTGGTGGAGGCGGGGCGTTGCCGACGACTATGCTCACGCCGAGCTGATTCTGTGCCATCGCCTGCGCCGGCAAAAAAGCCGCGGTGCTGATGGCAAGCATGGCTGCTGCGTAGAGTGCGATGGGTTTCATGGTGTGCTCCATTTCGGTGATTGCGTGAAATGGACTATAGGCGTTTGCTGGCGGTTTTTCGCCTTTGATTCAACTTATTACAATTGACACAATGCTGTGTGTCCGTGTATCCGTGGCGGATACAAATGGCGGCCTGGCGCGTGGCTATTTACGCTGCGCCAGGCGGCATACAGTCAGCATGGATGGCTCACAAGGTGCTGGCGGTGGCGTTGCCCAGCAAGGCTTGCCGTTCCTCGATCAGCGAGATTTTCTTTTCCTGTTCCGTCAGGCGCTTGGCGCTGACCACCACGACGGGGATGGCGCTCGCTTGCGCCACAGCGGCGGTCCTGGCTGCTGATGGCTGCATGAAGCTGACATAGCTGGCGCCGCAAGCGATGGCGATGGCGACGGTGAAGATGGCTTCCATGTTTTTCAAAGTTTTCATGATGGTTCCTTTCGGGTGGCGGGTGGGTATGCATGCACTGTAGCCAAGGGCGCGCCAGCGCGCCATGCAGATGCGACCAGCCGTGGTTTTGGCGGGATGGCCTGCAAAAAAACGGCGCTGAAATGCCTGCGCCAGGGCTGGCGGGCGACCGCTTGAATTGAGGCCTAATTAGCCCTGTATCCGTGCATATGAATGCAATTGCTCTATGGCATTATTTGACACTGCACAGTGTTGTGCGCCTGTTGTGCGCCGTGTTCTGCACACGCGGCGCGCGGCAGGTGCTGCGAGCTGTCCTGCTAGAATCGGCATGGCAGCCGTGTTGCGCACACTTGCGCACACAATCATTCTCATCAGGAGTCACACATGTTCCAATTGTTTGGTTTTGGCGGCGCCCGCTGCCCGCGCTGCGAGCACAAGAACGGCGCTGCCGCCGGCTATTGCGCGCAATGCGGCTTGTCGCTGGGCGCCCCCGACAGCGACGCGGTGCTGCATGCCAACCAATGGCATCTTGCTGATGGGCAACTGGCCCTGTTCTTTGGCGTGCGCGAGCTGTCCTCGCTGTTCGGCAGCGCGGCGCGCCTCCTGCAGGTGCCCGCCGAGTCACGCGCCTGGATCGTGCAATCGGACGCTTTCACCTTGATACCGGCCGGCGACTACGACAGCGCCGCCTTCTTTGCGCGCCTGCCCGCGCTGCTGCCGGCGCGCCCGGCCGAAGTGCTGATCGCGCGCGCCGACGCCATGCATCTCGAATTCGACCTGCCCGGCCTGGCCAGCACGGAACTGCTCAACGTCGCCGCGTCCTTGCGTATCGATATCGCGCTGGGCCAGCCCGATGCATTCGCGCGCCAGTTCATGCGCGCGCCCGGTGCCGTCACGCGCGCCCACCTGCACGCCTTGCTGCTGCCGTCCGTGCGCCAGATTGCGCTGGAATTCATCGGCAGCCGCGCGCTGCGCGAGATGGACGCGAATGCGGATCTGCGGCCGGAATTGAACGAACGCCTGCAATCGGCCCTGACCCAGCGCCTGGCGCCATCCGGCCTGGCCGTGGCGCGCGTGGAGACGCTGGCGCTACGCCATGACAAGCGCGACGGCAACGCCGACGCCGCCATCGGCACCCTGTGGCTGGGCGGCTTGCCGGCGCAGGAACTGGAGCAGCACAGCCTGGAACGCATGAAACAGCTCGACCAGCTGTATGACGAGGAAGAGTGGCAGCGCATCCGCCGCGAAGAACTGGCGGCGCGCCACGCGCACCGGCGCGCCGAACTGCGGCAGGATGCGACGCTGGAAAAAGCGGAGCTGGGCCACCAGGAAGCGGAGCGCCTGCAGGCGCTGCGCGGACGCCAGATCGACCTGTATGGCCGCATCCTGGAAGCGAAATCGCGGCGCCAGGCGCTCGACCACGGCGCCGCGCTGGCGCTGGGCGAGCTGGAACAGGAACTGGCGCAGAAGGGTGCACAGCGCGCCGATGAAACGGCCAACTGGGAACACGTGCGCGCGCTGGCCGCCATCAAGATGCGCAGCGAGCTGGAACTGTCGCAGCTGCATGGGCGTGAACAGATCCAGCTGGCGCAGCAGCGCTTTACGCATCAGGTGCACTTGCAGTCGATTGCGCAGCAGATCGAAAGCGCGTTGCTGATCGACGACGAGACGGGCCGCCGCACCCAGCTGGCGCGCCTGCGCCAGGCGCAAGCGGATGCGGCCCAGCGCGAGGCGCAGCTGGAGGCGGAGCAGCACCAGGCCGCCTGGCAGGGCCTGATGCTGGCGAATGCGGCGCGCAAGCGCGAAGCGGAGCGGGTGCAGGAGTGGGAAGACCAGATGCAGCTGGCGCGCCGGCGCGAATTGCTGCGCGCCGAGGCGCACAAGGATGAAGCGGCGCAGGTGCAGGCGGCGGAAATCGCGGAAAAAGTGGCGGCGCTGCGGCGCGGCGGCGCGCGCGAAGACGCCATCGCGCAGCAGGAAAAGCTGTTGCGCACCATCGAGGCCGACGGCGTGCACGCGCGCCAGCTGCAGCAGCAAACGCAGCTGGCGCAGCTCGACGCGCTGGCCATCGAGGAACAGCGCCAGCAGCTGCGCCAGCTGGAACAGGAAGCGCAATGGCAGCGCGATTTGCTGGCCATGGCGCAGCAGCGCGAAAGCGATTACGCGCGCTGGAAAGGCGAATACGAAGCCTTGCTGGCGCAGCAGGCGCATGCGGCAGAACTGGCGCGCATCGATATCGACCGCATCGAGAAAATCGGCAGCTTGAGCGACACGGGCAAGCTGGCCATGGCCGCCGGGCAGAACGCGGCCGCGCTGGCGCAAGTGCTGAAAACGCAGCTGCAGGCGGGCATGAGCGCCGAGCAGATTCACGCGCTGGCGGCGCTGGCGGCGGCCGAGAACAGCGTCGCGCCGCTGGACGCCATGCGCATGGCACAGGACAGCGTGGCGCAGGAGCGCAGCTACCTGGAAGGCCAGGCGGAACGCGAACGGCGCCAGCAGCTCGACCTGATCAACCTGCAGAACGCGGCGCATGCGCATGGCCTGTCGGCGCAGGCGCAGCTGGGCGTGGCCGTGGCGCAGGCGCTGCAGCCAGGTGCGGCCAGCGCGGCGTCGCTGCGCTGCAAGAACGGCCACGTGCAGCGCGCTGGCCATCCGGAAGATAAATTCTGCGCCGCCTGTGGCGTCGCCCTGCAGCCTTGATGGAAGCGTTTCACCCCAGATGATGCAAAAAGCACGAGACAAACTGCGGGAACTGCGCGCCCTCCATGACGACGGGCTGCTCAGCGAGCAGGAATTTGAACGCCGCAAAAACGCTATCCTCGACGCCGAGTACGCGCCGCCCGGCGCTGCACCCGTGGCCGCGCCGCTGCCGGTGCGCCAGGGCACGGAACTGGGCTTCATGACGGGCCAGGAAATCGGCCCGCAAAACCGCCGCTACCGGCTCGAACGGCTGATCGGAACGGGCGGCATGGGGCAGGTGTGGCAAGCCACCGACCTGGCCACGCACGCGGAGCTGGGCAGCAGCGAAATGGTGGCGCTGAAGATCTTGCCGCCGCAGCTGACGCAAAGCGCCACGCACGCCAAGCTGCTGATCGAGGAAGCGACCCAGGCGAGAAAACTCGCGCATGAGAACATCGTGCGCGTCTACGAGTGGGCGCAGGATCCGGCCACGGCCAGCTATTTCATCATCATGGAATGCCTCGATGGCGAAGACCTCGAGCACTACCTGGGCCGCCAGGGTGCGCTGCCGCTCTCCAGGGTGCAGCAATTGCTGCAGCCGGTGGCCGAGGCCCTGTCGTATGCGTGGGAAAAGCACAATCTGGTGCACCGCGACATCAAGCCGGGCAATGTCTTCCTGACGGCGAAGGGAGATATCAAATTGCTCGATTACGGCATCGCGACGCGCGTGCGCAATGCGGACAGCAGCCTGGCGTTGGACATGCCGAATGCGGGCACGCACGGTTATCGGGCGCCCGAGGCAGGCGCCAACCAGCGCCAGCCCAGCCCGCGCCTGGACGTGTATGCAGTGGCCGTGATGATTTACCAGATGCTGGAAGGGCGCATGCCTTTCGACGATGCGCGCAGCGCCAGCCATCTGCCCTCGCCACCGCAGGCGCTCAATGCGGCGCAGTGGCAGGTGCTGCAGAACGGTTTTTCGCTGACGGCGGAATTGCGGCCGCTATCGGTGCAAGCCTTGCTGGAAAATCTGGAGCGTGCTGCCGGGCCGTCGCCCGAAGAACTGGCGGAACAGGCACGCCAGCAGCAGGCGCGCACGGCGCAGCAGGCGCAGCAACAACGGCAGGCGGCGCTGGCCGCCGAACAGGCGCGCGAGGAAGAGATCAAGCGGGCGCGGATTCGCCAGGAAGAACTGGACCAGCGCCGCAAGGCGGAAATCCATGCCGCTGCGCTGGAAAAGCAGCGGCAGGACAAACTGCGCCGCGAACAGGAGGCGCAGCGCCATTTCGAAGCGGAAGAGGCGCGCAAGCTGCGCAAGGAAGCGCTGCGCGGCCAGTTGCGCGCGCGCCGCGAAGCCGATGCCGCCACGGCCTTGCAGGAGCATCAGGAATTGCAGCGCAAGGCCATCGTCGCCAAGGCGGAGGCGGCCTATCGCGCCGAGCAGGAACGCGCGCGTCGCGCAGAGGCCAGCCGCGCAGCAGCAGCAGCGGTCCCTGCGCCGGCCTCCGCGCCGGCGCCAGAAGCGGAACAAGTGGAAGCGGTGGCCAATGCCGAAGGCATCTTGCGCGACGATTTCCTCGATGGCGCGGGACAGGGGCCGGAACTGGTGCTCATTCCCAGTGGCCGCTTCCAGATGGGCGCGCACGAGACGGAACACAAGGCCGCCATCCAGGCCGGCTCGCAGCAGGCCTGGCTGGAGCGCGAGACGCCGCAGCACTGGGTCGGCATCGAGCGCCCGTTCGCGCTGGCGCGCCACCCCGTCAGCGTGGGCGAATGGCGCGCTTTCGTCAAGGCGACCGGCTGGGCGGGCGGTTCCGAAACGGACTGGGACAATCCCGGTTTCGTGCAAACCGATCTGCACCCGGTGGTCGGCGTGAGCTGGAATGACGCGCAGCTGTACCTGGCGTGGCTCAGCGAGCGCACCGGGCGGCAGTATCGCCTGCCCAGCGAAGCGGAGTGGGAATACGCCTGCCGCGCCGGCACGCGCACGGCCTTCAACGTGGGCGACACGATCAGCACCGAGCAAGCCAATTACGACGGCCTGTACGTCTACAACGGCGGCCCGCGCGGCGTGTACCGGGGCGGCACCACGCCGCTGGGCAGCTTCGCGCCGAATTCCTGGGGCCTGTTCGACATGCATGGCAATGTGTGGGAATGGGTGCAGGATGTGGTGCACGACAATTACGACGGCGCGCCAGTCGACGGCAGCGCGTGGGAAGAGGGCAGCGACAGCAGCCGGCGCATCCTGCGCGGCGGCTCCTGGCTGTATCACCCGCGCTATCTGCGCTCGGCCCTGCGCAACGCTTTTTCCACCGTGCTGTCGAACGATATCGTGGGCTTCCGCGTGGCGCGCACGCTCGATTAGGCGAGTACGGCGCATGGCGTCGTCACGCCGGAACCCGGAGAAATGGCGCTGATGGCCGACACCGTCTTCCGTATCATATGACCAGGTAGCAGGGGAGCTGGCTGCGCAAAGCGGGCAAACGGTGTAAATTGTGGCTTTCCAAACGCACCAAGGAACGCCATGACCATCAAAGCCATCCGCGACCAGTCGCAACCCATGCGCCACATCGTGCACGTGCGCGATCACATCATTTCCGCCGACGCCTCGGTGGCTGAAGGCGGCGGCGATGCCGGTCCCTCGCCGCACGACCTGTATGACGCGGCCCTGTCGGCCTGCAAGGCGCTCACGGTGGTCTGGTACGCCAAACACAAGGGCATCCCTCTGGAGCATGTGGAAGTGTCGACCGAGCGCGATGCCAGCGACGAGCGCAAGGGCGTGTACCGCCTGGCCACCACCCTGCACCTGAGCGGTGACTTGAGCGACGCGCAGCGCCAGGAATTGCTGGCCGCGGCCGGCAAATGCCCGCTGCATAAATTGATGACGGCTGTGACCACCGAAGTGACGACGGTGCTGGCATGAGCGCGGCCATCCTGAAAAGCCACGAAAAGGACCTGGGCGGCGGCTTTGTCGTGCGGCGTTTGCTGCCGTCCGCCGTAAAACAGGCCGTCGGCCCCTTCATTTTCTTTGACCATTTCGGCCCCATCGACGTGGCGCCCGATGCCAACCACGACGTGCGCCCCCATCCGCATATCGGCCTGGCCACCGTCACCTATCTGTTCGAAGGCGCGATCGACCACCGCGACAGCATCGGCTCGTACCAGCGCATCGAGCCGGGTGCCATCAACTGGATGACGGCCGGGCGCGGCATCGTGCATTCCGAGCGCACGCCGCACGACTTGGCGGGCCAGCCGCACCGCACGCACGGCTTGCAGCTGTGGGCCGCGCTGCCCAAGGCGCATGAAGAAGACGAACCAAGTTTCACGCACACGCCTCAGGCCGACATTCCCGTCGTGGCGCTCGATGGCGCCGTGGTGAAGGTGTTGATCGGCACGGCCTTTGGCCAGACCTCGCCCGTGCGCACCTACATGCAGACCTTGTACCTGGACGTGGCGCTGCAGGCGGGGCGCGAGCTGCGCCTGGAGGGCTTGCCGGCGGAAGCGGCGGTGTATCCGATCAGCGGAGAGGTGCTGCTCGATGGCGTGGCGCTGGTGCCGCATACCATGGCGCTGCTGGAGGCCGGCGCCGTGCCCGTGGTGACGGCAGGCAGCGGCCCGGTGCAGTTCGTGGTCATCGGCGGCGAGCCGCTGGACGGCCACCGCTTCCTGTTCTGGAATTTCGTCTCGTCGAGTAAGGAGCGTTTGTCGCAGGCGGCCGACGACTGGAGCGCCCAGCGCATGGGGCAAGTGCCGGGCGAGACGGAATTCATCCCGTTGCCGAAGGCGCCCCTGCGCCCGGCAACCTAGGCGCTTGGTTTAGAAGCGCGCGCGCAGGGTCAGCTGCGCCTTGCGCGGCTCGCCATAGAAATTGCCCCACGCAGGCGCGCCCACCGTCTGGTAGTAGCGCTTGTCGAGCAGATTCGTCACGGAGAGTGCCGCCGTCCAGTTGCGGTCGATCTGCCAGGCGGCGCGCGCGCTCCACAGTGCATACGCCCCTTGCGCCACGGTCACGTCGCGCGTCACGCGCGAGCTCTGCGTCTGGAAGTTCACGCCGCCGCCTACGCTCCACTTCTGCAAGGCACCGGGCAGGCGGTAGTCGCTCCACGCGCGCAGCATGTGGCGCGGCGAGTAGGTACTGGCAAACATCACGCCCGCATTCGAGGTCTGCTCCAGGTACTTGAAATTGTTCAGGGTGTAGCCGGCGAACAGCTGCCAGCCCGGCGCCACTTCGCCGCTGATTTCCGCATCGAGGCCTTCGCTGCGCACCTTGCCCGCCGAGAAATAGCACTCCGTGCCGCTGGAACAGGTGTTGACCAGGTCGAGCTCCGCGCGGTTGCGCTGCTCGATGCGGAACAGGGCCAGCGAGGCATTCACCTTGCCGTCGAACAGTTCACCTTTCACGCCCACTTCCAGGTTGCGCCCCTTGAGCGGGTCGAGCAGGGCGCCTTCGGCCGTGCGCTGGTTCTGCGGCTGGAAGATGTCGGAGACGCTGGCGTAGCCGGACCAGCGCTTGTCGAATGCGTAGATCACACCGCCATATGGCGTGACGACACCGTTTTCGCGGTACGGATCGATATACACCTCGCCCGTGTCGCGGTACACGCTGCTCCATTTGTAGTTCGAGACGCGCGCGCCGGCCACCACGGTGAGCGGATCGCTGACGCTGAAACGGGCCACGCCATACGCGCCCTTCTGCGTCATCTTCGTTACGCTGGGGTCGCCCCGGTAGCTATGTTCGCGGAACCAGGTGTCGCTCGGCTCGGCCACACCGTGATTCGGTTGCAGCGGGTTGTTCGGCTTCTGCAGCAGGGCCAGACTGAAATCGCTGTCGCTTTCCAGGCGGTTGGTGCTGACACCGGCGCTGAAACCGTGGCGGCGGCCGAAGGCGTTGAATTTGCCATCGAGCGACAGGTCGATGCCCTTGTTGGTGCTGCCGTAGTCGAACACGCCGCCGTACATCATCATGCCGGCCAGGGTGGCGGGATCGAGTGCACCCTGGCTGAACATGTATTTCACGTCATGTCGCTCGCGCGTGGTGTTGGCGCTGGCTTTCAGCGACCAGTCGGCGTCGAAGCGGTGTTCGAATTCGGCGAAGACGGCCGTTTGCTTGCTATTCCAGCGGTTCCAGTCGGCGCCGAGGAAGGTCTCGCGGGGCAGTTTCGGGTCGCTGCCATCGCGGTAGCGGGGCATGCCCGAGAAAAACGGCGTTGACTTCAGTTTTTCATGGCTGGCGCCCGTCGTCAGCTTGCTGCCCGGCGCCAGGTCGAATTCCAGCACGCCGTACAGCACGTCCGTGCGGCTGTCAGCGACGTCATAGAAATAATCGCGCTGCTCCATGGAGGCCACGGCGCGGCCGCGGATGCTGCCCGATTCATTCAGGGGACCGGTGACGTCGACTTCGCCACGCACGTCGTTCCAGCGCCCCGCGCCGAGCGCCAACTGCACCTGCTTTTCCGCCAGCGGGCGTTTGCGCACCATGTTGATGGCCGCACCCGGCGAGCCCGTGCCCTGCAGCAGTCCCGTGGCGCCGCGCACGATTTCCACGCGATCGAGCATGGCCGTATTGCTGGTAAAGCTGTTCGCCTGCGGGTAGTACATGGCGCGGTTCACGCCGTCGAACTGGTACGTTTCGACCATGAAGCCGCGCGAATACACATAGCGTCCGCCCATGGGGCTGTCGTACATGGTGACGCCGGTGGTGTTGGCCAGCACGGCGTCGATGGTGTTGAGGTTCTGGTCATCCATCTTCTGCCGCGTGACGACGCTGACCGATAGCGGAATCTCGCGCAGGGTTTGCACGCCCTTGCCGACGGTGACGGCGCGCGCCGCGTACGAGTTGCTGTGTTCACTGACAGGGTCGCGCTCCATGCTGGCGCTGACCATCACGGGCGCCATGGTCTTTTCCACGCCGGTCGCCGAGGCGGTGGAGGGCGCCGCCTGGCGCAGCACGTAGGCGCCGTTCGGCAGTTGTACCGCTTCCAGGCCGCTGCCGGCCAGCACCTGGGCAAAACCCTGGGCCACGTTGACGCTGCCGCGCACGCCGGGCGAGCGCAGGCCGCGCGTCTGCGCGGGATCGGTCGACAGGCTGACGCCGGCGGCGACGGCAAAATCGTTGAGGGCGGTGGCCAGCGGGCCGGCCGCAATGGCGTAGGCTTGCGGCGCAGCGTTTGAAGCGGCGGCCTGGCCTTGCGCCAGCGCGGGCGCGGCGACAAAGACGACAGGGGCGGCGCACGCCATGGCGAGGACGGCCAGGCGGATGGCGCGCGCGGCGGGATGGAGGACGGGGGTGGTCAGCTGCATGCTCGGTCTTTCTGTTCAGGGTATGGTCAATGGAAGATGAATCGGCTACTTATCCATGAAGCCGAAGCAGCGCAGCGAAACACCAACCCCTGGCGCAAAAAAACTGAAAATAATCAGGTTGAACGGGCCGCCACCGTGGCCCAGTAGCGCGTGAAGTACGTCACTTGCAGCCCGTGCGAGGCGCACAGGCTTTCCAGCACGGCGTCGATATCGTCGAGGCGGTAGGTGCCCGTGACGGGGCGCCGCGCCACGCCGGCATCGCAGACGAGACGCCCGCGCCGGTAGCGCGCCAGTTCCCGTACCAGTTGCTGCAGGGGCCAGTCGGCGGCCACCAGCATGCCGCGCAGCCAGCTGTCCTGGTGCGCGGGCATGGCCAGCACGGCTGCCAAGCCGGTGTCGGAGAAGCGCAACTGCTGGCCCGCTTCCAGGCGCCGCACGGCGTCCGGGCGCGCCGTGCAGCGCACTTCCACCGCATGCTCGAAGACGCTGACGGTGCTGCCATCGCCGTCGCTGCGCACGCCGAAGCGCGTGCCCAGCGCGCGTATCACGCCGTGCGGGGTGTCGACCAGGAAGGGGCGCGGATCGGATGCCGTCGTGATCATGATTTCGCCCTGGTGCAGGCGGATCCGACGCTGTGTGGCGCTGTAAGCGACATCCACGGCGCTATCCGTATTCATCTCCAGGCGCCCGCCATCGGCCAGGGTCACGTGGCGGCGCTGGCCCGGCGCCGTGCGCAAGGACGCCGTCAGGGCTTGCCATGGGCCTGATTGCAGGCCCGCCTGGCCCAGCGCGATGCCGCCGCCGGCCGCTACCAGCACGGCGAGTATCTTGGCGGCCGCGCGCCGGCGCTGCTGCGCCGCCTGCAGCGCGGGAATCGCCAGCGCTGCCGGTATCGCGCCCAGCTGGCCATCCAGGCGCTGCAGCAGCTGCCAGGCCCGTTCATGCTCGGCGCTGGCGTCGCGCCAGGCTTGCACGGCGGCTGCGTCTGCACTGCCGCACTGGAGTTCCACGTGCCAGTGGGCGGCGGCGGCCAGCACCTTGCGGGGGATAGGCGATGAAACGGGGGCGGATGCGGTGAACATCAGGCTGCCGCCAGCAGCAGGCATTCCGTGTAGGCGCGCACCAGGTGCTTCTTGACGGTGGGCAGGGAGACGCCGAGGCGCCGGCTGATCTCCACATAGCTGAGCTCCTCGATTTGCGCCAGCAGGAAGATGGTCCGCGTGCGCGCCCCCAGGCGGTCGAGCAGGCGGTCGACGGCGAGCAGGGTTTCGATGATGATGGCATGCGTTTCGGCGCACATCGATGCCGGCTCGGCCTGCTGCGCCAGCGCTTCCAGGTAGGCGTGCTCCAGCGCCTGGCGCCGGTAGCGGTCGATCAGCAAGCCGCGCGCGATGGTCGCCAGGTAGCCGCGCGGCTCGCGCAGGGGCGCCAGCGGTGTCACCTCGCGCTTGCCCAGCAGGCGTAAAAATGTGTCCTGCGCCAGGTCGGCCGCCTCGGCGCGGTTGCCCAGCTTGCCGCGCAGCCAGCCATACAGCCAGCCATGGTGTTCGCTGTACAGGGTGGTCAGGGGGCTGGCATGGGTGGGACTGACGGTGCTCACTGCGTTCTCCAGGCAAGGGATGAGCTGGGCTGACGGAACGCGGGGTGCCGGCTGGCTGGGCTGTTTGAGAATGATACTCATTATCACATTGCCATGCCGCCGGCGTCAATTCGCGTCAGCCGCCCAGGCGCCAGCGCTCTTGCCACTGTTGCAGATTCGCCCAGGTCGTCTGGAGTGCGCCAGCGGACCAGTGCAGCAGGCTGTCAAATGCCAGCACGGTGCGGCGCAGGTGGATGCCATCGAAAAACACGTGGTCAGCCACGACGGTGGCGGCCAGCCAGGCGGCGAGGATGACGATGATGTCGTGGCGGCCGCTTTTCCACCAGCGCAGCGAGTGGCGGCGGAAAATCCACGGCACGCCCAGCGGATTGGGCCAGTCGGCCAGCAGATGCATGATGCCGCCGGCGGCAAAGCCGAACAGGGGCGGCGCCCACAGGTGGTGCGGCAATTGCAGATACGTGTAGACGAGCAGGGCGATCCAGGCCAGGCCCCAGTGCGTCCAGGTGCGGTGCGTGATCCACAGCCGGTGCGTGCGCGCCCACCAGGCCACTTCCAGCCAGTCCGGCGCCGTGCCGCCCAGTGCGCCCATGACAAAGGCGAGCATGCTCAGCACTTGGTAGGGGCCACCGGCGCCAGCGTGCGCGACCAGGGCCGCGGCGATCACGCCGGCAGCCCAACCGGTCGCATGATGCGCTTTGTTGGAAGCCATAGAAAATGTAAAACGCCATGCGGGCGTTGTGTGAAATGCAGGGGGATATTAACTGGATGAATATACAGTATGCAAGGGCTTGGAGGGGTGCTATTTGGAGAATATCTGGTGAGAATTTGTTAAATTGTGTGTCGGCAGGGCCTGGCTAGCGAACTCGGCAAGTCATGCCGGACGCTCAAGTGTGTTGTGCGGTTGATAATGTAATTGGCGCAGGGCGCGCTATGCTGAAAGTAGTCCCACGTTTTGAAGAGGTCTCGCCATGAAAATCCCGCGCGAATTGCAGATTCCCGCCATCGTGTTTACGCTGGAAGCGGTGTTTATTCTGGGCTTGTCGATGATTTTCCTGGTGCTCGTTCCCCGCTAGCGGGTAGCGAGGTGCCAGGAAGCGTTGTCAGGCGGTCAGCGCGCTGCTATCGCACAGCGCCGCACCCTCGGTGCGGATGATCCAGCATTCCGGATACGGTTCGCTGGCGAAGCGGTTGTGCCGCGCGAAGCCGCTGAGTTTATCCAGCGCAGTGGCGGGGGCCAGCGCGGTTTCCTTGCCGCTGGCGGTATCGATATGCCAGAAACCGCCGTTGCGGTGGAATAGCACGGGCAGGCAGCTGGCCTGCGGCGTGGCCAGGTGGCTGGCCAGCGAAGGCTGGGCTTCCGGCAGCAGCAGGTAAAAGCATTCGGCGCGGGCCCCGTGGTCGATGCGGTGCAGGATTACGCCGTGCGCGAGGAGGGCCGTGACGCTGAGCACGACGATGCCCTTGATGCTGGCAGACAATTCGATGCGCATGCCCAGGCGCAGGGCGACCGGTTTGTGCTTGCCAGGCCACACGCCGTCGAGCAGCACGCCATAGCGCGATACATCCTCGATTTCAAAACCTTGCCCGCTGCGCCGGATGATGGCGTGGCGGCCTGACAGGCGGCGCGTCAAGCCATTGTTGTCCTGGCCGTCGGGACTGAAATGGCTGAGCAGCACGTCCGCTTCCGGGTCCACCAGTTCGAAGCGGCCCAGCATGCATTCTTCCAGCGCGAACAGGCGGATCTGGCGCTGCTCGCCCGCTTCCGGCGCCGCATTGACGAGGCAGGCGGCCTGGCTCGGGTGCGGATGGCAGTGGCTGGCGGCGGGCAGGTCGACTTCGATCAACTCCTCGTCCCAGGCAATGGTGGTAAAACCCATGTCGATCTTGCCTTGCGGCGCAGATAAATCCACGTGGGCGATGCCGGCATTGCGCGCCGTCACGTCGAGGTTGCAGCCGTCGCCGCCCGTCACGCGGGCGATCGACGCGTCGTCCGCCATCACGCGCACGTTCTTGTGCGTGCTGAGGAAGATCTGGTGGATTTCCGTCAGGGTGGCGTCGCGGCGCGGCACCAGGATGACGAAGGTGCACACCCATTTTTGCGCCACGGCGCCATCGACATGGCTGTGCACTTCCACTTCGATCTGGTATTGCCCGTGTTCCTTGTTGCGCGAGGAAAACTCGACAAACACGGGGCGCCAGTCGCCGCGCGTGGTGCGCACGAAATCATGCTGTACTTGGCCACGGGGGATCAGGTCCGAGCGCAGGCGCAAGGTCAGCTGCGGCGCGCAGGCGGCGCTCATGCCGCGCAATTCCATTTTCAGGGTTTGCCGTCCGCCTGCCGCGCGCGGATCGAAGCCGCTGATGTGCAGGTGGGCTTGCACCGGCTGGTAGGCGGGCGGCACCGTTGCCGGCGCAACGGGCGCTGGCGTGAATGCCGGGGCGGCGGCGGCCGGTGAGGAGCGGCTTGCCGTTTGAATGGCAGCATCGCGAATAACAGCATCACGAATATCAGAATCATGCGCAGGGGCGTGCGAAAGCGCCGTTGCCGATGGCTCGGAACGGGCGCTGCGCAGTGCGGTCAACAGGTCGTAGCTGCTGGGAGCAGTCGTCGCTTGCGGGTGGTTGCCCGCACAGACTGTATCCCCAGGCAAGACCCAGAACGTACAGTGCGGGTGCTCCGGGTTGCTGCATTTTTTCATGACATTCTGACTCGAATCGAGCGGGGACATTCTGCCCTCTGGTCTACATGAGAGCTTACGCGCTTTTGCGCCTGCTTGGCAACTTTCGCGGCCCCGGAATGCGCACTTTTTGCCCAAATTCATGTCCCTGGTCACACCCCGTCATGTATGCCACGGAAACTATTGCTCAAAAACATATATTATGTCTTTCTGGATATGTTATTTTGATATTGCATGGAGTCGCTTCCCGTTAATGCGCGTGCGCGCCGGCCGGGCATTTTTACGCCCGCGATGCGAGCCAGGGGCGTTATGCCTTATGCTGGCCGTTCCTCCTAACGCTTGAATCGAGAGAAGAGCATGCCTGTCCAACGCCCGCTCCAGCTTGCCATTGCCTATGGCGCCACCTTGTGCGTCTTCCTGGCCATCGATGCCCTGTGGCTGGCAGTGCTGATGAAGCCTGTGTACGCGGCGGCGCTGGGGCCGCTGCTGGCGGAGTCTCCGCGCTGGGCGCCGGCCGTGTTGTTTTATCTGCTGTACGTGGCGGGGCTGCTGGTGTTTGCCATTTTGCCGGGCTTGCGCGCGCGGCGCGGGCGCACGGCGGCGGCACTGGGGGCGCTGCTTGGACTGCTTGCCTATGGCACCTATGATTTGAGCAACTATGCCACCTTGCGCGACTGGCCGCTGGGCCTGACGGCGATCGACATGGCCTGGGGCGCCGTGCTGTCGGCCGTGTCGGCGACGGCCGGTTATCTATCGGCTAGCCGACTGGGGCGCTGAACGCCGCCTCGAAGCGCAGCGCCAGCAAGGTAATGTTGTCGCTATGCAAACCTGTTGGCGGATCGGAGAGGAAGTCGTCGAACAGGGCGCTGACGGCCTGGGCAGCACTCTTGCCGGCACATAAGGCGGGCCAGCGGGCCGTGAGCGCCAGCGGATCGTCACAGGCCCAGAAGCCGTCGCTGGCCAGCACATAGTGGGCGCCGGGGCGCACGCGCAGCACGCGGCGGTCGCCCAGATGCGCCAGAAAGGGAGGCAAGGTGGATGCATCGAGGCCGCGCAGGGGCTTGTCGAGCTGCAAGCTGTCGCTCAGGGCGTTGCCTAAAATAAATGCCTGCGAGATTTGCGGATGGTGTTCGCCGTGCACGGCGGCGCGCCAGCGCGTCTCGTCGAGCGCGCCGCGCATGGCGTACACGGTGGCCGGTACGTGGTCGACGGTGAGGATGCTGGCCACTCCATCGGCAAGTTCATACAGGCGTGAATCGCCCACGTGATACAGCAGCGGCGCTTCGCCGGGCGGCACTTCCAGCAAGGTCAGGGTGGTGCCCGGCGGACGCGCCTGGGCGGGTGTGCTCCTGGCGAAACCATCCTGCAAGCGCGTGTGCAGAGCGTCGAGCCTGGCTGCCAGGCTGGCCGGGTCGAGGCAGGCAGGCATCGCCAGCAAGCCTTGCACGGCCGCTTCCGCCGCCTCGCGCCCCTGGCCATGGCCGCCCATGCCGTCGAGCACGGCTGCGCGCACATGGCCGCGCGGCCAGCCCGGCACCTGGCAGTGGAACGGCGCCTGCCGCGACAGGCAGACGGCGTGGCCGCTGGCATCGATCAGCAGGAAGTTGTCCTGGTTTTCGCGCCGCGGCAGGGGGCCAGCGCCCACGCTGCTGCCGGCGGCGGCATCGAGCCAGGGGCCGAAGTCAAGCGCGTCTTTGATTAAATGCATCGGTTGAACGGTCCAGGCGGCCAGCAATGTTGAACATAGGACACAGCTTAGCCGAAATTGTGCAGGGGCGATACCTTGCTTATCTAACAAAAAAACCTGCGGCAGCAGGCTGGCGCAGGTTTTAGAGGGGCGGGTGGCGATCAGCGACGATGGCCCCAGCCGTGACCGTGGCCGTGGCCGCGGTCATAGTAGTCGCGGCGGCCATGGTCGCGGTAGTAGCCGCGGCCCGGTTGCACGTAGACGACAGCCGGTGGGCCGTAGTAGCGCGGGGGCGGCGCGTAATACACGGGCTGCGGTGCCGGCGCGTAGTACACCGGTTGCGGTGCAGGTGCATAATAGGTTTCGCGGTAGCCGCCGCGATAGCCGCCACGGTCATAATGGCGGTCATTCGTGCTGATGCTGTTGCCGACGGCGGCGCCAAGCACGCCACCGACGATCGCGCCATTGCGCCCGCCGGTGCTGTTGCCAATGGCCGCTCCGACAACGGCGCCTGCAACGGTATTGAAGTCGC
Source organism: Janthinobacterium svalbardense (assembly GCF_002327145.1). Classification (NCBI taxonomy): domain Bacteria; kingdom Pseudomonadati; phylum Pseudomonadota; class Betaproteobacteria; order Burkholderiales; family Oxalobacteraceae; genus Janthinobacterium; species Janthinobacterium svalbardense. Next base: position 4,290,933 of record NZ_CP023422.1, on the reverse strand, counting down.
GGTCACCGGCGACTGCGGCCGAAGACACAGCCACTGCCGCTACCATTACCGCACCCAGGAGTTTCTTGTTCAACATGGCATTTCCTTCCATTCCGGCGAGATCACAATGATCTGCATGGAATGGACTATAGCTGCTGTCACCAGCTTGTTCCACGTCTAATACAACTTCTTACATTCCTGCCCCGATGGTAACAAGTCAGCGCAGGCGCGCCTGCCATTCGGGCCGCAGCAGGCTGTACATTTTGACATCGCGCATCGCGCCATTGATAAAAAACGCCTGGCGCAGCAAGCCTTCCTCGGTAAAGCCATTCTTTTGCGCGATGCGCTCGGAGCCGATGTTCAGCGGGTCCATCAGCAGCTCCAGCCGATGATACGCATAGGCGTTGAACAGGTAATCGACCAGCAGGCGCGTCGCTTCGCTGATGTAGCCTCGCCCGTCGCGCTGCCGGTCGAACAGGCGGTAGCCGATCTCGCGCGAGGCTGGCGTGCGGCTCTTGAAGTGCGTGATCGTGCCGATGATGTGCTGGGCTTTGTCTTCGATGAGGAACAATTCGCTGTCCTCGGTGACAAAACCCGATTGCAGGAAGTCGCGCCGCATGGCCTCGGGCGACTTGAATTGCATCGAGAAAAACTCGCCGCGCGAGGGCAGGTCGTTGACGAGGGAAATATAGGCATTCAGGTCGGCGGCCTGCACATGCCGGACGGTACAGAGGGTTCCCTTGAGCATGGCGGTATCCGTTAGCGATCACGATCTTGATGGTAATCGACTCTGGGGGGAGAGGCAATCGATGCCGTAAAAGTTGCTGCAATGACAGAACAAATACGCTATCGTAGAATGCCGCGCCTTGCCCCTGGCCACGGCGTATCCGCATCGACCTTGTTGACTGGACTTGACCTTACATGCATACCATCCTGACTGGCGCGCCACTGCGCCGTTCCGCTGTATCCCTTGCTCTTGGCTGCATCGTCAGTGCCGGCGCCTTTGCCGCCGCGCCAGGCAATGCGCCGCAAGCGCTGGCGCAGGTGCGCGACACGGCGCTGCAAAGCGACTGGGCGTATGCCCGCCTGGCCGACATGACGGATCTGATCGGCCCGCGCCTGTCCGGTTCCGCCGGCGCGGCGGCCGCCGTGCAGCAGGTGGCAGAGACCATGCGCCAACTGGGCGCCACCGTCACCTTGCAGCCCGTGAAAGTGCCGCACTGGGTGCGTGGCGTGGAAACGGCGGACATCGTCGACTACGCGGGCCGTCCGCAGGGCGTATCGCAGCGCGTGGTGCTGACCGCCCTGGGCGGTTCGGGCGCCACCCCGGCCGCCGGCCTGACGGCGCGCCTCATCATCGTCAAAAGCTTCGAGGAACTCAAGGCGCGCGCGGCGCAAGTGAAGGGCGCCATCGTGCTGATCGACACGCCGTTCGACCAGGAGATGGCCGAGCGGGGCCTGGCCGGCGTCACCTACGGCCAGGGTTCGCGCTTCCGTTTCAATGGACCGAAGGCGGCGGCCGACCTGGGCGCGGTCGCCGCGCTGGTGCGTTCGATCGGCGGCGCGAACTTCCGCATCCCGCATGCGGGCGCCACTGGCCTCGATGACAACAAACGCATTCCCGCCGCTGCCGTCACGGTGGAAGACGCCTTGCTGATCGGCCGTCTGGCCGCACGCGGCCCGATGAAAATGCACCTGACCCTGACGCCACAAAACCTGCCCGAGGCGGACAGCTACAACGTCATCGCCGACTGGCCGGGCACGGACAAGGCCGACGAAGTGGTAGTGGTCTCGGGCCACCTCGATTCCTGGGACCTGGCGACGGGCGCGCACGACGACGGCGCCGGCGTGGTGGCGGCCATGGGTGTGGTGGAAACCCTGAAAAAGCTCGACTACCGCCCGCGCCGCACCATCCGCGTGATCGCCTGGATGAACGAGGAAAACGGCGGCCGTGGCGGCCAGGCCTATTTCGAGGCCCACAAGCAGGCGCTCGGCAAGCAATATGCGGCCATCGAGATGGATAGCGGCGCCGGCCGTCCGTTCGGCATCAAGGCCAGCGTGGGGCCGAAGGCGGAAAAACTGTTTGCGCCGTTGCTGGCCGCCCTGCAACCGATGGGCGCGCACGCGTTCACGCGCCGCGACGCGCTGGGTACGGGCGACTTGCACCGCCTGGAAACGGGCGGCGTGCCCAGCTTCGAGCCGCTGGTCGACAGCCACAGCTACTTCCACTACCACCACACGCCGGCCGACACCCTGGACAAGGTCGACCCGGAAAACCTGAAGCGCAACGTGGCGCTGATGTCGTCGCTGGCCTGGTTCCTGGCCAATATCGACGGCGAGATCGGCCGCGCGCCGGAGCAGGGCGAGTAAGCGCCTATGTCGCTACCCGACCTGAACCTATTAATCGCGCTCGATGTCCTGCTGGCCGAAGGCAGCGTCACGCGCGCGGCGCGGCGCTTGCGTTTGAGTCCATCGGCCATGAGCCGCGCCCTGGCGCGCCTGCGCGAGACGACCGGCGATCCGTTGCTGGTGCGTGCCGGGCGTGAACTGGTGCCCACGCCGCGCGCGCTGGAGCTGCGCGCAAGAGTGGGGCCCCTGTTAGGCGAGGTGCTGGCCGTATTGCGTCCGGCGGAGCAGCTGGACCCACGCCAGCTGGCGCAAACATTCACGCTGCGTGCGAGCGACGGCTTTGTGGAAAATTTCGGCCCGGCGCTGCTCGCGCACATCGGCGCGCAAGCGCCTGGCGTGCGCCTGCGCTTCGTGCAAAAGGTCGACCGGGAAAGCGTGCAGCTGCGCGAGGGCAGCATCGACCTGGAAACGGGCGTGATCGGCAGCCTCACCAGTCCGGAAGTGCGCACGCGCAGGCTGTTCGGCGACCGCTTCGTGGGCGTGGTGCGCAGCGGCCATGCGCTGGCGCAAGGCGACATCAGCGCCGAGCGTTATGCGGCCGGCCAGCATGTGCTGGTGGCGCGGCGCGACCAGGATACGGGGCCGATGGACGACGCCCTGGCCGCGCTGGGACTGCAGCGCACGATCGCCAGCATCGTCGGTGGCTTTACTGCGGCGCTGGCGCTGGCCGCCGGCTCCGACCTGATCGCCACCGTGCCGGAACGGCATACGGGCAATCTGCGTGCCGGCATGTTCAGCTTTGCGCTGCCGCTAGGCATGCCCGACCTGACCGTATCGCTGATGTGGCATCCGCGCATGGATGCCGACCCGGCCCACCGCTGGATGCGCGGCTGCGTGGTCGACGCCTGCGCGGCCCGGATCAACGCCGGCTGATGCCGCCGGCAGCGGCAGGTCAGGGCTTGCTCAGAGCGCGGCCGAGCACGAAAATGGCCAGCGCGGCGAGTATCAGCGCGCTGGCGACGGCAAAGCTGGCGTGCATGCCACGGATCATGGCGGCTGGCTGGGCGCCGGTGATATCGCTGGTACCGGCAGCGAAGACGGCACCCATCACGGAGGCGCCCGTGACGAGGCCCAGATTGCGCGACAGATTGAGCATGCCGGAGATAACGCCGCGCTGGTCGGGAACGATATCGCCCATCACGGCGGTATTGTTGGCAGCCTGGAACAGCGCGTAGCTGGCCGTGAGCAGCATGATGGGCGCGACGTAGCCGGGGATGCCCAGGCTGGCGGGCAGCAGGGACAGCGCCAGGCAGGCGGCGGCCGCGCCGCACAGGCCCGCGCCGCCCATGCGCTGCGCGCCGTAGCGGTCCACCAGCCAGCCGGACGGCACGCCGCAGAACGCCGCCACCAGCGGTCCGGCCGCCAGCACCATGCCGGTGACGGCCGTGCCCAGGCCCAGGCCGCGCGCCAGGTAGAAGGGGCCGACCACCAGGGTGGACATCATGACCGTCGATACCAGCATGCTGGTCGCCAGGCCTGCGCCGAGCACGGGCGCGCGCAGCATGGCCAGGCGTATCAGCGGCCCCGGCGCCTTCAGTTCGACCCGGACGAACAGGATGGCGCCGACGCAGGCGGCCAGCAACAGCGCCACATTGCGTGCGCCGAAATGGCCGCGGCCCAGCGTCATGGCCAGCGCATAGGCGCCCAGGGTCAGCGCCAGCAGCACGGTGCCGCGGTGGTCGAACACGGGACGCTTGGCGTGCGCGCCGCCCCGGTCCGCCGGCAGGTAGCGCCAGGCCAGCAGCAGCGCCACGGCAGCCAGCGGCACGTTGACGAGGAAAATGGCTGGCCAGCCGAAGTGCGCGATCAGCAGGCCGCCCAGCGCGGGGCCGAGCGTGGTGCCGACCGCCGACATGGTGCCGAGCAGGCCCATGGCGCTGCCCGTCCTGGCCTTGGGCACGGTGCTGCCGACAAAGGCCATGGTCAGGGCCATCATGACGGAAGCGGCCAGGCCCTGCAGGGCGCGCGCGGCGACCAGCAGCCACAGGGTGGGCGCCAGGGCGCACAGGGCGGAGGCGACGGCAAACAGCGCGATGCCGGCCAGCAGCAGGCGGCGCCGGCCGAGCATGTCGCCGAGCCGCCCCACGCTGACGATCAGCGCGGTGATGGCCAGCAGGTACGCCAGCACGATCCATTGCACGTCCTGGAATGGCGCATGCAGGGCCTTGGCCATGTCGGGCAGGCCCACGTTGGCGATGCTGGTGCCCAGCGCCGGCAGCAGCATTGCCAGGGACAGGCTGGCAAGCGCGCCGCGCACGGGTGTGGTGACGCTACCGGCTTCGGTGGCCTGCTGCTCGGGTGGAGCGGGTTTTGACGGTGGTTGCATGGCGTGGCTGATCCTCGAATAGGGTCACCACATGGTACTGAGGGATCTGGCATAGCGGAAGACGCATCATTTGCATTATGTTATTGCGTTTGACGCCATGTGAGGAGCGGTGCCTTCGGACTTCAATCTGAATAACCTTGCATAGCGTCCGCCGCGTCGTGGCGGATGCCCCACCACGGCAGATACGCATGGTTTTCGCCGCGCGCGCGGAACCACGGCTTGTCTTGGTCGATAGGGCGTACTTTGTCAGGCGGCGTGACCAGCACGCCCGTGACGCTGGCAGGATCGCTGGTGCCCGCCACCAGCACGCTCTTGCCGACGTGGTTCGCATGGGCGATGCCCAGGGCGACATTGGTCAGCGCCGTGCCGGTGCCCATTTCGCCCAGCAGCGCCGGCGTATTAAAAGTCTGTGGCAGGAAGTCGAAGCCCGGCACTTCCAGGGTCAAGGCATGCGCCAGCTGGCCCAGCCGGTCGGAGGAGGTGGGCAGGGTCTTGCTGGCGTCGTGGATGACGTAGCCGATGTCGGTCTCCGTCTTGCCGCCATGGCGCGCCGCTTCGGCAAATACGGCTTGCCAGGCCTGCACGGCGCGCGGCGGCTGGTCCTTGGCCAGTTCAAAGTCCGCCACGCTTTTCGTGGCCGGATAGCCTATCCACGCCAGCGCCGCCCGCTCCGTTTTGTAATCAGGGCCGGCCAGCACCAGCAGCACCAGGTTTTCATTGATCTGCATGGTTTTCGGTCGGCTCGGCGCATCCCAGTTCATGACCCACACGGTTTCCTTCGGATGCGCTTCCAGATAGGCCAGCGCGGCGTGCAGGGAGATGAAGCCCGCATTGTTGCCGCCCAGGGTGATGCGCACGTCGGGTGGGGTGGCGCGGGTCCAGAGGGTGGGGAAATTGACATTGCCGATGTTGAAGGTGTCGATGATGCGTTCGCGTGTAGTGTTTTTTGCCTCTTCTGAGTCCAACTTACCAGCAGGCAGGGCATATTCGACGCGGATGCCTGCCAGTTCGCGCCAGTTCTGTTTTTGATCCTTGGGATAGACCCGATAAAAGTAGGTGGGGCTGGAATAGTAAATGTCATGAAATAGGCTGGTTAATTTTCGCACATATTTATATTGATAGCCCTTGAACGTTTCCGTGCCATCGAGATCGTGAGCAATGGGGGCGACGGCCTGCAAGGTACTGAAGCCCCTGGGATCCGTCCTGACCATATCGTCATTCTTGTTGGGTTTGGCCAGCCCCAACGTCCATAGCAGTTGCCACTCCGTTGGATAGTCGAGCCGCTGCAGTGGATTGAGCCACTGCAGGCCCACCACTTGTGCCCGGAATGGAACGTGGGCCGTGATTGTTGGGAGATCGTCTTCTTTCTGCGCAGGTTGCACGGTGCAGGCCGTCAATAGCGCAAACATGGAGAAAGCGGCGAGCATGGGCAGTGCAAGGAACGGTTTCATGAGTTCTCCAGGTGAATGGATAGTCTGGTGACCTGCATAGCTTGGCCAGTTGAGCCAGAGCGCAAGGCAAATGACTATGAAAGATGTGGCGAGCGCCCAGGCCAATCGCTGGCGCGTCGTGGCAATGAATTTACGCACCGTCAGTCCTCAGCGCAAAGTTGGTGGAAGGGTCGGCAGGCTTGGCGTTCTGGCGCTCGTCAACGATGCTTTTTGGTTTTCTGGCAGGGCTGTCTTTGGCGTTAGCCCATTTGTATAAAGATGTTTTTTTGAATTCTCCGCTGTCGTAATACTCAAAAAATTCGGCGCTATCATCGTTGGCATTGAGAGGCTCTAACAACCTCCAATCCGCCGCCACCCGTAACTTGCGCAACGCCTCCTGCCTGATCGTGCACACGCCCACCGCCACGTCATACGCCAGCGCCTTCTGCGCATGCTCGGGATTGGTCATGATGGTCGAGTGATCGGTGGCGTGGGTGTCGATGTTGGCGGCCAGGTAGTTCTGGATTTCGTTCTTGCGCCAGGCATTGAATTCCTTGCTAGCCTCCTCCGGCTTGTCCACCGCCGTCACAGGCTTGCCTTTTTCGACCCAGCCGTCGCGCCTGGCCTGCATGCGCAGCATGCCGTTCTGTTCGTAGCGCAGCGCCGCCTCGGTTTGCGCATCGCCCTTGCCCTGGGAACGGTAAGGCGCGTACGCGTCATCGGCTTCGGCGGCACGGTCCTTGTGCAGGGAGTCGGCCGGGGCATCGCAGCCTTCGTCAAATTGTTCGCTGGTGTCGGCAAAGCGCTTCGAGTGCGGCAGGAATGCCTCGGGCAGCTTGGGCGCTTTCATCGGCAGCCGCCAGGACTTGGGTGGCAGGGCGTTGATGCGCGTGCCGGCAGTCTTGGCGAGAATGATGACGATGGGCGCGAACAAAAAGGTCAGTATCTTGCGCCCGATGCCTTTGCTGGCCCGCATGCCCTTTTCGATCGAGTATTCGGCGACCAGTGAACGCGGGTGCCAGAAATCGAGGCTGTCCGGCGTCAATGGCTGGCCATTGCGCTGCCAGATATCGTAGTCCTTTTCATTTTCCTGGCCGACAAGGTGGTTTTGCGCAAACACGCGCTGCGTGAAGACGCCTTCGCCACCCGTATCGGCAATTTCCTGCGCCGACATGCCGCGCCAGCCTATGCCCTGCACGGGGGTGGCCGAAATCACCTGGTCGTGCGGATTGAAATACAGGGTGACCCTGCCATAGGTGGAGCCATGCAAGCCGTAGTTTGCGCGGTCGAACGCGGCCGTGTAGCTGTCCTTGCGTTCAGGCTTGCGATTGGCGCTGCACTCGTCGACAAAGGCGGCATCCTGCTGCATGGCCGAGCGTGTGCGCAGGATGTTGAAAAACGCTTTCAAGGTTTGCGTGCGGGCTTCGTACTTTTGCCGGCCCGTATTGCCATGCTCATCCTTCAGATGGCCGCTGACCCAGTTTTCCGTGAAATTGCTATCGAGCAGGCTGTAGGGTGGATTGCACAGCACATAACTGTCGGCCACGGCGGACGGCCCCAGCGTTTCACCGAGAAAGGCGGCCGCCATGGCCACCATATTGCCCTGGCTATGGCAGACGATGGTGACGGGTGCATCGTGCTGGCAAGCGCGTATCGATTGTACGAGACGCGCCAGGCGCCACGCGGCGAACACAAAATACGGGCGCGGCGGGCAGGCATACACTTGCCGGTCATTCGTCGGGTTCATGTGCTGGATATGCATCCACAGGAACAATTCTTCCGACAAACCCTGGCCCCACAGGTCAGGCAGGGCGCTGCAGCCGTTGGCGAACGGCCCGCCGCCCCAGTAATTCTTTTCGTTGAGATAGATGCCGTCGCCGAATGCCTGCAACTCTTCGCCGTTGGCCTTGTAGCCCCAGCGAAAGCGGATCACGGGCGAATTGGCATCGTCCGCCTGCAGAAAGGTGGTGGCGTTGCGCTTGGGATTGAGGAAACCGTCATCCGTCAATTCGCGCGCGTATGTCGCAGCCTGCATCTGCCCGGCGGCCGGGCCAGGTATCGCCAGGTCATCATCGCGGCGTTTCAGGCGGGCATTCAGTCCGTCGCACAGGCCTTGTTCCGCCTGCTCATACCATTCACCGTCGGAATTGACGCCGTGCACAAAGATGATGATGCCGGGACGCGGCAGGCGCGTGACGGCCTTGAGCAGCGCATGGCTGAACAAGGTCGTGCCTTCGGCTTCGGCGAGCAGGATGCAATTATTGTCGAGCGTAGGGTCGGGCGACATGCGGGCGCTCCGTCAGCGTCAAGCAGGAAAAGGCGGCGCCAAAGTGAACTCAGGCAATCTGCACTGTATGCGGATTGCCTGAGGTGGGACTTGCGTGGTGTCAAGAAAGGCGGTGCGAGGGGCGGGGAGTGCCCGAGGCAATCAGATCGCGTTCAGCGGTATTTTGAGGTAGCGCACGCCGTTGTCTTCCGGCTCGGGCAGCTTGCCCGCGTTGATGTTGACCTGGATGGCGGGCAGGATCAGGGTCGGCATGTCCAGCGTGGCGTCGCGGCCCGTGCGCATGGCCACGAACTGTTCTTCCGTGATGCCGTCGCGCAAGTGGATGTTGCTGGCGCGCTGTTCGGCCACCGTCACTTCCCAGCGCGGCGCGCGGCCGTTGGGCGGGTAGTCGTGGCACATGAACAGCCGCGTTTGCGGCGGCAGCGCCAGCAGGCGCCGCACGGAGCGGTACAGCAGGGACGCGGAGCCGCCTGGAAAGTCGCAGCGGGCCGAACCCACGTCCGGCATGAACAGGGTGTCGCCGACGAAGACGGCGTCGCCGATCTGGTAAGCCAGGTCGGCCGGCGTGTGGCCGGGCACGTGCAGCGCGCGCACTTCCAACTTACCAATATGAAACACCTGGTCGGGCGCGAACAGCTGGTTGAACTGCGAGCCGTCGGCCCTGGCGCCGTCCTGGTGGTAGACGGCGGCGAACGCCTGCTGCACCGTCTGGATGGCGGCACCGATGGCCACGTCGCCGCCCAGCTGCTGTTGCAGGTAGGGCGCGGCGGACAGGTGATCGGCATGCGCGTGGGTTTCCAGCAGCCAGCGGCACTGCAAGCCGTGTTCGCGCACGAAGGCGATCACTTTGTCGGCCGAGGTGGTCGAGGTGCGGCCCGCCTTCGGGTCGTAGTCGAGCACGGAATCGATGATGGCGCAGTCCTGGCCATCGGCCTCATACACCACATAGGTGACGGTGGCGGTGGCGGGATCGAAGAAAGCTTGGATTTGTGGGGTCATCGCGGCGGCAAAGTACGGACAGGGAAGGGCATTATATCGCCAGAGTACGCTAAAAAAATGCTGAGAATTGACCTTTGGCATGCGAAAAACAGATAAGGAGTGCGCGGCAGTCGTGCGCACCCTGGCGCTTGCAGCGTGGTAACCTCATCCTACAAGGAGAAATTCATGAACGATAATACTGCACGCAGCGAACAATACCGCGGTTTTACGATTTCGGTGACCCCGCAAAAGGACAACGACGATTTATGGGATTTTACCTACCACCTGCAGCGCGAGGGCGAGAGCGCGGCGCAAGCGATCACGCGTAGCCGCACCTTGGGCGGCTACGCGGCGCCCGAAACGGCTTGCACGGCCGGGATAGAAGTGGCCAGGACGGAAGTGGATAATCTGCTGCGCCCTTGAACCAAGGTAAATCGTTTAGCCCGAAAGTCAGCCTGACCGCGCGCTGGCGCCTGAAACACGTCGCTAGCGGCCGCGCTTCATGCTACGATTTCCATTATTGAGTCAGTCACAAGGAGGCACCCCATGGAAAACAGTTCTAAAATTCACTATAAGGGCTGGGAAATTGTTCCCCTGGCCGTGCCCACTACCGATGGCAAATGGTCGGCCAGTTGCGACATCGAACGCGCCACCGCGGAAGGCCTGGAAGTATTCGAAGGCTCGACCATGCAATTCGTGCGCGACGACGAGGATGGCGCCATTGCCGCCGCCTGCGAAGAAGCCGTGCGCCAGATCGACAACATCATCGCCAACCCGCTGGTGCGGCTGGCTTAGCTCCTGCATTTCCAGCAAACCTGCAGCCGGCGCCCGCCGGCTTTTTTTATGGTGCGCCCGGCGTTCCGCCCGGTGGCAGCCTGCTCTGTTTCATGTTTCAATGTTTCAAATGGAATGATTGAAACATATTTGAAACATCATTGACATGCATCGTGACATGGCTGTTCCCTTGCGTGACACTGCACGCCATGCCGATACATGGCCGCTTCCCCCTGATCTCACTGCGTACTGGCGTACTTTCCGGGTGGACGCGCGGCCCTGGCACGGCATTTGCAATAGTGATGCTCATAGCAAGTCCATGAAACATTCGGGACGACCCGAATCCCATAAGGTGAACACATGACTCAATACTCCGCAGGTGCCGCATTCCGCAAGGCCGTCCAGGAAGAATCCCCGTTGCAAGTCGTCGGCGCCATCAACGCCAACCACGCCTTGCTGGCCAAGCGCGCCGGTTATAAAGCCATCTATTTGTCCGGCGGCGGTGTCGCGGCCGGCTCGCTGGGCTTGCCCGACCTGGGCATTTCCAGCCTGGACGACGTGCTGACCGATATCCGCCGCATCACCGACGTGTGCGACCTGCCGCTGCTGGTCGATGCCGACACGGGCTTCGGTTCGTCCGCCTTCAACGTGGCGCGCACCGTGAAATCGATGATCAAGTTCGGCGCTGCCGGCCTGCACATCGAAGACCAGGTGGGCGCCAAGCGCTGCGGCCACCGTCCGGGCAAGGAAATCGTCAGCAAGGAAGAAATGGTGGACCGCATCAAGGCGGCCGTCGATGCGCGCACGGACCCGAACTTCGTCATCATGGCGCGCACCGATGCGCTGGCCGTCGATGGCCTGGAAGCGGCACTGGAACGCGCTGTCGCCTGCGTCGAAGCGGGTGCCGACATGATCTTCCCGGAAGCCATCACGGACCTGGACATGTATGCCACGTTCGCCAAGGCCGTCAACGTGCCTATCCTGGCCAACATCACGGAATTTGGTTCCACGCCGCTGTTCACGCTGGACGAATTGCGCAGCGCCCACGTGGGCCTGGCCCTGTATCCGCTGTCGGCTTTCCGCGCCATGAACAAGGCGGCCGACAACGTCTACCGCGCCCTGCGCCGCGACGGCACGCAAAAAAATGTCGTCGACACCATGCAGACGCGCATGGAGCTGTATGAATCGATCAATTACCACGACTTCGAGCAAAAGCTCGATGCGCTGTTCGCCGCGCAAAAGAAGTAAGCACCTATACAAGAGCGGGCCTTGGGAGGCCCAAGCCCGCCGCACTGGACTGACAATCATCTTCTGGAGAACACTATGACCGCACCGCAAGTCGCTACTTTCAAGCCTAAAAAATCCGTCGCCCTGTCCGGCGTTACTGCCGGCAATACGGCGCTGTGCTCGGTCGGTAAGACCGGCAACGATTTGCACTACCGCGGCTATGACATCCTGGACGTGGCCGACAGCTGCGAGTTCGAGGAAATCGCCTACCTGCTGGTGCACGGCAAGCTGCCGACCGCCGCCGAATTGAAAGGCTACAAAGCCAAGCTGAAATCCCTGCGCGGCTTGCCGTCGGCTGTCAAGTCGGCCCTGGAAGCGCTGCCGGCCGCCGCCCACCCGATGGACGTGATGCGCACGGGCGTGTCCGTGCTGGGCTGCACCCTGCCGGAAAAAGACGACCATAACGCGCCGGGCGCGCGCGACATCGCCGACCGCCTGATGGCGTCGTTCGGCTCCATGCTGCTGTACTGGTACCACTACAGCCATAACGGCAAGCGCATTGAAGTGGAAACGGACGACGACTCGATCGGCGGCCACTTCCTGCACCTGCTGCATGGCGAAAAACCGTCGGCGTCGTGGGAAAAAGCCATGCACACGTCCTTGATCCTGTACGCGGAACACGAATTCAACGCCTCGACCTTCACCAGCCGCGTCATCGCCGGCACGGGTTCGGACATCCATTCGGCCATCACGGGCGCCATCGGCGCGCTGCGCGGCCCGAAACACGGCGGCGCGAACGAAGTGGCGCTGGACATCCAGAAACGCTACGACAACGCCGATGAAGCGGAAGCGGACATCCGCGAACGCGTCGCCAACAAGGAAGTGGTGATCGGCTTCGGCCACCCCGTGTACACGATTTCGGACCCGCGCAATAAAGTCATCAAGGAAGTGGCGCGCAATCTGTCGCAGGAAGCCGGTTCGACAAAAATGTTCGACATCGCCGAGCGCCTGGAATCGGTGATGTGGGAAATCAAGAACATGTTCCCGAACCTGGACTGGTTCTCGGCCGTGTCGTACCACATGATGGGCGTGCCGACGGCGATGTTCACGCCGCTGTTCGTCATTTCGCGCACCTCGGGCTGGGCCGCCCACATCATCGAACAGCGCATCGATAACAAGATCATCCGCCCGAGCGCCAACTACGTGGGCCCGGAAGACCTGGAATTCGTGCCGATCAAGGACCGCAAATAATGAGCACTGCAATGACTACCCCGATGAATACGCTGCACCGCAAGCCCTTGCCGGGCACCCAGCTAGACTACTTCGACACGCGCGCCGCCGTCGATGCGATCCAGCCAGGCGCCTACGCCACTTTGCCCTATACCTCGCGCGTACTGGCCGAAAACCTTGTGCGCCGCTGCGACCCTGCCACCCTGAACGCCTCGCTGAGCCAGTTCATCGAACGCCGCCGCGACCTGGACTTTCCATGGTTCCCGGCCCGCGTCGTCTGCCATGACATCCTGGGCCAGACGGCCCTGGTCGATCTGGCCGGCCTGCGCGACGCCATCGCGGCCCAGGGCGGCGACCCGGCCCTGGTCAACCCCGTCGTGCCGACGCAGCTGGTGGTCGACCACTCGCTGGCCGTCGAATGCGGTGGTTTTGACCCCGACGCCTTCGCCAAGAACCGCGCCATCGAAGACCGCCGCAACGAAGACCGTTTCGACTTCATCGACTGGACCAAGAAAGCCTTTAAAAACGTCGACGTGATCCCGCCAGGCAACGGCATCCTGCACCAGATCAATCTGGAGCGCATGTCGCCCGTGATCCAGGTGCAAAATGGCGTCGCCTATCCCGATACCCTGGTGGGCACGGATTCGCACACGCCGATGGTCGATGCGCTGGGCGTGATCGCCATCGGGGTGGGTGGCCTGGAAGCGGAAAGCGTGATGCTGGGCCGCGCCTCTTGGATGCGCCTGCCCGACATCATCGGCGTCAAGCTGACGGGCAAACCGCAGCCGGGCATCACGGCCACCGATACCGTGCTGGCGCTGACGGAATTTTTGCGCAAGCAGAAGGTCGTCTCGTCCTACCTGGAATTCTACGGCGAGGGAGCGTCGCACCTGACCCTGGGCGACCGCGCCACGATTTCCAATATGGCGCCGGAATTTGGCGCCACGGCTGCCATGTTCTACATCGATGCGCAAACCATCAAGTATTTGAAACTGACGGGCCGCGACGACGAACTGGTGAAACTGGTGGAGCTGTACGCCAAAGAGACTGGCCTGTGGGCCGACAGCCTGGTCGACGCGCAATATGAGCGCGTGCTGACTTTCGATCTGTCGTCCGTGGTGCGCAATATCGCCGGGCCGTCGAATCCGCACAACCGCGTGCCGACGTCGGAACTGGCTGCACGCGGCATTTCCGGCGTGGTGGAAAACGAGCCGGGCAAGATGCCGGACGGCGCCGTCATCATCGCGGCCATCACCAGTTGCACCAACACGAACAATCCGCGCAACATGATCGCCGCCGGTCTGATCGCGCGCAATGCGAACCGCCTGGGCCTGACCCGCAAACCTTGGGTCAAATCGTCGCTGGCGCCGGGCTCGAAAACGGTGGAGCTGTACCTGCAGGAAGCGGGCCTGATGACCGAGCTGGAGCAACTGGGCTTCGGCATCGTGGCGTTTGCCTGCACCTCGTGCAACGGCATGTCGGGCGCGCTCGATCCTGTCATCCAGGAAGAAGTGGTGTCGCGCGATCTGTACGCCACGGCCGTTTTGTCGGGCAACCGCAATTTCGACGGCCGCATCCACCCGTACGCGAAACAGGCTTTCCTCGCCTCGCCGCCGCTGGTGGTGGCCTACGCGATTGCCGGCACCATCCGCTTCGATATCGAAAAGGACGTGCTGGGCATCGCGCCGGACGGCAAGGCTATCCAGTTGAAGGATATCTGGCCATCCGATGAGGAAATCGACGCCATCGTCGCCTCCAGCGTCAAGCCGGAGCAGTTCCGCAAGGTGTACATCCCGATGTTTGCCGCGCAGGTGGACGACGGCATCAAGGTCAGCCCCCTGTATGACTGGCGTCCGCAGACGACGTACATCCGCCGTCCGCCATACTGGGAAGGCGCGCTGGCTGGCGCACGCCCATTGAAAGGCATGCGTCCGCTGGCTGTGTTGGGCGACAACATCACGACCGATCATTTGTCGCCATCGAACGCCATCATGCTCGATAGCGCGGCGGGCGAGTATCTGGCGAAGATGGGTTTGCCCGAGGAAGACTTCAATTCCTACGCCACGCACCGGGGCGACCATCTGACGGCGCAGCGCGCCACGTTTGCCAACCCGACCCTGAAGAACGAGATGGTCATCGAGGATGGCAAAGTCAAAGCTGGTTCGCTCACGCGCATCGAGCCGGAAGGCACGATTTCGCGCATGTGGGAAGCCATCGAGGTGTATATGGAGCGCAAGCAGCCCCTGATCATCATCGCTGGCGCCGACTACGGCCAGGGTTCCTCGCGCGACTGGGCCGCCAAGGGCGTGCGCCTGGCCGGCGTTGAAGCCATCGTGGCCGAAGGCTTCGAGCGCATCCACCGCACCAACCTGGTGGGCATGGGCGTGCTGCCGCTGGAGTTTTTGCCAGGCGTGAATCGCAAGACCCTGGGCCTCGATGGCAGCGAAACCTACGACGTCGTGGGCGAGCGCACGCCGCGCTCCACGTTGACCCTGCTCATTCACCGCAAGAACGGCGAAACGCTCGAAGTGCCCGTCACCTGCCGCCTCGACACGGCGGAAGAGGTGTCGATCTACGAGGCGGGCGGCGTGCTGCAGCGCTTCGCGCAAGACTTCCTCGAGTCGTCGAAGGCAGCGTAATGGCGATGTGACCGCGCAATTCACCCCAAACGCAAGGTCTGGGGTCGGACCCTCAGGGTCCGACCCCAGCATTTCGCCGTTGGGTTTAATCAGCCATTCAACGCAGGAACTTCCATGACCCACGTACCCCAAATCAACATCCCCGCCACCTACATGCGTGGCGGCACCAGCAAGGGCGTGTTTTTCCGCCTGCAGGATTTGCCCGCCAGCGCGCAAGTGCCGGGAGCCGCGCGCGATGCGCTGCTGCTGCGCGTGATCGGCAGCCCCGACCCGTACGGCAAGCAGATCGACGGCATGGGCGGCGCCACCTCGAGCACCAGCAAGACGGTGATCCTGGCGAAAAGTAGCAAGCCGGAGCACGACGTCGACTACCTGTTCGGCCAGGTCTCCATCGACAAGCCGTTTGTCGACTGGAGCGGCAATTGCGGCAACCTGTCGGCGGCAGTCGGCTCGTTCGCCATTGCCAGCGGCCTGATGGACGCCGCGCGCGTGCCCGCAAATGGTGTCGCCACGGTGCGCATCTGGCAAGCCAATATCGGCAAGACCATCATCGCCCACGTCCCCGTGACGCATGGCGAGGTGCAGGAAACGGGCGACTTCGAGCTCGATGGCGTGACCTTCCCGGCCGCCGAAGTGAAACTGGAATTCCTCGATCCGGCCGCGGAGGAAGAGGGCGGCGACGGTAGCACATCTGCCATGTTCCCGACCGGCAACCTGGTCGATGACCTCGACGTGCCCGGCATCGGCACCTTGAAAGTCACGCTGATCAACGCCGGCATCCCGACGATTTTTGTCGATGCGCAGGCCATCGGTTACACGGGCACGGAACTGCAGGACGCCATCAATGGCGATCCGGCCGCACTGGCCCGTTTCGAGACCATCCGCGCGCATGGCGCCCTGCGCATGGGTCTCATTGCCCACCTGGATGAAGCGGCGAAGCGCCAGCACACGCCGAAGGTGGCTTTTGTCGCCAAGCCGGCCAGCTATGTCTCGTCCAGCGGCAAGCAGGTGGCAGCGGGCGAGATCGACCTGCTGGTGCGCGCCATGTCGATGGGTAAACTGCACCACGCCATGATGGGCACGGCCGCTGTCGCCATCGGCACGGCGGCAGCCATTCCCGGCACCCTGGTGAACCTGGCGGCGGGCGGCGGCGAAAAAACCAGCGTGCGTTTCGGCCACCCGTCCGGCACCCTGATGGTGGGCGCGGAAGCGGCGCTGGTCGATGGCGCATGGAGCGTCACCAAAGCCATCATGAGCCGCAGCGCGCGCGTGCTGATGGAAGGTGTCGTGCGCATTCCCGGCGACGCGTTTTAGGCAGAAATACGCAGGCAGATGCTACACAGATCGTACACATAATGCGGCGGCCAGGCCAGTTGGCCCAGGTCCGACACAGATTGCACGCCTACCGGAGGAGACATGAAATTCGCAGCATTTTATCAACGCTCGATCGACACGCCTGACGCTTTTTGGCGCGACGAAGCGGAAAAGATCGATTGGCATACCCCGTTTTCGCAAGTGCTTGATTATTCCCGCCCGCCGTTCGCCAAATGGTTCGTCGGCGGCACCACCAATTTGTGCCACAACGCCGTCGACCGCTGGGTGGACAGCCAGGGCGATGCCGCCGCGCTGATCGCCATTTCCACCGAAACGAATACCGAGCGCACTTACAGCTTTCGCGAGCTGCAGCGCGAAGTGGAGCGCTGCGCCGCTATTTTGCTGTCGCTGGGCGTGGACAAGGGCGACCGCGTCCTGATTTACATGCCGATGATCGCCGAGGCGGCCTTCGCCATGCTGGCGTGTGCCCGCATCGGCGCCGTGCATTCCGTGGTGTTCGGCGGTTTTGCCGCCAACAGCCTGGCCAGCCGCATCGACGATGCGCAGCCAAAACTGGTGTTCTCCGCCGATGCCGGTTCGCGCAATGGCAAGGCGATCGCCTACAAGCCGCTGCTTGACGAAGCCATTCGCATCGCGGCGCACAAGCCGCAGCAGGTGCTGCTGGTCGACCGCCACCTGGTGCCCATGCAACTGACGCCGGGCCGCGATGTCGATTACGCGACCCTGCGCGAGCAGCACCTGGATGCGCAGGTGCCCGTCACCTGGCTCGAATCGAACGAGCCGTCGTACGTGCTGTACACCTCGGGCACGACGGGTAAACCGAAGGGCGTGCAGCGCGACGTGGGCGGCTATGCAGTGGCGCTGGCGTCGTCGATGCAGTACAACTTCTGCGGCAAGCCCGGCGAAACCTTCTTTGCCACCTCGGATATCGGCTGGGTGGTGGGCCATTCCTACATCGTGTATGGCCCGCTGATCGCCGGCATGGCCACCATTCTGTACGAGGGTTTGCCGATCTGTCCCGATGCGGGCATCTGGTGGAGCATCGTTGAAAAATACAAGGTCACGCGCATGTTCTCGGCGCCCACGGCCATCCGCGTGCTGCGCAAGCATCCTGTGGAACTGATGCGCAAGTACGACCTGTCTTCCCTGAAGGCGCTGTACCTGGCGGGCGAGCCGCTCGATGAAACCACCTCGCAATGGATCGCCGATGAACTCAAAGTGGACATCATCGACAACTATTGGCAGACGGAGACGGGCTGGCCGATCCTCTCGGTGGCAAAAGGCGTGGCCGATACGCCGACGCGCCTGGGCAGCCCGGGCATGGCCATGTACGGCTACCAGGTCAAGCTGCTCAACGAAGCGACGGGCGAGGAGTGCGGTGCCAACGAGAAGGGCGTGCTGGTGCTGGAGGGCCCGCTGCCGCCCGGCTGCATGCAGACGGTGTACGGCGACGACGAGCGTTTCGTCGAGACCTACTGGTCCACCTTCAGCGGCCGGCAAGTGTATTCCACCTTCGACTGGGGCGTGCGCGATGCGGACGGCTATTACTTCATCCTGGGCCGCACCGATGACGTGATCAACGTGGCCGGCCACCGCCTGGGCACGCGCGAAATCGAGGAAAGCATCACCAGCCATCCGAACGTGTCGGAAGTGGCGGTGGTGGGCGTGGAAGACAAGCTCAAAGGCCAGGTGGCGATGGCTTTTGTGATCCTGAAAAACCCGCAGGGTTTCGACAGCGTTGAAGCGAAAGCGGCACTGGAACGCGAAGTGATGGCTGTGGTAGACCGCCAGCTGGGCGCCGTGGCGCGGCCCGCGCGCGTGCTGTTTGTGGCGCAGTTGCCGAAGACGCGTTCGGGCAAGCTGCTGCGCCGCTCGATCCAGGCCATCTGCGAAGGGCGCAGCCCGGGGGACCTGACGTCGATGGACGATCCGGCATCGCTGCAGCAGATCCAGGCAGCGTTGGTGTAAACGCCATGATGAGAATAGAGTTTATCAAACGATAAACATTATTCTCAAATCCGGTCGCTTTCCTTGCGCACGACCCTGCCCACGATCAGGCATTCATTGCCGCGGCATAGCTTGCGGTGGTATTTGCGCTGGTCCGGGTTGTCCGAGGTCAGCCACCATTCTCCGATATCGCGCGCCATGCGCTTGACCACCGGTTCGCCTTCGTAATTGATGGCAAACACAATGCCATCGGCCGGCCGCTTGTCGGCCGTATTGATGATCACCACGTCGTCCTCGTACAGGGCCGGCTCCATGCTCTCGCCCTTGACCTTGATGGCCACCAGTTTTTCAGGGTGGTAGCCATTGCGCTCGACCCAGCTGCGCGGCACGCTGATGGTGCTGCCGTCGTGCGTTTCCGGTTCGATGGCAAAGCCCGTGATGCCGGCCGACAGGCGCAATTTCACCTTGCGGATCGGGTAGAAGCGCGCATCTTCGCCATCGAGCACCACCACAGGCTGTACCTCACCCAGCGCGCGTGCCGCCAGCTCTGCCTGGTCGGGTGCCGCCCCTTGGTCGAAGTACATGCTGTCGAGTTGCAGGTCGGCTTCCAGCTTGCGCGCGATTTTTTCGCTGAAGGCGCGTCCTTCGCGGTAGGTGGGCGAGAGGATTTGCGAGATGCGCGCCTCGCTCCAGCCGCTGACATCGGAAATTTTCTTGCGCGTGTTGTCGTAGTGCTCGCGGATCAGGGCCAGCAGGCGGTCGCGTCTGTATTGATACATATTCATCTCCACATTAAACCCGAAATTTACCGTTTGATAAATTACCAAATGCTTGACTTTAACATTAGCGATTGATAAAGTCCACTCGTTGCCTGTCGCAAACGCACTACAGCGTCTGCCGATGGGCGACACCACGGGAGGTCAGGCAGATGTTGAACAGCAGTCAGTTGGTGGAAAGCAGGGTGGCGCCGCGCCAGGGGCGCCAGTTACAGGGACGCAGCAGGAAGTCGCAGCTGCATATCGCCCGCATCGCGCAATACATACGCGAGCAGGGCCAGGCCAGCGCGGCGCAATTGTCCGCCTTGCTGGGACTCGATGCGGGCACCATGAGCCGCTATTTGCGCCACATGTGCGGCATGGGACAGATCCACCTGGCGCAGCGCCATTGCACCGAACCGGGACGCCAGCGGTCCGCACTGTACGCGCTGGGCGAGCCGGACGAGGAGGTCGACGGCTGGGCCGAACTGCCACCGCAAGTGCGCCGCACCGCGTGCTGGCCACGCGGTGCGGCGCGCCGCGATCCGCTGGTGGCGGCCTTGTTCGGACCGGCGCAAGGGTAGGGCAGCAAGCCGCCTTCTCAAATGAATGACAGCAAGCAAGCTGCCAAGCGCAGCTTTCTTTGCCGCAACGGAAAGCACATCATGCATATCGATATCACCGCCGCAGGGGCTGCCTGGATCAAGCTGCTGGGCGTCCCCTTGCTCGCCGCCTTCTTTGCCACCTTGCTCAGCTTCATGGTCATGTGGCCACGCAACTGCAAGGAGGCGCTCATCCGTATTTGCTCCAGCATCATCATTGCCACGTTTGCCGGTCCCGTCCTGGTGTCGGCGGTGCTGGCGTGGTGGCCCGGCTTGTTTGACAGCGCGCAAACGGTGGCGGCGCTGTATGGCTGTGATCCGGCCACGGGCTTTCTGTTCATTGCCGCACCGCTGATGGCGCTCGTCGGTTTGCCGGCGTGGTGGCTGGTGAGTGCCAGCGTGCGCTGGTTCGACCGGCGCCGCGACAAGGATATCGGGGAACTGGCGGCGGATGCGGCCGCTGCCGTCAAGGAGGTGCGGACGCGGCGCTGACGGCGCTGGCGTCCCCTTTTAGTGCATGCTGACGGCGGCGCGCCTGAAATCGGTGCGAAGGGAGAGGGCGCCATGCGCCTCATGCTAGTTTGTCGCCACAAACTGTATACAATTCCACCTGGCACGAAGCGTGCATGGCATACCTTGGCCATCCCATCCAAGGAGCTTCGCATGCATCATCCACCGCCAGTGTGTTCCTGTCGTCCCGTTTCTCTCTTGCTTTTCCCTTTCACCTGCACCCATCCGGGCCGCAGTAACCCAGGAAATGGAGCGTAAATGGCCTCTCACCGCTTGAAATCCATCCACCGCAGCGTTCCGGGCAGTACGCCTGCCGCGCCATCGCCTGTCGATGAAATCCTGCCAGCCGGCAAGCTGTTCACCCTGGGCTTGCAACATGTGCTCGTCATGTATGCAGGTGCCATCGCCGTGCCGCTGATCGTCGGCCGTGCCCTCAAGCTGCCGCCCGAGCAGGTGGCGGCATTGATCAGTGCCGACCTGTTCTGCTGCGGCCTGGTGACCCTGATCCAGTCCCTGGGCATCGGCAAGTACTTCGGCATCCGCTTGCCCGTGATGATGGGCGTGACCTTTGCCGCCGTCAGTCCCATACTGGCCATGGCGAACAACCCGGCCCTGGGCATCACTGGCATCTTTGGCGCCGTGATCGGCGCCGGCGTGGTTTCCATACTGATCGCGCCCTTCATCAGCCGCCTGCTGGCCCTGTTTCCGCCCGTGGTCACCGGCAGCATCATCGCCGTGATCGGCGTGTCGCTGATGCGCGTGGGCGTGAACTGGGCCATGGGCGGACCGCCCGCCATGGCGCAAATTGCCGATCCCGCCTTCCTCAAGATGGCCGCTGCCGCCACGGCGGCCGGCTTGCCTGCGCCGCTTGGCCCCGTGCCGCTGATTGCCAACCCCGGCTACGGCGCGCTGGATAACATGGGCATCGCCTTTTTCGTGCTGGCCGTCATCTTGCTGGTGGCCAAGTATGGCCGCGGCTTCCTGTCGAATATCGCGGTATTGATCGGCATCATCGCCGGCACGGCCCTGTCGTTTGCGCTGGGCAAGGCCGATTTTGCCAAGGTGGCCGGCGCCAAGGCCTTTGCCATCGTCACGCCGTTCCAGTTCGGCATGCCGACCTTCGACGTGGTCGCCATCGTGACCATGAGCCTGGTGATGATCGTCGTCATGATCGAGTCGCTGGGCATGTTTTTGGCGCTGGGCGAAATGACGGACAAGCGCATCACGCAAGACGACATCAGCCGCGGCTTGCGCGTCGATGGCCTGGGCACCCTGATCGGCGGCATCTTCAATACCTTCCCGTACACCTCGTTCTCGCAAAACGTAGGCCTGGTGGGCGTGACGGGCGTGCGCAGCCGCTGGGTCTGCGTGGCGGCCGGTCTCATCCTGCTGGTCATGGGCGTGATCCCGAAGATCGCGCAGACGGCCGAGTCCGTGCCGGCGTTCGTGCTGGGCGGGGCGGGGCTGGTGATGTTCGGCATGGTGGCCGCCACCGGCATCCGCATCCTGGCCGGCGTTGACTACAAGAGCAACCGCAACAACCTGTTCATCGTGGCCTTGTCGATCGGCTTTGGCATGCTGCCGCTGGTGGCAGAGCAATATGCGCAGCACATGCCCAAGGCCCTGTCGCCGTTGCTGCACAGCGGCATCTTACTGGCCGCCATCGTTGCCGTGCTGCTCAATCTGTTCTTCAACGGCCTGGCCTCAAGCGAAAAAGCGAGGGAGCAGGCGCGCGAAAATAGTCACGGCAGCGATTGAGGCGCCGCCCTGTAGCGTGAATGCGGATCAGCCGGACGGCAGCATCCTCAGCATCACACAATTGCGCCCCGCGTCCTTGGCGTGGTACAGCGCGGCGTCGGCCAGGCGCAGCAGGGCGTCGGGATCTGCGGCGCCCGGTGGCGACTGGAGCGCGATGCCGACGCTGATCGTCACCTGTGCTGCATCCGCACTCGCATGGGGGATGCCCAGATCTTCGATGGCGCGCCGCAGCGCTTCGCCGATCTGGCGCGCGTCGTCTGCGCCCGTGTTCGGCAGCACGATCGAAAACTCTTCGCCGCCGTAGCGCGCCGTCAGGTCGCCTGCGCGCCGCATGCCGGCCGCCAGCGCCTGCGCGACCCGGATCAGGCACGCGTCGCCGGCCTGGTGGCCATGCCTGTCGTTGAAGCGCTTGAAGTAGTCGACATCGAGCATGATGACGGCCAGCGGCTGGCCGACGCGCGTGGCGCGCGCACATTCGGCGCGCAGCACGTCGTCGAAATGGCGTCGGTTCGACAGGCCCGTCAGGCCGTCGGTGATGGACAGGGTTGCCAGTTTGCGGTTGGCGTCCTCCAGCTGTTCCGTGCGTTCGGCAACGCGCCGTTCCAGGCTGTCATGCAGCCTGGCGCTGGAGATCGAAATCATCGCCTGTACACCGAGCATGCGCAGGAAGGCGACGCGCTCCTGTGTGAACGAGGCTTCTGCAAGCCGGTTCTCGAAATACAGGATGCCGTCGATCTGTCCGCCGTGCCGGATCGGCAGGCACATGACGGCACGCGGCAGGTGCAGCTGCACGTACGGGTCGGCGGCAAAGCGCGACACGCCCGTGATGCTGTCTTCGATCACCTCCGCGCCAGTGCGGATCACGTAGCGCAGCAGCGACAGCGGGAACTGCGGGTCGCTGGCGGCGTTCAGGTCGAGCCGCCGCGCTTGCAGGACGGTGACGCCATCGCCATCGAGATTGGCCTCCAGCTGGTAGCTGCCCTCGGACAGCAGCAGCAGGCGCGCCACTTGCCCGCCAGCGTTTTCGCATACGATGGAAATGAGGCGCGTCAGCACATTGCGCAGGCCGACTTCGTTCGACAGGATCTGTGCCGCCTTCAGCAGCGACACCAGGTCGAGCGCGGAACTGCCGTGCGTGTGTGGGCCCACATGCGACAGCGTGCTGCGGCCATCCATCCGTGACAGCAGCGCAGCGTGGCGCGCCCGCAGTTGCGTCACCTTGCCCTCTGCACCCCACTGGCCGTAGTGCGCGA
Source organism: Janthinobacterium svalbardense (assembly GCF_002327145.1). Lineage (NCBI taxonomy): Bacteria > Pseudomonadati > Pseudomonadota > Betaproteobacteria > Burkholderiales > Oxalobacteraceae > Janthinobacterium > Janthinobacterium svalbardense. The sequence goes on along the minus strand of NZ_CP023422.1, from coordinate 4,267,494 downwards.
TGGCGTCCTGGATGAAGACGCCGGCCACGCGCGCGTGGCCCTGCTCGGACCAGTATTCGCCGCACAGCTCATTGCCCAGCGCTTGCACGTTGACATAGCCTGCCAGGCCGGCGGCGTCGATCGCCTGCCGGTAATGGCGTGTGGCCAGCTGCAGCTCGTCCCGGTAGCGTGCCATCTCGGCCATCACCAGCAGATGTTTGGCAGCGCTATTGTCCGAGCCTTGCCTGGCCCACTCGGTGAGGCTCGCCTGCAGTGCATCGATCATGCTCAGCACAGCGCCCGCATCGGGTCGCGCCGGGTCGCACCGCAAGGCACGCAGCCATATCAGCGCGGCGTAGAAGCTCGACTCGGCAACCTTGGCCTGGCCGCGCATGATCTGGGTGACGATGCCGAGCTGGCCGGCCAGCAGCTCGGCGTCGGCGCCGTCGAACAGGTAGGCGTTGCGGATCTTGCCTTGCAAATAGTAGGCGCGGTACAGCTGCGAATCGCCATACTGTTCCAGGAAGCGCGCCTCGCTGAACGTCGCATCATTGTAGCTGTCGTGACGGGGCAGCAGGCCCATCAGGCATTTGATTGGCTGGACCGCGGCGGCGACGCAGCAATCGGCCATCGCCTGCTGGCCGTTGGCGCGCATCAGCGCCAGGTCGTGCTCGATGTCTTGCATCAGGTGCGGCAGGTAGTCGCCGAGGATCATCCGTTCGGTGGCGCGCACGGCCGCCACCACGCCGACCTGCACGAAATCGGCGATTTCCAGCGCCCAGCCAAAGGCTTCTTCGTACAGGGCGTCGGAGCTGCGCAGGGGCTGCGTCCAGTGGCTGATGAGCGCACCGAACATCAGGCCCGTGAGTGTGCGCGTCTGCAGATTGGCACGCCGCCTGGCCAGCGCCATCGCCATCGCGCCGAAATCGTAGCCGCGCGCCACGTCGCCGCCGTACAGTGCCAGCATCAGCGCGTAGCCGACATAGGCGACGGCGCTGAAATCGCTGTTCCCCCGCTGCATGGACAGCCGCGTCATCGATACCACCATCAGCGCGCTGAGATCCTGCTGACCGGCGTAATAGCTGGCCATCCACAGGCCCTGCATCATCTGCATCGCGGCCACCGCGTCCGGCGCGCACATGTCGCCGGCCGCCAGCAAGGTGTCGGGCGCCTGCGCGCCTGGCTGCTGCCCGATGTCGGCACGGATGTCGTCGAAACGCGCCTTCATGTGCGCGACATCGTGCGGAATGGCGATGTTCAACTGCGCCAGGCCTTCGCGCTGCACGGCGATGGCGTCGAGCAGGCGGCCCTGCAATTGATACTGGTGCGCCTGGATGGCAATGCAGCGTACCTGCAGCAGCGGGTGCAAGGCGCGGGCGCGCACCAGCGGATAGATCGCCTCGGCGGCATCGAACTGCCCGCACAGGTACGCCGCTTCGGCCGCGCCCAGCTGCAGGTCGAGCCAGAGGTCGGCGTGGACGCTCCACGCCTCTGCCGGCAGCAGGCCCAGACCAATTCGCATGTGCTCCAGCGTGGCCTGGAACGCGGCCGAGCGTCGTGCCTTGACGCCGGCCTGCAGATTGAGCGCCGCCAACTGCACGCGCTCCTCTGCATCGTCGAGCAGCGCACGGCCGGCGTTGAGCTGTTCGACGATCTCGAACAGCGTCTCGTCCTGGTGCCCCAACGTGGCATGCCGCAGCAGCAGGCGGCCGATGCGAAGATGGTTGGCCGCGCGGGTAGCGGCTTCGGCGACCAGGTAGGCTGCCTGCTGCACCCGGTCGTGCAGGAAGCGGTAATGGACGCCGCTCTGGCCGGCACGGGTGTCGCCATTGACGTATTTATAGCGTTCGTCGAGCGGCTGGACCAGTCCTGCATGCAGCGCCGGCCACAAGGCTTGCTGCGTGTGCCGTGGCGAGCGGTCCACTGCCAGCGCCAGCGTGTCGAGCGTGAAGCGGTTGCCGCTGGAGGCGGCCAATTGCAGCAGGTGTTGCGTTGCCGTCGGCAGGCGGTGGATTTTCTCCAGCAGCACTTCGACCACGTTGTCGGTATATTTGACTTGTTGTATCGCGGGCAGGTCCCAGTCCCAGCAATCGTCGGCTGCGCGGTAGCGCAGGTGGCCCGTCTCATTGAGCGTAGCGAGGAACTGGTTGAGGAAAAATGGATTGCCGGCCGTCTTGGTGTAGCAAATGCGGGTCAGTGGCGCGCAGTCAGGCACCGCCACGCGCACGGTGGCCGCGACCATTTGCGCAACCTGCGCTTCGCTCAGGGGGCTCAAAAACAGCGTGGACAGGCGCACCTCGCGTGCGTGCAGCTTGTCGCGCAGCGCCATGAGGGGATGCGCGGCGCTCACTTCGTTGTCGCGGTACGCGCCGATGAACAGCAGGCAGCATTTGTCGCAGGAGAGCATGAGCAGCTCGATCATCCGCAGCGTGGCCGCATCGGCCCATTGCAGGTCGTCCAGGAACAGTACCAGCGGATGCCCGGCGCAGGCGAAGACTTCGACGAAGCGGGGGAACAGCCGGTCCAGGCGCAGCTGGGCCTGGACCGGCGCCGGCGCGGGCATGGCGTCGGTGGGGCCGACGATCAACGCCAGTTGGGGAATCAGTTCGACCAGTACGCCGATGCCATCGCCCAGGGCGCCGTGCAGTTTTGCGGACCACTGCCGCAGCGTTGCTTCGGGCTGGCCCAGCAGCTGGCGCACCAGGCCCTGGAAAGCCTGGATCAGCGAGGCATACGGTACGTCGCGCTGGAGCTGGTCAAATTTGCCGGACAGGAAGCAGCCGCGCCGGGCGACGATCGGTTTCTGCACTTCGTTGACGACCGCGGACTTGCCGATGCCAGAATGGCCGGCCAGCAGCAGCATCTCGCAGCGACCCGCGGCACTGCGTTCAAACGCCGCCAGCAGCACGGCGATGGCATCTTCGCGCCCATGCAGCGTTTGCGGCACCAGGAAGCGGCCATTGTGGTCGGACAGCCTGAGCGCCTGCGCCGGCTGGTCCGCACGGCATGCTGCGAGGTCGCTGCGCAGGCCTTGCAAGCTCTGGTAGCGTTGCTCGGCATTTTTTTCCAGCAGGCGCTGGATGATCGGCAGCAGCTGGCCCGGCAAGTTTGCGAGTGCCGGGTGCGACCAGTCGGGACTGCGGGCAATGTGGCAATGCACGAGTTCCATCGCGTCGCCCGCCTCGAACGGCGCCTGGCCGGCCAGCAGTTCGTAGAAAGTGGCGCCGAGCGCATAGAAATCGGCGCGCCAGTCGACCCGCCGATTCATGCGCCCCGTCTGTTCCGGCGCCATGTAGCGCAAGGTGCCTTCCAGGGCCTGGAGATTGACGATGCCATGGCTTTCGTAGGGCAGTTCACAGGCGATGCCGAAATCGGTCAGCTGCAGCAGACGCCGGTCGGCATTCCACACCAGATTGGAGGGATTGATGTCCTTGTGGATCACGCCATGACGATGGACCTCTTCCAGCGCCGCGCACAGTTGCAGCGCGATGTCGAAAAAATCGTCCAGCGCCAACGCAGGCTGCGCCGGCGTCCTGCGCACCGCCGCCTGCGCGCGCAAAATCTGGTCGAGCGCCTGGCCACCGCTATCTTCCAGGATCATCGTCCAGCACCCGCCGTGCAGCTGCAGTGCCAGCGGATGCACCACGCCAGGATGGCGGCAGCGGCGCGCGATCGCATACTCGCGCTTGAATTGTGCCAGTTGCTGAAAGGAAGGGAACTGCTGATTGGGCTTCTTGACGATTAGCGCAGTGCCATCAGTGGCCTTGGCGCGATACACCCGCGAGCGGCCACCGCTGTGCAGCTGTTTGATGATCTCGTGGTCGAAAAGGGAGCGCATGGGCTGTTGCGGTACACGGACGGTTGCGGGAGCCTTGAGGCGCACATTTCGAATGTCTTACTTCGTTGCAAGTATTATATCAGTAGGCAGTGGCGGCGAGGCGAGAGGAGCGAAGGGTGTTGTTGCAAAAATGTCGGCCGGCAGGCGAGTTCGGATGCGGGAAACGAGTGCGATGGCGGTGCCGATAGCGTGGCAATAACGACCAGGACGGGACAGTGGGTGCGCCATCGCCGGGCCAACTTGTGAAACCTGAAATATAGTGGCTGGAGATTTTTTGCGGAACAAAGCCAGTTTTACGGAACTGGCGGGAACGAGAAAAATAGTGAGTACTATCTCTGGAAGTGGCATGTGCGCTGGTGCCCGGAGCCGGAATCGAACCGGCACGCCCTTACAGGCGGGAGATTTTAAGTCTCCAGTGTCTACCAGTTTCACCATCCGGGCAGCGCGGCGAGATTCTAGCACAGGTGATGCTTGTTACGCCATCTTGTGCCTGTCTGCTAGATCGATGGTCGGCGTTCTTCATTGTTTTTGATCGCCCGCCGGCTATGCGTTGGGTATGACGGTCCTGCTATTCGTTCTGGCGTGACTGATGTGTGTTGTAAAATGAGATATTCGCTTCAGCATGGAAAATGAGTGTTTTATGCAATGTATATATTTTGTCAAAAAATCAATTTCCCTATACTTGAAGTATGTGGCATGCATTACTTTACTGGGTATCAGCTTCTCCGCTTTTTCTTCAGATGACATTAATTACGATCCTTACGCACAAGTAAGAGCCGAACAGTTTGAGGCGTTCACTTCCAATACTGTCTCCTGTATGGAAGTAAGGGCGCGTGGAGCACTATTGCAGGGAATTCGTGATAGTGAAAAAATTATGGCTTGGATAAAGGAGGTTTGTGGTCCATTTCTGCGAAACTTTATGATCGAATCATTAAAGCGGCCAGCGGCGGAAGCTGATCAATTTATTCACGCCATAGCTTCTCGACAGTTACGTAGTATTCCTGGCCTCAGTTTTGTAGAGCCGCCTAATGTCGTGAAAAAACAGAATCCGACATTGGGCCTCCAACCTGCACCTTTGAGACAATTTATGTGGAATAAACCCGCAGTTCTGAAAGGGATATTGATGCGAGGACAATTTTCCAACTGTTGTACCTCTGGCGTAGCTGAAAATGCTAATTTTTATTCTGTTCGTTTAGAAAAAAACACAGGCATGACCGGTGAAAACGGTGATGAAGGCAAGCCGAATATTGATTTCGTCAGAGAGGTGCAAATTGAGAGTTCCGCAGTCAAGAGAGCTGACGAATCAAAAATAGGTAAAGCAGTTAGAGTCTCATGCATTGCGCTCATCTTTGGGAATACTGGCCACTATGCTCGTCCTGTGTATTGCGAAGGGGCCTCAATTCACTAATTTAGTAACATCGCCTCATGCGCGGGTTGGCAGGACAGCGCCGCGAACGATGTGATCATTGAATCAGTCCTGGATTCCAGCTTCAATTTCAAAGCGATTCCAGACCTCTCTGTTTTTGGCATCCGCAGCATCCTGGCGCATAGCATAGCCCACCTCGTTATACACAACTTTTTACCACTTTAAAATCAAAGGGTTACAGCAATTTCTTCAGCGCGTACCCCACAGTGGTGGCGCCAGAAAAATGCTATTTTTCTTAGCTTTCAGCCGTAAATTGCTCGAATTTTAGGCAATTTTTGACATGGACGGTGATTCCGAGATTTTCTTGGATACTTGTGTATAACGGGGTGAGCATAGCCCTGTTTCGTTTCGCTCGTATTTGGAGCGACACCTTCGAGTGCCGTGAGCGACGAGGCGTAGTAATCTTTGAGTAATTTTTCTGCGGAGGTTTTTTTGCAACGACCTTCAATGCAGCTGGGTAGATCTTCTTTAAATCTGCCTTGGCCTTTTTGATGCAAATTCGCATGGGCGGGACCGCATCATCCAGCTTCCCAAGTTGAACTTGCAAGATAGCGGCATGGGTCTCCATGCGGCACATTAATGTTTGAAACTGCGTCTGTACGCGGAAGGCATCAAGAGGATCTGATTTTTCTTCTGCATGTACGGTAGGCTGCGCGAGAGCGAGGGCTACCGCAAACCAATATTTTTTCATGTAAGACGCCGAAGTAATCCTGGAGCCAGATTGTATGAAAAATCAACAACTGGAAATCTATCCAATTGTTGCAATATTTTGCCAGTAGTACATCCAATGTAGCGCGCAGCTTGCGTTGAACATGGAATTGACGCCGTGTTGGAGTGATTGGCTCCAACACGAGCATGGCTTGAGTTTTATTGGTGCCGATCAAGCATCAAAACGTCGCCTTGAACTGCACCCCATACGTGCGCGGCTCGTTGACGATGCCGGTCAGGTTGTTGAATTCGATGGCGCCCAAGGCCTGGACCTGGTTGGTGATGTTGCGGCCGTACGCGGAGAGTTCGTAGCGGTCCCATTTGTAGCCGACGCGCAAGCCGCCTTCGAGCAGTTCCTTGGCCTTGTATTCCTTCGCTTCATACAGGAAGAAGTTGTAGCTGGTGCGGTAGGCCCAGTCCGTGTAGGCGTAGAACTCGCCATTGGCGAGGGGGATGCTGTATTTCAAGGTGAAGTTGGTTTGCCATTCGGGCGCGCGCGGCAGCGGGTTACCGTCGATGTAGGCCGTGCCGACGAAGGGGCCGACGGGGTCGGTGACGGTGCAGCCGCTGGCCGGGGTGTTCTGGGCGTTGCCGCAGCTTTGCACGTACAGCTTTTTGTCCTGGATCTCGGTGTGGTTATAGCTGCCGCCCAGGGTCATGCTGAGCGAGTCGCTGAGGTTGGCCTGGAAGTCCAGCTCCACGCCCTGGCCGGTGGCCTTCTCGGCATTGAGCAGGCGGTTCATGTTGACCACGCCGCTGCCGGCCGTCAATTGCTTGTCTTTCACGCGGTACTGGAATACGGCCAGGCTCAGGCGGGCACGCTTGTCGAACAGGTCTTGCTTGATGCCCGCTTCCAGCGACAGCACTTTTTCGGCGCCGGCCTGCGAGGGGCGGTCGGCCAAGCCGTTCAGGCGGCCCTGCATCGATGGCGCGCGGTAGCCGGTGGCGATGCGCGCGTAGGCGTTCGTTTCCGGCGTCAGCACATAGGTGCCGCTCAGGTCCCAGCTGACGTTGTGCGAGGTGTCATTCAGGTTGAACGGGCCGGCCGTGGTCGCTTCCACGCGCTTGGCCGAGAAATCCTTCTTGTCGCTCGTGTAGCGCAGGCCGGCGCGCAGTTTCAGGGCGTCAGAGACCGTGTAGTTGAGCGAGCCGAAGGCCGCGTACGACTTCGAGCTCTGGTTTTGCGTGGCGTAGGCGCTGTTTTGCGGATTGCCGGGCGCCAGGCTGTCAAAGCTGATGCTGTCGATCTGGATGTCTTCCTTGAAGTAGAACAGGCCGCCTATCCATTGCAGCGGGCCTTTTGCGCTCGATTCGGCGCGGAATTCCTGTGAAATCTGCTTGTGGTTGGGAATCACGTCGGCCGTTTCCACGACGAAAGGAATGAAGCCGGGGCCCATCGGCGGCGCGTACACGGCGCCATAGCCGCCGTCGACGTCGGCGCGGCTGAAGAAATCGAGTTTTTCGTAGCCGGTGACGGAATGCAGGGTGACGCCGGGCAAGTCCCATTTCAGGCGCATGCTGCCACCCTTGGTTTTCAGGTGCTGGCGGTTGATGCCATCGGTCGGGTAGGAGCCATAATCGAAATTGTCGACCAGGTCGTTGGTGCCCTGTTTCAGGATGTTGGCGCGGAACAAGGTGGCCGTGCCATCGAGGTTGCGCGCGTGCACGTTGAACAGGGCGGTGAAGTCGCGCGTGGGCTTGACCAGCAGTTGCAGGCGGGCGGCGCTGTCTTCATAGCCTTCGAAGTCGCGCGTGCCGGTGGGACGCGGGTTATGCACGCGGTCGCCGCGGCGCTGCGTCTGGCCGGAAAAGCGCAGGGCCACGGTGTCGCTGACGGGCACGTTGAAGGCGCCTTCCAGGTTCTTCATGCCATCCTTGCCGAAGCCGCCGCTCAGGTAGCCTTCCGTCTTGAAGACCGGCTTGGCGGAATCGAACTTGATCACGCCGGCCGGCGAGTTGCGGCCAAACAAGGTGCCTTGCGGGCCGCGCAGTACCTCGACCTGATCCACGTCGAACACGGGAAAACCCTTGAGCATGGCGTTTTCCTGCACCACGTCGTCCATCACCAGACCCACTGGCTGGGAGGCGTTCAGGTCGAAGTCGGTGTTGCCCAGGCCGCGAATGTAGAAGCGGGGAAAGGTACGGCCGTAATCCGACTCGACCGAGACGCTGGGCGAGCGGCTGTTGAGGAAGCGGATGTCGGCGCCGCCGGCCGTCAGGGTGTCGAGCTTGTCGCCTTTCAGGGTGGCGATGGACATGGGCACGTCCTTGATGTTTTCCGCGCGCCGCTGGGCCGTCACGATCACCGTTTCCAGCTGGCCAGGACCAGCCTGTGCCGCTGGTGCGGCCGGCGCCGGGACGCTGTCCTGCGCCATTGCCTGCAGGGGAAAGGCGGCAGTGATTGCCAAGGCAATCAGGCTGTGGCGGATGGTGCTGGCGTGTGTGCTGGCATGCGGTGTCATCATGAAACGGCTCCTGTCGGTCAAGGTTGTTCGTAAGGTCCAGGCAGGCGCAAGTCCGCTAGACGAAAAATCATGCTAGCACGGAAAGTTTTGGTATTCATGCCATTTTCCAGGCAAGACTATTTATATGTGTTTCGACTCAATACGTGAATAAAATCGTATTTGTCGTCAATATCGGGCGGGTGCATAGTGGGGGTGCCGGCAGGCTTGTGCCAGCGCAAAGGATGGCTTGGCCACCGAAATCTTTCCCTGCTACAGCGCAAACATGCCGGCGCCATGGCGTGCCAGCGCTCAGTGTGCAGTGCGGAAAATACGACAATTCCCCTTTTTTCTTCTGCCATGCGATGTTGTTGTATTGCCACATCATGGAATGGCATCTTGCCTGCCAGTTGCTGGGCGCGGCGCATGCACGAACAATGATGTTGCCACAAGGTAGTTACAGGCAAGATCTGGCGTAGAATATAATTCATTGCAAATGAGAAACTTATATTTCTACCATGTTAATCTTTTCCGCAAGTACGCCGCCCGTTGACGGCGTCCGGCTTTCCGAGCTGATCGCCGCCCTGAGCCAGGCCCTGGACATCACGGAGGGACAGCCAGAAGGCCATTGCATCCGCTGTTGCTGGATCGGCATGCACGTGGGACGCGAACTGGGCATGGCGGATGAAGACCTGTGGAATCTGTATTACACCCTGCTGCTCAAGGACCTGGGCTGCAGCAGCAATGCCGCGCGCATCTGCGAGCTCTACCTGACGGATGATCTGTCTTTCAAACAAGGCTTCAAGACGGTGGGCGACAGTCTGCCGCAAGTGCTCAAATTCGTCCTCAAGCACACGGGCCTGAAGGCGGGCCTGGCCGAGCGATTCCGCGCCGTGATGACGATCTTGCGCGACGGCGCGCACATCGCGCAGGAACTGATCGCCACGCGCTGCCAGCGCGGCGCCGACATCGCGCGCCTGCTGCGCTTTCCGGAATCCGTGGCGCAGGGCATCTACAGCCTCGACGAACACCACAATGGCCAGGGCAAGCCGGACAAACTGGCAGGCCAGGCGATTCCCTTGTTTTCGCGCATTGCCCTGCTGGCACAGGTGATCGACGTGTTTCATACGGCCGATGGGGCGCGCGCCGCCCAGGCCGAGGTGCGCCAGCGCACGGGCAGCTGGTTTGACCCGCAATTGGTGCAGGCGTTCGAGCGGGTGGCGCAGTCGGCCGCCTTCTGGTCCATGTTGCGCTCGCAGGACCTGACGGCCGCCGTGGCGGCGCTGGAGCCCGCCAACCATTCCGTGCCGGTGGATGAGGATTATCTCGACGACATCGCTGCCGCGTTCGGTCAGGTGGTCGATTCGAAAAGCCCGTACACGAGCGGGCACAGCGCCAGGGTAGCCTTGTATGCGGACATGATCGCCGAAACCTTGGGCGTGACGCCGGAGCGGCGCCGCTGGCTCAAGCGGGGTGCCTTGCTGCATGACGTCGGGAAACTTGGCGTCAGCAATAGCGTGCTGGACAAGGCCGGCAAACTCGACGCGGATGAGTGGCTGGCCGTGCAGCAGCACGCACACTATACGCAAACGATTTTGTCACGCATTGATGCGTTTGCCGAACTGGCTGTCGTGGCCGCTGCGCACCATGAGCGGCTCGATGGCAAGGGCTATCCGCGCGGCTTGACGGCCGACGACATCAGCCTGGAAACGCGCATCATCACCACGGCCGATATTTTCGACGCCATCACGGCCGACCGGCCATATCGGGGGCCAATTCCCATTCCGCAGGCGCTCGAGATCATGGGCGAGACTGTGGGCACAGCCATCGACGCGCAGTGTTTTGCCGCCTTGAAAGTGGCGCTGGAGCGCTTGCCCGAACTCACGTAGCCGGAGAGCGAGTGCCTGGTGGCGTCAGCGCGGGCTGGCGTGTTGTTGCAACGTGACAGGGGAGGTGCCAGTTGCGGCTTTCCCCTGTGCCTGTGATCTGCTTAAAACTCTTCCCAATCGCCGGCCGTCACGGCTTGCGCTTGCACCGCACGGGGTTTTGCCGGCGCGGCCTGGCGCTTGACGGTGCTGCTGGCCGCAGCCGGTACCAGGCGCAGCGGTTTTGCGCTGGCGCGTGCTGCCGCCGTCGTGCGCGCCGGTGCCGCCACCTGGCCGTCGTGCGTCTTGAAGATACTCACGGTTTGCACCAGGTTGCTGGCCTGGTCGCGCAGCGATTCTGCGGCCGCCGCCGCTTCTTCCACCAGCGCCGCATTTTGTTGCGTGACGCTATCCATCTGCGCCACCGCCTGATTGATCTGCTCGATGCCGGCGGACTGTTCCTGGCTGGCCATCGTGATTTCAGCGATGATGTTGCTGACGCTGGCGACACTGGCGACTACCTCGGACATCGTCGTGCCCGCTTGCGCCGCCAGCTTGGCGCCCGCATCGACGCGGCTCACGGAATCGTCGATCAACGTCTTGATTTCCTTGGCCGCGCTGGCGCTGCGCTGGGCCAGGCCGCGCACCTCGGTTGCCACGACGGCGAAGCCACGGCCCTGTTCGCCGGCACGCGCCGCTTCCACTGCGGCATTCAGGGCCAGGATATTGGTCTGGAAGGCGATGCCGTCGATGACGCTGATGATGTCGACAATCTTGCGCGACGATTCGCTGATCAGGTCCATGGTGCCCATCACTTGCCCCACCACGGCGCCGCCCTTGCTGGCGACGTCCGATGCGGTTGTCGCCAGCACATTGGCTTCGCGGGCATTTTCCGCATTCTTGCGCACGGTGCTGGTGAGCTCTTCCATTGAGGAAGCCGTTTCTTCCAGTGAACTGGCTTGTTGTTCCGTGCGCATGGAAAGATCGTTGTTGCCGGTGGAAATCTCCGCGGCGGCCAGGGCTACCGTGTCGGAATCCTGGCGCACGGATGAGACTACCGAGGTCAGCGACACTTGCATGCGTTGCAGCGCCGACAGCACGCTGACGCTATCGTTCGCCGCGACGCTGAGTTTTCCTGTCAGGTCGCCGCCGGCAAGCAGGCTGACGGCGTCGCACAATTGGCGCGGTTCGGCACCGAGTGCCTTGAGCAAGTGGCGCGTGATGAGCCAGCCCGCCAGGGCCGCCAGCACGATGGACAGCATGCTGGCGCCGATGAGGATGTTCCGGTTGAGAATGTACTGCGCGTCGTCTTCCTGCAGGATGAGGGCGGAGCGCTGGTCTGTCAGCGTGAAATATTCATCGGTGGCGGCGACGAGAGCGGCCAGCAGCGGACGGCATTCCTCGTTCATCTTGACGATGGCTAGTTCGGTTTTCTTTTGCAGCGCCAGGTCCACGATGGCCAGCGCCACGGGAGCATAGCGTTTTTCGATGCTGTCGATCTTGTTGATACTGCTGCGCACCTCGTCCGATACCTCCGGCTTCTGTGCCAGCTGCAGCAGGCGCTGCATGTCCTTGACGACATCGGCCTGCGCCTGCAACACGTGTTGGCGCTCGATTTCCAGGTCTTCCGGCTTGGTGACGAGCACCAGGTTCCTGGCCGCCACGGCGCGCATGTCGATCGCGTCACGCACGCGGTGCGCCGTATTGGCGCGGGCTGTGATGCCGGTGACATACTGCTCAAAGCTGTCGTTGGAGTTGGAAAAACTCCGTATGGACAGGATCGAGATGCCGATGAGGAAAAAGACCAGCAGGCCGAAGGCCAGAGTCAGTTGCTTGCGAACAGTTAATTGATTCATGATGCCTCTCCCAGAATACGTTATGAAATTAGAAACGGCGCTCGTGTGGTGCCGGTAGCCATATATCGTTGGCCAATGGGCCGCGCCTTGCGCAGTGCATCTCTATCCAGAACACGGATTCGTGGTGTGAGGATCGCGTTACTTAAAAACTGATTTCAATAATTTATTTGTTTTATTTATTGAATTCATCGTTGCATAAAAAAATCAGTAAATCAATGAGATTTTCGTGCCAAAAAACAACTTTTTAGCATGGACGTCCAATGCCGGGGGGGCACCGGCCGGCGAGACAGTCCAGCGGCAACGGGCGTGAAGGCCGTTGACCCTGGCGGTCTGTGATCAGATGGGAAACGCGCCCGCGCCCGATACATTCAGGCAGGCGACCTTGTCGCTGGAAAAGTACTTGATTTGTCCCAGGCCGATGGCGTAGCAGCCATCGCTGAGCGGGGAAATGGGGCCGGTGAGTTTTTCGCCGCTGACCAGGGTCACCACCCAGGGCGTGGTGGCCGGTTTGCCCGCGTGGGCCAGTGCGTGTTGTACCAGGTCTGACATGCTGCCTCCGATGGAAATCAAAACCCGATGATAGCAGTGTACCCGCGCCTTACGCGTCGGCCAGCAGATTCTTGGGCAGCGCCACCGACACCAGTTTCCAGCGCCACAGGCCGTCGCGCGTCAGGGTCAGCTCGCCGATATGGCTCTTGCTATGGGCGCGCTGCACCACGACCTTGTCCCACGCGGTGTAGCGCAGCTTGTAGTCGGGTTTGGCATTGCGCTTGCGGCCGCTGATGTCGCTGACCTTGGCGATCGGCTTTTCGTAGCGGTCATTGAGCTTCATCAAGGCGACGATGCCTTCAGGCATCAGCATGGTATCGAGCAAGGGGTCGATGACGTCGGGGCTGATGTCGTCGGCCACTTCCGGCGCCGAGAACAGGGCATGCAGTTGCTGCCCCAGGCTGCCGCGCAGCTGCGCCAGGTCGATTTGCGCAGCCAGAGCCTGGGTATCCTCGTCCATGGTTGCCGCGCGGATCTTGTTCATGGTGAAATACGGGCTGCCATAGAAGGCGCCGGCCAGCGCGACCAGTGCCACTAGAGCGAGAAGCAACATTCTTTTCATCGTGCAATCTCTCGGATGCCTGGCGACCCGCTGCGCCTGAAGTGTTGGCATTCTACATAATATTTCCAAAAATCAATATGACGGTTCAGGTAAGTGTTGTTTTAGATCAAGTTTCGTCAGAGTAATTCCGGCGGCAAGGTAATATCCGCCAATTTCCAATCCCAGATGCCATGCCGGCGCAGCAAAAACTGGCTGGCGGCGGGGCCGGCGCCGCTGCGCCGCAGCACCACTTCGTTCCACGAGCGGTACGCCATGCCGAAGTCGTGGCGCTTGCCATCCGCCCCTTGCTTGCCGTGCAGGATCAGCAGCGTGATACCGGGCGGCGAGACGATGGTGTCGAGCATTTCCTTGAAATCGTCGTCGCCGGCCGTTTCGCCGGCCGCCCGCAACTGGCGCGCCACGCTGGCGCGCACGGCGGGCAGGTCGGCCTGCTGCGCCAGGTTTTCCAGGCGCACGGATTTCGCCGCGATGCTGATGCGGTACATGGCGATATAGGGGCTGACCCAGGTGAAGCCGATGGCGGCAACGCTAAAAATGATCGCGGTGGCGTACTTTCTTTTCATGGTCCGTGTTTTTGTATGAGCTGTGCCGCCGTGATTTTACCCGGCCAGGGGCGATGGATGGTGTAGCATTCGTGCCGGCGCGGACCATCGCGCCGCATTATTGAGGACAACCATGAATATCACTATCAATCAGGTGCTGCAGTCGTATATCGACCCGCTCACCGCCAGCGAATACGCGGCGCTCGAACGCAGCCTGCTGGCCGAAGGCTGCCGCGACGCGCTGGTGCTGTGGAACGACGTGCTGATCGACGGGCATAACCGCTACGCCATCTGCCGCCAGCACGGCATCGAATTCAAGACCATCCAGAACACCAGCTTTACTTCGCTTGACGACGTCATGCTGTGGATGATCGACAATCATTTGGCGCGCCGCAGCGTGTCGGACTTCCAGCGCGGCGTGCTGGCCTTGCGCAAGAAAGAAATCGTCGCCGCGCGCAGCCCGGCGCCCGTTAGCGCGGCTGACGCGCCGGACGGCGAAAACGCGCCGAAACCCCCCATGAGCACGCGCGAAGAGGTGGCCAAGGCGGCGCGCTTGAGCAGCAACCAGATCAGCCAGATCGAAAAAATCCAGAAGGCGGCCGCGCCGGAGCTGGTGGAAGCCGTCCGTTCGGGCACGATCTCGATCAATGCGGCGGCCACCGTGGCGTCGCTGCCGCCGGAAGAGCAGGTGGCGGCCGTCGCCGGTGGCAAGAAATTATTACGCCAGGCGGCCAAGGAAATCCGCGAACAGCGCGCCGCCACGCGCACGCCGCGCGAGCCGAAAGCGCCTCACGTGTCGCAGGACACGCCGGAAACGGGCAATGAGCCGTGGGCCGAGAATGCAGCCCAGGCGCCGTCCGAAGCGGAACGCCTGCGCGGCGAGATCGCCAGCCTGAAACAGCGGGTGGCGCAGCTGCAGGCGGAGAATACGGAGTTGAACCAGCGCATAGCTGCCTTGATCGACGCATCCTGACTATTGGAGTAGTGCATGCCAGCTCGCTGTGCCCTGTTCGCCGCCATCGCCTGCGGCGCCGTCGCCGTTCCCCCGGTACTGGCAGCACCCGCCGCTTCTGTTGCTGACATGGCCCGCTGGCAGGCGCAGGCCGCCAACGTCAGCATTGCGCGCGATACGTGGGGCATTCCCCATGTGACGGGCAAGAGCGATGCCGATGCCGTCTTCGGCTTGATGTATGCGCAAGCCGAGGATGATTTTCCCCGCGTGGAGCTCAATTACATCAACGCCATGGGGCGGCTGGCGGAGGTGGAGGGCGAGCGGGAACTGTACCGCGACCTGCGCATGAAGCTCTTCATCGACCCGCTTGAGCTGCAAGCGCAGTACGGCGCCAGCCCGCCGTGGCTGCGCACATTGATGGATGCCTTTGCCGATGGCCTCAATTTTTACCTGGCCACGCACCCGCACGTGAAACCGCGGCTGATCGCGCATTTCGAGCCGTGGATGGCCCTCAGTTTCAGCGAAGGCAGCATCGGCGGCGATATCGAGTCCGTCAACCTGGCGCAGCTCGAAGCGTTTTATGGGCAGCAAGCCAGGCCCTTCACGGTGGCGCTGGCCAGCCTGGAAACGGGCTTGGACCCCGAACCGAGCGGTTCGAACGGCTTTGCCATCGCGCCCGCCATCACGAAAAATGGCCACGCGCTGCTGATGATCAATCCGCACACGTCCTTTTACTTCCGTCCCGAAGTGCAGATGACCAGTGGCGAGGGCCTGAATGCGTATGGCGCCGTCACCTGGGGCCAGTTCTTCGTCTACCAGGGCTTCAACGAGCGCCTGGGCTGGATGCACACCTCGGGCGGCGGCGACGTCATCGACGAATACCTGGAAAGCATCGTCGAGCGGGATGGCGCATGGTTCTACCGCTATGACGGCGCGCTGCGCCCCTTGAAAGCCGTGCCGATTACCGTGCCATATAAGCTGGCGAGTGGCGCCATGGGGGCGAAAACCATCACCGTCTATTACAGCCACCACGGTCCCATCGTGCGCGCGCAGGACGGGCGCTGGGTGGCCGTGCGCCTGATGCACTCGCCCTTGAAGGCGCTCATGCAATCGTACACGCGCACCAAGGCGCGCGATTACGCGGCGTTTTACAAGAGCATGGAACTGCGCACGAATTCGTCGAACAACACGGTATATGCGGATGCGGACGGCAATATCGCCTATTTTCACGGTAATTTCATTCCCGTGCGCGACCCGCGCTTCAACTGGAAGCAGCCCGTCGACGGCAGCGATCCGGCCACGGAATGGCAAGGGCTGCACACCGTGGCGCAAACCATCACCCTGTTCAATCCGAAGAATGGCTGGATACAGAACACCAACAACTGGCCGTATTCGGCGGCTGGCGCCAACAGCCCACGCCAGCAGGACTATCCCGCCTACATGTCGGTCTACGGTGAAAACGCGCGCGGCCTGCATGCGGTCAAGGTCTTCCAGAATAGGACGGGTTTTACCCTGGATAGCCTGATCGCCGCGTCCTACGACAGCGAACTGACGGCCTTCGAAGCGCTGCTGCCGCCACTGTTCGCGGCATACGATGCGCTGCCGGCCGGCGACGCGCAACAGCTGGCGCTGGCCGACAAGGTCGCGCTGCTGCGGGCCTGGGACTGGCGCTATGCGCTGACGTCCACGGCCACTTCGCTGGCCGTGTTCTGGGGCCAGGAGCTGGCGGAACTGACGGGTAAACAGGCGCGCGAGCAGGGCGTGCCCGTGGTCGATTTCATGGCGACGGAGAAGGTCACGGCGGCGCAGCGCCTGGCGGCCTTGGCCGGCGCCGCCGATAAACTGCAGCGCGATTTCGGCCACTGGCAAACGCCATGGGGCGAGATCAACCGCTACCAGCGCTTGACGGGCGACGTGGTGCAGCCGTTTGACGATGCGCAAGCCAGCTTGCCCGTGCCTTACGCGTCGGGCAACTGGGGTGCGCTGGCGGCGTATGGCCAGAGCAGCAAGAGCACGACGCGACGCATCTATGGCGAGCGTGGCAACAGCTTTGTGGCGGCCGTGGAATTCGGCCCCCGCATCAAGGCGAAAAGCATCCTTGCCGGTGGCCAGAGCGGCGACCCGAAGTCGCCGCACTTCCAGGACCAGGCAGCCATGTATGCGCGCGGGGAATTCAAGGACGTGCTGTTTTATCCCGAGCAGGTGGAACAGCACCTGGAGCGCAGGTACCGGCCGGGGAATGAGGCAGCCCCATAGCAAACGCCGGGGTCGTACCCTCAGGGTACGACCCCAGTAGTTCTGGTCTTGGGTTGATTTGAAATATCAAATCGCGTCCAGCGCCGTGCGCAAGTCATGCCGCAGGTCTTCGATGTCTTCGATGCCCACCGACAGGCGGATCAAGCCGTCGCCGATGCCCAGCTTGGCCCGCTGTTCGGTCGGGATGCTGGCGTGCGTCATCAGGGCTGGGTGTTCGATCAGGCTTTCCACGCCGCCCAGGCTTTCGGCCAGGGCGAACACTTCACAGCGCTCCAGGAAGCGGCGCGCGCCGGCCAGATCCGTATCGAGGTCGATGGAGATGATGCCGCCGAAGCCATCCATCTGGCGCTGCGCCAGCGCGTGCTGCGGGTGCGATGCCAGGCCCGGATAAAACACGCTTTTCACTTCCTTTTGCCGCTCCAGCCATTGCGCCAGCGCTAGCGCGCTGGCGCAATGGCGCTGCATGCGGATGGCCAGCGTCTTGATGCCGCGCAAAGCCAAAAAGCTGTCGAAAGGCCCGGCAATCGCACCCACCGAGTTTTGCAAGAAGCCCAGCTGCTCGCGCCATTCGGCCTGGCGTTCTTCCGCGCCGACGATGGCGATGCCGCCGATGATGTCCGAGTGGCCGTTCAGATACTTGGTGGTCGAGTGCACGACGATATCAAAACCGTGTTCCAGGGGGCGCTGCACCAGCGGGCTGGCGAAGGTGTTGTCGGCCACGGCGATGATGCCCCGTGCGCGGCAGATGTCGGCAATCGCGCGCAGGTCGGCCAGTTTCAGCATGGGGTTGGTGGGCGTTTCCACCCACACCATCTTCGTTTCCGGGCGCAGCGCGGCCAGCAGGTTTTCCGGATTGGTCAAATCCACATACGTAAATTCGTGGCCGGCCGAGCGGCGGCGCACGCGCTCAAATAAACGGTAGGTGCCGCCGTACATGTCGTCGCCGGCGACGATGTGGCTGCCAGCGTCCAGCAATTCCAGTACGGACGAGATGGCGGCCAGGCCCGAGGCGAACGCGAAGGCCGCGCTGCCGCCTTCCAGGTCAGCCACGCAGCGCTCCAGCGCCCAGCGCGTGGGATTGTGCGAGCGGCCATAATCGAGGCCCTTGTGCACGCCGGGACTCTCTTGCACGAAGGTGGAGGTGGCGTAAATGGGCGGCATGATGGCGCCCGTCGACGGGTCGGGCGACTGGCCGGCGTGGATGACGCGCGTGGCGAGGTGGCTCTTGCGGGTGGTTTCTTGGCTCAAGATAGTGTCCTGCGTAAGTGATTGAGAAGGTCGAAGCGGGTGATCAGGCCATAGAAGGCGGTATCGTCGGCGACGACGGCCGTCAAGCCCCGGTCCAGGGTGGCGCGCAGGGCGGGCAAGCCGCTTGAGGGCGCCAGGGTTTCGATCTGCGTCGTCATGGTGGCGCCCACCAGACCGGCGAAATGGGCGGCGTCGCCCGAGACGTGCAGCAGCAAGTCCGATTCATCGAGGATGCCCACCAGCTGGCCGTTATCGATGACGGGCAGCTGCGCCAGGTCGCTGGCGCGCATGCGGTTGAAGGCGGTCAGCAGGGTGTCGCCCGGCGCCACGCTGACGACGTCGCCCTCGTCGTAGCGGCGCCCGATCAGGTCGCGCAAGTCGCCCGAGGGCGCCCGCTGCAACAGGCCCTGGTCGCGCATCCAGCCGTCGTTGTAGACTTTGGATAAATAGCGCGTCCCCGTGTCGCACACAAACGTGACGACGCGCTTTGGCGTGGTTTGTTCGCGGCAGTACTTGAGGGCGGCTGCCAGCAGGGTGCCGGTGGACGAGCCGCCTAAAATGCCTTCGGCGCGCAGCAGGGCGCGCGCGGAATCAAAACTTTCCTGGTCCGTGATGGTGTAGGCCCGCGTGACGCTGTCCATGTCGGCAATCGACGGGATAAAATCTTCGCCGATGCCTTCGACGGCCCACGAGCCGCTCGTGTCCGACACCTTGCCCGTGTCGATGTATTCGGTGAGGATGGAGCCCTGCGGGTCGGCCAGCACGAATTCCAGCTTGGGCTGCGCCTTGCGGAAGTAGCGCGTCAGGCCCGTCAGGGTGCCGGAGGAACCGACGCCGACGACGATGGCGTCCACGTCATGGCCGCTTTGCTCCCAGATTTCGGGCGCCGTCGTCGTTTCGTGGGCCAGCGGATTGGCGGGATTGTTGAACTGGTCGGCGAAGAAGGCGCCCGGCAGTTCGCGCGCCAGGCGTGCCGCGTAATCCTGGTAGTACTCGGGATGGCCCTTGCCCACATCCGAGCGCGTGGTGTGCACTTCCGCGCCCAGGGCCTTCAGGTGCAGCACTTTTTCCGTCGACATCTTGTCGGGCACGACTAAAATCACGCGGTAGCCCTTGATGCGGCCGACCAGCGCCAGGCCGATGCCGGTGTTGCCGGCGGTGGCCTCGACGATGGTGCCGCCCGGCTGCAAGCGGCCGTCGGCTTCGGCCGCTTCGATGATGGACAGGCCGATGCGGTCCTTGATGGAACCGCCGGGGTTTTGCGATTCCAGTTTCAGGAACAGCTGGCACCGGCCTGTGTCGAGCCTGGTGACTTCGACCAGCGGGGTATTGCCGATCAGCGTGTATAGCGCTGGCGGCTGGGATGGGGATGGCATTCGATCATTCATGGTGGCTCCTGTCAGAGAAACAGCCGCTCCGGATTGTGTCCCGAGCAGCCTTCCGTGCCGCGCAGTGTAGGCGGGTGGACGAGTGCGGCGAACGAATGTTTATATGCTTGCATATGCGCCCTGCGCATATCGGCGGCAAGGTGCGCGATGCGAGTATGCGCCGTTTTTCGCCCGCTTGCCGCGCCAAAGGCAGGACTATTAAGCTGCCGCAAGTCCTCCATTGCGATTTATAATCACGCCTCGAAAAGATACTAAATAGTATTGAAATTACTCAGACAGGGCAGGCGGCAGTGGCAAAACTTTATTTCCGGTATTCCGCGATTATTCACCCCTACCAAACTACACACTTTGGACAAAAAGCTCTAAAAAGCGAATGGGAAACCTGCATATACCGCGAAAATTTTCAAAATTTCCTTACTCGAATGCATTGATATATTCATTGCTATACCCTATAGTGCCAAACTATGTATCGGGTAGTAACGTCGCGGACGCCACCACTCGCAAGAAAGATTGCTAAAATGTCCAGCCTCCACTATAGATTTTCAGCCATGAATGCCGGTAAAAGTACCTACCTGCTCCAAGTAGCGCACAACTACAACGAGAACGGGATGAGAGTCCTGCTCCTAACATCTGCACTTGATGGCCGCGATGGATATGGGGTGATTGCATCGCGTATTGGACTCAAGAGCGATGCGACGACCTACAGTCCAGAAACTGACTTCGATGTGCTATTGCAAGATGCTGATGTGTCTTGTGTTCTTGTGGATGAAGCTCAGTTTTTGTCTGTTGACCAAGTCCATCAGCTTCATAAGTGGGTTCATACTAGGAATACCCCGGTCATGTGCTTTGGTATCCGCTCTGATTTTCGGGGCGACCCGTTCCCTGGCTCAGCGGCGCTCCTCGCTTTGGCCGATAGTCTTGAAGAAATTAAGACTATCTGTAAGTGCGGCAAGAAGGCCACCATGAACATACGAACGGATGAAAATGGAGTTCGGGTTCGTGAGGGCGACCAAGTCCTCATTGGGGGAAACAGCCGCTATCGTCAAGTATGCGCAAGGTGTTTTTACAACTGATTCATGTAGTCGTTATCTCTCTCCGGGGGTAAGGGCTTTTGTGTTTTGGGTTGCCTTCTCACCGTACCCATCTCAATTGTTATGACTATTAGTGGAGCGAGATGTGAGGCCTCTGGCAATCCTTCTCTGTCCGTATATTCCACGTCGAAGGTCGAAATGTTCGTCTCATCCAAAATTCGTGTCTTGACGGACGAGACGGGCGCGTACACAGATTTGCCTGGCCTTCTGACTCCAGAGGGCGTGCTGACACCTCTACTCGACTACTGCCTTACCCGTGCTCACGACAGAAGCCTTGTTTGGATGGGGAAAGTGGTCAGGTCAGTGCAGATGTTCCTTGAGTACATGCATGTCAACCCGCTCGAGCGGGATACGCATGTCTTATTTCGAAACTTCGCGCAGCGGCTTTACACCGGCACCTTCGACTTGAAATCGGGGTTCGACCCAAGTTGGCTGGCTTGGCCAGCTCGTTCCGCAGCGGACGCACAACATATAATTACTGACCTCACCCTTTTCTTCGAATGGCTTAGCAAGGAGAGGCCGAATGCCGCTCAAGTCAATCCGAGATATGTAGGTAATGCATTTGACCAAGCATGCGACGGCGCTGCTTACAATCATCGACGTGATGCTGGATTGCTGGGCCATACTTGGGGAGCCAATGCCGGTCCGTCGCCTGCGGGCTTTAGGGTGCGGGCACAACGGCGGCCCCGGGTAACCAGTTCTGACCCTCCTTCGTTCCCAGACGATAGGTTCAGGGAACTGCTTGATAGCGGATTCAAAGTCGGTGCTCGTTATGACTACCGGGGCATCCTCATAAGCTTGCTTTGTCACGGCGCAGGCTTTCGGGAATCAGAGCCTTTCCACCTCTACATCGAAGATGTCGTGCCGGACCCTTCAAATCCAAAGTCCGCGTTAGTTCGCATCCATCATCCTTCGCAAGGTTTTTCTCCCCATGGCTGGCGTGACGCATTGGGTCGGGAGCGCAAAGCCAATAGGGCCACCTACTTGGCTGAGCGGTTTGGGTTGCTACCTCGCAATCTGATGTTAAGCAGTCAGTCAGCCGGTTGGAAAGGGGGACTGCACGATGGAGAATATTATAAAGAAGCCTATTGGTTTGAGCCCGAGCTCGGAGAGCTGTTTTTGACCGTCTGGAATAAATACCTGCGCACCGTGGCGCAAGTCAACAGGACTCACCCATTCGCCTTTATCAACCTAAGTAGGGAGCCAATTGGTGATATGTACACATTAAGCCAGTTTAACAAGGCGCATGCTCAAGCGTGCAGGCGCATTGGCCTAGTTGTGCGCAAAGACCTAGGGACCACTACGCACGGCCACAGGCACGCTTACGGACGTCGACTCAAGAATGCAGGCGTGACTACTTTCTTTTTGCAAAAGTTCATGCATCATAGTTCTGAAGAGAGTCAGAAAGTTTACACCACTCCGACCGCTCAGGAAACCCGAAACGCGCTTTTAGTCGCTGCGGAAAGGTTACGTATCGCAAACCCAAACTTAGGGATATCAGTCCCCCTCCCTTGAAATGGCTTGGCATTGATGACATTTGAACCAAAAAAACCGTCTAAAGTTCTGGAAATAATATTAACGACGATAACCTCAGTCTCGCGACGGAATAAGTTGTCCGCGATAAACGCGCTGTGCGAAGCTCGTTTCCAAGCTGGAGAGCAGGATTTCTCCATTAGTCACATCGGGCGACTATGCGAAGCGGAAAATATCATTTCCGCCAGGGGCTTGTATAACAAGGGTTGCGAGGCGCATCGGGACCTAATTGGTGCATGGGCAGCATTTGCTGAGCCAATGTCCGTTGACGAACTCAAGCAACTTCCCGAAGGTCACCCGGAGGTCGTACTTCGAAAGTTGCTTGCAAAAGGAAGTCGCGCTCATAAGCAGCGCAGTTTACGCGCGTTGAATGATGTTTGTCGCAAACATCATGCGACGAGTTCATTGGATTTCGGCTTCGGAACAGTTGGAAACATCTGCGAGCAGGAAGGAATTCTAAAGCGGGCAAGTTTAAAGAGCAAAGATTTCGAGGACCACCGGAATTTGATTCTTGCTTGGGATGCGTTCGCGCGCCCGTGGCACGTCAAAGCGGGAAATCCCATTTTGCCTCCAAAGCGTGTCCAGAAAGCACACGACCTCGAGCTAACATGGGTAGCACGTGACCATCCAGCCTTGGCGGATTGGCAAGCGCTAGCTGTGGAGTGGCTTAAAGGTGAGAAATCAGGTCTTGGTCATAGAATGGCAGCGATAATTGCTTTTTTCGACGTGTATCTGACGCACCCGAAGGTGCCAAAGAAACCCAGAGACATGCTATTGCGTGGAGCGCAGCTCCCAGATTTCAAAGAAACGGCGTGTCCCGGTTCGAGCGCAAGTGTTAGCTACAACAACTGCATTCATGAGATGATTAATTGGGTGCTTTTGAAGGAGTTCAGCTTTGTTTCGGATGACGGGGCGCGTGTTATTTCCCCTGCCTTTCGTAACCCAGTATCTATCGTCAGGAATTCAGGTGGAACATACGTTCCAAGTGAGAGTGTCCGTCGCCCGTTACCTTATGGATATATCGAGGAACTACGCCACATCTTGGCTGCTGGCCAGCACTTCCGCGATTGGAAATTTGCACAACAGGCACTAGGAGCAGATATTGGCGAGAAGGGTGCGCCGGGCAGGGATTGGTTTGACGTCACTGATGACATGGTTGACCGCGATGACCCTGATTGCGTATTGCGAGTACGACCAAGGTACAAAAATAATATTTGCGAGAATGTGCTGCAGATGTGGAGCCCGGTTCGGTGGGTAGCAGTACTGGTGAAGCTTATTGTGCCCATGCGAACGGCTCAAGTTCGCCTTTTGGATTCCGGAGAGTTCGATATGTGGGTATTTGCAAAAGGCAAGTGGTCGCTGAACTCGAATGCGGAACCATTAGTCAGCGGTGGCAGACCGCGGTGCCAGGGTGTTTTACGCAGAAAGATAAACGAGTTGGACGGTTCTGAACAGAACGTGCTTTACGTCAATACGAATAAAACAGCCGATATTGTTAAGGACGGCCCAGACAAGGGCCTCGAGGTTGAGTGGCACACTTCACATACACTCAACGAAGACATCTATTATTGGCTCGAGAAGTTGCGCGACTGGCAGATGAAGTACAACCCTATTTCATGCACGACTCATTGGGCTGAGCTTGATGCGCGGCATATACCCCTTAAGAGCCAGCAACAGTTATCCAGCTACCCAAAGGCCTCTTTTCTTTTCCGGCTGGCCGAAGGCCACGAAAAGGAGTGTCATTTACCAATAACCGATGCCGTTTTATATAGCGCATGGTGTAATTTACTTGAGAACTATCAAGAGCGGCTGGCTGCTAGGGGCGAACTACATGCGAATGGTTCGAAAGTACGTCTAGTGTTTCAGGATAGTAATGGACGGCTTAGCACGCAGTTTCCGATGCACAGTTTGAGGGTGTCGTTGGTGACTGCTTTTGTCCTTGACGGCGCCGTCCCTTTCCCTATCATGCAGAAGCTAGTTGGTCACAGTCGGCTCCTTATGACACTTTATTACACGAAGCCAGGAGCGGTACGAATCAAATCGGTATTGACTAAGGCGGCTGAAAAGCTGTCAGCAGAAAAGGAAAAAGCCGTTAGCGAGTTCTTACTGAATGCTGAGTACGAAGAATTGGTTGAAAAGGCCGTTTGTAATAGCCAAGCAACCTTGGCAGCATCACTTCCTGAACATCCGGCCTCACGAAATGCTGCCGGCTGGATGCTTCTACACATAGGGTTATGCCTGGTTGGTGGAAATGCCAGTGAACTGGAAGACAATAATAAGGTTGGAGGATGTTATAACGGTGGTGCTAACCTTGGTTCTGAGAGCAAGCCATTGTTCGGCCCAGTTCCTGGTGGTAGCCGGAATTGCATACGGTGTCGTTGGTTTGTCACGGAACCACATTACCTACCATCGTTGGCTGCGCACTTCAACACACTGGCCTATCACTTTGACGAGGCTCGAAACAAGTCGATGGCTGCCGAGCAGACACTACAGGAGTTAAAGCGAGAGAAGGCGCGCAAGGAGGTTACGGCAGTCGGGCCGTCCTTCATGGAACACGAGGCACTTCGCAATGCTGAACGTTTATGGGAGACATCAATCAAACGATTTAGCGACCTAGCCGAAGACTTAGTGGCTTGCTGGCGCTTGATAGAACGGTGTCAAGTCCTACTAGACACACCACAGGGCGCCGCACAAAAGTTCTTAGTGCACGGTGCTGTTGGGCGAGTACGCGCTGTATTTGAAGAAACTGAATCCGAACTTTTGCAACTGTCGGGTGTGTGCGAGAACTTAGAATTGTATCCCGACCTTGAAGCTGATAAGGCAGTAATCCGACGTAGTCAACTGCTTGACTCGGCGCTCTATAACGAAGGCGTGTCACCCATGTTCATGAGACTATCCGAACGTGAGCAGCTGTTGGTAGGAAATGCATTCCTACACCGCCTTGCTATAAGTGCGAATCCTGAAAATCCTATTCTTGGCAAACGAGAAGTAATTGAGCTTATTGATGCCGGAAAAAAACTCAGTGAGCATCTTGGCATCGATTTGGGTGAAACCTACCTAGCCACGTTTCCAAATCACTTGAACGCTAACAAAGTCATACCAATTACGAGAATTGTAGATGAAGTCAAAAACTAGCAACCCTGACTCGTTGTTGGACGAGTTGCTTGCAAAAGGAGGGCGACCGCTAAAGCTTCGCAACCTTCGCGCAATCCACGAACTCTGCCGCAGACAATATGAAGCTGGCTTACGAGACATTTCCATCTCAACTATAGGAAAGCTATGTGAGCGTGACGGGTTGCTCACGGCCCGTGGGCTTTATAATGAGGGCATGGTTGATTACAAGGTTTTGATTCTAGCTTGGTCTGATTTCGCGGGCCCGGCAGCGCCAAAGCCGCCGAAGCAACTTGCAAGTGAAGACTATCTCAGCCGCATCGATGACCCCGCTATCCGCGCAATTGTCCAAGGGGTCATAGTGCAAAGAAATAAGCTTAAGGCGCAGCTTAATACTTTAAAAGCGGCCACAACCATTGTTGTGGACCGAAGGCCGACATTGCAAGGAAGTAATTCTTCCGTTTCTACACTTTTTACCGATTCAGAGCGCAAGGCTCTGCTCAAGGCAGTCTCTCCCGATTTTCTTGAAAGTCAAGGATGGCGTGAGGCTAACTTTGGCGAGGTAGTCAACTCCAAAGGGCGTACAGTGTTCGACCCGGGATTTGCGACGGCAGTGAGAAAAATGCTAGGTCATTGAGGCTTTGTTGCAAAAATATACTGAGAGTGTAACGCTTTGCGTCCGACGGAGAGTCATTCTAGTCGACCCTCCCTTTCCAAAAGACGTGCTTTAGCCAGAGGCTTAGTTAATAGGAATTTCACGGCCTCCCCAAGGCGTCACAATGTTACGTTAAAAATATATCTTGGTGCATATCACGAGGATTGGCACTCCAGAAAAAGGGCTGTCTCGCCCGCCCCATCGACGAGCGAAACATACAGGCCAACGCGGCCTACGATAACGGCCAAGGTCGCACGCCCGTCCTGACGAGCTAGGGCTCGATGCGTCCAGCCATTCATATCCACCCTTGAAGGGCTCGGTCTATCTTCCGGATGGGTGTGCCATTCACCTAGATACCGAGTTTCCCCATCGCTTTGTCTCCACATGAGGTCGGCAATCGTTTGATGAGCTGGGTCGTTGCGCTCATATTGCATCCGATGCCGAACATCCCCAGCCAGAGGCGGAGTGGCTTGTATAACCTCTAGGTGCTCACCACGGACGTGACCTAGCAGTACGCCGCCTGCCTCAGTCGCAGTCCGAGAATTTTGGCGATATACATCAAAGGTTTCGAGCACTGATGCTTGAAACAATACATATATCTTTTGGCTTGGCATCTGCCACAAATCTACGAATCGCACGCTGGGCAACCTTCGATACTCGGCGGAGAGGAATCGGGTTGGCAAGTGTAGCCCGGTACCACCACTCTTGTCCGCAACGTGCTGGTTTGATTTCCTGCTGCCCAATCTAACGCCATGTCTAAGGCTAGGCACGCCGCTTGAATCGATACAGTCGCCGGGAAGGGCACATACTCTTGTTCGCAGCCCTGTCCGGCATAGATTTTGGGCATGGGCTCTACGGTTGCATGATACTGACCTTCCTGCGCGTAATTTGCTAAGCAGTAGCCACATGCTTGGCCCCTTTCCGTTTTTAGATGCCCACGGACGGCTATTCCAGGACCTTCAATCCAAGCGGACAGGCGTGCCTGCGCTGCACGATATTTAGGCTCTAGGATATACCCGAGTGACTCCTCCCCGGTCGCGTCGATGACAAGGTCCATCTTCGTCAGGTTGACTTCCTTAGCATCAAGCTGGATAGATTTAACATTAGCGCCTGGTGTATCGCGAAGAAACTTCCGAGCCATTCCTCTAGCCTTATTTTTCCCGACGTCCGAAAATCCCAGGATGTGACGCCCCAAGTTTCCTGTAGTAAGAATATCGTTATCAATCAGCACTAACTCGCCACCGCCGCTACCAGCTCCAGCGCGCACTAGCAGGTCAGCGAGATACCCTCCAATTGTTCCGCAGCCTACCAGAGCAATCCGTTTTTCTGCCAGCGTCTTCATTGAAGGCACGTTCCTTTCCACAATAAATTTGTCATCAATCCTGCTTCCAAAATATGGCATGGCTATACTTTCACGCAGCTCATCCAACGAAACTTTTTTTTCCTTCAGTTTCCCGGATTTAGTGAAGAGAATCACCAAGCTATAGATAAACCGAGGCGACTTTATTGCTACCACTACGCCAGGTGCGCCGCAGCGAACGGTGTTCTTTATAGCGGCTTCAATTCGATAAGATGTTGGGCCATCAAGATGGCGCTGCCAACTCAGAAACTCTCCCAAATTTGAGATGGGCCAATGTACTAAGCTCGCTTGGGGCGGTATCGGTGACACAAAAGCCAAAACCGGGATTCGATTTTGGAAGATATTCCGGCCAAGTGCAGCCGCCTTCATCTTCGTTCGGACTAGGTCATTAGAAAGAAACGCCTGATTGCTTTCGGATTTTTCAAATCCCCAAAGCAAATGCAACGATTTTGATTCAAAGTCGTCTACGTCAAAGAAACAGCTATTGCTGCTGCTCCCCCAGTAAGCGAAGAACTCATCAGCCAAGTCGTCCACTACCGAACCATCAAGTATCTGACCCAAGACGTATTCGGCCCGCTTAACGAACGCAATGGTTTGACCAACAGGGTCAAAAATGTTGATTACTGTAGAGGACCGAGAAAGGTAGCAGAGCCAACCCATTGCGCTTAAATGAGGAGCCACTGCTCCCAAGATACCCGGAATCGCTTTCAGTCGAATCAGCGGAAGCGATGCAAAATCCTTAGCAATATACATTTCACAATCGTATGCACACTCCTCGTGTCGAAGTACTCCTTGGAATTCTAAAAAGCCATCTGAAGTACTCTCGTATCTGAACTCATAATGCGAGAGGGCCTCGACCACCTCGGATATCTTGTTTGTGGCTGTCATTTTGGTCATGCAGACTTGTTGCGCCCGATGATTTCGGATGGTCCTGGAATAGCCGCCGCTGCAAGTACAGCTTCACGGGCCGAGGGTGTAGGTACCCAATAAGGTTGAAATGGAAACCTCTGGCCCAACTGTTCCTGAAGCCAGCGACAAGCCAGTGACGCATCTGAGCAGCTGATTGCCGCGTCCAGGATGTTTGCGAACTTTTCGAACGCTTTGGCGGCCTCTTCAACGCCCTCAATACCCAGCCGTGCCGTCAGCGACTCCGACTCCTCAGTAGGATTATCCACGCCTTCCCGCAACGCTCTGGGTAAAGCTTTGCATACCTCAAGTAATGCCAAATCATCTCGGCCGTGCTTTGCCTCGAACAGCGGCGACGCTGCAGCCATCAGCAAAATGGAAGTTGGGCCGCCCTGACTCCAACGCCAATCGCGATATGCCTTCAAATAGCGAACCACGCGGCGAAGCTGTTCACCTTTTGCATCTACTTCATCTAAGAACCAGTTTTTCAGAGGTCGAGGGTCAGACTCAATCCAGTCCTTCTCGCGGTGTGCAAGAAGCACTTGGTCGTTTGGTAGTGCCGTCCATGCGTCACGCTCCGAACGTGACACGGCTTCTTCAACACTATCCATAACATAAGACGCGCGCGCTTTCAACAGCTCAAATTCGGCATCTGGAATAGCATAAAGCGGGATATCCACGTGAGCGTCGGATGACACTTCAATCCGGATGCACGTTGGCCTCTCAGATTGCTTCCATCCACGCATTTTGACCAGTGGGGACAGCGCTTCTTCTGCTGCGCTAAAGAATAGAGAGGCGGCCTTGCTCGGACGCTTAGTTTGAGTCACAAAACCCATTGGCAGATATGCGCCGTCATCCAAATCGCACTGTTGCGGCATTTGCGCGGGTGCATTGAGGGTTTTGTAAGACCATGAGCCTTGGGTGAAAAATCGCGGAGTAGGGACGTCCGACTCATAGCCGCGTGCCCGCAATACTTTAGGTAGACCAAGCTTCAGACACTCGCGAATCTCTTTACGAGCACTTTCAAGTATGAATTTTTGATAAGGGTCTAAGGTCAGCGCATCCAGAAAGGCTGGGCGCTCTTCGTTATTGTTGCTAAAAAGGACACTTAAATTAAGCATTAGGTATCTCCGAATTTTTATTTGGGCCGTGGTAAAAAGCTGGTTTTTGAGCTATGTGCTTACGGAAGACTTGGAAATTCGCCTCGCCGATTGACCGTTGGAAGGTATGGTTTGCTCGGTCCTTTAGCGTATTTGTGGCCGCCGCTGAGACCTTATCGAGTTTTTTAATATCAGTACTTTGTTCTGGAGTGGGCTTTTCATCGAGGGATACATAATCAGTGCCCAAAAGTTGTTTAAGCATGTAGTCGACCGACGACTCCTGTGCTGATATGACCAAACTGAACAGGCTTTCTCGCCACTGCCAAATTCCCCTGTCGAGCGTTGAGCTATATGGCATGGTGGCTCCGCTTGTCATAGTGCCAATCGACAGAACACGGACGCGAATCTTCCTTGCTGGCGCGATAAACTGGTGCACCTCATGTAATCCGAAAAGTCCAGGAGCGTTTCCAACCAACCCGCCGTCCACATACACGCCCCGATTGTTTTGAGCAATCGGGAAGTATGTCGGCGCCGCCGACGTGGCCAACCCTACGTCCGTCAAGCTCATGCGATGGTCCAGCTCAAAGGATGGGTGGTGTGGGGTTTTAAAGAATTGCCCCATACCGGTTGAGTAGTTTACGGTCGGGATGAGTACACGATGACGTAAATCACCTATTGTCTTGTTGCCGAAAGTTTGACCAAGTAAGTCTCGTAACCCGTGGTTTGAGTGTTTCGCCATGCAAAGGAACCCTGCCCATCGACGCAACAGATTGCGATTCCCGAAAATCTTCTTGCCGTGAACCTCGAACATCGCCTGCAACTGTTCTGCGGGAACTTCTGCAGCCAAGCCAAGTGCAAGCAACCCACCTGCCGACGTGCCACATATCAAGTCGAAGTGGCTCGCTAATGGCTTTCCTAAGAGTGACTCGAGCTGATTGAGTATGGTCGCAGTGTACAAACCTCGATACCCGCCCCCTGATAGGGCAAGAACATGGTACTCCGGGACATCATCGTCCGGAGCGCTTTCATATTTTTCTAAAAATGACATCTAACGCCCCTTGACAAAAAATCTTATCCACAATTAGATTAAAATTAAACAACCACTACATATAGATAATAATGGAAAATAAAATCAACATACGGAAAAATACGGCTTAAGAATGAGTTTTAACGGAAAGAAAACATGCCATTTACCATGAATTGATATAAAACAGCTTACACTAAAAAAATGGTAACATTACTGTTATCCACAATTTTGGGGCCAGAAATGGCACTTTTCAATATGGCCATACCTGACTTCGGCTCCGCAGGAGCCCTTGATACCGAAAATCTGATAATTCTGCTTCGCGACAGAGTACGATTCGAACGTCGTCGACAAAAGTTGTCGCAGGCGGCCTTCGCCGAAAGCTGTGGCATCCCGTTGCGAACGTTTAAGCGCTACGAGTCCACAGGAACCGGCTCCATTGAACTATTGGTAAAGATTGCGCAAGGGTTTGGCCGTGCACGCGGTTTCGATTCCATATTCCCTCCGCAACCGTTAAATCCCCAGCCTCGAGGGATTAATGCCGTGCTAGCTCGATTGGAGAAAAACCTGGAGAAACGCAAGACCGAAAACCTGTAGTAGGTGCTTAGACATCAGGTTGCTCGGCCTTGTAATCTTTTCACAGCAGTTCCAGCGTCACACCCTTGCGACGCAGTTCGGGTGCACGGACGGCCGCTGCACCGACAACGTCTGGCTGGGCAGAAACAGCCGCCGCTCCAGGACTGCGTCGTCGCAATCGACCGGCAACGGCGATGTTAGCCCGGGCATCGTGGCGTGGGCCACTTGGTCGGACACCATGGAATGCGAGACGTTGATGATGCGGGCGATTTCCCGCTTGGAGCGGCCGTACTCGAAATGCAGTGTAGGCGCCGAAGCTGTTTTGCTTTGACTAACATTTTGTACCCTAAACCCGACGAGGTTGCCGACTCTAGTGAGCAAATCCGCGCTGGAAGATGGCGTTTCATCATCACAAAACAATTTCACATCGATAATGTTTCTTTTTATGCAGTTAAATCAAGGGTGTCTTTTTTCGCCTCATGAATTATACTGTATGTACATACAGTATTTTTGCAAAAAATCTTCCAACCCTAACCACGTGACTAAATTCAATGCTGTGCCCACCCCTCACCCAGAGCGATTCCGCTCGCGCGCTTTTACAACTGCCTCTACAGGACGTATGGCGTGCGAGCGAACTCGCTCTGTCGAGGTCGACGACCTGCACAACCGGCCATGCGATTTTGGATGCGGAGCTGCCAAACGGTGGATGGCCTAGGTCCGCTTTGGTGGAGGTACTGCTTCAACAGGCGGGCATCGGCGAAATGCAGTTACTCAAACCTGCTCTCGCCAAGTTGGCAATCACGCAACGCATCGCATTGATTCAGCCGCCATATCTACCGCACGCTATGACGTGCAAATCCTGGGGTCTTGTCGACCGCAACCTGCTTTGGCTTCGGCCGAGCAGTTCGGCCGATGCTCTCTGGTCAGCGGAGCAAATCTTGAAAAATGGCTCGTGCGGTGCCGTCGTGCTTTGGCAGTCGAACGTCCGCGCAGAGTCCTTAAGGCGGTTGAACCTGGCAGCCCAAAGCACCGACACCTGGCTTTGGCTGATGCGACCGCTTTCAAGCAGCGCCGACTCGTCGCCGTCACCGCTTCGAATCGCGCTTCGGCCGGCCCTTGGCGGTGTGTCGGTCGACATTATCAAACGTCGGGGGCCTCATTGTGAAAACCCCTTTTTTATACCGCTTGCGGACATGCCCGCTGGTCGTCAGCATCTGGATGTAGACCATGAAATTACTGTTAAGCGTGTACCTTCCACTACTGCCATTAGAAACGCTGCGGCCATCCTGGTCTGAGCCAGGTCCGTATGCAGTAATGCATCAGGAGCAGGTCTTGGCAATATCGCCCGGTGCCGCGCACAGCGGCGTGCGCTTGGGGATGCGCATTGGGGGCGTGTCGGCCATCGCACCTGCTACGGTGATACTAGAGCGCAGTCTTGAGAAGGAGGCCTTGGCGCGGGATGCCATCGCTATGGCTTTGTTGCAGTACACCCCAGAGGTAACGCTTCAAGATGACTTCTCCATCCTGATGGATGTGAGCGCCAGCCTGCGTTTGTTCAAAGGGCCGCATGCCATCTGCGGGGCCATAGCTCGCAGTATTGCTGCGCTGGGTTTCACCGCGCGCCTTGGGGCCGCGCCTACCGCGCAAGGAGCGTGGCTGCTTGCCAGGAGTTTTCGCCGCAAAGGTACCGTGTTCCGCCGGCGCGCGCTGACTATGAAATCGCTGGAACGCATGCTCGACAGACTGCCGTGCGGATTACTACCCGCCGCCGCAGCATACGACGAATGGCTGGCCGGCATTGGAGCCAAGAACCTCGGTGCATTGCAACGTCTGCCACGCACCGGCCTTCTTCGACGCACTAGCAAGGACCTGCTTGCGAACCTCGACCGAGCGTATGGCCAGGCACCGGAGATGTTCGAGTGGATTAAGGTCCCGTTGACGTTCTCCGAACGGGTTGAGACCTTTGACCGTATCGAACATGCTGATGCACTGCTGCATGGCGCCACGCGACTTATCCTCCAACTCGTGGGTTGGCTGACGTCACTCCAACAAGCGGTCCGTGTTTTCACCATTGTTTTGGAGCATGAGCGCGGGCGTGCGGCGATGCCTCCGACTGAACTCGAAATCGCGCTTGCAGAGCCAGCCTGGCACGAGGCCCACTTGGTGCGCTTACTCAAGGAGCGCCTTAGCAAGGTTGAGCTCATCGCGCCGGTTATCGCATTGCGACTCGACGCCAAAAAAATTGAACCAATGCTTCCTCCTAACGAGTCCCTGTTCCCAGAGCCAGGTGGGGCGCCACAGGACTTCCACCGGCTGCTTGAGCTGCTTACTGCACGCCTCGGTGCCGAGAACGTG
The DNA here is from genome assembly GCF_002327145.1 of Janthinobacterium svalbardense. Taxonomy (NCBI): domain Bacteria; kingdom Pseudomonadati; phylum Pseudomonadota; class Betaproteobacteria; order Burkholderiales; family Oxalobacteraceae; genus Janthinobacterium; species Janthinobacterium svalbardense. The sequence goes on along the minus strand of NZ_CP023422.1, from coordinate 4,234,173 downwards.
CTGACGCCGGCGGCAATGCAGGATTACCGGCCCGAGGTCTGCAACGAATGGGTGCCACTTACGGAAAAGTATCGCAAATTGGATGGCGATGAAGTCCTGGAAGGACGCCCGTTCTGGCTCCTGCCAAAACCGATTCCACTGTTGATGCGTGGCGAGCGGCCGTTCTACGGGAGCCCGTTGAAAATTATTCAAGGTCCGGAGCGTCTCGAGGCAGGATGGTGGAACGACCAAACGGCGGCACGCGACTATTTCATTGCGCAGGGCACCGACGCGTCCTGCTACTGGGTCTATCTCGAACGGACGAAGGAAGCCCGCTGGTATCTACATGGCCTGTACGCCTGAGCTATGAGCACATCCCACCTCCCATCGCCGGCTCCAGTACTGCCAGACTATGCCGAGCTTCAGGTTTTCAGCCACTACACGTTCTTGCGGGGAGCATCGGCTCCCGAGCAGCTGGTCGCGCGCGCCGCAAAGCTCGGGTACGCCGCCATTGCGATTACAGACGAATGCACATTGGCCGGTGTCGTCAAGGCACACACCGCCGCCAAGGAGCTCGGAATCCACCTTGTCATCGGCAGCCAGATGACTGTGACACCAGAGGATGGCAGTCCGCCCTTCGTTCTCATCATCCTGGCGACGAATAAAAATGGATACGGGAACCTCAGCGAATTGATTACCGTCGCACGAACTCGTTCAGAAAAAGGGACTTACCTGGTGCTGCCCCGCGATATGGCCTCGCCGGTTGGTGACCTGGTACATCTACGGAGCCTGCCAGATTGTCAGTTCATTCTCGTGCCGAAATACAACGCCAGCTACGATGAGGTGGAACGCCAAGCTGCGTGGTTAATCCAGTGCGTTCCCGGTCGCGCTCGCATCGCGCTCACCTTACACCACCGCGCCCAAGACGAAAAGCATCGGCAACTGGTGTCCGGTATATCTGAGGAGTTCGGGATGCCCATCGTCGCGACCGGCGATGTCTGCATGCACGTCCGTTCATACAAACCGCTTCAGGACACGATGACCGCCATCCGCCATGGCGTTCCGGTCGCGCAATGCGGGTACCGGCTGGCGCCAAACGCTGAGCAACATCTGCGTTCCCGAGTACGCCTGGGTAACCTCTACTCGCGGGAAGCGCTCGACGAATCGGTCCGGGTCGCGCAGCTTTGTGAATTCTCACTCGATGAGCTGCGATATGAATATCCGCAAGAATTGGTTCCTGACGGCGAAACGGCGACGTCGTACCTTCGCAAGGAGGCATACATTGGCGCGCACTGGCGCTTTCCGGCAGGTATCCCAGAGAACGTCCAGGCGCTACTGGAACGCGAACTGGCCATCATCGCCGAACTCCAGTACGAATCGTATTTTCTAACTGTCTTTGACATCGTGCGGTTCGCCAGGTCTCAGCATATCCTCTGCCAGGGCCGTGGCTCGGCCGCAAACTCGGCTGTATGCTATTGCCTGGGTGTCACGGAAGTGGACCCGTCGCGCGGCACGCTATTGTTCGAACGGTTCATCTCAAAGGAGAGAAACGAGCCGCCTGACATCGACATCGATTTCGAGCACCAGCGGCGTGAAGAGGTCATTCAGTACATTTACAAGAAATACGGTCGGATGCGTGCCGCCCTTACCGCCGTGGTCATTTCGTATCGACCGCGCAGCGTGCTACGCGATGTCGGAAAGGCCCTGGGCGTTGACCTCTCGGTCGTCGATAAGGTCGCGAAGGCCTCCCACGGCTGGGGTGGGAAATCAGACCTTCAAGAGCGCCTGGTCTCATGCGGCTTCGACCCAAACTCACCCATCGCTGAGAAGTGGGCGGAGCTGGCCGACAGGTTGATGCGTTTCCCGCGCCACCTTTCACAACATCCGGGCGGGTTCGTCATCTCCCACACCAAGTTGTCCAGGCTGGTGCCTATCGAAAACGCTGCGATGGCGGAACGTAGCATTATCCAGTGGGACAAGGACGACATCGATGCCGTCGGTCTCCTCAAGGTCGACGTGCTCGCACTCGGGATGCTGTCGTGCATTCGGCGCGCACTTGACTTAGTGTCTGAGCAGCGTGGAGCGCGGTTCGAACTCGGCGACGTTCCTGCTGAGGACCCCGCGACATACGAGATGATTTGCCAAGCCGACACTGTAGGTGTATTCCAAATCGAGTCGCGCGCGCAGATGTCGATGCTGCCGCGGCTTCAGCCCCGCACGTTTTACGACCTGGTCATTGAGGTCGCCATCATTCGTCCAGGGCCAATTCAGGGCGGGATGATTCATCCGTTTCTTCGTCGGCGGCAGGGTATCGACCCGGTGTCGTACCCGAGCCCTGAAATAGAATCGGTCCTTGAACGCACCTTGGGCATTCCGATTTTCCAGGAACAGGTCATGCAAATCGCCATGGTTGCAGCAGGATTTTCACCTGGGGAAGCTGACGCCTTGCGCAGAGCTATGGCGGCATGGAAGCGCAAAGGCGGTCTCGAGCAGTTTGAAGACAAACTCATGCACGGCATGGCGGATAGGGGCTACACAGAGGAGTTCTCGACATCCATCATCGGCCAAATCAGAGGGTTCGCCGAGTACGGTTTCCCCGAGTCTCATGCCGCTTCTTTTGCGCTCCTGGCGTATGCGTCAAGTTGGCTGAAGTGCCATGAGCCAGCAGCGTTCCTGACCGCGCTGCTGAACAGTCAGCCAATGGGGTTCTACTCGCGTTCATCTCTCGTACAGGATGCCTGCCGCCACGGCGTCGTGGTGCGCCCAGTCGATGTGTCTGTTAGCAACTGGGATGCCCAGCTCGAACCCATTTCCGACGGTTCGCCGCCGGCTGTACGCCTGGGCCTCAACAACATCAAGGGCCTCGAACAGGAGGCGGCCTGGCGCATTGAGGAGGCGCGCGCCATTGAGCCGTTCGAAAACACGTCCGACCTGGCGGCACGCGCGAATCTGAATGCCGGCCACCTCAACGCACTGGCGAGCGCCAACGCCCTTGAATCGCTCTCTGGCAACCGCCGCCAAGCATTGTGGGAAGCGGTAGCAAGCGTGCCTGACAAAGGGCTGCTACGGTCCGCCACGGTCGTTGAAGAGCCAGTCGAGATGGAAGCGCCGAGTGAAGCGGAAAACATCGTGGCCGACTACAGGCACCTGGGACTGACACTGGGACGCCACCCGCTTGCACTCCTGCGCCCGCGACTCGCTGCAATGAAGTTCCTACCTACGGAAATCTTGAACCAATTCGACAATGGTCGATTGGCCCGCGGCTGCGGCATCGTCACGGTGCGCCAGCGGCCGGAGACCGCCAAGGGCGTGGTATTCGTGACAATTGAAGATGAGTCCGGCACCGTGAACGTCATTTGCTGGCCCAACCTTGTCGAGCAGCAGCGCAGGGAGCTGATGGGTGCCAAGCTACTTGGCGTCTACGGTGTGTGGCAATGTGAGCGCAACGTACGGCACCTGGTTGCAAAGAGGCTTGTGGACCTGAGCCACATGCTCGGGGAGCTGGACACCAAATCTCGGAATTTTCATTGAATTCGAGCGGCGGAAGAACCCATCCAAAGATGGCATTCGGCGGCTAGCCGTCGACGCTCGTAGTTATTCCACTGTCCACAATCTCTTGTCGTACCGGCCACGTCGCTCTTCGAGATAAGATTGCAAATGTTGGACAACTACCTCATCCTTGCTACGGAAAGAGTTGCATCGCATGCATTCCAAATCGTCCCAAAAATCGGTAACAGATTGAATCATTTGCTCCAAAACAATTTTCTGGACGGTAACGTTATCAAATGATGGGTGTTTCGGTGCGTCATGTGGCACAGAAATGTTAAACAGGCCGGCCTGAATAACGGTACCAGGCGCAAGCCAGCCGAACCACAATGTGGGTGCTAGCTCGTGCACACGCTTTGCTGAACGACCATCACCATGCCGTATTGCGTTTCCAAGATGCTGTAACAAATCAAGGTCATTATACGAATCGAACGCTATCATGGGGACAGTGAGCAGCCGCTGAAAATGACACTGCAGGCTATCAGCCTTAGTGGGCCTAGTATACCTGATGGGCGCAGTGGATTCAGTGGACCAGCTAGCATTTTGCAGCTTATCCATTTCGCTTCCACCATTTAGACGCCTCTCTCGGGAGATGAGTAAGCTACGGAGCCCTCGCTCCCACATTGATTGAACCGCGAGAACGTAACTCTCGACGGTCGTCTGAAACAGGTCAGCTAGATGACTCTCGTAAAACACAGAGCCAGGCTCGCCGCTTCGCACGCTCTCTTCAATCTCGCGGTCTAACGCCCGCAGCGATGGAAGGACTACGATATCCCTAAATAGCTGCAATGAGCGAGCATGGGCCGTAGGAAGACCTAGTGACTCATGGTCTAAAAACACGAACTGTTGAGGGTCGAGAGCTGATTCACTCATAAAACCTTTCATATTTGATATTCTGCCGTTCTGAACAATAGCAACTGTTGGCACGTTCCATACCTTAGAGTAACTGGCGTCGCTCGGCCGGGGGAAGTGCAGATTCCAAACGGCCATCGAGGAACGATATGCAATCCTGCCAGACTACCCAGATATAGTACGTAAAGAATATCCGGGTCCACATGCAATGTACAGAAGTCAAATTCTCTTTACTGAGAATGAAAAAACAATGGACGCCGGTATTCCAAAATGCCGGATAAAATTAAACATCTACATTCAACTCGGAGAAGGTTCTCGCCAAAAGTGGCGTAATGGGCAGGTTCAAGTGCTATTTCACGGCGTGGCAATCATCGGAGGCATTGCTGGCGGTTTGCCGGGCAACTAGGTAGGTCGTGGGAAGAGCCCCGCCGCGACTGCCAACCGCGCGGGCATCGGCGAGTCAGCAGGCGCGGCGTCGGGTTGGGCGCCGCCCTGGATTACAAGTCCAGTTCCATAGTTGAATAGGCCAAACCAGTCCATTGGTAATGCCGAACGAATGGCCGATATACCTCCAACTTTTTCCACATAATCATTTTCTATCGCTGTGAGCCAGCCTACGGTTTTAATGCCCAAGTGAGGTTTGCCACCAGCATAGCTTGGCCAACCACGAGAAGAACTAAACCACTAAACGAGCGCCCCAGGAAGACTCTACACTACCGAACACCGGCTCAACGATTTGAACATTGTGTTGCGTTGACCGATTGAATCCGCAATCCAGCATGAGCATTCGAGGATATTCATCGCCGGCCTTATAGGCCGACAACTCGACGCTGGAGTATGATGGCGAGAGGCTAATATCGATGCAAAAGGCACTATGAATATTGAACTCGGCGATGAGGCGCAAGACGAATCGGAAGCGGCGCTCTTTGCCGCGCTGCCATTAGATTTCCCACGTCCAAGCAACTTAGGGGCCATTTCAGGCGCCCAGCCTAAATTTTCCATGAATCGGTACCAAGGCCGTTTCTACAGCCCTGGCTGCTCGCCGCCGGAGCTACTCGAGCGCTGGAACAACTGCGAAGACCTTGCGCAACAACTCGCCGTAACGTCCCTTGAGTCCAAGGCCGGGAAACGCTCGCACATGTCAGAGACTGAGATTCTCGACCAATATTTGCCGCGGCTGATTGCAACGGGCTGGGTATCCGAGCCAGAGGCGAGGTGGGTAATACGTCGAACCGCTGAACTGGTCGGATGGCACGTTCCTCCATCCGCCGCGAGTTAACGAAAGCCGCACTCAGGCGGCTTTCGTATAGCTCGTGGCAACCTGTTGCGTTTTCGGCGCCAAACTGGACAGATGTTTCACGTCAAACTGGTCACTGATTGCGCTCCAAACTGGACAGTTTGAAGTGGCCTGAGTAGGGCCCACGGCAAGTGGATAAATGTGGTCTGTTAAACTGAGCTGGAGGCAAGGACGTTCGCGAATCGTAGTCAATTGTCGTGACATTTGCGCACCAAGTTGCTATTGTTGCAATTTGGCAATATCAACAGCAATTGAGTCAATGCAAACATCGCTCGTTTCCCTCATTCAGCAGCATCGCCCCCGCCGTGCCCTCCTCACCAGTTACACATTCAGTGTCTCGTGGTTCGAGACCTTCGCCCTGCCCGCGTTAATGCGCAATGGCTGCGAGCAGATTGACTTGCTCATTGACTGTCGCAGGGCTAACGACTCTACACAGGAAACTGCAAGCCAATATGCGGGCAGCGCATACAGGGTTATTCCTGTGCCAATGACCGGGAGAGGAATTTTTCACCCGAAGATTGCTTACTTCGAACATTCCGAAATCGAAGCCTTCGATACCCTTCTCATAGGTAGTGGCAATCTCACTCACGCAGGTCAAGGGAAAAACCTGGAAATCTTCGATGGCGTAGCTCATGACCGGCATCCCCATGTGTTCGGTGAGTTCGCTGATTTTATGGCCGAGCTTCAAGCGCGCTGCCAGTTCTCCACGGAGAACCTGAAGGCTCTAAGACACTTCGAAGCTCGCGCGCGACTCAAAGGTAAGACCGACCTGCCTGCGGACCACGAGTCCCGCACAACGTGGCTCATCCACTCCTTGAGTCATCCAGCCTCGAGTCAGTTTGCCGACCTCGTGATGGGAACGCTAGAACATCCGGAGTTTCTTAGGGTGCTGGCTCCTTACCATGCACCGTCAGGCAGTCCTGTCGCGCACCTGGCACGCGAAATCGGGGTTACCGACATCTCTATCGCACTGAGTGGCGGCCGCTCGGTTGCCCCCTTTGAGGAAGACAGTCTTGAACTTCCTGATGACGTCAAGTATGTCATCCCGCTGACTGCTAATGGCGACCGGTTCGCCCACGCCAAGCATTTTGAAGTGCGGTCCGCAGAAGCCTCCTTGCTGATGACCGGTTCCGTCAACGCCACGGTGCAGAGCTTGGAGACCTGTAAGAACGTTGAGATTTCCCTAGTTCGTAAAGTGCCGGTGTCGCTGCTCGATTGGAAAGAAGTTACCCCGGCAAGTTTTGAACCTTGCGTATTCAGGGACGAAACGAACACAGAGAACCTGTACGCACTTCAAGCCTCGTGGACCAGCACCAATTGGGTCGAGGGTACGCTCACGCCTGCCAAGGCGGCCCGGACTATGGACTTGTCTATCTGGGACGGTGACACGTGCCTCACCACGCATGAGCATATTGCGGTGACAGCTGACGGGGCATTCAAGGTTCGGATGACGACCGTGCCGAACACGGAAGACGCATTGGTCCTCCAACTGGAAGATGCAGAGCTTTGTGCGCGCGGTTGGCTCAACATAGAGTACGCCCTGGGAGGCTCTCTTTTAGACAGAAGTCTGTTGAGGTCGGCAAACAAGCTCCTCTCGGGCGATTTCTCAGAAGTCGAACTCAAAACCCTCTTCGCGTGGATGGAAAGTTTGCTTGCACGCAGTGTCAACTCAGGTTCCTCAAGGACGAAGTCCAGCAGCGGTGAGCAAACGGTCGAAGACGTTTCCACGACGGTAACGACGCTTGACGATTACGATGAATGGTTCCGCGAGGCGCTCACCGACAACTATGGTGCATCCACAGTCAACGTGACACGAATAAGCATGGCTGCGGCATATGCTTGGCTCAATCGCGACTTGTCGCCTCATTCTGCCGATAAAGCTCCCGCGAAGAAAACTGATTCAGAGCCAAAGACAAAGCCGTCCCTCGGAAGTGATATCAATCTGCTGGACACTGCTAGGTCCGAATACCGCCCGAATGATTCGTCGGCCAACAAACAGGAGCAGGCGAACCTCAAAGGCGAGGAGCTGTACAACAAGCTGCTTGAGAGCGTTCCTTGGGCTCTGGAGCGCGACAACGCATCAGCAATGGCTGCAATGGTTGTAATGCTATCGGCTGGCCAAGCCCTAAAGCGCACGCTTGCCACACCTCTGCCATACCCAGGTGTCGATAAAGGAGACGCACGCTACATCGTTCGCCGGGCAACGGAATTCTGGCTTACGAAATACTCGAAGTTCAGCTATAGCCCGCGCAATCGCGATGGCTTACTGTCAACATTCTGCGCATTGGCATGCGCCACGTTGCATTACAATCCCAATACGGCACCTGAGACGCTTAACGAAGCCATCCAGGCGCTGGCCCAGAGGTTCGTACCAGCGGAAGAGATAAGGGCCTCAGCACGGTTGGGGCTGACCTCCGCCGGATTCCGTCGCGTGCCCTCGGCGGACCACGATGCTATCATCGGAATGGCCACTCAGATTTCCGAGGCAATGACGGTCACACATCAACTCACCACGCTGCTGCGAGACCTCTTTATTTATGGTGCAACCTCGACCCGAGTGCCTGACACTTACGCCCCAGCGTTTGTGGAGCTCCGGAGCCGGGCCAAGAGCACGCGGCTCGGAAACAAGAAGTTTGCCGTTGTCCAAAGCGCAGACGAGTCAAACCCTCACTGCCCGGTATGTAGCAGCACCATCAGCAAAGAAGACATGCGCTCATTGCGGGTGAACCGTTACTTCAAGTGCAGCGACGTCAGGTGTCAAACACCACTGTTCTACGGTCTTCCCACGACTGAACTCAAAGAGCTCGGCTTGGGCGACCACTTCAGGACTACTTAACTATGCTCGACCATCCTCGCTTTGGCCAAATACCGCCCGTGACTGGCGGCGGTGACCCGCTCGGCACCTCCCCAGTTAATGAGATGCTGTATCGCACCACCTTGCCGGCGGTAAATAACGTTATCGAATTCATCCGCGTGTACAGTGCGCTTTGCTGGATGATTGGCATCATTCAGGAGACTGCTTCCCGTGATAGGAGTAAGTCACTGCTAGAGCTCACAAACATCGGCCTTGAGAAAATCCAGCTCCTTATCTCGTGGCACTATTGGGGCCAAGGACTCAAAGGTCTGGCAGGCAACGGCCGTGTCTTCACCAAGGACGCGGTTCCCGTGGAGCTACGTTTTCATACGCTGCTGGACAACAACGCTCGTATCGCGCTGGAGATGAACCCCGACGCAAAAATCGCAGAAGGCGGCCACTTCCTCAAAGCCGCCCAATATCGCCCCAGCCTAATAAACGGTTTTGCGTTCGTAAAGATGTCCCGCCAAGTACACGGCACGTATCACCTCAATCCTTCCGGCGAAGAAATGGCCGCAGCGTACGAGAATGCAATCGGCAAGCACCCGCTTCGCGCTTGGCTGGGGGACTTGAGTAAGAACTTTGCATCGTACGAGGACGTCAAGAAGATGTCGAAGATGCTGAACCTGCTGGAACCTTCCCCGGGCGAGAAGCAGGCCTTTCTCACACACTACTACCCGGCGGCGGACTACAGGTTTCGGGCTCCCAACTGGCGAAACCGCCATGCGGGCCTCACCCTGGCGTTACGCGCAGCGGCAGCTGAGACAGTGGAAAACAGTCACAGCAAGGGTCGCCCGGTCAACATGGATGTTATTCGGCACACGATGGCTTCAGGCATCGCGCGCGATGGCAAGCCGTTGGACCTGACGAACATCGAAGGCATCCATGGCATCTGGTCTAGTCTACAGTTGCGGCAAGTATTTCGGAAAGCGATGGATGTGCTGGTTCGCTGTGTCGAAAGCTGGATTAAAGACGCGGAAATCTATCAAAGGCCCCGCCAGATTCCGGACTGTGCGCAAAGCCTCGGACTGAAGCTCGAGCAGGCTCTACCTGAGGAACACCGCTCCTTCGTATCCCGCACCATCACTATGTTCGAAGAGCTGCGCGGGGATTTCCCTTCTATGGGCGCGGCAGCTCCTACCGTACCGCAGTTGCGCCTCTGGAATTTCCAGGAGAAGCTGCGCAACTTGGAGTCCTTCACCACCGGGTCGGATGAGGAAACGGAAGCCTTGAGTATTGCCTACTACACACTACTGTTTTGCATGCTGGAAGTAGAAAGCCTTGAGAAAAACCCGCACTTTATGTTGCAACATAAAGGCACCGAAGACCTGCCCTTGGCCCCGTTTTGCAAAATGTTACGCAACTTCGAGAACAAGTCTCCTGCTCAGCTAATGGCGCATGTTGTTCAACACAACATCATCTCCCAGCACTTCAAGGTCATTCGCCGCCGTACTCAAGACTTCCACAACCGCTTCCGATTCATGAATGGCGACAATGGATTGGAACGAGCCCTTCACGCGAGCAATCTCTACGAACCCGCCGAGCTCCAGGACCTACTCGAACACGCCCTGTATCTCCTTGACCAATGCGGCCTGGTTAAGCTCGATGACGAAGGTCTGTTTGCTATCACTGAAGAAGGCCTTGAGCGCGTTGCTCAGTATGAACCGCCCTTGTCTCCGGAGGAAATCGAAGAGCTCAATTCATCTGGCAATCTAGGTGAATTAGAAAAAGATGAGCTCGAAGCGCAAAATGAAAACGAAGGACTCGACGAGACCGAGTAGCATTCATCAGCAGCATATAGCCAATTTTGGTCGCGGAGCGGTCGTTGAAGGCCCGACCGTCACCAGATGCAAGAGTCGTTGAATTAGCTTCGCTAGCGGCCAGCGGCGGGCGTTAGTAGAGGTGTCAACGAGCAAACCACGACTCGCCTCGCGCCTCGCGTGAGGGCCACGTAGAGGTGTTGCGCGGTCATTCGCTCGGGCTCAAGAATGACCGCAACATCAGCCTCCAGCCCTTTCAGTAAAAGTGTGCTTCCAACGGCGCGCCGGCCCAGCGGCCGACCCAGATGGCGGTTGCGCTCGCGCATCTGCATCGCCGCGCCAGTAAACCCGCCCTCTCCCCCAGCTGCTCTCAGCGCTGAGATACAGCAGTGCAGTACTTCCGGGCGGTAGACACGCGCACCGCGTTGGTCTGCAAGCGACTGGAGGAGGTCAATCGAGGTCGTGTGGTTGGGAGTCGTCACGAAAGTCACTGCTGCGGCTTCCGCAGGCGTAGCGGGCGTGCGAGCTCGGCCTCCTCGTATTGTTTCTACCCGCGCGAGCAAGTTTGCAGTCCCCACCTCGGTCATCAACGAAGTGGCGAACTCGGCCAGCAGCCGCAGCGCATTGGGACTCGCTAAGTCGAACTGGCGCGCGAAGTTCAATAGGTCTTTCAGGTCGACCGCCTCGACGGAGGTAGCGCCCGGCGTCTGCATGGTGAGTTGATGGCGACCATTGACATTCATGGAGTCGCCAATTACAAGAACCCGTCCATCTCGGTTTGGCGCCTCCGTCCGGGCGGCCACCAGTCGCTGCTGCACTTCCATACCTTGGGTCAGTTGAACCCACTGGACGCCCTCTGGCGCTTCACGCAGGTCTACAGGCTGCCCCGCCTGCAATGAAACTCGGGCTTGAAGTAGCCAAGCGCCTAGTTCATCCATGCCTGCGAGCCGCCATCGCCAAGGGGTCTGCAGCGCGCCGATGGGCGGGAACGCAGCCTGAGCCTCACGTGCCCAGTGAACAAGTGGGTCGCGGAAGCCAAATATCGCCTGCATTGGGTCTCCGAGAACGCAAGTGGGCAGCGTCTGTGCGATGGAACAGATGATGGCATGCTGTGCGGCATTGCAATCTTGGTACTCATCCACCAGCAAGCGTGAATAAGTCGAGGCGATGAGGTCACTGATGTGACCTGCCTGTAAGAACCCTTGCACGGCTACTCGAATGGCTGGGTAGTCAGCGTTCGGGTTGGCTAGTTCGAGAACGCGTGCGTTGAGCCCAGCACGTAGTGGAAACTTTGCCGCTAACCGCATAGCGAAACCGTCGATGGTCGACACTCTGTACGCCGAGCTCGCGACACCACCACGCTGGAGCCTGGCACGTAGCGCGGTGACTCCAGCGTTGGTGTGCGTTAGCACCAAGACTGGTTTGCTGTCGGTGTGTTGAGTCAATGCGTCCGCGATGAGTTGGGTCTTGCCGCATCCGGCTGGGGCGGTAACTGAGCCCAGACGCGCTTGAAAGATGTCGATTTCAGGCTGCGGCACTCGTCCACCCCCATAGTTTGTCCGTAATTTCGACGAAGCCCGGGTCTGCGTTCACAATGTGGGGGCCGACGATATCTTTAGCGATTTCTTGAAAACCCGTTACCGACTTGAACCAGCCGTTCTTGTTGTTGCGGGCGGCAAGTCCAAGCAATGCTCGACTAGCCGGTGTGTAACCGCCATTCATTCTTTCGGCCTCTATTGCAGCCAAGGTGACTTGTCCGTTCGACTTCGATTTTACGTGCTCAGCCATTAGCTCGCGGCCGACCATCTCGTCTGCCTTATTCAGCAGCGCATGCACCGCGTCATTGCTTGAATAGAGGAACAACTCGTCCTCGAGCGCCAAGCCGGCACGCCAAGTGACGAACAGACCGCCAGCTGCGACGAATCTCTCAATTAATCCGACTGTCGAAACAGGCTTGTCCGCGTCAACGAAGACAAGGACACGATAGCCCAACTTGAGGAACGCCTCTCCACGGGTGAAGCATTGGTCAGGGCTTCCTCCGCCTGCGTCCACGTATGCGCCTCCAAGGGCCAAGAATGACGTGGCACCACATTGAACCCACCACTGGTCCATCCCGCGAGCGAATCCGACCTCGCTAGCGCCTTCGCAAATGATGACAGACTTGGACAGAAAGGCCTCGGCCGATTTTCGCAAAGTACCCTGAATGCCGTCGTCGGTACCCGCGCATGTGGCCGTGTGGAGACCCGGACGCTGGCGCACGACGAAAAGCTGGTCGCCAGCGAGTTCCCTGAGCGTTACTGGCGAATGGGTTGTCATAAAGACCTGCAGCGGCTGGGCCGTGTCCTTCGCGCCGAGCGAGTCGAGTAGGCGCATGAGCCGGTGAGGCTCGAGTCCGTACTCAACTTCGTCTACCAAGGCGACGGTGGCAGCCGCCGCTGCGGCCCTCTGCAAACCCGCTACAAGGAGTCGCCCCGAACCGGTACCCAGCGACCGCAAAGGAATGCCGGTCTCGCTGTGGAGGGCGATAGCACCGTCGCCAATCGACACCGAGTGAGCATCAAGTAGCGCCTGAGCGCTCGCACCGATAGCTACGCCAAGAGTGGTAGCTGTCTGGGTGACCACTTGCAGGGTCTGAGCGAGCTGAGGGCCAGCTTGTGCGCCGAAGGTGGCTCGGGCGGCGCGTGCCGCGTCGGCGAGTTCCGAGCCAAGATTAGCGCGCTCTTCCGTGAGCCGGTTCAGCACCGAGCCCCTAGCCCAAGAAAGGTTCGTGTTTGCATAGGTGCCGATTCGGGCTGGTGCTAGGAGGCTACGGTCCTTCCAGGCCAGAAACCGCTCCAGTTGTTGCCGAGCGGCTCGGTCGGAATGAAGCGTCCAACTCGGTTCGAGGTCGGCGTTGACCTCGAGCTTCAGCGTCAGAACTGTTTCCAGTCCTGCGCGCGGCTCGTCTTCAGGAAGCCCAGTAGCAAAGTCAAATCCACGAAGGAACTCTCCGTAGGTGTCGATATTCTTCAGCGCATCGGGTAGTGCACCAATCGTGACCGCAATCACGATGGTTCTGGTTACGTCCAGGGCGAAAAAGTCCGTGTCGCCGAAAGGTACGTTCCTCCGCGCTCCTAGGCAAAGGTCGATAGCATCAAGGATGGTCGACTTGCCGCTGTCACCTGGGCCTATAAGGCAGTTCACGCCGTTGGATGGTGCCCAGTCGAACGTCTGTATCGAACGGAAATTTTGAATTTCGATACGGCGGATACGCGTCATAAGCTCTCTCTGGTAGTCGAACAGGTAATTCCACATGACAAAAGCTGCTCAAGGGGGCACAAGTACTCGTCAGATTCTCCGAACGCAACTCCCTTAGGAAAACCGGCGCCGGGAGTCCAGTTGTCCACGCATCACAAGCAGCCCACATCCGACGTTAAAGTTGACTTAGCGAACTTCTGCATTTGGCCGATTGCCGTAATTGGCCGGTTCCGTTCCGAAGGGGGCACTAAACCTCTTAGCCGCGCCTAACCAGCCCATCAGTCCTGGCACAACTATTCCTGCGCATAGGACCTGCCAACTTCAGTGTGGTCGGCCGCAAGCATTGTTTGCCATGTCAGACTGGATATAGGTTGCTCCAAAAGCTCGGCAAAATCTTTCATTAAAACAGAGCATCTCGGATTTGATGGGTGCACAGGCTGGCCCGCGCTCTCGAAGACCTGAATCACTCGTAGAAATAGCGCCCTCTGAATAGGGTGGGCCCGCCGGAGACCTCCCTGCCGGTTTCGCATTTGGAGCGCGCCCAAACCGAACCAATTCATCTCCAAGGAGCGTTCTTCGTTTACGTACAGGATGCGCGGGAACATATGAGGCCTAGGTTGTTAGGAGGTAAAGGTCTGCTACTGGGGCTCGCAACGAACTAAAAAAGATGTTGCAACCGTTAGCGAACGGCGACACACTCTCCACCACTCTGCCGGAAGCCCCTCTGACATTCCCACCCATTGCCCAAGTAGTTCAACTTCGCGTTCACAGGCAACTCGACAACGATACATTCCTGACCGGATTGGCGATATCCGTGGACACATTCCCATCCGTTGCCTAGATAGTTCAGCTTCGTGTTTGGGGGCAATGCAACGGCGATACACTCTCCAACACTCTGCCGGTAGCCATGCTGGCATTCCCATCCATTGCCCAAGTAGTTCAGCTTCGCGTTCATAGGCAACCCAACAATGACACATTCTTGCCCAGACTGCCGATAACCGCGCTGGCATTCCCACCCATTGCCTAAGTAGTTCAGCTTCGCGTTCGCAGGCAGCTTAACCGCGACACATTCCTGACCGGATTGGCGATACCCAGGGACACATTCCCATCCGTTGCCTAGGTAGTTCAGTTTTGTGTTTGAGGGCAATGCAACGGCGACACATTGCTGCGCAGTCCGATAATATCCGCGCATGCATTCCCAATCATTACCTAAGTAATTGAGCTTAGCATGGGGCGGCAGTTTAGAACTATTTGAATGTCCTGCCGGTGGGGCCGCCGAGGCACTACCAGATATTGGTTCTACATTCGGGGAATATGTGCCAGGCACTAAACTGATGCCTGATTGCGCTTCCGGTCCCGGACTCACAGAAGCGCTATTGGATTCGGGAGAAGAGCTCGACGGCGTGGTCTTCGTACCTGCGGCACCTGTGTACGGATTCACGTTGCCTACCGTGCTCCAGTTGTTGGAAAAGTTACCGTCAGGAGCAGACCGCATATGAGGCTGGACATAGGTTCCGTCTTTTTTGACATACCCTCTGACGGCGACTGGTGCGCCACTACCTCTTGGTCCGGCGAAAGCCAGTGAGAAGCACAACATGAGGCACAAAAGGAAGTAAAATTTGGCTCGCATTGAGTACTCCATATAATCAATTTCTTGAAGCGGATTCAGATTCTCACGCCAACGGCAGCTAATGGCCGCTCCCGGCCCATGAGGATAACCAATTGCCATGCGGGAAAAGTCACACATTGTCACGTCAACATGAATAGCTGCTGCTGGCAGGGAACCGATGGTCGGAACGGCTCCGCGGTACCGCACAACAATAGGTTGTCGAAATGCTTCTTGGTAGTCGCCTGGTCCAGTTCGGAATAGACGAGCGCCATCATAGATGGATAGTTCCTGACGAGATACTTGGATAAAATCGAATATCTGCATTCAACCCGGAGAACGCCATGTGCGTCAACTACGTAACTGTCTCACGACAACTGGCCTTCGACTTCTTCCGCACGTCAATGGAGGAAAGCGAAGATTGGCGTGATGAGCTCTACCAGGACTACGTTGGCCCAATCATCGTTCATGACGAAGCCGGCAATCGCAACGGTCTGACTGGCACATACGGATTCATCCCCAAGCGGCACATGCCACCTGGCCAGCGCCTCACGACGATGAACGCCCGCGCAGAGACAGTTGGCCAACTGAGGACGTACAAGTCCGCTTGGGCCAAGTCTCAACTTTGCCTCGTTCCAATGCTCCGCTTCTTCGAGCCAAACTGGGAACAACCAACGCATGTGCGATGGGCTATTGGAATGGCCACCGGCGAACCATTTGCCGTCGCCGGCCTATACCGGGAATGGGTCGAGGAGGATGGGACGCAAACATTTTCGTTCACCCAGCTGACCATTAACGCCGATAACAATCCCCTTATGAATCGTTTCCATCGCCCTGGAGAGGAGAAGCGTTCGTTAGTCATTGTCCCAACCTGCGAATACGACGAATGGCTTGGTTGCAAGGACCCAGAACGCGCAAGGACATATCTTCAGCCGTATCCGGCCGACTTGATGTGTGGAGAGCCGGCACCGAAGACACCTGTTTTCAAGCAACGCGAACTTTTTTGAGCCGAACTTTGTCGCTAAAGTGGAGAAACGAGCAGGTTCAAGTGATATATCACGGTGCAGCAATCATTGGAGGCGTGGCCGGCGCGCGCACCACCAGACCTCTCCTCCACGTACTCACCGCCGTGGAGGCTTTTCATGTCGGCCGAGACCAATGCCCGCCGTTTTAAGCAATCAGAGGCGAGTAGGAAGGTCTGGTAGCCCAGCAAATTTCGGTTCGTCTAGCAGTTTAGCCTTGTACGCCAATAGCTCATTGTCCGCGACATCGAAACGATTCAGCCATTCCTCCGCAGCTCGGCCAATCAACCGCGGCTCGCTCCCAGCGGATGCGTAATGCATCCGGACTTTCGGTGTCCTGATGGGCTTGAGGAGCATATTGGGAAGCACCAACCGCGCGGGCATCGGCGAGTCAGCAGGTGCGGCTTCGGGTTGGGCGCCGCCCTGGATTACAAGTCCAGTTCCATAGTCGAATAGGCCAAACCAGTCCATCGGTAATGCCGAACGAATGGCCGATATACCTCCGACTTTTTCGACATAATCATTGTCTATCGCTGTGAGCCAGCCCACTGTTTTAATGCCCAGGTGCGCATTGACTGCGCCGCTGACAAGGTTGCCGGCATCAAACCCTCGGAGCTTGGACGTCAGGAATGCCTCGAATGCCTGGTTCTCGTCATAGCGAGCGGCCGACAGTATTAGACTGTGGCCGCCGTACCCGTGGACGGCACATAGGCGTCGGGCGAAGCTCACGAAGAGCGTCTGGAAAAGTCCGGGATTTTCTTCGACGAACAAAATGGGCATGCTAAACCGCAGCCCGCATAAGCCCCAGCCTCCCATTTCCGCCCGCCAAGCGGGTAGGCCGACGACCTGAAACTCCCATGGACCCGCGTCCTGCGCCAGCACGCCACTGGTGTAATGAAAACTCACCGCATCGTCTGGGTCCATACGTACCAGCATTTTGTTCAGCGGTTTTGCCTCCGCGTAGGCCATCTTATCCGGCCCTTCTGGCGGGTCTTCCCGGTAGAGCCAGGTGAATTTAGGCTCAGCCTTGACCTGGAACTCTTCGAAGCAAGCGCTGATGGCATCGCGAACCGCCGGGAGATGCGCATCCTTGAAGAAGAGCGTGCCAGCGATTGCAGGTACGCTGCCGACATAGTCCTGTGGCCCCTGCTTAGTGAGCAAGCCCCCAGGTACATTCATTGCATCAGGGTTCTCGCGCAGAAGTTCCAGCAAGTCCAATGGTAATTCAGTCATGTTCAGTCCTTAATACGCGGGCAGGCCACCAAGCGGTGGCCGTTTCGTAACAACAACCATATAGATTAACCTAAGAAGAGCGGCTGCCTTCCCGAGCTGCTCGACCGGGATTTTTGAGGGCTCGAGCTCGGCCCGGTCGCAGTCGCACTCATCAGATGCCAACGGCACCATTTTCATTTCGTCTCCGGCGATGACGATATAGTCCTCTCGCTGGCGGGGGCGGAACGGGTCTCCAGGGAATTTTATTTCCACGACTTGTTTGATATTGTCCTGCGTTGGGGGCTTCATCGGGTCCTTGACGATAATGACGTCAGGCCTCCGTGTGTAGCCCCGGCCGGGCTTATAAGGCACAGGGTGGCTTGAGTCTTTCGGCCAAAGTGTTTTCGTCCAGCCGGGCCATAGGGTTCTGCTTTTCGTATCCACGACCTTATCCAGAAAAGGCTCTGGCGGCCGTTTCGTCATATCGTATGTGAACTCTGCCTTGTATAGACTTCGGTGGTCAAGAACCACATCGAGAGCTTTCAATCGAGCCGAGACGCATTCTTGTTTCAGCGACCGGCCGTCTGCACCGATTGCCGGCATGCTTTTGCATTTGCACACGGCCGAGCACAAGACCTTCTTATCAGAGAAATCGAGCTGCGGCTTGTTAATCGGCACGACGGTCGTGGCGCCTTCCATGCTCATGCCTCCCACGGCCAACGGCGCTTGCCCTGCGGGCGGGGTGTTATTCGGCCCCGTCATGCGTCACCATCCTGAATCAAGTCGAATGCAAGCGACTCAAGGCCGTCCCGTTCCACCCACTGGGTGAAGCCCTCCTCGTCCGTACTGCCCGTGATGTACTGGCCATCGGTCGACCGTACGCGTACAGCCAAGCTGCGCACGGGGTCACCTGTTGTAGCGTCGACCACCTGAAAGCGGCCGCGAAAGCGTTCAGCTTCATCCGCCACGGGCTCATCTTGATACCTGCTGGCCAACCCGGTGTGGATAATACCAAAGCCCTGCATCAGGGCCATCGGTGGGAGACTGCCGTGGGCGCCCGGCGCGGCGCCGCCCGATGGTGTCGTAAGGGTGTACAGCTGGCTCGAGAGTAGCGTGGCGCCACAAGCGGTCTTACAGCCATGGTAGGCCACAGCCTTGCCCGCATCGATGAGGCTGGTGTCACCTTGGCTGATGGGAAACACTCCCTTGCACCGGGGGCAAGAGACCATATCACCGACACGAGCCCAGCCTTTGCCATGAGTATCCGATAACGGTGAGCAGGTGACGACGGTGCCACCGTGGCTCGTCTTATCGCCCAGCACGATTACGGGATTGCTCAAGATTTTTTTCCTTTCAATATTTTTTAGGCAATATTAGCACAATTGTTAATCTCGACGTTTACGTCACCTCTATGGTCGAAATCCCACAGCGAAATGCCGTCGGCCGGCAACTCGCATTCTGTGCCGAGGTTCGCAGACTCGCCCCCCCCTAGTCGGGCATCTTTTTAAAACATGCTTTTTGACCGATTCAGATGGCTATGTTGCACAAATAAATTGATAGCGTCGTACCTAGACCCCAGATTGAGTTATCCCGTGGCCACCGTCGTGGGTGTGCCGAGTCGGGTCAATCGATTGAGGATAGCGGAGAGTATTCATCGCCGCCTTCTAGGCCGACAACTCGACGCTGGAGTATGATGGCGAGAGGCTAATATCGAGGCAAAAGGCACTATGAATATTGAACTCGGCGATAAGCCGCAAGACGAATCGGAAGCGGCGCTCTTTGCCGCTCTGCCATCAGATTTCCCACGTCCAACCAACCTAGGCGCCGTTTCAGGCGCCCAGGCCAAGTTCTCGATGACTCGCTACCAAGGCCGGTTCTACAGCCCTGGCTGCACGCCGCCGGAGCTACTCGAGCGCTGGAACAACTGCGAAGACCTAGCACAACAGCTTTCCGTTAAGTCCCTTGAGTCTAAAGCCGGGGCGCGCTCGCACATGTCAGAGACTGAGATTCTCGACCAATATTTGCCGCGGCTGATTGCAACGGGCTGGGTATCCGAGCCAGAGGCCAAGTGGGTAATGCGCCGAACCGCCGAACTGGTCGGATGGCAGGTTCCGCCATCCGCGTTCCCCTGACTTGCTTCATGACCGGAGCACATGGCGATGATAATCCGACCACATCCGTACCAAGCCGCCGTGAGTTAAACGAAAGCCACCCTCAGGTGGCTTCGTCATTTATGTCTTGGGCTTAGGGTGCAATCGTCTCCGGCATTTCCATCTCGCTCAGCCACTTTTCGAGAACTTTTTTTAGAGTACGCGCCATCGATGCTTCTTCAAAGTGGGACATCGACGGTGCAAACTCCTTGAAATGGCGTTTGCGCAGGTCACACTACCTTTGAGCTAGGTCGCTGCTTGCGCTATCGGAAGCCGTTTGGTTTTGAGTAGGATATTGCACCTGGAGGGAAGGCCGCCGGATATAACTGTGAATCGTATACGAGTTTGTTGGAGGAGAGGGCTCAACACCCCGCGGCCGACAGAAGTAAGAGCGCCAAGCGGGATACCAAGGGCGCACACTGGGCAGAAGCTAGAGGTGAGGTAGGAGCGGGCAACATCCGCTTAAAGTCTGGCTTACGGTTCTGGCGCAGTTGCGTGACCCAGAATGCTCGTGTGGCTTGGCTGAAAATATCGCTAAACCATCGGGTCAACGTGCGACGTTTGCAAAGTGCAAATGGTAGGGGGCACTTTGGCCCGAGGGATGTAACTTCTACAAATAAAAGAATGGGTGTGCCGTCGCGAGAGCATTCCAGAAGCTCTGGCAATACCGGCACCCTGGTGAATCCCGCAGCAAGCTTTTCGGGCTGGTTTGGATGTGGATAGCGAATTTGACAGCCGTTTGTTTAATGTCAGGAAACCGCACAGTGCGAAACTGAAGAACCACGGCTTTTACTACTTCGCCGACAACAAAAAGCGGAAACTTCCGCCTTCCTTCTGGGCGGAATCGCCAGTCACCTGCCTGCCCGCGTCACGGGACACTCGAATACTCAATAGCTCCCTTCATTGCGCCGGCGGCGGTCATCGCGGTCGTTGTAATAACACTCCTCATCAGGAGCCTGGCGAAGGTCCCGCCCCTGTTCGATTACCACAGGGATTTGTTTACGGTCAATCACCGTGCGACACCGCTGAACCGTCCTGTAGCCGGCCGAATCCGAAGATATGCGGTCACCGGCCATTGCGCCGGCGATAGCACCTACCGCGGTGGCGGCTGTCTTGCCATTACCGCGGCCAATCTGATTTCCCAGAATTCCCCCGGCAATACCGCCGAGAATGGCACCGCCGTAGCCCGAGTCCACCGATTGGACCGGAACTTGTTCATTCCAGCAATCCTGCCGAGGGGACTCGACGGTTCGATATTCGGTTCGTGGTTGTTCGAAGGTCTGGTATTCCGGCTGTCCAACGGTACCATATCGGGGCCAGGGCTGTTCCGCGCTCCGATATTGGGTGGCGCAGCCCGTCAAGGACAGGCCGAGGACAGCTATCCAGCCGAGTTTAGTTTTTAGCATAGGGGCAATCATATAAATTTGAAACGGTTCGGCAACCTAATCACCATCGCATCGATATCCTGGAAAATTCGTCGGTTGGGGGGGGGCAGCATTGGTTTGGATTAAATTTAGGGATTGCATTTGGCGGCACTGCCAACATATCCGTCTATCGGTGGCCGCAACAATTTGATTCATTTCTTGCCGGGACCCCAGTGAATGTACATGTGATGTAGTGTACAGACAGAGTAATACGCACCACGTCAACTCGGTAGCCGTAGAGCTGTATCACTGGTAAGCAGTTGTAACTACTGAAGACGCCAGGAATTTAAGGAAAGCTAGGTCGTCGCAGCGAAGCTACCACACCCAAAATGTGCAATGCCGCAGCACCGCAGTCGAACGCCTTACGCCGGGGCCAACGCCCGGTGTTTTTAGTAATCAGAGGCGAGTATGACGGACTGGTACGAGCCAACCTTCGCGCTGTGACGGCTTGAGTCATGGTAGCCGGATTGTGCTTATCGCGAGGGACTGATAATGCCCCAATGAAGTCCTTCTCGCTGGGTTCAGTTCGTCAACTATTCCAATTCATCGACGTCGTCCGCCTCAGGCGGGTTCTCCCAACGCTCCCACGTCGCATATAGGCTGGGACGAAATGCAATCCAACCTCGCGGTAGGTCTGCGACTTCTGACAAGGTTGAATCTCTTTCGTAGACACAGCCCAAGCATAGCAAGAAGCACTCGCTTGGCTCATCTGTGGTTGCATCCAGAAATTGCCAGTCGCCGCCATGGTCGTGCGACGCTTGGAGCGCGGGGAACGCTCACGCGCGACTTTGGCCGTGCAGTATGCAGCGGTTTGTACGTCGTCAGGAAAAGGCCAGGCATCAAAACTATGGATGTGTTCAGACATGTAGACGTGAAACGAGTGAGTTTGATGAAGTGGCTGCTTTTGGCCGACTGTCGTCGTTGGCCGGTTCGGTCCCACAGCAGACATGAGTTAAAAGCCCGCGCACATGATTTTTTCTACTTCTACACGCTCAACATCAGGACGATTGGCGGATGTATACAAATTTACCCGTTCAATACATGTTGATGGCAAGATTCGCTGGCGCGTCTTGCTGCAAGTTTTTGACGGCACTGGAAGCATTGAATCACATTTAAACCCATCGTTTTGAAGTGTGAAAATGGCCTCGTTTAGAGGCATGGTAGGTCGCACAAGGGTATCAACGTGCGCAGAAAAACGTTGGTCGTCTACAGAGTAGCAACCTGTTAAACAAAGCACAAAAGCGCAAAGCAGGTGTAATTTAGTTATCATTTTTTCCTGTCGGGTTAAGGCAGCGAAGAGGCAGGCCCGCTTCTCGCCGACTGCTGCCGCTGGCAGATTGCGCCCTGAAGGGCATACCAGGAAGCGTTATGGATTTCGGCTGTTTAGTGCTTCTACGAAATTGTCGTAGTTTGCCTGAAGCTTTTCACTCCCGTCGTACTTAGCAAAAAACGCACTCATTAGGTTACCGGCTGCAACATCATCGCCAGCTTGTATGCGAGCAACCCCTAAATCGTCGGCCATCCAATTCTCAATATCCATCGGTACGGCGCCATTTCGGCATGCTCCATAGATGAATTTGCCGACTTTCTGATAGTTCATATTGACCCCGTTCCCTTTGAGTAAGCGCGTTGTAAAGTATTAAATCAGGTCTGCTTTTGGCCGTATCCGGCCAGCGCCATACAATGTAGTATCTTGCTTGCTTAAGGTTTTGCATCTTGTTATGTGCGGTGCTGTGTTAGATTGCGCCTATATTCAAACCGTTTGAATCACCTATCGCTTGGAGAAACTATGACGTCGTATGCAGAGTATGTTGAACAAATCGCAAAATTGCAATCTCTCGCCGAAGCTGCCCGCAAAGATGAACTCAGTGGCGCAATTCAGAAAATTAAGGAACTGATGCAGCTGCATGGAATTACCGTGGAGGACCTCGCCGCCGGAGGACGTGCGAAACCAGCAAAAGCCAAGGGCTCGGTTGCTGCGCAATTCAAGAACCCTGAAACAGGTGATACGTGGACTGGGCGTGGCCGAGCACCGCGGTGGCTGGATGGCAAGGACAAGGAACAGTTCCGCATCGCGAATTGATGGTTTTGAGCGGCCGACCCAACTCTCAATCCATATTTAAATTTCTGCATTTCGTATTTAGCGACTGGGCAAGCGTTCATCGGTGAGTGGAAGAACATCCTTACCGTCGGCCCTACTCGCGAGACATCATCATCGCCGAAGCCGGGTCGGCTAGGGAGCAACGAGCAGTTGCTTGAGGCGAAGCGGACAATTAAGCAATTGTGAGAATGCGAACGTTCACCGACCGCTTGCACGCTTCCGAACTCGGAAAGTATGCAGTCAGTTCTAAAACATGTGAACCACTAGTTCGGGACACTGCGGCGCAACTTCCAATTCTGTAGCATCTGCCACGCCGCAGGTATGACGAACAGGGAAAGCAGTGGGGCCGTAATCATGCCCCCGACCATAGGTGCTGCGATGCGTGCAATCGCCTCGGACCCGGCGCCGCTCCCGAACAGCATAGGCAGCAGACCTGCCAAGATGACGGCGACAGTCATCGCCTTGGGGCGGACCCGGAGTACGGCCCCTTCCCGTATCGCCTCTAGTATCAGCTCGGATGTCATTGGCCGGCCAGCGGCTAAACGTGCATCTAACGCGTTGCGTAGATAGACGAGCATGACGACTCCAAATTCTGCGGCGAGCCCCGCGAGCGCGATAAAACCAACGGCTGTAGCGACAGACACGGCGTGGCCAAGCAGCCAGATGAACCAGAAGCCACCGATGAGCGCGAATGGCACTGTCAGCATCAGCAGAGCGGCTTCCGCAGTAGACCTAAAGGCGAAGTACAACAGCAAGAAGATTACCAGCAAGGTCAAGGGAACAACGGTCTTGAGCTTCGCCGTCGCTCGCTCCAGGTATTCGAACTGTCCCGACCAGCCAATCGAATAACCGGGCGGCAGTTTGACCTGTTGGCCAACTCGGGCCTGCATCGCTCGCACAGCGGTCAACAGGTCGGACCCTCGAACGTCGACATAGACCCAGCCAGAGAGCCTCGCATTCTCGCTGCGTATCATCGGAGGCCCATCATTGACCACAATATCGGCCACGTCCGTGAGACGTACTTGTGCACCACGTTCAGTCACAATCGGCAGCTCTCGCAAGGATTGAACTGAGTCGCGGTAGTCCTGCGGATAGCGCACGTTGATGGGGAACCGCTGGCGGCCATCTACCACCTCACCAACCGTTTCGCCGCCAATAGCAGACGAGACGACAGACTGAACGTCGGTAACCGTTAGCCCATAACGAGATGCGCGCAGGCGGTCGATACTGACGTCAATGTAACGCCCACCACTTAGGCGCTCCGCAAGCGCCGAGGTCACCCCTGGTACGCCCTTCACTGCTGCTTCAATCTGGGTCGTTATTTTGTCGATTTCGTCGAGACTGGCACCCGAAACCTTGACCCCCACAGGGGTCTTGATTCCAGTGGATACCATGCTGATGCGGTTGAAAATTGGCGGAACCCAGACGTTTGACAGGCCTGGGACCTTTACGACCCGGTCGAGCTCATCGATTAGCTTTGTCGGTGTCATTCCTGCACGCCATTGTTCCCTCGGCTTGAACTGAATAGTCGTTTCGAACATCTCCATAGGCGCGGGGTCGGTTGCAGTTTCCGCTCGACCTGCCTTACCAAAAACTGTCGCGACCTCCGGTACTGTTTTTATGAGCCGGTCAGTCTGCTGCAGGAGCTCACTCGCCTTTGCTGCCGATAGACCGGGCAGTGCAGAGGGCATGTAAAGCAAATCACCCTCGTTCAATGGAGGGAGAAATTCTCCGCCCAGGCGCGAGATGGGTATGGCGGTCGCAATCAGTGCGATTACTGCGATTCCGATAGTCCAGCCAGGATGTTTAAGGCTCGCATTCAGCAGCGGTCGGTACGCTCGAATGAGGGCGCGGTTGATTGGGTTGGAGGCCTCACTCGGAATTCGCCCACGAATGAGGTATCCCATCAGCACGGGCACAAGCGTAATCGCGAGCCCTGCTGCAGCTGCCAACGTATAGGTCTTTGTGTAAGCCAGAGGCGCGAAGAGCTTGCCCTCTTGCGCCTCAAGGCCAAACACAGGGATGAAGGACAGGGTCACAATGAGTAGCGAGAAAAAGAGTGCCGGCCCCACTTCGACGGATGCTTTGGTGATGATGTGCCAGCGTTCGTCGCCAGAAATTGGCTTTCCAGGATGTTCGTGCGCAAAAGCTTCAAGATGCTTGTGGGCATTCTCAATGAGCACGAGCGCTGCGTCGGTCGCTGCGCCGACTGCAATGGCTATTCCCCCCAGAGACATGATGTTGGCGTTAACGCCCTGGTAACGCATGACGATAAATGCGGCGAGCACGCCGAGTGGCAACGAAACGATTGCTACCAGGGCGCTCCGGATGTGGAATAGAAAGACGGCGCAGACGATTGCGACGACCACGAATTCTTCAATCAGTTTATGGCTTAGATTGTCAATGGACGCTGATATCAGCGTAGAGCGGTCGTAGGTAGTCACAATTTCGACGCCCTTCGGTAGTGACGCCTTGAGCGTGCCCAACTTGGCCTTGACGGCCTTGATAGTGTCAAGCGCATTTTTACCTGAGCGCATGACTACAACGCCGCCGGTGACTTCGCCCTCACCGTTCAACTCAGCGATACCGCGGCGCATCTCAGGACCGAGGCGAATGATGGCTACGTCCTTGAGTAGCACCGGTGTGCCGGCATCGCTTGCCGACAGCAGTATATTCCTGAAGTCGTCCAGCGACCGCAGATAGCCGTGTGAGCGCACCATGTATTCGGTTTCCGCCATTTCGATTACGGACCCGCCGGATTCCTGGTTCGCCTTAGTCACAGCATCGAGTACCTTGGCGTGAGACATCCGGAACGCACGCAGCTTATCCGGGTCCAACACGATTTGGTACTGCTTGACCATTCCCCCAATACTGGCCACCTCCGCTACGTCAGGTACGGTCTTCAACTCGAACTTGAGGAACCAGTCGTTTAGCGCACGCAGTTGACCAAGGTCGTTGCGTCCCGTGCGGTCTACGAGCGCATATTCATAGACCCACCCAACGCCGGTGCCATCCGGCCCGAGTTCAGCACGCACGCCTTGTGGCAGGCGGCTCTGGACCTGGTTGACGTATTCGACTACGCGAGAGCGGGCCCAGTATAGGTCGGTCGAATCGTCAAAAAGAACGTAAACGAACGAATCACCGAAGAATGAATATCCGCGGACCGTCTTCGCGCCCGGAACCGACAGTAGCGCTGTCGTCAGCGGATAGGTGACCTGGTCCTCGACGACCTGCGGTGCTTTCCCGGGGTACTGTGCGCGGATGATGACTTGAGTGTCCGACAGGTCTGGCAGCGCGTCCAGTGACGTCTTTTGCAGGGATATTAGCCCCCATCCTGCTATGAGCACTGCAGCAATCAGGACCCAGATTCGGTTGGCGATGGATTCCCGAATTATCCTGGCTATCATTTCTTGCCTCCGCCGGTCATCTTCACGTTCTCCAGGGTATAACCGTCCTTACCATCCCTGAACGAGAACTCGACATTGTCCCCTTGCTTAACGCCTGCAAAGGAATCCGGCCGCGGCTTCTTAAAATCCATTGTCATAGCTCCCCATTGGAGTTCAGGAATCGGCTGATGCGACAGCGTAAGTGCGTCATTCGATACTTTTTCAATCCTGGCTACGCCATGAAGAACGGGGCCGGATTCCATCGGTGCGGCTTGCGCTGGCTTCATCTCGTCAACGTTCGAGAACTTCGGCAAAATGCCTTTCAGATTCGCTTCGGAGTCAATCAGGAACTGCCCGGAGGCGACAACCTTCTGACCCTCAATAAGCCCGCTGGTGACTTCGGTATCCCCGCTGCTCTCTCGACCGAGCGTGACAATGACCGGTCGCATATTGTTACTGGCGTCCGCGACCAATACGACTGACCGTTTTCCACTTGTGATGACGGCTTCGGAAGGGACTACCAGGCGCGAGACAGACGTTGCTGCTTCCAGCTGAATTCGCATCAGCTGTCCTGGAAGAAGGCTCCCATCTTTGTTGTCCAATTCCAGACGTGCCTGGACGGTGCGCGTGGCTGTGCTCACTCCCGGAATTATTTCGCGCACCTTACCTGTATATT
The DNA here is from genome assembly GCF_002327145.1 of Janthinobacterium svalbardense. Lineage (NCBI taxonomy): Bacteria > Pseudomonadati > Pseudomonadota > Betaproteobacteria > Burkholderiales > Oxalobacteraceae > Janthinobacterium > Janthinobacterium svalbardense. The sequence continues at coordinate 4,207,071 of NZ_CP023422.1, read as the reverse complement.
TACGAAGAGGGTCCGACGAGGATATGGCGGTCACGGACATCCCAGCACGTGCGCGGTTGGCCAACGCCTCCGGAACTTCTGCCAGCAGCCATACCTTGTTTGTGCCCGCAATCTTCGCCACGGTAATGCCTGGCGAAACCATTGCACCTTCACGCACCCCCAACTCCGAGACGATGCCGCTTACAGGAGAGACAAGTGTGAAGTGGCTCTGAGCCTTGCCAGTGCGTTCTGCCTGCGCAACAAGTGCATCCGGAATTGACATCGTGCGCATGCGCTGGCGCGCGGCGCCGGCAAGGGTCTCGTTGCCACTTTGTCTGAGCGCGAGGTACTCCTCCTGCGGCGCTATCCAGTCGGGAACGAACAGCAACGCTATTGGCTCGCCTCGCTTGACTCGCTGCATGGGCGAACGGGCATAGAGATGGTCAATGTAGCCTGTAACTCGGCTCTGCACGACTTCCGCGATGCTTTCATCAAACTGGGTTGTACCAACCAATTCAAGGGAGTCTCTGCTGTCTACGCGACGTACATTTGCGAAACGGATACCCAGATTCTGTTGAAGCGTCGATGAAATTTTTACACCTACTTCCTCGCCCCCGCCATCGGCGTAGACCGGCACAAGCTGCATGTCCATGAAGGGGCTCTTACCAGGCTTGTCGAATTTGGTCGCAGGCACCATTGGGTCATGCCAATAGAGGACTTTCTTCCCAGTTTTGGAGTCGAGGCCAGTGTCGCCGGGCGGAGCCATTCTTCCTGCGTCCGAATTGCCACGGGACCCTACCCAGTAACCGCCCGAAGCCAGAGCCACACCGGCTATAACCAACGCTATTGCCTTCAAATTGAAATTTGAGTTCATTGTACGTTCCTTGTCGAACTAGGCATGTCGTGGGGGATAACGTGGAGCTCCAGCTTTGCCCAAGTCAGGGCCGCCTCCTTTTCAAGTTCGTTTATTAGCAATTGCTTCTCGAGCGATGCGCGTTTCGCCTTGAACACGGACGTCAAGGTGCCAGCACCAGAACGATAGGCTGCAACGGCCAAATCAACTTGTTGACGGGATGGCGGGAGCAGGGTCGATTTCAACTCAGAGATGCGCTCCTTGAGGCTCTCCAAGTCTGCCGAAAGCATTTGAATTTGAGTCTGCTGCTCCAATACGGCGTCTTCGTATTGCAGGCGCGCTTTCGTTCCCATCGCCGACTTTTCCGCAATGTCCCGGTCCTGTCGCTGGGGTCTATTCACGGTTAGTGGGATGCTGATACCGATGGAAATCATGTTTGAATATTGGCTTCCCCGCTGAGCGAATCCGGCCTCAAACGACCAATCAGGACTGCGCTCCTTGGCGGCCACATTGGTGTCGGCATCTGCGAGGCTTACCGCGCGGCGGGCCAAGAGAACTATCGGGTGGTATTTCTCCAGGTCAGCGAGCGGAATGTCGGCAACATGCGTAACCAGTGTTGGGGTTTCATCTGCCACGGAATCAACCGGCACGCGCAGCCAGCGGGATAGTCCAATGCGGGCCGCCCTGGAAGCCTGTTCGGCTTTGCGGGTATCGTCCTTTCCCTGAACCAGTTCCAACTGTGATTGGAGGACGTCGCTTGCTGTTCCTTTGGCGCTCCGGTGTGAAGCTTGGGCCGCGTTGAGGTCCTCGGCCATCTCCTTCTCAATGAGCTTATAAAGCCCGGCGGCTCGCTGGGCGTATAAGACGGAAATCCAAGCGCTGCCGGCTTCTTCGCGGACCTTGGCTACGTTCTCAAGGTAACCGCCTTCCTCGGCCTCAATAGCTCGTTTAGAGCGGTCCAGGCGGGCCTTGCGCTTGTCCGAAGAGACCCACTGCTGCTCGATACCAATGCGGCGCATGGTCATGAAGTCGGCAGTGGTACTGAATTTATCTCGCCCGGTCACAGGAAGGTTATCCAGGCCGACCTTCAGTGTCGGGTCAGGCAATTGGTTGGCCTTCGCTGAGGCCTCTGTGCTGGCCAACACGGATGCTTGCGCGGCCTTGTTCGACGCCGAGGCCAGCGTTGCCATCTGAAGCGCCTGGTCCAGTGTCAGGCTTGCTGATTCGGCGTAGGAGAAGACTGGTATAAAAGCGCAAGCCGCGATTACGGCATTAAAGCTCGCTTTTTTGAAATGCGAACTTGCGAATGAATGCGTTGCGAATTTTGAGAACATAAAAGCCTCATGATTGAAGACGAACACCGACGCCGGCAGCAAGCCGGCGAGGAGACCAATCAGGGAAGTCTTAGATTCTGAGGCGCTGAGTCTGCAGGTAGGGCGGGTCAGTACCAGGTAATGCGATGATGTCTGTCAGAACCGCTTCGACCTTGGTGGGAACGATGAGGGCGGATGCTGGAGTAATGAACGCCACCGAGATTGGCGCCAACACTGGAGGGGAACTCAAGTGGTCGGAGGAGGCTTTGGCGCCGGACTTATATTCCGCGCACTGTGCAGGACTCTCTTTGTCCATGTCGGCGCACGGCATCCCCGCCATCAGACGCGCTTGTACCGGACTCGTCGTCAGTTGCGGGCAGACGTACGCGGCCATCACCATTCCCGAGCTCATGATGGTCATGACCAGGAACAATGAAATCAAGCGAAAAAGTGAAGGAAAGGCGCGGAGCATGCGTACATTCTAAACTGAGAGCATGTAAATTTCGGAAAATTTTTGGGAGCATGCACTCTTTATGGGGGGACGGTCATTCTTTGAGGTACCCTGACTTTTTCGGACACTCTAGTTTGGTAAACTTCACCAACTGGAGAACTTATGACACGCTCAAAAACCTACACACCGGAGCTTCGTGAAGAAGCGGTAAAACTGGTCCTGACGCAGGGCCTGACGCTGGAAGACGCGGCACTGCGCCTGACCATCCCCAAGGGCACGCTGGCCAATTGGGTGACGGCGGCAAAGCGCGGCACCTCGCCCAAAGTAGCCCCGGGAGCCGCTCGGTGCCGGAGCTTGAGGCCGAGGTAAGCAAGCTGCGCAAAGAGCTCGCAGAAGCCCGCATGGAGCGCGATATCGTAAAAAAGGCGGCAGCGTACTTTGCGCGGGAGTCGCTGCCAAGTACGCGTTCATGAAGACGTTGCGATTCGAATTTCCCGTCACCGTCATGTGCCGCGTCTTTGACGTGTCGCGCAGTGGTTTTTATGCTTGGGCGAATGGCAAACCATCGCAGCGGGCACAGGACGACGCACGCCTGAAAGTGGCCATCGAGGCGGTGCACGCGCAGAGTCGGCAGACCTACGGCCCTCTGCGCATGCAGCCGGAATTGACGTCGCAGGGCTTTCCGGCGGGGCGTGACCGCATCGTCCGCCTGCGTCGCGAACTCGCCTTGCGCTGCAAGCAGAAGCGCAAGTTCAAGGCCACTACGAACTCGAATCATGACCTGCCGGTGGCCGATAACCTGCTCAATCAGACCTTTGCACCGACCCGGCCGAACGAAGCCTGGGTGACTGACATCACCTATGTGGCCACCGGCGAGGGATGGCTTTACCTGGCCGGCATCAAGGACGTGTTCACCTGCGAGCTGGTGGGCTACGCGATGGACGAGCGCATGACACAAACGCTGACAGCAACGGCGCTGTGGAAAGCCGTGCGCAACAAACGCCCCTCGCCGGGCCTGATTCACCACTCCGACCGTGGCAGTCAGTACTGCGCCCATGACTATCAAAAACTGGTGAAGCAGTTCGGCATGCAGCCGTCCATGTCGCGCAGGGGAAACTGCTATGACAACGCGCCCATGGAAAGCTTCTGGGGTAGCCTGAAAAACGAGCTGGTGCACCATCAACGTTACGCCACCCGGGCAGACGCGAAAGCCGCAATACAGGAATACATCGAAAGCTTTTACAACCGCCAGCGGCGCCACTCGCGCCTCGGCAATGTTCCGCCCGCGTTGTTCGCTGAAAAATTCAGCAAACAGCCACGGGCGGCTTGAAACAAGAGTGTCCGCTATTGACAGTACACCTCACTTTGACTAGGCTCAGTGACGATGTCGGTGATGGATGTCCGGGTAGTGTGCGTGCATATGTGTCTGCGGGAAATGTCTATGGGTGAGTATGCGAGCCTTTGCCATCCCACGGGAAATCATGTTCATGTTCATGGTGTTCGTCGTGTGAGTGCTGGTGAGCATGCTCCATTTCCTCATGGGTATGCTCGTGGCCATGACTTTCTGTGAGGTGCAGCCAAATGCCGGCCCCCATCAGCGCCGCAGCTAGCCAAAATCCGGCGGCTGGCGTTTCACCAAGCAGCATGAGTGAAACCATGGCACCAACAAAGGGTGCGGCCGAAAAATACGCGCCGGTGCGGGCGGTCCCCAAGTTACGAAGGGCAAGGACAAAGAGCACCAGGCTAAGGCCGTATCCACAGAAACCGACCAAGCCCGCCATCAACGCGGTTGTAAACGCAGGTAACTTAAGCCCTAGCGAGGCGCCGATGGCAAGATTTACCGCGCCGGCGACCAATCCTTTTGTTGCAGCTATTTGCACCGCGTCGCTGGCGGAGACCTTGCGAGTGAGGTTGTTATCGATGCCCCAGCAAAGGCAGGCGCCAATAATGGCAAACGAGCCCCATGGTAGTCCCTCTGCAGGTATTTGGTCCCAGGTCAGTGCTACGCCGCCAGCGACTATCAGCAACATGCCGATAAATATTCTGCGGTCAAAATTTTCTTTGAATACGAACCAGGCAAGTAGCGAGGTCAATACCCCTTCCATGTTGAGAAGCAGGGATGCGTACGAGCCCGGAGTGAGCGCTAGGCCAAGCATAAGGAGCGCGGGACCTGCAACCCCACCGAACAGGGTCGCTCCAGCCAACCATGGTACGTCACGGGAGTTGATTCGGTCGCCGGAGGTCTTTTGGCGGTTGGTAGCTAGGGCACGAATCCCGAACCAGATTGACAGCCCAATACCACTTCCGAGGTACAGGAGTCCAGCAAGCTCGAGTGGTGCTACTTGACCTACTAGCAGCTTTGCAAAAGGAGTGCTGGCTCCGAAGGTGATGGCGGCAAGAAGCGCGTAGGTGACACCTTTTCGCATATTGGTTAGCTCGTTGGTTGGGCTTTGTAATTGTATGCCAAACTTCGTCACAGGCAACGGATTCCCGCGGGACATAAACAGACGATTCATTCCCATCTCGTTGGAGAAGAATGCTCTCCCATCCTGCAGCAGAAAGACGCACAGGCATCAAGCGGGCTTCGTCATGAACGCAGTGCGCGCCGCCTAGTTGGCCATTGCGGTAACTTACGCCGACAACCAATTAGTTGTATGAAACACATAAAAATGAGATATCGTGAAAAATTACTTATTGGCAATTTCGTTGGGCTGCTAGGTATGTTCCACAGACGTTTGGTTTTGAGAAGGATTTTGCACTTAGAGGGAATGCCGACGGATATAAGTGTGAATCGTATACGTGATTGTTGGAGGAGAGGGCTCGATACCCCGCGGCCGACAGAAGTAAGAGCGCCAAGCGGGATACCAAGGGCGCGCACTGGGCAGAAGCTAGAGGTGAGGTAGGAGTGGGCAACATCCGCTTAAAGTCTGGCTTACGGTTCTGGCGCAGTTGCGTGACCCAGAATGCTCGTGTGGTTTGGCTGAAAGTATCGCTAAGCCATCGGGTCAACGTGCGACGTTTGCAAAGTGCAAATGGTAGGGGGCACTTTGGCCCGAGGGATGTAACTTCTACAAATAAAAGAACGGTTGTACCGTCGTGAGAGCATTCCAGAAGCTCTGGCAATGCCGATATACGTTGGCGCCCTAAAGAAACCCTTGACCTTCCTCCTGTGGGAAGGTGTACTTTGAGTGGCTAGCACTGTTCGTTTGTCTGACGTACCATTTCGAAACTTATGCGTTTATTTGTCCGCTACCTGCTCTGGATTTTGATAGCAACCCTCCCGTTGCAAGGGGGAGCTGTTGCTTTCATGGCTTGCAACCCCGGTTCCGGACAAACCGACCCGCAGCCGCATCATAAAGACGACGGCACTACCGAGGCTCATGCTGATGCGTATCACGGGCATTGCGGCGAAAGTGGTTCCGACCATGCAGGGAGCCAACATGGCAAATGTAGCCATTGTGCGAGCTGCTGCGTGGGCGCTGCGGCGCCACCTGCTATCCCGTCCGAGCTGTTGCCTGCCACGTTCTCCACCTTCGCCACAGTCGCAGTTGAACCTGCGATGACTGCTTATATCCCCGCCACTCTCGAGCGACCGCCTCGTCGTCACTCCTAAATCGCTGAAGTCGTGGACTGAAGTCCGCAACGCTATGGGTTAATGCGCCCAGGTAACAGTACATTTTTGAGGGCTATCATGAAACGCTTCCATCTAATGCTTCTTGCATTGGTAAGCGCGCCATTGGTCATTCACGCACAGCCGGTTGGAATTTCGACTGCTGTGACGGATGCCAACGCCGCAGTACCACGGCAGAAATATCAATCTGCCTACACCGACTACAAACCATCTGCAGAGTCTCAATCCACCCCAGACAAGGTATGGATTGATGCAAATAAGGAGGTCTCTGGACAGTCTGAGCACGGTTCCCATGCAGGTACGTCAATGCAGATGTCGCCTCTGCTAAAGGAGTCGCCCAAGTCAGCCGCGGCTCCCGCCGCCGACCCTCATAAAGAGCACCACATGAATATGAAAGGTCAATAACATGCTCCGACTTCATATGACTCTGCTTGGCCGCACGGCGGTCGGCCTGTCCACCATCTTCCTCGCAGGATGCGCCAGCCTTTCTTCCGATGGCGGGTTGGATGACGTCTCCTCCCTGACGAAAAGTCGAATAGGTCAGTCCATCCAGTTCCAGAAAGACGACCGCAACAACGACAATGAAATTCAGGTACTGCTGGGTAAGCCGATGAGTGCTGATTCAGCTGTTCAGATTGCTCTGCTCAACAATTCTGCATTGAAGGCCTCCTTTGCTGAGTTGGGTGTCGCGGAAGCCGATTTTGTCCAGGCAGGCCGCATGCGGAATCCAAGTTTCAGCTTTGGACGTGTAAGAGGCGGAGGTGACGCCGAAATCGACCGAAGTGTGATGTTCGACATTGCGGGGCTATTGACGCTGCCGACACGAACTCGCATTGAAAAAGGGCGGTTCGAACAGGCCAAACTGCAAGCCGCTGCGCAAGCGATACAACTGGCTTCCGACACTCGTCGGGCGTATTTCGTCGCCGTCGCTGCCGCCCAGTCTGCGGCGTTCGCCGAACAAGTACGCGGTGCAGCTGAAGCCTCATCCGAACTCGCTGAAAGCATGGCCAAGGTGGGCAATTGGAGTAAGCTTGACCAGGCTCGTGAGAGGGCCTTCTACCAAGACGCGGTCACACAGTTAGCCAGGTCGAGGAATGACGCTACAGCAAGTCGCGAGCAGCTCATTCGTTTGTTGGGCCTTTGGGGCTCGCAGCAGGAATTCACGCTGCCCGACCGGCTCCCTGACCTACCTGTTCAGCCACTAGAGATGACCAATGCAGAAGCGTGGGCGATGTCGCAGCGATTGGATGTTCTGGCAGCTCGGCGTGACACTGAAGCGACGGCATCCGCACTGGGTTTGACAAAGGCAACAGCGTTTATCAACGTCTTCGACGCTGGTTACGCAAATAAAAGTACATCAGGATTGCCGCGTGAGAACGGATACCAAGTGTCTCTTGAGCTACCCATTTTTGATTGGGGCGGTGCAAAGGTGGCCCGGGCTCAGGCCCTATACATGCAGTCTGTACACCGGACCACAGACACTGCCGTACGCGCTCGTTCTGAGGTGCGGGAAGCCTACTCCTCTTACCGCACCACCTACGATATCGCGCGCCACTATCGGGACGACGTGGTCCCTCTTCGTAAGAAAATATCTGACGAGGTGCTCCTTCGGTACAACGGCATGTTGGCAAGCGTATTTGAGCTGTTGGCCGATTCGCGTGAACAACTCATGAGTGTGAACACCGCTATCGAGACCCAGCGCGATTTCTGGATAGCCGAAACCAAGCTGCAAACCGCCATCGGCGGCGCGAGCACTACCGACACGAGGACCATGCCATGATTTCACGTAGAGATTTTTTCAAAGGTGCGGGTGCAGTTGCGGTAAGCGCTGCAGCTGTCAGCAAAGCTGGCGCAGCGACGCTGCCCGAAGCTATGTTGATGAACCACGCGAATACGCAAGTTCCCCCGCTACCGCCCAACGGCCGGCCCTTCAATCCTGTCGTGACGCTGAATGGCTGGTCGCTTCCCTGGCGCGTGAACAACGGTGTCAAGGAGTTTCACCTGGTCGCCGAGCCCGTGGTGCGCGAACTTGCGCCGGGAATGAAGGCCAATTTGTGGGGCTACAACGGTCAGTCACCCGGTCCAACGATTGAAGTGGTTGAGGGCGACCGCGTGCGTATTTTCGTGACCAACAAACTGCCTGAACATACCAGCGTGCATTGGCATGGCCAACGCTTGCCTAACGGCATGGATGGTGTAACGGGCTTGACGCAGCCTGGCATCACCCCGGGCAAGACGTTTGTGTACGAGTTCGTGGCGAAGCGCCCAGGTACGTTTATGTATCACCCGCACGCGGACGAAATGGCGCAGATGGCTATGGGAATGATGGGGTTCTGGGTCACTCACCCGAAAGACCCATTGTTGCATGCCGTCGACCGAGATTTTGTGTTCCTGCTCAACGCCTATGACGTTTCTCCTGGAAGCTATACGCCGAAAATCAACACGATGCTGGATTTCAATTTGTGGACCTTCAACAGTCGAGTCTTCCCAGGCATCGACTCGATGCCCGTGCGGCAGGGCGATAAGGTGCGTATTCGTGTCGGCAATCTGACGATGACAAATCACCCAATCCATGTGCATGGGCACGAGTTCTTCGTCACCGGTACCGACGGTGGGTGGACACCACCTGCATCTCGCTGGCCAGAGGTCACTACGGACATCGCAGTGGGCCAGATGCGCGCCATCGAATTCGTCGCCACAGACTTGGGCGATTGGGCCTTCCACTGCCACAAGTCCCATCACACGATGAACGCGATGGGACATGACGTCCCAACAATGATAGGCGTGGACCAGCGAGGGGTGGCCGAGAAGATTAACAAGATTGTGCCCGACTACATGGCGATGGGAGACAAAGGCGCTTCGATGGGCGGTATGGAAATGCCTATTCCAGAAAACACGCTGCCGATGATGTCAGGCGAGGGGCCATTCGGCGGGGTTGAGATGGGCGGCATGTTTACCGTGTTGAAGGTTCGTAAGGACCAGAAGCGCGGCGACTACTCTGACCCGGGCTGGTACAAGCATCCCACAGGGACATTAGCGTACGAATGGACCGGCGCACTGCCCGAGCCTCAGCGCAACTCCAATGCTGGAGGCCAATCTATGCCGGCAATGAATAAGCCAAATGTCGAGATGACGGTCCGAAAGCCGTCTGGACATGGCGAACACTAGTTTTCTATTTTACTCAAAAGGAAGAACCATGAATCATCTACAAAAATTTGTCCTCGCCGCCGCCCTCGGCTTCTCGTTCGCTTCGGCGGGCTCCGTGGCCTACGCCCAGCAAGCGTCCTCCCCCGCTATTCAAGCTGCGATGAGCGAGGGTGAAATTAAGAAAATTGATAAGGACGCCGGGAAACTCACCATCAAGCACGGCGAACTGAAAAATCTGGGTATGCCCGGAATGACGATGGTGTTCAAGGTACAAGACCTTGCCATGTTGGAACGGGTAAAACAGGGAGACAAAGTTCGTTTCGTCGCGGAAAAAGTAGGCGGCGCACTCATGGTCACCGCAATTGAAACAGGAAAGTGATTTCAACAAGGAGAAATGAGAATGAAAGCACTACAAACCATGATTTTTGCAACTGCTGTGACAACGGCAACGTTCGCAAGCCCGTTTGCCTCGGCACATGCAAGCTTGAAGAGCTCCAACCCAGTGGCTGGCACCACACTTCCTGTGGCACCAAAGGAGATTGCGCTCACCTTCAACGAGAAAGTTGAAGTCGCTTTTAGCACCATTACCTTGGCTGACGGTCAAGGCAACGTAGTCACCGCAGAAAAGGCAAAAGTCGACGCGGCAAATCCTGCCATTTTGCGCATGGATGTTCCGGCACTGTCGGCGGGTTCTTATACTGTGACCTGGGCGGTTGCCGGACACGATGGCCACCGCCGTAAGGGTGATTTTAAATTCACGGTGAAATAAATGGATGCGGTTTCGTTGCTACAGATAGGTTCGGCATTTTTGCTTAACGCCGGGTTCGCTTGGCTCGTCGGCTCATGGTTTGCACGCTACTGGATAGGGGCAAACGGAACCAGACGTGACAGTTTTGAGCCGGCGCTTCGCAAGCTCGACTTACTGGCTTCGGGACTAAGTGCAGTCGGCAGCGCAACTGCGCTTCTGGCTGCGACTGCCGTGATGGGCGGTGTCGGACTGCGAGAAGCCTGCCCTATGTTTTGGATGATGGTATCGAGCACAGACTATGGGCATGCGGGCTCCATCGCGACCTTGGCCATGACTATCCTGTTTTGTATTCGGTGGATGGGTAGCGCTGGTCGCTCGAGCGATATTGCAGTGGCACTGACCTTAACTACATTCGCTGTGACTCGTGCATCGATGGGGCATGCGGGTGAAGAAGGCTTCTGGACGATAGCATTGGCAGCAGAAGCCGTACACTTTTCCGCAATCGGATTGTGGACAGGCGCAGTTCTGGTCTCGGCTTGGTTCGCACTTAGTGAGATGCGAATAGCCGCCTTCGAAATTGGTGCCGCTGACCGATACCTGGACCTGATGTCGCAAGCTGCGATGGTCGCCGTGATTGGAATTGTTGTCACTGGCACTTTTAGTGCATGGCACAGAGTAGGAACTTCGAACCATCTATTTCATACCTCCTATGGCATGACGCTGCTGGTAAAGGTAAGTCTAGTCTTAATGGCTATCGCGCTGGGAGGCTATAACAAATTTTTTGGATTGCCTTTCGCAAGTCGCTCACACGCCGGCGTTAGGTTAGTTCGTGTGGCCCTGCGGATTGAAAGCATTCTGTTACTCGGTGCTCTTTTTGCTGCCGCAATTCTTACGTCTCAACAGCCACCAGCCGCAATTTAATGAAGTTGCAGCTTCGAGTAGCGCCAGGGAAGGCAGGAAGCATCCTCTCGAAATTCGGGAATTCGGGCAAAGTAGATTCGCATGTCTGCAACCGGGACACCTTGAGGCGGGTATAAAGGGGCAATTCGTGGTGGCCGCCAAGTAGCCCTTCGGCCAAACACGCGCTTCCCCAAACAGGTTGCGTCTAAGATGCAAGTACGGTCTGGTTCACAAATTGATGAGGGGTGGCTCATGAACGGCAACGAAATTCCGCAACGAGAAAATGAACACGGCAATAACCATGACACCATGAAATCTGTGGACAACATTGGTCCACAGGCTGTTGTCGATAAGCCGTTCACAGACCCAATATGCGGGATGAAGGTGGGGCCTGATAGGGAGCGAGAGATTTCGTACAACAGCGTGGTCTACCATTTTTGTAGTGCGAAGTGCATGGAGATGTTCAGCACCAGCCCAGAGGCCTATCTCGCAAAAGAAAAAGCGGAAGTACCGCCAGCGGCGACGTTGCAAAATGGCACCGTGTACACCTGTCCGATGCATCCTGAAATTCGGCAGGCGGCGCCTGGCAGCTGCCCGATTTGCGGTATGGCTCTTGAGCCTTTAATGCCTACTTTGGAAGATGAAGAAAATCCCGAACTGGTCGATTTTCGACATCGTTTTTGGTGGACATTACCTTTCACGGCTATCGTTTTTACCCTGGCGATGTTCGGCCACATGCTTTTCCAGGGAGCTTTGCCCGGCCAGAATTGGATTGAATTTGCGTTGAGCACTCCGGTGGTCATTTGGGCGGGTTGGCCCTTCTTCGAGCGTTGGGCAAAATCACTGCTTCGTATGAGCCCCAACATGTGGACGCTCATTGGCACCGGCGTTATCGCTGCTTACGGATACAGCGTCCTAGCAACTCTTGCGCCGCAGATATTCCCGCCGGCGTTTGCTGCTCACGGCAGTGTCGACGTCTACTTTGAGGCAGCAGCAGTCATCGTCTCGCTGACGCTCTTAGGGCAGATACTGGAGTTACGCGCGCGCTCTCAAACATCTGCTGCAATCAAGTCTCTACTCGGTTTAGCCCCCAAGATAGCGCGCCGTATTCGCGATGATGGGACGGAGGAGGACATTCCACTCGCAAATGTCCACGTTGGTGATACGCTTCGTGTCCGTCCTGGTGAAAAAGTCCCGGTTGACGGTGTTGTCGCCGAAGGGGAGAGCTCTTTGGACGAATCGATGTTGACCGGAGAACCGCTGCCCGTTACCAAACGCGCCGGGGACCAATTGATTGGCGCAACCATCAATACCAGCGGCAGTCTTATCATGCGTGCGGAGAAAATAGGCAGTGACACAATGCTGTCTCAAATTGTGCAGATGGTCGCCCAGGCACAACGCTCACGTGCGCCGATGCAGCGCCTAGCTGACAGCGTGGCCGGCTACTTTGTGGTTGTAGTGGTAGGCATAGCTTTACTTACGTTTATAGTTTGGGGTGTGTACGGCCCCGAACCTAGCTGGGTGTTCGGCTTTGTAAATGCCGTAGCGGTGCTCATCATTGCTTGTCCATGTGCGTTAGGGCTGGCCACGCCGATGTCAATCATGGCGGCTACCGGACGCGCAGCTACAATGGGAATTCTATTCCGAGACGCTGCTGCCATCGAGGACCTGAAGAAAGTCGATACGCTTATTGTCGATAAGACAGGAACGCTTACAGAAGGCAAGCCATCCTTTAACAGAGTAGTAGCCGCCTTGGGTTTCAAGGAAGACGATGTCTTGCAGATTGCCGCGAGTATTGACCAGGGTAGTGAACACCCGTTGGCACACGCCATCGTAAGCGAGGCTAACAAGAGGAAGATGGTATTGACCAAACCAGATGCCTTTGAGTCAGCCAGCGGAATCGGTGTTCGCGGAGTTTTGAATGGAGATAAAATAGCCCTCGGAAACACTGCACTTATGGACGCCGAAGGTGTTAATTGGAAGCCGTTGTCTGACGCAGCCGAAAGCCTGCGAGTTGAGGGGGCAAGCGTCATGTATTTGGCGTCTCAGGGCAGTTTGATAGGCCTGATAGCAGTGTCCGACCCTATCAAGGCTAGCGCTCAAGAAGCGTTACAGGGGCTGCTGGCTGATGGACTGACCGTAATTATGGCTACCGGCGACGGCGTTACTACAGCGATGTCCGTCGCAAGCAAGCTCGGTATCAAGGAGTACTATGGGGAGGTCAAGCCGAAGGATAAGCTCGCACTGGTCGAGAAGCTGCAAAAAGAGGGCAAGGTGGTCGCAATGGCCGGCGATGGTATCAACGACGCGCCGGCACTTGCCAAGGCTAGCGTCGGCATAGCGATGGGTACCGGAACAGACGTCGCCATCAACAGCGCGCACTTGACGCTGGTAAAAGGCGACCTCCGGGGCATAGCACAGGCGCGTACCATTTCGGTCGATACCGTACGCAACATGTGGCAGAACCTGGGCTTTGCGTTTGTGTACAACGCGCTTGGAATACCTTTGGCTGCCGGCGTGCTCTATCCCTTTACCGGCCAGCTGCTGTCTCCCATGATTGCAGCTCTAGCGATGAGCTTGAGCTCAGTGTCTGTGATTACAAACGCTCTGCGGCTGCGTAAGGCCAAGTAGCGAATACAAACGGCGGCGGGCATGCACTCCGCCGAGAGATAGGAGGAAGTATTGGAAGCGCTCAAATTCGAACTCGCCGGCGAGACCATGGCCACCGGCGCTTTACTGCCCGCGGAGATGCTCAATTCTGGGTGCTTCTGCAGCAGCCTGGATAGGGATGCCCTTCGTCAGGCACTGTCGGATGACCTGGATTCCCCCGAACTGTTCGAACTCGTCGAATCCCGGTGTCCGTATCTCTTTTCTTCCAGGCCTGTGTTTGTCTCAGATAGCCAGTCCGCTCGCATCGCACGAGTCATTGAAGCCCTTGAGTCGGTCATCAGCATGCCAGCCTACCGGGCCAAGGTGCTGGCAGATGCCCCCGAAATCGCGAGGCAGGACCCGGGCGGTGCAAAGGGTGTGTTTTTCGGCTACGATTTCCATTTAAACGGTGGTGTCTTAGCGCTTATCGAGATTAACACCAACGCCGGTGGTGCGATGCTTAACGCTGTTACGGCCAAGGCACATCGGTCCTGTTGCTTGAGCGCTCCGGCCCTAGCCGCAGCCATCGCATCCGGCGCCGCGCTAGAGGATAGTATCTTTAAGATGTTCGAAGCTGAGTGGGGCACCTCGATGCATCAGCGCCCGCTCCGTACAATCGCCATCGTGGACGACGCTCCCGAGCAGCAGTACCTGTATCCGGAGTTCCTCCTTTTTCAGCGTCTGTTCGAACGGCATGGCGTGCAGGCCGTTATCGCGGCACCAGGCGAGCTAACGTTCCAAGGTGGTGTGTTGCGTTGCCAAGGTGTGGCAATCGACTTGGTGTACAACCGGCTTACCGACTTCATGCTTGAAGCAGCAGTGAACCAGCCCCTTCGCGATGCTTATCGCGAGCAGGCGGTTGTCCTTACCCCTCATCCCCAGGCGCATGCTCTGTACGCGAACAAGGGCAATCTGGTGCTGCTGTCAAATGAAGCTAAGCTCGTGGAACTCGGCGTCGCTAGCGAAGTTCGGCAAGTCCTTCTTGAAAGTGTCCCGCCGACTGAGCTGGTCACGGCAGACAATGCGGACCAACTCTGGGCGAACCGCAGAAAACTATTCTTCAAGCCGACAGCGGGCTATGGAGGTAAGGCTGCTTACAGAGGTGAAAAACTTACGAAGCGCGTCTGGGGGGATATCCTTGCTGGGAACTACATTGCGCAGATGCTCGTCCCACCTGGCGAACGCATCAATGGTACGTCGGCCAACCCAGAATCACTCAAATTTGAGCTGCGCTGCTACGTCTACCATGGCAGCGTGCAGTGGACTGCTGCACGCGTGTATCAAGGCCAGACTACGAACTTCCGCACACCAGGTGGTGGATTCGCGCCAGTCTACAGCTTGGCTGACGAGTGTGCCAAAGCCGAACTTGATGCGCTTGGGTCGAAGTCGAGCGAGTCCCTTAACTGCTGCATTGGAAACTGTTCGTGAAATTTCATTGATGATGTACCCCGATGGTAGTTTGAACGACTTCTTCGTGGATGGTTATTTGTTCGCGTAGCCTCCGCGGAAGCAATGTCGGGTCGCTTGTGACGATGCTCAGTGCACATGAGTACGAGCCTTTCCCAACCTGCCAGACATGGAGGTCAACAACCTTTGGCCCATGGCCGCGTGCTATCGTCTCGACTGCTTCGCGAATTTCCGTGACCACTGGATGGTCCATTTACGGGTCCAGTGGCACCTTACATTTCTAAACGATAAGGCCTTTTGCCCAGACGGACAAAACCACCGCTCCCACAATCCTAATAACAGGGATGAGCCGGGCCCAGCCGTACATGCATCGCCCTTACTTTATACAAGCATCAGGAAACCGTCAGCAAAACACGCTACGCCTGCAATACCTACCGGAATGGAAGCCCACCAAATACGCCGAGCCTTCATCAGCCCCGCTATGGAGTTAAGCAGAATCGATACCTGAAGGAATATCACTGCGATACCAAATGGCTTGCCGTGTTGCTTGGCGGCATCGCGCTGCTGTTCAAGCTCGTGTGCGTGCGTTTGAATGCCCTGTTTCTCGCTAGCATAGCGACCGATGGCAGCACGGTACTCAGCCTCTTTTTCAGCATAGGCGGCACTCGCAGGATTTCCCTTTGACAGCGCCATGGCCTGCAATTTTAGTTGTTCTGCTTGCAATTCATACAGATGCTGCTTGGTGCTTTTCGCCTGGTAAAACGACCACTGGTCCGAGGCCAGAGCCTGGCTTATCACGCTTTGGGTGGAATACCCGCCACCTTTAAAGGTAGACAAGGTCGCGCACACTGCAAGGATTACCGTCGCAAGCGCCATCGTATTGAGCCAGGGTGCCTTGATTTCTTCCGCCATCGCTTGCCTCTTCATTGAAAAAGCCAGCATTGTAAACGGCAGCGTCGACATGGACCATACGTGCGGCACATCCCGCGAACCTGGGTCTCAGCGTGCAATTTCCATCCGGCCGCTGCGCATTTGACCATAATTTGACATTGTTTTTGTTACGTATGCTTACCCCAGAAACATCTCCCATACATCCCGTTCGCGGCTTCATCCGTTAATGCTCTATAAGCGCGACGTCAGCGCCATACCGGAGAACAAAAATGGAAACTACCACCACGTCGAATCGCATTCATCCACTGATGGCCGCCGCCGCTGTCTCGCTTACTCTGGTCAGCCTGGTCGGTGCCGCCGCGATTGCAGGGATTTTGCCAAACTCTCATAGCGCAGCCGTCACTAGTCCGACCGCAGAACAAATGAGCAGTAGTAGTGCCCCGCTGGCACAGCAGTCCGTACCCGCCCCGGTCGTGCGGGAAATTGTGCGATACAAAACCGTCGTGCACCATGAGTATCCCCGTCGTCACCAGTCCACCCGTGACAGCGACCACGCCCAGTTAGCTCAAGCTGACCAATCTCGCGATTATCGGCAGACTACGGCATATCAGCAGCCAGCTCCTGTCGCCCAGAACAGCCCGCTTGGCATAGGCATTGGTGCCCTGGTCGGCGGCTTGGTCGGTAGTCATGTTGGTGGCGGCAACGGCCGCACCTTGGCAGCAATAGCCGGCGCCGTTGGCGGCGGCTATGTGGGCAACGAAATCGCCAAGCGTAACCAGTTCGTCGGCCAGCAATAACGCCGGACCGACGTCAGAAAGAATGTGAGGAAGCATCATGAAAACCAAATCCAGCTTGGCACTTTTAGCCCTCGCTCTACCGATGGCGGCCTTCGCAACCGAATATCGGACAGTTGAACGTCCTCGCCAAGAGTGCTGGAACGAACAAGTTCAAGTGCAGCAGCGTGGCTACGACGCCGGCGGCACAATCATTGGAGGCATTGCTGGAGGTTTGCTCGGCAACCAGGTCGGCCATGGAAACGGCCGCACCGCAGCCACCGCCGTTGGCGCGATAACAGGCGCAATGGTCGGTGAGCGTATGTCGTCCCAGCCAAGCTACTACACCCAGAGTGTGCAACGCTGCCGCACCGTCATTGAACGTGTTCAAGTACCAGTCTATCGCGAACCAGCCCAGGTATGGGTTGAGGAGCAACCGGTGTACGTACCGCGCGCGGAGTACTACTACGTTCGGCCTGGCGAACGCGAACGTCGGGAGCACTGGGACCACGACGGTTGGCATGAGCGGCGCCATGACCGAGATGAGCACCGCCACCACCATGAAGACGAAGATTAATCCAGGTGGCTCGTCAACTTTCTACTAGGCGGCGAGCACTTCACATATCTGTCTCGAGGTCGCTACCTGAGACGGTTAGCTTTTGGTGCCCCTGTGATTTACCCTGTCCATGCTCAGCCTGTCCAGGCGGCGTTGGTCTACCTGATTGAATCCGCGACCAATTGTAGCTATTGGCAGCTTGCGCCCCAAAGCCGAACTTCGCGATTGGACTGATAGCTAGTAGTCCAAGCCACAGTCGTTGATTGTAATCGGCATACCAAATAAGGCCGCAAGTCTATCGGTATTGCTCTGAAGCCAGAGTAACGCATCCTCATTAAAATGGTCCGCAACGAAGAAGACCACAGGGCGTCGATTTTCCAGCATCTTTACCTCAAATGAAACAAAGCCGGGACCCTTTTCTCTGCGCATGAAGCAGACCGATAAGGCCTCTACGTTTTCAGCGTCAATTGAAATTACTTGGTTTTTTCTGGCTATTCCAATTGAGTTCGAACTACAGTCATTCCACCCGATTAAATGCCAAGACTTGGTATTTACACTGAATTCGGCCACACGCGGAGGAACCCCTTCGTTATTGCTTCGGCCGGGAGGAATTGTGAATGGCCATGAAACGCTTTCGTCGAGAACTTCTACTTGAATCATGAATGGCCCCAAACCTGACTGATGGTAATTAATAAAGTCGCGTGAATCGCTTTTGGCCGCTAGCGGCCCATGAGCATAGCGAAATGCCGAGCGAGAAAAGCCACGCATTGTCACGTCAACGCGAATGGCTGCTCTTGGCCGCTTCCTGACATCAGACCTGGTCACTCTCAGTAAGAGTAATTCAGGGCGAACAGTTCAGCATCCACTGCACACCAAACTGGTCGGTCAATTTACCGAAGTAATCACCCCAAATCTGTATATCTAGAGGTGTAGTGACCACACCTCTATCCGCCAACTTGTCAAAAATCTGTTTCGTTAACTGCCGGTCATTCATCTGCAAAATATGTGCAGACCCTCGCATTGGCTCCGCATCATCATTGTCAGAAGCGAAGAACAAAACACCTGGACCCTCAAATCTTGCATGCATGACTTTCCCTCGCATGGATTCATTACGGACCGGCATACCATCAACGCCAAATCGCGATACATCGGTTATTTTTCCTAGCCCGCACTGAGTGTAAAACGCCAGTGCTTGTTCGCAAGTCGTAGTAAAGAAAAGATAATTGGATAATTGCATCAACTCACCTTTGCATTAGGTTAAGTAAAACGAAAGTATCGGGTTGGTGAATTTTCATGAGATTTTCAGATGTTATCAACAGTTCAGTGCTGGCTGCAAACAGCAGCCATAGAGGATAGAAAACTATCAAAACGAAAAACTCATACATTATCACAAAAACACGAGTGACCGCTCCTGGCCGATTACGGCTGACTCACCCTAGCTGAACGTTTGCCCAATTTATGGCGTCGTTTGCACCTATAACTTCGCCCTCTTGCGGGTCAACAAGAACACCGCCGGATATCGATGCGAGCACGCTTGAAGCGGCAAGTGCAGCAGTCAATTCCAGCGGTCGAGAACCGATGACAAACTGAACAGAGAAGCCCAGTTCAGGTGCCAATCCAAGTTCGGCTATATCCTCCGAAGAGGTCGGAGCAACGTAATATTCAAACCCCGCTAGCTCTCCATTGACGGGGCAAGGAAGAAAACCAGTGAAAGAAAAAACATCAAAATCATCGTCCAAAATAACCGAAAAACCTGCATCGGTTATCGCTTCTCTCCATACACTAGGCGCCGGCATATCGCTTCGTTTTAGATATACCGTTAAGTCATACGACATAAGAATCTCCGAAAATTAATTACTGGCAGTGTTTGGCTCCGTCTGCTTCTGGCCAGCTGCTGTCGTTGGTGGCTTAAGCCCCACAGCAGAAGTTGATTAATTTTAAATAAAATTAAAGCGGCTTTTCCTCCTGATATATCTTGTCTTCGACCGAGGGGGCATGCAGCATTAAGGTCTCAACTGGAGGAAATACTTTCGTCACTGTGTGAAAAACGCCGACGGGAAAAAAGCAAAATTCTCTTTCTTTGATAATTGTGCGTACCCCTTCCACCTCGACCTCTATAGCTCCTTTGAGCACAATAAAACATTCATCACTGGATGTATGAAAATGAAGTCGTTCACCGTCACCGACCCAACTCTCGTTGGTATTGTTATACCAAATCTGAAACTGGCTTGATTTTAAGCCAACGTCATCAGGCGGTAATCGTCCGGGCAACAACGTCGAGTAGTTAGGCAGTTTTCGATGATGAATCAATATAGCTCCATGTCATAGGTATGTGAACGACAGCTCTTGGCCGGCTGGCGTCGTTAGCATATTCCACCTCAACGCACTCTTTGCTTGCCGTTTGCATCCGACGCTCGGTAAAAGCTTGTGAGCAGTTCAGCGGGGTCTAGTGGAATCGTGGCTATTCACAGGCTCACTCATTGTTCGCGTAGTGTCGACACATATCGAGCAGATTTTTCAGCCCCTCTGCGTCCGCACGTTGTCGTAAGAGCGCAATTACCTGTTCGACTTGAATGCGACTAGGAACAATTTCGATAGGGCTATGCACCATCCAACCGATGAGTAAAGGTGATAATAACTGAATGGGTAACGTAAGAACTTCTTTTCTTGTAGGAACTTGGGTATGTACTCGTACCTTTTGCCGTGCAGATTTGCCCACTTCTGAGCGGCCGTAATATTTTCGGCAGGTACGCCAAACGTTTCAAAATCGTCGTGCATCAGTACCTTTCAGTTACTGCTAACTTAGACGAGCACGAGCCATAGCTTGAAGAAGTTGATGCAATTCAGGTTCAATTAATTCTGCGGTTGCCGGGCGAAGGAATCGGCATCCGTTTGAACGCGCCAGTTCGGCCACAAGTACAAGAAACTGCGGTGCTTCTATACGCACATCACACCGCACAAACATACTGGCGCCAACATCGTCGAACTCAATGTCGGCCCGGTTACCATTTTCAGGGCCAAACACTAACCAGTCCTCTAGCATCAACCAAGGAGGCCCAAAATAATGCGCCAACGTCTCCTGTAGAGTGCGCACCTGCTTTTGCGACAGTGCAGGCGTTCCCCAACCTTCGTTGCTTGCATCACGCGCGCGCATGTTGACCGGTATCAGGTGAAGGTCGAACTGCCAGACAGCCATAGCTTCATCTCCGTATGCAAAACGGAATTGCTTGCTCAGTCCAGTCTAGCACTTCGGATACGGCTGAGCCGACTTTTCAATTCCCAGGGGCATCTCTTTCGGAACGTCCAGTGCAGTTGCCGCATCCAGTACGTTGCATCACAGTAAGTCACTGTCCCGCTTGGCTACTGAACGCAGCCCGACGCCACGCCCCCCCGGCCTCCTGCTGGCCACCGGCATCCGCCCCGAAGCTGAAATTTTTGGCTAAAAAAAACCCGCCAACTGGGGCGGGTTGAATCCAATTCTTGGAGGAACTGGAGGAGACAGGTGCATTATGCTGCACTGCGCCATATCTCGCCAATCATCATTTGTAATGAGATGTATCACTGCTGGGAATGATACCCAAGGCCGGAATTGCTAGGTTTGAGTCCTTCCGGGGGGGTATCGGTGGTCTGCTGCGATTGTGAACTTGCATGTTCGGAACCAGTTGAAAAACCTGCATGCGACCCATACCCGGGATGACTCAATGGCCGTTGTGAACCGTTCAATTCGCAGTGCTGTCGCTTGAATTCTGCTACGTGACATCTGGCTGGTATACCATCGCCTCCCTGTTGAAGGCGAAATTCTACGGCGCTCGTGATAGTTCTAAGCGTTGCAGGGGCTCTCGCATCGGTATCAGCCTGACGTCGCACAAGAGGGACACTCTTAATGTAGCTCGCAACTCAATCCGAGCTCGTAGCCTTCGAGCCAGACGCCTTGGTTTCGGGGCTTGCATCGATTAAAACCACATCGGGGCACTTTTCTAGGCAAAGTTCTTTGAGTACCTTCAGCACTTTCTCACGCTCTGCGTCAGAGAAATACAGGATGACCTTGATTGCCTTACTGGTTTCATTGGCCTTGGCGTAAACATTCACTTGATGGGCGAGATTTCGCTTCAAGCCTGAGTTGCTTGCCAGCTTGAACTCAACTAGGCAGGCGTCTTTCCGGCCCCGAGATACCTTGTAGTCCACCGGACCGCGGCCGTTGTTCACCTCGCTATTGACGTCGTACGTCGTTCTGAACCAAGTCAATCGGAACAAGGTTTGGAGGTCCGACTCGCGCTTCATCGGGACACCCTTGAGGTAAAACAGACGATACCCGTCATTGTCTTCAATCACATGTTTGAGGTACGCAATGCGCTGATGACACTCATCGTATGAGTCGCCTACTTCGTAGAAAGCGGTTTTGGACAGGTGGTCGCCAATGAGTTCCTTGACGTTCTCGACAAACTGAACATGAGTCTCGTTCACCTTCAGGTCGCTCAATGCATGTGCCGCAGGCGCGTTCTCCTCTTTATTCAAGATGTAGTAGTCGAGTACATCAGGGTATTTTTCGACGGTACGTAAGACCGCCTCCTTCCGCTCTTCAGCACTAGAAAAGTTGTCTATTTGTGAGTAGAAGTGCTCATCGACTTGACTGCGGAGAAATGAATCTGGAAGCGACTTCCGGATTTGGGTGAACTGGTGAATCAAATCGCCTTGGTTAATCCACGACTCGTCCCGGGTGAGCATGTCTTTGGGCGTTAGCAGTACGAAATCTCCTTCGAAGAACGGCAGGTCAAAGTACGCAGATTTCCAGCGCCGGGTGTCGTAGTCAAAGACCACTTTGTCGAGCCTGAAGCGGCGGTACTGGTCGGGTCGCAGATGTGTCTTGGCGAACTTCTCGGTGTAGTCGAGGAGAAAACCAAAAATTAGGTTCGTTGTGAAATCGCTGAGATGGTCACGGCCGACGCCTCCGTTGAGAAGGCTGAGCTTTTCAATGTGGCTACTCGACGTCAGGGTTTCCGTTCCGAAATTCTTGAACACGGACCTCAAATTTCGAGCCAACGCGTTCGCAAAAGTTCGGCCGAGGCCAGTGCCTCGGTTGCCTGCCTTGCTGAACCCCAACCAGTTCTGCTTCACCTCTTTGAACAAAAGCCAATGGGTGATGTTGCCCTCCGTCAAGTCATCTGCGCAAGCCCGGTCCCGAAGAAAAACCAGGTATCGAATGATTGAGCTGTGCAGTTCCTTGTACTTGTCATCCTCACTGTCAAAGAGAAGAAACGGGTCCACGAACAGCGGGAGGTCGTTGACTAACGCCACGTCAAACGCCCCGTACGCATCGACAGTCTCTGCGCTCACTTGGAAAACGTCAGAAAAGTAAACTTGAGGAATGTATTCACGACCAATCATTTTGGCTCCAAAGAATTACGCACAGACAGCAGCAAGGTAGGGCTAAGCAGCGCCGGCTCCAGAGGCCGGGTGCCACTCATGGCCCCGCCCGATTCGCCTGGAAGACCTTGTCGACCGCAGAGGCTCTCATGGCCTGCATGGCCTGCATGGCAGCGAATATTCGGCCACCCGACAGGCGCTTGTCCACGTACATCGTGTGAAGCAGGGGCTGGTCGAAGCCGGTTTGATACTTGTTCGCCACGAGGGGGACGCGGTACTGGTCCTCTTTGAACGCTTCGGAAGGCTCCCGACCGCCAATGCCTAGGTTCATGTTAGCTTCAGTAAATTCGCCTGGGCCGGACTCTTCATCGGACATCTTGCCCGAATACGCCACGAGCGCCTGCAAGTCCGTGTAACCACGTTCTTTAATGTACTTGTCGAAAGCAAGTTTGTACCGAACAGCGGCTTTTCGGCTATCGGAGCTTACGAGATTGGATGAAGCTCAAGGCGGCCAGCGCGTACTGCCGCAACTCGGCATCATTGATATCTGCACGCGGATGGCCCCCAGATGTGTCGTGGTGGTAGGAAGCAGCAAAGTCATTGAAGTCGCAAAGGTCCTCATGCAGCGGTTGCAAAGACACCAATGGATTGGGGCTGGTGGCGTTTCTCACCAAGTCAAGCATTTGTCCAACCGTCTGCCCGTCCTTAAAGCGCTTAGGGAATGACTTGTGCATGTGCCCTTCAATCAGCGGACGAAGCGCCTTAGCTACATCCAGAAGATTCTCCGGCGGCACTTCTCCGGCAAGAAACCTCTCCGTCAAGAGATAGTTTTTGTAGTAGTCCGAAGCGCAAAATTCGTCTAGGTCAAATTCCGCAAGCAAGCTGTAGTTCTCGGCGTCGCGATGCAGACAAAGCTCCAAGGTCTCCCCTACGTTCTTGCGCTTCACTCGCTTGCGCAGGTCTCGCAAGAAGTGAGCATCATGCCCTAAAACGATGACTTGGGCGCACTCCTGGGCCATCTTGATTGCTGCCTCTGCGGTGTTGTGTCGGCGGTGGTGGTCCAAGCTGGTGAATACGTCGTCAAGCACCACGGCAGCATGGGCACGGTTCGGGTCAGCAAAGAGCTTGGCCAGGAAGAATGCAAACGCCAAGGTGCGCTTGTCACCTTCACTCAGCGCCGCATGGAAAGAAATCTCGCCGTCTGCGCCGGGACCGACGTTGACCTTTGCCCCACGCACGTTGATTACATAGTGACCGCGAGGGTCTCCACCCGCATAAGACGTCGTCATTTTCTCTATGCTGAACGGCACGCCAAAACGAATCAACCAATTGTTTATAGCCCCTGGAAGGTTATAAGCAAATTAACCATCAAGCCATTGAGGTTGGCCTTGGCATCGTTCTTAGCCTTCTCCGTATTCTTATATTCGTTTCGTGCAGTTATCACCGCCTCCACCAGAACCTTCACCTTCGGGTCATGGCGAACCATCTGAAGCTTCATCGTCGTCTGCTTAGTTGCCAGCGCCTGCACGTCGATAGCGGATACTGTCTTCTTGTAAGAGCCAATCTTCTGGTTAACAGCATCGATTTCAGCGTTGAAGGTTTCCGCCATTTCGATGACGGTGGCGAGTTTAGCCTCAATCTCGGCAACGAGGCTGCCTTTGATGGCTTCGAGCGGAAACGCCTTTTTATACTCGGCAATCTCAACCAGAGACTGCTGAACCCCTTGGATGACCTTCTCCGCCGCATCGATGTCGACGGTCGGAAGTGCAAACTCTATAATACCGACCCAGTTGCCCATCGCGCCTTCATTGAAGGCCAGAATGCCTCCCCAGCTTGAGATAGAGGCTACAGAAACACCTTGATTCACCAGGTCTTTCATGTATTCGACTTGCGCCAAATGCCCCTTGTAAGCCTGATTGAAATAGGTCCTGTAAGCTTGGATGAGTTCAAGTCCATCAGTATTTTGGCCACAGAACGGACACTCTGGCTCAGGTTTGTGATGCAACCCAGTGGAGACCCAGCGCTCTGTCGCCGCGCCTAGATGAGCTTCTAAGTGCTTCTTCACCAACGCATCGGCACCGTCTTGCAATTGTTCCAACTCGCTGCTCGCGATTCCTTTGAACTGCGCCAGGTCGAACGTCGGTGCAGTCAATTTCTTAAAGTCAGGCTTAGCGAGGATGGCTGCCATTCCTTCGGCATCCGCGATTTGTTTCTCCAAGACCTGGATTTCGGCAGCAGCGTTGGGCGTCTCAGCTAGCGCAATGAAAAGGCCTACAGGCAGGGTACCGCAGAAGCCGGTCAGAGCCCCCTCAGCCTCCCGGACTTCGCCCGCTTTAATCCGCTGTAGTTCGCTTAGCTTGGAGAACTCGGCTTGTGCGGCAACCGCAGCATCACCAATAGCCAGCTCAAGCAGCGAAGCACGCTGCTCGGGAGTCACACCGGCGCTTGCGTAAACATTCCGTTCAACGAAATCCTGGTTGAAGACGTGCAGGTTCGGCTGCTGGCCGGCCCACACTTTGCCATCAAATTGGGCATTAAAATCACCTGCAGGCGCCTTAAATCGCAACAGGATTTTCTGGTCTTTTTGAACGCCAACCGTCTTGCGTCTGACGAGCTCAGGTGCGTTCGCTGACGCACACGCATTCAGCAAGGCCGCTAAGGTTGATTTGCCCCGTGCATTATCTGCGTAGACAAGTGTGACTTTCTCTAGAGCGAGCGGACGAGGGACACCGCTTTTGATGACACCGATGTTGTCGATGCTAATGATTTTTTCGAGCACTGCCCCTCCGATTAGTCCGGTTCATTGTTGTGGCCGCAACAATAACGACATATGCGAGCGCCGTCACCTAGCAAGCTATGCGACAGCCCGTTCACGTATTTGGTTAAGCACCTCAACAATCTGAGTGACCCGGAGCGGTGCAAGGCTACCCAGCGGTCCTTGAACATTGAGGTCAGTGACCGCAGGAGCGCCTCAGCTATGAGGAGTGCCCTCGCGTAAGCACACAACAATAGCACATTGCTCTCAAGCAAAACTTCACAAATAACCACCTCAGGCACTGAATTCGTAGCCTAGGCGATTCCGGCGGCGACGACCGCAAGTTTCGTGGCAGGCGCCGTAACGCTCCGAGGCTTCTAGCGCCGATGCCAACCAGCCATTCGCTGAATACCGCTGCTGCGGGTAGCTTGTGTTCGCCGATAAATAAGCTCTCTACACGAGGTAACAATTTCAACTGAACGCGCCTCTTCGAGACCAAATGCCAACAAATTACCTTGATGTCGTCGAACTGGCGGAGATGTTGGGCCTGAGCGTCGCGACCGTACGGAGACGGCTCCGGTGGCGAGCGTGGGAGTTACCGCCCAGGGCGCACGGGTTTGAGGAACTTCTGCGATGGCGACGTACGGAAGTGGTTTCCTGGGTAGCTGAAACAGAATACCGAGCTGGCAGGAACAGGTAGACGAGTCGCTGCCCGCATATAAATCCATCCGCTATCAGTACAGCGCGTTCTGAGCCTTAGGCAGTGACGTGAATAGGGTTACAATCGACGCTGATTTTGCTCCTACCGCTGTCAAACCCGCGCGGTCCACTCCTAAAATGAGGTCTGCCATGATGCATGATTTTCTCGCTAACAATCGCAGCGAACTTATCGAGCGGTGTGTTGACAAAGTTGCACAACGCCCGAAGCGAAACGCAACAGAGGAGCAGCTTCGCAATGGAATACCTATGTTTCTCGAGCAGCTGACGCGCACCCTAGAAGCGGAACAAGAAGATGGCGCTGCTGCGGGAAAAGTAATATCAGGCGCCTCTGGTGGAGATGGAACAGCGCTCTCTGAGATGGGGGTCGCTGCTGCTGCGCACGGAACAGCTTTACTCGAGTTGGGCTATACGGTCGACCAAGTTGTTCACGACTATGGAGACCTTTGCCAAGCAATCACCGATTTGGCGGTGGAGCGTGACGCGCCGTTCACGGTTGATGAATTTCGTACATTAAACCGCTGTTTGGATAATGCGATTGCTGATGCAGTCACGGAATTCAGTTTTCAGCGAGATGTTGCGGTAGCCCTTCAGCAGTCTGTTGACGTAAATGAGCGATTGGGCTTTCTAGTGCACGAGCTTCGCAATTCGCTAAACGTCGCGACGATGGCTGTTAGAGCTCTTGAGGCCGGAGGACTGTCAATCGGGGGCGCAACTGGAAGTGTATTAAAGCGGAGCCATGCCGCGATGGTACGACTCATCGAGAATTCGCTCGACGAGGTACGTAGCAACGGTCGCGAATCAGAACTTACCACCGTATTTTCGTTAGCAGAATTCATAAGCGAGGCAACTGAATCAGCGCAATTTGACGCCACAAGGCGCGGCTGTAAATTCATGGCGGTTTCAGTCGAGTCGAGCCTTGGAATAGTCGGAAATAGGGACTTACTGCTCGCCGCGCTTGCCAACTTGCTACATAACGCGTTCAAGTTCACCGCTCCTCATTCACAGGTTACGCTGAGAGCGCATGCACATGGCGAACTCATACTCATTGACGTGAGCGACCACTGCGGCGGGCTCCCGGAAGGGAATGCAGAGCGGATGTTCACGCCATTTACTCAACGAAGCGACGACAAGACAGGCTTGGGACTTGGCCTTACAATTGCTCGACAAAGTGTTATGAACAGCGGAGGGTCCTTGACTGTAGAAAACCTGCCGACGGTCGGGTGCGTTTTTACAATTAGCCTTCCACGTCATTCGCTTCAAATTCGAGACAAACCTGACGCTTAACGACTACACTCAGAATCACAACAATGCACATTGCCTGGGCGCAGACAAAAACAGGGAGCGGCAGATTTCAACGCCAATTCGCGTGCATTTAAAACTACCTACTAACGCGACAGTAAATGGATGCCGGCGGGGCGAAGACGCTTGCGGTTCTCTGATAGGCGTCCGATTCAAGAACAGCTCGCCGATTTCGGCTGCGCCGCGTGTGCTGCCGGTTGGACAAAGGCACAAGTCGACGAAACAGTTACCCTCGCAATGTCGAGCTACTACGTCCATGCAACAACGCGCCCCTGAAGCGGCTGCTGTTCCCGCCCCGCGAGCCATCGTCCGTGCAGCGGCCCGCGCCAGCCTGGCCGACCGTGCACAACGAGCTGCGTCGCAAAGGGGTGATGCTGGAACTGCTGTGACAGGAGTACAAAGCCGAGCAGCCGGACGGCTACCAGTACAGCGCGTTCTGCGAGCAATACTGGCGTTGGCGCCAGTAACTGACGACATCGATGCGGCAAACCCAAACACCGGGCGAGCGGCTGTTCATCGATTACGCCGGACAGACCGTCGGCGTGACCGACGGCAGCACCGACGAAATCCGCAGCGCCCAGGTGTTCGTGGACGTGCTGGGTGCGTCGAACTACACCTACATCGAAGCCACTTTGAGCCAGCAACTGCCAGACTGGACAGGCAGCCACGTGAGGCGCTGGCGTTCTTCGGCGGCTGCACCGAGCTGTGGGTGCCCGATAACCTGCGCAGCGGCGTGTCGAAAGCTTCGCGCTACGAGCCGGACGTCAACCCCACCTACCAGGACCTGGCCGAGCATTACGGCGTGGCGGTGCTGCCGGCCCGCGCGCGCCGTCCCAAGGACAAGGCCAAGGTGGAGAACGGCGTGCTGGTGGTCACGCGCTGGGTGCTGGCGCGGCTGCGCCACCAGCGCTTCTTCAGCCTGAACGAACTAAACCGGTCGCTGCGCACGCTGCTCGCCGACCTGAACCAGCGGCCCTTAAAGAAGTTGCCCGGCAGCCGCGCCAGCGCCTTTGCCGAGATGGACCAACCGGCCCTGCGCGCGCCGCCGGAGTGGCGCTAAGGATACGCCGAATGGAAGGTGGCGCGGGTCGGCGTCGACTACCACGTCGAGGTCGACGGCCACTACTACTCGGTGTCGTGCCAGCGTGCGCGAGCTCAGGTCGATGTACGTATGACGCGCACCACGGTCGAGGTGTTTCCGCGCGGCCAGCGCATCGCCAGCCACGCCCAGTGCGCCTTCAAGGGGCGCCACACGACGGTGGCCGCGCACATGCCACCGGCGCATCGCGAAGTGGCCGGCTGAAACGCGCAGACGCTGACGGTGCGGGCCGAAGCGGCGGGGCCGCGCTGCGCGCTGCTGGGTCAGATGCAACATCCTCAGCATGCATACAGCAGTTGCCTGGGCGTGATGTCACTGGTGCAGAATGCGGCGTAGTACCACCTTCTCCGAACAATACATGTCAGAATTGAAACCCTTCCGACCTGGACGAGCATCGCGGCTACCGGTTGACCGGCAACCCGCACAGCGACGTGCCAAATGCATCGGACCACAAACCGGGCGTCAACCCTACTTGTCGCTACCTGGCTGAGCACTACGGCCTGTGCCGGCTACCGGTGCGCGCTCGCCGGCCCAAATGCGGCGCATCTCACCATCGCGGAGTAGCGCACTATTCTGAAAAAGAGATGCCTGGATTACTCTGTCCTCGACGTGTTTTTCGGCGGGGGAAGCTGAATGACTCAAAAGCCTAATTTTTTCAGGAGTGGTGTTAGCGAACTACGGTTTACCAGCTGCCGAATGGCGATAAGCTGTTCCGATGCCGATGCCGATACGCGCAACCGCAACGCTTGGCCAACTGCCTCTAAAACCGGTATGCCAAGGTTGTGACGCGGAGCAACTCGTTCCTAGCACCCACTCTCATAAAAACCACTGCGCCGCAGCTCACGCCAGCACCACTGCTTTTACACAAACCACGCTTACCTCACGCCGACTACTTTTTCCAGCTCCCGTTCCGCAGCTGAGGGGGTCTCGGGAGGAGGCGGAGCCTCATCGTCGGCACCCGAAATGCGAGTGGCACGGATAGCCCTGCCCGCTCATGCCGCGCCGCCTGGATTAAAGAGGATTACTAGGATTACCCCGCTGGGAGCCCTGATGCAATAAGGCTTCCCGGTGTTTCGGAGGGGTGTAAAGGCGCATTTGTGGGGGTGTAGAAGCGCATCCATGGGGGTGTAGAAGCGCACGTTTTTTTTGATTTTTGGACTGAAAGGGGGTGTAAAAGCGCACCACGCTGCTGGCTCATGCGGGCATATTCCTGCATCGTGGCGGAAACTTTTAGCAAAATATTGGGCGGCGTAACTATACGGAGAATCGCCAACAATAAACAAGAGCTCGTCGCATGTTTTTACCCCAAATCTTACCGCCGAACAAATGCTCGCCCTCAAAGCGCAGGCTGATGCCGAAAAAAGGAAAGCCCCTCCGGACGGCGATTGCCCAGCTACTCTCCCACGCCTATCAGCCTCAACCTACGGCATGAACACGACCATGAACTGCTGCGCCGTCTTCGGCACCCTCCGTAGCCTAGAGCGCCTTGAGTACGTTAAGAAGGTCTTCGACGCCACCAACGGCGGACGTGTTACTTACAAAGGTCCGGAGCTGCGTCAAGACGACAAAGCAGTCCTGCTCGAACTGATTCACCAGCGCCGCAACATGTTTGCTGGCGAAATAGAATTTGCGCCGTCCAAGCTATTCGCACGCATGGGCTGGTCCCGCAACAGCGAGAGCAGCGAGCGTTTGCGTAAGTGTCTTGAGCGCTTGACTGAAGGCACACTCCGCCTCGACAAGACCACAACCAGTGGTGCTATGTTTCACTTGCTATCTGACTTCAAGTGGGACGGCGACAGATGGACAGCCGCCCTGCACGACGAAGTTACGAATTTGTTTCCAACTCGCCATTACACTTACCTGAACATTGACACTCGTAAGCAGTTGACGACCGGCCTGCAAACCTGGCTGTACGACTACATCAGCTCCAACGATTGCAAGATGGTGATGACGTACGCCGCGCTGCGCGAGGCCTGCGGACGACCGGACGAAGACCCGAAACAATTTGTCGACTACGTCAGGGCGGCGCTCAGCCGCCTCGTCGCGGCTGGCGCCATCGTTAAGTTCGAGCTTGCTAAATGCGGACACTCGAAAAAGCGTGGCGTGCTTGTCACCAAAAAACACGGGAAACAGCTGAAAAGTACCACCGCTTAGGTTGCGCTCCACTCGCCTGTCGTCATCCCAGCGGCGTACGCGCGCACTCGATACGCCTGCGGCTTCAAATTCATGTATGTGCGAGTGTCCGCCAAGCCCAAAAATCCGCATATAAATCCGTCCGCTACCCGGGCTGTCACTTGATGACGCATCCCGGCACTTGTCGGCGCCCATTTCCTCGATTTGGTGCCTTGCGGCACCCTGGTAAATTAGTTTGGAGCTATATATAGAACACTCATCCTTGCATTTGGCTACCTTGACTAGACGAGTCGCTGCCTGCATATAAATCCATCCGCTACACGAGGTTCTAACTCTTACAAGGTCATCAATTATGAAAAATACCGCAGTATTATCGCTTACGTCTGAGGATGACGGCACCGCAGTCGGGCACGTATGCATCTTCGGCCGCCTTAACCTGACGTCGATTCATCCTGCCGAAATTAACGCAGCTCTGCACTCTCATGCGATAAAAAAACTGCAGGTCATGGGCACAAAAAACGGATTCGAGTGCAGCTTTCCGTTCACACTAGGAAATCTATTTTCAGTACAGTCGCTTGTTGAAAGCGGGGAGCAAGCGCTGTTCATCGCGGGGCTGGACGGCGATTACAACCTACGAGTCAATAGCAATTTATTGTGTGATGGCTGACCCATCGGGTATGGCCAAGGTTCTTGGACCAAGTACAAGCGGGTTCGTGCTCGGCGCCTGACCGGACATTCTTAGGCAAGCTGCCGTGGGCGCACCGGAAAATTCCACCTCCACGTGCTCACCGCCGTGGAGGTTTTTCATGTCGGCCAGGGTCAATTCCCGCTGTTTAAACAGTCAGCGGAGAGTCGGAAGCGTTGGTAGCTCAGTAAATTTCGGCTCGTCCAGCAGTTTAGCCTTGTACGCCATTAGCTCGTTGTCTTCGACATCGAAGCGTTTCATCCATTCATCAGCAGCCGCACCAATCAATCGCGGCTCAATCCCCGCAGATGCGTAATGCATTCGAGGCTTCGTGGTTCTGAAGGGTTTGAGGAGCATATCGGGAAGCACCAACCGTGCGGGCATCGGCAAGTCAGCAGGCGCGGCGTCGGGTTGGGGGCCGCCCTGAATGACAAGCCCAGTTCCATAGTCAAACAGGCCAAACCAGTCCATGGGTAATTCCGAACGAATGGTTGATATGCCTCCGACTTTTTCTACGTAATCATTGTCTATGGCCGTGAGCCAGCTTACCGTCTTGATGCCCAAGTGCGCAGTGGCTGAGCCGGCGACAAGATGGCCTGCATCAAACCCCTTGAACTTTGACGACAGAAATGTCTCAAATGCCTGGTTCTCGTCATAGCGAGTTGCCGACAGGATGAGACTGTAGCCGCCATACCCGTGTACAGCGCACAGGCGACGCGCGAAGCTGACGAACAGCTCCTGGAAAAGCCCAGGATTTTCTTCGCTAAACAAGACGGGAAGGCTGAATCGCAGCCCGCACAATCCCCAACCTCCCATCGCCGCTCGCCAGGCCCGAACACCGACGACTTGAAACTCCCATGGACCCGCGTCCTGCGCCTTCACGCCACTGGTGTAGTGAAAACTCACAGCATCGTCCGCGTCCATAGCCGCCAGCATTTTGTTCAGCGGTTTTGCCTTCACATAAGTCATTTTTTCCGGGCCCTCTGGCGGTTCCTCCCGGTAGAGCCAGGTC
This sequence comes from Janthinobacterium svalbardense, assembly GCF_002327145.1. Classification (NCBI taxonomy): domain Bacteria; kingdom Pseudomonadati; phylum Pseudomonadota; class Betaproteobacteria; order Burkholderiales; family Oxalobacteraceae; genus Janthinobacterium; species Janthinobacterium svalbardense. The sequence continues at coordinate 4,174,706 of NZ_CP023422.1, read as the reverse complement.
AGCGTAGGTTTTGCCCTGGCTAGGAACTCTTCGAAACAAGCGCTGATGGCATCGCGGACGGCTGGCAGATGTGCATCCTTGAAAAAAAGCGTGCCGGCAATTGCCGGCACGCCACCGACATAGTCCTGTGGCCCCTTCTTGGTAAGCAAGCCTCCAGGTATATTCATGGTCTCCGGGTTTTCACGCATCCGTGTCAGCAGCGCAAATGGCAAGTCAGTCATGTCAAATCCTCAGTATGCGGGCACGCCGCCAGGCGGTGGTTTTTTAAAGAAACCATGTCGATTATCCCAAGAATATCCTTTGAACCAGTGCATCGGCTCCGACCAGTCTCGATTCCCGTTCAGACTGGCCAAGCGGGAGCGGCCAAGTCTCTTCCGATGCCTATAACGAAAACGCCGTCCCGCTGGACGCAGGCCTCCCGGCGCGTCACATGACTGCCCAGCCTTCGTGACTGGCTCCACCGAGCCGCCGCTAGCGGAAACGCGTTCCGAGGGCACTGCGCAGCACGGCAGACCGCATTGGCCTCCGGATTTCCAATGAATCGGCCGATAAAAAATATTTTCAACGCATATAACAAAATTCGCTCCCTTGTGCCTATACCAAAGGTAGGCGCCTCTTGCGCCCCGAAAATAATTTCCCAAAGGACAAAATTATGCTGACAACCTCCGACCTGTCGAACCTCGTTAAACTCGAAACTGAATACAACGCTGCAGTTGAAAACCTTAGTGCTGCAAGAGAAACGGCAAACTCGGCCGACTTCCGCTTTCGCACAACATTGGAGGTGTGTGAGCACGCCATCAATTTGCAGCGTGCATTGGAGAAGAATAGGCTTCTTGAAAGTGAAGAGGCTTATACCCCTGTTTACCGTGTGCTGATGATTATGCAGCGGGAGACAGAAGCCTCGCACCGGCACGCTGACGCGGTATATCAAAATGCCCATAAAGCCGCAAAGAAGTGTTTTCACGCGCTCGAGGAAGCCCGAAAATCTGCAACCTTCGGTGCGCCGTAAACTCAGTAAGGCACCGATGAAATCATGTTGAAGGATATTTAATAATTTGATGAGGGGCGTGCTACCAGCATGTCCCTCATATTTTCTCGCGCCCGTCGCCGCTCCCTTTGATGCATCCCACTGCATCGGACGAGGACAAGTCATGGGTTTAGTGGTGAAACTGAGGGCCGTCGGTGTGCAAAAGTGTCATGGCGCGACGGAGGCTTTGAGCGTCGCCAGTGCATTCATTTATCTGGAAACCGAATGTATCTAGCAGGGACGTTCGGAATCAACCACACGCCGTTGTCCGAGCACCTGAATCGGTACCCGTCACGGAGCAGTGGAAATGTTTCCACGAGGAGCACGACCGGCGTACCCCGTCGCGCTCCTACCGCGGATGCAGTTTGTTTCGTTGCAGACAAATGTACGTCTCGTCGCGTGCCTGGCAGCAATTTAAATGCCAATTCCGCAGACCCTGAACGTCTACTGCGGCCGTCCGAGGCCTGCGCGCAGCGTACACAGATGAGGTATGCCCTGCGTCAGCGGCGACGTCAACAATTGCTACGCTCATCATAACGAGGCGGGAATCGGATTGTTCTTACCATCAAGCACATCACGGGATTGGTGTCGTCCTGCCTCCTTGGAGCATCGAGTCCGCATAGCAGAGTACTGCCCATTACGACGTTTAAATTACACGCCAATAAAGATTTAACTCTAATACCAATGTGCAACGGCAATAGCAAGACGTCGGGCCACCAAGATGAGTTAGGCTGAACTATCTTCGTGGCGTCGGCGTCGGCGCATTTTCTTGGCATACTTCACCAGTAGCGCATCTAATTCCTTACCCACGAGGTCTTGCAACACCCCATGAAGCTCTCCAAGCTCACCTAAGGAAACTTCACCCAACCCGAGGTTATCGAGAAACTCTACTAAGCCATCCATATCGGTAGGCTCACGCTCATTTTCTGGCTTTGCACGGATGTTTTTCATGTGCGTGTTACCGTCAACAGACTTCTTTGTTGCCTTATCGATGACGTGAAAAGTAATACCCTCACCCTGCACGTCCGTTGAGCAGGTGTCATAAGCCTGCTGAATGAACGTGGTGACATTGGCATCAGCATCGAGGCGCGGAACCGTCTTTTCGTTAATTACACGTCGATTCCAACCTTTGCTTTTGCGAACAGCAATCCCTGTTTTCTTCCAGCGTGGAACGAGTTCATATTCGGATGGCGAAATGTCCTGTCGTTTAAGCATACGCCTAGAAAAATCATCTTTGTTGGTACCTACAACCTTGTATCCCATAATGTATTCTCCGGCGGAAAGGATAATCACTATATCCCGACAAAGGTCTTACATCAAAAAAAATAGGTAGGGTTTTTCTATTTATTGAGTGGTGATTAACTTGCCTACAACTTTGACTTCAAGCTGAGGCGGCTGCTTCTGACTTCCGAATTTCTGCGCGATTGCTACTAGACCCGACCTGTGCTCGGCTCTGGCACCGTCAACTAAGTCACCAACCAGCACAGCTAAGTAAGCTCCCTCCAAAGCCAAAAGAGCACCGCGTGTGTTAGCCTTCCAAAAACCGAGCAGGGATTACGGAGATTGAACATGTTTGTCAACTACATCACGGTGTCTCGACAAATTTCGTTCGACTGGTTCCGCACGCCTATTGAAGTCAACGACGAATGGCGCGAGGAAATGCTCGCACCTTGGCCTGCTGGTCGAACACGAAGAGACCGAACGCGATGGCGAAGCGCTTGCGTTGCGCCTGCGGCGGGCGAAGCTCAACCCGACTCCGCCGCCGAGGATACCGAGTACGCTAGACGTTAGGCGGTAGCCGCCATGCGTTCACACGCTGCCGCGCACGCTCGGCAAGCCTGCGGCTTGGTACGTGAGTGCACCTTGCGTGCCTCTGTACCAAATGCACGATGGGCACCCCGTACGCTTCTTGGTCACAGCACTCGGTTATAAGAATAAAATCATTTCTTCTTATGCAACTATCAAACAAGCTTATTGTTGTAGAAGTCGTATCCCGCGCCAGAGTGCCCCTTCAGTCTGCGTAGCGCAAACATCGCAAATTGAGCGGATGGGTTGGCAATGCTTGAGCCAAACCAAACGAGCATCCTAGGTCGCGCAACTGTGCCAGGACTAAGCCAGACTTCAGACGGAGTAGCCCGTCCCTACCGCTAGCTTCTGCCCAGTGTGCACCCTTGATATCCCGCTTGGCGCGCTTACGTCTGTCGGCTGCGATGTGTCGAGCCGTCTCCTCCAACAATCGCGTATACGACTCCCTTTTATGCCGGCGGGTCCACATCAGGAGCGGTACAAGAAGCCCCGTCGTTAATAGGTCAGCACCTTGCTAATTATAGGTAAAGTAATCGTCCATTTATTTAAGTATTTACGACAAAATATTCCTTATAATATAATTAACGCGACAAGTAGTGGTTGCTGTGTTCCCTACATTGAAAAAATGCGACCGGCCCATGTCGTGCCACCTGTGATGATAAAAATAAAAAAACGCGACAATAAAAGATTTTAAATTAAAAAAACACGAAAAAAAAGGACCGGATATGGCTCAATCACAAAAAAAAACGACAATAGACGACACGCTAGTACTCTATGCAGAGCTGACACCATCGGACATTCGAGCTGCTCAACGGCGTCAAAAAAGCGGTGAGCTAAAACGGGTCGCCACCGGTATTCTCACCTGCCTCCCTGAAGGGTCTTGGCCTGCCCTAATCGCTCGCGAGCGGATACGAGTACTAGCTGCTCTATACCCAGATGCAGTTATCGGTCCACGGAGCGCCTTTTCAGGGGGAGCGCCGAGCGACGGAGTTATCTATCTCTCATACACGTACACAAAACGTGTGCAATTGCCGGGGTTGGCTGTGCAATTACTAGATGGGCCGGCGCCGGCGCCGGGAGATATGCCCATGATGGGTCGTCAGCTCTATTTCCCTTCCGGCGCGCGCGTCCTTCTCGAAAACCTCACAGTTTCTCGGGGAAAGGTCCAGAAGTCTGTAGGCCGAGCTGCCGTTGAGCAGCGCCTTATTGAAATCTGCGAAGCTCGTGGTGAGGAGCAACTTGGCGCTCTGCGCGATAGCGCAAGGGCTCTGGCGCCGACAATTAAGTTGGAGCGAGAGTTCGCTATCCTTGACGGGCTCATCGGAGGAATTCTGGGCACAAGAAAATCGGAGATGTCCACCGTCGCCGGCAAGGCAATGGTAGCCACGATTCCTTACGATGCCAACAGGTTAGCCCTTTTTGAGAAGCTTGCTCAGCACCTTCGCTCCACTCCTTTGCCTCAACCACCCACCGTCGTAAAAACGGAGCAAGGCCGAACGCACTTCGCGTTCCTCGAGTCCTATTTCAGCAACTTCATAGAAGGAACGGAATTCGAAGTTGCGGAAGCAAAGGGTTTTGTCTTGGAAGGCAAGCCAATCACAGAAAGGCCGAAAGACTCGCATGACATTCTCCGTGTCTTCCGTCAGGCGCTAAACCAAGGTTGGGCCAATCAGACGTTAAGCTCCGGACGCTCTATCCTCACGCAATTGCAAGAGCGACATGCCGACCAGATGAGGGAGCGACCCGAGGTGGGGCCAGGGGAATTCAAAGCGACAGCGAACCGGGCGGGAAATACTGAGTTTGTGGTGCCGCGCCTTGTTCGAGGAACGCTGACGGAAGGCTCACAACTCCTCCCCACCGTGCCGCCAGGTATCGCAAGAGCACTGTTTGCGATGTTTCTTGTTTCCGAAGTCCATCCGTTCAGCGATGGAAATGGCCGGCTGGCGCGACTCGTGATGAACGCGGAGCTATCAGTTATGGGCATCTGCCGGATTATTGTCCCAACCTTGTTTCGGGAGGAGTACCTCGATTGCTTGCGCGTACTGACACGCGAAGGCAATCCTGTTCCCTTCTTGGACGCAATGCAAAAGATACACAAGTGGACAAGTGCATTTGACTACGAGGATGTCGATAAAGTGATTGCTGAAATGAAAGCCTGCAATGCGTTCGAAAAATCATTGACGCGGTTCAGGTTACTAACCCCTGAGGTACCGTGACTTTTTCGGACACTCTGGTTTGGCAAACTTAACCAACTGGAGAACTTATGACACGCTCAAAAACCTACACACCGGCGCTTCGTGAAGAAGCGGTAAAACTGGTCAGGACGCAGGGCCTGACGCTGGAAGGCGCAACTGCGCCTGACCATCCCCAAGGGCACGCCGGCCAATTAGGTGACGGCTGCAAAGCGTGGCACGTCGCCCAAAGTCGCTACTGGTAGTCACGTAGGCCTTGGCGACATCTTAGGTCTTATAGTCAACCTCGACGAGGCGGACCTGGTGAAAGATGCTATCGATGCGCAGGATGCCGTTCTGCCACAGCGACCTTGTTCGCAAGTAGTGCTTACAGTCGAGCGTTTAACTCGTGTCGCAACGCCGCCCTAGTAAGCCGCCAATGCATTTATTTATCTGGAAACCTAATGTACTTTGGAGGGACGTTTGGAAGCAACCACACGCCGTTGTCCGAGCATCTGAACTGGTACCCATCACGGAGCAGAGGGAATGTTTCCACGAGGAGCACAACCGGCATACCGCGTCGCGCACCTACTTCTTCTGCAGTTTGTTTCGTCGCAGACAGATGTACGTCTCGCCGAGTTCCTGGCAGCAGACCTTGCCGGCGAATCGATGCCATAAACGTTTGCACCGTACCGTGAAATAGTACCGGAGGCGGAGTTTTAACCGGAAGCTTCAGGTCAACGTCGACAGAGTGCCCTTGTGCCGCGCGGATACGCATCCGGTCCTCACTCAACGAAAACCGCTGCTTGTCGCTCTCGGCCACTATTTGCATCAGCTCGTCTTGAGTGAGTGCGATGCCGGCGCCCGCTGATTTCACAAGCAACTCAGCAACGTCAACCCATCCACGTTTATCTATTTCAAGACCGATAGCGTCCGGCCGGTGACGAAGCCAGCGGGACAACAATTTGCTTTTCTGTTCCAAAGTGGTCATTTCGTTTTTCGCTTTCAATTCATAAACGCGCCCTGCGTTTTTCGGAATTCACTTGGAGTTGCTGCTCTTGCTATAGTGGATCCCGAATCTGAGACGATGGTTTAAGCTGTGGTCCGCGAAAGGGATGACAGCAAATGAGTGAAGGAAAAAAACGTCGGGTACACACGGCTGAGTTCAAGGCCAAGGTCGGTCTGGAGGCCGTTCGCGGTGTCAAGACGGTGACGGAGATCGCGCAAGAGTTCGGCGTGCATCCGGTGCTGGTGGGACAGTGGAAAAAGGAAATCCTGGAGAACGCGGGGGTGCTGTTCGACACCAAGCGCGGCCCCAAGCCGATCGATGAAAGCAGCCCCGAGGATAAGCTGTACGGTGAGATCGGTCGGCTGAAGATGGAAGTGGATTGGCTTAAAAAAAAGCTGGGGCCGTGAGCCGGGAGGAGCGCTTGGGCTGGATCGAAACCGGGCACGAGAAGCTGCCCGTGACGCGCCAATGCGAGCTGGCAAGCGTGCCGCGCGCGACGGTGTACCGGCAGATCGACGCTGCATCCAGGCAGGCATGTGAAGACGAGAGCGACCTGCAGCTGCGCACGCTGATCGACGAGGAATACACCAGCCGGCCTTTTTATGGCAGCAGGCGGATGGTTGTGTCCTTGCGTGTGGCCGGCTACGTGGTCAACCGCAAGCGCGTGCAGCGCCTGATGCGCGGCATGGGCTTGGCGGGTATGGCGCCGGGGCCTAACACGAGCCGTGCGCATCCTCTGCACAAGGTTTATCCGTACCTGTTGCGCGGCGTGCCGGTGACGCGGCCGAACCAGGTGTGGTCGACAGATATCACTTACATTCGATTGGCGCGGGGCTTCGCGTATCTGGTGGCAATCATCGACTGGTACAGCCGCAAGGTGCTGTCTTGGCGCATCAGCAACAGCATGGACGCGTCGTTCTGCGTGGACTGCCTGGACGATGCCGTGCGCCGCCATGGAAGGCCTGAGGTGTTCAACAGCGATCAAGGTTCGCAGTTCACCAGCACGGCTTTCACCGATGTGCTCAAGCGCGAAGGCGTCGCCATCAGCATGGACGGGCGTGGACGAGCGCTGGACAACATCTTCGTCGAGCGGCTGTGGCGCAACGTGAAGTACGAGGATGTGTACCTGAAGGGGTACGCCAATATGGCGGAATTGATGGTGGGCCTGGCGCAGTATTTCGCGTTCTATAACGCCGAGCGACCGCACCAGTCGCTCAGCTACCAGACGCCCGACCAAGTCTACCGCGACGGCGTCGGCGGCGGTGCGCTGATCGTCGACCGGTTCGGTGACGACGATAAAAAGTCACAGGAAAAGAGCAATACGGGTCAGCGCCGGGCAGCTGAAGCAGTGGAAACGGGCACAGCTTAAATTAGTCGGCAAAGTGTCTTGACTGATGGATCCACTTTATGCCGCCAGGCGAACAGTCGTCTGTGCAGCCGTTGGCATCAGCTCAGCCGACAGTACACAACGAACTGAGGAGCAAGGGCGTGACACTCGAACTGCTGTGGCAGGAGAACACGGCCGCGCTGGGCGGCTTTTTTGAGGGCGGTTGCACACATATTTATTTCTCCTACGGGTTATGGATTTATGGCGGGTACGCCAAGCGGGGCAAGCTCGACACAGTGAATCGTTGGCTGGCATTGAGATAGAGCAAAGGCGGTTCCGTGGTCTCACTCGCTGCTCCGGAGTCCTAGAGTGTGACGAGACGATAACCACCCGCCCGTCGGTTTGTAAGAGCGTCACGGCGCGGCGTGCACCGCAAGGCTTAGTGGTCGGCCAACACTGGTCGTTTCACTTTGCGGCCGCGCTCGTGCGTCGCCGACTCAACAGTATCCGCCGCCGATGGCGGACCTCTGTCAGGCGCTGGCGAGGACCACGCTGACTGAGCTGGCTGACTCGCAGCGACAGTTGCTGCAGGCGATTCCATGCGTGTATCCCGGTACCCTTCATTCGATTAGGAACATACCCCTTGCAGCGATAATCTCGGACGAATCAGAAAGAAGCTAAGACCTTGCGAATTGCTTTCTGCACACCGATGTCGCTCAGTCCAAGATGGTCTTCCGTTTTAATGAGACGGTCTCTGCACCACGCTGGCCAGCCTCGGTCGTCATTATCAATCGCGAACCACCTTGTTGGCTTGCGGCGCTCGACGTCCCGCCATACCTGCAGGCCTCTCGGCATCAGGTCGAAATCCAGCTTTTGGGTTACGCGATTGTCGAAGGTTGCACCAACCACTCTTGCCTGAAGTGCTGGGGAAAGCTGAGCCTTAGCAAACTCAAGACTTCGGGCGCGCACCCACGATGTACTCAGTACGATTTCAACTTCTGGAAATGGTTGTAGCAGCCGTTCCAAAATCGGTGCCCATTCGAAAAGTTCGTGTCCGTGCGCCGTCATATGAATCCCACGGCTGGAACTTACGTAGACAGAGTCAAAATGCGTCACTCCGTCGAAGTCGCAATAGCAGACCCATAACGGCCCACCAGGCACGCCTTCATGGCCATTCAACTGTTGCATTTTGACGCTCCAGTAAGGCAACAAAAGTGACTAACTGCAAAGGCAAGGCCCTTGGCCAACGAAAGGTTGGGGCGCCCCTGAAAAATTCGCAACACTCCAGAAAGACTGCATAGTTCGTCGAAATCACAGTAGCAGACCCAGAGCTTCTCTTGACCTGCGCTTTCACTGTCGCGCATCAGTTGCATTTGGCAACGCCGGTAATGCATCATGAGCCCGGCATTCTAAAGGTAACGCCTTTGGCCAACGTGGCGGTATCCCCCTGTGTCGGCTCATGCTTCCGTTGTGCCAGGAGAATTGCTCTGGCACGCTCCAATTGGATTTCTGTGAACCCAACCCATTCATCGCAGAACACGGTCTTTGGCCCCAAGACCGAGTCGAGCAGAGTGCGGCCGCTCGAGAAATCGTCGAGGATGACGTACGCAAACGGTCGCGTGGCACCGTTTGCCTGTAACCACGCCACGATATCTGTAACCCGATATGAGCCTACCTCAGTTGCGCTCCGCCAGTTTGAATGCAACGACGCGGCGACGAAACCTAGACCACCTCGCATGAGCGCCTCCTGAATTTCGTCGCGTGACAGATATGTCGACCAAGTCGAGCTGATTACGTAACTAGGTTCGAACTCATCGTGAAGCCGCGCTAGGTTAGCCCTCAATTCTTGATGAAATACGTTTGCCCAGAGCTCTATTGCCAGATGCGGATTGCCGGACCTGAGCGCTGCCACGACCACTCCTGACGTGTAGTCAGGGTGGATAGCAATGACATCGTCAAAATCGAGAAATACCAGCGGCTTCACAGCTCTCCTTTGATTTGCTCGTTACTGTGCGCCTGCGACAAAGCGCTTCCAAATATCGCTCCGCGGTGATGGCAGCCGCATCGCGCCTGAACCTGTTACTTCATTCGAGTGCTATTGTTAGTTGCGATGCGGGCCTTGATGTCAGCGATGCGCTGCGCTGCCGCGCTGCAATCGGCTGCGGGCATTTTTCCTTGAGCATCAACCTGGTAGTACGGATAGCGGCTAGTGAAATACAGCGATGCATTGCTGCGGCACGCAGTATCCATGACGAAGTCCATAATCAAGTAGCGACTCACGTATTCGTTTAGCCGAGGAGCAACGCTAGTACCCGCAGGCCCCGCTACTTTTTGTGCATCGGGCGTTTTAGCGTCTCGAAGGGCCTTCAGCGTCACTGTCGCTCCGGGGTTAAACGCGCCGTTCGCCCATGTCCCGACACTGACGGCCGAGCCCGAGCCATCGACATTGGCCAACGCGTAGCTGCTCTGAGCTGAGGCGCCGACGGCCTTGACCACCGCTGTGGCTGGCAGGTCCAGCATCACACCGAGGTACTCCAGTCCATTCAGCAGTTCTTGGCCTTGCAATGATTGGGCACCGTAAAATGTCGTGTCGCTCTTGACTGACCCTTTCAGCACATTCAGGTATACCGACTTGTCCTGCAGGAAAACGGCGTTCGCAACATCTAGCTCGAGCAGGCGCTGCATACCCTCGACAAATGCGTTGGCCAATGGCGCACCTTTCCGTGCGCTCGCCGTCATCGCATTAGCCGCGATATCAGTTAGCGGGCTAATTTTGAAGTTGTTGTACTCAGTGGTCACGAACGGCGTTATCAGTTCCAGCGAACCGCCAGGCTGGATTGTGTTGTCTGCAGCACGGGCTACTGTTCCGCCAACCGCCACAAGGCGTACCGGTCCCAAAGGGGCGGCGGTTGCTGTGATGGCGAACTGGCCGTTGACGTCCGCATTAGCCGGCGCGCCCAAGGCTGCCCCGGAGCTGCCATCCGCCTGCACGCTGTACGCGGTCACGGAGGCGCCGACATATGCGGTGCCTCGAATAGTCTGGGTAGCGACGCCTGGCGCAGCCGCGCCGGTCAAAATGTTGGTTACGGTCGTTGGCGCCGCCGTTACTGGCGGTGTCACCGTTGTTGGTGGCGCGGACGGGCCGGCATTGCTACTGGAACCCCCTCCGCCGCATCCAGCAATGATAAGCATGGCGGCGGTTGCTGAAATTTTTTGTATAGTTTTCATTTTTCTTAAGGATGGACAAGCGTAGGCCCTCGCGGGCAGAGGTATGACTTTTGTAGCTGAGGTCATCGGTGAAGAATTGTTTCGCTTAGGGCGGCTGAAGCGCACCTTTGGCTAGCATCCATCCGGTTTCCAGTCCCATTTCCCACTGATGGGGTCGTGGCAATACTGAGCTTGGAACCGCTGCGTGCAGCCATTTTCAAAGGTACGTACGCAGTCGCCGTTAATGCACTGGTAGGTAGACCGAACTGTTCGTCCTGGTGGCGGGCCGCAATTCGACTTTGCCTCCCGCTTCGGCGTACTTGGCTGGATATATCCTGCCTCGTCCCACCAACTGGTGACATCAGTAGTTTGACAATCACCCAGCTTCTTTTCCTCACATTGGCGAAATGCTCGGTCTACGGCGTCCTGCTGCGTGTCGACACCTGTGCTCATTGCACATCCTCTTACCCCGCACACCATCGCACCGCCGCCGAATCCTTTTTGCCTATGTATTACGGCGCACGTTGCCGCCCTCTTAGCCAGGCCGCTTTCTTTTGCATAGGCTCTACATCCTTTTACTGCAGCCAAGTCAGCCCCTTTTTGAGTTGCGTAACCCCACGCGGCGTAAATCGTGCCGTGTGGTATTCCGTCGACCTGTGCAATGGCGGTGTAAGCTTGACTGGCCAGCGGGGTGAGGGTAGCCACTAATAGCAGCAGAAACCGCCAGCCCCTCCTAGCAAAGCCAAGCTGATGACTGCGTACTTCGCGTTCCATCCCGGCGTCCGCAAGATTTGCGGATGTGCAAAGAGAGTGAGCTCCGTCATGCCGTGTCATAGGCTTAACCTCGCTTTAGGTACTCGTCGTCGAAATTGCTTTGCTGCCAGCAGCACCTGCTCAAGTCTCTGCTCGTACGCTACGGCACCACCATGCGCCCCAGCTGTCTCCAATATTTTTAACGGTGTCTGGTTGCCCAAGTCCGCGTGCTCGGTTGTGAAAAAACGAAACTTACGAACTCCGTCAATGCCAAGTAGTCCTTTTGAGACAGCGGCAAGACAGGCCGGGTCGTACTGCGATTCAGCAAAAAAAGCGGGGTAATAGTCATCGCCGAAAACACCGTCAACCCAATGCGGCATCGTGAAGAACTTTCGTTCACGTACCAACTCGAGTAGGCGAGCTTCGGTGAAGCCAGCACGAAGACACAGCTCAGTTGCGGTGATTAAGGTGCCATCCTCAATTAATTCAGGCCCACGTCTTCCCATGGCACGGTCGAGACGGAACTCAGTCGCATAGGCCTGGGTCAGGTTACTTTCAACGCACCCAGGCTGCGTAGTTATCCAATGCAAGTACTCCGTGATGCTGGCCAAGTCTGACCGTGCCAGCCCCTTGGTGGCCTCCTTGAACGCTTTTGCCACCGCTTTGCTATCGGCGTCGGCCCGGCCCGAGGGCAGGCCTGCACGGGATGCACCCACTGCAGCTGAAAAAATGCAGTAGGAAGAAAGGAATTGAGCTGAAGTCATTTCGTAGTTAAAAATTGCCTTGGTCAAAGCGTTATGTGGATGCGTTCTGCTAGTAAATGAGAAGGAGCACAACTGCGCCAAACTTCTTTACCCCTATGGCGGCAGAAAAAACCGAGCGGAGAACAGGCGTAGAAGGACGCCGCAAGCTTGGTTTGCCGCATTATGAAATATTGTATCGTATACTTTATAGACCGAGTAAAGTATATAACTCATGCTATGGCTGTCATGAGCAGCCCTTACACAGTCAAAACAGCCCGAGAACGACTCGCTCGTAATCTAAGGGATTGGCGTGCAAAAAGAGGTATGAGCCAAGATGTTTTGGCAGAGCATTCGGGTCTTTCCCGGGTGTTTCTTTCTCGCATCGAGGGAGCTCTCGAGACCGTGTCTCTCGACAATATTGAGAAATTGGCCGAGGTGCTGAAGGTTGATATCTTAGATTTGTTGCATCACTAGCAATTCAAGCTAGCTGCCCCTCTAATACGCCGATATCGAATGCTTGATTCGCTATACCACGATGGCAACTACATGAGTGACGCGGTCGGATTCAATGCCCCTTTCTACTTAAAAAATGGAGATAGTCGACGATACTTATCAAAGGCCGTTTAGTAACGCTGACACCCTGCGCTGCGCTTGAGGTCGTCAAGGTTTCGTGGAGTCCTGCCATGGTCAAACAATGTATATCAATGTATGTATGCATTGTGCTATAGAATTTTATAAGTCCATGATTGTTAGGGGGAAGCTGACTGGTGAGCCTTATCTATGTATTATTTGGGATTAATACGCAGCATGAACGCGGGCAAGTCGACGGCCTTGTTGCAAGTCGCGCACAACTATGAAGAGCAGGGCCAGCAGGTGCGCCTGTACACGGCCGCCATCGACAGCCGCTACGGCGTAGGCCGCGTCACCTCGCGCCTGGGCCCGCAGCGCCAGGTCGATATCTTCCATGCCGACACGAATTTCCTCGACGATATACCCCAGGTCGCTTGTTTGCTGGTCGATGAGGCGCAATTTCTCAGCACGGCGCAGGTGCAGCAACTGCACCAGCTGGCGCAAGTGAAGGGCGTGCCCGTCATCTGCTACGGCTTGCGCACGGATTTCAAGGGCGAACCGTTCCCCGGCTCGGCCTATCTGCTGGCGCTGGCCGACGATATCGAGGAATTGAAAAATATCTGTACCTGCGGCAAGAAGGCCACGATGAACATCCGCGTGGATGAGCAGGGCCACCGCATCAAGGAAGGCGAGCAGATCAGTATTGGCGGCAACGAGAGTTACCGCCAGGCGTGCGGGCGCTGTTTCTACTCGTAAATTAATCGGCGACGGGCGCGCCTACATCGGCATCGTCGGACAGGGCCAAGTCGCCCCGCTCGAAGGCGGCCAGGATTTCATTCGCGCGCGCCACGTCGTGTTCGCGCACCATCACGCGGGCGCCGCCGATGGCGGCCGCCAGCAGCATGTCGGCCTGCATGTGCTGGTCGTCCGTCAGCAGCACGTCTATGCCGGCCGCTGCCAGGCAGCCGCGGATGACGTGCGCATCCGTGGGGATCATCAGCCGGGCAATTAAAACGTAGTCGTCATGCATGGTGCCTCCTGGCAAGGTGGATTCGTCCCCATCTTAGCATCAGGTTTGAACTACAGCTTGAACACGCCCACCACCTGGTTCAGCTCCTGCGCCTGCTCCTGCAAGGCGTCTGCCGCTGCGGCCGCTTCCTCCACCAGGGCTGCGTTCTGCTGGGTCACCTGGTCCATCTGGGCGATGGCCTGATTGACTTGCTCGATGCCGCTGCGCTGCTCGTCGCTCGCCTGCGCGATCTCGGCCATGATGGTGCTCAGTTGCTGCACGCTGGCCACCACCGTGTCCATGGTGGCGCTGGCTTCGCTCACTTGCGCGTGGCCCAGGTCCACCGTGCTGGCGGACGCCTGGATCAAATCCTTGATGTCTTTCGCGGCGGCCGTCGAGCGCTGCGCCAGGGTGCGCACCTCGGTGGCGACGACGGCAAAGCCGCGTCCCTGCTCGCCGGCCCGCGCCGCTTCCACGGCCGCGTTCAAGGCCAGGATATTCGTCTGGAAGGCGATGCCGTCGATGACGCCGATGATGTCGGCGATCTTGTTTGAGGAGCTGCGGATGGCGTCCATGGTGCTGGCCACTTGCGCCACGGCCGCGCCGCCTTCGGCTGCCAGGGTCGACGAATCGCGCGCCAGCCGGCTTGCCTGCTGCGCGTGATCGACGTTCTGGCGCACGGTGGAACTGAGTTCTTCCATCGAGGCGGCCGTTTCTTCCAGCGAACTGGCTTGCTGTTCCGTGCGGCTAGACAAATCCAGGTTGCCGCTGGCGATTTCACCGGACGCGGTGGCGATCTGCCCGGCGCTGCCGCGCACATTGCCGACCACTTGCGACAGCTTGTCGCTGATGCGGTTCATGGCGCGCAGCAGGCGGCCGATTTCGTCCAGGCTGGTCGTATCGAGGTGCACCGTCAGGTCGCCGGCGGCGATTTGCGCGGCGGCCGTTTCGGCGGCGGCCAGCGGGCGCGACACGAGCGTGCGCACCAGCCAGTACAGCAACAGGGCGAAGACGAGCAGGGCGATGAAGCCGGAAATGGCCAGCTGGTTGCGCAGCTGGCGCGCTTCCAGGGTGATCTCGTCCGTGAACGTGCCGCCCGCGATGATCCATTGCCAATCCTTGAATTGACGGTAATACAGCTGCTTTTCGCGCGCGCTGGCACTCGTTTCGCCCGGCGCCGTCCACGTATAACGCATGGCGCCGTCTTTTTGCGCCAGCATTTCCTGGATGAACAGGCGCCCGTCGCTGGCCTTGAACTCGAGCGCGCTCTTGCCTTCGCTGTTCGGGTGCAGCACCAGGTGGCCGTAATTGGCGCCGGGGGCCGTGTCGACGATATAGATGTAGCCCGTCTGGCCGATCTTGACCTGGCGAATCTTCTCTTTCAGCATGGCCAGATTCTTGCTGATATCGAGGCCGATGAACAGCACGCCCACCACCTTGCCGCCCGCATCGCGCACGGGGTCGTACTGGGTGATGTATTGCTTGCCAAACAAGGTGGCCATGCCAACGAAGCGCTGGCCTGCGCACAGCGGCGCATAGCTGGGGTGATTGTGGTCGAGCTGGGTACCGATGGCCCGTTCGCCATCCTGCTTTTTCAGCGAGGTGCTGATGCGCACGAATTCATCGCCGTTGGCGGCAAAGATGGTGGCGATCACGCCCGTCTGCGCCGTGTAGCGGTCGACCACGGCCGTGTCGAGGTTGAGCACCTTGCCGCCGTTGGCCAGGGCGGGCGTGGCTTTGCCGGCCACGGCCACCATGGCGCCCGTGTCGACCGTGAATGGGCCGGGAAATTCGGCCGCGAACAGGCGCGCGAAGCTGGCCGCCTCGTTCACCATGGCGGTATGAAACACTTGCGTAGTCGTCATGACGCTATTGAGTTCGCTGGTGACGGCCGCTTCAGCGCGCTGTTCCAGGACATTTGAGGTGCGGATACCGATCAAGGTCGTCAGGCTGGCGAGGATCAGGCTGACGAGCGCAAACGTGAAGACGGTAATCTTGCCCCCGACACTCCAGTGGCGGGGGGAGAACGATTTTGTAGGCATAGTTTGAGTCTGGCAAAGGGTAATCAGCTCGGCCATTCCTGGTCATGACATGACACGCGGGGAGGGGATCTGGTGGGAATGCGCTTGAAGCGGAGGCGTGCCCGTTCGGGAGCTGCGCGCAGGCAAGCAAAATTTCAGGGCGCGATGATAGCATGTTGCTTGCCTTTTGTTACTAAGTGTTTCCCGCAGGAATCAATTTTTCGCGTAAAAACATCGTCTGCATCAAGGATCGCGAAAGCGGCCTATTGACTTTTTTGATTTTAATGGAGCATGTTGATATTCGCCGCTGGCGGGGGATGCGATTTTTGTCACGAATGTTTCACTTTGTAATGAATGAGACGCGGCCTTTAATCCGCGTTTAAGCTTCCAGGAAGAAACTGATCTTCCATGGGAGACTGCCTGGCCGTATCCTGTAGAATAATATGCAGACCAGTCGTGTATTCCCCTTACTGTCTTGCTGGCTGGCGCATGCATAGCTGCGCCGCCTGGAATTGATTCAACTAAACTCGGAGAAGCCGATGAAGAAGCAAATGATGCTGGTCACCCTGGTGCTTGCCCTGTCAGCCCACGCTGGCGCAGCCCAGACGGACAAGAGCGCCGCTCCTCCGCTCACCATGAAGCCGCTGGCCCAGCAAACGCAGGCCGCCTTGTGGGCATCGCGCGTCTTGACGCGCGTCCATTACAAGGCCATGCCGCTCGATGACGCCATGTCGGAGAAAATCTTCGACCGCTATTTCAAATCCCTGGACGCGGAAAAACTGTTTTTCGTGCAGGCCGACATCGACCGTTTCGCCCCGCTGCGCACCAGGCTCGATGACGCCATCATCAATGAAGATCTGACGGCGCCGTTTGCCATCTACAACCTGTACCAGCAGCGTTTCGATGAGCGTATGGCGTATGCGCGTGAATTACTCAAAACCAAGTTCGATTTTACGGCCGACGAGAGCTACCAGATCGACCGCGAAAAGGCTGCCTGGCCGAAGAACGACGAAGAAGTGCGCGACTTGTGGCGCAAGCGTGTCAAGAACGACTGGCTGCGCCTGAAACTGGCGGGCAAGGAAGACAAGGCCATCCGCGAAACGCTGGACAAGCGCTATGAAAGCTACACGACCCGTTCGCGCAAGCTCAACAGCGAAGACGTGTTCCAGATCTTCATGAACGCTTACGCCATGTCGATCGAGCCGCATACCAATTACCTGGGCCCGCGCGCTTCGGACAACTTCGACATCGCCATGCGTTTGTCGCTCGAAGGCATCGGTGCCGTGCTGCAGACGCGCGATGAATACACGGTGGTGCGCGAAGTCGTGCCGGGCAGCCCGGCCGGCTTGTCGGGCAAGCTGAAAGTGGGCGACCGCATCGTCGGCGTGGGGCAGGGCGAAAGCGGCCCCATCACCGAAGTGCTGGGCATGCGCATCGACGACGTGGTGCAGCTGATCCGCGGCGCCAAGGATTCCGTGGTGCGCCTCGACATCCTGCCGGCCGACGCCGGCCCGGACGCCAAGCACCTGGTCTTGCCGCTGGTGCGCAAGAAAATCAGCATGGAAGAGCAGGCGGCGAAGAAATCGGTCATTGAAGTGCGGGAAAACGGCGTCAAGCGCCGCATCGGCGTCATTGCGCTGCCGACCTTCTACCAGGACTTCGAAGCGCGCCGCCGTGGCGACAAAGACTTTAAAAGCGCCACGCGCGACGTCAGCCGTTTGCTGGCCGAGTTGAAGAAGGATAAGGTCGACAACGTCCTGATCGACTTGCGCAACAACGGCGGCGGTTCGCTGAACGAAGCCGTCGAACTGACGGGCCTGTTCATCGACAAGGGCCCGGTCGTGATGCAGCGCAATGCCGAAGGCAAGGTCGACGTGGAAAGCGATACGAATGCGGGCCTGGCCTGGGACGGCCCGATGGGCGTGCTGATCAACCGAGGCTCCGCTTCCGCTTCCGAAATTTTCGCCGCCGCCGTGCAGGACTACGGCCGTGGCGTCATCATCGGCGAAGGCAGCTTCGGCAAGGGTACCGTACAAACCTTGTTCAACCTCGACCGTTTCGGCGGCAGCGAGAAAGCCCGCTTCGGCGAGTTGAAAATGACCATCGCGCAATTTTTCCGCATCAATGGCGGCACCACGCAGTTGCGCGGCGTCACCCCCGACATCAAGCTGCCAGCCATGTCGGACACGGAAAACTTTGGCGAATCGAGCTATGACAATGCCTTGCCATGGGTGGCCATCAAGCCGGCGCCCTACATACCGACGGGCGACCTGAAGGATATCGTGCCGCTGCTGGACAAGAAACATGAAGCGCGCGTGGCCAAGGACAAGGATTTCCAGTACTTGCTCGATGACATAGCTCTGGTCGTCAAGCAGCGCAAGGAAAACCAGATTTCGCTCAATGAAACCGTGCGCCGCAAGGAGCGCGATGCCCAGGAAGCGCGCGCCAAGGCGCGTGAAAAACGCCTGATCGCGCAAATTTCGAATCCTGCCGAAGATCTGGTGGTGATTCCGGATCCGAAAGACGTGCTGAAGGGTACGAAAGCGGCAAGCAAGACGGCCAAGCAGATCGCCGCCGTGAAGGGCGCCTTGCGCACCGACGACGGCTTGCAGGGCGACGAGCGGGCCCTCAGCGCGGAACTCGATGCCGAAACGGCCGCGAAAAGCGCCAAGGACGTGCTGCTGAACGAAGCGGCGCGCATCCTGGCCGACGAAGTGGCGCTGATCAAGGCCGATACCCGCATGGCATCGAAGGTTTTGCCGTATGGTGCAGACGGCAAGGTCAGTCCGGTGGCGGCGACAGCGAAATAGCGCTGGTTTGACGGTGCCGAATGGGGCCGCTCCGTATGGGGCGGCCCTTTTTTTTGACGTCCCGCCCCATTGGGGCAGCGCCTGTCTCCCTTGACTGGCGCTTCTTGCCCTGCGCTACACGGGCAAGACGATGAATGCGTGTCAATTTTCCAATTTGGCATTCAGGAAAAATTCATCTTACCTTCATCGATACTCCATTTTTGCTCACTATGATTTGCCGGTCGCCGAGCTTGCGCCGGGACGCTCGGCCGCCGAGCGTATTGCCATGGAAGATACGATTGATTTTCGTGTCGTGAGAGAGATATTTAAAAATGCAGAGTCTATGAGATTAGCAATGATGCAGGTGCAGCAGCCACAGGCTGATATCAGCCCCGCCACCGTCAGGAAATACTTCGTCATCGCCGTGCTGGCGCACCTTTTCTGCTGGACCGTGCTGCCGTTATTTTTGCAAAGCAACGCGGCGCTGGACATGCTGGAGGGCTTGGCGTGGGGCAAGGAGTGGCAGCTGGGATACGAGAAAGATCCACCCTTGTTTCCTTGGGTAATACAGGTCCTCACCCAATGGTCCGGCAAGGGACTGTGGATCAGCTATCTGGCGGGGCAGTTGTGCGTTGCCACGGTCTTCTTTGCTGTCTGGCAGCTTGGGCAGCGCGTCGCTTCGGTACTGGAAGCGCTCATCGGCGCCTTGCTGCTCGAAGGCGTGTATTACCTGAGCCTGCCCACGCTGGAATTGAACGACATCGTCCTGCAAATGCCATTTTCCGCCTTGTTCGGCTGGCTGCTGCACAAGGCGATACGCGCGGACAGGCTGGCCGACTGGATACTGGCCGGCGTCGTGGCCAGCCTGGGCCTGTGGTCGCGCTATTCCATGGGCGCTTACATCGTGCCAATCGCCATCTTCGCCGTGATCCATCCTTTTTCCCGCAGCCGTTTGCGTTCAAAGGGCCCGTGGTTCCTCATTCTGGTCTGCACGCTGCTGTTTTTGCCGCATCTGTACTGGATTGTTGAAACCGATTTTATATCGCTGAAATATGTGGGCCACAGGGCGCCGCAAGTCCACGATACCGTGAGCTTCCTCACGCAATACATGGCCTTTATCGGCGCGCAAGTGCTGGCCTTGCTGCCCTTGCTGCTGGTGTCGCTACTGCTGTGGCGCTGGCGGGCGACAAAGCACTGGCTGCGCGTGCGCTGGGAGGATTTTGATTTTTCGTATATCGCCACGCTGGCGCTGGGACCGGCCGTATTCTCGCTCGTGCTCTCGTTTTCCGCACAGCGGCCCCTGCGGGCAATGTGGGGCGCGCCGCTCTGGCTTTTCCTGGGCCTGTTCATCGTCCTGCTGCTCAGGCCCGTGATCACGCGGCAACGCCTGCACTGCCTGCGCCGCGCCTGGCTGCTACTGCTGCTGTTTCCGATGGTGTATTTTGTGGCGGAAAAGAAATTTGGCACGGCCATCACGGGCAACGAGCAGGCCGTCAACTTTCCGGGAAACAGTCTTGGACAGGCCATCAATACGCGCTGGAGGACGATGACTGGACGGCCCTTGAAATATGTCGTGGGCAATACCTGGACTGCCGGCAACGTGGCGTTCTATGCCCGTGACCGGCCCTCCGTGATTTTTTCCCATGGAGATCAGCGCCTCAGTCCCTGGGCCGAGGCCGGTGACGTCCGGCAAGCCGGCGCCGTCATCGTGTGGAATGTGAAGCTGGAAGGGGCGGCGCTGCCTGCCTATCTGGCCAGCCGCTTCCCTGGCGCCGTGCTGCAACCGTCGGTGACGGTCACGGGCAAGCTGCCGCATCAGTTTGGCATCGCCTATGTCATGCCGCAGTGATGAGTGGGGTGGGGGCAGCCGTTATCACCAGTTCATATGATCCTCATCATCAATGACAATTGGCGTTGCTGCCGGCGCTGCGGCATGATGCGTCTGTCTCCTCTATTCTCCTCCAAGAAAATAGATTCAGCCCGCTCTCGTAGCGGGCTTTTTTTGCCTCAGATTTTGTGTGTGGGCAACTGCACGTCGTGCTGGGCGGCCAGCAGTGCCGTGAGCCAGCCGGCAAACGCTTGCAGCTTGGGCGTGGCCAGCCGCCCTTGCGGCGTCAGCAGCGACATGGGCATGGGCGTCGGCGGGTGGTCGGCCAGTACGGCGACCAGCGCGCCGCTGTCGAGGTGCTCGCGTACCTGGTACACGGCCGCCTGCGCCAGTCCCAGCCCCTGCAAGGCGCAGGCGACGCTGGCGTCGGCATCGTTGACGGCGATGGGACCGGCCATCTGCACGCGCACGACCTCCTTGCCTTGTTGAAAATCCCAGTCGAAAGCGCGTCCCGTGCGGCCCGAGTAATGCATGACGCCGCTGTGCGTGGACAGGTCTGCCAGGGTGTGCGGCGTGCCGTGCTGCGCCAGGTAGGCCGGCGAGGCGCACGTGACAAAGCGCATCAGGCCGACCTGCTTGCCGATGAAGGCGGAATCTTGCAAGGTGCCCACGCGCAAGGCGCAATCGATGCCTTCCTGCGTCAGGTCGACCAGGCGGTCCGTCAGGCTCAGCTGCAATTGCACGTCCGGCCAGGCGGCGTGGAAATGCGCGATATGCGGCACGACCAGCGTGCGGCCTACCGTATTGGGCAAGTTGATGCGCAACAAGCCGCGCGGTTTTTTCGCGTCGGGGCCGCGAAACGCCAGTTCCGCCGTGTCGACAGCCTTCAGGATATCGATGCAGTGGCGAAAGTACTCGGCCCCTTCCGGCGTCAGGGACAGGCGGCGTGTGGTTCGCTGCAGCAATTGCGTGCCCAGGTAGGCTTCCAGTTTTTGCAGGGTGGCCGTCAGCGCGGCGCGCGGCAAATTCAATGTCTCGGCCGCCTTGGAAAAGCTGTTGGCTTCGACGATGCGCACGAAGGTCTGCATGGCCTTGATCTTGTCCATAGGATAGCTTCCGTTGTTCATCTTATGTGAAAAGTGTAGGTGGATTATGCGCTAATTATCTTTGCCCCGGTTTTGCCTAGAATGGCAACATCTCTACCGAACCGAGGAAACAACATGAACAAGGCCTCATCTTCATCTATTACTCCCCACGACATTGCGCCCGCCATGGTGCTGCTGCTGGCCGTCGCTTCCGGCCTGATCGTGGCCAATCTGTATTACGCGCAAACCCTCGTCGGGCCCATCAGCGCCTCGACGGGCCTGTCGGCCAAGGCGGCCGGACTGATCGTTACCCTGACGCAAGTGGGCTATACCCTAGGGCTGCTGTTTGTCGTGCCCCTCGGTGATTTGCTGGAAAACCGCCGCCTGATCATCACGGCCTTGCTGGTGACGGCTACCGCCCTGGTGGTCGCGGCCATGAGCACGGGCGCCATCGTGTTCCTGGCCGCTGCGCTGGCCATCGGCTTGGGTTCCGTGGCGGCGCAAGTGATCGTGCCGTTTGCCGCCCACCTGTCGCAGGAAGCGACGCGGGGCCAGACGGTGGGCAAGGTGGTCAGCGGTTTGTTGCTGGGCATCATGCTGGCCCGTCCCGTGGCGTCATTGGTGGCCGCGCACGCCAGCTGGCACGTGGTGTTTGGCGGCGCCGCCGTGCTGATGCTGCTGCTGGCGCTGGTGTTGCGCCGCGCCTTGCCCGTACGCCAGCCTGTCTCGAACATGAAGTATCCGGCCCTGATGGCCTCGCTGTGGCACTTGCTGCTGGGCACACCCGTGCTGCGCCGCCGCGCCGCCTATCACGCGGGACTGTTTGGCGCCTTCAGCCTGTTCTGGACCGTCACGCCGCTGGTGCTGGCCAGCCCCGCGTTCGGCCTGTCGCAAACGGGCATCGCCATCTTTGCCCTGGTGGGCATGGCGGGCGCCATTGCCTCGCCCATCGCCGGCCGCCTGGCCGATGCGGGCCATACCTTGCCGGCCACGGCTGCCGCGCTGGCGCTGGGCATCGTCGCGTTTGCCTTGCCGATGTTCGCGCCAACATCGAAGCACCTGGCGCTGGGCTTGCTGGTGGTGGCTTCTATCGTGCTCGACATGGGCGTGGCGGCGAATCTGGTGCTGGGCCAGCGCGCCATCTTCAGTCTGGGTGCGGAAGTGCGGGGCCGCCTGAACGGTCTGTATTTTGCGCTGTTCTTTGCCGGCGGCGCGGCCGGCTCGGCCATCGGTGCCTGGGTGTATGCCAGCTACGGCTGGCCGGCGACCTTGCTGACCGGCATGGCATTTCCGGGCCTGGCCCTGCTGGTGTGGCTGGCAGAATTTTTACCGCTGGCCACGCGCCGCCCGGCTTGAAACCCTGATGCCGTCTCATTATCACTGCCAGGAATTTCTATCATCATGAATATAAAGTGGCGTGATATGCCGCGATGCCGCAAGATGCTCTTGTCTCCTCTATCTCCTCCAAGGAAATAGATTCAGCCCGCTCCCGCAGCGGGCTTTTTTTTTGTCTTTTCAGATTAAATCACCACCAGATCGAGCGCGCGCATGAAGTTGGCTGCCTGCGCATGCGTGATGACGGCGCCTTTCAGCAGCGCCGCTTCGCTCAGTTTGAAACCGTCGATATCGGCGCCGCGCAAGTCCGCGCCCTGGAACTTTGCCAGTTTGATGGTGGCGTTGCGCAAGCTGCCCCCTTCGAAGACGGCGTCGCGGAAGTCGCAGCCGGCCAGGTAGGCATCGGAAAAATCCAGCTGTTTCAAGATGGCCTTGCGGAACGAGAAGCCGCGCAAATCGGCGCCCACCAGCAGGCTGTCTTCGAAGGTGAGGCCCAGGTGGGCTACTTCCTCGAAAGACGCCCCCGTCAGCTTGCAGCCCCGGTAGGTGACCGAGGCCAGCTTGGCGCGCCGCCATTTTGTGTTGTTCAGGTCGCAGCCTTCGAACGTGGCGTCGACGGCGTCGACGGATTCGAAATCGGCGCTGCCGGCGCGGCAGCGGCGCCAGGTGCTGCGCGCCAGCTTGCTGGCAAACAAGTTCGTTTCGGCAAAGGTGCAGCGTTCAAACGTGCAGCCCTGCAAATCGAGGCGCGACAAGTCTTCGCCGTCGAAGGCGCACTCGATGAAGTGGTGCACTGATTGCGCCAGTTGCTGCTCGATGCCGGCGCGGTCCAGGGTCATGCTGCTTGCTGCGGTGTCGTGTGTTGCCATCCGTCTCATTCCTAAAGTAAAAAAGCAGGGGAGGGATGGCGCGGCGGGAAATGCACGAACCAGAACACCTCCCCGGCTGGTGGTACAGCCAAGGGTCAGCGCCGTGGGTCCGCGTGGGCGGGAGCATGCCGGACTGTGCCGGGCACTTACCGGGTTACCAACCGGTGCGCTCATTTTCGATCAGCCTGCATTGTAACGGCTCTGCAGCACCCTTGCCAGTGCCGGATAAACTGCGTTAGTATCGTTGCAGGCGCACTCATTGTGCCAACGTCGCTCGGACGGATCCGGGCGCTTACGTATAGAGATATCATGACCGACAGCCAAGCTCCGCGCAGCTTTTCGCGCATCAATCGCCTTCCCCCCTACGTTTTCAATATCACCGCCGAGCTCAAGATGGCCGCGCGCCGCCGTGGCGAGGACATCATCGACATGTCGATGGGCAATCCCGATGGCGCCACCCCGGCCCACATCGTGGACAAGCTGATCGAAACGGTGAAACGCCCCGACACGCACGGCTATTCCGCGTCAAAAGGTATTCCGCGGTTGCGCCGCGCCATTGCCCATTGGTACAAGAAGCGCTACGAGGTCGATATCGACCCGGACAGCGAAGCCATCGTCACCATCGGCTCGAAAGAGGGCCTGGCGCATTTGATGCTGGCGACGCTCGATCGTGGCGATACGGTGCTGGTACCCAATCCCAGCTACCCGATTCACATCTGGGGCGCCGTGATCGCGGGCGCCGATATCCGTTCCGTGCGCATGGGGCCGGGCGTGGATTTCTTTGCCGAACTGGAACGGGCCATCCGCGAAAGCTACCCGAAACCGAAGATGATGGTGCTGGGTTTTCCGTCCAACCCCACGGCGCAATGCGTGGAACTGGAGTTTTTCGAGCGCGTCGTCGCGCTGGCGAAGCAGCACAATATTCTGGTGGTGCATGACCTGGCGTATGCCGACATCACTTTCGATGGCTGGAAGGCGCCGTCCATCATGCAGGTGCCCGGCGCGCGCGATGTGGCCGTGGAGTTCTTTACCATGTCGAAAAGCTACAACATGGCGGGCTGGCGCATCGGTTTCATGGTCGGCAACGCGGAACTGGTGTCGGCCCTGGCGCGCATCAAGAGCTATCACGACTACGGCAGTTTTACGCCCGTGCAAGTGGCGGCCATTGCCGCGCTGGAAGGTGATCAAAGCTGCGTGACGGAAATCTGCGCGCAATACCAGCGCCGCCGCGACGTGCTGGTGAAAGGTTTGCATGAAGCGGGCTGGATGGTGGAAAAGCCGAAGGCTTCGATGTACATCTGGGCGCATATCCCCGAGGCTTATCGCCACCTGGGTTCGCTGGAGTTTGCCAAACTGCTGCTGCAAAAAGCCAAGGTGAGCGTCTCGCCCGGCATCGGCTTCGGCGAATACGGCGATGAATACGTGCGCTTCGCCCTGATCGAAAACGAGGCCCGCGTGCGGCAGGCGTTGCGGGGCATCAAGAATATGTTGCGCTCCGGCGACGCAAAAACGGAAGCGACAGCATAAAAATTGCCGCATGGAATTAATTGTTGCCCCTAATATCACTGCCGCGTATTTCTGACATCACGAATATAAAGTGGTTTTATATGCTGCGACGCGGCATCATGCATCTGTCTCCTCTATCTTCCTCCAAGGAAATAGATTCAGCCCGCTCCTGCAGCGGGCTTTTTTTGCCTGGAAATTCATATTTGTTGTCTGAAGAGTATTCTGTGGACGTTGGTGGCAATGCATGTTTCAATGCGCGGCTATCCTCCTATGAAAGTCCGACATGGCACATGAAAATCTGAGCAAAGGACAGCAAAAAGTTCCTGAGGCGGACACGTTTTTCATCAATAGCGATGCAACGTCCAATAATGAGTTCAGTTTTCATAACGAATGGTTAGTCAGGGGCGTTGCGGTGACCAGTGGCGGCCCCGAGTTCCTGGAAAAGATCAAGCGGCCCAAGCGCGGTGACACCCTGCTGTTATGGGTAAACAAGATAGGCATCGTTGCTGCTGGCACAGTGCTCGATGACGCGCCAGTCATCGTGTATCGCGGCGGAGGAGTGGTCAGTCCGAATGAACCAGAAGAGTATCACCGCATGGTGCGCTGGTATGCTGATCTGCGCAGTACGCCTGTTTCCTCGGCCGAAGTCGTCGTTTTTCACGGCACCAATCCCCGACAAGCTTTCGGGGCCTTGAACAAAGGGAAGGAAGCCATCCTCGCATTGATCGCCAGCAGGGTGGAGCAAAATGATATCCATGATTTGCTTTCGAGGGGGAAGGGGCGATCAACGGAGATAGAAATACTGTGCCAGGCCCGGCGGGGCCAAGGCAGGTATCGGGACGAATTGCTCGCATTGTGGGATAGAAAATGTGCGGTGACGGGGTGCGATCTTGAGCCGGTTCTGCGTGCTTCGCATGCGCTGTCCTGGCAAGGGGCCACTGATCAGCAGCGCCTTGATCCGCATAATGGCTTGCCGCTGATCGCGACCCTGGATGCCTTGTTCGATCGGGGCCTGATCAGCTTTGCTGATGATGGTGCCATGTTCTGCTCCCCCTCGCTGCTGGGGCGGCATCGTGAACTCATCGGTTTACCTGCTCCGTTGCGTATCGTTTTGAGGGAAGAACAGAAATATTATCTGCGCATGCATCGGCAACGCTTTGCCTTTTGTTCGCCGCCCCAGGATTGAATAGTGGCCGCAACTGCCGTTGATGTCGCTGCCTGTTTCGCAACTTGTACGAGATATGGATAATTCATATCTCCGCTATCACAACATGTAATTGGATTGATATGCTGCAATGCGGCATCATGCATCTGTCTCCTCTATCTTCCTCCAAGAAAATAGATTCAGCCCGCTCCCGCAGCGGGCTTTTTTTTGTGCGTCCAGCATGGACGCACTCTTGCGGGTGCAAGTCCCGTCGTGAGTTGGCCACAGCGAACGAAGTGAAGCGCAACTGCGGAAGGGTGACCGACCGTGGAGAGGAAGCGTGGAGCGAATCTGCGAGCCGATGTACAAGAATCGGATAGAAGGCGGTGCCGGTCAGGGCGAGCGGGCGAGAAACCGCGAAGCTCTTGTGGTCAAGGCCCGGCGTCGTAAATCCGGCGGTTGTGCAGAGAAGGAGTGCGTTCTTACCTGGAGAGATCTCGCCTCATGCCTGAAAGGGCGACGGCGGAAGCCGGAGCGAGAAGTCAGCAGAGGCCATAGTAGCCTGGTTTTTTTTTTTTTTAGGTGAAGGGCCGAACGAGAAGGAGCGTCAAACACCATGTCGATGGGAAAGGCATTGCATCAGATGTCCGCGTCAGCGGAGCGGTGTGCGGCAGGCGATGGTGAAGCCATCGTTGGAGCACGCAGCGATGAAGCTCGTCCCACGCGGCATGGCACCGTGGGCGCAGGACCAAACCTGCTTGCGCAGGTGTTGGCGAGAGAGAACATGCAACGCGCGTGGAAACGCGTGAAGGCGAATAAAGGTGCAGCAGGCGTGGACGGTCTGGACATCGCCGCGACCGGCCGCTATCTGGTAACCGCATTGCCGACCATCCGCGATCAAGTGATGGCAGGCACGTACCGGCCCAGTCCGGTGCGTCGCGTCGGCATTCCCAAGCCCGATGGCAGCGAACGTGAACTGGGGATACCCACCGTGGTCGACCGGCTGATTCAACAGGCCGTCCTGCAAGTGTTGCAACCGCTGCTCGATCCTACTTTTAGTGAACACAGCCACGGCTTCCGTCCGGGGCGTCGCGCACGCGACGCCGTGCTCGCCGCACAGCAGTACGTGCAGCAAGGCTACCGGGTGGTGGTCGATGTCGATCTGGAGAAGTTCTTCGATCGCGTCAATCACGATGTGCTGATCGAGCGACTGATGAAACGCATTGGGGACGCCGGCATGATCCGGCTGATCCGGTCATTTCTGAACGCCGGCATCATGCACAACGGCGTGCTGGCCGAGCGCGAACGGGGTACGCCGCAAGGCGGGCCGCTGTCACCGCTGTTGGCCAATGTGTTGCTCGACGAGGTGGATCGGGAGCTTGAACGCCGGGGGCATCGCTTTGCCCGTTATGCTGATGACTGCAATATTTATGTACGCAGCCGGAAAGCGGGCGAACGGGTGATGGCCCTGCTCAAGCGTTTATACGACAAGCTGCGCCTGACGATCAATGTATCGAAAAGCGCGGTGGCCAGTGCGTTCGGCCGCAAGTTTCTGGGGTACGAGCTATGGCAAGGCCCAAGAGACGAGATCAAACGTGCGGTATCGTATAAGGCGCAGGCAACGTTCAAGCAGCGTATCCGGGAACTGACCCGGCGCACCTGTGGGCGCAGCATGACCGAGCTGATCGAACCGCTGCGGCGCTACATGCTCGGCTGGAAAGCCTACTTTGGATTGGCGCAAACACCGGGAGTCTGGCGCAGGCTGGATGAATGGATACGTCACCGATTGCGGGCGATTCAGCTCAAGCATTGGAAACGTGGCAAGACGATGTATCGTGAATTGCTGGCCTTGGGGGCTTCGGCAAAGGTGGCGCGACTGGTGGCGGCGAACAGCCGCCGCTGGTGGCACAACAGTCGTCTGGCGCTGAACAACGTGCTGACGATTGCCTACTTTGATGGTCTTGGCGTGCCTCGCCTCTCATAACCTCAACTACTCGAACCGCCCGGTGCGGACCCGCATGCCGGGTGGTGTGGCAGGGGACCGGTCAATTACTGGCCGCCCCTATGCCGATGCTCGCGTCATGCGTCGTTCGCTACAGCACGTTCGCCGCCACGGCGGAACTGTAGTTGCGCGCCAGCGCTGCGATGATGGCGGCCAGCGCCTGCGGGTTGTCCGTGCTGCCAAAATGCGCGGCATACAGGCGCTTGGCCGCCTCGACTTGCGCATCCGTCAGCTTCACGGCATAGGCCATGCGCACGGTTTCAGAATTATTCAGTGTCATTGTTCACCTTGAAGGCAGGAATTTCGGTTGGCTCGTGTGTCCCTTGCTCGCGCAAAGGATTGCAATTACAATCATTGTAGTTGCAATCGTATAGGCAATGTCTGCCATGCGCAAGCGATACCGAGACAGGAGCCGCCATGCATATGCCCCCTTCATTTTCCCAGCCGCCACTGCCAGGCGGCGAAACGGGCCACGCCTTTCAAGCCTGCCTGGCCGCGCTGGTGCCAACGTCAGGCTTGCCACTACCACCTGCTTCGCCGCGCCGCGCGCTGGGCGCCTTGGCCGGCAGCCTGAAGCAGGGCGGTGCGCTGGTGGCGCGGATGCGCAGCGTGGGTACGCAGGCGCCGCCATGCCTGGACGGGGACGCGTGGGAGGTGGGAGCGTCCGCGGGCGCCTGGGCTGTGCGCTATCGCCCGGCCGCGACGCAAGCGGAAAAGCCGCTGCTCTACCTGTGCAGCCCCGCCTCGCTGCAGGCCTTGCGCGGGTTGCTGGTCGAGTCGGGTGAGCGCGGCATCGTCTGCAATGATGCGGAAACGCACGCCTCGCGCTGGCCGAAAGGCGTGCAGCCCGCACTGCCCGCCTGGCTGGCCGCGCAGCACAATTGCACCCCGTTCGATCCGGCGACGGGCGAGGAAGTGCGCGCCATCCTGCGCTCGGCGCTGGAAACGCTGTACGTGGAGCAGCAGTCAGGCTATTACTATCTGGCCATACATGACGAAGATGCGGACGAAGGTGCGGATGAAGATGCGACGGCGCCCTTGTCGGCCGCCGATGCGGCAGCGGCCAGTCTTGGCATGTACCGAGTGTCGCCGCCGAGTCCGGCGCCATGCCGGGTGCGCCTGTGCGGAGCAGGCAGGATGCTGGCCGTCGTTGCCGATGCCGCCCGCTTGCTGAAGGAGGACTGGGATATCGCCACGCAAGTGTGGAGTTGCCCCAGCTACACGCGCCTGGCGCGCGATGCACAGGCGGCGGAGCAGTGGAACCTGCGTCACCCGCGCGCCGCTCCAAGACTGGCCCATGTGCGGCGCTGCCTCGACGACAGTGCCGCACCCGTCATCGCCGTCACCGGCTACGGGCAGCACATCGCGGGGCAGATCGGCGGCCATGTGCGCGGGCGCTTCATCGCCGTCGGCGCGGATGCCATGATGGAGGTCAGCGCGCCATGGCTGGCCGTCACCGCCTTGAAGGCCCTGGCCGACGATGGTGCGCTGCCCCTGCAGTTCGTCGAATACGCGCTGCGGCGTTACGCCTTGCTCTGAGCGGCGCCGCGTGCCGCCTCGGCGGCGCGGGCCAGGGCGGCGCTGAAGTCCTGCTGCTCGCCGCCGGTAAATTGCGCCAGGAACAGGTCGGCTACCGTGGCCTGGTACACGGTCCACATCTTCTTGCGCAAGACCTTGCCATCTTCCGTGATGGACACGAAGGCGGCGCGCCCGTCTTCCTGCGAGCGCGTGCGCGTCACCAGCCGGTCCGTTTCCAGCTTGTCTACCAGGCGCGTCAGGTTGTAGCGTTCGATGGCCAGCGCGTCGGCCAGTTCGTGCATGCGGCGCGAACCGTCCGGGCCGCTTTCGAGTCCCCACAGCACGTCATACCACGCATACACGGGCAGGTCGGCCGCCGCCAGGCGGCGCTCGATCTCGCGGATCATCAAACGGTGCGTGCGCACGAACGAAAACCACAGGTCGGGCGCGGTTGCAGACTTGCTTGCAGACTCAGTTGCGGACATCGGTATTCCTCCAAAACGATCACAGTTGCAAATGCAATTATAGCGCTATACAATGGCCGGCATAACGATTGCAAATGCAATGATTGCAGTAGCAATCGATCATGACGATGAATGCCCACCCCCAGGAGACTGCCATGACCTCATCCCTTGCTGTACCCGATATCGATCCGCAGGAAACCAAAGAATGGCTGGAGGCGATGCAGGCCGTCGTCGCCGTGGAAGGGCGTCCGCGCGCCCACTACCTGCTCGACCAGCTGGTCGATATTGATGCCGCGCAGCACGGCGGCATGCACGGCCGCGTCACCACTGCCTACACCAACAGCATCGCCACGGCGCGCCAGCCCGCATACCCTGGCGACCTGGCCATCGAGCGCCGCCTGAATGCCTACATCCGCTGGAACGCCATGGTGATGGTGTTGCGCGCGGCCAAGCATTCGAACGTGGGCGGCCACATCGCGACTTACCAGTCGGCGGCCGTGCTGTACGACGTGGGCTTCAACCATTTCTTCCGCGGTCATACGGACCAGTTTGCCGGCGACCTGGTCTACATCCAGGGCCATTCCGCGCCGGGCATCTACGGCCGCGCCTATCTGGAAGGCCGCATCACGCAAGCGCAGCTGGACAATTACCGCCGCGAAGCGGGGCGCGAGGGCCTGTCCTCGTATCCGCATCCCCGTTTGATGCCCGATTTCTGGCAATTCCCCACGGTATCGATGGGACTGGGGCCGCTGACGGCCGCCTACCAGGCCCGTTTCATGCGCTACCTGGAGTACCGCGACTTGAAGCCGCACCAGGGCCGCAAGGTGTGGGCTTTCCTCGGCGACGGCGAGATGGACCAGCCGGAATCGCTGGCCGCCATTTCCCTGGGCGGCCGCGAGCGCCTGGATAACCTGATCTTCGTCGTCAACTGCAACTTGCAGCGCCTGGACGGTCCCGTGCGCGGGAACAGCAAAGTCATCCAGGAACTGGAAGGCACCTTCCGCGCGGCGGGCTGGCATGTCATCAAGGTTATCTGGGGCAGCGGTTGGGATGACTTATTGGCGCGCGACACGAGCGGTTTGTTGCGCCAGCGCATGATGGAATGCGTGGACGGCGATTACCAGACCTTCAAATCGCAGAATGGCGCGTATGTGCGCGAGCATTTCTTTGGCAAGTATCCGGAACTGTTGGCGCTGGTGGCGCACATGTCCGACGACGACATCTGGCAACTGACGCGCGGCGGCCACGACCCGGAGAAAGTCCACGCGGCTTACGCGGAAGCCATGCGCACGCCGGGGCGCCCGACCGTGATCCTGGCGAAAACCGTCAAGGGTTTCGGCATGGGCGAGGCGGGCGAAGGGCAGAACATCAACCATCAACTGAAAAAGATGAGCGCCGACGCCGTGCGCGCGTTCCGCGACCGCTTCGCGCTGCCCGTCAGCGATGCCCAGCTGGAAGAGATGCCGTATCTGAAACCGGCGCCGGACAGCGAGGAAGCGCGCTACTTCGCCGCGCGCCGGGCGCAGCTGGGCGGCTACATTCCCGCCCGCATCAGCAAGGTGGCGCCGCTGCCCATACCGCCGCTGTCCACATTCGCCACCCAGCTCAAGGATAGCGGCGAGCGGGGCGCGTCCACCACCATGGCCTTCGTGCGCATTTTGGGCGCCCTGCTGAAAGACCCCGCCTTGAGCAAGATCATCGTGCCCATCGTGCCGGACGAGTCGCGCACCTTCGGCATGGAGGGCCTGTTCCGCCAGATCGGCATCCATTCCTACCTGGGCCAGCTGTACACGCCGCAGGATGCGGGCCAGCTCAGCTATTACAAGGAAGCCAAGGATGGGCAGATCTTGCAGGAGGGCATCAACGAATCGGGTGCGATTTCCTCGTGGATCGCGGCCGGCACATCCTACAGCAACCATGGTCTGGCGACCATTCCGTTCTACATCTTTTATTCGATGTTCGGCTTGCAGCGCGTGGGCGACCTGGCCTGGGCAGCGGCCGATGCCCGCACACGGGGATTCCTGCTGGGCGCTACCTCGGGCCGCACGACGCTGATGGGCGAAGGCCTCCAGCACGACGATGGTCACAGCCACGTGCTGTCATCCGTGATTCCCAACTGCATTTCCTACGATCCCACCTATGCCTACGAGTTGGCGGTGATCATCCAGGATGGCATGCGCCGCATGTTTGCCGAGCAGGAAGACATTTTTTATTACATCACCTTGCTCAACGAAAACTATCCCCATCCGGCCATGCCGGCAGGAGCCGAGGCGGGCATCTTGCAGGGCTTGTATTTGCTGCAGGAAAGCCCGGAAGCCGCTGTGCCACGCGTGCAGCTGATGGGCAGCGGCTCCATCCTGCGCGAAGTGCAGGCAGCCAGCGCGCTGCTGCAGCAGGATTTCGGCGTGGCGGCTGATGTGTGGAGCGCCACCAGCCTGACGCAAGTGCGGCGCGACGGCCTGGCGGTGGAGCGCTGGAACATGTTGCACCCTGGCAGCGAACCGCGCGTGCCGTATATCCAGCAATGCCTGGCCGGCCGGCAAGGCCCCGTGGTGATCGCCACCGACTACATGAAGATCGTGGCTGACCAGGTGCGCCCCTTCGTGACGGACCGGCGCTTTGTTGCCCTGGGCACGGATGGCTTCGGCCGTTCCGATACGCGCGAATCCCTGCGTACCTTCTTCGAGGTGGACCGCCATTTCATCGTGCTGGCCGCGCTGACGGCACTGGCCGACGGAGGACAACTGCCGCGCAGCAAGGTTAGCGAGGCCATCGCCCGATACGGCATCGACGTGGAAAAACTTGATCCCACATCCGTCTAACTTTTCGAGGAGTGCAGCATGAAACTGTATTACGCAACGGGAACGTGCTCCCTGTCGCCGCACATCGTGGCCATCGAGGCGGGCATCGCGCTGGAGCTGGAAAGAGTCGATATCCGCAAGATTCCACGCGTCACGGAAACGGGCGCCGATTACGCGCAGGTGAACCCGAACCTGTATGTGCCCGCACTGGCGCTGGACGATGGCACTATCTTGCTGGAAGGCACGGCCATCGTGCAGTACCTGGCCGACCTGGCGCCGGACAGCGGCCTGGCGCCGCCGCCGGGCTCATTGGCGCGCGTGCGGCTGCAAGCGTGGCTGGGGTTTATCGCCACCGAGCTGCACAAGGCCTTTAGTCCCTGGCTGTTCCACCCGGAATACGGCACCCAGGCGCAGGACGTGGCCCGCTCGCGCATCGCCGCCCGGCTCGACCATGTGGAGCGGCACTTGGCCAGCGGCGGGCCATACCTGCTGGGTGACACTTTTACCGTGGCCGATGCCTATCTGTACACCATCCTCAGCTGGTCGGATGTTGCCAGAGTCGACCTGGACGCTTTCCCGCAGGTGAGGGCGTTGCTGGCAAGCATAGGCGCCAGACCGGCCGTGCGCGAAGCCATTCACAGGGAAGCATCGCGGCAACGGGCGTGAGATATTGATAAAGCATATTTCTATCATCACAACATACAATTAGACTTATATGCTGCAACGCGGCATCATTGCACCTGTCTCCTCTACTTCCTCACAGGAATTAGATTCAGCCCGCTCCCGTAGCGGGCTTTTTTTTGTGCGTTTTTGACCGCATCAACGTGCGCACGCTTGCTTGTCATCATGGTCATCGTGTTGCTTTTGTGCATGCTAAACTGGGCTTTCTCCAGATCAAGGTTGTTTGATGCTTCAATTATTTCGCCACACGCTGGAGTCCACACCGATCCTCGCCCTGTTTCTCGTCATCGGCGCCGGTTATGCGCTGGGGCGCATCAGCGTGTTCGGCTTTTCGCTGGGCGTGGGTGGCGTGCTGTTCGCGGGGCTGGCGCTGGGCGCCTTTGCTCCCGGGGCCGTACCGCCGCCGATGGTCGGCTCCATCGGCTTGCTGTTGTTTCTGTATGGCATAGGCGTGCAGTATGGCGTGCAATTTTTCGCCGGCTTGCGCGGCGCGGGGCAGAAACACAATCTGATCGCCTTTGCCGCCGTCATGGGCGGCCTGGCCGTGTCCGTCTGGGGCGG
The DNA here is from genome assembly GCF_002327145.1 of Janthinobacterium svalbardense. Taxonomy (NCBI): domain Bacteria; kingdom Pseudomonadati; phylum Pseudomonadota; class Betaproteobacteria; order Burkholderiales; family Oxalobacteraceae; genus Janthinobacterium; species Janthinobacterium svalbardense. The sequence goes on along the minus strand of NZ_CP023422.1, from coordinate 4,140,480 downwards.
GCAGTGGATCGATATCTCGCTGCGCATGGCCAGCGGCGTGTTTGCCGGTGCCATGACCAGCACAGCGGCCTTGCAGGCGGCGCTGGAAGCGTCGCACGGCAATGGCGATGCGGCCGTCGGCTATGCCGTCGCGTATCCGTTCGGCGTGGTCGGCCCCATGCTAGGCCTGTACCTGGCCGGGCGCATACTGAAACCCGTGCTGACGCCGCCGCCCGCGCCCATCGTCGTGTCGGAAATTACCATCGACGAAGCGAAATTGGCGGGCGCGGCCCTGTCCGAACTGGCCGATGGCCCGCTGGCGGGCGTGCAAGTGATCGGCGTGCGCCAGGGCCACCAGAACCGCTTGCCCGATCCGGGCCTGGTGCTCGGTGTGGGCGACGCGCTGATGGTGTCGGGCACGGTGGCGGGCGTGGAAGCGGCGCGCACGGCGCTGGGCCACCTGGATCCGGGCCGCTTGATGAAGGACCGCAGCGCGTTCGACGGCACGGAAGTGTTCGTGTCGGACGCGGAAATCGTCGGCGTGCCCCTGGGTGAGCTGAACCTGGCAAAAGACTTCCCCCTGCAGATCGCGTTCATCCGCCGTGGCGACGCCATGATCTTGCCGCACCCGTTCCTGACGCTGGAATTCGGCGACAGGGTGATGGCCATTGCGCCAGCGAAACACGCGGCCGACGTGCGCAAGCTGTTCGGCAATTCCATCACGGCCACGGCCGAGTTCAGCTATGTCTCGCTGGGCATGGGCATGGTGCTGGGTGTGCTGCTGGGCCTGGTGCCGATCCCGTTGCCGTGGATAGGCTCGTTCAGCCTGGGTTTGGCGGGCGGACCGCTGGTGATGGCGCTGATCCTGGGGCGCCTGGGCCGTGTCGGCAAGATCAGCTGGCGCTTGCCGCTGTCAGCCAACCTGGTCATGCGCAACTATGGCTTGACGATTTTCCTCGCCTCCGTCGGCATGGCCTCCGGTTTGCCGTTCGTGCAGCAGGTGGGTGCCGATGGCTTGCCCATGCTGGTGCTCGGTGCCGTGACAGTGCTGGTGGTGGTGGCATTGGTGGTGATTCTGGGCAAGATCTTCCTGCGCCTGCCGTTTCCTGAACTGCTCGGCATCGCGGCCGGCGCCACCGGCAACCCGGCCGTGCTGGTATTCGCCAACCGCCTGGCCAAGTCGGACCGCCCGAACCTGGGCTACGCCATGATTTTCCCCAGCATGACCATCGTCAAGATCGTCGCCGTGCAGGTGCTGCTGCATTTGTATGGGTGATTCTGGCCTGGATTTCTATCTGAACTTCAGCTTACCCGCGTCTTTCAATGCAATAGGCCAACAGCAGATATTCGCATCGAAGTGACAATGTGTGAATTTTTCTTATTGGTAATTCGTTAAGCTCTGGGGCTGCATCCTGCCGGAGCCGCTCAAACTGATGACCGCGCTGGTGGATCTACTGTGGTGGTGCTACTGAAGCAGGAAGGAAATTGATGAGCAATAATTTATGGCTGGGTACTGTTATTTTGGTATCTTTCATTTCCGGATGTAGCGAATCTCCGCCCGAGAAGAGTCCGGAAGAAATTGAAAAAATTGCCTTGGATTGTGGTGCTACAAAGCCACAAATTGAGGCATGGTTTGCAACGCATAAAACCGGTTGGGCGGAGCACGTCGCCGAGGGCGTAAAGTGCATTCAAGATCATCCGTAGGCTGCGAGAGAATATTCCCGCAATACCCATGTTTGCCATGATTTTTTCGGCCATCGATCGACAATAAGGCCAGTTAACCGCCAGTAAATACCGACACGCGTGGGCGAGGCTCCTGAGAACTTCGACTATCGGCCAAAAGCGGGCTGTAATGAACACCTATTTGAAGGAATAAACTTGCCACCGACGCGTTTCTTCATCTTCATTGTGGTTTCATTGCTCGTATTCATCGGCATCCTGCGCTGGACCTTGCGCGCCAGACCGGTTATGCCTACCGCTGGCCTCACTTGCGGCATTGCTTTCGTCGTCGTAGTTGTCGGCATGTGTTTTGCCAAGTTCGGTGCGACCACCGGGTTGCCATGGCCGGTCTACTATGGCGTCCCGGCCGCCGCAACACTTGTGCTTCCTCCGCTGGCGTTCCGCATGCATCGCAGCGAGTTCGCTTGGTATGTGTTGCTGGCCTTTGCTTCGTCGCCGGCAATCCACGCAGTCTTCTCATTCTTCGTGGGTTGGCATGAGTACATGCCGTTTTGGCCTATTCCTTCACTCTGGGATATGCATTCCTGACTGTGTCGCGAAGCTATGGCGGCTGTGTCTGCCATTACAGTCAGGCATGCGCTCACTGGTCGCCGTCTGCGGCGGCTGGCCAATTCCAGTCAAATTTTCCTCTTCGCGCCAGCCCATGTAAAACCGCTGGCGCCATTCCCAATCTGTTGTACAATCCTTGAGAACGGTCGTGCTTTTTTGTGCGCTGAGCTTCCTTGCGTGCACTCATCACGGCAACCGATAAGAACAAGGAGACAGACATGGACCTGCATTACACGGCCGAGGAGACGGCTTTCCGCGACACGGTGCGCGCCTTCCTCGACACCCATCTGCCGGCGGACTTGCAGCGCAAGGTGCGCCAGCATTTGCGTCTGGCCAAGGATGATTACGTGCGCTGGCACAAGATTGTCGCGCAGCAAGGTTGGGCCGCGCCGGCCTGGCCCGTCGAACATGGCGGCACGGGCTGGACGTCCGTGCAGCGCCACATCTGGGAAGATGAGTGCGCGCGTGCCGCCACGCCGCCCATCCTGCCCTTCGGCGTCAACATGGTGGCGCCCGTCATCATGGCTTTCGCTAACGCGGAGCAAAAAGCATATTATTTACCGCGCATTTTGAACTGCGACGACTGGTGGTGCCAGGGATATTCCGAGCCCGGTGCCGGGTCCGACCTGGCTTCCCTGAAAACCACGGCCGAGCGCGACGGCGAGCATTACATCGTGAATGGCCAGAAAACCTGGACCACGCTGGGCCAGCACGCCGACATGATTTTTTGCCTGGTGCGCACGGATAGCACGGTGCGCAAGCAGGAAGGCATCAGTTTCTTGCTAATCGACATGAAAACGCCGGGCATCACCGTGCGCCCCATCATCATGCTAGATGAAGAACATGAAGTGAACGAAGTCTTTTTTGACAACGTGCGCGTGCCTGTCAGCAACTTGGTCGGCCAGGAAAACAAGGGCTGGACTTACGCCAAGTATCTGCTGGGCCACGAGCGCACGGGCATCGCCGCCGTGGGACGCTCGAAGCGCGAGCTGACTTTCCTCAAGCAGCTGGCCATGCAGCAAAGCAAGCGCGGTGCGCCGCTGTTGCACGATCCCGCCTTTGCCGCCAAGGTCGCTACCCTGGAAATCGAATTGATGGCGCTGGAAATGACGGTCTTGCGCGTCATCAGCGACGAAGGCAAGGGGCCGGGACCGCAGGCCTCGATGCTGAAGGTGCGCGGCTCGGAGCTGCAGCAGCAACTGACGGAACTGATGGTGGAAGCCATCGGCCCGCAAGCCTTGCCCTTCGACCCGGCATTTCTTGACGGCAGCGAGCCGCACAGCAGTGGCGGCGACGACCTGGCCGCGCCGCTGGCCGCGTATTACTTCAACTACCGCAAGACATCGATCTATGGCGGCTCGAATGAAATCCAGAAAAACATCATCACGCAGATGATCCTGGGCCTGTAAGCCAGAAGGAGACGACATGGACTTCCATTTTAATCAGGAACAGCAGCAATTTGCCGACGCGCTCAGGCGCTGGGTCGACAAGGATTACCCATTTGATACGCGCAAGCAGATCGTCCACTCGGCCACGGGCACGTCCGACGCGGCCTGGGCCACCCTGGCCGAGCTGGGCATGACGGCCTTGCCGCTGCCGGCCGGCGCGGGCGGCTTCGACGGCACGGCCGTCGACATGCTGCTGGTGATGCAGGAACTGGGCCGTGGCCTGGTGGTCGAACCGTATTTCGCCACCGTGCTGGGCGCGCGGTTCCTCACGTTGGCGGGCGGCCACGATGGCGTGCTGGAACAGGTGGCCAGCGGCAGCCTGAAGCTCGCTTGCGCACTGGGCGAGCGCCAGTCGCGCCACGACATGCACGCTATCGCCACCACGGCCATCGCCAGCGGCGACGGTTTCGTGCTCGATGGCGAGAAAACCGTCGTCATCCATGGCGCGCAGGCGGGTGCGTTGATCGTCTCGGCGCGCAGCAGTGGCAGCCAGGATGACACGGATGGCATTTCGCTATTCCTCGTGCCCGTTGACGCGCCCGGCGTTTCCGTGCGCGACTACCGCACCATCGACGGCCAGCGCGCCGCCACCGTGACTCTGGTGCAAGTGGTGCTGGGGCATGACGCGCTGGTGGGCCAGGCGGGGCAGGGCTGGCCCGTGCTCGACGCCGCGCTCGACTATGGCGCCGCGCTGCTGTGCGCGGAAGCCGTGGGCGCCATGGATGCCATCTTTGCCGCCACGCTCGACTACTTGAAGACGCGCCAGCAGTTCGGCGCCCCAATCGGCAAGTTCCAGGCCTTGCAGCACCGCATGGCCGACATGTTCATTCACCTGGAGCAGGCCCGTTCGATGGCCATGCTGGCCGCCGCCAAGGTCGACAGCGCGGATGCGTCTGAGCGCCGCCGCACGGTCTCTGCCGCCAAGGCACGCGTGGGACTGGCGGCCACATTTGTCGGCCAGCAAGCCGTGCAATTGCATGGCGGCGTGGGTGTGACGGACGAATTGCCCGCCGCCCACCATTTCAAGCGTTTGAGCATGATCGCCCTGACCCTGGGCGACGTGGAGCACCATATCGAGCGCTTTATCGCCCAGCCGGGCTTTTTGCCGACGGAGACCGCATGACCGCATTGACGGAAATTAAACCCAAGCATTGGTATTTCGAAGACTTTACGCAGGGCCTGGAAATCGACCTGGGCCAGCGCCACGTGACGGAGAAGGAAATCATCGCCTTCGCCACGGATTTCGACCCGCAGCCGTTTCACGTTGACCATGCCGCTGCGGAGAAAACCATCTTCAAGGGCGTCATCGCCAGCGGCTGGCATACCTGCGGCATGATGATGCGCCTGGTGGTGGACAACCTGCTCAAGCACTCGTCCAGCATGGGCTCGCCCGGCCTGGACAGCATCCGCTGGCTCAAACCCGTGCGCGCCGGCGATACCCTGCAGCTGACCTACCAGGTCAAGGAAGTGCGGCCATCCACGTCGAAGCCAGACCGCGGCATCGTCATTTCCGTGTGGAGCGTGCGCAACCAGCATGGCGAGGTGGTGACCACCGTCGAAGGCATGGGCATGTTCGGCCGCCGTCCGGCAGGAGAAAAGCATGCGTGATATCGCCGGCATCGCCGGTTTTCAGGCGCTGGAGGGTCAGCACGTGGCCGTCTCCGACTGGCTCACCATCACCCAGCAGCGCATCGACACCTTCGCCGATGCCACGGACGACCACCAGTGGATTCATGTGGACGCCGAGCGCTGCGCGCGCGAGTCGCCATATGGCTGCACCGTGGCGCACGGCTTTCTCACACTGTCCTTGCTGCCCGCCATGCTGCAGGGCGCTTTGAATATGGCCGGCATCCGCATGGCCATCAACTACGGCCTGAACAAGGTGCGCTTTCCCGCGCCCGTGCCCGTCGGCAGCCGCCTGCGCGCGCGACTCGACATCCTCTCCGTAGACGACCTGCCGGAAGGCGCGCAAGTGAACTGGGCCGTCACCATGGAGCGGGAAGGCGACACGAAACCCGTGTGCGTGGCGGAGTTCCTGATGCGCTGCTATCCATAACAATTGCTGGCAGGTGCAGAGGTCGATGGTCGACAATGTGCGCTATCTCCAAAGCCAGCCTTCAATGTTCAACGTCGAAGGCTGGCTTTCTAACGGAGCCATGGTAGTGGTGGCGAAGTTCCTTTTTGTAGAAATGGGATATCAGACATTTCTCACGATAATATTTGGTTGATAAAAAAATTGTTTTGATGATTGAGGAAAATTTTGCCACGTGATGCGAGCGTGGCCATATTTAAGGGGAGTATTTCACGCTTAATTTGCTGGTTTCCATATGTCAGTCGATCAAAAAATAAGAATTTAATGCAAAAACATACCGACCTCTTGCTGCTTGTGGCGTTATTGCGCCGCAGCGTACCGAAAACCCCACGCTTTAACCTTTTTTTAGCTCTCCGCGGCGCCGGGGATGAAGTGCGACTCCATTCACGCTTTATTGGTGCTTTGCTCGATCCTGAAAATCATGTTTTAGGGCATGAATTGTTGATTAATTTTCTACGGGAAATTGAAGTGCCGATCGCCGGGCCGGACAGCTTTTCCCTTCTTGGACTGAGGGTCCAGGTCGAACATATGGGAATCGATCTGCTGATCACCAATGCGGATCGTCAGGCTGTATTGATTGAAAATAAAATATTTGCGGGCGACCAAGAAAAACAACTACGTCGCTATCATGACGAGCTTTTGGCGCGGAAATTTTCCCCTGTTTTTGTGCGTTATCTTACGATTGATGGTCATGCTCCAGCAGAAGATAGCTTGTCCGGCTTGGATAAGGAACTTCCAGATAATGGCTACCAGTGCATCAGCTACGCCAAACACATACGTGGATGGTTGGAAAGTGGCGAGCGTATGGCGACACGGGATATCCCTGTCAGAGAAAGTATTTCGCAATACCTGGCAGTCATCAATAGCTTAACCGGAAGTGATCAAGAAGAGACATATATGAACGGACTCGTTGAAACATTGCTCATTGGTGAAAATATGCGTTTGGCGCGAGATGTCCGTTCAGCCTATACGCATGGTCTGGTGGAATTACAAGACAGGCTGTGGACTGATATCGAGGCCGCATTGAGTGATATCGATGCTCAAATTACTGAATACCCGACAACGGCTTCGTTGAATGTGTTGGCTGAGCGGAAATCACTGATTAATAACTTTTATCGACCCGGTGCGCGCAACAATAAACATTATGGTTTGTATTTTTCGCCGCCTGAATTTCCGTTGGTTTCGATAGGAATTGAAATTGAATCGAGCCTCTATTCCGCCGTAATTTGCGATGGTCTGCAGCAGCCAGCAGGGTATGAACAGGCAAAAAAAATGCTTGCTGATGCAGATATTCATGGACAACATAATGCCGGCGCTCCATTCTGGCGCTGGTCTCCTGGGCAATATAATCTCCAGGACCCGGATGAAACGACGTTGGCAATGTTATGTGATGAAAAAAAACGTCGCGAGTTCGCCAGCACCTGTGCGGAAGATGTTATCGAGCTTTGGCGTGTGTTCGTGAATAGTAAGTAAAGCTCATACCTGCGCAGTAACCATGGCACGCGACGGCGATACGAAACCCGCGTCTGGCGGGAGAGCTCATTTGACTGCACAGTGTCGTGGCCGGCGGCGCGCATGCAGACAATCGTGCGCTTTTGTGCGTGCGTCAGGTGTACGCTGGTGGCGCGTCGGCGCTTTCCGGCGAAGGAGTGGATGATGTCTAGCAACGCAAGCAGTGGAAGCCGTGGCGCTGGCAAGGAGGCCGCCAAGGGCGGCAGCGCTACGGGCAGAGGTCCCGGTCCGGGCAATGCGGGCGGCTGGCCGAGTACAACGGGACGGCCATCCGGCGGCAAGCGCTCCAACGCCCCGCCTGCAAAGAGCCGATAGCCTGCCTGATCACTCCCCCTCCGACGCGCAATACCTGTCCCGCCCCGACTGCTTGGCGCGGTACAGCAGGGCGTCGGCGGCGCGGATCAGGGTGCTGGGGTCCATGCCTTCGGTCGGCATGACGCTGGCCATGCCCAGGCTGACGGTGACGTGCGGGCCGACACTGGACCTGGCGTGGGCAATTTCCAGGGCGCGCACTTCCTCGAGGATGCGCTGGGCCACCACTTGGGCGCCGTCGCGCGTTTCCTGCGGCAGCAGGATGATGAATTCCTCGCCGCCATAGCGCGCCAGCAGGTCGGGCGGGCGCACGGCGCAGCGGCGCAGGGCGGCGCTCACCTGCTGCAGGCACAGGTCGCCCGCCTGGTGGCCATACGTATCGTTGTAGTCCTTGAAGTGGTCGATATCGGCCATGATGAGGGCCATCGGCACGCCGTCGCGTGCGCAGCGCCGCCACTCGCTGTCCATGGTTTCGTTGAAGCTGCGCCGGTTGGCCACGCCCGTCAGCGAGTCCGTCAGCGACAGTTCGCGCATGGCGTCAGCCTGGCGCTTGATGGTCAGCTGGCTGCGCACGCGGGCCCGCACGACGGCTGCGTTGAACGGCTTTGTGATGAAATCGACGGCACCCGCTTCCAGCGCCCTTGTTTCGTCTTCGGGCTGGTTCAGGGCCGTGACGAAGATGACGGGAATGGCGCAGAGGAGGGCAGATTCGCGTAAGGCGCTGCACACGGCATAGCCATCCATGCCGGGCATGACGGCGTCGAGCAGGATCAGGTCCGGCAGTTGATTCTGCGCAATTTCCAGCGCCTTTACACCGCTCAGGGCGAACAGCACCTCGTGTTCCTCGCGCAGCAACTGGTGCAGGATCTGGATGTTTTCCATGGCGTCATCGACGATGAGGATGCGCCCGTTCATGGCAAGGTTGGTCCAGCTCACTTGTTTTCCTCTCGTTTCAGCTGATCGAGCACGAGTTTTTCCGCTTCGGAAAAATTCAAGGTCTCGATCGCGTTTGCCATCGCCAGCGCCGCTTCCCGGTCTGACTGTTGCAGGGCGGGCTGCAGGGCGTGGAAGTGCGCCAGCGCCTTCAGGTTATTGTTGCGGATCAATACAAGCAGTTCGGCCAGGCCGGCGCGCACGTCGAGTGGCGCGCTGCCGTGCGCGGCAACTGGCGGCTGGCCGCGCCGCAGGGGCGAGGGCAGGGCCCGCGTCGCTTTGATGACTTCGGCCATCGCCAGTTCCAGCTGCCCCAGCAAGGCGGCCGTGGCGTGCGATGGCCCCGTTTTCAGCGCCTTTTCCGCCTCGGCGGCCAGGCGGGCGACGTGCGTGGCGCCCAGGTTGGCCGCCACGCCGCAGACGCGGTGCAGCAACTGGGCCGCCTGCTGCGTCTGGCCAGCGGCCAGCAGGCGCCGGGTTTCCTCGACTGCATCGCCTTGCGAATTCTCAAAGCGCTTGAGCAGGGCCAGGAAGGCGCCGTAGTCGCCGCCGAAGCGCTGCAGGGCCGCTGCCAGGTCGATGCCGGGCACCGTGGCCGGCAGGTCCGGCGTTTCCGCGACGGCGTTGCCTGCCTGCACGGCGTTGTCGCCGCCACCCAAGGGCGCCGGCACCAGCCGGATCAGGGTCTCGATCATTTCGTCGACATCGATGGGCTTGGCCACGTGCGCATTCATGCCGCTGGCGATGGCGCGCAGGCGGTCCTCGTGCATGGCATTGGCCGTCATGGCGATGATGGGCAAGTCCGGCAAGCCCAGCGCGCGGATGGCCAGCGTGGCGTCATAGCCATTCATGACGGGCATCTGCAAATCCATCAGCACCACGTCCCAGGCGTGCGGCGTGTTGGTGAGCAAGTCGACGGCCAGCTGGCCGTTAGCGGCCATGGCCACCTGCGCACCCGAGTGCAGCAAGATGTACTGCGCCACTTCCTGGTTGATTTCATTGTCTTCCACCAGCAGCACGCGCATGCCTTCCAGCAAGCCCGACAGGGGAGTGGACACGGGCTGCGCGGACGGGGCGCTGCGGCCATTGCGTCCATCCCGCACGGCCGTCACGGCCGCCAGCAGGCGCGCCGGCGTGGCCGGTTTCGAAACGATGCCGGCCAGCATCAGGCTGTCGGCCAGGCGTTCGAGGTTTTCGCTGTCCTGGTCGGCCACCAGCATGATCACGGGCGGCAGCACCAGGTGTTCGTCGGTGCGTGCCTCGGTGAGCATGGAAATGCCATCCATGCCGGGCATGGCCGCGTCGAGCAGCACAATATCCACGTGAGCGGCCGGCGGCAAGCCGTCCAGGCCGCTGGCGCTGGCGCGCAGTAGCGCCAGGCCGGCCGCGCCGCTGTCGGCGCTGCGGCTGTGCCAGCCCTGCGCCGCGCACCAGTCTTCCAGCATGGCGCGCACGCTGGCATTGTCGTCGATGATCAGCAGCGACAGGGCCCTGGGTGTACTCTTGCCGGGCGGCTCGGGTGGCGGCGCCACCTTCCCGAAGCGGCAGCTGAAGCGGAAGTCGGAACCCTGGCCCAGCGCGCTTGTCACGCTGAGTTTGCCCCCCATCAATTCCACCATGCGCCGGCAGATGGCCAGCCCCAGGCCCGTGCCGCCGTATTTGCGGCTGGTACCGCTGTCGCCCTGGGAAAACGCCTCGAAGATGCGTTCCTGTTCGGCCGCGGCTATGCCGATACCCGTGTCGCGCACGGAAAACTCCAGCGTGGCGCTGGCCGCATCCTCGGCCACCATGCCGATGGACAACACCACTTCGCCATGCGCGGTGAATTTGACGGCGTTGCCCACCAGGTTGAGGAGGATCTGTTCCACGCGCAGGGCGTCGCCGATCAGTTCTTCCGGCACGCCGGGGTCGAGCACGAAGACGGGCTCCACGCCGCGCGCCCAGGCGCTGTTGGCCAGCAGCACGCTGACGCTGCCCAGCAGGCGATCGAGCTGGAAGCGACGCTGTTCCAGCACCATCTGTCCCGCCTCGATCTTGGAAAAGTCCAGCACGTCGTTGACGATATTGAGCAGCGACTGGGTCGCCATCTGGATCTTGCCGACATAGCTGCGCTCGCGCCGTTCCAGCGGCGACTCTTCCAGCAGGCGTGCCAGGCCGATGATGGCGTTCATCGGCGTGCGGATTTCATGGCTCATGTTGGCGACGAATTCGCTCTTCGCCGTGCTGGCCGCCTCGGCCTTGTCGCGTGCGCGTAGCATCTGCTCGTTGAGTTCGTGCAGGCGCAATTCCGTGCGCTTGAGTTCGGATACGTCCGAGGCCATCACGAAGAAGCCGCGCACGCCGCCGCTGTCGTCGACATCGGGGATGTAGTTGGTCCACGTATGGCACACCTGGCCCGTGGGATCGAGCAGGTCGCGCTCGAAGCTTTGCGGCCGGCCCGCCAGCACGCCTTCGACATGGTGTGCATACACGTCGAACAGTTCCTGCCCCAGCAATTCGCGCATGTGGATGCCGGCCAGTTCGGCGCTGCTGCGGCCAAACCATTCGTTATAGAATTTATTTGCGAAGCGACAACGCAGATCGGCGCCCCAGTACGACACCATGCCGGGCAGGTTGTCGGTGACGGTGCGGATGAAGCGCTCGTTCTGTTCCAGGCGCAAGGTGGTGGCATGCAGCACCTCGGTGGCGCGCTTGCGTTCCGTGATATCGATCGAGACCCCCAGCACGTGGCTGGCGCGTCCCGCATCGTCGCGCAAGACCACCTTGCGCGTGGTGAAGTAGCGCGTGGTGCCGTCGGCCGTATTGATCGCTTCCTGTTCGATTTCCACCATCTGCCCCGTGGCCAGCAACTTGCGGTCGGCGCTGACGAAGGCGGCAGCCTGCTGCGGCGGGAAGAAGTCGTGGTCGGTCTTGCCCAGCAATTGCTCGCGCGAGCGTCCCAGCGTCAGTTCCGCGTGGCGGTTGACCATTTCAAAGCTCAGCTTGTCGGCGCGCTTGACGAAGACCATGGCCGGGATGTTTTCGATGATGGTGCCGAACAGATGTTTCGAGCGGCGGAATTCCGCTTCGCTGCGCTTGCGCTCGGTAATGTCCAGCCACAGGCCCGACACGCCCAGCAATTGCTGCTCGGGACCGAAAATCGGGTGATACGAGACGATCCAGTGACTCAGCTGTTCGCGCTGCTGCCCGCTGTGGCCTTTCAATTCGATGTCGACGATGGGCATGCCCGTCTGCAGCACCTGGCGCACGCAGCGCTCCACGTCTGCGCGCACGGCGTCGTCGCACAGCATGGCGCCCACGGGACGGCCCAGATGCTGCGTCACGCTGGCGCCGTGGATGGCGGCCAGGTAGTGGTTGATCATGACGATGCGCAAGTCCAGGCCCACGAACAGCATGCCGATGGGTGCCGTCGCGTACACGGTTTCCAGCAGGCGCGTGGATTTTTCCAGGGCCAAGGTGCGTTCGGCCACCAGGCTCTCGAGCTGCGTGCGGTGGCGCCGCAGGTCGCGTTCCAGCGCGCCCAAGGCACTGGCCATGTCGGCCGATTCGCGGTCCGCGTGTTTGTTCGAGAGCAAGGCTTTTCCCTGCGCCAGCGCGTGGATCTGCAAGGTCAGTTCCTGCAGGGTGTGGGCCAGGCGGCTTCCCACGCGCCAGGCCAGGGCAAAGCCGGCACCCAGCAGCAGGGCCAGGATGACGGAACCCGTGACTACCGAGCCCAGCAGCGCTTCGGCCACCGTGCTGGTGCGCATGGTGACGGTCACCGTCCAGCTGTCGTCGGGAGCGCGGCGAAAGCCCGTGTAGACGTCCAGGTTTTCCAGGGTGGCATGGCGCAGCACGCCTTCGCGCGCCTGGCGTATCTGTTCCAGCAGGGGCGCCACACTGCGCTGGCCCACGTAGCGCTGCGGCGCCAGGGTGCGCGCCACGTTGATGCCGTCGGCATTGATGATGGCCGCACCCAGGTAGGCAGGCAGGTGCAGTTCGCGCAGCAGCAAGGGCAGGTAGTCGGGCGGGTACAGCGCGATCAATACATGGGCGGCACCCTGGGCACGCGGCAAGGGCAGGTTCAGCGCCAGCCGCGGCACCTCGTCCGGCGCCATGAGCAGGCTGGTCAGCCGCGGCTTGCCGTACTCGCGCGTGCGTTCCATGCTGGCGGCCCATTTTTGCGGCAAGGGAGGTGGTGCCTGGCTGGCGGGCAGGGCAGTATTGATCAGCTGGCGTCCCCTGGCGTCGGAGACGATGAAGGCGCTGACGGCCATGCCTGGCTGCAACAGGCTGTCGGCCAGGATGCGCAGGGCGCCGATGTCGTCCGCTTGCAGGGCGGGCGAGGCGGCGAGGATGCGCGCGGCCATCTGGGCGCCGTTCATGTCGCGTTCGACGGCGGCGGCGACTGCCCGCGCCGCCTGCGCCGTTTCGCTGACGACATGCTCGCGTTCGCGCGTGTAGCTTTGCGCCACGAGCAGCAGAAACACGAGCGCCGTCGGCATGACCCAGGCGAGCACCAGCCATGAAATTCTTGAGCGTATCGAAGGCAAATCTTGCACCCGGAAAGCTCCCAGAATGGATGAGTCGACAGGCAGGCTCACGCTGGCGCTGGCTGATCTTGAATGAAAAGATGCTAGACGAAATTGATTGCGCTGACAAGCCTAGTTTCTGTGATGGAAAAAAGCTTGTGCAAGGTATACAGAAGAGGGGTGACACCCATCCCGCCGTGGCGGCGGGATGGCAATGCAGCTTACGGGACGACGGTCAGCACATCGACATCGATTTCCGGGCTTTCCATGAAGTCTTTTTCCACTTCGCCACGGATTTCCACCTGGGTTTTGGCGTCGATCTTGCGGTTCATGAAGACCTTGTCATCGATGTCCACGCGGATTTCCGCCGTGCCATCGGAGAAGGTGTATTTTTCCTTGCTCACTTTGCGCAGCAAATGGCCGCGCAGCACGACAGCCTGGTCATCGACGGGATTTTTCAGGATGGCGGCCACGCTGCTGGGCGCGGTGGCGCCGGCTGTCGGCCCCACGTATTGGGCTTGCGCGCTGCCGGCCAGCAAGGCGCTGGCGGCGGCCAGGGAGACGATGAGTTTGCGGTGCAGAGACATGGTATTCCTTTGATAGTGACGGCCTTGTCAGAAAAACACGGCGGTATGGGAAATGATAGCACCGGTATTGCTCTAGGCTACGTTCGCCCGCACGCTGCCCGTGCCCAGGGTGTTGAAATGCGCGAAAATCAAGCCACGGAATGTATTTTCTTTAAGAAACAACAGGTTCTGGAATAAAATACCCCCGCACGCCGCTGGCGTGCATCGTCTGAAGAATTTGTCGAGGAGCAAGCATGGCAAGGCCAGAGAAAGTCCGGCTCGGTGAAATTTTGGTGCAGCAGAAATTGCTGACGGAAGAACAGTTGGGCCAGGCCTTGACGGAACAGAAGCGCTCGGGGCGCAAGCTGGGCCGCGTTTTTGTCGAGCACGGCTTTGTCACGGAAGAGCAGATTTCGGGCGCACTGGCGCGCCAGCTCGACATTCCCTACATCAACCTGAAGTTTTTCAACATCAATCCCGAACTGGTGCGGCTGTTGCCGGAAACCCAGGCGCGGCGCTTTCGCGCGCTGGTGCTGGAAGACCGGCGCGAGGGCTTGCTGGTCGGTATGTCCGATCCCACCGACCTGTTCGCGTACGATGAAATCTCGCGCCTGGTCAAGCGCCATATCGAGCTCGCTGTCGTCAATGAAACGGAAGTGCTGGCCGCCATCGACCGCATCTACCGCCGCACGGAAGATATCTCCACCCTGACACGCGAGCTGGAGCAGGACCTGGGCGACGTGTCGGTCGACTTTGGCGCGCTGGCCGCCAATCCGGGCCTGGAAGAGGCGCCCATCGTCAAGCTGCTGCAATCTGTGTTCGAGGATGCCACGCAGGTGCGCGCCTCGGACATCCACATCGAACCGCAGGAAGGCCGGCTGCAGATCCGTTTCCGCATCGACGGCGTGCTGCACCTGCAGACGGAAGCGGACAGCAAGATCGCCAGTTCGCTGGCGCTGCGGCTAAAACTGATGTCGGACCTGGATATTTCCGAGAAACGCTTGCCGCAGGATGGCCGCTTCGCCATCCGCGTGAAAAACCAGCGCATCGATGTGCGTATCTCCACCATGCCGACGCAGTACGGCGAATCGGTGGTGATGCGGCTGTTGAACCAGGGCGGCACGACCTTGCGCCTGGACGCCATCGGCATGCCGCCCAAGCTGGTGGAACGCTTCCGCGCCATCGTCAACCGCCCCAACGGCCTGGTGCTGGTGACGGGGCCGACCGGTAGCGGCAAGACGACGACCTTGTACTGCGCCCTGGCCGAACTCAATTCCGTGGAAAAAAAGCTCATTACGGTGGAAGACCCCGTCGAGTACCGCTTGTCCGGCATCAACCAGGTGCAAGTGAACGAGAAGATCGAGCTGAGCTTTGCCCGCGTGCTGCGTTCAGCCCTGCGGCAAGATCCCGATATCGTGCTCGTCGGCGAGATGCGCGACCAGGAAACGGCGCAAATCGGCTTGCGCGCCGCCATGACGGGTCACCTGGTGCTGTCGACCCTGCACACCAACGACGCCATCAGCACACCGCTGCGACTGATGGACATGGGCGTGCCACGCTATATGGTGGGCAGCTCGCTGCAAGCCGTGCTGGCACAGCGCCTGGTGCGTGTGATCTGCGAAAGCTGCAGCACGCCCTACGTGCCCACGCCGAACGAATACGAATGGCTGCGCCTGGAGCTGGGCGAGCTGGTCGAGCGTAACCAGTATTTCCATGGCAAGGGCTGCTCGCATTGCAATGGCATGGGTTACCGGGGGCGCACGGGCGTGTACGAATTGCTGGAAATCACGCGCGCCGTGGCCGATGCCGCCAATCATGCCGATCCGTCCCACTTCATGAAGGTGGCGACGGCGCAGATGGCGGGCGACACCCTGCGCCGCCACGCCGTGCAGCTGGTGGTACAGGGCCGCACGACGGTGATGGAAGCGATGCGCATCAGCAACCAGAGCGAGGATTGAGGTGCCATTTTTTGCTTACAAGGCGCGCAACGCCAGCGGCGAGCTGCTGACCGGCGTGATGGAAGGCGCCGACAGCGGCGCCGTGGCCGATCAGTTGTTTTCCACCGGTGCGACGCCGGTGGAAATCCTGGTGACCAAAAAAGCCGCCACTACCGGCGCCGATATCGGCTGGTGGCAAAAACTGACGGAGAAAAAAGTCAGTTCGATGGACGTGCAGCTGTTCAGCCGCCAGCTGTACACCCTGCTCAAGGCGGGGGTGCCCATCATGCGCGGCCTGGCCGGCTTGCAGGAGTCCGCCATCAGCCCCGCGTTCGGGCGCATCATCAAGGATGTGCGCGAATCGCTCGACGCGGGCCGCGAACTGTCGGCCGCCATGGCGCGCCACCCCGCCGTGTTTACGCCGTTTTACCTGTCGATGGTGCGCGTGGGCGAAATGACGGGGCGCCTCGATGAAGTCTTCCTGCGATTGTTCGACCACCTGGAGTTCGACCGCGACATGCGCGCGCGCGTGAAGTCGGCGACGCGCTACCCGAGTTTCGTGATCGTGGCCATGCTCGTCGCCATGGTCATCGTCAATATGTTCGTGATTCCCCAGTTCGTGAAAGTGTTCGCCAGCTTCAACGCCGAACTGCCCTTGATGACGCGCATCCTGATCGGCACGTCGGCTTTCATGGTCAACTACTGGCCTGTGTTGCTGGTCGCGACTATTGCATCGATAGCCGCTTTCCGGGCCTGGTTGCGCACCATTCCCGGCCGCTATACGTGGGATCGCTACAAGTTGAAATTTCCCATCGCCGGCAAGATCATCCTGAAAGGCACCATGGCGCGTTTCGCGCGCAGCTTCGCCCTGTCCAGCACCAGCGGCGTGCCCATCGTGCAGGCACTGACGGTGGTGTCACAGACGGTGGATAACGCCTATCTGTGCGCCCGCGTCGAGCAGATGCGCGACGGCGTCGAGCGCGGCGACAGCATCTTGCGCACTTCGGTGACGGCAGGCGTCTTCACGCCGGTGGTGCTGCAAATGATCGCCGTCGGTGAAGAGTCCGGTTCGCTGGATGAGCTGATGGATGAAATCGCCCAGATGTACGAACGCGAAGTGGATTACGAATTGAAGACCTTGTCCGCGCAGATCGAACCGATCCTGATCACCTTTCTTGGCCTCATGGTGCTGGTGCTGGCGCTGGGTATCTTCCTGCCCGTGTGGGACCTGGGCAAGGTTGCCTTGCATAAATGAAGCCGCGCATTTCGCCAAAAAACAACATGTTGGCTGGCAAGGCAGGGCAGCGCGGCTTTACCTTGTTTGAACTGGCCGTCGCCGTGTCCGTCATCGCCGTGCTGGTGGTCGTGCTGCTGGGCCGCATGGCAGTGGTACAGCAGGAAGCGGAACGGGTCGCCGTGCAGCAAACGCTGCTGGCGCTGCGCGCGGGGCTGCGCATGCAAGTGCTGGAACTGTATGCGTCCGACCGGCAAAACCAGGTGCCGGCGCTGGCGGGGCAAAACCCCATCGATTGGCTGGCTGAAAAGCCGGCCAACTATTTGGGCGCATATGGCGCACTGGAGATGGAAAAACTTCCCCAAAGTCATTGGTTTTTTAATAGAAGTAATGCAGAATTGATATATATATTAAATCGAAGCAACAGTTTCGCTGCCAGGCATTCCGAGTTGCTTCGATTCAAGGTAAGCTTGCGGCAAGCATCCGCTACCCAAGTCCAGTCCTCAAGCCCGGTTGATGCGCCCGAGGTGGCGCTGATACAGTTGGGCGAGGCGGGCGGGCTGAAATAGCTTTTTTTATTCTGCGGGCAAATTTTGCCAGCATTGTTTTTTTGATTTTTTGGAGATCAGCATGAAACTGCAGTCAATTCGTCGTTTTCAACAAGGTAGCCAAGCGGGTTTTACGCTGATCGAGTTAATCGTCGTCATCGTCATCCTGGGCATACTGGCGGCCACCGCGATTCCCCGTTTTATCAATTTGTCGGCTGATGCCCGTCTGGCGAAAATCAATGGCGCCCGTGCATCGGTCCAGGCAGGCGCAGCCCTGGCCCATGCGCAATGGCTGGTCAATGGTGCGGTCGCCGCGGCTCCCTCGGTGCTAATGGAAGGCGTTGCCGTTACTCTGGCGAACGGCTATCCTACCGCTGACGCCGCCGGCATCCTCGCGGCGGCCGGCATCGGGGCACCGGATTTTAGCGTGACGGGCACGGGGCCGTTAACAATCGCCGCTGACGCCACCCATACCGCCTGCTCGTTCACCTATGCGGCTGCCGCAGCCAATGGCGCGCCGGCGGTGAGTGCTGCACCTACTGCTGCCGCTGCCAAGACAGATTGTTAATAGCGTAAGCCCCGCATGCGGCGGCAGGTCGCGCCGCATGCAATCCGCCTGGTTCGCCAGGCGTTTTTTATTCTTCCTGGCATGCTTCAGCCGGCATGCCGCTCATTGCCACAGGTGTCCACGATGCTGTCTGCAGCAGGTTTGATGTTTGCCGGACCGGCCAGCCGTGGGCGCCAGCAGCGCGGCTTCACCCTGGTCGAGCTGATCGTCGTGCTGATCGTGGGTGGCCTGCTGGCAGCCGTCGCCATGCCGCGTTTCTTTCAGCAAGACAGTTTTGATGCGCGCAGCTTTGCCGATCAAAACGTGAGCATGCTGCGCTATGCGCAAAAACTGGCGATCGCACAAAACCGGCCCGTCTTCGTCTTGCTCAACGGCAGCCGCATCGCCCTGTGTTTCAATACTGCCTGCGACGCGGCCAACCGCGTCTTGCCGCCTGCGGGCGGCAACAGTGGCCGCACGGCCACCCTGGCCGCCTGCGGGAATGCCACGGCCTGGCTGTGCGAAGCGGCGCCCAACAAGATCAGCTATAGCGTGCCTTTGGGCGCCGCCGCTTTTTACTTCAATGCCCTGGGGCGTCCTTACAAGTCCACTGACACCGAACCCGTCTCGACCTTTCCTGCGCGCGTCAGCATCGGCATCAGCGGCGGCGGCATCCCGCGTACTATCGTGGTCGAAGGGGAGACCGGCTATGTCCATTACTAAGGGCGTCGCCATGGCGGCGCGCGGGACGGCGCAGCGCGGCGTGACCCTGATCGAGCTTGTCATTTTCATCGTGGTGGTCAGCATCGCCGTGGTGGGCCTGTTGCAAATTTTCGCCCGCACCACGGCCAGCAGCGCCGATCCGCAATTGCGCAAGCAGGCGCTGGCTATCGCCGAAGCCATGCTCGATGAGATCGAAGGGGCACGCTTTACGTTTTGCGATCCGCTCGCCGATCCGGCCGCCGATATGGCGACGAATGCCGCACCGTTCGACAGTGCCACCAATCCCACCGGCTGCAACACGCCGCAAAATGTCAGCGCGACGGCGCCCGACACGAGGGGGCCGTATTACAACGTCAGCGACTATGTGCGTGCCTTCAACACTGCCGTGAGCTACACGGACGACGCGGCCGGGAATGCCTTTCCTGCCGGCTATAAGGTGAGCGTGACCATCAGCCCCGACGCGGGACTGGGGCCGGCAGCCGCCATGCTGCCTTCGGACGCCACGCCGATCAACATGAATGTCTTGCGCATCACGGTCACCGTGACTTATGCCACGAATCAACAGCTCGTGCTGGCCGGCTACCGCACGCGCTACGCAGGCAATGCCGTCCCATGATGATTTCTTTACGCCCCCGGCAGCGCGGTTTTACCTTGATCGAACTGATCGTGGTGATCGTCATCACGGCCATCGTCGCCGGCATGGTGACGCTGTTCATTCGTGCCCCCGTGCAAAGTTACCTGGATGTAGCCGCCCGCGCCGAGCTGGCGGACTCGGCTGATTTGGCGACACGCCGCATCACGCGCGACGTGCGCCTGGCCTTGCCCAACAGCGTGCGCGTGACGAGCAATAGCAGCGGCAGTTTTCTGGAGCTGCTGCTGACCAAGACGGGCGGACGCTATCTGTCGGAAGACGACCCGGACACGATACCGGGCAATGTACTGGCTTTCGATCCCGGCACGCCGGTGGTCAACCGGGATATTTTCACCATCGTCGGCGCCGCGCCGTCCGGCGTGCAGACCATCGTTCCCGGCGACTTTATCGTTGTCAACAATCTGGGCGCTCAGCCTCCTGTGGACGCCTATGATTGCAGCGGACAGTGCAACCGCGCCCAGGTCGCTTCCATCAGCGGCAGCAACGTCACGCTGGTGAATAATCCCTTTGTCGCGCAAACGCCGTCCATGCCTTCCCTCAGCTATCGTTTCCAGGTGGTCAGTACGGTCGTCACCTATCATTGCGCGCCGAATGCGAACGGCACGGGCACGCTGACGCGCTATGCCGGTTATGTGATCCAGGCGGCCCAGCCGGTGAGCACAGCGGCGCTGACCGGCGCGCCGTCCGCGGCGCTGATGGCCAATCAGGTGGCCGCTTGCGACTTTTCCTTCGATACCCTGCCCAACCTGCAGCGCGGCCTGGTCAGTGTCAGCCTGACCCTGGGCGCGCCCGGCGGCAACGCAGGCCAGATCACGCTGGTGCAACAGGCACAGGTCAATAATTCGCCATGAGCATATCCCTATTCTCCATGCCGCGTAGACGGCGGCCAGGCCGTCCGGCGCGCGGCTTCAGCATCGTCACCGCCATCTTCCTGCTGGTGGTGCTGTCCGCGCTGGGCGTGGCGCTGCTCTCCATCTCCACCATGCAGCATGCCGAGTCGGCGCTGGACGTGCAGGGCGCGCGCGCCTACCAGGCGGCCCGCGCCGGCATGGAGTGGGGCGTGTACCGGCAGCGCGTCGACGGCAAATGCATTACCAGCAGCGATTTTGCCTTGCCCGCGAATGGCGCACTGAACGGTTTCAGGGTCACCGTGCGCTGCACGCAGGCGGCAGGCGCATTGCCCCGTTTCCAGGTGATTGCCACCGCCTGCAACCAGCCTGTGGGTGGCGTTTGCGCCACTGCCAATGCCACCAATAATCCCGATTATGTGCAGCGCGTCGTGCAGGCGGAGTTTTAAACACGCTACTCTCAAGGAGCAATATGCAGGCAATCATCGCCGTATGGATAGCCGTTGTGGCCCTGCTTGCTTGCGCGCCGGTCCAGGCGGCAACCTACGCCAACACCAGTTTTGCCTACAGCTGGATCGACGCCAGCAATCATGCCAAGCTCGGCTATAACACAACGCCCTACCGATTCAACGGTTCCGCCGGCTGCGGTACCTCGCCGCCCGTCCTCGACGACACGCTCAGCGATGCCTTGCCCATCGGTTTCAGTTTCATGTATTCGGGCGTGGCCTTCAGCACCCTGCGCGTGATGACGAACGGCCGGGTGCAGTTCAATAACAATGTCACCTGCGGCTATGGCAGCCCGGTGCAGACGCTGCCGTATCCGAACAGCAGCTTGAATTACACCATGCGCATTTATGGCAACGACCTTGATCCCACCTCGAAACTGGAAGTACCCACCTACAATACCGCCTGCGCCAG
Source organism: Janthinobacterium svalbardense (assembly GCF_002327145.1). Classification (NCBI taxonomy): domain Bacteria; kingdom Pseudomonadati; phylum Pseudomonadota; class Betaproteobacteria; order Burkholderiales; family Oxalobacteraceae; genus Janthinobacterium; species Janthinobacterium svalbardense. The sequence goes on along the minus strand of NZ_CP023422.1, from coordinate 4,119,431 downwards.
CCGCCTGACTTGTTACGTCAGCTACGCCACCATCGGCACGGCGCCGTACCGCAGCTTCGTGGTGACCTGGAATAATGTGCCGGAATGGACCACGGGCACCAGTACCACTGGCTCTTACAGCCTGCAATTGATCTTGCAGGAAAACGGCGAATTCATCTACCAGTACGGCACGGCAGTGGCGGGACCTTCCGCCAAGCTGGGGCAGATCGGCTGGCAGGCGGACAGCAACGATTACGACACGCCGCAAACCGGTTTTCCGGTCACCAATTCGGCGATCAAGTTTTACATTCCCCGCCCCGTGGTCGAGTACCGCATGGAGCAGCCCAGCTGGAACAATACACCCGGGCAGGTGTCAGATACCAGCGGCAACGGGCGCGACGGCACGGTGCTGGGTGGCGCGCAGACGATCGCTGCCGGCCGCGTCTGCCGCGCCGCCAGTTTCCCCCTCAATACCAGCACCGCCGCCATCGATGCGGTCGACAGCGGGCTGTCGGTGCCCGGCACCATGGGCGGCGCTGGTACCATCACTTTCTGGTACAAGGCCAACACGGCCTGGTCCGGCAGCGGCACGCGCGATGCGCAACTGCTCGACGCCACGCAGATGAACAATGAGTGGTTTTTTCTCGTGCGGCGCAGTACGGGCGCCCTGCGCTTCGTCGTCACGGACAGCCTGGGCAACGTGCGCGTGGTGGAAACGGCTGCCAATAGCGTGCCCGCCGGCACCTGGAAGCATATCGCAGTGAGCTGGAGCTTCAATGCGCTGGCGGCCTCCAATAGCGACCGCCTGCGCATCTACGTCGATGGCGTGCTGCAAAAGGAGTCGGCGTTTACTACCGCAGCGGTGGTCTCGCCGCGCATCGGCAGCCTGTTCATTGGCGACAACCGCAGCGCGGTGACGGGACAGAACGGCAGCGGCAATTCCACCGATGGCGCCATCGACGAATTGCGTGCCTATAATTATGAGGGCGGCCTGGCGCTGGTGCAGCGCGACCAGAATCTCAGCCAGGCCGGCTGCCTGAGCCATTACGCTGTGACGAATACGGGGTCGGGCCTGACGTGCCAGCAAAGCACGCTCACGGTCACGGCGCATGACGTCAATCACAACAATATCGTGATGCCGAACAACACCACGCAAATCCTGCTGACTACCTCGAACGGCATCGGCGACTGGGCCCTGATCGCGGGCTATGGTGTGCTGTCGAATGGCACGCTGAACGACGGCGTGGCGACCTATCTGTTCAACGGCGAGTACCAGGCCGTGTTTGGCCTGAGCAGCGGCACGGCCGCCACCGTCAGCGTGAATGTGACGGATGGGCAGTTCACGGAGCAGGAAGACCAGTCGCTGGTGATCAAGGCCTGTGCGGTGGCGCGCTTCAACGCCTGCGAGGCAACTTCGCCCCGTTGCGTGCCCAGTACCAGCAGCATCACTTATGCCCGCCTGAATACCAAGCTGGCCGACACGGCCTTCAAGCTCGACCTGGTCAAGCTGAAGACCGATGCCAGCCTGGAAACGACGTTCGCTGGCGCGGCCACGGTGGATTTGCTGGTCAATACCGCCACCGGCGTCACGCTGGGGGCGAATAACTGCCCGCTCACCCAGACGGCCGTGATTCCGCTGGGCCTGGTGGCGTTTACGGGTGGCTATTCGAGCGCGAATGTGAGCATCCCGGCCACCGCCATCAGCGCCGTGGCGCCCAGGTACAGCGCCTACCGTGACGTGCGCGTGCGCGTGACTTGCACCGCGGCCGTGTGCGGCACGGCCAATGTGGGTTGTTCGACCGATAATTTCGCCGTGCGTCCACAGCAGTTCACGCTCAGTTCCAACATGAGCAACAGCGCCCTGAGCGGTACGCCCAGCCTGGCGGCGGGCGCCCAGTTTTCCCTGGCCGCTGCCGCGGCGGCCGGCTATGACGGCACGCCGCTGGTCGACAATTCCGTGGCCGGCCAGAAAATCACCGGTTTCCTCAGTGCCACCGACTACACCGACCGCCTCGCGTCGACATCCAATGCCAGCCCGTTCCCGCTGGGGCAGGCGGTACTGGCCAGTGGCCTGGCCAGTAACAGCGGCGTGACGTACGGCGATGTCGGCACCTTCCGCATGCTGCCCGAGGCGGTGCTCGACAATGCCTACACCAGCGTCGACCAGCCTGGCGACTGCGTGATCGGCAGCAGCAACAATACGGCCGTGAATGGCAAGTTCGGCTGCAATATCGCCAATCAGGCGCAAAGCCCGGTCCCCGTCTTCGGCCGCTTTTTCCCTGACCACTACGCGCTCACGGGTGCGCTGACGGCGGCCTGCGGCGACTTCACCTACCTGGGCCAGCGCGAACTGGGTGTCGTGCTGGGCGCGACGGCATTGAGCAAGGGCAAGCAGATTCTGGCGCGCTATGGCAGCGCCTATCCCGGACTCGCCAGCGTCAGCGTGGGCGCCGGCAATGCCGGCGCGGCACTGTCCATCAGCCGCCTGGCGCCAGCCTTGCCCACCTTTGCCTGGAACCAGGGGCGCAGCGGGCGTTCCTACACGACCGATGGTGGCGCGTATGCCGCCGGCAGCACGCAAGTGGTGGTGGCAGGCAGCGGCGGCCTGTCGGCGGGCGAACTGATCAAATTTGGCGGCGACGGTGCCATCTACACGGTGCAGGCAGGCACTGCCGGCGCGGGCAGCATCACGCTCGCCGCGCCTGGCCTGCAGCAGGCGATTCCCAGCGGCGCGACCGGCATCACGGTACTGCACAGCTTTGACCGGCTGGCCAGCGGCCAGGATGGCCCGTACGATGATTTTTCGCTGGTGGTGGGCATCAGCGACAGCGACGGCGCGCTCATTTCCAGCGTGAATGGCCTGGCGGTCGCGCCCGCCGCCAGTGTCGCCATCGGCGATACCCGGCTGCGTCATGGCCGCTTGCGCATCAACAATATGTATGGCTCGGAACAGCGCGCGCTGCGGGTGCCCCTGGTCGCGCAGTACTGGAACGGCAGCGCCTATGCCGCCAATACGCTGGACAATTGCACGGCCTTGCTGCGCAAGAATTTCGTCTTGAAGGATTATCTCAACCTGACGGATGCGCAGTTGCCGGCCGCGAGCACCTTGCCGCTCGATAGTGGCTTGCTGCAGCAGGGCGGCGGCAGCGTGCTGATGGCTAAACCCGCCGCACCCGTGACGAAAAAAGCCACGCTTACGCTACAGTCGCTGATACCGTACCTGCCGGGACAGGCGCGCGAAACCATAGGCGCATTCAAGAGCGAGCCTATGTTCTTCATGCGTGAAATATATTGAAGGGCGCGTGATTTTTTGGCGCGCTGTGACAATCGTGGTGTTTTCCTGAAAATATGTTGTCAATTATTTCTTTTTTAGCCTGTTCATACCTGCTATGAATTAAAATTGATTCAATGCATCATTCGGACGGCACCGCTGTCGTAGCATTTCATTATCTGGATCGGTGGCATGGGTTTATTCGCAAAAGCAAAAAAACACGAGGGTTGGCTGGCTACATCATTTTCAGCGGAAGGTGTGTGCGCTGCCGTGGTCAAGCGGCGCGCGGACGACAAGCCGCTGGTGCAGGCGGCGGTCATGTATCCCGGACGCAAGCCGCTGGCGGCGGCGACCCTGGAAAAAATGCACCGGGATATGCATGCCCAGTCATATCGAAACACCACTTTGCTGGGCGCGGGCGAGTATCAGATACTGACGCTCGACGCGCCGAACGTGCCGCCGGAAGAGCTCAAAACCGCCGTGCGCTGGCGCCTGAAGGACATGCTCGACTTTCCGGCGGCGGACGCCACCGTCGACGTCATCGATATTCCCGCCGACAAGAACGGGCCGGGACGCGCGCAATCGCTGTTCGCCGTCGCGGCGCGCAACATTGCCGTGGCCCAGCGCCAGGCGCTGTATGGCGAATGCAAGATCGCCCTGTCGGTCATCGATATCCCGGAAATGGCCCAGCGCAATATCGCGGGCTTGATGGAAACGCAGGGCCGCGGCCTGGCCATGCTGTCTTTCGATGGCGAAGGGGGGCTGTTGACCGTGACGTTCGATGGCGAACTGTACCTGGCGCGCCGCATCGACGTCACCGTGGTGCAGCTGGCCGATACCAGCGACGCCCAGCGGCAGCAGTATTACGACAAGATCACGCTGGAACTGCAGCGTTCCTTTGACCACTTCGACCGTCAATTCCATTTTATTTCCGTTGCCAGGCTGGTCCTGGCGCCGACCGGCAGCGACGGCCTGCATGCTTACCTGGCGGACAATTTGTACATGCCGGTCGAGGTGCTGGATCTGACGGCCCTGTTTGATTTTTCCAAAGTGCCGGAGCTGTTGGCCGTTGCCGGCCAGGCGCGCTTTTTCCTGGCTTTGGGTGCGGCCCTGCGGCAAGAGGAGATGCCAGCGTGAGCCAGCAAATCAATCTGTTCAACCCTGCGTTTGAAAAACGCAAGCAGGCGCTGTCGGCAGTGGGCTTGCTGCGGGGCCTGGGGCTGGTCCTTGCCGCCAGTGCCGCAGTGGTCTGGTTCGGCGCGCGCCAGGTGGCCGCGCTGGAGCGGACGGCGGCCGACGCCAAGGTCGTGCTCGATGCACGCGAGGCGAAGCGGGCGGATGTGTTCGCGCGGTTTCCCGTGCCCGGCAAGGACCCGCTGATCGCGGGCGCGCTGGGCCAGGCAGAGGCTGACCGCAGCGCCTTGCTGGAAGCCGGGCAAATTCTGCAGGGCGGCGAACTGGGCAATACACACGGCTATGCCGATTATTTCCGCGCCTTCGCACGCGCCAGGGTCAATGGCTTGTGGCTGACGGGAGCGAGCATCGCCGGCGCCGGCAAGGAGATCGGCTTGCAGGGGCGCGTCGTGCAGCCGGACTTGCTGCCCCAGTACATCAGCGCCTTGTCTAGGGAATCGGCGTTGCAGGGCAAATCCTTCGCGCGCCTGGACATGGCCACCGCGCAGCTTCCTGCCCCGGGCGCCATGTCGGCGCCGGCCGCTGGCGTGGCAGCACCGGCGCCGCGCTTTATCGAATTCAGTTTGCAATCGTCGGCGGCACCCGCCAGCGGCGCAGGGGCGGTCAAGCAATGAAACAGCAATGGCAACAATTTGCCCTGAAATTTGATGCGCTCAGCGTGCGGGAACGGTTCATGGTCTTTGGCGCCAGTGCCGCGCTGCTGATTTTCATGGTTGTGTATCTGGCCGTCAATCCGCAGTTGGCCAAGCGCAAGGCGCTGACCGACACGATTGCCCAGCGGCAACTGGCCGTCGCGGCCATCGATACCGAGATGGCGCAAAGGATGGCCGCGCATGCGGGCGACCCCAACTTGCAGGACCGCATCCGGCTCGAACGGATCAGGCAGGAAGTGCAGCAGATGCGGCAGGCCCTGCAATCGACGCAAAACGGCCTGGTGGCGCCCGAGCGCATCGTGCCGATGCTGCAGCAATTGCTGAAACAGCAGGCCAATTTGCGCCTGGTGTCGCTGGCCACCTTGCCATCCGGCGCCATGGGGCAGGGCGGCCATGTCGCCAGCAAGGCGGCGGCGTCCGCATCTGCCGCCGCGCCTGTCGGGCAGTCGCCAGCGGACGCCGAGCCGGCGAAGGCGCCGGCCGTGCTCTACCGTCATGGTGTGGAAATCGTCTTGCGTGGAAATTATCTGGATATGGTGAATTATATGGATGCCGTGGAGGCCATGCCGTCCCATGTGTTCTGGGGCAAGCTCAATATGCAAGTCGAGCAGTACCCGAATGCCACGCTGAGCCTGACCTTGTACACGCTCAGCCTGGACGAGAAATGGATCGCGCTGTGATGCGCGCCCGTCGTTGCGTGCTCCTTGCGGGCGCGCTGCTGGCCTTGGCGCCGGGGGTGTTTGCCCAGGCGCTGGCCGATCCCACGCGGCCGCCCGATGCGGCGCCTGTCCTCGGTAGTGCGGCCTCTGCCGGCGCGGCGCGGCCGCAGCTGCAATCGGTGCTCATTTCGAATCAGCCTGGCGGGCGGCGCCTGGCCGTGATCGATGGCCGCAGCGTGCGCGCGGGTGACAAGGTGGGCGGTGCAGTCGTCGTCAGCATAGGCGAAGCGAGCGTGGTGCTGCGGCGCGGCAAGACCCTGGAAACGCTGCGGCTGACTCCGCAGACGGTCGACGCCAATGATGCAATGCATGTACGAAGGAAACAGGTTCATGTCACCCAATAAACACAAGGCGGGAATGCGGAAGATATTTGAAATAAGCAAGCGGGCAAGCGTCCTGGGACTTGCTGCGGGTTTGTGCGCCTGCAACGTCGCGCCTGTGAAGCGCGATACCTACAATGCGATCAAGGAGCAAGTGGCCGGCGCAGTGGCCACCACCAGCCCGGCGGCGCAGTCGGCAGCGGTGGAAAACGCGCTGCTGCCGCCGGCGTCCGCGCTGGCAGCGCAGTTGCCCAAGGCGCGCGGCGTGCTGGACGAGCGTTTCAATGTCGCATTCAACAACGTCCCGGCACGCCAGTTCTTTCACTCGCTGGTCAACGGCACGCGCTACAACATGCTCGTGCATCCGGATGTGCAGGGCAACATTTCCGCCAACCTGAAAGATGTGACGCTGTTCGAGGCGCTCGACGCCGTGCGCGAGATGTATGGCTATGATTACAAGGTCGATGGCACGCGCATTGCGATTCGGCCCCTGACCATGCAAACCCGCATGTTCCAGGTCAATTACCTGACGGGCAACCGCAAGGGCACGTCGAATTTGCGCGTCTCATCGACATCAGTGGGGAATGCCGGTCCCAGCAATAACCAGTCGGGGCAGTCCAGCCAGCAGAGCCAGCCGCAGCAGCCAGGCCAGCCAGGCCAGCCCGGCAGCCAGGTGGCGCTCGATAGTTCCAACCTGAGTACCACGTCGGACAGCAATTTCTGGGTCGAACTGAAGGAGTCGCTGGGCGCCATCATTGGCGGTACGGCCGACGGCCGCAAGGTGGTGATCAGCCCGCAGTCCGGCGTCGTCGTGGTGCGCGGCATGCCCGACGAATTGCGCGCCGTCGATCTGTACCTGAAGGCGACGCAGTTGTCGGTGGACCGCCAGGTGATCCTGGAAGCCAAGATTCTCGAAGTGGAACTGAACGATAATTTCCAGACCGGCATCAACTGGGCCTCGTTTGCCTCCATCAAGAGCGGCCACACGAACCGCATCTCGACGGGATTCATCCAGCCGGGCGGTACCCTGGCGCCGCTGCCGTTCAACGGCGGCCAGCCGCCGAACATGACGAATGGCAGCGGCCTGACGGCCAGCAGTGGTTTTGGCTTGAGCTCGGCAGCCACGGCGGCCGGCTCGATGTTCGGCCTGGCCTTCCAGACAGCCAACTTTGCCGCCATGATTACCTTCCTGGAATCGCAAGGTGCCGTGCACGTGCTGTCGAGCCCGCGCATCGCCACCATGAACAACCAGAAGGCCGTGCTGAAGATAGGCACGGACGAATTCTTCGTCACCGGCGTGAGCACCACCGTGACGTCGACCGGCACTGCGGGCGGCACCACCTCCAGCCCGAACGTCACCCTGCAGCCCTTCTTTTCCGGGGTGGTGCTGGACGTGACGCCGCAGATCGACGAGCAGGGCAATATCATCCTGCACGTGCATCCGTCCGTCAGCCAGGTCACCACCGTCAACAAGCAAATCGACCTGGGCAGCGCCGGTTCGCTGAAATTGCCGCTGGCCGCCTCCAGCACGTCCGAGATGGACAGCATGGTGCGCAGCCAGGATGGACGCATCGTCGCCATCGGCGGCCTGATGCGCCAGGCCACCACCTCGGACCGCTCGCAAGTGCCGGGCGCGGGTGATATTCCCGTACTGGGCGCCTTGTTCCGCAACACGGGGCAAGTGATACAGAAGCGCGAACTGGTGGTGCTGATCAAGCCGACCATCGTCGAGGGCGCCAACAGCTGGAACGAGGATTTGCTCGATTCGGGCAAGCGCATCGAGGCGCTCGACCCGCGCCGTCCATCGGAGCGGCGCTAAATGTACCAGGCCCATTTCGGCTTGCGCGAGGCGCCGTTCGGCCTCACGCCCGATACCAGTTTCTTCTTCAACGGCCCGCAGTCGCAAAAGGCGCTCAACACCTTGCTGGTGGCGGCGCGCAATGGCGAGGGCTTCATCAAGATCACTGGCGAAGTGGGTACTGGTAAAACCTTTTTGTGCCGCAAGTTCATGCAATCGCTGGGGCCGGATTTCGTCACGGCCTACATCCCGAATCCGAACTTGCCGCCCCGTTCGCTGATCAGGGCCCTGGCGGACGACCTCGATGTGCTGCTGGAGAAAGATGCTGATCAGCATCAGCTGCTCAAGTCGCTCAACTTGCGTTTGCTCAACCTGGCGGCGCAGGGCAAGCGCGTGCTGCTGTGCCTGGATGAAGCGCAGGCGATTCCCGTCGACAGCCTGGAAGCCTTGCGCCTGCTGACGAACCTGGAAACGGAAAAGCGCAAGCTGTTGCAAATCGTGCTGTTCGGCCAGCCCGAGCTGGACGTCAAGCTGGCCCTGCCGGAAATCCGCCAGCTGACGCAGCGCATCACCTTTCACTATCACCTGGGGCCCTTGTCGCGCGACGACGTGGATTTTTATGTGTCGCACCGCCTGCGCGTGGCCGGTTTCGATGGCGCGCGCCTGTTCAGCCGTGGCGGCGTGAGCAAGCTGTACAAGGCTTCCGGCGGCATCCCGCGCCTGATCAACATCATGGCGCACAAGGCGCTGATGGTGGCGTACGGCGAAGGCCGGCAGCAGGTCAGCGCACGCCACGTGGCGCTGGCCGCCAGCGATACTCTGGCCAGCAAGCCGCGCCGCTTCTGGCAGCGGCCGTGGCCTTGGCTGGCTGGCACCGGCGTGCTGGCCGCCGCCTGCGGCGTGAGCTGGACCTTATTGAACCGATGACGAAGATGAGCCTGTAGATGAGCCTGATTAACAAGATGTTGCAAGACCTCGATGCGCGCGGCACCCCCGATGGGCGCGGCGACGCAGCCGGCATCCGCTCCGTGCCCGAACGCGAGCGGGGCCGGGGCGTTTCGCGCGCGCTGGTCTTCGGCGGCGCGGCCGGCCTGACGGCTGCCGCCATCGCCCTCGGCTGGGTTTACCTGAAGCGCCCGGCCGTGCCGCCCGTGCTGGTCAGCGTGGCCAACACGCCGCTGCCGGTGGCGGCACCGCTACCCGTGCCGCTACCCGTACCGGTATCTGCGCCTGTGGTTGCGCCGGTCGCTGCGCCGGCGCCGGTCGCTACGGCGCCGCTGGCACCCGAGCCGGTGTTGCAGGCCGCGGAGACGGTCGCGCCAGCCAAGCTGCGCGCTGCCGAAATGCGCCGCATCACGCAACAACCCGCCAGGCCTGCCGCCGCGCCCGTGCTGAAGACGCCAGCGCCCGCCGCCAGCGAACGCATCCTCGACGGCAAACAAGTCACGCCGCAGCAGCGCGTAGAGAATGAATACCGGCGCGCGCTGGGCCAGTTGCAGGATGGCCGCGTCTCGGAAGCGCTGGCCGGCTTGCAGCAGACCCTGCAGCTGGACCCGCGCCACCAGGGCGCGCGCGAAACCCTGGTGCGTCTGCTGCTCGAAGCGCAGCGCCCCGACGACGCGGCGCGCCAATTGCAGTTGAGTCTGGCATTCGACCCGAAACAGCCGGCGCAGGCGATGATGCTGGCCCGCTTGCAGCTGGACAAAGCCAACGGCGGTGCGGCGGCCCTCGATACCCTCACGCGCAGCCTGCCGTACGCCGCCGATAACGGCGATTACCGCGCCTTCCTGGCCGGCGTGCTGCAGCGCGAGCAGCGCTACCGCGAAGCGGCCGAACACTATCAGCTGGCCCTGCAGACGGCGCCCGACAACAGCGTCTGGTGGATGGGCCTGGGCATCGCCTTGCAAGCGGACAACCACCCGGCCCAGGCGCGCCAGGCGTTCGAGCGGGCCAAGGGCTTGCAAACCCTGTCGCCCCAGTTGCAGGCGTTTGTCGAGCGCAAGCTGGTGCAGTTGACGGCGGCTGCGACGAAGTAACTTTCACCTCCACCGCAAGCGACATCGCGGGCTGTGGGGCGGACTTGTACCACATGACTGAAACGGGTGACTCCGCAAACAAGATGACCACTGCCTGGAAATTCCACGATGCTCCCAACACTGCCTGCTTCACGACCACGGAAGTATTGAACGGTGCTCCCATCGTGCATGTCTCCCATGATTACGAAGGGGATTGGCAATTTTACGGCGCGTCCGACGCAACGGCGTCGAGTTCCGCCAAGATCGCCAGTCTGGCTGCTCTGATCGGCACGAATGACTTGCTGGCAGACCTGCATGACCTGCCCTATGGCTGGAGCGCGCACTGGAATGCTGGCGCGGGAAACTGGGAGCGTTTCAAGGACCATCCATTTCCCTCGTTTGCCGAGCAAGGCTATTACCTGGAAGACGCCATCTGGCTTGCCCAGTACTTGACAGATATCCAGCCACCGCCGGCCGCAGTACGCGATGCGCTACCCATCGGTGCGTACGTAAAACTGGTTTTTCGCTTCGCCGCCGAAGAAGGTGCGCGCGCTGATGGCCAGTGCGAAAGAATGTGGGTACGAGTGACCGGTATCGATGAAGAGGAAGGCTGCTACACCGGCACCATCGAGAATGATCCACAGCATTTGGCCGCCAGATACGGCGACCTGATCGCGTTTCATCCCGTGCATGTGGCAGACCTTGCTCGTGAACAGGCATGAAAGGAAGCGCCGTGCGACACGAACGCGAAGGTGCCTGTTTCGTTACCGCAGGCCTGCTCATTGCGGTGTGTTTTTTTTCCAATGGCGCTTTGGCTGCCCCTGCCAGCTACGTTCTGGACAATACGGAAGTGCGCGACATCAGAGCGCAAGCTTTGAAGCGCGACTACCAGGTATATGTCGCCTTGCCCGATTCCTATCGGCAGGGAAATAATCGCTATCCGGTGCTGTTCGTCGTCGACGCCAATTACGCGTTCGCCATCGTGCGCAATATCGCGCAGCGCCTGAACAGGCATGCGGGAATGGAAGAGGTGGTAGTGGTCGGCCTGTCGTACGCCAACGGCGATGGCGGGGTGTACAGCCGCCGCCGCGATTACACGCCGACCACGCCGCGCAAGCACGACTACCGCTCGGACATGCCGGGGCGGCAACCGGCGTTCGGCGAAGCGAAGGCCTACGGCCAGTTCGTCTCGGGCGAGGTGTTCCCCTTCATTGCCCAACATTACCGCGTGAACATGCAGCGCAAGGTGTTTATCGGCCACTCCTACGGCAGCCTGCTGGGCCTGCAATTTCTGCTCACCGAACCGCGCACCTTCGAGCACTACATCCTCGGCAGTCCGTCGCTGTGGTACGACGCCGGCATCATGTTCGAGCGCGAGCAGGCGTATGCCGCCAGCCACAAGGACTTGCCCGCGTCCGTGTTCTTCGGCATCGGCGGCCTGGAAAAGCTGGCGCCAGGCAAAAAGCGTTCGCGTTCGGAGGAAGAGGCCGACATGTTGGCGGACGTGCGCGAGTTCGACGGGAAGTGGAAATCGCACAAGTACCCCGGCCTGAAGACGCGCCTGCGCGTCTTCGAGGATGAAGATCACGCGAGCGTGTTTCCTTTTGTGCTGACGCATGGCTTGCGGGCGTATTTGACGTCCGCAAAATGAAAGGCGCTCAGGGGCGCATCAATGCCGGCATGATCAGCTTGGTCAGCAATTTTTCGCTGAGCGCGTGGGCGTCGCGTACCTGGAAGTTGGTCGTGGTGATGACGACCACCGCATCGAGTTCCGGCAGGACGAGCACTTTATTGCCGCCAGAACCTGCCATCCCATAGCTTTGCACCGTGCGGCCATTGGCCGTGAACGGTTGCAACCACCACAGATAACCGTAGTCCATGCCTTCACGCGCGTTGGCATGGGGCGCGATCGAGCGCTTGACCCATTCAGCCGGTATCACCTGCTTGCCATTCCAGCGTCCGCCGTCGAGGTAGAGCTGGCCAAGCTTCATCAGGTCCACGCTGCGCAGTTGCAGTCCGCCGCCCGTCATGGCGCTGCCCTTGGGCTGGAGTTGCCATTTCACCTTGTCGATGCCAAGCGGCTTGAACAGGTTGGCGGCAGCGAAGTCCGGCACGCTCTGGCTGCTCACTTTTTCAAGCAGCGGTCCCAGCAGGGTTACGCCTGCCGTGCAGTAGCTCCAGGCGCGGCCATGCGGCGATTGCTCGGGGCGGGGCTGCCATTCGGGAAAGCCGCGGATCGGCAGGTCGGCCACGAAACGGCTCCAGTCTTCCACCAGATACATGCGCTCTTCGTTGCCGCGCGAATGCTGGTTGTCGTCGTCGCATTCGAGCAGCGAGCTCATGGTCAATAAGTCCTCGACCGTGATCTTGTCCTTGCGCGGGTCGGCATGGGCCAGCGGCCGCAGTTCCGGAAAGTGTGGCAGCACGGGAGTATCGGCGCGCAACAGCTTGCGCTCGATGGCCAGGCCGACCAGCATGCCCGCCACCGTCTTGCCAACCGAGCGCGTGTTGCGCAGGCTGTCGGCGCCATCCTTGTCGAAGTAGTGTTCGTAGAGCAGTTTGCCATGCTGTGCCACGACGACGCTGGTGACCTGCTTGAAGTCGCCCGCGTCGATGGCGGTGGTAACGCCGTCCAGTTCGCCCGCGTGGACGTTGCTGCCGCAGGCCAGAAGAAGGGGGAGGTATCGCAACATGGTGTACTCCTGAGTTGGAAAAGGCCAGTCTAGTCTTGCAAACCAAGCATTGTCTTGGACGTTTGAAACATTTGGCGGCGATAGTTGCTGGGTGTCATGCCGTAGCGGGCCTGGAAGGCGCGGCTCATGTGGCTCTGGTCGGCGAAGCCCACGCTCAGCGCCACGTCGGCCATGCTCAGTTCCGGACGGTGCAGCAGGCCGCAGGCTTGATCGACGCGGCGCCAGCGCAGCAGGTCTCCCGGCGAACAGCCCCAGGCCTGGCGGAAGACGCGGGCCAGGTGCACGGGATGCACGCCCAGGGCAGCGGCCACGTCGGCAATACGCAGATGCCTGTCGTTGGCCAGGTCCATCACCGCTTCATAGGCTTGGTGGGCCCAGGCGGGCAGCGATGGGCGCGTCTTCTGGGGCGTCCTGTGTAGGCTGGCCAGCATCTCCCACGCGCCCGCTTCCAGCAGCGCGGCATCGCCGCCGCGACCGATTTCGCGCGCGAGCCGGAAGGCGGCAGCCGCGCTGGCGGTATCGCGCAACACGGTGGCGCATTCCTGGGCCGCATGCAATTCTTCGGCGCCCGACAGCTGGGCTGGGTCGAGCGATACAGTCATGAAGCCGCCTTTGCCATCGACGAAGCGGTCGCGGTGCGTCGTGCCTGCAGGATTGAAGACGAGGGTGGGTGACGGCGCGCGTGCCGGGGCGTGGAGGGCGCTGGAAATATACGTGCCGGACAGCACGAAGACGAAGTGGGCATCGTCATGCCGTTGCGTTTCGACTTCGTCCTCGCCACGCGTGGCCTTCAGGCGGCGGATATCGAAGATGCTGCCGCGCGCTCCGTGATGCACATCGCCATAGAATTGGCCGGACTTGAACTGGAGTGGAGTGGTCATATCGGCATGGTATGTGCGCCCGCCCGGATGGGCGAGCGCGGGCCGACGAATAGCGCCAGACGCAGGATGAGCGGTCGATTCAGGGGAATGCGCGGGATGTCGGACGGCGCCACCGAGCCGGCTTTCCGGGGCCGGCGGCAGCCGTGCAGGGAAGGGTATGTGTAAAATCTGCGGAGCATTCAGATGTCGTCATCGATACTGGATCGCGCCAGGGGCGAGCGGCAGGAATGCCTGGCGGTGAGCGCCAGACAGTGCCAGCTTCGTCATGTATTCTCCGACCGCCGGGAGCGGTCGTCGATAAGGGCCGGTGCAATGCGTACATTGAATGAATTATTGGAGAGTGAAGACCCGGCGTTTCCGCTGATCAGGCAATGGGCCAGCGAGGCCGACTTGCCGGTGGAATTGCTGCCTCCCTCGGCCGGCAGGGAGGACGTGCTGCTGAGCCTGCAGGTAAGCACGCGTTCTCCCCTCGGCGCGATTGCCTATGAAACCGGGGGCATCCTAGTGGACGATGGCTGGTTACGCATATTGGGGTCTGGTCATGGCAAGCTGGCCCGGAACATTGCTATGTGGAATGAAGGAAAGGTCGAGGGTTTTCTGCTGGTGGCCGATGACGTGCTCGGCGGCTTTTTCGCCATCAATGGCGGCGCGCTCGGGCCCGATCAGGGCAATATGTATTACCTGGCCCCCGAGACGCTGGAGTGGGAAGCGCTGGAGATGGGCTTCACGACGTTTGTCGAATGGGCCTTTACCAGCCAGTTGCGGCAGTTTTACGGCCGGCAGCCTGGCGATGCGGATGGCTTTGAAGAATTGCCCTTGTCCGGCGAGCTATGCCTGAATTTTTATCCATTTCTGTGGACGCAAGAGGGTTCCCTCAAGACCAGTTCGCGGCGCGCCATTCCGGTGGAAGAGCAGTGGGCGCTCAACCTTGATCTGAAACAGAAGTTGCTGGATGCACCTGTTAGCGCGAGCTGACGCATGGCTTGCGGGCGTATTTGAAAGCATCGCGGTGAGCATCCCGATACCGCAATGGCGAGCGTGCAATCGATGCGGCGAAATGGCGTTTCAATCCCCCAATTGAGCAGTTTGTCGCACTGGCATGTGCCAGAAAATGGCAATCGGATAGCATACAGTGGGCTTCCTCATGATGAGTTGGCCGCAAGCGAGTGTTCGAGACTGGCGCTGCCGCAGTCATCAACGGATGCTTCTTCATGACCTCGACCTGGATGAAATACGCATGAAATTGACCCTTTCACATATTCTTTCTACCTGCCTGCTTGGCACCTTGGGCGCGATCGGTGGTGCGCAGGCGGCTCCCGCCGATGCCGAACTGCTGGCTTTGGTGCAGCGCCATGCACAGGCGCAGAATAATTTTGATCAAGTCGCCTTGAGAGCCACCACGGTCGAGAATTATGTGGAAATATCGCCGGTCGGCGAGGTGGACGGGCGTGAAAAAATGCTCTCCTTCTATGCGCCAGAGCAGAAACGGCCGAGTCCTCAACTCCAAGTCGATGAGCCGGTGGTGCGTCTTTTTGGCGATACGGCGGTCATCTCGACACGGCTGTCCTACCGCGTCAATCAGGACGCGGCTGTCCGTACCTTCGCCCTGCGCGCCGGGTATGTGGCTCGGCTTGTCGACAAGCAATGGCTACTCGTCAGCGCACAGTACACGGGCATCCGTCCACCGAAACCGTGAGCTGACATTTGGTCTGGCGCCCGGCGTTATCCAGGCAGCCTATAGCCGCGCCTCATCGCCCCACACATTGCGCATGCTGAAATGCACGCCCGCATCGTCTTCATGCAGCGACGAGACGATGGCGAACTGGCTGTCGCCCGTGTCGCGCGGCGTCATCTGCGCCAACTGGGCGGCAGGCAGCGGCGCGCCCAGCGGGTCGCTGAGTGGATGCACGTGGGCGGCGCCCCGCTGCGTGACGACGCCCAGTTCGCCGCTGCGCAGGCGGACTAATGTGCCGGGCGGATATTTGCCCAGCAGCTTGACGAACTGCTCCCCCAGCAGTGGGTCGATGGGTAGGCCCTGCTCGAGGAAGATGTGCTGCAGCGCCTGGTCGGGCACGATGGAACGGCGGTAGTTGCGCGCCGAGACACGGGCGCAGTAGCGGTCGGCCAGGCCGATCAATTTCGCGTTTTGCAAGATTTCATCGGCCGTGCGCCCCTGCGGGTAGCCGCTGCCGTCGTCGTTTTCATGGTGCAAGAGCACGCAACTGAGCCATTCCTCGTCGTCGACGCCGGCGCAGCGCAGCAGTTCCGTGCTTTCCTGCGGGTGCAGACGCACGATGCGCATTTCTTCGTCATTCAGGGGGCCGCGCCGGTCCTGGAAGCTGTCGTGGTGGCGCAGCATGCCCACGTTCATCGTCAGCGCGGCGGCGCCGATCAGTAACAGTTCATCGTGGGACTTGTGCATGCTGCGCCCCACCAGCATGGCCAGCAGCGCCGTTTCGATGCAGTGGCGCACGGCGTAGGTACCGGCGATCTGGTTGAGCAGGATGCTGGCCAGGGCGATATCGGCATCGTGCCCGAGCGCGCGCAGCAGGTCGCGGGCGATGTCGCGCACATCGCGCTCGGCATTGCTTTCGCTGCGCAAGTCCAGCAGCAAGCGTTCCAGGCGCTGCGCCGCTTCATTGAGCAAGCGCAAGACGGACGGCTGCTCCGGCGTGCCCACGTACAGACCCAGTTGCAGCAAGCGGCCCAGCTGCGCGCCATCCGTGATGATCTGCCCCTTGCGCAGTTGCGGGCCGGCACTCTGGTCAGCCAGAAACAGATCCCAGGGCAGGGGTTCGCCGGGAACCAGGTCGGCCGGGCCGATGCGACGCTGTACCATGCTGTCATCCTTTGCTCCGCCGTGGCGAAGCCATGCTCAGTGTTCGGTTATATGCTGCGCAGGCGTTCCAGCGCCAGGCGCAAGGTGTCGTCCTGCTTGGCAAAGCAGAAACGCACGATGCCCGATTCCTTGCCCTGCGCATAAAACGCGGAGACGGGGATGGCGGCCACCTTGATCTCGGCCGTCAGCCATTCGGCGAACTGCGCTTCGGTCTCTTGCGAAATGGCATCGTAGCGCACGCACTGGAAATACGTGCCGTCGGCCGGCAGCAGGCTGAAGCGGCTGCCCGCCAGGCCGTCGCGGAACAAATCGCGCTTGCGCTGGTAAAACGCGGGCAAGTCCAGGTAGGGCTGCGGCTTGGCCATGTAGCTGGCAATGCCGTGCTGCATCGGCGTGTTGACGGTAAATACGTTGTACTGGTGTACCTTGCGAAATTCCGCCGTCAGGGCTGCGGGCGCCGCCACATAGCCGACTTTCCAGCCCGTCACATGATATGTCTTGCCGAAGCTGGAAACGATGAAGCTGCGCGCCGCCAGTTCCGGGTGGCGCGCGAGCGACTCATGGCGCACGCCGTCATACACCATGTGCTCGTAGACTTCGTCGGACAAAATCAAAATTTGCGTGCCGCGCACGATGTCGGCCAGCGCGGCCACGTCGGCAGGGCGCAGGATGGTGCCCGTCGGATTGTGCGGTGTATTGATGATGATCAGGCGCGTTTTTGCGCTGACGGCAGCGGCCAGCTTGTCCCACGGCACGCTGTAGCCCTGTTCACCCACCTCCATGGAGACCAGCACGGGCACGCCGCCGGCCAGCGCGATGGCCGGCAGATAGCTGTCGTAGGCCGGTTCGATGACGATGACTTCGTCGCCCGGGTGCACGCAGCACAAAATGGCCGTGGTGAGAGCCTGCGTGGCGCCGGCCGTGACGGTGATTTCCGTGCCGGCATCATAGCCGTGGCCGTACAGGCTGGCGATCTTCGCGGCAATCGCCTCGCGCAAGGGGGCGGCGCCCGTCATCTGCGGGTACTGGTTGTGGCCGGCGCGCATGGCGTCGCTGACGAGATCGACCAGGGCCGGGTCGCAATCGAAGTCGGGAAAGCCCTGGCCCAGGTTGACGGCGCCATGCCGGGCCGCCAAGCTGGACATGCGGGTAAACACGGTGGTGCCCACGAGAGGCAGGCGCGAGGTCAGGGTGGGAGTCGTGCAGGGCAGGGACGGGCTGTTCATGAACGGTAGGGTCGCGGTGCGTAAAGTGGAATCGTGTCCCATTCTAGCGCAGCGCGCCCCGTCGCGTGTGGGGCTTTGGCGGCTCAGCCTGGCAAGGCCCAGCCTTCCGGCAGCATGATCTTGAACATGCCGGCCTTGGCCGTCTTGCGGGCCAGTTTCAGCAGCGCCTTGTCTTTGGTGATGAGGATGTCGGCGTTGGCGTCGCGTGCCAGTTCGAGGAATTTCTGGTCATCCTTGTCCGTGCAGACGGGCAGGCGCACGCCCGACACGGGCGGCGCCACCACGCTGATGTGGGCGTCGAAGCGGGCGGCGGCAACGGCGCGGCTGGCTTCATCGAGCGGCAGATGTTTGTAATGCAATACGACCAGATATTCTGCGCGGCAATCTTCGCGCGTGATGGCGTGCACGGCGCCGCTTTCCATGGCTGCCAGCAGGCCCGCCCAGCGCGGGTCGTTGAAGACGAACAGGTCGAGGCAAACGTTGGTGTCGAGGACGAGTTTTTGTGGAGCAGGTATCATGTCGGCAATTCTATTTTGTAGTGATAATTTATGTTGATCGTGCTTTCGCCCGCCAAGAGTCTCGACCTGGAGACGCCGCCAACGACCACGTTGCACAGCACCCCCGATTTTCTCGACCATTCTGCCCAGCTGATCGAGCGCATGCGCCAGTTTTCTCCTGGCGAAGTGGGCAGCCTGATGGGTATTTCCGACGCCTTGTCGGCCCTCAACGTGGCCCGCTACGCGTCCTGGACACCGCAGTTGACCGATGCGCACCAGGCGATCATGGCCTTCAATGGCGACGTGTACACGGGCTTCGGCGCGCGCAGCCTGCAGCCGGCCCAGCTCGACTATGCCCAGTCGCGCGTGCGCATCCTGTCGGGCCTGTACGGCTTGCTGCGCCCGCTGGACCTGATCCACCCGCACCGCCTGGAAATGGGCACGCGTTTGTCGACTGCGCGCGGCAAGGATTTGTATGCGTTCTGGGGTGACACCATCACCAACGGCCTGAACCGTACTGCGCAAGAGCAGGGCGCGAAAGTGCTGGTTAATCTTGCGTCCGAAGAATACTTCAAATCCGTCAAGCCGCGCCAGCTGGACGTGCCCGTCATCGCGCCCGTGTTCGAGGACTGGAAGAACGGCAAATATAAAATCATCTCGTTCTATGCCAAGCGCGCGCGCGGCATGCTGGCCCGCTATGCTGCCGTCAACGCCATCCGCGATCCCGAACAGCTGAAGCAGTTCGACGTCGATGGCTACGGTTTCGTGCCGGAAGCGTCAAACGACAAGAGCTGGGTGTTCCGGCGCAAAGTAGCTGAATAAGTAAAAAAACCGGGCTAGCCCGGTTTTTTATTGCAGCTTACTGCCAGAATTTCCACCACTTGCGTTCCTTGTTCACCCCTTCCGGGCTGAGGAATGCCGTGTTCGGGTAGTTCTTGGTCAGCACGCGCAAGGTGTCGTCGCGCAGGTCGGTCAAGCCCAGCTTGTCATACGAGCGGTACATGATGAACAGCGCTTCTTCGATGGCGGGCGAAGCGGCAAAGTCGCTGACCGTCGTTTGTGCGCGGTTGGCGGCGGCCAGGTAGGCGCCGCGGCGATAGTAATAACGCGCCACGTGCACTTCATATTTCGCCATTGCATCGATCAAATAGTTCATGCGGGCCAGCGAATCGGGCGCATATTTACTATTTGGAAACTTGTCGACCAGTTGCTTGAAGGCCGCAAACGCTTCGCGCGTGGCTTTCGGGTCGCGTTCGGTCGGATCTTGCTCGTACAGGAAGTTCAGGAAGCTGATCTGGTCGTTAAAGCTGATCAGGCCGCGCAAGTAGTACATATAGTCTACATTGGCGTGGTTCGGATGCAACTTGATGAAGCGTTCGACGGCAGCCAGTGCCTGCGCCTGGTCTCCCGCCTTATAATACGCGTAAGCGATCTCCATCTGCGCTTGCAGGGCATAGTTGCCGAAAGGATAGTTAGCCTCCAGCTTCTGGAACAGGCCGATTGCAGCTTCATAGTGCTGCCCGGCCATTTCTTCACGCGCCTCCGAGTATAATTTCGTAACGGACCAGTTTTTGGTCTCATCCACTTTTTCAGGCAACAAGCTGCAAGCGGACATGCCGAGCAGAACGACTGAAGCGACTACCAACGATAATTTTTTTTGCATGACGTTTTGCAAGAAGGTTTTAACCAAGATTTTACAATAGGCTGATTATAGCCGATGGGAATGCTGTGATATTAACTCCGAAGCCTAATTTGGCTGACTCCGCGTTTGACTCCCTTTCTGACCATGGCGCCGAAGATGCGTTTGACGGCGATTTTGCCGCCGACGACGCCTTCGAGATCATGGCCCCGATTACATTGGAACTGACGCCGGACGCCTGCGGCCACCGCCTCGATAAAGTCATCGCCCAGCTGGTGCCGCAATACTCGCGCAGCCGCTTGCAACTGTGGCTGGAAGCCGGTTTCGTGACCGTCGATGGAAAAGTTGCCAAACGCAACATGACCGCCTATGGCGACGAGAAGATCGTCATTCTGCCGCAAAGCGCGCCGGAAGACGAGGCTTTTAAGCCGGAAGCGATGGAATTGAACATCGTGCACGAAGATGAGCATATCATCGTGATCAACAAACCGGCCGGACTGGTCGTGCATCCGGGCCCCGGCAACTGGTCGGGCACCTTGCTCAACGGCTTGCTGCACCACTGTCCGCAACTGGCGGGCGTGCCGCGCGCCGGCATCGTGCACCGCCTGGACAAGGATACCAGCGGCCTGATGGTGGTCGGCAAGACCCTCGCTTCGCAGACGGACCTGGTGCGCCAGTTGCAGGCGCGCACCGTCAAGCGCGAGTATTTTGCGCTGGTGTGGGGCACGCCGAAAATGGCGGGCACCATCGACGCCTCCATCGCGCGCCACCCGCGCGACCGGGTCAAGATGGCTGTCTCGGAAAACTTTACCGCCAAGCCTGCCATCACGCACTATGAATTGATCGGCAGCGGCGAACTCGACCGCCGTCCCGTGAGTCTGATGCAATGCCGTCTGGAAACAGGCCGCACGCACCAGATTCGCGTGCACATGCAGCACCTGGGCTTTGCGCTGGTCGGTGACTCCGTGTACGGCAAGCAGCACCTGGTATCCGTCTTCTCGCGCCAGGCATTGCAGGCGCGCCGCCTGGGCCTCGTGCATCCGGGCACCCTGGAAGCGTGCGAATGGATCGTGCCGCTGGCCGATGATTTTGCGCAACTGATTGCCACCGCCGGCATTCCCGAGCCGGAACAGGTCTGATGACGTCACCGTTGCCTTGCATTACTCCCCATTGGCCCGGCCTGCCCGCGAACGTGGGCGCGCTGGCGACCGTGCGCGCGGGTGGCGTCAGCCAGGAAGCATATGGTGACGGGCAGGGCGGCGGTGGCTTGAACCTGGGCACGCACGTGGGCGACGAGCCCGCGCACGTGGCGGCCAACCGCGCGCGGCTGGCGGCCATGCTGCCGTCCGCACCGGCCTGGCTGTCGCAGGTGCATGGCGTGGCCGTGGCGGACGCGGCCAGCCTGGACGGCTGCGTGCCCGATGCCGACGCCAGCATCGCCACGCAGCCTGGCGCCGTGTGCGTCGTGATGACGGCCGATTGCCTGCCCGTGCTGTTCTGCTCGACGGACGGCCTGGTCGTTGGCGCGGCCCACGCGGGCTGGCGCGGCCTGGCCAACGGCGTCTTGCAGCACACGGTGTCCAGCATGCGGGCGCAGGGCGCGGGGGAAATCCTCGCCTGGCTGGGGCCAGCGATTGGCCCGCAGCAATTCGAAGTGGGACAGGACGTGCTGCAAGCGTTTCGCGACGGTGCGCGCGACGCTGCCGAGCGGCAAGTGTTATCGAATGCATTCGCCGCCATCGATGGCAAGCCGGGCAAGTACCTGGCCGATATCTATGCGCTGGCGCGCACCATGTTGCTGCGTGATGGCGTGGCGCAAGTGGCGGGCGGGGAATATTGCACCGTCAGCGATGCGGCGCAGTTTTACTCGTACCGGCGCGATGGCGTCACAGGAAGACAGGCCAGTTTGATCTGGCGCAAATAATCTGCACGGCAGACACTTATGTGTCTGCCGTTTTTGTTTTATCGTCTGCTGAGGCGAGCGCGCGCGCCTTCAATTCAGCGACGCGCTCAGCCTTGCGTTTGCGTCGCCGCGAGCCCGTCAGATAGAATAGGATGGACAGCGGGATGACGCAGTACAGCACGAAGGTCATTACCCCGGCAACGATGGACGGTTCCGTCAGCGCCATGAGGCCGACGACATAGATCCAGGCAACAGCGGTCATGAGCATCATTGGTATTGGCAGTCAGTAAGAGTTTGCATGCAGGTGATCCAAAAGTATTTATTTTTCGACTACGTTTCGGCGCCTAACAAAACCGTAGCGAGCGGAAGGGAGAGGTGGCTAAGAAGCGCAACCGTACTCTAGTACGGTGAGCATCGCAGGCCGCCTACACCGACGCGCAGTAGGTTTTGTTCGGCGTCCCTCAATCTTGAATGGACTTACATATATCTATGAATATGCCCGATCCTCAAATGATGACCAAGGAATGGATGGCGCAGATCAGCAATCCTGAGCAGTGGAAGACGTGGTTCAACATGGTACCGCAGCCCCAGGGCAATCCAATTGCCGGCATTTTGCAGGATGCGGGCGCCAGCATCAAGCCGGAAGCGATCGAGCAACTGAAAAATGCCTATGTGGCCAAGCTGACGGGCTTGTGGGCTGACTTTATGGCCGGCAAGGCGCCGGAGCTGAAAGACCGCCGCTTCGCCGCGCCCGCCTGGCACGCCAGCCCACTGTCAGCCTTCAATGCGGCCGCCTACCTGCTGAACGCGGAGTTTCTCAGCGCCATGGCCGATGCCGTCGAAGCGACGCCGCACCAGAAGCAAAAGATTGCGTTTGCGGTGCAGCAAATCGTTGACGCCATGTCGCCCGCCAACTTTCTGGCCACCAACCCTGACGCCCAGCAAACCCTGATCGAGACCAAGGGCGAAAGCCTGGCCAAGGGCTTGACGAACATGCTGGCCGATATGCAGAAGGGCCGCATCTCGCAGTCCGATGAGTCGGCCTTCGAAGTGGGCCGCAACGTGGCCACCACGCCGGGCACGGTAGTGTTTGAAAATGCCCTGTTCCAGCTGATCCAGTACACGCCGACGACGGCCACGGTACACCAGCGGCCGCTGCTGATGGTGCCGCCATGCATCAATAAATTCTATATCCTTGACTTGCAGCCGGAAAACTCGCTCGTGCGCTATGCGGTAGAGCAGGGCAATACCGTGTTTTTGATGTCCTGGCGCAATCCGGACCTGAGCATGCAGCACCTGACGTGGGACGATTACGTCGAGCAAGGCGTGATCGAAGCCATCCGTGTCACGCAGGACATTTCCGGCCAGGACAAGCTCAATATGTTCGGCTTTTGCGTGGGCGGCACCATCGTCTCGACGGCGCTGGCCGTACTCAAGGCGCGCGGCGAGAATCCTGCCGCCAGCCTGACATTGCTGACCACCTTCCTCGATTTCTGCGACACGGGCGCGCTCGACGTCTTTATTGACGAGCAGCAAGTGGCGCTGCGCGAGCAGAGTCTGGCCAAGGGCGGCCTGATGTCGGGCCGCGACCTGGGCAGCACTTTCTCAAGCCTGCGGCCGAACGACCTGGTGTGGAACTACGTGCAGTCGAATTACCTGAAGGGCAAGGAGCCGCCCGCGTTCGACTTGCTGTACTGGAATGGTGACGGCACGGGCTTGCCGGGCCCCATGTTCTGCTGGTATCTGCGCAATACTTATCTGGAAAACAGCCTGAAAGTGCCGGGCAAGCTGACGGTGGCCGGAGAGCAGGTCGACCTGAGCAGCATCGATGCGCCCGCCTTCATCTACGGTTCGCGCGAAGACCATATCGTGCCCTGGGGCGCGGCCTACGCCAGCACGGCCCTGCTGAACCCGAAAAAGCCGAAAGCCAACCGTTTTATCCTGGGTGCTTCGGGCCATATCGCCGGCGTGATCAATCCGGCGTCGAAGAAAAAGCGCAGTTACTGGAGCAATGACCAGCCGCGCACGGCGAAAGCCAAGCCCTTGAGCGCCGAGCAGTGGATGGAAGGTGCGACCGAGCACGCGGGCAGTTGGTGGCCCGAATGGGCGGCCTTCCTGGCCGAACACGGCGGCGCGCAGGTGAGGGCACCCGGCAAGCCGGGCAACAAACGGCACGCGGCAATCGAGCCGGCGCCGGGGCGGTATGTTAAAGTCAGGGCAGATTAAGTCACAAAGCGTTTTTGCCTGGCAAGGCCGGCGTAATCATCGGTCTTGTCAGGAATCTACTTTTAGTTGCGTTGCAATAAATGCGGGAATCTACTACCCTGATGTGTAATGGAGCCGTTTTCCACTCTATAATGGAAAAAGTAGGCAGGTGCGAAAGCGGACCCACGTTCGCTTTTTTTTCGGATTAACTCAGTATGCGCTGCGGCGCAATAAGTGGAACTTGTGATGAGTAGTGCAAAAAAAAGTATAGACCGCCTGATTAAAAAATATCCCAACCGCCGTCTGTATGACACGCAAACCAGTTCCTACATCACCTTGACGGACGTCAAGCAGCTGGTGTTGGACAATGAGGTGTTTACCGTCGTCGATGCCAAATCCAGTGAAGATTTGACGCGCAGCATCTTGCTGCAAATCATTTTGGAAGAGGAAGCGAACGGCGCGCCCATGTTTTCGAGCAGCGTGTTGTCGCAGATCATCCGCTACTATGGCCACGCCATGCAGGGCATGATGGGATCCTACCTGGAAAAGAACGTGCAAGCGTTCACCGATATCCAGCACAAATTCACGGGCACGTCGGCCGGCAGTTTCGAAGGCAAGCCATTCAGCCCGGAAATGTGGACCCAGTTCATGAATGTCCAGGGCCCGATGATGCAAGGCATGATGAACAACTACATCGACCAGAGCAAGAGCCTGTTCGTGCAGATGCAGGAACAGATGCAGAGCCAGAGCAAGAATCTGTTCGGCACGTTCCCGTTCGTACCGCCGGTCCCACCGACCGACAAAAAGTAAGCCGCATCCAATGCGGGCCACACAACGGCACAGGATCTCCTGTGCCGTTGTGCTTTGCGGGCGTCATGCCGCCGGCTGCCGATGCTGCATGTTATTGCTTCCGTTGTTGCAGCGTGGAAAGCAGGTCCTGGTTTGAATGCTCGAGCTTCCATGTCCTGGCATTGTCCATGGAGCTGTAAATGCTGACGTTACCCTTGAAATCTTCCTGGATATTGAGCGCCAGGCCGGAAGGGAATATCAACGGGGCGTTGCGCAGACTGTATGGGACATACGGCGCCCAGGTCTTGCCTTCATCGCTGCTGACCAGCAGGGCGCCCTCGTTATACATGCCGGCTTCCATCAGCAAGCGGCCGTCATTGAGCGGCGCCACTGGCGACATCAGGACTTTGAAGGGCGAAACGATAGTCGTCCAGTTCTGGCCGCGATCCCGTGAAACATAGGCGTCGGGAAAGCGTCCTCCCAGACCAGCCGCTACCAGAACGCTTTGCGTGCCATTGGCTTGATGGATAAACTGCGTCAAGCTTTTCTTGTGCGGACTAAAGCGCTCGGTCAACTTGCCCGTGCGGTAATCGAGTTCGCCGATCAAGCCGCTTTCCAGCGCATAGCCGATCCGCTCCGCGTCTTGCCACGTCCACAATAAGCCCGGGCCATGCAGCCACGATCCGGGCAAGGTGGAGTGGTACACGGATCGCCAGTCGCCGGCGTCCAGTTGATTCGCACGGAAAATGTTCAATTCATCTCCCTTGTGATGCATCACGTACCAGCCATCCTGGGGGTTGCCGCCGATGCGCAGCAGATTGCCGGGCGGCAGGTTGCCTGTATCGACAGGAAGCAGCTTGTCGCTGTCACGCGCTTTGCGTAGCAGGGAGCCCGATTCGCCTACCGCGATCAACTCGGCATTGGGCAGGTCTACGGGAAAGACGCAAGACAGCGACTCCACCGAGGGCGCATTGATGATCTTCCATAGCCCTTGCGTCGAGCGCAGCAGGACGGCGCCCATGCGGCTGGCGGCAGCCACCCGGCCATCGGGCATTTCAGTGGCGCACTCGGCCCCGGCCGGGTGGGCGCGGGCAAATTGCTCGACATCGTCCTGCGCGTGGTGCGGAGTGCTCCAGCCTGGGCTGGCAGCAGCGCCGAATAGCTTGCTGTAGTCGGGGGCAAAGCGCTGGAGCAATTGCGCATTGGATACTACCTGCGCGCTGCGACCGTATTGCACGCCGAAATCGCCGCGTGTCACAATCAGCCGCCCCAGATCCGCCGATTTTCCCGCTTCGATGTTGAAGCTTCCCACGATGCTCGAGTACACATGCAAGAGCTTGTTGGCCCGCGTGTCGATCAGTTCGACAAACTCATACTCGCCAGGCGGTAGTGCGCCAATGAACAGGGAAGTATCGCCTGCCATCGCGCTCTCGACCTTTTTCATCACCAGATTTGCGGAGACCAGCTTGAAATCGCTGCGCTGCTCCCCCGCCACCACACGGCGTAACTTGATGGTGTTGAAACCGTAAATATCTTTGGTATTCGACGTGATGCTGACCACCACCGGGGTTTCTCCCGATTGTGCGCTCATTTTCAGTGGATCAACCACCGCCGTGTTGACGACGCAGCCGCTCAGTAGCAATACAGTCAAGCCGCAAGCGGCGACAGCCCGGCGCCGCGCTGTCAAATTGGAAAAGGAAAAAGACATGGGATTCATTTAGTTTTATAAAAAACAAAATTATATGTCATGCCATTAATTTCCTTTAGGCATTATTTTGACTTTCTTGATACCTGGAATGTGTGGCCGGGCCTTGTTCGACCATCGCCACGATGGCAGCGGCCGGAACAAAGCTGGGGTGGTAGCGTTGCAGATGCGCCAGCAAAAGAAGCCGGCGCTGACAGCAAGGGGCGGCTCGGGGTACAATAGCCGATTCGCCTCACCATTTTACTAGCTGCCAACTATGTCTGAAATTCACCGTATTCCCGTTCCTTCCGCCAAGCCAGAGGCCATGCTGGCCATGCCAGGTGCGGCGCCGAAAGTGGGCTTTGTCTCGCTCGGCTGCCCGAAAGCGCTGGTCGACTCCGAACAAATCCTGACCCAACTGCGCGCCGAAGGCTACGAAACGGCGAAATCCTACGCTGGCGCCGATCTGGTGATCGTCAATACCTGCGGTTTTATCGATGCTGCCGTGCAAGAGTCGCTCGACGCCATCGGCGAAGCGCTGGCTGAAAACGGCAAGGTCATCGTGACCGGTTGCCTGGGCGCGAAGAAAGATGCTGCCGGCGACGACATCATCATGAAGGTGCACCCGAAAGTGCTGGCCGTCACGGGTCCGCACGCGCTGGCCGAAGTGATGGATTCCGTCCATTTTCACCTGCCGAAGCCGCATGCGCCCTTCCTCGACCTGGTGCCGCCGCAAGGCATCAAGCTGACGCCGAAGCACTATGCCTACCTGAAAATTTCCGAAGGCTGTAACCACCGTTGCAGCTTCTGCATCATCCCATCGATGCGCGGCGACCTGGTCTCGCGTCCGATCGGCGAACTGATGATCGAAGCGGAAAACCTGTTCAAGGCCGGCGTCAAGGAATTGCTGGTCATTTCGCAAGATACCTCGGCGTATGGCGTGGACGTGAAATTCCGTTCCGGCTTCTGGAATGGCCGTCCCGTGAAGACGCACATGACGCAGTTGACGGAAGCGCTGGGCGAGCTGGCCAAGACCTACGGCGCCTGGGTGCGCTTGCACTATGTGTATCCGTACCCGCACGTGGACCAGATCATCCCGATGATGAGCGGCGGCCACATCCTGCCCTACCTCGATATTCCGATGCAGCACGCGCACCCGGACGTGCTGAAACGCATGAAGCGCCCGGCCAGCGGCGAGAAAAACCTCGACCGCATCCAGGCCTGGCGCGCCATCAACCCGGACCTGACCATCCGCTCGACCTTCATCGCCGGTTTTCCTGGCGAAACGGAAGCGGAATTCGAGTACTTGCTGGACTTCCTCAAGGAAGCGCAGATCGACCGCCTCGGCTGCTTCGCCTATTCGCCTGTTGAAGGCGCGACGGCCAATGCGATCGAAAATCCCGTGCCGGAAGAGCTGCGTGAAGAGCGCCGTGGCCGCGTGATGCTGCTGCAGGAAGAAATTTCCAAGAAACGTCTGCAAGCCAAGGTCGGCAAGACCGTGCGCGTGCTGATCGATGAAGTCACCCGCTCCGGCGGCGTGGGCCGCTCCTCCGCCGACGCGCCGGAAATCGATGGCGTCGTATATGTCAAGCCGCCGTTCGAGCCGCACCGCAAGCTGGCCGTGGGCCAGTTCTTTGATGTAAAAATTACTTCAGCGGACGCGCACGACCTGTGGGGCGCTGCCGAGTAAGCAGGTGTAACAGTCGTACGGCGTACAGGGCGTAAAGCCCTTACAATCAAGGCGGACCAGCAATTGCTGGCCCGCCTTTTTTTATTTCCCGACGCCATGACCACAATCAAATCCCCCCAGACGGCGCTGATCCACAGCGATTACCAGGCGCCGCAAGGCTTTGCCGCCTTTCCCAACGCCATCCATCACGCATCGACCGTGTTGTTCAAGGACGTGGCGGCCATGCGTTCGGGCGACTGGAAAGAGAAGAACGCCTACACCTACGGCTTGCACGGCACGCCTACCACGTTCACCTTGGAAGCGCGGCTGGCCGAGATCGAAGGGGGCAAGTACTGCCTGCTGGCGCCATCGGGCCTGGCGGCCATCGCCATGGCGGATTTTGCGCTGCTGAAAACGGGCGATGACGTTTTGTTGCCGGAAAATATCTACAACCCGAACCGTGAACTGGGACGCTGGCTGGCGCAGGATTTCGGCATCACGGCACGCTATTACGACCCGCTGATCGGCGCCGGCATCGCCGCCTTGATCCAGGAGAATACCAAACTCATCTGGACGGAAGCGCCGGGTTCCGTGACGATGGAAGTGCCGGACTTGCCCGCCATCTGCGCGGCCGCCCACGCGCGCGGCGTGCTGGTGGCTTTGGACAACACCTGGTCGGCCGGTCTGGCCCTGCGCGGCTTTGAGCTGGGGGTGGACATCATCATGCAGGCGCTGACGAAATACCAGTCGGGCGGCTCGGACGTGCTGATGGGCGCTCTGATCACGCGGGACAGGGCGCTGCACGAGCGCCTGGCCCTGGCGCATATGCGCCTAGGCATGGGCGTGGGCGCCGATGACGCCTACCTGGTGCTGCGCGGCTTGCCCACCATGAAGCTGCGCTTCGACGCCCACGATGCGGGCGCGCACACGGTGGCCAGCTGGCTCAAGGGAAGAAGCGAGATCGCCACGGTGCTGCATCCGGCCTTCGAGGATTGCCCCGGTCACGCCATCTGGCAGCGCGATTTCACGGGCGCGGGCGGCCTGTTTTCCGTGCTGTTCGATTCCCGCTACACGGAGCAGCAGACGGACCGTTTCGTCGACGCCTTGCAGTTGTTCAAGATAGGCTACAGCTGGGGCGGCGCGAACAGCCTGGTGATGCCGTACCGCATCGCCGCCATGCGCAAGGGCTGGCAGTTGCCGGGCCAGCTGGTGCGTCTGAATGTGGGGCTGGAAGATCCGCAGGACTTGATCGCCGATATCGAACGGGCGTTCGCGGCGATGTAGGCAGCGGCAAGCCGTTGGCTTGCCGCGAAGTACCTTTTACATGGGTACGGGGGTGTTGTTGTTCAGATCGAGGAAGCCGCGCAGCAAGCGGTAGGCTTTCCACAGCCAGGCCACGCCCCACACGAGGAACGCCAGCGGAATGCCGATAATGGTAATCCATAGCACGGCGCCGACGACGATCCAGGCCACGTACCACCAGAAGGAACGGATCATCCAGCTGTGATGGCTGTACACGAAGGTCCCGGCCGCCTCGTCCCGCTTCACATAATTGATGATGAGCGGAATGAAGGAAAACGCGCCCAGCGAAAACACGAAGCTGGCGCCATGTATCAGGTACAACCACCAGGCCAGGTTTTTGCTCTGCTGGAGTTGGCTATCGAGAATAATATCTTGTGACATGCAGGCTCCTGCTTGATTGTTTGCTCAGGTTTTTATTGTAACAAGCTCTGTTGAACGGGAGCGCAATCCATGGAAAAAGGCGAAATACATTGTTGAAAGCACATCCACATCCCACCTGGGCCGCGCGCGCCGGGTCATGGCTGCGGCGCGCCGTGCCGGCCTTGCTGCTGTGCGCCACGGCGGCCCATGCCGCCGGCCCCACCCTGGAGGCGGAGTTTGCCGCTGGCTTGAAGGAAGAGGGCCTGGCGGGCGCCGTCTGGAGCGAAGTCTTGCCCGATGGCACAGTCAAAGTCGGCGCGTCGGGCCAGCGCGATGCCGCCAAGCACCTACCCATGCAGGCGGACACGCGCGTGCAAGTGGGCTCCGTGGGCAAGGTGGCGCTGGCGTTGGGCGTCTTGCGCCTGGTCAGCGAAGACCGGCTCACGCTCGACACGCCCGTGCAGCAGGTGCTGCCGGAACTGGCGCTGAAAAACCCGTGGCAAAGCAGCGACCCCGTGCGCATCCGCCACCTGCTGGCGCACACGTCCGGCCTCGATAACGTGCGCTTCTGGCAGGCGTTCAGCCTGAACCCGGCGCCGCAGACGCCGCTGGCCGCCGCCTTTGACGGCGGGCGCAATCTGCTGCGCGTGCGCGCGCGGCCCGGCAGCCGCTACGCATATTCGAACATGGGCTATGGCTTGCTGGGCATGGTGATCGAGAAGGTCACGGGCCAGCCGTATGAACGCTACCTCGATGCGCAACTGCTGCAGCCGCTGGGCATGGCGGACAGCACTTTTACTTTCGTCACGCAGGCGGGATCGCATGCCGATCCGCGCCTGGCCATGGGCCACTTCGAGCATGGCGTGGCGCAAGCGGCCGTACCGCAGTACCTGCGGCCAGCCGCGCAGTTCACCACCACGGCGGCCGACATGGGCAAGCTGGCGCAATTCCTGATGGGCGATGGCAAGCTGCAGGACAAGCGTTTCATCGACCCGGCGCTGATGGGCGCCTTGTCCGCACCGGCCGGCACGGATGCGGCGCAGGCGGGCCTGGAAACGGGCCATGGCCTGGCCTTGGCCGTGCGCGACCGCCACAACGTGGTGGGCGCCTGCCACCCTGGCACGGCCGTGGGTTTTCGCGCCATGCTGTGCATCTATCCGGAGCAGGACAGCGCCTTCTTCGTGGCCTTCAATACGGATGCCGAGCAGGCCGACTATGAACGCTTCAACCGCCTGCTGCTGCGCGACCTGGAACTGCCGCTGCGCGCGCCAGCCCCGCAGGGCACGCCCGCGCCCACGGTGGAAAACTGGCAGGGTGTGTATGTGCCGTCACCCAGCCCCATGGCCAGCATGGCCTGGGTCGATGCCGTTTTCGGCTTCACGCGCCTGAAATGGGATGGCGAGTCGCTGTTCCTGATCCCGTTCCAGGGCGAGCCGAAGGAACTGGAACCGGTGGGCGGCTTGCTGTTCCGCGCCAGCGACCGCAGCACGCCATCGCACGTGCTGCTGCAGGAGGATGGCAAGCATATCCTCAGCGACGGCTTGCGCAGCTATGAGCGGGTGTCGATGCTGCGCATGCTGGTCTTGTGGGGCAGCCTGGCGCTGGGCATGGCGGGCTTGCTGTATGTGCTGGTGGTGGGCGTCTGGCGCGCCGCGCTGCGCCGCCTGGGGCGGGGCGACCATCTGTTCGCGCCCCTGCTGTCGCAGCTGGCGCTGCTCTTGCCGCTGCCGTTTTTCTATTTTCAGTCTTACCTGCGCCTGGGCGATGTCAGCGTGGCCAGCGTGCTGCTGGCGCTGGTCACGGGCGCGTTGCCGCTGGCCATGGCGTTCGGCCTGGCGCGCTGCTGGCGCAGCCGTGGCACGGCTGCCGAGGCGGGCTCGTGGGCGAAATGGGATTGGATCGCCTTGCTGGCGGCGCTGCAACTGCTGCTGGTGCTGGCCTGGTGGGGACTGCTGCCGCTGCGTCTGTGGCAGCTGTAGGCTTTCAGGTCCAGGCAGCCAGAAGCCGGCGCCACCAGCGCTGCGCCGGCGAGGCCCTGCTACCGTGCGCGGCCCGCTTGGTGCGATAGCTGGCTGCCGCCATTTGCAGGCCGACGCGATCCATCGCCGCCATCGCCTCCGCTTCCTGCGGCGACAAGCCATGCAGCAAGGCTTGCGCCCGGGGATCGAGCAGGAAGGCGGTACGCAGGGCGTCGTCCGTGTACAGCCTTGCCAAATAGGTTTCCAGTGCGGCAGAACTCATGCGTCTCGCCCCGCGCGCAAGGCAGCGCGCGCCAGCTCCAGCTGGCCCAGCACATGCTCGAACGACGGGTAATTGCCATCGCGTTCGACGATCACCGTCAGGGGCTGCGGCGCATGGCGCGCCAGCTGGGTCAATAAAGCGAAGACGGCGGGCGGCACGTCGTGCAGATGGTCGTCCAGCAAGCGCTTGCCGGCGCCGTCCGGTGCTTCGATCCAGTGGCCGCCACTCAGGTGCACGGCGCCGACCCGGTGCAGGGGCAGGCGCAGCAGCAATTGCTCCGGCGCTTCCCCAAAATTGACGGCATTCGCATACAGGTTGTGCAGGTCCAGCAGCAGCGGCACGTGCGCGCCGTGGATAATCTGCGCCAGCCATGCGGCTTCGTCCATCGTGCTGGCGGGCGGCTGGACCAGGGTGGCGATGTTTTCCATCAGCGGCGCGCTGCCGACGATGCGCGTGGCCAGTGCGATATTGGCGATCGCGCCGGCGGCGCTGAGCGGCGTACGCGGCGGCGCCGCCAGGTGGCCGATTTCCACGCCGCCGGCGCGCACGAAACTCAGGTGCTCTGACCACGACTCCGCCTGTACCGTCTTCATCAGGCGCGCCATCGCATGCAGGCGGCGCGGGTCGGCGGGAATCGTCGAGGCTAGCCCCATGCCGACGCCGTGCAGGCTCACCGGCACCTGGCGCGCCAGGCTGCTCAAGGCCGCGATGCCGGCGCGCGAGGCGCGGTAATAATCGTCGGCGATCACTTCCAGCACATCGATCTGCGCCAGGTTGGACAGGATGCCGGCAGCCAGTTCGCCGCGCCAGCCCAGGCCGACGCGGTCGCGCGCGGTTTCCTGGCTAACTGCCACAGCCGCCGCAACCGCCACAGCCGCTGCCGCCGCCATCGCCGCCGCCGCTATCACCGCCGCCCGATGACGAGTCGTCCGTGCTGCCGGACGTGGAGTCGCTGCCCGTGCCTTGCCGGGATACCGGGTACAGCTCGGCGACATACGCGTACACGGACAAGGGCAGGGCGCCGAGGCCGAAGATGGCGGCCAGCAGGGCCATGTCGGTGCTGCTGCTGCCCGCCTGCAGGCGCGACGCGCGCTGGTTCAGCCGGCCAAACAGCATGCGCAAGTCGGTCAGCAGCCGCTGCGCGCTCCAGCTGGTCGGCTGGGTGCGCAAGCCGCGCAGCATGAGCAGGAAGATCGCCAGCAGCAGCGCCAGGAACAGCAGGTTGTAGTGCTGGCGGCTGATGGCGATGACGGCCTTGACGGCGGCCACCGTCAGCAGCAAATAGTGCGCGGGCCAGGTGATGCGTTCGCGCCGGCGCAGCAGCGGCGGGCCGACCAGCAATTCCTGCTGCGTCAAGCTGTCCTGGTAGGCGCGGCACGCTGGCAGCATGTCTGCCTGCGCGGCCAGTTCCTTGCTGTGGCCCTGGCGGCCCAGGTACAGCCGCAGCACGTCGCGTTCGATGTCGTGAGTGGCAAAGCGCAGGCTGTCGGCGCTGGCCGTTTCCAGCAGCGGGCCATCGGCGCGCAGCAAGCCGCGGTCGACCAGTACGATGGCGGCGATTTTCACGGCTTCGAGGGCGCCGCCGCGCAAAAAAGCGATGCGGTAGGGATCATCGGCGAGCGACAGCTGGGCATGCGGATTGCGCAATTCCATGCGGATCAGCAGTTCGCGCACGCTGTAATACACGAGCGCGCCGAAGATCAGGTAGGCCAGCAGGAACCAGGGACCGCTCCAGTCGAACGGATTGACGCCGTTCACCGCATGGTCTCCGCGTGTTCGCGCAAGTGTCCGGTAATGGCCATCAGGCTGGTGAAGGCGGGCAGGGCCTGCCCCGGCGCCAGGCGCGCCGTTTCGCGCGCCTCCGACATGGCTTGCAGGGCCGTGTGCAGGGCCGGGTCGCCCAGTTGGTCGACAAACGCTTCGAGCGCCTGCTTGCCGGACTGCGCCGACTTGCCCTCCAGCTGCGCCAGCGAGGCGGCGGCCGCACGCAGCGGGCCGGCCGCGTCGGCGATGGCGCCGGCCAGCTGTTCTTCATTCAGGCTCAATAGCATATACCGTTCGCGCATGCGCACCTGCTGGTTCAGCAGCACTTGCCGCAGTCGGCGCAGCACGGCGTCGCGGCTGGTGTGCAGGCTGGCGAAAGGATCATTGCCCAGCAGTACTCGATGGCGCGCGATGATGTCGGCGAACTTGACGGCGAAGGCCTCGGCGGCCTGCGTCAATTCGTCTTCTTGCAGGAACATGACCTGCAAATCGATGGCGGCGTGCGCCATGCGCAAGGGCCCGCGCAGCGCATCGGCCGCCTGCGGCGTAAAGCGCTTGAGCAGCAACAGCAGGTTGACGTCGGAGGTGGCGCGTACCTGCCCATCGGCGGCCGAGCCAAACAGCACGGCAGCGGCAAGGTCATCCCCGAAGGCCGTTTGCGCGGCGGCGACGAACACATCCAGGTGGCGTTGTATCTCTTCTGGCAGCGATGGCGGCATGCGGTGTTCTTTCACGATGGGCAAGCTTGGTAGTCACAAGTTTGCAATATAGCAAAAATATGCCATCGTGCGCGCACCGCCAGGCGCCAACTCAGGTCAAGACGTTCAGCAAGCCATCGAGTCCCACGAAGTTCAGCGCCACATCGGCTTGCGAACGCACCACGGGCTTGGCGCGGAAGGCCACGGACAGGCCGGCGATACCCATCATTTTCAAGTCGTTGGCGCCGTCGCCCATGACGATGGCTTGCGCTGGCGTAATGCCCATCTGCGCGCACACGCGCTCCACCGTGCGCTGTTTTTCCTCGGCGTCGACGATGCCTCCCAAAACCCGGCCCGTCAGCTTGCCGTCGACGATTTCCAGTTCGTTCGCGTGCGTGTAGTCGAGGCCCAGGCGTTCCTTCAGGCGCTCGGTGAAGAAGGTAAAGCCGCCCGACACCAGCAGGGTTTTCAGGCCGGCCTTCTGCACGGCTGCCAGCATGGTTTCCGCGCCCGGCGACAGTTGTAAACGTTCGTCGTAGACGCGCTGCAGGGCCGATGCATCGAGGCCTTCGAGCAGGGCTACGCGCTGCTTCAGGCTGGCCGCAAAATCGAGCTCGCCGCGCATGGCCGCTTCCGTGATGGCCGCCACTTGCGGTTTGAGGCCCTGCATGTCGGCGATTTCATCGATGCACTCGATGGTGATCAGGGTCGAATCCATGTCCATCGCCACGAGCTTGAATTCACTCAGTTCGCGCTGGCCCATCATGTAGGTGGCGTCCAGCTGCGCCGCCTGGGCCGCCACTTCGATGGTGGGGCGCAGCGCGGGCGAATAGGCGATCTGCTCGCAGCGCACGGCGTTCGGACCGAGGCGCGTGACGGACGTGGGCGCGGCCAGCGCGGCTATGCGATCGAGGCGGGCGGTGTCGCCGTCCAGGCCCTGCAGGATCAGGTTCATGGTGATGGAAGTCGTGTTGGTCATGGGGCTATCCTGCATAAATGGTCGAAATGGTCTACACCGTCAATTGCTTGATGGTGCTCTTGATCTGCGTCACGCGCGCGGCCAGGTCCGGCATGGCGGCCGTGATTTTCAGCTTGTCCTGGCCATGCAGCTTGATATGGCGGTTCTTCTGGATCAGCTCGATGATGCGCATCGGGTCGATGGGGGCTTGGCCATGAATTGCAGGGTGGCCGCTTCGCCATGCACGTCGATCTTGACGATGCCCACGGTTTTCGCCGCGATGCGCAGGCGGTGCGTCTCGATCAGCGCTTTCACGGGGTCGGGCAGCTTGCCGAAGCGGTCGATCAGCTCTTCCTGGATATCGTCGATCTTCTCTGGCGTGGCGCAGTTGGCCAGGCGCTTGTAGATCGACAGGCGCTCGTGCACGTCGCCGCAAAAATCGGCTGGCAGCAGGGCCGGCACGTGCAGGTTGATTTCCGTCGTCGAGGCCAGCGGCGCGGCCAGGTCCGGCTCCTTGCCGGCCTTCAGCGAGCGCACGGCTTCGTGCAGCATGTCCGAATACAGCTGGAAGCCGATTTCCGTCATCTCGCCCGACTGGCTCTCGCCCAGCACCTCGCCGGCGCCGCGGATTTCCAGGTCGTGCATGGCCAGGTAAAAGCCGCTGCCCAGTTCTTCCATCTGCTGAATGGCGTCCAGGCGGCGCTGCGCCAGTTTTGTCAGGCCTTGCACGTCGTGCACCAGCAGGTAGGCGTAGGCCTGGTGATGCGAACGGCCCACGCGGCCGCGCAACTGGTGCAGCTGCGCCAGGCCGAACTTGTCGGCGCGGTGCATGATGATGGTGTTCGCCGTCGGCACATCGATACCCGTTTCGATGATGGTCGTGCACAGCAAAATGTTGAAACGCTGGGCGACGAAGTCGCGCATGACCTTTTCCAGGTCACGCTCGTGCATCTGGCCGTGCGCCACGGCGATGCGCGCCTCGGGCAGCAGTTCCGTCAGCATGGCCAGGCGGTTCTGGATGGTTTCCACCTCGTTGTGCAGGAAGTAGATCTGGCCACCGCGTTTGAGTTCGCGCAGACACGCTTCGCGGATGATGGCTTCGCCTTCGCTGCGCACGAACGTCTTGATGGCCAGGCGCTTTTGCGGCGCCGTGGCGATGATGGAAAAGTCGCGCAAGCCTTCCAGCGCCATGCCCAGGGTGCGGGGAATCGGCGTGGCCGTCAGGGTCAGCACGTCCACTTCCGCGCGCAAGGCTTTCAAGGCTTCCTTCTGGCGCACGCCGAAGCGGTGTTCTTCGTCGATGATGACCAGGCCCAGACGCGTGAATTTCACGTCGCTTGAGAGCAGTTTATGCGTGCCGATGACGATGTCGATGGTGCCGTCGGCCATGCCCTTGAACGCCTGCGTGATCTCCTTGCCGCTGCGGAAGCGCGACAATTCCGCGATGCGCACCGGCCAGTCGGCGAAGCGGTCGGCGAAGGTTTGCGCATGCTGCTCGGCCAGCAGGGTGGTGGGCGCCAGAATGGCCACCTGCTTGCCGCCCATCACGGCGATGAAGGCCGCGCGCAGCGCCACTTCCGTCTTGCCGAAGCCGACGTCGCCGCATACCAGGCGGTCCATCGGTTTGCCCGAGGTCATGTCCTTGATGACGTTGCGGATGGCCTCGGCCTGGTCCGGCGTCTCGTCGAAGCCGAAGCTGTCGGCGAAGCGCTGGTAGTCGTGCGACGAGAACTCGAAGGAGTGGCCCTGGCGCAGCGCGCGGCGCGCATACAGGTTGAGCAGCTCGGCGGCCGTGTCGCGCACCTGTTCGGCGGCGCGCTTTTTCGCTTTTTCCCACTGTCCCGAGCCGAGCGAATGCAGCGGCGCGTCTTCCGGCGAAGCGCCCGAGTAGCGCGAGATCACATGCAGCTGCGACACCGGAACATAAAGTTTCGTGTCCTTCGCGTATTCGAGGTGCAAAAATTCCGTCTCGCCTTCGCCCAGGTCCATGCTGGTCAGGCCCATGTAGCGCCCGATGCCGTGGTTGATGTGCACCACGGGATCGCCGATTTTCAGCTCGGACAGGTCGCGCACCATCGATTCGACCTGCGTCACGCCTTCCTGCTTCTTGCTGCCGACCCTGCGGCCGGAACCGGCATACAGCTCCGTTTCCGTGATGAAGGCCAGATTGCCCTCGGGCGTGAATAGCTCGAAGCCCGAATGCAGCGGCGCCACGCCGAGCATCAGCTTGGCGTCGGACTGCAGAAAACCGTCGCTGCCTTCCACCGGCATCAGGTGCAGATCGTATTCGGTGAAGTACTGCTGCAAGGTTTCGCGGCGGCCGTTCGATTCGGCGCAGATCATCACGCGGCGGCCCGCTTGCAGCAGATAGCTGCGCAGGTTGGCCAGCGGATCGTCGGCGCGGCGGTTGACGGCGATGTTCGGCACGGGCGCCGACAGTTCGGAGGCCAGCGCGTCGTTCGATTTCGCAATCGCCAGGCGCGGATAGGGCTTGGCCAGGCCGAAGAACTGCTCGTCGGACAGGAACAGCGATTCGGGCGGCAAAATAGGCCGCTCGCGGTCCGCTTTCAAAAAGCGGTAGCGCGACTGGGTATCGGTCCAGAAGCGCCCGATGGCAGCGTCGATCTCGCCCACCAGGGCCAGCGAAGCGTCGGGCGGCAGGTAGTCGAACAGGGTGGCCGTCTGCTCGAAGAACAGGGGCAGATAGTATTCGATGCCGGCCGAGGCGATGCCGCTGCTGATGTCCTTGTAGACCACCGAGCGAGAAGGATCGCCCTCGAACTGTTCGCGCCAGCGGTTGCGGAAAGTGGTGCGCGCCGCCTCGTCCATGGGGAATTCACGCCCCGGCAGCAAGCGCACTTCGTGCACGGGGTACAGCGAGCGCTGGGTGTCGGCGTCAAACGTGCGGATGGTCTCGATGGTGTCGCCGAACAGGTCCAGGCGGTAGGGCAGGGCCGAACCCATGGGGAACAGGTCGAGCAAGCCGCCGCGCACCGAGTATTCGCCGGGCGACATCACTTGCGACACATGGCTGTAGCCGGCCAGGGTCAGCTGCGACTTCAGCCGTGCTTCGTCGAGCTTTTCGCCCTTCTTGAAGAAGAAGGTGTAGGCCGCCAAAAAGGACGGCGGCGCCAGGCGCACCAGCGCCGTGGTGGCCGGCACGATCAGCACGTCGCACTGGCGTGTCTGGATTTCGTGCAGGGTGGCCAGTCGCTCGGAGACCAGGTCCTGGTGCGGCGAAAAGGCGTCGTAGGGCAGGGTTTCCCAGTCCGGCAGCAGATGGCAGCGCAGTTCCTTGCCGCCAAACCACGGGATTTCATCGAGCAGGCGCTGGCCGTCGCTGGCCTGCGCCACCACCACGGCCAGCATCTGGCCCCGCGCTTTCAATGCCAAAGCGGCCAGCGCCAGGGCATAGGCGTCGGATGAACCATACAGGGCGGGCAGCGCGTAGCGGTTGCCGGGCTTGGGGAGGGCTTTTGTTAAGTCTAAGGACATGCAGGCGATGACACTAGTGGCAGAGGCAGTTGAGTGGAACAGCTGTGGTGCGCGCAGCGCCGCCAGTGACGGCGCTGACAGGCGAGATTATAGACCATCGCCAGCGCGGATATTTGCAATCCCGAAAGGAACATGCACCATCGGTATCGTCCCGCCGGCTGACTTCAAATGGCTCAGCTGGTCGTCGAAGAAGATATGCGGCTTGAACACGGACAGCACGCGCGACTTGTCCATGCCACCCAGGAAAAACGTCTCGTCGGCCGCCACGCCCCAGCTTTTCAGGGTCGTCACGACTCGCTCGTGCGAGGGCGCGTTGCGCGCCGTGATGATGGCGATGCGCAGGATCTTCTTGTAGCCGGGGTCGCGCCGCTGCGCCTTTTCTTCCAGACGCTGCATGGTGGCCAGCTTCTGGAACAGGTCGGCCAGCGGGCCAGGGCGGTGCGGCGTGCCCACGTTCAGGGTTTCATGGGCGTGGAATTCATCGACGTCATTGTTGCGCTTGAACACGGTTTCCGCTTCGTCGTCGGCGATCACGCCGTCGAAATCGAAGGCCACGCGCAGCTCTTCGTCGTTCTCGTCGTCTTCCGTGCGCGACGGCAGCACCAGGCCGGCCGGATAGTTGCAGGCCAGCGCGCTGCGCACGTCGTGTTCATTCGCGCTGAGGAAGAGCGAGGCGTTGAAGGCCGGCAGGTAGGGGTAGGGCGACTTGCCCGTCATGAAGGCGGCGCGCGAAATATCCAGACCGTAGTGGGCGATCGAGTGCATCACGCGCAAACCCGTTTCCGGCGAATTGCGCGAAAACAGCACCACTTCCACAGGCGACTGGCGCGGATAGTGTTTGTTGATGTTCAGGAAGCGGCGGATGAAGGGAAAGGCCACGCCGCGCGGCAAGACCGTGTCGATATGCGTTTCCTGGTACTTGCGGTATTCCTCGGGGCCGTTGTCGAGGTAGACCTGATGCGATTCGGCCAGGTCGAACAGGGCGCTGGAAGCGACCCCGATCACCAGTTTGTGTTCAATAGGATATGCCATGGTCTGCCTGTTGTTTGCTTGTTGCGCATCTTATACGACTATCAACTGCGCAGCCAATAGTGGCACGCGGCGATTTTTTGCACCAAAGCAGGGCGCCAGGCCATTTTTTTGTCCGCTGTGCAAGGCGCGCCACAGCAAA
The DNA here is from genome assembly GCF_002327145.1 of Janthinobacterium svalbardense. Classification (NCBI taxonomy): domain Bacteria; kingdom Pseudomonadati; phylum Pseudomonadota; class Betaproteobacteria; order Burkholderiales; family Oxalobacteraceae; genus Janthinobacterium; species Janthinobacterium svalbardense. Next base: position 4,079,468 of record NZ_CP023422.1, on the reverse strand, counting down.
GAAATAAATCTTGTTCTGTATCAAGTATGTAGCAGCCAGAAAGATATTTTTCCTCTATGCTTGCAATTATGAATTCTCGCCAATTGTAACGAAGCGTACGCCCCACCCCCGCCACCTTTATACAAATGTCAGCCGTTTTACCTGAACATGCCAGCCTCAGCCTTGCCAGCAGCAGTTTTGACTAATAAAGGACCTAGCCATGTTTAAGAATTTACTGATCAAATGGAAGTTGGCGACCCTCGTCGCCGTGATGATGGCGGCAATGCTGGTGGTGGGCATCTGCGGTTACACGGGCATCGCCACCGTGGGCAACGCCGTCAACGAGATCGGCGTGGTGCGCCTGCCGTCGATCCAGGGCTTGATGATGATGAACGAGGGCCAGACGGCCGTCGCCGCCGCTACCCTGACGGCCGCCATCTATGAAAACAATTACCAGGCACAAGACAAGTTCGCGGAAGCGCTGCAGTTGCGCACCAAGGCCTGGAGCAATATCGAGGCGGGCCGCAAGCTGTACGAGCCGCTGCCGCAAACGCCCGAGGAAGCCGTGCTGTGGCAGCGCTTCCAGGGCGAGTGGACTGCCTGGAAGGCGGACGACGACAAGGTGCGCGCCATCCTGCGCCAGCTGGCCGAGAACCGCGACGAGCCGCGGCAGAAAGAGCTGTTCGTGGCGTTCTACCAGCAGTACCAGGCTTCGCGCAGCCTGTTCGGCAAGGCCGAAGCCACGCTCAACGAGATCATCAAGCTCAATAACGGCGTGGCCGACGCCAGCGTCAAGGATGGCAGAGCGGCAGTGATCCGCTCGGAAAGCCTGATGCTGATCCTCGGCTTGCTGGCCTCCGCGCTGGGCATGGGTTGCGCCGCCTACATCACGCGCGCCATCACGCAGCCGATCAATGCGGCCGTGAAAGTGGCGCAAACGGTGGCTTCGGGCGACCTGACCAGCCACATCGAGGTGCACACGACGGAAGAGACGGGCCAGCTGCTGCAGGCGCTGAAAGACATGAATTCCAGCCTGGTCAACATCGTCGGCCAGGTGCGCAGCGGCACGGAAACCATTGCCACGGCGTCGTCGGAAATTGCCAGCGGCAATTTGGACCTGTCCTCGCGCACGGAAGAGCAGGCCAGTTCGCTGGAAGAGACGGCATCGTCGATGGAGGAGCTGACGGCCACCGTGCGGCAGAACGCCGACAATGCCCAGCAGGCCAACCAGCTGGCGCTCTCCGCTTCCGGCGTTGCCGTCAAGGGCGGTGAGGTGGTGGGCAAGGTGGTCGAGACCATGGACGCCATCAACGATTCGTCGCGCAAGATCGTCGACATCATTTCCGTCATCGACGGCATTGCCTTCCAGACGAATATCCTGGCCTTGAATGCGGCCGTGGAAGCGGCGCGCGCGGGCGAGCAGGGGCGCGGTTTCGCCGTGGTGGCCAGCGAGGTACGCAACCTGGCGCAACGCTCGGCGGCGGCGGCCAAGGAAATCAAGACCCTGATCGGCGACTCCGTGGTGGCGGTCGACGCGGGCAGCAAGCTGGTGGCCGAGGCGGGCAGCACGATGGCCGAAATCGTCTCCAGCGTGCAGCGCGTGACGGACATCATGGCGGAAATCAGCCTGGCGACGCAGGAGCAAAGCTCGGGCATCGACCAGATCAACCAGGCCATCGGCCAGATGGACCAGGTGACGCAGCAAAATGCGGCCCTGGTGGAAGAGGCGGCCGCCGCGGCCGAATCGCTGCAGGAGCAATCGGGCCAGCTGGCCGGGGTGGTCAGCGTCTTCAAGCTCGATGGCGCACTGGCACCGGCCACGCATGCCAAAGCGGCCGCGCCGCGCCGCGTGGTCGCCAGCGCCGCGCCGAAGCGTCCGGCGCCGCCACGTCCCACCGCGGGACGCCCGGCCCTGCACGCCGTACCATCCCAGCGTCAGAGCGCGCCGCGCGATGACGAGTGGGAAGTGTTTTGATGGCGTGACGGCGCCAGCCTGCGCTACCGGACGGCCGCCTTGTGCGGCCGTTTTTACCTGCGCGCACTGCGGTTGATATTTGTTAAAAAAATATCGTTATGAGAATAGCTGTTTTGTCATCTAAGCAAATCTTTTCAAAACTTAACGCGACATTGCTTGTGAGATAACTCACACTGCCTGCCGTACTACCCCTTGTTTCCGTCTCGGCCACATCCCGGCTGACCCCTTCGCCTGTTGCGTCCGGCCATACGTGGCAGGCGGCAGCCATTGCCGTCAGCCTTGCATGCGAGTCAGGCGCGATGACCGATGCACCATACTGAAGGATGCGAATAGATGGCAAATATGAAAATCGGCACGCGTCTGCGCTGCTCCTTTGCGTTGTTGACCTTGCTGCTGCTGGCGACTGCCGTGCTGGGCATGCTGCGCTTGTCGAGCCTGGAACTGCGCATGCGCGACGTGATCGATGACAAATATCCGAAAACCGTGCTGGCCAACGACATCATCAAGAATGTCAACATCATCGCGCGCTCCTCGCGCAATCTGCTCTTGATGAGCGAGCCGCAGCAGTTGGCGCAGGAACGCGACCGCATCGCCCGCGCGGGCGCCGAAACGGAAAAGGAACTGGCGCAGCTGGAAAAGGTGGTGCTGTCGCCGCAGGGCCGCCAGATGATGGTGGCCGTGAAGCAGGCGGGCGCCGCCTTCAACGGCGGGCGCGACAAGGTACTGGCCCTGCTGCAAGAGGGCGCGCGCGACGCAGCGGCCAGTTTGCTGCTCGGCACGGTGCGCGGCGAGCAGCTGCGCTATATGGCGGCGCTGGAAACGCTCATCACGTACCAGCATGACTTGATGGAGGAGGCCGGTGCCCAGGTGGACGCGGAATACGCCACGGCGCGCAACATGTTGCTGGCGCTGAGCACGCTGGCCGTGCTCTTCTCGCTCGTTACGGCCTGGCTGGTCACGCGCAGCATTGTCAAGCCCCTGCACTATGCCTTGAACGTGGCGCAGACCGTGGCCGCCGGCGACCTGACATCGACCTTCGGCGGCCATGGCGGCGATGAAACGGGCAAGCTGCTCGACGCGCTGTGCAGCATGAACGGCAACCTGCTCGAGATCGTGCAGCAGGTGCGCGGCGGCACGGACACCATCGCCACGGCCTCGTTGCAGATCGCGGCCGGCAATATCGACCTGTCCTCGCGCACCGAGGAGCAGGCCAGCGCGCTCGAACAGACCGCGTCGGCGATGGAGGAACTGAGCTCCACCGTGCAGCAGAACGCGGACAATGCGCGCCATGCCAGCGTGCTGGCCATCGAGGCGGCGAATATTGCCGGTGCCGGCGGGCAGGCCGTGGGGCAGGTCATTCACACGATGGACGCCATCAGCGCGTCCTCGGCGCAGATTGCCGACATCATCGGCGTGATCGACATGCTGGCCTTCCAGACGAATATCCTGGCGCTGAACGCGGCCGTGGAAGCGGCGCGCGCAGGCGAGCAGGGGCGCGGCTTTGCCGTCGTGGCGACGGAAGTGCGCAGCCTGGCGCAGCGCAGCGCGGCGGCGGCGCGCGATATTCGCGCCCTGATCGCCAATTCCACGCAACAGGTCGATGTGGGGACGGCACTGGTGGCGCAGGCCGGCGCCACCATGCAGGAAGTGGTGGCGGCCGTGGGGCGCGTGAGCCAGATGGTGGCCGACATCACGGCCGCCAGCGCCGAGCAAAGCACGGGCATCGGCCAGGTCAGCCAGGCGGTGCTGCAGATGGATGAAGTGACGCAGCAGAATGCCGCCCTGGTGGAAGAGGCGGCCGCCGCATCGCAATCGCTGGAAGGCGAGGCGGCGAAGCTGCAGCAGGTGGTCAGCGTATTTCGCCTGCAGCAGGCGCCGGCGCGCACCTTGCCACGCGGGCGCGCTCCGGCCGTGCCGCGCCTGCTGGCCTAGTGGCGCGCCTGGCAAGGTTCTGGCTCGGCTGCGTCGCGCTGTGGCGGGCGCGGCGCCAGGCGCGCGAGCTGCAGGCGCGCTTGGACAGCGCCATCGACAACGGCGAATTCTGCTTCCACTACCAGGGCAAGTTCGATACGGCGCAACTGCGCCTGGTCGGCCTGGAAGCGCTGCTGCGCTGGGACCATCCGCGCCATGGCCTGATTTACCCGAACGCCTTCATCGGCCTGGCCGAGCAGACTGACGCCATCGTCGCGCTGGGCAACTGGGGCATCGACGCCGCCTGCCGCCAGCTGGTGCAGTGGCGCGCGGCGGGCTTGCCCCTGGTGCCTGTTGCCGTGAATGTCTCGGCGCGCCAGCTGTGCCAGGCGCACTTGCCCGACTTCGTGCTGCGCTGCCTGCAGCGCCATGCCATTCCTCCCGGCCTGCTGGAGCTGGAAGTGACGGAAAGCTGCTGCATCGACGACATGGCGCAGGCGACGCTGGGCCTGCGCCGGCTGCGCGCGCTGGGCCTGGCCATTTCGCTCGACGATTATGGCACCGGTCATGCGGGATTGAGTCATGTCAGAATGCTGCCGATTCACACCATCAAGATCGACCGCTCCTTCATCCGCGACTTGGGCAGCGGTGGCAGCGCTGATTGTGACACTGTGATCGTCGCCTCGACGATTGCCATGGCGCGCGGCCTGGGCTTGCAGGTGCTGGCCGAGGGCGTGGAAGACGGCGAACAGCTGGCGCAGCTGCGGCGCCTGGGCTGCCCCCAGGTCCAGGGCTTCTACCTGCACCGGCCGGCGCCCGTGGCCGAGGTGGCCGCGCTGCTGGCCGCTGGCGCGCCGGCCGGCCGTGTAACAGCGTCGCAACAAGGCGCCATGCGGCATGGCGCGGATGCTCAGTAAAATAGGTCCTCTGCAAGCCGCGTGCTTTAACACCTACTCCCCCACGCAAGAATGATAAACAGTCCCGTCCCGGCCTATGTCTTCGGCCCGTTTCGCCTTTTGCCGCTGGAGCGGCTGCTGTTCGAGGGCGACCGCGCGCTGCGCCTGGGCAGCAGGGCCATGGACTTGCTGCTGGCCCTGCTGGAGCGCGCCGGCGACATCGTCGACAAGCATGAACTGGTGACCATCGTCTGGCCCCATGCCGTGGTCGATGACGCGACCTTGCGCGTGCACCTGGCGGCGCTACGCAAGGCGCTCGGCGATGGCCGTGATGGCCAGCGCTACATCACCACCATCCCTGGGCGCGGCTACGGCTTCCTGGCGCCGCTGGCGCACACGGGCCGGCCGGCGCCCGGTATGGCGGGCGTGGAGCCGCGGCATAACCTGCCCGTCATGCTGACGCGCATGCTGGGCCGCGCCGAGGCACTGCAAACGATGGCCAACCAGCTGCTGCAATTGCGCCTGCTGTGCATTGCCGGTCCGGGCGGCATCGGCAAGACCACGCTGGCCGTCGTCCTGGCCACGCGCGTGCTGCGCCGCTATGCCGACGGCGTGTGTTTCGTCGACCTGGCGCCTCTGGACGAGGGCCGCCTGGTGCCGCTGGCGCTGGCCACGGCGCTGGGTGTGGCGGTGCCGGCCGGCGACGCCATGCCGGTCCTGCTGGCCTACCTGCGCCAGCGCCACATGCTGATCGTGCTCGATAACTGCGAACACGTGATCGGCGCTGCCGCCACGCTGGTCGATGCCTTGCTCAAGGGCGCACCACTGCTGCACGTGCTGGCCACCAGCCGCGAGCCGCTGCGCATCACCAGCGAGCAGCTGCTACGCCTGCCGGCGCTGGAATTGCCGCCGGCCGATGCCGTGCCCGATGCGGCTGCGGCGCGGCATTTCGCCGCGGTGCAGCTGTTTTGCGAACGCTGCGCGGCCGTCGACGAGGCTTTCGTGCTGGCCGACGCCGATGTGCCCGTGGTGGTGGATATCTGCCGGCGCCTCGATGGCATCCCGCTGGCGCTGGAGCTGGCGGCCGGGCGCATCGGCCATTTCGGCTTGCACGAGTTGCGCCGCCAGCTCGATGACCGCTTTCGCCTGCTCACGCGCGGCGCACGCAACATGCCCTTGCGCCACCAGACCCTGCGCGCCACCCTGGACTGGAGCTACGGCTTGCTCGATGCGCAAGAGCGCCAGGTACTGCAGGCGCTGAGCGTGTTCAAGAGCCGTTTCCGCCTGGAGTCGGCCAGCGCCGTGGCGGGCTGCGACGTGTTCGATACGCTGGCCGACCTGGCGGCCAAGTCTTTGGTCAGCATCGAGTTTTGCCGCCAGCACGTGTATTACCGGCTGCTCGACACCACGCGCGCCTACGCTGCGGCGCAGCTGTCGGGGAGCGGGGGCGCCGGCGCCGTGCTGCTGCGCCATGCGCGCCATTGCCTGGGCCTCGCAAGCCGCATCGCTGCCGACTGGGAAAGCATGGCACCGGCGCACTGGAGCGCGCGCTATGGCCGCCATGTCGATGACCTGCGCGCCGCCATCGACTGGGCTTTCGGCGAGGACGGCGACGTGGCGCTGGGCGTGGCCCTGACCCTGGCCACGCAAACCCTGTTCTATCAGCTGTCGCTGATGGATGAGTACCGCGTGCGCGTCGAGCGGGCGCTCGCATGCATGCACAGGCATGCGCTGGAGGACCCCGACAGCGAGATGCAGCTGCACGCCTCGCTGGCGCACCTGCTGCTGCATACGCAGGGCGTCACTGGCACCATGCTGCGTTCGTTCCAGCACGGCTATGCGCTGGCCATGCGCACGGACGACGACAGCCGCCGTTTTGAGGCGATTTGCGGCATGTGGATCTGCAGCCTGAAGATGGCCGATTTTCAGGGCGCCGACAGTTACGTGGAGCAGTTGGCCGCCCTGTGCGCAGCGCGTGATGACACGGCGATGCGGCTGGTACTGGCGCGCATGCGCTCGGCGGGCGCGTATCTGCGCGGGCGCTACGCGCAGTCGGCGGCGCTGGCGCGCATGGTGCTGGCGCACCCCGAGGGCGCCGGACAGCTTGGCTTTAACAGTGCCTTGCTGGCCGATCACCAGGTTTGCCTGCGCGGCACGCTGGCGCGCTGCCTGTGGATGCAGGGTCGCCCCGACGATGCCCTGGCGCTGGCGCGCGAGGCGGTGACGGTGGGCTTCGAACACAATGGCGTCACGCTGTGCGTGGCGCTGGCCATCAATGCCATCCCCGTCTCCCTGTGGTGCGGGCAGCGGGGACTGGCGCATGCCTGGACTTGCCTGCTGTGCGAGCATGCGGCCCGCTATGGCCTGTTGTACTGGAGCGCCTGGGGCGCCGCCTACCAGCGCCTGCTTGATGCGGGCGAGGCGATGACGGAATTTCCCTGGCCCTCGGTGCGCAGCTGGCCGATACAGATCGATTTGATGGCCACCTTGCACGACGCCGCCGCCGATAGCCAGGCGCTGCGGCGCGCACGCACGGGGCAGGCGCCGTGGAGCGCGCCGGAAGTGCTGCGCCGCGATGCGCATCACCGCTGGCGAGCGCTGGCGCCAGGCGATGCGGCCGGCCTGGAAGTGGTTCGCGTGCAGCTGGAAGAGGCGCTGCAGCTGGCCAGGGGCCAGCAGGCGCCGGGCTGGGAGCTGCGCTGCGCCACCAGCCTGGCGGCCGTGCTGCAGGCGCAAGGCCACGGCGCCGCCGCACATGCCTTGCTGGCCCCTGTGCATGCCGGCTACGCGCAGGGGCACGACACGACGGACGTGATGGCGGCAGCAGCTTTGCTGGCACAACTGGCTTGATGGCTATTCGTAGGCGCCCAGCCGGCGCTGTTCCTCCGGCGTGAAACTGGCGTCGCGCAGCTGTTGCAGCGCTGCCGCATCCTGTGCGCCGCCGGGCAGGCCCGCCTGCTGCGCCTTCTGCGCTTGATACGCGAGGATGCGCTGCTGCCACTGCGATTCCTCGCGGTCCAGTTCCGCCAGGCGTGCTGCCGCCGCCGGTGTGAAGGTGTTGGCGCGCAGGCGGTAGACTTCATTTTCGCCTGCGCCCTGGGCCCGCAGCGCCTTCACGGATTCATCCAGCTGTGCCACCTGCAGCGGCGCATCGCGCGCGGCGCGCTGGGCCGGCGACATTTTCTGGTCCAGCATGGCCAGTTGCGCTTGGCGCTGCGCCTCGTCCAGCGTGGCGTCGCCGAGTATCGCCATGCGCGCTACGGCATCGTCGTCATACGCGTCGCTGGCGCCGAACAGACCCGCGCTTTCTTCCGCTGTGAAGTAATTGCCGCGCAAGGCGCGCATCGCTTGCAGGCGCACGCGCGCCGCCAGGGCGGGATCGGCTTGCGCCGGCAAGGCTTGCTCCGTGCCGGCCAGCGCCTGCTTGTAGGCCAGGTAAGCGCCCAGCAGGCGCTTCGCTTCGCGGGCGGGAACGGGCGCCAGGCGCTTGTCGAGTTCCGCCTCGATCTGGCTGCGGATGGCGGCCAGCGGCTTTTCGCCGAGACCCGCCAGATAGTAGTCGAACAGGTGGCCCAGTTCCGCGTCGACCACCAGCTTGTCGCCTGGGGCCACCGTCACGTTGCCGTCGGGCCGCGTGCCTTGCATCGAGCGCACGAACGCGAACAGGTCCGGCTCCGTTTTTTCCGGCGGCGGAGCGGGCGGTTCGCCCGGGCGCAGTACCAGATACAGGGCCAGGGCCGCCAGGCTGGCGCCGATGATCCATTTCGCGTTCGTGCGCATCGTTGCCTCCTTACAGTCCCAGGCCTTGCAGGCGGTTGGCCTGCTGGCGGAAGACGGTGACGGGGTTCGTCTCGAACAGGTTGACGATGCCGACGAACTGGTTGACTTCATCGAGGTGGTTCATGGCGTAGTCGTCGCGGATCACCTTGCCCAAGTGGCTGGAGCAGCTGCTGACCAGGCCATCGTTCTTGACGCCGCCGAAGGCCAGGCTGATGGCCGCCAGGGCCGGGTCACCCACGTCGAGCACATTCGTGTACGGTTGCGCGCCGCTCCACGAAAAGTAATGCACGCCTTGCACCTGGTAGGCGCCTTCGCCGCAGGCCGAGGTGGGCACGCCTTGCGGATGGCGGCTATTGAAGGCCAGCGAGCCGGCCGTGGACAGGGAGGTGAGCGAGGCGCCCGCGTTTTGCGGCAGTCCCTTGTTGCCGGACAAAATGCCGATCAGGGAGGCGAGCGCATTGCCCAGCGCGCCGCTGGTGTTGGGAATGGCGCCGCTGAGGATGTCGGCTACTTTCGACCCCTTGTTGACGCCGGCCACGCTGGTGACGGACGCCACCAGGTCGGGCCGCACGGAAGCGACATAGCGGGCCGTGGGGCCGCCGTGGCTGTGGCCGATCAAGTTGACCTTGGCCGCGCCCGTGGCGGCGAGGATTTGCCGCACCTGCGACAGCAGCTGCTCGCCGCGTACTTCCGTGCTGTTGGCGGCCGACACGGTGGTCACGTACACTTGCGCGCCGCCGCTGCGCAGGGCGGCGGGCACGCCATAGAAATATTCGACGGGGCCGAGCTTGTCGAAGCCGAACAGGCCGTGCACCAGCACGATCGGGTACTTGGTTTGCGTGTAGCCGGCGGCGCTGGCGCTGCCGGGCAGGATGGCGAGGGAAAGCAGCAGGGTGGACAGCAGTTGCCAAAAGCGTGTCTTCATTTTGTCTCCGTTATTTGAAATAGTATGGAAATGTCGATGCTGTAGCGATGTGCCGTGCGCCGCTGTACATTCTATCGATGCATTAAATATAGCGAGCGCTCGGTTTTTTGAATGTAGCACCGCTGAATTTAAATTGCTGTGAATTGCATGGTGCAGCGCAATAACTGTGGGAATTTGGCGTTGCGTCTATGCCCATTGCATAGTTGAAAGGTCAAATAGTTGTTTTCCTGAGCTATAATCGGCCCGGCATCAGCCGTCCCGCCGTCTTGCAGCGCCGTTCAGGCGCTGTCTTACATTGCTCATACACCGTTACTTGGGAATGCACTTGTCGACCCATTTCAATTTTGAACAGTTTCAGCAGATGACGCCTTTAAATGGCGAAAACATCTGGGAATATATTCTTGACCGCCACGCGGAACGTATTGGCGTCAAACGCCGCAAGCCGGCGCTGGAAAATCTCGAACGCATCTTCGTCGCCACCTTCCGCCTGGCCAATGACGTGGGCTTCCGCGCCATGAGCTTGCGCGACCTGTGCAGCGAGACGGGGCTGTCGATGGGCGGCCTGTATGGCTACATCACCAGCAAGGACCAACTGGCCGAAATGATCGAGGACGTGGTGCGCCACGCCACGCAAGCCTTGCCGCTGCTGTTTGCCGAAGTGAAGTCGCCGCTGGACCGGCTGGAGGCGATGATACGCTCGTCGATCTACCTGTCCGAGGTGCTGCAGCCGTGGTTTTATTTTGTCTTCATGGATTCGCGCGTGCTGCAGGTGGAGCAGCGCAGCATGGCGAAGAATTCGGAGCTGTATGTACAGACCCTGATCGCCGCCACCATCGGGGAAATCGAGCCGAAGCCGCAGGGCGATCCCACCTTGCTGGCCGCCCACTGCCTGGCCCTGTTCCAGGACTGGTACGTGAAGCGCTGGAAGTACCGCGCAGCGAAGGTCAATGTCGACGATTTCGCCGACAGCGTCGTCAGTACGGTGCGCGGGTATTTGAATATGGGCGGCTCTTGTCGGATTAGCGCAGCGTAATCCGACAAGAGCCGACGGCGGCTTGTCGGGTTACGCCGTTCCGGCTAACCCGACCTACGGGTTCGTCAGGCTTTAATTTGCCTCAACCGGCACCGTCTCCGGCACTGCCGCCGGATCCGTCGGCGTCTCCACGTCCAGGTCCAGCGTCTTGACGCCATTCATGTCGATGAACTCGTCGTACAGCCACTCGCCATCGACCTGGCTCAGGCCTGCCGGCACGGCGCGCGTCACTTGCGGGCGCGTCGACAGGGCGGTGCGCATGTAGTCGATCCAGATCGGCATGGCCAGGGTGGAACCAAATTCGCGCCCGCCCAGCGATTTCGGCTCGTCATAGCCCATCCACGCCACCGCCACGATGCCGCCGCCGTAGCCGGCGAACCAGCCGTCGACGGCATCGCTGGTGGTGCCCGTCTTGCCGGCGATGTCGCTGCGCCCCAGTTTTTTCGTCGCCGCCGCGCCCGTGCCGGTGCGGGCCACTTCGCGCAGCATGCTGTCCATCACGAAGGCGTTGCGCGGGTCCAGCGCCAGCGTCTTGTCGTCGTTTGGCGCGGGCGGCTTGGTCTGCATCAGCACCGTGCCCTTGGCGTCGACGATGCGGTCGATCAGATACGGTTCCACCTGGTGGCCGCCATTGGCGAACAGGGCATAGGCGCCTGCCATCTGCACCGGCGTGACGGAACCCGTACCCAGCGCCATGGTCAGGTTGCTGGGCTGGCGCGCAGGGTCGAAGCCGAATTTTTCCAGGAAATCGTGCGTGTACGACACGCCCAGCGCGCGCAGGATGCGCACCGAGGCCACGTTCTTCGATTGCGCCAGCGCATAGCGCATGGTGATCGGGCCGTCGAACTTGAAGTCGTCATTCTGCGGCGCCCACACCTTGCCGCCCGCCTGCATTTCCAGGGGCACGTCGTTGATCAGGGTGGCCGGTGAAAAGCCTTTTTCCAGCGCCGCCGAATACACGAAGGGCTTCATGGCCGAACCGGGTTGGCGCCAGGCCTGCGTGACGTGGTTGAACTTTTGCAGGTTGTAGTCGAAGCCGCCCACCATGGCGTGGTAGGCGCCCGTGTCGGCATCGAGCGAGACGAAGGCGGCGGCTACCAGCGGCACTTGCGTGATGGCCCAGTTGCCCTTGGCATCCTGGCTGATGCGGATCACGGCGCCCGGGCGCAGCTTGATGCCGGCGCTTGCCTTGGCGGACAGGGCAGGGGCGGCAAAGCGCAGGCCCTCACCCGTGATGGCCTTGGCGTCGCCGTCGCCCGTGTCGGCCACCACCTTGCCGCTGGCAACGTCCGTGACGACGGCGGCGATCAGGCCATCGCTGTCCGGACGCTTTTGCAGTGCAGCATCGATGGCGTCGTCGCGCTGTTCGGGCTCAAGCGGCATGTCGATGAAGGTTTCCGGGCCACGGTAGCCGTGGCGCTGGTCGTAGGCGATGACGTTGCGGCGGGTCGAGGCGTAGGCTGCGTCCTGGTCGGCTTTCAGGATCGTCGTATAGACGCTGATGCCCTTGGTGTAGCTGTCTTCCTTGAACTGCGCGTAGACGGCCTGGCGCGCCAGTTCGGCCACGTATTCGGCGTGCGTATCAAAACCCTGCTTGCCGCGGGTATTGATATGCAGCGGTTGCGCCAGCGCTTGCTGGTACTGGCCTTCGCTGATGTAATCGAGTTCGCGCATGCGTTTCAAGACCAGCTGCTGGCGCGCGTGCGCCTTTTTCGGATTGCTGATCGGGTTGTGGCGCGAAGGGTTTTGTGGCAAACCGGCCAGCATGGCCATCTCCGCGATCGACAGTTCCGACAAAGGCTTGCCGAAATACGTCTGCGCCGCGCTGGCGAAGCCGAACGAGCGCTGGCCCAGGTACATCTGGTTCATGTACAGCTCGAGAATCTGCTCTTTCGACAGGGCCGCTTCGATCTTCAGGGCCAGCATGATTTCATTGAGCTTGCGCGAGGCGACTTTTTCGCGCGTCAGGAAGAAATTGCGTGCCACCTGCATGGTGATGGTGGAACCGCCGCCGTGGCCGAAGCCGTGGCGCAGGTTCGACAGCACGGCGCCGCCGGCGCGTACGAAGTCGATGCCGTGGTGTTCGTAGAAGCGGCCATCCTCGATGGCCAGCAGGGCCTTTTTCATCATTTCCGGCACTTGCGCAATCGGTACGAAGTCGCGGTGTTCTTCGCCGAATTCGCCGATCAGCACATTGTCGGCCGTGTACACGCGCAGCGGTATCTTTGGCTGGTAGTCGGTGATGACGTCGAGCTCGGGCAGGCGCGGGCGCACGTACAGGAACAGGTAGGCGGCCAGCAGCACGGCAGCGGCCAGCGCGGCGCAGCCGGCGAGGATGAAGCTGCGCCCGATGGCGCGGCGGGAAGGCCAGGGGAATCCGGATCGTTTGGCAGTCAAGGCAGTCTCACGTAAGCGTGCAAGGCACGGTGGCAGCGATTATAGACCAATGCTGCGGCGCTTCCCGTGCGGGCGGGGCGCCGGAACCGGAAGCAAAAAACCTTTTCATCGAAACGCGGCTGTGCGATAGTCTCGGCTTCAAGCAAATAGCCCGGGCGTCAATCCGGGCTGTTTATTTTTAAAAATTAAGGAAATATCCATGGCAAAAGATGCAACACCGAGCGTCGTGAAGCCCTATATCCCGGCCGATGCGAAACTGCCCGAGATGACCTTCCGCGCGCTGTTCATGGGCGTCATCCTGGGGATGGTCTTTGGCGCCTCCTCGCTGTACCTGGTGCTGAAAGTGGGCCTGACCGTCAGCGCCTCGATTCCCGTCGCCGTGATCGCCATCACCCTGTTCGGCCTGGCCAAGAAGGTGGGCGGCAAGGATTCGTCGATCCTGGAAAACAGCATCACGCAAACGGCCGGCTCGGCCGGCGAGTCGCTGGCCTTCGGCCTGGGCGTGACCATGCCCGCCATTTTGATCCTGGGCTTCGACCTGGAAATCTCGCGCGTCATGCTGGTCGGTATCCTCGGTGGCCTGCTGGGCATCCTGATGATGATCCCCATGCGCCGCACCATGATCGTCGACCAGCACAAGGAGCTCAAATTCCCCGAAGGCACGGCCTGCGCGGAAGTGCTGAAGGCGGCCGCCACGGAAGAATCGCGCATCGCCGCCGGCGAAAGCATCGAGAAGGATTCGGCCGCCGCGCTGGACGCCAAGCGCCGCGCCAAGATCATCTTCGGCGGTTTCGCCGTCGGCTTGCTGTACAAGGTATTCAATATCTCGTTCAAGGGCTGGAAGGACACGCCGGGCGTGGAATTTGCCGCGCCACTGAAGGGCGGCTCCATCGGCGCCGAGATTTCGCCTGAATTGCTGGGCGTGGGCTATATCATCGGTCCGCGCATCGCCGCCACCATGGCGGCCGGCGGCGTGCTGTCGTATTTGCTGTTGATCCCGATGATCAAGTTCTTCGGCGACAGCCTGACCACCGTGCTCTCGCCGGGCACCAAGTTGATCAGCGAAATGGGCGCCGATGACGTGCGCAGCGCCTATGTGCTGTACATCGGCGCGGGCGCCGTAGCCGCCGGCGGCCTGATTTCGCTGGTGCGCGCCATGCCCATGATCTGGCGCAGCCTGTCGGCTGGCCTGAAAGGCATCGGCAAGGGCGTCAAGAGTAATTCCACCTTGCGCACCGACCAGGATATCCCCCTGAAATGGGTCATCATCGGCTGCCTGGCCATCATCGCCGTGATCACCTTCGCCACGCCGCTGCACATGAATTTCCTCGGCGCGCTGCTGATCCTCGTCTTCGGCTTCCTGTTCGCCACCGTGTCGTCGCGCCTGACGGGCGAAATCGGCTCCTCGTCGAACCCCATCTCCGGCATGGCCGTGGCCACCTTGCTGTTTACTTGCCTGATCTTCCTGATCATGGGCTGGACGGGCGGGCGTTACTATGTGACCGCCTTGTCGGTGGGCGCCATCGTCTGCATCGCCGCCAGCAATGCCGGCACCACGTCGCAAGACTTGAAAACCGGCTATCTGGTGGGCGCCACGCCACGCCTGCAGCAATACGCGATCCTGGCCGGCGCGCTGTCGTCGGCCCTGATCCTCGGACCGATTTTGCTGAAACTGAATGAGGCGAGCACCGTCTACGTGCCGGCCGCGCAAGTGGCGCCGGGCCTGACGGTCGACGCGTCGAAGCTGACGGTGACGGGCGAGCTGCATGGCCCGCAAGCCGACACCGACCACAACACGTATAAAGTCTGGCAAAAGACCGATACCGTGGGCGGTCCGGCCGGCAAATATTTTGTCAAGGATGATGGCCAACTGGCTTACCTGGTCGATCCGGGCATCAATGGCCATTACAGCAAGCGTCCCGATGGTTCGGAAGTGAAGAAATACGATGCGCCGAAGGCCGTGCTGATGTCCTACATCATCAAGGGCATCCTCGACCAGCAGCTGCCGTGGACCCTGGTGCTGTTCGGCGTGATGATCGCCGTGGTGCTGGAAATGGCCGGCATCCCGTCGCTGGCGTTTTCGGTCGGCGTGTACCTGCCGCTGTCGTCGACCTTGCCGATCTTCGTCGGCGGCCTTGTACGCTGGCTGGCGGACCGCCGCAACAACAAGCTGGAACACAACGCCACATTGAACGAGGAAGAGCGCCAACTGGCGGGCGACCGCAGTTCGGGCGTGCTGCTGGCGTCAGGTTACATCGCCGGCGGCGCGCTGGCCGGCATCATCATCGCCATTACGGCCGGCGTGCTGACGCACTTCGACCAGATGATGGCCGACTGGGCCGAGCACGGCAACCCGTTCTACGCGGGCTTGCATTCGGATGCGCTGTCGCTGCTGCCGTATGCGCTCATCATCGTGCTGCTCTACATCGTCGCAAGAGAGAAAAAGGCGGACCGCCCGCAGGCTTGATGCTTTAGGCAATCCACGGAAAACCGCCCGGCGTCATGACGATCCGGGCGGTTTTTTTATGTGCGCCCGATGGGCCGCGCCGCCAGCTGCGCCGCGCTGGCGTAGATCGTCACGTGCTCGGACGCCAGCCGGCGCAGGTGCTCGAAGAAGGCCTGCGCCGGAATGGCCCACGACGCCGCATCGCCCACCTGGCCGTTCACGCGCAGGCCGGCGGCATCGAATTCGCGCGCAAAATAATCGCGCAGGTCGCCGCGACCCGGATGGTCGATGCGGCGCTGCGCGACTGCCGGATCGAAAGGGCGCACGGGTACCTCCCAGTGCCTGCCTGCGTGATCCAGGCAAGCCAGCAGCTTTGTAGCGTTTTCCCACACGGGCACGGGAAAGGCGTCGCCCATCGCGTCTTCCAGCGCGTGATAGAACGTTACCGGCCCCATGGAAATGCCCAGACCCAGCACCTTCGCCTGCTCGCAGCCGATAAGCCTTTGCCAGGGTGAGCCCATGCCGAAGATCGAGGGCGCGCGGTGGTGCGCCTCGGTGAGATCGGCGGCATGGCGGCCCCACGCGGAGACGGAGTGCGTCGGGTGGATGCTGCGCCGGACACCTGCGCTGGCGAGGAAGGCTTCCGGCAGGCGCCCCATGTGCGTGCCGTGGCGGCGCGGGTCGAACACATAGTCTTTCATTTCACAGGTGGCGCGCACGGTGCCGCCGGGCAGATAGTAGGTGGGCAGCAGCAGGGTGCCTTGCGGGCCGACGGCGTCCTGCAGGGCGCCGATCACCGCTTGCGCGCCGCCTTCCACGTAGCCCAGGCTTTTCAGCGAAGAATGGATGAACAGCGTGTCTCCCTGCGCGATGCCCAGCCGCGCCAGGCCGGCGGCCAATCCGGCGCGCGTCACGTGGGGGGCGCTGTGGCGCATGTGCCGGGCGCTGCCGGCGCGGCGCCACGCTTCCAGTGCAGCCATGGCGGCGTCTTTGGCCCGCTCAAGCATCGCCGGCTTCCCGTGCCAGTTCCAGTTCCAGCAGGTTCGCATCGATGCAGAACTTGGCGGCCCAGTTCAGGTAAGCCCAGGCGCCGTAATCGCCATCGACGGGAAACGAGCCCTTGACGCCGCCGCGTGCGTGCGCGGGACCGTCGATGCAGATCGAGTGCCGCACGTAACGGTTCAGGCGGCGCCCCGCGTCGAGGTAGCGCCGCTCGCCGGTGAGCCGATACAACATGAACAAACAATGCGCATTTTGTACGGAACCCGTGAGGCAGGCGTAATCGGCGCCAGGCTGGAAGTCCGGGCCGAGGCGGCCCGCCAGGTAGCCATCGGCCGCCACGGCGTTGGCGATGCCCGTGGCGGTGCGCACGGCAGCGTCCAGCAGGTCGGCGCGCCCCGCAAAGCGGTGCGCTTCAAGCAGGCCGCGCAAGGCGTAGCCGATGGTGTGGGTCAAAGGCAGGAGCGGGTTGTCGAGGCAGTTGGAAGCGAACCAGCCGTTGGGACGCTGCTTGCTCAGCGCCCAGTCGACCTGGCGCAAGCCGGCCGCGCCATAGCCGTGGCCCGGCGCGATGCGGTCCGCTTCGAACAGGCCCCAGGCCACATGCGTTTCGTAGGCCTTGTCGCCGGGCCTGGCGAACGGCGTCGGATGCCGGCGCCAGCAGCCGTCGGCATCCTGGCTGTCGCGCAGCCACCGTGCCGCGCGCTGCATGGCGTCCTGGTAGGGCGCGCCGTACGCTGCCACGCCGGCCGCCAGACCAAGCAGGATCTGGCCCGTGTTGAAGGTGACGGGCACGCGCGGCAGCGAATCGATCTTCCCGCCCTGAAAACCGCCTTGCGGGAACTGGATGGCCACGCACCAATCGAGCATGCGGCGCGCGCGCCCATGCAGGGCAGCGTCGCCCGTGCGCTGCGCCACGGTGATCATGCTGGGGATGATGTAGCCGGTGGTCTCCGGATAGGAGCTCGACCAGCCTGTCAGCAAATTGTAGTCGCGTGCGACGCCGCCGTCGTGTGAGCTGGAATGGTCCTGCGCCGCGCATAGCCAGGCGGTGCAAGCCTTGACGACGGCTTGCGGGCCGGGGTCGACGGCGGGCAGGCCGCGCCGGTCTGACAGCCGCTCCATGCGCGCCGCCGCCGGCAGGCTTGCTGGCGGCGCCAGCGTGTTTCTGATCTTCGCGAGCAAGGCGCGCATGGCAGTCCAGTTGGTGGTTGGCTCAGGCTACTGTAGCGCCGGCAGCGGGCCGGGCTATTGACTTGCCGCAAGGATCAGCGCTCGCATCGCTGTCGCCGGAATTGACGCATAATGGATACTCTAGCAACGTCGACGAGGCCCGCCATGAACAGCGTCACGCTTGAATACACAGTCGTCACCAATCCCGACTCCTTTGTCGGCTTCAAGTATTACGTCAAGGCGGGGCAGGCATTCGATGCCGATGATTTTGCCTATTCCTACAAGCTGAACCGGTCCGATCTGGACCCGGACAGCGTGCTGGCCACCCGCGAGGCGGCGGCGAAGCTGCAGCCGGGCGAGTGGCTGACGGTGTCGCATTCGATTGCGGCGTAGCGGCCCCACTACTTGTTTCTTTTTTAACTTTTCCGGCCCGCCAGGGACATCATGGTTTCCTCGGCTAGATGCCGAACACTTTCAAAATGGCGTCCGTGAAACCTTCGAACCAGCTGCCCACCTTGCCCGGCTGCTTGCCGTGGCGTGGCGTTTCCTCGTACAGGTAGACGCCGTTGTCGCCGTCGAAGCGGTCGTTGAGCAGCGCCTGCTGGCCGCGCAGGTAGGGGAGGAAGGTTTCGCTGCGTATCGTCGAGTACAGCACGTCGGTGCTAAACCCCAGGGTGGCGGCCTGGCTGATGGAGCGGCCCTGGCCGGCCCGCTCCAGGCGCACGCCGCGACAGCCGCGCACGATCAGCGTGACGGGGCCGCGAAAGACGATGAAGCGCAGTTGCAGGGTGAGCCAGGCATGCAGGCTGCCCAGGCGCCAGTGGCTAGCTATCGCCAGCGGCTGGTTCGCGTCGCAGATCAATCCCACCAGCCCGCGTGGCTGGAATATCAATGCGCTGCCGGCTGGCAGGTGTACCACGGCGATTTCCAGCAGCGGGTCGTCGCTGGCGGAAATCGTCACGGATGCAGTCACGTCGCTGTGCAGCCGCGTCAGCGCCACCATGCCGGCCGCCAGGCTGGTGAACGGGAAGCGCCAGTCCAGCAGCCACTGCGTGCGCTTGGTGCTGCTGACGGGCGACGACTGCAGGTATGCGGGATGGATCAGCATCTGCTGCCCAGGGTTTAGCTGTAATGCCTGCGAGACGGCGGAGATGCGCGATGCGCCCTGCGGCGGCAGGGGCAGGCTGGCATCGCCGGATTGCAGCTCGCGCGCGATGGACAGCGGCGGCAAACGCGCGGCCAGGGGCGCCAGCACGAAGTAAAAGAAGGCCTTGATGGCGACGGGCAGAAGGATGGCAGACAGCACCAGCAGGGCGGCCGTGGGACCGTAGCGGGCGAACAGTTCGCATAACGCGCGCCACCAGTTGTCGCGCAGCTGTCCTTCCATCGACGCCATGGCATGGCCCAGGTCCTGCAGGCGCGCCTCGACGCGTGCCTGGTCGACCTGGAAGGGCGCCACGCTGCCGGCGCCGGCAGCGGCCAGGCGCTGGCGCTGCGCCATGTAGCGCTGGTAGGCCAGCGCGTTGGCCTCGCGCAGGTGCGTTTCCTCGGCCTGCAGCGCGGCCATTGCCGCGTGCGGCGCCGTGCCGGGGAGGCGTGCTTGCAGCGGGTGTGCTTGTGTCAATTCCTGTTGCTTGGCCAGGTTGCCGGAGAGCGCCTTGTAGGCTTGCCGGTGTTCGTCGTGCAGGCGCAGCAGCGCCTGGCGGGCGCTTTCATTGCCGATGGCGATACGCAGCGACTGCAGATAGGCGCGTTCCTGCAGCAGCAGTTCGATGCGGATGTGCTGCTCGGCCTGCCTGGCGACGGCGTTGCCGAGATCCTTGCTGGTGGGCAATGCCAAGGTGAAGGACCACGCCGTTGCCGTTTGCCGCAGCGCAAGCAGCGCCGCGTCGATATGCGCGATGCGCGCGGCGATGGCCTGGTCGGACGCCTGGCGCAGCGCGTCGACGCGGGCCTGCGTTTCTCCGCTCAGTGTTGCCTGGCGGGCGCCGGCCAGGCTTGCCGCATCGCGCAACATGCCAAGCCTGGCCACTCCATCCTGAAATTGCCGTGCCTGCTCCAGCAGCGCATGACCGGCCGCAAGGATGGCAACGAATAGCAGGAATTGCAGTACATGGCGGCTGATGAAGCGCAGCAGGGAAGCGAGAAGGAGGCGCAATGGTCGGCTAAATAAGACTGGCGGTGGCGGCCGCAATGGCCCTCGATGCGTATCGGCCAGCAGGGCCGTCCGATACGCGCCGCCTGATTTTACCGCACCGCCGTCATGGCAGTGCAGTTCGATCAGCCGCGGTGGATCATCGCTTCATTCACGGCCTGGACGACCTGGTTCAGGTATTCGCGGTTCTTGGTCATGAGGGCGCGTGTTTCACCGGCAGAAGTTGCCAGCAGCACATGGTAGACGGGCTTGATCAGGAACAGGATGGCGAGACCGAGGCCCAGCAGTATCAGGCCAAACATGAAGCTGGAGCCAACCATGACACCGAGGCCAACCAGTGCAAGGATGATGCCAAGCGCGCGCGGCGGTTTTTTCTCAAACGGCTTGACCGATGTCACATTGCTCATGGCATAGGTCTGGCCACCGCTGACAAAACGGGCATTGGTGACCTTGACATCGCCTTGCTCAAAAAAAGTGCGCTCTTCCATGGGATTCCTGTATGGTAAAAATGATTAATATTGTTGCATTTCAACAATCTTTTCACTATACACAGTTGTTCATCGCCAATACTCACACATTGTCACAATTCGTCCATATGGAACATCGGCGCAGAATACTTTTACGCGCCATCGCTATCGGCACAGCATTTCTTGTACTTCTTGCCGCTGCCACAGTGGCACGGGTCGTTGCGGCCCGTTTTGGGTATCTCGCGCAAGACGGTGGCGCCGGGCTGGCTTTGCGCCTGGCTTTTCAGGTGGCGCTGGCGCGCCCAGGCGGCGTTGATGGCGATGACGGACGGAATCACGCCATCCATGGCCGTTTCGGCCGCATCGTCATCGAGTTCGCTGGCCGTGGCCAGGTGCTGGAACGGCGCCAGGTAGTGCGGGTGGCTGACGGCCAGGGCCGCCCACTGGGGCTTGTCCAGACTCGTGCCCAGGACAAAACCGGCGCACCAGGCGGTCACGCTCCATTCGGGGCCGCAGACGTAGATGGGCTCGAAGCTGTCCGGGTCCTTCGCCAGCCATTCGACCATGTAGGCGTGGTGGCGCTGCGCCAGGGCTGCTGCACGTTCGTTGTCCGCGTCCTGTGCCGGCGCGGGGCTGCCGGCCGCCTTGTCCCAGACCCATGGCAGCCATTGTTCCGGCGTGATCTGCTTCGGGCTCAGGGCGACGGCCGTGAGGAAACCTTCCAGCATCGACACGTCCATGGCGGCGCCGGCCAGGGCGGGCGCGGCCAGCAGGGTGTCGAGTTCGGCGTATTCGTCGTCGGAGAGGGGCGAGGTGGTGGAGATGCTGGACATGGGATTCTTTGTGTAAGTTGGTCGATGGCCGCTGGCCCTGTCCGTATTGTACCGCCCGGCAAGGGGAAAGCCGGCGCTGGAATGAAAAACGGCGACCCGCAGGCCGCCGTCTTTATCCAAGGCAGAACGCTTACTTCACGCCGTGCATCAGTTTGTTGATCAGCGGTGCGATCAGGAACAGGATCACGCCGGCGCCCAGCAGGGACCAGAAGCCAAAGGTGTAGCCGGACAGGGCCGACTGCACCGACATGCCGCTCGTGCCGCTGACGTGGCTGGCGAAGATGCCCGACAGGTTGTTGCCGATACCGGTCGACAGGAACCAGCCGCCCATGCCCAGGCCAACCAGGCGCACTGGCGCCAGCTTGGTGACCATCGACAGGCCGATAGGCGACAGGCACAGCTCGCCGATCGATTGCAGCACGTACACGGTAGTCAGGGTCCAGAACGGGATCTTGTTATCGGCGCCAACCAGGCTCGACAGAGCGAAGATCAGCAAACCGAAGGCCAGTGCGTTGCCCAGCAAGCCCAGGCCGAATTTGCGCGGGATCGATGGATTGACATTGTGGCGTGCCAGGTAGACCCAGACGGCGGCGATGAGAGGCGCGAAGACGATGATGGCAACCGAGTTGACGGTCTGGAAGTAGGCGGTCGGGAAGATCCAGAAGCCCAGGTCGCGGTTGACGATCTTGTCAGCCAGGAAAGTAAACGAGCTGCCAGCCTGTTCGAAGAACATCCAGAACAGGATGTTGAAGACGAAGATCAGCAGCATGGCGATGACGCGGTCGCGCGCCACTTTGCCGTTGCGGATACCTTCGATCATCAGCATGAAGGCCAGGCCGATGAACAGCACCGTCAGGACGATTTGCAGCTTTTCAGCGCCGACCGTCAGCAGGAAGTACATCAGCGGGATCACGCACAGGCAGCCCAGGGCGACCCAGACGACGCGCATCGGGTTGCCGGAACCGGCTTCCGGTGCGCCGATGCCCTTCAGGGCGCGGCGGCCGATGAAGAACCATACCAGGCTGATCAGCATGCCGAAACCGGACGCCATGAAGACCATCTTGTACGAAGGCATGGCGCTGGTGCCGAAGATCGACTCGGCCAGCCACTGGGTGAAGACGGGCGCGACCATGGCGCCCATGTTGATACCCATGTAGAAGATCGTGAAACCGCTGTCGCGGCGCGGATCGGCTGTCGTGTACAGCTTGCCGACCATGGTCGAGATGTTCGGCTTGAACATGCCGTTACCGACGATCATCGTGGCCAGGCCCAGGTTGAAGATGTCCTGGTTCGGTACCGAGATGCAGAACAGGCCGGCTGCCATGAAGACGGCACCCAGCAGGATCGAGCGCTGGTAACCGATGACCCGGTCGGCGATGTAACCGCCGAACAGGGCGCCGGCGTACACCAGCGCGAGGAAGGAACCGTAGGTCAGGTTGGCCGCTGCCTGTCCCGAACCGTCGCCAGCATGAAACTGGGCCACGATGTACAGGACCAGCGCCCAGCGAACTCCGTAGAACGCGAAGCGTTCCCAGAATTCAGTCATGAACAACATCCACAATGGGCTTGGATGGCCCATAATCTGCTTGAACTCGGGAATAACGGCTTCCTTGTTGGGCGTAGTCGCACCGCTCATGCGGTTCCTCCTGAAAAATTATTATAGTCAATCGATACAACAAACTTATGGAAGCCTGCGGGCGGCGGGGACTCTCATGAAGAACCTCACGCACGGGAATTCCAATAGGCAGGCATTCTAATCTACAAATTGCGCTGAGCGAAGGTTTCCATTCGCATTAGCAAGAATGACTGTTTCATATTAATCAAACCGGTTTGCAGGCAAGGGCGGCCCGGGCGATTTTGCGGCGGCACAGCACAACTTGCCCGACTTGTCGTATATTAAGGTTGCAAGACCTTCGAGCATCGATTTTTAAAGGAATTTTTCGCATTATGGAACACGACGTTATCGATACTCTGGTTTCACCGGAAGGCCGCCTGGACGTGCTCTCCAAGACTGAAGTCAACAAACTGCTCGACACCAGCCAGGGCGGCCTGTACAACACTTTCCGCCGCTGCGCGCTGGCGGTCTTGAATTGCGGCAGCACCATCGACGATGGCCGCGCCCTGCTGGAGCGCTACCAATCGTTTGAAATCTCCATCATCCAGCGCGAGCGCGGCATCAAGCTCGACATCAAGGGTGCGCCAGCCATCGCCTTTGTCGATGGCAAGATGATCAAGGGCATCCACGAGCACCTGTTTGCCGTGCTGCGCGACATCATCTTCGTCAGCGATGAAGTCACGGGCAACCCGAAATTCGACTTGCAGAGCACGGAAGGCGTGACGGACGCCGTCTTCCACATCCTGCGCAATGCGAATGTGTTGCAAACCCAGCTCAACCCGAACCTGGTCGTCTGCTGGGGCGGGCATTCGATCAACCGCGCCGAATACAATTATTCGAAGGAAGTGGGCTACCAGCTGGGCTTGCGCGGCCTCGACATCTGCACCGGTTGCGGCCCCGGCGCCATGAAAGGCCCCATGAAGGGCGCCACCATCGGCCACGCCAAGCAGCGTTTGCACAATGGCCGCTACCTGGGCATCACCGAGCCGGGCATCATCGCGGCCGAATCGCCGAACCCGATCGTCAATGATCTGGTCATCATGCCGGACATCGAAAAACGCCTGGAAGCGTTCGTGCGCGCCGGCCACGGCATCGTCGTGTTCCCCGGCGGCGCGGGCACGGCCGAAGAGATCCTGTACATCCTGGGCATCCTGCTGCACCCGGACAATGCAGACATCCCGTTCCCGTTGATTTTCACGGGGCCGGAAACCTCGCGCGAGTATTTCGTGCAGATCAACCAGTTCATCAGCGATACGCTGGGGCCGGAAGCGCAGCAGCGCTATAAAATCATCATCGACGACCCGGAACTGGTGGCGCGCGAAATGCTCGAAGGCATACGCCAGGTGCGCGAATTCCGCAAGGCGCACAGCGATGCGTATTACTTCAATTGGCTGCTGAAGATCGACCACGAGTTCCAGAAGCCGTTCCAGCCCACGCATGAAAACATGCGCAACCTGAGCCTGCACAAGAACCAGCCCACGCACTTGCTGGCGGCCCAGCTGCGCCGCGCGTTTTCCGGCGTGGTGGCGGGCAACGTCAAGGATGACGGCATCCGCTCGATCGAAGAGCACGGCAACTTCGAAATCCACGGCGACAAATCCATCGCCGGCCCCATGGATGCGCTGCTGGCCTCGTTCGTGGCGCAGCACCGCATGAAACTGGCAGGCACGGCATACGTGCCTTGCTATACCGTCGTCCAGTAATTTTTTAATCAGCGCCGCCCGCCCCCTGCGTTTGCCGGGGGAGGGCGGCGTTTTTCATTCATGCCCCATCGTGTTCCTTCGCCGCCACAGGCAATCAAATCGCTTGCGTCATCGATGTGTGGGTGCTATCTTTGGAACCGGTTCCAAAATAAAAATATGCAAGTCAACAGGTAGTGGAGAACAAGCTTGGATTCAGTACGCGGCAGTAAAAAAACAGTCTCCGGCGAACCGGCACGGCCCGTGACCATCGCCCAGGTGGCGCGCGAGGCGGGCGTGTCGAAGACCAGCGTGTCGCGCTTTCTCGGCGGTGAACTGGACGCTTTGTCCGAGAACATTCGCCAGCAGATCACCAGCACCATCGCGCGCCTCGGCTACCAGCCGAACCAGATGGCGCGCGGCCTCAAGCGCGGACGCACGCGCCTGATCGGCATGGTGGTGGCCGATATGCTGAACCCTTACACGGTGGCCGTGCTGCAAGGCGTGGAGGCGGCTTGCCAGCAGCATGGCTACACCTTGATCTTGTGTAATACCGGCAATGACGAACAGCGCGAACGCCAGTCGCTGGCCGCGCTGCGCTCGTACAGCGTGGAAGGGCTGATCGTCAACACGCAGGGGCGCAACATTCAGTCGTCCGACTTGCAGCAGGCGGGCATGCCCATCGTGCTGGTCGACCGCCGCATCGAGGGCGCCGATTTCGACCTGGTGGGCCTGGACAATGTGCAGGCGGGCCGCCTGGCAACCCAACACTTGATCGAGCAGGGCTTCGACGCCATCGCCTTCGTCGCGCCGCCATTGACGGGCGTCAGTTCGCGCCTGATGCGTGCCGACGGTTTCCAGTCAGTGATGGCCGAGCATCCGGGCTGCGTGGGCGCAGTGCTGGCGGTGGACCTGGATGACCGGCCCTCCATCGACGCGCAGGTGCGGCAATGCCTGGTGCAGTGGCGCGGCCGCCGCGTGGCGCTGCTGGCTTCGAACGGCATGGTGGCGCTGGAACTGGCGCTGATGCTGCAGCGCCTGGCATTGCGCATGCCGCAAGACGTGGGCTTGCTGGGCTTTGACGAATTGCCGTGGTCGCCGCTGGCGGGCCTGAGCACGATCGAGCAGCAGACCTATGAAATCGGCTTTACGGCGATGACGTGCATGCTGTCGCGTTTGCAGGGCGAGCAGTGCCCGCCGCGCGAGGTGCTGTTGCCAGGCAAGCTGATTGTGCGCCATTCCACCCAGGGGAACGCGGCACGCAAGAACGGCGATTGACGGGGAAGAGGGCGTTGCCCTTTTTTTTGGGTAAGCTTTGGAACCGGTTTCATAGAATCTCATCACACTGGAAAGGGGCGTGAATAGTCAGGCAGGGCAATGGTTGGCATGAAGTTGGAGTGATACGGCAAGAGACGAAATATATCGTCCATTTGACACTATTCCCGGAAGTGCCTCGACGAGGCCAGTACCGGGATCACAGGAGACGGAAACATGAAGATGACGACACTGTTTTACGCGAAGATCGTGGCTTGCGCGCTGGCCGCCACGTGCGCCCTCGGTGCGGCGGCCGATGCCGGCGCCCAGACGCTTGGCGACCTGATCAAGAAAGGCAAGCTGACCATCGGCGTGGTCAGCGGCACGCCGCCGTTTGGCAGCATCGATGCCAAGGGTGCGCCTGTCGGCTATGACGTCGATGTCGCCAACCTGATCGGCAAATACATGAACCTGCCCGTGGAAGTGGTGCCCCTGACGGCGCCCTCGCGCGTGCCGTCGCTGGAATCGGGCAAGGTCGATTTCCTCGTGGCGACCCTGGCGCCCACGCCGGAACGGGCCAAGACCCTGATGTTCACCATGCCCTACAGCGCGTTTGAACTGGCCATCGTCGCGCCGGTCGGCGGCAAATTCAAGGCCCTGGCCGATTTGAAAGGCAAGAAGGTGGGCGTGACGCGTGGCACCACGAATGACACGGCGCTGAGCCGCATGGCGCCGGCGGGCACGGCCATCGTGCGTTTCGAGGATGACGCCACCGTCACCCAGGCCTTGCTCAGCAAGCAGGTCGATGCCGTCTCTATCCCCAGCACGATGGCGCTCGACATCATCAAGACGCGCGGCGCGGGCAAGATCGAGGTCAGGTTCACGTATTCCGTGCAGCCGAATTCGATGGCGGTGCGCCGCGGCGACTTCGAGCTGCACCAGTGGCTCAACAATTTCATCTACTACGTCAAGCTGAACGGCGAACTCGACGCCATCGCGCGCAAGTGGAGCGGTGCGCCGCTGCCGCCATTGCCGACCTTCTGATACCACAAGCCGCATAGGGAAAGTGTTGCTCCGTACGGCGCGCCACCGTGGTGGCGCCGCCGGGGATGCGCACGTAGATAAGGAGTTGAGTATGCCGTATGAATTTCATTTCGAACTCGTCATGCAATCGCTGGACCGCCTGTTGTGGGGCGCGGCACTGACGATACGCCTGAGCGCCCTGGCGATGGTGCTGGGACTGGCGGTGGGCGTGTGCGCCGCCGTCATCCTGAAGAATGGTCCCGCCTATGCCCGCGCTTTGGTGCGCGCATATGTCGAGGTGATCCGCAGCACGCCGTTCCTGGTACAGCTGTTCATCATCTACTTTGGCTTGCCGTCGCTGGGCTTGCAGCTCGACGCCAACGGCGCCGCGCTCGTCGCCATGACGGTCAACCTGGGCGCCTATGCGGCGGAAATCGTGCGCGCCGGCATCGGCGCCGTGCACCCCTCGCAGCTGGAGGCGGCCCAAGCCTTGGGCATGACGCGCTGGCAGGTGATGCGCCATGTGGTGCTGCTGCCGGCGCTGGAAAAAGTGTATCCGGCGCTGGCCAGCCAGTTCACCTTGATGATGCTCGCCTCGAGCGTGGTGTCGGCCATTTCCGCCGAAGAGCTGACCGCCGCCGCCCACCTGCTCGACTCGGAAACCTTCCGCAGCTTCGAGATCTACATCGTCGTGATGGTGCTGTACATCCTGCTGGCCCTGCTGTTTCGCTTCAGCTTCTGGGTGCTGGGCCAGATCGTCTTCAAACGCCGCCGCCGTCTGGGCGCGGTACGCATGGGAGCATGACATGATCAGTGACTTTTCCTGGGATAACCTGCAATTCCTGCTCGAGGCCACGCGCTGGACCATCGGCCTGTCGCTGATCGTCTTCATCACGGGCGGCATCGCCGGCTTCGCGGTGGCGCTGCTGCGCACGGCGCGCAGCCCGTTCCTGCGCTGCATCAGCGCCCTGTACATCCAGCTGGTGCAGGGCACGCCGGTGCTGATCGTGCTGTTCCTCACCTATTACGGCCTGGCCCTGTTCGGCTACAAGCTGTCGCCGATCATCGCGGCCGGCGCGGTGATGACGATCTTTGCCAGCGCCTACCTGGGCGAGATCTGGCGCGGCTGCATCGAAGGCGTGCAGCGGCAGCAATGGGAAGCATCGGCCGCGCTGGCGCTGAACCGCTACCAGCAGCTGCGCTACGTCATCCTGCCGCAGGCGCTGCGCCATTCGCTGCCGCCGACGGTGGGCTTCATGGTGCAGATCATCAAGAACACTTCGATCACCTCGATCATCGGCGTGGTGGAACTGACGCGGGCAGGGCAACTGGTCAGCAACGCGACCTTCCTGCCTTTCATCGTCTTCCCCGTCGTCGCCCTGATCTACTTCGCGATGTGCTATCCGCTGTCGCGCTACAGCCATTCACTGGAAAGGAAATTCCATGCCCATCGTTGAAATTGACAATATCAGCAAGAGCTTCGGCAGCAATCACGTGCTCAAGGGCGTGTCGTTCGCCGTCGAGCGGGGCCAGGTCATCGCCGTGATCGGCCGCAGCGGTTCCGGCAAGAGCACCATGCTGCGCTGTATAAACGGCCTGGAAACCATCGACAGCGGCAGCATCGTCGTGGCCGGCCATACGCTGACGGCGCGTCAGGAGCACCTGCTCGACTTGCGCAAGGATGTCGGCATGGTCTTCCAGAGCTACAACCTGTTCCCCCACCTGACGGTGGAAGAAAACGTCATGCTGGCGCCGCGCATCGTCAAGAAGGTGCCCGACGTGCAGGGCCGCGCCACGGCGCTGCGCGTGCTCAAGCAGGTGGGCCTGGACCACAAGCGCGAGGCCTATCCCGAGCAGCTGTCGGGCGGCCAGCAGCAGCGCGTGGCGATCGCCCGTTCGCTGGCGATGGAACCGCAAGTGATGCTGTTCGACGAAGTGACGTCGGCGCTCGACCCGGAACTGACGCAGGAAGTGCTGAAGGTGATGGAAGAGCTGGCGCAGGCCGGCATGACGATGCTGCTGGTGACGCACGAGATGGAGTTTGCGCGGCGCATGGCCGACGTCACCGTCTTCATGCACCAGGGATTGGTGTGGGAGAGCGGACCGTCGGAAGCGTTTTTCAGCAACCCGCAAACGCCCGAAGCGCGCCAGTTCGTCGGCGCGGGAGCGATCAAATGAGCCCCGTCCTGGTGGCGGCGTCGGCCTACGGCGCAAGCAGGGTCAGGCAGTTGGGGCAAAGCCATTTCATCGACGTGGTGGCCGATGCGGGCGGCGCCGGCATCGAGATCCGCCGCGAACTGTTTACGTCCGACTTGCCGGACCTGGCGCGCATGGGCGCGGCGGTGGCCGCGCGCGGCCTGTACTCGGTGTATTCCACGCCCATCGAATTGTGGGACGCGGACGGCTTGCTGCAGCACGCGCTGCTGCAACAGATGCTGGACGAGGCGGCGCGCCTGGGGGCGCGTTACCTGAAGGTGTCGCTGGGCCATTACCCGGCCGCGCCGGACTTGCCGGCCTTGAAGGCCCGGCTGGCGGCGGCACCCGTGGCGCTGCTGGTGGAAAACGACCAGACGGTCCATGGCGGCGCGCTGGCGGCGATGGCGCGCTTTCTGGCGGCGGCGCGCGAAGCCGGGCTGCCGGTGGGATTGACGTTCGACATCGGCAACTGGCGCTGGGTGGGCGAGGATGCGCAGCAGGCGGCGCGCCTGCTGGCGCCGTACGTGCGCTATGTGCATTGCAAGGCCGTCCTGGAGGATGCGGGCCGGCTGTCCGCCTGCGCCGTCTCCGAAGCCGATCCGGCCTGGCGCGCTGTCTTCGCGCACTTTGCGCCGGGCGTGCAGCGGGCCATCGAATTTCCGCTCGAAGGCACCGACCTGGTGGCCGAAACGGGACGCTACATCCAGATGCTGGAGGCTGCATGATGGAACAAGAACTGCGCCAAAAGGAAATTCAAGGGGTGCACGCGCTCGACGTCGTCACCTACGGCGAAGCGATGGCGATGTTCGTTGCCGAGGAAACGGGGGACCTGGCGGCCGTGGCGCATTTTACGCGCCGCCTGGCCGGCGCCGAGACGAATGTCGCCATCGGCCTGGCGCGCCTGGGCTTGCGTGTCGGCTGGCTGAGCCGGGTGGGCGACGACTCGTTCGGCCGCTTCATCCGCGCCAGCGTGCAGGCCGAGGGTGTCGATTGCAGCCGGGTCGTCACCGTCGCCGGCCAGACCAGCGCCTTCCAGCTCAAGGCCCGGGCCGAGAACGGCGCCGACCCGCTGGTCGAATACTTCCGCAAGGGTTCCGCCGCCAGCCGCCTGGCGCCGGAGCACTTCGACGCCGCCTATTTTCTGTCCGCGCGCCACCTGCACGCCACGGGAGTGGCGGCGGCGCTGTCCGAGACCAGCCTGGCGTTCGCCGGCCAGGCCATCGACTTCATGCGCGAGCATGGCCGCACGGTGTCGTTCGATCCGAACCTGCGGCCCACGCTGTGGCCCTCGCAAGCCGTCATGGTCGAGCAGATCAACCGCCTCGCCTGCAAGGCGGACTGGGTGCTGCCCGGCCTTGGGGAAGGAAAAATTCTCACCGGCCACGAGCTGCCGCACGACATCGCCAGCTTTTACCTGCAGCGGGGCGTGCGGCTGGTGGTCATCAAGCTGGGCGCCGACGGTGCCTATTACCGCACGGCCGAGGGCGACAGCGGCATGGTGCCGGGCGAACGCGTGGCCAATGTGGTCGACACGGTGGGCGCCGGCGACGGCTTCGCGGCCGGCCTGGTCAGCGCCTTGCTGGAAGGCTTGCCGCTGGCGCAGGCCGTACGCCGCGCCAACCGGGTCGGCGCCTTCGCCATCCAGGTGGCCGGCGACATGGAAGGCTTGCCAACGCGCGCCCAGCTTGACGCGCTAGCCCAATCTTGAACCGAACAGGGGAAACACTCATGAAAAAACATGTGGTTGTGTATAAAAAACTGGCGGAACCACTGTTGGCGCGCCTGCGCGCCGAATGCGAGGTGACGTACTTCGAGGCGATCGATGCGGGCAACCGCGCCGCGTTCGCCGACGCCATCCGCGGCGCGCACGGCTTGCTGGGCGCCAGCGTGCGCCTGGACCGTGAACTGCTGGAGCCGGCCGTTGACCTGCGCATCATTTCCACCATATCGGTGGGCGTCGACCAGTTCGATGTCGATTATTTGCGCGAACGGGGCATCTGGCTGGCCAATACGCCGGACGTGCTGACGGAAACGACGGCCGACACGATCTTCGCACTGATCCTGGCCAGCGCGCGGCGCGTCGTCGAACTGGCCGAATTCGTCAAGGCGGGACGCTGGACGCGCAGCGTGGGCGAAAGCCAGTATGGTGTCAACGTGCATGGCAAGACCATCGGCATGCTGGGCATGGGCCGCATCGGCCGCGCCGTCGCCCGCCGCGCTGCACTCGGTTTCGGCATGCAGGTGCTGTATTTAAATGGCGAGGCGGTGCCCGAGGTGGACGCGGCGCTGGGTGCGCGCCAGGTGGCGCTCGATCACTTGCTGGCCAAGTCGGATTTCGTCTGCGTGGTGCTGCCGCTGACGGTGCATACGGAGCGCATGATGGGCCGGCGCGAGTTCGCGCTGATGCGCCCGGGCGCCATCTTCATCAACGGTTCGCGCGGGCGCATCGTCGACGAGGCGGCGCTGATCGAGGCGCTGCAACAGGGCACCATCCATGGCGCCGGTCTCGACGTGTTCGAGCGTGAACCGCTGGCGCCGGACAATCCGCTGCCGCGCATGGCCAATGTAGTGGCGCTGCCGCACATCGGCTCGGCCACGCACGAAACGCGCTACGCCATGGCGCAGCAGGCGGTGGACAACCTGCTGGCCGGCCTGCGCGGCGAGCGTCCGCGCCATCTGGTCAGCTAAGAACAGTATCGACAGACAGGAAAAGAGATGAAAAACAAGGTAGCAAGAGCAATCATCATCGGCGCCGGCGCCTGCGGCGGCCTGTGTAGCGCGCAGTCGAACGTGGCCATGTACGGCATCGCGGACCTGGGCGTGGTGTCCGAGAGCGGCGGCGCCGGCGGCAGGGTGCTCAAGCTGACCAGCGGCATCGCCAACGGCTCGCGGCTCGGTTTCAAGGGTAGCGAAGACCTGGGCGGCGGCATGACGGCGATCTTTACGATGGATGCGGGCATCCTGGCCGACACGGGCGCTTCGGCCCAGGGCGGCCTGCTGTTCGGGCGCCAGGCCTTCGTCGGCCTCGCCGGCGCGGCGGGCACGCTGCGCCTGGGCCGCCAGTACACCTTCATCGATAGCAGCCTCGGTGCGCTGGACCCGTTTTACCTGGGTTTTGCTGGCAGGATGAGCAACGTCTTCACGGCCGGCTACATCAGCCGGGTCGACAACAGCATTACCTACAGCTCGCCCGTGCGCGGCGGACTTTCCGGCGAACTGGCATACGGCTTCGGCGAAGTACCCGGCGACGCGGCGGCCAAGCGCTACATGGGCGCGGCGGCCACCTATGCCAGCGGGCCGCTGTACCTGCGCATGGCGCACCAGAACGCCAACACCCTGTCAAGCGCGCTGGTGGCGGGGACGGCGCGCAACACGGTGCTGGGCGCCACCTGGGACTTCGGCGTGGTCAAGGCGCATGGCGCCGTGGCCGTCAGCAAGAGCACGGCGGGCGCCGCCACCACGGTCGACAGCGCGGACCTGATGCTGGGCGCCACCGTGCCGGTGGGCCCGCACCGCATCCTGTTCTCGTACGTGCGCCGCGACGACCGGCGCGCCGCCAACGGCGACGCTACCCAGCTCGGCATCGGCTACACGTATGCGCTGTCGAAGCGCAGCACCTTGTACGCAGCCTATGCGCATATCGACAATCGCAACGGCGCCGCCTACCTGGTGGGCAACGCCACCGACAACGGCAGCGGCAACCAGGCCTGGAACCTGGGCCTGCGCCACACTTTTTAATTGGAGAATCGAAATGAAGAAGATCGGTTGGATTTTGGTCGGTGCCAGCACCGTGGCGCGCGAATGGATGGTCGACGCGATCGGCCAGCAGGGCGACGCGGAAGTGCTGGCCGTGGTCAGTCGCGACGCCGCGCGCGGCGCCGCCTTTGCCGCGCAGTTCGGCATAGCCGCCAGTTATACCGACCTCGATGCGGCGCTGGCCCATCCGGGCGCGGACGCCGTGTACATCAGCACCACCAACGAATGGCATATGTCGCAGACTTTGCAGGCGGCGCGCGCGGGCAAGCACGTGCTGTGCGAAAAGCCGCTGGCGCTGAACCTGGAGGACGCCCGCCGCATGGTCGACGGCTGCGCCGAAGCGGGCGTGGTGCTGGGGATTAACCACCACCTGCGCAACGCCGCCACGCACGGCAAGGTGCGCGAGCTGATACGCGCGGGCGAGATCGGCCAGCCCCTGTATTGCCGCGTGCTGCACGCGAACAACCTGCCGCAGCACCTGCGCGGCTGGCGCCTGGACGCGCCGGAGTCGGGCGGCGTCACGCTCGACATGTTCGTGCACGACGTCGACACCTTGCGCTTCCTGCTCGACTCGGAACCGCGCCACGTCACCGCCTGCGCCACCAGCGGCGGCATGACGGTGGCCGGGCTGGAAGAGGGCCTGATGGCCGTCATCGAGTTCGACAACGGCACCCTGGTGCAGGTGCACGACGCATACAACGCGCCGCATTCGCTGTCCGGCGTGGAAATCATCGGCAGCAAGGGCACCATCTTCGCCACCGGCGTGATGACGCAGCGCCCCGTCGGCAGCATCAGCCTGACGCGCGACGGCGGCAGCATCGACATCCCCGTCGAGCATGAAAACCTGTACGTGCGCTCGGTGCGCGCCTTCCAGCGCGCCATGCGCGGCGAAGGGCAGCCGGCCGCCACTGGCGACGACGGCATGCGCGCGCTGGCCACGGCGCTGGCGGCGCAGCAGGCCAGCCGCAGCCACCAGCGCGTGACCCTGGCCGGCTGATAGCCGGCCGCACAAGTAAAAAAGCCGCCTGATCGCAAAATCAGGCGGCTTTTTTTGCCTTGAAGCATCGAACGCCTGAAAAATCGTAGCGAGCGGATGGGAGTTGCGGCTAAGAAGCGCAACTGTGCTATAGCACAGTGAGCATCGCAGGCCGCAAATCGCGACGCGCAGTAGATTTTTCAGGTGTTCATCACTCTTCGCGGCGGAGGTGAGGGAACAGCAGCACGTCGCGGATGTTCGGCGAATCCGTGATGATCATCATCAGGCGGTCGATGCCGATGCCGCAGCCGCCGGCTGGCGGCATGCCGTATTCCAGCGCGCGGATGTAGTCGGCGTCGTAGAACATCGCCTCTTCATCGCCGGCGTCCTTGGCAGCGACTTGCGCCAGGAAGCGGGCCGACTGGTCTTCCGCGTCGTTCAACTCGGAGAAGCCGTTGGCGATCTCGCGGCCCACCATGAACAGTTCAAAACGTTCGGTGATGCCGGCCACCGTGTCGGAAGCGCGCGCCAGTGGCGACACTTCAACAGGGTAGTCGATGATGTAGGTCGGTTCCCACAGCTGCGCTTCTGCCGTCTCTTCGAACAGCGCCAGTTGCAGCGCGCCCAGGCCGGCCGTGGCGAACGGCTTGACGCCGAATTTCTTCAGCTCTTCCTTGATGAATTCGGCATCGTTCAACTGCTCCGGCGTGTAGCCCGGCGCGTACTTGTTGATCGCTTCGACGATGGTCAGGCGGTGGAACGGTTTTGCCAGATCGAGTTCGCGGCCGCCGTAGGTCAGGGTGGCGGTGCCGTGCGCGTCGATGGCGGCCTGGCGGATAACGGCTTCGGTAAAATCCATCAGCCATTTGTAGTCGGTGTAGGCCGCGTAGAATTCCATCATCGTAAATTCCGGGTTGTGACGGATCGACACGCCTTCGTTGCGGAAGTTGCGGTTGATTTCGAACACGCGGTCGAAGCCGCCCACCACCAGGCGCTTCAGGTACAGCTCGGGCGCGATGCGCAGGAACATTTGCATGTCCAGCGCATTGTGGTGCGTGATGAATGGCTTGGCCGCCGCGCCGCCCGGGATCGTGTGCAGCATCGGCGTTTCCACTTCCATGAACTCGTTCTTTTCCATGAAGCGGCGGATCGACGAGATGGCGGCGGTACGCGCCTTGAAGGTGCGGCGCGTCTCTTCGTTCATGATCAGGTCGACGTAGCGCTGGCGGTACTTGGTTTCCTGATCGGCCAGGCCGTGGAATTTGTCCGGCAGCGGGCGCAGCGACTTGGTGATCAAACGCAGTTGCGTGACCTTGATGGTCAGTTCGTCCGTCTTGGTCTTGAACAGCGTGCCCGTCACGCCCAGGATGTCACCCAGGTCATAGTGGTGCAGGGCGGCCATGGCCGCTTCGCCGGTGAGATCCAGGGTGGCGTAGATCTGGATGCGGCCGTCGGCCTTCGGGCCGGAAGCGTCTTGCAGGGTGGCGAAGGCGGCTTTCTTGCCCGCTTCGCGCTTGAGCATCATGCGGCCGGCCAGCACCACGGTGACAGGTTCGGCTTCCAGCTCTTCGCGCGTCTTGCTGCCGTATTGCGCGTGCAGATCGGCCGCCTTGTGCTCGGGGCGGAAATCGTTCGGGAAGGCGATGCCTTGTTCGCGCAGTGCTGCCAGCTTGACGCGGCGCTCGGCGATGATCTTGTTTTCATCGGGGGCGGCGGCTTGTTCTTGGAGTTCCGTAGTCATGGTGTTCTTCGTTGGTGATGATTGATGATGTGGAGCCAGCGCTGGCGCCACGCTGGCTGGCGATCAGCGAGTCGAAACCGGCTACCGCGGCCAGGTGCGGGCCATACAGTTCGCGGTAGACGACTTCCTTTTATCCTTATACGCCTTGTTTCAGCGAGGCGGAAATGAACTCGTCGATGTCGCCATCGAGCACGCCCTTGGTATTGCCCGTCTCGAAGCCGGTGCGCAAGTCCTTGATGCGGGACTGGTCCAGCACATAGGAGCGGATCTGGTGACCCCAGCCCACGTCCGTCTTCGAGTCTTCCAGCTTTTGCTGTTCGCTCATGCGCTTGCGCAGTTCATGCTCGTACAGTTTGGCTTTCAGCATTTCCATCGCTTCGGCGCGGTTGCGGTGCTGCGAACGGTCGTTCTGGCACTGCACCACGATGCCGGTCGGCGCATGGGTCATGCGGACGGCGGAGTCGGTCTTGTTGATGTGCTGACCGCCGGCGCCCGACGCGCGGTAGGTATCGACGCGGATATCGGCCGGGTTGACGTCGATCTCGATCGAATCGTCGACTTCGGGATACACGAACAGCGACGTAAACGAGGTGTGGCGGCCGTTGGCCGAGTCGAACGGCGACTTGCGCACCAGGCGGTGCACGCCCGTTTCCGTGCGCAGGAAGCCGTAGGCGTGATCGCCCTCGACCTTCAGGGTGGCCGTCTTGATGCCGGCTACCTCGCCGTCGGACTGCTCGAGGATTTCAACTTTAAAACCCTTGCGTTCGCAATAGCGCAGGTACTGGCGCAGCAGCATCGAGGCCCAGTCCTGGGCTTCCGTACCGCCGGCGCCGGCCTGGATGTCGATGAAGCAGTTGTTCGGGTCCATCGGATTGTTGAACATCCGGCGAAATTCCATGCTTTCGATGACCTTGCGGATTTCCTGCACGTCCTGCTCGATCGCTTCCAGCGTCTCGTCATCGCCTTCTTCGCGCGCCATGTCGAACAGGTCGCGGGTATCGCGCAGGTCGGCATCTGCCTTGGTCAGCGTGAAGACGATCGCTTCCAGCGCCTTCTTCTCTTTACCGAGGTCCTGGGCGCGCTTCGGATCATTCCAGACGGTCGGATCTTCCAGCTCTTCGTTGACTTGCTCTAGTTTCTCCGACTTGACAGCGAAGTCAAAGATACCTCCGAAGTTCGGCTTCGCGGACCGTCAGGTCGTTCAGCAGGGCGGAGATGATATTGATGCGTTCGGCTTCCATAATGTTCTGGTCTTCTATGGTGAAATCAAACCTTGAATTATACGCGAGCGCGGCCGGTTTCCGCTGCCGCTGCGGCGCAATTGCTGTTGCACGAGACAATAAAATCGTCATTTTGCTGTATTTGCGACAATATTTTTGCCTTGAAGATGGCTGGCGTGCTGCGTATGATGCTGGCGATATTGTCTTTCCACAGGAATTCTCATGTGCCACCCCCTGCGCCAACTTCCCCGTCTTGCCCTGTTACCGCTGCTGCTGGCCGGCTGCGGCGCCTTGCCACCCGCCGCCCACGAACCGGTCCGGGCGATGGCCGCGCCAGCGGGCAGCAGCGCCACGCTGGCCCTGCTGGAGACGACGGACTTGCACGCGAATGTGCTCAGTTATGATTACTACAAGCTGCAGGCGGAGCCGTCTATCGGCCTGGAACGCACGGCGGCGCTGATCGCCCAGGCGCGCGCGCAATTTCCGAACAACCTGTTGCTCGACAATGGCGACACCATCCAGGGCACGGCGCTGGCCGACTACCAGGCATTGGTAAAACCGCTGGCCTGCGACCAGACCCTGGCCATTTACAAGGCCATGAATCTGCTGAAGGTCGATGGCGGCGGCATCGGCAACCATGAATTCAACTACGGCCTGGCCTTCTTGAGCCAGGTGACGGGCAACCAGTTTGATGTCGACAGCGTCGATGCCGGCAAACCGCGCTGCGCCGGCCCCGCGTTCCCGCAAGTGCTGGCCAACGTCTACAGCGTCAGGACGGGCAAGCCCTTGTTTGCGCCCTACCACATCATCGACAAGCAGATCACGGCGGCCGGCCCCGATGGCAAACCGGTGACCAGCAGCGTGAAGGTGGGCATCATCAGCTTTGCGCCACCCACCATCATGGCCTGGGACAAGCGCTGGCTGGAAGGCCGCGTCTACACACAGGGCGTGCGCGAGACGGCGGAAAAATTCATCCCCGAGATGCGCGCCAGGGGCGCCGAGCTGGTGGTGGCCATTTCGCACGGTGGCCTCGATGACAGCCCATATTCGCCCACCATGGAAAACGGCAATTACTACCTGTCGCAAGTGCCGGGCGTGGACGCCATGCTGATCGGCCACTCGCACCAGCTGTTCCCGAACGCCGCCAGCACGGTGCCGCAGTTTAATTTGCCAGGCGTCGACAAGGCCCGTGGCTTGGTCAACGGCGTGCCTACCGTGATGGCCAATTTGTGGGGCAAGCACCTGGGTGTGATTGGCCTCTCCCTGCGCCACGACGGCAAGCAGTGGACCATCGACAAGCGCGCCACCACGGTGGAAGCGCGCGGCATCCAGAACGCGGATAAAAGCTATGTGGCGCCTGATGCGGCCATCGCCAGGCTGGTGGCCGAGGAACATGCGGCGACGATTGCCTACGTGCAGACGCCCGTCGGCGCCACGGACTTCCGCATGTCGACGTATTTCGCCGATGTGGGCGACGTCAGCGCCATCGAGGTGGTGAACCAGGCGCAAGCGGGCTACCTGGCCGCGTATGTCAAGGCGAACCTGCCGCAGTACGCGCACTTGCCCGTGCTGTCGATGTCGTCGCCGTTCAAGAGCGGCTCGGCCGGCGTGTCCGACTACACGGACGTCAAGGCGGGCAATGTGGCGCTGAACAACGCGGCCGACCTGTATTTGTATCCGAACGCGCTGTATGGCGTGAAGATGAATGGCGCGGAACTGAAAGCCTGGCTGGAACAGTCGGCGCGGCGCTTCAATACCATCGACCCGAACAAGCTGGAAGCGCAGGAACTGGTCAACACGGCGCACCCGAGCTACAACTTCGACGCCATCACCAGCGCCGATGTGCGCTACCAGATCGACGTCACGCAGCCGCCGGGCCAGCGCATCAAGGGTTTGACGTACAAGGGCAAGCCGATGGACGCCAGCCAGGAATTTTTGATAGCGACGAATAACTATCGCGCCAGCGGCGGCGGCAATTTTCCTGGCCTCGACGGCAGCAAGACGGTGGTGGCCTCGCCCGACAATAACCGCGAACTCTTGATTGCCTACGTCACGCAAGAGAAAAACCTGACGCGGGCGAAAAACGGATCGGCGCGCAGCTGGCGCTTCGCCAAGGCTGCCACGAAAGGCCCGGTGGTGTTCCACTCGGCGCCGCACATGATCGAGCTGGCGCAAGCGGCCGGTATCGGCAATGTGACGCAGATCAAGCCTGATGATGGCGCGGGCAAGGGTTTTGCGCTGTACCAAGTGGACCTGTCGAAATGAAGGCATTGTTGTTTGCCATCGCCTTGGGCGTATCGCCGCTGGCATCGGCAGGGCCGGATGTCACGCCCCAGGCCAAGGCCTTGATGCGCGCGGGAGCAGCGTCGCAGCCGCAGGCGCGCGCGCTGTTCGCACAGGCGGCGGGGCAGGGCAGCGGTCCTGCCGCCTATTACCTGGGCCTGATGCTGAAAAACGGCATGGGTGGGCCGCAGGACAGCGCCGCCGCGCTGCGGTCGCTGGAGCTGGCCGCGCAGCGGGGCGTGGCGCCGGCCATGTTCATCGTGGCGAACCTGCTGCAGGACAGTGACGAGGAAAAGGCGCGCTACTGGCTCGATGCGGCCTGCGACCTTGGCTACCCTGAAGCGCTGCAGCAGAAATCCGTCGCCCTGGCCGAAGGGCAGATGGGCTACGCGCACAACGAGGAGCAGGGCCACCTGTATCTGATGATGGCCACGCACGCCATGGGCCATCGCCCGCCTGAACCCTGAATTAGGCTGCGGCTTCCTTCTTCGGCCTGGTCCGCAGGCTGGCCGCCGCTTCGCCGATGGCGAACGGGTCGCGCGACAGGATGGCCGCGCCCAGGTCGACCAGCCTGGCCGCCGCCGCGATGGCCGCCTTGACGTCGGCGATGCGCTTGAGCTGCAGCTTGCCCTTCGCGATGGCGCCCTCGATATCGCCACGTGCCTGCTCGGCGCCTTCGGCCGTCAGGTAAATGCCATACGCGCGGAACAGGGCCACCATCTGGTCCAGGTGGTTTTCATATTGTTCCAGCAGTGCGCGCTCGTCCGGCGCCAGCGCCTCGCGTTCGCGGATGCGCAATTCCAGCACCAGGCTTGACGCTTGCGCCAGGCTGTCGGCGATGGCGTAGCTTTGGTCTTTCGTCAGTTCGGTCAGTGTGGCCATGGGATACTCCTGTGTGCGCGCCGCTTACCAGCGGGCGGGGCCATAGAAAACAGCCTGTTTTTGCAGCGTGTCGACCTGGCGTGAAAACTGCGCCAGTTGCCGCTCCAGTTCGGGCGCCTGCAGGCGATCGAGATTGATCCGCAGCGCGGCCACGCTGGCTTGCAGCGCGTCGACGGCGGCGACATACGCTGCGACGATCTTTTCCCTTTCCTGCAATTGCCGCCCTTCCAGGTGCAGACGCGTGCGGATGTAGTTGGCGGCCAGCGGTTCACGCGGCGCGGCCTTGTCGACGGCGCCGCGCAGCAAGTCCAGGTCGCGCAATTCATCCTGCAAGCTGGCGCGGTAGCTGCGCTGGGCATACTCCTTGAGCGCATTGCTGACGATATCGACGGCTTCCTGCTCGTCGAGCAATTCGCGCAAGGCCGATTTCTGTACGCGCTGGGTGGCCAGGCGGCTCAGGTGTTCGCTCAATTTGACGACCTTGGACAGCTTGCCCGCATCGAGCAGGGGGGCGCCGGCGCCCGGCTGTGCCAGGCCGCCCAGCGCATCGCCGAGTCCGCCAAATTCTTCCTTGTAGACGGGCAGCTTGTCATCGGCCAGCGCCGCCATGGTGTGCGCGTAGCGCAGCAGGATATCGTTCAGGCTGGCGACCGACGCGCTGGCTTGCGCGATGGCGGCGCAATCGGCGCGCGCCGCCTGTTCACTGGCTTGCGCATCGAAACGCTCGGCCAGAATCAAACGCTTGCGCATGGCCTTGTCCATGCAGCTGTGGACGCCGCCCGCCAGCATGGGTTCGAAGTGCTGCGACATCTTTTGCGTCTGCTCGGCAAAGGTGCGCACGGGCGCCAGGTCGGTGGCGCAGCCGCCCAGCAGCAAGCTGGCGGTGGCGTAAAGAAGCAGAGTGGTAACGGACGGATTCGGCGGGCGCTGCATATGGCCTCCATGCGGTAGGAGCGGCTGATGGGACCGGCGCGCATGCGCTGGCATGGCCGACCTTAGCATGCTGAGGAGTAGCAGTATTGCGCCAGATCAACAGGCCGTCGACGTCGTCCGTCAGCCCCGCACCGGTGGCAGGACTGTTGCCAAATGCTGCACGGCGCTCCAATTTGCGTCATATTTTCCTTACAAAAGACTGACATCGGGCCAGCAATTCGGCTTTTTCTGCATGTTGCGATGCGTCATATGTAGTTGTTGCTGGTGCATGTTTACTCACCTACAATGATTTATCGATGGGGCGGTTATCCAGCGTACGACAATAAAAATAAGTGGCATTAAAAACGTTGTAACAGAGGAGATGACAATGAATTTGAAACAGAAATTGCTCGTGGCAAGTTTGGTTTTGGGTTTCTCGCAGGCGGCAGTCGCAGCCGACCCCATCAAGATCGGCGTGTCCGGTCCGTTCACGGGCGGCTCCGCGCCGATGGGCGTGTCGATGCGCGACGGCGTCAAGCTGGCCGTCGCTGAAATCAATGCCAAAGGCGGCGTGCTGGGCCGTTCGCTGCTGCTGATCGAGCGCGACGACGAAGCCAAGAACGAGCGCGGCGTGCAAATCGCCCAGGAACTGATCAACAAGGAAAAGGTCGCTGCCACCGTCGGCTATATCAACACGGGCGTGGCGCTGGCTTCGCAGCGCTTCTATCAGGAAGCCAAGATTCCCGTCATGAACAATGTGG
Source organism: Janthinobacterium svalbardense (assembly GCF_002327145.1). Taxonomy (NCBI): domain Bacteria; kingdom Pseudomonadati; phylum Pseudomonadota; class Betaproteobacteria; order Burkholderiales; family Oxalobacteraceae; genus Janthinobacterium; species Janthinobacterium svalbardense. The sequence continues at coordinate 4,038,201 of NZ_CP023422.1, read as the reverse complement.
CGACGGGCTCCATCGTCACCAAGCAGTTCGCCGACCAGCCGGAAAACTATATCTTCCGTAATGCGGCCAATGACACCATCCAGTCCGGCATGATCGTGCATGAGGCGATCGAGAACCGCAAGTTCAAGAAAGTGGCGATCCTCGCCGACTCGACCAACTATGGCCAGCTGGGCCGCGAAGACTTGGAAAAGGCGCTGGAAAAGAAAGGCGTCAAGCCCGTCGCCATTGAAAAATACAACATCAAGGATGTCGACATGACGGCCCAGCTGCTGAAAGCCAAGCAGGCCGGGGCGGAAGTGGTACTGACCTATGGCATCGGTCCGGAACTGGCACAGATCGCCAACGGCATGGAAAAACTGGGCTGGAAAGTGCCGCTGATCGGCAGCTGGACCCTGGCCATGGGTAACTTCATCGACAACGCGGGCAAGAACGGCAATGGCACGCGCATGCCGCAAACCTTCATCCAGGATGCCAGCACGCCGAAGCGCAAGGCCTTCATCGACGCCTATGTGGCGGCCTACAAGCCATCGGGCGGACGCATGCCATCGGCCGTCTCGGCTGCGCAAGGCTACGATTCCATCTACCTGCTGGCTGCGGCCTTCAAGCAGGCCGGCGGCACCGATGGCCCGAAAGTGCGCGCCGCGCTGGAAAACCTGACGGACAAGGTGGAAGGCGCCGTGACGACCTACAACAAACCGTTCAGCAAGACCAACCATGAAGCGATCACGGCCGAGCTGACCGTGTTTGGGGAAGTCAAGGACGGCAAGGTCGTCCTCGCCAAGTAATCCCTGCGGACATTCGCCGCGCAATGGCCAGCCTTGAGGAATCAGGACTGGCCATTTTTTCATCTTTCGTCTTCCGGGGAATACCATGGAAATCTTCCTGCAGCTTGTCTTCAGCGGCGTCGCGCTGGGCATGATCTATGCCGTCATCGCCTTCGGCTACCAGCTGACCTTCGCCACTTCCGGCACCCTCAATTTCGGCCAGGGCGAATCCCTGATGCTGGGCGCGCTGGTGGGCCTGTCCCTGGTGGGCACCATCCACGGCGGCCCTTACATGAGCTATTTGCTGATGGTCCCCATCGTCATCGCCTTCGGCGCCTTGCAGGGCGTGTTCGTCGAATGGATAGGCGTGCGGCCGGCCATCAAGATCAAGTCCGAATTCGGCTGGATCATGTCGACCATCGCGCTGGCCATCATCTTTAAAAACGTGGCGGAAAACATCTGGGGCAAGGACGACCTGACTTTCCCGTCGCCGCTCAGCGCCGCGCCGTTCAAGGTGCTGGGCGCGAACGTGCAGCCGATGCAGGTGGCCGTCATCGTCGGCGCGCTGGCCATCATGCTGGCCGTCGAGCTGTTCAACCGCAAGTCGATCTACGGCAAGGCCGTGGTAGCGACGGCAAATGACCGCGACGCGGCCGGCCTGATGGGCATCAACACGGGCATGGTGATCACCTTTTCGTATGCGCTCTCGTCGGCCACGGCCGCCTTCGCGGGCGTGCTGGTGGCACCGTTGACCCTGACCGGCGCCACCATGGGCGCCTCGCTGGGCCTGAAAGCGTTCGCCGTGGCCATCATCGGCGGGTTGACCTCGGGCATGGGCGCCATCGTCGGCGGCCTGATCCTGGGTATCGCGGAAACGACCACCGGCTATTACATTTCCACCGGCTACAAGGAAGTGCCAGGCCTGCTGTTGTTGCTGCTGGTGCTGGCCGTCAAGCCGTCCGGCCTGTTCGGCAAAGCCGCGATCAAGAAAGTCTGAGGATCACATGAACAAGAAATTCACCATGCTGGCGCTCTGCGCGGCGGGCCTGGCCGCGCTCGTGCTGTTCCCGATTGTCATCCCGAATCCGTATTACATCCACCTGGCCGAGACCATCCTGATCTATGCCATCCTGCTGTTCGGCCTCGACATCGTCGTCGGCTACACGGGGCAGGTGTCGCTGGGCCACGCTGGCCTGTTCGGCATCGGCTCGTATGCCACGGGCGTGCTGGTGTTCAAGCTGGGCCTGTCGTTCTGGCTGGCCATCCCCGCCAGCATCGTGGGCGCGGCCGTCTTCGGCGCCCTCCTGGCCTTGCCGGCCCTGCGCGTGACGGGGCCATACCTGGCCATGGTGACGCTCGCCTTCGGCACCATCATACAAATCCTGATCAATGAAATGAGCTTCCTGACGGAAGGCCCGATGGGCATCAAGATCCACAAGCCCGTCGTGTTCGGCCACAGATTGAACGAGGTGGAGTACTACTACATGGTCGCCGCGCTGATGGTGATCTCGCTGGTGGTCGTGCACCGCATCCTGAAGTCGAACCTGGGACGTGCCTTTGAGGCGCTGCGCGACAGCCCCATCGCCTCGGACTGCATGGGCGTGTCCGTGTATCGCTATAAAGTGTATGCGTTTGTCATCAGCGCCGGCTTCGCGGGCCTGGCCGGCAGCCTGTATGCGTATTCGGAAGAATATATCTCGCCCAATACCTACAACTTCGAGCTGACCATTCTGTTCCTGCTGGCCGTCATCATGGGCGGGCGCAAGACGCGTTCGGGCGCCTTGATCGGCGCGCTGATCGTCGTCATGCTGCCCAGTTTGCTGGCGGACATCGAGTTGTTCCGCAAGATCGCCGTGGCCGCCGCTGTGCTGGGCGTGATCGGTTCCGCCTTCATGCTGGCCAAGAAGCGCAGCACGCTGCGCGGCGTGCTCGTGCCGCTGGTCGCCACCATCGGCCTGGCCGCGTATTCCTATAAACTGGACAATATGATCGACTGGCGCCTGACCATCTTCGGCCTGATGACCTTATTTGTCGTCTACTACCTGCAGGACGGCATCGTCGGCTTCCTGATGAGTTTTGTGGGCAAGGGCCGGCGCCATGTGCAGGCGGTTGCCTCGCACGGCGTGGCGCCTTTTGACCACGCCCAGGGTGGCCAGCGCGGCGAAACGCTGCTGCGCGTGGACCAGGCGCTGATGCAGTTCGGCGGCCTGAAAGCGCTGAACCAGGTGGACTTGAACGTCACGCAAGGCTCGGTGCACGGCTTGATCGGGCCGAACGGCTCGGGCAAGAGCACGATGATGAATGTGCTGACGGGCATCTACAAGCCGACGGCGGGCAAGGTGGAATTTGCCGGCGCCGTCATTTCCGGCCGCACGCCGTCCGAAATCGCCCTGGGCGGCGTGGCGCGCACCTTCCAGAACGTGCAGCTGTTCGGCGAGATGACGGCCACCGAAAACGTGCTGGTGGGCTTGCACAACACCTTCAAATCGAACGTGCTGGACGTGATGCTGCACACGCCCCTCTACAAGCGCGAAGAGCGCCTGGCGCGCGAGCGGGCCGCCAGCATCCTCGAATTCGTCGGCCTGGCCGACCTGGCCAATGAAGAGGCGCGCAATCTGCCGTATGGCAAACAGCGGCTGCTGGAAATCGGCCGCGCGCTGGGCCTCAACCCGCGCCTGCTGCTGCTCGACGAGCCGGCGGCGGGCCTGACGGCGCCCGACATCAAGGAGCTGATGGCCATCATCCGCAAGATCCGCGACCACGGCATTACCATCATCCTGATCGAGCACCACATGGACGTGGTGATGGCCCTGTCGGACGTGGTGACGGTGCTGGACTTCGGCCAGAAGATCGCCGAAGGCGCACCCGCGCTTGTCCAGAGCGATCCGAAAGTGATCGAAGCCTACCTGGGCGGCAGCGCCGACACCCTGAGCCCCGCGGCGCACTGAGAGGAAGACCATGCTGACCATTCATAATCTGCACGCCGCCTACGGCAAAGTCGAAGTCTTGCACGGCATTTCGCTGGAAGTCCCGAAGGGCAAGCTGGTGACCCTGATCGGCTCGAACGGCGCCGGCAAGACCACCACCATGCGCGCCATTTCTGGCATGCTGAAACCCAAATCGGGTACCGTCACCCTGGGTGGCAAGGACGTCACGGGGCTCGACTCGCACCGCATCGCGCGCGCCGGCCTGGCCCATTCGCCGGAAGGGCGGCGCGTGTTCGCCTCCATGTCGGTGACGGACAACCTGCTGCTGGGCGCCTTTCCCCGCTTTACGCGTTCGCGCCCGAAAGGTGACATCAAGGGCGACCTGGACAAGGCCCTGGACCTGTTCCCCCGTCTGAAGGAGCGGCGCGACCAGCTGGCCGGCACCTTGTCGGGCGGCGAGCAGCAGATGCTGGCCATGGCGCGCGCCGTCATGCTGAACCCGGAAGTAATTCTGCTCGACGAGCCGTCGATGGGCCTGGCGCCCATCCTGGTGGAGGAAGTGTTTCGCATCATCACGCGCCTGAAAGGCGAAGGCGTGACCATGCTGCTGGTGGAGCAATTCGCCGCCGCCGCCCTGAACGTGGCCGATTACGGCTACGTGCTGGAAAACGGCAGCATCTCCGTGCACGGCCCGGCCGAAAGTCTGAAGACCGATCCGAAGGTGATCGCCGCGTATCTGGGGGGAGGGCATTGAGAGGACGTTTGACGCGCCTGCTCCAGCTCCTGCATGGGCAGTGTCAAATCATGGCTTGACGTATTTGCTTCGATCACCGCAGCGGCACGCTCGCGCCGGGCCGCTGCCGCCGTTGCCGCCAACGCTGGCAACTATACAAGACCGCTTGCCGTCAAATCGAGCAGAAACTGCTTGATCGACGCGCCGTTTGAGCATTTTGCGCGCCAAACTCGCCAGGAAGGCGAATTCATGTGCGCTTTCCTAATATAAAAAATAAAGATCGTCAAGTTTTAGAGCGGAACTGTTACAGTGTGGGAACTATTAAATTAATATTTGGCAACTTTACCGCCCACTGCCCACCGCTGATGATGTAATCGAGAGGATTTTTTGCGCACCCAACTCCTGCCCCTGACCCTGCTACTGCTGATCCAGAACGCGTACGCCGTCGATCCCCCAGCGCCGGCAGCCAGCTGCAGCAGATTCCCGTCGCGCCCCAGTTGCCGAAGGCGCCGCCAGCCATCCGCGTGCAGCAGGGCAATGTACCGGCCACCACGCTGGGCGATACCACCCGCATCACGGTACAGCGCCTGCAGGTGACGGCGCCGCCCGTCTTTGCCGAGAGCGAACTGGTCGCCGCCACGGGTTTCGTGCCGGGCAGCGAGCTGACCCTGGGCGAACTGCGCGCCATGGCGTCAAAAATTGCCAGCTATTACCAGAACCGTGGCTATTTCCTCGCGCAGGCGTATCTGCCCGCGCAAGACATCCAGGATGGCGTGGTGCAAATCACCGTGCTGCCGGGCCAGTATGGGCAAGTGCAGCTGCGCAACCAGAGCAATTTGTCGGACGGCCTGGCCGGCACGATATTGGCCGGTCTGGACGGGCAAGTGATTTCCACGCCGCCGCTGGAGCGGCGCTTGCTGCTGCTGTCGGACTTGCCGGGCGTGCAGGTCAGCTCGACCCTGGCGCCGGGCGCGTCCCTGGGCGCGTCCGACCTCATCGTCGACGTGCAGCCGGGATCGCGCTTCAACGGCAGCATCGACGTCGATAACCAGGGCAACCGCTACACGGGCCGCAACCGCATCGGCGCCACCTTGAACATCAATGAACTGGCCGGCATCGGCGACGTGGCCACGCTACGTGCCTTCACCTCGGCCGACGGGCTCAATTACGTGCGTGGCGCGTACCAGGGCCAGGCCGGTTTGCTGCGTCTGGGCGGCGCCTACACGTATATGGATTACAAGCTGGGCAAGGAATTTGCCGTATTGGACGCCAAGGGCACGGCGAAGATCGCCAGCGCGTATGGCAGTTATCCGCTGATCCGCTCGCGCAGCAGCAACCTGTATGCGCAAGTCAGCTATGACGACAAGACCTTCCAGGATCGAACGGAATCGACGGGCAGCGTCAACGACAAGACGGCCAGGGTGTGGATGCTGAACCTGAACGGCGACGCCAAGGATGGCTGGGGCGGCGGTGGCGCGAGCACGTATTCCATCACTTACACCACGGGCAAGATCGATATCGAGACGCCGCTGGCACGCCGGATCGATCAGTTGACGGTGAAGAGCAACGGCCATTTCAACAAGCTCGCTTTCAACGCGGCGCGCCTGCAAAGCCTGGGCGGCGAGACCAGCTTGTTTGGCACCCTCAGCGGCCAGGCCGCGTCGAAAAATCTCGACGTGTCGGAAAAGATGGGCATCGGCGGCGTGGGCGGCGTGCGCGCCTATCCGGGCGGCGAGGCGTATGGCGACCAGGGTTACGTGCTGAACCTGGAACTGCGCCAGAATCTCACGGCTTTTACCTCCTTGCCCGGCCAGCTGCAGGTGCTGGCCTTTGCCGACACGGGCAGCGTCAAGCTGAACCGCGACGCCTGGAGCGCCGGCGAGAACCGCCGCACCTTGAGCGGCGCCGGCGTGGGCGTGACGTGGACGGGCGCCAATGCGCTCGTCCTGAAAGCGTATTACGCACACAAGCTGGGCAATGCCAAGGCGACCTCCGCACCGGATGCTGCAGGCCGCTTCTGGCTGCAAGCCGTCAAGTATTTCTAAATTAGTACAAGTTAAAACACTCAGGACACCGCCATGAACCGCATCTACCGCTCCATCTGGAACCAGGCTACCGGCGCGTATGCCGCCGTTTCCGAAAACGTCAAATCCGCCGGCAAGCGCTCGATGCCAGGATGCAGCGGGGGCGGGGCGCATTTTGCCTTGACCAGCATGGCGGCGGCGCTGATGCTGGGCTACGGCAGTCTTGCGCTGGCGGGGCCCACAGGCGGCACGGTGGTGGCGGGGCAGGCCAGCATCACCGGTGCGCCAGGTGCCACGGTGATCAGGCAGGGCAGCCAGAACGCCGTCATCAACTGGGCCAACTTCAATATCAACAAGGGCGAGTCGGTGCAATTCGTGCAGCCGAACAGCAATGCGGTGGCCCTGAACCGCGTGCTGGGCAGCGATGGCACGACCATCCTCGGCAACTTGTCGGCCAACGGCAAGGTGTTTATCGTCAACCCGAACGGCGTGCTGTTCGGCCAGGGCGCGTCCGTGAACACGGCGGGCCTGGTGGCCTCCACCTTGGATATCAACAATGCCGACTTCATGGCCGGCAAGTACCAATTTAGCGGCAACGGTACCGGCAAGGTGCTGAACCAGGGTTCGATCAGCGCACCGGGCGGCTATGTGGCCTTGCTGGGCGCCAACGTGTCGAACGAGGGCACGATCCAGGCACGCCTGGGTTCGGTGGCCCTGGCGGCGGGGCGCGCCATCACGCTCGATGTGGCGGGCGACGGCTTGCTCAATGTCGCTGTCAACGCGGGCGCCGTGGGCGCCTTGGTCAACAATGGCGGCATGATCCGGGCGGACGGCGGCAGCGTGGTACTGACGGCGCAGGCGGCCGGCGACTTGCTGAAAACCGTCGTCAACAACACGGGCGTGATCGAGGCGCAGACGATCGATACGCGTGGCGGCACGATCAAGTTGCTGGGCGATATGCAGAGCGGCACGGTGAACGCGGGCGGCACGCTGGACGCCAGCGCGCCAACAGGCGGCAAGGGCGGCTTCATCGATACCTCGGCCGCGCATGTGAAGATCGACGACGCGCTGAAGGTGACGACGGCATCAAGCAACGGCTTGACCGGCACCTGGCTGATCGACCCGACCGACTACACCATCGCGGCGACCGGCGGCGACCAGACCGGCGCGTTTTATACGAATGCGCTCAAGAGCACCAGTGTCCAGATTCAGAGCATCTCGGGCGGTACCGGCGTGTTGGGCGACATCAACGTCAACGACACGATTTCGTGGTCGGCCAACCAGCTGAAGATGACGGCGCAAAACAATATCAATATCAACCAGCCATTGCGCGGCTCCGGCACGGCCAGCCTGGCGCTGGAATATGGCCAGGCCAACGTGGCATCCGGCAACTTGAGCAAGTACAACGTCAAGGCCGAGATCGACCTGCCGTCGGGGCTGAACTTCAGCACCAAGCTGGGCAGTGACGGCACGGCGACGGCCTATACGGTGATCAACTCCCTGGGCGCGGCCACCAGCGTAAGCGGCACCGATTTGCAAGGCTTGAAAAATGCGCTGAGCGGCAACTTCGTACTGGGCGCCAATATCGACGCCACCGGCACGGCGAACACGGCGGTCTGGGGCGCCAACGGTTTCACGCCGATCGGCACCAGCGCCGTGCCATTTACCGGCCAGTTCGATGGCCTGGGCCATGTCATCAATGGTTTGACAATTACCAACACCGCGTCCGCCGGTATTGCCGCGCTGTTCGGCGCGACCAGCACGACGGCAAGCTTGCGCAACATCGGCTTGTCGAACGTTGCCATCACCGGCAATATCGCCAGTGGTACTTATGGCCAGACGGCGGCACTGGTCGGCATCAACAATGGCATCATCAGCAATGCTTTTGTCAGCAGTGGCACGGTATCGGCCGCAAGCAGGACGCATGCCGGCGGCCTGGTGGCACTCAATCAAGGCACCATCACCGACAGCTACAACAACGGCTCGGTGATCCTGACCACGGTAAAGCAAGATGGCTGGTTGGGCGGCCTGGTGGGCAATACCACTGCCAACAGCAAGATTATCAACAGCTATAACAGCGGTAGCGTGACCGGGCTGTTCATGGCGGCGGGCCTGGTCGCCAACAACCTGGGCAGCATCACCAACAGTTTCAATTCCGGCGTGGTGTCAGGCAAAAACGATGTCGGTGGCCTGGTCGTCCACAATCGCGCAGGCGGCGTCATCACCAACAGCTACAACACCGGCGCCGTGTCGGGAGGTGCCTATGTGGGTGGCCTGGCGGCTGTCACTTACACCGTTAGCGGCGCCACACCTGCTTCTCTGATCAGCAACAGTTATTCCACCGGAACAGTCACCGCGCAGGGCCTGGGCGCCAGCACTTCCAGCACCACTGCCACCGGTGGCCTGGTCGGCATGCACAAGGGGCAGCTTAGCGACAGTTACGTGACCGGTGCAGTCAATGGCGCTAGCGGGTCTAACGTCGGCATCCCCAGCGGCACAGGCGGCGTGGTTGGCACGATCGGTGTCGCCGGTAGTGTCGCCAGGGTGTATTCGTCCGGCACGGTGGGCTTGATCAATAGCGCCACCGGCACGGTGGGCGGCGTGGTCGGCATCATCAGCGCCGCCACGGGTTCGATCGCTAACAGTTATTACAATACAACTTTGAATCCGGCCCCGATTGTGGCGGTTGGCAACAATTCCGGCGGCGGGACGGTCACGACGGTCACGGGCCTGACAGCGACGGAAATGCGAACCGGATCGAATTTCGGCGGCTTCAATTTCACGACCACGCCTGGCGCAACCGGCAACAATTGGGTGATGGTCAATACCGACGGCACGCTCAACGGCGCGGGCAACGCGACAGGCGCCACCGGGCCGATGCTCTCGTCCGAATACAGCACCACTATTTACAATACGCATCAATTGCAATTGATGGCGATGAACCTGGCCGGCAATTATACGCTGGGCATGGATGTCAACGCGGCCGGCACCGGCACCGGCAGTGATGTGTGGAACGGCGGCACCTTTGTGCCGGTCGGTGCCAGCAGCGGCGCCAGGTTCACCGGCACCTTCGACGGCGCCGGTCATGTCATTTCAGGTCTGGTCGTCAACCGTCCAGGCACGGATTACGCCGGCCTGTTCGGCGCCACGTCGAGCACGGCGATCGTGCGCAATGCCGGCCTGGAAGGCGGCAGCATCACCGGCAGGGATAGCACCGGCGCGCTGGTCGGCAACAATGCCGGCCTTGTCAGTGGCAATTACAGCACCGCGAGCGTGACCGGCTCGACCGACGTCGGCGGCCTGGTCGGCAGCAACAGTGGTACTGTCAGCAACAGCTATGCCTCCGGCACGGTGAGCGGCAGCACCGATGTGGGCGGCCTGGTCGGCCTCAATTCCGGCACCTTGAGCAATAACTACGCCACCGGCGCCGTCTCCGGCATCCTCAACGTGGGCGGCCTGGTGGGCGTCAATAGTGGCAGCGCGAGCGGCAACTTCTGGGATGCCACCACTACGGGCCAGGCCACCAGCGCCACCGGCACCGGCTTGACCACCGCGCAAATGAAATTGCTGTCCACCTACAGCGGCGCAGCGTGGGACCTGGCCGGCGCGTGGATCGTCTACGACACGAATACCTACCCCTTGCTGCGCGCCTTCATGACGCCGCTGCAGGTGACGTTTGCCTCGAACGCCAGCAAGACCTATGACGGCACCAGCAGCTGGACGGCGCCGGGCGCCACCTTCTCGAACCCGAATGCCACGCTGTCCGGTTCACTGAACTATGGCGCGGCGGGCAGCGCGGTCAACGCCGGCACCTACGCCATCACGGCCGGCGGCCTGTATTCTGGCCAGCGCGGTTATGCCATCAATTCCAACGCGGCGACGCTGACCATCGACAGGAAGGCCGCCACCGTCACCGGCGGGGTGGTGAGCAGCCGCGACTATAACGGCACCACCGCCGCCACGATCAGCGGCGCCACCGTGAGCGGCCTGCTGTCGCAGGACAACGGCAATGTCGTGGTCAACACGGGCACCTTCGACACCAAGGATGCCGGCACTGGCAAGGCCGTCACGGCGATCACCACCGGCAGCGCCGGTGGCAACTATATCGTCACGGCCACCGGCCTGACCGGCACCATTACGCCGAAAGCATTGAGCGTCACCGGCCTGGCCGCGACCACCAGGCAATACAACAAACTGGCGTCGGCAACCGTGACTGGCGGTACCTTGAATGGCCTGGTGACCGGTGAAACCCTGAACCTCGGCGCGTCGAGCGGCACTTACCTGGATGCCAACGCTGGCACCAACAAGACGCTGACGCTGACGCTGGGCACGGTGTCCGATGGCACTGGCCTGGCCAGCAATTATTCGATCGCCACGCCGACCAACGTCACCGGCACCATCACGCCCAAGGTCTTGAGCTGGATTAACCTGGCGGTGGGTAACAAAGTGTACGACGGCAACGCGACGGCCGCCATCAACAAGGGCAGCATCACCGGCCTGATTAGCGGCGAAACGCTGGCAGTAGGCCCTACCGCCGCGTTTGCCGACCAGAACGCCGGCAATGGCAAGACGGTCACCGTCCACACCAACCTGGGCAATGGCAGCGGCGGCGGCCTGGCGTCCAACTACACGCTTGCCGATACCACCGTGCTGGCCAGCATCACGCCCAAAGCCTTGACGTTGACCGGCGTGGCAGCCGGCAACAAGACTTACGACGGCACCAAGGCGGCCGCAATGACGGGTGGCACCCTGGGCGGCATGATCGGCACTGAAACGGTTAACCTGGGCACGCTGTCGGGCACCTTCGCCGACCAGAACGCCGGCAACGGCATTGCCGTGACGGTTACCGGCGGCACCTTGTCAGACGGCAGCAATGGCCTGGCCAGCAACTACACGCTCGGTGGCGTGACGGGCCTGTCGGCCAATATCACGCAAAAAGCCTTGACGGTCAGCGGCGTGAGCGTCGCCAGCAAGATCTATGACGGCAACACCAAGGCCAGCATTTCGGGCGGTACCCTGAATGGCCTGGTGATCGGCGAAACCCTGAGCCTGTCTGGCCAGAGCGGCGCATTCAACGACAAGGACGCGGGCAACGGCAAGGCCGTGACGGTGACCGGCGCCACGCTGGCCGACGGCACCGGCTTGGCCAGCAACTATACGGTCAGCAACGCGACCGGCGTCACCGGCAATATCACCCCGAAGGCGCTGACGGTCAGCGGTGCCAGCGCGCTAACCCGCGTCTACGATGGCACCAAGGCCGCGACCCTGGCGGGCGGCGTGCTCGATGGTCTGCTCAGCGGCGAAACATTGACGCTGTCCGGCTTGAGCGGCGCTTATGCCACCAAGACTGCCGGCAGCGGCAAGGCCGTCACCGTCACCGGCGTCACGCTGGCCGACAATGCCGGCGGCTTGGCCAGCAATTACACGGTCAGCAATCCGACCAGTGTGACCGGCAACGTCACCAAGGCAAGCATTTCCAGCGTCAGCGGCTTGAGCGCCAGCGACAAGACCTACGATGGCAGCACTGCCGCCGTGATTGGCGGCAAGGCCGTCATCACCGGCATGGTGCTTGGCGACGATCTGGCCTTTTCCAGCGCCAGCGGCGCCTTCAGCGACCAGAATGCGGGCACCGGCAAGACTGTCAATATCTCCGGCATCACGCTGACGGGCAACGACCTGGCCAACTATGACCTCACCAATGCCAGCGCCACGGCCACCGCCAGCATCGCCCGGAAGGCATTGACGGTGATCGGTGCAACAGCCGCTGACCGGGTCTATGACGGCAGCACGGTGGCCACCATCAGCGGCGGCAGCCTGGACGGCCTGGTCGGCAAGGAAACCCTGACGCTGACCAGCATGACGGGGCTGTTTGCCGACAAGAATGTCGGTACCGCGAAAGCGGTGACCGTCAGTGGCGCGGCCTTGACGGGCGGCGCGAATGGCGGCCTGGCGTCCAACTACACGGTCACCGATTCGACCGGTTTGACGGCCAATATCACCAAGGCCACCATCAGCACCGTCAGCAATATCGTCGCCGACAACAAGGTCTACGACGGCAATACCAAGGCCACCGTCAGCGCCACCGGCGCCACCTTCAACGGCATGGTCAGCGGCGACAGCCTGTTGTTCAGCGCCACCTCGGCACTGTTCAATGACAAGAATGCCGGCAGCAAGACGGTGACGGTGAGCGGCATCGCACTCGGCGGCACGGATGCGGGCAACTACAACCTGACCAACACCAGCGGCAGCGGCACCGGCGCCATCACACCGAAAGCGCTGACGATTACCGGCATGTCGGCCGTGAATAAAGTCTATGACGGCAACACCAAGGCCAGCGTGACGGGCGGGTCGATCAGCGGCCTGGTCGGCACGGAAACTCTGGGCGTGACGGGTTTGACGGTCACCTTCGACGACAAGAACGCCGGCACCGGCAAGGCTGTCACGGCCACCGGTACCACCCTGGTCAACGGCGGCAACGGCGGCCTGGCCAGCAACTACACGATGGCCAACCCGACCGGTTTCACAGCCAATATCACGCCGAAAGCGCTGACGGTAACGGGCATGACGGCCGGCACGCGCGTCTACGACGGCACCACCGCGGCCACCTTGAGTGGCGGCGCCCTGAGCGGCCTGGTCAGCGGTGAAACGCTGGTGGTCAGCGGCGGCAGTGGCGTGTTTGCCGACAAGAACGCCGGCAACGGCAAGGCGGTGACGGTCAGTGGCGTGGGCATTGCCGACGGCAGCGGCCTGGCCAGCAATTACACGGTCAGCAACCCGACCAGCGTGACGGGCAACATCACGCAAAAAGTGCTGATGGTCACAGGCGCACTGGCGGCCGACAAAACCTATGACGGCGCGCTCGATGCGAGCATCACGGGCGGCAGCCTGAGCGGCTTTGTCGGTTCTGAAACGCTCGGCCTGAGCAGCCTGGCCGGTGCGTTTGGCGACAAGAATGCCGGTGCTGGCAAGGCTGTCAGCGTCACCGGCGGTACCTTGTCCAACGGCAGCAACGGCGGCCTGGCCAGCAATTACTCGGTCGGCCCGGTCAGCGGTCTTGCGGCCAGCATCGCGCAAAAAGCGTTGAGCGTCACGGGCGTGGCGGCCGCCAATAAGGTGTATGACGGCAGCACCAAAGCAACCGTCAGCGGTGGCGCCTTGAATGGCCTGGTCGGTGGCGAAACCCTGGGCTTGTCCGGTCTGTCGGGCGCCTTTGGCGACAAGAACGCCGGCACCGGCAAAGCCGTCATTGTCAGCGGCGCGCAGATCAGCGATGGCACCGGCCTGGCCAGCAACTACGCGGTCAGCAACCCGACTGACGTGACGGCCAATATCAGCCAGGCCAGCATCAGCTCGGTGACCAATGTGGTGGCCGACAGCAAGGTCTATGACGGTGGCACTTCCGCCACCTTCGCAACGGCCACGGCCACTTTCAATGGCATGGTGAGCGGCGACAGCCTGGCCATCGGCGCCACCAAGGCCGCGTTCAGCGACAAGAACGCCGGCACCGGCAAGGCCGTGACGATTTCCTTCCTGACCCTGGGCGGCCTTGACGCGGCCAACTACACGCTGGCCAGCACCACCGCGACCGGCAGCGGCACCATCACGCCGAAGGCGCTGACGATTAGCGGCATGTCGGCCGTGAATAAAGTCTATGACGGCAGCACCAAGGCGACCTTGTCGGGCGGCTCGATCAGCGGCCTGGTCGGCTCTGAAACGCTGGGCGTGACGGGCTTGAGCGCTACCTTTGATACCAGGGACGCCGGCACCGGCAAGACGGTGACGGCGACCGGTTCGACCCTGGTCAACGGCGGCAACGGCGGCCTGGCGGCCAACTATACGATCAGCAACCCGAGCGGCCTGATCGCCAGTATCACGCCGAAAGCCTTGACGCTATCGGGCATGACGGCGGGCACGCGCGCCTATGACGGCACCACGGCCGCAACCCTGGCCGGCGGCAGTTTGACGGGCCTGGTTACGGGCGAGACGCTGGTGGTCTCGGGCGGCAGCGGCGTGTTTGGCGACAAGAACGCCGGCAATGGCAAGGCGGTGACGGTTTCGGGCTTCAGCCTGGCCGACGGCACGGGCCTGGCCAGCAATTACACGCTCAGCAATCCGAGCAATGTGACGGGTTCCATCACGCAAAAAGTGCTGACTGTCACCGGCGCACTGGCGGCCGACAAAACCTATGACGGTGCGCTCGATGCCACCATCACGGGCGGCACCCTGAACGGCCTGGTGGGCTCGGAAACGCTCGGCCTGGCGGACCTGGCCGGTGCGTTTTTTGATAAGAATGCCGGCAGCGGCAAGGCCGTCAGCGTCACCGGCGGTACCTTGTCGAATGGCGCCAACGGCGGCTTGGCCAGCAATTACTCGGTCAGCAATCCGACCGGCTTGACGGCCAGCATCACCGCCAAGGCCTTGACGGTAACGGGCCAAGTGGCTGGCAATAAAGTCTACGACGGCAATACGGCGGCGCAATTGTCCGGCGGCGTGCTGGCGGGCTTGGTGGCGGGCGAAACCCTGGGCATTGCAGGTCAAACTGCCGTGTTCAGCGACAAGAACGCGGCCAACGCCAAGGCGGTGACGGTGACGGGCACGAGCCTGGTCGACACCATCACCGGCCTGGCCAGCAACTATACGGTCAGCAACCCGACCGGCTTGACGGCCAGCATCACGGCCAAGGCCTTGACGGTGACGGGCCAACTGGCGGGCAATAAAGTCTATGACGGCAATACAGTCGCCAGCCTGTCCGGTGGCGCCTTGAGCGGCCTGGTGGCGGGTGAGGCATTGGGCATTGCGGGTCAAACTGCCGTGTTCAGCGACAAGAACGCGGCCAATGGCAAAGCCGTGACGGTAACGGGCACAACCCTGCTCGACACGGCCAGCGGTCTTGCCAGCAACTATACGGTCAGCAACCCGACCGGCTTGACGGCCAGCATCACGGCCAAGGCCTTGACGGTGACGGGCCAACTGGCGGGCAATAAAGTCTATGACGGCAATACGGCGGCGCAATTGTCCGGCGGCGTGCTGGCGGGCTTGGTGGCGGGCGAAAGCCTGGGCATTGCGGGCCAAACTGCCGTGTTCAGCGACAAGAACGCGGCCAACGCCAAGGCGGTGACGGTGACGGGCACGAGCCTGGTCGACACCATCACCGGCCTGGCCAGCAACTATACGGTCAGCAACCCGACCGGCTTGACGGCCAGCATCACGGCCAAGGCCTTGACGGTGACGGGCCAACTGGCGGGCAATAAAGTCTATGACGGCAATACGGCGGCGCAATTGTCCGGCGGCGTGCTGGCGGGCTTGGTGGCGGGCGAAAGCCTGGGCCTGGCTGGCCAGACAGCAAGCTTTGCCGACAAGAACGCGGCCAACGCCAAGGCGGTGACGGTGACGGGCACGAGCCTGGTCGACACGGCCAGCGGCCTGGCCAGCAATTATACGGTTAGCAATCCGACCGGTTTGACAGCCAGCATCACGCCGGCCAGCCTGCTGGTGCGCGCCACGGGTGCCGCGCCGCGCGTGTATGACACCAGCACCAACACCAGCGTGACCCTGGCGGACAACCGTATCGCCGGCGACGTGCTGAGCATCAGCAACAGCGGCGCCAGCTTTGCCGACAAGAACGCCGGCGCCAACAAAACGGTGACGGTGAACGGCATTGCGCTCAGCGGTACGGACGCCGGCAATTACACGGTCAACGCCACGGCGACCACCACGGCCAGCATCACGCAGGCGGCCCTGGAGGTGAAGGTGGGCAATGCCGAGAAAGACCAGGGCTTTGTCAATCCGGCCTTCACGGCCAGCTACACGGGCTTGCTGGGCAATGACACGCTGGCAAACGAGGTCAGCGGCAATCTGGCGTTCAGCACGCCGGCCACTATCGCTACGCCATCGGGCAGCTATCTGGTGTCGGCTGCCGGCCAGACGTCGACCAACTATGCGTTGACATACACGCCGGGCGTGCTGACCGTCAAGCCGACCGAAGCGCTGCAAAGCGCGGTGGCCAGCGTGATCGCGGCGGTCAATGTGGCGCCATCGCAGGGCAATATGGTGCAGGCCGACGTGGTGGCGAAAGGCGAAACTGTGACCAGCAAGGAAGACGCGGTGCAGGTGGCGCTGGAGGGCCGTCAGCCGCAGCAGGGCAGCACGCCGGTGGTGCTGACGACGGCATCGGTGAACAGCAATGTCTTGCCGGGCTTGCGCCTGAGTGTGGTCGACACGGGCCTGCGACTGCCTGTGGCGGCTGGCAACACCAGTATCGAAAGCCAGTAAGCGTACATTAACCGGGTTTGCCAGTGGAAGTGCCGCTTCGTGCACCATGCGAAGCGGCATTTTTTTTGCTGCCCTGCCATCTGCGATCCGAAGGTGATTGCGGCCTGCCTTGCAGAAGGGTACTGAAAGCCGCTTGCTGCGTATTATCAAATCATCTACACTGCGCTCTTCATTTTCGCAGTGTAGAAAAGGCATCATGCGCAGCGCCATCCCGACTTTTCCGCTCTTTTTTCTGCTCTTGCCCACCGCTGCCTGCGCCGAGGATGCGCCGCTGCAGAAAGTTGAAATTTCGGCCGCCAGCGGTGTGCAGCAGCGGCGAGACGACACGGCCGCGAAGATCATCGTCAGCCGCGACGACCTGGCCCAATATGGCGACAGCAGCCTGGCGGCGGCGCTGAAACGCCAACCCGGCGTCTCCGTCGTCGGCGGCGAGGTGCGCATGCGCGGTCTGGGCGCCGGCTACACGCAAATGCTGATCAACGGCGACCCCGCGCCACCCGGATTTTCCATCGAATCGATCGCGCCCGAGATGATCGAGCGCATCGAGATTTTACGCGGCGCGACGGCCGAATACAGCATGCAAGCCGTCGCCGGCAGCATCAACGTCGTCTTGCGCAAGGGTGCCAGCGGCGCCGAGCGCGAATGGAAGCTGGGCGCCGGTAGACAGGATGGCCGCTGGCAGCCTGCCGCGTCCTTGCGCGTGGCGGACAAGCTGCCCGGTTTCGCCTATGCGCTGACGGGCGCGCTGGAGCGCACGGCCGATGACGTGGCGGGAAGGACGACTGAGACAATCTCCGATCCGGCCGGCACGCTGCTGGCGCGGCGCGAAACGCGCACGCGCAACGCCTCCTCCGTCAACAAGGCCAGCCTGACGCCGCGCCTGCAATGGACCTTCGACAATGGCGATACCATCATCTGGCAAAGCCTGCTGGACTGGTATCGCACGGGATTTGACGGCGTGGCCAGCGAAACGGCCTTGCTGGGCATGCCCACGGCGTATCCGCGCAATGGCGCCACTTCGCAGGCCAGCGTGTTTTCGGCGCGCAACGACGTGAATTGGGCGCACCCGCTGGGGCGGCGGGCAAGCTGACGGCCAAACTGGGCGTCAACCACAACCGGCGCGATACGGATTACGCGTTTCATGGCGCGGCGGCCGGTGGCGCTCCTTTGCTGCTGCGCGGCGTGGTGTCCGACGCCATCGACGACAGCGTCACCAGCAGCGGCAAATACCTGGGCCGACTGGGCGGCGGGCATGCGCTGAGCGCGGGCTGGGATGGCAGCCTGATACGCCGCAGGGAATCGCGCCGCCAGCGCGACACGTATCTTGCCGGTGGCGCGCCGTATGCGCTCGATGAAGACTACACGGCCGACGTGCGGCGCCTGGCCTTGTATGCGCAGGATGAATGGGACGTGACGCCGCGTCTGCAAATGTATGCGGGCGTGCGCTGGGAAGGCTTGCAGACGGCCACCGAGGGCCGCACCTTGAGCGAAGTGCGCACGCGGGCCAGCGTCTGGAGTCCCGTGGCGCAACTGCTGTGGAAACCGCCGCAGCAGGAACGCGACCAGCTGCGGCTGGCGCTGGCGCGCACCTACAAGGCGCCCAGCACGCGCAACCTGGTGCCGCGCCGCTACACCATCAACAATGGCAACAGCGCCAACAATCCCGATTTTCAGGGCAATCCCGAGCTGCGGCCGGAACTGGCGTGGGGGCTCGATGCGGCCTGGGAGAGCTATTTCGGCAAGAGCGGCGTGGCCAGCGTGTCGGCATACACGCGGCGCATCAGCGACGTCACCGTGCAGCGCCTGTTCCAGCACGATGGCATCTGGACCGCCAGCCCGTTCAATAACGGCACGGCCACGGTGCGCGGCGTCGAGATGGATGTGAAGTTCCCCTTGCGGACCTGGTGGGTGCAGGCGCCAGATATCGACGTACGTGCCAATGCGGGGCGCAACTGGTCCAGCGTCGCCGCCGTGCCGGGTCCCGGCAACCGCCTGGCCAGCCAGGTACCGGCCACGCTCAACTTGGGACTCGATTATCGGCTCTCGCCGAGGATGAGCATGGGTGGCAATTTGAACGTGCAGACGGGCGGCCTGGCGCGGCTCGATGCGCACGCCAGCAGCCAGGCGGGCGTGCGGCGCACCCTGGACGCGTATGCGCTATGGCAGCCGGACGTCAAAACGCGGGTGCGCCTGTCGGCGGCCAATTTGCTGCACCAGCTACAGTTGCAAGGGCAATCGTATGTCGATGATGCGGGCCGCAGCGACAGCGTGACGCGCCTGGACGGCAGCGCCTCGCTGCGCCTGCTGTTCGAACGCAGTCTTTAGTGTTGCGTCGGCTTTTCCTGCTGCACTAATATAAACGGGCTGACGACGACGGCCCACAGGGCCGCATCGGCCGCTTGCCAGTCCAGCGCCTGCTGGTCCGACACCTTGGCCACTTTGCCATCGACCATCCATTGCGTGATGGTGGATTTGTCGTCGTGCGAGATGCGCACGGCCACTTCGACCAGGTCCAGCTCATTGGCGACCCAGACG
Organism: Janthinobacterium svalbardense; assembly: GCF_002327145.1. Taxonomy (NCBI): domain Bacteria; kingdom Pseudomonadati; phylum Pseudomonadota; class Betaproteobacteria; order Burkholderiales; family Oxalobacteraceae; genus Janthinobacterium; species Janthinobacterium svalbardense. The sequence goes on along the minus strand of NZ_CP023422.1, from coordinate 4,018,946 downwards.
ACGTTGCCCTGGGCGAAGTGCTTTTCCAGTTCGCTCCAGGCCAGGCGGGCCGTTTCGCTGTTCACTTTGAGGCGCAGTTCGGTGTCTTTTTCAGGATTGGTTTGCATGCGAGTATCAGTGTTCGGTGAGTCGGGTGCCGTTGCGCGCGGCTGGCTTGCCTTACAGGGCTTCCACGCGCGGCGTCGGCGTACCCCGCCATGTTAACCGATAGGCGGCGCCTTTGCGAACATTGCCTACCAGGGCAGGGCGGAAGCAGGCCAGGTTGGTACCGCTGGCGTGCCGCACGCTGGGGAAGATCACGCCCATGGAGCCTGCTTCGAGCAGGATGGCGGCCAGGTCTTGCGAGGCGATGTAGCTGGCCGGGTCGAGGCAAGCCTGGTAGCGCTGCTGGCCGCGCAGGTCGTGGAAACTGGCGGAGAAATCGGCCAGCAGCGACTGGTAGCTGACGCTGTCGTCGAAATAGTCGATTTCCTGGTATTCCACGGTTTTATGGAAAATGATCTCGGCCAGCGCCGTTTTCATGTCGAAGGCGCAATACCAGGCACCCCGCTCGCCATCGTTGAAACGCGCCCCTTCCGGGCGGGCGTAGGTGTAGGCGGCGTTGATGATGCGAAAGTTGGGCACGCCAAAAACCAGCTCGTCCACGCCAATTCCTGGCGCGCCGCCATACTCGGCCACCAGGCGCGCGTTAGTCGCGTTATCGAGCTCGAACAGCTCGCGCAGGTGATCGTCGTCTTCGGCCAGGGGCGCCAGCACGGAGTCTTCCATGTCGGCGAAGCGCGAGGGGATCAAACGGCAGGTGTCGATCTGGCGCAGGGCGGCCAGCGGCGGCAGGGGTCATGGGAGTTGGCGGGCACGATTACAGGCCTCCGCGGCGCGCGTCGAGCAGCTTGCGCACCGTCTGCATGGCCAGCAAGCCGCCGGCCAGCATCTGCGATAGAGGCGTGCGGCCACCGAAGATCGGGTTTTTGTTGGGCAAACTCACCCATTCGTCGGCCAGCTTGTCGCCGTACAGGATGTGCAAGGCCTTGTAGATGCCCAGCAAATACGAAATGCGTGTGATGCGGTCCACTTCCAGCACGCGATCCGGGTGTTTTTTCCACTCGTACCAGGCGCTGCTGGATAGCCCGCCCAGCAGTTCGCGCGCATCGTCGTCGCGCAGCTTCCAGGCGGCGGCCAGCTTGAAAAAACCTTTCAATGCGGCCTGCGACAATCGCTCGCGCTCGGCTTTGGCATTCAGATCGACGAGCACGGCTGGCTCGAAGCGGCTCTTGGGGTAGGCGTAGGCGAGATTCATGGCAGTCCTTCGTTAAAACTCTGTTTATGGACTATTTATACTCCTTTTAAGGATTCATTGCAAGGTGCGTGCGCATGAAAAAGGGGCGCAGCAGGACAGGTGTCCCGCTGCGCCCCTTTGGCAGGCCGTGTTGGCTTATCTTGCCGTGACGGTGACAGGCACGTTCAGTTGCGCCGTCAAGCCGTTATTGTCCAGTGCCACCACCTTCAGCGTATAGTTGCCGGCCACCGCTTGCGGCCAGTAGGCCGTGATGGTCAGGCCGCTCATGGAAAACTGCATGCCCAGCGGCGCGCCGTCGATCGAGATCCGCAGCCAGGTCGCACCTGGCGCCGTCAGCACGATGCTGCCGCTCATGGCCTTGCCCGCCACGCCCGTCATGGCAGCGGCGCTGATCGTTGGACCGGCGGCGGCGATTTTCACCGTGGCCACGGCCTGACCGCTCAAGCCCGTCTTGCTGTCTTTGGCGATGATGGTCACGCTATACGTGCCCAGCACGGGGCTGGCCCAGCTGACGACGCCGGCCGCACTGATGCTCATGCCGCCTGGCGCGCCCGACAGGCTGTAGGTGACGGGGTTGGGCGCCACCACCGTGCTGGCGAACGACAGCGCCACGCCAGGCTTGCCAGTCACGCTGGCCGCCGTGACCACGGGCGGCAGCGGGGCGGCGATGGCCACCGTGTAGATGCCTTTGCCGCTCAAGCCGGTCTTGCTGTCCTTGGCCGTGACGGTGACGGCATAGCTGCCCGCCAGCGGCACCGCCCAGCTCACCAGGCCCGCGCTGCTGATGCTCATGCCGGCCGGCGCACCGGCGAGCGTATAGCTGACGGGGTTCGGCGCGGCGACGCTGACAGTGAAAGCCAGCGCCGTGCCGACCTTGCCCGCGATGGCGCCGGCGGCGACGACAGGCGCCGGTTGCGGCGCGATGACGATGTTGTACACGGCCTGGCCGGTCAGGCCGCTGACGGTATTGCGCGCCACCATGGTCACGGCATAGCTGCCGGCCACGGGCGCGGTCCAGCTGACGACGCCCGTGGCGGCGATGCTCATGCCGGCCGGCGCACCCAGCATGGAAAAGCTGAGGGTATTGGCCGCGCTGGCCGATACCGTAAACGAGAGCGGCGTGCCGACCATGCCGCTGATGCTGGCCCCCGTCACCACGGGCGCGACCGGGGCGGCGGGCATGCCCGACAGGCTGGCGAGCAGGCTTTTCACGTTGGGCGTGCCCAGGCCGGCCAGCGGGTCATAGCCCGTCCTGGCGGTGCACACGCCGCAACTGCCGTTCGAGCCGCGCGTGATGTCGGCAAACGTGCTGGCATAGGTGCCGGGGATGGCGGCGATCTGGCCGTACAGCATGCCGTGGGCCAGACCCAGCGCTGCCTTGGCTTGCAGTGCGCGGCTGGCGTTGGCGATGGCGATCAGGCCCGCCCATTGCGGCGTGGACAGGCTGGTGCCGCCGATGCTGAGCCAACTGGCGGTGCTGCTGCCGGGCGTCATCACGGCCGTGTACTGGCCCGTGGCGGGATCGGCATTGAAGGCCACGTCGGCCACATTGCGGCGCAGCAAGCCCGTCATGCCCGGCACGGTGCTGGCGCTCTGGTAGGAGGGCAATGCCGTATAGGCGCTGATGCCGCCGCCCGTGCCCGACCAGGCTGCTTCGCTGCGCGTGCCCGTGCCGCTGTAGCTGAGCGTGGTGCCGCCCACGGCCAGCACGTTCGGTGACACGGACGGCCAGGACACGCTGCTGCCCGAGTCGCCCGTGGCGGCCAGATACGTCATGTTCTTGCCCGTGAAGGCGCTGTCGACAGACGCCGTCCAGTTGCCTTCTACGGCGCCAAAGCTCATCGACACGATGCCAGGCCCCATCAGGTTGGCCAGGCGCACGGCGCCCAGCAAGCTGTTGATGGAAGCGTCGGGCGCCTCGATCAGCACGATGCGCGCCAGTGGCGCCGTGGCATGCGCCCACTGTACGTCGAGCGCGATTTCCATGGCCCAGCCTGAGTTATAGGCGGGCGCGATGGCCGTCATGGTGCTCGATGGCGTGTTGTAGACAACAGAAAATTCACAGCCGCTGGCCGGCGCGGGTGGCAAGGGCAGGGTGGCATTCGTGGCGATGGCCTTGGTGGTGCAGGCTGGCAAGCCGAATTTCTGGTTGAAGACGGCCAGTTCGGCCGCCGCGTTCGGGTTGTGCATGGCGTCGACGATATAGATCGTTTGCCCTGCGCCCAGTTGCGCCGCCTGGGCCGGCGTCAGCGCCGTGCCCGCTGCCGGCAGCGGGGGCAGGTCGTAGGCGGCGCGGATTTGCGCGGGCGAGTAGGTGGCCACCACGCTGCTGCCGGCCATCGGCGCGGCAATGTCCGCCGCGCCGCCGTCCAGCAGCGGTGCGATGTTTTGCGCCGTCTGTTGCGCGGCGGCGATCTTTTGCGCCGTCAGGCGCCGCGTGCGCATTTCCGTCATGGCGCCGGGCACGTGCTGCAAGTGCGGACGCCAGTGGGCCGAGCCGCTGCTGTTGGCGCTGTCGCGCCCGTCAGGCGCATCGAGCAGGGCAGGGGCGGCATGGAACATCGGCTGTGCCACCAGCGCACCGACGGCGGCGGGGATGACGGGCACTTCGACAGTGAATTGGGTTGCCGCCGTGGCAATGGCGGCGGGCGGCGGCGATGTCTCCTGGCCCGGACCGCAAGCGCCCAGCAGGATGGCGGCAGTGGCGCCCAGCAGCAAACGTCCTTGACGGGGATGCGGGGGGATGAATTTTTTCATGGCGAAACTCTCCGAGTTGGCGAGGGCCACATCTCGACAATGCATCCTGGCATGGTGCCGCGCGCTGGCGGTCCCGGCCCTGCATTGGCAGCCCCGCTGCCGTGGCGCTTGCGCGCGGTAGGCCGGTGGCTTTGCGTCCCCGCCTTTCGACGGGTTTGCCCTCAGAATTGATCATGCATCGCGACAAACTTCCTGATGCGTTATCAATTCTAGCGAATTTGCCAAATAAGTGTTAACTATTTTCAATGAACATTTGTATTATTGCAATGAAGTGTGGCGAATTTACCTATTACCGGAGACAATCTTGCCAGCCTGATTAAGCCTTATAGGCAAGGTTATCAGAGGAGTATCGATGTGTGACAGTGTTTTTTCAAAGCAACGGCGCTTGTTCTTTCTGATGGGTTAATGAATTAAATGAATTTACCGAATATGCCGTTTCAAGCATCAGCCTCGAACACCATGCCTGGATACGGCGCCGCCCGGCAGGCCGCCAGCCGCTGCGCCAGGCTGCCCGCATGAGCTTCCAGCTGGTGACCGTCCGGATCGAGAAAATACAGGGAATCGCCGGCGCTGCGATTTTGCTGCCATTCCACTACCCCGGCCGTGCGCAGGCGGGCGGCAAAGGCGGCGAAGTCTTGCTGCGAGATGGAAAAGGCATAGTGCGTGTAGCCGGGGCTGGCCAGCGCGGCTGAGTCCTGTCCATCCAGCGACAGGCACAGCCACAAATCCCCGGCCGACAGATACGCGCCCCTGTCCCAGCGCGCATGCAGGCGCAGACCCAAAGTGTCGCGGTAAAAGACGACGCTGCGTGCCAGGTCGCGCACGGATAGGGTAAGGTGGTTCAGGCCGGTCAACATGGTGCTGCTCTCATGTGGTGTGGAGGCTGGTTCCAGCTTCCGCAGTGGTTTGATGCGACATTGTTCCAGGTAAGCATGAGATACAGCAATAAGACCACAAACGTCGCAACACCTGACAGTACCGTAGCGAGCGGAAGGGAGAGGCGGTCGAGAAGCGCAACCGTACTTCTAGTACGGTGAGCATCGCAGGCGGCCTATACCGACGCGCAGTAGGTACTGTCAGGTGTCACTACACAGGTTCGGCGTGCTCTACCATGAGTTGAACTTTGGTCGTGCCATTGTATTCATTCGCATCGAGCCGGAAGGCGACCCGCGTGCGTTCGCCCAGCGCCTCGGTGTGGCCGAACCAGATGGCGTCGAAGCGCACGCCGTTCTTTTCCAGCAGCAGTTTCAAATGGCGCTCTTTTAAGATGCGCTGGCTGACGACGCGGAATTCATCGCAAAAGACGGGCGGGGCGAAGCCCTGGCCCCACACTTGCCCATCCATCAGCTCGATGAAGGCCGTCGTGTAATACGCGTCTTCCAGCGGGCCGTCCGTTTCCACGACCCGTTCCAGCTGCTGCTGGCTGAGCCAGGCCTGGCCCACGGCTTCGAAGGCCTGGGAAAACGCCTCGAAGGCGTCGGCGCGGATGGTCAGCCCCGCCGCCATGGCGTGGCCGCCGAACTTGTCGATCAGGCTGGGTGCCCGTTTCGACACCAGGTCGAGCGCGTCGCGCAAGTGAAAGCCGGGAATCGAGCGGCCCGAGCCCTTGATCCAGCCGTCGGCGCCGGGCGCAAACGTGATGGTCGGGCGATAAAACTTTTCCTTCAGGCGCGAGGCGACGATGCCGATCACGCCCTGGTGCCAGGATGCATCGAAGACGCTGATGGTGCTGCTGTTGGCCGGTTCGAAATCATCGAGGTGCAGCAGGGCCGTATCCTGCATTTCCGCCTCGATTTCGCGGCGCTTCAGGTTGATGTCGTTGAGTTGCTGTGCCAGCGCCCAGGCGCGGCCTTCGTCGTCCGTGACCAGGCATTCGATGCCCAAGGACATGTCTTGCAGGCGCCCGGCCGCATTCAGGCGCGGGCCCAGGGCAAAGCCCAGGTCGAACGGCGTGGCGCTGCGCGCTTCGCGGCCCGCCACGCGGAACAGGGCCGCCACACCAGCGTGCATATTGCCTTTGCGCATGCGTTTGAGACCTTGCGCGACGAGGATGCGGTTGTTGCTATCGAGGCGCACCACGTCGGCCACCGTGCCCAGCGCCACCAGATCGAGCAGGTTGTCGAGCTTGGGCTGCGTCTGCGCATCGAACACACCGCGCCGGCGCAGTTCGGCCCGCAGGGCCAGCAGCACGTAGAACACCACGCCCACGCCGGCCAGGTTCTTGCTGGGAAAGCCGCAGGCGGGCTGGTTCGGGTTGACGATGACGGCCGCGTCGGGCAGGGTGTCGGCCGGCAAATGGTGGTCGGTGACGACCACCTGGATGCCGCGCCGGTTCGCCTCGGCCACGCCGTCGATGCTGGCGATGCCGTTGTCGACGGTGATGATGATGTCGGGCGACTTTTCGCGGGCCGTCAGTTCGACGATTTCCGGCGTCAGGCCGTAGCCGTATTCAAAACGGTTGGGCACGATGAAATCGACGTCGGCGCCCATGGCGCGCAAGCCGCGAATGGCCACGGCGCAGGCGGTGGCGCCGTCGCAATCGTAGTCGGCCACGATGACCATGCGTTTCTTGGCAGCAATCGCGTCGGCCAGGAAGGCGCCGGCCGCGCCGATGTGCAGCAAGCCGGACGGCGGCATCAGGGCCGCCAGTTCGCTCGACAGTTCTGCCGCGTCCGTCAGGCCGCGCGAAGCGTACAGGCGGGCCAGCACGGGGTGGATGCCGCCTTGGCGCAGCAATTCGGATTCGCGGTAGGGGCAGGGACGGGTGGCGATGCGGGTACGGGTCATGATGCTTTCAACTTGTTCAGGGTAATCGTGCGCCAGAATTTGCGCTGCGCAAGCTTGCTGGTGGTACAGCTTAGCCAGGCGTCGCGGTGGCTCAGCACCAGGCGCAGCTGGCCCAGGCGGCCATCTTTGAGGGCCGCCAGCAGGGGGGCGAACCAGTCCGCTTCCAGCGCTTGCAACTGCTGCAGCCACATGCCCCATTCCTGGGCCTGCGCCGCTTCGATCAGGCCGCCCAGCACGACGATCGCATCCTGTTGGTTTGCCAGCACACTGTTTGGACTGGCATCGCGCCGTGATGGTTCCGCCAGCGCGGCCAGCCAGCCCGGTGCGTCCCTGGTATGCAGGCTGGCGGCGCAGCGCGCAGCTTCAGCGTTGGCCAGGCTGGCGCCCCAGATCCAGAAGGAATTGACGGCTTTCAAGCCCCGTTCCTCGCGCGCCGCATTGACAGGGTGTTCATGCCACAGCATCTGCACTTCGTTCTGCAGGCGGCGGGCGGCGCGCGCGTGCTCGCCTTCCGGCATCCAGACGGACAGGTCCTGCGTAGTGGCGGCGTCCGGCGAGGCGCATTGCAAGTCGCTCCAGGCATCGGCGCGCATGAACCAGGTGAGCGCATCGCCATACGCCAGGGGCTGGCCGATTTCGTCGAAATACGGGGCCGCAATGTCGAACAGGGCGCGCCCGTCATCCTCGCTCAGCTTGAGCTGGCGCAAGTCTTCCAGGCTGATATGGCTGCGGGCGATGGCCAGGTGGGCCGGGTGCAGCAGGAAGTAACGGGCATCCGGTTCCGGCACGAGGCCGTAGCCGCGCATGGCCTGGGCGGCGAAGGCCGCCTGCGCCGCCTCGCCGTTGGGCGCGGGCGCCAGGCCCAGCGCATGCGCCAGCCACGCTTCGTGCGGCAGCAGGCGCTTGGCGTTGTCAAAAGCTTCAAAATTGAAAGCGGAGGTGCGCGACAGCAGAGCCGCCAGCGCGGGCGCCTGCAAGACCTTGAGCAGGTCGGCAGCCAGTTCGGCATTGGGCAAGGCGAAGGGCAGGACGAGGGTAAGTTGATTCATCCCGAGATTGTAGGCGATTGTGGCCATGCCAGAGTAGGGGCAGATAATCTCCCTTGGGGTAGGGAAGTATCAAAAAAACATCAAGGTTGTATAAATTTAATTTTTATTTAGGGAAAACAATTTGCTTTTGAAAATATCGACGATATAATTGCGTCAACTTAAATATCAGAAAGATAACCGCACCCCTGATGTGTGGTTGCGTCGTTTGGCTCCTGTATCCCTCGAAACCGTATACAAGATGCTGCCGGCTTCATTTTTTAAACAAGTTTCTTTCTTGGAAGCCCACCTATGTATACATTCGCCGCTTTGCGCAGCCAGGCTGATCGCGCCCTGGCCTCTCACGTTTCCACTCCTGCCGCCAGCGCTGCGCATCGCCAGGAGGCCGCATGACTACCTACAATCTGTCGACCACGGTTCACGTGTGCGAAGACATCAACAAGAACTTCGATATCCGCGACTTGCTGATACAGGCCGGCTACACGGTGCAAGGTGAGCTGAACATCAAGAACTTTACCGTCCTGTTACCGGATGATACGGAATCGACCAGCAACACGCCCCTGTTCGGCATGCTCGACGCGGACACCGTGTATGTGCGTCCCGGCGACTGGGCAGCCAACTACAACGGCAATTTCTCGACCATCCAGGTGACGATCGACAAGGGCAATGGCGATATCGTCCAGCTGGAACTGCAAGTGATCATCGATCCCGTCAACGACGCGCCCGACGCGGCAGACAAGACCTTCAACCTGGTCGATGGCGCCAGCGTCGTGCTCAGCGAAAGCGATTTCGGCTTCCACGACGACGTTGAGCACGACGGCTTCAAGTCCATCGTCATCACCAACACGACCACGGCAGGGCAAGTCTTGCTCAATGGCGTGGCCGTCGCGGTCGGCACGGAAGTCTCCATCGATGATATCCGCGCCGGCCACCTGGTCTTCGTGCCGAGCCAAACCGTGGCCGGCAATTTCGACCTGGGCTTCAAGGTGCGCGATGACGGCGGCACTGCCGGTTGCAACGCGCAAGACCTGAGCCTGGTGCCGCATCACCTGACCTTCAACGTACCGATGGCCCATTTGGGCGACTTCGTCTGGGAAGACAAGAATGCCAACGGCGTGCAGGATGCGGGCGAGGCGGGCATCGCCGGCGTCACCGTGCAGCTGAAGAACGCGGACGGCGGCGTGGTGGCATCGACCACCACCGACGCGAATGGCGGCTACCACTTCGATGTCAATCCCGGCACGTATTCCGTCACCGTCGTCACGCCGAATGGCTACACGGCAACGGCAGCCAACCAGGGCGGCGACGCGGCCAAGGATAGCAATATCGATGCGGCCGGCAACATGGCGCCCGTCACCCTGGCGCCGGGTGAGACCAATTCGAGCCTGGACGCGGGCCTGTACCGCGCCGCCGAGCTGGGCGATCGCGTCTGGTTCGATGCCAACAAAAACGGCGTGCAAGATGCGGGCGAAGCGGGCGTGGCCGGCGTGAAAGTGACCTTGCTCGATGCGTCGGGCAACGCCGTCGGCAGTCCGCTCGTCACGGACGCGAATGGCAATTATCTGTTCACGAATCTGAAGCCGGGCGCCTACAGCGTCCAGTTCGACAAGACCAGCTTGCCTGCCGGCTATGCCTTTACGGGCCAGGACCAGGGCGGCGATGAGCAGCGCGATTCCGACGCCAGCGCCATCGACGGCAAGACGGCGCAAGTGCTGCTCGCTTCCGGCGACAGCAACCATAGCCTGGATGCGGGCATCGTGGCCTTGCCGGCCTCCTTGGGCGACCGCGTCTGGCATGACGCCAACTTGAACGGCGTGCAGGATGCGGGCGAAGCGGGCATCAGCGGCGTCACGGTGCAGCTGAAAAATGCAGCCGGCAGCGTGATCGGCTCGACCGTCACGGATGCCACCGGCTATTACAATTTCAGCGTCGATGCCGGCACGTATTCCGTCGCCGTCGTCGCGCCGCCAGGCTATTTGAGCACGGTCAAGGATGCGGGTGGCAACGATGCGCTCGACAGCGATATCAACGCAGCGGGTCAGAGCGCCCTGGTGACCGTTGCCGCCGGCCAGAACTACAAGGACCTCGATGCCGGCCTGTATAAAACAGCCAGCATTGGCGACCGCGTGTGGCTTGACGCCAACGGCAACGGCACGCAAGATGCAGGCGAAGCGGGTATGGGGGGCGTGAAAGTCAATCTGTACAACGCCGCAGGCGCCGTGGTGGCCAGCGCCACCACGGATGCCACTGGCCATTACTTGTTCAGCAACCTGGTGCCTGGTAACTACTTCCTGGGTTTCGTGCCACCAGCCGGCTACAATTTCACCAAGGCCGACGTGGGCGGCTACGCCACCGATTCGGATGTCAATCCGGCCACAGGTCTGACCACCACCATGATCGCGCTGAAATCGGGTGACGTCCAGCTCGATTGGGATGCGGGCCTGGTCAAATGCGCGCCTGTTACCGGCAGCATCGGCAATCGCGTGTGGGAAGACAATAACTACAATGGCGTGCAGGATGCGGGCGAACTGGGCGTGGCGGGTGTGAAAGTCAACCTGCTCAATGCCAGCAACCAGATCATTGCCACGACAACGACGAATGCCAGCGGAAATTATCTGTTCGACAATCTCGTCGCCGGCAGCTACAAGGTGGCAGTCGTGCGTCCATCGGGTTTCTATTACACCAAGGCGAATGTCGGCAATGACGCCAGCGATTCCGATGTCGACACGAGCACGGGCCGTTCCGGCCTGATCAACCTGGCCGCCGGCCAGAACGACATGAGCTGGGATGCGGGCATCTACCGCAAGGCCAGCCTGGGCGACAAGGTGTGGCGCGACGCCGACCATGACGGCGTGCAGGATAGCAACGAAGCGGGCATCGCCAACATCAAGGTGCAACTGTTTTCGGGCAGTGGCGCGCTGCTGGCTACCACCTACACCAACTCGAATGGCAACTACAAGTTTGCCGATCTCGATCCGGGCAGCTACTCGCTCAAGTTCGACAAATCGGGCGTGTATCACGCCGGCTACGCCATGGATAGCTGGCGCTGGGGCGTGAAGAACGTGGGCTCGAACGACAACATCGATTCCGATGTCAACAGCAATGGCTCGTATGCCAACGTGGTCTACACGGATATCCTGAAACTGGCCTCGGGCCAGAACGACATGAGCTGGGATGCCGCCATCACGCCTATCGTGATCGACCTGAACGGCGACGGCGTGCATACCATCGCCCGCGCCGATTTCCATGGCAGCTTCGATTTGCTGGGCACGGGCAGCGCCATCCAGTCGGGCTGGGTCTCGGCCCACGATGGCTTGCTGGCCATCGACAGCAATGGCAATGGCAAGATCGATAACATCTCCGAACTGTTTGGCGGCAATGAAAAGGGCACGGGCTTTGCCAAGCTGTCCAGCTATGACTCGAACGGCGACGGCGTGGTCGACGCGAAAGATGACAAGTTTGCCGAACTGCGCATCTGGCGCGACGCCAACAGCAATGGCGTGACGGACGACGGCGAACTGATGTCGCTGCACGACGCCGGCGTCGCCAGCCTGACGGTGTCCTACACGGCACTGCCTTTCCTCGACGCCAACGACAACCTGCACCTGGAGCGCAGCAGCGCCACCCTGGCCAACGGCAAGACGGTCGACATGACGGACGTGTACTTCAACGTCGATGCCAAGGATGCGGCCAAGGCCGGCGTATCGCTGCCAAGCATGGCCGACCTGCTGCGCGACGACCATGCGCTCGACACGGCGCTGGGGCAGGATGCGAGCGTCGCCACGGTGGCTGCAGCCCCGGCTGCTCCCGCTGTCGAAGCCCAGGCCCAGTGCGAGATGGCGGAGGTCTTGCGCCGCGCCATGGCACACACCACCGCACAGCCCCAGGAAATGGCTGCCTGATGTCTCTTGCCGGGCCGTAATCCTGCCCGGCGCTCTCCACATTTAATAAATCACAGGGAATACACCATGAAACAATCCATGCACCTGATCGTCCGCGCCGCCATCACAGCCGCTGTTTTCACCCTCGCCAGCGGCAGCGCCCTGGCCGCCTCCAATCTGCAAGTCGTCGACTCGCATAGCGTCAGTGTGTTTACGGCCAGCGGCGGTGCTTTCGGCGCCGGCAGCAGCATTTCGCCGACCTTGTGGCAAGTCAAGTACGACAGCAATACCTTCCTGGCCTTTTGCCTCGATCCCCATGTCGGGCTGAGCAACGTCTCGAACAACTACAGCAGTGGCGTCTTTGCTGCCAGCGACGCCGTCAAGCGCCTGTACGAGGGTTATTACGCCTCGTCCATCGCGAATGTGTCGACCAATGCCAACAGTGCCGCCGCCTTCCAGCTGGCGCTGTGGGAATTGAATAATGACAACAGCAATCTGTCGACGGGTGAGCTGCGCTTCAGGAACCTGAGCAATGTAGTCGTCAGCGAAGCGAACGCCATGCTGGGCGTGGCGACAGGCGACGGCAGCATCAAGAACCTGTACAACTACACCAGTCTGAGCAGCGTCAACCCCGCTTCGCAAACCCTGCTGAGCGTGTCGCCGGTGCCGGAAGCGCAAACCTGGGCCATGCTGATGGCCGGCCTGGGCTTGCTGGGCTTCATGGCGCGCCGCCGCAAAGCCGGTCAACTCTGAAGCAGTAGTCGCTAGCCCGCTGTAACTGCTGCGGCGCGTCTGTCACGACGCGCCGCAGTTTTTTATTTTTACAACACCTATCTGAATAGCCGATATTACTATGGCACAATGTTTTTGCAGGCCATCGCCGCGCGACCTTGACAATAGTTTCTCACTGTTCATTGCAACTGCCTGAGATCGGACTTGAGCTCATCATGACGCCACCTTCTGCCGCGCACGCCGCCGACGCTACTCCCTCCATCTCCTCCGCCGACAGCATCGCCGAGGCGGTGGTGTTTCTGGCGCGCTTTTTCGGTACGGCCGTGCAGGCCGAACGCCTGCGCGCCAGCGTGCTCGCGCATGGCGACCCGGCCGCCGCCGGCTTCCTCGACCAGGCGCTGGCCCATGGCAGCCTGGCCGGCACGCCGCTGCCGGTGGATAAGCCGCGTCGCCCCACGGAAATGCCGGCCCTGCTGTTGAATGGCGCGGGGCAGGCGCTGGTGGTGCTGACGATCGCCGACGGCAAGTATGAATGCCATGTGCCCGGCATCGAAGGCAGTTCCTGGCTGGACGCGGCCATGCTGGCGCAGGAAGTGCCCGCCGGGCGCTGGGTGGCCGTGCGTCCGGTGATGTTCTTCGACCAGCGCAGCCTGCTCTACAGCATGCCGGCGGCGGGGCGCTGGTTCTGGGATGTCTTCAACCGCAACCGCTGGGTCTTTCGCTGGGCCTTGCTGGGCACTTTGGTGCTCAATATCATCAGCGCGCTGGTGCCGTTCTACGCGATGGCCGTGTATGACCGCGTGATCCCGAACAACGCCACCTCCAGCCTGTGGGTGCTGACGATCGCCGTGGTAGCGCTGACCGGTTTTGAACTGGCCATGCGCTTGCTGCGCGGCGAACTGGTGGAAACGGCGTCGCGGCGCATGGATGTGGCCCTCTCGTCGAGCATCTTCGCCCAGTGCCTGCGCCTGCGCGCGGCCAGCCGCCCCGCCTCGGGCGGCACGCTGGCCAATACCGTGCGCGATTTCGAATCGGTGCGCGAGTTCTTCGCCTCGACCACCCTGACCACGCTGGGCGACTTGCCCTTCCTGCTGCTGTTCCTGCTGGTCATTGCCCTGGTCGGCGGCTGGCTGGTGCTGGTGCCGCTGGCGGCCATTCCCATCCTGCTGCTGGTCGCTTTCGCCTCGCGCGCGGCGCTGGCGCGCCATGTGGCCGCCTCGATGCAGGAAAGTGGCCAGCGCACGGCGCACCTGTTTGAAACCATGAATGGCCTCGACACCATCAAGGCGCTGGGCGCCGAGGCGTGGAGCCGCCGCAAATGGGAAAGCCTGACCGTGGCGATCGCCGCCAACAGCGTCGAGACGCGCGAAATCGTCAGCCGCGTCAATTACATCAACACGGCCGTGCTGGCCCTGTCCGGCACGGCCGTGGTGGCCGTCGGCGCCTTGCTGATGGGCGAACGCCTGCTGACCCTGGGCCAGATCATCGCCGTGAGCATGCTGACGGGCCGCGCGCTGGCGCCTGTGAGCCAGATCGCGGGCCTGATCATGCGCTGGGAGCAGACCAAGCTGTCGTATCACGCACTCAATAAAATCATGGAAGCACCCACCGACGACGATGCGGCCAGCCTGCAGGCGCCGCCCCTGTCCGGACGCATCGAATTTCGCGACGTGGGGTTTGCGTATCCGCACTCGCCGCCGCTGCTCGATAAACTCAACCTGCATATCCGCGCCGGCGAAAGAGTGGGCGTGATCGGCAAGCTCGGTTCCGGCAAGAGCACCTTGCTGCGCTTGCTGCTCAACCAGTACGGTCCGCAAAGCGGCAGCGTGCTGTTCGACGACCTGGCCAGCACCCAGCTCGAACCCTTGAGCTTGCGCCGCCAGATCGGCTATGTGCCGCAGGACGTGACCCTGTTCCATGGCACGGTACGCGACAACATCGAATTGGGCCGCAGCCAGCCCGATGACGCCAAGCTGCTCGACGCCATCCGCCTGGCCTGCCTGGACGACATCATCACCCAGTTGCCCAACGGCGTGGCGACGGAAGTGGGCGAGCGGGGCGAGCGCCTGTCCGGCGGCCAGCGGCAAGCCGTGGCCATGGCGCGCGCGCTGCTGGTCAAGCCGCCCATGCTGCTGCTCGATGAACCGAGCAGCATGTTTGATCCGGCCACGGAACAGCGCCTGATCGTGCGCCTGCGCACCTTGCAGGACACCACCATCGTGCTCGTCACGCACCGCATGGCCATGCTGGCGCTGGTGGACCGGCTGATCGTGTTCGACCGTGGCCGCATCGTGGCCGACGGCCCGCGCGACGAGGTGCTGCGCGTCTTGAACGGGCAGGGCGCCAAGCCTGCCGCCGCCGTTGAAAATACGACGGGAGCGCCGGCATGAGCGCCTTGAATGCCCGTCCCTTGCCGCAGGCGCACCCCGACCCGGAACGCGAGCCGCGGCGCCTCGTCATCCGCATGCTGGCGCTGATCGCCGTGCTGGTGGTGCTGACGCTGGCCTGGGCCACGTTCGCCCAGCTCGACGTGTCCGTGAATGGCCGCGGCGCCATCACGCCGCCATCGCACCTGCAGGAAGTGCAAAGCCTGGAAGGCGGCATCGTGCGCGAGATGCTGGTGCAACCTGGCCAGCAGGTGCATCGCGGCGATTTGCTGCTGCGCCTGGACACCGCCCAGTATGACGCCAACCTGGGCGCCAGCGTGCAGAACCGCCTGGCCGCGCTGGCGGGCAGGGCGCGCCTCGATGCGCTGCTGACGGGCGGCACGCCCCGCTTCGAGCCGGCATGGCAGCAAGAAGCGCCCGAGCTGATCGCCAAGGAAACGCAGTTGTGGCGCGACGGCCAGCGCGAATTTGCCTCCGCCACGGCGGCCGCGCGCGAAGGCGTGACGCGCCGGCGCGGCGAACTGGCCGAGGCGCACAGCCGCATCGCCCAGCTCGAGACGGGTCTCAAGATCGGCATGGAAAGCCTGGCGATCGAGGAGCGGCTGTTCAAAGAGGGCGCCGGTTCGCGCGGCGATTATCTGAATGCGCAGCAGCGCGTGCAGCAGCAGCGCACGGAACTCGACGGCCTGCGCAGCTCCGTACCGCGTTTGCTGGCTACCCTGGCCGAAGCGCAGGCGCAGGCCGGCGAAGTCGAAGCGCGCATGCGCGGCCAGTGGGGCGCGCAGCGCAGCGAATACGAAACCAAGGCGGGCGCCCTGGCCAGCACGGTCAGGGGCCAGCAGGATCAAGTGAACCGGCGCGACATCACGGCGCCCGTCGACGGCGTCGTCAACCGCGTGCTGGTGGCCACCGTCGGCGGCGTGGCGCAGCCTGGCAAGCCTATCCTGGAAATCGTGCCGGCCGACTCCGAGGTGCTCATCTCCGTGCGTGTGAAACCATCCGATATCGGCTTTATCCATGTGGGGCAGAGCGCCTCGGCGAATGTGCTGGCGTATGACGCCACCACCTATGGCCGCATGAAGGCGCAGGTGGTGCGCGTGGGCGCCGACGCCATTCCCGACGAGCGCAACGAGCCGTATTTCGAGGTGCAGCTCAGCACCGACCGCCGCCAGTTGACGGCGCATGGCAAGGTACTGCCGGTCACGCCCGGCATGCCGGTCGACGTGGGCATCCTGACGGGACGCCGCTCGGTGATGCAATATGTGTTCAAGCCCGTGCTGCGCGGTTTGCAGTCTTCCCTGCAGGAGCGTTGATGCGTGCCTTGTTATTCTGCATGGCATTCGCCTGCGCGAACGCGGCGGCGCAATCCGCGCCGCCGGCCACTTTCCAGGCGCAGTCCATGCGCGGCTTGCCGGCCTTGCTGGCGCGCGCCGTGCCGCGCGATCCGCAAGTGATCGCCGCGCAGGCGGCGCTGGCCGCCACCGAGGCGCGCTACAAACAGGCCCGTTCGCGCCTGTTTCCGAATGCGGCGCTGCAGGCCACGCGCGGGCGCAGCAACGACCTCGATGGCACGCTGGACGTGCAACGGCGCACGCACCAGGTGGAGGCCAGCCTGCGCTGGAATGTGTACAACGGCGGCGCCGACGGCGCCGAAATGGATGCGGCCGGACGCGAGGTGGCGGGCGCCGCCTTCGACGTGCAGCGGGCAAGGGCGGACAGCGCGGAAAAGCTGGCCGAAGCCTATTTCGACATGCAGCGCCTGGAACGCAGCCTGCTGCAGTCGCAGGAGCGGTTGCGCGACGTGACGCAGCTGGTGCAGCAGGTGATGCGCCAGGCTGAGCTGGGCAAGGCATCGGAAGTGGACCGCGAGCTGGCGCAAAGCTCGCAGCTCGATGCGGAACTGGTGCACGACGGCTTGCTGACGGACCGTCTGGCCGCGCAGATCAAGCTTGAAGCGCTGGCTTTCGAGCCGGTGGCGCAGTTTGCCGACTTCACGTTTGCGCCGCTGCCCGCGCAGGCATTGGAAAACGCCGACACGCAGCAGGCGCAATTGCGCGCCGCGCGCGAACGCGCCGCTGCCGCCCGGCTACGCGTGCGCAGCGTGGCCGCCACCCTGGCGCCAAAAGTGGACCTCGATGTCAGCCATCTGTTGAATAACAAGACCACGCCGCCGCCATCGACCATCCAGCAGCGTGGCTGGTCGGTGGGCGTGAGCTGGGAGTTTCCGCTGGGCGGCGGCAGCCTGGCGCAGCGCGATGAGAGCATCAGCCGCGCCCAGGCGGCCGACGCGGATGTGCTCCGCGCCGAGCAGGGCACGCGCGCCGACCTGGCCAGCATGCTGCCCCGTATCGCCAATGCGCAGCGCACCCTGGCCTTGCTGGAAGAGCAGGAAAAGAAGATGGCCTTTGTCGTGCGCGGCGGGACCATCCAGTACGAGGCGGGCCGGCGCAACCTGCAGCAGATCATCCAGACGCGCGACAGCTACTTCACGATACAGCAGCGGCGCATCGACCAGATACACCGTTTGACCCTGGCGCAGATGCGCCAGTACGCCTTGTCCGGGCAGCTGTTGCAGGTATTCGGCCTGGCGCAATAGGAAAATTGCTGCGGGGGTGCGGCGCTGCACACATAGTTTCATGCATAAAAAGCCCATTGTGTGGCACACTGCGCGCTCGCATATTACGTTGTCGCGGGAGCGCATGAGCATCATCAAACAATTTCCCTTCGAGTGGCAGGTCGGCGTGCGCTATACGCGCGCCGGGAAGCGCAGTGGCCGCAACAGCTTCATTTCCTTCATTTCCCTCATTTCCGTGGCCGGTATCGGCCTGGGCGTGGCCGCCCTGATCGTTGTCCTCTCCGTCATGAACGGCTTCCAGAAGGAAGTCACCGACCGTTTGATGTCGGTGCTGGCCCACGTCGAGGTGTTCGATACCAGCGGTTCCATGCCAAACTGGCAGGCGCAAGAGCGCGCCGCCTACGCCAACCCGCAAGTCAAGGCAGTGTCGCCGTTCGTGGAAACGCAGGGCATGCTGCTGAACGATGAAACCATGCGCCCGTCCATCGTGCGCGGCGTACTGCCGCAGCAGGAAGCGACCGTCTCCAGCGTGGCGAGTCAGATGAAGCAGGGCAGTTTCAAGGATCTCACGCCAGGCTCGTACAACATCGTGCTGGGCATCGACCTGGCCAAGGCGCTCGACGTGAAAGTGGGGCAGAACGTGACCCTGATGCTGGAGCGCGAGCCAAGGGCGGGCGACCCTGCCAATGGCATCGTCATGCCGCGCATGCGCGCGCTCAAGGTGGCCGGCATCTTCGAGGCAGGCCATAATGAACTTGACGGCAGCCTGGCCTTCGTCAATATGGCTGATGCGCAGCAGCTGCTGCAGCTCGACGGCCCGTCCGGACTGCGTTTGCGTCTGCATGACATGAACCAGGCGCCGCAGGTGGCGCGCGAACTCAAAGCGTCTATGCCGGGCCAGCTGTGGATGCGCGACTGGTCGCGCGCCAGTGCCAGCTGGTATGCGCTGGTGCAAAGCCAGAAGAACATGATGTTCATTATCCTCAGCATGATCATCGCCGTGGCCGCGTTCAACCTGGTCTCGACCCTGGTGATGTCGGTCACCGACAAGCAGGCCGATATCGCCATTCTGCGCACGCTGGGCGCCTCGCCGTTTTCCATCATGAAGATTTTCATGATCCAGGGCGCGCTGGTGGGCTTGCTGGGCAGTGCGCTGGGCGTGATCGGTGGCGTCGTGCTGGCGCTGAACGTGGGCGTCATCGTGCCCTTCATCGAAGGCATTTTCGGCCTGCACTTCATCTCCAAGGAAATCTACCAGATCAGCGCCGTGCCGTCGGATGTGCACTGGCTGGACGTGGCGCAGATCGGCCTGATCGCCTTTGGCCTGGCGCTGGTGGCGACGATTTACCCGAGCTGGCGCGCCGCTAGAGTCAAGCCGGCCGAGGCGCTGCGCTATGAGTAAGAAAATTACCCCCAAGGCAGAACCTGGGGTCGGACCCTCAGGGTCCGACCCCGGCACTTCGCCGTTGGGTCAGCACGGTGGCATGTCGCTTACACAAGAATTAATCACATCACAAGCATGTTAAAAAATATTCCCTTCGAATGGCTGGTCGGCCTGCGCTACACGCGGGCCGGCAAGCGCAGTGGCCGCAACAGTTTTATCTCTTTTATTTCCCTCATTTCCATGGCCGGCATCGGTCTGGGCGTGGCGGCGCTGATCGTCGTGCTGTCCGTGATGAACGGCTTCCAGAAGGAAGTGACGGACCGCATGCTGTCCGTGCTGGCCCACGTGGAAGTGTTCGACAACAGCGGCAGCATGCCGGACTGGCGCGCCGAAGCGGCGCAGGCGTTCAAGAATCCGGCCGTGAAAGGCGCCGCGCCGTTTGTGGAAACGCAGGGCATGCTGCTGCGCGACGACGCGCTGCGTCCCGCCATCGTGCGCGGCGTGCTGCCCGAGGAAGAGCCGAACGTGTCCGACGTGGCCGGCCAGACGCGCATGGGCAGCTTCAAGGCGCTGCAGCCGGGCACCTTCAATATCGTGCTGGGCATCGAGCTGGCGCGCGCCTTGCGCGTCAACCTTGGCGAAAAGGTCACGCTGATGCTGGCGCAGGGCCAGGTCACGCCGGCCGGCGTGCTGCCGCGCATGCGCAGCTTTACCGTCAGCGGCATCTTCCAGGCGGGCCACAATGAATTCGACGCCGGCCTGGCCTTCATCAATATCGAAGACGGCCAGCGTTTGCTGCGCCTCGACGGCCCGTCCGGCCTGCGTTTGCGCCTGGTCGACATGAACCAGGCGCCGCAAGTGGCAGCCGAATTGAAAAAATCCATGCCGGGCGACCTGTGGCTGCGCGACTGGTCCAAGCTGAACGCCAACTGGTTCGCCGCCGTGCAGACGGAGAAGCGCATGATGTTCATCATCCTGACCCTGATCATCGCCGTGGCCGCGTTCAACCTGGTGTCGACCCTGGTGATGACGGTGACGGACAAGCAGGCCGATATCGCCATTTTGCGCACCCTGGGCGCTTCTCCCCGCTCCATCATGAAAATCTTCATGATCCAGGGCGCGCTGGTGGGCATCCTGGGCACGCTGCTGGGCGTGGGCGGCGGCGTGCTGGTGGCGATGAATATCGACGTCATCGTGCCCTTCATCGAGCACCTGCTGGGCGTGCAGTTCCTCTCCAAGGATATTTACTTCATCAGCACCGTGCCGTCCGACCTGCGCTGGCCCGACGTCAGCAAGATCGGCGTGCTGGCCGTGATCCTCGCCTTTTTGGCGACCCTGTACCCAAGCTGGTGGGCTGCCCGCGTCAAACCTGCGGAAGCCCTGCGCTATGAATAATCCTATGACTACTACCATGACCGATCTGAACAAACCTGCCTCCAACAGCGGCGCCACCGTGCTGTCCTGCCGTGGCCTGGGCAAGACTTTCACGCAGGGCAGCTACAAGGTGCAGGTGCTGGCCGGCATCGACATCGACGTCCACCGTGGCGAGCGCGTCGCCATCGTCGGCGCCTCGGGCTCCGGCAAGTCGACCCTGCTGCACCTGCTGGGTGGCCTCGATACGCCCACCAGCGGCAAAGTCACCCTGCTGGGCAAGGATTTCGCCACCCTCAGCGAAAAGGCGCGCGGCGACTTGCGCAACGCCTCGCTGGGCTTTGTCTACCAGTTCCACCACTTGCTGCCCGAGTTTTCCGCGCTCGACAACGTCGCCATGCCGCTGATGATACGGCGCATGAAGCGCGCGCCCGCCACCGACCTGGCGCAGCAGATTCTCACGCGCGTGAACCTGGCCAAGCGCGTCACGCACACGCCGGGCGAATTGTCGGGCGGCGAGCGCCAGCGCGTGGCCCTGGCCCGCGCGCTCGTCACGCAGCCGGCCTGCGTGCTGGCCGATGAACCGACGGGCAACCTCGATCACGCCACGGCCGAACAGATTTTTGACCTGATGCTGGAATTGTCGCGCACCCTGGGCACGGCCTTCGTCATCGTCACGCACGATATCGAACTGGCCAAGCGCTGCGACCGCGTGCTGCGCCTGACGGACGAAGGGCTGCAGCCTTATCAATACTGAGCAATATTAAGGAGCTGCCATGCTGTGGATCGACACGCACTGCCACCTCGACGCGCATGAATTCGGCAGCGAATCGCTGCAGGTGGCGGCGCGCGCGCAGCAGCAGGGTGTGGGCATGATCGTCATTCCCGCCGTCGAACGGGCCAATTTCGCCATCGTGCGCGACCTGGCGGCAGCGGCGCCCAACGCTTGCTATGCGCTCGGCATCCACCCGATCTACGTGCCGCACGCCACCGACGACGATTTGATCGCCCTGCGCGAAGCCGTGGCGCAGGCCATGCATGACCCGCGTTTCGTCGCCATCGGCGAGATTGGCCTCGATTTCTTCATCCCCATGCTGTGCGAACCGGCCATGCGCGCCAGGCAGGAGCATTTTTTGCGCGAACAGCTGAAGATCGCCCGCGACTTCGATTTGCCCGTGCTGACCCACGTGCGCCGCTCGCAGGACATCGTCCTCAAGCACGCGCGCCAGATCCGTCCGAACGGCGGCATCGCGCATGCGTTCAATGGCAGCTTCCAGCAGGCGCAGGGTTATATCGATCTCGGTTTCAAGCTCGGTTTCGGCGGCGCCATGACGTTTACCCGCGCGCTGCAGATACGCCGCATGGCCACGGAACTGCCTTTGGCGTCCATCGTGCTGGAGACAGATGCGCCCGACATTTCCCCCAGCTGGCTCCACCCGGGCCGCAACAGTCCCGAAGAATTGCCGCGCATCGGCGCCGTGCTGGCCGAATTGCGCGGCCTGGAAATTTCGCAAGTGGCGGCTGCGACCAGCGTCAACGCGCGCGCCGTGCTGCCCCGACTACCTTTGATGGAAGCATGAGAATGATAAAAACGATACTCGCGGCCGCGCTGGCCTCCGGCATGGCACCGGCCATGGCCGCTGGCCAATGCGACGGCTTTCCCCGCCTGGACGTCACGACGCCGGCCGGCTTTTGCGTGGCCGTGCTGGCCGACGGTTTGAAATTCCCGCGTGGCGTGCTGCCGCTGACGAATGGCGATATCCTCGTCACGGACATGGCGGGATGGGCGCCGAAGCTGGGCAAATTGTGGCTGTTGCAGCGCAAGGCGGCCGGTCCCGGGTATGAGCGCAAGCTGCTGCTCGACAAGCTCGATCGCCCGAACGGCATCGTGCAGGGACCGGACGGCATGGTCTACGTGGGCGAGGTGGGACGCATCTTCCGCTTCGACTTGCGCGATCCATCGCGTGCCCTCACCGACATCATCGGCGGCACGGCGAAGACGCCGCGCCTGCCGGGCCTCGGTTTGCACCTGCTGACGACCATGCGTTTCAGCCCCAAGGGCGATCTGTATGTGAACGTGGGCTCGAGCACCGACCACTGCGAGAACGATGGCAAGGCGCCCGACCCGGCCAAGGCCTGTGCTTCGGCGGAAGGCCCGGAAGCGCTGGGCGCCATCCGCGAATACACGATGGCCTGGCCGGCCGGCACGGTGACAAGCTGGCGCACGCATGCGCGCGGCTTGCGCAATTCGATGGCGCTGGCTTTTCACCCGGCTACGGGCGAGCTGTGGCAGGCGGAAAATGCGCGCGACGCCATCCAGGCCGCCATGCCGCAACTGAAAAGCGACGAGAACCTGCCGCAGGAAGAACTCAATTTGATCAAGGCCGACCGGCATTACGGCTGGCCGTACTGCTACGACGATAACGTCGCCAGTCCTGAATATCCGAAGACGGCTTGCTCCGCCCAATACGCGGCGCCACAGCGCCTGCTGCCCGGCCACGCCGCGCCGCTGGGCATGACGTTCTACACGGCCAGCCGTTTCCCTGAACTGTACAAGAATAGCCTGATCGTCGGCTACCACGGCTACCGCAGCAACGGCCATCGCCTGGTGGCCCTGCTGCCCGACAAGGCGGGGGCGCCGCTGGGCAAGTCCGTCGAATTGATCGGCAACTGGGAACGCAAGGGCAAGCAGGGCAGGGGCGCGCCCGTCGACGTGAAGCAGGGCCAGGATGGCGATATCTATATGGCCGACGACCATAATGGGCTGGTGCTCAAACTGCATTTCGAGGTGGTCAAACCGTAATGCATATCGCTTGACTTCGCTCAGTGCGGGGCCGCCGCATCTTCTTACAATCGGCCTGATGTTCCCTGTCGAGCAGGGGCAACGGGAGGCTGACGTGAAACCTGCATTCACCAATTTGCGTGAAAATTATTCGAGCGTGGCGGCCGTCGACCAGGCGGCCCTGTTCGGCGAAATCGGCTGGGAAGATCTGATCGGCAAGGACAGCTTTGCCAACACTTGCGCCATCCGCGTCAGCCTGGCGCTGATCAAGGCGGGCATCGCGCTGAAAGGTCGCATGGCCATCCGCAGGGGGCCATTCAAGGGTGCGCTGATCGAACCGGGACAAGCCAAGCTGGCGCACATGCTGGCCAGCCCGTCGATGTTTGGCGCGCCTGAGAAATTCGCCAGGGATGCCGCCATGGCCGGCGTTGGCCAGCGCCAGGGCCTGGTCGCCTTCTTCCGCATCCCGGGCTACCTGGGCGGCGCGGGCGGGCATATCGACATCCTGCTGCCATCCGTCGGCGTGAAGGCCTGCGGCAGCGAATGCTACTGGGATTGTGGCGAGGTCTGGTTCTGGCCACTCGGTTGACGCTTATTTGAACTTTTTGCTGGAGCGTCCGCGCGAAGCCGCATTGTGCGCGCGCAGGATGGAGTCGACCCGCTCCGACGCATCGCGCGACAGGTTTTGCGCCACGGCGATATCGGGGAAGAATTCGGGCAGGCGGTAGCTGAGCCACGCATACGCCGAGTAGTAGCGGCAAGTGTCTTCCACTTGCTGCAGATTTTGCGTGCCACCGCCGTACGCATGCTGGCGCAAGGTGCTGGTTTTTCCCTGCGACAGATTCTTCGACCAGTGTTCCCACGCCGTTTGCAAGGACGGCACCTTGCTCGATATCGGCACCAGCGACAGGGTGAACTTGTCGGCCACGGACAGGGGTAATGTGTCGAGCCAGACGGCACGGTCTTGCTGGTCTTGCGTGATGCGGGGGAAGAAGAAGCCGTCCGGCACGTCGATGTTGTGGATGAAGCGGCGCAGCAGTTTTGACAGCGACAGTTCGCCCGTCACCGACGAAATGCGGTGCAAATGTTCCAGCGAGGGCGCCACGGCAAAGCCGCTGGTGTTCAGCGGATGCAGTTTTTCCTTCAGCAGCGCGCGCATCACTTCATGCGTCTCGTTGTCGTAGCCGGCCACGAGTCCCTCTTCATGCACGCCATAGCGGCCCGCGCGCCCGGCGATCTGGCGCGCCAGCGCGGCCGAAATCTCTTCCTCTTCGCGGCCATTGTATTTGACGCAGGTGGTCATGACGATGCGCGCGATCGGCATGTTCAGGCCCATCGCCAGTGCATCTGTGCCGACGACGATATCGGCCGTGCCGTCGCGGAAGCGCTGCGCCTGTGCGCGCCGCACTTCGGGCGACAGATTGCCGTAGACGGTGGCCACTGACAATCCCGTTTCCGTGATCATGTCGCGCCACATCAGTACTTCGCGGCGCGAAAAGGCGATGACGGCGTCGCCGCGGCGCAGGTTGCGCACCTTGCGCACGGCGCTCGGCTCCATCGACAGGGGCGCCATGCGTTTCAGAACGTGCACTTCCAGGGGGCAGTCCAGGCGCTCGGCCAGCGCCTCGATGGCGCGCCGCGCTTCCGGCGCGCCCACCAGGTAGACGGTGTGGGCCGGCGCACCGCAGACGGCCGCCGTCCACGCAGCGCCCCGGTCCGGGTCGGCCAGCATCTGGATTTCATCGATAACGGCCACCTCGACGACGGTTTTCGTGTCCAGCATTTCCACCGTGCTGGCCACGTGCGTGGCGCCGTCGACGACGCGGCGTTCCTCGCCCGTGATCAGGCTCACGGCCAAGGGTTTTCCGTGCGGCGCGGCTTCCTGCAGGCGTTCGTAGTTTTCCAGGGCCAGCAAGCGCAATGGCGCCAGATAAATGCCGCTTTTTGCTTTCACCAGCGCTTCCATCGCGCGGTGCGTCTTGCCGGAATTGGTCGGCCCGAGCAGGGCGATGAAGCGGCGCGGCAGGCGGCGCGCCATCTCGAACGAGGCCGGATACTCGGCCAGGTTGATGCTCTGGCGCGTGCGCGCCGCATGCTGTTCTTCCTGCTGGCGCTCGATGGCGTGATTGAAGCGCTGGCGGATGCGGTCGAAGACCATGCCTGCCGGCTCGGACGTCTGCATGTCGGCCAAGGTGTGCAGGAAAACCATCGGGTCCGTGTCCACGTCTTCGCTCAGGCCCGCGATATCGGCGACGAAATCCATCACATGCTGGCGCAGCTCCTCGAAGACGGCCGCGCTGGCCCGTTCGCGCACCAGGGCCAGTTTGGCCTCGCGGTCCATCTTGCGCCACTTGGCCGGCCGCGCCAGCACGCCCTGTGCTGGCACCAGCGCATACGGCACCAGCAGATGCCCGGCCTTGACCGTGCCGGAAAAGCGCACGAAGACGCGGCCTTCCATCTTGACCAGGCGGATATGTTCGGCCAGTTCCCCCAGTTCCGCGACCAGGGTGGCGTCGTTATTGTCTTCGGTGCTGTCGGAAATGTCGCTGGAAGTGTCGGGAGGAAGTGCGGAGGAAGTCATGTCGTGCCTGGGTGATGAAGTAAGCGAGGCCGATTATACCGTCGATGGGGACGGGCGGTGGTGGCGCCAGCCTCGGCGTTTGCATGTTCAGGCTGCACGTGCGTGCACCAGGCGCAGGCCCCAGCCGGTAGCGATTGTCCCGTCACCGGCTTGCAGCGGCGTCACGGCATCCAGGAACGCGCTGCGCAGGCGCTGCCTGTCCTCGTCGTCCAGGCGGTCGATATCGTAGGTGTCAAGCAGGGCGGCCCACAGTGCGGCCGGCGTGGGCGTCCATGGCACGTTGATGTCGTCGAATTCAACGTCTGCGAAACCGGCATCGAGCAGTTCGCGCCAGCCCGCTTCCGACCCCGCGCGCCGGTCGCCGAAACGCAGCGGCGGCAACGCGTCGCTGGCGATGGCCTTGAACACGCGCATGAAAACGTCGTTCACTTCGCCCAACAGGAAGGTGCGGCCGACAATGGCCGCAAACTGGCTGCCTGGGCGCAGCACGCGGCGGATTTCCTGCATGACCTGTTCAATGTCGTCCATCAGCATCAGCGCCATGTGCGAGACGAGATAGTCGACGCTGGCCGATGGCACGTCCAGCGCCTGGGCGCGGCCTTGCAGCAGCCGTACTGACGGGGGCAGGGCGGCGCGCGCCACAGCCAGTTCGGCCTCGCTCATGTCGACGCCGAGCAGTTGAAGCCCGTTTTGTTGCCGGGTGGCCAGCAATCCCAGCAAATGACCATCGCCGCAGGCCAGGTCGAGCACGCTCAAGGGCGTATCGATGGCCGGTATCAGGCTGGCCAGCACGTCATAGGACGAGGCCCAGCTGCCGGCGGCGGAGTGGGCCGGCAGATGGGCAAACGCGGCACTGGTCACGCCGACTTGCCGCTGATGAAAGTCTTGCAAATAGGTTTCCGCCGCTGTCAGTGGGGTCATGCAAGGTCCGTAAAGTCGTGGCGCCCTGGCGCCGGGTGGTCATCTTAGCATGAGGAAAGTGTCGCCTGCGGTGGTGGCGGATGGCGTGCATGCGCGTTCTTATCCACGCACCATTGCGCCAGATCAGACGGTAAAGAGTGGAAAGCGATCACAGTATCTGAGCCCCTTTCGCAGCGAGCGGATTTTGCCTTGATCCTGCCTTCTTATGCGCACCCTGATACTCGGCTTTGCCGCTGGCGCCGCCTGGCTGCAAACGCAGGCCAGTTTGCCGCCCCATGCTGGCGTGCTGCTGTGGCTGATCGCTGGCTCAGGGTTCATGGTTGGTCTGGCGCTGCGCCGCCACGCGCGTTGGCGCTGCTTTGTCGCGCTTGCCGCTGGTGCGGGATTGGGCTTCTATTGGGCCGCCTGGCTGGCCCAGGCCGCCATGGCGCCGCAACTGGCGCTGGCCGACGAGGGGCAGGACATCATCGTCACGGGCACGGTGGCCAGCCTGCCGTACCGTTTCGAGCAGGGCGTGCGCTTCAATTTTTCTGTGGACAAGGCAGTTGGCGCGCAGGTGCCGCCTTTGATCGCGCTGTCCTGGTACGCGGGGTTTCGTGACGAAGTGACGAACGAGGTGGGCGACGTGCAGCCGGGTGAACGCTGGCGCCTGACGGTGCGGCTGCAGCGTCCACATGGCAACGCGAATCCCATGGGCTTTGACTACGAGGCGTGGCTGCTGGAGCAGGGCGTGCGCGCCACGGGCTATGTGCGGCCGCAGCCGCGCGCCGATACGCCGAACGTGCGCCTGGCGGCCTTCGTGCCCGGCTTCGGCAACGTGGTGGAGGCCAGCCGCGCGGCGTTGCGCGCGCGCATACTGCGCAGCCTGGAAGGCAAGCAGTATGCGGGCGTGATCGTGGCACTGGTGGTGGGCGACCAGCGCGCCATCCCCCAGTCGGACTGGCAAGTGTTCAACCGCACGGGCGTGAGCCATTTGATCTCGATATCGGGTCTTCACATCACCATGATCGCGGGACTGTTCGCCCTGGGCGCGGGCGCGCTGTGGCGGCGCTCGTTTTTCACGGAGCGGCAACTGCCTTTGCTGTTGCCGGCGCAAAAAGTGGCTGCCCTGGCCGGCGCGCTGGCGGCATTTGTGTATGTGCTGCTGGCGGGCTTCGGTGTGCCCGCGCAGCGCACCTTGTATATGTTGCTGGTGGTGGCGCTGGCCTTGTGGCTGGGGCGCATCACCAGCATAGTCCACGTGCTGTGCCTGGCGCTGGGTGTGGTGGTGGTGCTCGATCCGTGGGCCGTGCTGTGGCCCGGTTTCTGGCTGTCATTCGGCGCCGTCGCCAGCATGCTGTACGCGACGGCGGGCCGCACCACGGCGCCCTTGCCGCAGGGCGCCAGCCGCTGGCGGCGTTTGCGCGCGGCTGTGGCGCTGGGCGCGCATACGCAGTATGTGGTGACGGTGGGGCTGGTGCCCTTGACGATGCTGCTGTTCTCGCAAGTCTCGCTGGTCAGCCCCGTGGCCAATGCGCTGGCCATTCCCGTCATCAGCCTGGTCGTCACGCCCTTGTCCCTGGTGGGCAGCCTGCTGCCCGCGCCCCTGTCTGACGGGTTGCTGTTGCTGGCGCACGCCATCGTGCAGATGCTGGCGCAGGTGCTGGAGTGGCTGGGGGCGCGCCGCTTTGCCGTGTGGGCGGCGCCCGCGCCGCCAATCTGGAGTTTTTGCTGGGCATTGTTTGGCACGGCCTGGCTGCTGGCGCCACGCGGATGGCCCCATCGCTGGGCCGGCATGCTGGGCTGGCTGCCCCTGCTGACGGCCTTGCCGTCCAGCCCGCCACCTGGCCAGATGTGGGTCACGGCCTTTGACGTGGGCCAAGGCATGGCCGTGCTGGTGGAAACGCACGCTCACCGCCTGCTGTACGACACGGGACCCGCCTACAGCCTCGACTCCGATGGCGCCAGCCGGGTCATCGTGCCTTACTTGCGCGCGCGCGG
This sequence comes from Janthinobacterium svalbardense, assembly GCF_002327145.1. Taxonomy (NCBI): domain Bacteria; kingdom Pseudomonadati; phylum Pseudomonadota; class Betaproteobacteria; order Burkholderiales; family Oxalobacteraceae; genus Janthinobacterium; species Janthinobacterium svalbardense. Next base: position 3,990,465 of record NZ_CP023422.1, on the reverse strand, counting down.
CATAGCCAGGCTTGACGGCGTGATCATTTCCCACAGCGACCTCGATCACGCGGGCGGCGCCGTATCCTTGCTGGAAAACATAGACGTAGGCTGGCTGGCCTCGTCGCTGTTCGACGGCCACCCGGCCGTCGATGCCCGGCGGCAAGCCCGGCGTCCGTATCTGCACTGCATGGCGGGCCAGCGCTGGAGCTGGGAAGGCGTGCACTTCGCCATGCTGCATCCGCTGCCCGCCAGCCACACGGACATTGCACTGAAACCGAACGCCCGCAGTTGCACCGTGAAAATCACGGCGGGCAAGCATGCGATCTTGCTGGCCGGCGACATCGAAGCGGCGCAGGAAGCGCAATTGCTGGCGCGCTCGGCAGACGGCGAGCTGGCGGCCGATGTGCTGCTGGCGCCCCATCATGGCAGTGGTACTTCGTCGACACAGGCATTTTTGAACGCCGTCCATCCCGGTCTGGCGATCTTCCAGGTCGGGCACCGCAATCGCTATAAACATCCGAAGGCGCAGGTGTATGCGCGCTATGGCGACATGGGGATCACGCGGCTGCGCACGGATGTGGAAGGGGCGGTAGTGCTGGAGTTTGGAACGGATATTGAGGTGACGCAGTATCGCGCGAGCCGGCCGCGTTACTGGCATGGGCGCTAACGCTTCCAGCAGGCCCTGTCAGATGCTAGTTAGCCGTTCATCCGGTATCTCCATCCCTCGCTTCTTTACATACTCCAGAAATAGCCTTGCCCCCTTGGCCATGCGCGAGGTGCCATACACGGCATGGATGCTGGGATCGAGCTCCTTGGACGACGTCAGCCGGTACGCCGTGCAGACGCGGCGTAGCGTTCCTGCAGCCACGGCCGGTTCGGCCAGCCAGCTGGCCAGGCGCACGATGCCGGCGCCTTCCAGGGCTGCTTGAAAAGTGGCGATGCCGGAAGTGAAGCGGAAGCGCGGCTGCACCTGGTAGCGCACGTTGCGTTCCGTGGAGACAAAATGCCAGTCGCGCAGGATGCGCGGGGCTGAGTGCATGATGATGTCGTGGCCGGCCAGTTCTTCCGGTTCGTCGGGTGCGCCCATGCGTTGTATATAGTCGGGCGAGGCGTACATGTAGCGGCGGTAGTTCCACAGGGGATAGCCGATCAGCTCGCTCGACTGGGGGAAGGCGCCGCGGATGGCGAAGTCCAGCTTTTCCTGGATGGGGTCGATCGATTTGTCCGAGAAATGGATGTCCACCGAGACGTTCGGATAATCGCGCGAAAATTGCGCCACCACCTTCGGCAAGAAGCCCAGCGAGAGGATTTCCGGCGCCGAGAGGCGCACCCAGCCTTGCGGCGAGTTGCTCAATTCCGCCAATTGGTCTTCCGCCTCGGCCTGCGTTTCCAGCAAGTGCTTGGCCGACGCGTAATACGTTTCGCCGGCCGTCGTCAGGGTGAACTGCTTTTGCGTGCGCAGGATCAGCTCGGCGCCGATGGCGTCTTCGAGGAACTGGATGGCGCGCGTGACGGCCGATGGCGAGCGTCCCAGCATGCGCGCCGCGTGGATGAAGCTGCGCTTTTCCACCACGGTGCAAAAGGCGCGGATCTCCCACATCAGTTTCATCGACATCGCGTGACTCCCGGCAAAAGTGGCCAGTAGACCGCACGGAGCGCATTCCGTCAAGCGTTACGCCCGATTGCGTTTTCCGCAATTTGAAGTTGCATCCGGAAAAATCCACGGCGCCTATACTGCCGCTGTCGCCCATTCCTCATTGCCTATCATGCTGACCATCTCGCTGCTGTGTTTATTTGCCTTCTTTGCCGGCCTGATCGATGCCGCCGTGGGCGGGGGCGGGCTGATACAGCTGCCGGCCCTGTTCAATCTGATGCCGAACATGGCTTCCACGTCCTTGCTGGGCACGAATAAACTGGCGTCGGCCTGCGGCACCACGTTTGCCGCCCGTTCCTTTGTCGGCAAGGTGCACATCCCCTGGCTGCTGGTGCTGCCCGCCGTGGCCAGCGCCTTCGTCATGTCCTTCCTCGGCGCGGCCGCCGTATCGTATGTGCCGCAGCAGGTGGTGCGGCCGATGGTGCTGGTGTTGATCATCATCATGGCCATCTACACCTTCATCAAGAAGGATTTCGGCACGACGCGCGAAGCGCGCCCCATCGGCCCGCGCGAACGCATCCTCGCCATCGTCATCGGCGGCGCCATCGGCTTTTATGACGGCCTCTTCGGGCCAGGCACGGGCAGCTTTTTGATTTTCCTCTTCATCCGCGTCTTCGGCTTCGATTTCATCCTCGCCTCGGCCTGCTCGAAACTGGTGAATATCGCCACCAACGTGGCCGCGCTGGCTTTCTTCATTCCCGCTGGCCACGTGGTGTACGCGGTGGCCGCACCGATGGCCGTGTGCAATATCCTGGGCGCCCTGACAGGCACCTGGATCGCCGTGCGCCGCGGCGCCGCCTTCGTGCGCATCCTCTTCCTCGTGCTGCTGGTGCTGCTGATCTTCAAGTTGTCCTACGACATTTTCTTCAAGTAAGTTTTTAGACGACGACAAGCCATGAAAACCATCCAGGGCGTGCTGTGGGATAACGATGGCGTGCTGGTCAACACCGAGCAGCTGTTTTACGAAAGCAACCGCGACTTGCTCTCGCCCTTCGGCATAGACCTGACGCCAAAGCAATTCTTTGACTGGTTCCTGGACAATAACTACGGCGCCTGGCATGTGCTGCTGGGGCAGGGCCACGCCATCGAACTGGTCGAGCGCCTGCGCGCCGAGCGTACCGTGCTGTTTGCGCAACGGCTGCGCCAGGCGCCTGGGCTTGCCATGCCCGGCATCGGGCAAGTGCTGGCTGCGCTGCGCCCGCATGTGGCCATGGGCGTGGTGACGAGCGCCTATGCACAGCATTTCCAGATCAGCCATGCGGCCACGGGCATGTTGCCTCACTTCGACTTCGTGCTGACGCGTGAAATGTATGGCGAAAGCAAGCCTGCCCCCGACGGCTACCAGCTGGGCTTGCAGCGCCTGGGCCTGTCCGCCGCCCAGTGCGTGGCGGTGGAAGATTCGCCGCGCGGCTTGCGCGCCGCCAGGGCCGCCGGGCTGGAATGCATCATCGTGCGCAATCACATGAACCGCGAGCATGCGTTCGACGATGCCTTTTGCGTGGTGGAATCAAGCGCCGAGCTGGGCGCGGTGCTGGCCTCGTTCGTGCCCGGCATGGCCCAGGCGCGGGGGCAATTAGAGGCCTTCCTCTGATACGGCTTGCCGGCATGCCATTACAATTGCCTATCGCATTCACCGGCACCATCCCACGATGACACTCCCGCAACTGCACTTTGCCCATGCCAACAGCTATCCTGCAGGCACCTACCGCAAGCTGTTCGGCCTGCTGGGCCAGCACTACAGCGTGCAGGCGCTCGACATGCATGCGCACGACCCCGCTTACCCCGTCAGCACGGGCTGGCCCGAGCTGGTGCGCGAGTATATCGATGACCTGGAACGCCGCTACAGCGCGCCCGTGATCCTGGTCGGCCATTCGCTGGGCGGCATGCTCAGCGTGATGGTGGCCAAGCAGCGGCCCGACCTGGTGCGCTGCGTGGTCTTGCTCGATTCGCCCGTGGTGGCGGGCTGGCGCGCCTTGCTGGTGCGCCTGGCGCGCAATACGGCGCTGGGCGAGCGGTTTTCGCCGTCGCGCTTTTCCGCCCGGCGGCGCAAGCTGTGGCCCGATGCGCAAGCCGCGTATACCCACTTTGCCGCCAAGGACATGTTTGCCATCTGGGCGCCGCAGGTGTTGCGCGACTACATCGACAGCGGCCTGGTTCCCCATCCGGACGGGGTGCAGCTGCGCTTTACGCGCGAAGTGGAAACGGATGTCTACCGCAGCTTGCCGCATCACATCGGCGGCCTCGTCAAGGATGGTTTGCAGGTGCCCATCGGCTTTATCGGTGGCACGGAATCGGTGGAATGCCGCCAGGCGGGCTTGAAGGCCACGCGCAAGCTGGTCGGCAAGTTTTTCCGCCAGGTGCCGGGCGGCCATCTGTTTCCCATGGAAAACCCTGAACTGACGGCGCAAGTGGTGCGCGAGATGATCACTGCATTGCTGGCGAAACAGTAGCCTGAGACCAACGATTTTCATCTTGCAAGGGCCAACAGTGGCGGATTTTCGCGTAAAATCCTGCCATTCGGGCCGCGCCTGCAGCAGGCGTGCGGCCCCCGCCATTCCGATATTCTAGAAAGAACCCTCTGCGATGACGATTAAAAGCGACAAATGGATACGCCGCATGGCTGAATCAACGGGCATGATCGAGCCGTTCGAACCGGGCCAGGTCAAGGAACGCGACGGTAACCGCATCGTTTCCTATGGCACCTCCAGCTATGGCTATGACATCCGCTGCGCCGACGAGTTCAAGCTGTTTACCAACATCAACACCACCATCGTCGATCCCAAGGATTTTGACGCGAATAACTTCGTCGATGTGTCCGGCAAAGGCTATTGCATCATCCCGCCGAACTCGTTTGCACTGGCCCGCACGGTCGAGTATTTCCGCATTCCCCGCAATGTATTGACGATTTGCCTGGGCAAGAGCACCTATGCGCGCTGCGGCATCATCGTCAACGTCACCCCGTTCGAACCGGAATGGGAAGGTTTTGTGACCCTGGAGTTTTCGAATACGACACCGTTGCCGGCGAAAATCTACGCCAACGAAGGCGTGGCGCAAGTGCTGTTCTTCGAATCGGATGAAGTGTGCGAAACTTCGTACAAGGATCGCGGCGGCAAATACCAGGGCCAGGTTGGCGTGACCTTGCCCAAGACCTGATCGCTGGAAGGGTGGGGCGCCAGCCGTCTTTCCCTGTCTTTACCTGCCTTTACACCTGCCGCCCTACATCCGCGCCCCTGCCTGCCGTTAACCTTGGTATCGACACATTCGGGAGGCATCATGGTAGCGGCAATCGGTTCAAGCGGCGCAGTCAGCGCGGCCAGTAGCGCCAGTTCAGGCAGCAGTTCGCAGATCGCGGCGCTGCAAAAGCAGATCACGGCGGCGCAAAAAGAGTTGACGGAATCACAAAAGGGCACGCAGACGGAGGCGTCGCAAAAGCTGCAACAGCAGCTGGCACAGCAAATCCAGGCCTTGCAGGCGCAAATTGCGCAACTGCAAGCGGCCGCCGCGCAACAGGCGGCGCAGCAAGCTTCTCAGACGGCCAGCAGCGCCGATACGGCGACGAGTCCGGCCCAATCGACCTCGTCTACCTTGGGCAGCATCATCGATACGCAGGCGTAACAGCATATCCGTGCATCAAAACACCAGGCTCGCCGACAGGTCAGCCTGGCGTTTTGACGGGCAACAGCATTTCCACGCACAGCCCGCCACCACTGCGCAAGCTGGCCCCGATACGTCCCCCATGGGCGCTGATGACGTGCTGGGCGATGGCCAGGCCCAGGCCATGACCGTCCGTGCTGTGCTGGGTATGGCTGGCGCGGAAGAACGGTTGAAAGATGCTGGCCAGGTCGGCGCTGGCCACGCCGGGGCCCCGGTCCAGCACGGCGATGCGCAGCAGATCCTGCTTGCCGTCGTGCAGGCGCGATAAATTTACTTCCACCGTGCCGCCGTCGGGGCTGTGCTTGACGGCATTGCGCACCACGTTTTCCACGGCGCGCGCCAGCAGTTCCGGCCGGCCCGTGACAGCGGCGTCGGCGATGGCCGCGTCGCCCGCCAGGGCGATGCCCACCTGGCGCGCCTTCGCTTCGTAGCGGGCGTCTTCCATCATGTCGTGCAACAGGTCGGCGATGTCGACGTCTTCGCTGAGGGGAGAGGCGGCGCCCGCTTCCAGCCGCGACAGGGTCAGCAGTTCCCCGATCAGCTTATCCATGCGTTCGCTTTCGCGTTCGATGCGCTGCATCGAGGCGTCCATCTTGTCCGGCTGTTGATGCGCCAGACCGATGGCCGCTTGCAAGCGCGCCAGCGGCGAGCGCAGTTCGTGCGATACATCATGCAGCAAGCGCGTCTGGCTTTCCATGAGGCTGCGCAAACGGCCCGTCATGCGGTCGAAATCACGGCCCAGGTCCGTCAATTCATCGCCGCGCTTGCCGCTGGCGTGAAAACGCGGCGCCAGGTCGCCATGCGAGGCGGCCTCGAACGCTTGCCGCAGGTCGCGGATGGGACGCGCAAAATACCAGGCCAGCAAGAAGGAGAACAGCAGGCTGGCGGCGATGGCGGCGGCCAGGGGAATGAAGGTGCGGTAGGGACTGTCCATGCGCGGTCCGGGCGGCATGCCGCGGCCGAAGTCGCCGCGTGGCGGCGGGGCGCCCGCTTCGCTGGGCCGTGGACCGGCTCCCATGCCGTGCGGGCCGCTCAGAGTGACGGCGTTGAGCGTGTCGCGCGCGGCGCCCGCCTCGCCAGTGCGAAAGCGCTCGGACGAGGGCAGGAACAGCAGGTAGCGCACGCCGTCGCTGCTGATCACCTCACGTACCACGGCATGGGGCGCGCCTTGCGCCAGCAGCGCGCGCGCCTTGTGGAGTATGGCCGGATGGACCCTGCGGCCCATCAGCTCTTGCCCTTTGGCATCGACGGCAAACACGCGCATGCGTTCGAGCTTGCCCAGGAATTGCCGCAAGGCCTGGCTGCCGCCCGCTTCCACGGTGGCGCTGGCGGCCTCGATGATCATTTGCGCGGGCGGACTGGTGTCGATGTCGAGGGCGCGTTCCTGCTGTGCCGCCCGGTTTTTCAGCCAGAAAGTGCCGCCGATGCCGATGGTGGCCGTTACCTGCGCCAGCATGATGCACAGAAAAAACTTCCAGAACAAACGGCCCACGCTTACTCCTTGATCAGCTGGTAGCCGAGACGGTAGACGGTCTGCAGGCAGGAGCGGCCGTCGGCCAGGCTGCCCAGCTTGCGGCGCAGGCTGCTCAAGTGCACGTCGATATTGCGGTCGAAGCGCGCCATGGGCCGGCCCAGGCCCAGTTCCGACAATTGATTCTTGCTCACGGGCTTGCCCGCATGGCGTACCAGCACTTCCAGCAGATTGAATTCCGTGCTCGTCAGCTCCAGGTGCGCACCGGCCCAGGCAACGCGGCGCTGTTCCGGCCACATCGTCAGTTGCCCAACGGCCAGCGGCGCCAGGCCCGAGCTGTCGTGCGGCGCCGCTTGCGAACGGCGCAGGATGGCGCGGATGCGCGCCGTCAGCTCGCGCGGCGTGCACGGCTTGGTCACGTAATCGTCGGCGCCCAGCTCCAGGCCCACGATGCGGTCCGTGTCGTCGCCGCGCGCCGTCAGCATCAGGATGGGCAGGTTGCTGCCGGCGCGGATGCGGCGCAGGGTTTCCAGGCCATTCATGCGCGGCATCATGACGTCGAGGACGGCGATGGCGTACAGGCCCGTCAGCGCTTCGGCCGCGCCGCTTTCGCCGTCATGCACGGCGCGGGCGTCAAAACCTTCCTGCGTCAGGTATTCCTGGAACATGCCGACCAGTTCCACGTCGTCATCGATTAACAAAACCTTGCTCATGCCTGTGCTTTTTTCGGGTGAATATCGCCCGATGATAGCAGTCAACAGGGGCGATTCAGAGCGGTTTTACCCGCTTTTACATACGTCTGCTTACATTTTCGCCGCTTCCTTTACACGCTTTTACGCCACCCTAACGTTGCTTTACACGCCAGACGCCGACAATCAGGGCTGATCGCCACGAAAGGAAAGTCCGATGAAACATCTGAGTATTGCCGTATCCCTGTTGCTGCTGTCCGCCTGCAGCATGCCGCTGCTGGCACTGGCCCAGCAAGAATCTGCGCCGGACGGCCCGCTAGCGCGCGCCATGCCGGGGCCGCCGCCCGGCTTGCCGCCGTTTCTGCACGGTATCGAGTTGAGCGAGGCGCAGCAGGATAAGGTCTTCGCCGCCACCTACGCCCAGGCGCCCTTGCTGCGGGAACAGGAAAAGATCGCTTTCAAGGCCCATGCGCAGCTGCGCGAGCTGGCTGCATCCAGCGCCTACGACGATGCGAAGGCTGGCGCGCTGGCGAATACGGCGGCGCAAGCCATGGCGAAGATCAGCTTGCTGCATGCGCGGCTGGAGCAGCAATTGCTGGCCGTGCTGACGCCGGAACAGCGCCAGCAGGTGCAGAAGCGGCACGACAGCCGCCAGGGTCCGCGCCAGGATTCGCGCCACCTCGAGCGCGCCGAGTAAGCGGCAGGCGCGAGCACAGGGAGAGTCAGCATGCGCATCCATGCCTTGCGTCCGGGCAGCAGCTTGCAGGCGCTCTCGCGACATGCTTCACAGGCGCTGTACCTGTGCGCCAGCCTGAATCCCGCCTTGGCGGGCTTGCCCCACTTGCTGGAATATATGTGGAACTACCTGGTCACGGTCTGGCATCCGCGCTCGAAATGACGCGGCACCAGGCCGCTGAGCGGCGGCAATTGCTGCGCTGGCTGCTGGCCCGCGCCGCCACCTTGCCCTTGATCCGCTACGCCACCGACAACGTCTTTGCCGACGGCGCCAGCTTGCAGATGGCCACGGTGACGGGCAATGCCACGCAGGGCTATGTCGTCACCCTGGCTATCGCCGTGAACGGTTAAGTTGCCGTCATGAACCCCAGGTCGCGCCGGCTGAAGTTGCCGATGTTCGGGAACACCTCGGCCAACTGGCTGTCGGCCACGCCGAACCACTTGGCCAGGGTGGCGCCGTACTGGTCGACGGAGGTGGTCGGCAGCAGGGCGCCGGAACCCACATCCAGCGCATGGCCCAGGCCCGTGGTTGGGAAGGCGCCGTAGATGTCGCCACCTTTCACGGCGCCGCCCACGACAAAGTGGTGCGCGCCCCAGCCGTGATCCGTGCCGTCGCCATTGCTGCTGAAGGTGCGGCCGAAGTCCGACGCCGTAAACGTCGTCACCTGGCGCCGCAGGTCGGCGCCCTGCAGGGCCGCCAGGCTGGCGTCGAAATACACCAGCGCGTGCGCCAGGCGCGCCATCAGGTCGCCATGCAACTCCTTCTGGCGGTCATGCGTGTCGAAACTGCCCAGGGTCACATAAAACACTTGCCGTTTCGCCCCCAGGGCGCCGCGCCCGCCGATGATGCGCGCCACGGTTTGCAATTGCACGGCCAGCTGGTTGACGCCGGACACGCCCGTGTTCGGGTTGACATAGGGCGGCGGATTCGGCACGCCGCCCGCGCCGGCCGCCAGCATGGCGCCGCTCAGTACGCCCTGGCTGGAAATGGCACGCTGCACCGTCGCCACGTGTTCCTGCTCCATCAGGTCGTCGCCCGCCGTGCTGATGATGTCGCGCAAGGCGGTCTCGCCCTGGGTGGTACCGAACAGATAGCCGCTGCCGATATGGCGGATCGGTACGGCGCCCGCCTGGCCCACCTGGAACTGGCGCACCTGGCGCCCGCTGAGGAACAGCGCGTTCGACGCGGCCGAGATGGCCGTAAACGTGGCATAGCCGTTGCCCGTGCCGAGCAGGTCGCCCAGGCGTCCGCCCCAGCCCACGCTGGCGCCTTCCGGCAAGCCCGATTGCCAGGTCGATTGCTGGTCGTTATGCGAAAACAGTTTCGGCGGCAGGGCCACATTGCCCGCCTTGTATTGCGCCAGGGTCACAGGCTGGATCAGGGTGCCCACATTGGCAAGGATGGCGGCGCGGCCGCCGTCGAACAGGTCTTTCACGGGGGCGAGGGCGGGATGCAGCGCAAAGCTGCGGCCTGCCTGCGCCGTGGCGGGCACGATCGGCAGCACGCCGCCCGTTTCGCCCACGCCGGGCAGGTGGATCGAATCGTTGCCGCCCGTGTTGCGTAACCGCGAGTATTCACTCCAGGATGGCGTGTCGGTGGCCAGCACCGTGTTGAAGGTATCGTTGCCGCCGGCCATGAACAGGCACACGAGAGCCTTGTAGTCGTCGGCCGACTGGGCTGCGGCCTGGCCCATGGCGGCCAGGTTGAGGGCGAATGGCGCAGCCGTGCTGCCGGCCAGGCCCAGCATGGAACCGAGGAAGCGCCGGCGCGAGAAGTGGGAGGGGTAGGAGGGGGTAGTCATGCAGCTTCCTTATTTTTGAACCAGGTATTCAGGCGAGGCCATGGCCAGGAAAATGGCCAGGTGCACGCGGTTGGTTTTCGCCGTCGTCACTTGTGCGGCATTGCTGCCGCTGGCGGCGGGTATCGCGATGCTGGTGATGGCCGAGAGGATTTTGCTGCGCAGCCGGGACGACATATTGCCCGACATCAGCAGCAAGTTGACCCGCTCCAGCAAGGCGGCAGGCTGCTCGGCCAGGGCCAGTTCGGCCGAGTAGTCGGCCCGCACGGCACGGCTTTCCGCCACGCCGCCGCTGATGGCATCCTGCATGAAGTTCAGGTAACCGGTGACGGATGGCTCAGACGTGATCTGCATTTCCGGCGCCACCAGGCCCGCCGTTGCCAGCGCGGAATTGGGCGGCACGTAGGAGGGACGGAAGTAGTTGAAGACGGACGGCGCGTTCATGGGGTTCTGGCCCAGTCCCGACAGCGGATCGCTGAGGTAATAGATGCGGTACTGCAAAGCAGCATCCTTGGCGCTAAACGCGCGCATCCAGTTGCCCAGACGCACCAGCGGTTCGCGCAGTTTGCCCGTGCGCAGGGTGCTGCCGGCTGGCGCCAGCGCCTCGGGGTCCAGCAGCACGGCGCGGATCACGGCCTGCATGTCGCCGCGCACGCCCGCACCATTGTTGGCAAAGGCGGCCGCGACCCGGGCCACATAGGCCGGGCCGGGATTGCTGGTGACCAGGCGCTGGATCAGCTGGCGGCCAAAGAAAGGTCCAACGTTCGGATGATTGAACAGGGTGTCGAGGGCCAGTGCCATGTCCGCTTCGCCGCCGCCGGCGCCGGCCGCGCTCACGCCGAGAAAGCGCTTTTCGCTGGTGGAGTGAAACGCCGCATAGTTCTGCATCGGTTTCCAGTCGCGGTCCGGATCGGCCAGGCTGCCAAAAAAACGCTTCGCGTCCTGGTCCGGGCCGGCCCAGCTCCAGCCCGTAAACACTTTCGCCAGGCCGCTCACATCGTCGCGCGTGTAGGTGTCGATGGGTTTGCCACCGGACAGTTTCAATGAGCCATCCGCGTTCAGCTGGTACAGGCCGATGGTAAATAACTGCATGACTTCGCGCGCGAAATTTTCGTCGGGTGTGCGCGTGGCCGATTCCTTCTGGTTGCGCAGGTGCGACAGGTACAGCCCCATCATCGGGTGCGTGGCCATACCCTGCAGCAGGGTGCGGAAGTTGCCGAACGCCTGTTGTCCCAGCATATCGTAGTAACTGGCGAGGCCCCGCGTTTGCGGCCCTACGGCCGCGTTTTGCGTGGAGACGACGAAGATTTCAGACAGGGCAAAGGCCACGCGCTGGCGCAACTGGTCGTCGCCGCGCACGGCTTGCTGCCAGAACGACTCATAAAAGTCGTTTGACACGGCCTTGGTGGCCGCCGTGCCTGCAGCCGGATACTTGGCGTCGATATATTTCCGGTGCAAGGTTTGCGGCTTGGAAAACTGCGCGCGGAACCAGGCATCGCTATCGCTGGCGGCCAGGGCCTCGATGGCCGCCATGTCCGGTCCGAACGTGGCGCGGCCCAGGAAGCGCGACGCTTCCTGGCGCGTGAAGGTGGCCGTTTGTTTGACCGGCGGCGTGGTCAGGGGCGGCGGTGGAATAGTGTCGCCCGGCGTGGTGCCGGGGGCGGTGGACGGCGGCGGCACGACCGAAACGTCCGGGGTCTGGGGCGCGCCGGTCTTGCTGTCGCTGCCACCACCGCAGGCGGATAGCAGGCTGAGCAATGTGATGGCCAGTAAGTGGCGCAAAGTAGGGTCAGTCATTTAATTTCTTTCAGGCAATCAAAACATGGCCCGTTAATTGTAGGGCTTGCTTACCAGAATCTTCTTTCCAATTAGCTATTTGCATGTTGGCTACGTTTATTTTTAATGGGCGTTGGCGTGTCATTGAGGATTTTTTTGTCGAAGTAGCGCGAAGTTTGTTTTTTGAAAATGGAAAATATTTTTTGCTGATGACGCGCACTGTGGCGGATAGGCTACGTAATCATTCCTGCCAATTAAGCTTGTTTGAAAGCTCATCTTGACAACGAAACTCGCTTCGCCGGAAACGATGGTTTTTACGCTATCGGCGAAACACCGTTCGCCGTGGCGTCCCTTTCTTCCCCCGCGTCCTTTCCTCGCATATGGCTGGCATGGCCCTTGCGTCAGGGAGGCATGGACCACCCGCCCTTCTTTCACCGGAGCCTGTCATGACCAGCCGCCTGCTCGCCTATCGTCCCGAGATGGAATTGCCTGATGCGCCAGCCATGCCGCCCTTGCAGCAGGAAGATGCGCTGGCCCTGGCGGCGCGCTTGCTGGAATTGCAGGCGCCGGCCCAGTTCGACGCTTTCCTGGCGCGCCAGCTGGGCGCCACCGTGGTGGGCAGGCAAGTGCGCGGCACGCCGCTGGAAGGCCCGCTGCGCCAGCTGCTGGGCAATGTGGTGGCGCCCCTGCTGCCCCTGCATGGTGGTTCGCCGCAGGCGCTCAAGCGGCGCGCCGCCGGCATCTTCGGCATGGAACTGGAAGGATTGAGCCCGGAAGACAAGGAATTCGAACTGGCGCGCCAGGTCGTGCATCTGATCGATGCCGTCAACACGGAACTGGCGCAGGACGGCGGCATGGACGCGCGCGCGCCCGGCGCGCGGGTAGAGGCGGCCCTGCTGCAAGTGGCGCGCAGCGTGGCGCCAGGCTTGCTCAGGCAGGCGGCGCAAACGCCGGGACGGGACGCTGGCCGCTGGCGCCGCGAGGGCGGGCACATCGTGGTGCTCGATTGTTAGCCGGATGGCCAGGCTGTCCGGCAAGGTAATCCAAACTGAGGTGTCAACCGAGGTGTTAACTTTGAGGAGCTCATCATGCATGACATGGATCGTACGACCCTGGAATACGGGCAGGAGATGTCCGGTTTTGAAGCGGAACAGTTCGAGTTTGGCCAGGGCGAGTGGAGTGGCGAGGGCGGCGCGAACGCCATGTTTTCCGAGGCCGAGGAAATGGAGCTGGCGAATGAATTGCTGTCGGTGAGCAATGAGGCCGAGCTGGAACAGTTTCTCGGCAATTTCCTGCGCAAGGCCGCCTCGGTGGCGGGTGGCATCATCAAGTCGCCCGTGGGGCAAGCCATCGGTGGCGTGCTCAAGGGCGTGGCGAAAAAGGCGATTCCCTTGGCCGGCGGCGCCATCGGCGGCTATTTCGGCGGTCCGCTGGGGGCCAAGATCGGCAGCGGCCTGGCCTCGGCCGCCGGCAGTGCGCTGGGGCTGGAAGCGGAAGCGTCATCGAACGAGGACCGCGAATTCGAGGGCGCCAAGCAGTTCGTGCGCCTGGCGGCCGACACCGTCAACCGCGCCGCGCAGGCGCGCGGTTCGGGCGACCCGCGCGCCATCGCCCAGGCGGCGGCCAGCGCGGCGGCGCGCCAGTTCGCGCCCGGCCTGCTGGGTCGTCCCGGCGGCCAGGTCGCCACACAGAATGGCAATGGCGCCGGCGCCATGGCGCAGGGCAGCGCGCGCGGCCAGGGCGGCATGCGCCCGGCCAGCGGGCGCTGGGCGCGCCAGGGCCATAAAATCGTCCTGTACGGCGTCTGACATCATGGCCATCGGCGCTTACGCTGCCTGGATGCTGGCGCAGGAGGCGCGCTCGCTGCTGACGCGGCTGGCGCGGCTGGAACCGTTCGCGCTGATCGAGCCGACGGTGCTGGCGGCCGCCCTGATGCCCAGTGCCCAGTCGGCCATCGAAAGCCAGCTGGTGCAGGGCCGGCGCGCATTGCGGCGCATGGTGGTTCATTTCCAGGCCTGGCTGCGGCGCGAAGCCGCCGATGGCGCCAGCATGGCCAGCGCCGCCGAGGCGCAGCGCCGCTTCACCTTCCTGCGCCTGAAATTCAACGCCGCGCTGACCCAGTTCGACCTGTTCAACGAAGTCATCACGCAGCGCAGCGAGCACAAGACGGGCGTGTGGCTGGCGGGCCTCGACATCGTTGCCGCCGACGCGCTGGCGCTGCCCGGCAATGTGTACCAGGCGCCACCCGTGATCTGCTACCTGGACCGGGGGCCGGGCGCCGCCATCCGCCGCGCACGTACGCGCCTGCCGGGCGGCGGCGACAATCCCGTCGCCATCATCCGTTTGCCGCGCGAACGCATGATCGGCAGCAGCATCGCCTCGTCGCTGGTGCACGAGGTGGGGCATCAGGGCGCGGCCCTGCTGGACCTGGTGGCGTCCCTGCGGCCCATGCTGCAAGCGATGCAGCACGGCGGCAGCGGCCTGGTGCATGTGTGGCAGCTGTGGGAGCGGTGGATTTCCGAAATCGTGGCCGATTTCTGGTCGCTGGCGCGCGTCGGCGTGGCCGCTACCCTGGGCCTGATCGGCGTGGTCAGCCTGCCGCGCGTGTTTGTCTTCCGACTCAATATCGACGATCCCCACCCGGTGCCATGGCTGCGGGTGCGCCTGAGCTGCGCCATGGGACGGGCCTTGTATCCGCATCCGCAATGGAGCCGGCTGGAGCAGCTGTGGCTGTCGTACTACCCGCTGGCGGGCCTGCCCCTGGGGCAGCAGCGACTGCTGGAACAGTTGCAGGCCAGCATGGCGGCCCTGGTGGGCTTGCTGGTGCAGCACCGGCCGCCGGCCTTGCGCGGCGGCTCGCTGGCCGAGGCCATGGCCGTGCACACACGCCAGCCGGCCATGCTGGCGCAGCTGTTTCGCAGCTGGACCCTGGCGCCGGCGCAGATGTACGAGGCCACGCCCACCCTGGTGTTCGCCGTGCTGGGACAGGCGCGCGCCAGCGGCACCTTGAGCCCGGAAGACGAAAGCGAGCTGCTGGGGCGTTTGCTGACCCACTGGGCCCTGCGCAGCACCCTGGACACGTCGGAGCTGTGCGCCGATGTCGTGCGGCATGGCCGCCAGCCCGGCAGGGCGTTTGATTATCCATTGAGGAGAATGACATGAGCAGCAAGATGAGCAGCAATAGGAGTAGCAAAAGCGGGGCGGCGGGCCAGGCGGGTCCGCGACAGCACGGCGGCAGCATCGCGGTCACCGTGCACGAGCACGATAGCGGGATCATGGTCGTCAATGCCGCCATCAGCCTGTACCGGGGAGCCGAGGCCGATTGCCATAATTTCAATCCCGCCACCTGGGTAGCCGATCCCGCCATGCTGGTGGGCGTGCGCTGGACGGATGGCCGCGGCTGCACCGTGTTTGCCGACCTGGCGACGGGCAGCTACGTGGGCGTGTATGGCAATTTCCCCGCCACCGCGCCCCAGTGCGTGACGGTGCAGGCGGGCTGCAGCGCCGTGCTGTGCTTCAAGCCGCAGCTCAATCCGCAGGTGGCGCTGGTGTTTGAAACGCCTGACTGCCATCCCAGCGATTGTCAGTTCGGCAGGGTGGGCGACCGCGCTGTCGCCAGCGTCGCGTTTGACGGCGATCAAAGCGCCGACGGGCGCGACCAGGTGCAGGTGCTGGCCGCCTCGCCATGGGTGCCCATGCGCGGTGCCGTAAATACCTTTTCCACGCCCGTGCGGCGCGCCGGCATGCACCGTTTCATGGGCCAGATGATGCTGTCGCAGCGGCCCGAACTGCGCAACGCCTTGCCCGTGCCGGAAGGCCTCAGCCCGAACGCCATGCTGGCCGTGGATGCGGAATACGAGACGGAGGAGCGCCAGCCGCAGCCCATCTCCGGCAATGTGGGCGTATCGCTGACGCGCACGGAAACGGAGCCGACGGAAGACTTGCCGCTGTGGACCTTGATACGCAACAGCACCGAAGCGATGTCGTTTACGAATTACCTGCATTTCATGGACAGCCTGTTTTGCGGCGACCTGGCGAATGTACGCGGCTTCGAACAGGAACGCTTCGTCAAGAAGGCCGACATGTTCCAGCAGCTCAAGCAGCGCCGCGCGCTGCCGTTTTCCGATGCCGATTCCTACCGCATGCTGAAAGTGGCGACGGAAGCGTTCGTGATGGTCAATTGCGGCGTGCTGAACCAGCCGCTGGCCTTCAATCCGGCCGAGGACAACGCCTACCTGGACCGGCGCGACATTCCCCAGGGACGCGACCTGGAAACCGTGCTGCGCAACGATTACCTGGAAAACATCGATGGCTTCCAGACCTTGCCGTATCTGGCCGTGATCCGCCGCAAGCTGCCCGACATCCCCATCAGTCTCCCGCGCGGCCAGGAAGGTGAGGTGGACCTGTGCTTTGGCATCATCCAGGAAAAGCTGGCCAATCCTTGCCTGCTGGAACTGATCTGGTCGTACTGGCACGAAGAGGGCATGCTGGTGCAAACCATGAATGCCATCACGCAGCGTTTCCAGAACCTGCGCGCGCCGGGCAGCGGCCTCGATCCCCTGTCGAACACGGAAATCGACATGTTGCGTCCGCTGAACAATTTGCTGTGGGGATACACGCAAGATGAGCAGCACCGGCTGACCGTGGTGCGCCGCAATTACGAGTACGACCACCATTACGGCGTGCGTCTCGATGGCAAGGCGGTACAGCACTTCCGGCCAGCCGACAGCCGCTCGAAATTCCTCGAAGCGTTCCACCATTTGCTGCGCCTGCTGACTTCGTTCTACAAGCAGGACGACGACACCACCGTCAAGGCGGACGCCTTCCCCGTGCTGAATGCATTGAAAGAGATACACCTGATCCTCTCGCAGGGCGCGCACAACCAGTTTGGCGACTTGCCGTCGACGGCCCGCATCGAGATGCTGATGCAGCAATGGATGCTGGCGCGGCCGGAATTCCGCGAATTTTTGCCCACGCGCGTGATGGTGGCGTATCCGGAACCGTGGATGGACCGTGTCGATGCCATGAAGAAACTGCAGGGCTGGACGGATACGAGCGTGATGCATTTCCGTAACCTGGCCATCTTTGGCGAGCAATTGCTGCTCTCCGTGCGCTACGGCAACTGGAGCGATATCTATGAGCCCACCCAGGCTTTCAACTGGGCACGTTTCTGGCGCCCGCAAGTGCAGGGTTACATCCACGGCTACCGCGCCGCCACGGGGGTGGATTTGTCCGTCGACAGCAGCGACCCCGCGATCGAAGCGACCATGCCCTCGGTGCTGCTGCGCCAGCGCCTGAGCCAGCAGCTGCGCAGCGTCTAGGGCGGGAGCGGGGCGCGTGCATGCTCGACTTTACCAGTGCCCTGTACTTGGGCATGCGCCATCCGGCGGCCCAGCTGGCGCCATGGAGCAGCCTGACTCTGGGGCAGCCGGCGGCGCTGCGCGAGCCACCGGGCGCGCCAGCGCTGGCAGCGGACCTGGCCGCGCTGCAAGGCTGCGAAGCGGCCTGCGTGCTGCCGTCGACCCTGCATTTGTTCTGGGACCTGTTCGGCATGCTGGCTGCCGAGCGCCTGGTGATCCTCGTCGATGGCGGCAGTTACGCCATCGCGCGCTGGGGCGCCGAGCGGGCGCAGGCGCTGGGCTTGCCGCAGCAAGTGTTTCCCAGCGGCGAGGTGGCGGCGCTGCGGCGCCTGGTGGCGGCCTGGGGCAGGCAGGGACGGCGCCCGTTGATCCTGGCCGACGGCTATGTGCCGGGCAGCGAGCAGCTCTTGCCGCTGGCCTGCTATGCGGCCCTGGCGCGCCAGGGCGGCGGTTATCTGCTGCTGGACGACACGCAGGTGCTGGGCGTAATGGGTACACAGGGCGGCGGCTCGGCGCGGCTGCATGGTTTGCCTGGCGAATCGCTGATCATCGGCGCTTCGCTGGCCAAGGGTTTCGGCGTGCCGCTGGCCGTGCTGGCCGGCAGCGACGGCCTGCTGCGGCGCTTCGCGGCGCACAGCCAGACGCGCGTGCATGCCAGTCCGCCTTCGGCCGCCGTGCTGGCAGCGGCGCGGCGCGCGCTGACGCTCAATGCGCAGCATGGCGACGCCCTGCGCGCCAGGCTGTCCGACCGGGTGGCGCAGTGGCGCAGCGGGATGGCGGCGGCCGGCATCGCTTGCCGGGGCGGCAGCTTCCCCGTGCAGCGCCTGCCAGGGTGCGCCCATTTGCAGCCAGCCTTGCACGCAGCGGGCGTGCTGGCGCTGGCGCAAGCGGGGGATGGCCCCGGCGCGCTGACTTTTATGCTGCGGGCCGACCAGACGCCCGGGCAACTGGAGCAGGCGATGGATTTGCTTGAACATCACATCAGGAGGCGATATGCACGACGCGTTTGAAGTGTTGCCCTTTGCGGGGCAGCCAGGAGTGGCCGGCGAACAGGAATGGCAGGGGGAATGGTCACAGGAATGGTCGCAGGAGTGGCAAGGGGAGGACAAGGCCGAATGGGAGGGCGAGCGCCCGCGTCCCGGTAGCGCTCGCGGCGGCATGCGCGGCGGCGGGCTGCGCGCCCGGCCACCGTTGCGCGGACAGCGCCGTCCCGCGCCGCCGCGCTACCGGGGCTGGGGCGGCTATCCGGCCATCTATCCGACGATTTATCCGGCGCCCTATCCCGTGGTGGAACCGGCTTTTGGCGACCGGCAGGAGCCGGATGCTGGCCAGGGACAGGACCAGGAACCAGACCAGGGACCAGACCAGGGGCAGGACGATGGCCAGATGCAGGGCGAAATCCCGCCTACCCTGGCCGGCACCATGGGTCGGGTGCCGGAAGCGGCCGCCCTCAATTACCTGGCGCTGGGTACGCTCGCCAATGCCCTGCGCGACCCGCATGGCCGGGGGCCGGGCCTGTATGTGATCGAGTTCGATGCGGGCGGACGGCGCCGCGCCTACAGCGGCCAGACGGACGACCTGCACCGGCGTTTGCTGCAGCACCGGCTGTGCGGCCAGATGATGGGCGTCGACCTGAGCGGGCACCAGGTGTACGTGGCGCCCCTGTCCTCGGCGGCGCAGCGGCGCCGTATCGAACAGCGCATCCACGACGACATGCTCGCCAATCAGCGCGGCGTGCTGACCAACCAGCGGCGCGAACTGGAACTGGCCGTGCTGGGCGAAATGTGGGGCTGACGACAACAGGATGACGGCGAAGGAGAACATCATGCATCAACTCGAATGCGCATGCGCGCAATGCCGGCAGCGGGCCGGCGCCGCGTTTGAAGTGCTGGAATTCGGCCACGACTGGCCCGGCAAGGGCACGGCGCCGGCCATCTTCGGCGAAGAGGAAGAATTGCAGCTCGCCACGGAATTGCTGGAAGTGGCCAGCGAGGAAGAACTCGAGCAGTTTCTCGGCAATGTCTTCAAGAGCGTGTGGAAGGGCGTCAAGAAGGTGGGATCGACCCTTGCCAAGGTGGCCAAGCCCCTGGGCGGCGCCTTGAAGGCCGTGGCCAAGACGGCCTTGCCATTTGTCGGCGGCGCCCTCGGTTCGATGATCCCCATACCGGGCGTGGGCACGGCGCTCGGTTCAGCCCTGGGGCGCGCGGCCAGCAATGCGCTGGAGCTGGAAATGGAGAGCGAAGCGCCGGCCGACCGCGAGCTGGAGCTGGCGCGCCGCTTCGTGCGCATCGCGGGGCAGGCGGCGCGCCTGGCGGCCGATGGCGATGGCAGCGCGCGCGCCGTGGAAAGCGCGCTGACGCGGGCCCTGCACCAGCAATTGCCGCACTTCCGTTCGCCCGCGCCGCAGCAGGAAGAGGAAAGTGGGCGCTGGCGCCGGCGCGGCAACCGCATCGTCGTCATGGGCGACTGGAGCTGAGCGCAGGGAGGCGGCCATGGCGCTGGTCATCGATTGTCATTGCCACGCTGGCACCGGCGACGGTTTGAGTGGGCCGTGGGACAGCGCTGCGCCGCTAAATGCATATTTACGCCGCGCGCAGGCGGCCGGCATCGCCCGCAGCGTGCTGTTCGCCACCTTTCACTCTGATCAAGGTCTTGTTCGGTTCGGATGGCCCCTGGCTGCATCCGGGGCTGGAATTGCACAAGGTTCAGCTGCTGGGCTTGCCGCCGCTGGATGCGGCGCTGATTATGGGTGGCAATTTTTTGCGGCTGGCGGGGCTGGCGTGAGGCTGCTTGCCGCGCAGGCGGCCGCCTTGCGGCGTATCTGCAGGGCGCGGTCGGTCACGCCCAGCCGGGCGGCGGCGCGCTGGTTGTTGCCGTGTTCCTCGGCCAGCACCAGGCGGATGGCCAGGTCGCTGGCGCAGCGCGTGATGTCCGACAGATTCAGGCCCAGGCTCAGGGCTCGCCGCACGGCCGCTTCAAAATACGGGTCGGGCCAGGGCGGCGCCAGCAGCCGTTCTTCGGGCGGCAGGGCGCCGATGGTGATGGGGCCGGGGCCGCAATGGCGGTGCCAGATGCGCGTGACGGTCTGGCGCAGCTCGCGCACATTGCCCGGATAGTCGCGCAGCAGCAGGTATTCGCGCACGGCGGCGTCCAGCGGTGGCGCAGGCCGCTGCCCCAGCTCGGCGAGGAAATGCCGGGCCAGAGGCAGGATATCGTCCTGGCGTTCGCGCAGGGGCGGCGTCTGGCAACGCCAGCCGGCGATACGGTAATACAGGTCGGCGCGGAAGGCGCCGCGCGCCACTTCGTCTTCCAGTTCGCGGTTGGTGGCGCACACGAGTCTGAATTGCGTGGGTTGCCAGGTATTGCCGCCCACGCGCTTGTATTGGCGTTCCTGGATGGCGCGCAGCAGCTGCGCCTGCAGGGGCAGCGACAGTTCGCCCACTTCGTCGAGAAACAGCACGCCGCCGTCGGCCAGGGCAAAAGCGCCGTCGCGCGCACCAGACGCCCCCGTAAAGGCGCCCCGTTCATGGCCGAACAGTTCGCTGCCAGCCAGTTCCGGCGACAGGGTAGTGCAGTCGAGGATGGTGAAGCCGCCGTGGCAATTGCCGAGGCGGTGGACCAGTTGCGCCAATAAATCCTTGCCCGTGCCCGTTTCGCCCGTGATCAGCACCGAGGCCTGGCTGAAGGCGGCCATTTCCACCACATGGTGCAGCAAGGCCGTCCAGGCCGCGCTGTCGCCCACCAACTGCTGGCGCACGGCGTTTGATGCCAGCAGCTGCGCCACGGCTTGCCAGCGCTGCAGGCGCGCCAGCACCGGGCCCGCGTCAATGGCGCCGTCCGGCCACCGCAGCACATCGAGCGCGCCTGCCGCCATCAGGGCGCGCTGTTGCGCGCAGCTGGGTGACCGGCCGCAGGCGGCAATGGCCAGCACGGAGGCGTGCCGGCACAGGACCGGCAGCGCGTGCAGCAGCGCGGCATCGGTCTCGGCAAACAGCACGATGCCCGCGCTAGCGACCTCGCCATCGTGCCGCCGCTCTACAGTTACCTGAGCCTGCTTCAAGGCCGTCATCAGCAAGGCGCCACTGCCAGCCGCCGCCTGCTGCACGATTTCCAGCCACACCTTGAGCGTCATATGCCTGCCATCACGAGGGCACGAGTCGCCTATCTTAGAAGCCCGATACCCCAGCCGTTTGATCTGGCGCAAGCGTGCGCGGTAGCCCAGAATGAAAAACGCCGCCTGATCTGCATCAGGCGGCGTTCATGAGCGCAGTTCAAGGAACGGCGATGTTTTTAGATGTTCTCATCCAACTTGACGCAATCCACAAAATATCCACGCTTGCCATCGACTTCGCGTTTCACCAGGCCATGCACATCCGTCTCGAAGCCGGGGAAGCGCTCGTTGAAGTCGCGCGCGAAGCGCAGGTAGTCGACGATGGTCTTGTTGAAGCGCTCGCCCGGGATCAAGAGCGGAATGCCCGGTGGATATGGCGTCAGCAGGATGGACGTGATGCGCCCTTCCAGTTCGTCGATGGCCACGCGCTCGATTTCGCGGTGCGCCATCTTGGCGAACGCGTCCGACGGCTTCATGGCGGGGATCATGTCCGACAAATACATTTCCGTCGTCAGACGCGCCACGTCATAGGCCTTGTAGAAATCGTGGATTTGCTGGCACAGGTCGCGCAAGCCCATTTTTTCGTAGCGCGGGTTGGCGGCCGCAAATTCCGGCAGGATGCGCCACATCGGCTGGTTCTTGTCGTAGTCGTCCTTGAACTGTTGCAAGGCCGTCAGCAAGGTATTCCAGCGGCCCTTGGTGATGCCGATGGTAAACATGATGAAGAACGAGTACAGGCCACATTTTTCAATGATGACGCCGTGCTCGGCCAGGTATTTGGTGACGATGGACGCGGGGATGCCCGTCTCGCCGAACTGGCCGTCCAGCGACAGACCCGGGTTGACGATGGTCGCCTTGATCGGGTCGAGCATGTTGAAGCCGGGAGCGAGGTCGCCGAAGCCGTGCCAGTCATCCTCGGCGCGTATCATCCAGTCTTCCTGCTGGCCCATGCCTTCGTCGTTGAAGCTGTCCGGACCCCACACCTGGAACCACCAGTCCTGGCCCCATTCCTGGTCGATCTTCTTCATGGCGCGGCGGAAATCGAGCGCTTCCATGATCGATTCTTCCACCAGGGCCGTGCCGCCCGGCGCTTCCATCATGGCCGCGGCCACATCGCACGAGGCGATGATGGAATACTGCGGCGAGGTCGAGGTGTGCATCAGGTAAGCCTCGTTGAAGGCGTCCTGGTCCAGCTTGACCGTGTCCGATTCACGCACGAGGATTTGCGAAGCCTGTGACAGGCCGGCGAGCAATTTGTGCGTGGACTGGGTCGAGAAGATCATCGATTCCTTGGCGCGCGGACGGTCCTTGCCGATGGCGTGCATATTCTTGTAGAAATCGTGGAAGGTGGCGTGCGGCAGCCACGCTTCATCGAAGTGCAGGGTGTCGATCTTGCCATCGAGCATTTCGCGCAGGGTTTCCACGTTGTAGATCACGCCGTCGTAGGTCGATTGCGTGATGGTCAGAATGCGCGGCTTCTTGTTCTTCGCTTCGCGTGCGAACGGGTTCGCCTCGATCTTGCGGGCAATGCTTTCCGGCGTGAATTCATGCAGCGGGATGGGGCCGATGATGCCCAGGTGATTGCGCGTCGGCATCAGGAACACGGGAATCGCGCCGCACATGATGATCGAATGCAAGATCGACTTGTGGCAATTGCGGTCGACGACGACGATGTCGCCCGGTGCCACGGTCGAGTGCCACACCATCTTGTTCGAGGTGGACGTACCATTGGTGACAAAATAGCAATGATCGGCATTGAAGATGCGCGCCGCATTCCGCTCGGACGCGGCGACAGGGCCCGTATGGTCGAGCAGCTGGCCCAGTTCTTCGACGGCGTTGCAGACGTCGGCGCGCAGCATGTTTTCACCGAAGAACTGGTGGAACATCTGGCCGATAGGCGACTTCAGGAATGCGACGCCGCCCGAGTGGCCGGGGCAATGCCACGAGTAGGAGCCGTCGTTGGCGTAGTGCACCAGTGCGCGGAAGAACGGCGGCGACAGGCCATCGAGGTAGGATTTCGCTTCGCGGATGATATGGCGCGCGACGAATTCCGGCGTATCTTCGAACATGTGGATGAAACCATGCAGTTCGCGCAGGATATCGTTCGGAATGTGGCGCGAGGTACGCGTTTCACCGTACAGATAAATCGGGATATCGGCGTTCTTGTAGCGGATTTCTTCGACGAAGGCGCGTAGCGATTTCAAGGCGTGGTCGGTTTCCTCGACGGAACCGGCACCGAACTCTTCATCGTCGATCGACAGCACGAAGGCCGATGCGCGCGATTGTTGTTGGGCAAATTGCGACAAATCGCCGTAGCTGGTCACGCCCAGCACTTCCATGCCTTCTTTTTCCATTGCGGCGGCAAGGGCGCGAATGCCCAGGCCGGACGTATTTTCAGAACGGAAATCCTCGTCAATGATGACGATGGGGAAACGAAATTTCATGCATGTCTCCAAAAAAGCAAGCCGCCCCTGACTTATGTGGAGGGGCGGACTAGGGCGCGACGGTCAGGCGGTAGTACAACCCGGCAGCCGCAGAAAAAAAATAAGAACGGGATTCTCGCAGAAATGCGGCGTCTGCGGGAAAAAAATATCGTAGCCAAGCGTCACCAGCATGCGCTAGCGTGACGCAACGGTGTGACAGGGGTATTACAGCAACATTCTGTCCGTATGCATATCAACTTTATCAGGCTTTGCGTTGCAAGGTGACAAAGGCGTAAGGCAGGCCGGATTTCTCCGAGACATGCGCTTCGCGCGCGGTTTCTTGCCACACGGCATGGTCCACGGCGGGGAAAAAAGCGTCACAGTCAAACGTCTGGCCGATTTCCGTGATGATCAAACGCTGCGCCAAGGCCAGTGATTGCTGGTAGATTTCGGCGCCGCCGATGACATAGCCTTCGGCCCCATCGAGCAGGGCGATGGCCGCTTGCACCGACGACACCGCTTCCACGCCGTCATGGCGCCAGTCCGGGTTGCGCGTGATGACGATGTTGCGGCGGTTCGGCAGCGGACGGCCGATGGAATCGAAGGTCTTGCGGCCCATGAGGATGGGGTGGCCCGTCGTCAGGCGCTTGAAGTGCGCGAGGTCTTCCGGCAATTTCCACGGCAGGGTGTTGTCGATGCCGATGCCGCCTTGCTGGTCGGTGGCGACGATGATGGTCAAATGGCTCATGGGTTCTGTGAAAAGGGTTGGGGCATGGCCCGATGCCCGTCATTATCGTTGAAATTGCCGGCCGCCTCCAGATGCGCACGCATGGCTTCGGCCAGCGCGCCCGGCGCTTCCAGCGGAATCATGTGGCCTGTGTTGTCTTTTAGTAAGTGCAAGGTAGCCTGCGGCAGGCGGGCGGCCATGGCGCGCAGGTCGTCGGGATGGACGAGCTTGTCGTCTTCGGCGCCCACGATCAGCACGGGGAAATCGAGTTCCGGCAAGCGCGCCATCAGGTCGGGGCGGTTGATGGTGGTGAGAAATTGCGCCAGCAGCACGTCCTTGCCCAGGTCCAGTCCCATTTGCTGGATCAGGCCCGTGATGGCGGTATCGTCCAGGTGCGACGGGTGCAGCAGTTCGCGCAGGCGCTGGCGCGTGATGCCCGCATAGGCATTGCGCTCAAGCATGGCGACGATGCGCTGGCGCGCGCTAATTTCCGCCGGCAGCAAACCTTGGGCGGAATTGGCGATCAAAGTCAAAGACTGCACACGCTGCGGGTGCGCCAGCGCGTGTTCCAGCGCCAGGTAGGCGCCCAGCGAAAAGCCCACCAGGTGGGCTTGCGGAGCGCTGTGGCTGGCAATCATCGATTGCATCTGCGCGCGCGTGCGCGCCTGATGCAGGGGCACGTGCTGTAGCTGAAAGGCGTCGCCCAGGGCAGGGGCCAGGCGCGACCACAGGCGTTCATCGCACAAGGTGCCGGGGATGCAAACGAGTCGTATCGTTGTATTGTTCAAGGACAAGCCTGGTACAGGATGGTGAAAATTTTTGTCGAGCGGCATTATCCGTCATTTTGCGCATCCGGATCGCAGCACGGTATTTTCCGTATGGCATTATTTTCAATAGTGCGCGGCTGGCAAGCAGGAACTTTATGGTAGGCTCATGACTCATCAAGCCGGCGTGCCGGCGACGTGACCTGAAACACCGAATGCAACCCCCACATTAAAGAGGAATTACCATGGCGATCAGTTTGCAAAAAGGCGGCAATGTCAACCTGAGCAAGGAAGCTCCCGGCTTGACGAAAATCGTGATTGGCCTGGGCTGGGACCCGCGCGCCACTGATGGCGCCGCTTTCGACCTGGATGGCAGCGCCTTCCTGCTGAAAGCGGATGGCAAGGCCCGTTCCGATGCCGATTTCATTTTTTATAATAACCTGAAGTCGGTTGATGGCTCCATCGTCCACGCGGGCGACAACACCACCGGTGGCGGCGATGGCGACGACGAGAAAATCGCCGTCGACCTGGCCAACGTGCCGGCCGACATCGACAAGATCGCCGTGGCCGTCACCATCCACGACGCGGAAGCGCGCAAGCAAAACTTCGGCATGGTCGGCAAGGCCTATATCCGCTGCCTGAATGGCGACAATGGCGCGGAAATCGCCCGCTACGACCTGTCGGAAGACGGCTCGACGGAAGCGGCCATGATCTTCGGCGAAATCTACCGCGCCGGCAGCGAATGGAAATTCAAGGCGATCGGCCAGGGTTTCAAAGGCGGCCTGGGTCCACTGGCCCGTTCTTTTGGTATTAATGCTTAAAAAGCATGTTGACGCCTGAAAGGGCGTACCTTTGCCGGGCGGCCACGCTGCCCGGTTTTGCTTCTCCTTTGTATCTCCCTTCTTATTTACCTGATCCCATGGAAAACCTGATCAAGGGGCAGCGCCTGGCGCTGTCCGGCCTCGTCACGGGCAACGTCGTGCAACTGGGTCTGTCCAGCGCGGGCGTGCCGCTGGACTTTGCCTGTTTCGGCCTCGATGCCGCCGGTAAATTGTCCGACGACCGCTACATGACTTTCTTCAACCAGCCGCGCACGCCCTGCGGCGGTGTGGAAACCTCGGCGCCGTGCGGCGATGCGGCCGGTTTCAGTTACCAGCTTGAACGCTTGCCTGCCTCCATCGAACGCCTGGTCGTCACGGCCGCCATCGATGGCGCGGCCAGCATGGCGCAGCTGGCCAGCGGCTACCTGCGCCTGCTCGACGGCGGGCGCGAACTGGCCCGCTACGCGTATGCGGGTGCTGATTTTTCGCAAGAAACAGCCGTCATGCTGGGCGAGTTTTACCGCAAGGATGGCGGCTGGCGTTTCATGGCCGTGGGCCAGGGTTTTAATGGCGGCTTGGACGCGCTGGTCGCGCATTTCGGCGGTGAAGTGGCGCAGGCAGCTCCCGAACCTGCGGCGCCGAAAATTTCCTTGTCGAAAATTTCGCTGACCAAGGCGGGCCAGACGCACAAGGTGTCGCTGGAAAAGGGCGCCGGCGCGCCGAGCAAACTCACCGTCAAGGCTACCTGGGTCGATAACGGCGATGGCGACGACGATAACGACGATCTCGATTTAAGAGTCGGCATCCTCTTGCCGAATGGCCAGATGCGCTTCATCCAGGCGCCGGACACGGCAGGCAGCTTTGACGCCATGCCCTTCGTGCGCCACCTGGGCGACGTGGCCGGTGCGGCGGGCAAGGAGCCGGCCACGGAAACGGTGGAAGTCAATCCTGCGCTGGCGCAACATTACGGCGGCACGGTGGGCCTCGTCTTCAGCGTGTATTCGGCGCTGGCCAATGGTGCCGTCCCGGTGGCGTCCATGCGCCCGAAAATGGTCATGCAATACGGCCAGCAGATCGTCGAGTGCGACTTCGACTTCCGCCTGTCGAAGGCAGCCGCAGACGATACGGTCTACACCTATGTGATCGGCATGGCGCGCATCACGCCCGACAGCATCATCCTGGAGCCGTCCGGCAAGACGTCGGAACCGGGCAGCGAAGCGACGCCGTGGCTGAGCTGGCAGGGCGAGAACCTGCAGCTGGCCTTCAACGGTCCCGTCGTCTTCAAGGGCGAGGACAAGGAAGACGAAGATGATTTTAACGCGGACAATCCGCGCCGTTACATCGCCTAGGAGACACTGATGGAAACCTTGTCCAAGGGTCAGCGCTTGCCGCTGGCCAATCTCGTTCCCGATGGCGTGCTGCAGATCGGCGTCGCCGCGCAGGGGCTGGCGCTCGACGTGGCCTGTTTTGGCCTCGATGCGGCGGGCAAGCTGTCCGACGAGCGCTACATGACCTTTTTCAACCAGCCGCGCACGCCGTGCGGCGGCGTGGAAGCGCGTGCCGGCAGCGCTGGCGACACGGCCGAGTTTGCCTTGCAGCTGGCGCGCTTGCCGGCCGGCATAGACCGGCTCGTCGTGACGGCCTCCATCGATGGCGGCGGTGTGATGTCGCAGCTGCAAGCTGGCCATGTGCGCCTGCAGGCGGGCGGGCGCGAACTGGCCCGCTTCGCCTTTGCCGGGTCTGATTTCGCGCAAGAAAAAGCCGTCATGCTGGCAGAAATTTACCGCAAGGATGGCGGCTGGCGCTGCATGGCCGTGGGCCAGGGTTTTAATGGCGGCCTCGATGCGCTGGTGCAGCACTTTGGCGGCGAAGTCGACCAGGCCGCGCCTGCCGCGGCTTCGGCAATTCAGCAGGCGAAGATCAACCTGGAAAAGAGAGTCGAACGCGAGGCGCCGCAACTGGTCAGCCTGGTCAAGCAGGCGGGCGTGTCGCTGCAAAAAGTGGGCCTATCCGAGCACCGGGCCAAGGTGTGTTTATGCCTGGATATTTCCGGTTCCATGGGACGGCTATATAAAGAGGGGTTGGTGCAGCGCTTTGCCGAGCGCATCCTGGCCCTGGGCTGCAAGTTCGACGACGATGGCGAGATCGATGTTTTCCTGTTCGGCAAGAACGTCCACCATCCGGCGCCCATGGCCTTGAGCAACTGCAATAGCTACGTGGGCCAGGCCATACAGCGCCATCCGCTGGAAGGCGATACGCGCTATGGCGCCGCCATGCAGGCGATCCGCGCGTTTTATTTCCCAGACAAGGCCGGCGGCGAGCGCACGCGGCCCGTCGCGGCGGAATTACCCGTGTACGTCATGTTCGTTACCGATGGCGGCACGAGCGACCAGGCGACAACGGAGAAGCAATTGCGCTGGGCCAGCAATGAACCCATCTTCTGGCAATTCATGGGCATCGGCAAGGGGCGCAAGTCGAAAAGCAAGTTTCTCGCCGCCTTTGCTGATTCCGACTTTCCCTTCCTGGAAAAACTCGACGAATTGCAGGGACGCTTGGTCGACAATGCCAATTACTTTTCCGTCAGCTCGCCCGACGAGCACAGCGATGCGGAGCTGTACGATTTGCTGATGACGGAATATCCGGGCTGGCTGAAACTGGCGCGGGGGCAGGGCTTGCTGAGATAGCGCAAAGGTAGCGCAAAGTTCATCGGATGAGGCTATACGACCACAAGTGGAAGAGATTTGTAAATTGAAGTAAATAACAATGGTTCGCATTTGCTTTGCTCAATGGAGTCGTGGCATGCTTTCACTGTGCCCACACCTGTGCCCTCACGCTGCGGCGTAGCGCCTCATCCGTAGCGTCTCGATTATTTTTTAGCCAAATGTATAAAATCCTTTTCCACTGTCTGGCGGGCGGTAGCCTGCTGGTCTCCGGCGCCCCTGTCCAGGCGCAAACTGTCACCGGCGACGCCGTCGTCAAGCCCGCAGCAGCACCCGTATCGGCCAAGGTACCGCTCGCCGATGCTCCCCCTTCCGTCAGCGTGACGGCCGAACGTCCCACGGGCCGCATCGACCGGCAAGTCTACGACGTCAAGTCCGATGTGGGCAGCAGCAACGGCACGGCGGCCGACGCGCTCAACAATGTACCTTCCGTGGCCGTCGATCCCGACGGTTCCGTGTCCTTGCGCGGCAGCAGCAATGTGCAGATATTGATCGATGGCAAGCCGTCGGCCATGCTGCAGGGCGATGCGCGCGGCGCCACCCTGAACGCCATGGCGGCCGACGATATCGAATCGGTGGAAGTGATCAACAATCCCGGCGCCCAGTTCGGCAACGAAGCCGGTGGCGGCCCGATCCTGAACCTGGTGATGCGGCGCAACCGCAAGCCGGGCGGCTTTGCTACAGTCAACGCGAATGCGGGCATCGCTGGGCGCTACAACAGTGCCGTCTCCGGCAGCTACAACGAAGGGCCGTGGGGCTATCAGGGCGGCATCAATGTGCGCCATGACGGCCGCAATTCCGTGGGCGAGGTCAGCCGCGAGCGCCTGGAGCGTGGCACAGGCGCATTCGCCCCCAGCAGCCAAAGCTCCGCCAGCAATGGCTTGAACGACTCGCTGGGCTTGCACGGCACCGTGAACTACAACCTGAACACGAACGACACCCTGGCCGCCAGCGTGTCGTATAACGGTCGCAGCAACGACCAGCGTTCGCTCGACCGCTACATCAATGGCGACAGCACGGGCAGCACCATCGGCGACTATGTGCGCAGCACCGTGCGCAACGGCGACAGCCGCAATTACAGCTGGGGGGCGCGCTACGACCACAAGGGCGAGTTGCCGGGCGAATCGTTGAAGATCGACCTGCGCGTGTCATCCTCGACCAATGAGAGCGACAGCGATTACGCCAACACCTACACGGTTGCGCCCGTGCATGCCTTCGATAGCCGCGCGCGCCAGCACAGCGAGACGGGCAACCGCCTCGTCGACTTCAGCGGCGACTACGAGCGTCCGCTGGCGGGCGGCACGGCCAAACTGGGCTACAAGGTGGCCGATAACCAGAGCAGTTTCGACACTTTATATACGGACATCAACCCGGCCAGCCTGGCGGCAACTGTCAACCCCATGCGCAGCAACCGTTTCGAGCTCGACGAGCGCACCATCGCGCTGTACGGCTCCTGGCAGATGCGCCTGAGCGAACGCTGGGGCGCGCTGGCCGGCCTGCGTGCCGAGTACACGGACTTGAACGTGCGCCAGATCACGGGCGGCGTCGAGGCCGGCAACAATTACGTCAACTACATCCCCAGCCTGTTCGCCACGTATAAGGTCAGCGACGAGAGCAATGTGCGCTTCAGCTATGCGCACCGCCTGCGCCGCCCCAGCGCGGGTGACCTGAACCCGTACGTGGTGTACCGCGACGAGTTCAATGTGTCGGCCGGTAACCCGAGGCTGAAACCCACGCAGACGGATTCGTTCGAGATCGGCTATGAAACGAAGATCGCCGGCCTGGAAAGCAGCTTGCGCGCCTACCACCGGCGCGACACGGACGCCATCGTCGATTACCGCTACTTTATCAGCGACAATGTGCTGCTGACCACGCGCGAAAACGGCGCAGGCAGCCATTCGAGCGGCCTGGAGTTCAGCGTCAGCGGCAAGCTGACCCCATCCTTGACCCTGAATACGAGCGGCAACCTGGCGCGCAGCCAGCAAACCAGTTCCGACGACCTGGGCAACCGCAGCACGCGCACGGCGAATGCCCTGAGCGGCCGCGCGCGCCTCAATTACCAGTTCGATGCGGCGAACCAGCTGCAGCTGGCCCTGCAAATGCAAGGCAAGATGCTGTCGGGGCAGGGCTACCGCTCGCCGAACAACACTTTGAATGTGAGCTGGCGCCATACGGTGACGCCGCAGCTGAGCCTGGTCATGAACGTGACCGATGTATTCAGCAGCAACAAGATGGAAACCGTCATCAATAGTGCTTCCCTGCGCGAGACGAGCACGCGCCGCTTCGATGGACGGATGATTTATGTGGGGCTGTCGTACCGCCTCGGCGGCGCCACCTCGGCGGCGAAAGAGGGCGAACGGGAACCCCGCTTCGGTCCGCCTGGGGGACGCGGGCCAGGCGGTCCAGGCGGCGCCGGCCCTGGTGGGCCGGGAGGCGAAGCTGGCTAGGCGGCCAGCGCGATCTCGTGCAGGAAGTCGATGAAATCGTCCGTATGCAGTTCGAAGCGCCATTCTCCCGTGCCATGGTTGGCGCGGTACACGGGCAAGTCGCCGTCGATGCTTCTTTCTTCCAGGTGCACGCAGTATGGGTCGCCGCCCGCATCGGCAATCACCACCAGCTTCGGCGGCCAGGCCGCGATGGTGTGATGGTGCACGGCATCGACCGAGTAGCCGTGCTGGGCCTTCACCAGCTCGGCCGCGCCGTACAGATGCAGGCCCTGCGGGAAGCGCTTGCCGTCGACATGCACGCGCAGCGGTGAATACCAGGCCAGGAAGCGGCGGTAGATCTCCGGCAAGACCCAGTGCGCCTCGATCTCGGCCATGTCCGCGGCGCTGGCGAGCGTCAGCCAGTTCGACGGTTGCGCCAGATCCTGTTCGCGCTGGCGCCGCAGCGCCAGTTTTCGATCGAGGAAGGTGGCTGCCATTTCCAGGCGCGACAGCGGCCGGGTCAGCGTCTCATGCGTGGCGGGCGCCTTGTAGCCGGCACCATCAGGGTAGCCGTCCGCTTGCCAGGCCAGCACGGCATCGAGCCGCAGCTGTTCTGCCTTCCAGTGGCCGGGATCGGTCGGCAAGCCCTGGTCAAACGGCTGGCGGCTGAATACGGCCAGGCTCTTGATCGCCTTGGCGCGCACTTCCAGGCTGGTGGCGCCGGACGCTGCCAGCGCCACCAGCGGCGCATACGCCTCCACGCCTATACTTTTCAGCAAGCCATCGACGCCCCAGTACGCCAGCGTGGGCTGCTCCAGTGCCCAGGCGAAAAAGGCCGCGTGTTGACTGCCTTCCACCAGGTGCACGATATCTGTCATCAAAAAGCTGCGCCAGTGCAGCAGTTGCCCATCGCGCGCATACGCCGTCAAAATGTCCAGCACGGCCAGCCGGTCGTCGGGCGCATGCTTTTTCAGCAGCCGCTCTTTCAGCCTGGCAAACTTGCTGCCGTCCGTTTCGTCAAACAGCTTGCGGTGCAGGGCGGCCAGCGGTGCGACCGCCATCAAACGGCCATCGCCGCCTTGATGGGCGCATGGTGTTCATAGCCTTCCAGCGAGAAATCCGACGGTTCGATCTTTTCCAGCCACTCCGGCTCGTACTTGCCCGTCTTGGCGTAGTCGGGCACGCGTTCGGAAATGACGAAACGCGGCGCCGGGAACGGTGTGCGCTTGAGTTGCTCTTCCACCATGTCGAGGTGGTTTTCATAGATGTGTGCGTCGCCGATGAAATACGTGAACCAGCGCGGCGTGTAGCCCGTCAGGCGCGCCACCAGGTGCAGCAGGGCGGCGCCTTCGGCGATGTTGAACGGCGTGCCCAGGCCGATATCGTTGCTGCGTACATATAAACACAGCGAGATTTCGCGCGTGCTGGCGTTCGGGATGAACTGGTACAGCAAGTGGCAGGCGGGCAGGGCGACGGCGTCCAGCACGGCCGGGTTCCAGCCGTGGAACAGGATGCGCCGGCTGCCCGGGTTCGTCATGATGGTATCGAGGCACTCGCGCAACTGGTCGACGGCCTTGTACATCAGCACTTTTTGCACGCCATCTTCGACGAGGGGGGCGATCAAGGTAAAACCGTTCGCTTGCGCGTCGGCAATCTGCGCGGTCTGGTCGGCATCGAGCAGCTTGTAGGCAGGCCATTGCCGCCATTGCACGCCATACACGGGGCCCAGGTCATCCTCGCCTTCGCGGTAGGGATTGGCCAGCCATTGCGCGTTTTCATTGGCGTTCTGGTCCCATACCTTGCAGCCCAGCGCGCGGAACTCGGCCGCATTGCGCGAGGCGCGCAGGAAGGCGCATAATTCGCCGATCACGGATTTGAAAGCCAGTTTCTTGGTCGTTACGGCAGGGAAGTTGCCGTTGGCCAAGTCGAAACGCATCATGGCGCCCGGCACGCTCAGGGTGCGGATGCCCGTGCGGTTGTCTTGCCAGCTGCCCGTTTCGAGCACGGTCTTGATCAAATCTTGATATTGCTGCATGTATTTCTCCAACGGTAAGGATGGTGATTGTAACGCAGCCGCGACAGGCGAGCTGTCGTCCGCACACATAAATGCGCTGCCGTTTCACCTGCAAACATGACTCTGTGGTAATTTGTGTGTCCTTCAAGAAATACATAGAAACGGCAGATGCTGCACCATGTTCTTGCGACAATTTGTAAATAATAATAACGCCGCCGTGGTGGAGATGAGCAGGGCCGATTTTCTCAAGGCCAACCTGCGCCTGATCCTGGCCTGGCCCTTGCTGGGGCTGGTCCTGTGCGCGGTACTGTGGACGGCCACCTTGCTGCAGCTGGAGGCGGAAAGGAAGGTGGCGCAGCAGCAGGCGCTCGACAGCGTGTCTTCCTTGTCGAAAGCGTATGGCCAGTATCTGCTGCGCACGCTGGAACAGATGGACCAGCTGACCTTGCAGCTCAAGTATGAGTGGGAAAATTCGCGCGGCCAGCTGCGCCTCGATCAATTGAAGACGCAGGGCATGTATGCCTTGCCGCAATTTGCCATCGTCGCCATCCTCGACCGCAAGGGCCACCCCGTGACGGCCACGGCGCCGCTGCAGCAGTTGCGGGTTAACGAGCGCAGCGATTTCCTGCTGCGTCACTGGCGCAGCAATTCCAGCGCGCTGCGTATCGCGCTGGGGAGGGCCATCGAGGCGGCCCCGGCACCCCCCGGCGCCGACGAAAGCCTCGTGCATTTCACGCGCCGGCTGGAAGACGAGGATGGCAATTTTGACGGTGTGCTGCTCATTTCCCTTCATTCCAGCTATTTTTGCGAATTTTACAACAGCGTCAATTTCGGCAAGTTCGGCATGTCCGCCATGGTGGGCGAAGAGGGGGAACTGTTCAGCACGCGTCTCGGTTCGCGCGTCCTGCCGACACAGAACGGTGAAGGCACGCCGTTTCTCGACACCAGCTTCCTGGAAACGGAGAGCGGCGCCATGCATTCTGGCGGCAGGATCGCTTTTTCTGACAAGCAAAGCCGCTATGTCGGCTGGCAGGCGCTGAAAGCCTATCCGTTTACGGCCGTGGTCGGACTGTCGGACGGCGAAATGCTGCACCCGTACGAAGAAACGCGCACCATTTACATCGGCATCGCGCTGGCCGTCAGCGTGCTGCTGCTGGCCTTTGCCGCCGTCGCCACCGTGCTGTCGCTGCGCCTGGCGTGGCGCCACCACCAGTCCGAAGGCGTGCGCAACGCCTACCGCATGGCCACTGAAGGCACCAGCGACGGCTTTTACATCATTGCCGCCTTGCGCGGCACGGATGGCAGCATCCTCGACTTCGAGATCGTCGACTGCAACGAGCCGGGCGCCGGCTACTTTGGCGTGCGGCGCGAACAATTGCTGGGCATGCGCCTGCAGTCGCGCGCCCACGAGCCGTATTTCCGCGACCTGATCCATAACTACCGGGCCGCCATGCAGTCCGGCTTTTCCGAGGAAGAGATCGAGTTGCCGGAAGGTAACCCGTTCAAGCTGCGCTGGATACGCCGGCGCCTGGTGCGCAGCGGCGACCGCCTGGCCGTCACCCTGCAAGACATCAGCACGGCCAAGGAGCACGAGCGCGACTTGCGCCGCCTGGCCAATGAAGACGGCTTGACGGGCTTGCCCAACCGCTACTGGCTGCAGCAATTCCTGCCCGGCGCCCTGGGCCGCGCCGCCATCGCGCGGCACATGCTGGCGCTGCTGTTCATCGACCTCGATGGTTTCAAGGATATCAACGACACGCAGGGCCACGCCGAGGGGGATAAAGTGCTGCGCGCCGCCTCCTTGCGCCTGAAGGGCGTGCTGCGGCCGGGCGACCACATGGTGCGCCTGGGCGGCGATGAATTCGTCGTCGTGCTCGACCCGGTGGAAGACGACAGCCGTGCCGAACAGGTGGCGCAGCGCATCGCCATCGCCTTCGACGAACCGTTTTACCTGGGCAGCGAACGCCACAAGATGGGCGCTTCGATCGGCATCAGTCTGTATCCGCGCGATGGCGCCGAGACGGAAGTGCTGTTGAAGAATGCCGATATCGCCATGTATGCCGTGAAAGTGGCGGGCAAGGGCCATCACCGCTTCTTCCAGCCGGAATTGTTCGAAACCATCCGCAACCGTCGCGAACTGGAGCAAAGCCTGGTGACGGCGCTGGAGCTGGACCAGTTCCTTGTCGTCTACCAGCCGCGCGTCGACGCCATGAGCGGTCAGCTGTGCAGCATGGAGGCGCTGGTGCGCTGGCAGCATCCGCAGCACGGCATGGTGCCGCCGCTGGAATTCATCCCTGTGGCCGAAAGCAGCGGCCTGATTTCGCAGCTGGGCGAAGTCGTCATCGAGAAGGTGTGCCTGCAAATGGCGCGCTGGCAGGCCAGCGGGCTGGAAATGGTGCCCGTCTCGATCAACGTCTCGGCGCGCCAGTTCGGCCGTGGCGACGTGCACCAGGTACTGGCGTCCGCGCTGGCGCGCCACCGCATCGATGCACGGCTGATCGAGGTGGAAATCACCGAATCGGCCATGATGGATGAGCAGAACCGCGCCGTGGAGCAGTTGTCGGCCATCCGCGCGCTGGGGGTGCGCCTGCTGGTCGACGATTTCGGCACCGGCTATTCTTCGCTGTCGCAGCTGCAGAAGTTCGCCATGGATGGCTTGAAGATCGACCGCGCCTTCACCATGGAACTGGGGCGCTCGGAGCAGGGTGAAGTATTCGTGCGCGCCATCCTGTCGATGGCGCATGCGCTGGGCATGAGCGTGGTGGCCGAAGGGGTGGAGACGCGCGAGCAGCTCGACATCCTGCGCGCGCTGCAATGCAACGAAGTGCAAGGCTATTTCATTTCACGCCCCGTGCCGGCCGAACAGATGCTGGGGCTGATGCAGCAGCGCTTTCTGATACCGCTTCCAGCGCCCGTGCTGCCTCCTTAAAGCCCCGTGATTGGCGCGGAAAACAACGCTGTTTCACAAAAAGAGCGAACGTTCGCTTTTTTTTAAAAAATATTATATGCTTCGCTCATGCCGTCAGTGAATTGGAGTTCACGGCGGCAAGAACAGTGCAAGACGGGTGAGGTTGAGCTACCCGAGACAATGTGACGAAGACACTTCATATAATAAAGAGAGACTAACTTGAAACATAAATATCTGCCCCTCCTCATCATTGCCGCGTTCGCCGGCATCTCCTCCACCGCGCAAGCATCGGGCTACCGTTTTGGCTCGCAAAGCGTTTCCGCCCAGGGCACGGCCGATGCCAGCGGCGCCGAAGCGGCCGACGCTTCGACCATTTTCTACAACCCGGCCGGCCTGTCGCGCCTGGAAGGCACGCAGTTCGTGGGCGGCGGCACCATCGTCGTGCCACATTCGACCTACACGGATGAGGGTTCGAAGCCTTTCTTCGCAGGCAATCGCACGCCTTACGCTGCAACCAAGGACTACGCGCCGGACGCCGTGGTCGCGCCTGCCTTGTACGCCAGCAAGAAAATCAATGACCAGTGGACCGTCGGCGCCGGCCTGTTCGTGCCATATGGCGCCAAGCTCGATTACGGCAATGACTGGTATGGTCGTTATGCGATCACCAATATCAAGCTCGAAGCCATCGCCCTGAATCCTTCGGTGGCGTTCAAGCTGGACCAGCATCACTCGTTCGGTTTCGGCGTGACGGCCGAATACATGAAGGCGGAACTGGGCCAGGGCGTGGACGTGCCGGGTTCGGTTGCTTTCCTGGGTAAATTTGCGCCAACCGCATCGCAGGCGTTCATCAACAACATTCTCAAGACGCAAGGCGTGCCTGCCGCAATGGCTGCCGGCGCCGCGCTGCAGGGCCCGATCAAGGATGGCCATGCTTCGATGGACGGCCACGATTGGGGCTTTGGCTTCAACCTCGGCTACCTGTACCAGCTGAACGAAGGCACGCGTTTCGGTATTGCTTACCGCTCGTCGATTTCGCACAAGCTCAAGGGCAGCACCATCTGGGACTTCTCTCAAGTGACGAGCAATCCTGCCGTGAACGCCTTCATCGCCAAAGCCTCGAACAAGGTCAATTCCGAGGCGCTGGTCGAACTGCGCACGCCGGAAACCCTGTCGGTCAACGCCTTCCACCAGATGGATGATCGTTGGGCCTTGATGGGCGACGTTACCTGGACCCGCACTTCGCGCCTGGAGAACCTGGATATCCAGTTCCCGCCAACGGCCGAAGGCGCCGAGCGCATTCGCCAGAACTGGAAAGACACTTACCGCGTCTCGCTGGGCACCAACTACAAGTACAGCGAGAGTCTGATGCTGCGTGCCGGTATTGCGCACGACCAGGCGCCCGTACGCAGCGCGGAACTGCGCCACCCGGCCTTGCCGGACAGCGATCGCATGCAGTACTCGATCGGCGCGAACTGGAAACTGAACGCCAATTCCTCGCTGGACCTGGCTTACAGCTTCATCGACTTCAAGGATGCTGAGGTCAACTATACAAACGACTGCTCGCCTGTCAAGACTGGCTGCACCGGCAACGGTGAAACCACCAAGGGCCTGTTCAAGACCCGCATGCAGTTGATCGGTCTCGCTTATAACTACAAGTTCTAAGCAGGTAGTGGCGGCCAACCCGGCCGCCATGAAAGGAAAAAAGCGCCTTCTGGCGCTTTTTTTTGGTGCATGGGTTTTGCTTTGTGGTAGCGCGGAAGCTGTCGGGTTACACGCTGTGCGCTAACCCGACCTACCCCGACCTACCAAGACCTGCGCCGCTCAGGCTTTAATACGCATGGCGTGATCCAGCAAGGTCAAGGCCCGCCGCACGCTATCGTCCGGCAGTTCCAGCAACTGATCCCCCACATACCATTCCACCACGCTGTGCCCTGGCAGGGCGGCGTGGCTGGCGCGGCCGAACAGCCAGATGCCGTGTTCTTCGGCCACCTGGTTGCGGATGGCGATGGCCCGCTCGCGCGAGACGGGCAAGTGCAGGTGCAGCATGTTGGCCTGCGGCTGGGCGGGGTTGACGGCGATGCTCGGGAAGTCGCGCAGCAGCGCGTACAGCCACTGCGTGCGTGCGAAATAGCGGGGCATGGCGGCGAGGCGCGCGTCGAACTGCATGGCGGCGGCCACCACGTAGGGCGTGCGGTGCACGATGTTGCCGCCTTGGCGGTGGAACCACGCGCGCGCCCGTTCGACAAAGCCGCGGCTGCCGGCCAGCATGGCGCCACCGAGACCGCCGATGCCCTTGTACAGCGACACGTAGACGGAATCGAAGCCGCCGCAGATGGCGGGCAGCGGCTCGTCAAAACCGGCTTGCGCTTCCCACAGGCGCGCGCCATCCATGTGCAGGTGAATGTTGTGGTCGCGGCAGTGCCGTTTGATCTCGTTTAACTCAACCCAGGACGGGCACTGGCCGCCGATTTCGCGCATCGGCAGTTCGACCTGGGCGGCGCCCAGCGCATCGGGCACGGCGCGCAAATCGTCCACCGTCCACGGACGGTACGGGTCGCCGATCATCAAACCCGTGAAGTGCTCCAGCAATGCATGGTTGCCCCGCTCGTGGCGCAGGATGTGCGACGTGGGATGCAGCGCCACCAGGCGCGAACCGCGATCCTGGCAGGCCAGGCGCAGGGCGGTGACCTGCGTCATGGTGCCCGTGATGCAGAACACGGCCGCTTCGAAGCCGAGCAGGCTGGCGACCTTGTTCTCGAATTGCTCGATCAGCGCGCCTTCGCCATAGGTATCGTGCGCGATGTCGTTGGCCTCGCACCAGGCGGCCATGGCGGCGAAGGTGGCCGCTGGCGTGGGCTGGCGGTGGCCCGGCAGGATGGTATGGCAGTGCTGGCGCAGTTCGGCTTCAGTCAAGGCGCTTCTTCCTTAGAGTGTGGCGGTGGCCAGTTTCGCGCCGAAGCCGATGAACATGGCACCCACGCCGCCGCCCATGCCGGCCGACAGGCGGCGACGGCGGCGGAAGGTCTCGGCCAGGCGCGCACCGACAAAGATGATGGCCGTCAGGTAGCTGAAGCTGATCACCTGGCAGATCAGGCCCAGGCCGATGAAGGACAGTACGGGCTTTGAAAAGGCCGGGTCGACGAACTGGATGAAAAACGAAATGAAGAACAGGATCGCTTTCGGGTTCATCAGGCTGATGATCAGCGCCTTGCGGAACGGGTCGCTTTCCTTGACGGGAGCCTGTTCGGTTGCCGCTACACCGTCGACGGAGCTTGGCGCGCGCAGCTTGCGCCAGCAGCCTATCAGCATCTGCAGGCCGATCCAGCCCAGGTAGGCCGCGCCGATGTATTTCACGACATAAAACAGGGCCGGGCTGGCTTTCAGCAGCGAGGCCACGCCGCAGGCCGACAGCACCATTAAAATCAGGTCGCCGGCAAAGATGCCGAAGGCGCCCTGATAGGCGGGCCGCACGCCGCGCTGCGCGGCCACCGACAGCACGTACATGGAATTGGGGCCGGGCAGGATGACGATGAAGATGGTCCCCAGTAAAAAGGTCCAGAAATCGGTGATGCCCAGGTTGGCGTGGAAAAGTGCGTTCATGATTATTCTGCTGGATTGAGCTGTACGTGATGGAATTGCAGCGCCGCCAAATTGGCGTAAATGCCCCCGAACGCAACCAACGACGCATGCGTGCCAGTTTCGACGATCTTGCCGTCTTCCATGACGATGATGCGGTCGGCCCGCTGCACGGTGGCCAGGCGGTGCGCGATGATGACGGTGGTGCGGCCCACCATGGCAGCTTCCAGGGCCTTTTGTACCAGGCGTTCCGATTCCGCGTCCAGCGCGCTGGTCGCTTCGTCGAGCAGCAGCAGG
The DNA here is from genome assembly GCF_002327145.1 of Janthinobacterium svalbardense. Lineage (NCBI taxonomy): Bacteria > Pseudomonadati > Pseudomonadota > Betaproteobacteria > Burkholderiales > Oxalobacteraceae > Janthinobacterium > Janthinobacterium svalbardense. The sequence goes on along the minus strand of NZ_CP023422.1, from coordinate 3,950,558 downwards.
GGCGGGTTTTTCAGCAGGGCGCGGGCGATGGCGATGCGCTGGCGCTGGCCGCCGGACAGGCGCACGCCCCGTTCGCCGAGGAAGGATTTATAGCCGTTCGGCAGGCGCTCGATGAATTCGTGGGCCGCCGCCATTTTTGCGGCCGCGATGACTTCCTCGTCGCTGGCGCCGGCACGGCCATAGCGGATGTTTTCCATGGCGTCGTTTGAAAAGATCACGGTATCTTGCGGCACGATGCCGATGGCGTCGCGCAGGGTGTGCAGGTCGAGCTGCTTGATATCCACGCCATCGAGGCGGATGCTGCCGCTTTGCGGGTCATAAAAACGCAGGAACAGCTGGAACAGGGTGGTTTTGCCGGCGCCGGAAGGACCGACGACGGCTACCGTTTCGCCGGCGCGGATATCGAGGCTGACGTGGTCCAGCGCGTGGGTGTCCGGGCGCGACGGATACGAGAACATGACATCGTCCAGCGACAGCGAAGCGCCGTTCGCGGCGCGCGCGGGCAGCGGCAGGGGCTTGATTGGCGACTCGATTTCCGATTTGACGGCCATCAGTTCCAGCAGGCGCTCGGTGGCGCCGGCGGCGCGCTGCGCTTCGCCCATCACTTCGGACAGGGCGCCGATGGCGCCGGCCACGATGGACGCGTACAGGATGAACTGGCCCAGATCTCCGCCCGTCATCGATCCTTCCAGCACGGCGCGCGCGCCCAGCCACAGCACGAAGACGATGGTGCCGAAGACCAGCAAAATCGCGATCATGGTCAGCAGGGCGCGGGCGCGGATGCGGCGCATGGCCGTCATGAAGGCGCCTTCGACGGAGTCGCCAAAGCGTTTCGATTCGATTTTCTCGTGCGTGAACGCCTGCACGGTGGGCATGGCATTGAGGATTTCGCCGGCCATGGCCGAAGCGTCGGCGATGCGGTCCTGCGAATCGCGCGACAGCTTGCGCACACGGCGGCCAAACACGATGATGGGCACGACGACGAGGATCAGCAAGCCGATGATGATGCCGGCCAGCTTGGCGCTGGTGACGAACAGCATCACCAGGCCGCCCAGGAACAGCAGCACATTGCGCAGGGCCATTGAGATGCTGGTGCCGACCACGGCCTGTATCAAAGTCGTGTCGGTGGTGATGCGCGACAGGACTTCGCCCGTCTGCGTGGTTTCAAAGAATGCGGGGCTTTGCGTGACGACGTGGCGGTACACGGCGCTGCGGATGTCGGCCGTGACGCGCTCGCCCAGCCACGACACCGTATAAAAGCGCGCCGCCGTGGCCAGCGCCAGGATGGACGCCACGCCGAACAGGGCGAGGAAGACCAGGTCGACATGCTGGATGCTGCTCGATCCTGCCGCGCCGCCGAAACCGAGGTCGATCATCTGCTTGAACGCGGCGGGGATGGCCAGGGTCGAGGCGGCGGCCACCACCAGTGCGATACCGGCCAGGAAGAACTGCTTGCGGTACGGCGTCAAAAAGGGCATCAAGCCCTTGAAGGCGGCCAGGCTGCCTTTCTTCAGTTCGCGGCTGGTGCCGGTGTCGGTGGACGGTGTGGTTGCGGTGGTACTCGTGCTGCCTGTTTCTGTGCTGGTTGTCATTGTTTTTCGCTTTGATTTACTTTTTGCTTGCGGTACTGTTTATAACTTCATCGGCTGCACGTAGCCCGTCATTTCCAGGTAGGCGCGGCCCACCGGCTGGCCATCGCGCTCCACCGTCACGGCGCCTTCCCAGTACACGGCGCCCGTCGAGCGGCGCGAATCGAGTTCCTGGTCCGCTTGCAGCGGCTTGATCTGCCAGCGCGTGGGGCCAGTGCGGATCTCGGTGGCGACCGGGTATTCGGCCTGCGTGCGGGGCGAGCGCCACAGCTGCGTGGGCGTGAAATCGACCTCGCCGGGAGCGTACTGCGTCATCTTGCCGGACGCATCGCGCCATGTCGCGTGCGCCCATAGTTTAGCACCTGTCTTGCTGCGGATCTGGAAGGCCATCAGGGCGCCGCCGTCAGCGAGGTTGGCGCCTATCCAGTTCCAGCCGCTGGCGTCCGCATCGAGCACCTGGCTCGACCACTCGTGATCGAGCCAGGTGGTGCCCGTCACGGCTTCCGGCTTGCCTCCCGCACGGGCGATCGTGCCACGGGTCGCAAGCTGCGGCTCGCTGTAATAGTAGCTGCTTTGCGCGGGTCGCGCGCCCTTGCGCGAGTAGCCGCCGTCACCCTGCAGCAGCACGGGCTGCGTGGGGGCCAGGGTCAGCTGCAAGCTAAAGTCGCGCGCGGCCAGGCTGACCTGGTAGCTGCCATCGGCTTGCCGCTGCATGCGCCAGTCGTCCAGTTTCACATCCGTGTTTCCCACCTTGGCGTAGGCCAGGCCGAAACCCTCGCGCGCGCTTTTTTCGTCATGCAGCAGCTTGCCCACCTTCGGGTCGGACAGGGCCGCATGGCCGATGATCAGCTGTTTCGGCGCGAAGGCGCTGGGGTTGTCCGCGTCGGACGCCGTGGCGCTGCGAAAGAAGGTCACCTGGTAGCCCAGTTGCTCGCCGCCGGCGGTTTTGACCCAGCCCGTGGCGTACCACCATTCCGTTTTATACGCGGGATGGGCGCCGAAATCGTGCGGCAGGCGCAGCGTCTGGCCGGCCGGCAGCGGCGTGACGGGGGCGAAGGCGGGCGGCGCGGCGATGGCTGCGGCGCTGCAGAACAACAGTAGATAAGTTATACGGCGCATTACCAGTCCTCCCTGACGGCGCGGATGGGGCCAGCGGACAGGGCTTGCCGGCCCGCGATGAGGGCAGTCAGGGCGGCAGCCGTCAGCAGGGCGGCGGCCACGCTGGCGATCAAGGGCCATGGCAGGTGCAGTTGCATGGTCCAGTGGAACGATTGCGGATTGACGATGAAGACCAGTACAAAGCTGATCAACAGGCCCAGAACAAAACCGGTGGCGATGCCCAGCGCCGTCAGCGCACCGCCTTCCAGCGCCAGGATGGCTAAAATCTGCCCGCGCGTCACGCCCACGTGGCGCAGCATGCCGAATTCACGCGCGCGCGCCAGGGTCTGCGCGGAAAACGTGGCGGCCACGCCGAACAGGCCGATGACGATGGCGATCGCTTCCAGCAGATACGTGACGGCAAAGCTGCGGTCGAAAATTTGCAGGCTCAGGGCACGGATGGCCGAGGGGTTCGACACTTCCAAGCTGGCGCCAAACGGCAGGGCCTTCAGGCGCTGCTGCAGCTGCTCGCCCGTGGCGTCCTTGGCCAGCCACAGGGCTGCATCGCTCACGTCATGGTCGCCCGTCAGCGCGCGGTAGTCGGCCAAAGGCATCTGGATGGCGCCGGACGAGCGCGCATAGTCGCGCCAGATGCCGGCGATGAAGAACTGGTGCAAGCCGCCCGCCAGCGGCAGGGCCATCTGCTGGCCCGGCTTGACGTTGTACAGGTCAGCCGCCGCCTCGGACAGCCAGACGGGCCGGCTACCCGCAGGCACGGGCAGGGTGTCGCCCACCAGCACCATGCTTTTGCCCGGATCGGCCAGGTTGACGGGGCGCGCCAGCAGCATCACGTTGGGGCGGTCGGGCGCCAGCGACAGCGAGCGCAGGCGCTGGAAATCCACCCTGGCCACGCCGGGCAGGGCGCTAATGGCGGCCTGTTCGCGCGGGTTCAGGCCCGCCGTGCCGCCGCTGGCGGTCGTGCGCGTATACACGTCGGCCGGCAAGATCTGCAGCAGCCAGTCATCGACGGAGACGCGGAAACTCGACACCATGATGGCCATCGCCACCATCAGGCTAAAACTCGATAACACGCCGCCCAGGGCGATGCCGGCCTGGCCGGAGGCGTTCGCCAGGCGGGCCAGGGTCAGGCTGCGCACGGGGGCGTGGCTGCTCGCGTCCGTGCGCAGCCAGGCGCGCTGCAGGACGCGGAAGACCACGGCCGCCAGTTGCGGCATCAGGGCGATGGCGCCGATCAGCAGCAGCGCGATGGATAGATAGCCGAACAGCGGCAGCTCGAACACGGGTGGCAAGAACGTCAGGGCGCCGGCCAGCAGCAAACAAGCCAGCGCGGGCCAGGTTTTTGCCAGGTGCGTCGTCACGACTTCTTCGCTGCCTGATTTCAGGGCGATGGCGGGGGCCGCGCGCGCCGCTTCCAGCGCGGGCGCCGCGCAGCCCAGCAAGGCGACGCCGAGGCCAAGGGCAAAATACACGAAGGCGGCGACGGGCGTGAATTGCACCTGCGGCTGCACGCCCGCGAAATAGCCGGCGCCCAGGTCGCCGCCGAAGAAGCGCAGGGCGACGGCCGCCATGGCATAACCGCCGGCGATGCCCAGGCCAGCGCCGACGATGCCCAGGCTGGCGCCTTCGAGCAGCACCTGGCGCAGCAATTGTCCCCGCTCCATGCCCAGCACGCGCAGCAGCGCGAACTGGCCGCGGCGGCGGATGACGGACAGCGCCTGCGTGGAAAACACCAAAAAGGCGCCCGTAAACAGGGCCACCAGGGCCAGCACCGTCAGATTGACCCGGTAGGCGCGGCTGAGGTTATTGTTGCGGCTATTCTGGTTTTCATCATTCGGCTGGCCCACCTGGAAACGCCCCGGGTATTGCGTTTCCAGTGCACGTGCGAGATCCGCCTGGAAGGCGTCGCGGTTGACGCCCTGGCGCAGTTTCAGATCGATGCGCGACAGCTTGCCCAGCTTGTTGAAGCGCCACTGCGCCGCGCCGATATCCATCACGGCGATGCGCTGGCCGGCGCGCGCGCGCTGCAGCGAACCGGCCACGCGCAGCGGCACCTGGCCCGTGCCCGATTGCAGGGCAATCGTGTCGCCCTGCGCCACACCGAGCCAGCGCAAGGCTGCCGGCGATAAAAAGATGGCGTCGTCGGCCAGGGTGTCGAAAGGCTGGCCTTCGGCGGGCGCGCCGATCAGGTCGGGCGAGATGAAGCCGGCGCGGAAGACGTCGAACGCCAGGATGTGCAGCGGGCCGCCGTCTTTCTTGCCTGCTACGCCGGCTTGCAGTTCCAGCACGGGCGAGGCCACGGCCACGCCGTCGCGCTGCGCCAGCCATGGGTAGATGCTTTCGTCGAACAGCGCTTCGCGCCCGGCCACCTGCACGTCGGCCTGGCCGGACAGGCTTTTGACGGCCGTGGAGAATTCGTTGAAGGCGGCCGCGTTGATCAAATGGATGGCAAAGCCCAAGGACACGCCGATGGCGATGGCGAGTATGGCGACGAGGGCGCGCACGGGATGCGCGCGCCATTCGCCCAGCAGCAGCCAGCGCGACAGCAGGCGCGTCGTCGCCGGGCTGGCCAGCGGCGCACTCAATGCAGACATTCGACGGCCAGGCGTTCGCCGGCGCGCCGCGCTTTCAGTTGCGCCGCGTCGCGGTTCTTGTCGCCAACGCCGACGGCGTCCTGCGCCGCCCATTTCTGCTCCAGGCGCAGCTTGGCGCACTGCTTGTCATGCGTTTCCTTCTGCCTGGCGGCCCGTTCGCGCGCCTGGTCTGCCAGATTTTCCTGCTTCTTGCGTGCCGCCTCCAGCTGGCTGGCCACCCGCTCCTGGCGCGTCGCCGCGCCCTTGTCGACGGCAGGCGGGGGCGACGGGATTTCCAGGATCTGCAACTGGCCGCCCGTGCAGGGCGCAGCGCTGTAGCTGGTCTGGCCATCCTGCACGCATTTGTAGACGTCCTGCGCGCCAGCCTGGCTGGCCAGGCCTGCGCAGATGGCGAACAGGAAGAATGGTGTTCTCACAGGATCTTCCCCGGATTCATGATGTTCTGCGGGTCTAGCGCCTGCTTCACGGCGCGCATCAGCTGCAGTTCCAGCGGCGACTTGTAGTGCGCCAGGTCGTCCTTCTTCAGCGCGCCGATGCCGTGTTCGGCCGAGATGGAACCACCAAAAGCGTGCACCTGGTCGTGCACGATGCGGTTGATGGCGTCCTGGTTGGCCAGGAAGTCGCGATCCGTCATGCCGGCTGGCGGCGCCACGTTGTAATGCAGGTTGCCGTCGCCCAGGTGGCCGAAGCACACCAGCTGGCAGCCGGGGAAGGCCGTTTCCAGGGCCACGTCCGTGACGGCGATGAAATCGGCGATGCGGGAAATCGGCAGCGAGATATCGTGCTTGATGTTCTTGCCCGCCTGCGCCTGCGCCAGCGGAATGTGCTCGCGCAGCTGCCACAGGCCTTCGGACTGCGCCACGGAACTGGCGACGACGGCGTCTTCAATCAACTCGTCTTCCAGCGCCGCGCCGATGCTCGCTTCCAGCAATTCGACGGCATGCGCCTCGGACTGGCTGCTGGACAGCTCCAGCAACACGTACTGGCCATGGGCTTCCGCAAATGGCCGTGGCAGCTGGGGAAACTGCTGCGCCACCAGTTGCAAGCAATACTGCGACATCAGTTCAAAACCCGTCAGGCTGGCGCCGCAATGGTCTTGCATCAGGCTTAATAAACGCAGGGCGTGGGCGGGAGAGGGCATGGCGGCCAGCGCCGTGATGCAGGCTTTCGGCTGCGGGTACAGTTTCATCACCGCGCCGGTAATGACTCCCAGGGTGCCTTCGGCACCGATGTACAGGTCGCGCAAATCGTAGCCGGTATTGTCCTTGCGCAGGCCGCGCAAGCCGCTCCAGATCTCGCCCTGCGGCGTGACCACTTCCAGGCCCAGGCACAGCTCGCGCGTATTGCCGTAGCGCAGCACGGCCGTGCCGCCCGCGTTCGTGGCCAAATTCCCCCCGATGGTGCAACTGCCCTCGGCCGCCAGCGACAGGGGGAACAGGCAGCCGGCGGCGGCTGCCGCTTCCTGGATAGTTTGCAAAATGCAGCCGGCGTCCACCGTGATGGTGCGGTTGACGGGGTCGAGTGCGCGGATGCTGTTCAGGCGCGCCAGCGACAGCACGATGGCCGTGCCGGCGGCGTCGGGGATGCTGCCCAATACCAGGCCCGTATTGCCGCCTTGCGGCACGACGGGGACTTGCCATTGCGCGCAGGCGCGCAGCACGCCTGCCACTTGTTCCACCGTGGCGGGGCGCAGCACGGCCAGGGCCTTGCCGGTGAACCTGTCGCGCCAGTCGGTGAGGAAGGGCGCCATGTCGGCGTCCAGGGTGAGGACATAGGTGTCGCCCAGCAGGTCGCGGCAGGCGGCGAGGAAGTCGGCTTGGTCAGGCATAGTCTGTTCGATCATTTCTTGATGCTCACTTTATTCACTTTTTCCAGCAGCTCTTTGGCCATGCGCTTGGCGGCCTTTTTGTAAGGACGCAGATACAGCACCGCGCAGGCAAAATAGATGCAGACGATGGTCGCCTCGCCCCAGGCCATCATGGCGGAGACGGGATTCGTGTCGCTGTAGCCGCGCACCACGCCCTCTGTAAAATACAGCAGGATCACCATCGATGACCATTGCAGGGTGTAGACGTCGCGCTTGATGACGCCGTACAGGGGAATGAACAGGGGCGCTGCCTTCAGCACGACCCAGGAGCCGCCCGGCTGCAGCGGCGCGACGACGGTTTCCCACAGCAGGCACCAGACGATCAGGGTGACGAGGCTGGCGATGGCGCCCCAGTGAAAATACTTGTGCAGTGCGCCGTGCATCATGCGCCTGCCAGTTTCGCGGCGTTTTCCGCCAGGCGCCGGCCCAGGGCGATGGCCAGGCGTTTTTCATCGTCGCTGAGCGCCTTGTCGCCAGCGATGCCCGACCAGTGCGTGGCGCCATACGGCGAGCCGCCGGTGGACGTCGTCATCAGTTCGGGGTGCGTGTAGGGCAGGCCCATGACCAGCATGCCGTGGTGGAAAAGGGGGATCATCATCGACAGCAGGGTCGATTCCTGGCCGCCGTGCAGGCTGCCCGTGGACGTGAACACGCAGGCGGGCTTGCCGGACAGGCTGCCAGCCAGCCAGTCGCTGGCCGTGCCATCCCAGAAGTACTTCATGGCGGCGGCCATGTTGCCGAAGCGCGTGGGCGACCCCAGGGCCAGGCCTGCGCAGTCCTGCAAGTCTTCCAGTTCCACATAAGGAGCGCCATCAGGCGGCACTTCCGGCGCCATCGCTTCCGTCACCGTCGAGACGGCGGGCACGGTGCGCAGGCGCGCGTCGCAGCCAGGCACGCTTTCCACTCCCTGGGCTATCAGCTCGGCCAGCTGGCGCGTGGCGCCATGGCGTGAATAAAACAATACGAGAATAATCAGATTGGTTGGCTTCATCATTGGTATTATAGGGCGCTTTACAGCCTGATACGACTGCTGTCATGGCGCCGTTCTGATTTTGCACATGTTTTCAAAATATATACTCCCCATCTTTCAATACCTGTGGCGCGCCCTGAGCATGGGGCTGGCCGTCGTGCGCGGCCTGACGTGGTCCGAAACGCGCGACCTGCTGCAGTTCGCGCGCCGCCGCGTGCGCGAGGAAAGCCTGCCGCAAGTGGCCGGCAGCCTGACCTTTGCCACCGTGTTTGCGCTGGTGCCGCTGCTCACGCTGGCCCTGGCCATCTTCACCACTTTCCCCCTGTTTAATACCTTCCGCCACGCGCTGGAAGACTATTTCGTGCAAAGCGTGATGCCCAAGGGGATATCGAACACCATCCTCGATTATCTGACCACGTTTGCCTCGAAAGCCACGCGCCTGTCGGCCATCGGCGCGGGTGCCCTGATCGTCACTTCGGTGGGCATGATGGGCTTGATCGAGCGCGTCTTCAACCGCATCTGGCGCGTGCGCCAGGAGCGCCGCTGGACCAAGCGCCTGCTCGTCTACTGGGCCATCGTCACCCTGGGGCCGCTGCTGGTGGGTGTCTCGCTGACGGTGACGTCGCGCCTCTTCATGGCCACCAGCGGCGTGGTGGGCGCCGTGCCTTTCATCGGCGCCGTGTTTTACACGCTGGTGTCGATCGGCCTGACCATGCTGGCGTTTACCTTGCTGTACATCGCCGTGCCGAACCGCGACGTGGACTGGCGCGACGCGGCCTGGGGCGGCTTGCTGGCGGCGCTGGCGTTCGAGGTGGCCAAGCGGGGCTTCGGTGAATTCATTCAGGAGTTCCCCACGTATTCGCGTATCTACGGCGCGCTGGCCGCCTTGCCGCTGTTCCTCGTGTGGATATACCTGAGCTGGATGATCACCCTGGTGGGCGCTTTGCTGGTGGCCGCCTTGCCCGTCGTGAAATACGAGCGCTGGTGGTACGAGGCGGCGCCGGGCAGCGAATTTGTCGACGCCGTCGCCATCCTGAAGGTGCTGCACCAGGCCTGTCACTGCGCCGATTCGGCCCTGGTGGGCGCGGCCGAGATACGCCGCAGTACGCGCCTGGGCTTCGAAGAGATGGAAACCCTGCTCGACAAGATGGTGCAGCAGGGCTGGGTGGGACGAGTCAACGTGGATGGCGCGGTGCGGGTGCAGTGGGGCAAGCGCGTGGCCGACAGCTCCGACCACTGGGTCTTGCTGGGCAATGTCAACCGCATCAGCCTGGCCGATGTCTATCGGCTGTTCGTCTTCGGCGGCATGCGCGTGAACTCCGGCTATCCGGCCGGTTCCACCAATGAGCGCGACATCCAGGCAGCCATCGATGCAGCCGCGCTGGCGGCGCAGGTGGAAAACGCCGTGGAGCAGGGACTGGGCCTGACCCTGGCGCAGCATTTCGGCGCCGTCAAATGCAGCTAGGCTAGGAGTAAACGACGGGCAGCAAGGCCGCCTGCAGCGCCACGGCGCTGAACGCCGCCGCATCGGACGCGCGCACCACGCCCAGATAATACGTATCCTCGCCACCGTGCAGGTTCACCAGGCGCAGCTGATGCGGCGCCAGATGGGTGGCGATGGCGGCCAGGCCCTCGGCCATCGCGTCGCCGTCTTGCTGGTCCGCCCAGCGGAAGTCCTGCAGCGCGGGCAAGCCGATATGCTGGGCGATGCGCGGCACTTCATCGACTGATTTCCAGTCCAGCGTGGTGCCGCGGCCGAGCGCATCGGCGGCCGTCGACCAGAGCAGGAAGAAGCACGCCGCCTCGGGCGTGTCGCCTTCGTATTCTTCTTCCGGGTCGTCTTCCGCCAGCTCTTCCAGCGTGATGTCCACGCAACGCGCGGCCAGTTCTGCATCGCCTTGCAAGAGCAGGGCAGCCATGGCGCGCAATTGCTCGCGGTTGGCCTTGGCCAGGATCTGCGCGGGGGTGTAGCTGCGGCGCTTGGTGGGCTTTTTCTCGGCCTTCTTCTTGCCCAGGCCCATGGCCTCGCTCAACTGGGCCGTGATGTCGGCCTTGAAGTTTTCCAGGGTATCGAGTTGTTCCAGCAGCTTGCCCGTGAAATCCATGCTCCAGGCCATTCCATCCTTGACGACATGCAGATAGTCGCTTTGCACCGTTACGCCATGCAAGTGATGCGCGGGCGGGTACAAGGGCGTGAAGGCCGGCTTGCCGTCGAGTTTCAGCATGCACGCCAGGCCATCTCTATCGATGGCGTAGATCAGGTTCTTGCGCACTTTTGGCGGCGCCGAGGTGTGGGCGCAATCGATGTACCTGTATCGGCACGGCGCCAGCAAGTCACCGTGGATATTGGCCAGGCCGAAGAGGCTGTCCTGGCTGACGATGGCGATCTTTTTCTTCGTGCCGAAATCCTGCGTGGAGCTGTAGGCGGGCGGCAGTAGCACTTTGCCCGTGGCGTCGAGCACGCCGCAGACATTGCGCTCGTCGGCACCGTCCGTCTGACGCTCGATGTCGATATAGCCGTCCTCTCGCTGGCAGATGTTGTCTACCTTATCCATCAGCAGGGCGCCATCGGGCAGACGCAGCAAGCGGCTGGCGCCATCGGGCGCGATTTGCTGCACCAGATGGGTATTGATCACATACAGGGCGCCGGGGGCGGGCGGCAGCACCACGGTGCCGTTCAAATCGAGCACGCCGTGTGCGTCGGGGTGGGCCATCGTGGCAAACGTGATCCAGCCGTCATCCGCGTGGCGCGCCCCCAGTTCCGCCACGTTCAGCGACAGCGGCACGATCCAGCGCCCATACGGCGTGACCAGGCCCAGGATATCGGGCTGCCCGGCCTTGCTCACTTCATAGCACAAGGATTTTTCTACCCATGCGCGTACTTCGAGGCCCTGCAGGAACGGTACATCTTCCGCATCGAGTTCCTCGACATCGGCCAGCTGCGCGTCGGCCGTGGCGGACCAGTAGCCGGTGGCAGGCGATGCGGCACCGGCGGCCAGCAGGGGCGCCAGGGCTTCCTTGTCGCCACGCAGCAGGGCAAGGTGCAAGGCTTGCGCCTCGGCGCGCAGGGCGTCGAGTGCGGCGGCGTATTCCGGCGTGTCGATATCGTGGTGGACCAGCTGTACGCAATCGAGGATCAGCCACGCCTGGCCGCCCGCCAGCAGGGTGCTGATGCCGGCGCGCGCGACGATGGCGGCCGCGTCGCGCGGCTTGTCCATCAAGGCGGACAAGGCTTGCCAGCTGGCTTGCGCCTGGACCATTGGCGCGGCCAGCACGCAGGGGCAGTCTTCGCCATCGCCGTAGATGGGCCAGGCGGCGGCTTGCGTGCCGGCGCCGATGAGCAGCTTGAACAGCATGGGCATGTCCAGCCGCCATTCGGCCAGGCCGGTAATCGTCTCGGTGTCGAAGCCGGCCTGGCCGGGCAGGAAGGCGGTGCTGAACAGGGCTGCGGTATTGATCATTGATATTTGTCTGAAAGTGAACGGGGGATTTACGGCGCTGGCGGCATGACCCAGTGGGCCAGCGCGCTGCGCTCCAGGCCCAGGTGTTTGGCCGCGGCGGCCGCTTCGAAGGCCCACAGGCCGTAGTAGCCGCCCAGGCCCTGCGCGCGCAAATGACCGTTGAACCAGTCTTCGCGCACCAACGCGCCATGCCAGCTGGCCAGGTAGTGCCGCAGGTGTTCCAGCTGCTGCGCGGCATCGTCCGCGTCCAGGCACTCGAACAGGGCCGAGTAGGGCTCGGCGAAATACCATACCTCGACGGCGGAACGCTGGGGATCGATGGTCGACAGCAGTGCCTCAACCACGCCGTCTTCGCCATCGAAGGCCGTCTGCAGGGCGGCCAGGCGGGCAGCCAGGTCGTGGCGGCCGAACAGCAGGGCGGCGCCCAGCAACTGCAGCGTGCGCGCATAGTCCGTCAACTGTTCGAAATCAAAGGCGGGCAAGGCATCGTCATCGTAGGCTGCGGCCAGGGCCGCGCGCGCCGTTTCGCAGGCGGCGATGGCCGCTTCCAGCGCCGTTTCCACGTCAGGCAAGGGCAAGCCTGCCGTGTAGCGCAGCGAGAATACCTGGTACGCCGTGCTGGCGGCCGCGCACGCCCAGTAGGCGCAATCGCCGCCATCGATTTCCGCCTGCACCTGTGCGCGTCCGTAGGCGGCCAGCAGGGCGTCGAGGTAAGTCAGATTGCGGCTAAAGTCGAATGCAGTGCCGAACATCTCGGGCGGCGTCTGGCGCGGCGCGTGGGGCCAGGACGTGGACGAAACCGGGCAGGTGGCGGCGCATTCGCGCTGGATGGCCCAGTCGGCGAAGATTTGCTGCAGATACTGCGCCGTTTCGTCGTCGTGGACGATGGCGCCGACGCCCACCATGGTCGTGCCCAGCAGGGTGTAACCAGGGAAGCGGCTGCTTTCGTAGGCGATGGTGGTCACGCTCTGGATGGTTCTGCCGTCGCTCAGGTCGCGCACGCGAAAATACACGTCGTCCCAGCCGGCCAGCGGTGGCGCTGGCGCTTCATTTGGCAGGGCGGTCCAGCTGCCGTCGTCCTGCTCTTCATAGGCGTCGAGCAGTTCGTCGAGGCCACCCGGGCGGTCGATGCGGTTGTTGGCGTCGTATTGCAGATCCAGTTCGGCCGCGAAGGCTGCCGCGTGGCGGCCCTCGAAGACCAGGTACTGGGAGCTCGTGGTGCCGACCAGCAGATCCGTGTGCTGGCCCGCCACGACCAGCGCCTGCGGCAGCCGGCACCATTGGTAGTACGGAATGCCGGCCATGGGGCCGCCTTCGTCCGCCAGCGGGTTAGTGAAGCGCAGCTGTTCCAGCCATTTGTAACGTTCGTGCCGCTGCGCTTCCGTGCCGCTGCCGCGGCCAGTCAATTCTTCAAACAGGGTATTCAACAACATCATCCGTCTATCCTAAAAAAGTCCGTGTGGCGGGTGCTTATGCCGCTGCTGTTTGCGCAAACGCAAACAGCGCGTCGAGCACGGCGTCCGGTTGCTCGGCCATCAATTCATGTCCGCTGTCGACCTGCACCACGGTGCCATGCGCGATGGCCGCTGTCAGCAGCCTGGTCGACTTGGGCGGCGTCATCATGTCGCGCGCGCCGAAAATGAATACAGTGGGGCAGTGTACCGAAGCGGCGGCGATTTCGCCGTTCGCGTAGGCGTTGCAGGCGAAAAAATCCGTGTGAAACACGTGAGCGGGATTGAGGGCGGCGATGCGCTGTTTCAGGCGCCGCGCGCCGCCCATGGCATAGAAGCCGGGGCCGGGAAACGAGGGCTTTTGCGCGATCGACGAGTGCGACCAGATATTGACCATGTCGATGGCCGCCTGTTCGTCCTGGAGCGCCGTTTCCAGCAGCGCCGGCGAGACCTTCATCGGGTAGGTGGAACCGAGCATGGCCAGGTGGCTGACACGCTCCGGCGCCAGGTACGCCGCTTCCAGCGCGATCAATGAGCCCATGCTGTGGCCGATCAGCATGGCCCTGGCCGCGCCAGCGGCGTCCAGCACGGCGAGTATCCAGCGCGCCAGCTCTGCGACATTATCCTTTGCCGTACCCAGGCTGCGCCCGTGGCCCGGCAAGTCGACGGCCAGCACGTTCCAGCCGTGGTGGGCGAAATAGCGCGTTTGCAGGGCCCACACGGAATGGTCGTTCTGCGCGCCGTGGATGAAGACGGCCGTGGGCTGGCTCGGGTTGAATGCTTTGCCACCCGTATAGCAGTAGGCCGCGGTGTTCTCGATGGTGAGCAGCATCTCAGGCGCCTTTCTGCGAGAGTTTCAGGCTACGGGCCAGGTCTTCGATCAAGTCGTCCGCGTCTTCCAGGCCCACCGACAAACGCATGGTGCCTTGCGTGATGCCGGACTGCGCCAGCTGATCGTCCGGCACGCGGAAATGCGTGGTGGAGGCGGGGTGAATGACGAGCGACTTGGCGTCGCCCACGTTTGCCAGGTGCGAGAAGATTTTCAGGCTGTCGACAAAGCGCTGGCCGGCCGCGCGGTCGCCGCGCAGGCGGAAGGTGAAGACGCCGCCCGCGCCTTTCGGCAGCAGGGTTTTTGCCAGTGCGTAGTCGGGGTGCGACGGCAGTTCGGGGTAGGACACGGCATCCACGGCCGGATTGGCCAGCAGGAAGTCGATCACCTTGCGCGTATTGGCCACGTGGCGGTCCATGCGCAATCCCAGGGTTTCGATGCCCTGCAGGATGGCGAAGGCATTGTGCGGGCTCATGACGGCGCCGAAATCGCGCAAGCCTTCGCGCCGTGCGCGCAGGGCGAACGGCGCCACCGTCGATTCCTCGGCGAAGACCATGCCGTGAAAGCCGTCATACGGTTCGCACAGTTCGGCGAAACGGCCCGTCTTGTCGTAGGCGGCTTGCCAGTCGAAGGTGCCGCCATCGACCAGCAAGCCGCCGATGGCCGTGCCGTGCCCGCATAAGAACTTGGTGGCCGAGTGGAATACCAGGTCGGCGCCATGCTCGAAGGGGCGCAGCAAATACGGCGTGGTAAAGGTCGAGTCGAGCATCAGCGGCAGCTGGTGTTCGTGCGCCAGCGCGGCAATCTGGGGGATGTCGAGCACGTCGAGGCCGGGATTGCCCAGCGTTTCGCCGAACAGTACTTTCGTATTCGGACGGATGGCGGCGCGCCAGGCGTCCACGTCGCGCGGGTCGACAAACGTCGTCTCGATACCGAAGCGTTTTAATGTATAGGCCAGCAGGTTGTGCGAGCCGCCGTACAGGGCGCGCGAGGCAACGATGTGCGAGCCGGCGCCGGCGATGGTACATAAACCAAGGTGCATGGCGGCCTGGCCGCTGGCCGTGGCGATGCCGGCCACGCCACCTTCGAGCGCGGCGATGCGCTCTTCCAGCACGGCGTTGGTGGGATTCGAAATGCGCGAGTACACGTGGCCGGCCCGCTCCATGTTGAACAGCGAGGCCGCATGCTCCGAACTCTTGAAGGCAAACGAGGACGTGAAATGGATGGGCGTGGCGCGCGCGCCCGTGGCCGGGTCGGGCGCCGCGCCCGCATGCAGGGATAAAGTATCGAAACCGGGGTATTTCGGGCCGCTCATGGTGTCTCCGCCAAGTTTTATAGTGGCAAGATCGTAACCTGATTTGCGGTTGAGTAAAAGGGCTCCTGTGCATGGCGCATGGCGCCGTGCTGCCGCGCCGCGCGTGTCACTTGAAGTCGAAAAAAGTGACCGGTTCCACGTGGCGGTGGTAGGATGCCGGGTCAGTGATATTCGGGCTGTTCGACCTTCGCGCGTGCGCCGCACCGCCAGGAAGCAGCTGCAAACGAACGAAATCCTGGGCTTCAGGCGCACTCACATGCATGTCCACCAGGAAAAATTCTATGCCCGCAATATCGTTCGACGGCGCCCTTGCCGCGCCCGGACCGTCTATCGTTGACGGCCTGTGCCGCGCAGGCTGGCTCATGCAAGAGCAATTCATTTCCCCTGAACTCAGCCGCCAGCTGGCCGCCGAATGCGTGCAATCCATGCTCAGCGGCAAGATGAAGGGCGCCGGCGTGGGCAGCGGCCATGCGCCGCTGCTGCAGCCGGCTATCCGCGGCGACCATATCGCATGGCTGGAAGCGGGCCGCTCAAGCGCCTGCGATCGCTATCTGAAGCATATGGAAGCGTTGCGCCAGACCCTCAATCGCGAGCTGTTCCTGGGGCTGGAAGAGTACGAAAGCCATTTCGCCCTGTATGCACCGGGCGCCTTTTACCGGGCCCATCTGGACCGTTTCCGCGACGATGACAAGCGCACCGTGTCCGTCGTGCTGTACCTGAACGACGACTGGCTGCCCGAACATGGCGGCGCGCTGCGTTTGCACCCCGATGGCGGCCCCAGCGTGGATATCGCGCCCGAAGCAGGGCGCATGGCCATGTTCCTGTCGGGCGAGATGCTGCACGAGGTGCTGCCGACGGCGCGCCAGCGTCTTTCTATCGCCGGCTGGTTTCGCCGTAGAGCGTAATGGAAAGTTGCGCGCAATCCCCCTCGATTTGATTGCGCGCAAGGCTGGATTTTTCCGCAGGCATAGGCTACAGTCGCAGTAAGGGCTAGAATAACTAAAATACCAATCACGCGGACAGGACGGCCAATATGAAAGTATCTGAAATTCTCCAAGTCAAGGGCAACATCCTCTACACGGTCACGCCTGACCAGCCCCTGCTTGACGCGGCCAATACCATGGCTGAAAAAGACATCGGTTCGCTGGTGGTCATGGAATTTGGCGACCTGGTCGGCATGCTGACCTTCCGCGAAGTGCTCAACGCGCTGCACGAGAACGCGGGCCAGATCGGCGGCGGCACGGTGCGCAAGCACATGGATGACCATCCGATCACCGTCACGCCCGACACGGAAGTGAACGAAGTGCGCCGCATCATGCTGGAAAAGCACGCGCGCTACCTGCCCGTCATGAACGCCAAGACCTTGTTGGGCGTCATCTCCTTCTACGACGTGGCACGCGCCGTGCTTGAGGCGCAAAGCTTTGAAAACCAGATGCTGAAAGCGTATATTCGCGATTGGCCGGCCGAAACCACCGACTAAGCTTAGTTCATGCAGTAAAGAAAACGCCGGCACTGCCGGCGTTTTGCATGGTCAATGCAGGGCAGGCGTCTACGCCGCGCCCTGTAGTGCCTCGTTGTTCAGCCAGGTGCTCAGCGCCGTGGCCGTCATCGGGCGGGCGAACAGGAAGCCCTGCGCCATGGGGCAGCCCAGCGCCTGCAAGATTTGTGCTTGCCGCTCGTCTTCCACGCCTTCGGCGATCACGGCCAGACCCAGGTTGCGGCCCAACTGAATGACCATTTCGGCGATGCTGCTGCCGCGCGCGGAACCCGTGATTTCCGTCACAAACGCGCGGTCGATTTTCAGGCGGTCGACTTGCAGCCGCTGCAGGTACGACAGCGACGAAAAACCCGTGCCGAAGTCGTCGATGGCGATGCTGACGCCCGTCTGCTTGATCTGCCACAGCATCTTGATCAGCAGGTCCGGCTCTTCCATGGCCATCGATTCCGTGATTTCCAGCTCGATGAACTCGGGTGGCGCCTGCGTTTCTTCCAGCGCTACGCGCAGCATCTCCAGGAAGAGTGGATGGCGGAACTGCACTTGCGACACGTTGACGGACATGACGAAGTTGCGGTGCCCCTGTTCGCGCAGCAACACCAGTTCGCGGCACGCCGTGCGCAGCACCCATTCGCCCAGATCGATGATGATGCCCGAATATTCGGCGATCGGGATGAAACGGTCGGGCGAGATGAACTTGCCGTCCGGCGTCTGCCAGCGCAGCAGCGCTTCGGCGCCCACGGGGCGGCGCGTGGTCAGGTCGATCTGCGGCTGATACACGACAAACAGCTGGTCCTGGCTGAAGGCCGTGCGCAGCGCGTGCATCATGCGGACTCTTTCGCGGATTTCGATGCCCATGCTGCGCGAAAAATAGAAGTGCCCGGCGCGCTGCTGGCTTTTTGCCCGTTTCAGGGCGATATCGGCATCCTTCAGCGCATCGGCACCCGTACCAGCATGTTCGCCCAGCCGTACCAGGCCCAGGGTGGCCGACAGCTGCACATCTTGCCCGTCGATGCAGAACGGCGCCTGGAACAGGGCCAGGATCTTGGCCGGGTTGACTTGCGACGAGTCGCCCAGCACGCAAAAGATGTCGCCGCCCAGGCGCGCCACCGTCAGCTGGGGACCCAGCTGGGTTTGCAATCGGCCCGCCACGGCGATCAGCAGGCTGTCGCCGAACTGGTGCCCCAGCGCGTCGTTGGTTTCGGCAAAGTGGTCGAGGTCGACCAGCGCCAGGGTGGCGTCGTCGCGTGCGGGGCCGGCCAGGGCGGCGTCGAGGATTTCCACCAGGCGCGTGCGGTTCGGCAGCTTCGACAACTGGTCGTAGAAGGCGGCGTTGTGCAGGTGCGATACCAGTTCGACATTGTCCAGGCCCACGGCGACGTTGCTGCAAAACACTTCCAGCAGGCTTTCATCGATGGCCGAGAGGGGCCGCGGCAGGACCAGGTAGGCGGCCGCATCGCGACTGGCCTTGCCCGCGAAGTACAGGGTGGCGTAGTCGTGCGCATACACATTGCGCCGCTGCGCCAGCGTGTGCTCGATGGCTGCCATCACGCGGGGGTTTTGCAGGCCGCACAGGGCGCTGTGCGGCAAGCCGGAAAAGCTGCCCGTGCAGGCCGAGACGAGCAGCTCCTTGCCGCCATTGTCCAGCATCTCTTGCACGCACAGCAGGCCATCGGCGCGGATGCCCAGCAGGTCGGCGATCTGCGCCAGCACGCCGGCCGAGAAGTTTTGCACGCCGTGCAGCGCCATCAGTTGCGTGCTGGCGTGGACGATCTGGTCCAGGCCGCGCCGGCTGTTGCTGATCGAACGTATCTGCTCGTACGAGCGGATGGCCGCCGTCACCGTGGTAAACAGCTTGATGCGCGTCAGCTCGGACTTGGTCTTGTAGTCGTTGATATCGTAGTCGCGGATGGCGTCGATTTCCGGCGCATAGCCGGGCTGGCCCGTGCGCAGGATGATGCGCACATCCGTCATTTTCAGTGTTTCGCGGATGTAGCGCACCAGGTGCAGGCCCGCGTCATCCTGTTCCATCACCACGTCGAGCAGGATGACGGCGATGTCGTCTTCATGCTTGAGCAGTTCGCGCGCCTGGCCGGCCGAATACGCATGCACGAATTCCAGCGGGCGGTGCTGCATTTCCAGGTTGCCCAGGGCGAAAGTGGTGGTGGAGTGGACGTCTTCATCGTCGTCAATGATCATTACCCGCCAGACGCTGCGCGGTGCGATGGCCAGCGGTGGCACTGGTTGCTCATCGAGGAATACCAGGTCGTCGTGATCGTCCTTGTTGCTGTCAAGGGGGATGATCGGTGCGGGCATGTATAGCTTCTCCAGGATGACTCGATGTTTATACGAGCGCGTCGCAAAAGCCCATGGCGTTGTTGCGTTGCCCTTACCGTACTTGTACTTGCGTACTGTCTTCGGCAACGACGCCTAGCCCTGGGCATTTGTGACGTGCTCTCGGCGCAGCCTTGAACCTGCTTTGTGTGGCGCACTTTGATCCAAGTATATAGCTATTTAATAAGCAAAATGTTTTTTTAAGCCTATTCCGTAGAGCAATATTTATTGTATTGCATGATTGCAACTCATATTCGATGTTTTTGTATGAAAAAAAACACGGGATTTAAAAATGGTGATGACGGGCGGGAATATCGGGCCTTGCTGCGGCATTAGCGGCATGGCCTGCCCCGCAGGCTGGTAGAATTGAGTTTTCCAGTCTTTCACACTTCCTACTATGTCCGGCAATTCTTTTGGCAAACTGTTTACTGTTACCACTTTCGGCGAATCGCATGGCCCGGCCATCGGCTGCGTGATCGATGGCTGTCCGCCAGGATTGATCCTGTCGGAAGCCGATATCCAGCCCGAGCTGGACCGCCGCAAGCCGGGCACCTCGCGCCACGTGACGCAGCGCCAGGAGTCGGATACGGTGGAAATTCTTTCCGGCGTGTACCAGGGCGTGACGACGGGCACGCCCATCGCGCTGCTGATCCGCAATGAAGACCAGCGCAGCAAGGATTACGGCAATATCGCGGAAAGCTTCCGCCCCGGCCATGCCGACTACACCTACTGGCATAAATACGGCGTGCGCGATCCGCGCGGCGGCGGGCGTTCTTCGGCGCGCCTGACGGCGCCTGTCGTGGGTGCGGCGGCGATTGCCAAGAAATGGTTGCTGCAGCAGTACGGCACCACCTTCAAGGGCTGCATGAGCCAGCTGGGCGACATTCCCGTGCCGTTCCAGTCCTGGGAACACGTGCATGCGAACCCGTTTTTTGCCGCCAGCTGCGACGCGGACCTGATCGCGCGCATGGAAGAGGCGATGGATCAATTGCGCCGCGATGGCGATTCCATCGGCGCGCGCATCGACGTGATCGCGCAAAACGTGCCGGTGGGACTGGGCCAGCCCATCTACGACAAGCTCGACGCCGACATCGCCTATGCCATGATGGGCATCAATGCCGTCAAGGGCGTGGAAATCGGCGCCGGTTTCGATTCGGTGGCGCAAAAGGGCTCCGAGCACGGCGACGAACTGACGCCGGAAGGCTTTATCGGCAATAACGCCGGTGGCGTACTCGGTGGTATCTCGACCGGCCAGGATGTCAAAGTCTCGATCGCCATCAAGCCAACGTCGTCGATCCGCACGCCGCGCCGCTCGATCGATAAAGAAGGCAATCCCGTGATGGTGGAAACCTTCGGCCGCCACGACCCCTGCGTGGGCATCCGTGCCACGCCGATCGCCGAAGCGATGCTGGCGCTGGTATTGATCGATCACGCCCTGATGCACCGCGCGCAATGCGGCGACGTCAGCGTGAGTACGCCGAAGTTGAAGTAAATTGAAATGTTGTCGGATTACGGGCCTGCGGCCCTAATCCGACCTACGATCCATGAAGGTCGTTTTCTCGTTTAACAACGACGCTTGCGACACCTGACCAAACCGTAGCGAGCGGAAGGGAGAGGTGGCTAAGAAGCGCAACCGTACTCTAGTACGGTGAGCATCGCAGGCCGCCTATACCGACGCGCAGTAGGTTTGGTCAGGTGTTCTCATGCAACTTTATTCGCCACCAATTCCAGTTGATGGCGCATCTCCACCGACTGCACCAGTAACGCCCGGATATCGTTGATCAGGTTGAATTCCGTCTGATTCAATTGAATCGGCGGGAAGCTGTCGTCCCAGTCGCCGTACAGGAAGCCCGTGGGGTGGCCGTTGGCCGACAGGGGCAGCACGACGAAGCTGCGCGCCTCCGACAGGGTGGCTTTCCACCATTGCGGCAGCTTGGCGGCAAATTTCGGGTCGCGCGCATTGTCGATGAAGATCACGCGGTCGCTATTGAGGGCGGCGTGGAAGACGTTCGGCTCATACGCGTCGCCAAATACCATCAGGTCCTGCAGGTCTGCCATGCCTTCGCCCATGCTGATGCGCGCCGAGTACAAATGATCCCGGTGGTTACGCACGAATGCCACCGAGCGCGAAAAATCAAAGCCCTGGTGCAGTGTTTCGAGCGCCATCGAGACCATCTGTCCCGGGCTGGCGCTGCCGATGGCGCCGCGCAGGTCGGCCAGGCCGCCGATCAGAACGCGGTTGCCCTCGGCGCGCATGCGCGTCGAGGCCAGCTGGCGTGCGCGCCGTTCGGCCGGTTTCGACAGGGGTGCGATCGACAGGTCGGCCGCCGCCATCATCTTCGCCTTGTCCACCGCTACCACCAGGTCCGTGGCAGCGATGCCCAGGGTGCCCGCATAGTCGTCGATCAGCGCGTGCACCTGCGCCGCGCCGGCCGCATCGTCATGCCACAGCGAGTCGGCGCAGCGCGCCGCCATGGTCGACAGGCCTGCCATCCAGTCGGCGCCGCTGACGGGCGCGTTGTCGGGCGACGGCTCCATCGGACGCATGCCGTTGATCAGGTGCTGCGGCAAGCCCCAGTGGGCGGCAGTGGCATAGCCCACTTCCGGCAGCGACAGGCCGAGGATTTCGCCTGCGGCTGCCGCCTCGTTGCCAGGACCCGCATGCGCCTGCATGCGCGCCCAGAAGTCCGTCATGTAGAACGTCACCATCATGCGGCCCAGGGTGTGCAGCATGGAGCAGACGACGGCTTGCTCCGCCTGCAGGCTGCCGGCGCTGGTGGCCACTTGCTGCGCCACCATCCCGGCCAGCACGGCCTTTTCCATTTCCACGTGGGCACTGACGGAGTCGGGCGAGGCTTGCGACAGCTCCTCGATCAGTTTGAGTCCCAGCGCCAGGTGGCCGATGGCGTCGATGCCCAGCACCAGCACGGCCTTCGAGACCGTGTTGACCCGCTGGCCGAAGGCCGAGTACATGCCGCTGTTGGCCAGGCGCAGTACCTTGTGCGTGAGGACAGGGTCGGACAGCACCGTTTGCGTGATGTCGAATTCGTGGTCATCCTCGCCGCGCATGGCGCCCAGGATGGCGCTGATGGCTTTCGCGAAGCCGGGCATGTCGCCCTGCTGGCGCGTGCGCGCCCACAGCAGATCCAGGGTGTTTTTGCCGAGCTGTGTCGGCACCGTGAAATGACCTGGATTCATTGCACCCCTCCGCGCTGTTCATTGGCAGACGGCGTGGGCACCAGCGCCGCATAGGTTTTTTCGCTCAAGGCCGATAGCGCGGCATGGGCCGGCATCGGTTTGCCCGTCAAATAGCCTTGCACATACTGGCAGCCGCGCGACTCCATGAAGTGCATCTGCTCCTCCGTTTCCACGCCTTCGGCCACCACGGACAAATTCAAATGCTTGGCCAGGTCGAGAATGGTATTGCAGATGGCCGCGTCCTTGCTCGATTCGGGCAAGTCCTTGATGAAGGTACGGTCGATCTTCAGTACGGAAATGGGGAAGCGCTTCAGATACGCGAGCGAGGAATAGCCGGTGCCGAAGTCGTCGATGGCGATGCGCGCGCGGCGCTCCGTCATCTTGACGAGGATGGTTTCTGCATGCACGGGGTCGATCATCAGGGTGCCTTCCGTAATTTCCAGCACCAGGTGTTCGCCCGAGAGTCCCGAAAAGGCGATGGCGTCATCGAGCACGTCGAGGAATTTGTCGTTGCGGAACTGGCGCGGGCTGATGTTGACGGAGATGTACAGCGGCCGCTTGGCCACTTCCTGGAACTGCTTGAGCTGCACGCAGGCCGCCTTCAGCGCCCAGGCGCCCAGCAGATTGATCAGGCCATTGGCTTCGGCAATCGGGATGAAGCGCACGGGCGGCACCAGGCCCAGGGTCGGATGCTTCCAGCGCATCAGGGTTTCGAAACCCTGGATCTGCCGCGTGTGCGCGTCGACGATGGGCTGGTAAAAGAGCAGAAATTCGCCTTCGCGCACGGCGTGAAACATGGCCGCTTCCAGCGAAATATCGTGTTCCGACGGGCCATTCAGACGCGGGCTGTAGACCAGGCAGCGGGCCTTGCCCGTTTCCTTGGCGCGCGACATGGCCGCATCGGCCAGCGCCACCAGGCGCACTTCATCTTCCGCGTGCAGCGGATAGATCGATACGCCGACGGACGCCCCCACGTAAATCGTATGGCCATCGACTTCGAACGGTGCCTGCAGGGTGGCCAGCAGGCGGCCCGTCACCAGCTTGATTTGCGCATCGGTGGCGCTGCCCGGCAGCACGGCGACGAATTCATCGCCGCCCACGCGCGCCAGGGTGTCGCTGTCGCGCAGGGTCTTGCGCAGGCGCGCGGCGGCCAGGCGCAGCACGGCGTCGCCGACGGGGTGGCCCAGGCCATCGTTGACCTTTTTAAAGCCATCGAGGCCGATGGTGGCGACCGAAAACCCTTGGCCCGAACGGGACGCCTGGGCGATCACCATGCGGATGCGGTCCGACAGCAACAGGCGGTTCGGCAGCCCGGTCAGCGCGTCGTGCGTGGCCATGTGGCGCAAGCGTTCTTCCTTGTTGTGCTGGGCCGAGGTGTCGCGCCCGACCACCAGCAATTCGGTCACGCCGGCTGCGTTCATATAGGAAGACAGGCGCAGCTCGAACCAGAGTTCCTGGTCCGGCGTTTGCAGGCGCACTTCCAGGCGGCCCGGTTCTTCCAGGGAATCTTCCAGCGCTGCCTGCAGCGCCGCGCGCGATGCTTCGGCGGCCAGTGGCAGCAGCAAGTGGCCGGACAGGCCCGAGGGCGCGCCGAACAGGGTGGCTGCGCGCTTGCTGGCGAACAGGATCAGGCCGTCCGTATCGAGCCGGAACACGACGTCGCCTGCCTCTTCCATGAGGTTGTCCAACTCGTGGCGTGCCTCGCGGTGGGCGGCGGATGGGGTACTGGAAAACATCGTGCGGGCTTTTACCTTTTTGTGATCAGTGCCGGCGCACGCTGCAGGGCAGGGCGCCAACGGAAAGAGTGCATCGTGCGTGACGCGCGCCATAGCGGGCCGGAGGGCAACTATCGGAATGCGATCCACACGAAATGTATCATTGAAAAGCATTCGATTACATGAAATAGAGCAACATTGCTTCAGGTTTTGTAAATATTCCTGCCTTCCATGAAAAAAACATGCTGCGCGACACGCACCGGCATTTTTGTTTCATATGGAAACATTTATCTGTACAGGCTTCCACTGGCGCGCTTGCCCCGCCATGCGCTTTACGCTAGTCTGGCTGGCAGACGGTGTTGACGCTGCGCCAGCGACAGCAAGGGTGCCATGATAACAAATCGCGGGAGACTCCCATGAATGCTTTTGACACGCATGAAGTTTTCAACCAGGCCACGCCGTTTGAAAACGTCAATCTGTTCGCCTGTGACCCGGCGCTGATCGAAGCGCTGCTGCGCGAGGGTGGCGGCGCGGCGCAGCAGGCGCTCGACGCGCTGGGTGAAAGGCTGGGCCGCGCCGAGACGTATGCGCTGGCGCGCCTGGCCAATATCCACACGCCCGAGCTGCAGCAGTTTGACCGGGCCGGGCGCCGCATCGACGAAGTGCTGTTCCATCCGGCCTGGCATGAGCTGATGGCCATCCTCGTGGGCGCCGGCGTGCACGCTGCGCCGTGGGTGTCGCCCGGTCCTGGCGCCCAGGTGGCGCGCGCGGCCGCCTATCTATTAGTGGGGCAGGTAGAAAACGGCACGCAGTGTCCCGTTACGATGACGTATGCCTCGGTGCCGGCCTTGCGCCAGGCGCTTGATCTGCCGCACATCGCTGCGCGCTGGCTACCGAAAATCCTCTCGCGCGACTACGATCCCCGCTCCTTGCCCGTGGAACAGAAGCGCGGTGCCCTGGTCGGCATGGGCATGACGGAAAAGCAGGGCGGCTCGGACGTGCGCAGCAACACTACGCGCGCCGTGCCCGTGCCGCGGGACGAGGCGCGGGCCTTGTTCGGCGACGAGGCTGGCGGCGCCTGGCGCATCGTCGGCCACAAATGGTTTTTTTCAGCGCCGCAGTGCGACGCCCATCTGATCCTGGCGCAGGCGGAAGAGGGGGGATTGTCCTGTTTCTTTTTGCCGCGCTATCTGCCCGACGGCAGCCGCAATGCCATCCGCGTGCAGCGCCTGAAGGATAAGCTGGGCAACCGCTCGAATGCCTCGTCGGAAGTGGAATTTACCAATGCCTACGGCTGGCTCGTGGGGCAGCCGGGACGGGGCATTCCCACCATTCTGGAAATGGCCAGCCACACGCGCCTCGATTGCGTGCTGGGCAGCACCGGCATCATGCGCGCCGCCCTGACGCAGGCGCTGCACCATGCGCGCCAGCGGCTCGTGTTCGGCAAGCCGCTGTCCCGGCAGCCATTGATGCAAAACGTGCTGGCCGACCTGGCGCTCGAATCGGAAGCCGCCACGGCCTTTGCCCTGCGCCTGGCCCGTTGTTTCGATGAAAAGGATGATGCAGGGCAAGCGATGCTGGCGCGCGTGCTCACGCCGGCCGGCAAGTACTGGATTTGCAAGCGCGGTCCCGGCTTCGGCGCGGAAGCCATGGAAGTGCTGGGCGGTACCGGCTATGTGGAAGAGGCGCCGCTGGCGCGTTTATATCGCGAGCTGCCTGTCAACTCGATCTGGGAAGGTTCGGGCAACGTCATGTGCCTCGACGTCTTGCGCGCCTTCGGCAAGTCGCCGGCCGCGCGCGACGCCCTGGCGGCCGAGCTGGCGCTGGCCGGCGATGCCGATGCCGCCTTTGCCGGGTACCGCACGCGCCTGCTGGTCGACCTGGACGGGCCGCAAACGGATGAATTTGGCGCCAGGCAATTATCTGAACGCATCGTGCTGGCCGTGCAGGCCGCCTTGCTGCTGCGCCATGCGCCGCCCTTTGTTGCGCAGGCCTTCCTGCAGTCGCGGCTGGTGCAAGCGCCGGGCGGCGCGTATGGCCGCTTGCCGGCGGGCACCGATTGCGCGGCCATCCTGGCGCGCGCACTGCGCGAGTATTGACCCCGACAAATCCGATTATTTCGAAAATTCCAGCCACAGGCGGGCTGTGGGCTGGGATAATGCGGCAATCCTTCATTTTATCGACACACAGCGCGCTTGCGGCCATGCTTGCCGCCGCGCCAGAGAGCAGAGAAAGAACAACAATATGAAACAAGATCCACGCTTCCCGAATTTGTTCATTACCGATCACCCTTTGATCCAGCACAAACTGAGCCACATGCGTGAGCACGACACGTCGACACGCACCTTCCGTGAATTGCTCAAGGAAATCACCTTGTTGATGGGCTATGAAATCACGCGCGACCTGCCGCTGACCACGCGCGAAATCAAGACCCCGCTGGTGACTATCGACGCGCCCGTCATTGCTGGCAAGAAACTGGCCATCGTGCCCATCCTGCGCGCCGGCATCGGCATGAGCGATGGCTTGCTGAACCTGGTGCCATCGGCCCGCGTGGGCCACATCGGCGTGTACCGCGATCCCACCACTCACATGCCGGTGGAATACCTGGTGCGCCTGCCGGACTTGAGCGAGCGCACCTTCATCTTGTGCGACCCGATGGTAGCGACCGGCAATTCGGCCGTGTACGCCGTCGACGTGCTGAAGAAACGGGGCGTAACGGACGAGCAGATCATCTTCCTGGCGCTGGTCGCCGCGCCGGAAGGCGTGACCGTGTTCCAGAACGCGCATCCAAAGGTCAAGATGTACTGCGCCTCGCTCGATTCGCACTTGGATGACCACGCTTACATCGTGCCGGGCCTGGGCGACGCCGGCGACCGCATCTTCGGCACCAAGTAAGCCAATCCGCGAGTATTACGATGGCAACCTTGATCGACCCGGATTTTCGCGCGCGTTTGCGCGCCCTGAACGAAAAATATGCGGCTGGCGTGCCGGCCCTGATGCAGGCGATCACGCAGGCCAGCGGCCGCTGCGACAGCGAAGGCCCCCGCCTGGAGCCGTTGACGGAACTGCACCGCGCGCTGCACGCGGTCGCCGGCTCGGCTGCCACCTTCGGTTTCGCTGCGCTGGGCCAGGAATGCCGGCGCATCGAACAGCAGGTGCGCGCCATGCTCAACACGCCTGCGCAGGCAGTGGCGGAATGGCCCGCCATGCGGGCGCAAGTGGAGGTGCTGCTGCACTGGGCCGCGCGCGATGCGGGCGCCACCCATTTCAGCGTGTAAATGACAGCGCCCTAGAGATGTGGTTGCAATGATTCATTTGATGCAACGCAAAGCATCGGCGTCGCAGATTAGGATATAGTGTCTCCATGCCGCTGGTACAGGGCGCCGCAAGACGGGGATTTGGCTATTAAAGTAGTGTTCGCAAGTTTATTTTGCGAAAGAATGGTTTTTCTCAGTTTTGTTGGTATAATTGGGCATCGTTGGATTCGAGGTAGTAGTGCAGTTTGTCTGTCATTTCTTTCTTGCTTCAAACGATATAACGGGCGCAAGCCCAACTTAACTGAAATAGGAAATTGTAATGGCAACTGGCATCGTAAAATGGTTCAATGATTCGAAGGGCTTCGGCTTTATTACTCCTGACGAAGGCGGCGAAGATCTGTTCGCTCACTTCTCGGCTATCCAGTCGAACGGCTTCAAGTCCCTGCAAGAGAACCAACGCGTTTCTTTTGAAGTGACCGCTGGCCCTAAAGGCAAGCAAGCTTCGAACATTCAGCCAATCTAATACGCTGGATCAAACGAAATAAAGAAATCCTCGGTCTCCGAGGATTTTTTTTCGCCTGAATTTCCGTGAGGCATGGGTTTTACGTGAATTAAGTGGCTCTTTTGCCATGCTTTGCATCGCCGCTTAGGTCGGCTTAGCGCTTGCGCGTAAGCCGACAATGGTGGTGTTGGGAAGGTGTATGGGCTGGTGTCGGATTACGCTACGCTAATCCGACCGCCGATCTGCGCACCCACGTCTAGGCTTGGGCGCTATCTAGATGGCCCGTTCACGCCAGTAGTCGGGCTGGGCATATGAGTGCCGCAAAAAATCCACAAACGCCCGTATGCGCAGTGGCAAATGGCGGCGCTGGGCAAACACGGCATAAATATCATTGCCCGGCGCGGCAAACTGGTCCAGCACCGTCACCAGCTGGCCCGAGGCGATTTCCGCACCCACCTCCCACATCGAGCGCCACGCCAGCCCCTTGCCGGCCAGCGCCCAGTCGTGCAGCACTTCGCCATCGTTGCACACCATATTGCCGGCCACCTTCAAAATGACATTCTTGCCGTTTTCGCGGAAGGTCCAGCCCCGCTGGCTGCCTTCGCTGCTGATCGCCAGGCAATTATGTTTCGCCAGGTCGGCCGGGATGCGCGGCGTGCCCGCCCGTTTCAGATAGGCGGGCGAACCGACCAGCACGCGCTGGTTGTTGGCCAGTTTCGTACTCACCAGAGAGGAATCGGACAGGCTGGCGATGCGGATGGCCACGTCGATGCCTTCGCCGATCAGGTCGACGAGGCGGTCGTTCAGGTTCAGCGACACCGTCACGTCGCGGTGCTCGGCGACAAACGAGGGAATCAATGGCGCCACGTGCTGGCGCCCGAAGCCGGCCGGTGCGGAAATGAGCAAATGGCCGCTGGCCTTCACGCTGCGCTCGGCCACGGCCGCTTCCGCCTCTTCCAATTCTCCCAGGATGCGCTGGCAATCTTCCAGGAAGGCGGCGCCTTCATTCGTCAAGGCCAGCTTGCGCGTCGTGCGCTGCAGCAATTTGACGCCCAGGCGCTGCTCCAGCGCATCGAGGCGCCGGCCTATCATGGCCGGGGCGATGCCTTCCGCGCGCGCGGCCGCCGACAGGCTGCCCTTGGCGACCACTTCCACGAAGGTCGATATTTGTCTGAACTGGCCCATATGCTGTGCTCGCTATCTCGTCACTTGTGATAAAAACGCATAGATGAAGTGATTTTTAATCTCGTTTCCATGCCTTATAGTGCAATACTATAGAACAAACGCGCCGCCCGGCAGAGTGTTTTTACGCCTTTGTCCCGCTTGTTCGCGCAGTCATTCAGCTTATACTTGGATCACCAGATTACCTTTGCTTATATTTATTAAAAACCGGAGAACTTCATGACGCAGAACACGATCGCACTTCCCGAAGGCATGCAAATCACGGGTGAAATCCAGCCCGGCTACGAACAGATTTTGACGCCGGCAGCGCTGGCGCTGGTGGCCAAGCTGACGCGTGAATTCGAGCCGCGCCGCCAGGAGTTGCTGGCCGTGCGCGTGGAACGCGCCAAGCGCCTCGACGCGGGCGAGCGTCCTGATTTCCTGCCAGAAACCGCGCATATCCGCGACGGCGACTGGAAGATCGCGCCGATTCCGAAGGCGCTGGAATGCCGCCGCGTGGAAATCACCGGTCCCGTCGAGCGCAAGATGGTCATCAACGCCTTCAATTCCGGCGCGGACAGCTACATGACGGACTTCGAAGATTCGAACACGCCGAACTGGGATAACCAGCTGACGGGCCAGATCAATATGTTCGACGCCGTGCGCAAGACGATTTCGCTGGAGCAAAATGGCAAGTCGTACAAGCTGAACGACAAGATCGCCACCCTCGTCGTGCGTCCGCGTGGCTGGCACCTTGATGAAAAGCACGTGCTGGTCGACGGCAAGCGCATTTCCGGCGGCATTTTTGATTTCGCCCTGTTCATGTTCCATAACGCCAAGGAACAGCTGGCACGGGGCGCCGGCCCGTATTTCTACCTGCCGAAGATGGAATCGCACCTGGAAGCGCGCCTGTGGAACGATATCTTCGTCATGACGCAAAACGAACTGGGCTTGCCACAAGGCACGATCAAGGCCACCGTGCTGATCGAAACCATCCTGGCTGCGTTTGAAATGGATGAAATCCTGTACGAACTGAAAGAACACAGCTCGGGCTTGAACGCGGGCCGCTGGGATTACATCTTCTCGTGCATCAAGAAATTCAAGCTGGACAAGGATTTCTGCCTGGCCGACCGCGCCAAGGTCACCATGACGGCGCCATTCATGCGCGCCTACGCCTTGCTGCTGCTGAAAACCTGCCACAAGCGGGGCGCACCCGCCATCGGCGGCATGGCAGCCTTGATCCCGATCAAGAACGATCCCGAAAAGAACGACATCGCCATGGGCGGCGTGCGCAACGACAAGGCGCGCGATGCCACCGACGGCTACGACGGCGGCTGGGTTGCCCATCCGGGCCTGGTCGAGCTGGCCATGGGCGAGTTCACCAAAGTGCTGGGCGACAAACCGAACCAGATCGAGAAACAGCGTCCCGACATCGATGTGAAAGCGTCGGATCTGCTGAACTTCCAGCCGGAAGCGCCGATCACGGAAGCGGGCTTGCGTTACAACATCAATGTGGGCATCCATTACCTGGGCAGTTGGCTGGCTGGCAACGGTTGCGTGCCTATCCATAACCTGATGGAAGATGCGGCCACGGCCGAGATCAGCCGCTCGCAAGTGTGGCAATGGATTCGTTCCAGCAAGGGCGTGCTGGAAGACGGCCGCAAGGTCACGGCCGACATGGTACGCGCCATGATTCCGGAAGAACTGGCCAAGGTGCAGCGCGATGCGCCAGGCGGCAACGGTCCGACCTATGTGCGCGCGGGCCAGATTTTCGAGGAAATGTCGACGTCGGAATCGTTTGCCGAGTTCCTGACCTTGCCGCTGTACGAAGAAATCTGATCCTGATCAAATAGATTGATAAAAAATCCCGGCGATACCTGATGGTATAGCCGGGATTTTTCTTTTTAGAAACAGAAGCTTAAAAGTTGTTTTTCCACATACGTAGTGCGGCAAATGCTTCCACGGGCGAAGCGTCGCTGGCCAGCTTGCCTTCCACCTTCAGGCTGTTCAGGATGGCTGGTTCGCGGTAGCGCAGGAAGGGATTCGTGGCCTTTTCCATGGCTATGGTCGACGGCACGGTGGATAAACCCTGCTGGCGCTTTTCCGTGTCGATGGCGATGCGTTCCTGCAGGGCAAGGTTGCCCGGTTCGACAGCGTTGGCGAAGCGCAGATTGGACAAGGTGTACTCATGCGCGCAAAATACCTCGGTATCGTCGGGCAGGGCGGCCAGCTTGCCCAGCGAGTCGGCCATCTGGCCCGGGGTGCCTTCAAACAGGCGGCCGCAGCCGCCGGCAAACAGGGTATCTCCGGAAAACAGCCATGGTGCATCGCCTTGCTCCGAGCGCTGGCGCACGTAGGCGATATGCCCCTTGGTATGGCCGGGCACGTCGATGACTGTCATCTGCAAACCCAGCTCTGGCACATAGGCGACATCGCCTTCGGCAAGCGGTTGCGTGATGGTTGTGATAGCCTCATTGCGCGGGCCGAAGACGGGCACGGCGAAATGCTGCAACAATTCAGGTACGCCACCCGTGTGGTCGGCGTGGTGGTGCGTGAGTAAAATGGCGCACAAGGTCAACTGATGGGCTTGTAGCGCATCGAGGATGGGCACGGCATCGCCGGGGTCGACCACGGCGGCGTGGCGGCCATCATGGATCAGCCATAGGTAGTTGTCGGCAAAGGCGGGCACGGCAAGTACCGATAAAGCGTGTTCAGGGGAATGTGTCATGAGCAAAAGAGAAAACTGAATGGACAGTGTGGCATCCGAAAAATCCATTATAGCGCTTGACGGCTGGCTGCAGACGCCGGCCGGTCTGTATGTGCGCGCCTGGGAGCAGCAATGCCTTGACAGTTTGACCGTCGACATCTTCGGATTTAACGCCGTGCAGATCGGCTTGCCCCAACTTGACGCGCTGGCGGCCAGCCGCATGCCCAGCAAATGGCTGCTCGATGCGCGCCTGCCGTCGCGCCCGCCGCAAGAGAGCCGTTTGACCCTGGTGTCGGCTTTCGACGAACTGCCATTCGATTCGCAGAGCCTGGATCTGGTGGTATTGCCGCACGTACTCGAATTTGCCGCCGAGCCGCACCAGGTCTTGCGCGAAGTCGAGCGCGTGCTGATCCCCGAGGGGCGCGTGATCGTCTGCGGCTTCAATCCGGCCAGCCTGTGGGGCATGCGCCAGGGCATCGGAAGAGTCACGGGACGCCATTACCTGCCGCAGGCGGGTGAGCTGATCTCTATGCCGCGCATGAAAGACTGGTTAAAATTGCTGAACATGGGCGTCAGTCAAAGCCACTTCGGCTGCTACGCACCTGCCTGCAAGACAGAAAAATGGCTGCGCCGCAACGCTTTCATGGACAAGGCCGGTGCGCGCTGGTGGCCATATCTGGGCGCAGTGTATATAGTGCAGGCGATCAAGCGTGTCAAAGGGATGCGTTTGATCGGTCCGGCGTGGACCAAGAAACCGGCGACGGCGCCCGCAGGCGCACCGGTCACGAATAAAAGGCGGGAACAGCAAGATGGATAAGGTTGAGATTTACGCCGATGGCGCATGCAAGGGCAATCCCGGCACTGGCGGCTGGGGCGCACTGATGGTGTCCGATGGCGCCAAGAAAGAAATTTACGGCGGGGAACTCAATACGACGAATAACCGCATGGAATTGAAGGCCGTGATCGAAGCCTTGACGGCGCTCAAACGCCCGTGCCAGGTGGTGTTGTATACCGATAGCCAGTACGTGCAAAAGGGCATCAGCGAATGGATCCACGGCTGGAAGGCACGCGGCTGGAAAACGGCGGCCAAGGCACCCGTGAAAAACGTCGACCTGTGGCAGGCGCTCGATACGGCCCAGGCCGTCCATGAAGTGGAATGGCGCTGGGTGCGCGGCCACAATGGCCATCCGGGCAACGAGCGGGCCGATGAGCTGGCCAACCTGGGCGTGGAAACCGTGCGCGCCTAAGAAAGCCCAACCAAACCTACTGCGCGTCGCGCTTTGCGGCCTGTGATGCTCACCGTACTAGAGTACGGTTGCGCTTCTCGGCCACAAATCACTGCCGCTCGCTACGGTTTTGTTGGGCGTTCGAACATGTCTGGGTGCGATTGCAGCACACAGGTTTGCTATACTGTGCCCTTCGCTTTTTGCTTTTACGAATGAATCCGCCATGCGTCAAATTGTTCTCGATACTGAAACCACCGGCCTGAACCCGCGCACGGGCGACCGTATCCTGGAGATCGGGGCGGTCGAATTGAGCAACCGCATGTTGACGGGGAATAATTTCCACCATTACATCAATCCCGAGCGCGATTCGGAAGAGGGCGCGCTGGCCGTCCACGGCTTGACGACGGAATTCCTCAGCGACAAGCCGAAATTCGCGGAAATTGCCGACGAATTCCGCGCCTACATCGCCGGCGCCGAATTGATCATCCACAACGCCCCGTTCGATATCGGCTTCCTCAACGCTGAATTCAAGCGCCTGAACCTGCCGCCCGTGCATGAGCAAGTGCATGGCGTGATCGACACCCTGGTGCAGGCGAAGGAAATGCATCCGGGCAAACGCAACTCGCTCGACGCCCTGTGTGACCGCTACGGCGTCTCGAACGCCCACCGCAAGCTGCACGGCGCGCTGCTCGATTCGGAATTGCTGGCCGACGTCTACCTGGCCATGACACGGGGCCAGAACAGCCTGAGCATGGAAGAAGAAGTGGAAGTGGCTGCCGATGGCGGTGCCCTGGAAATCGTGCCCCTGGCCGAAGTCATCTTTCAGAGCGCCACGGCCGACGAGCTTGCCGCCCACGAAGCCACCATCGCCGGCCTCGACAAGGCCGCAAAAGGCCAGTGCATCTGGACCGCCGTCCTGGCGCCACCAGCGGCCGCCTGAGAAAAAAGCGTGGCATGCTAAATTTCCTGTCGCCAGCCCTTGCAGATGCCGCAACACCTATGCGATAATTCGCCTCGCTTCGGGAGGTTAGCTCAGGGGTAGAGCACTGCATTCACACTGCAGGGGTCGCAAGTTCGAAACTTGCACTTCCCACCAAATTTTTCGTTTGTATTCAATGATTTAAGATTTCATATCTTGTCTGAATAGGAACTTGGGGAAAATATGGGGAAATGGGTTTTCGTCCATTGTCCAGCCTCAAACGATACGGCCGCTTCCTGCGGCCGTTTTCACGTCTAGAGAGTCCACAAGCTTAGCTTGCGGGAGGTTCCTCTCGACGGAATTGTTAAGTTAAACCAGCGCCAGACCTATTTGTTGCCAGCGGGGGCGGGGGCATTGCTGCGCCCTCCGCCGGATGGCTTGCCCGTTCCACTTGGCCAAGAACGTTTGCCTGCGCCGCCTGCATCGTGGTCAGTTCATCTGGCCGCAGGCCGACGCGGCGAGCTGGCAGATCAGCGCCGAGCAATGGCGCTGGCTGGTCGCCGGGGTGGACTGGCAGCGTTTGTCGGCAGGGGCGCGACTTGACCTTCACTGCCAGGTTTCTTGAAAACTTGTCGTAAATGCTGATGTACCCCTGGAATAATTTTTGGAGAGCAACATGACATCGGCAATTGCTAGCTCGACAGCGTCTGCGTACACCCCGCCGGTGGCTGTCGTTACACAGCAGGTCAAGGCTGGAGGTATGAATAGCGATGGTGATCACGATGGCACCAAGGTCGCGGCTGCCTCGGGTACCGTTGGCACGATAATCAACACCACCGCTTGAGCTTTGACAAGCTGATTGAAACGCTTGGGTAAGAATCCTCAATTGCGGGGAAGTGGTGCCACCCCTGGCAGGCACGCGTGCGCCAATAAAACGACAGACAATACTGCTACGTTGCTGGCAAACAGGAGGCGCCATGTCCGACATCCGCGAACTATTGCAGTGGCCCGCCATGGCCGCTTCGCTGCCGGCAGCCTGGCTGGTGGGCTCGCGACCGCCGCACGGCGCTGCGCCGGGTTCCGGGTTTTTTGATCAGCAGTGCGCGGCATCGTCAAGAACGGGCGGGCGTGACGTCGCTCCCACTTGGATATTGTCAATATTGAATGCTTCATCAAGGCGACATACATGCCGTGCCGCGGTCCTGCACCCATTTCAAGGCGGAAAATGGCCGTTCGGGCCCGGCGCCATCAGATATTTGCTGTCTTATATAAGATTCGTCGCCATCGGATACACAAACAGCGGCAGGACAGTCTAAAATACGTGGTGGGCAAGCACGGCGTCACCGCCGGCACACTAGCCGTCCAAAGCAAGGCTAACCGTCCTGTGTTTGGAATGAAGAAAGTTAACCACCAGGCATCACCGCATACAAGGGAATGAACATGGCAACACAAAAATCCAAAATCATCTACACGCTGACTGACGAGGCGCCGCTGCTCGCGACGTATTCCCTGCTGCCAATTATCAAAAAATTCACCGCGCCGGCTGGCGTGGATATCGTCGCCACGGATATTTCGGTGGCGTCGCGTGTACTGGCCGAATTTCCCGAATTCCTGACGGACGCGCAAAAAGTCCCGAATACCCTGGCTGAACTGGGCAAATTGACCCAGAATCCAGACACCAACATCATCAAATTGCCGAACGTCAGCGCTTCCCAGGGTCAATTGATCGCTTGCGTGCGCGAATTGCAAGGCCGTGGCTACAAGCTGCCGGACTATCCGGAAGACGCGAAGACGGAAGAAGAAAAAGCCTTGAAGGCCCGTTACGGCAAGTGCATCGGCAGCTCGGTCAATCCGGTCCTGCGTGAAGGCAATTCCGACCGCCGCGCACCGAAGGCTGTCAAAGAGTATGCACGCAAGCACCCGCATTCGATGGGCGAGTGGAGCCAGGCGTCGCAAACCCATGTCTCGCACATGCATCATGGCGACTTCTACCATGGCGAAAAATCGCTGACACTGGAAAAGGCGCGCGATGTCAAGATGGAACTGGTCACCGCCTCGGGCAAGACCATCGTGCTGAAACCGAAGGTTGCGCTGAAAGCGGGCGAAATCATCGACAGCATGTTCATGAGCAAGAAAGCGCTGCTGGAGTTCTACGAGAAGGAAATCGACGACGCCTTCAAAACGGGCGTGATGTTCTCGCTGCACGTCAAGGCGACCATGATGAAGGTCTCGCACCCGATCGTCTTCGGCCACTGCGTGCGCATTTTCTACAAGGACGCGTTCGCCAAGCACGCTGAACTGTTCGACAAGCTGGGCGTGAATGTCAACAACGGCATGAGCAACCTGTACGACAAGATCGAGACCCTGCCAGCGTCGCAAAAAGATGAAGTGCTGAAAGATTTGCACGCCTGTCACGCGAATCGTCCGGAACTGGCCATGGTCGATTCGGCCAAGGGCATCACCAACTTCCATTCGCCGAACGACATCATCGTCGACGCGTCCATGCCCGCCATGATCCGTATCGGCGGCAAGATGTGGGGCGCCGATGGCCGTCCGAAAGACGTCAAGGCAGTCATGCCGGAATCGACTTTCGCGCGCATCTACCAGGAAATGATCGGTTTTTGCAAATGGCATGGCAACTTCGATCCGAAGACCATGGGCACCGTGCCGAACGTGGGCCTGATGGCGCAGCAAGCGGAAGAATACGGTTCGCACGACAAGACCTTTGAAGTGCCAGAAGGCGGCACCGCCAACATCACCGACCTGGAAACGGGCGAAGTGCTGCTGACGCAAACGGTCGAACAGGGCGATATCTGGCGCATGTGCCAGGTCAAGGACGCGCCGATCCGCGACTGGGTCAAGCTGGCCGTCACCCGCGCGCGCAACTCGGGCATGCCTGCCGTGTTCTGGCTCGATTCCTACCGTCCGCACGAGAACGAAGTCATCAAGAAGGTACAGGTTTACCTGAAGGAGCACGACACGAGCGGCCTGGAAATCCAGATCATGTCGCAAACGCGCGCCATGCGCTACACGCTGGAGCGCGCCTTCCGCGGCCTGGACACCATCTCGGTGACCGGCAACATCCTGCGCGACTACCTGACCGATTTGTTCCCGATCCTGGAACTGGGCACGTCCGCCAAGATGCTGTCGATCGTGCCGCTGATGGCCGGTGGCGGCATGTACGAAACGGGCGCCGGCGGTTCGGCACCGAAACACGTCAAGCAACTGGTGGAAGAAAACCATTTGCGCTGGGATTCGCTGGGTGAATTCCTGGCCCTGGCCGTGTCGCTGGAAGACATGGGCATCAAGACGGGCAATGCGAAGGCCAAAATCCTCGCGAAAACCCTGGATGAAGCCACCGGCAAGCTGCTGGACAACAACAAGTCGCCATCGCCACGTACTGGCGAGCTCGACAACCGCGGCAGCCATTTCTACCTGGCCATGTACTGGGCGCAAGCCCTGGCTACGCAGAAGGACGATGCGGAACTGGCGGCGCACTTCGCGCCAGTGGCCAAAGCCCTGGCCGACAACGAAGAAAAGATCGTTGCCGAGCTGAAAGCAGTACAAGGCAAGGAAACGGATATCGGCGGCTACTACCTGCCCGATCCGGCGAAGACGGAAGCGGTCATGCGTCCGAGCGCCAGCCTGAATGCGGTGCTCGACAGCATCTGATGCAGTCTTGAGAGGCAGTAAGTTCTTTACTGCCTGACAAAAAAACGCCGCCGGGAGTGATCCCGGCGGCGTTTTTTATTGTCCCCGCCTTTATTTGTAGTGCTGGTAGACCGTCGTGCCATTGGCTTTCACCAGGAACACGTCGTAGGGATCGTTGCGCGGTCCTTCCATGCCTGGCGAGCCCATCGGCATGGCCGGCACGGCCAGGCCTTTCGCCTGGGGTTTCTCACGCAGCAGGCGCTTGATGTCGCTGGCGGGCACGTGGCCTTCGATGGCGTAGCCGTTGACGATGCCCGTGTGGCAGGAGCCGAACTGGTCGGGTATGCCGGCGCGCTGGCGATATTGCGCCGGCATCTCGACGTTCTTGGCGCGCACGGTAAAACCGTTCGCTTCCAGGTGCTTGACCCATGCGGTGCAGCAGCCGCACGAGGCGCTTTTGTAGACGTCGATGACGGGCAGGGCCGCGATGGCGAACGTGGGCAAGCCCAGCATGGCGGCGCAGGCGCCGCGCATGAGGATATGTCGGATCATGATGTTATCTTTCAAGTACTGAATCAATGGAATCAATGGAGGATGGCCGTGGGCGCGATGCGCCAGGGGCGGCCCAGGTCTGGAGCCGGTCTCCGGCGTCGCGGCAAATCAGGCGCGCCGGGGCGGCCGGCGCGGGCCGTCGGGCACGAAACCCGCCAGCGGCGGGGTATCGGTCAGCGTCACGCTTTGCGCCCCGTCGCGGGCCGCAAGGGCGGGCGCGCTGGGTGGGGGCATGCATGCGCCCATGCACGAGGCGGAACAGGCGCCGCAAACGGCATGCCGTTCGCCGGGCGCACTGTCTGTGCTATCCGTGCCGTCCATTTTAGGGGTTGCCTGAGCCTGGTGGCAAGCTGGCGCGCCGGCGTCCGTCGACCGGCTGTGCCGCGTTCCTTGCAGGCCGCTGGCGCAAGACAGGCGCATGCCCGCAGCGACCGCTTGCAGCGGCAGCAGCGTCATCAACATCAGGATCAGCCAGGTCTTGAGGAGTCGCATCATCGCGCAAAAGTATACCATGGCGCGGGCGGCCTGGTCTGCGTCTGCGATCAAACGCCCAGCGTGCGGCGGGCCACGGCCAGCGGTTTGCGCAGCACGTGGTAGATCAGCGGCGCCCAGCCGCCGTACAGTTTGGCCGTGCCTTTCAAGCCGATGCGCTGCAGCGGCTCGCCGGGCGCCAGGTCGGCCTTCAAATGATAGGCGACCACGCCCTCGCTGCTCAGCGTCGGCTCGTAGCTGGACTGGGTCAGCACGCCAGCGACGGTGCCCAGCGGCGCCACGTTCAGGTATAGCTTCACGTCCGCGCCCGGTTCCAGGCTGAGCGCATCGTCGACGGGCAGGCGGATGGCGATCTGCACCTTGGCCGGATCGGCCAGCAAGATGATGCGTTCGCCCGTCTGCACGGGTTTGCCCAGCCAGTCGTTCTGGTCCGAAAACACGGCGATGCCGGCTGCGGGCGCGCGCACCTGGATGCGGTCCAGCATGTCCTGCACGTATTGCGCTTCGGCCGATTTTTCTTCCAGGCGCGCGTTCAGTGAGGACAGGTCGGCCTTGCTGGCGCCGTCGCTGAACGATTTTTGCGTGGCGCGCAGGTATTCGGCCGCCGCCACCGCACGCGACTTGGCCGCCACTTCGTTGCGGTTGCGCGCGCCCGTGTCTTCCAGTGCAAACAAGGGCGCGCCCGCCGCCACCATCTGGTTCGGCTTGACGAAGAAGCGCGCCACCACGCCGTCTTGCGGCGCGGCGATCAGCTTGGCGTCCTTGCCGATGATTTCGGCCGGCGCCAGCACCGTCAGGCGCATGGGAATGAGCGCCACCAGCGCGGCGGCCAGCCACAGGCGCCTGGGTCTGGCTTGCAGTCGCGCCACGCTGTGGCGCCAGCCTGACGGCCGCGCGCGCCAGGCCCACAAGGCGTGTCCATAAGCGCCGGCGAGGCGCTCGACCAGCGCCGTTTCGGCTTCGCCCGCCGCGCTCTCGAGCGACAGCCACAAGCCGCCGACGCAGCCGCCAACGGGTGTGGGCAGGGCGACCAGCAAGACGCTGTGCGCCGCCCATTCATCCCAGCCGTCCTGCAGGGCTTCCGGCAGCGCGTCGCGCGCCAGTTGCCGCGCCTTGCCCGGCGTGAGGCTGGGCGCCACGTGCCGCAGGGCCGCGTTCATCCATTGCCGATAGGGCGAGTCGGCCGGCAGCTCGGCCAGGCCGGATACCAGCTTGAGCGACGCCAGGCCGGCAGCGTCGAGGCGCCATAGCACGGCCTGGCGGTAGGGCAGGATGCGCCAAGTGTCGTTGACGGCGATGAATTCGACGGCGTTTTCGCTGCCGGCCTGGCGCACGTCCTGCTCGATCTGGAGCAGGGTGCCGATGCTGTGCAAATTGATCGATGATTCTGACAAGGGACTTCCTGGTGAGGCGTGGATGGGGCTGGTGCTCAGCGCTTGGGCGGTGCGAAGCTGGCCACGCCGCTCATGCCTGGCAGTAAATTATCGGGATTGCCCAGCACTTCGCCTTCGATTTCGATCGACTGGCTGACGGCGTCGACCCGGCCGTTGATGCGCTGTACCTTCGCCTCATAGGCCTTGCCCGTTTCATCGATCTGCAGCGTGAACGGCTGGCCCGGCTTGAGCCAGGACAGCCATAGCGAAGGCACGTTCAGCTGCACCTTGAGCTTGCGGTCATTGACGATTTCGATCAGCGGCTGGCCGATGTTGACGCTGGCGTACTGCTTGGCCAGCAAGCGGGTGACCCGGCCGGCGAACGGCGCGACAATAGTGCATTGCCGCAGTTGCGCCTGGTATAGCTGGATTTGCGCCCTGGATTTTTGCGCCGCCGCACCCGCCTGCTGCACGTCGATTTCGGCCACCGATTGCATCGATTGCAGCTTGACCTTCGATTCATAGGTTTGCTGGGCGCCGTAAAAGT
Source organism: Janthinobacterium svalbardense (assembly GCF_002327145.1). Lineage (NCBI taxonomy): Bacteria > Pseudomonadati > Pseudomonadota > Betaproteobacteria > Burkholderiales > Oxalobacteraceae > Janthinobacterium > Janthinobacterium svalbardense. The sequence goes on along the minus strand of NZ_CP023422.1, from coordinate 3,910,237 downwards.
CGGCGTTGGCCATTTTCAGGTGGGCATCCTGCTCATCGCAATTAAAGCGCAGCAAGACCTGGCCGGCCTTGATGGTGCTGCCCAGCTTGACGGAGACCTGATCGATGCGGCCCGCCATCTGCGACGCCAGCACGCTTTCCTGGTCGGCCGCGACGAGTACCCGTATCGTCTTGTGCGTGTCGGCCGGGGCCGGCTTGGCCGCCGCCACCGGTGCCGCCTGGGCGCCGGCCGACAGCAGGATAGCGAGCACTGCGGCGGCGCCACCCAGGGTGCAATGGTACGGTAGGCGCATCAATTGCTCACCTGGCGGCGGCTGGCGGCGTCGCTGCGCAGCAGGCTGCTGATCTTGGCGGCCGCCGATTCCGCCGCCGCCTGGCCGAACACGGGCCAGGCCGAGGCCACGCTGTCGGGAATGGCCGAGCGGTAGGGGATGCTGGCCAGGGTCACGTCGCCGCGTTTGACCAGCCACGTCACTTCGACCGAGCGCATGCCGGCGCTGGGCTGGCCCACGCTGGCCGTGGCGCTGATCACGGGCGTGTGCTCGCCGGCCACGCCCGTCACCGCCGCGCCGTGTTCCGGCAGGCGCGCGCGCAGCAGCGCTGCCAGGTCCAGGCCGCTGCCGGCCGGGGTGGCGATGTTGCCAAAAGTTACTTGCGGCGCAGGCAGCGCGCTGTCTGTCGTATGAAAACTGGTCTTGCGCCAGTCCTGGTCGGCCTTGGCCAGTTGTGCCGTGAAGGCGCTGACGCTGCTGCTCTGCGGCTGCTCGGGCAGCAAGTCGGCGCCCACCGAATTGGCCACGCGGGCATAGGCGCTCTGCAAGTTGGCCAGGGCGACATAGCGCTGCATTTCCGACAACGCGGCCCGTACTTCCGTGCGCAGCAATTCCATTTCCGATTCGGCGCTGGCCTTGGTGGCGGACAAGGTGTGCTGTTCGATGCGGGCGTCGACCTTGGCCGCCTGGCTGCTGACGAAGTAGTCGGCGCGTGCTTCCTGGAAGCGCTGGGTGGCGATGCGCACCTGGGTCAGCACGGCCATCGTCAGCGCGATGCGGCGCGTGTCGTCCAGCTGGGCCTGGCTTTCCTGGGCGCGCTTGGTGGCCGGGTAGGCGAAGGCGCGCATCAGATTCAGCGAGACGGTGCTGCCAGCCTCGCCCCAGGTGTTATTGAGCAAGAACTTATTGCTGTCGCGGTTGCTCGACAGGTTCAGCTCGATGCCGGGCAGGAAGGCCAGCAGGGCCTTGCGTCCCTCCAGCACGGAGATCTTCTTGCGGTAATCTTCCTCGCGCAATTCCGGCCGGTTGTTCAGCGCCGCCAGGTCGAGCGCGTTCAAGTCGTCGAACGGCTGCAGTTTGCTCGTTTCCTGCTCTTCCTGGCCGGCGGACAAGGTTACCACGGTACCTGGACGCAGGTTGATCAGCGCGTTCAATTCGGACTTGGCCAGTATCAATTCCTGGCGCCGCGCCACGATTTGCTGGTGCAGGTCGAGCATGGCGCGCTGGTAGGCCAGCGCTTGCAGCGGCGCCAGCATGCGTTCCGTTTCCATGCGCTCGCTGCGCAGCAGGGCTTCCTTGACGCGGTTCAGCAATTCGTCCATGCGCGGCAGCGTTTGCTGGGCGACATAGGCGCGCCAGAATGCCTGGCGCACGTCTTGCGAAATATTCTGCACCACCTTGCGTTTGCGTTCTTCGGCAATCATCACTTGCACGGCTTGCTGCTGGGCACGCACATAGCTGACGCCAAAATCGAGCACGTTCCAGGCCAGCACCGCGTTCTGGGTGTTGCGCGTGCGTTCCTGGGCGCCCGAGAACAGATTGCTTTCCACGCCCGTGGCCAGGTCGACCGAGCGCGAACCGGCATCGTTGCTGCGCGAACTGTAGCCGGCCGCCACGGTCAGGCGTGGCAGCATGTCATATTTTGCCAGGTCGAGCTGGCTCGACGCCATGCTTTGCTCCATCGAGCGCAGCCGGTAATCGTAGTTGTACTTGAGCGCGCGGGCGAACGCTTCGTGCAGCGTGACCTCGCCGCTGACCGGTTCGACATCCTTGAACAGGGTCTCCACATCGTTGCGCGCGCGGACGTTGCGGGTTTCCGCATCGATCGGCTCGGGCAGAACGCTGCAGGCGCTCAGCATGGCGCCCAGCAGGATGGCCAAGGGCAGGCGGCGCAGGGTTGCCGGGGGGACGGTGCGGGTGACACTGGTAAGAAAAGTCATCGATGGTGCTCCTGGGTTATGAAGTCTTGTCATGTGTTGTGTCGATTACCTATAGTTGCGCCAGATGGCGCAAGGTAGCGCCGGCATCGCGGGAAAAACGTTGTGCTTCGCGCGCCAGCTGCCCGCTCATGGCGCCTGCGGGCGGCGCCTCCTGTGGCGCTTCCGGCATGGCATCCTGCGCTGCATCCTGTCCCGCATCGCGCAGGGCCGCCAGGACCGCATCGGGCAGGGCGCTCGTGTCGTCCATCGCCGCCGCGCCGTCGGCATGCCGGGACAGTCCGAGCGCCAGCAGCAGATTTTTGCCCGACAGGCCGGCCTGTGGCGGCGTGGCGGCTGGCGCACCGCCGCGCAGCTTGAAGATGGACTTGACTTCGTTGCCCTTGGCATCCTTGGCCACGACCTCGATTTCCAGCGTTATGCTCTGGCCCGACGGCGGCGTGCCGCTGAAGGTGCCGCTGAGCGGGTCGAAGCGTATCCAGGCCGGCAGGGGGCTGCCGTCGACGAGGCGGGCCGTCAGGATCGGCGTGCTGCCGTCCGCGCTGACGAAGGTGTCGCGCGGAATCGACAGGCTCAAGCCTTGTCGCATATTCATCGAGACATCGGCGATTTCCCGGTTCAGTATCAGCGCGGCGCGCACGGGAGGCAGCGGCGTGTAGGCGACGTCGGGCGCCGGTGCGGCGCGGAAGTGTTCATCTTGCTGGCCACTGGCGGCATCGACCACGGCGGCCAGCGGCGACATGCTGAGCTGGCCGAGCGCGGCATCCCTGATGGGCGGCGCGGCGACCGTCACGACAGGCGGTGCGGCCTCCGGCACGGAGGGGATGGGCAGGGGCGGACGGCTCGTCTCGGGCAGCGGCGGCGCCAGCACGTTCAAGGTCAGGGCGCGCGAAGCAATGCCGGTGTTGCCGGCGGCATCCGTGGCGCTGGCCGTGATCTGGTGTGCGCCCAGGGCCAGCGCGGTGCTCAGGCTCCAGCGGCCGTCGGCGTCGGCGCGTACCGTGCCGATCACCACCCCGTCGCTGCGCACGGTGACGATGCTGTTCGCTTCGGCATTGCCGCCGAGGACAGGCGTGGTGCTGGTGGTCGAGGCACCGCCGCTGGCCAGTTGCGGCGTGTCGGCGGCGGCGGGCGCATTGGCGTCGATGACGAGGTTCAGCGCGCCCGATGTCGCACTGGCGTTGCCCGCGTTGTCCACGGCCCTGGCTGTCAGGGTGTGGCTGCCGTCGCCCAGCGTGCTGCTGGTGATGCTCCACACGCCGCCCGTGGCGATGGTGCTGCCCAGCACAGTGACGCCGTCCGTATCGTACAGGGTGACGGTGCTGCCGGCCTCGGCGCGGCCGGTGATGGTAGGACGGTTGACATGCGTGACGCCGTCGCTGTTCGAGGCACCGCTGTCGCTGGCGCTGCTCAGTACCGGCGTCGTCGGCACCGCGCCGCTGGCGTTGTCGATGGTGATGGCCAGCGCACTGGAAACGGCGCCGGCATTGCCTGCCGCATCCACCGCCCTGGCAGTCAGGCTGTGGCCGCCCGTGCCCAACGTCGTGCTGGTGATGCTCCACACGCCGCCCGTGGCGACTGTCGTGCCCAGCACGGTGACGCCATCCGTATCGTACAGGGTGATGGTGCTGCCGGCCTCGGCGCGGCCGGTGATGGTCGGACGGGTGACATTCGTGACGCCGTCGCTGTCCGAGGCGCCGCTGTCGCTGGCGGCTGCCAGCACCGGGGCCGGTGGCGCGGCCGGGGCGCTGGTGTCGATGCTGATGGACAGCAGACTGGAAGCGGCGCTGGTGTTGCCGGCCGTATCGGTCGCCTTGGCGGTCAGAGTGTGGATACCATCACCCAGCGTGCTGCTGCTGATGCTCCACACGCCGCCCGTGGCGACTGTCGTGCCCAGCACGGTGACGCCATCCGTATCGTACAGGGTGATGGTGCTGCCGGCCTCGGCGCGGCCGGTGATGGTCGGACGGGTGACATTCGTGATGCCGTCGCTGTTCGAGGCGCCGCTGTCGCTGGCGGCGGCCAGCACGGGCGCCGGTGGCGCGGCCGGGGCGCTTGTGTCGATGCTGATGGACAGCAGGCTGGACGCGGCGCTGGTGTTGCCGGCCGTATCGGTCGCTTTGGCGGTCAGAGTGTGGATGCCATCACCCAGCGTGCTGCTGCTGATGCTCCACACGCCGCCCGTGGCGACTGTCGTGCCCAGCACGGTGACGCCATCCGTATCGTATAGGGTGATGGTGCTGCCGGCCTCGGCGCGGCCGGTGATGGTCGGACGGGTGACATTCGTGATGCCGTCGCTGTCCGAGGCGCCGCTGTCGCTGGCGGCGGCCAGCACGGGTGCCGGTGGCGCGGCCGGGGCGCTGGTGTCGATGCTGATGGACAGCAGGCTGGACGCGGCGCTGGTGTTGCCGGCCGTATCGGTCGCCTTGGCGGTCAGAGTGTGGATGCCATCACCCAGCGTGCTGCTGCTGATGCTCCACACGCCGCCCGTGGCGATGGTGCTGCCCAGCACGGTGACGCCGTCCGTATCGTATAGGGTGATGGTGCTGCCGCTTTCGGCACGACCGGTGATGGTCGGACGGGTGACATTCGTGACGCCATCGCTGTCCGAGGCGCCGCTGTCGCTGGCGGCGGCCAGTACGGGCGCCGGTGGCGCGGCCGGGGCGCTTGTGTCGATGCTGATGGACAGCAGGCTGGACGCGGCGCTGGTGTTGCCGGCCGTATCGGTCGCTTTGGCGGTCAGAGTGTGGATGCCATCACCCAGCGTGCTGCTGGTGATGCTCCACACGCCGCCCGTGGCGATGGTGCTGCCCAGCACGGTGACGCCGTCCGTATCGTACAGGGTGACGCTGCTGCCTGCTTCGGCCGTGCCGCTGATGACGGGTGTGGTGACGCCGGTGATGCCGTCCGCATTCGATGCGCCGCTGTCGCTGGCCGCGTCCAGGGTCGGCGTGGCGGGCGCGGCGACACTGGTATCGACCGTGACGTTCAGCGTGGCGGAGGCGGCGCTGGCATTGCCGGCCACGTCGGTGGCGATGGCGCGCAGGGTGTGCCCGCCATCGGCCAGCGACGAGGTGGTGATGTGCCAGCGGCCGCCGGAAACCACGGTAGAGCCGAGCACGGTGACGCCGTCGCTGTCGTACAGGGTGACGATGCTGCCGTTTTCGCCGCTGCCGTTGATGAGCAGGTTGCCAAACTTGGTGACGCCATCCGAATTCGACGCGCCGCTATCGGTGGTGGTGTCCAGCGTGAGCGCGGCCGGCGCGGCCGGGGCGCTGGTATCGATGGTGACGTTCAGGGTCATCGAGGCGGGGCTGGTATTGCCGACGACGTCAAACGCCCTGGCGCTCAGCTGATGCAGGCCCTGGCCCAGAACAGTGCTGGTGATGCTCCACACGCCGCCCGTGGCCACTGTCGTGCCCAGCACGGTGGTGCCATCGGTGTCGTACAGCGTCACAATGGAGCCGGACACGGCGGTGCCGCTGATGGTTGGCGTGCTGACGTTGGTGATGCGGTCCGCATTCGATATGCCGCTGTCGCTGGCGCTCGCCAGCGCGAGCGCGCCAGGCGCCACGCTCACGGTGGTGATTGTGACCGCCAGTTCGCCCGAGGCGGCGCTGACGTTGCCGGCCGTGTCGGTGGCTTTGACGGTCAGCCTGTGCACGCCGTCGGCCAGCGCGCTGCTGGTGATGCGCCATGTGCCGCCCGTGGCCACGGTCGTGCCCAGCACGGTGACGCCGTCGGTGTCGTACAGGGTAATGGTGCTGCCTGCTTCGGCCGTGCCGTTGATGGTTGGCGTGGTGACGCGGGTGATGCCATCCGCATTCGACGCGCCGCTGTCGCTGGCCGCGTCCAGGGTGGGCGTGGCGGGCGCGGCCGGCGCGGAGGTGTCGATGGTGACGACCAGTTGGCCGGAGGCGGCGCTGACGTTGCCGGCCGTGTCGGTGGCCTTGACGGTCAGCCTGTGCACGCCGTCGGCCAGCGCGCTGCTGGTGATGCTCCACACTCCTCCCGTGGCCACTGCCGTGCCCAGCACGGTGACGCCATCGTCGTCGTACAGGGTAATGGTGCTGCCGTCTTCGGCCGTGCCGCTGATGGTTGGCGTGGTGACGCGGGTGATGCCATCCGTATTCGATGCGCCGCTGTCGCTGGCGGGATCGAGTGTGGGCGTGGCGGGCGCGGCCGGCGCGGAGGTGTCGATGGTGACGGCGAGTTGGCCGGAGGCGGCGCTGATGTTGCCGGCCGTGTCGGTGGCTTTGACGGTCAGCCTGTGCACGCCGTCGGCCAGCGCGCTGCTGGTGATGCGCCATGTGCCGCCCGTGGCCACGGTCGTTCCCAGCACGGTGACGCCATCGTCGTCGTACAGGGTAATGGTGCTGCCTGCTTCGGCCGTGCCGCTGATGGTTGGCGTGGCGACGCGGGTGATGCCATCCGCATTCGACGCGCCGCTGTCGCTGGCCGCGTCCAGGGTCGGCGTGGCGGGCGCGGCCGGCGCCGTGGCATCGATGGTGATGACCAGTTGGCCGGAGGCGGCGCTGACGTTGCCGGCCGTGTCGGTGGCCTTGACGGTCAGCCTGTGCACGCCGTCGGTCAGCGCGCTGCTGGTGATGCTCCAGACACCGCCCGTGGCCACTGCCGTGCCCAGCACGGTGACGCCGTCGTCGTCGTACAGGGTAATGGTGCTGCCGTTTTCTGCCGTGCCGCTGATGGTTGGCGTGGTGACGCGGGTGATGCCATCCGCATTCGATGCGCCGCTGTCGCTGGCGGGATCGAGTGTGGGCGTGGCGGGCGCGGCCGGCGCGGAGGTGTCGATGGTGACGACCAGTTGGCCGGAGGCGGCGCTGATGTTGCCGGCCGTGTCGGTGGCTTTGACGGTCAGCCTGTGCACGCCGTCGGCCAGCGCGCTGCTGGTGATGCGCCATGCGCCGCCCGTGGCCACGGTCGTGCCCAGCACGGTGACGCCATCGTCGTCGTACAGGGTGACGCTGCTGCCGTTTTCTGCCGTGCCGCTGATGGTTGGCGTGGTGACGCGGGTGATGCCATCCGCATTCGATGCGCCGCTGTCGCTGGCCGCGTCCAGGGTCGGCGTGGCGGGCGCGGCCGGCGCCGTGGCATCGATGGTGATGACCAGTTGGCCCGAGGCGGCGCTGACGTTGCCGGCCGTGTCGGTGGCCTTGACGGTCAGCCTATGCACGCCGTCGGCCAGCGCGCTGCTGGTGATGCTCCACACGCCGCCCGTGGCCACGGTCGTGCCCAGCACGGTGACGCCGTCGCTGTCGTACAGGGTGACGCTGCTGCCTGCTTCGGCCGTGCCGTTGATGGTTGGCGTGGTGACGCCGGTGATGCGATCCGCATTCGATGCGCCGCTGTCGCTGGCGGCATCGAGCGTGGGCGTGCCTGGCGCCGCGATACTGGTATCGACCGTGACGTTCAGCGTGGCGGAGGCGGCGCTGGCATTGCCGGCCACGTCGGTGGCGATGGCGCGCAGGGTGTGCCCACCATCGGCCAGCGACGAGGTGGTGATGTGCCAGCGGCCGCCGGAAACTACGCTAGAACCGAGCGCGGTGACGCCATCGCTGTCGTACAGGGTGACGATGCTGCCGTTTTCGCCGCTGCCGTTGATGATCAGATTGCCAAACTTGGTGACGCCATCCGAATTCGACGCGCCGCTATCTGTGGTGGTGTCCAGCGTGAGCGCGGCCGGCGCGGCCGGGGCGCTGGTATCGATGGTGACGTTCAGGGTCGTCGAGGCGGGGCTGGTATTGCCGACGACGTCAAACGCCCTGGCGCTCAGCTGATGCAGGCCCTGGCCCAGCGCGCTGCTGGTGATGCTCCACACGCCGCCCGTGGCCACTGTCGTGCCCAGCACGGTGGTGCCATCGGTGTCGTACAGCGTCACAATGGCGCCGGCTTGGGCGGTGCCGCTGATGGTTGGCGTGCTGACGTTGGTGATGCGGTCCGCATTCGATATGCCGCTGTCGCTGGCGGTATCGAGCGCGAGCGCGGCAGGCGCCACGCCCACGGTGGCGATCGTGACGGAGAGTTGGCCGGAGGCGGCGCTGATGTTGCCGGCCGTGTCGGTGGCTTTGACGGTCAGCCTGTGCACGCCGTCGGCCAGCGCGCTGCTGGTGATGCGCCATGTGCCGCCGGTGGCCACGGTCGTTCCCAGCACGGTGACGCCATCGTCGTCGTACAGGGTGACGGTGCTGCCGTTTTCTGCCGTGCCGTTGATGGTTGGCGTGGTGACACTGGTGATGCCATCCGCATTCGATGCGCCGCTGTCGCTGGCAGGATCGAGTGTGGGCGTGGCGGGCGTGGCCGGCGCGGAGGTGTCGATGATGATGGAGAGGGCGCCCGAGAGGATGCTGGCATTGCCAGCGGCATCGACGGCCTGGGCTTTCAGGTTGTGTACTCCGTTGCTCAGCGCGCTGCTGGTGATGCTCCATGCGCCGCCCGTGGCCACGGTCGTGCCCAGCACGGTGACGCCGTCGCTGTCGTACAGCGTGACGCTGCTGCCGCTTTCTGCCGTGCCGCTGATGGTTGGCGTGGCGACATTGGTAATGCGGTCGCTGTTCGAGTTGCCGCTGTCGCTGGCGCTGTTGAGTACCGGTGTCGATGGCGTGGCGATGGCCGTGTCGAGCGTGATCGTCAGTGAACCGCCGGCCGTGCCGATATTGCCGGCCGTGCCGATATTGCCGGCCACGTCGGTGATCTTCGCCGTCAAGACCTTGCTGCCGTCGGCGCCCAGGCTGCCGCCGACCACGGTCAGGTCGATAAAGCCGTTGCTGATATCGGTGTTGCTCAGGGTGGCGCGCAGTGGCAGGCCGAAGGAGTTGTTGCCCAGCAGTAGCTCAAGCGTGTCGCCGGACACCGCATTGGTGCCTGTCAGGCTGATGCGCACCGTCGGATTGGTGACGCTGGTGCGCCCGTCCGAATTCGAGCTGCCGCTGTCGGAGGCGGCGCTCAGCACGATAGGATTGCTCGGCATGCCCGGCGCGGTGGTGTCGAGCGTGATCGTCAGTGAACCGCCGGCTGTGCCGATATTGCCGGCCACGTCGGTGATCTTCGCCGTCAAGACCTTGTCGCCGTCGGCGCCCAGGCTGCCGCTGACCACGGTCAGGTCGATAAAGCCGTTGGCGATATCGGTGTTGCTCAGGGTGGCGCTCAGTGGCGTGCCGAAGGAGTTGCCGCCCAGCAGCAGTTCCGCCGTGTCGCCGGACACCGCATTGGTGCCTGCCAGGCTGATGCGCACCGTCGGATTGGTGACGCTGGTGCGCCCGTCGGAATTCGAGTTGCCGCTGTCGGAGGCGGCGCTCAGCACGATAGCGTTGCTGGGCGTGCCCGGCGCGTTGGTGTCGAGCGTGATCGTCAGTGAACCGCCGGCCGTGCCGATATTGCCGGCCAGGTCGGTGATCTTCGCCGTCAAGACCTTGCTGCCGTCGGCGCCCAGGTCGCCGCTGCTGACGCTCATATCGACATAACCGTCGCTGATATTGGTGCCGTTCAGCACCAGGCGAACAGGTGTACCCAGCGAGGCGCCGCCCAGCAGCAGTTCCGCCGTGTCGCCGGCTGCGGCGTTGGTGCCTGCCAGGCTGATACGCACCGTCGGATTGGTGACGCTGGTGCGCCCGTCCGCATTCGAGCTGCCGCTGTCGGAAGCGGCGCCCAGCACGATAACGTTGCTGGGCATGCCCGGCGGCGTCTTGTCGATGGTCACGTTCAGTGCGGCGCTTTTGCTGCTGCTGAGCGCACCGCTGGCCGAGGTGGTGATGGCGTACACATTGTAGGCGCCATCGGCCAGGCCGCTGGTGCTCAAGCCGCTGACGCTCCAGCTGCCGTTGTTGACGGTGGCGGTGGCGGTGGCCTCGGTGCCTGCATCGTACAGCCCGTTGTTGTTGGCGTCGATGAAGACGCGCACCGTGCTGGCGCTGTCGCCGGCGGCACTGCTGCCGCTGAAAGTGAGGCTGCCGGCGTTGGTCTTGTTGTCGGTATTGCTGCTGCCGCTGTCACTGCCGGCCGCCAGGTCGGGCGCGCCCGGCGCGGCGGGCGTGACGTTGACGGTGATGATGCGGTCCACGGTGCTGACGCCGTCGCTGACGCGGATGGTGAAGGTATCGGTGCCGGCGTAGCCCGCCGTCGGCGTGTAGGTGATGGTCCCGCCGGGCGTGATGTCGGCGCTGCCCGAGCTGCCGCTGGCGCCGCTGAAAGAGAGCGTGCCGTGCAGCGGTGCCTGGGACTGGGTCCAGGTTTCCGTCTGGCCCACGTCGACATCGTTAATGTGCAGCAACCCCTTGATGTCGGTGGCGCCTGCGTTCTGCGTCACCGACAAGGTAGTGGAGCCTGGCACAAAGACGGGCGCCGTGTTGACGACGGCGGCGCTGATGTTGCTCATCGTCATGGATTCGAAATTGATTTCGCTGGCCGCACCGCCGTCGCCACCATGATCGGTGGTCTTCCACAGGCTGATGGTGATGCTGACCGAGGCCACGTTGGCGTAATTATAGGGCGTGCTGCTGTTGATCAGCGAGCTCAGCGATTGAACCGTGGTCGACAGGGTCAACGTGGGGCCGGCCATTTGCAAGGTGGCGATGGTGTTGCCGGAGGCGTCGGCCAGCACCACTACCAGCTGGTCGACGGTGCGGGTGTTGAGGCCGGCGCCGCGCGAGGTGACGCTGAAGCCAAAATCTTTGAACGTGAAAGTCTTGGCGACAGTGCTGCCTTCCGCCTTGAACACGGCGGTGACGCTGCCGCCATCGGTCGCCGAGGCAGGATTGCTGGCATACAGGACGGTGCCGTCCTGGGCCAGGAAGTCGCTGACTTTTAATTTATCGGCGAGCTGGCGGAAACCGCCGCTGGCAGCGCCATAGGTGCCGCCGAAATCATAGGTGCCGTCGGCGGTGCCATTGCCAGTCAGCAGCAAGCCGGCGTAGTCGGCCAGTGCGCGCTCGCTGATCGCCTTGTCGGCCTCGATCTGGCCCGTGTGTTTTTCCAACACCCAGTTGCCGCCCAGCGCGGCAGCGCCGGTGGAATCGGTCGACGCGGCCACATCGGCCCCGGTCAATGTGGCCAAGCGGTTGATAAAGTGATCGCCCGTGGGATTGTTGGCTACGTTACATCCAAACAACAGGATGTCGCCGCCGCTGCGCAAGGCGCTGCCCCAGGTGGCCAGTGCGTTTTGGTAGTTGTCGATATTATTATCCGACAGGACGGAGGAGCCGAGAATCACGCGCCCGGTACTGCCTTCGGAAATGATCTGGATGCTCTCCAGGCCGTGGCGCCCCTTGAGGGCGTCGGCGATCTGTTGCACGCCGTCGCGGTTTTTGTCGAGCATGACGACTTCGACGCCCGGTTTCAGGCCGGCCAGCAGCGCTTGCGGATTGCTCACCGAGGCATCGACAAAGACGATGGTGCCGGGGCCGGCCGCCTTGGCTGCGGTCTCGGCTGGTGCCCGTTCCGGCGCCAGCGCCGCGCTGCGGGCGGCTTCGGCGGAAGCGCGTCCCGCATCGATGGCCCTGCCGGCCATGGCCGGCAGGTGCAGTGCGCCGGCGCTGCCGTCATGCGGGTCGGTCAGCGTGGCGGCTACCGCGCCATCAAAGACGATACGTGTTTCCAGTGCCAGCATGCTGCGTGCCGGGCGCAGGCGCGGTCCTTGCGCGGCCCTGGCGGGCGGCGCTGCGGCGGTCACGGAAGAGAGGGCACTTGGGGCGTCGTATCGTTTCATCGCAGCTTCCTTTGCGCTGCCCGGACGGTTCGCATCACGTCGCGACAGCAGGGGATAAAATGTTTAAAAGTACCAGATTGGCGCCAGGGAGAAGGCGGCAATTACATTTATTTATATTAACTATCACTAATAATCACTGATTATCACCAATAATCACGGTTTTATTAAAAAAATATGATTATTTCTTTATTTATTGTAACTGCTTAGTGGCAATATTTGTCAACTTGGCGTCGTTTTTTTTACGCACGATTAAATATGACACTAGAAATATAAAATAAATATTTCGAGATAGGCATGCATACCGTACTATGTCATGCGCAGATAAATTGTCATCAATGTTATTGCATTGACGAGCAACCAAAAAGGTGGGTTTGATGAATGATGAGCGGGATGCCGGCACTATTTTCACCGTTTGCGGCCGTATTGCGGCGTGTTATCGGGCATGGCGGGCCGCGTAAGCATGGTGCCGTCCGAGTTGCTATTGCGTCCGGCGACGCCGGCTGACCAGGCATTTGCCGAGCAATTATATGCGTCGACGCGCGATGATTTGAATATGTTGGTATCTGATTCAACAATTATTAAGTTATTAATATCAATGCAATATCATGCCCAGGTGGCCGGGTATACAACGACCTATCCCGCTGCGGAGTATTTAATCATTGAACATCAGAATGAAGCGTTGGGCCGCGTGGTGATCGATAGCACAGCGGCCATCTTGCGCATCGTGGATATCAGCGTGCTGCCGCAGGCGCGCCGGCAGGGTTGTGCAGGAGAAATACTGCGCCGTTTGCAAGGACGCGCCGCCGTGGCGGGGCAAGAGATGCGCTTGACTGTACATCAAAGCAATCCCGCTGCCCGGCGCCTGTATCTGGCGCTGGGTTTTTGCGTGGATTCGGAAGACGCATTGAGTGCGCACCTGCGGTGGCAGGCATGAATGTGCACGATGGAGGCGCTGGCGTGCTGGCCGGGCAAGTGCCTGATCTGGCCGATCCGGCCGACGAACGCCTGGCGGCCTTGCGTGAAGACCTGTCTCTGCAGCCGGCGCCGCCCGGCATCGACGGCACGCCGCACTGGCATGTGCACGATGCCGTGCGCAACCGTTTTTTCCGCATCGGCTGGCTGGAATTTGAGTTGCTGTCGCGCTGGCGCGGCGGCATGCCGGCAGGCGCGCTGTGCGACGCCGTCGCGCGCGACACGGCGCTGGCGCCGCAGCCCGAGGATGTGCTGGGCGTGCAGCAATTCCTGCAGGCCAACGAATTGTTGCGCGCCGATACGGCAGGGCTGCGCGCGCATCTGCAGAAGGTGGCGGCGGGACGCAAGCCCACGCTGCTGCAATGGCTGTTGCACCATTACCTGTTTTTCCGCATTCCCCTGGTGCGCCCCGATGCCTTCCTGAACCGCACCCTGGCCTATGTGGAGCCGCTGTTCCGGCCCGGCTTTTTCATCGCCTGCACCCTGCTGTCACTGGTGGGCGTATGGCGCGTGCTGGATCAGTGGCCCGCCTTTTCCAGTACCTTCCTGTATTTTTTCTCGTGGCAGGGCGCGCTGTACTACGGCCTGGCGCTGGCGCTGGCCAAGATCTTGCATGAACTGGCGCACGCCTACACCTGCAAGCATTACGGCGTGCGCGTGCCGGCCATGGGTGTGGCGCTGATGATGATGTGGCCCCTGCTGTACACCGATACCTCGGAGGCGTGGAAACTGACCTCGCGCCGCGCCCGCCTGGCCATCGGTGGCGCCGGCGTGGTGGCCGAACTATTGCTGGCGGGCCTGGCGGCACTGCTGTGGAGCCTGGCGCCGGACGGCGGTTTCAAGAGCGCCTTGTATATCCTGGCCGCCGTCACCTGGGTCAGCACGCTGGCGATCAACCTGAATCCCTTCATGCGCTTCGACGGTTATTACCTGCTGATGGATTTGCTCGATGTGCCGAACTTGTCCGAACGCAGTTTTGCGATTGCGCGATGGCAACTGCGCAAAGTGGTGCTGGGCATCGCCGCGCCGTTTCCCGAGCCGCAACTGCGGGCGCGGGCCCGCTGGCTCGCCTTGTACGCCTACGCCACCTGGCTGTATCGGCTCATCATGTTCACCGGCATCGCGGCCGCCGTGTATTTTTTCTTCTTCAAGGCCCTGGGGGTGATTTTGTTTGCCGTGGAAATAAGCTGGTTTGTCTTGCGTCCCATCTGGAATGAGCTGCGCGCCTGGCGCGATTTGCGCGCGCGCTGGTCGCGCAATGCGGCGCGCAGCGGCCTGGCCTTGCTGGTCCTGCTGGTCATCCTGGTGGTGCCGTGGCGCGCGGATGTGGTCGCCGATGGTTACTGGCAGGCGGACCTGCACAGCCAGCTCTTTGCGCCGATGCCGGCACGCCTGGAAAAGGTGCTGGTGAAGGAGGGGCAGGCGGTACGCGGTGGCGACGCCCTGTTCCTGCTGGCCGCGCCAGCGGTGACAAGCCAGTTGCAGCAGTTGCAAAGCCGGATCGCCGGGCTGGAGCGCCAGATCAATGGCGCCATCGACAACGCCGGCTTGAATGAGCGCGCCCGCGTGCTGGACCAGGAACTGGCGGCGGCCAGGGCCGAATATGCGCTGCAACGCGCCGAACTGGGGCGGCTGACCGTGGCGGCGCCGCATGCGGGCGTGGTGCGCGACCTCGATCCGGGCTTGTTCCCGGGAGCATGGGTCGGCACCAGCCATGTCCTGGGCCGCGTGGTGGGAAACGGGGCGGGGCAGGCGCAGGTCTTCGTGCATGAATCGGATATCGGCAGGGTCAAGCTGGGCGCGCGCGCGCGGCTGATACCGCGCCGCGCCGACGCCGCGGCGCGGGCGGCCACCGTGACGCGCATCGACAGCACCGCCAGCCGGCTCTTGCCGGAGGCAATGCTATCGTCCCTGCATGGCGGACCGATCGCCGCGCGCGGCGGTCCGCATGGCGAGTCGCTGGCCAATGAAGCCCTGTATCGCGTCACGCTGCAACTGGACGGCGCCGGCGTGGACAGTATGGCGCCCATGGTCGCGCATATCGACGGCGAGCGCAGCAGCATGCTGTGGCGCGCCGCGCGCAAGGTCGCCGGCGTGCTGATACGCGAAAGCGGCTTGTAAGTCGATGGGAATGAAAGACGGCGGATGAGGCCGGAGCCGCCATCCGCCGCCATGCGCCCGCAGAAACAGGCTCTGGCCGCTCAGGGTCTGCTCGGGTATTCGCCGTACAGGCAAATCATGAATTGCAGCGGCAAGTAGGGTTGCATATTGTTGTGCGGCGCGCCCCCTCCGGCAGGCGCCAGCAGGGCCGCATTCATGACCGTATTGACGGCCGCGACATATTGCGGCTGCGGCACGGGATTGCGGCCGCCGCTGACGTTTTGTGCCCATACCGCATTGCTGGGGTTCGTCACGTCGCCAGCCGCGTCCAGCGCCATCGCGCCATGTGTGTGGGCGGGCATCGTACTCTCGGTCAGCGTGACGCTGGCAACGCCTGCCGTTGCCGCCAGCGCTCTGGCCGTCAGTCCGGGACCCGTACCCTGGTGTAGCGGCGCCATGCCTTTTAAATTTGGCAACATGAACGTGGTGCTGCCATTGCCGCCATACTGGGTGCCGATGACCGAATACAGCGTGGTATTTTGTTGTATCTGCAATGTCGCGCCATCGCAAGCCGCCCAATTATTCGGTATGAACGTGCCGCAGAAAATCCGGATCTCTCCGACAAATGGATCTGCCATGGTATGCCCCCTTTTTTTATGGTCGTGGTGGATAAATGCCCTGAACGGCGATACAGAACGTGAGCGCCAGATAGGGTTGCATATTGTTGTGTGGCTGATTGCCGCCTGCGCTGCCGATCGCCGCCGCGTTGAGCATGGTGTCGGCGCTGGCGGCATAGCCGGCGGGGAAATTGCCCCAGGTGGCATTTTTGGGTGAGCTCACATCGACGGCGATGGCGGAGGCGTGCGCTGTATGCGTGTGCTGCGGCATTTCGTTGGGTAGCAGCGTATGCGTTTCTGCGCCGCCGGCCTTGCCTTGAATATAGCTTGTGCCGCAATAGATGGGAACCTTGCCGCGCAGATCAGGCAAGGCGAAAGTGGAGCTGCCATTGCCGCCGTATAAAGTGCTCAGCAGGGAAAACAAGGCGGCATTGCTTTGTACTGACAGCAATTGCCCCTCGCATGCCGCCCATCCTTTCGGGGCATAAGCCAAGCTGAACAGCCGTATCTCACCCAAAAACGGTTCCATGAAGCGCTCTCCTTATCATTTGTTTGGTATAAATAATATTTACTCGCCCAGCATAGGTTTATGGCCGGGTTGGATATATTCCGCTGGTGGCGATGATGAAAGAGAGGGCGAGGAAGGGCATCATGTTGTCGTGCGGCAGCGTGCTGCCGGCAGTGGAAATGCTCGCCGAATTCATGTTTGTCAAGCTGCTCGTGGCCGTGGCATAGTTATTCGTGCTGGTCGTCGCCCACACGCCGTTGGTCGGACTGGCCAAGGTGCCGGTGGCCTTCTGTGCCGCGGCGGCATGCGTATGCATCGGCATCTCCAGCGTTTGCAAGGTGACGGTTTCCGTGCCGGCGGCCTGGCTCAAATAGTGGGAGGGGCTAGTGTGGATAGGCACGCGGCCGCGCAGGTCTGGCAGGCCGAACGTCATTCTGCCATCGCCGCCATAGGTAGTGCCGATCAGCGAATACAGCACCTCGTTTTCGCTAATGCTGAGCAATTGTCCATCGCACATCAGCCAGCCAAGCGGTGCGTAATTTCCCGAAAACATACGGATTTCGCCCACATAACATTCAGACATAAACGACTCCTATACTTGATCAATATAAAAAAGAAGAAAATGCTCATGACTTATTGCGCTCTGACTGTATCAGAAGTTGATAATAATTCCACACTTTTTATTGTGGTAGATCAAATAAAATTTCTTGTGATGGGGGTGCGTTTTTTGAATACTGACATCCAGGATGTTATTCCGGTGCGTGCGGATATTCCGGTGTCAGCGAGGGCGACTTGGCGACATACATGGCGCGGTCGGCGTGGCGCAGCAGTTGTTGCATATTCTCGCCGTGTTCCGGGTAGTGCGCGACGCCGATGCTGACGCTGATGCGCAGGCGGCGGCCATCGCCAAGCCGTAGCGGGGTGGCCAGCGCCGCGTGGATTTTCCGTTCGATCAGCATCACATCGACCGACAGCGGATTGTTTTCCAATAGCACGACGAATTCATCGCCGCCCAGGCGGGCCAGGGTATCGGTCTCACGCAGGCAAGCCCGGATCCGGCCCGCTACGGCCTGCAGCAGCAGGTCGCCGCAGGCATGGCCGTAGTGGTCATTGATTAATTTGAAGCGGTTCAGGTCAAGAAACAGCAGCGACAGCCGGCCATCATGGCGTTGGGCACGCGCAAACGCCGTCTGCAGGCGGTCATGGAACAGGCGCCGATTCGGCAGGCGGGTCAGTTCATCGTGCATGGCCATGAAGTGCATGCGGCTCTGCAGTTGCTTGCGCTCGATGGCGATGGCAAGTTGCTTGGCGACGAATTGCAGCAAATCGAGCTCGTGTTCGTTGCCTGTGGCAGCTCCCTGGCCGCTTTGCAATACCAGCACGCCGATGATGCCGCGCGACGACTGCAGTGGGACGGCGAGCCAATACTCCTGCAGGTCGCCAGCGGCTGCCTGCAAGGCGGGTGGCAAGCCGGCCAGCTGGCCCGGTTCGATCAGCAAGGCGCGGCCGCTGCGCTGCACTTCTTCGCACAGCAGGCCCGCCAGCGCGGCGTGCGTTGCCGGCGTGCTGTCCAGTCCCTGCTGCGCATGGTGCAAATGCTGGCCGTGCTCGTCGCGCAGGGAAACTGTCAAGCCGCAGGCGGGCAGCAGTTCGCAGACGATCTGGTGGATGCGCTGGAGCAGGGCCGGCAGTTCCTCGGTCGCATGCGCCGCCTCGGAGATGGCGTACAGCGCCGCCTGCTTCGCCTGCGTCTGTTTCAGCGTCGTGATATCGCGCGCCACCGCCACGCGCAGCTGGTCGGTGGCGGACCAGCGGGCCGACCACATGATGTGCGCGACTCGCCCGTCTTTCCGGGTGTAGCGGTTTTCAAAGTGGACCTGGGCATGGCCGTTCATGATGGCCTGCGCCGCCGCGATGGTGCGCTGACGGTCGGCTGGCGCGACCAGGTCGAGCATGACCATGCCGATCATTTCTTCCTGGGTGTAGCCGAAGATACGTTCGCAGGCGGCGCTGACAAAGACAAAGCGTCCATTCACATCGACCATGCACACGGCGTCGAGCAGCAAATCGGTGAAGCTGGCGACCGGCGCACTAATCAGATGTTTCATATGTCCACTATTCTAGTGGACATTGCCGATCGATATTGAAATTGTTGTTTTTAGAAAACAAAGAGCGTTGATCGCGGCATGCCGCTGCGGAGCAGGTGTCGGCGCCAGCATGTCAATCATCGACGACAAACGCGTCCGGGTCGAGTGGATCCAGCGTGACGATGGCACCGCTGTCCGGCGCGCCACCGCTCTGGCTGAGGCGTGCATGCAGCTGGGCCAGATAGTCGGCGCGGCAGCGGCGCAGCGCGTAGTCGCGGAAGTTATCCTGTTCCAGCGCGCGCCAGGCGCGTTCGCGTCCTTCTGCCGAGCGCACTCCGGCCAGTTCGATGAGCGCGGGCGTGATGTCGGCGTCGCCGCGGGCGAGGCGCGTGTAGCCGTAGCGGTCCATGTACGGTCCGGCGAGCGTTTCGATGAGGTTGATCTCATCGTCCGACAGTTGCTGCCTGAATTTGTCGATGTTGGCCGCGATCGGCGCATGGCAGTTGGCCGACCACAGCGACGACAGCTGTGCGATGTGCCGCGCTTCCGCCGACGCGGCCACGTCCAGCATCTGCGGCAGGAAGGCGATGCCGAGAAAGTCACATACCGTTTCCAGCGTCTCTTGTTGCCGCGCCAGGAAGTCTTCATAGCGTATCGTCAGCACGCGCTGAGGATAGCGTTGCAGGACATGGTCGGCAGCCGTGTGGGCGGCCAGCCAGGTCCTGGCATTGAGCAGCGTGTCGAAATCGTGGATGATGGCGCGGTTCATCGACGCCACTTGCGCGCGCGGATCGCGCACCATGTTCAGGAACAGCATGTCAGGATACAGCCGCACGATGTCGTCGGCGTAGTGCACGCTGTCGAGCGATTTGTCCATCACCACCTGCGCCTGGCGGCGTTCGCCCGCGCGCAGCAGCAGCTCCCATGCCACGCGGTGGATGCTGCGCGGCTGGCCGCGCAGTGTTTCGAACACTTCCACCGGATCGAAGACGACTCCGGGCCATTTGACCATGCTGACCGCCGCCAGGCCCACTACATCGACCACCAGGCGAAAGTAGGCGCGGTCGTCGCGCAAGTCGCCGTACAGGGGCAGCAGCGGCATCATGTCGACCAGGTGCAGCGGATACGGTGAATAAAACTGCGGCGACAGGTTCAGGCGCAGGCGCAGGGCATGGCTGCCGCAGCGGCGCAGGGGGATCATCATGACAGGCTGCGGGCGCGCGCCGTGGCCGGGGTGGTGCGTGGAACTCATTTCGTCATTCCTCGAACAGGTGGGTGCGCGGCATCAGATGAAGCGCGGGCACAGCTGCTGGAACAGCCGTTCGCACGCCTGTTCCAGCGACAGCATGCTGGTATCGAGCGTCAGCGCCGGCGCCAGCGGTGCTTCGTAGGGCGCGGAGACGCCTGTAAATGCCGGGATCAGTCCGGCCCGCGCTTTTTTGTACAGTCCCTTGGGATCGCGTTCCTCGCACAGCGCGCATGGCGTGCTGATGTAGGCTTCCATAAAATCGTCGCTGCCGATGATCTGGCGCGCCATGTCGCGATCACTGCGCAGCGGCGAGATGAAGGCGCAGATGACCATCATGCCGGCGTCGTTCATCAGCCTGGCCACGACGGCGCCGCGGCGGATGTTTTCCTGGCGGTCGCGCGGAGAAAAACCCAGGTCGCCATTCAGGTGGTGCCGCATATTGTCGCCGTCGAGCACGCAGCTCAGGCGGCCCGCCGCCAGCAGCCGCCTTTCCAGCGCGTACGCCAGCGTCGACTTGCCTGCGCCGCTCAGGCCGGTCAGCCATAATGTCGCAGCCTGCTGGCCGGCCAGCGGTCCCCGCTGTTCCTTGCCGATATGGCCCGCATGCGGGAAGATGTGCGTCGCCACCACGTCGTCCGCGGCGGTGATCTGTTCCAGTTTACCCATGTGCCACTCCCCGTTGCCGGCTCAAAACTGTTCCCACTCGATTTCGCTGGGCTTGGCGACGGCCGGACGGGGCGGCTTTGGCGTGGCGGGCGGGCGCCGTGCCGCCAGCGGCGGTGGCGGACGGCTGACCACACGCAGTCCCGCATCGCGGCCACCGGCGATGTTACCCACGCGGAAGACGCTGACCACATCATTCAGGCTGTTGACCTGTTCCTGCATCGCTTGCGCGGCGGCGGCGGCTTCTTCGACCAATGCCGCGTTTTGCTGCGTCACATTGTCCATTTGCGTCACGGCCATATTGATTTGCTCGATGCCGGCCGATTGTTCCTGGCTGGCGGACATCATTTCGGACATGATGCCGGTGACGCGCCGCACGCTGGCGACCACCTCGTGCATGGTCGATCCGGCTTGTTCCACCAGCCGGTTGCCGGCCTGGACCTTGTCGACCGAGTCGCCGATCAAGTCCTTGATTTCCTTGGCCGCCGCGGCCGAGCGCTGCGCCAGGTTGCGCACCTCGGTGGCCACCACGGCAAAGCCGCGCCCCTGTTCCCCGGCGCGGGCCGCTTCGACTGCCGCGTTCAGCGCCAGGATATTCGTCTGGAAGGCGATGCCGTCGATGACGGCGATGATGTCGACGATCTTGCGCGCCGAGACATCGATGGCCGCCATGGTGTCGACCACCTGCGCCACCACGGCGCCGCCCTTGGTGGCGACATCGGAAGCCGATTCGGCCAGCCCGTTGGCCTGGCGCGCATGGTCGGTGTTGATGCGCACGGTGCTGGTCAGTTCTTCCATGGACGAAGCGGTTTGCTCCAGCGTGCTGGCCTGCTGCTCCGTGCGCGAAGACAAGTCCAGGTTGCCCATGGCGATTTGTCCCGCCGCCGTGGCGATGGTCTCGGTGCTGGCGTGAACTTGCTGGACGATTTGCGCCAGGCTGTCGCGCATCGACTGCATGGCGTGCAGCAGGCTGTGCGTGTCGCCGGCGCGGGTATGGATGGGCACGGCCAGGTTGCCGCTGGCGATCTGTCCGGCGATCGCCGCCGCTTCGTCGGGTTCGCAACCGAGTTGGCGCGTCACGCTGCGCGTGATCAGCACGGCGGCCAGCAGGCTGGTGACGAGGGCCAGCGTGCCGATGCTGAGCATCACCAGGCGCGCCTGGCTGTAGGCCGCCTCGGCCATGCTGGAGGCCTCGTTATTCTGCTTTTCCTCGACGGTGATCAAGGCGCGCAGCAATTCCCACCAGCGCTTTTGCACGGGGCGGAATTCATAGCGCAGCAGCTTGTAGGCATCGTCCTGCTTCTGCTCCAGCGCCAGCGCGGCGGCCCGCTGGATGAAGGGTGCCGCCAGTTCGCTTTG
Source organism: Janthinobacterium svalbardense (assembly GCF_002327145.1). Classification (NCBI taxonomy): domain Bacteria; kingdom Pseudomonadati; phylum Pseudomonadota; class Betaproteobacteria; order Burkholderiales; family Oxalobacteraceae; genus Janthinobacterium; species Janthinobacterium svalbardense. The sequence goes on along the minus strand of NZ_CP023422.1, from coordinate 3,888,753 downwards.
TGTACGGATCTGTTCGAGCAGGCTTTTTTCTTCGCTCGAGGTGCCTTCCAGCTTGGCGAACATCGCCCCCAGCTTTTGCTGGGCGGCGGCATATTTTTTTTCCTGCTCCGCGATGCGTGCGACCTCGATCTGGATTTCCTTGTTCTCTTTCAGCAAAATCAGATTGCGCAGCGCCAGCGCCCGCTCAGTCACTGTCAAGTCCATAGTCTGGGCCAGCCTGGTTTCGACGTTGTTGACCTTGGTCGCTTCATCCATGCGGTCCTGGATTTGCCGCATGCTGGTCAGTCCCAGCGCGATGACCAGCAACAGGAACAGGGCGACCAGGCCAAAGCCCAGGCCGAGCCGCTTGGCGATGGTTAAGTTCAGAAATTGCATGCTGCCTCCTTAAGGCTGTGCTTGCCGTTTCGCATAAGCTAATGCGGATTTGTCGCGAAGCACTCAACGATCATAGTGATTGCGGGTAGGTGAAATGTCACACATAGTCACATTCAGCATTTGAGCAACAGTAGAAATTTACTTGCGGCAACAGTTCGAATTGAGTTAAGTAATCCTCAGGAAATTATTGTGAATTTATGACGAACAGAACCGGATGCTATGCAAGGCGTGCGCTGCGACGCAGTGCGAGCACTGCTAGCAGTGGGCAACGCCGCAGAGCGCCGGTTATGGAAGTCAGAAATCACAATAATTTATTGGGGGTTACTTAGATGGCAAACCCGCGCGGGTTCGGGCGTGGCGGCGCAGCGTGGTTTGTATCAAGAATGAAAAGTTTTCATGCTACTTTGCGCTCATGATTTCACCTTTCGCGTCGTTATAGCAGTGTCTGCTTAGCGTTTCAGATGTGCCCCGTCCCTTTCTCCGTGAAAGCTTGGGAGTGCTCGAAGGTAAATAGTTATCAAAAACCGAAGGTTATGCATATTTTATTCAACCACCGATCCTCGTTTAGCAAGGCATAAGACCCATGACCTCCGTCTCCTCGATCCCGAGCTGGAATCCAAGTCCGTCCCGCGCGCTCAGTGCTGCGGCCAACAAGGCCGATGCCGCGCCGTCCCCGGCGCCAAGCCCGTCTTCCATCGTTGCCATCGGGACCAGGCAAGCCATTGCCGACCTGACGCCGTCGCCGAAGATATGGGAAAGCCCGTCGCGCGATAGCGTCAGCGAGCAAATGACGAAAAACTTTTTTTCGCGCACGGTTGGCGGCCGTTTCGCCGGCCTGGGCGCGAGCTTGCTGGAGCAGATCAAGGGGGGCGTGCGCAATGTGTCGCAGGCGGTACAGCAATCGCCGCCGCGCATGGAACCGAATACCTATAGCGACATCGGGGCCATGCAAGCGGCCAGCTTGCACGGCAATGGCGAAGACAAGGTCACTCTCAGCATCACCACCAAGAGCGGCGTGGAGGTCAAGCTGTCGCTCGATAGCCAGGACGATGGCCTGGCCGTGCGCATGAGCACGAGCGGCGAACTCAGCGAGACCGAGGCCGGCGCGCTGGGCGGCCTGGCGCAGGCCTTCCAGGAAGCCATCGATGGCATGGCGCAGGGCCAGCCGAAGATCAGCTTGAACGGTCTGATGCAATTTGACCAGAACGTGCTGGCCTCGGTGAACTTGCACGCGGAAGTGAAAGTGCGCACCGAGCCGCAAAGCACGCAGACGCTGGACTTCCAGGCCGACAGCGCGCAGCGCAAGGTCAGCTTCAAGGGCGTGGCAGGCTCGCTGGACGTGAAGGTGGACGCCAGCAAGCTCAATGCCCTGGGCAGCCAGGAGCAGCAGGCCAAGGCCATGAGCAGTTATATGAAGCAGATCGGCCAGGCCGCGTCGCGCGGGCATGGCGATCCGGCGCTGATGGCCATGTTCAAGGATGCGTTTGGCGCCTTGCACAGCAACGCCGCGCCGCAGGATCCGCACGGCTTGCCGGTAGCGGGCAAGTGGCGCCTGGCAGCCGAGGACAAGGCGATCCTGACCGGCATGGCGGACTTCAGCGCTTCGGTGTCGCAAACGCCGAAATCGATCAATTCCATGCGCTTGACGGAAACGGATGGCTTCAACTATGAACTGTCGCAACAGACGACCCTGGCCGGCGCCAGCCAGGACGAGCGCTCGATCCGGCAGCAGCAGCAATCAAAGCTGAGCGCCAGCTTCCACATGCCCTTGATCCCTGGCGTGCCGTTGCGCTTGACGGAAGCGGTGGAATCACAGAATTACACCTACCACCAGATCGAAGACACGGCCAGCAGCGATGCGCAACTGGCCTATAAGGAAGGCAAGCTGGTCAAAGCTAGCCTGCAGCAGGCGGCCAGCCAGTCGACGCATGTCATGACATATGTGATGGGCAAGCTGGAGTCGGACACGACCACGCCGACCCAGCATTCGGTGCAGCGTGACTTGCTCACGCTGCTGTGGCCTTACAAGACGGGTACGACGGACCAGACTGTCGAGGGTAGGGATGAGCGGCACAAACAGGATTTGCTGACACTGAACGACGAGATCATGCTGCAATCCTATCCCGGTCAGTGGATCAGCCCGTGGCAGGGGGACGCCATGCTCGCGGCACAGGAAGCCAAGAATGGGGCGGCCGGCGCATAGCGTGCAGAGAAAAAGCCCGTCTTCACACAAGAAGGCGGGCTTTTTCTTTGGTGACGGTGTCGCGTCAGGCCTTGGCCTTGCGTTGCCTGATCCAGTAACCGACACCCAGGGCGCCTAGCCAGACGGGGATCAGGTAGACGGAGATGCGCAGGCCCGGCGTCAGGTACATGATCACCAAAATACCGGCCAGGAAGACCAGGCACAGGTAGTTGGTGAATGGGTAGCCCAGGCTCTGGAACAAGGTCGTCTTGCCTTCGATTTTTTTCTGCGCGCGGAAGCGCAAATGGATCCAGCTGATCATGGCCCAGTTGATGATCAGCGCCGAGACCACGAGGCCCATCAGCACTTCGAACGCTTCGCCCGGCATGAAGTAGTTGACCACCACGCAGGCGCCCGTCGCCAGGGCCGACACGCCCAGCGCCGCCAGCGGCACGCCGCGGCGGTTCAGGCGCAGCAGCGCGCGTGGCGCATTGCCTTGCTTGGCCAGGCCGAACAGCATGCGCGTGTTGCAGTACACGCCGCTGTTGTAGACGGACAGGGCGGCCGTCAGCACCACCACGTTCAGGGCCGTGGCCACCAGGTTACTGTCGAGCGCATGGAAGATCAGCACGAAGGGGCTGCCGCCGGTGACGACGTTTTGCCACGGATACAGCGACAGCAAAATGCCCAGTGCGCCGATGTAAAAGATCAGGATGCGGTAGATGGCCTGGTTGGTGGCGCGTGGAATCGTGGTGCTCGGGTCGTCCGCTTCGGCCGCCGTGATGCCCACCAGTTCCAGGCCGCCGAACGAGAACATGATGACGGCCATGGCCATCACCAGGCCCTGCCAGCCATTCGGGAAGAAGCCGCCGTGCTGCCACAGGTTGGCCACCGACGCTTGCGGGCCCGCGTCGCCGGACGCGAGCAGGTACGCGCCGAAGACGATCATGCCGATGATGGCGACCACCTTGATGATGGCGAACCAGAATTCCATTTCGCCAAAGGCTTTCACGTTCAGCAGGCTGATGGCGTTGATGGCGCAAAAGAAGATCAGCGCCGAGACCCAGGTCGGCACGCCCGGCCACCAGTACTGCACATAGATGCCGACGGCCGTCAGCTCGGCCATGCTGACGAGTATATACAGTACCCAGTAATTCCAGCCCGACAGGAAGCCGGGCAGGTGGCCACAGTATTTATCGGCAAAATAGCTGAAGGAGCCGGCGACGGGTTCGTCGACCACCATCTCGCCCAGCTGGCGCATGATCAGGAAGGCGATGACGCCGGCGATGCCATAGCCCAGCAGGACTGAAGGGCCGGCCATCTTGATGGTTTGCGCGATGCCCAGAAACAGGCCGGTGCCGATGGCGCCGCCGAGGGCGATGAGCTGGATGTGGCGGCTTTTCAGGCCGCGCTTGAGCTCTTGTGGTTCGGTATTCCCGACTGCCGTCATATGTTTTATCCTGTTTTTACGGGGCTGAGGTCGCTGATTCTAAAGCATGGGCGCGCAAAGCAGGAGCGAAATGCATGTTGCACTGCGGAGGCGCAAGAAAAGCCCCGCATCTTCGCCGAACGGCGCGCAAAAAGCGCTGCAGGCTGCGCCGGCGACGCGGTATCATGATGGCAAATTTCAAGGAGCGTGCATGCATCTTGCGCAGCGTAGTCGTTTGCAAGGCATCAGCCTGGGCTTTTTGGCCGGCTATGTCGATACCCTGGGCTTTGTCGCCCTGTTCGGCCTGTTCACGGCCCATGTGACGGGCAACTTCGTGCTGATCGGCGCGGCGCTGGCCAACGCCACGCATGCCTCGATCGCGCTCAAGCTGCTGGCGTTCCCTGCGTTTATCGTGGGTGTGGCGGTGACGCGGCTCTTGAGCGTGGCGGTCGAGCGCCGCGGCGGACCGGCGCTGCGCCTGGCGCTGCTGCTGGAGCTGGCGCTGCTGCTCGGTTTCATGGTGTCTGGCGTGCTGGCCGAACCGTTGGCGGCGGAGCCGGGCGCGCTGGCGATGGCGGCCGGCCTGTTCGGCGCGGCGGCCATGGGGGCGCACAGCGCCATCAGCCGGTTGCTGCTGGCGCACCTGGCGCCCACGTCCATGATGACGGGCAACGTCACGCAATTGGTGATCGATACGGTCGACGTGCTGCGCGGCGCGGCCGATGGCGCCACGCGCGAGCGCTGCGTCAAATGCTTCTGGCCCTTGCTGGGCTTTGCCGTGGGCGCCATCCTGGCCGCCTTTGCCTACCTGGCCGTGGGTTTTGCGGCGCTGGCCGTGCCGCTGGCCATTTTGCTGGTGCTGATCGCGCTGGAGCCGGCACGCTTGCCAGCTTAATCCTGCGCGCTCTGGCGCGCCGCGACGATGGCCGGTTCGTACACGGCCAGAAACTCGGGCGGCAGGCGGCGCGCGCGGCCGCTGCTCAATTCGATGCAGACCAGGTTCCAGCGTGCGCGCACGACGGTGGCGCCGTCGCTGTCGCGGATTAGCTGGAAGCGCCGTTCCATGCTGGAGCGGCCGTCGCTGGCGCACAGCCAGGTGGCCAGGGTCAGCGCTTCGCCGGCCCGCGTCGGCAGCAGATAATCGTATTCGCCGCGGCGGATTGCCATGGCCCGGTCGAGGCGCCGGTAATCTTCCAGGTCCAGCCCCAGCGTGGCCGAATGGTGCCAGGCGATATGCTCGCACCAGCGCACATACACGGCGTTGTTCGTATGCTGCAAGCCATCGATGTCGCCCGCTTCGGGCATGACGGGCAGGGTGTGGGCATGCGGATAATCCCAGTTCAAGTGCGCTCCTTTCGCTACGGTGGCGGCTGATTGTACGTGCTGGCGGCATTTCCTGCCTGCGGCGCACGCTTGGAAAAACGCTGTTTTATGCATTGATGTATGATGCATCATAATCCGAAAAATCTGAAAATGCCTATGAACCATTCCCTGGACAGCCTGGTGCACGTCAACCTGGGCAAATCCGTGTATGCGATGCTGCGCGACGCGCTGGCGGCCGGGCGCTTCCAGCCGAATGACCGGCTGCGCATCCGCGAACTGGCGCTGCAGCTCGGTACCAGCGTCACGCCCGTGCGCGACGCTATGCTGCAACTGGTGCAGGAAGAGGCGCTGGTGCTGCGCTCGCCGCGCGACTTTCGCGTGCCCGTGCTCAGCGTGGCGCGCTACCTGGAAATCCGCGCGCTGCGCCTGGAACTGGAAGGGCTGGGTGCATTCGAGGCGGCGCAGCGCATCGACGACGCTACGCTGGCCGACCTGGAGCGCCTGCTGCAGGCGAATGAAGAGGCCATCGAGCGGCACGATCTGGCGGCGGCCCTGCAATGCAACCAGGTGTTTCACCTTGCGCTGGCGCAGGCGGCCGGAATGCCGACGCTAAAACGCTTCGTCGACCACCTGTGGATGCAGACGGCGCCCCTGATCGCCGCCGGCTACGCCAGCTTTTCGCCCGACATGCGGGTGGGCCACCACCATGCCATCATCAGCGCGCTGCGCCAGCGCGACAGCGCGGCCGCGCGGCGCGCCATCGAACAGGACATCCTCGACGGCGGGGCGCAGATGCTGGCCTATGTCATGCGCCAGGAGCGCATTCACGCCGGCACAACCGAACGAGAACAGAACAAGGAAGAACATGAGTGAACAAAAAACCGCCATCGTCACGGGCGCCAGCCGTGGCATCGGCCACGCCGTGGCCGAACGCTTCCGCAGCCTGGGCTGGCGGGTCATCACCGTCTCGCGCAGCCCGATTCCCGGCGGCTGCCCGCGCAGCCAGGAACACAACACGCATGTGTGCATGGATTTGTCGGACCTGAGCCAGATCGGGCAGATGGTCGATACCCTGCGTCCCATGCTGGGCGACTCGAAGCTGCACGCGCTGGTGAACAACGCGGGCGTGTCGCCGAAGGGGCCGGGCGGCGCGCGCGTCAATTCGCTGACGACCGACATGCAGACGTGGCAAGAAATGTACAACACGAATTTCTTTGCGCCGCTGGCGCTGACGCGCGGCTTCGCGCAGGAATTGTCGAATGCGCACGGTGCCGTCGTAAACCTGTGCTCGATCGCCGGCTACCGCGTGCATCCGTTTGCCGGTTCCGCCTACGCCAGCTCGAAGGCGGCGCTGGCGTCGCTGACGCGCGAAATGGCCAACGACATGGCGCCGCTGAACGTGCGCGTGAATGCCATCGCACCGGGCGAGATCGACACGGCCATCCTGTCGCCCGGCACCTCGCACATCGTCGACACGCAAATTCCCCTGCGCCGCCTGGGCACGACGGCCGAAGTGGCCGATTTGGTGGAGTTCCTGTGCAGCGAGCGCGCCTCGTACATCACGGGTGCGGAAATTCCCATCGACGGCGGCCAGCGCATTTAATCAAGGAGGAAGAGCATGAGCAAACATATCGGTATCGTCGGTTGTTCGGCCGAAGGCGCGGCCCTGTGCTACCGCACCATCTGCGAAGAGGGCGCGCATGCGCTGGGAGCGTATGCACATCCGGAAGTGACACTGCACACGCCGTCGCTGGCGCGCTATGTGGCTTGCTTGAATGCTGGCGACCTGGCCGGCGTGGCCGAACTGATGCTGGCGTCGGCGCGCAAGCTGGCCGCCGCCGGCGCCGAGTTCCTGATCTGCCCCGACAACACCATCCACCAGGCATTCGAGCTGATGGCGCCCCGTTCGCCGCTGCCGTGGCTGCATATCGCCGACGTCGTCGCCGCCGAAGCGGCCGCGCGCGGTTTTCGCCGCGTGGGGCTGACGGGCACGCGCTGGCTGGTCGACAGCGCCGTGTATCCGGACCGGCTGGCCGCGCGCGGCATCGCTTGCGTGCGGCCCGGCGAGGACGAACGCAGCGAGATCAACCGCATCATCATGGAAGAACTGGTGCCGGGCGTGGTCAAGGCGGACAGCGTGGCGCGCTTCCAGGCCATCCTCGGCGGCTTGCGCGAGCAGGGCTGCGACGCCGTCATCCTTGGCTGCACGGAAATCCCGCTGATCATCAGCGATGCCAATTCGCCGCTGCCGACGCTCGACTCCACGCGCTTGCTGGCGCGCGCCGCCTTGCGCCGGGCGCTGGAAGCTTAGCGTTCCAGCTGCGTCTGCAGCGCCGCCACCACCAGCGCGTGGTCGTCGGCCTGCGCCAGGCCGGAAACGCTCACCGTGCCGACCAGTCCCACGCCGCGTATCAGCAACGGAAAGGCGCCGCCGTGGCCTGCGTACTCGATGTCGTCGAGGTATTTCACGTCTTCGAAGGTGCTACCGCGGCTTTTATACGAGATGCCCATGTAGTAGGAGCTGTGGCAAAAGCGCTGCACCGTTTGGTTCTTGCGGCGTATCCAGTCTGCCTGGTCGGCCGTGGCGCCCGTCATGGCGTGGTGGAACAGGACTTGGCCGTTGCGCGTGATGTTCACGGTGACGGCCTTGCCCCGCTTGCGCACTTCTTCGACGATCCACAGGCCCACGGCCAGCGCGGCGTCGTTGTCGAAGCGTTCGAATTGCAGGGATTCTTCCTGTTGCGCTAGGGTTTGCAGCAAATCGGCGTAATGATCCATCGTGGCGGCGGGTGGTAGTGGCTGGAAACGCTACTGTAGCGCAGCATGGATCAGCCGCGCGCGCTTTTTCCGCGCCGCGCCTACAATAGACGGCATGAACCTGTCCCTGTTTGCCGATGAAGACCAGGCTCCGGCCAGCCCCGCGCCGCTGGTGCCCGGTTCTTCCGCGTCGGTCCTGCTGCGCGCTTTTGCGCTGGCGTATCTGGATGAATTGCTGCCGGCGCTGGACGCCATCGTGCTGGCGGCGCCCCTGCGCCACATGGCCACGCCGGGCGGCTTGCGCATGTCCGTTGCCATGAGCAATTGCGGCGCCCAGGGCTGGATCACGGATGGACGCGGCTACCGCTATGCGCGGCTCGATCCGGCCAGCGGCCGCCCCTGGCCGCCGATGCCGCCCGTGTTCCTGCGCCTGGCGCAGCAGGCGGCGCTGGCGGCCGGCTATCCGGGCTTCACGCCCGACGCCTGCCTGGTCAACCGCTATGCGCCCGGTGCGCGCATGGCCCTGCACCAGGACCGCGATGAATGCGATTTCACCGCGCCCATCGTTTCCGTCTCGCTGGGCCTGCCCGCCACCTTCCTGTTCGGCGGCGCCGAGCGAGCCAACAAGGCGGCGCGCATCGCCCTGCTGCATGGCGACGTGGTGGTGTGGGGCGGCGCCGACCGCCTGCGCTTCCACGGCGTGGCGCCCTTGAAGGATGGCGAACACGCGTTGTTGGGCGCGCAGCGCATCAATCTGACGTTTCGCAAGGCTGGCTGAGCTGTCATTAATGCCCATTAATGCAAGATACTTGCAAATACGATTGTTTTTCTCCATGATATGCAACTTGTTTGCATATGGAGCCATGACCATGAAGCGCGATTCCGTTTCCACGCCCTTGCCCGATGTGGCCGCCGGTCCCCATCTGGGCCACCCCTTGCCATTGGAATGGGTCGGCATGCAGGGCATCGCCTTGCCCGTGTGGCTGGAAGAGGGCGGGCAGGCGCAGCAAGTGCATGCCTGGGCCGATGTGCAGGTGGACTTGCCCGATCCGCACGTGAAGGGCATCCACATGTCGCGGCTGTATCGGCTGCTCGATGCGTTTGCCGCCGCGCAGCCGCTCGATGCGGGTGCGCTGGCCGCCGTGCTGCGGCGCATGGTGGACAGCCACGCTGATTGCGGCAGCACGCAGGCGCGCCTGGCGCTGGCGTTCCCCGTGCTGCGGCGCCAGGCGGCGCTGCTGACGGCGGGACTGGCGGGCTGGAAATCGTATCCAGTGCGCCTGCAGGCGAGTGTTTCTGCGCAGTGCTTTGCGCTGACCCTGACGGTGGAAATCGGCTATTCGTCGACCTGTCCGTGTTCGGCGGCGCTGGCGCGGCAACTGCTTGCCGACGCGTTTGCGGCGCGGTTCGGCGAGGGCGGCATCGATGGCATCGCCGCGCGCGACTGGCTGCGGGAACACGCCAGCCTGGCCACGCCGCACAGCCAGCGCAGCACGGCGACGGTCAGCGTGGCATTGACGGAGCAGGCGGAGCTGGACCTGTTTCCCTTGATCGACCTGGTGGAAGCGGCGCTGGCGACGCCGCTGCAAACGGCCGTGAAACGGGCCGACGAGCAGGCTTTCGCGCGCCTCAATGGTGCTAACCTGATGTATGTGGAAGACGCGGCCCGCCGCGTGCAGGCGGCGCTGGCGCAACATTATGCGCAGGCGCGTGTTACCGTACGGCATATGGAAAGCCTGCATCCGCACGATGCTGTGGCGCAGGCGGGCCAGCTTGCCCGAGTTTTTCAGTAATCGACCCTGGAGGAAGACAGCATGCCGGAGAACATCGCGCAGGAGCCTGGCGAAGGCGCCCTGGAAGAGGAACTGGAGCGTGAACGGCGCGAACGTGCGCTGATCGACGAGGAAAAGCTGGGCATGGACGAGTTGGAAGAGGAACATTTGAAGCGGCAACGCCAGCCGGGCGCGCCGGCGGGGCGCTAGCTCTCAGGTGCTGCATCAGCGCTGGCATCGCGCCGCGCTGACCGGTACAATCTCGCCTTGTCCTTCTCCCCCAGCCCCGGAGGCCCATGAAATACCGCGCATTCTTCCCGTTCATCCTCGGCCTGGCAGGCGCCACGCTGGCCGCCTCGCAGGCTCAGGCCGCCACCATCTGCACCGCCATGGCCGACGCCAAAACGGGCGCCGTCTTGTTGCAAGAAGGCAATTGCATCGACAGAGTCACCCCCGCCTCGACCTTCAAGATCGCCCTCAGCCTGATGGGCTATGACGCCGGTTTCCTCAAGGATGAGCACAAGCCCAGCCTGCCATACCGCCAGGGCTATGTGGACTGGGGCGGCGAAGCGTGGCGCCAGGATACGGACCCGTCGCGCTGGATGCAGTATTCCGTCGTCTGGTATTCGCAGCAGATCACGCAGGCGCTGGGCGCCGAGCGCTTCCAGAAGTACGCCAAGGCTTTACGTTATGGCAATGCGGATGTGTCGGGCGATCCAGGCAAGGACAATAGCCTGGAGCGCTCGTGGATCAGCTCTTCGCTGAAGATCTCTCCGCTGGAACAGCTGGGTTTCTTGCGCAAACTGGTCAATTACCAGTTACCCGTGACGAAGCAGGCGATGCAGGCAACGCAGCGCTTGACGCGTCTGGCGGACGTGGATGGCTGGCAAGTGCATGGCAAGACGGGCGCGGCCTTCCCGCGCAAGGCCGACGGCAGCTTTGACGAAGCGCATGGCTACGGCTGGTTCGTGGGCTGGGCCAGCAAGGGCGAGCGCAGCATCGTGTTTGCGCGCCTGGTGCAGGACGAGCAGAAGGGCTTGCCATCGGCGGGCTTGCGCACGCGCGAAGCGATGCTGAAAGAATTGCCGGCCTTGCTGGAGCAGGCGCAGAAGTGACGGCCAGCATCGTCGCCGCCACCTTCATCGCCTCCGAGGGAGCGTACCTGGAAGCCGTTATCGAGGTGGATGGCCAGCGCCTGCACGTGATGGACGAGTTCGGCGGCGCGCAACTGGCCGCCGGCACGCAAGTTCAGCTCGAACTGTCGCCCATGCCCAGCGAGCGTGACGACTGGGACGCCATCTTCCGCGCCAATCCGGGCCGGGAGCAGGGGCTGCGCCGGCTTGACGGCTGGCGCTACCTGGCGCTGGGCGTCGTCGTCAGCGTTGACCCCGTCGTCTGCGATTGCGGCCTGCTGCAGCTGGAAAACCCGTTTACAACGCATGACGTGCGCTGCGTGGGCGCGTATGTCGGCGTCACGCTGGCGCGCCTCGATGCCTGCCAGGCGTAAAATCCGGCCCGCTTTGTTGCCCGACCTATATACTTGCTGAAACGGATCATCCGGCATCAGACAAGGTTACAAGCATGGCATCAGGCATGGAGCAGTTTCAGGAAAAAGCACGCCAGGCGTGGATACAGGTGCGCGCGCAGGTCGTTCGTGTGGCGGGCGTGGCGTGGGTAAAAGCAGTAGCGCTGTACCGGCGCGGCCATGCGCACTTGATGACCTTGCCGCCCGTGCGGCGCGCGCTGGTGCTGGGGCTGTGGTCGTTCCTGGCTTTGCTGGCCTTGTTGACGCTGTACCTGCTGCTGCTGATTCCCTTGACGCCCAGTATCCACGATTTGCGCCAGGCGCGCGCGGCCGCACCGAGCACCATGGTCAGCACCGACGGCAAGGAACTGGTGCGTTTCGACCAGGGCTTGCAGGAACGGGTCACGTTAAAGCAGATTTCGCCGAACGTGATCAGCGCCTTGATCTCGACGGAAGACCACCGTTTCTACGCACACCACGGCATCGATTTCACGCGCACGGCGGGCGCCATCTTGCATACGGCGGGGGGCAACCCCCAGGGCGGCTCCACCATCACGCAGCAACTGGCGCGCAATATGTTCCCCGAGGAGATAGGCCGCTCGCGCAACCTGAACCGCAAGCTGAAGGAACTCATCACGGCCCTGAAAATCGAGGCCACCTACAGCAAGACGGAAATCCTGGAAGCGTATCTGAACACGGTGCCGTTCCTGTACAACACCTACGGCATCGAAATGGCGGCCCGCACCTATTTCGACAAGCCCGCCTCGCGCCTCGACATCCTGGAGAGCGCCACCCTGGTCGGCATGCTCAAGGGCACGAATTACTACAATCCCGTCGGCAATCCCGAACGTTCCTTGCAGCGGCGCAACGTGGTGCTGGGCCAGATGCGCAAGCACGGCGTCATCGACGAGGCGCGCTATAAACAGTTGATCAAGCGTCCGCTGCGCCTGCATTTCGAGCGCCAGAGCGAGCGGGCGCAATCGGACAGCCATTTCACGGCCTATGTGCGCAAGTGGCTGATCGACTGGGCCGACGAAAACGATTACAACCTGGAACGCGATGGCCTGGTGGTGCACACCACGCTCGACCACGATTTGCAGCAGGCGGCCGAGCGCGCCGTCGAACGCCAGGCGAACGCCTTGCAGGCCATTGCCGACGTGGAATGGAGCCGCGCGGGCGTGCCTTCGTCCACCTCGACGGGCATGTACGCGGGCATGCAGGCTGGTAGCGTGGCCTTCGAGTATTTCTGGAAATCGCATCCGGCTCTGCTGGACGCCTTCGTGCGCGAGGCGGGTGATTACCGCAAGCTGACGGCGGCCGGCAGCACGCCCGAGGCGGCGCTGGCGCAGCTGAAGGGCGACCGCGCCTTCATGGCGGCCCTGCGCAAGTCGAAAACGCGGCTGGAAGCGGGCTTTGCGGCAATGGACCCGGCCACGGGCGCCGTGCGCGCCTGGGTGGGCAGCCGCGACTTTGCGCGCGAGCAATTCGACCACGTGTCGCAGGCGGCGCGCCAGCCCGGCTCCACCTTCAAACCCATCGTGTATGGCGCGGCGCTGGAAAAGGGCCTGAGCCCCGAGCACGTCTACCGCGATGAAGTGATGGATATCAAGGCGGCCGACGGCACGAAATGGCGCCCGACCGACATGAGCGGCACCACAGGGCGCGACATGACCATGCGCGATGGCCTCGTGTACTCGAAAAACACCATCACGGCGCAAGTGATGCAAGACGTGGGCTTGCCGCCGATCATCAAGCTGGCGCGCGCGCTGGGTATCCGCGACAGCAAGCTGGAAAAAGTGCCATCCCTGGCGCTGGGTACCAGTCCCGTCACCTTATTGGAAATGGTCAACGCCTACGCCAGCATTGCGGCCCAGGGCGAAGCGCGCCTGCCGTTTGTTGTCACGCACATCACGGACCGCGAAGGCAAGGTCATCGCCCGCTTCGGCGAAGACAAGCCCCAGCGCGCCATGCAAGAGGCATCGGCCGCCACGCTAACGGACATGATGCGCGGCGTGATCGACCGCGGCACGGGCACGGCCATCCGCAGCCGCTTCGGCATCCGTTCCGACGTGGCCGGCAAGAGCGGCACCACGCAAAACAATGCGGACGGCTGGTTTATTTTGATGCACCCGGAACTGGTGGGCGGCGCCTGGGTGGGTTTCAACGACGCACGCGTCACCATGCGCAGCAATTACTGGGGCCAGGGCGGCCACAATGCCGTGCTGGTGGTGGGCGACTTCTTCAAGACTGCGCTGGACACGGGCAAGCTGTCGCGCGACGCCATCTTCCCCGGCGGCAAGCCGCCACCACCGCTGCGCCATGTGGAACCGGTCGATGAGCCGCAGGACGAACCGGTGGAAGAGCCGGGAGACTTGCTGCAGGAAGGCGTGCCGCCAGCGCCGCTGGCCGTGCCGTCCGAAGGCGAGCAGGACACGCATGGCAAGGCGGTGCCGGAGCCCGCTCCGGCACCCGCTCCTATGCCGCAGCCGGCGCCGCAGCCCGTGCCTCAAGGGTAGCCGACGCGATGTTAATTGATACAGGACAATCATGTCACCCAAGCCTACACTGCGCCTGATACTCGGCGACCAGCTCAATGCGCAGCATCGCTGGTTCACCGAAGTCGATGCCGCCACCATCTATGTCCTGATGGAAGTGCGGCAAGAAACCGATTATGTGCTGCATCATGCGCAGAAAATCCTGGCGATCTTCGCAGCCATGCGCGAGCTGGCGCGCCAGCTGCGCCAGCTTGGCCACAGCGTGCATTACATCGCCATCGACGAGGTGGCAAGCACGCGTTCGATACCGGAGAATATCGAAGCGCTGATTCGTCACTATGACGCTTGCGCCTTCGAATACCAGGCGCCCGACGAGTGGCGCCTCGACCAGCAGCTGTACCAGGCGGGAAGACGCTCGACCATCCCCTGGCTGATGGTCGACAGCGAGCATTTCTATACGGCCCGCCATGAGGCTGCCGATATTTTCGCTGGACGCAAGCAATGGCTGATGGAGTTTTTCTATCGCCAGATGCGCAGCACGCACCAGGTGCTGATGGAAGACGCGAAAAAACCCGTCGGCGGTCAATGGAACTTCGACCACGATAACCGCAAGCCCTGGCGCGGCACGCCCGCCGAGCCGCAAGATCCGCGCACCGTGCATGACCATTCCCCGTTATGGCAAAGCATCGTCGCCGCAGGCGTGAAGAGCTTCGGCGCGCCGCATGCCGACCGGCTGGCGTGGGCGCTGAACCGGGATGAGGCGCTGCAGCAGCTCGATGCCTTCATCGAGCGGGCCTTGCCGCATTTTGGCGATTTCCAGGATGCGATGAGCAGCAAGGCATGGCGCTTGTTTCATTCCCTGCTGTCGTTCGCGCTGAACGTCAAAATGCTCAACCCGCGCGAAGTCGTCGCCAGGGCGCAAGCGGCTTATCACGCCGGCCATGCGCCCCTGGCTGCGGTGGAGGGATTCATCCGCCAGATACTCGGATGGCGCGAGTATGTGCGTGGTGTTTACTGGGCGCATATGCCCGGCTATGCGGAGAAGAACTTTTTTGGCCACACGCGCCCGCTGCCTTCATGGTTCTGGGATGGCAAGACGAAGATGCATTGCCTGTCGCAGGCGATCACCCAGTCGCTGGAGCAGGCGCATGCACATCACATCCAGCGCCTGATGGTGATCGGCAATTTCGCGCTGTTGGCCGGCCTCGATCCGGCCAGGGTGCATGGCTGGTACCTGGGCATCTATATCGATGCTTTCGAATGGGTGGAGTTGCCCAATACCGTCGGCATGAGCCAGTTCGCCGATGGCGGGCTGCTGGCCACCAAGCCGTACGTCTCCAGCGCGGCGTATATCGACCGCATGGGCGATTATTGCAAAGGCTGCCATTACGATAAAAAGGCGCGCGTCGGCGAGCGCGCCTGTCCCTTCAATGCCCTGTACTGGGATTTTTTCCATCGCAATGCAGACACCCTGGAACGCAATCCCCGCATCGGCATGGCGTATCGCCAGCTGGAGAAAATGGACGCGGCGACGATCGCGGCTTTCCGGCAGCAGGCAGCCACGATGCTGGCCCGGCTCGATTCACTGTAGCCTGCTGGTGCACGGGCAGCCCAATGGTAGCCTGCGCTATTTTCCCAGGGGAATTCCACACGGTAATTTGTGAAGTTGCCGTACGGACGCTTGCCATCGGCCACGGCGTGGGCCAGTAGATTATATGATGGGAACAGGCGTCGAATTGCAGAGTGACGTCTGCAGTTTGGCTACCATCTGGGCTGACGTGACCAACGTAGCACTTTAGCAAGTCTGATTTTCACCGTATGCTCCCCTCCCGTTTCATGCTCCAGCCACAGGACACCGTCTTCCATGCTGACCCAGGCATCAACTATGCGCGTGTCGAACGGCATCGCCGTGTCTTTTATATCAATCTTCATTCGCCCAGAATCGACATTGAGCGACCTTAATACCCGCGTCGTTCGCTGCGTGAACTCGATGACATATGAAGTTCTTATATTTTTAATCATCCAAAATGCTCATTCAGGTGCGTAAGTTTTTTAAATATTACTATATAAAAATTTTTCGCCGCACACGAAAACGAGCACATCAATAAATTCCTGACTGAAAAAATTTCCAAAATGAAATATTATTTATGAAAAATAAATTAAAATTTCTTTATGCATATGTATTGTTGAAATCAGAAAAAATAATTTCCGATTTTAATTATTTTCGTCGGAAAGTATTGATTTAATTAATTTTTCGATGACACTCTGTTATGTTTTTAACTTTGATATAAATCAAGATTCTTGGTGTATTGTTTTTAGGATAAATTCTTACTGCTAGGATACAAGCTCATCCTTGGTGTCGAATGACCGATTCATGCTTGAAAAAAATGAAAATTTCATGAGGGAAGGCATTTATGTCGGTGACCCCTCGGCATTTCATACGCTCTATGTCAAATATAGTGTTCATATGAGAGGTTTGGTAAGTCTTCATGTTCATCATAAGCAAGATATCGATGATATGGTTCAGATTATCTTTCTCAATGCATTTCAATGGTTTAAAAAATGTCGTAGCTACTCGACGTTATATGCATGGTTGTATTCAATAGCCATGAATAGTATCGAAAACTATTATCGTAATGAATTAAAAATTGAATCAAGCACATTATGCTCATTCGACGGCGTGAATGATGTTGTTGATGCATTAAATATTTCTAATGAAAATAGTCCAGAGGAAATATGTACTGCAATGGAAACTGGGCTGGAAATTGTTCGATTGATCGCCAACTTGCCGCCTCTCTTGAAAAAGGCATTATTGCTACGTGAGATTGATGGTATGAGCTACGATGAGATTGCAATAAAGATGGGATGTCCTATGGGAACAGTGCGAAGCCGTATTCACAGGGTCAGGGCAGAGATACGCAAGAGGCTGGAAAAGGATGATTGAATGTAGCCTCGCATAATTGCGGTACCCCAAGCGCAAGCTGCGATTATTTGTCGCTACTTAACATAAATTTACATGATAAATAAAAATTACATCAGCGGCCTGGCGCAAGAGGAGCTTGATCGTCGAAGACGAATCGATGCATTGACCGCACAAAAAATAGATGTTGCGATTATTTTCCAGGAAATGCTTGGTACCGCCATTGCAGCAAAATACTTGCGAACAAATGGTGTGCCGCTATCTGTCGCATTGCGTGTATTGATATATGCTCGCAGAAAAGACCCATCGCCACCAAAAATGATTGGATTCGAGGATGGGCCTGCCAATCGCTTCCAGTCCAAGCAGACCGCGACAAGGGCGAAATCAGATTGAGTCGGCTTGAAAACAAGCTGCTATGCGCCGAAATCCGAGGGCAATTGTCACGCTTCGGTACCGCGTCGGACGGCGATGGGAGCTGCTCATCCGTTGGAATAGTATTTGGTCGGGGAGTGCCGTACGTACTCGACAGGAAGCCGGCTACGCTTCAGACCGTATTGCGCCGCAAGCCCGCTTCCCGCACGAACACTTGCAGCGCCGGCATGGTCTGCTGGTGCAGCGCTTTCAGTTCCGTTCTCAGCGCGGGCGTGATGGCCAGGCTGCCGTCCGCTTGCTGGCGCACGGGCAGGCCCAGCGCTTGCGCCATTTCCACCGGGTAATTTGTGAAGTCGCCATACGGGCGCTTGCCGTCGACGGACGGGGTGGGCCAGTACCCTTCGGCCAGGTAGTCTTCCGCGCCCATGCCCAGCATTTCCAGCGTCATCCACGACTGTTGCCGCAGCAGCGCCAGATGCCGGGCGGTCAAGGTAAACGGCGTCTTGCCGTTGGCATAGCTGCCCGGTTTCAGGTCGGCCATCTGCACGAAGTGGGGCAGCAGCAGCGACGCTTCCATCAGGCGCTGGGCGGCCAGCGCCGCATCCTTGCTGGCGATGGCTTGCATGGCCAGCGCCAGGGTGTCGCCTTTGCCCAGCGGGTAGGCCGGATTGAGCATGGGCGCGCCGCTTTCCACGGGCGACCAGCCGATGTTGAAGCGCCGTATCAGGGCCAGATGCTGCACATTGAGCACCTTGGGCAGCGGTGCGTCGAGCGTGGCCAGGATGCGCTGGCGCACGGCGACGGGCAGGCCGTCATCGGCCGCGCGCGCGAGCACGGGCGAGCACAGCAGGGCACCGGCGAGGCGCAGCAGCTGGCGCCGCATGGGCTGGATCAGGCGCGCCATCACGGTGCCGTCAAGTCCTGGCGCTGGAATTCGATGCGGTTTTGCTGGTAGTCCCACTTGGTGTAGGGCCCGAACACGCGCCGGTTTTCCTTGCTGTCGGCATTCGATTGCTCGCGCTTCATGCGTCGCACCAGGGCGGTGTCGACCAGCGGCGCGGTCGTCGTGCCGAACACTTCGTGGCGCACGCTCTGCCTGGCGTCAGCGCCGCGCGAAATGATGGTGAGCTTGCGTGTGGCGGGATCGAAGTACAGGCGCATGGCAAACGTGTTCATATCCTGCAGATACAGGCCATCGTCGCGCCACTGGGCATAGAAATAGTCGCCGCAGACGGCCTTCGGCTCGCGTTTCCACTCGCAGGCGAGCAGGATCAGCAGGTGATGGTCATCGAGCTGCTTGATTGAAACACGGGCCTTGGAATAGCCCCAGTTGCTGGGCGGCACGGTCGTCGACGAAAGCAGGTTGTATTCGCCCACGAGCTTGGGCATGGGCGCTTGCGCGGCGGCGCCGGTGCAAACGGTGAAGGCGGCGGCCGCAAGGGCGCCGTGTATGCGGGAGAATGGTGTCATGATGGCCATAAAAAAAGTTGCCATATTATAAGTGGCAACTTTCTTTGGGGAACGCGCGATTGAACGCTGCCGTGCGGTTACTTCAGCTTGCTCAACTCGGCCACGTCGATCTTCACGGTCTTGTCGCCCACGGCGGCTACCAGCGCCTTGAAGTGGGGCGTCGCGTAATGCGCCGTCAGCGCGTCTTGGTCGGTCCATTCTTCCAGCATGATGAAACGCGTGGGAATCTTGTTGTCGAGGTGTAATTCGTAGCGCAGGCAGGCGCTTTCCGCGCGGCTGGGTGGTACGACGGCTTCCAGGGCGGCGCGCACGGCGTCGATATGGTCAGTTTGGGCATCGATGGTGGCGACGACGATCAGGGTCATGGTGGTCCTTGTAGAGTGGTGGGGCGGGTGCAGCTTAGCGTAGTTTGCCCATTCTTGCCCGCCATGCCCAGCCTGGCTGCGCCGAAACAGTTTCCGCCGCAGCCAGATAATCAAGCTGAACCTACGCCGCCTGCAGCGCGCCGATCTGCTCAAAGGCGCCCGCTAATGCCTGCGCCCTGGCGGCGTCGCTGACCTTGACACCTTCGGCGCGCACGATCTCGAGCTGCGTGATGCCGAGGAAACCAAGGAAGGCGCGCAGATGGCTTTCCTGGTGTTCCAGGGCGGCCATCGGCGTGTCGGCGCCGTAATAGCCGCCACGCGTCGAGGCGATGATCACGCGTTTGCTGCCCAGCAAGCCTTCGGGGCCATTGGCGCCGTACTGAAACGTCTTGCCGGGCACGGCCAGCGCGTCGAGCCAGGATTTGAGCTGGCTGGGGATGGCGAAGTTGTACATGGGCGCGCCGATGACGATGACGTCGGCAGCCAGCACTTGCTCCAGCGCGGCGGATAGTGCTTCGCCCTCGGTGGCGCTGGGGGCGGCTGTAAATTGCGGCAAGGGCTGGGCTGCCAGGTCGCGGTAGTGGACGGTGGCGCCGGGCGCGGCCGCTTGCAGACGGGCGACGATGGCGGCGGACAACTGGCGGCTGATGGAATGCTCGCCGAGGATGCTGGAATCGATATGCAGGATGTTCATGTGAGCCTTCTTGGATGGTATGATCGGGTGGTATGTTTTTGTAACCGAGGTAAATATAGTGACTATCAAATGAACGCACAAGAAGGCACTTTTTCCACACTGGGGCACACGGATGTGACTATTGGCGAGGTGGCCGCGCGCGGCGCCGAGCTGGAACGGCGCATGCGCGACCACGGCGGCCACGCGGGCGTGGCCGACGCGTGCCGGCCGATCACGGATATCCTCACGCGCGTGGGCGACAAATGGAGCGTGATGGTGGTGATGTTGCTGGGCAATGGCACCAAGCGCTTCAACGAGATGCGCCGCCTGATCGGCGGCATCTCGCAGCGCATGCTGACCCTGACCTTGCGCGGTCTGGAGCGCGACGGTCTCGTCACGCGCACGGTGTTTCCCACCGTGCCGCCACGCGTCGATTACGCGCTGACGGACCTGGGCCGCTCGTTATTGATTCCCATCAGCGCGCTGGGCGCCTGGGCCTACGGCCACCGCGACGCCATCGATGCGGCGCGGCTGGCGTTCGATGCCAGGGCCGATGCGGGCGCAGCGCCGGACAGTCAGGCCAGCTGAATGACGGCCAGCATGTCATTGCCATCCGCATCCAAGCCTTTTTCCACGAAACCCATGCTGGCATAGAACTGTTTCGCGTTGGCATTATCGGGCTTGTAGCAAATTTCGATGCTGCGCGCGTCCGGGCGGGCGCGGATTTCCGCCAGCGCCAGAGCGAGGGCGGCGCGGCCATGGCCTTGCCCCTGGCGCCGGTGATCGATCATGAAGCGCCAGATCTGGTAGTAGCCGGGTGGATCTTCGTCGTCGGGCGAGACGAACATCAGGAAACCGATCACTTCCTCGTCGTCATACACGGCGCGCGTATGCATGGTGGCGGGATGGAAACTCGCTTGCGCCATGGAATAGTCGTTGCTGGCCAGGTAGTCGCGCTGCTGGGGCAGCAGGGGCAATTCGCTGATGAGGTCAAAATTGTCGACGGTGACGGCACGCAGGCTGATGGACATAATTGAAGGCAATGAAAAAGCTGGGCCTGCCAGTATGCGGAAAAATTACCCAATTGGCAATGTTTTGCTGTCGCCCGCCCCAAACAGCTGCGCCATGGTCTGGCGCAGCCAGCGGTTCGACGCATCTTCATGGTAGCGCTCGTGCCAGTGCTGCTTGACTGAGAAGCTGGGCAGCGCCACAGGCAGGGGCAGGATGCGGAACGCTTCGTGGTCGCGCATTTGCAGCGCGTAGCGGTACGGTACCGTGACGATGTACTCGGTTTCGGCGACGATGCGCGATACGCCGAGGAAGCTGGGCAGTTTCAGCACGATGCGCCGCTGCACGCCGGCCGCCGCCAGCACCTTTTCCACGATGGAATGCCCGGTGCCCGAGCTTTTCACCTCAATATGCCCCTCCGCCAGGAACTCTGCCACCGTAATCGTGTCGCGGATGCGCGGGTGGCTACTGGCTACCAGGCAGACAAAATGCTGGTCGAACAGTTTCTGCTGATAAAACCCCGATTCCAGGTGCGGCATGAAGCCCACGGCCAAGTCCACTTCGCCTCCTTCCAGGCGCGCCGGCGTGTCGGTGGCGATCTTCGACACGTCCAGCGTGATGCGGGGGCCGATCTGCTGCAGGTGGTTGAGCAAGGTGGGCAGCAGCACGATTTCACTGATGTCCGTCATGCAGATGGCAAATTCGCGCGTGCTGGCGGCCGGGTCGAACACGGGCTGGTCAGCCAGCGCATGCTGCCAGGCGGCAATCGCGGCGCGCACGTCCTGCACCGCGTTTTGCGCGCGCGGCGTCGGCTCCATGCCTTTCGAGGTGCGCGCGAACAGGCGGTCGCCGAAATGCGTGCGTAATTTCCCCAGGCCGATGCTGACCGTCGATTGCGGCAAGCCCAGGTTTTCCGCCGCGCGCGTCACATTGCGGCTTTTATAGATCTCGTCAAAGATGAACAGCAATTCGATATCGAAGCGCGACATAAGAGGATTCCACCATTATTTAAAAACGTGATTGTTGTTATTGTATTCCATCGCTTTACCAAATATTGACCTGTCGGCACACTGCTTGCCATACCAAGAGCACGGCAAACGTGCATCGCGCAAGCACACAGATCAATTGGAGGAAAGAAATGGAACATACCCACAAGCCGTCCGTGCTGATCGTCGGCGGCGGCATCGGCGGCATGGCCGCCGCCCTGTCCCTGTCGCGCCTGGGGCTGGCCGTCACCGTGCTGGAACAGGCATCGACGCTGGGCGAGATCGGCGCCGGCATCCAGCTGGCGCCCAATGCCTTCGCCGCGCTCGATGCCTTGGGCGTGGGCGAACGCACGCGTGCCAAGGCCGTGTTCACGGAACGCCTGGTGATGATGGACGCCGTCGACGCGACCGAGGTAGGCACTTTCGTCGTCGATGCTGCCTTCCGCCAGCGCTTCAGCAATCCCTACGCCGTCATCCACCGCGCCGACATCCACGGCGCCATCCTCGACGCCGTGCGCACTTCGCCGCTGATTACCTTTGTGACCTCGTCGCAGGTGACGGATGTGGCGGAAGACGACGCGGGCGTCAGCGTCACGGACGCGGCAGGGCGCAGCTTCCGCGCCGATGTGCTGATCGGCTGCGATGGCGTCAAATCCGTCATCCGCGAGCGCATCGTGGGCGATGCGGTGCGCGTTTCCGGCCACGTGGTGTACCGCGCCGTGGTGCCGGCCGCCGACATGCCGGCCGACTTGCGCTGGAACGCGCCCGTCGTCTGGGCCGGCCCGAACTGCCACCTCGTGCATTACCCGCTGCGCAATGGCGAGCAATACAACCTGGTGGTGACTTTCCACAGCCGCGAGCAGGAAGCGTGGAGCGTCACGGACGGCAGCAAGGAAGAAGTGCTGTCCTACTTCGACGGCGTGCATGCGCAGCCGCGCCAGCTGCTGCACAAGCCGACCAGTTGGAAACGCTGGAGCACGGCCGACCGCGACCCCGTCGCCAACTGGAGCACGAAGCGCATGACTTTGCTGGGCGACGCGGCCCACCCGATGCTGCAATACCTGGCGCAGGGCGCCTGCATGGCGCTGGAAGATGCCGTCACCCTGGGCGAAGCCGTGCGCGCCTGCGACTTCGACATGGCCGCCGCCTTCCAGCTGTATCAACGCTCGCGCATCGCCCGCACGGCCCGCGTGGTGCTGTCGGCGCGCGAAATGGGTCGCCTGTACCACGCCAAAGGCGTCGAACGCCTGGTGCGCAACGACTTGTGGCGCGGCCGCACGCCCGCGCAATTCTATGAAGCGCTGGCCTGGCTGTATGGCTGGACGGCGCACACCTGCCTGGCCACCACCGAGAAGGACGCAGCATGACTTCCCATCAAACGCCCGAACGCGAGGCTTTATATGCAGCCTTGAGCGGCATGCATCTGTCGCCGCTGTGGCAATCCTTGCACACCCTGGTGCCGCCCCATCCGACGGCGCCGTATGCGCCCGCCCTGTGGCGCTATGCGGACATCGCGCCGCAGCTGGCGCGCGCCGGCGAGGTCATTACGGCGCACGAAGCCGTGCGCAGAGTCCTGGTGCTGGAAAACCCGGCCTTGCCGGGCCGTTCATCGATTACGCAATCGCTGTACGCTGGGCTGCAGCTGATCTTGCCCGGCGAAGTGGCGCCCTCGCACCGCCACAGCCAGTCGGCGCTGCGCTTTGTCGTGAGCGGACAGGGCGCCTATACGACGGTGGCGGGCGAGCGCACCACCATGCACCCCGGTGACTTCATCATCACGCCGTCGTGGACCTGGCATGACCATGGCAACCTGGGCGTGGACGGCGTCTGCGAGCCGGTCGTCTGGCTCGATGGCCTCGACATTCCCATGCTGCGCTATTTCGATTCCGGCTTCGCGGAAAACGACACGCAGGACAGCCAGACGGTCAGCCGTCCGGAAGGCCAGAGCTTCGCCCGCTACGGCTACAACATGGCGCCCGTCAAGTCGCTGTACCAGAGCGCGACCTCGCCCATCTTCAACTACCCGTATGCGCGTTCGCGCGAAGCGCTGGAGCTGTTGTCGCGCACGGACGCCATCGACGACTGGCACGGCTACAAGCTGCGCTACACGAACCCGCTGACGGGCGGCTCTCCCATGCCCACCATGGCCACCTTCATGCAGCTGCTGCCCAAAGGGTTTGCCGGCAAGCGCGCGCGCAGCACCGACGGCAGCGTCTACAGCGTCGTCGAAGGCCACGGCAAGGTGACGATAGGCGAGCAGGTATTCGACTTCGCCCCGCGCGACACCTTCGTCGTGCCGTCGTGGGCCGTGGTCTCCTTCGACTGCCCGCAGGACGACGTCGTGCTGTTCAGTTTTTCCGACCGCCCCGTGCAGCAAGCGATGGGCGTGCTGCGCGAGCAGTTTTTGACCGATTGATTTTTTCACAGGATTTAACCATGACCAACTTCATCTTCGCCCCCCAAGCCATCGCCGGCCTGCCCATACTTGGCAGCGACAGCCAGTTTCCCGTGCGCCGCATCTACTGCGTGGGCCGCAATTACGCCGCCCATGCGCGTGAAATGGGGTTTGACCCCGACCGCGAACCGCCATTCTTCTTTTGCAAGCCGAATGACGAGCAATCCGTCGTGCCCGTGTCGCCCGGCGTGACGGCCACCGTGCCGTATCCGGCGCAGACGTCGAACTACCACCACGAGATCGAACTGGTGGTCGCCATCGGCAAGGGCGGCAAGGACATCGCCCTGGAGGACGCGGCGTCGCACATCTTCGGCTACGGCGTGGGCCTGGACATGACGCGGCGCGACCTGCAGATGCGCATGCGCGAACAGGGCCGCCCGTGGGAGATCGGCAAGGCTTTCGACTATTCGGCCCCCATCGGCGCGCTCACGCCCATCGGGGTGTCCGGCGAGATCAGCACGGGTGCCATCGTGCTGGAAGTCGATGGAAAAATCGTGCAGACGAGCGACCTGACGCATTTGATCTGGTCCGTCAATGAAGTCATCGCCAATCTGTCCACGCTGTTCGAGCTGCAGCCGGGCGACATCATCATGACGGGCACGCCCGAAGGCGTGGGCGCCGTCACCCGCGGACAAACCATGGAGGCGCGCATCGCCGGGCTGACACCGATCACCGTCGCGGTGCAGTAAACACCATCGGGCCAGCGCGGCACAGATCGCGCAGCCCAAGCGAACCATAACAATGGAGACAAGACAATGACTACCCACGCCGGCACCGACGTCCAGCACTTCCTCGACAGCCACCCGTTTTCCCGCTACCAGAAGCTGATCCTCTGGCTATGCTTTTTGATCGTCGCCATCGACGGCTTCGACACGGCCTCGATCGGCTTCATCGCGCCCGCCATCCGCGCCGAATGGGGCTTGACGCCCGCCGCGCTGGCGCCCCTGTTCGGCGCCGGGCTGTTTGGCCTGATGGCCGGCTCGTTCCTGTTCGGCCCCCTGGCGGACCGCTACGGCCGCCGTCCCGTGCTGATCGTCTCCGTGGCCTTCTTCGGCGCGGCCAGCCTGCTGTCGGCCTGGTCGACGGATCTGACGATGCTGCTGGTGCTGCGCTTTTTGACGGGGCTGGGCCTGGGCGGCGCCATGCCCACTTCCGTGACCATGACGTCCGAATACTGCCCGCAGCAGCGCCGTTCCGGCCTGGTGACCATGATGTTCTGCGGCTTTACCATCGGTTCCGCGCTGGGCGGCCTGGCCTCGGCGCAGCTGCTGCACCTGATCGGCTGGCGCGGCGTGCTGATGCTGGGTGGTGCCTTGCCGCTGCTGCTGGTGCCCGTGCTGCTACTGGCGCTGCCCGAATCGCTGCGCTGGCTGGTGCTGAAAGGCCGCGACGCCAGCCAGGTGCTGAACATCGTGCGCCGCATCGCGCCCACCCTGGCCGCCTTGCCGCGCCTCGTCGTCAGCGACAAAAAACTCGCCGGCTCGCCCATGGCCGAATTGTTCCGTCCCGGCGTGATTGGCGGCACCTTGCTGCTGTGGTCCACGTTTTTCATGAGCCTCTTGATCATCTATCTGCTGTCGAGCTGGATGCCGACCCTGTTGAATGGTAATGGCCTGTCCCTGTCGAACGCCTCGCTGGTGACGATGATGTTCCAGGTGGGTGGCACGGTCGGCGCCATCATGCTGGGGCGCTGGATGGACCGCTACAGTCCGCACAAAGTGCTCAGCATCGCCTACCTTGCGGCGGCCGGCTGCATCGTCGTCGTGGCCCTGTCGGGCAGCAGCCTGGCCCTGCTGGTGCTGGCCGTGTTTGGCGTGGGCTTCGGCGTGAGCGGCTCGCAAGTGGGCGCCAATGCGCTGGCCGCCGCCTTTTACCCCACGTCGAGCCGCGCCACGGGCGTCAGCTGGGCGGCCGCCGTGGGCCGCAGCGGTTCCGTGCTCGGTTCCATGGCCGGCGGCCTGATGCTGACCCTGAAACTCGATAACGAAACCATCTTCTTTTTGCTGGCCATTCCGGCCGTGCTGGCGTCCCTGGCCTTGCTGGCCATGGGGCGTTTGATGCGCACCCGGACTGGCGTCAGCGCCGTTCCCGCTACCCTGAAAGAGAGCACCGTATGAAACTGCATGGCTATTACCGCAGCTCCGCATCCTACCGCGTGCGCATCGCGCTGAACCTGAAGCAGCTGCACGCCGACACGGCCTATGTGCACCTGAGCCGCAATGGTGGCGAGCAGTTCACGCCCACGTTTTCCAGCCTGAACCCGCAGCACCTGCTGCCCGTGCTGGAGGACGGCGGCGCCGTGCTGACGCAATCCTTGGCCATCATCGAGTACCTGGACGAGACGCAGGCGGGGCAAAAACTGCTGCCGGCCGATGCCCTGGGCCGCGCCCGCGTGCGCCAGCTGGCCATGGTCTGCGCCTGCGACATCCACCCGCTGAACAACCTGCGCGTCCTGAATTACCTGACGGGACCCCTGGCCCTGTCGCAGGAGCAGAAGAACGCGTGGTACCAGCACTGGACCCATCTGGGCCTGGCCGCGCTGGAAGCGCAGCTGGCGAGCGGCGCGCATACGGGCATGTTCTGCCATGGCGACACGCCGACCCTGGCCGATTGCTGCCTGGTGCCGCAGGTGTACAACGCGCGGCGCTTCCAGTGCGACCTGGCTTTGTATCCCACGATCCTGCGCATCGTCGCGCACTGCGAGGCGCTGCCGGCGTTCCAGCACGCGCACCCGGATGCACAGCCAGACGCAGAATAAAAACCACAATAAACGGAGACAAGCATGAGAAAAATCAATGCCACACGCAAGCTGACTGCGCTGGCGCTGCTGGGCGCGTGCGCCTGCAGCGTGACCACAGGCGCTTGCGCGCAAAGCGGCGTCACCCTGTACGGAGTGCTCGACAGCTCCGTGGCTTACACAAGCAATGCCAATGCGGCCGGCGACAGCGTCACCAAGATGCCCACCTTGACGGGTTCACTGCCATCGCGCTTAGGTTTCAAGGGCGTGGAAGATCTGGGCGGCGGCTTGCAGGCGATCTTCGCGCTGGAATCGGGCTTCGGCGTCGACACGGGCATCGCGGGGCAGGGCGGGCGCCTGTTCGGCCGCCAGTCGTACGTGGGCTTGAAGGGGCGCTATGGCACTCTGACGCTGGGACGGCAGATGAACATGTCGTTCTGGGCCACGCAAAAGTCCGACATCATGGGCCCGGCCCTGTTTTCCATCAGCAGCCTCGATCTGTACCTGCCGAATGCGCGCAGCGACAACGCCATCGGCTACCTGGGCACGTTTTCCGATGTGACGGTGGGCGCCACCTATAGCCTGGGGCGCGATGCCTCGGCGGCGGGTGGGCCGGCGGCCACGGGCTGCGCGGGCGAAGTGGCGGGCAATGCCAAGGCTTGCCGCCAGATCACCGCCTTGCTCGGTTACGACACGGGCCGCTACGGCGCCACGGCGTCGTACGACATCATGTACGGCAACGCGGGCGCGGCCAACGGCCTCACATCGAGCCGCAACTTCGACCGCCGCGTGATCGCCAGCGCCTATGCCATGGTTGATAAGCTGAAAATCGGCGGCGGCATCATCGACCGCAGCATCCGCGCCGCCACGGGGCCCGTTGATTCGCAGCTGCTGTACTTCGGCGCCGCGTATCGGCTGGCGCCCGCGCTGGTCCTCGATGGACAGCTCGCCAGGCTGGCCGTCAAGGACAGTCCGAACGATGCCACCCTGGCCACTGTGCGCCTGACGTATCACCTGTCCAAACGCACGGCCATCTACAGCGCCATCGGCCGCATGGACAACAGCGGCGCGGCGGCCGTGGCGCTGGACGCGGGCGGCACCGTGGGCGCGGGGCGCACGCAGAATGGCGTGATGGCGGGCGTGCGCCACTTTTTCTGACGCATTCCTATGGGCTGCCTTGCATATCCTGCCGGTAGCGCGCCGGCGGCAGCTCGAACTGGGTCTTGAAAAAGCGGGTGAACGCGCTTTGCGAGGAAAACCCCAGGCGCTCGCTGATGTCCGCCACGCTCAGGTTCGTTTCGCGCAGCAGGCGGCGAGATTCGCGGCTCTTGGCGCGCAATTCCAGCGCGCGGAACGAGGTCTGCTCCTGCTGCAACTGGCGCTGCAGGGTCCAGCGGTTCATCGCCAGGCCATCGCACAGGGCTGGCAGCAGCGAGGTGCCGTCCACGTCGGCCTGCTGGCCCAGCAAATCGATGATGGCTTGCTCCACGCGGGCCGAAAACAGCTGCGCGCCCTGCAACTGCTGCAATTGCCCCTGCGCGTGCCGCAGCGCGTGCGGCGCCAGCATGGCGTTGAACTGGGCAAAGGGCCGGTCCAGCGCCGGCGCGTCGAACGTCAGCGTGTTGCGCGCCTGGCCGAAGGTGGCGGCGGCGCCGAAGCACTCGGCAATGGCGGACGCGAACCACGGTGCCTTGCCCCGGAAGCTGGCGTGGAAGGCGGTGGCCGTGCCTTCGTCGTAGGCGCGCGCGACCAGCGACAGCATGCGGAAATTGGCCAGCGCCTGCATGGCGCCCCCCAGCGGGCAGAACTCGGACAGGTATTCGATCTCGACGCGCGTGCCATTTTCGCTCATCAGCATGAAGTCAAATTCGCCGATCAGGCCCCGCAAGTGCAGCAGCTCGTGCAGCGCGCTGCGCAGGGTGGGGCGGTTGAAGCAGACGTGGGCGATGCCCGAGTAATGCGCGAACCAGTGCGTCACGTCGAGATCAAGCAGGCCGCGGTGCTGTGGCAATTGCTGCGCGTAGGCCGTCATGCGGCGGTGCCGCTCGGCGTTGATGCGCCCGCCAGGTTCCGTGAGTTGTGCCGGCGTGATGCCCGTGTGGCGGAAAAAGTCGGCGGGGTCGTGCCCATCGGCCTGCATGGCGCGCGCGCATTGCTGCGCGATGCGGTTCGAAACCGTGCGTGTATCGGGTTTGTGCAAGGGTGTCTCCTGCTTATTCTGCTTGTTGTAGTAATTTTTCACAAATATTAGCACTTTGTAGGAGATTGTTGGTTGTCGTGCCGTCTAACCAAAAATTGTTCTCGCGGGTATAAAGCGCGTGCTGCGCGGTCAAGAAACTCACGCATTCTCACGCTATATTGTTTTCGGCCGGCCTTGCTGCTGTGCCTTGATACCTACAAAAACAGTCTTGGAGATAATGATGAATTGCACTTTGAAACCGATGGCCCGCGTGGTCGCCGGCTGCGTTGCCACGCTTGCCCTGGCCGCCTGCGGCAACAACGACAGCGAGCAGTACACGCAGCCCGTGTTTGGCACCACCACTTTTAGCCAGCTGAATGTTGACGGCTATACCTTCAAGGATATGAACCGCAACGGCAAGATCGACCCGTACGAAGACTGGCGCCTGCCAGCCGAAGCGCGCGCCGACGATTTGTTGTCGCGCATGAGCCTCGATGAAAAAGCGGGCCTGATGATGCACGGCACGGCGCCCACCGTGTCCGACCCTTCGGGCATCGGCCTGGGCGGCGCGTATGACTTGACGGCCCTGCAAGACCTGATCGTCAAGCAATACGTCAACACCTTCATTACCCGCATGGCGGGCGACACGGCCAACATGGCGTCTCAGTACAACAAGGTGCAGGCCCTGAGCGAAACATCGCGCCATGGCATTCCCGTGTCGATCAGCACGGACCCGCGCCACCATTTCCAATACACGGTGGGCGCCAGCGCCGGTACCAAGGGTTTCTCGCAGTGGCCGGAAACCCTGGGCCTGGCCGCCATCGGCGACGATGCGCTGGTGCGCCGCTTCGGCGACATCGCGCGCCAGGAATACCTGGCCGTCGGCATCACGCAAGCCCTGTCACCGCAGGCCGATCTGGCCACAGAGCCGCGTTGGTCGCGCATCAACGGCACCTTTGGCGAAGATGCGGATCTGGCCAAGCGCATGGTGCAGCACTATATCGAGGGCTTCCAGGATGGCAATACGGGTTTGCATGATGGGAGTGTGGTGGCCGTCGTCAAGCACTGGGTCGGCTACGGCGCCACCAAGGAAGGCTTCGACGGCCACAACTACTATGGCCGCTACATGACCTACCCGGGCAATAATTTTGCCTATCACGTGAAGCCGTTCGAAGGGGCGTTCACGGCCAAGGCGGCTTCCGTCATGCCGACCTACGCTCTGCCGGACGGCAATATCACCATCGATGGCATCACCCTGGAACAAGTGGCGGCCGGTTTCAGCAAGACCATGCTGACGGATCTGCTACGCGGCAAATACGGTTTTGAAGGCGTGATCCTGTCAGACTGGGGCATCACTTCCGACTGCGACGCCAACTGCCGCAACGGCACGGCGCCGGGCGTGGCGCCTTCCTTCATCGGCTTCGGCACGCCGTGGGGCATGGAAGACGCCACCAAGGCCGAGCGCTACGTGAAGGCCGTCACGGCGGGGATGGACCAGTTTGGCGGCGTGACGGAAGCGCCGTACCTGACGCAAGCCGTGCAGCGGGGCCAGCTGACGGAAGCGCGCATCAACGCCTCGGCGCGGCGCATCCTGATCCAGAAATTCAAGCAAGGCCTGTTCGAGCATCCGTTCGTCGATGCGGCCAAGGCCGCCACCACCGTGGGCAAGGCGGACTTCATCGAGGCGGGCCTGGAGGCCCAGCGCCGCTCGCTGGTCCTGCTGGAAAACAAGGACAAGGTCTTGCCGCTGGCGGCCAGCGTCAAGAAGGTCTACCTGTATGGCATCGATGCGGCCGTGGCGCAGCAGTATGGCTACACGGTGGTGGCCACGCCGCAGGAAGCCGACGTGGCCCTGCTGCGCGTGGCCGCGCCGTATGAAACCCTGCACCCGAACTACATCTTCGGCAGCATGCAGCACGAAGGGCGCCTGAATTATGTCGATGGCGACGCCGACTACGAGGCGATCAAGAACGCGGCGAAATATGCGCCGAAGACGGTGGTGACGGTGTACCTGGACCGTCCGGCCATCCTCGGCAACGTGCAGGACAAGGCCAGCGCCATCCTCGCCAACTTTGGCGTCAGCGATGGCGCGCTGTTCGATGTCCTGACGGGCAAGGCCAAGCCGCAAGGCAAACTGCCGTTCGAGCTGCCATCGTCGATGGCCGAAGTGCAGGTGCAGAAATCGGACGTGCCGTATGACACGGCCCATCCGCTGTACAAGTTCGGCTACGGCCTGGGGTACTGATAGGGAGCGGGACGGGCCGCCCGGTGCGGCCTGTTCCTGCCCGATTGACAGCACCCTGGCACTCGCCGATACTGGCCGCTTCGCTCATCGCTCACCTCAGGAAGGAACCCCACGATGTCCGTCATTCCGAAAGTGCACCAGACCGTGCTTGCCGCCTTGCTCTCCACCGCGTTTGCCATGCCCGCCATGGCCGCAGGCCCCGCAGTCCCGGCCGCCGCCAGCGCGTCGTCCGCCTGGGTTGAAGCCAGCAACCGTAACGCGGCCATCGTGCTGGCGGCGCAGGCGCAGTTCTCGCCCGAAAACGCTTCCGACACGGGCCTGGCGCAGTACGACGGCCTGGCCGCCGACCTGGGATCCAATATTGTCGAACGCCAGGTGGCGGCCATGCAGCAGGCGCGCGCGCAATTGCAGCAAAAGCTGGAACTGGAACGCGACGAACGCGTCCGCCAGGATCTGCAAATCCTGACGCAGGCCGTCGACCAGGAAATCATGGGCGCCCAGCTGGATGCCAAATACACCCTGCCGTGGGTCGATGTGCCGCAAATGGTCTTCGGCAGCATGCAAAGCCTGCTGCAGGAACAGCGCCCGGCCGCGCGCCGCGCCAAGGCGCTGGAACGCCTGCAGCGCTACGTGGGCCAGTTCCCGGGCAGCACGCCGATCACGCAGCAGGCCAAGGCGCGCTTCACGGAAAAAATCGGCAAGCCTGGCCTGGCGGGACCCGTGCGCCTGCAGGTGGCGCAGTCGCTGGAAAACGTGCCCACGTATGTCGCCGGCATCCGCAAGCTGTTCGCCGACATGAAAATCACTGGCGCCGAACCTGCGCTGGCGGCCATGGAGCAGCAGCTGAACGCGTACGCGGCGTGGGAAAAGCAGGTGGTGCTGCCCTTGTCGCGTACGGATTTCCGCATGGCGCCCGAGCTGTATGCCTTCCGCCTGAAACAGGTGGGCATCGACATCGAGCCGCGCGCGCTGGTGGAACGGGCGCAAGTGGCCTACCTGGAAACGCGCGCCGCCATGCAGGCGCTGGCACCCGTGGTGGCGGCGAAAATGTCGATGAAGGGTGTCGATGGCAGTGATTACCGCCAGGTGTTGCGCGCCCTGAAAGTGGACGCCATCCCGAACGAGCAGCTCGAAGCGCACTACAAGGGCGTCAATACGCAGCTCGAAGAACGCATCGCCCGGCAGCGCGTGGTCGATATCCCTGCGCGCGCCATGACGATGCGCCTGGCGTCCGCCGCCGAATCGGCGGCGCAGCCGGCGCCGCATATGCGTCCGCCTCCGCTGATCGGCAATACGGGAGAACACGGCCAGTTCGTCCTCCCCGTCAGCAATCCGGCCGCCAGCGGCAAGGGCGAAGCGTACGACGATTTCAATTTTGCGGGCGCGGCCTGGACCCTGAGCGCGCACGAAGGCCGTCCCGGCCACGAACTGCAGTTCAGCGCCATGGTGGAGCGGGGCGTGTCGCAGGCGCGCAGCCTGTACGCGTTCAACAGCGTTAACGTGGAAGGCTGGGCGCTGTACGCGGAAGCGGAGATGATTCCCTACGAGCCGGCCGAAGGCCAGTTCATCGCGCTGCAGTTCCGTATGCTGCGCGCGGCGCGCGCCATGCTCGACCCGATGCTGAACCTGGGGCAGGTCACGCGCGAAGAGGCGGGGCGCATCCTGACGGACGAAGTGATGCTGTCGAAGGCGATGGCGCGCCAGGAATTGGACCGCTATACCTTCAACATGCCGGGCCAGGCGGGCAGCTATTTTTATGGCTATACGCGCATCCTGCAATTGCGCGCGGAAACGGAGCTGGCGCTGGGCGCTAAATTCGACCGCCTGGCCTTCAATAACTTCCTGCTTGGCCAGGGTTTGCTGCCGCCGTACCTGTTGGCCAAGGCCGTGCGCGAACACTTCATTCCCGAGCAACGCAAGGCGAAGGGTTGACGACGGGCCACTCCGCGCTGCGCCGCATACCCTATACTGGCGCCTTCAAGTGATGACGCGAGAGTGGCCGCATGTGGCGTGGGATCGTATGTGGGTTGCTGGCCGGCGCCTTCTGGGGCGCCGTTTTCATTGTGCCCGTCTTGCTACCGGACTTTTCTCCGGTCGAGCTGATGCTGGGCCGCTACGTCTGCTATGGCGCGCTGGCGGCCGGCCTGATGTTGCCGCGACTCCTGCCCCTGCTGCGGCGCTTGCGGCGTAGCGACTGGCTGGCCATGCTGCGCCAGGCGCTGGCCGGCAATGTCGTGTATTACCTGCTGCTGGCGTATGGCGTCAAGCTGGCGGGCGTGGCGGCCACTTCGCTGATCATCGGCTTGCTGCCTCTGAGCGTGACGATTTTTGGCCGCAAGG
The DNA here is from genome assembly GCF_002327145.1 of Janthinobacterium svalbardense. Lineage (NCBI taxonomy): Bacteria > Pseudomonadati > Pseudomonadota > Betaproteobacteria > Burkholderiales > Oxalobacteraceae > Janthinobacterium > Janthinobacterium svalbardense. Next base: position 3,855,145 of record NZ_CP023422.1, on the reverse strand, counting down.
ACCATGGCGCGCTACCCCTGCGCCAACTGGCCTTGCCGCTGCTGGTGGTAGCGCTGGGCATCGCCTGCATCAATCTCGATATTTTCAGCCATGCCGGCGGCGCAGGCGGCGCCAGCCTGGCGCACAGGCTGGCCGGCGTGCTGTGCGCCATCGGCGCGCTCGCCTGCTGGACCTGGTATGCGCTCGACAATGCCCGTTTCCTCAAGCGCCACGTGCATTTCAGTTCGGTGGAATGGTCCATGCTGTATGGCCTGGCCAGCGGCGTCATCGCGCTGGTCGTGGGCGCCGTGATGCTGGCGCTGCAGCCGGCGGGTGGCGTCGATGGCGGTCCTGCGCGCGACTGGCCCCGCTTCTGGCTCGTGTGCCTGTTGCTGGCGCTGGGCGCTTCCGTGATCGGCAACTACCTGTGGAACCTGGCGTCGCGCCTGGTGCCGGTCACCTTGTCGGGCCAGCTGATTTTGTCGGAGACCCTGTTCGCGCTGCTGTACGGCTTCGTCTACGCGCAGCGCATGCCGCGCGCCCTGGAATGGGCGGCGATGCTCTTGCTGACGGCGGGCGTGCTGTGGTCCGTGCAGCGGCATGCGCAGGAGGACGGGGCAGGGCGGACGTAGCGAAAAATACATCGTTGCCAGCCCGCCGTTTGCCCTGGGCCGGCCGTATAATGACGCTCATTTGCCGGTCATACTAGGAGTTCCGCTTGCAGCTACCGATCCGTTATCCGAACATGCCGCAGCTGCTGCTGAAGGCCCGCGACAGCCTGCTCCAGCATTTCCGCCCCATCCTCAATCACTTCGGCGTGACGGAGCAGCAGTGGCGCATCATGCGCGCGCTGAACGAAAGCCCCACGCTGGAACCGCGCGAGCTGTGTAATATCTGCCAGATTTCCAGTCCCAGCATGAGCGGCATCCTGGCGCGCATGGAAGAAATCGGCTTGATCGGGCGCAGCAAGTTCGAAGGCGACCAGCGCCGCCGCAAGGTGCACCTGTCGGAAGCGGGTGCCAGTTTGCTGCTGCAGATGGGTAAACTCATCGACTTGCAATATGAACATCTGGAAGCGGCTTACGGCAAGCAAGTGTTCGAAGACATGCGCCGCACCCTGGAAGCCTTCATTGCCCTGGAAACCCTGCCGGTGGCGCCCGCCATCCTGCGCTGACCTCCAAACTTCTCCTTGCCTGAGCATTCATCGGGCGCGTGTTTTTCGACACGCGCCGCCGCTGCTTTTGCCATGCCGGTTCCACGCATTGCCGCATCCTGCCGGGCTTGTGCCCGCGCATCTGTCAGTTTTGCTATAAGACTACGCCTTACAGTCAATCACTTACATGTTAGTAAATAAGCGTATAATTTGCCCTACTTGATCCAGATCAAGAAGAACAGCGGATGCCCCATCGTTGATGGGGCGGCAACGCGGCGTCACAGCCAGTACCCGCCATCGTGGTGGCGATACTTGCCGGGCGTACAACAAAACAGGAAAGTCAGGAAAAAATGAACACACCATGCATGCGCGCTGCGGCGCTGGCCGTCTCCACGCTCATCGGCGCAAACGTTTGCGCCCAAAGCAATGTCACCATTTACGGCGTGGTCGATGCGGCTACCGCCTACGCGAGCAACCAGGGCGGCAAGTCGAACACTTACATGCGCAGTGGCAGTTTGTCCGCCAGCAAGATCGGTTTCCAGGGCGTGGAAGACCTGGGTGGTGACCTGAAGGCGCTGTTCTTGCTGGAAAACGGCTTTGAAAGCGATACGGGCGCGCAGAGTTCGGCCAGCTCCCTGTTCAACCGCCAGGCCTACGTGGGCCTGCAATCGAACGCCTACGGCACCCTGACGGCTGGCCGCCAGTACACGCCTTACTACCTGCTGGTGGGCTCCCTGGCATCGAGCAACGTCTTGACGGGCGCCACCGGAGCTCACCCTGGCGATATCGACGGCCTTGATACGACCGTGCGCATCAGCAATTCCGTCACCTACAGCATGCCCGCCTGGCGCGGCCTGCAGGCGAGCGCGCAATACGGCTTGGGCGAAGCGGCCGACGGCAATGCCGTCGGCAGCAGCTTCAGCGCCGCCGTCAAGTACAGCACCTCGCCGGCCGAATTCGCGCTCGGCTACCTGAAACTGAAAAATGGACAGAATGGCGCCGGCTGGAGCGACAACGCATCTGGCAGCTTCGGCATCTCGGCCATCAACCAGGGCTACGCCTCGGCCGAAAGCATAGCATTCATCGCCGCCAGCGCGCGCTACACCATGGGCAAGTGGATGGTGGGCGCCAATGCCAGCAACGTGCAATACCAGGCTGGCAGCCGCTCGGCCTTCCGCGACACGGCCATCTTCAACACGGCCGGCCTGATCTCGAGCTACCAGCTGACGCCGCAGTGGTTCCTGTCCGCCGGCTACAGCGATACTTTCGCCAGCCATGCCAACGGCGTGTCGGATCGCGCGCGCTACCGCCAGCTGTCGTTCGAGCAGAATTACGCGCTGTCGAAGCGCACGGCGATCTACCTGATCGAAGCGCGCCAGCTGGCGCGCGGCCAGACCCTGGGCCAGGGCGGCGCCATCATCGATGCCGTCGCCTCGGTCGGCGATTCGCAAAACGGCACGCCGTCGTCGAACGGTGGCCAGACAGTGGTGATGGTCGGTCTCAAGCATTCTTTCTGAACGGTTGCTGAACTCACGGGAGCTTCAATTGGACGCTACACACAATAAGGAGGGCCGCGGCCCTTTCAATCCTGGCCGCCGCATGGTGCTGGCCGGCTTGCTGTCGGCTTCGGCCGCGGCGCTGATTCCCTGGGCGCTGGCCGAACCGGTCGCCAATGCGGAGCAGGGCGCCTTCCTCGGCGTGTCGGCCATGCTGGTGGGGCGCCCGGTGCTCGACCCCGTGCTGGCCAAGCGCCTGTATGACGCGCTGGTGGCGCAGGACGCGGCCTTTCCCTCCAAGGTGCGCGCGCTGCTGAACCTGATCAATGCGCAGGGCTTGCAGGCGGCCGGCCTGCAGGAAGCGCTCGATGCGCTCGACTCGGCCCAGGCGCCGCTGGCGGCCTTGCCGCGCCAGATCGCCAGCGCCTGGTACCTGGGCATCGTCGGCACGGGCGAGGCGGCCGTCTGCGTCGCCTACGAGCAGGCCTTGAACGCGGCCGTCGTGGCCGATGTGCTAAAGCCCCCGACGTATTCCTACGGCGCCTACGGCAGCTGGGCCAGAAAACCAATTTAAGGAGCCATCATGGCTGAAGAACTCTCTGCCGATTACCTCGTCATCGGCTCCGGCATCATCGGCTCCCTGGCCGCGCGCAAGCTGGCGCTGGCCGGTGCCTCGGTGCTGATCCTGGAAGCGGGCCCGCGCGTGTCGCGCGGCGAAATCGTCGCCCGTTTCCGCAACACGACGCGCCGCAGCGACTGGATGTCGCCATATCCGTCGGTGGTCACGGCACCGCACCCGATCTACCAGCCGAAGGATAACGGCCACCTGGTGCAGGCCGGCCCGTATCCGTACCCGGCCGAATACATCCGCCAGTTCGGCGGCACCTCGTGGCACTGGGCCGCGCAAGCGTGGCGCAACGTGCCGAACGACTTCCGCATCCATACCTTGTATGGCGTGGGCGTCGACTGGCCCCTCAGCTACGCAGACCTGGAGCCGTTCTACCAGGAAGCGGAAGACATCATGGGCGTTTCCGGGGCCGATAACACGGGTTCGCCGCGCCAGCAGGCCTTCCCGATGGACCCTGTGACGGAGCCTTACGCCATGCGCCGCATCCGCGAGCGCCTCGACCCGTCGTTCAAGGTGGTCGGCAACACGGTGGCGCGCAACAGCGTCAGCTACGATGGCCGCCCCGCCTGCTGCGGCAACAACAGCTGCCAGCCGATCTGCCCCATCGACGCGCAATATCACGGCGGCATCGCCGCAGTGCAGGCGGAAGACGCGGGCGTGAAGATCGTCTGCAACGCCAACGTATACAAGCTGGAACACGACGCGCAGGGCCGCATCACGGCGGCGCTGTACTACGACGTGGATAAAAAAAGCCACCGGGTCACGGCCAAGACCTTCATTCTGGCGGCGAACGGCATCGAAAGCCCCCGTTTGCTGCTCGTTTCCGCCTCGGACAAATACCCGAACGGCCTGGCCAACAGCAGCGACATGGTGGGCCGCAACCTGATGGACCACCCGAGCACCTCGATCACCTTCGACGCCGATGAAGACCTGTGGCTGGGCCGGGGCCCGCAAAGCCCCAACTCCATCAACACCATGCGCGACGGCGATTTCCGCAACCAGCATTCGCCATACCGCCTGGACTTCACGAACATCTCGCGCGTCGATGGCGCCACCAGGGAATTGATCGGCAAGGGCGTCTTTGGCGCCGAATTCGAACAGCAGCTGCGTTTCCGCTCGGCCCGCGAAATGAGCCTGAAAAACGTGCTGGAAGTGCTGCCGAACCCGGAAAACCGCATCGCCCTCAGCAGCGAAAAGGACGCCATGGGCATTCCCAAGCCGCAGGCGCATTATGCGATCGACGAGTACACCAAGCGCGGTCACGAGCGTTCGAAGCAGGATTTCGAGCACATCGCCAAGCTGATGGGCGGCACCAATCTGCGCCACAGCAAGGAAGGCGTGTTCGCCAACAACCAGCACATTTGCGGCACCTTGTCGATGGGTTCCGATCCGGCCAAGGCCGTGTGCGACCAGTGGGGCCGCACCTTCGACCATGCCAACCTGTTCCTGTGCAGCACCGGCGTGCTGCCTACGTCCGGCACCTGCAATTCGACGGAAAACGGTCTGGCCGTGGCGCTGCGCAGCGTCAAGCATATCCTCGACGAACAACAGGGAGGAACAGCATGATGGCGGCCTTCCGAATGGTGGCGAGCGCCGCCTTGCTGTCCCTCGTGGCCTTGCCGGTGCTGGCGGAGCAAGCGCCTGGCGCCGACGTGCAGGCGATCGAGCGTGGCCGCTACCTGGCCACAGCGGGCGACTGCATCGCCTGCCATAGCGTGCCTGGCGGCAAACCGATGGCGGGCGGGCTGGCGCTGGCCACGCCGCTGGGCGCCATCGTTGCCACCAACATCACGCCATCGACAACGCATGGCATCGGCAACTACACGCTGGCGCAATTCTCCGACGCCGTGCGCCACGGCGTGCGGGCCGACGGCGCGCATCTGTATCCGGCCATGCCCTACACGGCCTACGCCAAGGTGACGGATGACGACACGGCCGCCCTGTACGCCTACTTCATGCATGGCGTGGCGGCGGTCGATACGGCGCCGGCGCAAAAGACGGACTTGCCGTTCCCGTTCAACATCCGCATGTCGATGGCGCTCTGGAATATGCTGTTCCTCGATAAAAAACCGTTCGTGGCCGATGCGTCGAAAAGCATGGAGTGGAACCGCGGCGCCTACCTGGCGCAAGGTCTGGCCCACTGCACCACGTGCCACACGCCGCGCAATGCGCTGATGGCCGAGCAGCTGTCGAAAGAGCTGGGTGGGACCGACCTGGGCACGTGGTACGCGCCGAACATCACATCGGATGTCAACAGCGGTATCGGCAGCTGGAGCCAGCAGGAGCTGGCCAGCTACCTGCGCACGGGCCGCGCGGCCAACAAGGCGCAGGCGGCCGGACCGATGGCCGAAGCCATCGACCATAGCCTGAAGCACCTGAGCGATGCGGATTTGAACGCCATCGCGCACTACGTCAAGAGCGTGCCCGCCATCCGCGACAAGGCGGATACGAAAGCGGTGACGCAATGGGGCCAGGCGGGCGACGAGTTGAGTAGCATCCGCGGCGTGCCGCTGCCGCAAAACCTGAACAAGATGTCGGGTGCGCAGCTGTACGATGCGCAGTGCGCCAGCTGCCACCAAGCCAGGGGCGAGGGCAGTTTCGACGGCAGCTTGCCGCCGCTGTTCCATAACTCGGTGACGGGCCGCAGCAACAGCAACAATCTGGTGATGGCGATCCTCGATGGGGTGGAGCGGCAGGACGGCAAGGGTAATCATACTGCGGGACATTTGATGCCAGCCTTCCGCCAGACCCTGTCGGACGAGCAGATCGTCACCCTCGGTAATTACGTGCAGAAGATGTACGGCAATCCCGACGTCAAGGTGACGGCGGAGCAGGTAACGACCTTGCGCAACGGCGGCGTGCCATCCAACCTGATCGGCCTGGCACGCGCGGGCATCATCGTTGGCGTGCTGGTGCTGCTGGGCTTGCTGGTGTGGTGGCGGGGACGGCGGCGCAAGGAAACATCAGCAGCTTGAAAATAAACCCTGAAGCAAAGGCTGGGGTCAGACCCGACAGGGTCTGACCCCTTTTTCACGCAAGAGTTTGCAACTGATTTGCATCTATGGGATTTATGTACTATCATTAGTTACATGAGACGCGACAGCAAACTATCATCGATCCTCCATGTGCTGCTGCACATGGCCCATGCGGGACGCCCGATGACGTCCGAGGAACTCTCCGGCTACCTGGACACCAACCCCGTGCTAGTGCGGCGCGTGATGGCCGGCTTGCGCGAACGCGGCTACGTGGCGTCGGTCAAGGGCCATGGCGGCGGCTGGCGCATCGTCTGCGACTTGCACCGCGTGACCCTGCAAGACATTTATGTGGCCGTGGGTTCGCCCACCATTTTCGCCATGGGCAACCGCGTCGATCAGCCGGGCTGCCTGGTCGAACAAGTGGTCAACCAGTCGCTGGCCGGCGCCTTCGACGAAGCCGAGGCGCTGCTGATCCAGCGCTTTGGCGCCGTCACCCTGGCCGACCTGGCCGAACGTTTCAGCCAACAATACGCCTTACACCGAGGAGCCCCCCATGCACATTCCTGAACCGCACAGCGCCACGTTTGACGCCATCATCATCGGCGGCAGCTACGCCGGCCTGTCCGCCGCCACGCAACTGGGGCGCGCCCGCCGCCGCGTGCTGGTGATCGACGGCGGCCAGCGCCGCAACCGCTACGCCAGCCACTCCCACGGCTTCCTGACCCAAGATGGCAGCGGGACGGCAGCCATCGCCGCCGAAGGCAAGGCGCAACTGCTGGCGTATGCCACCGTCACCTGGCGGGACGGGACGGCCGTGCAGGCAGCCGCCAGCAGCGATGGCGATGGCTTTGATGTGACCCTGGCGGACGGCAGCGTCGTCCGGGGCCGCCGCCTGGTGCTGGCCACCGGCGTGATCGACGAGCTCCCGCCCGTCGTTGGTCTGGCCGCGCGCTGGGGCAGCAGCGTCTTTCACTGCCCGTATTGCCATGGCTATGAACTGGAGCAGGGCGCCATCGGCGTGCTGGCCACGGGGCCCCTGTCCATGCACCACGCCCTGATGCTGCCCGACTGGGGCACGGTCACCTTTTTCCTGAATGGCGCGTTCGAGCCCGATGCGGCGCAGCTGGTGCAACTGGCCTCGCGCGGCGTGACAGTGGTGCACACGCCCGTGGCGCAGATCGACGGGGTAGCCGATGTGGTCATGGCGGACGGCAGCCGCCACGTGATGGCCGGCCTGTTCGTGGCGACCCGCACCCGCCTGGCCAGTGCCCTGGCCGGCGAGTTGGGCTGCGCGCTGGAAGAGGGTGCCATGGGGCCATTTGTGCGTACCGACGAGCAAAAGGCCAGCAGCGTGCCCGGCGTCTTCTGTTGTGGCGACGCGGGGCGCATGGCTGGCAGCGTGGCATTCGCGGTGGCCGATGGCGCCATGGCGGGCGTGGCAGCGCACCGCTCGCTGATGTTCGGACTGGATCAGGCGGCAAAACCGCCATCGATCTTCAGCCCTGCGCCCGTGACGAACGCCGCTTCTGCGCTGGCCAGATAGGCCACCATGCCGGCGATTTCATCGGCCGTGCCGTGGCGGGGCAGGGCCATCAGGCCGTGCATCAGGTCGGCGAAGTCGCCCGTCGGCGGGTTCATGTCCGTGGCGATGGGGCCCGGTTCCACGTTGTTGATGGTGATGCCGCGCGGCCCCAGGTCGCGCGACAGGCCTTGCGTCAGGCCGATCAGCGCCGATTTGCTCATGGCGTAGGCGGCCGCGCCGCCGAACGGCATGCGGTGCGCATTCGTGCTGCCGATATTGATGATGCGCCCACCCGTGGGCATGTGCGCCACGGCCGCCTTGATGGCGACGAACACGGCGCGCACGTTAACGTTCAAGGTCTTGTCGAAGTCGGCCAGCGAAAAATCCTCGATGGCGCCGGGCAGGAACACGCCCGCATTGTTGACGAGGATGTCGATCTTGCCAAACTGCGCCGCCACCGTATCGATGGCCGCCGTCAAGGCTGCGGCGTCGGCCGCATCGGCTTGCACGCCATGCGCCTTGCCGCCGGCTGTTTCCACTGTGGCGGCCAGCGCCTGCGCTTCGGCGGCCGAGCTTTGATAGGTGAAGACGACGGTGGCGCCCTGGCTGGCCAGGCGGCGCACGATGGCCGCGCCGATACCGCGCGAGCCGCCCGTCACAAACGCGATCTTGTTTTGCAGTGGCAAAGAGGTGCTGGTGGTGGCTTGGGTTTGCATGATGGGCTTTCTGTGTGAGGAGTCGAGGAAGCCAGTATCTGCTTTCCATTGCCTGCGCGCTAGCCATGAATCGCTACAATCACTTTCAACCATAAGTATCAAATGAGCGGGTAGAATAGGCGCATGGACGCCCTCAATCACCTGCAATCCTTCGTGCTGTCTGCCGAGCTGGGCAGCTTTTCTGCGGCTGCGCGCCGCCTGGGGCTGACGCCTGCGGCCGTCAGCAAGAACGTGGCGCGGCTGGAAGCGAGCCTGGGACTGCGGCTGTTCCAGCGTAGCACGCGCCGCCTGACCCTGACGGAAGGGGGCGAGCGTTTCCTGCAGCAGATAGGCGGCGCCCTGTCCACCCTGCGCGAAGCGATCGCCGGCGTGGCGGAAGAGGGCGGCCAGCCGGCCGGCATCCTGAAAATCAGCATGGCGCCGTCGTTTGGCCGTAGCTACGTGGTGCCCCTGCTGGGCGAGTTCATCGCGCGCTACCCGGGCGTGGTCCCCGACTGCCATTTCGACAACCGGCAAGTGGACTTGATCGGCGAGGGGTTCGATGTCGCCATCGGCGGCGGCATCGAGCTGACGCCGGGCGTGGTGGCGCGCGAACTGGGCCACGCCCACATCGTCGCCACGGCGTCGCCCGCCTTCATGCAGGGCAAGGCCATGCCCGTGCATCCGTCGGACCTGGCGCACTTCGACGGCGTGGTGCGCCGCTCGGCCGGCAGCGGCAGATTGCGCAGCTGGATACTGCGCGACGGGCAAGGCGGCGAAGGCGTGGCCGAATCCCGCCCGCGCGCCATCTTCGACGACCCGGACGCGATGGCGCAGGCGGCCATCATGGGGGTCGGCGTAGCGCTGCTGCCCATGCCGCACGCGCTGGCCCACTTGCGCAGCGGCGCCTTGATCCGCTTGCTGCCCGGCTGGTGTGCCGATTCCGGCCCGCTGTCCGTGTACTATCCCAGCAAGAAGCTCTTGCCCGCGAAGACGCGCGCCTTCGTCGATTTTTTGCTGGAGCAATTCCGCCAGCGCGATTTCGCCGCGCAGATACGGCCTGATTACAACACCTGACAAAATCGTGGCGAGCGGAAGGAAGGCTCGGCGCCCCGTTGGATCGAGAGGCGCAACTGTACGAAGTACGGGGCCGCCGAGGCAGTGAGCATCACAGACCGCAAATTACGACGCGCAGTCGGTGTTGATAGCTGTTCTACTACATGGTTATGGCCCTTCTCGCCAGCGCTAGCCGCCACATTGTTGTAAATATACTTTCTTTTCACAAATAACATGACATGGCGGGTAGTGGCGACACGATCTGTCGCTACGCTTGTGTAAGATGAAAACATTCCGAAAAGAAAGTTTTTGTCTGTGCCGTCCATTCCTGACAGATCCCATCCACGAATCGCCGCATGCGCTTGCCGCGCGACTATAGGTATGGGATCAACATCGCCTGGAGCGCAGTTATTTAAACCGTTGTCGATAGAAAGTCCTCACGATGCATTCTCCTGAAATTTTGCTGCAAGATTTGAACGCTGCCTTACGCGAATTGCATGGCGCCAGTCAGTTGATTGACGACGAGCGCCTGCGCACCGACATGCCGCTGATCATGCGCCGCCTGTTGCTTGCCGAAGTGCTGGGCACGACGTCGATCCTGGCGATCGGTGGCTCGCAAGGGGCGGGAAAAACTACACTGCTGCGCTCGCTGTATGCGCTCGATGGCGAGTCGGCGCAATGGTTGCAGCCCAACGAAGGCCGGGGCGAGAAGCTGCCCGTGCTGGTGCTGGAAGATGCGTCGCACACCGAGGTGCAGGGCGCGCTGCGCTGTCTGCGCAAGCAGGACGGGCAATACGTGCTGGTGGAGGACGACGTCGATGTCGCCACCTTCCAGAAAGCCGTATGCGACCCGGAAATGGACGTGCTGCTGCCCGTGCTGAAAGTGCCGCAACGCTATTTCAACCGGGCGAACCAGGCCTGGCTGCTGCTGCCTGGCTACGAGACGCAGGACCGCGAGAATAAATCATGGCAGGAACTGATGCGCCAGGCCTTGGTCGGTGCGGTCGGCTGCATCGTCGTCACGGACGAGACGCGCATGGCCAACCAGCAGCAGGTCGACATCGTCACCGACATGCTGCAAGGCGAACTGGGTGGCGCGCAAACCCTGGTGGTGATCAGTAAAACGGAGGCCGCGCGCGGCAAGCCGGAGCGCCTGCAGGCGTTGCGCGATACGGCGGCCCATGTGTTCAAGGTGCCAGCCGACTTGGCCGGGACCAGAATCATTTGCGTCGGCGCGGATGACCAGAACTATCGTCAAGACTGGCTGCCAGCTTTGACCAAGGCGATCCAGGACCTGTCCTGCTCGGGCGGCGGCGACCGCAAGGCGCAATTGAGCCGTCTGGCAGGGGTGCTGAGCCGTGACCTGACCTCGGTGCTGGGACTGGTGCACAATAAAACCAAGCTGCTCTTTCATGAACGCGAGAGCGGCAATGAGGGCTTGCAGGCAGTGCGCAGCTATCTGGAGGCCTTCGACGAAGCCAGGGATAGCTTGCGCGAGGACTATCTGGAAGGCGTCGATCAATTGCTGCAAGCGCATCTGGGTGCGGCCTGGAAGACGCTCGAAGGCAGCTTGATCAGCGATCACGAGGGTGTGGTCAACAAAATCAAGGACTTCGCCAGAACGGCCACGCAAAGCCACCAGCACATAGCGCAGAGCGTAAGCGCATCGTGGGGCGGCCAGGCCGATGTGCTGGAAAAGCACACCGACATGATCGGCGGGCTGACGCAGAAGAAACTGCGCGGTGAGCAGGGCCAGCAAGTGCTTGCCATCGCGCACGGAAGCGATGCGACACCGATGCAAAAACTGGGCTATGTCGATGCAAAGCAGCAAGTGATTGCCTGGCAGCGTCCGGACGAGGACGACCAGCAAAATCTGCGGGTGATTTTGGGTGCAAAGGGGCGGGCGGAAGGGCCGGCCCAGTTGGTGACCAAGGATGTCGTCAGCGCGATCAAGCTCTTGCCGGCGCTGACGCTGGAATATGCGCGGCTGGCCAGCATGATGCCCGCGCTGGTGGGTCTGACGCCGGAATTGAAGACGGCAGAGGCGTCCGATCAAGCCGACATGATGAAAAAGGCGGTGCAGCAATTGGGCGACGGCGTGACCTTGGGCAAGACGGTTTTGCGCAGCATTGCCACCGTCTTTGCCGTCGATGTGCTCAGCGATGGCGATGTCGATGTGATCCCTGCGCTGATGAGCATGTTCAATCCGGCGTCCGCCTCGGCCGCGGCTGCCGGCACCGGTACGGGTGGCACGGCGGCGGCCGGTGCCGCCATCGGCGGCGTTGGCGCCGCCGTGGTCGGCGCAGTGGCGGTGGGGTATCTGGCGTATTCCGCCATGCAGGCCACGCGCATCCATGACGAGAAGGCACGGCTCGTGTCGCAATCGATGTTGCAGAGCATACAGGCACACCACCACAAGCATTTCATCCATCATTTCAATCAGATGATGGGCCAGATGCGGGGCCGGCTGGAACAGTCATTGCGCGCGCGCTACCGCCTGGATGAAGCGCTGATGGAAAAAGACCGCCTGGCGAAGGCCCTGGCCGATGTGCGTTCGCTGCAGCGTGACCTGCTGTTTGAACTGGGCCGGTCCGGGCATACGATGGCGCTGTTCCATGCGGATGCGGCCGCGTGAGCCGGGGCAGCTTGGCGCCGGCGCAAGCGTCCGGCGTGCGCGCGGCATGGGCACAGCATGACCAGGAGCGGCTGGACTGGGCCTTCCGGGCATATACGCGCTTTGCTGAATCGCTGAGCCCTGAAATCCGTGACCGCCTGGCCAGCAAGGATCAGCAGGCGGAAGCCTACGTGGTCGTTTTCGGCAAGACTCAGGTCGGCAAAACCACCTTGCTGATGGAGTTGATGGGGGTGCTGGCGACGCAGATGCCGCGCGTGGCGCGGGTCTTGCGGGGTGGACGCGCGGCCGGACAATCGGCCACCGCCACCACGATGGAATACCGCCGTTCGCCGGATCAGCGCTGGGGACTGAAAGTCAATGAAACAGCCATCGCATGGTACGGCGATGACCTGGCCATGGAGGCAGAACTTGGCCGGTTGCGAACGGCGATGGAAATGCGCCAACTGGTCGCGCATGGGCCATGCGTCGTGTTCGTCCCGCTGGAATGCTTTGATGCCGATGTCGCGCAGTCGGGCGTGCGCATGCTCGATCTTCCCGGCGACAAACCGGCAAACGCGGCAGAGCAGGAGCATGTACATGCGATGGCCCGCAAATATGTGCCGCTGGCCGATCTGATCCTGCTGGTGGGGCGCGGTGATGACTTGTCGTTCCTGCAGGGGGCGGCCTGACGTTGCCGGGCATCGAAGACTGGCAAAGCGCGCCGCGGCGTTTTCGGATTGTCACCACGTATTCCTTCACGGCGCAGTCGGTGCGCGACATGGTGCGCGAGCATGCTGGCGAGGCCGAAGTGCCGCTGTACCGGCGGCGCCTTGTCGAACAGATTGAACGCTCGATACCGCTGAGTGAGGATGTCAAGCGCGCGGCGAACTTTTTCCCGCTTGAGTTCGGGCAGTCGTGGCTTGATGCCCGCGAAGCCGAGCCCCTTCTGTATGCGCGGGTACAGCCGATGATGCTGACACTCAAGCAGCAGTTGCTGAGCGATATACAGGCGTCGACCACGCCATTGGCGCGTCTGCGCGTTGCCGTCGATGCGCACATGGTGATTGCCAGGGTGAAGAAAAAACGCCAGGAAGTGCTGGGTGCCGAGAGCGAGGCGCTGCAAGCGGTGCTGGGGCGGGCGCAACACGAACAAGGGCAGGCGCAACTGGCGGCCGAGAATATCGGCAAACAATGCGCCAGCCTGGCGCAGGCGCAGGAAGCATTGACGGACGAGGCGTTGTCGAAAGACATAGCGCGGCATTTCGTTTTTGCTACGACGGCGCCTGGCGATCCATACGAAAGCGTCGACGGCTTCAAGGCAGTGATCCGGCGCGCGAAGTCGTCCATGAAGCAGGCCATGCTGGCCTGCCATCCCGACACGGCACGGATGTCAGGCACGCAGCCGTTCTGGCGCCGTGTGGAGTTGAAGGATGGCGCCAGCGGCAGCGACGACATACTGGACGATGCGTTCAGCAGCTTCCTCTCCACCCTCAATGCCTACTGGGTGGACAAATACTGGAGCACCGGCGAGGGCAGCGACTATGCCAGGGATCTCAGGACCTTCAAGCGCTGTATCGACGAGGTCCAGACGGAACTCAAGGCGCTTGCCCGCAAACGCTGGCTGGCCGCCGCTCATGCCTGGCGGGAACGCCTGCTGGAGGAGCTGGAGGAGCAACGCTACAAACGTGACGACTTTCAGCGGCTTGCCGACGGCGGCATCGCGCCGATCAAGCTGCTGGAGGAGAAACTGGCACAGCACACGCAGGCGCGCGAGCTGTTTGAACAGCGGATGGAAAACGACCTGCTGGAGAGCCGCCGCTTTGCATCGCTGCTCGACGCGGAATATGTCGCTGAGCTGGAACAGCGGCGACAGGCGATCTGCACCGCCGGCAACCGCGTCACCGGCTTTCTGGGCTTGCTGGCTGCCGTGCGCCTTGTGGACGTACGCAAGCAAGTCCTGCTGCACATCGAACCCTCCGCCATTTAATTCACTTTTACTTCATATTGACCAAGGCCATGAACAATCAACACGATATCGCCCGCCAGGAACACGAATTTCAGGAACTATTGCAAAAAGTAATGCAGGAACCGCTGGCGCCTGTTACGAAGTCGGTCCGCGAGCTGGACAAACGGCTGAACCAGTTTGAATCGATGCTGGAAGATTTACAGGCCATTATCCAGGGCACCAATATGAGTGCGGATGACGCGCTCACGCAGATTCGCTCGCTCAAATCGCTGGCCGAAGAGACGCCGCGCGAAATTCGCCTGTCATTGCAACCCATGCTGCATCAGGTCCAGAATACGCTGGAACAGGGCACGGTGACTGCCCACCGCGACTCGGTGGAAAAATTGTCGGGACAACTGGTGGAGCAAGGTGAGTCCGACAAGCAATCCTTCATTCAGTTGCATGAAATGATGGCGCAGCAGCGCCATGAGCTGGGCACGCATGTGGCGGCATCGCTCATGGAGGTTGCCCGCCGCAACGAAGCCGAGGTGGCGCCGCTGGTGCAGTCCGTGGCGCAGATGCAATTGGCGTTTGCCGAGCAGCAAATGCAATTGACCGCGCTGGCGATGCAGCAGGATGCGTGGGCCAGAAAATGGACGGAGCAGCTGACGTCCTCGACACAATCTGTGCGGCGTTGGCTGATTGCCACCCTGGTCGTGGCCAGCGCAGGCTGTGCCGCCGGAATTGCCATGTTTGCCGGGAGGGTCTGACTGCCGCAGCGATAAAGAAACTGGCCATGCCCCAGGCCTGCTCAACCGCTGTGCGCCACCAGCCTGAGTCGCGTAATCTCCGCCGGCGCGCCGATGCGTTTCGGCGGGCCCCAGTACCCGGTGCCGCGGCTGACGTAAATCCACAGGCGGCCACGCCGGTGGAGTCCCGCCACATACGGCTGCTGCAGCGGCACGAACAGATTCCAGGGCCAGAACTGGCCGCCGTGCGTGTGGCCCGACAATTGCAGGTCGTAGCCGGCCGCTTCGGCCTCGGGCGCGCTGCGCGGCTGGTGCGCCAGCAGGATGCGGGGGATATCGGCCGGTGCGCCGGCGATGGCCGCTTGCGGGTCGCTTTTCTGCGCCGGATCGAAGGCGGCCGCATTGAAATCGGTGACGCCGGCCAGCGCCAGGCGCGCGCCGTCGTGTTCGAGCACCGTGTGCTCGTTCATCAGCACGCGCAAGCCCAGGCGGCGAAATTCCGCCACCCAAGGGGTCGCGCCCGAATAGTATTCGTGGTTGCCCGTCACAAGGAAGACGCCGTGGCGCGCGCGCAGCTCGCCCAGCGGCGCCGTATGGCTGCCCAGTTGCGCCACCGTGCCGTCGACCACGTCGCCCGTGATGGCGATCAGGTCCGCCTGCAGGCCGTTGGCGCGCGCGACGATGGCTTCCACGTAGGCGCGCTGGATGGTGGCGCCCACGTGGATGTCGCTCAGTTGCACGATGCTAAAACCGTGCAGGTCGGCCGGCAGGCCGGCGATCGGCACGTCGACTTCGCGCACGCGCGCCACACGGCGTGCGTTGATGAAACCGACGACGCTGGCCAGCAGCGCCAGGGCCAGGGCCGCCACGGCGGACGCTTGCGCGTGCGGGCGGGTGGCGGGAATCAGCATCAGCAGCTCACGCAGCATGGTGAGCACGAACAGCGAGGAAAAAAAGCCCATGCACAGCGAACCGGCCCAGCTCAGACGGTCGGCCAGGCGCGCATCGCCAGTGACGGCGCGGGCGAAGATGGTCATCGGCATGAGCATGGTCGAGGCCAGCAAGACGGCGCCACCCAGCAGCCAGCCGGCCACGCCGACGGGTAGCGCAGGCAGCAGCAGCCAGCCCAGCAGGGCGTGCAGGGCGCCCAGTATCATGGTGATGCGCAGCAGCGGCGTGCGGGTTGTCATGTCAAGGTTCCAGAAGTGGGGCGCCCAGATAGGCGGAAGTGATGAGTGTGAAACTGCCATCCTGGCGCATGCGCCGGAATACGCGGTCGAAGGCGGCGGCCAGCGCGGGCGAGCCTGTATTCTTGCGAAACACGATATAGGTGTCGAAGCGGGCCAGTGGCGGCGCCACGCGGACGATGCCTTGCAGTTTCAACTGTTTGACCGTGTACTGGCCGACGACGCCGTCCGCCAGCACGGCATCGATGCGGCGCAGCGCCAGTTTCTGGAAGTTGGCGGCATCCGTTGGTACGTCGGCGATGCTCCAGCGGCCCTGCGCCACGCCGGCGGCGATGGCTTCGGGCAGGCGGAATCCACCGCGCACGCCGATCACTTTGCCGGCCAGGTCGTCCAGCTTGCCCACGGCCGGCAGCGTGTCGGCCTGCCGCACGAACAGCGCGTACTCGGTCGGCTGCAGCGGTACCTTGCCAAATTCCAGGTACTGCTCGCGTGCCGGCGTGCGGCTCATGGCGAAGGCGCAATCGACCGTGCCCTGCGGCCTGGCCAGCTCACTTTTGAGCCGGCGCCATGGCATGGCGCGAAATTCAATGGCGATGCCCAGGCGGGCTGCCGCCTCGCGCAGCACATCGACGTTCAATCCCTCGATGCGGCCTTGAATCTGCATGAAGTAGGGTGCGAAGAGGTCGTCATGGCATACCAGCCTGCCTGGTAATCCTGCTTCGGTGCTGGCCGCCACGGCCTTACTGGCCGGCATTGCCAGCAAGGCCGTGGCGGCAAAGGCAGCCAGCCAGGCACGGGGGCGCAGCCATGTGGAAAAAGGCACAGCAGCGCCATTACCTGTCGTTTTTTGCTGCAATTGTTCATCCCGGTTGGCCCGAAACAGTCGCGTTTCGCACTGCCGATTATAGTCGACGCGTTATGTAAATGACCAATTTCGCAGCCAGTCCAGCGTCATGATGCGATATGCAGACCCAGCATGGCCAGCTTGCCGAAATCGACGGGCTTGGCGAAGTGCTCGTTGAAACCCGCTTGCAGGGCCGCCTGGCGGTCGTGCTCCTGGCCATAGCCGGTCAGCGCGACGAGCAGGAATTGCTGCGGGATCGGCAGCTGGCGCAGCTTGACGGCCACCTCGTAGCCGCTCATGTCGGGCAGGCCGATGTCGAGGAAGACGATGTCGGGCTTGAATTCCAGCGTGCGCTCGGTCGCTTGCGCGCCCGTGTAGGCGGTGCGCACCGTGTGGCCGTACATTTCCAGCAGTTCGGCCAGGGTGTCGGCCGCATCGCAGTTGTCGTCGACGACGAGGATGCGCTGGCTGGCGCCACTGGCCGCCTGCGGCGCTGGCGCGGCCGCCTGCGGCACGTTGGCGTCGAGCGGCAAGGTGACTTCGAAGGTGCTGCCCAGCCCGACGCCGGGGCTGCTCACGCTGACCTGGCCACCGTGCAAGGTCACCAGTTTGCGCACCAGCGACAGGCCGATGCCCAGGCCGTCCTGCACCCGGTCGGGCGAGTGGCCGCTCTGCTCGAACAGGCCGAAGATGCTGTCGATGCTGGCCGCCGCAATGCCGATGCCGTTGTCGCAGAGGCGTATGCGCACGTTGTCACCTTCGCGCACGGCGGAAATGGCGATGCGCCCGCCCGGCGCCGTGAACTTGGCCGCGTTGAGCAGCAGGTTGGCGACGATCTGCGACAGGCGCACGGCGTCGCCGCAGACCCACAGTTCTTCCTGGGGCAGGTTCACGTCGAGTGCATGGCCGCGCGCCTCGACGCTGTGCGAACTGGTTTCCAGCGCGCTGCGAATGACGCTGGCCAGGCTCACGCTTTCCCATTGCAGCGAGATTTTGCCTTGCGAAATGCGCGACACGTCGAGCAGGTCGTCCACCAGGCGCACCAGGTGGTCCGTGTGGCGGGCGATGGTGCGGCGCGCATTGTCCTGCATGTCCGGCACGACGGGGTCGAGCTTGCACAGCAGGGCCAGCGCCGTGCGGATGGGGCCAAGCGGGTTGCGCAGCTCGTGCGCCAGGGTGGCCAGGAATTCATCTTTGCGGCGGTCCACGTCGCGCAGCTCGCGCTCGACCCGGCCCAGGCGCAGCAGCGCCCTGACGTTGGCGATCAATTCATCGGCCTCGATCGGCTCGACCAGGTAATTGTCGGCGCCGCCATCGAGGGCGCGGATCTTGTCGGCCGTGCCGATGCACGAGGCCGACGTCTGCAGCACCAGGATGGTGTTCGTTTCGGCGCCGCCCTTCAACTGGCGGCACACTTCCAGGCCGTTGATGTCGGGCAGCTTGACGTCGAGCAGGATCAGGTTGGGGCGGTCCTGGCGGGCGCGCAGCAGCGCGTCGCCGCCGTTCGACGCTTCGATGACCTTGAAGCCGGCGCGTTTGAGGATGCGCGACTTGGCGTAGCGGGCGCCGTCGCTGTCATCGACGTTGAGGATCAGAGCATCGCTATTGTTATCCGGTAGCATGCGCATTGTCCCAGGTGGTTGTGCCTTGCGGCGGAACCGGCTCTTGCCGGTGGTGTGGATTGCCGATCAGCGCGCGCAGGGTCGCCAGCAATTGCTGGCGCGACAGCGGCTTGACGTAGTAGGCGTCGGCGCCCAGGGCCAGGCCCTTGCGCACATCGTCGATCTCGGTGGCGACGATGACGGGCACCTGGCGCCGCAGCGGGTCGTTTTTCAGCTCGGCCAGCCAGTGCCAGGCCGTTTCGCCGTGCAGCAGGATGTCGAGGATGACGGCGGCGGGGCGCTGCTGTTCCCAGCGTTCCTGCGCCTCGCGCACGCTGCGCGCGGGGACCACGCGAAATTCGCTGCCGGCCAGGAATTTTTCATACAGCAGGCGGATGGGCGGATTGTCTTCCACCACCAGCACGCCGATGCGCTGGTCGTTGCCGTTGTCGTTGGCCGGCGCGCTCGGCGGCAGGCTGCCCTCGGGCGCATGGTAGCTGGTGGGCAGGATGACGGAAAACAGCGAACCCTGGCCCGGCGTGCTTTCCACGGCCACCGTGCCGTTGAGCAGCGTGGCCAGGTTGCGGCACAGGGGCAGTCCCAGGCCCGTGCCCTTGACCTTGCGCTGCATGTGGTTCTCCACCTGGCTGAATTCCTCGAAGATCAGCTGCACGTCGTCGGCGGCGATACCCAGGCCCGTGTCGGAGACGGAAAAGCGGATGGCGTCCTGCTCCGGCAAGGACGTGGCGCTGACGACGATGGCGCCGGCCTCGGTGAACTTGAGGGCGTTGGCGATGAAGTTGCGCAGGATTTGCGACAGCTTGCCTTCATCCGTATGGATCTGCAGCGCCGGATCGGGGGCGATGAAGGTCAAGGTGAGCGACTCGGACACCAGCAGCGGGCGCAGCATGCCGCGCAGGGCGCTGAACAGGTCGGCTACTTGAAAACTGTTGGCGTGCACGTCGACCTTGCCCGCCTCGATCTTGGCCAGGTCCAGCAAGTCGTTGACCAGGTCGCTCAGGCTGACGGCGCTTTGCAGGATGAACAGCACCTGCTTTTCCTGCTCCTCCGACAGCTCGCCATCAATGCGGTCGAGCAGCAGCTTGGACAGGGCGCGGATGGAACTGAGCGGCGTGCGGAATTCATGGCTCATGTTCGACAGGAAGCGCGATTTCATCTGGTCGGCGCGGCGCAGGTGGTCGGCTTTTTCATCGAGTTCCGCAAACAGCGCCACCACGCCCCGGTTGGTGTCTTCCAGTTCGCGCGTCAGTTGTAGTAAATCGTCCTGGCGCGTCTTCAGTTCGGCCAGGGTGGCGAGCAGTTCGCGGTTCTGCTGCTGCACTTCGGACAGTGTGATATCCGAGGGCAGCGCCTGCAGGCTGCCGGACAGCGCGCCGATCATGCTGCCGTCGAGCAGGGGTGCGTCGCGCGGGAACAGTTTTTGCAGCGTGATGTGCGTGCCGGCGCCCGGCGTGCTGTGGATATGGCAGCGGTCCATCAGGCGCTGCGCGCCCAGGATGCCCAGGCCCATGCCCGTGGGGGAACGGTAGGTGCCGGCCAGTATCTGGTCGAGCTGCGCGATGCCGGGGCCCTGGTCCTCGATGCGGATGCTGAGTACCTGCGGCGCCGTCTGGCCATCGATGGCGAAGTGGATCTTGCCGCTGCCCGCGTAGTTGTAGACGTTGCGCGCCAGTTCCGACACGGCCGTGGCGATGCGCACCTGGTCCTGCACGCCGAAGCCGCACAGGGCGGCGATCTGCCGCGCGCGCTGGCGTGCGCCCACCACATCGAGTTCGCTGCCGATATGCGCCGTCAATATGCGTTGTGTCATGGCGTGTCGTTCCTTTCCGCACCGGCAGGTCGGTGCTCCTCATGTTCGCGCAGCACCACCACCGTGATGTCGTCGCGCCCGCGCGCAAAGTCGCGGTACAGCACGGCGGCGACCAGGCTGGGGTGGCAGTGTGCCAGGCCCGGATACTGTTCCAGGTCCCAGCGCGTATGCAGGCCGTCGGAATGCATGATCAGGGTCGTGCCCGGTTGCCATGCATGGCAAAATTCCTGCACCTTGCGCAGATTGCTGCCGACGATGCCGTTATGCGACAGCAGATGCCGGCGCTGCTGCGCGTCGAAGGCGCAGGCGGCGATATTGCCCACGCCCGCATAGCGCAGTTCGCGCCGCGCGCTGTCGATGTGCGCCACCGCCAGTGCCGCGCCGCGCGTGGTGCGCAGGGCGCCGTGGGCCAGTTCGATGAAGGGGGCGGGCAGGGGCGGCAGGCCGGGCGTGGCGTGTTCCAGCAGCGCGCTGGCGCATTCCGAGGCGCGCGCCGCCAGCGGACCGTGGCCCAGGCCATCGGCCACCATCAGGCTCAGTTCATGGCCTTCGCACACGACGTTCCAGGCGTCGCCGCACACCTGCTCGGACGCCAGCGGCAGGCACACGGCGCCGATTTGCCAGTTCGGATGGGCGGGAATGGTGCTGCTGGCGTTCGGCCCCCACACCACCGTCATCAGCACTGTGCCCTTGCCAGGTGCCGTGTACAGGTCGAATTCCTGGCTCAGGCGGCGTATCGCGCCCAGGCCCACGCCGTAGGTGCCCGTGGTGGAGTGGCCGTCCTGCATGTGCTGGCGCACATTCGCCATGCCGGGGCCGTTGTCGATGGCCAGCACTTCGATGCCGCTGGTGCCGCCGCGCAGCACCTTGCGCAGCAGGATTTCGCCGCGCTGCGCGTGCTTGACGATATTGGTCGCCGCTTCGCTGATGATGATGGCCAGCTGGCCCGTGCGCACATCGTCGAAACCGATGCGGCGCGCCAGTTCGTTGCCGGCGCGGCGGGCCGCGGCGATCTCGCTCGGTTCGCCGATGGGGAAAGTTCTTTGCCTGGCAATGTCAGGCTGTGGTTCCTGGTGGTTCAAAACAGCTTCCATTTCGCGATGGTGACAGTGGTGCCCGCGCCGGGCGCCGTGTCGATGTGAAAGGCGTCGGCCAGGCGCTTGGCGCCGCCCAGCCCCAGTCCCAGCCCGCCGCCGCTGGTGTAGCCATCGGTCAGCGCCAGGGCAATATCGTCGATGCCCGGTCCTGCGTCGACAAAGCGCAGCTCCAGTCCCTGGCGCGCGCCATCGCTGACGCGCGCGATGCGCGCTTCGCCGCCGCCGCCGTAGCGCAAGGTGTTGCGCGCCAGTTCGCTTGCCGCCGTGATGATCTTGGTCTGTTCGATCAGGCCAAAACCCATGGCGACCATGCTGTCGCGTACCTGCTTGCGCAGCCGCACGACGTCTTCGTCGCTGTGCAGGGGCAGGATCTGCGCGGTTGCCTGTGCCTGCGCGCCCAGCACGGCGCCCCCCGTCATGTGCATGCGCCGCCCTGTTCCAGCAGCTTGATGCCGCGTTCCACGTTCAGCGCCGTGCACACGCCTTCCAGGGTCAGGCCCAGTTCCACCAGCGTGATGGCGACGGCCGGCTGCATGCCGACGACCACCGTGCGTGCATCGAGGATTTTCGCCATCGCCGCCGTGTTGCTGATCATGCGGCCGATGAAGGAGTCGACGATGTCGAGCGCGGAAATGTCGATCAGCACGCCCGTGGCGCGGTCCGTCACGATGCGCGTAGTCAGGTCGTCCTGCAAGGTCATCGCCAGGCGGTCGTGCATGTCCACCTGGATCGTCACCAGCAGCAGCCGGCCCATACGTAAAATGGGGATTCTTTCCATAGGCGCCTCAGTGTTGCTGCTGCTGGTAAGTGATGCTGGAACCCGTGCGTTTCAGGGCCACGACGAAGGCGTCGGCCAGGGTGGCCTTGGTGATCACGTCTTCCAGGTTGACACCCAGGTGCACGATGGTTTGCGCGATCTGCGGGCGGATGCCGCTGATGATGCAGTCGGCGCCCATCAGGCGCGCGGCGGCGATGGTTTTCAGCAGGTGCTGCGCCACCAGCGTGTCGACGGTGGGCACGCCCGTGATGTCGATGATGGCAATCAGGGCACCCGTGTCGACGATCTTTTGCAGCAGGCTTTCCATCACCACCTGCGTCCGGGCGCTGTCGAGGGTGCCGATCAGGGGCAGGGCCAGCACGTTTTGCCACAGTTGCACCACGGGCGTGGACAGTTCCAGCAATTCCTGCTGCTGGCGCAGAATCACCTGTTCGCGCGCCTTCTGGTAGATGGCGATGGTCAGCAGGCCCAGTTCGTCGAACAATTTGCTGGTGCTGATGATGGCGTCGCCCAGCTCTTGCGGCTGCGCCGTGATTTCCTTGCGCAGGTAGGCGAACAGCGGTTCCTTGAGGGCGAACATGAAGCTGGCCGTGTCGATCGGCGAATAGCCCTGGCGCACGCGCGACTGCGATATTTCAGCGATCAGCTGGCGCGTATCGTCCCAGGCGCCGCCTTCGATGTCGAACGAGTCGCCGCTGTCGAGGGCGCCCGCCAGCAGCGGCAACAATTGCGACGCCTGCTGGCGCAGTTCGTTTTCCGCGATCTTGTCGCGCCGCACCAGGCGGGCGACCAGGCCGGCCATCCAGCCGTCCAGCAGTGCCGTGTGGTGCTCGTTGATGATGCCGGCCAGTTGCTGCGCCTGGCCCGTGTCCGTATTGTTTTTCATGCTCATCCTTGGCGGGAGTGGAGGGGGCGGCACGGCCGCAAACGGGCACGCGCTGTGATGGATAAATTATAGGTAGCACTGGCTTTTGCTTGTGTTCTGTGCCGCACATAGTGGCGCATGTCGATCCAGATTTCCGCCGCAAACCTGCCGCTTTAAAGATGTATATGGTTTGCATGTTTAAGCGAATTCCGCTACACTGGCAACACTCAACAAGAGAAACACGCCATGAATATCGACAAATTCAAACAGCAGCATCTGGCCATCCTGGCCTCCATCGATGCCTTGCGCCAGCTGGCGCGCGGCGGTGTGGCCGCGCAGGCGCAGGCCATTGCCGAACAGATCATCGCCATGAGCGGCTTGATCAAGCTGCACCTGGCCGTCGAGCAGCGCTACCTGTATCCAGCCGCGCAGAGTTGCGGTGTGGCCAGGGTGGCCCAGTTGGGCCGCCAGTACGAAAACGAGATGCACGGCATCGCCGGCGCCTACCTCGATTTTGCCGGCCGCTGGAATACGCCCGTGCGCCTGGCGGCCGAGCCGGATGCCTTCCGCAGCGAAGCCAATAGCGTGCTGCACGCGCTGTTCCAGCGCATGCGGCGCGAAGACCATGAGCTGTATCCAGCCGTTGAAACGCTGGCCTGAGACCGCTTACCAATATACACAGGAGTTTTACATGCTGACCCAAGAACAACGCGCCATCATCACGGCCACCGTCCCCATCCTCGAACAGGGCGGCGAAGCGCTGACGCGCCACTTCTACAAGAATCTGTTCCGCGACCATCCCGAAGTGCTGCCGTACTTTAACCAGGCGCACCAGCACAGCGGCGACCAGCAGCGCGCGCTGGCCAATGGCGTGCTGATGTACGCCAAGCATATCGACCAACTGGCGGCGCTGGGCGACCTGGTGGCCACCATCGTCAACAAGCACGTGGCCTTGCAGATCCGCGCCGAGCACTATCCGCTGGTGGGCGCCAGCCTGCTGCAAGCGATCCGCGAAGTGCTGGGTGACGAAGTCGCCAGCGACGCCGTCATCGATGCCTGGGGCGCGGCCTACGGCCAGCTGGCCGACATCCTGGCCGGCGAAGAAGGGCGTATCTACAAGGCGCAGGCTGGCGCGCCGGGCGGCTGGAGCGGCGCGCGCGATTTTCTGGTGCGCAGCAAGACGGTGGAAAGCGGCGAGATCACGTCCTTCCTGCTGGCGCCCGCCGATGGCCAGAGCGTGCTCGACTTTGCACCAGGCCAGTATATCGGCGTGCTGGCCAGCGTCGATGGCGTGCCGATGCGCCGCCAGTATTCCTTGTCCGCTGCCAGCAATGGCCAGACCTACCGCATCAGCGTCAAGCGCGAAGCGGGCGGCAAGGTGTCGAATTTCTTCCACGACCACGTGCAGGCGGGCGACACCGTACAGCTGACGCCGCCATCGGGCGACTTCGTGCTGACGGACAGTGACAAGCCGCTGGTGCTGATCAGCGGCGGCGTGGGCATCACGCCGACCCTGGCCATGCTGATGGCGGCCCTGCGCGGCAAGCGTCCCGTGCATTTCATCCACGCGGCGCGCAACCAGAGCGTGCATGCGTTCCGCGCGCAGATCGACGCACTGGCCGCACAGCACCCGCAGTTGCAGCGTTATTACTGCTACGCGGAACATGACGGTGAGCAAGATGCACCGGACGCTGTCGGCTTGCTGAGTAAAGAGCAGCTGAATCACTGGCTGCCAGCCTCGCGCGACGTCGACGCCTACTTCCTGGGGCCGCAGCCGTTCATGCGGGCCGTCAAGCAGTATCTGCGCGAGCTGGGCGTGCCGGAGCGGCAGACGCACCATGAATTCTTCGGACCGGCAGCCGCGCTGAACTGACCTTGTCTGTCTTGTGTTGCTTCTGCGAGAAAAAATCGCTGCCGTAAGGGGCGGGTAAGCCTCGCGCTGTACTGTGAACCCAAGCTCGCATAAAAGAGCAGGCTTTTACATAACAGGAGGCAACACCATGCATGACGATCTGGTTCAAAAAATCAAGGGCGACCCCAATTATCATCGGCTGGTCAGGGTGCGTTCCAGCTTCGGCTGGGCGCTGACGGGCCTGATGATGCTGGTGTATTACGGCTACATTCTGCTCATCGCCTTCAACAAGGAATTCCTTGCCACCAAAACGGGCACCGGCGTGATGACCTGGGGCATGCCGATCGGCTTGTTCGTCATCTTGTTTACCGTGGTGATCACCGGCATTTATGTGCGCCGCGCCAACAAGCAATTCGACGAACTGACCAGCGCCATCCAGGCACGGGTGCAAGCATGAACCGCACCCCATCGATTCAACGCACATTTTCCTGCCTGGCAGCCCTGACCTTGCTGGCGGGCGCCAGCAGCAGCGTGCTGGCGGCCGGCGCCGATCTGGGCCAGGCAGTCAAGCAACCTACCAACTGGACGGCGATCACCATGTTCGCCGCCTTCGTCATCTTCACCCTGTTCGTCACCAAGTGGGCGGCCGCGAAGACCAAGTCGGCCTCCGATTTCTACACGGCCGGCGGCGGCATCACGGGCTTCCAGAATGGCCTGGCCATTGCGGGCGACTATATGTCGGCTGCATCGTTCCTCGGTATTTCCGCCGCCGTCTTCCTCAACGGCTATGACGGCCTGATCTATGCCATCGGCTTTCTCGTCGGCTGGCCCATCATCACCTTCCTGATGGCCGAGCGCTTGCGCAACCTGGGCCGCTACACCTTTGCCGATGTGGCCGCCTACCGCTTCAAGCAGGCGCCGATCCGCATTTTCTCGGCTTCCGGCACCCTCGTCGTCGTGGCCTTTTACCTGATCGCGCAGATGGTGGGCGCGGGCCAGCTGATCAAGCTGCTGTTCGGCCTGGAATACTGGATCGCCGTCGTCCTGGTCGGTACATTGATGATGATTTACGTGCTGTTTGGCGGCATGACCGCCACCACCTGGGTGCAGATCATCAAGGCCGTCATGCTGCTGGGCGGCGCCACCTTCATGGCCGTTGCCGTGCTGGCGCAATTCAACTTCAGCCCGGAAGCGCTGTTCGCCAAGTCGGTGGACGTGCACGCCGCCAAGGAAGCCATCATGGGCCCCGGTTCCTTCATCAAGGACCCGATCTCGGCCATCTCGTTTGGCATGGCGCTGATGTTCGGTACGGCAGGCTTGCCGCACATCCTGATGCGTTTCTTCACGGTGCCGAGCGCCAAGGAAGCGCGCAAATCCGTGTTCTGGGCTACCACCTGGATCGCCTACTTCTACATTCTGACCTTCATCATCGGTTTTGGCGCCATCGTGCTGGTGAGCACCAATCCCGAGTTCAAGGATGCTGCCGGCAAGCTGCTGGGCGGTAACAACATGGCGGCCGTGCATCTGGCCAAGGCTGTGGGCGGCAACGTCTTCCTGGGCTTCATGTCGGCGGTCGCGTTTGCCACCATCCTGGCCGTTGTGGCTGGTTTGACCCTGTCGGGCGCTTCGGCCGTGTCGCACGATCTGTATGCCACCGTCATCAAGAAGGGCAAGGCCACGGGCGCCAACGAATTGAAAGTGTCGCGCGTGACCACCATCGTGCTGGGCATTATCGCCGTCGTGCTGGGCATCGCGTTTGAAAAGCAGAACATCGCCTTCATGGTCTCGCTGGCCTTCGCCATCGCTGCATCGGCCAACTTCCCCGTGCTGTTCATGTCGGTGCTGTGGAAAGATTGCACCACGCGGGGCGCTACCATCGGCGGCTTCCTGGGCTTGACCACGGCCGTCGCGCTGACGGTGGTGTCGAAGTCCGTGTGGGTCGACGTGCTGGGTCATCCGGCGGCGCTGTTCCCGTATGCCTCGCCGGCGCTGTTCTCGATGACGGCAGGCTTTGTCGGCATCTGGCTGTTCTCGGTGCTCGACAAGAGCCCGCGCGCGCGCATCGACCGTGCCGGCTACGAAGCGCAGCAGATGCGTTCGGAAACGGGTATCGGCGCCTCCGGTGCCAGCGCGCATTGATGTTTTAGATCGTTACTGCAGGAAACAATGCCCGGCTTGCCGGGCATTGTTGTTTTTGGCGCGCGCTTACTTCGCCACGCGCAGGGGAATCACGCCCGCCGCCAGCGCCGGCACGCCCGGCGTCGCTTCGAGTATCGATGCCAGGGTCACCGTGTCGAGCACGGCCAGGAAGGCGGCCGTGGCCTGGCCCAGCTTGGCTTTCAGCAGGCAATCGGGCGTCAGCGGGCAAGTATTGTTTTCCTTGTTAAAACATTCCGCCATGAAAAAATCGTTTTCCGTCTCGCGCACCACCGTGCCGATATTGATCTCGGCCGGGTCGCGCGCCAGGCGCAGTCCGCCATTCCTCCCACGCACGGTTTCCACGATGCCTGACAGGCCCAGCTGGTGCACCACCTTCATCAGGTGATTCTTTGAAATCGCATGCAGGTCGGCGATGTCCTGGATGGTCACGAGGCGGTCGCGGTGCACGCCCAAATACATCAGGGTGCGCAGGGTGTAGTCGGTATAGGCAGTCAGTCGCATGGGGTTCACTTATAAAGATGTGGATTACATCCTTGTTTCAAGCCGCCAGCATACAGGAGAGTGCCTCGCCATCGCCACCGCCATGTGACTTGCGCCATCACTTTTCAGCCTGGAAAGACAAATTTGGTTGCCTTTCGCGTAAATGCGTAGTAAATTTTCATATTGTTGCCCTGGCAAACAGCTCGCAAGCCCTTTAAGGCCCGTTTGGCGTGGATTTTATTGATGAAAATCAAGAGGATGGTGAGACAATAAGGTAAATTTACTACAAAATGGATGATGGGCGTTTCCCGGGCCGGGAAGCGCGTACTACGCAATCTGTGCGGTGCCGCCGTGGCCGCCCCAGGAAATGAATACCATGCAAATGAATGAAGTGAAAGACGAGCTGCTGAGCAGCGATATCCGCCAGTTGGGCCGTCTGCTGGGCGACGCCATCCGCAACCACCTGGGCGACCCTGCCTTCGAGCGCATCGAGCATGTGCGCCAGCTGGCCATCCGTTTCCGCCGCGACAATGATGAAGCGGCGCGCGCGCAGCTGTCGGACGCGCTGCAAGCGCTGTCGCAGGAAGAAACCACGCAATTGACGCGCGCCTTCAGCTATTTTTCGCTGCTGGCCAACATTGCAGAGGACCAACACCACATCCGCCGCACGCGCGCCCATTTGATCGCCGGTTCGCCGCCGCGCCAGGGTAGCCTCAGCCATGCCGTCGGCAACGTGTTTGACGCGGGCAAGGCCGATGCGCTGGAAACCTTCTTTGAAGATGCGTTTGTGAGCCCCGTGTTCACGGCGCATCCGACGGAAGTGCAGCGCAAGAGCATCCAGAATTGCCAGATGGCCATCGCCCGCCTGTTGAGCGAGCGCGACCGCGTGCAAATGACGCCGGAAGAGGCGGAGCAAAACGAAGAAGCGCTGGGACGTGGCATCGTCACCCTGTGGCAGACGCGTTTGTTGCGCACCAGCAAACTGTCCGTCATGGATGAAGTGGCCAATGGCCTGTCGTTCTACGACCACACGATCTTGCGCGAATTGCCGAAATTGTATTCCTCGCTGGAAACCATGCTGGCCCAGCGCGATGCCCGCTGGGAAGATGCGGAATTGCCCAATTTCATGAAGGTCGGCAGCTGGATAGGCGGCGACCGCGACGGCAACCCGTTCGTCACGGCCGACATCCTGCGCAGCACCCTGCAGACGCAGGCCGACAAGGTGCTCGACTTTTATCTGGGCGAATTGCGCAAGCTCGCCTCGCAGCTGTCGCTGGCGCAAATCTTGAACGCCTGCAGCGAGCCGCTGCGCGCGCTGGCCGAGCGCTCGGCCGATGCCTCGCCGCACCGCGTCGACGAGCCGTACCGCCGCGCCTTGCATGGTATTCATGCGCGTCTGGAAGCGACGCGCGTCGCCTTGTGCGGCAAGGGCAAGCCAGCCGAAGGCGTGCAACCCTACGCTGCCGCGTTTGAGCTGCTGGCCGACCTGGACGTGGTGCAGCATTCGCTCGTCAGCAATGGCTTGCGCGCGCTGGCACGTGGCCGGCTGCGCCAGCTGCGCCGCGCCGTCAAGGTCTTCGGCTTTTCGCTGGCGCCGCTCGATCTGCGCCAGAATTCCGACGTGCACGAGCGCGTCGTGGACGAATTGTTTGCCGGCGCCCAGCCGGGCCTGGTCTACCTGGACCTCGATGAAGAGCAGCGCATCGCCGTGCTGCTGGCCGAGCTGGAGTCGCCACGCCTGCTGACGTCGCCATATGCGCAGTACTCGGACGAAACCACGTCCGAACTCGACATCTTCCGCGCCGTGCGCGAGGCCCACGTCAAATATGGCAAGGAATCGGTGCCGAACTGCATCATCTCGAAGGCGGCCAGCGTCTCGGACTTGCTGGAAGTGGCGCTGCTGCTGAAAGAAGTGGGCTTGCTGCGCCAGGACAGCCGCGAAGTGGACGTCAACATCATTCCCCTGTTTGAAACCATAGCCGACTTGCGCGCCGGTCCCGCCATCATGGCGCGCGCCTTCGGCTTGCCGTTCTACCGGGGATTGCTCGAGTCGCGCGCGGACCAGCAGGAAGTCATGCTCGGCTATTCGGACAGCAACAAGGACGGCGGCTTCCTCACCTCCGGCTGGGAACTCTACAAGGCCGAGATCGAGCTGGTGACGGTCTTCAAGCAGTATCAGATCAAGCTGCGTCTGTTCCACGGCCGTGGTGGTTCCGTCGGGCGCGGCGGCGGCCCCAGCTATGAAGCCATCCTGGCCCAGCCAGCCGGCGCCGTGCAGGGACAGATCCGTTTGACGGAGCAGGGCGAAGTCATCACGGCCAAGTATGCGAATCCCGAAGTAGGGCGCCGCAACCTGGAAGTGCTGGTAGCCGCCACCATCCAGTCGACTCTGCTGCCGCAGGCACAGCTGCAGCCGAAGGCTTCGGCCGGCGCGGGCCATCTGGCCGCCATGGAAGAATTGTCTGGCACGGCCCTGAACGCTTACCGCGACCTGGTCTACGGCACGGATGGTTTTGAGCAGTATTTCTGGGAATCGACGGTGATCGCGGAAATTGCTGCCCTGAACATCGGCAGTCGTCCCGCCTCGCGCAAGAAATCCACGTCCATCGAGGATTTGCGCGCCATTCCCTGGGTCTTGAGCTGGGCGCAATGCCGCTTGATGTTGCCGGGCTGGTTCGGTTTCGGTTCCGCCGTGCAAGCCTACCTGGTCGCCCATCCGGCGGACGGCGCGGACGTGCTGCGCGGCATGTACACGGATTGGCCCTTCTTTACGTCCTTGCTGTCGAACATGGATATGGTCCTGGCCAAGAGCGACATCGCCATCGCCGGCAAGTATGCGGAACTCGTCAAGGACAAGGTCTTGCGCGAAGCCATCTTTACACGCATCCGCGCCGAATACGCGGCCACGCTGGACGCCTTGAAGCTGATCACGGGCCAGGAAGAATTGCAGCAAGCCAATCCGCTGATGCAGCGCTCCATCCGCAACCGTTTCCCCTACATCGACCCGCTCAACCACGTGCAGGTGGAGCTGTTGAAACGTTTCCGCGAGGGTAAGCAGGATGCGGCGGCGCGCACGGGGATTCATTTGTCGATCAATGGCATTGCGGCGGGGTTGCGCAATAGTGGTTAATTCTTTTTAACCCAATGGCAAATGCTGGGGTCGGACCTTAAGGTCCGACCCCGGTTTTGGCACC
Source organism: Janthinobacterium svalbardense (assembly GCF_002327145.1). Taxonomy (NCBI): domain Bacteria; kingdom Pseudomonadati; phylum Pseudomonadota; class Betaproteobacteria; order Burkholderiales; family Oxalobacteraceae; genus Janthinobacterium; species Janthinobacterium svalbardense. The sequence continues at coordinate 3,824,444 of NZ_CP023422.1, read as the reverse complement.
TGGGTTGGTTCTAAGCAAAACAACAAGGAGACAGCATGACCATCAAAGTTGCCATCAATGGCTATGGCCGCATCGGCCGCAACGTCTTGCGCGCTTTTTATGAAGGCGGCAAGCAGCAGGATATCGAGATCGTCGCCATCAACGACCTGGGCGACGCCAAATCGAATGCGCACCTGACGCGCTACGATACGGTGCACGGCAAGTTTCCCGGCGTCGTCACCATCGATGGCGACAACATGCTCGTCAATGGCGACCGCATCCGCGTCTTCGCGCAGCGCGACCCGGCCCTGATACCGTGGGGCGAACTGGGCGTCGACGTGGTGCTCGAATGCACGGGTTTCTTCACCACCAAGGAAAAAGCCTCGGCCCACCTGAAGGGCGGGGCAAAGAAAGTCATCATTTCCGCACCGGGCGGCAAGGACGTGGATGCCACCATCGTGTTCGGCGTCAACCAGCACGTGCTGAAAGCCACGGACACGGTCATCTCGAATGCCTCGTGCACGACGAATTGCCTCGCGCCCTTAGTCAAACCGCTCAACGACGCCATCGGCATCGAATCGGGCCTGATGACCACCGTGCACGCCTACACGAACGACCAGGTACTCTCCGACGTGATGCATGAAGACTTGCGCCGCGCCCGCTCGGCCACGCATTCGATGATCCCCACCAAGACGGGCGCGGCGGCCGCTGTCGGCCTGGTCTTGCCTGAATTGAACGGCAAGCTGGACGGTTTCGCCATCCGCGTGCCGACGATCAACGTCTCGCTGGTCGACCTGTCTTTCATCGCCAAGCGCGATACGACGGTCGATGAAGTCAACGCCTTGCTGAAAACGGCGTCGGAAGGCGTGCTGAAGGGTATTCTGACGTACCAGACGGAACCGCTCGTCTCCATCGACTTCAACCATAACCCGGCGTCGTCGAACTTCGATTCGACGCTGACCAAGGTGTCGGGCCGCCTCGTGAAAGTGTCGTCGTGGTACGACAACGAGTGGGGTTTCTCGAACCGCATGTTGGACACCACGGTCGCCTTGATGGCGGCCAAGTAACAAGAACCACCGCTGATCCAGCGCACCAGGACGGCCGGCCCACAAGGCTGGCCCATGTAGTAACTCAGCAACTCATTATAGAAAGCAGCACACCATGACCATGCAAGTACAGCAACGCGCCACCAAGATCGTTTCCACCATCGGCCCCGCTTCGAACGATATCGAAACCCTGGTCCGCATGTTCAAGGCCGGCGTCGACGTCGTGCGCCTGAACTTCTCGCATGGCAAGGCGCAAGACCATATCGACCGCGCCCGCATGGTGCGCGAAGCGGCAGCCCTGTGCGGCCGCGAAGTGGCCATCATGGCCGACTTGCAAGGCCCGAAGATTCGCGTCGGCAAGTTTGAAGAAGGCAAGATTTTCCTGGAAAATGGCATGAAGTTCATCCTTGACGCGAAATGGGGAGAAAACGGTGAACTGGGTAACATCGAACGCTGCGGCCTCGACTACAAGGAATTGCCGCGCGACTTGCGTACGGCTGACGTGCTGCTGCTGAACGATGGTCTCATCGTCTTGACAGTCGACAAGGTCGTCGGCAGCGAAATCCACACCACCGTGAAAATCGGCGGCGAACTGTCGAACAACAAGGGCATCAACCGCCAGGGCGGCGGCCTGTCCGCGCCGGCCCTGACGGCGAAAGACATGGAAGACGTCAAGACGGCGATGAGTTTCCAGGCCGATTACGTGGCCGTGTCCTTCCCGAAAAACGCCACCGACATGGTCATGGCGCGCCAGCTGGCCAATATCGCCGGCGAAGCGTGGGATCACAAGCCGATGATGATCGCCAAGATCGAGCGGGCGGAAGCCATTCCCGCGCTGCAAGAGATTCTCGACGCTTCCGACGGCATCATGGTGGCGCGCGGCGACCTGGCGGTCGAGGTGGGCAATGCGGCCGTGCCGGCCTTGCAAAAGCGCATGATCAAGATGGCGCGCGCGTCAAATAAACTGGCGATCACGGCCACGCAGATGATGGAATCGATGATCGTCAACGCAGTGCCGACGCGCGCGGAAGTGTCTGACGTGGCCAATGCCGTGCTCGACGGCACGGACGCCGTCATGACGTCGGCGGAAACGGCCTCGGGCCGCTACCCGATCGAGACGGTGGAAGCGATGGCCGCCATTTGCCTGGACGCGGAAAAGTGGGATACCTGCAAGCTGGACGCCGATTTCCTCAACGCCACGTTCTCGCGCATCGACCAGTCGATCGCCTATGGCGCCCTGTTTACGGCCCATCACCTGCGCGTGAAAGCCATCGCCACCTTGACGGAATCGGGTTCCACGGCCTTGTGGATGAGCCGCTGCAACATCGACATCCCCATCGTCGCGCTGACCCCCAGCGTGGGCACGCGCCGCAAGCTGGCCCTGTACCGCAACGTCAGCACCCTGGAATTGACCTCCGGCACGGACCGCGACAAGGTCTTGCAGCAGGCGGAAGACTTGCTGCTGGAACATAAGGTCGTGACCAAGGGCGACACCGTCGTGCTGACCTGGGGCGAGCCGATGGGCAAGGTCGGCGGCACGAACGCGCTGAAAATCATGAAGATCGGCCAGCACTGAGCGATGGACGGCCAGCTTAAGAAGGCATGAAAAAGCTGGCCGCAGCGGTGCACCGCCGCGCAAATACACAAGTTGCCGTTGCCGTGCCCGTATTTCCGTGGAAGCATGTCTTTTCACAAGCGTCCAGCCTTCCACCTATGAATGAGTGATTGCGGCGACCCACATACCAATGGGCTTTACTGCGCACAATTTGAGTTGCGAGAACACCTACAACACGTCGCACAAAATGGGCGCGCTAGGCTATGTGTACCGAACTAACTTTCGCTTGCACTCGCAGCTGATTCCGTGAGGTTCAATACTGAGGCAGTTTCCCAATTTGGCATGATTTTGAGGGCTATAGAGGTTCTTCTTCGTGTAATATGTCTAAATTGCAATAAATGCGGACAGGCCTCGGCATGCGGAGTTATGAGTCAATCATTGTAGAAGCGGAATTGCTGGCCTTGCCACCGGAAACTGTGAGAGTCAGGCTTATAGAGTATGCGAGCCAGGCTAAGGGATACGATCCCAAATACCCGCTCGACGAGGAAGCAGAGGAAGCGTTGCGGCTACGGCGGGATCCGCTCATTGACCTGTCCTTGGCGCAATACGGCCGCTATCTCGATTCCATTAAGCCGATTTTTCACTGCAATCCGCCAGGCTCCGCGGTGAGATTAGCCACGCTCGCAAACCAGAATTTCAGAAACGGTTTCCTCTCGCACTTCCCAAGCGGGCTGTTTGGGGACCCCGAAGACCAGATTCAATGGTTCATCAACGCCGAGAAGGTCGAGCTCGAGGCACTGTTCAGCAACCCTACTCTCGAAGATCGGTTCCTCAGATCAGTGTTGGAGCAGGAAGCGGAGTTCGCCAAGGTTCCAGAAGATCGATTCAGATACATTGTTAGCATCTTGGCGTATAACCCGCGCATGAGCACAGAGCGCCAATCAGATTACATGGACGGCCAAGACGAATACAATTACGAATCGGTCTTTGATGCTGCGTGGACCCTTGCCGACAAGGTGGAGCCAACCAGCCAGTGGGCGCATGCGTTAAGCTGGCTATATGCGAATACGCTACGCAAGGCCCCATATAAGATGAAGCCGCTCGAAATCGCAGAACGGTGGCGCCCTGACCCAACGAACGTCGAGATCATGGCGAAGGAGGTGACTGAGGCGTCCCCCGGCTTCCTGTCCCAATACGAGATGGTCCGCGCGGGCCTTGCACGCTTGGCTGGTGAAAATAATGACAAACTTCTGCAAGACCTGCTCACACACGAAGATCGGGCCTTCCGCGCTGCCGCTTACATCGACTATCCGCTAACGCAAGAGATGATCGACGCCGCGTACGAAAAGGACGGCGAGATGGCCTTTCAATACTCAATCGGCAACGAGCATTTGTGGCGCACCACTGATGGAAGGGAGATGCTGCGATCGCTTGCGTGGATAGTGAATGAAGCAGACGGCTCAGGCCACTTGGACGCGCCGAATCAGTTCAGAAGTACTGAAGCGCATATGGAGAAGCTGCATCCAGACTGGTTCAAAGACGAGCCAAGCAAGCCTCAGGATGTCGAAGGCGCAGTCAATCCTGACGATGTGCCCGCGACGCGAGCAGATCTGGCTCAGGCATTCGTTCTCTTGAAAAACGAGATGGATAATAATAAAGTAGTTAAGCGACTAGACTGGGTCTTTTGGATCACTCTTTTTATTGCCGCTTATTTAGTCGTCAAAATTCAATAACCAGACGCCTGACTTTTACATAACTTCTTTAAAGGTTAGTTTTAAGCGAATTAGAGCCAAGCCAATTAACGGAAACTGGCAATCAATATTGATAAGCGCATTTACGGGCTGCACAACGCGCTGACTTAGTGACGGCCCGAGTCTTTCCCGCCTCACCAGGCGACTGCGGAGTGCATGATGACGACCTATTTGCCTGCCTTGGTCTGGTCCCTGTCGGCCTTCGCCTGCCTCTTCATTGCCAAACGCCTATCCTTGAAAACAACGGCTGTCGGGGCCGTCCTGGTAGCTTTGCCGGGGCCGCTTGCCATTCCCTTCGTGCTGGCCGCAAAACCGGATCAATGCAAGCTGGCTTGACTCAGGCGCCGCTAAACGTGCGGCCGCTACGCTTGTCCCTTTGCTATATTTTCACCTTTTAGCAGAGGACATACCCATGAAGCGCAGCGCGACCTTGTTCCTGATGACTATTCTTCCCCTGTGCGCCGCCACGTTCGCCACAGCGGCCGAGCCTGCGCAGCGCCTGCAGCGCGCCACGGGGCTGTGGAAGGTGACGCCCGCCACCTCGCCGTTTTCCTGGGAAATCTGCGTCGACCAGCAGCGCGACCGCCTGATCGATGACGACTTGTGGAGCGACTTCGAGCAGGAGTGCACGATGGCGTCGCAAAGCCGCGAGGGCGACAGCTATACCTTCCAGTCCAGCTGCCCGGGCGCCAGGCTGGCGGGCACCTTCAAGGGCGACCTGGCCAAGGCGTACACCCTGATCGCCGACACCACCGTGGAACTGAACGGCAAGACCGAGGTGCAGCGCACGGAACTGGCGGGCGTGTTCCTCGGTGCTTGCCCGGCAGGGCTGGCGCCGGGCGCGAAGAAAATGCGTGGCGGCATGGTGATGAAGAGCTTGTATATCAACCGATAAGCGCTGGCAACCGCGCTGAAACAACGGTTTCCAGCGATAGGCAGGCGCCGGCATTGACGCCGGAGGCAAGGATTTGTGATAATGAGAATTATTATCAATTAGTCGCGCCTTGCCTTGCGCGCATCGGAGTCCCCTAGTGAATACTGCGCAGTCCAGCGAGTCGATAGCAGGCATCTACAGCAGCCACCACGGCTGGCTGATGCGCTGGCTGCGCGCCAAGCTGCAGTGCGCCGACCATGCGGCCGACCTGGCGCAGGATACCTTCCTGCGCCTGCTGACGGCGCCGCCGGAAGGCCGGCAGACCTTGCGCGAACCGCGCGCCTACCTGACCACCGTGGCGCAGCGCTTGCTGATCGACCATTACCGGCGCCTGTCGCTGGAGCAGGCGTGGCTGGAAACCCTGGCGCAGCAGCCCGATCTGCTGATGCAGTCTCCTGAAGAGCGCTTGCTGGTACTGGAGGCCTTGCAGCGCATCGATGCCATGCTCGATGGCTTGCCGCCGCTGGTGCGCAACGCCTTCCTGCTGGCGCATGTTGACGGCCTCGCTTACGGGGAAATCGCGCGGCGCCTGGCCGTGAGCGAGCGCAGCATCAAGCGCTACATGGTGCAGGCGTTTGAACGCTGTATCCTCTTGATCCTGTGAATGCCGCGATCGACCCACGCGCCGCCCGCGCGGCGGCGCAATGGCTGGTGCGCCTGCATGGGGGCACCTTGAGTCCAGATGAGCAGCAAGCCTTCCAGGCCTGGCGCGCCAGCGATCCCGCGCACGCAGCAGCCTGGCAGCGGGCCGAGCTGGTGTGCGGTACCCTGGCCAGCGTGCCGCCCGCGCTGCGCCAGACGGCGGACGCGGCGCCGTCGCCGCAGCGGCGTGCCGTGCTCTACGGCCTGGCCGGGCTGATCGCGGCCGGACCGGCGCTGTGGCTGGCCAGCCAGTCGGCCCCATGGCAGGTCTGGCGCGCCGCGATCCGCACGGCGCGCGGTGAGATCCGCCACATGACCTTGCCGGACGGCACGCAACTGGTGCTCAACACGGACACGGCCATCGACGTGCACTTTGACGACGCGGCCCGGCTGGTGGTCTTGCATGGGGGCGAACTCCATGTCGCCACGGCGCACGACGGGGCCGTGCCCGCGCGCCCATTCCTCGTGCGCAGCAGCAATGGCAGCGTGCGCGCGCTGGGCACGCACTTCAGCGTGCGCCAGGGTGGCAGCGTGCTCGCACCGCGCACGCAGGTGGCGGTCAGCGAGGGCGCCGTCGAGATCCGACCAGCGCAGGCGCCCGATACCGTGCGCAGGGTCAATGCGGGCCGGCAAGGTAGTTTTGATGAGCGTGCCGTTTCCTCCTTGTCGCCGCTGGCGCCGCACGCTGCCGGCTGGCTGCAGGGCGTGCTGATCGCCGAGCGCATGCCGCTGGGCGAGGTGCTGGCGCAGGTGGCGCGCTATCGCTACGGCGTGCTGCGCTGCGATCCTGCGCTGGCCGCCATGCCCGTGGACGGCATCTTCCAACTGAACAACCCGGACAACATCCTGCTCTTGCTGCAGCGATCCTTGCCGATCCGGCTGGTGCGCCGCACGCGCTACTGGATCAGTGTCGAGGCGGCTTGAGAGCAAGCGCCACTATTTACATTTTGCCTGTCCCTTTTTTCAGATTGCTCCGTCATACAAGGTAGAGAACGAACAATCCGAACCATCGAAAGGGTCCACATGGCTTTGCAGTACCGCAGCTTGACAACAGCACGCATGACGCTCCATCCCACCACCGGCGCCGTGCGCGCCGCGCTGGTCCTGTTCCTGGCCGTGGGCGCGGCCGGCGCCGGTTTGCCGCAAATGGCGCTGGCGGCCGAGTCCAGCCCGGCCGCCAAGCTGCGCGATTACAGCATTCCCGCCGGCAGCCTGCGCGATGCGCTGTCCACGTTTGCCATCGCTGCCGGGATCAACCTGTCCACGCAGGGCGTGGCGCTCGACGGCCTGGCGACGCCGGGCTTGCAGGGCCGCCATGGCGTCGCGGCCGGCCTGCAGCAACTGCTGCAGGGCAGCGGGCTGGAAGTGCTTGCAAACGGCAATGGCAATTACCTGTTACGTAAAATCAGTAGCAGTACGGCCGATGGCGGCCTGGACAGCATGCCCGCCGTGATCGTCAGCGCCGAGGCCGACCGCGCCACGGAAGGCACGGGTTTATACACGTCGAGGAATCTGTCGACGGCCACGGGCTTGAATCTGTCGCAGCGCCACACGCCGCAAACGGTCAGCGTGATGTCGCGCCAGCAAATGGAAGATTTCGATTTGACCACCTTGCAGGACGTGGCGCGCGCCACGCCCGGCCTGTACGGCAAGACGCAGGGCGTGTCCGACCAGGAAACCACGTATTTCGCGCGCGGTTTTGCCTTGAGCCACGTGAGTGTCGATGGCTTGCCGCTCGATGTCACGGGTTTCAATGAGCGCAACGTCTCGGCCGACATGCTGATGTACGACCGCGTGGAAGTGGTGCGCGGCGCCACCGGGCTGATGGAAGGGGCGGGCGCGCCGTCGGGCAGCATCAACATGATACGCAAGCGCCCCACGGCCACGCCCTTGCTCAATGCGTCCGCTCACCTGGGCAGCTGGAAGGACCGGCAACTGACGGTGGACGCCAGCAATGCGCTGAACGAGTCGGGCAGCCTGCGCGGGCGCGTGGCAGCCAGCTGGCGCGACAGCGACAGCTTTGTCGATGTGGTCAACAATACCAATGGCACCGTGTATGCGATCGTCGAGGCGGACCTGACGCCGTCGACCACGGCCGGCATCGGTTTTTCGCGCCAGCACAGCCGCACCGACGGCGTGTTCGTCGGCTTGCCGACCTTGCCCGACGGCCGCCACATGGCCTTGCCCCGCTCGACTTTCCTGAACAATGCCGACTCGTTCCAGAAACGCGACAACAACGTCGTCTTTGCCGACCTGGAAACGCAGCTGGAGAAGGGCTGGCGCAGCCGCTTCGCCATCACCCACATCGATGCCTCGTCGAGCACGCGCAATACCACCAACAGCCGTGTCGATGGCGAAACGTATCTGCTGGAACAGTCGGAAACGGGCTGGAAGTACAACACGCAACAAGTGGTGGCCAACTGGCGCTTGAGCGGCCCCGTCACCTGGTTCGGCCGCCAGCATGACGTCATCGTCGGCGCCAGCTACCGCCATGACGATTCGGACGCGGCGCAGAGCTGGGAAGGTGCGGGAAAGCGCGTGTTCGACCTGCGCCAGTGGAATCCCCGTGCCTACCCGATGCGCGGCGCGCCGTTCGAGCCGTACAACTGGGGCCGCAAGACGGACGAGAAGGGCCTGTATGCGGCCGGCAACTTCAGCCTGGCCGATCCGCTGCGCCTGGTGCTGGGCGGGCGCTTCGGCTGGTATGCGCAGGATGTCACGGGCTGGTATGCCAGCAAGCCGACGTGGCGCCGCGACCTGACGGAAAACGCGAAGTTTACGCCGTACGCGGGTCTGGTCTACGACCTGGACGCGCACCATTCCGTGTATGCGAGCGGCACGCAGATCTTCCAGCCGCAAAGCGTGCTCGATGTACAGGGCAATACCTTGCCGCCGTTGAGCGGCACCAACCTGGAAGCGGGCATCAAGGGTGAGTATTTCGGCGGCAGGCTCAATGCCAGCGGCGCGCTGTTCCGCATCAAGCAGAATAACCGCGCCATGGCCGATGAAGTCAATTGCCCCACGGGCGGCGCCATCTATTGCGCCCGCGCGGCCGGGCAGGTAAAAAGTGAAGGCGTCGACTTGCAGTTGTCGGGCTCGCCTCTGCCGGGCTGGCAGATCGCGGGCGGCTACACCTATGTGCTGGCCAAGTACACGAAGGATAGCGTGGCGGCAAATATCGGCCAGCGCATCGCCACCGATGAGCCGAAGCAATTGTTCAAGCTGTACACGACGGTGCAGCTGAGCGGCAGCCTGGCAAAATGGAACCTGGGCGCTTCCGTCTACGCCCAGGACAAGATTGAGCGCCGCGACAAGGCTTACCTGACGCAGCAGGGCGGCTACGCCATCGTCGGGCTGACGGCCGGCTACCGCCTGAGCGAGCAGCTGCAGTTGCGCGTGAGTGTCGACAACGTGTTGGACCGCCGTTATTACCAGGGCCTCGGCTATTCCTGGTCGGGCGGGCTCGAACGCTACGGCGCGCCGCGCAGCGTGCTGCTGTCCCTGAATTACAAGCTGTAGCCGCTGCGCCAGCAGAGCGCGCCCGTGCGGGCGCCTCTGCTACACTGCCGCCGTCTTCACTTTCACACTGCTCCCATGTCCGCCACGCCAGTCCTGACGCCCCTGAAAAGCGCTTTCCAGCTATCGCGCACCGAGAATAACATCGAGCTGATCCTGCCCGAACTGCTGGCCGCACAATTGCACGTCGTCATCGGCGGGCAAAGCGAGCAGATCGACCTGTTCCTCGTGCCGTCGCCGAACCCGGAGCGCCAGTGCGTGACGGTGGCGGAAGACCCGGCTTTCCTGGCCGGCATCGCATTTCCCAAGCTTCCCGTCACGGGCGCTCAATTAGTCGCTTCGATTCCGCCCGAGATCGAGATCGTTATTCTGCATGGCGATGGCGCCAACTACCTGACGCGCGAGCAACTGGCGTGGTTCCGCCGCATGTTGGCATCCAACGCTTGAGCGGCATTCCCGCCAGGCCCTGCAAGCCGGTGCGCGCCGAATGGATACGCTTTGCGCCGGCCGACGATGCCAGCTCCCATGCGGCGATGATGGCCAATCTGCGTCCCGTGCTGTGGCGCAGCGTGCTGCTGGGCGGCTGCGCCCTGATCCTCGCCTTTGTCCTGCAAGCCGTCTGGCGCGATGTGTCGTACGCGGGCGAGGCAGTGCTGCTGCTCCTGCCGGCGCTGGCCGCGTGGACCATCGGCCTGGTCCTGCTGCCGGATCGCAATCTGTCTTTTCATGTCGAAATCAACGACGCTGGCCTGTTGCTGCGCCGGGTGGCGCGGCGCCTGCCCGGCCATGGCAAGGAGCTGCAACTGGCGCCGCAGCAGATACGCGCGCTGGAGGTGGTCAGCTACGCGGGCCCGGTGGATGTCTACCGCGGCGGGCCGCCGATGGCGCGCCTGGAGTTGCTGCTGCACACGACCCTCGACGCTTGCCCGCTGATCCGCGTGGTGGGCATGGATTTGCCCGTGCCGCAGCGCTGGTCGTTGCGGCAGATCAAGGACGAGCTGAGCCGCCGTTGTGCGCTGGCCGGCATTGCCGTCAGCGAGACGGCCGGCCCGCATTACCAGTCGTGCGCCGCCATCCGCGCGCGCTGGCCACAGGCGTAATTGATACTGCTATGATGCACGCACGCTGGCCCCGTGAACGCCGGTGAAAAGGAATTGTCCATGAATAGTTTCTTCTGCCGCGGCTTGCCGCAAGTCTGCACGCTGCTTGCCTGCGCCGCCTTTTCCCTGCAGGCCGATGCCGCCGAGCCCACGCTGGAAGCGACCATTGTCGCGCTCGACGCCAAGGCTTTCGATGCCTTCAATCACTGTGCCGAAGCGGGACGCCTGCAGGAACATGCGAGCTACTTTGCCCCGGATGTGGAGTTTTACCACGACCAGGGCGGCGTCACTTGGAACCGCGATGCGATGCTGGCCAACACGCAACAGCATGTCTGCGGCAAATTTCGCCGGGAAATTGTCGCTGGCTCACAGCGCGTCTACCCGATCCAGGACTTTGGCGCCATCGAGCAGGGTTCGCACCGTTTTTGCCACTTCGATACGGGTAGCTGCGACGGCCTGGCCGATTTCACCATCATATGGAAACAAAGCCCGGCAGGCTGGCACATGACGCGCGTGCTCAGCTACGGGCACCGCGCGAACAAATAAGTGATATCCAGGCAAGCCTTGCCGGACCTGTCTCCGCGCGCCGTCATTGCGGGCAACATCGACGACGTGCGCGCGCTGGCGCTTGCCGCCGCACACCCGCACATGCACGCGCGCACTATCTATGCCGGCGAGGTGCTGGCCGGCTTTGCCCTGTATGCGGAGCCGGGCCCGGCGGGCCGGCAGGGGCAGGGCCTGGCCGCGACGGGCAACTGTCGCCATATCGCCGCAAAAAATATATTTTCTGGCAATTGTATTGCTGAAGTCCTATGAATATGTTTACAAAGCAACTATACTCATAGCTCTTTAAAAAATCATCGTCACGCTGGCGGCCAGCTATCCGCGCCAGAGTTCGACCGTATTCGCTTGTTCTCTCTGAACGGGCACCTTTCCCCCGCGCGGCAGGCGCGGGCGTGATGACCGAGCCTTGCCCTGGTCGACTGCTACCGTTGTCATTTTCGCTGTGTTGCCGCTTTACTAAAAAGCCTGGCGCCGGCGCGCGGTACGCTGTCATGTTTTGCGACGTCACGTTTCACTCTATGTAGTTCACGACAGTATGCTGAGTTCCATCTTTGCCTTTTCGACCGATACCGTGCCGTATATCTACGGCACGCACGATGCCTGGCTTGTGCTGTTTTCCATCGCTATCGCCATCTTTGCCTCGTTCATGGCCCTGCAGATCGCCGGCATGGCGCGCAGCAGCGAGCGCGGCTTCCAGCGCCAGACGGCCATCATCACGGGCGCCATCGCGCTCGGTGGCGGCATCTGGTCGATGCACTTCATCGGCATGCTGGCTTTCGACATCTGCACGCGCGTGTCCTTCGAGCCCGCTCTGACCCTGCTGTCGATGCTGCCTGGCGTGGCCGCGTCGTGGGTGGCGCTGAACCTGCTGGCGCGTCCGCGCATCAGCTGGCGCCAGCTGGTGGTGGGCGGCGTGCTGGTGGGCGTGGGCATCGGCTCCATGCATTACAGCGGCATGGCCGCCATGCAAACGTCGCTGACCCTGCACTACCAGCCGTGGCTGTTTGCCCTGTCGCTGCTGGTGGCCGTCACCATGGCCATGCTGGCGCTGTGGATACGCTTCGGCCTGAGCGCCATGCGTCAGCGCCTCAGTGCGCTGACGGCGCTGCTGGTCAGCAGTGTCGTGATGGGCCTGGCCATTTCCGGCATGCATTACACGGGCATGCTGGCGGCGCGCTTTTCCGGCACGCCCACGGCAGGCGAGAACACGATTGTGGTGCAAGCCTCGTTCGTGGCCCTGGCCGTGGCCCTGATCACCGTGACCCTGACCGTCTTCGTGGCCGCCGCGAACGGCTTGCTGCGCTACCGCCAGTTGCTGCGCCATGCCAGCGCCAGCGAGTCGCGCCTGCGCGCCATCGTCGATACGGCGGCCGATGGCCTGATCACCATCGATGGCCAGGGCAAGGTGCGCTCCTTCAATCCCGCCGCGGAAAGTCTGTTTGGCTGGTCCGAAGCGCAGATCGTGGGGCGCGACGCCAGCGTGCTGCTGCAAGCAGCCGATGCGGCCGCGTACGAGGGTTATTTACGCGACTACCTGGAAACGGGCGCCTCGCGCATCCTCGACAGCGGACGCGAACTCGATGGCCGCCACAAGGATGGCGCCGTGCTGCCCATGCGCGTGGCGATCGGCAAGATCGACACGCCGGGCCAGCCCCTGTTCGTGGCCTTTGTCACGGACATGCGCTCCTCGCGCAGCATGGAGCAGGCGCTGAAGGACAGCGAGCGCCAGTACCGCACCCTGATCCGCAATATCCCCGGCGTGTCCTTCCATTGCAGCTTCGCGCCCGAATGGAAGATGATTTTCATCAGCGATGCCGTCTTCAACCTGACAGGCTGGATGCCGCAGGACTTCGTCGAAGGGCGGGTCAGCCTGTTCGAGCTCGTGCATCCGGACGACCGCCAGCGCGTCAACGACACCTGCGTGCAGGCGGCCGGCGAGAAGCGCGATTTCGAGAACGTCTACCGCCTGATCCACCGCGACGGGCGCGAGCGCTGGGTGCGCGAAAGCAGCGGCCCTGTGCTCGACAACGACGGTGTGGTGCGCTGGATCGACGGCGTCATCCTCGACATCACGGAAAGCGAATTGCGCAACGCCGAATACGAAGGCAAGGTGACGGCCATCTCGCGCGCGATGGCCGTCATCGAGTTCGACCTGCAGGGGCGCATTCTGGCGGTCAACCAGAACTTCCTCGACCTGCTCGGCTACCAGCGCGATGACGTGCTGGGTCTGCACCACAGCATCTTCTGCGAACCGGCTTATGTCACTTCGCCCGACTACATCGCGTTCTGGCAGCAACTGGCGCAGGGCGAATTCAATACGGGCGAGTACAAGCGCATCGACAAGGATGGCCGGGAAGTGTGGATACAGGCCTCGTACAACCCGATCTTCAACACGGACGGCAAGCCGTTCAAGGTGGTCAAGCTGGCCACCGACGTGAGCGAGCGGCGCGCCATGCAGGAAAGCCTGCGCGCGGCAAAAGACCGCGCCGAGCTGGCCGCCGAATCGAAAACCAGCTTCCTGGCCAACATGAGCCATGAAATCCGTACGCCGATGAACGCCATCATCGGCTTTACGGAAGTGCTGCTGGGGACCGCCCTGGACAGCCTGCAGCGCCGCCATCTGGGCACGGTGCGCCAGTCGGCCCGTTCGCTGCTCGAGCTGCTCAACGACATCCTCGACACGGCCAAGCTGGAAAAAGGCGCCACCGAGCTGGAACTGGTGGACTTTTCGCTGCCGGACCTGGTTGACCACGTGGCGGCCTCCCTGCGCATCACGGCGCAGGCGCGCGACCTGGTGCTGCATGTCGACGTTGATCCGGGCATGGGCCAGTTCTTCCTGGGCGACGCGCGCCGGCTGCAACAGGTGTTGACGAATTTGATCGGCAACGCCGTCAAGTTCACGGAGGTGGGCCACGTGCGCGTGGCCGTCGCCATGCAGGGCGAGCAGGTGCATATCGCCGTGCACGACACGGGCATCGGCATCCCCGCCGACCGCCTGGACAAGATCTTCGCCCCATTTACGCAAGCCGATTCTTCCATGAGCCGCCGCTTTGGCGGCACGGGTCTGGGCACGACGATTTCGCTGCAGCTGGTCGAACTGATGGGTGGCACCATCACGGTGGAAAGCACCCTGGGCGTGGGCAGCGTGTTCCATGTCTTGCTGCCGCTGGCGCCGGGCAAGGCCGTGGCGCGCCGCAGCGAACAGCCCGTGGTGGCCTTGCCGCCGCTGCGCATCCTGGTGGCCGACGACGTGCCGCAGAACGTGGAGCTGCTGCAGATCAGTCTGGGCGCGGCCGGCCACCAGGTGATCGCCGCCAGCGATGGCGAGAGCGCCGTGCGCGAGTTCAGCCGTGGCAGCTTCGACATCGTCCTGATGGACGTGCAGATGCCGCGCATGGATGGCCTGGAAGCGACACGCCTGATCCGCGTGTACGAGCGCGAACAGGGCTTGAAGGCGACGCCCATCATCGCCCTGACGGCCAGCGTACTGGAACAGGACCGGCGCGCCGCGCAGACGGCGGGCATGAACGGTTTTGCCTCGAAGCCGCTGGAAATGCACAAGCTGACGGCGGAAATCGCCCGCCTGCTCGATATCGCCGTGGCCATGCCGCCGCCGGCGGCCGGCTCGGCGGCGCGTACCGCCGCAGGCCAGGTGGACTGGCAGCGCGGCATCGCCCTGTGGGGCGGTCGCGAAACCCTGCATCGGGCCATCGCGCGTTTCGTGCAAGCCAATGGCGATTGCGCCGCCATGCTGGCGGCGGAACTGGAGCGTGGCGATGGCAGCGTGGCGGGCCACCTGCTGCACCGTATCAAGGGCGCGGCGGGCAACCTGTGTCTGGTGCAGATGGAAAGCCTGCTGGGACGCATCGAGCAAGCCATCGCGCGCCAGTTGCCGGCCACCGAATTGCTGGATCAACTGGCGGCTGCTTTCATGGCGCTCGCCGGCGAGCTGGAGACGGACGCCGGGGCGATGCCGGTGCCGGGCAACGCAACGCCTGATGCCGCCGCGCCGCTCGATGCGCCCGCCGCTGGCGCCTTGCTGCGGCAAGCCATCGCCAGCCTGGAAGGCGGACAGCTGGACGATGCCCTGATGGCGCAGATCGCCGCCATGCTGGCGCCACACGGCCAGCAGCAGCGCCTGCAGGCGCTGGCCAGCGCTATCGACGATTTTGAATTTGCGCGCGCTGCGGACGTGCTGCGCCAGCTGCTGGCGTGGCTTGAGGCTTCCGCGCCGGCCGACCTTTCCTGATATTGGGCTAACGATGACCTTACACGAAGACAAACCGATCCTGCTGCTGGTGGACGACGAAGCGACGAATCTGCAGGTGCTACGGCAAATTTTGCAGGATGATTATCGCCTGCTGTATGCCAAGGATGGCGAGAAGGCGCTGGAACTGGCGCAGAACAATCCCGTCGAACTGATCCTGCTCGACATCATGATGCCCGCCATGACGGGCTACGAAGTGTGCCGCCAGCTGAAAGCCATGCCGGCGACCGCATCCATCCCCGTCATTTTTGTGACGGCCCTGTGCGACGTGAAGGACGAGGCGGATGGTTTTGACGCCGGCGCCGTCGACTACATCACCAAGCCCGTCAGCCCGCCCATCGTGCGCGCCCGCGTGCGCACGCATTTGTCGCTGGTCGATGCCGAGGAATTGCGCCGCTCGCGCCTGCAGGTGATCCAGACCCTGGGCCAGGCGGCCGAATACAAGGACAACGAGACGGGCATGCACGTCATCCGCATGAGCTATTACGCGCGCCAGCTGGCGCTGGCGGCCGGCTACAGCGCGGCCAGGGCGGAAGATTTATTGAATGCGGCGCCCATGCACGACGTGGGCAAAATCGGCATCCCCGACGCCATCCTGCAAAAGCCGGGCAAGCTCGATGCGGACGAATGGAGCGTCATGCGCCGCCATGCAGAAATCGGCGCGGCCATCATCGGCGAGCACGCGGGCGGCCTGCTGAAAATGGCGCGCATCATCGCCCTGACGCACCACGAGAAATGGGATGGCAGCGGCTATCCGCAAGGCTTGCAAGGCGAGGAAATCCCCCACGAAGGCCGCATCGTCGCCATCGCCGACGTCTTCGACGCGCTCACCAGCGAACGCCCCTACAAGCGCGCCTGGACGGTCGAAGAGGCCATCGCCACCATGCAGCGCGACAGCGGCACGCACTTCGACCCGCAACTGCTGGCGCTGTTTGTGGAACACTTGCCGGCCATGCTGGAGATCAAGGACAAGTGGCGCGAGCCGGTGTTGGGTGGCAAGATTGCGCAATAATTCAGCGCGCAGCAAGGCCAATGCCGGCAGGCGTGCAGCCATTTCTGGCGGGATAGGTGTTTCTTCCAGTTCAGGCGTCATGCCGGACTAGCCTGCGATGTCAGCCATCCCCCTATGCTGCCACTTGGCCGCCGCCAGCACCTTGCGCAATCTCTCGTTTGCCGGCAGATCCAGCAGCGCTTGCTGACTGGGATGTACCTCGACCCGCGTCTCGAATGATTGTCCTGCAAGCATCTCTGCCGGCGACAGTTCGTTAAATTCGTCGACACTACTGACCCAGAAGGCATGGATTTCACTAGTCGGCTGGTCGGAAAGGATGGCCAGTACCGGCCCAATCAGTTCCGGCACGGGCTGGACAAATTGCCAGGCTGGAAATTCCTTGCCGATGCTGCGCCCCTTGGGCGTCACGCAATAAAACCGCCGGCTTTCCACTGCGCGATACAGCGACGCCTGCGACAGTTCCACCCATCCTTGTCCAATGACATCCGACACCTTGAGTTTTGACACGGAAAGCTGGAGCGGCGTGAGCGGTGGCGCGGCGCCCAGAGCGGCGCGCGCCTGATGGAGCGCGCGCGTGGCCAGGTCGATCAGGCGCTGGCGCTCGGGGCCTTGCGCCAGTATGCCGAGCTGTGCGGTCACGAGCTGCGAGAATTGTTCCACCACTTGCAGGTCCTTATCTGTCCATTCCTGAAGCTCTGTCGCCAGAGTATCGTGATGCAGATGCGCTGTCATGATGAATCCTTTACAGTAGCGTGGTAAAGAACACCATATACAAGATTCTCATGTTTCGCAACTTTATCGTGCGGCGCGACTTTCTTATCCAGCGTTAAGCCATGCGGGGAGCATGCCAAGTGCCTTAAGGCAAAGTGTCCGGCAACCGCAAAATCCGCCGTATCTCCAGGATCGCCTGCGGGCTTTCCTGCACGCTGTGCCAGGACGGGATGACTTTTTCCGACAGGGCGCCGTCGAGGTGGGCGCTGGCGTAGGGCACCACGCCGTCGCTCGATTGCGCCAGCGGCAGGTCCGGCGTGTCGTTGCCCATGATGGAGTAGTAGCGCACTTTCGGGCTGATGGGCAGGTCGGCCACCAGGCGCACGAACGGGTCCTTGTCGCTGAGGTTATCGATGCTGTTGGGGATGCGCAGCGGCTCGCTGCTGCCCGTGTCGAGCTGCGCCAGGCTGCCGGCCGCGTCCGACAGCTGCTCGAGCATATTGATGGGCAGGGTGACGAGGTTGGCGATCCAGCGCGCCACCTTGTGGTTGGCGAACGAGGTACCGCGGTGCGGCGCGGCGATGAAGATGGCGCGGTTCACCTGCGGCATGGCCGTGAAATTGAGGTAGGGCGCCAGTCCTGCGCGTACTTTTTCCGCCTTCTGGCCCTTCAAATGGTATTCTTCCGTGATGGCGTCGAGCAGGGTGTTGCTGGCATCCGATACCATCAGGCGCGCCAGCACGCCGCCCATGCTGTGGCCGATCAAGACCATGTCGTTCGCAGCAATCGCCTTGGCTGACGGGTCGAAATGCGCCAGGGTGGCGGCCAGCGCCTGGCGGATGGCGGCATTGTTGGCCGCCAGTGGCGCATTGCTCGGGTAGTACACCTGCCAGATCTGGTAGCGGCGCCGCAGCTGCTCGTCGCCCATCAGTTCATTCGCTACATTGATCCACGCTTCCGGACTGCTGGCCAGGCCGTGCAGCATGACGATGGTGCGCTTGTTCGGGTCGTAGGGCTGCATCAGGTGCACCTGCGGGCGCGAAATGCCGTCGGCGCGGCCGAACAGGGTGCGCAGCGCCTGCACGCCGAAGCCGGAACGGGCCAGCCACAGGCCATAGCCGGCCGTGAAGTTGGCCGCCACCGGCAATTCCTGGCCTGCCATGCGCGTCGAGTCGCTGCGCGTCGGGTCGACCAGCATCACCATCAACTGCTGCGTGGCCAATACCTCCTGCAAGCTGTTGCCGTCGAAGCGGATCAGCGCCGTGACGACGGGGAAGCGGGTTTCCTGGTAGGGCACATACTCGCCTTTCGATGCGCCTGGCCTGGGCATGACGGCGACCAGGTCGGCGCCGAAGCCGTCGCGCCGGTACACATTGCGCAGGCCGGAAAACGACAGCGAGGTGGCCGGCAGCAGTTCTTCTGGCAGGGTGCCGTCTTCGGGCAGGCGCAGGGCCGACAATTCGCTGTCGATTTCCCAGCCGGCGACGCGGATCACATGGCCGTCAGGGCGGTATTCGCCACGGTGGCGGAACAGGTTGCCGACGGCTTTTTGCACTGCATAGTTATAGTAGTCGCGGATTTGCGTCTGGCGCTCCTCGAAGGCGCGCTGGCCCGGCGTGCGCGTCGTGTAGAACAGGTAGGCGTAGGCGTAGCGGGCCGATTCCAGCCAGGCAGCCAGCAATTCGGCGCTGGCATGGCCACCTTGTTTTTCTTCCGCCAGTGCGCTTTCCAGCCACAATTCGGACAGCGTCGCCAGGCGCTGCTCGTCGCTGAGCAGATCGGAGCGGGCCAGGTCGGCGCGGCAGCTGCCCGTATTGCTTTCGCAGGCGGCAATGTCGCTGCCAATAATGCGCAGCACTTCGCTGGCCGCGGCGCTCAATTTACCCGTGGTGAGGATGTCGCCGCGCCGCTGCTGAAGGTAGTCAGCCGGGGAGATCGCGCTGACGGTGACGGCGGCGCAGCCGCTCAGCAGCGCCACAGCGCACAGCAGGGCACCCAGGCGCAGTCGCCGCATCAGCCTGGCCGGCATCTCAGAACGAATAGACCAGGGTCAGCGATGTCTGCGTATCCGTGTTCTTCTTGTCGTCCGGTACGCGCGTGTCGTTGCGCGCGCTGAAGGCGGCCTTCATCTGCATGGTGCCGTTGATTTTCGTGCTGAGGGACGTTTCGGCGATGGAGTGGGTGTTCGAGGTACCGCGTTCGACGCTGAGCGTCTGTGAAAACATCGCCGACTGGCTGATTTTCCACTTCATGGCGGCCGCGCCGCGCACCGTCAGGCCGTGCTCCGATTCGCCCGTGTCGTTGGTGCCGCTGAAATAGCCAGGACCGAATTCCACGTCGACGCTCTTGTCGCTCGACTGGTACCAGCGCGAGCCATGACCGACGGCCAGGGTCGAGTACTTGGTATAGGCGCCGAACTTGTCGTTCACGTGCGAGGCCAGCACGAACAGTTTTTCATGGTCGGCCATCAGTTTGTAGGCGGCCTTGGCGGAAGCAGAAAAGCGTTCGGCCGAGCGTTCGCGCACTTTCTGCCCGTCGTCATCGGTGATTTCGTCTTCCTTGAAGTAGCCACTGAAGATGTACTGGTTGCTCCAGTCATCGAGTTCCTGGCGCGCGTCGATCTTGCCCGTCACCGAGGTGCCGACCGTATTGCCCGAGGTGGTGATGGCGCCCAGTTCGGCGGAAGTGCTCCAGCTGCCGATGGGAATTTCATCGAACAGCATGGTTTGTTTTACGTCTGCGGCGGCGGCGCTGCCGCAGGTGATGGCCATGGCCAGCGCCAGTGCGAGAGAGGGGGTCGATTTCATGGCTGTATTGGTCTGTGGCGCGCGCCGGGCGCACCTGCGGTTCGTTAGTGGCAGTGGTATTGGTGCCGGCCGCCGCAATCCGCATGGCGCCTGGAAACAGGGCGCGCGGGCGCGGCCAAACATTGTCTAGGCTGTATTGTACCCGACCCCGTCAGCGTTTGCCGCACGCGACAGGGCTGGCAAGTGGCGCGCGCCTGGCGTATGCTGCGCCTGTTTGCTGTCCCGATCTTTACAAGGAATCTCCCGTGCGCTGCCTGGTCATCGAAGACGAAGCCGAAACTTCCCGCTATATTTGTGCTGGCCTGCGCGAGGCGGGCCACGACGTCACCGCTTGCGACAATGGCATCGACGGCATGCGCCTGGCCTGCGGCGAAGACTGGGATGCGCTGGTGCTCGACCGCCTGCTGCCCGGCGAAATCGACGGCCTGGCCATCGTCGCGCGCCTGCGCGGCATGGGCCGCAACACGCCCGTGCTGGTGCTGTCGGCCCTGTCCAGCGTCGACGAGCGCGTGCGCGGCTTGCGCAGCGGCGGCGACGATTACCTGTCGAAACCGTTCGCCATCGCCGAACTGCTGGCGCGCATCGAGGCGCTGCTGCGGCGCGCCGCGCCCGTGCCCGAATCGACGCAGCTGCAGGTGGCCGACCTGGTGCTCGACATGCGCACCATGCGCGTGACGCGCGCCAACCGGCAAATCGCCCTGCAGCCGCGCGAATTTCGCCTGCTGGAATACCTGATGCGCCACCAGGGCCAGTCCGTCACGCGCGCCATGCTGCTCGAAGCCGTGTGGGACTACCATTTCGACCCGCAGACGAACGTCATCGATGTGCAGGTGAGCCGCTTGCGCACCAAGGTGGACAAGGAATTTTCACCGCCGCTGATCCACACGGTGCGCGGCGTCGGCTATACCTTGGGCGTGCTCGATGGTGCGTAACTGGCACCGCTCCATTGCGGCCCGCCTGGCGCTCGGCTATGGCGTGCTGGTGGTCGTCTCGATCAGCATCGTCTGCGCCGTCTTCTATTTCGGCACCATCGGCGTGCTCGATCGCAGTGTGGACCGCAAGCTGACCCTGCTCTCGGAGCGCCTCGCCACGCTGTACCAGCAGGGTGGCAGCAGCCACACGACGGCGGAAATCGCCCATCTGCTCACCGACCGCACCGACAGCGACACGGAGATTTTTTTACTGGTGGATGCCGATGGGCACCGCGTGGCGGGCAATCTGTCGTCCTGGCCCGACACGGCCAGTCCCGTGGACCGCTTGCTGCACCGCGACGTCACGCGCGAAGGGCGCAGGGTGCCCGCGCGCATGCTGATCCGCGACCTGGCGGGCGGCGCGCGCCTGTTCGTCGGACGCGACATGGAAGAGGGCAAGTCCATCCGCACGCTGGTGCTGCGCTCGCTGGCCTATGGCGGCGGGGTGGCCATTTTGCTGGTGGTGGCGGGCGCCTGGCTGTTCCGGCGCCAGCTCGAGGCGCGCATCGGGCAAATCCGCCGCACGGCGGGGGAAATCGAGGCGGGCGACCTCTCCCGGCGCATTCCCGTCGCCAGCGAGGATGAATTCGGCTTGCTGAGCCGCGATATCAACCGCATGCTCGACCGCATCGAACACCTGATGGAAGGCGTGCGCCACGTCTCGAACGCCATTGCGCACGACTTGCGCACGCCGCTGGGTCGCATCCGCAACAAGCTCGATGGCGCTTTGCGCCAGCAGCAGAGCGTGGCTGGCTACGAGAGCGCGGCGCAGGCGGCCATCGACGACATCGATGACCTGACGCGCGTGTTCGACAAGCTGCTGCAGATCGCGGCGGCCGAATCGGGCATGCGTCCCGAGAATTTCGATGACATCGACCTGCAACTGATCGGTGCCGACATCGTGGAAATGTATGAAGCCACGGCTGACGAGCAGGGCGTGCTGCTGGTGCAGATGGTTGGCGACAGCGTGCCGGCGCGCGGTGACCGCAACCTGCTGGGCAGCGCCCTGGCCAGCCTGGTCGACAACGCCATCAAGTATGCTGGGCCGGGCGCCACGGTGGAAGTGTCGGCCGGCCTGGACGCGCAGGGCAGCTGGCTGGCCGTGCGCGACAACGGCCCCGGCGTGCCCCGGGAAGAATTGCCGAAGCTGACGCAGCGTTTTTACCGGCTCGACAAGAGCCGCCATTTGCCCGGCAATGGCCTGGGCCTGTCCATCGTGGCGGCCATCGCGGCCCTGCACGGCGGCAGCCTGGACATCGAGGATGCGGCGCCGGGCTTGCGCCTGCGCCTGCGCCTGCTGCGCTAGTCAGGCAGCACATTACCAACTTGTAACCCCCTTCGTTTTCACCTCCCCCTATCATCCGTTCTACCCGGCGTAGAGCGGCTGCGTGCGCGCAGCCGCCTGTTTCGGGCTGTCCGCGGCTTGCTGCGGCTTGCCTTTCCCGACACGTCGTAGAGCCGTTTTCATGCATACTTTTATCGCCACCGGCGACAACGCTGCGCCGCAACAGGCGCCACTGCGCCAGCATGGCCACCGGATCAAGGCTGCGCTGGGCGCCATCGTCTTTCCCGTGCAGCGCGCGCGCTGGCAAGCCTTCATCGCCGGCACGCCGGGCCTGGCGGCGCTGGCGCAAGCCCATCCCAGCCTGCTGTACAAGATTTATCGTCCCTACGCCAGCCGCCAGCTTGGCTGCGCGGCGAGGGTGGACCTGCTGCGCGGGCATTACCGCTTCCTGTGGCAGGCCAGCGCGCGGGGGCTGGTGGAATACGCGGCGCGCCGCGCGCTGGTGCTGGCCAGCATCGAGGGCAAGGATGGCGCGACCTACCGCTTGCAGCTGACCGCCATCCATGACAGCCACCGCGAAGGGGAGCTATGCCTGCGCCTGACGCGCGACGGCGTCTCGCTGTATCTGGCCAGTTTTCTGTTCCGGCCCCAGCCTGGCGGCGCCGTCATCCAGCTGGGCGCCTTGCAGGGCTTGCGCTCGCCTGCCGGCGCCCTCGCGGTGAAAGAGGCCACGCGGGCGCTGCATGGCTGCCGGCCGAAAAACCTGATGGTGGCCGCCTTGCGCGACCTGGGCGACTTTTTCGGCTGCGGCCATCTGCACTTGGTCAGCAATGCCAACCGCATCGCGCTGAACTGGCGCCGGCGCCGCCACATTTCGTGCGACTACGACCTGGCGTGGCAGGAGCTGCATGCGCTGCCCACCAGCGACGGCAATTACCGCCTGTCATGCGGCCCTTGCCGGATGCCGGACATCGAACTGGTGCCGTCGAAAAAGCGGGCGGACGCGCGCCGCCGCGGCGCCATGCTGCTGCAGCTGGCGGCGGACATGCGCTGGCAAGTGGCGGCCCTGTTGCACGCGCAATGACGACGCGGGGCCGTGTTTCTTGACCTGCGCAGCTTTTTTGCCGGGCGGCCCGGCGCAAGCGGCGCGATGGGCGTATACTTATTGGCGTTCTTAACCTGAAGCCAGTCATCCCATGCCAGCACACTACCCAACTTCGCGCATGCGCCGCCTGCGCGCGACCCCGCAACTGCGCGAGCTGTTCCGCGAGACCGAGATTAATCCGCGCGACCTGGTCCTGCCGATCTTCGTCGACGAAGGTTCCAGCGATTTCATCGACATCACGTCCATGCCTGGCGTGCGCCGCATTCCCGAAGCGAAGCTGGCGCAGGAAGTCGAACGCTACGCGCGCGCTGGCCTGCGTTCCGTCATGACCTTCGGCATTTCGCACCACAAGGACAGCCACGGCACGGACACCCTGAACCCGGACGGCCTGGTGGCGCGCATGTCGCGCATCATCAAGGACGCCGTGCCGGAAATGGTGGTCATGTCCGACACCTGCTTCTGCGAATACACGGACCACGGCCATTGCGGCATCCTGCATGGCGACACGGTCGACAATGACAGCACGGTGCTGAACCTGGGCAAGCAGGCCGTCATCGCGGCCCAGGCGGGCGCCGACATCATCGCCCCATCGGCCGCCATGGATGGCCAGGTGGCGGCGATCCGCAGCGCGCTGGACGCGGCCGGCTTCCACGACACGCCCGTGATGGCATACTCGACCAAGTTCGCCTCGGGCCTGTATGGCCCGTTCCGCGACGCGGCCGGCAGCACCCTGAAGGGTGACCGCAAGACGTACCAGATGGACCCGATGAACCGCCGCGAAGCGATCCGCGAGTCGCTGATCGACGAAGCCGAAGGTGCCGACGCGCTGATGGTGAAGCCGGCCGGTGCCTACCTGGACATCATCCGCGACCTGCGCGAAGTGACGCGCCTGCCGATCGGCGCCTACCAGGTCAGCGGCGAGTACGCGATGATCAAGTTCGCCGCACAGGCCGGCGCCATCGACGAGCGCCGCGTGGTGCAGGAAACCCTGGGCGCCATCAAGCGCGCGGGCGCAGACATGATCTTTACTTACTTCGCGATGGATGTGCTGAATAATCCGTATTAAGCCTTGTCTCTGGCGCACAGCTAGCGCCCTTTTTTACCCCAAAAGCAAAGTCTGGGGTCGGACCCTCAGGGTCCGACCCCGGTTTCTATGCCGTTGGGTTTATTCAACTTCCCATGCCCCTGAAAATCTCCCGCATCCTGCACGCCGGCTATGTCTTCGAATGCGAAGGCACTGCCATCGCCTTCGACCCCATCGTCGAAAATCCGTTCAGCCGTAATTGCCACGCGTTTCCGTCCGTGCGCTTCGACCTCGACGCCGTGCGCCGGCTGCGCTGGGATGCCGTCTTCATCTCGCACTTCCACGATGACCACTGCTCGCTCGACAGTCTCGATGTGCTCGACCGCGCCACGCCCATCTACCTGTACTGCGTCTTCGACGAGCTGTTCGTCATGCTGCGGGCGCTGGGTTTTACCACCGTCGAGCGCCTGCACGTGGACGTGCCCGTGCGCGTGGGCGCCATCGAGGTGATCCCGCGCCGCGCGCTGGACGACGATGTCGACTCGCTGTTCCAGGTGCGCGCCGCCGGCCTGAATGTGCTCAACGTCGTCGATTCCTGGATCGGACCCGAAACCCTGGCGCAGCTGGCCGCGTTTGCGCCCTGGGACATGGTCTTGTGGCCGTTCCAGACCATGCGCGAGCTCGCCGTCATCGCGCCGTCGCTGGCAGCGCGGGGGCCAGTCGAGCTTCCCGACGACTGGGTGCCGCAGCTGCGCGCGCTGGCGCCCCGTTACCTCGTGCCCAGCTCTTGCCAGTTCGTGCAGGAAGACTGGTCCTGGTACAACCACGCGATGTTCCCGATTACCTACCGCCAGTTTGCGCAGGAGATCGGCGCCGCGCTGCCTGAGGCGCACATCTTCCGCCTCGATCCGTCGACGTCCGTGCTGCTCGACGCGCAGGGCCTGGCGCCGGCCGCGCCGCTGGCCTGGGTCATCCCCGTCGGGCCGCAGGACGTGGATTTCGACTACCGTCCCGACGCGCCGCCGCCCGCCACCGCCGACATCGCGCGCCGTTTCGCGCCCCTGAGCGTCGCCGATGCGGCGCTGGTGCGCGATTTTTGCCAGGAGGGCTTGCTCGAACGCTACCGCGACATGGAACTGCCCGAGGATAGTTACTTCCAAAGCCCACGCCTGTGGCGCCTGGCCCTGTACGGCCATGACGGCGCAGTCACCGTCCTGCATTACCGCACGCACGGCGACTTGATCGACCTGGTGCCGGACACGGGCGAGGCGCCCAGTTGGACGACGGAAGTGCCGCTGGTGAAATGTCATGCGGCGCTGGTGCTGGGTGAATCGCTGACCTCGATGTACATGCGCATCAACGATGGCCCTTTCGATGCGGCCACGCGGGCCGAACTGGAAGAGGCCGACATCGTCGACGACCCCCTGATCCGCTGCCTGTTCAACGACGCCATCGGCGCCTACCAGGCGGCGCAGCTGAAGCGCCTTTTGGCGCGGCCTGAAGGAAATGGCGCGACGCGGTAAGATAGCTGCTTCTGAATGAAGAGGAACGACACCATGGCACAAGACAACGAGACCGCGATCCTGGCCGGCGGCTGCTTTTGGGGCGTGCAAGACTTGCTGCGCCGCTATCCGGGCGTGCTTGCCACGCGCGTAGGCTACAGCGGCGGCGACGTGGCCAACGCCACCTACCGCAACCATGGCACGCATGCGGAAGCGATCGAAATCATCTTCGACCCGAACACCATCAGTTACCGCAAGATCCTGGAATTGTTCTTCCAGATCCACGACCCCAGCACGCCGGACCGCCAGGGCAATGACCGCGGCACCAGCTACCGCTCGGCCATCTTTTATACCAGCGAAGAACAACGGATGGTGGCCGAAGACACCATCCGCGACGTCGACGCCTCCGGCCTGTGGCCCGGCAAGGTGGTGACCGAAGTGGCGCCGGCCGGCCCGTTCTGGGAAGCGGAAGCGGAGCACCAGGATTATCTGCAGCGCTTGCCGCACGGCTACACCTGTCACTACATCCGGCCGGACTGGGTCTTGCCGCAGCGTCAACAATAAGCGTCACAGGAGGCGGCCATGCGCTATTGGCAGGTGGAGCGGCGGCAGGCGGAGGGCCAGCTGGACCTGGGGCGCGCCCTCGACCTGGTGGCCGCCATCGGCCATGCCGACGTGAATGCCATGGCGGGCGCCATCCTGAAAACGGCCGGCGCGGCCGCCTCCATCGCCCAGTGCACGATTTTTGCCTATGAATTCGGCAACCGGCCCCGCACGGTGGCCGTGGCCGACCGGCGCGGCGGGCGTTTCTTGCAGGATATCGCCGACAGCTACGCGCGCCATTACTATGCGCTCGACGGCAACCAGAGCGTCATCGCGCCTGCCCGCCAGCCGAAGCTGGACCCCGCCATCGTGCTGCACCAGCAGGCCAGCGACGAGATCGGCCACCCTGGCTACCGCGCCGTCTGCTATCAAAGACCGAATGTGTCGGACCGGCTGTCCCTGCTGGTGCAGCCGGCCGGCGACATCTGGCTGTCCGTCAATTTTTACCGCGATAGCAGCCAGGGCCAGTTCCAGCCCGGCGAAATCGCCGCCATCGAAACCCTGTCGCCGCTGTTCGCGTATGCGGCCAGACACCACTACAGCGTCAATGGCCAGCCCGCGCAAGGCGTTTCGCCCATGATGCTGGCCAGGTTGCGCCAGCATTGCCCCGCCTTGAGCAAGCGCGAACTCGACGTGCTGCGCTGTGTGCTCGAAGGCCTCACGGCTGTGGAAATCGCCGAGACCATGGGCGTGCAGCCATCGAGCGTCGTCACGTATCAAAAGCGCGCGTATAAACGCCTGGGCATTTCCAGCCAGCGTCAGTTGTTCGCCCTGTGCATGGCGCCAGCGCCTGTCTAGTCCCTTCGGCGTAGGGATGGCTCCGCCTTTTTGACTGTTTTGCCCGGCAGTTGTCCCCAAAATGGGGACAGCCGCCGGCATCGTCGTCTGCATACTGTGTTTCAAGCCGGGATTACCCGGCCGCCCTTACCCAAGAACAACAACAAGGGGAGGGCGACACCTTATGGAGACAAGCATGCCCCCGCCACACAAGCCACCAACGCGCCCGTTCTCGACGCGGCCACCAATCAACTGGAACAGCAGGTAATGCGCAAGGTATCGCGCCATTTGCTGGGATTTTTGTTCCTGCTGTTCGTCTTTTCCTTTCTTGACCGCATCAACATCGGCTTCGCCGGCCTGACCATGATGCAAGACCTGGGCCTGTCCGGCACCCAGTTTGGCTTTGCCACCACCCTGTTTTACATTGCCTACATCGCGTGCAGCATCCCCAGCAATATCGTGCTGGCCCGCATCGGCGCCCGCAAATGGATAGGCAGCATGATGATCGCCTGGGGCCTGGCTTCGACGGCGACCCTGTTCGCCAGCGGCCCGGCCAGCCTGTATGCGCTGCGCTTCCTGGTCGGCGTGACGGAGGCGGGCTTTCTGCCCGGCATGCTGCTGTATCTGACCTACTGGTTTCCCAGCGCCTACCGGGCGCGTGCCAATGCCCTGTTCATGATCGCCATGCCCGTCACGGCCGCCGTCGGTTCGGCCCTGTCGGGCTTGATCCTGGGCCTGGACGGCCACTGGGGCTTGAAGGGCTGGCAATGGTTGTTCTTGCTGGAAGGCATGCCATCCGTCCTGCTGGGCCTGGCCGTGTACGGCTATCTGGACGATGCGCCCAGCAAGGCGAGCTGGCTGGGCAAGCTGGAACAGCAAGTGCTGGCGCGCATGCTGGCGGCCGAGCACAAGCCTGCCGTCGTACACCTCGCGCAGCAGCAGAAGACCTCCGTGCTGGCGGAAATGCTGTCGCCCACCGTGCTGAAATTCGGCATCGCCTATTTTTGCCTGGTCAACACCCTGGCAATGGTGGCCGTGTGGACGCCGCTGATCGTGAAAAGTTTCAGCGGCAACGCCAGCAACACGCAGATCGGTCTGCTGGCCGCCATTCCGCAAGTATGCACCGTGATCGGCATGATTCTGTGGGGCCGCCGCTCGGACCGCTTGCAGGAGCGCCGCTGGCATATCGTCTGGCCCATGCTGCTGTCGGCCGGCGGCTGGCTCTTCACCGCGTACTCCGGCAATCCCGTGGTGCAGTTGCTGGGCGTGTGCATGGCCTCGACGGGCGCGTATACCGCCATGTCCGTCTTCTGGACCACGCCGGACCGGGCCCTGAGCCTGGGTGCGCGTGCCATCGGCATCGCCGTCATCAATGCCACGGGCAATATCGGCTCGGCCCTGAACCCCGTCGTGGTGGGCTGGCTGAAGGATGTCACGCACAGCTTTGCCACGGGCTTGCTGTACGCCAGCGTGCTGCTGGTGGCGGGCGCGGCCATCGTGTTGACCCTGCCCATCGCGCGCGGCGGTAACAAAGAACCATCTTGAAGAGGAACGCATCATGAGCGATACATTTCACCCTTATCCCCATGTGCCGAAGGTGTATCCGCCCGGCAAACCTGCCTGTGCCGGCGCGCAGCACGTGCCGGTGCTGATCGTCGGCGGCGGTCCCGTGGGCCTGGCCACGGCCCTGGGCCTGGCGCGCCACGGCGTGCGCTCGGTACTGATCGAAGCGGACGATGGCGTCTGCACGGGTAGCCGCGCCATCTGCATTTCGCGGCGCAGCCTGGAAATCATCGACCGCCTGGGCGCGCTCGACGGTTTTATGAGCAAAGGCTTGCCCTGGGCGGGCGGGCGCAGCTTTTACCGCGACGAGGAAGTGCTGCACTTCACGATGCCGCAAGACGCGCAGCAGAAATTGCCGCCCATGCTCAACCTGGCGCAATACCATATCGAGCAATTCCTGCTCGATGCGGCCGAACGCCAGAGCGAGCTGATCGATATCCGCTGGCAAACGCGGGTGACCGGCGTGGAGCAGCGCGCCGATGGCGCCACGGTCACCGTGGCCACGCCCGATGCAACCTACAAAATCGAGGCGGACTGGCTGGTGGCGGCCGATGGCGGGCGCAGCGCCGTGCGCGAGGCGCTGGGCCTCAAATTGCAAGGCACCAGCTATGAAGGGCGCTATGTGATCGTCGATATCCACCTGAAAAGCGAGCGCCCGACGGAGCGCCTCGCGTATTTCGACCCGCCATCGAATCCCGGCTCGACCGTGCTGGTGCACAAGCAGCACGACGATATCTGGCGCATCGATTACCAGCTGCGCGACGACGAGGATGCGCAGGCGGCCGTGCTGCTGGAAAACGTGGCGCCCCGCGTGGACAGCCTGCTGGCCATGATGGGGGAAACAGCGCCCTGGCATCCCGTGTGGATCACCATTTACAAGGCCAACGCCTTGACCCTGGACAAGTACCGGCACGGCCCCGTGCTGTTCGCGGGCGATGCGGCCCACCTGGTGCCCATCTTCGGCGTGCGTGGCGCGAACTCCGGCATCGACGATGCCGACAATCTGGCCTGGAAACTGGCGTATGTGGTCAAGGGCCAGGCGCCGCAGGGCTTGCTGGACAGCTATTCGGACGAACGCGTGTTCGCCGCCCGTGAAAACCTGCGCCACGGCAGCAAAAGCACGGAATTCATGGCGCCGCCCACGTTTGCCTTCGAGTTGATGCGCACGGCCGTGCTGGGCCTGGCGGGCAAGCATGCGCACGTGCGCTCGCTGATCAACCCGCGCCAGACCAGCGCCATCGCGTATGCGCAGTCGCCCCTGAATGCGGTTGACGCGGACGTGTTTGCAACTGGTCCCGCGCCGGGCACGGTCTTGCCCGAATGCCCGCTGGCGCTGCCGCACAACGGCGGACAAAAAGCGGGGTATATTACCGATCTGGTGCGGCGCGCCGCTGGTGCTTTCACGGGCCTGTATTTCAGCGGGGATGGGGCCGTGCCAGCCGAACTGCTGGCGCTGGGCGACACATTGCCGTTGAGTACCGTGGCGATCAGCCGCAGCGGGGCGCAAGAGTGCGCCTGGGACCACACGGCGCGGGTATTCTCGCTATTCGACGCGCAGCCAGGCACGTTTTACCTCGTGCGTCCGGACGGCCACGTGCTGGGGCGCTGGCGGCAAGTGCGGGCGGGGCAGGTGGCGCAGGCGCTGGCGAGGATATTAGCGAGTTAAGCCCAACGGCAAATTCCGGGGTCGGACCCTGAGGGTCCGACCCCAGCTGTTCCGCCTTTCGGGTTGAAATGGGCGAATGTAATACATCAAGATCAGGAGATAATATGACTGACATCGAACTCGATAATTTGTACACCGAGCTGTGCCACACCATGGGTGGCCTGGGCGAACAGCGCTCGCCGCTGTTCCTGGCCCGCTTTGCCTTGCTGGCCATGGGCGCCATCGGCAAGGCCGATGTGGTGCAGGGCTTGCTGCGCGACGCTGCCGACGGCCTGGCGGAGAGCGCATGACAGGCGCCGGATACCAAAGCGGCTTCGGCAACGAATTTGCCACGGAATCCATCGCCGGCGCCTTGCCGCAGGGGCAAAACTCGCCGCAGCAGGCGCCCCTGGGCTTGTATGCGGAACAATTGTCGGGCACGGCATTCACGGCGCCGCGCGCGCAGAACCGGCGTTCCTGGCTGTACCGCATCCGCCCCGCCAGCCAGCATCCGCCATTCACTTTGCTTGCCAGCACCCGCATCGTCAGCGATTTTCACGCCATGCCCCCCACGCCGCCTAACCAGCTGCGCTGGGACCCGCTGCCGTTGCCCGACAGCGGCACGCCGGTCGACTTCATCGACGGCTGGCAAACCATGGCCGGCAACGGCAGCGCCGAAGCGATGAGCGGCTGCGCCATCCACGTGTATGCGGCCAACCGCTCCATGCAGCGCTTCTTTTACTCGGCCGACGGCGAATTGCTGGTCGTGCCGCAGGAAGGCCGGCTGGCGATCGCCACGGAACTGGGCTTGATCGAACTGGAACCGCAGGAAATCGCCGTGATTCCCCGTGGCGTGCGCTTCCGCGTGACCCTGCCGGACGGCCAGGCGCGCGGCTATGTGTGTGAAAACTTCGGCACGGCTTTCCGTTTGCCCGACATGGGCCCCATCGGCTCGAATGGCCTGGCCAACAGCCGCGATTTCCTCACGCCGCACGCGGCCTACGAGGATATCGACGGCGAGTGCGAATTGCTGGCCAAGTTCGGCGGCCATCTGTGGCGCACGACGCTCGACCATTCGCCGCTGGACGTGGTGGCCTGGCACGGCAATTACGCGCCGTACAAATATGATTTGCGCCGTTTTAACGCCATCGGCTCGATCAGCTACGACCATCCCGACCCGTCGATCTTCCTCGTGCTGCAGGCGCCCAGCGAAAATCCGCTGTTTGGCGCCATCGACTTTGCCATCTTCCCGCCGCGCTGGCTGGCCGCCGAGCACACGTTCCGCCCGCCCTGGTTCCACCGTAACGTGGCCAGCGAATTCATGGGTCTGATCCACGGCGTGTACGACGCCAAGGCGGCCGGTTTCGTGCCGGGCGGGGCCAGCCTGCACAACTGCATGTCCGGCCACGGCCCCGATGCACAAACGTTCGAGAAGGCGTCGCATAGTGACACGTCCGCTCCCGCGAAGGTGGCCGACACCATGGCTTTCATGTTCGAGACGCGCACCATCCTCAAGCCCACGCCGTTCGCCCTGGACGGCGGCCTGCTGCAAAACGATTATTTCGAATGCTGGCAAGGCTTGCGCAAGCATTTCTATCCTGATCAAGCCTAGTCAAGCCGTGGTCAGGCGGCCCGCACCCCCGCCGCTCAGGTGGTCGAGCGAACTGAATTTGCGCGCCACGTGATACGGGTGTTCGTAATTGCTGTTGACGGTGGCGATCAGGCCGATGTGGCTGGTGACGGCGGCAATCGCCGACAGCAGGGTAAAAGGTTCGAAGGGCAGGCCGATGGCGGCGCGCAGCCACCAGGCCAGGTCGGGCGGCCGTTGGCGCTGGCAGACGGATGGCGCCAGGCGGCGGGATGGTGGCCGTGACGTTGCAAAAAGACGTTCAGGACAAGCTGGCGTGCTGGCATGGGGGCTCCGTGGTAGGGAGGCGACATTGCCTGCGCCTTTGCTGCAGCAAGGTTCGGGCCAATGCCCCGCATATGCAAAATCCGGATAAGCTAGCGCGGCACCATTCGTTCACGCCTGGCGATGGCGCGCGGTATAGTCGGCTCATGGAACTCTTAGCCCACAATTTCAGCAGCGATTTCGCGCGCAGCGCCCACCTGGCCCGCGGCGCCGGCGATGACGGCGATAGCGAGGCGCTGGTCGCCTTCCGCGACCCGCAGCAAATGAGCTTGCTGGTGCGCGCCACGGCCTTTGTCTTTGCCGACCCCCGTTCGCGCCAGTTGCACGAACTGATCGAACGCATCGCTCCCAGCGAGGCGACGGTGCTGATCACGGGCGAAACAGGGACGGGCAAGGAGCTGATCGCGCGCCATGTGCACGGCTTGAGCGGGCGCGCCGAGCAGACCTTTGTGGCGATCAACTGCGGCGCCTTTTCAGAAACCCTGGTCGAGAGCGAACTGTTTGGCTACGAAAAAGGCGCGTTTACGGGCGCGCAGCAGGGTAAACCCGGCTGGTTCGAGACGGCCAGCGGCGGCACCCTGTTCCTCGACGAAATCGGCGACTTGCCGCTGGCGATGCAGGTCAAGCTGCTGCGCGTGCTGCAGGAGCGCGAAGTGGTGCGCCTGGGCGCGCGGCGCGCCATCCCCATCGACGTGCGCCTGATTGCGGCCACCAATGTGGACCTGGCCGAAGCCGTGCGGGCGGGACGCTTTCGCGAAGACCTGTATTACCGGCTGCAGGTGATCGGCCTGCCGCTGCGCCCCTTGCGCGAGCGCCCGGGCGACATCATGCCGCTGACGCGCCACTTCATGGCCATCTATGCGCAGCGCTTGCACCTGGGCGAGGTGGAGCTGGGCTCTGACGCGCAGCAAGCCTTGCTGGCGTATCCGTGGCCGGGCAATATCCGCGAACTGGAAAACGTCATCCACCGCGCGCTGCTGGTCTGCCGCAGCGGCGTGGTGCGCGCCGAAGACTTGAGTTTGTCGGGCTGGCACAGGCCGATGGCTTCCGTACCCGCAGCGGCCCCGGTGCCTGTGCCGGACACCTGGGCTGGCGCTGCCGATATCGCCTACGCGGCCCACGGCGCGGCCGGGCAGGATGACTTGCTGGCGGCCGAACGTTTCGCCCGTGCCTGGCAAGCCTTGCTCGACTCGGGCGAGGCCGTGGAATTCGAATCCATGCAGCAGGAACTGGTGCGCGCCGCGTGGGAGCGCAATGAGCGCAACCAGGTGCGCACGGCCAAGCACCTGAATCTCAGCCGTAACATCCTGCGCACTTTTTTGAAAAAGGCGGGCGCCATCGACTAGGCGCATGACCAATCTCCTGGAGCCGGACCCGCAGCGATGCGGTTCCGGCTTTTTTTTGCTGCTGCGCGCGCAGCACGCTGCTGCCGTGGGTGCAGCGGATTGCTGCCAAATCAGCAGCGAAGGGCGCTGGCGGGTGCACGCGGCATGGCATGTTTTCTGCGAGGAGGAAAGGGCAGGCCAGTGCGCGCATTGCTCACCATGCGCGTGCAGGCCCTTTCTTCGACCCACGACAGGAGTCCATGCATGACCATCGAATTCATCTGGCAATTGCCCACCAGCGGCGACGGCCGTTACGCGGCGCCCGGCATCACGCGCAGGGGCGAGCGAAATGCTGGCTCCCCCAGCCCGTTGCAGGCGGGCGTGAGCGACCCGCGCGGCGCGCGTCCGCCGTTCAATTATTTCGACTACCTGCACCAGATCGCCCGCGCCGCCGATCTTTCCGGCTTCGACGGCATCCAGATACGCCACGATACGCAGGGTGATGAAAGCTGGATCGTCGCCGGCTACCTGGCGCGCAGCACGCGCCATCTGAAACTGATCGCCGAATTCGACGCCGCCTGGGGTTCTGCCGTGTACGCGGCAAAGAACGCCGTCAGCTTCCAGCGCTTCACGGGCGGGCGCTTCGCCTGGCAAATCGGTCATGGCGGCGATGCGGCAGCGCGCCGGCGTCAGGGCGATGCGGCGCCGGACGCCGATATTCTGCCGCGCATCGATGAATTCATCACGGTGGCGCGCGGCGTGCAAAGCACATCACCGTTCAGCTTCAAGGGCAAGTTCTTCGAAGTGCAGGACGGCGGCTTCAAGGGGCCGCTGGCAAACCATCCTGTGAACAGCATCTATTTGACCGGTGAGTCGCCCGAGGCGCTGGCCCTGTCGGCGCGCCAGGCCAACGTGCACGTGTTTGACGCGGCGCCCGCGACGGACTTGCAGCCTTCCATCGACAGCCTGCAAGCGCAGGCGCGCCACTTGGGCCGCACCGTGGCGGCGGGCTTGCGCATCGACGTGCTGGCGCGCGAAACGTTTGAAGAAGCGCTGCGCGACGCGCGCCGCTACCGCAGCGGGGCGGGGCTACCTGACGATGCTCCGTTCGAGGATGATGCTGCCGCCTTCTGGCCCGGCTTTGCGCAAGCTCAAACGGGCGCACACGGCGCCCTGGTCGGCAGCTATGAACAGGTCAGCGCGGCGTTGCAAGCCTACGCGCAGGCCGGTGTGTCGAGCTTCGTGCTGGCCGCCATCCCCCATTTCGAGGAAGCCTACCGCATCGGCGAACACGTGCTGCCACGCGTGCGGGCAGCGTTGAGCGCGCAGCTGCAAGCGGCTTGAGTTCCTGTATCCAACCTACTGAAGGAGTACCTTGATGGCAATCGATTTTTTCTGGCGCATCCCCACACATGGCGAACCGAGTTCGCACCGCGCCCGCACGCCGTTTCGCGGCGACTGGTTTCCCGGCAATGACAACCTGCGCCAGGCGGGCCTCGGTGGCGGCGGCGCCGACGGTTTTACCTACGTCGACTACCTGGCCGAAATCGCCCGCGCGGCCGAGCTATCGGGCTTCCAGGGCGGCTTGATCCCGTCCTTTCCCATGACGGATGAACCGTGGGCCATTTCCGCGCTGCTGGCGCGCGAAACGAGCACCTTCCGCTTCATGATCCCGTTCCAGCCCGGCTTTTTGAACCCCGTGGTGGCGGCGCGCATGACGGCCAGCCTGCAGCGGGCCACGGGCGGCCGGGCCCTGTACAACGTGATCACGGGCGGTGGCGGCCCGGCGCAGCTGTGGTGGGGCGATTCGGCCGGCCACGACGACCGCTACACGCGCACGACCGAGTTCCTCGACGTGGTGCGCGGCGTGTGGCGTGGCGGGCCGTTTTCCTACCAGGGCAAGTTCTACCAGGTGGAAGACGCGGGCCTGGCTACGCCCCTGTCGGAACAGGACTTCCCCGAAATTTACTTTTCCGGCTCGTCCGATGCGGCCCTCGGTTCCGCCTCGAAGCACGCCGATTATTACCTGACGTGGCTGGAGCCGTTCGAGCAGCTGCGCGAGAAATTCGCCCGCGTGCATGAAAAGACGGCGCTCCTGGGGCGCAAGATCAAGTGCGCCGTGCGCGTCGACATCGTGGCCCGCGCCACGGAGGAAGAGGCGTGGGACGAGGTGCGCAAGGGCTTTGACGCCGTCGATGCCGCCACCCTGCGCCAGTTCCTCGGCGCCGATGGCGGCGATTCCGTGGGCGCGGCGCGCCAGCGGGGCAACCGTCCGACCACCCTGAACAGCTACAAGGACTTGATCACGGCGCCGAATATCTGGTCCGGCTTCAACCTGCTGCGCGGCGGGCAGACGCAGGGTATCGTCGGCAGCTACCAGCAGGTGGCCGAACGCCTCGACGAACTGGTGCAACTGGGCGCCGACGCCTTTATCCTCGCCAGCACGCCGCACCTGGAAGAAGCGTACCGGGTGGGTGAAGAAGTGCTGCCGCTGGTGCGTGGGCATACGGCGGCACTCTTGCGCGCCGCCTGAGTATCCCCTGTTGCCGCGACAGCAGCGCCACCGCCTGCTGTCGCGCAGGCAGCACGCGGCGGCGCCGCTGCTGCCAAATCAACAGCACTATCATCATGATAGTCTTCCTTTTAAATCAAGCACTTAACGTATATATTGCTGCACTGCGGCAGCGGGCATGCGCCTTGCAATAACAGTCATCACCATCTCGCGTTTTGACTTTACTCAAGGATAACCACCTATGCGCCGTTCGACTTCCCCCGCCGCCTTTTCTTCCTTTCCCTTTCATCTGACCCCGCTGCGCCGCGCGCTGCGCTCGGCCTTCGCCATCGGCGGCTTGATGCTCGTCCATGGCATGCTCCACGCGGAAACGCCTGGCGCCGATGTTATTGCCGCTGCCGACGCCAACGGCGCCGGCGAGGGTGCCTCCTTGCAATCGGTGACGGTGACGGCGCAAAAGCGCGAAGAATCGGCGCAAAAAGTACCGAGCGCGATCACGGTCCTCGGTGGCAAGGAGCTGCTTGACACGGGCATCGGCCGCTCGGCCAGCGAAATCCTCAATTACGTGCCGAACGCCTCGGCCGGCACGCAGCAGCATGGCCGTCCGCGCTGGTGGATACGCGGCGTGGGCGCGGGCCAGCAGCAGATCGATTTCCCGAACCCCGTCGGCTTTTACCTCGACGATGTCTACATCAGCAATTCCAGCGCCACGGGCTTTCCCCTGTTCGACCTGGACCGGGTGGAAGTGCTGCGCGGCCCGCAAGGCACTTTGTGGGGCAAGAACACGACGGGCGGCGCCATCAATGTGATTTCGCGCAAGCCCTCGTTCAAGTCCAGCGGCTACGCCAAGCTCGATTACGGCAGCTACGACACCACCCTGGCCGAAGGGGCCATCGGCGGCGCCCTGGTCGACGAGGTGCTGGCGGGGCGCTTGTCTTTCCACACGGAGCAGCAGGACAAGGGCCGCTTCCACAACCAGTTTACGGGCGAGCGCGATGGAAAACTCAAGGATAGCGCCATCCGCGGCCAGCTCAAGGCCCTGATCGGGCGCGACCTGACGGCGAACCTGAACCTGCATTATCGCGATTACACCACCAAGGGCGCCACCACCACGGTGGCCAGCTACGGCGCGAATGGCGTGTACCGCAACGGCTACGTCCCCAGCACCAATCCCGACGATGTCAGCACGAATGCGCCGGCCGACAGCGACGTGAAACAGGGCGGCGCCCAGCTGAACCTCGAGTATGCGCTGGGCGAGCTGACCCTGACGTCGATCACGGGCTATGAAAACTTCCGCAACGAAGCGACGGGCGACAGCGACAACACGCCGCTGGAAGTGGGCCGCAGCCGTTCGAAGGCCAGCAGCCGGCAAGTGTCGCAGGAGCTGCGCTTGACGTCGCCGCAAAACGGTGCCGTGAGCTGGGTGGCGGGCCTGTTCTACTTCAATGAAAAGATCGATTCCGATTCGGCCGGCGCGCGCCTGCCCAACGGCAGCGTGCCGGCGCTGGCGGGCAGCACGCAGCCTGTCGGCTACAACCGCACCATCTACCAGCACAAGGCGCGCAGCGCGGCCATCTTCGGCAGCACGACCGTCAACTTCAGCGAGCAGTTGCTGTCCACCTTCGGCTTGCGCTGGACCACGGAAACCAAGGACCTGGACTTGCAGCGCGTGCAGGCCGCATCGAATTCGGTGACGTTTGGTGACGCGGCCAACTGGTGGACCACGGTCCGGGGCGGCAATTACACGGCCGCCTCGGTCGCCAACAACAATTTCACATCGAATCCGTCCACCACGTGGAATGCACTGACCTATGACGTCACGCCCGAATACCGCTTCAGCAGCACCCTGCGCGGCTATTTGAAGTACGCACACGGCATCAAGTCCGGCGGCTACAACACGAGTGCCACGGACGTGCGGGCCCTGAACACGGTCAAGCCGGAAACCCTGAACTCGTTCGAGGCGGGCATCAAGTCCGAATGGCTGGACGGGCGCCTTAATTTCAACGCCAACGTTTTTCACTATGACTACAAGAACGTGCAGGTGAATATCACGGGCGTGTACAACGGTGACCCCACGCAAAGCGTCAATTACCTGCAGAACGTGCGCAAGGCCCACGTGAATGGTGCGGAATTCGAGATCGAGGCGCAGCCGACGGACAACCTGCACATCAATGCCAATCTGGGCCTGCTGCGCACGGAATTCGACGATTTCGCCATCCAGAACAATGGCGGCGACCGCTCCGGCAATGAATTCGTGCGCTCGCCCCACGTGACGGCCTTGCTGGCGGCCGACTACCGCTACCCGCTGGGCAATGGCGCGCAGCTGGTCTTCAGCGGCGATGTGCGCTACACGTCGAAGCAGTACTACTATGTCGACCCGCAAAATGCCGCGCGCGACTTGCTGAACCAGGGCGGCTTCGCGCTGGCCAATGCGCGCCTGTCGTATGTACTCCCGGGCGGCAAGCAGCGCATCACGGCGTATGCGAACAACCTGACCGACAAGGTCTACCGCAACCACACGCTCACCAGCTTCGTGCCCGGTGCCGTCAACGGCGACACGGTGATCATCGGCCAGGGCCGCACGGTGGGCGCGTCGTACACGGTGCAGTTCTGACCGCGCAGGGCAGGGGCGATATGCTATAGTCGCCGGGCGTGGCTGCCGCACCTGTGCGCTGGCCACGCAACGTTCTCAGGGCGGGGTGCGATTCCCCACCGGCGGTAATGGCATGCGTGCCTAGCCCGCGAGCGCTTGCCGGCATGGTCTTTGGACCATGCCGGCAAGGTCAGCAGACCCGGTGTGATTCCGGGGCCGACGGTATAGTCCGGATAAAGAGAGAGCGGGATGGAATCATTGTGTCTGTGCCGGCATACGCCCGGCGCATGGACGGCCTGCGTTTGCCGTCGGTGCGCGGGCGCGCGTGCCTGCATGCGCAGTTGGGCGTGGCTTTCTTGCGCCTGTCATATCCCCTTCGATTTTATGCCCTGTTTTTTTGTCATTCTTGAAAACAGGAGTCTTTTATATGTCACAACCGTCACACGCAATACCAGCCAAACGCATCGCCTTCATCCAGGCGGGCTGGCACCGCGACATCGTCGCGCAATGCCGATTGTCCTTCATCGCCGAAATGGCGACCCTGGGTTTCACGCAGGACGATATCGATGTCATCGACGTCGCCGGCGCCTTTGAAATTCCCCTGCATGCGCAAGTGCTGGCCAGGAGCGGCCAGTACGCGGCAATTGCCGCTTCCGCCCTGGTGGTGGACGGCGGCATCTACCGGCATGATTTTGTGGCCGATGCCGTCATTTCCGGCATGATGCAGGTGCAGCTGGCGACAGGCGTGCCCGTGCTGTCGGCCGTGCTGACCCCGCACCACTTCCATGCGGGCCACGAGCACCAGGATTTCTACTTCCAGCACTTCAAGGTCAAGGGCGTCGAACTGGCCACTGCCTGCGCGGCCACCATCCACTCGCTGCAGCGGCTGGCGCAACCGGCTAGCGCGCCGCACGAGGCCTTGGCCGCCTAGGGCGCCGTTTGCCTTGATGCCGTAGTACCCGGGGCCAGCACATGTTGCCATGTGCTGGCCCCGTTTCTTTATGCGGCTTGCCGCAGCAGCGCGTCGAGGCGCCGCTGCGCTTCCTCCAACGGCCGGCGGTCGATCCAGGCGTCGATATCCACGTCGCGGTCGAGAAAACCGTGCTGCAATTGGAAATCCTTCTGCTGGCGGAACAGGGCCACCTTCTCGTCGGACAGGTCGGGCGCCAGGGTCAAATGAAAACCGTCGCGGTAGGCTTCGGCCACGGCGTCGGCGCCGGCCCGCGTTTCGCCCTGCAGGATGGCCAGCACGTCGGCCTGGTGGCTGCGCGCCCAGTGGGCGGCGCGCAGCGTTTGCGTCAAAAAGCGCACGACCAGCTCGAAATGCTGTTCCAGCATCGTTTCATGCACGGTGATCGGGCGCGGCGTGCCGTTGTTCACGCGGAAGCGCCGGTCGGGCAGGGCGTCGATGTCTATGCCCACTTCCAGCCCGGCCGCGCGGGCCGCTTCGGCCGCCGCCGCGCCTTTCACGTAGACGGCATCGACTTCGCCGCGCAAGAGCGGCGCGATGCCTTGCCACAGGCCCGCGCCCAGATTGGCCTGCGTTGGCGCCTCGCCACCCACTTCCACCAGCCGCACATCGTCCAGCGTCAAGCCGGCCGAGGCCAGCACGCCCTTGTAGCCGGCCAGGCTCATGCCGCGCGCGATGCTGCGCCCGCGCCGGTTCTCGCGCAAGTCTTCCGCGCGGAACACGGGTAGTGCCAGTCGCTTGCCCTGCAGCTGCGCGGGCGTGGTGATGCCGGAACCGGGGCGCACGAGGATGGCTTGCCATTCGTCGATCCAGGTCAGGCCGATCAGGCGCGTGGGCGCCCCTTGCGCGCGCGCGGGCAGGGCCAGCAGGTTGCCCCCTTCGCGCACGAGCGTGGACATGCCATGGTCGTAGTGGTGGCGCGCCAGTTCTCCACCCACTTCCTGCAGGGTTTTCAGGGCGATGCCGTCGCGGGCGAATTCCTCGTCCAGCCAGCCCAGTTTGTAGGCCAGGCCCGTGGCCGTGGGCACGGGGCAGCGCGTGAACCAGACGGTATCGACTTCAGGGGATGGTGCGGTAGTCATGGGATTCCTTCGTGGTGGGTGGAGCCTTGAGCTGTGCAGGAAACGTGCCCGCGCCGCTTGCTGGCTTGGCGACAGCGCCTGCGTCCAGCGCTGCTGCCACGCCAGCAGCCGCTGTTGCACAGGCAGCAGCCATCCAGCATTGATGCGGCCCTGGCGCTGGCACGCGTCTTGCAAAAGTAGAGGCATGACTGATTCGTACCTTAACCTCAAAGAATGGAGCATGACATGACGGACGTGGCACAAGCGCAAGCACAACAAGTACAGGTGCAGGAGTTGACGGCGGCCGAACTGGCCTTCGTGGAACAGGTGCGGCGCGATGCGCAGACGGCCTTCGACGGCTTGCGCGAGACGGGCAGCCTGACGGCCAACGGCACGGTGGGCTTTGTCGAACGCACCCCTGGCGGTGACAAGGTGGTGGTCGTCAACGACCCGGGCCCGTTCCGCCGCGGCCAGCCCCTGAAGGCGGCCGTGCTGGCGCTCGATGGCACGGTGATTGTGGGCGATGCCAACAACGGCGGCGCGCGCTATTTAAAATTGTTCCGCGAACGGCCCGAGGTCACGTCGATCTCGCACGTGCACTCGCCGTCCCTGGGCGCGTGGGCGCAAACGCACCGCACCCTGCCGATCCGCTACGTGCCCGTGCAGCGCTTCCAGCTGATCCGCGAAATTCCCATCTATATCGACCGCCGCCAGCCGGAAGTCGATTTCATCCTCGGTGAAATCGCGCGCAACACGCACGCGACGGCCATCCTGGAAGCGAATGGCGGCGCCACCGTGTGGGGCAAGCAGGGCTTGCTGAAGCTGGCCGAGTTCATCCTGCTGCTGGAAGAGGGCGCCAAGATCCAGATCGCGGCCGAAGCCATCGGCGGCTCGCGCGATTTCGGTCCCGGCGTGTTGCTGCAGCAATGGAAGATGAGCAAGCTGATCGATACGGCGCGCGCTTTGTCTTTGCTGCCTGCCACCGATCTGGTGTAACCCTTTCAAGAATGGGCCCGAGATGTCATTGAAATTCTTACGTTTGACCTGGCGCAAGGTACTCGCCAGCGCGATGGCGGCCAGCCTGCTGGCGCCCGCCATCGCGCTGGCGGCAGAAGCGCTGCCGGCCGCCGTGCGCATCGCCGTCGTGGCCCGCACGGCATCGTCCGGCAAGACCGTGTTTGCAGGTTCGGCCGCCCAGGTGGCCGCGCAGGGCTGGCTGGCGGCCGAACTGGGCAAGCTGGGCGTGAAGCTGGAATGGGTGCCCGTCACCACCAATTCCGTGGCGACGCAAGTCAACGAAGCGTTTGCCAACCACTCGATCGACCTGGCCCAGTACGGCGATTTGCCGTCGATAATCGCCAATGCCTCGGGCTTGCAGACGCGGCTGATACTGCCCGGCGGCAGCGCCAATAACACCTATCTGGTGGTGCCGAATGGTTCCACGGCCCGTTCGATCAAGGATTTGAAGGGCAAGAAGATCGCCTTGCACCGTGGGCGGCCGTGGGAATACCCATTTGCCCGCCTGCTGGAAGCCAATGGCATGAGCTTGCGCGACGTCAAGATCCTCAACCTCAATCCGCAGGCAGGCGCGGCGGCCGTGGCCACGGGCGGCGCCGACGCCTTCTTTACCCTCAGCGACGCCTTCCTGCTGGAAGATAAAAAGGTGGGCAAGATCATCTGGTCCAGCAAGGTGCCGCCGCAGGACTGGAAGATGCGCGCCGAGCTGTGGGCCGACAGCGGCTTCCTGCAACGCTATCCGCAGCTGGCCCAGCTGGTGGTGACGGCGTATGTGCGCGAACACCACCGGGCGGCCGGCGCGGGCGGCGAAGATGACTATGTGCGCAGCGAGGCGGCGGCGGGCCAGGTGGAAAGCGTGGTGCGGCGCGAACTGGCGGGCGACCATACGCCATGGCAGGCGCGCTGGTCGCCGTTGTTTACGCCCAGCTTGCGCCAGCATTACGTGGGCGAGGCGGCGTATGCGAAGAGCGCGGGCCTGATCGCGCGGCCCCTGCAAGTCGACAGTCTGTTCGCGCCCCAGTTCGTCAACCAGGCGCTGGCGCAGCTGAAGCTGCAAACCTACTGGACGCCATGACTTCCCTCGTCAACGCCATCGCCTTGCCGCGCGTCCCTGCTCCAGTGCGTGCGGCGCCTATCCCCTGGCTGCGACGTTTCGTGCGCTCGCGCTGGTCCGTGTGGGCTTCGCCGCTGGCTTTGCTGCTGCTGTGGACGGCGGCCACCACCTTCGAGTGGATGCCCGCACACATCTTGATGTCGCCGTGGCAAGTACTGCTGACGGCGGCAGACCTGGCCGAGAGCGGCGAACTGGGCCAGCACCTGGGTATCAGCCTGTTCCGCCTGCTGGCCGGTTTCGGCCTGGGCGCCAGCGCGGGCCTGGCCTTCGGCGTCGTGCTGGGCCTGTCGCCTGGCTTGCGCAGCTATGTCGACCCCACCTTCAATGTCTTGCGCCAACTGCCCACGGTGGCCCTGATCCCCCTGTTTATCTTGCTGTTCGGCATAGGCGAGAGTTTTAAAGTGTTTATCGTGGCCAAGGCCAGTTTCTTTATCGTGGCGCTGGCCGTGCATGACGCCATCCGCAACCTGTCGCAGCGCTACTTTGAGGTGGCGCACGTGTATTGCTTTTCGCGCTGGCAGCGCATCCGCCTGATCGTCTTGCCCGCCATCGTGCCGGCCGCGCTGACGGGCATGCGCATCGCCCTGTCGCGCTCGTGGATGGTGCTGGTGGGCGCGGAATTGCTGGCCGCCGACAGCGGCCTGGGCCAGATGATGGAAATGGGCCGGCAAATGTTCCGCCTCGACGTGGTGATGGTGGGCGTGGTGCTGACTGGCGTGATCGGCTTCGGCCTGGACCGTGCCTGCCATGCGCTGGAAGCGCGGCTGATGCGCTGGAAGCGTAACGGGGAGTCCATATGAAACAACGTTTGATCCAGATCATCAAGGGCGCGCTGTTGCCGCTGGCCTTGCTGGGCGCCTGGCAATGGGCCTCCGGCCAAGGTGCGGCGGCTGCCTACATCTTCGTCTCGCTGGGTGACCTGGCGCACAGCCTGCGCGACCTGCTCGTCACGGGCGAACTGTGGGTCCATTTGCGCGCCAGCCTGGGCCGCACGTTGGCCGGCTTGCTGCTTGGCGGCAGCGCCGGCATCGTCACGGGTGCGCT
The DNA here is from genome assembly GCF_002327145.1 of Janthinobacterium svalbardense. Lineage (NCBI taxonomy): Bacteria > Pseudomonadati > Pseudomonadota > Betaproteobacteria > Burkholderiales > Oxalobacteraceae > Janthinobacterium > Janthinobacterium svalbardense. The sequence goes on along the minus strand of NZ_CP023422.1, from coordinate 3,780,537 downwards.
GATGGCGCAGTCGCCGCTGGCTGACCGATTGATTGGCCCGCTGTTCCACAGCATCCGGCAAGTTCCCTTGCTGGGCCTGATCCCTTTGCTGGGCCTGTGGGTGGGTAATGGCGATGGCGCCAAGCTGTTGGTGATCGCCATCGCCGCCTTTTATCCTACCGTGCTCAACACGCAGGCGGGCATGCGCCAGGTGGAGGGAAGATTGCGCGAAGTGGGGCAGGTGCTGACCCTGACGCGCACCCAGACCTTGCGCCAGATTTTGCTGCCGGGCGCCATGCCGGCCATCGTCACGGGCGTCACGCATGCGCTGGCCTTCGCCTGGCTGGCTTGCCTGGGCGGCGAACTGCTGTTTGCAGCTGGGCCCGGCATGGGGTCATTGTTGCTGAACGGTGAAGTGTCAGGCCGCATGGATGTCGTCTTGCTGGCCGTGCTCGTGATCGCGCTGCTGGCGCAAGCGATGAACGTGGCGTTTGCGCGGCTGGCACGCCTGCTGGTGAAGGGGCGCAGCAGTGAGTGACTCGATGCCTTTACAAGCGGATGCGGCCGTCAGCGCCCGCGACGGCGAGCTGCGCGCCTTCTTGCTGCGCTTCATCGGCCTGACCTTGCTGTCGGGCGTGACCATCGGCATGAACAAGGTGCTGGCCACCTTGCTGGGTTTACATTTGCACGTGAGCAATTTCCAGCTGGCCGCGATCAGCAGCGCGGAAACCCTGGCCATGGCGCTGGGCACTATTCCGGCCGGCTATATTCTTTCGCGTGGCAACCCGAAGCATCTGTATGCGGGTGTCAGCCTGAGCCTGGCGCTGGCCTTTTGCGTGCTGCCGTGGCTGCCCGGCTGGCAATGGGTGGCCCTGCTGATGTTCCTCGTCGGCCTGTGCATCTCGCTGCGCATCGTTGCCATGAGCACGGTGTTTCTCGTGCGCCTGCCGGAATTGGGGCAGGGCAAGGCGGGCTGGTACAAGGGGACGTTGATACTCGGCATGCAGTTCCTCGGGCCTTTGTGCGGCAATTACCTGATCGCTCAACTGGGGCTGAAGACAGGCTTTTTGATCTCCGCCCTGATGTTCGCCATGTTGGCCGTACTGGGCTGGCAAGTGTTGCCCAGCAATACGGCGCCGCGCAAGCTGGGGGGACATGCTGCCGTACCCGGCGCGGCCAGCCTGCGCGAGCTGCTGCGCCTGCCCGTCGTGCGCAGCACGTATCTGTTCGAAATCCTGGCCAGCTTCACGGCGTCCAGCGTGGGCGTGTTTTCCATCTTGCTGGCCATCCGCGTGCTGCACTGGCCTGCGCATCACTCCGTCTGGCTGATGGCCGTGCAGGGCTTGAGCTGCGTGCTGGTGCTCCTGTTCCTGGGGCGCCTTGTGCTGGCCAGCCCGTACCGCGAGCAACTGTATGGCGGCGCCCACCTGGCCATCATGGCCGCCTTGCTGATCCTGGGCCTGTGGCCCTCCAGCATCGCTTACCTGGGCGCGTCAGTGCTGCTGGGCCTGGGCCTGGGCGTGAATAACCTCGTCAATACGGACAATATCGCCCGCGCGCCCGTCGACAAGGCACGCGTCTCGGCCCATCTGACGCTGTTTGGCATGGTGGGCGGCACGGCTGGCGCGCTGGCGGCGGGCCGCCTGGCCGACCTGACGGGTCTGCGCAATGTGTTCCTGATCTGGCTGGCTCCATGGCTGGCCGCCTGGCTGGCGTTCCACGGCAGCCGCTGGCTGCGCCGGGCGCCGCCAGCCGCCGTTTCTTCCCTCGCCCCCACTGCAGAGAGTACGCCATGAATGATTTCGTTTCCCCTTCGACCTTGCTGCCGCAGCGGCAGCACCTGAGCGGCGGCTTGCAAGTGCAGCACGTGAGCAAGTCGTTTTCGCTGAAAGGCGCGCCGCTGCTGGTGCTCGACGACATTTCTCTGACCATTGCGCCAGGCGAATTCGTCGCCATCGTGGGCGCGTCCGGCTGCGGCAAGTCCACCCTGCTGCGCCTGCTGGCGGGCCTCGATACGGATTACACGGGCTTGCTGCTGCACGACGGCGTGCCGATTCGTGGCACGGATTTGCACCGCGGCCTGGTGTTCCAGGACCACCGCTTGTTTCCGTGGCTGACGGTGCAGCAGAACGTCGCCGTGGCTTTCAGCAATACCCGTGTGCCGCTGGCCGAGCGCACCGCCCGCGTGGCGGCGGAAATTGCGCGCGTGGGCCTCGATGGCTATGCGGATGCGTATCCGCATCAGTTGTCGGGCGGCATGTCGCAGCGGGCGGCGATCGCCCGCGCCCTCGTGGGGCGGCCCGATGTGCTGCTGCTGGACGAACCGCTGGGCGCGCTCGACGCGCTGACCCGCTTGCGCCTGCAGCAGGAACTGCGCCGCCTGTGGCAAGACGAGGGCATCACTATGGTGATGGTCACGCATGACATCGATGAAGCCGTCTACCTGGCCGACCGCATCGTCGTGCTCGATGCGCGCCCGGGCAAGGTGCGCCGCGTGCAGGACGTGCCGCTGGCCCACCCGCGCCAGCGCGGTTCGCCGGGCTTTGTCGCCATCCGTGACGGCTTGCATGCGGATTTCAGCGACCTCGACGAGTCGCAAGCGCCCGTGGCGCAGGATATACATCCCAGCAGCTTATGGGATGGCAATGAATGGGCGCGCAGGATGGCGCTGTAGTTTCCTTTTTGAACGGTCCACCCACCCTGGAGAAAAAAGATGAGTAATGAAAACCAAGCACTCGACACCTTGTGGTACACGCGCTGCCCCGTCCCGACGGGCCTGGGGATAGCTTTGCAGCAAGGCTGGCTGGAAGCGGCCTTGCGCGCCGATGGCACCAGCTTGCGCTCGCTGCGCGAGTCCGACCAGGAAGCCATACGCGAATCGCATTTCGACCATACCCTGCAGAACTCCGTGCGCCACGGCGGCAACATCCCGGCCCTGTGGGCGCGCGCGGCGGGGCGCGAGACGCGCGTGATCGGCCTGTCGTGGTCGGACGAGACGCAGCTGATCCTGACTCTGCCCGGTAGCGGTATCCTGACGGTGCGCGACTTGAAGGGACGGCGCTTCGGCCTGCCATTGTGGGCCAAGGCGCAGATTGACTTTGCGCGCGCGCAATCCTTGCGGGGACTGGAAAATGCGCTGAGCCTGGAAGGGCTGGTTGTTGCCGACGTGGAACTGGTTGATTATGTGATCGCGGCGGGCCAGAGCGAATCGCCGCCGGAGCAGGGCGCGGCAACGAATCTGTTCAGCGGCGCGCGGCGCGGCGGACAGAGTCCGGAGCTGCTGGGACTGCTGCGGGGCGAGGTGGATGCCATTTTCCTGAAAGGCGCTTCGGCCGCTCAGCTGGCGCAGCAGTTCGGCTTGCACACGGTGATCGACACGGGCAACCATCCGGAACCCCTGATCCGCGCCAACAACGGCACGCCGCGCACCTTGAGCGTGGATGCACACCTGCTCGACAACCATTTCAGCTCCGCCGTCACCCTGGTCGAGCAGGTGTTGCGGGCCGAAGCGTGGGCGCGTGGCCATGCGGACGAGACGCGGCGTTTCCTCGCGCGCGAATCGAATGCCAGCGAGCATTGGGTGCAAGTGGCTTACGGCAAGGATGCCCATCTGCGCCTGGACACGGACCTGGCGGAAACGTCGATCGCGGGCTTGCAGGATTTCAGCGACTTTTTGTTCCGCTGGAACTTCCTGCCCAGCAAGGTCGACGTGCGCGCCTGGATCGACCCGCGTCCCTTCGAAGCGGCGCTGGCGCAGACGCGCCGGGCGGCTTGAGCGGGAAGCACGTCAACAGTGGCCATGCATGATGATGAGGAGAATGCGATGCGGCGACGCACGGTGATGGGCGGGCTGGCGCTGCTGCCCCTGGCGGGACAGGCGGTGTCGGCGGTGAAAGTGGGGGCGCCACCGGCGGCCCTGCGTATCGCCTCGACGGGCTTTGCGGAAAATGGCAGGGCGGAACTGGGCGGCATCGCTTACCGGGTGCAGCAGGAAGGCTGGCTGGCGCGCGAGCTCAAGCAGCGCGGCGTGCGTCTGGAATGGCTGCCCGTCACGGGCGACACGGGCGCGACCATGAACGAGGCGTTCGCCAGCGGGCGCATCGACATGGCCGCGTATGGCGACTTGCCTTCCGTCATCCTCAACGCGGGCGGCGTGCGCACGCAGGTGATCGTGCCGGCGGGGCGGGGCACGGACCAGTTCCTGCTGGTGCCCACCAGTTCGCGCGCCACGTCATTGGCCGACTTGAAGGGCAAGCGCATCAGCGTGCACCGGGGCCGGCCATGGGAACTGGGGCTGCGCCAGTTGATCGCCGACCAGCGCATGTCGCCCACGGATTTTCGCCTGATCAATATGGACCTCAAACCGGGCACGGCAGCGCTGGCCACGGGCGCCGTCGACGCCTTGTTCATGATCAATGGCTATCCCTTGGAAGACAAGGGCATTGGCCGCATCATCTGGTCCAGCAAGGGCTTGCCGGAGCGTAAAATGCGCGCGGAACTGTGGGCGCGGCGCGACTTTACGCAAGCCCATCCCGAGATCGCGGAACTGGTGGCCACGGCCTGGCTGCGGGCCCAGCATTGGGCGGCACTGGACGCCAACCGCGAAGCCGTCATCAAGGATGGCACGCGCAATGGCACGCCCGACAGCGTGGTGCGGCGCAGCTACGACGATCCTGGCTTGCAGTGGAAGGAGCGCTGGTCGCCCCTGTACGACGACGCCGTGTACCGGCATTACCGCAGGGTACTGGCGTTTGCGCAGGAACAAAAGCTGATCCGACTACCGTTGACGGCGGAGGAATTGCTGGAGCCGCGTTTCGTGGCGGCCGGCCTGAAAAAGCTGGGCCTGTCCAATTACTGGGAACCGGCCAAGGTGTAGCTCTGGAGCACGGGCGCGTGGTTCAGTGCGGCAGGCATACGCGTCCAGCCACATTGATCACGTCGTCGCCCGCATGCGCGCGCAATTGCAGCAGCATCAGGGCCACGCCCAGCATCAGCGCCGCCGCGCAGAGTTTCTTGTGCATCGTCTTTTCCGTTTTCACTATCTATGAATGTGTGCAGCAATATTATTGCCGAAATTCAGCGTGCGGGCTGAGCTTGTGCTGAGCGTGCTTTACAATTATGCATCGTGCGCATCCGCGCCATCTGAATGTTATGCATAGTATGTGAAGGGAATGACAAGCCTGTGACTTCCAAACCGATCAAGATCGCCGCCACCGTCGTCGTGGCCCTCGCCGCTGGGGCCTGCATTTATACCTATACCCGTCCCGCCGCCACCGCCACGCCGGGCGCTCCCGCCTCGGGCAGCCCGGTCGCCGCGCCGCAGTCCGCCGTCGATACGGCCGCCGTGGCCAGCCAGTTCCGCGACTTGCTGGCCAATTTTCGCAAGATCATCGTGCTGCTGGCCGACGAGCAAAGCTTGCCGGAAGGCGCGCGCGACGAAGCCCGTAAAGTGGGGCAGGCGCTGTTCCATGAAAACCAGGAACGCATCGCCAAGCTCGATCTTGCGCTGGATCAATTGACGGCGCCCACGAATCCCGGCCGCTTCGAAGCGCTCGACAGTCTGCTGACGTATATCGAATCGGACCCCAGCCTGTACGACGCGGACCGCCTGGCTTTCCGCGAATTGTTGCAAAGCATGCTAGCCGACGTGGCCAAGGATTCCTCCTTGCCGGCGATCAAGTTGCACAAGCGCATTTCGGAAGACCTCGATGCGCTGGGCGAGATCGAACGCAATTACGAAAAGGAAATCCGGCAAATTTTCGGCAACCTGGGCCAGCGTTCCATTGAACTCAAGCGCGAGCGCTGGGACGATTACGTGGCGCAGCTGAAAAAGCTCTACAGCCGCGAACAGATTTTGAAGGAAAACGGCATCGTCGTGCCATATGCGGTACCGCCAGCAGGTTCCGTCCCGGAAGCCAAGCCGGCGCCAAAGAAGGATGAGGCGGAAATCTTTGGCCTGGGCTTGCCGAAGAAAACCATCGTGCTGACCTTCGACGACGGCCCGCACCGCCGTTACACGGAAGAAATCAGCGCCATCCTGAAGCAGTATGGCGTACCGGCCGTGTTCTTCAACGTGGGGCGCAACCTGGGTTCGCTCGACGCGGAAGGTCACGCCAAGCTGGGTGCGGGCGCGGAAGTGAGCCGCAAGCTGATGCAAGAGGGTTATGCCGTAGGCAACCACAGTTTCAGCCACGCACAATTGTCGAAGCAGACGGGCGACAAGCTGAAAGGGGAAATCCTCGGCACCGACACCTTGTTGAAAGCCATCAGCCCCGAGCGGGCCGCGCTGTTCCGCTTTCCGTATGGCGCGCGCAATAGCGAAGGCATGGCCGCGCTGGCTGATGCCCATCTGAAATCCGTGATGTGGAATATCGATTCGCTGGACTGGGCCGACCCCGTGCCCAGCTCCATCACGAATCGCGTGCTGGCCTCCGTCGACAAGGCGGGACGCGGCATCGTCCTGTTCCACGACATCCACGAGCGCACGGTGAAAGCCTTGCCGGCCGTGCTAGACAAGCTGATCGCCGAAGGCTATCAATTCGCGGGCTGGGATGGCACCAGCTTCCAGGTGGCAAAAAGCACGGCGCCCGCGCCCGAGAAAGTGCCCGTGACCACGGGTTACGCCAATTCCTGGGCCGTGGTGATCGGCATCGACGATTATGCGAAATGGCCAAAACTGCAATATGCGGTGCGCGATGCGCAAGGCATCCGCGAAACCCTGATCGAGAAATTCGCGTTTGCGCCCGAACGCGTCGTGACCCTGAAGAATGGCGAAGCGACGCGCAACAACATCCTGGCCGCCTTCCACGACAAGCTGGCGCATGGCGGCGTGCAAAAGAATGACCGCATCTTCGTGTTCTTTGCTGGCCACGGCGCCACGCGCAAGCTCAGTTCCGGGCGTGACCTCGGCTATATCGTGCCCGTCGATTCCGACCCGGCACAATTCGCCACAGACGCGATTCCGATGACGGAAATCCAGAATATCGCGGAAAGTCTGACGGCCAAGCATGCATTCTTCGTCATGGATGCCTGCTACAGCGGCCTGGGCCTTACCCGTGGCGCCGGTTCCAGCTCTTTCCTGCGCGACAATGCCAGGCGCATCGGCCGGCAAATGCTGACGGCCGGCGGCGGCGACCAGCTGGTGGCCGACGGCGGGCCGAACGGCCACTCCGTGTTCACGTGGACCCTGCTGCAAGGCCTGGCGGGCAAGGGCGACCTGAACGGCGACGGCTTGATCACGGCGACGGAACTGGCGGCGTATGTGGCGCCGGCCGTCTCCAGCGTGTCGAACCAGACGCCCGCGTTTGGCAGCTTGCCCGGCTCGGAAGGGGGCGATTTCGTCTTTGAATTGCCGGGCGAAACAGAATTCCTCAGCCCGAACACGACGCAGCTGTCGACGGAAGCCATCGCCCTGAACAGCAAGCTCGATGCCAAGCCGCAAGCGGCCAGCGTCACGGTGAAGGATTTGCAGGGCGGGGAACAGAAGATCGTCACGCCGGGCGCCGTGCCGACCTCCACGCGCCAGTTGGCGCAGCGGGCCAACGACCGTGGCTTGCAGCTGTACAAGGAGAAGCAGTATGCGGCGGCGGAAGCGCAATTTACGGAAGCGCTGAAATTGCGTCCCGACTTTGCGCTGGCGGCCAACAACCTGGGCTTTGTCTTCTACAAGCAGGAAAAATACCGCGAAGCGGCGCGCTGGTTTGAAAACACGGTCAGGATGGACCCGTCGCGCGCCATCGCCTATTTGAACCTGGGCGACGCGTATGCCAAGGCTGGCGATGCGGCCAAGGCCAAGGCCGCGTACAAAACCTATCTGGAATTGGCGCCTACGGCGTCGACGGCGCCGGCCGTGCGGCAAAAGATGGAGAAGCTGTAAGCGTGTCCGACAGCGTGCCCATCGTCCACGTATTTGTCTGCAGCGGCCGCTTCGCCAGCCGGGAAGCGCTGCAAGCCTATCTGGCGCCCACGTACACGGAAGATGGCGATGAAGTACCGTCGCCATTCTTCCTGGAAACGGGTCTCACGTGTTACGAGCCAGCCTGTTTTGAAAGCGCCATGCTGGCGTCGCCCGCGCCGCTGGCGCAGTTGCTCGACGGCGTGTCGTATGGCGACAGCTGGCTGGCGCAGGCCTGCGCGGACGCGGCGGCGCAGGGCGTGCTGGCCGATACTTGCGTGTGCGTGTTTGCGCCAAATCAACTGGCGCACCCGCAGCGCAGTTCGCTGTATTACGTGGGCAGCTATGCCTACGCCGGTGGCTGAGCGCCATCCCCCCGTCCCTCGTGCAATAGCTTGTTGATTGCCGCCAGCAGGCTGGTGCCCGAGGTGGTGATGAAACGGGCGCCGGCCGCCTCCGCTTCCGTGCCGTAGCTGGCGACCGTATCCTTGCTGCAATACACGATGATGGGCAGCTCCGGCTGCACTTGCCCCACCTCGCGTACCGTGCGCACGCCCGCATCCTTGATGCGGCGGCCGTTTTCCACCCTGGCCATGTCCGTGATGAACAGCGCATAGTGCTTCTGTTGCAGCATGGCCAGCGCCTGCCTGGTCGACACGGCCTGGTCGACCTTGATGTTTTCCCGTTCCAGCTGCTCCACCAGCAAGGTATTGTTGCGCGGATGGTCGTCCAGCCAGAGCACCAGGCTGGACGGCTTTTGCGCCGTCGGCACGCCGGCCAGGGCCGTGACGGCGGCGCCGCCATCGGGCGGATGGGCCAGCAACAGCTGCGTGATGGCTTCCTGCATGTCGTCGAGCGACTTTTGCTGCAAACGGCTGAGCTCCGTCACTTCGATTTCCTTGCCGCTTTCCAGGCGCACGGATTCATTTTTGACGAGGCTGTCAGCGCGCTTGATCATGATGGACAGGTAAATGCGCGTGAGCAGGTAGCCGATCAGGAAACCATGCACGGAAAAGAACAGCATGATGCCGCCCACCACCGCCATGGCCGTGGGCGCGTCCGTGGCCAGGCTGGGCGCGATGAAGGCGGCCATGTTGCGCGCGCTGCCGGGCAGGCTTTTGAGCTCGATCAAACCCACGCCCACGATGATTTTCGTCAGCCAGTCCGACACTTCCACCAGGTTGGAATTGATTTCCATGGGCGTGGGTGTGCCCAAAAACAGGGTATTGCTGGCTACCGTATCGGCCCCCGCAGCTGGTGGCTCGTCCGTGGGGCGGCCCTTGCCATTGGCCCGCTCGTCGGCCGGCGCGGCGTTGACGGTGCCCGATGGCAGGCTGCGCGGGATGCCGAACAAAAAGCCCAGCAGCATGCCGCTGACGCAAAAGCCCAGGCTCCACAGCATGGCAGGCACGGCGTGGTAGTACGGCGGCAGCAGGGCGCCTGCCAGCACGGCCAGCAGACCCGCCAGCAAGATGAACAGCAGGATATACGGCAGCACGTCGCGCTTGCGCACGGCCGCCGTGGCGGTTTTGCTCGCCTTGCCGGTGCTGTCGCTCAGGTCCACGCTCGCTCCTTGAAAATTTCTGAATCCAGGCAGCCGGCCTGCCGCGTATATATCCCACAGGAGCCTGTACTGACATCATAAAAAGAGGAGACGCCATGCCATTGATAAAACGCAAACAGCTGGCAGCTTGTGCGCTGGCGCTGCTGTCCGTGGCGCCCAGGGCGGGGGCCACGCCGCAGGCCGCACCGTCCACCGATGAGTCGCGCACCGTGCGCGTGACGGGTCACTACGACAATGCCGTCGGCACCTCGGACGCGGCCAGCCAGGGCGTCATCAACAGCGAATTGATCGTCAACCGGCCCGCCTTGCGCACGGGCGAGTTGCTGGAATTCGTGCCGGGGCTGATCGTCACCCAGCACAGCGGCGACGGCAAGGCCAACCAGTATTTCTTGCGCGGCTTTAACCTCGACCACGGCACGGATTTCGCCACTTATGTCGACGGCATGCCCGTGAATATGCGCACGCATGCGCACGGGCAAGGCTATTCCGACCTTAATTTCCTCATTCCCGAACTGGTGCAGCGCATCGACTACAGGAAGGGGCCGTATTTCGCCAGCGAAGGCGATTTTTCCTCGGCAGGGGCAGCCCGCATCCGCCTGGCTGACAGATTGCCGCAAGGGCAGGCCAGCGTGTCCGTCGGCCAGCATGGCTATCTGCGTGGCGTCGTGGCCGATTCGGCCGCTGCGGGGCAGGGCACCCTGCTGTATGGCCTGGAAGTGAACCGTAACAACGGTCCCTGGGACGTGCCGGAAAACGTCCGTAAATACAGCGGCGTGCTGCGCTACAGCCAGGGCACGGCAGACAATGGATTCAGCGTGACGGCCATGGCCTACAAGAACAGTTGGAACGCCACCGACCAGGTACCGCTGCGCGCCGTGGAATCCGGCCAGATCGGCCGTTTTGGTTCGCTGGCACCCAGCGACGGCGGAGATACGTCGCGCACCAGCCTGTCCTACGCCTTGCGCCAGCGCACGCAAAACCGCTTGTTCGAGTTTGACGCGTACCTGATCCGCTCGCAGCTGGAACTCAACAGCGATTTCACGTATTTCCTGGCCAATCCGGGGCAGGGCGACCAGTTCCAGCAAAGCGAGCGGCGCACGGTGGCGGGCGTGAACGCCAGCGAAAGCTGGACCACGCAGCTGTTCGGTCTTCCCCTGCGCAACAAGCTCGGCGTGCAGGCACGTGTCGACCGGCTGTCGCCCGTGGGCCTGTACAGCACGCTGGCGCGGGTGCGGCAAGCCACCGTGCGCGAAGACCGAGTGCGCGAGGCCAGCATCGGCGTGTATGGTGAAAATACCGTGCAATGGCTGCCCTGGCTGCGTTCGGTGGCGGGCTTGCGCTATGACGCCTACCGTTTCAAGGTCGATAGCAGCGTGGAGGGCAACAGCGGCGCGGCCCAGGACCATGTGGTGTCGCCGAAGCTGTCATTGATCCTCGGTCCGTGGAGTCAGACGGAGTTTTTCGTGAACTACGGCAAGGGTTTCCATAGCAACGATGCGCGGGGTACGACGCAGACGCGCTTGCCCGATGGCACGTCATCGGCTCCCGTCACGCCCCTGGTGCCGACCAGGGGCATGGAACTGGGCGCGCGCACGCAATGGCTGCCGGGCCTGCAAAGCTCGCTGGCCCTGTGGCGCCTCGACGTCGCGTCCGAACTGCTGTTCGTGGGCGACGCGGGCGAAACACAGCCCAGCCGCGCCAGCCGCCGCCATGGCATCGAGTGGAACAACCATTATGTTGCCGCACCCTGGCTGCAATTCGACCTGGACCTGGCCGCTTCGCGCTCGCGCTATACGCAAAATGATCCGGCCGGCAACTTCATTCCCGGCTCAATTGACAAGGTGGCCTCGTTTGGCGTTACGGTGACGGACCGGGGGCCGTGGTCGGGTGCCTTGCAGCTGCGCTATTTCGGTCCCCGTCCCTTGATCGAGGACAATAGCGTGCGCTCCGCCTCGACGACCCTGGCGTATGCGCGTCTCGCGTATCAGCTCAACCGCAAGACGCGCATCGCGCTCGACGTGTTCAACCTGTTCAACAGGCGCGCCAGCGACATCGATTATTACTATGCGTCGCGCCTGCCCGGCGAGGCGGCGGACGGCGTGAACGACCGGCATTTCCATCCGGTGGAGCCCCGTTCCGCACGCCTGAGCTTGTCATATGCGTTCTGATAACGGTAAACTGGGGCATGACAGATGACCTAGTAAGTACCAGTAAATTTCTTTCCCTCATACTGCGCCACGCGCCAGAAAAAATCGGCCTCGCGCTCGATCCCCAGGGCTGGGCCGACATCGGCCAGCTGCTGACGCAATCGGCCAGCCATGGCCGTCCTATTTCCCGTGAACACTTGGATGACGTGGTGGCGCGCGACAGCAAGACGCGCTATGCCATCAGCGACGACGGCCTGCGCATCCGCGCCAACCAGGGGCATTCCTTGGCCGCCGTCGATATCGCTCTGCCGGCCGCCACGCCGCCGGCCATGCTGTTCCACGGCACGGCCAGCCGCTTCGTGGAAGCGATCCGCGTTGCCGGCCTGCTGTCGGGATCGCGCAACCATGTGCACCTGTCTGCCAACCACGCAACGGCCGTGGCCGTCGGGGAGCGCCATGGCAAGCCCGTCGTGCTGACGGTGGATGCGGCTGCCATGCAGGCGCAGGGCCACGTGTTTTATGTGTCCGACAATGGCGTGTGGCTGACGCAGGCCGTGCCGGCAGGATTTATCGGCTTTCCTTGAATCGGCATGCGCTCATGCGCTGATGAGCTTGATGTCGGCTATCCGTTCGACCAGCCACACGCACGCCACCACGGCAATCGCCACCGATCCCACGGTCAGCACTTGCCGGTACAGCCAGGTCTTGCGCAGCAGCCAGGCGACGGGTAAAAAGGCGGCGACGATGGCCAACTGGCCGATTTCAACGCCGAGGTTGAAGCCCAGCAAGCTGGCCAGCAAGGAACCCTGCGGCAAGCCCAGGTCGCGCAGCACGCTGGCAAAGCCGAAACCGTGGATCAGGCCGAATACGAAGGCGGCCACAGGGCGCTTGCCGCGGAACAGGGGCAGCAGGTTGTTCAGCGCGGCCAGGATCACGGACGCGGCGATGGCCGATTCCACCCAGCGCGAGGGCAGGGACACCACGGACAGGCTGGCCAGGCTCAGGGTGAGGGAATGGGCGAGCGTGAACGCGGTGACGACTTTCAGCACGTCGACAAACGCCGCCTTCAAGCCGTGCTGCTGCTCGCGCAAGCCGGGCAGCAGCACGGCCGGCAGCAGCAAAGACAGCAAAAACAAAATATGGTCGTAGCCGATCCAGATATGCCAGATGCCGTGTTTCACGTAGGCGCCGAATTGCGCCAGGCGGTCCGGCGCGGCCAGCGAAATCGTCTGGCGGGGGCTGTCCGGGTCGAAGATGGCTGTTTGCGTCGTGCCGCCGCTATTGATTTTTACTAGGCCCTTGTGCTGCGGGTCGAGGTCGGCGAACAGGGTGTAGCCGATGGTCATACTGGCAGGCGCAGCGCCGCCGGGACAGTCGGCGCGAAAGCGCAGCACGCTGTAGGCGCCGTCCGTGTGGTGGTCGATCAACTGCTCGACGGCTGTCAACGGGCACGCGCCCTGGTCGCTGGTCACTTGCAGGCGCTGCAGCGCGTAGGCGGCAATCGCCGCGTGGCGCGCGCGGATTTCATCCCAGGTCAGGGCGCCGTCGCCATTGCCATCGAGGCCGATGGCGAAATCGAGGTCGCGCAGGGCGATATCCCATTGTCCTTCGATCTGCCGGTCGTGCACCGCCAGGCTCAGATAACTGTCGCTGGGCTTGTGGGCTTGCGCAGGAGCCAGCCAGGCGCACAGCAGCAGGATGAAAAGGCAGCGCTTCATAGTACCCCCGCTTTTTTGACAAAACTGACTTTCTGCCCATCCTGCGGCCCCAGCTGCCTGACGAGCCGCTGCAGGGCCGTGTCTTCCACGCCGTTGGCCTCGATCCAGGCCAGCACGGGTTGCGCGGCCTCGTCATTGCGCGCGGCCAGGGCCGCTTCCAGCAAGATGCGCATGTCGGGAACTTCCTTCTGGATGGCCCAGTTCTGCTGCGCCAGTTGCAGGGCTGCGGGCGCATCCTGTTGCAAGAACAGGGTGAAACGCGCTTGTTCGCGCTGGTGTACGGTGTCTCCCCGTTGCATGGCGGCGTTGAAGCGGGCCGCCAGTTCCGCTTTGGCCGCCAGGAATGCCGTTTGCTTGCCGGGCAGCGCTTGCAGGGCCAGCGCGTAACGCAGCAGCAGGGCGTCGATGCGCTGCTGGTCTTTCAATAACTTGACGACGTCCTGCGGGCGTTGCCGGTCGAGCAGGAAATCCCCGTAGGCGCCCAGCAGATAGCTGTCGCGCGGCTGCTGCGCCAGCGCTTGCTGGTAGCGCGCCTCGGCCAGCGCCAACTCTCCGCGCCGCGTGGCCATTTCCGCCAGCAGGGTCAGGGCCCAGCTATCGAGTTCGGGCGCCGTGCCGGCGCTGCGCCGCAGGGTCAGGTCCAGCAAACGCTCGCTGCTGGCGGCGCGGCCCGTGACGCTGGCGATATTGGCAAGGCAGGTGACGGTGACCAGTTGTGTGGTCAAGGCCGACAGGCGCGCGCAGGCCGCTGTCGCTTGGGTGTAGTCGCCCTGCACGGTGAGGACGGTGGCGCGCGTCAGCCAGGCCTGGGCGTGTTGCGGCTGCTGCGCGATGACGGCGTCGAGGTCTTGCAGGGCGGGGCCGAACTGGTGGGTGCTTTGCAGGATGGTGGCACGCAGCAAACGCACGGGCAAGGGCGGCGCCGTTTGCCGCCACCAGGGCGCCAGCGCCGCTTGCGCGTAGCCCAGGTAGCGCGGGTCCGTTTCGCTGCGCGCCAGGGCGATGTAGCGCTGCGCCAGGCCGGTGGCCATGGCCAGGTCGTCCGGCGTGGCGTTGAGTTGCTGGCGCAGGCCGCGCAAGGCGAGCTGCGTGGCGTCGGCACGGCGCGGCAGCTGTTCGATGACGGCGCTGCCGTCTTTCGGCGTGTAGGGCGCGGCACATGCCAGCAGGGGCAGGCAGGCGCACAGCAGGGGGAGCGGTGTTTTCATCATGGATGCCATCAACAGTCATTGATACGGGCGCCCGAGAGCTGACTCCCAGGCGCCCGCAAGGGCCTTACAGCGGCACCGGTTCCGTGTCTTCCGGCGACGTCGCCATGATGGCGTCGATGCCCACGCCATCCTTGTCATCGCTGGTGGTCAAAATGACGTTGCTGACGGCTACATAAAACGCATCGAGCAAGACCACAGGCGGCGGCGTGGTGCCGCCGTTATCGTCGCCGTGGCTGCTGCTGCCGCCGCCGCAGCCGGCCAGCAAGGCCGTGAGCGCCAGGGCGCTGAGTAAATGGAGCTTTTTCATCGCGTTCTCCTCGTTACAGCTGCGGCGAACCGGCCACGGGCGTTTTCAGGTAAGGGAAACCCGCCGTGAAGAAGGTTTCATCCAGGAAAGCGCCATCCGTGAAGTGCAGGGCGCCGGCGGGGGCGTCGGCCGGGGCGCAGCCGATGTTCAAGGTGCACAGCTTGCCCATGGCCACGCGCAGCACCACGTCGACCACGTCGTCGCCAGGGCGGCGGCCGTTCGGGAAGCCTGCGTTGTCGCCATCAATCACGCCCAGGCGCTTTTGCGATCCAACTGCGGTGGGCGCGATGGAGGTATTCAGACGCAGCATTTCCGAGGCTGTCACGGTGACTGGCTGGTTCACGCCCTTGATGCCCGTCAAGAAGGTGGCCACCAGGTCGTTGCGGGGGAAGTTGGTGGGCGCCTTGGCACCTGCCGAGCCGAACAGCACTTCCACCAGCGCTGGCGCCGTTGGGTTAGTGACGTAGTCGGCAAATTGTGCGTCGCCCGACGGCTTGCTGGCGTTGAAGCGGTCCTTGTCCTTCAGGCCGATGACCAGTTCATTCACCAGCGGCATGCCCAAACGCGACACCTGCACCCACGCGCCGCCTTCCTTCGATGCCGCAGTGCTACCCGGCGCCGGATTCAGCAGGCGTCCCTGGCGCAGGCTGGCCGTGGTCCAGCCGCCGATGACGGGCTCCAGGCCCGCCGTCAGGCAGGCGGTCGGCACTTCCATCTCGATGGCCGTGACGTTTTTGCGTGCCAGGTCATCCTTGGCGGCCGACTCCGCATTTGCGGCAAACTCCGTGGCGGGCGCCTTGATGTTAATCAAATCGAACGTTTCGCCCAGGTTCACCACGAACGGGTCCTTGCGCTGGCCGACGAACAGGCGCGCCGGCGTGGCGCAGCCGGGAATGTTGACGGCATACACGTGCTGCGCGGCATACGCGGCGTAGTTGGGGATGGACTTGGTGCCGATGTTGTCAACGGGCTTGTCGAAGGTCGTGCCGCCGCCCGTGGCGTTGGTCACGCTGCTGCGCGTGCCCGTGCGCCGGTCGCCCCGCACCACCGTCACGCTATAGGTTTCGCGCACATTCAGGCCGGCCGGGTTGACGGAATCGATGGCGCCGCCGTTGATGACCAGCGGAATCGAGACTTTCTTGCCACCCACGGTGAACTGGCCATCCTTGATGGTGTTGCTGAAGCGGAACTGGAAAGTGAGGTCTTCCTTGCCGTCGCCATTGTTGTCGATATGAATTTCGTACAGGGCGTTCGGGTCCATGGCAAAGTAGTTGGGTCCGCCGTAGGCGTCTTGCAGGGGGATGTAGTCGGCCACCAGGGTGGTGTAGGCGCCGCGGCCCGTTTCATAGCTGCGGAACATATAAAAGTCGGTGGCGTCGACCTTGGGGTTTTGCGTGATAAACGGCGCTTCGCGGTGGCTGGAGGCAAAAGCGGGCGGGGCAATGGCCGCCGCCAGAAAGTTGCCTAGGATGGCCGCGCCCAGCGCGGTTTTCGATATTGACAAAGACATTTTGATTCTCCCGATTTTTGTTGGCGTTGACAGGCAAGTCCAAAAAACTGCAGGCTGCCTGACTTATACGCACGACGGGAGAAAACGGATTCAGTTCCTTGACAAGGACCGCCCGGGACTTACCAGGCCAGCACCTTGGGGCCAAGGGTCGCGCCGATGGCGGTCGGCACCAGCATGCCCAGCACGTACCAGAAACCGATGAAGCTGGCCGCCAGTTCGGGGCAATGCAGGCAGTACACGAGCGCGGCCATGGCGCCGGCGGCAAAGCCGGCAGCCGCGCCCGCTAGCCGCAGCCGCGTGGGCGCCAGCTGGCGCATCAGGCGCAGCACGGCGGCCAGGATGGGCAAGGAGAGGGTGGCGATCAGCAAGGGGCAGCTGCGCCAGGTGGCGCCCCAGAACAGTTCGGCGCGCTGTTCGGGCGGTGCTTCGTTCAGGATGATGGCGCCCAGCGCCCACATCAGCAGCACGGGCAGAGCGAGCAGCAGGGGCAGGGCGCGCGTGCTGGCGCCCGGCACGCACAGGCGGCGGCTGACGTGCCAGGCCGCCAGGCAGACGCACGCGACAAAGCCAACCTTGATCCAGAAATCGGGTAGCAGGGCCAGTTGTTCCAGGTTGGGGCGCACGCCCAGCAGCATGGCCATCAGGGCCACGCTGGCCAGCAGGCCGGCGCCCACAGTGCCTGCGGCGCGCCAGTGCGTGCCGGGCGGCGCTGCGGCGGCCACGTCCGGGCCGCTGGCCAGCATGGCGATCAAGTCATCGGTTTTCATGGTGCGTTTCCTCTATCCTTAAATTGGCCGCCAGTGCCTTCAAGCCGCGATGCACGGCCACCTTGACGCTGGCTTCCGAAATGTCCATGGCGGCGGCCGTGTCGCGTACGGACCAGCCTTCGAGTTTGGTATGCACGATGGCGTCGCGCTGTTGCGCCGGCAAGGTGGCCAGCAGCTTGCCCAGGTCGCGGCTGGCCTCGGCCGCCTCGGCATCGGCGCTGGAAAACAGTTGCTGCGTGTCATCCTCTTCGTCATACGGCTGGTGCTGCGCCTCGCGCCGCCCATGCCGGCGCAGCCAGTCGATCAATTTGTAGCGCGCGATCGCATGAATCCACGACGTCAGCGGTACCCCTGTGTCATACGTCAAGCGCTGGTTGTGGATGGCCAGCAAACATTCCTGCACCAAGTCTTCCACCTCGTCCGGCCAGCGCTGCAGACGGCGCCGGAAAAACGCGCGCAAATGGGCGCTACTTGCCTGCAAGAAATTGCGGTAGGCGCCCGCATCGCCATCGAGCCCGCGCAGCATCAAGCCGTGCAGCCGCAATTCCGTGCCATGCAGGTGTTCGCTTACAGGTATTCGTTGCATGCAGACCTTTGGTGACAGGCGTTGAAAAAAATAACTGGAATTATTTGCTGGCGGCTGTAACCTATCCGCATCGTATGGCGAATTGACAGGCAAGCACGCTTCTTCATTCACTATAACGGGTAGTCATCATGCATATCAAGCACCGCCTTGCCGCCAGCCTCGTTCCGCTCTGCCTGTGGGCCGCGACGGCACCCGCGTACGCGCAGCTGGCAGCGGGCCAGCGCTGCGCCGTGCAAAGCGGGCCGCAGACGGCGGCGCTGGTGGAACTGTACAGCAGCGAAGGCTGCTCCAGCTGCCCGCCCGCCGACCAGCGCCTGAACGCCTTGCGCAAGGAAGCGGGGGCGGCCAGCCTGGTCGTGCCGCTGGCCCTGCACGTCACGTATTGGGACCAGATCGGCTGGACGGACCCGCTGGCGCAGGCGCAATTCGATGCGCGCCAGGCCGAACTGCTGCGCCACCAGCCGCGCCATGTGGCCTACACGCCCCAGTTCTTCGTGGGCGGCACGGAATTGCGCAGCTGGGATACGCAGCTGCCGGCCGCCATCCGCCGCATCAATGCAACCGCCGCGCCCGTCAACATCAGCCTGTCCGCCACGCCGGGGCAGGGTGGAAAACTATTGCTTGAAGCCAATGCCAGCGCACCGGACGCGCAGACGGGCGGCCAGTTATATGTCGCCATCAGCGAAAGCGGCATCGTCTCGACCGTGCTGCGGGGCGAAAACCGGGGCGCCACCCTGCATCACGATGCGGCCGTGCGCCTGTGGCTGGGGCCGGTTGCGCTGGCGCAAGGTCGCGCCCGGCTGCGCCGCGAAGTCAATCTGCCCGCCAGCTGGCGCCCCGAGTACCTGCAAGTGGTGGCTTTCGTGCAGCGGGCCGACAGCAGCGCCATCTTGCAAGCCGTCAGCACGGCGCCATGCGCCAAGGGAGTATTGTGATGCATACGCATATTGATTCCAACGCTGTGATCCACCCCGCCTGGCTGCGCCTGACGCACTGGCTCAATGCCGTGGCCGTGGTGGTGCTGGCCACCAGCGGCTGGCGCATCTACAATGCGGCGCCGTTTTTCCCCTTCGAGCTGCCGCGCGTCCTGACCCTGGGCGGCTGGCTGGGCGGCGCCCTGCAATGGCATTTCGCCGCCATGTGGTTGCTGGTGGTCAATGGCTTGCTGTATCTGACGATTAACATTGCCTCGGGACGGCTGCGGCGCCAGTTCTTTCCCCTGTCGCCGCGCCTGCTGCTGGCCGATTTCATGGCCGCGCTGAAGGGCAAGCTGGCCCATGCGGACCCGCGCCGCTACAACATGGTGCAGCGCGCCGCCTATCTGTTCGTGATGGTAGATTGCATCGTGCTGGTGCTGTCCGGCCTGGTGTTGTGGAAATCCGTGCAGTTTCCCCTGTTGCGCGAGTTGCTGGGCGGCTACGAGAGTGCGCGCCGCGTGCATTTCATCGCCATGGCGCTGCTGGTGGGCTTTGTCGGCGTGCACTTGCTGATGGTGGCGCTGGTACCGCGCACCCTGGTCGCCATGCTGCGCGGCCGCTAAAGGATATGATCATGAAAAAGACCATCATTGTGCAAGCGCAGGGCCAGGCCATGCTGGCTGACGCCTTGCGCCAGATCAAACAACCATCGCGGCGCCTGTTCTTGCAGCGCAGCCTGAGCCTGGGCGGCCTGTCCTTGCTGACGGGCTGCAACGTCAGCGACCCGTCCAGCATCGAGACGGCGCTGACGGCGGTGTCGCGCTTCAACGACACGGTGCAGGGCTGGCTCTTTGATCCGACCAAACTGGCGCCGACTTACCCGGATTCCATGATCACCCGGCCGTTTCCCTTCAACGCGTATTACGGCGAGGATGAAGTGGAAGAGGTCGACGGCGACGCCTGGCGCCTGGAGCTGAGCGGCTTGATTGCCGACAAGAAGCCGTGGAGCTTGCCGCAACTGCGCGCCCTGCCACAGGAAACCCAAATCACGCGCCACATCTGCGTGGAAGGCTGGAGCGCCATCGGTCGGTGGGGCGGCGTGCCGTTTTCCCACTTCCTCAAGCGCGTGGGCGCCGACACGACGGCGAAATACATCGGCTTCCAGTGCGCCGACGATTATTTTACGAGCATCGATATGGCCACGGCCCTGCATCCGCAAACCATCATGGCCTTGACGTATGACGGCGAGGAATTGCCGCCGAAATACGGCTATCCGATGAAATTGCGCATGCCGACCAAGCTGGGCTACAAGAATCCCAAGCACATCCAGGCCATTTTCGTCACGAATACGTATCCGGGAGGGTATTGGGAGAATCAGGGCTACAACTGGTTTGGCGGCTCTTGAACACTTTTAGCAGCACCCGTAGCAAACCCAAGTAGCAGTATTTTGCAGTGTCGGGCACTTGCCCATTTAACCCAGAGACAAGGACTTATCATGAAAACCACGATCACCACCTTCGCCGCCATCATCGCTTCCGCCATCCTCATGTCGGGCGCCGCGTTTGCCCAAGATGCCATGAAGAAAGACCCGATGGCCAAGGACGCTTCGGCCGACGCCATGCACAAGGATGCGATGGACAAGGACGGCATGAAGAAGCCGATGGCCAAGAAACACATGAAAAAGGATCACATGGCCAAGGATGGCATGGCAAAAGATGCCATGGCGAAAGACGGCATGAAGAAGGATGAGATGAAAAAGGATGACATGAAGAAGGATGCGATGGGCAAGTAAGGCTAGCGCAGATCGGGGCGTGGTGACTGCCGGTCACCACGCTGCCGGATTGATCACGCCTATCGCCATCAATGCCGGCTTGCAAAATAGATATCCCTGCATCAAATCGATACCCATTTCCTTCAAACAATCGCGTTCGGCAGGCGTTTCGATGCCCTCGGCAAGGACTTTAATGTTGAGTTCCTTGCAAATGGCGATGATGCCCCTGACGATCGCCTTCTTGGGCGCGCTGGCCTCGATGCCGCGCACCAGTTCCATGTCGATCTTGATGATGTGCGGCTGATATTCCGCCAGCAGGCTCAGTCCCGCGTAGCCGGCGCCGAAATCGTCGATGGCCGTCTGAAAGCCGAAGCGGCGATACTCATGAAAAATGTTGACGAGGTGGGGCCGGTCGCGCACTTCTTCGCCCTCGGTCACTTCGAAGATGATGCGGCGGATGGGGAAATTGTATTCGCGCGCCGCCGCCAAGGTGGCCTGGATGCAAGCCTCGGGCGGTACACGGCATTCGGCAGGAAATTGATGGACAGATATTCCTCGATGCCCAGCCGGGCCGCGCCCTCGATGGCGCGCACGCGGCAGGCCTGGTCGAACACATAGCGGTTTTCGTCATTCACCTGCGACAAGACCGAGTAAGCCGATTCGCCGTTGGGGCCGCGCACCAGTGCTTCATGGCCAAAGATCGAGCGCGTGGACAGGTCGACGATCGGTTGATAGGCAAAGGTGAAATCGAAGCCCAGTGGCGCGGCGTCCCGGCACTGGCTGCAGCCTGCTTTTTTCCCGGCCTGGCCCGGGGTGTCGCTGGAGGACGTCATGGTCGCGCTGGCCTCTGATAAAAGGTACAAGGTGTACGTGGCAGTTATACCACGGCCCTGCGCCAGTGGCGCGATATTTATGGCGCGCCAAAACAGGGGGAAGGTTGTGCCAGGGAAGAAATGAGACAGAAAACAATACAAATTTCCTCATAGTAATAATTGATTGGCTATTCGCCGACTGGCGCTGTACTATTTTCACTAAGGAATTTACCAGTTCCGCTGCGTCACGTTGTCAGCGTGACCCGCCCATCGGAACAGCTGACCGCCCGCCGCCCATCCCCCTGCGGCACGTCCCCGCCTACCGGCCTTGACATGCAGTCGTACCGGCTTGCTGCATTTGACGATATCGTTTCAGGTGTTTCACCTCTGCTGCCTGCCGCTTGTCGCGAAACGACCGTGCATTCTCGAGTTGGCCACGATGGCCCGGGATATGCACGGATATGCACGTTACTCCATTCATGCGCAAGCTGCGCAAAAAGAAACCCATGAAATTGCCTCCATCGACACTGGCGCTGCTCGTCACGCTGGCATGCACTGCTGCGCAAGTCCATGCCGAAGGCGTGCCCCTGTTTGGCCAGTCGCTAGCCGGTTCTTCCGTGTTTGCGCTCACCTATGCGACCACCGGCGCCAACTCGACCGTCACGGGCGATATCGTCTCGGGCGATGTCGCCACCATGGGCGCCGCGTCGCTGCTCAGCGGCAATCTGTTGTCCGTGGGCGCGTCCACCATCGGCGCCAATGCCAGCGTGAGCGGCAATATGCTCAGTGGCGGCGCCGCCACCGTCGGCGCCAATGCCAGCGTGGCCGGCAAGGTGGCGGCGCTGGGCGCGGTCACATTGTCCGCCAGCAGCACCACCCATGGTGCAGGCACGCTTTCCGCGCTGCCGGCGAACGTGCAGAGCCATGCGCAGCAGGTCGGCGCCGCGCAGGCCGCATTGAAGAACATGGGACAGGGGACCGCCCTGGGCACGACCATGACGCTCGACACCACGCTGTATCCGGGCGTGTTTTCGGCGGCCAATTTGTCGACCACTGCCGGCATCACGCTGACCCTGGACGGACAGAACCGCTCCAATCAATCCTGGGTGTTCAATATCGACGATTACCTGGTCACGGGCGCGGCCATGAAAATTGTCTTGATCAATGCCGATGCCAGCAACAGTGTCATCTGGAATAGTGGCGGCTACACGAGCCTGGGTGCCAGCGGGGAGTTCATCGGCACCATCCTGGCAAAGGATTACGTCAGCGTGGGCGCGGGCACCAGCGTGATGGGCGTGGGTAGCGCCTGCGGCGGGCTCTTTTCCGCCACATCGTATGTGTCGACGGGCGACGGCGCGCGCATCGGCGGCAAGGGCTGCAGCGGCATAGGCAGCGGTTTCGATATCGTGGACGGTACCGCTGTTCGCAGCATCGACATACCGGCAGTGCCAGAACCATCCAGCTACGCCATGCTGGTGGCCGGTCTTGCCCTGCTTGGCCTGATGCGGCAGCGCAAGCTGGCGCGCCTGTAAGGGGAAACAAGGCGACCGAGATGCCAACGCAATTTGTAGTAAGCTGGTCACCTCCTGATTTATTGCATGCACAGTCATGACCGAACCTTCCGTCGCCGCGCTTCCTGCCGTTTCCCCTGATTCCGACAAATCCCTGCGCCGCCGCTCGCTGTTCGCCGCCTGCAGCGCGCATGCCGTGCATGACGGCTTGACGGACGTGATTTATGTGCTGCTACCCATCTGGCAGGCGCAGTTTGCCATCAGTTACGCCATGGTGGGCCTGCTGCGCGGTTCCTACTCGGGCATGATGGCCGGTTTCCAGCTGCTGGCCAGCCGCATGGCCAGGCGCTGGGGACGCGAACGCATGCTGGTGGGCGGCACGGCCCTGGCTGGCATCGCCTACCTGATCGCCGGGCAGGCGGGCGGCTTGGCCGTGCTGCTGGTGGCCTTGCTGCTAGGCGGCCTGGGCGCCAGTACCCAGCATCCGCTGGCCTCGTCCATCGTTACCGACACGCACGAGGCAGGCGGCGGCGTGAAGGAAGCGCTGTCGCACTACAACTTTGCCGGCGATATCGGCAAGACCCTGATACCCGCGCTGGTGGGCTTGCTGTTGCTGGTGTGCAGCTGGCAAGCCAGCGTCTCGCTGCTGGGACTGCTGGGCCTGGCGGCGGCCGGCTTGCTGTGGTGGCTGCTGCCGAAACCGGGAGACATCCAGGCCAGCCAGAAGACAGCGGCCAAACCCATCACTGGCAGCGGCTCCAAAGCAAGCTTTCGTGCCTTGCTGGCGACGGGCACGCTGGACAGCGCCGTGCGCATGGGTTTTCTCACCTTCTTGCCATTCTTGCTGAAAAGTAAGGGTGCGGGCACAGCCGGCATCGGCGTGGCCCTGTCTCTGCTGTTCGTGGGCGGCGCCTTCGGCAAGCTGCTGTGCGGCTACCTGGGGCGCGCATCGGCATGATGAAAACCGTGTGGCTGACGGAATCGATGACGTCCGTGCTGATTGTCGCGGCCCTGTGGCTGCCGCTGGCCGGTGTCATGGCCATGTTGCCCCTGCTGGGGCTGGCGCTGAACGGCACTTCGTCCGTGCTGTATGGCGCGGTGCCGGAACTGGCCGCCCCCGGCAAGCGCGAGCACGCGTTTGCCCTGTTCTACACGGGCAGCATCGGCGGCGGGGCGCTGTCGCCCGTGCTGTTCGGCGCGCTGGGCGACCATACCAGCGTGAACATAGCCTTGCTGGCGCTGGCGGCCGTATTGCTGCTGACCTTGCCGTTGGCGTGGAAGGTGCAGCGGGGCCTGGCGCACGCTGCTTCCACATGACTCGGCCGGGCATAATCGCCGAGCTGGAGGACGACGTGGCCGACGTGGCCCGGGAAATCCTGCAATGCCAGATCATAAAGTGCTCGGCCAATAATCAGCTTCATGATTGACGAACATTAGAGTGCGCTTGCGTGTGGCCATTCCTGCAATAGATAGGAGACAATCCGGTCCGACTATATGTCGGCATCCGGGTTTTGAAAACCTCTTATCATTTAACAGGAAGATTACATGGGCAATTTTAGTATCCCGCAAACCAATAAAGCACTCGCCGTGTATTTTCATGGCAAGACAGTACCCATGCTCTTTGCGGTATTTGCGGCGATCCTGGCGGCAGTGGCGGGTTTGGTGCTGTACCTGAGCACGACCTTGCCGCAGAAGACACTGACCGATGCGCAGGCCATGACGCTGCGTAACGGCGCCAAACTGGGCACGCACAGCAATCTGACGATTCTTTATGGCACGGCGGCTTTTTTATTGCTGCTCGCACTGCTGGTACTGGTCATGCGTGCAGTAATGCTCAAGCGGCAAAAGAGCCGTTTTGAATTGCATGAAGATGGCGTGGTGCATGAATCGGGCGGCATCCGCAGCTACGCTGCCTTTGCCGATATCGAGGACCTGTATCTGTTCGCCGCCGGCTCCACCGCCATGTCAGGCTTGATCAATAACTTTGCCTACCGCACGGGCGCCGACCAGCCCTGGATACTGGCTACCGCAGAACTCAAGCGTTTTGACGAGTTCATGGACGAGTTTCGTTCCCGCTATGTCTTGCACCGCATGCCCGTATTAAAGCAGAAGCTTGCAGACGGTGAGCGCGTGAACTTCCATTACATCAGTAGCGGCAACGTGTACAAGAAACGTTTGCTCGGAAATTTCCTGAATTTCAAGACACAAGTAGTGGCATTGTCTGCCCAGGGCTTGCATGTGGATGGCGTCACCTTTCCTGGCGCCAGCCTGAAGTGCATGAATCTGAGTGACTGGACCGAGAAAGTGACGATCAAGGATGCGGCGGGCGCCACGGTGTTTTCGTGCATCGGCACGGGTATCCTGAGTTTCGATCTGTTCGCCAATATGCTGGACGACGAGATTAATCAGGCCGCGTAAAAATCCGGCGAAAATATGCCTCCCGATACAGGGAGGCTTGCGACCGGGCTATCCCGGTCGGCAGTCAACTTCAGATAAAAAATGAAAACACATTGACTGTGGCATGACTTGCCCGCCAGCACTCCCATCGTCTACACTCGCCGCATGAAAAATTTTGCAAAGCGGCGCGACCGCTATGACTTGTTCCGCGCGTTTGACAATCCTCTCGTCAACATCAATTTCCAGCTCGACGTGCCGGACTTCCGTCCCTGGTGCAAGCAACGGAACATCCCCGTGTTCCACTTTTTCCTGTTTTGCCTGCTCAATACGGTCAAGGGCATCGACAATTTCATGTACCGCATCTGCCAGGGCGAGGTGATCAGGATCGATGATTTTCCCGCTTCCTACACCGTCATCAACGGCGACGATAACCTCAACTACACGCGTTTCACGATGACGGACCAGCTTGACCTGTTCATCGAACGCAGCCTGGAAGCGAAACGCCTCGCCGAAGCCAGTTCCGCGCTGATCAACACGGGCGAGGGAGAGAGCGAGCGCGAGCAGCGCAACAATATCTTCATCACCTGTCTGCCATGGCTGGAGCTGGCGGCCATCGAGCACCCGATTTACCGCCACCGCGATGCCGATATCCCGACCTTTACCTGGGGTAAATTCGGTCCCGCGCAGCCGGATGGCCGCATGCGGGTGCCGTTTTCCGCGCAGGCGCACCATGGCTTTGTCGACGGCTACCATGTGCAGAAACTGGCGCAGGCGTTGGGCCAGCGCATCGCCGCCATCATTGCCTAGTTCGACAGATAGTCGCTGGGCGCCTGTCCCAGCACGCGGCGGAAGGCGGCCGTGAAGGCGCTGGGGCTGGCATAACCGAGGTCGAGCGCAACCCGGGTGACGGCTTGCCCTTCGGCCAGGCGCGTGATGGCCGCCAGCAGACATGCTTGCTGGCGCCATTGGGCAAAGGCCAGGCCCGTCTGGGTGCGGAACTGGCGCGTAAAGGTGCGCCGGCTCATGCCCGCCTGTGCCGCCATCGCGTCCAGGCTGTGGTCCAGGCTGGGTTGCTGCAAGAGTTGCGTGCACAGGCGCGCCAGCCTGGCGTCCTGGGGCAGGGGTGCGCTCAGGGGCAGGGGCGCCATGGCAGCGATTTCATCGAGCAGCAAGGCCATCAATCGCCCGGCGCGCGATTCTTCCGCATACAAGGCTTCCACGCTCACGGCTTCGGCCAGCAGCTGGCGCAGCAGCGGCGAAGCGTCCAGCACCTGGCAATCGGGTGGCAAGCCCATCTTGAAGATGGCGGCCTCGTCAATGAAGACATTGTGCATGTTTACGGCGCCATGCATGCGCATGCCGTGGGGTAGCCGGGCCGGGACCCAGCAGGCGCGCTGCGGCGGCACCAGCCAGTTGCCTTGCGGCGTGTGCACGCTGATGACGCCGCGCGCCGCATAGGCGAATTGCCCGCGCGCATGGCTGTGGCTGGGGAAAATGGCGCCGGGGGCATAGTCGCGCGCCGTGGCGATCAAGGGACGCGGCACTTCCGTATAAAAATCATCCATGGCCCATACTCTACAGTATTTGACCTTTTAGCGAAGGCGGGCCGCTTGCTGGACGCCTACCATGCACTCTTTTTCAGGAGTGTGTATGCACAATAGCTATCATCGCGTGGGCCATGGTCCCCACGCCGTCATCGTCCTGCACGGCTGGTTTGGCGACGCGCACGCATTTGCACCGATGGAAGTGGCCCTCGATGGCGCCGCTTTCAGCTATGTTTTCATGGACAATCGCGGCTATGGCGGCATGCGCGGCGCGGCGGGCGCGTATTCGATGGAAGAGGTCGCCCGCGACGCGCTAGCACTGGCCGATGCGCTGGGCTTTGCCACCTTCAGCGTGGTTGGCCATTCGATGGGCGGCATGGCGCTGGAACGGCTGGCCTTGCTGGCCCCCTTGCGCGTGCGCAAACTGGTGGCCGTGGCGCCCGTGCCCAGCTGCGGCGTAAGCATGGATGCGGCGGCGCGCGCGTTGTTTCTCGACGCCAGAGGCAACAAGCAAGCGCGGCGCGCCATCATCGATCGCAGCACGGGCGGGCGCTTGCCTGCCACCTGGCTGGACTGGAAGGCGCAATACTCGTGGGAAAGTGCGGATCCGGCCGCGTTCGCACGCTACTTCCTCGCGTGGAGCGACACGGATTTCAGCGGCGAGGTGATGCGGGCGGCGCTGAAACTGCCCTTGCTGGCGCTGGTGGGCGAGCACGACCCCCGTTTCGATGCGGCCCTGATGCGCCGCACGTATCTGGCGTGGTACCCGCAAGCCCGGCTGGAGGTGCTGGGTAATGCGGGACACTATCCGATGAATGAAACGCCGCTGGCCCTGGCGGCCAGCATTGAGGCGTTTTTATCGGCGCAGTGACTTTACGCCGTCTTGGCGCGCAAGCGCAGCAGGCTCAGGCCCAGCAGCACGAAGGCACCGCCCGAAATGCGGTTGAACAACTTGGCGCGCCCTGGCGTGGCCAACTGGGTTTTCAGCAGGCGCGCCAGGTTGGCGTAGAACAAGTGGGCCAGCATGGCGCAGGCGACAAACGAGGTCGTCAGCACGGTGAACTGGATGGCCACCGGTTCGCCCGGCGTGATGAATTGCGGGAACAGGGCCGAAAAGAACAGGATGGCCTTGGGATTGGTCAGCGCCACCGTCAAGCCCTGGCGGAAGAGTTTCCAAAAGGAATTTGGATTCGCCGCGCCAAGCGCCACGGGCGCATCGGCCACGATGCTGGTCTTGCTGCGCCATTGCTTGATGCCCAGGTACACCAGATACAGGGCGCCAGCCAGTTTCAGCAGCATGAAAGCGGTGGCCGAGGTGGCCAGCACGACGCCCATGCCGGCCATGGCCACGCCGGAAATGATGAACAAACCAAAACCATTGCCCATGCTGCTGATCATCGCGCGGCGCGGGCCGACGGCGATGGCATTCGAGATGGCCAGCAAGACGGCCGGACCGGGAGAAAACGTGACGAGCAGGGCGACGCTGCAAAAAAGCAGCCAGTTCGAGAGATGCATGGGTGTTCCTGGGTGGGGCCGAAGCCGGATTGAGAGTCAAAACACGCTTATTGTACGAAGTTTTCGACGTCCGCGTCAGCGGCCCCCGCCTGAATCAGCCTCAGCTTCAGGCAAACAGGCTGGCGACCACGTGGTTGATGGCGGCGCCACCGGCGATCAGCCAGCAGAACAGCACGCCAGCCAGCAGCAGGGGCTTGATGCCGGCGCGGCGGATGGCCGACATATGTGTCGTCAAGCCCAGGGCCGCCATGGCCATGGCCAGCAAGACCGTGTCGAGTTCGGTGATGGTGGCGACCGTGCCCGCTGGCAACAGGCCCAGCGAATTGAATGCCACCACGGCAATAAAAATGAAGGCGAACCAGGGAATGGCCAGTTTGCTGGCCTTGTCGTGGCTGCCGTTAGCACCTTGGGCCTTGCCGCGCGCCAGCACCGCCGACAGGATGACGAGAAACGGCGCCAGCATCATCACGCGCACCATCTTGGCGATCACGGCCGCATTCGCCGCTTCCTGCCCGATCGACTTGCCGGCCGCCACCACTTGCGCCACTTCGTGCACGGTCGAACCGATATACACGCCGAACGCCGCGGGCGTGGCGCCCAGCACCTGCCAGCCCAAGTTCAGCTGGTACAGCAAGGGGTACAAAAAGATGGCGATGGTGCCGAACACGACGACAGTGGAGACCGCTACGGTAACGTCTTCGCTGCGGCCCTTGACGACGGGTTCCGTCGCCATCACGGCCGCCGCGCCACAGATCGAGCTGCCCGCGCCGATCAGAATGGCGCTGTTGAGTTCCAGCTTGAACACCTTGGTACCGAGGAACATGGCCAGGCCAAACGTGGACGCCAGCACCAGCGCGTCGATGGCGATGCCGGCCAGGCCCACCTGGCCGATATCCTGGAAAGTCAGACGGAAGCCGTACAGGATGATGCCAAGACGCAATAAGGTCTGCTTGGAAAAGGTCACGCCTGCGCCGCAGGCGGGCGCCAGGCGGCCATACACGCTGTTGCCCAGCGCAATGCCCAGCATGATGGCCAGGGTCAGCGCGCTCATGCCGTGGCTTTGCATCCATTCCAGCTTGCCCAGCGCGATGGCGCCCCAGGCGATGGCGCCGCTCAGCATCAGGCCGGGCAGCAAGCGGCCGTAGCGGTCGCTGAAACTTGTTGTCGTTGTGGTGGATAAGGAAGACATGCTGTACTCCATGTTTTTATGCGTATGGCATGACTGTACAGTTCGTCGATTAAATGGTAAAACGGATTGTTTTTGTATGTTTAACCAATTAAATAGGTAGATTTGATGGCATTAACCTTGCGGCAACTGCAGATTTTCCTCGCCGTGGCGGACACGGGCAGCACCAGCGCGGCCGGCGAACAGATTGCGTTGTCGCAATCGGCCACCAGCGCGGCGCTGAATGAGCTGGAAACCTTGCTGGGCGCGCAACTGTTCGACCGGGTGGGCAAGCGATTGCTGCTCAATGACAATGGCCGTTTGCTGTTGCCGCAGGCGCGGCAGATGCGCGACGGGGCCGCCAGCATCGAGCGCCAGTTCGCGGGCGCCGACCCGTCCGTGCCCGTCAGCCTGCAAATCGGCGCCAGTACGACGATAGGCATCTATCTGCTGCCGCAGATCCTGGCGCAGGCAGCGCAGCAGTACGGGCGCAGCATTCCGCAGGTGACGATTGCCAACACGGCCGACATCGCCGCCGCCGTGGCGGAGTTCCGTGTCGATATCGGCCTGATCGAAGGGCCGTGCCATGAAGCGGGCTTGCTGGTGGAGCCGTGGCTGACGGACCAGATGCTGATTGTGGCCGCGCCCACGCATCCGCTGGCGCAGCTGCGCCATCTGCTCAGCTTTGCGGAGCTGAACCAGGCGGGCTGGCTGCTGCGCGAAGCGGGCTCGGGCACGCGCGAAGCGGTGGAGCAGGCACTGGTACCGTATCTGCACTATCTGCGCCCCGCGGGCGAATTCAGCAATTCGGAAGCGATCAAATATGGCGCGGCGGCGGGGCTCGGCATCGCCTGCCTGTCGCGGGTGGTGGTGGCCGACCTGCTGGCCAGTGGGCAACTGGTGGAACTGGAGACCATGCTGCCGCCCCTGGAGCGCAACTTTTATCTGATCCGCCAGTCCAAGAAGATCCTCTCGCCCCGTTTAAGCGGTTTCCTGGAACTGTGCCGCCACGCTTCTCGCATGGCTTGATGTTTTTCCATATATGGGATAACTTCCCATATATGGAAAATTTGCTAAGCACAGAGAACGATACGGAACAGCGTCTGGCCGCGCGCCTGAAACAGTTGCGCGTGGAGCGGGGCTGGTCGCTGGACCAGCTGGCGAACATGAGCCAGGTCAGCCGCGCGACATTATCTCGCCTGGAAAATGGCGAGGTCAGCCCGACGACGGTCGTGCTGGGCAAGTTGTGCGCCGCGTATGGCCTGGCCATGTCGCGCCTGCTGCGCATGGTGGAAGACGATTTTCCGCCCCTGCTGCGGCGGGCCGAGCAAAGCGTGTGGACGGACCCGGACAGCGGTTTTATCCGCCGTTCCGTCTCGCCCCCGTCGCGCGCCCTGGCCGGCGAAGCGCTCGAATGCGAGCTGGGCGCGGGGGTGACGATCACCTACGCGGCCTCGCCCCGGCCCGGCATGGAACACCATCTGTTGTTGCAGGAAGGCCAGCTGAACGTGACCGTCGACGGCCGCTCGCACGATTTAATGCCCGGCGATTGCCTGCGCTACCAGTTGCAGGGCGCCAGCGCGTTTGCGACGCCGCCAGACAGCGGCGCCCGCTATTTTCTCTTTCTCGTCTGAGGTCATCATGCCCGCATCGCTGCGTAGTTTCAGTTCCGCCGATATTCTCGAACGCCTGCCGGAACTGGGCGCCTTGCAGCAAGACTGCGTGCACGACGGCGCCAGCATCGGTTTCATCTTGCCGTTTGACGTGGCGGCCAGCCAGGCGTTCTGGACGGACAATGTGCTGCCCGCCGTGACGCGCGGCGTGCGCCTGCTGCTGGTGGCCGAGGTGGAAGGGAAGGTGGCGGGCGCCGTGCAGCTGGACTGGGACACCAATCCCAACCAGGCGCACCGGGCCGAAGTGCGCAAGCTGCTGGTCGCGCCCGCTTACCGCCGCCTCGGCCTCGCGCGCCAGCTGATGCTGGCGCTGGAAGAGCAGGCGCGCCTCTTGCCGCGCAGCCTGCTGACCCTGGACACGCGCAGCGGCGACCATGCCGAACCGCTGTATTTGTCGCTCGGTTACGTGGTGGCGGGCAGCATCCCCGCCTATGCGCTGGCGCCGGCCGGAGACCGGCTGGACGCCACCACCATCATGTACAAGCAGTTATAGCGGGCAACGCAGGCGGGGAACTCAGGCTTTCAGGCGCGCTCTAACGGCAGGGGCGCGTGAGCGTGCCAGGGCGGGTGCCGCCGTATCATGCGTCGTGACTTGCGTCGTGACAAGGCTGATGGCCAGCGCCGCGTGCGGGGGCGCCACCTCATTGCCCAAGGTGAAGATGCCCACCGTGCCAGATAGCTGCTGGGCGCGCTGCTGCATGCTGGCCGCCGCCGTTGACGCCTGTTCCACCAGCGCGGCGTTTTCTTGCGTCACATGCTCCATCTGCACGATGGCGGCATTGACTTGCTCGATGCCTGACAACTGTTCGCCGCTGGCCATGCTGATTTCGCCCATGATGTCCGTCACGCGGTGCACGCTGGCCACGATTTCGCGCATGGTGGCGCCCGCCGTATCGACCAGGCGCGCGCCCGCGTCGATCCGCTCGACGGAGTCGCCGATCAGCTGCTTGATTTCCCGCGCCGCGCCGGCCGAACGCTGGGCCAGGGTGCGCACTTCGGCGGCCACGACGGCAAAGCCGCGTCCCTGTTCGCCTGCGCGCGCCGCTTCCACGGCTGCATTCAGGGCCAGGATATTCGTCTGGAAGGCGATGGCGTCAATGACGCCGATGATATCGACGATCTTTTTCGACGAAGCATTGATCGAGCTCATGGTATCGACCACTTCTGCCACCACCTTGCCCCCTTTGCCGGCCACATCGGCGGCAGATTGCGCCAGCTGGTTGGCTTGCCGCGCATTGTCCGCATTTTGCTTGACGGTGCCAGTCAGCTCTTCCATCGAGGCAGCCGTCTGCTCCAGCGAACTGGCTTGCGCTTGCGTGCGCTGCGACAAGTCCAGGTTGCCGGCGGCAATCTCGCCTGACGCGCCCGCGATGTCTTGCGTGCCGCCGCGCACGTCGCCTACGATAGTGATCAAGCTGGCATTCATGTCTTTCAGCGCCTGCAGCAACTGGCCCACCTCATCGCCGGATTCGACGCGGATATTGCCGCTCAGGTCGCCGCCAGCCACCTTGCGCGCTACCTTGACGGCGTGCCGCAGGGGCCGCACGATGCCGCTGCTGATGAACCAGGCCGTGACCAGGCTCAGCACGCCGCCGATCAGGCCAAGCGCGATGATCAGCACGCTGGTATCGTGCGCACGGGCCATGGCCGTCTCGGCCGCCGCGCGCATCTGCGCCGATTGCGTGGCGATCTGCTGGTCGATGTCGCGCAGGGCAGGCTGCTCTTGCGTGCGGTTGCGCGTGGCCTGCAATTGCGCTATGCGTGCATAGCGCTGGTTCACGCTGCTGTCGATTTCCCCGCTTACCGTGGCCAGTTGCCACGTGCTGATGCCGACGACCACGGCCAGCAACAGCGATGCCAGCAAGAAACCTGTTGTCAGGCGTACACCGATGCGTATGTTTGAAAGTTTCATGTCCCCTCAGCTGTTGTCCCATGGTGGCCGCTCCCCATGCGGGCGGTACGGCGTGGCGCTTGTCCCCCTGAAGTTGCCGGGGTGAAATGAGTGTAGCAGCGCAATACTAAGTAATCTATAAATATTTCTATATTGGAATTAGTCACTGCTTGTTTGGCAACAGCGGCATAGCTTCTTGCCAGATAAAATCACCCGTCGTATTCCAGACTCGTCCTACCTCGATCCACGGCATCGTCCGACTGGCGCATGCCGCTGCCGCGCCTACACTGTTCCTTGCACGGACCCGGCGGCGGGTCTTCTTCTTATACACAGGAGGCTGAGATGGCGAATATTCAGGCAGGATCGGACGGTGCGGCAAACGAGGAAATGACGGCAAAGCGCTTGAACGTGGTCGACTGGATCTCCATGATCCTGCTGATCGTGGGCGGCTTGAACTGGGCGCTGGTGGGCTTGTTCGACATCGACATCGTGGCCCGCATCCTCGGCGCCATGACGACGGCGTCGCGCGGCGTGTATGTGTTGGTGGGGTTGGCGGCGCTGTATTCCATTTACCTGTGCGTGCGCAAGCTGCCAGCCAAGTCCTAGGGGAAGCCCCTGGCGCGTCAGCGCCAGACTTGCCCATCGCTGGCAGTTGTCAGGGTTTTGATGGGGCGGTGCCTGCTTGTATGTAC
The DNA here is from genome assembly GCF_002327145.1 of Janthinobacterium svalbardense. Lineage (NCBI taxonomy): Bacteria > Pseudomonadati > Pseudomonadota > Betaproteobacteria > Burkholderiales > Oxalobacteraceae > Janthinobacterium > Janthinobacterium svalbardense. The sequence continues at coordinate 3,746,966 of NZ_CP023422.1, read as the reverse complement.
GTGCAGGTGGGGGCGGGCAGGCCTGTGCGTGGTCGCCTTGCCGGACGGCGCAAGCATCGGTGCATGCGTCGGTAGTGCCTGCTTTGCTGCCTGTGTAAATTGCAGGTGCTTACTGCGTGCGCAGGTAGGCCAGCAGATCGGCCACTTGCTGCGCATTGCCGATGCCCCAGAAGCGCATGTTATTGCCGGGAATGAAATCGCTGGGTGACTTGAGGAAGCCGGCCAGGTTCTGCTCGGTCCAGACGATGTTTGCGTTTTTCATGGCCGCCGAATACTTGTAATCGGTGGTGGCACCAGCTTTGCGGCCAATCACGCCCGTCAGCTTGGGACCGAAGCCGCCACGCGCCGATGGCCCCACCTGGTGGCAAGAGGCACACTTGCGAAACGCCGCCTTGCCCGCTTCAGCATTGCCCATGAGCGGTGCAGGCGCGGTGGCGGCCAGCGTGATGGCGGCGTGCGTCAGCAGCAGACCTGCGCAGGCAAGACAGAAGAGAGAGCGAAAGGTGGATGTCATCGGAGAGGCGGGCATGCGATGTGTGGCAATGGGTGGCAAGCGATGACGCATTTTACAGGCGCACATCAAAACCTGCCCGCCAGCACGGACATGCATGCGAGGAAGCGGTGCAGGCAGCGGTCCAGGAGGGGGAATGCCGCTAGCGCTTGCCGCCTTGGGCACCCAAGGCCGCCATGGCCGACGCGCACACGATGCAGGCGATGGCCAGCCACTGGGTCAGGCTCAGCAGTTCTCCCAGCACGGCCATGGCGGCCAGCGCGCTGACGGCCGGTGCCGCGCTGCTGAACATGCCGAACACGCCTTGCGGCAAACGCCGCAAGGCAAAGATTTCCAGCGAATACGGCAGGGCGCTGGACAGCATGGCGATTGCCACGCCCATCAGCGCAATCGATGGCGCCAGCAGGGCCGTGCCCGAGTACGCGACGCCGATGGGCACCGTCACCATGGCCGCCACCGTCATGCCCCAGGCCACGGCTTGCCCGCCCTGCAAGGTCGAGGCGCGCTTGCCGAAGATGATATACAGCGCCCAGCACAGTGCCGCCCCCAGCGCATAGGCCACGCCGACCGGGTCCAGGCTGCCCGGACTGCCTTGCAGCGGCAGCAGCAAATACAAGCCGAATACGGCGCACGCCACGGCCAGCAAATCGCGCGGCCGCCGCGATGACAGCATGGCCACCGCCAGCGGCCCCGTCACCTCGATGGCGACGGCAATGCCGATCGGTATCAGCGCAAATGCGCGGTAAATCAGCAAGTTCATCAATCCCAGCACGGAACCGTAGACCAGCAGGTTCAGCACATCCTTGCGCGTCAGGCGGAAACGCCAGGGGCGGAAGATGGCCAGCAGGATCAGCGCCGAAAACCCCACCCGGTACGCTGTAATCCCCTCGACCCCGATGACAGGAAACAGATTCTTCGCAATCGCCGCCCCCAGATTGACGGAAATCTGTCCTCCCAAGACGGCCAGGGACGGGAGCAGGATGCTGTCAGGGAGAGGGGAGGTCGAGGCGGGGGAGGTCATGGGACAGTATTTTAATATGCTTGAGGCTGGCAGTCTCTGGCAGATTGGTAAGCTGGGGAGATTTAACTGGGCAGTTGCTGGCAGGACTGGTGCATCGCGGCTACTTTTTTGACATCATGTTGCAAAATACGCTACAGTTATGGAATTGTTTACTAGTGGCTAGAAGTAGCCGTTCCTAATCGAATAGAATTTACCCTTTTGATTCTTAGCACTTTCGGGAGCTGCCATGCAAATGGTTCGAGTAAATTCCAGCGCCATTGTTGCGATTGCTTACGACGAGCAAACAACTCGTATGCGTATCCAATTCCAGCAAGGACATAGTTATGATTTCTGCCGAGTACCTCCGAATGTGCATGCTGCATTCATGCGTGCCAACTCCAAGGGGACTTACTACAATGAGCACATCAAAGACCGCTACCAATGCTAATCGGAATTTGGTCTAAAAGAGTCGGCAATCGGCCAGAAGCAGCCGTTGAATTTTGATAGATAACCAAGGAATCCAATGGAGAATCAACTGCCCCAACTGCTTTCAGCCGTGATCGGTATCCTTATAGGGAGTATCGCCATCTGGCTTATTTTGCGTGGCCAAATCGGTGCAGCGCTCGAACGAGGCAAGGCGGATGTCCTGGTCGAACTGGCGACAGGCAGGGAAAGACTGCGGTTGATGGAGGAAGAGCGCCGGCTATTTCAGGCCGAGCACGACAATCTGAAACAGCAAGTGAATGAATGGCGCGATGCAGCTGAACTCGCTAATACTGAAAAAACTCAGTTGATCGAGCGTGTTAGTTGGCTCCCTAAGCTCGAAGCTGATCTGGCGAGTGCATCTGCGACTGATCGTGTCTCGCAAGCTGACATTCTCAAGCTGTCAAAGAGCGAAGCGGAAAAAACGCGGTTGTTGCAATCGACTGAGAGCCGCCTCGCGGAAGTCGAGCGGGAGCAGATTGAAACAAAGCGTCTGCTTGATATCTCCACATCCGCCTTCAGCGACATCAATGGACGCTACGCTGCCCTAGACGCCAAAGCCTCTCGTATCCCACTACTAGAAGCAAACATCGGGCAACGGGAAGCAGATCTCGCAAACATCAATCGAGAACTTGCGATTCTGAAGGAAGATTTGGGGCGCCTGCAGGCCGAGCTGAAAGCTGCGGAGGACACTATAAACGCGACGGGCACACGTAACCTCGCTTTGCAGCATCAGATGGCGGAATCAAATCGGGATATTCTCGTCGTGCGCGAGCAGTCCGCAGTACAGGGCGCCACTATCGGTCGGGTCGAGGCTGAGCTCGCCGCTGAACGGTCGGCATTGACCGCTGCGCGGCTTGAGTTGGGCTCCGAGAAGGCGAATTGTGAGACGTCGAACACGACCTTGAATCGCTTGACGACAGAACTTGCCGAAGTCAATATGCAATTAGCCGCCGAACGCACGCAAAACGGAGAGAAGATCGCCCTGCTCAACGAGGCCCGTGAGCAGCTGTCGCTGCAGTTTAAGATTTTGGCCAACGACATTTTGGAAGAAAAGAGCAAGAGCTTTTCCGAACACAACCAAACCAACATGGGTCAGCTTTTAAATCCATTGAGGGAGCGGATGACCGAGTTCAAGTCAAAAGTCGAAGAAATCCATGCTAAGGACATTGAACAGCAGGCGATATTGAGAACTGAGCTATCGCAGTTGAAGGATCTAAATCGCCAAATCACAGAAGAGGCACACGGCCTTGCAACCGCACTCAAAGGCCAGGCCAAGGTACAGGGAAACTGGGGAGAACTCGTGCTTGGCAACGTGCTAGACCGGGCAGGACTGTGTGAAGGCAAGGATTACCGGCGTGAAGTCAGCTTTAATACCGAGGAAGGAAAGAGGCGGCCTGACGTTGTCGTGTCGCTCCCTCAGAAAAAGCATCTTGTGATCGATGCAAAGGTATCACTGAATGCCTATACTCGCTACATAAACGCAGAAGACGACATTACTCGCGCCGACGCATTAAAGGAGCATGTCAAGGCGATTTCCTCCCGAATCAAGGAACTGTCTGATCGAAATTATTTCAATCTGCCTGGTCTGAACACGCCAGAGATGGTGTTCATGTTCATTCCGATCGAATCCGCATTTGTTGAAGCACTGCGTGCCGATGACGGCCTGTTTCTAGAAGCGGTACAAAATAATATCTTGGTCGCGACACCTACGACTTTGTTGACCAGTCTGAACATCGTGCGTCAACTATGGCGCTTTGAGGAACAAAATGCGCATACAGCCGAGCTAGCAGATCGTGCAGCTAAAGTTTACAAAAAACTAGTGTCTTTCCTTGGTAGCATGGAAGCGCTAGGCAGGCAACTGGACAGTGCTAAGGACTCATATGGTAAAGCGATGGGGCAATTGGTTAGCGGCAAAGGAAACCTTATCCAGCAAGCCAACGATTTTCAACGCTTAGGCGTCTCTGTGCAAAGTGCGGCGATTCCAGATCATCTGGTTGCCAAAGCAGCACTCGAACTCGATCAATTGCCCTCGGCTATCGTGAATATGATTACTCCACATTAGAGTGAATTGCAGTACTTTGGGTTTCATACTAAGTAAGATAAATGTCCATATCGGTAAAAATTGAAAAACGAATCGCCTATCTTCTGCCACAAGATAATCGTCGGCTTTGGGGCGGAAGCGGACGTTACAGGTTTTGCCTGTTTTGCGGAGTAAGCGGCCTTTTCTTGCGTTCACCGGCACTATTTTAAAGGCGATGAACGTTGACGCCATTTCGGCGCGCGTTGACAATGATGGCACGAACATGGTCAAAAGGATAAAAATTGAGCATTGGAACGATCGCCGTAATTGCCGGCTCTATCCTTCTGGTTTGCTGATCGATGAGGTTGCCCTGCAGTCCTTGCTGCCTGTCGCGCCGCATATTGACCTATAACTTGGAGTAGTATTGAATGACTGTTTTTAGTATCGGCGACACCAATTTTGACGTGGATTTCGCGAAATCAAGCATCAGCCTGGAAGAAGATGGCACTGGCATGGTGGAACTGAACATCGATATCTAAAGTGGATCCATCAGTCAAGACACTTTGCCGACTAATTTAAGCTGTGCCCGTTTCCACTGCTTCAGCTGCCCGGCGCTGACCCGTATTGCTCTTTTCCTGTGACTTTTTATCGTCGTCACCGAACCGGTCGACGATCAGCGCACCGCCGCCGACGCCGTCGCGGTAGACTTGGTCGGGCGTCTGGTAGCTGAGCGACTGGTGCGGTCGCTCGGCGTTATAGAACGCGAAATACTGCGCCAGGCCCACCATCAATTCCGCCATATTGGCGTACCCCTTCAGGTACACATCCTCGTACTTCACGTTGCGCCACAGCCGCTCGACGAAGATGTTGTCCAGCGCTCGTCCACGCCCGTCCATGCTGATGGCGACGCCTTCGCGCTTGAGCACATCGGTGAAAGCCGTGCTGGTGAACTGCGAACCTTGATCGCTGTTGAACACCTCAGGCCTTCCATGGCGGCGCACGGCATCGTCCAGGCAGTCCACGCAGAACGACGCGTCCATGCTGTTGCTGATGCGCCAAGACAGCACCTTGCGGCTGTACCAGTCGATGATTGCCACCAGATACGCGAAGCCCCGCGCCAATCGAATGTAAGTGATATCTGTCGACCACACCTGGTTCGGCCGCGTCACCGGCACGCCGCGCAACAGGTACGGATAAACCTTGTGCAGAGGATGCGCACGGCTCGTGTTAGGCCCCGGCGCCATACCCGCCAAGCCCATGCCGCGCATCAGGCGCTGCACGCGCTTGCGGTTGACCACGTAGCCGGCCACACGCAAGGACACAACCATCCGCCTGCTGCCATAAAAAGGCCGGCTGGTGTATTCCTCGTCGATCAGCGTGCGCAGCTGCAGGTCGCTCTCGTCTTCACATGCCTGCCTGGATGCAGCGTCGATCTGCCGGTACACCGTCGCGCGCGGCACGCTTGCCAGCTCGCATTGGCGCGTCACGGGCAGCTTCTCGTGCCCGGTTTCGATCCAGCCCAAGCGCTCCTCCCGGCTCACGGCCCCAGCTTTTTTTTAAGCCAATCCACTTCCATCTTCAGCCGACCGATCTCACCGTACAGCTTATCCTCGGGCTGCTTTCATCGATCGGCTTGGGGCCGCGCTTGGTGTCGAACAGCACCCCCGCGTTCTCCAGGATTTCCTTTTTCCACTGTCCCACCAGCACCGGATGCACGCCGAACTCTTGCGCGATCTCCGTCACCGTCTTGACACCGCGAACGGCCTCCAGACCGACCTTGGCCTTGAACTCAGCCGTGTGTACCCGACGTTTTTTTCCTTCACTCATTTGCTGTCATCCCTTTCGCGGACCACAGCTTAAACCATCGTCTCAGATTCGGGATCCACTATAATCCATGGGGACGACGATGTGTTTATGCGCTTGACCGAGCCCGATGACGCGGAATGGTCGTGGGCGCTGTATCCGCCTGCGTTTTTTCTGCACGGCTTGCGCATACCGGGATGGCCGCAAGGGGAATTTCCTATTGGCCAGCTTGATTTGCATCCCGATGCAGAGGAATCGGGTATCTACATGATGGAGTACGGCGACGTATCGGCTGTCAACATTCTCGAATTGTCGGCACGGCGCCTGCTTGTGTCGGGCATGGTGGACTTATGCGGTAAGCGGCTGCCATTTCATATCGATATGCCGCGCACATAGTGGCGGGGCCGCTCCCAAAGGGACCGGCCCCTGCTGTTCTAACTTAATCCAGCCCCAACGCCTTCGCCACATCCCGCCACGCCACATATTTGAAATTCTGCGGTCCATCGGGCAGGCGCTTGTAGCCGTCCTGGATTACCAGCATGCCTTGCGCATATGCGCCGCCCAGGTTGGCGGCGGTGACGTCGAGGCCATCCGTTTCCGAGGTGCCGTCTATGCCGGCGGGCAAGTTGAATCCCACCTTGAAGCGGCCGCGTACTTTATACGGTGCTTGCGCGTCGAGCACCACGTAGCTGCTGTCGCCCTGGCTGGAGACGATCAGGTAGCCAGTGTCAGCCTTGCCGTTCGACTTGCGGTAGATGGCCATGCCTTCCACGTCGGCCGTCAGGTTCGCTCCCACCGGCAGGACCATGGTCAGGGCATCGGGCTTGGCGGCGTCGGCCGAGGTGGTCCAGATGCCGCGCGTTTCCTCGCCCAGGAACAATCTGGCGTTGGCATCGTCGGCCACGCAGCCTTCCGGTTGCGTGGCAACCTTGAAGCTGCGCAAGAGGGTGGCGCTGAACTTGTTGCCTTCCAGGCCGATGCTGTATTGCTGGAAAGTGCCATCCTTGTCGTTGATGAATGCTTGCACGCCGCCGCTGGCCGGCTGGTACAAGCACATGCCGTAGATGCTTTTCAGGCCGGTAGGGAAACGGCCCGCTTCCGCCACTTCGCCGCTGGCATTGATGGTAAACAGCATCATGCTGTTGTCGTCGCGTTGGGTAGCCACGGCCAGGTCGACCTTGCTGCCGCCCAACTGGATGTTCTGGCGCACGTCGACGTTGTTCAAACGGCCCACTTCCAGCAACTGCGTCTGCTTGCCTTGCAGGTCGTAGACGAGCAGTCCCTGCTTCTTGTTGGTGCCGAGGATGCGCGCATTGGCAGGATCGCTGGCCAGCCAGATGGCCGGATCGTCGGCCGCGTCGCCCTGGCGCGCCATCGGCGCCGTCTGCGCTTGCGGGGCGATGATGGCTACCGCAGGCTGTGTCTCCGCTTGGCCAGCCCATTTCAACGGGCGCGCTTGCCAGCCATTCTTGCCGCGCAGCAGTAGCGAATTCCCGTCCCGCGCCAACTGGCTGTCGCCCTTGCGCACGTTCAAGGCCACGGCTTGGGCTGGCTGCGCGGTCCACTGTCCGCCTTGATGGGCGAACAGGTGCAGCTTGTCCGCCTTGCCATCGAGCACGGCCACGCCACCGGGCAGCACGGCCAGCGCCCCGGCACCGCCGTCCAGCTGACCATACGGCTTGCGCAGCGCCACCACTTCTCGCTTGCCCATGCCTTCGGACTCGGCGTCATACGCCCACACACCCATGTTAGCCTCGCTCACCAGCAGGCGCTGCGCGCCATCGTCGACACGGCAATGTTTCGCGTGCGGTGGCAAAGCGAGTTTGCGCACCAGGCTGCGCTGTTCGCCCTGCATCACCCACTGTTCTGCTTGCCCATCCTTGCCGATCAAGAACAGATGATCGAGCTGCTGCGCGTCGCGGTACAAACACGATGCTTCCACGGAAAAGGTGGGCACGGGAAACGGCGCCAGCTTCACCAGCTTGCCGCCCTGCACATCGACCGTCACGGGCAGCGGGCGCTGCGTGTCCGCTTCCAGGAACACGGCCAGCATTTGATTGCCGTCAAGGCGCGTGTCGAGCTGCTTGGCGCGCACGGCGATGCGGTCCTGTTCCTGGCCGGCCGCATTGAACAGACGCAAGCCGTGCTTGTCCAACGTCAGCCAGCCGCCGCCGGGCAGGCGGGCCAGTTCTTCCGCTTCCTGCGTGAAGGAAGGTAAAACGTTGGCGGGGGCGGCCTGCACGATGCCGCTGAGGCAAGCCAGCAAAGCGCTGCAGAGTACGGTTTTTTTCATGGTAGGTAAAATCATCATCAGAAGGCGCTGGCTTTCAGGCTCACTTTAAAGGTGCGGCCGTATTGTTCGTTCTGCACGTTGTATTGCTTCGTGCCCTGGTAGACATAGTATTTCTCGTTGTTCAGGTTCGCCGCTTCAAAGACCACCTGGAACTGCTTGTTGATCTGGTAGGACAGCGAGAAATCGAGTTGCTTCTGGCTGTCGACGATGTGGTCCTGGCTTTGATCGAGGATGTCGCCGCCCATTTCCAGCAGATACGGCGACTTGTAGTTAAGGGCCAGGCGGGCGCTCACCGGCCCCGTTTCATAGCCCAGCATCAAGTTCATGACCTGGTTCGACTGGCCCGGCAGGCGGATGTCGCGCTTCATCTGCTGCTTGCTGGCCTTGTCGTAGCGGCCGATTTGCGCGCTTGAGGTGCTCAGGGTGCCATTCACGCCGACGAGGAACTTGTTGAACGGCGCCGGCAGCATGCGCAGCGGCTGCATGTAGGCCAGTTCGATGCCTTTGACCTTGGCCGCGTCACCGTTCGCATACGAGGTGGCCGAGGTGTAATTGGCCCACTGAGCCGTGCCGGCCAGGTTCGTCGTGTAGGTAAAATTCTTGATGTCCTTGTAGAAACCATAGGCGGATATCACGCCGTCATTGCCCAGCACGCGCTCGATACCGAGGTCCAGGTTGTTGGCTTTCAGCGGTTTCAAGTCCGGGTTGCCGATCACGGCTTCCGTGTTGCTGGCCAGGCTGATGCCCGGCGCCAGCTGGCTGAAGTTGGCGCGCACGACGGCTTGCGTCCAGGCGGCCCGCACGCTGGTCTTTTGATCGACGTCATAACGGGCTTGCAGGTTCGGCAGCCAGTTGGTGTACGAGCGTTCGCGCGTCAATGCCGTGGCCAACCCGGCGCTGTCCACTTGCGAGCCGGCCGCTTCAAAGCTGGTGCGCTCGGCGCGCACGCCGCCGAGGATGTGCCAGGCGTCGAAGTCGACGCTGTTTTGCACATACATGGCGTTGATGTCTTCATGCATGCGGTAATCGTTGATGATGGACTCGGTGGCCAGGCGCGCCTTGTCGCGGTCCAGTCCCGCCACGCGGGCGCGGATGAGAAGCGGGTCCAGCGCCACGCCGATGTTGCCCAGGTCGTAGTCGAGCGTGTGGCCCTGCACGAAGTTGCTCATCGACGTGGAGCCGGCGCCCCAGTAATTCCCGCTGCTGGCCTTGCTGCTGTTATACGCCCATTGATCCGTGTCATTGGTTTTTTCGCGGCGGCTGAGCTTGGCGCCGAATTTCAGGGTGGCGATGTCGAACTTGCGCGCCAGGTCGATGCGCGCGTGGTGTTCGTTGTCCTTCGAGTAGCGCTTTTGCAGGGTGATGGCGTTGAGCGCATAGCTGGCCGGGTCGTACAGCGAGGCGGGACCGCTCAGTTTCGGTTCCTGCGTATCCTTAAAGCTGATGCCGGCAAAATTGCTGGTGCCGCGGAAACGGCCGTCGTTCAAGGACTCGGGCGTATCTTCCGTGGCGCGGCTCATGCCGCCTTTCACGTCCAGGGTCCAGTCGCCCAATTTCTGCTGCGTGCCCAGGACCAGCGAGCGTACTTGCTGCGTGTACTTGCGCTGGCGGATACGGCGCTCGGCGCGCGCGCCGGCCGTCTGGCCTTCGGCCAGGCTGCCGCCCGCGATATTGCTGATGGTCAGGCGGTCGCGCACTTCATCGTCGGAAAATTCGCTCACAAAAGAGCGCAAAAACCAGCTGTTGCCCGCTTCCGGGCGGTAATCGAGGTTGACGGCCAGGGCGCCGCGCTTGCGCACGGGCAGGTAGTCGCGCAATTCCAGGCCAGACAATTTACCCTTGCTCCAGGCGCCGCCCGTTTCCACATCATCGGAACCGAACGAGCGCTTTTCCGCGCTCAGGCCGGCAGCCACGCCCAGCTTGCCGTCGAGGAAGCGCTGGGCCCACAGGGCGCCGCCGCTGGGGCTGGTCTTGCCCGTCTTTTCATCATGGCTGGCGCCCACGTTGGCCGACAGCAGCTTGCCCGGCAAGTCGAAGGCGGACAGCGATTTGACTTCGATGGTGGCGCCCAGCGAATTGGCGTCCATTTCCGGTAATAAAGTCTTCGAGACTTCCAGAGTGCGGATCAGGCCGGCAGGCAGGATGTCGAGCGCCACGGCGCGGCGGCCCGCTTCCGGCGACGGCACCAGCGCGCCGTTGATGGTCACCGCATTCAAGTCCGGCCCCAGGCCGCGCACCGTGATGTAGCGGCCTTCGCCCTGGTCGCGCTGTACCGATACGCCCGGCAAGCGGGCCAGCGCCTCGGCCGCGTTTTTATCGGGCAAGCCGCCGATATCGTCGCTGCTGATGACGCTGATGATGTTGTCGGCTTTCTCTTGCGCGGCGATGGCGTTGCGCAGGCTGGCGCGCTGGCCGCTGACGACGACGGTGGCGGCCGGCAAGCCATCCACATCTTGCGCTTGCGCATGGCTAGCACCGCTGAAGACGGCCATGATGGCCAGAGACAGGGCCGTCAGGCGCAGCGGGGAGGGGAAGGAAGTGTGCATGGTTTTCATGAAGAGCTCAGTTAGGGGTAGGGAACCGGGCGGATTCTAGGCAGCAAATATGACGGTTGCGTGACAGGGTCTGGCTTGCCACCTTGAAAACAAGGGCAGATGGATGCTTTCCGGCCGAAAATGAAACGTGGTGAGCTGAAATGACCTGCCAGCGCAGGGCGCATGGGAAGCGGCTTGCCGGATTTGCATCAGTTGCGTTGCGCATGTTGAGCCGTTTGCACCTGCCGCACGGGCGCAGCGTATGTCATCGTGCCGTCATGGGCGGGCGCTATCGTGGCGGCAGCACCACTTTTAAAGGTTCCCCACATGCTGCCGTTGCACCGTAACAGTCTGATTGCCGCCGCGCTGGCATTGCCCCTGTTCTTTTTCCTGTACGCCACACTAGGCCACGTTAAACCGTTTGCCATCTGGAAGTGGATGGATATCGTCTGCGAAGGCGGCACGGCCGTCATGGCGGGCATCTGGTTCCTGTTTACCCTCAGCAGCCGTCCACGGGGACGGGTGACGAGCCTGATCGCCGGCGGCCTGTGCGCCATCATGCTGGGGTCCTGGGCCGATTGCCTCGACGAATTCTTTGCCGTCGACAAGAGCGCCGTGTGGGACAACTGGCTGGAAGCCTTGATTCCGTTTGGCATGCTGGTGCTGACCATCGGCATGTATTACTGGCGCCAGGAACAGTTCCGCCTGAACGAACACCTGCAAAAGCGCGAACGCCTGTTCCGCGACCACCGCGCCTTCGACCGCATCACGCAGCTGGCCGACGCCAGCTATCTGCGCACGCAGATGCGCCTGGAGCAGGAGCGCCGCCCCGGCCTCGATTGCGCGCTGGTCTTGCTCGACATCGACAGTTTTCACCTGATTAACCGCGAATACGGCCACCGCGAAGGCGACCGCGTGCTGCAAGCCGTGGGCCACATGCTGCTGTTGAACTTGCGCAATGACGATTTGCTGTGCCGCTATGCGGGCGACCGCTTCGCCGTGCTGATGCCGGGCGTGTCGCGCGAGGATGCGGCCGTGAAGGCGCGCCACCTGTGCGCCATGGTGGGGCAGATGCGGCACCATGCCAACGACAACCGCGAAATCCGTTTGAGCTTGCGGCATGCCTGCTCGCTTACCGATGGCGTGCCGGAAGTGGTGCTGGCCGAGTTGAGCCGTGCCGTGGAAATGCCGCGCTCCGCTGCCGGGATCAGTTCCGCCGCGCCTGCCTGATGCTGCTGAACCAGCAAGCCGACCCCAGCATCGCAGCCCATCACCAGCCGGCGCTGGTGCTCGACTACGCGCGCAGCCGCGAGCTGGCTGTGGCGCCGCTGCTGAAGGGCACGGGCCTCGACGGCGGTGCGCTGCCGTGTGCGGAAAGCCAGGTCAGCGCCGCGCAGTACCTGCAATTGCTGGCCAATGTGGCGCGCGGCCTCGACAGTGCAGACACCAGCTTCATGCTGGGCCAGCAAATGCTGCCCGGCCATTACGGCGCGGCCAGCCATGCCTTGCTGCAAGCGCAGAATCTGCGCCAGGCCTTGAGCATCCTGTGCGGCTTGCATACCTTGCTGTGTCCGCTGCTGCAACCGCGTTTGCGCGAGGCGGGCGAGCTGCACGTGCTGTACTGGGTCGATGCGTTCGGCGCGCCCAGCCAGCTGCCTTTTTTGGTGGAAATGCATATGACGGCGCTGGCGGCCATGTGCCGCTGGCTGGCCGGCGAGGCGTTGCCGTGGCGCTTCTGCTTCAACCGCGCGCGGCCCCGTCATGTGGAGCAGCATGAAGTGCACCTGGGCCAGGCGCTGCGTTTCGATTGCCAGGTCGATGCCATGCTCATCGATTCCAGCTGGCTGGATAAACCCTGGCCGCGCGGCAATGCCACGGCGGCCGCGCTGGCCTTGCGCGCGGCGGCCCTGGCGCCCGTGCCGGCGGCGAGTCTGCTGGGCGCGCTGTACGACTACCTGCTGGACAATATCCGCTGCGCACCCATGCTGGAACGCACGGCACAGGACTTCGGCGTCAGTCCCGCCACCCTGAAACGCCACCTGGCGCGCCATGGCACGCATTTCCAGGCCGAGCTGGACCAGGTGCGTGCGCACAAGGCCATCTACCTGTTCCAGGCGCATGGCTACGACAACGATGCCGTGGCCGCCTACCTCGGCTTTCATGATGCCACCAACTTTCGCCGCTCGTTCAAGCGCTGGACGGGGCAAACGCCGCAGCTGTTGCGTCACGCGCTGGCCCTGTTTGTTGCTGGATAAAGACGTTCCGCACGCGGCGTTGCGCGCCAGCGCCATGGCGTGTCGTTCCAGAGGGAACAATTGCCCGTTCTGCTACATCCATAGTACACTCGACCAGAGAGCGAACAGACGCGCTTTGAGGCGCTCCGGTACGGCGGCGGCGACCGGTGTGCCGTGCCTTAACCCAGCCTGGAAACTGGCGCGCCCAACGTGGTGCGCCGGAAGCCGGGCAACTTGATAATGCTTAATCGTGTATTCACAATCGCAGATCGATCCAGTCGTCAGTTTCCGTAACACCCAGGGTGAGGCGGTGCGCGGCACGATTTTCAACTTGCAGCGCAATTCGCTGGTCATGGAAATCTACAATCCCTACTCGATTGTGCAGGTCAGCGAGGTGCTCAATGACCTGACGGTGCGTATGGGGGCGAAGAACGCCTATGTGGGCAAGGCCGTCGTCATCAGCAGCGTCAACACGGGCCTGACCGCCATCGTTTCCGTCACCCTGATCGACGAGTGGCGCGAGCTGAGCGACGTGGTGGTGGTCAAGGGTGCCGTGGCGAAAGAGTCCAGCGCCTTTGTCGCCGGCTGGGGCGAGCGCTTCCGCATCCGCCGCGACTACCAGATCGTCGTCAACGAAATGCGCGCCTTTTTGTCGGAGGTGGCGCGCTGGGTCGAGCAGGTCGACTTGTCGGACTCGCTGCCGAAGGAAAACGGCCGCTTGCGTGCCGACATCTTCGACGAGCTGGCCTTGCCGCTGATGGAGCAAACCCAGCTCTATTTGCGCCAGCTCGAGGTGGAAGCCTCGCTGGTCGAGGAAGAACGGGCGCCGGCCCACCGGGCCTTTGCCCAGACGGCGCTGCACCCGCTGATCCTGCGCGCGCCGTTCGTCTTCCGCACGTTTACCAAACCGCTCGGCTATGCGGGCGATTACCAGATGGTCAATCAGCTGCTCGACGATCCGCGCCAGGGTCCGAGTACCTACTTCCAGATCGTCAATGCAGCCTTCTTGCAGGCGGCTGTCGCCACGGCGCACCGCAACCGCATCGATATCCTGACGGAGTTTTTGGCGCACAAGGCGGCCGAGGCGCGTGTTGCCGGGCACGTCTACAAGGTGCTGAATGTGGGCTGCGGCCCGGCCATCGAGGTGCAGCGTTTCCTGGAAACGTGCCCGGATGCGCAGTGGCTGGCGTTCGAGCTGGTCGACTTCAGCAGCGAGACCCTGGACTGGACGCGCGCGCGCCTGACCACCATCATGCAGCGTACGGGAAGAGTGGCGGAAATCGATTACGTGCACGACTCCGTGCACAACCTGCTCAAGCGCCGCCATGGCTCGGGTATCACGGGCTTGCCTGGCAGTTTCGACGCCGTGTATTGCGCCGGCCTGTTCGACTACCTATCCGACAAGGTCTGCGCGCGCCTGCTGCTGCATTTCGCCTCGCGCGTGCGGCCGGGCGGCCGTTTGCTCGTCACCAATGTGCACGCGAACAATCCGGGCAAGTTCGGCATGGAGCATTTGCTGGAGTGGCATCTGATCTATCGTAATGAAGCGGGCCTGTCGGCCTTGCTGCCTGAACATGCCACGGAGCCGAAAATCTATGTCGACGCCACGGGCGTGAATGTGTTTGCGGAAGTGAGCATTCCTTGATGGATACTCCAGGCCTGCACGCCGGCTACACGGCCGTTTTGCGCGACTTTCGCCTGGAATTCAGCCGCGGCGGGGCTTACACGGGCATCGTGCTGATCCTGCTGGGCATGGGCCTCGATTCGGCCCTGTATCCGGACAAGCAGTCGGCTTTCACCAGTGCGCGCATTCTCGTGTCCGTGCTGATCTTTTGCGTCGTGCTGGCCATGCGCACGCGCTGGGCGCAAGACCGCATCCAGGGGCTGACCTTCGTCTGGCTGATCCTGCCGCAAATCATGATCGCCTGGATGATCGCCGTCACGGAAGGCGCCACCTCGATCTATTATGTGGGCATGACCCTGGCCATCTATTCCTCGGGCATCGTGCTAGCCTTCGGCCTGTGGCAAAACATGTTCTTCGGCGCCATCTCCTGCCTGCTGTACGTGGCCGCTTGCACCTGGCATGCGGGCGGCTTCGACTTGCCGGCCACGTTTGTCGTCAACTGCCTGTTCCTCATCATGTCGGCCAGCATCAGCGCGGTGTTTACCTATTTCAATGAGCGCGCCCGCTTCATGCTGTTCCAGCTGAAGGCGGAAGTGGCGCAAAAGAACACGCAGCTGGAAGAAACCAACAAAAGCCTGGCCGATATCAAGGGGCAGATGCTGCAACAGGAGAAAATGGCCGCCATCGGCACCCTGGCCGCCGGCATGCTGCATGAAGTCAACAACCCCGTGAATTTCTGCATGATGGCCATCGAGGTGGCCATCGAAGACCCGGCCGCCAAGCAAAGCGCGCTGGTGAGCGAATGTCTGGCCGACGCCAAGGAGGGCATGTTGCGCGTGCAGCACATCGTGTCCGACTTGAAGACCTTTGCCTACCGCAAGAGCGGCAACCAGCTGGAAACGGGACACTTCCAGTTCCGCAGCGCGCTCGATGCGGCCATCCGCCTGGTGGGGCATGAAACGAAGAATGTCAGCATCAGCCACGACTTGCCGGTCGACACCCTGGTGCGCGGCGACGAGGCGGCCATCGTGGGCGTGCTGATCAATTTGCTGGGCAATGCCGTGCTGTCCATGCGCAAGGGCAATGCGCCGCCGTTCGAGATCCGCATCACGGCTCGCTGGGACGAGAACCGCCTGCGCATCAGCGTGCGCGACAACGGCCCCGGCATCGCCCCGGAAAACCTGGCGCGCGTGTTCGAACCGTTCTTCACCACGCGCGAAGTGGGGCAGGGGCTGGGCTTGGGCCTGAGCATCAGCTATGGCGTGATCGAGCGCCACGGCGGCACCCTCTCCGCCGAAAGCGAACTGGGTGAGTGGGCCAGCATGAATTTCGACTTGCAGCGCTCCGACTGGGAGGGGCGTTAATGGACAACGATAGCCGCGCCAGCGTGCTGTATGTGGACGACGAAGCGCTCGCCTGCAAGTACTTCGCGCGCGCCATCGGTGCGCGCTACCGCGTGCTGACGGCGCACAGCGTCGATGCGGCGCTGGCCATGCTGAAAGATGAGGCCGCCAACATCGATGTGCTCGTTACCGATTACCGCATGCCGGATCGCCTGGGCAGCGAGCTGCTGCAGGAAGTGGCGCAGCGCTACCCGCACATCGTCTGCATGCTGGTGACGGCGTATGCGGACAAGGACGTGCTGCTGGAACTGATCAATGGCGGCTCGCTGTTCCGCCTGCTGGAAAAGCCGCTCGACTTGCCCGCCATGCACGCGGCGCTGCAGCTGGCGGTGCAGACAGGACGCGAGCGCGCCGCGCGCCGCCAGGGCCTGGTGGCGATGGAGGAATCGCTGGCCTTCCTGGCGCACGAATTGAACACGCCGCTGGCGGCCATCGCCAATTTTGCGCGCGGCATCGCGCGGCGCGCGCAGGCGGACGCTGCAGCACAGGCCGAGATCGGCGAAGCGGCCGCCTTGATGCACGACAATGCACGCTATTGTTTGTCCGTGCTGGCCAGCTTTGTCGACACGGTGCGTCTGGCCAGCGCCGGGCCGGGCATGCAGGGCGGACGCAGCGCCGGCAGCGCGCGCCAGCTGCTGGCTGCCTTGCTCGACAGCTATCCCTTGAGCACGGCCCAGCGCGCTTCCATCACGGTGGAGCAGGGCGAGGACTTTGCCATTGCCGAGTCGCCCAATTGCGTCGCGCTGATTTTATCGTCCGTGCTGGCGAATGCCCTGCGTTCGGCCGGCGAGCAAGACCATCCTGCGATCGGCATCCGCATCGATGCGGGCCGCATCACGGTGCGCGACAATGGCGCCGGCATCGCCCCCGAGATTGTTGCGCAGCTGTTGCTTGATCCCGTCGGCGCCAGCGGTGACGAAGGCAAGGGCTGGGGCATGGTGTTTTGCCACCGCATGATGCAATCGTTCGGCGGCAACCTCGATATCGCTACCGAATTTGGCAGTGCCACCACGGTAACCCTGAATTTTCCAGTACATATAAGGAACGAGCATGATTGACGCCAATCTGCGTTTGCCGGCTCAGCGTGAGCCGGCGCAAGGCTTGCCGACGATACTCTATGTCGATGATGAGGCCAACGCCCTCAAATATTTCCAGCGCGCCATCGCGCCGCTGGCCAACGTGCTGACGGCCACCTCGGTCGAGGAGGGCAAGCGCATCCTCGACGCGCAGGCCGAGCGCATCGCCGTGCTGGTGTCGGACCAGCGCATGCCGGGTGCCTATGGCAACGAATTGCTGTCCTATGCCTGGGACCGCTATCCGCACATCGTGCGCATTTTGACCACCGCGTATTCCGAGCTGGAGCACACGGTGGAAGCCGTCAACCAAGGGCAGATCCACCGCTACATCCAGAAGCCGTGGGATATCGCGGCGCTGCGCATGGAACTCAAGCAGGCTTTGGAACTGGCACGGCTGCGCAATGAACACGCCCAGCTGCTGCGCGAAAAACTGATGGTGCGCCAGCGGCAAGCCGTCGCCAACCGCATCGGCACCCTGTACGCCTTGTGCGCCAGCCTGGCCGGTCCGGAACAGCAGCTGCCCGTGGAAGCGTATCTGTCGGCGGCCCTGACGGCTGGCGTCACGCCGCCCGAGCCGGACTGGCTGCTGATGGATTATGCCGACCTGGTCAGTTCGGAAGCCTTCCGCGGCACCGCCTTTGCCGCCGCCGTGCGCCAGCAGCTCGACACGCTCGAGCGGGAGCACCCGGGGCGCGGCGTGGAGCAAGCGATCGACATGCTGCTGCCCGTGTTTGGTGCGGCGCTGCAAAACCAGGGCGGCACGGCCCTGTTCCTCGATGGACGCCTGCTGACGGAATTCCTGGAAACACCGACCACCACGGCCGTCTCGTCCATCCATTCGTTCTGGCTTGCCAGCTTGCTGTGGCTGGCGCGGCGCGGCTGGTCCTTGCAGCTGAGTAAGACGGAACTGGGCTTGCAGGGCAAGGTAGTACAGGCTGAACCGGCGCTCACGCCGGACCATCTGGCCGCCTGGATCGAGCAGTTCTGACGGGGCGGCCCGCAAGGGCGGTGCTAACTAAAACAGGGCCGCGCGGGCCCTGTGTCTGCTTGCTGCGAGCAGAGTTTAACGCTCTGACGCCGCTTTCAGGTTGTTCAAGCCTTTTTCAAAATCCTTGCCGATCATCCTGTCCATGCTGACAAACACCGTCATGACCTTGCTGACGTAAGGGCTGGGACCCGTCATGGTCCAGTTCACCTTGGTGCCGTCGCCCTCGGGTGTCATGGTAAACGTGGTGGTGTTATGGCTTTCGAACGGTTTCAGGAAGTCCAGCTTGATGACGGTGCGCTCGGGCTGGGCCGCTTCCGTGATTTCCATGCGGCCGGCGCCCACCTTGTCATTGCCTTGCCACGCATATTGCGCGCCCAAGCCATTGGCCGGGCCCGCAAAGGTGCGGCGCATGGCTGGATCGAGCTTTTCCCACGGCGACCAGGCGGCCCAGTAATGGAAGTCCGTGATCAGGCCGGCGATTTTCTCGGGCGGGGCCTTGATGGTGATTTCGCGCTGGACACTGAAGGTGTCGGGCTTGGTGGTGGCATAGCCGAGGATGGCGGCGACGACGACGACGATCAGCAGCAGGGTTTTTTTGATCATATGCTCTCCAGATCTTGAATGGTCGATGCGAACGAATCAAGGCAATCTTAGCAGATATGAATGGCTGTGCGCAGCCGCTTGGCCTTTATTTGCGCCAGCTCTGCGCAGGACCGCCTGCACGCTCGTTCGCCGCCGCACGCACCCGCGCACGCCAGGTGTGTGCAGGTTTGTGGTGAGGGCCGGCGTCCGCTAGAATGCTGGCCTGCAACGATTTCACTTAGGGAAATATGATTCAACGATCGATCGCCAGGCTGACCCTGGCGTGCGGCTTGCTGGCGTCCGCCTTTGCCGCGAACCTGGCGCATGCCGATGCCTGTCCCGCCCATTATGTCGATGGCCGCAAGCCGGAAATCACCAACCCCAAGCTGGATGTGGCGACCAAGGAGTTGTGCTACAACGTGTTTGGCGTGATGCACTCGGGGATCACCCGCACGCCCCTGTGGTCGGCCGAGCACTTGACGGCGAACAACCTGGAAGCGGCGCAGGACTTGTCGCGCGAAAACTCCTTCCATGCCGAACGCAAGCTGCCTGCCGCCCAGCGCGCGGAACTGGCCGATTATGCGCGCAGCGGCTTCGACCGTGGCCACATGGCACCGAACGGTGACATGCCGGACCGCCAGAGCCAGCGCGACAGCTTTACCCTGGCCAATATGGTGCCGCAGGATGCGCGCAACAACCGCTATGTGTGGGCCGGCATCGAAGGCGCCGTGCGCAAGATGGCGAAGAAGGAGGGCGATTTGTACGTGATCACGGGGCCGGCGTTCATTGGCGGCAACTTGCGCAAGGTGGGGCGCGTGATCGTGCCCAGCCACCTGTACAAGGCCGTGTACAGCCCGCGCCAGCGCGCCGGCGCCGCCTACTTTATCGAAAACGCCGATACCAAGGCGTATGAAATGTTAAGCATTGCGCAACTGGAAGACAGGATAGGCATCGATCTGTTACCGTCGCTGACGCGCCAGCAAAAGCTGCGCATGCTGAGTTTGCCCAAGATCAATAGCAAGTCCAAAAACCGTTGAAAGGAAATCCCATGTGCGCAAAGAAATTCGTCCCGTATGCCAATGAAAGCGATGTGCTGGAGATCGGCAATCTGAGCATCGAAAACCGCATCGACCGCATCAGCATCAGCGGCGATATCGACCTGACCCTGGACAAGCCGGGCCTGGCGCTGGCGAAACAGCTGCAAAAACTGCTGGGCGACATGGTGGCGCAGCTGGAAAAGCAGGAACTGCCCGACCAGTTGCCACCGCCCGAGGTGACGTCGGTGGCCAATCCCTTCGAGTGACGTTGGGACCAGCACCTATTTTGCCGGGCTGGCGGCGCGATAGTAGCCCTTACGGCTGATCTCTTCCGGCGCATTCGCAACTTCATACGCGGTCAGGGCGATGGCGATGGCAGAGTACTGCTGCGCCGCGCTGAAAGGCAGCACGTTGTCATACGTGTCCAGTACCGTGTGATGCACGCGCGCATAGTCGAAATCACCGAGCACGGTAAATTTCGGCGTCGGCACGCCATGCAGGCTGAAGACGGCGTCATCGCTGCCTGCCCGCGCATTCATCGCCTTGCTGGCATCGCGCGGCACGTCGTTGACGCTCGCGGCGAAGCCGAACATGGGGTGGATGTCTTGCAGGGCCAGTTCGACGCGGCCAAACACGCTCTTCCAGGCCGTGGGAATCGCGATGCCGTCGATGGCGCCGGGCCGGCCGTCGCGGTTGAGCATCATGACGATATTCTTCAATTCACCTGCATGCCGCTCGGCGAACGCGAACGAACCCTTGCGGCCGATTTCTTCCGCGCCGAAGGCCACCAGCATGATGCTGCGGCGCGGCCTGGCATTGGACTTGGCCAGCAGGCGCATCGCTTCCAGCATAGTGGCCACGCCGCCGCCATTGTCGGCCGCGCCCGTGCCGCCATCGTAGCTGTCGAGGTGGGCGCCGATCAGCACGACTTCTTCCGGCTTTTCCGAGCCGGGAATGCGGGCGACGACGTTGTGATACGTCACCGGGCCCGGATAGAACCAGTTGCGGATGTCAAACTCCAGGGTGACCGCTTCACCGCGCGCCAGGCGCTGGCGGATGTCGGCGTAGTGTGGCGCGGCCAGCTTGATGTCGGGCAAGGTCGGCAGGGTCGCCCAGGTAGCGGGCGCCGCGCTGGCGGCATACAAGGGTTCTTCGCCAGACTGGATGGTGCCGAGGGCGCCGGCCTGCATCAACAGCCGGGTGATGGCCCCGGGCTTGTGGATGGTCTTGCCATCGCGCCCGCCACCGCCGCTTTCACCACTCGTCAGCACCCATTTTCCCTTGAATTGCGCAGCGCGCTGTTGCGCCTCTTCCAGGGTGGCCGGCCCCATAATTGCCCGGCCCTGCTGCACGCCACGCGTGCCGGCCGTGTAGGCGGGCGTCGCCATGCGCAGGGGCTGTTCCTGGGGCGCCAGCATCTTGCCCGACCAGGGGCCCCGGTTGAAGCCGACGGGCATGTCACCGGCTTCTTCCAATTCGGCCTGCACGCCCCATTGCCGCAGTTGCATGCGCGCCCATTGCGCCGCATGCGTGTAGGCGTCGCTGCCTGCCATGCGGCCACCGAAGCGGTTGCTCAGGATGTCGAGCCAGTCCATTGCGCGCGGCTCGCTCGTGCCTAGCGCCACGATCCGGCGCGCCGTGGCGTCGCCAGATGGTGATGGCGTGGCCTCGATGCTGGCATCCCTGCCGGACAGCGTCGCCAGGAAGGCGAGCAGCCTGTCTTGCTGGCGCGCCGCCAGCGCCGCGTCCAGCTTGGCGGAACGGTTCAGCTTATCCTGGCGCAGCAATGTTTCATAGGCGCGCAGCACGCCCTGCATGCCCGCCAGGTCGCGGTCCCCTTGCTGCAGGGCCTGTTCCGGGTGGTCGATCTGGAAGGCCATCACGCTGGCCAGGTACTGGAAGCGCAGCGCCTCGCGCGTGGCCGGCGTGGGGGCGGTGCTCAGCCAGTCATCGGGCATGCTGGCGCCAAACGTGAGGTCGGGAATGGCATCGATCCATGCGCTGAGCCAGGCGCCATCGCGCTGCTGCAGCGCCAGAGGATCGTGCTGCGCCGCTTGCGCCATCTGCACCACGCGCGCGCGTTCGGCCGGGGTAGACGGGCCGCGCGCGGTGGCGCTTGCCGCAGTTCCCGGCAGCGCGGCCTGCATCACCGGCGGCACATAGCGCTCCCTGAGCCGCGTTCCCGTCACCGGCTTGGGTTCGTTCTCATCGGTTTCGACCAGGCGTTCGCCGCTCAGCACGTTGCCTTTTGCTTGCAAGGTCCAGCGGATCGTCACGTCGGTACTCACTTCCTTGCCGCTTCTCCCCGTGCTGACGCGCTTGCCGCCGTGCCGGAAGACGGTGCCGGCCGGGCTGGCTATGCCATGCACCGTGCGCGGCGGCGTGAGCTGGCCCCGTTCGTCGAGCCAGGATATCGTCGCGCGCAAGCTGCCCTGGTCTTCGGTGATGTCGAGTATGCCCGTGTCGATCAGGTCGACTTCGACGCCATTCGCCGTGGTCGTGCCCGTCGCCGTCTGGAATTGCCACTGTCCGGCGAGGGCCGGCACTTGCGCGTACAGGGCGCCAGGCAGGGTAGCGGCGGCGAGGACGCACGTGGCGTAAAGGTGGGGAGGGAACAGCTGCATGGTTATCCTTGTCATGGTTTTCACTCGGGAAGAGTCGAAAAACAGTATGCAGATAACCAGATTGCCAAGATGCTACTTTCCGACCAAGACCGGGATTTGCGGCTTGAAGGCGCGTTTGGCCGCGCCGAAGAACAGATCAAGCTCATCCGGCAAGCTGCGTCGGATGAGGTTGGTCTGGCACAAAGTTACTTGGCGAACGCCTGCGCCGCTGGCGTCACGGTGACGGCTTCCGGCTTGATGCCCAGTTTCATCGCGCCGATGACCTTGTCTTCATCGAGCAGCGCTTGCGGCTTGTTGCCGTCGTACTTGATGGGCGAAAACGCGTCGCTGACGAGCTTATCCTTCAAGCCGGCCGCATCCTTGGCGACGATCACCACCGACAGGTTCTTTGCCGACAAATGCTGTTTGATGGCGCGGTTGACGTCAAGCACCGTCAGTTTCGACAGGCCATCACGCATCAGCTTGGTAAATTCCGGCGTGCCATACCATTGCGAATCTAGCGCATAACCCAGTTGCTGGTCTTGCGTCGAGGTCATGACGAAGACGTTCTTCATCAGGTAATCGCGCGTGGTGGCAAAATCGTCCTGCGTCAGGCCGTTGTCGATGAGCTTGCCCAATTCCGTCAGGGCTACGCGCAGCGCGAAGTGGGCGTTGTCCGGCGCCACGGGGCGGATCCAGATTTCGAACAGCTGCGCCTTGCGGCCCAGGTTCGGATTCGGGAAGAACTGGTACATCCCGCGCGGGAAGGCTTCGATGTACGCGTAATCGCCATAGTTCATGCCGCGAATTTCACGGATGCGCTGGTACAGATAGGAATTCGAGGCGCGGTGCTCGCCCAGCCAGGTTTTCGCCAGCCACAGGGCGGGGAAGTCCGGGTGCGTGCGCGTCACTTCCAAAGGCAGGCCGAAGGAAATGGCCGTGGCGCGCGTGTTTTTCTCGATGATTTCCACTTCCAGGCCATTCGTCTTGCGGCCCGCGGGTTTGACGGTGGCCGGCAAGCCGGGACCGGCCGGCAGTTTGCCGAGTGCCTGTGTCAGCGAGGCCGTCATGGCGTCGGACACATCGCCGGAAATGCCCACCTTGACGGCGCCTTGCGCATACGCGCTCTTCCAGAACTGTTTGACGTCGTCGAGGGTGATGGCGTCGATGCCGGCGAGCGTGCCCAGCACCGGGTGGCCATATGGCGTGCCTGCATACACATTCGTTTGCAAGCGTTCCTTGGCGAATTCCTCTTCGTTATTGTCCTTCAGGTCCAGCAGCAGCGCGTTCTTTTGCGCATCCTTCAGGCGGCGGAAGTCGTCTTCGCGGAAACCCGGCGAGAGCAGCAGGGGCAGGGCGATGGCGTTGAACTGCGTCCAGTTATCCCGGTGGATGGAGCCCGTAAACGTCGTCATTTCCTTGTCCGTCTGCTGGCTGAAACTGCCGGCCAGCGGGAACAGGGCCTGGTTGACTTCGTCGATCTTGCGTTCGGACGAGCCGCCGGACGCCACCATGGCGGCCGTCAGCGCGGCCAGGCCTTCCTTGCCTTTGGGGTCTTGCGCGGAACCGGCCGTAAACAGCAGCTTGTAGCGGATTTGCGGCAGCGCGGACTTTTGCACCAGGACGTCAAATTTCGCGTTCGAGGAGGGCGGCAGCAGGCTGGCCAGCTTCGGCGTGGTGGCGATGGCGTCGGCCATCGGCTGGTTTGACAGGGTGGTCACCACCAGGCCGTCGTCCGTCAGGTATTTGCGCGCGGCCGCCTGCAGGTCGGCCGGCGTGAGCGTGTCGATCAGGCGGTAGTACTGGTTGATGGTGGCGTAGGAACGGTCGAAATGCACGAAGGAAGCCAGGGTGCCGGCAATTTGCTCCGTGTTGTCGAGCGAGCGGATCAAGCCGTATTTTTCGGCCGACTTGGCGTCCGCCAGGTCTTTTTCGCTCACTGGCGTATCGCGCAGCTGCGCCACGGTGGTCAATATCGCATCGCGCACATAGATGGCGTCGTCGATGTTTTTCACGCGCGCGCCCAGCACGGCCAGGGTCGGGTCGACGCGGTCCGGCGTCATCTCGAACAATTGGTCGACCTTTTGCTCGTTCTGCACCAGGCGTTTATACAGCGGCGAGGTGCGGCCGAACGACAGCGACAGCAACGTTGCCAGCGCCGCCTGGTCCTTGTCCTTCACGGAAAACGCGGGTGCGTGGAAGCCCACGGCCACCCATGGCAGGGTCGGCGTGGGCCAGGCCACGTGTTTGTAGACGGGGCCGCGCGGCGCGGGTTCCACGGGCACGGCCGCCTGCTGCTTGCCGCGCTGCCACTGACTCCAGTATTTTTCCACCAGCGCGATGGCTTGCTGCGGCTCCACGTCGCCGGCGATGATGATGGTGGTGCGCTCGGGACGGTACCAGCGGTCGAAGAAGATCTTCGAATACGCGTACTGGTTCGGCATGTCTTCGATGTCCTGGATAAAACCCATCGTCGTGTGCTTGTAGGTATGCGTGGTGTAGGCGCTGTCGCGCATCACTTCGAACAGTTTCGAGACGGGATTGGCGCTGTTCTTGTTGTATTCGCCCAGCACGGCCCGCGATTCCGTCTTGAACGCGTCTTCCGCGTAATCGAGGTGCTGGAAGCGGTCCGCCTCCACCTTCAGCACGGTTTCCAGGTCTTGTTTGGCAAACGTCGTGTGGTAATTGGTCAGGTCGTCGCTGGTATACGCATTCTGGCGCGCGCCGGCGCGGGTGATGACTTCCTGGTATTTCTCGGGCGGATAGGCCTTGGTGCCGCGGAACATCATGTGCTCAAAGAAATGCGCGAAACCGGACTTGCCCGGCTCGACTTCATTGCGCGAGCCCGTCTGCACGGGAATCTGCAGCGAGACCAGGTTCGGAAAACCGGTCGGCACGATGATGATTTTTAGCCCATTGGCCAGGGTCTTTTCGGTGGCCTTGAATGGCAGCAAATCTGCCTTGCTGGCAGGGGCGCTGTGGGCAGCGGCCGGTTTGACGGGCGCGGCGCCCAGGTTCGACGAGGCCATGGCCGACAGCGCCAGGGCGAAAGCGGGTAATAAAGCGGGCATGATTCTTGACACGGGGGCTCCTTCTTTTTTGGATGTTATGAAAGTGCAACGCCGCAGCATAGAATATTCAGGCCGCCGTGCATAGGGGCGAGATTAAAAGTCGGGCCGCAGGATGCGTGCCGTCAGATGGCTGAGAAAATCGCGCCGGGTCGGCAGGAACATGCGGATGTACACGATGCCGTGCGTACGATCATGGTGGTAGACGACGCGGATGTCATGGCACAGGCGCTGCCGCACGTCCAGGCCGAGGTCGCGGGCCGCTTCGATGGGCGCGCCGCTGTCGGGGTAGGTCTTCAGATCGGCAAAGAGTTGCCGAAAGTCCGAGGTGAACTGCTCGCAGGCCGCTGCCACATGGCGCGCCTGGAAGTCGCTGCGCAATGCCCTGAAATCGGCTGCGGCGCTTTTCAGCACGACGAGGCGCGCCATCTCAAGCCTGGTCGAGGCTGGCCAGGAAGTCTTCTTCGGACACCACGTCGCCGCGCGCGATGTCCTGGTTGCCCATGGCGATCAGCTTCATGAACGCATGCTGTTCCTGCATCTGCTGCGCCTGCCGCTTGCCTTCCTGGTAGGCGTGCATCGATAGCACGACCATCTTCGCTTCGCCATTTTGCGTGATGATGATGGGCTCGTCCTGGCCCGCGTCAAAGCTGTTGACGATCTCGGTCGTGTTGGCCTTGAGGTAGGAAATCGGCTTGATGCGTTCCTTGAGGTTCATGGCGGCTCCAAATGCGAAAAAAACTGCGACAGGACCAAATATACACCAAATTTGGTCTTGCTTCCTTGTCGCTTACGTGAGTGTCGTTTCCGGCAGGCTGATGCGGTTGCGGCCCAGGTGCTTGGCGCGGTACAGGGCGCAATCGGCCGTGTGGATCAATTGTCCCGGTTGCGTGCCGGGGCCGGGCAGGGCCGTGGCGGCGCCGATGCTGACGGTGACGCAGGCGCCGTCGGGGCGCTTGCGCGGCAGTTGCAGCCGTTCCACGCGCTGGCGGATGCGTTCGGCCACGATGGCCGCGCCCTTGAGCGACTGGTTCGGCAGGATGACGGCAAATTCCTCGCCGCCATAGCGGGCCACCATGTCGTTCGCGCGCATTTCGCTGGCCACGGCGCCGGCCACCTTGCGCAGGCACAGGTCGCCGCCCTGGTGGCCGTGGCTGTCGTTGTATTGCTTGAAATTGTCGACATCGACCATCAGCAGCGACAGGGGCTGGCCCTGCCGCTGGGCGCGTTGCCATTCGGCCAGAATGGTGTCGTCGAAGCAGCGCCGGTTTGCCAGCCCCGTCAAGCCATCGCGCGTGGCCAGGCGTTGCAGTTCCACCTGCGCGCGCTTTTCATCGGTCATGTCGCGCAGGGTTTCCACCACGGCGATCAGTTCGTCGCCATTGCCGTAGATGGGGCTGGCATCGACGGCCAGGTAGCGCCGCCGCCCCGTGCGCGGCATGTCGCACCAGTTTTCCGCGCACAGGTTGCTGCCCGTGCTGCTGCGGTATTGCTGCTGGGCGTGCAGCGCGCGCATGTCGCCGCCGCGTCCGGCCAGCAGCAGGTCGGCCAGGGTGGGGCGCTCGTCGTTGTAAAAGCAGCGGCCCGGCTCGCGCGTGCCCAGTACTTCGGCTGCCGGCACGCCCGTCAGCTGCTCGCAGGCGCGGTTCCAGATCATCACCCGCCCATGCACATCGAGGACAAAGGTGGGCACCACCAGCAATTCCATCATCTTGACGGCGAAACCCTGGGCTTCGCCATACGGCGATGCGCTGGCATGTGCGTGACTATCCGGCATGAATGCATCCTTCCTGGGCGTGAATGGGGGGAGCTGGCTCCTTGGCCATGATGCAGCGTGGAGTAGCGATGGTGTTGATACGGAGCAATATTTCAGCGATGCACCATCGCTTCATCGTGGTGGCAGCTCGGCAGGGGCAGCGACAGGTGCAAGGTGGTGCCGGCGCCGCTGTGGCTGTCGATGTGCAGGCTGCCGCCGGCGGCAGCCACGCGCTCGTGCATGCCGGACAGGCCGCAACCGAGGCGCGGCGGCGAACCCGACAGCCCGACACCGTCGTCGCTGATGCGGCAGGCCAGGGTGGCGCCCGTTTGTTGCAGGCACAGCTGGACATGCGTGGCGCGCGCATGGCGGGCGATATTGGCCAGCGCTTCCTGCAGCGCGTGGTACAGCAGGGCCCCGTGCGCGCTGCCGGCGGCGGCGTCGAGCCGGTAATCGCAGCTGCAATCGATGCCCGTGCTGCGCTGGAAGTCCGCCAGCAAGCCGTCGCACGCCGCTTGCAGGCCGGCATCGAGGGCGGGCGGGCGCAGGTCGTGGATGACGCGGCGCAGCGCCGCGATGCTGAGGTCGACATTGTGCGCCATCACGGCCAGTTGCTGCGCCAGCTGGGGCGTCGCGCCATGCGTGCTGGCCTGCAGCATGGACAGGTCGATTTTCAGGGTCAGCAAATGCTGGCCCAGGTCGTCGTGGATATCGCGTCCGATGCGCAGGCGTTCCTGTTCGCGCGCCTTGCGCTGTCCGCTGGCCAGGCGCGTCTGCTCGGCGTCGGCGCGCAGCTGTTCCAGCGTCCGCTGGCGCTGGAACAGCCGGTGCTGGCGCCACAGCAGCAGCGCCAGCGCGCCTGGCGGGAGGGCGCAGGCCGCCATCAGGGACCAGGGCAGGCTGGCTTGCGCCAGTGGCCCGGCATACAGGGACGCGAGTGCGGCGGCCGTCAGGCAGGCCAGAATGCTCAGGCGGTACGGCAGGCGTATCCAGCGTTGCAGCATGTCCTTGCTCCCTAAATATTTTCCAGAAGGCAATGTTCTTACAGAAAATATATTATCTTTGGGTTATTTATATTGTCTAAACGCAAAAGCTACGCAGTTACGCCTGCCCCTGTGGCTTTCTTGCCCGTTGACACCGCAGCGCCAGGTGGCGGCCACGGCATTTGCACGGGAAGTGTCCCGGCGACATATAATAGAGGGTTGTCAATCGGCATTTGCGGTTCCGGCGCTGTGCGCGGGCATCGCTGCGGTCGCCTTGCACGAGGACGCCAGCCAGCTCTTAGGAAATACAGTGACTTATAGCATCAAAGAGATTTTTTATACCCTGCAGGGCGAAGGTGCGCACGCGGGCCGTCCGGCCGTGTTTTGCCGCTTTTCCGGCTGCAATTTGTGGACGGGCCGCGAAAGCGACCGCGCCACGGCCGTGTGCCAGTTCTGCGACACGGATTTCGTCGGCACCGATGGCGAACTGGGCGGCAAGTTCAAGACGCCCGAGGAACTGGCCGCGCTGATCGACAGCCTGTGGCCGGTCAGCTACGCGCCCAGCAAATACGTGGTGTTTACGGGCGGCGAGCCGCTGCTGCAACTGGACACGGCCCTGATAGCCGCCATGCACGCGGTCGGCTTTACCATTGCCATCGAAACCAACGGCACCTTGCCCGTGCCAGCCGGCGTGGACTGGATCTGCGTCAGCCCGAAGATGGGTTCGACACTGGTCGTACACAAAGGTAATGAAATCAAGGTGGTCATTCCCCAGTTCCAGCAAGACCTGGCCGCCTACGAACAACTGGACTTCGAGAACTTCTTCGTGCAGGCGATGGACGGTCCCCTGGCCGCGCGCAACATGCAGCTGGCCATCGAGACGTGCAAAAGCAACCCGAAGTGGAAGCTGAGCCTGCAAACCCATAAACTCCTGCAAATACCTTAACAAAACAATATGCTGACTATCACACGCAAGCTCGAATTCGACGCGGGCCACCGCATTCCCGACCATAAAAGCCAGTGCCGCAACTTGCACGGCCACCGCTACACGGTGGAAATCACGCTGGTCGGCAAGGTCATCGAAGCGGAAGGCAATTCCGACAATGGCATGATCATGGACTTTTCCGACGTGAAAACCCTGGCCAAGCAGCACCTGGTCGATGTGTGGGATCACGCCTTCCTCGTGTATGAAAAAGACACGGCCGTGCGCGACTTCCTGGCCAGCCTGCCCGACCATAAAACCGTCGTCATCGACCGCATCCCGACCGTGGAAAACCTGGCGCGCATCGCCTTCGAGATCCTCAAGGCCGCATTCACCGACCATTTTGGCACCGGCTTGCACCTGCATAAACTGGTGTTGCATGAAACGCCGAATTGCTGGGCAGAAGTGACCGATGACTGAAAAGCACGCTAGCGCGCAGGACGCGCGCTACATGCAGCTGGCCCTGGAACAGGCCCAGCACGCGTGGGACCTGGGCGAAGTGCCCGTCGGCGCCGTCGTCGTCAAGGATGGCGAAGTCATCGCCGTGGGCTACAACCAGCCCATCGGCCGTCACGACCCCACGGCGCACGCGGAAGTGATGGCCTTGCGCGCGGCCGCCGAAAAGCTGGGCAACTACCGCTTGCCCGGCTGCGAGCTGTACGTGACCCTGGAACCGTGCGTGATGTGCTCGGGCGCCATGCTGCATGCGCGCCTGGCGCGCGTGGTGTACGGCGCGGGCGACCCGAAGACGGGCGCCTGCGGTTCCGTGCTGAATCTGTTCGAGCAGCCGGCGCTGAATCACCAGACGGCCATCATTGGCGGCGTGCTGGCCGACGAGTGCGGCGCCTTCCTCAAGCGTTTCTTTGTCGAGCGCCGCCGCGCGCAGGCGCAAGCGCGCAAACTGGCCCATCCGCAGGTCTGACCATGCCCTGACAGGGCAGGGCAGTGCCGCCATGGCCTTGCCGGTAATGAGCCCTGCCTTGCCAGCCATCCCGGCTGGCATTTTTGCAACTGTTGCGAAATAACATCTGTCTAGACTACTTTGCCATTCTCAAATGAGAATGATTCGTGTTACAGTATTGTTTTCGCCAGCAACCTTTCCTTGCGCATCGTTATCGATCCGGGTTCAAGAGCCAGCCTCCACTCTTAAACCGGATCATCATGACTACAGTGCTTCTGCAGCGCTCCGCTGCACCCGTCGTATCCCCAGCTCATCTGCCCGCCCGCCGCCACAACCTGGTGCTGCGCGCAGCCTTGCTGGGCCTGTTCGCCGCGCCGCTGCTGCCGGTTTGCGCGCAAAATACCGCCATCAACGCGGGCACGGCGGCGCAGGAGCCGGCCAAGCTGCCCGTCTTCCCGGAAATCGTTGTCAATGCCAAGCAGGATTACGAGCGCCGCGCCGGCACCAGGACGGTCGTCACGGCGGATGACCTGGAGCGCCGCAATGTCACGGAAATGGGCGGCATCGTGCGCTACCTGCCTTTGATTACCGCGCCAGCGGCGGCCTCGGGCAGCGGCAGCGTGTGGGATGGTTCGGGTAATACCGGTTACAACATCCGCGGCCTGGAAGGCAACCGGGTCAGCCTGGAGCTCGATGGCATCTCGCTGCCGGACGCGGCGCCCAAGCCGGACGGCAACACCCTCAACGCCTTCGCCACGGGCCGTGATTATTTTGACCCGGAAACGTTCCGTGAAGTGCGCATCGATTCGGGCACGACGGCTGCCAGCGGCGCCAATCCCGGCCTGGGCGGCGGCGTGGCCTTCATCACCAAGTCGCCCGAGGATTACTTGGGCGAGGGGCGGGATCACTATGTCGCCTATAAATACGGCCGCGCCACGGCTGACCGCAGCAATGCGCACACCCTGACGGGCGCCGCCAAGCTCGGCGCCAATCTGCAGGGCCTGGCCGTGTATGTGCGCCGCGACGGCGAGCAGATGGACAGCCGCGGCAGCACGCCCGTCAACCCGGACGACTGGCATTCGAACGCCTTGCTGTCGAAGCTCGTGTGGGCCTTGCCTGGCGAACAAAAGCTCGACTTGACGGTCGATATGTTCGAACGCAAGAACAAGCGCGAGCTCAATAATAAAACCAACACCCTGTACCCGGACGGCGTGCAGCAGGATTCGACTACCAGCCGCACCCGCATCAGCCTGGGCCATGACGTGGTGCTCAAGGATTTCGCCCTGTTCGACCGCCTGACCTCGAAAGTCTATGTCCAGAACGCGAAAACGCAAGACAAGACCAACGGACGCTACACGTACCGCGGCAACTATTTGCGCTCCATCGAAACCAGTTTCAAGAATGACAGCGTCGGCGTCACGTCGGAAGCGTTCAAGCAGCTCAATGCGGACAACGCGCTGCTGTACGGCGTGCAGCTGGAACAGCTGAAAACGCGCCGTCCGTGGCGTGAAGACCGCACCGTCGTCGCCACGGGCCAGCATCAGATCACCAACAAGAACCGCATGGCCGACATGGACACGAGCAAGCTGGCCCTGTACGTGCGCGACGACCTCAGCTTTAATCTTGCTGGCAAGAAAGCCGTGCTGACACCGGGCTTGCGTGCCGATTACCGCAAGGACGCGCCGAAAAACCTGCAAAGCTATGCCATCGGCGTGCCGGGCGCGGCCAAGGAAATGCGCAAGCAGAGCGACACGTATTTCACGCCCAGTCTGAGCCTGTCCGTGGAAGTCTTGCCGCAAATGAACGCCTACGCCACCGTGACGCGCGGCACGCGCCTGCCGACGGCGGCCGAACGCACGGGTACCTATGATTCCATCAGCTATACGGGCACGGGGCAGGGCTATGCCGTGCTGGGCAATGCGAATTTGCGCAAGGAAACCAGCCAGGCCTATGAACTGGGCTTGAAAGGCGACGTCGTCAAGGGCTTGAGCATGCACGCCTCCGTCTACCAGACGGAATACAAAAACATGATCGAGTATGTGATGCAGGACGATGACCCGGTCAACTATCCCACCATCACCCAGGGTCTGTTCCGCCCGGAAAACATCGGCAATGCGCGCACCTGGGGCGCCGAGCTGAGCCTGCGCGCGGAGCTGGGCGCCTGGTCGCCAGCCATGCAGGGTTACCACGTCGACCTGGCAACGGGCGTGGCCAAGGGCCGCTCCTTCAATACCCTGACGGGCGACAGCGGCGGCCTGGCCTCGGTGGCACCGGCCAAGTCGGCCTTGACCTTCGGCTACGACCATGCGAACGAGCTGTTCGGCCTGGCCCTGACGGCCGTGCATGCGGGCGACAAACAGGCGCCGAATGACTTGCTGACGGGCACGACCGCGCCGCGTTTCACGGTGCCGTCATACACCATCTTCGACCTGTCGACCTACTGGAACGTGCACAAGAACGCGAAGATCGTCGTCGGCGTGTACAACTTGACGGATCGCAAGTATTGGGATTACGCCGCTGCGCGCAGCCTGTCCGCCGGCACCACGGCCGCCAATCGCGCGGAGATCGAGCGCTACGCCAAGCCGGGCCGCAACGTCGCCGCCAACCTCAGCGTCAATTTCTGATTTTTACCGGGGAGGGGTGCTTGCCCCTCTTATTTTCCATGTTTGATTGAATGGTCTCTCTATGAAGTTATCCAAACTCGTTCTATCCCTGCTAGGCAGCCTGCTGATTGCAAACGCATCTGCGGCCCCAGCCACCTTGGCGGAACGCTGGTCCACCTTGCGCACCGAGCAGCCCAAGCTGCAGATCCGCGACGCGGCGCGCGCGCTGGGTGTGTCCGAAGCGCAATTGCTGGCAACTAACCTCGGCAAGGGCGTCACGCGCCTGCAGGCCGATGGCAACCAGCCGCGCGAAATCATGCGCGCCGCGCTGGACCTGGGCCTGGTGCAAGCGATCACGCGCAATGAAAACGGCGTTATCGAGACGACGGGCGTCGCCAGCAAGTTCAAGCAGGCGGGCGACAAGTCGGAACAGGCCGATGCCATGCAGGACCCGGAAACGCAAGCGCGCCAGCGCAATATCGCTGGCGGCTACCTGGGCGGCCAGATCGACCTGCGTTTCCACTTTGAAAACTGGAAATATGCATTTGCTGTGGAGCAAGCGGGCCGCGACGGCAAGCCCACGCGCAGCCTGCAATTTTTTGATGCCAACGGCACGGCCGTGCACAAAATCTACCTGCGCAACGAGCCGGGCGTGGCCGTCTACGACAAGCTGGTGGCAAACTTCCGCATGCCCCAGCAAAGCGCGGAATTGAACGTGCTGGCCGTGGCGCCGAAAGCGGCGGAAAAGCCCGATGCCGAGATCGACGTCAAGGAATTCCAGCTGGCCTGGAAAGACATGACGGACGTACACCAGTTTGCGCAAATCATGCGCGAATTCCATCTGACGCGCGAACAGGCGCTGCGCCTGGCGCCAGCCGGCGTGGTCGAGCGCGTGACGCCAGCAGCGCTGCGCACCCTGCTGGAAAACGCGGCGAAGGACAAGGTTGCCATCATGGTGTTCCTGGGCAATGAAGGCTTGACGCAGATCTACAGCGGCAAGATCGAAAAAACCATGGCCGCCGGCGGCTTCTTCAACGTGCTGGACCCGGACTTCAACCTGCACATCCGCGACACGGCCCTGCGCAGCGGCTGGGTCGTCAAGCGCGGCGGCGTCACCTCGGTCGAGTTCTTCGATAACGACGGCACGCAAGTAGTCTCCTTCTTCGGCGTGCGCGAGCGAGGCAAGCCGCAGCCGCAAGCGTGGGTGGATCTGGCTGACAGCCTGCCAAAGGCAAAATAACGTTTTTTTGCAAGTTGATGAGTATCAGCACATGACAGAACCGTAGCGAGCGGAAGCGAATTGTGGTCGAGAAGCGCAACCGTACTTTAGGTACGGTGAGCATCGCAGGCCGCAAGTCGCGACGCGCAGTAGGTTATGTCATGTGCGAGCAGAGCAACACTTCAGATAGAGTGCCGCGTGCCGGTCTCATGTCTGAAGCACAATAGTGGTATGCTGAGTCCAAGGCCGCAGCGATCGTGCCTGCGTGCTGGTTCCTGAAGAGAGGCAATCATGGCAACCATCATGGCGAACGGCCTCAACATAGCTTATGAAAGCCACGGCGACCCCAACGATCCGTGCGTGCTGCTGGTCATGGGCCTGGGCATGCAACTGATCGCCTGGCCGGCGGACTTCGTCGAAGGCATCGTCGAGCAAGGTTTTCGGGTTGTGCGTTTCGACAACCGCGACAGCGGCCTGTCGAGCAAGATGGCGCTGGCGGGTAAGCCGTATCTGCCGCTGGCCTACGTGAAAAACCTCATCGGCTGGCCCCTGAAAACTTCCTACACCCTCGATGACATGGCGGACGATGCGCTGGGCTTGCTGACGGCCCTGCGTATTGTCCAGGCGCACGTGATCGGTGTGTCGATGGGCGGCATGATCGCGCAAGTGATGGCGGCGCGCGCGCCGCAGCAGGTGCTCAGCCTGACTTCCATCATGTCGAGCAGCGGCCGGCGCGGCTTGCCCGGCCCCACGCGTGCGGCGCGCAACGCCTTGTTGCAACGTCCGAAACGCAATGCCAGCCGCGCCGAACTGATGGCGCACATGGCCGCCACCGTGCGCGTCATCGGCAGTCCCGCCTATCCCGTCTCGGAGAAACTGCTGTACCAGCGCATCGACGCGGCGCTGCAGCGGGGCAGTTGCCCGGAAGGCGTGGCGCGGCAAATGGTGGCGATTGCCGCCTCGGGCGAACGCACGGCCTTGCTGCCGAGCATCAGTTGCCCGGCATTGGTGATCCATGGCGCGGCCGACCCCTTGATACCCGTCGCCTGCGGCATCGATACGGCGGCGCTGATTCCGGGCGCCCGGCTGGAAGTGATCGAAGGCATGGGACACGACATGCCGCCCCAGCTGATCGAGCGCCTGCTCGCCTTGATCGATGTGCATCTGCAAGGTAAGATGGCGCCCCAGATGCGCTCTCAGCCAGCCTAGGCGGCTTGGGCGCGCCCACCACTTGACTAGTCAGGCATATTTTGAAGACACCTGAGATTGGCATCGCCATCGTGGCGCCGGGCGGTTGCGCGCCCGATGACGCGGCCGTGGCGTGCGGCATCGCCCGCTTGCAGGCGCAAGGCGCCACCGTCCACAATTACTACGACCCTGAGCACACCTTCCAGCGCTTCGGCGGCACGGATGCGGGCCGTTTGGCGCAGCTGAACGCGGCGGCAAGCGACCCGGACGTGCAGGTGGTGCTCGCCTTGCGCGGCAGCTACGGCCTCAGCCGCATCCTGCCCGACATCGACTTTACCGCCATGGCCGACAGCCGCAAACTGTTTGTCGGCTACAGCGACTTCACGGCCTTCCACATGGGCTTGCTGGCGAAAACGGGCCGTGCCAGCTTTGCCGGCCCCATGATCTGCGACGATTTCACGCGCGACGAGCCCGAGCAGTTTACGCTCGACCAGCTGTGGTCATGCCTGGCCGGCCCCACGCATCAGGTAGAGGGCTGGGCGGCGGGCAATCCGCAGGTCGAGCTGACGGGCACCTTGTGGGGCGGCAACCTGGCCATGCTGGTGCATCTGCTGGGCACGCCATATTTCCCGCAGGTCGACGGCGGCATTTTGTTCCTGGAAGACGTCAACGAACACCCGTACCGCGTCGAGCGCATGCTGCTGCAATTGCTGCACGCGGGTGTGCTCCAGCGCCAGAACGCGATCGTGCTCGGTGATTTTTCCGGCTATAAACTGAGTCCCATGGACAAGGGCTACGATTTCGATGCCATGCTGGCCTACGTGCGCCAGCGCCTGCCCGTGCCCGTGCTGACGGGGCTGGAGTTCGGCCACATCCGCCGCCGTGTCACCTTGCCGTTCGGCGGCCAGGCGCGCCTGCAATCGGATGCGTCCGGCTTCAGCCTGCAGGTGAGCGATTACCCGACCCTGGCGCGGCCCTGAACTCCCTCAACGCCATGCACGTCAAACCTGGCAGGCTACTGCAGCTCGATGTGCTGCGCGGCATCGCCGTGTTCGGCATCTTGCTGGTGAATATCTGGGGCTTTGCCTGGGGCACGCTTTCCTTGCGTTACGGCACCTTGCCCGCGCAGCCGCCCGTGCTGGACCAGCTTGTCATTTTTTTGGTCGCGGCGCTGGCGCAATTCAAGTTCTATCCAATCTTCGCCTTTCTGTTTGGGGCTGGCTTTGCCCTGCAGACACGTTCCTTGCAACGCCAGCTGGGCAGCTGGGAAGCGGCGCAAGCGGCTTATAAGCGCCGTTTGCGCTGGCTGCTGGCGTTTGGTCTGCTGCACGGTTTTTGCATCTGGAGCGGCGACGTGCTAACCTCGTATGCGGTGGCCGGCATGCTGATCCTGCCGCTGGCGTCCGCCAGGCTCAGCCGTGTGCGCAATCGCGCCTGGCTGGTGGCGGCCGGTTTTCTCCTATTCATGTGCTTGTTGATTCCCGTGGGCCAGCAGGGCGGCGCGCCGGACATCGCGCGCGACCTGCAAGGCTTTGCGGAGCGCTACGCGATTTACACGCAAGGCAGTGCGTGGGCCGTGGCCAGGCTGCGCGCCAACGATTTTCTCGTCTCCTTGCTGTACGCCGCCGTCATGCTGCCGCATATCATCGTGCTGTTCCTGCTGGGTATCTTGTCCGTACGCTGCGGCTGGCTGACGCAGCCGCAGCGTCACCGCCAGCTGTGGCGGCGCGTGTGCGGTGTGGGGCTGGGCCTGGGCTTGCCGTTCAACCTGCTGGCGGCGGGGGCCGTCGCGTGGCAAGTGGCTGACCCCTATCAAACCGTGTTCGACACGGCCCTGTTCGAAGTGGGCCTGTTCGCCGGCGGCCCCGTGCTGGCGGCCGGCTATGTGGCCGCGCTGATGCTGGCTGGTCCGTTCATGCTGCGCTGGCTGGGGTCATGGCTGGCGCCCGTGGGACGCATGGCGCTGAGTAATTATCTACTGCAATCGCTGATCGGCACCTGGCTGCTGCAGGGGCCGGGCCTGGGCTGGGGTGCTCGTTTGCGTCCGGCCGAGATGCTGGGCCTGGCGGTAGCGATCATGGCGGGGCAGGTGCTGCTCAGCCGCTACTGGCTGCGCCATTTCAGGCAGGGTCCCATGGAAGCACTGTGGCGCCGGATGGCGCGGCTGCCTTAATCCGTTCCCCAGTCAAACGCGCCTTGCGGCGATGCCGGCGGCGGCGCCTTGGCTCTGGCCGTGGGCACGAGGGGATTGTCGACCGCATGCCATTCGAACAAGTCCACGTCCAGCATGCAGCTGCGCGCCAGGTGCAGCGCTTCCTCGGGCAATAACGCGGGGTCCAGCCAGCGCTGCGCGTCTTCCAGGCTGACGGCCACGGGGCGGCGGTCGTGGATGTCGACCATGCCACCGAGGCTGTCGGCCGTCACCAGCACGAAGCCCGCTTCCTCGCGGTTGTGCTTGTAGGGCCCGAACTGGGCCAGCGCCAGCAGGAACAGGGGTGCGCGGTCGCGGCGGTGGATGTGCCACGGCTGCTTCGTGCCTTTTTCACCCGTCCATTCATACCAGCCGGACACGCAGACGATGCCGCGCCCCGCGCGCAGCAAGGGTTTCCAGTAGGCGCCAGCGAGTTTTTCCAGGCGCGCATTGATGGCGATGGGGATTTTTTTCTTGCCGGGCGCGGGCACGGCCTGTGCGGCCCAGGCGGGACGGTAGCCCCAGAACACATCGTCGACCCGCCGCACGCCATCCTGGATATGCAACACGGGCCGGTAGGTGCCGGGCGAGACGTTCAGGTGCGCTTCGGCCTCGCTGTCGAACACCGCGTCGGTCCAGCCGAAAGACGACGCCAGCACGCGCGCCGTGTCATTTTGATCGAATCGTCCACACATGGCGAAATCATACCTGATCGCCATGGCGCGCGCGAACTGGCACGCAGGCGTGGGTGTGGGCCAGCGTACAGACTTGGGCGGGCGCAAGGCGCACAGTGGAAGCCAGTCAGGTGGCTGACGCATCTTTCATCGGAGGAATTATGTCGTTTGAAAATCCCACCATCCACAAAGGTTTTACCATCAGCGCCACGGCTTGCCAGCGCCGCGACGGCCGGTGGGTCGGCTCGTATGTCAGCCAGAACCAGGCGCGCGGCGCGTATGCGGATACCTGCGACTACGACGATTGCAGCAATGAAAAAGAGGCGCAGCAACTGGCGCTGTCCGTCGGCTGGCGCCTAGCCGATGGCATGCAGGCACGTTAAGCTGCGCGCAGCGTCAGCGTCAGCGTTGGCGCCGCAAGGCCAGCAGCAGGCCTGCGCACGGGAACAGCAGGGCCGTGCCCAGACGTACGGAGGTCAGCGACGCGGCCTGTGCGTCCAGCACATGCGGCAAGGCTAGCAGTAACAAGGGCGCCGGCACGGCGATGGCAAAGAAAAACAGGTACCACGAATAGCCATTCTTCTTGGCTAGCAAGGCAATCAGCGCGCAGCCGATCAGGAAGACCAGCGGTAGATTCACAAATTCCATGATGACGCACTCTTAGCAAGGGGAACGCGATTATACGCGCCCTTCCATGCCCCTCCTTGCCCAGTTAATTGCCGACCAGGTCAGGCGGCTGTGGCGCCTGCTTGCTGCCGGCCGGCAGCAGCGCCTTGATGGCGCCGTTATAGATAAGTTCCTGGGCGTACGCCGATGCCTTGATCAAGGCCGCATGCGCGGACTTGAAGCTGCTGGGCGTTTCTATCAGTACGGGCTTGGCATATACCTGCTGCGTATCGCCGCGCTTGCTGATCAAAATCATGCCCCGATAGCGGCCATCCTTCTCCAGCGCCCCCGCCACATGAAATTCATAACCCCTGATCTGGTGTTTTTGTTGCTGATCCATGTCTCCCGCCTCCAGACCTGATTGTCGTGGCTTTGGACCATCAATTCGATTGGAACAGCTGAGTGTTTGATCTAAATCAATACCAAAATTTTTACCACTATCCAACGAACGTCACGACGGCTGGCAAAATCGAAGCGAGCGGCGGTGATTTGTGGCCGAGAAGCGCAACCGTACATTGGTACGGTGAGCATCGCAGGCCGCAAAGCGCCCCGCGCAGTAGCTTGCGGCAAGCGTCATCACCCCGCGCGAATGGCGCGGATCTGCTGGGCCGTTTCTTCGATCTCCCGATACGCTTCCTGGACATAACCATTGATAGGGTGTCCGTCCATCCACTCGAAATACGCGCGTTCGTCGTGCTTGATGGCAAAGGGGACATGGTGGTCGCGTATCGACACGGCCGTTTCGCGCACCAGCGCGGCAAAAAGCAGCTCCAGAGTTTCCATGGTGTTCACCTTGCGACAAAGGAATGCAGAGGAATGAATGTAGCACAAAGCGCGCCGCCGGCCACGCCGGTACCTGTGGCGTGTGCGCCCGTTGGTCGGCCGATCCTCAGGCCGGATGGCCGATATGCTCGTACAAGATCACACAGCCGATGATGATCAGCACCAGGCCGCCCACCAGTTCGGCGCGCCGGCCTGCCACCGTGCCCAGCACGCGGCCCAGCATCACGCCCAGCGTCACCATGACGAAGGTGGAAAAGCCGATGGCGGCGGCCGTGACGACGATGTTGGCGCCCAGCAAGGCCAGGCCCGCGCCCACCACCATGGCGTCGATGCTGGTGGCCAGGCCGGTGACGGCCAGCACCCAGAACGAGTGCGACTGGGCCGGCGCTTCGTC
The DNA here is from genome assembly GCF_002327145.1 of Janthinobacterium svalbardense. NCBI lineage: Bacteria > Pseudomonadati > Pseudomonadota > Betaproteobacteria > Burkholderiales > Oxalobacteraceae > Janthinobacterium > Janthinobacterium svalbardense. The sequence goes on along the minus strand of NZ_CP023422.1, from coordinate 3,707,364 downwards.
CTCGTCGGCGTCGGACAGGGCATTGCGTATCATCAACAGGCCGATGATGCTCAGCAGGCTGAAGGCGATCCAGTGGTCCCACGCTTCCACGTAGGGCGCGGCCACGCTGCCCAGAGCCCAGCCGATGATGGGCGTGATGGCTTCGATGACGCCAAAGATCAGGCCCGTGCGCAGCGCCTCGCGCCATTGCGGCTTGTGCAGGGCGGCGCCCTTGCCCACGGCGGCCGCGAAGGCATCGGTGGACATGGCAAGGGAGAGGGCGGCGGTGGCGGCGAAATTCATCGTTGGCTTTCTGTAAAACCTGGCTGGGATGTGTGTATAAACTGGAAACCCGGCGATTTTACCCCAGGTACAGCACCACCATGGAAGCGGCCAGGCAATACGCGCCAAAGAAATGCCAGCGGCCCTGTTCCAGCCAGCGTGACAGCCAGCGCAGCGCCAGCAAGCCGGCCAGGAACGACAGCAGCATGCCCAGCAGGCTGGGTCCCAGCAGGTGCAGCAGGCTGTTGCCGTGTTCCAGATGGTCCAGGCTGCCATTTGTCACGGCCTGGTAAAAGCGCCAGCCTTCCTTGACCAGCACGGCCGGCGTCAGCACGACGGCCAGGGCAAAGCTGAATTCTTCCGCGCGGCGTTGCGGCACGCCCATGGCGATGCCGGCCGAAATGGTGGCGCCCGAGCGGGAAAAGCCCCGGAAGGGCAGGCACAGGCCTTGCATGGCGCCGATCAGCATGGCTTTGCCGATGGACAAGGTGCCATGCTGGCGCGCTTGCAGGCGCGACGAGACGATGATCAGCACGCCGGCGGCGGCCAGCGCGGCGGCCATCAGTCTGGCGTTGCCGAACAGGTGCTCGATTTCAAAGCCGGGCGCATCCTTGCTCATGATGTGCGTAATGCCCTTCAGCAAGCCGAAGCCGACGATGCCCGTCAGTGCGGTGGCGGCCGCGAGCAGCAGCACATTGCTGCGCAAGGCGCTGGCCGAACTGAAATACGTGGCGCGCCAGGATGCCCAGAAATACACGATGACGGCGAACATGGTGCCGGTGTGCAGCATCACCAGCAGCATGGTCAGTTCGGGCGACGTGGGGTCCAGGCCCATCCATTTTTCCGCCATGATGATGTGGGCGGAGCTGGACACGGGCAGCAGTTCGGCGAAGCCCTGGACGATGGAAAGAATAAATAATTGCAGAAAACTCATGGTAACGTGACTCGGGCGGGGGAGGATGGGCCGCCGATTTTACCCGCCAGTGGCGGCGGGCACGCCCCGCGCCAGATTACAGTTTGTCCATGTTTTATTGGCTGACCGGCAACTGCGGCTTGAACACGGCGCGGAACGCCTTCAAGGCGGCCGGATGGTAGATCGTGCCATGGGTTTCTTCCGGCATCTTTTCCTGGTGCCATTGCAAGCCCGGCGGCGCCTGTTTTTCCAGCACCTGGGCCAGACGCTGCACTTCGACGGCGATGCCCGCCTCGCTGCTGGACGCCAGGTACAGGCTGTGTTTGCCCGGCTTGCCCTTGGCCAGCAGGGCCGCCGCCTGGCGCGGCAGGGCGCCATGGTTCCACCACAGGCTGGGGTCGAAGGCCAGGTAATGGTCGAACAGTTGCGGTTCCAGCAAGTACGTTTCCACCACGAACAGGCCCGCCAGCGATTCGCCAACGATGGCCGTTTCGCCCGTCGTGCGGTAGCGCCGTTTGACTTCCGGCATCAGTTCATCGCGGATGAAGGCCCGGTAGGCTGGCGCGCCACCCACCACGGGGGCGATCTTGCGGTCTTCGGCATTGTCCGTCGGGCCCGTCAAGTCGCGCCGGCGCTGCGTGTTTTGCATGCCGACCAGCATGAAGGGGCGCATCGTGCCATTCGCCACCGACACTTGCAGCAAGCCCGCCACGTGCAAAAAGTCTTCCGCCACGCCGCCGTCGGGCATGTACAGCACGGGCAGCGGCGCATCGGGCGGCGTATCCCAGGCACGCGCCAGGTACACATTGATAGGGCGCTGTTCCTGCAGCGCTTGCGAATCGATGACAAAGCTTTCACCGATGACCAGCGGGGTGGCCGCGCTGGAAGTAGCCGTAGCGGCGGGCGTGGCATGGGCGAGGTAGAAGGGACTGGACAGCAGCAGTGTGGCGGTGAGGTGCAGGGCAAGGCAGGAGCGGCGCATGTTTTTCCATGATAAGTAGTTGGATTGATGGCATGTACGTGTAAAGACATGCCATCAAACAATTCTATCTTATCTTTGATGCAGCTTTACTTGATCGTCAATAGTTGCCGTTCGCGCACGACGCCCGCCTTGTCGAGCGTATAGGCAACCAGTAGCGCGCCATCGTCGGCGCAGGCATGGCAGCTCTTCAGGGGCGTGGAAAACAGCAGGCGCTGGCCGCCATCGGCCGTGGCCGTGTTACCGACGAAATCGGCGGGAGCAAACGGCACGGCGTCCGGATGGGCGGCGGCAAACGCGCGCCAGGCCGCAGTGGCGCGGTCTTCCTCGCGCACCGCGTCCTCGTCGACGTCGATGGCGGCGCCATCGCTGCCGATCAGCAAGCTGCCTTCATTCGTGTTGGCGCGAAACGGATAGGTGACGGTGGCCAGGGCCGCCTTGCCCAGCGGGCGCCAGGCGGAGATGAAGCCCGCCTTGTTCGCCTTGACCAGCATCCTGGCGGCGGCGATGGCTTGCGGGCGCGCGCCCGAGCGCTGCATGGTGCGCAGCAGGCAGACGTCGGGCGCAGTTTGGGATTGTTCGCTGCGGCAGGCCGACAGCGAGCGTTCCTGCCACACGGCGCGCGCGTCGATGCGGCCTGTCTCGATGGCATGGGCCGCCTGCATGGTGGCCAGAGCGGAGACAGCAAGTACGGCGCAGCCGGCTACGTGGCGGGAAAAGCGTGTGGGCATGGGGAATCCTTTCAATGCGGGAAACAATGTATCGTCACCGATTATAGAAGGAGGGCCGTGCCCGCCCGCGCACCGCAGACCCGTTCAGCGCTTCTTTGCCGCCGCCTGGCGCAGGGCCTTCGCTTCCTGCTTGTTGGGCAGGTGCGGGCGCGTGGCCAGCTCCGCCTTGACGGCGGCGATGGCGGCGCCAAACAGTTGTTCGGCCTGTTTGACGCTGGCGCCCGCATAGTGCTGCTGGTTGGACTGGGCGGCGCGCAGCCGGCGCAGCAGCGCCAGCAATTGCCTGCCGTGCAGGGCAGGCAAGTCTTGCGCCAGCGCTTGCGCGACCACCGCGCCTTCCACATGGTCGGGGTCGAGCAGGCGCAGCAAGGCCAGGCCGGCAGGCTGCGGTATCAGGGTATCCATCCGGCCATTCTAAACGACGCGAGGATTACAGGTAGTCCCAGATTTCATCAAAAGTCTCGCGTGCGAAATCGTTGCGCCAGGCTTCCGAGTCCTTTTCGCGGCTGACGGCAAACACGGCGCGCCAGGTCTGCTTCGGCGAGCTGGTATAGGTGGCGGCGATCTTTTGCAGGCCAGCCTTGCATTGCTCGACTTTGCAGCCGCTCTTCGCCAGTTGCTGGGCAGCCGCCGCCCAGGCCACGGGCACCTTGACGAGCTGGCATTCGAAGCTGACGGCAGCCGTCTGCATGCCGTTGTCCACCGTCACCGGGTCCGCCTTGATGGCCTGGCACGCGGCGCCATTCTTGGCGGCGATGACATTGGCGGCCAGCAGTTCGGCGGCCGGCGTCACGGCCGCGCGCATGGGGACGGGGAACAGGTCGGCAATCAGCTTGCCCGTTTCCGTCGGAAACTTGGCGTCCGCTTCCTTCAAGGCGCTGTACGACGCGTATTCGGCGCTCTGCTGGCCCGCCAGGCGGGTGGGGCGCAAATAGGCGTTGAGCTTGGCGACGCTGGCTTCATCCTGGTTGATGATGGTCTGGATGTACAGGTTGGCGACGGCTAGCGGCGCCAGTTCCACGGCGGTGGGTTCAGCAGCCATGACTGGCTGCAGCAGCGCGGCGGCGACGGTGGCGGCCAGCAATCTGGCGGCAGGGAATTGCTTGTGCATGTATTTTCTCCACGATTTAATGTCAGGCGCCAAAAGATGCTTTATAGCAACTCTGGCGCGCGCATTATATATGGTGAAAGTCATAACGTTGCGCACTTCAGGCGTCGGTCTTGCTCGCCGCTTCCAGCAAGGCCAGTAGCAGTTCCTTGCGCCGTCCGTCCGCCTTGCGCGCCAGGGCGGCCAGTTTTTCCAGTTTGCCCCAGACCGGATACAGCATGTGCTCGATCAGATAGCCTTCCAGCCCTTGCAGTTGCTGGCAGAACAGTTCGAGCTTCTCCACCTCTTCCAGTTCCGCCTGGATTTTCACTTTGGCGTTATCCGTGCAGGCGCGCAGGCACGCCGCCAGCACGGGAGCGGAATCGCGCGTCACGCCATGCTTTTCAGCAAAGGCGGCCGTGAACTGGTCCTGCACGCACTGGTGTTCCTCGTCGACGTTGGCCATGTAGTGCTGCACCAGGGGGAAATAGCGCGCATCGAGTAAGCCCAGGCCGAACGTGGCATAGCTGCCGGGCATGCAATTCTTTTCGCCTTCCGTGTCGGCATAGAATTCGAATTCTTCAATGGCGGCGCGCGCATATGCTTCCAGTTGCGGCTGCAGGGACGCATGGGCAAGGGCGTTGGCAAAGAAACGGTGCGTGTCGGATTTCGCCAGTCCCTTGATGGGCAGATATTCCTTGGTCTTGGCCTTGAGCTTGATCTGGTAGCTTTTCGGAAAACCGTTTTGCAGTAAATGCGTGACGAACGCCAGCGCCTGCGCATACGCGTCTGCCTCTTCCCGGACAATCGTGATGCTGATCGTGGCAAACACATCGTTGGCGCGGCATTCCAGCAGCGCATTTTTCAGGTGGATGTCGGCATCGGGGAAGGTGCCACTGCCTTCCTTGAGCATGCGCACGGCCCGTTCGCTGCCCAGTTCGCGCGCGATTTCCAGGAATTTGAGGCCTGTCGATTTGGCGTAGCTCGGTTCGTGCCGCAGTATCATCACGGCGCCATACAGCAGCAGGTCGATCGGCTGCAGCGCCTGCTTGTCAAGCGCCGCGCCCGCTTTCAGTGTGTAGTCGGTGGCGCGGTAGCTCGATTTCTGCACGTCATAGAACTGCGGCAGGAACTGCTTTTCCGCCCAGGCCGACACGGCCCGAATGATATCGCTGCGATGTTCTGCCAGCGCTTGCGGGCGTGACTTGTTGAGCTGCTCGATGCGCTCGAATTGCGCGATCGTCCAGGCGATATCGGGCTGCGGAAATAGGTGGGGATCGAGCAGGTGGCGGGCCAGGAAAAACGTTTCCAGCTTTTTCGTCGGCCTGCTGCCGCGCTCGAGTTTTTGCCCGATATATGCGTGTATGTTTTCCAGCAAGCCCTGGCGCTTGCCGTCGTTGACGTATTCCAGCAAGGTCAGGTGCAGCTTGCCCTGCGCCGTCTGGAATTTGCCGCGCAAGGTGAAGCGGTAGTCGATCATCGGCGTGTCCACCAGCGGCGCCAGAAGGGCTTGCACCAGCTCCGTCAGCTGCGGCGCGATCAAGTCGCGCACTTGTGCATCATCGAGGCGCGCCGGCGTCCGGGGATGCACGTTGTCGTCCAAACCCAGGTCGAACTCGTCGGCGGTGGTGCGGCCCGGTTTGTAATCGAGTATGAAGTCGCTGAAGACGCCCGCTTGCAAGGTGGTGCGGTTCACGGCTTCTTCCAGGTCGGTGCGCTTTAGGCGCTCATCGAACCAAGCGTGGATGGCCGCCGTCATTTCTTGTGTTGCCTGCTCTAAAAGTGTGCTCATTGACTTCCTTGCATTGCGCGCGGCAGCGCCACCGGCTGCCGTCATGGTCATGTTTAATCTGAAGCAGTATTTTAGGTGTTCGGGCCTGGCCGCAACAAGGGCCGCACGGGCGTCAGGAGGGGGCAGTGAGGAAGCGCGCGTCGATTTCGTCGGATTGCGGCCCCACGGTAATCGTGGTGTGCCAGCCGGACGGCTTGTCGTTGCCGTTAAACAAGGCGATGCGCGTGTGGATGAACAGGACGGAATACACGCCTGATTTCATGTCGCGGTTCAAGTCCCAGTGCATCAGTTCGATGGCTTCGCCCATGCGTGGCAGATGGGCACCCGACGGCAGCAGGATGTTCTGGTTGACGAATTCCCTGCTCGGACCCGGCTCTTTGTGGCGCGGATCGATGTAGCGGAACGAAACGCTGGTAACGATGTTTTGCATCTTGGGCACCTGCTTGGTTATGTATCGGGTGACAATAGCACAGGGGGGTGGCCGATGCGTGCGCGCAAGTAAGTGCGTGTGTACGGTAGCAGACGGTGTTTGACAGGTCACCAAGCTAGGCTGGCTTGTTCCTAATTATTGAGATTGCCAAAAACGCCATGATGCATTTCTTCCTAGCGAAAAATCGCGCCGAACTGGAGCGCCGTTGCCGTGACAAGGTCGCCAGGCGGCCCTGGCGTTTTTCGACTGCAATACAGTCCGGCCCCGCCGACGGCAGTGCGCTGAGCGTGGCAAGCGTGTCTGGCCACGTTCGCCACATGAACGGGGGCGGCGGCCATGCCCTATGACATCCTGCGCGACAGCATCGCCCTCGAACCGGCGGGCGACGCCATCCGCTTTCATCTGGCCGTTTTCGGCGAGGAAAAGACTTGCCGTATCAGCGTGACGGCATTGCGCAGCCTGGACCAGGGCCAGGGCGGCGACTGGCTGGTCATCTTCGACACCCACCGCCTGCGCATCGGCCAGCGCGCCTTCGCTTATCTGAGCCGCGATCTGCTGGTCAGCAGCGTGGTCTTGCGGGCGCTCGACTTCTAGTTGCCACCCTGTGCCAGCCAGTCGCGCGGCGACAGCCTGGTGCTGGCGCGGAAGGCACGGGTGAAAGCCGGCTGGCTGCCATAGCCCACTTCCAACGCCACATCCTGCACCAGCCGGCCTTGCTGGAGCAGCGCCTGAGCGCGCAGCATGCGCTGGCCCATCAGGTATTGGGCCGGCGGGCATCCGATGGCGGCGTGGAACTGGTGCGCGAAGCGGCTGCGCGACATGCCGCACAGCGTCGCCAGCGATGCCACCGTCCAGTGGCGCCCGGGATGGTCGTGCATGGCCGCCAGGGCCTTGGCGAGGGCGGCGTCGGACAGGCCGAACAGGCGCGAGGCCGATATCAGCTTGCTGGCCAGTGCATGGCGCAGCAACTGGACGATCAGCACGTCGCACAGGCGGTTGAGCACCAGTTTCTGCCCCAGTCCGCCATGCTGCGCCTCGTCGAACAGCAGCTCGAGCACGCCGGCCATGGCCGGTAGTTGCGCCAGCGGGATGTGCAGGCAGGGCGGGAGGCTGTCGATCACGGCATCGCCGCCGCCGGCCAGGCGGACGCTGGCGCACAGCAGCCGCGCCGTGCCAGCGCCCGTGTCCAGTCCATGCGCCAGCGGGCGCGGGTAGAAAACCAGCGCTGGCTGGTCGACCCGCAGCCGCGTGCCATCGTCATGGGTGAAGGTCGCCGGTCCCCGCCGCACCAGGTGCAGGTGGCCAATTCCGGGCTGGGCCGGGAAGTGGCTGCTGCCGCAAAACGCTCCCTCGAAGAAGGTGTCGGCAGAAAAATCTAGGCGCATCAGCAAGGCAGACAGGCGATCCATAGGGCAACAAAGAGACGGAAAGGTATAAATTGTAGACTAAAAGCAACTAATCTTTCCATTTTTATCGCTATGATGATGCTCCGATGTTTGTCCTGGACAACATTTTCTTGCTGCGCCACCTGAATGGAGACTCACCATGGCATTGTCCAACGCATTGTCTAACTTAAAGATCGGTACCCGCCTGTATCTGGCCTTTGGCGTCGTCCTCGCCTTGCTGGCGATCCTGGTCGCGTCCGCACAAGCGAATTTGTCGCGGCTGGGCGAGGCGAATGGCTTGAACATCCATACCTACGAGGTATTGGCCGAGGCAAGCGGTCTGCTGGAAAGCCTGATCAATATCGAAACGGGCCAGCGCGGCTTTGCCCTCACCGGCAAGGATGGTTCGCTTGAGCCGATGGCCTTGGGCCAGCGCAGTTTTGGCGAGCATTTGCAGAAAATCCGCGCCCTGACGGCGGACAACCCAACGCAGCAGGAGCGCTTGGCGGTGCTGGAACGTACCCAGCATCAGTGGCAGGCAAGCGCCATCGAGCCCGTGATCGCTCTGCGCCGCGCGGCGGCCGCCGAGGGCAACCTCGATGCGGTCGTGGCGGCCGAGCAGGCGGGCAAGGGTAAGGCGGCCATGGATACGATGCGCGCCTTGTTAGCCGATATCGGCAAGACGGAAAGTATGTTGCTGGCGCAGCGTGCCGACGAGGCGGCTGCCTTGAAGACGCGCACCACGGTGGTGCTATTGGGCGGAGGTGCCTTCGCCGTCGTGCTGGCGGCGGTCTTGGCCATCTTGTTGACGCGGAATATCACCGTGCCGCTGGCCGAAGCCGTGGCGTTGGCCCAGCGCGTGGCGCAGGGCGACCTGAGCAGCGATATCGTTGTGCGTTCGCAAGATGAAACGGGCCAGCTGATGGCCGCTCTGCGCGACATGAACACGGCGCTGGTCGGCATCGTGGGCGAAGTGCGCGGCGGCACCGATACCATTGCTACTGCTTCTGCGCAGATCGCCGTCGGGAACATGGACTTGTCATCGCGCACGGAACAGCAGGCCAGTTCGCTGGAAGAAACGGCATCGTCGATGGAAGAGCTGACTGCCGCCGTCAAGCAGAATGCAGACAATGCGCTAGCAGCGCGCTCGCTGGCGTCGGCGGCGTCCAGCGTGGCTGTGAAGGGCGGCGCGGTGGTATCCGAAGTGGTGCAGACCATGGGTTCGATCAATGATTCCTCGCGCAAGATTGCCGATATCATCGGCGTGATCGACGGCATCGCCTTCCAGACGAATATCCTGGCCCTGAATGCCGCCGTGGAGGCTGCTCGCGCCGGAGAACAGGGACGCGGTTTTGCCGTGGTGGCCACGGAAGTGCGCAACCTGGCCCAGCGTTCGGCCAGCGCCGCGAAGGAAATCAAGGGCTTGATCGATGATTCGGTGGACAAGGTGGGCGCGGGCAGCAAGCTGGTCGACCAGGCCGGTGCCACCATGCAGGAGGTGGTTGATAGCGTTCAGCGCCTGAGCGCCATCATCGGCGAGATCACGGATGCGAGCGAAGAGCAGCGCCTCGGCATCGAGCAGGTGAATGAAGCCATCAGCCAGATGGACCAGGTGACGCAGCAAAATGCAGCCCTGGTCGAGGAAGCGGCTGCCGCGGCCAATGCCATGCAGGATCAGGCGGCGCAGCTGTCGCACGCCGTGCAAGTGTTTCGCCTGAAGGACGCGCCACCGGCCACGCAGGCCGGCGCGGCGCGGCCAGCCAAGCCTCGGCCACTGGCCTTGAGCATGCGCGGCTAGCCGCCGGTATTGTGGCCGCGCGCACGGCGGGGTATGGCATTTCTGCACAGATCGTCAAGTAAATGCAGGTATGGCTGGACGGAAATGTTACATCTGGGTATTCTGCGCATCTGATACTTATTTCTATACAGAAAAAAGTAAGAGGGTGGTTCGTGCTGGCGGCAACGCGGTGCGCACTGCCAGGCAAGGTCAGGCATGCAAAGGTGAAGTCGTCCGCTTGCTGAGCGAAACTGTCGTGTTTCGGCTCGCGACGGGCAGGGAAACAGTGCTGTCATCTTTAAAATAGTAGGAGAGGTTGCTCATGGATGCAGAAAAGGATGTTGTGTACGGTACAGAAGATTTGTTGATGAGTTTGTGTAACTCGGTGGTTCGGGTGCTCAACGTTGCAACGCAAAGCAGAGTCAATTATTCAGGCATGGTGCAGCGCATCACGAAGACCGGCCTGAAGCCGGACATCGGTTGCTTCGTGATGTTCGACGGTGGTTTCACGGGCCTGGTGGTGCTCAATTTTGCCGCCGATACGGCAATGGAAATCTACGAGCGCTACATGTTGCACATGGGTATGCCGAAGTCGGAACTGGCCAATTTCTACACGTCGGACGAAGTGTCGAACATCATGGGCGAGCTGATGAACCAGATCGTGGGCGACTTCACGGGCAAGGTGCGGCGCGAACTGCAAACGAACATCACCCAGAGCCAGCCGAAGATGCTGGTGCTGAACAAGCAGGTGATGCTCAGCGTTGACACGCCGCTGGACCGCCCGGAAATGCGCCGCGTCACCTTCTACACGGAAAAGAACAACATTTTCTATCTGGAACTGGCGATCGACCGTACCGAGTTCATCAAGTTGCACGATTTCGATTCGCGCGAAGTCGATGCCGACTCGCTGATGGATACGGAATACGCGAACCGCGAACGTGGCGCCGCCCCGGCACCGGTAGTGGAACCGGAAGACGACGACAACGCCGACCTGCTCAAGTCGCTGGGCATGTAGGTAACTGTGTCTGAACGTGGCCGGCGGCAGGTTTGCCGCCGGCCGCTGCCGTTTACAGCCGACAAGGCATTGCTCCGGGCTCGTCCCTGCAAGATAACTTCCCTTGTTATTATGGAAGCGTCAATGCTTCCATGCGGCGCATGCCGACCATGTCCCGCTGCTGGCCGTCATCGAGCGACCAGTATTCGAGCGCATACACATAACTGCCGTCGACGATGGTCAGCGTTTCCTTCTGGCGTCCGTTGGGCGCCTTGTAATACAGGCGCCGCGCGGGCTTGCCATCCACGGTCTGCTTGAATGACTGCGGCGAAATCGTGACGCGGTTGCCAGTCTTGCCCGCCATCGACATCGCCGTGATCGTCACATAGGCCCTGTCCGGGCAGCGCGCTAGCAGCTGCGCACCGCTCAGCACGGTGGGCTGCGCCCGATCCAGCGGAAAGCCATACGCTTGCACGCCGACGATATCCATGCATTGCATCTGCTGCGCCAGGGCCGTCAGCGCGGCCGGGTTGAGCGCGCTGCTGAAGTTTTTTTCGGCGGCTTGTGCCTGTCCCAGCGCCCAGCGGCGCTCCAGTTCGGCCAGTGAAATGTCACTGGACACGGGCAGCGGCGCGGGGGCGTCGGGATCGGCGGCGCTGGACGTTTCCGCCTGCATGCGCGCGGCGACAGAGTGGCTGCTCCCGGCTGTGCCATCGAGGGCGTGGGCGAATGACGTGGCGCTGGCAAGGGCCATGGCCAGCGATAAGGCCGTGTGCTTCAGCATGAAATCTCCTGCAATTGGCTACCAGTGACAGGCATTGTGTCCCAGATTGCTTGCGCATGCGCGCACTTTGCTAGCGTGCAGCCATTGCCGACGCAATTTCAATCGAACTCAGTTTCCAGCCCCACACGCCATGGCGCAGCAGGACCAGTGCACCTTCCTGCGCATTGCCATCCTTGGCGCGCACGACGAAGGTGTTCACGCCGGCATAGCTTGCCGAATAGCCTGCCTTTTTCTGCGCGCCATCGGCTGGGGCATCCGCACTTGCATCGGCTCCCGCCTGCGGGCTGACGGCGCTCTTGTTGACCAGCGCGACGACGCCGGCGGGCGAGACCATGGTGTCGACCATCTTGCCCAGCATGGCGCTGGCGATCGACTGGCCGAGGGCGGCCAGCGGGTTGCCGCTGCCGGCGGTCGCCTCGATGCTGCGCGCCATGCTGGCCTCCAGCTGCGCCTTGACGCTGGCGCGCAGGGCGGGGAAGTCCACGTGTTCGGCCAGGGTTTCGGCGTTGCGCTCGGCCAGGGCAGCCTTGATCTGGTGCAAGGCGTAATACGGCGAAGCATAGGCGGTGGCGGCAAGGGCAATGACGGCCACGGCGGCGGCAATGGTGATTTTTTTCAAGTGAGGCCTGTGCTGTGATATGGAGGGTAGAAAACGGATGGCACGCAGCGTAGTCGCTAAATGGAGATACGGCAATCATATTTTCTTGCCATTATTTCTCTGCATGCACTCGGGAGCGCCCTTGGCGGACCACTATAGAGTGATGAGGGTGGGTGCTGTATAATGGGAGAAAAGTACTTAACTAGCTGTTTTAACTGAATAAAGACCCAATATCACATGCTATCAACCGCAAATATTACGATGCAGTTTGGCGCCAAGCCATTGTTTGAGAATATCTCCGTCAAGTTCGGCGACGGCAACCGCTATGGCTTGATCGGCGCCAACGGCTGCGGCAAGTCGACGTTCATGAAAATCCTGGGCGGCGACCTGGACCCATCGGGCGGCAATGTCATGCTCGATACCAACGAGCGCCTGGGCAAGCTGCGCCAGGACCAGTTTGCGTTTGAAGACATGCGCGTGCTCGACGTGGTCATGATGGGCCACACGGAAATGTGGGCCGCCATCCAGCAACGCGACGCGATCTACGCGAACCCGGAAGCGACCGACGACGACTACATGCAGGCAGCCGATCTGGAAGGCAAAGTATCCGAATACGACGGCTACACGGCCGAATCGCGCGCGGGCGAACTGCTGCTGGGCGCCGGTGTTGCCATTGATCTGCATCAAGGCCCGATGAGCAATGTCTCGCCAGGCTGGAAGCTGCGCGTGCTGCTGGCCCAGGCGCTGTTCTCAAATCCGGACATCCTGCTGCTCGACGAGCCGACGAATAACCTGGATATCAACACGATTCGCTGGCTGGAAGACGTGCTCAACGAGCGCAACTCCACCATGATCATCATTTCCCATGATCGCCACTTCCTGAACCAGGTCTGCACCCACGTGGCCGACATGGACTACGGCACCCTGAAGATTTACCCGGGTAACTACGACGAATACATGTTCGCCTCGACCCAGGCGCGCAACCAGCAGCTGGCCAACAACGCGAAAGCGAAAGACAAGGTTGCCGAGCTGCAGGAATTCGTGCGCCGCTTCGCCGCGAATAAATCCAAGGCGCGCCAGGCGACATCACGCGCCAAGCAGATCGAAAAAATCAAGGTCGACGACATCAAGCCATCGTCGCGCGCCTATCCCTTCGTGCGTTTCGACGGCGAAAAGAAATTGCACCGCCTGGCCGTGGAAGTCGAGAATATCTCGAAAGGTTTTGACCGCCAGCTGTTCAAGAATTTCAGCATCATGGTCGAAGCGGGCGAGCGAATCGCCATCATCGGCGCCAACGGCGCCGGCAAGACCACCATGCTGCGTTGCATCGCAGGCGACATCGCCGGCCTGCAGCCAGACCAGGGCCGCGTGAAGTGGGCGGAAAACGCCAACGTGGGCTACATGCCGCAAGATCCGACGGAAGATTTCGCCAAGGATACAAACCTGACCGACTGGATCGGCCAGTGGACGAAAGAGGGCGACGATGACCAGGCCGTGCGCTCCATCCTGGGCCGCCTGCTGTTTGGCGGCGACGATGTGAAAAAGGCCGTCAAGGTACTCTCCGGTGGTGAAAAAGGCCGCATGATGTACGGCAAGCTGATGCTGGGCCGCCACAACGTGCTGATGCTCGATGAACCGACCAACCACATGGACATGGAATCGATCGAATCCTTGAACATCGCGCTGGAAAAATACGCGGGCACCCTGATCTTCGTCTCGCATGACCGCGAATTCGTGTCTTCGCTGGCCAACCGCATCATCGAGATCAAGGAAGACGGCATTGTCGATTACAGCGGCAATTACGAAGATTACTTGAAGAGCCAAGGCATCGATTAATTCGATGGGTTGCCGGATGGCGCATGCAGCGCTTCCGGCATGCAGTGTCGCAGGCTGGGTAATCGGCCTGCCGATATGCCATCGTGTATTTTCACCCAGCTACCCTACACCATGCAAACTCTAGCCATCAAATCCGTCGAGTATGAACATCCACAAGACGGAGCCAGCTGCACTGCCCACGCCTGGGCACGCACGCCAGCGACGCCTTCCCCGGCTGAAAAAGCCGAACTGATCACGCGCATCAAGCGCCTGCTGATCGAGCGCGAAGCCGTGCTCGTTGCCCACTACTACGTTGATGCCGACCTGCAAGACCTGGCCGAAGCCACGGGCGGCTGCGTCTCCGATTCCCTGGAAATGGCCCGCTTCGGGCGCGACCATCCGGCCAAGACCCTCGTCGTGGCCGGCGTGCGCTTCATGGGTGAAACGGCGAAAATCCTCAGTCCCGAGAAAACGGTATTAATGCCTGACCTCGACGCGACCTGTTCGCTCGACCTCGGCTGCCCGGTGGACGAATTCACGGCCTTCTGCGACGCCCATCCGGACCGCACGGTGGTGGTGTACGCCAACACCAGCGCGGCCGTCAAGGCGCGTGCGGACTGGATGGTGACGTCGTCGATCGGCCTGGACATCGTTGCTCACCTGCATGCGCAGGGCAAGAAAATCCTCTGGGCACCCGATAAACACCTGGGTTCGTATATCCAGAAGGAAACGGGCGCCGATATGCTGCTGTGGCAGGGTAGCTGCCTCGTGCACGACGAATTCAAGGGCATCGAACTCGATTTGCTCAAGGAAGAGTATCCGCAAGCCAAGGTGCTCGTGCATCCGGAGTCGCCCGCCAACGTGGTGGCCTTGGCCGACATGGTCGGCTCCACGTCGCAAATGATTGCGGCAGCGCAAACCATGGATACCGATACCTTCATCGTCGCCACCGACAATGGCATCCTGCACAAGATGCGCGCGGCCGCACCGGGCAAGCGCTTCATCGAAGCGCCCACGGCCGGCAACAGCGCCACGTGCAAAAGCTGCGCGCACTGCCCATGGATGGCCATGAACGGCTTGCTGAACCTGGCGCAAACGCTGGAAAACATGCATAACGAAATCCACGTCGATCCTGCCGTCGGCCAGCTGGCCGTGCGTTCGATCAATCGCATGCTCGACTTCGCCGCCGCCAAGAAGGCGGGCCTCAAGCCGGGGGCGGACCTGGCAAAAGAAACCACATTGTTCCAAGGAATCGGTCCAGCATGAGTACCCTCGTTAATTCTTTCGCTCCTTTCGATGCGGCCCTGGCGCGCGCGTTCGAAGGCAATCTGCTGGCCGCCTTGCTGGAAGACGTGGGCCAGTGCGACCTGACGGGCGAACTGGTGCCGCCCGACCACATCGTCACGGCCCGTGTCATCGTGCGTGAAGCAGCCGTGCTGTGCGGCGCGCCGTGGTTCGAAGGCATCATGAAAAGCCTGGACCGCAGCATCGACATCGTTTGGCATTACGCCGAAGGCGACATGATGACGGCCGACAGCGTCGTCTGCACGATCCAGGCGCCGGCGCGGGCCTTGCTGACGGCCGAGCGCAGCGCCCTCAATTTCCTGCAACTGCTGTCTGCGGTCGCCACGGCCACGCGCCAGTATGTCGATGTGGTGGCCGGCACCAAGGCTTCCATTTTAGATACGCGCAAGACCTTGCCGGGTCTGCGCCTGGCGCAAAAGTATGCGGTACGCGTCGGCGGCGGCAAGAACCAGCGCCTGGCCCTGTACGATGGCATCCTGATCAAGGAAAACCATATCGCGGCGGCGGGCGGAGTCAGCCAGGCCCTGGAAAACGCGCGCAACCTCGACGCGGGCGTGCCCGTGCAGATCGAGGTGGAAACCCTGGCGCAATTGCAGGAAGCGCTGGACGCGGGCGCCGTCTCCGTCTTGCTCGATAACTTCAGCAACGACATGATGCGTGAAGCCGTGGCACTGACGAATGGCCGCGCCTTGCTGGAAGCGTCGGGCGGCATCAATTTCGATACCGTGCGGGCGATTGCCGAAACGGGCGTGGACCGCATCTCCATCGGCAGCCTGACCAAGGATGTGCGGGCCACCGATTACTCCTTGCGCATCGTCGGCTGATGCGAAAAGCCGGGCAGCGCCTGCTGGCCCTGGCGCTGCTGTGGCCGGCGCTGCTTGTGCCATCGCAGGCGCCAGCTCGGGAACTGCTGGCTGTGGGCGCGCAGTTCGAGCACGTGTTTGAATACCAGGACGGTGGTGAGTATGGCGGACTGGGCGCCGAACTGCTGCGGCTGATGGCGGCACGCACGGGTAACACCGTGCGTTTTCGCATGGTGCCGTGGGCGCGCGCGCAAGCCATGCTGGTGCAGGGCCAGGCCGATATCCTGATCGGCCCCTACAAGACGCCCGAGCGCATCGCCAGCATGGGGTTTTCCGACAAGCCTTTTTATCAGGACCAGATGCTCTTTTATACGCGCCAGGACGCCAGCTTTGGCTGGGATGGCGACTATAGCGTGCTGAAGAGCCGCAGGGTGGTGGTGCTCAACGGCTGGGCGTATGGCGCGGACTGGGAGCGCGTGCGGCCCGGCTTGCAGGTCAGCGTGGCCAACAATGTGGAAAATGGCTTGAAGATGCTGGTCCACAATCACGTCGATGTGTTTGTCAGCAACCGCCGCAATACCGACCCCGTGATCGCCCGCCTGGGCTATGCTCGCCAGGTGAAGCCTTTGCCCAAAGTCATCGAAGTACAAAACGGCTATTTCGCCTTCCCCCGCTCGCCGACTTTCGACAAGCTGCGCCTGCAGTTCGACCAGGAATTGAATAAGCTGATCGAGACGGGCGAACTGAAGCGGCTGGGCAAGCGGTACGACGTCGGCGTGCCCTGAGCGCATGCCGCCAGACCAGGCGGCATGCTGGCTTTGCCTGCATTACAGCTGGCGCGCCTCAAACGTATTGCACTGGGAAATCTGACCGCTTTCGATGCCCTTGCTGAACCAGCGCACGCGCTGTTCCGAAGTGCCGTGCGTAAACGAGTCGGGCACGACATGGCCTTGCGACTGGCGCTGCAGCGCATCGTCGCCGATGGCCGTGGCCGCTTTCAGGGCCGCTTCCACGTCGCCTTGTTCGAGGATCTTGCGATCCTGATTGGCGTGATACGCCCATACGCCGGCAAAACAGTCGGCCTGCAATTCCAGGCGCACGGACATGGCGTTGGCCTGGCGCTCCGATTGCGTGCGGCGCGCCTTGTCGACCTTCTCGGACAAGCCCAGCAGGTTTTGCACGTGGTGGCCCACTTCATGCGCGATCACATAAGCTTCGGCAAATTCGCCCGAGACCTTGAAGCGCTGCTGCATCAGCTTGAAGAAATCGAGGTCCAGGTAGACTTTCTGGTCGCCGGGACAATAGAAGGGCCCGCTGGCGCTCTGGCCCGTGCCGCAGGCGGTGGGGATGCTGCCCGAAAACAGCGCCAGCTTGGGGCGCACATAGGTGCCGCCTTCGGCCTTGAACAGGGCGCCCCACGTGTCTTCCGTATCGGCCAGCACGGTTTTCACGAAGCGGGCCATGTCGTCCGATTCGGGCGGCTGGCGCGCCGGCGACTGGCTTTGCTGGGTGCTGACCTGGCCGCCACCGCCGCTGAGCAGATTCAGCAAGGTCAGGGGATTGACGCCCAGCACATACGAGCCGACGAGGGCGATGACGATGGTGCCGATGCCGATCGAGCGCCCGCCAAAACCGAAGCCGCCGCCACCGCCGCCACCGCCGCCACCACCACTGCCTCCTTCGCCACGGTGGTCTTCCACATTGTCGCTTTCGCGATTGCCTTCCCATTTCATGATCTTTACTCCTGCTGCGATGGTGCGATTGATTGGTGACGTCTCAACATGCTGCTTGAGACGAATCTTGTTATTATCGCAGTAAACCGCGCCGCGACAGGGGCGACAATGTTACGCTTTGCAACTTTCCAACCACATCACAACAGGTGCACGCATGGCGCTTGCCAACGATACACGCATTTCGCCCACGGCGGTGGTCCAGGCACAACTGGACGCCTACAACGCACACGACGTGCCGGCCTTGCTGGCTATCTACGCCGATGATGCGCAGCAATTCCAGCATCCCGCTACCTTGCTGGCCACAGGCAGCGCGCAGATCGGCCCCCGTTTCACGGCCCGTTTCGCCGCCAGCCGGCCGCAGGCGCAGTTGCTCAACCGCATCGCTTGCGGCAAGCTGGTGATCGACCATGAGATCGTGCATGGCGACACGCCGGACGGTGTTTCCGCGCAGGAACTGGTGGCGACCTATGAGGTAGAGCAAGGCCGCATCAGCCGTGCCTGGTTCAGCTTTGGCGCCCTGACGCGCCTGCGCGTGGCGCTGTCGGCCGATGTGGCCGCCATGAATGCACTGATCGCCCGTTCCGGCGTGGCATTGAGCGCGGGCTTTTATACGCAGGAACAGGCCCAGGCCGTGACACGCCATGTGTTTGGCGTCGATACGCAGCTGGTGGCCGACCGGACGTATTTCGTGATCGAACGCGATGGCGCCATGCTGGCCTGCGGTGGCTGGAGCCAGCGCGCCACCCTGTATGGCGCTGACCGCGCGAAGAGCGGGCCGGACCCGCTGCTCGACCCGGCCAGCCAGCCGGGCCGCATCCGCGCCTTCTTTGTCGAGCCAAGCGCCGCCCGTCAGGGCCTGGGCAGCATGCTGATGCGCCATTGCGAACGCCAGGCGCTGGCCGCCGGTTTTACGGCACTGGAACTGGCCGCCACCTTGCCCGGCGTGCCGCTGTACCGGGCCAGCGGTTTTGCCGTCACGGAAGATTTTCACCTCGACTTGCCCGATGACATCAAACTGCCGCTGGCGCGCATGCACAAGCGGCTGTAAGGCTGCTTACCAGGGCAGCGGGGCCTTTTCGCCGTTGGCGTGCTCGCCGTAATACAGCGATGGTAAAAAGCGCGACAGATAGGTAAATTCGCTGTAGCAATGGCGCAGCAAATTGAGGCCCAGTACGTCGGGCACGTCGCGCACGGGATCGAGGCTGTTGCGTCCCAGCAGGAAGCGGCTGCGCAGCACGCAGCCCGTGGGCGTGTCGCGTGTCAAATGCAGCATTTCGCCGTCGAGCGGATCACCCTGCGGGTCCAGTTGCACGTGCTCGCCAAAGCCGATGCGCGCGCAGATGGCGGCCGACAGGGCGCCGCTGTTCTTGGCCAGTTGCAGTTGCGCCGGGTCAAATACTTCCTTCGGATCATGGAACTTCAGCTTGGCTTTCACGGGCGCAATGTCGCCCAAGGACTCCACCGCTTCGATCGAAGCGCCGTAATAACTCTTTCCCTTTTTCCACGCGCTGTTCCAGCCGTGATGGGCCACGTGGTCGTGCGGATGCCACCACTTGATGTGCTGCGTCGTCTCGAAAAACGTAAACCACCAGTCCAGCATGCGCCCACTGCAGCCATGCAGTTCCGTGCGCGCCGCCACCAGCAGGCAACCGTCTTCCAGGCGCGTGATGCCCGTTTCCAGGTGCAGGGGAAACGGGTCGAGCAAGTCGCCCGTGTTGGTGATGCTCCATGGGAATTCAATATGCTGCGTCATGTCGTTCTCCTTTGTTAGGGTGCGACAATTATATATTAAAGAAACATATAACGTTTCCTAAATGTGTTTCAGTGTAGAATTGCCCATCGATCAAGACTGGAGCCGGCATGCAGGATGAAGAAAGCAAGGCCTTGCGTGGGCGGGGCCGTCCGGCCCGTCCGCCCGAGGAAGCGCGCGAGGCGGCCGTGCAGGCGGCCACCTGGCTGCTGCTGCACGAAGGCTATGCGGCCACGACCATGGAAGCGGTGGCGCGCCACGCGGGCATGGCAAAAAAGTCGCTGTATCAATATGCGGCCAACCGTGAGGAACTGGTCGCCCTGGTGGTGCGCGGCTGGACGGATGCCTTCCTGCCGGCCATGGCGCACGATGCGGCCGCGCCCGGCGAAGTGCTACCCTTGTTGAAAGAGATCTTGCAGGCGATGGCGGCGCGCGTGCTGACGGCGGACGCCGTCGGGCTGTTTCGCTTGCTGTGCACGGAGTTTCCCGCCCGCGCGGATTTGCTGGCCGTGTATCAGCGCAACGGCATCGAGCGGGGCACGGCCCTGCTGGCCGAGTGGTTGCAGCGCCAGGCAGCGCGCGGCCACGTGGTGCTCGGCGACGCATCCGAACTGGCCGGCTTGCTGCTGGCCATGGTGATTGCCGAGCCGCTGCGGCAGATGGCGCTGGGCTTGCTGGCGCCCGTGCCCGCCTGGGATGCTGCTTCCCGTATCGATGCGGCGCTGCGATTGCTCGGCGGCCAGTCGTTCAAGGTGGCTGGTGCTTCAGCGCTTCGCGGTAGCTGAGCGGCGATAGTTGCTGGCGGTGCGCGTTGGCAAACGCCGTCACCGCTTCGGGCGCGTGGCGCGCGTAATCGCGCAGGGCCCAGCCGATGGCCTTGCGGATGAAAAACGCGTCTTCATGCGCCAGCGCCAGGGCCGCGTCAAATAGCCAGGCGGCATCCGTGTCGCCGCGCCAGCCCAGCTGGTGCAGCATGGCGATGCGGCGCAGCCAGAAGTCTTCGTGCTGCAAGGCCGGGACCATATGCGCATGGACATCGCCGCCGCGCCGCAGTTCCGCCTGCAGCACGTCGCCGACGATGCCTGCCATGCCGTCGACGCTGTCCCACCAGGCGCGCTGGCGCGCCAGGCCGAGCAGGGCGGGGAGGTGACCGATGCTCAGCTGGCGCCAGTGCAGGGCCAGCATGTCGAGCGCCACGTGCTGGTATTCGCGCTGCGGCTGCTGCCACAGCCGCTGCGCATGTTCCAGCAGCGTATCGGCATCGAGGCCTTTCAAGCCCGCCAGCAAGTCCCTGGCGGCCAGCCGCCGCTGCGGTGCCGCCACACCCAGGAACACGAACTGGTCGCGCATGTAGGCCTGCATAGGCGCCGCGCGGCCCGGTTCGGCAGCCGCTTCGAGTGCAATTTTTAAACCCGCGTGCAAGTCCATGCTGTTTCCCCATGTTCAGGCGTAAAAAAGGCGCTCCGTGGAGCGCCTTTTCATCTTCATCCGATATTACTGGATTTTTGCCTTCTTCATCAACTCATCGCGGTAAGCGGCGAGTTTCTTCTGTTGCAGCGATTCAGCCACTTGACCCTTGACTTCTTCCAGTGCCGGCAGCTTCGTCGGACGGGTTTCTTCCAGCTTGATCACGTGGAAGCCGAATTGCGATTGCACGGGCGTTTGCGTGACCTGGCCTGGTTTCAGGGCCACCATGGCGTCGGAGAATGGCTTCACGTACGAAGCTGGGCTAGCCCAGTCCAGGTCGCCGCCATTGGCTGCGGAACCGTCTTTCGATACTTTCGCCAGTTCTTCGAACTTGGCGCCGCCTTTCAGCTTGGCGATGATGTCTTTCGCTTCCGCTTCGGTGGCCACCAGGATGTGGCGTGCATGGTATTCCTTGTCGCCGGCCTGTGCCTTGAACTTGTCGTACTCGGCCTTGATTTCAGCGTCCTTGACAGGGTTCTTCTTGACGTAGTCGGCCAGCAGGGCATTGATGATGATGCTTTGACGGGCATTGTCGATCTGCGACTTGATTTCCGCACGCGTGCCGTAGCCTTGCTTGTCGGCTTCCTGGATCAGCACTTCGCGGCCGATCAGGTCTTTCTTGATGGCTTCGCGCAATTGCGGCGAATCGGCTTGCTTGCCTTGGGCGACGACTTGCTTGACGACCTGGTCGACGCGCGACGATGGGATGGCCTTGCCATTCACGGTGGCGACGTTTTGCGCGAACGCAGGGATCGCGACGACGGCGACCAGGGCTAAGATCAGGCGGGCTGGCTTCAAAATCATGTTCATTCCTAATAAGTATACAAAAAACGGTACAAAAGATCGCGACTGCCGTGTAGTGCGCATTCAGGCGCAGAATACACGACCGGCGCCGAAAAGGGCGCCGGGGAGGTCAGTTCTTACTGAACTTTTGCTTTTTTGATCATTTCTTCCTGATACGCTTGCAGTTTCTTTTGCTGCAGCGCTTCGGCGATCTGTGGCTTGACTTCTTCCAGGGTCGGCAGCTTGGCCGCGCGGGTATCGTCCAGCTTGATCACGTGGAAGCCGTTAGGCGTTTGCACCGGGGTGTCGGTGACTTGCCCTTTTTGCAGCTTCACGAAGGCGTCGGAGAACACTTTCGGGAACGACGATGGGGCTGCCCAGTCCAGGTCGCCGCCATTGTCGGCCGAGCCGGCATCTTTCGATTGCTTGGCCAGGTCTTCAAACTTGGCGCCGCCTTTCAGCTTGGCGATGATGTCTTTCGCTTCCGCTTCGGTGGCCACCAGGATGTGGCGCACGTGGTATTCCTTGTCGCCCGTCTGGGCTACGAACTTGTCGTATTCCGCCTTGATTTCAGCGTCGTTGACGGGGTTCTTTTTCAGGTAGTCGCCGACCAGGGCGTTGATGACGATGGCCTGGCGTGCGTTCTCGATTTGCTGCTTGACGGCTGCATCTTTACCGAAACCTTTGTTTTCCGCTTCTTGCATCAGCACTTCACGGCCGATCAAGTCCTTCTTGATCATTTCGCGCAGTTGCGGCGAATCCGGTTGCTGGCCTTGGGCGACGACTTGCTTGACGACTGCATCAACGCGCGACGATGGGATAGGCTTGCCATTAACAACGGCAATATTTTGCGCAAAAACAGGTACCGCGACAACGGCGAGTAGTGCGATCAGCAAGCGGGCTGGCTTAAAAGTCATTATTAAATCCTGTTAGGGAAAGTTTCGTAAAAAACGCATGGAAAGAAATTGATAACATGGCTCGGGTACGCCAAAACACCGTCCTTACACTACTTCGGACGGCGCCAGGGCCACAATCGCCAATGCATGTATCTCATTATGCATCATATCGTGCACGGAATCATACACCAGTCGATGGCGCATGACGAGCCTGAGCCCCTCAAATTGACTAGAAATAATGCGTAGATTGTAATGGCCTCCGCCGGAGGCGGCGCCCGCATGGCCCTGGTGGCGCGCCGAGTCGTCTTCCAGCACGCATTCCAGAGGGGAAAGTGCCGTTTCCAGGCGGGTACGGATGCGCTGCATGCGCGTTGTCGTGTCGTTCGTCATCATGCGTCTTCCTTGATATGTTTGGCCAGGAACAGGGTTTGCGCCACGATGAAGGCAAAGAAGATGCCCGTCGCGCCAAACGCTTTAAAACTGACCCAGGCGGCCATGTCGCCCTTGTACAGCACGAAGGCGACGAACAAATTGAGCGCGCCGATGGCGCCAAAGAAAATGATCCATGCCGCCAGCAACTGGTTCCAGACGGCATCAGGCAATTGCACTTGCGCTTCCATGGTCTTGCGGATCAGGTTTTTCTTGAAACCCACGTGGGCGATCAGCAGGGCCAGACCGGACAGCCAGTAGATCAGGGTCGGCTTCCACTTCAGGAAAAAATCGTCATGCAGGTAAATGCTGGCGCCGCCGAACACGACAAAGATGAACAGCGACAGCCACAGCATGCCGTCCACCTTGCGCCCGCGCAGCAGCAGATAGCTGACCTGGCAGGCGGTGGCGACGATGCCGACCAGGGTGGCGAGTATCCATGGCGCCTGGTCAGCCTTGATCAGGCCGCCAGACACGAAGCCGGACAAATATTGCTGCACGAAATCGTGCGTAGCCGCTTCATACATGCCGCCCAGTTTAAAAGCGGCGAAGAAGGCGATCAGGGGGAATAGGTCGAATAGAAATTTCATGGCGAGACTTTACACTGGTCTTATTAAAATCATCTTAGGAATGGCTTAGGAGCAACCGTGGCGCTCCCAGGCTATACCGGTGTCTCAAGGCTGCGGATCGAAGCGCAAGGAAGCCGAATTGATGCAATAGCGCAAGCCGGTCGGCGGCGGGCCGTCCGGGAAGACGTGGCCCAGGTGGGCGTCGCAGACGGCGCAGACGATTTCCGTGCGCAGCATGCCGTGGGTACGGTCGACAATCTCCGTCACGTTGGCCGGGTCCAGGGCCTGGAAATAGCTGGGCCAGCCGCAGCCGGAATCGAATTTCGTGTCCGACGCGAACAGGGGCGTGTTGCAGCAGACGCAGGTGTAGATGCCGTGTGCATGGTGGTCCCAGAACTTGCCCGTGAAGGCCCGTTCCGTGGCCGCGTGGCGCGTGACTTCGTACTGCATGGAATCGAGCATGGCGCGCCATTCGGCATCGGTTTTCTTGACTTTATTGGTGGTCATAATGACTCCTTAGGATGAGCAGCTGACTTCAAGGTGGCTGGCCCAGTCGGGCGGCAGGGCCGCATAGTGCTGGTGTTCTGGCTGTTCGTCAAATGGCTTTTGCAATATTTCCAGCAATTTCGCCACTTCCGTGGTGTCTTGCTGCTGGGCTTTTTCGATGGCCACTTGCGCCAAGTAGTTGCGCAGCACGTATTTCGGGTTGACGCCGTTCATGGCCGCTTGCCGCTCAGCATCGACGCTGTGCTCCAGCAACAGGCGCGCGCGGTATCGTGCCGCCCACGCATCGAAGGCGGGGCGGTCGATGAACAGGTCGCGCAGCGCCGTGTCGTGCGCGGGCTCCGCCACCTGCAGTGTCGCCAGGGCGCGGAAGAAGTTGGTGAAATCCACGTGAT
The DNA here is from genome assembly GCF_002327145.1 of Janthinobacterium svalbardense. Classification (NCBI taxonomy): domain Bacteria; kingdom Pseudomonadati; phylum Pseudomonadota; class Betaproteobacteria; order Burkholderiales; family Oxalobacteraceae; genus Janthinobacterium; species Janthinobacterium svalbardense. The sequence goes on along the minus strand of NZ_CP023422.1, from coordinate 3,683,184 downwards.
TGGCTTGCATCAGCGCAAACATGCTGTCGAACAGCGCCGTATCGTCGTCCTGGCTCGTCTGCAAGCCCAGCTTGGCGCGCAGCAAGGCATTCATCTTCTCCGCAAAGGCAGGTTGGTAGCTGTCCAGCGCCGCCTGCGCCAGTTCCACTTCGCCGATCAGCGGCAGCAGGGCCTGGCCCAGCGCATAGCAATTCCAGTGGCCCACCTGCGGCTGGTTGGCGTAGGAATAGCGGCCCTGCTGGTCCGTATGGTTGCAGATGTGTTCTGCGTCAAACGCTTCCATGAAGCCGAACGGGCCGTAATCGAGCGTCAGGCCCAGGATCGACATATTGTCCGTATTCATCACGCCATGCATGAAGCCCACGGCTTGCCATTGCGCGATCATGTGCGCCGTGCGCACGCACACTTCGGCCAGCAAGGCTTGATACGGATTTGCCGCAGCGCGCAAATGGGGATAAAAGCCATCGATGACGTAATCGGCGAGGATTTTCAGCTCGTCCGGTTTCTTGCGGTAAAACCAGTGCTCGAACGAGCCGAAGCGCACGAAAGTGGGCGCCATGCGCGTGACGACAGCCGCCGTCTCGACCGTTTCGCGCATGATGCCTTGCTGCGAACCCATGATGGACAGCGCGCGCGAGGTGGGAATGCCCAGCGCCGCCATGGCTTCCGAGCACAGGAATTCGCGGATGGATGAGCGCAGCACGGCGCGTCCGTCGCCCATGCGTGAATACGGCGTGGCGCCGGCGCCTTTCAGCTGCAGCTCCATCGGGCCGTGTTCGGTGGCGATATCGCCCAGCAAGATGGCGCGGCCATCGCCCAGCTGGCCGGCCCAGACGCCGAACTGGTGGCCCGAATACACGGCCGACAGGGGCAGCGAGCGCTCGGCCACGGTATTGCCGATCAGCAGCTCCACATAATCGGCTTGCGCCAGGCGCGCGGCATCGAGGCCGATCAGGCTTGCTGCCGGCGCGCTGGCGGCGACAAAGTAGGGTGCGGGCAGGGGCGTGGGCATCAGCCGCGTATAGAACGCGGGTGGCAATGTCGCAAAGGCATTGTCCAGTGGTAAGGTATGAGCGGTGATGGCGATTCCATTCAAGTAGATGCGCCGGCAAGGTGCGCCAGGCTGGAACCCGATTTTACCGCACGGCGCGAAGGTGCGTACCGGACGCCGGCAGTGCAAAAAACGGAATCAAAAATTCCATGCTGCATTGCAATATCGAAATGCGTTGACGATTTCCGCACGACCGTACGAAACTAGGGAAAATCTTTTAATTCCTACAATAACCGAGTAGCCACCCCAGGAGACACGATGTCGGCATTTCCCTTGAGTCCAGTGATGGGCCAGATGATGAATCAGCCCCTGCTGATTTCCAGCATTATCGAGTTTGCAGCGCGTCATTATGCAGGCAGCGAAATCATTTCGCGGCGGGTGGAGGGCGATATGCACCGCTACACCTACCGCGATTGCCACCAGCGCGCGCGCCGCCTGGCCAATGCACTGCATGGCCTCGGCGTCGGCATGGGCGACCGGGTTGCCACGCTGGCCTGGAATGGCTACCGCCACCTGGAAGCCTACTATGCCGTGTCCGGCTCGGGTGCCGTGCTGCACACCATCAATCCGCGCCTGTTTCCCGACCAGATCGCCTACATCTCGAATCACGCGGAAGACCAGGTTCTGCTGTTCGATCTGACCTTTTTGCCCGTGGTGGAGAAAATCGCCGCCGACTGCACTTTTGTGCGTCATTTTGTCCTGATGTGCGACCGCGAGCGCATGCCTGCCAGCAGCAGCATCCCCGACCTGCTGTGCTATGAAGACTTGATCGCCACGCATTCCGACGATTACACCTGGCCCCTGTTCGATGAAAATGCGGCCGCTACCCTGTGCTATACGTCCGGCACGACGGGCAATCCGAAGGGCGCCCTGTATTCGCACCGCTCGACCGTGCTGCACGCGTATGCCTCGGCCATGCCCAGCGGCCTGAACGTGCGCGCCTCCGACACGGTGCTGCCCGTGGTGCCGATGTTCCACGTGAACGCATGGGGCTTGCCGTATTCCGTGCCCCTGTCCGGCGCGCGCATGGTCTTTCCCGGCGCGGCGCTCGATGGCAAGTCGCTGTATGAATTGTTCGAGGCGGAAAAAGTGACCTTCTCGGCCGGCGTGCCCACCGTCTGGCTGGGCTTGTTGAACCATGCGCTGCAGAATAACCTGAAGTTTTCCACCTTCCGCCGCACGGTGATCGGCGGCGCCGCGTGCCCGCCAGCCATGATGGATACCCTGATCGACAAGTTCGACGTCGAGGTCATCCACGCCTGGGGCATGACGGAAATGTCGCCGCTGGGCACGGCGGGCGGCCTGCAGACCAAGCATCTGGATTTGCCGAAGGACGAACAGCGCAAGATCCTGCAAAAGCAGGGCCATGCGATCTACGGCGTGGACATGAAGATCGTCGATGACGACGGCAAGGAGTTGCCGTGGGATGGCGTTGCCTACGGCCATTTGCTGGTGAAAGGGCCGTGGATCATCTCGTCGTACTACAAGAACGAGGGCGGCGACGTGCTGCAGGATGGCTGGTTCCCCACGGGCGACGTGGCCACCATCGATGCGGATGGCTACATGCAGATCACCGACCGCAGCAAGGATGTGATCAAGTCGGGCGGCGAGTGGATCGGCACCATCGACTTGGAAAACCTGGCCATGGCCCATCCGGCCGTGCTGCAAGCGGCCTGCATCGGCGTCTTCCACCCGAAATGGGATGAGCGGCCCGTGCTGGTGGTGGTGTTGCGTCCCGGCATGACGGTCACGCGCGAGGTTTTGTTGCAGTTCTTCGAGGGCAAGATCGCCAAGTGGTGGACGCCGGACGACGTGCTGTTCATCGACGCCTTGCCCATGGGCGCCACGGGCAAGATCCAGAAGAACAAGCTGCGCGAGCAGTTCAAGGGGCACAAGCTGCCGGGGATGTAGCAGTTTGTGCGAGATCGATGAAGCGGGCGGGTTTAGTGAATCGCCTCCTATCGAGTGGCACCTGTTATGCTTGCCCGGCTGGTACAAAGTTCAAGAGTCCGCCTGTAAATCTACTTTGTTTTATGTTTTTATTAATGACGGCAATCGCATGGAATAAACAGTTCAATCATATTAAAGTGTCCGCGGCTAATTGTTTGCGATTTATATTGCTTTGCGATATAAAATCAAGTTAATTATTATATGACTCTATAGCCTTTTTTTCGGCCTCGTGTTGTTTTTGTTGATTATTGATGGAATTTATTTTTAATGAAAATAGTTGCTAGTCATTTGCGAGATGAGGCTACTAGACGACGGGATGTCGAGGAAAAAGACATTTTTGGTCGTAGTGCGGCTTTGTTGCAAAAATCGTTCACAACGGCCTCCGAAGCGCGTCTCGCGTAAACTGACGGCATGAGTGCACCTGCAAAACTTAAGTATCGAACGACCAACTGGAAAGCGTACAACGCAGCATTGAAGACGAGTGGCTCGTTGCTCATCTGGCTGGACAAGGACATGTGCTGGCATGGCAATGCTAGCGGCAAGCGCGGCCGCAGTCCCAAGTACAGTGAGGCGGCGATTCAATTTTGTCTGACCATCAAGGGCCTTTTCAACTTGGCGTTACGCCAGGCGATGGGAATGGCGCAGAGCCTGCTCAAGCTTGCTGGCCTGGACTGGGAAGTACCTGATTTTAGTACCGTCAGCCGCCGCCAGAAGCATCTTGCAGTGACAATTGAGGCGCGGCCGACGACGACAGGATTGCACCTTTTGGTCGACAGCACGGGCATCAAAATGCTCGGCGAAGGTGAGTGGAAAACCAAGAAGCATGGGGCCGACTACCGCCGACAGTGGCGCAAGGTCCACTTGGGCATCGACGCGAGCACGCTGGAAATCCGAGCCATCGAGGTGACTGACAACGCCACCGGCGACGCGCCAATGTTACCGTGCTTGCTCAACCAAATTGCTCAAGATGAAAGCATCGCCAGCGTTAGCGGTGACGGGGCCTACGACACCAAACTCTGTCATGAAGCTATTGCCCGGCGTGGCGCAGAAGCAATTATCCCGACCCGCAAAAACGCTAAGCCATGGAAAGACCGACGTCCAGGTGCAGAAGCGCGCAACTTCATTCTCGCCGCTACTCGCCGACTCGGTCGCAAAATATGGAAGAAGTGGACCGGCTATCATCGACGCAGTCTGGTTGAAACCAAAATGCGTTGCTTCAAGCTACTCGGCGAGCGGGTGATGGCCCGCGACTTCGACCGACAGGTAGCCGAGCTGCAGGTTCGTGCCGCCATCCTAAATCGCTTCACCCGATTGGGCACGCCTACAACGGTGGCCATACCATAAATCCGTCTGGGGTTTGGGGTTTTACGCGCTTAGCTTATTTGTGCAACAAAGTCCATTAGATTGACAAAAGGTTATAGAAATAAAATAAGGGCATATAAGCATCTATTTAGTAAAAGCATGATTGAAGCTGGCGATGCAAAAAAATCCAAGGGCACTTGAAATTTGCAGAGTATGTGGAGAAGAAATCAAATAATGAACTTCTGGATTAGCAATTTCTCCATCGATTTTCGTTTCTGGTTAAGTGGATTTTTACTATAGGACGAATTTATAATTCCCTTCATTTTCTATAAATTCGATTTGTTAAGGAAATTATTTTTTAGTCATTTTTGATTATTTATCTCGTTGTGGCTGTACGGAATGTAGGTTGTCTAATAGATGGATGTTTATTTCGCAAACAACAATAAAAATTTGGCCGAAGCAGCACCATCGAACTCTTCGTCAACAAACTTATGTTATCAAAATTGTCAACGTGCTGTTCAGATGGAGCACTAATTGTCGGTAATGCATTAAAAAAGTGTAGTACGTGTTTTGAATGATCCAACTCCAAGCTGAATAGCAGATCGCTATTTCAGGCCGCCTGCGGCAGCGCCGCCCCCAGCTTTTCCAGCAAATGATCGCACTGGAAGACCGACAGGGTCTGGCGCTGCGCATCCGTGCCGACATCGATCATTTCATCCATTTCGCTGCGCAAGTCGTCGTGCGTGCCCGTGCGGATGATTTGCGGCGCCGCAAAGCGCTGGCTGTCGGAAATGGTCATGATGTTGTCGACATGGTCGACAAGAAAGCCGTAGCGCTCGCTACCCCTTTCCACGATGAGGATCTTGCCGGCGCTCGCGTCAGGTAGGGCCGGCATGGCGTACAGCTGGCGCAAGTCGATGATGCTGATCATTTGCTGGCGCAAGTTGAGCATGCCGCGCATGCAGGCCGGCATGCCTGGTGGCGTGGTGATGGCGCCGCTGAAATCGATGATTTCGCGCACCTGCCCGATTTCCACGGCGAAGCGGGTTTCCACGGTAAACGTGATGTAGACGCGGCGCTGCGCCTTGCGCGTGGCGGCGGTGGCCGTTTCCGCGTCGTTTGGATACAGGCGCTTGTGGCCGTCACGCATCTCGACGATCTCCGCCTGCGACAGGATGCCCTTGTGGTCGAGGAAAATGATGTCGCCCAGGCCCTCTTTCGTGATGCAGCCGGCGAACATGGCCGCGCGCGCCTTGCTCAGCAAGGGAATCGGCAGCACGTCGTCGCCAAAGAAATGCACGATGCTGTCGACGGAATCGACGAGAAAACCGATGCTCGTGTCAGCCAGGCGCACGACGATGATGCGCTGCTCACTGGTCGCCGCCTTGGCCCCGTTGCCGGCCCCGGCCGCTTGCAGCAGGGTGCCGAAATCGACGACGGCCACCTGGCTGCCACGAAAATGCATGCGGCCAAGGCACAGTTCGCTATTCAGCAGGGAGCTGTGCAGTTCCGGCACCCGGATGATTTCCTGGATGGCCAGCATTTCGAAGGCAAACGTGGCGCCGGCCGCGTGAAAGCTGACGCACTGCCGGCGTTCGCTTTGCGCGTGGTAGCGGGCCGTGCTCAGTTTGGCGCCCGTCGCCTGCAGGGCCAGCACATGGGGCACGTTTTCGATGCGCAGCAGGGCGTGCGGGTCGAGGATTTGCAGCAGGCGCGCGCCGCCATCGAGCAAGATCGTGCCGGCGATGACGGCGTGCGCGTCGCCGGCCGCATACTGCAGGGCGCTGCGCGCGCTGGCGGGCACGCGCAGGATCTCCCCCGTATCCTGGAAGACGATGCCGATCAGCACTTGCTGAAAGTCGAGGATGGCGATCTTGTCGGTGGCCACGGCGCGCGGCGCATCGGCGTGGAACAAACGGCCCAGGTTGACCACCGGAATGACACTGCCGCGCAAGGTGAACATGCCTTCCAGATACGCGGGCGACAGGGGCAGGGCGGTGACTTTCGCGGGGTAGTTCACCACTTCGCGGATGCAACTGGCGGGCAGGGCGAATTCATCGTCGCCCAGATGGAAGGAACCGAACAGTTCGGTGGCGCCCTCGCGCTCACCCTTGTGCCCTTCATGCATATCCATATGCGCCTTCCTTGCGTGGAGTCAAGCCGGGTTGCGTCACCACATCGGTGACGGCGTAGCTGTGGTGGGCGCAATCGATCAGCAACTGGCGCCCGTGGCGTCCGCCCAGCGCGCAAAAACTGACGTGCAAGCCGCACTGGTCCAGGTATTTTTGCGCCGCTGCCGCGTTTTGCCGCCCCACCTGCAGGCGGCCATGGCCGTTATCGGGGCCGAACATGCTGGCGCCGCCCGCCAGCACCACGTCGATATCGGCGTAATCGGCCTCGCGCACGCCCATCAGGCGCAGCAGCGAGGGCACAGCTTGGCTCACATAGCGTGCCCCAGGCTGCTGTCGGCGCCCGGCGCTTCCGGCAGCAAACAATGGGCAAGGCCGCAGCAGGGGCCGTTCTTCCAGATGAAACCGATGCCGATGCAGGAGCCCAGCAGCGCCTGCAGCTGTTCGCCGTGCGTGCCCACGCTAAGTTGCCCCATGCCAACCAGGTGCAGCGGCGGCGCGTCCGCCAGAGTGTGCGTGTGGATCATGCCGCCCCCGCCTTATAAATCATGGGAAACTCGAATTGATAGCCGGTGCCGAGGCGGGCGATGGTTTCCGACTCGCCCAGGATCAGCCTGCCTTCATCCTTGAGGCTCAAGCGCGCCTGGCGCAGCACCGTTTCCTGGTGCCCGGCATCGAAGTAAATCAGCACATTACGCAGGAACACCAGGTCGAACTGGCGGGCCGGGCGCAGCGCTTCCAGCAAATTGTGCTGCGCAAAGCTGGCGTGTTGCCGCAGTTCCTCGTTGACCTTGAGGCCATACGGCGAAGGCGTGAAATATTTGCGCAGCAAGTCCGGGTGCGACAAGCGGATGCGCTCGACGGAGCGCCCGCTGTACTGGCCCACCTTGGCCGCGGCGAGGATGTGCTGCGAAATGTCGCTGGCCAGGATCTGGTAGCGGAAAGCGGGCGTTTGCAGCCTGAATTGCTCGCACAGCATGGCGATCGAATACAGCTCTTCGCCACTGGCGGCCGCCGCCGACCAGACTTCCAGGCAGCCACCCGGATGCGCGCGGGCCCAGGCGGGCAGGTAGCGGTCGCGGAAGTAATCCCAGATCGATGGCGTGCGGAAAAACAGCGTGTCGTTGGTGGTCACCAGGTCGATGAAATGGGCCACCTCGTCGCGGTCGCTGCTGACGCGCTCCAGGTAAGCCTGGTAGCTGGGCAGGGACAGCGCCTGCAGCCGTGGCTGCAAGCGCCGCTCCAGCAGCACGCTCTTGCGCGCCGTCATGGCGATGCCCGTATGCTCGCGCACCAGCGCGATCAGGCTCGTCAGCACCTCGGGCGTCAAGGTGGCCGCGTGGCTCATGGCTTACACCACGAAGCCGGAGACAGTCTGGTTCAGGCTGCCCGCGCGCTCGTTCAGCCCATCCGTGGAGCGGGCGATGCTGTCGCAGTTGGCCGCCGACTTTTCCGTTTCCTCGGCGATGTACTGGATCGCCGTCGATACTTCGCGCGCCGTCAGCAGCTGTTCGTTGGCCGCCTTCGAGATATCCGAGATGGCCAGGGTGGTCTTCGCCACGCCCGAGACGATCTTGTCGAAGGCATCGCTGGCCTGGCGCGAAATCTCGCTGCCGGTGGAGACGCGCTTGACGGATTCGTTGATCAGCTTGGAAATCTCTTTGGTTGCCTGCGAGGAACGTTCGGCCAGCTTGCGCACTTCGTCGGCGACGACGGAAAAGCCCAGGCCGTGCTCGCCCGCGCGCGCCGCCTCGATGGCCGCATTGAACGCCAGCATATTCGTCTGGTTGGCGATCTCGCTGATGACCTTGACGATTTCGCCGATGTCTTCCGACGAGCGGTTGATCAAGTCCATCGCCTCGATCGATTTGGCGACGGCGCGCGCGCCCGCTTCCGCTTCCTGCTGCGTGGCTTTGGCCAGGAAATCGGCATTCGAGGTGTTTTCCGCGATGGAATTGATGGAAAACGTCAGGCCATCGATGGAAGCGTTCATTTCTTCCACCGTGGCGCCCAGCGCCTGCGTGCCCACGGCCACGCCCGTTGCCCGCTCGGCGATGGCGTGCGAGGCGTCGGCAAAGCCGTTGGCCGCCGAGACCACGTTGCCGATCACGCCGCGCAAGTCGACGATCATCTTGCTGATGCCACCGGCCAGCAAATCGATCGGCTCGTCGCCTTCGGGCACGATATTGCAGGTCAGGTCGCCTTGCGCCGCGCGCGCCACGGAGTCGAGCAAGGCATTGACCTTGCGGCTGTCGTTGGCGGCACTGGCCTGGATGCTGTTTTCCAGGTTCACCTGTTCGCTGATGTCGATGGCGAACTTGACCACTTTATAGGGCTTGCCGTTCAGGTCGAGGATGGGGTTGTAGGTGGCTTGTATCCACACCACCTTGCCATGGTTGCCCAGGCGCTTGTAGCGGCCCGCGTCGAATTCGCCCCGGTTCAGTTTTTGCCAGAATTTCTTGTACTCGGCGCTGCTGGCATACTCGGGCTCGCAGAAGGTGCGGTGGTGCTCGCCCATGATATCGCTCAAGTCATAGTCCATGACGGCGAGGAAATTCTCGTTCGCGTCCAGCACATTGCCCTGCATGTCGAATTCGATCACGGCCTGCGCCTTGCCGATGGCGCTGACCTTGCCTTCGTACTCGGCGTTGCGTTTCTTCAGGGCCGTGATGTCGCTGGCGAACTTGACCACCTTGAAGGGACGGCCTTCAGTGTCGAAGATGGGATTGTAGGTGGCGTTGAGCCAGATTTCGCGGCCGTCCTTGGTGACGCGCTTGTATTCGCCCGCGTCGAACTCGCCCTTGCCCAGTTTTTGCCAGAATTGCGCGTATTCCTCGCTGTTGGCGTAATCGGGCGCGCAAAACATGCGGTGGTGCTTGCCTTCGATCTCTGCCAGCGTGTAGCCGACGGAGGTAAGGAAATTGTCGTTGGCGCGGATGATGGTGCCGTCGAGCCGGAACTCGATCACGGCCTGGGCCTTGCTGATGGCGTCGATCTTGCCTTCGTAATCGGCATTGCGGCGCTTGCTGGCCGTGATGTCGGTGGCAAACTTGATGACTTTGTACGGCTTGCCATCGGCATCGAGGATGGGGTTGTAGGAAGCGTTGATCCACACTTCGCGCCCATCCCTGGTGCGGCGCTTGTATTCGCCCTGGTCGAATTCGCCGCGGCCCAGCTTGGCCCAGAAGTCGGCATATTCGGCCGTTTTCACATACTCGGGGTCGCAGAAGATGGCATGGTGCTTGCCTTGCACCTCGGCCAGGGTATACCCGACGACGCGCAGGAAATTGTCATTCGCATGCAGGATGGTGCCGTCGAGTTCGAATTCGATGACGGCCTGGACACGGTTCAATGCAGTATTTATCGCTTGTAAGTCCAGATCCTGGGAGTGGCTGACATGGCTGGCTGCGTCCATAGTATTTCCTTCAGTGTGAGAAGAGAAAGGGGTGGCGATAATACTGACAGCTAATGACGATATAAAACGCTTGCACAATTACCCGGAAAGGGCGGATGTGATAATTGGTGAGAATCTGCACGATATAACAAAATCGAACATGGCGTTATCCGGCGGCATTGGTACATAATATTAAATCAGTTGCAGAGTATTGATTTGAATCAATAATTTTATTATTCCTCAGCGCCACGAGAAAGACAAGGGGCTTGAATAAATAATGCTGAAAGTGTCGCCCGTGGCCTGCGCATGGATAGAAAGGCATATTCAGAAGATTACAAAATGGTGTTTTATTTGTTGTGTTTTATTTATTTAAATGAATATGTTATCGATAGTTGCTGGCCCTTTTTTTCGAGGGGGCCGCCGGCCGGCGCGGGCGATGTTGCACCATGATGGCCGGCATCGGCGCCCCGCGCGCCGCGACAAAAATAATACGAGCGTTCTTTTATGCGGTATAGTGAAGCTTCATCCATTGCAACCACCTCATCGCCAAGCAAAAACCAATAAGGAAGAGACATGAGTGCTGAATATCAAGTGAACGGCGCCGTTGCCGTCATTACCCTCGCCAATCCGCCCGTGAATGGCCTGGGCCTGGCTACGCGCACGGCCGCCGTGGCCGGCATCCGCCAGGCGCTGGCGGACGAGGCCGTCAAAGCCATCGTCATCACGGGCGCCGGCAAGGCCTTTTCGGGCGGCGCCGACATCAAGGAATTCAATTCGCCCAAGGCGCTCACGGAACCGACCCTGCACACCCTGATCAACGTCGTCGAGCAATCCACCAAGCCGGTGGTGGCAGCCATCCACAGCGTCTGCATGGGCGGCGGCCTGGAGCTGGCTCTGGGCTGCAACTACCGCGTGGCCGCGCCGGGCGCGCAGATGGCCTTGCCGGAAGTTAAACTCGGCATCTTGCCGGGCGCGGGCGGCACGCAGCGCCTGCCGCGCGTGCTGGGCCTGGAAATGGCCCTCAATATGATCGTCTCGGGCACGCCCGTGGCTTCCGAGAAACTGGCCGGCACGGCCCTGTTCGACGAAGTCATCGCCCCCGGCGCCGATTTGTTGCAAGCTGCCGTGGCCTTCGCCACGAAAGTAGCCGATGTACGCCCGCTGCCGAAGGTGCGCGAGCGCAAGGTCGATTACCCGAACCATGAGGCCTTTTTGCAGTTTTCGCGCAATACCGTCAAAGCCATGTCCGGCCCGTTCCCTGCACCGCTGAAATGCGTCGATGCCGTGGCGGCTGCCGTGACGATGAAATTCGACGAGGGCTTGAAGTACGAGCGCGAACTGTTCATGCAACTGGTGCAGTCGCCTGAATCGAAAGCCTTGCGCCACGCCTTCTTTGCCGAACGCGTCGCCAGCAAGGTGCCGGACGTGCCGTCCGATACGCCCGTGCGCACGATCGCCAGTGCGGCCATCGTGGGCGCCGGCACCATGGGCGGCGGCATCGCCATGAATTTCGCCAACGCGGGCATTCCCGTGATGCTGCTGGAAACAAAACAGGAAGCGCTGGACAAGGGCCTGGCCACCATCCGCAAGAATTACGAGAACACGGTGAAAAAGGGCAAGCTCACGCAAGAGAAGGCCGAGCAGCGCATCGCGCTCGTTTCCGGCACGTTGGCGTATGCCGACATCGCGCAGGCCGACATCGTCATCGAAGCCGTCTTCGAAGAGCTGGGCGTCAAGGAAACGGTCTTCAAGCAGCTCGACGCCGTCATGAAGCCGGGCGCCATCCTCGCCTCCAACACCTCGACCCTGGATCTGGACAAGATCGCCGCGTTCACCCAGCGCCCGCAAGACGTGATCGGCACGCATTTCTTCAGCCCCGCCAACGTCATGAAGCTGCTGGAAATCGTCCGTGGCAAGGAAACGGGCAAGGATGTGCTGGCCACGGCGCTGGCGCTGTCGAAAAAACTGAAAAAGACGGGCGTCGTCTCGGGCGTGTGCGACGGTTTCATCGGCAACCGCATGATCGAGCAGTACAGCCGGCAAGCCGGTTTCTTGCTGGAAGAAGGCTGCTTGCCGGAGCAAGTCGACAAGGCGGTGGAGAAATTCGGCTTCGCCATGGGCCCGTTCCGCATGGGCGACCTGGCCGGCAACGACATCGGCTGGGCCATCCGCAAGCGCCGCTACGTGGAAAAACCGGAAGTGACGTATTCGAAGACGGCCGATTTGCTGTGCGAATTGGGTCGCTACGGCCAGAAGACGGGCGCCGGCTGGTATGACTACAAGGCGGGCGACCGCAAGGCGTATCCGTCCGAGCAGGTGAACGCCATGATTATCCAGCACTCCGCCGACATCGGCGTGGCGCGGCGCAAGATCAGCGACCAGGAAATCGTCGAACGGCTCGTGTATGCGCTGGTCAACGAAGGCGCGCGCATCCTCGAAGAGGGCATCGCCCTGCGCGCATCGGATATCGACATGGTGTATCTGACAGGTTACGGCTTCCCCCTGTTCCGTGGCGGCCCCATGTTCTATGCGGACACGGTGGGCTTGCCGAACGTGCTCGATACGATTGCCGCTTACGCGAAAGGCCGCCACGGCGAGGCGTGGACGCCGGCGCCCCTGCTGGTGAAGCTGGCGGGCGAGGGCAAGGGTTTTAATAGCTAATCCGGCGCTACCGTTGACGCCCGATGTTGTCGGATTACGCGCGGCGTCGCCCCGCTAATCCGCCTACTGAGTAAGAGCGCCTAACAAAACCGCTGAATATATCTCCAGGAGATGAGTATGCAGGCAAGTGACAGGAATGCCTGATGGATATCAGCTCGGCGCTCGTAGCGGATACGCAGGCGGCGGAAACGGTGAAGCCAGCCCAGTGTGCGTTCGACCACCCAGCGCCATTTTCCCAGCCGTTCGCGCGACTCGATACCGTAGCGGGCTATGCGTGGAGCGATGCCACGGCTACGCAACCAGGCCCGATGGGCACGCGAAGCATAGGCCTTGTCGGCATGCAGTTTGGCAGAACGTTTGCGTGGCCGGCCCGCAAGCCCTGCTACTGAAGGGACGGCTTCAAGCAGTGGAATCAGCATGCGGGAATCATGTACCTGAGCCCCCGATATGCTCGCCACCAGAGGCAGTCCGCGTTGATCGACGAGCAGATGGTGCTTACAACCGAGCTTGCCGCGGTCGGTGGGATTGGGGCCGGTATGCTGTCCGCCGAGGGGGGGCACGCTGGCCGAGTCGACACTAGCGCGTTCCCACTGAATCTGGTCGTATTCCCGCAAGTGCTGCAGCATGGCGTCATGGATGCGTTGCCAGCTACCTGCCTGTTGCCAGGCATGTAGACGCCGCCAGCAACTCATGCCGCTGCCGCAACCCAGTTCACGGGGAAGGTATGCCCAAGGCAAACCGGTCTTGAGGACGAACAGGATGCCGGTCAAGGCGGCGCGGTCGTCAATGCGAGGACGCCCGCCTTTGGGAGAAGGACGATGTGCTGGTAGCAAAGGCTGAATCAGCGCCCACAGGTCGTCAGGAAGAAGTGATTTAGCCATGGCGCGGCCCCCCGAAAATGATGTCAGGTGGGTTGGACCAGCTTCGGGGCCGTTTGTTTCTCTGGACGACGTTTTGTTAGGCGTTCTTAAGCCTCGGTGTCGATAGTGTTGCCCAAGGTCGAGGTGGGCGAGCGCGCTGCGCTGTTGCCGGTATCGGTGCCGCTGGCTGGCTGGCTGTCCTGTTTCTGCTGCGCCTGTTGAGCCGCTTGCGCTTGCAATTGCGCGATCAGCGCCTGCAGCAACTGTATCTGCTGCGCCAGTTGCTTCTGCAGCTTTTTCGACGCGTCCGTCTGTTCGCCCTTCTGCGACTCCTTCAACTGCTCTTGCGCCCCCTTGATCTGCTCTTGCAGTGCGGCGATCTGCTTGGCGCTAGTGGATCCGCCGCTGCTGGGGGCCGTGCTCACCGCGCTACCCGAACCAATTGCCGATACCATGATGATTTTCTTTCCTCTGTGTCAATATCGTCATTATCGCAAAATTTCCCATAGATAAACAGGCACACGGGTAATGTCAACTTGATGAACCGGGGCGACGAGTTGTAGAATTCCAAGCGAAATTGCCGTTGATGGGGTAACACGGTGTCACGGATTCGGCGTTTTTTGCTACGTCTGTGACCTCATTCCATGAAAAAAATGCCTGCATACGGACGTGCCGGTACCGATCCGCTGTCAAGCGGTTGCGCTGGCACCGGAAAGTGTTGTTGATCGGGCCATGCGCCGACAAAAAACGCTGAGCTTGGCCAGATGACTCGAAGCGGCGCATCTGTCGTCCTCGTTGCCGCGTCGGTTGATGCGAGAGTTCGGCCCGGTTATTCAGACCCTTGTGCTGGCGATGCTCGACACCCAGCATGATTTGCGTTTTTGCCGCGGCATAGCTCTTTAGCTTGTCAGTGATCAGCACCCCTGGTGTATAACGCAAGCCCTTGAGGAGCTTGCGGAAAAAGCTACTTGCTGCCTGCTGGTTGCGCCGGCTCTGCATCAGGATATCGATCACATGACCGTTCTGATCGACTGCACGCTCATCTGTTGGAGGTGCGTAGAGATGTTTTGTTAGGCGTTCTAAGTCAGCGTAGGTCGGATTAGCGGCGGTACGCCGCGTAATCCGACGCCACTACTACTTCTTCTTCGCCACCATCTTGATTGCCTCGTTGACGATGACGGGGTTGTCTTTCTGGATGTAGTAGCCGGCGCCCGTGATGCGCTCGATGGCCGGCGCGCCGGACAGGCGCTGCCAATCCTTTTCCTGGGCCCGCACCACGTTTTCAAACGAGCCCATTTCCTCGATGCCGAATTTGTCGCGCACCAGCAGCATGGCGGGCACGCGCAGGGGGCTGGCCATGTCGACGTGCTGCAGGCACTGCGTCTGGGCATCGAATTCGGCCGATTCCGTACTGTTGAACATGAGTTTGCGCCGCGTCTTCACGAGCATGGCGTAGGTGGACGCGTCCGTTTGCATCCGGCTCCATTGCTGCGGGTGCGTGGGATCGAGCAGAATCAGGCCGGCCACGTCCTGTGGGTACAGCCTGGCATACACATATTGGTACAGTCCGCCCAAACCATGGCCCACCAGCACATACGGCGGTTTCAGGCCCGCTTGCGCCAGCAGGGCGCGCTGCTGGGCGGCGATGGTGCACGGGTCGCGCGGCGTGGTGGTTTTGCGGCTGTCGCCGTAGCCGGGACGGTCGTAGACGAGCACGCGGTGCTGCTTGGCCACTTCGGGCACCACCTTGGCCCACACATCCTTGCCGTCGCCCATGGCTGACTGGAACACCACGGGCAAGCCGCCCTGGCCACTCAAGGCATAGGCGATGCTGGCGTCGGGCAGGGCGGCCGTGGCGGGCACGCCGGGCGTGGCCGGGGTCGATGGCAACAGGGAGCAGCCGGAAAAACAGCCTGCCAGCAGCAAGCCGGCGCTGGAGAGGAGCATGGTGCGCGCGGGGCGGCCGACGAATAGATGATGCATGAATTTCCTTCTTGGGGCAGAGACCGGGGACCGGTATGGCGTGCCAGCCATTATAGGCAAATCATGGGAAAGTGAAAATGCTGAACAGAACGGGGTTCTCCGTTCTGTTAACCGGCGTCGGTGCGATGGCAGACTGCTTCGATGCGGTTGCCGTCCGGATCGAACAGGAAGGCCGCGTAATAGCTGGCGTGATAGTGGCGCAGGCCGGGCGCGCCCAGGTCGATGCCGCCGTGCGCCAGGCCCGCATGCCAGAACGCTTCCACGGCCGCGCGCGAGGGCGCCTTGAAGCAGCAATGGCGGCGCGGCGCGTCGTCGGGCTGCGGGCCCAGGCGCACGGAAAAATAGCTGCGTTCAGGGTGCTCGGCATCGCTGCGCTCGCCATAGCCGATCCAGGCGTCAGCATGCTCGCTGCCCACCTTGGGCACGCCCAGCGCGGCGAAGATGGCGTCATAGAAGCGTTCGGCGCGTTCCAGGTCGCTGACGGTGAGGGAAACGTGATCAAGCATTGGCACTCCGCTGTAAAAACAAGGACGGCCATAGCATAGCCCGGATCAGGGCGGCCGTGGGCGGGAGTGACCGAGTGATACTGCCGCCGGCCGACTGCCGGTTAAGGGCGGCCAGCGAGCCGCGCCACGATACTGCGGCTCATCAGCTGCACGCGGGGCGCGAACAGCATCACGGCGCAGAAGGCCACGGGCCAGGCGGCAAAGAAGGCATGGCGCCAGCGGGGCAGGAAGTCCGCCTGCAGGCCGATATTGAGCCAGGTGACCCAGGCGCTCATCAGCAGGGTCATCACCAGCGACATCAGGAAGGCGAACGTGCAGCGCAGGCGCAGGGCATCGGACATGGCGTGCTTTCAACATAGTGGAAAGATGCCAGCGTAACGACTTGCAGCAATCTATACTAGAGCCATATTTTTAATTTCAAATTCCGAAAATGCAATCATGCTTGACGAATCATGCTCGATGACCTAGCCCTGTTTGTCGCCATTGTCGAGGCGGGCAGCCTGCATGCGGCGGCCGTCAAGGAAGACTTGCCCGCCGCCACCGTCACGCGCCGGCTGCAAAAGCTGGAAAGCCAGCTGGGCTACCGCTTGCTCAACCGCAGCGCGCGCCGCTTGCAGCCGACGGCGGAAGGCTGGCAATACTACGAGCAGTGCCGTCCCCTGGTACACGCCTTGCGGCAAGCGACGCAGCAGCTCGACGCCAGCCTGTCGGCCGTCTCGGGCAGTATCCGCGTGCTGGCGCCCGTGAATTTCGCCAGCGGCTTGCTGACGCCCGCCTGGGTCAGCTTCATGCAGCAGTACCCGGACATCCGCCTGGAGCTGGAACTGTCGAACCTGCTGCAAGACCTGGTGGGCAGCGGCGCCGACCTGGCCATCCGCGTGGGCGCGCTCGACGATTCCTCGCTGATGCAGCGCCGGCTGGGCAGCGCCGCCCTGGTGATGGTGGCGGCGCCCGCTTACCTGGCGCGCGCCGGCGTGCCGCGCGACTTGCAGGAATTGGAAAGGCACGAGCTGATCGTGGCCGAACCGCTGCGCAGCTGGCGCTTGCGGCGGCCCGGCGACGGCGCCGAAATGGTGATCGAACCGCAGGCGCGCCTGCGCGTCAATGAAATGCGCCTGGCCGTGGAGATGGCGGACGCGGGCATCGGCATCCTGCTGTGTCCGCTCTTGCAATGCCGCGACGAAGTGGCGCGCGGCAGCCTCGTGCGCGTCCTGCCCGACTGGATGCCGCAGCCGCGCCATGTGTATGCCGTCTGGACGCAGCGGCGCTACCTGCCGGCCCGCGTGCGCGTGCTGCTCGAGCACCTGGCCGCGTTTGCGGCCGGCAATCCGCTGTTGAACGAGGAGCCGGGCGTTTAGCTCGCCTGTTGCTGCGCCAGCCAATGCGTGAACTGGCGCAGCGCTGGCGTAAAACCGCTGGCTGGCGCCGCGCCGGCCCTGGCCTGGGCCAGGAAATACGTCATGTGCGCCTGCATGGCGGGATAGTGCCGCAGCAATTGCGCTGCATGCTCGTCCAGACTGGCGGGCCAGCCAGGATCGCCGTCCTGGCGCAGAATGTTGCAGGAACGGATCAGCTTGCGCGATGCTTCGCGCTGCAGGCGCACGATGGCGACAGGGGCTCGCTCGTCATCAAGGCGCTGCGCATAATCGTCCAGCACGCGGACAAAGTCGCCATTTACGGCCAAGGCGATGGCGCGCGAAGGCGCGAACGGCGCAAAGTGCGACGCCAGGTCATCGCCCCACAGGCAGCGGCACTGGTGCTTGAGCCAGTAACCCCAGCTGTACAGGTGCTCCGGCGCCAGCACCTGGGTCCGGTGGCCGGTATCGAAATCGATTTTCAGTACTTCCGGGTGGCGCGCCTGCAAGGCCAGGCGCAGCGCTTCCAGCGCGTCGGCCTGCTGCTGCGTGGGAGGATGGCGCAGCACCAGGGTCAGGTCGAGGTCGGATACGCCGGGCGTGGCATCGCCGCGGGCGATGCTGCCGTACAAGTAAATGCCGTCCAGCAAGTGACTGGCGTGCGTGGTCAGGCTGGCGCAGACGTCTTGCAGCAAGGCGTCGAAATGCTGCTGCAATGGGCCGCAGGGGGCGGGAGCAATGGTCGGCATGCCTGGCGCGAGTCCGGTGGAGGAAACTTCCACCATAGCATGCATGCGGCGTGCCGGAAATCCTTTCCATTCAGTAATACCGAGCGCTTGTACTTTCCGTCAGGATCGCGTTAAGATAAAGCTTGCTCGCTTATCCAGTGGGCAATCTGGTGTTTTTTCGCGCAATTTCGTCCCTATCCATGAGAGTAGCAATGAAATATCTGATCGTTCCCTTCTTGCTGGCCATGACTGGCTGTGAAGTCTTGTATGACGCGAACCGGGACAAGATCGGTGAGTATTGCAACAGCCTCAATAATTTTGACGACCGCAATGCCTGCCGCAAGCGCAACCAGACCAGCTACCAGGAATACGTGCAGCAGCGCGACCAGGTGAAACAGGGCAAGAGCGACAAGTAAGGTCGCCGCCTACGCCGTATAAAAAACAAACGCCGCTGACCAGTCAGCGGCGTTTTGCTTTGCAGCCCCCGGCCTTGCGGCCGGGGTTAGCCTCAGATTAATCGTCGGCGTAGATATTGTTGTCCCTGGTTTCCTTGACGAACAGGGTGCCGATCACGACAGTCGCCAGGGCGACGATGATCGGATACCACAGCCCATAATAGATGTCGCCCTTGAAGGCCACCAGCGCGAAGGCCGTGGTCGGCAGCAAGCCGCCGAACCAGCCGTTACCGATGTGGTAGGGCAGGGACATCGAGGTGTAACGTATGCGCGTCGGGAACATTTCCACCAGCATGGCGGCGATCGGGCCATACACCATGGTCACATACAGCACCAGGATGAACAGCAGCAAGACCACCATCGGCTTGTTGATCTGGTCCGGATCGGCTTTCGCAGGGTAGCCCGCTTCTTTGATGCCGGCGCCCAGTTCTTTCTTCAGCGCCGCTTCGCGGGCCTTGCTTTCGGCATCGAAGTTCAGGCCATCGGCTGTCATGACGGCGTTAAACGAGGAAAATTCCTTCGTACCGATGCGTACTTTGGCGATTGAGCCGGCCGGCGCGTCTTCCTTCGTGTAGTTCACCGAGCTGTTCGACAGGAAGCCCGTGGCGATGTCGCACGACGATGGGAACTTCTTGGTGCCGGTCATGTTGAACTGGAAGTGGCAGGAAGCCGGATCGGCCACCACCACCACTGGCGAGTTCTTCAGTGCCGCTTCCAGCTGCGGATTGGCGAAGTGGGTCAGGCCGCTGAAGATCGGGAAGTAGGTCAGGGCGGCGATCAGGCAGCCGCCGAGGATGATGTACTTGCGGCCGATGCGGTCGGACAGGCTGCCGAAGAACAGGAAGAACGGCGTAGCCAGCAGCAGCGCGACGGCGACCAGCACGTTGGCCGTTGCCAGATCCACTTTCAGGGTCTGGATCATGAAGAACAGGGCGTAGAACTGGCCCGTGTACCAGACGACGGCCTGGCCGGCGGTCAGGCCGATCAGGGCCAGGATGACGATCTTCAGGTTTTTCCACTTGCCGAACGCTTCCGTCAGTGGCGCTTTCGAGGTCTTGCCCTCGGCTTTCATCTTGGAAAACGCGGGCGATTCATTCATGGCCAGGCGGATCCACACGGAAATACCCAGCAGGATGACGGAGACCAGGAAGGGAATGCGCCAGCCCCAGGCCTCGAAATCCTTCTCGCCGGTCGCCAGGCGGGTGCCCAGGATGACCATCAGCGACAGGAAGAAGCCCAGGGTTGCCGTCGTCTGTATCCACGCCGTGAATGCGCCGCGCTTGCCTTCAGGCGCGTGCTCGGCCACATAGGTGGCTGCGCCGCCGTATTCGCCGCCCAGTGCCAGGCCTTGCAGGATGCGCAGGATGACGAGGATGATCGGCGCGGCGATGCCGATGGAGGCATGGCCCGGCAGCAAGCCGACGATGAAGGTGGAGCCGCCCATGATCAAAATCGTGATCAGGAAAGTGTACTTGCGGCCGATCATGTCACCGAGGCGGCCGAAGACCAGCGCGCCGAACGGACGCACGATGAAGCCGGCGGCAAAGGCCAGCAGCGCGAAGATGAAGGTGGTGGTGGGGTCGCCGATGAAAAATTGCTTGGCGATGATGGAAGCGAGCGAACCGTACAGATAAAAATCGTACCATTCAAAGACGGTGCCGAGCGAGGATGCAAAGATGACCTTGCGTTCCTCGGGCGTGATCGGCGTTCCCTTGGTGGAAAATTTCCGTACGTCGGCCGAGCCGGATGGTGTTGCCATGGTTTGTCTCCCTATGTTTTATAGTGAACCATTGCCGAGGTCTTTTTGACCATTCTTGCAACAGCTGGAGCCGAGTGTGTTCTCCGAACCTTACGTCATGCTTGCTTGAAACTTACACGGAGCTTACTAGTGGTGCGCGCCAGAACTTTGCGAACGACCGTACTTAAATGTGCTATTCTGATTCCCCAGATACCCCACCTATAATATTTCCCACAAGGAGACACAGCATGAATGAAGCCGTCATCGTATCGACCGCCCGCACGGGCCTGGCCAAGTCCTGGAAGGGCGCGTTCAACATGACGCACGGCGCCACCCTGGGCGGCCATGTGCTGGCCGCCGCCATCGAGCGTGCGCGCATTGAGGCAGAAGAAGTGGAAGACGTGCTGGTCGGCTGCGCCTTTCCCGAAGGCGCCACGGGCGGCAACATCGCGCGCCAGGTGGCCTTGCGCGGTGGCTGCCCCGTCACGACGGCCGGCATGACCGTCAACCGCTTTTGTTCCTCGGGCTTGCAGGCCATCGCCCTGGCGGCGCAGCGCATCATCGCGGGCGAAGGCGATATCTATGCGGCGGGCGGCGTGGAATCGATTTCCTGCGTGCAAAATGAAATGAATACGCATATGTACCGCGATGTCTGGCTGCAGCAGCACAAGCCGGAAGTGTACTGGCCCATGCTGCAGACGGCTGAAACCGTGGCCAAGCGCTACCAGATTTCGCGCGAGCGCCAGGATGTGTATGGCGCGCAAAGCCAGCAGCGCGCAGCAAGCGCCCAGGCGGCCGGCCTGTTCGACGCGGAAATCGTGCCGATGACCACCATCATGGGCGTGGCCGACAAGGCCAGCGGCATGCTGGTGTCGCGCGAAGTGACGATCTCAAGCGACGAAGGCATCCGCTTTGATACCACCTACGAAGGCGTAGCCAAGATCCGTTCCGCCATGCCCGGTGGCGTCATCAGCGCCGGCAATGCCAGCCAGTTTTCCGACGGCGCTTCGATGGCCATCGTCATGAATGCGAAAGTGGCCGAAGCGAAAGGCTTGCAGCCGCTGGGCATTTTCCGTGGCTTTGCCGTGGCCGGCTGCGAACCCGATGAAATGGGCATCGGCCCCGTGTTTGCCATTCCGAAACTGCTGAAAAAGGCGGGCTTGACGGTGGCTGACATCGGCCTGTGGGAACTCAACGAAGCATTTGCCGTGCAAGTGCTGTATTGCGCCGACACCCTGGGCATCCCCATGGAGCGCCTGAATGTGAACGGCGGCGCGATTGCCGTGGGCCATCCGTACGGCGTGTCGGGCGCGCGCCTGACGGGCCACGCCTTGATCGAAGGCAAGCGCCGTGGTGTCAAATATGTGGTGGTGACCATGTGCATCGGCGGCGGGCAGGGTGCAGCTGGCCTGTTCGAAGTCGTCTAGTCGGGCGTGCTGCAGAGTGAGCCGATAGCGGTTACAGTATCGGCTCTCTTTGCCTACTCTCCCTCGCATCCGCCATGATCAAGCACATCGTTTTCTGGAAACTGTTAGACCACGCCGAAGGCGCCGACCGCGCCACGAATGCCTTGAAGCTGAAAGCCTTGCTCGATTCCTGTTCGGACCTGGTCCCCGGCATTTTGACATTCGAAGCCGCCGTGGCCCAGCCGGGTCTGGAAGCGACTTACGACATCGTCCTGTACAGCGAGTTCGCCAGCCGCGCAGCGCTCGACGCTTACCAGAACCACCCCGAGCATGTGAAAATCAAGCCGTTTTTTGGGGCCGTGCGGGAAGCCAGACAATGTATGGACTATGAGATTTGAAAACCCGTTAACCCCAAAGCGAAGGGCTGGGGTCGAACCCTCAGGGTTCGACCCCAGTTGTTGCCTCTGGGTTTCATTTGATTAATAACAGGAGCATTCATGACCACCTACCAACGCATCGTCCTCGCCTCGCGCCCTACGGCCGAAGTGCAAGCAGATAACTTCCGCCTGGAAACGAAAGACATTCCCGCCATCACGGATGGCCAGTTATTGGTGCGTAACCAGTACCTGTCGCTCGATCCCTACATGCGCGGGCGCATGAGTGCGAATAAAAGCTATGCGGCGCCGCAAGCGCTCGATGAAACCATGATCGGCGGCACGGTGGGCGTGGTGCTCGAATCGAAGCATCCGAAGTTCGCCGTGGGCGACACCGTCGTGGGGACCTTGGGCTGGACGGAAGTGGCCGTATCGGACGGCACCATGCTGCGCAAGGTCGACACGACGCATATTCCCGCCTCGGCCTACCTGGGTGCCGTCGGCATGCCCGGCATGACGGCCTGGTATGGCTTGAACCAGATCATGGCGCCGAAAGCGGGCGAAACCGTGGTGGTGTCGGCCGCCAGCGGCGCCGTGGGCAGCGTCGTGGGCCAGCTGGCGAAACTGAAAGGTTGTCGCGTGGTTGGCATCGCCGGCGGCGCGGAAAAATGCCGCTATGTCGTCGAAGAACTGGGTTTCGATGCCTGCGTCGACTACAAGGCGGGCAATCTGGAGGCCGACCTGGCGGCGGCTACGCCGGAGGGCATCGACGCCATCTTTGAAAACGTGGGCGGCGCCATCTTCGATGCAGCGCTGGCGCGCACCAACGCGTTTGGCCGCGTGGCCGTGTGCGGCTGGATTGCCGGCTACAACGGCGAACCGACGCCGCTCGACAATGCCCGCTTCATCCTTACCAACCGCCTCACCGTGCGCGGCTTCATCGTCTCGGAGCAGCCGGAATTCTGGCCGCAAGGCCTGGCGGAGCTGGGTACCCTGGTGGCGACGGGCAAACTGAAATTTCGCGAATCCGTGGCCGACGGCCTGGCCAGCGCACCGGAAGCGTTCATCGGCCTATTAAAAGGCCGTAACTTCGGCAAGCAGCTGGTCAAGCTCAGCTGATCTCTCTGTGGAAAGGCAGGGCGTGCGACAATTACGGCCTGTCTCTTTCTACATTACACCATGACCAAGCACACCATCCACCTCGGCGACTGGGCCACCCTGGGCTCCGACGCTACCGCCATCCGTTTTGAAGTGTTCGTCGATGAACAGAAAGTGCCGGCCGAGATCGAACTCGACGACATGGACGCCGTCTGCCTGCACGCCGTCGCCTATGACGAAGCCGGCAAGGCCATCGGCACGGGCCGGCTATTGCCCGATGGCCATATCGGCCGCATGGCCGTGCGCCAGCCGGGCCGCGGCACCGGCGTGGGCGGTGCCATTTTGACCTTGCTGATGGACAAGGCGCGCGCACGCGGCGATGCCGCCGTGGTGCTGAACGCGCAAACCGTGGCCGCGCCATTCTATGCGCGCCACGGTTTTGTGCAAGCCGGGGATGTATTCGAAGAGGCGGGGATTGCGCATGTGGAGATGCGGCTGGAATTTTAAGCGTTAACCCTGGAGCAAGGACTGGGGTCGTACCCTGCAGGGTACGACCCCGGCACTTACCGGGCTACTCTTAGTTCTGCGCGTGCGACTGGCGCCATTTATCCAGGATCACCGCCAGCACGATCACGACACCCTTCGCTACATACTGCCAGAACGACGACAGTCCCAGAATCGTCAAGCCATTGTTCATCACGCCGATGATCAGGGCGCCGATGACGGTGCCCCAGACGGAACCCACGCCGCCCATCAGGCTCGTGCCACCCAGCACGACGGCCGCGATGGCGTCCAGCTCATAGCCCGTGCCCCAGTTGCCGTTGGCCGCATACAAACGGCTGGCCGACATGGCGCCGCCCAGGCCGGCAAACAGGCCGCTGATGGTGTAGACAAACATCAGCACGAGGCCGACCTTGATGCCCGTCAAACGTGCCGCCTGGATATTGCCGCCGACGGCGTAGATATGCAGGCCCAAGGTCGTCTTGCGCAAAATAAACCACGTCAGCACGACGACGGCCGCCGCCAGCCAGATCAGCCAGGGAATGGCCAAAAAGCTGCCGTTGCCCATCCATTCGAAGCTGGGGATTTCCGTGTTCAGCACGCTGGTGCCGTCGGCGAACAGGTAGGCGGCGCCGCGCAGGGCCGTCATGGTGCCCAGGGTGACGACGAATGGATTGAGGCCGACGAGGGCCACCAGCACGCCATTGAGCGCACCCAGCAGCAGGCCGACGATCAAAAACGTGGGGATCGAAAAGCCGGCGAACTGGGCCGACAAGGACATCAGCATGCCTGCCACGGCCGAGACGGCCAGCACGGAGCCGACCGATAAATCGATGCCGCTGGTCAGAATGACGAAGGTCATGCCGGAAGCCAGCACGATGTTGATCGAGACCTGGCGGAAGATGTTCATGGTGTTATTGCTGGTCATGAAGGTGGACGTGCCATCTGCCGAGAAATACACGGTCAGACCGTACATGGCCAGGTATAGCACGACCAGCACGGGCAGCATGCCCAGGCGGCGCATCAGGTTCGAAGCATTGAAGGGTTCGCCGGCGCGCGCGGCGCTGCGGGTGGTAGTTGTCATGATTTGCTATCTCCTGTTGATTATTCTTATGCCGCTTCCAGCTGCGTAGCGTAAGCGAGGATGTTTTCCTGCGTGATGTCGTCGCCCGTCACTTCGCCCGTCAGGCGTCCTTCGCACATCACCATCACGCGGTCGCAGATGCCGACCAGCTCGGCCAGTTCGCTGGAAATGCACAGCACGGCCGTGCCCGCATCCGCCAGCTGGTGGATGATTTTATAGATTTCGCTCTTCGCGCCCACGTCCACGCCGCGCGTCGGTTCGTCGAGGATCAGCACTTTCGGTGCAATGGCCAGCCAGCGCGCCAGCAAGACTTTCTGCTGGTTGCCGCCAGACAATCCACCCACGATGCCTTCCGGGCCAGATACTTTCACGTTGAGGTTGGCAATCGCCTCGCGCGTGAGCTGCGTCAGGGCGCCACGGTTGACCACGCCCGCCGTAGAATGCTTGGACAGGATGTTCATCGACATGTTTTCCATGGCCGATAATTGCATGAACAGGCCCAGGCTCTTGCGGTCTTCCGGCAAATAGCCGATGCCGTGGCGTATCGCCGCCAGCGGCCGGTGGATATGCACTTCCTGGCCGTCGAGCCACACTTGCCCCGATTGCTTCTTGTCCGCGCCAAAGATCAGCCGCGCCAGTTCCGTGCGGCCCGCGCCGACCAGGCCGGCAAGTCCCGTCACTTCGCCCGCATGCAGGGCGAACGAGGCAGGCTTGACCTTGCCGCCGCCCACGTTTTCCACGCGCAGGCGCTCGGCGCCCCGCGTGGTGCGCCGCTGGTGCGCATAAAAGTCGTCGGCAGGGCGGCCCACCATCATTTGCACGACTTTCTTTTGATCCAGCTCATCCTTGCCCAGTTCGCCCACATAGGCGCCGTCGCGCAACACCGTGATGCGGCGCGCCAGGCGCTCCACCTCGGCCATGCGGTGGCTGATGTAGAGCACGGCCAGGCCCTTGTCGCGTTGTTCTTCGATGATGCGGAACAATTGTTCGGTTTCCCGGTCGGACAGGGCCGCTGTGGGCTCGTCCATGATCAGGATGCGGCTTTCGTGCACGAGGGCGCGGGCGATTTCCACCTGCTGCTGCTCGGCGATCGACAGGCTGGACACCATGGTGTCCGCGTCGAAGCGGGACCCGAGGTCGGCCAGGATGGCATTCGTGCGCGCGCGCATTTCGCCGCCCTTGACGGTCCAGAATGGTCCTTGCGGTTCGCTGCCCATGAAGACGTTCTGCGCCACCGTCATGTTCTTGGCCACGCTGAGTTCCTGGTAGATCAGGTTGATGCCCAGCGCGCGCGCCTCGCCCGGGTTGCGGATCCTGATCGGCTTGCCGTCGAGGATGATTTCGCCCGCATCGGGCGTGTACACGCCCGAGAGGATTTTCATCAGGGTGCTCTTGCCGGCGCCGTTCTCGCCCATCACGGCATGGATTTCGCCGCTGCGCACCGTCAGGTGCACGCCGCGCAGCGCGCGCGTGGCGCCAAAGCGCTTCTCGATGCCGCGCATTTCAAAAATAATATCGTCGCTCATGACTGTCCTTCCTTGCTGGTGAAACTGGCGCCGCCTGCCAACTGGCCGGCGGCGCCACGTGGTTCAGGTCAGGCAGATCAGTTCTTTACCCAGCCCGTGTAGGTGGCGACGTTTTCCTTGGTGATGGCCGGCGTCGGCAACAGCACCATGGTCTGTTTCGGCGTGCGGCCGTTCATGATGTCGTAGCCCATTTGTACGGCGTCGGTGGCCATGCGGTACGGGTTTTGCGCCGAGGTGGCGGCAAACAGGCCGGCCTTGTTTTTCAGGGCGTTCTGGCCATCCGGCGCGCCATCGACGGCCGTGATCAGTTTGACGTCCGTGCGTTTCGATTGCTTGATCGCCAGTTCGGCGCCGATGCCCGTCGGGTCATTGATGGCGAATACGGCGTCGATCTTCGGATAGGCCGTCAGCAAATTCGACATCACGGTCATGCCGCCGTCGCGGCTGCCGCCCGCGTTCTGGTTGTCGGACAGGATCTTGATATCCTTGAACGCGGCCAGGGTTTTCTTGCAGCCGTTGACGCGGTCGATCACGGACGTGACCGGTGGGCCGTTGAGGATCACTACATTGCCCTTGCCGCCGATTTGCTTGGCCAGGTAAGCGCACGACACGTCGCCGGCCATGGTGTTGTCAGACATCACCGTGGCCGAAGCGCCCACGGCACCCACGTCGACGGCTATCACGACCACGCCCGCGTTGCGCGCTTTCTTGATGGCCGGTGCGATACCCTTGGAATCGACGGCGTTCAGGATGATGATGTCGGTTTTATTGGCGATAAAGTTTTCGATCTGGTCCACCTGGGTGTTCAGGTCATACTTGCTCGACACTGTGGTGACTTTCACGCCAGGGCCACCGAGCTTTTTCGCGCTTTCTTCCGCGCCGCGGCCAATCGCCACGAAGAACGGATTGGCCAGGTCGCCCACGCTCACGCCGATTGATTTCAATGGCTTGTCGGCGGCAAAGGCGCCGCAGGCGGCGGACAGCAGCAGGGTGGCGGTAATGACTTTTTTCATGAGGATCTCCAAGGGTTTTTATTGTAAAAACAAACGGTGCTACGGGTGAAAACTTAGTTAGTACGCAACTTCTCGATCATGGCGTCCAGCTTGCCCGCATCGACGGCAAAGCCGCGGATGCCTTCGGCCAGCTTTTCGGTGGCCATCGCATCGTCGTTCAAGGCGTAGCGGAAGGCCGCTTCGTCATATGTGATGGCCGGCTGTGCCGCGCCCAGGTCGCCGCCCAGCGCGCGCTCGAACGGTTCGCTTGACGCTTCCAGCTTGGCCAGCAAGTCCGGGCTGATGGTCAGCAAGTCGCAGCCGGACAAGGCCGTGATCTGGCCCACGTTGCGGAAGCTGGCGCCCATCACTTGCGTGGCGATGCCATGTTGCTTGTAGTAATTAAAGATGCGCGTGACCGATTGCACGCCTGGATCGTTGGACAAGCTGCGCGCCGCTTCGTCCCATGCCGCGCCCAGCGATTTTTTATGCCAGTCGTAGATGCGGCCCACGAATGGCGAAATCAGCCGTACTTTGGCATCGGCGCAGGCGACGGCCTGGCAAAATGCGAACAGCAGGGTCAGGTTGCAAAAGATGCCGTCTTGCTCCAGTTCGCGCGCCGCCTGGATGCCTTCCCAGGTGGCGGCGATCTTGATCAGCACGCGCTCGCGGTTTACGCCAGCCTGCTCGTACAAGGCGATCAGCCGGCGCGCACGCGCCACGGTGGCGGCGCGGTCAAAGCTCAAACGGGCATCGACTTCCGTCGACACGCGGCCCGGCACGACTTTTAATATCTCCAGGCCGAAGCGCACGAGCACCTGGTCGACGATGTCGTCCAGCGAGGCGGCTTTATGCGCGGCAACTGTGCTTTCCAGCAAGGGTGCGTAATCGGGCTGCAGCACGGCTTTCAGGATCAATGACGGGTTGGTGGTGGCGTCTTGCGGCGCGAAACGCGCCAGTTGCAAGAAGTCGCCCGTGTCGGCGACGACGGTGCTGTGCTGTTTTAATTGTTGCAACTGATTCATTACTATTCCTTATCACTGAGTTGGTGCAAGGCTTGCACGGCGGGAAACAGGCTACGGTAGCGGCCGTAACGGATGCTCAAGGCTGCGCTGTGCGCGGCATCGGGCAGGAAAGTGTTTTTGATGGGCAAACCCTGCGTTAGCAGGCTGCTGTCGCCGATGGCGGCAAAGCCCAGCTTGGCCGCGCCCAGACTGGCCGACAGTTCGCTGTTGTGCAGGGTGCGCATGTCGCGCCCCAGCACATTGGCCAGCAGCTGCGCCCAGTACTGGCTGCGCGCGCCGCCGCCCACCAGCATGCAGTGGGGAACCACGGCACCCGTCGAGGTGACTGCCGCCATGGCGTCGCGCAAGGCAAAGGCCACGCCTTCGAGTACGGCGTAGCCCAGCTGCGCCGGCGTGCTGTCGTGGCCCAGCTGCAAGAAGGCGCCGCGTACTTGCGGGTCGTTATGCGGCGTGCGCTCGCCCGACAGGTAGGGCAGGAACAGCGGCGCGGATGGCGCGATGGGCGCGTCGAGCGGCAGGGCGCTTTCCACCAGCGCCAACAGGGCCGCCTCGTCGGGCTGCCCCAGCACGCCCGTGGCCCAGCGCAGACAGCTGGCGCCGGATAAAATCGCGCCCATCGCATACCAGCGGCCAGGCAGGGCGTGGCAAAAGCTGTGCACGCCGCCGGCCGGGTTGCCCAAAGGCGACTCGGTGACGGAAACGATGGCGGCGCTGGTGCCCAGCGAAATAAAACTGTCGCCGCCATTGACGGCGCCGATGCCCACGGCCGAGACGGGGTTATCGCCGCCGCCACCGGCCACCACCACGTTCGCGGGCAAGCCCAGATGGTCGGCGATGGCGGCCAGCACGGTACCCGTGGCCGCATCGCCTTCGGCCAGCGCCGGCATTTGTTCCAGCGTCAAGCCGCAGGTGGCCAGCATGGGGGCGAACCAGGCGCGTTTGGCCTCGTCCAGCCACAGGGTGCCGGCCGCGTCGGACATGTCCGTCAGTTTAATCCCCGTCAACTGCAGTCGCAGATAGTCTTTCGGCGACAGCAGGCAGGCGATGGCGGCAAAGGCATCCGGCTCGTGGGCTTGCAGCCACAGCAGTTTCGGCGCCGTCAGGCCCGCCATGGGCAGGCTACCCGTCACGTCCGCATACGCGCGATAGTCGCGCGCCAGTGCGGCCGCTTCCGCTTCGGCGCGCGCATCGTTCCACAGGATGGCGGGACGGATCACGTTGTCGTTACTATCGAGCAGCACGGCGCCATGCATCTGGCCCGACAGGCCGATGCAGGCGATCCTGGCATAGTCTTGCGGCCAGGCGGCGCGCAGCTGCGCCAGGGCCGTGACGCAGGCGGCCCACCAGTCCTGCGGCGACTGTTCGGACCAGCCCGGCTGCGGGCGGCTAACGTCCAGGCGTACGGAAGCCTGGCCGCGCACGGCGCCGGTGCTGTCCATCAGCACGGTTTTCAGTTCGGAGGTACCGAGGTCGATACCGAGGGAAATCGCTGGATGCATATTGTTTAGAGTAAAAAGTCAGGGGCAGCCGCAGGAGTTGCGCACGCGCAAGGTCGGCGACAAGCGCTGCACATGCTGGGCGCGGCCCGGATTGGCGATACGGTCGATCAAGAGGTCGACGGCCATGGCGCCCAGTTCTTCGAGCGGCTGGGCCATCACGGTCAGGCGGGGGCTGAAGTAATCGGCCCAGTCGAAATCATCGAAGCCAGCCAGCGCGACGTCTTGCGGTACAGCAATGTGCGCGTCGCGCAAGGCATGCATGGTGCCGATGGTCATCAGGTTATTGCCGGCCACGATGGCGGTCGGACGCTGCCCAGGTGGCAGGGCCAGCAGTTCGCGCGTGGCCGCGCCGCTGCGCTCCAGGTTCGAGTCGCCCGAGCGCAGCAGTGCGGGATCAAAGACGATGTCGGCGCGCTGCAAGGCCAGGCGGTAGCCGTCGATACGCTCGTGCGTCGTGGACAGGCCGGGCGCGCCCGCGATAAAGCCGATGCGGCGGTGGCCGTGAGCAGCGATCAAGTGGCTGACCAGTTCGGCCGTCGCCTCGGTGTTTTCCACGCCCACCTGGTCGAACGGTTGCGGCGACATGCGGTCGACCAGCACGGAAGCGATCTTGTTGCTGTTTAAATAGGCGAGGGCGCGGTTGTGCGGATCGCCCGAGGGCGCCAGCACGATGCCGTCAACGCGGCGCTGGTGCAAGTTTTGCACCACCTTGAGTTCCTGTGCAGGGTCGTCGTGCGTATCGGAAAACAGCATCATCAAGCCGTGGCGCGTGCAGGCCGCCTCGATGGCGCGCACGGTTTCGCTGAAATAATGATTGGTGAAGGCGGAAATGGCCACGCCGATGGTGCCCGAGGACGAGCCGGCCAGGGCGCGCGCCAGCATGTTCGGCACATAGCCGATCTGCTGCATGGCCGCGTTGACTGCGGCGACGGTTTTCGGGCTGACCTTGCGGGTGCCGTTGAGTACGTGCGAAACGGTCGACAGCGATACGTCCGCCGCCCGCGCTACATCTTCCATGGTGGCCATGGTGTCTCCTGATGGTTTTTTTATTATTGTGTGCTGCGATAGTGTGCGGCTGTGTCGCCGCGTTTGAATCTATCGTAAACAAAAGAAAGCGCTTGCGCAAGCGCTTTCTTTTTTGTGCGGACGCCTGCCGAGTGGCTTTTCGATGAAGAGAGGGGAAGCGTGCGTAGGTCGGATTAGCGCGCCGCAGGCGCGCGTAATCCGACGTTGGGGACGGTGGTGATGTTGGTTGTAGGGGGCGGTGATGCCGGTTGAGGGCGCTGGTGTTGTCGGGTTACGCGCTTGCGCGCTAACCCGACCTACTGAATCACCAGCTCATGCAGTTCGCCGGGCGAGTCCGCGAACAATTTGACGACGGTGGAAGTGCGCGTGCCGTAGCCCGGCGTTTCGATGCAGACGGCGGACAGCACGCGCTCGAGGTCGAGCGGCACGCCCGTGTCCGGCAAGCGGAAGTCGGGTGCGCGCGTGGTGTCGGCCAGCATGTCGAAATACGCGTCGTCGGGCGCGCCCTGGCACAGCAGGCTGGCGAACTGGGCCTTGGTCTTCAAGACTTTCGGCCACGGCGCGTCCAGCAGCGCGTTCGACAAGCCGTAGATGCCCGGTTCCAATGGCTGGCCATTGCGCGCGTCGCCATCGCCCCGGTTGGAAAACCAGATCAGGGTAGTGGCGTCGCCCAGCACCAGATTAAAACCGTTGTAGGCTTTGCATCCGGGACGGATTTGCGCGATGTAGTCTTGCGGCGACATATTGCCGGCCAGATAGTCGGCCACCAGGGCGCCGCGCGAGGGGGCGTCCGGGTTGCGGTCTTGCGGGCTGCGGATATTCGTGATGGCGGCAAAGCGCGAGCTGCCGCTGCCGGCTTGGGTGATGCCCATCCAGCTGCCGCCTGCCTGCAGGTCGCGGCCCGCGTACACTTGCGGGTGCTCGGGCCAGGCGCCAGCGGGGGCGCTGGCGCGTTCATAGAATTCGTCGCGGTTGGCGGCGGCAATCAGCGGGATGTGCGGATTGACTTTCCAGGCAAAAACGATCAGGCACATGGAGGCAAATCCATGAACACTTCCGTATGCCGCGCGCCGGCCGTCAATGACAGCAAGCCCGCCTCGTCGGACGCGCTGGCCAGCAGTTCGGCAAAACCTTCGCCGACGACGGGATAGATTTCCATCCACGTCTGCAAGCCATCCTTGACTTCCGGGCGGCGCTTCAGCTGCGGCGCCACGCCAGAGGCGGCCGCCAGTTTCGCTTGCAAGGCACGGACCCTGGCTTCCAGCGCCTGGGCGTGCTCTTCCTTTACCTGATAGTAAATGTACAAATCTTTCATGGCATTCTCACAAATCGAGTGCGTCGAGCACGTAAGGCATGGGCAGGAATTGCACGGCGGCGCCCTGGGCCGAGCCGTAGCGCACGGCGCCGGCGGCGCTTGAACCTTCGGCTATCGCCCCCAGTTTCATTTCGACGAGGGCGTCGATGCCACCGCTGCCGTTCGGCGCGGCGTTGACGAGCATGCCGCAAGGTTGCTCGGGGTCGCTGACGGCGAACAGTTCGCCACCGGCCACTGCCGCTGCGTCAGCGATGCTGACGAGGGTGGTGCGGCGCTTGAGCTTGCCCAGATACTGGCTGCGCGCGACGATTTCCTGGCCCGGATAGCAGCCTTTCTTGAAATTGACGCCGCCCAGCAGCTCGAAGTTGATCATTTGCGGCACGAATTGCTCTTGCGTGGCGGCCGTGATCTGCGGGATGCCCGCATGGATCTCGGACAACTGCCAGGCATCCGTTCCGCCCTTGGCCAGCTGTTGCGTCAATGGCGGCCACACGTCGCGCGCCGTGGCGGCTGAGGTCAGCCATTCATAGCGGGCGCTGCCAAAGGCATCGGCTACGCGCAGCAGCGTGCCCAGCGCATGTTCGACCTTGCTGAACGGCGTGGCGGGCAGGATGGGGAACCAGGCGGCCAGAGCGGCGCTGGCTTGCTTGCCGCCGAGGCCCAGGATGACTTGATTGGCCTCATCACCGGAGGCATCGTGCAGCTTGGCCTTGGCGCGCAGCACGAACATCTGCAAGCGCTTCTGGATGGCTGGCTGTATGGCGCGCGGCAATTGCAGATAAATGGTGGTGGCATTGCGCCACATCAGGAAACTGGCCAGCAGGCGGCCTTTCGGCGTGCAGTAGCCGGCCAGGCGCACTTGCTCCTGGTCCAGGTGTTCCACGTCGTTGGTCAGCTGGCCGTGCAGGAAACTGGCTGCCTCGTCGCCGTTCAAACCGATCAAGCCCTGGTCCGTGATGGCCGCGACAAAACCATCTTGCAGTTGGGACACTGTCAGAGACTGGCCAAAATCGGCTATAGGAGAGTTCGCGCTGCTGTCAGGCGCGCCATCGATGGCAGCGGGGCGGGCGCCTTGTACGGTTAAAAATTGATTCCAGTTATTCATAATTTCCATTAGATCAGCGATTAAGCATTATCATTACGGGTTCATTATAGTGATGTCGCGCAGATCGCGTCGGCAGCGGCAAAATTGCCAGTGTTGGCGCCGCTTTGCACGCACTTGCTTCACAAATGAACGATCATAACAAGCGCGCGCTGCTCGCCAGCGAGCGCATCACAAGAATCGGAACAATGGCTTTCTTTAAAAAACTTGTAGTCAGTTCGGTCATCGCCGCCATCGGCGTCGGTGGTACTTTTGTGTACTGGGCGCAGCAACCCATCACCACGGAAGGCGACGCGATACCGTTTACGATCACGCCGGGCAGCGGCGCGCATGCGGCCGGCCAGCAGATCGCGGACGCGGGCGTGCCCATCGTGCCCA
This sequence comes from Janthinobacterium svalbardense, assembly GCF_002327145.1. NCBI lineage: Bacteria > Pseudomonadati > Pseudomonadota > Betaproteobacteria > Burkholderiales > Oxalobacteraceae > Janthinobacterium > Janthinobacterium svalbardense. Next base: position 3,649,746 of record NZ_CP023422.1, on the reverse strand, counting down.
TCCTGTTCAACCTGCTGGCGCGCGTCGAAGGCAAGACGTCGAAGATCAAGGCCGGTTCCTACGAGCTGAAACCGGGCACGACGCCGCAGCGCCTGATCACGCAGCTGGCACGCGGCGAGTTCGCGCAAGAGTCGCTGACCATCATCGAAGGCTGGACTTTCAAGCAGATGCGCATGGCCATGGCCAGCCATCCGGGCCTCAAGCACGATACCGTGGGCTTGTCCGACAAGGAGCTGATGGCGAAAATCAGCCCCGAGTTTGTGCTGCCGGAAGGCCTGTTCTTCCCGGATACGTATCTGTTCGCCAAGGGCGCCAGCGAAATGCAGATTTTCAAGCAGGCGCACACGGCCATGATAGGCCGCCTGTCTGAAGCGTGGGACAAGCGCGATCCGGCCCTGCCATATAAGAATCCGTACGAGGCGCTGATCATGGCGTCCATCGTGGAAAAGGAAACGGGGCAAAAGTCCGAACGGGCCATGATCGCCGGCGTCTTCGTCAACCGCCTCAAGACCGGCATGCTGCTGCAGACGGACCCGACCGTGATCTATGGCATGGGCGACAACTACCAGGGCAAGATCCGCAAACGCGACCTGGAGGCGGACACCCCGTACAATACCTACACGCGCGGCGGCTTGCCGCCCACGCCGATCGCCCTCGCTGGCGCGCAATCGCTGACGGCGGCGCTGGCGCCGGCCCGCACGCAAGCGCTGTATTTCGTCGCGCGCGGCGACGGCACCAGCCAGTTCTCGGCCAACTTGCCCGACCATAACCGCGCCGTGAACCAGTACCAGCGGTAATTTCACCGGCTAATTTCACCTGCTAATTTCACCTGCTAATTTCACCTGATTAAGTAAGAAGTTTCATGACACAACACCATCAACCCCGCTTCATCACCTTCGAAGGCATCGATGGCGCGGGCAAGTCGACGCATATCGGCTTTGTCGCCGACTACCTGCAGCAGCGGGGCGTGCGCCTCGTGTCGTCGCGCGAACCGGGCGGCACCAGCCTGGGCGAGAAGCTGCGCGAACTGCTGCTGCATGAAAAAATGCACCTGGAAACGGAAGCCTTGCTGATGTTCGCCAGCCGCCGCGAACACATTGCGCAAGTCATCGCGCCCGCTTTGGCGCGGGGCGAGTGGGTCATTTCCGACCGTTTCACCGATGCCAGCTTCGCCTACCAGGGCGGCGGGCGGGGCATGGACTTGCGCAAGATGGAAGCGCTGGAAGCGTGGGTGCACCCGCATCTGCAGCCAGACCTGACGTTTTTGTTCGACGTGCCGCTGGCCGTGGCCAGAGCCCGCCTGGACGCCACGCGCGCGCTCGACAAGTTCGAGCAGGAGCGATCGGACTTCTTTGCCGCCACGCGCAACGAGTACCTGCGCCGCGCGGCCCAGTTCCCGGAACGCTTCCGCATCATCGATGCCACGCAAAGCATTGCCGATATTCAAGTGCAGCTTGCGCAACTACTTGATATTTTGCTTGAGCAAAGTGTTGCAACCTTATGATTCTATAGAAAAATGATCAGTTCTCTCTATTCCTGGCAGCAGGACGCCTGGCAGCAATTGCAAGCCTTGCGCCCGCGCATGCCGCACGCCATTTTGTTCCATGGCGCGCAAGGCATCGGCAAGGCCGACTTCATCGAGCATTTCGCGCAAGCCTTGCTGTGCGAAGACGTGCGCGCCGACGGCCACGCCTGCGGCGCCTGCGCCTCGTGCGGCTGGTTTAGCCAGGGCAACCATCCTGATTACCGCAGGGTTCGTCCGGAAGCGCTGGAAGACGAAGTGGCCGACGATGGCGAAGACGGCGATGGCGCGAAGAAAAGCGCCAAGACCAAGACGCCGTCGAAAGACATCAAGATCGAGCAGATCCGCAACCTGGCCGACTTCATGAACATTTCCACGCACCGCCAGGGCTTGCGCGTGGTGGTGCTGTACCCGGCCGAGGCGCTCAACACGCCCGCCTCGAACGCCTTGCTGAAAACCCTGGAAGAACCGCCGCCGGGTACCGTGTTCCTGCTGGCATCGAACAGCCTGGACCGCTTGCTGCCGACGATCTTGTCGCGCTGCCGCAAGTTTGCACTGCCCATGCCCAGCCACGAGCAGGCCTTGACCTGGCTCAAGGGCCAGGGCTTGAACGATGCGGACAGCTGGCTGCGCGAGCAGGGCGGCGCGCCGCTGGCCGCGCTGGCCCAGTCCGAATCGGGGGGCCGCGAAGAAACGGAACAGTTGCTGCAAGTGCTGGCCAATCCCGGCGTGGAAGCGGCGTTGAAAGCGGCGGATAAATTGCAGAAGGCCCCGCTGGCGCCGCTGGTGGCATCCTTGCAGCGCTGGCTGTACGACGTGTTTTCCGTCAAATTGTCGGGCACCATCCGCTACTACCCGCGCCACCGGCGCGAGCTGGAAGCGCTGGCCGGACGCATCAACGTCAGCCGTTTGATGGCCGCCATCAAGGCCGCCAACGATCGCCGGGCGATCGCCGAGCATCCTTTGTCGCCCAAGCTGTTTCTGGAAGATATGCTGCTCGACTACGCATCAAGTTGCCAATAGAATCAAGCAGTTGCATTGCCAAGTTCATCCAGATTATTTCGTGCTTGGCGCGCTTGGCGATTGGAGTGACTCAGCCGCAGGCGCGCGTGCAACTGCGGTAGCGCACTTCGCACGCTTGCTGGCGTTCGGCGCGCCGGGCGCGGAAGGCCTGGGCTTCGGTCGGGCGCAGCTGCTCCGCTTGCGCGTCGACATTCCTGCCGGCCACGACGTAGGGATTGCTGCTGGGTTTCATCGACAAGATGGGGCTGGTGTCGTTTTCCGTAGAACCTTGCACTTGCGCGCGGCAATCCTGGCGTGCAGATGCGCACACGGGTGCGCACAAGCCTGCCTCGGGGATGGCCTTCGGCGCGTCGCGCTTGTCTTGTGCATGCGCAGGCGCTGTCAGGGCCAGGCAGGCCAGCAGTATCAAAGGGCCGGCAACTTTCAGCATGAACACTCTCCACGTATCCGCGCGCAACCCCATGGCTGCGCACCGGCCGCTCACTATACATCTTGATAACTTTTTTGACCAGGGCGCCATGTCCGTTTGCCACGCCCGAAACCCGGTGTTACAGTCAAGGCACTGGACAGCAACGGAGGCGGGCATGAAACGGGTCACTGGCATCGGCGGCATCTTTTTCCAAGCGCAAGACCCGGCCGCGCTGCGCGCCTGGTACCAGCGCCACCTGGGCCTGGACGTGCAGCCCTGGGGCGGGGCCGCCTTCAGCTGGACGGATGCCGATGGCCAGCCCACGGGCGGCACCACCATCTGGTCCGTGGCATCAGCGGACAGCGAGCAGTTCGCGCCCGGCAAGGCGGCCTTCATGGTCAATTACCGGGTCGACGACCTCGACGCGCTGCTGCAAGCCTTGCGCGACGAAGGCTGCACGGTGCTGGAGAAGGCGCCCGATTCGGAATATGGCCAGTTCGGCTGGGTCATCGATCCCGAGGGCAACAAGGTGGAGCTGTGGCAGCCGCCCGAGGGTCAATAGGCCAGCCAGGCGCCAGATCAGCGATAATATCGGCTCTGCCAACCATTCTATTTATTTATGCGCGACATTATTGCTGGATTTCTACGCTTCCAAAAAGAGGTTTTTCCCGCGCGCCGCGAGTTATTCAAGACCCTGGCCACGGGACAAACCCCGAAGGCCCTGTTCATTTCCTGCTCGGACAGCCGCATGGTGCCGGAGCTGGTGACGCAGCGCGAGCCAGGCGAACTCTTCGTGATCCGCAATGCGGGCAACATCGTGCCCTCGTACGGCCCGGAACCGGGCGGCGTCAGCGCCACGGTGGAATTTGCCGTGTCGGCCCTGAACGTGAGCGATATCGTCATTTGCGGCCATTCCGATTGCGGTGCGATGAAGGCGATCGCCACCTGCGCCTGCCTCGACCACATGCCGGCCGTGCGCAGCTGGCTGCACCATGCAGACGCGGCGCGCATGATCAACGAGTCGATCGAGCATCCGACGGAACAGTCGCGCATCGACGGCATGGTGCGCGCCAACGTGGTGGCGCAACTGAATAACCTGCGTACCCATCCCTCGGTGGCGCTGGCCATGGCGCAAAACCGGCTGACCCTGCACGGCTGGGTGTATGACATCGAGAACGGTTCCCTCGATGCGCTCGATGAGTCGACCGGCAACTTCGTTCCGCTGGCGGAACACCCGGCCTCGCAACTCTAAGCCTCCGCACTGCCGCGGCAGGGGACGGCGGCGCTGTTCCCCTGCCAGTTTTTGCTCCCTCCGGTACAATCCCGCCTTATGTATATCGATTCCCATTGCCATATCAATTTCCCCGAGCTGGCTGCTCGCATGCCCGAGATCCTCGCCAAGATGGCCGAGAACAAGGTGACGCACGCGCTGTGCGTGTCCGTCGACTTGCCGGACTTCCCGCAGGTGCTGGCCCTGGCCGAGCAGTATCCGCACATTTTCGCTTCCGTCGGCGTGCATCCCGATTACGAGGACACGCCTGAACCGTCCGTGGAAGACCTGGTGCGCCTGGCCGACCATCCGAAGATCATCGCCATCGGCGAGACGGGTCTCGACTATTTCCGCCTGACGGGCGACCTTGAATGGCAGCGCGAGCGTTTTCGCACGCACATCAAGGCTTCAAGAATCACGCGCAAGCCCTTGATTATTCACACCAGAGCGGCCAGCGAAGACACCATCCGCATCATGCGCGAAGAGGGTGCGGGCGTATCCGACGGCGGCGTGGCCGGCGTCATGCATTGCTTTACCGAATCCCTGGAAGTGGCGCGCGCCGCCATCGAGATGGGTTTCTATATTTCCTTTTCCGGCATCGTCACGTTCAAAAGCGCCAAGGATTTGCAAGCTGTGGCTTTGGCCGTACCGCTCGAGCGCATCCTGATCGAGACGGATTCGCCGTATCTGGCGCCCGTGCCGTTCCGCGGCCGCATGAACGAACCGGGCTATGTTGCCCACGTGGCCGAATACCTGTCGGCCTTGAAAGGCATCCCGCTGGCCCAGGTGGCGCAGCAGACGACGGATAATTTCTTCAAGCTATTCAATCAGTTGCCATAACTTCTTAAGGTTAACTATGATGAAAAAACTCGCGCTGGCGATGCTGCTGTGCTGCGCTGGCAGCAGTTACGCGGCGCCGGATCCGGACAGCTTCTTCCGCGCCGTGTCCGTCAACAACGCCAGCGGCGTGCGCAGCATGCTGGCGGACGGCATGAATCCGAACCAGGCTGATACGCAGCGGGGCGACATTCCCCTCGTGCTGGCCCTGCGCGACGATGCGGATAAAGTGTTCAAGCTGCTGCTCGACACGCCGGGCATCGACCTCGAAGCGCGCTCGGCGAATGGCAACACGGCGCTGATGATGGCCGCATATAAACACAAGCAGGACGCGGTCAACGCCTTGCTGGCCAAGGGCGCGAAGGTCAACCAGAGCGGCTGGACGGCGCTGCACTATGCGGCCTCGGCTGGCGACTTGCCCATCATGAAGATTTTTCTGGAGCGCGACGCCGTGGTCGATGCGCGCGCACCTGCCAACGTCACGCCGCTGATGTTCGCCGCCCGCGAAGGGCAGGAGGGCGCCGTCAAGCTGCTGCTGTCCTGGGGCGCGGACGCCAGCCTGAAAAGCGATCACGGCTGGACGGCCGTGCAGTTCGCGCAGGCGGGCGACAAGCCCGGCGTGGTGGCCATCATCGAAGCGGCACAGAAGGCGCGCGCTGAACGTAAATAAGTACATGTAAGTAATCTTTCCAGCAATATTTTCCATGCCAGCGCTGAAACTGGCATGGAATTGCCTCTCACCTCAGCCCTTTGTTCTCCCTGCCGATTAACGATAATGAGCGTGTCGCATTAATCAGGAGATCGTCGCATGGGCCATCACATCAACGTCAGGCGCCGGCTGGTTTGTCGCCGCCCCGCGCGCAGCCCGTGCGATATCACTGCTTTCTGGAATGACAAAACCGATCGGCCATCGGAGCCAGACTCCAAGAGGACAGACATGCTGAATGAACGAGAAATCGAGAGTTGTTACCTGGGGCAATTTATACCCGTCCATTACCATCACAATATGTTGATGGACCAGAACCGCATGCACGGCTTCAAGTCGGCGATCGATTACGCGGTAAAACCCGGCATGAAGGTGGTGGAGCTGGGCGGCGGCACGGGCGTGCTGTCGTGGTTTGCGGCCGCGCGCGCCGACAAGGTCTGGTGCGTGGAATTCAATCCGGACATGGTCAAGGAAGCGCGCAAGATGCTGGCGCTCAATCCCAACGGGGAAAAAGTCGAAGTCGTGCACGCGGATGCCTTTGAATTCCTGCCGCCCGAGCCCGTCGATGTGGTCATTTGCGAAATGATCCATGTGGGCATGCTGCGCGAAAAGCAGGTGGAAGTGATCGAATCGTTCAAGCGCCGCTACCTGGCCCGTTTCGGCGGCCCGCTGCCCATCTTCCTGCCCGAAGCCGTCATCATGGCCGTGCAGCCGATGCAGCAGGAGTACGACTTCGAGGGTTTTTACGCGCCCATCGTGCAATTCCAGGAAACTGCGGCCATCCACCCGGGCGTGCATGAACTGGCGCCGCCGGCCGTGTACAGCATCATCGACTTCAGCCAGCCGACGGACAGCATATTCGGTTTCGACGGCAAGTTTGTCATCGAGCGCAGCGGCACCCTGAACGCCTTGCGTTTCGTTACCAAGAACATCCTGGCCGTCGTGCCCGAACGTTCGACCACCATCGACTGGCTGAACCACTACATGTGTCTGCCGCTGGCCGCGCCGGTGGCCGTGAAGGCGGGTGACGTGCTGCAAGTGAGTTTCCAGTACCGTGCGGGCGGCTCGATCCCCTCGCTGGAAGCGTCGATCCGCGCCCAGGTAATTTACGATGTCAACTTGCAACCGGTAGTACAAAACGCCGTCTACGCGTAAGTATCATTCATGTAAAGGCAACGCTGCGGGCATTTCGTCCTGCGGCGTTTGTCCATTCAGGGTATATTTCGTCTTTTACCCACTGGACAGCTTTATTATCATGGAACAGATCGATCAGCGTTACCTCGTGCAACAGAACAAAATCAGCGATGGCGAGACCAAGCCGCCCGTGTTTGCCAAGGTAATGCGCAGCAAGGAAGGCGTGTTTGAAGGCGTGTCCTTCATCAAGTCGAAGGAAAAGGCCAGCATCCTGACCATCGAAGAGGCCAACCAGGCCATCAAATGGGCCGGCAGCAAGAAGCCGAATGCGCATGAATACATCACGAAAGTGATTTGCGTCGGCCAGTAAGCTGCGCGCCAACTACCGCTCATCCCCGTTTTTATCCAGTCCATCCCCGCATGGTGCAGTTCATCGCATGGCCGTTGCCGCCGTGGCGGCGCTTTACTATAGTGCTGTCACGGTAGCGGGGCAAGCACGGCTTGCTCCGCACATTTTATTCGAGGGGAACGCGATGCTGGGATTTGTGCTGTGGTTGCTGCTCTTGCTGGTGTGCTGGCCCCTGGCCTTGCTGGCGCTCGTGCTGTATCCGCTGGCCTGGCTGCTGTTGCTGCCATTGCGCCTGATCGGCATCGGCGTGGAAGGCGTGTTCGAACTGCTGCGTGCCATCGTCATGCTGCCGGCCCGCGTGCTGGGCGGCGGCCGGCGTTGAAATTTACTTCCCAACAATAAAAAATGGCGCCCTTGGCGCCATTTTCATTTCTGTCACTGTGCTGCTTACAGGTCGACCATGAAACCGGCGCCGATCGATTTCTGCGAATAGTTGTAGTCGATCAAGCTCTGGCCATAGCCGGAGAACAGTTGCAGATAGCCTTTCAGGTTGGCTTTCAATGGGAAAGCCCAGCTGGCCTGCATGGAGCCATGTTTCTTGCTGAAATTGCGGCGTGCCGTCACGGCATACTCGTGCCCCTTGTTACGGTAGCTCACGCGCAAGTCGCCATGTCCCATGTAATCGGTGATGTCGATATTGTCATTGTCGGACTTGCCATTGTCGAGGCGGTGCCAGACGCGCGTCGTGACGGCCAGGTTGTCTTTTTCCACGCCCAGCTCGGCATACACGCGGTTCCAGCTGCGCGACAGGGTCGAGGTCTGGCCATTCGACTGGTGCACCAGGCCGAAATTCAGGTAATTGAATTCTACGCCCGCGAAATTCTTGTTGATCGGCAAGACCAGCATCAATTCCGGCTGATAGTTGGTCTCGCGGAACGGGCTCGAAGCCTTGCGGTTATATGCCTGCCAGAAACTTTGCTGCGTGTAGCCGAACCACATGTCGATGGGCGTGCCGGCGATGTCTTCCAGCAGCTTCATCTTGAAGCTCAGCTGGAAGGTCAATTCCACATGCTGGCTCTTGACGCCGCCTGGCGTGAAATCCTGGAACGGCTCGTCGTTCGAGGCGTCGCTGTAATTGGCCAGCAGCAGATAGGTGTCGCGGTGCGGGCGGAAGTTGAACAGGCCGCGCTTCGAGGCATCGTTGAGTTCCCACGATTGCTGCGTGCGCGAAATCGGCGCTTCCGGCGGCGCTGCACCAGCCTGGGCGATAGCGGGAATGGCGGCGTTGACGGCGTCCGGCGTGGCCACGCCAGGCGGGCTGACTGGCGTGAGGGGGGCGACCTCGGCGGCCGCTGCCAGGGTCACTGCAGCAGCGGCGGGATCGCCACCGGCGGCGATGGTGGCTTTTTCCGCCGCCTTGGCCAGGGTGTCGAAGCAGCCCAGGCGGGCGCTGGCGTCACCGAGCACGGCGCAACGCTGCATTTGCTGTTCCAGTTCGCCGGCCATAGCCAGCGCTGGCGACGCCAGCAGGGAAGAGAGGATTATTTTTCTTAGTCGGGTAGTCATAGGCTGAGTGGGGCATGTCATTCGGTGCGCACCTGGTCTGGCATGCCGGCGGTCTCGCCTTGCACGACAATTTACGGTGCGTGTTGATTTTGATTAATCTTTGTTGGATTAATAAAGTTGAAAGTATAGCCGAAACTCTTGTTTGTCCTGTGCAACGCGCGTGCGCCTTAGTGTGAGTGTTGCGCGAACGGTAAAAACGGGTCACTGGACGCCCTCCAAATCGATGTCTGCTACACTGAAAAACCGACGCAAAGCCAGTCGTGCCGGGGCTAGCCATGGAGATTGTGATGACCCGCAAAACACCTATCGAGCGCTACCGCAACATCGGCATCAGCGCCCACATCGACGCCGGCAAGACCACCACCACCGAGCGCATCCTTTTCTACACCGGGGTGAATCACAAGATTGGCGAAGTGCACAATGGCGCCGCCACCATGGACTGGATGGAACAGGAGCAGGAACGGGGCATCACCATCACCTCGGCCGCCACCACGGCGTTCTGGAAAGGCATGGCCGGCAACTTCCCCGAACACCGCATCAACATCATCGACACGCCCGGTCATGTAGATTTCACGATTGAAGTGGAGCGCTCGATGCGCGTGCTCGACGGCGCCGTGATGGTCTACGATGCCGTCGGCGGCGTGCAGCCGCAATCGGAAACTGTGTGGCGGCAAGCGAATAAATACCACGTGCCGCGCATCGCCTTCATTAACAAGATGGACCGGGTGGGCGCGGATTTCTTGCGCGTGCGCAAGCAGATCGGCGCGCGCCTGAAAGGCGTGGCCGTGCCCATCCAGCTGCCCATCGGTGCCGAAGAGCATTTCACGGGCGTGATCGACCTGTTGAAAATGCGCGCCATCACCTGGGACGACGCCAGCCAGGGCGTGCAGTTCAGCTATGGCGAGATTCCCGCCGAACTGCGGCAACAGGCGCAGGAATGGCACGAGCACATGGTCGAGCACGCGGCCGAAGCCAGCCTCGACATGACGGAACGCTACCTGAATGGCGACACGTTCACGGAAGCGGAACTCAAGCAAGCCTTGCGCGCGCGCACCATCCGCAACGAGATCGTGCCCATGTTGTGCGGCAGTGCCTTCAAGAACAAGGGCGTGCAGGCGATGCTGGACGCCGTCATCGAATACCTGCCGTCGCCGATGGAAGTGCCACCCATCATGGGACACGACGAGCACGACAACGAGGTGGAGCGCCATCCGACGGACGAGGAGCACTTCGCCGCGCTGGCCTTCAAGATCATGACGGACCCGTTCGTGGGGCAGCTGACCTTCTTCCGCGTGTATTCGGGCGTGGTGAACTCGGGCGACATGGTCTACAACCCCACCAAGAGCGCGCGCGAACGGCTGGGGCGCATCCTGCAGATGCATGCGAACGAGCGCAAGGAAATCAAGGAAGTGTATGCGGGCGACATCGCCGCCGCCGTGGGCCTGAAAGCGGTGACCACGGGCGACACTCTGTGCGCCATCGACCACATCATCGTGCTGGAAAAGATGATTTTCCCGGAACCCGTGATTTCCCAGGCGGTCGAACCAAAGACCAAGCCTGACCAGGAAAAGATGGGCATCGCCCTGAACCGCCTGGCGCAGGAAGATCCGTCTTTCAAGGTGCACACGGACGAGGAATCGGGCCAGACCATCATGTCGGGCATGGGCGAATTGCACCTGGAAATTCTGGTCGACCGCATGCGGCGTGAATTCGGCGTGGAAGCCAATGTCGGCAAGCCGCAGGTGGCTTACCGCGAAACCATCACGCGCACGGTGGACGATATCGAGGGCAAGTTCGTCAAGCAGTCAGGCGGACGGGGCCAGTACGGCCACGTGGTGCTGAAACTCGAACCCTTGCCGCCGGGTACAGGCTACCAGTTCGTCGACGCCATCAAGGGCGGCGTGGTGCCGCGCGAATTCATTCCCGCCGTCGACAAGGGCATCGCTGAAACGTTAAAGGCCGGCGTGCTGGCCGGCTATCCCGTGGTGGACGTCAAGGCCACGTTGACGTTCGGTTCCTACCACGACGTCGATTCGAATGAAAACGCGTTTCGCATGGCCGGCTCCATCGCCTTCAAGGACGGCATGCGCAAAGCCCACCCTGTGTTGCTGGAGCCGATGATGCAGGTGGAGGCGGAAACGCCGGAAGAGTTCATGGGCAACGTCATGGGCGATTTGACGGCCCGGCGCGGCATGGTGCAGGGCGTCGACGACATCCCCGGCGGCGCGGGGCGTATCGTCAAGGCCCTGGTGCCGTTGGCCGAAATGTTCGGTTACTCGACAACGCTGCGTTCGCTGACCCAGGGCCGCGCCACCTACACGATGGAATTCAAGCATTATGCGGCCGTGCCCAAGCATATCCTCGACCAGGTGGCCGCGGCTGGCAAAGCGAGGTAGGTCGGATTAGCGGGGCCGCCGAGGCGCGCAAGCGCGTAATCCGACACCACCAACGGCCGTGCCAACAATGTTGTCGGCTTACGCGCTGCGCGCTAACCCGACCTACGCTCAATGGGCTGGCGTACAGGGCTTTCCCATTTTCGGTGCCACTGTTACATTCACTGCCAGTCCACCAACACAGGAGAGAGCATGGCCACCGCAGAACAGAAGCAGGAAGGACTACACCGCGACAGCAGCGACTTTGTCATCACGCAAACCTTCGACGCGCCGCGCGAATTGGTATTCCAGTCGTGGGTGGAGCCGGAGCGCCTGGCCCAATGGTGGGGCCCCGTCGGCTTTGAATTGAGCGTGCTGGCGCTGGAATTGCAGCCGGGCGGCGTTTTCCACTACGGCATGCGCGCCGAGAATGGCTACGAGATGTGGGGCAAGTTCACCTACCAGCAGATCGAAGCGCCGGAAAGGATCGTTTCCATCCTGTCGTTCGCCGACAAGCAGGGTAACCCCGTGCAGCACCCCGTCAGCGCCACCTGGCCGCTGGAATCGTTCAATACCATGACACTCACCGAGGAAAACGGCAAGACGACGATGACGTTAAGGTCGACGCCGCACAAGGCGACGGATGAGCAGCATGAGACGTTCAAGCAGGGGTTTGAGTCGATGAAGCAGGGCTTCAAGGCGACGTTTGGCCAGCTGGCCCAGTATCTGGCGCGTGTTCAGTAGGTTTTCGGAGGAGTTGGTGGAGCTGGCTATTTAAGAAAGGCGGGCCAGAGCCGGGAGCCTTGGTTTGAGGCGCGGGCGTGTTCTTGATGTCGTTGCCAGTTCGCGGTTGAGGGACGTCTGCTGGCGCCCGCAAGCAGATATTGAACTACAGTGGATTATGTCAGTTCTTTGTGGCATCCGTCGCCGGGCTAACTGGAGCACTTGCCGAACCAAGTCCTGCCTTCGTTTCAGTGCTTTGTTGAAGCTCACCGATAAATTTATAGCCGAGTACTAAAGCGCCGATGACTAGAATTGTCACAACGTTAACGATAAGGTTGCCCCCAACGTCGCGCAACCAACCCACCCAAGTACGTTTAGCTGCTAAAGCCCCATTGACGGTAGTTAGCTGTGTCTGCAAGCTGGTATTTATGGTTCCAATATATGTGTACAGAACGTCCTGTCGAGTTTCTGCCTCAGTCCGTTGAACCAAGTCGTCAAGACCCTCATTTAGAAAAGCCTGGGCCATCGCCTCAGCTTGTGAACGATAGGCTGCTATTGATGCGTCAAGGGAAGCGATAGCGTGAAAACGTTCAATTTCCTCTCGACTCGGGTTACCGCCAGAAGTTGTCCTGCAGAACTCGACCTTTTGTTGCTTGTAGATAATGTAAGCTAATGCCCCTACCAAGTCATTGGGATCAGCAGTCAGTTTTCCGTAGATAGTGTTGTACGCCACAGGTCACTTTGGTTTATTAGCGGTTGTTTTTGCAAAGCGATAGGCTTCTGATATTTTTTTGCTTGAAACTCCTATTTCCCGCATAACTTTCGCCGCAACTGGCGAGGACGGCGCCCGAGACAAAGTAGTAGAAGCTAGGCCATAGTTAGCCTGTTTCTGGACGGCCGACTTGCTAGACATTCGGCCATTGATAGCCATAACGTCACTACGAGAGAAAGCTACTTTCGCCATGCCGTTCTCCTCGTTCTCAAATTAACCATAATTTTACATCAAAGAAACAATCTCAGATTATACGCCCATTCCCAGGGACGGTCGAGAGAGTCACATGAAGGTTGCCCATGCCGCCAGACGGCGCCGAGAAGGTCGAACCATTGAAACCCTCCGGCAACCTGAACCAGAGCATTCGCGTTCCTTATTGGAGTTTGCACGAACGACTGCTTCTGGCCGAACCCGGCCGATGGCGTGCAGGACGGCGGTTCGCCTAACTGTAAAACGCACTAATTCTCACTCCAGGCTGGCGCCGCCCTGGAGCGAAATGGCCGCATTTCCATGCACGCGTGGCCGTTTCGCAGCGGGGAATCGGTTTAATTGTAAAATGGCAACTATTGAAATACCCTTCACGCCTTCTACGGTGTCGCGAGCTGCGCAGAAGCGCTGCCTTCGGGGATAAGCAGGGCGAAGTCGTAGCCGTTGATCAGGTTGAACATTTCAATGTCGCCCCCCGCCAGTTTGCGCGAGTCTGGCCGCAGTGACCGCAGATCAAACAGAGACCAACTGGCGTCGGTGGCGCCTGCACTGGCCAGCAGTTTGAAGGCCGGGCTGTCAAGTTCGATTTGTGCCGGCTGATATGGCTTGCCCGCTCCCGCGAATCTCAGTTGCGTCCCCTTCGCCGCCAGCACGATCAGGTGCAGCGAGGTATGGCCCTGGCCTTCGGCGCGTTCAGCCAGAAAGTTGCCAATGTCACGATTGTTGAGTGGATTAATACCCTTGTATGCGTGATTGGCGCCGACCTTGACCACCAGCTTTTGCTCTTGCATGCCGAGCCGGGTTTCCAGGGTTCGCTTTAACAGCGTCAAACGCAAGCGGTTCGATAGGGCGCGATCGCCGGGCACTTTCGAGGCGCTTTTCTGATAGATGGCGCGGGTGGCCAGCAATGCATCGAGCAGGCCTAGCGCGGTTTGCTCTTTGGGGCCGGCAAGTAGCGGGCGCAACGAGGTCAGTTCCTCGGTTGAGGCAGACAGTATAAAGTACTCGAGGGGATTGCCGGTGGCTGCCGCCTTTTGAGACGCGACAGCTTCCATTTGACGCAACGCTTCCAGCTTCGCGCGGGCGGCCGGATTCACCGGCTGGGCCAGCATCAGGGTGATCAGGTATTTGGCCGCCCCGATGAATTCCTGATCGATGCCCCAGTGCTCGAAGCGCGGTCCTGCGGCCCGGGCAAAGCCGGCGAGCATCTCTGCTTCCTGGCGCATGGTGTAGAAAGCAATGGAGTCCGGATAGGTGGCGTCGAATCTGGCGATGGCCGCAATCGCGTCGGCGCCCTTGAGCATCGCTTCGAGCGCGCTCGTCACGGCTGGGCCATTTTCAGTGACCAACGTCGTGAAGCCGGCAGGGGGCAAGGCATTGAAGTAGGCGGATGAAAACTGGGCAATCTCGGCAACACCGTGATCCTCGCCGAGGAGGACGTACTGCGCCTGGCGCGAAGCTTGCAGCAGCAGTGCCGCACCGGGTCCCGATAACGTGCCTTTGTCAACGGTGATAGCGAGCCGGCCAGCGGTGAGTTTTTCAAGGACGGCGGTATCGGCGACGGCCGAATCGGCGAAGCCGAGCGTCAGGGTGGCGGCAAGGAAGGCGAGACGGAAGAACATAGTAGTGTGGGCCGATCAGGGCGGTCAGTGAATGAGTCGACGGTTTAAACTGTCGCCAGGAACGTCGGCTTCCGGGCGGTTGCCGTCCCTGGCTGGTTCCGCCCTGACGCGTATTGATTCGCTATCGAGCGAAGTGAGGTTTGAACTTAATTCTTTTTTGATGGCCAGATAAAAGCTATTGTTGCGCAAAATATACCGACAAAGGCAGCACGCCCCCAATCGAACTCATGAGCTTCCCCAAGGAAGCGAGTGTAAAGCAAGGTTCCAGTAGCAACGCCCAAACCAACACTGACGAACTGTGGAAATATTTTTTTCATATGTACCCTCAATGATGCGATCTGAATCGCCACTATTTCAATAAGCACTGCCGCATCTCTTTCTTAAAGGAGACCGCAGATTTACCACTCCAAGCGCAAGAATTTGGCAACGACCTCGTTTGGCCGACTGCGGCAATGAGCATAACGAATTAGTGAGCGAGAAAAGTCACGCATTGTCACGTCAACGTGACTGGCCGCTACTGGCGTCACGACTCATCGCGCTCGGCATCGCGCTCGCGGCAGCTCAGGGACGCATAGTGCGCCTTGGGAACCTTGTTCTTGATCGCCACTTCGCGCAGCTTATGTGCAAAATCAATATGATCGGTCAGGGTGCAGCGGCTGGCGCGGGCGAACTGTTGCAGATTATTGATGCTGCCATGGACTTTCAGCGTGACCCCGACGCCGGGGCTGGCGCAGCAGCCTATGTATTTGCTGCGGTATTCTTCCTCGATCAGCACCAGTTCGTGGCCCATGAAGGGCACTGGCTTGCCCAGCAGGTAGTAGTCGGTGTAGTCGAAGCGCTGGCGGGGCGTCTTGCTGACCAGGCCGGCGTGCTGGTAGGCGCGGATGGCCCGGCCGGACGTGCCCGTCCGTTCGGTCGTGCCCTTTTTGAGCTGCATGGCATGCAGCAAGCCGCTTTCGAGTGACGCGGTGTCGGCGGCGAACGCCATGGCGGAGCAGGCGGCAAGCAGGGTGAAGGCGATGGCGCGCTTCATTTCGCCTCCATTGCCAGCATCTGTTTGATTACCGGCAAGATCATCTGCCATGCATTCGATGTGGAGGCAATCTCGTCATAGTGGCTGGCGCCGGGCAAGATCAGCACTTCCGCATGGTCGCCGGCCAGCTCGGCCTTGGCCGCATAGTCGTGCGCGACGCGGGGAGGGGAGATGGTGTCGAGCTCGCCCGTGGCCAACACGGTGCGGCTGCCGTTGGGCATCAGGTCGGCCGCGTTGGTGTCGCTGTAGATGTCGGGGCGCTCATTGCTGGCGCTGCCTGCCAGTTGCGCGATATCGCGCTCGCAGCTGCTCTTGATCAACTCCTGTTCGTGGCGCAGATCGGCCAGGCCGCCCAAGCTGAGGATATTCTTGATTGGCAGGAAGGTGTCGCGGTACAGGGGGCTGGCCTTCGGCAGCTTTTCCCTGCCGGCGATCCATTGCACCAGCTGGCCGCCTGCCGAATGGCCCATGGCGACGATGCGCTTCACGTCCAGCTGGTACTGGGGCGCGTGCTGCCGCAGGCTGTCCAGCGCCGCGTGCATGTCTTCATACGTGCCTGGATAGCCGCCACCCGGCTCGTCGACGCGGCGATACTCGACATTCCACACGGCAATCCCTTGCGCCACGAGGGCGCCGGCCACGTTGCGCATCTGCTTGATGCCGCCGAAGGCCACCGTCCAGCAGCCGCCATGCACCAGCACGACGACGGGAAACGGTCCGCTGCCTTCGGGCCGGAACAGCTGCGCGTATTGCGACGGCGCGGAGCCATACGCGATCTGCGCTGTGGGGGCGGGGCCGTTCAGGGCCAGGTAGTCGTCCAGGCTCATGGGGGCAGCGACGGCGCCGTGGACACAGGCGAGCAGGGCGGTGGCGATCAGGGAGGATGGCAGGGACGTGGGCATCGTTGGTTTCGCTTGAGAAGAGAGCAACACTTTAGCATAGGGCCGCGTGGACGCCGGGATCAAGCGGCACGCTGTTTTCCTCCTGCAAGAGGGTTGCACCATGGTATATTTCGGGCATCAGTTTTCCCCATATCGACACGGTGCACGCAAACAACATTCTTTCCTTGCTGGACGCCGAGCATAGTGCGCTGGGCAGTATCGCGGCAGGCGCCGACCTGGCCCATGCGTTGGAGCATTTGTTGCTGGCGTTGCAAGACCTGGCCGATGGCGGCGCGCATGCCTGCCTGCTGCTCATCGACGAGGCCGACTGCTTTTGCGGCTTGGCCGCGCCCAGCCTGCCACAAGACCTGTGTCTGGCCCTGCGCCACGGCGGCGAACAGCCTTCGCCGTTCGGCATGGCGGCCTTTTCCGGCGCGCCCGTGTATTGCGGCGACATCACGCGCGATGTGCACTGGAGCGCGGGCCGCAAGGAAGCCATGCTGCACGGCTACCGCGCCTGCTGGGTCGCCCCCGTGTTCGGTGCCAAGGGGCATATCTTGGGCGTGCTGGGCCTGTTCTTCCCCGCGTCATGCCATCCCACGCAACCCGAAATCGAACTGCTGGCGCTGGCCGCGCGCGTAGCCGCGCATGTCATCGAGCGGGGCCAGCTGGAAAGAGCGCTGCACGACAGCCGCGAACACTTTCATTACGCCATCGAACTGAACACGCAAGCGCTGTGGACGGCCGACGTCGATGGCAAGCTCGACTATGTTGGGCAGCGCTGGCGCGAATGGACGGGCGGCAGCGGCCTCGGTAACAGCTGGCAGGAAGCCATCCACCCCGACGATGTGCCCCATTCCCTGGCGGCCTGGAGCGAAGCGCTGGGCAGCGGCCAGCCGCTGGACCAGGAGATGCGGGTGCGCCGCCAGGACGGCCGCTACCGCTGGGTGCACTCGCGCGCGTATTGCCGGCTCGACGAGCGGGGCCAGCCCGTGAAATGGTATGGCTCGTGCGAAGACATCGACGAGCACTGGCAGGCGCGCAATGCCTTGCTCGACAGCGAGGCACAATTCCGTTCGCTCGCCTCGACCATGCCCAACCAGGCCTGGCTGGCGCATGGCAGCGGCGCTACCTACTGGGTCAATGAGCAGGTGTGCGAGTACACGGGGCAATCGCTGAAATCGCTGGTCACCAGCGGCTTTCGCCACTGCGTGCATCCGGACGACGTGCAGGCCACGCAGAATAGCTGGGAGCGGGCCGTCGCCACGGCCAGCGCCTACGAACACGAGTTCCGCATGCGCCGCGCCAGCGACGGCGCTTACCGCTGGTTCCTGGCGCGCGCCTTGCCCCTGTTCGACGAGGCGGGCACGGTGCTGCGCTGGGTGGGCACGAATACGGACGTGCAGGAACATAAAAACGTGCTGGAAAAGATGGCCTACCTGAATTCCTCGCTGGAAGTGGAAATGGCCAACCGCACGGCCGACCGCGACCGCATGTGGCGGCTGTCGACCGACATCATGCTGGTGGCGGACCTGGCCGGCATGATCATCGCCGTCAATCCCGCCTGGAGCAAGATCCTGGAGCGGCCGGAAATCGAATCGCTGGGCATGGATTTCATTAGCCTCGTGCATCCGGACGACCGCATGGCGGCCTTGCAGGATTTGTCGCGCCTGGCCCATGGCGCGCCCACCTTGCGCATGGAAAACCGTTACCGGCGCCGCGATGGCGGCTACCGCTGGATTTCCTGGACGGCCGTACCGGCGCAAAAGCTGATCCACGCCATCGGCCGCGACGTCACCGATGAAAAAGAGGCGCGGCTGGCGCTGGTGCGCAGCGAGCAAGCGTTGTTGCAGGCGCAAAAGCTGGAATCGATCGGCAAGCTGACGGGCGGCGTGGCCCACGATTTCAATAATGTGCTGCAAATCATTTCCGGCAACTTGCAGTTGCTGAAACTGACGGTGGCCGATAATCCGCAGGCGGCCAGACGCCTCGATTCGGCTGCCTCGGCCGTCGAGCGGGGCGCCAAGCTGTCGTCGCAACTGCTGGCCTTTGCGCGGCGTCAACCGTTGAAGCCGCTGGTGACGGACCTGGGCCGCCTGCTGCGCCGCATGCATGAGCTGATCCGCCGTGCCCTGGGCGAGGCGGTCACCGAGGAAACCTTCATCAGCGACGGCTTGTGGCATACCCTGGTCGACCCGAACCAGATGGAAAATGTGCTGCTGAACATGGCCATCAATGCACGCGACGCGATGGACAAGGGCGGTCGCCTGACGTTCACCTTGAGCAATGTCACGCTCGATGCGGCCTACGCCAGCCTGCATGCCGACGTGCTGGAGGGACAATATGTGTTGCTGACCATCACCGACACGGGCCATGGCATGGAGCGCGACGTGATCGACCAGATTTTCGAACCGTTCTTCACCACCAAGCGCGAAGGCGAGGGTACGGGCCTGGGCCTGTCCATGGCCTACGGCTTCATCCGCCAGAGCGCGGGCCACATCAAGGTGCACAGCGCGCCCGGTGCCGGCACGACGTTTAAAATTTACCTGCCCCGTTCGCTGGAAAAGCTGGCCGAACCGCCAGCGGGCCTGACGGGCCCCGTGCTGGGCGGCGGCGAGACCATCCTCGTGGTGGAAGATGATGCGCCCGTGCAGCACACGGTGGTCGACATGCTGCGCGGCCTGGGCTACGACGTGCTGCATGCGGACGACGGCGCCTCGGCGCTGGCCCTGATGGGCACGGGCGTGGCCATCGACCTGCTGTTTACGGACGTGGTCATGCCCGGTCCCGTCAGCAGCAAGGAGCTGGCGCAGCAAGCGCGGCTGCTGCTGCCGGAGCTGGCCGTGCTGTTTACCTCGGGCTACACGCACAATGCCATCATGCAGGGCGGGCGCCTGGACCCGGGCGTGGAGCTGTTGAGTAAACCCTACCAGCGCGAAGACCTGGCGCGGCGCATCCGCCATGTGCTGGCCGACCGCCGCCTGGTGGGCGCGCCCGACCCGTCCGGGCGGCGCATTCTGCTGGTGGAAGACAATGACGATGCGCGCGAAATGACGACCGAGATGCTCAATATGCTGGGGCATACCGTGCATGGTGTGGCCAGCGCCGAGGCAGCCTTGCCCTTGCTGGCCATGCCGGGCCTGGAAGTGCTGGTGACGGACATCAGCCTGCCCACCATGTCCGGCCTGGAACTGGCGCGCCATGCGCGCGCACACTGGCCGCAGCTGGAGGTGGTGTTTGCTTCCGGACATGACTGGGGCGCCAGCCTGATGCAGGACACCAGCGCGCGTTTCCTGCGCAAACCGTTTGGCCTGGAAGAACTGGCCGGCGCACTGAAGGCGCGCCGGCTCGACGTTTACTAGGCTCTAAGCCGGCGGCAGCAAGGCGTGCTGCAATTGCTCGACGGTAAATGGTTTGACGAGGAAGCGTGCGGCCGGGTCCAGCACGCCGGAATTGGCCGGCGCATGGCCGGTGGAAAATACCACTTCCAGTTGCGGCCGCTCGCGCGCCACCAGTTCGGCCAGCTCGACGCCTGACATCTGCGGCAGGCTGATATCGGTCAGCAACAGTTCCAGTCCCGGTGTGCCCAGCAGGGGCAAGGCTGCCTCGGCCGTGCCCACGGCCTGCACCGTGTGTCCCAGCATGGCCAGCAGTTCGCTCGTCATGGCGCGCGCATCCGCATTGTCTTCCACCAGCAGGATATGGCGTCCTGCAGGCAGTGCCGGCGCAGGCTGCGGCGCCAGCTGCGCGCGGTACTGCTGCAGGGCCGTCACGTGGCGGCCGTTGGCCAGCAAGTGGCGGATGCGCCGCGCCAGGTCTGCGCGCCGGTAGGGCTTGCTCAACAACTCGACGCCCGGCTCCAGGCGGCCGCCCTGCATGATGGCGTCCTGCGTGTAGCCCGAGGTAAATAGTACGGCCAGATGCGGCAGCAGCAGCCGGGCCTGGCGCGCCAGTTCCGTGCTGGCGACCTTGCCCGGCATCACCACATCCGTAAACAGCAGGTCGATGGGGACGCCGCTGCCGACGATGGCCAGCGCGCTTTCGCCATCGCTGGCGCGCAGCACGCCATAGCCGAGGCCGCGCAACATGTCGACCACTGTCGTTTGCACCTGCACGTCGTCTTCCACGACGAGGATGGTTTCCTTGCCACCCAGCACGGGGCCGCTCAATTGCAGCGGCAATTCCGTTTCCGCTTCGAGCGAGCGCGGCAGATAGATGCGGAAGGTGCTGCCATGGCCGGGCACGCTGTCCACCGTCAGGTGGCCGCCGCTCTGGCGCAGAAAGCCGTACGCCATGGACAGGCCCAGGCCCGTGCCTTCGCCTTCCTTCTTCGTCGTGAAGAATGGTTCGAAAATCTTGTCCAGCAAGTCGGCGGGAATGCCCGTGCCTGTATCCGAGACGGTCAGCTGCACGTAGTCGCCGGGCGCCACGTCCGCATGGCGCGCCGCATAGTCGCTGTCCAGCACACTGTTGCCCAGTTCAATGGTCAGCTGGCCCTGGCCATCCATCGCGTCGCGCGCGTTGATGGCCAGGTTGAGGATGACGTTTTCCAGCTGGTGCGGGTCGACCAGGGCGCGCCAGCAATCGTCGGCCAGCAGCAAACGCGTTTCGATGCTTTCGCCCGTGGCGCGCCGCAGCAGTTCTTCCGTCGAACGCAGCAGTTGCGCCAGATCCGTCACCAGCGGTTTCAATGGTTGACGCCGCGCAAAAGCCAGCAGCTGCGCCGATAGCTTGGCGCCCCGTTCCACGGCGGCCGCGGCGCTGGCGATGCGCTTGGCGGCCAGCGGGTCGTCGTCCAGGGTCATTTGCAGCAGTTGCAGATTGCCCGAGATAATTTGCAGCACGTTGTTGAAATCATGGGCCACGCCCCCGGTCAGCTTGCCCAGCGCTTCGAGTTTTTGCGATTGCAACAGTGCCATCTCGCTGTGGCGCAACGATTCCTGCATGCTGCGCAAGGTGCTTTGCGCTTCCTTTTCCAGCGTGACATGGCGTCCGGTGGCAAACACCAGGTCGCCTTCCGGCGCGGCTACCCACGACAGCCAGCGGTGGCCACCCTCGCGGTGCCGGTAGCGGTTTTCAAAGCTGGGCATGGCTTCTTGCGTCACGTGCGCCAGCGCCAGGCGCGTGGCGGCGGCATCCTCGGGCAGCACGAAGTCAAACAGGCTGCGGCCCAGCATTTCCTCGGGCAGCCAGCCCAGGATGGCGGACGAGGCCGGGTTGACGGCGACAAAGCAGCCCTCGGCATCGATGGCCACCATCAAGTCTTGCGCGCTGCGCCACAGCCGCTCGCGCTCGCTGTTGCGCGCGGCCAGGTCCGCTTCCAGCTTCTTTTCCACGGTGATGTCACGCGCGCTGCAATACACCTTCTCGCCCTCGGGCACGGCCACCCACGACAGCCAGTGCCAGCCGCCCAGCTTGTGGCGGTAGCGGTTTTCGAAGCGCAGCGCCGGCTGGCCCTGGTTGGCGGCGTCCCAGGCCGCGTACGTGCGCTGCAAGTCGTCCGGGTGGACCAGTTCCAGGAAGCGCGTCGTGCGGATTTCCTCCCTGGACCAGCCCAGCGTGGCTTGCCAGGCGGGGTTCGAGTGCTCGAAATAGCCATCGAGGTTGAGCACGCCCAGCAAATCGGGGCTGACGTTCCAGGTGCGGCCAAATTCGCGCGTGCGCTCGGCCACCTGCGTTTCCATGCTGGCACTGAGGGCGCGCAAGCGCGATTCCGCCTGCGCCCGCAAGATGGTCGACCAGACCCGTTCCGACACCTGCACCGCCAGTTCGATCTCGTCCGCATGCCACAGGCGCGCCGTGCCGCTGTGCACGACGAACAGGGCCGCCAATCGGCCCTCCTTGGCGATGGGAATGTTCAGGAAGGCGCGAATGCCCAGGCGCGCAAACGTGGCCAGCGCGGCCGGCGTGGCCGTGCGCGGGTCGCTGGCCACATCGCTGACGGCCAGCGCCTGGCCCGCGGCCAGCGCATCGGCCAGGCGAGCGGCATAATCGCCGAGAAAATATTCGCCGGCGGCACCGGGCGCCAGGCCATCGCTCCACGCATGCTGCAGGGTGGGGCATTGCAGGGTCTGGTCGATATCGAAACAGGCCACTTGCTGGGCACCCAGGCGCTGGCCCAGCAGCTGCGCCGACAGGGAAAGGATCTCGCCCGTGTCTTGCAGCAGGCGCAGCCGGCGTTCCAGTTGCAGCAAAAAGGCCACGCCGCTGGCGCCGGCCTGGCTGCGGGGGGCGGTGTGCTGCTCATGCCGGCCTCAGCTGCCGGCCAGGGGCAGGGTGACGCTGAACAGGGAGCCATTGCCGGGCTGGCTTTGCAGGGTGATGGCGCCACCATGCGCATCGACCAGTTGCTTGGTGATGAACAGGCCCAGGCCCAGCCCGCCTGTGCGGTCCTGGTGGATAACGCGCTCGAAAGCGTCGAAGATGCGTTCCTGATCGCGCGCATTGATGCCGATGCCATGGTCGCGCACTTCGATGACGGCGCTGTTCTGCGTGTGCGCCAGGCTGATTTCCACGGGCTGGCCCTGGCCGTAGCGCACGGCGTTGCTGATCAGGTTGACAACGATCTGCTCGACGCGGAAGGCATCCCAGAACCCCTGGATCGGCTCGAAGGCCATCACTTCCAGCACGCTGCCCGTCGTGGCCGCATACGGTGCCAGGTCGTCCGCCACCCGGCGCACCAGGCTGGTCAGGTCGACGGCTACACGGCGGATCGACAGCTTGCCGCTGGTGATGCGCGACACATCGAGCATGTCGTCGATCAGGCGCACCATGCTGCGGATTTGCCGCCCGTCGCGCGCCACCATCTTGTTCAGCTTGTCGGGCTCGAAGGCGGCCAGGTTGCCCCGCTCCAGGTTGACGGTGCGCATCTGCGTTTCCAGGAACAGCGTGTTCAAGGGCGTGCGCAGTTCGTGCGCCACCATGGACATGAATTCGTCGCGCAGGCGCAGCGAGCGCTGCAGCTCCGCCTGTGTGGCACGTAATTCTTTCAATAACGCTTCCTGCTGCTGGCGGCTGTGTTCCAGCGCCTGCACCTGGCGCCGCGTCTCGCTGCGCTGCTGGTGCAGGGCGACGAAGACGTTGACCTTGCTTTGCACGGCATTGATATCGAGCGGCTTGTGCAGGAAGTCGACGGCGCCGCTTTCATAGCCCTGGAAGGCGAAATTCATTTCCTTGCCGGCCGCCGTGACGAAGACGATGGGGATGTGGCGCGTCTTTTCCGTGCCACGCATCAATTGCGCCAGCTCAAAACCATCCATTTCCGGCATTTGCACGTCGAGGATGGCCAGCGCGAAATCGTGTTCCAGCAGTAAGGCCAGCGCTTCTTCGCCCGAGGAGGCTTGATAGACGCTGCGGTCGCTCTCGCGGATCAGTGCATTGAGCGCGCGCAAGTTTTCCGGCAAATCGTCGACGATCAGCAGTTTGGTGCTTGTTTCATTCATCATGTTTCATTCCTGGCATGACCATGCCGTCCAGCGTAGTGGGAAGCGGCGTGCGACGGCGCACGCTTGCGGTAGAGCTTTTCGGCACCCGGCAATGGCTCGAAGTCGGCGGCAAAGCGGGTGAAATGTGTGCTTTCCTTGCTGCCCAGGCCCAGGAAGCCCCGGTGGCACAGCGAGTCGTGGAACAGGCCCAGGGCCCGTTCCTGCAAGGTTTTGTTGAAGTAAATCAGTACGTTACGGCACAAGATCAATTGCGTTTCAATAAAGACGCTGTCCGTGGACAGGCTGTGATCGGCAAAGTTGATTCTGTCGAGCAGGCGCTGCTGGAAATGCGCGGTGGCATGTTCGACCGTGTAGTACTCGGCCAGCTGGCCCAGGCCGCCTGCGGCCAGGTAGTTGTCGCCGTAGTCGGCCATGCGGTGCAGCGGATATACGCCGCGCGCGGCCGTGGCCAGCGCTTGCGGGTTGATGTCGGTGGCGTAAATCGTGCTGCGTTCGAGCAAGCCTTCCTCGTGCAGCACGATGGCCAGCGACAGCGCTTCCTCGCCCGTGCAGCAGCCGGCGACCCAGATCGTCGGCGACGGATAGGTTTTCAGCACGGGCACCACGTGTTCGCGCAAGGCGCGGAAAAACGCCGGGTCGCGGAACATTTGCGTGACGGGTACGGTCAAAATCTGCAGCAGCTTGCCAAAGGCGGCCGCGTCGTCCAGCACCAGTTGCTGCAAGGCGGGCAAGTCGGCGCAATGCAAGCGCTCGAGCGCCTGATGCAGGCGGCGGCGCTGCGAGGGCAGGGAATAGTCGCGAAAATCATAGCTGTAGCGCTGACAGATCGCCTCCATCAGCGCATGCAGCTGCGCGTCCGTGGTGCGCAGGGACATCACATGCGTTCCATCTTCGGCATCCACACGCGCAACAGCGAATACAAACGGTCCAGGTCGATCGGCTTGGCCAGGTAATCGGACGCGCCCGCCTGCAGGCATTCTTCCTGGTCATTTTTCATGGCCTTGGCGGTAATGGCGATGATGGGCAGCTTGTTGTAGCGGCCATCGGCGCGAATCAAGCGCGTCGCTTCCAGGCCATCCATGCCCGGCATCATGACGTCCATCAAGACCAGGTCGATATCCTCCACGCTGTTGAGCTTGCTGATGGCTTCGAAGCCGTTGCGGCCGATTTCCACCACCACGCCTTTCTGTTCCAGCGCATTCGTCAGCGCAAAGATATTGCGCACGTCGTCGTCCACCAGCAAAATCTTGCGGCCTTCAAACACGCGTTCGCGGCTGCGCACCTGCTGCAGCATGCCCTGGCGCTCGCTCGACAGTTCCGACTCCACCTTGTGCAGGAACAAGGTCACTTCGTCGAGCAGGCGTTCGGGCGAGCGGGCGCCCTTGATGATGATGGAGCGCGAGTATTTCATGAGGTCCGCTTCTTCCTCGCGGCTCAGGTTGCGACCCGTGTAGACGATGACGGGCGGGAACGAGCACAGTTCTTCATGTTCCATGCGTTCGAGCAATTCGTTGCCCTGGATATCGGGCAGCTTCAAGTCGATGATCATGCAGTCGAAAATCTGCGTCTTCAGCAATTCCAGCGCCTGCTCGCCCAGCGCCACGGCCGTGATTTCCACGTCGTCGTCACTGATCAGGTGCACCACGCTTTCGCGCTGGCGTTCGTCATCTTCAACCAGCAGGATGCGCTTCATCTTTTGCGTGAATTTCGATTCGAGCTTGCGGAACACTTCCTTCAGCTGCTCGCGCGTGCGCGGCTTGGTGGCATAGCCGATGGCGCCCAGCTGCATGGCTTCCTGCATCTGGTCATTGCCGGAGACGATGTGCACGGGAATGTGGCGCGTCAGCGGGTTTTCCTTCAATTGCTGCAAGACCAGCAAGCCT
Organism: Janthinobacterium svalbardense; assembly: GCF_002327145.1. Classification (NCBI taxonomy): domain Bacteria; kingdom Pseudomonadati; phylum Pseudomonadota; class Betaproteobacteria; order Burkholderiales; family Oxalobacteraceae; genus Janthinobacterium; species Janthinobacterium svalbardense. Next base: position 3,623,992 of record NZ_CP023422.1, on the reverse strand, counting down.
GGGCGGTCCGGCAAGCCCATGTCGAGCAGGATGGCGTCGGGCAGGAACTCTTGCGCCAGGCGCAAGCCTTCGTCGGCGCCGTGCGCTACCAGGCAGCGGTATTGCATTTCATGCGCGAGGTCGAACAGGATGCCGGCAAACGACGGCTCATCCTCGATCACCAGCACGGAACGCTGGCCCGTCTTGCCTGGGTGCGCGCTGTTCCGGTCATCCTGGAAGGTGGGCAGCGGCACGGGCTTGGCGACGGGCGCCGCCTTGGGCGCGATGGCGATTTTTGCAGGCGCTTGTGGCGCCGCTGCCGGCACTGTCGCCGCTTCCACGGCGCGTTCCGGCATAACAGCCGGCAGCACCAATGTAAACGTGCTGCCCTGGCCTGGCGTGCTGGCCAGCTCGATGCTACCGCCCAGCAAGGCGGCCAGATCGCGCGAAATCGACAGGCCCAGGCCCGTGCCGCCATAGCGGCGGCTGGTGGTGCCGTCGGCCTGGTGGAAGGCGTCGAACACCTTCTGTTGCTGCTCGTCGGCGATGCCGATGCCGGTATCTTGCACCTGGAAGCGCACCTGGCCCGCCGCATCGGCGCTCACGTGCAAGGACACCGTGCCCGTATCGGTGAATTTGATGGCGTTCGACAGCAGGTTTTTCAGGATTTGCTCCAGGCGCTGGCGGTCGCTGACGAGCGACGGCGGCGCGTCCGGCGCCACCTTCACGTCAAACACCAGTTTCTTTTGCTGCGCCTGGGCGCTGAACAGCATCTTCATGCCGCTGAGCAGTTCATCAAAGGGCACGGCTTCCGGCGTCAATTCCAGCTTGCCCGCCTCGACCTTGGAAATGTCGAGGATATCGTTGATGAGGGTCAATAAGTCGTTGCCGGCCGAATAAATGGTTTGCGCAAACGTCACTTGCTCCGGCGTCAAGTTGCCGCTGCTATTGTCCGACAGCAGCTTGGACAGGATCAGCGAGCTGTTCAACGGCGTGCGCAGCTCGTGCGACATATTCGCCAGGAACTCGGACTTGTAGCGGCTGGCCCGCTGCAGCTCTTCCGCGCGCGCTTCCAGCTGGGCGTGCGCCTGGCTGATCGCCACGTTCTTCTGGTCCAGCGACAGCGCCTGCACGGCCAGTTGCTCATTCGACTGTTCCAGCGCCGCCTTTTGCTCTTCCAGGTGCGCCTGCGACTGTTCCAGCACGCGCGACTGTTCGCCCAGCTCTTCATTGGCCGTGCGCAATTCTTCCTGCTGCACTTCCAGCTCTTCATTCAATTGCTGGGTTTCTTCCAGCACATTTTGCAGGCGCTGGCGGTACAGGGCCGCTTCCAGCGACGTGCCGACATTCGCCGCAATCAAGTTCAGCCATTCCTTGGTGCGGGCGCTGACGGGATGCGTAAAGCCCAGTTCGATGACGCCGTTGACGACGCCTTCATTGTTGACGGGCGCCAGGACCAGTTCCAGCGGCGCGCCGCTGCCCAGGCTCGAGGTCACGGTCAGATAATTGTCGGGTACTTGCTGCACATGCTTGAGGCGTTTTTCGCGTGCGGTCTCGCCCACCAGGCCTTCGCCCAGCTTGAAGACCTGTTTTTCCTTCACGCCCTGTTCATTGAAGCCGTACACGGCCGTGCGGCGCAGGCTGCCATCCTCGTCGACGACGTACAGGGTGGCCACGGCCACGTCGAGGCGATGGGCGAGGAAGTCCAGCACGTGGCGTCCCAGTTGGGGCAGGCCCAGCTGGCCGCTGGTATGGGCCGCCAGCTCAGTCTGCCCCGTGCGCAGCCAGGCTTGCTCCTGCAGCACCTCGTTATCCTTGCCGCGCTGCGCGAGCGCATCGTTGTAGATATCAGACAGGCGCAGCAGTTCGCGCCGGCCAAGGTAGGCCAGCAAGCCGGACATGCCCAGGCTGAGGATCAGGAACACCACCACGGCCAGTATGGTACGGCTCTCAGCCGTGTCGGCCCGTTCCTGGCGCAGCCGTTGTTCCATCGACAGGAAGGCGAGGAATTCGCGGCGGATTTCATCGAATTCCAGCTTGCCTTCGCCCTGGCGCACGCGCGCGAGGAATTCCTGGTTGCTACGGCGCTGGGCGATCACGCCTTCCGCATACTCCATCCACTGGTTTTGCAGCGCGCGGATGCGGCGCAGGCGGTCCGTCTGGATGGGGCTGTCGGACACGAGGTCCAGCAGGGTCGTCATTTCCACGGCGATCTTGGCCTTGCCCGATTTATACGGCGCCAAAAACGTCTCGTCGCCCGTCAGCAAGTAGCCGCGCATGCCCGTTTCCAGGTCGACCGACAGCTTCATGACTTCATTCGCATTGCCGATCACCCGTTCCGAATGCTCGACCGAGCGCAGGGCCGAGAGCAGGTAGGCGATCAGGCCGACAAACACGAGGGCGGTAGCGACCCCGATGACCAGCGGCAAGGTCACGTTGCGGGCGAGGATGCGGCGAAAGCTGAAGGAATCGATCGGGGTCTTGGTATTCATCATGTCCGTGGTGGGCTGTCGCGAAAAAACAATTTTAATTGAAATGCAAGTTTTCTGGAGCTCAAGCAAAGCGTGCGCTAGCATAACAGCCTTGCGATAGATTGCCGACGCGCAAGGTCATGCAATGCGCGATATCGCACAGAAGAGGTGGCGTGAAATGGCTGCGAGGCATAAAAAAACGCCGGACGGTGCCGGCGTTTTTCAGTTGCTTGCGCGCTGCCTATGTATATGTCAGTCGCGGATTTCCAGCGCCCGGTTCAGGCTCAGGGCGGCCAGCGAGGCGACAGCGCCCGACAGCAGGTAGAAGCTGACATAGGCGAGGCCGAAGTTGGCCGACAGGCCCAGCGCCACCAGCGGAGCGAAGCCGGCGCCCACCAGCCAGGCCAGGTCGGACGTCAGGGCCGCGCCCGTGTAGCGGAAGCGGGCAGGGAAGTTGGCCGTCACCGCACCGGCTGCCTGGCCGTAGGACAGGCCCAGCAGGCTGAAGCCCACGAGGATGAACACGTCCTGGCCCGCATTGCCGCCGCCCATCAGGGTCGGCACGAAGGCGCTGAAGATGGCGATCAGCACGGCCAGCACGCCCAGGGTGGTGCGGCGGCCCACTTTATCGGCCAGCAAGCCGGAAATCACCACGCCGACGGCAGCCAGCACGGCGCCCAGCATCTGCACTTGCAGGAAGTCCGAAGCGGAACGCGTCTGGTAGACGGAAATCCAGGACAGCGGGAACACGGTGACCAGGTGGAACAGAGCGTAGCTGGCCAGCGCGGCGAGGGCGCCGATCAGCACGTTGCGACCCTGGCCGCGGCCCATTTCAAATACGCTGACCGGTTGCAGCTCGCGTTCGTCCAGCAGGCGCGCATATTCATTCGTCGACACCAGGCGCAAGCGGGCAAACAGGGCCACCACGTTGATGGCGAAGGCGACATAGAAAGGATAGCGCCAGCCCCAGTCGAGGAACTCTTCATCCGTCAGGCTGGTCAGCATGTACCAGAACAGGCCGGCGGCAAGCAGGAAGCCGAAGGGCGCGCCCAGTTGGCCCAGCATGGCGTACCAGCCGCGCTTGTTTTGCGGCGCGTTCAGGGCCAGCAGCGATGGCAAGCCATCCCACGAACCGCCCAGCGCCACGCCCTGGCCGATGCGCAGCACGGACAGCCAGATGATGGCGGCAAAGCCCAGGTGCGCGTAGGTCGGCAGGAAGGCGATGCCGGCCGTCGACACACCCAGCAGGAAGAGGGCGATCGTCAGCTTGGCGCTGCGCCCCATGCGGCGCTGGATCTCCATGAAGAGCACGGTACCGAACGGGCGGGCGATGAAGGCAAACGAGAAAATCAGGAAGGCATACAATGTGCCCTCCAGGCGTTCTTCGAACGGGAAGAAGACGCGCGGAAACACCAGCACCGAGGCGATGGCGTAGACAAAGAAGTCAAAGTATTCGGAAGCGCGGCCGATGATCACGCCGACGGCGATCTCACCGGGGTCGATATGCGATTCGACCGTGCCGGCCCCGCTTGCGTCGCGCAGGGAGTGGGGGGAAAAGTCGGCGGGTACATCCCCGCTGTGTGTGCGCGTGCTGGACATGATGATCGTCTCCAATATAGTTTCGAGTTCGGCCAACGCGTAACATACTCCGGGTGTCTCACGCCCTGAGTAGGACTATTCATCAGGTAGTCGTAGGAAAACTCCGCGCCTACGCAGTGAAAGTCCGAGCAAGGGGTAGGACAAAACGTCCAATTGCCAACGCGCTCCAGTGAGAATACAGTACCATATCTTCATCCCCTGTACTGGACTTTCCTGTATGTTTTCATTAAAAGTTCGTCGCGGACTGCTACTCTTACCTCTCGCATTGTTGGCTGGTTGCAATACGGTTGTACTGAATGCGTCTGGTGACATCGCAGTTCAGCAAGGCAATCTGATTGTCATCTCGACATTGCTGATGCTGTTGATTATCGTTCCGGTAATCGCCCTGACCCTGCTGTTTGCATGGCGCTATAGAAAAAACAATACCGCGGCCAAATACGAGCCGGACTGGGACCACTCGACTCGCCTCGAGCTGATTATCTGGGGCGCGCCCCTGCTGATCATCATCGTGCTGGGCCTGCTGACCTGGATCAGCACCCACACCCTCGATCCATACCGCCCATTGAGCCGTATCGACGCCAACCGCCCGATTCCTGCCAGCCACAAGCCGATGATCGTCGAAGTCGTGGCGCTGGACTGGAAATGGCTGTTCATCTACCCGGAGCAAGGCATCGCTTCGGTGAATGAACTGGTCGCGCCCGTCGATCGTCCGATCCGCTTCAAGATCACCGCCTCGTCCGTCATGAACTCGTTCTTCATCCCCGCACTGGCAGGTCAGATCTACGCCATGCCGGGCATGGAAACGCAGTTGAATGCCGTCATCAACAAGCCTGGTGTCTACAAGGGCTTCTCCGCGAACTACAGCGGTGCCGGTTTCTCGGGCATGCGCTTCAAGTTCCACGGTGTGAATGATGCGGACTTTGACAAATGGGTGGAATCGGCACGTGCCGGTGGCGGCGCGCTGAACCGCGACGACTACCTGTCGCTGGCCCAGCCGAGCGAACGCGATCCGGTGCGCCGCTACAGCAATGTGCCGACCGATCTGTACAAGGCAATTCTGAACCGCACCATCGTTTCCGACGCGCTGTGCGTGACGCCGGTCGAGCCATACAAATTGACGATGGAAAATAGCCCGGTAGCGTTTGTCACGCCAGTAGTCGCTGGCGGTGCCGTGGTTGAAAAGGGCGTTCAAGCCAAGTAACAACTGCATGAATCCCGCAGCGCATATGTACGTATTGCTGCAGATACTGGCGCCGCTTGCCTGGCGCCTCCCTTTTTTCTCTGAGAGTAACAATGCTAGACCATATTGATCTGACGAAGCTTATCTTCGGCCGTCTGACTTGGGATGCAATTCCATTTCACGAACCTATCCTGCTGGCGACCTTTGCGATGGTTGCCCTGGGCGGTATCGCACTCGTTGCGGCACTGACGTATTTCCGCCTCTGGGGTCCCCTGTGGCGCGACTGGATCACCAGTATCGACCATAAAAAAATCGGTATCATGTACATGATCCTGGGCCTGGTCATGCTGCTGCGCGGCTTTGCCGACGCGCTGATGATGCGTACCCAGCAGGCGATCGCCTTTGGCGACAATGCCGGCTTCCTGCCACCGCATCACTACGACCAGATCTTTACCGCCCACGGCGTGATCATGATCTTCTTCGTCGCGATGCCTTTCGTGACGGGTCTGATGAACTACGTGGTGCCGCTGCAAATCGGCGCGCGCGACGTGGCTTTCCCTTTCCTCAACAACTTCAGCTTCTGGATGACCACCATGGGCGCCGCCCTGGTCATGGCTTCGCTGTTCGTCGGCGAATTCGCCCGCACGGGCTGGCTGGCGTATCCACCGCTGTCGGGCATCGTCGGCAGTCCGGACGTGGGGGTAGACTATTACATCTGGTCCTTGCAGATTGCCGGGGTCGGGACGCTCTTGTCCGGTGTCAACCTGATCGCCACCATCGTCAAGATGCGCGCGCCAGGCATGACCTGGATGAAAATGCCCGTCTTTACCTGGACCGCACTGTGCACCAACATCCTGATCGTCGCCGCCTTCCCGGTACTGACGGCTGTGTTGGCCATGCTGTCGCTGGACCGCGTTGCAGGCTTTAACTTCTTCACGACGGAACTGGGCGGCAACGCCATGATGTACGTCAACCTGATCTGGATCTGGGGTCACCCAGAGGTCTACATTCTGATTCTGCCACTGTTCGGCGTGTTCTCGGAAGTCGTCGCCACGTTCAGCAGCAAGCGCCTGTTCGGCTACGCCTCGATGGTCTACGCCACCTGCGTCATCATGATCCTGTCGTACCTGGTATGGCTGCATCACTTCTTCACCATGGGTTCGGGCGCCAGCGTCAACTCCTTCTTCGGCATCACGACGATGATCATTTCGATCCCGACGGGCGCGAAGATCTTCAACTGGCTGTTTACCATGTACCGCGGGCGTATCCGTTTTGAACTGCCCATGCTGTGGACGATCGGCTTCATGGTCACCTTCACCATCGGCGGCATGACCGGCGTGCTGCTGGCCGTACCACCAGCTGACTTTGTATTGCATAACAGCCTGTTCCTGATTGCCCACTTCCATAACGTGATTATCGGCGGCGTGGTCTTCGGTGTGTTTGCTGCAATCAACTACTGGTACCCGAAAGCCTTCGGCTACAAGCTCGACGCGTTCTGGGGCAAGTGCTCGTTCTGGTTCTGGTTCGTCGGCTTCTACCTGGCCTTCATGCCGCTGTACGTGCTGGGCCTGATGGGCGTGACCCGCCGTGTCAACCACTTTGAAGATCCATCCTTGCAAATCTGGACCATCATCGCCTGGTTTGGCGCCGTCTCGATCGCGCTCGGTATCGCTTCCATGCTGATCCAGTTCGTCGTCAGCTACCGCAACCGTCACGCCCTGCGCGACGTGACCGGTGACCCATGGGGTGGCCGTACGCTGGAATGGTCGACGTCGTCGCCTCCGCCAGACTATAATTTCGCCTTCACGCCACAAGTGCACGAACTCGATGCATGGACTGACATGAAGAAACACGGTTACCAGCGTCCGACGTCCGGTTTCACGAAAATCCACATGCCGAAGAACACCTGGGCTGGTTTCGTGATCGCCGCACTGTCCGCACTGGTCGGTTTTGGCCTGATCTGGCAAATGTGGCTCGTCGCCAGCATCGGCTTCGTGATCATGATGATTGCGATCATCGTCCATACCTTTAACTACAAGCGCGACTACTACATTCCTGTGGAAGAAGTGGTCCGTACCGAAGACGCTTACACTAAATTGCTGAGCAGCCATGTCTGATACCATCGCCCATAACACCGGCGCCGCTGGCGCCGCACCAAGCACGCGCAGCTACTTTGTGCGCGAGCACCACCCGGAAAACGGCAGCTTGCTGGGTTTCTGGCTCTACCTGATGAGCGATTGCCTGATCTTCGCCTGTCTGTTCGCCACGTACGCCGTGGTCGGCCGCAACTACGCGGACGGCCCGACGGGCGCCGCGTTGTTCGATCTGCCGCTGGTGGCCGTCAACACGGCCATGCTGCTGCTGTCGTCGATCACCTACGGCTTCGCCATGCTGGCCATGCAGCGCAAGCAATTGCGCAGCACCCTGGCCTGGCTGGGCATCACGGGCCTGTTCGGCCTGGCCTTCCTGTCGCTGGAAATGTATGAATTCATTCATCTGATCCACGAAGGCGCCGGTCCGCAGCGCAGCGCGTTCCTGTCGTCGTTCTTCGCCCTGGTCGGTACCCACGGCTTGCACGTGACGTTCGGCGTGATCTGGCTCGTGACCCTGATGTTCCAGTTGAACAAACATGGCCTGACCCCGGAAAACGGCCGTCGCATGATGTGTTTGTCGCTGTTCTGGCACTTCCTGGACGTCATCTGGATCGGCGTCTTCACCTTTGTCTACCTGATGGGAGTGCTGCCATGAGCGACCACCACACACACGGCGATAGCCACCACCATGACCAGCACGATCATGGCAGCCTGAAAAGCTACACGATCGGATTCATCCTGTCGGTGATCCTGACGGCCATTCCTTTCTGGCTGGTGATGGCGAAAGTCATCACCAATTCGGGCACCATGGGCCTGGTCCTGCTGGCGTTCGCGGCGGTTCAAGTAGTGGTGCACATGGTGTACTTCCTGCACATGAACACCAAGTCCGAAGGCGGCTGGAACATGATGGCACTGATCTTCACGATCATGATCGTGGGCATTGCCATGGCCGGTTCCCTGTGGGTCATGTACCACATGAACCACAACATGATGCCGGATCTGATGCCTGAGTACATGCATACGAAAACGGCTCCATGATGAGTAATACGCGCCCTAGCAACACCGGGCGCGCCCCTGGCGCCGCATCGCAAGATGCTGCGCCAGGCCCACGCGGCATGGTCGTGCGATATGCATTGGCCGTGCTGGCGGGGATCTTGTTTGCCGGTTTCTGTGCCCTGGGCACCTGGCAAGTCAAGCGCCTGTTCTGGAAGCTTGACCTGATCGAGCGCGTCGAACAACGCGTACATGCGCCCGCAACGGACGCACCTGGACCCGCAGCCTGGGCCAGCATTACGCCACAAACGGATGAATACCGCCATGTGCGACTCTCCGGTACGTATCTCCCCATTTTCAATACCCTGGTGCAGGCAACGACGGCACTGGGCAGCGGTTACTGGCTGGTGACGCCCTTGCGCCTGGCCGATGGCAGCACCGTGCTGATCAACCGCGGCTTCGTGCCGAAGCGCGCCAGCATCGCCGCCAGCACGCCGGCCGGCATCGTCAATGTCGACGGCTTGCTGCGCATCAGCGAGACGGGCGGCGGATTCCTGCGCGAAAACAGTCCTGCCACCCAGCACTGGTATTCGCGCGACGTGGCCGCCATCGGCGCCTCGCACATGCTGACCAATGTGGCGCCATACTTTGTCGATGCGCAGGCCAAATCGGAAACGGCCGTTGATGCGCCCGTCGGCGGCCTGACCGTGATCTCGTTCCCCAACAACCACCTGGTGTACGCCTTGACGTGGTTTGCGCTGGCCCTGATGGTGGCCGGCATCAGCTGGTGGATCGTGCGCGAAGACAAGCGCCGCCGCGCCCGTGGCGCCCAGCGCCAGGAAAGCGACCATGCCGGGCAGGATTGAGATCCTGCCCAACCGCGAAGTACTAGAGCGCGGTGCGGTGGCGGCCGAGATGGAACATCCGGCCGGCCACCAGAACATGAAGCTGCTGATCCAGCTGCGCTGGCTGGCCGTGATCGGCCAAGTCAGCACCATCTTCGGCGTGGGCGTGGGACTGGGCATCGCCTTGCCCGTGCCCTACATGCTCGAAGTGCTGTCCTGCCTCATCGCTTTCAACTTGGCCAGCCTCTTGCGCTGGCACGAACGCCAGCCCGTCTCCAACACGGCCCTGTTTCTTGCTCTGCTGGTCGACGTCACCGTGTTGACGGCCCAGCTCTACCTGAGCGGCGGCATCAGCAACCCGTTTGCCTTCCTGTACTTATTGCAAGTCATCCTCAGCGCCGTGCTGCTGGAAGTGTGGTCGACCTGGATCATGGTGGCCATCACCAGCCTGTGCCTGGCGGGCCTGGCCTTGCTGCCCGGCCCTTTGACCTTGCCGATCGACCCCGAGCGGGGCTTTGCCAGCCTGTACGTGCAAGGCTTGCTGATCTGTTTTATCCTGAACGCCGCCTTGCTGGTGGTATTCATCACGCGCATCAACCGCAACCAGCGCGCCGGCGACGCCAAGGTGGCGGACTTGCGCCAGCGCGCGGCGGAAGAAGAGCACATCATCCGCATGGGCTTGCTGGCCTCGGGCGCCGCGCACGAGCTAGGCACGCCGCTGGCGACGCTGTCCGTCATCCTCGGTGACTGGCGCCGCATGCCGGAATTGAGCAAGAATAGCGAATTGCTGGAAGAAATCACGGAAATGCAGGCGCAGTTGCGGCGCTGCAAGAGCATCGTCAGCGGCATTTTGTTGTCGGCGGGCGAGGCGCGTGGCGAATCGTCCGTGAAGACGACGATCAACACCTTCCTCAACGACCTGGTGGACGAGTGGCGCAGCAGCCGCCCGATCCAGAGTTTCGAGTACGATAACCGCATCGAGCACGACGTGCCCGTCGTCTTCGATTCGACCCTGAAACAAACCATTTGCAATGTGCTCGACAATGCGCTGGAAGCGTCGCCCGACTGGCTGCGCTTCGAAGCCACGCGCGAAGCGGACGCCTTGCACCTGGTGATTACCGATGCCGGGCCCGGTTTCGAGCCGTCGATGCTGACGCACCTGGGCAAACCGTATCAAAGCAGCAAGGGTAAGCCCGGCGGCGGCCTGGGTCTGTTCCTGGTGGTGAATGTCGCGCGTACTTTAGGTGGTACGGTGACGGCGCGCAACCGGGTGCAGGGCGGGGCGGTGGTGCACCTGGCCCTGCCGCTGGCGGCCATCAAACTGGAAAGAGAAAGCGACCACCATGCAGGATGACCGTCTGTTACTGATCATCGAAGACGACGCCGCGTTTGCCCGCACCCTGGGCCGCTCGTTCGAGCGGCGCGGCTACCAGGTCATCCTGGCCACCAATTTTGATGAAGCGAGCGCCTTGCTGGAACAGCATTGCCCCGACTACGCCGTCGTCGACCTGAAGCTCAATGGCAATACTTCGGGCCTGGCCTGTGTGCAGATGCTGCACCAGCACGACCCGGAGATGCTGATCGTTGTGCTGACGGGCTACGCCAGCATCGGCACGGCCGTCGAGGCGATCAAGCTGGGCGCTTGCCAGTACCTGGCGAAACCGTCCAACACCGATGACATCGAAGCGGCCTTCGGCCACGTGGCCGGCAGCGCCGACATCGAACTGAGCAACCGCGCCACCAACATCAAGACCCTGGAATGGGAACGCATCCACGAAATGCTGGCCGAGACGGATTTTAATATCTCGGAAACGGCGAGACGGCTGGGCATGCACCGGCGCACGCTGGCGAGGAAGCTGGAAAAGCAGCGGGTGAAATAATCAATTCGCAGCCTGCTCATTGTCGAACGTGAGTTCGAGCACGCTGTCGTCGCTCCAGTCCTGCTCCCGTAACGGCGGCGTGAACGACGCGCCGCTGAAGGGCACGGGCGCGCTTTTGCCGTTGAAGCTGATTGTTGCATTGGCGATGTGCCGCGGTGCGGAAAAGCTGTAGGTACCCTTTTGCGACACGAAATTGCACGGCCCTCCCATCGCGCTCATCGCCGTGCGCATGGCGAAATGCAAGGTTTCCTTGTCGATTGCCCAATGGACTTCGCAGGCCAGCCGCAGGTCGCCCAGACGGCGGATGGTGTCGCTGCTCGCCGCACTGCGGACGTAGGGCATCCATCTGACCGACCCAGCCTTGCGGTTCACCGTCAGCTCGGCTTTTTCATACAGAGCACCCAGCCCGACGGGCAAGCTGAAGATATTGCGCTCCCCCAGCGGTATCGCCATGCCCGTCTCGTCGCTTTCCAGCCGGAGCGCGATGGCGTGCATGTCGACATCGGCACGGCGCGGTTCCAGGATGAAGCGCAATTCGGCGTCTGGCGCCAGTGCATGTTTTTCCTCGAAGCGTTTGACGCCCTTGAGCATGGCGCTGTAGGGCTTCCAGTCCGGGTCCCGAATGCCTTTGACATTGACGGACACGGCCGCCTCCTGCCCGGATGGCTCCACGGCTTGATCAGTATCAGCATGGGCCTGTACCGCAGCGCCGCACAAACACAGCAGAAGACCAGCTTTTTTGAGTGCACGCATACCCATCCTTCTATTCATGAATGAAAACGTGAGTGTAGAAAAAAACAGACGTGGGAGCAGGTCTTTAAGACGGAATGTCAATTGGGATGAATGGAATGCTGGAAAGCGCTGTTTTTCTACACTATGCGCATCTGTATTTACGTCAATGCCATCAGCAAGCCGGAAGCAATGACTACAGCAGCAAATAGCGCGACGGCAAAGCGATTGTGAGGAAGGCCTCTCGCTGGAGGGTAGTGGCCCAGCGTGAATAGTCGCAGCATTGCCCAGCCCGGCCAATAGAACAGCTTTTCAATGACTGTTCCTAACAGACCATACATCAGCAGGCGAACCATCCAGACGATAGCGTCGAAAATCCAGTCAAGCACAGTTCATCCTGGGGGCGATATGTGTACTGATTGAGTTCATGCCGCCGCAAGCCACTCCATCTTCTGCACCTGGATATGCGGATGGCTTTCCAGCGCGTCCCATTCCGGCAGGAATACAAAACCCTGCTTCTGGTAAAAGGCGGCCGCGCGCGCATTCTCGGACGCCACGTCGAGGACCAGCCGCGCATGGCCGCCGGCCACGGCGTGTTGTTTCACCGCGCGGACCAATCCCGCCGCCACCGCCATGCCCCGGTATGCGGGATGCACCCACATGGCGATCAGGTTCGATTCCCCCGCGCTGCTGACGACATGGGCGGCGATGCCGATGGGTTGGTCGCCGTCAAATGCCAGGAGGAAGGCGCGCTGCGCCGTACTGACGGCGCGTTGCTGCCAATCTGCATCGGTATGGGCGGCCGCGCTGGCGTGGCTGGCGCCGAAGGCGGTGGGCGCGTCCAGCAGGGCGGCCAGGCGCGTGGCTTTCAGGGCGGGCCAATCCCTGGCGGTGGTTGAACGAATTGAAATGGTGGAGTGCAATCATTGCTCCGATCAGTTGTTTGGGGCGCAGAGAAAATAATATTCTCCGCTACATTAGACAAATGAGCCTGTTTTTCAATAGTGGCAGAAAATGACAAATAATTTAACGCAAAGATATTATCACATTAGCAGCCGGAATAATTCTTGTTGCCATTTGCCGTCACAGTATAAGTTCCGCCGCGCGACCCGGTATGGCACGTTTTGTCACTTGATTTTTTTGCGGCGACCCCTACCAAAGCAATACCAACTATCGTCCAAAAAATAGTGGTTCCTGTCCAGAATGGTTTTTCGGATGAAAACGGGGATGCGGACGTTGACGAGCGTTCTCCAGTGGATGATGTTGAATCGTATTGCCCATTTGTCGAGCGCTCACTGGTGGTGCCGCGCTCAACATTGCCATAGTTACTGGGTGCTGTTGCGCAACCGGATAGTAAAGCTGCCACCATTAGTACTGCTGTAAGTTTTTTCATAATCTGAAGTAAAAAAAGAAACTATTTTGCATTCAGGTTAAGAAATTTGCAATTAATTGATGGATTTTAAGAGTTTATATTATCGCTTGTTGTTATTTTGAAAAATAAATGGCGGGAGTCCAGCTTTCCGTTTCCTTTAGCACGGCGCTTTCCAGTTGAGTCGAACCCATTTCTGTATCTCAAGCGAAAGCGTTAAGAAGAGCTATATGTTGGAGCTTTTGGGAGCTGCTGGTATTTATAGACACGTCCACATTATTAGTTATAGCCAGCTACACAAAGTCCCGTGAAGAAATGCGTCGCGCGTGAGCTGGTCGATGGCGCTGATGCCCGCCGACGTTTCCCCTGCAGATAATTAATGCTTGTTGCGTCATGACTGGTCCCACACTTCAATCGTCAGCAGCTGTCCAGGCGCGCAGGCGGCGATGCGCTCCCGATGCACAGTGATGCCGCCAGGCCAGCCCGTCAGCTGGTCCTGTGGAAATTCGCCATCGTGCGCCTCGGCGATGCCCGCCAGCAGCAGGGGAGCGATAACGTCCGCCGAGGCCGTGTAGCGGTTCGGAAAGCCGTTGCAGCTCAGCTGGGTCGCCTTGCCTTGTTCACACAGTTGTGTGATCCAGCCCAGGCCGCCCAAGCCCGCATCCCAGGTGGCCAGGATGGCGTCTTTATAGACTTTGGCCAGGTCGGCCATTTGTTCCGGTGTTTCTGTCGAGATAATGGTCCACCAGCCTGACATGGGTATTCCTTGTGAAAAGTGAAAAAATCAGCGGGTCATGGCGCGGCGCAGCACATAGCTGAGGCCATCGACGGCGGCCACCATCAGCAGCATGGCGACGATGACGGTCGCGGCATTCTGCATCTGGAACAGCGACAGATGGTATTTCAGCATCTGTCCCAGGCCGCCCGCACCGACGACGCCGAGGATGGCGGCGGCGCGGATATTATTTTCCCAGCGGTACAGCGTATACGACATCATCTGCGGCCCGCATTGCGGCAAGGTGGCGTACAAAAAGGCCTCGGCAGGGCGCGCGCCATTCATGCGCAAGGTGGCGGCGGGCAGGGGCGGGCAATTTTCAAAGGCGTCGGCAAACAGACGGCCCAGCACGCCCACCGTATGCAGCGCCAGCGCCAGGGTGCCCGCGAACGGGCCCAGGCCGGCGGCGATCAGCAAAATCGAGGCCCACACCAGTTCGGGGATCGAGCGCAGCACGTTGAGCACCGCGCGCGTGGCGTTGCGCGCCAGCTTGCCGAAACGCCCGCTGGCGGGCAGGGCCAGCAGCGCGCCCAAGACGGCCGCAATCACCGTGCCGATGGCCGACATGGCCAGCGTCTCGAACGTGGCCACGCCGACTTTCATCAGGAAGGGGCCGGCCAGCTCTGGCGGGGCGAAGCCGTGCAGGAAGTCGGCGCTCGTGCGCACGGCGTCGGCACTGAAGAACTCGCCCCATTTCAAGGGCAGGGTGGCAAAGCTGGCGATGACCAGCAGCAACAAGCCGGCCAGCAAGGCCCAGGTGGACCAGCGCACGGGAGCAGGGGCGGGCATCGTGGTGAAAGGCTGATGCTTCATGCCAGCCTCCGGCGCAGCATGGCGGATACGGCGTCGGCGCCCGCTACCAGCAGCACGAACACCATCAGCATGGTGGCCAGTTCATTGCCCGCCATCATCTTCATCGACTCATCCATGCGCTGGCCCAGGCCACCCGCACCGACAAAGCCCATGACGACGGAGCCGCGGATCGCGCATTCCCAGCGGTAAATCGTATATGACACCAGCTCGGCAGCCGATTCCGGCAAGGCGCCGTACAGCAAAGCCTTCAATCTGCCGCTGCCGTTGTGCAGCAGGGCGTTGCAGGCGGACGCATCCGACGATTCGAGGATTTCCGCATACACCTTGCCCAGCATGCCGCAATAGGTCAGGGCAATGGCGATCACGCCGGCCGTCGGCCCCAGGCCAACGATGCGCACCAATAACAAGGCCCACACCAGTTCCGGCACGCTGCGCAGCAGCACCAGCAGCGCGCGCACGCAATGGCGCACGGTGGCCGCCAACGGAGAAACCTTGCCGCTGCCGATGCGCGAAATAGACAAGCGCTCCGTCACCAATAGAGTCAGCGGTATGGCCCCCAGCATGGCCAGCGCCATGCCGGCCGTGGCCATGGCAATGGTTTCCCAGCTGGAAATGGCCACCAGCTGCAAGAATTCCAGCGAGTGGGCGGGCGGCACGAAGCTGGCAAGGAATTGCCAGGTGGCGGCCAGGCTTTGCGCATCGAACAGTATCCACGGCTTGAATTCGGCCTGCACCAGCATCGGCCACAGCACCAGCAGCACGATGGCAGCCCCGGTCAGGCGGCCGCGCCAGGCGGGGTCGCGCGGCAGGGCGGCGTTGGCGCTCTTCAGCAAAGCGGCCTCGCGGCGTCCAGGTTCGTTTCCAGCACCTCGATCAGGGGCGCGGGATCGGCCTTGTTGCGGTACAGCTGCTCTATCATGGCGTCGCTGACCTCGCTAGCAGGCAAGTCGAAGACGATCTTGCCATCGCGCAAGGCGACGATGCGCGTAAAACAGGCGCGCGCGATGTCCACCTGGTGCAGGCTGCAGATCAGGGTGGCGTTGCGCGCTGTCGCTTCGGCCTGCAACACGGCAATGGTTTGCAGGGCCAGGGTGGGGTCGAGCGCGGACAGCGGTTCGTCGACGAGGAACGCTTGCGCATTCGATACCAGTGCGCGCGCCATGCCGCAGCGCTGGCGTTCGCCGCCGGACAGGCGGTCGACCCGCGCATACAGTTTGTCCTGCAGATTGAATTTACCCAGGGCTTCCCACGCGGCGCGCGGGTCGACGGGCGCCAGCAGGGAACGCATCGCCGTCCACAAGCTCCATTGCGGCAAACGGCCCGCCAGCACGGCGTTGACGACGCGCTGGCGCGGCGGCAGCGGCGGCGTTTGCGGCGCCAGGAACAGGCGCGCGCGCAAGGCGTGGCGTTCGGCGCTGCCGAGCTGCCAGGGAGAACTGCCGAGGACGCTGAATGTGCCCGATTCCGGGCGCAGCGCGCAGGCCAGCGTATGCAGCAAGCTGGTCTTGCCGGCGCCGGAAGGGCCGATCAGGGCGATCTGTTCACCTTGCGCCACGTCCAGGTCCAGCTCGCGCAGGGCCAGCGCATTGCCGGCGGCGCCCGCGTGGTGGACGCAGACCTTGTGAAGTTGGAATGTCATGCGATGTTTCGGTGTGGGACTATTGTTAACCCAGGAGCAAGGGCTGGGGTCGGACCCTCAGGGTCCGACCCCAGCTGTTCGCCCTTGGGTTGAAGAAAATTACTGACCAATAAGTCGCTATTATTTACTTCAACAGCTTCGCATCGCGCGCAGCCGCTTCGATATCCTTGTAGTTCTCGGCCTTGGTCGGGATGAACTTCGTGGCGCGCTGCAGGTCGAGGATTTCCTTGCCTTCCGGCGTGGATGGGTCCAGCGCCAGGAAGGCGTCCGTCAGCTTCTTGCGCACGACGGGATTCATGTCGGCGCGCACGCTCCAGTTGTAATCATAGTAGCCGGGCGTCGTGTAGAACACGCGCACCTTGCTTGGATCGACCTTTTTCGCTTCCACCAGCTTTTCCCACACGGAAATGTTCAGGGTGCCCGCATCGACCTTGCCGCCGGCCACGGCTGCCACGGTGGCGTCATGTGCGCCGGAAAACGCGATGCGTTTCATGTCCGTGTCCGGGTTGATCTTGGCGGCCAGCAAGTAATAGCGTGGCATCAAGTGGCCGGAGGTCGACGATTCCGAACCGAACGTGAAATTCTTGCCTTTCAGGTCGGACAATTGATTGATGTCCTTGCTGGTGGTGACGAACACGGAGCGGAATTTCGTGTCTTCCTCGCGCTGCACCAGCGGCACGATCTTGCCGCCGCTGCGCACATTGGCTTGCACGAAAGTAAAACCGCCGAACCAGACCATGTCGAGCTTGTTATTGATCAAGCCTTCCACGGACGCCGCGTAGTCGGTCACGGGCGTAAATTCCACCTTCATGCCCAGCTTTTTCTCCAGGTAGCTGCCCAGCGGCTTGAATTTGCGCTGCAATTCCGTCGGCGCTTCGTCGGGGATGGCGGACACGCGCAACACTTGCTGTGCCTGCGCCAGGCCGCTGTGGATGGCCAGGGTGGCGGCGACTGTAGCCAGGATGGCGGGGAATTTCGCGAATGTACTCATGCTATTACCTCTTGTGTTTGATTCATTAAAATACGGAAATCCCGGTACTGCCTTCCTGCATCTCGCCGATGACGACGGCGTCGCCAAAGCCTTCGGCGCGGAAAATCGCCATTACCTGCTCGACGGCTTCCGGCGCGCAGGCCACCAGCAGGGGGCCGGCCGTTTGCGGGTCCGTCAAAATCGCCTTGTCGATGGCACTCAGGCTGTCGGCCAGTGCCACTTGCGCGCCATATCCCTGCCAGTTGCGGCTTGATGCACCCGTGATGTTGCCGTTTTGCGCCAGTTGCTGCACCTGCGGCAGCAGCGGCACGTCAGCCATATTGATGCGCGCCTGCAACTTGGCGCCGCGCGCCAGTTCCAGGGTGTGGCCCAGCAAGCCGAAGCCCGTCACGTCCGTCAGAGCATGCACGCCATCGAGCAGGGCCAGTTTCTTGCCCGGGGTATTCAATTTGGTGGTGTTATCGATCAAGGACGCGTAGCCATCCGCGTCCAGTGCATTCTTTTTCAGCGCGGCCGACAGGATGCCCACGCCGATCGGCTTGCCCAATACCAGTTTGTCGCCGGCGCGCGCGCCCGCGTTGCGTTTCACTTGCGATGGGTGCACCAGGCCCAGCACGACCAGGCCGTAGATCGGTTCGACGGAATCGATGGTATGGCCGCCCGCGATGGGGATGCCGGCCTGGGCGCAGATGGTTTCGCCGCCTTTTAATATGAGGCCGATGGTTTCCACCGGCAGCTTGTTGATCGGCATGCCGACCAGGGCCAGCGCCATGATGGGCGTGCCGCCCATGGCGTACACGTCGGAAATGGCGTTGGTGGCGGCGATGCGGCCAAAGTCGAAAGGGTCGTCGACGATGGGCATGAAGAAATCGGTCGTGGCGATCAGCGCCTGCTCGTCGTTGAGCAGGTACACGGCCGCATCATCCGAGGTTTCTATGCCGACCAGCAATTCCTTCGGCAGGGGAAATCCGCCGCTGCCCTTTAAAATGTCGGCCAGCACGCCGGGCGCAATTTTGCAGCCGCAGCCGCCGCCATGGGCAAATTCGGTCAATCGGATGGGGGTATTTGGTGTTACTGCGCTATCTGACATGGGAGTTCCTGCTGATGTTGTGTACTGCTATGATCATTTTTACCCCAGACGCAAAATCTGGGGTCGGACCCTCAGGGTCCGACCCCGGTATTCTGTCTTTGGGTTCATTGCTTTCCGTCTCCGACGATAGCACATAATGCGCGCGCGGCTTGCTCAAAGGCATGTTCTGAAATGTCGGGCAAGACCAGCGGCGTCGCCTGGGCGTAGCGGCTGAAGTTGCGGGCGATCGATTGCCGGTAAACGGGGTCGTAATGCTGCACCAGCAGCTCTTCCACCAGCTCGGCCATGCGGCCCGCCGTGGCCAGTTGCTGCCAGTGGGCAATTTTCTCCTTGCCATGCAGCTGCGTCAACAGGGCCAGCTGCACGTTCAGGCGCGCGGGGTCGCCGACGAAATGCACATAGTCTTGCATCAGCAATTGCACGCGCTCACCAATGTCCAGCCGCACGTCCGTGCAATCGGCAGCGCGCATCTTTTCCATCAGCGCGTCGGGCACGCGCAGGCGACCCACTTTTTTGCTTTCGGACTCGATGAACACGGGCAGGGCCGGGTCGAAATGGCGCAACTGCTGCCACAGCGCGCTTTCAAACGCCTTTTGCGAGGGCTGGTGCGCGTCCGGCAAGCCGCCCAGCACGGAGCCGCGGTGGGCCGCCAGGTTTTCCAGGTCGATCACTTGCGCGCCTTGGCGGTCCAGCACTTGCAACAGGCGGCTCTTGCCGCTGCCCGTGGGGCCGCACAGCACGTTGATGAAGTCGAAGCGTTCGGGCAGGGTGGCCAGCTCGGCATTCACGTGGCGCCGGTATTCCTTGTAGCCGCCGTCGAGCTGCACTACAGGCCAGCCGATGCGCGCCAGGATGTGCACCATGGCGCCGCTGCGGTTGCCGCCGCGCCAGCAGTAAACGAGGGGTTTCCAGTCGTGCGGATGAGCGAGGAAACCCTCTTCGATATGCCGCGCGATATTTTTCGCCACCAGTGCCGCGCCCAGTTTCTTGGCTTCGAAGGCGCTGGTCTGCTTGTACAGCGTACCGACGCGCACGCGCTGCTCGTCGTCCAGCACGGGCAGGTTGATGGCGCCCGGCAAATGGTCTTCCGCAAACTCGGACGGGCTGCGCACGTCGATGATGGCGTCGAATTCATGCAAGCGGGGCAGGATGTCGCTGAAAGGCAGGACTGCAGGGTATTTCATCGTGGCGCGGCTGCTTGGAATGGGGAAAGACGTATTATCCCCGATATACGCCGCCGGTGTGGCGGTTTAGCCCAGCAGATGACCCAGCAGCGGCGCCAGCAGTACCGTCACGATGCCCGAAAAGATCATCGTCAGGCTGGCCACGGCGCCTTCTTCCGTGCCCACCCGGCGCGCCACGGACAAGCCAAAGCCGTGCGCGGCCGCGCCATACGGGGCGCCACGGGCGATGCGCATGCGCAAGGGCAGCAGTTTCAGCAGCGGTTTGCCCAGCATCAAGCCGAACAAGCCCGTCATCACCACGAAGATGCCCGTCAGCTGGGCCGAGCCGCCCATGTGGCGCGACGCTTCCAGCGCGAACGGCGTCGAGACGGACCGCGCCAGCAGGCTGCGCGCCATGTCGCCATGCACGCCAAATACCCGGTCCAGCAGCAGGGTAGCGGCCACGGAGGCGACGATGCCGGCGCAGCTGCCCAGCGACAAGGCCAGCCAATGCTTGCGTATCAGCTTGCGCTCCTGGAAGATGGGCAGCGCAAACGCGATGGTGGCGGGACCCAGCAGCCACGGCAGCCAGCGCGTCTCGCCGAAATACGTGGCGAACGGCGTCGACGTGGCTTGCACGATGATGATCAATATCGCCGAGGTGCAGATGGCGGGCGTCAGCAAGAAATGTGGATGGCGGCGATGCAGCGCCTGGTTGGCATAGAACAGCACCAGGGTCAGCAGCAAAAACAGCAACGACAGGACCAGGGTGCTCATGCTTGCTCCCTGGCTGCGCGCTGGCGCAGCAGCTTATTCAGACGTAACTTGCGTTCATAACGGCACACCCATTCCACCGTCAACGCCGTGGCCAGCATCACGCTGGCAAAGCCGAGGCCGATATTCACGAACAGCATCAGACCTTGCGATTTCAATAGTTGCGTAAATTGCACCACGGACACCACCAGCGGTATAAAAAACAGCAGCATGTTGGCCAGCAGCCAGTTCGCGCCCAATTCGATGGCGGCGGGACGCATCCAGCCCGACAGCAGCAGGGCCACCAGCACGAACAGGCCCACGACGCCGCCGGAAAACGGCAAGTGCAAGGCGGAAGCGGCCTCGTCGGCCAGCCACCAGGCGGCAATCAGCACGCCCACTTGCCATGCGGTCTGCGCGGGCTGGCGCCAGGCAGGGATGGAGGGCAGGGCGGCGGTGGAACAGTGCAAGGCTTTCACGGCAGGCTTTCAAACGGCTGGGGGAAGGTTTCATTGTAGTGACCCCACATCAAAATATAAAATGACTTAAACTCATGATTATCATTCGATATTGGAATGCATCATGGATATCCGCTCCCTGCGCTACTTCGTCGAAGTGGTCGAGCAAGCCAGCTTTACGCGCGCGGCCGCCAGGCTGCACGTGACGCAGCCCACCGTCAGCAAGATGATCCAGCAATTGGAACAGTCGCTGGACCTGGCCTTGCTGGACCGCGCCGGCAAGCGTTTTACGCTGACGGACGCGGGCAAGGTGGTGCTGTCGCGCGCGCATGAGCTGCTGGCCCTGCACGCGGAACTGAAGGTGGAATTACGCGACCTGCAACACCTTGAGCGGGGAGAGCTGCGCGTCGGCGTGTCGCCGCAGACGCATTCCACGCTGGCGCCGTGGCTGGCCGAATATAGTGGTATAGTGGATCCCGAATCTGAGACGATGGTTTAAGCTGTGGTCCGTGAAAGGATGACAGCAAATGAGTGAAGGTAAAAAACGTCGGGTACACACGGCCGAGTTCAAGGCGAAGGTCGGTCTGGAGGCCGTTCGGGGCGTCAAGACGGTGACGGAGATCGCGCAGGAATTCGGCGCGCTTCCGTGGCCCTGGCCGAGCTGGCCGACAGTCCCTTCATCTTCTATGGCGCCGCGTTTGCCCTGAACGACATCGTGCAGGACGCCTGCCAGCGGGCCGGTTTCGCGCCGCGCATCACGGGCCGCAGCGGCCAATGGGATTTCATCGCCTCGCTGGTGCGCCTGGGCGTGGGTGTGTGCCTGCTGCCGAAGATGTATTGCGACACGCTTGATGCCGCGCAATTTGCCGTGATTCCCCTGGATGGCCCGCCCGTGGAGTGGAATCTGATGCTGGCCTGGCGCCGTGGCGGGCGGCTGTCGTTCGCGGCACGTGCCTGGCTGGACCTCGTCAGGGCGCGCATGGCGGACGCGGCACGTTTACAATAGGCGACTCCCAACTTCCGCCAGACCAGATGAACCTCAACGCCAAAATCAAACGCACCGCCGGCTCGCTGCTGCTGGGATTGTTATGCACCGTGGGCCTGATGAGCGAAATGGGCTATGCCCAGGCCGCCATTCCCGTGTATGGCTATTTCGTCAAGAACACTTACCCGCACGACCCCCAGGCTTTTACCCAGGGCTTGCTGTTCAAGGATGGCCACCTGTATGAAAGCACGGGCCAGCATGGCCAGTCGTCCTTGCGCAAGGTGGAATTGACGACGGGCAAAGTGCTGCAGAAAAGCATGCTCGACAAAAAAGTGTTCGGCGAAGGCATCACGAACGTAGGCGATGACATCCTGGGCCTGACGTGGATGGCGCAGACCGGTTATGTATTCGACCAGAAAACCTTCAAACTCAAGCGTACCTTCAGTTACCAGGGTGAAGGCTGGGGCCTGGCCAGCGATGGCAAATTTGTCTACATGAGCGATGGTACGTCCGCCATCCGCATGCTCAATCCGCAAACCCTGAAGGAAGTGCGCCGCTTCGAAGTGAAGGCGGAAGGCCGCCCCATCGACCGCCTGAATGAACTGGAAATGGTCGACGGCGAACTGTTTGCCAATGTGTGGGGCGCGGATGTGATCGCCCGTATCGACCCGGCCAGCGGCAAGGTGGTGGGCTGGATCGACCTGACGGGCTTGCTGCCGCCCGGGCAGCGGGGCACGGCCAATCCCGACGCCGTGCTCAACGGCATCGCCTGGGATGCACGCGGCAAGCGCTTGTTTGTCACGGGCAAACTGTGGCCGAAGCTGTTCGAAATCGAGCTGATCGAAATCCAGCGCCATTGATGTTGGCTATCGGACAGTGTTGCTGGCGGGGAATCGTCTATGATATGCCTCCTTCGCACCTTGCGACCTTTACAGGATGCCATGCTGTCCCTTTCTTTCCCCCTGCGCCGCCTGGCGGCTGCCGCCAGCCTGGCTGCCGCCTTCGTGCCCGGCGCCCAAGCGCAAACGCCAACGCCCTACGTGCCGGTGACCAGACAGTACGGCGACTTCGTCGTCACCAACGACCGCTTCGACTCGCTCGTCACCTTGTCTTTCCGCAAGCAGGGCTATTACCCCGGCGGCGCGCGCGAAGTGGTGGAAGTGCGGCCCCTCAAAGCCACGCGCGAGGGCCAGCCCATGCTGCTGGCGTTTACCAAGGGCTATACGGGCCAGGGCACCATCCTCATCGGCGTGCAGAATGGCGAACCGCTGATGCGCCCCATCAGTCCCATGCAGCGCGACAGCATGGTGCGCACGGAGCGCGACCCCGAATGGGGCGTGCCGCAGCCGGGCCGCAGCGAGGTACTGCTGTTTCCCCGCGACGGCCGCGCGCTCGATACGGGCACGGGCGAACTGCTGTGGTTTGACGTGCCGGGCGGCGTTACGGGCGATTACGCGCCCGCCATGCTGGTCTCCGTTTCGCCAGACGGGCGGCGCGGCGCCTATCTCGCCAGGAAGCTGACTACATTGCAAGTGCTCGTTGCCACGCGCGACGACGGCGTGGCCGGCGTGCTGGCCTTGCCGCCTGACACGTACAATCGGTGGCTGGAACCACTCTCGAAGCTCGCTTCCGAGCAGGCGGGCGCCGCCATCAAGGCGCGCCAGGGCCGCATGGATTCAAACCGCATCCGGCGCGAACTGGAACTGGCCTGGTTCGGCCAGCAATTTCAATGGAAACAAGGCAAGAATGGCTGGCAAGTGACGGGCCTTGGGCTCAGCTCCGCGCCGCCGGAGGGAAAACAGCCATGAAACAACACTACAACATCATCGGCGCCTGCCTTGCCGCGTCTCTGCTGGCCGGCTGCGTGCACGGCGAAATGTTCCCCAAGGATTATCTGGCACAAGATATCGACAAGCAACAAGCGTTGCTGGAACTGGATGTGGTCTTCGGGCAAGTGCCCGATGACAAGCTGACGTCGCGCGTGACGGCACGCAATACCGTGGAATACGCGGGCGCGCCGCACATCGTCGTGCCGTTCTACCAGAAGGGCCTCGGTTTCGACCAGGGTTTTGCCGGCACCTACATGTTTGCCGTGGTGTATCCCGTTGCCAAGGTTGAGACGGCCACGGCCAGCAGCCGCGTCTTCGGCCAGAAACTTGAAGGCCAGCAGCCGGGCAGCCCGCGCTACCGCTTCCGCGTGCCGGGCAAGGCGCAATGGAACAGCAATGAAACCTTCATGCTGAGCTTTGAGCGCAAGGGCCGCCGCGAAGAGATCACTTTCCGCTTCAGCAACGAGCAAAGCTGCCCGTCCGCCTTCCTGGCCAGCACGCCCAAATATGGCTTCCCCATCAAGGTCGTCGCCACCTTCAAGGATAACAAGGGCTGCCTGAAAGTGTGCGACAGCCGCGACCAGTGGCCCGGTTTTTGCGCCTACCAGCCGCCGCCGGCCGCTGGATCGGCAGGCTGAGCAATACCTGCAGACGTAAAAAAGGCCGATGGAAATCGGCCTCGATGACAGCTGTAGGCGTTGCTTAGCGGTAAAATGCTTCGACTTTGCCCTTCAGCTTGATCTGCAGCGGACGGCCGCGGCGGTCCAGCGACTTGGTGGAAGCGACCTTGATCCAGCGTTCGCTGATGCAATATTCTTCCACGTCAAGACGTTCCTTGTCGTTGAAGCGGATGCCGACGTCGTTCTCGAACACGGCTGCAACGTGGTAAGGGCTGCTAGGGTCGATCGACAGGCGATCGGGCAATGGGGGTAAGGTGGTGGTATCGTTCATGGGCGTAATTATCGCCCAGAATGCCGATCCAGACAACGGGGAGCGCATGCTTATCTTGGCCGCCCGCGACATGGCGCCCCCCGTATCTCCTTTCCCTGCAGTCCTTCTTGCCTTACAGATGCCGCGTTTCCTGCGGCGGCGTGTCCCACTCGTCATGCCAGCCATCGACAAAGGTGACGGGCACCTGGGCCAGCTCGGCCACCGCAGCATCGTCGAGGCAGTTCACGCTGATGCCGACAAACGGGCCGCTGCGCACAGAATCGCTGCGGCCAAAGGGGCGCACGCCGCAATGACGGCAAAAATAATGGCGCTCGCGGCCGGCGCCGAAACGGTACTCGCTCAAGTCCGTTTCACCGGCCAGCAGACGGAAAGCCGTGGGCGGCACCAGGCTGGCCCAGCAGCGGATTTTCAGGCAATAGGAACAATTGCAGCGCAGGCTGGGGGCCGCCAGGTCGATCTCGGCCGCGAAACGCACGTCGCCGCAGTGGCAACTGCCATGGTAGGTTTTTTTCATCGTCGCCCACTTTACAGGGTTGCCGTACTGTCATGCAACTGCTGGAATTGTGACAGCTGCTGCTGGATCAGCCTGGCATACTGGCCGCCCGCGCGCAGCAACTCGGCGTGCGTGCCTTGCTGGCATATCCTGCCGTCCTCCATGACGATGATGCGGTCCGCCTTGACGATGGTGGAAAAGCGGTGGGCGATGATGATGGTGGTGCGTCCTTGCATCAGGGTATCGAGGGCGCGCTGCACCTGCTGTTCGCTGGCGGCGTCGAGTGCGCTGGTGGCTTCGTCCAGGATGAGGATTTTCGGCGCGCGCAGGATGGCGCGGGCGATGGCGATACGCTGTTTCTGTCCGCCGGATAACTGCACGCCCCGTTCGCCCACCAGGGTCTCGTAGCCATCCGGAAAGGCCGCAATGAAGTCGTGCGCGTGCGCCAGGCGCGCCGCCGCCAGCATCTCTTCGCGCGTCACCTGGCGGTCCGGCACGGCAAAGGTGATATTGTCCGCGATACTGCCGGAAAACAGGGCCGGTTCCTGCTCCACCACGGCCATCTGGCGGCGCAGCTGCGCCACGCCCAGCACGCGCGCATCAATGCCGTCGAAGTGCAGGCTGCCCGTAACGGGCTGGTAGTGGCCCAGTACCAGGCTGGCGATGGTGGACTTGCCGGCGCCGGACGCCCCTACGAGGGCGATTTTTTCGCCCGCGCGTATGGAGAGGCTGACGCCGTCGAGGGCCGTGGCTTGCGTCCGCTCGGGGTAGGCAAAGCGTACTTCACGCAGCGCGATGTGGCCCGCCAGCGGCGGCTGCGGTGCCGCGTCGGGTACGGGACGGTGGCTGCGCAGGATGTCGAAGATGCGATCGGTCGAACCCATGGTGCGCATCCAGGTGTTCCAGAATTCGCTGATGGCGCCGGCCGTGTCCGTCACCATGCTGGCATAGATGACAAAGGCCGTCAGCTCGCCCACGCTCAGGCGGCCCTGGCCAATCAGGTGGGCGCCGAAGCACAGCGTGGTCAGCAGGGCCACGAAGGCGAGCAAGCCTTGCGCGCCCTGGAACACGGCCAGCAGCCGCGTGCCGGCCAGGGATACGTCCAGCAGTTGCCGCATGGCTTGCGCGTAGCGGGCCATGGCGCCGCCCTGCTGGTTGAAGGCCTGCACCAGGCGCGCATGGGCAAAATACTCCTGCGCCACCTTGCCGCTGGCGGCCAGGCTGGCTGAAATGGCCCGCGCGCGCTGCCGGTAATTGCTGCCTGATAATTTGCCGAGATACAGGCTGATGGGAATGAACAGGGCCAGCGGCAGGCTCAGCATCGGTGACAAATGCAGCAGCATGGCGATGCCGCCCGCAAAGACGCACAGCGAGCGCAGGGCATTGGCCGCGCCGATGGTCAGGCTTTCATGCAAGGCCGATACGTCGGACGTGAGCCGGCTGTTCAGCTCGCCACCATGGTGCTTGTCGAAAAAGGCGATGGGCTGGTTGATCACCACGTCGAACAGACGCCGGCGCACGCCCATGACGATCATGTGGCCGCTCGATTGCAGCAGATAGAAGCGCGCGGCCGAAGCCAGCGCATACAGCAGGCTGAAGGCCAGCATGGCAGCCACCATGCCTGGCGTGACGCCGCGCCGGGTGAGGGCGGCCACGTTGTCGATGAAATACGCGATGGCTTGCGGAAAGGCCAGCTGCGCGCCCACGGTGAGGGCCATGCACAGCAGGCCGGCGGCAATACGCCAGCGCACGGGATGCAGCAGGCGCAGGCGTTCAAAATGGGGGCCGAAGTGCAGATGGTTCATGCGGCGCGCTCCTGCGAGGGTTCGGCGTTCAGTTGCCCGACGAGGGCCAGCCAGTCTTCGTCGCCGATCAGGCCGGCCGCTTCCACGTTGCCCTGGTGATTGACGAATACATAGGAGGGCGAACTCATCAGCGGATTCAGGCGCCGGTAGTCGCGCAGCGCGAGCTGCGCCGTGGCTGCACGCAGGCTGTTGCCGGGCAAAAAAGCGCGCAGCCGGCGGGCCGGCTCTTCGCTGATCAGCCACAGGGTCAGGCCCGCCTCCCGTGCCAACGGCAGCAGCTGTTCGACACCGGCCAGCTTGGCTACGCATTTCGGACAGCGGCTGGCCAGGAACAACAGCACGGTCGCCTGGCCGCTGGCGCCCGGTTGGAAGCGCACACCGCCAGTCAGCGGACGGGCTTGCACGGCAGGCAGGGGCTCGCCTGGCACCAGCGCCGTGGGCGCGATGCGTTCGCGGCGGCTGGCGCGCAGCACGGCCAGGCTGAGCCAGATATTGCCGGCGACGGCGAACGCCAGCGCCGCCAGCACCAGTTGCAAGGTCGTGGAATCCATCAGTCTGCCTTTGCCAAAGTGGCGATGTCGTGCAGGGAAATAATGGCCACGCATGCGATGGCCGCCAGGCCGGCGGCCAGCACGCTGGTGGTCACGGGCAATGGCGTTTCCTGCGCCAGCGCAAAGTAGGCGCCGTTGATGCCGACCACCAGCACGTTGCGCAGCAGGTCGTAGGGCGAGACGGGCCGCGCCGCTTCGCCAAAGCAGCTACAGCGCACCACGCTGTGCGTGAAGTAGCGGTAGGCCAAGACGGCGGTGAGCGTGCTCAGTAGCAATAGCGACAGCAGCATGGGCAGGTGCGTGCCGTCCGTCAGGAGCGTGCTCGCCAGCAGCCAGCATGAGAGCGATAATTCGGCCATTATCAGGGCCGGTGCCGCCCATCTGGCGAGGATGGGCGGTACGCCGAACGAGGTGGCCAGGTTGCCACGGAAGGCGCCGTAGCTGCGCAGCTTGCCCACGCCTGCCGCCAGCAGCAGGAAGGCGATGAAGCAGCGAGCCGCGTCGGTGACGAGCGCGGCCAGCAGCGGCGTCAGCATGCGGCCCGCGCTTGCGTGGTCCACAGGGGCGCGAAGCCGCCCGGACGCTGGCGCCGCAGCTGCACGCCGTCGCGTGAGGCCAGCAGGGCATCGTTCCACGTTTCGTCAGGGGCGCTGCGCAGGGCGCCGCCCACGTTCGCCTGCAATTGCGTCGAGATGGCCCAGCCCAGACGTTCGGCGTGGGCATCGCGCGCCATGGTCAAGCCCAGCTGGGCCAATTCCTCGCGTGTCAAGGCATAGTTGTGCGAGTGATACCCCGTCACCAGCTGCGCGACGATGGCGCGCCGCGCCTCGGGCGTGGCATCGGGCAATTGCCACGCCAGCAACTCCTCGCCGATCTGCGCCAGTTCCAGGGTGGTGCGGTAAAAGGCCGTCAGGGAAGGAGGGAAGATGCTGCCGCATAGCAGCGATAGCGATTGCTGGCGCGCTTCGCTGGCATCGACGCCGAACCACTGCTGCGCCATGTCGCCGAAAACCTTGATGTCGAGGCTGGAAAAAGCGCCGCCGTCGACGCCATCGAGCTGCGGGTCGATGGGCGAGAACAGGGCCAGGTCGCCGGCGATGATTTCATCGGCGCCCAAAGCCAGCAAGGTGGCGGCTGACTGGCAGTGGAAGGGCACGATAAAGCTCAGGTGGCGCGCATGCTGGCGCAGCACAATGGCGATGCGGCGCGCCGCGTTGACGATGCCGCCGCGCCCGTGCAGCACCACGTCGAGGCGCGCCACGGGGCCGATAGCCTGGCACAGCGCATACAGGGCGGGCAGCAGTTCCATGTCCAGGTGCGAGGCGGCCAGGACGATGGCCCGGCTGTCGCGCACCTGCTCCAGTTCGCGCAGATGAAGAGGAATCTGGCTCAGGTCTGGCTGCGGCATACGGCTCCTTTGATCAGGGTATCGGCCACGCTTTCCAGCAGGGGCAAGGCGGGCACCAGTTGTTGCACATACAAAAATTGACCAACAGGATTGTTTTCCAGGAAAACATACTCGTCGTCGGGCGTGACGATGAGGTCCATCGCGCCATACTCGAGGCCATAGCTGTGCACGAAATCGAGACAGCGTTGCCGTATGTCATCCGGCAAGGTCGCTGCTTCATAGCGGATGGGGGCCGACATGTCGCGCGAATCAATGGCTGTGCGCGCATCATCCTGGGAATACAAACGCGCGGCAAACAGTTGCTTGCCGATCACGGTGATCCGCAATTCGTATTGCTTGGCGATATATTGCTGGAACTGGCAGCTCAGTTCGCTGACGGCGTCCAGGCTATCGAGCATGGCGTCGTCAACGATGGTGGTGCCGATCCCGGCGCTGACCCTGTCAACGTCGCCGACCGCTTCGGCGGCCAAGCTGGGCGTGGACATGCTCTTGAAAATGATGGGGCCGCCGACGGCTGCGCGGAAAGCGCGCACGTCGTCCGGCACGTTGGTAATCAAGGTGGCGGGCACGCGAAAGCCCATGCGCGCGGCCCGCGCGAGCTGTTCGCCTTTCCACTGTGCGCCGCGCAGCGCCAGCGGATGGCTGAGCCAGTAGCAATCGAGTGCATACAGTACGCTGAAGATGGCTTGCTCCGTTTCCAGTTGCGCGTAGGCGCGTTCCTGCGGCGCCAGGTCGGCGCTGGCATAGGCGTACTCGGCCGGCTTGCGCAGCCAGACGGCGCCCACTTGCTGCAAGTCCAGCCAGTCGCCATCGGGCAAGCGGCGCAGGCGCGCGCTGGCGCGGCCGTCCTGCAGGCGCTGGCACAACTGGTAGTCGCGGGGAAAGGCGTCGAGGTTGATACGGAAGGGAGCATGGCCGCGCGCGGCCAGGATCGGGGTGACCAGGTCGGCATGCAAATCGCCGCTATGGCTGATAATCAATACCTTTTTATGCATTCAGGGTCCTGCGGCGAAGGAAAATAAAAAGCCTTGCCGTGGCAAGGCTTTCAGCTGGCTAAGGTATTAGCAGTACACGCCCGTATCGTTGGGCGCAAAGCGGGAGCTGTCGCGCAGATTGTAATCTTCCGGATCGCCGTAATACGTGCAGCCGGCCACAGCTACGCCATCGCGCACCTGCCATGGTTGTTTGACTTCCTTGCTCACTTCCTTTTCGGCCAGTTTGAAAGCAAACAGCTTGGTTTGATTCTGTTTTTGCATAGTCATCCTCTTGTCGTGGTTAAGTGCCGCTTGTATGGATCGCCAATGGTGCAGGCTTTTGCATATTAATTTTCAATTAACGATGCGTGAATCGATAAACGCTCAAGATCAATATTTCAATGAATGCTGCGCGCAGGGAAGCACTGCGCCGCAATTGGCGTTGATGCATTAAAGTCGAGATGAAATAGACCCCGCCAGGGGCGAGGTGCCAGGGCGCTGCTAAGATCAGCAATACTGACCGCTGTCGTTCGGTTTGAGGCGCGAAGAGTCGCGATACTGATCATTGGTGCCCACTGCGGTGCAGCCGGCCACGGCGACGCCGTCGCGCACCTTCCAGGCGGTGGCGGCCACCGCCTGTTTTTGTACCTTTTTCTCAGCCAGTTTGAATGCGAACAATTTGGTTTGGTTTTGCATTGTACTATCCTCTTGTGGTGGTTAAGTACGACCTGTTTTGCGTGCCAGTTGATTTGGCTTTTAAATGCTAATTTTTAAAAAATGCCGCGTCAACCAATAAATTGAAAATTTCAAAAATAGATTTCAATCGATATGAATGGCGCGCACGGGAAAACTGCGTCGCAAATGGTGCGAACGTGTTTGCATCGGGAATTAAATGACATTCCCTCCATGAGTTGAATGGATGCTGGTGCGGCGCTCAGCAGAACTGGCCGGTATCGCGGGAATTGATGGTGGAAGAGTAGCGGTATTGGAAGCGGTCGACTTCGCTGCAACCGGCGACGGCGACACCGGTGCGTACTTTCCATTCGGTGGGCGGCGTAGGCAGGGTTGATATCTCTTTCTCAGCAAGCTTGAAAGCGAACAATTTTGGTTGGTTTTGCATTGTACTATCCTCTTGTGATGGTTAAGTACGGCTTGAGCTGTCGGCCACGGTGAATGGCTTTACGATATTAGCGCCACAACATTTAGGCGTCAACGTGAAATTGAATTGTGCGCGAGATTATGTTTTTATAATAATCACCAAATATCACGCAATGCGCCGATGTTATTATCAATCGATAAATTATGATTGCAGTATTAAAATATCAGGATGACGGGAATATTATTGCGCCGCACTATCGCGGTGCATGCGGAAGATTTTGAGGGGAATGGATGGGGCTTTTGCGGGGTGCTGCACTATAATGGCGCCTGCTTAAGAGAGAGGAGTCGCAGCATGGACATGGACATGGACATGGACATTACAGACAACCTGCGGCAACTGGCATACGCGCAAGCCGCCGCCTTCGTGCAGACGCTGGACCGGCGCGATCCTGTTGCACTGCAACGCGACTGGCGTCTGTCGCCGGCGGCGGCTGACGAGATCATCGAGATGCTCGACAGCTATTTTGCGGCGAACCAGGCGCTGTCTCTGGCGCCGCTGGCCGAGGCCTTTGTGCCGGGCAAGGGTGGCCGTCCCGCCATCGATGTGTATGGCACCGATTGCGGGCCGCTGGGTCTGGAATGCCTGTTGCTGGCCGATGGCAAACCGGGCGAAGCGATCTTGCACCTGGCAATGTCCGGCCACGATGGCGCGCTGCACCTCCATTATCAATACATCGGATCCTGAGGGCAGCATGACCGTACCGATCAGCAAAACACAGCAGCGCATCTGCGACAAATTCGGCTTGCCGGCGCAGGCGCCCGAGCCCATGGTGGCTCTGGCCATCGGCAGCCTGGACCAATCGCCCATCTACGGCACGCGCATCGTGCTGCCAGAAAACGGCACCATCAGCTGGTTCATCCACTGCGGCGAACACGACGACGCCAGCGGCTTTTACCAGCCCCTGCATGCGGAACACCTGCATGACATGCTGCCGCAAGTGGTCGATTACCTGGCCTTGCCCAGCGGCGCCAAATTCATTCTCGACCGCGAAGGCTATGAAGACGTGTGGCTGGAAGAGTAACTTTCTAACCGGCAAGATTGTCGTTGACGTTGATAAACAGGTATGGGATGCTGCGATTCCGTTTTCAACTGCCGAAAGCCGCATAGTGTATCCACGCCTTCCTTCCGTCCTGCTCGTCATGGCGCTAGCTGCCATCCCCGCTGGTGTCATGGCCACCACTGCCATCCCATCCCAGGCCTCGCGCGCGGCACAGGAGATTGCCGCCTTTGTGCGCAGTGAAATGCAGGAGCGCCAGATTCCCGGGCTACAACTGGCGGTGATCCAAGGGGGCAAGGTCGTGCTGAAGCGCAATTTCGGTCTGGCCAGCCTGCAGTACGGCGTACGGGTGACCGACGCCAGCCTGTTTTCCATTAATTCGGCAACGAAAGCATTTGCCGGCGTGGCCGTGATGCAATTGGTGCAGGAGGGCAAGATCGACCTGGCGGCGCCCATCGGCCAATATCTGACGGGCTTGCCTTCAGCCTGGCAAGCCGTGACGGTGACGCAATTGCTCAACCATACTTCGGGCTTGCCCGATGTGCTGGACCAGCGCAGCGGCAAGCTGGTGGGGCCGCAGCCGGACGACACCGATGCAGCCTGGCAAGCCGTGCAGGCGCTGCCGGTGGAGGCAAAACCAGGTGAACGCTTCCGCTACAACCAGACCAATTACGTGTTGCTGGCGCAATTGATCGAACGGCAAAGTAGTCAGCCCTTTGTTTCCTTCATCCAGCGCCGGCAGTTTGACGTGGCCGGCATGCCGCACAGCGGCTTTGGCGACGCGAAGGACGTGGTCGCCAATAAGGCCAGTTCCTACGTGCTGGACCGGGGCGGCAACGGTTACCGCAACGTGATCGAAGACTTTCCCGTGTTCATGCGCGCGGGCGCCGGCATCAACAGCAATGCGGGTGAACTGGCGAACTGGCTCATCGCGCTGCAGTCGGGGCGCTTGCTGGCGCCCGCCAGCGTGGCGCGGCTGTGGCAGCCGACCAGCTTGAATGACGGCAAGCCGGCGCCGTGGGCGCTGGGCTGGCCCAGCATCGGCCGCGCTGGCCATCGCGCCGTGGCCGGCATCGGCGGCGCGCGCTCTGCCTTTTATGTGTATCCGGACGATGGGCTGGCCGTCATTATCCTCAGCAACCTGGCCGGTGGCCAGCCAGAACAGCTGATCGATACCGTCGCCGGCTTCTATATTCCCGCCCTGCGCCAGCAGCGCGGCGGCGCGTATGCGGCGCACCTGCTGCGCCAGCAGGCGGCCAGCGCTGGTTTCGACGGGCTGGACAAGAAACTGGCGGCCATCCGGCGCCAGCACGGGCTGTCTGCGCCCACCGAAGACGACTTGAATGCCTGGGGCTACCGCCTGTTGCGCCGGCAGCAGCCGAAACAGGCGCTCGCCGTCTTCCAGCTGGGCGTGCAACTGTACCCGCAAGGGGCGAACGGCCACGATAGCCTGGCCGAAGCGTACGAGGCCGATGGCGCCACGGCGCTGGCCATCACGCATTACCGCCGTTCGCTGGAGCTGAATCCGGGCAACACGCACGCCGTGGAACGCCTGCGCGTGCTGGGTGCCGATTAGGCCGGCGGGGCCGGCAACGCCAGCAGGGCTTCGATCAGTTCGCGTTCATTGTAGGGGCTGTCCGGCAGCACGATATCCGGCTGCAGGAGGGCGGGGCCGCCCGTGCCCGACGGGCGCTGGAAGAGCAGGCGCGGCACGCCCAGTTCCAGGCCGGTGTTGGGCAGCACGAAACGCTGCGTGCCGCCACTCTGGCGCGTGCGTGCCTGGCCCGCCGCTCCCACCACCTTGCCAAAGCCAAAGTCCTGCATGACATTGCTCAGAAGTACAGAGGAAGAATACGTGCGGCCGCCCACCAGCAAATAGGTGGCGCCCGAGAAGTGCAGCGGATTGTCCAGTTGGGGCTGCTGCCAGGAAGTGATCTCGCCATCGATGACGTCGCCCAGCTTTTCACTCGCGCTCTCGCGTCCCTTGATGACTTTCTTGCGGTAGGTCGAGGCCCAGCGGTAAGGTTTGTCGGCGATATAACGCAGCAGGCCATCGATCCACATGTCGTCGTTGCCGCCGCCATTCGCGCGCACGTCGATCAGCAGGGTTTGCACGCCTGCCTCGCGCATCTGGCGGAAGGCATCGGCCGTAAACGCCGTGAATTGGGGCTTGTCCGGCCAGGCAAAGGTATTGATGGTCAGCAATGCAGCCTTGCGGGGCAGCAATTCGAAACGGAATTGCTGTGCGAAACTACCATTGCCGGCCAGATAGGCGGGCAGGGCGCTGGATCCTGGTACGGTCAATTGCTGGCCTTTGTCAAACTGTAAGGCATAGTTGTCCGGCGCGCCCAGTACTTTCCAGTACAGGAAAGGCCAGCGCAGCGACAGCAGGCTGGCGCGGAACGCGGCCGTGTCACCGTGGCAGCGGATCAGCAAGTCGGCAACGATCTGCTCAGCCGGCACGCCATTGATGCTGGTGATGCGCATGCCTTGCAGCGGCGACGGCGCACCGCCCAGCTGCGCGCGGATGCGCAGGGCGCCGCTGGCATCCAGGCTCACTTCATAGGGAAAGAAACTGCCGCCCGCGTCGAGGAAAGCCTGGCTTTGCACCAGCGGCCCGGCCGGCGTGAGGGCCAGGTGGCCGTCGGCGTAGAGGGGATTAAGCATGGCAAGCAGGCGCCAGGCCTGGTCCGGCGACAGCGGTGCCTGCATTTGCTCTGCAATGTACTTGTAGGCTTGCCGCACGGCGGCGGGATCGGCGGAAAAGCTCGGCTGCGGGTGCGTGGCGGCGATCGACTGCTGGATGAAGCGCAAGTCGGCGCGCAACTGCTCCGGTGTCAACAGGGGTGAGGGCTGGGCCAGCGCAAGGGGCGTCCAGCACAACAGGACCAGGCAGGCTGGCAGGTATTTCAGGCGTCGCATCGCATCCTTCCGGGGGGGCCAGATAAGGGATGCACTTTAATCAAGTTGAGCGGATTCTGCCACCCCTTTGCGACGGGCGGCAGAACTTGCGTGCCAAGGAGCGAGATCAGGCGACGGGAGGTTTGCCGTGCTCGGCCCCGTGCATGGTCAGGTAGGCCGTCAGGTTGTCGTCGTGAATGCCCAGGCTGCGCAGCACTTCCCGCGTAAAACTGACGGGCGCCGTGCCCGGTGCCGTAACGACGCGCTGGTCGGCCACGGCCCACGGTACGTCCTGGTACAGGGCGGCGCCCGCATAGCCGGTGTCCATCAGATTGGCGGCGGAATTGGAGGTGTGACGCACGTTGTCGAGCACGCCTGCCTGCGCCAGCACGCGGGTGCCATCGCAAATGCCGGCCAGCACAATATTGTTGTCGCGGGCGGCGCGCAGCAAGGGGCCCAGGTCGGGTGCCTTGCCGCTTTGCCAGTGGCTGCCGCCACACACCATCAGCAAATCGAGTTCATCGAGCACAATCTCTTCCAGCGCCAGTTGCGGCGTGACCAGCATGCCACCGGACGAGGTGACTGGCAGGCCGCCCGGCGTGGCGAACTGCGTGTAAAAGCCGTAATACAGGCGCGCCGTGGAATTGATCAGGGCGGTTTCCCAATCGGCAAAGTTCTCGGTCAGTATGGTGATGGCACGTGTCATGAAAAGTCCTGTCGCAGGTGGATATATCAATGTTACAGGCTGGCTAGCCTGCTGGTGCCGAAAGTATAATAAAAAGTACTGACAATTTCTGTCAGGAGCACGCGTGAAATGATGGTACAAACAGCAAGGGACTACGCTACAATCGCTGGCCCGTTCGCGCGGGCTTGCCCCTGTTCAATGCTTACTTTGTGTCGCCTCCATGCTGATTCTGTTTTGCCGTGTCCTGTTCAGCATTGCTGGCCTGCTGCTGTTCTTCCTCTTCGATCAGTTAAGCGCGAACGAATGCCTGAAATTGTGCGTCTTGCTGGCGGCCTTCCTGCTGGGCGTGGGCGGCATGCTGCATGCGTGGCGTGGTAGTTCCAGCGCCAGCGCGGTCACCGTGCTGCTGCGCATCGTGCTGCCCGTGTTTTACCTCGACGCCGCCATCAAGGGCTTCTTGCGTGGCTATTTTGGCATGCGGCCGAATCCGAATGCCGTTTTACAGGCCATGTTTGCGACAGATCAAGCAGAAACGGGAGAATTTTTCCTGCACAACGGCGTCGCGCTGGTGCAATCGGCGGGCTGGTTTGTCCTCGTGACGGCGGCCGTGCTGCTGGCCGACCGCCAGCTGTTGCGCCGGCAAGCGGCGCGCGCCAACAGCGAGCCGGGCCTGGCGCAAAAATGCTTTGCCGTCAGCATGGCCGTCTTTCTTGTGCTGCTGCACGTCAACAACACCATGCGGCGCGAAAATCCGGCCCTGTTCTGGCCGCTGCGCTACCAGCAGTACAGCGCGCAGCTGGAAGCGATGAAATCCATGCAGCAGGCGCTGACGGCGGCCATGGCCGCGCCGGGCGACTGGCATGTGCGCTATGCGGGCGAGGATGCGCGCACCGTCATCCTGGTGATCGGCGAGAGCACCAATCGCGCCTCGATGTCGCTGTATGGCTACCCGCGCGCCACCACGCCCCGGCTCGATGCCATGCGTGCAAAACTGCTGGTGTTCAATGATGTGATTTCGCCCGCGTCCAGCACGGTGGAATCGATGATGACGATGCTCACGCCGGCCGATATCGGCAACCCTGATGCGTGGATGTCCAAGCCGAATTTGCTGATGCTGGCCGAGGCGGCCGGCTACAAGACGTTCTGGGTCTCGAACCAGACGCGCAACGACGGCTGGATCGGCTTGCTGGCGGGCCAGGCCGATGAAAGCGACTTCATCAACTACGGTACTGGCCGCGGCGAAAACAATTTCGACGGCAACCTGTTCCAGCCGTTCGCCCACGCGCTGGCCGATAGCGCGCCGAAAAAACTCATCGTCGTGCATTTGCTGGGCGCCCATCCCAGCTATGACATGCGCTATCCCAGCCGTTTTGCGCATTTCGACCAGGCGCAGGACGCCGTTAGTGCGCAGATGGCCAGCCAGGGCAGGTCCAGCTGGATACGCCACCAGCGCGATGAGTACGATAACGCCATCCGCTATGGCGATTATGTGCTGGGTACCCTGATCGGCATGGCCGACACAGCCAAGGCCGGGCGCGCCGCCTCGCTGCTGTTTGTCTCCGACCATGGCCAGGAAGTGGGCTACAGCCGCAATCACGCGGGCCATTCCGCCTCCGACAAGAGCGGCTATGAAATTCCCATGTTGATCTGGAACAACCAGCAAGCGCCGCAATCGGGGGCCGCGCGCGCGGCGCTGGAAAGCCGCCCGTACCAGACGGACAAGCTCGATGCGACCGTGCTGGGCTTGCTGAAGATCGAGACGCGCTATTACGCGGCGCATGACGATATCCTCAGCGGCGCCTTTCAGCCCGTGCAGCGCTTCATGAATGGATTGCAATACCAGCGCGGCACGCCGGCGCTGGTGCGCTGAGCCGCCAACGAAAAAGGCCCGGTCCCGCCGCAAGCTGCGGCGGGACCGGGCCCTGGAGAACACGGTGGATTACTTCTCGGCGAACGCGCGCTCGACGACGAAGTCGCCAGGCGTCGAGGTATTGCCTTCCTTGAAGCCACGCGCTTCCAGCATTTCCTTCAGGTCGCGCAGCATGTCCGAGCTGCCGCAGATCATGACGCGGTCTTCGGCCGGGTTCAGCTCTGGCAAGCCCAGGTCTGCGGCCAGTTTGCCGTTCTCGATCAGTGCCGTGATGCGACCCATGTTGCGGAAATCTTCGCGCGTGACGGTCGGGTAGTAGCGCAGCTTGTCGCTGACCATTTCGCCCAGGAATTCATGCTTCGGCAGGTGCTCTTCCAGCAGCTCGCGGTAGGCCAGTTCGTCGACCTGGCGCACGCCGTGCACGAGGATCAGCTGGTCGAAGCGCTCGTAGATGTCCGGATCGCGCACGATGCTGAGGAATGGCGCCAGGCCCGTGCCCGTCGACAGCATGTACAGGCGCTTGCCTGGCAGCAGGTAGTCGGACACCAGGGTGCCCGTCGGCTTGCGGCCGACGATGACGGTGTCGCCCACTTGCAAGTGTTGCAAACGCGACGTCAATGGACCGCCCGGCACCTTGATGCTGAAAAATTCCAGGTGCTCTTCGTAATTCGCGCTGGCGATACTGTAGGCGCGCAGCAATGGCTTGCCATCGACGCGCAGGCCGATCATGGTGAAATGGCCATTCGAGAAACGCAGCGACGGGTCGCGCGTGGTGGTAAAGGAGAACAGGGTATCCGTCCAGTGGTGCACGCTTAAAACGCGCTCTTCATTCATCGAACTCATAGTATTTGTTGGCTGGTCAAAAAAATGGTTAGTTGCTGGCAACTGCTGGCAAAAGTGAAACCCTGTGTAGGCCCAGACGCTATTGTACTGGCGTCCACACGAAATTGTTACCGTCTATCGCCGCCATTGCTGCCGCATGCGGTGCCGACATTATAGTGCGAATGGCAAGGCGGGGCTGAAATTCGCCCGGAAACGGGCTGTGGGCATGCGGACTCTTGACCTGGCTCAGTTTTTTGCCGGCGGCGTCAGGACGTGGCCCGGCGCTGCCAGAACGGAGCATCGCGCCAGCGCTGCTCGGCGCCGTAGAAGCCGCGCCGCATCTGCAGATAGGTTTCAAACGCGGCGAAGACACTGCGCCGGTAGCCTGCGGCCATGTCCCGCTCGCCGGCCAAGAACGCCTCCGCCACGCGCGCCGCATGGATGCCTGACGCCATGGCCTGGCCGATGCCCAGCGAGGAGATCGGGTCGAAGCAGGCGGCCGCGTCGCCCGCCGCCGTCCAGTTTTCATCGGCCGGCAGCGACGCCACCCGGCTGTGGATGGCGTAGTGGCGCAGGGCGCTTGGCGCTGGCAGGCGCGCCACGATATCGCGCACGTGCGAGGTGTCCGCGGCGGCCTCGCGCCAGGGCGCCGGCTCCTTCAACCGCAGGCGCTTGAGGATGTCGGCATCCGTGATGAAGGCCAGCGCCACGCGCTCGCCCGGCAGGGGCGCCGCGTAATACCAGCCGTGCCGCGTCGTTTCCACCAGTGTGCGGTGCGGCAGGAATTGCGGCTCTGCCAGCTGATAATAGGCGTACAGCGCCACCAGCGAGTCTTCCGTGTGGATCGGGCGTTTGCGCTGGCGCACGATGGCCGCCTGCTTGCCGCTGCAATCGATCAGGTAGCGGGCCGTCAGGTCCGTTTCCTGCCCCTCACTCGCCACGCGCAGACGCCACGGGTCGCCGTGTTCGAGCTGCACCAGTTGCGCGGGACGCAGCAGTGCCACGCCCGCCAGCCGCGCCTGCTCAAGCAGGATGGCGTCATACCGCCTGCGGTCCAGGTGCAAGCCGTGGCCGTGGCTGCTGAAGACGGCGTCGCGCGACATCAGCTCGGCGCTGCCCCACGCGGCCGCGTGGGAAAACGCGGGCAGCTGGGCGCCGTCCAGCAGGTCGCGCCCAACGCCCAGAAAATCGAGCATCGAAAAGAGGGACGACGATACCGTTTCGCCAGCCCGGTAATCGTCGAACAGCTGTTTTTCCAGCAAGGCGACGCGCAAGCCCGTGTAGCGGGCCAGGGTCAGGGCGGCGGCAGTGCCGGCGGCACCACCGCCGACAATGACGACGTCGTAGTCGCGCGATGACGACATGCCTGGCGCGACACTCAATGGGAAAACCGGCGCCGGTTGGCCGGCTGGATTTTCTTCGGCGTGTCATGCACGGCCACTTGCGCGCCGCCGGTGGCAAACAGCTGCGATGCCTTCTCGGGCGCCGTCTGCGGATCCTCGTCCTTGAGGAACCACGCGGGCAGGTAGTTCGAATCGTCGCCCGTGATGAAACTGCTGGCATTGCCGACACCGACACTGGCGGCCACGAACTTGGCGTGATTGCGCTCTTTCTCGACAAAATACGGGTACTGGCGGCCTGACTCGGCATCCTGGTTCTGGTTCACGATGAAACCCAGGTAGTGCCAGGAGCTGATCATCTGCGAAAAACTGTTCATGCCGCGGCTGTACATCACCTGCATGCCGGCCGGCACGCCCGCGAGCGCCTGTTCTTCCTTGGTGGTGGCGCCATTGATCACGTTCCACGGGCTTTGCGGCGGCCACCAGTAGGCGTAGTAGGTGGGCGGCACGGGGATGAGCGTGTCGGGATTCTTGACCAGGTCCGGATTATCGAAGTTGATCATCTGCACGGAGCAGTCATAGAAGTCGGCCTGCCACGGGATGGCCATGCGCTTGGTCAGGTCGCCCGGTTCGCAGCCGGTGCCGACGGTCGGGTCGTTCCAGTCCAGCGGTTCGCACTCGTCGCGGCCCGCCGACAGGCCGTTTTTTGCGTAGTCGGCATCCACGCGGTGCAGGATGGCGTACGCTTTCTCGTAGATGATGGGATTGCGCACGCTCCACGTCACTTCGATGCCCGGGCACATGGGTTCGCCCACGCAATTGCCGATGGCCGCCTGATCGAGCGGGTCGATGCCCGGCAAGGCCAGGCCCGGCGCATCGGCGGCGAATTTGCCGGCAGCCCATTGCTGCAAAGCAAAATATTGCGTATCCGTCAGCACGGAAAACTTGCTGATGACGTTGTTGCGCACGGAATTGCTGCCCGAATTCAGGGGCACCAGCGGTATGCCCGCGCCGGGGTTCTCCGTGCTGGCTTCACTGAACAATTGGCCGCCCTGGCCGCCCGTGAATCCCGGCACCTGTTCCTGCGTGCCGGGGCGGATGGCCGACGGCTTCCTGAAGTAACTGAAGAATTTTTCGCGCTGCGGCCGGTTCGCTTCCGATGCATCGGCCACGTCGAAGTTGGGGCGGATGAAGGCCGTCATCGAGGGCACCGTCGCCACCCACTGGTAATCACCTATCCGGGCAAGGAATGGCTGGATGTCTTGCGCGTAATTGACGACATAGTCGGGGTTCCAGCCATCGCTGCCGCTCCAGCGGGCCGTGTCGTAGGCCTCGGGCAGCGCGTTCTTGTATTTGATGGCCATGTCAGCCACGACGTCATCCCAGGTGGAAATGTTCACCAGCTCGGGCGCGAACTTCGGCGAGCCGATGACGACCCACGCTGTCAGTTCCACGGACGGGCTGCCATC
This sequence comes from Janthinobacterium svalbardense, assembly GCF_002327145.1. Taxonomy (NCBI): domain Bacteria; kingdom Pseudomonadati; phylum Pseudomonadota; class Betaproteobacteria; order Burkholderiales; family Oxalobacteraceae; genus Janthinobacterium; species Janthinobacterium svalbardense. Next base: position 3,582,933 of record NZ_CP023422.1, on the reverse strand, counting down.
CTTGAAATGGATGGTGGCGCTGATGGGGCCATCGGCGACGTCGTCATTCCACGTGTCGCCACCGCCAAAGCCCGTGATGCTTTCGGCACCGCCGGCGCGGCCATAGGCGCCGATCACCAGCAGGTTGCCGCGCGAATCCGTGCGCATTTCACCGAGGGTACGCACGGGATAGCCTTGCGTGATGGCCTGCGGATCGGGGAAGGACACGTGTGCATAGGAACCGGCGCCATCCTTGTCGAAATGGGCCTTGCCCAGCGGCGCGTCCAGCGTGCGCGGTCCCGGGTCGACGATCAGTTTTTGCCGGGCCGCCTCGCCCGTCACATCGCCATTGCGCAGATTGGTCCAGGACGTGGGCGTCAGATTCCAGGCTGGCGGGGTGTTTTCCCAGGTTTCATAGCTGTTGTACGGGCCAAACATCAGGTCGCCCAGCAGGGGAATGAAGTTCCACCACGCTGCCTTCTTGTTCGCCACGTGCACTGTCCACTCGATCTTGGCAATGCTCGGGTCTTGCAGGTCGACCAGGACTTTTTCGCCGGGACGGCCAGCCACCGACTTGTAAATGCGGAAGCTGGCGGCCTGGCGCCGCACGCGGCCGGCCGCATCCTTGAATTGGGTCACGGGGACCGGCTTGCCATCGACCAGTTGCGGATCGTTGTTGCCGTCCGCTTCCGTCGGCAGCCCGCCGATCGCTTCCGGCGCCAGGTAGAACGAATCATGGCTGTTGCCCACGCGGGCAATGCCGATCGATGGGTGTATCGAGTACTGTTCCGTGCTATTCATCAAGTTTTCCCCTAAAAGGTTGGCAATCCTGGTGGCATATCTGGCGGCAGCTACCGGGAAAGATACAGAGAAAAATTAACAAAAAAGTCACCTATTGTCACTTGCTGCGAATATATTCCGGCCATGTGATGCCGCGCAGGTCAACGATTCGGGAATTGACCGGCCCGCGCTGGCGTAATGGAGCAGGGCACAGGCGTATGAGGTTGTATGATGTTGCTAAAAAGAACTATCCCCAATCCACGCGGGCGCCACTGCCCGCCAGGATGCCTGTCCAGTAAAGGAAAACCTATGTATAAAACAGTGCGCGACATGTTCCTGCATTTCAAGGAAGCCGTCCCATTCCGCCTCGTCCCCGCCCTGATTTGCACGGCCTTGCTGGTGAGCATGCTATTGCTGCCGGCGCCCGACGGCTTGACGCCGAAGGCCTGGGGCCTGGTGGCGATCTTCCTCACCACGATTTTGGCGATCATATTAAAAGTCATGCCGATCGGCGTGATGGCCATGATGGCCATCGTCATCGTGTCCTTGTCGCAAGTGACGTCGACCTCGTCCAAGGGCGCCATCACGGATGCGCTCAGCAGTTTTTCGAATCCCCTGATCTGGCTGATCGTCGTGGCGATTTTGATATCGCGCGGCCTGAAAAAGACGGGGCTGGGCAGCCGCATCGGCCTGCTGTTCATCTCCCTGCTGGGCAAGCGCACCATGGGCATCGGCTATGGCCTGGCGATTTGCGAACTGGTGCTGGCGCCATTTACGCCGAGTAACACCGCGCGCGGCGGCGGCATCGTCCACCCCGTCATGAAATCGATTGCCAACGCCTTCGATTCGGACCCTGCCAAGGGCACGGAAGGTAAAGTGGGCACGTATCTGGCCCTCGTCAACTACCACGCCAACCCGATTACGTCGGCCATGTTCCTCACGGCCACGGCGCCCAATCCGCTGGTGGTCGATTTCGTCGCCAAGGCCAGCGGCCAGAGTTTCCACCTGACGTGGACCACCTGGGCCCTGTGCATGCTGCTGCCGGGCCTGGTCTGCCTGCTGGTGATGCCCCTGATTATCTACTGGCTGTCGCCGCCGGAACTGAAAGCCACGCCGGACGCCGTCACCTACGCCAAGGCGGAATTGAAAAGCATGGGTCCGCTGTCGCCGTCGGAAAAAGTCATGCTGGGCACCTTCGCCCTGCTGCTGTTGCTGTGGGCCAATGTGCCCGCCATGCTGTTCGGCCCCGCGTTTTCGCTCGATGCGACGGTGGTTGCCTTCGTCGGCTTGTTCGTGCTGATCATTACCGGCACCATCGACTGGGACGACGTGCTGTCGGAAAAGAGCGCCTGGGATACTCTGGTGTGGTTCGGCGCGCTGGTCATGATGGCCGAGCAGTTGAACAAGACGGGCGTGATCGCCTGGTTCTCGGCCGGCATGAAGGCGGCCATCGTCGCCAGCGGCATGGACTGGCTGCCAATCGCCGGCGTGCTGGTGCTGGTGTTTGTCTTCTCGCATTACTTCTTTGCCAGCACGACGGCCCACATCAGCGCCATGCTGCTGGCCTTCCTGACGGTGGGCCTGCACCTGATTCCCGCCGAGTACCACGTGCCGTTCATGCTGATGATGACGGCTGGCTCGGCCATCATGATGACCCTGACCCACTACGCCACGGGCACTTCACCCATCATCTTCGGCAGCGGTTTCGTGACGATGGGTAACTGGTGGCGGGTCGGCTTCATCATGTGCGTGGTGGAACTGCTGATCTTTGCCGTCGTCGGCACGACGTGGTGGAAGGTGCTTGGTTACTGGTAAGTGGCAAGGCCGGCTAGGCCGCACGGTTGCTGATCTCGATCCCATGGGGACCTCGTGGCGGCCGTTGCACGCCCGATTCGAAACGCAGGAAGGCTTCCAGCAAGTGGTCTTTCAGCAGGGTTTCGTCCCACGGCTTGGTGATGAACTTGTACACCGAGCCTTCGTTGATGGCCGCCGTGACCGAATGCAGCTCAGGATAGCCGGACAGCATCACGCGCACGATCTCGGGATAGATGCCCTTGATGCGGCGCAATAGTTCGTTGCCGGACATGCCCGGCATGCGCGCATCCGTGAGGATCACGCCCACCGCGTGGGAGGCTACCAGTTCCAGCGCTTCCTGCGCATTGGTGGTGCTGAGTATCTGGTAACCCTCCTTGCGCAGCGAACGGCGCAGGGCAGAGAGGATATGCTCCTCGTCGTCTACCAGCAGCAGCACGCGCTGTGGCGCCACGGCATGGCAGCTCTCGGGCGGCAAACGGGTGCCGGCATACAACATCAGATCCATCTCGGCGCCGGGCAGGGGGCGGCTGAAGTAATAGCCTTGCATGGCGTCGCAGTGATTGGTATTGAGAAACCCCAATTGTCCCTCTGTTTCCACGCCCTCGGCCACCGTGGCCAGGTGCAGCGACTTGGCCATGGCGATGATGGAGCGGGTCAGCGAAGCGCCGTCCACGCTGTCGGTCACGTCGTGGATGAACGATTGATCGATCTTCACCACGTCGATGGGGAATTGCTTGAGATAGGACAAGCTGGAATAGCCGGTGCCGAAGTCGTCCAGCGCCAGGGTGACGCCGATTTCCTTCAACTGTTCCAGCGCCCGCACCACCAGGTCGCGGTTTTGCATCAGCACGCTCTCCGTCAGCTCCAGTTCCAGGCAGTGGGCCGGCACGCCGCAGTCGGCCAGCACTGCGCGCACCAGCTGCGGCATGTCGACCTGGCGGAACTGGCGCGCCGAGACGTTGACGGCCATCGTCAGGTGCGCAAAGCCGTAGGCATGCCAGACACCCAGCTGCGCGCAGGCCGTGCGCAGCACCCATTCGCCGATGGCAATGATCATGCCCGTTTCCTCTGCCAGGGGAATGAAGCGGTCCGGTGGCACCAGGCCGATGCCGGGCCGGCGCCAGCGCAGCAGCGCTTCCATGCCATAGATTTTTCCACTGACAAGGTTGACCTTGGGCTGGTAGTGCAATTCCAGCTCGCCCTGCGCCAGCGCCTGGTGCAAGGCGTGCTCGATCTCGGCCCGCTCTTCCACCAGCACGCCCATCTTGTGGTTGTAGAACTGGTAAGCGTTGCGGCCCTTGTCCTTGGCGCTGTAAAGGGCCGCATCGGCCGTCTTGAGCAGCGTGTCGCCGCTGTCGCCATCGGCGGGAAACACGCTGGCGCCGATACTGGTGCTGACATGCAAGGTATGCTCGCCCAGCGAAAAGGGCTCGGCGAACACCGCCAGCACCTTTTTGGCGATGTCCTCGGCCGTGTCGCTATCGGGCAAGTCCGTCAGCAGGATGACGAATTCGTCGCCGCCCTGGCGGGCCACGGTGTCGCCTTCGCGCACCGCGTGCTGCAGCCGCCGCGCCACTTCCTGCAGCAGCGCATCGCCGACCGGGTGGCCGTAGCTGTCGTTGACGAACTTGAAACGGTCGAGGTCCAGCATCAGGGTGGCCAGGTACAGGCCGCTGCGGCGGGCGTGGACGATGGCCTGGCCGATGCGGTCGTTCAGCAACTGGCGGTTGGGCAGATCCGTCAGCGCATCGTGGTTGGCCAGGTACTCGATGCGCAATTCCTGCCGCTTGCGTTCCGTGATGTCCTGCATCGTACCGCGCATCAGCAGTACCTGGCGGCCTTCGCGCACGGCCTCGGCCTGGTGGAAGACGATACGCTCGCCGCCATCCTGCTGCTGCACCCGGTGTTCCAGGCTGTAGCCGGTGCCGCTGGCATGCAGTTCCATGAAGGCCTCTAGCAGCAAGGGCCGCTGGTCTTCGGGCAGGCACTGCAGCAGGCGTTCGAAGCTGGTGGGGCCGGAATCGGCATCGAGGCCCAGGATGCGCAGCAGTTCCGGCGACCAGTAGCCGTCGCCATCGGCAAGCCGGTATTCCCAGTTGCCGAGGCGGGCCAGCGCCTGCGCGTGGCTGAGGCTTTCCTGGATACGGTTCAGCTCGGTCAGTGCGCTGCTGGCGCGCAGCAGGTAGCGCAGCCGGTGCGCCAGCAAACGCCATTGCATCGGTTTCGAGATGAAATCGCTGGCGCCCGCTTCCAGCGCCTGCTTGATGGAGTCATCGTCATCGTTGCCGGTAAGAACGACGATGGGCACGTGCGCACCGCCGGGCAGAAGGCGCAGCTGTGCGCAGCATTCGAAGCCGCTCATGCCGGGCATGGCGACGTCGAGCAGGATCAGGTCGGGCACGCCACGCTGGAAAGCGGCCAGCGCTTCCAGGCCGCTGGCCGCTTCCTCGATGCGGAAGCCTTCCGGCTCCAGCGCTTCCGTTACCAGGATGCGCGTCATGGTGTCGTCATCGACCACCAGGACCAGTGCTTGCGGGGGCAGTGCGGTATTCATATGGCTTCCTTTTCAATGGCCAGGGCGGCGAGAACACGGTCGAGTTCTTGCTGGATGCCGCGGATATGGCTGAGCGTGCTGCCGACGTCATTGCTGCGCGCGTATTGTTCGATTTCATGGCACGTGGCCGACAAGCCCAGCGCGCCCACGTTGGCGCAGCTGGACTTGAGCGTATGCGCGGCCAGTTGCAGGGCCGCAGCGTCGCTGGCCCCGGCCGCCACTTCCAGCTGGCCCAGCAGGCGCGGGGCGTCGCTGTAGAACAGGTCGATGATGCGGCCCAGCACATCGGGGCGGCCGGGACGGCGCATGGCGCGCAGGTTTTGCAGGGCGGCCGCGTCGAGGATGGCAGCCGCTTCGGCCGGCGCCTCCTGGACAGCCTGCGGCGTCACTGCCGGCGTCTGCGCTGCCTTTGGTGCGGCGGACGCCGGGCGCCAGCGTGCCAGCACGGCCAGCAGGGCGGCGCGCGTATACGGTTTGGCGAGGTAGTCGTCCATGCCCGCGTCCAGGCACAGTTCGCGGTCGCCCAGGATGGCATTGGCCGTCAGGGCGATGATGGGCGTGCGGTCACGGCCTTGCTGGGCTTCCATGCGGCGCAAGCGCCGCGTCGCTTCGAAGCCGTCCATTTCCGGCATCTGGCAATCCATCAGGATCACATCGAACGGGTAGCGCTCCCACAGGGCCAGCGCACGCCGCCCGTTGTCGGCCGGCGTGGGGTCGTAGCCGCTATCTTCCAGCATCGCCAGGGCGATTTCCTGGTTGATCGCATTGTCTTCCACCAGCAGCATGCGCAGCGGCGCCTGGCCTGCGGCCCCGGTGTCAGGCGGAGCGGGCAGGGCAGGCGCCAGCGGTGCCAGCGGCGTGCCGCAGTCGCCGATGGCTTCGATGCAGTGGCGCAATTCCAGCGCCCGCACGGGCTTGGTCAGGCAGTATTCCACGCCCAGCGCCGTTACCTGGCGCAGCTCGGCCGAGGCGTCCAGCGAGCTGAGCATGATGATCTTCAGCGCCGCCATGCCGGCGTCGGACTTGATCGCCCGCACCAGTTCGGCGCCATCCATGACGGGCATGCGCATGTCGATGATGGCCAGGTCGAACGGACGCCCGCCGCGCAGCGCGCCTTGCAGCAGGCCCAGCGCCTCGGCCCCGTCGGCGGCGCTGGATGCGGCCATCTGCCACTCGATGGCGTGCTGCAGCAGGATCTTGCGGTTGGTGGCATTGTCGTCCACGATCAGCACGTGCAAGGCATCGAGCGCCACGCGCGGCGCCGGCAGCAGCGGCGCGTCCTCGGGCGCCACCTTGCCCACGACGACGCTCACGGCGAAGCTGGAGCCCTGGCCCGCCACGGAGTGGAGCACGATGTTGCCGCCCATCATTTCGACCAGCTGCTTGATGATGGCCAGGCCCAGTCCCGTGCCGCCGTATTTGCGCGAAGTGGTGCTGTCGGCCTGGCGGAATGGCTGGAAGACGGCCGCCGCCGCGTCCGGCGCCATGCCGATGCCCGTGTCGCTCACTTCCAGGCGTAGCTGGCCGGCAGCGGGACAGCTGACATCGACGGAAATTTCGCCCCGTTCGGTGAATTTGGTGGCGTTATTGAGCAGGTTGGTGAGGATCTGGCGCAGGCGCACGGGGTCGCCGCGCACATGCTGCGGCACGTCGGCGGCGATGCGGCAGGTAAATTCGATGGCCTTGCGCTGGATGCCGTTGGCAAACAGTGCCACCACGTCGTCGAGCATCTGGCGCAGGTCGAAGGGGATGTGTTCGAGCACCAGCTTGCCCGCCTCGATCTTGGAAAAGTCGAGGATGTCGTCGATGATGCTCAGCAAGCTTTCGCCCGAGCGGTGCACCGTGTGCACGAAACGCTGCTGCTTGGGACTCAGTTCAGTGCGTTGCAGCAATTCCGTCATGCCCAGCACGCCATTCATCGGCGTGCGGATTTCATGGCTCATCTTGGCCAGGAATTCCGATTTGGCGCGGTTGGCGGCGTCGGCCTCGGCCTTGGCCTGCGTGAGCGCCAGGTCGCGCTGTTCCACGTGTTCGAGCATGCCGTTGAAGCCCGTGATCAGCTGCCCCAGCTCATCGCTGCCGTGCTGCGCCACGCGCACCGATAGCGCCTTGCCGTCGCGGATATGCGCGATGGCGTAGGACAGGCGCGCCAGCGGCCTGGCGATGGACGCGCTGATCAGGCCTGTGATGGCCACGCAGGCCAGCAGCAGCACCAGCGCGATGCCGAGGATCAGCACGAAGGCACGCCGCACGCCATCGCGCACCTTGGCCACCGCCTCCTGCTGCTGGCCCGTGATGCGCGCCACTTGCTGCGCGGAATAGGCGGCCTGTTCGCGTTCGAAGGCGCGTACATGATCGATCACCTCGTCGAGCGCCGCCTGGCTGTCGAGCACGCTGCCCTTGGCTTGCACCAGCCGCTGTCCCGAGCGTTCCACCGCGTCCAGGTAGGTGTTGACGGTCCGCGTTTCGGCCAGCAAGCCCAGCTGGCCTATGCTTTGCAGCAAGGTCTGCATGGTGGCCATGTCGCGGTGCAGGGCGCTGATGCGCTGGGCGATATCGTGGCCCAGGTGCGTGACGTCGCCGGCGGCAGTGGCGAGCATGACTTCGCCCACGTCGATGCTGATGGCGTCGACGGCCAGGTTGATTTCGCCGCTGGCATCCTCGATGCGGGCCGAGGTGTGCATGTAGCGGCTGGCCTGCGCCAGCCGGTCGCGCCCTATCGCCAGGTGCAATTCGATGGGATCGAGTTCCTCGGCCAGGCGCAGGTGGGCGGTGGCCAGGGCCGTGCTGATTTGCTCCTTGAGAGCAAGATAGGCAGCCTGCTGCGCCGCGCTGGCGCCGCCCTCGGCCAGCAGCCCCGCGCGCGAGGCCAGCAAGCCGGCGCCAGGGTCGAGCAGCTGGCGCGCCGTGGCCAGCAGTTTCGCCCGCAGGGTCAGCTGCGACGGGCTGATGTCGCGCTCGCTGGTGCCCGCCAGGCGCGCCACGGCTGCGGCCAGGCGCTCGCGCAAGGGGGCGATGCGGAAACGGCTCTTCACGGCCTCCGTTTCGGCCAGCGCAATCTGCATGTCGTAGATGCTCTGGCGCAAATCCGTCAGGTAGCGGGCGTTCTGGTTCAGGCGCTGGCTTTGCAGCTGCACCTCGGCGGCCGTGGCCTGGGCCTGGCTGTCGACCAGGCGGATATTGCCGCGCGCACCCTTGGCGGCCGCCTTGATCTGCGCCAGCAGCTGGCGCATCTCCGTTGCCTGCGCCTTGTAATACGCCTCGTTTTCCAGGCGTGTGCGCACGGCGACGCGCATGCGCTGGAATTCCCGTTCGAAGGCCGCGTGGTAGCGGGGCGCCTGCAATTGGCCATGGCGCCGCAAATCGTCGCTGATGCTCTCGGTGGTCCGGATATTGGCGACGATCTTGTTCGACACCTGCTCCAGCTGCGCCAGGTCTTGCGCCTTGCCCAGCTCGAAAAAGTCCGAGGCCATATCCTGCACGGTGTAGCGCAGGCGCAACACGTCCGTGTATAGCGGTACCGTCTCGTCGGTCAAGCCGTGCACATGGGTTTCGATGCCCTTCACCAGCAGCAGGCCGGTCGCCGCCATGGCTGCCACACCCGCCAGCAGGACGGTGCTACTGACGATCAGCTTGGTCTTGATTTTCACGCCATGCTCCAGGGGAGGGGGGGCGCATCACTTCGCGCCAGGCGCCAGGTCGGCCGGGACGATCCTGCCATCGGCGATGCGGGTCAGGAAAACGGCCGTCGATGCCTGGTGGTCGCCTGGTCGCAGCGTCACCTGCAAGCCGCCGAGATCGAGCCGGTCGAAGGTTTCGAAACTCAGGATCAGGCGTTCGCGCGTGAGGTCCGCGCCCGTGCGGCGCAGCGCCGCCACCATCAGGGTGGCCGAGATGCAGCCCTCGAAACTCACAAACGACAGCCTGGCCGCTGGCACATGCCGGGCCAGCAGGTCGGCGCATTCGGCGGCGATGGGCAGCGTGCGCTCCTCGGGCAGGGGCACCACCTGCGAGATCAGGATGTTGTTGCCCTCCGTGCCCAGCAGCTGCAGCAGGCTGTCCGTGCCGACAAAGGACACCGTGGCCAGGGCCGCCTTCAGCTTGGCCTGGCTTGCCTCGCGCACGAACGCAGCCACCGGGGTGTAGGGGCCGGCCATGATGACCACCTGCAAGTCGTGGCCGATCAGGGCCGCCAGTCCCGCCTTGACAGCCGTGGTGCCGCGCTGGAAGGCACCCTTGGCGACGAGTTGCATGCCGCGCCGCTGCAGGGCGCGCACGGTGCCGTCGAGCACGGCATTGCCGAAGCCGTCGTCCTGGTACAGGACACCGAAGCGCTTGATGCCCCGGCTGACGAAATACTGCACCAGGGCATCGGACTCATCGTCATAACTGGCACGAAAGTTGATGATTTCATGCACCACGGGGCGGCGCAAGGTCATGGCGCCCGTAAACGCGCCCACCAGCGGCACCTTCATTTCCTGAACGATCGGTATGACGGCGTTGGTCGTGGGGGTACCCACGTTGCCGAACAGGGCGAATACCTGTTTTTCCTCGACCAGCCTGAGCGTTTCGCTGATGGCCCGGTCCGGATCGTAGCCATCGTCGGCGACCACCAGCTCGATGCTGCGGCCGTGGATGCCGCCGCGCTGGTTTGCTTCCTGGAAAACGGCCGTCGCGCCATCGAGCATGGCCCGTCCCAGCCCGGAGGCTGCCCCGGTCTGGGCATTGACCATGCCGAGCCGGATGTGCGTATCGGTCACGCCCGGTTCGGCGGCATGGACCATGCTGGCCGCGAGGGTGATAGCGTACCAGCAGCATTGCGGGAAAAAGCGCATGAGCTACCTTTATGAAGGTTGACCGGTATCAACAGGTACGGGCTTGACAACGAGTATGGAGGAAATTGCCAACGCAAAACTCACACATAGTCACAGTTCCAAAGGCGACTCAGGGAACGGACAGCTGCACCACCACCTTGCCGCGCGCGCGCCCTTGCGCCAGGTAGGCCAGCGCCTGTTTCGCCTCAAGAAAAGGAAACACCCGGTCGATGACGGGGCGGATGCTGCCCGCCTCGAGCAGCGCGGCGATCTGCGCCAGCTGGCTGCCGTCGGGACGCACGAAGTGGAAGGCATAACTGGCGCCGCGCCGCCGCGCCAGGCCGATGATCTTGCGGCTGAGCAGGGCAAATACCAGCTTCAGCACCACGTTCATGCCGCGCGCGCGGGCGAAAGCGGCGTCCGGCGGGCCGATCAGCGAGACGACGCGGCTGCCGGGCTTGACGATGCGCAAGGCCTTTTCCAGGCCGTCGCCGCGCAGCGTGCCCAGCACGGCGTCGTAATCGCGCAGCACCTGCTCTAACGGCTGCCGCTTGTAGTCGACCACCTCGTCGGCGCCCAGACTGCGCACCAGTGCCACATTCGCCGTGCTGGTGGTCGTGCCCACGCGGGCGCCCAGGTGCCTGGCCAGCTGGATGGCAAACGTGCCGATGCCGCCGGAACCGGCCGGAATGAACACTTTCTGGCCCGGCTGCAGCTGCATGCGCTCGTGCATGGCTTGCCACGCCGTCAAGCCCACCATGGGTAGCGACGCCGCCTGCACGAAATCGAGGTTCGCCGGTTTCAGCGCGGCTGCCTGCTCGGGCACGATGGCAAACTCGGCCAGGCTGCCGTATGGCGTGTCGAAAATACTCGCATACACGGCGTCGCCCACTTGAAAGCGCGTGACGGCGCTGCCGACTTCCACCACCACGCCGGCCAAGTCGCTGCCCAGGGTGGCAGGCAAGCGCAGTTTCAATATCGGCTTGAAGTCGCCCCTGGGAATCAGGTTGTCGATGGGGTTCAGGCCCACGGCGTGCACCCGCACCAGCAGTTCACCGGGGCCGGGCGTCGGGCGGGGCAGTTCGGCAAACGCCACATGATCGAGGCCGCCATATTGTTTGAGTTGCAATGCTTGCATGATGTTCTCTCTGGATGCTGTGAAATGCTGGCGTTCAGGCCAGGCGCAGGTCCTTGCGCAAGCCGGCGTCCAGCAGTGCGGCGGGCATGAAACGGCGCATCAGGCGCAAGCGTGCCGCCAGCGGCCCGGCCGTGTAGCGCAATTTCGGCTGGCGCGCCTGCGCTGCCGCCAATACCGTGTCGGCCACGATGGCCGGGTCATCGGCGCCCGCCATCAGCGCTTGCAGCCGGCTTGTGACGGCCGCGCTCACTTGCCGGTAGGCGGACAGCGGCGCATCGGGCGCCAGCAGGTTGGCTTCGAACGTGGTTTTCGTATAGGCCGGCTCGATGACGCTGGCGCGGATGCCCCAGCCGCGCACTTCATGGTCGAGCGATTCCGTATAGCCCTCGATGGCGTGCTTGGTGGCGGAGTACAGCGCGCCATAAGGCATGGGCAAAAAGCCGACGACGGAACCGATATTGAGGATGCGTCCGCCGCCCTGGGCCCGCATGTGCGGCAGCACTGCCAGGGTCATGCGCAACACGCCATAAAAGTTCGTGTCGAAGATGGCGCGCGCCTGCGCCATGCTGCTTTCCTCGGCGCCCGCCGGCGCCACGCCGAAACCGGCGTTGTTCACCAGCAGGTCGATGCGGCCTTCGCGCTGCATCACCTCGGCCACGGCCGCAGCGACAGACGCATCGCTGGTGACGTCGAGGGCCAGCATCGCATAAGCGGGTGCGCCCGCCTGGCTACCGCGGCGGCTGGTGCCGTACACCGTGTAGCCCGCTTGCGCCAGGCGCTGGGCCGTGGCCGCGCCGATGCCGGACGAGGCGCCGGTAACCAGGGCAATTTTGTTGTTCTTCATGGCAATCCTTCAGTGGTTGATAGTACAAAATATGACGGTCGTCATATTGTTGTTTGAAAAAAAAACCGCGACGATTCTAGGTCTCGGGCGCTGCGGTTAGTTTGCGTCTTGAAACTGCGCCAGGGTGGCCGCGCACAGGGCGTCCGACAGGGCCGGCTCGTCGACGGCGCGCGCCAGGATGGTGGCGCCGACCATGGCGCACACCGTCGCCATGGCTTGCGCGTGCGCTTCGGGCTGGCCCCAGTTGGGCATCTGGCGCGCGAACAAGTCGATCATTTCCTTGATGTGAATGGTGGCGGCGCGCCGCACCTCGGGCGCCTGGCGCGGCATTTCCGAACCCAGCGCCGAGACAGGGCAGCCCACCTCGATGGCGGCGATGTGTTCGGGCGACAGGTAGGCCGCCAGCATGGCCTGCAGCGCCTGGCCCGGCGGGGCGGCGGCGGCCACCCCGGCCGCCAGCGCCACCGATTCGGCGCCCGCGCGGTCGCCCGCTTCGGCCAGCAGCGCGTCGCGCGAGGCGAAGTGCGCGTAGAAGCCGCCGTGCGTCAGGCCCGCTTCCTTCATGATGTCGGCCACGCCCGTGCCCGCATAGCCGCTGCGGCGGATGGCGCGCGTGGCCACCTCGACGATGCGTTCGTGGGTGGCTTCCTTGCGGCTTTGCGCCGATGGTTTTTTTGGTGAATTTTTCATGATGATCATCATATATCGGTTTTCAAAAGCGTGCACGCGAGGCGCTCAGGGCAGCTCAGAACAGCCCTGCCGTCCAGTCGGTAAATGCCCGCATCGCCGGGGAGAGAAAGCGCTGATGCGGGTAGAGCAGCGATACCGGCACGGGCGCCGGCCGCCTGTCTGCCAGCACCTCGACGAATGCCCCCGTCCGCAACTGGTCGCTCACCAGGATCTCGGCCAGCTGCATCAAGCCATGGCCGGCCAGGCCCAGCTCGATGTACAGCCCCGTCTCGTTGACGGCGACCGTGCCGGGAAGGGGAACGGCGATGCTGGTGCCGTCTTCGATGAAATGCAGGTCGCTGCCACGCCGCATGGTGGTGGAAAAGTAGTGGACGGCACGGTGTCCCGGCAAATCCTCCAGGGTTGCGGGAACACCGTGTTCGGCCAGGTAGGACGGCGCTGCGCAAGTGATCCAGCGCAGCTCGCCCAGGCGGCGCGCGACCAGGGTCGAGTCTTCCAGGCTGCCGGTGCGGATCACGCAATCGACGCCTTCCTGTATCAAGTCCACCTGGCGGTCATTGACGCCGATCATCAGGTAGATATCGGGATAGCGCTGCTGGAATTGCGCCAGCTGCGGCAGGATCACGGCATGGGCAATGCCGCCAGGCATATCCACGCGCAAGCGTCCTTGCGGACGCTCGCTGGAACCTTGCAGGCTCGCTTCGGTGTCGGCGATCAGCTCGAGGATCTCGCGGCAGCGGTGGAAGTAACGCTCGCCTTCCGGTGTCAGGCTGAGGTTTCTGGTGGAGCGGTTCAGCAGGCGCGTCTGCAAATGCTTTTCCAGCCGCTTGATGATGGCGGTCACCGACGATGCAGGCAAACCCAGGGTCTCCGCCGCGCGCACGAAACTCCTGCTCTCGACCACGCGAAGGAATACCTGCATTGCTTGTACGCGGTCCATGTCTTGTCTTCGTAGCTGTAGGGGAGACGGCACTATAACCCAATATTATTCGGATTTTCTGCATGGTGAAAACACACGGCGCTACTTTTTCCGCAGGTTTGCCTGCACTAGACTGTGTGCAACTCATTACCTATAGCAGGAATCAAGCATGCATGAACAAGCTCCTCAATTGCTGGCTCCGCTGGCACCAGCCCCGCACAAGATGCTGATCAAAGGCGCCACACTCATCAGCATGGATGGCAAGGTTGGAAATTTGCCCAAGGGCGACATCCTGATAGCCGATGGCGTCATCGCCGCCATCGGCCAGAATCTGCCAGCCGACGGCGCCGAAGTGATCGATGCCGCAGGGATGATCGCCATTCCCGGCATGGTCGATACTCACCGCCATGCCTGGGAAGGCCAGCTGCGCCGCATCAACCCGAATGCGGCAACGCTCGAGGATTATTGCAACGCCACGCATTTCTCGTTTGCCAAATACTACCGGCCCCGCGACATCTACGTGGGCAACCTGCTTACGGCCCTGGGCGCCATCGATGCCGGCATCACGACCGTGATCGACAACTCGCACAATAGCCGCACGGGGGCGCACTCCGACGCGGCGGTCGAAGCGCTGCTCGATGCGGGCATCCGCGCCGTGCACGCTTCGGGCGCACCCGTGTCGGGCGAGTGGGACAAGGCGCATTGGCCAGCCAGCCTGGCGCGCCTGCAGGCCAAGTATTTTACGAATCCCGACAGCCTGGTGACGCTGGCCATGATGGCGCAGCTGGAACCGGAGCAGTGGGTCGTCGCCCGTAAACTGGGTATTCCCATCGTGACCGAGTTTTTTGGCGCTGGCATGGCGGCCGAGCTGGCTGGACTGCACCGGCAGGGGCTGCTCGGCAGCGACAACATCTTCAACCACTGCACCTGCCTGCCAGAATCGGGTTGGCGCATCTTGCGCGAGGCAGGCGTGCGCGTCAATGTATGCCCGCGTTCGGATGCCCACTACGGTATCGAGGATGGCTTGAACGCCTGGCAGGCGGCGCACCAGCACGGCATACGCCCTGGTCTCAGTGTCGACAACGAGACATCGTATAGCGGCGATATGTTCATGGAGATGCGCGTGGCGTTCTACCTGCAGCGGGTCATGGGGCATCGCCAGCGCCTGAATGGACATCACCATGCGGCGGCGCCCACCGATGCCTTCCGCTTGCTCGAGGCCGCCACGATAGACGGCGCCGCAGTGGCAGGACTGGAACAGCGTATCGGGAGTTTGAGGCCAGGCAAGCAGGCCGACCTGGTGCTGATACGCACCGGCGACCTCAATTTGTATCCTGTCAATAACGCCATCGGTACCGTCGTGCATGCGGCTGAGCGCAGCAATATCGATACCGTCATCATTGGCGGGCGCGTGCGCAAACGCGGTAGCGTCGTGCTGGGCGTGGATCAGGCAAGGCTGCGCGCCGCGATCGACGAATCCTGTGGCCACCTGTTCAGTGCCGCCGCTTACGAGCCCGATCTGTTTGCCCAGTCGTTCGCACCGATCCACCAGGCGTAGGCAGCGCCATGTGAGCTCTGCCTATGCCGGTGTTTCAGTCTCAGGCCGGCTTGTACTTGCCTGCCGAGTAACGGTTCCAGCCATAGCCGGCGACGATGATGGCCAGGATGGCGGCCTGCGCCAGCAATGTTTCCGCCGTGGGCAGAATGCCCAGCAGGTCGATGCGCATGAAGTCGACGGGGGTGACGCCGACCCAGCCCGCTTCTTGCAGCGCGGCCACGCCTTTGCCCATCAAAATCACGGCCAGCACGGCCACGAAGGCGGACGTCCACGAGAAGAACTTGCCGATAGGCATGCGGGCACTGGTGCGCAGCAAGGCCCAGGCGATCACGACCAGCAGCACGATGGCCACCAGGAAGCCGCCCAGCAGCGCGCCGCCATTGCCATCCGCCGCCAGGGCGGAATAGAACAGCACGGTTTCAAAGACTTCGCGGTAGACGGCGATGAAGGCCAGGGCGAACAGGCCCCAGGCCGAGCGCCTGCTCATCGCCGCCGTGAGTTTTTCGTGCAGGTATTCCTGCCAGCGCCCGGCGCTGCTCTTCTGGTGCATCCACAAGCCCACGCTGAGCAGGACCAGGGCCGCGAACACGGAACCAAGACCCTCGCTCACTTCCCGGCTGGCGCCGCTGATGGTCACCAGATACGTGGCCGCCACCCATGTCAGGCCGCCCGCCACCAGCGCGCTGATCCAGCCGCCATGCACGTAGGGCATGACATCGTTGCGCTTGGCCTTGCGCAAGAAGGCGATGATGCCGATCACGATCAGCAGCGCTTCCACGCCTTCGCGCAGCAAGATCGTCAGGGCGCCGATAAAGGTCGTCATCGGCTCGGCCTTGGCGTCGCCCAGCTCCGCTTCCACGTGGGTAAATAGTTGCTGCAGCTTCTCGCCCGCCGCTTCGGCGTCGGCCACCGTGCCCTTGGCAACGGCGGAACGGTAGGCCAGCATGGCGTTTTCCACGGCCAGCAGCAGCGATTTGTTGCGCGCGCCGACCATCGGCTCGATCGGCTCGAAACCGTCCAGGTAGGCCGACAGGCCCAGGCGCGTGGCGCCCGCGCGGTCGCCCGCGTGCACGGCGGCCAGGCTTTCTTCCAGGCGCAGGCGCGACAGGGCCAGGCCCGTGGGCTTGTGCGCCTCGGCCTTGTCGGGATGGCTGCGCAGGTACGCCGTCAGCGCATGCGCCTCGTCCGCGCCCAGCTTGGCGGCGGCCGCTTCCTGCGTCAGGGTCGTCACGGCGGCCAGGTCCGCGTACAGCTTTTTACTGCGCGGATCGTCCTGCCACAGCTTTTCGCCGTGCGCGCGTGCCGCCGCATCGTGCGACATGCCGCCGACAAAAAAGGCCAGGTCCCAGCGCTCGTTTTCGGACAGCTGGCCGAAACTGGCCATCGAGGTGCCCGCCACGCCTTGTGAAATGACCTGGTACAGCGCCATCAGGCTGCGCGACTGGGCCCGTTCGCCATCCGTGAAGGCGATCGGTTTCGGTTCCAGGCTGGCCGCCAGCGGACCGTCGCCGCCACCGGCCACGCCGTGGCAAGAAGCGCACTGGGCCGCATACAGGGCCGCACCGCGCGCCAGGTTGGGCAGCACTTTCGGCGCCACGGGGATCGGATACGCGGCGATCAGCAAGCCGTTCGCGTGGTGCGCCAGGCGCTTGACTTCCACGCCGTCGGCCTTGGCGACGACGGCTTTGCGCAAGTCGGCAATGGCGGCGGCAATGGCCGCCTGCGAAGCGTGGGCGGGCAGGGCGGCGATCTGCGTCGTCGCGTTGTCGGTAAAGTCGAGCATTTCCGCATATTCCGCTTCGCTGACCACCTTGCCGTGCTCGATGGCGCCACTGTAATCGACGGCCACATAATCAATCAATTGCCACAATTGCTTGGCACCGGCGCCAGGATCGGCCACTTGCGCCTGCGCGCCACCGGCCAGCAGCAGGGTTGCTGCTACCAGCGGATAGCAGACGAGCCACTTTTTCACTTTAATGAACATGATTCTCATTCTCATTTCTTATTAACCCGGCGACTATAGGACAGACCGTGCGGGGTGTCAACGGCGCACGGCTGCGCGGTGCCGTTTGTGAAATGGAACGAGATGGATTGAAGGCTACTGCTTCGATGCCGGTTTGGCGTACAAACCCCTGGCCAGGCTGCTGTCCGCAGCGTCGACTTTCAGGCCGCCTTTGACGACGCGCAAGGCCAGCTTCTGGAATGCCTGGCCTCTCAGCCATTGCGGGTCGGTGACGGCGAAGGCGGCGATGCGTTGCTGCGCGCGCTCGGGCGGCACGGCCAGCCATTGATAGTCGGCTTTCGAGCCCTGGCGGCGCAAGCCGGCGCGCACCCAGCGTTCCGACGCCGGCATGCGCACGATGGCGTCGCCATTCGCCACGCTGACGGCCGTGGCCGTCTTGCCGCTGTGCGCTTCGAATTTTACCTCCACGCCGGCCATCGGCCCCACTTGGGGGAAGCCGACTATGGCCACCCACAGTCCCGCTTCGGCGGGTTTCTGGATGCGCATTTCCGCTTCCTCAAACACACGAAACTGCGGCTCCTTGCCGCCGTTGCCCGCCACCAGGGTCACCGTGTCGCCGGCAACGCGCCACTCGCCGCTGGCTTGCTCGTCGGTATTGCCATAGCTGAGCATCCATTCGAACGTGCCATCCTTTTTCAGCAGCAGTTCGGAGCCCGTTTCCATGACGCCTTGCAGGTAATAGTGCCCGGGCAAGGCGGACCCGGCGGGCTCGGCCGCGCTGGCGGGAGCGGAGCAGGCGAGGGCGGCGCAGGCCAGCCAGCAAGCAAGAGAAATTTTCATCGGTGTGTCCTTTATAATATGCAATTATGGCAACAAAAATGGAATTGCCGTCGCACGACACACCGGCGCAGTTGGCGCGCTGCTCAGCCGTAACTCAATTGCCGCTGAAATCGAGCACCACGCGCGAGGCCACCTTGCCATGCTCCAGGCGGCTGAAGATCTCATTGATGGCCGACAGGGGCTGCAATTCGATGCCGGCCTTGACCTTGCCGTTGGCGGCAAAGGCCAGCGCCTCGGCCATGTCCTGGCGCGTGCCCACAAAAGAGCCGCGTATCGTCACGCAATTGGCGACGACGTCGAACAGCGGCGTCGGGAAGTCGCCTGGCGGCAAGCCCACCAGCACGCAGGTGCCGCGCTTGCGCGTCATCGCCACGCCTTGTTGGAAGGCATCGATCGACGGCGCCGTGATCAGCACGCCGTGCGCACCGCCACCTGTCGCTTCGCGCAGTGCCGCCACGGGGTCGCCCTGGCGCGCGTTGATGGTCACTTCGGCGCCGAGGGCACGCGCGTGTTCGAGCTTGCCTTCATCGATGTCGACGGCAGCCACGCGCAAGCCCATGGCCACCGCATATTCGATGGCCAGGTGGCCCAGGCCGCCGATGCCGGACACGGCCAGCCACTGGCCCGGCCGCGCGCCCGTTTCCTTGATGCCCTTGTAGCTGGTCACGCCGGCGCAGATGATGGGTGCTGCCTGCACGGCGGAAAGACCCGTCGGAATATGCGCGACGTAGCGCGGGTCGGCCAGGATGTATTCGGCAAAGCCGCCATTTTTGGTGTAGCCGCCGAACTGCGCCTCGGCGCACACGGTTTCCCAGGCTGCCAGGCAATGTTCGCAATGGCCGCAAGCCGAGTAGAGCCAGGGCACGCCGACCCGGTCGCCCAGTTGTACTTCGGTCACGCCCGTGCCCATGGCGACCACCAGGCCGATGCCTTCGTGGCCGGGAATGAACGGCGGTGCAGGCTTGACGGGCCAGTCGCCGCGCGCCGCATGCAAGTCCGTGTGGCACACGCCGCAAGCTTCCGTCTTGACCAGGATCTGGCCGGGACCGGGCACCGGCACGGGGACGTCGCGCAGCACCAGGGGCTGGCCCAGTTGTTCGACAACGGCGGCTTTCATGGTAGTGGGGAGCATGTTATTCCTTATGAAGTTGGAGTGGCGTCAGTCACGCGTCCTGCCATGGGCTGGTCAACAGACACTTGCGAATGATCATATTCTGCTGCATGCGGAGCGAAAATTGATTGATCTACATCAATGTGTGAGCGCACGGTGCCTAATACTTCAAGAGCGGTGACTTGCGTGCGAAAATCGCCAGCCGGAGCGGTGTTGATATCCCGATCCGTGGCGTGCATGCATTCGGCTATGGCTTCGCAGGCGATATGGCAAGATAATATGGCAAGATAATATGGCAAGATACATGGACGAG
The DNA here is from genome assembly GCF_002327145.1 of Janthinobacterium svalbardense. Taxonomy (NCBI): domain Bacteria; kingdom Pseudomonadati; phylum Pseudomonadota; class Betaproteobacteria; order Burkholderiales; family Oxalobacteraceae; genus Janthinobacterium; species Janthinobacterium svalbardense. The sequence goes on along the minus strand of NZ_CP023422.1, from coordinate 3,563,615 downwards.
CATGGACATCTGCCATGTCATCGAGCTACAGGCTGCCCTCCTACGCCAGCTTGCTCACTACATAGCGGTACTTGCCCGAGGCTTCCGCCGCGATCTCGTCGACTTCCTCGATGGCGATGTCCACCTGCGCGCCCAGCCTGTCCTGGAACCCGGTCACGATGGCGCTGCGGGTGGCGTCGTCCAGGCGCACCACGCAGACCAGCAGCACGCGCGTGCGCAGCAGGCTTTCCTGGATGATTTTAAAACTGCGCACTTGCGGCAGTTCGCGCACGATGTAGACGAGGGCCAGGCCGTGCATGACGGTGCCATCGACCGCCGTGAGGAAATCCGTGCTGCGCCCTTCGATCTTGTGCAGCAGGGGCAAACCGCGGCCGCAGGCGCAGGGCTGCGTGCCCAGCGCACCCACGTCGCCCGTGGCGTAGCGGATGAACGGATAGTCCCGCGTGGCCAGGTGGGTGACGACGATTTCGCCCGTGGCCCCTGGCGGCAGCGGCTGGCCATGGCCATCGAGGATTTCCACGATGATGTCCTCGGCCGTGATGTGCATGCCGCCTTCCGGGCATTCGTGGGCGATGAAACCCGCGTCGCGCCCGCCGTAGCCGTTGGCCACGGGGCAGCCGAAGGCGGCGGCGATCTGCGCGCGCTGCTCGTCGTACAGGCGCTCGGCCGTGACGAACGCCACTTTCACGCCCAGGCCGTCGAGCGGCAAGTCGCGCGCGCTGGCATGGCTGGCGATGCGGCACAGGGCCGACGGGTAGCCGAACAGCATGCGCGGACGCCAGCGGCGCAGCTGCGCCACGTAGCCATCGAGGCGCGTGGGCGACATGGCAAACGCGGGCAGCAGGGTGGTGCGCAGCAGCGCATCGCGCAGGCGGCGCAGGCGGTCTTGCGCCTGCAGCTCGATGGGCGAACCCCACAAGACGGCTTCGCGGTCGCCGATATCGACGCCCCACCAGCGCGTGGCGCGCCACTTGGCGGCGATGTCGTGGCTGACGCGCCGTCGTCCCAGGAAAAACTGCAGCGGCTCGCCGCTGGAGCCGCCCGTGGCGAACGGGCGCAAGCCCACGGCGCGGGCGGACTTGAAGCTGTCGCGCGCACTCGCAATGTCAGCCTTGCGCAGCAGCGGCAGGCGCGCTAAATCGGCCAGCTGCCGCAGCTGTTCCGGGTCGAAGCCGCTGCTGGAAAACAGTGCGCGGTAGTAGGGCACGTGCGCGCCTGCGTGGCGCAGCAGCGCACGCAGGCGCGCCAGCTGCCACTGCTGCAACTGCTGCGCGCTCCACCACTGCGAACGTTCCAGGCGGCGCAGCAGGCGCGCGCTGTGGTGGCCCTTGAGCCATTCATGCAGGGGAAACAGCCAGCGTGCCACGCAGCGCGTGTAGGCGCCGGGGCGCGGCGCGGCGCGGATGCGGCGGTAATGCGCGGCCAGCCTGGGGGCGATGCCGGACCAGCCGAAAGTGGCGGCGTGCGCCAGGCCCGCGTCTGCCAGCGTTTGCGCGCGGGTCGGGTCGCGCAGCAGCGCCAGAATGGCCTGCGCCATGGCGGCCGGATCGCCGGGCGGCACCAGCAGCGCCGTCACGCCATCTTGCAGCAGGGCGGGGATGCCGCCCACGTTGGTGCTGACGACGGGCACGCCGCAGGCCAGCGCTTCGAGCACGGAAATGGGCATGTTGTCGGCCAGGCTAGGGTTGAGGACGATGTCGCTGGCCTGGTACAGGGCCGGCATGGCGGCATTGTCGACGGGGCCGGCGAAGCGCACGGAGGCAAGAACGCCGAGCGACCTGGCCAGGCGCGCCAGCGCCGGGCGCTGCGGTCCGCCGCCGGCCAGCACCAGGCGCGCCGCGGGATAGCTTGCTCGCACGAGGGCAAAGGCGCGCACGGCGCTGGCATTGTCGTACAGGTTTTCCAGGTGGCGCGCCACGAGGATGCACGGGCCATCTGCGGCTGGCACACGCGGTACGGCCGGTGCAAAGCGCTGCAAGTCCACCACGTTTGGCACGATGTGGGCGGTATGGCCATATTGCTCGAAGATGCCGGCCAGGTAGGCCGAGGGTACGACGATGGCGCTGGCGCGGCGCAGGCTCAGTGAGACCAGGCGCGGCGAACGGGCGAAAAAGGCGGCCGCTTCGCCGCCCCGGTAATTGAGCAGGGCCGGCTTGCCTTTCAGGCTGGCGATCCACAATGCCGGCGCCGCGTGCAGGTGCCAGGACCAGCCGGAATTGGCCATGATGTGGAACAGGTCCACCGTATTGGCCGTGCGCCACAGGCGCCACAAGTGCACGGGCAGGCGCAGCGCAGCGCGCAGGTAGCGGATGCGCGCCAGCCAGGGCGGCAGCACGGGGCCGTTGACGGCCAGCAGCTGGACTTGCGCGCCGTCGTCGCGCAGCTTGCGCGCCAGTTGCGCTGTCTGGTTCGCCATGCCGCCGGCCGGCGGCGGCAGCGGGCCGACCAGCGCGATGCGCAGGCCCGAGAAGATCATGGCGCCACTCCCGCCACCCTGCGCGCCGCGGCCAGGCGCGCATACACGGGCGCATAGCGGCCCACGCTGGCGCTCCAGCTGCGCTCCGTCTCGACGAAGGTGCGCGCCTGGCGCCGCAGCGCCGGCCAGCTGGCGGGCGCCAGCAGCAGGTGCAATACCGCCTGCGCCAGCGCTTCGGCATCGCCGGCGCGAAACAGCATGCCCGTCTTGCCATGTTCGACCAGTTCGCGGTGGCCACCCACGTCGGACGCCACCACGAGGCGGCCCTGCGCCATCGCCTCTAACGGTTTCAATGGCGTCACCAGTTCCGTCAGGCGCATCGGTAGGCGCGGATACACGCAGATGTCGACCAGCTGATAATACGCGGCCACCTGCGCATGCGGCACTCTGCCCGCGAAGACCACGGCGTGCTCCAGGCCCAGCTGCGCCGCCAGCGCGCGCAGCGCCGTTTCCTGCGGCCCGCCGCCGGCCAGCAGCAGCCGCAATGCCGGCTGCGCCGCCAGCAGGCGCGGCATGGCGCGCAGCAGCAGGGCCAGACCTTCGTAGGCATAGAACGAGCCGATGAAGCCGATAACCCGGTGGCCATGCAGGCCCAGTTTATGCGCCAGCCAGTGGTCTGCGGGCGCGGTGGTGCTGAAGGCGAGCGCATCGACGGCGTTCGGGATGACCGTGATTTTATGCGCGGGCACGCCGCGCGCGCACAGTTCGCGCCACAAACCGTCGCAGATGGTGGTGACGGCGTCGGCGCGGCGCAGCGCATAGGTTTCCAGCGCCCGCGTGAGCCGGTAGCGCAGACCGCCGGGCCGGCTGCTGCCATGGTCGGCGGCCGCGTCTTCCCAGAAGGCGCGCACTTCATACACGACGGGAATGCCCAGCGCGCGGCCCGCGTTGAGGGCGGCGATGGCGTTCAGGGCGGGCGAATGCGCATGCAGGATGTCCGGCCTGGCTTGCCGCGCCAGCTGGCGCAGGCGCACGGCCAGGCCGATGATGACGGCCACTTGCCGCAGCACGGGCAGGCGCGCCCACCAGCGTGCATTCGGCGCCGTGCGGTAGAAATGCCAGCCGTCGACCAGCTGCTGCGCGCTGTCGGACGGCCCCTGCTTGGCACTCGTGAGTTGCGTCGTGTGCCAGCCCAGCGCGCGTTGCTGCCGCAGGATGGCCAAGGTGCGAAACGTGTAGCCGCTGTGCAGGGGCAGCGAGTGGTCGAGGATGTGCAGGATGCGCATGGCGTCACTCCACCGCCATGGCTGGTGCGGGCACCGGCGCCAGGCGGCCGTCGACGGGCAGCACCTGGCGCAGGAACGCTTCAAACATCAGCAGCGCCCACAAGGGCGCGCTGTAGTCGCGTCGCCCGCTGGCGTGCTGATCGAGCAGCAGGCGCACGTAGTCCATGTCGAACAGGCCGCATTGCGCCAGGGTGGGGCCCAGCAGGCGCTGTTGCAGGCGCTGGCGCAGCGGGCCGCGCAGCCAGTCGGCCAGCGGCACCGAAAAGCCCATCTTCTGGCGGTACAGCAGGGTGTCGGGCAGCAGCGGACGCAGGGCTTTTTTCAGCAGGTATTTGCCTTCGCCACGCCGCAGCTTGAATTGCGGCGGCAGGCCGGACATCCACGCCACCAGTTCATGGTCGAGCAGGGGCGAGCGCACTTCCAGCGCATGCGCCATGCTGGCCCGGTCGACTTTCGTGAGGATGTCGCCGGGCAGGTAGGTTTTCAGGTCCAGGTACTGCACCTGCGCCAGCGGATCTTGCGCGGGGCTGGCCAGCGCGTGGCGGCGCAGCACTTCGACGGCGCGGTAGCCATGCAGGCTGCGCCGCAGCTCGGGGCTGAACAGGCGCGCGCGCATGGCGTCGCCCAGCAGGCTGACGCCGTGAAAATATGCATCCGTCGTGTCGCGCGCCAGGCCCTCGAAGGTGGTCTTGGCGCGCAGGAAGCGGGGCGCCCAGTCGGCCTTCGGGTACAGCCGCCCCAGGGTGCCGAACAGCGACTGGCGCAAGCCGGCCGGCAGCAAGGGGTCCATCGCCTTGCGCACTCTTTCTTCGCGCGTGTGCAGGCGGTAGCGCCGGTAGCCGGCCAGGCTTTCATCGCCGCCGTCGCCCGACAGGGCCACCGTGACGCGCTGGCGCGCCAGCTGGCAGACTCTGTACGTGGGCATGGCGGAACTGTCGGCGAACGGTTCGTCGTACAGGTTCGCCAGCAGGTCGATCAGCTCGAAGTCGTCTTGCTCCACCTGGCGCGCGTGGTGCGCCGTGGCGTAGCGGCGCGCCACCAGGTCGGCGTAGCGCGCTTCGTTGTACGCGGGGTCGCCGAACGAGATGGAGCAGGTGTTGACGGGCGTGGCGCTGGCGCCGGCCATCAGCGCCACGACGGCGCTCGAATCGACGCCGCCGGAGAGGAAGGCACCGAGCGGCACTTCGGCCACCATGCGGATGCGCACCGCTTCGCGCAGGCGCGCCAGCAGTTCGTCGGCCGCCTGCGCTTCGCTGGCGGGTGGATTCGGCGTGAATGGAATATCCCAGTACGCTTGCGGCGCGGGCAGCGGCTGGCCGGCGCGAATCGACAGGGTATGCCCGGGTGGCAGCTTGCGCGCGTGCTGGAAGATGCTGCGCGGCTCGGGCACGTAGCCGTAGGCGAAATACTCTTCCACGGCCAGCGGGTCGAGCACGCGCGGCATGGCCGGATGCGCGAGCAGGGCTTTGAGTTCGGAGCCGAACAGCAGGGTGCCATCCTGCGCCTCGCCGTAGTACAGGGGTTTCACGCCCAGGCGGTCGCGCGCCAGGAACAGCAGATGGCGGCGGCGGTCCCACAGGGCGAAGGCGAACATGCCGCGCAGGCGCTGCACGCATTGCTCGCCCCATTGTTCCCAGGCGTGGACGATGACTTCCGTGTCGCTGCTGGTGCGGAAGCGATGGCCGAACTGGCGCAGTTCGGCCATCAGACTGCGGTAATTGTAGATTTCGCCATTGAAGACGATGGCGATGCTGCGGTCGGCGTTGAACAGCGGCTGCTGGCCGCTGGCCAGGTCGATCACGGACAGGCGCCGGTGCGCCAGGCCCAGTCCCGGCTCGCGGTGCAGTCCCCCTTCGTCCGGTCCCCGATGGCGCAGACTGTTGTTCATGCGCGCCAGCAGCTGCACGTCGATGTCGCGCTGGCCCTGCAAATCAAAGATGCCGCTGATGCCGCACATGGGAGGCCTTTCAGGGATAAGTGGACAGGGGAGAGGGCTGGCGCGCGCCCGTCAGGCGGTCGTACACGGCCAGGTAGGCGCCGGCCATGGCGGGCAGGCTGTGCTCGGCCAGCACCTGGCGCCGCCCGCGCGCGCCGTGGCGCGGGCCCAGTTCGGGCATGCTGTAGTAGTCGAGCATGGCGCCGGCCAGCATCTCGGCAGAACCAGGGGGCACCAGGGTGCCGCTCCAGCCCGACTGCACCAGTTCCGCATTGCCGCCCACCTGCGTGGCGACGATGGGCAGCCCCGTCGCCATCGCTTCGAGAATGGTGTTCGAACTGCCTTCGGCCAGCGAGGGCAGCACGAACAGGTCCATGGCGCGCAGCAGCTGTGCCACGTCGTCGCGCGCGCCGGGCAGCCAGGCAAGATGGGCCACGCCGGCCTGCTGCAGCAGCTCCAGGCAAGCCTGGCGGCACGGCCCGTCACCCACGATGAGCAGGCGCAGGCGCGCGCGGGCACCCGGCTGCGCCAGCAACAGCAGAAACGCCTGCACGAGCGAGGCGTGATCCTTGACGGCGGCCATGCGGCCCACGCTGCCGACGACGAAGGCGCCGTTGCACAGGAAGCCGGGCGGGCCGACGGCGGCCGGCGGCCCCAGGCGCGGATGGAATTGCACGCTGTCGACGCCATTGCCGATGTGCGATACCTGTGCGGGTGCCGCGCCGATGACGTCCACCAGCCAGTGTCCCAGGTCGGCGCTGACGGCGATGAAGTGCTGCACCAGCGGCAGCATGCATTTGCGCAGCAGCCGGTATTTGCGGCGGGTGCCGTGCAAGTCGCTCATGTCGCGCCCGTGTTCGCCATGCACGCGCAGGCGCACGCCGGCCAGGCAGGCCAGCAGTTGCGCTTCGAGGCAGCCCAGGTTGCGCGTGTGCACCACTGCCGGACGCAGCTGTTTCAGCACGCGGTACAGGCGCAGGTAGTGGCGCCAGTCCTTGCCTTCACGCTTGTCCAGGCTGATCACAGCGACACCGGGCGTGGTCAGGCGCTGGCGAAACGCGGTGGCGTTCTTCAGGCAGACGATGGCGTGCCGGTAGCGTTCGGGCGGCAGATGGTTGATCAGGTTGACCAAGCCGTTTTCCAGCCCGCCCACGTCGAGCTGGTGGATCACGTGCACGATCAGCGGGGCGGCATTGGCCGCTACAGCAGCCTCGCGTGTGTGGCCAGCATCGGTGTCAAGGGCCATGCGGCAGCTCCTGCAGACGTTGTTCGATGACGGGCAGCGCCGCCTGCAGGAAGGCGTGCAGGCGCGCGCGCGGCGGCGGCGCCAGCTCGTCGTAGGCGGCAAAGACGAGGATGTCGGCGCCATCCTGGCGCCTGCCCAGCAGCTTGGCTTGCGCCAGCAGCAGTTTTACCAGCACGGGGCGGGCCGTGATGATGCCGCCCTGGCGGTAGACGCGCCACACCAGCAGGCGTTCGCCACCGTGCCCCAGCACGCTTTCGCGCACGGCCAGGGCGCCGCTGGCCAGGGTGATGTCTTGCACGCGCTGCGCCAGCGCCATCCAGCGCGCGCCGTATGGCGAGGACTGGTGCGTCAGCAGTTCGGCATCGCGCGCCTGGCGCGCATACCAGTGCAGTTGCAAGCCCACCGGCGCGCCGTCGCCGTCGCCGCGCGCATACGTGGCGGCAAACCGCGCGGGCGTGCCCGCATACGGCGCCTGCCACGCGGGGGCCGCATCGTGCAGGCGCTGCCAGGCGGGCGGATCAGGCAAGGCCAGCACGGTCGCCGGCATCGCGGCGCCGTCGTCGCGGTGGCTGGCCAGCGCCAGCGCCGGCCATAGCGCCGCCAGCAGCAGGCAAGCCAGGCTGGCGCGCACGACGGCGTGCGGGCTGGCGCCTGGCCTGGCCGCGCATGGCACAGTGGGTGGCAAGATCGGCGCCAGCGGCAATTCACGCCAGCGCGCGGCCAGCCAGAACAGCAGCAGTACCACCAGGCCGAAGAACAGCCAGCCATAGATCAGGTGGTCGACGCCCACGGCCAGGCGCATGTTGCTCACGTGGCCCAGCATCACAATCAGGTAGGCGCGCACGCCATTGGCGAGGATGGGCACGATCAGGGCGGCGGCCATGACGGCCAGGCGCCGCCGCGTGCTGTGGAAATTCACATGGGCGAACAGGGCGCCCAGGGCCAGCGCGGCGATCAGGTAGCGCAAACCGCTGCACGCCTCCACCACCGACCAGTTACCGGTAGGCAGCGAAAAATTGTTGCCATCGCGAAACACAGGTACGCCCGTCCATTGCAGCGCGGTCACCGTGAAGGCAGCCGTGAAGTCGATCAGGGGATCGAGGAAGACTTCGCCAAACGGCACGGCCAGGAACAGATACGCGAGGGGAAAGGCCAGCAGGCGCACGGCTGGCCAGCCAAGGATGGCCAGCACGCAGGCGGGCAGCATGGCCGTGGCCGCATATTGTTCCACCACGTGTACGTTGGCGGCGTCAGCCAGCAGCCAGGCCAGGCCCAGCGCGCCCAGCAGTAGCAAGCCTTGCCACGACGGCTGGGGCGCCAGCGCGGCCAGGCGGGTGCGCTGGCGCCAGGCCAGCCAGCAGCTGATGGGCACGATCAGGAAGCCGTGCGCGAAGGTTTGCGAGCGCGACCACAATTCCAGCATCGACCAGAAGGTGGCGTGGTACAGCAGCACGATGGCGGCCAGCGCCAGCAGCAGGGCCGCCAGGGCGGCCTGGCGCCGGCCTTGGCCATGATGCTCATGCGGCAGGACGGCCGCGTCGGGCAAGCGGGCGACCTGGTCGAGCTGCAAGCTCATGTGGAGGGCTCCCGCACGGGCAGCGTCGGCATGCCGGCAGTGCTGGCTCCCGCATCGGCCACGGTACCGGCCTCGGCAGGCAGGCCCAGCATGGCGCCCAGGCCCCGCAGGTTGCGTTCCCAGTCGTAATCCTGCAACACCAGCTGGCGCGCCGCCGCACCGATGGCCGCGCCGCTGCCTTCGGCTGCCCCGCCGCAGGCGTTGCGCAGCACGCGCGCCGCATGGTGGATGAATTCGGCGTCGTCGCGCGCCAGCAGCAGTTCCAGGCCCGGCTGGGCGGCGATGCCTTGCAGCGCTTGCGGCGTGGCCAGCACGATCTTGCCCATCGCCATCGCTTCGAGCACCTTGTTTTGCACGCCGCGGGCAATGCGCAGGGGCGCCACGGCCAGCGCCGCGCCAGCCAGATAGGGCCGGATGTCGGGCACCTTGCCCGTCACCACCACGCCGGCAACCCTGGCCAGTGCGGTCACGGCGGGCACGGGGGCGCTGCCGACGATATAAAACTGCAACTGGGGAAACTGGCGCCGCAGCGCGGGCCAGACGTGGCGCACGAACCATTGCACGGCATCGATGTTCGGCCAATAATCCATGGCGCCCGTAAATACCAGCGCCTGCACGCCGGGCGGATAGATTGCGCTCTGGGCCGGCATGGGCGTGAAATACGCCGTGTCGACGCCGTTGTTGACATGCCCCGTCTTGCGCCGCGCCATCGGCGCGCACTGGCGGAACAGGGCCGCTTCGGCCGGCGAGACGAAGCTGGCGGCCGTGAACTGCTGGGCGATATGGCGCTCGTACTGCAGCAGCAGCTGCGCTTCGCGCCGGTACAGCAGCGACATGGGCCACGGTTTGCTGTCGCCGTACTGGCGCCATTTGTCGGAATCGACGTCGACGAAATCGATCACGCGGTGCACGGCGCGGCCCGCGCTGCCGTCGATGTATTGCGCCATGGGCCCGGAAAAGGCCAGCGCATGGCGCACCTTGCCGCTAGATAATAAGCCATCGACCCATTGCAGCAGGCGCGCATCGCGGTAGTACTGCACGCTCATGGCTTGCCGCGACAGCAGCGCCTGCAGGGCGCGCCAGCGGGCCGTGCCGCGCCGCAGTTCAATGAAGCGCGTGCTGGCACACAGGGCGGCCACGGTTTTCGTATGCTGCCAGTCGTCGTCATCGTCGATGAAACAGCCCAGGTGCACGCGGAAATGCCGGCTCAGGTACTGCAGCATGTGCCACGAGCGTATCTTGTCGCCCTTGTTGGGCGGATACGGCAGGCGGTGGGTGAGGAAGAGCAGTTCGCGCATGGCGTGTCCCCTTGCTTAGCCCAGTTGCCGCACGATGTGCGGCCCCAGCAGGTTGGCCAGCGGCAGCGGCAGGCGGCGCCAGGCGCGGATGAACAGCGCGTATTTGGGATTGAGTGGGTTGACTTCCGGCAAGGCCTTGGCGCGCACGAGCTGGTAGGCATATGGCAGCGGCTGCGGCGTAAAACCCCAGTTTTTCTTGAAGTCCCAGGCCCCAGTCCCGAGCTTGCTGCGGCCGAAATCGAACAGGCGGTAGCCGCGTTCGCAGGCGCGGCGCATCGTTTCCCAGTACATGAAGTCGTTGGCGCCCGTGCTGCGCGCCAGCGGCGTGCCGCCGCCGTAATACGGCAGCACTTCATCGCGGAAATAGAACAGCAGCACGCTGGCCTGCGCCTGCTGGCCGTGATACACGGTGAGGATCTCGCAATCGTCGCCAAACACCGCGCGCAGCAGGGCAAAATGGCGGCGCGCGAAGACGGGCGTGCCCAGCCGGTGCACGCTGGCCGCGTAGATCGGGTAGAAGTGGCTGAGGTCATAATCGATGGCGCTGTGCAGGCCCGCCGCCATGGCCTTGCGCACGACGGCGCGCTGCTTGCGGGGAATGGCCAGCAGGTTCTGTTCGGCATCCGGGAGCAGGGCGCGGCGGAAGGTCGCGTACAGTGGTTTGTGCAGCCAGGCAGCGTGCGCATTTTCGTCCACCTCGCGCCAGCGGTATTCCAGGTGCCCCACGCCGAGGCGCCGCGCCAGCGCCAGCGCCGCTTCGTCGAGGGCCAGTCGCACGGCCGGGCTGCCGCCGGCGATGCCGCCGTACACGCAAAACGGCAGCGAGACGAGGGACGAGCCGAACAAACGGCTGCGCACATGCGCCAGCGGCAGCACGGCGGCGATGCGCCCGTCCTGTTCCGCGTACAGGAAATGGCTGTCGTGGTGAAAACCTTGCTGCAGGATGGTGTGCCAGCCGGCGCGGTGAAAGAAGGTGGCTTCGGGACAGGCCTCGACAAAGGCATCCCAGCGTGCATGTTCGTGCGCCTGCAGGGACCGCACGGCAATGGCGGCGCTGGTCGGCGCCGGGTCGGCAGGAAGGCTGGCCTCGTGCATCATGTGCTTTCCAGAAAAATACGGTCCATGCGGTCCCAGGTGAAGTCGGCCGTCAGGCGCGCCAGCCGCGCTTCCATGCGCCCCAGGTTCAAGTAGTGGCGAAAGCGCGTTTTCGCGCTCAGGCCCGGCGGGCGCGGCTGACCGGGATCGAGTTCCCAAGGATGAAAATAGAATATGCCAGCTTGCCCGTCGCGCGAATTGATGCGTCGCAAAAGCCAGCGCGACAGTGCATACGGCATCAGGCGAAAATAGCCGCCGCCGCCGGCCGGCAAGTTGCGCCCGCGCAGGCGCACGGTGCTGATGGGCAGCTCCAGCACACCGTGGGGGCCCTGCGGACGCCAGGCGAAGCGGGGAGCATCGGGCATGCCGTAATGGTCGTGGCGGATCGGGTAGATGCTGGAACTGTAGCGATAGCCCGCTTCCTGCAACACCTCGAAGGCCCACAGATTGGCCGCGCCGATGGAAAAACTGGGCGCCCGGTAGCCGTGCACGGGCAGCCCCGTCAATTGCTCCAGGATGGTCTTGCTGCGGCGCACATCGTCGGCGAACTGGGCGGCCGACTGGTCGCAGGCGCGCAGGTGCGCATAGCCGTGGCTGGCCACCTCGTGCCCCGCGCCGGTCACGCGGCGCAGCATGGCCGGATAGCGCTCGGCAATCCAGCCCAATGTAAAAAAGGTGGCGTGGATGCGCCGGCTTTCCAGCAGCAGCAGGATGCGCTCGATGTTCGCCTCGACCCGGCATTCCAGGCGGGGCCAGTCGGCGCGCGCGATGTGCGGCGCGAAGGCGGACACCTGGAAATAGTCTTCCACGTCGATGGTCAAGGCGTTGCGCAGTATTGCCGGCGGCGTCATGGCGTGCCCCGGCGCGCCGCCAGCCAGGGCGCGATGACGGCGGCGATACGCTCGGCTGCGTGGCCATCCCACAGGGGCGGAATGCGGCCGCGCTTGCCGCCCGTCTCGAGGATGGCGCGCGCCAGCGCCAGAATGGTGGCCGGTTGCGTGCCGGCCAGGGTATTCGTGCCGGCACTGACGGTGACGGGGCGCTCCGTATTGTCGCGCAGGGTCAGGCAAGGCACGCCCAGGGCCGTGCTTTCTTCCTGGATGCCGCCGGAATCGGTCAGCACCAGGCGCGCGCCCTGCATCAGGCCCAGCATTTCCAGGTAGCCCAGCGGCGGCAGGCAGACGATGGCCTGGCGCGCCAGCAATGCTTCCAGGCCCGCTAGACGCAGGCCGGCCAGGGTGCGCGGGTGGATGGGAAACAGCAGCGGCAGCTGGCATGACAATTGCCCGAGCGCCTGCAGCAGCGCTTGCAGCTGCGCCGCATCATCCACGTTCGACGGCCGGTGCAGTGTCAACAGGCCATACGCGGGCGGACAGGCGTGGCCGTGGGCGCGCAGGGTGGTCTCGGGCTGGACTGCGCGCGGCAGTTGCTGCCGCAGGCTGTCGATCATGACGTTGCCCGTGAAGTGGATGCGTTCGGGGGCGATGCCTTCGCGCAGCAGGTTGGCGCGCGCGCTCTCTTCGCTGGTCAGCAGCAGGCTGGATAATTGATCCGTCAGCACGCGGTTGATTTCCTCGGGCATGCGCCGGTCGCCGCTGCGCAGGCCCGCCTCGACGTGGATCACGGGAATGTTCCGCTTGGCCGCCACCAGCGCGCACGCCAGGGTGGAGTTGACGTCGCCCACCACCAGCACGCAATCGGGCGCCAGCGGCGGATGCGTGTCGAGCACGGCATCGAAGCGGCGCATGATCTCGGCCGTCTGCTGCGCGTGGTTGCCGGAGCCGACGTCGAGGCTGATGTCGGGCGCGCGCAGGTCCAGATCCGTAAACAGCTGGCCGTTCATGGCCGTGTCGTAGTGCTGGCCGGTATGCAATAGCGTCACGCGCACGGCGGGCGCCTGGCGCGCCAGGGCGGCCAGGATGGGCGCCATTTTCATCAGGTTGGGGCGCGCGGCCACCACGCACAGAAGAGAGGGGTCGGACATTGCGGGCTCCTTAGAATTGCATGGTGAGCGTGGCGCTGACGCCGTTTTCGCGGTAGTTGCCGCCCCGGTTGCTGGCGTGCCGCATGTGCCGCACATCGATGCTGGCCGTCATGTTCGGCTGCAGGACGCGGCTGTAGCCGGCCGTCACGGTAATGTTGTTGTCGCGCCGGGGCACGCTCAGCGAGCGCACGCTGGCGTAGCCGGCATTGACATTCACGCTGGTGCGCGAACTGGCTTGCCAGTTCCAGCCCACGTTGGCGCCGATCTGGCGCGTGCGGTCTTCGCTGCCGAACTCCATGCCGGGCAGCAGGGCGCTGTCGATGCCGCTGGCCGTTTGCGCCGTGCGGTCGACGGCCGTGACGCCGGCGACCAGCGTGCTCTTGGCCGTGGCGCGCGCCATCGTCAGCTTCAGCTGCTTTTGCAGGAAATAGCGGTGGCTGAAGTAATTGATGGCGCCCCGTTCCGGCCCCAGGCTGTTGGCGTAGCGCAGGAAGGCATTGATGCGCAAGCGCCTGTCGCGCGCGTTGGGAAAGATGCCGCGCCATAATTGATCGAGCAGCTGGCCCGCGTCGCTGTCGCCCAGGCGCGCAAACTGCGTGGGCATGGTGGTGATGTCTTCGCTGTAGCTCAGTTGCCAGTTGGTATGGCGCTGCAGGAAGTTGGCATCGAGGCTGTAGGTGGTGCCAAAAAAGCGCTTGCCCGTGCTGAAAGCCACGCTGGTGCGCGGCGACGGCGTCCACACGCCGCCCAGCGACCAGAAGCGGCCTTCCGGCGCCTTGCCGTTGCTCGATATATAGCCTTCCTTTTCCATGCCGCCGCTGGCCGTGGCCGCCCATTTTCTGCTGAACGGATAGCGCAGGCCCACGCTGCTGCGCTGCATGCGCACGGGCGCCAGCTTGCCGTCCTGCGTGCGGCGCACATCGTGGCTGGCGTTCCAGGACCAGCCCTGGCCGCGCGGTTCGCCGCTGAGCAGCAATTCCATTTCATCGCTATGCACGGACAGCAGATCGCCGCCGCTGGCTACCGTATTGCGCGTGTAGCGCAGCTCGGCCGTGGCCAGGCCACGGAAGCGGTGGCGCAGGTAGGGGCTGATGCCGGTGGTGCGTACCGTGCTGGTATTGTCCGTGTCGGGCAGCTCGTCTATCAGTTGCGGGCCGAACGGCGAGATGTTGCGCCGGCTCACGCTGGCGTTGGCATCGATGAAGAACCAGTCCTGCACCATCTCGGCGTCGGCTGCGGCGTGCAAGTCGTGGTTGTCGCTATTGCCGCGCTGCCCCGAGAGGTATTTGTGCCAGCTGTAATCGAGGTTCACGCGCAGGCGCGGGCCCGTGCCGATGAGGGCGATGGCGGGCGCGATTTCCGTGATGAAGTCCGCTTGTGCCTGGCCGGGCGGCGCGCGCAGCGCATTGTCCGTATAGCTTTCGCGCAGGCGCAGCGACGGTTTCACCAGCCAGTCGACAGCCAAGGCCGGCAGGGGTAGCAGCAAAGAGAGCAACGGCAGCAACGGCGGCAGCGCCAGCGGTAGCGAAACCCGGCGGCTAGTCGTAATAGCCATAGCCGTAGTAATCGTTGCCGGGGAACGATTTGGTCTTGTTGTAGATCAAATGTATGTGTTCGCACGCTTCGATCTGGCGCAGCGCCTCCTTGACGGCGTGCTGGGTCGTCGTTTCCGCCTCGACCACCATCACCACTTGGCCCATCTGCCCCACCAGCGCGTGCGCTTCGCTGGTAATGAGCAGGGGCGGCGAATCGAAGACGACGATGCGGTCGCTATAGCGGCTGGCGATTTCGGCCAGCAGGCGGCTCATGGCCCGGCTGGCCAGCAATTCCGTCGCGTGCTTGTTGCTGCGCCCGGCGGGCAGGATGCGCAGGTTGGCCACGTTGGTTTTCAGGATCACGTCCGCCATGGCCAGCTGCGGGTCGAGCAGCACGTCCATCAGCCCAGGCTCGGGCGGCAGGCCCAGCACTTTCAGCACGGACGGTCGCGCCACGTCGGCATCGACCAGCAGCACCGTGATATCCATTTCCATGGCGATGCTCATGGCCAGGTTGACGGCGCAATACGTCTTGCCTTCGCCGGGCATGGCGCTGGTGACGACGATCAGGTTGCCGTGGCGGATGGCCTCGGCGCCGCTGGCGCGCGCCTGGCGTAGCAGCGGGCGCTTGATGATGCGAAAATCTTCGGCCACCGAACTGCGCCCGCCTTCCTGCGTGAGCATGCCTTGCTCCGCCAGCCGGGCCAGGTTCAGGGTGCGGTACTGGGGGTTGCTGGCCGCCGCCAGGGTGTCCGCGCTGTCCGCAACATCTGGACCATAAGCCACGCTGGTCTCGGCCACGCCCAGGATCGTGGATTCCTGCTTGCCGCTGTCCTTGCTGCTCATCGTCGCTCCCTTGGTGGCTCTAGAATTTCAGCAGCGCGGCCGTCATGACCCCGCCGTACAGCAGGAACAGGCTGCCCAGGCAGCCGGCAAAGGCGTAGCGGGCGCGGCGGCGGCGCACCTGCTGCAACGGCGTCCAGTTCATCGATACCGTGCCCAGCACATTCAAGCCCGTGGCATCGCGCAGTTCGGCGGGGCTGAGGAAGGTGGGGCGCACCTGGCTGATCAAGAGGGCCGTGGCGATGCCGGCCACCAGGGCCGCGCCCAGCGCCGCAGAAAACAGCAGCGGACGGTTCGGGCCGACGGGCGCATATTGCACCGTGGGCGGGTCGATGATCTTGAAGGCCATCATCTCGGTGGTGGAACTGAGTTCGCCCGACAGCTTGGCCGCTTCGCGCCGGCCGATCAGCTTTTCATAGTTTTCCTTGTTGATGATGTAGTCGCGGTTCAGTTGCGCCAGCTGCGATTCCACCTCGGGTACGGCATTGCTTTGTGCCAGCAGGCGCTCATTGCGCGCGTTGTATTCCTGCACGCGGGCGCGGATGGCGGCCACCTTGGCGTCCGCGTCCGTCAGCGCCACCTTCAGTTGCTGCAGCATGGGGCTGTAGTTCTTGCCCGGGTCGCCGGATGCCGTTTTCAGCTTGCTTTCCTCGATCTTGCGCTCTTCCAGCTGCGCAATGAGGCGCTTCGAGGCGATGATGTCGGGATGCAATTCTGTAAATTGCATGCGCAGGCTGTCCAGATTCTTGTTGAGCGAGGCGATGCGCTCATCGAGTTCCGGGTTCGTGATGGCCGCCGCGTTTGGCTCCAGGTCGAGCACCGGTTCGTCGCCTTCGATCTGGCTCAGGATGGCCTTGCGCGCCTGTTCCGCCTCGACCAGTTCCAGCTTGGCATTGTTCAGGCTATCGGACGACATCAGCAGCTGGCTGCCATAGTCGATGCCCAGGCGCGGCAGCAGCAGGTTGTTGCGGATCTTGAATTCCTTCACCAGGTTTTCCGCCGCGCTCAGCTTGTCCTCGTAATTCTTGATCTGCTCGTCGATGAATTGCACGGCCTTCTGCGAATCGCCCTTTTTCCCCTGGAAACTGCCTTCGACAAAGATGGTCAGCAGGCTTTGCACCACGTCGCGCACCAGCTTCGGGTCGCGCCCGCTGTAGCTGATGGTGTAGATGTCGTAGGCGCTGGTGCCGCTGATCTTGATGCGGCTCATCAGCTCATCGAGCCGGCCTTCGTGTTCGCGCACGGTCTTCGAATTCAGGTCGAGGTCGACCATGCGCATGACGCGCTCCACGTTCGGGCGGCTGAGCAGTGTGCGGCTCATGATGGCCACCTGCTGTTCCGTGTTCGGCACGCTGGTCATGCCGGCCAACAGCGGCTTGAGGATGGTTTGCGTATCGACAAACACGCGCGCCGACGTCTGGAAGTCGTCGGGTAGCGTAATGACCTTGATGAAGCCACCGATCGCCACCAGCCACGCTACCAGCAGCGCATGCCAGCGGTACTTCCAGATGCCTTTCAGGCTGGAAAGCAGTTGCTGTATCAATTCCTCCATGTCGCTTCCTTCAGGTGACGGTGCTGCACGGTCGATGGCTGGGCGGCGCGGACAACGGCGTCTTGCAAGAAATGCTTGCCTGTTGAGTAAGCAAAGTATAGGGCGCCTGTGGAGCAAGATTTCCCAAGATGATTGCTTCTTGATACGCCTCAAGGTTCACTTGCCGGGTTTTAATAATCATAGGAAGTTCGCGGCCCAGGCTGGTTCTGCGGGGCCTGCCACGGACGCGCCATCGACTCGAAGAGGCCCCGCATGAATCCGTTTCGCCGTGCATTTGTAACCCACACGCTGCTCCTGGCGTGTACTGCCAGCTTGCTGGGGGGCTGCCGCACACGCTATCCGCTGGCACCCGCCGACGACAGCGCCCCCATGCACGACTATCTGATCGGCCCGGGCGACTCCGTCAACATCATCGTCTGGCGCAATCCGGAAGTGTCGCTGACGGTGGCCGTGCGGCCCGATGGCAAGATCACCACGCCGCTGGTGGAGGATCTGGCCGCCAGCGGCAAGACCTCGACCCAGCTGGCGCGCGATATCGAGCAAGCCTTGGGCAAGTTTATCCAGCAACCGGTGGTGACGGTCATCGTCACCAATTTCTCGGGCCCGTATGGCGAGCAGATCCGGGTCATCGGCGAGGCGGCCAAGCCGCAGGCGCTGCCGTACCGCCTGGGCATGTCGCTGATGGACGTGCTCATCGCCGTGGGCGGCATCACTGACTTTGCCGCCGGCAACAAGGCCAGCATCATCCGCATGCGCGACGGCAGCCAGCAGCAGCTGGGCGTGCGCCTGGACGACCTGCTCAAGAGCGGCGATATTTCCGCGAATGTCATGATGCGGCCGGGCGACGTGCTGTTGATACCGGAGAGCTTTTTTTAGTAGCGGGCTCGGCAATATCAAAACAGCACTTATATTTGTCTTTTTGTACTTTCCAGCAAATTTCAGCGTGCAATTTTGCTACTGAATAGCATAATTCTTCTGTTTTTTTTGCCTGACGCGGGAACTTCTCTGCTTTTTATCTTGTCACAAGGCATTGGCTTCAGTCCGTCTCGACGGCTGCCGATGAACGTGAGGACAAGATGAGCTTTCAAGATGAACCTATTATTTCCTTCGACACGCCCGGTACTTTCAGTGACCTGGTGGTGGGCGAGGGCCAGATCGACCCGGCGATGGAGCACGAGCTCGACCTGCAGCGCTTTCATATCCGCATGGCCAATTCGCGTGGCCGGCGCGAGGCGGCCAGTTTGCTGATCCGCAAGATGTACGGCTGGCGCGGCTATGCCGTCGATCCCGGCATCGCGCATGCACTGAATAAAATCACCCTGTTTGCGGAAACGGCAGGCTCCACCGTCGGCACCATGACCCTGTGCCTGGACAATGACGAGACGGGCTTGCCCGCCGATGAAAACTTTCGCGACAAGCTCGACGTGCTGCGCGAGGAGGGCCGGCGCCTGTGCGAACCGTCGCGCCTGGCCATTGACAAGGGCGTGAGCAAGCGCGTGTTTGCGGCACTGATTCATATTTCTTATATCTATGCCCACAATATTCACGGCTTTACGGATTACGTGATTGAAGTCAATCCGCGCCATGTGGTGTTTTACAAGCGCATGCTGGGTTTCAAGGATTTTGGCGGCGAGCGAGAGTGTACGCGCGTGGGCGCGCCGGCCGTACTGCTGCGCCTGGACCTCGACTACATGGGGGCCCAGATCCGCAAATACGGCGGCATGATGGAACAGCATGGGGGTGAACGATCGTTTTACCCCTTTTTTTTTCCGACATGGGATGAACCAGGCATCACCGACCGGCTGCGGCAGGGGCGCAACTGACTCATTTATTTTTCAGCAAGATCGCCTGCATGTGGCTGCCCGGAATCGCGTAGGTGATGCCGCTGGGAGCGGTAATGGCCGCCTCTTTCAGGCCCTTGACATACACCATGTTGACGATGCCATAGACGAGACCGGTCTCGGGATCGAACAGGGGGCTGCCGCTGCTGCCTGGATACGCCGTCGCGTCCAGCTGGAATACCGTGTACGGCGCTTTTTGCAGTTGCGCCAGGCGCCGGGTGTCGAGGCGCTGCGCCGTTGCGCTGGGCCTGACCACCGGCGTCAGCGACGATACGGTGGCGCGGTGCGTCACGTGGTGCAGACCCAGCAAGGTACCCAGCGGGAAGCCGGTAAACGCCATGGCCTGGCCTTCGCGCACCGTGCCCGCGTCGCCCAGCGCCAGGGCCGGCAGGGGCGCGCCAGCCAGGCGCAGCAAGGCCAGGTCGTGCTCCGTGTCCAGCGCCTGGATTTTGGCGGGGCGAAATTGCGCCGCCTCGCCCTGGCCTGTGAGTATGCCAATCACTTCGGTGGGATTGGCATCGAGCAGTTTTTGAATCACATGGGCGCAGGTCAGCACACTCAAGCCGTCGCCCGCCACGAAACCCGTGCCGAGGAAATTCATGGGCGGCGTGCGCGTCGCTTGCAGGCTACCGACGCCGACGATGGACGGCTTCACGCGCGCAATGACTTGCGCCAGGGCTTGGTCGGCACGGCAGGGCGCGCTGGCCACAGCCAGGACCAGGCAGGACAGCAGGGCAGAGGAGAATGTCAACGGCAGGGCTTTCATGGCGGCGCACTTTCAGAGGGAGGCGGTTGCGGGGGCTGCAGCAATGCGCACAGCAGCATCAGATAGCACAGCAGGGCGATACGCGGCACGTCGAGCAGGCTGTCGAACAGCCCGACGACGAGAAAACCCAGCAGGGCGGCGGCGCAGGCCAGCGCGCACTGGTTGCCTCCCGTGGCCTGGCGCAGCAGGCGCAGGCTGGCCAGGGAGAGCAGAGCCAGCAGCGTCAGTGCGCCACACCAGCCCATTTCCACCAGCACATGCAGCGCCAGGCTCTTGATATGCCACGGCAAGTGATGGTGGTCGCTGCCGAAAAACCAGTAATTGTTGGCCTGCGTAAAGCGTCCGTTGACGATCAATTCCTCGCCACCGGGCGCGCGCAGGCTCAGATTGTCGACGTCGATCACGGACGAGGTGGCCGTGCCGCTGGCCGCCAGTTCCAGCTGCACGGGCGGGCGCAGCAGCCAGGCGCCCGCGCCCAGCCATTTGCTGTCGAACGGCACTTCATAGTGCTGCCAGGCCGGCACGGGACTGCCTGGCGGGGGCGCCTGCAGGCGCAGGGGGATAGGCACGCAACCTTGTGCGTACAGCAATTGTCTCTGGCACAGGCGCACCAGCAGCACGGGCATGGGGCCGCTTCGGCGCACGTCCAGCGCCAGGGTGTAGTGCGTGGCTGGCTGCAGCGGCAGGCGTTGCAGCAGCCGCAGCAGTTCGCCATAGCCGGCGCTGTAGCCGGGACTGGCCAGGTGCACATAGGTGTTGCCGGAATTGCCAGGTTCGCCGCCTTCCTCCGCATAGGCGATGCTGGCCGGCACTTCGCGCCCCGGATTGTGCCAGTAGTATGTGGCAGGAAAGCTGCCCATGCCCATGCCGAACAGCTGATCGCCCCAGTCGGACGGCTGCATGGCCAGCACTTGCCGCCAATGGCGCAAGCGGCCTTGCAGGTCGAAGGCCGTGGTGGCGAAACGTTCGGTGGCGTAATAGCTGGCCGAGACGGGGATGGCCAGCAGCAGCAGGATGCCGGCCGCGCCCGCGATGCTCAGGCTGGCCCGGTCCAGCCGCCATAGCGGCGCGCGCAAGCGTCCATTGCACAGCATCAGCATGGCCAGCAACACGACCAGACCGGCCGGCGCCAGGGCGGGAGCACCGGCCCAGTGCCAGCCTATCCAGACCAGATTGCACGTCAGCATGGTCCAGGCCATCATCGCCAGAACCAGCCTGGCCGGGCCTTTGCCGGCAGCGCCGCCCGGCCACAGGGTGCCGGGCAGCAGTGCGCCCGCCAGCAGCACGGCGGCCAGCAGGAACAGGAAATACGGGCCTTTCAGCCAGCCGGCAGCCTGCTGGCCGGCCCATTCCGGCCACCAGCTGGCAAGCAGCCCCTGCAGGCACAGCGCGCACAGCAGGCTGGCCGGCGCCAGGCGCCACGGCAAGGGCCGCGCGGCCAGCACGAAGCTGGCCGTGAGCAGGATGACGGCGGCGAGCAAGCCCCGGTAGCCGGCCGCGCTGAACATGGTCACGAGCAGGACGGTGCCCAGGCCGGCCAGCAGTAGCATCAGCAAGGGTTTGCGCATGGTTCGCCGGCCCGTCGGACGCTGCGCCGCGCCGGGGGCTGTGCGCAAGGTCTGCCGCAAGGTCTGCCACATGGCCAGCAGCACGGCCAGCAGCACGGCCGCCGCCAGGGCCGCGTACAGGCCCCGTGAAAAGGTGGTACATGCCGCGTGCAGGGCCAGTGCCAGCAGCAGCAAGGCCAGCGCCGCCTGCCAGCGGCTGCGCGCGCGCGCCAGCCACAGTCCCGCAAATGGCAGGCTCAGGGCCAGATAGCCATCCAGCGCGGCGCCGCCCGTGTGCATGGCGGAAAACGGCGCCGTGATGCGGTAGTCGCTGGACAGGTTCGTCAAACCGGGAAACACGGCCCGTTCCCACAGCGCGAACAAGGACACCATGGCCAGCCCGGCCAGCATGCCCGGCAGCGCGTAGCGGCGCAGGGCGGACGGATCCCCGTCGCGCAGCAGCAGCGGCAGCAGCAGTATGCTCCAGGCCCAGGCCTTGCCTAGTCGCAAGCTGTTGTAGGGGCTCAGGTAATTATCCCAGGCATACACGTCGATGGGCGGCAGCGGCAGGACGCCGCGCAGCAGCGCCGCCAGCCAGGCCAGGCTGCACAGCAGCAGGCAGGCGCGGGCGGCGGGCGAGAGCCGCGCCACGGCGCTCCGGGACGGTCCGCCCAGGCGCCAATAGCCGCAGGCTACCGTCAGCAACAGCAGCACGTCGATTTCTTCGAGGAAGAACCAGCCCGTCCACGGCGCCAGGTCGAGCACGGGCAGCAGGGCGGGCACGCAGAACAGCCAGCAGGCGGGCCGCCAGCACAGCAGCAGGAAATAGGCGGGCAGCAGGGCGGCAAACAGCAGGCCGGGCCAGCCGTGGCCCAGCGGATAATGGCGCAGGGCCAGCATGCAGGCCGCGCCCGCCAGCAAGGCCAGCAGCCGTGCTGCCAGGCCAGGCAAGGCCGCGTGCGCCGCCATGGCCTAGAGCTGGGTCAGCAAGGCCTGCGCCTCGGCCCGCTGCGGGAACTCCTTGTTGGCGGCAAGCAGCTGTTCCAGTTGCTTGCGCGCCCCCGGCTTGTCGCCCGATTTCGCCAGCGCCGCGCCCAGGTGGTACTGGATTTCGGGCGACTTCGGCGCCAGGCCGGCCGCCTTGCGCAGCAGGGTGGTCGCGCGCTTGACGTCGCCCTGTTCCAGCACGATCCAGCCCAGAGTGTCGAGCACGATGGGGTTGTCCGGCACCAGCTTGAGCGCCTGCTCGGCCGTCGCCAGCGCGCGCGGATCTTTTTCCTGCTGGTACGCCCACGCCAGGTCGTTCAGCGCCGCCACATTGGCCGTGTCCTTGACCACGATGTACTGCAGCTGTTCGATGGCCGCGCCGTATTGCTTTGCCGCCAGCTTGGCCCCGGCCAGGTAGCTGCGCACACCCAGGTCATCGGGCTTGTCCTTCAGCCAGGCCGCCATGCGCGTATCGGCCTCGCGCACCTGGCCCGCGGCCAGCATGGCGCGGTGCAGTTGTACCTGCATGGGGCCAATATTGCTGATCTGCAGGGCGTGTTGGTACAGCTTGACGGCTTCCTGCGGCATTTTCTGCGCCAACAGCACGTCGCCTTCGAGCTTGTAGCCGGCCGCCAGCTTCGGCTGCTGTTGCTGCACCTGGCGCGCCACAGCCAGCGCGTCGTGCTGGCGGTTCAGGCCCAGCAGCAGCGACACTTCGACCACGCGTGCTTCGAGCAGGGTGGGATCGAGCAATTGCGCCCGCTTGGCCGCTTGCAGCGCATTCTGGCGGTCGCCCAGCGCCAGGTGCAAGCTGGCGATGCGCATCTGCAGCGGTGCCGACGTCGTCTGTATGCTGGCCAGCTTGCTGTAGCTGTCGAGCGCCGCCTGCGTCTGGCCGGCGCCGTACTCGACCTGCGCCCGCAGGGCCAACGCATCGGCGTCACCCGGGTGGCCCGACTGCAGAGTGCGTGCCAGTTCCAGCGCCTTGTCGGGCGCGCCCGTCTGCAGGTAAAAGTTACTCAGCAGCAGGGCCGGTGCGACGGCGTCGGGATTGTCGCGGTGGGCCCGCTCCAGCCAGCGCCGCGCCTCGTCCGTCTTGCCTTGCGAGGCGGCCAGCTTGGCCAGCGCCGCGCACAGGTCGGCATTTTTTGGCGCTTTCGCCAGCGCACGCTCGAAGCGCTGTTTCGCTTGTTCCGGCTTTTTCCCGGCCAGGTCGAGTTGCGCCAGGTTATTCAGGGCGGGGAGATAGACAGGGTCCATCCGCAGCGCCTGCTCGAAACTGGCGCGCGCGGCGGGTACGTCGCGCAAGGCCATATAGACGCCGCCTTTCAGGTTCAGCAGCAGGGGATTCGTGCCTTTCTGCTGCTGTTCCAGCATCTTGACGGTGGCCAGGGCCTTGTCGTTCTGTTTGTTGCGCAGCAAGGTCAGCACCAGCATGGTGCCCACCTGCGGCGTGCTCTTGTCGAGTATGCTGGCGCGTTCCAGTTCGTCGATGGCACGGCTGTTCTCGCCCATGCCCAGGCGGGTGATGCCCAGCGCCGCATGCAGCCTGGCCGTGTCCGGCGCCAGGGTGTTGGCCTTTTCGAAATACGCTGCGGCCTTGTCGTAGCGGCGCGCGCGCAAATGCGCCTCGCCCGCCAGCGACAGCAGTTCCACGTCGTCGGGAAAGGTGGACAGCACGGGCAGCAGCAGGTCGAGGGCCGCGTCCGTCTTGCCGCGCATCAGTTCGATCGACGCCATCATCTTGAGCGCGTACACATGTTTGGGATACACGGCCAGGAAGCGCTGCAGATAGCTTTCCGCCAGTTGCGGCGAGCCCAGCTTCAGCTGCACGGCGCCGGCCAGCAGGATGGACGGCATGTGCTCGGGCGCCACCTTGAGCACCAGTTGCAACGATTGCAGGGCCGCCTTGTTCTTGCCCTGGCGGAAATCGAGCAGCGCCTGGGCCTGCAGCAAGCCCAGGCTGTTGGGCGCCGTCTTGCGCGCCGTGGCCAGCTGGGCCGCCGCTTCCAGGTAGCGGTTTTCCAGGAGATCGAGGTTGGCCAGGTCGATATGGGCCTGGGTATTGTCCGGCTTGAGCTTGAGGATCTGCATGTAGGCGAGGCGCGCCGCGCCGTTCTTGCCTTGCAGGCGCTGCAGGTCGCCCTGCAGCCGCAAGGCGTCGAGGTTGGCGGGTGCGCTTTTCAGCGCCTGGGCCAGCAGCAGCTCGGCGGCCGGCACCTGCTGCTCCAGCGCCGCCAGCCGTGCCAGGCCCAGCAAGGCCTCGACCTGGCCGGGATGGGCTTCGAGCAGGCGCGCAAACACGGCGCGCGCCTCGTCCTGGCGGCCCACGGCCAGCAAAGCATCGCCGCGCAGGGCCAGCACGGCTGGCGGCTGCACCGCATCGTCGGTGATCTCGGCTAGTACCTTGTCGAACTGGCCCAGCATCAGCCACGCCTTGCCCAGCAATGGCATCACTTGCTGCGCCGCCAGGCCCAGCGACTTTGCCTTGCGCAATTCTTTCTCGGCCGACAGCGCTTCGCCCGTGTCGATATAGATGCTGCCCAGCAGTAAGCGCGCCGCTGCATTGTCCGGCTCCTTTTGCAGCAGGTTCTTCAACTGGATGATGGCGGCGCGCGCCTCGCCCTTCTGGCGGTACTGCTGCGCCTCGGCCAGCAGCGATGCGCTGCTCTGCGCGCCGTGGCACCCCGTCAGCAAGAGCAGCAGCAGGGTGCAGCACAGCGCGGCGGCCGGCAAGCCGGGGAAAGGGCGGGGCAGGGAACGAGCCATGGAAGTCTCCGTTAGCGGCGTGCGTGAAGGATGGGCATGGCCTAGCTTAAAAAGATGGGCGCCGCTCTCCTTGATTGCGCTCAAGAAGCCGCCGATTCTCCGCGCGCCTGCCTGCCGCCGCTCCGTATTCCTTGTTCCTGCTCAAGAATGGCCGGGCAGGCGACCGTAGAATTTCCCGGACGGCGATGCTCAGGCCGCAATCATTGGGAGCACATGCATATGGACAGCAAGGTGGATGGCACGGCGGACGTGGTGGCTGTGGTGGGGCTCGGTTATGTCGGCTTGCAGCTGGCCGTGGCGTTCGGCATGCGCCAGCGCACCATCGGCTTTGATTTGTCGGCACGCAAGGTAGAAAGTTACCGCAAGCATGTCGACCCCACGGGCGAAGTGAGCACGGAACAGCTGCGCGCGGCGCAGTGGCTGAGCGTGGGTTGCGATCCGGCCGAGCTGCAGCTGGCCGATTTCATCGTCGTGGCCGTGCCCACGCCCGTCGACAGCGCGCACAATCCCGATTTCTCCGCCCTGGCCGGCGCCAGCGCGGCCGTCGGCCGCCATATGCGGCGCGGCGCCACCGTCATCTACGAGTCCACCGTGTATCCGGGCGCCACCGAGGAAATCTGCATCCCCATCCTCGAGCGGCATTCGGGCCTGCGCTGGAAGGAAGATTTTCATGTGGGCTTTTCGCCCGAGCGCATCAACCCCGGCGACAAGGACCACACCCTGCACAGCATCCGCAAGGTGGTTTCGGGCGACGACGACGCCACGCTGGACAAGGTGGCCGCCCTGTACGAAGGCGTGGTCGCGGCCGGCGTGCACCGGGCGTCGAGCATCCGCGTGGCTGAAGCGGCCAAGGTGATCGAAAACACGCAGCGCGACCTGAACATCGCGCTGATGAACGAACTGGCCATCATCTTCGACCGTATCGGCATCGATACCCTGGAAGTGCTGCAGGCGGCGGGCACGAAATGGAATTTCCTGCCGTTCCGTCCCGGCCTGGTGGGCGGCCATTGCATCGGCGTCGACCCGTATTATTTGACGCACAAGGCGGAAATGCTGGGCTACCATCCGCATGTGATCCTGGCCGGGCGCCGCATCAACGACGGCATGGCCAAATTCGTGGCAGAAAAGACCATCAAGGAAATGGTGCGCGCCGGTTTCAAATTGAAAGGTTCGCACGTCAACGTGCTGGGCCTGACCTTCAAGGAAAATTGTCCGGACTTGCGCAACTCGAAAGTGGTCGACATGATCCACGAACTGCAATCGTACGGCGTGCAGGTGCATGTGCACGACCCCGTCGCCGATGGCCGCGAAGCGCTGGAAGAGTACGGTTTGACCCTGGAACGCTGGGAACAGCTGCCACGGGCCGAGGCCATCATCAGCGCCGTCTCGCACCAGGCCTTGCTGGCCCGTCCGCTGGCCGACTTCCAGGCCAAGGTGCTGGAAAACGGCTGCTTCATCGACATCAAGTCGCATTTCGACCCCCGTCCGCTGGCGGACGGCGGCCTGCACGTGTGGCGGCTGTGATGGCGCCCGACGCTTTCGATGCCGCAGCAGCCACGGCGCAGGACTCCGCCGGTGGCGTGTCAGGCCTGGCTGCCGGCGCCTACGCGCAAGCGTGTGCGCTACTGGCCAGCGAACCGCGCCGCTGGCTGGTGACGGGCGTGGCCGGCTTCATCGGCTCGCACCTGCTGGAAACCTTGCTGCAGCTGGGCCAGGAAGTGCGCGGCCTGGACAACTTCATGACGGGCCACCGGCATAACCTGGAGCAGGTGCGCGCCAGCGTGGGCGAAGCGGCGTGGCGGCGCTTCACCTTCATCGAAGGCGATATCCGCGACCCGCAGGCGTGCGCGCGCGCATGCGGCGCGCCGGCGCCGGCCGCCGGCAGTGGCGACGGTACGGCAGATGGCGGCAGCAGCTTGAGCGAGCACGGCCGTGCCGATCCAGGCGGCCCCGTCGCCGTCGATTTTGTGCTGCACCAGGCGGCGCTCGGTTCCGTCTCGCGTTCGCTGGAAGACCCGCTGTTGTGCCATGCGGTCAATGTCAGCGGTTTCCTGAACATGCTGGCCGCCGCGCGCGACGCGGGCGTGCAGCGCTTCGTGTATGCCGCGTCCAGCGCCACCTATGGCGACCATCCGGCCTTGCCGAAAGTGGAAGAGCACATCGGCGCGCCCCTGTCGCCGTATGCCTTGAGTAAATATGTCAATGAACTGTACGCGCAGGTGTACGCGCGCTGCTACGCCATGCAGACGGTGGGGCTGCGCTATTTCAATGTCTTCGGCCCCAGGCAAGACCCGCTGGGCGCCTACGCGGCCGTCATTCCCCGCTGGATCGCCGCCATGCTGGACGGCCAGGTCGTGCACATCCATGGCGACGGCGCCACCAGCCGCGATTTCTGCTTTGTGCACAATGCCGTGCAAGCCAATATCCTGGCAGCCATCGGCACCGACCCGGCAGCCGTCAACCAGGTCTACAACGTGGCCGTCAATGCCCGCACCAGTCTGACGCAGCTGCACGCCAGCATGCAGCAGATGTTGCTGGCCACCCTCCCGCAGCACGTGCCGCTGGCACCCGAATATGGCGAATTTCGCGCCGGCGACGTACGCCATTCGCAGGCGGACATCGCCAAGGCGACCCGCTTGCTCGGCTACGTGCCCACGCACGATCTGGCGCAAGGCTTGCGGTACACCATCGCCTGGTATGTGGAGCAGGCGGGCCTGGCATGAGGTACGAGCTGGCCGCACCTGACGTGTGCGCGCTGGCGGCCCGCATAATATGGCCCGCTTACTATACGTCCAATACCCTGCCACACCCGCGCGATTGCCAGCCCCCTAGTGTTGCACGGGCGTAGCTGCCGGTGCTGCCGGTGTTGGTGGCTTGGGCGGTTCGGGCACGCCGTCGCTCTTGCTGTGCAGGACACGGGGCGTGCCGCGGAAATCGGCCGTATGCAGGGTGACGGGGCGGCGCCAGATGCGGGCGATGTACGCCAGCACCTGTTCCGCCCGCTCCAGGTCGAGGCCGCGCCCATCGCGTTGGTGATCGTGGCGCAGCACCAGGCTGCCGTCATCGTTGAGCAGGGTGACGGCGATGCACGGCACGCCATAATTGTATTTGGGCGCCAGGATGGCTTCGCGGATGGCCCGCAAGTCGCGGCTGGCCAGGCGCGTTTCCCCGTCGCGGCGGCTTTCATGCACGAACAGGCCCAGGCGGTCAGCCAGTTCCCCGTCCAGGTAGTTGCGGATGAAACTGCAGTCATCGTCGTCGCGGCAAATCTGGCGCGCCCGCGCCAGTCCTTCGCGCTCGATGATGTGTTCCCACATGCAAAAGCCCAGGTGATAGGGATTGACGGCCAGCGCCTGCTGGTGCTCGCCCGCGTAAGGGCGCACCACGTCAGAATGCGACTTGATGGCGGACAGATACAGTGCCGGGGGCAGGAAGTCGGCTTCGCGCAGCAGCCGCGCATGCCAGTACGAGGCCCAGCCTTCATTCATGATCTGGCAGGCGTACACGGGGTAGTAGTAAAACGACTCTTCGCGCACGGCCAAAAAAATGTCGCGTTCCCAGTCGGCCAGCTCCGGCCCGTGTTGTGCGATGAACCACAGCAAGTCGTACTCGGCTTGCGGCGGCACGAGCGGGCGCTGCGCCAGGCGCGCCCTGGCCGCCTCGCGCGCCGCCAGCGCGGCTGCTTCACCGGGCAAGCGCCGGTAGCGTTGTGTAAAGGGATCGTCTGCGGCGGCTTGCTTGCCCGCGACGCCGGCTGGCCCCCATGCTGCGGCATAGGGCGGGCGGTGCAGCTCGGCGTGGACGTCCACATGTTGTTCCAGCGCCAGTGCGGCGTCGAGCACGGCTTCCACCTGCTCCTGCCCGTGCCGTTGTAGCGCTATTTCCAGACGCTGCGCCCGCGCCGCGCTTTGTTGCAAGATGTGCTGGCCCGCCATGGCGCCGAAGCGCAGGAACAGGGCATTGCGGCTGGCAAAATCGGCGTGACCCAGCACATGCGCTGTGACGAGGGTGTTTTCGGCCACGGAATTGTGTTCCGCCATGTAGGCATGGCAAGGGTCGCCGGGAAACATGACTTCGAAAATGTGCGAATTGCCCATCTTCTGATGCACGAGCTGATGGATGTAGCGCACGCCGAACGACCAGTGACGCATGCGCACGGGCAAGCCATAGATGGCGATCTCGGCCATGAAACTGTCCGGCACCAGCTCGAACTCGACGGGCGCAAATGCCAGGCCCATCTCGCGCGCCAGTGCTTCAATGCGCGCCGCGTAGCGGTCCAGGCCCATGGTAACTGGCTTGTCGGCCTTGTCGGCTTTGTCTGCCGCGTCGCCGTGGTTCTGGGCGTCAGGCCGTGTCATGACGCTTCTTCCGTGTCGGCCGCCTCGTGCTGGAAAAAGGTGCGGATGGCCGCCCAAACATCGTCAGGCTTGCTGAGGATGCTGCTGTGCAAAGGCAAGCCCTGCCGTTCCTGCTCGGCGCACAGGCTGTGCATTTCCGTTTCCAGGCTGCGCGGCACGCCGGGCAAGGTTTCCACATAGCCCATATAGCTGAGCAAGGCGGCCAGGTCGCCCAAGGCCAGGCTGGCGGCCGCCCGGTCTTCGCTGAAATTTTCGCCATCGGAGGCATAGAACAGATAGGCGTTATAGCGCCCCGGCGCGTAGTGTTCCTGCAGCAGTTCGCGGCTCAGGCGAAAGGCGGTGGAGGCCATGGTGCCGCCCATGCCATTGACCTGGAAGAATTCGGCTTCGGAAAATTCCCAGGCCCGCGTCGTATGGGCGATGAAGCGCGTTTCCACGCGCGCATACCTGCGCCGCAAGCCCTGCAAGGCAAAGAAAAAGAAGGATTTGGCCAACTTGCGCTCGGCTTGCGCCATGCTGGCCGACACGTCCAGCACGAAAAACACGACGGCATTCGTGCTGGGCCGGGGCTGTGCCAGCACCTGGCGGTAGCGCAAGTCATCATTGGTAAAGGGCACGGGCTGCGCTTGCAAGGCGCGCCGCTTGATCGCTTCCTTGACGGTGCGGCGCCGGTCCAGGCGCGAGCGGGCGCCATGCCGGTCCAGGCCGCTGCGTACCAGCCGCACGTCGTCGATCGCGCCCAGGTGGCGCGGTTTCAGGTGCGGCAAGGCGAAGGCGTCCCATAGCCAGTCGAGGATATCGTCGATGGGAAACTCCAGCAGCAGGCGCACCGCCCCCTCGCCATCGCCGCCTGGCGCACCGGCCTCGCCCGTGGCGGCAGGGCGCGCCGCGCGCAGGAGATCGCCGGGCTGGCCGTCACCCTGGCCTGCACCCACGCTGTTGCGCGCGGGCGCAAGGCGAAAATGCGCATGTTCGAGCAGGCGCATGGGCACTTGCACCGTGCGCTGCTGCGGTCCGTCGATCAAGTCAGGCGTGGCGATCAGCTCGGGCAAGTGCGCCTGCACGGCTTCGCGTACTTTCTGGTTGTGGCGCAGCCAGTCGCGCGCGCCGCGCGAGAACAAGCCGTACCAGGGCTGGGCCTGGGCAGGGGCGGTGGAAGCTGGCGAAGTCGTGGCGGACATGGCTATTCCTGCGCCAGCAAGGTGGTCACGTAGTTGAGCGCTTCGCGCGCGCTATGGGCGTCATAGCCGTATTCGTCCACCAGGCGCTGCTCGACGGCAGAGATCCTGGCCCGCACGTCATCGTCGGGGCGCTTGGCCGAACCGACCAGGCGCAGCACGTCGCGCCGCTGCTCGAACAGATATTGCTGAATGGCATCGTGCAGTTGCGCGTGGCTGCCCAGGCCAAAGGGCTCGCCCCGCTTGAAGGCGCCCATGGCCTTGCGCACCACTTCTTGTCGGAACGACTGCTTGCCCGCGTCGCTGATATGAATTTTTTCTTCCACGGCGCGCAGGAAGCGCTCGTCGGGGCGGCGCTCTTCGCTGGTCATGGGGTCGCGGATCTGGCGGTTGTCGAGCATGGCTTCGACTTCATCGAGATACTTGCTCAGCAAGTCCTGTGCTTCTTGCTCGAACGACACGAACAGGGCCTTGTGCACGTCGGCCTTGACCCAGCGGTTATAGAAATCCTTGCGCGTGAGCACCAGGTAATCGACCCACTGGCGCTTGCGCCGCGGTTCGATGCGCGCATCGCTTTCGATGCCATCCTTCAGGGCCAGCAGCACATCCATGGTGGAGAGGCTGTTGCGCTGAGCGGAAATGATGGCGTGCGACAGGGCATTGATGACGAAACGGGGCGACACGCCCGACAAGCCCTCGTCGGGCGCCTTGTCGCGCGCGCGCAAGCGGCGGATGTCGGCATGCTGCAAGTCGTCGACATCTTCGTCCGCATACACGCGCAGCTTCTTGACCCGTTCGGTTTCCTTGTCCTCGCCTTCGGGCAGGCGGCTGAGGATGGCGAACACCGCCGCCGCATGCAGCACGTGCGGATCGAGGTGCACGTCGCGGAAGGCGGGCGCGGCCGCTAAGATCAGCTTGCGGTAAATGCGTGCTTCTTCGCGGTAATTGAGCGTATACGGCACTTGCACGATGACCATGCGGTCGAGCAGCGCCTCGTTTTCGCTTTCTTGCAGGAATTTGCGAAATTCGGCCAGGTTCGTGTGCGCGAGAATGGTTTCGTCGAGGTAAATCAGGGGAAAGCGCGATACCTTGACATTCTTTTCCTGCGTCAGGGTGAGTAGTAAATAGAGGAATTCCCGCTTGACTTTGAGGATTTCGATCATTTCCAGCATGCCGCGGCTGGCCGCATACACGGCGCCGGACCACGACCAGGCGCGCGGATCGCCTTCGTCGCCGTACTGCGCCACTTTCGACAGGTCGACGGAACCGACCAGGTCGGCCAGGTCGGCCGTGGTAGGGTCGTGCGGCGCATACGTGCCGATGCCGCAGCGGCCCGCCTCGGACAGGTGGATGCGTTCGACGGGCATGCGCAGGAAGTCGCCCGCGTACTGTTCTTCCAGGCGGGCGCGGCAATGGGGACACAGTTCGCCATGCAGCTCGGCATCATAGCTGGCGCGAAAGTCGGCGCGCATGCTGTGCGGCACCAGATGCAGCGGTGATTCGTGCACGGGGCAGCCGGCGATGCCGTACAGCGCGCCTTCGCTGCTGTGGCTGTATTCTTCCAGCCCCCGTTTGAGCAGGATCACCAGGGTCGACTTGCCGCCCGACGGCGGGCCCAGCAGCAGCAGCATGCGGCGGCCCACTTCGGAACCGGCGGCAGCCGCCTTGAAGTAGGCGGCCACGCGGTCGATCGCCTCGTCGATGCCGAACAGTTCGTCGTCGAACAGGCGGCAGCGGAAGCGCCCGCTCTCATCGGTCTGGCCGTTCCAGCGCATCATGTCCCACAAGTAGTGGTGCGCGCTGCGCGTCAGCAGGGCCGCGCGGCCGGGCAGGATTTGCTCGATGAAGTCGGCAAAACTGCCGCGCCAGGGGCTGATGCGGTGGTTTTCCGCCCAGGCCGCCATGCCTTGCACAAAACCGGCATGCTGGCCTGCTTGCTCGCCCGCAGGCGCATCGTCGTGGCGTGTCGTACCAGGGCTCGTCATTGTTTCCCCATCCATACCGTTGCCGGTGTTGCTAACCTTGCTGTTGTAGCTAACCTTGCTGCCGTGGAGCAGGCCCGGTTCCAGCCTGTCGGCCAAGTATACGGCGGCGCCTCTGCCCGCACGCCTGATCTCGCTCAACCTTGACGAGGGAACTATTTTTGCCCGCTTGGCCCCGTTGGCGCAGGGCGGCCACGCGCCTGCGCAATTCAATCCAGATCAATACCGGCCGGCGCGGCCCGTCCACACTGGATATCCAGAGCAAACCACGAGGAGAACATGATGATCGGCAATGATAACGGTTTCAGCGCCCCACCCGGCAGCAGCGGCCAGGGGCAAAGCGCAGACGATGAAGAGGCCATCGGCCAATTTTCCACCCCCGGCGAGGACGACAATACGATCGAGAGCGCGTCCGTCTCGGACGTGCCCGACGCCCTGAGCGGCGTCAGCATGGAATTGCTGGAAATCAAGCGCAGTATCGAAGACGGCATGCGCCAGTCCATTTCCCAGGCGGGCGGCGTGCGTGCCGCCGACGCCTTCAGCGATGGCGGCAATATCCAGGGCGTGTCCATCGGCTTGGGCGAGGGCGCCAGCGACAGCTCGTCCGGCGAACCGGGCTTGCCGGCCCTGACCCTGTACGTGGCCGAACCGACGTCCGTCGACCGCGCCAAGGCGGCCATCGTGGGGGCCATGGGCGTGCGCGCCGTGGCCAGCGACAGGGTGCCCGTGAATATCGTCGTCACGGGCGTGATCGACGCGCAACCGCACCGTTTCCGCTTGCGTCCGGCGCCGGGCGGCGTCTCGGTCGGGCATTTCCGCATCACCGCTGGCACCATCGGCTGCCTGGCCGTGGGGCGCAGCGCGCCGCGCAACAGCCGTTTGATGATTCTGAGCAATAATCACGTGCTGGCCAATTCCAACGGCGGCGCGTTCAACGACTGCATCGTGCAGCCGGGTCCCATCGATGGCGGGCGCTGCCCGCAAGACCAGGTGGCCGTGCTCGAACGCTTCGTGCCCATCAATTTTAGTGGCGGCGTCAATTTTGTCGATTGCGCCACCGGCTGGGCCTGGCCAGACCGCGTGCGTCGTGAACTGGTCTACCTGAGCGGTGGCGTGCCGGCCTATTTCCGCATCAGCAATGCGCTGGCAGCGCCCGCGCTGGGCATGCTGGTCGGCAAATCCGGACGCACGACGCAATTGACGCAGGGCCGCATCACGGGCCTGGGCGCCACCATCAACGTCAATTATGGCGGCGGCAGGATCGCGCTGTTCCAGGACCAGATCGCCATTACGGGCGTCAGCGGAGCATTCAGCGCGGGCGGCGACTCCGGCTCGTCCATCTGGACCTGGAACCAGCAGCGCAATCCCGTCGGTCTGCTGTTTGCCGGCGGCGGCAATATCACGTTTGCCAACCAGATGCGACGCGTGGTGGTGGCGCTCGACATCAATTTATATACTTGAGCATGGTCACAGAAAACGGCGCGGCGGCGTGATGCTTCCTTGCACTGCGCCACCTTTTGCACGATGATGATAGGGTCAGGTGTGGCTGCCATGCATGGCCTGGCGGGCAAGAGGCGCTGCCGTGCCTCCTTGTTCCACGCGTGCCATGGGCAGCATCAGGAGGATGTGTCATGTCAAACAGTAAATTCGTACAAGCGCCATACGCCGTCTTTGAGGATGCGGCCATGCCGTATGTGCCGGACGAGGCGAGTAGCCACGCGGTGGCGGGCCTCGCGCATGCCGCACCGCCGCCCGGCCGGCTGGAAGCGGCAAAGCGGCGCAACGAGCGGGCCCTGATGGCGATCGATGGCGTCGAAGGCGTCAGCCTGGGGCAGACTGCCATCGGCGGCGAAGCCCTCGTCGTGTATTTGCGCGATGCGTCCGTCAAGCGGCGCGTGCCGGCGCAGGTCGACGGTTATCCGGTGGAAACGAGCATCACGGGCCAGATCGATATCCAGCGCTGGTAGGGCTTAGTGACGTAGATGGCATGCAAGAAAAGCCCGCGTACGGGCCTTGCTTGCCATGCTTGCACTTACCCTATTTGCTCAGGCGGGCTATCGCTTCGGCCACGCCCGCGCCATACGCGGGATCGCACAGGGTGCAGTTGCCGATGTGGCGTTGCTTGACTTGCTCCGAGGCACCCGAGATGGCGCGCGCCGTATTGTCGAACAAGGCTTGCTGCTGCGCCGCAGTCATCAGGCGGAACAGGGCCCGCGGCTGCGAATAGTAATCCTCGTCGACCCTGTGGTTCCAGTGATCGGCCGCGCCTTCGATACTCAGCGGCGGTTCGCGGAAGTCGGGCTGCTCGGCCCATTCCTGCTCGCTGTTCGGTTCGTAGCCCAGGGTGCCGCCCTGGTTGCCGTCGACGCGCATCTGGCCGTCGCGGTGATAGCTGTGGAACGGGCATTTCGGCGCGTTGACGGGGATATGGCTGTGGTTGACACCGAGGCGGTAGCGCTGCGCGTCGCCATACGAGAACAAGCGGCCTTGCAGCATCTTGTCCGGAGAAAAACTGATGCCCGGCACTACGTTGGCCGGGTTGAAAGCTGCCTGTTCCACTTCTGCAAAGTAGTTGTCGGCATTGCGGTTCAGTTCCAGTACGCCCACCTCGATCAGCGGATAATCGCCGTGCGGCCACACTTTCGACAGATCGAAGGGGTTCAGATGATACGTGCCTGCCTCTTTTTCCGGCATGATCTGCACGTACAGCGTCCAGCGGGGGAAATCCTTGTTTTCGATGCTTTCGTACAGGTCGCGGTGCGAGCTTTCACGGTCCTTGCCCACCAGCGCCTCGGCTTCGGCGTCCGTCAGGTTTTCAATCCCTTGCTGGGTTTTAAAGGTGAACTTGACCCAGAAACGCTCGTTTTGCGCATTCAGGAAGCTGAAGGTATGGCTGCCGAAGCCGTGCATGTGGCGGAAGCTGCGCGGCAAGCCCCGGTCGCTCATCACCACCGTCACCTGGTGCAGCGCTTCCGGCAGCGAGGTCCAGAAGTCCCAGTTGCTGTTGGCGCTGCGCAAGCCCGTACGCGGGTCGCGCTTGATGGCATGGTTCAAATCGGGGAATTTCAGCGGGTCGCGCATGAAGAACACGGGCGTGTTGTTGCCGACCAGGTCCCAGTTGCCTTCTTCCGTGTAGAACTTCAGGGCGAAGCCACGGATGTCGCGTTCCGCGTCCGCCGCGCCCCGTTCGCCGGCCACCGTGGAAAAGCGCGCGAACATCGGCGTTTGCTTGCCCACGGCGCCAAAGATTTTCGCCCGCGTGTAGCGCGTGATGTCGTGCGTGACGGTAAACGTGCCATGCGCGCCGGAACCCTTGGCATGCATGCGGCGCTCGGGGATGACTTCGCGGTCAAAGTGGGCCAGCTTTTCCAGGAACCACACATCTTGCAGCAGGGCAGGGCCACGGGGGCCGGCCGTCTGGATGTTCTGGTTGTCGACGACAGGCGCGCCAAAGGCGGTGGTCAGCTTTTTCATTGGACTCTTTCTTATAGGGAGGTCAACGGACGAGCCAGGGCCTGCCCAAACACTGGCTGGGCTAAGCGTATACGACGCTCACCTTGGCTGGTCCAGAGTAACAAATTTCTAAAAAGCAAATTCAGCATGCGATTTCGAGGCTGGCGAGAACCCCGCCGCCTCCACGGAAGCAGCCAGGCCATCATAGCCCCTCAGCAATGTCTAGTCCAACACGATTGATTTGGCGCAAAGCGCAGCGTTATTTTCTGGCGCGCCAGCGAATGGGCTTAAAACTTGTTCCAGTTATTGTGCCGGTGTTCCGTCGCTTCCTTCATCAGGTGACCCGCACGCAGGGCGTCGTCCGCCTGCACCGTCATGGCCAGTTCCTGGATGGCGGGCGGGTATTCGTGATGGGCCGCTTCTTCCAGCAGTGCATGGCCCTTGGCCAGGTCGCGCGGCACGCCGCGGCCTTCGCGGTAGGCGTTGTACAGCAGGAACATGGCATGTGGATTGCCCAGTTCGCTCGACTTGTCCAGCCAGCGTGCCGCTATGACGGGATCTTGCGTCACGCCTTCGCCGTTGGCTGCCAGCAGGCCCAGCATCAATGCCGCCTTGGCATGCCCTTGCAGCGCTGCTTGCCGGTACCACAGCCAAGCCTGGCCGGGCGTGGCCGCGCGCAGCATTTGTCCCAGTTCGAAGGCCGCTTCCGTATCGCCGGCGCGGGCCGCCTGTTCAAACAGACTCAGCGCCTCGGCGCGGCGCTCCGGCCGGGTCTGGTAAATCAGCGCCAGTTCGCGCTCGGCGACGGGCATGTCTTTGCCGGCCCAGCTGCGGACCTTGCGCTCGGCCTGGTGGTCGCCCGCCTGGCGCGCGTGCATGGCGACGGCTTCGATTTCCGCTGACGTAGGCGGTGGCGATGCCTGGCAGGCGGCCAGGACGGCGGCCAGCACGACGGCGGGGAGGGAAAGTGCGTGTTTCATCTGGATCACCTTGCAGAATGAGGGGCCGGAACTGCAGCAGTTCCGGCCCATGGACCTTATTTGCTCAGATCGATGCGGTACTTGGCGAAACCGCTGGCGTCGAGGCCGCCTTCGGCCGCCACGTTGGCGATGCCGCTACCTTGCGCCAGCGCCAGGTGACCGGGTGCCGAGCGCAGGATCACGGGACCGGCCGTGGCCGTCTTGACGAAGCTCCAGCTGCGCGCGCTGCCATTCGCCGCCAGGGTCACCTTGCCGCCCTTGGTACTCAGCGACGCCAGGTAGTTGCTGACCACGGCCTGGTTCGCATCGGGCGATTTGATGATGGTCTTGCTGCCATCGATGCCAGGCACGGCGCCGCCGCCGCCGGCGCGGTAGTCGTTGGTGGCAACGATGAAATCATCGCCATCGGCCACGGGTGCGCCCTTGTACGTGAGGTTGACGATGCGGCTGCCCGGCTTTTTCGTCACATCGATCTGGTACGTGAGCGCATTGTTTTCCGCATAGAACACGTCGTAGTTATAAATCGTGCCATACGACGGCACCAGGTCCTGTTCGGCCGTGGCGCTTGGGTCGATCTGGCCAAATTGCTTGGCCGACGTTTCCAGCCAGGCCTTCAAGTCCGCGCCCTTGATCTTCACGGCTTGCAGGTTGTTGTTGCTATATAAGTACAGGTCGCCCGGATTGCGCACCTGCAAGCCGATTGGCGCGGCCGGCGTCGCACCTGCGGCCACGTCCGTGAAGTCCGATGGCCCGTTGCGGCCTGCCTTGAATGGCGCGCTGCACGAGATGACGGGGATACTCTTGTAGCTGGACAAGGTGGCATCCGTGCTGGTGGCGATGAAATTCTTCACGTAGTCGAGCTGCGCCTGGTTCACCAGCTGGATGGCGCTGACGTCGCCTACCAGCGCGAAGTAGGCGGACATTTCGAAATCCGTGCTGATGCCCAGCGGCTGCTTGGCGTAAGCGATGGTGGCCGCGTGCTCGGTGGCCACCAGTGGCGCGATGGCCGGGTCGGCTTTCACCAGGGTCTTGCCATCCGTGTACTTGAAGCCGCGCGATTCCACCGTGGTCTTGGCCGGCTGCACTACCCATTTTCCGGCCTGATACACCA
Organism: Janthinobacterium svalbardense; assembly: GCF_002327145.1. NCBI lineage: Bacteria > Pseudomonadati > Pseudomonadota > Betaproteobacteria > Burkholderiales > Oxalobacteraceae > Janthinobacterium > Janthinobacterium svalbardense. Next base: position 3,525,876 of record NZ_CP023422.1, on the reverse strand, counting down.
TCGTCAGCTTGATGATGCCCAGGCGCCGGCCCCAGCTTTGGGCCATGACGGTCGGCACGCCGTTGACAAAACCGTTGACGGCGTCGATCTTCGCGCTGGCCGGGAAGGCGGCAAACGAGGCGTCCAGCGCGGCCGCGCCTTCTTCCTTGCCTTTCGGGAAGATCAAGTGCGAGTGGCCGATCATCAGCGCGTCGATGCCCGTGCTGGTCAAGTGATAGCTGCCGTTTTCCATCTTCGGGCTGTAGGCGCTCGTGTCCAGGCCGCCATGCGACAAGGCCACGACGAGGTCGGCGCCCTTGTTGCGCAATTCCGGCACATATTGCTTGGCTGCTTCCTGCACGCCTGTCACGCTGACCTTGCCAGCGAGCACTTTCTGATCCCATTCGAGGATTTGCGGCGGCACAAAGCTCAGCACGCCCACATTGATCTTCACGCTCAGCTTGCTGCCATCGGGTGCCGTGGCGGTGAAATCGCGGGGCAGCAGGGTGTAGGGCTGGAAGATGGGCTTGCCGCTGGACACGCCGACGACATTGCTCAGCACGGAAGGGAAGGCGGGCGCGCCGCACGTACCCGTCGGCTTGGTCACGCCCGGTATGCCGAAATCCGTGTTGGTGATCTGACTCAGGTAAGGCAAGCCATAGTTGAATTCGTGGTTGCCCATGCCGCCCGCATCATATTTCAGTGCGTTCATGGCCTTGTGTACGGCCAGCGTGCCGGAGCAGGGCACGGGCGCGGCTACGGCTTGTAAATCGGCCAGCAGGGTGCCCTGGATGACGTCGCCATCGTCGAGCAAGACGTTGTTCGGGTTTTCCGCGCGCGCCGCCTGGATCAGTGTGGAGGTGCGCTCCAGGCCCAGGCTGGTGTCTTCCGCCAGCGCGTAATAGTTGTAACTCAGGACGTTCGAGTGGATATCGGTGGTTTCCAGCAAGGCCACGCTGACCGTCGTGCCTTCTGGAATCACCTGCGCCGTCGTCGAGCCGCCGTTGCAGCCAGTTATTAAACCTGTACTTGCCAGCGCCGCCAGCATGATCCAATTTGTTTTCATTGCCGCCCTCGGAAAGATTCAAAGGACGCGACTGTAACGCCGCCATATGACGCGGCGATGACAGCCGTGCAGGGCGCATGGATGCACGCTGCCACGCGATGGCGCGACTGCCTGTCAATGCACGGGCAGTTTTTTCAGCACTTCATTACTAAAGTAAGGCTCGTCTTCTACCCAGAAAATATAGTCCAGGTCCAGGTAATCGCGGGCAAAATCGAGCAAATCTTCGACTGAATTTTTTTTCTTGGTACGGGGATTGATCTGGCGCAGGTTGCCATCTTGTACTGCCATGCCCTTCACCAGGTTCGCAGGGTAGTTCTTGATAAAGCCGTAACTCTGACCCATATGGCTTTTCCGATACGGCATCAGGTCGGGACCGCCCACGCCCATCTGCAGCGTTTGCGCTTGCGCAAACAGGCTACGCATATAGCCCTTGTCGGTCCACGGCAGCCATTCGCCCGGCAAAAAGTTCAAATACACCATGGTGGTGGTATGGGGAAAGGCGCCGGCCAGCACCCGCATGTTTTCCTTGATGGCATCGACATACTGTTGCGGCTTGAAATCATCGGGGAAAATCGTATTTCCCTTGCTATCCTCGACGCCGATGTCGATCGAGCTTTCGCTGAAATTAATGCCCTCGATTTTCCCGTCAAATTCCTTGCCCAGCGCTCGTATCAAGCGTTGATAACGCTCGCGTACCGGTACTTCCCACATCTTTGGCGACCAGCCGTATTCATCATCCGTCACCGCTTTGTTCGGGTCGCGTTCCGGCGCCGAAAGCATGCTTTGCTTGATGATGCCGCCCTGGTAGCGAGGATCGCTGAGCAAATAGGCCGGCACATTATGGCGTGGCGTGAAGGATTTTTCCTGCAGTTGTATCCACAGTTTTTTCCCGATTGAATCGAGATAGGCGATGTCGTGGCGGATCGCCGAAAAATCATAACGGTCCTGTTCCGGCTCCAGGCTGCGCCATGTGTACACGATTTGCGCGCCGCTGAAGCGGGGATCGCTTAACGCTTTATCCGAGGTGATGTTTTCCCCGTTCAGTTCGCGGTGATTGAAGTAAAGATAGTGCTTGATCGGCTTTTTTATGTCTGCCGCAATGGCACTGCCCATCATCAAAACAAGTAAGGCAAGAAGCGTTGTGGAGCTGCGTAAGAACATCGTTTCCTTGGTGAGTGTGAAAATGTAAACGTCCAGCCGCCATGGGCTTGTGTCGATGGCATGACGGGCAACGTTCCACTGTAGCACGCCGGGGCGTCATGGCCTGGCATGGCAGCGAGGTGGGGCACGGCTCTCTTTTCAAGCTGGCAGGCAACGATCACTGCACAAATGCAAGTTGGTTGCATTATAATCCTGAAACGCAATTCATTTGCATTAGTGCGACCATCGCCAACCCAGCAACTCAGCCAGCCTAAGGAATCCCCATGCCACAGCGCAAACTCCCCGTCACCGTCCTGTCCGGCTTTCTCGGCGCCGGCAAGACCACCTTGCTCAACCACATACTGCGCAACCGCGAAGGCAAGCGCGTGGCCGTCATCGTCAACGACATGAGCGAAGTCAATATCGACGCCTCGCTCGTCAAGGACAGTGCCGCAGCGGCTGGCGCGGCCCTGTCGCGCACGGAAGAAAAACTCGTGGAAATGTCGAACGGCTGCATCTGCTGCACCTTGCGCGACGATTTGCTGCTGGAAGTGCGGCGCCTGGCCCTTGAGGACCGCTTCGATTATCTGCTGATCGAATCGACGGGCGTGGGCGAGCCGATGCCCGTGGCCGCCACCTTCGACTTCGAGGACGAGCACGGTGACAGCCTGAACGACGTGGCGCGCATCGACTGCATGGTCACCGTCGTCGACTGCGCCAACCTGCTGATGGACTTTCATAGCGAAGACAGCCTGGAGCAGCGGGGAGAAACGGCGGGCGAGGGTGACGACCGGCAGCTGGCCAACTTGCTCACGGAACAGATCGAATTCGCCAATGTCATCGTCCTCAACAAGGTCGACATGGTGGCGGCGGCCGAGCGCCTGCGCGTGCTGGCCATTGTAAAAGCCCTCAATCCCGGCGCGCGCATCATCGAAACCAACCAGTCCATCGTGCCGCTCGACGCCATCCTGGGCACGAACTTGTTCGACCTGGAGCAGGCGGCCAGCATGCCGGGCTGGGCCCGGGAGCTGGCTGGCGTGCACACGCCGGAGACGGAAACGTATGGCATCAGCAGCTTCGTCTACCGGGCGAAAGAGCCGTTCCACGCGCAGCGCCTGCATGACTATATTTCGCAGCCGATTCCGGGCGTGGTGCGCAGCAAGGGCTACTTTTGGCTGGCCAGCCGCCCCGAATGGGTGGCCAGCCTGTCTGGCGCGGGCAAGCTGATGAATATCGAACCCGTGGGCCTGTGGTGGGCCTCCGTGCCGAAGGAACGCTGGCCCACGGATGCCGCCTCGCTGGCGGACGTGAGGGCGGGCTGGAGCGAGCCATATGGCGACCGCTACCAGGAGCTCGTCTTCATTGGCCAGGACATGGACCAGGCCGCCATCGTGGCGGACTTGAAAAAATGTCAACTCAACACCACGGAAACGCGCCAGGGCATGACCGCCTGGCGCAAGTTGCCCGATCCGTTTCCGCAATGGCAACGCATGGAAGAACTCGAAGATCAACATTAAACAGGAATACAATATGACAGAACTGATCCCCGTCACCATCATCACGGGTTTTCTCGGCAGCGGGAAAACCACCTTGCTCAAGCGCATATTGCAGGGCGACCACGGCGTGCGCATCGCCGTGATTGAAAATGAATTCGCCGCCGAAAGCATCGACCATGGCTTGCTGGTGCAGGATAGCGACGAGCAGATCGTGGAAATGAACAATGGCTGCATCTGCTGCAGCGTGCGGGGCGACCTGATCCGCATCTTGGGCGAGCTGCACGCGAAACGCGCAGCGGGCACGATCGCCTTCGACCACGTGATCATCGAAACGACGGGCCTGGCCGCACCTGGCCCCGTGGCACAAACCTTTTTTGCGGAGCCGTCAATCAGCGAGTTTTACATGCTCGACGCGATATTAACCGTGGTCGATGCGCGCCACGCGCAGCAGCAATTGACGGCGCACAGGGAAGCGCAGGAGCAGGTGGGCTTTGCCGACCGCATCCTGCTGTCGAAGACGGACCTGGTCAGCAAGGACGCGCTGGCCGCGCTGCGCCAGCGCCTGGTCGCCATGAATGGCCGCGCCAGCATACAGAAAGTAAGCTTCGGCAATGTGCCGCTGCGTGACATCCTGAACATACGCAGTTTCAATTTGAACGCCATCGTCGAGCTGGAGCCCGATTTCCTCGGAGAACTGGGCCACCGCCATGGGGACGGCGTGCAATCGTTCGTGTATCACCAGGCCCAGGCCCTCGATCTGCTGCAGGTGGAAAACTTCCTCGATGCCGTGGTGCAGCTGTTCGGCAGCCAGCTGATGCGCTACAAGGGCATTTTGTACGTTGCCGAGCTGCCATGCCGCGCCGTCTTCCAGGGCGTGCACATGCTGATGGGCTCGGAACTTGGCGCGGCGTGGCGTGATGATGAAACGCGCGCCAGCAAGATCATCTTCATCGGCCGCGACTTGCCGCAGGAAATGCTGATCCGCGGCCTGGACCGCTGCGTCGTGGACAGTCCGGCCAAGGTGGCGGCATGAGCGTGGAAGCGGGCGTGCCCGCCCTGGCGCTGATTTTCCTGCTCGGCATGCGGCATGGCCTGGAACCGGACCACCTGGCCGCCGTCGACGGTCTCACTTTGCGCAGCCAGGCCGCCCATGCGCGCTGGGCACCGTGGATGGGCGCGCTGTTTGCACTGGGGCATGGCGTCTGCGTGCTGGCCATCGTGGCCGTTGCCGCCATCGCATCGCAGCAATTTACGCCCTCGCCAAATCTGTTCGGCTGGCTGGAGTGGCTGCCCATCGCCTTGCTGTTGATGATTGCCGCCATGAATGCGCGCAGCTTGCTGGCTGGCGCGCAACTGGCCGAGGTGCGCAGCCGGCTGCTGCCTCGCTGGCTGCGGGGCGCTTCCGGGCCGCTGGGCGCCATCCTCGTCGGCATGCTGTTCGCGCTGGTGTTCGACACGGCCCTGCAGGCGGCGGCCTGGGGCTATGCTGCCGTGGCCCTGGGCGGCCTGGGGCCGGCCTTGCTCACGGGTACGGTGTTTGCCGTCGGCATGGGCGTGACGGATACCTTCGATGGCTGGGTCACGGCGAAAGTCATGCGCACCGGCAAGATTGACATCGTGCGGGCCTTCCGGCGCCGCCTGGGCTGGCCCATCGTCGCCATCTGCGTGGCCATGGCCGCCTGCATGGCCGCCGGCAAGCTGGACGCCGCCTGGTCGCTGCCGGAAAGCTGGATGGCGGCACTGGGTGGGGCCATGGTATTGCTGATGGCGGCCCTGTACGGCTGGACGTTGCATGGCTTGCGGCGCGTGCGTGCCTGAGACGGTGGCGTGGGTATAATGGAAAAAAACTCCCGAGTCCCTCCATGCCCGCACCCGATATCGTCATCCGCCTGCTGACGCCAGCCGACACCGCCGCCTTTTGCGCGCTGCGCTTGCGCGCCATCCTTGACTCGCCCAGCGCGTTTGCCTCCTCGCGCGAGGATGAACTGGCGCGCACACCGGAAGAACACGCGCAGCGCATCGCCGGCCCCATGCAGCGCGGCTTTGGCGCCTTCGATGGCGCACGTCTCGTGGGCTTTGCCGGCTTGCGGCGCGACCCGTTGCGCCAGCTGTGGCACAAGGCCTTGCTGTGGGGCGTCTTCGTCGATGCAGCGCAGCGGGGGAAAGGGGTGGCGCGGCGTCTCGTCAACGCCTGCATCGAACAGGCCGAGACGGACCCGGCCATCATGCAAGTGCATTTGAGCGTGAATGCGGAAAACAATGCCGCACGCCAACTGTATGAATCGCTGGGATTTATCGCGTATGGCACGGAACCGCGCTCGATGCGCGTCGGCGACTTGTTTTATGACGAACACCACCTGGCCTTGCTGCTCAAGTGATGTTTCGGGGGAATTATTTACAGCGCGGGCACAGGCCTTTGATCAGATAATCGACTTCGCCGCCGCTGAAACCTTCCGGCAAGCGCACGGGCGGAGGCAGCTTGACTTCATTGAAGCAGGTGACGTTCGCGCACTTGGTGCACTGGAAATGCGCGTGTTCGTGCGCCTGGTGGCCGGCGCCCGCGCTGAAGCGCCACACCTGGTCGGCGCCCGCGATGCGGTGCACGAGTTCATTTTCCGTCAGCCATTCCAGCACCCGGTACAGGGTGACGGAATCGATATCGCTGTCCTGCGATAGCGCTTGCTGGATTTCATGGTGGGTCAGCGAACGGCTCTGCGCCATTAAAAAGTCGAGCACCTTCACGCGCGTCTTGGTGACGCGGGCGTTGGTGTTACGGATCAGCGATTCGGCGTGCGGTGTAGAAGATGATGTCAACATGATAGGCCTGCTTGCGGGGGATCGGCTGGCGGCGTCATCGCCGTGCCCGTTGCCACCCTATGGGCCGTATCTTAGCATGCGTGCCGCACCGGATGAAACAGTGTCATGCTTTGAACGTCCAATAGCGGCCGGCCGGCGTATCGACGGGGTCGAGAAAGCGCTGGTCGGCGCGTGCCTGCTTGCGTATCAAGTAAAACATGTCGGACAGGGCCGAGCGCTTTTCCGCAAAGTAGGCGTGCTTCATGAAGCTGGTGTCGACCCCGGTGGCGTCGATGGTTTCCACGCCCGCCACGATCAGCATGCCGGCGCCGCTGTCGCCCGCGCGCGGGTAGCCGTGCACGGCTTTCGAGGCGGCCAGGGCCAGGTCTTGCGACGAAGCATACAAGGTGACGGGGTTGCGGGCGCCCGCCAGTTTGGGCGCGATATCGTGCTTGAAGATGGCAGCGTCGATATCGGGCGCGGACAGGATGAGCTCCGTGATCTTTTGCGCCAGCTGCGGCTGCGCGGCCAGCAAGTCGGCCACGGCCCGCGCCAGGCCGCGGCTGCCCATGCTGTGTCCGACCAGATACACTTGCGCCGCCTGCGTGCTGGCGAGAAAGTCGGCCAGAAATGCCGTGATGTGGGGCGTGCTCCATTCGATATTGTTTTCATCGATGGTGTAGCCGGCCAGGTCGCCGCGCGACGGCCAGCTGTAGAACACGGGCGCGCCGTCAAAGCCCAGATCGTAGGCCATTTGCCCAGTGCGCCGCGCCGCATCCTCGAAACTCACGTTATAGCCATGCACGAAGACAAACGCGCTCTTGCCAGCCGAGGCGCGGATCTGCGTCTTTAATGCGGCAAAGAAGTTGTCGCGGTCTTGCACCGTGGCGTCCAGCAGCACCACGTGCTTGGCCGGGTCGTCGCGAAATTCCAGGCGCCACAGCGACGGCGACTCCAGCTGGCCCATGCGGTGGTCGCGGGGAATACTGATGTCGCAGCTGCCATAGCTGAGCGGGCCATTACCGCCCATGCTGTTGCGTTCGCCGCTGAAGCGCCGGGCGGGCGGCTTGCCCACGTCGCGCTGGCGGTCCGTGGCGAAATACACTTTGACCACCGCATAATTGGAGACGACGGCGCTCTTGTCGGCTGGCGCGGGCATGGCTTCCACGTCGGGCGCCTGGATAAATGGCCGCTGCAGTGCATCGAGCAAGCATTGCGCGGCAAACAGGGTTGCCATGTCATTCGGCACGTTTGCCGTGGCCAGGGCGGCCGACAGGGCCAGTTGCAGCCGGGCATCGTCAGGCGCCGCTTCCAGCGCGGCGATGGCGGCCAGGATGTCTGACGCACTGTCGAACTTGGCGATGGCCTGCTTGAGCCTTTGATAGTGGCTGGCGACGGTTTCGGGCGCGTGGCCGGGCGCGCCTTGCCCGATGGCCGCCACCACAGCGGAAGTGATCAAGTCCATGTGCCACCTGCCTTTCAGGTCAATCTGGATTGAATGTCAACCCATCGCCATAAAAGCACGCGCAAGGCGATTTGTCCAGCGCCTTGCGCAGCGGTGGCGTCACCGGTCAATGCTGCTTGTCGTCGCTGAACTGCTGCGCCAGCGATTGCAGGGGCGCCACGGTCAGGCCGCCACGGCTCACGTGCTCGGGGATGGCCACGCGCACGGGCTTGCTGTGCATGTTGGCGGACGACAGCACGTTCGTGGTGGTCTCCGGCGCCGCATTCCATACGGGATCGACGATGCCTTCGAACACATGTTTCAATTGCTCGCCCCAGGTGTCGCGGATCATGCGGAAATACTGGTTCTTTTCATCGATGGTGACGAAGCGCGTGACGGCCAGGCTGCCCGTCTCGTAGACGAGCAAGTCGAGCGGCAAGCCGACGGAAATGTTCGAGCGCAAGGTCGAATCCATGGAAATGAGCGCGCACTTGGCCGCTTCGTCCAGGCGCGTGCCCGGGTTGATGACCCTGTCGATGATGGGCTTGCCATATTTGGCTTCACCGATCTGGAAATACGTGTTTTCATCGTGCGATTCGATGAAGTTACCGGCTGAATACACCTGGAACAAGCGGCAGCGCTCGGCGCCTATCTGCCCACCTAAAATGAAGCTGACATTGAAATCGATGCCGCAATCGGCTAGGGCCTTCGCTTCGCGCAGGTGCACGGTGCGCACGGCGTCACCCACGATACGCGCCGCATCGTACATGCTGGCCACGTTCCAGATGCTGCGGCCATCCGCATCCACGTGTTCCGAGACGATCTGGCGGATAGCTTGCGAGATCGACAGGTTGCCGGCCGTCATCAGCACCAGCATGCGGTCACCCGGGTTTTCGAACACGCTCATCTTGCGGAAGGTGCCCACCTGGTCCACGCCGGCGTTGGTGCGGGAGTCGGACAGGAAGACCAGCCCTTCGTTGAGGCGCATGCCTATGCAATAAGTCATCGTCGTAAATCAAGTCAAAGGGGGAAGCATTCTACACCAGCCGGGCCATGCCACCTGCTGGCAAGGCCCGGCCAGCCTCATTCTTGCCACTACACGGGCACGATCTGCACATCGACTCGTAAGGTTTCCGTGCCGCCACCCTGGCGCACGCCGCGCACGGGCGCCGCCGAATCGTAGTCGCGCCCGATGGCCAGGCGGCAATACGCGTCCGTCATCAGCCGCGCGTGGGTCACATCGATGCTGACCCAGCCCGCGAAATCCGCGTCTTCCGTCCAGGCATCGACCCAGGCATGGCTGGCCGCATGGCCCGTCGTGCCCGGATCGATATAGCCGGAGACATAGCGCGCCGGGATGCCCCAGGCGTGGCAACAGGCCAGGAACAGATGGGCATGGTCCTGGCACACGCCGCGCCCCAGGGCCAGCGCGTCGCCGGCCGTGGTGGTGACCATGGTGGCGCCGCTTTCATATGCCACCTTGCCGACGATGTGCTCGGCCAGGCGCAGCAAATGGCCGGTGCCTGCCGTGACGCGCTGGTCGGGCAGGCTGGCGGCCGCCAGTTCCAGAATAGCGGGGTTGGCCTGCGTCAGGGCCGTCGGCATGGTAAACAACAGCGGCGACAAGGTATCGATCAGGTTCAGGCGTCCCTTGTACGGGTAGATGGTGTCCACCACGCCGTGCGCGACCAGGCTCAGCGAATGATGGCTGCCATTGATGGTCAGCATGTGCGACAGATTGCCGTAGACATCCGTATAGGCGTGGCACTGGCCCGGCGTGGTGATTTGCCAGGAAAGGGCGCGCTGCTGCGGCTCGATACGCGGCGTCAGGTGCAGCTGCTGGATGGTGTAGGCCAGCGGCGCACTGTAGGCGTAATGGGTTTCGTGGCGGATAGTGAGCTGCATCAGGCCGCCAGGGGAACGAGGAAGTCGCGGCTGACCCGGTTGCCCAGTTCATAGATGTTTTCCAGAAATTGCGTCAATGTATGGTGCAAGCCAGCCTTCATGATGTCGTCGATATGGCCGAATTTCAGCTCCGCGTGCAGCTTGCCTGCGAAGCGCTCCGTATCGGCCGATACATCGTTGCGGATATGCTTCAGATTTTCCACCACGTCATCCATGCAGGCCAGCAAGGATCTGGGCATGTCGCCGCGCAGCATCAGCAGTTCCGCCACGCGTGCTGGCGTGATGACGTCGCGATACACCTTGCGGTAGATTTCAAAGCCGGACACCGAGCGCAGCAGGGCCGCCCAGTAGTAAAAGTCGCGCTGGGTGATGTCTTTCGAGGTGTCGCGCGCGCCGTGGAACTTCACGTCGAGGATGCGCGCCGTGTTGTCGGCCCGCTCCAGGAAGGTGCCCAGGCGAATGAAGTGGATCGCTTCGTCCTTGAGCATGGTGCCCAAAGTGACGCCACGCGACAGATGCGAGCGGTATTTGACCCATTCGAAGAAGGCGCTGGGGTCCGTTTCCAGCAGATTGCTGTTCAGGCGCTTCTGCATGTCGAGCCAGGTGGCGTTCTGGATTTCCCACACTTCCGTCGTCAGGGTGCCCCGCACGGCGCGGGCGTTTTCGCGCGCCCCCGTCAGGCAGGCGAGGATGGAGGACGGGTTGTTCGGGTCGCGCACCATGAAATCGAGCACGTCGCGCGTGTGGAAGCGGCCATATTGATGGTCATATGCGCTTTGCAGCTCGGAAATGCCCAGGGTGGCGCGCCAGCCCTGTTCCGCATCCTGCTCGGACTGGGGAAGCATCGACGTTTGCATGTTGACGTCGAGCATGCGCGCCGTGTTTTCCGCCCGCTCCGTGTAGCGGGCCATCCAGAACAAATGATCGGCGGTGCGGCTCAGCATGTTTTCTCTCCTGCAAAAGCGGATGTCTCTTCCAGTACCCAGGTATCCTTGGTGCCGCCCCCTTGCGAGGAGTTGACCACCAGCGAGCCTTCCCCGAGCGCCACGCGGGTCAGGCCGCCCGGCACCATGGAAATCGTCTTGCCGGACAGCACGAACGGGCGCAGATCGATGTGGCGCGGCGCGATGCCGGCATCCACATACGTGGGGCAGGCGGACAGGGCGAGGGTCGGCTGGGCGATGTAGCCGCCCGGATTGGCCAGCAGGCGCTGGCGGAAGTCCTCGATCTGCGCGGCGCTGGAGGCCGGCCCCACCAGCATGCCGTAGCCGCCCGCGCCATGCACTTCCTTGACGACGAGTTTTGCCAGGTTCGCCAGCACGTAGGACAAATCGGCACTCTTGCGGCACTGGTAGGTGGGCACGTTGTTGAGGATCGGCTCTTGCGACAGGTAGAATTTGATCATGTCGGGCACGAAGGGGTAAATCGACTTGTCGTCGGCCACGCCCGTACCGATGGCGTTCGCCAGGGTGACCCTGCCGGCGCGGTACACGGACAGCAGGCCAGGCACGCCCAGCGAGGAGTCCGAGCGGAAGGCCAGCGGATCGAGGAAATCGTCGTCGACGCGGCGATAAATCACGTCGACGCGCTTTGGCCCACGCGTGGTGCGCATGTAGACGGAGTTGTCGTTGACAAACAGATCCTTGCCTTCGACCAGTTCCACGCCCATTTGCTGGGCCAGAAACGCGTGCTCGAAGTAGGCGGAGTTGTACATGCCCGGCGTCATGACGACGACCGTCGGGTCATCCACGCCCATGGGCGCGACGGAGCGCAGGTTGTCGAGCAGCATGTCCGGGTAATGGTCGACGGGGGCGATGCGGTTGCGGGCAAACAGTTCCGGGAACAGCCGCATCATCATCTTGCGGTCTTCCAGCATGTAGGACACGCCGGACGGCACCCTTAAGTTATCTTCCAGCACATAGAACTCGCCCTTTCCCGCGCGCACGATATCAACGCCAGCGATGTGGGCGTAAATATCGGAGGCGACGGAAATGCCCTGCATTTCCGGGCGGTACTGGGCATTCTTGTAGATTTGCTCGGCGGGAATGATGCCCGCCTTGATGATGTTTTGCTCATGATAAATATCATGGAGGAACATGTTCAAGGCTTGCACGCGCTGCACCAGGCCCGTCTGCATCTGCGCCCACTCGGCAGCGGGGATGATGCGCGGGATGGTGTCGAACGGTATCAGGCGCTCCGTACCGGCATCGTCGCCATACACGGCGAAGGTGATGCCGACGCGGCGGAACGTCAGGTCGGCTTCGGCCCGCTTGCGGGCGATGGTCTCGGGTGATTGCTGCGCCAGCCAGTTGTCAAATTCACGATAGTGTTCACGTACCTTGCTGTCCGCTCCCACGTCATCCGCAGTCATTTCATTGAAAAAATTTGCCATGTTGTGATTTCCCTTGAGCCGTGTCTATGTATAGCTCAGCAGGAAGCGTGCCAGCGGGGCGGCCGCAGGAAGGTGTGAATATGACCATTTTTGTGGCGTCGCACCATCCTTCGCACCGCTTTGGTGCGCTAGCTGTCACTCTTGGGAGCGCCGGCGGGCGGGACGAACGGACGGCAATCGACGGGCACGTCGAAGATGAAGCTGGTGCCCGTTTCGGGTGCGCTGTCGACGGCGATGCTGCCGCCGTGGCTTTCGGCCACATTTTGCACGAAGGGAAGGCCGATGCCCCAGCCCGGCGCGGCGCTGTCGTTCTCGCGGCGCAGGTAGTCGAAGATGCGCTCGGCCTGTTCCGGCGCGATGGCGTGGCCGCCATTGTGCACGGTGAGGATCAGGCGTTCGTGCACGGCTTCCACGTGCACCTTGACGGGCGCGTCGTCGCCGTACTTGAGGGCATTGCTCAGCAGGTTTTCCAACGCGCGCCGCAGCGAGTTCTCGCACCACCAGCCGGTGACGGCTTGCCCGCTGACCTGGCATTTGCCGGGCCGCTGCAGGTTGACCTGGCCGGCCACAGCGTGCACCAGCGGCAGCACGTCGAACTGGCTCAGCGCCAGCGGCAGCTGCTGGCCCCGGTGGTAGCTGAGGCTATCGAGCAATTCCTCGATCATGCTGTCGAGCCGTTTGCTGTGCTCGGCAATCTTGTGCGCCAGCAAGACCACCCGTTCCGGGTCCGCCTGCCGCAGCAGCAACTGGGCGCTGGTGCTGATCACGGCCAGGGGATTGCGCATGTCGTGCGACAGGCCGGCCGCGATGCGGCGCCGGAAGCCTTCGTGCATGCTGGTAAATTCGCGTATCGATTCGCGGATGCCCACGTCGATCGAGGCATTGAGCACCTGCCAGTCCTTGCCGCGCAAGCTGATGCCGGACTCCTGCGCGACGGCGGCGAAGCAGTCACGGAAGATCTGGTATTCCTGGATCACCTGTTCCGGCCCGTAATTGGTCATGCGCGCCCGTTCATTGCCATGCACGGCGGGCACGTTGCTGTTGCTGGCGGCGTTTTCGCGCGGATGGCCCGGCGTGAGGGCTTCGGCCAGGTTGTCGAAAAAGGCGGGCAAGGTATTGATGAGTATGGGCGTGAGCAGCTGGTCGGCGCCGCGCACGCTGGCGCGCACGCGCTGTTCCCAGGCGCTGAGGACGGCGTCGCGCATGGCGCAGAGGCGCTGCGCGCGCTGCAGTGGGTGGCGCGCGCTGGCCTGGCTATCCGCCTGCTGATCCGTGGCAATTTTCACCTGAACTCCATGACAGGAATGGCTATGCTTGGAATAGTATGCGCCTAATCCGCCGCCAGGGAAACGCCTTATTGTCGAGTATCGGCCTGGCGCAGGGCCGCCTGCAGGCGGGAAAGCGAGGCTGACCAGTCGGCCAGCGAAAAGTTCTGGGGGTCGTCATGACCGTTCGCAAAGCCGGTATCGAGCACGGCGTGGAAGGCGGGGATCAGCCACGTGCCCTTGCGCACGCTGGCAGCGATGTAAAGCAGGGCCAGCCGGTCGTATTGCGCGGGCGTAAAGCCCGGATCGGGTGCCAGCCCGTCGTTGCCCTTGCCGCCAGCGGGTACGGAGTGGCGCGGCTGCACCAGCTCCACGTGCAGGAACAGACCCGTCAAAGATGGTTTGTCCTTTTCCAGCTTGCTGGCATAGCCGGGCGTGCCAAAGTCGCGCACGGCCAAGGAATCGCCGAGTCGGTTCACGTAGACATGGCCTTTCGGCCCGCCGCCCAGCGCCGGATTGCGCAAGTTGAAGTCGTTGAAGTCCCAGCTGGCGTCATTGATGTGGTCGGGAATGGATTCCGCCAGGAAATTCGGGTAGCTGGTGTCGTGGATGACGAAAAAGCGGGCCATGGGCGCCGCCAGCCGGCCCACGGCGCGCGACAGGGGCGCATCGACGGCGCCGCCCACGTCCGCCTCGGCTATGCCTTGCCCGGCCAGCCAGGCGCGCAGGCGGGCCGGGGCGATGCCCGTGCGCTGGCCGATGTGCTCGGCAAGAAAATCTGGTAGCGGCGCGCTGTCGCCCAGGCGCGCATACAGTTTCACCGGGCGCAGCAAACACGTGGCTTGCGCCCGCGCATCGCCCTTGAAGCCGCTCTTCCAGGCGGCATACGGGCAGGCGGTTTGCTTTTGGGCCGCGACCGGCAGGGATAGGAACAGCAAGAGCAGCAGGGCAGGTAGTCGTTTCATGCGGGCATTGTCGCCGAATCGGGCGTGCCGGCAGGCGCGCACGCGAAAAAAAAAGCTGCCCCGTTCATGGGACAGCTTTGGCACAGGCTGGCGGAGGCTGAGTTAGAAAGCCACGCTGCCCGACACGACAACGGTGCGCGGCGCGGCCAGCACCAGGCTGCCGGCGTCGAACGACGAGACGGCCGAGGCCCAGTAGCTGCGGTCGGCCACGTTGTCGATGCGCGCGCGCAAGGTCACGTCATGGCCGGCCACCTGCGTCAGGTAGCGCGCGCCGATGTCGAGGCGCGTCCACGATGGCAGTTGCTTGCTGTTGGCCAGGTCCGCATATTGCGTCGAGGTGTAGATGCTGCGGGCGTTCAGGCTCAGGCCAGGCGCGCCGGGCACGTCCCATTCGCCGCCCACGCTGAGCTGCGTTTTTGGCGCACCGATGGCGTCCTTGCCATTGTTGGCCGGCTTGTCCGTCTTGCGCTGCTCCGTATCGAGCCAGGTCAGGCCGCCCAGCAGGCGCACGCCCGCCATCGGCGTGCCGAAGACGGACAATTCCAGGCCCTGGTTGCGCTGTTCGCCCGACAGGGTAGCGCGCGAGCCTACGACGGCCGGCAAGGGCTTGGCCGTCGAAAACAGGGCGGCGCTCATGCCCAGCCTGCCACCGTCGTACTTGACGCCGATTTCCTTCTGCTTCGACTTGTATGGCGAGAATACCTCGCCCTTGTTGCTCAGTGGCACGTCGTTCTGGCCATCAAAGTAGGTACCGCTGGCAACGGGGCCCTTGACCAGCGCCTCGATGTAGTTGGCGTACAGCGACACGTTTTTGCTGGCCTTGTAGACGATGCCGGCCACTGGCGTGGTGGCGCTCTTGTCATAGCTCGAATACTGCACGGCCGTGCCATAGGCATACGCCGCGTCGCGGATCTGCTGGCGGCGCAGGCCCACGGTCAACAGCAACTGGTCGTCGAGGAAGGCCATGGTATCGGCCACGGCGTAGCTGTTGAGAACGGTTTTTTGCGTCAGGCGTGGATCGCTCATCACGCCGCCCGAGTTCGCGGGCAGGGTGGGTGGCATGGTCACGTCCAGTGGACGGTAGATATTCGTCGGCAGGCCCGCGTAATCGCTGATCGCATACGCATTCTTCGCCTCATTCCAATGGCCGGACCAGCTGGCCACCAGCGTGTGCCGGACGGCACCCGTAGTGAGCTTGCCGCGAATGCCCACCTCGCCCGTGCGGATTTCCTGCTTGCGCGCATTGTCGAATCGGTACACGCTGGCATCGCCATTGAGCGAGCTCAACGTTGGTTGGGCCAGGCTGTTCGATTCCTTCGTCGAACGGCTGCCAAACGCGGCCCAGGCCACTATATCTTTGGCAAGGTCCAATTCGGTGCGCGCCGTGCCGAACACATCGTGCTCCTTCGAATAGCTCCACGGCTGGGCAAAGTTCTTAGCCGCATCGGGCGCGCCAGGCAAGGCGGTCAAGCTGCCGGTATTGACGGAAGGGCGCGGCGCCGTCAGATCGAAATTCTGGTAGCCGGCGTCGGCCGACAGGCGATAGCTGCGGCCGCGGTAGTCGAGACCGACGGAGAACATACCCACGTCGTGGTCTTCGCGCTGGATGCCGGTCTCACCCTGGCGCTTGGCGACGTTGACGCGCACGCCAAATTCCTGCTTGTCGCCGAAGCGGCGCGCCACGTCGATGGCCGCATAGGCGTGGCCGCCCGATTCCACGCCCAGCGTCAATTCCGTCAACGGCGCATTGCCGGCGCGCTTGGGCATCAGGTTGATGGCGCCACCGATGCCGCTGCCGCCCGGCGCCGCACCGTTGAGGAAGGCGCTGGCGCCACGGAACACTTCCACGCGCTCGAGCAGTTCCGGCGATACGTATTGGCGTGGCAAGACGCCGTACAGGCCGTTGTACGCCACATCATCGGAATCGAGAGCGAAGCCGCGGATCACATACACTTCCTGGAAATTGCCATAGCCACGCGACATGCGCACGGCCGGATCGCTCTGCAGCAAGTCGCCCACGCTGCGCGCTTGTTGGTCGGCAATAAATTGCTGCGTGTAACTGGTGCTGCCGAATGGCGAGTCCATCATGTCCACGGCACCGAGTATGCCCATGCGTCCGCCGCGCGCCACCTGGCCACCCGCATACGCTTTCGACAAGCCTTCTGCCGACGCATCGGCCGAGGCATGCACGAGCACCGTGGGCATGGTTTGCGCGGCGCTGTCTGCCGGCGTGGTCTGGGCATGGGCGGCGCTGCTGGCCAGCAGGAAGGCGGCCAGGGCGAACGGGGTAGGGACGAGGCGGAAGGTGCGCATGGAGTTATCCGGATATTAATGAGAATGATTATCATTATATTCCAGCGCGGCGCGGTGCGTGGGAAAGTGTGAGAATGTTGAAAAAAAGTCGCCATTCGTACAACACGCGGCGAGCCAGGGCACTGGAATCTGCCGAAAAAAGGCGCGTCAGACGATACCTTGTGGATTTATCAATGCTTGTCGGACCATTTCGCTAGAATGGGCCGTCGCGCCCGGCGCCCACAGGAAACTGCATGCCATTGCTCCGCCATCTACCCGCCTCCATGCGCCTGCAGGGGGGCTTGAGCTTGAGAAGCGCGGCCGTCGCGCTGATCCTGGCCATGCACGCGCTGGGCCTGTACTTCCTCTTGCTGCCAGCGCGGCAGCTCAAGCAATACACGGAAGTGGCCTTCATGACCCTGCTGCCGTCCCGGCCGCCGCAGACGCCGCCGATGGCCTTGCCGTTGCCCATGCCGCCTCCCTTGCCGCGCGCGCGGGCCAGTGTGCCGCCTGTCATCCTTGCGCCACCGGCCGTGGCTGCGGAAGCCATCACGGCTCCCGCCGAGGATTTCCCCAGCGCGCCCGCCACGGCGCCATCCACAGCGGACCTGCGCACGCGCGCCCGGCTGGCGGCGGGGGCCGCCGACAAGGCCCTGCGTGGCGAACTGAAACAAGACAAGCCTTGGCTGGCCGCAGCCGACCTGAAGAGCGAAAGCAGCTTCCAGAAACTGGTCGCCTCCGCCTGGCGCGGCGGCCCGATCCTCCGCGTGGAGGAATACCTGACGGCCGATGGCCGGCCCGCCACACGCGTCGTCAGCGCCGTCGGCGCCACGTGCTATGGCCTGGATGCGAACCCGGGCGCGGGCGCCGATCCGTTCAAGACGGGCGGCAAGGTCAAACGCGTGCCTTGCCCGGGCTAAAGACCGCGCGCAGGGCAGGGTTTTAAGGGTGTTAACGGGGGATGTTATCCCCGCCTGGGCGTCAAATATGCTAAGTTGCGTCTGCAATTCATGTGACACGACCCAGGACGCCCATGCCACCCGAACTCCTCATTCTCGCCCCCAGTCCCTCGGCTGCCGTCAACGCGCAGCTGGAGCAGCAATACACCTGCCATCACGCCTGGCAAGTGCCGGCGGACGAGCGCCACGCCTGGCTGGCCGAGCGGGCGCCGGCCATCCGCGCCGTCGTCACGACGGGCGCGCTGGGCTTGAATGCCAGCGACATGGCCTTGCTGCCGCATCTGGAAATCATCGCCGTCAACGGCGTCGGCCTCGACGGCGTGGCGCTCGACCAGGCGCGTGAACGGGGCATCGCCGTCACCACCACGCCGAACGTGCTGACCGATGACGTGGCCGACCTGGCACTGGCCTTGCTGCTGGCCAGCGCGCGGCACATCGTGGCGCTCGACCGTTACCTGCGCGACGGCGGCTGGGAACGCCGCGAAGCGATCGCGCCAGCCTCCAGCCTGCGTGGCAAGACGGCCGGCATCTTCGGCTTCGGCCAGATCGGCCAGGCCATCGCGCTGCGCCTGGCCGCCTTCGGTGTCCACGTCCGCTACTTCCAGCCGCGCGCCATCACGGGCACAGACGTGCCGCGTGCGCAATCCTTGCTGGCCCTGGCGCAGGACAGCGATTACCTCTTTGTTTGCGCGCCGGGCACGCCGGCCACGCGCCAGAGCATCGACCGCAGCGTGCTCGACGCGCTCGGCCCGCAAGGCACCTTGATCAATATTGCCCGTGGCGCGCTGATCGACGAAGATGCCCTGATCGCCGCCTTGCAGGATGGCCACCTGGGCGCGGCCGCTCTCGACGTATTCGCCGACGAGCCGCGCGTGCCGCCCGCCTTGCGCGCCTTGCCAAACGTGGTGCTGACGCCCCACGTGGGCAGCCTGACCGTGGAAACACGCCATGCGATGGGGCAACTGGTGGTCGATAACCTGGCCGCGCACTTTGCCGGCCTGCCGCTGCGCACCCCTGTGCCCTGACGCTGCACCGCCGCGTCAGGGCCGCACCACCCAGCGCACATCTTCGAGCGACAGCAGCAGTTGCTCTGGCGCACCGTCCGTAAAGAAGTTCAGGCGGAAATCCATGGCGGCGCCGCCACCCGTGGTCGGCTGCTGCGTGTCATACCATTGCTGCACCTGGGCCACCAGCGCCATGGGCGCGGCGGGAGGCTGGGCCGCATCGATGGGCGCGAGCACGGCCGGCAGCAGGCTGACCGGCAGCGAGGTGCGGGGAAAGCCCGCCACGGCCGGCATCACGCTGTAGGAATAGCTGCCATCCATGGCGATGCGCACGCTGCCCGAGGCGCCCGTGAAGAGGGCGTTGAAGAAGCCTCTCATGTAGGCCGCCACGTCGCTGCCGCCCACCGGTGCGACTTGCCGCAAATCATAGCCTTGCCAGCTCAGGCGCGGCAGGATGGGGTCGCTGAACTTGACGACCGGCGTCTGGTACAGGAAGGCGGGCATGGTCGACACCTGCGTCTGGCTGGGCGGGCACAGATAGCGGTTGCGCTGCACGTACAGCGCGGCCTGGGCGTTCTTGTACACCATCACGTTCAGCCCTGGCATGCGCACCTCGCGGCCGGTATTGGCCAGTGCGGCGGCAAACGACAGGTCGGGCGCGTCGGCGGCGATGGCCGCGTAGCGGTAGGCCAGCAGCGCATCGGGCGGCGTGGGCGTGGTCGGCGTGGCCCGGTACCGCTGCGCATCGATGTCGAGCACGGGCACGGGCACGCTGACGGCGCCGTTGCTCAGGGTCCCGGCCAGCGGGTCGTAGGTGGCGGGCGCGCCGCCAACGGTGACATTGAGCAGCGCATACCAGGCGTCGCCGCCATGGTCTTCCAGGCGCGCGTCGAATTCCACGGCCACGCTGGCTTCGCCTTGCGCCGCCGCCAGCCGCGCCGCGCCGAAATGCCCGCCATAGCTGGCTGCCACCTGGGTCACCAGTTGCTGGAAGGCGGTGGTGGCTAGTGTTGCCTTGGCGATACTATCGGCCGTATCCTGCTTGCCATCGAGGGGCGCGAGGAACGCGTCGAGGTCAGCCGAGATGAGCGGATAGTTGCTGACGAAGGCGGCCAGCGCCGTAAACAGGTCGGGACCGGCCGCTGCGGACAGTCTGGCCGCCTGCGGCGGCACGTTGAGCACGACGCTGACATGCACGGCATCCTGCGCCGCCTGGCGATAGGTATAGCTGAAGCTGTAATCCCACTGGGCCAGCTGGGCCGGTTGCAAGCTGTTGGCGGCCAGGCGCATGCGGCCGGCCTGCGGCGCGGCGGACGCGGTGGCGGTCTGCCGGTTGACGGTGGGCGGCACGGGCAGGGCGCGGTTCAGCACGGGGATATATTGCGTGCCATTGCCCAGCGCTACCTCGAACGGACCGGTGATGAACAGCAGCCACTGGCTTTGTGCGTAGTTTTCGATGCCGGGCACGAATTGCTGGTCGAATTCCATGTGCGTGATCTGATAGCGCAAGTCCAGCGGCACATAGGCCTGGCCTTCGACATTCTTCGAGATGAAGTTGAATGACAGCCGGCTCTGCTCTGGCGCGGCCGTGCCTTGTAGCGGCAGCCGGGTCGGGAACAAGGTGTAGTTCTGGTTGCCGTCGCCGGCCGCGCCGTCCGCAGTGCCGCCGGCTGTGCCCGCGCCGGCGGGCTGGCCGTACAGCGCGGGCGGCCCGGCCGCGTAGATGCCGTCCACGCCCGTGATCTGGTCTACGCCGTACACCACCACGGCGCCGGCGGCAAAGGCCGGTCCCAGGGTGGTCAGCAGCTGCTGTCGCATGGTGGCGGCCGCGCTGAAGCGCGTGGCTTCGTCCGCCGCGCTGCTGCTGAGCACGGGGCTGACCGTGGCGCTGATGGCGTCGGCCAGCGTCTGTTTCGCCTTGAGTACGAGGCCCAGCTGGCCGCTCTGCAGCGGATCGGCGATGCCGTTGAGGCGATCGAGGATGTAGGCGGGCGGCGCATAGGTGGCCGAGAGGAACTTGTCGATGGCGTCGAGACAGCTTTGCAGCCACAGGTTCAGGTCGACGCTATTGAGCGTCAGCGCATGCGGCGTATTGGTCGGATAGGCGTCGATGCTGACCATGCGGCTTTCCAGCGAATTGGCAACGGGCAGCGGCGCGTAGTAGCTGGCCTGCTGGCCCAGGCGGAAATGGATGCCCTGGCCGGGCGTGTCGCTGAAACGCACGGCGAACAACTGCTGCGTCTGCTGGCCTGCGCTGCCCACGCGCGTCAGCCCCGCGCCAGCGCGCATCGACCATTGCGGCGTCTTCAGGCACGCTTCGAGCGCCTTGGCAAACGTGGTGTAGCTGGAGGCGCCGCCATTCGTGTCGGCCTGCGGCAGCACGGCGCTGACCACGCTGGCGCCGTCCGGCAGGGCCGCCAGCACGGGGTCGAGCAGGATGGCCTGGCGCGTCAGCACCAGTGCCACGTCGAGCGCGATGCGGTTGGCGCTGGCCAGTTGCGCCAGCGGTACCGGCACCGACAGCGTGGCGGCGGGCGCCGTGGCGCTGCCGCCGCCGGCCAGCGCCTGCAAGTAGATGGCGCAGGCGGCGACGAAGTCGCGCACCTGCCGCGACTGGGCCTCGCCCAGCGGCTGCAGCGGCGTGGCCAGCAGGGAGTTGCTGAGGGAGATGCTCACCGCATTGCCACTCAGTCCGGGTACGCCCAGGCCCGTATAGTCCTGGTGCAGCTGAAAGTACAGGCGCTGGTAGGTGGGCAAGTCTTGCATCGCATCGGCTGGCGTGGCGTAGGCCAGGCCATCCATGCGCAAGGTCAGCAGCAGCGCGGGTGCGCCGCCCGCATCCGTGTCGTACAGGTAGCTGGCCTGGACTTTCGGCCAGGCGGACAGGCCCAGCAGGCGATCCGTGTAGCGCAGCGCGGCGGGGGCCTGGTCCAGCGCTCCCGTGTAACCGGCCGGCGGCGCCTCGAACGGCGTGACGGTGGTGTTGCCGAACAGGTCTTGCCAGCGCAGGGCCAGCGACGCATGACCGCCCACGCCCAGGTAGGGATTGTCGGCGGCGGGCGGCAGGCCGGCCGGCGGATTGGCCGGCGCCGCATTGAGCGTGGCGAACGGCCGTCCGTCGCTGTTGTTGCCCAGGTAGCCCAGCGCCTGGCGATAGTCGTAATCGGCCAGGGCCGCGGCCGCATAGCGCCGGCGGTGCGCTTCGCCATCGTCGCCATCGTTGCCGCCATCGCTGTCGTTCGCATGGTCCTGCGGTCCGAAGGGCAGGCTGTAGGGACTGGGCAGGAAATACGGGTTGTGGCCCAGGCCTGCCGACAGCGTGTTGTACAGCGCAGACAGGGTCGCTTGCGCATATTGCTGCTGTTGCTGCGGCGTGGGATCGGGCGGCAGCACGGGCACGCCGTCGTTGCTTCGCTTGAGCTGGAACGACAGGTTGCCCGGCGCCAAGGTCGCTTGCGCATCGAGGGCCAGGCTGTCGACGTCGAGCACGGCACCATCGGGGTACAGGCCCGCGGTGTCGGCCGCGCCCAGGGCCAAGGCGTCCACCGACAAGCCATAGTAGGCGGCCAGGGCGGTGAAGGTATTGCCGGGAGCGTCAGACGTGGCTGGCACGCGATAGACGAGCGGCGGAATGCGCATGGTCGCGCCCAGCGCCACCGTCACGCCGGGATTGTAGGCGGCGATCTGCGCCGCGCTCAGCGGGGTGGCGCCGGCCGAGTAATACGCGGCCAGCTGCTCCAGCGCTTGCGCGGGCGCGGCCATGTCTTGCTGGTTCAGCTGGTGCAGGATGCCGGTCACGGGCACGCTGGCGCCGGCGCGCAGCGGCCGCACGGCGTTTTGCCGCGCCAGCTGTCCCACGCCCATGCCATACGTGGCGGCCAGGGCGGTCAGGGTGCTCGTGGCGGCGTGGGCCAAAGGCTGGGTCTTGGCCGGCTTGCTCAGCGATTCGAACACCAGCACGTCCTGCTGCGGATCGATCGCCTGCGTAGTCAGCAGGGCGTTGACGAAGTTCGGCACGGTGTCGGCGGCGCCCGCCGCCGGGCGCGCCAGCGGAACCACCAGCGTCAGCGTGGCCGTGCCCGTGGCGTCGAAGACGGATGGGGGCAGGCCGGCGCCCGACACCATGTCCTCGAAATACAGATAGTAGCCGCCGCCGCGCACCACCGATTGCTCCCACAGCAGCTTGATGAATTGCGAGGGACTGTTGGCTATGCCGCGCGGCAAGGCCGTCCCCGCCGCGTCCAGCAGCATGCGGCTGGCCGGTGGATGGCTTTCCGTGGACAGATTGGTTTGCGTCAGGAAGCACAGGTAATCGGCATCGGCCTGGCCCGTCAGCGCCACCTGGTCGCTGCCGCCTTCGCTATACAGCAGGAACAGGCCGGCCACCAGGGTTTCGCCCACGGCGGCCATGCCGCTCAGCAGGTATTGCAGGCGCTGGGCATCGGCGGCCGACGGTCCCACCAGCTCGTAGACGTGGGCCAGGGTGGCGGCGCTGGCCAGCGCGGTGCCGCTGGCGTCGTTGGTGGCCACGGTGGCGGCCGGCATGCGCGTGATCTGGAAGTCCACGCGCGTGGCGTAGGCATAGCCGCTCAAGTCCTGGAACACCGTGCTGCTGCTGTTGGGCGGCGTGTTGCCGATGCGGGGACGATAGGCGGGCATCAGGGCCAGCATGTCCGCGTACTGCGCCTGTGTGTACAGCGCCTGCAGCGTATCCTGGCGCTGGGTGATGCTGGCCAGCATGGCGTCGGGCAATTGCCACAGATACGGCGCGGGCGTGGCCTGGCTGGCGGCGCGCGCCGCTGAAGCGGCGCCGGACGTCACGCCCATCAGGCGCGCCAGGTCGGCGGTGATCCAGGCGGCGTAGCCTGCCGCAGGGAACTGCCGCGGCTGCAAGGAAGCCAGCGGCAGGATATGCAGCGCAGGCGACGGCACGAAGCTGCCCGCCTGCGCATACGCCAGCACGCCCGACAGCAAGCCGTAGGCGGCGTCCAGATCGATGGGCAGGCTGGTGCCGGGCGCGCCGGCGAAGGTGATGAAATCGAGGGCGACGCCATGCGAAATGGCATTGCGTCCCAGGCCGATGCGGTAGCCGCCGGCGGCGCTGGCGGGCGTGGGGAATTGCTGCCCCGTCAGCTGGTACAGCGCGTAGTCGGTCTGTGTCTTGCTATACAGGAAGGATGGCGACAGGCTCAGGCCCGCCGCCACCGGCAGGCGCAAGCCATAGGTGATGAAGCGCGCGACCTGGCCGGCCGCCTGGGCCACGGCGCCGCTGGCCTGCACGCCGCACCACAGCTGCTCCAGCGGCAAGGCATCGAGGCGGGCGATGGCCAGCCGGCCCGGGGCCGCGGCGAACAGATCGGCGACGCCGGCATTGTCGCGCCCCAGCGCGGCGGCCGTGGTGGCGAAGTGGCTGGCGATGCTGGCCAGTGTATCGCCGGCAACCGATGCATAGGCCAGCGGCGGCACGGCGAGGAGGGCCGTCGGCAACAGCAGGTCGGCGCGCGCATACAGCGATGCCTGCTGCGCCAGGGCGGCCAGCGGCACGCCCAGCGCGGCGGCGATGGCGCCGAAGCTGTCACCGGGAGCGGTGACGTGGCTGACGGCGCCGGCGCCGAAGTCGAAGACCAGCATCACGCCCGTGCGCAGCGCGCGCGGCGCCGCATTCGCGCCGATCAGCTGGGCCGCAGTGGTTTGCCAGCGCCCGCCAGCGCCGGCCGGATCCGTGTAGCGGGCGGCGATGGCCGCCAGCGTATCGCCGGCCTGGATCACGGCGGACAGGCCGCCGACCTGTAGCGGCAGCGCGCCGTTCAGTCCATACGTGGCATTCGGCAGCGACACGTCGTCCGCGTCGATGGCGTTACCGGCCCGGTTGAAGGCGGCGACGATGCTGGCGATGCTGTCGCCTGGCTGCAGCGCATAGCTGTAATTGTCGAAGGCATCGATGGCCGATTGCAGCAGCGCGCGGCCGATCAGGCTGAAGACGTCGACGAAGATGAAGGCCGCCATCGATTCGGCGCCAGCGTCGTCCTGCGCCAGCAGCGCGGGCCTGGCGGGCGCCTTGCCCACCTTGGCGGCCACCTGGCGCAGCACGCCGGCCACCGTGCTGCGGTACTGTTCCGTCGCCGTCGCGTAGGTCTCGAGGTCGATCGCTTGCGTGCCGGCGCCGCCTTGCGGGTCGGGCACGTCCAGCCGCAGTCCGTCGAACAGCGGGAATAGCGTGGCGCCGTCCATACTGGCGCCCGGCGCGCTGATGTTCACGATGAAGCTGTCGGCAAGGAATTGCAGCAGGTCGCCCATGCCGAATGGTTGCATGGCGGGGTCGGCCAGCACCTGGATGCCCGCCACCAGCTGCGTCAAAGTGACGCTGGCGGTCGCGGCGGCGGCCAGGTCCAGCGCCGCGCCGTCGGCCCGCGTCGCCGGCTGCAAGGCGTCGAGCAGCCACGGGAAATACGCCTTGCACAGCAGGTCGAACGAGGTCGTGCCTGTCCCCGCGCCGCCGGCGGCCGGGTCAGGCGCATCCATGGCGAACAGGCAGACGAACGCGCCTTGCTGCGCGCTGCTGGCGATGGCGCCCTGCGGCGCCAGCACCGTGAATTGTGGCGCCGTCACCAGTTGCAGCAGCGGCTTGGTATCGCTGCGCAGCACGCGGCGCGGCTGGCGGCGCGGCCCGGCGTGCAGCATGGCGGCCTGCAGTTCCATCGGCAAGGTGCGCGCGCGGCCGCGCGCCAGGCTGTCCAGGCGCAGCGCGCCGCCGCCATCCCACGGCGCGCGGCTGTCGCTGCCGATGCGGAATTGCGCGCTGACGGTGGCGGAAAAGCCCACGGAAATGGTGAAGCTGAAGATGCCCAGGTCGATCTTGACGCGCAGGCTGATGCGCACCGAGGCCGTCACGGACAGGGGGATGGCGCGGTAGGATTCGTAGCCGATCTGTACCGACACGGTGATATTGACGAGCAGCGAAGCGCTGATGATCTTCAAGTCCACTTCGCCGTACAGCATGCCGATCACGCCGAACGTGCCCGTCAGCTTGAAGTAGCTGCTTTCCTGTACGCTGCCGGACGCGCCGGCGTTGGCCAGCGCGACGGCGTTGCTGCGGTCGTACGGATGGTAGGTGGCGATCACGCCTTCGATGATGCCGAACACGGTCAGCGCGAAGCCGGCTTTCAGCGGCCCCTTGACGAAGTTGTAGCCCAGGCCCAGCTGCAGGCCCAGGCCGAAAACGATGACGGGATTGAAATACCCGAGATCGGTTTTCGGCACCTGTGTCGCCGTCGCGCTCGACAGCTTGCCGAAATACACGCCGCCCGAGCCCATCACTGGCACGCCGTAGACGATGGCGCTAAAGCTGAACGAGCGCGTAAAGTCCATATTGTAGGGAAAACCGATGTCGATCAGGAAATCGCCATTCGTGTAGATCTTGATGCCTATCATCGGCAGCACCACGCTGACGGCGCCGAAGTTCAGGTTGCGTATGCTGTCGGGGAAGGTGAAGTCGATCTGGAACAGGCCCACGTCGTCGCTGATCTTCTTGTACAGGATATCGACCACCAGGCCGGCCAGGCCGCCCATCTTGGGGCTGCCCAGGGTCAGGCGCAAGCCGTACAGGTTGGGATCGTTGAAGACGATCTGTACGTCGATGGCCCACACGCCGGCTGTCTGCAGCACGCCGAAATGCGCGGCGATCAGCCAGTTGCTGTCCGGCTGGTAATACGGCTGGCCCTGCACGCCGCTGCCCGGGTTGACGGGATTGTTCTTGCCCGTGGTGGGCGGCACGCCGGCCAGCGCGTCGATGACGGCCTTGGTCGAGCTGAAGTCGGACGCGCCGTTGATGGCCACGCGCTGGCCCAGCATCAGCAGGAAGACCTTGAAATAGCTGGAACCGGCGCCCGGCACGCTGGGCATCTCTTCCACGTCCTGTCCCTTGTCCGGGTCCAGCAAGTCGCCCATGCTGCCTTTAAGCAATGGAGGCACGCTGGCGTCCAGCGCCAGGGTCACCTTGCCATCCGTATTGCGCTTGAAGACGATGCTGCGGATGACGATGAATCCGAGGTTGAGGGGGGAACTCAGCGTGTAGGTGGCGCTGAGGCGGTTCTTTTCGCCGGTTTTCAGCGACACGTTGATGGACAGGCCGTCCAGCGTGACCTGGTTCAGCAAGTCCCACGGCGACGGCAGCACGAAATACGGATCGCCCAGCGTGCGCACGAGCGCCTGGATCAGGCTGCCCAGAGACCAGCCCGCCAGGGTGAAGCTGAGCATTTCGTTGCCGCTGGTATAGGTTGCCGTGAAACCTTCCCAGCTCACGTACAGCGTGTGGTTCGGTCCCTTGTCCGTCGGCTGGAACGCATAGCCGAAGCCCAGTTTCAGATTGATGGCGGTATAGATCCATACGGCATCGGCCTTGCCCGAGAATTGCTGCGCGGCCGGCTTGGCGCCGTCATACTGCACCGAGAGCGTGGCTTTCTCCAAGCCGATCTGTTGCTGGCCAAGCATGAACAGCCAGGTAAAGGTGGTGTCGACCGTGTAGCTGGTGGCCAGGTCCGTGCTGGGCTTGCCGCTGGGAATGACCGCTTCGATGGCGAACGCGGAAATCTTCAGGTTGCCCGGCAAGAAGAGGGGGAAATCATAGATGCCGCCGGCGGCAAAGAATTGCTTGATCATCTCGCCCACGTCGAGTTCTTGCGCGAGGGAGGCGGAGAGGGTCCAGCGGGGCGGCGTTTCCTGGCTGCTGTAGGCCACGCTGACGGCCGCCTGCAGGCTGGCGCCCACGCCCAGCAAGCCGGAAATGGAACCGGCCCAGGCCGTGCCGGCGCCCGCGTTGCCGGCCTCGACAAGGGCCAGCGCGTCTTCCTGCTTGTCCGCGGCCACCGTGGCGCTGATGCCCGACAGGCTGATCTGGCCGTCCGAAATGCTCAGGATGGGCGCGCCGCCCACCGTCAGGAAGGACAGGCTGATGGCGTAGTCGCTGGAAAACGCGAAGGACTGGGCCGCGCCGTCTATGCTCAGCACGATATTCGACACCTCGGCCTGGATGCTGTCGGGAAGGCTGACGAGGCCGTTCGAGACAACGGACAGGAAGTCCGACAGCGTGGCCTTGCCGGGAAAGCTGGCCTGGAACAGCTGCGCCGAGTTGAACTGCACGTCGAATTCGCCGCCCGGCGTGCCGTCGAGGTTGCGAAATACCGTGGGCAACAGGGTGAAGGTGGTGCCAAACAGGTATTCATAGCGCGACTTTCCGCTGGCCTTGCTCGCCAGCGGCTGGTAAGCCGTCCAGTCGAGGAAGAACGAGGTGACGGTAAAGCTCAGCGCGGGCGTGGGCGCCGGGATAGGCTGCCAGCTCAGACCGCGCACGGTGCGCAGCTGCAGCGTGACCTGGTCCACCGTGGGCGGCGCCTTGGGCGGGATGCTGCCGCTGATGGTCATGCCGCCGAGGCCGAACGACGTCAGGAACTCCTGCAGCACGGCCGGGGTGGCGCGGAAATAGCTGGCGCCCCCGCCGATCAGGCTGATGGCGGCGCCGGGACTGAGGGGCGGCCCGTCGCTGCCCGCTTCCAGGCTGACCGCGTAGTTGCCGTCGCCGTCGGCGTTCGATGGCTGCAGCAGCAGCGACAGCGTGTAGTCGGTGGCGCCTGCGCCTTCCACGCTGAGCGTGGCCGTCAGGGCCAGCGTGGCGGTCTGGTCGCCGTCGGCCGCTTCCTCGTCGGCCGGTTCGCCGTCGCCGCGCAGCAGCAGCTGCATGCCGCCGTCAAGCAGCAGGGCGTCGGGCGGCGGCGCATCGACGGGCGGCGGGATGGTCACGGTCAGGCTGGGCGCAGCGACGCGCAGGTAGCCGGCGAAAGTGCAGTCGAGCTCGCTGAGCGTGGCCGACAGCACGCCGCTGGGCATCAGGCCGCCCAGTTCGAACGTCTTGCCGTCGTACAGCGCCATGTCCAGGTAGCCGCCGATCTGCAGCTTGCCCGGCGGCGCCGCCAGGTCGGAAAACAGTTCCAGAAATGGCGTCACGAAGGCGGGCAGGGCCACACTGGCGCTGAGGTTCTGCTTGGCGCCGCCCGTGACGGACAGCCCGTCGTCGCCACCCCATGGATAGACGCCGTCGGCGCTGGAAAACACCAGCAGCGCGTCCGCCAGCGGCAACTCGCTGAATGGCCATCCGCCCATGAAGGGAAAGCTGCTATCCCAGTTCCAGTCGGCGGGACTGGCGGCCACCTGCACCACCAGCACGGCCGCGTCATCCCCGTCGTCGTCCCCGTTGTCGCCCGGCGTGCGCGCGGCGGCCGGCTGCGTGGAAAACACCAGCGTGGCCGGGGTGTGCAGCAGGCCGCCGATGAAGGGCAGGCTCGCCTTGCTGACCGTAAAGACGCCGTCGCTCACGGCGCCCACATCGGCTGCGGCGCAGCTGATCAGGAACTGCGCCGCGTCGATCTGGAATGCCTGACCGATGATGGCGTCGAATTTTTCGGGCGGCGCGACGTCCGGGTCGGCCAGGCCCGCTTCCAGGAAGGCGGCATCGAGGGCGAACGGGCCGCTTCTGGCGGCGTCGACGATGGCTTGCTGCAGGTTTTCCAGCGCGGTATCGGTGGTGGCCATACGAACTTGCTCCTTGAATCAGTCATGATGTCCAGGGCGGACGCTTGCACCCGCCCGACGCTCTGTCTACAGCACGGCAAACAGCGCCAGGTGGTCGCTGGTGCTGCGCAGATAGCCGTAATTGGCCCAGCCGTTCAGCGTGCGCGCCTGGCCTACGGCATACACGGCCGCCGGCGATTGCGGCCAGGCCATGCCGGCAGGCAAGTTCGTAAATTGCGCGGGCAGCGGGCGCGTGCCGATGGGCACGTCCGGGGGCATGGCGCCCGCCGCCGTGAACGGCGTGCCCGACACGGGATTCATCACCGTGAACTGGTAGTTATTCGCCAGCACCAGCGGGTTGACGAGCATATTGTCGATCGAGAAAAAGTTGCTCACCATATCGCTGCCGATATAGTTATAGCCCGGATACGGCGCCGCCAGCAGCGCGCCGCCGGCCGTATTGTCGGACCACAGGAAGCGCGATTGCTGCGTCAACTGCTGCTTGGTGCGCTTGGGGCGGATATGCGTGGCCAGGTAGCCCTGATACGCGTCGAGCGTCAGGTTCGGTGCCACCGGCATGGCAGGCGGCGGGTTCAGCAGCGGCACGTAGTTGATCGTGCGCAACTGGTCGTAGGCCGTGGTTCGCCCGCCCGCCCCGGGCGGCTGAGCGTAGATGGCGTTCAGGTTGAAGTCGCCGCAGATCAGCTTGATTTCATTGTGCGGCGCGCCGGCAGGCGCCGCCGCCACGTCGAGCACGCCGCGCAGCAGAATATTGATGAAATTGGTGGCGCCGCCGTGGTTGGGCGGCGCATGCACGGCAAACAGGGTCAGGTTGCGCGTGATGACGTTGGCCTGGTTGGTTTCCACGAAACTGACCATGAAGGGCTGGCGCAAGCCGTTGAAATTGACCAGACCGCCAACGACGGGCGGCACGGCTGGCGCCGGCGCGGGCGCGAAGGCGATGCGCGCCGCCGCCATGCCCTCTGCCAGGCCGCCGTTGTACTGCGCGCCGGCCGGGATGGTGCGCGCCGGCTGCCCTTGCGGGTTGAGCAAATCCTGAATATTGGGCGCGCCGGCGCCCCCGGCGGGGTAGGCGGCGGGCACGGCGCCGGCCGCCACAGCCGACACGCCGCCGCCCGTCCACACGTTCGGCCCCGTGAAATAGCGCCGTACTTCCGTGGGCGTGCCAGCCGTGCCCGATATGCCGCGGTACAGCACGGCGACCGATTCCGTGCGCCCGCCCGTGCCCACTTTCAGCGGCGGCACCATGCGCCAGGCATCGCGGTTGGGGTCGGTGGGGTCGTTGCGCAGCTGTTGCAGCAGGAAGATCGCGCCCTGCAGGCCGCCCGTGTCGGGCGCCAGGTCGCCGGCGCCGGTCGCGCTGGCCGACACCTCGATCAGGACGAAAATATCGGGCTGCGTTGCACGCAGGATGGTCAGGATATGGTTGCGGCGCTGCAGTGCGGCCACGGCCGGCAGGTTGCCGCCGCAGCGGCCGCCTTCGCCATAGCGGGGCCGCTTGCGGCTGGGATTGTTGACCTTGTTGATGCCGAAGTTCTCGATATTCCAGTACACGACGTTGGTCATGCTGCGCTCCCCAATGAAATGGCAGGCAATGGCAGCACGGCCTGCTCCTGCTTCGGCTCCTGCCGGGCGGCCGCATCGGCGATGTACGCGGCATACCAGCCCAGGCTGCCCGTATTCTTCGGGTCGCCAAACAGGAAGAACTGGATGTTCGCGTCGGGCGGCAGCTTGGCAATGCCGAGGAACTTGATGGCGATATTGTCGAGCCGCAGGCAATAATAGTAGGAGTCGCCGTCGGGCACTTTTTGCCGCATCAGCCCGATATTGTCGATGGCCAGCTTGAAGATGCCTTGCAGGCTGATCAGCCTGGCGCCGGGCGCCGCGCCGGGCAGCGAGAGACCGACGAAGACGGCTTGCTCGTCGTCGCCGGCGGTGCTGGCGGGCGACCAGGCCAGCAGCAGGGTCGAATGGAAGCCGGCGGCCGAGACGAGCGCGCCCGGCCCGCCCATGGTGACGTCGTACACGACGCCGTGCCAGGGTCCGTCGAGCGTGCCCAGGTTCAGCGCCGTGCTGACGGGCAGGAAGCCGAAATCGGCCGGCTTTTGCCCGTCGGCGGCGGCGATAAAGCCCGCCAGTTCCAGGCCGAAGCCCTTGAACAGGCTGTCCGGCCTGGCCTGGCTAGCGTCGAGGTCGTAGGCCAGGTTGGCCGTCACCTCGTCGAAGCGCACGGCCGACGGCGTCGTCTGCGGATAGCGCATGTCGATCACCAGGTTGGAGAAGGCCAGGCCTGCGCCGTCCGGCGGCAGGTCCGGCGCCAGCGCGCCGAACGACAGCAGGTCCAGCACCGCGCCCGTGCGGTCGTCCAGGCTGGCGAAGTCCAGCGTGCCCCACACGGAAAAACGGTTCAGCACGGTCGCGCCCGCGTCGATGGTGCCCAGGCAGTTGAACTGGATGCGCTGGAAAGCCACGTGGCGCAGCAGGTTGCTGTCGAGGCTGAATATCGATGGCGTGGCTTGCTCGAAGATGTAGATGCCGGTGCCATTCTGGTCGATATAGCTGCCGTCGAGTACCACGCCGTTGTTCGGCATCGCATTGCCGCCGAAGGTGGTGGCCGTCACGCGCGAGCCGAGCAGGCCGTTGACGGCCAGCTGCACGTAGCTCTTGAAGGTCTTGATGACGGCATTGTCGAACAGCACCTGCAATTGCAGCACGCGGAACGCATAGTTGTCGGTGTCGGGCAGGGCGATGGGTGTATCGGGCGGCAAGCCGTTGCGCTGGCCTGCGGCGAAGGCCGGGTCCTGGTAGTCGACCAGGCCGAAGGTGCTGGAATTGCCGTCGAGGGTGATGCTGCCGTCGCCATGCACCGTCACGCGGCTGGCCGTGAAGCCGAAATGGTGGGCGACGAAGCGCGTCAGGTCGAGGCCGGCCGCGATGCCCTGCAGGCCAGCCGGCAGACTGGACGGATCCAGGTCCGCCTGCAGCACCAGCACGCCCGTCCAGGCGGGATCGCTGACCAGTTCCAGGAAATGCCGGTACGGCGATTCGGGCTTGTCCGCCGCTAGCACCTCGGCCGCTTCGATGACATCCTGCAACCACTGTGACAGCCCCGTGTAGGCGATGCCCTGGACGCCGGGGCCGGCGTCGGCGGCCAGCGAAAAATCGGGCGCGCCCGACCAGGCGTTCGGATTGGCGACGCGTTCCCTGACACTGCCGCTGCAATACTTGAGCAGCATCACGTTGCGGTAGGACGTCGGCGTCACGCCCAGGCCCACCTGCGCTTGCATGGTCCAGCCCGCGATGCCCACGGTGCTGTCGAAACGCGCGCCGCCGTCCGACAGGTGGGCCGCGTTGACGGCCACCAGGAACAGCTGGTTGGTCTGCAAGGCATCCTGCAAGGTAGCGTCCGGGAAGCGGAAGCCGAACGGCAAGACCTGGCTGCCGTCGCCCAGGGTCTGGCCCAGGGTCACCGACAGGAAGGCGTCCTGGTCCTGCTCCTGGCTCGACACGGTGGCGACAGCTCCCTGCGGCGTGGTGCGGTAGTGCGGCGCTTCCGCCACCGCCTCGCCGGCGGCCAGCCCGCGCACGCGGTGGCTGGCCGCCGCGCGCGCCTGCCAGGTGGCGCCGGCGCCGCTGGAAATGACGGCCTTGCGCGTGGCGGCCACGATGCTGCTTTCAAAGCTCGACAGCAGGGCGGCGCTGATCTGCAGCGGGCCACCACTGACGGCGCCGCCATACGGCAGCAGGGGAAAGGCATGCGCGGCGCCCTGCGGCATGGGCAGCGCGGGCGGGGTCGAGGCGAGCACGGTATCGGCGGCCACGGCGTGCAGCAAAGCGGCCGACCGGGCGGCAGGCGGCAGGCCGTACATGGGGCTGCCCGCCGGCTCCGCATGGTATTGCGGCATGGCCGCGCCGCCCTTGAGCACGCTGGCCCAGGAACTGAGGTAAACGGCCGTCAGCGGCGTGGCCACGTTACCAGAATCGGGCAAATCCAGCGTCGCGGCCTGGAACGGGAAGACGGACGCGTAGGCGGGCGAGGCGGGCACGAACAGCAGGCTGTCATTCTCCGGCGCGGCGCCATCATACGTTGTCATGCTCAGCTGTTCCGAGCCGAAGATGCCGCATAACAAGTTTGTCTGCGTCCCGGCAGCCTGGCCGCTGGCGCTCAGGCCGAAGCGTCCGGCCGGCGTCAGCAGGGCCTTGCTGGTAGCGGGCTGAGAGGGTGACTGCGCGGCGCAGCCAAACGCCAGGGCGCCCGACTGCAGGCCGACCACGGGCGGCTGCCCGCTGGTGGCGCCCAGCGGCAGCAAGGCCGTCGCATGGCCCAGCGCCGTGCGGTAGGTGGACGGCAAGGCTGGCTGGCCAGCCGGCAGCAAGCCGCAGCGCAATACGCCTTCCAGCCTGGCCTTGGCGGACAGCTTCTGATTGTAGGGATCGAGCGGGTCGACCGTGCCGACCCAGGCCAGGTTGGCCGGCAGCGCGGCGGGCGCGCTCAGCGCCGGGTAGAACAGCTGCTGCAGCTGGCCGCTGGCCGTGTCGCGCGCGCTCAGGGGGAAGCCGACGGCCAGGCCGCCGGGGCCGAAGGTGACGGCAGGGTTGACGCTGGCCGTAAATGTCAGGCAGCCCGCATTCGGGCCCGCCAGCGGCACGAACGTGCGAATCGTGTTGCCGCTGCCCGTGACGCGTATGCCGATATCGCTGGCGTTGCGCTGAAAGGCCAGCGCCGGCGGCGTAGCCAGCGGCGCGGCCAGCCGCAGACTGCCGCTGGCGGCGTCGATGGACAGGCCGACGCCGGACAGCACGTTGAACAGCAGGTCCTGTCCCAGCCGGAAATTGACATTGCTGCTGGTGGCAAAGCCCTTGGTCAGCGGGTTATAGCTGTAGCTGCAGCCGTAGTTTTTGAAGGAATCGGCCGGCACTGCATCGGCGTCGCGCAGCCACAGCAGCGCGTTCAGGTTCAGTCCCGGCGCCGGCGACTGCTGGTCGATATACGCGGCGAGGGCGGCGATGAAGGGGCCGGGCGCCGCGTCCAGCGCCGCCGGACGGGCGCTGGCAAACACGTAGCCGCCCATGCGCTGCGGCGACAGGCTGTCGGCATAGCTGATGTTGTCCGGCGGCGTGGCCGGCGGCACGACGGGCGGCAGCAGGTAGCCGGCCCAGGCATGGTCCGCCTGCTGCGGCGATTCATATAGGCTGACCTTGCTGGCGGGATCGGTGGCGACGAAGCTGAAACCCATGACTACCTCCACTCAAGACGCGACTCGGGCTGCGATGCGGCGGCATGGCGGCCGCGCGGCATCGCAATCGTTTACAACGGGTGGGCCCGGAAGGGCGTCGGATGGCCAGGCTGCTTGCCTGGATGCGGTGGCGGGCGGCCATCCAGGGCGCCCGCCCGCAGGCGGGCGCGGAACCGCCGCTTACTGCGAGTTGGAGGTAAAGGTAGCCAGCACGAAGCCCGTGTAGTTATACAGGGTGCCGCTGTCGACGATGTCGCCGGAGAGCAGCACGTTATACAGCCCCGTGCTCTGCGGCGAGTAGGTGACCGTCAGGCCGGCTTTCCACGTGACGACGCCATTGCCCGTGTCGCTTGCCAGCTTGGCCGTCGTGAAACCGGTGCTGACGCTGGGATTCCAGTACGTGGTGCGGCCCTGGAACTGGAAGGCGATGCCGGTCTGGTTGTTGCTGTCGCTGCTGGCGATGGACAGCGCGATGCTGTTCGGCGTGGTGTTGGTGGTGACGCTTTGGCCGGAGGCCAGCGTATGGTTGGTGACTTCGACGCGAGGTAAGTTAGACATGACAATCTCCATGAGGTGATATCGGCCTGCACTTGCGGTGGGCGCCCCGTGGCCGACAGGTCCGGGGCAGTTGGGTAAGTCGGTGGAAACGGTATTGCAACGGCTTTGCGACCATGCCATAAAAATATGGCGGTACAATACGCAATTTCAAATAAAGACAAACCATTTGATATTAATCAATCCGCAATTGATTAATATATTTGTTTATTTGCTTATTCGAAAAATAGTTTCCGGCGATTCGAAATATAACCATGCCGGTTCTTGCACATCACGAGTAGCGATTCTATGCCTATTTTTTTGCGCGATTCTCTCGAATTGTCGCAAAGGCAGTAATGGTGCGCCATCCGGGCGCGGCGCGCGAAAACACCGCCGGCCATTTTTCGCGGCGGCAGGCAATCCCGACAGGCAATGCAATTGAATATAAACGGTTTATTGACTTAAATAGATGGCATGCGTGGCTTTATTGCGCGGCCGGTGCGGGCGGGACCGGACAGCGTTCAAAAACGGCTATCACTTTGCCAGTCAGCGTGTACTGCGTGCCGTCATCGAGAATGGGACCATCGATGAGGATTTGATATTGCTGCGGACCGAGGGCCTGGAAACGCAGGGTCAGTCCTTTCTGGAACGTCACGATGGTATCGCCGCGGTCGGCGCCCAGCTGCAGCAGGATATTCGCTGTCGACAATAAAACCGTCCAGTACGCGGTGCCGTTGGCGCGCAGCGCCACCAGGGTGTTGTCATTGATATCGTTGCTGGCCGTGGCGATGGCGTCGCTGTTGACCGTCAGCGCCATGGTTTGCGGCGCCCGGCACGCGGGGGCCGGTTCGGCCAGCTGGCGCGCCAGCGCCGGGGCGTCGCCACCGAGCGATAGCAGCAGCACGGCAGCCAGCCAGGGGCCGCGCCAATTCAGCTGATACATGGTAGAGGTGGTGACCCGCGCATGCGGCCCATCGTAGCGAAATTCGGCCGGAAGAGCAAACGCCTGCCGACCGCGGCGCGCCGCCATGGCCGCCATCCCCATCTGCTATCATCGTGCCGTTTTGGCCGCCGCCGCGGGCGCCGGTCCGATATTTATGCAAGGAAAAAAATGAATAATCGCATTTCCCTGCTGCGTCAGCGCGGCGCGCAGGACAGTGGCAAGGTAGGCATGATCGAGCTGTTCTTCGACCTGGTGTTCGTGTTCGCCGTCACGCAACTGTCGCATGGCTTGCTGGCGCACCTGAGCGCCATGGGCTGGCTGCAGACGGGTTTGCTGCTGATGGCCGTCTGGTGGGTGTGGATCTTTACGTCGTGGATCACCAACTGGCTCGATCCCGAGCGCATTCCCGTGCGCATCAGCCTGTTTGCGCTGATGCTGGGCGGCCTCATCATGTCGGCCTCGATACCCGAAGCGTTCGGTACGCGCGGCCTGGGCTTTGCGGGCGCGTATGTCGCCATGCAAGTGGGGCGGCCCCTGTTCGCCTGGTGGGCCGTGCGCCATGAAGAACTCGCGCGCCGCCGCAATTTCCAGCGCATCACGCTGTGGGCCGTGCTATCCGGCATTTTCTGGATCGCCGGCGGCGTGGCGTCGCCTGAGCAGCGCATCTTCTGGTGGGGCGCGGCCCTGCTGATCGATTTGGCGGGACCATGGATGCAGTTCGGCCTGCCCGGCCTGGGCCGTTCTTCGACGGCCGACTGGGATGTCGATGGCGGTCACATGGCTGAGCGCTGCGGCCTGTTCGTCATCATCGCCCTCGGTGAATCCCTGCTGGTGACGGGCGCCACCTTTGCGGGCCTGGAATGGACGCCCGGCAACTGGCTGGGCTTCTTGTCGGCCCTGGCCGGCAGCATCGCCATGTGGTGGATTTATTTCGACACGGGCGCCGAGGCGGGCCACCACCGCATCGCCCACTCGAAGGACCCGGGCCGCATCGCCCGCAAGGCCTACACGTATATCCACGTGCTGATCGTGGGTGGCGTGATCGTCAGCGCCGTGGCCGACGAGCTGGCCCTGGTGCATCCGGATGAAGCAAGTTTTGCCGGCATCAGCGCCTTGCTGGGCGGCCCGATCCTGTATCTGCTGGGCAATGCGCTATTCAAATGGGTCAGCAACGACCGCGCCACGCCGCCGCTGTCGCATCTGCTGGGCATCCTGATCATCCTGGCGCTGATCCCGATGGCCTACGGCCGCCTGTATTCGCCGTTGACCCTGGCCTGCATCACCAGCTGCGTGCTGGTTCTGGTGGCCGTGTGGGAACATATGGCGCTGCGCAGGCCACCACCGGAGATCGATCCTTGACGCTTGCCTGACCTCAGCCGGGCGGCGCAATGCCGTCCGGATCGCTGCGCGTATCGAGCTGCAGCTGCAAAAACGCCAGGTCCAGCCAGGCGCCGAACTTGGTGCCGACTTGCCGCATCAAGCCCACTTCCGCAAAGCCCAGCTGCTTGTGCAGGGCGATCGAGCCGGCATTCCCCGCTTCGATGCCCGCCACCATCACGTGCTTGCCCAGGCCGCGCGCCCGCTCTATCAATTCCCCCATCAAGGCCTTGCCGACACCGGCGCCACGGCGATCGGCGCGCACATACACGGAATGCTCGACCGTATGGCGGAAACCCTCGAACGGGCGCCAGTCGCCAAACGAGGCGTAGCCGGCGACAGCTCCTTCCGCATCGATGGCGACCAGCACCGGATAGCCGGCCCGCTGGCGGTCGGCCAGCCAGGCGGTGCGGTTGGCCGCATCGACCGTCCGTTCATTCCAGATGGCCAGGGTATTGCTGACGGCATCGTTGTAGATGGCCGTGATGGCCTCGATGTCGCCCACGTGGGCATCGCGTATCTGCACGTTGATCTCCTTGCTAGTCGTCTACTATAATAGACAAATAATAGATTCCCGCCCACGCCTTGTCCAATAAAATTCGAATGGAAGCTCATAAATGTCCACTAAACCAGACGAATTGAACCAGCGCATCGGCGCCCGGGTGCGCCTTGAGCGGGAAAACCTGGGCTGGTCGCTGACGCAGCTGGCGGCCCGCTCGGGCGTGTCGCGCGCGATGGTGCACAAGGTGGAACGGGGCGATTGCAGCCCCACGGCCACCTTGCTGGCGCGGCTGTCGGGCGCCTTCGGCTTGAGCATGTCCGAACTGATCGTCCGTGCGGAAATGCGCGCAGGGCGCTTGCTGCGCCAGGCCGAGCAGCCCGTGTGGGTCGATCCGCAGAGCGGCTATGTGCGGCGCCACGTGTCGCCTGCGTCCGACATGCCGCTCGACCTCGTGCATATCAGCTTGCCGCCCGGCGCGGTGGTGGCCATGCCGGCCGCCGCCTATGTGGCGCGGCGCCAGCTGATCTGGTCGCTCAGCGGCAGCCTCGTCTTCATCGAAGGAGAGACCCGCCACGTGCTGGACGCGGGCGATTGTCTGGAACTGGGGCCGCCGGCCGACTGCGTGTTCAAGAATGAAACGGCGACCGCTTGCACCTACGCCGTGGCCGTATTGAAGAACTGAGGCTAAGCCAGCGCTACAGCGCGCAGCTGGGCGATGAAGGCGCGCGCGGCGGGCGCCTGCTCATGGCGGCGGAAGGCTACGGCGATTTCCGAGCTGATCTGCGGCGCGGCCAGCTCGCGAAATACCACGCCGGGCAATTGCACGCTGGCCATCACGGAATGGGGCACGATGGCGCAACCCACGCCCAGCGACACTTCCGTCAGCACGGCCACCAGGCTGCCGGGGCGCGACACCACCTGCGCCGCAAAGCCGCCGCGCCGGCTCACTTCCAGCGTCCCCAATTCCTGTTCCGGCACGATGAACGCTTGCTGCGCCAGCGCGGCCGGCCCGATGACGCCGAGGCGTGCCAGCGGACTGTCGGCCTGCACGGCCAGCACGAAGCGGTCGCGCAGCAACACCACGCTGTCCAGTCCGTCCGGCAAGTGCAGGGGCGGGCGCACAAAGGCCAGGTCGACGCGGCCCTGGTCCAGCAAGCCGGGCAGGGCATCCATCGCGTATTCGCGCGCACTGATATGGATACCGGGGTGGCTGGCGCGAAAGCGGGAAAACTGGTCCTGCAGCACGCCTGAGTATGCGGCCGAAGCCACGTAGCCGATTTCCAGCCGTCCCAGTTCGCCCCGACCCGCGCGTCGCGCCACGTCCTGCGCCTGCGCCAGTTGCCCCAGCGCGCGCGTGGCCTCAATGACGAACAATTCTCCGGCCGCCGTCAGGGACACGGCGCGCTTGCTGCGCTGGAACAGCCGCGTGCCCAGCAACTGTTCCGTTTCCTGCACCTGCTTGGTCAGCGCGGGCGGCGAAATGCCCAGTTCCGCTGCCGCCCGCGAAAAATGCAGGCTGTGCGCCACGGCCAGCACGCAGCGGAAATGCCGCAATTCCATCTCTTTGTCTGTATTCACCATGGGTGAATTATAAGGCGCTTGTCTTATAACAGAAAATAATACAAGCCTGCTTAAAATACAGGCATGAAAAATACCAACTGGACTTTATATACGTGCTCGGGCGTGTGCGCGCTGATCATGCTCGACACCAACGTGGTGGCCGTCTCGCTGCCCTCGATCGCCCGCTCGCTCAACGCCAGTTTCGTCGACGTGGAATGGGTGGTCAGCGCCTACATGCTGGCGTTCGCCTCGTTCCTTTTGCCCGCCGGCAGCATCGCCGACCGCCTGGGACGGCGCAGGGTCATGCTGTATGGCCTGGCCGTGTTCGCGCTGGCGTCCCTGCTGTGCGGCCTGGCGTGGACGCCGTTCGTGCTCAACGTCGCGCGCGCCATCAAGGGCCTCGGTGCGGCGCTGCTGCTGACGTCCGCGCTGGCCGTCATCGGCCACACGTTTCACGCGGAAAAGGAGAGGGCACGCGCCTGGTCCGTGTGGGGCGCGGCCATGGGCGTGGCCATGACGGTAGCGCCGCTGCTGGGTGGCCTGGTCACGAGCGCCATCAACTGGCGCTGGATTTTCTACCTCAACCTGCCTGTCGTCGCCATCTTGATGTGGCTGGTACGCAAGCATGTGGATGAATCGAAGGATGCCTCCAACGCCAGTTTCGACCCGGCGGGCGCGCTGCTGTTTTCCGCCGGCCTGTTCTGCATCATCTGGGGCTTGATCGACGCCAGCGTGGCGGGTTGGTCCAGCCATGCCACCGTGCTGCGCTTTGCGGCCGGCGCGGCGCTGCTGCTGGTCTTCGTGCTGGTGGAGCGGCGCCAGCGC
This sequence comes from Janthinobacterium svalbardense, assembly GCF_002327145.1. Taxonomy (NCBI): domain Bacteria; kingdom Pseudomonadati; phylum Pseudomonadota; class Betaproteobacteria; order Burkholderiales; family Oxalobacteraceae; genus Janthinobacterium; species Janthinobacterium svalbardense. The sequence goes on along the minus strand of NZ_CP023422.1, from coordinate 3,485,611 downwards.
GCACCGATGGTCGATCTGTCCCTGTTTGGCCGGCGCGTATTCGTCGGCGCCGTGCTGGGCATGTTCGGCTACGCCATCGCCGCGCAGGTAATGATGACCTTTTTGCCGCTGTACCTGCAGAACGCCTTCGGCTTTTCCGCCGTGCTCGCCGGCTGCGCCATGCTGCCGTTTGCCGTCGCCATGGTGGTATTTTCCCGGCTGGCGCCGCGCGCCATGCGGGTTCTGGATGACCGCGGCATCCTCGTGACGGGCTTGCTGATCGTCGCCGTGGGCAACTTCGCCACGGCGCTGGCCGCCGCCAGCCTGCAATATGGCTGGGTGGCGGCCGGCATGCTCGTTACGGGCGCGGGCGCGGGCTTGCTCAACGGCACAACGCAAAAGGCCATCCTCGCCTGCATTCCCCGCGAGCGCACGGGCATGGGCTCCGGCATTAGCACCACCACGCGCTTTGTCGGCATCGTGCTGGCCGTCGGCGCGCTGGGCGCCGTGCTGGCCATGCGCACGGCGGACTCATTCGACAAGCTGGCGTGGCTGCATGGTTTGAAGGCCTCGCCCGAGATGATCGGGCGCATCGTCGCCGGCAACGCGGCCGACGCCTTCGGCCAGCTGCCGCCCGCCATGCAGGCCGTGGCGCAGGAAGCGGCGCGCCACGCCTTCATTGACGGCTTTGCCAGCGTGCCGTACCTGGCTGGCGGCTTGGCGGCCGTGGTAGCGGCGCTGGTGTTCGTGCTGGCCAGGCCCGTGCAAAAAGCGGAAAAAGTGTAACTGTTCAGCAAGTTCCGCGTGCGCCGCCTCTGCTTGTAATATGATGCCATCGAGAAATACATGGCATTCATATAACTACCGCAGGTAATCATATGCGCAGAAAACGCATCATCGTCACGAGTGTGCTGGTCGCCGTCATCGGCGTGGCAGCTCCCCTGAGTCTGGCCTTTTACCTGTCGTCCGTGCGCGCCGAGCAGGGCGAGCAGGAACGCCTGCGCCTGCTGGCCGGCTACGCGCTCGAGCGCGCCCACCGTTCCATCGCCTCGGCCAGCGTCGCCCTGCGCAGCGCCGATGCGCTGGACCTGGCGCCGTGCTCGGAAGCGCATATCCAGCAGCTGCGCCGCATCGCCATCACCACGCGCAGCATCGACGATATCGGCTATGTCGAAAACGGCTTGCTCAAATGCACGTCGACAGGTATCGAGGCAGGGCGCATCGCCATCACGCCCGCCGATTTGACCCTGGCCAATGGCATGGGACTCGATTTCAACTTGCGCCCCGTCGTCAGCGGCGGCAAGCGCATGGTAGGGCTGACTTACCGCGCCTACAAAGTGCTGATCGATCCCGTGCGCTTTTCTGACGTCATCATCGACAGCGATATCCAGATGGCCGTGGCCATCGGCAAGGGCGGCGTGCTCGACACCTTGCACCATCCCGACCCGGCGCTGGTGCAAGCCCTGCTCGCCGGCCAGCCAACGGCGGACGGCAGCATCCATGCGCTGCTGTATCGCGATGGCTTGACGGCCGTGATGATCGAACCGCGCAGCAAGCTGAACGACAGGCTGCGGCGCGAGCAATTGCTGCTCTTGCCGCTGGGCCTGCTGATGGCCGCCTTCATCGTCGGCATCGTCGTGTGGCTGTCGCGCCGCCGCCTGTCGCTGATGGGCGAACTGAAGATCGCCATCGACCGGCGCGAATTTTTTGTCCATTATCAACCCATCATCGCGCTCGATACGGGCGTGTGCGTGGGCGCCGAGGCGCTGCTACGCTGGCGCCGCCCCGATGGCAGCATGATACGGCCCGACCTGTTCATCCCCATGGCCGAGGAAAGCGAGCTGATTTTACCCATCACCGACCAGGTGATCGATTGCGTCATCGCCGACATGCGCGCCGCGCTGCTGGCCGACCGCGAACTGCACATCGCCATCAACCTGTGCGCCAGCGACATCGAAACGGGCAGGGTGCTCGACGTGCTGGAACGTGCGCTGGCCGGCACCGGCATCGAGGCGCAGCAGATTTGGCTGGAAGCGACGGAGCGCGGTTTCATCAACGTGGAAGCGGCGCGCGCCACCATCGAAAAAGCCCGTGCCCGTGGCCACGCGGTGGCCATCGACGACTTCGGCACGGGCTATTCCAGCCTGTCGAGCCTGCAAAACCTGCCGCTCGACGCCCTCAAAATCGACAAATCCTTCGTCGACACCATCGGCACGGACGCCGCCACCAGCAGCGTCACGCCGCACATCATCGCCATGGCGCGCACCCTGAACATGCTGATCGTGGCCGAAGGCATCGAAACGCAGCAGCAAGCCGATTACTTGCGCGAACGCAAAGTGGAGTTCGGCCAGGGCTGGCTGTTTGCGAAAGCGCTGCCGGCCGGCGAATTTCTCGCCTTCTACGAAACCCGCCGCGCGCCCTCCACAGCATGAAGCCGGCGCGCTTTCCCTATCCCTTGCAGCCGCTGCGCGTACCAGGTGGCTGGCACCTCACCGTCAACACCCTGTTCGAGGTGGAACCGGGCCCGGACAGCATGCAATGGTTCAGCAGCGCGCTGCTGCTGTGGGGCCATTGCCGCGACACGGGCTACTGCTTCAACTCGCACTTCGAGCCGGAAGACGATCCCTCCGGCGAATTCGTGCTGGAGATGGGCAAGGTGGAATATGACCGGCACGGCAAGATCATTCAGGGCAGCGACGCTTTCCTGGGCGAATTTCGCACGCGCAGCAAGGCGGCGTTTGTCGAGCGGGTCGAACAATTCATGCAAGACCCTGCCGCCTAGGTCTTACGGCTTGCGCGGCAAGACCACATCCTGCCCGCCTTGCCTGAGCACGGCGCTGACTATTTTTCCCGCCGCATCGCGCGTAAAAACCAGTTCCGCCTCGATGGCACGGAAGAAAAACTGGTCTTTCGCGCTGGCAAACAGGGGCGCCGAACCGACACCGGTGCCGGCCGCTTCCAGGCCATGCTTGCCCAATGAGACCGTCAAGGTGAATTCCTCGCCCAGCGGATACACGCCCACATACTCGATCAGCGCGGCGCGCGGCAGCTCAATGGCGGCCTGCGGCTTTTTCAGCGGCGGCAAGGGCGTGCCAGGCAGCAAGGCGGACAAACCCAGCGCATCGACGGTGCGCGCCGTGTTCGTCAGCACCACCACACCCCGCTTGCCATCCGTGGTAAAGGCCGCATAGCTGGTATAGCCGCCCGTCTGGCCGCTATGCCAGGCGTAGCTTTGTCCCTGTTGTTGCTCCAGCAGCCAGGCCAGGCCGATTTTCGTTGCACTATCCGGCGCCAGCGGACGCTGCGGCTGGATCGCCAGCGCATACGGGCGCAGCGGCTTGAACATGTACGCTTGCAGGTAGGCAACCATGTCGCGCGCGCTCGAATACACGCCGCCTGCCGGCGCCACTACATTCAGCTCCCAGGCGGGTGTCGGCTCGCCCGACAGCAAATGGCCGGGCGCCAGGCGCGCCAGCATGCCGTGGCTGGGCGTGTTCGAGGTCGAGCGCATGCCCAGCGGCACGGCGATGCGCTTTTGCAGCAGCGCTTCATAGCTGCTGCCGGCCTGCGCCGCCAGCGCCGTGCCCAGCACGGCATAGCCGATGTTCGAATAGTCGAAGGCGCTGCCGGGCGCACGGGGCAGGTGGTAGGCCGCGAGAAACTGCCGCTGTTTCGCTTGCGTATAGTCGGCATACGGATTGGCCGGGTCTTTCGGCGCGAAGTTGTCGGGCAGGCGCGGCAGCGCAGAATAATGCGTGGCCAGGTCGAGCAGGCTGATCGTCTTGCCGCCGAAGGCGGGCAGCGTATAGCCTGGCAATAATGCCGCCACAGGTTCGTCGATTTTGACCTTGTTCTCGGCGACGGCGTCGGCCAGCAGCAAAGCCGTCATGGTCTTGGTGACGGAACCGATCTGGTAGACGGTATCGGCGCCCGGTTTGATGTTCTTGCCGGCATGTACGCTGCCAAAGCCGTAGACGGCGCTGTGCTTGCCATCGAGTACGGCAATGACGATGCTCGGGTGCATGCCCGTGCGCGTGAGTTCCTCGGCGCGCTGGCGCACGGCGTCGTCGAGGACGGGCGCGGCCAGGGCGGCGCTACCGAGCAGGCAAAGGGGGAGGAGGGCGAAAGTGGGTGTCATGGGAACCTTGTCCAGGGTGGGCCGAATACACGCCAGCGCCTGGATAAGGTGGCTGGCGTGCCTGGTCAAGGATACGGCGCCAACATGAAGGCTTCCTGAGTTTTATGGCACGCTTGCCAGTATGCTAAGGTTTGCGCTTGCCCGGCATCGCCTGGCCATTCTGGTGCAGGACGACGCCCGTGATGGCGCCTTGGGCGTCGCGCTGGAATACCAGTTGCGCTTCGACCACCTTGTAAAAGAAGGTGTCTTTCGCGCTGGCGTACACGGGCGCTTCGCCCTGGCCCGTGGCGCCCACCAGCAAGCCGTCGGGCCCCTGGCGCACGCTGAGGACAAACGTGGGCGCCAGCGCATACTGGCCCGCATATTGGGCCAGTTCGGCCGGGGCGATGGCGATTTCCTTCGGCGCCGGGGCATTCGGCGGCGGCAGGCTGCCGGGCAGCAGCACGCCCACGCCCAGGGCGTCGACGTCGCGCGCCGTGCTGCTCAGCACCACCACACCCCGCTTGCCGTCCAGGGTGTAGCCGGCAAAGCTGGCATAGCCGCCCGTCTGCCCGTTATGCCAGGCAAAGGGCTGGCCCTTGACCTGGTCGAGCATCCACGCCAGGCCGATCTTTTTCACGCCGTCGCCATCGCCTTCGCCGGCCAGCACCTGGCGCGGCTGCACGGCCAGTTGCTGCGCGGGACTGGTGCCGCGCATGTACGATTGCATGTAGGCAATCATGTCGCGCGCGCTGGAACGCACGGCGCCGGCCCCCGCGATGGCCTGGAAATCCCAATTCGCGGCCGGCTTGCCATCGGCCAAGTGGCCCGGCGCCAGGCGCGCGCGCAGCGCGGGCGTGGCTGCCGTGGACGTCGAGCTCATGCCCAGCGGCCGGAAAATACGCGCTTGCAGCAGTTCCTCGTAGGACATGTTTGCCTGCGTGGCCAAGGCCGTGCCCAGCAAGCCATACGCCAGATTCGAGTATTCATACGCGGCGCCGGGCGCGCGCGCCAGCGCATGGCCGGCCAGGATGGTGCGCAACTGGCCTTCGGCATAGTCGGCGTAGGGATTGCGCATGTCCGCCGGCGCCAGATTGGCGGGCAGGCGGGGCAAGCCGGAAAAGTGCGTGGCCAGCTGTGCCAAGGTGATGTTCTGGCCAGCCAGCGCGGGCATGGCGTAGGCGGGCAGCAGCGCGGCCACCGGCTGTTCCAGCCTGGCCTTGCCCGCCACGACGGCGTCGGCCAGCAGCAGGCCCGTCATGGTTTTCGTCACGGAGCCGATTTCATATACGGTGTCGGCATCGGGCACGCCCGGGTCGCCGGGCCGCGCGCGGCCGAAGCCGTACACGGCACTGTCCTTGCCATCGATCACGGCGATGACCAGGCTCGCATGCTTGCCGTCACGCACCAATGTTTCTGCCCGTTCACGCACGGTGGCATCGAGGGCGGGGGCGGCCAGCGCGGCGGCGCTGGACAGGTACAGCATGGGTAGCAGCAGGGTGCGCAAGCGTGGGAGCATCGTCGATTCCGTCAGGTAAGTGATTGATGGGAATACAGCATAACAGTTTCATTGACAAGATGGCCGTTTTGGCAAGATGGTGCGGTGATCATGGCCGCCAGCTGCGCGCGCATGTCGGCGGACATGCATTGCAGCAATTCCCCGCGCCGGCGCGCATCGGCACGTTTCTTGGACGGCACCTCGGCCAGATCCGGCACCCGGTAGGGCGCGCAAGGCAAGTGATAATTACCGTCGCGCATGCGCAGGGCGTGCAATTCCTGCCACGCCAGGTCGTAGTCGGCGGCGATATGGCGGCGCCTGCGCGCATTCAGGGCAATGCGGTTGTCATTGCTGATCAAAAACAGGTTATTGCAGGCAAAAAAATCACCGAAGTCGCGCAAGGCCGTCACCATCAGGTTTTTCGGACGGCAACCGTGCAGCGCCCGCGTGGCCGCTTTCACGGCTTGCGCGCCCGCTTCCGAACGCAAGCCTTGCAGCGCGCCCAGCTGCAGGGACACGCCATCGGCGCGCGGCAGGAACAAAAAACTGGCCAGGTACAGGGGCTGGCCGTCGCGCGTCAAGCGCAGGCACAATTCGCCTTCGCGGTAGCTGTCGTGGATGGCCGTCAACTGCAAACGGTACAGCGCCCCATCCTTGCCTTCGAACGCGGCCAGCACCACGGGCTGGCGCGCGGCGCGCTCGACCAGCGTGCGCGCGCCCGCCTGCCACAGGAAGCGGTAGTGTCCTTCCAGCAAGGCCAGGCGATCCGCGCAACCGAGCTGGCGCGAAGCGTACGGGCGATAAATCTTGAAGCGCAGGCAGGGATGCAGCTGCGCCAGGGAATGCAAGCCGGGCATGCTGCCCAGGAAAGCATGCCAGCGCGTGCGCTGGCGGGGAAAGAAGAGGGCGCCCAGCGCCGCTTTCAGGCGGTGGCCGCTGGCGGGAGGGGGTGGCACGGCGGGTGGCACAACGGGTGGCACGGCGGCGCCGTGGTGCAAGGTCAAAGCGATGTCATTCATGGTTCTGCCGGAAAATGGCAGGCGCTGCACAATGAGAGCCTTGCCAATTTGAATGCTACGCAGGCAAGGTGAATTTCATATTAAGAAACTAGCCCCATTGGTATTTAGAGGATGACAACTAAACATTTGCCTTCTAGCAATGTGGACGGTTATGCTCGCAGCACCTTGACTCGATACCGGTATCGTCCATGAAGCACCGCTGTTTGCTTGCCATCCCCGCACTGCTCGCCGCACTCGTCGCCCAGGCGCAAGACCGTACGGGCGATCCTTTGGCGCCCTTGGCGCAATGCATCAACCACAGCGAATTCCAGTTCCGCCAGCAAGACCGCTTGCCCGCGCACGTGACGACGCGCAGCGTCAAGCTGGCGACGGGCGACGGCCAGGTATCGGTGGCCGACGGCTATCGGCTGATGTTGTTCCACAAGGGCAGCTTGCCGTTCGTGAATCTAAAAATCGAACGCAGCGCCGACGGCCGGTTTGCCGCCGACCACGACACCATCCTGGCACAAATGCAGCAGATGTCCGCCAACAGCAAGCCGCCCCAGTTGGTGCCGCTGGAGAGGGAGACGCGCCAGGGCGTGGAAGTGCTAGCATTGAACAACCCGAATAGTACGCGATCGTCCGGCGTGATCAGTCTATACACCTTGCTGCATGCCGCCAGCGGGACGGTCGCCACCGCCTACCTGCTCAATCAGCCGCCGGACAAGCGGGAATTCACGACGGATGCGCAGTACCAGGCCTTGCGCGACCAGTTCCTTGCCGCGCTGCTCAATTGCATGGCTGATCCAGCGCAGTAAGGCAGGCGGCAGGAACGGAGATATTTGCGATGAAAAAGCTGTACCGGGCACTCTCGATACCGCGGCATGCAAGGCGCTGATCCGCGCCGCCGTGACTGCAAATACAGCACCGAAACCAAAGCGGACGAACACTTGAGATATTATTTGTATATCTGGCACGACCCGGTGACGCGCATGATTGTCGCTTCCGGCATCGAATTCAAGGATGTGATCCCCGCGCTCCAGGACGCGGACGGCATTGTGCTGCGCAAGGGCAGCGCCGGCACGGCCAGCAAGCCTGGCAGCTATCAGACCTTGGCGCGGCAGCAACTGGCGGCCCTGGCCAAGGAAGACCTGTACGCCTGCGGCAGCCATGCCTGGGCCGACTGGCAGGGCGCACCGCCGCTTGCCATCGATGCGGACGTGGCCGCGCTGCTCGGCCACCATGGAGCGCTCGCGCCGCTGCCGGCCTTGCGTGGCCGCTTTCTCGCCTTTGCCCACGACGACGGCTGGTATCTGAAGCTGTTGTATGCGGCCTGGGACGACGTGGCGGCCTTGCTCGCCGGCGCTATCCCGCCAGCGCTGGGCACGCTCGACATGGATACGCTACAACGGGGAGGTGAAGGCTACTGGCTGCAAGACGGCATGGTCGAGCTTGAACTGGCCACCCACGACATCGACAGCGTGCTGAATCGCCGCCTGTAGCCCGTCCTCAGGCCATCATATCAATCCCGGAGCATGTAGACGGGTTCAAACATCGCGTTTCTCCTGGCTATCCATGAGCAGGGCCAGCCTGGCCGCCATGCCGGCATGGTCGCGCAACAAGCCATCGCGCTCCTGCGCCAATGCGTCCATTTTCTGCTGCGCTATTTGCCCATGTTCCGCCAGCATGTCGAGCTGGCGGTCTTGCGCGGCCAGCGCTACCTTGGCGTCGTTCAGCGCCAGCAGGGCCGTATCGAGCTTGGCCAGCAAGGCGTCGGCGGACGCCGCCGCCTGCAGATACTGAAATTCGAACTGGTCGCGCTCGGGGCGCACGGTGGCCAGCGCGTCGCGGTCGGCGGCCGCTTCGCTGGATAAGCGTGTTTGCTCCGCCTGCAGTTGCGCCAGGCGCATGTCTTGCTGTACCAGAGTCGCTTGCTGGCCTTGCAGGCGCTGCTGCAACTGGACGTTGTCCTGTTCCAGCCGGCTGATCCGTTGCTGCCCCTGCGCCCGTTCCTCGCTGCGCTGCGTGGCCGCCGCCTCCTGGTAATGGTCGAACTGCGAACGCACCTGCGCCAGCTGGCGGTTCAGGGCGGCGATTTCCTCGCCCCGGTCAGCCAGGCGCTGCGTCAGGCCCGCGTTGTCACTGTGCAAGGTGGCCAGGGTGACGGCGCGAAAATGATGTTCTTCCTTCAGTTGTGCCAGCGCGTGCTGGGTGGCGCGCAATTCCTGGGTGAGGGCGGCGCGCGCCTCCGTCAGTTTTAGCCGATCCGTTTCCGTCTTCTTCAGCTTGTCCAGCGCCGCATCGCGTTCGGCGCGATTCTGCTGCATGCCCGTTTCCAGCTGCTGCGCCACGTCGCGCTGCTGCTTGTCATACACGCCGCGCATCGCTTCCATCAGCTCGGCCGGCAAGCCGGACTCCGTTTTCACGGCGCCCGCACCCTGACATTCTTCCTTCCAGCGTTTTAACAGGGGAGCGATGGTGCTCTTGCTACCCGTGCTGCCCAGCGCTTCGCGCACGCTGTCGACCGTGGGATTGCGCCCATCGGCAGCGACGATTTGGGCTGCTTTCATAACATCAGAGTACAAAATGCCAGTGCGGGCCATGAAACCACCTATGAACGAAATTTAGTAACGTATTACATGATACGTAATATTGAATAATATTACGATATAAATTTTGATGATTCTTGAGAAATATAAGTCACGATAAGATCGCTTATCGTGTGTTATGGGGGTGTTTCGCATGCTATTCTGCGTGTCTCCCAGTACAAAACCGCGATTTCGCCACCGCCATGCCCGATTTTCCCCTCCCGAAACGCCGTGCCGCCCCTTTGAAAAACGCCGCCATCGCTCCCGCACCGGTACACGGCGCCCTGATCGATGCCGAACTTGCCGCGCGCCACCAGGCGTTTCTCGCCGCCGCCACCTCGGACAACACACGCCGCACCTACCGTTCCGCCATCCGCCACTTCCAGGCCTGGGGTGGGGCACTGCCCACCGATGAGTCGAGCGTCATCCGTTACCTGATGGCCTACGCGGACAGCCTGAACGCGCGCACCCTGGCCCTGCGCCTGACGGCCCTGTCGCAATGGCATGTGTACCAGGGCTTTGACGACCCCGCGTCCACGCCCACCGTGCGCAAGACCCTGGCCGGCATCGCCCGCCTGCACGGCAAGCCGAAAAAGAAGGCCAAGGCCCTGCCTCTGGAAGACCTGGAAGTGATCGTTGCCAAACTGGCGGCCTTGGGCAGCGTCAAGGCCCTGCGCGACAGTGCCTTGCTGCAACTGGGATTTTTTGGCGGTTTCCGCCGCAGCGAGCTGGCGGGATTGATGCTGGAAGACGTGAGCTGGGAGCCGCAGGGCATGGTGATCACCTTGCCCCGCTCGAAAACGGATCAACTGGGGGAGGGCATCGTCAAGGCGATTCCGTTCGGCGACGGCGTCTGCTGTCCGGCAACAGCCCTGCGCGCCTGGCTGGGCGTGGCGCATATCCGCACGGGGCCGCTCTTGCGTACCGTCAATCAGTGGGGCCATGTGGGAGCGAAGGAATTGCACGCCAGCAGCATCAACACGATCCTGGCAAGCTGCGCCAGGCTGGCGGCGCTTGATTACGTGCCAGAACTGTCGAGCCACAGCCTGCGGCGCGGCATGGCCACCAGCGCACACCGGGCCGGCGCCGATTTCCAGGCCATCAAGCGCCAGGGCGGCTGGCGCCACGACGGCACCGTGCATGGCTATATAGAGGAGGCGGGGCGTTTTGAAGAAAATGCGGCGGGGAGTTTATTGAAGGCGAAGAAAAAGACGGCGGGCTGAGAGGCCCGACAGCGCCTTGCCGGCATCGGTCTGGCAGCGAACAGGACGGCCAGTCCTAACGCTCGCACTATGGCTTAGAACGCCTAACAAAACGTCGTCCAGAGAAACAAACGGCCCCGAAGCTGGTCCAACCCACCTGACATCATTTCGGGGGGGGGCCGCGCCATGGCTAAATCACTTCTTCCTGACGACCTGTGGGCGCTGATTCAGCCTTTGCTACCAGCACATCGTCCTTCTCCCAAAGGCGGGCGTCCTCGCATTGACGACCGCGCCGCCTTGACCGGCATCCTGTTCGTCCTCAAGACCGGTTTGCCTTGGGAATACCTTCCCCGTGAACTGGGCTGCGGCAGCGGCATGAGTTGCTGGCGGCGCCTACATGCCTGGCAACAGGCGGGTAGCTGGCAACGCATCCATGACGCCATGCTGCAGCACTTGCGGGAATACGACCAGATTCAGTGGGAACGCGCTAGTGTCGACTCGGCCAGCGTGCCATCCCCCCCTCGGCGGACAGCATACCGGCCCCAATCCCACCGACCGCGGTAAGCTCGGTTGCAAGCACCATCTGCTCGTCGATCAACGCGGACTGGCTCTGGTGGCGAGCATATCGGGGGCTCAGGTATATGATTCCCGTATGCTGATTCCACTGCTTGAAGCCGTCCCTTCAGTAGCAGGGCTTGCGGGCCGGCCACGCAAACGTCCTGCCAAACTGCATGCCGACAAGGCCTATGCTTCGCGTGCCCATCGGGCCTGGTTGCGTAGCCGTGGCATCGCTCCACGCATAGTCCGCTACGGTATCGAGTCGCGCGAACGGCTGGGAAAATGGCGCTGGGTGGTCGAACGCACACTCATCTGCTGGAGATATATTCAGCGGTTTTGTTAGGCGCTCTAAATCAGTGCTTCCCTAAAGAGATCCAAGCCGTTGCTAATGCGCTGAATTCCAGACCCCGGAAAGCGCTTGGTTGGAAGTCGCAGGCAGAAGTGCTGGACGAATACCTAAAATTTGTTCAACAATCTAGTGTTGCGAGGACCGGTTGAATCCGCTCTGGACGCCCTGGTCGGCGTTGAAGATATCCGGTTTTCCGTGGCCAATCAGCGCCTCTTCCAGGCAGTCCACGCAAAACGAGGCGTCCATGCAGTTGCTGATGCGCCAGGACAGCACGCGCCGCGAATACCAGTCGATGACCGCCACCAGATATGCAAAGCCGCGTGCCAAACGGATGTAGGTGATGTCGGTACTCCAGACGTGGTTCGGTCGGACCACTGCCACCCCACGCAACAAGTATAGGTACACCTTGTGCCCCGGATCGCGCACCGTCGTGCTCGGGCCGGGCGCCAGGCCCATCATGCGCATCAGACGTTGTACCCGCTTGCGGTTCACCAGCCATCCCTGCCGCAACAGGATTACCACCATTCGCCGACTGCCATAGAACGGATGCTGGGTGTACTCCTCATCAATCAAAGCGCACAGCACCAGGTCGTCCTCATCAGGTGGCGCGACGACACACTGCCGATACGCCGTCGCCCGCGACACACCGGCCAGTTCGCACTTGCGCAGCAGCGACAGCTTGCTCTCTCGCTCGATCCATTCCAGCCGTACCGAGCTGCTTATAGGCCTGACTTTTTTTAAGCCAGTCCAACTCCATCTTCAGGCGCCCGATCTCGCCGTAATGATGGTCCTCGCTCTCGTGCTCCAGCTCAACCTTGGGGCCGCGCTTGCCCTCGAACAGGGTGCCAGCGTTGGCCAGAATCTCCTTCTTCCACTGGCTCACCATCACCGGTTGAACGCCGTGCAATTGCGCGATCTCGTTGACCGTCTTGACCCCGCGCACTGCCTCCAAGCCGACCTTCGCCTTGAACTCCGCGCTATGCACTTTCCGCTTCTTTGCTTCCGTCATTCCCTGCCATCCTCCATTGAGGACCATAGCTTAAACTGCTGTCTCAAATCGTGGATCCACTATAGGCTGCCAAAGGCTCCCTGCAAGATCCGGCGAACTTCTTCTTTTGATTCTTCTTGCATTGCTAACCCTACTCAGCTGATGAATGACTGTAATGCGCTACATCTCGCATGTTTGCACGACCGTCCGTTACTGGCCGAACTCAGCCGGCAGCCTTTGCGGAACGACCACCGATTGAATCCGCAGCCGATGACGGACGTCCTGAATGCTTCAGTGTATGGCGTTGTTGCCTCTTTGGCAAGAGGAAGGCAGGCGAGTGGCTTTGCAAGGCGTTAAAAGCAATCCTTTTAAGCATCCTTGCGCTCGATGCTGGCGGCGCTGGCGCGGGCCAGGCTTGAGCGCGCGCCGGCCACCGCGCGCAGGCGTTCTTCCAGGTAGGCGCTCACGCGGGGATGCTGGCTGAAGGCGACGTTGAAGCGGATGTGCTGGTCGGGCGTGTCGTTGGCCGAGAACGCGGCGCCGCGCATCAGCAGGATCTTGTTGCGGTAGGCGTCCTGCACCAGCAAGTCCACGTCCAGCCCTTCGGGCATGCTGCCCCACAGGAAAATGCCTGCGTCGCCGGGCTGCTCGAACAGCACGCCGGCCGCGCTCAGTTGCCGCGTGCTGGCGTTGCGCGCCACCATGATCTTGCGTTGCAGCCGCTCCATGTGCTTGCGCAGGTTGCCGGCCTTGAGCACTTCCAGCAGAACGTATTCGTTCAGCGCCGGCAACGTCATGATGGAATGGATCTTGGTGCGCATCAGCAGCTTGAGCAAGGCGGGTGCCGCGGCCAGGTAGCCCATGCGCAGGGCCGGGCTCAGCGCCTTGCACAGGCTCGAATAATAGATCACGCCGTCCAGTCCGGACAGCGACGCCAGCCGCGTGCTGTGGCCCGGCTGGAAATGGCCATGCACGTCGTCTTCGGCGATCAGGAAGCCATACTGCTGCGCCATGATCAGCACCTTGTGCAGGTTGGCGGCGCTGCTGCTCCACCCGGTGGGATTGTGCAAGGCCGTCTGCATGAACAGCAGGCGCGGACGGTGCACGCGGCAAGCCGCTTCCAGTTCGTCCAGGTCGAGGCCATCGGGGCGGCGCCGGATGGGCACCAGGCGCACGCCGTCCTGGCGCAGCCGGCCGAACATCAGGAAGTATCCGGGGTCTTCCACCAGCACCGTATCGCCGGGCTGCAGGAAGGTGCGGCAGATCAGATCGATGGCATGGGTGCCGCCGAACGTGGTGAGGATGTGGCTGGCGTCCGCAGCGATGCCGATGCCGCGCAACAGCAGCGCGATCTGCTCGCGCAGTTCGGCCAGCCCTTGCGGCGGACAGCGAGAGGCCATGCCGGCCGCGCTGCGCGCCAGTCCACGTTGCACGGCCGCCGCCGGCAGCGCATCGTGCAGCCAGGTGGGCGGCAGCGCGCCGCTGCTGGCCAGCAGCACGCCCGGCCGCTGGTCGTTCACTTGCTGGCTCAGCCAAACCGGCTCCTGCTCCTGGCCCGCTTCCAGCGCCACCTCGTCGGGAATGGCGCGGCTGGCGTCAATTGGCGCGCAGACGAAGAAGCCTGTCGTGCCGTGCGTGTCGATGACGCCGGCGGCCACCAGCCTGTCATACGCCACCACCACGGTGTTGGTGCTGACCGCGAGCTGCGTGGCGAGCTGGCGGATCGACGGCAGCCTGGTCCCGCCAGGCAGGACCCGTTGCGCGATCTGCAGGCGCAACGCGTCCTCAATCTGCTTGAACAGGGCGATGGGAGAGGAGCGGTCGATGGCGAACATGGGTGGCAGTCTAGCGTAAAAACGTCACGGCGAGGACCAGCAGGATGGCGCCCATCACCAGATTGAAGATGCGCTGGTTGCGGGGCGCTTTCAGCACGCTGCGGATCGAGATGCCGAACAGCGCCCACATGGCGTTGCACGGCATGCCCACCACGGTGCCAATCACGGACACCAGCAGCGCGCTGGCGAGCATGTTGCTGTGCGCAGGCATGAAGACGGACGCCATGGTGATCGCCTTGAGCCAGCTCTTGGGGTTCAGCGCCTGAAACAGCGCCGCCTGCGCAAACGACACGGCCTTCTGTGCGCCGCTTCCCGCCACCGAGGCGCCGGCCAGCTTCCAGGCCAAAAACATCAGGTACAGCGCACCCGCGATGCGCAGTACCTGCTGCGCCATCGGGTACGCGACGAACACGCTGCCCAGCCCCACGCACATGAGCATGGTCTGCACGAAGATGCCGGCCTGGATGCCGAGGATCACCGGCAGCGCGCCGCGATAGCCGAAATTGGCGCCGGTGGTGGCCAGCATGACGTTATTCGGCCCGGGCGTGGCGGACATCACAAAGCAATAGCTCATCAGGGGCAAGAGGTCGGTCATGGCAGGCAGTCGCAGCGTGGAGAAGGCCCCAGTCTAGTAGCGCGGCGCGGCAGCGACAAGGCACAAGGCGCCCCGTACAGGCACATGCTGTATCAGTCGGACGACTGCTACAGGGGGATGCTCGCCACCTCGCCCAGCCGCGTGCAGCATCTCACAGGGCGGCGGCATACAGCGCGTCAACGTCCCCGCCCCGGATCAGGTCGAGGTGCCGGACCGTATCAGGCGGCCGCTTGCTCCCGGGGGCGGATGATCATGCAGGTGGCTGTCGCGTGTGCGTACACTTTACCCGCTTCGTCGCGGATCGTGCCTTCCGAAATGACCAGGTTGCGCCCTGCATTGATGACCTTGCCTTCCGCGTAGACCGTCACGTTGAAGGGCAGGGGGCGGCACATCTTGATGTTCAGGTCCGTCGTGCCATAGCTTTCGCCGGCCGGCAAGACCGTGTGCGTGGCGCAGCCCGTGACCGTGTCGAGCACGGTGGCGGCGAAACCGCCGTGCACGCCTCCCATGGGATTGGTGTGCGTTTCATTCGCCGTGGCTGTGAAGATGACTCTGCCATGCTCCACCGTGTGCGCGTCCATGGGCATGGTTTTGGAAATGCCGGGCCGGGGGAACAGGCCTTGCGCGAAAGCTTGCATCAGTTGCAAGCCGGTCATGTCTTTCGGGTGCATGGGGTAACTCCTGTGGGTTAGAAAAAAGGTATGAAAATGCTTAACCCAACGGCAATGACCGGGGTCAGACCCTCAGGGTCTGACCCCAGCTTTTGTCTGTGGGTTGGCTTGATCTTGCGCAAAACGCAGGCGCGAGGCGTGCAGCAGGAAGCGGGCGACGACGGCCAGTTCTTCTTCGCTGAAACCTTGCTTCAGTTGTGCATTCAGGCTGTCGAGCAGGGGCAGGGCGGCGGCCAGCACCTCGCCGCCCCTGGGCGACATGTGCAGGGTGCCGGCGCGCGCATCGAGCACCGACTGGCCGCGCACGATCAGGCCGTTTTCTTCCATGCGCGCCACCAGGCCCGTGACGGCCGAGTTTTTCAGTTGCAACAATCTCCCCAGATCCTTCAATTGGCAGCCTTCTTCGCCCTTCAGGGCAAACAGGGCGACGACTTGCGTGCCGGAAAACCCCAGTTCGCTGGTAAACACGGCATCGGCCGAACGGAACAGGTTCTGGCGCGCCAGGTTGAGCAGATTGAACAGGCGCGGC
Organism: Janthinobacterium svalbardense; assembly: GCF_002327145.1. Lineage (NCBI taxonomy): Bacteria > Pseudomonadati > Pseudomonadota > Betaproteobacteria > Burkholderiales > Oxalobacteraceae > Janthinobacterium > Janthinobacterium svalbardense. Next base: position 3,469,704 of record NZ_CP023422.1, on the reverse strand, counting down.
GAGCGCTCGCCCAGCGGGCAGGCGGCGGCATCGGGGAGGTCGGATTGGGAGGAGATATTGGTACGCATGCGGAGTATACTACTACGTATGCGTAATAAATCAAGCGACTATTTTCAGTCGCGCTGGTGGCGTCCGATGTAGCGGGCGCGCGGACGGATCAGCGCCGCGCTGGCGGCTTGCTCGGCCGCATGCGCGATCCAGCCGGCCGAGCGGGCCAGCGCAAACACGCTCAGTGCTGCGCCCTCGGGCCAATCAAACGCCAGTTCCATCGCCGCCAGCGCCAGGTCGGCATTCGGACGGGCTTCGAGCAACTCGCCCGCCGCCACGCAAACGGCCAGGATGGCGGCCAGTTGCGGGTTCTCGTGCGCCAGCGTCGACAAGATTTCCAGCAGATACGCGGCGCGTGGGTCGCCCAGCGGATACAGCGGATGGCCAAAGCCGGCAAATTCCGGCGCGAACATCTGGTAAAAGGCGCCGATGGCATCCCTGGCGTCTGGCGCGGCCAGCGCCTGCGTCAACATGCACTTGGCGGCCGCACTGCCGCCGCCGTGCTTGTCTCCGGACAAGGCTGCCAGCCCCGCGCCCAATGCGGCGGGCAGGCTGGCGCCCGTCGAGGCGACGCAACGCACGGCAAAGGTCGATGCATTCAATTCATGGTCGGCCAGCAACACCAGTGCCGCGCGCAGCAATTCAGTTTGCTGCGCATCGGCTTGCCACGCCTGGGCCAGTTGCCGGTGCAGCGGCAAGGCGGAAGGCGCCGTCTGCAGCAGGGCGGCGGCCAGGATACGCATCAAGGCGGGGCCGGACTGCAGCGAGTGCGCAATGTCCGCTGGCGTCAGCATGGCCATGGCCAGCATGGCGCGCATCAAGGGCGGCGCATCCGGCGCGCTGGACAACCCCTGCGGCAGGGCCGGTGCGTCCTGCCGGAAATAGTCATTCTCTCCATCGTCCCACAGCAGGCTGGCGGCCGTCTCCAGCGTCGCGGACGCGGCCAATGTCGCCGCATCGCAGCCCCGGTACAGCAATCGTCCGTCAGCAATATGCGAAAGCTGCGTCTCCAGCACGGGCAAGCCCCAGTGCATGGCGGCCACGGCCGTCTGGCCACCGCGCCTGGCGTCGTTCTTGCGGGCGGCCAGGCGCAGCACCTCTTCCTGCGGATAGCGCTTGCGGCGCGATGCTCCGTTGCTGACGGAAGCGAGCAAGCCCCGGCTCACATACGAATACAGCGTGGGCAGACTGATGTTCAAGAGACGCGCAGCTTCGGCAGCGGATAAATCGTTGTTCATGGCGGCCATTGTAGCGTTTGTCACTTTATATTGATTGATGGAATCAAGATTGACGGGCCGGGTGGCGTGTCACTAGACTCATGCCTTTCCAGGAGCCTGCATGAGCACACACACCATTCGCACCCTGCGCCCCGACGACGCAGCACCCTTGCTGGCCTTCGAGCAAGCCAACCGGGCCTGGTTCGAGCGCCATATCGACGGGCGCCCCGACGATTTTTACAGCATTGACGGCATCCACGCGCACGTCGCGCAATTCCTGGACGAGCACGCACAGGGCCGCATGCACCCCTGCGTCATCGTCAACGCGCACGGAGAATTGATCGGGCGCGCCAACCTGAAGGACATTGACCGGCAGCAAGGCGTGGCCGAAGTCGGCTACCGCATCGGGCAACAGCAGGCGGGCAAGGGCCTGGCCACGGCCGCGCTGCACCACCTGATTGCGCTGGCGCAAGACGAATGGCGGCTGCAACGCCTGTGCGCCTGCGCCATCGATGACAATGCGGCGTCGATCCGTGTGCTGGAGCGCTGCGGTTTCGTGCAGGGAGTGGCCGTGCCCGATATTGCCATGGTGGCAGGTAACGTTGTCGATGGCCATGCGTATGCACTGGAGCTGCGGGCAGCCCCCCAACGTATCATCGTCATCGGCGCCGGCATCGTCGGCGCGTCGCTGGCCTACCACCTGGCCGGCAAGGGAGCGCAAGTCACCGTGGTCGAGGCGGGCGGCATCGCGTCCGGCGTGACGGGCACTTCGTTTGCCTGGATTAACACGTCCTGTGCCGGACCGGACCCGATTGCGGCCCTGCGCGGCGGCGCCATCGCGGCCTGGCGCCAGCTGGAAACGCAAGTGCCCGGATTGACGCTGCGCTGGCATGGCGCCTTGTCGTATGGCACGCAGGATGGGCGCATGTCGCCCGAATCCATCTTGATTGACCGCGCGCGCATCGCCCAGCTTGAACCGCAGCTGCGGCAGCCGCCGCAACAGGCCGTCTATGAACCTGAGCAGGGCGCCCTCGACGCCGTTGCCGCCACGCATGCCTTGCTGGCAGCGGCCCGGGCGCTCAGTGCGACGATCCGTACGCACACGCCGGTGCTGGGTTTTGTCGTTCAGGACGGGCGGGTGGCGGGCGTGAAAACGGCCGCTGGCGTCATCGAGGCGGACGTGATCGTATTGGCGGCAGGCACGGGTACCGCTGCACTGGCCGCGCAACTGGGCGCAAATCTGCCGATTCACGCCTCGCCCGCCATCTTCCTGCGCTTCCAGGCGCCACCGGGCCTGGTGCGCGGCATTATTTCCAGCCATGCCATGGAAGTGCGCCAAGCCGAGGATGGGACCATGCTGGCGGCGGAAGACTACGTGGACGACGCGCCGGAAAACCAGCCCGCCGCCATGGCGCAGCGCACGGCCGGCACCATCCGCAATGAACTTAAGGGCACCGAGGCCATCGCGCCGGCATTCGCCTGCATCGGCCTGCGTCCCATGCCCTTTGACGGCGTGCCCGTCATCGGCTATCTGCCGCAGGTGGAAGGCGTGTATGTGTGCGCCATGCATCCGGGCGTGGTGCTGGCCGCCATTTTGGGCAAGCTTGCCAGCGGGGAAATCGTCGATGGCGAGCCAGCGTCCGCTCTGGCGGCTTGCCGGCCCGCGCGCTTCCAGGCCTGATTGTGGTGTGCTGATTCCTAGGGAACAGGCACGACAAACACGGGCAGGACGAACGGCGCGACCTCCTGCTCATCGCCTTGCTCCGACGGGGCCTGCATACAATGCTCGTTGCGCCAGTCCCCGTTCACCACGCGGTCGGCGATCAGAGATAAATCCTGCGTTTCGCGCAGCGCGCAGCGAAACGGCAGCCGCCCATGCGAGCGCGACACCAGGCTGAAGCGCAACTGGCGGCATTGCGCATCGTGCCAGCAATACAACAGCATAGCCTCGCCAGCGAGCGCGCTGCGCCGCGCTGCTATCACCTCACCGATGAACTCGACGATCTCTGCCGCATGGATCTGCGGCGTTTCCTCGTCCGTGGGCGAAAAGCTCCACATATTGGTTCGGGCTTCGTGATTGATATCGTCGGGATCGATCTCCACGGCATCGTCTTTTGCCATGGCGAGCCAGTTGTTGATGACTGTTGAGTGAATCATGTAAAGCTTTCAATACCTATTAATTATTTATTTACGCATCACCGGCTTGGTTATGCCGACGCGTCCATTCATCCGCAACATCGCCCATGGTTTTAACCGCGCCATCGCGTATCCAGGCCATGAAATCGCGGTCAAGCTTGAATTCGGAGCCGCACTGATGCAACAGGAAGCGCCTGACGTTTTGCGTGCTCCTGTAGTTGGCATCAACGACCGTGTGCCGGGTAATGACGCCGCCGTGCCAATCGAAATCCATGCTGTACTCCATTGAATGTCCAGAGCGTGCCATTTTAGATCATGGGCGCCAGCTCGGCGACTGTCCAGCTGCCTCACCCCCGCGGCCCATCCAACAACAACTCCGCCAGCCTGGTCGTCAGCCACAAACTCGTCTCGCTCAGTTTCTTCCCATGGATCGACAGCCGCCGCACCGGCAAGCGCGACAAAGCCAGCGCAGGGCAGGGCACTTCCTGCAGATACCCTTTGTAGTTATCGTAATTGGCGATATTCAGCGGCAAAATGGCCCAGCCCAGCTCGTCGGCCACCATTTCCGCGATGCTGTAAAAACTGTCGGAAAACCAGACGGCGGGGCTGAACGCGTGTTCGCGGTTCAGGTCGGAATCCATGATCAGCTGGCGGTAGCGGGTCAGCTCGTTGCGGCTCACTTCCTGGCCGTGCGCCATAGCGTGGCCTTTGGCCACGAACACGCCTTGCGCCACGCTGCCGATGTGCTGCTGTTCCAGTACGGGCGAGATGGGGCCACGGTCGAAGTGGAAGGCCACATCGGCTTGCTGCTGCTCCACGTATTGCGCCACTTCCGAGGCCGTGGCGTTGAGCATGACCAGTTCCAGCGCCGGGTAGCGCGCCGCCAACTCCTTGACCAGCTTGCTGATGGCCAGATAGGGCAGGGCTTCGTCCAGCGCCAGAGTCAGTTGCGCTTCGGGCGCTTCGCTCAGCAGTTGGGCGCGCAGTTGCAAGCGCTCGGCCTGGCGCAGCAGTTCGCACGCTTCCAGGTGCATCACCTTGCCCGCTTCCGTCAGCACGGCGCTGCGGCGTGAGCGGTCGAACAGTTCCACGCCAAATTCCGCTTCCAGCAGACCGATCGAGGTGCTGACCACCGATTGGGCGCGGCCCAGCCGGCGCGCCGCGCCCGAGAAAGAACCGGCCGCGACGGCCGCCTCAAAGTAGCGCATTTGTTCCAAAGTCCATTGCATGGCATCCACCTATCTGTTTTACAGATGGATTTTAACTTGAATGCCATTCTGGGGCGACATAAAATGCGTTTATTAATTCAATAACATGAGATCCGCCATGCAAAACGCCCAAGCCACTCCCCCTGCCATCAGCTTTGGCTGGTGTCACGACGCCAGCGCCGAAGATGCGCTGTGCAAGTTATATCTTGATAACGTCAGCGCCGACTATATCTCCCATTCGGAGCTGCAGGGCGAACGCGCCGATGCGCCCGGCAACTGGCGCGCGGACTTGCCTGAGGTGATACGCGGCGAAATCCGCGCCGCCCTGTCGCATGACTGGGCGCATGGCGATTCGACCCTGCTGGCAGTTGCCACCGACGGTGACGCCATCGTTGGCATGGCCTTGGTGTCCATCGACACGCGCCAGCGCGCCTCGAAATCGTTCGCCGCGCTGGACGACCTGGTCTTGCTGCCTTCCGTGCGCGGCAGCGGCATCGGCAGCCAGTTGGTGGAGTGGGTAGCCGACGAGCTGCGCAGCCACGGCATCGCCCGATTGTTCCTCGAATGCGGCGCGCACAACTTGACGGCGCAACAATTCTTCCAGGGGCGCGGTTTCAAGCAAGTGTCCGTCGTCATGCTGCGCGAACTTGACGTAGTCGCAGCCCCAGCAAGCGCCGCAGTGGATGACAAGGATGGCAAGCGTGGCTGACGCCCGCCGCCGACCCAGCCAGGCGCGTGGCAGCCTGGAACGTAAATATTTGCGCAGCACCCGCTTTATCCACACCGATAGTTGTTAAAAGCTACACTAAAATCCATGAGTTGTTTATGCATCCAATGAAAAAATGGCTGACGCTGGCCATCGTCTCCAGCGCCTTATTCCTGATCGTGGTCGACATGACCGTGCTCTACACCGCCTTGCCCGCGCTGACGCGCGACTTGCAGGCATCCTCTTCACAAAAACTGTGGATCATCAACGTCTACGCGCTGGTCGTCTCCGGCTTGCTGCCCGGCCTCGGCACCCTTGGTGACCGCTTGAGCCATAAACCCGTTTTCCTTGCCGGCCTGGCCGTGTTCGGCATCGCCTCGCTGTGCGCCGCGTTTTCGCCCGCGCCGGAATGGCTGATCTTTGCCCGCATCCTGCTGGCCATCGGCGCCGCCTTGATGATGCCGGCCACCTTGTCCATCATCCGCCTGACGTTTACCGATAACCGCGAGCGCTCGTTCGCCATCGGTGTGTGGGCGGCGATTGCCTCGGGCGGCGCCGCGTTTGGCCCTGTGCTCGGTGGTTTCCTGTTGGAACATTACTGGTGGGGTTCCGTCTTCCTGATCAACGTGCCCATCGTGTTGCTGACCCTGGTGCTGGCCGCCGTCGTCCTGCCGAAACGGGCCGGTAACCGCGACAAACCGTGGGACTTGAAGGGTTCCCTGCAAATCATGATGGGTCTGCTTGGTGGCGTGTATGCGATCAAGGAACTGGGCAAGTCGCAGCCCTCGTATGCACTGGCGGCCGCTTCGTTCGCCGTGGGCGCCTTCTTCATGCTCAAATTCGTGCGCCGCCAGAAGCGCCAAGCCAAACCGCTGATCGACTTCGCCCTGTTCCGCGAACTGCCGTTTTCCAGCGCCGTGGCTGCCGCCATGGTGGCCTCGGCCGCTTTGATCGGCATGGAACTGGCACTGAGCCAGCACATGCAGCTGGTGCGGGAATTGTCGCCGCTGGAGGCGGGCTTGCTGCTGCTGCCGCTGCCCCTGGCGTCCGTGTTTGCGGGTCCGTTGACGGGTTTCATGCTGCCGCGCGCCGACAAGGCCAAGGTATTGTGGGGTTCGCTACTGCTGTCCGGTATCGGCATGGCATCGTACTTGGTGCTGCATGACGCCGCCGTTTCGGCCCAAGTGGCCAGCCTGGTGATCCTGGGCCTGGGCCTGGGCGCCGTCATGACGGCTGCGTCGAGCGCCGTGATGCTCAACGTGGCGCCGCAGCAAGCCGGCATGGCTGCCTCGATCGAGGAAGTGTCGTACGAGCTGGGCGCCGTCATCGGCGTCACGGTGCTGGGCACCATCATGTCGGCGGTCTACAGCGCCACCCTGGTGATCCCGGAAAGCGCGGGCCTGTTGCCGAATGCCCATGACACGCTCGATGCGGCGCTACTGGCCGCCGAGCAATTGCCGGTCGAACTGGGCTTGCAAGTGTCGGAACTGGCCCGTTCGGCCTTCGACAAGGCGTTTATTGTCGTGCTGGCCACAGCGTCGGGCATTTTGATGGTCTCGGCCATGGCGATTCGCCACTTGCACCTGCGGGCGCGCAGGGCGATCTCGGTTTAATGGATCAGCGCAACAGCTGCGGCGCCACCTTGTCGCGCAAGACCGTCCATTGGGCGTCGTGCACGGCCTGGTTGGGGTCGTGTCCGGCGCGTTTCACCAAGGTAAAACTCTTGTACGGCGCCGAGATGCTGTCGAAATACCTGCGCGCGATGACGGGCGAGGTCAGCAAGTCCGCTTCGCCCATGATGAAAAACACGGGCAAGGCAAAGCGCGTGCCCAGCGCGGGCAGGTCGACCTTGGCGAACATGCCGTCGCCGCGCAAGCCGATGAACTGGATGTACGAATAGTCATCGGCTGCCTCGGCATCGGCCAGCGCTTGCGGCGTGGCGTAGAACGGCGCCGGCTGCCACCAGTGCCTGGGCGGCGCATCCGTTGCCAATCCCTCATATTTGCGGTCGAAACGGCGCAAAATGCCGAAGTTGCGCGGGTCCGTCCACGGCGGCGCACCGAGCGCCGTCAGCTTGTCCACCGTACTGGTATCGCCGGCCGCCTGCGCCAGCGCCATCACCTCCCGGTACATGCCGCTCTCATTGTCCCGCGCATTGACCACCTGCGCCGTACCGACATACGCGTGGAACAGGTCGGGGCGCGCCTTGGCCATGTGCACGCCCAGAATCGATCCCCAGGAACTGCCCATCAAAATGACTTTTTGCTGGCCCAGATGCTGCTCGATATAGCGGGCCACGGCGATGCCGTCGTCGCGCATCTGTTCCACCGTCAAGGGCACATCGTCCGTCGGACGCTGTTTTGCATACGTCATGCCCGCGCCGCGCTGGTCCCATTGCACCAACGTATAGTGGCGTTCCCAGCCGGCATAGATGGCTTCCGCATACGGACTCAAGGCATTGCCCGGACCGCCATGGATGAACAGGATCACGGGATTGCCGCAGGCCGCGCCAGTGAGCGTGATCCATTGTCCGATGCCGTTGATGGGCACGTAACCTTGTTCGCGCACCGGCTGCGCGGGCGAGGCGCAGATGGAAGGGACGTCGGGCGGCGCCGCCTGCGCCACGCCGAAACAAGATAACAGCAGCAATGCCAGGCTTGTGATGCGCATATCGTCCTCTTGTAACTAGTGGGTGGAAACTACAGCGTACAATCCTGCGCCGCCTTGCCGGCAATAAAGCGGGCGCTGGCCTGTTCAAAGCAGGCGGGCGCCGTCCATAAAATGAAATGCGGGGCGTTGTGTACGGTCGACAGGGCCACCTTGCCGGCCTTGCTCTGCGTCAAAGCCTGCACTTGCGCCTGCGCGCCTGCGTACGGCGTCTTCGCGTCCAGGGTTCCCTGCAGCACCAGCATCGGCGGCACTTTCGCCGGCAAAGCACCGAAATAGACGTCGCGCGCGTAGGTGGGCAAGCCGCCGCCCAGCAGGATGCGGGGCAGGGGACTGGTAAACAGCAAGTCCGCCTCTTCGCGGTCGAGATCAAAGGCGGTCCAGCCAGGGCGCAAGGATGGCTGCAGATTGTTTTCCGAATTGCTGATGATGCTGACCAGCGGTATCGACAGCGGCGACTGGGGATAACTGCCCAGGCTGGCCTCCGCCTGCGTCAAGGTGGCGCGCACGGCCGCCAGCTCGCCATCCTTGCCCTGGTCCAGCTCCTGCAGCAGATACGCGATGCGGGCGCGCGCGGCCGGCACGTCGAGCATGCCACCGAGGAAGTTTTTCAGGTTCTTGCCCGGAATCTTCGCCAGCAGGGCGGGATCCGCTTGCATTTTCTCCAGCACGCGCCGGTACAGCGTTTCGGCTGGCTCGCCCAGTGCCGCGTGGCAAGCCGGGTCCGCATCGCAGTTGGCCAGCACCTGCATGCCGACCTGGTTGACCACCTGCGAGCGCTGGCTCAAGTCCCAGCGCGCATCCGTTTGCGGCGGCACCAGCGAGTCGAGGATGACGCTCTTGACGGGCAGCGGCCCCAGCTGCAAGGTGCGCAAGACCAGCTGCGTGCCGTACGACACACTGTATACATACACTGGCGGCTTGGTGTGCTTGTGCCCCGTGCTCCGTTCGCCTTCGATCAAGGCTTTCAAGTCGTGCGCGGCCATCGTGATGGAAAACTGCGCCACGTATTCCGGCATCAGATTGATGCCCGTCAAGCAGCTGGCCCATTCGGCGCCGGCCAGCGCGCGGCCGCCCGGGCTTTGTTCGGATTCCTCCACCTTGCACAGACGCGACGAATGGCCCGTACCGCGATGGTCGGGGATGAGGAATTCAAAGCCGGGAAAGCTGCGGCGCAAGGTGGGCAGCAGGCTGTAGAACGAGGCGCCCGATTCGCCGGGACCGCCCGCCACCAGCCACAGGGTACCCTTGGCGGGCTTGCCTGCAGGCACATCGGCGGCAAACTTGCGCACGAAGACGTGCATGGCATCCGCGTCGCTGATGGCGCGGCCCTGGGCATCGTAGCTGCCGGGCACGTTCAAGCCCGAGCACAGGCTGCCGGGAGCGGCCGTATCGGAGCAGGGCGTGAAAAACATCGGTTCGGCGTGCAGGGAGGTGCCAGCCATAAGGGGAGCAAGCACGGTGGCCAGCAGGGTCAGGCGGGGCAGGAAGGTCATCGGCTACTTTGGCGGCGGTGGGGATCAGCCGCCAAAGTAGCGTTTTTTACAGCAATTGTCCAGATGGAAATATTTCTGCGCGGGACTATGCTTGCTTGTTATTGCGCAACAAGCGCAGCCCGTTGGCCACCACCAGCAAGCTGGCGCCCACGTCGGCGAACACGGCCATCCACAGAGTCGCCGTGCCGGCCAGGGCCAGGCCGAAGAAGACGGCCTTGATGCCGATGGCAAAGCTGATGTTTTGCACGAGGATGCTGCGCGTGCGCTGGCTCAAACTGATGAATTCGGGCAACTTGCCCAACTCATCATCCATCAAGGCCACGTCCGCCGTTTCGATGGCCGTGTCGCTGCCGGCCGCGCCCATGGCAAAGCCGATGTCCGCCTGCGCCAGGGCCGGGGCGTCGTTGACGCCGTCACCCAGCATGGCCACCACGCCGAACTGCTGCTGCAAGGCCTTGATTTCATCGAGCTTGTTTTCCGGCAGCAATTCCGCCTTGACCAGGCTGACGCCCACCTCGGCCGCGATGCGCTGCGCCGTCAGCAAATTGTCTCCCGTCAACATCACGGTGGTCACGCCCAGCGCATTCAATCTGGCGATGGCCGCCGCTGCCGTGGGGCGCAGCACGTCGGCCACGGCGATCACGCCCAGCGCGCCGGCCGGGGTGGCCAGCACCATGGCCGTGTACGCTTGCTGTTCCAGCCGCGCCAGGATGGCTTGCAGCTCCGGCGTCAAGAGCTTCAATTCCGTCATCAGACGCGCATTGCCCAGGTAATACGTCTGGCCGGCCATATCGCCTTGCACGCCGCGTCCATGCAGGGCGGCAAACTGGGTCACGGGCAGGTGGCTGCCGGCGGGTGGACCCGCCTTGACGATGGCGGCAGCCAGCGGGTGGGCGGAGTTCGCGTCCAGGCTGGCGGCCAGCAGCAGGATGGCGTCGCGGTCGCTGCCTGCCAAGGCCACCACGTCCGTGACGGCCGGTTTTCCCATGGTCAGGGTCCCCGTCTTGTCGACGGCGATGGCCTTGATGCGGTAGCCCGTTTCCAGGAATTGCCCGCCTTTGACCAGGATGCCGCGCCGCGCGGCCGCCGTCAGGCCGCTGACCACCGTCACCGGCGTGGAAATGACCAGCGCGCAGGGGCAGGCGATCACCAGCATCACCAGCGCCTTGTAGACCCAGGCCATGAAGGGCTGGCCCAGCAGCAAAGGCGGCAGCACGGCCACCAGGATGGCAAACACCACCACGGCGGGCGTGTAGTAGCGGGCAAAATTGTCGACAAAGCGCTGCGTGGGCGCCTGCTTGCCCTGGGTTTCCTCGATCACCTTGACGATTTTTGCCAGCGTGCTGTTGCCGCTGTTGGCCGTCACGGTGACGTCGAGCAAGCCCCGTTCATTGATGGTGCCCGCATACACGACGTCGCCCACGGCCTTGTCCACCGGCATGCTTTCGCCCGTGATCGGCGCCTGGTTGACGGACGATGCGCCGCTTTGCACGATGCCGTCGAGCGCGATGCGCTCGCCCGGTTTCACGCGCATCAGCGTGCCGATGGCCACCGTGGCGACGGGTACTGGCTGCCAGGCGCCGCTGGCATCGGCGACCGTCGCCGTGTCGGGCGCCAGCTGCATCAGGCTGTGCACGGCGTTGCGCGCCCGGTTCAGCGACAAGCCTTCGATCAGCTCGGCAATGGCGAACAGGAAGATGACCATGGCCGCTTCCGGCCACTGGCCGATGGCGATGGCGCCGAAAACCGCCAGGCTCATCAGGAAGTTGATGTTCAAGGTGAACGTTTTCAGGGCGATCCAGCCCTTTTTCAGGGTCGGCCAGCCGCCCGTGGCGATCGACAGCAGGGCCAGGGCGATGACGAGGGGCGAACTGTCTTCGTGTGTGGTCCACGCCAGCGCCTCGGCGCCTGCAGCGGCCAGGCCGGACACCACCAGCAAGCCTTTTTGCAGGCTGCTCAGACTGCCTTCGTTCGGATCGCGCGCGACGACCGCGTCCGCCTGCATGGGAATCGCCTGCATGCCGATGCCGTGCAGGGCCGCTTCCACCGTGGCCAGTGTCGGCAGGGTGTGATGCACGTCGAGCACGCGGTTCATCAGGTTGAAATCGAGGCCCACCACACCCGCCATATTGGCCAGCTTGTTGCGGATCAGGCGTTCTTCCGTGGGGCAATCCATGTTGGCGATGCGGTATTTGGCCGTGCTCGCGCCGGCTATGGGGGCGCTGGGCAGGGCTGGCGCGGTATCGCCAGCAGGGGTGGCGTGGCTGTGTGAACAGCAGCCGCCGTGACTGGGCTTGGCGTCTTGTGCATGGTCATGCGCGTGGTTATGGCTATCGTGTGGCATCGCATCATCCTTCTGGATTGGTGTATGCTTCCATTAGAAACCCTGTAGCCGCTACAGGGTCAAGCGGAATTTGCACGAAAGAATGAAAAGGGGATGCCATGCGTATCGGAGAACTGGCTAAACGGACAGATTGTGATGTGGAAACCGTGCGTTACTATGAAAAGGCGGGCTTGCTGCAGGAACCGGGCCGCAACAGCGCTGGCTACCGCGAATACCGCGAAGAACACCAGGAACGGCTGCAATTCATCCGCCATTGCCGCTCGCTGCAGATCGGCTTGACCGATATCCGCGCCTTGCTGGAATTTAAGAACAACCCGGCCGAAGGCTGCCAAAGCGTCAATGAGTTGCTCGACCACCATATCTTGCGCATCGCCGAGCAAATGGCAAACTTGCAAACCTTGCAGCAGCAACTGGTGACCCTGCGCCACCAGTGTGACCAGCCGCAGCCGTCGCAAGACTGCGCGATTTTGCAAAACCTGTCCGAGGCGGCCAGCGGCCACGACTGCGCCTGCCATACCGAACTTCATTGAACCGATTGCTACATGCTGAAACTGTTGCCTAAAAAAACTTTACTGACTTTATCCCTGCTGTCGCCGCTGGGCCATGCGGCCGATGCGCCTGCCACCGCCGGCCACTACCTGACCCTGTACGCCGTACCCGGCGTGCCGCAAGACGATGACCCCTACACATGGAGCACGGCTGGCGGCAAGCAACTGACCAAGGGCGTGACCAAGGCGGACGGCCGCGCTTATCTCAAGGCAGAAGAGGGCGTCGATACGTATGTCCTGGAAACGATCAGCATGCGCTGGACGTTCTCGGTACCGGCTCGCTGCTGGCAAGAAGCGCCTGCCGCCTTCCAGTCATGCCTGAAACTCAAGCAAAGCACCAGCCAATACGATATCCGACAGGATGCGGAAAAACTGGCCAGAGAGAAAGATCAGCAGGCTCAGGCGGTAGCCTACGAGCTGGCGGTCCGGGCCAACGACGATGCGCTGGCCTGGCTGGGCAAATTGCCGCCGCAGTGGTCCATGCAGGAACACGCCAGGCGCCTGCTGTCCATCGGCGACAAGATCGAGCGGCATATCGCCAGCGGCTTGCGGCAAGGCGGCCCCGATGCGCGCCAGTTTGTCTGCAAGGCGCCCACGGCCTACGGCGCATTGCCGCAGCAGCAAGCCGTGCTGGCCTATCAGTTGCAGCCGCAGCCCGTGCTGCACGCCGGTGCCGTCTGGGACCAGCTGCTTGCCGCTGCCGCGCAGGGCAACTGGATGGCGCGCCTGGAAGTGTATTACGCGCTGGCGGAGCGCAAGGTGAGCGAACTGAGCTATGTGGAGCAGGCGCGCCTGGTGCAATTGATGCAATGGCTGCAGCAGCGTGAAATTGCCGGCCTGTACAGCTTTTTCAGCGCCCGTACCATCGGCGATGGCGCCACGCAAGACCGGGTGGCACGCCTGGCCGCCATGCAGGGAAGCGCTATCGACCAGAGCGTCGTGGGGACGCTGCTGCAGGATGAGGACGATCCGGCACTGGTGGCGGCAGGCAAGCGCATGCTCGACTGCGCGGCAGCGGCCATGCAGGCACCGCGCTAGCGCGGCAACAGCGGCGGGCCGCCGTCGCCCAGGCGGAAGGCGTCGACCACACGCAATAAATCATGCGCCTGGTCTTGCATGCTTTGCGCGGCGGCGGCCGATTGCTCGACCAGGGCGGCATTGCGCTGGGTCAATTCGTCCATTTCCGTGATGGCATTGTTGACTTCCTCGATGCCCTTGCTCTGGCGCTGGCTGGCCGCCGTGATGTCGTTCATGATTTCCGTCACTTGCTTGACGGAGGCGACAATATCGCCCATGGTGCGCCCAGCGCTGTCGGCCAGCTCGCTGCCCGTTTCTATCCGGGCCACGGAATCCTCGATCAGCTGCTTGATTTCGCGCGCCGCCGTGGCCGAGCGCTGTGCCAGGCCCCGCACTTCGGTGGCGACGACGGCAAAGCCGCGTCCCTGTTCGCCCGCGCGTGCCGCTTCCACAGCCGCGTTCAAGGCAAGAATATTGGTCTGGAAGGCAATGCCGTCGATAACGGCGATGATATCGACGATGCGCCCGGAACTGGCCTTGATCGAGCCCATCGTTTCGACCACCTGGCCCACCACGCGGCCGCCTTCCAGCGCCACGTTCGAGGTCGACAGCACCATCTGGTTGGCCTGGTGCGCATGGCTGGCGTTTTCGCGCACGGTATCGGTCAAGGCATGCATGGACGTTGCCGTTTCCTGCAAGGAATGGGCTTGCGACTCCGTGCGGGCCGACAAGTCCGCATTGCCGAGCGCAATTTCACTCGCTTCCACCGTGATGGTGGAGCCGGCCTGGCGTATCTCGCCCAATAAAGTATTCCAGTTTTTCACCACGGTGGCCAGCGCCCGCGACAGCTTGCCCACCTCGTCGTCGCCACGGGCATCGATGCGCATGGTCAGGTCGCCGGCGGCCAGGCTTTCGGCGGCGCGGCACGCTTCGTCGATGGGCCCCACCACGGAACGGGCCACCCAGGTGGCGATCAGGGCCAGCAAGGCAAAACCGATGGCCATGGTGCCCAGCGACAGCCAGCCGGCGCGCTGGCCCGCATTTTTTGTTTCCTGCAACGCGTCAGCGGTGCGATTGTCGAGGTTGAGCAGTACCTGGCGCAGCTGCCCGCGCACTTGCTGGTAGTGTCCGGCGGCATTTTGCATCGCCGCCACGCCCGTATTTGGGTCCATCGAGGCCAGGTCCAGCGCCTGCGCCACGCTGGCCCGGTAGCGTTCGACGCCGGGCAGGGCCTGGGCCGCTTCCGTGGCGGCACCCGAGAATTTCTTGAGTTCCGTCAACCCTTGTGCGATGGCGTTCAGCTGGCCATCCGTTTGCGCGCCGAATTGCTTGAACTGCTCGTCCGTCAGGCTGGCGGCGATGGCAATCTTCGCATACACGTCGGCATGCACCTGGCCCAGGGCAATAGCTTGCTGGCTAGCAAGCCGCTCGGCTGTCAGGGTGACATCTTTCAGCTCGCGCATGCGCTGCTCGTTCTGCTGCATGGCGAAGTAGGACATGGCCCCCATGGCCAGCAGGCAAGCCAGCGCGACCACCGGGACGATCAACATCTTCTGTGCGATTTTCATTGGAGCCCATGTCATTGAGAAATTCGTTGAGAAGTTCGTTGAGAGATTCGTTGAGAGATCTGTGTGCCATCCCGGCGCTGGCGGCGCGGCGACTGGCTACAGGTAGATGCCGCCGCAGACGACGGTCTCGGCCAGCTTTTCGCAATACATTACCTTCGGCTCGATCTTCTTGGTTTCCGGATTCGTGAATTTGTATTCCTGCCAGAACGTGCCCTTGCTCTTGGCCAGATCGACGCGCTCCTTGACGAAGGCCTTGCCGTCGATATCCTTCAATTCGATCAAGTTCTTGCCCACCATTTTCGGGTTGGCGCCATGCGCGACCACCGTGCCGTCGAGCTTGTAGACGACCAGGTACAGGTCATGCAGGATGAATTGCGGCGACTTGGCCGTGATCTCGCCATACGCCTTGGCATCGCCGGCGCTCTTGATATAGGACACGCCTTTCTTGACCATGGCTTCGGCATCGGGGCGCGTGGCGCCGCCTTCGGCCGCGCTGGCGATGGATGGCAGGGTGGCGGCGGCAAGCATGAGCGACAGGCAAATGGCAGGGGCGAACTTGGACATGAAAATCTCCTTCACATTGCGGCAGGGAAAGCCGGCAGAGAACCGGTACGGTGGGGGAAGTGCTGTTGATTCATAGTAGCGCGATGCCAGCACACATGCACTGGTGCAACAAATATTTTTTTAAAACGGGCGTTTTTGCAACGCCGCGTGCAAATTGCAAAAATGCAGTCTTCAAAGAGGAGACGGTGCTAATAACTATCGAAACGATAGTCTGGCATCCACACTGCGTTACCAGCCGGATGGGTCTTCCGCAGCCGCGCGCGCCAGGTCGGCGGCCCAATCCTGCTGCGTCAGCTGGTAGATATCGGCAAAGAAGGCGCGCGGGTCGGCCATTTCATCGCACCTGAGGGGCAGCGCATCGCTCCTGTCGGGGTCATATCGCATATCGCCCCAGGGGCTGCGCAGGCTTGATGGCGCAGGTTTCGGCATCACGACTCGCGGATCACGCGCATTCGGACAAGGTCCAGCCTTCGTAGCCCATGTCGGTCGGGTAGATGGCGCGGTTCTTGCCCCAGCGGGCATGGTCGAGGATGCCGTCTTCATGCATGTCCAGCACCCATTCCGTGCTTTCCAGCAAGGAGCCATCCTTGTGGTACACGCGGAAGAAGCTGGAAGTGCTGAGGGCGCGCACGATATTGTGCGGCACGCCGTTGCCGTAGTGCGGCACATAGGTCTTGATCACGCACGTGCGCTGGTCGTTCCATTGCTGCGCGTACACGGTGGCGTTGCGGGCGGCCGCCACCTTGATGAAGAGCCAGCCTGCCAGCAGGATGAGGAACAGGAGGGCGGCGGCGATCAGGCCGGTTTTCTTGAGTAGCTGCATGAGGTCATGGCATGGCCGAAACGAAGTTGCCGCATTGTATGTCAAGAGCGGAAATGCTTGCCGTACGGCACGTACAGCAAGCATTTCCCCGCGTATGGTGGTCTATTTCGCCAATGCCGCTTGCAGCGCGTTCGCCATGTCCAGATGATGTTGCAACGCTGGCAAGGTTTTCGTGGCAAAAGCCTTGATGTCGGGATCGCTGGCTTTCTGGCTGGCGTCCGTAAACAGTTTCACGGCCTCCTAGCTGATGGTAATATTAAGCCCCCAGCCTGCGCACACCCATAGGACAGGCACGATGATTCCCGTAGGACTAGTCCTGTTCGTTAGCGCACAGTTCGACTTGTTTCAGCGCAAATAGGGCGGCGATGCCCGCATCGCGGCGCCAGGCGGGCATGCCGATATCGAGCCATTCTTCCATCGCGTCCAGGTGCGAGGGTTCCGAGACGCTGTGTTCGAGTTCGTCGAGCACCGTGTCGCGGTCGATATACAGGCTGTCCAGCCAGGCATCGAAGGAGGGCGCCAGTTCGATGAAACCGTGGGCGCGCTTGCCCGTCCACTCCGGCAACTCCTGTACATAGGCGAGCACGCGGCCGCCGCCGTCTTCCGTCATGTCCAGATAGACCATGGAATTTCCGCCATCGCGGGCGAACGGCAGGATGCGCGCCGGCATGTCCGTATGCTTGCGCGCGGCGCGGATCTCGCCGACCAGGGTTTCATCGCAGAAATCGCCCTCGTCGGCGCTGAAGAAGGTGTTGAAACCCATTTTTTCCACGCCGCCATTACCGTCCGGCACATCCGTGGTGTAGTCGAACCAGGCGCCGTTGGCCACTTGCAGGAAAGCCAGGAAGGCGGGCGGCAACGGTGCTTCCAGCAAGGTTTCGATGGCGGCGATTTGCTGCGCAGTGGGGGCAGGCTTGGCGCCCTCAAGCGCCAGATGGCGGTATTGCGTGTAATAAGTCATTGATTATCCTTGTAAATTTCTTGCGACCGCGACGCCATCCTCGCAGCCCGTCTCCACCTTCGCCAGCGCGTCGACCAGACCGGCCCGGAGTACCGCCATCGAGCGGGCCTTGTCGTCGATCTGGGCGATTTTCGTTTCCAGCATGACCCGCTTGGTGGCCGCATCGAGCGCGTTTTCCTGCCAGACAGCAATGACTTCGGCGATTTCCTTCAAGGTAAAGCCCAGCGCCTTGGCATGGCTGATCAGCTCGATCCGGCGCAAGGCTTGTGCCGAGTACTCTTTATAGTTGTTCGTCATGCCCGGCTTCGGCGCTTCGTCCAGCAGCCCCTGGCGCTCGTAGAAACGCACCGTGTCTTTGCTGACGCCCGTCAGACGGGTGATTTCTCCGATGCGCATATTTTTTCTATTGACCGTGGACTAAAGACCACAGTTTACAGTGAATTTCTCTTCACTACGATTCAATTGCCATGACCGCCTTCAACTATACCAATCAAACCGTGCTGATCACGGGCGCCTCGTCCGGCATCGGCCGCGTCTTTGCGGAAACCCTGGCCGCGCGCGGCGCGCATTTGCTGCTGCTGGCTCGTTCCGGCGCCGTGCTCGACAGCCTGGCCAGGGAACTTTCCCAGCGCCACGGCATCCGCGCGCACGCGCTGGTCGCCGACCTCAGCCTGCCCGCAGCCGCTGCACAAGCCCATGCACAGGCCTGCGCGCTGGGCATGCCGCCAGATGTGCTGATCAATAACGCAGGGTTCGCCACACATGGCAGGTTCGAGACCATCCCGCTCGCGCGCCAGGCGGCCGAAGTGACCGTCAATTGCACGGCCTTGATGGAGCTGACGCACTGCGCCTTGCCGCACATGCTGGCCCAAGGGCGGGGCGCCATCATCAACGTGGCGTCCACGGCGGCCCTGCAGCCCGATCCCTACATGGCGATTTACGGCGCCAGCAAAGCTTTCGTGCTGTCGTTCTCCGAAGCGCTGTGGGCGGAAAACCGCAGCCGTGGCGTGCGCGTGCTGGCCCTGTGCCCGGGTGCCACGGAAACAGCCTTTTTTGACGTGGTGGCCGCGCCCGAAGCGGCCGTGGGCAAGCGCATGGCGCCGCAAGTGGTTGTGGATGAAGCGCTGCTGGCGCTGGACCGGGGCCGCAGCAGCCACGTGGCGGGCCGGCCGAACCGCCTGCTGGCCTGGCTGCCGCGCTTGTTGCCGCGCCAGACCGTGCTGGGCATCGTGGAAGGCATGCTCAAGCCGAAGGCGGCGTAGGCATCAGAACGCCATGCTGGCAAACATGGCCAGCACGGCCGTCCCCATGACGAGGGTCGACAGCCAGCCCAGCGCCCGCAGGCGGCGCGAAATGGTCAAGCTGCCCATGATGGCGGGACGCGACGCCATCAGCATCATCAGGGCCATGATGGGCACGGAAATGACGCCATTGATGACGGCGCTCCAGTACAGGGCCTTGATGGGGTCGAGCGGCGAAAAGCACAGGGCGGCGCCGATCACGGTGGCCGTGACAATGATGCCGTAGAACTTCTTGGCGGCCTTGGGTGCCAGTTCCAGGCTGTTTTTCCAGTGGAAGGCGCCAGCCATGGCGTAGGCAGCCGAGCCGGCCAGCACAGGAATGGCCAGCAAGCCCGTGCCGATGATGCCCAGGCTGAACAGGGCAAAGGCGAACTCGCCCGCGATGGGACGCAAGGCGGACGCGGCCTGGGCGGACGTGTCGATATGCGTGATGCCTTGCGCGCCCAGGGTCACGGCCGTGGTCAGCATGATGAAGAAGGCCACCAGGTTGGAAAAGCCCATGCCGATGGCCGTGTCCATCTTGATGCGCTGGAATTGCCGGGGCGCCTGCTCGGGCGTGCGACGCAAGGCTTGCGCATTGGAATCGGCCTGCAAGTCTTCCACTTCCTGCGATGCTTGCCAGAAAAATAAATACGGGCTGATGGTGGTGCCAAACACGGCCACGATCATGGTCACCGAGGCGGCCGACCAGGCGAACTGGGGCCAGACGGTGCGCAGCGCCACTTCGCCCCACGGAATGTGCACGGTCAGCACGGTGGCGACATAGGCCAGCAAGCCCAGGGTCAGCCATTTCAGGATGCGCACGTACTGTTGATACGGTATGAAGACTTGCAGCAGCAGGGACAGCAGACCGAAGCCCACGGCGTACACATGGGTGGGACCGCCGATGATGAGGGTCAAGGCATCGCCCATGGCGGCCACGTCGGCGGCAATATTGATGACATTGGCCAGCAGCAGCAAGCCGACGATGGCATACAGCAAGGAACGGGGGTAGTGGCGGCGGATATTCGTCGCCAGCCCATGGCCGCTGACCCTGCCAATCTTGGCGCTGATGACCTGGATGCCCAGCATCAGGGGAAACGTCAGGCAGACGGTCCACAGCATGCCGAAGCCGAACTGGGCGCCCGCCTGCGAATACGTGGCGATGCCGCTGGGGTCGTCGTCGGCCGCGCCCGTGATCAGGCCCGGCCCCAGCTTGCCCAGCCAGGTATCGGATGGGTCCGCGCGGCCGCTGTCAACATGCATGCGTCACTCCTGTGTGGTGGAGCGAGCAGCGTAGCACAGGCGTGCGACATATTTGCCGCGTTTGATCAGTTCGGCCGACGCCGTGGGCATGTTGGCGGGCGCGGCCCAGGCGCTGGTACAGAAGGCCAGCATACCGAGCAGCATAGCGGCAAGCCGGCTAAACATCGAGGGGGACGAAGCAGGAGGGCGGCGCGAACCGCGATGCAGAATGGAAATGGCGTTCATGGTGACCCTTTATTATTGGGGCCAAGCTTACGCCTTCGTCACCACGGCGAAAATTTGGAGTTTCTTTCGAGAAACTAGGTAATCTTCCCTAGTGTTTTACACTGAAAAATCGTGTA
Organism: Janthinobacterium svalbardense; assembly: GCF_002327145.1. Classification (NCBI taxonomy): domain Bacteria; kingdom Pseudomonadati; phylum Pseudomonadota; class Betaproteobacteria; order Burkholderiales; family Oxalobacteraceae; genus Janthinobacterium; species Janthinobacterium svalbardense. The sequence goes on along the minus strand of NZ_CP023422.1, from coordinate 3,449,514 downwards.
AGCCAGCCTGCAAGCTGGCCATGATGCGCTCGCGCAGCCAGCGGTGCGCCGCGTCCAGGTGCATGCGTTCGTGCCAGACCATGGCCATTTCGTAGTCGGGCAAGGTGACGGGCGGCTCCCATGTGCGCAGCGCGCCCAGCGCATTCTTCAGCAGGCGCGACGGCAGCAGGGCCACCATGTCGGATGCGGCGAGCAAGGGCGGGACGATGAGGAAATGCGGTACGGACAGCACCACCTTGCGGGTGCGCCCCAGCTGCTGCAGCGCCGTATCGACGTTGCTGCGGAAACCGCCGCCGTTCGGCGAGACGACGATGAATTCCAGCGCACAGAACTGGTCGAGGTCTGGCTGTGCCTGCAGCAGCGGGTGGTCGCGCCGGCCCGCCAGCACGTAGTGCTCGGTGAACAGGGTGCGGTGGCGCAAGCCAGGCGGCGCTTCTTCCTGCGCCAAAAAGCCCAGGTCGACCTGGCCGCTTTCCAGCTCGTGCGCCATGCGCGCCGGCACGGCTTCGAACACGGCCATGCGCGACAGGGGCGCCTGCACGCGCAAGTCAGGCAGCATAGGTAGCAAGATCGCATACTCGGTGGCATCGGCCGCTGCCAGGTTCCAGCGCACTTCGGCCGTGGCCGGATCGAAGGCCGATTCCGGCTGCAAGACTTGCTCCAGCTGGGCCAGCACGGCTTGCAAGGGTGCAAACAGCGCCAACGCGCGCGCCGTGGGCAGCATGCCGCGCGGACCGGGCAAGAGCAGCGGATCGTCGAAGGCCGTGCGCAGCTTGCCCAATTGCACGCTGACGGAAGGCTGGCTCAGGTGCAGCCGCGCCGCCGCCCGCGTGACGTTGCGTTCAATCAACAGCGCGTTCAGGGTCAGCAGCAGGTTCAAGTCCAGCTTGTGCAAATTGTTCATGGCTATACCTCGTATATCAACTATTCATTTCTACTATGATAGCGCAAGCCCTACAGTTGTTCCTGTGATCCTCACTCTTCATCTTTTACAGGAGCTAACTGATGCAACTCCATGAATATACAAGCTTTGATGGCTTGGGACTGGCCCAGCTGCTGCGCACTGGCGCCGTTTCCGCCGCCGAATTGCATGACGCCGCCTTGCGCGCCTGCGCCGCCGTCAACCCGCAGATCAATGCCGTGGTCGAGCTGTGGCCGGCCGATTTTTCCACCCTGGACCATACGGCGCCGTTTGCCGGCGTACCGTTTTTGATCAAGGACGTGGCCGTCACCATGGCGGGCCAGCGCAGCGAAGCGGGCAGCCGCCTGGGCGCCGGCCATGTCGCTACGCTCGATTCCCACCTGATGACACAGTTCCGCGCCGCCGGGCTGACAAGCGTCGGCCGCACCAGCACGCCGGAAATGGCCTTTGCCACCACCACGGAACCCGTTTTATATGGCGCCACGCGCAACCCGTGGAACGTCAGCTTGAGCGCGGGCGGCTCCAGCGGCGGCGCGGCGGCGGCCGTGGCGGCCGGCATCGTACCCCTGGCGCATGCGACGGACGCGGCCGGTTCCATCCGCGTGCCAGCCGCCTCGACGGGCCTGTTCGGCTTGAAACCGAGCCGGGGCCGGGTCTCGAATGGCCCCCCCATGGACGAAATCTTCAGCGGCCTGGGCGTACAACTGGGCCTGAGCCGCACGGTGCGCGACAGCGCCGCCTTGCTCGACTGCGTGCAGGGCGTGATGGCAGGTGAACCGTATGTGACGCAGGCGCCCACGTCCACCTGGCTGTCGCAGGTGGACGTGGCGCCGGGCAAGCTGCGTATCGGCGTGCAACGCATGGCTTCCAATGGGGCCCATCCCGTGCCTGCGGTCGATATCGCCCTGCAAGATACCGTGCGCCTGCTGGAAAGCCTGGGCCACCACGTGGAAGAAGTAGCACCCGCGCTGGGCGTGTCGTGGAACGCGTTCGTGCACGCGAATGCCCGCATCTGGTGCGCCAACCTGGTGCCGTGGATAGCTGCCCTGGCGCAGGAAAGCGGGCGCGCCGTGTCGCTCGACACCCTGGAACCGGCCACCCTGGCCTGCTACCAGTACGGGCAGACGGTGTCGGCCGTCGATTTCGTCGCCGCCCTCGACGTGCGCAATACGGTCACGCGCCACGCCGCCGCCTTGTTTGGGCAGTACGACGTCTTGCTGACGCCCACCATGCCGGATGTACCATGGCAACTGGGGCGCTATGGAAAAGACGAGGCACAGCTTGATGGGCTGGGCTGGACGGCGCGCCTGTTCGAGCACTCGCCGTACACGCCGCTGGCCAACGTGGCGGGCTTGCCGGCCATGTCCGTACCGTTGGCCATGTCGAATGAAGGGTTGCCGATCGGCATGCAGTTCATGGCGGGCTATGCTCAGGATGGCGTGCTGCTGCGCCTGGCGGGCCAGCTGGAGCGGGCGGCGCCATGGCTTCCAAGGCGGCCGCCCGTGTGGGCAGGTAATTAAGAAGAGGAGGAGGACTACAGCGCGGCGAGGCGGGCCGCGCCCCGGTTTTCCAGGCGAAATCGGAATTTTTCCCACAGTCGGTCGTGGAAGGGCAGGACGATCACGTTGCAGATCGGCTCCACCACGGCCAGCAAGCCACCGAAGGCCATGGAACCCGTGGCCCAGTACATGACACTGAACGCCACGCCCATGTGCAAGGCCGTCTGGCTCAGCTTTTCGCCGGCCAGGGCGGCAAAGCCCACGCGGCTGGCGGCGTAGCGGCGGCGGATCGCGTGCCAGGCTTTTTCATGCCATGGCAGCAAGCCCACATTGATGATCGGTTCGATGATGGCGGCCAAGCCGCCGAGCGCGAGCGACCCCGTCAGCAAATAGGCGAGGCCGAAGGCAATCGACATGTGCGTGCAGACCTGGCTGAATGTTTTGATGGCGGTGAACAAGGGAGGCTCCTTTCTGTTGAATTCGCTTATCCTTGATTTAGATAGTAACGATTCTCATTTACAAAAGGAAGTAAAATATTTCAACTGAATCAATAGATGCAGACTATTAATAGCCTGCATCTCATTGCTTCTGCCGCGATGACGGTTAATCAGCCGCCGGCAGGCCCCGCAGCAAGAGCCACAGGCCGGTCAGCGGGTACACCAGGCCCAGCGGAATCAGCAAGGCGTGCATCACGTCCAGGCCAAACAGTTCGCGCGCGACGGCAATCCACTGCAGCACGCCGGCCAGCATGCCAGCCAGGGCCAGCAGGCGCGGGATCGCCCGGGCGCGGTACAGCAGCAGATACATCAGGGTCACGCCGAGACCGCCCAGCAGTTTGTCCGGAAAGTGCACGCCGTTGCGCAGCCCCGCCAGCAGGGCACGCGCCGGCTCATAGGCATTGCCGTCGGCGCCGGAAGCGAGGAAGGCGACGCTCAGGCTGCGCATGGCCAGCAGCAGCGTGCCTTCGAACAGGCTCGTTGCCAGCGCCGCCGCCACCAGCGCCACGTAGCAACGGCTCAGCAGGGGGTGTTGCTCGCCATACAGGCCACGCAAGGCTGCCGCGATGGCCAGCCCGAGCAGGGCCGTGAGCAGCCCGAGCATGACGATCAGCCCCACCTGTAGCGGCATGCCGGCCGCCCGCAAGAGGAAGCCCGGCGCGGCAAATACTTGCTCCTGCAGCCAGAAATTCGACCAGATGCCCAGGCCGAAAATGCACAGCAAGCCCAGTCCCAGCCACCGCCCCAGCGGGACGGCGGCGCCATGCTGCAGCGGCGAGGTGAACAGGGGAGCGGCTTGCCGCGTGGCGGCGGAGATTGTTTGGTTCATCGATACACCTTTGTCGGAGTGGGATCAAGCCTGCCGAGGCAGGACCAGCCAGCGCAGTGTCGGCACACGGGCGCGCCGCGGCAAGGCCGATCCGACGCGTCACGCGCCCAGGGGGCCAAACTGCGCCCATGCACGATGAGTGACGCGGCCCTGTCGCGCCCGGGGACTATTCCGCCTTGAACAGGTGGAGGAAGGAGCGGCTGACCGGCAGCACTTCCGGCCGGTGCTTCAAGGTCACTTCGGCTGTCTCGTGCGCGCCGCGCACGACCTGGCGAATGGCATGCAGGTTGACCACCACGGCCCGGTGGATTTGCTGGAACTGCTGTGGATCGAGCTGCACCAGCAATTCCTTGAGGGAATTGCGCAGCAGCGCTTCGGCGGGCTTGCCGCCGTCGCGCCAGGCAACCAGCGTGTACTTGTCGTCGGACTTCAGGTAATCGACATCATCGACCGGTATCAGCCGCACGGCCGGGCCCACGCTGGCGCGCAGCCAGCGCAGCGCAGCTGGCGCTGGTTGCGGCGCAGGTGTCGGCGTGGCCTGCAGGTACGCCGCCAGTTGCCGCAACAGCGTCTCGCTGGCCGCGCCGGGCTGGATGGCCGCAAGGCGTTCGCGCAAGCGCGTCACGGTACTGGCCAGGCGGGCCAATTGCACCGGCTTGACCAGGTAGTCGAGCGCGCCCTGTTCGAAGGCCCGCACCGCGTACTGGTCGTAGGCGGTGACAAAGACCAGGTGGGCGCGGCGGCCGATCTGGCTGGCCACGTCGACGCCGGACAGGCCCGGCATGTGCACGTCGAGGAAGCAGACCGCCGGCTGGTGCAGCTCGAACAGCGCGAGCGCCTCCGGTCCGTTGCGCGCTTCGGCCACGACCAGCAGCTCCGGCCAGCACTCGGCCAGCTGGCGCCGCAGGCTGGCGCGCAGCAAGGGTTCATCGTCGGCAATCAGGGCGGTCAGTATCATGGCCATGCGGGGCATTCTATGGAAACACGGAAACCGTGGGGGCCAGTTCGCTGATGCGCAAGGCCGCTTCGCCGCCAAACATCAGCGCCAGGCGCTCGCGCAGGCTGCCAAGTCCCGTGCCCAGGCCGGGGCTGCCCGCTTGCAGGCCAGCTCCGGTATCGCTGACCTCGATATGGCAGCGGCCATTCGCCTCGGTAATGAGCACATCGATGCGCCCGCCATCCATGCAGGGATCGATGCCATGGCGCACCGCGTTCTCGACCAGGGTCATCAGGGTCATGGGCGGGCACTGCAGTCTTTCGCAGCCGGGCGCGACGTCTATGCCGAACTGCAGGCGGTCAGGCATGCGCATCTGCATCAGCACCAGATAGGCGCGCACCATTTCCAGTTCCTGTTCCAGGCGGGTGGCCGCTTCGCTCAGGCGCGGCACGGCGGCCCGCAGATACGTGACCAGATGCGCCAGGACGGGCGCCGCATGGCTGGACCCCGCATCGAGCAGGGCTTGCAGGCTGGCCAGCGTATTGAACAGGAAATGCGGCTGGACCTGGGCCTGCAACAGCCACACGCGCGCATCGCGGGCCTGGCGTTCCAGCTCACCGCGCCTGCGCTCGGCTTCGCGCACGCGGGCGTCGCGCTGGCGCAGCAGCGCGGCCATCGCCGTCCATGGGCCGAGCAACAGTCCCAGGAAAGCGAGAGATACATAGCTCTGCAACCGCTCCGGCACCTGCCAGAACGGCGGTGCACCGGGCTTGGTATTGAACAGATACAGGCTGGCTAGGGTCAGCATGATCGCCAGCGCCACGCCCACCACCTGCAACACCCAGCGGGGCAGCCTGCCGGGCAAGCGGCGCGGCCAGCGCTCGAACAGGCCATACGCCAGCAGCGCTGCCAGCGCTGGCAGGAAGACCGCCATGGCCAGGTACCCTAACGGGTCTTCCCATGAAAGGGTAAACAGGGCGAATTCGAATAGCGCAGCCAGCCCGGCCACGCACAAGCGTCGCGCGGACAGGCAGGTTCGCAGGCCATCGATAGCGGAGCGCAGTGTGAACATGAATGTGACGGCCCCAGGAATTGCCATAAGAGCAGCAGAATAGGGCAAAGCCACGCGACCCGCAATAGCGGCAGGCATGAAGCACGCTTTCCCTGGCACCAGCGACGCCCTGCGGGGCCGGGCCGCGATGGCGCCACGAGCGCCGCGCAAGTCCGGGCAGGCCCGGAGCGGCTGGATGATGCCGCATTTGCACAGGTCAGCGGATTGCCGTTGCCTGCGACCAGACGGCTTGCCAGCACCCATCGCGCCATTCGTAACTATCCATATGCCAGTAGCGGGCGCGCGGCACGGCGTGGCCACCAAAGACGATTTCCAGCTGCGCCGAGTAACGCAGGATGGCGGCCGTGCCGTACAGGCGCACGCTGATCGCTTCCGGCTCCCAGCTCACATAGCGCATGTGGCCGGAGGCGATGGCGCCCAGGTATTCTTCCCGCGACAGCATGCTGCCGATGGGCGTGATCAGCTGGAAGTCGTCGGCGTGCAGGGCGCGCGCTGCCTGTGTATCGGCGGCCACGAGGGCGCGCAAACGGCTGCGTTCCGTGTGGCGCAGCAGGTCCATCTGCTGTTCTTCAGTCAGTGCAGCATTGAAATCGGTCATGGCGGTCCTGTTTGAGTAAGTTATTGACACTTTGACGTTTTTTGTCCAAAAGTCATGTTGACACTATATATCCATAGTGTCAACATGCCAGCATGTCACTCCACACCCTGAAAACCCAACGGATACTCGATGCGGCGCTGGCCGTGTTTTGCCGTTACGGCTACCGCAAGACCTCCATGCTCGACATCGCGCAGGCGGCCGATATGTCGCGCGCCGCGCTGTACCTGCACTTCAAGAACAAGGAAGACGTGTTTCGCGCCGGCTCCGAACGGGCGCATGCCAGCGTGATGGCGCAAGTGGCGGCGGCGCTGGCCGAACCCGGCCCCGTCTTCACGCGCATCGAAACGGCGCTGCTGGCCTTCCAGCAAGGCTTGATGGCGGAAATTTCAGCCAGCGCCCACGGGCAGGAGTTGTTCGACGCCAACATGACCCTGGCCGCCGACATCACCTTGAGCGCGCGGGCAAGCTTGGTGGCGTCATTGGCCGGCGCGCTGGAACAGGCCGAAGCGGCGGGCGATATCGCGCTGCGGCGGGTGGACGCGACTGCCGCGCAAGTGGCCGCCCTGCTGGTGGCCAGCATGGATGGCATCAAGCACACGCAAGGGGGAGGGGAGGCGTTGCGCCAGGGCATAGCGCTGCAGATGCGCGTGCTGGGCGCGGCGCTGCTGCGCATGTGAGCATCGCGGCTCCCATGCGCAGTCGGACCAAGGCGGCTACGGCAAGGTCTTCAGCACATTCTTGGTCGGCACGGAGAAATTATAGTTGTCGTGGCGGTCCCAGTTGATCGACCACGTCATCACGCCGCGGAAGTCCGGATACGCCTGCAGCGGCTTGATGCTGCCGCAATTGAGCAGGCGCGTCAGGCAATTCAGGGCGTTGCTGACGTCGGCATTCGTCGTAAAACCCGAGCCGGCCGAGCTGCGGCCCGATGGCACGCCGAAGCCCACCTGGTCCGGACGCAGGCCGGCAAAGGTATTGCCGCCATAGTTAAATCCCTCGATCAGCATGCGCGCCGTGGCCACCAGCTGGTCGGCCGAACCCGCCTTGATAGCGCCCGTGGCATACGGCGTGTAGATGTCGCCGTTGTTGTAGTACTGCGGGTGCAGCACCGTCAGCTCGGAACGCAAGGCATTGATGATGGGAATGTAGGCGCCCCAGATGCTGCCGTAGCTCGTGTATCCCCCCTCCACGTACACCCATTCCGGCGCCATCGACAGATAAAAGCTGCTGCCGACCTTGGTTTTCAGGTTTTTCACGGCGATCGGCAGATAGGTCTGAATGGCCGCGCCTTGCGCCACGCCGTTTTCCAGGTCGAGGTCGATGCCGTCGAAGCCATATTTGGTGATGATGGCGTACAGGCTGTTCGTGAAATTTGTTGCTTCGGCCGTGTTGCCGACGGACACGGAACCGTTTTGCCCGCCCAGCGACAGGATGACTTTCTTGCCCTTGGCCCGCTTGGCGGCCACATCGGCGATGAACTGCGCTTCCGTGCCCGCGCCCGGATCGATGGTCAGGCTGACATTGCCGCCGCCCGCGTTGTCGCCGAACGAGACGACGATCACATCCCAGTCGTCGCTGACCTGGCTGATCGGATACGTGGCGCCGCTGGGATTGGTGAAGTTGTGCCAGTAGCCGATCAGCGCGTGCTTCGCCAGGCCGGTCGGGGTCGGGGTCGGGGTAGGAGTGGGTGTCGGCGTCGGGGTGGGAGTCGGCGTAGGAGTTGGGGTAGGCGTGGGTGTCGGCGTGCCACAGTCTCCCACCACCGTCCAGGGCTGGCCGCTGCCGGCACCGCCGCTGCTGGTCGCTGGATTATTACCTTGTGTCCACCAATTAGCCGTGTAATTGACGTTGTTGTAGCTGGCCTGGCCGCCGCCGTTGTAGGCGGTGCCACTGCTCCACGGCGTGTAGCAGGCCACCGCTGTGGTCGCACCGGCCAGCAGCTGGCTTGTGCTGGCGTTGGCTCCGTCGCTGCCGCCGCCGCAGGCGGCCAGGGTCCCGCCGAAGAGGGTAATGATGAGGCTATTCATGACTGTCCGGTGCATCGCATCTCCTTGTGTGTTTTTATCTTGGCCGGGCGGCTGGACACCGTCCGATTTTTCAGAGTGCAAGCATTGCAGGTGGTAGTCAACTGGTTTTATTCTTTGCGCAAGATCACAATACCAGTCGCAGCCTTGTCCCAGAGGATGGGCGATGCGGGCCATACCAGTGGCTGTTTTCCAGTGCGCTGGTATGGTGTACGGAAGAGCGCCGGGAGCAGGGCGGGGAAGGGCGGAGTACTCTCGCGACGGCTACGGCGCTGTTTCCTTGCGCAAATCGGCATACGGTACGCGCGACAGATCCAGCAGCATCTGCGTCAAGGCCACCGTTTCGCGCTGCATCAGCTGGTAGTCCAGGCGGGTCACGGTGCTGACGCCATAGTTGAGCAGATAGGCTGGGGCCGAGAAGTAGTGAAGCGTGGGGATGCGCTGCGCATCGGGGAAATGCGCGCCTGCACCCGGCAAGGCGGCAATCTTCGGCCTGCCGTCATGCCAAAGATTGCTGGGCGACAGCACAAACGCGGGCGCCGCATCGGCGTGCTTCAGCATCGCATACGCGGCAGCCGTCAGGGCCGGCGTGCGCGGCGCAAACAGGGCGGCAGGCTCAAATCTGCCCGTAGGGCCTAAATAACCGTTGCTGTCTGGCAGCCATTCCAGCGCACCCAGGTGCTCGATGGTCAGCATCGCACCGATGCGCTGCGTTAATCCATCGTCGTTGTGGTGGTCAATAAACTGCTCGATGCCCACGTCGCCCGCGAGATGGCCACTCGACAGCAACAGCATGATGCTGCGTGGCAGGCTGTCCCGCGGCAGGCGCGCCAGGTACTGGGCCATGTCGACGATGGCGTTCGGCCCATTATCTGCCAGCGCGTTCGGGCCATCCGTGTGGCTGTGAAGCACCATCAATTCCTCGGATTTACCGGGAATAATGCCCACCAGATTGCGCGTCTGCACCTGCCGCACGGTGGCATCCATGGTCAGCCTCAAGGCTGGCGCCGTGCCCGCCTGCACGCGGTCGCGCAGGCGCTGGCCCCGGTCGCGGTCGACAAACACGCCAGGCAGCTGGCGCACCTGGCCTTCGTAGGGCGCATACAGGCCATACGCCGTGGATGCCGGTGCGTCAAGAATGACGATCACGCCCGCCGCACCGGCCGCCTGCAGGCTGTCCAGCAAGGCGATAAACGGCCCCAGCATCTGGAACGGGCGCGCATATGGCGTCTCTGGCGCCATGGCGTGGTCGGGATCGTGCACGTGCACAGCTCTGTCGTGGAATACCCGGCCCGCCCACGCCACTTTCGGCATCTCGACAAGCACCAGTTTGCCCGCCAGGCTGGCATCGGGCTCGCTGCCGGGCGCCAGGTACACCAGGGGCGCGACGAGGCCGGACGGCGGCGTGACGCCCGAGTACGGAATGTAACCGGCCGCAGCGAGTATGCCAGGCCGTTCGCCATCGATCACTTCCAGATTCCAGTGTCCCGGTTCCACCGACCATTGCCGGAAGCTGACAGGCTCGAAGCGCATCTGTTTGACACCAGCGCGCACCAAGCGTTCACGCAGGACGTCGATATACGCTTCATGCCGGGGTGATCCCGTGGCGCGCAGGTGGCGCTGGTCCAGGTCGAGTTGCCAGTCGACCAGCTGCTTCCTGGACAAAAACTGCGTGGCGTCGACCGTCACGGCAGCGTTTGCAGGCAGGGCGCGCGCAGGCCATGGGCCGGGCTTGCTGGCACAGGCGGACAAGGCGGTCGCGAGGGCCAGCGCGGCGCCCGCGCGCAGCAGATAGCGCGAAATATCTTGATACTTTACCTTCATAATTGCCTGTAAACCCTTGATTTCATATTTGTATTTCACCGAAAAAAACGTCGAGGAAGTCAAGGCATGCCCGGCAAAAGAGATAAGGCGGGCAATCTTACACGAGCACGTCCCGGCACACACATTATTATAGATTTGCAATGTAATCGTGCGCAATGTGGACGATGGCGGCGGCAAGCCGCAACGCGGCGCGCTGCCTTGCGGCCACGGCGCAAACATGACGCAAGCCGTCCGGAAAGCGATTGGCGGCGCAGCCGCTGTGCCATCAACGCGCCGCGTCCGTTGAGCCATGCCTGGCCGCCAATGCCCGGTCAAGTCCATAGAAATGGTCCGCATGGACATTTGGCCCACGGCGCCAGCCAAATACGCCGGTGCACAGTAGCCGTGGCAGATCGCGACCGAAGTTGCGCGGCCAAACGAGCAGCCGCACGGACGCGCCAGATCTGCGGCCAGGCACGGCGCACACCAGTGCTGCGGCGTGGCAGGCCAGCAGGCACGCAGAACCGCCAGCATTACACCGGGAGACAGGCGCGCAGCGCAGCGCGCGGCAGCAACCGCTGGGAATCCTGCGCGCCAGCCTGGAGCTGGCCAGCGTATCGAAGCGCAAAGGGACTGCACAAGCCCATGACGAAAAAGTCAGGGTGCCAGGCGGCGCGCAAGGGGCTAAAATCGCATTTGCGATTGTACAAGTTGCAAAAAGGGGCATTTGACGAATTCATCCATAACTTCGCATAATTTATATTATGTCAAATTACGGAAAGAGGTTGAGAGTACTTTTAGTACCTCTACCACTTCTTAGCCTTGTAAAACTGTTCGCCCCGATGAGAGACAAGGCGGCACGCTCACCTTTACAACGCCCCCGAAGGCGGCCTGGTCGCCACAGTGCTGTTGCGACCGAACAAATGTTGAGCGGCGCCAGCCTGATCCAGGCGCTGTTCTTTGTCACCAGAATACGGCGTCCAGCCAAGTGCCGAGAATTTCGTCTTGTCTATCGAGAATGCAAACGCTCTGCAACCTCGAAAATCCCCATCCCAGCGAGCATGGCGACGAAGAAGACGAACGGCTTGGCCCCTCCTGACGCCAGCGACGCCAGGGCCGGACCGGGGCAATAACCAGCCAGCCCCCAGCCGGCACCAAATGCCAGGCCGCCGAGGACCAGGCGCCGGTCGATTTGCCTCGATGTCGGCAAGTGCATCGCATCGCCCAACAGGCTGCGCTCCCTGCGCGATGCAAAACGGAATGCCACTATGCCGACGCCTATCGCGCCGCACATGACAAGGCCCAGCGACGGATTCCAATGCCCCGCCACGTCGAGGAAACCAAGCACTTTCGATGGATCCGTCATGCCCGATACGATCAGTCCGATGCCAAAGACCAGACCCACAAGTCCCGCCAGTATATTTTTCATGACGAGTACCTTAAGCGATGAGGTGGCGGACGACAAAAACAGTGGCGAAGCCGGCATCGCCTTTCGGCCATTCCAGCAGGCCTCCCAGGATGCCGCTGATGCCGGCAATACGGCCATTAAACAGGACGAACACCGCAGCCGACAAGCCGATCAGCATCCCTCCTACCAACGAGGCCCATGGCGTAAAATTATTCCAGTCTATCTGCACGCGACTTCTCCAATGCTGATGTGCTATTCATCCTGTGCCAACTCGACGCACCTCACGCCGGGTTCGAGAATTCCTCGAATGCCGCCAGTGCATTGGCGCAATACATCGCCGACGGCCCGCCGCCCATGTAGATGGCCATGCCCAGGGTCTCTTCAAATTCGGCCCGGGTGGCGCCCAGCTTGACGAGGGCCTGGACATGAAAGCCGATGCAGGCATCGCAATGGGCTGCGATGCCCAGGGCCAGTGCGATGAACTCCTTGGTTTTCTTGTCCAGCGCACCATCGCGCGTTGCCGCGCGCGCCAGATCGCCAAAGCCTTTCATCACGTCGGGAATATCCGCGCGCAGGGTCGCCAGTTGTTGCGATACCGATTGCGTCAAGGCGCGGTAGCCGCCAGATTGCGTGCTCATGTTTCCACCTCCCTTCCCTGCTTCATTTTTTCACCGCACAGGTACGGATGCCAAACGGCAGATACGCGGGACAGAAGCGGAAAATGCCTGTCGCCAGGGGAATCACCCCCAGCCAGCCCCAGGCGCCGATGGCACCGGCCAGGGTGGCCACGATCAGGCCCAGCCCCAGCAGTATCCGGATGGCACGATCAATATTGCCGACGTTCACGTTCATGGTCTTGCTCCTCAATGGTTAATCTGCTTAAGCGTTGCGATGACAACACGAGACACACGCCCAAGTTTCAGGTACGCGTCATGCTTCTATCGAAGCATATTTCATGCCAGCGTTACACGATGTGAGGATTGGATAGAAAACAGGGACTTAGGGCGCTGCGGCAGGCAGCAGCGCGCTGCCAGTCAACTGATGACACTGCCATATTGGCAGCATGGCAGTGCTACAAGGCCTAGGCGATGCTCAGCGCTTTCAGGCGGCGGTACAGGGTGCGCTCGCTGAGGCCCAGGTGCGCCGCCAGTTCCTTGCGAGTGCCGCCGAAGGTGGCGTGCAGTTCGGCCAGCGGGATGCTGTCGCCGCGCACAGGCGTGGCTGGCGCGGCGCCCTGCTCCACCGGCGCCGCCAGCAGCTGTTCGACACGGATCACGCCGTCATCGGCGAACAGGCAGGCCCTGTCCAGCACATTGCGCAGTTCGCGGATATTGCCCGGCCATGGGCGTTGCTGCAGCTGCGCCATGGCTTCGGCGTCTATCGTCAGCATGCGTTTGCCCGCGCCCGCGCGGCGCAGGAATGACTGCACCAGCAACGCGATGTCATCGGGCCGCGCGCGCAGCGGCGGCAAGGCGATGGGAAAGGCACTGATGCGGTAATACAAGTCCTGCCGGAACTCGCCCTGCGCCATCATGTGTTCCAGCGATTTGTGGGTCGCGGCGACCAGGCGGAAATTGGCGTGCTGGGTCTCGACACTGCCCACGCGCCGGTAAGTGCCCGACTCGATCAGGCGCAGCAGCTTGACTTGCATGGAAAGGGGCACGTCGCCTATTTCGTCGAGAAACAAGGTGCCGTCTTGCGCCGTATCGACCAGCCCAGGCTTGCGCGAGGTCGCGCCCGTGAAAGCGCCCTTTTCGTGTCCGAACAATTCGCTTTCGAATAGCGTCTCGGTCAGTCCGGAGCAATCGACCACCACGAACGGTCCTGTGGCCCGCGTGCTGTTCTCGTGTACGGCACGCGCAAACAGTTCCTTGCCCGTGCCTGACTCGCCCAGCAGCAGCACCGGCAGCATCGACGGCGCTACCCGCTGCAATGCCGCCAGCACCCGGGTAAATGGGGCGGAACGGCCCACCAGTCCCTCCTCGCTGGGCCTGGCCGAAGCGCTGCGCACCACTTCCAGCCGCTCGACATACGCGGTAATGCTGCCGTCGGCATCGAAAATGGGACGCAGTTCGACGGCGACGTGCTCGGGCCCCCGCGGCGTATGGTGGATGTGCAGCACGCGGTCGGGTCCGCGCAGTTCCTGCGCCTTCTTCATGGGGCAATGTTCACCGGCCTGGTCGCAAGGGGCATCGTAATGATGCGAGATGCGGTAGCACTTGTGACCGGTCACAGGCTGGCCGGGACTGCCAAATTGCCGCTGGTAGGCGACGTTCGCGGCCAGGATCGTGTAATCGGGATCGAGCACGATCATCGGCTGGACCTCGTGTTCGAGAAACGAGATCAAGGACTGCACCATGGGCGCGCTGGGGGATGGCTCGATGCGGGTGACCGCTGGCGTTGGCATGCTGGCTCCTTATTGTGCAGCCATACTGTCGCAGGACTGCCAATGCGTCAAGTGGCACTGCCAGTGGCAGCGCAAAACAGAGGTAGCGCATGGTTACCTCTGGCAGGAAAACGCATGGAATCAGGCATTAGGGAGAGATAGCTAGCCCAAGCTCGTACTGGCACAGGTCTTGCGTTACCCGTTAGACCTCATGCACGCCAGGCTTGCACACCCAGGAGATAGACGCATCATGGCCAACACATCAGCGCAAATAGAAGGTTTCTTCGACCCCGCCACCAGCACCGTCAGCTATCTGGTGCTCGATCCGGCCACGCGCCGCTGCGCCTTGATCGACAGCGTACTCGACTATGATCCGAAGTCGGGCCGCACCAGCACCGCCTCGGCCGACCACCTGCTGGCGCGCGTCGCGGCCCTGGACGCCAGGGTCGAATGGATACTGGAAACCCATGTGCATGCGGATCATTTGACCGCCGCGCCCTATCTGAAGGAAAAACTGGGCGGCAAAATCGGCATCGGCCAGCATATCGCCACCGTGCAGCAGGTATTCGGCAAGCTGTTCAACACTGGCGACGAAGTGGCGCGCGACGGCAGCCAGTTCGACCATCTGTTTGCCGATGGCGAGCTGTTTTCCATCGGCGCGCTGCAATGCCGCGCCCTGCACACGCCCGGCCACACCCCCGCCTGCATGAGCTACGTCGTCAGTGACGCTACCCGCGGCGCCGCCTTTGTCGGCGACACGCTGTTCATGCCCGACTATGGCACGGCCCGCTGCGACTTTCCCGGCGGCGATGCGCGCACCTTGTTCCACTCCATCAACAAGGTGCTGAGCTTGCCGGAGGATACCCTGCTCTACATGTGTCACGACTACCAGCCGGGCGGGCGCGAAGTGCGCTATGTCAGCACCGTCGGCGAAGAGCGCACCGGCAATATCCATGTGCGCAATGGCATCAGCGAAGAAGAATTTGTTGCCATGCGCACCAGGCGCGATGCGTCGCTGGAAATGCCGATCCTGATTCTGCCAGCGGTGCAAGTCAATATGCGCGCCGGGCACTTTCCCGAGCCTGAGGCAAACGGCATACGCTATCTGAAAATACCGCTCAACGCGGTCTGACAACATGCAAACTCATCCACGGCCCCTTGCGCACCAAACAATAGGCCCGCTATAGCCAGGAAACAAGCACGGCGGCGCATTCTGCCGCATGTTTCTGCAAATAATTGATCTCACGATGGTTGAGCCGCAAATACCCGGATTTTTCATCGCGCGATGCCGTTCGGGTAAGTATGATGTCAGCATGAACTGCCATGCTCAGGTGGTTATCAAGGAGAGCAAGCGATGTTCTTAGCGCGTACATGCATGGCGCTGTCTGCCCTGGTTTTCAGCAATGCGGTCCATGCGGATGTCCACTGCACGGATCCGATTGCCGACTGGAAACCTCGCGAGCAATTGCAGCGGGAAGCCGAACAGCGCGGCTGGACTGTCCAGCGCATCAAGATCGATGATGGCTGCTACGAGCTCAGAGGCATTGATCGCAATGGCAACAAAGTCAAGGCCAAATACTCCCCGGCATCGCTGCGCATGCGCAGCCTGGCGGTGGACTTCGGCAACAACGGCGACGCCGCAGACTACCTCGGTCCTGTACCACAGGCTCCCGTCAGGCGGCCTGCAGGTCCGACATCCCAAGGGGAAAAGAAATGAAAAACATCACAGCCTGCGCCTGCCTTGCAGGTGCATTGGCGCTGCCCGGTCTCGTCCAGGCACGCCCGGTCACACTCACCGCGCAACTGAAGAACTACGCCGGCAACGGCGCGTACCTGGCGGTATATGTCACGGATGCCGCCGGCAAGTACAAGAAAACGTTGTGGGTCGCTGGAAAGAAGACCAAGTATTACAAGCACCTGAGCGACTGGGCGCGTGGCAGCGGCATGAACGCGCGCGAATTTGACGGGATCAGCGGAGCGAGCGTCGGCAGCGGAAAAACCCTCAAGGTGACGGTCGAACTGGCCGACACCCTGATTGATGCAGGCTACGAGATCCGGGTGGACAGCGCGGCAGAGGACGGGCGCGACAATCCGGCCGACGTGCGCACGCCACTGAGCAAACAGGGCGCAGGCAAACCCGTCGGTGGACGCGGCTACGTCAAGTCCTTCATTTACGACATGTAGCCACCGCCGCATGTTACGACAGATACATTCGCTCGCTGGCCTGATCGGCGCACTGCTGGTCATGCTCATCGGTTTGACGGGCGCCGTGCTGTCGATCAACCCCGCGCTCGAGCGGCTGGCGACCAGCGTGCCGGCGGGCGTCAGCGTTGCCGAACTGGCGGGCCGGGTGGCGCGCCACTATCCGGGCGCCGAGCAAATCCAGCGCACGGCCTCCGGAACCATCATCGTTTACTACAGCGCCGGCGACATCTCGGGCGTCGACCGGGTCGACCCGTCCAGCGGCAAGGCGATCGCGCCGTATGCGCCGCCGGCCTACGCGCGCTGGTTCAAGGAGTTGCACAGGTCATTATTCCTCGACACGCCAGGCAGCGCCGCGGTCGGCATCACCGCCCTGCTGATGCTGCTGCTGTCGGTCTCGGGCACCATCCTGCTGCTCAAGCGGGTGGGCGGTTGGCGCCAGCTGGCACGTCCACTGCATGGCAACCGCAGCCAGCGCTGGCACGCCGCGGTGGCCCGTTTTGCTGTTGCCGGCCTGCTGTTGTCCGCGCTGACGGGCAGCTACATGTCGGCGGCGACCTTCAGCTTCATTTCCGATGGCAGCCAGGACGAACCCGATATCCCCGCCACCACGTCCGGTGGAACCCCGCTGCCTGCGGCCCGCTTGCCAGCCTTGCTGGCCACCAGGCTGGTCGATCTGCGCGAGCTTTCCTTTCCGCTTGCCGGTGACAGCAGCGCCGTCTACACCTTGCGCACGCGGCAAGGCGACGCCTATGTCGACCAGTCCAGCGGCGCGCTGCTGGCCTTCCGCGCGCACAGCAATGTCCGGGAAGCCTTTGAACTGATCTACCAGTTGCATACGGGCGAAGGCCTGTGGTGGCTGGGCCTGGCACTTGGCCTCTGTGCGCTCGGCGCGCCCTGGCTGGCGGTGACGGGCATCGCCGTATGGTGGCAGCGGCAGCGGGCCAAACCGCGCATCGCCAACAACTCGGCTCCGGCTTCGGCCGACAGCGTGATCCTGGTGGGGAGCGAAAACAACAGTACCTGGGGCTTTGCCCGAGCGCTGCACGATGCCTTGCGACAGGCCGGACAAAGCGTGCACACGGCGCCGATGAACCAGTTCTCGTCGCGCCACGGCGCCGCGCGCCAGCTGTTCATCCTGACGGCGACGTATGGCGATGGCGACGCCCCCGCCTGCGCCACGCACTTTCTGGCCAAGTTGGCCGATGTTGCCCCCAACCAGGCGGCAAGTTACGCGGTACTCGGTTTCGGCGACCGCCAGTTCCCCACGTTCTGCCAGTTCGCACACGAGGTCGATGCGGCGATGGCGGCGCGCGGATGGCGCCGGTCGCTGGAACTGGCCCTGATCGACCGCCAGTCGCCGCAGGAATTCGCGCGCTGGGGGAGCCAGGTCGGCGCTCTGCTGGGCCACGAGCTCGTGCTCGACTATGCGCCGGCACATCCGCATACGCATGCGCTGCAGTTGCGCGAGCGCATCGCCTACGGCGAGGAGGAGCACGATCCCACCGTGGTGCTGCGCTTTATCGCCGCCCCGCCGCCGGCCAGCGCCGGTTGGCTGAAAAGCCGGCTTGCCGCCCACCGGCTGCCCCGCTTCGAGGCCGGCGACCTCGCTGGTGTCATGGCGCCCGGCAGTTCCATGCCGCGCTTCTATTCGCTGGCGAGCGGATCGGGTGACGGCGTGCTGGAAATTTGCGTGCGCAAGCAGCCTGGGGGCGTGTGTTCGAGCTACCTGCACCACTTGCTGCCGGGGGACCGCATCGAGGCCTTTATCCAGCCCAATCCGCAATTTCGTCCGGCCCTGGGCAAGGCGCCCGTCATCCTGATCGGTGCCGGTACCGGGATCGGGCCACTGGCCGGTTTCATCCGCAACAATACGGGCAAGCATCCGATGTACTTGTACTGGGGCGGGCGCCATCCCGACTCCGATTTTCTGTATGAGCCCGAACTGCGCAACTATCTGGCCGACCGCCGGCTGACGCAGCTGCACACGGCCTTCTCACGAGTCACGCATGGCGTCCACGTGCAGATCCGGCTGATGGAGGATGCCGACAATATGCGCCGCCTGATCGCCGACGATGGCCAGGTGCTCGTCTGCGGCAGCCGCGCCATGGCCGCCAGCGTCAGGCAGGCCATGGACCAGATACTCGCACCACTCAAGCTGGATGTGGCGGCGCTGCGGGAAAAAGGAAGGTATCGTGAAGACGTCTTCTGAGCCCGCGCTGCGGCGCTACAGCCTGAATGGCGAAACCATGGGCAGCCGCTACACGGCCGTATTCTATGCGGGCGGACAAGCGGACCTGGCCGCCATCGGCGCCAGCCTGTTTGCCGCCGTCGACAGGGTCGACCGGCAGATGTCGACCTGGAATGTCGCCTCGGACCTGTGCCGCCTGAACGCGGCGCCGGAAAATACCTGGATTCCTGTGCCGCAGGAACTTGCGCAGGTGCTCGCTGCGGGGCTGCTGGTCAGCCGCGAATCGGGCGGCGCCTTCGATATGGCGGTTGGCCAGCTGGTGGAGGACTGGGGATTCGGGCCGTCGCAATGCGCGCCATCGCCGCTGATCGCGGCCCGGCATGGCAAAACGTACTGCCCCGCTACCGAGGCATTGGACGTGGATCTGGATGCTCTGCAGGTGCGCAAGCGCGCGCCGCTGACGCTCGACCTGTCGGGCATCGCCAAGGGTTTTGGCGTCGACCAGCTGGCGCATTGCCTCGATGGCTGGTCCATCGCCAGCTACCTGGTCGGCATCGACGGTGAAATGCGCGCGCGCTCGACCAGACCCGATGGCCAGGCCTGGAGCGTGGCGATAGAAAAGCCGACCCATGGCATGCGTGAAATCGGTGGCGTGATGGAACTGCACGACGTGGCCATCGCCACCTCGGGCGACTATCGCCGCTGGGTCGAGATCGACGGCACGCGCCATGCGCACACCATGCATCCGGCCTTGCATCAACCGGTAGCGAACCGTCTCGCCGCCGTGAGCGTGCTGGCCCCCAGCTGCATGCTGGCCGACGCCTGGGCCACGGCGTTCATGGTCCTGGGCGAGGCGGACGGTGTCGCGCTGGCCAGGAAACGCGGCATGGACGTGCTGTTCGTCCTGCGTCACGGCGCCATGCTAGAAGAAATTCTGCTCATCGACGGCAAGACGGTCTGATCTGCATTACCGTGCATCACTGCGCGGCCATCGCCATGTCGATAGCCGCCACTTGACGCACTCGAACCAGATGATGCCAAGCACGGCGACGAATGCGCACTGCAGCAGCAGCGCCATGTCCGGCAGCGCGAAGGCAAACAACTCGCGGACAGGCGCCACGCCCAGCACCAGCAACAGCAACAGCGAGGCCGCCATGCTGATCCAGGCGAACGCCCGGTTCGACTTGATCCCCCTCCGCCATGACGGCTGGGTCCATTGGCGGTTGACATAGATCAGTCCCAGGTTTGACAGCACCAGGCTGAGGAAGGTCGTCGTGCGCGCCACTTCGTCGGAATGACCGGCCCAGCGCACCAGCACGTGGAAGCCGACCAGCATGGCCAACAGCCCTGCCCCTGCAGCAAGCCGCGCAGCAATATTTCACGGTCGAACAAATGCATCTCCGACCTCCTGGGTTTGCTCGTCATGGCATCGGCTTCGATCGGCTCGGCCTCGAACACGATCGAGCAGGCGGGGTCGATCACCATTTGCAAAAACAGTATGTGCACGGGCATCAGGAGCATGGGCCAGCCCAGCAGAACGGGCAGGATGGACAGGCCCACGATGGGCACATGCACCGCGACGATGAAGACGATGGCCTTGCGCAGATTGGCAAACAGGCGGCGGCCATGCTGCACCGCAAGCAGCAGCGAAGAAAAATCATCCTTGAGTAATACCAGCGCTGCCGCCTCGCGCGCGACGTCGGTGCCACGGGCGCCCATGGCCACGCCGATGTTGGCCGCTTTCAATGCGGGCGCGTCGTTGACGCCGTCGCCGGTCATGGCGACGATATCGCCACGGCTGCGAAAAGCTTGCACCAGGCGCAACTTCTGTTCCGGCGCGATGCGGCAAAAGACGTCGGTATCGGCCAGGCGCGCGCGCAGTGCCGCGTCGTCCAGCGCGGCCAGGTCCATGCCGGACATCACACCGCTGGCCACGCCGGCGATACCGGCCTGCCGCGCAATCGCCAGTGCCGTGGCGGGATGGTCGCCCGTGATCATCACCACGCGTATCCCCGCCGCGTGACATTGCGCCACCGCATCGGGCACTTCCGGGCGCACCGGGTCGTGCAAGCCAAGCAAGCCCAGGAATTCAAACTCAAAGACATGCTGGTTGTCAGGCAGGGGCGGCGCGGCAAACGTGGCGCGGGCGACGCCGATCACGCGCAAACCGTCGTTCGCCATGGCCAGCACCTGGGCCGCGATGGCGGCGGCGCGCTTTGGTGCCAGATGGCACAGATCGATGATGGCCTCGGGCGCACCCTTGGCCGCCACCAGGAACTCGGAACGGTCCGGCGATTGCCACACCCGGGACATGGCCAGCATGTGCCGCGACAGCGGATAATCGTCGATCAGTTGCCAGTCGGCATGCAGGTGCTCCGTATTGGCCAGCAAGCGGGCGCCGGTCTGGCCGATGGCCGACTCCATCGGATCAAACGCCCGACGATGGCTGGCCAGGACGGCATATTCGAGCAAGCCGTGCAGCTCTTCCTGCAAGGCAGCGGCAGGATTGCCCTGACAATCATGGGTGCAAGTTTCCGAGCAGAGCCGGGCCACGTCCATGCGGTTGGCCGTCAGCGTACCCGTCTTGTCGACGCACAGCACCGTCGTTGCACCCAGCAATTCGATTGCGGGTATGCTGCGCGCCAGGATGCTTTCGCGCCCCAGGCGCCAGGCGCCCAAGCCCAGGAAAAGCGTCAATATCACCGGCAACTCTTCAGGCAGCACCGCCATGGCCAGCGTCAGTCCGGCCAGCAAGCCTTGCAGGGCGTCGCCGCGCAACCACCAATACGCCAATGCCAGGCCGGCGGCGAGACACAAGCCGCCGATGGCGACATGCCTGACGACACGCCGCGTTTCCGATTGAATCGGCGTCAGCTCGCTCCCCATGGTGGCCAGCGAGGCGCCGATGCGGCCGAGCGCGCTGTGCGGGCCGGTCGCGACCACCAGGCCGCTGGCAGTGCCTTGCGTGATCAGGGTGCCGGAATACACCAGGCAGTCCGGACTGCCGCCAGTCTCGGGGCAGCCATGCTTGATGACCGGCACGGACTCGCCCGTAAGCATGGACTCGTCGGCCGTCAAATTCGATGCGCTGAGCAGTTCCATATCGGCGGGCACGCGGTCGCCCTCGGCCAGCAGCACCAGGTCGCCTGGCACCAGATCCCTGCCAGCGATGCGCTGCTGTTTCCCGTCGCGTATCACCAGGGCGCGTGGACAGGAGAGGTCGCTTAAGGCGTTCAGCGAGCGTTCCGTGCGCCTGCGCTGAAAAAAAGTGATGCCCATGACGATGCAAACAAAGCCCAGCAGCATCAACGCTTCATTGCGGTCGCCCAGCAGCAGATAGATGACGCCGCAGGCGACCAGCAGCAAAAACATCGGTTCGGAAACGACATCGAGCAGCAGGCGCCCGGCACTCAAGGGGCGCGAGGCGGGCAAGGCATTCGGCCCGTTTTCCAGCAAGCGCTGCGCGGCCTGCGCGGCTGTCAGCCCTTCACTACCCTGCGGCTCCGACATGGCATTCATCCTTTTCCTGAGAGGCAACTTGTAGTGGTTTGTCGTGATCGCGGCATCAGGGTTTTGGCGCGGGCGACCAGACAGGCCGCTCTTGCGTCAGCGAATCGACGATGACCATATACTGCCCCGGCCATTCAATGATATCGCGATCCGTTTTGAGCACCCACAAATGGCGGCCGTCGTTGACGGCTTGTTCATAGACTACATCGAGCAAACCGTGTGAATCGAGAAACACATTCAATGTGGCTGGAATGCGGATGCAGCCCTCGGAAGCAACATTGCCCAAGCGAGCTTCCAGCACATCCGGATCGGTGGCGTGCATTTGCAAGCGCATCTGGCTGATCGCGCCAGTGCCCCAGCCACGCTGTGCCTGTTGCCAACCGAAATCGAACACGCGCATGCCGCGCCGTCCATAGCCACGGATGTGATTGTCGTTGAGCGTGCCTTCGGAGCGAAAGTCGGGATTTTCCAAGGTATGTGGAAACACCCCCAACGGCGTCAAGAAATGATTATAGCTTCCCACCTTTCCGGTCGAGACGGCCGTGGCGCCGATGAACGACCATGCATCTTGCTCTGTATGCAAGATCACAAAGGCGGCCTGTACTTGCGGGCTGCGGTCCACCAGCAGCAAAGTCTGTGCTGACGTATCGGTGACATTGGCATCGGCCAGCGCTTGTTTCAACAGCGCCA
This sequence comes from Janthinobacterium svalbardense, assembly GCF_002327145.1. Lineage (NCBI taxonomy): Bacteria > Pseudomonadati > Pseudomonadota > Betaproteobacteria > Burkholderiales > Oxalobacteraceae > Janthinobacterium > Janthinobacterium svalbardense. The sequence goes on along the minus strand of NZ_CP023422.1, from coordinate 3,426,946 downwards.
CATAGCGCGCCTGGTCAGCCGTTGGCACCTCCAGCCGATGATCGACTTCGCGTGCGAATTGCGCGCGCCACGCGTCGGCGCCCGGATCCGGCGGCGCCGCGGCCACCGCCAGCGGCCAGAGCGCTACGCCCAGACACAACATCATTCGCACTTCCCGCACTGCTCGCGTCCATGCGCAAGACGCTCGGGCATAGGGAAAGAACACAGGCTTGTCAATTTTCATACAAATCATTTGTTTCCTTAATAAAACAATCTATCCAGCCCTTGCTGATCCCCCGCCGCCACAAACCACCGCACCTGCCAGCGCTGCGTGCGCTGGGCCTGGGCAGATTCTGGCGCGCACCAGGGCGGATACACGCGCAGCGCGCGCTTGCCGCCGCTGCCCGCGCGCGACATCACGCCGCGTTCGAGCAGCACGCTGCGCGGAAAAATGAAAAAGCCGTGCTGTGCGCCGTCGTCCACGGCGATGATGACGATATCGACGGGGTCCGCTTCATCGAGCGGGGCGATCTCGGCATCAGGATGGGGACGCTTCCAGACGGTGACGAACTGGCCGGTTTTCGTCGGCGTGGTTTTGGCCACGCGCAAGACCAGCCGCTTGCCGTGCAGTTCGGCGCGGCAGGCGCCGTAGTCCGCGCTTTCCTCTTCCGGCACGGGCGCTTGTGGCAAGCCCAGGAAGGCCCATGGACCGGCCCTCATTGCGCGCTGAACTCGGCCGCGGCCTTGGCCGCCCACAGCGCCTCGGCGTGGCTGGCGAACGGGCTGTCATAGCCGTCGACCTTGCCGTCTTCGTCGACAAAGTACAGCCACCAGCCATCGGCCTGCTCGCGGATGGCGGTCTGGCCCGGCGCACAATGGGTTTCGATGGACTGGCCGGCGGCCAGGGTGGCGATGCTGATGCCGCGGTGAATAATCTGCTCGGGTGTCATAAGAAAATACGTCATGCGAAAAAATCAATAGATGTAGTGTAGCCTTGCCGGCGACTCCTGACCAGTGCGCTACACTGCTGTTTCAAACGGAGGACAACATGGCATCACAGCAAGGCACGGTGGATTTTTTGCTCGATCAACTGGCGGGCGCGGGCAGCGTCAACGCGAAAAAAATGTTTGGCGAATATGGCCTGTATTGCGACGGCAAGATGTTCGCCATCGTCGCCGACGACCAGCTGTTCATCAAGCCGACGGACGCGGGTCGCGCCTGGATCAGCGCGCAAGGCACGCTGCAGGAAGCGCCGCCCTATCCGCAAGCCAAACCGTATTTCCTCATCGATGGCGGCCTGTGGGACGAGCGTGAGTGGCTCAGTCAGCTGGCGCGGCGCACGGCGGACGCCTTGCCGCTACCGAAACCCAAGCCGCCGCCCAAGCCCAAAAAACTGGCTTCAAGCAGCTAATACGCTGTTTTCGCACGCCTTGCCCTGCAGGAAGCATTGCAGGTTGTGATAGGTGATAGCCGCGATCTCGCGCAGTGCTTCGATGGTGAAAAAGCCCTGGTGGCCCGTCACGAGCACGTTCGGGAAGGTCATCAGGCGCTGGAAGATATCGTCGTCGATGATGTCGGACGAGCGGTCCTGGAAGAACAGATTGCTTTCCTGCTCGTACACGTCGATGGCCAGGGAACCCAGCTGGCGCGATTTGAGCGCTTCGATGACGGCGCCCGTGTCGATCAGGCCGCCACGCGAAGTGTTCACCAGCATGGCGCCCTTCTTCATCAGCGGCAAGGTGGCTTCACTGATCATGTGGCGCGTGCTGTCCATCAGGGGGCAATGCAGCGAGACGATGTCGGACTCGGCCAGCAGCTGCGGCAGCTCCACCATCGTGCCCAGCTGCGCGAACGCGGGCGCAGGATACGGGTCGTGGCCCAGCACCGTGCAGCCGAAACCTTTAAAAATGCGCGCCGTGGCCAGGCCGATCTTGCCCGTGCCGACGATGCCCACCGTCTTGCCATGCAAGGTGGAGCCCAGCAAGCCATCGAGCGAAAAATTGCCTTCACGCACGCGGGCATACGCGCGGTGCGTGTGGCGGTTCAGGGTTTGTACCAGGGCCAGCGTGTATTCGGCCACGGCTTCCGGAGAGTAGGCAGGCACGCGGGCGACAAAAAAGCCAAGGCGCCTGGCCGCTTCCAGGTCGAGGTTGTTGTAGCCGGCGCAGCGCAGCAGGATGGCGCGCACGCCATAGCCGTGCAGGGCTTCCAGCACGGGCGTGTCGAGCACGTCGTTGACGAACACGCAGACAGCCTCGGCTCCTTGCGCCAGGATCGCGGTTTCCTGGCTCAGCAAGGCGCTGTGGTAGACCAGTTCGATGCCGTTCGGTTCGGGTTGGGATGGCAAGGCTTCATCGAAGAAACGGCGGTCGTAGGGCTGGCTGGCAAAGAAGGCGATTTTCATGGTGAGTTCTGGAACTTGCTGAATGGCAAAACAGCATCATAGCGCAAGCGCCCTGCCCCACGCTGTACGCCTGGCACCGTTGATCGCCTATTTGGCTTCGCGCGGCAAGGTCAGCACGTGGCGCAGATACGCTGTTTCTTCGGCGTGCTGCAGGTGGTAGCGCTCGCGCGCGGCGCGCGTGGCCGCCTGGTGGGCCGCGATGCCCGTTTCCGTCAGCTCGACGCCGAAGTCCGCCGGCACCGGCTCAGGGCCGCCGAACAGGCGCGCCAGGATGAAGCGGCCCACATTGTCGCGGTAGTGTGAAGCTTCCCAGTAATAGCGCATGTCGCGCGCGCCCGTCACCTGCGGGATAGCTTCGCTGGTGATGCTGTTGAAGCCGGAAAAATCAAGCAGGCGCACGTCGCAACCCTGGCGCTGGTAGCGCCCGGCCATCCGCGCCAGCTCGCGCTGCCATGTTTCCATGGCGTCCCACTTGCCGCGCCAGTACAGGGCGTCGAGCGTGAGCGCGTGCGTGGGGTTGATGTACAGGCGCAAGCGCGTGCCGCCTCGGCACAGTTTGCCGACGCTCGCATCGAAGGCGCGCAGCGCAGGTTCGGTCGGCCCCAGGCCATCGCCGAATTCCTGCAGGCGCGGCGTGAAGGCGCGTGCCGTGCCGGTCCAAGTACGGTTGCGGCTGGTGAGGCAGGACTCGTCGCGCTGGCCGTGCAAGGCCAGGCTGGACAGGCACACGCCGTCATAGGTACCACTGAGGATGCGCCAAGTGTCGCGCGTCATGTCCACCGTCAGGCCACGCTTGATGTTGAGCAAGGCGCGCCGCGCGAAGAACGCGGGGCCGCCATCCGTCAAGCCCGGTTCCACGCCGGCCGAGCCCAGCTCCAGCGAGAACGAGGGCGCGTCGATGCCCCACACCATGGTGTCGACGTGGCTGACCCTGGCCGCGTGCTCGGCCAGGCGCATGGCCTCGCCGATGGATGCACCTGAGACGGCGCTATTGAAGACACTCTTGCCTTCGAACAAAGTGCGCGCACTGTTCGCCGGCAAACCCATTTCCGTGCGCGAGTTGCCAATATACACGACGGAGGGCCGGTAGCGCGCCACGGCATACGTCTTGCTCCACACGCTGAGTTTTTCGGTCGTCGGGCGCAATCGCTGCAGCAGCGGGCTGTCCCACTGGTGCAGCAGATACGGATCGACGTGATAATTCACGGCCGAAACGAGGGCCAGCGCGGCCAGCACGCAGGCAAGGAAGATGGCGAGGTAGCGGCGGGCGGTGGTATCCATGGTCAGCATTGGAAGGTGAAAAATGGCGTATTTGTGGGTAATGCCGTTCAGTTAAGCTGTCCGACGCATTTAAAGGCAAAGGTGTAAGGCGTAAAAACGTAAAAATGGCGGGCCGGCGACGCGCGCCCGAGAAAATGCCGATGGCGGCGTTGCAGCTCCTCGCCGTACATGCGTACTGTCTTCGTCGCTGCGCCTTGCCCTCAACATTTTTCAGGCTCGCTTGGCCCGGTACACCTGTGCGGGCGACTGGGGCTTTAATCCGTTTTGCAGGTCTACTGGTCGCGTAGGGGCGCTATCTGAACGGCATTACGTATTTGTGGAGCTTTGCATCAACGCCGGGTCAAAGGCCCGTCCAGCACCCGCTGCGCATAGGCCGCCTCGCGCGCGTGCTCCAGGCGATAGCGCTCGCGCGCGGCGCGCGTGGCCGCCTGGTGGGCGTCGATGTTGGCCTGCGTCAGCTCCACGCCGAAATCGGCCGGCGCCGGCGTGTCGCCGCCGAACAAACGCGCCAGTATCAAGCGGCCAACATTGTCCCGGTAATGCGACACTTCCCAGTAATAATGCATGTCGGGCTTGCCGCTGACGAGCGGGGTCGCTTCGCTCGTGATGCTGTTAAAGCCGGAAAAATCAAGCAGGCGCACATCGCAGCCCTGCCCCCGGTGGCGCTCGACGACCTGTACCAGGCCGCGTTGCCAGGCCTGCATGGCATCCCACTTGCCGCGCAAGTGCAGCGCGTACAAGGTCAGCGCGTGCGTGGGGTTGATGTACAGGCGCAGGCGCATGCCTGGCCGGCACAGCTTGCCGATACTGGCGTCGAGCGCTGGTGTCGAGGGCGGTGTCGGCCCCAGGCCATCGCCGAATTCCTGCAGCCGCACGGGAATGGCATCCTTGGTACCGAGCCAGTGCTGGATGCCCTTGAGGGTGCACGTCTCGTCGCGCTGCCCATACACGGCCAGGTTGGAGCGGCAGGTATCGCCGGCATGGCCTGTCAGGATGCGTAAGCTGTCCTGCGTCATGTCCAGGGTCAGGCCGCGCTTCAGGTTGACCAGGGCGCGCCGGGCAAAAAAGCCGTGGCGGGCGCCCGTCAGGCTGTCTTCCACGCGCGCCGCGCCCATGTCGAGGGAAAAAGTGGGCGCGTCGATGCCCCACACCATGGTCTCGACGCGGCTGACCCTGGCCGCATGCTCGGCCAGGCGGATGGCGTCGCCGATCGAGGCGCCGGACACCGCGCTGTTAAACACGCGCTTGCCGTCGAACAAGGCGCGCACGCCGGTCGGCAAGCCCATTTCCGTGCGCGAATTGCCGATGTAGATGATGGCTGGCCGGTAGCGCGCCACGGCATAGGTCTTGGCCCAGGCGCCAAGCTTTTCGTTCAGCTGGCGCGGGCGCTGCAGCAAGGGACTGTCCCACTGGTGCAGCAGGTAGGGGTCGACCTGGTAATTCATGAACGAGACGGCGCCGAGCACCAGGCCGACGCAGGCGAGGAAACAGACAAGATAGCGGCGGGGGGAAGTGTCCATGCTCAGAACTGGAAGTAGAGAAATTCGGTGACCCGGTTCATGCCGAAGATGCAGGCGACGAACAGCGCGGCAAACCCCACGCTCCAGCGGCGCGTGGGGCGCCAGCTGAAGGCCCAGCGCCCTGCAGGTTGAAATATTCTTTCAATGGCAGGCTCGTAGAGAAAGAATATTTCTTGCGTGTTTGGCGCCTTGAAAGCCAGCAACATGGCACCCAGCAGCACGGGCAAGCCCGGCCCCGCCAGTTCGATCCAGCGGATGCCGTCAAACGCGGGATGCAAGCCCCACTGCGCCAGACCGGCCGCATGGCTGGCCAGGCCGCGCGGCAAGCTCACGCCATTCTCCCCCACCAGCGCGCCGCTGATGTCCCAGGCCGTGGCCACGTCGGGCGCGCGGAAGAAAATCCAGGCCAGCATCACGGCAAGAAAGGTCAGCAAGGTGGGCCACCAGCGCGCCCGCGCCGCGCCGAACGCGCGCTGCCACGCCTGCTGCAGCACCAGGTACAGGCCGTGCAAGCCGCCCCAGATGACAAACGTCCAGCCGGCGCCATGCCACAAGCCGCCCAGCAGCATGGTCAGCATCAGGTTGCGGTAGCGCATGGCTTCGCCTTGGCGGCTGCCGCCTAGGGGAATATATAAGTAATCGCGCAGGAAACGCGACAAGGTCATGTGCCAGCGGCGCCAGAAGTCGGCGATATTGGCGGCCTTGTATGGCGAATTGAAGTTCAGCGGCAATTTCACGCCGAACAGGCGCGACAGGCCAATGGCCATGTCCGAATAGCCGGAAAAGTCGAAGTACAGCTGGAAGGTGTAGGCCAGCACGCCAATCCAGGCCTCGATCAGGGTGGGCGTGGCCCCGGCCGCGAAGACGGGCATGGCCAGCGGCGACAGGTTGTCGGCGATCAGCACCTTCTTTGCCAGCCCGATGGTAAAGATCGACAGGCCGATGGCGAAATTGGCGGCGCGCGGGTGGGCATTGGCCGGGTCTGCGAACTGCGGCATCATGTCGCGGTGATGCAGCACGGGGCCGGCGATCAAATGGGGAAAATAGCTGACGAACAGCACGTAATGGATGAAACGGTATTCGCGCACCTCGCCCCGGTAGCAATCGACGAGGAAGGCGATCTGCGTGAAGGTGAAAAACGAGATGCCGATCGGCAGGATGATGTCGAGGCCGGACCACGGCAGGCTGCCAGCGCCAGCTCCGGCGGCCACGGCATTCACGCTGTCGATGAAGAAATTCGCATATTTATAGTAGGCAAGCAGCCCCAGATTCAAGGTCAGGGCAGCCAGCAGCACGCGCTTGCGGGCCGCGCCCGTGCTGGCCCCCAGCACACGGCCGGCGCCGTAATTGACGCAGATCGACGCCAGCAGCAGCGGCAGGTAGCGCACGTCCCACCAGGCATAGAAGAACAGCGAGGCGAGCGCCAGCCACACGGCTGGCGCCAGGCGCCAGCTGGCGCAGGACGTCAATCGGTCCAGAAGAAAATAGCCAGCCAGCACGATGGGCAAATAGCCGAACAGGAAGGCGAAGGAATTAAACAGCATGTTGCCTCCTGGCAGGCAAGGACTGCAGCTGGTAGTAACAATCGGCAATCTGGGCCGCCACCCGCTCCCACGTAAAACGTTCCACCAGCGCTTGCACGCGGGCGCGCTCGGGCGGCAGCGCCAGCAAGTCGAGGATGGCCTGGCGCTGCGCGGGGCCATCGTCCCAGGCCACCTTGCGCAGCGCGAACGCGGAATCGGGCAAGTCCAGCGCGCTTTGCGCCGTCATGACGACGGGCGTGCCGGCCGCCAGCGCTTCGAGCACGCTCAAGGGAAACACTTCGCCCTGGCTGGGCAGGGCCGCCACGGCCGCCGCATGGTAGGCGCTGGCCAGCAGCGGGTCGGCGTGGTCGAGCGCGCCGATCCAGCTGACGTGCGGCAAGTCCAGCAACTGCTGCAGATACGCCTGCTGTTCGCGCGGCGCGGCGCCGATCAGCACCAGGGGCAAGCCGGCCCCCGCCAGCGCCAGCGCGAGGCCCAGCTGGTTTTTATACGGCGAAATGCTGCCCGTCATCAGCACGAACGGCCCGGCGATGCCCGTTTCGCGCAGGAACAGGTCGCCATTGGCCGTGAAGAAATACGGATTGATCCCGTTCGGCAAGACGCGGATGGCGTCGGCCTGCATGCCGAAACCTTGCACGATGGCATCGCGCTCAGCCTCGCCCAGGGCGATCACCACGTCGGCCAGTTGCAGGGCGCGCCGCGTTTGCGCATAGCTCGTTTGCACCATCCACTGCGTCAGGCGCCCTGCCAGCCGGTCGGCCAGCCGCGCGCGCCAGGCGCTGGCGCGGCCCCAGCCCGGCGACAGCAGCGGCGACAGCACCACGGGCACGCCTTGCTCGCTGGCCATTTCCATGATGCGGTAAGTGCCATTGCTGGCCGAAAACACGTGCAGCACGTCGAAATCGGCCAGCCGCTGATGGTTGGCGTCGACCAGTTGCACTTCCAGGTGCCGCGCCGGTAGCTGGGGCAGCCGGTTCAGCGCGGCAATGGTTTCGCGTACCTGGATCTGCAAGCCGCCGTCGCGCTGGAACAGCATCGGGTAGGACAAGATACCGACACGCATGGTCATCCTTTCGTGCATTTGACTGCCAGCCAGCGGCCGGCCAGCTTGCGTTGTAACAACAAGAATTCGCCGGCCAGTTCATGTTTCAACAGGAACAGACCGGCCAGCCAGCACAGCAAGGTAGCCAGCGCCGTGCCCGTCAGCGCCAGCAGCGCTGGCGTATCAACAGGCAGGCACAGCAGCGAAGCGAGGGGCGCCATGCCGCTGAGACCGCACAGCAGCAGGCTTTTGCGCACGGCCCGCGCCAGGGTGCGCCAGTCGAGTGCGCTCAAGCGCCGCAGGCAGCCATACACCAGCCAGCTGCGCAGCACGTTGCTGAGCACCACGGCCCACGCCACGGCCACCAGGCCGAATGGCGCCGCGGCCAGCAGCAGCGCCACTTTGATGGCGCCAGCGCAGGCATCGAGCCGCACCTGCGCGTGCAGCTGGCCCGTCGCCACGAACAGGTAGCGGGCCATGCTGAACATGCTATACACGGCCGAGGATAGGCACATGATGCGGATCAAGGGCACACATCCTAGCCATTGCGTGCCATACAACACCTTGACCAGGGGCAAAGCCATGCAGGCGAGGAAGAAAAAAAACGGCCAGGCCAGCGCCGTCATGTAGCTGATCGTGCGCAGATACACGAGCTCCGCCCCGCCCTGGCCGTCCCCTTCCCGCGCGCGCGCCGCGAACAGGGGAAACACCACGGGAGAAATCGCGCTGGTGATGGCCTGGTTGAAGATATTCAGCACGCTTTGCGCCTTGCCGAACAGGGCCAGGCTTTCAATGCCGATCAGCTTGCCGATGATCAGATCCGGCGACGCCACGCCCGCCTCGTCGACCAGGCCGCCACCCGTCGCATACGCGCCAAAACGGGCGATATCGCCCATGCCGCGCCGTCCCGGCAGCCACGGCAGTTCGCGCGGCCGCACCAGCAGACTGACTGCCAGCGAGGCGCAGGAACCGGCCAGCGCCGCCCATACCATGCTCATATAACTGTAGCCCTGCAGCGCCAGCAGCACGGCCACCAGCAGGTTGACCACGCTATTGGCCCCGTTGATGGCGTAAATGGCGCGAAAGCGCAGTTGCCGGCGCAACATGGGGAGTGTCAAGGCGCTGAACGGGATCAGCAGGAAGTTAATCGACAGCAAACGCAGCACGAGGGTCAGCCGGGGTTCGCCATAGAAATGCGCGAGCGGCGCACTGGCCAGCAGCACCAGGCCGGCCAGCAGCCAGGCGACAAGCAGGCTGGTGGCCAGCGCGGCCCGCAGCTTCACGGCATCGAGCTGCTTTTCCTGGATCAGGTATTGCCCCACGCCAAAATCGCGCACCACTTGCGCCAGCGCCACCAGCACGGCGCCCAGCGAATATACGCCCACCTCGGCCGGCGTTAGCAGGCGCGACAGCACCATGGTGGCGATGATGCCCAGCAGCAGCACCGTGTATTTTTCGGCAAACGAAAACAGAAACGAATGGCGCGTGGTGCTCATGCGGGCCGCCCGCGCCTACACGAGGCCCGCATAGAACTGCCGCAACTGGCGTTCCAGGCGCAGCATCGAATAGCGCTGCACGGTTTCCTCGCGCGCCAGCCGTCCCATGCGGGCGCGCCGGGGCGCATCGACCAGCAACTTGGCCACGGCCGCGCAGGCGGCGTGCTCGTCGTCGAGCGGCAGCAGCATTCCCCCGGCGCTATCGTGCAGGATATCGCGGGTGCCCGGCACATCCGTCCCCACGGCCGGCACGCCGCAGGCCATGGCCTCGATGGTGGCGATGCCGAAACCCTCGTTTTTACTCAGCAGCACGTGCAGGTCGAAGGCCGGCATCAGCAACTCGACGCGCTGCCGGAAGCCGGCAAACACGACTCTGTCCTGCAAACCCGATTGCTGCGCCTGCAGCCGCAGCATGGCTTCCAGCGGCCCCGTGCCCACCAGCACTAAATACAGGCTGGGAAACTGCGGCGCCAGCCTGGCGAACAGGGCCAGCAGCGCTTGCGGACGTTTTTGCGCGGAGAGTCGCGCCACGCAGCCGAGCACCAGGGCGTCCGGCGGCAGCCCGAGCTGCTTGCGCGCCTGTATTCTCCGTTCGGGCGAAACAGTAAAAGTGTCCGTATCGACGCCGTTGGGAATCACGGCCAGCCGCGTCTGCGGCGCCAGCATGTCGCGGTACAGGTCGAGGAAATGCCGCATGGCCGAGTCCGACACGGCATACACGCCTTTGACGCTGCGGAACGCCTCTTCCAGCCGGGGCCGCTGCCAGTCGCTGAAGGTTTCCAGGGGAAACGCGTTGTGCACGCTGATCACGGCCGGCAAGCGGCATTGCCGCGCCAGCCACAGGATGGAAGCGCCATATGCCGTCCAGCAAAACGCCACGTGGACCAGATCGGGCCGCAGCCGCCGCAGCCGCCAGGCGCCCGTGACCCTGGCGCGCAGCCAATTCCAGCGGCGCCAGGCCCAGTGTTCGAGAAACAAGGGCGGCTCGTACACGCGCACGTGCATCTGCCTTGCGCGCAAGTCTTGCGCCCAGGCAGTAAAACCGGGAAAGCGCCGCAGCGCCAGCACGCTGTCATAGCCGCTCGCGCCCAGCATCGTCGCCTCTTGCGCCATGCGCAGCTCCATGCCACCCAGCTCGCCCGAATAACTGCTGATGACGATGCGCGGCTGGCGTTTTCTACGTCCGCGCCACGCTTCATGGAAGAAGCCGCGCAGCCAGGCGCGTTCCCACTGGCGCAGGAACAGCTCGGCCCGGTCGCGCCGCAGCCAGGCCCGCACGGCGCCGAGCGACTCGCGCACGTATCGGCCCAGCATCCAGCGCGGCACACCCAGCCATTCCACGCTGGGCGCGAATGTCGCCAGCCGGCATTGGCCCCGGCCGAACAGCATGGCGCGGCGCAGTATCCAGGCGCGCTGCACTTGCGGGACGCGGATGATATGCGCCACCCTGGCCTGCGGACAGAACCAGGAAGGATTGCCGGCCGCATGCATTTCCAGGTTGAGGCGGGTTTCGCTGCCCATGGCGTAATTGGCTCCCTGCGGGCCGATGCTTTCGTCATAGCGGGCGCCCGCCTCGAAGATGCGGCGGCGTATCGCCATGTTGGCGCCCCACACCAGGCCTGGATAGATGGGGGCGTCGCGCAGGTCGGGACTGGTAATGCCCCACGTCAAGCCGACCGGTGTCAGGCGCAGCAGCCAGTCGGCCGGCTTTTCCCGCCAGGCGGGCACGATGGCACCGCCGAACAGCGCGTAGCCGGGGTGGGCGCGCGCGCAGTCCTGCAGCCGGCACAGCCAGTCGGGCGCGGGCATGGCGTCGTCGTCGCCAAAGACGAACAACTCGCTGCCATCGCCGTTTGAGCGCAAGGCGTTTTCGACGGCGCCGTTCAGGGCGGGACTGCGGCCGCGCCGCGCCACGTAGAGATAGCTCAAAGGCAAGCGGCCGCGGAAGGCGGCGATCACCTGGGCCGTGGCGTCCGTGCTGCCATTGTCGGCGATGACCAGGCGCCAGCCCCCACGGGCGAACGCAGCGCCATGTAGGCGCGCAATACCTGGGGCAAAGTGCCGGCGCCATTGTAGGTCGCCATGAGAACGGTCAACAAGGACATGCCTCCTTGGTCTTACCATGACAAAACTATGCATCAAGCAGTATTGATCCAGTGTACTGAGCCTGCCCGCCAGCCCGTTGACAGGCATCAAGACCTTGCCAAGCCGGGCAAAACCAGGAGCGTCCCCCTTCATGCGCGACATACTGATTACCATCATCATCCTCGGTTCGCTGCCCTTCATCCTGAAGTCACCGGCCATCGGCGGCCTGATGTGGGTCTGGGTCAGCGTGATGAATCCACACACGCAAGCCTGGGGCTTTGCCACCCACTTGCCGTTCGCCTTCATCATCGCCATCGCCACCATGCTCAGCCTGGTGATGACGCGCGAGCCGAAAAGCTTGCCGCTGACGCCCGTCAGCGTGCTGCTGCTGCTGTTCGTCGGGTGGATGAATGTCACGGCGCCGTTCGCCCTGCTGCCCGAAGCGTCGTGGGTGCAGTGGAACAAGGTCATGAAGATCATGCTGATGAGCTTTGTGATCATGATGGTGATACGCACGCGGCGCGACATCGTGCGCCTTGTCTGGGTGCTGGTGGGCTCGATCGGCTATTACGGCGTGAAGGGTGGCATCTTCACCATCCGCAGCGGCGGCACGGAACGGGTCTGGGGGCCGGAAGATACGTTCATTGGTGACAACAATGCGCTGGCCCTGGCCCTGATCATCACCATCCCCCTCATGTATTACCTGCAGCAAAACACGCAGAAACATCGGCGCTGGCTGCGCCATGGCTTGACGGCGGCGATGCTGCTGTCGGCGCTGGCCGCGCTGGGCTCGTATTCGCGCGGTGGCCTGCTGGCCATCGCCGCCATGGGCCTGTTCATGTGGCTGAAAAGCGAGCGCAAGCTGGTGCTGGGCGCGCTGCTCGGTGCCGTCGCGCCGCTGCTGCTGGCCTTCATGCCCGAGCGCTGGGCCGAACGCATGGACACCATCAACACCTATCAGGATGACGTGTCCGCCATGGGCCGCCTGAATGCCTGGCGCATGGCCTGGAACCTGGCGCGCGACCGTTTTCCTGGCGGCGGCTTCGACGTGTCCGACGCCGGCATCTTTGCCCGCTACGCGCCCAACCCCATGGATGTGCACGCGGCGCACAGCATCTACTTCCAGGCGCTGGGCGAACACGGCTTCGTCGGCTTGATCATTTACCTGGCGCTGGGCGTCGCTACCTGGCGCACGGCGGGCGCCATCATCCGCCGCACGCGGGGCCAGGCGGAACTGCGCTGGGCACACGGCCTGGCCACCATGAGCCAGGCCAGCCTGATCGGCTTTGCCGTGGGCGGCGCCTTCCTCAGCCTGCTGTATTTCGACATGCCGTATTACCTGATGGCCGTCCTGATCGCCACGCGCGTCATCGTCGAGCGGCAGGCACCAGCCCCGACATCGCGCCAGGCCAGGGCCAAGGCCGAGGCCCGGGCAGCCATCGCGGAGCAGCCATGAGCGCCACCTTGTCGATTCTGATCTACCACCGCGTGCTGGCGCGGCCCGACCCGCTGTTCCCCGGCGAAGTCGATGCGGCCCTGTTCGAGCGCCAGTTGCGCCTGTTAAAACGCTTTTATGCGCCGCTGCCGCTCACCGTGGCCGTGCAGCGGCTGCAAGATGGCAGCCTGCCCGCGCGCGCCGCTTGCATCACCTTCGACGACGGTTATGCGGACAACGCGCAAGTGGCCCTGCCGCTGCTGCAGCGCCACGGTTTGCACGCCACGTTTTTTATCGCCACGGGCTACCTGGACGGCGGACAAATGTGGAACGACACGGTGATCGAGGCCGTGCGCCAGGCGCCAGCTCCCGTACTCGACTTGCGCGAACTCGGGCTGGACTGCCTGCCCGTCGCCGATCTGGCGCAGCAGCAAGCGGCCATCGCCACCTTGCTGGGCCAGCTCAAGTACCAGCCATTCGCCCGGCGCCAGCAGCTGGCCATGCTCATCCACCGCCAGGCCGGCGCCACGGCCGGAGCGCCAGCCATGCTCAGCACGGCGCAGCTGCGTCAATTACAGGCGGCCGGCATGGAGCTGGGTGCGCACACGCTGAGCCACCCGATATTGTCCACCTTGCCGGACCACGCCGCGCGGCTGGACATCGCCAACGGCAAGCATCAGCTGGAAAGTTTGATCCAGGCGCACGTCACCCTGTTTGCGTATCCGAACGGCAAGGCCGGGCGCGATTACGGCGCATCCCACGTGGCGATGGTCCACAGCCTGGGTTTCAAGGCGGCCGTGGCAACGGACTGGGGCGTGGCGCGCCCCGGTGCGGGGCTGGACTTGCTGCAGCTGCCCCGCTTTACGCCGTGGGATCGAGGACGACTGGCGTTTCTGTGGCGCTTGCGGCAAAACCGTCGGCAAGCGCACCCAGCGCGCCCGGATGCTGGCTGAGCCACTGTTCCAGCATCAGCAGCAGCCACACCATGGTGCCGTGATAGGCCGGGTGTTCCGCCAGCAAGCGCCCTTGTAAATCGTCGATGAAGGCGGGCCGCACGATGCCGCGCGCGCGTAGCTGCGTCAGGTTATCGAACGCAAACTCGCGCAGCGGCGCATGGCTGTGCAGCCACTGGCCAAAAGGCAAGCCGAAGCCGTGCTTTTTCTTGCGCACGATGGCCGGCGGCAAGATCTCCGCCAGCGCCCGCTTGAAGAAGGGCCGCAGTTGCCTGCCGTCGAGCTTGTCGCGCGGCGTCAGGCGCGACGCAAACGCCACCATCGCATCGTGCAGGAAAGGAAAGGCCGCTTCCACGCCCGCCAGCTCGCACGCCTTGCGCACCTTGAACAGGTCGTTGTCGGCCAGGGTAAAGCGCATGTCCAGCGCCAGCAACTCATTGATCTGGCTCAAGCCCTGGCCTTGCCGCTCCCAATACGCGCCATTCACGCAGCCGGGCGCCATGCCCGGGTCGATGGTATCGATAAAACCCGCTTCCAGCACCGTGCGATGGCCATGGCGCAGCAGCAGGTTGTAGCCGTCGAGGCGGGCCGGCAGCGGCAGGCTGGCTTGCTCGATGTAGCGGCGCGCCTTGTCGCCCAAGCGCCACGGCTTGCCCCTTTGTTGGCGAAAGAGCAGCGGCTCGATGATGGCCTGGCGCAGCATGACGGGCAAGCGTTCATATTGCGACAACAAGGCTTGGTGCGCATAGCGCTCATTGCCTCCAAACAATTCATCGCCGCCGTCGCCGCCCAGCAGCCGCGTCACGCCATCGTCGCGCGCCATCTGCGCGCAATAATAGGCGGGAATAGCCGAGGCATTGCCGAAAGGCTGGTCGAAGATGGCCGCCATGGCGGGGATCGCGGCCAGCACGTCGTCTGGTGTCACGTAGCGCTCGTGGTGGATGCTGCCCGCGTGGCTGGCGGCCAGACGCGCATACGCCATTTCGTCATAGCCAGGCGCATCGAAACCGATGGAATACGTGCGTGCGGGGCGGCCCGTCACCTGGCCCATGATGGCAGCCAGGGTGGAACTGTCGGTGCCGCCGCTGAGGAACGCGCCCGTGCTGGCGCTATCGTTGCCCAGGCTGCTTTCCACGGCCTGGCGCAGCAGGCGCAGGAATTCCTGCTTGTTGGCGGCAAAGCTGGCTCGCGGGCGTGCCGCGCCTGGCTCCTGGAAAGCCAACTGCCAGTAGCTGCCCTTGCATTGCCTGCCGCCGCGCACATGCAGGTATTCACCGGGCAGCAAGCGCTGCTGGCCCAAATAGGCCGTGGCCGGGCCGGGCACCATGTGGAAATACAGGTAGTGATACAGCGCTTGCGGATCGAGCGCGCCCCGCACGGACGGATGCGCCAGCAAGGCATCCATCGAGGAGGCAAAAAACAGGCCTTGCGCATTGCTCGCATAGCTGAGGGGGTGGATGCCGGCACGGTCCACGGCCAGCAGGGCCGAGCCGGAAAAAGCGTCGAGGATGGCCAAACAGAAATGCCCGGACAGGCTGGCGCAGGCGGCCACGCCCCGGCTCAGCCACAGGGACGCGAGGCGGCTCGCCACGTCATCGGCCGAACCATCGAGCACGGGCCGGCCCCAGATGGCCACTTGCAAGCCATCTTGCTGATATACATGGCGACTGCCGTCGATGGCGGCCACGGCCACACCGCCCACTTCGCTCAGGCTGGCGGCCAGGGGCGCGCCATCGAAGCGCGACAGGGGCGCGGCCATGCCCGCCAGCACGGCTAACGCCGCGCCATCGGCTGGCGCAACACTCTCCGCCGCCGCCAGCCAACCGCACAGGCCGCTCATACGAGCACCTCAGCCGGCAAAGGATGGCCGAGAAAGGCCGTCGGGCTGGCCGTCAAGCCATACGCGCCCGACTGGAACACCACCACCAGGTCGCCCTCCTCGGCGCGCGCCATCTGCATCTGGTCGGCCAGCAAGTCCAGCGGCGTGCACAGCGGTCCAACGACGGAGGCCACTTCGCGCACCCCGCCCTGCAGGCGGTTGCCGATGGCGACCGGGTAATTCTTGCGGATCAGCTGGCCAAAATTGCCGGAAGCGGCCAGGTGGTGGTGCAAGCCGCCATCCGTGACGAGAAATACCTGCCCATGCGATAGCTTGCGCTCAATTACCTTGCATACATAGATACCGGCCTCGGCCACCAGATAACGGCCCAGTTCCAGGTTCAGGCGCGCGCCGGGCGCCGCCTGGGCCAGGAGATCGAGCTGCCGCTGCAAGCCGTCCGCCACGGGCGCCAGATCCAGGCCCTGGTCGCCGGGAAAATACGGCACGCCGAAGCCGCCGCCGATATTCAGGGTGCGCAAGGGTGATGGCGCGCTGTCGGCCAGCTGCAGGGCCAGTTGCACGCTCAGGGCTTGCGCTTCCACCAGGGCCGCCGCCGACAGGCTTTGCGAACCCGCATACAGGTGAAAGCCGTGGAAATCCAGGCCCAGCTGGCCGATGCGGCCCAGCAGCGCCGGCACCAGGGCCGCATCGACACCAAACGGCTGCGCGCCGCCGCCCATGCGCATGCCCGTGCGGCGCAAGGCGAAATCGGGATTCACGCGCACGGCCACCCGGGCCGTCACGCCCAGCCGTTCACTGGCCAGCGCCGTCCTTTCCAGCTGGGCGCCCGATTCCACGTTGATCAAGACGCCCGCCGCCACGGCCCGCGCCAGCTCGCCATCACTCTTGCCCGGCCCCGCAAAACTGATGCGTTCGGCCGGCATGGGCGTATCGAGTGCGGTGGCCAGTTCACCGCCCGAGGCCACATCGATGCCATCGACCAGGCCGGCGAGCCACTGCACCACGGCCGGCATGGGATTGGCCTTCATGGCGTAATGCACGTGCACGCCAGCGGGCAAGGCGGCGCGCAGTTCGGCCACGCGGCGCGTAATGTGCGCGCGTTCATAGGCATAAAACGGCGTGCTGCCCACCCGCTGGGCCAGCCGCTGCAACGCTACGCCGCCGACCTGCAGCATGTCGTTGTCCACGGCGAACTGCTGGCCCAGGGACGAGTGCAACGGCAATTGCGTGCTATTCGAGCGTATCAAATCCTTCATGCCACCTCTCCTGATTGGACCGCATACGCACGCGCCAGTTCCCTGGCCAGCAAGGGACGGTCGATCTTGCCATTCGGATTGCGCGGCAGCACGCCGTCGCGGATCTCTACCCACAGCGGCACCATATAGCTGGGCAGGCGCGCGCGGCAAGCCGCCAGCACGCTATCGCGCAACAATTGCAGGCCCGGCGCGGGCGTGACGAGCAAGGCGATGGCCTGGCCCAGCACGGCATGGGGCAGGCCCAGCGCCACCGCCTCGCCCACCAGCCCGCTTGCATACGCGACTTCCTCGATCTCGGCCGGGCTGACCCGGTAGCCGGAGGTCTTGATCATGTCATCGCTGCGCCCCACGAAGTACAGATAGCCATCCGCATCGCGGCGCACGGTGTCGCCCGACCAGACGGCCAGTTCCGGCAGCACCAGGCCGCTGGCCTGCGGCGGCAGCGGCTTGAAGCGCTCGGCCGTGCGCGCCGCATCGTTCCAGTAGCCCAGCGCCACCAGCGCGCCACGGTGCACGAGTTCGCCCGGCTCATCGGCGTCGCACACGCTGCCGTCGGGGCGCAGCACCAGCACTTCCGCATTCGGGATCGCTTGCCCGATGGAACCGGGGCGCCGCTCCAGCTGCTCCGGCGCCAGATAGGTGGAACGGAACGCTTCCGTCAAGCCATACATCAGGTAGATCTGCGTGCGCGGCAGCGATTCGCGCAGCTTGTCCAAGGTGGAGCGCTGCATCACGCCGCCCGAATTGGTAATGTAGCGCAAAGGCGTGGACAGGGGCCAGCTCAGCTGCGACAGCTGCACCCACAGGGGCGGCACGGCGGCCAGTCCCGTGATGGCTTCCTGCTCCACGGCTTCGACGATGTCGCGCAGCAGCAGATAATTCATCAGCACGGCGCAGGCGCCGCTGGCAAACGCCGTCGTCAGCTGGCTCAGGCCGTAATCAAAACTGAGCGGCAAGACGCACAGGATGCGGTCCTGCGGCGTGTTGCGTAGATAACTGGACACGCTGAGCGCGCCGGCCAGCATGTTGCGGTGCGACAGCACCACGCCTTTCGGCCGCCCCGTGCTGCCCGAGGTATATAAAATGGCGGCCATGTCCATGTCGATCACCGTATGCCACAGCAGTGGGAGTGCGGGCGCGGCGGACAGGCCACACCACGGCAGCAGCCGTATCTTGCCCAGGTGCGATGCTGTCTCCCCTTCGCCCGTCAGCAGCACCGTCTGCAAGTCCGGGCAGGCGGCCAGTGCGGGGCCCAGCTGCGCCAGGCGTTCGCGCGAGGTGACGAGGATGGCCACGTTGCAATCGGCCAGGATATACGCCACCTGGTCCGGTTTGAGCAGCGGATTGACGGGCACGAACACGCCGCCTGCCGCCGCCGCACCAAACATGGCGCTGACGTTTTCCGGGCGTTTTTCCAGGTACACGGCCACGCGCGCGCCACGCTGCAAGCCCAGGGTCAGCAAGGTGCCAGCCACTTCGCGCACGGATTGCGCCAACACGGCATAGCTGATTTCTTCGCCCTGCCAGGACAGGGCCGGCGCGTGGGGGGCGCGCTGCGCCGTCTCGAAAATCAGATCATGTATCAGTGTCGCCATCGTGTCGCCCCCGGGTTGCCATGATTGCCATGCATTCCCCTATGATTCAGACAAACGGCCACAGCGGTCTTGATTTTGATCAATTAACAGTTTCAGCAACACAGCTTGAGCCGGCGCAAGACCGCCGTTGGCCGCTGCGCTCTAATGGACAGCGTTGGCTGCATAGCCGCCTCATCCCTGACCGCCATGGCCCTGTTCCCACAATTTCTAATGCTGCAACGGCTGAGCGCCAGCCTCAATCAGCTGGGCTGGCGCGACAGCGCCTGGCTGGCCGTGGCGCGCTTGCTGGAAAGAGTACCGGGCGGGCGCTGCGCGCTATACCGCTACCAGTTCGTCGCGCAAGCAGTGGCGCCCGGTTCGCTGTGCCGCGGCCGCGGCCAGTCGATTGCCGTCACGCCCTGCCTGGCGGAGGCGGACTTGCCGCCCGGTCCCGAGCGCCGCCACGGCGTACTGGGCGCACGCTACCGCCAGGGCGCACAATGCCTGGTAGCGCGTGACAAGTCAGGCATGGCCGGCTGGATCTGGCTGCTGCGCCACGGCTGCCAGGAAGACGAGGTGCGCGCCCGCTATGCGCTGGCCTCGCAGCAGTCGTCCTGGGACCTGGACGTGTGGGTGCATCCCGCACAGCGCGGCGGCCTGGTCTTCGCCCGCCTGTGGGAAGAAGCCAACGCCGCGCTGTACGCGCAGGGCGTGCGCTGGTCGTGCAGCCGCATCTCGCGTTTCAACCGCGCCTCGCTGGGCGCCCATGCGCGCCTGGGCACGCACGCGCTGGGCACGGCCACCTTTCTCCGCTGCGGGCGCTGGCAATGGATGGCCGCCAGCCTGCCGCCGTATGTCCACCTGTCGCGCCACCCGGACGACATCCCCTGCCTGGCCTTCGATACGTCGTCCCTGCCGCACTACCATTCCCTGGAGCTGACATGCCGCATCTTGAAGCAGTAAAACGCATCCTCGACACCACCCTGGGCTTGAACGGGCGTGCGCTGGAAGAGCACACGCCGCTCTTGGGCAGCGTGCCGGAACTCGACTCGATGGCCGTGATCGGCGTGATCGCCGCGCTGGAAGACCATTTCGGCATCATTGTCGCCGACGACGACATCCACGCGCGCCACTTCGCCACCGTAGGCTCCCTGCACGACTTCGTGTTTGCACAGCTGCGATGATGAACCGCGCCGCCTTCGACGCGCTGCCGCTGCTGCCCTTTTTCCTGCCCGCCAGCGGCGGCCAGCGCTACTGCCTGCTGCACTTGCCACCGCCGGGCCGCAGCGCGCGCGGCGGCATTCTCTACGTGCATCCGTTCGCGGAAGAACTGAATAAAAGCCGCCAGGTGGCCGCCGCGCAGGCGCGCGCCTTT
The DNA here is from genome assembly GCF_002327145.1 of Janthinobacterium svalbardense. Classification (NCBI taxonomy): domain Bacteria; kingdom Pseudomonadati; phylum Pseudomonadota; class Betaproteobacteria; order Burkholderiales; family Oxalobacteraceae; genus Janthinobacterium; species Janthinobacterium svalbardense. The sequence goes on along the minus strand of NZ_CP023422.1, from coordinate 3,407,162 downwards.
GCCGCCTTGGGTTACAGCGTGCTGCAGATCGACCTGTTTGGCTGCGGCGACAGCAGCGGCGATTTTAACGAGGCGCGCTGGGACATCTGGCACAACGACCTGCACCTGGCTTGCGCGTGGCTGGCGCAACGCGTCGACGGCCCCTTGAGCATGTGGGGCTTGCGCCTGGGCGCCCTGCTGGCCCTCGATTTCGCCAGCCGCGCGCCGCTGCCGCTGGCGCGTTTGCTGCTATGGCAGCCGGAAACCGATGGACGGCGCAGCATCGACCGCTTCCTGCGCCTGCGCCTGGCGGCCAGCATGCTGGCCGGCGGCACGCAGGAAGCGCCCGGCCAGGCGCGCGCCGCACTGGCGCAGGGTGAATCTGTGGAAGTGGCCGGCTACCTGCTGGCGCCCGAGCTGGCGCTGGCCATCGACGGCGTCAGCGCAGCGGCGCTGCCGCCCTCGGTGCCCGCAGTACCTGTCTATTGGCTCGATTACCAGGCGCCGGAACAAGCGGCCGCGCCATTGCCGCCGCTGGTGCGCCACTGGCGCGAACAGGGCGCAGCCGTGCACGTGGCCAGCTTCGGCGACGGCCCGTTCTGGCACAGCGGCGAGCTGCTGGCGTGTCCACAATTGCTGGCCGCCACGCGCACCCTGTGCCGCGACTGGCTCGATGAAGAAAGGACGCCGCCATGAAGCGCGACAGCAGTCAGCAGCACCTCGCAGGGCACAGCGTGCGCGAGCTGCCCCTGCGCTTTCGCAGCGCGGCCGAAGACGGTGAAGCGCAGGCGCGCATGGTCGGCATCCTTAGCCTGCCCGCCACACCAGGGCCGCGCGGCATATTGATCGTCACGGGCGGGCCGCAATACCGGGTCGGCAGCCACCGCCAGTTCGTCTTGCTGGCCCGCTCCCTGGCCGCGCAAGGCTGGCCCGTGCTGCGTTTCGACCTGCGCGGCATGGGCGACAGCGAGGGTAGCGCGCGCGACTACCGCGCCGCCGGCCCCGACATCGCTGGCGCGCTGGCGCAATTCTTCGATGCCGTGCCGACCTTGCGCGAAGTGGCGCTGTGGGGCTTGTGCGACGGAGCCACGGCGGCCGCCTGCCATGCACCACGCGATACGCGCATAGCCGCCCTGATCCTGCTCAATCCGTGGGTACGCAGCAGCGCTGGCCTGGCGCGCGCCACCTTGCGCCATTATTATTTGCCGCGCCTGCTGCAAGGCGCGTTCTGGCGCAAGCTGGCCAGCGGCGGACTGCAGCCGGGCGCCAGCCTGGCGTCGCTGCGTCAGGTGGCGGCCGCCACGCGGCAGGTGGCAGCGCCAGACAACGACGCGCCCGCGCCGGCCCTGCTGCGGGCCTTGACGCAATTCCAGGGCAAGGTGCTGCTGATCCTCAGCGGCGACGACCTAGGCGCGCGCGAGTGGCAAACCCTGCTCCGTGGCGACGGGGCCTGGCGCTCTGTCGCCGCCCGCGCGCAATGGACACAGGCGCAGGTCGCTGGCGCCAACCACACGTTTGCCAGCGCCGCCTGGCGCGGCGAAGTCGAACGGCTGTGCGTACGCTGGCTGCAGTCATGGTAGCGCTCACGCCGAACGCGGCCCGACCAAACGCGGCCCGACCAAAACGGGTGCTGATGGTCGCCTACCATTTTCCGCCGCTCGCTGGCGGCAGCGGCATCCTGCGCACCCTGGGTTTCGCACGCCATTTGCCCGACTGTGGCTGGCAGCCGCTGGTGCTCAGTCCCGCGCCGCTCGCGTATGCGCAGCGCGGCGATGCGCAACTGGCGCAAATCGGCGCGCAAGCCACCGTGCGGCGCACCCTGGCGCTGGACGCGGCGCGCCACCTGGCCATCGCCGGGCGCTATCCGCGCTGCCTGGCGCTGCCCGACCGCTGGAGTTCCTGGTGGCTGAGCGCCGTGCCGGTCGGCCTGCGCATGATCCGCGAATACCGTCCCGACGCCATCTGGTCGACGTACCCGATCGCCACGGCGCACCTGATTGCGCTGACCCTGCAAAAACTCAGCGGCCTGCCGTGGATCGCCGACCAGCGCGACCCCATGCTCGATGACAGCGACCCGCTGGCGCCGTATCCGTCCGAGGCGCGTTTGCACCGCATGCATGCTTGGATAGAACAGCGCATCGCGGCACGCAGCGCGGCCATCGTCTGCACCACGCCGGGCGCCATCGACGCGCACCGGCATCGCCTGGCACAGGTGGGGCGCGAGCGCTTCCACCTGATCGAGAACGGCTACGACGAAGACGGCCATGACGGCGGCCATGCGCGGGCGGGCCACCGCAGCCGCTTCCTGCTGCTGCACAGCGGCGTGATCTACCCGTCCGAGCGCGATCCGCAAGCGCTGTTCGAAGCCCTGGCCAAGCTGCGCCACGACGGCGTGCTGCATGCGCGCAATTTCCAGCTGGTGTTGCGCGCCACGGGCCACGATGCGTGGCTGGCCAGCCTGCTGGTGAAATACGGCATCCTGGACCTGGTGCGCCTGGAACCGTTGCAGCCGCACGGCGCGGCGCTGCAGGAAATGCTGGCGGCCGACGGCTTGCTGCTGCTGCAGGCGGCCAATTGCAATGCGCAGATTCCGGCCAAGCTGTATGAATACCTGCGCTGCCGCCGCCCCATCCTAGCGCTGACCGACCTGGCAGGCGACAGCGCGGCCAAGCTGCGCCACTGCGGCATCGACACCATCGGCCAGCTCGCGTCCAGCGCCGACTGCGCACGCGCGCTGCTGCGCTTCCTGGAACTGGCGCGCCAGGGCCGCGCGCCGCTGGCCAGTCCCACCGCCATCGCCCTGCAATCGCGGCAAGCCCGCAGCAACACCCTGGCCGACTTGCTGGACCAGGTCAGCCACAGGAGAACAGCATGAAACACCTGATACTCGCCTGCGCCCTGGCCACCTGCTGCGCCAGCGCCAGCGCCGGCGCCGCTGCCTGCCCGCCCTACGTCAAGGGCACCACGGGCGGCGACTACACGAACGCGGACGACCGCAAGGGCCTGTCCGTGGTCGAACAATTCCATTTTTCGCGCGCCGTGGAAACGCTCACGCAAGGCATGACGGGCAGCCTGGGCGGCGACATCAGCTACACGCTCGAACACTTTCCGAACCACCACCGGGCGCTGGCTTCGATGGCAAAGCTGGGCTTGCGCCTGAAAAGCGCGCAGCCACATGGCGCCCGCTACACGGTCAGCTGCTACTTCGAACGGGCAATCGCCTTCGCGCCGCACGACGTGACGGCGCGCATGGTATATGGCAGCTACCTGCTGTCCACGGGCCAGGATGCCATGGCGCTGGAGCAGCTGGACGCAGCCAGCCGCCTGGCGCCCGAGCAGGCAACCATCCAGTACAACCTGGGCCTGATGTATGTGAAAAAGAAGGAATACGAGAAGGCCAGCGCGCACGCGCAAAAAGCCTATGCGCTGGGCTTTCCCCTGCCGGGGCTGAAGAACAAGCTGAAGGCGGCGGGCAAGTGGAAAGAACCGCCGCCCGCGCCCTCCGTCGCTGTTGACGCGTCGGCCGCCGAACCGGAAAAACCGGCGATACCGCCGGCAGAACCGCCTAGCGGGGAATGACGGCCGGCCGCCCGGCCACGCTCCAATGCCCCGTCGGCGACGCAGCCAGCGCGGCGGCCAGGTCGCGCCGCGACTGCGCCTTGTCTTCGGCTTCGCTGATGTGCGCCAGTTCGGCCGGCTGCAGCACGGTGACGGCCAGCAGCATCACTTCGCCATATGGCGTGTCGAAAGATGGGGGAAGCGTGGCCGCGCCCTGGGCCAGCAGCACACCCACCTGTTCATTCTCGTCTTCCAGCCCTTTGGGCGCATGCTGCACGTCCAGCGCCATCGAGACGCTGCCGTGGCGCTGCAGCAGCAAGTCGATGGAGCCGTGGTCGGCCACATTTTGGCTGACCTGATAAATCACGTCGAAGAGCCACGATGCCTGCACGGGAGCGCCGTCGAAGGCAGCCAGCGGCGCTTCGATGCACACTTCCAGCAAGTGGCCGCGCGGCACGAAGACGTCGTCGTCATCTTCGAACGGATCGCTCAAGCCGTCGCTGGCGATGAGAATCGAATCGGCACGGCGAATCACCCTCCAGGCCTGGCGCAGCGATGGCCAGCGCGGGCCTCCCATGAAGGCGGGATTGAGCAGCGGCGCCAGCACGTCGGCGTCCATGGCGCCCAGGGTGGCATAAAAGGCGTCGCGCGCGGCGCAGGCCGTGGCCAGCATCTGCGCGCCTGCTTCCTTGCCGACGACGGCGTCGTCCGGTTGCGGTACTTGGGGAATGTCGTTATCAGGCATGTGAGTACTCTTTGAATTAGTCAGCGGGAGGGAAGTCGTGATAGTTGCGTGGCAGATAGCCCCAGATGCGCGCGACCTGGTCCCGCACATCGAAATCGAAGCCGATGCGTTGCAGTTCCGGCACGATCCACACGCCATGGTCGATGATTTTCTTTGGCAGCAGCATGGCCACGTGTTCTTCCGAGGTCAGGCCGATGTCGAACCATTCCACGCCCATGAAGGGAAAAGGCGGGTGGTAATCCCATTCCGTATCCCAGCGCGAGACGTAGCCGGACACGGAACCATAGCGGTACGACGGCACCCAGTCGGTCCGCCCGCGCATGAAGGCCAGCAGCTCGTTCCACTTGCAGTCGTTGGCGGCCCCCGCCAGGTTGCGCCGCGCGATGTGGCCGCGCAGCTTGCGCTTGATGTCGTCGCCGCCGGCGTCGGCCAGCGGCAGGCCAGCCATTACCTCGCCACCGGCTTGACTTTCGACGCGGCCAGCACGGCGCGCGCGCGGGCCGTGTCGATATCGTCGGCCGTGGCCAGGGCCACACCCATGCGGCGGCGGGCGAACGATTCGGGCTTGCCGAACAGGCGCAAGTCGGCGCCCGGCACGCTCAAGGCGTCGGCCACGCCTTCGAAGGCGATGCCTTTCGCTTCCAGCTGGCCGTAGATGACGGCCGAGGCGCCGGGCGAACGCAGCGCCACGTTGACGGGCAGGCCCAGGATGGCTTTCGCGTGCAGCTCGAATTCGCTCTGCACCTGGCTGGCCATGGTGACCATGCCCGTGTCGTGCGGACGGGGGCTCACTTCCGAGAACCACACCATGTCGCCCTTGACGAACAGTTCCACGCCGAACAGGCCCAGGCCGCCCAAGTTATCCGTCACCTTGCGGGCGATCTCGCGCGAACGCTCCAGGGCCAGCGGCGCCATGCGGGCCGGCTGCCACGATTCCACGTAATCGCCCTGCACCTGCAAGTGGCCAATCGGTTCGCAAAACTGCGTCTCGATCTGTCCCGACGCGCCCACAGCACGCACCGTCAGCAGGGTGATTTCATAATCGAAGTCGATGAAGCCTTCGACGATCACGCGCCCCGTGTCGACCCGGCCGCCGCTAGCCGCATACGCCCACGCCGTTTCCACATCGGCACCGCTATCGAGCTTGGACTGGCCCTTGCCCGACGAGGACATCACAGGCTTTACCACGCACGGGAAGCCGATTTCCTGGCACGCCAGCTGCAACTCTTGCAGGCTGCTGGCGAAGCGGTACGGCGACGTGGCCACGCCCAGCGTTTCGGCGGCCAAGGTGCGGATGCCTTCGCGGTTCATCGTCAGCACGGCCGCGCGCGCGTTCGGGATGCAGGTGATTTGCCCGGCCGCTTCCAGCGCCGCCAGGGTCTCCGTGGCGATGGCTTCGATTTCCGGCACGATCAGATCCGGCTTTTCCAGGTCGATCAGCGCGGCCAGCGCCACGCCATCGCTCATGTCGATCACGTGCGAGCGGTGCGCCACGGGGTGGCCCGGTGCGTTCGGATAGCGGTCGACGGCGATCACTTCCACGCCCAGGCGCTGCAGCGAAATGATCACTTCCTTGCCCAGTTCGCCCGAGCCCAGCAGCATGACCTTGATGGCGGTGGAAGACAGCGGTGTGCCGAAGGTGCGGGGCGCGATGGTGCTGCTGGTGATGGTGCTAGTGGTCATGGCAGGGTCTGTGGCGGAAGGAAAGATGGCTGGGACTATAACAAATGCCGGCCATCTTGGACAGGGCGCGCCGCTGGCGTGCGGCCGCCCCTCTCCGCCCAGCGGGCCGCACTAACCAGCGTACGACCGCTTGATCTCGTCGATGTCGATCTTTTTCATGCCCATCATGGCTTTCATCACCCGCCCGGCCTTGACGGGGTCGGGGTCGGTCAACAGGCGGATCATGAGGGTGGGCACGATTTGCCAGGACACGCCGAACTGGTCCTTGAGCCAGCCGCATTGCTGCGCTTCCGGCGGCCCGCCCTGAGACAGCTGCTTCCAGTAGTGGTCGACCTCGTCCTGGGTTTCGCAATTGACCTGGAACGAGATGGCCTCGGAAAACTGGAACAGGGGGCCGCCATTCAAGCCCGTAAACGTCTGGCCATCGAGTTCGAAGGCCACCGTCAGTACGCTGCCGGGCTCCTGGCCGTGGATTTCCCTGCCTTCCTCGCCATAGCGCAGGATCTGGCCGACCTTTGAATTGGGAAATATTTCCGTATAAAACCGGGCCGCCGCCTCGGCGTTGCCGTTGAACCATAAACATGGGGTAATCTTTTGTACGCTGTGCATGATGTCTCCCTAGTCCGAAACAGGAACGCCTTCCCGCTGGGGAAGGACAGCCTCCAATATAGTCACTATTGCACCGCCCTGGCGCGCAATGCGGCCAAGGCGCGGGCATCAGCCGCCAAAATTATGATCCTGTAACTGTTCCACCATGAAATCAATAAACACGCGCAAGCGCGGCGGCAGGTGGCGGCTGGCCGGCCACAGCAGCCAGAAGGCAGTATGCGCCTGCGTATGCTCGTCCAGCAGCGAGACCAGTTGCCCGGCCGCCAACTCGCGCTGCACGGCAAAAGCAGGCAGGTAGGCGATGCCCTGCCCCTGCACGGCCAGGAAGACGCGCATTTCCACGCTGTTGCAGACCATGCCGGGCGCCGGCTGGGCTGCCTCGTCCAGCAACGGCCACTGTTCCAGGCGGCCCGTAGCGGGAAAACGGTAGTCCAGGCGCCGGTGCCGCAGCAGCGCGGCGCCATCGGCGGGCCGGCCATGGCGCGCCAGATAGGCGGGCGACGCCACCAGCAGGCGGCGGAATGTGCATAGTTTGCGCCGCATCAAGCTTGAATCGGCCAAGTCACCCGTGCGCACGGCCGCGTCAAAGCCATCGCTGACGATATTGACCATGGCGTCGGAGAAATCGAGGTCGAGTTCGATGGCGGGATAGGCTTGCATGAAGGCGCCGATGGCCGGCTCGAACAGGCCGCTGTAGCGTGGCAGGCTGATGCGCAGGCGGCCGCTGGGCCCGCTGCTGGCCTCGCTCAATTCCCGCTCGGCCGCTGCCACCTCCGCGAGGATGCGCTTGCAGCGCTGCAGGAATTTTTCCCCTTCCGCCGTCAGCGCCAGGTGCCGCGTGCTGCGCTGGAACAGGCGCGCGCCCAGCCGCGCTTCCATGCGCGCCACGCTCTTGCCCACGGCCGACGACGACAATCCCAGCAGCCGGCCCGTGGCCGAGAAACTGCCGCTGTCGGCCACCTGCACGAACATGGCGATGCCACCCAAGCTATCCATGCAATTTCCCATTGAAGACATTTGTGTCCGATATGTTCGTCAGTTTAGCCCATTTTTCTTCAATGATGGGCGCGCCATACTCGCCGCTCCTTCTTTCCGAGCCGATCCCATGTCCTTATCCTCACCTCGTTCACTCCCCCTGCAAGTGCTGGCCGCCTGCCTGACGGGCTTGCTGATTCCCCTTTGCTTCACGGGCCCGGCCGTGGCACTGCCCGCCCTCGGCGCCGAATTGCACGGCAGCGCCGCCGCCCTGAACTGGGTCATCAATGCGTATATCCTCAGCTATGGCAGCGCCATGATGGTGGCGGGCAGCCTGACGGACGTGCTGGGACGGCGCCGCGTCTGGCTGGCGGGGCTGGCGCTATTTTGCGTGGCGACCCTGGCCATCGCCATCGCGCCCTCGGTGGCGTGGATCGCCGCGCTGCGCTTCGTGCAGGGCCTCGGTGGCGCGGCCGCGTTCGCCGCCGCCATGTCCTCGCTGGCGCCCCTGTTCCACGGCGCGGCGCGCAACCGCGTGATGAGCGTGCTCGGCACCACCTTTGGCCTGGGCCTGGCCTTCGGCCCGCTGGCGGCCGGCGCCATGCTGGCGCTGGCCCGCTGGCCCGCCATCTTTTACGCCACGGCCGCGCTGGGCGCCATCGGCATACTGCTGGTCTGGGGCAGCGTGCCGGCCGATCCGCCGCGCGGCAAGGGCCGGCTGGACTGGCCTGGTGCCCTCAGCTTCAGCGCCGCGCTGGCCCTGTTGACCTTGGGCATGCTGCTGGTGCCCGAACACGGCTGGCGCAGCGGGGCCGTGCTGCTGCCCGTCGCCGCGTCCGTGCTGCTGTTTTGGCTTTTTATCGCGGTCGAACGCAGGACGGCGCAGCCCCTGCTGGATTTATCGCTGTTCCGCCAGCGCCGCTTTATCGCGGTGCAAGTGCTGGCCGCCTCGCCCGCTTTCCTGTTCATCGTGCTGATCGTCATGCTGCCGGGGCGCTTCATCGGTATCGACAATATGTCCGCGCTGGCGGCGGGCCGTTTGATGATCGCCCTGGCCGCGCCGCTGCTGCTCGTGCCCATGCTGGCGGCGCTGCTGTTGCGCTGGGTCAAGGCCGGCACCGTGTGCGCGGCGGGTCTGCTGCTGGCAGCGGTGGGCCTGGCCTGGCTGGCGCAGGTGCTGGGCCATGGCACCGCCGCATCTCTGGCCGGACCGCTGCTGCTGATCGGCGCGGGCATCGGCTTGCCTTGGGGCTTGATGGACGGCATGGCCCTGAACGTGGTGGAAACAGAGCGGGCCGGCATGGCGACGGGCATCTTCAATACGGTGCGCATCAGCGCCGATGGGGTGGCGCTGGCCCTGGCGGGCGCCGTGCTGGCCGGCCTGATCGGTGCAGCCCTGGCGCGCCAGCTGCCCGCCGGTCTGCCCGTGCTGGCGGCTGCCAGCCGCGCCGCGCTCGGTGATATCCAGCAAGCAACACAGCTTCTGGGCGGCCACGAAGCGCTGCTGCGCGCCAGTTATGACGCCGCCTTCCGCCTGCTGCTGAATGGCTTGGCGGGGCTGGCCGTGGCGCTGGCGGCGCTGGTGCCGTATTTGCTCAGGAGGGAAGAAAAGCGCCTAACAAAACCGTAGCGAGCGGAAGGTAGAGGTGGTCGAGAAGCGCAACCGTACTAGAGTACGGTGAGCATCGCAGGCCGCCTATACCGACGCGCAGTAGGTTTTGGAAGGTGCTTTAGGCGTCCAGGCCGTAAAAAACGGCTACGAGGACGGCGATGTTATTGCAGGCGCGGGAAAATGTCGTTGTCGCATAGGCAACAGCCACGCCGGGAGCACGGTAGCGCAGGTAGACAAAGCTGAACATGGCGCCCGAACCCAGTGCGACGATGGCGTGCAGCAAGCCGCCGCTGATGAAATGCACGATGGCCCACAGGATGGCGCCGATGAAAATGCTCAGCTGGCGGCTGGCGCCCAGGCGCTTGAGGATTTCCAGCGGCAGCAGCTGGCCGAGGAAGGTTTCCAGGATGGGAGAATAGATGACGACCCAGAACACCAGCAGGGGCAGCGACATTTCGTGCTTGAACTTGGCCAGGCCCGTGTGCGCGCCCCAGTACGCGGGCGGCAACAACCATTTGGTGAGGAATAGGATGGCAAAGCACAGCATACAGGTGAGCAAGCCCCAACCGAGGCCGGCAAGGGCCAGCTGCAGCACGGGCGGCGCCGCTGGGTCGTCGTCCGGGCTGGATAGATCGTGGCTGCTGCGCACTTGCATGAGAAGTCCTGGCGGTGATCCAGCTCTCATTGTAGCGCGTAATATGGCGCATGGCGCGCCGCGCTGCTGCCCTATCGGCCTCAGGCCGCCAGGCGCAGGGGAGCGTTGGCCGGCTGGGCCAGTTTGAAAATCCCCACTTCCTGTTCCAGCTGCGCCGCCTGCTGCTGCAGTTCGTGCGCGGCGGCCGCCGCCTGCTCCACCAGGGCCGCGTTTTGCTGGGTGACGCGGTCCATGTCGACGATGGCGCGGTTGACTTGCTCGATACCGGCGCCCTGCTCCTGCGTGGCATGGCTGATCTCGGCCATGATACCCGTCACCCTGCCGATGCCGGCCACCACCTCATGCATGGTGGCGCCCGCCTGCTCGACGAGCACCGTGCCCGTGCCCACCTTGCTGACGGAATCGTCGATCAGGGTCTTGATTTCGCGCGCGGCGGCGGCGGAACGCTGTGCCAGGCTGCGCACCTCGGTGGCGACCACGGCGAAGCCGCGCCCCTGCTCACCGGCGCGCGCCGCCTCCACGGCCGCGTTCAAGGCCAGGATGTTGGTCTGGAAGGCGATGCTGTCGATCACGCCGATGATGTCGACGATCTTGTTCGACGAGGCATTGATCAGGCCCATGGTGTGCACCACTTCGGCCACCGCCTTGCCGCCCTGCTCCGACACCTTCGACGCTTCGCGCGCCAAATGGTTCGCCTGCTGCGCGTTGTCCGCATTCTGGCGCACGGTGGAAATCAGCTCTTCCATCGACGAGGCCACTTCTTCCAGCGAACCGGCCTGCTGCTCCGTGCGCTGAGACAAATCGCGATTGCCCGAAGCGATCTCGGTCGAGGCCGTGGCGATGCTTTCCGTACCGTGGCGCACCTTGCCGACGATGGCGGCGAGGTTATCGCGCATGGTCTTGATGGCATACAGCAGGCTGCTGTCGTCGCCATCGCGCGTGTGCACGTCGATGGCCAGTTCGCCCAGCGCGATGCGCCCGGCGATCGAGGCCGCATACGCGGGTTCGCCGCCCAGCTGGCGCAGCAATCCCCGCGTGATGATGGTGGCGACCGCAATGCAAATGAGCACGCTGAGCGCGGCCAGCACGCCGATCCAGCGCAGCGACTGCCCGTAGATGGCGCGCGCGGCCACGCTGGCCTGCTCCGATTCGCGCTGCACGTTTTTCAGGACCGCATCGATGTCGGCGACGATCTGGCGCCGCAACGGGCTGCATTCCTCGACGAGGAAGGTGCCGTACTGCTCCATCTGTCCCGTGGCGCGGAACTGGCGCGGACGTTGCAATTCCTGCGCCATGGTTTTCAGGCCTGTGCTGATTTTCTCGAATTGCGCATCGCCGGCAAACTTTGGCGCCAGCCGGGCCAGCGCCTCCAGGTACAGCGCCTTCTGGCTGTCGAGGATGGCCAGCTCTTTTTCAGCGGCGGCCTGGTCCTGGAAGATATAGGCGTTGCGGGCGGCCATGCCCGTTTGGTCGAGCGCTTCGCGCGCCACGTACAGGGGGTCGAGTTTTTCCAGTTGGACTTTTTCTTGCGCCTCCATGGCGCCGGAGATGGCGGCTATGCGCAGCAGCGCGAAGGCTGCCAGCACCAGCATGAGTACCACCAGCAGTCCGAAGCCTGCGCTCAGGCGCGCGCCTATCGTCAAACGATTGAATGACATCATTGTTGTTATTGCCCTGTAATAAAGTTGATTGTTGCCGGCTCCGCTAGAGCCGGCGATCTGCTCGCCGTCGTGTTGCCTTTCCTGCATGGAGCAGGATGGGTTTCTAACTGGCGTTTTTTGGGCAGTCAGCTTCTAATGTCGGGCAATGCAGGCGTGTGGAAGACACCCCACGCCATACAACAGCACACTGAATTATAAGCGAACAGCGTTATGGATGATTCCACGCGCTCACTTTTAATGCTTTGATGCAAGTCAAGGAGCGTCGATGACGGCCATGGTGATGCGCGAAATGCAGCACAGTTTGCCGTCCTCGTCGACGATGCGGATTTCCCAGACCTGGCTGCTGCGGCCCCGGTGGATCGGCGTGGCGCGCCCCGTCACGTGGCCGCCGCGCACGCCGCGCACGTGGTTGGCGTTGATTTCCTGCCCCACACTGACATGGCGGCGATGATCCAGGCAGGCATTCGCAGCCATGCTGCCCAGGGTTTCGGCCAGCAAAACGGAAGCGCCGCCATGCAGCAGCTTGAACGGCTGCATGGTGCGGTGGTCGACGGGCATGGTCGCCTCGATCCAGTCGGGGCCGAAGGCCGTGAAGACGATGCCCAGGTGGCGCATGGCCGTGCCCTCGCTGGCGGCGTTGAGCGTGGCCAGGTCGAGCGGTGCGTGCCAGATTTCCATGATGACCTCGGATATGTGTAGAGAAAAAACCATTGTAGGGCAGCCGGCGCGCACGCGCTGCTTCATCGTTCCTTCACCGTGGCACGGGGTGGCACGGACATTAACTGGTTATAATTGCCCCATTCTTAAAAAAACGAGGTTGTGTATGAAGTGGGCCTTGCTGGGCATTTTTGTGTTTTCTGTTTTACATATTCATTTCCGTGGCAAGGTACGCCTGCCGTTTCGCCGCCAGATCTTCGATCACTCCTCGTTCATGGCGCCGCTGAACCTGTTCATGCACACCTTTTCCAAGGTGCCGGCCACGCCATATCTTTCCGTCGATCAATTTCCGGAACTGGCGCCGCTGCAGCAGAACTGGCATATCATCCGCGATGAAGCGCTGCGCATGCAGGAAATGAAAAAGATCAAGGCAGCGGAAAAGAACAATGACGTGGGTTTCAACTCCTTCTTCAAATATGGCTGGAAGCGTTTCTACCTGAAATGGTATGACGCGAATCACCCGTCGGCGCAGCAGATGTGCCCGCAAACCTATGCGCTGCTGCAATCGATTCCGTCGATCAAGGCGGCCATGTTCGCGGAACTGCCGCAAGGCGGCAAACTCAACCCGCACCGTGACCCGTTCGCCGGTTCCCTGCGCTACCACCTGGGCTTGCAGACGCCGAACGACGACCGCTGCTTCATCGACGTCGATGGCGAACGCCACAGCTGGCGCGACGGCCAGGCCGTGATGTTCGATGAAACGTATATCCACTGGGCCCGCAACGATGCCGACAGCGACCGCATCATCCTGTTCTGCGACATCGAGCGCCCGATGCGCTACCGCTGGGCGCAAGGCTTGAACCGCTGGCTGGGCCGCACCCTGATGACGGCCGCCGCCTCGCCCAACGAACTGGGCGACCAGGTGGGCGGCGTGAGTAAACTGTTCCAGATTTCCTGGACCATGGGCCAGTACCGCCGCCGCTTCAAGGCGTGGAACAAGACGGCCTACCAGCTCACCCGCGTGGCGTTGGTGGTCGGCATCATTGCGCTGATCTATTTTATCTAGACGCCTGCCGCGTGCATTGCCACGGAATAAAACCGCCTTCGGGCGGTTTTTTGCGTTTCTGGTATCTGGAAAAAATGCATAGCCTGCTATGCTTATCGAAATTATGATAGCATGCTATATTGTTTCAACCGGGAGAGTCCCATGATCGACTTTCAGAAAAAGCAGTCCGCCGGCCATATGACCAGCCGGGCTGCGCGCCTGTTTGCCAGGGTTATCGAGCGCAAGCTCAAGCTGATCGGCATGGCACCGGGCCAGTTGCCCGTGTTTTACGAACTGGCGAATGGCGCGCAGCTGACACAGAAAGCATTGACGATCGCCGCTGCCGTCGAGCAGCCAACCATGGCAGCCACCCTGGCACGCATGGAACGTGACGGCCTGGTCAGCCGCCAACCCGATCCCAGCGATGGACGCAGCAGCCTGTTCGGCCTTACCCCGGCCGCATTGCAGCAGTCGCCCCTGATCAAGGAAGCGATCCATGCCGGCAACCGCGAAGCCCTTGCCGGTTTCAGCGCCGAGGAAGAACGCGCCTTGCTGGCCATGCTCAGCCGCATCATCGCCAATCTCGACAGCAAGACCACGACGCCAAACTCGGGCTGAGCGTCCCGCCAGCGGGCGTGCGCGGGGATGGCGTCGATCGCAGCAGGTTCGTATCTTGCCGGCACAGCCATTCCACGCCCGCCCTGCCTGCCTGCACGCTCTCGCGCTTGTCCGGCAAGAACGCCGAGACTTGGTTATTCAGCATCACCGGACGGCGCCTGGCCGCCCGGCCTACAATAAAAAGGAATTCCTGTGAACCCTACCAGTTCATCCACACCTGCAACGCCGAGTCAAACTGCGTCGCCGCTACGCTACCTGCCAGCCGTGCTGCTGGTTTTGTCCGGCCTCTTCCTCGCCATCGGCGGAGCGTATCTCGCGTACCTGGGCGGCAGTTGGTTTTACCTGCCGATGGGCATCGCCACGTTCGCCTCTGGCGTACTCGTCTGGCGTAGCAAGCCGGCCGGCGCCCTGCTGTTCGGCGCCGCCTTTATCGTTGCCCTGATCTGGGCCCCCATCGACGCGGGCTGGAACTTCTGGCCTCTGGTGTCGCGCCTGTTTGTCTTCGGCGTGCTGGCCCTGCTTGTCGCCCTCGCCTATCCTGGCCTGCGCCGTGCCACCGGTGTGCCGGCTGGCAAAGCCGCCTTCGCTCTGGCGGGACTGATCGCCATCTGCCTGGCCATCACGGGCGTCAATTTCTTCTTGCCCAAGTCCGTCATCGAAGCCGATGTTGTGGCGGGCGTCATACCCGTCGCCCCGGGCGCGGAACAAAAAAACTGGCTGCACTGGGGTAATACCACGGCAGGCAACCGCTTCGCCGCCCTGGACCAGATCAACAAGGGCAACGTCAGCCAGCTGAAGCTGGCCTGGACGGCGCACACGGGCGACATCCCGCAAAGCACTGGTTCCGGCGCGGAAGACCAGAACACGCCATTGCAAGTGGGCGATACCCTGTACGTCTGTACGGCCTACGGCAAGGTCGTGGCGCTGGACGCCGATACGGGCGCCCAGCGCTGGAAATACGATCCGAAAGGCTCAGCGCCAAACTGGCAACGCTGCCGCGGCCTGGGCTACCATGATGCGTCCGCCGCGCAATCGCTGTCGGCCAACGCCGCCAGCGACGCCGCCCCGGCTGCCTGCAGCAAGCGCATCTTGCTGCCGACCATCGATGCGCGCCTGATCGCGCTCGACACGGCAACGGGTGAGCCTTGCGCCGATTTTGGCGAGCGTGGCATCGTCGACCTGAAAGTGGGCATGGGCGAAGTCAAGCCCGGCTACTACCAACAGACTTCGACGCCACTGATCGCGGGCGACCTGGTCGTCGTCGGCGGCCGCGTGGCCGATAATTTCTCCACCGGCGAGCCGCCGGGCGTGGTGCGCGCGTTTAACGTGCGCAGCGGCGAACTGGTGTGGGCCTGGGATCCGGGCAACGCCGCCATCACAAAACTGCCACCACAAGGCCAGACTTACACGCGCGGCACGCCCAACGTGTGGTCGGCCATGTCGTATGACGCCCAGCTGGACACCATCTACCTGCCGACCGGTAATGCGACGCCCGACTTCTTCGGCGGCACGCGCACGGCCCTGGACGACAAATACAGCTCGTCCATCGTCGCCGTCAACGCCAAAACGGGCCAGGTGCGCTGGACCTTCCAGACCACCCACCACGACCTGTGGGATTTCGACTTGCCGGCCCAGCCCCTGCTGTATGACATTCCTGACGGCAAAGGCGGCACCCTGCCCGCGCTGGCGCAAGTGACGAAACAAGGCGAAATCTTCCTCATCAACCGCGTGACGGGCCAGCCCATCGCCCCCGTGGAAGAACGTCCCGTACCGCAAGGCAACGTGCCCGGCGAGCGCTATTCACCCACGCAGCCGTTCTCGGTCGGCATGCCGTCGATCGGCAACGCCACCTTGCACGAGTCCGACATGTGGGGCGGCACGGTGTTTGACCAATTGCTGTGCCGCATCGAATTCAAGGGCATGCGCCACGAAGGCGTCTACACGCCGCCAGGCCTGGACCGTTCGCTGCAGTTCCCGGGTTCGCTGGGCGGCATGAACTGGGGCAGCGTCTCCGTCGACCCGACCACCAACTACATGTTTGTCAACGACATGCGTTTGGGCCTGGCCAACTACATGATCCCGCGCGCTGCTATTCCCAAGGGTGCCAGCGGCATCGAAATGGGCGTCGTGCCGCAGGAAGGCACGCCGTTCGGCGCCATGCGCGAACGTTTCCTGTCGAAAGCGGGCATTCCGTGCCAGAAACCGCCGTTCGGCACCATGTCGGCCATCGACCTGAAAACCCGCAAGCTGGTATGGCAAGTACCGGTCGGCACAGTGCAGGATACGGGTCCGATGGGCATCCGCATGAAAATGCCGATTCCCATCGGCATGCCGACCCTGGGTGCGTCGATGTCGACGCAATCGGGCCTGCTGTTCTTCGCCGGCACGCAAGACTTCTACCTGCGCGCCTTTGACAGCGCCACCGGCAAGGAAATCTGGAAGCAGCGCCTGCCCGTGGGCAGCCAGTCCGGCCCGATGACGTATATCTCGCCGAAAACGGGCAAGCAATACATCGTCGTCAGCGCCGGCGGTGCGCGCCAGTCGCCGGACCGCGGCGACTACGTGCTTGCTTACGCCCTGCCCGACAAGAAATAAGCGCCAGCGCCATCACCTGTAGAAAACCGCCTTCGGGCGGTTTTTTTTATAATGCGATGCCACTCACCAGAAAAAAAGTTGAAAGATGACCCAACGCGACCGCCAGTACGATATCCAGATCGCCGACGACGCCTGGATCGAATACATCGACATCGCAGGCCGCTACGACCAGGCCACCGACATCGATGCCTTGCTCGATGGGCTATGGCCGCTGATCTGCCGCCTGGAAACGCATTGCGTGGCCGGCTGCTGTGGCATGGATGCCTACGATTTCACGCGCGAAGGTGTCGCTACGGCGCTGCGGGAACTGGATCGCGCGCACATGCATGCCGCTTGCGTCGCGGCCAAGGCTGCCGTAGCGGCGGTGGCCAGCGATGTATTGACGAGCGCCTCGATGAATCACTTTGCCGATAAACGCGTGTTCCTGCAATTGCTCGGGCATCTGGACGAGTGCATCGTCGCAGCGGATCGCGCAGGGGCTTGACCTTGCCAAGGCGGGAAGGTCCAAGGTAACGGTATTCAAGGAACTCAAGGAGAATCCCGCATGCCAAAAATCACCGTCCTGCCCCATCCCGAGCTGGCTCCCGACGGCGCCGTGTTCGACGCGCCGGAGAACATGAGCATTTGCGATGCATTGCAGCACAACAAAATAGATATAGAACATGCCTGCGGCCAGGTGGGCGCCTGTTCCACCTGCCACGTGGTCGTGCTGCAGGGTTTCGACTCGCTCAACGAGCTGGGCGACAATGAAGAAGACATGCTCGACCAGGCTTGGGGTTTGCAGCCCCACTCGCGCCTGTCGTGCCAGGCACGCCTTGCGCAGGAAGACCTGACGGTGGAGCTGCCCAAGTACACCATCAACCACGCCAAGGAATAGTCCCCGGCGTGCTTGCCTGGCGGCCTGCTTACCTGACCATGCTTACCACATGATCACGCGCTGCTCGGGCGGCAGATACATCGGGTCGCCCGGCTTGATGCCGAACGCTTCATAGAAGCCGGGCTGGTTTTTGACCGTGCCCTTGGCGCGAAATTCGCCCGGCGAATGCGGGTCGCTCTTGATCTGCGCGATGGCCGCCTCGGGACGCAGTTTGGCGCGCCACTTCTGCGCAAAGCCGATGTACAGGCGCTGTTCACCCGTCAAGCCATCGATGACGGGCGATGGCTTGCCGTGCAAGGAACGCTGGTACGCCTTGTAAGTGATCGACAGGCCGGAATTGTCGCCGATGTTTTCACCCAGGGTCAGTTCGCCATTGATGTGATAGCCAGGTACTGGGCTGTAGGCGCCATATTGTTTGACCAGCCCGGCGGCCAGCGCCTTGAAGGCCGTGCGGTCCTCTGCCGTCCACCAGTTGCGCAGACGGCCCTTGGCATCATATTGGCTGCCGGAATCGTCGAAGGCATGGCTGATTTCATGACCGAAGGTGATGCCCAGCAAGCCATAATTGACGGCATCTTCCGCTTTCACGTTGAAGAATGGCGGCTGCAAGATGGCGGCCGGGATCGTGATGGCATTCAGGGCCGGACTGTAGCTGGCGTTGACGGTTTGCGGCGTCATCGACCATTCGTCGCGGTCGACCGGTTTGCCCAGCTTGCCCAGGTTTTGCTGGCGACTCCAGGCGCGCGCGGCGCGCACGTTGGCGATCAGGTCATTCGGCCGCGTCTGCATGCTGCTGTAGTCGCGCCAGGTATCCGGGTAGGCGATCTTCGGCTTCAAGGCTGCCAGCTTGAGCTGGGCTTCCTTCTTGGTTTCCGGGCCCATCCAGTCGAGCTGCTCGATGCCATCCTTGAACGAGGCGACGAAATTGTCGAACATGGCCATCACGCGCGGCTTTGTTTCCGGCGGCAGATACATGTCCACGTAGCGCTTGCCGACGGCGTCGCTGATGGCGTTATCCGTGAAGCGCAGCGCCAGTTGCCACTGCGGTTCGCTTTGCGGCACGCCGCGCAGCACCGTGCCGTCGAAGGCGAAGCGCTCCTTGACGGTAGCGCCGTCCAGGTAGGAAGCATAGCTTTCGATGATGCGCCAGTTCAGATAGCTCTTCCACGATGCCAGCGGCACGGCGGCCACGGTCTCGGAAAACCCTGTCATGAAGCTGGGCTGGCGCACCACGGCCGAGGTTTCCTTTTTCGCCAGGCCAGCGGCGGCAAAGTAGGCGTTCCAGTCGAAGGCCGGCGCCAGTGCGCTGAATTTGTCGAAATCGACGCGGTTGTACGATTTGACGGGGTCGCGCATCTGCACGCGCGTCCACTGCACTGCCGCCAAACGCGTTTCGATGTCGAGAATTTGCGCCGCGTGCTCGGCAGCGGCCTTGTCACCGCTCATGGCCAGCATGGTTTCGATATGCTTGAGGTACTTGGCGCGCACGGCTTGCAGCTTGGCGTCGTCCTCCTTCAGGTAATAATCGCGGTCAGGCAAGCCCAGGCCGGACTGGCTGATGTTGACCGTGTAGCGCTCCGGGTCTTGCGCATCGGGCGCCACATAGGCGGAAAACGGCGTCGCAACGCCATTGCCCTGCAGGTAGGCGAACAGCGCCGGCAAGTCCTTCTTGTCCTTGACGGCGGCGACGCGGGCCAGTTCGGCGCGCAGGGGCTTGAAGCCGGCCGCATTGCGCGCCTTGTCATTCATGAAACTCGTGTACAGGTCGGCGATCTTGTGCGCTTCGCTGCCGGGCTTGCCGGGGTTCTTGACGGTAGCATCGATCAGGCCGCGCAACTGGCCCTGGGCGATTTCGCGCAATTCGATATACGTGCCCCAGACGGATTTGTCGGCCGGGATATCCGTATTGCGGGTCCAGACGCCGTTGACGTAGCCGTAGAAATCATCCCGGGGGCTCACTGCCGGATCCAGGGTTTTCAGGTCGATGCCGGAGACGGGCGCGGTAGCATTGGTAGCTTGGGCGTACAGCGACGGCGAAGACAAGGCGAGCAAGGCGCAGCAGGCGGCGCTGATGAGTGAACGTTTCACGAAGATTCCTTTAATTGTTTTAACTTCATGTTGGGGAACATGCTGTGTCCAGGCATGCGAGGCCGGATTATAGTCCGCCAGCCTGCCGCGCAACAATGACAGTTGAACAATCCCGGAGATCAGCGGATCAGCAGATCAAACAGATCCAGGCCTTTTTTATCCTGATTTTTCAGCAGGTCTGCAAGCGAACCCGGCGTTGGCCCGCCATCGCCGGCCGCGTGATTGAAATAATTAAAATCGAGCTTGATCTTGTCTTCCAGGTCGCTCGCATAATTGGCCGGATATTGCGACTGTTCCAGCTGCGGCAATGTATTGAAATGCGCCAGCACCGACTTGAAGAAACTGGTCATCTTGCCGGTGGTATTGTATTCCTGCATGGCTTGCGCCACGACCTGGGTGCGCCAGGCCTCTTCTTCCTGATACGCCTGCGTAAAGGCGGCGCGCCGCTCGTTGATGGTGAATGTGCCGCTGTCATCGTTCGAAATGGTGGACAATTGCTCGCGCGACAAGCCCGCAAACGGATTGGGGCCCTTCCTGTCGACAAACGCCGTCGCGGCGGCGGCCGACTTTGCCGCGGCCGCGTCATTTGGTTGCGGCACCTGTTTGGCGGCCGCTGCCTTGTGTTCGGCGTCCAGCGGATACAGGATGTCAGTGGTATTGTCATTCACCCACGCGCCCAGCGTGGCGTGGTCGTAGCCCCGGATGGTGGCGCTGGTGGCCGTCGAGGCCGCCGACAGACGCCCGGCCAGGGTCGAGATCACGACCTCGTCGGCCACGGCGCCAGCGCCGGCCGGCGCCTGCTGGGCGGCAACCTTGTCCGCTGACGTCTTGCTCCCTTCCGCGGCAGACAGTGCCCCAGATCGTATACCTGCCGTGCTGATGTTCATCATCACCGTCCCATACAGTCAAATATTACTATTTAAGTAAATATTACTATAGCACTATAAGTGACCGTACTTGACCAAGGCAATGCCAGGGGATCCGCCTCGGCTATGCCGTCACTTCACCGGCTCGAACGTCACCGTCAGCCCGTTGCCCGTCGTCCTGATCTGCGTCGGCACGAATTGCACGCCCGCATAGCGCAATTCGTCGGGCTTGAAGGTGTAGATCGGCGTTTCATGCATGAGCTGGTCGGCCACCAGGCTGGCCACCTTGGCGAACTGGCGTTGCTGCGACTCGTCCATGCCCTCGATGCTGACCTTGTCCACGCTCGCTTCGCTCAGGTAGACGGCATTGCGCTGGGCGTCGAGCACCAGGCGGCCTGACATCGCCAGGCTACCGCGCCAGCTCTGGCGTATGAACGGTGGCAAGACGCTGGCGTCCACGCTGAGGGCGACTCTTTCGCGCTCGGGCTGCAGCGACAACTGCGGATGCGTCAGCTTGACGTCCAGCACGGACAGCACACGCTTGTCGATGGGAAAGCGGCGCTCCAGGCCTTGCTGCATCTTGCTCAGCGACACATTCACGTCGCGCGGACCGATCAGGGTGGAACACGAGGCCAGCATGGTGCACGCAAAAGCGGCGATGGCGGCGGTTTTCAGCAAGGGACGGATGGCGGTCACATTCATGGATAGTCTCGGTGGAAAGATGGCGCCATCTTACACATGCGCCTGCTTCAACACAAACGGCGCCCGGCTTGCGGCGGGCGCCGTTTTTTACGTCAACGTCTTATTAATGCACGAACAGGGCGATCAGTATGACGATGGGCAATGGGATGCCCAGCAGCAGCAAGAGGATGGAACGCATGGCAGTCTCCTAAATTGAAATGGATGATTTAAATGGTCACGTGGCGCAGCACGCGTTCATGGTCGCGCTGGCGGCCGCCGAACGTTGCCGCCAGGCTGGCGACGAACGCACCGAGCAGCAAGGCGACGAACATCCACAGGGCCGTGTGGGCGCCGGCTTTGCGAGCCGTGTCGGCCGCTTGTTGTGCTTTCGCCTTCGCATCGGCGGCGGCCTTGGCGGCGCGGGCGTAGACGGCGTCGACCCGCGCTTCCGCTTCAGCCTGCGTCAAGCCCGTGCGGCTGGCCACGACCTGGCCCAGGTAGGCGCGGTCATCGGCTGCCAGGCTGCCCGTGGACAGGCTTGTTGCGAAGATCTTGCCGATTTCCACGCGCTGGTCGGCGAGCGTGCCACCCGCCTCGGGCGCTGGTGCAGCGCGCAGCAGCATGTCCGAGAAATAATCGAGCGGATTGGCGCTGCCCTCGCCCGCCTTCGCACCCGCCGCACCGGCCCCCGCCGCTGCGGCCGGGGACACTGCCGCCGCCACGCCGCTGCCCGCATCGATGGCGCCGCTGAGCACGGCGCGCGTGCCGCCGGCCAGCACGGCCACGGTGACCAGGGTGGCCACGGCCCAGGCCAGCAAGCCGTGCGCCGTATCGCGGAAATGCACCTCATCCGTGTGGATGGAACTCCATTTCACGCGCAGACGGCCCGCCAGGTAGCCGCCGATGCCGGACGCGGCCAGCTGCATGAAGGCCAGCCAGGCGATGGTCGACACGCCGATGGCCGTGGCATTGAACGACCACGGCGACACGGACGACAGGCCCAGGCCCACGCCGAGGATCAGCAGGATAAAGGACAAGGCGGCCGCCGCGGCGGCACCCGCCAGCACGGCGCCCCAGGACACGCCCGGATTGTTCAGGTCCGACGCGGACAGTTGTGTAGCTTGCATGAAATTCTCCCTGTTGACTTGATTAAGTTGCTGAGAGAAGCATGCCGCGCCGGCGCCGCCGCGTATGTGCGACGCCATACACAATCTTGGTTTTTAATACACCTACTTATTTACCTGCCTACTTGATGCCGTGATGCCCCATCAGGTCGTACAGGGTGGGCCGGCTCACGCCCAGCAGTTCAGCTGCCTTGGCGATATTGCCGTCGGCCCGCGCCAGCGCGCGCACCATCACCTTGTATTCGGCCGCTTCGCGGGCCTGGCGCAGGTTGATGGCCTCGTCCACGGGCGCCGCCTGGGCGCTGGCGGGCAAACCCAGGTCGTCGGCGGCGATCTGCGGCCCGTCGCTCATGATGACAGCGCGCCTGATGCAGTTTTCCACCTCGCGCACATTACCGGGCCAGCCATAGCTTTCGATCAGCTGCAGCGCGCCGGCGCTGAAATGCAGGTTGCTGCGTCCTTCGCTGGCGCAGAACTTGTTCTTGAAATGGTGGGCCAGCAAAGCCGCATCCCCGGCCCGCTCGCGCAGGGGCGGAATGCGCAAGACGATTTCGCTGAGGCGGTAAAACAGGTCTTCGCGGAAACGTCCCTGCTCCGCCAGCATCTTCAAGTCCTGGTGCGTGGCGCAGACGATGCGCACGTCGACGGCGATCTCGGTGCGCCCGCCCACCCTTTCGATGACTCTTTCCTGCAGGAAGCGAAGCAGTTTTGCCTGCAAGGCCATCGGCATGTCGCCGACCTCGTCGAGAAAGAAAGTGCCGCCGTGGGCCAGTTCGATCTTGCCCAGGGTTTGCCGCGCCGCGCCCGTAAATGCCCCCCGCTCATAGCCGAAGAGCTCGCTTTCCAGCAGGTTTTCGGGAATCGCCGCGCAATTGATGGCGACGAATCGCTGTGCTTGACGGCTCGACAGCGCATGCAAGCCCCGCGCAATCAGCTCCTTGCCGCTGCCCGAGTCGCCCAGCAGCATCACGCTGGCCGACGAGGGCGCCACTTTTTCCACGCTGCGGCACAGTTTCAGCATGCCGGGGTCGCGGCTGACGATGCCCGCCAAGGGCGAGTCCGCCTGCGTCTGCAGCATGCGGCGGTTTTCCTGCTGCATCGCGTGCAAATAAAACGCGCGGGCGATGACCAGGCCCAGCATGTCGGCCTCGAACGGCTTCTGGTGGAAATCGTAGGCGCCCAGGGCAATCGCTTTCAAGGCATGCGCGCGCTCCTGGTTGCCCGATAGAATGATGACTTTCGTGTCCGGCGCCAGCGCGAGGATCTGCTGCAGGGTGGCCAGCCCTTCCGTGGCACCGTCCGGGTCGGGCGGCAAGCCCAGGTCCATCGTCACCACGGCCGGCTGGTGGCGCCGCACCAGCGCCAGCGCCGTTTCGCGCTCGCCCGCCAGCAAGACGTCATAGCCGTCAAAACTCCAGTGCAGCTGCTTTTGCAGGCCGGGATCGTCTTCGATGACCAGCAGTTTTTGTTTGCCCATGGCACTCCCTTGCTATGCCGCATGCAGCGGCAGGATCACGCGAAACGTCGTGCCCACTTGCGGCTCGCTGCGCACTTCCAGGCTGCCGCCCACTTCGCGCAGGTATTCGCGGCTTTCGAACACGCCGATGCCCATGCCCGCCGTCTTGGTCGTGTCGAACGGCTTGAACAGGCGCTCGCGGATGAATTGCTCGCTCATGCCCTGCCCCGTATCGTCGAGTTCGACCACGGCCGTATGCTGTACGCGCCGCAGCCGCACGTCCACCGTGCCGTCGCTGGCCGTCGCCTCGATGGCGTTCTGGATCAAATGACCGAGCACTCTTTCCAGGCGTGCGCGGTTGGCCAGTACCGTCAGCTCGCCATCGACGATTTCCAGCCGGGGCGCGGGCGCCAGGCTGGCCTTGGCGGCCACGGCCTGGCGCAGCAAGCCGTCGAGCTGCAGCGGCGCCGGCGCTTCCGGCGCCTCGCCGCGCGCGAGCTTTTGCAGCAAGGTCTTCATTTTCTGCACGGAATGCTCTAACGTACCCAGCATGTCTTCCTGGAACGCGGGATTGGCGCGGTGCTTTTCCGCATTGCTCAATAAAAGGGATAATTGAAACACCAGGTTTTTGAGGTCATGCACGATAAAAGTGGACATGCGGTTGAACGAATCGAACTGGCGCGCCACCGTCAGGGTGTCGAGCGATTCGCGGTGCGCCAGGTAGCTGGCGGCCTGGCTGCCGGCAATTTTCAGCACATCGCGGATTTCCCAGTTCAGGCCGATACGCGTGCGGGGCCGCGCCAGCGCGACAAAGGCGAACAACTGGCCATGCAGCATCAGCGGCACCAGCAGCCACACGTCGGGCAGCGCCAGCAGCGCGGGCGGCAACTGCAAGCCGCCGTACTGGAGCGGGTTGTGCTGGCAGTCGGGCACGTCGATCACCCATAGTCTTGCCTCCAGGAATTGGCACAGGGGCCCGGACGCGGGCTCGCTCCATGTACTCGGTGGCCAGTTCCAGCTGGCGGCCGGGACAAACTGCCCCTGCTCGCGCAAGATCCACAGCGCGCCGGCGCGGCTTTCCACCAGCTGCGCCATGGCCTGTATCGTGCGTTCGCCCAGAGCCGGGCCATCTTCTGACAAGGCCCGCGTAAAACGCAGCCATTCTTCACGGTAATCGAAGATGGCATTGTAAAAATGTTTATTGATGCTGACCTTGAGCTTGGCGCGCAAGCTGCCGGAAAACAGCACGCCCGCCAGCAGCAAGGCCGCCCCGCCCAGGTAAGCCATCTGCATCAAGGAACCCCAGGTGCCGCCGAAATAGCGCAAATAATAAGCGCTGGCCGCCATGGCCAGCAGATAGATCGCCGAGCCCAGCAAGGCGGCCGAGCGGTACAGCATCTGGCGCGAGACGGACAGGCCCAGCGCCCAGCCCGGATTGCGCGCCGCCGAAACGGCCAGCAGCGGCGCGCACAGGGCGTCGACGATGCCGCGCGCGGCCCAGATGTCGTCGTTGATCGCGCGAAACAGCAAGGCATCGCTGTACAGATAAAAATCGTAGGCGAACAAGCCGCCCACGCCCAGGCAGGCGAACTTGATGCCCCAGCGTTTCAGGGGCGGCGTATTGCGGTACCACTGTTCCACCAGCAGCATGCCCAGCACGGCCAGCAGCAAACGGCTGACGCTGGCGATGATGCGCGCTGGCAAAGGCAGCGCCAGCCACGACGAGGCCAGTGCTGACAACGCGGGCGCCAGCGCCGTGAGGACGATGCCGGCCAGCAGCAGGCGCAAGCGGGGCCGCGACGGTTCGAGCAGCAGCAGCAAGAAGATCAGCCAGGCCAGTGTGCGCAGCAGTTCCAGCGCATCGCCGGCCAGCGCGATGCGCTGCCCCAGCAGCACCAGCACCACTGTGCCCGTGGCCCAGCCGCCCGTCGCCAGGCACGCCACCAGCAAGGCGCGCACATTTTGCCGCGCACGCCAGTTGCTGATGAGCAGCAGCGCCAGCACGAAGAAGGCCAGCGACGCCAAGCCATGGCTGAGCGCCGCCGCGTCGGCCGCCGCCAGCCAGGCCGACTGTTCCCGCATCATCGGCTGCCCTTGCCAAACAGCACCACCTGCACCGTGTCGAGCAGGATCAGCAAGTCGAGGAACAGGCTGTTATTTTTCACATAATACAAATCGTATTGCAGCTTCTTGACGGCATCGTCGACGGAGGCGCCATACTGGTAGCGCACTTGCGCCAGGCCCGTGATGCCCGGCTTGATGCTGTGACGGATGTTGTAGTACGGCACCTGCTGCTTGAGTTGCTCGACAAAATAGGCGCGCTCGGGGCGCGGCCCCACAAAACTCATTTCGCCGCGAAACACATTGAGCATCTGCGGCAGCTCGTCGATGCGCAGCTTGCGAATGACATTACCCACGCGCGTGATGCGCGCATCGTTGGTCTGCGCCCAGATGGGCTTGCCGTCGCGCTCGGCATCGCAGCGCATGCTGCGAAATTTCAGCACATTGAAGGGCAAGCCGTCGCGCCCCACCCGCTCTTGCTGGTAAAACACGGGCCCGCCGTCTTCCAGGCGGATGCACATGGCCGTCGCCAGCATCACGGGCAGCGCGGCCAGGCAGATGATGCTGCTGGCCGCCAGGTCGAACAAACGCTTCGAGGCGGCGCGAAAAAAACTCTGGTCGAAGCCGCCGCCATAGATCAGATAGCTCGGTTGCAAGGAATCGATGCGGATCTGGCACGCTTCGCGCTCGAAAAACGTGGCCGCGTCGATCACCCTGACGCCGCCCAGCGCGCATTCCAATAGTTGCTTGGCAGGAAACGCACCATTGCGCCGGTCGCTGACGGACACGACGATCTCATGCGCCGCATGGCGCTGGGCCATGGCCAGCAGCGACGGTTCGGCCGGCAACAAGGCAGAGGCCGGTACGCAGCATTGCTCTCCCGCCACATCAATGCAGCCGACGACCGTAAACTGGTGGAAACCGATCTTGCTCGCTGCCAAGTCCATGCACTCGCGCGCCAGCGCCCCGCCGCCCACCAGGATCAGCCGGCCTTCCATCAGCGCCGATTGCGAGGATTTGAACACCACCAGGCGCGCCAGCAGCACGCCGATGGCACCCAGGCCGAAGATCAGCACGCTGCCGCGCCCGAAATGCAAGGACGGGACGAAGCGGATCAAGACGCTGAGCACGGCAAAGCCCAGCGCGAACGACGGCAGGATGCGCAATAGCGTGTTGCGGATGTCTTCGCGCGAGCGGTGCTGGTACATGCCCAGCGCGCTCATGCTCAGCACGATGACCAGCGCAAAGATGGTGGACGACAGGTAAATCTCGCCCACGCGCAGCACGCGGCTGCCGTCCGCCAGCCACAGCATTGAGGTCAGGGTGGCCGACAGCAGCAGGATCAGGATTTCCAGCAACAGCAGAATAAATGCTGTTTTCGAGACATAATGGCTGAAGATGCGGATCATGGTTCCTCCTGCGGCTGTCTTGCCATGATGGCGGACTGTTCCGCGAAGACATTGATGCGCCACAAGCTACGGCCCCAGCTATCTTTCGCTGGCATAATTTATCTCAACACATTACCGAATGAGGGGAAATGGCATATAGTATGCTTCCCCTAAAAGAGATGAATGTCATGAAATTTGATGTAGCGATTGTCGGCAGTGGCCTGGCGGGTTTATCGGTTGCACTGCATTTAGCTGAGACGCGCACTGTCGCGATCATTTCCAAACGCGCGCTGCTCGATGGCGCCAGCAACTGGGCGCAGGGCGGGATCGCGGCCGTGCTGGACTCGGGCGACAGCCACCAGCAGCACATCGAAGACACCCTGATCGCGGGCGGCGGCCTGTGCGACGAGAGCGCCACGCGCTACATCGTCGAGCACGGCCGCGAAGCCATCGAATGGCTGATCGAGCAAGGCGTGCCATTTACGCGCGATGCCTCGGCCGAGCTGGGTTTTCATTTGACCCGCGAAGGTGGACACAGCCAGCGCCGCATCATCCACGCGGCCGACGCCACCGGGCACGCCGTGCAAGTGACCCTGGAAGAAAAGGTGCGCGCCCATCCGAACATCAGCCTGTTCGAACACCATTGCGCCATCGACCTGATCACCTCGGACAAGCTGGGCATGAAGCCGACCCAGCGCAACGCGCAACCGCATTGCCACGGCCTGTACGTGCAGGATGAGCAAACGGGCAAGGTGCACACCTTTGCCGCCGAGCATACCGTGCTGGCCACGGGCGGCGCCGGCAAAGTGTATTTATATACAACGAATCCCGACACGGCCAGCGGCGACGGCATCGCCATGGCCTGGCGCGCCGGCTGCCGCGTGTCGAACATGGAATTCATCCAGTTCCACCCGACTTGCCTGTACCACCCGTATGCCAAGTCTTTCCTGATCACCGAAGCCATCCGTGGTGAAGGGGGCTTGCTGAAACTGCCGCCCGAAGCGGGCGCGGCAGCGGGCACGCGCTTCATGCTGGCCCACGATGAGCGGGCCGAACTGGCGCCTCGCGACGTGGTGGCGCGCGCCATCGACTTCGAGATCAAGAAGCGCGGCCTCGACTACGTGCACCTGGACATCAGCCACAAGCCGGCCGCATTCCTCATCGAGCACTTTCCCACCATCTACGCGCGCTGCCTGGAACTGGGCATCGACATCACCAAGCAGCCTATCCCCATCGTGCCCGCCGCCCACTACACGTGCGGCGGCGTGGTGACGGATCTGGCGGGCCGCGCCGACTTGCCGGGCCTGTATGCGGTGGGCGAGACGGCGTGCACGGGTCTGCATGGCGCGAACCGCCTGGCCAGCAATTCCTTGCTCGAATGCATCGTCATCGGCCGCGCCTGCGCGCAAGACATCGAAAGCAAGGAAAAACTTGGCACCCCATATCTGCCCGACTGGGATGAAAGCCGCGTCACCGATGCGGACGAGGAAGTGGTGATTTCCCACAATTGGGACGAGCTGCGCCGCTTCATGTGGAATTACGTGGGCATCGTGCGCACGACGAAGCGCCTGGAGCGCGCCCAGCACCGCATCGCCCTGTTGAAAGAGGAAATCGACGAGTACTACCGCAACTTCCGCATCACGCACGACTTGCTGGAATTGCGCAATCTGGTCGACGTGGCCTCGATGATCGTCAACAGCGCCCTGTCCCGCCGCGAAAGCCGCGGCTTGCACTTCAGCCGAGACTATCCGGAAACGTTGCCGAAGGCCATCGCCAGCGTGCTGACGCCGCCGCACAGGTAGACAACAAACACGACCGCCTGCTGATACTGAAAGCAGGCACATCGTGCGATGAGTCATTACGGTGTTCCGCTATCGGGCCAAAAACAGACGTTCGCAGCTAGGGACTTGGCTTCGCGCCATAAATTGCGAGATCGCTTTGGGCGATGGACAGCGCTGGCAGCTCTGAGTATGCAGACAGCGCCCGGTTAGTAACTTATTTTGACTTGGGCTTTGGTGCGACCGGCGGCGTTTTCGGCGGATGATTGCCGCGATTCTTCCCAGAAATTTCGCCCGTTTGACTTGGGCCGTTGGTGACAGGACCACGACCAGATGATTTGCTAGCTGTCATTTCAAAAATCCTTTTAGTTGAGATATAGCTATCAGATGAGCCGCCCTGGATGGAAGGCGTGACACTATTCTGAACGTTTCAAGACAGGTCTGCGTACCGCTACATGGAAAAGCTGTCCAACATCAAGGAGTCGACCACAGTATCGAGTCGACTGACGGAGCTGCCGCTTGTTGACTCGCTGCAGGTAGCGTTCGCGCCGCTTAAACTATTGCGCCCGCTCAGTCATTTCGCTACCGCCCTAGGTCTGCGACCCGATATCGCGAAGCCTCCTGATCCCGATTTTCTCGTACATCTTCTGGAGGGCGGCAGCCACCAAGAGCAGCTGCGCAAGGCGTTCGGAAACCAATTCAAGAATCTCGAACATTTTTTGCGCGGCACCCATGAGCCAACAGCGACGACGGTGGCGCTACTCCTACTTGTCTCGCAGACCGACGAGGCGACACTGCGCTCGTTTGCCCATGGGGTGCCGGATGGTCCTTTACTGCCAGCATACGTCGGCCTGTTCCAAGTTCTGGAGGGTGTTTTTCTCCGCGCCTATCAAGCAGCGACAGTCGGAACAGTTAGGTGTCCTTGCTGCGGAAGTGATGTACTCGACGACGCCCACGTGTGGTGGACTGCTCAAGCGGTCGTACTCTCCCAAGATGCATATAGCTTCGTTGACCGCCTATTGCAAGCAATGCTGGGGGCAGTATTGCTATCGGAAGTGCTCTGCCGCTTAAATGCATCCGATCATTTCGACACAGCTTCGCTATTAAAGCTTGCATCGCCGGAGCTCCACCCGATCGGCAACTGGATGGAATTGGTAAAACTGTCCCAAGGCCTAAAGCACGACTGGGAGCTGACGGTAGGGCTTGACGCAGACCCGACCGCACATGGCTCGATTCCAGATGGCCGTCTGCGCAAATGGCGCAGCGGCCAGGATCTGCTACCACTTGACAAAGCGTTTTCAATGGTGGCAGCAACTAAGCACGAGACCGTTTTGAAGCATGCGATGTTCGCTGCGCGAACGCTAAGCCTCGCAATCGACGTCGTACAGGCTGCGGCAGAAACTCCGTCAAGGCCAACGAGAAAACTTGTGCAGGAAATGATTTCTGCGCGGTTAAGGGAACTTCATCTGCATTTCCAAATGGGGAAAGCTGCTGTGGTCTCGGCTAATGCAACACCACTGAAGGTGCTAATCTGACCCATGTGCCAGCGAGTTGCAGACTCCGGGGCGATGTCTGCTTTAGGCGGTACTTGGCAACGATGCAACCGGCCAGAAGCAGCCAGTCACGTTGACGTGACAATGCGTGACTTTTCTCGCTTGATAATTCGTTATGCTGGTGGGTCGCTGGCGGCCAGAAACAGACCTATTCACGCTTTCTCATATACTGCACTGAACGAAGTGCGCCGGGAGAGGATGGTCAGTCGGGCACAAGCGAAATTCAATGAAGCAGTGGCAACATCCAGCGGAACCGTATTGTGCAATCTAGCCTATGAATATTAACTACACATCCGATCAGCCATGCGCCGAGACGTTTAAGGCACTGTACGACACGACTGGCTGGGGGCCAATTTCACGCGGGACTGCGTTCTATCAAGATTCACTTAACGGCTCTTGGTGTTCGCGATCAGCCTATTTTGGCGGCCAACTTGTTGGTTTTGTGCGTGTCATTTCGGATGGTCGCTTGCATGCGTTTGTCACCGAGATGATTGTTCACCCCGAATTTCAACATCAAGGAATCGGAACAGCTTTGCTCAGTTCAATTCTTGACGATTGTCGCGACGCTGGCATTTCAGATGTCCAGCTTTTCAGCGCCAAAGGCAAGGCAATATTCTACGAAAAACTTGGATTTTCCTCACGACCGGAAGATTCGCCTGGCATGCAATTCAATGCAGCCACCTGACCAGTCGTTCAAGCCATCGCTGAACGTCAGTTGCGGAGAAAATCGTATGTCTCTTGTGGGGCGGCACCTGCCAGCAACGGCAACCAGCAAGTAGCTGACCTTAGACTAGGAAAAAGGAATTTGGATGGCATCGAAAACCCAATTCGGAAGCCGCTCATTTATTTAGTGGCGGTTGCGGCAATCTTGTTGCCTACTTATTTGCTCTTCGACTCCTATATCTGCTGGAGAAACGACTCATACCGGCAACATATACCGCCTGAAGTGGAGGTGGCGAGCCTGATCGACTCGGGGAGCACGTGGAATGTGCGTAGTGGTTGTGGAGCGGCGATATTTGAGCTGACGGTCAAGGCGAAAGAAAAGCTCAGCGTAGCGGGTATAACGGCGTTGAATGATGGTGTTGACGACGTTCTAAGTGTGGACACAAGTGGTAGATTCGGTGTTTGGCAGGAAACACCCTATACCGCTGACTTAATTCCAGAAAGTGACTGGGCTGCATCCCTTGGATGCACTTGGATAAGAGCTGAGTTGCATAACGTCATTTACGCTGCTCTTCGTAAAAAGGGGGCTTTCTATAGACGGTATAAAAATGGGACGGTACTTGTTGTGCCAACATCCGGGATTGTTGTTTATACGTTTATGGGTTAGATCAGCTATATTGAAAGCTTGACGAGCGTCCGATAGCGGCCCATCTGCCGCAGTTCGCCAATGCAAGAACTGAAGCATCACCTCTTTTATTTTTGGAGCATCGATTTGGAAAATCTAGTTGTATTGCGAATTTCCGACAATGACGGCGTAGACTTGAATGGTGTCACACTACGCTCAACAAGTGAGGTCGCGGAAGCTCTTGAGAAAATCTGCGCCGAAAACTCGGACATGACCGTTTCTGTCGAGGCCACCGATTCCAAATGGTATGAGTCTATCGGAAAGGCCATTTACGGTAGCCACCGGGCGGGGTTTTCAGGTGAGCGATTTCGCGTACTCATCGACGGCAAGCCTCTGGAAGCCTGACCTAGGTTAGAGTGTTGCGACCACCGATTGAATCCGCAGGCGAAAGCTGTAAACCACAAAAGGCCGTGCTCGGAGTAAACAGCCATGCGCCAAGGTCCAGTCCGGGCCGACAACGATATTTATATTCGAAATGACGCCACGGGCACGGTGCTGGAACCGGACGAGCTCTGGACGCCATCCAGTGTCGCTCCAGTACCGGTACATGCCTCGCAAAAAGGCTAGCCACGCATCAGTGATCGAACGGCAATGACTTTCCCTGTTCACGGTTCCGGCATGTCAAACTCGATCCCATCTTCCGTGTATGAGATCTTGGCCGAGTCGCCAGTGCATGCGCCCTGGGGCTCGTCCGCCACATAGCGGCATTCGCTCTCCAGGCCGCCATCTGCACGCCAATGCCGCGTCCAGCCCTGGCGTTCGCTATCCACGTATTCGATCAGTTGCCGAGGCTTGCCATCGGCGTACCATGAACGCAAGGCGCCCTCCTCGCGCCCGCCCGCGTTCCACTGCTTGTGCACGAGCAAGACGCCGGCCCGGCTGAAGCGCTGTTCGCTGCGCAACACATAATGGTCGCTATGCGTGCGCTTGCTGGCCACTTTACCGTCCGGATAATATTCGACGCTCTCGCCAGCGGGCTTGCCGTCAACGTAGGTGGCGGTGCGCTGCACCTTGCCATCCGGGAAATAGCTGGTGCTCGGCCCCGTCTGGATGCCGTTCACATACAGGCTGCGGCTTTCCACGGTGCCATCCGGATAGAACAGCAGCAGCTCGCCCTCCGTCTGGCCCTTGACCTGGGTCATGCGCGTGCGCAGCTTGCCATTTTCAGCGAAAGTTTCGACCAGGCTGTCGGCGCGGGCGCCGTTGCGGTAGGTGCGCGACTCGATGGGCTTGCCACTTTGCTGATAAGACTGCTCCTCGCCCTCCTGCACGCCATTGCGCCACGTGTTGCGCATGGAAACCTTGCCGTCCGGGTAATACAGGGTCTGCATACCCTGCTGCACGCTGCGCCCATCGCGCTCCACCTGCATCTCGACCTGTCCGTGCGGGTAATACATGCTGTAGTTGCCCACCAGCTTGCCCCTCAGGTAATCGGGATCGTTAACCTGGCCAATCAGCCGCTTCGGTTCGCCTTCGCGCACATGATAGATCTCGACTTGCCAGGTGCCCGGCGTCTTGCCGGGCGGCAGCGGCAGGACCAGCGCGTAGCGCGCCTGCTCCATGACCTCGCCGCGCGACAGGTTGTGGTTCAGATATAAACGGGCCTTGCCGTCGGCACAGTGCTCATCGCAGCCGCGCAGCATGTGGATGACGGGGATGGCATCGGCGCCGGCATGGTCTGGCGCCGGGCAGGCACGCAGGCGCACGAGCAAGGGGTTCCTGTCGCGTATCATGTTGGCCAGCTCGGCCTTCATGACACCATACTGCTCCTCGCTCAATCCTAGCGATGCAGCATCCATGCGCAGCTGCCTGCCGCCGCAGCCCGTGTCGTCGGCAACCGTCAGCACATCGCCGCTGCCGGGCGCGGCCTGGATTGCCTTGATCACCTGGCGCTGCACGATTTCGGCGTGGGCCAGCGCCGGCAACAGCAGCATGGCGCCAAACAAATGTTTCAAAGTGCGCGCCATGCCTGCTCCTTGCGCAACAATTCCCGCGCTGGCGGCGCTTCGCCGCAGTCGCCCTGGGCCTTGCCGGCCACATACCGGCATTCGCTTTGCAAACTGCCATCCTCGCGCCAGCTGCGGCGCCAGCCGTCGCGCTCGTCATTCACATAGTCGATGGAATGCTCGGGCTTGCCGCTTTCGTACCACGAGCGCGACGTGCCCTGCTCGCGCAATTTCGCATCCCAGCGTCGTTCCAGCACCAGCACGCCCTTGGGGCTGTAGCGCTGCACGCTGAGCAGCCCGCCCTTGTCGCCATACTGCTGGCGCGTTTGCACCTTACCGTCAGGATAGAACTCCAGCGCCTCGCCCGTGGGTAAATTGTTGACCTCCGTCATGGTGCTGCGCACGGCGCCATTGGGGTAGTAATTGGTCGTCAAGCCATTCGACTTGCCCCGCTTCGTTTCCGAGCGACTGGAAACCTTTCCATTAGGGAAATAGGTGAGCAGCTCGTCTTCGATACTCTCGTCGCGCAAGGTATAGCTAGTGCTGAGCTTGCCATTCTTGTCGAAGGTCTGCACGGCGCCGTCGACTTGCTTGCCGTCGCGGTAGACCGTCGCCTCGCGCAGCTTGCCCGTGGCGTGATAGAACTGGTGTTCGCCTTCGGGCAAGCCATGGCGCCAGTCGCCACGTGATTTCAGCGTGCCATCGGGATAATAGCTGCTGCTCAAGCCATCCTCGCTGCCCCGCCCATCCTGCGCCACCTGTTTTTCGATCTTGCCATTCGGGTAATATGTGACATACCCCCCACCAATTCGCTCCACTCATAATCGGCGCGCTTGACCTGGCCGGACAGCTGCAGCTTGTGGCCGGCCACGCTGACAATCGCCACCTTCCACGTGCCAGGCTGCTTGCCTTTTGGCAGAGGCAACAGCAGCATATTCGGCGCCTTTTTCTGCTCGATGGGGAAGAAATTTTCGTTCAGGTACAGCCGCGCCCGGCCATCGGCGCAGGTGGCTGGCGTGCAGACGGCGATCTGGCGCACGATGGGCACGGTTCCATCCACCGGACACTTGTCCAGGCTGACGAGCATGGGCGTCCTGTTGCGGATGTGCCGGGCCAGCTCGGCTTTCAGCGCCTCGTACGGCGCCTCGTCCAGCCTGACCGAACGGGCATCCATGCGTATCTGCTTTCCGCCGCAGGCCGTCGTGCCCGCAATACTGAACACATCGCCGCCCTCGCTATCGCGTTCGGCCGCCATAGCCGTGAGCACCTGACGCTGCACGATCTCGGCCTGGGCCATCGCCGGGTAAAGCAAGGCGGCGCCCAGCAGCGCGCCTGTGAATCGGGTTTTCATGCTTTTCCTTTAGTTCTCGGCGCGCGCCACGGGGTCCGGCACGAAGCTCACCCTGCCGTCGCGGTAGCGCACCATCACATCTATCTTGGCGTCCTTCAATTGACCATGCTTCACGGCAGGCTCGTAGGTCCAGCGCTTGACACTCTCCAATACGGCCTTGTTGTGCATCGCTTCCTGCGGCAGTTCTGCCACCACCTGCGTCAAGCTGCCGTCTGCAGCGATGCTCAGGGTCATGCGGTATTCGCCTGTTGAATTTCTTTCATCGAGCACGCCATAGGTAGCGGTGGCCATCGTATCGCGCTGCACGCTGGCGTCTTGGTCCGGCAACGGTGGCAAGGACTTGAGCCTGGTCGCCATCAGCGCGCCGTCGGCCAGCGCCTTGTCCCAGCGCTTCTGGTAGGCCCCCCCTGAGCCAGGCGCAGCACCTGGGCGGCCCGCGTCATGCGTGTCGCCGTGCGCTCGACGCCATTGTCGGCTGGTTCGCCCGGTTCCGTCGGCATGGCGTTCTGCACCGCGTAGCGGAAAGCCGTCAGTTGCGCCAGCGCCACCAGATTCACGGCGTCCTGCTCATCGCCGCCGCGCAGCAGCGCCGTGGCCGCCATACCCAACCACGCCACGCCATCGGTGGGCCGCGCCCACACGGCTTGCTCGAAATACTGGCGCGCCGCCTGCGGCTCGTTCAGGCTCAGGTGCATGCGGCCCATGGCCGCCGCCGCCAAGTGGTCGCGCGGATCGGCTTGCAATTGGTCGAGATAGGTATCGACCAAGGCGGGGGCATAACCCGGCATGGCACCCAGGCCTTCCATCAAAGTGGTACGCAGCTGGGCGCGCACCTTGTCGCCGCCATAAGCGGACGATTTGTCCTCGCCGGCCCGGTACAGCAATTGCAAGCCGCGCGTGACGGCCCCATCGTCGCCCTTGGTCATCGCTTGCGACAGGCTGCGCACGGTCTTGCGCGCGTCCGACGGCTGGAAGCTGGCGTTCTTGCGCGGCCGCCAGGACAAGCGTTCGCGGCCAGCCACTTGCTCGGCTTGCGCCTGCAAGCTGGCCTTGGCCTTGGTTTCATCGGGCGACGAGGTCCAGGCTGTAAAGCCGATCAGGAACAGCACGATCAGCAGCACCACCACGGCCCAGCCCTTGCCGGTGATACCACCGCCAGTGTTGCCCGCTATGGGGATGGTGACGGGCGCCTGCCCCGGCGCCGTATGGTGCGCACCGCGCGTACTGCGCTGCTGCGGCAACGATTGCTGTTGCAGTTGCATCTGCTGCGCCTGCGCGGAGGCTTGCCCGGCCGCGACGATGACCTTGTCGCGCGCGCAGGCCGCGCAGCCCTGGCCCGCAAAATGCTGGTGCTCGGCATTCACCTTGCACACGACCAGCTTGCCGCCGCTGCGCTGTGCATAGCCGCGCAGCAACTGCGCCCAGTCCGCCGCCGACGGCCGCTGCGACTTCGGTGCAGGGGAAAAGGCGCGGTCGAACATGGCGCGCAGTTCGGGCGGCATCAGCGCGTGGCCGCTGGTGGCGTTCGGCGCCAGCTGCTTGTGGCGCTTCACGCCATACGCATAGCAGCCGTCGCGGATGCGCCCGGGAATATCGGTTGCCACTTGCGCATTGCCGGGCCGCCCGCTGTACGGGTGGATGCCAAAGTTCAGCAACTGGAAGATGACAACGGCCAGGGCGAAGCGGTCTTGTGCCATTTCCGTGCCCGCCGGCATGCCCTTGCGCTGGAATTCCGGCGCCAGGTAGTCGGCTGTGAATTGCTCGGCAGGAAAACGCTCCGCATGGCCCTGGATGCTGAAGCCATCGCAGTCGAGCATGGCGATGTACAGCGAATCGCGGTAAAAGCGCAGATTCACGGGCTTTAAATCGACCACGTAATGCTGCTGCTGGTGCAGCGCATCGATGACGGCGGCCAGGTTGGCGGCCAGGGTCAGCTTGGGACCGAGTCCCGTGGGCAAGCCGGCCGCGCGCGCTTGCCGCTCCTGCATGATCTGTTCCAGCTCGGCCGTTTGCGCCATGTCCAGCAAGGGCATGACGAAACCGGCAAAGCCGCCCTGGCCGTCAAACACGGCCGCTTGCGGCCAGGCGATCTGCACATAGCGCTTGCCGTTTTCCACTTGATCGGGCAACTCGGGCGACAGTTCCAGCATCGCTTCGAGCTTGCGCCGGTTGGCGGCCCGGTCCAGGTGCGGGTGGTACAGCTTGGCAACCTGCGCAGGCGCACCGGGCAACAGATACACGCTGCCCGCGCCGCCGCTTTTAATCAGTTTGCCCAGCACCAGCGTACGGACTTTATCCAGCCAGATCTTGCCACCCGGACTCAGGCCCGGTGTCACGCCTTGCTTCTTGCTCATGCGCGCAAGGCCAGCAGCAGGGTCTTGTCATCGCCCGTGATCTGGTGCGTGCGCGGGTCGGCCAGGGTGGACGCCAGCGCCGCATTGCCGAGTTCGACACTCTCGACCGTGCGCAAATAGCCTTGCACGGCATCCATGAAGGGCGCGTACAAGGCTGCATTGTTCTTGCTCATGGCAAAGGGCATGCAGCCGTCCGACATCAGCACCACGCCGCGCACGGACGGTGGAATCGGTAGCAGGCGCAGCTGTTCGCGCCAGCGCTCGCCGCTGATAAAATAGGTTTCGTTGGCGTATTCGCCGTTGGCCGGCAGCGAGATGAGTTCGCCGCCGTCAAGCAGCTGGGCGACGCCCAGGCCATCGCCCAGGTGGAAAAAGAAGCCCGTGTCGGCGCCCATGACCACGCCGACGACCGTGGAAG
Source organism: Janthinobacterium svalbardense (assembly GCF_002327145.1). Classification (NCBI taxonomy): domain Bacteria; kingdom Pseudomonadati; phylum Pseudomonadota; class Betaproteobacteria; order Burkholderiales; family Oxalobacteraceae; genus Janthinobacterium; species Janthinobacterium svalbardense. The sequence continues at coordinate 3,369,481 of NZ_CP023422.1, read as the reverse complement.
CATAGTCGTCCAGCGTGGCGTTGGCGGCGCGGGCGATGTCGTCCAGTGCGGCGCGGATTTGCGCCAGGGTACCCGCCAGCGCGCCGTCATGCAAATCCTGCACGGTGGCGCCCTGCTCCAGGCGTGCGGCCAGCGCCTGCACGGTTTGTGCGGCAACAAACTGCGCGCCCTGTTCGCTGAGGCGGGCCGAACCGGCGCCATCGCAAACGATGGCTACCAGCACGCCGCTGACGACGGCGTGCGCGTGCGCATCCTGGCAAGGGATGGCTTTATCCAGGTGCGCCTTGCCCGTGACGGACGCGCCGAACACGCGCCAAGTATTCTGTACTGCGGTCATGGATCAGGTGCTGACGACGGACCAGCCGTCCGTCGAGGCCAGTTGCGCCTGCGCACCGGGACGCGATTGCGACACCACTTGCATGCTGGCGCTCAGCCACAGGAACAGTTCGCGGAACTGCAAGCCCTTCAGCTGCTTCACGCCCCGCTCGCCCCGGCTGGAAAATTCGCCCAGGGTATCGATATTCGCATGGTCGCCCACGGCGATGGGGAAGATCGCCACTTTATTCGCCTGCTCGGCCGCGCGCGCCTGTTCGGCGCCCTGCTGCCAGCGATCCGTCGGCTCGCCGTCCGACATCAAAAACAGCCATGGCCGCGTGTACGCCACGCCAGCGGTGCGGAAACGCTGCTTTTCCTGCTCGATTTCCGCCAGCGCCAGTTCCACAGCCGCGCCGGTCGGCGTGGTGCCGTTCGCCTCAAGGCGGGGCGCCGTGAAATCCATGGCGTCGCACCAGTTGCTGGCCACCACCGCTTCATCGTGGGCGCCATATTGAATCACCAGGATGCGCACGCGCTTGGCGGCGATCACATCGGACTTGAGTTCCTGCTCCAGCAAGGCCAGGCCTTCGTTAAGCAGCGCGACGGGTTCGCCATCCATGCTGCCGGAACAGTCCAGCACCAGCACCAGCGGCGTGCGTTGTTCGGTATTGTCGACCAGGGCGACATCGGGAATCATTATTGAACTCATGGGCAATCGGTAAATGTGAAATCGGACATAGTGGGAATCTTACATCATGAACGTGTTTTCGCCGCGCGAGTTTCCTACAGAACACTATCCAGGCAGATTTGCGCGCGCCATTGCAGCAGCACTATCTTTGTACTATCTTGAAAGTTGCCCAGGCTAGATGGCAGCGACCAGACCTTCCTCATAAAGGTGGGCGAATCGCTGCGCAACACCGCCCTTACCCAGTTCCGCACCTGCACGCCTGCGGCACACTGATGTCATCAGGATTGGGGGCCAGCATGGGTATGGCAACAGATGTAAGCAAACTGATCGGCGCCCTGTACGACTCTGCCTGCGGCGCAGGCGACTGGCCGCAGCTCGACAGCGCTGGCTTGAGCGGCCAGCAATGGCAGGAGCTCCTGCCGCATCTGCAACGCGCGCTGTTCCTGCAGCAGCGCCTGCGCGAGGCGCAACTGGCCAGCCACTGCGCGCTGGCAGCGCTCGACGCCATGGGCGCTGCCGTGCTGGTGCTCGACGCCAACCTCGGGCTGCGCTTCGCCACCCCCGCCGGCCACGCCCTGCATGCGGCGCAACTGGCACACGCCGCCCCGCCCGCCCTGGTGCGCGCCGTGCGCCTGGTGATCGCCAGCGCCGGCTGTGCCGCGCAATGCCAGTCGCTGCGCCTGGCGCGCCAGCAGCAAGCGCCGCTGGCCCTGACTGTCACCGCGCTTGGCGCTTGCCAGCCCCCATGCGCGCTGCTGATCGCGCGCGACCCCACACAAGCGAGCACGTCTGTTCCTGCCTTGCGCCAACTGTTCGACCTGACGCAAGCCGAAGCGCAAGTGGGCAAGGCGCTGGCGCAAGGGGCCACCATCGAAGAAATCGCCGCGCGCGGCGGCATCAGCGTCAATACTGTCAAGACGCATCTGCACCACACTTATCTGAAGACGGATACGCGCCGCCAGGGCGAGCTGATCGCCCTGATCCACGGCGCCACGGCGCACCTGGCCATACTCGATGCATGAAGCCCGTCATCCAATCGGATGATGCGCAGGGCAACTTGCCTGCCTACACTGGCAAGACCGGCTGGCCGCGCCTTGCCAGTAAGACAGCAGTGTCTGCGCACCAGCCGGTTCGATTTCCCTGGCACCCACATCAACATCGCCGCGCCGGCAGCGGACGGCACCACAGTTCAAGGATGGGTAAAAAAATGAAAACATGGCTCCTGGCCGGCACAATGGGCGTCTGCGCCCTGCTGGCAAATGCGCAATCGCTCCCCGATAGCCAGACCGTCGTCATTCCAGGCGGACGCCTGCAGACGATCGAACTGCCGGCCCACAAACACTTTATGAATGCGCAAGAGTTTTCCCCGTTCCGCGGCGGCTATGAGCTGTCGAATGGCCAGGTGCTCTACCTGCGCAATGCGAGCAGCGTCGGCGCCATCATGTATGCACGCATCGATGACCAGGACGAACACCGCATCATCGCCAGCGGCCGCAACAGCTTCGTGGCGCTCGACCGGCAACTGGCCATGCGCATCGACTTGCGCGACGACGGCAGCGTGGGTGGCGAAGTGCTGATGCTGGTGCCGGCCGAGAAACTGGCCAGCGGCGAGATCATGCCCGCCCACGTGCAAAACATGGGCCTGGCATCACGTTGAGGCGGCAAGCGGCATGCCGCATGGGTGACGCCATGAGCAAGCAATACTCTGTCCAGCAGCAAAACGCGCAGACCCTGGCCGCCATCAGACAGACTGCTGCCTGGTGGCGCGCGCGCCCCTTGCCCGACGCCTTGCGCCAGTGCGCCGCCAGCCATGGCGTGGCGCTGGGCGCGGCCCTCATGCTCGACCTGCGGCTGGCCTGGCCCGGCATGCCCGCCGTGTGCGGCAAGCTGCTGAGCGCCGATGGCCACTTCATTCATTTTGAAATGGAGCTGGACGAGGATCTACATCCTTTGCCCGGCAGCGTGCAGTGGCAGGACATCAGCGCAGCCTATCTGCGGGCCGCGCACAGGCATGGCACAGGCGTGGGCTATGGCGTGCTGTGCAAGAAGGTGCTGCAGGAACTGAATCACGGCGCGTCCTGACGGAACGGCTGCGCACGCATGCTATCATCGGCGCCCCGTTCATGAGACAAATGGCAACGCCACATGCAGCATCCATCCGGCAGGAAATCCTTGTCAATACTGCGCCGCAGCCTGCGCCTGCTGGCCTGGCCCTTGCTGGCCCTGATCAGTGCCGCCTGCACCAGCACCGAGCGCCATCCTTCCAGCGCCCCGACGCAAGTCATCCTGCGCTTTACCTATGACAACGGCAAGCCGATGCGGCATGAGGATCACATGGTCATGGCGCGCCAGCAAACGTATATCAAGCGCTGCAGCAAGGTGGGCAGCACCAGTGTCTGCGATATCGGCATGGAGATACTGTATGCAAGCAGCGACAAACCGCTCGATGAAAACGGCGAAGCGCGCGTCACCCTGCGTTCGACCGGCCCCATCGGCGACCTACCGACCGATCGCTGCATCAATGGCAAGGCCTATGTTTTTAATTCCGGCGACTGGATACGCGGTCCGTTCACCCCCGGCCAGGTGATCGAGATACGCTACAGGATCAGCGAAGTGAAGAAGGATTGTACCTATTCGGAGAGCGCGCCACCGTGGTGGGACAAGAGCTAAGCTAGCCAGCCAGCCGGGGCCGGCTGGCCTGGCTTTACTGCAGCTCGAACTCCGCAGGCGTCAAGCCCAGCTCGCGCGCGATCTTGCTGGCCACGCGCTGCTCGTTGGCGTCGAAATTGCCGTCCGACGAAGCGACGGCGATAATCATGCGCACCAGCAGGCGCGACGCCTCCACATTCGACTTCATCTTGCCCAGCGCCTGATACGCCTTGGCTTCACCGATATCCTTGTCGAACTCCAGCTGGCCCACATAGTCCTGGAAAGCCTTGATCACGTCCGTGGTGGTAAACACCGACAGCGCGTCATTGCTTTCAATAAACTTCACCATCTTCTGCTTCTCTTCCGCACTGACGCTGCCGTCGGCCATGGCGATCAGGGCCGAGCCCGCCATGGCGGCGTTCAGGAAATCCTTGTTCTTGTACTTCAGGGCTTCCGTTTTCAGTTCACTGGCTTTGGTCTTCAGTTTGGACAGAAAGGAATCGAAACTCATGGTGTACCTCCGGGGTTGTTGGTTCATGTCGAGCGGCAAGTCGTGCCGCTACCCAAGGTAGTTGAGGGTGTAAGCTTGAAATACAAGCAATGAAACCACGCCATACGCTCACTGGCGGCATTTATCTCACCCACAGGCAAAATCCGGGGTCAGACCCGTCGGGTCTGACCCCAGTTTCTGCCTTGGGGTGAAATTCAGTCAACTCCACACAAACCAGCACATAACCCCAATCACATAAAATTATCTTCTTTGCAGTTGAAAAATAAGTAACTTCATGGCAGCATGGAATGACATTTTCTTTACTGCAAGGTTGTGATGGACAAGCAATTGCTGTTGATTTGCGCACTGACATTTATCATCCACATCATCGGCACCCTCGCCTACTCAGTGCGCATCGCCGGCATCCGCACGCGGCGCATCGCCGTGTCGCTGGCCCTGTTCAGCATTCTGATGCTGCTGTCGCGGACTTCGAACTCTTTCCTGGGACCATTTCTCGCCAAGCGTGTGGAAACAGGCATAGACCAGCATGTTGCCGCCAGCACGCTATTGGTAGACTTCCGCTGGCTGCTGTTCTCCGCCAGCCTGGCAACGATACTGGGCGCCATACTCATCCCCACCTTTCAGCGCGCCTTCTGCCGCGCCGTCGAGCACTTCCAGGTGCACAGGTCGGTGCCCAAACTGCTGCTGCATGCCGTCTTCAAGGGCGGCTTGTCCTACCTCAAGACCTCCGCCAGCCTGCCCAAGCCCGCCAACGTCACAGGCCTGCGCCAGAAATCCGGCGTATCCATCTCCATGACAGCCATGAACGTCATCGCCACGGCCCTGTGGACGGTGGGCGTCTTCGCGGCGCTATACGCAGGCGTGCTGGACCCCAGCGTACGCGTCACCTCCAGCACCCTGTCCTCCATCATCAACGGCGGCGCCACCATCATGATGGCCGTCTTCATCGACCCGCACATGTCGGGCATGACGGATGACGTCATCGAAGGCAAGATCGAAGAATCGCAGTTTCGCCGCGCGGTGGTGTGGCTGGTCGGGAGCAGATTGGCGGGGACGCTGATTGCGCAGTTTTTGCTGGTGCCGTCGGCGGTGGTGATTGTGGCGGTGGCGAAGGGGTTATAGGTAAGCTTTCAATAATTAAAAACAAAGGAAAGTCATGGGCCAATATATTAAGTCAGCAATAAATAACATCTACGAAGGTGACAATGATCATATAGTTATTGGCCTCACCGGAAGAACCGGAAGTGGATGTTCAACAGTGGCATCAATATTAAGATCAGATCTTAGTGAATTACATCACAGCCTATATAAAGGGGACAATCCAAGCAGCAACGATGAAAGGAAACAGAAAATAGTATATCGCCACTTAACAAAAACATGGCACCCATTTCAAATAATTCAAGTAAGATCAATAATAACCTTATTACTAATTAAGAATGGCGTAAAAAAAGCAGTTGAATTTATAAAATCAACAACACCAGGAAAAGAAGATGTACATTCAGCAGCAAGAGAAATACTATTAGAGTTAGAATTTCACTGCAAAGAAATATATGAAAGAAAAGACCCAAAACAAATTGTCGAATTTTACACGGAATATTTACCCAAAAAAAGTGACGAATTAAAAACAAGGCTAGGTGAAACTGTTATTGTTCCACTATATCAAGTATTTGGATCAAATATTCGCTTTTCTGGCTCTCCTTTTGATAGCAAGGTAAAAGAAGGAGCATTTTTCTCTCTAGTGAAACATGTTCACGACGTCATAAGTGAACTAATGATATGCAATCAGACTTTAGGGCGAAAATCCCTGATTGCTGTTGATGCCTTACGTAACCCTCTAGAAGCAATTTTTCTACAAGACAGAATAACAAATTTTCATTTAGTTGCAGTTTCTTGCCCTGATGAGCAGAGGCTCATAAGACTCGCCTTACAGAACTTTTCTGCAAAAGAAATAAAATCCATAGATTCGACAGAGTATGCCAATCGCGATATTGAGGTTGAAAGCACATATTCCATGCAAGATATTCAAGGATGTCTTCAACGTGCGGATATTTATTTAAGCAACCCGGATGGAGATAGCAGAGTAGGAAAACTGACCAATCTCACAAATCAAATTACACGTCTAATCTCGTTAATGAAGCGCCCAGGAATTATTACACCAACAGCACTAGAGCGTTGTATGCAAATTGCCTACACTGCAAAATTAAACTCCGGCTGCATATCTCGTCAAGTTGGCGCATTAATTACAGACAATAATTTTTCCGTGAAAGCAATAGGTTGGAACGACACGCCACACGGACATGTCCCATGCAATCTTAGAAATAGAGATGATCTCTTAAGCGGATTGGATAAAATTGCCTTCAGCAATTATGAGAAAAACGATGAAACATATATAAATAACTTCAAAGAAAGAAACAAAAGATACATAAAAATCGCAGCGACCGGACGAAATGTATCGTACTGTTTCAAGTCAGAATTTAATTCGATATATAAAACCAATAATCAAGTTCATACACGATCGCTACACGCGGAAGAAAATGCTTTTTTGCAAATATCGAAATATGGCGGACAGGGAATTTATGGCGGCTTTCTATTCACGACGGCAAGCCCTTGTGAATTATGCGCAAAAAAAGCCTATCAACTAGGAATCAGAAAAATATTTTATATTGATCCTTACCCCGGAATTTCAATTGCACACATAATAGAAGGCGGGGAATCAAATCCATATATGGAGCTATTCTCAGGCGCCATTGGAAGATCGTTCCATAAACTTTACTCACCAATTATGGCCTACAAAGATGAGTTGAATGCGCTCGCACCAGAAATAGTCCCAAAAGGCATCCCTGCTTGATAATAGTAAAAAGAAAAAAGCCGCGGTCTCCCGACAGCGGCTTTCTCATTCCTACACCACCAGCAGCGCCTTGAACTCCAGCGCTGCCCTGCAAGCGAGCTAATTACCCCACAAACTTCCGTGCATTCCTGAACATGCGCATCCACGGCGAATCCTCACCCCATGCTTCAGGGTGGTAGGACTGCTGGACGCTGCGGAATACACGTTCAGCATGCGGCATCAGCACCGTGAAGCGGCCGTCTGGCGTGGTGACGGAGGTGATGCCTTCCGGCGAGCCGTTCGGGTTGTATGGGTAGGCTTCGGTAGCGGCGCCCTTGTTGTCGACGAAGCGCATGGCTTTGACCACTTGCGTGATATCGCCCGTTTGCGAGAAGTCGGCGTAGCCTTCGCCGTGGGCGATGGCGATGCCGGCTTGCGTGCCCGTCATGCCGTTGAAGAAGATCGATGGGGAGTCCATCACTTCGACCATGGCAAAGCGGCCTTCGAATTTCTCCGACTTGTTGCGCGTGAACTTGGGCCAGGCGTGGGCGCCGGGGATGATCGATTTCAAATTGCTCATCATCTGGCAGCCGTTGCAGATACCGAGGCCGAAGCTGTCCGTTCGGTTGAAGAAGCGCGCGAACTGTTCCGCCAGGCTGGCGTTGAACAGAATCGTTTTCGCCCAGCCTTCGCCCGCGCCCAGCACGTCGCCGTACGAGAAACCGCCCACGGCGATGACGCCCTGGAAGTCGTCCAGCTTGACGCGGCCCGCAATCAGGTCGCTCATGTGCACGTCGACAGCCGTAAAGCCTGCCTGGTGCATCACGTACGCCGTCTCGATGTGCGAGTTGACGCCCTGCTCGCGCAGGATGGCGACACGCGGACGCACGCCGGTGGCGATGAATGGCGCGGCGATGTTGTCGTTCTGATCGAACGTGACGATAGGCGACATGCCCGGATCTTGCACGTCCAGCAGGCGGTCGTATTCGGCGTCGGCGCACGCTGGATTGTCGCGCAGGCGGGCGATGCGCCAGCTCGTTTCGCTCCACAGGCGGTGCAGATCAGCACGCGGCTGGGTGTAAATCAGCTTGGCGTCGCGCGTGAATTCGATCACGTCGCGGTCGTTCAATTTGCCGATGATATGGCTGCAGGCGCCCAAGTTAAAAGTGCGCAGCACGTCCATGACGAGCGACTTTTCTTCCGCGCGCACCTGGATCACGGCGCCCAGTTCTTCGCTGAACAAGGCACGCAGGGTCAGTTCGTTGCGGCGTTCCGCTACCTGGCCCGTCCAGTTCTTGGCGTCGCCCCAGTCGCTCGAATGCTCGCCTTCCATGGTCAGCATGTCCAGGTTGACGGACATGCCCGTGTGGCCGGCAAAGGCCATTTCCGTCAACGTGGCGTACAGGCCGCCGTCCGAACGGTCATGGTAGGCCAGCAGCTTGTCGTCGCTATTGAGCTTTTGAATGGCGGCGAAGAAGCCTTTCAGGTCTTCCGCGCTGTCGACGTCCGGCGTTTCATTGCCCAGCTGCCCCATGACTTGTGCCAGCGCCGAGGCACCCAGGCGGTTTTTGCCGCGGCCCAGGTCGATCAAGATCAAGGACGTGTCGCCCTTGTCCGTTTTCAGCTGCGGCGTGAGCGACTTGCGCACATCAAGAACGGGTGCGAACGAGGACACGATCAGCGACACCGGCGACGTGACGGATTTCGCCGCGCCCGTGCTCTCGTCTGTCCACGTCGTGCGCATCGACAGCGAATCCTTGCCGACGGGGATGCTGATGCCCAGCGCCGGGCACAGGTCCATGCCGATGGCTTTCACCGTGTCGTACAGGGCTGCATCCTGGCCAGGCTGGCCGCAGGCGGCCATCCAGTTGGCGGACAGCTTGATGTCGGAAATGTCGGCAATCGCGGCGGCGGCGATGTTGGTGACGGCTTCGCCCACGGCCATGCGGCCCGAGGCGGCGGCGTCGATGACGGCCAGCGGCGTGCGTTCGCCCATGGCCATCGCTTCACCCAGGTAACCTTCAAAGCTCATGGTGGTGACGGCGCAATCGGCCACCGGCACTTGCCAAGGTCCCACCATCTGGTCGCGCACGGTCATGCCGCCCACGCTGCGGTCGCCGATGGTGATCAGGAAGGATTTGTCGGCCACGGTCGGCAGCAGCAGCACTTTTTGCGCCACATCCTTCAAGTCCATTCCCGTCAGGTCGATGGCAGGGAAAGCGTTGGCCACGTGGACCACGTCGCGCTGCATTTTTGGCGGCTTGCCCAGCAAGACGTCCATCGGCATGTCGACCGGCTCGTTGCCCAGTTCCGGGTCGATCAGTTTCAGTTGACGCTCTTCGGTCGCCACGCCCACGGCGGCGAACAGGCAGCGTTCGCGTTCGCACATGGCTTTGAACAGGGGCAGGCTTTCCGGCGCGATGGCGAGCACGTAGCGTTCCTGCGATTCATTGCTCCAGATTTCCTTCGGCGCCATGCCCGATTCTTCCAGCGGCACTTTGCGCAGGTCGAAAATCGCGCCGCGCTTGGCGTCGTTGGTGATTTCCGGGAAAGCGTTCGACAAGCCGCCCGCACCCACGTCGTGGATCGAGATGATCGGGTTGTCAGCGCCCATTTGCCAGCAGGCGTTAATGACTTCCTGGGCGCGGCGTTCCATTTCCGGATTGCCGCGCTGAACGGAATCGAAGTCCAGGTCGGCCGTGTTGCTGCCGGTGGTCATCGACGAGGCGGCGCTGCCGCCCATGCCGATGCGCATGCCCGGGCCACCGAGCTGCACCAGCAGGCTGCCGACGGGGATGTCGTTCTTGTGCGTGTGCTGCGCCGAGATATTGCCGATGCCGCCCGCGATCATGATCGGCTTGTGGTAGCCGAATACGGCATCGCTGTCGACGCCGACGTTCTGTTCATACGTGCGGAAGTAGCCGCCCAATACAGGACGGCCAAATTCGTTCGAGAATGCGGCGCCGCCCAATGGACCTTCGATCATGATTTGCAGCGGCGAAGCGATGCGCTCCGGTTTGCCGTATTGCTCTGCATCCTTACGGCCTGCCAGCGGCGCCGTCACGGAAGCGGCCGTTTCCCAGCTACGCACGGCATCCGGCAACGACAGGTTCGAGACGGTGAAACCCGTCAAACCGGCCTTAGGCTTGGCGCCGCGACCCGTTGCGCCTTCGTCGCGGATCTCGCCGCCCGCGCCCGTGGAGGCGCCGGGGAACGGAGAAATCGCCGTCGGGTGGTTATGCGTTTCCACCTTCATCAGGGTGTGCGTCAGTTCCGTCGACGCCGCGTATTCGTGGTTTTCACCGCGCGGGTAGAAACGCGAGACGGTGGCGCCTTCCATGATGGACGAGTTGTCGCTGTAGGCGACGACGGTGCCCTTCGGCTGCAGTTCGTGCGTGTTCTTGATCATGCCGAACAGTGATTTTGGCTGTGCCACGCCGTCGATGGTCCAGTCGGCGTTGAAGATCTTGTGGCGGCAATGTTCGCTGTTCGCCTGTGCGAACATCATCAGTTCCACGTCTGTCGGATTGCGGCCGGCCTTGGTAAAGGCGGCGTCCAGGTAGTCGATTTCGTCGTCCGACATCGCCAGGCCCAGCTCGATGTTTGCCGTTTCCAGCGCGGCCTTGCCCTGTTCCAGCAAGGCGATCGATTCGAGCGGGCGCGCTTCCAGGGTGCGGAACAAGTCCTTGGCGTCGTCGGCGCTGCGCAGCACGGATTCGGTCATGCGGTCGTGCAGCAGGTCGGCCACAGCGTTCAACTGCGCCTCAGTCAATTTGCCGGCGCCAATGGCGCTGCCCAGGATGCCCGATTTCAGGTTGATGCGGAAAGCGATGCCGCGTTCGACGCGCTTGATGTGCGCCATGCCGCAGTTGTGCGCGATGTCGGTGGCTTTCGAGGCCCACGGCGAGATCGTGCCGAAACGGGGGATGACGAAGAATGCTTCGGCAGCGCCTTCCGTATTGTCAGCCTGGGCCGGCTCGCCGTACGTCAGCAATGCGCCAAGGCGCGTGCTGTCGTCGTCGGTGAGAGGCGCGCTGGCATCGATGAAATGGACATAGCGTGCTTGTACAGCAACAATCGCAGGCGAGACGACTTGCAGTTGGCTTAACAGACGGTGGCTACGGAAATGGGACAGGGCATTGGAACCCGGCAGTATCAACATGATTGGAAGGTGGTTGATGCAGCGTGGCTGCGGGTTAAAGGTAGGTATGACAATATCTTTCGTACGGCAAATTTCCTTTGCGCGCATTATACCCGTTTTGCCCCTGCCTCATGACCGGAACTTGCGGTTTTGCCCCCCTTTTGCCCCGCACAGCGGCCATTTTTGACACGGCAACAACACCCTCAGGCAATCATCCCGCGATCACATAGCGGTTCTTGCCCTGGCGCTTGGCCAGGTACAGCGCCTCGTCGGCCAGCCGGTAGCTGTGGCCCAGTTCCTTGCCCCGGTCCAGCTCGGCCACGCCCACGCTGATCGACACGAACTGTGTCGCATGGAAAGCCTCGCTGACGGCCTCGACCAGAGCGCCGGCAAAGGCGCGCGCGTCTTCGCGGCTGCCCGCATACACGATGCCGAATTCCTCGCCGCCCAGGCGCCCGCACAGATGGCCTTGCGCCTTGTCGGCGATGATGGCGGCCGTGCGCACCAGCACCTCGTCGCCCGCATCGTGCCCCTGCTGATCGTTAATGATCTTGAAATCGTCGATATCGATCATCAGGAAATGCAGCATGCCGCCATGGGCTGCGGCATGCATCTGCTGGGCGCACTGCGTGAACATACGGCGGTTGTTCAGGCCCGTCAGGCTGTCCTGGAAGGCCAGGCGTGTCAATTCCACCCTGGAGTGGTAGTTGCGCAAACGCAATAAACTGAAGCTGACATTCAGCGCCAGGCCAAACAGCACGCTGACGGCGATCATCAATGACACCCAGGATTGGTCGGGCAAGCCCGCATTCACGGGATACAGGCCGTGGCCCACGTTCCACCAGATGCCGGCCACCACGGCAAGGTAGCTGAGGCCGCCATTGAAGATGGAGGCGATGGCCAGGGTCAGGAAGACGCCCACGGGCAAGACCCAGAAGCTGGCGTGATCGACGGCGTCTGCCATCGTGCGCAGGCCGAAAGTCAGGGCCAGCACGGCGCAGGCGCCGGAAACGGTCAGCATGGGCAAGGTGGTGCAACGATAGCGCGCCACCAGGCTGACCAGCATGCCCAGCAGCGCCAGCACGGCGTGCAGCAGGTTCGGATGATAGGGGGCAGGCATCATCAGCCAGCTCATGCTGTAGGCGACGATGCCCATCACTTGCGTGACCAGGCCGACCCGGTGCAATTCCGCAAAATAGGTATGCTGCTGTTCGCTGTTGCCGCCAAATGCAAGGGGAACGGCAACGCGCCGCAGGGTAGACAGATCAGGAACGCGCATGACGGGTATCGACACCAGAGAGAGATAAAGCGCCCGGTAAAGCCTTGCGCATGCCTGGCCGCGGCATGGCGCGGCATGCAACAAGTGTTGCATTTTTCAGAATACTATCACGCCAGTCAAGGAATGGACGGGAAAACAGGCACCGCCGCCGCCACAAGCGCCCCCGCGTCATGAAATACAACGCCGGACGGCGCCGGGCGTCCCTGCCCTCGCGCGACGCGCCCGATTGCATGCATTTTGCTGGCAGTGTCGGCCGGCTTTGCAGTATGCTGATACAAAGTAATACTGCCAGGCAGATACCTATAAGAAGAGTTCCCGCAAATGACCGAACAGATGAACGAGAGCTGAACCATGCCAGACACTAGCGACTTATCTGTCCTGATCGTCGACCCGAATCCCAGCATGCGGGGCAATCTGCACAATATGCTGAACCAGGCGGCCATCACCAAGGTGGAATATGCCGTCAATTCCGGCACGGCCATCCGCTTGCTGATGAAGAAACCGTTCGACATCATCCTGTGCGAATACGATCTCGGTAGTGGCACGGACGGCCAGGATGGCCAGCAATTGCTGGAAGACTTGCGCCACCACAAGCTGATCGGCCTGTGGACGATCTTCATCATGCTGACCTCCGAAGCCATCCACAGCAAGGTGATCAGCGCGGCCGAACTGACCCCGTCCGACTACATATTGAAACCGTTTACCGTCGATGTGCTGAGCGGACGCATCGCGCGCGCCATCGAACGGCGCGCCATTTTCCTGCCCACCTATCAGCTGATCGACAAGGGCGACTTGCGCGAAGCCGTGAAAAGCTGCCGCGCGGCCGAACTGCAGCACCCGCGCCTGGCGGCCGATTTCACCCGCCTGCGCGCCGAACTGCACATCGCCCTCGATGAATGGAAGGAAGCGGAACAGCTGTACGCCGACATGCTGGCCACGCGGCCCATGGCCTGGGCCCATCTGGGCCTGGCGCGCACCCTGTTCGAACAGCAGCGCCATGAAGATGCGCAGGAGGCGCTGATGGAACTGGTGGAAACCTATCCCCGCTTCATGGCCGCCTACGATTTGCTGGCGCAAAACCATGAAGCCATGGGCCAGCAGATACAGGCCAAGAAAGTCCTCGAAGACGCGGTGGCCATCTCGCCGCACATGGTGCGCCGCCTGCGCCACCTGGGCGGCATCGCGTTTGACACGGGCGATATCGGCGCGGCCGAACGGGCCTACAAGCAGGTAGTCACCAAAGCGAAGTACTCGGAATTCCGCGACCCGGAAGACCACGTCAACCTGGTCAAAACGCTGGTCAAGAAAGGCGATGCGCCGCAAGCGAGCGGCGTGCTGCGCGACATGGAGCGCTCGCTGCGGGGCAGCGCCAACGTGGAAGCCTGCCGCGCCATCTCGGCCGCCATGCTGCATGAATTGTCGGGCAACGACGTCGCCGCCGCCAGCGAACTGCAACTGGCCGCCGCCGCGCTGGACACGGCGCGCGGCCTGTCGACGCAGCTGAAGGTGGGCCTGGTGCAGAGCTGCCTGAAAAACAACCTGGAGCAGGCCGCCTCCGAGGTCATGATGAAACTCGTCAACGAAGCCGACAGCGACGTGACGATGGAAGCGGCCGTCGACGTATTTGAAAAAGCGGGCCGCCATGACCTGGCGCAAGGCATGGGCCAGCAGATCACGCACCAGGTGCAGGAATTGATGCAGGATGCGGCCAGCAAGTCGGAAAGCGGCGAGCTCAAGGGCGCCGTCTTCGTGCTGCGCCAGGCCCTGCGCAAGACGCCGGGCAACCTGCCCGTGCTGTTCGCCTCCGTCGACGCCATCCTGCGCCAGCTCAACATGCTGGGCTGGGAAGCGCCGCTGGCCGAACAGGCGCAGCACCAGATGCAGATGATCCGCAAGATCGACCCCAGGCATCCGCAGCTGGAGTCACTCAAGCAGCAATACGCGGCCACGCAGCACAAATATGGTATTGCCAGCTGACTCCTGCCTGCCGCTCCCACTTGGCTGGCGGGGCATGCAGCGCGAGGCTCTGTCGCATTCTGCCCAGGTAGTCATTCCGCCAAGTAAGCTGGTCATTGCAGACGGTGCAGGCTGACGTCGGCCCAAAGCAGCCGGTCGGCACTTGCAGTTCACGCACCGCGCCAGAGGCCGAATAAGCGTGCATAACGTGGAAACTTTACTTGGACGCTTTCTGATGAAAAGATCTGCGGCCCGCTGCCACCCTCCGCCAGACCAAAAATATAGTCTGTGATATGCTGCCGCCTATATTTTTTTGGGTGTTACATCCCCTATCACCTCGTCACTCAGGCACCCGATGAATCAACTCGCAGCAATTATCCCTGACGGACAAACGCCGGTACTGAAAACCGAAGCTCTGCAAAAAGCGATCTTCGACAGCGTCAACTTTTCGTATATCGCTACCGATGCGCTGGGTATCATCCAGATATTCAACGTGGGCGCAGAACACCTGCTCGGCTACAGCGCGGCCGATGTGCTCAACAAACTAACACCGGATAGCCTGGCCGACCCGCAGGAGATCATTGCCCGCGCTCATGCTTTGTCCGAAGAATCGGGCCAACCGGTCACGCCGGGCCTCGAAACGCTGATTTTCAAAGCTTCGCGCGGCATCGAGGATATTGTCGAACTGACCTATATTCGCAAGGACGGTAGCCGTTTCCCGGCGATCGTTTCGGTCACGGCGTTGCGCGACGAATACGACGCCATTATCGGCTACTTGCTCATCGGCACAGATAACACGGCGCGACAGCAGATCGAGCAAGTGCTCCACAATAAGACTATTGAACTTGAAAAAGCCAAGGCGGCGGCCGAAAAAGCTAATTTGGCGAAGTCGGAATTCCTATCGAGCATGAGCCACGAACTGCGCACGCCTCTTAACGCCGTGCTCGGTTTTGCACAATTGATGGAAACCGCCACTCCGTTGCCGACACCGGCACAAAAAATGTCGATTGAACAGATTTTAAAAGGTGGCTGGTATCTGCTACGCCTGATCAATGAGATTCTCGACCTGGCGACGATCGAATCGGGCAAGCTGATGATGTCTCTGGAAGCGATGGCACTGAACGAAGTGCTTGCCGACTGCCAGCTAATGATCGCCCCGCAGGCACAGACGCATGGCATCGAGTTGCTTTTCCCGCCAGCCGGAATGCCAATGTATATCGATGCCGACCGCACCCGCATCAAGCAAGTGATGATCAATCTGCTGTCGAACGCGATCAAATACAATCGCCCAGGCGGCAGCGTCAGCGTGACGTGCGCGGCCAGCGCGGGTCGGGTCCGTGTCAGCGTGTCGGACACCGGCATCGGACTGTCGAAGCAGCAGCAGGCGCAACTGTTCCAGCCGTTCAACCGCCTTGGTCAGGAGGCTGGCAACACCGAGGGCACCGGCATCGGTCTGGTGGTGACCAAGCAACTGGTCGAATTGATGGGCGGACGCATCGGCGTGGAAAGCAATGCCGGCGCCGGCAGCACCTTCTGGTTTGAACTCGACGCTTCCAGTGCGCCACCGCTGACAGCAGCCGGTGCCAGCGCAGCGACGTCGGCCCGTTCGCGGCGCAGCGAGGCAGCAGCGGAGCAGCGCACGCTGCTGTATGTCGAAGACAATGAGGCCAACGTCAACCTGGTTGAACAGTTAATCGAGCGGCGCGACGACCTGAATTTGCTGGTCGCCGTCAACGGCCTCGCCGGTGTGGATGTGGCGTGCAAGCAACTGCCCGACGTGATACTGATGGATATCAACCTGCCCGGCATCAGCGGCATCGAGGCCTTGAAAATCTTGCGTGCCAATCCACTGACGGCGCACATCCCGGTCATGGCTCTGACGGCCAACGCGGTTCCGCATGATATAGAACTCGGCATGAAAGCCGGTTTCTTCCGCTACCTGACCAAGCCGATCAAGATCGACGAGTTCATGGAGTCACTCAACATGGCGCTCGATTATGCAGACGAGCAACTGTAGGTAAGGCAATATCTTCCATTTCTTAGCACTGCCATCTCTTTGATTTAAGGGCGGCTGCCAGTGGTGCCGAGGCCGAATTGATCCTCGGCGCCGAAAATTGGACGTAGAGTGGAGCCGGGAAAATAGTACGCCCGGACCTGCATGGTCATCCATTGGGCTCGGCTCAGGACTTCGCGATTTTGTAGCCGGTAGGTAATTCATCGCGCCATCAGCGCCCAACGTCAACAAGCTGGTCAGGCGGGACGATATCGCTCGCAACTGAAATCGATTACGGGTACAAAAGCACGCAAAAATGTTCGTCGGTCTCTGTCAAGTCAATGCGGGCCATACTTCAAGTTCGACCGCGAACTGATGGCTTGGGTACGTAAAGGTGTCGCTAACAATATGGGCGATGTGGTGGATGAATGGAAGCGGCGCAGTGACAGTCGGGAACCGGCCAAAAGCAGTCGCTCGCATAATGCCGGAAAATGTCAAAAGCCAATATTTTTTACCTTAACGCAACGCACGGCGCCCGTGCGAATCAGCTCATATGGCATTTATTTTTGTGGCAGCTAAAGAATTTAAAAAAAATGTCGTAATAAATGAAGCGCATTAATTCTTGTTTTTTATCAGTTGCAAATAACAAATAAAACATTTATAAGTGAATGAAATTAAATTTGACGAATTTTTCAATGAATATGCTAATCGCACATTAAATTCCGGAGCGTCATATGAACTTGGCAATAAAGTCTTATCTATCCAGTCCTGCTCCTGAAATATTGACTGAACAAAAAAACTCTCTCCCGAGCAGTCCTCTTCAATCTGCTTCGCCGGACGTCCATTCAAATTTTTCCGTAAACGTTACTATATCCAGTTCTGCGCGGGCACTTTACAAACTCGATGAAGATAGAGAGCGAGCTGCACCTCTGTCCGAAAACGAACTGAGAGCGACGTATGAAAAAGGACAGAGCGATGTTTACAAATTCGGTCAGCTTCTTGCCAATGGAAATTACAGCAAAGAAAATTTGCTGCCGAACTCGGATGACCCTGATCGTTTGCTATCAGGTCAGAAGTCTCTGGATTTCGCTATTGGGCTGTCCAAGCTTCCGCCTAAAGTTTTACCTAATCCATATGAAGGATTTGCACGCAATGACCTTAGCGCTATAGTGTATGAGGGTTCTGGAAACTACACTGAGGCGGAGCGCTATGCAGCTTATGCAGAACTTAGCAAACAGGATGAGGCATATTTTTCAAAATTATTCTCGAAAATAACAAATGGAGGCGATAATCGGGAAGTTTTCAAGGGTATCTTAGACTATTTCGATGGCCTGCCTGTTATTGAGAAATCAGCTTATCAAAACGGATTCCGGGATAGCATTGATGGTCTTTATAAAGAACAGATAGGACTGTGGGGCAAAATGGCTCCTGCTGAAGATTCCAATCAAAATCACGGAAATAAATCCATTTCACCGATATTTGATAATTCGCAGTCATCGCAAAAGATGTTACAGGCAATCTTGCAAAAAGCTGCAGGCCACCCCGACGAATACTCATAACTTACAGCTTAAGCTGCCAATTCGGTTCAATAGAACCACTAGAGCCAGGATAAATTTCCTCAGCTTCATGTAGTCATTATCTGAATGTCCGCAATGGGGCGGAACCTGGCAACGACGGCAACCGGCCAAAAGCAGCCGACTGGTAGCGACCGGAAGAGAAGGCAGGGTGTCATCTTGCCTGTTCAGGCTATGGAAGTTTTATGCCATCAATAATTTCGCATGCTGTCGTCCCACTCGCAGTTGGCCTTGCCTTGGGCCGCAAAGCGATTCCGTGGCGCCTGCTTGTGATCGGCATTACTGCAGCGATGCTTCCTGACGCAGACGTCCTCGCATTTCACTTCGGCGTTCCCTATGCCCACCAGTTGGGACACCGGGGCATGACGCATTCCCTGGTATTTGCGCTTCTACTCGCCATGCTTGCCTGGATTTTTGCCAAGCAACTGGCTTCATCGCAGAAGCACGCATTTTCGTTTATGTTTTTTGCCACCGCTTCGCACGCGTTACTTGATATGCTGACAAACGGTGGACTCGGTGTCGCCTTAATTTGGCCGATTTCAGATGAACGATTATTTTTCCCGCTACGCGTAATAGAAGTAAGTCCTCTGAGTATTCGACGCTTTTTCAGTTCCACCGGAGTCCGGGTTCTTCTGTCCGAGCTTCAGTGGGTCTGGATACCGTCGACAATCGCCGCCGTCAGTATTGTTATCTGGAGGCGGATTTATTATTCGTCAAAATTTAAAACGCCACAGGGCCCGGTCTCATGAGCTATGCGCCATGTCGCCTGACTGCCACGAACGGACGTATCGCAAACAGGCTTTGGCTAGCGAACCTTTATCGAAATCAGATTTATGCATCCATTAATGAACGATAAATAGCGGGATGAGATACGGCTAACAACGCCCTGCGCGTTTTCTCGGGTGTTCGTTTTTTACACTGAGAGCGAAGCCATGTCGATGACGAAGCGGTAGCGTACATCGCTTTTGACCACGCGTTCAAACGCCTCATTGATATCCTGGATGCGGATGATTTCGATGTCCGACACAATATTGTGCTTGCCGCAGAAGTCCAGCATTTCCTGGGTTTCCTTGATCGAGCCAATCATGGAGCCGGACAGGCTGCGGCGCGCGCCCACCAGGCCGAAGGCGCTGATCGGCGGCACGGCGCCGTCGGGGATGCCGACGATAACCATGCTGCCATCGACTTTCAGCAGGTTGATGTACTGGTTCCAGTCGATGGATGCGCCCACAGTGCAGATGATCAAATCAAACGTGCCGGCCAGCTTTGTAAACGTTTCCGCGTCGTTGGTGGCGTAGTAGTGGTCGGCGCCCAGGCGCAGGCCGTCTTCGCGCTTCGACAGGGTCTGGCTCAGCACCGTCACTTCGGCGCCCATGGCGTGGGCAATCTTGACGCCCATGTGGCCCAGGCCACCCATGCCCAGAATGGCCACTTGCTTGCCAGGGCCGGCTTTCCAGTGGTTCAGCGGCGAATACAGGGTGATGCCGGCGCACAGCAGCGGCGCGGCGGCGTCCAGCGGCAGGTTGTCGGGAATCGACAGCACATAGCCTTCCTTGACGACGATGCTGTCCGAGTAGCCGCCCTGCGTGGCCGTCTTGCCATCGGCTTCGACGCCATTGTAGGTCTGGATCAGGCCTGGCATGTACTGTTCCAGGTCCACGTTGCGCGTCTTGCAGGTGGTGCACGAGTCGACGAAGCAGCCCACGCCCACGTGGTCGCCCACCTTGAACTTGCTGACGTTGGCGCCAACGGCCGTGACGACGCCGGCGATTTCATGGCCGGGCACCATCGGGAAGGCGGCGCCGCCCCATTCGTCGCGCGCCTGGTGGATGTCGGAATGGCATACGCCACAGTATTTGATCGAGATGGCCACGTCGTCTTCGCGCGGGGCGCGGCGCTCGAACGTGAACGGTTGCAGTGCGGAAGTCGGGCCCAGTGCGGCGTAGCCTTTGGCGATGGTAGTCATGAAAACTCCTGTATCTATATGTGTGTGGCGAAGGGGACGCGTGCCTTGCATGCGATTGCACAAGTGTGCCCGAGATACCGGCCCGCCGTTACCGCGATCCTGCAAGACCTTTGCACGATCCTCCAAATCTGCGTAAGATCAAGCCCTGCCCCTCCTCGCCTGATGCCTACTCGCCCCATGTCCACACAGATCCCCCGCAAGATGAAATCGCCGCCCTGATCAGCCGCCACGCGCCGCGCAACGGCGACTACGCCACGGCCATCGGCAACCTGACGTTTCACCGCCAGTCGTCCGTCACCGAGTCGCTGTTCCATGCGGCGCGCCCCAGCGTGGCCATCATCGCGCAGGGGGCAAAGGATGTCACATT
This sequence comes from Janthinobacterium svalbardense, assembly GCF_002327145.1. Lineage (NCBI taxonomy): Bacteria > Pseudomonadati > Pseudomonadota > Betaproteobacteria > Burkholderiales > Oxalobacteraceae > Janthinobacterium > Janthinobacterium svalbardense. The sequence continues at coordinate 3,349,215 of NZ_CP023422.1, read as the reverse complement.
AGGAAGCGAAACCTTCCACTACAGCCGCATGCAGTATCTGCTGACCTCCGTCGACCTGCCGGTGCAGGTGCGCGTGGCGCAAGCGAGCGAAGAACAGCCGCATTTATGCGTGGTGCTGGGCATCGACATCGCCGATGTGGCGGCGCTGCTCGACAGTGAAAGCACCAGCGGCGCAGCTGGCAGCGCGCAGCAGAAAATCCTGCCCGCCACGCGCGGCATATCCGTCAGCGACGTCTCGCCCGAGCTGCTCGACGCCATGCTGCGCCTCGTGCGCCTGCTCGACAAACCGGGGGAAATCGCCGCGCTGGCGCCCTTGATCCGCCGCGAGCTGACCTACCGCCTGCTTAACGGCCCCGTCGGCGCGCGCCTGCGCCACATGGCGCTGGCCAGCAGCCAGTCGCACCAGGTGGGGCAAGCCATCGACTGGATCAAGCACAATTATTGTGAGCCGCTGCGCATCGAGCACCTGGCCGGCATGGCAAACATGAGCATGTCGTCGCTGCACCACCACTTCAAGGCGATTACGGCCATGACGCCGATGCAGTACCAGAAGCTGCTGCGCCTGCAGGAAGCGCGGCGCTTGATGCTGGTCGAGCAAATCGACGCGGGCACGGCCGGCTACCGCGTCGGCTACGCCAGCGAATCGCAGTTCAGCCGCGAATACAGCCGCCAGTTTGGCCGCGCGCCCATGCGCGACGTGGGCCAGGTGCGCGCGCAGCTCAGCGGTGCCAGTGCCAATGCTGACAGGGCCTATTCCACCTTGCCGTAACCGCCGCCGCCCGGCGTCTCGATGACGAACACGTCGCCCGCCAGCATGCCGGTCTTGCCGATGTGCGCCAGGTGCTCCACCGTGCCGTCGGCTCGCTCCACATAGTTGCGTCCCAGCGCGCCCGGCGCACCGCCATCCATGCCGAACGGCGGAACAATGCGGTTGTTCGATAAAATCGCCGCCGTCATCGGCTCGAGAAAGCGCACCCGGCGCACGCCACCATTGCCGCCGCGCCAGCGCCCCACGCCACCCGAGCCGGCGCGGATGCTGTAGCTGTCCAGCCGCACGGGGAAGCGCCACTCCAGAATTTCCGGGTCCGTCAGGCGCGAATTGGTCATGTTCGTCTGCACCACGTCGGTGCCGTCGAAGCCGGGACCGGCGCCCGAGCCGCCCGATATCGTCTCGTAATACTGGTACTTTTCGCTGCCGAACGTGAAATTGTTCATCGTCCCCTGCGACGCGGCCATCGCCCCCAGCGCGCCATACAGGGCGTTCGTGATGCAGGTCGAGGTTTCCACGTTGCCCGAGACGACGGAGGCCGGATACTGCGGATTGAGCATGGAGCCGGGCGGGATGATCACGGTCAACGGCTTCAGGCAGCCCGCGTTCAGGGGAATATCGTCGTCGACCAGGGTGCGGAACACGTACAGCACGGCCGCCATGCAGACGGCGGACGGCGCGTTGAAATTGTTCGGCAGCTGGCTTGAGGTCCCCGTAAAGTCGATGACGGCACTGCGCTGCGCCACGTCAACCCGGATCGCCACCTGGATGCGCGCGCCGTTGTCGAGATCCAGCGCATAGCTGCCATCCTTCAGGGTCGTGATGACCCTGCGCACGGCTTCCTCGGCATTGTCCTGCACGTGGCCCATGTAGGCTTGCACGACCGGCAAACCGAAATGCGCGACCATCTTGTGCAGTTCTTCGGCCCCCTTCTGATTGGCCGCCACCTGGGCGCGCAGGTCGGCCAAATTCTGCTGCGGCTTACGCGCCGGCCAGCTGGCGCCCGCCAGCAGGGCCAGGGTGGCGTCTTCGCGCATCACGCCCGTGGCGCCGTCGACCAGCTTGAAATTGTCGATCAACACGCCCTCTTCCTCGATGCGCATGGAGTCGGGCGGCATGGAACCGGGCGTGGTGCCGCCAATGTCCGCATGGTGGCCGCGCGAACCGACATAGAACAGGATGGCGTCGCCCGCTTCGTCAAACACAGGCGAGATCACTGTCACATCGGGCAAGTGCGTGCCGCCGTGGTACGGGTCGTTCAGCATGAAGACGTCGCCGGGCCGCATGGCGCCCGCATTGCGCGTCATGACGGTGCGGATGCTCTCGCCCATGGAACCCAGGTGCACGGGCATGTGCGGCGCATTCGCGATCAACTGGCCTTGCGCATCGAAGATGGCGCAGCTGAAATCGAGCCGCTCCTTGATGTTGACGGAATGGGCCGTATTCTGCAGGCGAAGTCCCATCTGCTCGGCGATCGACATGAACAGATTATTGAAAATTTCCAGCATCACGGGGTCTGCATCCGTCCCGATGGCGCGCCGCTCGGGCAAGGCGGCGATCCTGCGCAAGATCAAATGGCCGTGCGCCGTCACTTCCGCGCGCCAGCCAGGTTCGATGACGGTGGTGGCGTTGGCGTCGCTGACGATGGCCGGGCCATCGATGGCATCGCCGGGACGCAGGCTATCCGCCCCATACAGGCCGCTGTCGCGCCACGCGCCGGCGCAGTACATGCCCACCGTCTGCAGGGGCGCCATCGTGCCCGCGCGCACCGCATGGGCCGGCGTGGCCACTGACGGCGCATCGGACGCGCCGATGGCTTCCACGGAAATGGCTTCGACGATCAAGGCGCGCGCCGGCATCAAAAAGGAAAAGCGTTTTTTATACGCCGCTTCAAACTGCGCCTGCATGCCAGCCACCGTATCGAACAGCACGACGAGGGCCGTATCCGTACCTTCGTAGCGCAGGTGCACGCGCGACACCAGCGCGATGCGGTCAATCTCCACGCCCTGGCGCAGCAAGTCGCCGCGCGCCAGCTCGCCCAGCGCCGCGAGATCGCTTGCCAGGTCCACGCCCAATGCCGCTTCGATGGCCTGTTCGCGCATGGCGCTCTGGTCGGCCAGTCCCATGCCGTAGGCCGACATCACGCCCGCCAGGCTGTGGATGAACACGGTGCGCATGCCCAGCGCATCGGCCACCAGGCAAGCGTGCTGGCCGCCCGCGCCGCCAAAGCTGGTAAGCGTATATTCGGTGACATCATGACCGCGCTGCACGGAGATCTGCTTGATGGCGTTGGCCATGTTCCCCACGGCGATGGCGACATAGCCTTCGGCCACCTGTTCCGGCGTCGAGTTCACCGTGCGGGCCAGCGCTTCGAACTGGGCGCGCACGGTGGCCGCATCCAGCGCTTCGTCGGCGTCGGGGCCGAAGACGCGGGGAAAGAAGGCCGGCTGCAGCTTGCCCAGCATGACGTTGCAGTCGGTGACGGCCAGCGGGCCGCCACGCCGGTAGCTGGCGGGGCCGGGATTGGCGCCCGCGCTGTCCGGCCCCACCTTGTAGCGGGCGCTGTCGAAATGCAGGATGGAGCCGCCGCCTGCCGCCACCGTGTGGATGCTCATCATGGGTGCACGCATGCGCACGCCGGCGATCTGCGTCTCGAACACGCGTTCGAATTCGCCCGCGTAATGCGACACGTCGGTGGACGTGCCGCCCATGTCGAAGCCGATGACTTTATCGAAGCCGGCCAGCGCGCTGGCGCGCACCATGCCGACGATGCCGCCCGCGGGGCCGGACAAAATGCTGTCCTTGCCCTGGAAGGCGCGCGCATCCGTCAAGCCGCCGTTCGACTGCATGAATTGCAGGTGCACGCCGGGCAGCTCCATCGCCAGCTGGTCAACATAGCGGCGCAGAATCGGTGACAGATAGGCGTCGACCACCGTCGTGTCGCCGCGCGCCACCAGCTTCATCATGGGGCTGACCTCGTGCGACACGGACACCTGCGTAAAACCGGCCTGGCGCGCCAGCTGCGCCACCCGCGCCTCGTGCGCGTGGTAGCGGTAGCCGTGCATCAGCACGACGGCGATGGCGCGCACGCCGCGCGCATAAGCCTGTTCCAGCGCGGCGCATGCGGCTACTTCATCGAGCGGCGTGACCACCTCGCCGTGGGCACCCATCCTTTCATCGATTTCAATCACGTCGCCATACAGCAGTTCCGGCAAGACGATCTGGCGCGCAAACAGCTGCGGGCGGTTCTGGTAGGCGATGCGCAAGGCGTCGCGAAAACCGCGCGTGATGGCCAGCACGGTGGGCTCGCCCTTGCGTTCGAGCAGCGCATTGGTCGCCACCGTCGTGCCCATCTTGATGGCACCTATCTGTTCCACGGGCAGGGGCGCATCGGAGGCAAGGCCCATCAACCGGCGCATGCCGGCCAGCGCCGCGTCGCGGTACTGGCCCGGGTTCTCCGACAGCAGCTTGTGCGTGGCCAGGCTGCCGTCAGGACGGCGCGCCACGATGTCCGTAAAGGTGCCGCCCCGGTCGATCCAGAATTGCCAGTCCATCGTCTTGCCCCCAGCCTTAAGTGAGATGGCTATTGTAGCGGCCAAACAGGCGCGCGTTTCAGGCGTGCGCGCCTTGCCTTCCGCGTGGATCGGCCGTATGTTGATGGCATACCAATAAATGGAACGCCCCATGACACCGACCGACTTTGCCAGCACCGCCCTTCCCCTGTATTCCATCGCCGAACTGCGCGCCATCGAACAAGCCGCCATGCGCGACCTGCCGCAAGGGCTGCTGATGCAGCGCGCGGGCCAGGCCGCCGCCAGCGCCGCCCTGAAGCTGCTGCACGCCACGCAAGACGGCGACGCGGGCCACCGGCGCGTACTGGTGCTGGCCGGCCCCGGCGACAACGGCGGCGATGCGCTGGAAGCGGCCGCCCACCTGGCCAGCAGCGGCCTCGAAGTGCTCGTCTGGCTGGCGCCCGAGGCACAAGCCACGTCGCCCGAGCGCGAACAGGCGCTGAGCCGCGCGCGCAACAGCGCCGCGCGCCTGATGGAAGCGGCAACGTCCACGGCGTCGGCTGCGGTGGGCACCGCGCCCTGGCACCTGGTCATTGACGGCCTGTTCGGCATCGGCGCGTCGCGCCCCCTGGACGGCGAATGCCGCGACATGGCGCAGCTGGTCAACAATTTCGATTGCCCCGTGCTGGCGCTCGACGTGCCCAGCGGCCTGCACGCGGACACGGGCGCCATCGACGGCGTGGCCATCCGCGCCACGCATACGCTCACCTTCATCGGCGACAAGCCTGGCCTGCACACGGCAAACGGCCGTGACTATGCGGGTGAGGTGGAGGTGGCCAGCCTGGCCATCGACCCTGCCCTGCTGCCGCCCGCCAAAGCCCAGCTGGGCGGCTTGCACCTGTTCGCCCGCCAGCTGCAGCCGCGCCAGCAAAACACGCACAAGGGCAGCTACGGCAGCGTGGCCATCATCGGCGGCGCGCACGGCATGGCCGGTGCGCCCATCCTGGCGGCGCGCACGGCCCTGCATGCGGGCGCGGGACGAGTGTATGTCGCCTTTCCCGACACGCCGCCCGCGTTTGACAGCGGCCAGCCGGAGCTGATGTGCCGCCGCGCCCAGGACGTGGATTTCTCGGGCCTGCACTTTGCCGCCCTGGTGGCGGGACCGGGCCTGGGCGACGACGCCGATACGGTGGAGCTGCTGCAGCGCACGTTCGAGAGCGACAGCCCGCTGCTGCTGGACGCCGATGCGCTGAATCTGATGGCGGCCGAACCGGAACTGCAATCGGCGCTGGCCGTGCGCACGGGCGCGGGCGCGACGATATTGACGCCGCATCCGCTGGAAGCGGCACGCCTGCTCGACCTGACGGTGGCAGAGGTGCAAGCCGACCGCCTGGGCGCGGCGCGCCAGCTGGCGGCGCAGCTGGGCGTCATCGTCGTATTGAAAGGGTCGGGCACGGTGATCGCCGCGCAGGATGGCAGCGTGGTGGTCAACAACACGGGCGGCCCCGCGCTGGCGACGGCCGGCACGGGCGACGTGTTGTCCGGCCTGTGCGGCAGCCTGCTGGCGCAGGGCTGGCCCGAATGGGAAGCGGCGCTCGGCGCCGTCTGGCTGCATGGGGCAGCCGCCGATGCGCTGGTGGCGGCAGGCAGCGGCCCCATCGGCCTGACGGCGGGGGAATTGATCCCGGCGATACGCAAGCTGATCAATGCATTGTCGGCATAGTTAAAACGCTAGACCAAGCGGCCTGCTGAGATCGTGATGGTCCGCCCGCAGCGGGCCGCGATCGAACTGTCGTGCGTGACGAGCACCAGGGTCGAGCCCCGTTCGCGGTTCAGCTCGAACATCAGCTGGATCACGGCTTCGCCCGTGGCGGCGTCCAGGCTGCCCGTCGGCTCGTCGGCGAACAGCAGCGGCGGCTGCGTCACAAAGGCGCGCGCCAGGGCTACGCGCTGCTGCTCGCCGCCGGACAGGTATTTGGGATAGTGCTTCAAACGGCTGCCCAGGTTGACTCTGCCCAGCATGGCTTGCGCCTTCTCTTTCGCATCGGGGTCGCCGCGCAATTCCAACGGCAGCATGACGTTTTCCAGCGCCGTCAGGTGCGCCAGCAACTGGAAGGACTGGAACACGAAACCCAGCTTTTCCTTGCGGAAACCGGCGCGGCCATCTTCGTCGAGGGCGAAGATATCCGTGCCATCGAGGATGACCTTGCCCTCGCTGGGCGTGTCCAGGCCGGCCAGCAGGCCTAACAAAGTCGACTTGCCGGAACCGGAGGCGCCGACGATGGCCAGCGTCTCCGCCGTTTGCACGGTAAAATCGACTTGATGCAGGATGGTCAGCTCACCATCGGCATCGGGTACGCGCTTGGCCAGCTGGACCACTTCGATGGCCGGCCGGGCATTTTGGCTGTTGGGTGCGGCGGGCCGCTGGACCGCTGCTTCTGACGGGAGAAAACTGGTGGAAGTCGCTTTAGGGAATTCGGGCATGCTGATCTATCTTAAAAAAATTCGTGAACAAATGGGTGTCAAGGCCAGCAGCCGCATGCGGCGGCGCACGCTGTCCCTGCTTCCTGCGGCAGCCCTGCTGCTGGTGTCAGGCATGACGAACGCCTATTCTGCACCAAAAACGCTGCTGGTGCTCGGCGATAGTCTCTCGGCCGAATATGGCCTGGCGCGGGGCACGGGCTGGGTGGCGCTGCTGGAACAGCGTCTGGCCGCGCAAAAGAACGACACGCGCATCGTCAACGCCAGCATCAGCGGCGAGACCACCAGCGGCGGCCGCGCGCGCCTGCCCGCGCTGCTGGCCAAACACCAGCCCGACATCGTGCTGATCGAGCTGGGCGCCAACGACGGCTTGCGCGGCTTGCCCGTGGCGGCCGCCGAAGCGAATCTGCGCGCCATGGGTGAAGCGGCCAAAAAATCGGGCGCGCAGGTGGTACTGGTGGGCATGCGCATGCCACCGAACTATGGCCGCGCGTATGGCGAGCAGTTTTATGGCGTGTATGGCAAGCTGGCCAAGGAATGGAAGGCGCCGCTGGTGCCCTTCATGTTCGAAGGCATCGCTGACCAGCCGCAGCTGTTCCAGGCCGACCGCATGCACCCGAATGCCCAGGCGCATCCGACGATTTTGAAAAATATCTGGCCGCAACTGGCGCCGTTGTTGAAAGCCAAGTAAGTTAGCCAATTTAGCAGACAAAAAAATAGCCGCTCGAGAGCGGCTATTTTTATGCGTGGAAACTAAATCTTACGGTGCTGGCGCTGCGGCGGCTGGCGCGGTGACCGGCTTGACGATCTTCACCTTGGCCTTGGCTTTCAGGTATTCGACATAGTCGTACATTTCCTGTTGCGCCAGGATGCCGCTGATCTGGTCTTTCTCTTGCTGGCGGCGCGCTGCATCCACTTGCGCCGGCTGCTGCACCTTGGCGATGCGGTAGATGCCGTAGCCCAGGGCTGGCAGGTCCACGCCCACATAGGCTGGCAGCTTGCTCGTGTCGGCTTTCATGACTTGCGCGATGGCGGCGCGGTTGATGCCGTCGAGCTTGCTGCGCGACACCCATTGTGCGGCGCCAAAACCGGTCGCATCGCCGGAAGCTTTCAAGGCGGCCAGCTTGGCTTCGCCGGCTTTCTTCGCCAGCTTTTCCGCTTCTTCCATCGTCACGCGCTGACGGATCATCGCTTCGACTTCGGCCAGTGGACGCTTGCTTGCTGGCTTGAATTCCACCACGCGGCCAGCGATCAGCACGTTCGGTGCAACGGTAACGGCTTCCGTGTTGCGCTTGTCTTTCAGCGAGTCGTTCGAGAAGATGGCGGTCAGGAACTTGGCGTTGTTGAACGGTGCCTTGCCCAGTGCTGGCGACGGCGTGCGCGACAGGTTGGCGACACTTTCCACTTTCAGTTTCAGCTTGTCGGCCACCGGTTTCAGGCTGTCCGATTGCTCGTAGACCGTGTTGGTGAACGTTTCTGCCATTTCCGAGTATTTCTTGGCAGCAAACTGCTTGCGCAGGTCAGCCGTGATTTCGCCGCGTACTTCATCGAGTGCCTTGACGTGCTGTGGCTTGAGCGAGGTGACGGTCAGGATGTGGTAGCCGAAATCGGAAGCGACGACATCGCTGATTTCGCCTTGCTTGAGCTTGCTTACCGCGCTCAGCAGTGGTGCTGGCAAGCCATCCTTGCCAATCACGCCCAGGTCGCCGCCTTGTTCCGCGGAGGCCGGGTCTTCCGACTTGGCTTTCGCTACAGCGGCAAAGCTGGCAGGCGTTTTGCGCACGTCAGCCAGGATGGCTTCAGCCTTGGCCTTGGCGGCTGCCTTGTCGGCGGCCGAGGCGTCTTTCTTGACGGCTACGAGGATGTGGCTGGCCTGGCGCGCTTCTGGCGTCGTGTAGGCTTTCTGGTTCTTCGCGTAGTAGCCGGTGACGTCGGCCTCGGTGACGTCGACTTGCTCGCCGGCAGCGCTGTCGTCCAGCACGACGTATTCGATCTTCGCTTGTTCCGGGATTTCGAAGAACTTGCTGTTCTTGTCATAGAAAGCCTTGATCATGGCGTCCGTCACTTTGACTTCCGACACGTACTGGGCGATCGGCAACAGCAGTTCCTGCACTTCACGCTCTTCCGAGGTGATATCGGACAGGCGCTTGGAGACGGTGCTCGGCGCGAAGGCGGTGCCTTGCACGGCGCCGGCCAGTTGCTGCAGGGCCATATCGCTGCGGCGGCGCGCATCGTATTGCTGTGGGGACATGCCTTGCGCGGCCAGCATGGCCTTGTAGCGTTCCAGGTCGAATTTACCGTCCGGCAAGGTCAGGCCTGGGATTTCCAGCACTTCCTTTTGCAGTACGGCATCGCTGATGACCAGGTGGCTGCGGCCCACTTCGGCAGCCACGGCGCGCTCGGCGATCAAGTTGTCGAGGATGCTCTGGCGCGCTTCCGGCGTGTCGAACATTTTCTGGTCGAACTGCTCGCCCATCATCTGGCGGTAGCGGTCGATCTGCTGGCGTTGCGCTTCTTCATATTGCTGCTGCGTAACGACCTGGTCGCCGACCTTGGCGATGGTGTTCGCTTCATCGCCGAAGCTTTGGTAGCCGCTGATACCGACCAGTGCAAAAGACGGGACGATGACCAGCATCAAGAGAAACTGCATCAAGCGTCGATGGGTACGAATAAATTCAAACATGGTCAGCCAATTCGGGATGAGTGGATCACTATAAAAAAAGGCGAACATGCGTTCGCCTTGATTTCTTCGGCGGAATGGACGGGACAGATGTCCACTTCCCCTTTAGATTCAACAACTTGGCGCTGGAACTAAAGCAGGATTCTGACGCCCAAGCCATTATCTCCTGATTCTACAATGCCCATAGCGCTATAGCAAGAGTAAATCAGGGCGCGCGCCCTGCCCCGGCGCCGCCTGGCGGGCAAGGTGCCAGCCAGGGCATAGCCTGGCCATTAAGCACGACAAAGCTTAAAGCGGATTTAAATACCCGCGTCGGCCATTTAAAAATGGCAGACGGAGAATTGAAAATGCAGGAGCGTCAAGATAATCGGGCGCATAAAAGAAAAACCCGCGCTACTTATTCAGCAGCGCGGGTTTCTATATTCTGGCGGAGCGGACGGGACTCGAACCCGCGACCCCCGACGTGACAGGCCGGTATTCTAACCAACTGAACTACCACTCCTTAAGAGCGTATTTTTTTGGCGGAGCGGACGGGACTCGAACCCGCGACCTCCGACGTGACAGGCCGGCATTCTAACCAACTGAACTACCACTCCGAAAAATACACAGTACTGCTGGCATTTGTATCCAGGGTTGCGATTCGTAGAACTTCAACCCTGAAATCGCAGCACCCGAGGGCGCCGCCAAATGTTTCCGGTGATTGTCACCTCACCGAAGTCCGTTAGTTTACAGCATCCTTCAAAGCTTTACCAGCTTTAAATTTTGGAACTTTTGCTGCTTCGATCGTGATCGCTTCTTTCGTACGCGGATTGCGGCCGGTACGCTCAGCGCGTTCGCTGACCGAGAAAGTGCCAAAACCAACCAGCGTCACGCTGTCGTTGTTTTTCAAAGTTTCCGTCACGCCGCCGATAACAGCGTCGAGTGCGCGCGCAGCGGCGGCTTTGGAAATGTCAGCTTTTTCAGCAATGTGGTCGATCAATTCAGTCTTGTTCACTAGCATCCCCAATTACAAAGGTATAAAACGATTACCGTATCGTTGCGGCACTTTTGGCACCACAGCTGTCCGGCGAAAAAAATGTGCAGGCGTATTAAACAAGCCACACTGTATATGTGTCAAGCGCTTTGGGGGCGCAATTCACGTTTCAATATAAAACAAGCGCTCTAAAAGCGCTTGTTTGGGAAAAACAGGGGTAAAACGTTAGTGTTTTACCACCTCGCCAGCCGCGTCAGGCTTGGCTGCGGCAGCCGCAACGGCCTCCACTGCAGCGACTTCCACCAAGGGTTCCGGCATGCGTTCGAGGGCGATTTCCAGCACTTTATCGATCCAGCGCACGGGCACGATCTCCAGCTTGTTCTTGACGTTGTCCGGAATTTCGGCAAGGTCTTTCACATTCTGCTCTGGAATCAGGACCGTCTTGATGCCGCCGCGATGGGCCGCCAGCAGCTTTTCTTTCAGGCCGCCGATCGGCAACACTTCGCCGCGCAAGGTGATCTCGCCCGTCATCGCCACGTCGGCGCGCACGGGGATGCCCGTGTAGACCGACACCATCGCCACCGTCATGGCCGCGCCAGCCGAAGGACCGTCCTTCGGTGTCGCGCCTTCCGGCACGTGGATGTGGATGTCGCTCTTCTCGAACACGTCCGCCTTGATGCCCAGGCGCTGCGCCCGGCTGCGCACCACCGTGCGGGCTGCCTCGATCGACTCTTTCATGACGTCGCCCAGGGTACCCGTGCGGATGATGCCACCCTTGCCCGGCATCGACACGGCTTCGATGGTCAGCAGATCGCCGCCCACTTCCGTCCATGCCAGACCGACCACCTGGCCCACCTGGTTTTCTTTCTCTGCGACGCCGAAATCATAGCGGCGCACACCGAGGAATTTATCCAGGTTCTTCGAGTTGACGATGACTTTCTTGTCGGATTTCTTCAGCAGCAGCATCTTCACCACCTTGCGGCAGATCTTCGACACTTCACGCTCGAGCGAACGCACACCGGCTTCCCGCGTGTAGTAGCGGATGATGTCGCGCAGGGCCGACTCGGCCACCGAGATTTCCTCTTCCTTCAAGCCATTGTTCTTGATCTGCTTCGGCAGCAGATAACGCTGCGCGATGCTGGTCTTTTCATCTTCCGTGTAACCGGACAGACGGATCACTTCCATGCGGTCAAGCAAGGCTGGCGGAATATTGTACGAGTTCGACGTGGCCACGAACATCACGTCCGACAAGTCGAAATCGACTTCGATGTAATGGTCTGAGAACGTGTGGTTCTGTTCCGGATCGAGCACTTCCAGCAGGGCCGACGAAGGATCGCCACGGAAATCGGCGCCCATCTTGTCGACTTCATCGAGCAGGAACAGAGGATTGCGCACGCCGACTTTCGACAGCGATTGCAAGATCTTGCCCGGCATCGAGCCGATGTAGGTGCGGCGGTGGCCGCGGATCTCGGCTTCGTCGCGCACGCCGCCCAGGGCCATGCGCACGAACTTGCGGTTCGTGGCGCGGGCGATGGACTGGCCCAGCGAGGTTTTGCCGACGCCCGGAGGACCGACGAAGCACAGGATAGGCGCTTTCAGCTTGTCGACGCGCTGTTGCACCGCGAGGTATTCCAGGATGCGTTCCTTGACCTTGTCGAGGCCGTAGTGGTCGCCTTCGAGCACTTTTTCCGCATTCGCCAGGTCGTTATTGACCTTGGATTTCTTTTTCCAAGGCAAGTTGACCAGGGTGTCGATGTAGTTGCGCACGACGGTGGCTTCGGCCGACATCGGCGACATCAGCTTGAGCTTTTTCAACTCGTTGGTAGCCTTGTCGAGCGCTTCCTTCGGCATTTTGGCCGAAGCGACTTTTTTCTCCAGCTCGTCGAGGTCGGCACCATCTTCGCCCTCGCCCAGCTCTTTCTGAATCGCCTTGACTTGCTCGTTCAGGTAGTACTCACGCTGCGATTTTTCCATCTGGCGCTTGACGCGGCCACGGATGCGTTTTTCCACTTGCAGGATGTCGAGCTCGCCTTCGAGCTGACCCAGCAGGTGTTCGAGGCGCTTGGCCACGCTGAAAATTTCCAGGATGACTTGTTTTTGCTCCAGCTTCAGGGGCAGATGCGCGGCCACCGTGTCGGCCAAGCGGCCGGCGTCGTCGATGCCCGACAGGGACGCGAGGATTTCCGGTGGGATCTTTTTGTTCAGTTTGACGTACTGGTCGAACTGCTGCACGATCGCGCGGCGCATGGCTTCGACTTCCGACTCGTCGCCCGGCTCGGACTCGAGCGGCGTCAGGTCGGCGATGAAGTGCGTCGGTGCATCGCTGATGTGGTTGATACGGGCACGCTGCGCGCCTTCGACCAGCACCTTGACGGTGCCATCGGGCAGCTTCAGCATTTGCAGAATATTGGCGACACAGCCAATTTCATAGATATCCGAAGGGGACGGCTCGTCCTTCGCGGCTGCTTTTTGAGCGGCAAGCATGATGCTCTTGCCGTTCTCCATCGCAGCTTCCAGCGCCTTGATCGACTTTGGACGGCCAACGAACAGCGGTATCACCATATGCGGGAAAACGACGACATCCCGCAGCGGCAATAACGGCAGTTGAGTTTGCTCAGTTAATTTGGAAGTTGTCATGGCGTACCTTATAGAAAGCGTGTTTACGATGTTGGCGCTCGCTGCCAAAACACAAGACCGGCGAGAATAAATAATTCTGTGAAACAAACATAGAGTCTATTTCGCAAAACACACCCGCATGACTGTAACAAATGCAGTTTTCACAGTAAAAAAGCCACACGCAGCTAAGCGCCGCGAGTGGCTTTACGATTGAAGCCTGCACTCATTGATTTAAATTGTACTGCCATGCATTAAGGAATCAAAACCCTTTTTACGCATTTGTCTCGGCAGTAATCAATTTTCTCCGGAGGCCTTGGCAGTCTCTTGATAAATCAACAAAGGTTTGGCGCCACTGGTGATGGTATTCTCGTCGATGACGACCTTCACCACATTTTGTTCGCTCGGCAGTTCGTACATGACGTCCAGCAAAGCATGTTCCAGGATGGAACGCAGGCCACGGGCACCGGTCTTGCGCGCCAGCGCCTTCTTGGCGATCGCATGCAGGGCGGCCGGACGAATCTCCAGTTCCGCGCCTTCCATCTCGAGCAGTTTCGAATACTGCTTGATCAGCGCATTCTTCGGCTCGACCAGGATCTGGATCAGCGCCTCTTCCGTCAATTCCGCCAGGGTGGCGATAACGGGCAGACGGCCGACCAGTTCCGGGATCAGGCCGAACTTGACCAGATCTTCCGGTTCCGCTTGCAGCATCAGTTCGCTGGCCGAGCTTTGCGACTTGCTGCGCACCGTGGCCGAGAAGCCGATGCCGCTCTTTTCGGAACGGTTGGCGATCACTTTCGACAGGCCGTCAAAGGCACCACCGCAGATGAACATGATGTTGGTCGTGTCGATCTGCACGAAATCCTGGTTCGGATGCTTGCGGCCGCCTTGTGGCGGCACGGAAGCCATCGTGCCTTCGATGAGTTTCAACAAGGCTTGCTGCACGCCCTCGCCCGACACGTCGCGCGTGATGGACGGATTGTCGGACTTGCGCGAAATCTTGTCGATTTCATCGATGTAGACGATGCCGCGCTGGGCTTTCTCGACGTCATAGTTGCAGCTTTGCAGCAGCTTCTGGATGATGTTTTCCACGTCTTCACCCACGTAACCGGCTTCGGTCAGGGTGGTGGCATCGGCGATCACGAACGGCACGTTGAGCATGCGCGCCAGGGTCTGTGCCAGCAGGGTCTTGCCCGAGCCGGTAGGACCGACCAGCAAGATGTTGCTCTTGGCCAGTTCGATGTCGTCTTTCTTGCCCAGGTGCTTGAGGCGCTTGTAATGGTTGTACACCGCCACCGACAAGATGCGCTTGGCAGTCTGCTGGCCGATCACGTACTGATCGAGCAAGGCGGCAATTTCTTGCGGCGTCGGCAGGTCGGATTTGGTACCGGTCACCGTCTCGATGCTCGACGTTTCATCACGGATGATGTCGTTGCACAGGTCGATGCACTCGTCGCAAATGAACACGGACGGGCCGGCGATGAGTTTCTTCACCTCGTGCTGGCTTTTGCCGCAGAACGAGCAATACAGTAATTTTTCGCCGCTAGAGGATTTTTTGTCTGACATAAGGCATTTTGGTTGGAACTGCATTAACAATATTGCAAAATCGCAAGCCGGAGTGCGGTAGTTGCCCGCAAAGGCAGCCACCCATGGCGCAAGTCAACAACCTGCACAAGCTCCATGCTACCCGAAATAAAAGCGAAACGCCCGAACGTTTGATCGCCCGGGCGTTTACTTACGTACTTAGCAATACCGGTAGGGGCTCATCAAGCGCGGCTGGTCAACACTTTGTCGATCAAACCATACTCAACGGCCTCGTCGGCGGACATGAAACGGTCGCGGTCGGTGTCCTTGGCGATCTGTTCGATCGACTGGCCCGTGCGCTCGGCCATGATGCCGTTCAAGCGGGTGCGCAGGTAAAGGATTTCCCTTGCCTGAATCTCGATGTCGGACGCCATGCCTTGCGAACCACCGGACGGCTGGTGAATCATGATGCGCGAGTTCGGCAGCGAGAAACGCTTGCCCTTGGCGCCAGCGGCCAGCAGGAAAGCGCCCATCGAAGCAGCCATACCCGTGCACAGGGTCGAGACGTCCGGCTTGATGAACTGCATGGTGTCGTAGATGGCCATGCCGGCCGAGACCGAACCACCTGGCGAGTTGATGTAGAGCGAGATTTCCTTTTCCGGATTTTCGCTTTCCAGGAACAGCAGCTGGGCGACAACCAGGTTGGCCATCTGATCATTGACCGGGCCGACCATGAAAATCAAGCGTTCCTTCAGCAGGCGCGAGTAAATATCATACGAGCGCTCGCCGCGACCGCTTTGTTCCACCACCATCGGCACCAGGCCGAGCATCTCTGTGTCCAGCGCTGGGTTACGGTTCATACCTGTCATTTCATTTCCTTGTGAAGCAGTTAGAGGGCGCCGCCTCGGCCTTGCGGCCGGGAGCGGCGTCCGGATACCAACTGGTTTACGCTTGTGCGTTGCTTCCCATCAGTTCGTCGAAAGCAACTGCTTTCGTCGTGACTTTCGACAGGCCCAACACGTAAGTGACGACGTTTTCTTCCAATACAAGGGCTTCGATCTCACCCAGACGACGACGGTCGCTGTAGTAGTACTTCAGCACTTCGCGTGGATCTTCGTAGCTTTGGGCGAAATCTTCGATTTGCGCCTTGACTTGCTCAGGCGTTGCCTGCAGGTTGTTGTCGCCCACCAGTTGCGACAGGATCAGGCCCAGGCGTACGCGACGCTCGGCTTTTTCTGCGAACAGTTCTGCTGGGAAAGGCACGTCCTTGACGTTCATGCCGCGCTGCGCCATGTCTTGACGGGTCATTTCGGCCAGGCGCTCGGAATCTTGCGCGATCAGGGTTTTTGGCACGTCCAGCTCGGCAACTTTGATCAGCGCGTCCATGACGGCTTCCTTGTTGCGTGCTTTTACACGGCCAGCGACTTCGCGTTGCAGGTTGACTTTGATGTCTTCGCGCATTTTGGCCAGGTCGCCATCGGCAACGCCCAGCGATTTGGCGAATTCGGCATCGACTTCCGGCAGGTGCGCCCATTCCAGCTTTTGCAGCGTGATGGTGAACGAAGCGGTTTTGCCAGCCACGTCCTTGCCATGGTAGTCCTCAGGGAACGACAGTGGGAAAGTCTTGGACTCGCCCACTTTCAGGCCCAGGGTCGCTGCTTCGAATTCTGGCAGCATGCGGCCTTCGCCCAGCACGAAAGCGTAGCCTTCAGCTTTGCCGCCTGGGAATTCAACGCCGTCGATAGCACCGACGAAGTCGACGGTCACGCGGTCGCCGTTGGCAGCGATAGCCTCACCGCCGTCGCCGTGTTCGCCAGCTTCGCCCTTGGTGTGGAAGTGCACGCGCTGCTTGCGCAGGATATCGATGGTCTTGTCGATTTCGGCTTCCGACACTTCGGCTTGCACGGTTTCGATTTCAACAGCCGTCAGGTCGCCGATGGCGACTTCCGGATACACTTCGAAGGTTGCGTCGAAAGCCAGCTGGCCTTCGGCTGCTTCTTCTTTTGGCACGATGTTCGGGAAACCGGCCACGCGCAGATTGTTTTCGTTGGCGGCGTCGTTGAACGCGCGGCCGACTTTGTCATTCAGCACTTCGGATTCAATTTGGTAGCCGTATTGTGCTGCGACCATTTTCAACGGCACTTTGCCCGGACGGAAGCCCGGTGCCTTAGCCGTACGGGCTTGCACTTTCAGGCGCTTCTCAACTTCCGTGCGGACGTCAGTCAGCGGGAAGGAGATCGTGATACGACGTTCGAGTTTGCCCAAGGTTTCGACTGCAGTTGCCATGTAAAAAATCGTCCAAAAAATAAACACTGTTGGTGCGAGAAAAGAAGACCCGACCCCTTGCGCCATCACTGGCGGCAAGACATGGGTCCAGCTTCACTCGCTCGCATATTCATCTGTAAAAGTACTGAAAACAGGACGATGGACCTGGTCTACCCGGCTGAGGGAAAAACCCGCACCAGGCACCAAACAATCCGCCGCTTCCAGTACTGCGACAGGGCTCCGAGCGTCCAGCCTTGCTTCCAAGTAAATGCAAGGCCAGCCATCATTCGGTAAAGCGTGGCATTATAACAAAGGACTTCGGGAAAGTGGCTGGCTTTGCAGCCCGGCCACAGAGGATGCCAGCGGCGGCAAACGAATCGCCACAGCCTGGGTTGCCCTGTCTTTACTCTTGCCCCAGCATTCCTTATTTCGCCAGAGACAGGCTTTCCAGCCTGCTTCGTTCATTAGTATATGCGAACTGTCGCTCCGTCCGAAACAAAGAAATGCGCTCTTGACGAAGATTTCAGTCAAAAAACCTTTGATTTACCTCAATTTGGCCATTTTTCAGCAAAATCTCTGCCCGGCCCCTGCCCTGCCGCCCGATCTCTGGCGAAAAATAGCGCGAACAAAGGCATCACGAATGACGCAAATACAGCAATGGCAACAGGAAAAACAAGAAAGACGCCTGCAAGGAGGCTGAAGAACAACTTGATGGTGCTGCACCTCCGGGCTGGAACAACCCGGATTGGTGCGGATGGGGAGACTCGAACTCCCAAGCCGAAGCACTGGCTTCTAAGACCAGCGTGTCTACCAATTCCACCACATCCGCATTTGGTACTACTTTTTGCTATTTGCCACAGCTTGCTCCCCTGATTTTAACAACTCGGGAACGATCTGGCTACCGTGGACTGATAGAGCAAGCCCTCGGCAAAGCAAAGGCGGCATTCTACTGGATTTCCCAGAGGAATGCCGCCTTTTTTATATCAGCTTGCTAGCGCTGATTCTCACGTCCCTTCCTTGTCCAGCGCCACCGGCTTCCTGACCCGGAACCAAGCCGCATACAGCGCCGGCAGGAACAGTAAAGTCAAGGCCGTCGCCAGGATCAAGCCGCCCATGATGGCCACGGCCATGGGCCCCCAGAAGACGGAGCGCGACAAGGGAATCATGGCCAGCGCGGCGGCGGCGGCCGTCAGCACGATGGGGCGGCAGCGGCGCACGGCCGAGTCGATGATGGCATCCCACGGCGCCGAACCATCCTTGATGTCTTGCTCGATCTGGTCGACCAGGATCACCGAGTTGCGGATGATCATGCCGAACAGCGCGATGATGCCCAGGTTGGCCACAAACCCAAGTGGCCGGCCCAGCGCCAGCAAGGCAAAGGCAGCGCCCGCCACACCCAGCGGCCCCGTCAGGAACACCAGGAGGGAACGCGAGAAACTGTGCAGCTGCAGCATCAGCAAGGTGAAGATGATGAAGATGGCCAGCGGCAGATTGGTCGCAATCGACGCTTCCGCCTCGCCGCTGTCGGCCGCCACGCCTTTCACGGTGATGCGGTAGCCGTCCGGCATCTTGGCCCGCAAGGCGTCGAGCTGCGGCGCCAGCTGCGTCGAGACCGTCGCGCCCTGGATGCCGTCGACCACGTCCGACTGCACGGTAATGGCCCATTCGCGCTTGTCGCGCCAGACCACGCCCGGCTCCCACACGAAATGCACGCGGGCCAGCTGCGAGATGGGCACGGACTTGCCTGTTGCCGTCGGGATATTCGTGTCATTCAGCACGGAAATCGTCGCCCGTTCTTCCAGCGGCTGGCGCACCTGGATATCGATCAGCTTGTTGTCTTCGCGGAACTGGCCGATGACGGTGCCCGAGAGTATCGTATTGGCCGCCTGCATCACCGTTTTCGAGGTGACGCCCAGCGCGCGCATCTTGTCCTGGTCCAGGTCCAGGCGCAGCACTTTCACCGACTCATTCCAGTTATCGTTGACGCCCAGGGTGTTCGGATTGGCGCGCATGATGTCCTTGACCTGGTCGGCGATGGCACGCACGCCCGCCACTTCCGGCCCCGTGACACGGAATTGCACGGGATACGGCACCGGTGGTCCGTTCGGCAACAGTTTCACCCTGCCCCGCACTTCCGGGAAATCCTTCTTGAAGACATCGATGATCTTCTGGCGCAGCTGCTCGCGATCCGCCAGGCTCTTCGGCAGAATCACCACTTGCGACACATTGGTCTGCGGGAAGATCTGGTCCAGCGGCAAGTAGAAACGGGGGCTGCCCGTGCCCACATAGCTGGTGACGCTGTCCACACCGTCGAGCTTGCCCACAAAAGCCTCGAATTTCTTCACCTGCTTTTCATTTGCAGCAAAGGTCGTGCCTTCGGGCGACCACAGCTCCACCATCAGTTCCGGGCGGCTGGAATCGGGAAAGAATTGCTTTTCGATAAAACTGAAACCAAAGATGCCCAGCGCAAAGATGGCCAGCGTGGCGGCAATGGTTGTCTTGCGCCATTCCACGCACCAGGTGACGGCGCGGCGGAAGCGGCGGAAATTGGGCGTATCGAACAATTCATGGTCGTTATGCGCGTGCGGCTTCACTTTCAGCAAGACGTAGCCGATGTAAGGCGTGAAGACGACGGCCACCACCCAGGAAATGATCAGGGCCAGCGCATTCACGGAGAACAGCGAAAACGTGTATTCGCCGGCGGCCGACTTGGCCAGGCCGATGGGCAAGAAGCCCGCCACCGTGATCAGGGTCCCCGTCAGCATGGGCATGGCCGTCGAGGTGTAGGCGAAGGTGGCCGCATCGAAACGCGACATGCCCTCTTCCATCTTGCGCACCATCATTTCGACGGCAATGATGGCGTCATCGACCAGCAAGCCCAGCGCGATGATCAGGGCGCCCAGGGAAATCTTGTGCAAGTCGATGTCGAGCAAGCGCATGAACAGGAACGTCACGGCCAGCACCAGCGGGATGGTGAGCGCCACCACCAGGCCCGGGCGCACGTCGATACGCAGCGGTTTCGTGTGCAAGCCCAGCGCGACAAAGCTGACGGCCAGCACGATCAGAATGGCTTCGATCAGGGTATGTACGAACTCGCCCACGGAGGCGGACACGGCTTCCGGCTGGTTCGACACGCGCTGCAACTCTATACCGACCGGCAACTCGCTCTTCATGCGCGTCACCGTTGCCTGCAAGGCCGTGCCCATATCGATGATGTTGCCGCCCTTTTCCATCGACACGCCCAGGCCGATCACTTCCTTGCCATTGAAACGCATCTTGTCCTTCGGCGGATCGATGAATTCGCGTTTGACGGTGGCAAAGTCGCCGAGGCGGAAGGTGGTGCCGTTGGCGCGCAGTTCCAGGTTTTCCAGGTCCTTGACGGTAAGCATGGCGCCCGTCACGCGCACTTGCAGATTATCCGTGGGCGTCACCAGCACGCCCGTGGCGTTGATGCTGTTTTGCTCGGACAATTGCTGCACGATGGCGTCAAAAGGAATGCCCAGCTGGGCAAATTTCTTGTGCGAAAAGATGATATTGATCTTTTCATCCTGCACGCCGAACAGTTCCACCTTCGATACCTGCCCCACGGCCAGCAGTTCCTGGCGTACCTTGTCCGCGTAATCCTTCATTTCCGCGTAGGTAAAACCGTCGCCGGACAGGGCGAAGATGGAACCATACGTGTCGCCGAACTCGTCATTGAAGAACGGGCCCACGACGCCGGCCGGCAAGGTGCCCTTGATGTCGCCGATCTTCTTGCGCACCTGATACCAGGCGGCCGCCGTTTCCTTGGGCGGCGCCGATTCGCGCAGCTCCAGCAAAATCAAGGTTTCGCCAGGCTTCGAATAACTGGTGATTTCATTGATGTACGGCGTTTCCTGCAGCTTCTTTTCCAGCTTGTCCGTTACCTGTTCGGCCATCTGCAGCGCCGTGGCGCCCGGCCAGTAGGCTTGCAGCACCATGGCGCGGAAGGTAAACGGGGGGTCTTCATCCTGGCCCAGGCTGGCATAGCTGAGCATGCCGCCGATCAGCAGCACGGCCATCAGGTAGCGCGTCAGCGGGATGTGTTCGAGGGCCCAGCGCGACAGATTGAAGCCGCCCTTCATTTGGCCGCACCCACGCTGACGGGGGCCGCGGCGACATCCGGTTTACTCGCCAGTTCGGCGCCCAGAATCGAGACTTTCTGCCCAGGCTTGAGCAGGTTGACGCCGGCCGTGACCACCGTCTGGCCCGCTTTCACGCCCGAGGTCAGCAGCAATTCATTGCCCGCTACGCCGCCCACCGTCACCGGCACCAGCTTCACGGCGCCGTTTTCCACCACCCACACGGAGCTTTGCGACTTTTCATTGAACAGGGCCGTCAGCGGCACCTTGATCTGCGGCGTGGCCGTCTGCGAGGCGAACTGCACCACGGCAGTCATGCCCAGGCGTGCCTGCGGCGCGTCCGGGATGCTGACCTTGGCCAGGTAGGTGCGCGTGGCGGCATCGGCCACGGGCGACACTTCGCGGATCTTGCCCGGCAGCGCCTGCTTCGGGTCGGCCCACAGGCGCACCACCACATCCTTGACGCCGCGCAAGGTGTCGACCTTGTCTTCGGGAATGCCGATCACGACTTCCTTCTCGCCACTTTTCGCCACCTGCACCACGGGCGCGCCGGGCGCCACCACCTGCCCCACTTCGGCCTCGATGCGCGTGACGACGCCATCGACGTCGGCCAGCAAGCTGGCATACCCGGACTGGTTCGCCTGGCCACGGTACAGAGCTTGCGCCGCTTCCACGTTCGCCTGCGCCGCCTTGTAAGTGGCATCCTTGCCATCGAGCACGGCCTGGCTGACGAAATTTTTCTCGCGTAAATCCTGGTAGCGCTTCAGTTCCGCGCGCGCCAGGTCGCGGCTCGTTTCCGCGCTGACCAGCGAGGCCTTGGCCTGCGCCTGCGACAGCTGCAAGTCGACGGGGTCGAGCTGCATCAGCACTTGCCCCTTTTTCACGCTGGCGCCCACATCGACCTTGCGCGCGACGATCTTGCCGCCCACGCGGAAACCCAGCTGCGACACGACGCGGGGCACGACCTCGCCCGCCAGCTCGGCACTCACATCAACATTACTGCTAGATAAGACCATCGCGCGCACGGGGCGCACGTCTTCCACTTTGACGGCAGGCTTGGAACAGGCCGCCAAGGTCAGCGCCAGGGCGGCGGCGGCAATCAGCCGCAGGGCGGGCAGTGCGGGTGCGCCGGTCTCGCGGCGCAGGGTTTTCAGGGCAAACAAGGTATTTTCCTTTACTATGCGGGCTGTAATATTTTTATGCGGAGAAACTTTTTGCTTGCCGATTGAGATAAGCCAAATTTTTTCGCACGCAACATCCTTAAATTTGTGACAATATCAGCTTGGTCATGGCGGGGAGCGAATTTCCCTAATGACTTTCTGGTTATTAATTATAATCGGGCGTAAAAGTTTTTAGTGACTTTTGCGTCATTAATCTTGAGACGTACAACGTCCGGCCACATTCCAGCGTTTGAGGGGTGCCGGACAAACGCAAGACTAGAGAAGCGTGTTCATGCCTGTAGACCATTACGAAAATTTTCCTGTTGCATCATTTTTACTGCCGCGCCGCCTGGTGCCTGCCGTCGAAGCCATCTATGCCTTCGCCCGCAGCGCCGATGACCTGGCCGATGAGGGCGACGCCACGCCGGCAGAACGCCTGGCCGCACTGCACGCCTACGAAGAGGCGCTGGGCCGCATCGCCCGCGAAGAAGGCCATGCTGGCGAGAACGCCGCCATGTTCGAACGCCTGGCCGCCGTCATCGCCAAGCACCAGCTGCCGCTGAAGCCATTCCACGATTTATTGTCCGCCTTCAAGCAGGATGTGCAAACGACGCGCTACGCCAGCTACGACGAGGTGCTCGATTACTGCGCCCGTTCCGCCAACCCCGTGGGGCTGCTGATGCTGCACCTGTACGGCGCGGCCGATGAACAGAATGTACGCGATTCCGATGCCATATGTTCAGCTTTGCAACTAATTAATTTCCTGCAAGACGTCGCCATCGACCAGCAAAAAGAGCGCATCTACCTGCCGATGGACGACCTGAGCCGCTTTGCCGTCTCCGCCGCCGCCTTCGAGCGGCCCGAGGCGCACGGCAAGTGGAGCGCCCTGATGCGCTTCGAAGTGGCCCGCACGCGCGCGCTGATGCTGTCCGGCGCGCCGCTGGCCCTGCGCTTGCGCGGGCGCATCGGCTGGGAACTGCGCCTGGTGGTGCAAGGGGGCTTGCGCATCCTCGAAGCCATCGAAGCCGTCAATTACGACGTGTTCCGGCGCCGCCCGAAACTGGAAAAGCGCGACTGGCTGATCATTTTCTGGCGCGCCCTGCGCATGTCGCGCAAAAGCCTGCATCAAGAGACACAAGTAAAAACGGCTTTTCCCCCGTCGCCCACTCTGTAAGACGATAGAATAGCGGCTTCGATCTGCAACCCTTGCTCTTTTGCCTATGTCTCCCGACGAATACTGCCAACAAAAGGCCGCCCAGAGCGGCTCCAGCTTCTACTACAGCTTCCTGTTCCTGCCGGCCGAACGCCGCAAAGCCATCACGGCCCTGTACGCCTTCTGCCGCGAAGTCGATGACACGGTCGATGACTGCACGGACGAAGCCGTGGCACGCACCAAGCTGGTCTGGTGGCGCAAGGAAGTCAAGGCCATGTATGAGGGCAATCCCACGCATCCCGTGATGCGCGCGCTGCAGCCGCATCTGGCCGTATATCAACTGGAAGAAAAGCATTTGCAAGCCATCATCGACGGCATGGAAATGGACTTGAACCAGACCCGCTACCTCGATTACCAGGCCATGAGCCGCTATTGCTGGCACGTGGCCAGCGTGGTGGGCATCTTGTCGGCCAGCATCTTCGGCGCGACCCGCCCGGAAACGCTGCTGTACGCGGAAAAGCTGGGCCATGCCTTCCAGCTGACCAACATCATCCGCGACGTGGGCGAAGATGCGCGCAAGGGGCGCATTTACCTGCCGATCAGCGAATTGCAGCAATTCAATGTGACGGCGGCCGACCTGCTGAACGCGCGCCACAGCGAAAATTTCGAAAACCTCATGCGTTTCCAGGTGGCGCGCGCGCAAAAGGCGTACGACGAAGCCTTCGCGCTCTTGCCGGCGGAAGACCGCCGCGCCCAGCGCCCTGGCCTGATCATGGCCGCCATCTATCGCACGGTGCTCAATGAAGTCGAGCGCGACGGCTACCACGTGCTGAAACAGCGCATCTCGCTCACGCCGATCCGCAAACTGTGGCTGGCCTGGAAGACCTGGGTTCGTGGCTGAGAGTAGCGTGAAGCAACGCTACGCCGTCATCGGCGCCGGCTGGGCTGGTTGCGCGGCGGCCATGGAGCTGGCGCGCGCCGGCTACTCGGTGAGCGTGTTCGAGGCGGCGCGCACCCTGGGCGGCCGCGCGCGCCGCGTCGAACGGGAAAAGACCGTGCTCGACAACGGCCAGCACATCTTGCTGGGCGCCTACACGGAAACCTTGCGCCTGATCAAGCTCGCGGGCCAAGACCCGGCAGAGCTGATCCTCACCCTGCCCTTGCAGATGCGCTATCCGGCGAACTCCGATGGCATGGATTTTCTAGCGCCGCACCTGCCCGCACCGCTGCACCTGGCCTGGGCCCTGCTGCGCGCCCAGGGTTTGCAGCGCGCCGACAAGCTGGCCCTGATGCGCTTTTCCACCGCCATGCGGACGATGGGATGGCAGTTGTACAACGATTGCACGGTGACCGAATTGCTGCAGCGCTTCGACCAGACGGACCGCTTGAACCGGCTGATGTGGCATCCGCTGTGTCTGGCAGCGCTGAATACCCCGCCCGAGCGGGCCTCGGCGCGCGTCTTCCTCAACGTGCTGCGCGACAGCCTGGGGGCGAGCCGCCGGCGCGCCTCCGACATGCTGATCCCGAAAGCGAACCTGAGTGCCCTGTTGCCCGAGGCGGCTGCCCGCTATGTGGAACAGCATGGCGGCGCAGTACGCACGGGCGCCAAGGTTACCGCCTTGCACGCCTTGCCCGATGGCCGCTGGCAGCTTGATGACGGCGTCGATGACGGCGAGCACTATGACGGCGTGATCGTCGCCACCTCGTCCGTGCAAGCGGCCAGCCTGCTGCAAGGCTTGCACGACGCACGACTCGACGACGTCATCAATCGCATGCAGGCGTTCACGCCGGAAGCCATCAGCACCTGCTACCTGCAATACGACGCCAGCGTGCGCCTGGACTTGCCGTTGTACGCGCTCGTCGATGCACCGGAGCGGCAACACTGGGGCCAGTTCGTCTTCGACCGGGGCCAGCTCGACGCCAGCCAGGCGGGCTTGCTGGCCGTCGTCATCAGCGCTTCCGGCCCTGCCGCCGAGCAAGGCCACGGGCCGCTGGCGCAAGCCATCGCGGCGCAGCTGGCGCAGGTGCTACAGCGTCCGGAGCTGGCGCAGCCCGTCTGGACCCAGCTGATCACGGAAAAGCGCGCCACCTTTGCCTGTACGCCGGATTTATTGCGTCCCGGCAACGCCAGCGGCGTGCCGGGCTTGCTGCTGGCCGGCGACTACACGGCCAATGCTGACCGGACGCAAGACTATCCGGCCACCATCGAGGCGGCCGTGCGCAGCGGCGTGGCAGCGGCAAAGGCCGTCACCACGGGCAAGGTGGCAAAGTAGACTTGACGGTGCATCCTCCCCTGGTGTCGCTCGCCCCCGCGAAATTGCATTCTGTCGCACCGCGCTGGTGCGCTAGGCCGCGCTTGGGTACAGTCTGATCATCGACAACGGCCATGCCACGGGGAATACCATGCACACCACCTTGCACTTGAAAAACAGCTTGAAAGCCCTGGCGCTGCTCGCTTGTGTGGCGCTGGCCACCCTGATCGTCATTCAGGTACAGCAAGCGCCACAAGCGCCATTACTGCTGAGCCAGGCAAGCATGCTGCTGCCGGCGCTGGGCTAAGCGGCGCGCAGGAACAGGAAGAATATGATGAACAAGCAAGATTATCTGGACGCGCTGCGGCGCGCGCTGGCAGGCTTGCCACCGGACCTGGTGGCCAAGACTCTCGATTATTACGAACAGACCTTCATCGAAGGCGCGGCGGCCGGTCGCAGCGAGCACGAGATCGCCGACGATCTGGGCGAGCCGAAAAAAATCGCCCTCACCTTGCGCAACAGCACCCACCGCCAGGCTTTCGAGCAAAAGAAAACCCCCGTCAACCTGTTGCGCCTGCTCGTCTCGCTGGTGGGCCTGGCCATCTTCAACCTGTTCATGGTCGTGCCTGCCGCCGTCTACGCGGCCCTGCTGGCCAGCCTGTATGCCGTCGGCCTGAGCTTTTACCTGGCCGGCATCGCCATCACGGCAAGCGGCTTGTCCGGCGCCAACGAACTGGTGCTCGACGGCCCCTTGCGCCACGTCTTCATCCATGACGATGACGGCGGCGAAGGCGGCGAGCGGCGCGAAACACGCATCACCATCGGCGACACGGGCATCGAAATCGACCACGTGCCCGGTCCCTTGCAGAGTGACCCGGCCGAACCCCAGGGGCCGGGCGTTTCGTCGCGCATGATGGAGCGGGCCGAAGCGCTGGCCGGCGGCGGCATCCGCATCTCCACCGACATGGACCGCGATGCGCGCACCACGCAAACCGTCTTCGGCGTGGGCATGCTGCTCGGCGGTATCGCCATCTTCCTGCTCAGTCTGGTGGTCACGCGCTATACCTTGATCGGCATCAAGCGCTACATCGCCATGAATGTCTCCCTGCTCAAAGGTCACTAGAAAGGCTGCCATGAAACGTTTGCTCAAAGTTGGCCTGTCCATGCTCTTGCTGGCAATGGTCCTGATCGCCATGTCGTATGCGGCGCTGCGCGCCAAAGGAATCAGCAACCCCAGCAGCGCTGCCGGCCGCGCCGTGCGCAGCGAAACGCGCCCGATTTCCGCCAACATCAACAGCATCGACCTGGCCGGTCCCATCGATCTGGTGTTGCGCCGCGGCAGTACGCCATCGATGAAGGTGAGCGGCGAGCAACGCTTGCTGTCGAACGTCGCGACCAGCGCTGACGGCACGACCCTGCATATCGGCCCGAAAGGCATGCTGTTCCACCATCGCCAGCCGCTGCAGGTGGAACTGGTGCTGCCATCGCTGGTGCGCGTGGAAGTGCACGGCAATGGCGACAGCAAGATCACTGGATTTTCCGGCGATAGTTTCATCCTGGAATTGACGGGTTCGGGCGACG
The DNA here is from genome assembly GCF_002327145.1 of Janthinobacterium svalbardense. NCBI lineage: Bacteria > Pseudomonadati > Pseudomonadota > Betaproteobacteria > Burkholderiales > Oxalobacteraceae > Janthinobacterium > Janthinobacterium svalbardense. The sequence continues at coordinate 3,322,152 of NZ_CP023422.1, read as the reverse complement.
TCAGCTTCACGGGACGCTACAAGCAAGTACAAGCCACCGTCAACGGCAGCGGCGACCTCGACATCAATGCCGGCAACAGCGACAGCGTGGTGCTGGAAATGGTGGGTTCCGGGCGCATCGCCGCCAGCGGCAACACGAAATTCCTGCGTGCCGACCTGAGCGGCTCAGGCGATATCGATGCCGAGCACCTGGCGGCCGACAAGGCCAGCGTCAGCCTGCAAGGCTCGGGCACGAGCACCGTCTTCGTGCGCGACGCCACCAACCTCACCTTGCGCGGCAGCGGCGACATCCACGTCCACGGCAACCCGCGCCAGCGCGATGCGCAGAAAAGCGGTTCAGGCGATATTATCTGGCATTAATGATGCGCTACGATCAAATGCTGTTGTAATTTCAAGACTTCCCTTCCAGCCAACTGACCGCCTGCTCGCCGGCCGCCTTGCCTTGCGCTAGGCAGGCCGTCAGCAGGTAGCCACCCGTGGGCGCTTCCCAGTCCAGCATTTCACCGGCGACAAACACGCCCGGCATGGCGCGCAGCATGCTGCCTTTGACACCGTCGAAGGTCACGCCGCCGGCGCTGCTGATGGCTTCATCGATGGGGCGCGGACGCTGCAAGGTGATGGGCAGCAGCTTGATGGCGGCAGCCAGTCTGGCTTCGTCGGCAAAGTCCGCCGCGCCCAGGCATTCGCGCAGCAAGCCCGATTTCACGCCCTTGATGCCCAGCCGGCTTTGCAAATGGCTGGACATGGAACGGGCGCCACGCGGGCGGGTGACTTCCTCGAACACGCGCGCATGACTGTGGTCGGGCGCCAGGTCCAGCCAGATGGTGGTACTGCCGTCACGCGCGATCTGCTCGCGCAGCGCGGCCGACAGCGCATAAATCAGGCCGCCTTCGATGCCGCCCGCCGTGATGACGCACTGCCCCTGGCGCTTGACCGTCAAGCCATCGAGGTCATGCGCCGTGATGGCCAGCGTGGCCAGGTGCTCGCCCGCGTAACGGCTGCTGAAATGCTCGCTCCAGTCCACATCGAAGCCGCAATTGGCCGGCGCCAAAGGCGCCACGGCCACGCCCTGCCCTTGCAGCAGCGGCACCCAGGCGCCGTCGGAACCCAGGCGCGCCCAGCTGCCGCCACCGAGCGCCAGGATCACGGCGTCAAAGGTGAAACGGCGTTCGCCATCCGGCGTGGCGAAGGCCAGCTGGCCGTCGTGCCAGCCCGTCCAGCGGTGGCGCATGTGAAATTGCACGCCCGCTTCGCGCAAGCGATGCAGCCAGGCGCGCAGCAAAGGCGCGGCCTTCATATCGGTCGGGAAAACGCGGTTCGAGGAACCGACGAAGGTATCGACGCCCAGGCCGTGCACCCAGTCGCGCACCTTTTGCGGGCCGAACTGGTCCAGCGCCGGTTTCACCCGGTGCGCTTGCCTGGCGTAGCGCGAGACGAAGGCGTGGTAGCCTTCCGCGTGCGTGATGTTCATGCCGCCGCGCCCGGCCAGCAGGAATTTGCGGCCGACAGACGGCATGGCGTCGAACAATTCCACCTGTGCCCCCTGGTCGGCGGCCGCCTGGGCGGCCATCAGGCCGGCGGGGCCGCCGCCGATGACGGCGATGTGAAACGGAGGGGAACTGGAATGGGTCATGGCAAGCTGGAAAGACGGTGAAAACCCCGGCATTTTAGTCGAGATAAGGGCCGGGGATGGCAAGAATGCCGAAAAATGATGCATACTGCGCGGACATGCTGCAGCGATCAGTACTTTGACTTCACCAGACAACCAGACGACAAGAGGAGAAACACATGGGTGCAGGATTCTGGATTTCCCGTTATTTGCTGGCCAGTTCGATTTTATTCATCATCCTGACGGTGGTCGAGTACAGCAAGGGCACCACCAGCAACGCCGACATCCTCAGCGCGCTGGCCTGGTCGCTGGTGGCGTCGGCCATCTTCATCGGCTCGAAATACTGGCGCTACAAGAAAGCCATCGCCTGCGCCACGTGCAGCGATACCACGGCCAGCAAACAAAAAACCAAATCGTCATGAAAAAACGGCCACTTCGATGAAGTGGCCGTCTCACTGGGAAGCGGGATCAGCCGCCCGTCACGGGTGGGAAGAATGCCACCTCGTCGCCTTCCGCAATCACGGTATCGGCATCGCACATCACCTGGTTATGCGCCATGCGCAGCGCGCGGCCCTGCGCCAGCGCATATTCCCAGTTGCCGCCGCGGGCGATCAGCAGGGTTCTCACCTCGCCCACCGTCAGCGGCGCGGCCACTTCCAGTACTTCCTGGCCCGTGCCCACCAGCTCGCGCACGCTGGCAAAAAAACGCAGATTGATCTTCATCGATACTTCCTTAGTACAGCAATTCGTTAAACGGGATAAAGCGCAGCATGTCGCCGCGCGCAATCGACAGCCCCGGCGGGCAATCGATCAAGCCGTCGCCCCACACGGTGGACGTCAGCACGCCCGAACTCTGGTTGGCGAACAGTTCCAGCTCGCCGTCGTCATTGACCTTGGCGCGCAAGAACTCGTTGCGCTTGTCCGCCTTCAGGCGTTCAAACGCGGCCGGCAGCTGGTAGCTGCGCGGCGCCAGATTTCCCGCCACGCCTTGCAGGCGCAAAATGAACGGGCGCACGAACAGCAGGAAGGTAACGAAGCTGGACACGGGATTGCCGGGCAAGCCGATAAAGAAGGCCTCCTGCACTTCGCCGAACGCCAGCGGTTTGCCCGGCTTGACGGCGATCTGCCACATGTTCAAGCGCCCTTCCGCTTCCACGGCCGGCTTGATATGGTCTTCCTCGCCCACGGACACGCCACCCGAGGTGATGATCAGGTCATTGCCCTGTGCCGCCTGGCGCAGCACGGCGCGCGTGGCGTCCAGGCTGTCGGGCACGATGCCCAGGTCCGTGATGTCGCAACCCAAATTTTCCAGCAGTCCCCGCAGGGTAAACCGGTTCGAGTTGTAGACGGCGCCCGGCGCCAGTGGCTGCCCCGGCATGGCCAGCTCGTCGCCCGTGAAAAACACGGCCACGCGCAGCTTGCGCAGCACGGGGACTTGCGCCAGGCCCACGGAGGCGGCCAGGCCCATTTCCTGGCTGCGCAAACGCCGGCCCGCACCGAGGATGACGCCGCCGGCGCGGATATCCTCGCCCTGGCGGCGCACCCACTCGCCCGCGTGCGGCACATGGTTCACCGTCACCACGCCGTCAAGCAAGGTGCACTGCTCCTGCATCACCACGCAATCGGCGCCGTCCGGCAGCAGCGCGCCAGTAAAGATGCGCGCCGCCGTCCCCGGCTGCAATGGCTGGCCCACGTGGCCGGCCGCGATGCGCTGCGACACGGGCAAGCTGGCCGCGCCGCTGGCGCAGTCAATCGCGCGCACGCAATAGCCATCCATCTGCGTGTTGTCGCGCTCGGGCACGTTCAGGGTCGACGTCTGCGCCGTCGCCAGCACGCGGCCGTTGGCGCGCATGGTATCGACCAGCTCGACTTCGGCCACCGGGCGCGCCGCGCCCAGCATGAAGGCTTGCGCTTCGGCCACCGACAGCATCGGTTTGCGTACAGTGCTGGCGTCTGTCATCACAAGCCCGTATTGGCGGCGATGTACGCCTTCATCTTTTCCACGTCGGCATCCATCACGACGAACTTTTGCGGCAAGTCTTCGATGTTCTCGAAGCCGGCCGGGCGCTCGGCGTCCACGCCCAGCGCTTCCAGGATGGTTTCGTTGAACTTGGCCGCCAGCGCCGTTTCCAGCACGATCATCGGCACGTTCGGTTCCAGGTGTTCGCGCGCCACCTTGATGCCGTCGGCCGTATGCGTGTCGATGGTGATGCCGTAGTCATCGGCCACGTCGCGGATGGTGTCGAGGCGGTCCTGGTGCGTGGACTTGCCCGACTTGAAGCCGTATTTGGCCACCAGCTTGAATTCGTCGCCATCGCTGCCAGGCTTGCCGGACAAATCAAAGCCGCCATGCGTTTCCACTTTCGTGAACAGTGCGCGCACGCGCTCGCTGTCGCGGCCCACTAGGTCATACACGAAGCGCTCGAAGTTCGACGCTTTCGAAATATCCATCGACGGGCTGCTCGTATGGTAGGTCTCGGCCGACTTGCGCACGCGGTAGACGCCCGTGCGGAAGAATTCGTCGAGCACGTCATTTTCATTCGTGGCGGCCACCAGTTTCGAGATCGGCAAGCCCATCATGCGGGCGATATGGCCGGCACAGATATTGCCAAAGTTGCCAGACGGCACCGTGAACGACACTTTTTGCTCATTGCTGGTGGTCGCCGCCAGGTAGCCGCGGAAGTAGTACACGACTTGCGCCACGACACGCGCCCAGTTGATGGAATTGACGGTGCCGATCTTCTGTTTCGCCTTGAACGGCAAGTCGTTCGACACGGCCTTCACCATATCCTGGCAATCGTCGAACACGCCTTCGACGGCGATGTTAATAATGTTCGGGTCTTGCAGGCTGAACATCTGCGCCGTCTGGAAGGCGCTCATTTTTTTGTGCGGCGACAGCATGAAGACGCGGATACCCTTCTTGCCGCGCATCGCGTATTCGGCCGCGCTGCCCGTGTCGCCCGAGGTGGCGCCGAAGATATTGAGTTCGGCGCCCGTCTTGGCCAAGGTGTATTCGAACAGGTTGCCCAGCAGCTGCATGGCCATGTCCTTGAAGGCCAGGGTCGGGCCGTTCGACAGCGCCTGCAGCATCAGGGTGGTCGATCCGCCCTTGACGACGTTTTCTTCGAGCACGCGCAGCGGCGTGATGTCGGCCGCATTTTCGCCGGCGCGGGCATTCTTGTAGACTGCCTTGGTATAGGTTTTCGCCGTCAATGCCTTCAGGTCCGCGGCCGGGATATCGGTGGCAAACTTCTTCAGGATTTCGAATGCCAGGTCGGCATACGACAATGTGCGCCAGGCGTTGAGCTCGGCACCAGTGACTTGCGGGTAGTGTTCTGGGAGATACAGTCCGCCATCGGGGGCCAGGCCGCCCAGGAGGATGTCGGAGAATTGCTGCAGATTCGATGGCGCTGTATCAGCGCGGGTAGACACGTAGTGCATAAATTTGAAGAGTCCAGTTGAGCTGAGTGCGGTTGATCATGAATGGCAGCGGATATTATAGTGCCAGCCGCCGCCCAAGGCGAATCGCATGCGCACGCAGCCGTCCTGGCCCCTGCCCCTGTTGTCAAACAGCAGCGCCCGGCAGAGGCAAAAGCATTGTATTTTGGAAATTTCTTATGGCGAGATCAACGCCCCGTATAAAGATGAGGCCACGTACTGGCGCATGCGCCTGATTTGCGCCACACTCGTGCTTGTCGGCCCGCTTCCGGGCCATTCATGGAACCGGCCATGTCGCTGAGTAAAAAACCGTATCTGCAAAGCGCCGCGCTGCGCCACGACGCCGTCGTCGACCTCGACCACTATCCGTTCACCATCCCCGCCATCCGCGACTTCGTGCACATGGACTTCCACCGCGATGTGACGTTTTTCGTGGGCGAAAATGGCAGCGGCAAATCGACCATGCTCGAAGCGCTGGCGGTGGGACTGGGTTTCGGCAAGGATGGCGGCACGCGCAATGTGCGTATCGCCCTGCCGTCGGACGAGGAATCGGGTTTGCATGCGCATCTGCGCCTGAGCAAGAGCTACAAGAAACCCGACGACAGCTATTTCCTGCGCGCCGAGAGCTTTTTCAATGTCGCCACCTACATGGACGACATGCCCGAGTACCTGGGCAGCTACGGCGGCAAGTCGCTGCACGCGCAATCGCACGGCGAAGCGTTCATGGCGACCCTGATCAACAAGCTGCGGGGCAAGGGACTGTATCTGCTGGACGAGCCCGAGGCGGCCCTGTCGCCCAGCCGCCAGATGGCGGCATTATCGGTGATCCACCAGCTGGTGCAGGACGACTCGCAGCTAATCATCGCCACGCATTCGCCCATCCTGCTGGCCTACCCGAACGCGAAAATCCTCAGTTTTACGGGCGGCGGCATCCATGAAGTGGCATATGAAGACACGGAGCACTATGCCGTGACGCGCGATTTTTTGAATCACTACCCGAGAAGGCTGGAGCAGCTATTTGAGGAGGAGTGAGATGGTGGCTTGCTGCTTTGGTGATGTCGGCTTACGCCCTGCGGGCCAAGCCGACCTACGCCGACGACACGATTTTAAGGAATCGCACGGGACGGTGCGGCGGCGCGAGAAACCGTAGCGAGCAAGTCCGATATCGCGTTGAGTAGCGCAGCCGTACGAAGGTACGGCGAGCAACGCCGACGCGAGAGTGGGCTGCGCAGTAGGTTTATCGCGTCGCCCTCAACAAGCGGCGTGATTGACGGTAATCACATGCACGGCCAACCCGCCCAGCGACGTTTCCTTGTACTTGTCCTGCATGTCCGCACCCGTCTGGCGCATGGTTTCGATGACTTCGTCGAGGCTGACGAAGTGCGTGCCGTCGCCCTTCAGCGCCAGCGAGGCGGCCGTAATCGCTTTCACGGCGCCCATGCCATTGCGCTCGATGCAGGGAATCTGCACCAGCCCGCCGATGGGGTCGCACGTCATGCCCAGGTGGTGCTCGATGCCGATTTCGGCCGCGTTCTCGATCTGTTCATTCGTGCCACCCAGGGCCGCCACCAGGCCGGCCGCCGCCATGGCGCAGGCCACGCCCACTTCGCCCTGGCAACCCACCTCGGCGCCCGAGATCGAGGCATTGCGCTTGCACAGCATGCCGATCGCCGCTGCCGTCAGCATGAAGCGGCGCACGCCGCCCACGGGGTCGCTGGGGCGGCAATCCTGCGCATAGTAGCGCAGCACGGCCGGGATGATGCCGGCGGCGCCGTTGGTCGGGGCAGTGACCACGCGGCCGCCCGCCGCGTTTTCTTCGTTGACGGCCATCGCATACAGGCTGACCAGGTGCACGGCGTCGTGCGGCAAGTCGTTGGCGCGGTTGTCCGACGCCTTCGCCTCCTGCGCCAAACGCCATAATTTGGCGGCGCGGCGCTTCACGTTCAAGCCGCCCGGCAGGTTGCCCGTCGTTTCCAGGCCATGCGCGATGCAGTCGCGCATGACCTGCCAGATGCGGTCCAATCCTTCATTGAGTTCGCTATCGCTGCGCTTGACGCATTCGTTGGCGCGCAGCATTTCCGGGATCGACAGGCCGCTTTCCACGCCATGCGCCAGCAACTGCTGCATGGTGTCGAACGGAAAGACGACGCGGGCGCTGGCGGCCGACTCCACCGCTGCTTCCGCCTGCGCTTCGCCTGCCTCGCGGATAAAACCGCCGCCGATCGAGTAATACACCTTGTCGACCCGGCTGCCATCAAGCAGTTTCAGGGTGAAGCGCATGCCGTTCGGATGCTCGGGCAGGGATTCGCTCTTGTGCCAGATCAGGCCCGTGGCCGCCGTAAACGGCACCACGTGTGCGCCCAGGAGCGCGATTTCGCCGGCCGCCTCGATGGCGGCCAGCTTGCTGTCGACCGCATCGGGCGCCACGTCCTGCGGCGTTTCGCCCATCAAGCCCAGAATGACGGCCTTGTCCGTGGCATGGCCCACGCCCGTCAGCGCCAGCGAGCCATACAGGGCCACCTCGACGCCCACTACCTGGTCCAGCGGACCGTATTCGACCAGAAAACGCCGCGCCGCCGCCATCGGCCCCACGGTATGGGAACTCGACGGCCCGATGCCGATCTTGAACAGGTCAAATACGCTCATATCCATGTAGTGTCTCTTTATATTAGTATGTTTTTATGAAAGCGGGTTCGTGCTTCAGGCAGCCTGCGCAGCCTGGCCAACGTCGACATTGGCCAGCATGTCGGTGACCATCTGCTCGACGCCGATCTGCGCCTTCCAGCCCCAGTCCGCGCTGGCCTTGCTGTCGTCCAGGCTTTGCGGCCAGCTGTCGGCGATGGCCTGGCGGCTGTCCGGTTTGTAGCTGATCTTGAAGTCCGGCACCATGTGCACGATGGCTTTCGCCAGTTGCTCGGGGTTGAACGACACGCCGGCCACATTGTAGGACGAACGGATCTTGACCTGCGACACAGGAGCATCCATCAGTTCGATGGTGGCGCGGATGGCGTCGGGCATGTAAATCATCGGCAAGGTGGTCGTCGCATCGAGGAAGCAGTCATAGCGCTCGCCGCGCAAGGCCGCGTGGAAGATGGCAATCGCGTAATCGGTGGTGCCGCCGCCCGGAGGCGATTTGTAGCTGATGATGCCCGGGTAGCGGATGCTGCGCACGTCCACGCCATATTTGTTGAAGTAGTACTCGCACAGGCGCTCGCCGGCCAGCTTGCTGATGCCGTACATCGAGGTCGGGTCCATCACCGTCATTTGCGGGGTGTTTACTTGCGGCGTATTCGGGCCGAAAGCGGCAATCGACGACGGCCAGAAGATGCGCAGCGGTTTGCCCGCTACACCCCGCTCGCGCGCCAGTTCCAGGATATTCAGCAAACCATCCATGTTCAGGCTCCACGCCTTCAATGGCGCCGCTTCGCCCGTGGCCGACAGCATGGCCGCCAGCTGGTACACCTGGGTGATGTTTTCATCGGCGATGAGCTTCGCCAGGCCGTCCTTGTCCAGCACATTCAATTGCGCATAGCGTTTGGCGTGGTACAGGTTATTCGTGCCGATGTCGCTGGCGATGACGTTTTCCGCGCCGTGCTGCTGCGCCAGTGCGCCCACCAACTCACTACCGATTTGGCCGTTTGCGCCAATGACTAAGATGCGTTCCATGCTTTTTTCCTGAATTCTTGTTAGTTGGTAGTGTTCGTGGTCAGCAGACCGAGTTCCTTGCCGGCCTGTTCGAAGGCGGCCAGCACTTGCACCAGCTGTTCGCGGGTGTGGGCGGCAGACAGCTGCACGCGCACGCGCGCCTGGCCCATCGGCACGACCGGGTAGAAGAAGCCCGTCACCAGCACGCCCAGTTCATACAGGCGGGCGGCAAATTTCTGCGCCACGGGGGCGTCGAACAGCATCACGGGCACCACCGGATGGGTGCCCGGCTTGATGGTAAAGCCGATGCGCTCGATTTCGCTGCGGAAGAAGGCCGTGTTTTCATGCAGGCGGTCGCGCAGTTCCGTCGACTTGGCCAGGCGGGCCAAAACCGACAGCGAAGCGCCGGCAATCGATGGCGCCAGGGTGTTGGAGAACAGATAAGGACGCGATTTCTGGCGCAGCGTGTCGATGACTTCCTTGCGTGCCGAGGTAAAGCCGCCCATGGCGCCGCCCAGGGCCTTGCCCAGCGTGCCCGTGATGATGTCGATGCGGCCCATCACATTGTGATGTTCGTGCGTGCCGCGGCCCGTCGCGCCCATGAAGCCGGAAGCGTGGCATTCGTCGATCATCACCAGCGCGCCGTATTGGTCGGCCAGGTCGCAGATCTTGTCGAGTTGCGCAATCGTGCCATCCATCGAGAACACGCCATCCGTGACGATGACCTTGTGGCGCTTGCCGGCGGCGACGGCCGCTTGCAGCTGCACTTCCAGGTCGGCCATGTCGTTATGCAGGTAGCGGTAACGGCCAGCCTTGCACAGACGGATGCCGTCGATGATGGAGGCGTGGTTCAGCGCGTCGGAAATGATGGCGTCGTTTTCATCGAACAGGGGCTCGAACACGCCGCCGTTGGCGTCGAATGCGGCCGCATACAAAATCGTGTCCTCGGTACCCAGGAACGCGGAAATCGCCTGCTCCAGTTCTTTATGTACGGTTTGCGTGCCGCAAATGAAGCGCACGGACGACAGGCCGTAGCCGTATTTTTGCGTGGCGGCAATCGACGCTTCCTGCGTCTGCAGGTCGCCGGACAGGCCCAGGTAATTGTTCGCACACATATTGATCAGGGTACGGCCATCGTCGCACACCACTTCGGCGCCCTGGCGCGAGGCGATCACGCGCTCGGACTTGTACAAGCCCTGCTGGCGCAATTGATCGAGATTCTGTTGCAGACCGCTGAAAAAGGTGTTCTTCGCTTGCTCGCTCATGATGATCCTTGTGTGTCCCTGTTGTATGCCTGTTGGCTGTATGGGCCGCCGCTTGACCGGCGCGCGCCATATGCTGTACCGTGAAGCGCTGTTTGAAGTCTGCACGTTTCCGTGTTTCTCCTCAAAATCCACTATGTCGAACTGAAATTCAATATAGTGGATATTACCCAAGCCTATTGAACTTTGCAAGCCACCTGCCGATGAAAACCAGCGTTTCGACCAATTCTCCCCCTGAAGTGGGTGCCACCCTGCAACGGCTACGCCTGGCGCGCGGCCTGACACTCGAGGATTTGTCGCGCATCGCGGGCGTCTCGAAGTCCATGCTGTCGCAAATCGAGCGCGAAAAAGCCAATCCCACCATCGCCATCACGTGGCGCCTGGCTAACGCCCTGGGCGTGCAGATCGGCGAATTGCTGTCCAGCGCGGAAAAGGCCGTGGAAACCATCCGCATCACGGATGCCCACGAAACCCCCACCCTGCCCGGCGACCACGCGGGCTACGTGCTGCGCATCCTGGGACCGATGGAACTGGCCGGCAAATACGAATGGTATGAAGTGACGCTGGCGCCGGGCGGCGAACTGGCCTCGCAGCCCCACGATCCGGGCACCACCGAACATTTGACGGTGATCCACGGCAACCTGGAGCTGGAAGTGGGGACAGCGAAGAAAAAGGTCAAGAATGGCGGCACGGCGCGCTACCCGGCGGACCAGCCGCATACGATACGCAACCTGGGCAAGACCGAGGGCAAGGCCTTATTGGTGGTAATCCATAGATAGTTGCTTTTCAGCGGTGTGCAATAAGCTCTTTCACCCATGCTAAGATTTTGGATTAGACAAGATTTTCACTGTCTTTCATGGAGCCTTAGCAATGACGATTTCCGACAGTACCACCCTCTTCCACCAAAAAAAGGTCGTCCAGTACGACCCTGATATTGCGCTGCAATCCGGGCAGGATATCGTCTACCGCCTCTCGCTCGAGTATGACGACAAGCGCAAGATGCCGGACCTGATCGCCGGCTTCCTGGAAAAAACCGACAAGAATGCGCTTGAAGCGCTGATCATCGGCATGTGGGGCGACCCATACGAATCGGGCGCCGACGAAGTGATGGCTGCACTGATCGCCCAGGCACCGCAGCTGCCCAACTTGCGTGCCCTGTTCATCGGCGACATGACGTACGAGGAATGCGAAATCTCGTGGATCGTGCAAGGCAGCTACAAGCCGCTGCTGGACGCCTTCCCGCTGCTGGAAGAACTGCGCATCCGCGGCGGCAATGAGCTCATCATCGAACCGTTCGCCCACCAGCACCTGCGTCGCTTCACCATCGAAGCGGGCGGTCTCGATCAAAAAATCGCCGAGGCGCTGGCGCAATCGAGCATGCCGCAGCTGGAACACCTGGAACTGTGGCTGGGCACGGACGATTATGGCTTCTCGGGCGACGTGGACCTGTACCGCAAGGTGCTGGCGCAGCTGACCGTGCCGACCCTGAAATATCTCGGCTTGCGCGACGCGGAAATCGCCGACGACCTGGCCGTCTGGCTGGCGCAAGAACCGCTGGTGGCGCAGCTCGACACCCTCGACCTGTCGCTGGGCACCATCGGCGACCTGGGCGCCGTGGCCGTGCTCAATCACACGCAGCTGGGCAAGTTGAAGCGCCTGGACCTGTCGCATCATTACATCTCGGAAGAAAACCAGGCCAAGCTGAAGGCGCTGCCCTTCGAGGTGGTGCTGGACGACCCGCAGGAAGCCGATGAAGACGACGGCGAAAGCTACCGTTATGTCGCCGTCGGCGAATAAATCCTGATGCTTTTGCTGGCCACCGCTGGCAGCAAGCGCGTGCGCCTGATGCAGGCGGCCCGCGCGCAACTGCGCCTGCCGCCCGCGCAGGTGCTGGAGTGGCGCGACTGGCTGGCGCAGCCGGATCTGCTGCCCGCATCCTTGCGCCATCCCAGCCTGTTGAAGATCGAGCCCCCCGGCGACGATCCCGCCGCCCACCTGCTGTTACTGCAGGCGGGCTGCCGGCTGCTGGAGCGTCCACTGGTCGCCGCGCCCGCGCATGGCGAGCTGCTGTCCATGGATGCCTGGTTTGCCGGTTTTACCGCTGCCATGACCACCCTGGCGACGCAGCTGGCCGAGCTGCCGCAATCGCGCGTCTTCAATGCGCCGGCCGAGATCAGCCTCATGACGGACAAACTGGCTTGCCAGCGCCATCTGGCCGCGCACGGCGTGCCCATACCTGCCTTGCTGGGAGCCGTGGAGAGCTACGAGCATCTGCAATCGCTGCTGCATGCGCATGACATTGACCGCGTGTATCTGAAACCGCGCTACGGCTCATCCGCGTCCGGCGTCGTCGCCTTCCGAAGGAACAAGGCCGGCCAGCAGCAAGCCACCACCTCGGCCGCCTTGCACCGCACGGAGGGCATAACGCGCCTGATGAACAGCAAACGCATGGCGCGCTACGAATCCGAACACGACATCGCCGCCCTCGTCGACGCGCTGGCCACGCAACAGCTGTATGCGGAAGCGTGGCTGAACAAGCCGCGCTGCGGCGACAGCCACTACGACCTGCGCGTCGTGACCGTGGCGGGCAAGCCTGCGCACCGGGTGGCGCGCATCGGCAAGCAGATGATGACGAATCTGCACCTCGACAACCGGCGCGGCGACGCGGCCGGCCTTTTGAACGCAGCCGACCTGGCGGCGCTGGAAGCGGCCAGCGCCCAGGCCGCGCGCGCCTTCCCCCACAGCCACGTCACGGGCTACGACCTGGTGGTACGCCAGGGCCAGGCCCATGTGCTGGAGGCGAATGCCTTCGGCGACCTGCTGCCCGGCCTTCTGTGGCAAGGCAACGATACCTACACGGCGCAACTGGCCCATGCATAAAGAAACACCGCCCATCCCCGACATGCACGCCATCGTCGGCAGCCACGACATCGTCTTCATCACGCTCGACACCCTGCGCTACGACGTGGCGCAAGCGCTGTACGAGGCGGGCGAACTGCCCGTGCTGGGACGTTTTTTATCACCGGGCGGCTGGGAACGGCGCCACTCGCCCGCCACGTTCACCTATGCGGCGCACCAGGCCTTCTTCGCGGGCTTCTTGCCCACGCCGGCCTCGCCGGGACGCCATCCGCGCCTGTTCGCCAGCGCTTTTGCGGGCAGCGAAACAACCTCGCCGCACACGTTTGCCTTCGAGGAAGCCGACCTGCCCGCCGCGCTGGCCGCGCGCGGCTACCGCACCATCTGCATCGGCGGCGTGGGTTTCTTTAACAAACAAACGGCGCTGGGCACGGTGCTGCCGTCGCTGTTCCAGGAAAGCCACTGGAGCGCGGGCATGGGCGTGGCCAGCCGCCACTCGACGCAAAAACAGGTGGCGCTGGCCATAGCCCGCCTGGCGGACGGCGCGCAGCGCACCTTTTTGTTCATCAACGTGGCCGCCTTGCATACGCCAAACCGCGCCTATCTGCCCGGCTGCCGCGCCGATAACCTGGACAGCCATGCGGCGGCCCTGCGCTATGTGGACAGCGCGCTGGCGCCACTGTTTGCCGCCTGCGCCGCGCGCGCACCCACGTTTGCCATCGTCTGCTCGGATCACGGCAGCGCGTATGGCGAAGACGGCTACCGGGGCCATAGAGTGGCCCATGACAGCGTGTGGAACGTGCCGTACGCGCACTTTTTCATCGCCCCCGATACCGATACACCTCCCAAGGAATCCCCACCGTGAACCCATCCGAACAGCCTGGCACCCTGGCGCAGCGCATGCGCCACACGCCCTACCAGGCGTATTCCTATTCGTATCCGCACAAGGCGGCTTACCGCGCCTTGCCGCTAGCGGCGCCGCTGGCGCCCCTGTGGGCGCAGCAAGACCGCTCCGCCCTGTTCGCGTATATCCATATTCCGTTTTGCGAGATGCGCTGCGGCTTTTGCAACCTGTTCGCCATGGCGCGCCCAAGTACCGACATGGTCGAGCGCTACGTGCAGCAAGTGCTGGTGCAGATGCGCGCCCTGGCCGGCGCGCTGGGCGAACGGCGCTTCGCCCGCTTCGCACTGGGCGGCGGCACGCCCACCTATTTGTCGCCGGCGCAGTTGGACACCCTGCTGTGCGGCGCGCGCGACATCCTCGGCATCGACTTGCAAACCACGCCGGCCGGCATCGAGGCGTCGCCCGAAACCATCACGGCAGAACGCCTTGCCGTCTGCCGCGCGCACGGCATCGACCGGGTCAGCCTGGGCATCCAGAGCTTTGCCGCCGGCGAGATGCGCGCGCTGGCACGCCCCCAGCAAAACGCCACCGTGCATCACGCCATCGGCCTGATACGCGCTGCCGGCTTCCCTACGCTGAACCTGGACCTGATCTACGGCATCGCGGGGCAAACCGTCGCCAGCCTGCTCGCCTCCATCGACAGCGCACTGACGTTTGCGCCCGAGGAGATCTATCTGTATCCGCTGTACGTGCGAGAACAAACAGGCCTGGGCAAGGTGGCGCGCCGCCAGGGTGCGCAATCGCTCAACCCCATCATGCTGGCGCAGGACGGCGACAGCCGTCTGGCCCTGTACGCGGCTGCGCGCGACCATTTGCGCGCGCAAGGCTATGAGCAGGTCTCGATGCGCATGTTCCGCGCCCCGCATGCGCCGGAACAGAACGGTCCCTCGTATTGCTGCCAGAATGACGGCATGCTGGGCCTGGGTGCGGGCGCCCGCTCCTACACTTCGCGCCTGCACTACTCCAGCGAGTACGCCGTGGCGCGCACGGACACCATCAACATCATCGACAACTACCTGGCGCTGGACGAGGCGCGCTTCGCGCAGGCCGAACACGGTTACCAGCTCGATGACGAAGAACAGCGCCGCCGCTACGTGATCCAGTCGCTGCTGACCGAACCGGGCCTGGACCGCGACGCCTACACGGCACGCTTCGGCAGCCGCTGCGAAGCAGACTTGCCGCAGCTGGCCGAGCTGCACGCGCTGGAATTGGTGGAAGAAAATGGTCCGCTGCTGCGCCTGAACGACCGGGGCTACAGCTACGCCGACACCATCGGCCCCTGGCTGGCCTCCGATACGGTGCGCGCGCTGATGGCCGAAGGCGGCCAGGCGTGCTGACAGCGCAAGCGCAAACGCTGTCCCTGCTGTACCGCGGCACCCTGGCCAGTTGCAACTACGCCTGCGGCTACTGCCCATTCGCCAAGAAACGCGACAGCCGTACCGCGCTGGCCCGCGACGCGCGCGAAGTGGCGCGTTTTACGGATTGGGTGGCGGCGCAAGACCGGAACATCAGTGTCCTGTTTACGCCCTGGGGCGAAGCGCTGGTGCGGCGCCACTACCGCACGGCCATGCAGACGCTGGCTGCCTTGCCGCACGTGCGCCAGGTGGCGCTGCAGACGAATCTGTCCGGCCCCTTGGGCTGGCTGGAGAGCATGGACGGGCTGGAAAAGATCGGCCTGTGGTGTACCTACCACCCGGACCAGACCACCCTGGCCCGCTTTCTCGCACGCTGCGCGCGTCTGGATGCCATGGGCGTGCGCTATTCCGTCGGCGTCGTGGCGATGACTGAACACCTGGACGCCATCCGCGCCCTGCGCGCGGCCCTGCCGGAGCACGTGTACCTGTGGCTAAACGCGTATGACCGGCGCGGCCCCGGCTACTACAGCGAACAAGACCTGGCCTGGCTGGACGCCGCCGACCCGTGGTTCGCGCAAAACCGCCGCCCGTCTCCCTCGCGCGGAAAACCGTGCCTGGCGGGCGAAGCGTCGCTGTCCGTCGATGGCGATGGCGAACTGGCGCGCTGCCATTTCGTGCCCGAGCGGCTGGGGAATCTGTACACGGACGAGCTCGCGGACATGCTGCAGGAACGCGCCTGCCCGCGCTTCAAGTGCGACTGCTATATCGGCTATGCGCAGCGCAAGGATTTGCCGTTTCAAACGGTGTTTGGGGAGGGGGTGCTGGCGAGGATAACCCCAATGCAAATACCGGGGTCGTACCCTGAGGGTACGACCCCAGTTTCTGCTTCGGGTTAAAAGGTTACAGCGAGATTACTGCGCCGCCACCTTGGCAGGCTCCGCCACTACTGGCGTCATCTTCAGCGAACGGCTGAGGAAGCCCCAGCGATCGGCCACTTCTTCGATCTGCTTGGTCGTCGGCTTGCCGGCGCCATGGCCCGCCTTGCTGTCGATGCGGATCAGCACGGGTGCCGGGCCGCCTTGCGCTGCCTGGGCAGCGGCGGCGAACTTGAAGCTGTGGGCGGGCACGACGCGGTCGTCATGGTCGGCCGTGGTGATCATGGTGGCCGGATAGCAGCCGCCCACCTTCAGGTTGTGCAGCGGCGAGTATTTCACCAGCGCCTTGAACTGCTCGGCGTCGTCCGACGAACCGTAGTCAGGCACCCAGCCCCAGCCCACGGTGAACTTGTGGAAACGCAACATGTCGAGCACGCCTACTTGCGGGATGGCCGCCGCGAACAGGTCCGGACGCTGCGTCATGGCCGCGCCCACCAGCAGGCCGCCATTGCTGCCGCCGCCGATCGCCAGTTTCGATGGCGAGGTGACCTTGTTGTCCACCAGCCATTGCGCCGCGCCGATGAAATCGTCGAACACGTTTTGCTTGTTCAGCTTGGTGCCAGCCTGGTGCCAGGCTTCGCCGTATTCGCCGCCGCCGCGCAGGTTGGCCATCACGTAGACGCCGCCCATTTCCACCCAGGCAAGATTGGCCACGGAGAAGCTCGGCGTGAGGGAAATATTGAAGCCGCCATAGCCATACAGATAAGTTGGATTACTACCGTCGAGCTTCATGCCTTTTTTCGAGACGATGAACATCGGCACCTTGGTACCGTCGCGGCTGGTAAAGAATTGCTGGCGCGTTTCAAAAGCATTCGGGTCAAAATCGACCTTCGGCTGGCGGTACACCGTGCTCTTGCCCGATTTCATATCGTAGCGGTAGATGGTCGCTGGCGTCGTGAAACTGGTAAACGAGTAGAACGTTTCCGTGTCGCCACGTTTACCGGCAAAACCACCGGCCGAACCGATGCCCGGCAAGGCTACTTCACGCACCAGCTTGCCGTTCAGGTCGACGATCTTGATTTGCGTTTGCGCATCTTTGAGGTAATCGAGCACCAGCTGGTTGTTGATCAGATTGACGGCGACCAGAGTTTCCGCGCTTTGTGGCACGATCTCTTTCCAGTCGGCGGGCGCCGGTTTGCGCGTATCGATGGCGATCACGCGCGATTTTGGCGCCTGCTTGTCCGTCTTGAAGAAGAACACGGGGCCGTCATTGTCGATGAACGAGTAGGAAGCGTCGAACGCTTCCAGCAAGCCCACGACCTTGGCGTTCTTCTGGCGCAAATCCTTGTAGAAGACGCGGTTCTTGCGTTCCGTGCCCTGCGTAGCCGTGATGATCAAATAATTGCCATCATCGCTGACGGTGCTGCCGCCGAACGCCCATTCCTTCTGGTCGGGACGGTCGAAGACCAGCACGTCGTCGCTTTGCGGCGTGCCGATCTTGTGGAAATACAATTTCTGGAAGTAATTGATATCGGCCAGCTTGGTCGCTTCATTCGGCGCGTCATAGCGGCTGTAGAAGAATCCCTTGTTGTCCTTGGTCCATGAGGCGCCCGAGAACTTGGCCCACTTGATGTGGTCCGTCAAATCCTTGCCCGATTCGATGTCGCGTACTTTCCACTCGTTCCAGTCGGAACCGGAGGCGGAGGTGGCATACGCCAGGTACTTGCCGTTCGGGCTGATCGAAGTGCCGGCCAGCGCCACCGTGCCATCCGTGGACAGGGTGTTCGGGTCGAGCAGCAGACGCGGTTCGTCCGTCAGTTTTTTCACCGTGTACAGCACGGCCTGGTTCTGCAAGCCGTCGTTGCGGCTGTAGAAGTAGCGGCCGCCCTGCTTCGTTGGCGTAGAGAAACGCTCATAATTCCACAGCTTGGTCAGGCGCTGCTTGATCGCGGCGCGCTCGGGAATGGTGCCCAGGTACGACTGCGTCAGCTTGTTTTGCGCCGTGACCCATTCGCCCGTCTCGGCGCTGTTGGCGTCTTCCAGCCAGCGGTACGGGTCAGCAATGGTGGTGCCGAAATAGCTGTCTTGCTGGTCAACTTTTTTGCTGACCGGATACGTCACGGAGGCGCCATCGCCGGCCGGGCACGATGGCATCGCGGCACTTTGCGCCAAGGCATTGCCACCGAAAGCGGCCAGCAAGCTGAATATGAGGGTTGCACTACGTAATTGCATGGGTTGTTGTCTCATTGTTGGATGTCGAAGAAAGCAGGCCGTTCACACTCACGCTGCGGCTGCCCATGTTGACTTTCGCCAAGAGAAATCATAGCGCGGATTGCCACTTTTAAAGCACAGTTATCTGATGGATTTGCCGTTTTTTGTTTGGGCAATTTGCATGAATCACCGTGGTAAATCGCGTTTTTGGCGAGAATCGGCAAACTGAAGGGCAGGCAAGAAACATTATCAAAAGTTAATACGTTTCATCAAGCCGTCATAAATCTTCTTTACTATAGGCAATATGTTCATGGCCCGTCCAGAGGCCGTGCCGCCACATCCGCCTATGCACACTCTCGCCCTCCCTTCCACCACCGCCGCGCCGCCCGGCGCGATGCCATCGAATGTGGCGTACCTGAAGCCGCCATCTGCCCCCATGAACATCGAAGGAACGGATGCCTTGCACGAGATCCTGGCAGGCCGCAAGCTCAGCGCCCTGTTCCAGCCCATCATCCACATGCACAGCGGCGACATCATCGGCTACGAAGGCTTGATACGGGGGCCGTCCGACAGCCCCCTGCACGCACCGATGAATCTGTTCAAGGTGGCACGCGCGCATGACCTGACCCTGGAAGTGGAACACCTGTGCCGGCAAGTGGTGCTGGAACGCTTTGCCGAACTGCAGCTGCCAGGAAAACTGTTTCTCAACGTCAGCCCCGAGTGTTTGTTGCTGCGCAATGCGCGCCATGGCGAAACCCTGGAATACATCGAGCACATCGGCATCAATCCGGACCGTGTCATCATCGAACTGACGGAAAACCAGCCCACCTACGATTACGAGCTGATGCGCGAAGCGGTGCTGCATTACCGCAACATGGGTTTCCAGATCGCCATCGACGATCTGGGCGAAGGCTTTTCCAGCCTGCGCCTGTGGTCGGAATTGCGCCCGGAATACGTGAAGATCGACATGCATTTCATCCAGGGCATCAATCATGACCCCGTGAAACTGCAATTCGTGCGCTCGATCCAGGAAATCGCGGAAAAATCGGGCACGCTGGTGATCGCCGAAGGCATCGAGGCGCAAACGGAATTGCTGGTCTTGCGCGACCTGGGCGTGGCGTTTGGACAAGGCTATCACCTGGGCCGGCCCAATGCCGTGCCGGCGCGCGCGCTGCCGGCCGAAGTGGTGCAGGCGCTGGGACGCAACGGCGTGGCCGTGTATCCGCAGCGCAGCAGCTTGGAAAAGAACGGCGCCAGCATCCGCAAGCTGCTGCACCGCGTGGCAGCCGTCTCGCCGCAACTCAATAATAACGAGGTGTACGACATCTTCCTGAAGGAACCGAAGCTGATGATCATCCCCGTCGTCGATGACGGCGTGCCGCTGGGACTGATCAGCCGCTTCGAGATGATCGACCACTTCGCCCGCCCCTACCAGCGCGAACTGTATGGCAAGAAATCGTGCAGCCTGTTCATGGATGCCACGCCCCTGATCGCCGACCACGAGACGAGCTTGCAGGAACTCAGCTACACCATGGTGCAGTCCGACGCCCACCACCTATTCAACGGTTTCATCATCACCGAGCACGGCCGCTACCTGGGCATGGGCACGGGCCACGACCTGATGCGCGAAATCACGCAGATGCAGATCAATGCGGCCCGCTACGCCAACCCGCTGACGCAACTGCCTGGCAACGTGCCCATCAACGAGCATATCGACCGTTTATTGCACAGCGGCAGCCGCTTCTGGGTCTGCTATTGCGACCTCGACCACTTCAAGCCCTTCAATGACGTGTACGGCTATCGCAAGGGAGACGACGTGATCCAGCTGACGGGAGAAATCCTCAGCGGCCATTGCGACCCGAACCGCGACTTCATCGGCCACATCGGCGGCGACGATTTCATGATCCTGTTCCAGAGCGAAGACTGGGAAACGCGCTGCCAGGCCATACTGGAGCGCTTTGCCGCCGCCATCCTCGCCTATTACAGCACGGGCGACTGCGAACGGGGCGGCTACATCAGCGAAGACCGGCAAGGCAAGAAAGTGTTTTATTCCTTGATCAGCCTATCGCTGGGCGTCATCAAGGTCGAGGCGCACCAGTACTACACGCACCATCAGATTGCCACGCAGGCGGCCGAAGCGAAGAAGCAGGCGAAGAAAATCCACGGCAACAGCCTATTCCTGGACCGGCGGCAAGGCACAGGCGTGGTGCGCATGGATGCGTAGCCACGGGCAATAGTCAGAAGTCGGACGGGGATAGCATACGCACGATCAAATACGCACGAGGTCGCCAAACGCATTGCTGCTGCGCGCATCGGGCACAAATGCCAGGCTGATGCGCGCGCCATCGCGACGCGCCTGCACGCGGTAGCGGCCCGCGGGCACGTCCACGAACAGGCCGCCACAGGCCGTATCCGGCTCCAGGCCGCCGCCCGTGACATCTTCCCCGGCGCCGATAAAGACGCGGCCTGAGACGACGGCCAGATGCACGCTCGCGTGCGGCTCGGCAAGTTCCGCGTACAACGCGATGTCATATGCGCCGTCGCCACCCACGTTGAAAAACGCCACTTGCCCCGCATTCACGGCCGCCAGCTCCGCGCCGGGAATGCTCCACCAGTCGCAGTCATCGTCCAGTTTGTGGCGCGCCTGCGCCGGGTCGAACACGCACACGGTGGCTGTGCCGGTCACAATGGTGACGAGCTTGCCTGCCGTCATGCCGCCAGCGGCGCCGGACCCAGCAGGGGCTGGCTCTCCACGTACTGCGCACTGGCTTGCGCCTGCCATGGGAAGTGGCCATCGCGCGACGGCCAGACGATCTGGTACAGCGTAAAATCATCGCCCTGGTAATACCAGCGCGCATAGCCGACATAGTTGCGGTATTGCTCGACGGGCACGCGCACGAAGGCGCACGGATGGCGTTCCAGCAAGGCGTCCGTGGTGGCCGTGAAATCCGTGATGGCGCCGCTGCGCGCGGCGTCCAGCGCCACGTCGAGTATCTGGTGGGCCATGGCGCGCGGCAAGCCCATGATGAGAAATTCAGGCTGGCCGAAACTGTGGCAAGCGCCTATCGTGAAGGCATAGCCGGGACCGACTTCATCAGCACTGATATGCACGCCATGCCAGCCATGCGTGGCGATGTCGTCGATGACTTTTTGCTCGGATGCATCCTCGCCTGCCTTACCATGTTCCACCTTTCACTGTGCCAAAAACCCGCGCCGCCTTCGCGACATGCTCTTCGGCAATTATCGCATGCAGTGCGCGTCCGTGTGCGCACGCTGCCAGCGCTTCAGTCGGGCGGCAGCAACGGCGGGGAGCGCATCTGGTGCCATTGCCGCATGCGCTGCCGCGCCTCTTGCAACTGTGCCGGCTCCAGCCTGGCGGCCGCCGCTTCCCTGGCCCTGGCCGCCCCGCCATCGCCGCCCTCGGCCGCCAGCGCCAGCCACATGTAGCCGCACAGCACATCCTTCTCCACGCCGCGCCCGCTGTTATACATGCCGCCCAGGTTGTACTGGGCCAGCGCATGGCCCTGGCCGGCCGCACGCGCATACCATTGCACGGCCAGGCCGTGGTCTTGCGGCACGCCATGACCGTTCGCATACATGACGCCCAAATTGTTTTGCGCGCTGGCATCGCCCTGCTCGGCGGCCGTGCGGTACCAGCGCACGGCGCAGACATCGTCGCGTTCCACCCCCTGGCCATTGGCATACATTACGCCCAGGTTGAACTGCGCATTCGACGCGCCCTGGGCCGCCGCCCTGGCATACCAGTCCAGCGCCTGACGCAAGTCGCGGGCGATGCCGCGCCCACCAGCATACATGCCGCCCAGATTGTATTGCGCCATGCAATGGCCCTGCAGGGCGGCGCGCCGGTACCAGGCCACGGCGCGCGCCTCGTCCCGGTCCACGCCCTGGCCGCGCGCCAGCATCAGGCCCAAGTTGAACTGGGCGTCGGCATCGTCCTGCTCGGCCGCCCGCTGCAGCCAGGCATAGGCGCGCAGCTGGTCGGGCGCCACGCCCAGGCCTTCCGCATACGCCACGCCGAGTTGCCGCTGCGCCAGCGCCAAGCCCTGAGCGGCCGCCTGGCGGAACCAAGCCAGCGCCTGCGCATCGCTTTGCGCCACCCCCTGCCCCCGCTTGTAGACGAGTCCCAGGTTCAGCTGCGCCTGCGCATCGCCCTGCAAGGCTGCCTTGCGGAACCAGGCCAGGGCCAGCGCATCGTTCTTTTTCGCGCCCAATCCCTGGGCATACGCTACACCCAACATGGATTGCGCGCTGGCCACGCCCTGTTCGGAGGCGCGGTAAAACCACGCCAGGGCCAGCTCGTCGCTCTGCAGCACGCCCCGTCCCTTGCGGTACATCTGCCCCAGGTTTTGCTGGGCCGAGGCATCGCCCTGGGCGGCGGCGCGGCGAAACCACAGCACGGCGTCTGCGTCGCTCTGCGCCACGCCGCGGCCGTGATAATACAGGGCACCCAGGTGGTTCTGCGCGAACGCCAGCCCTTGCAGCGCGGCCAGGCGCAGCCAGACAAAGGCGCGCGCATCGTCCTGCGCCACGCCTTCACCCTTCTTGTACATCAATCCCAGGTTGAACTGGGCATAAGCATTGCCCTGTTCGGCAGCCGTGCGGAACCAGATATACGCCTGGTGGCTATCTCTGGCAGTATGGTGCTTGTCCATGTGCGCCCCCATCCACATTGCGCTTGCCGGCAGCACGCGCAAAACGGCGGCCCAGGGCGGCGAAATCGTGTGTGTTGCCTAAATTTTAAATTCGATGTGGGGGAAGGACTTGAGCAGGCTCAAACGAAATAACAAAATTATATCGCTTTGATGAGCCCGCTTAGAGGCGATGCGAAGATCAGCGGCGTGATGGATGCTTTTGCAGGAATTGCGGCACTTTCGCGGCCGCCAGCTTGTTCAGCGACACCAGCAGGTCGGCGTCGACATCGGCGATGCCGTAGCTGCTGCGCAAATGGCGGCCGATATGGATCAGCACTTGCGCCGCCACCTCCGCATCGGACTCGGCCCTGTGGGCGGCGCTCTTGAAGGCGATGCCCAGCTGGCTCGACAGCAAGCCCAGCTTGTAGCTGGCCATGCCGGGAAACACGCGGCGCGACAGTTTCAAGGAACACACGAGCGACTGGTGCGCTGGTGTCAGGTTCAGCCTGGCGCTTTCCGCGCGCAGGAATTTTTCATCGAAGCTGGCATTGTGCGCCGACAAGGCATCGCTGCCGATGAAATCGAGTAACTGCGGCACCACCTCGGCCACGGGCGGCGCCTTGTCCACCATCGCCTGCGTGATGCCCGTCAAGCCCGTGATGAACGAGGGAATGCGCGCATTGCAGTTGATCAGGGTCACATAGCGGTCCGTGATCCGCCCGCCCTCGATGCGCAGCGCCGCCACTTCCGTGATGCGGTCGCCCATGTCGGGCGACAGT
This sequence comes from Janthinobacterium svalbardense, assembly GCF_002327145.1. Taxonomy (NCBI): domain Bacteria; kingdom Pseudomonadati; phylum Pseudomonadota; class Betaproteobacteria; order Burkholderiales; family Oxalobacteraceae; genus Janthinobacterium; species Janthinobacterium svalbardense. The sequence continues at coordinate 3,298,567 of NZ_CP023422.1, read as the reverse complement.
CCGGTCGTCTCGAAGTCGATCATGACGATCGGTTTGTCAAACACATTCATGAAGTCAGGCTCTTTCTGCGATGCTGCGATGGGCCAGCTTAGCCGAACTTGCGCACGGCGTCCAGCGCCAAGCCCGCACCGATACTGCCGAACAGGTCGCCTTCGACCTTGCGCGCGGCCGGCACCAGGGCGGCGATCTTTTCGCGTAACAGGCGCACGCCGGAAGAGCCGCCCGTGAAGAACACGGTGTCGACGGCGTCCGGCGCCACGCCCGCGTCGCGCAGCAGCCGCAGCACGGTGTCTTCCACGGAACCGCACAAATGGCCGATGGCGTCGTTGAATTGCGTGCGTTTCAGCAACAGGCTTTGCGCGGGCGACAAACGCTCCAGCTCCAGCTGCACTTCGGCCGCGTCGGACAGGGCGATCTTGCCCTCTTCCACCTTCATGGCCAGCCAGTGGCCGGCGCGCTCGTCGATCAGCTTTTGCAAGCGCCCCATCTTGTCTTGCTCACGCGCATCGCGGCACACGTCAGCCAGCTGCACCCAGATCTTCTTGGTGTACGCCAGGTTGATGGTGTGCCAGGTCGCCAGGTTGAAATAATAGCTGGACGGCACTTCGCTATTGTTATGCAGCCGGCTGCCATAGCCGAGCAAAGGCATGACGGAAGACAGGCTCAGATATTTATCGAAGTCCGTGCCACCGATGTGCACGCCGCCCGTGGCGAGGATGTCGTCGCGCCGCTCGGTTTTTTTGGCCCGCTCGGGCGACAGGCGCACCAGCGAAAAGTCGGAGGTACCGCCGCCGATGTCGGCGATCAGCACCAGCTCTTCGCGTTCGATCTGCGACTCGTAGTCGAACGCAGCGGCAATCGGCTCGAACTGGAAGGCGACGTCCTTGAAACCGACGGAACGGGCCACGTCGGCCAGGGTGTCTTGCGCCAGCTGGTCGGCTTGCGCATTGTCGTCGATAAAGAAAACGGGACGGCCGAACACGGCCGACGAGAATTCGCGGCCGGCCGATTGCTCCGCGCGGCGTTTCACTTCGCCGATGAATTGCGCCAGCAACATGCGGAATGGCAAGGCGCGGCCGCCCACTTCCGTCTGGCCATCGATGAGACTGGTACCCAGCAAGCTTTTCAGCGAGCGCATCAAACGGCCTTCGTAACCGGCCAGATAACCGGCCAGCGCCGCGCGGCCAAAACTGACTTCCTCGTCTTCCGCATTGAAGAAGACGACGGACGGTAAGGTCGTCTTGCCATCTTCCAGGCCGAGCATGGTGCTCTGCCCGGGACGTGCCCAACCTACCGTGGAATTTGACGTGCCGAAATCGACGCCGCAAGCATTGGCCATGTCGACCCTTCCCTGAATAAAGGGGCGTTATCTTATCAGAATGCACGCCATTGCACCAGAAAAATACTTCCGGCACGGCCAAGACAACAAGCTTGCTTTGCATCAAGTAGCGACGGCGTGCGCAAGCTACTCTTGGGATTGACGCCGAGCAACTCGGCAAGCTCCCGGAGACCCATCGGGCCCCATGCCCCCCTGCACCGCCTGCGCCACCTGCCCGCAGCTTTGCTGGCTGCCCTCCTCGCTTCCCTGGCCGGCCAGCCTGGCCAGCGCCGTCAACCTGGTCTTTTCCAGCACGGAACTGGCTTCGGCGGGCCAGGCCGGCAGTGAAGTGGCCGTCACGGCCCTCGTCAAGGATGGCGCCAACCTGGCCTTGCCAAACGCAACAATTTCCTTTTCCGCCGATTCCGGCATCCTTGGCAGCGTCGACGCCGTGACGGACAAGAACGGCCAGGCGCGCGCCCTGCTGGGTACCGGAGGCGCCAACAGCAACCGCAGCATCACAGTGACGGCAAACGTGGGCACGCGCAGCGGCAAGGGCACGGTGGCGGTCACGGGCAGCAGCGTAGAGTTGCTGGGGCCGGCCGCCTTGATGCTGGGCCAGGGCGCCGACCTCACCGTCACCGTGCGTGACTCGGCAAAGCGGCCCGTGGCCGGCGCCGCCATCGCCATCGCCTACAGCACGGGCGCCGGCAACGGCGTGCGCGTCAAGGATGGCGGCGCAGCGCTCAGCAATGCGCAGGGCCAGCTGGTGCTGCGCCTGACGGCAGGCAGCCTGGGCAAGGATGCCGTGTCCGTCAGCGCGCTGGGCGCCGCCGCCGCGCAAGCGTATGCCGTGGCCGGCAGCGACTTGCGCCTGAGTCCGGCCGTGGGCCAGGACGCCAGCGGTGCGGACGTGCTGCCGGAAGTGGCGATCCTGGCCTGCCAGGCCATCGACGTGCGCTATGACAAGGCGGGCGCTGCGCAGACGGGCAGCGCCAGCCTGTCCACCTCGCGCGGCAGCCTGTTTGCGGACAGCGCCTGCAGCCAGGCCTTGCCTGCCAGCTTGATCTTTAACAATGGCAACTTGCCACGCAGCTATGTGCAGTCGGCCAACGCGGGCGTGGCCAGCATCACGGCGGCCGTGGCGGGCGGGCCAACGGCGCAAACGCGGCTGGAATTCGTCGCGCCCCTGAGCGGCGCCAGCAAGCTGGCCGTGCAGGCGGAGCCGGCCGTGCTGCGCGCGAATACGAGCACTTCGGCGGCCTCGGCCGACAACGCCAGCAGCAGTATCAGCACAAGTATCAGCACAATCAGCGCCGTGGTGCGCGATGGCGCGGCGAACAACCTGGTCAAGAATGCGCCCGTCGTGTTTACCATCTTGAGCGACCCCAGCGGTGGCTACCTGCGACAGGCGGGCCGGGTGCTGACGGGCAGCGACGGCCTGGCGCGCGCCGTGTATGTGGCGGGGCCGGCCGATAGCGGGCGCGACGGCGTGCTGATCCAGGCCCGCATCGAAGGCGCAGCGCAAGCGGCGGCCACCGCCCTCGTGCGCCTGACGGTGGCGCGGCAAGCGCTGTCGATCAAGCTGGGCACGGGCAGCCTGCTGCGCGAGTATTCGACCAGCGTGCTGCAAAAGGACCTTACCGTGTTCGTTTCCGACAGCGCAGGCAACGCCGTGTCCGGCGTCGCCATCACGGCTGCCGCCTGGCCCAGCCGCTATGCCAAGGGATATTATGTGTGGGAGGCAGACAAGCCCGAGTTCCCCGACACGGGCGTCTGGCGCCTGACCCTGCCCCGCTACAGCTGCGCCAATGAAGATGTCTTGCGCAACGGCATTTTTGACGCCGCCTATGACCGCAACGGCAATGGCGTGCTCGATCCGGGCATCCCCCTGACCATCAGCGCCAGCGGCCTGAGCGACGCGCTGGGCATGGCCACCGTCACCCTCAGTTATCCGCGCAACCATGGTTCCTGGGTGCACGTCGCCCTGACGGTGCGCGGCACGGTCAGCGGCACGGAAGCGAGCGCCACGGCGGATTTTCCATTACCCACGCTGGCCAGCGATTTCAGCGCGCGCCGCGTGGACCCGCCAGGACGCATCAGCCCCTATGGCAGCGGCCCCTGCGACAGCCCCGACTGAGGGGCAAGCATACCACTTGCCTTTCAATCAAATTATTTGCAACATGGACAAGAAAACAGTCTTGCCACATGGAAATATTTTCGCTATGCTCATTTTTCCCGCCCAAGCCGCCACAAGCGGCCGGGCCTGCAGGAATACTTTGAGACAGATTGCTTGCCAGACCAATATGCGAAAAAAGAATACTGTAGCCTGGACACCCGGCACCACCGTCCGCCCCGTACCCGGCGCCGGACGGCGCGTGACCTCGTATGACGTGGCCCTGCTGGCCGGCGTGTCGCAATCGGCCGTGTCGCGCTGCTTCAAGCCGGGCGCCAGCATCTCGCCCGCCACCCAGGCCAAGGTCATGCAGGCGGCCCTCAGTCTCGACTACATCCCCAACGCGGCCGCGCGCAGCCTGATCACGCGGCGCTCGAACCTGGTGGCCGTCATCATTTCCAACCTGGCCAACCTGTACTATCCGCAAGTGCTGTCCGACCTGAGCCAGCAAATCGCCCGCCAGGGCAAGCGTTTATTATTGTTTACCCTGGAGCGCGAAGCCGATATCGGCAAAGTCTTGAGCGACGTATGGCAATACCAGGTCGATGGCGCCGTCGTGGCCGCCGGCCTGTCGGACGAGCAAATGCTTGAGTTTGGCCGGCGCGACGTGCCGCTGGTGCTGTTCAACCGCAGCCCCCGCGAGCACGCCGTGCATGCCGTGCTGTGCGACCAGGGGGAAGCGGCGCGCCTGCTCGTGTCGCGCCTGGCCGAGGCGGGTCACCGCCAGTTCGCCGTGATCGACGGCCCCGGCGACTCGGCCGTGGCGCAGGAACGCAAGGCCGGCGTGCTGGACAGGCTGTTCACGCTGGGCTTGCCCGCGCCCATCGTCGTCAGCGGCAACTACGATTACGCCAGCGGCGGACGGGGCTTACGCAAGGTCATCGACCGCCTGGGCCGCGTGCCGGACGCCGTCATTTGCGGCAACGACATCATGGCCATCGGCTGCCTGGACACGGCGCGCCACCAGATGGGCATCCAGGTGCCGCTGCAAATGTCCGTGGCCGGCTTCGACGCGCTGGAAGCGTCGGGCTGGCTCAGCTACGACATCACCACCCTGCGCCAGCCCGTGCAAAAGATGGCCACCGACGCCGTCGCCATGCTGGGAGAATTAATGGAACGGCGCGGCGGCAACGCCGAACGGCGCCGCTATTGTTCCTATCTGGTGGAAGGGAGCACGGCCAGGCTGACCAGCGAACCTCAGCGTTTCGGCATGATGGCCGCTGCTTAAAAGCAAAAAACCTCGCATCGCTGCGAGGTTTTAGCGTTCTGCTGCAATGAATATCAACCGAAGATCTTGCCCTTGAGCATACTCAAGCCCTGGCTGACGAGGTCATTGCCTTCTGGCACTTGACCGTTCGGCGTCAGCTTGTCGATCAGCTGGGGCAGCAAGGCTGCCAGGCCGCCCGAGGCCGCGTCCGGTGCGACGCCCGCTTTTTCAGCGATTTGGGTAATGGTGTCGGCACCCAGCGCATCCTTGATCTGTTCGCCGGAAACGGGCGCATTGGCGCCGGTGCCGATCCAGCTGGCCACCTGGTCGCCCAGGCCGCTTTCCTGGAATTTCTGCAGCAGGCCAGGCAAGCCGCCATGCTGGTTGACCAGCTCCATCACGCTGGCCATCAGCCCCGATGACGCCTCCCCATCCGCGCCCTTGTTGCCCAAAGCGCTCATCGCCTGTCCTGCAAGTTGATCTAGCAAACTCATCGTATTCTCCTGAACGCTGTCAATCAATGCCGCGCATAGCGGCGTCCGGTAAGGTCGGCGACATAGTCGCCGACACACACAACAATTATACTATATATAATATGAATGCCATATTGACAATTTAGCGAGCAACTCAAAAACAGGCTCTGCCGTAGCTGCGCCCACCTCCATCATATTTAGTTCGGCACAACATGCAAGCGTAAATTGACGGATCGCAGAAACATGTAACATAAATTTGCCTGCTTACGGAGGAGTATCAATTTCCGGGTGCTTAGCGGCTGACATCACACAATGCTCCTGAAGGTGCGCCTGCCCACAGTCGGCCTGGTCACTTGTGCGTAGACTGGCCCCATCACCACCACGAGGACGGCCCATGCCACACGCGCAACACCAGGATGAAGATGGCCAGCCCGGCGACGAAGGCGACTTGTCCGACCTGCTCAGCGAATTGCGCATCCTGCTGCCGGGCGCGCAGATGCTGACGGCCTTCCTCATCATCCTGCCTTTCAACGGCGGCTTCGCGAAGATCGTGCAGGCGGAAAAAGTCGTCTTCCTGCTGACGTTTTTCCTCTCCATGACCAGCCTGGTGCTGCTCAGCGCGCCAGCCATCCAGCACCGCGTGATGCGCCCCCTGCAAGACCGCGAGCGCTTCAAGCGCGTGGCCGACCGCATCATGATGTGCGGCGCCTTTTCGCTGGCGTTGGCGTTCATCCTCGGCACCAATCTGGTGATGTCGGAAGTGTTCGGCCACATCGCCGGCATCGTCGCCTGCGTACTGATGGGTGCGCTCATCATTTGCATGTGGTGGTGGCTGCCCCTGCACTTGAAGCACGCCAGAAAAATCTAGACGGCGAGGCCCGCCTGCTTCAGCAAGGTCACGAGGAAGATCCCCAACAACGGATGCATTCCGTGTTATCGTTAACAACAAGAGCAATCGCTGGTGTGTGCAGTGCAGCAGATTTTAGCCCTCGCCCAGCAGAGCTTGCCCGAATCTTTTACAATGTTGTCCTTGGGCAGTTGTTACAGCCCGAAAATACCGGCCAGCAGTCGACTCTGGTGGCGCATTGCCACTTCCGGCCGGGCCACAGCGCGCCTCTCCACCCTGTCACACCTTTACCCAACTAACAAGAACATGCACGCCTCCGTAGATCCCCTGATTCCGCGCGTCACTGCGCCTTTTGGCGCTGGCTATGCCGACCTGGCCCTGGCCCTCGGTGGCCTGGCCATCGGCACGGGCGAATTCGCCTCCATGAGCATCCTGCCCGTGGTGGCCGACGACCTGGGCACGACCTTGCCGCAGATGAGCCACATGATCAGCGCCTACGCGCTGGGCGTGGTCGTCGGCGCGCCCTTAATCACCATCTTCCTGGCGCGCATGCCGCGCCGGCTGATGCTGATCTGCCTGATGCTGATGTTCGCTGGCGGCAACTTGCTCAGCGCCATCGCTCCGAACTACGGCTTGCTGGTGGTGGCCCGTTTCGTGGCCGGCATCCCGCATGGCGCCTACTTTGGCGTGGCAGCGCTGGTGGCCGCTGCCCTGGCCGAACCGGACAAACGGGGACAAGCCGTGGCCCGCGTCCTGATGGGCTTGACTGTCGCAAATATCTTCGGCGTGCCGCTGGCCACGTATATCGGCCAGACCCTGGGCTGGCGCCCGGCCTTTTTGCTGGTCGCCGCGCTGGGCTTGCTGACCATGCTGATGGTGCGCATCTTCGTGCCCATGGTGGCCGCCGGCGATTCCAGCCCGCGCCGCGAACTGGGCGTATTCCGCCGCCTGCAAGTGTGGCTGACCCTGCTGATGGTGGCGATCGGCTTCGGCGGCATGTTCGCCGTCTACACCTTCATCACGCCCACCTTGCTGGAAATCACGAAAGTGTCGCCCCTGGTCATTTCCATCTTGCTGGCCATCATCGGTGTCGGCATGACCCTGGGCAATCTGATCGGCGGCTGGCTGGCCGACCGCTCGCGCCTGTGGACCATCTTCGGCGTGCTGCTGTGGAACGTGGCCGCGCTGGCCGCATTTACTTATACCAGCAGCAATGTCTGGCTGACGGCGATCAACCTGTTTGCCATCGGCGCCGGCATCGCCGTCGCTCCCGCCGTACAGACGCGCCTGATGGACGTGGCCGGCGACGCGCAAACCGTGGCCGCCGCCCTCAACCATTCCGCCTTCAACATCGCCAACGCGCTGGGCGCCTGGGCCGGCGGCATCGCCATTGCCATGGGCATGGGCTTGCGCTCGACCGGCTGGGTGGGCGCCATGCTGGCCTGCGGCGGCATCGTCGTGCTCGGTATTTCCGTGCTGGTGGAAAACCGCAGCCGCAATGTGGGCGGGGCGCAGCCGGCTTGATGGAGTAAGCGGGCGGCTGCCGGATCAGACGGCCGCCCGGCGCCTCATCACACAGCGACCTTAGGCATCCACCCACGCAAACAGCGCCTTGTCCGGCGTGGCAGATCGATGCCAGTTTGCTTTCAATTCCATGAGAAATCCGGCCAGGTCGAATGGCTGGGCTTCCATACCCGCCCATGGCGCCGTTCTGGACCATGCCACGGCAAGCTCCAGCAGGTCGTCATCCGCCATCCGGCCGATCGCTTGCGCAATCGCATCATTGAACACGTGAATATCGCGCCCCTCGATCCGCAGGGGCCGCAGCGCATGTTCTGCCGACTGGGTCAGCAATTGCCCCAGCGACGCCAAGTCCAGTTCCCCTGGCAAGGTGATGCCTGAGACGGGAAACGCATCGAAGGCATCTTCCCAGCTGGCACATGCGCGCATCTCGGCGTCGGAACAGACAAAAATATCGATCTTCTTCATGTATTCAATTCATGCATCAGTACAGTTGCTTGTTGATGAGTCCAAGCAGTTGCGCATGGACGTTTTCCGCCTCCAGCACAATCACACGCAAATCCGCCAGTGCATGCGCTGCTTCGTTCAGCCGTCAACTCCCCCTTGGGGTACCGGCAACAAGGCGGCTCCCCTTCCTGTGTGACATCGGCAGCAAGCTGCAACTGGCCGCCAGCGGCGCTCAAGCGCAAGGCTAGCCCTGCCGGTTTGACCTCTCGCGGTCATACCGCCGCTCAAAAGCGTCAACATCGGCAGCTTCTGCCCACAAGCTGGCAATGTAGTCGAACTCCAGCTCGAACGGCTGCTGAAAATCAGGCACATCGATCGCGTACTCGCAATTGCGGCTCAGCATGACCAGCCAGTCGGGATAGCCGAGGGCTGGATACAAGCGCGTCAGCCTGGCGTCGAGCGATTGCACGCTTTCCCGGCCTGCCAGGTAGGCGGCGCGCAGTTCGACGATGTATTTGCCAGCGAGGAATTGTTCCTCCAGGCGCGCGTCGCCACGGTAGCGCCCGATGATGGCCTCGGCCAGCGGCAGCACCTCGTCGTCACCCCGGGCGCTGGCCAGCAGCACGATATCGAGATCGTCGCCCTCCTGGTCCAGGCGCAAGCGTTCCACGGCCCAGTCCACGCAGCGGTCCGCCCGGCCATCGCCATGGCGCAGCTGGAAGCATTCCAGCTCAAGTTCTGTCAATTGTTCCATTGTTATTCTTTGTGCGCGTCATGGACGTAAATGAACGCAATAATTCAGCCACGGCCCGGATACGCGCCCGGCTAGCTGCCATAAACGGCGTACGGTACGCGGCACGATGATTGTTGCGGGCATATTATACGACAGGCAGCGAAAAGCCCGCGCATGGGATAAGGTCCGAGAAGACTGGGAGCACGCTTCGATATGGAAGAGAGGGAAACAATTAATTATATTGCCGCGCAGCGCGGCATTTAATCAGAACAAGGAAAACAATGAATAAAATAGAAACATAGAATTCCTGGCGAATCAGGAAAGAATTCTTTTAAAGAAACATCAAAACAGGCCATGCGCGCGGCATGCCGAACATGGCCCTTGCCCGATTATTGCGGATTCGACGCCACGATGAAGGGATCGAAGGTCAGCAGCGTATTACCCGCCAGCAACAAGGTCATCGTATATTGCACATTGCTGCCTTTTGCATTGACGCGGCCGCCCCATACGGTGTTGTTGTATTGCGGGTAAGGCGCCGGATTGACCATGCCGTTACTGATGGCAGTGCCGCCGAAGCTGTGGATGGAAACCTGCTCGGCCGGGTCCAGCGATTCGACGTTCCAGACGATGGTGTCGCCGTTCTGGCAAGTCGTCACCAGTTCATTGCCGCCCTCGTTGCCGTTGCCCGAGTAGCCAGTCGTATCGACCATGAAGACATACTTGCTCAGATTGCTTTGCGCCACTGCCTGACCGACATTGACCGCTACCAGTACATTAATTGTTGCCATGGTTTTACCCCTCTTTGGAATGGAATTAAACATTACAACTATCCTTTGTGCGATGAAATAATGAAGGCCCAGCCAGGTTTCCGGCAGCGCTTTCGGCGCAATCGCATTCCTTCACTGGCGCATAAAAATACGCAAAATGTATCAATTAAAAATACACAGAATATATCAATAAATCACAAAATCTATCAATAACATCACGCACCCGATGATCAATAATACTTTCTTGATCTCCATTACCTCAACCACGATGAGAGGATATTTTAATTATTTTTTCAAGTCAAATTATTTTTAATAATATTCAAAATCTATCCATTAATAACATTTCATTTCCAAATGAAATTTCTTATAGATTGAATATTGGCATTCCGTGTTTGATTTACCGCAAACAATAGCGGCATACCGACGGGCACGATGATGGGAAGAGAGAAGACAGGCACAGGCAATAGGTGCCGCAGGCGAGCTGCACGGCCCTGCGGCAACTCAGGTGGTTTGCAGCCTCTTTTGCAGCACCGTATCGAGCTCATAAAAATCCACGGATCGGCACGGCTGAAGCCGCCCCGGTAGCCTGCCGCCGCATCGTCGATCATCGTCGATATAGCACAGCGCCTGTGACGCACCGCGCGATTACCCTGGGGCAACAGCAGCGTCGCTGGACAAATTCTACGTTATGGCTGATAATGAGAACGATTCCCATTATCAAAATACTAGGGCCGTGCCTGGCTTTTCCCTGTGAGCCCCGGTGGCGAATGCTGGCGGCAACAAGCCGGTTTCATGTTGAAGGTTTGTACCGCATGCGCGCTTTCTGGACTGTCATACACCGCTGGGCCGGTCTCACCATCGCCCTCTTCCTCATCGTTGCAGGCCTCACGGGCGCCGTCACCTCGTGGGACCATGAACTGGACGAATGGCTCAACGCCGACATCATGGACACGCCGGGCCGCGGCCCCCTGCAGCAACCATTTGCGCTGGCGCAAAAGGTCGCAGCCGCCGACCCGCGCGTGGCAGTCAACTACATGACCCTGGGCCTGGAAGCAGGCCATGCAGCCGCCTTCATGGTGCGCCCCCTGACCGATCCGGCGACCAACAAGCCGTTCGTGCTCGACTACAACACCGTGTACATCGACCCCGTCACGGCGCACATCACGGGCACGCGCGATTCGACGGCCATTTCCCTGTCGCGCCGCAGCCTGATGCCGTTCCTGCGCCACCTGCACTACAGCCTGCACGTGCCCGCCTTCTGGGGCACGGACCGCTGGGGCTACTGGCTGATGGGGAGCGTCGCCCTGATCTGGCTGCTCGACAGCATGGTGGCGTTGTACCTGACCACGCCACGCCGTTTGCGCCCACGCGCGCAGGACGAGGCGCCGCGCCACCGCGACGCCGCCAGCTGGTGGCAGCGCTGGAAACCGTCGTGGGTGGTGCGCTGGGCGGCGGGCGGCTACAAGCTCAATTTCGATTTGCACCGCGCGGGCGGCCTGTGGGTGTGGGCCATCATCATCGTCGTCGCGTTCACCTCGTTCTCGCTGAACCTGTACCGCGAAGTGTTTTATCCCGTCATGTCGCTCGTTTCCACCACCACGCCGGGGCCGTACGAAACGCAGACGCCGGCGCCCTACGGCACGTATATCACGCCCGTGATCGGCTTCGAACAGGCCGTGGACATTGCCAAAAAACAAGCCGTGCAGCGCGGCATCACGGCGCCCATCGGCGGCATTTATTATGGCGGCAATTATTCGTTCTACAACGTCTCGTTCTTCGACCCCGCCGACGAATTCGGCGCGGCCGGCATGGGCCTGTCGAACCTGTACGTCGACGGCATGGACGGCAGCATCATCGGCCAGCACAAGCCCTGGGAAGGCACGGCCGCCGACGTCTTCGTGCAACTGCAATTCCCCCTGCACTCGGGCCGCATCCTCGGCTTGCCGGGACGCATCTTGATGTCCTGCATGGGCATCATGGTCGCCATGCTGTCGGTGACGGGCATCGTCATCTGGGAAAGAAAGCGCCGCGCGCGCCGGCTGCAGGCGCATAAATTGAAGGCGGTGGAAACCCGTTTATAGCGTCAAGACGTCACACTACGGCTTCAATTCGCCCGGCTGTGGCCCCTGCCGCGCAGCGGCGCTCGCCACCGCCAGCCGCTCCAGCGCCAGTTGATGTGCCTTTTCCAGCGCTTGGCTGGCCGGCACGCCGATATCGGGCGTCACGCCGATGCCTTCCCAGTTGCTCTTGGTGATCGGATTGATGGCGCGCCCGTTCGGGATGAAGGCGGCGAAATGCGGACCCAGCTCACGCATGCGGCCGGGATTGGCGCCCAATCCACCCAAGTTAAGCAACAGGCTGCCATCAAGCAGCCTTGTAGGCCATGTATTTATGGGGCTTGTAGGCGTTGGTTTGCCGTGACCTTGATTGTCCTGGGCGATGTAGAAACGTTCGCTTGGCGATCAGAGCCAGCGCGTCGGCAAGCAAGTGTGCTGCCGCCAGCCCAAGCAGCAACGATGGCAAGAGCGGCTTGAGTACCGAATGGACATAGGCGCGGTTGATGCGTCTGTCCGTCGGCAATGCATCTTGCTGGCCGGCGGCACAGCTCGCCAACGCCTGCAGGTTATCGCATATTACCTTGGCGGCCAGATCCTGCATCAGGGCCTGCTGTGACAGTCCCGTCACGTGCTCCAGATGAAGGCGGTGTTTGATGCGCTTGAAGGCTTCCTCAATGCGCCAGCGTTGGTGGTAGAGGTCTCCGAACAATGCGGCAGGGAATTGTTCAACGTCCAGTAAATTGGTCATCAGAACACGCACCTTGCCGGTCGAGGCAACGTGGCGTATCAGGCGCACGGTCTGCGGTTCAGCGGGACATTCATAGTCAAGCGCATCGCGCCGATCCGGCGCCCGCAGCGTGACGATCTGCTCCTGCAGCCCCGACTTCAGAAACTGATTGACGCAGGGAAAGCCTCCGCCGCGGGCCTGCTCGACACGCATGCAGAAGGCAATGCGGCGCTGGTTCAACACGGCGGGCATCCAGTAACATGGATAGCCTCGGTCCAGCAACAGCAGATCTTCCTTGCCAAGCTGGTCGAGCTGTTCGAACAGCATCTGGCGTTCGCCGACGTCGGTACTGTATAGCGAGGCCGAGAGCATCAATTCGGCACCGGGCAGAAACAAGCCAAACACCAGTTGATCGGCCACGGCGGCGCGTTTGACATGGCTGGCGCGCAAGCCAAAGCGAACGGTCGAGGCGTCAGCGGCGACCAGCCTGAAACCGTGCCAGCGCGGCAGGTAGCCATGCTGCTGTGCTTGTGCAATGAGCCAGTCGTTAAGCTCTGGGATGGCCGTGGTAGCAAGTTTTGAGCGTGCCTGAGCGAAAGCTTGGGCGCTCACCTGGTGCGTCAGTTGCGCCTGCTGTTGCAGATGGCCAAAGAATTCATCAAGTTCGGTTTGCACGCTCTTGCGCATGCCGGTGAGCATGAGCGCCACCAAGGATGGCAGCGGCAGTTTGCGGCGACGTTGAAACGCCGTCGGATGATCAGGATGGCGGGCGCTAAGCCGAAACTGGTCGGATTGAAGATGCTCGGAGAAATCGGACAGCAAGGAAGCGAGCGACATGAAAGGCCAATGAAGATCAAAAGACCTTCATTGGCCGCCGCCTTGCCGCTGTCGAAAAAAGAGAGGTCAGCAAGGCGGCGGCCGCGCAAAGCCAGTGCCACGTCAAGCACTATTTCATTGAATTGCCAGCAATTGCGCGGGCTTGCTCCTTAACTTGGGTGGATTGGGGTCCGACCCCGGACTTTGCTTTGGGGATAAACTTAAACCGCACTATCCCAAGGCGCCGACAACCTCACGGCGCAATTGATCAAGCCCACCATCGAATACGTCTGCGGAAAGTTCCCCCACATTTCGCCCGTCACCGGGTGCGTGTCTTCCGACAGCAAGCCCAGGTGGTTGCGCGCCATTAGCATCGTCTCGAAGATTTTGCGCGCTTCGTCTTTCCTGCCGATGCGCGCCAGGGCGTCGATGCGCCAGAAGGTGCAGATGTTGAAGGCTGTTTCCGGTTTACCGAAGTCGTCGGGCGCTTCGTAGCGGCGCATGTAGGGGCCGTCGCACAGCGATGCTTCCAGCGCGTCGACGGTCGCGATGAAACGCGGGTCCATGGGGTCGATGAAGTTGACTTCCGCCATCAGCAAGACGGAGGCGTCGAGGTCGCGCCCGCCCAGGCTTTCCGCGAAGGCCTGGCGCTCCTCGCTCCACGCTTCGCGCAGTAATCTTTCGCGGATCAGCACGGCGCGGCTGTTCCAGTGGTCGGCCCGGTCCGGCAAGCCCAGTTTATGGGCCACTTTCGCCAGACGGTCGCAGGCGGCCCAGCTCATCAGCATGGACGAGGTGTGGACCCGGGCCCGCGTGCGCAGCTCCCACATGCCCGCGTCCGGCTCCGCATGCAGCCTGAAAGCCTGGTCGCCCACGGCTTCCAGTGCGGCAAACTCGGCCTTGCCGGCCCGGTGGAACAGCCGGTGGTCAAGGAAGGCCTGCGCCGCGCCCAATACAATATTGCCGTAGACATCGTGCTGGAAGTGTTCCTGCGCCTGGTTGCCCACGCGCACGGGGCCATTGCCCCGGTAGCCGGGCAAGTGGTCGAGCGTGGATTCCGGCAATTGCTCTTCCAGGCCGATGCCGTACAGGGGCTGGATGTGGCCGCCCTTCGAGCGGGCGACGATATTCGTCAGCCAGCGCAAATACTCTTCCATCGTGCCCACTTCCGACAGGCTGTTCAACGCGCGCACGACGAAGAAGGCGTCGCGCAGCCAGCAATAGCGGTAATCCCAATTGCGGCTGCTACCGGGCGCTTCCGGGATGCTGGTGGTCATGGCGGCGATGATGGCGCCCGTGTCTTCATACAGCGACAGTTTCAGAGTGATGGCCGCGCGAATGACCACGTCCTGCCATTCCAGCGGCACGGCCAGGCGGCGCGTGTAGGTGCGCCAGTAATTGATGGTTTCCTTTTCGAAGATGCGCGCCGTCTCGTCGATGCCGCCAGCCAGCGTTTCATCGGGCCCCAGCAAGAAGTTGGCCGTGCCCCCCAGAACGAAATACGTTTCACTCAGTACATAGTTGAGCGATACATCCGTGTTCAGGCGCAAAGTCTGTTCCGGTCCCACATAGCGGATGTGGTGGCTGCCCTGTGTGATCTGCGGCGCCAGCTTGCCCCAGTCGTAGCGGGGCCGCAGGCGCACGCGGATGCGCACGGCGTGGTCGAGCGGGCGCACGCGGCGGATCAGCATCAGCGGGCGGAACATGCGGTCGCGGCTGAGGAATCGGGGCGCGAAATCCGTGATTTCCACGCCGCGCCCTTCGGTGTCGTACAGGCGCGTGCGCAAAACGGCCGTGTTCGGCTCGTAAAATTGCTCGCTGCGCGCATAGTTTTCAATGTCGATGGCCCACACGCTGCCGTTTTCCGTGTCGTCCAGCAAGCGGTTGAAGACGGGATCGCCATCGAAGCGGGGCAGGCAGGACCAGACGACCTGCCCTGCCTGGTCGATCAGGGCGTTGAAGGCGCAATTGCCCACCACGCCGCAGTTCAGGCTAGCCTGGATGGGCGTGGCGGGCGCAGCCGCGCTGGCCGCCGCAGTGGCGGAAGCGGCCTGCAAAGCGGCGGCGCCGCTGGGCGTGTCATACGGTGGTTCTTGGGAACTCGTCATCATCTACTCCTTCTGGGGATACGCAGGCGGCCAGCAGCGCGGCGCGCAAGGCGCCCGGACTGGCCAGGCGCAGGGTGGCGGCGCTGGGGCCGAGGCCCACTTTCACGCCCTGCCCGCCAACTTGTTGTACAAAGGCAAAGCCTGCCTCATCGGTGGTGTCGTCGCCCGCGAACACGGGCCGGCGGCCGGCAAACGGGGTTTCGCGCAGGAAGGCGGCGATGGCGCCGCCCTTGTCGGTGGCGGCCGGCTTGGCTTCCAGGACCATTTTGCCATGCAACAGCAACACCCCCGGGCACGCTTGCACGGCGGCCGTCATTTCCTGCGAGCACAAATGTTCGAGTTCGGGCGCCAGGCGGTAATGCAGGGCCACAGCGCCGCGCTTCTGTTCCACCAGCAAGCCGGGGTGGACAGCGGCCAGCGCCTGCGCGCGCGCCAGCACGGGAGAGACGTCGGGCGTGGCCGCCACGTGCAACACGCCATCGGCGCCGCGCCGCTCCACACCATGCACGCCGGCCACCGGCAAGACCAGGGGCGCCAGCATGGCATCGATCTGCGCCACGGGACGCCCGGAAATAAGCGCCAGCGCGCCGCCATGGCGCTCGACCAGCAGCGCCAGCGCTTCCACCACGCCCGGCTCCAGGCGCACGCCGTCGGGCGTGGGCGCCAGATCGACCAGGGTGCCGTCAAAGTCGAGAAAAACGGCGCTGCCGGGAGTACTCAGCAGCTGCAGCAGGGCCGCGCTATCGTCAGGGATATCGGCCATCAGAGCCCCTTGCGCCGCTTGATGCGGCTGTGGGCGTCGATCTTGGTCATGACCTTGTCGCGCTGGCGCAAGCGGGCCGCGTCCAGCAGCATGCGCCCGGCCCAGCGGTAGACATTGAAATGTTTCACACGTGCCCGCATGCTTTTCATGCGCTCGCGCTGCTCCACGGGCGGCATCACGAGGCCACGGTACAGGGCATCGGCGCCCTGCTCGATGTGATACGGGTTGATGATCAGCGCTTCATGCAGTTCGCGCGCCGCGCCCGTGAATTGCGACAGCACCAGCACGCCCAGCTCATCGTCGCGCGCGGCGATGAATTCCTTGGCCACCAAATTCATGCCGTCATGCAAGCTCGTCACCATGCACACCTCCGAAGCGCGGAAATAGCGCTGCAAGTCGCCCTGGCCATGGTGTTCCGCTTTCAGCAGGATGGGTACATAGCTGCCGCTGCCGAAGCGGCGGTTGATGCGCTCGACCATCTTGCGCACGCGGGCGTCGAAGCTTTGATATTCATCGAGCGAGGCGCGGCTGGGGGCGGCAATTTGCACGAAAGTGAAATTGCCGACCATGCCGGGCTGCTGTTCCAGCATGCGCTCGACGGCCTGGAAGCGCTCGACGATGCCTTTCGTGTAGTCGAGGCGATCGACGCCGATACCCAGCAAGTGGTCGGGCGCCACGCCCAGTTCGGCGCGGATTTGCGCGCGGCAGGTAGCCACGTCGGGCTGTTCGGGATTATCCTCGGGCCAGGCGATGGAGATCGGGTAATCCTCGACCTGCGTCATCTCGCCGCCATACGAAATCGTGGAAGCCTCCGGTTCGATGCGGGTTTCCAGGTAGCGGTCCACCGTTTCGAGGAAATTCTTGCGGTGGAACGGCGTGTGGAAACCGAGGATCGTGCTGCCCAGCAAGCCGTCGAGGATTTCCTCGCGCCAAGGGCAAATGCCGAACGATTCCGAGTTCGGCCAAGGGATATGCCAGAAAGTGATAATGGTCGCCTTCGGCAAGGCTTCGCGCACCATGCGCGGCAGCAAGGCAAAGTGATAATCCTGCACCAGCACGACGGGGTTGTCCGTCTTCGCTTCGGCAATCACGGCGTCGGCGAAGCGGCGGTTGACCTTCACATACTGCTCCCAGTCGGACGAGCGGAACACGGGGCGCACGTGGGCGATATGGCACAGCGGCCACATGCCTTCATTGGCAAAACCATAATAATAGCCCTGCTCTTCCTCTTGCGTCAGCCACACGCGGCGCAAGGTATAGCTGGGATTATCGGGCGGCACGGCCACATGGTCGAATTTATCCACCGTCTCGCGGTCGGCGGAACCGGCGCCATGCGCGATCCAGGTGCCGGAGCACGCGCGCATCACGGCTTCCACGGCCGTTACCAGGCCGCTGGCAGGACGCTGCACCGCTATCCCATCTTCCGTTTTGGTGTGGATATACGGTTCGCGGTTCGATACCACCAGCACTTGATCTCCCGCCAGGTCTGCTTCCAGCAAGCCGCGCAGTTTTTCCGGCGTCCACTCCGAGGTCCAGCCGTTGTCGCCTTGGCGTTCCAGATGGTATTCCTGCAGCAATTCGCGCAAGTCGCCGATCAGTGGCTGCATTTCCGGCGGCGGCGCGGGTGCGGCGGCGGGCGCATCGGCAGCCTGGACGGCCGTGACGCTGCGCGGCATCAACTCGCCCCGCAATATATCTTTCACGGCCGACAGCCAGCCACGCCAGCTCAGGTGGGCGACGAACACGGTCATCAGGGAAATCAGCACAGCCAGCACGGCCAGGAAGGCAAAAATAAAACGCTTGGTATCGGTATTGCGGCGCTCGACAAAGCTCATGTCTTGCACCAGCACCAGGCGCCCCAGCTGGGACGCATCCTGCATGACGGGCGTTTCGCTGAGGTGGACTTGCCCTTGCGGCAATTGCGCCAGGGATTTGTACAGGCCGCCCGTGGGAGGCGTGCTCCAGCAGCCGATGGATGCCGGGTATTGCGCGGATTGGTACAGCAAGTGGCCCGCATTATCGCAAAAGCCGATGGCGATCAGGCGTTCGTCGCGCGTGGCGCCCTGGAACAGTTCGCCGATGCGGGTGGCGTCTTGCGCGGGCAGGTATTCGGTGAGCGAGGGCCGCAGGGTTCCAGCGAGCAATTCGGCCCGGCTGTCGAGGTCGCGCACATACCAGCGCAAGGTAATATTATCGAGCAGGGGTACCACAATATAAGCAAACAATCCCAGCACCAGGGCCAGCGGCAGGATGAAGCGCAAGGACATTCGGAGTGATCGTACTATCATCGTTTTCCTTTGCAGACATAAACAACCATTGCAAGTATGGCTATATTTCCAATAGGGCGGCGCGCGTTTGCTTTGCGTATTGAAACGTCAACGTGGCATGGCGCAGCGCAGCAATTTCTGCCAGTATCCACCTTGACGCAAGTCTTATCCGTTCGGCAACGCACGCCCCCGCGACGTCATCTGCCCGTAAAATAGCCGCTTCCGACATCCATTTCACCAATAACGAAGGAGTTTTCGCCTATGGATCTCAGCACGTTTCACTCGCTGATGGGAGGCCCGCTGCGCTCGGCGCTGACCGTGCTCGTTTCCGCCCTGCTCGTCACCCTGGTCGCCATCGTCGTGCACCGGGCCGGCATCGGTTTGCTGAAAAAACTCGCGAATGGCCACGCGCTGTCCAGCAACGTCGCGCGCGTGGCCTTCCGCGCCAGCCAGCTGTGCCTGATCGTCTTCGGCCTGCGCATGGTGCTGGCCAGCGCGCCCGACGACACGCCGGGCCTGGTCGCCATGTCGCATGTCACCAGCGTGGCGCTGATCATCGCGCTGACCTGGCTGGCCATGCAATGCATCGAGTCGCTTTCCATCACGATTTCCCAGATCAATCCCGTCGACGCGGCCGACAACCTGCGCGCGCGGCGCCGGATCACCCAGGCCCGCGTGCTGACGCGCAGCGCGCACGCCATCGTGGTCCTGCTGGGCCTGTCCTTCGTGCTGCTGACCTTGCCCGGCGCGCGGCAGATCGGCGCCAGCCTGCTCGCTTCGGCCGGCGTGGCGGGCCTGGTGGCCGGTATCGCCGCCCGCCCCGTACTGGGCAATTTCATTGCAGGGCTGCAAATTGCGTTTTCTCAACCCATCCGCATCGACGACGTGCTGATCGTCAATGGCGAATGGGGCACGGTCGAGGAAATCAAGGGCACGTATGTGGTCGTGCGCGTGTGGGATGAACGGCGTTTGATCGTGCCGCTGCAGTGGTTCATCGAAAATCCGTTCGAGAACTGGACGCATACCTCTTCGGACATCCTGGGCACGGTGTTCCTGTGGCTCGATTTCAGCGTGCCGATCGAACCGCTGCGCGCGGAACTGACGCGCATCTGCGAAGGGGCCAAGCAATGGGATGGACGGGTCTGCACGGTGCAGGCGACGGATTCAAACGAGCGGGCCGTGCGCGTGCGCTTTCTGATCAGTGCGAAAGATTCGGGCACGGCGTTTGAATTGCGCTGCCTCGTGCGCGAGCAGATGCTGGCCTTTATCACGAGCCATTATCCGCACAGCCTGCCCCGCTTGCGCTCCACGCACGACCCCATCGAGGTGCATGGCATGCAGGCGCAGAACGACAGCGTGTCGCTCTACAAGGCGTAACAAAACCCTGCGGCGCGCTGCCCTCGCCCATGCGCCGCTAAAATAAGGCGCATGAGCACCACCGCCTGGTTCATCCTGATCGGCTGCCTGATGCTGGCGCGCGGCCTGGGCGCCGACCGCATCGCGCGCCTGCCCTTGACTTCGGCCATGGCTTACCTGGGCGTGGGCCTGCTGCTGGGGCCCATGTTCCTCGGCCTGTTTGCGTTCGACCTGCTGCAGCAGGCGCCCCTGCTGGAAACCCTGACGGAAATCGCCGTCCTGATCTCCCTGTTTTCCGCTGGCGTCAAAATGCCCGTGCCCTTCAGCCTGGCGCGCTGGCTGCCCTCGCTGCGCCTGGCCTGGCTGTCGATGGCCATTTCCGTGGCCCTGGTGGCAGCCTTTGCGTACCTGGTGCTGGGCTTGCCGCTGGGCGCGGGCGTGCTGCTGGGCGCCATCCTCGCGCCCACCGACCCCGTGCTGGCCACCGACGTGCAGTTGCGCCATGCGGGCGACAGCGAGCAATTGCGTTTCATGCTGACCAGCGAAGCGGGCATGAACGATGGCAGCGGCTTTCCTTTCGTCATGCTGGGACTGGGCCTGCTGGGCCTGCATGAACTGGGGCCGCATGGCGCCACCTGGCTGTGGCGCGATTTGGTCTGGGCCAGCGGGGCCGCCATCGCCCTGGGCGCGGCCGGCGGCGCACTGCTGGCCTGGCTGGGCTGGCAGGTGCGCGCCAAGGAGCCGAAACACGCGATGCTGGACGACCTGGCGGCGCTGGGCCTGATCGCCCTCGTGTATGGCGTGGCCACCTGGCTGCACGCGTGGGGTTTTTTGGCCGTCTTTTTTGCCGGCGTGGCCTTGCGCCAGACGGAACTGCGGCTCGCCGGCGCGCCCAAAGACCGGCAAGGCTTGCTGCAGGCGGAGGAAACCCATGCCGTGTCCGCCGCCAAACCGCACGCCAGCGAAATGCCGCTGACCGTCAGCGGCGAATCGCTCGTCTTCAAGGAGCACCTGGAACGCCTGTCCGAACTGACCCTGGTGCTGTTGCTGGGCGGCACCGTCACGGCGGCCGCCTGGAGTTGGCAGGCGTGGAGCGTGGCGCTGTTCCTGCTGCTGGTGGCGCGCCCGGCCAGCGTGATGCTCGGTTTATTGGCGTCGGGCACCAGCGTGCGTCTGCGGGGCCTGGCCGCGTGGTTCGGGGTGCGCGGCATCGGCTCGCTGTATTACCTCAGCTATGCCATCGCGCACGGCTTGCCACGCCCCCTGGCGCGCGAACTGGCCGACATCACCGTGGTCGTCGTCATCGTCTCCATCGTCGCGCACGGCCTGACCGTCAAACCCTTGTTGGAACGCTACTGGCGAAAATGACGGGGGCAAATAAGCACCGGCCGGCCCCCTTTGCCATTGCTACAAAGCAATGTTTTGTCAATTGCCCCTATGGCGGGCGAAAATATTGTTAAGATAATTAAAAATGGCTAAAGAGAGTATCAATGAAACGAAGAAGCGTGCTGGGACTCGGCGTCTCACTGGCCCTGCTGCAAACGGGCTGCGCCACCGATCCGGCCAGGCTGGCGTGGGAAACGGAATTTGACGGCTTCATGCGCGATGGCCTGGCCCGCACGGAAACGCCAGGCATGAGCGTGGCCGTGGTGCGGGGCGAGCAAACCATCTTCGCGCGCGGCTATGGCTGGGCAGACATCCAGGCCGGCAAGAAAGCCGATGCCAACACGGTGTTCCATGTCGCCTCAGTCAGCAAGCTCGTCACGGCCACGGCCATCATGATGCTGCTGGAGCAAGGCGCCTTCCAGCTCGACGACAAGGTGGCGGCGTATCTGGACTTCCCGCTCATGCATCCGAAGTTTCCCGACGTGCCCATCACCTTTCGCCATTTGCTCAGCCACACCTCGGGCATTTCCGATGCCGTGTACGAAAAGACGACGGCGTTTGCCGTGCAGGGCGACCCGCGATTACCGCTGCGCGACTTCCTCAAGGGCTATCTGTCGCGCGGCGGCGCCTGGTACGACGCGGACGTGTCGTTTGCCGCCCGGCCCGGCACGGAATGGCGCTACAGCAATGTGGGTATCGCCCTGCTCGGCTATCTGGTGGGTCGGCTGAACCCTGACGGCCTCGACGCGTATGCGCAGGAGCACCTGTTCGAACCGCTGGGCATGGACAGCACGGCCTGGAACCTGGCCAGCTTGCCGCGGCGCGCCGTCGTCGCCCAGCCGTATGCGCACAAGGAGCCGGGCCCGGGCTTGCAGGTGCTGCCGCCCGTCGGCTACCCGGACTGGCCGGCCGGCTTGCTGCGCAGCTCGGCGCATGACTTTGCCCGTTTCCTGGCCATCTTCAGCAATGGCGGCCGGGTCGATGGCCACCGCTACCTGCAAGACGCCACCCTGCAATTGTTTTTTGCCCCGCAAGTGGCCCCCGTCGTGCCCGCCGATTCGTCCGTGCGGCAAGCTTTGGTGTGGCTGCTGCGCGATGTCGACGGCAAGCCGCTGGCCACGCACAGCGGCGGCGACCCGGGCGCCGCGTCCGTCGTCTGCGTCGACCGGGCCAGCAGGACGGCCGTGCTGGCCTTCGCCAACGTCAGCGCCGACAAGGAGTTTCGTTCATTCCAGAAAGAAGTCGTGCTGCGCCTGCTCGCGCATGGTGGCAGCGGTGCACCCGCTGTCAAGAAGACCTAGGCGCCGAACCAGCCGCGCAATTTCTCGGCGGCGCGTTCCTTGACCTCGGCCGTGATGTAGGTGGCGACCGTCGCGACGGCCGCCGCCAGCACGGCCAGGTCGTCCGCATAGCCGATCACGGGCGTGATGTCGGGGATCGCATCGATGGGCGAAATGAAATAGCCGAGCGCGCCATAGATGGCCGTCTTGGCCCACAGCGGGGTGTTCGGCTGCTGCGCCGCGTAGTAAAGCCACAGGGCTTTCTCGATGACTTCGCGTCCCGCCGTCTTGGCGAACTTGACGACCTTGTCCCAGAAGCTGTCTTCCGTGTACTTCTTTTCATACTCCTTGTCGGCCTGGGGGGCGTGGTCTTGTTCCAGATTCTTTTTTCTGCCAAACATCTGCTGCTCCTGTCTGCCGCGCACGGCGTTACGAATGCGCACCTTAGCATAACGGCGCGCCGGGGCGTTCGAACAGGCCTGTTTCAATGCGCAAACCCGGAAAACCTCGTGCCTGTGCTCGTATCGATGGCAAACAACCGGGCGGCAAGCCGGCGATCAAGCCTGGCGCCCCGGCTGGCAGTGTGCCGACAGGGTGAGGGCGTCGCTGCCGCAGACGGGCAAGACGCCATGCCCCACATCGCGCGCCACGGGCGCCGGCGCGGCATCGCCCGCCGACGCATCGTCCGTGGTGAACAGCGTGGCCGACAGGATCGCCAAGGTAAACAGGCAAATCAGCAGGAACGGCTTGTTCACGTGAATGGACTGGTCTGGCTTTTGCATCGCATACTCCATCAGACTGGTTGGTTGTTGCAGCATGGACACGATCATCGCGTGTTTCCGCAAGGCATACAATCAGACAGTTTCGACAAGATGGGTAGGACAGCGCTGACAAGCTCAGCCGTATGGACCAGTGTCGGCAGATTTGACACCGAAGCCGCCCACCTCCAGCCAAGCCCTTGTTTTTACAGCACAATGTGTACGGGAACGCTTCCTGCTTGACCGCTTGCCTGGGCACGCTTGGCGCCAGTCAACAGGGGAACGGTCATGAGCTTCATCAAGCAGGCGCTGCTGGCGCTGCTGCTATGCGCAATGTCCGCCGCGCACGCCACCAGCATCGGCTACACGGCAACAGCGCTGGGCGGCACGCAGTGGCGCTACGACTATACGGTCAGCAATACCACCCTGGCCGTGTTCATCGAGGAATTCACCCTGTTCTTCAGCGTGGGCCAGTACGCCAATCTGCTCAACGTTTCCACGGCACCGGGCTGGGACGTGCTGCTGGTGCAGCCCGATCCCGCCATTCCCGCCAGCGGCTACTTCGATGCGCTGGCGCTGGCCGGCGGTATCAATCCGGGCGCGACGGCCACGGGCTTTTCCATCACCTTCGATTATCTGGGCGCGGGCAGCCCCGGCGCGCAGCCGTTTTCCATCCTCGACCCCGTCTCCTTCATCGAACTTGAGGCGGGCCTCACGCAGCCGGCCGCCGTCGCCCTGCCATCTACGCCGTGGCTGCTGCTGGCGGGCGTGCTGGCCATCGCCTGCCGGCGCAGGCGCCAGTTGGCCGCAAGCGCGCTGGCCACGGCTCTGGCGCTGGGCCTGTGCGCCTGCGGCGGGCCGAACGATGCCACCCAGCCGCCCGCGCCGCAAGTCATGCTGGCCGCCGCAGCGGCTACCAGCACCACCGTCCAGGCCGCCGGGGACTTCGAAGTGACACAGCTGGAAAAAGTGGGCGAGCAGCGCGTCAGCCGCACGGTCTGGGACTACACTTACCGCGTGCACATCCGCAACAACAGCCGCGCGGCGGCCAGCAATGTGCAAGCCGTGCTGGCCAGCGCGCCCGAAGGCAGCACCATCATCGATGGCGAGGTGCTGGCCGGCAGCATAGCCGCGGGCGCCAGCGTCACACCCGACGACACCATCACCGTGCGCATCGAGCGCAACATCGCCTTCCAGAGCACGGCCCTGGCGTGGACTTTCAGCGCCAACGCCAGCATCGTCCTCGATCCCGTGCGGCCCGCGCAAGTGGTGACGCTGTCGCTGGCCGAGCTGGGTTTGACGGACGGCGCCGACAGCGTCAAGGTCAGCGGCGCCGTCACGGACGTGCTGCTGCAGGACGGCAGCCTGCGCTTTTCCACGCCCGGCGACACGGGCGTCGACCAGCATGCGCAATTTTCCCTCAGCAAGGGCAACAGCGTCACCACCCTGAACCTGCTGATCCAGACGGAACTGCCCACGGCCGTGGAAACCTATGTGGAGCCGGACGACGACGGCAACCTGCCGGCCACCGCGCCCGTGCTGGCCATCGCGGGACTGGGGCCGAACAACCGCCTGCAGCCGGGGACACTGGCGTTCCGCCTGGTGGGCGCGCCGCCGCTGGCCCTGCAGCACGACAGCGACGGCTTGCTGTCCAGGCCGAACGGCGTGGCCATCAGTCTCAAGCAGTATTGGGTCTTCGATGCGGCCAGCGGCAGCTTCAGCATCAGCGCCACGGCGATGCAGCAATTGCTGGCCTCCTTGCCCAACGGCAGCTATGACCTGAACCTCAATTTCGTCTCGCAGGATGGCGAATTCACGGCCAGCTACGCCTTGATCGTCATCAAGTCCGGCATCGTGCTGCAAGGACAGCTGCGCACGCCCGCAGGCGGCAATGCCAATGGGCTGGCCGGCAAGAAGATGTTATTGGCTGGCTACAATAACCACCAGCGCCAGGTGGCCGTGGTTGACGCCACGGGCGCCTTCCACTTCGACGGCGTGCTGCCCGACACTTACCAGCTGACCTTGAACGACCTAGTCCATCCGAACGTGGTCAGCGTCAGCGCCGTCGTCTTCGACAACAGCAGCAGCGTCAGCGTCAGCATCGTGTATCCATACGCGCCCGGCCTGGCCCAGCGCACCGCCACGGCGCAGAGCTATGTGGCGGGCACGGTCACGCAGGATGGCGCCGCGCCACCCGCGCGCGCGGTGCCCGCCAGCCCCCGTGCCACGGGCGACGTCACGCCGCAGGATGACGAGGGCAGCAAGACGTTTACGGCCACAGCGGCCGCGCAAAACCAGACCATCACCTCGCCCGTCGCCTTCACGGTGCCCAAGGGCACGAAAAACGTGGGCGTGAAAATCACCGTCAGCACGGCCGAATACCCCGTCTACACGACGGCGCAAAGCCAGTACAACGATACCTGGTCGTACGCCGTGACGGGGCTGCCCGGCGTCAACCTGGCCGCTACGGGCGCCGTCAACCAGACGCATTACACGCAGGGCAGCATCGTCAGGACGGAATGCGTCGATGTCAGCCAGCAAACCAAGGATTGGGCGTTGAGCCTGGGCGGCAATGTCAGCGCCACGAATATCGGCGACAGCGCCCTGGCCACCGTCACGACGGTGGAACTGAGTCTAGTGTGCAAGGGTTTGAAGGTGACACAGGCGAAGTTCAGCTCGCCGAACAAGGCCGCCCGTCCCGTGCTGCAGCCGATCAAGCTGACTGGCAATCTGCCGGGGCCGTATGTATCCGTCTCGCAAGGCGCAGCCACGGCCACCCACACCTTGCCGCTGGAATTGCACTACACGCCGGCGGCGGCGACGATTACGGAAGTCAATATCGGTATTTCGTCGGGCGGCGGCGATCCTGCCTTCAGCACGGAGAATTTATTGTCCCAGGCCAATACCAGGAGCGCGGGCAAGGTAACCTTCCCCAGCCTGGTGCTGCCCGCCTTTGCCGGCGCAAAACTCGACAAGAAGGCCGTCGTCACCTTGCGCCTCAAGGGCCGCGTCGACAATGTCGACGCCAGCTCCGATCCGGCCGAAGGGGGGCAAGTGGAATTCAAGGGCGACACGGCCTACATCCCCCTGTACCTGGCCAACAACGAGGCAGCGCTGGCGGCGCGGCGCTACGGCACGCGCGATGCGGGCGGCGATTCGTGGGGCACGCGTCTGGCCATCGCCTGGCTGGCGGGCAAGGCCTACCGCTTCGACGACATCAGCGGCCAGCACGTGACGCAGACGGCGGCGGGCGATTCCATCCTCGGCCACCGCGGCCACAGCGACGGCCAGCAGATCGACTTGCGCTACGCGGACGGCGCGGGCGGCTACTCGGATGCGCTGGGCGGGCAGAACAATGGCGCGGCCATTCAGCAGTTGATCCTCGACGCGAAGGCGGAAGTGGCGGCCAACCCCGCGCAAAAGCCGAAACTGGCGGCCCTGCAGGCGTGGATCGCGGCGAACCGCGCCATGCTGGCCCAGGAAGCGGCGCCGGCCAGCACGCGCATCATCTACATCGGCCCCAGCTTCGTCAAACTGGCCCTCGTCGACGGGCGTTTTTCTGCCGCGCCGGCCGACAAGATCCCAGGCGCGGGCACCTGGATCAAGCCGGTCAAGGTGCATATCGAAGCGGGACACCTGAGCCACTGGCATATCAGCATCACGGCCCACCCGTGAAAAACACGGGCCATCGGCACGGCGGCGGGCATGCGGCGGTTCAGGCAGGCAGATCGGGTAATTCCAGCTCCGAAACCCGGCCCAGCGCCGCATTTCCAGGTGCAAAGAGCTTTAAACTGTACTAGAGGTAACTTGGTTTGAGGCGATTGCATTTCTTAAGAAATCGAACGAGAGTAGTCTGATAGAAGGGTGCAAGCGACGACTTGCGCAGAAAAGAGAAAACGCAGCTGAAAAATCCTTGACCTATAAAATTATTGATGGACCTATACGATTACTGTACTGAGATATATCAAAAATGTTCTGTATTGAACTGATACGCCGAAGAGCATCTGCTAAAGTAACAAGGATATATCGTAAAAAAATATAAGTCATTATTGGCGTGCGCCAATCAATCAACCTAAAGAGGGGTTACATTATGGACGTCGACGATCGTATTAAAAAACAACTAGAAAAAATTAATTCTGGAAAGATGAATGCCTACATCAATGCCTTAGACGGAAGCGATTTTGGGTTATACATTCCTTCCTATGTTGATGGCGAGATGGTAAAGCCACTTGCAGAAGGTTTTAGTCAATCTGAAAATAATTTGAAAGTAACCATAAAAAATATTTCTGATGCGCGAACAGACGATAGTTTAGTCGTTGGCTGGATGGGAAATATTTCGAATAAACCTTCGCAGTGCAGGGGTGGTCATAATAGTTGCACGGGGCATTGCGAAAGCCACGGTAACCCAACTAAGAACTGTAAAGGCCATCCGAACAAGGGCGCATGGCACAAGCACGATCAGTTAACAAATGCCCCGCCGCTTGACTACAAATCTTCCTTAGAGTTACTAAAAGAAAAGCAGGATATATTGGACTCTATCGCTAAAGATGATTTTGGTTTGGCCCTACTCCACGGGCACAATAATGAATCACCATTTACAAAACTTCCTGCAGGATATGTTTCCGTTATTTCAAACGGAAAAACAAGCTTTCGGAAGGAAATGGACGTTTTAAATGACGCGACTTTCATACCAAATACTTGGCGGTCAATTGATGGAACAATCAGAGTAGCCGGCGGTTTTTCAAAAAAATAGCTGAGTTCTTTTAAGTGTTCCTAGCCACAACCAACCACCACGAACGCCAAAGACCACCCGCAACTTTCAGTGCCGGAGCCGGCATTTCACATTTCACTGCCCGCGCCAGGCGGTCATCCAAGGAGATCATCGCAAGATCCGCGTAAAAAATTTCTCGATTCAGTCGGACAGTCAAAGATCGAACGTATGACGAGAGTCAAGGTAGATGATCGGCTGCAGGTGACGCGAGGTGTTTAAACTGTGCGGATGATGAAAGTGCGCGGCAAGCCCGCATCCGGCGCAACTTATTTCAACAAAGATAGTTCCCAGTTTTTTTGCCACATTCATTTCGACTTTCCCAGCTGTGATTGAGGCCTTAGATGGTTGGCATACTTTGACGACACAAAGCACGAGGCGTTGACAGTCTTGTTAGAGAGGACCGAGATAGGTCATGCTCTGTCAATTCCGACGCACGGCGCTCCTCCTTAACTGAAGCGCGTCAATTCCGCATCCGTGAAGCCTGCCAGCCTACGCGCAGCTAGATTGAATGGTCCCTTGAGCACTGGCGCTTCGTAACGCAGTGCCAGTTCGTCGTAAGTCGGACCCGGTTCTAGTCCACGCCGCTGACACAAATAGTTGTACCAGCGATTGCCAATCTCGACATGCCCTACTTCGTCGTTCAAGATGATGTCGAGGATGGCGGCGGCGGCCAAATCTCCCGCCTGCGCCAGCTTGGCGCGCAGCGGCGGAATCGCGTCCAGGCCCCGCGCTTCCAGGGTGCGCGGCACCAGCGCCATGCGCGCCAGCACGTCGCCGCGCGTCTTGTCGACCATTTCCCACAGACTGTCGTGGCCGGGAAAGTCGCCATACGTGTGGCCCAGCACTTGCAAGTGCGCCTGCAGCATGGCGAAGTGCGTCGCTTCCTCTTTCGCCACGCGCAGCCAGTCCGTGTAGTAGTCAAAGGGCAAGTCCGGGAAGCGCCACAGGGCGTCCAGCGCCAGGTTCATGGCATTGAACTCGATATGCGCGAGCGCATGCACCAGCATGGCGCGCCCTTCCGGCGTGATCATCGAACGCCGCCCCACCAGGCGCGGCGGCACCAGTTCCGGGCGCTCGGGCCGGCCCGGCACGGGGCCGGTGGGCGCCAAAGGCGATTGCGCATCGAGCGAAAGTTGCGCCTCGGCCATGGCCGCCACCATCGCCACCTTGGTGGCCGGGTCCGGTTCGAGCAGGCAGGCGAGCGCAGTCGTGCGCAATTCCTGCGGCGCGGTGAAGGTCAGTGGGGATGTTGCGTGCATGGTGCTTCCTTGGTGCGCGTTCTTGAACAAGGGGCGCAGTGTATCAAATAGCCTGCCCCAGCAGCCAGTCCAGCAACGCCTGCACGCGCGCCGGCAGTGGCCGCGCGGCATGCACGAGGTAATACGCCTGCGGGCTGGCCAAGGCAAATCCGCCGAAAGGCAAGACCAGCTGGCCGCTGTCGACCCACGGCTGCACCAGCTGGCGCCGGCCCATGGCCACGCCCGCGTGGTGGATGGCCGCCTGTGCGCACAGGTCGGCGCGGTCGAAGCGCAGGCTGCGCGTGGGCAAGTTCACCTCGGGCACCTGCCCGTCCAGCCACAAGCGCCATTCGGCATCGGGCGCGCAGGCAGGCCAGGCCAGGGTGTCGTGCAACAGCGTCGCGCTGGCCAGGTGTTGCGGCGCATCTTGCAAGCCGTGCTCGCGTGCATACGCGGGACTGCAGACGGGCGCCAGCCGTTCATCCATCAGCTTGCGCGAGGCCAGGCCGGGAAAGTGGCCGTCGCCATAGTGCAAGGCCAGGTCCACCTGGCCGGCGCGAAAGTCCACGCTTTCATTACCCACGCGTAAGTCAAGCGACACCTCCGGATATTGCGCAGCAAACCCTGCCAGGCGCGGCACCAGCCAGCACTGGGCCACCGAGGGACGCGCATGCACGGTGATGCTGCCAGTGAGCGCATCGCCGCCGGCCAGCGCCGCCTGCAAGCCGTCCCAGCCAATTTGCAGCGCGGCGAAGATGCGCTCGCCATCCGCCGTCAGCTTGACTTGCCGCGTCAATCGTTCGAACAGGCGCAGGTCCAGGCTCGCCTCCAGCCGTGCGATGCGGTGGCTGACGGCGCTGGGCGTGAGCGCCAGTTCCTGCGCGGCCAACGCAAAGCTGGCATGGCGCGCCGCCACGAGAAACGTGTGCAGGTTGGCGAACTGGCTGGCCGTCAGCGTACCTTTGAGCGCCACGCCGGGCGGCATCAAGCGGCTCCGGCCTTCAGCAGCGCGCGGCCACGCGCCACGTAGGCGGCCATTTCTTGCTGCGGCACCATGCTGCCGCCCGTGCCCCAAACCAAGTGCGTGGCGGTATCGAGGTGCTGCTGGTATTGCGGCGCATCCAGCACGTGCTGGATGCCCGCGAAACCGGCCACGGCGGACGGTTCCAGGCGCAGGCCTTGCGTTTGCTCAAGCAGCGCCAGCAAGCGGTACAGTTCTTCATCCGTGACGGTGGCGTAGCCGTCGATCAGCCGCTGCATGGCGCGCCCGACAAAGCCGGACGGGCGGCCCACGGCCAGGCCATCGGCGGCCGTGAGGTTGTCGATGCCGATCTCCTGCACGCTGATGCCTTCATGCAAGCCAGTGTGCACGCCCAGCAGCATGCACGGCGAATGCGTCGGCTCGACGAACACGCAGTGGACGGCATCGCCAAAGGCCAGTTTCAAGCCGAAGGCAACCCCGCCGGGGCCGCCGCCCACGCCGCACGGCAGGTACACGAACAGCGGGTGCTGCGCATCGACGGTCACGCCGCTTGCGGCGAACTGGGCTCGCAGGCGCTGGCCGGCCACCGCGTAGCCGAGAAACAGATCGTGCGAGTTTTCATCGTCGACGAAGTGGCAAGTCGGATCATTCTCCGCCTGCCTGCGCCCCGCTTCCACGGCCACGCTGTAGTCGGTGGCGTATTCGACCACCGTGACGCCGTGGCTGCGCAATTTATCCTTCTTCCATTGCCGCGCATCAGCCGACATGTGCACGGTGGCGCGAAAGCCCAGGCGCGCACTCATGATGCCGATCGACAATCCCAGATTGCCCGTGGAGCCGACGGCGATCGCATACTGGCCGAAAAACGCCCGCACGGCGTCGCTGGCCAGCAGGCCGTAATCGTCGCCCTGCTTCAGCAAGCCGGCGTCCAGCGCCAGCATTTCCGCATGTTTCAGTACTTCATAGATGCCGCCGCGCGCCTTGATCGAGCCGGAAATGGGCAAATGGCTATCCTGCTTGAGCCACAGCTGACCGCTCGTCATGCCCAACGTTGCCTGCATGGCCGGCAGCGGCACGATGGGCGACTCGATGATGCCGCCACTGGCCTGCGTATCCGGAAACGCCTTGGCCAGATAGGGCGCAAAGCGCGCCAGGCGCGCGCTGGCGTCGGCCACGTCATCG
This sequence comes from Janthinobacterium svalbardense, assembly GCF_002327145.1. Lineage (NCBI taxonomy): Bacteria > Pseudomonadati > Pseudomonadota > Betaproteobacteria > Burkholderiales > Oxalobacteraceae > Janthinobacterium > Janthinobacterium svalbardense. Next base: position 3,267,387 of record NZ_CP023422.1, on the reverse strand, counting down.
GCCGTCAAGCCCACGTCGTTCAAGGCCTCGGCCGCCGGCGCGATGGCGGTATTGAACCAGCTCAAGGGCTGCAAGGCCATCAATTCTGTAATCAAGGGAAATTTTTCGCACAGCGCGGCGATGGCGGGAGTGGGCAGCATGGCAACCTCGTCAAGGAACAAGCCATGATTAGACCGCATCCGGGCGCCGCTGGCAAAGGATGGTTGATCAGGCAATGGGTGACGGAAGATCATGTGTCATGACGGCCCGGCTGCTTCCCCTATTTCAATTTGATGTACAGATGCATGGCGGGATTTTTTTCGCTTTGAACTTCTTTGACTTCAACGAAAGGAAGGCGACGCACCAGTTCACTCAATTTCTGGCAGCCATAGTGGCGCGGGTCGAAGGCCGGATTATTCTTCAAGATCAGACTGCCGACTCCACTCAAGGAGGCAAAACCATCATCACGCGCAGCGGCGATAATGGCCTTGCGCAGCACTTCCTGCGTATCCACGTCGAGGGAGACCGGTGCCAGCGCATGTAACGTTTTTTGTTGTTTCTCCGCCAATGGAGGCGGTGTTACCGGCCGCAAAATCTCTGTATAGACAAACTTGTCGCAGGCGGCAACGAAGGCCGGCGGCGTCTTTCTTTCACCAAAGCCGTACACGGCGAGCCCTGATTCGCGAATCCGTGTTGCAAGGCGCGTGAAATCACTGTCAGACGATACCAGGCAAAAGCCGTCCAGTTTTTCAGAGTGCAGCAAATCCATGGCGTCGATGATCAACGATGAATCGGTTGAATTTTTCCCTGTCGTATAGCTGAATTGCTGGATCGGCTGAATGGCCATCAAATGCAGGATTTCTTTCCAGCCTTTCAAATTGGGCGTGGTCCAGTCTCCATAGGCACGCTTCACCGATGCGGTACCAAAGGTCGATACCTCCGTCAGCAATTCCTTGATAATCGACGCCTGGGCATTATCCGCATCGATCAAGACTGCCAGCTTGGCATTACTTGTCATAGTTTTTGGGCTTCAAAAAGTTGAGATTCCGAGCGTGGCTCAATGCCAATGCACACGGGCCAATCAGGTATCCGCAGTGTGTGTGCAGTCCCGACTATGCAGTCAAATGTTCCGGTAAGCAATATCCAAACCTGCAGCTGATCCCTGCCGATAGCTAAATTTGATTCTTGAATGCACTATCGATTAAAGAAAAATTTCCACAAAGGCATAAAAATAAGTTATTTTAAAGGCAAAAAAAAGGAGACATTTTTCTCTTTTCTACTGAGGCAAAAATGCGCTCCAAGAATGACAAAGCCACCGCTACGAATATGGACATCCTCGACTGCGCAAGGCAGGACGATTTGACGGCCCAAAAGGTCGAGGTCGGCATTATCTTCCAGGAAATGCTCGATACCGCCACGGCCGCCGCCTACCTTGCCAAGAACAAGGTGCCGATTGCCACCGCGCTGCGCGTCCTGACGGGGTCACGGCGAAAAAAGAGCGGAGGCGGAAATTGATGGCTTTGTGCCGGATTACCTGGGGAGGCGCAGGATAGTCGACGCCGGGCACACCCGCGCTCCAGATTTTCCAGCCATTCATTTGCCAATACCAGCGATCTGTCGATGGCATCGGAAAGAGGGCTACCCGACGTAGGCCTGTGCGGAAAATCCCGGAGCCAGGATACCGTCGATAATACCAAATGACCGAAAAGAAACATGCGCACATTGTCACAAGCACCTGACTCGCATCGATACAGTGACTCCCGCAGACGCCTTCCCCCGGTAGCAGGAAGGCGCTAGTGCGCATTATCGACCTTAAAACTTCAGCTGCAACCCCAGATCAATCGACCGGCCCTCGGCCGGCAAGGCTTGCAGCGCCCCGCCGTTCGCCTTCAAGCCCGACAAATACACGCCACCGAGCGGGTCCGCATACGCGCGGTTGAACAGGTTGGTCACGCCGGCGCTCAGGCTGGCCATCTTGCTCAATACCACGCTGCTGCGCAGGTTGACGAGCGCATAGCCGCCCGTTTCCGCTTCGAAGCGGCGCGCATCGACCTTGTCCTTGCGGGCCACGATCTTCGTTTCGATGCGGCTGCTCCAGGCGCCCAGCTTGTGCTCGACGGCCAGCAAGGCGTTGAACGGCATCATGCGGTACAGGTCGCCGCCATCGCTGCGCTTGCCCCGCGTGTACGCGGCATTGCCCGTCGCCATGAAGCGGCCCCAGCGCGCGCTGCTGGCCAGCGGCAACTGCCACGCCAGATTCGCGCCATACAGCTTGGCGTCGTGGTTGGCAAAACGCAGCAGGTTGCCATTGGCGCCCATCTTCATGTACGGGTGGAAGGATGCCAGCACGTCGACGTCGATGTAATTGTCGACCTTGCTGTAGTAGGGATTGACGCGCAGGAACCAGCCCTCCTCGCCGCCGCCATGCCAGTCGGCCGTGAACGCGGCCGTGTAAGCCGTCTCGGGTTTCAGGTCGATGTCGCCCACATAGCCATTACCGTCGCCAAACCAGTTGGTCATGGTCATGGCCATCGAGCCGCGGCCCCACGAGTAGCGCTCGTACAGGTTGGGCGAGCGCACCTTGCGCGCCAGCGCGAATTCGTAGCTGCTGGCCGTGTCCGGCGTGAAGGTGGCTTGCGCCGAGGCATCGATATTCGTGTCGCGCTGGCTGCGGCTGCGCGCATTGAAGGCCCTGGCGGCCATCAGGTCCGGCATGTTCATCATGTTGGTGCCGTACGATTGCACGTCGCCCGCATCCATGCGCACGGATTCTCCGCGCAAGCCCAGCACGCTCATCCAGCGCCCATCCTGGCCGTGCCGCGTTTCCAGCTCGCCAAACAGCACGGTGCGCTCGCGCTTGCCGTCGTTGATGTTCAAATAGGTACGCGGGCCCATCATCATGGAACCGGGCACGGCAGGCCAATAGTCGTCGAGGCGGAAACCGTGCCACTCCTGGCCCAGGCGCAACTCGCCCGCAGCCATCGGCAAGCTGGCCATCAGCGCATAGCCCGTGTTGCGCCCGTGCGTGAGCATCGGCATCGTGCCCGTGCGCTCGGAAGAGAAAAAGCCCATTTCATGGTCCGTCTGTTGCCAATAGGCGCGCGCGTCAAACACGCCCCAGGAAAATGTGCCCTGGTAAGCGAGATTGGCGAACTGGCCGTGGTTGTCCGTCATGTCCATGTACTGGTTCGGAAAACCCTGGTACGGGATATGCTGCACGCCGGCGCGCAGGGTCAGCTGCTGGCCCTGGCCTTTCGCCGCCAGCACGATGGCCTGGTTGATGCTCTCGAACATGCTGCCCAGCACCTTGTTGCCGTGGCCATCGTCATAGCTGTGGCCGCGCGTGTAAGCGCCGCTGTAGCCGATGCTGAGAATATCGCTGGCGGCCGAGGCATGCACGCTGGTCGCCACGCTGTTGTTGACGCTGCGCCCCGAGACGGCAAAACTGCCTTGCGTCAGCAGCCCTGCGCCAGGCTGGGCGAACACGGGCGCGTTCGATTGCACCTCGATGGTGCCGGCGATGCTGTCGCCGCCCGCGCTGACGGGCGTGACGCCCGCGATCAGCCGGATGCGCTGCACTTGCTGCGGATCGATGTAGGACAGCGGTGCATTCATATGATTGGCGCAAGCCGACGTCAGTTCCATGCCGTCGATGCGAATCTTGATGCGGTCATCCGCAAAGCCATTGACCACTGGCAAGCCGGACACGCCGCCGCCTGCCGCCACGCTGTAGCCAGGCGTGCTGCTGAGCATCAGGGCCGTGTCGGCGGCGGGACGATAGCCTTCCTTCAGGCCCGTGACGATGACTTTCATCTCGGGCAAAACATCTTCGGCGCGCGACTGCGCCACGGCAGGCATGGCGATGGCGAGGGAAATCAATAACGGTAAATGTTTCATGGTGCTGCTTTCAGATTCTGTATAGGTAAAACGAACAAGCGCAAGCGCAGCACAGCACATAGCCGCGCGGCGCAAGGCAGTTCAGGGAAAGGGACAGATCAGAAAGCGGCGGGCGGGCCACGGGGCTGGACGGGCGTCCAGGCGAACAGCGGCGTGGCGGATTGGTAGAACAGCTCGGGCAGCAAGCCCGTGATCAGTTCACCGGAAGCGAGCACGAGGGAGGTAGGTGGAAGCGACAAGGTGTCAGCATGCATGCTGCAGCACGGACAGTCGGCCATGCGCATGCCACTCTTGGAACTATCGGGCGCGTCGTTGGACAATGTTGCGGGAGACATATTCATGCCGCCCGCCACCGAGCAGATTTCCAGGCTGGGCACGGCCATGCCGCTGGCGACCGTCAGCGCGCGCGACACCGTAGGGGCGAGCGTGGCCAGGAAGATGGCGATACACGCGATCCACAGGACGATGCTGGCCTTGCCTTTGCTGATGAACATGGCAATATTGTATCAGCGCAAGCACCCTGTGCACAGGGCACAAGTCAAACCCTCCTTACAAATCCACCTTCATCGACAGCTTGATGGCGCGCGGCGCACCGGATGCCAAACGCGTGCCGGCGCCGGCCCAGTAGCGCTTGTCGGCCGCATTTTCCACGTTGAGCTGCCACACGACAGACTTGTTCATTACCGTGCTGGCGTAGCGGGCGCCCGCGCTGAAAAGTGTCACGCCACCGAGGAAAGCCTGGTTCAGGTCGTTCACTGGACGAGCGCTGTAGTAATACGCGCCGCCATTAACGGACAGGCCCGGCACGCCATCGAAGGCATAGGCGAGGAAGGCGCTGGCCGTGCGCTTCGACGCGTTTTCCGGCACCTTGCCGTTGTAGTCGGCGTTGATGTTGGCAAACTTGGGGTCGAGCAACTGCGCCGATGTCTGCCACGACAGCTGGCGCGTCAGCTTGCCTTGCGTCGAGACCTCCAGACCACGGTAGCGCTGTTCGCCATCCGACGTGAACACATTGCTGGCATTCGTGTAATAGCCGGGGCGCGTGATGTCGAACAGCGCGGCGGAGAGCAAGGTGCCGCTTGGAGTCAGCCAGCGCGCGCCCAGCTCTTTCTGTTGGCTCACGCCGGGCGCCATCTTGACGCCCTGGTTGGCCGTGCCCGTCGGGCCCGTCTCGCCCTCTTCCAGCCCGCGCGCCGTGGAGGCGTAAAACGACAGCTGGGGCGTGGCCTTGTAGATCAATGCCGCCATCGGCGTGGTCTTGTTGACGTCGTAATGGCTGGCGCCCTGGTCGCTCTGGTAACTGCTGCGGCGCACGCCGATGACGCTTTGCCATTGCGGGCTGAAGACCATGCGGTCAAGCGCGTACAAGCCCGTGTCACGCGTGTCGAGCGCGGCCGTCGTCGGCGAAACCGGCTTGGGACCGAACACGACATTCGTCACGGGCACGGGGTTGTACAGGTTTTGCGACGCAATCGTGTAATTGCTCTGATAAATCGGATCTTGCGACTTGTCCGTGCGCGAGGCGCCCAGGGTCAGCTCGTGGGCAATAAAACCCGTATGGAAATTGCCGGCGAGTTCCGCGCGCAGCAAGTCCGACGCCGTCACGCTGTGCTGGATATTGCCCGTGATGCGCCCCGCCCCCGTGGCCAGTGCGGCCGCGTTATTCAGGCGAAAGATGGCCAGGCGACGGTCGCGCGCCGTTTCCGAGTGGCCCGCCTCCACCGTCAAGGCCCAGCCGTCCGTGATGGCGTAATCGGCGCGCAATTGCGCATTCTTCGTTTGCGCCTCGAAAGCCGACCAGTCGGGGCCGATCAGCTGGCGCGGATCGACGGCGCGCGGCAAGCTGATCACGCCTTTCACGGCGGCAGGCAAGGCCACGCCCGCCTGCTCCGTCACCTTGCGGCGCTCGTATTCCAGGTCCGCCTTCAGCAGCAGTTTATTGCTCACGCGCCAGTCGAGTGCCGTGGAAATGAAGCGGCGGTTGCCGTTGCCGACATTGTCCAGCCAGGAACCCAGGGTGCCACCGGCCGCATTGATGCGCACGCCGAATTCCTGCTGCGCGCCGAAGCGGCGGCCCACGTCGATGTTTGCCACGGCACTGCCACGGTCGTCCAGAACCAGGCCCATGCTGGTGACGGGCTGGCTGCCGGCCCGCTTGGTGACGAAGTTGACCACGCCGGCCGGCGACGTAAAGCCGTAGTACAGGGCCGAGGCGCCCTTCAGCACTTCCACCCTTTCCTTGTTTTCCATGGGCACTTGCGAGAAGTTCATGATGGGCATGGAACCGTTGAGGCGGTAATTCGTGCGGTTTTCCACGGCGATGCCGCGTATCACCAACTGATCCCACGTTTCGCCGCCGTTTTGCTGGCGCGTCACGCCAGCCGTATTGCGCACGGCGTCGTACAGCCCGGAGACGGCTTGCTGTTCCAGCAATGCGCGCGTGATCACGTTGACGGTCGAGGGCACATCCATGATGCTGGCACCACGGAAACTGCCCGCCTCCGTGGTGAGCGGTACCAGGCCTTGGGCGCGGGCGCCCGTCACCTGCACGGCTTGCATGACTTTCTCATCGCCAGCCGTCAAGTCGTCCTGGCCGCTGGCCCCATTGACGGCGCCGGCCGTATGGGAAGCGAAGGCCAGCGACAGGGCGGCGGCGACTGGAAGCAAGCGGGTACGAGGAGAGACGGCAGGCATGACATCGGGCTTTCAATGAAAATAGGTACAAATGGAAACTTACGGTTAGCGGCCATGATACCGATAATGAGAATCATTATCAAGTGAGGGTGAGTTTGTGTGAGTTTTATAGAAGAAACAAGGCCACCATGGCGCCTGTTATCATATGAACACGTTTGGATTTTGCAGACGAGGCCGCAAAGAGGCATACTGACAGTCACGGCGTGCAAGATGTGCCGCCTAACAAGATCAAAAGGTAAGTTCGTGAACACAATCGACAACAAAAGCGTGCAGACGAAGACATTTCGCTGGAAACGCTGGCAGCGCTGGGCTCTTGGCACAGGCTGCGCCCTGGCCGCCTACAGCGCGGCCGGCTTCTGGCTGGTGCCCTACGTCATCAAAAACCAGCTACCCAAATTTGCCGAGAAAGAACTCGCGCGCCAGGCCAGCATCGCCTCCGTGCGCTTCAACCCGTTTACCCTGCGCCTGGAAGCGGAGCAGATCGCCTTTACCGAAGCGGCCAGCGCGGATGGCAAGGGCGGCACGAGCGGTGCGCCGCTGCTGTCCATCGGCGCCCTGGCCGTGCAGCTGGAATGGAAATCCATCGTGCGCCGCGCCTGGAGCCTGGCGGAAATCCGCATCACGGCGCCGCAGACTCATTTGACCATCACGCCGGACGGCAAGTTCAATCTGGCGGAAGTGCTGGCCACCTGGCAACGCAACCATCCTGAAAAAAGCGACGGCGGCATGCCGCGCCTCGTCATCGCCCACTTTGCGCTGGAACAAGGCAAAGTGGACTGGCAAGACCAGAAGGCGGGCTATGCGGACAACTTCACGCCGATCAACTTTACGCTCGACAATATCTCCACCCTGCCCGACGCCAACGGCAGCTACAGCCTCAGCGCCGACGCGGCGCGCGGCGGCGAGCTGCACTGGCGCGGCACGGCCTCGCTCAGCCCCATCCGTGGCGAAGGCGAACTGATAGTGAACGATGCTTCCCTGCCCGGCCTGGCCGCGTATTTGAAAGCCTATACCCGCGCCACGGTGACGAGCGGCAAGTTGTCGGCGCGCCTGCCCTACGCCTTTTCCTATGCCGACGGCACGCTGCAAGCGACAGTCAAAGGTGCCGGCCTGGCCTTGCGCGACCTTTCACTTGCGCAAAATGGCACGGGCGCGCCATTCACGTCGCTCGATACCCTTGGCATCGCCGGCGTCAACGCCGACCTGGCACGCCAAAGCGTCACGGTGGACAAAATCAATCTGTACGGCGGCAAGGTGGCAGTGCACCGCAATGCCAAGGGCGAGATCGACGTGGCGAACCTGATGCTGCCCGGCAACCCGGCACCGGCAGCCTCCGCCGCGCCAGCCAAGCCGGGCAAGTGGAAAGTGGACTTGAAGCAAGTGGCCCTGGCCAACGTGGACGTATCCGCCATCGATGAAACCGTCTCACCGGCCCTGCAATTGAGCGCGAAACAGTTGCAACTACAGCTGCAACTGGGCTTGCAACAAGGTCCAGCGGGCATGTCCACCGTGATCGACGGCGCGAATTTCAGCCTGGCCGACCTCGCCATGCAACGGGGCACGCAAACGCCGTTCAAGCTGGCCCAATTGGGTTTTACGGATGGCAAGATCGACCTGGCCGCGCATACCGTGCACCTGGGCGCCGTGACGGCCAGCGGTGCGCAGATCGACCTGGCGCGCAACCGCCAGGGAGAATTTGCGATTGCGCAACAGCTGCCCATGTTTGCCTCCGGCAAAGCTGATACGGCCAAGGAAACCCCGTCCGCGCCCTGGTCTACCAAGGTAGACCAGGTGGAACTGAGCAAGTTCGGCGCCCTTTTCGACGATGCGGGCACTGGCATCAAGGGCACGCTGCAGGACGCCAGCCTGTCGCTGCACAACGTCAGCAACGATATGAAGCAAGCGCTGCCGTTCGAGCTAGGCGTGGGCCTGCACGAAGGCGGCTTGCTGACGGCCAAGGGCAAGTTCGTGCCGGGCACGGGCGCCGTCGATGCGCAGCTGAATCTGCAACAACTGGCCCTGGCGCCCGTGCAACCGTTGCTGGCGCAGCATGTAAAACTGAAGCTGGCGGGCGGCACCCTCTCCGGCAGTGGCCGCCTGACGACGGGCGGCGGCGCGCCGAAAGCGCCCAAGGTCCGTTATGAGGGCGGCGTGGATATCGCCGGCCTGGTGCTCAATGAAACGGATGGCAAGCGTTTTGCTTCATGGAAAAGCGTGCGCGCCGACAAGCTGACGGCCAGCGTGGGTCCCGATTTTGTCGACATCCCCGAGCTGCGCGTGATCGAACCGAACGCCCAGCTGATCATCGAAAACGACCGCAGCCTGAACGCACAGCGCTTGCTGGTGAAGGCACCGGAGCCAGTCACCGCGCCCGCTGTGGCTCCCGTTGCCGACGCCACCTTCCCCGTGCGCGTGCGCCGCGTGCGCCTGCAAAACGCCAAGCTGGACTTTGCCGACCTGAGCTTGCGGCCCCAGTTCGCCGCCAAGATTTATGAACTCAATGGCGTCGTGACGGGCCTGTCGACCAAGCGCGATGCGCGCAGCCAGATCGAACTGGACGGCCGCATCGACGAATTCGGCCTGGCCCGCGTGCGTGGTCAATTAAATCCGTTCGCGCCGACCGACAACACGGACTTGAACGTGGTTTTCAAGAACGTCGACATGGTCTCCGCCTCGCCGTACACGATGAAGTTCGCCGGCTACAAAGTGGCGGAAGGCAAGATTTCGCTGGACTTGCAATACAAGGTGCGCAACCGCCAGCTCGACGGCACCAATCAGGTCGTGCTCGACAAGCTGACCCTGGGCGAGCGCATCGACAGTCCGGACGCCCTGAAACTGCCTTTGGAACTGGCGCTGGCCATCCTCAAGGATAGCGACGGGCGCATCGACCTGGGTTTGCCCGTATCGGGCGACATGAACGACCCGCAATTCAGCTATGGCGCCCTGATCTGGAAAGCGGTGGGCAATGTGCTGACGAAAATCGTCACGGCGCCGTTCCGCGCGCTGGGCAACTTGCTGGGCATCAGCGCCGACAAGCTCGAATCCATCGACTTCGATGCGGGCAGCGCCGTGCTGCTGCCACCCGAACGGGAAAAGCTCAAGCAGGTGGCGCAAATCCTCGCCAAGCGCGAACAGCTGAAGCTGGCCGTGCCGGGCCAGTACAGCGACACGGACGGGGCCGCCCTGCGCGCCCAGGCCGTGCGCCGCGCCGTCGCCGCCAAGGCCGGCATCAAGCTCGAAGCGGGCGAAGAACCGGGACCATTGAACCTGGGCGAACGCAAGATACGCGGCGCCCTGCGCGACCTGTACGGCGAACGCTTCGGCAAGGCCGAGCTGGACAAGCAGAAGAAGGCGGCGGAGTCGGCCGTACCAGCCACGGCGGCAGCAGCGGCGGCATCCGCCAGCGCCTCCGCTCCGGCGACGGCCAAAATCCCCGTTCTGCAACGCCTGGGCAAGCTGATCGAGGGCGAGCCGCAAGTGGCCGACACGGGCACCTTCTACAACGGCTTGCGCGAGCAGCTGGAAGCCAAGCAAGCTCTGCCTGCCGATGCCTTGAGCAAGCTGGGCACCCAGCGCAGCGCGGCGATTCTGGCCGCCTTGCAGCAGGACGGCACGCCAGCGGCCAGGGTCAGCGCGGGAGCGCCGGAAAAAACCGAGGCCGCGCCTGGCAAGCTGGTGGGCTTGAAGCTGGGATTGGCGGCGCAATAAGCCAAAAGCAAAGTGCCGGGATCACCCCATCAGGGTCCGATCCCTGCACTTTGCGGCGCCCTCACCTTCCTACTTTTTCTTTTCCACCACCTCGTCCGGCAAGGCAAACGCCACCAGGCTATCGCCCATCTTCGTGCCCAGCGAACCGTGGCCGCCGGCCATCACCACCACATACTGCTTGCCCGTCTTGTCGGAGATATAACTCATCGGCGTGGCCTGGCCGCCGGCCGGCAGGCGGGCTTTCCATACAGTCTTGCCGTTACGCACGTCGTAGCCGCGGATGGTGTAGTCGAGCGTGCTGCTGAGGAAAGCCACGCCGCCGCCCGTCGTGCTCATGCCGCCCAGGCTGGGCACGCCCAGCGGCAAGGCGATGGGTACGGGGGCGCTGTCGCGCGTGGTGCCGTTCTTGTGCATCCACACTTTTTTCATGGTACGCAAGTCGACGGCGGCGATATAGCCCCAGGGCGGCGCCTGGCATGGGAAGCCCAGCGGCGACAAAAAGGGCTTGATTTCCACGGCAAACGGTACGCCCGTCTGCGGCTGCAAGCCCATTTCCGATCCCGTACCGCCCGGCGCATTGGCTTGCGCGCGCGGCACCAGGCGTTCCAGGAAGCCCATGTAGTCGGGGTTCACCAGCAGCAACTGACGCACGGGATCGACGGCCGCCCCGCCCCATTCGAAGATGCCCAAGGGGCCCGGCGAGATAATGGCGCCCTTGATCTTGCCTTCGGCCACCGTTTGCGGCGTGAACGGCCCCTCGTAGCGGTGCTGGCGGAAGATGATGCGGCACGCCAACTGGTCGAACGGCGTCGTGCCCCACATATCCGTTTCGCTGATATGTTTCTCAGGCAGGAAAGTGAGGGCCGAAAACGGCTGCGTGGGCGACAGCTTGTCGCCAGGCGCGGCGTTGGCCGTCGGTACGGGTTTTTCCGGCGCCGGCACGACCAGGCTGCCGTCGCGCCGGTCGATCACATAGATGTCGCCGCGCTTGGTTGTGGCGACCACGGACGGCACTTTGCCTTTTGGCGTGTCGATATCGACCAGGGTGGGCTGGCCGCCGATATCCATGTCCCAGATATCGTGGTGTACGGTCTGGTAGACCCAGCGTACTTTCCCGGTGACAAGATCCAGCGCGACGATGGCGCTATTGTATTTCTCGCCGTTCGGATTGCGGTTGCCGCCCCATGTGTCCGGCGTTTCATTGCCCATCGGGATGTACACCATGCCCAGCTTTTCATCCACGCTGGAGACGCCCCAGGAATTGGGCGAATTGTTGGTGTAGGTTTTTCCCTCGGCAATCGGCGCCGTGTCGTCCGGGTTCGAGGCATCCCAGTTCCACATCAGCTTGCCAGTGACGGGATCGTAGCCGCGGATCACGCCAGAGGGTTCTTCCGTGGAAAAATTATCGGTCACGCTGGCGGCCATCACCACCACATTCTGCGCCACGGCCGGTGGCGACGTCGGCATCAGAAAGCCCCGCTTCTTCATGCCCATGCCGTGGTACAGGCCGATCACGCCATTTTCACCAAAGCTTTTGCACGCTGCACCCGTATCGGCATTCACGGCGATCAGGGTCGCATCCATGGTGGGCGCGAAGATGCGGCGCGGGCATTCCATCCCGGCCGCCTCGGGTGCAGGATCGTCCTTGGCGCGGCCCGCGTTGACGTCCCAGTAAGCCACGCCACGGCAAATCATGTGCTGGTAGCTGGACGCGTCGCGGTTGATCTTCGGATCGTGGCGCCAGATTTCCTTGCCCGTGTCCGTGTCCAGCGCGATGACGATGTTGTGCGGCGTGCACAGATACAGCATGCCGTTCACTTTCAGCGGCGTGACTTCATTGGCGATCTCGCCCGGGTCGTTCGGCCCCTTGAAGTCTCCCGTGTGGTACACCCACGCCTGTTTCAGCTGCGCGGCGTTGGCCGGCGTGATCTGCGCGGCCGGCGCGTAGCGGTCGCCATAGCCGGAGCGGCCATACGCGGCCCAGTCGTTGGGCGCCACGCCCGGTGCGATATCGCCTTGCGGCGCGGCCGCCATGTTCTCGGCCGGCACTTCGCCGTGCAAGGTGTGGTAATCCTGGAACAGCGAAAACACGCCCACGGCGGCCGTGGCCACCACGGCGGCGGCCAGCGCACTCTTGCCTGCGTCGCGCGGTTTTGCCCCGGCGCTCAACGGCGGAGCGAGGCGGCGGTCGACGAACGGCAGCAGCAGCCAGACGGCGGCGGCGAACCAGATATCGAGGCGCGGCAGCAATTGCCACCAGTCGAACTTCACTTCGATGACGGACCAGATCAGGGTGGCGAACAGCAGCAAGGCCAGGAAAAGCTGGGCGCTGCGCCGCCCCTTCCACACCAGCGTGCCCGCGATGAGCATGCCAATACCGGCCACGACGTAATACCAGGAGCCGCCAAGGCTGGCGAGCCAGGCACCGCCCCCAAGGAGCGCCAGGCCCAGCAAGATGAAGATGACTGCAGTGATGATAAGCAAGGGTCCAGGCCGGGCAGAGGCAGTCATGATGCTCCTTTACAAGAGTCAGTCGGCGGCAGGCGATTGCACACCGTAGTTGATGGCGATCAAGGAGTGCCATTTTTTCACTATTTGGCCAAGCGTGGCACACGCCAGAACGCGCTATCCGCGCGGTGTTGCTTTTCGTCACAGCCCCCCGCCAGCCAGCCCTTCCTCTTGTGGTTTTAAAAAAACACAAAATAAATCAAATAAATAACAAATTTCTCGAATAAATCAAATTTATATCGTAAAATGAAAATTATAAACCCTGACAACCGAATTTCCTGATTTTCAACCTTCTCGTGGAGCGGCACTCATCATGACCATCGCCAAACGCCTGTATGCATTGATACTCTCCGTCGTCCTGGGACTGGCCGCGCTGGCGGGTTTCAGCATCTATGAAATGGACCGCGTGTATACGGCGGCCAGCTATGCCAGCGTCAACACCGTTCCCAGCCTGCTGACGCTCAACGATGCACTCGTGCCTTTTTCACAAGTACGTGCGGCTGTCTGGCAGCATCTGAGCAGCAAGGACGCCGCCGCGCGCGACAAACTGGAAGCGGACATCGTCGAGGCACGTATGGCCATCGGCAAGGCACTCGACCTGTACGAAAAAGAAGCTATCACTGATGCACAGGACCGCGCGCTACTGGCCGCCGACCGTGCCGTACTGCTGCGCTACGATGGCGTGCGCGACAAGGTCCTGGCGCTGTCGAAGGCGGGCGAGCTCGACGCGGCGCGTGACTTGCTGATGGCCAACCAGCCCATCATCAAGGAATTGGTCGACGCCTTTGCCGCCCACCACGGCTACAACGAAAAGCTGGCCAACACGGGTGCGGCCGAAGGCGCCGCCACCGCCGCCAGCGCGCGCTGGATTTCCAGCGGCCTGGCCCTGGCCGTAATGGTACTGGTGGCTAGCATGGGCTTGCTGCTGGCGCGGCGCATCGCCGCTTCGCTCAAGAATGCCATCGACGTGGCTCACACCATCGCAGGCGGCGACCTCAGCGTGCAAATCAGCGCCACCTCCAAGGATGAAGTGGGACAACTGATGACAGCCATGGCCGAGATGAGCGAGAGCCTGGTGCGCATCGTCGCCGAAGTGCGCTCCGGCACGGAGACCATCAGCACGGCCTCGAGCGAGATCGCGGCCGGCAACCTCGACCTGTCGGCACGCACGGAGCAGCAGGCCGGCTCGCTGGAAGAAACCGCCTCGGCCATGGAAGAACTGACGGCCACCGTGCGGCAAAACTCGGACAATGCCCGCCAGGCCAAGCAAATGGCCGTCAGCGCCTCGGACAAGGCGGTGCGGGGCGGCGAGGTGATGGGCGACGTGATACGCACCATGCAAGCGATCGACAGCGCGTCCAACAAGATCGCCGACATCATCAGCGTCATCGATGGCATCGCCTTCCAGACCAACATCCTGGCCCTGAATGCGGCCGTGGAAGCGGCGCGGGCGGGGGAGCAAGGACGCGGTTTCGCCGTCGTGGCAACCGAAGTGCGCAACCTGGCGCATCGTTCGGCGGCGGCTGCCAAGGAAATCAAGGCACTCATCAGCGACTCCGTGGAGCAGGTGGAACAAGGTGGCAAGCTGGTCCAGCAAGCCGGCGCGGCCATGACGGAAGTGGTCGATACGGTACGCAGCGTTACCGACATCGTCAGCGAGATTTCGGCCGCCAGCGCCGAGCAAAGCACTGGCATCGACGAAATCAACCGCGCCATCACGCAAATGGATGAAGTCACGCAACAGAATGCGGCCCTGGTCGAAGAAGCGGCGGCGGCATCGCAATCGCTGCAGGAGCAGGCAAGCAAGCTGTCCAGCGTGGTCGGCGCCTTCAAGCTGGCGCACGGCCAGGCCAACGCGGCGCAACACAGCACGCCGGTGCGCCCAGCCCCAGCCCCAGCCGCCAAGCCACCTGCAGCGCGCAAGGCGGCGCCGCTCAAGCTGGTCACCCAGCGCGACCCCGCTCCTGCCCGCAGCACGGCCAGTGCCGGTGCCGGCGGCGACTGGGAAGAATTCTGAACCCGTCGCCATGCAGGCTCACCTGCATCGGTCATCCTGGAGCATCGCCATGACATCCGTTGTCAACCATTCTCACTGCATGCAGGCATAGCCATGAACTCCATCCTCGCCGTCCATCCTTACTTGCGTTGCGACGATGTCTCGCTGATGCGGCCGGCGCTGGCCATGGCAGGCCTGCTGTTGCTGCTGGCCGCCCTGCTCTGGCGCCGCCTCCGCTGGCGCCAGAGCAAGGTGACCGCCAGCGCGACAGCTGCCGATCTGCATCAGCAGCTGCAACTGCGCAAGGCCACCCAGACGGCCAAGACAGCAGACACGGCAGACACGGCACCGCCGCCACAGCCCGAGGCGCTGGACACGCCGCCGTTCGAGCTGGCCCGCCTGGACGCCATGTTCGGCTACGACCGGCGCTTGCAAGGCGAGATTCTGGCCCTCTTCGTGGCCGAGACGCGCGACCGGCTGGCCGGCATCGCCCATGCGCTGCGCTGCGAACGCCCAGCCCCGGCACGCATGCTGGCACAGGAAATTGTCGACAGCAGCTACGCCATGGGCCTGCTTCCCTTGCACGCACTGGCGCGCCAGGCCGTGCATGCGGGCTTTTCCAACGATATCGGCGCGCTGCGCCGCCTGCATGCGGACCTGCTGATGGCGCTCGACGTGCTGTCGCAAGCGGTCACGGCCCTGCAAACGGGTGCCGCGCAGGTGGATGACTGCAGCGGCATGGGGAGCCGGCCATGAATGCGCACCTCGATCTGGCGAGCCTGCTCGGCGGCGCCATCCTGCCCTCGCCCGCCTGGCGGCGCCACTGGCTGGCGACCTTGTTCCAGCAACAGGTGCCGTTCGACGAGCTGGCCGAACAACTGGGCTGCGACCCGGCCCTGACCGGCAAGGTCATCGGCCTGGCGAATGCGGCCGTGCCACCGGGCGAGCGCAAGCATGCGGCAATCGACGCCGCGATGCTGGCCGCCATCGGCCTGCCCGCCCTGCGCCAGGCGTTCGCCATCCCGGCCCGGCCAACGGCCACGTGTGCGCACTTCGACGAACAGCGATTCTGGTCGCACTCGCAGGCCATGGCTTGCGCCGCCCGCGTGGCGGGCGAAGCGCTGCAACTGGCACCGGCCAAAGAGCTGTACACTTGCGGCTTGCTGGCCAACATCGGCCAACTGGCCATCGCCATGCTGCATCCGCAAGCGTATGGAGAACTGCTGGGCCAGCACGGCAGCGCTGCCAGGGCGCTGCTGCTGTGCGAGGAAGCGTGGCGCTTCGGCCACCATCAACTGGCGCTGTCAGCCAGCCTCATGCGGGGCTGGGGCATGCCGGACATCCTGTGCGACGCCGTGCGCTGCCATGCCGCGCCGCCCGGCTGCGGGCAGGCTGGACGCATGACAGAGCTGGCCTGGCTGCTGCAACTGGCCAGCAGTTTCGCCGACCTGATACTGCGCAATGGCGTAGGGCCGCGCGGGCCGGCCACGGCCGCCGCGCGGGTACTGGGTCTGGACGTGGAGCACATGGAAACCCTGCTGCGCCACAGCAACGCGGAGTGGAGCGAATGGCGCGCAATCCTGGAACCGCACGCGCATATTGCCCTTGGCCGCACGCGCAGCAGAATCCGGCCCGCCGCGCGGCAGGTTTTTAGTGAATTCATCTAATTTGTTGAAATTGATTTTTTGAACGTAATTGCGTATCATTCCATTTAACTTCATCCTCGAGCATAAAGCCGATCATGCACACTGCAGACGTATGCACTACCCAAAAGGCTGCCGAAATCCTCGGCATCTCGGTCACATCGGTGCAGCAATTGGTCGAGGCCGGCGTTATCGAAGCCTGGAAGACCAAGGGCGGCCACCGGCGCATTCCCCTCGCGGCCGTCGAGGCCTACAAGGGCAATCCCGGCCAGCCAGGCCAGGATCAGCGCGCGGCACGCGCCAGCCGCCCCGCAGCATCGGGCCGCCCGCCGTCCATCCTGGTGATCGAAGACAATCCGATCGAACGGGCGCTGTATGAAAAGCAGATCGGCTCATGGGGCTTGCAGGCAAGCTTGCGCTTTTGCGAGAACGGCTACCAGGCCCTGATGGAAATCGCCCGCGACCAGCCCGACATCCTGCTGGCCGACATCATCATGGAAGGCATCGACGGCTACGAAGTGATCCGCACCATCCTGGCCGACCCGCTGCTGGCGGACATGCATATCGCCATGCTGTCGAGCCTGACGCCGGAGGAACTGGAAGAACGCGGTGGCGTGCCGCCCGGCGTGGTGTTCTTTGCCAAGCCCGTCAATTACGACGAGCTGCGTGGCTATCTGCGCGCCTGCTGCGCCGGCCATGCGCGGCGCAACAGCCTGGCCGCCTAGCCCGCCACCGCTCCCCCTTCGTCCCGGAGCCCCCCGTGCAAGCCTATCGCCACATCGATCCAGCCGTGCTGTTCCAGGCCACCGGCCACGACCTGGAGATGTTCCGCGCCCTGTCGCAGACCTATCTCGACACGGCGCCGGCCATGTTTGCGCGCGTGGAGCAGGCCGTGCACAGCGGTGCCACGCAGGCCATCGTACATGGCTGCCATACCTTGCGCGGCACCGTGGCCCTGCTGGGCGCCAGCGCCCTGGTGGCGCGCCTGGCGGAGCTGGAGCAGCTGGTGCGTCATCAGGGCGTGGCGGCACCGGACTGGCTGGCGGAAACGGCAGCGCTGCTCGGCGCAGTCGAGCAGGAGGTATGCCGCAGCATGCTTGACTACACGGGCGCGCAGGCATGAACGTCCGCCAGGCCGTCTTGCGCCTGGCGCACCGCTATCGCCCGCGCACCACGGCAGCCGTGGTGGGCCTGGTGCTGGTGTGCCTGCTGGCGCTGCGTATCGTCGTTTCCGGCGTGCTGCTGTACCGCGAAGCCGTCGATGACTGGCAACAGGACCTGTCCAACCTGTCGCTGCTGCTGGCGGAAAATACGGCGCAAAGCATGACGGCCGCCCGCCTGGTGCTCGACAGTGTCAGCCACGACATTCAGGTCGCCGCCCCCGCAGACGCGCGCGCGCTGGCCGCCACCGTCGGCACCCCGGCCATGCACCAGATGCTGCAGCACAAGATCGGCGGCGTGCCGCAAGTGGACGTGGTGTCCATTGTCGGCAGCGATGCCAGCGTGCTGGTCTTCAGCCGCACCTATCCCGCGCCGCCCATCCGCCTCGGCGAGCGCGATTACTTCGAGTATCACCGGCGCCACCCGGACGGCGGCATGCATGTCAGCGCGCCCGTGCAAAACAAGGGCAATGGCGCCTGGACCTTCTATATCAGCCGGCGCATCAACAGCCCGGACGGCCGCTTCCTGGGCGTGGTGCTGGTGGGCCTGTCGTGCGACTTCTTCAGCAAATTCTTCCAGAACACCAGCATCGGCGAACACACGGCCTTTTCCCTGTACCGCAGCGACTACACGCTGCTGGCACGCTGGCCGGCCGTGCCCGCCATGATGGGCCAGCGCAACCTGACGGGCAGCACCTACCGCCTGCTGGAACAGGGCAAGACGCATGGCGTGCTGCAGGTGGACTCGCCGCGCGCGGCCGAGCAGGGGCGCAGGGTCGACCGCCTGGCCGGCGTACGGCTGGTGCGCGACTATCCGCTGGCCATCAACGTGACCATTACCGACGAGGTCTACCTGGCGGCCTGGCGGCGCATGCTGCGCACCATGGGTGGCGCGGCGGTCATCAGCCTGCTCGTGCTGGCCGGAGCCATCGCGCTGATCATGGCCCTGCTGCGGCGCCAGGAGCGCGACGCGGCCATGGCGCTGGCGCTGCAAGCGCGCGCGGAAGCGGCGAATGCCGCCAAGTCGCGCTTCCTGGCCATCATGAGCCACGAGATCCGCACGCCCATGGCCGGTATCGCCGGCATGGCCGAACTGCTGCAGGAAACCGAACTCGATGCGTCACAGCAGCAATATGCGCACCGCATCGGCGATGGCGTGCAGCACCTGATGCGCATCCTGAACGACATCCTCGACCTGTCCAAGGTTGAGGCCGGCCAGATGAACATCGAACTGCGCGACTTCGACCCGCGCCTGCTGCTCGACGACGTGCTGGCGCTGCACCGCCCGCAGGCCGACCGGAAAAAGCTGCACCTTGCCAGCGAGATCGGCAACAGCGTGCCGCAGCGGGTGTGCTCGGACCGCACGCGCATCGCGCAAATCCTTGGCAACCTGCTCAGCAATGCCATCAAGTTTACGCCCTCCGGCAGCGTGACCGTGCGCCTGCACCTGGAAGCGGCCACGCCGGACGGCGCCAGCGCCTGCCTCGTCGCCAGCGTCAACGACCAGGGCATCGGCATGAGCCAGCAGCAGCTGAGCCGCATCTTCGAACCGTTTTGCCAGGCCGACGACAGCATCAGCGGCGCGTATGGCGGCACGGGACTGGGCCTGAGCATCTGCAAGCACCTGCTGGCGCTGCTGGGCGGCGAGATTTTCTGCAGCAGCGAACCGGGCGCCGGCTCCCGCTTCACCGTGCGCATTCCCTGCCAGGTGGCCCAGGCGCCAAGCGCCGCCACGCCAGAACCGGGAGCGGAAGCGGAACCGGCGCCCGCTCCAGCACCCTCGCCCCTGCCAGCGCCCGCATCAGGGCCGGGCGCGCGCATCCTGCTGGTCGAGGATACGGCGCTGAACCGCCAGCTGGTGTGCCTGCAGCTGGCCGCCCGCGGCTACCACATCGACACGGCGGAGAACGGCGCACTGGGTCTGCAGGCCCTGGCCGGGCAGCCGTACGACCTGGTCCTGATGGACTGCATGATGCCCGTCATGGATGGCTACCAGGCATGCCAGGCCCTGCGTGCCCGCGAAGCGGCCAGCGGTGCGCCGCGCCTGCCCGTCATCGCCCTGACGGCCGGCGTGACCGAGGACGACCGGCAGCGCTGCATGGCGGCCGGCATGGACGACTATCTGTCCAAGCCCTTTACGGCCGCCCAGCTGCGCGCAATGGTAGAGCGCTGGCTGACGCGCTAAGCGCTAAGTAACCCGGGCCGGCGCTGAATACAACACTTCCGCATAAAAATCATTTTATTCGATGAAATCAATTCTATTCGCTATAATTGACAAATCGACGTGCCAGTGATGCCGGACATCCGCGCGGAATGGACAACCTGGCAGACCTTGCGGAGGCAGCATGCGGGAGTACAGATACTGGAAGGCCATGGCTTGGGAGTGCTGCGATACGCGCACCCTGCTGTCGCTCTTCATGGCGGTCCTGCTGGCGGGGCTGTGGGGCATCACCATGCTGCAATTGCAGCGCGCGCACGACGCCGCCATCACCGATGCCGTGCGCGATGCGCACAGCATGGCGCGCGTCTTCGACGAACACGCGATCCGCACGATCGAGGCGGCGGACCAGGCGGTCACCTACCTGCGCGGCCGCTACCAGGCGCTGGGCAAGCGCCTCGACATCGTGGCGGACCTGCAGCAAGGCCTCAAACCCGGCCCCCTGTACAACCTGTTTACCATCGTCGACGAACGGGGCGACACAGTACTGTCGAGCCACCCCTTCAAACCGACCAACCTGGCCGACCGCGAACACATCCGGGTACACATGCAGCGCGACAGCGGCGAACTGTTTATCAGCAAGCCGGTGCTGGGGCGCGTGTCGAAAAAATGGTCGATCCAGATGACGCGCCGCATCAACCATGCCGATGGCCGCTTCAAGGGCGTGGTGGTGGTCTCGATGGACCCGTATTACTTTACCCGCCTGTACGACGAAGTCGACCTGGGCGACAACAGCTCCATCACGCTCGTCGGCAGTGACGGCGTGGTGCGCGCGCGCCGGGTCGGCGCCGTCAACACCATCGGCCAGGATGTCGGCGGCAGCAAGGTATTTTCCTTGATGCAAGGTAAAACGCGGGGCAGCTTCACCGAGCGCAGTCCCGTCGACGGCACCCTGCGCATTTACGCCTTCGAACAACTGGCCAACTACCCGCTCTACATGCTGGTCGGACTGGACCGCGACACGGTATTGGCCGACTACGTCTCGCGCCGCAACCAGGCCTTGCTGATGGCCGCCGTCACGAGCGCGCTGATCGTGCTGTCGTGGGCTGCGCTGGTACTGCTGATCGGGCGCCTGGTCGACAGCCGTGCCAGGGCCATCGCCGCCAGCGAGGCCAAGTCGCGCTTCCTGTCGAACATGTCGCATGAATTGCGCACGCCCCTGAATGGCATCCTGGGTTTCTCCGAGCTGCTGCTGGAGCAGCTGCGCGAGCCGGAACAGGCCGCCTACGCGCAAACGATACAGGACAGCGGCCGCCAGTTGCTGGCCATGGTCGAGGCGGCGATGGAACTGAGCGCGCTCGAAAACGACCAGGTGCGGCTGGAGTCTGCCGCCGTGCCGCTGGACCAGCTGCTGGCGCTGGCGCTGGCGCCGCACCGGCAGCGCGCGGCGCACAAGGGCCTGCTGCTGGCCGCGCACGTCGCGCCGGCAACGCCGCTCAGCATCGATTGCGACCGCGTGCGTCTGGTGCGCGTGCTCGACATCCTGCTCGACAATGCCATCCGCTACACGTCCGCAGGACAGGTCGATGTGCACGTCATGCTGAGTGGCGCGGACCTGCAGATCGAGGTGCGCGATACGGGCATCGGCATCGCGCAGGCGCAGCAAGCCGACATCTTCGACAAATTCTCGCAGGCGGACGACTCGCCGAGCCGCGCCCATGGTGGCGCCGGCATGGGCCTGGCCATCGCGCGCCAGCTCGTCACCTTGATGGGCGGCAGCATAGCCGTGGCATCGGCGCCGGGCCACGGCGCCGCCTTCCGCCTGCGGCTGCCGCTGGGCGGCACGGCCCGCGCGATAGCGGCAGACGGCAAATTGACCACACTTTCGCATGCATAGTCGTACGCTAAAGTTGTTATCCATCCGTATCGGGTATAGCATCGCCCCATGAGCTATCACACAGATGCGGCGGCGGTACGCAGACAATGGATCGAATGGCTGTTTTT
Source organism: Janthinobacterium svalbardense (assembly GCF_002327145.1). Taxonomy (NCBI): domain Bacteria; kingdom Pseudomonadati; phylum Pseudomonadota; class Betaproteobacteria; order Burkholderiales; family Oxalobacteraceae; genus Janthinobacterium; species Janthinobacterium svalbardense. The sequence goes on along the minus strand of NZ_CP023422.1, from coordinate 3,245,640 downwards.
ACTCCTCGGCTTGCTCCTCGTGGCTGCCGCCCTGGCCTACGCGCATCTGGCCGAAGCCGCGCGGCACGACGCGGCCGAGCGTGAACGGCTCGGCGTGCTGACGGCACTGCTGGCAAAAAATATCGAAGTCGACCTGGCAGCGACCAACCTGGTGCTCGACGGCGTGATCCGCGACTATCTTGGCGCCGGTGCTGCGGCGGACTCCGGGCGAGCCCTGCCCCGGCGCCTGGCCGCGCTGGTCGACGCCATTCCGGGCGTGCGCACCATGCTGGTCATCGACGCGAAGGGCAAGCCGATCGCCACCAATATCGCGGAACTGGCCGACCAGGATTTTTCGCGCCGCGGCTACTTCCAGACGGCGCGCGACGCCCCTGATGCGCGCATGCTGTACATCTCGGCGCCGTTCCATTCCTTCAAGGGCGACCTGGTCATCACGGCCTCGCGCATGGTGCAGGACCAGCAGGGCCGCTTTGCCGGCGTGGTGCTGGCCACCCTCGATCCCGAATACTTCACGGGAAAGTTCCGCACCGCCATGTATGCCCCCGACGTCTGGGCCGTGGTGCTGCATGGCGACGGCCGGCAATTCCTGAACTATCCCGCCAGGGTTGCGAATGGCGGCAATGTGGACGCGCCCGGCAGCTTCCTGCGGCGCTTTCACGACAGCGGCTATCAGGCTGGCGTCCTGAGCGGCGTCGAAATTGCCGGCGCCGCCGCACCCCGCATCATGGCCATGGCGACCATCGCGCCGCCCGCGCTGCACATGGACCGTGCCATCATCATCGGCCTGAGCCGTGAAGAAGCGGCCATCGCCGCCCCGTTGCGGCGCCAGGCGCTGGCCTACGTCGTCTGCTTTGGCATGCTGGCACTGGCCGGGGCCAGCTTGCTGTTCTGGAGCCAGCGGCGGCGCCGGCAGCAGGCCGCGTGGCAGGCGCAACAGGAAACGGAGCGCCAGGCCATGCAAGCCGTGTCCGACAGCGAAACGCGCTTTCGCACCTTGATCGAAGATGCGCCCGTGGCCATCGCCATCCTGCGCCACGGCCGCTTCATCTACTCGAATCCCCGCTACCGCAGGCTGCATGGCTACGCGTTCGAAGACGATCTGAACGGTCTGCCCTGGTCCGCCATGCTTTCCGCACAATCGCAAGCGGCACTGGCCACCAACGAAGCGCTGATTGAGGCGGACTCGCCCAGCGAGCAGCTGTTCGAAGCCATCGCTCTGGACAAGCAGGGCCTTCCCGTGCCCGTCTTCAAGACCACCACGCGCGTGATGCTCAAGGATGGACCGGCCACCTTGATCTTTGCGCAGGATATTTCCGCGCAAAAGCAGGCCGAAGAGGCCATGCTGCTGGCGCGCGATGCAGCCGAGGCGGCCAACCGCAGCAAGGCGGAATTCCTCGCCAACATGAGCCATGAAATCCGCTCGCCGCTGAACGCCATCCTCGGCATGGCATGGCTGCTGGAACGGGGCAACCTGGACGGGGAAGGACTCGAGATGACGCGCAAGATCCGCGCCGCAGGCCAGTCCTTGCTGGGCATCATCAACGACGTGCTCGACGTATCGAAAATCGAGGCGGGCCACATGAGCATCGAACAGGCGCCGTTCCGCCTGGCCGAGGTGATCGAGAAGATCGCCGCCAGCATGGGCGTGGCCGCGCATGACAAGCCGATTGAGGTTCGGATCGGGCCGCTGCCCGATGGCGTGGACCTGGTGCTGGGCGACGCGCTGCGGCTGGAGCAGGTGCTGGTCAACCTGACCAGCAATGCCATCAAATTCACGGCGCAGGGCACGGTCGAGCTGTTGACCTCACTGGAAAGCCGCGATGGCGACGCCGCGATGCTGCGTTTCAGCGTGCGCGACACCGGCATCGGCATCGCGTCCGAGGTGCAGGAAACAATCTTTTCCGCCTTCGCCCAGGCCGACACGTCCACCACGCGCCGCTTCGGCGGCACGGGCCTGGGCCTGACCATCTGCCGCCAGCTGGCCAGACTGATGGGCGGCTCACTGCGCCTGCAAAGCCGCCTGGGCCTGGGCAGCGAATTCAGCTTCACGGTGCCGCTGCAACTGCTGCCCGCCAGCGCCCTGCCCTCGCCCGACATGCAAGCCTTGCTGGCCGTTGCCGCCGTGGCGCAGGACCCGGGTACGCAGGAAGAACACGTGCTGGCCGGCGTGCGCGTGCTGGTGGTTGATGACAGCGAAATCAACCGCGATGTGGTCAAGCATATCCTGTGCGACCAGGGGGCAGTGCCGTCATTCGCCTGCGATGGCAGGCAGGCGCTGGACTGGCTGCTGGCCCACCCCGCCGACGTCGATATCGTCTTGATGGATGTGCAGATGCCTGTCATGGACGGCTTGCAGGCGACGCGCGCGTTGCGCCAGCTGCCGCAGTTTCAGGACTTGCCCGTCGTGGCGCTGACGGCCGGGGCGTTCCAGACACAGCGCACGGCGGCGCTGGAAGCGGGCGTGAACCATTTCATCAGCAAACCGTTCGACGTGCCGCAGACCATCGCCCTGATCGCGCGCGCGCATCGGCGCCATGCGCAAGGTCTGCCAGCCCTGCCGCCGGTCGCGACCGAAACGGCGATGCGCGTGCCGCCGTGCGGCGCGGCAGCCGTGATCGACCTGGCGCAAGGCATGGCGCAGTGGCTCGATGAGGCGCCCTACCGCCAGCATCTGTCGCGTTTTGGCCGCAACTACCGCAATACGGTGGGCGCCATGCGCGCGCTGCTGGCAGCCAATGCGCGCGACGATGCCGCCGCACTGGCGCACAAGCTGGCCGGCGAGGCTGGCAGCCTGGCACTGCCCGCCACCCTGCAAGCGGCCCGGCATGCGGAGCAGCTGTTGCATGCCGGCGACGATGCGGCCGCCGCCCTCGACACGCTGGAACAAGCCCTGGCACGCGCCATCGAGGCCGCCGCCGCATTCACGGCACAGACGCCGCCTGGCCAGCCGGCCATGCCAATGACAAAATGATCAATATGAAAACTCGGGGGATGCCATGATCTGGTGCAGGGATTTGCTGCTGAGGGCCTTGATGCTGGCCCTGCTGCTATTCGTCGTGGGCGAATCGCTGTCCTACTGGACGCCGGAAATCAAAAAACTGCTGGCCTGGCGTCCTAATGCCGTTCAGATAGCGCCCCTACGCGACCAGTAGACCTGCAAAACGGATTAAAGTCCCAGTCGCCCGCACAGGTGTACCGGGCCGAGCGAGCCTGAAAAATGTCGAGGGCAAGGCGCAGCGACGAAGACAGTACGCATGTACGGCTAGGAGCTGCAACGCCGCCATCGGCATTTTCTCGGGCTCGCGTCTCCGGCCCGCCATTTTTACGTTTTTACGCCTTACACCTTTGCCTTTAAATGCGTCGGACAGCTTAACTGAACGGCATTAGGCCTGGCGCCCTTTCTGACAACCACCTACCCTTCGCGCCCATCCACCCTGACACGCCACAGATAGGGCGCATACACGCACGCATACAAGCCAAAGGCCAGCGACCAGCAGGCGCCGGCAGCCAGCAGCAGCGGCATGGCCAGCGCTGCGGGACCGACGGCGGCCAGCAGGCGCGCCAGCGCGCCCAGCTGGATCAGCCAGTACATCGCCGTTTCCGCCCGGCCTCCCTTCAGCGGACGGCCCGTATGGCCCAGGGTGGTGCGCGTCATCATGCCGATGATCAATCCCGCCATCGAGCCCACCGTCAGCGCGTGAAACGCGGCGCTGGCCGGCAGCAGCCCCAGGCTGGCAGCCGCCAGCAGCGCAAAACCGACGCCTATCCACGCATACGACAGGTGCAAAATCCACAGCAAGGGCACGCGCAAGGTACGCTGTGGCTGCCAGGCCAGCAGATTGGCCAGCGACACGCCGGCGGCACAGAAAGCCAGCGGCGCCGTCAGCCAGGCCGGCGCGCCGGCCAGCCACGCGATGGCGGCGGCCGCCATGCAGGCCACGGCGACCAGCGCGCGCTGCGGGCTGGCCACCGGCGTGCTGCCCTTTGCGCCATTGCGCGTAAACATGGGAATGACGCGCGCGCCGATCACCGATTCGATCAGCACGATGACGAAGATGGCCGCCTGCACGGGCACGAATACGGATAACGTCAGCCAGCCCAGCACGGCCGCGTGGAACAGGCCATTGGCCAGCGCCAGCAAGGCCAGCAAGCCGACGAGGAACAGGTTGCGCGTATTGCCCGAACGGCGCAGCACCTGGTACAGGGGCCAGGCGGCCAGCGGCAGGAACAGCCACTCGACCAGCGCCGGCACCAGCCCGGGGCCGCACAGAATGGCGATGCGCCCCGCCAGCCACAGCGCCGCCAGCGCCATCAGCGGGGCACCGTGCGGCGTGGGCAAGCCCGTCCAGTTGCGCCCCGCCGTATACAAAAACCCCACGACGACGGCCAGCGCGAAGCCGAACACCATTTCATGCATATGCCATCCCAGCCCCACCTGCAGGCCGCCCGTCAGCAAGCCGGCATAACTGGCCAGCCACAGGGGAATGCTGATGGCCGCAAACACGGCCGCCAGCAGATAAAACGGGCGAAAACCCAGCTGCCAGACGGCATGGCGGGCATGCCAGGGAGCGGCGCCGGCTGTCGTGGAAGGTGGAGAAGGTTCGCTGATCGGGGTAATGGCCATGATGGGCTCGCTTTTAAAGATATATTCAATATACTACTTTAAAAGCGCAAGGACGGCCATCGGCAAAAAGGACTAGAGAGAGATAATAGCCATGGGGTCTGACCGGCGGGTCAGACCCCAACTACCGGGCTACTTGCCCTGGCGGTGCTCGACCGCATACACGGCCGCCTGCACGCGGCTGGTGAGGTTGAGTTTTTTCAGCACGTTCTGCACGTGGATCTTGACCGTGCTTTCGGCCAGGTCGAGGGTGCGCGCGATGCCCTTGTTGCTCTCGCCGCGCGACAGGCAGTCGATGATTTCCTTTTCGCGCGGCGTGAGCTTGTCGAGTTCCGACACGGGTTCCTCGCGCCGCGTGCCCGCCTGCAGCTGCGCCACCAGCTTGCCCGTCATGGCTTCGGCGATGACGACTTCGCCGGCGGCCGCGCGGCGGATGGCGCGCACCAGATAGTCGGCGTCGATATTCTTGATCAGGTAGCCGCAGGCGCCCGCACGCAGGGCCGTCGCCAGGTCCTCCGCGTCTTCCGACACGGTGAGCATGACGATGGCCGTGTCGGGACAGTCGTGCTGCATCAGCTGCAGCGCTTCCACGCCCGACATGCCGGCCATGTTCAGGTCCAGCAGCACCACGTCGGGCTGCAGCTGGATGGCGCGCTTGATGCCTTCGACGCCATCGGCCGCTTCGCCCACCACGGAAAAATCCGCATGCCGCTGCAGCAGCGAGCGTATGCCGCTGCGGAACAGCGCGTGGTCGTCCACCAGCATGACGGTGATCGGTGTATCGGGAGTCTCCATTTTTTTGTACTTTCAGATAGTTACTTAGGCGGCGCGGCGCTGTTCGCGCGACAGGTGCAGTTCGACGGTCGTGCCGCCACCGGGACAGGCGTGCACGTCGAACGTGGCGTCGATGCGCTGCGCGCGCTCGCGCATGATATGGATGCCGACATGGCTGTCGCCCTTTTCCAGCACGGCGGCAGCATCGAAGCCGACGCCATTGTCGCTGATCGTCAGCGTAAAGTCTTGGTGATCGGCGAGGCGCACCTCGACATGGCTGGCCTGGGCGTGCTTGCGGATGTTCGACAGCGCTTCCTGCACGATGAATAGTAACTGCAATTGCTGTTCCCGGGGGAATGGCGCGCCATCGACATCGGCCAGCAGCTCGGCCTCGATGCCCGTCTGGCGGCGGAATTTCTCGATTGCCGCGCGCAGGGAGCCGATCAGGTCGTCCTCCATCAGGCGGCTGCGGAAGTTGGCCAGCAGTTCGCGCACGTCCTCGTAGCTTTCCTTCACACCCGCATGCAGGGCCGGCACGATGCCCGCCACTTCGTCGAAACGGGCATTGCGCACGGAGTCGTCGAGCATCTGCACCTGCAGGTTGAGGAAATTGAGGCTTTGCGCGATGCTGTCGTGCAGGCCCTGCGCCACCAGGTTGCGCTCCTCGGAAATGGCCATTTCGCGCTCGCGCGCGGCCAGACGCAGGTTTTCCAGCGCGATGCCCAGCAGCTGGCCCAGGGTTTCCAGCAGCGCCAGCTCGCGCGCGGAAAACACGCGCGCATGGCGGAAGTGCAGGTTGAAAAACCCCAGGTGCTGTTCGTGCGCATGGATGTGGAAGACGGAGACGGTGGCAAAGCCCTCGCGGTGGCAGCGCAGCTCGTGCGCCTTGTCGATGCGGCGCATGTCGTGCACCTTCGCCACTTTCATCTCGACGGCCGTGCCGCACAGGCAGTCGCCCACTTTCAGGCAGTGTTCCGACGCCACCAGTTCCTCGGACAGGCCCGTATGCACCACCATGTGCAGGTTGCCCCGCTCGGCATCGAGCACGCGCACGGTGGAGCCGTCGGCCTCGAAATAGTCGACGATGCGCTGCATGAAGCCGCCGCAGATGTCTTCCAGGGGCTGCGGGCGCTGCAGGAAAGCGGCGCTTTCGTACAGCAGCGCCAGTTCGCGGTTGCGGTACTCGAGGGTGGCCGTCTTGCTGCGCACGCCCTCTTCCAGGTTGCCGTACAGGGCCTGCAGGCGGTCGGCCATCTGGTTGAAGCCACTGGCCAGCTGGCCGAATTCGTCATTGCTTTCGACGGCCAGGCGCACGCTGAAATCGCGCTCCTTCATGCGCTGCATGCCCAGGCGCAGCCGCGTGACGGGTTCGATGATGAGCATGAACATCAGGTAAATCATGCTGACCGTGCCGATGACGGCCATGCCGACCAGAATCAGCTGCGAGGCACGCAGCCAGAAGGTGCGCTGCTCGCTATCGTGCTCGATCAGGCGCACCAGCTGGTCGACCTGGCCGACGAAGGTATCGGCGTCATGCTCGAACTGGCGCGCCCGCGTGGTGGAATCGGCAGCCAGCGCGGCCGGACGCAAGGCGCCGCGCCAGGCGGCGCCGATGCGCTCGAATTCGGACTTGATGGCAGTGCTGGGGGGCAGGAACAAGGGGCGCTGCGGGTCGCCGTGGCCGATCTTGGCCAGGGTCTCGTCGATCAGCAGCACCTGCTGGCGCGCCTGCTCGCCGGCGTCGCTGGCCAGCAGCAGGGTCAGGCGGTAGGTCTGCATGCGCAATCGCCCCGTTTCATTGATGGCGGCCGAACTGCCTTCGAGCTGCCACGACAGGAACAGGGTGCAGCCGATGGCGCTCAGGGCCAGCACCAGCATGAGCAGCAGCGCGCCGACGATCTTGGTCGACAGCTTCTGCCAGGAGGAAAACATCGCCTTGAATTTCATACCGCCCTTGAATGTAAATACAAACTGCCTCAACCGCCCGTCTGCGCCATGAACCTGATAATTTTATCGGGCTGCGTATTGAAATCGTGCTGCTGCGGCTTGAGTTCGATGGCGGCGCGGATCGCCGCTTCAATCTCCGCATCCGTGGCCCCGCCGCGCAGCATGGGGCCAAGGGCGAATTTCTCTTCCTGGCCCAGGCACAGGTACAGGGTACCATCGACGGACAGGCGCACTCTGTTGCACGTGGCGCAAAAATGCTGCGACATGGGCGTGATGAAGCCGATGCTCGAGCGGCCATCCGCTGTCGCCATATAGCGTGCCGGCCCGCCACCCAGTTCTTGCGCCTGCGGCACCAGGCCAAAGCGGGCCGCCAGGCGCTCGCGCACGGGGCCCAGCGGCATGTAGCTGGCATTGCGGCCCGTACTCCCCATCGGCATGGCTTCGATCAGGCGCAGGATGAACTGCTGCTCGATACAGAAAGCCGCCATGGCCTCGATCTGGCCGTCGTTGACGCCGCGCATGGCCACCATATTGATCTTGATCGGGTCGAAACCGGCTGCCTTGCCCGCCATCAGGCCGTCCAAAATAGGCTGCAGGCTGTCGCGTCCCGTGATCTGCTGCATGCAGGCGCGGTCCAGCGAGTCCAGGCTGACATTGATGCGGTCCACGCCCGCCGCGCGCAGGGCCACGGCGTGCTTGCCCAATTGGGTGGCATTCGTCGACAGCGACAGGTCCTGCAGGCCAGGCAATGCGGTCAGCCGCTGCGCCAGCTCGGGCAGGTTGCGCCGCAACAGCGGCTCGCCGCCCGTCAGGCGCACGCGGCGCGTGCCGAGGCGAACGAAGATGCCCATCAGGCGTTCGATCTCGTCGAACGTCAGCCAGTCCTTCGGCTCCTCGAAGCCGCGAAAGCCCTTGGGCATGCAATAACTGCAGCGCAAATCGCAGCGGTCGGTGACGGACAGCCGCACATAATCGATCGAACGGCCAAAACGGTCCTGCAACTTGACGCTACCCATGACGCTACTCCTGATTCTTCCGTGATTGTAAAGGCTGGGGCACGATCTGGCTGTGCCCCAGAAGGCCTAGCGGCCTACGCCTTTTTAGCTACGCATTTCTACTTACTGAACCAGCGGACTGGCTGTGCCATCGCCGCTGGCACCTTCCAGCTCGATACCCGCGATGTCGGCGCGCCCCACCAGCAAGTGCAGATACTGGTGCACGGCGCGCTGCCACGCGGCGCGCGCCAGGCGGTCGGCGATCTGCGCCTGCACCGCCTCGTAGGCGATGGCCTGGCCTTCGACCCGGCGCAGCACTTGCACGATGTGGTAGCCGAAGCGCGTTTCCAGCAAGTGGCCGGCCAGCGCGCCCGCCTCGAGGCGGAACAGCAGCGCGTCAAATTCCGGCACGCTCTGGCCCTGCGACAGCTGGCCCAGGTTGCCGCCCAGCGCGCCCGACGGGCAGTTCGAATACTGCGCCGCCAGTTCGGCGAAGCGCTCGGGCGCCAGTTTGAGGGCGTCGAGCACGGCTTGCGCCGTCGTGCGCAGCAGCTCCAGGGGCGCGTCAAGCGTCACCTGGAACAGGATGTGGCGCGCCTCGACCAGCGCGCCGCTGCGAAACAGCTGCGGGCGCTGCGCATAAAAGGTGCGGCAAGCCGCATCGTCGGCCGGTGGTACGCGCACTTCCTGCTCGAACAGCGCTTCGACCAGGCCATCGTCGCTATCTGCTTGCAAGCCCAGGCGCTGAGCCTCGTCCAGCAGCAGGCGGCGCAGCACCAGTTCATGCACGGCCTGCTTCAGCGGATTGCCCGCCTGCTGGTGGTGCGGCAGTTCCTGCGCGATGTCGGCATCGTCGATATCGATGCCGTTGACGGAAATTCCCATGATGATTCTCCTTTCAATGACCGCCTTAGCGGCGGCGCACGAGTTGGTAAGCGCGGCCCAGATAAGCGACCGCGCCAAAGCCGCTCCACACGTGCACCAGGCGGGTGAACGGGAAGATGACGAACAGCGACATGCCCATGAACAGGTGCAGCTTGAACACCAGCGGCGCATCGACGATGAAGCTGGCGGCGTCGCCGCGGAAGGTGACGATGTGCTGCGCCCAATTCATCAGCAAGACCATCATGTGCCCATCCATGTGCGAAGCCGAGACAAAGATCGACGACAGGCCCAACAGCAAGGTCAGCAAAATCCACAGCATCACCAGCTTGTCGCCGGCCGTGGTGACGGCGCGCAGGCGGTCATTGGAAAAGCGGCGCACCAGCAGGATCAGCAGGCCGGCCAGGCACAGGCCGCCCATGATGCCGCCAGCGGCCATGGCCACGCCCTGTTTCAGACTGTGCGTCACGCCCAGCGTATCCCACACCCAGACAGGAGTGAGCAAGCCGGCCGCATGGCCGAACAGCAGGCCGATGATGCCGATGTGGAACAGGATATTGCCCAGGCGCAGGCTGCCACGGTGCAGCAGCTGGCTGGAATCGGACTTCCACGTGTATTGCTCGCGGTCGAAACGGATCAGGCTGCCGAGGAAAAAGATCGCCAGCGCGATGTATGGATAAATGCCATACACAAATTGATGCAAGTAATTACTCATGATGTACTCTCCTCATGCGGGCGCAGGCGGCCCATTAAGCGGCGCGCCGCGGCTGCGGGTGAAAATGCACGGGATGGACGCCGCCCGGGGCCTGGCCCAAACCTGGACGCAGCAAGGGCTCGACGCCATCCGCACCGGGACCGAAGGTTTCCAGCGCTTCATCCATGTCGCGGATCGGCGGTTCGGCCAGCATTTCGGCCGCCACGGGGCTCAGGCGTTCGAGCAGCGTGAAGACGGGCGCATATGGACTGCCGTTGGCCGTCAGCTTGCGGCCGATATGCGCCAGCACGTGGACGGCGTCGCCCAGCAGCGGCGCCGATGCCGCCTCGTCGAGCTGCGCCAAAAATTCCAGGAACAGCGGCACGAAGTCGGGCAAATCGTCGCCCGTCATCTGCAAGCCATGGCGCTTGTATTCCTCCATCAGGTCGACCATGGCCTGGCCCCGGTCGCGCGATTCGCCGTGGATATGCTCGAACAGGTGCAGCGAATGCGACGGGTTGCGGTCAAACGTGGCCACGTACTGCTGCTGCAGGTCGATCAGGCTGCTGCTTTCCAGATGCGCCAGCAAGGGTAGCAACAGCGCGTGCTGCTCCGGCATGGCCGCCAGCGCCGCATCGAGCTCGGGCAGATGCGCGATCAGCTCGGGCTCGGGATACAGCAGCAGGCGCGAGAGGATTTGATACTGATTCATAGCGTGTGTCATATCGGTTCCTTAAGCGCCTGGCGCCGTTTTGCGCGACTTCGGCATCTGCATGAAAATGGCCGAACCGTGTTTTTTCTTGCCGAACAAGGTAGCTTCGCTGGTGCCGTCCGAGCAGTCATTGCCGAAGCTGAAGCCGCACGAACCCTTCTCGTTGAAGCTGTCCTCGGCCATTTCCTTGTGGCTGCTGGGGATGACGAAGCGGTCTTCGTAATTGGCAATCGCCATGATGTGGTACATGTCCTCCACCTGCGCCTTGGTCAGGCCCACCTGTTTCAGGACCGTGAGGTTCTCCACCTTCTCGACCGTCTTGCTGCGCATATAGGCACGCATGGCCAGCATGCGGTCCAGCGCCGTGACGATGGGCGGCTGGTCGCCGGCCGTCAGCAAATTGGCCAGGTACTGCACGGGAATGCGCAGGCTTTGCGTGTCCGGCAGCATGCCGTTCACGCCCAGCTTGCCCGATTCGGCCGCCGCCTGGATCGGCGACAGCGGAGGCACGTACCACACCATCGGCAAGGTGCGGTATTCGGGATGCAGCGGGAACGCCACTTTCCACTCGACGGCCATCTTGTAGACGGGCGACTTGACGGCCGCTTCGAGCCAAAGATCAGGAATGCCCTGGCGGCGCGCCTCGGCGATGATGGCCGGGTCGTGCGGATCGAGGAACAGATCGAGCTGCGCCTGGTACAGGTCCTGCTCTTGCGGCACGGAGGCGGCTGCCTCGATCTTGTCCGCGTCATACAGCAGCACGCCCAGGTAGCGAATGCGGCCCACGCACGTTTCCGAGCACACGGTAGGCTGGCCAGCCTCGATGCGGGGGAAGCAGAAGGTGCACTTCTCGGCCTTGCCGGACGACCAATTGTAGTAAATCTTCTTGTACGGGCAACCGGAGATGCACATGCGCCAGCCGCGGCACTTGTCCTGGTCGATCAGCACGATGCCGTCGTCTTCGCGCTTGTACACGGAGCCAGATGGGCACGACGCCACGCATGTCGGGTTGAGGCAATGCTCGCACAGGCGCGGCAGATACATCATGAAGGTGTTTTCGAACGTGCCGTACATCTCCTTCTGCATGTTGTCGAACAGTTTATCCTTGCTGCGCTGGGCAAATTCGCCGCCCAGGTCATCTTCCCAGTTCGGACCCCACTCGATTTTTTCCATCTTCTTCCCCGTCAGCACGGAGATCGGACGGGCCGTCGGCGGCGTCTGCGACAGCGGCGCGCTTTGCAGGTGTTCGTAGTCGTAGGTGAACGGCTCGTAGTACTCGTCAATCGCGGGCAGGTTCGGGTTGGCGAAGATATTGGCCAGGATTTTCAAACGGCTGCCCTGGCGCGGCTCGATCTTGCCAGCGTCCGTACGGCGCCAGCCGCCATTCCACTTGTCCTGGTTTTCCCACTGCTTCGGATAGCCGATGCCCGGTTTGGTTTCCACGTTGTTGAACCATGCGTACTCGACGCCATCGCGGCTGGTCCACACGTTCTTGCAGGTGACGGAACAGGTGTGGCAGCCAATGCACTTGTCCAGGTTCAGCACCATGCCGATTTGCGCTCTGATTTTCATACTATGCTCCTTCTTCCTGCAACGGGCCTTCGAGCCAGTCAACCTTGTTCATCTTGCGCACCAATACGAATTCATCGCGGTTGGAGCCCACCGTGCCGTAGTAATTGAAGCCGTACGCCAGCTGGGCGTAGCCGCCGATCATGTGCGTCGGCTTGGGCACGGCGCGCGTCACCGAGTTATGGATGCCGCCCCGCTTGCCCGTCATCTCCGCGCCGGGCACGTTGATGATCTTTTCCTGCGCGTGGTACATCATCGTCATGCCGGCCGGGATGCGCTGGCTGACGACGGCGCGCGCCGTCAGGCTGCCGTTCACGTTGAACACTTCAATCCAGTCGTTGTCGACGATGCCGGCCGTCTTCGCGTCGGTTTCCGACAGCCACACGTGCGGTCCGCCACGCGACAGGGTCAGCATGCGCAGGTTGTCCGAATACGTGGAGTGGATGCCCCACTTCTGGTGCGGTGTCAGGAAGTTCAGCGCCAGTTCCTTGTTGCCGTTCGGCCTGGTGCCCAGCAGCGCTTCCGTCGTCTTGGTGTTAATGGCCGGCTTGTACACGCACAGGCCTTCGCCGAAATCGCGCATCCACAGGTGATCCTGGTAAAACTGCTGGCGGCCCGTCAAGGTGCGCCAAGGGATCATTTCATGCACATTCGTATAACCGGCCGTGTAGCTGACTTCTTCGCTTTCCAGACCCGACCAGGTGGGCGAGGAAATGATCTTGCGCGGCTGCGCCTGCACGTCGCGGAAGCGGATGCTGTCATGCTCGCGCGGCTTGGCCAGATGCGTGTGCTCGCGTCCCGTGATGTTTGAGAGCGCGGCCCAGGCCTTGACGGCCACGTGGCCATTCGTTTCCGGCGCCAGCGTCAGGATCATCTCGGCCGCATCGATGGCCGTATCCAGGCGCGGCTGGCCCTTCGACACGCCTTCATCGAGCACCGTGCGGTTGATGCCGCGCAGTACTTCGACTTCATGGCCCGTTTTCCAGGAAATGCCCTTGCCGCCATTGCCGATCGATTCCAGCAGCGGCCCGATCGAGGTGAACTTCTTGTAGACGTCGCGGTAATTGCGCTCGACCACCGTCATGTTCGGCATGGTCTTGCCCGGGATGGCGTCGCATTCGCCAGCGCGCCAATCCTTGGGATCGAAAGGCTGACCCAGTTCACCAGGGGTGTCGTGCATCAGCGGCGTGAGGATGATGTCTTGCTGGGTACCCAGCAGTTCGCCACCGATTTCCGAGAATTTCTCGGCGATGCCCTTGTAGATTTCCCAGTCCGACTTCGATTGCCACAGCGGCTGCACGGCTTCCGACAGCGGGTGGATGAACGGGTGCATGTCCGAGGTGTTCAAGTCGTCTTTTTCATACCAGGTGGCCGTCGGCAGCACCACGTCGCCATACAGACACGTAGTCGACATGCGGAAGTCCAGCACCACCAGCAGATCGAGCTTGCCTTCGGCGGCCGGACGCACTTTCACCTGTTTCGGCGTGATGCAGTCGTCTTCGTCGCTGAGCAAGCCATTCTGCGTGCCCAGCAGGTATTTCAGGAAGTATTCGTGGCCCTTGCCCGAGCTGCCCAGGATGTTCGAGCGCCAGACAAACATATTGCGCGGGAAGTTGGCCGGATTGTCCGGGTCATCGCACGAAAACTGCAGCTGGCCCGCCTTGATCTGGTCGAGCGCATACGCGGCCGGTGCCTGCCCCGCCGCCTTGGCGGCCTTGGCCACTTCCAGCGGATTGGTTTGCAGCTGCGGCGCCGATGGCAGCCAGCCCATGCGTTCAGCCTTGGCGTTGTAGTCGAGCAGGGTCAGGTCGCCCGTGCCACCGGCAGCCGATGGCGAGGCGATGTCGCCCGTTTCCAGCTTTTCGTGGCGCCATTGGCTCGTATGGGCATAGAAGAACGAGGTGCCGTTCATCTGCCGCATCGGCCGCACCCAGTCCTGGGCGAAGGCCAAAGGCGTCCAGCCCGTTTGCGGACGCAGCTTTTCCTGGCCCACGTAATGCGCCCAGCCGCCGCCGGACTGGCCGATACAGCCGCACATCATCAGCATATTGATGATGCCGCGATAGGTCATGTCCATGTGGTACCAGTGATTCAGGCCGGCGCCCACGATGACCATGCTCTTGCCGCGCGTCTGGTCCGCGTTTTGCGCGAACTGGCGCGCCACGGTGATGACGTCGGCGCGTTTCACGCCCGTGTGCTTTTCCTGCCACGCGGGGGTGTACGGCACGTCGTCGTCATAACTTTCCGCCACGTTCTCGCCGCCGAGGCCACGGTCGATGCCGTAGTTGGCCAGCGTCAGGTCGAACACGGTGGTGACCAGGGCGGTCGTGCCGTCGGCCAGGCGGATGGTTTTCACCGGTACCTTGCGCAGCAGCATGTCGGACGCGTCCTTGCCGCCGAAGTAAGCGAAACCCACTTCCGTGACGGCGTCGCTGTCGTTGATCATGGAGAGCATCGGCACGATGGGTACGCCGCTGCCGCCGGCCTTCTGTTCCAGGTTCCACTTGCCCGACTCACCCCAGCGGAAGCCGATGGAGCCGGCCGGCGCGGTAATCGCACCCGTGGTTTCGTCGATGACCAGGGTTTTCCATTCCGGGTTATTCGTTTCGTCGAGGTTGTTGTCCAGGTGCGAAGCGCGCAGGAAGTAGTCGGGCACCAGGGTGCCGTTATGCTCCTTGAGCAGCACCAGCATGGGGAAGTCCGTGTACTGGCGCGCATATTCGCGGAAGTAGTCGGACTGGCCTTCCGAGTGGAATTCCTTCAGGATGACGTGACCCATGGCCAGCGCCAGCGCCGCGTCCGTGCCCTGCTTCGGCGCCAGCCAGATGTCGCCGAACTTCACCATTTCGCCGTAATCGGGCGAGATGGCCACGGTTTTCGTGCCCTTGTAGCGCACTTCCGTGTAGAAGTGGGCGTCCGGCGTGCGCGTCATCGGCACGTTCGAGCCCCACACCATCAGATAGGTCGAGTTGTACCAGTCGGCCGATTCCGGCACGTCCGTCTGTTCGCCCCACACTTGCGGACTGGCCGGCGGCAAGTCGCAGTACCAGTCATAGAAGCTCAGGGCCACGCCGCCGATCAGCGACAGGTAGCGCGTGCCGGAGGCATAGCTGACCATGGACATGGCGGGAATCGGCGAGAAGCCGACGATGCGGTCCGGGCCGTATTTCTTGATCGTCAGCGCATTCGCGGCGGCGATGATTTCATTCGATTCTTCCCACGTGGCGCGCACGAAACCGCCCAGGCCGCGGATGGATTTGTACTGCTGCGAGCGCACGGGGTCCTGGCTGATCCAGTCCCAGGCGGTGACGGGGTCCATGGTCTTGCGCGCTTCGCGCCACATTTCCATCAGGCGGCCGCGCACCATCGGATACTTCACGCGCTGCGCCGAATACACGTACCAGGAATAACTGGCGCCGCGCGGGCAGCCGCGCGGCTCGTGGTTGGGCAGGTCGGGCCGCGTGCGCGGGTAATCGGTTTGCTGGGTTTCCCAGGTGATCAGGCCATTCTTGACATACACCTTCCAGCTGCACGAGCCGGTACAGTTCACGCCATGCGTGGAGCGCACGATCTTGTCGTGCTGCCAGCGCTGGCGATAGGCGTTTTCCCAGGTACGGTCTTCATCGACCACGGTGCCATGGCCGTTCGAGAACGGCTCGGCAGGCTTGCTAAAAAATTTAAGACGGTCCAGAAAGTGACTCATGCTACCTCCACATTGCGCCGCAGGAGCGGCGCCAGGTCATAAAAACGCTGCAAGCAGGATGGCTCAAGCGTCGATACAAACAGTCTATCGATGTGCCCTGCGCGGCGGTATTGGCAAGAAGTCGGTTTCGCGCACCAGGAATGCATAGATGCGTAGTCACCCGGATAGTCACTATTGCCTATGGGCGCCGCGAGCGTGCTGCGGTATATCTGTCAACATCGCTGTCATCATCATTCAACCAGGAGAAAACCATGCCGATTACCGATTACGCCAGCCTGCTGCGCAGCGCCCGCGACCAGGAACAGCCGCAACGCCTGCTGTTCACCTTTACCCAGGCGCAGGCCCAGCCAGGCGGCCAGGGCAAGTCCCTCACGCCCGTGATGTGCGCCGACAAGCTGCCCGATGAACTGGGCAGCTTCGAGACATTGATGGAGGAGTCGAAACAGATGCAGACGCACTGGGACGTGGTCTTCGTGGCGGGACTGGCGGGCCAGGACGGCCAGCCGCCCGCCGCGCAGGAATGCGAGGCGCCCCTGCGCGGCATGGTGACGGCCATCGAGCAAGGCCGCATCGACGGCCTGCTGGCGTTTGACCGCAGCGGGGATTTGTTACGTTTTAGCTGAGTCCGGCCAAGGGCGCTCATGCAGATGGCGCGCCCGTTCGATCGGACAGACCAGCGGCAAAAACTGCTGCTGGCGCGCCGAATACGCCATCAGGGCGCCGCTGTCGATGTCGAAATACCAGCCATGCAGTTTCAACACCCCCTGCTCCACCCGGCGCTTCAGCCATGGGTAGGTCAGCAGGTTGTCCAGCGACTGCAATATGCTGGCCAGCTCGCACGCATGGTGCTGTTCTTCCGACGAGCGGTGCGCCAGCTCGCGCCGCACGCGCTGCGCCACCGGTTCGGCGATGCGCATCCACTGTCCCACGAAGTCCGTTTCCTGACCTTCCGCGCGCGGCTGCGGTTCCAGCAGCGCGCGAATGCCGCCGCAGCGCGCGTGCCCCAGCACGATGACCCTGGCCACTTCGAGCTTGCAGACGGCAAACTCGATGGCCGAGCTGACGCCGGGCGGCGCGTCGGGCGTGCACGGCGGCACCAGGTTGCCGATATTGCGCACCACGAACATGTCACCCGGGTCGCTGCCCGTCAGCAGCATGGGGTCGACGCGCGAATCGCAGCAGCCGATCAGCAAGGTCGTGGGCCGCTGCCCGTCGCGCAAGCTGTCGTACAAGGTCTGCGGCTCGCTGAAGTACTGCTGCTGAAACAGGCTGAAGCCGTTGACGAATTTTTCCAGTTCTTCCATCACATACTCTCATTTCTTCAACATCTGGCAAGAACGACTTGCCAGACATTCCAACTTTAGCAAGGCATAGGCGCATTCTTGCGCGCATAGCACCACCAGGTGATCGCGATGCAGCTGACATAAAAGCCGATGAAGCACCACAGGGCCGCGTCGGGGCTGCCCGTCAGCGAAATCGAGGTGCCATAGCTTTTCGGGATGAAGAAGGCGCCGTAGGCCGCCACGGCCGACGTGAAGCCCAGGACTGCCGCGCCTTCCTTGTTGGCGTCGACGATGGCTTGCTCTTGCGCCGCCTTGCCCTTGCCGGCGGCCGCGCGCTGGTGCTCCGTCAAGAAGATCACGGGGATCATGCGGAAGGTCGATGCATTGCCGATGCCCGTACCGGCGAACAGCAGCATGAACATCCAGAAGAAGCCTTTGAAACTACCGCCTGCACCGGCTTGCGGCATGAAGTACAGCACGCCCAGCACGGCGCCTATCATCAGCAGGAAGGACCACAGGGTGACTCTGGCGCCGCCCAGTTTATCGGAAATCACGCCGCCGGCCACGCGCGCCAGCGCACCGACCAGAGGGCCCAGGAAGGCGTAATCGAGCGGGTTGACATCGGGGAACTGGATCTTGATCAGCAGCGGAAACGCGGCCGAATAACCGATGAAGGAACCGAAGGTGCCCGTGTACAGCCAGCACATGAGCCAGTTGTGCTTGCGCTTGAAGATCACGGCCTGCTCGGAAAACGAAGCCTTGGCCGAGGCCAGGTCATTCATGCCGAACCAGGCCAGCAAGGTCGACAGCGCGATGAATGGCACCCAGATGAAGCCCGCGTTTTGCAGCCACATGTCCTTGCTCACGCCATTCTTGACCCAGGTCAGCGAATCGCCGCCCCAGGCGCCGAACACGGCGAAGGTGATTACCAGCGGCACGACGAACTGCACCACCGACACGCCCAGGTTGCCCAGGCCCGCATTCATGCCCAGCGCGAAACCCTTGCTCGCCTTCGGATAGAAAAAGCTGATGTTGGCCATCGACGAGGCGAAATTGCCGCCGCCGAAGCCGCACAGCAGCGCCAGGATCAGCATGGTCGGATAGCCCGTGTTCACATCCTGCACGGCCAGGCCGATGCCGATGGCGGGAATCAGCAGCGAGCCCGTGGAAATGGCCGTCCAGCGGCGTCCGCCGAAAATCGGCACCATGAACGAATAAAAGATGCGCAAGGTGGCGCCGGACAAGCCAGGCAAGGCCGTCAGCCAGAACAGCTGGTTGTTACTGTAGGTGAAACCGATGTTGGGCAGGTTGACCACCACCACGCTCCACACCATCCACACGGCGAACGCCAGCAGCAGCGCGGGAATCGAGATCCACAGATTGCGCGCGGCCGTGGACTTGCCCGTGTTTTGCCAGAAGCTGGGGCTTTCCGGCTCCCAGGTATTGATCATGTAGCGGCTCACGGGGTTACTCATAACGTTGCTCCTGCAGGTTGATTGGTTGGTGCCGCACGCAGCGGCTTGAACGAGAAATACATCCAGACGAGGGAAACGCAGACGGTGCCGTACAGCAGCATGAAGGCGCTCGAACGCACGCCGGTGAAGTCCACCAGGGCGCCGAACATCACGGGCAGGATGAAGCCACCGAGACCGCCGGCCAGGCCCACCACGCCAGAGACGGCGCCGATGTTGTCGGAAAAATCATCGCCGATGAACTTGAAGACGGACGCCTTGCCCACGGCCATGGCAATGCCGACGATGAACAGCAGCGCGGTGAACCACAGCGGCGACAGGCCGATATGGATGGCCAGCGGCCCCGTGACGGTCTCGATCACCATCTGCGTTTGCGGATATGACAGCAGGAAGAAACACACCCAGCACACCCACATCACGGCCCAGGTCACCTTGGCCGCACCGTATTTGTCCGAGATCCAGCCGCCAAACGCGCGCAGCACGCCGCCCGGCAGCGAGAAGCAAGCGGCCAGCAGCGCCGCGTGCTTCAAATCAAAACCGTATTCGGCCACGTAATACTTGGTCATCCACAGCGCCAGCGCCACATAGCCGCCAAACACCACCGAGTAGTACTGGCAATAGCGCCACACACGCGGGTCCTTCAGCACCTTCATCTGCGCCGAAAAACTTTCGCCCGATGGCGCCAGGTGCGATTTGTCCGTGTACGAAAACAGCCAGAAGATGATGGCCGTGGCCAGCATGGCGACCGCATACACCTTCGGCAGCATTTGCCAGCCGAAGGCGGCGACGATGCCCGGCGCGACGAACTTGGTCAGCGCGGAACCGGAGTTACCAGCGCCGAAGATGCCCATCGCCAGGCCGCGGCGCTCCTTTTCATACCAGCGCGCCACATACGGCGTGCCGACGGAAAACGAGCCGCCCGCCAGGCCCACGAACATGCCCAGCACGAGGAAGTGCCAGTAGGCGGTGGCGTAGGAAATCAGCCAGATCGGCACCACGCTGGCCAGCATCAGCCAAAAGAAGACGCGGCGTCCGCCGTATTTGTCGGTCCAGATGCCCAAGGGCACGCGCACGAGGGAGCCCGTCAGCACGGGCATGGCGGCCAGCAGGCCGAATTGTGTTTCAGTCAAGCCCAGGCTGGTCTTGATGGGGATGCCCAGTACGGCAAACATCATCCAGACTGCAAAGCAGATGGTAAACGCGAAGGTACTGCTGATCAGCACGGACGCCTGCTTGCGCCGCATGCCGGGTTCGACTGCCTTGTTACTACTGTTGTTCTTAGTGCCATCTAGGGTAGCCACGATGTTTCTCCATGAATGCACTGGCCGTCTGGCCAGCCGTCCCGACCAGCTTACGTGGCAGAGGCGAAAGGCACTATCGGCCACAGGGTGATTCTGGAAAGGCAATCTGGATAGCCGTATCGGCAAAAGTGACTAGATGGCGCAGTGTGGACCTAGCCTGGATGGCGGGCGTTTTACAAACGCAGGTATTTTTGGCACACTCGGCACCGGCACAACAGGGAGCGGCATGGAGAACAGAACGGAAGCAAATGAAATCGTCACCCGCATGGCCGGGCATGGCGATGTGGCAGCCATGCTGGCATGCGACGCGTATGCGCAGGCGCACCCGGAGCGTGGCGATGCCGTGCGCGGCGCCGTCGACAGGGATCTATGCATGGTCGCCATCCGCGCCGGCCAGGTGGCCGGCTATGTGCTCACGCACGACGACTTCTTCGGCCACGGTTTTGTTTCGCTGGTGGTGGTCGCTCCCGGCCAGCAGCGGCGCGGCGTGGGACTGCGCCTGCTGGCCGCCGCCGCAGACGCATGCCAGACAGAGAAGCTATTCACCTCGACGAACCAGTCCAACGGCGCCGCGCAACAGCTGTTCGCCAGCGCAGGCTTCGTGCGCAGCGGCCGGATCGAGCATCTCGATGAAGGCGATCCGGAGCTGGTGTACATGAAATGGTGCCGCTGATGGCGCGTCCTCCCGACGGCGTATGGCGCGGCGCGCCAAAGGCGGTTATGCTGGCGCCACCGCCAATCAACGCCCACCACATCACGCATGGATTATCTGAGCCTCAAGCATTTCCACATGGGCTGCGCCGCCGCCAGCGGCTGTCTTTTCCTCTTGCGCGGCGCCTGGATGCTACGCGCCTCGCCGCTGCTGCAACAGCGCTGGGTGAAGGTGCTGCCGCATCTGGTCGACACGGCCTTGCTGGCCGGCGCCATCGCCCTGGCCGTGTGGAGCGGCCAGTCGCCGGGCAGCCAGCCCTGGCTGGCCGCCAAGCTGTGCGCGCTGCTGGCCTACATCGTGCTGGGCACCATCGCACTCAAACGGGGCAAGACGCCGGCCGTGCGCGGCGGCGCCTTCGCGCTCGCCGTGCTGGTATTCGCCTACATCGTCGCCGTGGCCGTCACCAAACAGGCCTGGCCACTGTGATGCCTCAGATATGCAGCAGCGCAAGCGAGCTGGCGGCCGCTGGCGCGCCCTGCATGTGCTTAGTTGGCGCGGCTTCTTTCCAGAAGTTTCTTGCCGGTGGCGTCCTTTAGCCACCATTCACGCACCTCGAGCGCCTTGTTCTCGATGCTGGCATTGGCCAGCAAGGGATTTTTCTTCAGGTAGACGATATCTTCCTCGAAATTGTCGTGTATCGACGCCACTTCCAGGAAACGGTTGGCATCCAGACGTCCCAGGTAGATGACCTTGCCAGCCACGACGTCAAACTCGATCGCCTTCGGCGACGATTCGGAGTACTTGGACCTGCTTCCATAGTCAAGCAGCCAGATGAGGATGCGGTAGCGTCCCGGCGTCAGCTGCAGCGCAAAAGTACTGCCCTTGCCCGTAGGAACTTTTGGCGCGACATTCTGCAAGGAGACCTGGCCGGCGGGAGCATGGCTGGATAACCACAAATCTTTGTCCTTGTTAGTGGCAAGGTCGCTGCTGACAATGCCGAATCTGGCGCCATGCGCCTCGAAGACGGCGCGCTCGAACACGGTGCCGACGACAACGCCCTTGGCAGGGTCGGGGGTCGTGTAGGTAAACGCAGGCGCGCTATTGCGGCCGGTGACGCAGCCGGACAACAGCGCAGGCAGCAAGACGGCGCACGCCAGCGCGCGCAGCATGGTGGTTCGGACAAACATGAATGATCCTGGATGAAATGAAGAAAATGGATAACAAGTAGTGGGCAAAGAGCGACAAGCGCACCTGTGCCTGCCTGGGCATCGAAAAATGTTTCCGCATGGGAATATTTTTAGTGTATCCGCTTGGCGGGAAAATGTCTAGTTGATAAGTAGTCGAAGAGCGCAGTACGATTTCTGCAGAGCGCGCCCGGATCCGCGGCAATGATAGTATTGGCAACATCATCGACAAGCCGGCCACCCTGGCCATGCCGCCCCCATTGAAAGGCAAACATGCTGCTATCTGAACTGCTGACCAAGCTGACCTGCGGTGACCTGGAAGGAGAGGAACTCGACGAAGCCGTCACCGCCATCACCGCTGCGCCGTCCGCTCCCCGCGACGAGTGGATCGACAGCGATGCGCAGGCCTGCACGGTGGCGATCCTCTTGCACCTGGCCTGCCATATGGCGTCGAGCGACAAGCTCGATGAACTGCACGAACAGATACAGGACATGTTCGACGAATTCCCCGACTTCCCCTACGAAATGCTCGAGGACAGCGGCGGTAGCGCGCTGCCCTATTTCGAGTGGCTGGACACGGAACTGGCGCAGCGCGCCATCGAAGACGGCGGCTATGAGTTGATCCAGATCGACGGCAACGGTTCCGACGAAATGGATGCGCTGGTGGTGTACCGGCGCGACACGGACGACATCATCCAGGCGGCGGCATTGATGGGCGTGACGATACGCCGGCCGCTCACCTACTATCGCGGCATCGAAGCGATGGTGGGCAAGCGGCCGTTCTGAGACCCCGCGCCTATTGCATCGGCAAGGCACTCACATCGACGGCGGGCGTCTGGCCCGTGGCCGGGCGCGTGAAGCTCTGGCCGGTTTTTACGTGCTCGGCAAAAAAGCCGCCGTTACGCAGGTAGAACTTGCCGTTTTCCAGGCCGCCCGCGTAATCCATGCGCTGCGCGTTGGTGGCCGTGGCGTCGCCCGTGTAGCGCCCTGACGTCACTTCCGACCAGGCGCCGGAAACGTTCCTTGCCCACTGGTTGCCGAACTGGACGCGGCGCTGCGTGTAGCCCAGGGTATCGATGAAGTTCTCGAGAAAGGAATGCACGCGCGTCAAATACGTGGAAATCGCCGGCCGCTTCCAGGTGGCGATGTAGCGCCACTTGCCCGTTTCCGGCGCAAAGAACCAGGCCGAATAATCGCTGCCGCCCTTGCCGTCGGGCCGCGCGCGCGTGATGAAGCGGTACGTGGTGCCAGCCGCCCAATTATATGAAAGGTAGGTTTGCCCACCCGTGCCCTCTCCGCCAAATGCGTTGTCAACCACGCCGGCGCCCTTGCTGACCAGGGTGGTCTTGGCGCCATCCTCGGCGTCCCACACGGAAAACAGGATCCAGCGCTCGCCGGGCGACTTCACCTGGATGCCCATGTAACCCTGGCCGAAGCCGTTGGCCATGAAGTAGGAGCCGATGACGTCCTGGCCCTTGGGGATCGTCATCTCGTTATAAAAATACTCGGTATTGGCCGGCACCGTATAGCCCATGTGCACGGACGGCCCGCGCCGCGACCAGTAGTAATTGGCCGGGTCGTTGGCATAGTTCAGTGTGGCACCGGCCGTCACCTTCAGCGCGGCGACGTCGCCGAACGTGGCCTTGGCGCGCGTCAATCCCTGCAAGTCCACCTTCACATAGCCGGCCGCCGGCACATTGACCGTACCGACGGCGTAGGTCTTGCGCGCCTTGCCGGCCAGCCTGACGTCGAACGGCGTGCCGTTGATCTTCACGCGGATGGTACTGTCGCCGCCATCGGCCAGGCTGGCGTCGAGCGCCACCTGCACGGGACCTGCTTCAGCCACGCGGAAATACGTGCTGGCGACGGCAGAAGGATTGCTCCAGCCGGTCAGGCCATGCTCGCCGATGACGGCGCCCTTGTCTGCGCTGGTGATGAAGGCATTGCCGGCCAGTTCCACACTGGCGGGCGTCGCGCACGCCATGGGCGCGGCCACGCAGGCTGCCACGCAGGCGGCCAGTAAGGGCATGGCGGGAAGGACTGCGCAGAGCAATGAACTTGTGTGTTTCATCAACGTCTCCTGAAATGGAAAAAACCCGCTACGGCGGCAGGCGCGGTAGCGGGTTGTAAAGCCTTAGTACTTGCCGTCGAGGGCGAAGATCGGCTTGCGCGCTTTCCACTGGCCGCCCGTGAAGTCGGGGAAGTCCAGGGTCTGGAAGTTGGCGGCGATCGATTGCTCGGACAACGGCGTGATGGCGCTCCACGTCACGGCATCGTAGATATCGATCGGCATCGGCGCATTGGCCTTCAGGGCTTCGACAAAGGCGTGGATGACGAAGAAGTCCATGCCGCCGTGGCCCGCGCCTTCCGCTTGCGCCGCGTATTTGCGCCAGACCGGGTGCTCATACTTGTCCTGGTAAGCCTTGAAGTCATCCCACTGGTGCGGCTTGCTGACGCCTTCGATATGAATCGAATTATTCAAGTCCATCCACAGGCCGTCCGTGCCTTGCACGCGGAAGCCCAGCGAATACGGGCGCGGCAGGCTCGTATCGTGCTGCAGGATGATGGTTTCACCGTTCTCGCACGCCAGCGTGGTGGTGACCACGTCGCCCAGCTTGAATTTCACCTTGGCGTTCGCATGCTGCGCGCCGCCCGGCTGCTTGACGATGTAGTCGTGCAAGCCGCGCGCCTTGGTGGCGAAGGCGTTGATGCGCGTAAAACGGTTGCCGCGGTTGATTTTCGTGTACATGGCGCACGGGCCGATGCCGTGGCTTGGATACAGTTCGCCATTGCGCTCGACCGAGTGCTGCGTGCGCCAATGGGCTTCCGACCAGCCCTTCTCGCCGAATTCCACGCCGCCGCCATACGGCTTGGCCGGATTGCCGCTGTTGAATTTGACGGCGCGCAGGTCATGCTGGTAGCCGCCCTGCAGGTGCAGCAGTTCGCCGAACAGGCCTGCGCGCACCATCTGCAGCGCAGCCATCACGTCGCGGCGGTAGCACACATTTTCCAGCAACATGTAGGGTGTGCCCGTTTTCAGCTGGGTATTGAGCACATCCCAGTGGTCTTGCAGGGTAATGCCGGCCACCACTTCGCAACCGACGGGTATCTTCGCCTGCATCGCGGCGATCGCCATGGGCGCGTGGAATTCCCACGGCGTGGCGATGATCACGCCATCGAGGCCGCCCGCGTCCAGCATGCGCTGGTAGGCTTTCTGGTCGCGGTCTTCGCCATAGGTGCGCGGACGCGGCTTGCCGGCTTTGGCCACCTGGCCCAGCGCGTGTTTCAGCATGATCGGTTCGATATCGCACAGGGCAACCACTTCCACGTCATCGCGGCGCACCAGTTCGGCCAGCAGCACCTGGCCGCGCATGCCCGTGCCGATCAGGCCCAGGCGAACCTTGTCGCGGCCGGTGGCGGTTGCGGCGTTGGCCGCGCCAGGCAGCAAGGCGCTGCCGGCCATGGCGCCACCGGCCAGCGCTGCGCTGGCGGACAGGAAATTGCGTCGATTGATTTGTGTCGTCATTGGTCTCTTCTCGCTTCCGTTGGTAATGATCGTCACCGGCCCGCCGCACGGCAGGCCGGTTGCAGGTTAATAGGTGTATTCCGCAGTGAAGCGCACGGAACGCGGCGCCGTGCGTCCATCCACCTGCAGGTAATTGCGGGAGATGGCGCCATGGTCTTCGCGCGTTTCGGTATAGCGGGTGACGGTCTGGCTGTTGAAGACGTTGAACACGTCCACTTTCAGGCTCAGGCCTTTGACGGCGCTGGGAGTATAGGCCACATTCATGTCCAGCTGGGCTTGCCATGGCAGGCGGCCCTGGCTGCCGCGCGGCGCCGGCTTGCCGTTGCAATAGAAGTAGGAATCGCCGTAATTGCCCTCGAACTTCAGATTATCGGGCAACGCGCCGATGCAGTTGCGCGGCGCACCCGAGATCAGCGACAGGTTGGCGCCCACCATCACGTCCGGGATGACCTGCATGAAGCCGTAGGCCTTGAAGGCGTGGCGGTGGTCGCCCGGCAGATAGCCATACGCGTTGTACATCAGTTCCTTGTGGTCGTCGCTGACCGTCAGGCCCACGTCGCCGCCGCCGATGCTGTCCGTCTGGCCTTCCATATTGCCCTTCAGGCCGGACAAGGTGTAGGTCAGCTTGCCGTACCAGCCGTTCGTGTACGGGTGCTCGACGAACATGTTCAAGGCGCGGTAGGTGCGCGATGGCAGCGGGTTGCCCCACTCTGCCGCCGATATATCCACGCGGCGCAGGCCCTTGCCATCGTCAAAGTCCACCATCAGGCTGTTGTCGCGGCCCGGATTGATGATGGCGCACTGGAAGCCGCTCCAGTTAGCCGTATCGACGCTGTTGCGCGTGGCCCAGGCTTGCAGCGGACGTTCATCGCAGCTGTCGTCGTTGGTGTCGTTCAGCTTGCGGTACAACACACTCGCACCCACCACCAGCTTCTTGCTCAGGGCGCGTTCGAAGCCCAGCGAGAATTCATCCTGCGACAGCGGCTTGAGGCCAACGGCCGTCACTTCGCGCGCATCGCGGCTCTGGCCATACGCGTTGTTGGCCGAATACGGCTTGCTGATCGCATGCAGGCCCGTCGGCGCGCCCGTGACGGGATCGACGCCCGTGTAGGTAAACATCTCGCTGGTGGCCAGGAAGGGGCTGGCCATGTTGCTCGACAAATTCGATGGCACCGGCAGGTGGTAGCGGCCGCCGTTGGCGAAGAATTTCAGGCTGCCGTCGCCCAGATAATCCCAGGTGGCGCCCAGGCGCGGGGCGATCATGTTGCGCTGCGAAATGAAGGCCACGCCATCGCTGCTGTAATTGGTGAACTGTTCGCGGCGCAGGCCCAGGTCCAGCAGTACCCGCTCCGTGACCTGATAGTGATCCTGGATGTACTGCGCCGATTGCACGCTGGTCGGACGCGCCAGGTTGGCGTTCAAGTCCTTGCTGACGTAATAGCCCTGCTTGCCATAGCCGTCGCCCTGGTACGGCGTTTCAAAGGCGCCGTTGATGGCGCGGTTCGGATCGGTCGCGCGCTGGTAGCTCCAGCGGTAGCCGCCGGCCAGGCTCAGGCCCACTTGCGATTCCACGTCGATGCGGTCGATGCCGCCGCGCAGCGAGTGCTTGCCCAGCTTGTATTCGAGATCCAGGCGCTTGGCTTTCTGGCGGTCGTCCGACGACGGATCGACCAGGGTCCCCGTCACCGTTTGCGGATTCGCGTACGCCAGGCCGGGCACCTGGGTCGATGCATTCGACGACGTTTGCGCCAGCAGCGGATTGTAGCCGTCCGGGGTACGGCGGTGCGCAGTGCGCGACTGCCCCATCATGGCCGTCACGGTCAGGTTGTCCGTCAGGTAGCCCGTGTACTTGAAGATGTCGACATTCGCGCCTGGCGCAGCCGACGATCCGCAGCAGTTGATGGTGGTCTCGCTGCCGCCGCCAGGCACGTTGTTGCGTTTCAAGGTGGCATAGTCGAAGCCATAGCTCTGGCTATCCGTTGTGGTGCGGTCATACAGCTTGGTATATTCAAAGTGATGGTCGTCCGTCAGGTTGTAGTCCAGCTTGGCCATCATGCGGTCAACCTTGCTCTTGCTTTCGCGCCAGCCGTTCGGCAGCACCTTGTCCGAGTCGTCGCGCGCACCGGCGACGGCGCCGCCGTCCGTGCGCGTCTGTTCCAGCGCCACGAAGGCGAACAGCTTGTTCTGGATCAGCGGCCCGCTGCCGTACAAGCCGACGACCTTGCTGGTGCTGCCGTTATCGCGATTCCAGTACTTCAAGGTGCCATCCGTGTCCGGATTGGCGCCCGTGTTCGGGTAGTACCGGTTTTCCGTTGTGCCCTTCAGCGAACGGGGGATGATGGAGACCTTGCCGCCGAATTCGACCTTGTTGCCGCCGCTCTTGGTGGTGATGTTGATCACGCCGCCGGTGGAGCGGCCAAACTCCGAGCCGTAGCCGCCCGACAGCACCTGCAGGTTGGAAATCGCGCCAAACGGCAGCTCCGACGCGCCCACCTGGGTGAGGATATTCGTGATCGGGAAGCCGTTGACGTAGAAGGCGTTTTCCGACTGGCCCGAGCCGCCGATCGACGGCGCATTGCCATACACGCTGTTGGTGCCGCGCGCCACGCCCGGCGTCAGCTGCACGATGGAAGCCACATCATTCCCGACCGGCAGCGCTTTCAATTCCTTGGCCGTGAAGATCACGCCATTGTTCGTGTTCGACACGTCGATCGTGTTGCGCGACGCTTTCACCACGACGGTTTGCTCCTGGCCCACGGAACCGGCCACGCTGGCCGGACCGAAGTTCGCTTCCGCACCGGCGCCGATCAGGGCTTCGACTTCCTGCGACGCTTCCACCGAACCGGCACGCAGCACGCGCACCGCATAGCGGCCTGGCGGCATGGAATTGGCCACATAGCGGCCCGACGTATCCGGCGTCAGGCTGCGCCGCACGCCCGTCGCCAGGTTTTCCAGCACCACGGTGGCGCCGGCCGGTGCGCTCACTTCGCCGAAAATGGTACTGGTGGCATTCGACTGTGCCCAGGCCTGGCCTGGCACGCCGGCCGCCAGTGCGATCACGATCGCGGCGGCGCGGCTGATGTCGCGCAATTTGAGTCGGGTGGTATGCATGCTGTCTCTCCGTCTATATCGAGGGTTATGCGCGTCCTCCCCGCTCCAGGGCGGAGTCGGGGGATGCAATTTTTATGGTGTTCGTCGGAAGGTAGCGCCAGACAGCCACACCTTCCGGGAAATCAGTCCGTATCGGCTGATTTTCGTTTTCTTGGGATTACTTTAAAAAGAAAAATAAGTATCGTCAACAAAAAGAAAGTTATAACGCAAATTTATCGCTCAAGCTGGCAAATAAACGTGATTTATCTTTCGACTCAATGACTAGCACGGAAAATAACTTTCGTTATCGTGGTGTGACAGATACACACGTAGGCAGGGAGGTGAGCGAGAATGGTGAAACGCCCCAAAAATCCGGAGAGAAAAACACGAAAGCAGCCCTGACGGACTGCTTTCACTTACGTTTATCTTTCGTATTACATATTTCAGAGTATTGTCTTTTCTTTTTCATGGCAATACCCCGGCCCGCACAGGCGGGCCGGGGCTAGGTCACGGCTTAAAAGAACTTGTAGCTGGCCGAGAGCGCAAACTGGCGGCCGAACAGGTCCTGGCTATGGTTGTAGCCTTCCCAGCCATTCGGGTCGTAGTACGGCTGCTTGTTGAACGCGTTTTTCACGTTCAGGCCGATGTCCAGGTGCTTAATGGGCTTCCAGCTGAAGGCCAGGTTCACCGTGGTGTACGACGGCGCACCCTTGCACTGGCCGGCCGGCAGCGACACCGAGGCGGCGGTGCAGTTCTCCGGCGTGTTGTCCTTGTCCCAGGGACCATACGCCCAGCGTGTCTTGCCCGAGTAGTTGACGAACACGCTGCTGACGAAGTTGCGGTAGCTCCAGTCAGCATTCACGGTGGCGCGGTAGCGCGGCGAATCGTAGTAGCCGACGGTATTGCCCTTGATGTCGCTGCCGTCTTCGCTGTCATGGGTATCGCGCTTGCGGATGGTGGCGGCGATGCCGGTACTCAGCTTGCCCCAGTCACCGAGCGCAAAGCGCGTGCGCGCGTCAATGTCCACGCCGTCCATCAGGGTGCGGCCGCGGTTCGAATACGAGTTGATCAAGCCGCCCAGGTTGCCCACCGAGTAGCCCGGCACGCCGCCCGCGCACACGCCAGCGTTGGCGGGATTGGCGCACATGGCCGCCACTGCCGCCACGTTGCCCCGGTCCGTATCGGTCAGGTCGTTGCGGATGGCGTTAGGCGTGCCGGCCAGGGTCGGACCGTACTTGCCCACCAGTTCCGTAAACAGCTCGTTGAAGTCCTGGCGCACGATTTCATCGCGGCGGTTGATGAACCAGTAATCGATGGAAATGCTCACGTCCTTGGCCGGCTGCAGCACCAGGCCCACGGTGGAAATCTTGGCCTTTTCCGGACGCAGGTTCTGGTTCGGCGGCGTCAGGCCGCCCACCGTCGTGGAGCAGTTCGAATTGAGCAGGCTCTTGCCCAGGTCCGCATCCGTTGCCACCCTGGACTTCATCAGCGCACGCGCCATGGCATTCGTTTCGTCACAGCGCACCGTGTCGCGGATGCCGCCCACCTGCGCAAAGACGCCGCCTGTGCCCGATTCGGCCAGGTTGGGCGCGCGGAAGCCTTCGGAATACGTCCCGCGCAGCATCAGGTCGGGCCGCGCGCGCCAGATCACGCCCAGCTTGGGCGCCAGGTTGGCGGCGAAGTGCGGATATTTGTCCAGGCGCGCGGCCGCATTGACTTCCAGGGTGTCGCTGAGCGGCACCACCACTTCGCCAAACACGGCGGCGATGGTGCGCTTGCCATCGAACCAGGAACCGCCCTGCTGCGTGATCAGGCCATTCGCCGCATCCGCGTTGCCGGGCGTGAGAAAGCTCTCGCGCATGATGTTGGTGCCCACGGCGGCGCGCACTTCGCGCTCGCCCAGCTTGAACAGGGTGCCTTCGACCTTCGCGTCCCAGGTCATCAGCTTGGTCCAGGATTCGATGGCGAAGGTCGGGTAGGCGGCGCGCAGGAGCGCCGCGTTGGCGTCACTGATTTCGCCGAACTTGTAGGCGGGATTGTCCGAGATATACGTACGGCCGCTGACGGGATCCTTGGTGAACGGGCCAAACGCCTGTTCAAAACCCTTGATGTTGATATTCGCCGTCTGGAACAGGGTCGAATGGCTGCCAGCCACGCTGAGCGCCGTTTCAAAATCCCAGCCACCGCCGATGCTGCCACGCAGACCAACGAGCGCGCGGTAGTTTTCATCGACATTCTTCTGGCCGAAGTGGCCCGTCGCATCCTGCAGCAGATAGTTCAAGCCGGCCGCGCCGCCCATCTTGGCCAGCATATCGGCATCGAGCTTGCCCTTCAGGTAGACGTTGCTCGGGCTCAGAAAAGGCGTGGCGAAGGTGTTCAGGGCATTGCCCGTGTTACGCGCGAACCAGTTGTTCGTGCTGCCGCTGTTGAAACTGGACGGGCCATTCTCGCCGCGCATCTTGATGTGGGTGAAAGCGCCTTCCGCGAACGCTTCCATGTCACCGCCGAGTTTCAGCCGGCCGCTCAGGTAAGCCGTGGCGCGCTCCGAGGTAGGCCCCGTGTCGAGCTGGTTGGGCAGCGCATTCCATACGCAGCGCGTGCCCGACGCCTCGGTGATGCTGGTGTTGCAGCCGGGCGCGGCGCGCTGGGTGCGCGCATTGTTCTTCGCCTTGTCGAAGACAAAGAAGGTCCCCGGGTTCATCACGCCCGGCTCGCTGCCGACGCCCACACGCATGTTCGGGATGAAATTGGGATTGTTCGCATAAAAATACGCGGGGCGCTTTTGCCAGGTGTCGGCCAGGGCGATGCGGTCGCGCTGGTAGACGTTCACGGAACCATAGATGTTGTAGCCGTCGTTGGCCAGGTCGCCCAGGCCATACAGCACGCTGGCCTGGCGCTCGCCATAGGCTTTCACGCTGGGCGAAAACTCGCCGTTGGCGCGCGCTTCCAGTCCTTGATACGATTTTTTGGTGATCACGTTGATGACGCCGGCCACGGCATCGGAACCATACACGGCAGAGGCGCCGTCCGTCAGGATTTCCATGCGTTCGATGGCGGCGGCGGGAATCGCATCGATATTGACGAACATGGTCTGGAAACCGGCCGGCGCACCGTAGAAGGACAGGCGGCGGCCATTCAAGAGCACCAGGGTGCCCTGCGCCCCCAGGCCGCGCAAGTTCGCTTGCGAACCGCCATCGGAACCCGTGAACATCGAGCGGAAGTCCTGCTGCGCCGGGCGCGCGGCGGGCAGGTTGTCGAGCACTTGCAGCAAGGTGAGCGCGCCCATGTTTTCGATCTGCTTGGCGTTGATCACCTGTACCGGCGACGCCGTTTCCGCGTTGATCCGCTTCAGGCTGGAACCCGTCACTTCGACACGCTGCAGTTTTTCCTCCTCCGCTGCCAGCGCTGTCGACGCCAAGCCTACCGCCACCATGGCGGCCATCAGTTTTTTCAAGTGCATTCCCATCTCCCTTATTATCAGTGGTTATCAGTGATTTGTTTTCGTCGGCTTGCAAGAGCCCCTCCCCGGTCCGAAGAGGGGCTCTTTTTTAGTGAAATGATTGATTGCTTAGCGCGGCTTGACTGTCGCGCCTTCCGTGCCGGTCAGCACGGCGTTGGCCCAGTTACCGCAGACCTGGGCCGGGTGGGCGCCGCGCGCACCCAGGGTGCGCAAACTGAGCTGGCTCAGGCCGCGCACGTCGATTTCGGGTTTGACCACCCCGGGAGCCGTGACCAGGCCGCTGTCATACAGCAGCCGCTCACCGCTCCAGACCTTGAATTGCAAGCCGCCCGCGCTGCGGCAACTATCGTCCACGCCCAGGTCGGCGCGCAGCAGATTCCAGTTGCCGGCCAGCTGCAAGTCGATGCGGCTGGCCGGTCCCACGCCGAGGCCCTTGCGGAACCACAGCCCGTTCATGCGCATCTCGGCCGCCTTGCTGGCTGGCCGGTCTTTCGCGATAGGCTTCGGCAGCACCAGGTCCGACAGATAGCGCTGCACCTCCTCGCCTTCGGCCACGCGGTGCTCGAGCACGCGGAATTCGGACAGGGTGACGGGCGCCACGTCGCTGGCCAGCGCCGCATCAAACGCGCGCGCCACCGGCCCCGTTTGCGCCGCCGTCACCATCGGGTCGGTGGACGCCGCGCCATCGCCTTCCGGATTTTGCGTGCTCATGACGCGGAAGCGCAGCAAGCGTCCGGCCGTGGCGGGGAAATTGATCGTCTGCCTGCCTTCCTCCAGCTTCAGGGTGCCGCGCGCAAGGGCCGCGCCCCATTCGCCGTTGTTGTCGCCGATGTAGATTTCATAGTCGCGCACCTGGCCATGTTTCCAGTGCTGGTCGTTGCGCGGCGCCAGTTCGATGCCGTCCACCAGGCGCCGTTCCGTAAAGCCGATCACCCATTCGTGCGGACCGCTTTTCACGGACGGGCTGCGCACGGTGCGGAACCACGTCTCGGGCTTGCCGTCGAAGGCGTTTTCCAGCGGATAGCCGCTTTCCTCCGCAGGACGCGCCACCACCTGCATCGCGTCGGCCGGCAAGGCGCGGCCAGGCACGGGGGCGGCGGGGAAGTCGGCGTCGATTCTCGCCACGGCCAGCGCACCGGCAACCTGCAAAGTCAAGGGCTGGCGGATGTCCTGCGCCGCCACTTTCACGTGCAGGGTGCCTTGCCGGTCGGCCGCGTCGAAATACCAGCCTTCGACCGCCTTGTCGTAGCCGGCGCGCTCGCCCGCTGCCGCGATCAGCCGTTCGCCAGCGCGCACGGCGGCGGGGGCCTGGCCCGCCAGCATGCGCAGCGCATAGCCGCGGCGCGCTTCCTGGCCCTGGTACTTGCCATCGACGGCGCCGATGTCGATCTGCACATCGGCGCCCGACTGGCGCATGCGGATGACTTGCTGGCTGAAGGCGCCGCCCTGGTACTGGCGCGTGTTGCCGTCGTCTTCATACAGGGTGTAGTCGGACTCGCCGTGCGGGTAGATGTCGAGCGTGAGTTGATCCTTCGGCTTCTGCCCGTCGTACAGCATTTCCGGATACATGGGCAGGATGGCGCCGGCGCGCACGAACACGGGCAGCTTGTCGAGCGTCACCTGCATATCGAGGTCGCGCCCCTTCGCGTTGGCCGTGGCCTGGCGGCCATCCCAGTAGTCGTACCAGGTACCCTGTGGCAGGTGGATGCCCTTGCGCCAGCCGCCGCTGACGGCCTGGCTGCGGTAGACGGGCGCCACCAGCACGTCGCGCCCCAGCAGGAATTGGTATTTGTACGCTTCCGTGTAGGCGGCCGGGTCTTGCGGGTAATCCCACATCAGCCCCCGCACCAGCGGCGCGCCCGATTGCTCCGCTTCGCGCACCAGCGTATACATATACGGCGTGAGGCGCATCTTGAGCTTCAGATAGCGGCGGTTGATGTCACGGTACGGTTGCTCGAACCACCACGGATGCTTGCGCTCGGCCGCAGCCCAGCCGGACATGCCCATCAAAACTGGCGTAAAGCTTTTCCACTGCAAGTCGCGCAGATAGGTTTCCGGGCTGCCGCCGAAGATCGCATCCACGTCGCCGGACGCATATGCCTGGCCGGACAGGCCCGAGCCGATCAGGGTCGGGATATGCCAGCGGATGTAATCCCAGCTGGCGCTCTGGTCGCCTGTCCACGCCACGGCGTAGCGCTGGATGCCGGCCCAGCCCATTACCGTCCACAAAAATGGCCGGCTGTCGGAGTTGTTCAGGATGCCGTCATAGGCCGACTTGTTCGCGTCCATGGCGAACTGATAGCCCTTGCCCGTCCACGCCACGTCCAGCTTTTGCACGCGGCTGCCCGCCTGGCCCACTTCCCAGGCGATCTTGTCGACGCCGTTTTCCGTCCACAGGCCCGTGCGGAAGCCATAGCCGGCCAGGCCCTTCACGGTTTCCGGCAAATTCGTGTAGCCGCAGCCATAGCCGTCGTTGGGTAAAATCCAGCCGCCCGGCATGTCGTGTTCGCGGT
Source organism: Janthinobacterium svalbardense (assembly GCF_002327145.1). Taxonomy (NCBI): domain Bacteria; kingdom Pseudomonadati; phylum Pseudomonadota; class Betaproteobacteria; order Burkholderiales; family Oxalobacteraceae; genus Janthinobacterium; species Janthinobacterium svalbardense. The sequence continues at coordinate 3,211,262 of NZ_CP023422.1, read as the reverse complement.
ACTGGCGCGCCACCGTCGCCACCACGTCCGGCGTCTTGCCCGTCGGGCCATCCGTCCAGCCCTTCGGCACGGAACCGGGCTTTTTGACATTATCGCCATCGTTATAGCAATCGGCGTCGCCGTATTCCAGCGCCCAGCGGGGCAGCATGCGCGCGCGGCCCGTCAAGTCCGTGTAGCGGGCGACGACGTTGCGCAGGTCCTTGCCTACAAAGAAATACGCGTCGAAGCGGCCTTCCGCGTGCTGCAGCGAGATCTGCTCCTTGTCGCGCAAATCGTAATTGCCGTCGGACCAGGTATTGCGCAGCATGCCCCATCCGCGTGAACTCATCAAAAATGGCGCGGGATTCGGCCGGTCGCCCTCTTCCCAGCCGCCCGAATACGACACGGGCACCTGCTTGCCCTTGAATTCGAAGCGGCCATTTTGCTGGCCGCCGCCGAAGTAACGCTCGCCCGGCAAGCTCGATAGCACCTGCACGCCCTGCTTGTCGTCGAGCGACAGCGGCTGCACTTCGCGCCACAGCGGCACCAGGTCGCCCTTGCGGTACAAGGTAAAGCGCAAGGGCTTGCGGTCGATGCGCAGGCTCAGGGCTTCGGTGCTGATCAGGATATGGTCGGGCTGTTCATTGATCTGGTACGCCACCTGCGCGGCAGGCTGGCCCACGACGATGGGCGCGGCCTTGTCGCCCGGCCCCGTCAAGCCCCCCTTGCCGCCCGCCTGAATGCGCAGCACGTCCGCCTGCGGCAGGCTGATACGCAGCTGCACGCCCGTGTCGCTGCGCACATCCCAGCCCAGTGCCTCGCCCTTGGCCACATCGGCCGCATGCACGGCACTCAAACTTGTCAGGTTGCCGATAGGCGCGGCCTGCAGGCCCGGCACTGCCAATGTGGCGAGGGCGGCGAGGACACAGGCGGCAAGGGCGCGGCGGGGAAGCGGGAGAGGTTTCATCTGGCGGCTTTCAGAAAATCGAAGTGATGGAAATACTTTAAGAAGAAAAATATATATCGTCAATCAAAAGAAAGTTAAAGCGGCAATTTATTAATAAATTGCCCAGTATTGGCGCATTTTTCTTACGTTTCACCAAAAAGTCACAAAACATACTTTCGTTATCGTCGCATTTCAGCGACAGGCGGCAGCGCCACAGGGTTTCATGCGGCACTGCAACACGATTGGATGGGGATAAAACGACATTATTTCGCAAGCCATGCAACTATTTACTTTCGTTTTACTTTCGTATTTGACTTTTCGAAATTTAGTATTTATGCTTTCTCCAACAAACACTTTACTGACACTCCATGACTACCCTTCTTCAGCGTGACATTCAAACCTGGCGCGACATCGGAGGCCTGCACACGGCCGAGGAAATCGCCCACCAGCCGGCCATCTGGCGCGCGCTGGCCGGCATTTTGCGCAAGGAACAAGCCGGCCTGGCCGCCTTCCTGGGCGACGCGCTGTCCAATCCTGCGCAACGCGTCATCCTGACGGGCGCCGGCAGCTCTGCCTATGTGGGCGAAATCGTCGTCGACACCTTGAATGCGGCCTGGCCCGCGCAAATCCGCGCCATCGCCACCACGACTTTGCTGACGCACCACGAGCTGTACCTGGAAGCGCATGCCCCTACCCTGCTCGTCTCGTTTGCCCGCAGCGGCGACAGCCCGGAAAGCCTGGCGGCCGTGGAACTGCTGCGCCAGGTCGTGCCCGGCGCGCGCTTTTTGAACATCACCTGCAACGCCGACGGCAAGCTGGCGCGCCAGGGCGCCAATGACAGCAATACGTATAACCTCCTGATGCCGGAAGGCAGCTGCGACCGCGGCTTCGCCATGACCAGCAGCTTTTCCAGCATGCTGCTGGCGGCCCTGTCGGTACTGGGCCAGGACACGGATTTGGCGCGCCTGGAGACCCTGGCGCAGCTGGGCGAACACGCCTTGCGCGACTGGTCTGCCGCCGTGGCGGAGCTGGGCTCGACACCCGTACAGCGCGTGGTCTACCTGGGCAGCGGCCCGCTGGAAGCGCTGGCCAAGGAAGCAGCCCTGAAAATCCTGGAATTGACGGGTGGCCGCGTGATGGCGATGGCAAATACCCCGCTGGGTTTCCGCCACGGCCCGAAATCGGCCGTCACCACGGAGTCGCTGGTGATCCTGTTGCGCAGCAGCAAGCCCTTGGCGCGCCAGTACGAAGACGACCTGTTGAAAGAACTGCAGCGCGACAGCGTGGCGCAGACGTGCCTGACTGTGGGCATCGGCGGCGACTTATCTGCCAACTTAGCAGCCGACGCGCCGGCCTGGCCCGATGCCTGGCTGGCCCCGCTGTGGCTGCTGATGGCGCAGCAATATGCGCTGCACCAGTCCGCGCTGCTGCAACTGCGCCCCGACAATCCATTCGCCGGCGGCATCGTCAACCGTGTCGTGCAGGGCGTAACCATCTATGGCCATGACCAATTCTAATCATACCGCCGGCTACCACGGCATCGACATCGGCGGCAGCAAGATGGAGCTGGTCGCCTTTGCCGACCGCGATGGCGCGCTGGAAGAAGTATTCCGCGAAAGGGTGGCCACGCCCGGCGACGATTTTGCCGCCTTCGTGCAAGCGATCGTCGGCCTGGTGGCGCGCGGCGACCTGGCACTGGGCACGACGGCGCCCGTCGGCATCGGTTTACCCGGCGTGATCGACAGCGCCAGCGGCCGGCAACTGAGTTCCAACGTGCCGGCCCTGAACGGCCGCCTGGTGGCGCAAACGCTGCAGCAAGCCTTGCAGCGCCCCGTCGCCATCGGCAACGATTGCCAGTGTTTCGCCCTGTCCGAAGCGCAAGGCGGCGCGGCCGAGAATGCCGCCAGCATGTTCGGCGCCATTCTCGGCACGGGCGCCGGAGGCGGCTATTGCGTCGGCGGCCAGCTGCTGCGCGGCTTGAATGGCGTGGCCGGCGAATGGGGCCACTGGAGCCTGCCCGCCACCCTGCTGGCGCAGCACGGCCTGGCCGAGTACCCCTGCCCGTGCGGCAAGACGGGCTGCCTGGAACGCTATGTCTCCGGCCCCGCCATGAGCAAGTTATATGCGCATTTTGGCGGCGAAGGCACCGAACCGTTGGCCATCGTGGCAAGGGCCAACATGGGCGACGCCGTGGCCCAGCGCACGGTCGCCGTGCACCTCGACGTGCTGGGCCACGCGCTGGCCGGCCTGGTGCTGGCCTACGACCCGCACGTCATCGTGCTCGGCGGCGGCCTGTCCAAGCTGCCGCACCTGTACGACAAGCTGCCGGCCGCCGTCAAGCGCCACCTGTTCCCCGGCGTCCACGTGCCGCCCATTTTGCCGCCCCGTTTTGGCGACGCCGGCGGCGCGCGCGGCGCGGCCCTTTTGATACGACAACATACCAAGGCGTCAACATGATGAAGCAAGTGGAAAACCCGACCTTTACCCTGTCCCCGATCCAGCAAGTGATCAAGGCGCACCGCCGCGGCGAACGCGTGGGACTGTACGCCGTGTGCTGCAGCCACCCGAGCGTGCTGCGCGCCGCCATGCGCGTGGCCAGCGAGTACGACACCGTGCTGCTGGTCGAAGCGACCTCGAACCAGGTCGACCAGTTCGGCGGCTACACGGGCATGACACCAAACGTTTTCCGCGACACCATGCTGGCACTGGCGCGGGAACAGGATTTCCCGACCGAGCGCCTGGTGCTGGGCGGCGACCATCTTGGCCCGAACGCCTGGCAGCACCTCGATGCGGCCACCGCGATGGCCCACGCCGAGACCCTGATCGCCGCGTATGCGTCGGCCGGCTTTCATAAAATCCACCTCGATTGCAGCATGCGCTGCGTGGATGACCCTTTGCAGCTCGACGATGAAACCGTGGCGGCCCGCTCGGCGCGCCTGTGCCTCGTCGCCGAAACGGCCGCCGCCGCAGCCGGCTTCGCGCCGCCCGTCTACGTGATCGGCACGGAAGTGCCGATACCCGGCGGTGAAGCATCGTTGGCGCAAGCTGGCGCCGTCACCAGCCCGCAGGCCGCGCGCCGCACGCTGGACGTGCACCGCCGCGCCTTCCTGGACAACGACCTGCATGGCGCCTGGCGCCGGGTCATCGCCATGGTGGTGCAGCCTGGCGTCGATTTCGACCAGAGCAGCATCCAGCATTACGATGCGGATGCCGCCACCGAACTGTCGGCCTTCGTCGCCGAGCAGCCTGGCCTCGTGTTCGAAGCCCATTCCACCGACTACCAGCGCGAATCGGCGCTGCACGCCATGGTGCGCGACCATTTCGCCATCCTGAAAGTGGGGCCGGCCGCCACCTTTGCCCTGCGCGAGGCGCTGTACGCGCTGTGCCAGATCGAGCAGGAACTGCTGCCAGCGCACGCCACTTCGCAACTGATTCAGGTGCTCGACGATGTGATGCTGGCCAAGCCGAAGCACTGGATCAAGCATTACCTGGGCACGCCGCAAGAACAGCGTTTGATGCGCCGCTACGGTTTGAGCGACCGTTGCCGCTATTACTGGGGCGAGCCGGAAGTGGCGGCCACCGTCGACAAGCTGCTGGCCAACCTGGACGCCCTGACGATTCCGCTGCCGCTGCTGAGCCAGCATTTGCCGGAACAGTACGCCGCCGTGGTGCAGGGCAGCCTGGCAGCCGAGGCGCCGGCCCTGATCGAGCACAAGATCGGCAGCTTGCTGGCGCAATATGCGCGCGCCTGCAACCGCAATACGGCCGTCCCCGTCGTTGCCGAAGCGGCAATCTGTTAAGCTCGATATTTTCATTTTTACTGAGCCCGCCACCATGCGAAATACCAGCCAACGCCGTGAATCCATCCTCCACATGCTTACCCAGCAGGGCTCGGTGCAAGTGACCGATCTGGTGGAAAAGCTCGGCGTGTCCGCGGTCACCATCCGCAGCGACTTGAATGCGCTGGAAGCGCAAGGCATGGCCACGCGCAGCCACGGCGGCGCGACCCTGACGCGCACGCCGCCGCTTGAACACACGATACGCCAGAAGGATGCCATCAACCACGAGCAAAAGGAGCGTATCGGCGCCTATGCGGCGCGGCTGGTGGAACCGGGCGATAACATCATCATCGACTCGGGCACCACGACCATCTCGCTGGCGCGCCATCTGCGCGATGCGACCGGCGTGACGGTGGCCACGAATGGCCTCAACATCGCTTGGGAACTGGCGGACGCGCCCGGCGTGGACCTGATCCTGACGGGCGGCTTGCTGCGCAAGCAGTCGCTGTCGATCCAGGGCAGCCAGGCGGAAACCTGTTTGCAAGCCTACAGCTTCGACAAGCTGTTTTTGGGCGTGGACGGCTTCGACCTGCAATTTGGCGTCACCACCCACCACGAAGCGGAAGCAAGCCTGAACCACAAGATGGTGGAACGGGCCAAGAAAATCATCGTCCTCACGGACGCCTCCAAGTTCGGCCGCGTCAGCCTGCACCGCATCGTGCAGCTGGACCGGGTCGATACCGTCATCACCGATGCCAGCATCAGCCAGGAGTACCGCGAAGGGCTGCAAAAGCTGGGTATCGAACTTTTTATAGCGGAATAACACATGCTGAGCGGCAGAATCCTTACCCCATCTGGCTGGATCACGGGCACCATCACTTTTGACCAGCGCATCGTCCAGATACAAGAAGACCCTGCCGCCGACAGCGCGCTGACCATTTTGCCCGGCTTCATCGACCTGCACGTGCACGGCGCGGCCGGCGTCGACATCATGGAAGGCGGCAACGCGGGCGCCAGCGTGGCGCAGGTGCACGCGCGCCACGGCACCACGGCCCTCCTGGGCACCACCCTGACGGCGAAGGAACCGTCGATCCTGCGCGCCCTGCAAGGCCTGGCCGGCGTCATCGCCGAGCGCCCGGCCAACGGCGCGCGCATGCTGGGCGTGCACCTGGAAGGCCCGTTTTTGAACCTGCACCGCCTGGGTGCGCAGCCGCCCGACGTGGTGCAAGCGAGCCTGGCGCTGGTGCAGCGCTTCCACGCCATCGCGCCCATCAAGGTACTCACCATGGCGCCGGAAATCCCCGGCCACCTGGAACTGATCCCGCAACTGGCGGCGATGGGCATCCGCGTGCAGATCGGCCACAGCGCCGGCACGTATGACGAAGGCGTGGCGGCCCTGAAAGCCGGCGTCTCCGGTTTTACCCACCTGTACAACGGCATGACGGGCATGACGCATTACGACCCAGGCATGGTGGGCGCGGCGCTGGCGCATGCCGAATACGCGGAAATCATCCCCGACCTGCAGCACGTGGCCAAGGGCGCCCTGCGCGCGGCCCTGCGCGCCATCCCGCGCCTGTATGGCGTGACGGACGCCACCTCGGCCACCGGCATGCCCGATGGCGAATACGGCCTGGGCACGCAGCGCGTCTACAAATGCCTGGGCTGCGTGCGCCTGGCCACGGGATCCTTGGCCGGCAGCGTGCTGACCATGGACCAGGCGCTGCGCAATTTCGTCGAGCTGGGCCTGGACCTGGCCGACGCCTCGAACCGTTTGTCGCTGTATCCGGCCGATTACCTGGGCGAATCCGCACGGGGCCGCCTGGCGCCTGGCGCCTGGGCCGATATCGTCGTCCTCGATTCACAGTTACAGCCAGTGTCCGTCTTCGTCGAAGGCGCGGCCATCGATCTTTCCACCCGCTAGATTCAGTCTCTAGACCCAGCCCCCAACCTCAACCCCGTCCCGGAGTTTTCATGCACGACACGTCACACAAGGCCCCCGTGTGGGCCATGCGCTACCTGCTATTTATTGCCGGCATGGGGGGATTGCTGTACGGCATAGACATCGGCATCATCGCCGGCGCCTTGCCCTACCTGGAATCGACGGCCTCGGTGGCCTGGAAACTGACGGCGCAACAGCTGAGCTTTATCGTCGCCGCCGTGCTATTGGGTTCCGTCCTTTCTTCGCTGTTCGCCGGCGCCCTGGCCGATATCCTCGGCCGGCGCTGGGTGATGTTCCTGGCCGGCGCCCTGTTCAGCGCCAGCATCCCGCTGATCGCCCTGGCCGACGGCTACACGCCGCTGCTGCTGGGCCGCCTGCTGCAAGGCATCAGCGGCGGCTTGATCGGCGTCGTCGTGCCCCTGTACCTGGCCGAATGCCTGCCCGCGCAACAGCGCGGACGCGGTGCGGCCCTGTTCCAGCTGCTGCTGACCATCGGCCTGGTGGCCGCCGCCCTGATCGGCCTGCAGCAAGCGCAGACGGTGGAAACGGCCACGCAGGCGGCGCAAGCGTTGCCGGAAGCGGGCCGCATCGCCGCCATCTTCACGGCCAAGGACCACGCCTGGCGCAGCATCTTCTGGGTCTGCCTGACGCCGGGCCTGGTGTTTACCATCGGCGCCCTGCTGCTGGCCGAGTCGCCGCGCTGGCTGGCGCAACGGGGCCGCATCGAGCAGGCGCGCCAGTCGCTGCTGCGCACGCGCCTGCCCGCCGCCGCCGACATCGAACTGCGCGAGATGCAAGACACCCCGGAAAACGCGGCCAAGATCAGCGGCAAGGCCAGGGATCCGCTGCTGAGCCGCCGCTACGTGCTGCCCTTCCTGCTCGCTTGCCTGATCCTCGCCTGCACGCAGGCGACGGGCATCAATTCCATCCTCGCGTATGTCGTCAATATTTTGAACCAGGCTGGCCTGTCGGGCGCCTCGGCCAACATGGCGGATGTGTTATTGAAAGTACTGAATGCCGTGATGACGGTGGTGGCCGTGCTGCTGGTCGACCGCAAGGGCCGCAAATTCCTGCTGATGCTAGGCACGGGCGGCATCGTCGTCTCGCTGCTGGCGGCCGGGCTGCTGTTCCGCAGCGCCGAAGCGCACCTGGCCGATGTGCGCCCCGCCATCGCTGCCCAGGTACAAGCCGATGGCCTGACCCTGCACCTCGATGCGCCCACCTTGACGGCGCTGGGCGCGGCGGCCGACGGCACGCCGCAGCAGCTGACCATCGCCTACGCCTACGGCCCCTTCACCAACGTGAAAAGCCTGCGCAGCGATGACCCCGTGCTGCGCCAGGTATCCATCGCGCGCGCGGACGCCGTGCAGGCCGACAGCGTAATCGGCGCGTTCTTCCGCAAGCTGCACCTGAACCCGTTCGCCGACCCGGCCGCCGGACGCGAGGCGCCGCTGCGCATCGAGAAGGCCAGCCTGGGCCCCGTGCCCTCGTCCTCGCACGGCTGGCTGGTGGCGATCGCCATCTGCGTGTTTGTTTCCAGCTTTGCCGTGGGACCGGGCGTGTGCGTGTGGCTGGCCCTGTCCGAACTGATGCCGACGCGTATCCGCTCGAACGGCATGAGCGTCGCGCTGCTGGTGAACCAGTTCGTCTCGACGGTGATCGCCGCCATCTTCCTGCCGACCGTGGGCTTGCACGGCTATTCGACCTTGTTCTTCTTCGGCGCCGGCTGCACGGTGCTGTATTTCCTGGCGGCAGCATTTTTGCTCCCCGAAACCAAGGGCAAGACGCTGGAAGAGATTGAAGCGCACTTTTCAAAGTAGACCAAAGTAACCATTTGTAGCAATCTCCTTTTCAGCTCCGGACCACCATCCGGGGCTGTTTTTTTGCCTGCCGAACAAGTTTACGGGGCTGGCGCGCACGGCACGGCACAGTTTTCCTTCTGGAATCACGGGCGCGTGGGCTAGAATCTGGCTGCGTCGTGCTACTCACGAGGCGGCAATGGCGCCATGACAAAAACCACCAGGAGACACAGTGAGCTTATTTAGAACCAAGAATTTGGATGACATGATCGCCCACAGCAAGAAGCCGGGAGGACTGGCCAAGGTGCTGGGACCGTTCGACCTTGTCCTCATGGGCATAGGCGCCATCGTCGGCACGGGCATTTTCGTGCTCACCGGCACGGGCGCGCTGACGGCCGGCCCCGCCCTGTCGCTGTCATTCGTCGTGGCCGCCGTTGCCTGCTGCTTCGCCGCCCTGTGCTATGCGGAATTTGCTTCCACCGTGCCCGTGGCCGGCTCCATCTACACCTACAGCTATGCGACTCTGGGCGAACTGGCCGCCTGGATGATAGGCTGGGACTTGCTGCTCGAGTACGGCCTGGCCGCAGCCGCCGTCTCCGTCGGCTGGTCCGGCTACTTCCAGTCGCTGCTGGCGGGCTTTGGCATCGCCCTGCCCGCCGCCCTGACGGCCGCGCCGGGTGCCCTGCCCGGCGTGACCACCTTCATCAACCTGCCGGCCCTGGTCATCATGCTGCTGCTGACGGCCATGCTGGGCTGGGGCGTGCGCGAATCGGCGCGCCTGAACAACATCATGGTGGCCATCAAGGTGGGCGTGGTGCTGCTGTTCATCATCTTCGGCGCGCGCCACGTGCAGCCGGCCAACTGGCAGCCTTACATGCCGTTCGGCTACCATGGCATGCTCTCCGCCGCCGCCCTCGTCTTCTTCGCCTTCATCGGCTTTGACGCCGTCACCTCGGCCGCCGAGGAAGTCAAGAAACCGTCGCGCGACTTGCCGATCGGGATCATCGGCTCGCTGGCCGTGTGCGCCGTGCTGTACGTGGTGGTCTCAGCCATCATGACGGGCATCGTGCCGTATCAAAAATTCCTCGGCGTCGACCATCCCGTCTCGCTGGCCCTGCAATATGCGGGTGAAAACTGGATCGCCGGCTTCGTCGACCTGGGCGCCATCCTCGGCATGACCACCGTGATCCTGGTGATGGCCTTCGGCCAGACGCGCATCATCTTCGCCATGTCGCGCGACGGCTTGCTGCCCAAGCGCCTGTCGACCGTGCATCCGCGCTTCCACACGCCATTCTTCGCCACCTGGCTGGTGGGCATCGTGTTTGGCCTGATCGCCGCCGTGATCCCGCTCAACATCCTCGCCGAGCTGATCAACATCGGTACCCTGGCCGCCTTCACCATGGTGTCGATTGCCGTGGTGGTGCTGCGCAAGAAGCGCCCTGACCTGCCGCGCGCCTTCCGCTGCCCCGGCGTGCCGTATGTGCCGGCGCTGGCCGTGATCCTGTGCGTGGGCCTGATGACTTTCCTCAGCTGGGTCACCTGGATGGCCTTCAGCATCTGGCTGGTGATCGGCCTGGTCATCTACTTCGGCTACGCGCGCCGCCGTTCGCTGCTGCACCCACCGCAGTAAAAAGTCCCCGCAGCGACATATCCTGTCGCTGCCGCAGTTAAGATGGCGGTCTCGCAACCAACGCAGGCCGCCATCCATGCAACCTTCCCCCGACCTCATCGCACAGCTGGACCAGAGCACGGACCAGCTCAAGCGCGCGCGCCTGCGCCACATGCAGTGGCTGGCCGTCGGCCTGCTGCTGCTCGCCGCGCTGGTGTTTGCCGTGGCCCGCTCGCAGCGCGGCGGCCATCCCGCCTGGGGCTATGTGGAAGCATTCGCCGAAGCGGCGATGGTGGGCGCGATTGCCGACTGGTTCGCCGTCGTCGCCCTGTTCCGCCACCCGCTGGGCATTCCCTTGTGGCATACGGCCATCATCCCGAACAGCAAAGCGGACATCGGCCGCAGCCTGGGCGCCTTCGTGGAAAACCATTTCATTACCGAGCAAGGCATCGCCGAGCGCATCGTGCAAGCCGACCCCGCCGCGCGCCTGGGAGCCTGGCTCAGTGACGAGCTCCACGCGCAGCGACTGGGCATGGCCAGCGCCGGCGTGGCGAAACAGCTGCTGGCGATGGCCGACCACGACACGCTGGGCCGCCTGCTGCGAGAACAGGCCAGCAACTACCTGAGTCAAATGAATTTGTCGGAGGTGGCGGCCGACTGCCTCGACGCGCTGATCGCCGATGGCAAGCCGCAGGAACTGCTGGACTTTATGCTCGACCGCAGCGCCGCCTACCTCGATGACGAGACACACCACGCGGCCATCGGCGACTTCGTGCTGGGCGCCTTCCAGATCGAGAACGCGCTGGTGAAAAAAGCCGTGAAAGCGTACGAGCCGCGCATGATCGCCTCGCTGCAAAAGTTTGCCGTCGCCGTGCGTGTCGATGCGCAGCACCCGCTGCGCCAGCGCATCGCCGGCTGGATCGCCGACAGCGCCTTGCACCTGAAGGCCGATCCGCACTGGCAAGACAGCGTACGCCGCTACCAGTTGCAACTGGTCGCCAGCGATACCGTGCAAGCCATGCTGGGCGACGTCTGGAGCAACATCAGCATGCGCCTGCTGGCCGACCTGCATGCGGACGCACCCGTGCTGGCGCAAGCCATCGCCAGCCTGGCGCGCAACACGGGCCAGGTGCTGGCCGAAGACAGGAGCGCGCGGGACTGGCTGAACGACGCCATCGTCGCCGGCAGCGGCTCGCTGGTGCGCCGCTACCGGGGCGAAGTGGGCGCCTTCATCGCCGCCCGCCTGGACTTGTGGAGCAAGGATGAAATGAGCGAGCGCATCGAACTGGCTATCGGGCGCGACCTGCAATTCATCCGCATCAACGGCACCATCGTCGGCGGCCTGGCCGGCTTGCTGATTTATTCAGTCAGCCAGGCGTTTTAAGCTCCGGTGGCAGGCGCAGGAAGCGTGATGCCCAGCTGTACGGCCGGACGGGCCTCCACGCGGGCGTACCAGGCGCCCACGTGCGGCCAGGCGGAAAAATCAAAGCCGACCAGCTGCGCAATATGCAGCCAGCCAAAGCTGGCGATGTCGGCGATGGAATATTCGTCGCCAGCCAGATAGGCGTTGTCCGCCAGGCGGCCATCCATGGTGGTCAGCGCGGCCTCGCTCAATTGGCGAAAATGTGCCATGGCGGCCGCATTTGCGCCCCCTTCCGCAATCTCGAAATGCACGCGCTGGCCCAGCATCGGCCCCATGCTGGCCGCGTGAAATTGCAGCCAGGTGATGGCAGCCCAGCGCTGCTGCGGCTGCGCGGGCAGCAAGCGCCCCGTTTTCTCGGCCAGGTACAGCAGGATGGCGGCCGATTCGAACACGCTGATGCCCGTGTCGTGGTCGACCAGCACGGGAATGCGCCCGTGCGGATTGAGGGCCAGGAAGGCGGGCAGCCGGTGTTCGCCCTGTTCGATGCGCACATGGCGCAGCCGGTATGGCAAGCCCAGTTCGGCCAGCGCTATCGTGGCTTTGAAACCGTTCGGCGAGCTGTCGGTGTAGAGTTCCATCATGCTGCCGCCTCCTGGCGCGCGACCTTGCCGGGCAGGATGGCGATGGCGCACGCCAGGCCCGCTGCCACCAGGCAGGCGGAAACGAGGATGGCGCTGCTGTAGCCTTGTGCCGCCGTTCCGCCGCCGGCCAGCACGGCGATGCTGACAGCCACACCCACGGCCAGGCCAACGGCCGATCCGACTTCCTGGGTGGTGGTCAGCATGCCGCCCGCCAGGCCATGGTCCGCTTCCGGCACACCATCGATGCCGGCCACGGTCCAGGCGGGAAACGCCAGGCCATAGCCGATGCCGGCCAGCACGCTGCCAGGCAGGATGGATACACCCCACGTGGCGAGCATGGCCAGCGACACGCCCAGCAGGGCCAGCCCGCCGATGAACAGCAGCATGCCGCCGACGATGACGGGCTTGGTGCCGCAGCGGGCGATCAGCGCCGGTCCGGCCCAGGCGCTGGCCAGGGTAAAGGCGACGGCCATCGGCAGCAAGCCCAGTCCCGTGCGCGTGGCGGAAAACGCCAGGACTTCCTGCATGGCCAGCGCCACCACGACAAAGGTGGGGCCCAGGGCCGTATTGGCCAGCAGGGACACGATATTCGCGCCGCCCGTCGAGCGGCGGCGGAACACGGCCAGCGGCATCAGCGGCGCGGCAACGCGTCCCTCCACCCACACGAACAGCGCCAGCAAGGCCAGCGCCAGCGCGACCAGGGCAAAGGTGAGCGGATGCGCCAGTCCCACATGCTCGCTATTGGCAAAGGCAAACACCAGCGTCGCCGCGCCCGACGCCACCAGCAGCGCGCCCCACACGTCGAGGGTGCCGCCAGCCGCAGCGGTATCGGCATCGGGCCGGCCCAGGGGCAAGGCTGGCGACAGGGCCAGCACCAGCAAGCCGACGGGCACGTTGATCCACAGCACCCAGCGCCAGCCCAGCAGGTCCGTGATGAAGCCACCGAGGATCAGGCCCGCGACAAAGCCGCTGGCCGCCACGGCCGTCCAGGCACCCAGCGCCCGGTTGCGCTGTGACGGTTCGGGAAACACGGCCAGCAGCAGGGAGAACGCGGCCGGCGAAAACATGGCCGCGCCAAAGCCCTGCAGCGCGCGCGTGGCCACCAGCATGGCCGGGCTGTGCGCAAAGCCACCCAGCAGGGACGCCGCCGTAAACAGGACCACGCCCATGAGAAAGACGCGGCGGCGGCCGAACATGTCGGCCGCACGCCCGCCCAGCAGCAGGAAGCCGGCGATGGCCACGCCATACGCATTGATCACCCATTGCAGGCCGCCGGGCGTAAAGCCCAGACTGTGCTGGATTTGTGGCAAGGGAATCATGGTGATGGAAAAATCGAGCAAGGCGACGAATTGCGTGGTGCACAGCAAAACCAGGCAAAGTTGCCTATGTGAAAGTAACATGGAGATCCTATCGATATAGTTTTACTCGACGTCAAAACAACGCCGCATGCCCCTATAATGCGTTTTTTAAGAGGGAAACTGAAATGATGATTTTTCGCTCGCAACTATAGAAAAACTATATCGATGAAGCATCCTTTACCACTCCAGGCCCTGCGCGCCTTTGTCGAAGTGGGCCAGCGCGGCAGCATCAAGGCGGCCGCCGAGGCGCTGCACGTGACGTCGGGCGCCGTCAGCCAGCAAATCCGCCTGTTGGAAGAGCGGGTCGGCATGCCCCTGTTTACCCGCGAACGCCAGGGCTTGCGCCTGACCGAAGCGGGTGCCATGGTCCACCCCGCCCTACTGGGCGCATTCGCGCAGATCGCCAGCGCCAGCCAGGCACTGGAAGACATGGGTGGGCGCCAGACGCTCACCGTCAGCACGGTGGCCACTTTTGCCGCCGCCTGGCTGGTGCCACGGCTGGGCCGCTTCAACCAGCGCCATCCGCATATCGAGGTGCGCGTGGAAGCGACATCCGCACTGGTGGACCTGCGCCGCGACCGGGTCGACGTGGCGCTGCGCCACGGCCTGGGCGACTATCCGGGCCTGCAGGTGACGCGCCTGATGGCGCCCGTGCTGGTACCCGTCGCCAGCCCCGCCCTGATGGCGGGCCAGCCGCCCATCGCCACGCCGGCCGATTGCCTGCGCTACCCGCTGCTGCACGATACGGACCGCGCCGACTGGCCATTGTGGCTGGCAGCGCATGGCGCCCAAGACGGCAGTGCCGATGCGGCGCGGGCGCTGCGCGGCTCCGCCTTCGAAGATGATTTTCTGTTGATCCGCGCAGCCGAGGCGGGCCAGGGCCTGGCCCTGGTGCCGCAGCTGTACGCGCAAGAGGAAATCGCCGCCGGGCGCCTGGTGCAAGTGCTGGACTTGCCCTGGCCCGCGCGCTTTGCGTATTACCTGGTGGCGCGGCCCGATGCGGCCACACGCCCCGCAGTGCAGGCATTCATGGCATGGATCAGCGAAGAGGCGCAGGCCACCGGCGCAAGCGGCTAAAGCGCCCCATCCGCAGCCGCGCACGACACCACGCCGCACACGGTACTGAACAACATCGGCATGCCGGCGCGCCCCGTGGCGATGCAGGTCACGGCCGGTATCACAGCCAATAACAGGGCCAGGCAGGCAATCGCCTTCAGGCGCCGCGCGGGTGAGCGGAACACGTCCGCGCCCAGCCCTTGCGGATGGCGCGCGCTGGCGGACGGCGGCTGGTCCTTGTACTCCGCTTCGCTGTCCCTTGCCGGTATTTTCGTAAGCATGTCCGTCTCCTCCATCCACAGTGACCAGCCTGGCATGTCAGGCCGGGCGCGCCACACGCGTGCCGATCTGCATGCATTCCATTTTGCCGCATAAATTTACCAAATACAATAAATAAATCCGCAAAGAAAATAATTTTTCCATCAATATACACGCGACACGACGGAAAACTTGCCCTGACAGACAGTAAAAATGCCTACAACACGCTGCCACATCCGTCAAGACTTGAATTTCTTTGTGCGAAAAAACCAAATAAATCATAAAAATCATAATATTTGTTGAAATCATTTTTATTTGATGTATGATAGCTCTTAAGGAAATATCAAGGCGATGCAGCAGCGCTCCTTGCTTCGATCGCCCGACATCTCTGCCTTCTTTGTAGGGGATAAGCACATGAACAAAATCCTGGCCTTGCGCCTGCTCGACGCCGCCGATGACGGCGCCATCATCATCGATGCGGGTTCACGCATCCGCTATGCGAACGACGCCATGTATGCGCTGAGCGGCTATGCTCCGGACAGCCTGACGGGTCAGCAGCTCGAAACGCTGCTGCCGGACGCCGTGCGCGAACAGCATGGCGCGCAGGTCGGCGCCTATCTGGCAGGCGACAGGAAGTCCACGGTACTCGGGCACAAGCGCCATTTCGCCATCCGTCACCACGATGGGACGATGCTGCCCATCGTGCTCAAGGCCATGGACCTGGGCAAGCTGGACGACGAAAACTATCTGGGCGCCTTTTTCATCGACCAGCGCCACGAACGCGCCATCGAACAGCAGAATGCGGCCCGCTGGCAGCAGTTGCAGCGCATCGCCCTGAGCGACCCCCTGACCCATCTGCCGAACCGCCGCGCCTTCGAGATCGAAGCCGTGCGTTCGGCCGCGCGGGCCAGTCGCGCGGGCAGTGCGATGACCATCGGCATCGCCGACATCGATTTCTTCAAGAAGGTCAATGACCAGCATGGCCACGCCGCCGGCGACGCCGTGCTGCAAGCCATCGCGGCCGCGCTGCAGTCCCAGGCACGGGCATCCGATGTCGTCGCCCGCGTGGGCGGCGAGGAATTCGGCTTGCTGTTCCCGCATACGGACATGACGATGGCGTACAAGGTGGCCGAACGCATCCGCCTTGCCGTGGCCGCAACGTGCGTCGACTTCGAGCACGCGTCCATCACGGCGACGATCAGCATCGGCCTGGCGCCGCTGCCCAACAACGGCGACTGGAAAGCCTGTTTCATGCAAGCCGACGCCGCGCTGTACCAGGCCAAGAGCAATGGCCGTAACCGCACCGAGCAGATTTGAGCACCAGCCGGTAACCCTCGCAGTTTCATGCATCACGCATCACCTGACAGGAGCAAGCACATGGAAACTACTACGACACATGCCGCAGCAGCGAGCCAGATGGCACAAGCGGGCGGCCGGGAATTGCTGGTCTTTGGCCTGGGCAATGAGGAATACGCCATCGACATCGGCCTGGTGCAGGAAATCCGCGGCTACGGCGCCGTGACCCGTATGGCCAACGCGCCCGCCTTCCTCAAGGGTTTCATCCACCTGCGCGGCAGCATCGTGCCGCTGATCGACCTGCGCATCGCGCTGGGCCAGGCCGAGCCCGCGTATGACGCCTCGACCGTGGTGATCATCCTCATCTTCGCGCATGGCGCCACCGGCATCGTGGTCGACCGCGTGGCCGATGTGGTGCCGCTGGCACCGGCACAGATCAAGCCCCCGCCGTAGCTGCATGGCTCGGCGATGGCCGGCCACGTAACCGCCATCGGCAGCCTGGACGAACGCATGCTGATCGTGCTCGACATGAACAGCCTGCTGTCAGGCCTGGGCGTGCAAGCCACGGGCAAACTGGCGGCCTGAGGCAGCCGCCGCCATTCCGCCCCGCCACCTGACCGCCCCCGGAGACACCATGAGCATCCTGATCGTCGATGACAACGACACTAACCTGAGCCTGCTATCGACGCTGGCGCGCAAGGCCAGCAGCATCGAACCCGTCTGCATGAACGACCCCATCGATGCGTTGACCTGGTGCGAGTCGCATGTGCCGGACCTGGTCCTGCTCGACTACCGGATGCCCAGCCTGTCGGGCAATGAGTTTCTCGGCATTTTCCGCAAGATGCAGGGCATGGCCGACATCCCCATCATCATGGTCACCACCGAGAACGACCGCGCCGTGCGCAAGCAGGCCTTTTCGCTCGGCGTCACGGAGTTTCTCAGCAAACCCGTCGACACCATCGAGTTCAGCCTGCGCGTGCGCAATCTGCTATCGCTGCGTACGGCGCAGACCATGCTGGCCGACCGCGCCAAGCTGCTCGAGCATGAAGTGAGCCTGGCCATCGCCAACGTCACGGCGCGCGAGATGGAACTGGTCACGCGCCTGGCGCGGG
The DNA here is from genome assembly GCF_002327145.1 of Janthinobacterium svalbardense. Classification (NCBI taxonomy): domain Bacteria; kingdom Pseudomonadati; phylum Pseudomonadota; class Betaproteobacteria; order Burkholderiales; family Oxalobacteraceae; genus Janthinobacterium; species Janthinobacterium svalbardense. Next base: position 3,194,127 of record NZ_CP023422.1, on the reverse strand, counting down.
CGGCCGAATTCCGCGACCCCAAACGGGCGCCCACATCATGCGCATGGCGCGCTATTCGGCGCTGATCGCCAGGAAGCTGGGCCTGGATGCGCAATGGCAGGAACTGCTGCTCAAGGCGGCGCCCATGCACGACGTGGGCAAGCTGGCCACGCCCGACCATATCCTGCTCAAGCCGGGCCGGCTGGACCCCGACGAAATGGCCATCATGCGCCAGCATGCGGACATCGGCGGCAAGATCCTCGCCGGCAGCGATGCCCCCCTGATCCAGCTGGCCGAGGAAATCGCCCGCGGCCACCACGAAAAATACGATGGCAGCGGCTATCCGCGCGGCCTGGCGGGCGACCAGATACCACTGTCGGCGCGCATCGTCGCCGTGGCCGATGTCTTCGACGCGCTCACGTCGGAACGCCCGTACAAGCCTGCCTGGCCAGTGGAACAGGCGCGCCTGTTCCTGCAACAGAACAAAGGCAGCCATTTCTGCCCGGATTGTATCGACGCCTTCCTGGGCGCCTGGGACGAGGTGCTCGATATCCGCAACAGCCTGCCCGACCCCGTCCGGCAGCACCCCCACCCACTGTCAGCGAGGACCCCGCCATGCGCGTGCAACAACTGATCCTGAAAAACCGTGCCGACATCGATGCCGCACTGGCACCCCTGGCCGCCATGGCGCCCGACCTGGTGCTGGTCTTTGGTGCCTGCGCCTATTTTGCCACCCCCGGCTTGAGCGCGGCGCTGCGCCGCCAACTGCCCGGCGCCGTCATCGCCGGCTGTTCCACGGCCGGCGAGATCGCCGGCAAGCGCGTCTACGACGACAGCTGCGTCATCACCGCCATCGGCTTTGCCCACACCACGGTGGCGATTGCCGACGCCATCATCTGCGACATGGCGGATTCGCACGAGGCGGGCCAGCGCCTGGCGCAGGCGCTGCCGCAGGACGGCCTGGCGGCGGTCTTCATGCTGGGCACGGGCGTGGCCATCAACGGCAGTGCCCTGATTGCCGGCCTGCAGGCGCATCTGCCGCCGGGCGTCACCATCTCGGGCGGGCTGGCCGCCGACGGCGGCGCCTTCCGCCAGACCTGGACCCTCGGTCCGCGCGGCGCGGCCGACAATACCATCGTCGCCGTCGGCCTGTACGGCGAGCATATCCGCCTCGGCTACGGCAGCCATGCGGGCTGGGAAGCGTTCGGCCCCGCGCGCAAGGTGACGCGCTGCGTCGGCAACGTGCTGTATGGCCTGGACGGCGCGCGGGCGCTGGACATCTACAAACTGTACCTGGGCGACCATGCGCGCGACCTGCCCGGCTCAGGGCTGCTGTTCCCGTTTGAAATGCTCTCGGCGGCGCATGAAAAAAGCAATGTGTTTCGCACCATCATCGCCGTCGATGAAGAACAGGGTTCGCTGACGCTGGCCGGTGACATCCTCGCCGACGGCTACCTGAAATTGATGCATTCCAGTACCAACCGGCTGATCGACGGGGCCGAAATGGCCGCGCGCGGTGTCCAAGCCCACGCCGATACGCTGGGCGACCAGCTGGCCCTGCTGGTCAGCTGCGTCGGGCGCAAGCTGGTCATGGGCGACCGGGTCGAGGAAGAGGTCGAAGCGGTAGCCGAGGTGCTGGGCAGCGGCGCCACCTGCATCGCCGGCTTTTACTCAAACGGCGAAATCGGCATCACGCAGCCGCATGGCGCATGCCAGCTGCATAACCAGAGCATGACCGTGACTGTGCTGAGCGAAACATGAACCGCACCCTGGCACGCCAATTGAGCCGCGTCTGCGATATCGACTCGGAAAGCGCCTGCATCGCCTTGCTGGAACAGGCCCAGGCATTGGCGGCGCAAGCGGGCACGCCGCCCGAACTGGCCACCTTCCTGGCAGGCCTGCCAGCCCTGCTGCTGCGCATCGACAGCGCCTACGAACAGGCCGAACGCGACCTGGACTTGCGCTCGCGCAGCCTGGAACTGAGTTCGACAGAACTGAGCATGACGAATGACCTGCTGCGTACGGAACTGGCCAGCCGCAACCGCGTCCTGCAATCGCTGCGCGTGGCGGCCGTGCGCCTGCAGGGTAACGACGATTCCGGCCTGCACCTGCCGCAGGAAGGCGATATCGAGGGCCTCTCGGCGCTGCTGGCCGAGCTGATATCGCAGCAGGAATTGCGCCGCATCGAACTGCAGAACCAGCGCTTTGCGATGGACCAGCATGCCATTATCAGCATCACCGACACGGCCGGCGTCATCGTTTACGTCAACGACAAGTTCTGCGCCATCAGCGGCTTCGCGCGCGAAGAGCTGATCGGTCAGACGCACCGCCTGATCAATTCGCACACGCATCCTGACGCCTACTTTGCGCAGATGTGGCAAACCATCACCACGGGCCAGGTCTGGCACGGGGAAATCTGCAACCACGCCAAGAATGGCGGACAATACTGGGTCGACGCCACCATCGTGCCCTTCCTCGACGCCGCCGGCAAACCCTATCAGTACATCGCCATCCGCACGGAAATCAGCGACAGCAAACGCATGGCAGACACCATCGCGAAAAGCGAGCGCGAATACCGCAACGTCGTCAACAGCCTCAATGAAGTGGTCTTCCGCACCGACTTGAACGGTGCCTGGACCTTCCTGAACCCGGCCTGGCACACCATCACCGGTTTCGGCGCCGCCGACAGCCTTGGCCAGAGTGTGCTGCAATTCGTCGATGCGCGCGACCGGGAGCGCGCCGCCGCCGGCCTGTCCCAGCTGCTGAGTGGCCAGGTGGACAGCATGCGCCATGAAGCGCGCTACGTCACCCGCGACGGCAAGGTGCGCTGGATCGATGTGTGCGCGCGCGCCGAACGCGATGGACAGGATCGGCTGGCCGGCATCACCGGCAGCCTGACCGACATCACCGAGCGGCGCCTGGCGGCGCGCGAGCTGCAGCACAACCTCAACTTCGTCGACGCGCTGATCGAGACCATCCCGATCCCCCTTTACCTGAAGGATGTGCAGGGCCGCTATCTGCGCGCCAACCGCGCCTATTGCGCCTTCTTCCAACGCACACAGGCGGACATCCTGGGCAAGACGGTCGCCGACATCCTGCCGCCGCAAGAGGCGCAGCAAGTGCTGCGGCGCGACCTGGAACTGCTGCAGGACCAGGGCAAGCAGACGTATGAAGACCGGCTGAGCGTCGGCACGCGGCAAGTCGATGTGCTGTTCAGCAAGGCTGCCCTGCTGAAGTCCGATGGCAGCCTGCACGGCCTGGTCGGCACCATCGTCGACATTTCCAGCCAAAAGGCGGCTGAGCGGGCGCTGCTGCTGGCCAAGGATGTGGCCGAATCGGCCAGCCGCTCGAAGAGCGAATTCCTGGCCAACATGAGCCACGAGATCCGCACGCCGATGAACGGCATCCTGGGCATGACGGACCTGGTGCTCGACTCCGAACTCGACGTCCACCAGCGCCAATACCTGGAAATCGTCAAGGCTTCGGCCGACGCCCTGCTGTGCATCATCAACGACATCCTCGATTTCTCGAAGATCGATGCGGGCATGCTGACCCTGGAAAGCATCCCTTTCGACTTGCGTCAGTTGATGCAGGAAACCATGCGCGCACTAGCCATGCGGGCCCAGGCCAGCGGCCTGGAACTGGTGCTCGACATCGATCCCGCGCTGCCGCACACCTTGCTCGGCGACCCTGGCCGCCTGCGCCAGGTGCTGACCAACCTGGCGGGCAACGCCATCAAGTTCACGCCGCGCGGCGAAGTCACTGTCAGTGCCCGGCTGCGCGCCAGCGGCGATGGCATGGCCCAGCTGCAGCTGTGCGTGCGCGACACCGGCATCGGCATCGCCGCCGACATGCAGGAGGCCGTCTTCGACGCCTTCCAGCAGGAAGACGGTTCGACCACGCGGCGCTTCGGCGGCACGGGACTGGGCCTGTCGATCACGCGCCGCCTGGTCAGCATGATGGGCGGCAACATCGGCCTGTCGAGCGAACTGGGCAAGGGAAGCCGCTTCAGCGTCGACCTGGCCCTGCCCATCGGCGAGCATCAGCCTTGCCTGCCGCCGCCGGGCGCCTCGCTGGCGGCGCGGACGATCCTGCTGGTCGACGACAATGCCAGCAGCCTGACCATTTTGCGCAAGATCTTCGAGCACAGCGGTGCCAGCGTCACCGCCTGCGAGTCGGGCGAGGCGGCGCTGCAACACTGCCGCAGCGCCCTGCCGGCCGACTGCATCATCATGGACTTTGCCATGCCGGGCATGAATGGCTTCGACACGGCATCGGCGCTGGCCGCCCTGCCCCACTGGAGCCAGGTGCCCATCGTCATGCTCTCGTCCAGCGGCAGCCTGGGGGACGCGGCGCGCTGCCGCGAACTGGGCATCGACGGCTATCTGCTCAAGCCGGCCAGCCCCGAGGAATTGCTGGCCATCACCATGAGCGTGCTGGGCACTTGCCGCGGCATGCCCGGCGCCACCCCTGTGATCACGCGCCATGCCGTGCGGGAAAGCATGCCTGGCCTGGACGTCCTGCTGGTCGAGGACAACGCCATGAACCGCGAACTGGCCACCGTGCTGCTGTCGAATGCGGGCCATCGGGTCACGCATGCGGCGAACGGCCACGAGGCGCTCGACCGTCATGCCGCCGGCCATTTCGACCTGATCCTGATGGACTTGCAGATGCCGGAAATGGGTGGTTTCGAAGCCACCGCGCAGATACGCCAGCGCGAAGCGCAAGGCATGCTGAAAAGCGTCATCATCGCCATGACGGCCAGCGCCTTCGAAGGCGACCGCGAACGCTGCATCGCCGGCGGCATGGACGACTACCTGTCCAAGCCTTTCCGCACCGCCGCCTTCCAGAGCCTGATCGAGCAGCATGTGTCGCAAATTGGCAAGCTGCCGCTGCCGCCTGACATGGCGCCGCAAGTGGCAGCGCTGGCCACCGGCAGCGCGCCACGCTTCGACTACGCCGCCGCGCTGGCCAATGCCGACGCCGACGTCATCGGCATCATCGGCGCCTCCTTTCTGGCCGGCTTGCCGGAGCAGCTGGCCGCCTTGCGCGCAGCCCTGCAGGCGGGCGACCGGCCCACCGCGAGCCGGCACGCACATACCCTGGCCGGCTTGCTGGCCAACTTCCATGCCATCCCCGCCGTCGCCATCGCCGCAGCCATCGAGCGCGAAGCGGCACAGGCCCCGCAGGCGGCTTTGCTGGCGCGGCTCGCTGCGCTGGAGGAACAGTTGCGCCTGTTCCTGCAGGAAACGGGCGCAGCCATCCAGGCGACAAGCCAGACGCTGCACGCATCCGGGCAAATTTGATGTAGATCATAATTTTTTAAACGAGCTCTTGCTATCCTGTAAAAAAATGACAGGAGTCCTGAATGAGCAAGACGCAGGCGAGCAATGCGCAGCAAAACCTTGAACATGAGCGCCAGGGCAGCGCCTGGCAAGGCGTGCCGGTGCCCGACTATCCGGAGAGCGCGCCGGAAGGCGCCACCCTGGATCTGCTGCTGAACGCCTGGCTGGGCAAGTTTACGGGCGGCATTTCGCCGGCCGCGCTGGGCAATGCCTATGCCGACTGGCTCAGCCACCTGGCGCTGGCACCATCGAAGCAGCTGACCCTGCTGCAGGAAGCGTGGAAGAAGATCGCTCGCTGGCAGCAGTACGCGCTGCAATCTGCGCTGCAGTCGGCGCAGAGCGGCAGCGCCGGTGCGCCGCCGTGCATCGCGCCGCTGCCGCAGGACCGGCGCTTCGAGGACCCCGCGTGGCAGCGCTGGCCGTACAACCTGGCCTACCAGGGCTTCTTGCTGCAGCAGCAGTGGTGGCACCGCGCCACCACGGGCGTACGCGGCGTCTCGCCGCACCACGAAGATGTCGTCACGTTCACCGTGCGCCAGTGGCTCGACATGCTGGCGCCGTCGAACTTCATGCTGACCAATCCCGTGGTGCAGCAAACAACCCTGGCGAGCGCTGGCGCCAACCTGGCGAACGGCGCGCAGCACCTGGCCGAAGACTGGCGCCGCGCCGCCATGGGCGCGCATGCGCCCGACCAGCGCAGCTACAAGGCGGGCGAGAATGTGGCTGTCACGCCCGGCAAGGTGGTCTACCGCAATGACCTGATCGAGCTGCTGCAGTACGCACCAGCGACAGCGACCGTGCATGCCACGCCGCTGCTGTTCGTGCCGGCGTGGATCATGAAATACTACATACTCGACCTGTCGCCGCACAATTCGCTGGTGCGCTACCTGGTGCAGCAGGGCCACACGGTGTTCATGATTTCCTGGAAAAATCCCCTCGAAGAAGACCGCGAGCTGTCGCTGGAAGACTACCGCCAGCTTGGCGTGATGGACGCGCTCGACGCCGTTGCCCGCATCACAGGCGCGCCACAGGTGCACGCGGCCGGCTACTGCCTGGGCGGCACCCTGCTGGCGATTGCCGCCGCCAGCATGGCGCGCGACGGCGATACGCGCCTGGCCAGCCTCAGCATGCTGGCCTCGCAGGTGGACTTCAAGGAACCGGGCGAACTGTCGCTGTTCATCGACGAGAGCCAGGTGAGCTTCCTGGAAGCGGCCATGTGGAAGCAGGGCTATCTCGACACGAAACAGATGGCGGGCGCCTTCCAGCTGCTGCGTTCGAACGACCTGATCTGGTCGCGCCGGCTGCGCCATTACCTGCTCGGCCTAGATGAGCAGGACAGCGACCTGATGGCCTGGAATGCGGACGCCACGCGCATGCCCTGCCGCATGCATGCGGAATACCTGCGCCGTTTGTTCCTGCACAACGACCTGGCCGAAGGCCGCTACCGCACGGCAGGGCGGCACATCGCCCTGCCCGACATCGATGCCCCCATCTTTGCCGTCGGCACCCTGACGGACCACGTGGCGCCATGGCGCTCCGTGTATAAACTGCAGCTATTGACCGACACCGACGTCACCTTTCTGCTCACCTCGGGCGGCCACAATGCGGGCGTGGTCTCGCCGCCGGGCCAGGCGCGCCGCAGCTACCAGCTGGCCACGCACCCCCACGACGCGCCCTACATCGACGCGGACAGCTGGCAGCGCGACGTGCCGCACCACGACGGTTCGTGGTGGCCCGCCTGGCAAGCCTGGCTGGCAGAGCGCTCGGGCGCGCAGACGGCGCCGCCGGCCATGGGGCCCGACCTGGGCGACGCGCCAGGCAACTACGTGCTGCAAACTTGATAACCGACTTCAGACAACCGAGGAAAACGCCATGCCCTACACTACCCTGCTGGTCCACGTAGACAATTCCCGCCACTGCGCCCAGCGCATCCGCCTGGCCGTGCGCCTGGCCATTGCCGAAGGCGCCCACCTGATCGGTTCGGCCATGAGCGGCCTCTCGCGCTATGCGTATGGCGGCGGCGTCAACGCGCTGCAGTTTGCGCCGGCGCAGATGCAGGCGCTGCGCAGCCAGGCCAGCGAGGCCTTGCATGAATTCGAGCGCATCGCCCGCGAAGAAGGCCTGGGTACCTACGAAACGCGCTTCGTCGACGACGATGCGCAAGGGGCGCTGCTGCTGCAGGCGCGCTATTGCGACTTGCTGATCCTCGGCCAGACGGACGCGCAGGATACGCCCTCGCGCGTCATCGCCGGCACGCCCGAATACCTGATGCTGCATTGCGGCCGGCCCGTGCTGATGGTGCCGCACGCGCCGTCCGCCGCGCTATCGGATACCGCGCAGCATCCGCTGCTGGCCTGGAACGGCAGCGCCGAAGCGCTGCGCGCCATCACCGATGCGCTGCCGCTGCTGCAACGCGCGCGGCAAGTGACCCTGGCCGTCGTCAATTCGCACGCCCAGCCGGCCGCGCACGGCGAGCAGCCGGGTGCCGACCTGGCCCTGTACCTGGCGCGCCACGGCGTCAACGTCGAAGTGCTGCAGCACGACACGCCGCACGGCCAGGACGTGGGCGCGGCCCTGCTGGCCATGGCGACGCAGCGCCAGTGCGACCTGATCGTGATGGGCTGCTACGGCCACATGCGCCTGCGCGAAGCGCTGCTGGGCGGCGTCACGCGCACGGTGTTGCAGGACATGACCTTGCCGGTGCTGGTGTCGCACTGACAGCGTCAGGCTGCCGGGGCGCCGAACAGCGCCCCGATGCCCGATGCCGCCGCCATCGACAGCGCGCTCCAGAACACCACGCGCAGCACGCCCCGGCCCACGCGCGCGCCGCCGGCCCTGGCGGCCAGGCCGCCCAGCAAGGCCAGCGATAGCAGCGACGCCACGACGATGGCCGGCGCCAGCATCGACAGCGGCGCCAGCAGCACCACCAGCAGCGGCAACGCCGCGCCGACGGCAAAGCTGAGCGCCGAAGCGAGCGCCGCCTGCAGCGGGCGCGCGCGCATGCTCTCGGTGATGCCCAGTTCATCGCGCGCATGCGCGCCGATCGCATCGTGCGCCGTCAGCGCCCTGGCCACCTGCGCGGCCAGCGCCGGTTCCAGGCCGCGCGCCACATAAATGTGCGTCAATTCGTGCAGCTCCCCCTTGGGATCGTCGAGCAGCTCGCCGCCCTCGCGCTCCAGCGCCGCCTGTTCCGTATCGGCCTGCGACTGCACCGAGACATATTCGCCCGTGGCCATCGACATGGCACCCGCCACCAGGCCGGCCACGCCGGCCACCAGAATGCTGTCGTGCGTGGCGTGCGCCGCCACCACGCCCAGCACCAGGCTGGCCGTCGAGACGATGCCGTCATTGGCGCCCAGTACGGCGGCGCGCAGCCAGCCCACGTTGTCCATCCGGTGAAACTCGCGGTGTCGCAATGGCATATTCGCTCCTTTATGTGTGCATGGGTACGTCGGCGGGCACGGGAAAGCACACCGTCACCACCAGGCCCGCGCCATCGGGGCCGGCGGCCAGCTGCACGCTGGCGCCATGCGTTTCGGCGATGCGCCGCACGATAGACAAGCCCAGGCCGCTGCCCGGCTGGTGCGCGCCAGCGGCGCGGAAAAAGCGTTCGAACACGCGCTCGCGCAACTGCTCGGCGATGCCGGGCCCCGTATCGCTCACGCGCAGCAGCACGCCGTCGGCCTCGGTACGGCAGGCCAGTACCAGCGTACCGCCAGCCGGGGTGTAGCGCATGGCGTTGTCCATCAGATTGCGCGCCAGGATCAGGACGTGATCCAGCTGCAGACGGCACGGCGCCGTGGCCAGGTCGGCCCGCAGCAGCAAATCCTGGCGCTGCGCCTGCGCCATCCAGGCGGGCAGCTGTTCGGCCAGCACGGCGGCCAGGTCCAGCACGGGCAGGTCGGGCGGCGGCTGCGACTGCGGGTCGAGCCGGGACAGGGTCAGCAACTGCCCCACCAGGCGCGTGGCGCGGTCCACGCTCAGCCCCAGGCCCATCACGGATTCCTTGCGCTCGGCATCGCTGCGCGCGCGCTGCAGCACCTGCAGGTTGGTCTTGATGGCCGCCAGCGGCGTGCGCAGTTCATGCGCGGCATCGGCCGTGAAGCGCTGCTCCTGCTCGCGCGTCTGGCGCACGCGCAGGAACAGGCGGTTGATGGCCTGCAGCAGCGGCTGCACTTCCAGCGGCGCGCCCGTCACGCTGACACTGGCAAGATCGTCGGGCGTGCGCAGCGCCACTTCATCGGCGCTACGGCGCAGGGCGCGAAACACGCGGTTGATGCTCCACCAGATGGCCAGCGCCGCCAGGGCCGCCATCGGCAAACCGATGGCCAGCAGCTTCAGGGCGAAGCGGCTGCTGATTTCCTGGCGGTGGCTGGCCGGTTCCGCCACCTGGATCTGCAGCTGCGCGTTGTGATTCCAGCTCGTGTAGATGCGCCACAGGCGGCCATCGTTGTCGTGCCAGCTGTAGCCGACATCGGCCGGCGCGGCAAACGCCCGGTCCGGCGCGCCGGCGTTCTTGTACCGCAGGCGCTGCTGCGCATCCCACACCTGGAACAGCAGATACTGGCGGTGGTTGCGGTTCTGCGCCACCGGCATCACCAGCGATGTGCTCGCGCCATGCTCCTGCACCTCGTGCTCGGCCAGGGAGAGCAGCAAATGGCCCGTCTCGGCCAGCGATTGGTCGAACAGCTCCTGGCTTTCGCGGCCCGCTTCCAGGTACACGATGGCGGCGCTGAAGCCCCACAAGATGAACGTCAGTCCCAGCAACACGGCCAGCAAGGTGCGCCGCAGCGACCATGCGCCCGCGTTGCCCGGGATGGCGGGCATCACGGACACGCCTGCACATCGGGCGTATCGGGCGTAGCGGGCTTGTCGATGCTGTAGCCGATGGCATGCACGGTGCGGATCAGCGCTTTGCCCAGTTTGCGCCGCAAATGGTGGATATGCACCTGCAGCGCGTTGCTGTCGATTTCCTCGCCCCAGCTGTAGACGCCCTCTTCCAGCTGCACGCGGCTCAGGATGCGCCCGCGCTGCTCGACCAGCATCAGCAGGATGCTGAATTCCTTGCCCGTCACGGGCACCTCCACGCCGCCCTGGCGCACCTGGCGCGCGGCGATGTCGATGACGATATCGCCGTGCACGAGTTCCTCGTGCGTGCGCCCGGCCGCGCGGCGGCAGGCGCTGCGCATGCGTGCCGCCAGCTCATCGAGGTCGAAGGGCTTGACGATGAAGTCATCCGCGCCCGCATCCAGGCCCGTCACGCGGTCGACGATCTGATCGCGCGCCGTGACGATCAGGATCGCTCCGTCATAGCCGCCGCGGCGCAAGGTCGCCAGCGCCTGCATGCCATCCTCGCCCGGCAGGGCCAGGTCGAGCAACAAACAGCCATAGCGGTGCAGGCGCACGGCCATATGCGCGCTTTCGGCCGACTGCACCCAGTCGACCGCATAGCCGGCCTGCTCCAGCCCCATCTGCGTGGCGCGCCCCAGCTGGGGGTCGTCTTCTGTCAGCAATATGCGCATCGTGGCCTGTCCTGTGTGGCTGTCGTGTCCGGGATTTCATGCTGGCAGCGTAGGCGCCGGACATTAAGAACTTCTTAACATCTGCTGGCGACCATCCATCCATCGTCCACTTCCGGCTGCCTCCCATGCCCGCTTCCCCCCATCTTAACCGCTGCCAGTCTTGCTGGCCAATACTGGCTCTGCTTGGCTGGCCGCTGCTGTCGGCCGCCGCGCCGCAGCAACTGCTGCTCAGTTCGCAACAAATCAGCCGTGCCGGCATCGTCACCACGCCGGCGCTCGCCACACTGGCCGGCGAAGGGACACCGGCGGGCAACGACCTGGTCCTGTCGGGCACCGTGGTGGCGCCGCCCAGCTCGGGCGCCGTGGCCAGCGCCGTACTCGACGGCGTGGTACAGCAGGTGCACGTGACGCCGCTGCAGCAGGTGCGCGCCGGCATGCCGCTGCTGACCCTGTACAGCCAGGGCTGGCTGGAGTGGCAGCGCGCCTACCTGGAAAAGGCCAGCGCGGCGCGCCTGGCCCAAGCCAGACTGGCGCGCGACGAAGGACTGTATGGCGACGGCATCATCGCCCGTGCCCGTCTCGATGAAAGCCGCGATGCGGCTCAGCTGGCCACGCTGGCGGCCAGCGAACGCGAACAGGCACTGCGCAGCGCCGGCCTCGATGGCGTGGCGCTGCGGCGCCTGCGCGAACAACGCACGCTGTCGCCCCTGCTGACGGTGCGCGCCAGCCGCGCCGGCAGCGTGCTGGCCTTGCCGGTCGAGGCGGGGCAGCACGTCGAAGCGGGCGCGCTGCTGGCCCGCATGGCCGCCAGCGGGCCCCTGTGGGTGCAGTTGCAGGCGAGCCGGGCGCAACTGCCGCTGCTGCACGTGGGCGACCTGCTGCAGGTGGACGGCTGCGCCAGGCTGCGCGTGACGGCCATCTCTCCCGTCGTCGACGCCGCCACGCAAAGCGCGCAGCTGCGCGCACAGCAAGTGGGCCAGGAGCCATGCCTGAAGGTGAACGCTTTTGTCGAAGCGCGCCTGCTGCGCCCGGCGCAAACGCCGGGCGGCGTGGCCGTGCCGGCGGCGTCGCTGGTGCGGCGCATGGGCGAGGCGCGCCAGGAGTACGTCTTTGTCGCCAATGCCAGAGGCTTCGTGGCCACCCCCGTGCAGGCGACGCCGGCCGGCGGCGGCATGGCCTGGGTGCGCGGCGCTGTGGTGCCAGGCGACGCGGTGGCCGTGCGCGGCCTGGCGGCGCTGAAAGGCAGTTGGAGCGGCCTGGGGCCCGCCTCGGATGCACCCGTCCAGGGAGGCCAGTGATGCTGGCCCGTTTGATCGCCCTGTCGCTGTCGCAGCGCCTGCTGGTGCTGGTGCTGGCCGCGCTGATGGCGGCGGCCGGCGTGCAAGCCTTCCGCGCGCTGCCCATCGACGCCTTTCCCGATGTCTCCGGTACCCAGGTCAAGCTGATCCTGAAGGCGCCCGGCATGACGCCGGAAGAAGTCGAGGCGCGCATCGTCGCCCCCATCGAGCAGGAATTGCTGGGCATCCCGCGCCAGGCGGTGCTGCGCTCGCAGTCCAAATATGCGATCGCCGACATCACGCTGGACTTCCAGGAAGGCACGGACGTCTTCTGGGCGCGCCAACAGGTGAGCGAACGGCTGGCCAGCGTGCTGAAGGACTTGCCCGCCTCCGTCAGCGGCGGCCTGGCGCCGATCACCACGCCGCTGGGTGAAATCTTCATGTTCACCATTGAAGGGCCCTTGAGCCTGATGGAAAAACGCACATTGCTCGAATGGACCATCCGCCCCCAGCTGCGCAACATCGCCGGCGTGGCCGACGTCAATTCGCTCGGCGGCATGGTGCGCAGCTTCGAAGTGGTGCCCGACCTGGCCGCCCTGGCCGCGCGCGGCCTGTCGCTGGCCCAGCTGCAGCAGGCGCTGGAAGCGAACAACCGCAGCGACGGCGCGGGCCGCCTGGGCAGCGGCGAGGAGGCGCTGCTGATCCGCAGCGACGCGGGCATCCGCACGCTGGACGACGTGCGCGCCATCGGCATCGACCGGCGCGGCGGCATGGCGGTGAACGTGGGCCAGGTGGCCACGGTGCGCATCGGCCAGCTGACGCGCTATGGCGCCGTCACCCAGGACGGGCGCGGCGAAGCCGTGCAGGCGCTGGTGCTGGCCATGCGCGGCGCGAATGCGCAGCAAGTGGTGCAGCAGGTGCGCGCGCGGCTCGACGCGCTGGGCCCCAGCCTGCCCAAGGGCACCACCATCAGCACCTTCTACGACCGCGGCAAGCTGGTGGAGCGGGCCGTGGCCAGCGTCACGGGCGCGCTGGCCGAAGCGACCGTGCTGGTGATCGTGCTGCTGTACGTCTTTCTGGGCAATCTGCGCTCGGCGCTGGTGGTCGCCTGCATCCTGCCGCTGGCGGCGCTGGGCACCTTCCTGCTGATGCAGGCGTATGGCCTGAGCGCCAACCTGATGTCGCTGGGCGGCCTGGCCATCGCCATCGGCATGCTGGTCGATGCGGCCGTGGTGGTGGTGGAAAACATCGAAGCCCATGGCGCCCACGCGCAACCGGGCGTGCCGCGCCTGCACCGCATCTACCGGGCCGTGCGCGAGGTTGCCCTGCCCGTCAGCGCCGGCATGCTGGTGATCATGATCGTCTTCCTGCCCCTGCTGACCCTGCAGGGCCTGGAAGGCAAGCTGTTCGCCCCTGTGGCGCTGACCATCCTCTTCGCGCTGGCCGCCTCGCTGCTGCTGTCGCTGACCGTCATTCCCGTGCTCGCCTCGCTGCTGCTGCCCGAAAGCCACGCCGGCACGCCGCGCCTTGTGCAAAAAATGGAAGCGGCCTACCTGGCCCTGCTCGGGCGCGCCCTGGGCCGCGAGCGCCTGATCGGCGGCGTGGCAGTGGCGGCCCTGCTGCTGGCCGCTGGCGTCTTTCTGCAGGTGGGCAAATCGTTCATGCCCACGCTGGACGAAGGCGACATCATCATGCAGATCGAAAAACTGCCGTCCGTCAACCTGCAAGAGTCGGCGCGCCTGGACATGGCCATCCAGCGCCGCATCCTGGAACAAGTGCCCGACGTGCGCCGCATCGTGGCGCGCCTGGGCTCCGATGAACTGGGACTCGATCCCATGGGCCTGAACGAAACGGACTCCTTCCTGGTGCTCAAGCCGCGCGCGCAGTGGCACAGCGCAAACAAGGAAACGCTGATCGATTCCCTGCGCGCGGCCACGGCGAGCTTTCCAGGCGTCAACATCAGCTTTACCCAGCCCATCGAGATGCGTACCTCGGAGATGCTGTCCGGCGTGCGCGGCGACGTGGCCGTCAAAATCTACGGCCCTGACAGCAAGACGCTGGGCGCGCTGGCCGCGCGCATCGTGGCCCAGCTGCGAACGCTGGCCGGCAGCGAGGATGTGCTGACGACGCAAAACTCGGGCGTGCAATACCTGCAAGTCGATATCGACCGCGTGGCGGCCGCCCGCCTGGGCCTGTCTGTGGAACAGATCCAGGGCGATTTGCGCACCCTCGTCGAAGGGCGCCAGGCTGGCATCGTCATCGAAGGCGGCAAGCGGCTGCCCCTGCTGCTGCGCGGCGGCGAACAACTGCAGCTGTCGGCCGATCTGTTCGGCCAGCTGCGCCTGCCCATGGCCGATGGCCCCGCCATCGCCCTGAGCCAGGTGGCCAGCCTGCGCACGGTCGACGGCCCCGTCAAGGTGGAGCGCGAAAACGCCGCGCGCCTGGTGGTGGTGCGCGCCAATGTGCGCGGGCGCGACCTGGTCGGCTTTGTCGACGAGGCGAAGGCCCTGGTGGCGCGCCAGGTGCCGCTGCCGCCCGGCTACCGCGTCGCCTGGGGCGGCCAGTTCGAAAACCAGCAGCGCGCCGCCGCCCGCCTGGCGCTGGTCGTGCCCATCGCGCTGGCACTGATCTTCCTGCTGCTGTATACGACCTTGCGCAGTATCCGCCAAACCCTGCTGGTGCTGGTCAACATCCCGTTCGCGCTGACGGGCGGCGTGTATGCGCTGGCCCTGACGGGCGAGTACCTGTCCGTGCCCGCCTCGGTGGGCTTCATCGCGCTGATGGGCATTGCCGTGCTCAATGGCCTGGTGATGATCACCTGTTTCAACGACCTGCATGCGCGCGGCGCGGCCATCGGCGAACTGGTGCTGCAAGGCGCCGTGCGGCGCTTCCGCCCCGTCATGATGACGGCCTGCATCACGGGCCTGGGCCTGGTGCCGCTGCTGCTGGCCACCGGACCCGGCTCGGAAATCCAGAAGCCGCTGGCCATCGTCGTCATCGGCGGCCTGCTCAGCGCCACCGTGCTGACCCTCGTACTGCTGCCCCTGCTGTTCCGCCGCTACGGCGTGGCGCAGCCATCTGTCCCTACCATTGCCCTCACTGGAGCCCACCATGCAGCACCCTGACCGTTCCCCCTGCGACGCCATGCTGACGCTGGCCATGCCCGTAGCCCTTGAAGAGGACGTCCTCGATTTCCTGCTGCTGCACCCGGCCTGGGCTGCCGGTTTTTCCGTGCTCGATGCGCAAGGCATGGGACCGGGCGCCGCCTACCCCTCCAGCCTGGAACAGGTGCGGGGACGCGGGCGGCGCAAGCTGGTCCTGGTCGCCGGCGCCGACACCGACTTGCGCCTGCTGGTGCAGGCGCTGGCGGCACAGCTGCCCAAGCCCGACATCGCCTACTGGATCAGCCCCGTGCTGTGCCACGGGAGGCTGGCATGAAGGCGCGCGCCCTGGTGCTGCTGTTCCTTGCGGCGGGAGCGCAGGCGGCGCCTGGCGCCCCTTCCGCGCTGCCGCCCGAAGCCGAGGTGCGGCGCGTGCTGGCCAGCCTGCCGGCGCTGCGCCAGGGGGTGCTCAATACGCAACTGGCCGGCGCGGAACGCGACAAGCTGGCCGCCGGCCCCTATGAATGGACGGTGCGCGCGGGCGCCAGCCGGCGCACCGCCCCCGGCGCAGAACGCTACCTGGAACAGGAAGTGGCGCTGGAGCGGCCCCTGCGCTGGTTCGGCAAGGCCGGCCTGGACCAGGCGCTGGGCGAGCAAGGCCTGGCCGTGGCGCGTGCGCTGCATGGCGACGCCTGGCACGAGGCGGGACGCGCCCTGCTGCGCGACTGGTTCGACGCGCTGCGCGACCTGGCCGGCGTAGCGCGGCTGGAAGAGCAGCTGGCCGTGACGCAGCGCTTGCAATCGATTGCCGCGCGCCGCGTGCAGGCGGGCGACGGCGCCGCCCTCGATTTGCTGCAAACCGAGACGGAACAGCGGCGCGTGCTGGCCCTGCTGCAACAGGCACGCCAGCGCAGCGAACAGTCGCTCACGCTGCTGGCCATCAGCTACCCCGGCTTGCCGCGTCCGCAGGCCGACTCGCTGCCACTGCCGCAAGCCGGCAGCGAGGACGCAAGCAGCTGGGCCGAGCGCATCGTGCATGACAACCACGAACTGCAGCTGGCCCAGGCGGAAGCGGACCTGTACGCCATGCGCGCCAGCCGGCTGGCCAGCGACGCCATGCCTGACCCGACGCTGGCACTGCGCGCCGCGCGCGAGCGCGACGGCCAGGAGCGGGTATTCGGCGTCAGCCTGTCGTTTCCCCTGCCCGGCGCCGGACGTGCGGCGGACAGGTCGGCGGCGGCCATCAAGGCTTCGATGGCGCGCGAACGGGTGGCGCAGACGCAGCTGCGCGTCGCCCTGGCGGCCCGGCGTGCCGCCAGCGACAGCGTGCATAGCCACGCCATATGGACTACATTGCAGGAGGTACAACAACAAACCATCCACCAGGCGGAACTGATGCAGCGCGCCTACCAGGCGGGCGAATGCACGCTGGCCGTAGCGCTGGCCGGCAGGCGGCAGGCGCTCGACGCGGCGCTGACGGCGCAGACGGCCCAGATCGAGTCGCTGGCGGCCCAGGCGCGCCTGCAGCTCGATGCGCACGCCATCTGGTCCATCGACTGATGCGGCACCAACACGATTCATCCACCCGATTCACCGAGAAGGAAACAGCATGCACACCGAAAAATTGACGACACAAGGATGGCGCTATGCGGCCCCGGCGCGCCTGCTGCACTGGCTGATGGCCGTGCTGATCCCCGCCATGCTGGCCCTGGGCTGGTATATGATGGAGGTCGAGGACGAGCCCGGCAGCGAGGTGTACTTCAATCTGCATAAATCGCTGGGCTTGCTGCTATTGCTGCTGCTCGCCGCGCGCGCCGCCTGGCGCCTGGGCCACGCGCCGGCTAGCCTGCCGCCGTCCGTGGCGCCGTGGCAAGCGCGCCTGTCGCGCCTGGGGCACGGCTTGCTGTACGCGGGCATGCTGCTGGTGCCGGCCGCGGGCCTGGCCGGTGCGCTGCTGAGCAAGAGCGGCGTGGCCTTCTTCGGCCTGGCCCTGCCGCGCTGGTTCGCGCCCGACCACGCGCTGGCCGAACAATGCTTCGAGCTGCACGAACTGGGCGCCTGGACCCTGGCCGCCCTGATCGCCCTGCACGCCCTTGCCGGCCTCAAACATCTGCTGCGGGACAAGGACGGCGTCTTCCAGCGCATGCTATAGGCGGCTGGCGTGCCAGGATGCTTACGTGGCAACAAAAAACGATGACGGTCCCGGCTGGAAACCAGTCCGCGCCGTGCGCAAAGCCCGGCGCGGCGCAGCGAGATGCCGTGGCGCGCGGCCAGCTCGGAGCGCACTTCGGCCAGCGTGGCCGGTCCCGCCGCGCCATCTGCCACCTGTTCCGGCACCGCTTCGGCGCCGTCCGCGTAGTGGCGCGTCAGGGCCGAGCAGCACAGGACGCGCAGCAATTGCGCCTGCACGCCGCTGACATAAGCGCCATAATCAGCACCGTCCGCATGCACGGCATCGATGGCGTCCAGGGCGATGGGAACGCGTTCTGGTGGGAGTGGCGGCGTGGCCGGAGTATCGCTGGCAGGCAGCTGGATGATGGCGGCATTCGCCGCTGGAAAATGGGCCTGCAGGCGCCCGGCCATCGACAATGGCAAGCACGGCGACTTCTTCATCGAGTACGCGTCGGGTACGAGGCGGCAGTGGTCAACGCCATCGCCGCCCTGTCCCGTGCCTGAGCGCCTGACTACATGCGCTGGCAGGCGGCCGGCTGGCCGTTTCGCGCAGCCGGATGCCAGCTCTTGCCCGAGCTTTTCACCTTGCAGTTATGCGCATCGCGATTGCTCAGCACATCGCCGCCACACTTGGCCGCCGAGCAGCACTGCTGTACCGTGGCGTTGACATCGCATGCCGCGTTGGGCCCGGCGACCGGGGCCTCGGGCTTGGCCGTCTCGCCGCTGGCCGGTTTCGCCGGCTTGTCCTGGGCCAGGGCCGGCGCCTGCGCCAGCACAAGGAAGGACATCGATACCAACAGGGCGCTCAGGAAATGACGTTTCATTGCTGCTCCTCGACAGGTAAACCATGAACCGGCCCACGGCTTGCATCAGCGCTTGTGCGAGACCGCGCCGCGACTCGGCAAGGGACGAGCCGCCGCCGCGGGCATTTCCGCATAAGCTAACTCGCAAACGGTATGACGAATCCATGGTAGCAGCTAATTGCGCGCCAAATCTCTCGAATGATTGCAGCCGCGCCGCAGCCTGCTGACAGGCGGTATGGCATGCAAGGTCAGCCCCCGCCACAAGGAATATCGGCATGAACAATCAGACCACCATCGTCCTCGTCCACGGTTTCTGCGGCGGCGCCGCCCACTGAAGCCGCGTCATCCTGGAACTGCGGCGCCAGGGCCACACGGCCATCCGCGCCGTCGAACTGCCATTGACGTCGCTGGCCGACGACGCCGAACGCACGCGCAAGATGGTGGCGCAAGTCCATGGCACGGTATTGCTGGTGGGACACTCCTACGGCGGCTGGCTACAGCCAGCCCTCGCGCTTCAGGCGCCGGTGCAGCCAGTAGCAGCCGGCGATGATGACGACGATCACGGCCGGATAGCTGCCGCGCCACTTCAGTTCCGGCATGAATTCGAAATTCATGCCGTACAGGCTGAAGACCATGGTGGGCACGGCCAGGATGGCGGCCCAGGCGGCCAGGCGCTTGACCACCTCGTTCTGGCGGATCGAAATTTGCCCCAGCGCCACCTGCATGGCCGAATTGACCAGTTCGCGCATCTGCCCCGCCGTGTGCGTGACCCGTTTGACGTGGTCGAGAATGTCGCGGTAATAGATGCGGTTTTCCTTGGGCACGATGTCGCCATGGAAACGGATCAGCTGGGTGCAGATGTCGTGCAGCGGGTTGACGGCCGCGTCGAGCTTGAGCAGTTCCGTCTTGAGCTGGTAGAAATCCTGCAGCTTGTCTTCGGAGAGACTGGGCTGGAACAGTTGCAGCTCATAGTGCTGGAAGCGCGACTGCAAATGGTCGATGCAGGGCTGGTACTGGTCGACGATGAAGTCGATGATGGAATACAGCACGTAGCCAGGGCCACTGGCGAGTTTCTCGGGCATGCTTTCCTTGCGCTCACGCAACTTTGCATAACCGGCCGAGGCGCCATGGCGCACCGTGATGATGAAGCGGGGGCCGAGAAAGACGTGGGTTTCGCCGTAGACGATGGCGCCGCCGTCCAGGGTAGCCGTGTGCATCACCATGAACAGAGTGTCGCCATACTCTTCCAGCTTGGGTCGCTCGTGCGCTCCCTGCGCATCCTCGACGGCCAGTTCGTGCAAGCCAAACGCCGATTGCAGCGCCTGCATGGCGATGCTGTCGGGTCCGGCCAGGCCTATCCACACGAAACAATCGGGGTCGCCGAGGAAGTCGCCCACCTTGTCGATGTCGAAATGGGCGATCTTCCTGCCATCGCGATACGCTTCGCAGTTGACGACGGCGGCGTGGGTACTCAGGTCCATGGTGATTTTCTGCTAATGGCGGCAATATTGGGGGGCCAGTATAGCGGAGACCATGATAAACATGCCAACTGAGCGAGCGGATTGACATGCGGGTGCGCCAATAAACAGAAATTTGCAGCAAGGATAATCGGGATTGAACGACCTCGGCGGCCTAGCCCGTCGACATGACCGCATTCAAGGCGCGCCGCAATTCCTTCAGCCGGGGCGGCTTGCCCAGCACGCAGTCGACGTGTTCGGGATAGTCGCTGTCGGCCGCCAGGCGCTGGCCCCAGCCCGTGAGCATGATGATGGGCGTGGCCGGAGAGCACTGGCGCACCGCGCTGGCCACCTTGCGCCCGTCCACGTGGGGCATGCCCAGGTCCGTGATGACCACCGCAAAGTGTTCGTGCCGCTCGTATGCGGCCTGGAAGCAGTCGATGCCGGCCTGGCCGCCATCGGCGGACACCACGTCGTGGCCATCGATTTCCAGGATGTCGCGCAGCGACTTGAGCACCATCGGGTCGTCATCCACCACCAGGATGCGCAGGCGCGGCGGCGCGGCGTGGGCCGCGTCGGGCGCATCCTCCCTTTCGTCCGCGGCGCAGGCGGGGAAATCCAGGCGCACCGCCGTACCCTGCCCCGGCGCCGTGACGATGTCGATGCTGGCGCCGTGGCGCTCCATCATGCCGTACACCATGGCCAGCCCCAGGCCCGTGCCCCGCTCGCCCTTGGTGGTGAAAAACGGTTCCAGGCAGCGGCGGCGCGTATTCTCGTCCATGCCGATGCCCGTGTCGCCCACCTCGATGCGCACCTGCCGCGCCTCTCCCGCTGCGCCGGTGCAGCTGGTACGCACGCTCAGGGTGCCGCCGTCCGGCATGGCGTCGACGGCGTTGAAGACCAGGTTGGTCAGCGCTTCGCGGATTTCGCCCACGCTGCCGGGCAGCATGGGCAGAGCCTCCGCCAGCTGCGTGCGCAGGACGATGACGATGCCGCGCTGCTGCGGCATGTCGCTCCAGCGCGCGCGCGTCAGGTCCAGCACCTGCTGCACCACCAGGTTGGCGTCGATGGGCGACAGCGCCAGCTGCGGTTCGCGCTGGCGGTAGAATTCGCGCATGCGCGCCACGGTCGCGGCCACGTCGTCGATGGCGCGCTCGATGACTTCCAGATAATGCCGGCCCTGCGGACTGAGATTGGTTTCCGTCTCCAGCAAGGACTCGGTGTACAGGGCCACGGGGGAAATGGCGTTGTTGATGTCGTGCGCGATGCCGCTGGCCATCTGCCCCAGCGCGCGCAGGCGCTCCTGCTGCATCACCGACTGCTGCGTCTGGCGTAAGTCGTCATACGCGCACTGCAGCGCGCCGTAGAGCTGCGCCTGGTTGGCGGCCAGCGCCACATGCTCGCTCAGCTGGCTGAGGAATTCGCATTCGCCGCTGGTGAAGCTGTGCGCGGCGCGGCGCGCCACGATCAGGATGCCGAAAACCGTGTTTTCCGCCAGCAGCGGCGCCATGACGAGGGCGCGCAGCCCCCCTTGCGCGAGGCGCTGCGGAAACGGAAACGCCACCTCGGCGATGTCGGCTTCATACACGAGCTTGCCGCGCACGCAGCTCGACAGGCCATTCTCGTCGATGGGGATGTGCGCCTGCTCGCCCATCATGAACGACTGCGCCAGCGCCTCGCTGCGCACGCCCACGCACGTCACCTGCAGCGCGTGCTGCGACGGCTCGTACAGGCAGATGCAGCTGAAATCGATGGGCAGCTGGTCTTCCAGGCTGCGCACCACCACCTGGAAGATGCTGCGCAAGTCCTGCCGCTCGCCGATCGAGCGCGTGATCTGCTGCAGCAGGTTCAGGCGTTCAAGCTGCTCATGCACCTTGCGCTCGGCCAGCTGGCGCTCGGCGATCTGCGTTTCCAGGGCGGCATTCGTGTGCGCCAGCTCGTCGCGCGAGACGGTGGTACGGCGCAGCTTTTCCGTCATGCCGTCGAAGGCACGCGCCAGCTCGCCGATCTCATTCTTCGTGTGCAGGCCGAGTGCAAAATCGAGCTTGCCGGCGCCGACGATCAGGGTCCCCTGGCGCAGCTTTTCCAGCGGCCCCGTGACGCTGGTGATGGTGAAGTAGATCAGGCCAGCCACCAGGGCGATGATCATGCCGCCAAACAGCATCACGGCGACGTTGGCCCGCTGCTGCGCATCGAGCACGCCTTGCCGGCTCAATTCGGACAGCCGCATCGCGTCCGAGATCATGCCCTGCACCTTGCCCATGATCTGGCCGGACAGGCGCGACTCCAGTTCGCCCAGCACCTCGCGCCGCTGCGGGTCTTGTCCCAGTTCCCGGTGATTCGCCACAAACAGCTCGAACAGAGCGCCCACGCCGGCCAGGTCGCCCTGCAATTCGCGCAGCAGCGCGCGCTCCTCGCCGCTGCTGAAGGCAGGCGTGGCCAGCAGGCCCGTGCCCAGCGATTCGCTGCGCAGCTGCCACTGGGCCCGCGTGCGCGCGCCATGGTGCAGCGCATATTCGATCGACAGGTAGCGCAGTGACGTGACCGCTTGCAGGATATCGCCTGCGGCCTTGTTCTTCGCCAGTTCGCGCTGCATCGCCATGGTGGTGGAGAACAGCACGGCGACGATGATGGCCACCAGCAGCACGCAAAACAGTTCGGCCAGCTTGAAACGCGTAACGATTTTCACGGTGGCTTTCTCAATGAATGACCGTCACGGCCGATGGTGCCACGGCTTCCAGGCCGTCCAGGTACACGGCATCGAGGAAGTTCGGCATGTCGCTGCGCTCGGCCAGGCGGTTCTTGATGGCCCAGCGCGCCTCGTCTTCCAGCGCCAGCAGCAAGCCCTGGTCGAGCACGATGCCAAACTGATAACCGTGCCAGGCTGCCTGCAGGCGCGCCGCCTCGCTGGCCGACGCCGTGGTAAACAGGGCGCGCGCGGCGTCGGGCTCGTCGCGGCAAAAGCGCGCGCCAGCCAGCAGCGCGCGCAGCACCTTGCGCACCGTCGCCGGGTGGCTGCGCACAAAGTCGCCCGTGCCGGCCACATTGAACAGGCCCGCATACACGTCCTCGCCATAGAAGATGGCCGCCTTGCCCGCGATGGCCTGCGTCATGTCCGTCAGGAACGGTTCCCAGCCGGCCGCCGCGTCGACCTCGCCGCGCGCCAGCGCAGCGGCCAGCTGGTCCGGCGCGTAGTTGCGCAAGGTGACCTCAGCGGGCAGCAGCTTCTGGCGGTTCAGGAAAGCGTCCAGCGTGAAATGGCCGGAGGTGCCCAGGGTCACGCCGATGCGCTTGCCTTTCAGGCTGGCGGGCGTCGACACGCCGCGGTCCAGGCGCCCCACAATGCCGTGGTCGCGCTCGGCCTCGAAGATGCTGGCGATGATGACGACGGACTGGTTTTTCAGGCTGGCCAGCACCACGGGAATATCGGACACGGTGCCCAGCTCGGCCCTGCCCTGCAGCACGGCTTCCAGCGACGCCTTGCCCGACGAATACGCCTGCAGCCGCGCATCGATGCCCTCGCGCGCGAAATAACCGTGTGTGTGCGCGGCCAGCACGGGGCAGCTGCCCACGTATGCCGCATTCACGGCCAGGCGCAGCACTTCCACCGGGCCGGGCGGCGCAGCGGGACGGGCATTCAAGCGCCAGATGGCTGCGGCGGCCAGCGCCAGCAACAGCGCAATGGCCGCCAGCCAGACGGCCCGCCGCACAGGCGCCGCGCCGTTCATGCGCTGCGCTGCGCCGTGGCCGACTCCAGCGCGCTATTGATGGCCTCGGAAAACGCCGCGACGTCAATCGGCTTGGTGAGGTAGCGGTAGAAGCCCGCCGCCAGCCCCTGGCGGATATCGCCCGGCCCGGCCACGGCCGTCAGAGCGATGACGGGAATATGCGCGGTGCGGGCATCGGCGCGCAGCAGCTGCATGACTTGCGTGCCGCTGATGTCGGGCAAGTCGCTGTCCATCAGTATCAGCTGCGGCAGGTGGCGGCGCGCCAGGTCCAGGCCCGTTTGCCCGTCGCCGGCCGACAGCAGGTCGAGGTCGGGGCGAAAATGGATCAGGCCCGCCACCAGGGCCAGGTTCAGGGGATTGTCTTCCACATACAGCAGCGTCTTGCGGTCCGGCAGCCGTACCGTTTCTGCGGGCCGGGCAATGGCGGACAGGCGCGCACTTTCCTGCTGCGCCTGGTGCGCCGGGCAACTGGCGATATCGAGCCAGAAGGTGCTGCCGCGCCCGGGCGTGCTGGCCACGCCCAGCCTGGCCTGCATGGCTTCGGCCAGGCGCTTGCTGACCACCAGCCCCAGGCCTGTGCCCTCCTCGTCGCGCGCATCGCGTCCCAGGCGGTTGAAGGGCTGGAACAGCGCTTCGAGCTGCGCGGCGCTCAGCCCGCCGCCCGTGTCGCGCACGGACAGGCGCAGCTGCCGTGCATCGACGGGCTGGCAATCGACGTGGATTTCGCCCTGTTCCCGGTTGTACTTGACGGCGTTCGACAGCAAGTTGAGCAGTACCTGCTTGAGGCGCGTACGGTCGGCCAGCACATGCAGGCCGACCGCTTCCACGAACGTCAAGGTGATGCCGCGCTTGCGCGCCAGCGGTTCCATCATTTGCCAGCATTCGTGGTAGATGCCGGCCAGGTCGACGGGTTCCATCGACAGCGACATATTGCCCGACTCGATCTTGGCGATATCGAGGATATCGTTGATCAAAGTCAACAGGTGCCGGCCCGCGCCGAAGATGTGCGAGGCAAAGATTTTCTTTTCCTGCGCCGTCGAGGGGATGGAATCGGACATCAGCATCTGCGAAAAGCCCAGGATGGCGTTGAGCGGCGTGCGCAGCTCGTGGCTCATGCTGGACAGGAAATTGGTCTTTTCCTGGTTCGCCCGCTCGGCCACTTCGCGCGCCAGCTGCAAATCCTTGTTCATGGCGTCGAGTTCGTCCGTATGCTGGCGCAGCAGCAGTTCCAGGCGCGCATTGGCGATGCGCAACTGGCGCGTCTCCAGCGCGCGCGCCAGTATCAGCAAGATGCCCGACACCTTGAACGGCTTGACGACATAGTCGAGCGCACCCGCCTGCATGGCCTGCACGGCCGAGGCGATCGTGCCTTCGCCCGTCATGATGATGCAGGCCAGGTCCGGATCGATCTGCCGCGCCGCTTCCACCACGGCAATGCCGTTCATGCCCGGCATCATCAGGTCGACCAGCAGCAGGTCGAACGATTCGACGGCCAGCAGGGCTAGCGCCGCCTCGCCAGAGACGAGCCCCGTCGTGTCGTAGGCCTGACCCCGCAAGGTGTCGCACAGCGCGCGCATGTGCGCCAGCTCGTCATCGACGATGAGGATACGCGGCGGCATTGATGAGCTGTTCATGCATTCTCCTGGCGACATGACCTTGCGGGCCGGGAACTTGCCCCGCAACATGCGTTCCGAGCATAGCACCTGAAAATTACCAAAAATACACGCATTGTCACGCGCAAGGGGGCTAGGCGACCGTGGGCAGCCCCCGCAGCAGCTTGTCCAGGGTCAGCGGATAGTCGCGCACGCGTATGCCCGTGGCGTTGTAGACGGCGTTGGCGATCGCGGCCGCCACGCCGCAGATGCCCAGTTCGCCCACGCCCTTGGCTTTCATGGGCGAGGACATGGGGTCTGTTTCGTCGAGAAAAATGACGTGCTGGTGCGGGATGTCTGCATGCACCGGCACTTCATAGCCGGCCAGGTCATGGTTGACGAAGAAACCGGCGCGCTTGTCGACCACGAGTTCTTCCATCAGGGCCGCGCCCACGCCCATGGTCATGGCGCCGATCACCTGGCTGCGCGCCGCCTTGGGGTTCAGGATGCGGCCCGCCGCGCAGACGGCCAGCATGCGGCGCACGCGCACTTCACCCGTGTCGCCGTCCACGCCCACCTCCACGAAATGCGCGCCAAACGTGGATTGCTGGAATTTTTTGTCGAGCTCGCCGTATTCCATATGGTCTTCGGCGACGATGTCGCCGTTCGCCGCCGCCTGCGCCAAAGGCACGCTGCGCTCGCCCTGACTGACTTGCCCATCGGAAAAGCGCGCCTCCTGCGCATCAAAACCCAGCTTGCCGGCCACGGCCTGGCGCAGGCGCACGCAGGCCGCATACACGCCGGCCGTCGAGCTGTTGCCACCCCACTGCCCACCCGAACCGGCCGAGACGGGAAAATCCGAGTCGCCCAGGCGCACGACGACACGCTTCAAGGTCACGCCCAGCATTTCCGCCGCCGTCTGGGCGATGATGGTGTAGCTGCCCGTGCCGATGTCCGTCATGTCCGTTTCTACGGTGACGATGCCGTTGCCATCGAGGCGCACGCGGGCGGCGGACTGCATGACGAGGTTGTTGCGCAAGGCAGCCGCCACGCCCATGCCCACCAGCCAGCGGCCGTCGCGCCGCGTACCGGGCTGTGCTTGCCGCTCTTTCCAGCCAAATTCCACGGCGCCCGTGCGCAGGCAGTCGATCAGGCGGCGCTGGGAAAACGGTCTGCCCGGTTTTTCCGGGTCCACTTTCGTGTCGTTCAGGATGCGCAAGACGATGGGGTCCAGGTTCAGCTTTTCCGCCAGCTCGTCCATGGCGATTTCCAGCGCCATCAGCCCCGGTGCCTCGCCCGGCGCGCGCATGGCGTTGCCTTCCGGCAAATCGAGCACGGCCAGGCGCATGGCCGTCATGCGGTTTACTCCCGCGTACAGCAAGCGCGTCTGCATCACGGCCGTTTCCGGCTGCCCGCCTTTGAGGTCGCCCGACCACGACTCATGGCCGATGGCCGTGATCTTGCCGTCGCGCGTGGCGCCGATGCGCAGGCGCTGGATGGTGGCTGGCCGGTGCGTCGTGTTGTTGAACATCAGGGGCCGCGTCAGGGCGACCTTCACAGGCCGTTGCGCCGCGCGCGCGCCCAGGGCCGCCAGCAAGGCTTCGGCGCGCACGAACAGCTTGCCGCCGAAACCGCCGCCGATATACGGCGAGACGATGCGCACCTGCTCTTTCGCAATGCCAAGGGTGCGGGCCAGGTCGCCCCGGCCCCAGTCCACCATCTGGTTCGCCGTCCACAGCGTCAATGTATCGCCCTCCCAGGCGGCAATCGAGGCATGCGGCTCCAGCATGGCGTGCGACTGGTCGGGCGTCGTGTAGCTGGCGTCCAGGCGCACGGGGGCAGCAGCATAGGCGCTCGCGAAATTGCCCGTCTTGCTGTCGGGCTTGCCATCCTTCGGCTTGGTCGCCGTATTTTTTGCCTTGGCCAGGTCGAACACACCCTGCTGCTCGACATACTTGACGTCGAGCAACTGTGCTGCCGAGCGCGCCTGCTCGAAGGTTTCCGCCACCACCAGCGCGATGGCCTGGTGGTAATGCTCGATCTCCGGGCCGCCAAGCAGGTTTGCCGTGTTCATCTTGCCTTTACCCAGCTTGCCTGCCGAATCGGCCGTCACCACGGCCAGCACCCCCGGTGCGCGCCGCGCGGCGCTGGTATCGAGCGATACGATGCGGCCCCTGGCAATCGCCGCGCCGACGACGTAACCGTAGGCGGCGTGCGGCGCGGCCTTGTTCTGTTCATACGCATACGGCGCCGTGCCCGTGGTTTTCAGGGGGCCGTCGATGCGGTCCGTGGGACGGCCCACGACTTTCAGCTGGTCGATGGGGTTGGTGGTCGCAGGTGTCGTGAATTTCATGGCCCTAGCCTTTCTGGTCGGGTGCTGCGGCCATCACGGCAGCTATCGTGCGCTGCGCCAGGATCAACTTGAAGCCGTTGTCGGCAGTGGGATGGGCACCGTCCAGCAGGCGCTCGCTCACGGCGGCAGCGCCATTCGGCATCGCCTGCTCGGCGCTAGAAATTCTCCACGGTTGCGGCGCGACGCCGCCCAGGGCCAGCCGGCCAGTGCCGTTGGGCAAGATGATCGCCGCCACGGACACCAGCGCAAACGCATACGAAGCGCGGTCGCGCACCTTGCGGTAGACGTGCGTACCGCCAACGGGCGGGGGCAAGGTCACGCTGGTGATCAGTTCACCCGGCTGCAGCACGGTTTCCAGCTGCGGCGTGTTGCCCGGCAAACGGTAAAAATCGGCGATGGGGATGCTGCGCACGGCGCCGTCGGCCCGCACCGTGTCGATGCCGGCGTCGAGCACGCGCATGGCCACGGCCATGTCGCTGGGGTGCGTGGCGATGCAGGCCTCGCTGCCGCCCACAATCGCCAGCGGCCGGCTGAAACCGGCGATGGCCGAGCAGCCGCTGCCCGGCACGCGCTTGTTGCAGGCTTGATTGGTGTCATAGAAATACGGACAGCGCGTGCGCTGCAGCAAGTTGCCGGCCGTCGTCGCCTTGTTGCGCAATTGCGCGGAAGCCCCCGCCAGCAAGGCGCGCGACAATACGCCGTAATCGCGGCGCACCGTGGCGTGCGCGGCCAGCGCCGTGTTGCGCACCAGGGCGCCGATGCGCAAGCCGCCGTCTGCCGTCGTCTCCACTTTATCCAGCGCGAGGCCATTCACGTCGATCAGATCCGCGGGCGTTTCGATTTCCAGTTTCATCAGATCGAGCAGATTCGTGCCGCCGGCGATGAAGCGCGCGCCCGGCGTGTGCAAGGCGGCTGCCGCCGCTTCGGCCGGCGTAGCCGCCTTCTGGTAGCTGAAGACTCTCATGCCGGCCTCCCCGCCACTTCGGAAATCGCCTCGATTATGTTCGAATACGCGCCGCAACGGCAGATGTTGCCGCTCATGCGTTCGCGCAGTTCTTCCGGTGTGGCCTGCGGGGCCGCATTCAAGTCCGCGCTGACGTGGCTGGGGATGCCCTGGCGGATTTCGCCCAGTGCGGCGACGGCCGAGCAGATTTGCCCCGGCGTGCAGTAGCCGCATTGAAAGCCGTCATGCGCGATGAAGGCGGCCTGCATCGGGTGCAGTTTCTCGGGCGTGCCCAGTCCCTCGATGGTGGTCACCTTGGCGCCGTCATGCATCACGGCCAGGGTCAGGCAGGCATTGATGCGCTGGCCGTCGAGCATGACGGTGCAGGCGCCGCACTGGCCGTGGTCGCAGCCTTTTTTCGTGCCCGTCAGTTGCAGCTGTTCGCGCAAGGCGTCGAGCAAGGTGGTGCGCGTGTCGAGTTCCAGGCTGCGGTGCTGGCCGTTGACGTCGAAGCTGACGTTCATCAGCACTGGCGGCGGAGAAACACTGGCCTGGGTGGCCGTATTCACCGCTTCCGCCGCTCCCGCAACGCCGGGCACGGCCACGGCCGTGGCCGACAGCGCGCCGGCGATCAGCAAGCCGCGCCGGCCGGCATTGATGTGATTACACTCTGTCATCTCGCGCTTCCTCCTGGCTGTGGACTGGCTGGGTGGGCGCATGCAGGCCCGAAGTGCCAGTCTGGCGACAGGAATGTTACGCGTCTGTACGCGAACGTACCTTCAGCCTCAGACTACGCCGGGTCGTGCCGGCGCCGCCCATCGCCGCGTGGCCCGTGTGGCGCGCGCAGTGGTCGAGCGCCTGGCGCAAGGCCGTATCGACATTGCGCAGCGACATGTCATGCCGCTCGGCCACCTCCTGGCGGGTCAGTTCGTCCACGCGCAGTGCTTCAAGCACTTGCTGGTGGCGCCGCGGCAGCAAGTCGACGGCTTGCGCCAGGCGGCGCACGTCCGCCTTCAGCTCGGCCAGGCGCTCCGGCCCCGCCGCCGTATCGGCCAGGAAATCGACCAGGCCGGCGCCGTCCCCATCGCCTTCGTCCGCATACAGCCAGGCGCGCTTGCGGCGCAGGCTGTCCATGGCCGCATTGCAGGCCACGCGGAACACATAGGCGACGGGGCTGTGCGCCAGCGCCGCGCCGCCCCATGCCGTCCACGCGCCCAGGCGCAGCCAGGCGTCGTGCAGGCTGTCGCTGGCCAGTTCGGCGCAACCCAGGTGGCGCGTCAGGCGCCGGTGCAAGCTCGCATAATTACTTTCCAACACCGATTGCAGCTGGGCGCCCTGCCCTGGCGCTGCAGCGGACAAGGGCGCCACGTCATTGGCCGCCTGCAAACGGGGCCGGATGGCGGGCCGGTACCACTGCATGCCCACGATGCGCAAGGGATCAACCGTACTCGCCAAGCGGGCCATCATGGCGACAACCTGCTGCGCTCTTGCGCCGTCAACTGGCGCGTGGCCGATTCCGGCAGCGGGCCCAGGCCCAGCACGCGCACGGCGCTGCGCGGGTTATAGTCGGCCGCCTCGATGCGTGCGCCGTCCTGCGGCATCGCTTGCGCGCTGTCGGGCGGCGCGTCGCTGCCAAAACCCAGCACGCGCACCGTAAACACCGATGGCTGCGCCGAACGGGTGGCGGCGCGTTCGCGCTGCACCACCTCCTGCGCCGCTGTCGTGGCCTGCGTGGCGGCCGCGCTGGCGTTGGTCATGGCAGCCACGTTGACGGACGCCACCGTCGGCATGCCCTTCGCTTCGCCCTTGACCTGGATATTCGCCGCGTTCATCACGGTCAGCGCAGCCAGGTTGACGTTGCCTGAGACGCGAATGCCCGCCTCGCCCGCGTCGATGGTGCCCAGCGGCGCCAGCAAGTCCACGTCGCCGGCCGGTACTTCCGCAATCGGCGCCAGGGTGGCGATGCCGGCGCCCGTGCTCGGCACGTCGGACGCCAGTGTCACGTTGCCCCAGTTGTCATACACGCGCTTGGGCGGCGTGTAGACGATGGTCGACTTCGAACCACGGCCCGCGTTGATGTCGCCTTGCGACGACCAGCCCAGGATATCGCCGCCAAACGTGGTCATGACGCGGCTCTGGCCCAGCAGGATGCTGCCGTGCGAGAACAGGTTGATATTCCCGCCGCCCTTGGTGATGACGCCCGAAGTCGACGGCGGCGCCTCGCCCTCGATGCCGAATACCTGCTTGCCGCCCGGCGTCAGCAGCGCGATATCGCCGCCGAAGTTGGTATGTACGTAGCCGCTGCGGGGCACGATGCGGTCGTCTCGTCCCGAGCTCGGGTTGTAAAGACCAAACGTGCCGCGGTACATGATGATGTCGCCCGCATAATTGATGGCCTTGGCGCTGGCGTCGGTGGCCGGCGCCAGGCGCGCGATGGCGTTGCGGCTGCGCAGGAAGCTGCCATAGCGCGAACTGTCCCAGTCGTTGTACTCGCGCCCGCCCGCCTTCAGTTCGGCAAAATACACCTTACGGGCAAACACGCGCTGCTGCGGCTCGGCCAAGGCGAGATAAAAGGCCAGCGCCTCGGTGGGCGTGCCCTTGAAGCCGTAGCGTTCGACTAGCCAGCTGGCCAGCTCGCTCTCGTACGATTTCACCACCTTGCCAGCCTGGTCGGCCAGTGGCACGCCCGTCTGCGCCACGTTGGACGAGTCCAGGTAGGGCTTGACGAAGCGCAGGTAATCGAGGCCGGCCGCGCCCACGCCCGCCTGCATGGCAATGCCGGCGCCCGCACGCTTGTCACCCGCCACGACGGGGCCGAGGCTGACGACGCTGCCCTTGTCCTGCATCAGGATATTGCGCCCGGCGCTGATGTCGAGCGTGCCGGGGCCGGCCACGTTGAAGGAGCTGTTCAGGATATCGCGCCCGGCCGAGACCACCGATACGTCATACGCATTGTTATGCACGAACAGAGTGCTGCTGTTGTTGAACATCATGTCGCCCTCGCTGCCACCCACGCCCTCCAGCTGCGCCGTGCCGCTGCTGACGATGTCGCGCCCCGCCTTCATCCAGACCGGTTGCGCACCCTCATACCAGGTGATGCCTGCATGCTTGGCGTCGTAGAATTCGACGATGCGACCGACGTTGACACCGAGCAAATCGCCCTTGACGGCATAGATACGGGCCGCCTGCGTGCCGCTGTTGCCAGGGCCGGCGGCCGAATCGGGACCGAAGGCGAACAGCGGGTATACGCCTTCCCTCGCCGGCGCCCCCGTGCTGGACAGATTGCTGGCCAGGGGACCTGTCAACCAAGAATTCGGGGTGAGGGCGAGATAGGCGGGCTTGAACGGCGTCGCCATGCTGTCCGCTGCCGCGCCGGATTGGCCGATCGTAAAACCGCCAGCATAGATGGAATCACCGGCCAGCCACTGCAGTTGAGCATTCGGCGAAGGCGCCAGCAGCAATGGTGCCGCATAGCTGTTGGCAGCATTGCTGTCCACAATCGTCTTGCCGTAGTACAGGCTACCATGCGCTGCGGCAACACGCACGATGGATGGGTAGATGGTGGCGAAGTCGGTTTCCGTGCCGACCGACGCCGTCAATGGCGTCAGATTACCGCCGGCGGAGAATAAGTCGAGCGCCGTGTGCGGCGTCCACAGGCTGAACCAGCTGTTGCCGATAGCCAGTTCGCCAGATGGCGCAAGCGCCGAGGTCGGGTTGACCATCAGTACGCGGCCGGGGTCGGCCACATCTTGCAGCACCTGGTCGCCCAGAGTCGCTACGCTGAACGTGGCATCGCCAGGCACCAGGGTCATGCCGCCCTGCGGCGTGGCGCGCGTGGCCGTAAAGGCATCGTAGGCGCGTGTTTCTTTGGGCGCGTGATCGGTACTTTGTGTGCCATATTGCAGCTTCAGGCTGCCCAGCTGTGCGGCCGACGTTTCGGCATGGCCGCGCAAGTCGACCAGAGCGCCATTCATGTGGCCAGCATACGGCATGCCTGCCGGGTTGATGGCGCCGCCCACGCGCAGGTCCAGGTCGCCGCCACCCGTCAACAGCATGCTGCCATCGGCATGCACGCGGCCCGTACTGCCCACGGCCAGCAGCAAGCCCTGCGAACGGGTATTGATATTGCCGTCATAACTGCTGCCCTGCGCCAACGCCAGCGCACCGGCGTCGCCCGCCACGTCGGCGCGCAGATTGCCGCCACCCAGGGTACCGAAACCCGTAAAGCCCAGGACGTCGTCGGCCAGGGTGCTGCGGCCCACATAGGTGCCGAAATTGACCCACCAGGCCACCGGCTGTGCCAGGCCACCGACGGCGAGACCACCGCTGCCCTGGCGCCACAGCCAGTTGCCCACGGCCGTGCTGTCGTAGCCCGCGTCCGCAGTGACGGGACGCAAATTGGTCGCGGCACTGCGGGCCAATAGCGAACCGCTCAGATCACCGTCGACCTTCAGCAGCAGGTTGCCGCCCTGGTCGGGGTACCAGGCGCGGTAGATGCTGCCGGCGCCGCCATCGACCAGGTGTTCATGCTCGCCGTCCGGATTGTTCAAAACCTTGCCGTCGGCATTGCGCGCCCGTGCCTGGTTGAACGGGTCGCCTGGCAATGTCGCCGTGGACGACATGCCGGCCGTGTACACGCCATACAGGCTGTCCATGCGCAAGTCGCCGCCGCTGACCAGGTCCAAATCGCCCGTGCCCGTGCGCAGCACGCTGTAGCGCAAGCTGGACGCCTTGTAGTCAAACGTGGGACTGGAGGTGCCGCACCAGGTGGGATACTCTTCGCACAACGTTGGCCAGCCTATGGCCACGGGGTCGAGCAGGTCGCCCGCCTTCACGCCGGGGTCGGCAAACTCTTCCGCGCCGACCTTGGTCCACACATAGGCCACCTTCAGCACGCACATGGTCGGATCGCCAGCACAAAAGTCCACGATATTGGTACCGAAGTTGCTGAGGAACTCGTCGGTGATGATTTCACCCGCCACAATGCCGTCGATGCCCAGATCCGCAGCCGCCTGACTCCAGTATTGCACGCCCTTCGGCGGCACCAGCAAGCCATACATGCCGTAATGGCTGTCGGCCAGACGCAGGGTGCCATGCTCGGGATGCGCCTGCACGCTGCGCGTGTCGGCTGCATCGAGGTCGGCGCCGGCCACCAGGCGCATGCCCCACGCTTGCGAGCCCTCGGCCAGCATGGGCGCGATGGCCCACAGCTTGCCCTGGCTGCCCGCCACTTCCGGACGCAGTTCGATAGCCGCCACATTGGCCATCAGCTTGACGTCGGTTCCGGACGGGATCAATGAGCCCACGGCCAGCGCCAGGTTGCCGTTCAGCGCGAATACCGAGCGTTCGCCCGCCACGCCAGGCAAGGGCACGCCCTTGGGCCAGGTCATGGCGCTCACTTTCACCGTTTGCTTGAGCACGCTGCCTGCGTCAAGGCGCATGCCGGCGTCCAAGGTTTGCGCCGTGGCCAGCAGGCTACCGGCCGCGTGGACGATATGGCCGGCGCTGTCACGCACGGCGGCCGCCAGCACCGTGCTGGCCGGCAATGTCGTGGCCTGGTCCAGGGTCACGGCCACGGGCAGGCGCGTATTGGCGAGCAGATTGAAGCCCTTGAGGGGCAAATCGTAATTGAGCGCGATACCGCCCGGGAACAGCGTGCCATCGGCAACAGTCACGCCCTTGCCCGGCACGATGATGTCGCTGCCATTGATATCGCGTCCCGGCAGCAAGATCCAGCCTTTGTCATCCTTGGTGGCCGGTGGCGGCGCGAAGCCGTCATTGATGCTGCCGTAGATACTCAGGTCGCCGCCGGCGCGCAGCAGCAGGCTGCCCACCTCGCCCGAACCGCGCACATTTGTCGCTTGAAAGCGCGGATTCAGGCTCGCATAGCGCATGTTTGAGAGGTCCAGGTCGCCCTGCACCACCAGGTCGCCGTCTGGCGTCTTGCTGACGATATCGACGCCGGGACGCAGGTGCAGCGCATCGGCATACGCGGCCGTGGCCAAGCCCGCCAGCTTGCCGTTGCGCAAGTTCGTGTTGGCCAGCGCCGCATCGATGAAGGCCGTGCTGTCCGCATGCTTGCTGTCAAGATAGGCCTGGTTGATCACCTGGTACGGCCGGCCGCTGGCCGACAGGTCCGTGGCATAGGCCGCGTCGTCGTAGCGCTGCATGGCGTTGACGGCGATCGATTTCGCGCCGCGTATCGTCAAGCCGCCACCGGCCGCGATGGCAATATCGCCAAAGGTGGCTGCGTCTGCGTCCGTGCGGGCGCCGCCGCTGCCCAGGCGCGGCGCGCTCAGTTCCAGCGTGCCGCGCGCGGCGCCGTCGTGTTCGCCCTTGCCCTTGCCGGCCACGGCCGCCGTGCCGTGGCGCAGGTCGATCTGCGCACCGCCGGCCAGATCCAAGGTGCCCTCGCCCGAATTCAGTTCCACCATGGCGCGGTTCGGGCTGTCGATGATCTTGCCATAGCTGTCGACGCGCAAGAGCGTGCCATGCGCGTCGAGCACGGCGTTGCCGGCCAAAGTGAGGCCATGCTTGCCGGCCAGGCGGATGCTGCCCACGCGCTCGCCGCTGGCATCGATCACGCCAGCGACGGCCAGGCGGCCGTTGTCGACGGACACCTGTACTTCGCCCGCCTTGAGTTCATTGCCTATCGTCAAGTCGCCCTGTTTCAGCTGGAAACTGCGCCCGCCCGTCACGCCGCCTTGCGTCAGGCGCGTGTTCAGCGCAGCGAACTGGCTATCCAGGGAGCCGCCCGCGCCCAGGGTTTGCGCGCGCACGTCCACGCTGCCCTTCTTGTACGGCACCACGGTACCGCCCGCGTCGTAGCTGCCGCTGGCGCCGCCGAGGATCTTGCCCTGCAAGTCCACCATGCCGGCCGCGCCATCGAGCGCCACGGCCTTCAGGCTGCCGGCGCGGTTGTTCTCGGCCGACAGGTCGATCACGCTGCCGCTAGCTGCGCGGATATCGCCGGCGCGGCTGTCCAGGGTCACATCGCCGCCCCAGCTGTATTTATCCACGTCAAAGAAGGTGCTCTTGCGGCCCGCCATGTCGATGCGCGCGCCGTCAGCCAGGCTGATGTCGTGCTGCGCGCCGATCGTCAGCTTGCCGCTTGGCAACACCACGGCCGTCGCCACAGTCACGCTGTCGCCGTTCAACGTCAGCTGGGCACCCAGCCCATCGTTCTTTTTGACGGCAGCCGCTGGCGCCGCGCCGGCCGGCGCCGCTACCTTCAGCGCGCCACCCGCCGTGTAGCTGTGCGCGGAACCGGCGTCGCCCGTCAGCAGCGGCGTGCTGATAGTGAGGTTGCCGCCGCTGACCTGGTAGCCCTTGCCCGTTTCATAGGCGCCCTGTGCCTGGTAGACGGACAGGCTGCCCTTGTGGTTGGCCGTGACCTGGCCCGACGCTTTCAGGTTGACGTTGGCAAAACCCAGCGCCAGGCGGTCGAACGACGCGACGCCGGCCGGCTGCGTGAACGGGCCGAAGCCGAAATCGATGCGTTCCGCTTCCAGATTCAGGGTGCCGCTGCCCGTGCCGGCGCCATGCGCAATGATATTGCCGGCTGGCGACAGCGCGCCGCCCCAGATCAGGTTGGCCGTGCGGATGGTGGCCACCGTGCCGGCCTCGCCCTGGCCATACATGGCGGGCGTGGTCAGCACCAGGCGTTCCAGCGTCGATTTGCCGCTGGTCTTGTCGTAGGTGTCGAGCACCACGTCGCCATAGAAATTGACGCCGTCTGCCGCACTCAGCATCAGCGCCCGCAGCGCCGGTGCGCCCGTGCTGGTATCGCCACGCAGCAGGCGGTCCAGCACGCCCTGGTTCAGGGCCAGGCCGCTGGAACGCGTGCCGCTGGCCTGGGCCGCCGCCAGCGCTTCGCTGCTGCCCATGTTGATGGCGCCCACGGACAGGCTCAGGTTGCGCGTGCCGTAGCGCGCCGTGTCGTCCAGTTCAAACCTGCCATTGGTCGACAGCAGCAAGGTGCCTTCCGAGTACAGGCTCGCTGTACCCGTGCCTGTACCGGCGCAAGCGTTGTCGCACGCGCCGATGCGGATGCCGCCACGCGCCGAACCGCCGACCGGCGCCACATTCATCAAGCCGTTCGAGGCGGCCAGCACGTGCATGTCCGGGCGGGTCTTGTAGATGAAGCCGTCGTTGGCGTCATACGCGGCCTTGCCGCGGCCCAGGGTGCTGATGCCAGCGCCAGGCGCGATATCGATCAAGCCATCGCCAAAATTATAATTGCTAGGGTCCTGGGCCACCAGGAACACCTCGGGCGCCGACAGGATGGCCCCGGCGCGCAGGTAGATGGCACGCGCCGAGTTGACGTCAAAGTTCACGTAGTTGCCGCCCTGGCCGTATGTCACCGTGGGCGTGTTGCCGACCACGATGCGGGCCGCGCCGATACTGTTCAGGCTCGATGCGCGCACGCTGACCAGCCCGGTGCCGCTGCTGGCCGGCGCAGCATCGGCGAGGATTTCAATCTCGCCGTTGGAGCTATTGCTCGACCCCAGCATCACGGTGCCGCCGTAGCCGCCTTCGGCTGCGGCGAACTTGCCGGTGCCCCGGAACTGGAATGTGTCCAGGCCGCCATCTTGCGCCAGGGTCAGCTTGAGCGTTTTCGCATCGGACGGCAGCATGGCACGGGGAATGCCGCGCGTTTGCGCATCGGCCAGGGCGAAGGCGGCATAGCCTGTTTCGTTGTACTGGGAATAGGTGCGCAAGACCTTGGCCGGCGTGAGTATCAGCTGGCTGGCCAGCGGTGCGCGGATGTCCGTGCCGGCAATCGACAGGGTGCCGGGCGCGGCCCAGGAACCGTTGCGCAGCTGCTGCGCCAGGGTGTCTGCGCTGCCCTGGCCCGCCAGGCCGTTCAGTTCCACGCGAAAGGCGCCCGGCAGCAAGGCATAGGTCGAGGGCATCAAGGTGTAGGTGCCGGCGGGCAAGCCCGGCACGCCATTGCCTATCGTCACCTGCCGGCCCACGGCCGCATCGGATGCCGCCTTGTCGCCGCCCGAAGGCGATTGCGGCGCCTGCACGCCCGGCACGATGGCGTACACAGGGTTGGTCGCCAGGCCCGGCAAGACAAAACCACCGTTCGCGCCCACCTGCGCCAAAGGATGGTAGCGCGCGTCGGTGGAGCCGCCGCGGCCGGCGATGAAACCGGCACCCGTCAGTTCACCGCCGCCGGACAGGTCGAGCAGCGCGCCCGGCTGTACGTCCACGGCCACGCCGGCCATTTGCACGCCGATGCGCAGCAGGCCGCCCTGCCCACTGAAACCGCCCACGCCCAGGAGGGCGGCCGGCTTGCCATCTACATTCCAGGCCTGTCCATCGACGGTGCCGCCATACGGCATGACCAGGCCGGCGCCGCTGACGGAGGTGATACTGTTGGCCAGCAGATTGACGCTCAGGCTCTTGTCATTGTCATAGCCGGCCACGCCGATCGACAGGCGGCCAAGCGGCGCGCGCACCACGCCACCCTGCTCGATATGCGCAGCGCCCAGCTCCAGTGAGCCGAAGGCGGAATACGGCATGGCCGGCACGCTGTCGGTCGTGCGTGCAATGGTCAGGCGGTGCGCGGGATCGTAGCCAAACTTACCGTCGATCAAGCCATAACCGGCGCGCACGGCGGCGCCAGCGCCCGTTTCAGGATACAGCTGGGCCGCACTGAGGGTCATGTCGCCCGGCGAAGAGAGTACTGTCGTGGGCTGGTTGCCATCCCAGCCCAGCGGGGACAGCAGGAAGCGCAGGTCGCCTCGGCTGCTCAGGCGCACGTCGTCGGCGACGATATTGACCAGGCCGCGCACGTCGATCAGGTCGCCCGCCATGCTGATCTGGCTGGCGACCGGCGATGCTCCCGCACTGCCTGGCGTGACATAGAAATCGCGCCCGGCAGGCTTGATGCTGGCCAGGCGCACATACGGCGCCGCCACGCTGACCCGCGCGTCGGGCGAACTGCCGGGCGACAGCATAGGCGCACCGTACAGCTGGAAGCTCTGCTGCATCTTCAGCGACACGTCGCCCTCGAAGGAGGCGGCGCCGAGCAGGGCCAGATTGGCGAAACCGCCCGCGTCCACCTGCTCAACGGAGAGGCGGCCATGGCCATACTGCAGCACTTTCTCCCCATCTTGCGCAGTCACATCGGCGGCCAGGTCGCTGGCGACCTGCTGCTGCGTCAACCTCAGCTGGCGTCCCTGCAGCACCCTGGCCGTGGCCAGGGTTTTCTTGTATTCGGGCGAGCCCGTAGCCACGGACAGGCTGCCGCCCGCCGCGCCCGCGCCGCCCGCCCTGGCCAGCAGCTGGCCATCGAGGTACAAGCCATTGT
The DNA here is from genome assembly GCF_002327145.1 of Janthinobacterium svalbardense. Lineage (NCBI taxonomy): Bacteria > Pseudomonadati > Pseudomonadota > Betaproteobacteria > Burkholderiales > Oxalobacteraceae > Janthinobacterium > Janthinobacterium svalbardense. The sequence continues at coordinate 3,155,534 of NZ_CP023422.1, read as the reverse complement.
TCGACGCCAGCGCGATGCTGCCGCCCGCGCTGGCCACGTCGACCGCCGCGCCGTTCACACCGTTCACGTCCAGCACGGCGTGCGCGCCGGAAGCGTCGAGCACGGCACCATCGCGCACGACGACGAACAGGCTGGCCGCCGAAGTACTGCCCTGCGCATGGTTGATCTCGCCGCCGACGACGATGCTGCCGCCATCGACCACCTTGCCGTAGCGCCGGCCCTGCACGTCGGTGGCCGTGACGGCGCGCGACGCCACGTCCAGCACGGCATTCTCACCGATCCAGATGGAACGGCCATGGCCGGCCGCTTCCGCGGCCTCGGAAACATTCACGTCGACACCCACGCCGCCCAGGCTGATCTTGCCGCCCCAGGCGTTCAGGCGCCCTTCCACCGTCAGCTGGCCCACGCTGGACAGTTTGATGGCCTGGCCGGGATCAACACTCACCACGGCACCCTTGCCGATCAATAGCTCGGCAGTGGCCATGTCGGCCGCACCGGACTGGACATCGCCCACCTGCAAAGCCAGGCTGGCACCCTTGCGCTGCGTCAAGGTGCCCTTCAATGCGTTTTCCGTGTATTGCTCTGGCGTCCACAGCGCCAGTTTTTCATTGTCCACCACGCGCAGCACGGGCATGCGCACGTCGACCTGCGTGCCGTCCGCTACCGTCAAGCCCTGCTTGCCGAGCAAGCCGTAGCTGGAAAAACCCTTGTCGAAGAAGTCAGCACCCAGCTGCAGGGTGCCTGACCCGGGTTTTTCAATGTTGCCAATCGCGATCTTGTTCGCCTGCAATTCCAGCTTGCCGCCGCCGGCCACGCCGTGGCCGCGCACTTGCGCACCTTCGCCCAGCAGCAGATCGGCCTGATCGCCATAGCTGGCCAGGGTCACGTTGCCGCCCTTGCCGCCCTGCTGTTTTGCCTGCGACAGGATGGCTGCGCCCGAACTGACGTCGATCAGGCTGCCATTGCCGATGCGCACGTCGCCAAACGCGCGCAGGGACACGCTGCCGCCATTGATATATGGCAGGCCGGCGGCGGCCAGCGGGTCGCGCAGCACATTGGCCAGCAAGCCGCTAGTGTCCAGGCTCACGCCATCGGCCAGCAGCAGCTTGCCTGCGGGTCCGCCCGGATTGACCAAGGTGTCGTTCATCCCCAGCGCGCCGATCTGGTTCAGCACGTTGCCAGCCATGATGCTGCCGCCATGGCTGCGCAGGCTGCTATTGATGGCCACGTCCTTGCCAAACAGGGTGATACTGCCGCCGTCGGCCACCTGCAGCGCGCTGTCGACCGTGATCGATCCTTTCGCCGCGAGGCGGATGGCACCCAGCTGTTGTTCGTTCAGCAAGGTGGTGTCGAGCAGCAGCTTGCCCTGGCGCTCTGATGCCAGCGCGCCTGTCACGTCGAGGCCGGCGGCGATGCCGTCCTGCACGCGCGTCAGGCGCACTTCGTCCATGACGGCCGACAGCGCATGCTGCAGCACACCCGTGCGCTTGTCGAACATGGGCTGATACTGCCCGACGATCAGCTGGCCCCGCTGCGCGGCCGCCAGCTGCGACTGCTGGTAGCCGTCGAGCAGGGCCTGTGGCGCCTGCGTCTGGCGCTCGCCCTGGAAGACCTCGCCCGCGATGCCCCCCTCCAGTACGGCCGACCCCGTGGCGATGACCAGCTTGCCCGCGTCGCGGCCCACCGTGTAGCCGTTTTCCAGGCGCTGTTGCGCGGCGATCAAGGGATTGGCGTAAAACGCGCTGGCATCCTTGCCCCAGCGCGCGTGTTCTTCCTCGTAACCCTTGTACACGCCCGCATACGCCAGGTCGGCGGGCGCGCTGCCCGCCTCATACAGCTTGCCGTCCGCGCCCTTCAGCCAGGTCTGGCGCAGCGCGCCCGTCTGCACGTCCAGCGTGCCGCCCGACAGGTTGATGCTGGAGCCAAGCTGCGTGACGACATCCTTGCCGCCGAAGCTGACCGTGCCGCCCTGCGCCATCCATTCGCTGACGGAATGGCCCTGCGTGCCCAGGTAACCGGCCACTTCCAGCAAGCCGCCGGCCGTGTACCAGCGGTCGCTGTCGTAGCCGTTCGTGCCCTTCGGCACCAGCACCAGCTTGCGGCGGTCCACCCAGATATTGTTGTTGATCAAGGCCTTGCCATCGCGGTTGACGGGCGCATCGCGCTGCTCGTTGCCCTGCACATTGATGTCGACATTGTTCGCCGCCATGGCCACCTTCACGCCCACGGCGCCGGAGACGTCAAGCTGGGCGCCGTCGCGCACGAGGCTGCGGCTGGCCGCGTTGACGGCGATCTGGCCGCCCGTGGCCAGGGTCAGCGAATCGCCGAGAAATTCCACCGTGCCGGCGCTGCCGATCTCGATGCGCGACTGATCGCGGCGGTCGTTCACGGCGAGGATGTTTTCCGTGGACGTCACGACCGGGCTGCGCATGGCGTCGCGCTGGCTGTCGAGCGCCGTGGTCTTGCCGTCGTCCTCGACCAGGATGGCCGAGGTGGCGCCGCTTCCCACGGTGACGGCCGCGTCGCTGCCGAGCGCATTCAGGTGGATCGTGCCACGCGTGGCCGTCGTGGTGGAAGCGAGCAGCACGCCGTCCTGCTGCACCGTGCGACCGGCCAGGGTGATATCGCCTTCGCGCGCCTGGATCAGGCCCGTGTTGACGACCTTGCCCGCCGTGCTGCCGGCCGCGAACTGCGGCGTGACTTCGCTGCCGCGCGTGCTCGACAGCGGATTGCCATCCGTGCCCACGCCTTTTTTAATGGTAAAGCTGTCGCCGGCGGCCAGCAGGGCCTGGCCCTTGGGCGTGCTGATCTCGCCCGCATTGTGGACTTCCTTGCCCAACAGCATCACGTAACCGCCGCCTTCCGTGCTGCCCTTGGGCGCATTGCTGGCGATGCGCGCGCCTGCCTGCACCTGCACCTTGCCGGCCGCATCGGTCAACGTCGTGGCGCCGGCCGTGCCGGGGCTGTAGATGCCATCCTTCTGGAATTGCGCGTCACCGATGCGGGCCGCGGCCGCCACCAGGCTGCGCGTGTCGACCTGGCTGGTGCCGGTAAACACGATGCCGTTGCGGTTGACCAGCAGCAGCGTACCGTCGGCCTTGATCTGGCCCTGGATCTGGCTGGGACGCGCTTGCGGATCGTTGACCCGGTTCAGCACGGCCCAATCCTTCTGCTGCTGGAAGGTCAGGGTCGTGTCCTTGCCCACGTTAAACGTTTCCCAGTTCAGGATGGCCTTGTCCGCTGTCTGCTGCACCACCACGGCCGTCTTGCCGTTCGCCACGGTCTGCACGGGCGCCTGGGCATTGAGCCAGCCGGCCGTCAGGCTGTTGGTGTCGACCTGCAAGCCGCCTTGCGCCAGGCCATCTGGCACACTGGCGCCGCCAGCGGCCGCCTGGCGCGCCTGCGCCTGCGCCGCTTGCTGCGCGGCGATGGCGCGCGCGGCCAGGTTCAGGTTGTTGAGCGAGCGCTGCAACTGCTGGTTCGCCTGCTGTTGCTGACCCTCGGGCCGGCTGCCCAGCGGCAGCGGCTGGCCATTCGGCAGGCGGCCCGAGCTGGCCGCCGTGTTCTGCGCCGCGCCCTTGGCCGCGAACCAGCCGCCGCTGAACGCCTGCTGCGCGCGCGCCGGCGTGGTGAAAGCGCCTGCCATCAGCATCGTGGTCAGTGCGTAAGCGAGCGGCGTGAGCCGCAAGCGGCTGCCCAGCGTGGAGGACCGCTGCGCGCCCGTGTCAATGTTTGGGACTGGGCGCTGGGCAGTGTGAAGCTTGGTCATGGCAATGGTTTCCTGGCTAGAGAGTAGGGAACGGAGCCTGGCGGTAGCGCAGGCGTCCATGCCTCCATGACGTAGCTGGGCGGCGGAAGGGATAATACTTTTGAAGAAATAATATGAAAAAGTTGCGTGGAAGCCGACGCAGCATCAACTGAGCAGCACAATGCCGCCAGGCAGGCTGGTCATTTGTGCCCCCGTCAGGTCGCGTATCATCGCCAGCGCGCCATCCATCTGGCTGATGGAAAAGCGCATGCGCACCAGGCGACGGCCCAGCTCGGCATTGCGCAGCAGCACCCGGCCGGGACGGTAGCGGTTGATTTCATCGACCACCTCGGCCAGCGGCTTGCCGACAAACGACAGCGCGCCCGTGCGCCAGGCGCTGGCCTCGCCCGCCTGCGCGGCCGTGGCCGCCTGCACGCCCCGCTCGTCGTACACCAGTTGCTGCCCGGCATCGAGGGTCTGGCGCCGCTGCTGCCAGACGACTTCCACGGCGCCCGCCAGGCAGGTGACGCAAACGGCGTCGTCCGTGTGGCGCACATTGAAGCGGGCCGACTGCGCCAGCAAGCGCCCCGCCCCCGCCAGCACCGACACGGGCTGGCGCGCGCCGCTGGCGAGGATTTCCGCCTCGCCGCCCAGCAGTTCGATCGACTCGGGGGCGCGCACATTGATGCGCGTCTGCGTATTCATTTGCACCGACATCTGCTGCGACAGGGCCACTTGCCGCTGCTCGCCCGTGCCAGTGCGGAAGTCGGCGCTCAGCTCCTGCAGCGACGGCCAGGCGCCCAGCGGCGGACGCAGGGCCAGCACGGCCAGGCCGGCCGCCAGCGCGCCGCCGAGAAAGGCACGCCGTCCCGGCCTGAGGGGAAACGCCAGCACGTTCGCCCGCTGCGGCGCGGCGGCGGCGCGGGTCAAGGCGGGATCGAGCGCCTGCCACAGCTGTTGCAGTTCGCGCCAGGCGCGCGCATGCTCGGGGCTGCGCGCGCACCAGGCGCGCAAGGCGTTGGCGTCGGCCTGCGTGAAATCGTCGGAACGCAGGCGCACCCACCAGGCAGCGGCTTGCTGGCCGATGGCAGTATCGCTGTCGGCACTAGTAAAAGGGGCGCGTGGATCGCGGTCAGGAGCAGTCATCAGATTCATCAATATTTACGGCGGCCCGACACATCGCTGCGCTGGGCGGCATCGGCGTCGGCCATGCACGTTTTACAGTGTTGCATGGCGGCCTGCAATTCTTTCTTCACCATCGCCACGGAAATGCCGAAGCGTTCGGCAATGTCCGCGTTGAGCATGCCGTCGATGCGCGCCGCCGTCAGGATGGCGCGGCGGCGCGGCGACAGGCCCGCCAGCGCCACGTCGAGCGCCTGCACATCGAGCCGCGCCGCGACGATGCGCGCCGGGTCGCTGATGTCGTCGCCGGCCTCGTCGGCCATGTGCATCAGCTCTTCGCGTTCGCGTTCGGTGACGATGATGCGGTCGCGGCGGTAGGCATCGGTGGCGATATTGGCCGCCATGCGCAGCAGATAGGCGTCGGGATTGTGGACGGGCGCGGCGGCGGGGCCAGGCGCCACCATCGCTTCGAGGCGCAGCCAGGTTTCCTGCAGCGCATCGGCCGCATTGTGCTTGCAGCCGACCACCCTTTCGAGGCGCCAGCGCAACACGGCGTAGCGCGAACTGAGGTGGCGTTTCAGCTTGGTGCGCAGGTCGGGCAGGCTCATGGCGCGTTTCTACCCGGCGCGCCGGGGGCGCAATCGGCTTCGCTGCCCGGCCCTTGCGGCAGCAGCAGGATGGAGACGGGCTGCGGCATCGACGGCGAGGGCCCCGCGCCCACTCGCATGCCCAGCACCAGGCGCGCGATGGCCGTGTCGCGCGCGCGCAGTCCCGTGCTGTCGAGCAGGTGCACGCGGTCCACCACGCCGGCGCGGTCCAGAGTCAGCTGCAGCGCCAGGCGGTAGCCGCCGGGACGCGTCTGCGCCGCGCGGCACAACAGCCCCAGCAGCACATGCTGCAGGCGGCTCACATAGGCCGCATGGTCGCCGCCGCCCTGCCTGGCGCCGGGAATGTCGGCGGCGGCCACCACGGCGGCCGGCGGCAGGTCCGCTGCAGTCGCTGAGGCGTTCGCCGGGGCGTACACGATGACGGCTTGCGCGTCGGACAGGCGCGATTGCAGCCCAGTGCCCTCCAGCAAGGCTTGCAGGGCCGCGCCGGCCGCATACGCGCCGCGCACGGCAGCCGACTGGCGCTGCGTGTAGCGCTGGTCCATCAGTACGGCGATGCCCGTGCGGCGGCTGTACAGGTCGAGCGCATCGCCGAGGTTTTGCGCGGCGATATCGAACTGCAGCACGGGGCCCTCGGCCGGTTGCGCCCGCACGGGTCCCAGCGCAGTCAGGAAACCCAGCAGTACCAGGTATCCCGCCAGCGCAAGCACATGCACGGATGCCGGGCTGCCTGTCATATCGCTATCGTGTCGCTATCGTGTGAGGGTGGAACTGCGTGAAATCGGGGCATTGCCAAGTAACAATTCTTGCGTCAACTGCAATAGCCTACACAGCAAACATGACGGCTTCGTGACATGCTTGCCATGCATATATTTCGCCAGGCGGGACGTCTGCTGTGGCAGCTATTTCGGCTACACTGGCTGTCACTTTCCCTTTCAGACGCCTGATGATCGAAAAGAATCTGCCCGAGCTGGTCATGCTGAAGCGCCTCATCGACGAGGGCGGCAGCCACCTGGAAGTGGCCGCGCCCTGCAGCATCGCCATGGATGGGCGCGAATTTCCCGTGTACACGATTGCCATGGGCAATCCGAGTCCCGACGTGCCCGTGCTGGGCTTTTTCGGCGGCATCCACGGCCTCGAACGCATCGGCACGCAAGTGCTGCTCTCCTTTTTGGAAAGCCTGATCGCGCGCCTGCGCTGGGACGCCACCCTGCACCAGCAGCTGGAAAGCATGCGCCTGGTGTTCATGCCGCTGGTTAATCCGGGCGGCATGTGGCAAGCCTCGCGCTGCAATCCGCAGGGCGTGGACCTGATGCGCAACGCGCCGCTGAGCGCGCGTGAAAAAGTACCGTTCATGCTGGGCGGACAGCGCTACAGCGCCCGCCTACCCTGGTACCGGGGCGCGTCAGACGCGCCGATGGAGCTGGAAAGCCAGGCCGTGTGCGACCTCGTCGAGCACGAACTGCTGTCGCGCCAGTTCAGCATCGCCCTCGATTGCCATTCCGGTTTCGGCTTGCGCGACCGCATCTGGTTTCCCCATGCGCATACCAAGGTGCCGATCGAACACCTGGCCGAGATCGGCGCGCTGGAAGAGCTGTTCAGCCAGAGCTACCCCAACCACAACTATGTGTTCGAGCCGCAAAGCCGGCAATACCGCACGCATGGCGACCTGTGGGACTATCTGTACCTGAACGGCACCAGCTACAGCGGGCGCGTGTTCCTGCCGCTGACCCTGGAGATGGGCTCGTGGCTGTGGGTCAAGAAAAACCCGCGCCAGCTGTTCAACCGGGTCAGCATCTTCAATCCCACGGCCGCGCACCGCTTGCAGCGCGTGCTGCGGCGGCACCTGGTGTGGTTCGATTTCCTCATGCGCGCCGCCAGCAGCCACGGCCGCTGGATGCCGGAAGGCTTGCTGCGCAAGGCGCAGCGCCGGCGCGCCCTGGCGCAATGGTACGAATCATGACGCCGCCCACCTGGATTTTATTGCGCGGCCTGATGCGCGAACAGCGCCATTGGGGCACCTTTCCCGCCACCCTGGCGCGCGCCCTGCCCGGCGCCCATGTCGTCACGCCCGACTTGCCCGGCAATGGCACGCGCCACGCGCAGGACAGCGCCACCCGCGTGGCCGCCATGGTGGAAGACTGTCGCGCAGACTTGCTGGCGCGCGGCATCGCAGCACCGTACCACCTGCTGGCCCTGTCCTTGGGCGGCATGGTGGCCGTCGAATGGGCCAGTCGCTACCCGCAGGAAATCGCCCGCTGCGTACTGATCAACACCAGCATGCGGCCGTTCAATCCGTTTTACCGGCGCCTGCGCTGGCAAAACTACGGCGCCCTGCTGCGACAATTGATCTTTGGCGACCCGCGCAGCCAGGAAAGTCTGATCCTGCGTCTGACCAGCCAGCGGCATGCTGGCGGCAACCCGGCCCTGCTGGCCGACTGGCTCAGCTACCAGCAGCAATACCCGGTCAGCCGGCGCAACGCGCTGCGCCAGCTGCTGTCGGCCGCCCGCTATCGCGCGCCTGACAGCCGCCCCGCCATGCCCGTGCTGGTGATGGCCGGCGCGCAAGACCAACTGGTCGAGCACCGCTGCTCGCAGCAACTGGCGCGCGCCTGGCAAGCGGACTGCCTGATCCACCGCGACGCGGGCCATGACTTGCCGCTGGACGAGGGGGAATGGGTGGCGCAGTCGGTGGCGCGCTGGCTGGGGGCAGAAGTTACAGACCGTGACAGGACAGACACAGCACAATCATCATGCAAATAAGCAACCATACAGACCAACTGACAGCGCTGGTAGAGGCCGGCGTGCACCAACACATTTTTCCAGGCGCGGCCTGGGCCGTGGGCAGCATCGGCCACGGCGTGGCGGGCGCGGCCGGGCGGCTCACGCCCGAGCCTGGCAGTGCGGCGATGCAGGTCGACACCTTGTTCGACATCGCTTCGTTGACCAAGATCATCAGCGTCTGGTCACTGACGGGCTGGCTGGTGCGCCGCAATCGCCTGCACCTGGACAGCCGCCTGGCCGACGTGCTGCCCGGCACCCAGGGCTATGCGCTGGCACCCGTCACGATTTTCCAGCTGCTGACGCACACGGCCGGCTTGCCGCTGCGCGCCCGCCTGCGCGCCAGCTATGGCGAGGTGTACGACGATATCGTGCGCGGCGTGCTGCGCGAGCCGCTGGAAGGCATACCGGGCCAGGCTGTCGACTACACGGACCGCGCGGCCCTGATACTCGGCCTGGTCATCGAGCGGCTGCTGGGAATGCCCCTGGACCATGTGCTTGAAGAACACATTTTGCGACCACTGGGCATGGCCGCCACGCGCTACGGCCCGCTGGCGCCACGGCACGACCAACTGGTCGCACCAACCGAATACTGCGAGCAGGCGGGCGCCCACCTTGCTGGCGTGACGCATGATTTCTCGACCCGGCTGCTGGGCGGCGTGTGCGGCATTTCCGGGCTGTTTTCCAATGTGCCCGATCTGCAACGCTTCCTGCATGAAATGCTGGCGCCAGGCCTGCACGGCGATGTGCTGGACGCCGACTGGGTGCGCGCCTCGCTGACGCTGCAGACGGGCATGCTGACGCCATCGCGCGGCCTGTTCTGGCACCCGGCGGCAGGTACCGGGCCGCAAGATGACGTCTGGTGTCACCTGGGCTTCACCGGCACGGCCATGTGGCTCAGCCCCCGGCGCGGCCGCTATGCGGTGCTGCTGACGAACAAGCTGTACTACACGCGCGATTTCACCAGGATCAACGCGCTGCGGGGCGACTTCATGCGCTGCGCCTTCGGTCTCTGAGTCTTACAGCCGCAAGCTAATAACGATGGCCAGCAGCAGCGCGCCGGCCGCCGCCAATAGCGCGCTATTAAAACTGTGCGACTGCGCATACAGGCTGCCGGCCAGCACGGGGCCGATGATCTGGCCCACGCCATACACCACCGTCATGATAGCCATCATGTTGGTCCCTGCCTTGACGGTGGCCCGTTGCGCGGCCGGCATGGCGATGGTCACGGTGCCGACAAAGGTACCGCCGACGAGGATGGCGCTGAGCAAGTAACCGGCGGCCGAGGGCGCCAGCACGGGCAAGGCCACGCCCAGCGCCTGCAGCAGCAAATTTAACCGCAGTGTCCGGCGCGTGCCCAGGCGCTCGTGCAGCCGGTGCCACAGAAAGCACGACGGCGCCGCGCCCAGGCCGAACACGGCCCACACGTGGGCAGAATTGAGCCCGGGCAAGGCCGTGCCCACCAGCACGGGCAAGTAAGTTGCCGTGACGATGTAGCCCAGCCCTGCCAGTCCATAGATCAGCACCAGCGGCCAGGGCGCCACGGGTGCCAAGGTCGATGCAGCGGCGTGCGCCGGTGCAGCCAGGGTTTCCTGGCCACTGGCGGCAATGGCAGGCGCGGCCGCCAGCCCCAGCAGTACGGTGACGCCGGCCAGCAGCAGCCACATGCCAGCGCTGTGCCAGCCCAGCCAGGCCGCCAGCACCAGCAATTCGGCCGACACGGCAATGCCTGCGCCCACGCCCGCGTACAGCAGCGGCGCGCCGCGCGCATGCCGGCGCTGTTCCAGCAGCCACAGCGAGGCAGCCACCATGGCCAGCGCGCTGAATACGCCCGCCACGCCCCGCACCGTCACGATGAGCCAGACGGGCATAGTCAAGGCCAGCACGCCCAGGCACAGCGCCGTACCGGCCACCGACCACAGGCACAGCCGGTGCGCGCTGTGGGCTCGTGCGCGCATGGCCAGGATGGCGCCCAGCAAATAACCGGCATAGTTGGCCGAGGCGGTCAGGCTGCCGTCGTGCAGAGTCAGCACGCCTTCCTTGACCATGTGCGGGTAGATGGCCGTGAAGGCGAAGCGGCCGAAGCCCATGCCGATGGCGAGGATGGCCGCCGCAGCCATGGCCGCGCGCAGCCTGCCGGCCGCGCTCACGGCGCCACCTGGCCCAGTTGCGCCAGCAAATGCTGGAACGCAGGCACGTCGAATCCGGTGCGCCACACCAGCAAGGTGTCGGCTTGCCCAACCGACAGTGTTTTCAGGGTGGCCGGCGCGTCCGACAGCGCCAGCACACTGGCCGGCAACAAGGTCACGCAGGCGCCGGCCGCCACGCAGGCGATCATGGTGTGATACGAAGTCATTTCCTGCACCCGCCACTGCGTGCTGCCGGCCACGCCCAGCACCTCTTCGGCGATAGCGCGGTAGGTGCAGCCCTGCGGGAAGGCCGCCAGCGAGCGCGTGCGCACGTCTGCGGCGCGGCGCACCGGCCCTTCGCTGGCCGGCAGCAGCAAACACAGTTCTTCGCGCCATACGGCGGTCGATGCCAGGCCAAGTTCCTCCAGCGCGGCGGCGCCGCCGAAGGCTGGCGGCAAGGCCACGAAAGCACAGTCGAGTAAACCCGTGCGCACCTGCTCGATCAGGGGGCGCGACGGCCCCGTGCTCAGCGCCAGCCGCGTCGCCGGATAGCGGGCGTGATACGCGGCCAGCAGCGCCGGCAAGCGGCTGGCCGCCGTGCTTTCCATGCTGCCGACGCGCAGGGTGCCGCCCTCGCGCCCGCCCGTGACGACGTGGCGGGCTTCTTCCGCCAGCGCCAGCAAGCGCTGCGCATACTCGAGAAAGCGCTCGCCCGCCGCCGTCAGGGCCATGCGTTTATTCGTGCGCACGAACAATTCAGCGCCGATATCGGCTTCCAGTTGCTGGATGCGCGTGGTGACGCTGGACGGCGCGCGGCCCAGCCGCGCTGCGGCCTGCGTGACGCTCAGCTCACTGGCCACGGCACAAAAAATCGTCAAGGACTGCATCTCCATCATGTTCTTTCTTTTGGAATGATTGTGCTAGTATATTCTCAAAATAAGAATTTAATGCAGCCTCCTCAACTTGATGAAGGAAACATCATGACTTCAATCCAGCGCTTCCTCGACCGCCTCGGCTTACAATTGCCCATCATCCAGGCACCGATGGCGGGCGTCTCCACGCCGCGCTTGGCCGCCGCCGTATCGCATGCGGGCGGCCTGGGTTCGCTGGGCATCGGCGCCGGCAGCGTGGCGCAGGCGCGCCAGATGATCGCCGACACGCGCGCGCTGACGGACAAGCCCTTCAATATCAATGTGTTCTGCCATGCGCCGGCAGTGAGGGATGCGCGGCGCGAGGCGGCTTGGCTGGCGCATCTGGCGCCCCTGTTTGCGCAGCTGGGCGCGGCCGTGCCAGTACAGCTCGATGAGATTTACCAAACGTTTCTCGGTGATGAGGAAGCGTTTGCCCTGCTGCTGGAACAGCGCCCTGCCGTCGTCAGCTTTCATTTCGGTTTGCCAACGGTGCAACAGATCGCCGCCCTGCGCCAGGCCGGCATCTACACCATGGCCACGGCCACCAATCTGCGCGAGGCGATGCTGATCGAACAGGCGGGGGTCGACGCCATCGTGGCGCAGGGCGTGGAAGCGGGCGGGCATCGCGGCGTCTTCGACCCGCAAGCGCCGGACGAGCGCCACAGCACGTCAGTACTGCTGCGCCTGCTGGCGGGCCGCACAACGCTACCCCTGATCGCCGCCGGCGGCATCATGGATGGAGCAGGCATCCGCGCCGCGCTGGACCTGGGCGCCGCAGCGGCCCAGTTGGGCACGGCGTTCGTGCTATGCCCGGAATCGTCGGCCAATGCCAGCTACCGCGCCAACCTGAAAAGCGAACGGGCGGCCACCACCCGCCTGACGAGCGTGCTCTCGGGCCGCCTGGCGCGCGGCATGGTAAACCGTTTGATCGAGCATGGCGAAGCGCCGGGCAGCCCGCCGCCGGCCGACTACCCCGTCGCCTACGATGCCGCAAAACAATTGAACGCGGCAGCTAGCCAGCACGGCGACAGCGAATTTGCCGCGCAATGGGCCGGTCAAGGGGCGCCGCTGGCGCGGGAAATGGGCGCGGAGGAATTGGTGTTGACCTTGGCCAGGGAAATGGCTGCTTGATGTCTGGATGCCGCTGACATGGGACGCCGCCATGAACACCTATGTTACAGGCCGTATGCCATCGAAAGATAGAGAGGTGGCTTGACGCTGCGACTGCAGTGGAGTGTCCGCTTTCGCCCCGAAGCGGACTGTCAAAGGGGGTGTTCAGGCTCTCCAAACACCGTGCTTTCAATCCAAACTCGCTCGCCCGGGTGATGCTCCTCGATAGTCGCCAGTGCACCCTGAATTGTCGCGTGTTCGGCATCCGTGAGGGAGTAATTGAAACGAGTGACATTGCCGCGCTCAAGCTTCTCAAATTCTGCTTCTGACAATACATCCGCGCTGCACCATACAGGAGTCTTGGTTGCCTCTGATGAATCCAAGATTTCTCGCAAACCTCGCGGGGTTAGTGCTAGGTACACCATGTCATCCTCGGTTTTGGGTTCATAAAAGCATAGCTGCCGCAAGGTCTGCTCTTGGCCGGATGCGGCCGCGATTAGGTGCAGGAGAAAACAACGGTGGCCTTTGGATAGTTCCCTAAAATGTACGGCCCCGGATTCTCTGTTGTCGATACTAACTTCAGTGTTTTGTTCAGACTTGCACACTTTGTATTCGCCTCAGCAATCGCTTCTGCCAAAAGCGGTTCACGACCGCTGGGAAATGCCCCAGCTTGACGAGACACCACAAAAGTATCGTTGCCAGCTGCCATAGAACCTGTGCTGGAAGTAGCGCAACCAACGAGCGATAACGCAGCAAGCAGCGAGAAAGCAATGTACATTCATTTCTCCAAATTTCCAAAGACGACATTATTACTCAAAGTTTGCCTTGTTCAGAGGCGGTTCATGGCCGTTCTCGGCCGGTCGCGCCAGCATAGCATGTTGCTGTTACGAAAACATCATGGTCTACCCCGACACGCCGTTGTCGCCCCAGCGAGGACGTACTAGAGATAAACGGTTGAAATTGACGTTGCCGTTTGAGTCTTAGTTGCACAATTGCTGCTCGCACGGAATTCCATCGCGATCACCATCCATGTTGGGAACTTTGCATCGTTCTTGGTGAAACAGCGCCTCAGCGCAAGATGTCATCTTCGAACACGAATTCTTCCCTGATCCGCACTGAAATTCTGGATGCGACCTAAGCGCATCTCTAGCTGAAACGATTTTGTATACGCTTGCAGAGATTGTGCTGTTCGGGTTTGAGAACCGAACATAGCCAACATAACCAAACATAAGCAGAAGCGCCAAGCCGCCTAATACAAATGAGAATGCACCTGTAAAACTTTGCTTGGATGGCGTACTGCCAATGAGATCAGCAGCTACGGCCTGTAGTCGGCCTTTGTCGTCTCGTCGAATTTCATAAGTTACCAAGCTCCCCAAAAGTGGCCGACCTCGATTCTTGCGAAATGCAGATACGTGCACGAACGTCCGAGAACTCGCCCCGTTTTGCACTATGAAACCAAAACCACGTTCATCGTTCCACTCGATGACTTTTCCTTGAAGTCGCATGTTTCTATGAGTCCTAACTGTAGCGGCTCGCGTTTGAAAACGGGGGACGTCCGCTGTTGGCCGGTTGCCGACGTTGCTCGGTTACGCCCCAAAGCAGACCTTGCTTCCGCTAACGCGAGATGTGGTTGATTCGGACTAAAGGTGGTGGTGTTTCTTCCACTCCGGGCTCCAGGCGTAAATCTCGACGTGGTGCACCGTCTGGTGCCCATGTGCGCGCTCGGAGGCAAGCATAGATGTGCTTAGCTCAAAACCGGCCCACTCAGGCGATCGGAGGTGCTCGTGATCCGAGGTGTCCCGGTCGAGCTTGGCAAGCAGGACGTCTAACCGAGCACGGAGTGCCAGCAGTCCCTCTTTGTCGGCGTGAACTGTCACTGTATCGCCACTACCTGCCGAGGTAACACTCAGTAGATAATTTGGTGGTTCGATCTCTGTCATTCCAACACCTCAGCAAGTCAGTAATGATGTCCGCTTCTGGCCGGTAGCGGCACCAGAGCATAGCGGATTGCTAAGCAGAAAAACTCACAAATTGTCACGCTGCCGCGAATGACCGCTTGTGGCCGGTTACAGCCTATCCAAAAACTCTTGTGTGCCAGTACATCTGCGTAGATGCAAACCATGCTTCGTTCCTGGCGTTTCTAAATTGGGCAAGCTGATTCATGGGAATCTGGTATCGAGAAAAGAGCGCCACCAAGTCTCTTAGAGACGCTTGACTCAAGTTCAATGATTTCACCACAAGTGTATCTTGCTCCCATCGGACGATGCCCGGAATTTGCATAGCCCACTCGAATAAATGCCGCTCGTCAAGTTGAGAGCCGAAGGAAACGCCAGAACAATCGAGTCGAACCATTAATACTTACCTTATTTCTGAGTGGCGGCTCTTGGCCGCCTGCCGCCGTTGACAATCTCAGCTTTGAAGGCTAATGGGTGCCATTTCCTGTCCGACGCGCACAAAATCCATAGTCCAGTTCGTTTCCCATATTCTTCCCTGGTCCTTGGAAAAAGCCTGCTCCCAACGAGGATTTTCCCCAGGTGTGGCAGTCCAGGTAAAGCGCACTTTTATTGCTTGGCCATCGAGTATGTCATCTGCAAAAAATACGCCGATGTGATTGGAGAATTTTCCAACGACAGGGACATCTAGCGTTGTCGGCTTGCGTGCATCGAGCCACCAGATCGACCAGGTTTCGGATGTTATACAAAACGAGCGCAGTGCAAGGGCGCGGAAGCTACCTTCGGGGAAGTAGAGAACGTTGTCCTCCAGGTTGCCAAAGCCACCCAGTGTTTTGACAGTCGAAGAGAGCCCGTCAAACTCCGTCCACTCCTTGCAATGCGTGAATCTGGAGTTGAGCCGTCGATGTTTGACCAGCCAATCTCCGATGATGAAATCAAAGTCCCGGGGAGCGTTTTTCTCAGCTGGCAAGTGCATTGACGGTTTCCTGGATTTAATTGAACACGATGCTTGTCCTGGCTGTTCATTGCTAACATGAGCCGAGAGCGGCCGTGGAGAATAGCAAATTGCCGGCAAGAAAAATACATACATTGTCACATCAGTGAAAATATCCACTGCGGGCCGCCTGCTTCCAGCACCTGCGAGCGCCCCCCCGCTACGGCAACATATGCCGCAAGGTCGGCTCGATATTACGCGCATGCAGCCAGCGCACGATGTCTTCCAGGGTGGCGTCCTGCAGCAGCAGGCCTGGCGCAGTGGCGGACGTTGCCACTGGCAATGCGGTGGCGACGGGAGCGGGCACGGCGACAGCCAGCCCCGCATGTCCCTGCAATTTCGCCAGCGCCTGCGCGAACTGGGCCGGGTTGATGCTGCGCAAGCTTTCCAGGAAGCCCAGCTGGCCGGCTGGCGGCGGCGGCATGTCCAGGCCCGGCTCGTCGACGAAGGCGGCGCCCATGCTGGGGTGAATGAAGGCGGCCCACTTGCCCGATGAGTGCAAGCACGGCGGCAGCGCCACCTGTTCCACGTAGTCTGGCGGCGCGGCGGCGAGGATGTCGGCCGAAGCGGGCAAAAAGGTCGAGCGCAGCAGCTGCACGAACTGGCGCGCCTGGGCGACGGGCACGGGCGTGGCCAGCGACAGCCACAACTGGAACGCCGTGCCCGAGATGCTGACGGCAGGCGCCGGCAAGTCCAGCTCGTGCTGCACGGCATTGGCGATCGTGCACAGCGCGCTCCAGTGCGCTTCGCCGCCGCCCTTGCCGCCAAACTCCAGCACCAGCGCGCGCGTCAGGCCGCTACTGGTCACGAGTTCCACGCCCACCGTCTGCTCGCCCGACAGATGGCGCGCCAGCACGGCCGGCATCAAAGGCTGCGCGCCACCCTGCGCATCGACGTAGTGCTGCTGTTCCTCGAACAGGTACAGGCGGGTGAGTTCGGAAATCAGTTTATGCATGAGCGGCCTCGTAATGACGTTGAGCAACACTTGCCAACGTGCTCAGATTATAGCCTCCCTGCCCTAAGCGCACCCTCCCGCCCGGCGCCAAATACCAGCCAGCTGGCCACGGCGAACAGGCAGGCGGCCACGCCGCCGTACAGCATTACGGCGCCAAATCCCTGTGCCAGCGCCAGCTTCGCCACGCCGGCCGGCAGCGCGCCGGCGCCCTTGCCTGCCGATAAATCCTCCGCCATGGCGCGCAGTACCGCCGCATCAATCCCGGCAGGCACATGCTGGCGCAAGGCGGACTGGATGGCTTCGACGAGGATAAAGCCCATCAGCGCGATATTCACCGACAGGCTGATCATGCGCGCGCTGATGTCGATGCTCGACGCCATGCCGGCCCTCTCGCCGGGCACGGCGGCCGTCGTCGTGTTGGTGACGGGCGTGTTGGTCAGCCCGAGGCCCGTGCCGGCCAGCAGGCAGCCGGGCAAGATCGTCAGCCAGCTGGCAGCGTCCGCATGGCTGCCCCATAACATCAGCAAAAAACCTGCGCCGATGGCCAGCAAGCCGGCGGGAATGACCGCATCGGCCCGGTAGCGCAGTGCCAGCCGCTCGGCCAGCGGCGGCATGAGCAAGGTCGGCAAGGTGTAGGCCAGCAGGGTCAGGCCCGTGCCCAGGCTGCTGTAACCGAGACCATGCTGCACGTATAGGGGCAGATAAATCATGAGCGGCCAGAAACTGCAGTTCATGCCCGCCGAACCGAGCAGCGCACCCGAGAAACGGCGGATGCGAAATACACTGAAATCGATCATCGGTTCAGGCTGGCGCCGTTCGATGACGGCAAACGCGGCAAAACCGGCCAGCGCCACGGCCAGGCTGGCCACGCTGCGCGGGTCGGCGACACCCAGGGCAGGCCCCTGCGTGATGCACCACGCCAGGCTGAACACGGCCAGCGACAGGGTGGCGATGCCGGCCACGTCCAGCTTGCGCCGCTGCGGATCGCGCGATTCGCTCACGCCCAGCGCCACCAGCAGCAGGGCCGCCAGCGCCAGCGGCCCGTGCACGAGAAATACCCATTGCCAGTTTGACAGCGCGACGATGGCCGCGCCGATGATGGGGCCGAAGCCCAGGCCCAGGCCAAACACGATGCCCCAGGCGCCGAACGCCCGGCCCCGCGCGGCGCCGGCCGGAAACTGCTGCGACAGCACGGCCACCTGGCAAATCAGCATAGCACCGCCGGCCGCGCCCTGCAGCGCACGCGCAGCGATCAGCACGCCGGTGCTGCCGGCCCAGCCGCATGCGAGCGAACTGAGGCCGAACAGCGCCAAGCTGGCGAGCAGCAGGCGCTTGCGGCCATAGCGGTCGGCCAGGGTACCTGTCGCCATCAGCACGGTGGTGCAAGCCAGGGTGTAGGCGTTCATGATCCATTGCAAGTCCTTGAAGTCGCCATGCAGCACCGTTTCCAGGGTGGGCAGGATGACGGGCACGCTGGAAATTTCCAGGCCGAACATGAGCGAGGCCAGGCACACGGCGGCCAGGGTCAGTGCGTTTTGTTGCGTAGTAGTCAGGTGCATCGAAGCCTTGATGTCGGTAGTCATGGAGCGCGCGTGGAGACGGCGCACTGCGAGCCAGCATTCTAGAAAGCCTCGACTCATGAGGGAAATGATAAAATTTTGTACAATTCA
Organism: Janthinobacterium svalbardense; assembly: GCF_002327145.1. Taxonomy (NCBI): domain Bacteria; kingdom Pseudomonadati; phylum Pseudomonadota; class Betaproteobacteria; order Burkholderiales; family Oxalobacteraceae; genus Janthinobacterium; species Janthinobacterium svalbardense. Next base: position 3,137,554 of record NZ_CP023422.1, on the reverse strand, counting down.
TTCATTTTCATCATGAATCACGGGAACCTCATGGACTTCGATACCGCCCTGCTGCGCGCCTTGGTCGCCGTAGCGGACACGGGCGGCTTTACGCGCGCCGCCGAACGGCTGCACCTGAGCCAGTCCGCCATCAGCCACCAAATCCGCCGTCTGGAAGAACAGGCCGGCGCCGCGCTGCTGCTGCGCACCACGCGCAGCCTGCGCCTGACGGAAGATGGCGAGGATTTCCTGCGCCACGCGCGGCAGATCCTGGCGGCCCAGGATGCCCTGTCGCGGCGCTTCCAGCGTTCCTCGATTGCGGGCGCCGTGCGCTTTGGCGTGCCGGAAAATTTCATGGGTGCGCGCCTGCCGGCCCTGCTGGCGCAGTTCGCGCACCTGTTTCCCGCCGTGCGCCTGGATGTCACGGTGGGCACCTATCTTGACTTGCAGAAACTGGTCGCCGCCGATGCGCTGGACCTGGCCGTCGTCATGGCCCTGGCCGGTGGCCAGGATGACGCGGCCATACTGCGCCGCACGCGCTTCGTCTGGGCGGCCGCGCAGGATTTCCGCCACGACGGCGCGCTGCCGCTGCCGCTGGCGTTTTCACCGGCACCGTGCATGCACCGGCAAGTGGGCGTCACTGCCCTCGACGGCGCCGGCCTCGACTGGCGCGTGGCGTTCACCTCGCCCAGCCAGCAAGGCTTGCGCGCCGCCGTGCTGGCCGGGCTGGCGATCACGGCCTTGCCGCAGGGCGACCTGGAAGCGGGAATGGTCGTCGTCGATGGCCAGCATGGCTTGCCAGCCCTGCCCGCCGCCCAGTTCCAGCTGCTCTGGCGCGCCGCCAGCACGACGGCGGCGGCCGAAGCGTTCGGCCAATTGCTGCGCGAGTGGTCAGCCGGGGCGGCGGCCTGACAGCCCCAGCAGGCAGAAATAGTCACCACGCGAACACGTGTTTACCGTGCGGCGGCGCAGGACTATAGTGGCTGCTTTCCCACCTGTTCAAGGATCGCCATGAAACTCTTTTACTCGCCGGGCGCCTGCTCGCAGGCACCGCACATCATCCTGCGCGAAACGGGCACGCCGTTCACCCTGGTGAAGGTCGACCTGGGCCAGCACAAGACGCAGGAAGGCGGCAATTACTACGCACTCAATCCAAAAGGCCAGGTGCCGCTGCTGGCCCTCGACGATGGCAGCACCTTGAGCGAAGGCCCCGTCATCGCCCAGTACATCGCCGAACAGGCGGGCAGGCAGGATTTGCTGCCTCCCGTGGGCAGCTTTGCCCGCTACAAGGTGCTGGAATGGCAGAATTACATCACCTCCGAGCTGCACAAATCGTTCAGTCCCCTGTTCGATCCCCGCTACGACGCCGCCACCAAAGCCTTGTTCATCGAGCAACTGGGCAAGAAATTCACATGGGTGGACAGCCGCCTGCAAGGCCAGGCCTACCTGACGGGCGACACCTTCACCGTGGCCGACGCCTATCTGTTCGTCATCACGGGCTGGGCGCCGCGCGTGGGCGTGGATTTGTCGGGCCTGGCCAACGTGCAGGCCTTCCTGGCAAGAATGGCCCAGCGCGACAGCGTCAAGGCTGCCTGGGAAGCGGAAGGACTGGCCAAGGCAGCTTGAGCGCCGTTGCCCGCTGCACGGCTCAGGCTTTTTCCGACTTGCCGTGCATCACCATGATGGTTTGCTGCATCAGCGCACACAGTGTTTCCCGGCCATCGCGCACGGCGAACACTTCGGCCTGCGTGACGATCAGGGTGCGGCCCGGGCGCACCACCTTGCCACGCGCGATCAGTTTCTCGCCATCGGCAGGCGCCAGCAAATTCATCTTGTATTCCACTGTCAGCACGGATGCGCCGTCCGGCACCATGGTCATGGCCGCGTAGCCGGCGGCAGAGTCCGCGATCATGCCGACCACGCCGCCGTGCACGAAACCGTGCTGCTGCTCGATGCCGCTCCAGTGCGGCAAGTGCCCGGTACACGCCCCGCTGTGCGAAAATGCCCGCCTTCGCCATTGCCGGACTTTTCCCATGCCGCACGCTGCCCTCGCCCCCCTTGCCCCCCTTTCCGAGCGCGACGCGCGGCGCATCGCGCGCCATGCGCCGGCGGCCGACGCCGCCCGCTGTTTGCATCCGGCCCAGCAGGCCTTGCTGCACCGGCGCGGCTGGCTGACCATGCTGGCGCCGCGCAGCGCGGGCGGCGCCGAGCTGCCCTTGCCGCAAGTGGTGCGCCTGGAAGAAGCCGTGGCCGCCATCGATGGCAGCATGGGCTGGGTGCTGACCCTGTGCGCGGGCGCGGGCTGGTTCGCGGGATTTCTGGCGCCCGACATGGCGCGCGCCATCATCGGCACGCCGCGCGTTTGCCTGGGTGGCAGCGGCGCGGCCACCGGTTTTGCCGAGGAAGAAGGCGACGGCTACCGCATCACCGGTAGCTGGGACTACGCCAGCGGCGCGCCCATGGCGACCCACTTCACCCTGAACGCCCGGCTGCAGCGCGATGGCCAGCCCCTGCTCGATGTGCAAGGCCAGCCGCGCATCCGCGCCTTCCTGGTGCCCGCCGCCCTGGTGCAGCTGGTGCCCTCGTGGAACAGCCTCGGCATGCGCGCCAGCGCCTCGTACAGCTACCGCATCGACGCAGAATGGCTTGCCAAGGAACATGGTTTCACCATCGATGCGAGCACCGCGACGGCCGACGGCCCCCTGTACCGCTACCCCTTCTATTCACTGGCCTACGTGACCCTGGCCGCCAACCTGGCCGGCATGGCCGCGCATTTCATGCAACTGGCCGAGGAATGCATGCGCCACCGCCGCCATGCGCGCGCCGGCCTGCCCCTGCTGGACGTGCCGGACGTGGCCGGCATGCTGCAAGACAAAAAAGACAGCTGCGCCGCCGCTCGCGTGCGTTTTTACGCCGTGCTGGACGCCAGCTGGGCGCAGGTGGCAGGCGGCGCGGTGCTGGACGACAACGCCATGCAGGCCGTGCAGGCCGCTTCGCTGGCCCTGGTGGCCGCATGCCGCGCCGCCGTCGATGGTCTGTATCCATATTGCGGCCTGTACGCGGCCCGCGAAGACAGCACCATCAACCGCGTCTGGCGCGATTTTCATACGGCCAGCCAGCATGCATTGCTGCTGCCCTGACAGGTGCATGGCTGAAAAGGCAGCCATGCACCATGCGGGCCGGATTGCCTGATAATATGGGTAATGCCGTTCAGATAGCGCCCCTACGCGACCAGTAGAGCTGCAAAACGGATTAAAGCCCCAGTCGCCCGCACAGGTGTACCGGGCCAAGCGAGCCTGAAAAATGTCGAAGGCAAGGCGCAGCGACGAAGACAGTACGCATGTACGGCGAGGAGCTGCAACGCCGCCATCGGCATTTTCTCGGGCTCGCGTCTCCGGCCCGCCATTTTTACGTTTTTACGCCCGACACCTTTGCCTTTCAATACGTCGGACAGCTTAACTGAACGGCATTACTGATAATATGGGGGCATTGCTACTTCTCGCTACCCACTCCATGCACGTCAACACCCTCAGCAGCCTGGCACAACTATTGGCCAGCGCCGAAACGGAAACCCTGGCCTTTCCCACCAGCATCAATACGGCCCTGCTGCTGCAAAAGGAACTGGCCAATCCCGATTGCCACTCGTCCGATATCAGCCGCCTGCTGCTGTGCGAACCGACCTTGTCGGCGCGCGCCGTGGCGCTGGCCAATTCGGCCATGTTCGCGTCCGGCCAGACGCCCGCCATCACCAGCGTGCGCGCCGCCGTCGAGCGGCTGGGCCACCGCAACCTGTATGCACTGGCGACGGCGGCCGTCATCCGCCAGCTGAACGCGGGCATCCGCGACGAAGCCTTGCGCGCCCGCGCCACCCAGCTGTGGGCGCACACCGTGCACGTGGCGGCGCTGGCGCATGCGCTGGCCGGCGCCGTCACGCACACGGATGCCGATACGGCCCTGTTCGCCGGCATCGTGCATGAAGTGGCCGGCTTTTACATGCTGGCCCAGGCCGACAAGACCCCTGGCCTGTACGCCCAGCTGGAAACGCAGATGGCGTCCACGCTGGAAGTGATCGGCCGCGCGCTGATGCGCCAACTGGGCGTGCCGCTGCCCGTGGCCGATGCCGTCAACGCCTTGCCCGGTTCGACCATCATGCTGCCGCCCGAAGGCTTGCGCGACACCCTTCTGCTGGCCAAGGCGCTGGCGCCCGTCCCTTCGCCGCTGCCGCAGGCCAGCGTCACCGTCAGCGCGCCGCTGCAAGCCTACCTGGAGCACGATCCCGTGCTGCAGGTGCTGCGCACGCAGCCGTCGGCCGAAGCGAAGGGCCTGATCGAGGTACTGCTCAGCTGATAGCCGATCTGCTATCATGGCGCAGGCCGGGATGGACCCGGCCCGCTTTCATTGATGTGCACTGGAAAACTGCCTTGACTATCTCCCTACGCATGCTCGGCCTGGCCGCAGCTCTGACCGTGGCGTGCAACGCCAACGCCGACAGCTTCGTTTCCTCGGCCTCCAGCGCAGGCTCCCAGTCGAGCGGCAGCATTTCCGATTCGCTCAACGGTTCGAGCAACAGCTCCTCGCGCGACAACAAGGTAGCCAATGGCCCTTACCGCATCATCGACGTGGCCGCCCTGCCGGGCCGCGACGGCATGACGCGTTTGACCATGCAAGCCGACGCCACGGCATCGCCGCTGGTGCTGGACTTGCCGCAAGCGGCGCTCGACAAGCAGCAACTGGCGCAGGGCGACGTGGTGCATGCGCAAAACCGCGCCTATGGCATCGAATTCTCGCGCAACGACACGCGCGCCGCCTTCTTCCTGGTGCTGGCCGACGACTGGTACGGCGAAATGGCCACGCGTCCCGTCAGCCTTTGATTCGTTTTCTCCCGCGCCGCCCGGCACTGCTGCTGGGCGTTTTCGCCATCTTCAACGCAGGCGCCGCCCAGGCAGGCACCTCGCTCGCCTCGTCGCGCTTTTGCGACCGCGCGCAGGAGCTTACGGCAACCGAGCAGGATCGGCTGTTGCGCTTTGCCGCCGTCGTGCGCGAGGAACTGGCCGCCAGCGAAGGCAGCGTGGCCCTGATCAGCCGCTCCGGCCTGGACCTGGCGCGCTTCGGCATCCGCTATTCGCACGCGGCGCTGGCCTGGCGCCACGACAATGACAATGGCTGGTCCGCACGCCAGTTGTACTACGCCTGCGACGAAGGCCGCCCGCGCATCTTCGACCAGGGCACGGCCGGTTTCGCCATGGGAACGGCAAACCCATCTCTTGGCTATATCTCGCTGGTGAAACTGCCGGCGGAAAGCGTACCGCCCCTGCGCCGCGCCCTGCTCGACCCCGTGCGCGTGCAGCAATTGCTGGCGGGCCGCTACAGCGCCAACGCCTACGCCTTCAGCCTGAAATACCAGAATTGCAATCAGTGGGTGGTGGAATTGCTGGCCTCGGCCTGGGGCGAGCTGGCCGAGGGCGGAGACTTGCGCGCGCGCGCCCAGGACTGGCTGCGCGCCGCGCCTTACAACCCCCTGCCGTCGACGTGGGTGCGCGCTGGCTGATGCTGGGGTCGATCTTCGTGCCCCTGGTGCACATGGACGACCACCCGCCGGCAGCCATTGGCACGATGCAGCTGGCAGTGAGCCTGCCGGCCAGCCTGGAAGCGTTCGCGCGCCAGCGCCTGCCCGCCAGCGAGCGCGTGGAAATCTGCCACGACGGCAGGCAGGTGGTGGTGCACCGGGGCTGGGAACCCATCGCCGACGGCTGCGTGCCCGGCCCGAACGACCGGGTCATCGCCCTCGACGATACGCCGCACAACATTCCCTAAGCAGTCTGGGTGGCGAGCGCCGCTTCGACCTGATCGAGCAAGTGTGCTGGCTCCAATCCCTGCCCCATCCGGCGGGCCACCTCGCCGCACGCCAGTTGGACCTCGGGCGCGGCCAGCAGGCGCGCCAGCTGCCGTTGCATGCGCCCGGCCGACAAACGCCTGGCCAGCAAGACATCGCCTATCCCGAGCCGTTTGATCCTCCAGCCATTGTCGAACTGGTCGTAGGCGAACGGCACGATCAACTGCGGGATGCCCGCGCGGAAAGCGTCTGCGCTGGTGCCGATGCCGCCGTGGTGCACCACGGCCGCCACGCGCGGCAACAGCGCCGCAAACGGCACGTGCGCCTGCCACATGATGTTCGGGGGCAAATGCTGCGGCACTTGCGCCGCATGGGGCGTGAGGAACAGGCCGCGCCGTCCCAGCCGCCGCAACACTTCCAGGGCGATGCTGAAATAGCGCTGCGCGTGCTGGTGCCCGGTACCGGGCGTAAACACGATGGGCGGCTCGCCCTCGCCCAGAAAGCGTTCCAGCTCCGGCGGCAGCGCCGCAGCGCCATGCGGGGCGGCGCCGGGGAAACCGGTTTGCACGAAATGCGCTGGCCAGTCCGCCTGCGGGGCGGCGAACCAGGCGGGAAACAGCCCCAGCGAGGCATGCGGCGCGGCCAGCATGTGCGCAAAAAAATGCGCTTCGGGCTTCAGCCCGTACTGCGCGCGCGCCCCGTTCAGGCCGGGCAGCAGCACCGGGTCGACCATGCTGCGGTGGAGCAGCCGCCACAGGGCCTGGCGCCAGGCCAGCGGCACCCAGGCGGGAATGCGCAGCGAGCCGGCCGCCAGGAAATCATGGCTGCTGCACAGGTTCGATGGCGCCAGATACGCCGCGACGATGCGCAGGTCCGGGCGCACGGAGCGTGCCAGGGCGGCCATCGGCACGAGGAAGGGGTGGCACAGCACCACGCACTCTTCACCGTCCGGCAAGCCTTGTACCACGTCGCGCAGGGCGCCCAGGTACGGCACGAGGCCGCGCCACACCACGCCCCAGCCCTTGCGCTCATCCCACAGGCCCGGATCGGCCAGCATGGCCTGCCCCTCTTCCTGCGTGCCGAAGGTGCGATACGCCAGCCCTGAGGCCAGCGCCGCCGCTTCCTGCCAGCCTGGCACCAGCAGCAGCACGCGCCGCCCCCGTTGCTGCAAGCCCTGCGCCAGCGCGATAAACGGTTGTATGTCGCCGCCGGTGCCGCTGCTGGCGACGATGACGAGCGGCGCAGGCGTCAGATGGCCATCAGGCATGCCGCCCTCCGTGCCTGGTGCAGGTGTGCAGTGCAACATCAGACAAGAACGTAGGGTACATGGGCATCTTTCCTGGTTGAAACACCCACCGATGGTAAGCGATGAAGGTTAGCATTTCAATCAGTATTTGACCGCCGCTTGACGCCATGCCTGCCTGCGGTCGCTACGCAGGCAGTTGCAACAGCATGTCCCACTGGTCGATGCCGGGCCCGAAGCCGAAGCGTGCATAAAACTGCTGCGTATGCTCGCTGGTATTCATGGTGAGCCTGGCCACCTGCGTATGGCCGCCGCAGGCGACGATGTTACCGTCGCGTTCGATGAGCAGATACGGCTGCGTCGATGCTTCCAGCCAGGCGGCAAAGCCGGCGCGCTCGGACGGGTCGAAAAAGCGCGGCGTGTTGCCGTCGAAGAGGGCCAGGCAGGCGTCGCGGTCGCTGGCCGCGTAAGGACGTACTGTTTGCATTTTCCGTACTCAAAAGAACATGAACGCCGATGACAGGCGATGCGCATTCATGCCAGCTGTTCCGGGCTGACGACATGCACGCCCGGTGCGCCGGCCAGCGCCGCTTCCAGCAGGGCTTGCGCGATGCGCGGCGCGGGATTGATGCGCCAGCGCGCCGGCAGCACGGGCCCCAGCACGCGCAGCAGGCGCAAGGCGGCGCCCTCGCCCGCGCGCGCCACGTCGCGCTCGCCGCCGATCAGGCCCGGCCGCACGTGCGTGAGCGAGGCAAAACCCAGCTGCTCCAGGTCGCGTTCCAGCTCGCCCTTGACGCGGTTGTAGAAGATGCGCGAAGCGGCGCTGGCGCCGGCGGCCGAATTGAGCGCATACGTGCGCGTGCCGGCCGCCAGCGCCAGGCGCGCCACGGCCAGCGGATAGTCGTGGTCCACGCGCAAGAAGGCCTGCCGCGTGCCGGCCACCTTCATGGTCGTGCCCAGGGTGCAGATGACGGCATCCGCCTGCCACCACGGTGCATCGGGCGGCAATTGATCGAAATCAACGAGGGGCGCGTGCAGTTTCGCATGGGGCGGCAAGGCCTTGCGCACGGGCGCCACGATGGCCGCGACGCGGGTGTCGGCAAGCGCCAGGCGCAGCACTTCGCGGCCCACCAGACCGGTGGCGCCCACAAGCAGTAATTTCATGGCTTTCCAGTTAAAGTTGCTGTCAGCCACCACCATACACGGAACTCAGGACAAGCGCAGCGCCAGCGCCGCCAGGGTCAGCAGCAGCACGGGCACGGTCAGCACGATGCCGACACGGAAATAGTAGCCCCAGGAAATGTGAATGTTCTTGCTGTCGAGTACATGCAGCCACAGCAAGGTGGCCAGGCTGCCGATGGGCGTGATCTTCGGTCCCAGGTCGCTGCCGATGACGTTGGCGTAGATCATCGCTTCGCGCACGGCGCCCTGCGCCGTCGTCGGGTCGATGGCCAGCGCGCCCACCAGCACCGTCGGCAGGTTGTTCATCACGGACGACAGCAAGGCCGTCAGCACGCCCGTGCCCATGGCCGCGCCCCACACGCCATACTGGGCAAAGTGGTTCAGCATGCCCGTCAGGTACGCCGTCAAGCCCGCATTGCGCAAGCCGTACACGACCAAATACATGCCCAGCGAAAAGACGACGATATGCCACGGCGCATGACGGATCACGTGGCGCGTGGAAATCACGTGGCCCTTGCCCGCCACGCCCAGCAGCAGCGCGGCGCCCACGGCGGCGATCAGGCTGATGGGCACACCCAGGTGTTCCTGCGAGAAAAAGCCCACCAGCAGCAGCGCCAGCACCAGCCAGCCGGCGCGGAAGGTGGACAAGTCGCGGATGGCGGCGTCCGGGCGCTTCAGTTGCGAGGCATCGTAATCGCGCGGGATATCCTGGCGGAAAAAGAGCAGCAAGACGCCCAAGGTGGCGGCCACGGCGACGACGTTGACGGGCACCATCACGGAAGCGTACTCGGCAAAGCCGATCTTGAAGAAATCGGCCGAGACGATATTCACCAGGTTCGACACCACCAGCGGCAGGCTGGCCGTGTCCGCAATAAAACCGGCCGCCATCACGTAGGCCAGGGTGGCCCTGGCGGAAAACTTCAGCGCCCGCAGCATGGCGATGACGATGGGTGTCAGGATCAGCGCGGCGCCGTCATTGGCGAACACGGCGGACACCAGCGCGCCCAGCAAGACCAGCAGCACGAACAGTTTTCTGCCGCTGCCGCCGCCCCAGCGGGCCACGTGCAGCGCGGCCCATTCGAAAAAGCCGGCCGCGTCGAGCAGCAGGCTGATGATGATCACGGCGATGAAGGTACCGGTGGCGTTCCACACGATATGCCAGACGACGGGGATGTCGCCCCAGTGGATGACGCCGGCCAGCAAGGCGACACCAGCGCCGATGACGGCGCTCCAGCCGATGCCCAGGCCGCGCGGCTGCCAGATGACCAGGGTTAATGTGGCGAGAAAGATCAGGAAAGCGGTCAGCATGCGGCGAGGTTCCGGATAAGGCGGCAAGGCGCGCAATAGCGCCTGGGCCGGTGAATGGATGCAATGATTCCATAATACTGGAAATATCAAATAGAATCAAAGCAATGATTCACCTGCCAGGCAGTCGCTGCAGTTACTCGGATAGCTGCACCGCCTTTTTATCGAAGATGAACCAGCTGGTATCGACCTTGACGAGCAGCTTGGTCGGCGACAAATACTCGGCCGTCACGGAAACGGCATTGCAGTCTTCCTTCAAGACGATCAGGCTGGCCAGGGAATTGCTGCGTATATTGGTCTTGTACGCGGTGTGGTATTGCTCAGGTTCGCCTGCCGGCCATGTCAGTTGCGCATTCTTTGCCACCTTGGACATCTTTTCCGGTACCGCATACTTTCCGTCATATCCGTGATAGTTGACGCAGACGCTGACGCCATCGCCCGCATTGACCTTGAATTCACGCGCCCCGATGTCCACCGGCGCCACCAGCGTCTGGTAATTCATCTGCCAGCGGCGCTTGGTCGCACTCTGCGCCCAATCGTAAATCAGGGCCACGCCTGCCTTGGCGTTATAGGCGACAGTACGCACCGCCCCTTGCAGCAAGGGATTCCACACCGACGTATTTATGTCGCGGCTGCGGTAGGCGGCTGTGGCGTCCCCGGTGGCAACCGACCAGTCGCTCGTCTCGGCCGCATAAAAATTGATCAGCCTGCCATGTGGCTGCCTGTAAAACAGCGGCGCGCCCGGCGCAACAGGGCTTGCCGCCGGCTCGGCCTGGCCTATGCCGGCGTCGTTATGCCCTGCCCCCGCATCGAACGTCAGCGCATTCTTGTAGCGCGTGGCGCGCCTTATCCGCTGCTCCTGCACAAGACCATAATTTTCATAGATGCCGCCGGAAATGAAAATACTCTTGCCTTTTGACACAAAGGTAAAAGCATTGTTGTCCGCATGGCTGTGGTTGATCGCGCCAAGACGGCTGGAACGGAAAAACAGGCTCGAGCGCTGCGGATCGGCCGTATCGGAGTGCATGGCAACCACACCCGCATCCTCGAACAGATACGTTCGTTTCAATGCGGGAAGCACGGCGGGTTCAACGGGCGGCCTGAGTGCTGTCAGGAAATAATGCTGGAAGGGCAAGGCCAGCGACTGGGTCTGCTCAATATTGTCACGGTAATACCATTCGTCGACAGGGTTTTGCGATACCTGGGCGAACAGGCGGTAGGAGTTCCAGGCATAGGATTCATAATGTCCCGTGTGGTTGCTGCCGTCGCCGAATGCGCTGCGCACCTTGCTCGAGCGGTCCCGCACCGTGTGCGCATGGAAATTGTCACCAAACTGCCGCAGCGCGGGGATACGGCTGATATCCACGTTGGCCATCAACAGATACGAGGCCATGGCCGGCGCATAGGAGTTGAGCGCATACCACGCATAACTGACGCTGTTGCCAAACGCGCTGTCCGTGCCGCCGCCCCACGTGCCGGAACTCGTGATCAGCGTTTCCCAGGCTGCGGAGAAACGGTCAAACGGCGCCAGCGGCTTGTTGTTGGCATCGCAGGACTTGTCATATTGCGCGCCCTGTTCAAACGTGACATCGCCGAGCGGTCCCTGCCCGACGGCGCCAGCCGACAGCATCAGGGTTTGCACCGCATAGTAGGCGGAGGCCAGCACATGGGAGTCATACGGATTGCTACGCAAACCTGCCTCCATCTTGTACATCAAGGGATTGAGCCGTGCGTTGATCGCATTGATGAGCACATAGCGGTCCGCCCCGGTCATATTGTAGTAAAGCATGTCCAAGCCTTGCGCCAGGGCGACCATGATCTGCATGTTGGCCTGATCCTGCTGGCATTCGCCGGTCACGCCGTCCGGCGCCCAGCTGGCCAGTTGCAGCAGGCGGGCAATGGCCTGCGCGTGATAGCGCTGGTCGCCCTTGACCAGCGCCGCCACGGCCAGCCGCTCTATTCCCTGCGCCGCCCTGAACGATGCGTCCTCGATAGTGCTTTCCCCCTGCCCGGCGGTGGGCTCTGCAGGCATGACGTATTGTTCATTGGCCAATACCTGCTCCGCCTCGGCCAGATACGTTTCGTAGGATGCTGCCAGGGGACTTGCCTGCACGGCGGCGTGGATGGCCGACATTTGCATGACTTGGCCATTCCCCGACAGCGGAATCAGACGTGGATGCAAACGCTGTCCGATCCTGGCCATGACTTCGGCAGCGGTGGGCAGGTCGGGCAGGTTGTCGACAGCATTGCCGTCGAAATGAAAACGCCGGACCTCGCCGGACCTGCTTTGGCCGCCCGGCAGGCGATACTCCACCTGCCACGTGTACAGCCCCGTTTCGTTCAACAGCTCGGGAAGAATCAGCGACGTGCGCGTCGTGGTAATGCGCAATGGACTCTTTCCACTGGGAAAATTGACCGTCAAGACCATCTCTGCGACGTCATAAACATCAGGCCAGACAAACACGGGATTGCGCACTTTCACGGACGTACAGTCGCGCGGCTCGATGCGGGCATACTCATGCTCCACGACAAAATCGGCTTCCTGCACGGGTTTGCAGCCGGCCGCGTACGATTCAGAAATATAGTCCTTGTCCAGCACCACCCCGGCAGACAGTTCGATGCTGCGCGTGGCCGTTTCCGGCTCGCCGGGAGTGCTGGCCGTCAGGGTATGGCGCAGCGTGGAAGCATCGCCAGCGGCATACCTGACGATCTGGCTGTTGCCGCTGACCGGCACGCCATTCAGCATGACCGTGGCGGCCCCGCTCACCTCCCAGTGCAGGCGCACAGGCTGGCCTTCCACCACCTTCAGATGATCGGCATCGAATGCCAGGATCGTGGGCGCAGCGTGCGCTGCGCCTATGCAAACAGATAACAATAGCGCGACATGGGGCTGACGCATGCAGACTCCTTTTGAATGGTGGACCAGGAAACACACCATCCCGCATCGAATACAGAGGAATAGCGATGTTATTTCAATAATAACATCAAAGCGGCAATACACTTGTTATTTTGAAATCATTCCATGCTCCATACACGTGCCCCGATGCATTGCCATGACGAATTCACCTACTCCTCCAACCCTCCCCCAGCGCCTTGTACAGGGCCACGGCCGACTTGAACTGGTCGCGCCGCGCGTCGAGCAGGGCTTGCTGCGCCGCATACGACTGGCGCTGCGCGTCGAGCAATTCCAGCCGGCTGTCCTGCCCCGCGTCGTAGCGCAGCTGCGACAGGCGCTGGCGCTGGCGCGCCGCCACCACCACGCGTTCTTGCGCATCGATCTGCTGCGCATACGTGGCGCTGCCGGCCAGGCCGTCGCGCACTTCGCGCAAGGCCGTCTGGATCGCCTGCTCATATTGCAGCACGGCCACGTCCTTGCGCAGGCGCGACAATTGCAGCTCCGCGCGCAACTGGCCGCCCTGGAACAGCGGTTGCGTCACTTGCGGCGCAAACGACCAGCTGCGCGCGCTGCCGCGGAACAAGTCACCGAGTTCCGGACTGGCCAGGCCCAGCTGCGCCGTCAGCGACAGACGGGGGAAGAAGGCGGCGCGGGCGGCGCCGATTTCCGCATTCGCCGCCACCAGCGCGTATTCGGCCTGCAAGATGTCGGGCCGGCGCGCCAGCAAGTCCGACGGCAGGCCCGGTGGCAGCTGCGTCAGCACGGGCTGGCCGTCGAGCGGCCGGCCAGCGGGCAAATCGGCCGGCAACGGCGCACCCAGCAGCAATTCCAGGTTGTTGCGCGCCAATAAGCTGGCCCGCTCGCGCGCCTGCACGTCCGCTTCCGCCGTGGCCGCCTGCCCTTGCGCTTGCGCCACGTCCAGGCCGCTGCCCTGCTGCGCGCCGTGCAGGCGCTGCGTCAGCAGCAAGGCCTGGCGCCAGTCAAGCAGGGTTTGCCGCGCCAGCGCCAGCTGTTCCTCGGCCAGCCGCTGTTCCAGATACGCATCGGCGACGGCCCCGATCAAGGCCATGTGCGCGGCGCGCTGGCCCTGTTCAGTCGCCAGGTAGCGTGCAAACGCGGCGTCCGACAGCGAGCGCAGGCGGCCGAACAGGTCGATCTCGAACGCGCTCATGGCGATGCCGGCCGTGAACGTGTTTTGCACCTTGGCATCGGCGCCGCGCTGGCGCACGCCGCCCGCATTCGCGCCGATGGCCGGGTAGCGGCCCGCATCCTGAATCTGGTACTGGGCCCGCACGGCTTCCACGTTGAGGGACGCCACGCGCAAGTCGCGGTTGTTTTCCAGCGCGATACCGACCAGACGCTGCAGGCGCGCATCGAGCAGCATCTGGCGCCAGCCCAGGTCGGCGGCACTGCTTGGCGCGGAAACCTCGCCATAACTGGCGGGGATGGGCGCCGCCGGCTTGACCAGCGGCGGCGTCAATGAACAGGCCGACAAGGCCAGCGCGGCCAGGGGCGTGATAAAAATCAAACGCATTACAACTCTCCTTCCACCGCCTCGATGGCGGTGCGATTACTGCGTTTGTTGAAGTACGTGCCCATCTTGTCGACGGCGCCCAGCACCACGACAAAGAACACGGGCACGAAAAACACGGCCAGCACGGTGGCGGTGATCATGCCGCCGAATACGCCCGTGCCGATCGCATGCTGCGTCTCGGCGCTGGCGCCCGTGGCCAGCATCAGCGGCACCACGCCCAGCGCGAAGGCCAAGGACGTCATCAGGATAGGACGCAAACGCAAGCGGGCCGCTTCCACCGTCGCCTCGACCAGCCCACGCCCTTGCGCCTGCAACTGGCGCGCATATTCGACGATCAGAATCGCGTTCTTCGCCGACAGGCCAATAATCGTGATCATGCCCACCTTGAAGAACACGTCGTTCGGCATGCCGCGCAACATCACGGCCAGCACGGCGCCCAATAGCCCCAGCGGCACCACCAGCATCACGGAGACGGGAATCGACCAGCTTTCATACAGGGCCGCCAGCACGAGGAAGACCACCAGCATCGACAGCGCCATCAGCATCGGTGCTTGCGAGGCCGATTCCTTCTCTTGCAGCGACTGGCCCGTCCACGCCAGCGCGAAGCCCGGTGGCAGCTGTTTCACCAGCCGTTCCATTTCCAGCATGGCGTCGCCGCTCGACACGCCCGGTGCCGCGCTGCCCGAAATGCGCGCCGCCGGATAGCCCTGGTAACGCACCAGTTGCAGCGGCGACTCGCTCCACACGGGGCGCACCAATTCGCCCAGGGCCACCATGCCGCCCGCGTTATTGCGAATGCGCAAGGCCAGCACGTCGTTCAACTGCATGCGCGACGGCGCATCGGCCTGGATGATCACCTGCTGCATGCGGCCGGCGTTCGGAAAATCGTTGACATAGGTCGAGCCCATGGCCGCTGTCAGCATGTCGGCAATGGCCGTAAACGACACGCCCAGCGCCTCGGCCTTGGTGCGGTCGATATCGAGGCGCACGCTGGCGCCGGGCGGCAAGCCGTCCGGATACACGCCCGCCACCTTGGCGCTTTGCGCAGCCAGGCCCAGCAACTGGTTCTGCGCCGCCTGCAACGCTGCGATGCCCTGGCTGGCGCGGTCTTGCAGGCGCAGGGAGAAGCCGGACGAATTGCCCAGTTCATCGATAGCGGGCGGCATCAGGCTCATGATCACGCCCTCCTTCGCCTGCGCCATGGCTTCCTGCGCCAGCGCCACTTCTTCCTGCGCCGTGGCGCCATTGCGCTGTTTCCAGTCCTTCAGCATGGTGAACGCCAGGCCCGCGTTCGGCCCCGCGCCGGAAAAACTGAAGCCGAGGATCGACTGGTTCACCTCGATGCCGGGCCGCGTGGCCACGTGCTGCTCGTACAGTTTGACGACATCGAGCGTGCGCTCCATGGTGGCGTCGGACGGCAGCTGGATCGAGGTGATGAAGTAGCCCTGGTCTTCTTCCGGCAAAAAGGCCGACGGCAGCTGCATGAAGACCACGCCCAGCGCCGCGACGATGGCGCCATACACCACCATCGAGCGGCCCGCGCGTTTCAGCATCGCCACCACGCCCTTTTCATAGCGCGCCGTCATGCGGTCAAACTGGCGGTCGAACCACAGGAAAAAGCCCTTCTTTTCATGATCGTCCGGACCAATCGGTTTCAACATGGTGGCGCACAGGGCCGGCGTCAGGGTCAGGGCCAAAAACGCCGAGAACAAAATCGACACGGCCATGGCCAGCGTGAACTGGCGGTAAATGGCGCCCACGGAACCGCTGGCCAGCGCCATCGGGATGAACACGGCCGTCAGCACCAGGGTGATGCCCACGACCGCACCGGTGATTTCGCGCATGGCTTTTGACGTCGCTTCCTTCGGCGACAATCCTTCCGTCGCCATCAGGCGCTCGACGGCTTCGACCACCACGATGGCGTCATCGACGATGATGCCGATGGCCAGCACCATGCCGAACATGGTCAGCACGTTGATGGAATAGCCGGCCAGCAGCATCACGGTAAAAGTGCCCATCAGGGCAATCGGCGCGACGATGGCGGGAATCAAGGTGTAGCGTATCTTTTGCAGGAACAGATACATGACGAGGAACACCAGCACCATCGCCTCCAACAGCGTGACGATGACCTTTTCGATCGAAATTTTGACGAACGGCGCTGTATCGAACGGCACCGAATACTTGATCCCGGCCGGCATGGTGTGCGCCAGTTCGGCCATGCGCGCACGCACGGCGGCCGCCGTCTGCACGGCGTTGGCGCCCGGCGACAGCATGATGGCGGCGCCCGACGCGGCTTGCCCGTTTTCGCGGATGCTGAAGTTGAAGCTTTGCGCCCCCAGCGAGACCTTCGCCACGTCGCCGATGGTCACTTTCGAACCATCCGCATTCGCGCGCAGCACGATGGCGGCAAATTCGGCCGGCGTTTGCAGCTGGCCCTGCACCGTCAGCGGAATGGTCACGCGCTGGCCTTCGACGGCCGGCGAATCGCCCAGGCGACCCGGCGCGATCTGCGCATTTTGCTGCGCAATGGCGGCCGTCAACTCGCCCATGGCGATGTTGTACGACACCAGCTTGGCCGGGTCGACCCAGATGCGCATGGCCCGCTCGGAGCCGAACAGCTGCACCTTGCCCACGCCGGGAATGCGGCGCAGTTCTTCCGTCACGTTGCGCGCCAGGTAGTCGCCCAGCGCCACTTCATCATGCTGGCCATGCTCGGAAATCAAACTGACGATCATCAAAAAGCCGGACGACGCCGATTCCACCGTCAGGCCATTTTGCCGCACGGCTTGCGGCAGGCGCGGCTCGATGGCTTTCAGGCGGTTTTGCACGTCCACCTGCGCCATTTCCGGATTCGTACCGGGCTGGAAGGTGACAGTGATCGAGGCCGAACCCGAGGTATCGGTGGACGACTCGAAATACAGCAGGTGCTTGACGCCCGACAGTTCGCGTTCGATCAGGCCCACCACGGAATCGTTCATGGTTTGCGGCGTGGCGCCGGGATAATTGGCGATGATGCTGACGCTGGGCGGCGCCACGGATGGGAAGCGCGCAATCGGCAATTGTGGTATGGCGATCAGTCCGAACAGGACGATGAAGACCGCCACCACCCACGCAAAGACGGGGCGGTTGATGAAAAATTGAGGCATGTCGTTAGGCTTTCATTGTATTCAAAGTGGGCATCAACGGGCCTTGGCGGCAGCCGCCGTTGCCACGACAGCCGGCTTCCACGCCTGCGGCGCGGCGGTGGCGCCCGGCTGCAAGCGTTCCTGGCCTTCGATGACGACGGTATCGCCCGCCTTCAGGCCGCCGTTGACCACGTACTGGTGCTCGACCACGTCGCCCACGGTAATGGTTTTCAGGCTGGCTTTGTGCGCACCATCGAGCACCCACGCCTGGGCCTGGCCATCGCTGCTGCGCAAGACGGCCT
Organism: Janthinobacterium svalbardense; assembly: GCF_002327145.1. NCBI lineage: Bacteria > Pseudomonadati > Pseudomonadota > Betaproteobacteria > Burkholderiales > Oxalobacteraceae > Janthinobacterium > Janthinobacterium svalbardense. The sequence goes on along the minus strand of NZ_CP023422.1, from coordinate 3,120,155 downwards.
GCTGCGGCACGAGCACGCCATTGGCTTGCACGGCGCGGGCGATGCGGGCGCGCACGAACATGCCGGGCAAGAGCTGGCGCTGCGGATTGTCGACCAGCACGCGGATGACGGCGTCGCCCGTGCCCGCATCGACACTGATGCCGGAGAACAGGATGCGCCCCATGACGGGATGCGGCTGGCCGTCGGCGCCCAGGATTGTCACGGGCAGCTTGTCCGCGCCTCCGTTACCGGAGGCTTGCAGCGCGGCCAGCGCGGCGGCCGGCTGGCGCACGTCGACATACACCTTGTCGATCTGCTGGATGCGCGCCATCGGCGTGGCATCGGCCAGGCCCACCAGCGCGCCTTCCGTCACCAGCTCGGAGCCGATGCGCCCGGCAATCGGCGCCTCGATGCTGGCAAAGGCCAGGTCCAGGCGGCGCCGCGCCAGGCTGGCGCGCGCCTGCGCCACGGTGGCCACGGCTTGCTCGCGCTGGGCCACGGCATCGTCATACGCCTGGCGGCTGATGGCGTCCGCCTCCACCAGCGGTGTTAACCTGTCGGCCTGGCTGCTGGCGCGCTTCGCCGTCGCCACCGCGTGCTGCAGCGCGGCGGCGGCCGAATCGACGTCCGCCTGGAATGGCGCGGGATTGAGCTGGAACAGCTTCTGCCCCGCCTGCACCTCGGCGCCCTGTTCGAACTGGCGGCGCAGCACAATGCCGCCTACCTGCGGGCGGATGTCGGCCGTGCGGAAGGCCGCCACCCTGCCCGGCAATTCGTCGCTGAGGACCACGGGCGCCGCTTGCAGCTTGAGCACCGTGACAGCGGCGGGCGGCGCCGCGCCTTCTTGCGGCGCGGGTTTGGAACAGGCGGCAAGGCTGAGCAGTGCCGCGGCGATCAACATGTTTTTCCTGGTGAGGTACTTTACTGGCATGACTTTTCTCTATGACTGATCCCAACCGGCGGTCCGGTCGACAGATAGGCGCAGCATAAAAGCCTTGCGTGGATATTCCGTCAAAGAAATGTGGAGATTCGATGGAGATAAAGAAGAATGCTAGACTATTTGGATGAACTATCATCACAGCGCCAGCCAGCCCTCCTTCCTTGCCACCACACCGCCTTCCGCCCTCGTCCTGATTGCCGAAGATGAACCGCAAATCGCCCGCATCCTCGCCGGTTACCTCGAGCGCGACGGCTACCGCACGGCTTTCGCCCTCGATGGCCAGGAAGCGCTGCAGCAGCACCTGGCGCTGGCGCCGGACCTGCTGCTGCTCGACGTGCAAATGCCGCGTGTCGATGGCTGGGGCGTGCTGGCGGAAGTGCGGCGGCGCGGCGAAACGCCCGTCATCATGCTGACGGCGCGCGACCAGGATGCCGATAAACTGGCCGCCCTGCGCGTGGGCGCCGACGACTACATCATCAAGCCCTTCAATCCAGCCGAAGTGGTGGCGCGCGTGGCGGCCGTGCTGCGCCGCTCGCGCGTGCGCCACCACCCGGTGGGCGGCCAGCGCCTGCGCTGCGGCCCCATCGAGATCGACCAGGAAACGTATGTGGCCAGCGTGCTGCGCGGCGGCGCGCCCGTGCCCTTGAGCCTGACCTTGACGGAGTTCCGCCTGCTGGCGCATCTGGCGCGCACGCCACGCCGCGTCTGCAGCCGCCTGGAATTGCTGGAGTCGTGCATGCCCGAGAGTAACTCGATGGAACGCACGGTGGACAGCCACGTCAGCAAGCTGCGCAAGAAGCTGGAAGAAGCGGGCGTGATGCACATGCCGGCCAGCCTGCGCGGCGTGGGCTACCGTCTGGAAAGCGACTGATGCGCTTCACGGGCCTGAACCGGCAGATCATCCTGTCGATGTCCGTGCTGATGGTATGCAGCATCCTGATCATCTGGATCGGTTCCTGGACCTTCTTCGCCATCGCCTTCAAGATCGATCCCGAGATGCTGTCCGAACCGGACGACTGGTCACCCAGCACCGTCGAGTGGCTGTGGATCTTCGCCATCACCATCTTCGGCTTGCTGCTGGCCGCGTTCTTCGCCATCAAGCTGGCGGCGCGCATCTTGAAACCGATCAATTCCGTGATGGACAGCGTGCGCCGCGTCGCGCATGGCGACCTGTCCGCGCGTGCCTTCGCCGGTGACCGCAGCCTGGGCGAGACGGCCATGCTGGTCGATGATTTCAACAGCATGGCCGAGCGCCTGCAGCGGGCGGCCAAGGAAAGCGAAACGTGGAATGCGGCCATCGCGCACGAATTGCGCACGCCCGTGACGATCCTGCGCGGCACCTTGCAGGGCGTCGTCGATGGCGTATTCAAGCCCGAGGAAGTGCCGTTTTCCAGCCTGCTGGCGCAAGTCGAGGACCTGGGCCGCCTGGTCGAGGACTTGCGCACCCTGAGCCTGGCCGACAGCGGCCACATGCAGCTGCGCATGGCGTGGACGGACCTGACCCTGGAAATCGAGGAAGTGGGCCGGTTGCTGGCGCAAGAGATGGAAGCGGCGGGTTTTAGCCTGCAATTGCACCTGTCCGACCATCCCGTCTGCTGCGACGCGGCGCGCATCCGGCAAATCGTGCTGGCCCTGCTCGACAACGCGCGCCGCTATGCGCATCCGGGCCTGCTGCGCGTGCGCACCCGCGTGCTGGCCGGCCAGTACTACCTCAGCGTCGAGGATGCGGGCCCTGGCATTGCCGAGGAACTGGCGCAGCACGTGTTCGAGGCGTTTCGCCGCGGCGACAGCGACGGCGGCGACCTGCATGCGGGCAGCGGCCTGGGCCTGGCCGTGGTCGAAGCCATCGCGCGCGCCCACGGCGGCAGCGCCGCCTGCACGCGTGGCAAGGCGGGCGGCAGCGTGTTTACCGTCAAGTGGCCGGTCGAGCACGGCGCGCCGCCGGCCGCCGGTTGACTATATCGCTGGCGCGCGCAGCATGTCGACAAAGGCGCGCAGCACGGGCGGCATCTGCCGCCGGCTCGGGTAGTACAGGAAGTAACGGGACGGCGGCGGCAAGCAGCGCTGCAGCACGCACGCCAGACGCCCCGCCGCGATATCGGCACGCGCATCGGCCGCGTACACCTACGCCAGTCCCGCGCCATCGCGCGCCGCGTGCAGCATCAGTGCATCGTCGTCGAACACCAGCGAGCCGCCCACGGCGATGCTGACGGCTTCCCCCTCATGCTCGAACTCCCACGCATACTGGCGCCCGCTGGGGAAACGCCGGACTATGCAGGCATGCGCCAGCAAGTCGCGCGGCGTATTTGGTGCGCCATGCGCCGCCAGGTAAGCGGGCGACGCCACCACCACGAACGGTTGCGGCGCACCCACGGGCACGGCAATCATGTCGGCCGCCACCTGCTCGCCAAAGCGGATGCCCGCATCAAAACCATCGCGCACGATATCGATCATGCCGTCATCGGTGACCACGTCCACCTGCACGCGCGGATAACGGGCGACAAAACCGGCCAGCATGGGCGCCAGCAGCAGCCGCGCGGCCGGACGGGGCACGTTCAGGCGCAGCTTGCCTGCAGGCACATCCTGCAAGGCGCTCAGGTCCAGCAAGGCATCATCGATTTCGCGCATGGCCGGCGTGCTGCCCGCCTGCCATGCCCTCGGTATCGGTTTCGTACCCTACAGCCCGCTGGGCCGGGGTTTCCTGACGGGCCAGCTCACCTCCGGCGCCGCACTGGCGCCCGACGACTACCGCCACAGCCTGCCCCGCTTTCAGCCGCAGGCGATGGCGGCAAACGCGAACATGGTGGCCGAACTGCAGCGCCTGGCGGCGGCGCGCGGCGCCACGGCGGCCCAGCTGGCCCTGGCCTGGCTGTTGGCGCAAGGCACTAACATCGTGCCGATACCCGGCGCCCGCAGCGTGGCGAACCTGGAAGAGAACGTGGCCGCCGCGCAGATCGAATTGAGCGACGCCGAGCTGGCCGCCATCGGCGCCGCCTTCGCAGCCGCCAGCGTGCACGGCGCGCGCTACCCGCAGCATGAGCTTGCCATGCTTGGCCTGTAGACAAGAATGCTTGGGTGCTTTATACCAATTCTTTGCCCCCTTGCACTTGAAATGCCTGAATCCGCTATCATTTCCAATCTGAACTATTCATTATGAAAGAAATTGACATGTCCGCACTGCTCGAAACACTGCAATGGCGCTACGCCACCAAGAAGATGGACCCGACGAAAACGGTGCCGCAAGACAAGGTCGAGCGCATCCTGGAAGCCGTGCGCCTGACGGCCAGCTCCAGCGGACTGCATCCTTACGAAGTCTTCGTCGTGACGAATCCGGCCCTGCGCGAGCAGATCAAGCCGCACGCATGGAACCAGTCTCAGGTAACGGATGCCTCGCATCTGCTGGTGTTTGCCGCCTGGGACAATTACACGGTGGAACGCATCAACGCCCGCTTTGACCTGGTCAACGCCGTGCGCGGCTTCAAGAATGAAGGCTGGGAAGCGTACCGCCAGCAGATCCTGGCCACGTATCCGCAGCGCGACGCGGAAACCAACTACCAGCACGCGGCGCGCCAGGCGTATATCGGCGTGGGCACGGCCCTGATCGCCGCAGCGCAGGAAAAAGTCGATTCGACGCCGATGGAAGGCTTTGACCCGGCCAAGGTCGATGAAATCCTGAACCTGCGCGAAAAAGGCTTGCGTTCCGTCGTCATGTTGCCGCTCGGCTACCGCGCCGACGAAGGCGACTGGCTGGTGGACCTGAAAAAAGTGCGCCCTGCGCGCGAGCAGTTCATCACCGAGCTGGCGTAAGCGCCCCGAGCGTGACTGAAAAGCGGATGCCGGCGACGGCAGCCGCTTTTTTGCATTCAGGCGGGCTGCGGAAAGCGCACCGTCACCTGCAGTCCCCGTCCCGCCGCCCCATCGGCGAGCGCGATATCGGCCCGGTGGTGCTCGGCGATATGGCGCACGATGGACAGGCCCAGGCCGCAGCCCCAGGCGTCGTTGCCGTCGGGGCGGAAGAAGCGGTCGAACAGGCGCGCATGGTGCTGCTGCGGCACGCCGGGGCCATTGTCGGACACGCGCAGCAGGGGCCGGCCATCTTCCAGCGCCGCCTGCAAGTCGACCCTGCCGCCCTGCTGCGTGTAGCGCAAGGCGTTATCGATCAGGTTATTCAGCAACACTTGCAAGCCATCGGGATCGGCCTGCACCAGCACCGGGGCCGGCAGGGTTTCCACCACGCCCAGGTCGATGGCGCGGCTGTCGGCCAGCGCGCTGTGGTCGGCCACGGCCGCTTCCAGCAACTGTCCCAGATCCACCGTTTGCAGCTGGCTGGCCGTCAGCGCCGTTTCATGGCGCGCCAGGCTGAGCAATTGCCGCACCAGGTGCGTGCTGCGGTCCAGCCTTTCGTGCAGCCGCGCCAGCGCCACGCGGCGTTCTTCCTCGCTGCCGGCCCGTTCGGCCACCTGCAGCTGCAGTTTCAGTGCCGTCAGCGGCGAGCGCAATTCATGTGCGGCATCGGCGACAAAGGTGCGCTGCGCCGTCAGCGCCGCCTCGAACTGCCGCATCAAGCCATTCAGCGCCAGCGCCACGGGCCGCAGTTCGGGCGGCATCTGCTGCGCCTCCAGCGGCGTCAGGGCGTCCGGCGAACGGCCCGCCACGGATTCGGCGAGCCGGTGCAGCGGTGCCAGCGCGCGACCCACGACGGCGACGATCAGCAGCGCCAGGATCAGCGCGAACACCAGCAGGGGCGCGCCGGCGCGCATGGTCATTTTCCAGGCCAGCTGGTCGCGCACAGCCTGCGCCTGCGCCACCTGCACGTAGCGGCCGCGCCGCGTCTCGCCGTACAGGCGCCAGTCTTCACCGCGCAACGTGACATCGGCAAAGCCGGCCAGTGCATAGCGCGGCAGTACCGGCTGGTCCGGCAAGACGGGCAAGGGCTGCCCATCCTCGTCCCACGCCTGCAGCACGAACGCTTCTTCCGGCTCTTGCGCGACCGGCGAGCCCGATTGCGGCTCGAACTCGTCGGGCAAGGCCAAGGCCAGCTGGCGCAGCTGCAAATCGGCCAGCTCATTGGCTTCTTCCAGCAGCGAGCGGAACAGCGAAATGCCGGCGCCGAGCACGCACAGCAAGGTGGCAGCCAGCAAGCCGAGCAGCAACTGGCGGCGGATGGTCATCAAGTTGCCACCCGCATCTTGTAGCCCACGCCGCGCACGGTCTGGATGCAGTCAGCGCCGAACTTCTTGCGCAGCTGGTACACGTACACGTCGACGGTATTGCTTTCCACTTCGCTATCCCAGCCGTACAGCTTTTCGCCAAGTTGCCGTTTCGACACCACCTTGCCCGGATGGTCAAGCAAGGCGCGCAGCACGGAAAACTCGCGTGGCGGCACCTTGATCAGCTCCCCCTCGAACGTGACGTCGTGGCTGGCCAGGTCCAGGGTCAGCGCGCCATGCTCGATGACGGAGCGCGAACGGCTGACCCGGCGCCGCAGCAGCGCGCGTATGCGCGCCAGCAATTCATCGAGGTCAAACGGTTTCACCAGGTAATCGTCGGCGCCGCCGTCGAGCCCTTCGACGCGGGCCCGCGTGCCGTCGCGCGCCGTGATGATCAGCACGGGCAACTCGGCGCCCCGCGCGCGCGTGGCGCGCAGCACGTCCATGCCCTCCTTGCCTGGCAAACCCAGGTCCAGCAGCATCAGGTCATAGGCAAAACCGGCCAGCGCCAGCTCCGCATCGTGGCCGTCGCGCACCCAGTCCACGGCATAGCATTCGCCGCGCAAGCCCTCGACCAGGCTTTCCCCGATCATCGGATCGTCTTCCACCAGCAACACGCGCACCCTAGCCCTCACAATCGCACAAATTAGCGACATCTTACCTTGGCTGGCGCAAGCCGGCTTGGCGCTGGCTGCGCTACCGCGGCCATCCGCGCCAGGTGGCAAGGGTTGCCAATGTTCCTGTACGCCTAAACAGCCTCCTCCGGATGATTGACGTCAGCCAAAGCTGGTGCCGCAGTCGACGTCTTACAGATTCTGGTTGCGGTTCAAGCTCACGTCCCCTTCGGTGGCCGAGTGCGCATCGGCAGGCTGCATGGTCACGACGGGCCTGGCGTTGACGTACCAGTCGCTGTCGAACTGGATGTAGGGATTGGTCTTGGTGATCGCGCCGTCCTGCTGCTGCGTCAGACTGGCCTGTGGTTGCCGTGACTGGCGCTCCGGCGTCATCTTCATGTTATCGCCGGCGCCATGGCTGTACATGTCGAGCGGGATTTGATGGTTGTAGACGAATGATTCGATGGGGCCAGGCACACCCGTCAATACTTGCCAGGCAGGAATCTGGTAATTGCTCTGCGGGTTCTGCGGTTTCAGGAACACCAGCGCGGTCTTGCCTCGCATTTCGTCCGATTCCACGTTGTTGCTGATGTTAATTTGCGTAACCATCGTTTTCTCCCTGCTCTGGCTCTGCCCGGACTCAAGAAAAACAGCGCCGGACGACGAGTCCGCGATTTCCTCTGGCGCTGGTCATCACTGCAAACGATGCGGCGGCGCTCGCCTGGCACAGCCCGCAACAGGCCCTGGCGGATGCAGGGCCTGCGCGGCAGCTTACTGCAAGATTACTGCGCCAGGTAGCGTTCCGAACGGGGGCCGTACAGCAAGCCGTTCGGCACGCCGGCCGACAGCAAGCGCGCATTCGCCGTGCCGGCGATAGGATGGCTGGCATCGGTGCTGGTGTTGATGATCTGCTTGACCGCCGCCGTCACCAGGGCGCCGATCAGGCCGCCACCACCGCTGTTATTGCCTTCGTTGCTCGACGCGCTGGCCGCGCCCTGCCACAGCAAGGCGCCCGTCTTCAGGTCGACCAGCTTGGCATCGACCGACACCACGGTCACGCTGTCGATCACGGCATACGTGGTGCCGTACTTGGAAATCGTCACGTACAGGCCCGCATCGGCGCCAAAGATCTCGTTGAGCTTTTTCGCATCGACACCGTGGATATCGGCGGCATTCGTCAAGCCGTTCTGCTTGAAGGTTTCACCGACCACGGCCACCGGCAGCACGTAGTAGCCCGCTTCGGCCAGCGGATAAGTCACTTGCGCGTAGACGCTGTTGCCGGCATTGACTTCGGGCGAGTTGTTCAACGGCGGCAAGACCACGATGGAACGGGGCTTGGCCGCCTTGAAGGCCGTATAGTCATACGCGGCCTGCTTGGTGGCGCAACCGACCATGAAGATAGCGGGCCCCAGGCACAAGGCCATTTTCAACATGCGCGACATCATAATTTCTCGCCTTTTTTCAATTTACCCAACAGGAAGTCCATGTACGGCGTCGATTCGGGGAAGAGTTTTTTCTCGTCTTCGAATTGCGCGGCGACCTGCTCCGGCTTGCCCGCGATCGAGTACAGCATGCCCAGGTGGGCGTGGTAGCCCGGCGGCGCATGGTTGCCCTTCGCAGCGATCACTTGCAGGTCTTTTTCCATGGCGGCGATCTGCTGCTCCGGACTTTCGCCTTTCAGGTACTCATACACTTGCGGCTGGTAGCCTTCCCATTGGTACAGGGTTTTCGACTGCGTGGCGCAACCGGTCAGGGCGGCACAGGCGAGCATGGCCAGCAGGGCTGCGCCCTTGTTCATCATTGTTTTCATGGGATACCTTATTGTTTGCGCAATGCGCCCGCTTCGACGCCGGCGACCAGGCGCTCGACCGCTTCACGCATGGCCAGGTCCAGCACCTTGCCGTTCAGGGTGGCGTCATAACTGGCGGTGCCGCCAAAGCCCAGCACTTCACGGTTCGACAAGCTGTATTCGCCGGCGCCGCCAGCCGAGTACACGACTTCCGAGGTGGCGATGTTGACGACGTTCAAGGTGACCTTGGCATACGCCACTTGCGTCTTGCCACGGCCCATGATGCCGAACAATTGCTTGTCGCCCACTTCCTTGCGGCCGAATTCGGTCACATCGCCGGTCACGACGAAGTCCGCGCCCTTGATGTTCTGGCCCTGCTTCTTGAACTCGGCTTCCTGCTTGAGCTCGGCCATGTTGTCGCGGTCGAGCACGTTGAAACGGTTGGACGTCTGCAGGTGCGCAATCAGGATCGTTTTCGACTGGCTGCCCAGGCGGTCGACGCCATCGGAAAAGATGCCGCGCATGAAGTTCGAGCGGTTGTCGAATTTGCCGACAGCGATCAGCGTGCGTGGACCAACGTAGGGACGGGCTGCGCTGGCAACCGTGGGGACAGCCAGGGCTTGCGAGGATTCGGAAGCGCAGCCAGCCAAGGCCGCGCCAATCAGCGTTGCAATCAACAACGCGCCGGGTTTATTCTTGTTCATAGTGCCCTTAAGATATGGAGGAACAGGAGTAACCTGCAAAATTGAATTTAGGCAAGTTAATTTCCCAATTGCAATTATATGGGATTGCATGTCTTATAATTCTCTCCAAAAGTAACGATGGCAAGGATTGCACTATTGCCCGCCATGCACAGGTGTGGCCCTGCTTGACTTCCCAGTTCAGATTCATTAACTTAGTAGTAAAAAAGCGTGTCGTCAGCGCCCTATGCCACTGTCCCTCACAGACCTCGCCCGCCGGCCGGCCCCGCCCCGGCGCCAACTCCACTGCACGTTTTCACATAGATGGGTCACCAGGCCATGCCGACACACGATCATTCCCCGGCCCATCCGCTGGCCACGGCGCTGGCGCTCTCGCTGGGCGCCGCCATTGCGCTGGGCCTGTCGCGCTTTTCGTATGGCTTGCTGCTGCCGCCCATGCGCGCCGACCTGGGCTGGTCTTACCTGCTGGCAGGGGCCATGAACACCTTCAATGCGCTCGGCTATTTCCTGGGTGCCCTGGCCACGCCGGCCCTGATGCGCCGCCTGGGCGTGTGGCGACTGCTGATGACCGGCTGCGTGCTGGCCAGCATCTTCATGCTGATGTCGGGCCTCGTCAGCGACACGACCACCCTGTTCCTGCAGCGCGTGTGCGCGGGCGTGGCCAGCGCCTTCATTTTCATCGCCGGCGGCGTGCTGGCAGCGCGGCTCGGTTCCATGCACAGCCAGCGCGCCGGCTTCTACATCGGCCTGTACTACGGCGGCACGGGCTTCGGCATTGCGCTGTCGGCCCTGCTGGTGCCGGCGGCGCTGGCCGCCGCACAGGAGCATGGCGCCGCGCATGCCTGGCAATGGCCCTGGCTGGCACTGGGCATCGCCTGCCTGCTCGCCACCGCCATCATGGCCCTGCCGGCGAAAGCCATCGGCGAAGCGCCGCGCGCCCTCGACACGCCACGGCGCTTTGCCTGGCGTGATTTCGCCCCCAGCCTGGCCGGCTACTTCATGTTTGGCGTCGGCTACATCGGCTACATGACCTTCGTCATCGCCCTGCTCAAGCAGCAAGGCATGCCCCCCGCGCGCATCACCGTGTTCTACACCCTGCTGGGCCTGGCGGTGGTGGCGTCGTCGCGCATCTGGGCGCGCATGCTCGACCGCTACAAGGGCGGCGAATCGCTGGCGATCCTGAACGCCGTGCTGGGCGTGGTGAGCATCCTGCCCGCACTGACCAGCTTTGTGCCCGTCGTGTTCCTCTCCGGCCTGGTCTTCGGCGCCGTGTTCCTGTCGGTGGTGGCCTCGACGACGGCCCTGGTGCGGCATAATCTGCCGCAGCAATCGTGGACGGCCGGCATCACGGCCTACACGACGGTGTTCGCCCTGGGGCAGATCGTCGGCCCCATCGCGGTCGGCTGGATCGCCGACGGGCCGGCAGGACTGGAGCGGGGCTTGATCGCCTCGGCCATCGCCCTCTTCATCGGCGCCGCATTGGCCGCGCGGCAAAAGGCGCTGGCGCCGGCCGCATAGTAGACTGCTGGCATAGCCCACCTTCGCGGAAAGATCACGATGAACACCGATGCACGAAAAATCCCGGCAACGATGGATGCCGAAACACTGGAATTCATCCAGGGCCTGTTTGCCCTGGTGCGCGAAGGCGACACGCAGCAACTGGGTGCCATGCTCGCGCAAGGCGTACCCGTCAACTTCCGCAACGAAAAAGGCGACAGCCTGATCATGCTGGCCAGCTACCTCGGCCACCTGGAAACGTCGCGCCTGCTGCTCGAAGCGGGCGCCGACGCCAACGTGCCCAACGACCAGGGCCAGACGCCGCTGGCCGGCGTGGCCTACAAGGGCTATCTGGAGATCGCCGAACTGCTGCTGCGGCACGGCGCCAGCGTGGAAGGCGCCAGCCCGGACGGCAAGACACCGTTGATGATGGCCGCCATGTTCAACCGCCTGGCCATCTTCGACCTGCTGCTGCAGCACGGCGCACGCATCGATGCCGTGGACAGCCGCGGCATGACTGCCGTTTCACTGGCCAAGGCCATGAATGCACAGGAGACGCTGGCTCGCCTGGTCAGCCTGGGGCAAGCGGAATAAAACAGAGGCACTGTGATTGTCTGCCAGTAGTCGCGCTGCCGAATCGCGGGGGGTGACGCGCGATTCCGACCGCCAGAGCGCCGAGCTCAATTCATTGATGGCGATGGTTACGCACCTGCAAGAGTTTTGCAGCAAGATTTTCTCAATGTCATGCAGCAGATCTGCCGTTATTATAGAGAAATGAAGATGCGTCATTTCTCCTTCCAGCATGAAAAGCAGTTCATCAGAAAACCCCTCAGTATCTTCCATTTTACTTATCTAATTTAAAGATAGTACACGCCCATCGGCAAAGCGGGCTTTCCTGATTTCCTCGATTTTCTCGTACTTTTAAAAAGATCAATCTTCTCTGGCTCAGCGATCCCTAGTGCCTTCCCCACTCTATTCATCTCCTTTGAAAATTCCATAAAGTCTTTCCAACTCAAACCAACAGTTACAAATAGAATAATTGGAGTGCTAAAGGTAGCGCAAATCAACATAAACCAGACTGGCATGCCACCAAAAAATGCCGCCAAAATTGCTAAAATATATAATCCAATAAAAGCATAACCACAACATCTTAATAAGTGATACTTTTTTGCAATTGTTCCACGTTCAGAATGTGGCTGTATCCATATCTTGTTTTCCTTTACATCAACCACTGCGACAGCGATGAATTCATTGCCTTTTTGATAGCCTATAACTTTAACCTCGTCCCCATTCTTAAAATCAACTTCCCAAAAACTACCAGTAACCCACTTGCCGCCCACGCTCATGTTGAAGCCTGTGACAGGATCTCCGTCACTTGTCGCTGCCTGCATGCTGTGAACAGCGCCAGGCTCACCTGCAGCAACTTGAACGATCGCCGCCAAACCAGATGTTTTTTTGAATTGTTCAGCACTCTTCAAATAATTCACATGCATGTCGGAGGTTCTCAAATCCTCAACTGCACCGTTGACCAACTTATAAGATAATTCATGCATATATTTTCTCGATTACTGTGTTTCCAATATCTCCCCAGCAATGCCATCAATTTCATGCAGGAAGTGGCTGAGAACACCAAATTATCAGGCAGATTAAATTTTGTATTTCGACTTGTGCTTTTTCAGCGCCAGCTCACAATTGGTTGAAAAAAAACCATTGCCATTATTTTCAAAAAAAGTACTTCCGCCTCTTGCATCAAAAACATCTGGTCTTGGAAAACCATAAGCGACAAATATTTTCTCAGCATATATTGAATAGTCGCGCATGGTTTTATATGTCCAGTATTCAAAAGGGAAACAGAAAAGCGGAGGCATCAATAATATTGCACCACATGCGGTAATTAAATCCTCTTTTCTCTCCTGCGATACATCAATAAATAAAAAAAATCCGGAAAATAAAACAATCCAAACAAACAACGTCATATTTCTTGCAAATCTCATGCAACTCCAGAAAAAGGCCCGTTCTCCGCAATACGCATTCAGGGGCATCAATAACAGGCTATCCTCAATGCGAAGCAAACTGTGCACGTGCAGGACATCACCTCTCCTTGCCACCACTAATCTGACGAAATCGCCATCCTTGATCTTGTCCGCATCGGCAAAAACACCACATACTACTTCGCCATTGACCAGTCCAGCAAAATTATGCATATCTTCGCCATCGTACAAACTTAGCATGGCTGAAGTTGCCAATGTCCCAGGCATGCCATTGATGGCCGCTGCTACGCCACCTGCAAGGTTTTTTTCCTCAATATTTTTTTCTATTTTCCTGAGTAAATTTATAGTTGATGCAGCAATCTGAACCTCTGTGATTTTTCCTTCCAATGTAAAAAAAATCTCATTGGAAAACATGTCTGCATTTTTTTCCTCTGCCACATTCACCTCGAAATTCATGATTGAATTGCCTTCAAAGATTTCTGCAACTCCATTAGCTCCTGCTCAACAGTAGTAAATGGTTTTTCAGAAAACCATCCTTTACTTTTCCTAAAGCTACACGCTTGAAACCAATTCTCCAATTCATCATCCATAATCCATACCCGATATCCAACTTCGACAACAGTTATCCCTAGGCCGATCAGATTAAACCGAGCCAATCTTATCAATAAAATAGTTCTGCCACCTGCCAAGCTTGTTGCCAATCCACCAAAATAATTTATTGCCTTTAAAGAAAAACTGAAATTTTTCGCCAGTTGAGATCCTGCCAATCGTGCCAATAAAGGAGCAGCGTAGGACAAGGCAGCTGCCAAGCCTAAACCCATGTTAATGGCACCAAAAACAGCTCGACTAGCATAAATCCCCACTAAAATTCCATCAGATCGCTCCTTCTTGATTTCATCATAAGCCGAATCAATATCCAAGCAAACTATCATGAAACCAGAAATAGCCCCAAGTAACCCGGCAGCCATTTTGAATCCACCGCGAATAATATCCGCCGCCTTATTTATCCCGCTAATTTTACTATAAGGATAAATTTCCCTTATAGATTTTGTCACAGCATAAACCAGATCAAGAGATATACTGCTCAGTGAAAGTATTGAGGCTATCACCTCAGCCTTTAGCCTGGGAGAATCCTTAAAATGAGGCAATTTGGTTGCCAGGGAAAGGCTTTCAATTGACATTAAAAGAACACCGATGCGAGCATGGCGAAAATTATTGGTCTCGGGCCTTTTACCCACGTCCAGTTCGTCCAGTGCAATCTTTACCTTGTTTTTTACCTTTGCCTGCTCATCCTCTATCAGTTTTCCTATGCTCCCTTCCACTTTTGCCGCATCTGCCTGAGCAATTTTTGTGGCTTCTGCTCGCGCCATCCGCTCAGCTTTATTTTCTATGCTTTGCTCTAATTTATTTTTTTTATTTTCCGTCTTCAGCGTTTCAGCGTACTTCTTTGATTTTTCTCTTAATTCCTCAATATTTTTTTGTTTCAGAGGAAGCATCAATTCATCAAACCTTATTTTTTCAGCAAGATCCGTCAATTTAGAATACAGCAATATACCAACGATGCTGGAAATTGCCTTGTCCAGCTTCCCGCTTTTAGTGAACATTGCTTGAGTCCACTCCGAGATTTTTGCAAATGCCATCCCCTCCGCAGTTCGATGGTATTTTGACAAATTCACTATTGCCTTTTTCGTGCTAGCCTCTGGATCCTTGTTGTGAATTTTAAGAACTCCGCCATCGCGCAACCATTCATCCCATGCGGAATCAATTTTCTTAAAAGAATCAATCAGGCCCTTACCGGCTTTTAACCATGGTGCCGCCTGTACTTTTGAAATATCTCCTGCAGCCTCGACCTGATCTTTAGCGTCCTTGAAAGCTTTTTCCGCAGCATCGTATAAAGATTTATGGTTGTAAAAATTTGACCGCATGTACAAATTTTTTCTTTCAATAGAATTTACATCCATCCAATTTTTAAGGACAGGTGCATTTTCCTTAGCTGCGAACATGCCAAACACACACCGGGAAAATTCAAAAGTAAAGCAAAATCCGCTACTGATATTTTCCTCGTCATAACTATCAAATGCGTCAACCAGTTCCGTGGATATTACCCACTTGACGTGATCGGCAGTTCTCTTTCTCGAGGTTGCCTCAGCTTCTTTCGACAGTTTATCCAGCGCTTTCCGGAGAAAATCAATTTCAGAAACAGAGATGAGCGACTCATATTTCTTCTCAAATTTTTCGCGCGCATCCTGTTCACTGCCCGCAAGAATCTGCTCGCGCCTTTTCTCTCTCGCCTCAGAAGTTTTCCTTACTCTCTCTTCGATTATCTCAGCTTCTTTTACACGATTTAATTTCCTGAGCATCTCTGCGTTATTTTTATTAATATCCGGAAGCGCCCTCGAATCCATGTCATCGAGATTTTTCTTTCTGATTTCCACACCATATTTAATGACACAGTCCTTGATATCGTCTATGCCAACCATGACGTCCATCTTCCGCCGATTGCTGACTTTTTCCTTGTCCACCTGCTCAAGAAAATTCTCAAGCGGTTGCAGTGCAGCATTACGAAAATCGTTCAATTCCTGCGTGATGCCGATGGGGTCAAACACAGCAAACGCTGCGGCCTTGGTCGCTACCATTTTCTCTTCCAGCTTTCCGATCCTGCCGCCCGGCGTCGCCAGTGGAAGATTGGCTATGCCTTCATAAGCATCGCAACTTGCCATGTAGAGCTGCTGCATGAGAATTTTCCCCAAAGGGCTCTTGCAGGCATTCTGATACTGCCGGGCGAGCACGGCCTCTGGGACGTATTTGCCAAGCTCTTCAGGCTTCAGGCTGTGCGGCTGTTCGGTACTGCCCGCCGCCCATTCCTTTGGCAGAAAAACCTGCATTTGTCCTTTTTTAACGCTGGCCTCGGCATTAGCCGCATACGCGTCCAGCCGCTCTCTCGTCATGGCAGTCGGCGTGAACAACAGATAAATTTTTTCGACAAACTCGATCTTGTCGATGGCGATCATGCTGGCGTTGATGCCGCAGGTGCTGCGGTCGCAAGAAAAATTCACGACCGCCGATGGCGGCGAATCGACGGAAAATTTGGACAGGAAGGCGTCGTCGTCGGAAAAATAGCCTTCCCAATACAGCAATCCCGACCGCTTGATCAGCACGTACAGGAAACCGGAGCGTAGCAGGCGCGGCGCATAGCTGGCGTTTTCCAGCGTGATGTGCTTGACCTTGTCGCCCAGCTTGCCGGGCAGCGCGGGCACGCTGCCGGCCGCACCCTCGCCCACCACTGCCGCATAACGCAAGGGCAAAATGAACAAGCCGTTTTTATCGCAAAATTTACAGTCTTTCATCGCTCTTCCTGTTGAGTGGGCGGCACGCGGTCATCCTGCTGGGCATCAAGCCAGGGAATGAAGACGGGCGTTTAATACTATGTCCAGCGGCAGGCCTTGCGTGGCGGCCATCCGCATCAGTTCCCCGAGGGCGGGGTGCAAGGTGAAGGCCTGGCCGTGTTCGACGGCACGCCAGGCATAGGCGATCTGGTCGTCAGGCTGCTCCAGGCCCGCACTTGCGCTGTGGACAAGATGGTGGTCGATTTGCGCATCGACGCCGGGCCCGATTGTCGTTTGCCGTGCGTGCAGGATGCGCACCACCAGATTGATCTGCTCGATGCGGCCCATCGCCTGCCTGGTTCGCTCATCGATGCGCAGGGAAACATCTTGTACTGCAGGTACCGGCTGCGCATTGCCATGCTGGATCAGTTGCCCATCGCGGTCGAGCTGGCACCATCTCTCGACAGGACCTAGCAGATCGGCAAAACTGCTGCGCCCCGGCACGCCTGCAGTAGATGGCGGCAACAGTCTTGCCAGATGCGGCAAGACGCGAGGGTCAAAATAGCGCAGGTAGACGGCGTCGCCGGACGGATAGCGCACATTCAGGCGCGCCAGCATGGCGCTGCGCAGACGTTCCAACGTCGCGTGGCTAAACAGCCAGGCACAGATCCGGGGCACCGCGCCCGGTTCGGCATGCTGCTCTTGCGCCAGCTTCAAACTATATTCGACCAGCGCATAGTGCTCGGGCAGCTTGTTTGACAATGCGAGCAGCATCGGTGCGCGCTGCAAGTCATCCTCGAAGATCGGATCATCGAGCAGCACGCTGGCTGCGGGCGGCGACAGAGCCTCGATCACCTCGCGCAGGGGATTGTCGATGAACTGGTCGATCAGGACGACGGTCCTGTCATAACCGCGGGCCACGTTGTAGAGCACTTCATCGGCGCGCGCCGTCGATACCCCCGCCGAAGACAGTGCAGGCGATGACACTTTATCGTTTGACACTGGCCGCTCCCGCCTGCGTGGCATCGAGGAGTTTCAGTGCGCAGCCTTTCAATTGTCCTGTAGGCAAGGCCAAAGGTGCAGGACTGGCGCTGGCCGGCCCCGTGAGCTCCTTCATGCCGGCCTTGAATTCCATCTTGCCGGGCCCATGAATCTCGATATTGCTGCCTTCGAGCTTGATATAGGCGCCCTGCACCGTCAGCAGCACATGCTGCTTGCCGCTGATATTGACGCTTTTGCTGACACTGGCCACCGTCACGGCCTTGTCTGCGGTTAATTTTGTTTCATCGGACTGGCTCTGGCTGCTGACCTTGCCACTGGCCGCGTGCAGGCGGATGCCGGTTTCCTGGTTGGGTTTGTCGGCCTTGCTGGCCTTGCCGTAGGTAAACAGGCTGATGCCGGAACTGATCGCATGAAAATGGTTGCCTTGCGCGCCGAAATTGATGTCCTGCCCTGCCGCAATGCTGCTGGTATTGCCGGCGGCGAAAAGTGCGTTGAGCGGCGTGGTCGCGGCGATGCCGGCCGGACTGGACAATTGCAACTGGGGCGCGCCATAGGCCGTCGCCTGGCTGTCGCCTGTGCCCGCCGTACCCTTGAGCATTTCTATGCTGTTCGCCAATTGTTTCAGCGCCGGCAGCGTATCGGGCGCCGCCTCGGCCTGGCCTTGCCCACCGCCTAACACAGCCTTGTGCTTTTGCGCCGTCTCGGCAAGCGAGGTCAGCAGGGCCAGGCTCTGTTCGATCTGGACAGTGGCTTCCTTGGTATCCATCTGCGTGCCGCTGGCGTTGCTACGCCCGTCGGTCGACAACAGCAGCCCCTGCCCCGCACGCAGCGCGGCGCTGTGCTCGGTTTTCAGTTCAGCGCCGAAGCCGGCGGCGTCCAGCCGCTGGTTGTCCGTCTGATGGCGTACGTGTCCCAGGTTCAGCTCGGCAGTGCCCTGGTGTGCGCCGGCATGGCGCTGCAGGGCCACACGCGGCTGGCCCGGACTGTCGTCGAACACCAACTGGCTGTATGCCGCGCCGCCCTGCTGGCTGGCCTGCATGGCCTGACTCTTGATGCCGGACAGCGCGGCCGGGTGGGCATGCGCGCCTGCTTCGCCGGGAAACCAGGCTGGTGCATTGCCGGTGGCCGGCCCGGCGCCATGCGCCACGCGGTTATTCTGGGCATCGGCCGTACCCTGGCCGTTGTAGACGGCGCCGATCACGACCGGTCGGTCGATATTGCCTTCCAGAAAATCGATCAAGACTTCCTGGCCTATGCGCGGCAATGCATGGCCACCCCAGTTGGCACCGGCCACCGGCGCCATGGTGGAGGCCACGCGCACCCAAGTACCAGCGCTGTCGTCGCCTGGCGCGCCGGTATGCTTGCCGCCTTGCGGATGGTCGAGGCGGCTGTGGCTCATGACCCCGCGCTGCCAGTGAAACTGCACCTTGATGCGGTGGTCGCGGTCGGTGTGAATCACGGCGCCAGCCGGGCCCACCACGACGGCCGTCTGCTGGCCATGCACGGTCGGGCGTGGATGCAGCAGCTGGCCATGCTGGTCCTTGCCGCTGGCGCGATAAGCAATATTGCTGCGGATGGCGTCGATGCGGTTGCGGTACAGGGGCCGCTCGGCAATCGCGCCCAGCAGCGCGGGCATGCGGTGCAGGCTGCCCGCTTGCTCCTTGCGGATGGCCGCATCGAGCAGACCCGTCTTGAGGGTTTGCACAATGGACGACTGCAGATCCGCACTCAGGTTGTTGTGCATCAAATGCACCGTGCGCACGATGAGGAAGCTGCGTTCGTCGTCGCTACCGGCCTGGTCGGACACCGGCTGTCCCTGCAGGACAAAGGTGGTGCCCGGTGACATGGTACGCACGGTCCCGGCCGCCACGTGGACTTCCTTGCCCGCTTCGAGCGCCTGAAACTGCTTGCGCGCGATTTGCTGGCCCTGCTCGTGCGAGGCGTAGGCATAGGCCCCGGGCGCGTCGCGGCTGAGCAGCTCCACGCCCTGCGCCCCGCCCCCCCTGCCGCCGCGCTGGCAACGCGCTGGTCGAGCGAGCGGTAATCCCAGCTGCCCATTGCGATGGCATTGGTCTGCTGGCGCAATTCAGTGCGCCAGCGGTCGATGCTGTCGACCTTCATGACGGCGCCCGGCTGCGTGAAATTGATGCTGCTCTGGGCATTCGGCTTGAACGCGCCGTTATGGTCCGCGATCACCAGGCAGTGGCTGCCCAGACTGGGGCTGCCCGGATCGCCGCTGTGTTCATAGTAATAAAACAGGCCTTCCTCATGCATCAGGCGCTGCGCATAGGCCCAGTCGCTTTCCTGGTACTGGGTGCTCAGGCTGCGCTTCGGGTATGTCGCGCGGTCGAGAATATCGAAACGCCAGGCCGGCGCTAGCTTGCCTTGTGCCTGGTAAGTGGCAAACAGCGCGTCGAGGATGTCGAAGACCGTCATGTCCTGGAAGACGCGACTGTCACGGCCATGGGCGAGAAACGCGCTCCAGGGCTCCAGCGTCAGGTGATAGCGCGCCATGCCGCCGTTCGCACCGACCAGCTCGACGGCGGTGATATGGCCGTGGAACGGGCGCAGCGCGTCGGCGCTGGTAGCGGTCAACAATTGCAGCAGGGCCGGCTGGCCTATCAGGGTACGCAAGGAAATGGCGGCGTCCGTCGACAGGGCCGCGATCTGGAACACGAAGCCCGTGCTCAAGCCTTCCTCGCCGCGCACGCATTCGGCCAGCAGGCGGTCGGCGCCGAGGGGCGTGGTCAGTTGCAACAATCTGCTAGCTTGCGTGAAACTGGCGGGCAAGGACATGGACATCCGGAACTCCATCACGCGGCTTCCCGCATATAATTAGTAAATAAGCATTTTTATCAAAGCCATTACACCCTAGAAATTTCGTTATAGCAAGAGTGTTTCGATTGAAATGGCCAAGGCAGGCAATATCAGCAACTACGGCCAGCTGCGGCAACAGGCATGATGCGTACTGTTTTCATTAGCTAACGCTTTCTTCCTGGGAAGCAGTCGTCTCATTTTGGGAGATAAGCACACTATCCCAGCCGCTATAAATCTTTCGAAATCGCAGATATCCTGCCCTGGCCCACATGTAGTATGTGTTCTTGCTCGCCTCGTAGGGCTCACGCCCTTCCGTAATCATGCGTGGTAGTTTGCCGGTACGCGCATATTCGATGGCAGCATTGCGCTGGTGAGGGCTCAAGCCGTCTTCGACCGGTTTGTATGGCGTCGATGGCATTACCCTGGCTTCCGGCGGCAGCCAGTGCCGTTGCTCCGCAACTTCTTTTGACCTACGGGCATTGAACTGCTCAAATGCCTTGCGCTTTGCCTCCCAAGCTTTCAGGTCCTCAACCAGTTGCGGCTCATTGTCAGCATTGCCCGGAATAAGCTTGAACCAGGCACGCGAATCATGGACGTATTCATCAAAAAAACGCATCATCGCCGGTGCCAGTTGCGGCACGTTATTCCACCATCGGGCAATTTCCTCCCACTCGTCTTTGTGGTCGTTATCGAAACCAGGCTCCTGCGTCGCCGGTTTGAATCCCTTGCCCTTTTCGGACAGCCATTTTTTAAAGGCTGCGATCTCTTGTTCAAATTCACAGTTTGCGCTGTGCAAGTCGTTTTGATCGAAAGTACTTGCTCTTGAAAAGCTTGCAGTCGCTTCCAAAGGCATCTTGCTACCTGCGCGGCGCGCAAGCCGCCACTGCATCTGGTATTGCGCCTGCTCTCGCATGATTGCTGTCAGCGTGCCCGTCTTGGTGGTACACGCAGCAAGGTAGGCATTAAAGTCGGTAATGGTCGAGGGTGCAACTTTAAAACGTTGTTGCACGACCGCGCTCGCGAGTTCAAGTTTCAGGGGCACACCAGCCAGCCTGGCTGCCCGATACATGGTCAGCAAGGGGATGCGCGTCAGCATATCGTCGCCATTCGGATCGACGCCACGCCCCTGTTCACGCGGCGCGTAGCCACCACCCAGATCCGAATGCACGCCTGGAAAAACAATTTCCATGCAATTTGGCGTGACCACCCCTTTGACGGAAACCGAGTCGAGCGGAAAACTGCGGCGCAATTCATGCGCGGAAACCAGATGCAGGCAAGTGATATTGGTCGGTATGCGCAAGCTGTCTTCCGCGTCGGCCCAACTGCCATGCCCGTCAAATATCTTGCCCAGAAAGCTGTTACCCAAGGTGTTACCTGCACCAATCGAGGCCACCGTATCAAACAAGCCCAGGAAATCAAAAGCGACCTCAAAACCGCCCAGCGTCATGCTGCCACTTTCTTTCCCGCATAAATGAGCGTCCAGCCTGCACAGCGACATCAGCCAGTTGGTAAACGCGCGCGCTTGTGTGGCGCCGCGCGAAAATCCAAAAATGGAAATGTATATTTTTTGCACAATACCAGGATCGACTTTTTTTGGCTTTCCTGTTTTCTTGTCCGGCCAATGTTGCGACACCGCCGCATGCAATTCTCGCAAAATAATTTCAAACTCAATTCTGGTTTTTTTTGCTTGTTTCTCATTTGGCATCGAACGCTCGTACCACTCGGGAGGCACTATTTTACTCCGCGCCTGCTTGTTCAAGTCTATTTTCAATATAATTGACTTGATATCTTTATCGGAAAGCAGGGGTGTTTTCATGAAATAACGATGCACGTTGTTAATGGCTTGAAGCAAAGCCCACAGGATACGTTCCTCTCCCTTATAGCCAGCCGCAGCGCCGGCCGTTTCGTCAAAACCATCGCCACTATCGTTAACCTGCTTGAATTCTGTTCCAACACCAGGAATATAGGCCTTGAAAAAATGCGTATAATTGGATTTATCATTTTCCCAGTCGCTTGTTACCGGCAATACTCCCGGAACGCTCAGACCTGGATAGCAATCATACAGCCTCGCAACATTAGAATGGGTTTTTTCCCTCTCAGCGAGAATATAGTTATTCCTGGTGCCATCAAAGAAAAATCCAAAGAACAGGTTTGTTTTACATCCATCTGGGCCACAGCCGATTTTTGGTTTTTCACGCTTTTCTTTATTGCGAATAATTTTTAAATTATCATCTGAAAAGAATTTATTTTGATCAAAAGCAATAGAAAATTTTTCATCCGCAGGCAAACAAAGTTTTACACTCATGGCTTACTATCATTTAAATTTTTGATTTCTTTTTTAATTTCATCTATTGATTCTTCATAACTATTTTTTAGATACAATATATAATTCGGATCTTTTGGCCCTTTAAATTTTAATACTACTTCTGGATTAATTTGTTTTTCCGTATCCCAAGATTTACTAGTCCTTATTTCTGGATATTTTTTAAGCTCCTCCAATAAACGTTCACTACTTCTCAAGAAAACTAATTGATGTTCCATATACAAACCCCAGCGTTCCCTTCGATACTCCAGCGAAGGTACCGGCCAACCCTTGATTTTGCCTGGCCACTTTGGATGATCAGGCTGGTACATGCTCGATACGATGCTCATGCTGCCGTCGACATTGCGCAATACCCACAATTCTTGCGGCTCGTCATAATGGGGCAGTTCGACTACCGTCGACTTCCGGATCTCAGGCAAGCTGCCATCCGGTTTTTTGGGCAAATAGTAGGTGTACTGGATATTGACTTTTATTCCCGGCCGCCATTTCTCAGGCAAAGTGAAGCAGCACATGGTGCCGCCAGCCCCGTAACGACCGATGGTTTCTCCTCCTGCCTGATTCGATGGCCGCAGCGGGTCTTGCAACACATAGGTAAATTCCTGGTCACTATAGTTGACGCCATGGACACTGACCGAAGTCTCACTGATGTTATTGCATGCTGCAAACACCGGCATTATCAGAAAGCAGAGGAGAATAATTTTTTTCATTTGAATTTTATGTACTTAAAAATGATTGCAATAGGTATACTCGCGATGAGGATTAACGTCCCCCTGTTCCCAGGGACTAACCGCCGTTTAAATTTTAATAAAACCTGAAAAATTTTCACGCGACTTGAGACAACGACTCCTTTGGCAGAAATTTCCTTCTCAGCAATAATATAATCATTCCTTGTGCCATCAAAGAAAAATCCAAAGAACAAGTTTGTTTTACATCCATTGGAGCCACAGCCGATTTTTTGTTTTTCACGAACCTCAAAATTTTTATTAATATATTTAGATTCCCTAATCGTGAAAAATTTCTCGAAATCATTTGCATTTAAGAATTCGCTTCCTAAGGGACCACAAATTCTGGAACTCATGGTTTACGCCCTTTCATTTCCTCCACCGCCTTCTTATCATTCTCCAATGACTCTTTATAACTTTTTTCTAAGTAGGATAAATATTTTGGATCATTGAATCCTGAAAATTTTGATTTTAATTCCAAATCTCTTCCAACTTCAAAATCCCAAGCTTCCTTCGTTTCTTTTTTTGGGTCAGACAATAAATTATTCAGCATGGTCTCGCTGTTTTCCAAAGCATCCAACTCATGTTTCATATACAAACCCCAGCGTTCCCTTCGATACTCCAGCGAAGGTACTGGCCAACCCTTGATCTTGCCTGGCCATTTCGGATGGTCAGGCTGGTAGATGCTCGATACGATGCCCATGCTGCCATCCGCATTACGCAATACCCACAATTCTTGCGGCTCATCATAATGAGGCAGCTCGACTACCGTCGACTTCCGGATCTCAGGCAAACTGCCATCCGGGTTTTTTGGTAAATAATAGGTGTACTGGATATTGATTTTTAGTCCGGGCCGCCATTTCTCAGGCAAAGTGAAGCAGCACATGGTGCCGCCAGCGCCGTAACGACCGATGGTTTCTCCTCCTGCCTGATTCGATGGCCGCAGCGGGTCTTGCAACACATAGATAAATTCCTGGTCGCTATAGTTGACGCCATGGACACTGACCGAAGTCTCACTGGTGTTATTACATGCTGCAAACACCGGCATTATCAGAAAGCAGAGGAGAATAAATTTTTTCATTTAAATTTTATGTACTTAAAAATGATTGCAATAGATATACTCGCGATGAGGATCGATGTCACCCTGTTCCCAGGGCCTAACCGCCGTTTAAATTTTAATAAAACCTGAAAAATTTTCACGCGACTTGAGACAACGACTCCTTTGGCAGAAATTTCCTTCTCAGCAATAATATAATCATTCCTTGTGCCATCAAAGAAAAATCCAAAGAACAAGTTTGTTTTACATCCATTGGGGCCACAGCCGATTTGTGGTTTTTCACGAACCTCAAATTTCATCCTTATATCATCTCTTTCATCCTTCCCAAAAAAAATATTAAAATTTGATGCATTCAAATATACTTCTGAAACAAGTGGGCAAAGTTTCACATTCACGGCTTTGACTCTTCCAATGACTTTACAAGACCTCGACTTCTAGCAAGTGAATCTTGATAGCTATTCTTTAAAAAATCCTGGTAAGCTGGATCTTCTGCCCCTTAAATTTCAATGCGAAGCTAGGGTCACTTCTTATTTTATAATCCCAAGACTCTTTTGCTCTTTTTAAAGGGTCTTCTTTAAGATCAGTCAGTAAATTTTCATAAAGTATCACGCCGCTCATTTCATGTTCCATATGCAAACCCCAGCGTTCCCTCCGATACTCCAGCGAAGGTACCGGCCAACCCTTGATCTTGCCTGGCCATTTCGGATGATCAGGCTGGTAAATGCTCGATACGATGCCCATGCTGCCGTCGGCGTTGCGCAACACCCACAATTCTTGCGGCTCGTCATAATGAGGCAGCTCGACTACCGTCGACTTCCGGATTTCAGGCAAGCTGCCATCTGGTTTTTTTGGCAAATAATAGGTGTACTGAATATTTATTTCTATTCCGGGCCGCCATTTCCCAGGCAAAGTGAAGCAGCACATGGTGCCGCCAGCCCCGTAGCGACCGATGGTTTCTCCTCCTGCCTGATTCGATGGCCGCAGCGGGTCTTGCAACACATAGGTGAATTCCTGGTCGCTGTAATTGATGCCGTGGACATTGACTGGTACATCATTGCTGTCATTGCAGGACGCGAGCATCGGTAACACCAGAGTGCCGGCTAACGCAACACGCTTCAGACCATTCAAAATATTGCCTACAATATTCAATGATTAACCTTTTTTTGTTTATTCCTGGTGTCGCTTCCTGGTACAAAAGGGCTTGTCGTCTTGCTCCAAATTTCACAGCTACTCAAATATCAAAGGCATTCAGAGCAGCCGTTTCTGCCGCCATCCATGCCCCAAGCATGACGGCTCCCTCGCTATCGTCCATACGCAGGCCTTTTTGCAAAAAGAAATCACACCACTCCGGATAGGACTCGATACCAAGCTGATCTCTGCTGGCAAGGCGCAGGGCGTTATGCACGAGAGCGTGCTGTTGGGAGGGTTTTATGTCGGGCAAGCGACGCCGGCTTTGCAGCAAGGCAAGGATTTCATCCGCTTCGCTATCGGCCACCATGATGGCAAACTGTTGCTCATCCAATTGCGGTCGATCCGCAATTGGATGAGGATCTGGCGGCAGCGTCAATGCTTGCCAAGTCCCATCGCGGTCCATATAGCACCAATTACTTGCGGGGCCGGCAAGCGTGCCGCGCTGTAATGGCGTCAATGCCGCCCACAGGCCAGGCAAACGACGGGTGTCGGGATAGCGGAAATTGAAGCGTTGTCCATCGTTTTCAACGATGCACCAGGCAGCAAGGCGCGCAGTCAAATCCTCGATACTCTCGCCGGTCTCGATGGCACTGACCATGGGCCAGCCGCTGCACCGGGACAGCACGCGCGCCAGCTGGGCCGATGCTGGCCGATAGGGCAACAGGAAGGGAGAAACGGCGCGGGTAGCATCGGAACAAGAAGGAAGCCGTTCAAATAGCAAGCTCACACTCCTTCCTCCCAAGGCAAGCTGAACGGCCCGATATATATCAGGCACAAAGACTCCATCGAGCAAGAGATAAAGCTGTGTGTTGCTGTCCAGGCAGCCATGCTGTTCGTCCAGGCGATGCTGCCAATGCGTAGAAAAGGTTTCAATAAACATGCGCTTACTCGACTGATGTAAAGGCCAGGCCGGCGGCGATGGATTTTTTCAAGCACTCCACGCAGATGGCATTGGGCAAACCAGGGAAAGGATAGGCCAGCCGGTCTGGCCCCAGAAAACTCTTCCTGCCGGCATGCACCGTGATCTTGCCCGGGCACTGAATGGTGATGTTGCCGCCTTCGATGGTGATGTTGGCCCCGCCCGCCGTCGACAGTCGAATACTTTTTGCCGCCGCCCAGTCGATATGCGCGTTGGTGCTGATGACGTTGACCTCTTCGCGCGCCTGCACGTTGAGCACATCGGCCTGGGCCTGCACGTCGATGGCCTGTTTAGCGGCGATCATCTGCAGGCCGATGTTGTTCTCGCCCGCCTTGACCACGCCGCCCAATACGCCGATGGTCTGGCCCGTGTGCACGCGCAACTGGCCGCCACCGATGAACTGGGTATCCTGGCCGCTCATCATGGTGACGGTTTCGCCGCTGGCCAGTTGCATGTCTTGCCCCGCGACAACGCCCAGTCCGGCCCTGGCGGCAATCGCGATGATGGCGTCCTTTGTGTGCGGTAACTGTTCGTGCATGCCGGCGACGCTGGCCAGCATCGCCTTGAGCGGCGCGGCCTTGTCGTCGAGCGCGCTGGCGTTTGCTGCGGTGACACCGATGTGGCTGGCGTAAGCCACCGTCTGGTGCGTCTTGGCAGCCTGGCTGAAGGTGTCGCCCAGCAGCACAGCCTGTTTCAACAATGCCATGCCGCCCGCATTGTCGCCGGCCGGATCGCGTTGCGCGGCGTTGTGCCTGAGCACATAGCTGCTCACCAGCAGGCCGGCCTTGGCGCGCACCACGCCATACGCGTCGGTGCGCAATTCGGCACCGGCGCCGCGCAGGCTGCCCCGGTAATTGTCGGCCGCGTGGATCAGGTGCCCCAGGTTCAGCTCGCTGGCCGCATGGCTGCTTTTCAGTTGCACCCGACCCTGGCTGTCGGTGTCGTCGAATAGCAGCTGGTTGTAGCCGGCCGCGCTGCCTGCCTTGCCGAACTCCTTGCTGCGGATGCCCCATTGCGCTGCTCCATTGCGGTGCGCCGCGCTGGTGCCTGCGGCGCCATGCCACAGCGGACTGTTGCCGCCCGCCACATTGCCCTGGCCCGCGATGGCGTGGTCATGCGCAGGCTGGAACACGCCAGCATCGTGTTGGTCCCGCGCCATGCCGCCCGGCGTCGGTTTGGTACCGCCCTCGCCCTGGCCGTTGTACAGGGCACCGACGATGACGGGCCGGTCAATATCGTTTTCCAGGAATTGCACCAGCACTTCCTGGCCGATGCGCGGCAGGAACTGGCTGCCCATGCCGCCGCCAGCGGCGCGCTGCGCCACCCGCACCCAGCAAGTCGCGCCCGTTTCCTGCTGCCAGTGAAAGCGGATGCGCACCCGGCCCAGCTTGTCGCAATAGATTTCATCGGCGCCGCTGGCTACGTCATTGCCGTCGGCGCCCACCACGATGGCGCTCTGGCTGCCCAGGGCGGTCGGCGTGGCGTGCTGGCGCGCATCGTTGTCATCGTGCTCCGGACGCCACGGCGTTGCCGCGGCAAGCATATCGATGCAGTTGGCGTAACCGCTGGCTTGCGCCTGGGCAATCGCGGCGGCGAAATCGGGAAACCCTGCGCCCCACTCTTGCACCGTTTCTTCCAGCAATTCCGGTATCGGCCCGAACAGTTCCGCCAGTCCTTCCAGCGCCGGCAGCGGCAGGTTGTTGACGCCGATGCTGGCCACGCGCAGCACGACATACTCGGGCGCGGCCCCATCGGCCGCCTGCAACGGTCCTTGCGTCAGGGTAAAGCGCGTGCCGGCGCGCAGGGTGCGCACGGTCGAGCGCGCCTGACACAACTGGGCGCGCGCTTCGTGCGACTGCATCTGCAGTTGCGCGTAACGCTGCGCCTGCGCGCCATTCGCATACCAGTACTGGCCCGGCGTATCGTAGCTTTCCAGCAGCGGCGCGTTCTTGCCGCCGATCACCATATTCGTCGGCACGCTGGCCGCGACCGCCTTCTTGGCCTTGTAATCGTAGCTGAGCACGCTGCTCAGCCCGACATGCAGGCTGCGCCGCGCGCTCAAGGCTTGCACGCTGTCGCCCGGCTCGCCGACGCGCGCGCCATGGAAGCGGATGCCGCCACCTTGCGCGCTGCTGGCGTCTTCAGGCGTGGCGCAAGCCTGGCTGCTGTCGGCAAAGACGAGCAAGGTCTGACCGTCAAACCGCCAGGCCAGCCCTTCTTCCGTCAGCAGGCGGCGCACGAAATCGAAATCCGATTCGCGGTACTGGCAACAATAGCTGCGTTCGCCCGCGTCCTGCATGAACGACGCCACCTCGTCGCTCCAGCGCCACAGTGCGTGCGGCGCGTAGGCCGAAAATACCGCGTCGACGATGGCCGTCACGGTTTTGTCTTGCCAGACGCGGCTGTTGCGCGTCTGCGTCAGCAGCCACAGCCAAGGCGTAATGCGCAGCCGGTAGCGCGCCAGGCCGCCATTGCTGCCCAGCATGGCGGCGGCGCTGATATAGCCGGAAAACTGGGTGCGCGTGCCATCCGCCAGACTGATATGCAGGCTGGCCGGCTGGCCCAGCAGGGACGCCAGTGCAACATGGGCGCTGGTGGACAAGGCGATGACATCGCGCGCGCCTGGCGTCTGCAATTGCTCGTCGCCGGCGAACGCTTCCACCAGCAACAGGTCCGCGTCCTGCGCGCTGTCGCCTTCAAGCTTGAGCTCGTACAAGCGGGTGATGCTGGAGAATGCTGCCAACGCGGCACCCACCTGGTCCAGCAGCGCTGCGCTCATCGCGCGCCTTTCGCCGCCGCCCTGGCCGCCTTGCATTGCGGCTTGCCGGTGCGGCCGGCACAGGTGCGCTGCCGGCAGCTATCGGCCGCCGCCGGTTTCAATTTACCGCATTGCTGTAACTGGGCTTGCAGGCTGGGCGGCGCTTTTTTGGGTGGCGTGCCAGCCTGGGCATGCGATACCAAGGCGGCCAGCAGGGCCACGTCGTTTTCCTGTTCCGGCGTGGCGGCGGGCTTGGCACTATCAACGGGCTTGAGCGGTTTGGCTGGCGGTTTTTTCTGTGGCGCGCGCGCCGGTTTGGGCGCGCTCTTCTGCGGGCTTTCCAGTGCCTTACTCAGCAGATCCCTGGGACCAGACACGGGCGCCGGGGCCGGAGCTGGCAAGTCGGCGCCCAGCATTTCGCTCAAGCTCTGCCGCGGCAAGGCCTCCGGCTCCTCCTCGTGTATGCTGGCCGCCGCAGTGACGGGCGCGGTGGCCACAGGCGGTGTTTCCGGCACTGGCGCCGTGCTGGCCAACACCGGTTCGGCCACCACCGGTTCGGCCACCACCGCAGTCTCGCGCTGCCCCAACCAGGCGCCGGTGGCCAGCAACAGCAAGGCGCCAGCCAGCATGCCCCCCAGACCGGCCACCGGCTGGCGCGCCTGCCTTCATGCGGCACGGGCGCAGGCCGCCTGCCACCTTCGAGATGGTTGAGGATACGGCTGCGGTCCGCCTCGGCCTGTTGTGCGGGCGTCAATAAGCTGGGCCGTGTCGATGGCCGTGGGCTGTCGTCATTGCTTGGCAAAATCTTAACTCCTGTCAATATTTGCAATACCTTACGACAATAAAAAAAAGCGTGACGCATGTTAGGAAATCAACAGTGCGCACCCAGCGCACAATTGAAACTAAGCTCCCGTAATTAGCAAGTTAGTAAGATATACTCAGAGGCAATATTAGCGCGAACGCTGGCACAGCGGCATTCAACGGCCCATGCATGGCGCCTTTTTTCGAACGGAGTGGGCGTGTTTTTACTGGCGGTGGCACTCTATTTTTTACTGGCATGCCTGATCAGCTGGCTCGTGCTGTTTCCATCCGGCCGCGAACTGCTGATGCGGGTGCTGGCGACGGCCGAACAAGGTATCGGGGCGCGGCTGGCCCAGCTGGCTCGGCGCAGGAACGCCGGCCTGGACACGCTGCGCCGTGGCGGCGCCAGCACCCTGCTCGGCAGCGCAGCGTTCGTGCGTCGCCACTACCTGCTGTTCCTGGGCGGTGCGGCGGTGATGTGTCTGCCACCGGTGATCGCCTTGTTAGCAGGCAGCAAGAGCATGCTGGGCGGCTACGAGGTTTCGACGCGCGAAATGAATACGCAAGTGTCGGCCCTGCTGCAAGGCGAACAGCTGGTGCCGCCGGTGGACTTGCCGCCGCTGGTATTCGCCACCGAAGAAGTGCAGCAAGTGCGGCCCATGCTGGTATCGGCCAGCCGCAACTGGACGCTGCTCAATGCCGAATACGCACAAAGGCTGCTGCTGGTGTTCAAGATCATGAAGGAAAAACATGGCTACGACATGGCCATTCTGGAAGGTTACCGCAGTCCGGAACGGCAAAACATGCTGGCCGGCATGGGCAGCAATGTCACCAATGCGGCCGCGTTCCAGAGCTGGCATCAGTATGGCCTGGCCGCCGATTGCGCCTTTTTGCGCGACGGCAAGCTGGTGATCTCGGAAAAAGATCCCTGGGCCATGCGCGGCTATCAGTTGTATGGCGAAGTGGCCGAATCGGTCGGCATGACTTGGGGCGGCCGCTGGAAAATGATGGATTTCGGTCACACCGAACTGCGCGTGCCTGGTGTGATGAAAAAACAACGATGACTGGAAGGAGCACATATGGCTGGTCCCGTAATCAGATTGGGCGATAAAACATCGCATGGCGGCAGCGTGCTGGAGGCCTCGGCGATGACGGACAGCGGCGGCATCGGTATCGCGCGCGTGGGCGACAAGGTGTCGTGCCCGCTGCCAGGCCATGGCAGCTGTCCCATCGTCAGCGGCGACGCCAGCTGGATCGTCGATGGCAAACCGGTGGCCCGCCACGGCGACAAGACCAGTTGTGGCGCGGTGCTGATCGCCAGCCAGCAAGCCACCACGGATCAGCTATGACATCCGGCCGCCACTGCAAGGGAGCGCGCTGATGCGCCCGTGGCTGCGGCGCAGCCTGCTGATACTGGCCGTCTTCGCCTTGTGCTGGGGCGGCGCGATCTGGTACTGGCGCAGCAGCACGCGCATGCCTTCGACGGGCGACCTGGCCGGCAGCATGCTGGCGTTGCCGCTGGCGCTGCTCACCAGCTGGTGGCTGGGCAAGAAACTGCTGGCCAGGCTGGCCGCGCCGGCTGCAGCGCCCGCGCTGTTTGACGCCGCCGACGGCGACGCCAAGGCGCCCGGCAGTGACCCTGCGCCGCGCGCGCCGCTGCACCTGGCCGCCGCGGTGCTGCGCATGCCCGGCGGCGCCTCGGCCCCGGAACTGGCTGCCGCACTGCTGGACAAGCAGCAGCGCCCCGAACTCGATCCGGAGCTGACCGACGCGCAAGGCTACCCGGTGATGAGCGCCCGCGTGGCGGAGCTCGATGAACATGAGCAGAAGGCACTGCTGGACGACTGGCTGCGGACCCGTCCTGCCGATGCGGCGCAGGATGCGACACCACAGGCACCGCATTTCGATGCCGAACACTTGCGCGCACTGGCGCTGGGCGCCGGCGTATTGAACGAACTGATGCAGGAAGCGGCGATGCACACGGGGCTCGACGACTACAAGGCGGCGCAACCGGGATCGCGCGCCGCGCTGCCGCTGCCGACCCTGCAACTGCATCTGCTGTTGCCGCCCGATTGGGACCAGCCGCAGCGCGACACGGGCGCCGCCTGGCTGCACGCGCAGGCGGAACAGCAAGGCTGGCCGTCCGACAAGCTCAGCGTGCACCTGGCCGGCGACAGCGGGCCGCTGGCGCTGATCGAACAGCTGGCCGCGCAGGCTGTCTTGCAAGAGCTGCCTTGCCTGGCCATCGTACTGGCCTGCGGTTCGCATATCGGCGAGCTGACCGTGCATGACTGGGCCACGCGCGGCCTGCTGTTCAATGCCGGCCAGCCGGGCGGGCAGATTCCCGGTGAAGGCGCGGCCGGCCTGTTGCTGGCCGACGCGGCCCAGGCTGCGGCGCTGCTGGTGGACACGCCGGTACTGCTGCACCATGCCAGCATGGCCGTGCGTGGCCAGTCGGCGGACAGCCGCGGCCATGGCGATGCCACCTTGCTGGCCGAGCTGGGCGGCAAGGCGATGTCGGCGGCGTCTGTCGCCCCGGCCGCAATCATGCGGCTATACGCCGATGCCGACCAGCGCTCCAGCCGCATGATCGAACTGATGAACAATGCCGGCACGCTGCTGCCCGATATCGATCTCAGCAACGACGTACTGAGCGTGGCGGCGGCCTGCGGCCAAAGTGGCCAGGTGGCCACCCTCGCGGCGCTGGTGCTGGCGCGGCACGAAGCGGCCGAGAATGCCAGCCAGGTGCTATGCCTGAGCAACCTCGATGCCTTCCACCGGGCCGCCGTGGTGGTGGGCCCAGAAGCCCTTGCCCCTGAATCCCTCGCCGCGACATGACCCCTCCCTCCACCATGCCTGTCAACCTCACGCCCCTCATATGATGATGCAACGATTCTGGCATTCCATTACTACCCGTTTCAGCCTGTTCGCCATCGGCTTCGTGGCGCTGGCCGCGCTGCTGGTCAGTTGCGCCGTCATCTTTGAATGGCCGCTGGTATGGATCGTGCCGCCGCTGGCGCTGGTCCTGCTGGTCGCCAGCGCGGTATGGTGGTTGCAGCGCAGGCGCCGCCAGCGCGACGTCGCCAGCTTCGGCGGCATGCTGGAACAGCAGACGGCCGGCGCAGTACCCAAGGCGGGACCCACGCAGCGCGAGGAAACCGAAGCCATCCGCAAACGCATGCTCGAAGCGATCGGCACCATCAAGACGTCCAAGCTGGGCCAGCTGTCGGGCGACGCGGCCCTGTACGAGTTACCCTGGTATATGGTCATCGGCAATCCGGCGGCCGGCAAGAGCACGGCGATCGCCAATTCCGGCCTGCAGTTTCCTTTTGCCGACAGCAAGATCGTGCAAGGCATCGGCGGCACCCGCAATTGCGACTGGTTCTTCACCACCGACGGCATCCTGCTCGACACGGCGGGCCGCTATTCCGTCAACGACGAAGACCGCGCCGAATGGTTCGGCTTTCTGGCGCTGCTGAAAAAACACCGCAAGCGCGCGCCGATCAACGGCATCATCATCGCCGTCAGCATTGCCGAACTGACCGGCAGCCGGCCCGAATTCGCCATCAACCTGGCCAAGAACCTGCGCCAGCGGGTGCAGGAACTGACGGAAAAACTGGAAGTCCACGCGCCCGTCTACGTGGTGTTCACCAAGGCCGACCTGATTACCGGTTTCAACGAATTTTTCCAGGACACCGAACGGGGCGAACGCGACCGGGTATGGGGCGCCACCCTGCCCTACAGCCAGACCAGTTCCAGGCAGGACGTGCTGGAGCAGTTCGACCAGCGTTTCGATGAACTGTATGACGGCCTGAAAGAGCTGAGCCTGGCCAGCATGGCGCTGCAGCAGAACGAACGCATGCCGCCGGGCGTGTTTACCTTCCCGCTCGAGTTCAGTGCGATCAAGGGTTCGCTGCGCGCCTTCATCGCCACCCTGTTCGAGGAAAACCCGTTCCAGTTCAAGCCCGTCATGCGCGGCTTCTATTTCACCAGTGCGTTGCAGGAAGGTATGTCGGTATCGGCCTCGTCGGAACGCGTGGCGCAGCGCTTCGATTTGAAATTGCAGCCGCAGCAACACAACGCGGTGCAGGACCAGCACGGCTACTTCCTGCTCAATCTGTTCCGCAAGGTGATCTTCGCCGACAAGGAACTGGTCGCCCAGTACGCCAGTCCAGCCAAGACCCGCTTGCGCTACGCCACCTTCTTTGCCGCCACCGCGCTGGTGGGCCTGGCCCTGGCCGGCTGGAGCTGGTCCTACATGGCCAACCGCCAGCTGGTTGCCAACGTACAGGCCGATCTGGACCAGGCGATCAAGGTGCAGGACAAGCGGCTCGACCTGCAATCGCGTTTCGAGGCGCTGGAAATCATGCAGGACCGGATCGAGCAGCTCGATTCCTACCGCAACAGCCGGCCCATCTCGCTGGGCCTGGGCCTGTACCAGGGGGACCTGCTGGAGCGCAAACTGCGCGAAGAGTATTTTTCGGGCGTGCGTGAAGTGATGCTGGCCCCGGTCGCGCAATCGCTGGAAGCCTTCCTGGCCGAGGTCAATGCCGGCGCCAGCCGCTTGCAGCCGATGGCCAGCACACCGCAGTCCGGCGCGGTGTCGGCCAGCGCGGCCGCCACCCTGCCCGCGCCGGCCGGCACCCTGGCCGCACCGGTCTCCGCCACGCCGACGGCGGCCCTGGCCAGCGCCCCTGCCGCCGCACCGCCGGCCACGGCCGCCGCCGTCAACCTCGGCGCGCAGCAGTTCAAGGATGCCTCGCCGGCCAATGTGGAAGACGCCTATAACGCCCTGAAAACCTATCTGATGCTGAGCGACAAGTCGCGCGCCGAAGCGAGCCACTTGAATGACCAGCTGACCCGCTTCTGGAGAGTCTGGCTCGACAGCAACCGCGGCAGCATGCCGCGCGAACAGATGATACGCAGCGCCGAACGCATGATTTCGTTTTACCTCACCCAGATCAACGACCCGTCCTGGCCGCAGATCGACAGCAAGCTGGCGCTGGTCGACCAGTCGCGCGACAGCCTGCGCCGCGTGGTGCGGGGCATGCCGGCGCGCGAGCGCGTGTACGCCGACGTCAAGGCGCGCGCCGCCACGCGCTTCGCCTCGATGACGGTGGCGCGCATCGTCGGCGAGCAGGACAAGGAACTGGTGCTGGGCAGCTACGCCATTCCCGGCACCTTCACGCGCGACGCATGGGAACAATTCATCCAGCAAGCCTTCCAGGAAGCGGCCAACCGCGAACTGCAAAGCGCCGACTGGGTGCTGAAAACGGCGTCCAAGGATGACCTGACGCTCGAAGGCAGCCCGGAACAGATCCAGAAAGCGCTGGTCGAACTGTATAAAACGGACTACGCCAAGGAATGGCAGAAATTCATCCAGGGTGTCAGCATCCGCGAGTTGAACGGCTTCGACAATGCGGCGGCGGCCATGAACCGGCTCGGCGACCCGCAAACCTCGCCGATCAACAAGCTGATCGAAACGGTGTACAAGGAAACCTCGTGGGACAACCCGTCGCTGCTGGGCCAGGGCTTGCAGCGCGCCCAGCGCGGCGTGATGGGATGGTTCAAGGAAACCATCCTGCGCCAGAAACCTTCCGGCATCAACATCAACGTCGGCAGCGGCGCGCCCGCCGCCGGCGCCTTGCCAATGGGGCCGGTCGGCCGCGAGTTTTCCGGCGTGGCCCGCCTGGTGGTTACCAAGGACAAGGACGCTTCGCTGATGCGCGGCTACATGGAAGCGCTATCGAAGCTGCGCGCCCGCTTCAACCAGATCAAGAACCAGGGCGATACCGGCCCCGGCGCCAAGCAGTTCATGCAGCAGACGCTGGACGGCACCGGTTCGGAACTGGCCGATGCGCTCAAATATGTGGATGAACAGATGCTGACCGGCATGACCGATGCGCAAAAGCAGGCTATCCGGCCGCTGCTGGTGCGCCCGCTGATGCAGACGTTCGCCGTCATCATCAAGCCGACCGAGACGGAAATCAACAAGGTCTGGCTGGCGCAGGTGCTCGAACCGTTCCAGAAAACCCTGGCGCCCAAGTATCCGTTTGCGCCCGCCTCGGGTAGCGAGGCCAGCAATGCTGACATCGGCCAGGTGTTCGGACCGGAAGGCAGCATCGCCAAGTTCTTCAATACCACCATCGGCCCGCTGGTGGTGCGCCGTGGCGATTCACTCAGCGCCAAGACCTGGGCCAACATGGGCATCGGCCTGGCGCCGTCGGTGGTGGCCAGCTTCCCCGGCTGGATCGCTCCGCTCAGCGCCAACGGCGTGGCCACGGCGGCCGGT
Organism: Janthinobacterium svalbardense; assembly: GCF_002327145.1. Taxonomy (NCBI): domain Bacteria; kingdom Pseudomonadati; phylum Pseudomonadota; class Betaproteobacteria; order Burkholderiales; family Oxalobacteraceae; genus Janthinobacterium; species Janthinobacterium svalbardense. The sequence goes on along the minus strand of NZ_CP023422.1, from coordinate 3,084,226 downwards.
TCCGGCGAAGCGCAAACCCGTTTCGACCTGCAGGCGCTGGCCGCCACCGGCGCCACCGAGTACACGATCGAGATCGACGGCCAGGCCCTGCGCTGGCGCGGCCAGCCGCAGCCATGGATCCATATGGTCTGGCCGAATCCGCAAGGCACGCCAGGCGCGCGCATCAGCGCCATCACGCCGGAAGGCCGCACGGTCATGTTGCTCAACGAACCTGGCCATTTCGGCCTGAAGAAAATGATCGATTCGGCCAAGCGCAAGCGCAAGGATGGCGGCGTATTCGAACTGAGCTGGGAAAACAGCGGCGTGAGCGTGGCAGCCAACCTGAAGATCGTCGCCACGCCGGCGCCGGCCGCCGCGCCAAGCACCGCCTCGGGCGCCGCGGGCTTCCGCGGACTGAAGCTGCCGGAAATCGTGGCCCAGAGCGTGCCGGCCGTGAATGCGCCTGGCGCCGCCCCCACCGCCACCGGCAATGCGGCCAGCGCCGCTGTCGCGCCATGAACCGCACCACCACCACCACCACCCCGATCGGCTATTTCGGCAAGCTGCCCAGCCGCGGCGACTTCGTCAAGGCCAGCGGCAACCCGGCCCTGCTGAAGATCCTCGACGACTGGCTGGCGCAGGCGATGGACCTGCTCAGCGCCGACGCGCGCTGGAAGCTGACCTACGACGCGCTGCCGCCCATGCACTTCGCCTTTATAGGCCCGCGCCGGGGGCGCGCCATCGCCGGCCATATCGCCGCCAGCAGCGATGCCTCGTCGCGCCGTTTTCCCTTCCTGATGATGAGCACCATGGAAGTAGACCAGCCGGCCGCGTTTGTCGCCAACAGTCCGCTGGTGCTGTCGCGCCTGTGGAACCGTTGCGAGGCACTCAGCAACGACATGCGCGGTCCCGATGCGGGCAACGCGCTGCATGCGGCCAGCCATGCCAGCATCGACCTCGACCTGCGCGCCGCCGCCTATGAAGCCGCCTTCAACGATTTCCTCGACATGCAGACCGTAGGCGAACTCGACGCGCTGCTGGCGCCCACCGGTTTCACGGGCACGGTGCGGCAGGTGCTGCTGGCGCTGGGCCTGCTGCTGCAGCCGGTGATGGCCAGCAGTTCCAGCCGGCTGGAAAAAAGTCTCGAATTGCCGCTGCCGGCCGACCCGCTGTACCGCAACATGGTGGCGGCGTTCTGGATGCACCTGATCACGCCGTTCCTGGCGCGTGCCGACTTCGAGCTGGCGCTGTTCATCACGCGGCTGCGCGGTCGCCAGACGCTGGTGCTGGGATTTTCCGGCGCGTCGGCACAGACCCTACATGTACTGATGAACCCGCAAGCGGCACTGGATCACCATATCGCGTTCGACGACCTGGACTGGGTCGAGGAACAGGTCGGCAGCGACTATGCGATCAAGAAAGTGTCGACCTATCTGGCGCAAGCCAACCTCTCGCTCAAATCGGCGCACGATTCCCTGCGCGCCGCCTTTATCGGAACCTGACCATGCGCGTATCCCGGATCGTTCTCCTCCTCGGCATGGCGCTGGCCGCCATGTCCGCTTCAGCGCAAGCGCCCATGTCGATACCCACGGCCGCCACGCCGCAGCCGGGCCAGGTGCTGGCCGCTGGCACCGTGCCCGACGAAGCGAGCAAGGCCGCCGTGCTGGCGCGCCTGCGCGAACTGTACGGCGCCGACAAGGTGGTCGACCAGATCGCCGTCGGCCAGGTGGTGCTGCCTGCCAACTGGAACGCCTATGTGCAAAAGCTGCTGTCGCCCAACCTCAAGCAGATCAGCCGCGGCCAGCTGAAAATCGACGGCAGCGTCGTCAGCGTGCGCGGCGAGGTGGCCAACGAGGCGCAGCGGCAAAAAATCGCCAGCGATATCGCCACCAGCCTCAATCCCACCTACACCGTCAACAATGGCCTGCGCGTATCGGCCAGCGAGCAAGGCGTGCTCGACACCACCCTGGCCAACCGCACCATCGAGTTTGAAAGCGGCAAGGCCGCGCTGACGCCATCGGGCCGCGCCATCCTCGATGAAATGGCGGCCGCCATGCAAAAGCTGACCGGCCGCAAAGTGGAAATCATCGGCCATACCGACAACCAGGGCTTGCGCGCCAGTAACCAGAGCCTGAGCCAGGCGCGGGCCGGGGCCGTCAAATTCTACCTGGCATCGAAAGGCATCCACGACGACCTGCTGACGGCGTCTGGCCAGGGCTCCGACCGGCCGATCGCCAGCAATGACACGGCGGACGGGCGCGCCCGCAACCGGCGCATTGAATTTCGCATGGCGCAATAACCATCTTTCAGGGGACTACATGTTTTTAGCCGAACAGTTATTACTTCCAATCAGCAATGAACAACCGGCAGGCGTGGATCTGGCGTTTTCGCCCGAACTCGACGCTATTACCCTGGCGCGCAAGTTCGACGACCCCACGCTCGACCAGGGCGAATGGGTCGCCGACCTCAAGGAGGCCGACTGGGACTTCGTCGTGCGCAGCTGCGCCGGCCTGCTTGCCGGCAGCAGCAAGGATCTACGCCTGGCCGTCTGGCTGACCGAAGCGGGCACCAAGCGCCACCATCTGCGCGGCATGGCCGAAGGCTTGCTGGTGCTGGCCGGGCTGTGCGAAAAATTCTGGGAGCGGGGCCTGTTCCCGGAAGCCGAGGATGGCGACCAGGAGCAGCGCATCGGCAACCTCAGCTGGATACTCTCGCGCATCCCCGCGCTGCTGCGCGAGGTGCCCGTCACGGGCGGCCCTGGCGGCGCTTTTTCCAGCATCGATTTCGAAATGGCGCGGCGCCAGGCCGGCTCGGGGGATTCCGCCAGGCAGCATGAGGGCGTCAAGTTGTCCGACATGGAAGCGGCGCGGCGCAACAACTCGGCCGCCTTTTGCGCCAGCTTCGCCGTCGACGCACAAGATTGCCTGGAAGCGCTGCGCAAGCTTGAAAGAGTCGTCGACGCCCGGCTGGGCAATGACAGCCCGGCCTTCTCCACGGCGCGCGAAGCCGTCGAAGCGATGCTGCGCGTGATGCCCGCCAGTGCCGGCGTGGCGCCAGCCGTGCCTGCCGTGGCGACGGGCGGTGTGGCCATTGCAGCATGCGCGACGGCGCCAGCGATGCCGGCGCTCTCGGCCGGCCCGCCCGGCGCCATCGCCACGCGAGCGCAAGCGATCGAGCAATTGCGCGCCGTGGCGCAGTTCTTCCGCCGCAGCGAGCCGCACAGCCCCGTCTCCTATTTTGCCGACAAGGCCGCCAATGCCGCCGACCAGGACTTGCACAGCTGGCTGCGCTCGGTGGTCAAGGACGCCGGTTCGCTGGCGCATATCGAGGAGCTGCTGGGCGTGCAGCCGCCCGAGAATGGCTGAAACCGGTACTCTCCCCTGGCGGCGTATCTGCCGCCAGGGTGTTCATGGTTATACCTGGATCAATCTTACTTCGCTTTTTCCCGGTCTTCCTCGCGCCAGCGCTTTTCCAGCTGCGCCATCCATTCAGCCTCTGCATTGGCATATTTCATAATGACTTTCTTTTCTGCCTGATAATAAAGCCGGGCTTCCTGGCTGGCTTGCTGCATGGAGTTTTTCGCGGTCTTGACTGCGCTTTCCAATTTCTTTTCCGCCTCCACCCCGGCATCGTGCACGCCGTGACCGACGCGGGTGGCGCCATCGACGATCATCTTGCTCGTTTCCTTGTACGTCTCCACCGCCTGCCGTTCCAGCCGCTTTTCGGCCTCGGACACCGCCCGCGCGGTCGCGGCAATCTTTCTGCGCGCCACTCGGTAGGTACTGACGGTATAGCCATACAACTTCTGGAAGTAGGTCACGGCCGCATCGGCCCCTGCCTTGACCGCCTTCAGTGATTCGTTGGCGATATTCGACATGTTCGAATAATCATCGCTTTGCACGAACACGTGGCGGAAGCGGCCGTAGCCGCCCGTCAGCCATACCGGCTCGTGCTTGCCCAGGATGCGAAAGCCGGCGCGGGAATCGTGCACATAATCTTCAAACAGCGTGACGCAGCCAGCCGGCGGCTGCGCGCCTTCCGTCATGATTTTCAAAAACCGCTCTTCCCAGTCGCTTAAGGGGTCTTTCCCTTCTTCGACAAACAGCATGCCAGCCGGGCTGACGCGATGCAAGACAGTCTTGGCACGTTCATTGAGCCACCCCATCGTGGTCGCGTTGGCCTTCTTTCGTTCGCGCCACGAGCGCAGATATATACCCAGATCGGAATCGGCCTCCAGCAAGTCTTTCTGGCCCGGCTTATCAGACTCCCTGAAAAAGCGCTTGTTCTTCAACTGCGCTTTTCCCTGCGCGTGCAACATGCCGCGCCAGCGCAGATATTGTTTTGTATGCGCCTCGGTAAAGGTCTTCACGTCGGCGCCCTTGATACCGTTATGCGTCAGCCAGTTGTTGTAGGAGGCGATCAGTCTTGGGTCGGTGGCAAAGGATGCCAGCATCGCCTCGCGCTTTACCACTTTCATCTCTTTCAACGTGAATAACGGCACACCTGCTTTCAGGGCGGCGAAATGCATGTCGATCAATGGAATCTGCGACAGATGTGGGGAAGGTCCCCAGCCTGGCATAGAACGGCCCTGCTCGCCAGGGTAGTATCCTCCCCCCACGTCGGAGTGCATGCCCGGGTAGCCGACATTGCCCCGTCCGGTAGCCGATTCCAGCGGAAAGCTGGCGCGCTGTTCATGCAAAGCGATGAAATGCGTGCACTCTTCTACTACAGGGTGGATGCTCTGTGTTCCATTTCCCCAGGCCATATGCCCGAAGGTGACCGGCGTTACGTCACCGACGCCAACGGCGGCAACGGTATCGAAAATTCCCAGGAAGCCTATGCGTATGGGTACGCCTGCCAGCTCAAATGCACCCGTTTGCCGTTCGAACACCTGATGTAGCCAGTGCGCACTGGCGCGCGCTTCGGCCGCGCCACGGGAAAAACCGAAAATGGACACATTGATTTGCTTGAGCTTGCGCTGATGAGTTTTGACAACACGCGCCAGTTTTTCTTCAAGCGACGTCAGCATTGTCCACCGCTGCACACCTTCCAACCCGAGCAGCATTTGTGAACTCATCAAATTGACCAACACCCGCTGTGCGTCGTTATCAATTAATTTTGATCCTGTCAAGTAGATATGCACTGCATTGAACAGCGAGGTGATACCCCAATTTATTCTATCGGCCCCCATATAACCAAATCCGCCACCAGCATTATCGGTAAGCGTTGGAATAGTGTCGCCAATAGCAGAAAATGGTGTACCTACACCTGGCACATAAACACGGAAAAAACCATTTTCAGGTTCCTCCAGATGCGCATCCCACAACTTGGCAACGTTGCTGTGCTTGTTCCGTTCCCGTTGTGTAAGATTTTTCGGGTTAACAACCGAATCAGCCTGCCTCCACGCAGCATTATTTCCGCTACCATCATAAAACAGTCCGATGTAAATCTGTCCTTGACATTCAGTTTTATGAGGTGATCTGACACATGCCATGGCTTTTGCGCGCTGCGACGATTCTTTGGGAGTAAGTATGCGTCGTCCATCCAAGGGCGCCTTACGACCAGTATAAATAATAGACATTTATAGAAGCTCCATAAATAATTTTTAAAATAGAGTTACTCCCATATAATTTCCACTGGAACACCTGGCTTAAGCTCCGCCTCCTTGCCCGAGAGCGGATATTTTCGATGTCCCAATATATATTTAGTCACAAATACTTTGTAATTTCCATTATGCAAAAAATGTACTATAAACATTCCGGCATCGCTTGATACATATTTAGGCACTGGAACGGTTTTTTCCACACTAATTTCTTTTCCATTTTTTATGGTGCTCATGCGAATTGTCGCCGTCATCCCCGCTTGCCATACGACCGGAATTGAAAGGCAACAAGTGTATCCCCCGCCACCAGCACCCGCATCGAGATAGCCTACTTCCACTTCCGCCCCCGTCGACAAGGTCACTAAATAACCCCCGATCCCGTGCTCGGTATGATTGTATCCACTTACATTGACTGGCAACATCATCTTTTCCTTGCTACAAGCCATATTTGAAAACAAAAGAAAACCACATAAAAAAACACAACCCAATTTCTTTCCAAATAAATTCATCATAGTCTTTCAGGAATTAAAAATATGCTATCACAAAGAATATTCACATAAAAAAATTTACTCCCATATTATTTCCAGTGGAACACCCGGCTCCAGCTCAGCCTCCTTGCCAGAAAGCGGATATTTCCGATGTCCCAACGAGTATTTGGTTACAAAAACCTTGTAGCTTCCATCGTGAAGAAAATGCACGACAAACATGCTGGCATCGGCACGAGAATACTGCGGTACTGGCACCGTTTTTTCTACGCGGATAGCCTTCCCATTTTTTATCGTATTCATGACTATTGTTGCCTTCATGCCCGGCTTCCATACTGATGGTATTGAGAGACAGCAAGTTTTCCCGCCCCCACCTTCCCCTGGTCCCAAATAGCCAGCTTCGGCTGAAGATCCGTCATCGAGTGTCACGATATAGCTTCCAACACCGTGTTCGGTATGATTATACGCCGTCATATTCAGGGTTATTTTCATTGATTCCTTGCTACAAGCCATATTTGAAAACAATAGAAAAATACATAAAAAGACGTATGCAAATCGCCTTCCCAATAAATTCATTATAGTCCTTCATAAATTTAAAATAAATTATCATAAATAACATTCAAATAAAAAATTTACTCCCATATTATTTCCAGTGGCACTCCCGGCTCCAGCTCAGCCTCCTTGCCAGAAAGCGGATATTTCCGATGTCCCAACGAGTATTTAGTTACAAAAACCTTTAAACTTCCATCGTGAAGAAAATGAACGACAAACCTGCCGACATCGGACGAATTGTAACGAGGTACAGAGACAATCTTCTCCACTCGAATCGGCTTACCATTCTTTAATATATGCATAGATATCGTCGCTTTCATGCCAGGCTTCCATACTGAAGGAATTGAAAGGCAGCAAGTTTCCCCTCCCCCCCTTCGCCAGGAGCCAGATAACCAGCCTCTACTGAATTTCCATCTGCCAGTGTCACAATATAGCTTCCGACGCCGTTCTCAGTATGGTTATATGCAGTCAAACTCACGCTAGTTTTCATTGATTCCTTACTACAAGCTATATTTGAAAACAAAAGAAAGCCACATAAAAAATGCAAGCAAATCGTTTCTCCAATAAATCCATCATAGTCTTCCAGGAATTGAAAATAACTTATCACAAAGAACACTCATATCAGGAAAATTACTTCCATATTATTTCAAGCGGCACGCCTAGTTGCAATTCAGCCTCTTTTCCAGAAAGTGGATATTTCCTATGCCCCAACACATACTTAGTCACGAATACCTTGTAACTTCCATTATGCAGAAAATGTACAATAAACATCCCAGCATCGCTAGCGGTGTACTTTGGCACCGGCACATTTTTTTCCACATGAATTTCTTTTCCATTCTCTATTGAACTCATGATGATATTTGCCGTCATTCCCGGATGCCATATTGCCGGAATGGAAAGGCAACAAGTCATCCCTCCACCACCTTTTCCAGGGGAAAGAAAACCGGCTTCCATCCTTGATCCATTTGATAGCGTCACGACATATCCACCGACTCCATTTTCGGTATGATTGTAGGCGCTCAAATTGACTGTCAATTCCATTTTTTCCTTACCACATGCCGTATTTGAAAATACCATGAAAGTACATAGAAAAATATTTAGTAAATTTTTCGGCAATAGTCTTTTTATCATATGATCTCCTGAAATGCGCCGGCCAAATAAATCTTGAGATTAAAATTACATGAAATCAATTTCGAAATAATTATCCCTTTGGCTCATACGCCTCCCACAGCGGCGGCCCCGCTTCCCAAACGGTTTTCGGCAAGGCTTGCAGCGCGTCGTAAAAAGCATCGAGCGATGCGGGTGGGTTTTTCATGAATGCAATAAACAAGGGCTGTTCCATGGCCTTTCCCGAGGTATAGAGCGCCAGCAAGACGTACTGCGTTTGCCGGTCGAGGTCATCGATCCCGGCATCGAGCGCGCGCTGCTGGTATTTTGCGACAAAGGCGTTCAGCACACGCGGCGGCGTGTCATTGGTTTCATCGGTGATCACGCGCCGCAAATGGCTGACCAGGTTGGCGGTGTCGGCCGGTTTCAGCTTGGCGTGCTTCACCGCGCTTGACCCCTGCGGTGCGGCCTTGGCCGCTGTCTGCGCCGCGACGTTGCCGCTGGCAAATGCCAAGGCCAAGCTCAGGCACAGTGCCAGTGCCGGGAACTGGTCAAGCTTCAACCTGTACACCCCATAAGGGTGGGCCGGCTTCCCATACGTCGTCGTGCAAGGCTTGCATGGCTTCATAAAAACTTTCGATAGAGGTGGGTGGGTCTTGCATCAGGGCGATGAAATCGGGGTGTTCAATGCCGGCGCCGGAGGTATACAGGGCCAGCAGCAGGTATTGCGTCTGGCGGTCCAGGTCGTCGATGCCGGCGGCCAGCGCGCGCTGCTGGTAGCGGGCGACGAATTCGTACAGCAGCCGGGGTGGGGTATCGTTGGTTTCGTCCGTGATCACGCGCCGCAAATGGCTGATCAGCGTATCGGCGTCGCCGGCATCGACCAGCATGCCGTATTGCGCATCGTCCAGGTGAATGAGCGGCGAGTCCATGAGCGCAGTGTCCGGCGCAGCGCCGGCAGTGTCGACCTCCAGCAGGACGGCAACGTCGCCAAAACGGTTGATGTACTGCAAGCTCAACAGTCCAGCCACGAACTGCTCGCGCTGTAGCGGCTCCAGGCAGGCCAGCCAGAACGGCAGGATGCGCGTGTCATACCAGCGCAGCATCATCTGCTGCTGGTCACTCAGGCCGACGGCGTGAAACTGGCGCAAATGCCGCGCCAGTTCGAGCAAGGGCCATGGACTTTCCATCCAGCTCAGGCAAGGCGCGCCATAACCGAGCTTTTCGGCCCAGTCGCAGACTTTTTCCAACATGGCCGGCGCAAGACCGGACAGCCGTATCAGCAGGGGCGCGATCTCCGGCAGGCTCGCTTCGTGGGTTTCCTCGAACAGCGACGCATACGGCACTTTCCAGCGCTGCAGCGTCAGGTGGCTGTTTTCGGCTTGCGCGCTGTCGAGCAGCAGATAAGGCAGGCGTTGCCGTTCAAGACTGGCCCGAACCCAGCCGTGCAATGCCGAAACGCTGTCGGGCCTCAACGCAGTACTCCCGCTGCGCCCTGTTGCATGGCGCTCAAAATGCAGTTTTTGCAGGTGCTCGACGGCAATGGCGGCATCACATACGGTGCGCGCGTGGGCCCGATAAAACTTTTCTTGCCCGCAAATACGGTAATCTTGCCCGGGCACTGGATGGTGATATTGCCACCCTCGATGGTGATGTTGGCGCCGCCTGCCGTCGACAAGCGAATGCTTTTTGCCGCCGCCCAGTCCACATGCGCGTTGGCACTGATGACATTCACCTCTTCGCGCGCCTGCACCTTGAGCACGTCGGCCTGCGCCTGCACGTCGATGGTGCCCTGGGCAGCAATCAGTTGCACCCCGGCATCGCCCTCCCCGGCCTTGACGGCGCCGCCCAGCACTCCGATGGCCTGGCCCGTGTGCAGGCGCCATTTACCGCCGCTGCTCCATTGCGTGTCCTGCCCGCTCATCAGGATGACGCTTTCGCCATTGGCCAGTTGCATGTCCTGCCCTGCGACAACGCCCAGTCCGGCCCTGCCGGCAATCGCGATGATGGCGTCTTTTGTGTGCGGTAACTGCTCATGCATGCCCGCCACGCTGGCCTGCATGGCTTTCAGGGGCGCCGCCTGCTCGTCGAGTTCGCTGGCATTGGGTGCGCTGGTGCCGATCTGGCTGGCGTAGGCTACTGTCTGGTGCGTCTTGGCGGCCTGGCTGAAGGTGTCGCCCAGCAGTACAGCCTGTTTCAACAATGCCATGCCACCGGCGTTGTCGCCGGCCGGCTCGCGTTGCGCGGCGTCGTGCCTGAGCACATAGCTGCTCACCAGCAAACCGGCCTTGGCGCGCACCACGCCATACGCATCGGTGCGCAGCTCGGCGCCGGCGCCGCGCAGGCTGCCCCGGTAATTATCGGCGCCGTGGATCAAGTGGCCCAGGTTCAGCTCGCTGGCCGCATGGCTGCTTTTCAGCTGGATGCGCCCCTGCTGGTCGGTATCGTCGAACAGCAGCTGGTTGTAGCCGGCCGCGCTGCCTGCCTTGCCGAACTCCTTGCTGCGGATGCCCCATTGCGCTGCTCCATTACGGTGTGCCGTGCTGGCGCCTGCGGCGCCATGCCACAGCGGACTGTTGCCGCCCGCCACATTGCCCTGGCCCGCGATGGCGTGGTCATGCGCAGGCTGGAACATGCCAGCATCGTGTTGGTCCCGCGCCATGCCGCCCGGAGTTGGTTTGGTACCACCCTCGCCCTGGCCGTTGTACAGGGCGCCGACGATGACGGGCCGGTCGATATCGTTTTCCAAAAACTGCACCAGCACTTCCTGACCGATGCGCGGCAAAAACTGGCTGCCCATGCCGCCGCCAGCGGCGCGCTGCGCCACCCTCACCCAGCAGCCGGCGTGCTGCTCCTGTTGCCAGTGGAAACGGATGCGCACCCGGCCCAGCTTGTCGCAATAGATTTCATCGGCGCCGCTGGCCACGTCATTGCCATCGGCGCCGACGACGATGGCGCTCTGGCTGCCCAGGGCTGTCGGCGTTGCATGCTGGCGCGCATCGTTGTCATCGTGTACCGGACGCCACGGAATCGCCGCACTGATCATGTCGATGCAGTTGGCGTAACCGCTGGCTTGCGCCTGGGCAATCGCGGCGGCGAAATCGGGAAACCCTGCGCCCCACTCTTGCACGGTTTCTTCCAGCAATTCCGCTATCGGCCCGAACAGTTCCGCCAGTCCTTCCAGCGCCGGCAGCGGCAGGTTGTTGACGCCGATGCTGGCCACGCGCAGCACGACATACTCAGGCGCGGCACCGTCAGCTGGCTGCAACGGTCCCTGCGTGAGGGTAAACCGCGTGCCGGCGCGCAGGGTACGCACAGTCGAGCGCGCTTGCCACAGCTGGGCGCGCGCCTCATGCGACTGCATCTGCAACCGGGCGTAGCGTGTTGCCTGCGCGCCATTCGCATACCAGTACTGGCCCGGCGTATCGTAGCTTTCCAGCAGCGGCGCATTCTTGCCCCCGATCACAATATTCGTCGGCATGCTGGCCGCGACCGCCTTCTTGGCCTTGTAATCGTAGCTGAGCACGCTACTCAGCCCGACATGCAGGCTGCGCCGCGCGTACAGCGCTTGCACGCTGTCGCCCGGCTCGCCGACGCGCGCGCCATGGAAGCGCAAGCCGCCGCCCTGCGTGCTGCTGGCGTCCTCTGGCGTGGCGCAAGCCTGGCTGCTGTCGGCAAAGACGATCATGGTCTGACCGTCAAACCGCCAGGCCAGCCCCTCTTCGGTCAGCAGGCGGCGCACGAAATCGAAATCCGATTCGCGGTACTGGCAACAATAGCTGCGTTCGCCCGCGTCCTGCATGAACGACGCCACCTCGTCGCTCCAGCGCCACAGTGCGTGCGGCGCGTAGGCCGAAAATACCGCGTCGACGATGGCCGTCACGGTTTTGTCTTGCCAGACGCGGCTGTTGCGCGTCTGCGTCAGCAGCCACAGCCAAGGCGTAATGCGCAGCCGGTAGCGCGCCAGGCCGCCATTGCTGCCCAGCATGGCGGCGGCGCTGATATAGCCGGAAAACTGGGTGCGCGTGCCATCCGCCAGACTGATATGCAGGCTGGCCGGCTGGCCCAGCAAGGAGGCCAGCGGCACATGCGCGCTGGTCGACAGGGCGATGATGTCGCGCGCGCCGATCGCCTGCAATTGCTCGTCGGCGGCAAAGGCTTCGACCAGCAAGCTGCTGTCCGCGCCCTCGCCGATGGTCAGTTCGTACAGCCGCGTGGCGCTCGTGAAAGCGGCCAGCGCATCAGCAATCTTGTCGGTTGAAGTGGATGACATGCGGTTCCCGTCAGTCGTTTGCCAAGTTTTACTTATTTGATAATTATTGTAGCGAGGAATGTCTATCGCAGGAGCGCGATTGAAACCATTGCATGTGCACCCTTGCCACTCAGGCTGGCATTACCACGACGCCAGCGCACTGTCCGCCTGTAGTGCCGAGCGCCAGCGCCGGTTTTTCACTGGCCAGTTCTACCGCCAGCGCAAGATGGACCAGATCCGCTGCGGCGCCGAAACTGCCTGCCGATTCCATGGGACTCAGCCGCTGTTCCAGCGGGTCAAGACCGGCCAGCACCTCCAGCATGGCGGCCACCACTGCCATGCTTGCCTGGGGGCGGTGATCGGCGTCGCTGACGACATGGGCGATATCGGCGGCGTCCATGCCCGACGCCACGAGCGCGGCGGACATCACGCTGCGCATGGTGGCGTGCGTCGCGGCACCCGGCATGGTGCTGACCGGTCCCAGTATTGCGGCATTCGCCCACATCTGCTCCGGCGCCTTGTCCGGATTCCACAGCACGATGCCGCCCGCGCCTTCGGCGGGAATGAAGCCCTGCGGCGCGCTGCTGGAAAACACTTGCCCCAGCGCCAGCGCAGGCGCGAGTTCCTCGGTGTCCAGCAAGCTGTCGGCGCCGACGATGATGGCGCAGGCAACGTCAGGCTGGCCAATGCCGTTCTGCAAGGCCGACAGCACGGTGAAAAGTTGGGCCTCGCCGCCAGCCATCGCCTGCAAGACATAGGGCATGTCACGCCACGCCGAATGCTGCCATGCCCGTGCAAAGATGGCGCCCTGCGCCGCGTCGCCGGATATCGCATCGGGCGCCAGCCAGTACACGCTCACCGGGCCATCTTCGCGGCGAACCAGGCTACCTTGCTGCGCATGCAGGTCGTCAAGGATGGCGGCGAGCAGGGTCATGACGCGCGGCGCACGCAGGCGCGTGCCGGCGACATGTCCCGTCGCAGCGAGATCGAGGGGATCGACGATACCCGCATGGGCCGGGTAGCCGGACGGGTGCAGGATGGCCTTGTCGGGCTTGAAGACCTGCTTGCGCGCCTTGCTGCCTTCGGCCGTTTCGGTCACGGCGCCATGCGGCGTCAACGCACTCCAGGCGCCGATCCGCAGCCTCACGACGGGAATGGGCGGCGCCGGCGCGACCTCTGGCGTTGGCATGGAGGCAGGCGCGCTTTTAGGCAAAGACGGCACCGATCCTGGGGCAGCAAGAAATTGCATGCCTGTCCAGCCCAAAAAGGCCAGCAGCACGGGCGGCGCGCAGAGCATCAATATCGCGCGTCCGCCTGACAAATCCAGGCGCGATGGCGCCACGCTTGCCAGCAGAACAATCCAGGCAAGGCCGACAATTGCCAGCACAAGTATCCACAAAACGATCCTGAACACCAGCCGGCGGCGCGGACGGTGTACCGGCGGTGCTTGTGGCAAAGAAATATCGCTCATAATGCGCCTACCCTATCGTGGCCACGGGCAGGCTGGCGATCAGTGTGCAGCCGCAAGCGCTTTTATGCCCATGCAGCGCCACCTTGCGCCCGCCGATACTGAAGAAGGCGCTGCCTTCGACGATGGGATTGCTGCCATGGCCAGGCAACGGGCAGGCGACCATGTCGCCCACCCTGGCGATGCCGATGCCGCGGATGGTATGCACGGGAGAGGCGCTTGCCACGACGCCGCCGTGGGTCGTCTTGTCGCCGAGCCGGATGATTGCGAGTGCCATGTCAGAATCCCAGCTGATTGCGCCGGAAGGCACTCCAGCCATCTTCGATCGCTTTTGCCTGCGCATCGACGCCGTCGCTGATCGCCTTGGCCGCCTTGCTGGCGCCGCTCTGTACCTTGCGTGCGGCCTCCGTGGCCATGTCCTGGGCCTGGCTGGCACCACTCTGCACTTTGCGCCCGGCTTCGACGGCCATGTCCTTGGCCTGGTTGACACCACTTTGCACCTTGCGTCCGGCCTGCGTCGCCAGCTCCTGGGTTGCGTCCACCACCTCGCCGGCCTTTTTCTGCACGGCCGTGGCGGCGTCGCTGACTTCTTTCTTGACGACATCAATCGACGTAATGACCATCTGCTGGCCGCGCTTTGCGGCAGCGATGACGACCTGCTTGCCGCTCTGATACACCTCCACCGTATAGGTGACGCCAGCACGCACGGTCTCGACGACAAATTTCTCACCCACCTTGTACGTATGCGTGGCCACCCGCTTGCCGCCTTCCCAAGTTTCCACTACCACGCCCTCGGCCCGGTGGTACACCTTGATCACGCCCTTCTTGATGGCGGTGACGGTATCGTCCAGCCAGTCCAAGCCTTGCGCCAGCACATTGCGCGATGATTCTGTCATGCCGCGCGGACGGAAATAGCTGAATGGTTCGATGCCGCCCATGAAGCCGGCCTTGGAATCATGCACCGCGGATTTGATGAAATTGAGTACGGAATCGGAAGCCGTCGCTTGCCAGGCATCGAGCCGCCACTTTTCCGGGCTTATGACCATACTGTACGTCCTGCCAATTACCTGCAGTGTTTCTGAGGAAACTCTTGGCGGGAATTGCGATAAGGCAAATTCTTTCACCTTGCCGATGTCCAGCAACAATTCGGCTTCCCGCGCAATGCCGGGATGACCTTTTTTGCTGTCGCCCTTCCTGCCTTCCGCTTCGATCAAGTCAGGCGTCTTGATTTTTCGCTTGGTCATCGTTCCCCAAGTAGAATACAGGGCTTTCATGTGAGCCGTGACAGCTTGTTCCACGGTGGCGGGAGCACCAATTGCTGCCATGTATTGCTTGTAAGACGCTTCAACCTCAGGCTTAAACTCAAAACGTTCTTCAAAAATTACCTTACTAGACTTATGGATATCGTCATAATCGACCAACCGTACACCGCTCTTTACTGCCTCGCGCATCATGTCGCGCATCGGAATACGCGCATAGCTATTCAAAATATTCTGGTTTTTCGGTTCGTACCCTCCCCCAACATCGGAATGGGCTCCCGGATACACTGTTTCAGTCCAACCAGACTTGAGCGCCCCATTCTTCCGGATCAGATCGACGGGAAACGAAAAACGCAACTCATGCGCCGCCACATAGTGTACGCAACGCTCGACGGCATGCGGTACGACCAGATTCTTTTCACTAAAGGGCGTATCGACGTTCAACGCTGGCAAGCCAAACGAGGCAACCGTATCGAACAATCCCATAAAGTTGAAGCGTATCGGTACTCCCTTGTAACGCAGCTGGCCATCTTTTCCAGTAGTGCATGCCTTCAGCATGTCGTTGCTGAAGGCCCTGGCCAATGCTGCGCCGCGTGAAAAACCAAAGATAGAAAGATTAATGATGGTAATCAGACCATGTGCCTCGATCGCGGCAGCGAGACCATTGATATTGGCCGGCTTCCCCTTTTCTCTATAGGCCTTTAATGGGATGTTCAGCTTGGCAGCGTTTTGCATAAGGACGAGGCGTAAACCCTCATCAACGTTCGTTTGTCCGAATTCGGTTCGGCGTGTTCCGCCAGCACCAAGCCCACGTCCAGCCGCTTCCGAATCTTCCACCCTCCTCAGCTTCTCGTCCATCCAGTCTGTCGCTGTACCATTAAAACGCGTCCCAACCCCAGCGATATAAATAGCGTAATTCGGAAAATTACCGCCCAGAAGAAATTGAGCCGACTGCCACAGCCGCGCCGGATTCGACCAACGCCGGAGGTCTTTATCCGCGTCTCTATTATTCCCAGTTCCATCAAAGTAGATACTGATATTTACAGTATCCGAGCAATTCTGTTTCGCACTGGGTTCTAAGCCGGCCACATCACGGTTGCATGCCCGAGCTGCAAGCACTTTATCTCCTTCGGCCATATTATTTCTTCCTGTTAGCAAGAATTTTTTGACCTCTGGCTGTTTGTTCTGGTATGGAATCCGCAAAGGTGAGCTCGACCGTATCATCGGGATAAAGATGTATACCGAGATAACGCGTTCCCGGCGATATCTGCTCCGGCGAAATAACGAGTTGGTTCTTTGGCGTCACCACCTCGCCATTGCGCGGAGTACCCTCTGGTCCATCCAATCTCCATCGCAATGTTTGAAGTCCAAATGGAATGTAAACATCGGTAATAGTGCCCGTGCGCCCGTACCTATTCATCACGCCCAAGCCGGTGCTGTTAAAAGAAATGTCAATAATGATTCGATCAATATAAGAAAACACTTCTACATGCAGCGCTGTTTCTTTTTGCATTTTTTTCTTTCCTTGTCCACAAGCCGCAAGCGGCATCATCAAACCCAAACCTATCAAGCCGATGGCACTCCGCCGACTTGATAGCAATAGTCGTGACCTATGAATAGCCAAATCTCGTTCGCTGCCTCTCATGATGTTTCTCCTTTATTCTGTGTGTGTGACCAAGTGTGCTGCTAGCTATCACTTCAACGCGGTCCCGTGCCGTTTTTCACCACAGCGATATCACGGCTGCAGGCGTGGATACCTACCGCCCTGTTTCATGTATCAGCTTGCCTAGGTAAGAGAACATCTCCACGTCAGCCAATTTCTTTCCGCAAGACATGACCGCAGTCCACCAGCGAGATTGCCAGCCCAGTGCAATCACCCTGGTGACGTGACGCCTGCTTCGCGGTGAAGGTGCCAATTTTTGAGTTGCCGCGTTCCTGCATCCTGCACCCATACTATTTCGTCCTGTCAGAACGAATTTTTTGGCCTCTGGCTGTTTGTTTTGGCAGGCCCTCAACAAACGTGAACTCGACCGTATCGTCGGGGTAAAGATGTATGCCAAGATAGCGCGTTCCTGGCGGTATCTGTTCCGGAGAAATCACCAACGGCCCCTTAGCGGTCACCACCTCGCCAATGCGCGGAGTACCCTCTGGCCCATCCAACTCCCAATGCAATGTCTGAACGCCGAACGGGATCTGGACACCAGCAATAGTTCCCGTAGCACCATACCAATTCATCACACCCAGAGGCGTACCGTTAAAAAAAATGTTGGTAATGACATGATCAATATAAGAGATAACTTCCACATTCAGCCATATCTCTTTCCTTACCGCTTGCCTGCACGCCGCCAGCGGCAGCAGCAAACCACACGCCATCAATCCGAGCGCCAGCCGCCGACCTTCCTTCGTTCGCCCCTGCTTCCAGATACTCATGGAAACTGGTCCATGGCAGCCTCAAAACTGATATCACCAGCCTTCACCTGCGCCAGCAGTGACGCAATGGCCGGGTTGGTCTGGAGCTTATCGCCGTAGATCAGCGCGGCGCAGATATAGTTAATAATGTCGCGCATGCCGAACAGCTTCAGTTTGCGCGCGGCCAACAGGTGTTTTTGCACGAGGCGGTAGTGCTGCGCGGGTGGAATATCCATCAACAGCTGCGGCTGGTTTTCCTGCAGCATCGACAAAAGATGGTCCGGCATGCCCGCTTCGACCAGCATGTCGACCTGTACTTGGGCCAGCTTGAGCGGCAAGGTCACAAGGTGGGGCGGCAGGCCGTTGTCATTTTCGCCTGGCAGCACCTGCTGGGGATGGCCTTCGCGGTCCCAGTACCACCATGCCTGTATGCCCTGCAGCAGGCGCTCGCGCTGGGAAACGGTCAGCGCCGGCACGCCTACGTGCAAAGTCAGGTCGCTTTTCTGTCCCATCAGGGTGCCCAGGATGGCCGGGTCCCAGAAAGCTAAAATCATGTCGGTGCCGTCCGGCAGCAGTATCTCGGTAAACGCCGCCAGGCTTTCCCACAGCGTGTCGAAATCATCAGTACTTGCCAGCAGCGTAAGGCTGGCGGGATGGCTGGCGGCGCCTTGTGCGATATCCGGCCACGCTTCGATATCGGCAGCCAGTGGCGACAACGCCACCAGATGGGGCGCGTACGCTTCCGTGTCGGACCCGAGCGCCGCTGGCAGCAGGCACTTGCTGCGCATGCTGATCTGCTCCTTTTCAAAGCGCGCCAGCAGCGTGCCGTCCTGCGCCTGGTCGACTATGGCATAACAGCTCAGTTCACGATTGTCGAGCGCACTTGCCAGGTTTGCTTCGAAGGTAGCCTTATCCAGAGGTAAAAATTTCATCGTTGAGGTCCTGTGTTGACGAAGGCGGAGCGCTGTTTTGCGCGCTTTTGCAGGCATTCCTTGCAGACTTCCTGCTGCCGTATTGCCCCACTCGCTGCGGCCGCCTTTTTCGTGGTCTTATTTTTTTGTCCGAAAGCCGCAAGCGGCATCATCAAACCCAGGCCTATCAAGCCCAGCACACTGCGCCGGCCTGACAGCAGTGGCTGTAATGACTTGCCGGGCAGATCTCGTTTGTCGTGCCTCATGATGTTCTATCCTTTATGTATTCCAGCAATGAAAATGTCATCGTTGCGATCCTTTGTTGACGAAGGCGGTACGCTGTTTTGCGCGTTTTTTCAGGCATTCCAGGCAGACTTCCTTGGGCAGCACCGGCAGCGCATACGGCATGGTCTTGGGCCCGGGCATGGAGAAGTCGGCGTTATGGCTGATGCGCTGACCGCTCGTCATGTCCGTAATGCCCGCGCCGTTGATCCTGATGGCCGAGCCATCGGCGCCGATAATGATCTCCTTCTTGGCGAAAATTTCGATGCGGTCGGTCGCTGAC
Source organism: Janthinobacterium svalbardense (assembly GCF_002327145.1). Classification (NCBI taxonomy): domain Bacteria; kingdom Pseudomonadati; phylum Pseudomonadota; class Betaproteobacteria; order Burkholderiales; family Oxalobacteraceae; genus Janthinobacterium; species Janthinobacterium svalbardense. The sequence continues at coordinate 3,065,637 of NZ_CP023422.1, read as the reverse complement.
AGCAGGCGCAATACTTTTTCGGCGATGATGTCGATGTCGCCGCCGTGGGCCTGGATCTCCACCTTTCCTTTCGCGGCGAACAGCTTGATGCCCGCGTTGTAGGCAAACAGGCTGATCTTCTCCTTGACGCTGGCGATCAGGCTCTTGCCGACGGCAAGGTTGGTATCCTCGCCCGAAGACATGGTGACCTGCTCGCCGCTGTGCAGGTGCGTGCTCTTCGGCGTGGCGAGGCCTATGCCTGCCGGCGACGCCGCCAGCAGCACCGGCTCGGCGAAGCGGTTGGCGCCCTGCTGGCCGGCGCCGTCGTATTGCGCCTGGGTCGCGTCAATGAATTGCTGGAACGCCTGCTGGCCCGGCAGCGCCTCGGCGCTGGACTTTTCCGCCACGTCCGACAGGTTTTGCGCCAGCTCGTGCGCCTGCGTCAGCTGATCGTATGCCTCGCGCACGTCGAGCTGGGAGCCGCGCCCGCCGGGCCGGCCATAAGTGCTGATGTACAGTCCCTTTTGCGTGGTGATGGCGCCATACGCATCCGAATTGAGGGCGAAGCCGGAACCGAAAAAGCCGTCGCGCTGATTGCCCTGCTGCCCCACCAGATAGCCCAGGTTGAGCTGCGCATGGGTATTGCTGCTGTACAGCTGCACCCGGTTCTGCTCGGTGTTATCGTCCATCACCAGCTGATTGAAGCCGGCGCCCTTGTATTCTTTCGATTTGTAGCCCGACACGCGCCCATCGGTATGCCACTGCGGCGCTTGCTCGCCGTTGTAAATGCGGCCTGTGATGATGGGCCGGTCAACGTCGCCGTCGAGGAAGGTGATGATCACTTCCTGACCGACGCGCGGCACATGCACGGCGCCATATCCCTCGCCGGCATTCGGATAGCTGACGCGCACCCAGCACGAGGCCTTTTCATCGCCGGGATTGAGGCGGTCCCAGTGAAAGCGCACCTTCACGCGGTTCAGCGTATCGGTATGGATTTCCTCGCCGGCCGGGCCGACCACGGTGGCCGTTTGCGGATGCATGGCCGGCTTGGCGTGCACGAAGGCACTGCGGTATTCCACGCTGCGGCGCTGCACTTCGAAGCGGTTGAAGCAGTGGCCGGTGCGCTCATCGCCAACGCCGGGCGGGGTGAGGTCGGCGCGGTTCAAGCCCGCCTCTTCCTTGAACTGCAGCAGCCGGCCTTTCAGGCTGCCCGAAAAATCCTGTTGCATGCTTGAGAGCGGCAGGTTGTTTTCGATCGCCCATTCCACGCCCAGCACGATGAACTGGCGCTCTTCGGCCGCCTCTTCGGCGTGGGCCGGATGGTCGAGCAGCGTAAACCAGCACCCCACCGGCAGCCTGCGCACGCCCGAGGAGCCAAAAAACCGCTTGATGCGCGATTCCCACTCCTGCACCCGGATGCGCGCTTGTTCCGCGCCGTGCTCGGTGTCGGCGCTGCTGTAGGCGCCCGTATATTCGTAGACCTCGAGCTGCGACGGAATACTGCCGTGCCCGGGCAATATCTGCACGGCGCTCTGGTGATTGCTGCGCGGCGCTTTGTAGTCGTAGGTGCGGGTCGCCAGCTGGCTGTTCGACAGCGTGCGGGCGCCCCCCCACTGGACGATCTTGTTCAGTTCATCGGTGGTATCGGCGCGGTGAAAGGCAATCTGCTCGGGCTGCAGCGGCTTGAGCGATTGCACCGAATCGGTAATGATCCACTGGTGACCGCTGCCATCGCCCGCCTGTTCGACATAGCCGTACCAGCCTTCGCTTTCCAGCATGCGCATGACGAATTGCCAGTCCGTCTCGTACTGCGTGCAATACGAGCGCTGGCGCACCGCCTGGTTCAGGTCGAACCTGAACTTGCCTTGGCATTGCGGATGTGCGCCCAGCACGTCGGCGATAATGTCGTCGGCGCCCTTGTTCTGCCAGATGCGCGCATCCTTGCGGAACTTGAGGAAATGCAGGCAGCTGGCAAAAGCGATCTGGTAGGCCGACAGTTGCCCATCGCTGCCCAGCTTCCTGGCCGTATGCACATAACCGTGAATGGGGCTGTAGCTGGCGTCGGCCTGCAATACCCACAAGGTCACTTCCTGAGCGATCAGCTGCTTGAGTTCCAGCGCATCGTCGAGCGACAGCAGATCGACGACATAGTCGTATCCCTGGCTCACGCGGTCGACCGCATGGACGCGCTGCGCCAGCAAGGCGTCGGCGCCCAGCGGCGTGTCCAGCTTGAGCAGCCGGGCGTGCTGTCCGATCCCTGCAAACAGATTGTCTGTTCCCTGCTCCGGATTAGCCATGCATGTCCATTTCAATTCCCTTGAGTGACGCTGCTCCTGCCGACGCAGCCATGTTGCTTCGAGTGCGCATGCTTACTTGATCGTGTACTTGAACTGCCCCTGCTTGCTGGCGCTGACCTTGATTTTCGTGATCGCGGCGCCTTCGGCCATTTTGGCCAGTACCGACTCGGCGATCTCGGGCAGCACGGTGCCGTTGAGGATATTGTCAACATTGCGCGCGCCCGAATCGACTTCGGTGCAGCGCGCCAGCACGGCCTCGACCAGCGCCTCGTCGTGGCTGAATTCGGCCTTGTGATTGGCCGCGATGCGCTGGGCGATCTTGCCCAGTTTCAGGCCGATGATATTGACCAGCACATCGTCCGAGATCGGATAGAACGGGATCACTTTCAAGCGCCCCAGGAAGGCCGGCTTGAAGGTCTTCACCAGTTGCGGGCGGATCTTTTCCTCCAGCTGTTCCGGCGTCGGCAGGTCTGGCGCCGCCACATTCAGGCAGGCCTGCATCAGGATGCTCGAACCGACGTTCGAGGTCAGGATGATGATGGTATTTTTAAAGTCGATCTCGCGCCCTTCCGCATCTTCCATCACGCCCTTGTCGAAGACCTGGAAGAACAGTTCGAGCACGTCCGGGTGGGCTTTTTCCACTTCGTCGAGCAGCACCACGCTGTACGGATTGCGCCGCACCGCCTCGGTCAGCACCCCGCCTTCGCCGTAGCCGACATAGCCTGGCGGCGAGCCTTTCAGGCCCGACACGCTGTGCGCTTCCTGGTATTCGCTCATGTTGATGGTGATCAGCTTGCGTTCGCCGCCATACAGCACGTCGGCCAGCGCCAGCGCCGTTTCCGTTTTGCCTACGCCGGACGGGCCGACGAACAGGAACACGCCCTTCGGCTTGTTCGGGTCGTCCAGGTTGGCGCGCGAGGTGCGCACGCGCTGCGCCACCGCCTCGATCGCATGCGACTGGCCCAGCACGCGCTCTTCCAGCATGTCCTTCAGTTTGAGCACTGTGCGGATTTCATCCTTGACCATTTTGCCCAGCGGGATGCCGGTCCAGCCAGCGACGATTTCCGCCACCACGTGGCCGTCCACCTGCACCGGCACCATCGGCGTTTCGCCCTGCAGCGCGCGCAAGTCCTTCAGCAAGGCCTGCAGGTCGCCGACCTGGCTGGCGTCCGCTTTCGTGCCTGCCTGGCCTGCGTCGGCGCTTTCCAGCTCCTGGCGCGCCGCCCTGACCTTCCCGGTCAGTGTCTTTTCGTTTTCCCAGCGCGCGGCCAGCGCCGCATGCTCGCTGGCGGCGGTGCTGCGCTGCGCACGCAAGTCCTTCAGGCGCACCGGGTGGTTCCCGCCGCTCTTTTCCTCGCGCTCGAGCGTCGCGACTTCGGCGTCGATGCGGTCGAGCTTTTTGACCAGGTTTTCCAGCAGGGCCGGCGTCGCGTTCTGGCCCAGCGCCACCTTGGCGCAGGCGGTATCGAGCACGCTGATGGCCTTGTCGGGCAGCTGGCGGCCCATGATGTAACGATGCGACAGCCGTACCGCTTCGGTGATGGCTTCGTCGTAGATGCGCACATTGAAATGCTTTTCCATCAGCGGCGCCATGCCGCGCAACATGGCGCAGGCCAGTTCCTCGCTCGGCTCCTCGATCTTGACGACCTGGAAGCGGCGCGCCAGCGCGGCGTCCTTTTCAAAATATTTCTTGTACTCGCCCCAGGTGGTGGCGGCGATCGTGCGCAGCTCGCCGCGCGCCAAGGCCGGTTTGAGCAGGTTGGCTGCATCGTTCTGGCCGGCCGTGCCGCCGGCACCGATCATGGTGTGCGCTTCGTCGATGAACAGGATGATGGCGTGCGGGCTTTTCTTGACTTCGTCGATGACGTTTTTCAGGCGGTTCTCGAACTCGCCCTTGACGCTGGCGCCGGCCTGCAGCAGGCCCATGTCCAGCGTATGGATCTCGACGCCCTTCAACACATCGGGCACGTCGTCCTGCGCGATGCGCAGCGCCAGCCCTTCGACCACGGCCGTCTTGCCCACGCCCGCCTCGCCAGTCAGGATGGGATTATTCTGGCGCCGGCGCATCAGGATATCGATCGCCTGGCGTATCTCGGCATCTCGGCCGATCACCGGGTCGACCTTGCCGTCGCGCGCGCGCGCCGTCAGGTTGGTGGTGAACTGGTCCAGCGCCGGGGTTTTCGATGCGGCCGCGCGCCCTTCGAGTTCGCCGACGGGGTCTCCGCCTCCCTCGCCGCCCTCCCCGGCCTCGCCATCGGAAGCCGGGGCGCCTGCTGCCTCCTGCGAGCCTTGCGTGATCTTGTCGAGATTGTGCTTCAGGTCGTCCAGCTTGAACTTGTTGAACAGCTTCGAGCCGCGGTAGGCCAGCTGCACCAGCTCCGGGTCGGTCAGCAGCGCCTGCAGCAGATGGGCGCTGCGGATGCTGGACTGGCGGCCGTCCTGCACATCGAGCGAGGCGATCAGCCAGGCGTTTTCAAACAACTTCGGCAGCCTGGGCGAAAACACGGGGGTGCGCGCATTGCCGGTCTGCAGGCGTGCCACTTCGGCCTGCAGGTCCGCTTCGAGCATGCTGGCGCTGATACCGCTGTGGCGGGCGATCAGCGCAAAATCGCTGGCCGGCTGTTCCAGCAGGGCCAGAAACAGGTGTTCCAGGTCGACCTCGTATTGTCCGAGGCCGACGCAGATGCCGGCGGCGCGGGTGGCGGCGGTGCGGCTGGTGTCATTGAGCTTGCTGATCAGCGTCTTGAGGTTGATGCTCATGGGGCAAAGTTCCTTGTGTGGAAACGGATAAAAAAGAGAAGAAGATTCATGCCAGCGTATGCAGTTCATAGCGCACGTCGCCACGGTCCTGCGCGGCGCCGGCTGTGATCAGGAAACTGTCCCAGCCCAGCCGCCCGCCGCTGCGCGGCTGCTCCAGCGTGACGCCATGGACATCGTCGGCGCGCAACACCAGCTGCACTTCGTATTCGAGGCACAGGCCAGTAAACATGGTGAGCATTTTTTCCAGCGCGCGCGCCGCCGCGCCGCCCGGCAGAAAGGCGTCAAAATGGATGCGCGCCAGCGGGCCGACCACCAGCCGCATGCGCAAGTCGCGCTGCCAGACGCGCGCGCCGACCAGCGCGGTCGAACCCAGCATGGCATTCATGCCGCCCAGGCTGCTTTGCTGGTCGCGCGGCACGTCGTACCAGCAGCCGACAAACTGGGTCACCTTGATGGGCTGGCCGAAATACGCGGATAATACCTGGCCGATCGCCACCGCCGATGGCGGCCGGTGCCGCATGGCGGCCGCAAAAAAACCCACCGACTCGTCGAGGACGCCATCGCCATCGTCGTACAGGCGCTGGCGCAGCGACGTATGGCCCAGGCCCGCCAGCGACAGCAGCAGCGGCAGGAACTTGTCCCTGCCATCGAGCTGGTATTTGAGTTCCAGGCGGTACTTGCGCCACGCTTCGTAGAACAGCGCCAGCGCGCGGCTGGAAAAAGTGTCGAGAAAGGCGCGCGGTCCTTCGTCCTTTTCGTACAGCTGGTGCGCGGCGATGCGTTCGGTGTAATGGGCCGGCAGCGCGCCGGCCACGCCGAGAAAGCCCATGAAGGCAGGCGTGATGCGGACGTATTTCAGTTCGCCGCACCGCACGGCCTCACCCAGCGCGCGCATGTCGGCCGCCAGGGCGCCCAGCTCGCGCGGTTCCGCCTGCACCGCTTCAAGCTGGCTGGGCGCGAAATTGAGCGACACCGAATTTTGAAAGCGCAGGTAGTTGGCCACCGCGCCCTCGCGCGCCATACCGTTGCGGGCCAGCCAGAGTTCAAGCATGCGCACCGCCTGGAAGTACTGGAAGCGATAAGGCTCGGCGAACAGGCGCTCGATTACACTAGGCTCAAATCGCCGCTGCGTGGTTTGCATCGCAACAACTCCTCTCCCGATTTTTTCGACAGCACCACCAGTTGCGTGAAACTGTTGGCATGCACGTACAGGCCGAGAAAACACTCGACGATATGGGCAAACGCATGGATGCCGCTGCCGACAAAGGCTTCCTCATCGAGCGTCAGCCGCACTTCGAGGCCGCGCACCAGGCAGGCGAATGGATTGCCGGGCAGCCAGGCGTTGGCCGCCTTGTGGTCGATCGCCGCAATGCCGCTGATCTGCCGTTGCGAGGTCGCCGATCGGGGCAAGTCATACAGGGTCAGCATTTCCTGGAATGCTTCCAGCCCGCTGCCCGACAGCGACAGATGGTTCAGCGACAGGTGCGAGATCAGGCGCCAGTGCGCGCCGCGACCCCGCTCGAAGCGGTGCGATTCGGTCGGCTTGCGCAGGAAGTTGATGCTGCGCACGCTCGATCCGCCTTCCAGGAACAGGTCGCCGCCGCGCAGGCCATAGGTAAGCTGCGCTGGCAGGTCGCGGTTGGTACAACTCAGTTCCAGGCTCAGGGTATCGGTTTCAATCGCGGCAGGATCGAAATCGATGTCGACGATGGAAATCTCGGTCTCGTAGCCGGGACTTTTTTCGCTGATGGCATCATCGCGCCGCATCACCCAGTAATGGCCATCCTTGGCGGGCATCTGGCCGTGGCGCAGCGAATAGAACGGGCGAAATTCGGTGATCGACTCCCCTTGCGGCGTCTGGCGCACCAGCTTGACCGACTCGATGGCCTGCACCTCGAAGGCGTAGGCGCGGCGCGCATCGGCGAGCACCGGATAGCTGGCGGCCGTGTGCGTCAGCCGGATCGGCTCGCCGCGCAGGCGGAACAGGTTGACCACCGGCGTGCAGCCCAGCAGCAGGTTATTCGTCGACATGGTGCCCAGCATGCGCGCCGTATTCGAATCGGTGCGCAGCCCGGCCAGGGCCAGGTGCAAGGTGATGCGCCGGCAACCGGACGGCAGCGGCGCACACAGCGCGGCCAAGTCGATGTCGAAAAAATTGAATTTTTCGGGAAAGCAGAAGTATTCGGTCAGCAGCCGGTAGGCCGGATGCGACCGGGCCGAAAACGGGATCAGCGCATCGTCCTCGGCATAGCCGGCGGTGCTGACAGGGATCTGCGCCAGCGCGCTCCAGCGTCCGCTGTCGTCCGCTTCCACATAGGCCTTGAGAGTGCGCATGAACAGCGCGTCGCGCAGCGCAGCGCAAAACGAAGGCTCGCCGTCGATGAACACGCGCAGCTTTTGGACACCCAGTTGCGCCAGACTGATCTGATCGGCGGTCGCTTCGATGACGATGCTGACGCTGGAGGTGGCGTTTGGCGGCAGTTGCACCTGCTCGGGCGCGTCGATGATGGCGGCAAACGCCGCATGCGTCAGCGCCAGCGGCGCCACGGTGACCGGATACGCGGTGCGGAAGGTGCACGCGACACCCTTCACGGGGCGTGTCGCCAGTTCGGTGCCGCGCGCAATCTCGGTGGCGGCCGTCAGCTGCGCCGCCGCGCCGCTGTAGTCGAGGCGCGCGATCGAGCACGAAGGAAACGGCCGCAGGTAATGCGGATACAGTACCTCGAACAGCGCTTCGGTGAATTCCGGGTAATCGTCATCGAGGCGTTTCGAAATGCGCGAATTGAGCAGCGCGAAGGACTGGATCATGCGCTCGATATGCGGGTCTTCGCAGACTTCGCCGCCGATCAGCAGTCGTCCCGCAATCTTGGGGTAGCGTTCGGAAAACTCGCGCGAATAGCGGCGCAGGAAACCCAGTTCACGTTCGTAATACGGCAATAAGTCTTCCAAGTTCAGGCTCCTTGCGCCGTACGGCGCGCCTTGCTGATCGTGTAATGCAAGCTTGACGGCTGCAGGATGGCGTCGAAGTTGACGGGTTCCTGGGCCGAGTGCACCACCAATAGCGCCGTGATGGCGAAATTGAGACGGTTGATCGAGCCTTCCTGGATTTCCAGCGAAGCGCGCACGCTGCGCAGGCGCGGCTCATGGCGCGCGATGGCTTTTTCCAGGCACTGGCAGATATACGCGCGGTCGTCGGAACTCGACAAGCTCAGGCCGGCGAAATCATTGAGGCCGTAGGTGACAATCGAGCGGCCGCATTCGGGAAATTTTTTCAGCAGCGCTTCCGGTATCACGGTGCGCGTGTTGAGCAGCGCCTCCAAGTCGCGCGCCACGGTGTCTTTCAAATCTTCCAGCGACAAGCGCGAGACGGTGCTAGTGGAAGCGCCCTGGACAGGCGTGTCCATCAGGCGGTCGAACAATCCCGGCGTAAAACCCTTCATCGGTATCCTGTCGTTGGCAGTAGGAAGGAACAAAAGGGCGGCCTGCGGCGGCCCTTTGACTCAGCAGAATCAGTCACGCAGGCACAAGCCGGAGTCACCGTCGGCGGCTAGCCGGAACGGCCTCATCCGGCAAGGGCCGTTGTCGATCAAATCGTCTTGTTGGCCGACAGATCCCAACCGCCAGAGGTATTGCCGCCGGAGCCGCCACCGACTTTTTGCTGCGTGTATTTCCACTTGACCTTGGAATACTTGATCGACACGTTTTCGCCGAGGATGTCGCCAGCCGCGACGGACGGCGCCACGCTGCTGATCAGCACGTTTTCCAGCTCGATCTCGAAGTACTTGATGCGCTCGCCCTGGCCGTCAGCGCGCAGGAATTCGAACTTGGCTTTCGGGATCGTTTTACCGGATGAGCAATTTTGCAGCAGCAGCGGCGTGGCGAGGTCGGCCAGCTTGGCGACCACGATATCCTTGTGCTCGGTACGTTCAGCCGTATGGCCGCCGCCGGTCGAGGCGGTGGCGGACTTCGGCTGCAGCACTTCCCACTGAACCGACTTGCATTCGATCCAATCTTTGTGGGAGGTGTCGGTGGATTCGCCTTTGATACCATCAATTTGCAAGTAAACGTCGATTGCCATGTCATTCCTTTCGGTTGTTTATGAAAAAATCAGGATTTGGTCGATTGCGGCAGCTCCGCGACCAAACGGAGTGAAACGGACAGCTCATCGAGCTGGAAATGGGGACGCAGGAAGGAAATGGCGCGGTAGACGCCCGGACGGCCAGGCACTTCCGACACCTGCACCGATGCTTCGCGCAGTGGAAACTGGGCCTTTTGCTCCTGGCTGGCGTTATCGTCGAGCAGCACGTATTGCATAAGCCAGCGGTTGAGGAAATCTTCGACGTTGGACGCGGCGGCAAAGCTGCCGATCTTGTCGCGCATCATCGCCTTCATGTAATGGGCGATGCGCGAAACGGCAAAGATGTATTGCAGCTGCGACGACAGCACCGCATTCGCATTCGCGGAATCGGTGTTGTACTTCTTGGCCTTCTGCGCCGACTGGGCGCCGAAGAACGCCGCGTAATCGGTGTTTTTGCAATGCACCAGCGAAATGAAGCCGAGGTCGCTCAGCTCTTTTTCGCGCCGGTCGGTAATCGCAATCTCGGTCGGGCATTTCAGCGCCACTTCGCCTTCGTCGGTCTTGAATGTATGGGTCGGCAAATCTTCGACCAGGCCGCCGCCTTCCACGCCGCGAATCGCCGCGCACCAGCCGTAGTCGTCGAAGGCCGCCGTCAGCCTGGCGCCGAAGGCATAGGCGGCATTGCACCACAGGTATTTCTGGTGGTCGGTGCCATCGACATCCTCGACGAAGTTGAAGCCGTCGACGGTGGCGCCGTCGGCCGGGTTGAACGGCAGCCGCCCCAGGTAGCGCGGCAGCGTGAGGCCGACGTAGCGCGCATCTTCCGATTCGCGGAACGACTTCCACTTCGCGTATTCGACCGTGTCGAACACCTTGGCCAGGTCGCGCGGCTTGCCGAGGTCGGCATAGCTTTCGAGGCCGAACAGCTCGGGCGATGCGGCCGAAATGAAGGGCGCGTGGGCTGCAGCGGCCACATGCGACATCTGTTCGAGGAAATACATGTCTTCGGGCTGGCGCGTAAATTCGAAATCGCCCAGCAGCGCGCCGAATGGAGCGCCGCCGAAAGTGCCGAACTCTTCTTCATACACTTTCTTGAACATGGTCGACTGGTCGAACTCCAGCGCGCTCTGGAAATCGCGCACCAGCTCGCGCTTGGTGGCGTTGAGCAGCTTGATCTTCAGGTTGGTGCCGGTGGGCGTGTTGTCAACCAGGTGATGCAGACCGGTCCAGCTGCTTTCCAGCTTCTGGAATTCGGGCGCATGCATGATGACGCTGAGCTGGCGCGAAATGAGCCTGTCCAGCTCGGCAACGCGCGCATCGATAGTGGCCGCCAGGTTGTCCGACACCACCACGGTGCCTTCCATTACCTGGCTGACCAGTTCTGAAATCAGGTCCTTGGCGCGTGCATGCTCGACGCTGGATTTGGCAACCTTGCTTTGTTCGACGATTTGGTCGAGCAAGCCGATATCGGTGGTCGCGGCGGCGCCGGACGCGGGGGTCAGTTGAGCGGACATGGGATCAGTCTTTCTTGGCGGTGGATTGCTGTTCCAGCTGGGCCAGCTTTTCCGTGCTGTTGAGCACATCGTTGAGGATATCTTCCAGTTTGTCGTTGCCGGCCAGCTTGTTGCGCAGGTCGGCCAACTTGGTGCGCGCGTCGAGCAGACGGCGCAGCGGCGCCACCTGTTCCACCACCGCCTCGGGGCGGAAGTCATTGAGCGACTTGAAGCGCAGGTCGACGCGCATCTGGCCGCCTTCATTGCTGAGCTCGTTGGCTACGCCAAACGCGGCGCGCGGCTCGACACCCTTGAGCACCTCGTCGAAATTGTCGCGGTCAATGCCGATGAACTTACGGTCCTTCAGCCGTTTTTGCTCGACTTCGGAATTGCCGCCGAAGTCGCCCACGACGCCCATCACGAAGGGCAGTTCCTTGTTTTCAATCGCATCGCCGATTTCCACGTCATACGTCATCTGCACGCGTGGCGGCCGGACCTTTTGCAGGCGTTTTTGAACACTTTCTTTTTTTGACATGACACATCCCTTCACGAGTAATGGGCGGCATCCGCGATGCCCCTGGTAGATCGCCTTACTGCCTCAGTTTCACTTCAAGCCATCGAAGGGATTGGCACTGCTGTCGGCAGTCTTGCTCTGTCCCTTGCGCTGCGAACGCACTGGCGGCTTGTCGCCGCGCGCCTGCGCTGCGGCCGGCGTTGGTACCAGTACGGTTTCGCCCAGGCTTTCGCGTAACAGCTTGGCCAGATCCTGCGATTCGGTGCGCAGCGGGCCGGACAGATTGTTCTGGCGGCTCAGGTCGGCCAATGCACGTGTCGACAGGCGCAATCCGCTGATCGCAATGACGCTGTTGGCCAGCTTGTCGGCGGGGTCGCGCACCAGCACTTCCTGGGCATTGATGATGGCGTCGCCGTACTGGCCCGCCTCATAGCGGGTTTGCGCCATGCGAGCCCATGGATTCTTATCGGCTGGAAATTCGACAGCGGCTTGTTTCCACAAACCCATGGCCGCTTCGTTGTTGCCCGAACTTGTTGCCTGGGTCGCCTTTGCCATCAGCTCGTCGAGCGAGGGCGGCGGCGGCGGCGGCTTGACCGCAGGTGCGGTGCTACAGGCACTGAGCGTCAATGCGCAGGCAACCGCGGCAAAAAAATGGAATGTGAATTGGCGAGACATGGTCTGATTTCCCTCAAAAAAAGATGACGCGGTCATTAAAAAACTTGCAATTTATAGTTGCCAAATTCTTATTTTTTCGAGATTAACACGGATTTAATATTGACTCCGTTCAATAGAAAATACGCGAAAACTCACTTTTCAATCGTCCGCAAAGCCAGTCGCCATGCGGGAAACGTACCGTACGCACCTTTCTTCCAGATAATGTTAATGTTGTTGCAGTTGCGAAAAAAGCACATAATTTCTTATTGCAAAGATTGAATGATCGGCCGCTCCGGCAAGTTGCCGATCGCGCTGCAAAAGAGCCCGGGAGCGGCAGCGTTCTCCGCGCTTTTACTTCCTCGGGAAAAAGGGCAATCGATGAGCATTACAAGCAAATTGTTATGGGGTGAAGGCCTGTTTCTGCGCCCCCAGCACTTCCAGCAGCAAGACCAGTACCATGAACATCGCCTGCACGAAAGCATCAAGGCGCTGCATCCCTACGCGTGGGGTGTCAACCACCTGCAGCTCGACCGCGATGCGCTGAGCAATAACACCCTGCGGCTGCTGGAACTGTCGCTGGTGTTCCAGGACGGCGAAATCTACAACGCTCCCGGCGCCGATGAATTGCCCGAGGCCCTGGACCTGAGCAAGCTGCTGCAATCACAGCAAACCGTCACGTTTTATGCCGCCCTGCCCGCATTCAAGCATTTCGGCGGCAACTTTGCCGCGCCCGACCAGCCCAACAGCGCAGCGCGCTACGGTCAGTCCAACCTGGAAACGCCCGACCTGTACACCCATGCAGCGCAGGCCGAACTGGCCTATCTGCAAAAATCGCTGCGCCTGGTGGCCGAATCGGAACCGCGCGATTCCTACGTGAATTTTCCCTTGCTGCGCCTGCGGCGCCTGTCGACCGGCGGCTTCGAGCCGGACCCGTCGTTCGTGCCGCCGAGCCTGTCGATCCGCAGCGCCCCGCTGCTGTTTCTGCAACTGCGCCGCCTGATCGATGCGCTGCAGGCAAAGGTAAACGCCCTGTACGGCCACCACCGCGAGCCGAGCAAGAATGTGATCGAATTTCGCTCCGGCGACATGTCCTCGTTCTGGCTGCTGCACACGGCCAGTTCGGCCTTCGCCTCGCTCAGTCATTATTTCCATCATCCGGCGCTGCACCCGGAGCGCCTGTACGAAGCGCTGCTGGCCCTGGCCGGCGCGCTGATGACGTTTTCGAAAACCCATGCGCTGGCCGACCTGCCGGCCTACCAGCACACCGATCCGGGACCATCGTTCGCGCGCTTGCACGCGATCATCCGCGAACTGCTCGACACGGTGATCTCTTCAAAATATTTCGCCATCGCGTTGACCGAAGTCAAGCCGTCTTACCATCACGGCAAGCTCGATTCGGGCAAGATCGACGACAAGACCGCGTTTTACCTGGGCGTCTCGGCCGACCTGCCGGGCGTGGAACTGGTGGACGTGGTGCCGCTGCGCTTCAAGATCGGCGCGCCCGACGATGTGGAAAAATTCGTGCTGTCAGCCCTGCCCGGCGTGCGCCTGCAGCACACGCCGCAAGTGCCGGCCGCCGTGCCGGTGCGGCCCGATACGTATTACTTCACCATCGAAGCGAAGGGCCAGATGTACGATCGCATGCTGCAGGCCCAGTCGATCTCGATCTACGTCCCATCCGGCATGCGGGATCTGAAACTTGAACTTGTCGCCATCACTTCCTGAAGATAAACGATGAATGCAAACGCCCCCTCCCTGATGTCCGGCGGCTCCGCCGCTTACGCATCGAGCGTACCGGCCGGCCCGGGCACCGAACACACGCTGACGGATCTGATGTACGACGGTTTCTATGCGCTGTTCATGCTGAAGAACGGCAGCGGCCCGCAAGACAATGCCGACTTCATCAGAAAGATGACGCAGTTTCTCGACGAGTTTGGGCACGCGGCAAAAAAACATGCGGCTTCGGCCGATGATATCGATGCCGCCAAGTATGCATTTTGCGCGGCTGTCGACGAAATCATCCTGCGCTCGCCGTACGCCATCCGCGACGACTGGGCGCGCCGCCCGCTGCAACTGGTGCTGTTCGGCGACCAGCTGGCCGGCGAGAACTTCTTCATCCGTCTCGAAGCGCTGCGCGCGCGCGGCAGCGCCCACCTGCAGGCGCTGGAAGTGTTCCACATGTGCCTGCTGCTCGGCTTCCAGGGTCGGTACATCCTCGAAGGCTCGGAGAAACTGGCCTATCTGACGGCCCGCCTGGGTGACGAGATCGCCCAGATGAAGGGCAAGAAAGCCGGCTTTGCGCCACATGCGGAACGCCCCGATCAGATTGCGCACAAGTTGCGCAACGACGTGCCGCTGTGGGTGCTGTGCTCGGTATTCGCGTTGATCTGCGCACTGGGTTACCTGGGCCTGCGCACCATGCTGGCCAAAAACACCGAAAAGCAGATGAACGCCTACAGCGATATCGTCAAGCTGGCGCCGCGCACGGCCAACCTGACCATCACGTTGCCGTAATGAGCGGCCTGGCAACGACAGAAGCTGCCTTGGGGGTGTTCGGCACCGGCCTGTCGCAGCATGCGCGGCTGATCACGCTGGCCACGGCGCAGGCATCGAACCTGCCCGAATCGCTGATGGCCGAGCGGATGACGGGCCGCGAGGCGGTCAACGAGCTGTTCCGTTTCGAGGTCGATGCCTTGAGCACGGCGGCGGGCCTGGACCTTGCCAGCTTTCTCGGGGAAGAAATCACGCTCAAGCTGCTGCAGCCCGACGGCAGTTGGCGCGCTTGGCACGGACTGTGCACCGACTGCGCCTTTGCCGGCGCCGATGGCGGCGTGACGCGCTACCGCTTGCGCCTCGAACCCGCCCTGGCCTTGCTGGGCTTGCGCCGCGACAGCTATATCTTCCAGGACAAGAACGCGCGCGACCTCATCACGGAGCTGCTCGGTGACTATCCGCAGGTCCGTTTCGAATTCGATGTCAGCCAGGAACTGGCGCCTCGCCCCGTCTGGACCCAATACCGCGAAAGCGACCTGGCCTTCCTGACCCGCGTACTCGCCTTCGAAGGCCTGAGCTGGCGCTTCGAGCACGAGCAGGAGGATGGCGCGACGCAAGAAGGAGAACAACAGAACGCACAGCAGGCCAAGCACAAGCTGGTGATTTTCGACAGCAAGGCAGTCGCCCCGCCGACGCCAGGCATGGCTGGCCTGCGCTTTCACGGCGTGCGCGCCAGCGATACCGATGACGCCATCGACAGCTTCAGCGCGCGGCGCCAGGTGCGGCCCAACGCGGTCGGCATCAGCAGTTGGGACCCGCAGCAACTGGCGGCGCCGGCCGCCGAACACAGCTCGAGCCTGCAGGCGGGCGAGCTGCCGCCCTTGCCTCTGTACGATGGCTCCGGCGAACGGCGCTATGCCGACAGCACGGCGGCCGATCCGCACGGCCTGCGCATGCTGCAGGCGCTGGAACTGGAGAACAAGCAATTCACGGGCGGTGGCGCGGTGCGGCGCATGGCGGCCGGCCACGCCTTTAACCTGCTGCAGCACGAACACTATGCCGATGGCGCCAACCAGTTTACCGTGCTATGGGTCGAGCACGAGGCACGCAACAACCTGGGACCGGCCGGCGGCACACTGACGACGCTACTGTCGAAACTGTCGACAGTGGCCAGCCTGAGCGACGTCGCCAGCCTGCTCGATGGCCAGCTCGAGGCCGGCACCTACCGCAATACCTTTGCCTGCGCGCGGACCAGCGTGGCCATCGTGCCGCCCGCCACCGCCGGGCGCCAGGCCAACAGCGCGCTGGGGCCGCAAACGGCGCTGGTGGTCGGCCTGCCCGACAGCGTGGCGACCACCGTGCGCGATCATCAGGTACGCATCCAGTTCGCCTGGCAACGCGGCGGCGCCGCCAATCCGGGCGGCATGGCGCACAACACGGATCAACAGGGCAACGCGCCCGGCAATGAAGCGTCAGGCACCTGGGTGCGTGTGGCCGAAGCATTGGCCGGCCCGAACTGGGGTTCGCAATTTACGCCACGCATCGGCACCGAAGTGCTGCTCGACTTCATCGAAGGCGACATGGACCGTCCGCTGGTAGTGGCCCAGCTCTATACCGGCAGCGACACGCCACCCTATACGGCCGGCGTAGGTTCCGACGTCAATCACGCCGGCGTCATATCCGGCATCCACAGCCACAATTTCGATGGCGGCGGCTATAACCAGTGGGTCATCGACGATACGCCGGGCCAGTTGCGCACCCGCCTGGCGACGAGCAGCGCGGCGACGCAGCTGAACCTCGGTTACCTGGTACAGCAAGGCGCCAACACGGCCCAGCGCGGCAGTTATCGCGGCAGCGGCTTCGAGCTGCGCACCGATGCCTGGACCGTGCTGCGCGGCGGCGAAGGCGTGCTCATCTCGACCACCGCCCGCGCGCAGACTGGCGCAAGCGTTGCATCCACCCAGCTCGACACCACGGAAGCGTTGGGCCAGCTGAAAGGCGCGGCCGAACTGAACAAGTCGTTGGCCGAGGCCGCGCAGCAACAAAGCGCCCTGTTCAGCCAGGATACCAAACAGGCCCAGCTGGACCTGATCAAGCAGATCGATCCCCAGCAGGATGGCAAATACCGGGCCAGCGTGGGCGGGCAGGAGGCGCTGAAGGCCAGCGCAGGCGAGCGCAAGCTGGCCGCCGACCAGCCGGTGGAAAAATTCGGCCAGCCGCTGGTACTGATGGAAGCGCCTGCCAGCATCAACTGGGCCACGCCAGGCTCGACCGTACTATTTGCCGCCCAACAGCTGCAATGGACGACGCAATCGGACTTGCACATGACGGCCGGCCACACCTATTCGTCCGTGTCGGCCAGCGCACAGGGGCTGTTTACCCACGCCGGCGGCATCCAGGCGATTGCCGCCAACGGTCCCGTATCGCTGCAGGCGCATACGGGGCAACTGGAAATCCTGGCCGACAAGGCCATTACCGTGATCTCCGTCAACGACAGCATCGATATCAAGGCCAATCAGAAGATCATGCTGCAGGCCGGGCAATCGTCGATCACGCTTGAAGGCGGCAATATCACGTTTACGTGTCCCGGCAATTTCACGGTCAAGGGCGGCCAGCATATGTTCAACGGCGGCGCCAGCGCGGCGGGCGCGTTGCCGGCGCTGCCGGACACGCGTATCAAGCTGTTCGACGAAGGCTTCGTGCTGCGCGACCGCGATACCGGCGAACCGATGCCGCGCCAGCCTTACCGCATCAAGCGCGAAGATGGCAGCTATGAGAGCGGCATGACCGACGAAAAGGGCTTGACGCATGTGATTGCAGCAGCCGCCGCCGAGGCGCTGGTGATCGAGCTGCTGAAAACTGTAGTCGGCCAGGGTTCGGCATCGGCACCGGCATCCGCCCCCTCTTCAGCGCCGACGCCGGTGCCAGGTTCGCCAGGGCAGCCGGCAGCCCGGGCCAGCACCCCGCCGGAACCGAAATACAAGCCGGCAGGCGACTCCAGCACTACGCCGGTGGACAACAAGCGCCGCAAGGAAGTGCTGGTCAAGCTGCCGGCCTGCTGGATCGAGGACTACGAAAAGGAAATCGCCTGTCCCTCGTATGGCCGCTATGCGCAGCCTTACCAGCACGACGGCACGCCGCACAAATACAAGGACAAGATCTGGTTCAAGCTATATGTGCCATCAAAATCGGACGGTCCGGTGGTGGTGGAAGTGCGTTTCAAGGCCATCACGGTACTCGACGCCGCAGGACAGGCGCTGGAAGAGAGCGACAAGGGCACGGAATCGGCGGCGCTGCGCGTCAAGCAGCGCGCCAACGTGGTGGCGCTGGCGAAGAAAAACGCGACGGCCGGCATCGAAGGCAACTGGAACAACAAGTTCCGGCTTGAAATCAATGATCCGCAATGCGGACAAAAAGTGTTGCCCGTGATTTTCCGCGTCCTCTGGGTCGACGAGAATCAGCATTACACGCTGCAGATCCACAAGCGCTATGACCGCGAAAACGTTACCGGCGACGTGATGAACGTGTCGCTGGCAACGGCACTGACCACGTATGCGCATGAATTCGGGCATTGCGTGGGCATGCCCGACGAATACTCGTACACGGAGTTCGAAGAAACGGTACGCTATTTCAAGCCGGACGGCACGCTCGACGAGCCCATCGTTTGCCACGTCAACGGCACCTCGCCGGAAGACCTGACGCAATCGATCATGTCGTATGCAGAAGGCGCGCGGATCCTGAAACGCCACGGCTGGAATATCGCGATTGAAGCGCAGGAATTGCTGAGCAAAAAAATCGGCAGGAAAATACGATGCGATATTGTCTGACCCTGCTTATCTATGCCATGCTGATGGCACTACCATTGAAGGCAAACAACATGACGAGCACCCACGCGCCCCTCTCCATCTCCCTGCAATGCCTGGGCAACGCTGGCTGCGTCTATCAGCGCAAGCCGATCGACGTGCTGGTCACCATCCGCAACGATGGCAGCCGCGATATCGGTTTTCCGCTCGACTACCTGCGCAAGTCGGGCCCGATCGTCAAGTTCATCGATACCGATACCGGCGCCGTCACCTACGCCCGCCGTGGCCTGGCCAATCCGGCGCTGAAAACGCAATTCACCACGATTGCGCCAGGCGCCTCGATTTCCATGGAAATCGATGTGCATCCAACCGACATTGAAACGTTTCGCATCGAAAAAGTCGATATCAGCGTGGAGGTGATATTGAAGGGCAACATACGCATCGATGGCGAAGCGGAACTGCAGGACTACCAAGGCGGCGCGAAGATCCGCATCTTTGAAAAAGATGAGTAAGACTGTGCTGGCGCGGATGGTGCTGATCGGCGTGGCCCCACCGCAAGTGCGGCGGGTCAATTCACGGACGCGTTGTTGGGAGTGTCAGGATTTTTGTGTGTCCGGAGTCATTTAGCTAATTTCAATGCTTGGTCACAGGTGCGCCGTAAAGCGCTCGGCGAACAGAATGGCGAATTGGTTTTTCGCGGCACGCCAAGTGATGGCTGGCATTTTCCAATTTTTCGCGATGTTGCGCAAGGCTAGCCAGATCAGTTTTGTCGCCGCCTCGTCGTTAGGAAAGTGGCCACGATTCTTGATGACCTTACGCACTTGCATATTGAGGCTTTCGATGGCGTTGGTTGTGTACATAATCCGGCGCACTTCCATCGGATACGCGAAGAAGGGAATCACCTCTTGCCACTGGCGCCGCCAGATCGCGGTGATGGTCGGGTACTTCAGCCCCCAGGGGCCGCTGGCGAACGCCTCAAGGGCCCGCTGCGCCTCGTCCTCGGTGGTGGCGCGGTAGATGTTTTTCAGTTCGGCGGCGACCAGTTTGCGCTCTTTCCAGCCGACGAATTCCAGGCTGTTGCGGATCAGGTGCACGATGCAGGTCTGGACCTGCGCCTGCGGGAAAACAGCGTTGATGGCCTGCGGGAAGCCTTTCAGGCCGTCAACCACGGCGATCAGCACATCCTCGACGCCACGGTTTTTCAATTCGGTCATGACGCGCAGCCAGAACTTGGCACCCTCGGTCTGCTCGATCCAGATGCCCAAAATCTCCTTGGTGCCGTCGGCGCGCACGCCCAGCGCCAGATACACCGCCTTGTTCTTGACGGTGCCCTCGTCGCGTATCTTGACCCGCAGCGCGTCAAAGAAGACCAGTGGATACATGGGTTCGAGCGGCCGGTTCTGCCATTCGATGACCTCGTCCATCACCTCGCCAGTGATAGTGGAAATGAGATCGGGCGACACCTCCAGCCCGTACAGCTCGGTCATGCAGTTGCGCTTCACTTCGCTCACTGTGGTCAGCTCGCGGCGGGACTTTCACCCGCAAGAGTGCGCCCATGCTGGGCGCACAAAAGAAAAAGCCCCTGATAAATCAGGGGCTTGGTCTCATTCATCTATCCGGCTGTGCCAGAGGCCGCCGGACGGGAGATTATTCCCACTCGATGGTCGCCGGCGGCTTGCCCGAGATATCGTAGACGACGCGGTTGATGCCGCGCACTTCATTGATGATGCGGTTCGATACCTTGCCCAGCAGGCTGTGCGGCAGGTGCGCCCAGTGGGCCGTCATGAAGTCTTGCGTCTGCACGGCACGCAGGGCCACCACGTATTCGTAGGTGCGGCCATCGCCCATCACGCCCACCGATTTGACGGGCAGGAAGACGGCGAATGCCTGGCTGGTTGCTTCGTACCAGTTGGTCGGCACGCTGTCCTGATCGAAGCCAGGAACCACTACCGGCTCGTACGGCGTGTTGCGCAGTTCTTCGATGAAGATGGCGTCGGCGCGGCGCAGCAGGTCGGCGTAGTCTTTCTTGACTTCGCCGAGGATGCGCACGCCCAGGCCCGGGCCAGGGAACGGATGTCGGTACACCATGTCATGCGGCAAACCCAGGGCCACGCCCAGTTTGCGCACTTCGTCCTTGAACAGTTCGCGCAAGGGTTCCAGCAACTTGAGCTTCATGGTGTCCGGCAAGCCGCCCACGTTGTGGTGGCTCTTGATGGTCTGGCCTTTCTTGCCCTTGCCGGCCGATTCGATGACGTCCGGGTAAATCGTGCCTTGCGCCAGCCATTTGGCGTTGACCAGCTTGCCCGATTCGACCTGGAAGACTTCGACGAATTCGCGGCCGATGATCTTGCGCTTTTGCTCGGGGTCGGTGACACCGGCCAGGTGGCCCATGAACTGCTCTTCCGCATCGACGCGGATGACTTTCACGCCCAGGTTCTTGGCGAACATGTCCATCACCATCTTGCCTTCGTCCAGGCGCAGCAGGCCGTGGTCGACGAAGACGCAGGTCAGCTGGTCGCCGATGGCACGGTGGATCAGGGCAGCGGCCACGGAGGAATCGACGCCGCCGGACAGGCCCAGGATGACGTCGTCGGTACCGACTTGCGCGCGGATTTTTTCCACCGCTTCGCTGATGTAGTCGGGCATGTTCCAGTCCGATTTACAGCCGCAGATTTCATGCACGAAGCGGCCGATCATGGCCTTGCCCTGTACCGTGTGCGTCACTTCCGGGTGGAATTGCACACCGTAGAACTGGCGCTCTTCGTCAGCCATGGCGGCGATCGGGCAGCTCGGGGTGTTGCCCATCAGCTTGAAACCTGGCGGCATTTCCAGCACTTTGTCGCCGTGGCTCATCCACACTTTCAGCATGCCGTGGCCTTCGTCGGTGACGAAGTCGGCAATACCGTTGAGCAACTTGGTGTGGCTGCGGGCGCGCACTTCGGCGTAGCCGAATTCGCGTACCAGGCCGTTTTCCACCTTGCCGCCCAGTTGGGCCGCCATGGTTTGCATGCCATAGCAGATGCCCAGCACGGGCACGCCCAGCTCGAACACGGCTTGCGGCGCGCGCGGCGAATCGCCGTCCAGCGTGGAATTGTGGCTGCCCGACAGGATCACGCCGGCGGCGCCATAGTTGCGCACGAATTCGTCGCTGACGTCATACGGGAAGACTTCGGAAAACACGCCGGAATCGCGCACGCGGCGGGCGATCAACTGGGTGACTTGGGAACCGAAATCGAGAATGAGGATTTTAGAATGCATGATGGGGACTTTATCTGAGGTCATTACAAAACCGGCGCACTAGGCGCCGGTCTGGTCTGTCGCTAATTACTCTGAACGGTAGTTAGGTGCTTCTTTCGTGATCTGCACATCATGGACATGCGACTCGCGCATGCCGGCCGAGGTGATTTCCACGAATTCCGCTTTTTCGCGCAGTTCGTCGATGGTGGCGCAACCGCAGTAACCCATCGATTGACGCACGCCGCCCACCAGCTGGAAGATGATCGCCAGCACGCTGCCTTTGTAGGCCACGCGGCCTTCGATACCTTCCGGCACGAACTTGTCGGCCTTCATGGTGGCGTCCTGGAAATAACGGTCAGCCGAACCATCGGACATCGCGCCCAGCGAGCCCATGCCGCGGTACGACTTGTAGCTGCGGCCCTGATACAGGATCACTTCGCCTGGCGCTTCTTCCGTACCGGCAAACATGGAACCCATCATGACGGTCGACGCGCCAGCGGCCAGCGCTTTCGAGATGTCGCCCGAGAAGCGGATGCCGCCGTCGGCGATACATGGCACGCCCGTGCCTTCGAGTGCTTCGGCGACGTTCGAGATGGCC
The DNA here is from genome assembly GCF_002327145.1 of Janthinobacterium svalbardense. NCBI lineage: Bacteria > Pseudomonadati > Pseudomonadota > Betaproteobacteria > Burkholderiales > Oxalobacteraceae > Janthinobacterium > Janthinobacterium svalbardense. The sequence goes on along the minus strand of NZ_CP023422.1, from coordinate 3,043,731 downwards.
GTGATTTGCGGCACGCCCACACCGGCGACGATACGCGTGGTGCAGATCGAGCCAGGACCGATGCCGACCTTGACCGCATCGGCGCCGTATTCCACCAGCGCCTTGGCGGCGGCGGCGGTAGCGATGTTGCCACCAATTACTTCCACTTGCGGATACTTGGTCTTGATCCAGCGTACGCGGTCCAGGATGCCCTGCGAGTGGCCATGGGCCGTGTCGACCACCAGCACGTCGACGCCAGCAGCGACCAGCAGGTCGATGCGCTCTTCATCCTTGGCACCGACGCCGACGGCAGCGCCGACCAGCAGCTTGCCCTGGCTGTCTTTCGACGCGAACGGGTGGGAAGTCGATTTCTGGATATCCTTGACGGTGATCAGGCCGCGCAGCTCAAACGCGTCGTTAACCACCAGCACGCGCTCGAGGCGGTGCTTGTTCATCAGGCGCTTGGCTTCGGCCGTGTCAGCATCTTCATTGACGACGACGAGTTTTTCGCGCGGGGTCATCTTGGCGGAGGCTTCCGCGTCGAGTTCCTTTTCAAAGCGCAAATCGCGGTTGGTAATGATACCGACCACTTCCTTGCCCTTGACGACAGGGAAACCGCTGATGCCGTATTGTTCCGTCAGCGCGATCACGTCGCGGATTTTCATGTCCGGCGGAATCGTGATCGGATCGCGCAGCACGCCAGCTTCGAAACGTTTTACACGGGCCACTTCACGTGCCTGGTCCTTCGGATTCAAATTCTTGTGGATGATACCGATGCCGCCTTCCTGGGCCATCGCGATCGCCAGACGGGCTTCCGTCACCGTATCCATGGCTGCGGACAGCAAGGGAATATTCAGGGTGATATTGCGGGTCAGGCGAGTTTTGAGGGACGTATCGGCGGGCAGAACGTTGGAGTAGGCTGGGACGAGCAGCACGTCATCGAATGTGAGTGCTTTTTGAAGTAGACGCATAGCATTTCCTATTGGCGCAAAAGCAGATTATACAGAAAAAAGCGCCCTCCGTCCTTGCAGCATAGAAAAGATATTTGAACATAGCAAAAGATCGCGCTCGCCAGACGGCGGTCACGCCGCCGCCCTACCCGCTCAACCCGTCGCAGGCTTGCCGCTGGCACGGCGTCGGCGCGCCTCTTTCGGGTCGGCCTGCAAGGGGCGGTACACCTCCACCCGGTCATGCTGGTGCAAGACGGCATCGAGCGGCTTTCTCTTGCCATGGATACCCACCATATTAATGGCCAGGTCGATGCCAGGGACAGCCTGCAGCAAGCCGCTCTGCGCCAGCGCCTGCTCGATGGTGGTGCCTGCAGGCACGTTCAGGGAACGCAGGAAGCTGCTATCGGGCAAGGCGTAGCAAACTTGCACCTCGATGGTGGCCTCAGCCATATACGGTCTCCGCGCGCTTGCAGAAGGAGTCGACCATGCTGTTGGCGATCATGCCGAAGACGGGGCCGATGATCTGTTCGAGCACGCGGCTGGAAAACTCGTAGTGCAGGTCCAGTTCGATTTTGCAGGCATCTTCACGCAGGGCCTTGAAGGTCCACACGCCATCGAGGGTCTTGAAAGGACCGTCCACCAGCTTCATCTTGATGGAGGTCGGCGGCACGTTCTCGTTGGACGTGGTGAAGCTTTGGCGCACGCCGTGGTAATGTATGCCCACGCTGGCGACAACCGTGTTCTCGCCCCGCTCGCGAACCTCGACTGCACCGCACCAGGGCAGGAATTTGGGATAATCCTCCACCGCCGCCACCAGCGCGAACATTTGTTCGGCGCTATAGCCGAGAAAAACTGATTTATGTACTACTGCCATTGAAGAACCATTTGCTATGATGTTGGATACATTTGATTTGATCGCGCTTGCGCGAGACAGTAGTTTAACCGACCCGCGCACATTTACCATCTCATGACCATAGCAGACAACAGAAAAGCCTTCCACGACTACTTTATCGAGGATCGCTACGAAGCCGGCATCGTACTGGAAGGCTGGGAAGTCAAAGCCATCCGCGACGCCCGCGTACAAATCAAGGAAGCCTACGTCGTCGTCCGCGGCGATGAGCTGTTCCTGTTCGGCGCGCATATCAGCGCCCTGCCGACCGCCTCCACCCATATCCACCCGGAAGCCGTACGCACGCGCAAGCTGCTGCTGCACCGTACGGAAATGGATAAACTGATCGGCAAGGTGGAACGCTCCGGCTATACGCTGGTGCCGCTCAACCTGCATTACAAGGGTGGCCGCGTGAAATGCGAAATCGGCCTAGCCAAGGGCAAGAAGCAGCACGACAAGCGGGCAGCCGAGCGCGACCGCGACGGCGCGCGTGAAGTGCAGGCGGCGATGAAGTCGCACCGCCGCTGATCCGGCACTGCGCGCAGCGTGCTGCGAGCGTATCAACAAGCCCGGCTATATGCCGGGTTTTATTTTGCCACTATCTACAACAAATGGAAAAAAAATCGCGGCGTGGCAGGATTAAAACAGGGAGGGAATCAGATAAGGCGGGAAAAAAGACTGGCATTGATAAAAATACCATGGAGATAAGCCGAGGTAAATCAGCTTGACCGAGCTGGCCAACGAGAGAGAATCAACAAAGTTCCGGATGCTTGCATGCTGCCTTGTACTACACCTGTACCATTTCACAGGACAAGCATCCGAATGAACGGTTTTTTAAACCTTCAGAATTACACCTTCAGCAGATCGCGCGACTTACCCGAATCGGTCCACTCTTTGACCCATTTCGGTTGACGGCCACGGCCAGTCCATTGCTGCGTCGCATCATCCGGATTGCGATAGCGAACAGCAACCGTGCCCGTTTTAGCGCGAATCCCTGTACCAACCAGGTCTTTTACGGAAACGCCGACGCTCTGAGCAATCGCCAGGATTTGCTCGCGCGCTTTGGACAGATCATCCTGTTCGCGTTTCTTCATTTGCTTCTTGATGTCGTCCTGCAAGGTGCGCAGCTCGGACAGGGATAAGTTCGACAGATCCATGATATTTCCTTGTGTGAGTTGAAAAATATAACTGAACAGTTAAATTCTATCCAATTGTAACGTGACTGAGGTGTTTTTTCTTGAGATTTGGTGGTTTTTTACAATTCTTTTACCAAAACCCCTACTTCCCTGGCTTTCAAGCACTGCAAGCCTCCAATCACGGGGAGCGGGCATCGCGCATGGACTGTCTGCGCAAGCGCCATTGCCTTGTGCGGCTGCGATTCAATACAGCGCCATCGGCTGTATTTATTTTGCAGTACTTTCTGTTTCATTGCAATTTATAGTACTTATAAATTGCAATTCAAAATATACACGGACCCAATACTATCGCCAATCGTGCATCGCCTGCAACCGCTACCCGGCATCCTGCCGTGGCAGAGATTACGCCAACCAAAGAAATAAACGCCGCATGACAACACATAATCCTGAAAGTGCGCACAGCATAGCATGAAGAAAATATTTTCAACGTAATTCATTCAGCCGCCGATACTCCAGCCCTGCCGCCACATATTACAGGCGATACAAATGCAAACTGCCCGCTAGACAGCGGGCAGTATTGAAAAAACCTTGCTACAAGCTTGCTACTCACCCAGCAAGTCAGGTAATCAGGTAATCAGGGCATAGTCACGCTGCCTTTCGGCTTCTGCGTTTTCACCACCTGCATCGCCGTGGCGATCAAGCCACTGATATCACCCAGATTGGCCGGCACGATAATCGAGTTATTCGTTTTCGCCAATTGCGCGAACGCGCCCACATACTGTTCGGCGACTTTCAGGTTGACGGCGTCTTCACCGCCCGGCTCGCGGATGGCGGCGCCCACCTGGCGCAGCGCTTCGGCACTGGCTTGCGCCAGCGCGACGATGGCCGTAGCCTGGCCTTCGGCGCGGTTGATCGATGCCTGCTTCTCGCCTTCCGAGCGGGCGATGTTCGCTTCGCGCTCACCGCTGGCAATATTGATCTGCTCCTGCTTGCGTCCTTCCGAGGCGGCAATCAGTGCGCGCTTTTCGCGCTCGGCTGTAATCTGCGCCTGCATCGCATGCAGAATCTCCTTGGGCGGCGTCAAATCCTTGATTTCATAACGCAATACCTTGACACCCCAATTCGCCGCCGATTCATCGATCGCATTCACGATGGCCGTATTAATATGGTCGCGCTCTTCAAATGTCTTGTCGAGCTCCATTTTACCGATCACCGAACGCAAGGTCGTTTGCGCCAACTGCGTAATGGCGGCAATATAGTTCGACGAGCCATACGAAGCACGCATGGCGTCGGTAATCTGAAAATACAGAATACCATCGACCTGCAATTGCGTATTGTCACGCGTAATACATACCTGCGGCGGCACGTCGAGTGGAATTTCCTTGAGCACGTGCTTGTAAGCGATACGGTCGACGAAAGGCACCACGATATTCAAGCCAGGACCCAATACTGCGTGGAACTTGCCCAGGCGCTCCACCACCCAGGCATGCTGCTGCGGCACCACATTGACCGTCTTGAAGACAAATACCAATGCCAGCAATAACAAGATCAGCGACATGCTTCCGATGCTTACTTCCATAATCTACTCTCCAGGTTATCCAACAATCAAACGGCTGCCACGCACGGCACGTATGGTGTAATGACCGGCCTGCGTATCGCTGCCGGGAATCAGTTCCACATCCCACAAGGCGCCGCGATACATGACGCGCGCCGCGCCATCGACCCAATGCGCGACCGCCACGCTTTGGCCGATATCCAGGTTCACATTCGGATCCTGTGCCGCATCGCGCCGCCCCGCCCTGCCAAAACGGCTGCGCCGCAATAACAGCGTGGCCGCCACGCCGACTATGGCGGCTGTCATGGCCTGCCAGCTGCCATTGCCGCCCGCCAGCGCCACCAGTCCTCCAGCACCGATACCGATGGCGATCATCAGCAAATAAAACGTGCCCGTAAACAGTTCCAGGATCAATACCGCGCCAGCTGCCACGAACCAGCCTACCCATTCAGCCATGATGCCTCCACTCTTGTGATTCCAAAAATAAAAAACCCCGTAGCCTATATAAGCGACGGGGTTTAATGCGCTGTGCTGCCTGATATTCTTCTTGCCAAACACCTATATGCAAACAGTCTAACGCAATTCCTGATGGCGTCAATAGCCGAGGGCGAATTAGCCGCCGGCCCGGCCTTTATTCCTCGAGCAGGCTGCGCAGCATCCACGCCGTCTTTTCATGCAAATCGAGGCGTTGCGTGATCAGGTCGGCCGTCGGCTGGTCATTGGCTTTTTCCAGCAGCGGGAACAAGCGGCGCGCCGTGCGCGCGGTCGCTTCCTGTGCCGCCACCAGGTGGCTGACCATGTCCAGCGCCGGCGGTACGCCGTCGATTTCCTTGATCGAGGCCAGCTTGACGAATTCCTTGTAGGTACCCGGCGCCGGATAGCCGAGGGCGCGGATGCGCTCGGCGATCAGGTCCAGCGCGCCCCACTGCTCCGTGTATTGCGTCATGAACATCTGGTGCAGGGTGTTGAACATCGGTCCCTTGACGTTCCAGTGGAAATTGTGCGTCATCAGGTACAGGGTATAGCTGTCGGCCAGCAGGCCGGACAGGCCTTCCGCGATCTTCGCGCGGTCCGCCTCGGAAATGCCGATGTCGATCTTTGCAACTTTGCTCGGTTTCTTGCTTGCCATGAGAACTCCCGTTTCAATGTATTGGTGGAATCATTTTAGCTGATCTGGCGCAAGCCCATCGAATACTGCCGTGCGCCGCATGGCAGACGTAAAAAAACCCGCTGCCGGGTGAGGCAGCGGGTTTTCAGAGGGCAGACGCTTACGCTTTCAGCGCAGCGAGCTTTTGCCAGGTGTCGATCACCGAGTCGGGATTCAGGGACATCGATTCGATGCCCTGCTCCATCAGCCAGACGGCGAAGTCAGGGTGATCCGAAGGACCCTGGCCGCAGATGCCGATGTACTTGCCGCGCGCCAGGCAAGCCTTGATGGCCAGCGACAGCAGTGCTTTGACGGCTGGATCGCGTTCGTCGAAGTCGGCGGCCAGCAATTCCATGCCGGAATCGCGGTCCAGGCCCAGGGTCAGCTGGGTCAGGTCGTTCGAACCGATCGAGAAGCCGTCGAAATGGTCGAGGAACTGGTCGGCCAGAATGGCGTTCGATGGCACTTCGCACATCATGATGACGCGCAAGTCGTTCTCGCCGCGCTTCAAGCCATTTTTCGCCAGCAGGTCGATGACTTTCTCGGCCTGGCCCAGGGTGCGCACGAATGGCACCATGATTTCCACGTTCGTCAGGCCCATGTCATTGCGCACGCGCTTCATCGCTTCGCATTCCATGTTGAACGCTTCGGAGAAGTCGGCCGACAGGTAGCGCGCCGCGCCGCGGAAGCCCAGCATCGGGTTTTCCTCGTCCGGCTCGTAGCGCGAACCGCCGATCAGCTTCTTGTACTCGTTCGACTTGAAGTCGGACAGGCGCACGATGACTTTTTTCGGCCAGAACGCGGCGGCGATGGTGGCGATGCCTTCGGCCAGCTTGTCGATGTAAAACGCTTTCGGCGAAGCGTGGCCACGCGCCACCGATTCCACGGCCTTTTTCAGGTCGGCATCGATGTTCGGATATTCCAGGATCGCGCGCGGATGCACACCAATATTGTTATTGATGATGAATTCCAGGCGCGCCAGGCCCACGCCGGCATTCGGCACGGACTGGAAGTCGAACGCCAGCTGCGGATTGCCCACGTTGAGCATGATCTTGGTGTCGAGCTTCGGCAATTCGCCGCGCGACACTTCCGACACTTCCGTTTCCAGCAAGCCATCGTAGATCTTGCCTTCGTCGCCTTCGGAGCACACCACGGTGACAAAGGTGCCGTCTTTCAGCACGTCGGTGGCGTTACCGCAGCCGACGACGGCAGGCACACCGAGTTCACGCGCAATAATTGCTGCGTGGCAAGTACGGCCGCCACGGTTGGTGACGATGGCCGCTGCACGCTTCATGACCGGTTCCCAGTTCGGGTCCGTCATGTCGGCAACGAGGACGTCGCCTGGCTGCACGCGTTCCATGTCGGCCGGGTCGTGAATCACGCGCACAGGGCCGGCGCCGATCTTCTGGCCGATGGCGCGGCCCGACGTCAGCACGGTGCCGGTGCTTTTCAGCTTGAAGCGTTCCTGCACGTCGGTTGCCTTTTGCTGCGACTTGACGGTTTCAGGACGCGCTTGCAGGATGTACAGCTTGCCGTCGCGGCCATCCTTGCCCCACTCGATGTCCATCGGACGGCCGTAGTGGTTCTCGATGATGACGGCGTACTTTGCCAGCTCCACCACTTCGCTGTCGTTCAGCGAGTAGCGGTTGCGCATTTCGACGGGCACGTCGACGGTTTTCACGGAACGGCCAGCTTTCGCTTCGTTCGTAAATTCCATTTTCAGCAGTTTCGAGCCGATATTGCGGCGGATCACAGGCGACTTGCCTTTTTCCAGCATCGGTTTGTGCACATAGAATTCGTCGGGATTGACGGCGCCCTGCACCACGGTTTCGCCCAGGCCATAGCTGGAGGTGACGAAGACCACGTCCTTGAAGCCCGATTCCGTGTCGATGGTGAACATCACGCCAGCCGCGCCCAGATCGGAACGCACCATGCGCTGCACGCCGGCCGACAAGGCCACTTCCGCGTGCGTAAAGCCCTTGTGCACGCGATACGAGATGGCGCGGTCGTTGTACAGCGAGGCGAACACCTGTTTCATGGCGTCGAGCACGTTGTCGATGCCGACCACGTTCAGGAAGGTTTCTTGCTGACCAGCAAAAGACGCGTCCGGCAAGTCTTCCGCCGTGGCCGAGGAACGCACGGCAAACGACATTTCCGTGTCGGAATCGGCTACCAGCTTGGCGTAGAACTGGTCGATCTCCAAGGCCAGGCGAGGCTGGAATGGCGTTTCCACGATCCATTGACGGATCTCGGCACCGGCTTGCGCCAGCGAGCGCACGTCATCGATGTTCAGCCCTTCGAGGCGCTGGGCGATGCGTTCGGCCAGCGGCAAGCCGCCGTTGGCGCTATACGACAGGAAATCGCGGAATGCCTGCGCCGTGGTGGCAAAGCCACCGGGCACGCGCACGCCGGCTTCCGCCAGCTGGCTGATCATTTCGCCCAGGGAGGCGTTCTTGCCGCCGACGGATTCGACATCCGTCATGCGCAAATGCTCGAACGAGGCAACATACACCGCGTCCTTGTCTTCCTGCTGTTGCGATACTGCGTTGGTCATAATGACACCCTTACTGATGATAGAAATCTTTACGCGCGGTGCACGGACAGTCTTCTTGTTATTCTTGGCGTCGTGCAGCACAATCATTACCGTTGCAGCCATTTTACCTTGTGCGGCGCAAATTGACGACGCACAATCTTGATCGAAAACCCATGACACAAGATCCACGCCCCCCCCTGCCCTCCGCAGCCCGCACCGTCTTCTTCGTTTCCGACGGTACCGGCATCACCGCCGAGACCTTCGGCCACTCGGTGCTGACGCAGTTCGATCTGCGTTTCCGCCAGATCCGCCTGCCCTTCATCGATACCATGGACAAGGCCTACGAGGCGGCGCGCAAGATCAACGAAGCCTTCGTCAGCGATGGCCAGCGCCCGATCATTTTCTCCACCCTGGTGAAAAACGACCTGTCGGCCGTGATCCGCAAGTCCAGCGGCATGCACATGGACCTGATCCAGACCTTTGTCGCCCCGCTGGAGCAGGAACTGGGCGTGATGTCGACCCACACCATCGGGCGCTCGCACAATATCGTCGACAGCGAAGAATACAAAAATCGCATCGAGGCGATCAACTATTCGCTGGCGCACGACGATGGTCAGTCGCACAAGAACCTGTCCTCGGCCGATGTCATTCTGGTGGGTGTTTCGCGCTCTGGCAAGACCCCGACCAGCCTGTACCTGGCCATGCAATACGGTATCAAGGCGGCCAATTATCCGCTGATTCCCGACGATTTCGAGCGCGACAAGCTGCCTTCCGCCCTGCTGGAATTTAAGAATAAAATTTTCGGATTAAGCATTACGCCCGAACGTTTGTCGGAAATACGCAACGAAAGACGCGCTGGAAGCAAGTATGCGGCCATCGAAAATTGCCGTTACGAGGTCAACGAAGCGGAAAAAATGATGAAACGCGAAGGCATCCGCTGGCTCTCCTCGACCACCAAGTCGATCGAAGAGATCTCCACCACGATCCTGCAAGAGATCAAGCCGAACCGCCGCGAGTACTAGAACACCTGACCAAACCTGCTGCGCGTCGGTATAGGCGGCTTGCGATGCTCACCGTACTAGAAGTACGGTTGCGCTTCTCGGCCACCTCTCCCTTCCGCTCGCGACGGTTTTGTCAGGTGTTCGCCTCGCTGGACAGCACCGTCAGCGCGGCGACCAGTTGATCCAGTTCAGCGGTGGTGGTGGTGACGGCCACCGTGGCGCGCACGACGTCCATGTCGCCGATATTGCGCTGCACGGTAAATACGCCAAAACGCTGCAGCAAGGCTTGCTGCAGCGCGCGTGCGTCCATGCCATCGACGGCAAACGCCACCAGCGCCGTGCCGCGCTTTGCATCGAGCGGCGACAGCAGGCGTACGCCAGGCAGTTGCGCGGCGCGGCTGACCCAGTAATCCCTCAGCCAGGCCAGGCGTGCCGTCTTGGCTGGCGTGCCGCCCAGGCGTTCATGGAAATCGAGCGCGGCGGGCGCGGCCAGGATGGCGCCGATCGGCGGCATGCCCATGTGCAGACGACAGCGGATATCGTCCAGCGGATAATCGTCGTCGCCGAAATGCGGCTCGATCTTGTGCAGCTGCGCGGCGCGGATATACACAAAGCCCAGCCCCGGCGGAGCACCCAGCCATTTATGTAAATTAAAACCGGCAAAATCGACATCCATCGCCCGCACATCGAGCGGCACCTGCCCCAGGGCATGCGCACTATCGAGCACGACATCGATACCGTGTTCGCGCGCCAGCGCAATCAAGGCGCGCAGCGGCAACTGCTGGCCATTCGCCGGCGTCACCTGCGACAGCAGCAGCAGTTTCGGCCTGACGGCCTGGCGCATGGCTTGCGCGTAACGGGCGATGATCTCGTCATCGCTGATGGGCAAGCGCAATGTGACTTGGGTACTGGTGACGCCACGGCGCTGCGCCAGCCAGCGCATGGCCGTGCGCGTGGCCGGATAATCGAGATTACTCCACAACACCGTATCGCCGGGCGCCAGGCCATGGTATTGCGTGATCAGCACCTGCATGGACTCGGTGCCGCTGCGCGTCAGCAGGATTTCGTGCGGCTCGGCGTGGATCAGGGCGGCGACGCGCTGGCGCAGAATATCCACATGCGTGCGCGTAAACTCGCCGCGCACGAATGGACTCAGCTGTTCATTCGTGTAGCGCACGGCCTGCTCGAAGGCCGCTTGCACGGGCGCCGCCATGGCGCCAAAATAGCCGTGTTCAAGATTGACGATGGCGTCCGGCGGCGCGGGATACAACGCGGCGACCTGGCGCCACCAGGCCTCGTCACGTGCGGCACCGTCAGCAAGCACAGGGAAAGACATGGCGACCCTGTTCAGGCCTGGCCCTGGCGCAGCTGCTCGAAGAAGCAGACGGCGGCGCAGGCGGCCACGTTCAGCGATTCGATCTGGCCCAGGTGGGGAATGACCACCTGGTGCGTCGCCATCGACAGCAGGTCGTCGGCCACGCCCTGCCCTTCATGGCCGAACAGCCAGGCGACAGGCTGGCGCAGGTCGACGTCGTACAATCGCTGGGTGGCGTAGCCGCTGGTAGCGAGCGTCGCCACCTTCGCGCCAGCAACGAGCGCCGCCAGATCGACATTTTCAAAGACGTCGAGCACGAAGTGCGCGCCCATCGCCGCGCGCAGCACCTTTGGCGACCAGCAGAAGGCCGTGCCGGCGCTGCAGTACACCTGCGTGATGCCAGCAGCGGCCGCGCTGCGCAGGATGGAACCCACATTGCCCGGGTCCTGCAGGTTATCGAGCAGCACGGCCGACACGCTCAGAGGCTGCGTGACAGCACGTTCCGGCGTCTCGATGAGGAACATCACGCCCACGCCGTGTTCGACCTGACTGACAGCGTGATACAGCGCATCGGGCAAGCCCAGTACGTGCGCGCGCTGGCTTTCCAGCTGGCCGACGATCTCCATCACTTCCGGATTGCGCAAGGCGCTTTCGCTGACGATGCACTGCTCCGGCATGCCGCGCAGCTGCAGGTACGACTGGCACAGGTGCACGCCGTCGAGCAAGGTGCGGCCGGACTTGCGGCGCGCCTGCGAACTGCCCGCCAGTTTCAGCAGCTCCTTGTATTGCGCATTGTCGCGCGAGGTAATCGTCTTCATGCCACCACCTCCTGCGCGCCAAACAGGGCGATCACGTTGCGCACGGGCGCGAACGAACGGCGGTGCACGGGCGAGGCGCCGTGCAGGTGCAAGCGCTCCAGGTGCAGCTTGGTGCCATAGCCCTTGTGCTGGTCGAAGCAGTACTCGGGATAGGCCGCATGCAAGTGCACCAGGGCCGCGTCGCGCGCCGTCTTGGCCAGGATCGAGGCGGCGGAAATCGAATCGACCTTGTCATCGCCACCGATGATGGCCATGCCGCGTATCGGCATCACGGGGCAGCGGTTGCCGTCGATCAGGGCCAGGGTCGGCACGGTACTCAAGGCCTCGACGGCGCGGCGCATGGCCAGCATCGACGCCTGCAAAATGTTCAGGCGGTCGATCTCCTCTTCCGACGCTTCGGCGATGGCCCAGGCCAGGGCCTTGGCCTTGATTTGCGGCGCCAGCAAGTCGCGTTTGGCTTCAGTGAGCTTTTTCGAGTCGCGCAAGCCGTCGATCGGCTGGTTCGGGTCGAGGATCACGGCGGCGGCGAACACGGGGCCGGCCAGCGGACCGCGGCCTGCCTCGTCGACGCCGCAGATGATTTCATCGAGCGAGAATGGCAAGTCGTCAAACAGGCCGGGATAGATATTTTTCACGTTGAATCTTTGGTTGGTAATGCGCTTGAAGCGGTGAGCGGGAGTTACTTGCGGTTGGCGGCGATGACTTGCATGACGGCGTTGGCGCTCGCGCGCGCGCTGTCGCGCAGCAGGCTGTGGTGCATGTCCGTGAAGCGCTGCACCAGGCGCAAACGGCCCGGCACGTCGCTCAACTGCTGCCACATGGCCTCGGCCAAGGCCTCGGGGCTGGCCGCGTTTTGCAGCAGCTCGGGCACCAGGTAGTCGCGCGCCAGGATGTTTGGCAGCCCAATCCACGGCTGGTAGCCCATGTGGCGCATGATTTCCCACGAGGCGCGCATCATCTTGTAGGCGATGACCATGGGCTTCTTGTACAGCGCCACTTCCAGCGATGCCGTGCCAGATGCCACCAATACCGCATCGGCGGCGCAGATGGCCGTGTGCGAGCCGCCATCGGTGAGCAGTATCTCGACGTCCTGCAGGCCAGCTTCACGTACCAGCTGCAGGAAGTACTGGCGCTGCTTCTCGCCGGCCATGGGTGCGACGAAACGCAAGGAGCGGTCGCGCGCCAGCAGCAGCTTGCAGGCGGCCACGAACGCCACCGCATTGTATTTGAGTTCGCCCATGCGGCTGCCCGGCATCAGCGTCACCACATTCGCGTCATCCGGCAAGCCCAGGACGCGGCGCGCGGCCGCTTCGTCGGGCTGCAGGGGAATCATCTCGGCCAGCGGATGGCCGACATAGGTGACGGGCACGCCCGCCTTGCGATAGATCTCTTCCTCGAAGGGGAAGATCACCAGCATGTGCGAGACAGCCTTGATGATTTTCTTGATGCGTCCACCGCGCCAGGCCCAGATCTGCGGCCCGATGTAGTGCACGGTGGGGATGCCGCCTTCCTTCAGCTGCTGTTCCAGTCCCAGGTTGAAGCCGGGATAGTCGGCGCCGATGAAGACGGCGGGACGCTCCGCCAGCAGCTGATCGCGCAGCGCGTTCTGGATGCCCTTGATTTCACGGTAGCGGGGGATGATCTCGAACAGGCCGCGCACGGTCAGCTTGTCGAGCGGCCAGTCGGACACAAAACCCTGCTTGGCCATGTGCTCGCCGCCGATGCCGTGGAAGCGCGCGCCGGGCAGCTGCGGCACCAGGCCGGACAGCAGCCGGCTGGCCAGCAAGTCGCCCGACACCTCGCCGGCGACGATGGCGACATTGGCGACCGGCAGGCCGCTGGAATGGTCAGCGGACGATGCCACGCGACGCCACGCCAAGGAATTCGCGCATGGCGCGAATGTGCTGCGCCACCTCGGGCGACGAGGCCTGCTCTTCTTCGAACAGGGCTGCCTTGGATTCTTCCAGAGTCAGTCCGGAACGGTAGATGAGTTTATACGCGGCGCGGATGCCGTTGATCTGCTCGCGCGTAAAGCCGCGGCGTTTCAAGCCCTCGATATTCACGCCATGCGCCTGTGCCGGATTGCCATTCAACAGGACAAACGGCGGCACGTCCTGCGTCAGACTGGTGCTCATGCCGACAAAGGCGTGCGCGCCGATCTTGCAGAACTGGTGCACATTGGCGAAACCGCTCATGATGACCCAGTCGCCGATCTCCACGTGGCCCGCCAGTTGGGCATTGTTCGAGAAAATCGTGTTGTTGCCCACCAGGCAGTCGTGCGCCAGGTGCACATACGCCGAGATCCAGTTGTCATTGCCCAGGCGCGTCACGCCGCCACCTTGCACGGTGCCGGTATTAAATGTGCAGAACTCGCGGATGGTGTTGCGGTCGCCGATTTCCAGGCGCGTCGCCTCGCCCGCCCATTTTTTATCCTGCGGCTGCGCGCCGATGGAAGAAAACTGGAACAGATGGTTGTCGCTGCCGATCGTCGTGTGGCCGTCGATGACCACGTGCGGGCCAACTTTGGTGCCAGCACCGATGCGCACGTGCGGACCGATGATGGTGTACGGACCCACCTCGACCGAGCTGTCGAGCTCAGCCTTCGGATCGATGACTGCCGTAGAGTGGATGGCCGCCATATCACTGCCCCGCTGGCTGGCTCGCAGACTGGCTCGCATCCTGCGCGCTACGGATGGTGCACATCAATTCCGCTTCCAGCGCGACCTTGCCGTCGACCGAGCCGACTGCCTTGTATTTCCAGATGCCGCGCGAGACGCGCAGGATTTCCACATCCATCTTCAGCTGGTCGCCAGGTTCGACAGGACGTTTGAAGCGCGCATTGTCGATGCCGACAAAGTACACCACCGAATTTTCATCCGGTTTCACGCCCATCGACAGGAACGACAGCAAGGCCGCCGTTTGCGCCAGCGCTTCGATCATCAGCACGCCAGGCATAACCGGCTTGTGCGGGAAATGGCCCTGGAAGAACTCTTCGTTGACCGTCACGTTCTTGATGGCGGTGATGGTTTTGTTCGCTTCCCAGTCCAGCACGCGGTCAACCAGCAGCAGCGGATAGCGGTGCGGCAGCAGCGATTTGATGGCCAGGATGTCGAGGGTCTTTTTTTCAGTAGTCATTTTTCGTCTTGCGTGGTCAGTGTTTTAATTGTTTTTTCAAGCGTGCGGATCTTCTCGCGCATGCTTGACAGGTTGCGCACGATGGCGGCGCTCTTTTCCCAGTCGGCATTCTTGGCCAGCGGATAAAAACCCGTGTACTGGCCCGCTTCCGCGATCGAGCGCGAAACCATGCTGCCCGAGCCCACGTGGACGCGGTCGGCGATCGTCAAATGACCGAGCACCATGGCGGCGCCGCCAAAGGTGCAGTACTTGCCGATGACGGCGCTGCCGGCCACGCCGACGCAGCCGGCCATGGCCGTGTGCGCGCCGATATGGCAGTTGTGGCCGATCTGGATCTGGTTGTCGAGCTTGACGCCATCTTCGATGATGGTGTCGGCCAGTGCGCCACGGTCGATGGTGGTATTGGCGCCGATATCGACATCGTCACCGATCACCACCCTGCCCGTCTGCGGAATCTTGATGTACACGCCGCCTTCGTTGGCGAAGCCGAATCCGTCGGTGCCGATCACGGCACCGGAATGGATGATGCTGCGCTGGCCGATCACGCAGCGCGCGTGGAAGGTAACGTTGGCGAGCAATTGCGTGCCCGCGCCGATGACGGCGTCGCGCCCCACCACGCAGCCGGGGCCGATGACGCAGCCGGCACCGACGATGGCGCCGGCCTCGATCACCGCGTGCACGCCGACAGAGGCGCTGGCATCGACCTGCGCGCTGGCATCGACAAAGGCAGCCGGATGGATGCCGACTGGCGCCTTGATCTCGTGCAGGGCGGCGAAATACTGCGCCGCGCGCGCGAAATACACATAGGGATTCGGTGTGACGATGCGCGCGCCGGCGTACCCGGCACCGATCAGCGCAGCGTCGGCCGGCGTGAGTATCAGCGCCGCAGCGCCGCTCTGGGAAGCCTGCGCGCGAAATTTGCTATTGCTGAGAAAGCTGATGTGCGAAGCGCCGGCGTCGGCCAGCGGCGCGATCCCTGTGACTTCCAGGTTGGGATCGCCCGCCAATTGACCACCGAAGCGTTCGACCAAGTCTCCTAGTCGAGTGCCCATCGATAAGACCCTTAAAAAATTACTGTTACTTGTCCAGCGCCTTCAAGACCTTGTCGGTAATGTCGATGCGCGGGCTGGCCCACAGGGCTTCCTGCAGCACGATGTCATATCCTTCGATATGCGCCATCTGCTGGATGATGGTGTTGGCTTTTTCCGCGATGGCGCTGCGCTCTTCGTTCGTGCGCTGGCTCAGGTCTTCGCGAAATTCGCGCTGGCGGCGTTGCAGCTCCTTGTCCAGCTCGAAGAACTCGCGCTGGCGCTTGGCGCGCTCGGCCTCGCTCAGGGTGGGCATGTCCTTTTCCAGGGCTTCGTTAGCCACCTTGAAGCGGCTGCCCAGTTCCTGCACGGCTTTTTCGCGCGAGCGGAACTCTTCGGCCAGCTTGGCGCTGGCCGCCTTGGCCAGCCTCGATTCGTTATAAATACGTTCGCTGCTGATCCAGGCGATCTTCGACTCCTGAGCCTGCGCCTGCACCGGCAACAGCGAACTCCAGCACAATGCGATCACGGCAAGGGACTTGGGCAGGGTAGCGGATGCGGTGTTCATGATACTCCATGGTCAAAAGGTAAAAGCTGTCGCCCCGGTTCAGATGGCGGGTTAAAAACCGGTGCCCATCTGGAACTGGAAGCGCTCCAGGCGGTCCGTCGGCTTGGCATTCAGCGGTTTGGCATAGCTCAGCTTGAGCGGGCCCACCGGGGAAATCCAGCTGATGCCCAGGCCAGCAGAATAGCGCAATTGCGAGATCCGCATTTTTTCGCCTTCCTGGTAGACTTGGCCGCCGTCAAGGAAACCGAACCAGCGCAAGCTGCGGTCATTGCCCGAACCGGGGAATGGCATCTGCAGCTCGGCGTTACCGATCAGGCGCGAAGCGCCGCCCAGTGCATCGTTGGTGCTCGGTTCGACCGCGCCCAGCGAGGAACTCAGGTAGCCGCGCACCGAACCGATGCCGCCACCGTAGAAGTTCTTGAAGACCGGGTACACGTGATTGCCGATGCCGTGGCCGTAATCGAGCTCGCCTTTCAGCGCCAGGGTGACCTTGCTGAACAGCGGACGGAAATACTGGTGCTCATAGATGGCACGGAAGTACTTCTGGTCGCCGATCAGGTCAGCCTCCAGGTTGACGCGCTGGTAGCGGCCGATCGATGGTGTCAGTGCGCTGTCGCGGCTGTCGCGCTGCCATGCCGCCGTCAGCGGAATGGAATTGGTAGTAGCCGAACCGATACCGTCGGACGGGCCGCCATTGTCGATCACGTACTGCTTGAAGCGGACCGGGCTGGTGATGTCGGTTTCGATGCGCGAGCGCTCGGCGCCGATGCCGAAGAAGACGGTGTCGACTTCCGAGAACGGCACGCCGAAACTGACGCGGCCACCGGTTTGCTTGATCTTGTAGCTGCCGATGTTCAGCGCCGGCGGTTCCGTCGTGCGCAGGTAAACTTCAAAGCTGCGCGATATGCCATCGTCCGTAAAATACGGATTGGTTTGCGAAAACGCAATCGTGCGGCTGTAATGGCTGGTATTGAGTTCAATGCCGACCGTGTTGCCGCTACCGGCGAAGTTGGCCTGCGAAATCGATGCCGACAGGGTGAACTTCTCCGATTGCGAGAAGGCGCCGCCGATCAGGAAGTTACCCGTTGGTTTTTCCACCACAGTCACGTTGACGTCGACCTGGTCGGTCGTGCCCTGCGCTTCCGGCGTGTCGATGGTCACGTCCTTGAAGTAGCCGAGGCGGTCGACCCGGTCGCGCGACAGCTTGATCTTGTTGCTGTCGTACCAGGACGATTCGAACTGGCGGAATTCGCGGCGGATGACTTCATCGCGCGTGGTGGTGTTGCCGGCGATATTCATGTGGCGCACGTACACGCGCTTGCCCGGATCGATGAAGAAAGTAAAACCCACTTCATGCTTGTCGCGGTTGATTTCCGGATTGGCATTGACGTTGGCAAAGGCATAGCCGAACGTGGCCAGGCGGTCCTGGATGCGTTTATTCGTGGCCGTCAGGCGCGCGCCCGAGTAAATCTCGCCTTCGCGCATCAGGTTCAGGGCTTTCAGCTCTTCTTCGCGGCCGAACATCTCGCCTTCGAACTTGGTGCCGGCGATCTTGTACTTTTCACCTTCGGTGATATTGATCGTCAGGTAAATGTCTTTTTTATCGGGCGTGATCGACACTTGCGTGGAGTCGACCTGCATCTCGATATAGCCACGGTCCAGGTAGTAGGACTTCAGCGACTCGATGTCGCCCGTCAGCTTGGTCTTCGAATACTGGTCGGCCTTGGTGTACCAGCTGAACCAGCCACCCGTGTTCAGGGCCAGCTGTTCGCGCAGTTCCTTGTCCGTGAAAGCCTTGTTACCGACGATGTTGATCTGCTTGATGCGGGCCACGTCGCCCTCGTCGACGGCGAACACCACGTTGACGCGGTTGCGCTCGATCGGCGTGACGGTGGTGGTGATCTTCACGCCATACAGGCCATGCGACAGATACTGGCGCTTGAGCTCCTGCTCCGCGCGGTCGACGGATGCCTTGTCGAAAATTTTCGCTTCGCCGACGCCGATTTCCTTCAAGGCCTTGACCAGCACATCTTTTTCAAATTCCTTGGTGCCCGTGAATTCCACGGCAGCGATGGCCGGGCGCTCCTCGACCAGCACCACCAGCACGTCGCCATCGACTTCCAGGCGCACGTCCTTGAAAAAACCCGTCGCGTACAGGGCTTTGATGGCGGCGATACTCTTCTCGTCGGAGAACGTTTCGCCGACGCGCACCGGCAGGTAGCTGAAAACAGTACCCGCTTCAGTACGCTGGATCCCTTCGACCCGGATGTCCTTGACAGTAAATGGCTGGACGGCCAGCGCATGGCCGGCACAGAAGGCCATGACGGCGGCGCCGATCAGGCTGCGACGAAAGGAAGGCAAGGCAAAACGAGCAGAATGTAATTTCATTGGGGTTATTCAATGGGTAAATCAATGGACAACATACACAAAAGATTGCTTGTGCGACTCACGCAATGGCATCAACCACCGCCCTAATTCAGCAATCGCAACACGTCATTAAAGACGGCAAGCACCATCAAGGTCAGCAACAAACCGATCCCCAGGCGCTGGGCAATCTCGCCTACGCGCTCCGGCAAGGGGCGTCCGGTCAAAACTTCCAGCGAATAATACAGCAAATGCCCGCCATCCAGAACAGGAATGGGTAGCAAATTCATCACGCCCAGACTGATACTGATGAAGGCAATGAAGCTCAGGTAGCTTACCAGGCCGGTGCGCGCCGTCTGGCCCGCGTAATCGGCGATGGTAATGGGCCCCGTCACATTCTTCAGCGAGACCTGGCCGGTAATCATTTTACCCAGCATTTTCAGGCTCATGACACTGGTGTCCCAGACCTTGGTGGATGCCTTGCCCACAGCAGAGAACGGTCCGGAGGCCACGCTGATCATATCCGGCACCTGCCCCAGCTTTGCCTGGATCTTACCAACTGTTACAGCTCCCTCTGCCCCCGCACCCGGCACGGCCTCCGGCGTAATGGGCAAGCTCAGGTCCTGGCCCTGGCGCAGGAGTTGCAATTGCAAGGTCCGGCCCGGCGCCTGGCTCAGGGTGGCGATGACGGCCGCCACGTCGTGCACGGGCTGCTCGTCGATGGCCAGGATCTGGTCGTTTTTCTGCAGGCCGGCGCGCGCGGCGGCGCCACCGGGCATGATTTCCATCAGGGTCGGCGCGGAACGGGCCAGGGTCAGGCCCAGCTTGCCCAGCACGTCGCCTTCCAGGTCCGTCTCCGTCAGGCTGGCTGTTGGCAAGGTCGCTTCCTGCTGGCCACGGTCGGGACGCTGCACTTCGATGTGCGCCGGCTGCTTGTCGAGCGTGGCCTGGATCAGTTCCCAGCGCAGCTCGGACCAGCTGGCCACGGCCTTGCCATTCACCGTTTCAACCATATCGCCGCTGCGCAAGCCGGCCGCATAGGCGGCCGTCTGCTCGGCCACGGGACCGAGCTTGCTCGACGGCTCTTCGATGCCATGCATGAACAGGCCCGCGTACAGCACGATGGCGACGAGGAAATTGGCGAGCGGGCCGGCGGCCACGATGGCGATGCGGCGCCACACGCTCTGGCGCGTGAATTCGCGGCGCAATTCGCTTTCCGGCAAGTCGCTGAGGTCTTGCGCGCGGCTGTCGAGCATGCTCACATAGCCGCCCAGCGGCAGCGCGGAAATCGCCCATTCCGTCTGGTCCTTGCCAAACTTGCGCGAATACACCACTTTTCCCATGCCGATCGAGAAGCGCAGCACTTTCACGCCGCACCAGCGCGCCACCAGATAGTGGCCCAGCTCGTGCAAGGTAATCAGTGAACCGAGCGCGACGATAAAGGCCAGCAAGGTGGTAATGAGCGTCATGCAGCCAGCCTTTGGGCGATATACGCGTGCGCGGCCGCTCTGGCCAGGCGATCCTGCTCCATCACGGCCTCGATGCTCGAGGCGGCGCCATGCGGTACCGTCTCGATCACGTGCGCGATGACTCTGTCGATCTGGCGGAAGCCGATCTGCTCGTCGAGGAAAGCTTGCACGGCCACTTCATTGGCCGCGTTGAGCAGGGCCGGCGCCGTGCCGCCTGCGCGCAAGGCATCGAACGCCAGCGCCAGGCAGGGGAAACGGCGGAAATCGGGACGTTCGAACTGCAGGGTGGCCACTTGCGCCAGGTCCAGCTGCGCCACGCCAGAGTTGATACGCTGCGGATAGGCCAGCGCATGCGCGATCGGCGTGCGCATGTCCGGGTTGCCCAGCTGGGCCAGCACGGAACCGTCAACATATGACACCATCGAATGGATCACGCTTTGCGGATGGATCAGCACCTCGATCTGCTCGGCCGGTGCGCCGAACAGCCAGTGCGCCTCGATCACTTCCAGGCCCTTGTTCATCATGGTGGCCGAATCGACGGAAATCTTGCGCCCCATGGCCCAGGTCGGATGCTTGCACGCCTGGTCCGGCGTGACCGTGTCGAGCGTCTCGACGTCGCGCGTGAGGAAGGGGCCGCCGGAAGCTGTCAGCACGATTTTCGCCACGCCGGAGGCAGCAGGCGCGCGGCCATGCGCGTGCGGCAGGCATTGGAAGATGGCGTTATGCTCGCTGTCGATGGGCAGCAGCACGGCGCCGTTATCGTGCACGGCATCGATGAACAGCTGGCCGGACATGACCAGCGCTTCTTTATTGGCCAACAATACTTTCTTGCCGGCGCGTGCCGCCGCCAAGGTGGGCGCCAGGCCGGCCGCGCCGACGATGGCCGCCATCACGCCCGTCACCTGCGGCGCGCTGGCGATGGCGCACAGGGCTTCCACACCGTACTCGACCTGCGTAGCGACGCCCTGCCCGCGCAGCAAACGCGTCAGTTCAAGGGCGGCATCTGCCGTGCCGACGACGGCGCGCAGCGGACGGAACTGCAGGCACTGCGCGGCCAGTTCGGCTACGCGGCTATGCGCGCTCAGCGCATACACGCTGTATTGCTCGGGATGACGCGCGAGCACGTCCAGGGTGGACACGCCGATCGAGCCGGTCGCGCCAAGGATGGTGATGTATTGCATGAGTTTCCTTAAAGCCAGCTGGCCACGAGGGCGGCAAATGGCAGGACCGGGATCAGCGCGTCGATACGGTCGAGTACGCCGCCATGGCCAGGCAGCAGGTTGCTGCTGTCCTTGATGCCGGCGCGGCGCTTCAATTGGGATTCGAACAGGTCGCCGACGATGCTGGCCGCGACGACCAGCAGCAGCACCAGCAAGGCCACCAGCCAGCCGCGGCGCAATTGCAGTTGCACGGCGAAGGTGTCTTGCAGCACCGGCAGCGATGGCGCGGCGACGATGGTGATGGCGGCAATGACCAGCACGGCGATGCCGCCGCCGATGGCGCCTTCCCATGATTTTCCTGGGGAAATGCTGGGTGCCAGCTTGCGCTTGCCGAACGCCTTGCCCGAAAAATACGCGCCGATATCGGCAATCCACACCAGGGCCATGACGGACAGCAAGTACAAGGGGCTATGCAGGAACAAGGCGATGATGGCGACGAAGCAGCCGACGATGGTCACCGGGTACACCAGGCTGAGCAAGGTATTGCCCAGGCCTTCGGTGGGCGGCAAGCCCGTCGCCAGCGAGGGCACGAAGCGGATCAGCCAGATGGCCACGCACAGGGCGAACCAGAAATTGAGCTGCGCCATGCCGTTAGCGACAAAAAACGTATACGCGAAGGCGGCAGTCCAGACGGCAGCGATCAGGAGCGCCTGGCGATTTTTGAAAATGCGGAAGCTTTCCCAGACGGCGGCGCCGAAGAACGCCGTGGCGATCACGGCGAAGGCAGGGAAATAATTCAGATACAGAACCGGCAGCAAGACCGCCAAGAGGACCAGGGCGGTGATTATCCGTGTTTTCAGCATCAGTTTGTCTTTTCAGTTAATTGCGCGCTGGTACGGCCAAAGCGCCGTTCGCGCTGCTGGTAAGACGCGATTGCCGCGTCGAGGCACTCGTCATTGAAGTCGGGCCAGAAAGTCTCGGTAAAAAACAGCTCAGTGTACGCCAGTTGCCACAGCAGGAAATTGGAAATGCGCTGCTCGCCGCCCGTGCGGATGAACAGGTCAGGTTCGGGCGCATAGGCCATGGCCAAGTGCGGCGCCAGTTGTTCTTCCGTGTAAGCCTGCCCGGCAGGCTGGCCGTTGGTGGTGGCCTCGGCCGTCATTTTGTTAACTGCCTGCATGATGTCCCAGCGCCCGCCATAATTGGCACAGATCGTCACCGTCAGGCGCGTGTTGCGCGCCGTCTTGCGCTCGGCATTGGCGATCAGGGTTTGCAGCTGCTCGTTGAAGCGCGACAGGTCGCCCACCACTTTCAGGCGGATGTCGTTGGCATGCATCTTGACCACTTCGCGTTCCAGCATGGTGACGAACAGGCGCATCAGCATCGACACCTCTTCTTCCGGGCGGCGCCAGTTTTCCGAACTGAAGGCAAACAGGGTCAGATATTCGACGCCCCGTTCGAGGCAGGTCTCGACGACACCGCGCACGGCGTCAGCGCCCTTGACGTGGCCAGCCACGCGCGGCAGGAAGCGTTTGGTTGCCCAGCGGCCATTGCCATCCATAATGATTGCCACATGGCGCGGCACAGTGCCCACCTCAGGTACTGCCGTTGTCGAACTCGAATAGATCATGAAAACACGAATACCAAAAATAAAAGATAACTATTATGCGCCAAATAGCACTGCCCGGAAAAGCCATGCTTTCCCGGGCAGCGTCAAAAGGACTGAAAACTAGACCGTCAGCACTTCTTTTTCTTTGTCGACCACCATCTTGTCGATGTCGGCAATAAACTTGTCTGTCAGTTTCTGCACTTCTTCCGACGAGCGGCGCTCATCGTCCTCGGAGCAGGCTTTTTCCTTGACCAGTTTCTTCAGCGACTCGTTCGCATCGCGGCGAATGTTACGCACGGCAATCTTTGCGTCTTCCGCTTCGGTCTTGACCAGCTTGACCATTTCCTTGCGGCGCTCTTCCGTCAGCGGCGGCGTCGGGACGCGGATCATGTCGCCCTGTGCCGATGGGTTCAAGCCCAGGTCGGCGTCGCGGATGGCTTTTTCAACGGTCGAGGCCATCTTCTTTTCGTACGGCTGCACACCGATGGTGCGCGCGTCGATCAGCGTCACGTTGGCGACCTGGGTCAGCGCCGTCGGCGAACCGTAGTAATCGACCATCACGTGGTCCAGGATACCCGTATGGGCGCGGCCGGTACGCACTTTGGCCAGGTCGGCCCGCAGTGTTTCCAGCGATTTCGTCATGCGTTCCTGGGTGTTCTTTTTAACGTCAGCTAAGGACATACGCCCTCCTATATCTTGATAATAAATGGGTATTACAATTATTCACTGCAGTGTAAATGTTCGCGCAGTCGGGAGTGCCGAAAACCGTTCAGGGCAAGGCGCAGCGCCGAAGACGCTACGAATGTACATAACGTGGATCAGGCGCTGCAACGCAGCCATGGACGGTTTCTCGGTGCTCCTTATTTCTATACGTGGACCAGCGTACCTTCATCTTCGCCCATGATGACACGCATGAGGGCGCCTGGCTTGGTGATCGAAAACACCTTGATTGGCAGTTTCTGGTCACGGCACAGGGCGAATGCGGTGGCATCCATCACTTGCAGGTGCTTGGCGATGGCGTCGTCGAACGATATCGTATGGTACAGGGTGGCGTTCGGATCCTTCTGTGGATCGGCCGAGTAGACGCCGTCGACCTTGGTGGCCTTCAGGACGATCTCGGCGCTCATCTCGGCACCGCGCAGGGCGGCTGCCGTGTCGGTGGTGAAGAACGGATTGCCGGTACCGGCGGCGAAGACCACCACTTTGCCTTCTTCCAGGTATTGCAGGGCTTTCGGACGGACGTACGGCTCGACAACTTGCTCGATGCCGATGGCCGACATGACGCGTGCGACGATGCCAACGTGGCGCATGGCATCGGCCAGAGCCAGTGCATTCATCACGGTGGCAAGCATGCCCATGTAGTCGGCGGTGGCACGGTCCATGCCTTGCGCGCCAGGCGCGACGCCACGGAAGATATTGCCGCCACCAATCACGATTGCCAGTTCCACACCCAATTTCGCCACCTCGGCCACATCGGCCACCATGCGCTCGATCGTGGCGCGGTTGATGCCGTAGGGATCATCGCCCATCAGGGCTTCGCCGGACAACTTGAGGAGGACGCGCTTGTAGGCTGGTTTTGACATGAGCTGGGGCTCCATAAATGAGGTTATTCGAGTATGACATGGCGCAGCGCCTTGCAGCGCCGGATAGGCGCGCGGGGCTGCCCATGCCGCCGCCCGGCACGACAGGTGCGGGCGGGCCAAAAAAACGGGCCTCTCGGCCCGCTTTACTTACGCTCCCTGGGAGGCAGCCATCTGTGCTGCGACTTCTGCTGCGAAGTCGTCTTGCTTCTTCTCGATGCCTTCGCCTACCACGTACATGGCAAAACCTTTGACGCTGGTGTTAGCCGCCTTCAGCATTTGCTCAACCGACAGCTTGTCGTTTTTCACGAAAGCCTGGTTCAGCAGCGACACTTCTTTCAGGAACTTCTGTACGGAACCTTCCAGGCGCTTGGCCAGGATTTCCGGCGATTGCGCTGGCTTGCCTTCGGCGGCCGCTTTGACTGCGTCTTCTTCGGCTTTCAGTTGGGCAACCGAACGCTCTTTTTCGATCAGTTCCGCAGGCACTTCGTTCGACGACAGCGACACTGGCTTCATGGCAGCGATGTGCATGGCCACGTCTTTGCCGACTTGCTCATCGGCGCCGTCGAATTCGACGATCACGCCAATGCGCGCACCGTGCAGGTACGACGCCAGCTTGTTGCTGGTTTCGAAACGCTGGAAGCGGCGGATGGTCATGTTCTCGCCGATTTTGCCGATCAGGGCAGCGCGCACTTCGTCCAGGGTCTTGCCATCGAGTGGCAGGGCCAGCAGGGCAGCGACGTCAGCCGGGTTGTGTTCTGCTACCAGACGGGCAGCGTTGTTGGCCAGTGCCAGGAAATCGTCGTTTTTCGCAACGAAGTCGGTTTCCGAGTTCACTTCGACCAGGGCGCCTACGCCATTGGCGATGTAGGTTGCCACGACGCCTTCAGCGGTGATGCGTGCCGATGCTTTCGATGCCTTGCCGCCCAGTTTGACGCGCAGGATTTCTTCCGCACGCGCCATGTCGCCTTCGGCTTCGGTCAGTGCTTTTTTGCATTCCATCATTGGTGCGTCGGTTTTGCCGCGCAATTCGCCTACCATCGCTGCTGTAATCGCTGCCATGTGTTTCTCCTGATTCGGTGAGTCGACAGTCGCGGCCGGGCAGATATGCCTCGCCAGCGGTCACTATCGTTTTTTTGTTAAAAAAAAGGGGGAGCTGCTGCCACCCCTTTTCCCTTACTGCTGTGCTTACAAACGGCTATCTTGCGATAGCCTGGCCATTAAGCCTGTTCGTTTACTTCGACGAATTCGTCGCCAGCGGCTGCTTTAACCATTTCAACAATTTCGTTACCGGCAGCTGCACGGCCTTCGATGATTGCATCAGCAACACCGCGAGCGTACAACATGATGGCTTTCGAGGAGTCATCGTTACCTGGGATCACGAAGTTCACGCCTTCTGGGGAGTGGTTGGTATCGACAACGCCGATGACCGGGATACCCAGTTTAGCTGCTTCGGTGATCGCACCTTTGTGGTAGCCGACGTCGACGACGAAGATTGCGTCAGGAATGCCGCCCATGTCCTTGATGCCGCCGATCGATTTTTGCAGCTTGATCATTTCGCGGGAGAACATCAGCGCTTCTTTTTTCGACAGCTTCTCGATCGAACCGTCTTCAACCATGACTTCCATGTCTTTCAGACGCTTGATCGAGGTTTTGATCGTTTTGAAGTTGGTCAGCATGCCGCCCAACCAACGTTGATCAACGAAAGGCACGCCAGCGCGTTGTGCTTCAGCAGCGATGATTTCGCGAGCTTGACGCTTGGTGCCAACCATCAGGATGGTGCCACGGTTTGCAGCCAGTTGACGCACGTGCTTCATTGCGTCCTGGTACATCGCCATGGTTTTTTCCAGGTTGATGATGTGGATCTTGTTGCGATGGCCGAAGATGAACGGTGCCATTTTTGGATTCCAAAAACGGGTTTGGTGACCAAAGTGGACACCGGCTTCCAGCATTTCGCGCATTGTTACGGACATTATTAACTCCAGGGTTGGGTCTGGAATCCGATCAGTCACCATACAGGCACCCTTGTCGACCGGATTCGCGTGTTTATATAAATTAAAGACACTGTTTTACTGCATTGCCCAAAAGAGAATTCAAGCAACCCGGGATTCTACACCGAAATGCCCATTCCATCAAGTCCACGGCGCAAATCGCGCGCGCAGCGACGGCAAGCCTTGCACCACACTGGTGCAAGGCGTATCCGCCATGGCCTTTCCCGCAAAAATCGCCTGCCTGCCATAGGATGGAGGCGGCGGATGCGGGGCGCCTCGTTTATAATTTCGACATATTTGCAGACTTTTTCTCCTACGCTGAGATTCGTCTGTGCTTTTCACCTGAATTCTTGCAGATTGCGAAACACACCATGTCCACCATCCGTATCAATAGCGCTGCCGACATCGAAGGCATGCGCGTTGCCGGCAAGCTCGGCGCTGAAGTACTCGATTACATCACGCCCTTCGTCAAGGTCGGCGTCACGACCGGCGAACTGGACCGCCTGTGCCATGAATACATGGTCAACGTGCAAGGCACCATCCCTGCCCCGCTGAACTATTGCCCGCCAGGCTACACGCCTTACCCGAAGGCCATCTGCACCTCCGTCAACGACGTCATCTGCCACGGCATTCCCGGCGACAAGGTCCTCAAGAGCGGCGACTCCGTCAACCTCGACATCACCGTCATCAAGGATGGCTACCACGGCGACAACAGCCGCATGTTCCTGGTCGGCACGCCCACCATCCTGGCCAAGCGCCTGTCGGAAATCACCTATGAATGCATGTGGCTGGGAATCGACCAGATCAAGCCGGGCGCCCACCTGGGCGATATCGGCCACGCCATCCAGCAACATGCGGAAAAAGCCGGCTACAGCGTGGTGCGCGAATTCTGCGGCCACGGCATCGGCAAGGTCTTCCATGAAGAACCGCAAGTGCTGCACTACGGCAAACCAGGCACCCTGGAACGCCTGGAAGCGGGCATGATCTTCACCGTCGAACCGATGATCAACTCGGGCCGCCGCGAGATCCGCGAAATGAACGATGGCTGGACCATCAAAACCAAGGACCGCAGCCTGTCGGCGCAATGGGAACACACGGTGCTGGTGACGGAAACGGGCTATGAAGTGCTGACCGTCTCGCCCGGCATGCCGCCACCGCCCGCCTTGATCCTGAACAAAGCCTGATTCTTCCATCCCACGCACCGCCACCCCAGGGCCCAGATGAAAAAGCAGATTCGGGAACAGCTGAAACAGCAACTGAAAGCCGACCGCCAGGTCGTCATTGCGGCCTTCCAGGCCGACGGCAAGCCTGAAAAACTGCTGCGCAGCCTGCGCCACAGCGTCGATGGCGTGCTGGCGCGCGCCTGGCAGGAAGCGGGTTTGCCGCCCGGCACGGCCCTGGTGGGCGTGGGCGGCTACGGCCGCGGAGAACTGTTTCCGTATTCCGACGTCGACCTGCTGATCCTGCTGCAACAGGCGCCGGACGCGCAAACGCAGGAAAAGCTTGAGGAACTGGTGCAGCTGCTGTGGGACCTGGGCCTGGAAATCGGCCACAGCATCCGCACGGTCGAGGAATGCATGGTCGAATCGAAGGCCGACATCACCGTGCAAACAAGCTTGCTCGAAGCGCGCCTCGTGTGCGGCAACGCGGACCTGTTCGCGCAACTGCAGCAGCGCTACGAGGCAGCCATGGACCCGCAGGCGTTTTTTCAGGCGAAAACGGCGGAAATGCGCCAGCGCCATGCCAAATACGAAGACACGGCTTTCAGCCTGGAACCGAATTGCAAGGAAAGTCCAGGCGGCTTGCGCGACTTGCAGGTGATTTTGTGGGTGGCCAAGGCGGCCGGGCTGGCCAATTCCTGGCGCACCCTGGCCACGGGCGGCCTGATCACCCTGACGGAAGCGCGCCAGCTGATGGAAAAGGAGCGCGCCTTCAAGGATATCCGCGTGCGCCTGCACCTGCATGCGGGACGGCGCGAAGACCGCCTGGTGTTCGACGTGCAGACGGCGATTGCCGAATCGCTGGGCTTGCAAGCCACGGGCAGCGGGCCGCACATGCGCCGCGCCAGCGAATACCTGATGCAGCGCTATTACTGGGCCGCCAAGACGGTGACCCAGCTCAACACGATTTTGCTGCAAAACATCGAGGCACGGCTGTTTCCGCAAGACGATGTGGCCGTGCCCATCAACGAGCGCTTCAATGAAGTCAACAGCCTGATCGACATCAGCGCCGACGATACGTTCGAACAATACCCGTCGGCCATGCTGGAAATCTTCGTGCTGATGACGGAGCGCCCGGCCCTGAAAGGCATGACCTCACGCGCCACGCGGGCGCTGTGGCACGCGCGCTTCAAGATCGACGCCGCGTTCCGCCAGGACCCCATCAATCGCGCCCTGTTCCTGCGCATCATGCGCGCCCCGGTCGGCATCATCCATGCGCTGCGGCGCATGAACGAGATGAGCATCCTGGGGCGTTACCTGCCGAATTTCCGCCGCATCGTAGGCCAGATGCAGCATGACCTGTTCCACGTGTACACGGTCGACCAGCACATTTTGATGGTGGTGCGCAACATGCGCCGCTTCACGATGAGCGAACATGCACACGAATACCCGTTCTGCAGCCAGCTGATGGCCGATTTCTCGCAATCGTGGCTGCTGTACGTGGCGGCCCTGTTCCACGACATCGCCAAGGGCCGCGGCGGCGACCATTCGAAGCTGGGCGTGGCCGATGCCACCCAGTTCTGCCAGGAGCACGGCATGTCGTTTGATGACACGGAACTGGTCGCTTTCTTGGTGGAAAATCACCTGACCATGTCGCAAGTGGCGCAAAAGCAAGACCTGTCCGACCCCGACGTCATCGCCGCGTTTGCAAAAGTGGTCAAGGACGAGCGCCACCTGACGGGCCTGTACCTGCTGACGGTGGCCGACATCCGCGGCACCAGCCCGAAAGTGTGGAACGCGTGGAAGGGCAAGCTGCTGGAAGACCTGTACAAGATCACCCTGCGCGTGCTGGGCGGCGAGCCGCACACGGCCGACCGCGAACTGAAGAACCGCCAGCAGGAAGCGCTGGCCACCCTGCGCCTGTACGGCTTGCCACCCGATGCCCACCTGAAACTGTGGCAGCAGCTCGATGTGGCGTATTTCCTGCGCCACGACGCCTCCGACATCGCCTGGCAGACGCGCTCGCTGTATGACAAACTCGACAGCAAGTTGCCAGTGGTAAAATGCCGGCTGGCACCCATCGGCGAAGGCTTGCAGGTGGCCGTGTACATTCCCGACCAGCCGGACCTGTTCGCACGCATCTGCAGCTATTTCGACCGCAAGAATTTCAGCATCCTCGACGCGAAGATCCACACGACGAGGAATGGCTACGCACTCGACACCTTCCTCGTCACCGAGCAGAACTTTGCCAAGAGCTACCGCGACATCATCAGCCTGATCGAGCATGAGCTGGGCGAACTGCTGCAGTCGCAAACGCCGCTGCCGCCGCCGGGCAAGGGACGGCTGTCGCGCCTGTCGCGCACTTTCCCCTTCCAGCCGACGGTGGACTTGCGGCCCGATGAAAAGGGCCAGTACTACCTGCTGTCGGTTGCCGCCAACGACCGCACGGGCCTGCTGTATGCAATCGCCAATGTGCTGACCAAGTACCGCATCAACCTGCACACGGCCAAGATCATGACCCTGGGCGAGCGGGTCGAAGACGTCTTCCTCGTCGACGGCCCCGCGCTCAACAATGCCCGCAACCAGATATTGCTGGAAACCGATTTACTCGATGCGCTGAAGGTGTAAACCTTGCGCGCAGCGCCTACCCTTACTGAAACTGAAACAACATGACCGAAGAATTATTACGCTTGTCCAAACGCATGTCCGAACTGGGCCTGTCCTCCCGCCGCGAAGCCGATGAATGGATAGCGCGCGGCTGGGTCCGCGTAGATGGCAAGGTGGTATCCGAACTGGGCAGCAAGGTCTATCCCAGCCAGAAAGTCACCGTGGAACGCCAGGCGGCGGCCGAACAGTCCAAGCGCGTGACCGTGCTGATCAACAAGCCGATGGGTTACGTCAGCGGCCAGGCCGAAGATGGCTACACGCCCGCCGTGGCCCTGATCAAGGCCGAGAACCGCTGGGCGGAAGACCGCAGTCCGGAACAGTTCCACCCGACCCAGCTGCGCAGCCTGGTGGCCGCCGGGCGCCTGGACATCGATTCCGTCGGCTTGCTGGTCCTGACGCAGGATGGGCGCGTGGCCAAGCAGCTGATCGGCCACGATACCGATATTGACAAGGAATACCTGGTGCGCGTCAGCTACACCAAGGGCGACGTCCTGCCCGACAGCGAGCTGAAAAAGCTCAACCACGGCCTGTGGCTCGACGGCAAGCCGTTGCTGCCGGCCAAGGTGCGCTGGCAAAATGAAGACCAGCTGAGCTTTACCCTGCGCGAAGGCAAGAAACGCCAGATCCGCCGCATGTGCGAAGCCGTGGGACTGAAAGTGCTGGGCCTGAAACGCGTGCGCATCGGCAAGGTCAAGCTGGGCGACTTGCCGACGGGCCAATGGCGTTATCTGAGCGCGGACGAGCAATTTTAAGCGTGCCGGGATCTATATCCAGCAGGCAACAAGAATAGTGAAATAAAGGCAATAATTGTGATTTAGTTAGCAAATATTGCCTTGAACCTATACACTATTCCCCATTAGAACAAAAGAGATACGCTGTCGTGAACGATCCCATTCCTAATCCCCTGCGCAAAGGCGCGCCCAGCCTGGCCGATGTGGCCGAGCCGATGGAGCCAGGCACCAAGCCGCACCATATGAGCGATCCGTGGGATATCGGCGAAACCCTGTGCAGCCTGGCTGATAACGGCGACGCCATTTCCATCTACCCGACAGGCGGCGAAGACGTCATCATGGCGCGCATATTGTCCGTCGACGACGACTTGCCGCAATTCGTGCTGGAACTCAATGAGGGGTCGACCCTGCCCGAAGGCGGCGCCACGTTTGTATCGTGGGTGCAAAGCGCCAAGCTGCAATTTACCATCAATGGCGAATGGCAGGCGTATCCCGAGCGGCCGAACGTCTACCTGACGAACTTCCCCAGCCATTGCCTGGTGCTGGAACGGCGCGAATCGGCGCGCCTGGAAACGCCGCTGGGCGTGTACTACCTGGCCGCCTTTGTGCTGGAAGGCCGGCCGTATGAATTGCAGCTGTATGATTTCTCGGCCGGCGGCATCGGCATGCGTGCCCACCCGCGCGATACGGTCGGCCTGTATGTGGGCCGCAAGCTGTCGCGCGTACGCCTGGAACTGGGGCCGGACAAGGTCATGATCGCCGACCTGGAAATCCGCCTCTCGCGCACCTTCCGCTCCTTCCTGCTGGGCGAGCAAGTGCAGATCGGCTGCCGCTTCCTGAACCTGACCGATACCATGCAGGATGAATTGAAAGCCTTGCTCGACAACCTGGGCAGCAGCCGCAAGGTGCGCTAGGTTTGCTTTACGTATAAAAAATGGCCGCCCAGCTCATGCTGCGCGGCCATTTTTTTGTTTGACAGTCAAAGTCGCGAGGCACCTGAAAAACGTTCAGGGCAATGCAACGCCGCCATGGACGCTTTCTCAGGCGCCGATCAATCGTCGTCGTTCGGATCCTGGTCGGGGAACATCACCTCGGTATAGCCGAATTGCGTAAAATCCACGATACGCATCGGATACAAAATGCCATGCAAGTGGTCCACTTCATGCTGTACCACGCGCGCATGGAAACCATCGCAGTCACGGCTAATGGGCTGGCCGAACTGGTCCACGCCTTCATAGTGCAACTCGCTCCAGCGCGGCACGCTGCCGCGCAAACCAGGCACCGACAGGCAGCCTTCGAAGCCCTCTTCCTTGCGCTCCGACAGCGGCGTCAGCACAGGGTTGAGCAGCACGGTTTCCGGCACTTGCGGCGCATCGGGATAGCGCAGATTCTGCTTGAAGCCGTAGATCACCAACTGCAGGTTGACGCCGATCTGCGGCGCCGCCAGGCCCGCGCCATTGGCCGCATGCATGGTGTCGAACATGTCGGTGATCAGCGCATGCAATTCGGGCGTATCGAATTCACGCACGGGCTCGGCCATGCGCAGCAGGCGCGGATCGCCCATCTTCAGAATTTCACGTACCGTCATTTTGCTTCCATTGTCGATTGCAGTTGTTGCAGGTAAGTGCGGAAGGCGGCGCCCGTTTCCGGATGCTTCATGCCCATCGCCGTCGTTGCCTTCAAATAACCGAGCTTGGAGCCGCAATCATAACGCTGCCCCTGATAGCGGTAAGCCAGCACGCGCTCTTCGCGCATCAGGGCGGCGATGCCGTCCGTCAACTGGATTTCGCCGCCGGCGCCCGTGCCGATATTTTCCAGGTGATTAAAGATACGGCTGGTCAGCACATAACGGCCCACCACGGCCAGGGTCGATGGCGCCTCTTCGGGCGCAGGCTTTTCCACGATGGCCGACACCAGTTCCAGGTCGGGCTGATAATTCTTTGCCGACACGATACCGTACTGCCTGGTTTCCGCGCGCGGCACATCCTGCACCGCCAGCAGCGAGCAATTTTCATACTGGAAGACATCGGTCATCTGCGCCAGCACGGGGCGCACGCCCTCTTCCACGTCCATGAAATCGTCGGCCAGCAAGACGGCAAACGGTTCGTCGCCGATCACGGGACGGGCGCACAGCACGGCATGCCCCAGGCCCAGCGGCGCCGACTGGCGGATGTAAATGCAATTGATGTGCTTGGGAATGACGTTTTGCACCATGTCGAGCAACAGGCGCTTGCCGGCCGCTTCCAGTTCCGACTCGAGCTCATAGGCCGTATCGAAATGGTCTTCGATGGCGCGTTTATTGCGGCCCGTGATGAAGATCATTTCCGTGATGCCCGCCGCCACCGCTTCTTCCACTGCGTACTGGATCAATGGCTTGTCGACGATCGGTAACATTTCCTTCGGTTGCGCCTTGGTTGCAGGCAAGAAACGACTGCCCAGGCCGGCAACTGGGAAAACTGCTTTTCTGATTTTTTTCATGGGTCTTCTGTAATATGTGAATGATTAGTCTTGCGCGAGCAAGGCCAGCAGAGCGGCCTCGTCGAGTATGGCCACACCCAGTTCCTGCGCCTTGGCCAGCTTGCTGCCGGCGTCAGAACCGGCCACGACATAGCCTGTCTTCTTCGACACGGAACCGCTGACCTTGCCACCTGCCGCCTCGATCAGCTCCGCCGCCTCGTCGCGGCTCATATTGGGCAAGGTACCCGTCAGGACGAAAGTCTTGCCGTCCAGCTTGCCGCCAGCGGCTGACATTTCAGGTAATTGTGACAGTAATTCATTGCGCAGGGCGTCCAGTTGACCGAGCAGCTTGACATTGCTCTCATCGGCCAGCCATTGCGCCAGCGCTTCTGCCACGGCGGCGGGCAAGCCCGCGTGGAAGCTGGCGCCTTGCGCGGCCAGGCTGGCCAGGGTCACGCCCCGCTCCACCAGTTGCTTGCTGCGCGGTTCCGTCAGCTTGGGGATGCCGATGGCCGCCAGCAATGTCGTTTGTTCCAACTGCGTGCGCAGCTTGGCGCTGGGCGCGTGTTCACCCTGCGGCGTGACGCCAGCGTCCAGCAATGCCTGCAGCGCCTGCTGGTTCTTTTCTTCGGCAAAGAAATCGGCGATGGACACGGCCACGGTGCTGCCGATGTCGGGCAGCACGCGCAGCAAGGCTGCGGGCGCTTTGCGCACATACGCCAGGCTGCCCAGCCACTCGGCCAGGGTCTTGGCCGTTGATTCGCCCACGTGGCGTATGCCCAGCGCGAACAGGAAACGTTCGAGCGGCGGCCGCTTGCTTGCTTCTATGCCGGCCAGCAGATTTTCCGCCCATTTGGTGGGAATCTTGCCTTGTTGCACTGTTTCTGGCGTCGAGCCATCGCGCTCGTCGGCGCGCACTTTCATTTCCAGCAATTTATCCAGGGTCAGGCTGTACAGGTCGGCCAGGCCATGCACGTATTCCAGTTCGACCAGGGTATCGATATAACGTTCCCCCAACCCCTCGATATCCATCATGCGCCGCCCGGCAAAGTGTCGGAACGCTTCCTTGCGCTGGGCCGAACAGAACAGGCCGCCCGAGCAGCGGGCGATGGCCTCGCCCTCTTCGCGTACCACGTGGGAATCGCAGACAGGACAACGCTCCAGCATCTTGAACGGCAGCGGCGCCGGTTCGGGGCGCTTCTCCAGCACCACGGACAGCACTTCCGGGATCACATCGCCGGCGCGGCGCACGACGACGGTATCGCCCACGCGCACATCCTTGCGCAGCACCTCGTCTTCATTGTGCAAGGTGGCATTCGTCACCGTCACGCCGCCCACGGACACGGGCGCCAGGCGCGCCACGGGCGTCATGGCGCCCGTGCGGCCCACCTGGATATCGATGCCCAGCACCACCGTCAGCGCCTCTTCGGCGGGGAACTTGTGCGCCAAGGCAAAACGCGGCGCGCGCGAGACAAAGCCCAGCTCCTGCTGGCTTTCCGTCGCGTTCACCTTGTAGACCACGCCGTCGATTTCATACGGCAAGGCGGGGCGGCGCGCGCCGATATCGGCGTAGTAGGCCAGCAAGCCCTGCGCGCCCTGCACCACACTGCGCTCCTTCGACACGGGTATGCCCAGGGTCTCGTACCAGTCCAGCAGGGCCGAATGCGACACAGGCATGGCGGCGCCATCGAGGGCGCCGATGCCATACGCATAGAAACGCAGCTTGCGCTGCGCCGTGATGCGCGAATCGAGCTGGCGCAGGCTGCCGGCCGCGGCATTGCGGGGATTGGCAAATTCTTTCTGACCAGCATCACGCTGACGCTGGTTCAAACGGGCAAAATCGGCCTTGAACATCATGACTTCGCCACGCACGTCCAGCAGCGCCGGTACATTCTCGCCATGCAGGCGCAGCGGAATGCCGGAAATGGTGCGGATATTTGCCGTCACGTCTTCGCCCGTGGCGCCATCGCCGCGCGTGGCCGCCTGCACGAACAGGCCATTTTCATAGCGCAGGTTGATGGCCAGGCCGTCGAATTTCACTTCGGCCGCATAGTCGACTTGCGCAGCGTCAAGATCCAGGCCTTCGCGCACGCGGCGGTCGAAGTTGACGATATCGTCATCGGTGAAACCATTGTTCAGCGACAACATCGGCACCGTGTGCGTGACTTGCTCGAATTGCGGCAGCGGCGCCGCGCCCACGCGCAAGGTGGGCGAATCCGCTGCTCGGAGTTCGGGATGGGCCGCTTCCAGCGCCTGCAGTTCGACAAACAGCTTGTCGTACTCGGCGTCGGGAATGGTGGGATTGTCGAGCACGTGGTAGGCGTGCAGATGCCGATTGAGCTCGGCAGTGAGTGCCAGGACGCGGGCAGTGGCGTCCTGGTTGATCGGATCAGTCATTATTGCGGGATTCTTCAGCTAAATAAACGCAGGGCGCGGGTGGAACCTGCCGGAATGTCGGCCGCGTCCATTTCCTGGTAAAACTCTTGCACCTGGCCGGCGATCTCGGCCAGCGCCGCGTCCGACAAGGCCTGGTTGTAATCATCGACGATGGTGGCGTCGAGGCGGCCCACCAGTGCCTTGGCGCAAGCGACCATGGCGCCAAAACCGTCGCGCGCGGGCGCCACGCAGGGCACGTCCAGCAACAGGGTCAATCGGGACGTGGTTTCCTCGGCCAGGGTGACATTCGTCGACAGCGAGAACAGATGGCTGCCGTCGCCATCGGGCATGACGAAGCGGCCGTCCGGACGCACGTCGAAGCCCTGCTTTTCCAGCGCAAACAGCAGGGTGGAAATTGCCCACGGCGCGCCGTTCGTGTGCAGGTTGACGCCCAGTTGCGCGTCGTGTCCGGCGACGAAGCGGTGCAGATTGCGCGCTTCGGCCATCACTTCCATCATGTCGGGCACTTCCGGCTCGGCACCGATCTCGTCGGCCACGCCGCGCAGGCGCGTGACCAGTTCCGAGTATTCCAGTTCATTCAAGGCGGTGCTGCGGCTGGCCAGCTGCACGCCGCCCTGCATCTTGGTATAGACACCGCCATGCGTGATCGGTTCCCAGTCGCCATTCACGTGCAAGCCGATGAAATGCACGGGCTTGTTGCCCACCAGGCGCAGGGTTTGCAGCACGGGCAGGATCTTGTCGCCGCGCACGGGCGCTTCCAGCGACAAAGGCAGCAGGCAATCGATCAGCGGGTCGACCAGGCTGGTCGCCTGTTCGCTGGCGGCGCTGACTTCTTGCACGGGCGCGGCGGCTGGTGCAGGGACTGGCTCGGCAGGCGCATCCCCCAGCGACGGTTCCGCATGCACGGGGGCATCGGACACGGGCGCGGCTGGCGGCGCGCCGAACGACGGTTCGGCCTTGGCGGCTGGCGCGGCGTCAAAGCGCGGTTCCTGGCGCAGGACGGGTTCCTGGGCATCCGCCACGGGGGCGTCGCCCTCGCGCATCAGCACATCGTCGTGGTCGGTGGAAAAGGCCCGTTCCACGCTTTTCTTGGCCTTGTATTCCTGCCATTTGTTGTACGAGAAAACACCGACGATAAAGACGCCGCCGGCGCCGAACAAGGTAATTTGTAAGTCTGTCATGCTGCTTGTGCCTCGGTTGCAAAATTTGCGGCGGACTCCATGTCCACCGCCACGATGCGCGATACGCCCTGCTCCTGCATCGTCACACCGATCAATTGATGGGCCATTTCCATCGCAATCTTGTTATGCGAAATGAAAAGGAATTGGGTCTGGTCGGACATGCGCTTGACCATGCGGCAGAAGCGTTCCGTGTTCGAATCGTCCAGCGGTGCATCGACTTCGTCGAGCAGGCAGAACGGCGCCGGATTCAGGCGGAACATGGAAAACACCAATGCGGTCGCGGTCAGCGCCTTCTCTCCACCCGATAACAGGTGGATGGTGGCATTTTTCTTGCCGGGAGGCTGCGCCATGACTTGTACACCGGAATCGAGAATCTCGTCGCCCGTCATGGTCAGCCTGGCCTGCCCCCCGCCAAACAGGATGGGGAACAGCTCGGAAAAGTGGTGGTTGACCTTGTCGAACGTGTCTTGCAACAGGTCGCGCGTTTCCTTGTCGATCTTGTGGATCGCATCTTGCAGCGTGTTGATCGCTTCCGTCAGGTCGGCATTCTGGGCGTCGAGGAAATTCTTGCGCTCGGATGCCTGCGCCAGCTCGTCCAGCGCGGCCAGGTTGACGGCGCCCAGGGACGTGATGGCGTTCGTCAGGCGCGTGACTTCGCCCTGCAGATACGAGGGACGCATGTCCGGGTGCAACTTTTCCGTCAAGGCGGCCTCGTCGGCACCCGATTCCAGCAATTGCTGGGCGAATTGCTCCTGATTCAGGCGCGCGGCCTGTTCCTTGAGCTGCATTTCCATGATCTTGTCGCGCTGCGGTTGCAGGCTGCGTTCCGATTGCGTGCGCGCATCTTCGGACAGGCGCAGCTGCTGCGTGATCTGGTCCAGTTCATGGCGCGCATCCGCCAGCGCCCGCTCCTGCGTGGTGCGGCGCTCGAGCAAGTCCTGCAAGCCGTCAGCCGCCGCACCGCTTTCCAGATTCGCCAGTTCGAGTTCGCCCGCCTGCAGGCTGGCCGTCACTTGCTGCGCCTGCGTGCTGGCCGTGGCGATATTGCGGCGCAATTCCTCGATCTTCGCGCGCTGGGCTTTTTCCGCGTATTCCGTATCCTTGGCAGCCCGCTCCAGGTCGCGCAAGGCTTCGCGCGCCTCGGACAAAAGCTGTTCCTTCTGCAAAAAGTCCGTATGGCCGTCTTCGTGCGCTTCCTGCAAGTTGCCCAGTTCCATGTCCAACTGTTCGAATTTCTCTTCCGATTCCAGCTTGGTCTGCATCTGCTCCGCTTCCTGCGCGGCAATTTCCGCCAGATCCGCACCGATCTGCGTGCTGCGCTGGTTGAAACGCGCTTCCACTTCCGACAATTTGACCACGTCGAGTTGCAAAGTATGCACGGACGACGTCAGTTGCTGTATGCGCAGGCGCAACTCGGACAGGTTGCGCGTCAGGGTGGCGACGGCCGCGTCGGCCCGCACGGAACGGGCGCGCGCCTCTTCGGCCAGCAATTGCTGGGCGCGCAATTGTTTGCCGATATTCTCGATTTCCTGCTGGCGCCCCAGCATGCCTTCCTGCTCCGAATCGGCCGCATAGAAGCGCACGCTGGACGCCGTGACCACGTGACCAAGCCGCGTGACGAAGTAGCCGCCCGGCGGCAATTTCGCCCGCTCGGCCAGCGCTTCGGCCGCGTCTTCCACTGCGTAGGCGTTGTACAGCCAGTCCTGCAGCAAGCCGCGCAAGCCCGGATCATTCAGTTTCAGCAAGTTCAGGAACGGTTTCAGGCCTGGCACGTCCGGCAGCGGCAGCGGCGCCACCGTGGATGGCGCGTACAGGGCCAGCTTGGCCGGTGGCGCATCGGCAAAGAATGCCTTGGCCCAGTCGATATTCGACAGTTGCAGGGCCGACGTGCGCTCGCGCAAGATCGATTCCATGGCCGCTTCCCAGCCCGCCTCGATCTGCAGCTTTTGCCACAGGCGCGGCAAGGTGTCGAGCTCGTGCTTTTTCAGCCACGGCTGGACCTTGCCCTGCGTCTGCACCCGTTCCTGCAATTGTTTCAAAGCGGAAAGACGCGCTTCCAGCTGGGCATTCGCGGCCGTCTCAGCATTCACTTGCGCCTGGGCTTCAGCGCGTTCCTGCTCCAGCTTGGGTTGCTGCTCCAGCGCCTCTTCCAGGTAGAAACCCTGCTCTTCCAGCGTCTGCTGCTTTTCTTCCAGCTGCAGTTTCAGGTTTTCCAGGTGGCTGCTGTCGGGCAAACTGAGGCTGTTCTTTTCCTGTTGCAGGCGCTCGCGGCGCGTCAACAGGCTGGCCAGGATGTTGGAGGCGTTGCGCTGGTGCGCAGATTCCAGTTCCAGCTGCTGCTGCGCCTGCATGATGCGCGCGCGCGATTCCGTGCTCTTGTTTTGCGCGGCGCGCCAGGCGGCGTCCAGTTCGGGCAATTGCTCGCCCTTTTGTTCGGCCATCATTTGCGATTGCTCCACCTTGGCAGCCAGCTCCTCGAGGTGGAACTCCGCCTCTTCGATCTGTTCCTGGTATTCGCTGCCCTGGCTGCTCCACTGGTCGCGCTGGGCCGTCAGGGTCGCCAGCTGGGCCTGCAGGCGGGCGCGCGATTCGATGACGAACTTGATCTGCGCTTCCAGGCTGCCGATTTCCGCATTCGTCTGGTACAGATGGCCTTGCGCCGTATGCAGGCGGTCGCCCACGGCAAAGTGCGCCTGGCGCATCTGCTCCAGGGTCAGCTCGACGTTGCGCAGCTTGGCCGTCTGTTCTTCCAGGTCCGTCTGCGCCTGTTCCACTTCGCGGAAATAGCGCGTCTGCTCGTTGTGCGCCTCGTTCTTGCGCAGCAGCCACAACAGTTTCTGCTTTTCTTCCTGGTCCGCCTGCAAGGCGTGGAAACGCGTGGCCACGGCCGCCTGCGCTTCCAGCTTTTCCAGGTTGGCATTGAGTTCACGCAAGATATCTTCCACGCGCAGCAAGTTCTCGCGCGTGTCCTGCAAGCGGTTTTCCGTCTCGCGGCGGCGTTCCTTGTATTTCGACACGCCCGCCGCTTCTTCCAGGAAGACGCGCAATTCCTCGGGGCGCGATTCGATGATGCGCGAAATCATGCCCTGGCCGATGATGGCGTAGGCGCGCGGACCGAGGCCGGTACCAAGGAAAATATCCTGGATGTCGCGCCGGCGCACGGGCTGGCCATTGATGTAATAGGTGGACGTGCCATCGCGCGTCAAGGTGCGCTTGACGGCGATCTCGGCGTACTGGCCCCACTGGCCAGAGGCCTTGCCATCGTTGTTGTCGAACACCAGTTCCACGGAAGCGCGCCCGGCTGGCTTGCGGTGCGTGGAGCCGTTGAAAATGACGTCCTGCATCGATTCGCCGCGCAATTCCGACGCTTTCGATTCGCCCAGCACCCAGCGCACGGCATCGATGATATTCGACTTGCCGCAGCCATTGGGCCCAACCACGCCCACGAGCTGGCCTGGCACCTGGAAATTGGTGGGATCGACGAAAGACTTAAATCCCGACAACTTGATGGAAGAGAGACGCACGTGTTTTAGAGTTCCTGGCCTATGCTGGCGGTTGAGATCGGCGAACCCGGTTCATATTCAGTTCAGATGCACCATGGCGACGGCAGTCTGGCCGCACACCGCAAAAAAAGTGGTTCATCATACCAGTTCCTGATGCTTTTCTGGCCAAAAAACAGCGGCATCAAGTGCCGGCCGGCACCAGCTCAAGGGGCTGGGCGTCCATCCTGCGCCAGTTTCCAGTCTTCACGGGAGAAAACGCGTTCATGGCCGGACAGCACCATGGCCAGTTTTTGCAGCCACTGCTCGGTCGGCATGGGCTCGGCCTTGAAGCTCAGCGCCACCATCAGCACCAGGCTGGCCAGCGCCAGCGCATGGCTGACGGCGAAATTGACGGCGCCACGGGCCTTCCACATGAAGCCCAGCGCCAGCGCCAGGCCCAGCACGCAGCCGCTGACGGCTTCCGACACGCTGTGCGCATGCACGACGATACGCGAAATGGCCACCAGCACGGCAAACGCCACACCGATCAGGACGCCGGCATGGCGCCAGCGCGGTTCGGCCCGCTGCAGCAGCACATACATCAGCACGGGAAACACGGCGCCGGCGCGCATGGCGTGGCCGCTGAAGCCCGTAAAATCGAGCGCGCTACTGCCCACACCCCAGCTCATGAAGGCCAGCTTCGACAGCACCACGAGGGCCAGTCCACCGCCGTACCACAGGCTCCAGCTGAGCACCAGGCGCCACTGGCGCGAGACGAGCAGCCACAGGGCAATCGCCACTCCAGCCGGCCCCATGACGGACATGTCGGCCGCAAAAGAAATTCCATTCCACCAAGTCATCGTGCCTGCGCTTATTTCATGATCAGCGTGCACTATGCCACGACTCGGCCCTGTTCCGCGCGGCTTTTGCTGTACTGCAGCAAAGAATTACATTCCATTACAAAATTCCCCTGCCAAAACTATCCACTTGGCAAGTACCAGGCACGCGTCAGATATTCGTCAGGCGCTTGCCCCTGGGCGGCGCAAAGTCGCGGATAGCTTCGATCATGCCCACTTCCAGCGCCTGGTCGGCCGTCAGGTGCAGGTCGGAATACGCATGCACCTGCCATTGCTCGTCCGTCAGGTTGACCTGGCCGCGCAGGATGCGCTCGGTACGCATGTCGTCGGCGCGCAGGCCCTCGACGATGATGCTGAGCGCATCAGGGCGCGAACCGGGCGAGGCGGTCGCATGCGACTTGTGCACCATGAAGCGGGCCGTGTCGCTGGCATGGCGATGCCGCCCCGACAGAAACAGGGTGACGGCGATGGACGCCACGGCGCCTGCGTTGTAGGTAATGATGTCAAACGGCAACTTGCTGAGAAAGTTGTACAGACAAATGCCATCGCTGACATAGCCGCCGTTGGACTGGATCAGGATATGCGCGGCGGTGAGCTTGTCTTCCGTGATGTCGGCCACGGCGTTGAAGACGCGCCGCACCATGTCACTGTTGACGTCGCCCGAGAGGGTAAAGTAACCGTGCTGCTCGGTGTTGTTTTGTGTCTCGTGTTGTGTCCCGCTCTGTGTCGTGTTCATGGCAGCCACCCGCAAGAAAGCCAGGACTTCATCATAGTCCATTCCCACGCGGCCGGGCGCCCTTTTGCATTGAATCAGGCCCCTGCCCAGCCCCGCAAATCGGGGGTTTTTCGGCAATTCGGCAACGTCTTTACAGATTGACAGAATACCCCTGCTGACATATATTCCTCACACTTGATCGGGAGAGGGCAACCCAGCGTTGCCGCCGAAGGGGCACTACCCAAAAACTCTCAGGCAAAAGGACCGATCAGGCGGACTGAAGCTGTTGCTTTGACGACATCTTTAGCTCAACTCTGGAGAGCGGCCGCGGCTATTGCCGGCGGCCCACCGAAGGGGCGCACGGGGCAAGCCCCCGTAATCTCTCAGGTACAAAGGACAGGGGGTCAGTGATCACGATGGAGTGCCGTTTTGGCTCTCGATATTCTGTGTTCTGTTAACTTCCCCCTTTACCTTCGTCCCGAGGAATCCATGACGCTCAAAGCGACCCCACTCAACAACGCCCACCGTGCCCTCGGCGCCCGCATGGTCGATTTCGGCGGCTGGGACATGCCCGTCAACTACGGCTCGCAAATCGAAGAACACAACGCCGTGCGCGGCGACGCCGGCATGTTCGACGTGTCGCATATGTGCGTGGTCGATATCGAAGGCCCGAACGTGCGCACCTTTTTGCGCGGCTTGCTGGCCAATAACGTCGACAAGCTGCAAGTGTCGGGCAAGGCGCTGTACTCGTGCATGCTGAATGCCGAAGGTACCGTCATCGATGACCTGATCGTCTACTTCTTCAACGAAAACTGGTTCCGCCTCGTCGTCAACGCGGGCACGGCGGAAAAAGACGTGGCCTGGATGCAGCAGCAAAATACAGCCACCAACAGCGGCCTGACGATTACCGAGCGCCGCAATGCCAACGAGCCGATGGCCCTGGTGGCCGTGCAAGGCCCGAACGCACGCGCCAAGGTGTGGCAAGTGCTGCCGCAGACGCAAGCCGCGTCCGAAGCCATCAAGCCGTTCAATGTCGTCATCGTCAAGGACACGGCATTCGGCGAAGTCATGCTGGCGCGCACCGGCTACACGGGCGAAGACGGTTTTGAAATCGGCGTGGCAGCGACCCAGGTGGAAGTCCTGTGGAACGCCCTGATCGCTGCCGGCGTCAAACCGGCCGG
The DNA here is from genome assembly GCF_002327145.1 of Janthinobacterium svalbardense. Lineage (NCBI taxonomy): Bacteria > Pseudomonadati > Pseudomonadota > Betaproteobacteria > Burkholderiales > Oxalobacteraceae > Janthinobacterium > Janthinobacterium svalbardense. Next base: position 3,000,676 of record NZ_CP023422.1, on the reverse strand, counting down.
CCTGGGAGCGCGCGACACCCTGCGTCTGGAAGCAGGCATGAACCTGTACGGCCAGGACATGGACGAAAGCGTCAACCCGCTCGACGCGGGCCTGGCATGGACCATCGACCTGGTCAGCGAGCGTGATTTCATCGGCAAGGCCGCCCTGCTGGCCAAAGGCCAGAACGCGCAATTCGTCGGTCTGATCCTGCGCGAAAAAGGCGGCGTGCTGCGCGCCCATCAAAAAGTCATCATCGCAGGCAGCGAAGCCACGGGCGAAATCACCAGCGGCACCTTCAGCCCGACCATGCAGGAAGCGATCGCCCTGGCGCGCGTGCCCAACGGCGTGAACGTGGGCGACAGCGTGCACGTGGAAATCCGCGGCAAGCAACTGGCCGCCTCCGTCGTCAAGCTGCCTTTCGTGCGTAACGGTAAAATCCTGGTTGCGTAAGCGATTAGCGATAGAGAGCCACCGCCCGCAAGACCGAATAAACATCATCAATAACGAACACTTACCATCTGGAGCCACACATGAACATTCCTGCAGACCTGAAGTACACCGCCTCCCACGAATGGGTACGCCTTGAAGGCGACGGCACCGTCACCGTCGGCATCACCGAGTATGCGCAGGACGCCCTGGGCGACATCGTCTTCGTCGAACTGCCAAGCGTGGGCACCACATATGGCGCCGGCGACGATGCCGCCGTGGTGGAATCGGTCAAGGCCGCGAGCGACATCTACGCGCCGATCGCCGGTGAAGTCGTGGCCGTCAACGACGACGTGGTCAACTCGCCTGAGTCGATCAACGCCGATGCCTACGCCAACTGGCTGTTCAAGATCAAGCCAGCCGACGTGTCGGCCCTGGACGGCTTGCTCGACGCTGCCGCCTATGGCGCCACCACCAGCGCCTGATCGCGTTTGACTCACGGGCCGCGTTTGCGGCCCGTTTGCTTTGGTTGCAATAAATTACAGCAGCGCCCGCGCGCCGCCTCCCGGTTTTTCAGTCTTTTTTGGCCTCTATATCATGACCCGCACCAGCCTGACCCAACTCGAAGCACGCGATGCCTTCATCGCCCGCCACATCGGCCCTTCCGCCACCGAACAGCAAGCCATGCTGGCGACCCTCGGCTACCCATCGCGCGCCGCGCTGATCGATGCCCTGGTGCCAAGCAACATCCGCAACAAGGGCGCCCTGCCCTTGGGCGCCTACTCGCAGCCGATGCCGGAACAGGAAGCCCTGTCGCGCCTGAAAGCCATCGCCGGCAAGAACCAGGTTTTAAAATCGCTGATCGGCCAGGGCTACTACAACACGTTTACGCCTGGCGTCGTGCTGCGCAATATCTTTGAAAACCCGGCCTGGTACACGGCGTACACGCCTTACCAGCCAGAGATTTCGCAAGGCCGCCTGGAAGCGATTTTGAACTTCCAGCAAGTGATCACGGATTTGACCGGCATGGGCATCTCGAACGCCTCGATGCTGGACGAAGGCACGGCCGCCGCCGAAGCGATGACCCTGATCCAGCGCGTGGGCAAGTCCAAATCGAACGTGCTGTATGTGGCCAATGACGTGCTGCCGCAAACGCTGGAAGTGGTGCAGACGCGCGCCCAGCCGATCGGTATCGAGGTGCGCACCTTCGATCCGGCGGAAATCGAGTCGCTGGACGCCTGCTTCGGCGTGCTGCTGCAATACCCTGGCGTGAACGGTGTCGTGCGCGACTACCGCGCTGGCGTGGAAAAACTGCATGCGAATGGCGCCATGGTCATCGTCGCGGCCGACCTGCTGGCCCTGACCATGCTGACGCCTCCTGGCGAATGGGGCGCCGACGTCGTCGTCGGCAACAGCCAGCGCTTCGGCGTGCCGCTCGGTTTCGGCGGACCGCACGCGGGCTACCTGTCCACGCGCGATGAATTCAAACGCAATATGTCGGGCCGCCTGGTGGGCGTGACCGTCGATGCGCAAGGCAACAAGGCGTATCGTTTGGCCCTGCAAACGCGCGAACAGCATATCCGCCGCGAAAAAGCCACCTCGAACATCTGCACGGCGCAAGTGCTGCTGGCCGTGATGGCCTCGATGTACGCCGTCTACCACGGCCCCGCCGGCCTGCTGCAGATCGCCCAGCGCGTGCACCGTTTTACGGGCGTGCTGGCCGCCAACCTGAAAACCCTCGGCTATGGCGTCGTCAACGCGAGCTACTTCGACACCCTGACCATCAATGTCGCCGATGCGGCGCAACTGCACGCAACGGCCATGCACCACGGCGTCAACCTGCGCAAGATCGACAGCACCCATGTCGGCGTGTCCTTGGACGAAACCACCACGCGCGACGATATCGCGCTGCTGTGGAAAGTGTTCGCGCACGGCCTGGCCAACGCGCCTGCCGCGCCGGATCTGGACGCCGTTGAAGCGGCTGTCACCAGCGCGCTGCCCGCTAATCTGGCACGCGAGAGCGCTTACCTGACCCACCCCGTCTTCAACAGCTACCACTCGGAACACGAAATGCTGCGCTATCTGCGCAGCCTGGCCGACAAGGACCTGGCGCTGGACCGCACCATGATCCCGCTCGGTTCGTGCACCATGAAGCTGAACGCGACGAGCGAAATGATTCCCGTCACCTGGCCGGAATTCTCGAACATCCACCCGTTCGCGCCGGACGCGCAAACGGTGGGCTACCGCGAAATGATCGCGCAACTGGAAGAGATGCTGTGCGCACTGACCGGCTACGCCGCCGTCTCGCTGCAGCCGAACGCCGGTTCGCAGGGCGAATACGCGGGTCTGCTGGTGATCAAGGCGTATCACGCATCGCGCGGCGAAGGCCACCGCAACATCTGCCTGATCCCTTCGTCGGCGCACGGCACCAACCCCGCATCGGCCAACATGGTCGGCATGCAGGTGGTCGTCACCAGCTGCGACGCCAACGGCAACGTGGACCTGGCCGACCTGAAAGCGAAAGCGGAAAAGCACAGCGCCAACCTGGCTTGCGTGATGGTCACCTACCCGTCCACCCACGGCGTGTTTGAAGAAGGCATCCAGGAACTGTGCGAGATCATCCACTCGCACGGCGGCCAGGTCTACATCGATGGCGCCAACATGAACGCGCTGGTCGGCGTGGCCGCTCCCGGCTCGTTTGGCGGCGACGTGTCGCACCTGAACCTGCACAAGACCTTCTGCATCCCGCACGGCGGCGGCGGACCAGGCGTCGGCCCGATCGGCGTGGGTGCCCACCTGGCGAAATTCCTGCCGAACCAGCGTTCGTCGGGCTATCAGCGCGATGCTGCCGGCATCGGTGCCGTCAGCGCCGCGCCTTTCGGCTCGGCCAGCATCTTGCCGATTTCGTGGATGTATATCGCCATGATGGGCGCGGAAGGCTTGACGGCAGCGACCGAGACGGCGATTCTGGCAGCGAACTACATCGCGCGCCGGCTGGCGCCGCACTACCCCGTGCTGTACTCGGGCCACGACGGCCTGGTCGCGCACGAGTGCATCCTCGACCTGCGCCCGATCACGGACGCCACCGGCATCAGCAACGAAGACGTGGCCAAGCGTTTGATGGACTTCGGTTTCCATGCGCCGACCATGAGCTTCCCCGTGCCGGGCACGCTGATGATCGAGCCGACGGAAAGCGAATCGAAAGTGGAAATCGACCGCTTCATCGATGCCATGATCGCCATCCGCGCGGAAATCGCCAAAGTCGCCAGCGGTGAGTTCGACCACGACGACAACCCGTTGAAGCATGCGCCGCACACGGCGCAGGTGTTGATGTCGGACAACTGGGAACGCAAGTACAGCCGTGAAATCGCGGCCTACCCCGTCGCTTCCCTGCGCCAGCGCAAATACTGGCCACCGGTCGGCCGCGCCGACAACGTGTACGGCGACCGCAACCTGTTCTGCGGCTGCGCCCCGATCAGCTCGTACGAAGAGGAATAACGCCAGACCAAACCTACTGCGCGTCGCGCTTTGCGGCCGGCGATGCTCACCGTACTAAAGTACGGTTGCGCTTCTCGGCCACAAATCACTGACGCTCGCTACGGTTTTGTCAGGCGTCGAAACTCTACATTCAGGAAGTCACAGAACGGCAGGCCGCAAGGTCTGCCGTTTTTTTTTGCGCCGCGTTATAAGGCCAGCAAGACGGCACCGGGCAGCCCCAACACAGTGCCCAGTATCGTCAGCAACATGACATCGCGCCGCTCGCAGCGGGTGCGGTGCGAGCTCCAGGCGGCGAACAGCAGCGCGACGGCCACGCCGCTGAGCGAAATTCCCACTTCCGTCATGCCGTCTCTCCCGTCATTGTTTCTTTCTTCATTGCCCTCATCCTTTTCATTGATTGAACAAGCTACCTACCGGTAGGCAGTAAGTGTACAATAAAAAACACGGCGGCGTCCATGCCCCATTTTTTTGATGACATGAAGGAATCGCAATGCAGCAGCAAACCACCCTCCCCGCCGCCAGTCTTGGGCTCGCGGCCTCCCTGGCCCTGGTGGCCGTGCTCGGTCCGGCCGGCATCGACATGTACCTGGCCTCGATGCCCGCCATGGCGCGCGAGCTGCACACCTCGTATGCGAATGTGCAGCTGAGCCTGACCGTCTTCCTGCTGGCCCTGGGCGCAGGGCAACTGCTGTGCGGGCCCCTGACGGACATGCTGGGCCGGCGCCGTCCGCTCTTGGCCGGCATCGCCGTCTACATCGTGGCGGCCATGTGGGCGGCGCAGGCAGATCAATTGGCCACCCTGCTGCTAGCGCGTTTGCTGCAGGGCCTGGGCGCGGCGCTGACCCTGGTGGTGGTGATGAGCATGGTGCGCGACGTGGCAGATGGGGTCAAAGCGGCGCAGCTGTTTGCCCTGTTGATGACCATCGTGGGCCTGGCGCCCGTGCTGGCGCCCGCCGTGGGCGGCTTGCTCGATGCGCACTACGGCTGGCGCGCCGTGATGCTGGCCCTGGCCGCGCTGGGCGCCTTGACCCTGCTCAATAGCGCGCTGTTCTTGCCGGAAACGCTACCACACGCCCGCCGCGTCTCGCCGCGCGGCCTGCACCGCACGTATGCGCGCATCGCGCTGGACCGCGCCTTCCTGCTGCCCGCGCTGGCCCTGTCCGCCACTTTCTTTTTCCTGTTTGCGTATATTGGCGGGGCGTCGCTCGTGTATCAGCGCGATTTCGGCTTGTCCGCCGGCAGTTTCGGCCTGGTGTTTGGCGCCACGGGCGTGGCCGTGCTGCTGGGCGCGATGGCCAGCGGCCGCCTGGTGGAAAGGTACGGCGTGGTGCGCCTCTGCGTGGCGGGCAGCGCCGCCATGCTGGGCGGCGCCGTGCTGGCCCTGCTGGGTGCCTGGGCGGGCTTCGGCATCGCCGCCGTCGTGCCCGGCATGTTCGTGGCCCTGTTTGGCCTGGGTATCGCGGAAGCGGCGCTGATGGCCATGGCCATGGGTTCGCAACAGCGTGCGCTCGGTTCCACGGCGGCATTGCTGGGCGCCATACAGATGACCTTGTCATCGCTGGCCACACCGCTGGCGGCCAGCCTGTCCGAATGGGGGCCATTGCCCTGGCTGCTGTTCTTGACCGTGGCCGGCCTGCTGGTATCATGGCTGACCCTGGCCACTACGCGCGTCCATCCGGCACACGCCAGCAGCCCGGGCGCGCACTGACCCCTTAGCTCACCACTACCTGCACCACTACCTCCTATGAAGAAACGCTCGGCCTCGGCCGATAACATCTGCGCCGTCGCCGTCGTGCACTTTTCCGAACATGGCTACGACGCCTCGTCCCTCAGCGATATCGCCGCGCAGGCGGGCATGCGCAAAGCTTCGCTGTACTCGCACTTCGCCGGCAAAGACGCCCTCTTCCTCGACGTGTTTGCCGACGCGCTGGCCGAAGAGCAAGCCTTCATGGACGCCAGCTTCGCCGATGAAGCGGCGCTGGCGGCGCCCGGCGGCCAGCAAGCTGGCGCCCTGTACTGCGACCGCATGGCCCAGCGCTACGGCGATTCGGCCCATCTGCGCTTTTTGCTGCGCACGGCCTACCTGCCGCCCGCCACCCTGCGCATCGAAGTCGGCACAGGCTACGAATCCTTGCTGGCAAAGTTGCAGCAGCACTACGTGGCCAGCCTGGGCCGATTCGCGCCTGCGCTGCCTCCCCAGCGCGTCGCCCTGTACGCGCAAGCCTACCTGGGCATCGTCGACAGCCTGCACGTGGAACTGATCTACGCGGGCGGCGCCGCCCTGCAGCAGCGCCACGCGGCCTTGTGGCATATCCTCTCCGATTCGCTGGCGATGGCGCAAAAGGCCTAGTCACCCATGCCGCCATTCATCTCCTTCCTGCACACCTCGCCTGTACATGTCGCCAGCTTCGCACGCCTTCTGGACGCGCAGGCGCCAGGCAAGGTCGCCGAACACCATGTGGATGAAGCCTTGCTGGCGGCGGCGCAGCAAGCCGGTGCCGACGAAGCCGTGCTGGACAGGCGCGTCAACGAAGCCATGACGGCTGCCGCAGCCAGCGGCGCGGCCGTGGTCGTCTGCACCTGCTCCACCATCGGGGCCGCCGCCGAGCGCACGCCGACCGGCGGACGCTTCACCGCCATGCGCGTCGACCGCGCCATGGCCGATGCAGCCGTGCTGGCAGGCCCGCGCATCCTGATGGTGGCCGCCCTCGCCAGCACGCTGGCGCCGACCACACGCCTGCTGCGGGAATCGGCCGCCGCACTGGGACGACCGCTACAGTTGCAGTCGCTGCTGGCCGAAGCGGCGTGGACGCACTTCCAGCATGGCGATCATGCGGCCTACATCAACGCCATCGCCAGCAGCGTGACGGCCGCTACGCCAACCGCCGACGTGATCGTGCTGGCGCAAGCGTCGATGGCGCCGGCTGCCCAGGCGCTGCAGGCACTGGGTGTGCCGGTGCTGTCAAGTCCCTCGCTGGGCGTGGCGCGTGCTCTGGCGCAGTTGCAGGCACGCTAGCGTCGTGCGAATCAGTCACATTACACTTTGGAAACCTAAGATTTCTTCAGTTGACACTCTTGCGGCCCATCCATAAGATGCCCTCATTATTCATTTACGGAGTCCCACGTGGGTACTTGTTCTAGTGACAGTAGCCGATCTTGTATCGGTGATTGCCTCGGCAGCTAAACAGCAAGCAACGCGGAACTCTCTTTCCTCCGTGCCTTGCTGAGCAAGGTGCGGTGTCTCTCGCAGCCAGTCTGGCTGCGCGCCTCTCCCCCCTCTTTCCGATCGCGACCGGCTACTGACCCGGATTGCCCGCCAGCACTATTGTGTCTTGGCGGCACGCAAGTCTTGCCTGCGGCTGCGCCGCCCGTCAACACCTCGCCGTGAAAGGAAGAGCCATGAATCTCTTCACCCGCTTATTCGAATCATTCCTGCGCAAACGCCATACGGCCGGCCATTTCCGCCGCCGCGCCATGCCGCTGGAAAACAGCACGGCCCGCCCCGTGCCCGATCACCTGGCGCGCCAGCTGCTGGCCGCCGCCCACGAAGACCTGGACAGCGCCCTGAACCGCCTGCATGCGCGCCTGGAAGGCTTGCGCGATGCCGAGGCGCAAGTCATCGGCGCGCAAACGGGTCCGAATGAAGTCGAGCATGAAAAACCGCTGGCCTGGTACCAGCATCTGTGGCTGTGCTACAAGAATCCGTTCAACCTGCTGCTCACCGTGCTGGCGATTGTTTCCTACCTGACGGAAGACCCGAAGGCCACCATCGTCATCGGCACCATGGTGATTTTATCGACTCTGCTGCGCTTCGTGCAGGAAGGCCGCTCGAACCGGGCCGCCGAGCGCCTGAAAGCCATGGTCAGCAATACGGCCACCGTGCTGCGCAATGGCCAGCAGATCGAGCTGCCCATCCGCCAGCTGGTGCAGGGCGACATCATCGTGCTGTCGGCCGGCGACATGATCCCCGCCGATTGCCGTTTGCTTTCCGCGAAAGACCTGTTCGTCAGCCAGGCCGCCATGACGGGCGAATCCTTGCCCGTGGAAAAGATGGCGGAACTGGCCGATGCCCATGGCAAAGACCCGATGGAGCTGGCCAATTTGCTGTTCATGGGCACGAACGTGATCTCGGGCGCGGCCACCGCGCTGGTCCTGGCGACCGGCAACCGCACCTATTTCGGCACCATCGCCACGCGCGTGACGGCCACCGAGCGCACGCCGACGGCGTTTGAAGCGGGCGTGAACAGCGTCAGCTGGCTGCTGATCCGCTTCGCCCTCGTGATGGCGCCGCTGGTGTTCCTGATCAACGGCTGGACCAAGGGCGACTGGATGGAAGCATTCCTGTTTGCCCTGTCCGTGGCCGTGGGCCTGACGCCGGAAATGCTGCCCATGATCGTCACCAGCACCCTGGCCAAAGGCGCCGTGAAACTGTCTAAAAAGAAAGTCGTCGTAAAACGCCTGGATGCCATCCAGAACTTCGGCGCCATGGATGTGCTCTGCACGGACAAAACCGGCACCTTGACGCAGGACAAGATCGTGCTCGAACGCCATACGGACGTGTTCGGCCAGCCCTCCGATGAAGTGCTGCAATTTGCCTACCTGAACAGCCACTACCAGACGGGCTTGAAAAACCTGCTGGACCGCGCAGTGCTCGACCATGTGGAATTGCAGACGGAAATGCAGCTGGCGCGCGATTACGTGAAAGTCGATGAAATCCCCTTCGATTTCGTGCGCCGCCGCATGTCCGTCGTCGTTTCCGAAAAGAATGACCACCATGAGCTGATCTGCAAGGGCGCCGTCGAGGAAATCCTCGCCGCCTGCAGCCATTTGCGCCTGAATGGCGTGGACGTAGCGCTCGACGCCTCCCTGCTGGCCAAGGTGCTCGATACCACGCACGGCCTGAATGCGGAAGGGCTAAGAGTGGTGGCCGTGGCCGTCAAGGAAGTGCCACCGCATAAAACCGTGTACGGCGTGGCCGATGAAACGGCGCTGACCCTGATCGGCTACGTGGCGTTTCTCGATCCGCCGAAGGAATCGACGGCGCCCGCCCTGCGCGCGCTGGCGGAACACGGCGTCACCGTGAAAGTCTTGACGGGAGATAACCACCTGGTGACGGCGAAGATTTGCCGCGAAGTGGGCCTGGCCGTGCATGGCGTGCTGCAAGGCCCGCAACTGGACGAGATGGACGACGCCACTTTGGCCCGCGCGGCCGAAGACAATACCGTGTTTGCCAAGCTCAGCCCTCTGCACAAGGAGCGCCTGGTGCGCGCCCTGCGCGGCAATGGACATATCGTCGGCTTCATGGGCGACGGCATCAACGACGCGCCCGCCCTGCGCGCAGCCGACATCGGCATTTCCGTCGATTCGGCCGTGGATATCGCCAAGGAGGCGGCCGACATCATCCTGCTGGAAAAGAGCCTGATGGTGCTGGAAGAAGGCGTGCTGGAAGGCCGGCGCACCTTCAGCAACATGCTCAAATACATCCGCATGACGGCCAGCTCGAACTTCGGCAATGTGTTTTCCGTGCTGGTAGCCAGCGCCTTCCTGCCGTTTTTACCGATGCTGCCGCTGCACTTGCTGGTGCAAAACCTGCTGTATGACGTGTCGCAGATCGCCATCCCGTTCGACAATGTCGACGCCGAACTGATCCAGAAGCCCCTGAGCTGGAATCCGCGCGACATCGGCCGCTTCATGGTGTTCTTCGGCCCCATCAGCTCGATCTTCGACATCAGCACCTTTATCTTGATGTGGCATGTGTTTGGCGCGAATACACCAGAACAGCAGACCCTGTTCCAGTCCGGCTGGTTCGTCGTGGGCTTGCTGACGCAAACCCTGATCGTGCACCTGATCCGCACGCCCAAGCTGCCCTTCATCGACAGCATCGCCTCCGTCCCCCTGCTGGTGGCCACCACTGCCATCATGGCCGTGGGCGTGTTCCTGCCGATGGGACCGCTGGCGACCTACTTCAAGCTGCAAGCCCTGCCGTTGGGCTATTTTCCCTGGCTGCTGGGCATCCTCGTCTGCTACACCGTGCTGACGACGTTCATGAAACGCGTGTACCTGCGCAAATTCGGCTGGCAATAGTATGATGAGCCGCTCTTTCTCCTTACAAAGGCACGCATGAGCGGCTCCTCCCTTTCGAAACGTAATCTCGCCTTGCTGCTGTCGGCCCTCGTCTTTCCCGGCAGCGGGCATTTTGTCTTGCACCGCAAGGCGCGCGGCTGCCTCTTCCTTGTGCCGGCCCTGGTCGCCCTGGTGATGGTGTTGCGCCAGATCATGGCACGTTTGGACCAAGTTATGGCACAGATCGACAGTGGCGCCCTGCCCCTCGACGTACAGCTGATCGTGGAAAAAGTCGATGCGCTGTCCGCCAATGACGGTCCCGCCATGACCGTGGCCGTGAGCGTGCTGGTGGCGTGCTGGATAGGCAGCCTGATCGATACCTGGCTCCTCAAGCCATGACGGCGGAAGCGCAGGCGCGCAATGAACGCAAAAAACGCAAGGAAGCAAAGATGCAGGCGCGCCGCGCGCAGCTGGCGCTCAGCCGCCAGGACCACGGCGGCCCGCTGGCCTGGCGCGGCTGGTTCGACGGTTCCGCCCATCCGAACCCGGGCAAGCTGGGCATAGGCGCCCTGCTGCTGGGGCCGCATGGCGAGCGCATCGAAGTGAGCCAGGCGGCCGGCCATGGCAGCAGCAGCGACGCGGAATATGCGGCCCTGATCGCCGTGCTGCAGGCGGCGCAGGCCGTGCGCCCGCCGCCCGTGCAATTGCTGCTGTTCGGCGACAGCCAGGTGGTGATCAATGATGTGCTGGGAACGACGCCGGTCGGCGCCAAGGGGCTGGAAATGCACAGGGCCACCGTAGTGGCCCTGCTGGAACAATTCACTGATGTGAGCTTGCGCTGGCTGCCGCGCCACAGGAATGGCGAGGCGGACCGGCTGTCGCAGCTGGCGATTGCCGGCTTCACCCCAGAGGCTTAAATACCGGGGTCGTACCCTCAGGGTACGACCCCAGCCGTTACGGGGTAAGCAACTTAAGCGGCGCGGCCGATCCGCAAGGCATCTTGCGGCGTTTTGGCCGCCGGACGTTTTACACCCTTCAAACCGCTGACACTGGCCTGCTGTCCATTCAATTTAAACACGCTGACGACTTGCGCCAGGTTGTGCGCCTGGTGCTGCATGGATTCGGCGGCCGCCGCCGACTCCTCCACCAGGGCCGCATTTTGTTGCGTCACGGCGTCCATCTGGCCGATGGCGCGGTTGATCTCGTCGATGCCCACGCTTTGCTCGCTGCTGGCCGCCGTGATTTCCGTGATGATGTCGCTCACGCGCTGCACGCTGTCGACGATATCGTTCATGGTCGAACCGGCCTGCGCCACCAGCATGCTGCCCGCATTGACTTGCTCCACGGACGCGCCGATCAGGGTCTTGATCTCTTTTGCAGCCGAAGCCGAACGCTGCGCCAGGTTACGCACTTCCGAGGCCACGACGGCAAACCCACGGCCCTGTTCGCCTGCGCGCGCCGCTTCCACGGCCGCATTCAGGGCCAAAATGTTGGTCTGGAAGGCGATGCCATCGATGACGGAAATGATGTCGACGATCTTGTTCGACGAGGCATTGATCGATTCCATGGTACCCACCACTTGCGCCACCACTTCGCCGCCCTTGACGGCCACTTGCGCCGCCGACGCCGCCAATTGATTCGCCTGGCGCGCATTGTCCGCATTCTGCTTCACGGTCGACGTCAGCTCTTCCATCGAGGACGCGGTTTCTTCCAGCGAACCGGCTTGCTCTTCCGTGCGGGAAGACAGGTCCTGGTTGCCGGCGGCAATCTGCGTCGACGAGGTGGCGATGCTGTCCGTACCGCTGCGCACTTCGCCGACGATATTGAGCAGGCTGGTGTTCATGTCCTTCAACGCTTGCAGCAGTTGCCCGGTTTCATCCTGGGCGCTGGCGTCGATCTGCGCCGTCAAGTCGCCGTCGGCTACCTTGCGGGCGATGTCCACGGCCGTGCGCAGCGGACGCACGATGCCCATCGTCAAGACCCAGGCGCAGACGACGCCAAAGCCCAGCGCCAGCGCGGCCAGGGTCAGCAGCAAGTTGCGGCTGGTCTTGGCGACCTCGTCTATTTCGCGCGCGGTGGCGTCGATGCTGGCGCGCTGGTGCTGCAGCATGTCGTTGACCACTTTCAGGTATTTCGTCGAGCCGGGCACGAAGATGCCCTGGAACGCTTGCTCCGCTTCCGCTTCCTGTCCATCCGCCTTCAGCTTCGACACTTGCGCGCGCGAATCGAGGTAGACCTTGCGCTGTTCGCTCACCAGGCGGAACAGTTCCTTTTCTTCCGGGCTGGAAATCAAGGCTTCGATTTTCTTTTGCAATTCGCCCGAGACGACGGACGATTGCTTGGCTTCTTCCGCAAAATACGCGCCCAGTGAGGTGTCGCTGCTGCGCGCGATGGCCGTCGTGCGACGCACGCCGCTGTCGATCTTTGCATACCAGTCGGAAATATAGCGTTCCTTCGCCAGCGGCAGTTCCATCATGTTGCGCGTGGATACGGCCACATCGTGCAGCCGCCACACGCTGATGCCGGTAATGACCATGGAAAACAGCAAAATGACAGCAAAACCCAGGCCGAGACGCACACCAATACTGACGTTTCTTAACAAATTCATGTGAATATCCTGAAAAAGCGCAACCAGACTATATAAAAAGGGGTTGCGGCTGCACGTGGCAGCCGCGACAGCATCAGCGTGTGCCGATGCGCAAGGTGGTTTGCGGCGCTGCCGGGCGTTTCAGCGCCTGCTGGCCATTGAGCTTGAACACGCTGACCACTTGCGCCAGGTTATGCGCCTGGTGCTGCATCGATTCGGCGGCGGCCGCCGATTCTTCCACCAGCGCCGCATTTTGTTGCGTTACGGCGTCCATCTGGCCGATGGCGCGGTTGATCTCGTCGATGCCCACGCTTTGCTCGCTGCTGGCCGCCGTGATTTCCGTGATGATGTCGCTCACGCGCTGCACGCTGTCGACGATATCGTTCATGGTCGAACCGGCTTGCGCCACCAGCATGCTGCCCGCATTGACTTGCTCCACGGACGCGCCGATCAAGGTCTTGATCTCTTTCGCGGCGCTGGCCGAACGCTGCGCCAGGTTACGCACTTCCGAGGCCACGACGGCAAAGCCGCGACCCTGCTCGCCCGCGCGCGCCGCTTCCACGGCCGCGTTCAGGGCTAAAATGTTCGTCTGAAAGGCGATGCCATCGATGACAGAAATGATGTCGACGATCTTGTTCGACGACGCGTTGATCGATTGCATCGTGCCCACCACTTGCGCCACCACTTCGCCGCCCTTGACGGCCACTTGCGCGGCCGACGCCGCCAATTGATTCGCCTGGCGCGCATTGTCCGCATTCTGTTTCACGGTCGAGGTCAGCTCTTCCATCGAGGACGCCGTTTCTTCCAGCGAACCGGCTTGCTCTTCCGTACGGGAAGACAGATCCTGGTTGCCGGCGGCAATCTGCGTCGACGAGGTGGCGATGCTGTCCGTGCCGCTGCGCACTTCGCCCACGATATTGAGCAGGCTGGTGTTCATATCCTTTAACGCTTGCAGCAGTTGCCCGGTTTCATCCTTGGCGCTGGCATCGATCTGCGCCGTCAAGTCGCCATCGGCTACCTTGCGGGCGATGTCCACGGCCGTGCGCAGGGGGCGCACGATGCCCATCGTCAAGACCCAGGCGCAGACGACGCCAAAGGCCAGCGCCAGCGCAGCCAGCGCCAGCAGCAGGTTGCGGCTGGTATTGGCGACGGCGTCGATCTCGCGCGCTGTCGTGTCGATGCTGGCGCGCTGGTGTTCCAGCAAGTCCAGCACCATCTTCTGGTACTTGGCGGCAGCCGGCACAAAGGTCTTTTCAAACACCTCATTGGCGGCATCGACCTGCGATTCACCCTTCAGCTTGTAGACCTGATCGCGCGAACTGATGTACACCTTGCGCTGTTCCAGCAAGCCCGCGAACATGGCTTTTTCGGCGGGCAAGTCGATCAGTGCCTCAATCTTCTTTTGCAGCTCGGCCGAACTGGACGACGAGACTTTCGATTCTTCGGCGAAATAGCCGCTCAGCGAAGTGTCGCTGCTGCGGGCAATGGCGATGGTGCGGCGCACGGCGCTGTCGATACGGCCATACCAGTCGGAAATATAGCGTTCCTTGGCCAATGGCTGCTCCATCATGACGCGCGTGGCGCTGGCCACGTCGTGCAAGCGCCAGACGCTGATGCCCGTAATGATCATGGAAAACAGCAAAATGACGGCAAAGCCCAATCCCAGACGGACCCCGATGCTGACGTTTCTTAACAAATTCATGTGACTATCCTAATATCCTGAAGAGAGGCCCTGCAGCCAGCGCCTGGAACAGCATGGCGGACGCCGCCAAATCTGTCCCGCCATGTAAATCTGGCGCACGGTTCGGTTGAACCGTGCGCCATGAAAATGCGCTAGCGTGCTCCCCGCGGAAACGATATGCAATACTTATTGTCAATAGTTTTTGACAATATGCAGGGAAATTCTCTTCACTGCGGCATTACGCCGCCAGTTTCTCGATCAAGCCCATGTCGGCGCTGGACATCAGCTGGTCGATATCGACCAGGATCAGCATGCGCTCGTCGATGGTGCCCAGGCCGATCACATATTCCGTATTGATCGAGCGGCCCATGTCCGGCGCCGGTTTGATCTGTTCCGGCATCAGGGTGGTGACGTCGGAGACGCGGTCGACGACCATGCCGACCACGCGGTTGCCGATATTGAGGATGATGACGACGGTGAACTGGTCATAGCTGGGGGTGCCCAGGTTGAACTTGATGCGCATGTCGACGATCGGCACGATGATGCCGCGCAAGTTGACCACGCCCTTGACGAACTCGGGCGCGTTGGCGATGCGGGTCGGCGTTTCATAGCTGCGGATTTCGCTGACTTTCTGGATGTCGATGCCATACTCTTCCTGGCCCAGGGTAAAGGCCAGGTATTCGGCAGCCTTGGCAACGGTTGCGCCAGTGTCGCTGGAAATGGTGTTCATGATAATCCTTTCGTTAACTCGCCTGGGGCGCAGGCCAGAACACGCTGTACGCGAGCCTGGACGTGACGAGCCATCCACAATGCAATGCAATGGCTGCCACTTGTATGTTTTTGCAAATACTTTCTAGCAATTAGCTTATGTTTCTAATTTCCGTGCGGCAATGTTACCTCATGTAAATTTTACATGCACTAAAAAAGAGCGATCGCCGGGCCGATGCTTTTCCAAAACACACTTATGTGGCAAATGCGGCACGCCGGTGCGCCACGCCACGGCCACCTGTAGCGGCGTTTTATGCCACACTGGCGACCCCTGCTTTTTACCACCTTGAACCATGCATTCTTTGCTTTCTCAATGGCAACCACGCCTGCGGGCAATGGCCACGGCCGGCCTGGGCGACGACAGCGCCCACGACATCAACCACCTGCAGCGCGTCTGGCGCAATGCCACCGTCCTGCTGCAAGACCATGCGCAGGCCGACGCCCTCACCGTGATGGCCGCCTGTTATCTGCACGACCTGGTCAACTTGCCGAAAAACCACCCCGAGCGTCACCTGGCCTCGCGCCAGGCAGCCGCGCTGGCTTGCCGCCAGCTGGCGGAGCTGGATTTCCCTGCAGAAAAACTGGCCGGCGTGGCCCACGCCATCGAGACGCACAGCTTTTCCGCCAATCTGCCGCCGCACACCATCGAAGCGCAAATCGTGCAGGATGCCGACCGCATCGACGCGCTCGGTGCCGTGGGACTGGCGCGCCTGTTCTATACGGCGGCGCGCATGGATAGCGCGCTGGCGCATGGCGCGGACCCGCTGGCGCAGCATCGCGTACTCGACGACAAGGCGTACGCGCTCGACCATATCGTCACCAAGCTCGACAAGCTGCCCGGCAAGATGCAGACGGCGGCGGGCCGCGCGCTGGCCGAGCAGCGCCTCGCCGTGCTGACGGATTTTCGCGCCGCCTTTGCCGACGAATGGGGAATGAGCGCATAACATTGGTGGCGATAGCCAGCATGGCCCATGCTGTCTATAATGCAAGCCTCAGCTATCGCGCCGCGCGTCGCCAAAAATCTGTCACGCGCCGGCGCTTTGCCAACGCGCCGAAAGCATGCATGTCCGATAAAACCAGCCACGACAGCCATTCCGCGCCCGCGCGCGCCGGCAACCTCAATTTCATCCTCGTCTGCGTCTTCATCGACATGCTGGGCATTGGCCTGGTGGTGCCCGTGCTGCCCATTCTGATCGGCGACTTTGTCAACGGCAAGGAAGCGCAGGCGTTCTGGTACGGCATCATGGCGGCCGTCTTCGGCTTGCTGCAGTTCATCTTCATGCCCATGCTGGGCGCCATCAGTGACCGCGTGGGACGCCGTCCCGTGCTGCTGTACTCGATGGCCGGCATGGGCATCAATTTTCTCGCCACAGGCTGGGCGCCCAACCTGGCCTGCCTGTTCATCGGCCGCATCATCGGCGGCGTCTCGTCGGCCAGCATGTCGGTCGCGTCCGCCTACGCTTCCGACATTTCCACGCACGACAACCGCGCCAAGAGCTTCGGCAAGATCGGCGCCGCCTTTGGCCTGGGCTTCATTTGCGGCCCCATGCTGGGCGGCCTGCTGGGCGAGATCAATCTGCACCTGCCGTTTTACGTGGCGGCGGGCCTGTCGGCGGCCAATTTCGTCTACGGCTATTTCTGTGTGCCCGAATCGCTGCAGCCGGGCCCCCGCGCGCCATTTACCTGGGCGCGCATCAATCCGTTTGCCGCCCTGCTGAAACTGGTGCGCCGCGTGGACATCCGCGGCCTGGTGCTGGCCTTCGGCCTGATGACGTTTGCGCAAATGATGCTCAACACCACCTGGGTGCTATATACCCATTTCCGCTTTGACTGGACGCCGCGCCAGAACGGCATCGCCCTGTTCTGCGTGGGCCTGTGCGCGGCCGTGGTGCAGGCCGGCTTGCTGGGCATACTCATCAAGCGCTACGGCGAAGTGCGCCTGTCCTTGCTGGGCATGGCCTCGGGCGCCCTCACCTATTTGCTGTACGGCCTGGCCACGCAAGGCTGGATGATGTATGCGCTGATCCTGTGCAACCTGCTGGCCTTTGCCGCCGGCCCGGCCCTGCAAGGCATCATCTCGAAGGCATCGGCCGCCAGCGAACAGGGAGAACTGATGGGCTCTCTACAGTCGATCAGCAGCCTGGGCATCATCATCATGCCTTTGCTCGGCAGCATGATCCTCGGCGAAGTGAGCCACTTGCCGCCGCAAGACTGGCGCATCGGCAGCACCTTCTATCTGTGCGCCATCATGCAAACCCTGGGCATCCTGGTGGCCTGGCGCTACTTCAAGGCGCAACGCCAGGCCAGACTTGCGGTTTCCACCACAAAGTAGTCGGCAAGATAATATTGCACTTGAGAAATAAATAGGCGAGAATGAGATAATCAAGCAGGCGTTGCCGACGCCCGCGATTCGATGGCAAGCAAGGATGGGTATGACTGACTTTTATTCCAGCGCCTGGCGCCGAACCGTAGCCCTGCTGGCGCTGGCGCTGCCATCGCTGGCAGGCGCGCAATGCTCGCGCGACATCCAGGTACCCGTCTCGGCCATCGGCGCCAGCGTGGTGGTGAATGGCGCCAGCATCAGCGGCATCTATCCCGACTTGCTGCGCAGCATGGGCGCCAAGCTGGGCTGCAATTTCATCTTCACGGCCGTGCCCCGCGCGCGCCTGGAAGCGATGTTCGAGGCAGGCAAGGCAGACTTGCTGATCCCGGCCAGCAGCACGCTGCGGCGCGACCAGCATGGCTTGTTCATCCCCATGCTGGGCAGCCGCCCCTGCTGATCTCGCTGCAAGGCGCGCGCACGCCTATCAACACCATGCAGGAACTCATCGAGCGGCGCGAATTGCGCGTGGCGCTGGTGCGCGGCTACGACTATGGCGCACCGTACCAGGCGCTGGCGAAGGAGCTGAGCAGCCAGGGACGCCTGTTCTATGAAGTCGATGCGCTGTCCGTGGCGCGTTTGATGCAAAGCGGCTTCATCGATGCCACCATCATGGCGCCCACCATCCTCGCCGGCGTGGCGCAAAACGATGCGCGCGTGTACGGCCTGGCAGACCGCCTGCGCCTGGAAGCGCTGCCGGAGCTGCCGTGGGGCATGAGCGGCGTCTACCTGTCACGCAAGTCCCTGACGGCGGAAGACCAGGCCACCCTGCGCGAATTGCTGGACAAGGCAGGCCGCTCGGGCACCGTGATGGAGGCCTTCCAGCGTCATCACCGCCAGGAACTGCTCTCGCTCAGCATACGCCCGCGCTAAGGCCCGCATGTCCGGTCTGGTCGTCGCCGTCGTCCTGTTTGCCGCCCTGCTACACGCCAGCTGGAATGCCATCGTCAAGTCGGGCAAGGATACTTTCCTCACGACCGTGCTGGTGTCCGTCGGCGCGGCCCTGATTTCGCTGGCCGTCTTGCCCTTTGTTCACGCGCCCGCCCCCGCCAGCTGGCCCTACATGGCAGCCTCTGCCGTGGCGCAGCTGGCCTACTACTCTCTGCTGGCGGCCGCCTACAAGGCGGGCGACATGAGCCATGCCTACCCCTTGATGCGCGGCAGCGCACCGCTGCTCGTGGCGCTGGCCAGCTGGCCGCTGATCGGCGAACGCCTGTCTGGCATGCAGATGGGTGCCGTCGCCTGCATCTGCGCAGGCATCTTCGGCCTGTATTTTGCGGCGCGCCTGCCCGCCACGGCCGGCATCGCGAAAAGCACGGGACGCGCCACCGCCTTTGCGCTGGGCAACGCCTGCGTCATCGCCAGCTATACCCTGATCGACGGCATCGGCGTGCGCCTGTCCGGCGCGCCGGCCGCCTACACGATGTGGATTTTTGTGCTAAACGGCGCCGGACTGCTGCTGTGGACGCTGATGCACCGCCGCGCCGGCCTGCTGGCGTATGCGCAAACGCAATGGCATCTGGCCGCGTTTGGGGGTTTCGGCACCCTCGCTTCGTATGGCCTGGCCCTGTGGGCCATGACGCAGGCAAGCGTGGCCGCCGTCGCGGCCCTGCGCGAGACGTCGATTCTGTTCGCCATCGCCATTGCCGCGCTGTTCCTGCGCGAAAAAATCAGCCCCCGCCGCTATCTGGCTATCGCGCTGATAGCGGCCGGGGCCATGCTGATGCGGGCGGGCTAGGCGCCAGGCCGCAGGGTGGCGCGCATCTTATTGCGGCAAAACTACACATTCTGCGACGTCGCGAAATGAATTCATCTTTTGATAATTTCATTTTACTATTTGGTATCAAAAACCAGCCAGGAGGCATCATGCGAGCATTCGGTTCCGGAAAGCGCCACGCCAGCGCGCTGAGCGCCCTGTTTCTGCTAGGCGGCATAGCACCACCGGCCAGCACTGCCGCAGACTGGACATGGTGGGACAGCGGTTGGCCGAAGATCACGGCAGCCAAGGGTTCATTGGAAGAACAGCTGGAAACGGTGTTCGGCCAGCTGTCCACCGATTGCGCAATCTGGCCGAAAGGCAAGCTCAAGAATAATATCTCGCAAATTCCCGCACCGCTCAAAAAAGAGGCCAATCTGCTGGGATTAAGTGAACAAGTGAATGCCGTGCCCTTCGATTCCGCCAACCGCCTGATGAGTTTTCTATTCTCCAGCGACGATCTCAATGGCGACCAGAGCCGGCGTATCGACAACAACAATTATGTACTCACCGACAACCTCGATTTAAGCGCCCTCGCCGCGCCGCGCGTCGGCTCCGACACCCTCGGCTACAGGCACACCTGCAGCTCCTACCTCGCGGCGGCGCTCGATGCAGGTTCCTCGATTCCGATGGCCAGCGTCAGCGCCGCCCTGAAAACGGAGTCAAAGGAAACGGCCAACCTGGTCTTGATCAAGGGCACCTTCGAAAATCCCCTGTATCTGCGCGCCAGTGCACAGGATTTACCCACCTTGCTACGCTTTTGGAAGGCCTATGCGCAAGGTGTCGGCTACACCGACAAGCTACGCATCATCAAAGGATTTTCAGGTGTGCTGAGCATGCGGGTAAAGTCTACCGACCGCAGCATGCGTTTCAATGTCGGCGCGAAAAGCAATGTCGATCTTCCCATGCTCAGCGCATCGCTGTCATCGTCGGCAGAGATTACGAACAGCAACAACCTGCTGGTCAGCCAATACCTGACCTACGTCTATGCCAATACGCCGATGGCCAGCCTGTTTGCGCCAGCGCCGGCACCGAGCCAGGTGCAAGCGGCCTTTGCCCTGGCCAGTATCCATACCGGCAGCGCCAACGGCGCCTACATGTTCACCGACAAACCGTTCGAGTTCTGGGCCGATATCGACGCTATCCCCAAGGACATGTGCAACATTAACTCCTGGGACGTGCTGTCTCCGGCCGGCGCCACGAATCTGGCAAACAGCAACTACAGGGTTGGCCAGACGGAAAATGGCGTTTGCCGCTTCACCATCGCCGGCGACGCCCCGGCCGGCTCCAGGGCGCCGGAAAGCATCGTGCTCGACTATCAGATCGCCAGCAGGAAAAGCCTGCAAGAGAAAAAAGGCAGCGTACAGCTTTTACTGCCGGGACGCCTGCGCGTGCAGGCGTCGGATCATCCGGCCTATCGGCCGCCCGCCGTGCCCGTCGAAGGCGCCAAATTCGGCTCGGGCGCCATCAACTGGACTTACCAGCTTGATTTTTTCGATACGGAACGGGCCATCGACAGCAATCGCCTGCAGCAGGTGCACAGCATCGGCCAGCCGGTGCTGGCCTGCAAGGAAAAGAACCATGCGCTGGTGGAAAACATCAGCGTGGATACGGGCGGACGCATCCGGCTCACGCTCAGGCCCGCCGCCGCCACCGCGCTGCCCGCCGGCGAAGTATGTACACTGAAAGGACTGGCATTGCGCGTGCCTGCCGTCAACACAACCGCCCTGCTGACGCGCCCCATCGAGGCCGAACTACTGATTCCCTAGGCCTGGCGCGCTGACGGCCTTCCTGAGCCAGCGCCGGGCAACACAGCAGTGCGCCGCTTCCGGAAGCCCGGAATCGGCAGCATTGATGGACGCCCATATCGGCGCCTGTCTGCGCACTTGCTTAACGGGCGTCGTTCGGCGCGATCGGCAACTCGATCGCACTGGCCGCCCCTGCCGCGTGGTACACGCGCTGCGTCGCCTTTTTATAATCGCCTGGCTGGGCCAGGAAGATGTTCGGCACGAAGGTTTGCGGATTGCGGTCGTACAGGGGGAACCAGCTCGACTGTACTTGCACGGCGATGCGGTGGCCGGGCAGGAAGACGTGGTTCGCGTTTGGCAAGGCGAAACGGTAGCGTTCCACTTTGCCCGCCGGTATCGGCGTCGGGTGCTCGAAGCTGTCGCGGTAACGCCCGCGGAAGATGTCCATCGCCACGCCCAATTGATACCCGCCCATGGCCGGCTGCGACGGCACTTCGTCCGGATACACGTCGATCAATTTCACGACCCAGTCGGCATCCGTGCCGCTGGTAGCGGCAAACAGGTTGACCATCGGCGCGCCGGCGATGCGCACTGCTTCCTTCAACGGTGCGGAAACGTAGCTGAGCACGTCCGTGCGGTCCGCATAGCCGCGCTGGTCGCTGACCAGCCATGGCTTCCACACGTCGCCATCGTTCAGGCGTACGGGACGGGGCACGAAAGGCACGGGCTTGGCCGGATCGGCCACGTATTCGTCGAAGGCGCCTTCAGCCGCATCCCCAGCAGCGCCCGATGGCTCCGCAAAGCCCAGCGTGTTGCCATCCTGCAGGTAGATCGGCGTCAGCTTGGTATCGCACGTTTCGCAGGCCAGCGGCCACTGTTGCAGGCGCTGCCATTGGTTCGTGCCGCTCTGGTACGACACCACGGGCGCCGTGTTCGCGTCCGGCGCGCCATCCTTCAGGTATTGATTGAGGAATGGCTGCATGACTTTTTCGCGGAACTGGCGCGCCGTATCGCCGTCAAACTTCAGGGCGCCCAGACTGGAACCGTCATAGTTGACACCGCTGTGGCGCCACGGGCCGATGGCCAGGTAATTGAGGTTGTTGCGCTTGTCGCGCCCTTCCATCGCCGTGTAGCTGGCGTAGGGGCCATAGATATCTTCCTGGTCCCACTGCCCCACCACGTGCATGGTCGGCACGGTCAAAGGGCGCTTGGCCAGGATTTTATCGAGCGCCTGTTCCTGCCAATAACTGTCGTAGGCCGGGTGTTCGAACAGCTTTTTCGTGTACGTCAGCTTGTCGATGCCAAATTTCTTCGCGTAATCGCTGGCCGAGCCGATGCGCAGATACGCATCGTAGTCATCGTAGACGCCCAGCACGGGCGCCTCGCCGCTGCCGCGCACGCTCGTCTGCCACGCCAGGTAAGACAGGCTCGGCATGCGGAAGGCGCCGTTATGGAACCAGTCGTCGCCGCGCCAGCCATCGACCATGGCGCTCATGGGTATGGCCACCTTCAGCGCCGGATGCGGGTCAACCAGAGCCATCAGCACCGTATGGCCCTCGTACGAGGAACCCAGCATGCCCACCTTGCCATTGCTTTCCGGAATATTCTTCGACAGCCAATCGATGGTATCC
The DNA here is from genome assembly GCF_002327145.1 of Janthinobacterium svalbardense. Classification (NCBI taxonomy): domain Bacteria; kingdom Pseudomonadati; phylum Pseudomonadota; class Betaproteobacteria; order Burkholderiales; family Oxalobacteraceae; genus Janthinobacterium; species Janthinobacterium svalbardense. Next base: position 2,978,158 of record NZ_CP023422.1, on the reverse strand, counting down.
CACGCATCCGTGACGTTATCGACCTTGGTATGGTTCAGCGGGCCGCGCACGGGGCGCGTCATCACGTAATCGCCTTCGGAGCCATGCTTGCCGCGCACGTCCTGGAAGACGCGGATGTAGCCATTTTCCACCAGGGTATCGTCGCCCTGCGGCAAAGTGGCCAGCATGCTGGGACTGGCCGCGCGCTGGGCGCGGCGGGCCGCATTGTAGGGCGTGCGCGTGAGCATGATGGGAGCGCGCTGCGCGCCCTTCGGCACGACGATCACCGTGTACAGCTTGACGCCGTCGCGCATGGGGATCATCACCACGCGCTTGACGTAATCATTGACATCGGGCATCACCAGCCTGGCGCCGATATCGGGCGTCATCGGCGGCGTTTGCGCCAGCGCGGGGGCGCTGAACAAGGTGCTGAACAGCAAGGCCAGGCTGCTCAGGCGAAGGGGGGCTACGACAGGCATACGCTTCTCCGAAAAATTCATATCGGCAATAGTACCCGGAAAGCAAGATTGACATACATCACACACACGGCGCACGGCAGATAAATCGGGGCGCAACTTGACAGAACGCGCACGAACTGCAACCATAACGCCATGAAATTTATCCCTTCACAACACGCCTGCTTGAATTGGTGGTCCCGCTCACTTTCGCGCGGCCACTGCATAGTGATGTGAATTTGATCCACGCCGCCTCGATCGGTGGCGTAACAGGCTCCAGCCTGGATCATCCCCGATGCAGGCGGCTCAAAAGGAAACTTGATGAGCTTGCCTAACACCCCAGATACCCAAGACCAAAACGACGCACCGGCAGCACCGCTGTCGGCTGCCGCCATCGCTTCGCAATCCGTGATCCTGACGGGCGACCGTCCGACCGGTCCCTTGCACCTGGGCCACTATGTGGGCAGCCTGCGCGACCGCGTGCGCTACCAGAACAGCTACAAGCAGTTCATCATGCTGGCCGACGCGCAGGCGCTGACGGACAATATGGATGACATCGACAAGGTGCACCGCAATGTCGTCGAAGTGGCGCTCGATTACCTGGCCGTCGGCATCGATCCGACGAAAACCACGGTCTTCATCCAGTCGCAAATCCCGGAACTGGCCGAGCTGACGTTCTACTACCTGAACATCGTCACCGTGGCGCGCCTCGAGCGCAACCCCACCGTCAAGGAAGAAATCCGCTTGCGCGGCTTCGAGCGCGACATTCCAGCGGGCTTTTTGACCTACCCGGCCAGCCAGGCGGCCGACATCACGGCCTTCAAGGCAGGCGTGGTGCCCGTGGGCGAAGACCAGATCCCGATGATCGAGCAAACGAATGAAATCGTGCGCCGCTTCAACCGCATGTACAACCGCGAAGTGCTGATGGAATGCAAGGCGCTGGTGCCCGATATCGGCCGCCTGCCCGGCATCGACGGCAAGGCCAAGATGAGCAAGTCGCTGGGCAACACCATCAACCTGGGCGCGACCTCGGCTGAAATCACGGCCGCCGTGAAAAAAGTCTACACGGACCCGCTGCACCTGCGCGTGGAAGACCCGGGCCACCTGGAAGGCAACATCGCCTTCACGTACCTCGACGCCTTCGACCCGGAAAAAACGGCGCTGGCCGAAATGAAAGCCCATTATGTGCGCGGCGGCCTGGGCGACAGCATCGTCAAGAAGCGCCTGGACCTGGTCTTGCAGGAAATGCTGGCGCCGATCCGCGCCCGCCGCGAAGAGTTCGCCAAGGACAAGGGCCAAGTCATCCAGATGCTCAAGGAAGGCACCTTCAAGGCGCGCGAAGTGGCGGCCCGCACGGCCGATGAAGTCAAGTCGGCGCTGGGTCTGAACTATTTCTGACCACCGGCAGCGAGCAAACTGATGCGCCTAGGCGGAGTCGGGTAAAATCCCGCTTTCGCCGGGCCATTTTTTTGCCTAACCCAACACCAGAGTCTGGGGTCGGACCCTGAGGGTCCGACCCCGGCACTTGTCTTAGGGTCACCATATATTGAAACATAGCTAATGACCGATACCCCTGTCGAACAGCTGCTGCAGCAGCATTTTTCCATCGATGCGCTGCAACAGGAGCCCGCTCCCCTGCAGCAGGCCCTGCGCATGCTGGGCGGCTGGCTGGCCGCCGAACGCGACACGGCCTATCCGCACACGCCGTACGCGGAACTGCTGACGCAACTGTCCGACACCTGCCTGCCCGCGCACGGCATGCCCGTGGCGCAATTCCTGCGGGAGCTCGACACCACCGTGCTGGCCAATACGGCCCAGCTGAACCACCCCCAATATATCGGCCACATGACGCAGGCCTTGCCCTGGATCAGCGTGCTGGCCGAAGCGTTTACGGCCACCCTGAACCAGAACCAGGTGAAGATCGAGACGGCGTATGTCTCGACCCTGATCGAAAAGCAGATCCTGGGCTGGCTGCACCGCCAGGTGTACCAGCAGCCGGACGCCGTCTACACGCAGGCGATGGCCGCCACCAGCGGCGCGCTGGGCAATGTCGTCAATGGCGGCACCATGGGCAACTTGACGGCGCTGGCCGTGGCGCTCGAAAAACAATTGCCCGGCACGCGCAAGCGTGGCCTGTTTGCCGCCATGCAGGAATCTGGCCATGCGGGGCTGGCCGTCATCGGTTCGGCCCGCAGCCATTATTCCGTGAAAAAGGCGCTGGCGACCCTCGGCCTCGGTGAAAACGCCCTGCAGCTGGTGGCCGTCGACCGCGACAACCGCATCGACGTCGCCGCGCTGGAAGCGACCATTGCCGACTTGAAATTACGCAAGATCAAGGTCGTCGCCATGATCGGCATCGCCGGCACGACGGAAACGGGCGCCATCGACCCGCTGGCGGCCATGGCGGCGATTGCCACGCGAGAAAGCATCTGGTTCCATGTGGACGCGGCCTGGGGCGGCGCCCTGCTGATCGCCGAACAATACCGCGCGCTGTACGACGGCATCGCCCTGGCCGACTCCGTCGTCATCGACGGGCATAAGCTGCTGTGGGTGCCGATGGCGCAAAGCATGGTGCTGTTCAAGGACAGCGCCAGCCTGAATTTGCTGAAGCACAACGCCAATTACATCTTGCGCGACAACTCGGGCGACCTGGGCCAGACCTCGCTGGAAGGCTCGCGCCGCTTCGACGCCTTGAAACTGTGGACGTCGTTCAAGGTGCTGGGCGTGTCCGGCTACACGACCTTGCTGCAGCAGGCGGCCACCCTGTCCGGCCAGTTGCAGGAGTTACTGGCCGCGCAGCAGGATTTCGAACTCGTCACGCGCTCCGACACCTTTATTCTGACCTACCGCTACGTGCCCGCGCACTTGCGCCAGCGCATGGAGGCCTTGCTGACCGACGGCCAGGTGGAGGTGGCGACGGAACTGAACCAGCAGCTGAACACCTTGACCGCCAAGCTGCAAAACCGGCAAAAGGCGCAAGGCCACAGCTTTGTCTCGCGCACGGTACTGGAATCGACGCGCTACCCCGGCCCGACCAACGTCCTGCGCGTAGTCATGACGAATGTCAAGACACGCCCCCACCACTTGCGCGCCATCCTGGCAGAACAGCGCGCCATCGGCCAGGCGCTGGTGGCGGAACTGGGCCTGTAAAACACCCACCCATCAGCCCTGACTGGATGCCCGATGCACCGCCTGAGCGCCCTCACCGACCTGTTACAGCATCTGTTGAAATGGCTGCTGCTCGCGGCCATCGTGGCCGCACTGGCAGGGTCGGCCTCGGCCGGTTTCCTGTACGCCCTCGACTGGGCCACGCGCACGCGCCTGGCGCACGCCTGGCTGATCTGGCTGCTGCCCGTGGCGGGCTTTGCCGTTGGCTGGCTGTACTTGCGCTATGGCAGCAGTGTCGAGGGTGGCGCGAATCTGCTCATCGATGAAATCCACGACCCGAAAAAAATCATTCCCTTGCGCATGGCGCCGCTGGTGCTGGGCGGCACCGTCCTCTCGCATTTGTTCGGCGCCTCGGTCGGGCGCGAAGGCACTGCCGTGCAAATGGGCGGCGCGCTGGCGGACCAGCTGACCCGCATGTTTCGGTTGAACAATGACGACCGGCGCATCATCCTGATGGCCGGCATCAGCGCCGGCTTTGCCTCCGTCTTCGGCACGCCGCTGGCAGGCGCCCTCTTCGGCCTGGAAGTGCTGGCCATCGGCCGCCTGCGCTATGAAGCCATGCTGCCCTGCCTGGCTGCCGCCGTCATCGCCGACCAGGTGGGCCTGCTATGGGGCGTCCAGCACACGCATTACGCAGTGCCTTTGATCCCCGCCCTTTCCGCCTGGACTTTATCCGCCATGGTGATCGCGGGCGTGCTGTTCGGCGTGACCGGTAAAATATTTGCGCAAACCACGCACGGTTTAAGTGCCTTGATGAAACGCTGCATCAGCTATGCTCCGCTGCGCCCGCTGATAGGCGGCCTCGTCGTCGCGCTGGCCGTGTGGCTGCTGGGCACGGATCGCTACATCGGCTTGGGCATTCCCACCATCGTCGACGCGCTGAAGGAACCGCTGCCCGCCTGGGATTTCCTCGGCAAGATGGCGTTTACCATCGTCTCGCTGGGCACGGGCTTCAAGGGCGGTGAAGTCACGCCATTGTTCTTCATCGGCGCGACTCTGGGCAATGCGCTGGGGCCGCTGCTGCACCAGCCCGTCGCCTTGCTGGCCGCCATCGGCTTCGTCGCCGTGTTTGCGGGCGCGGCCAATACGCCAATCGCTTCGACCCTGATGGCGATGGAACTGTTCGGCGCCGAAATCGGCGTGTACGCGGCCATCGCCTGCGTCGTGGCCTACCTGTTTTCCGGCCACGCAGGCATTTACCGGGCGCAACGGGGCGGGCATGCCAAACGCCACGGGGGCAAGGATCTGCCCCCTTGACGCGGTATAGGCTGGCGACCTGCGCTAGCCCCGGATCCGTTCAAATAGCTGGCAGGCAAACTCTTCAATGTCAGCGCGCATGGCCAGCGCTTCCAGCCACGCAGGCGGAATTGCCTGCGCACCATAATACGCACCGGCAAGCTGGCCGACGATGGCGCCGGTCGTATCGGCATCTTCGCCCAGGTTGACGGCGCGTAACACGGCCTCTTCCAGTGAGCCGGTATTAAAGAAACACCAGAGCGCCGCTTCCAGCGACTCCACGCAATAACCGGTGCCGCGTATCTGCTGCTCCGTTTTGGCGATGAAGTTACCGCTAGCCAGCTCCACCAGCCTGGGTTCGGCAGGCCGGTACGCAATACTCGCGATCAGCTCTTCTTTCGGCGTGCCCGCCAGCGCGCTGCACAGCAAGGCGGCGAACAACTGGCAGCTTTCGACCGCCTCGGGTGCCGCATGGGTGGTGCGGGAACTATCGGCGGCATAGGCCACGGCCGCTTCGACATCAGGAAAAGCAAACAGCACGACCGGGACCAGGCGCATGAGCGAACCATTGCCAGCAGTGTCAGGCGCGGCGGAGCCACTCCAGGGATTGCCCGTCTCCTGGAAACTGGCCAGCGCGCTTCTTACCGTGCCACCGATATCGAAGCAGGTGCCGGTGGAACTCAGGTAGCCCCATTGCCACCAGTTCAGATACCGTACCATCTGGTCGGCCGGATCGAACGCCCCTTTCTGGACCAGGCTTTCGGCCAGGCACAGCGCCATTGAAGTATCGTCCGTCCATTGTCCCGGCTGCAAGCCGAATGGCCCACCGCCAGTCATGTCCGTCACGGGCGCGAAGCTGCCGCGCGGAGAAAACTCCACGGTCGTGCCGACGGCATCGCCACAGGCCAGCGCCAGCATGGCGCCCAGATAACGGTTGTGCAAAGTAGTTGACGTATTCATGGTTTCCATTGACTCTTAGCTGGCCACATTGCGCGTAAAGCGCAAAGTGGATGCACCCGCATTGACATAGGCATACGCTTGCGCGCTGCTGAACACAAAAAAATCGCCGGTAACCAGCGTTCTCGTCCCGGCCGCCAGCACCAGCTGTAATTCCCCCTCCAGCACATAGAGCATTTCGCTGAAGCCGGCCGGGTCGGCTTGCGCATCGTAGCGCTCGCCTGGCGCCAGGGTCCACGACCACAGTTCCACCTGGCGGCTGGCGGGCGCCGCGCCCAGCAGCACGGCCTGGCTCGCTTGCGATGCACTTTGCCACATCAGCACGCGCAGGCTGCCGTGCGGCTGCTGCGGCGGCTGCACCAGGTCGACAAAGGCTACTTTCAAGGCGGCAGCCACATGGTCGAGGTTGGCCAGGCTGATGTTGATGCTGCCCGCCTCGACGCCATTGACCATGCGCCGGCTGAGTCCCGACAGGCGCGCCAGCTCTTCCTGGCTGAGGCCGGCAGCGACGCGCAAGCGCCGCAGATTTGCGGCCAGGTGTGCCAGCACGCCACCGGCCTCGGCTTGACTGCGCAATATATTGCTCCTATGATGATGGGAAATATTTTGCTCATAGCATAGCTCCCCATGAAAACACATGCAAGTCCCCGCCCGCCCTCGGCCTGCCCGAACTGGCCCTGATCGCCATCACCTTCATCTGGGGCGGCACTTTTCTTATCGTGCAGCATGCCGTGACGGTTAGCGGTCCGCTGGCCTTTGTCGCTGCCCGCTTTGCCGTGGCCGCCAGCATCGGCGCCCTCGTTTGCCGGGGCCAGCTGCGCCAGTTGACGAAGGCCGAATTGCTGACAGGAATGGCCATCGGCGTGAGCATCTTTGGCGGCTATGCGCTGCAAACCTATGGCTTGATGCATATCACGAGTAGTAAATCGGCCTTCATCACGGCCTTCTATGTGCCCATCGTGCCGCTGGTGCAATGGCTGGTCTTCAAGCAGCGGCCCCGTGCCGCCGTCTGGGCGGCCGTGGTGCTGGCTTTCGTGGGCTTGCTGTTGCTCACGGGAACGGATGGCTTGAGCATGGGCTTGGGCAAAGGCGAGCTGATGACGGCCGTGGGCGCCATCGCGATCGCGTTGGAAATTATTTTGATCAGCCGCGTCTCGCCGCAACTGAACATCCTGCGCGTGACCATCGTTCAACTGGCGACCGCATCCCTGATCGCCCTGCTGCTGATGCCCGTCATGGGCGAAGCGCCGCCAGCCCTGAGCCAGACGTTCATCCTCAGCGTGCTGGCCCTGGGCTGCGCCAGCGCACTGATCCAATATGTGATGAACTGGGCGCAAAAGCGCATTTCCGCCACCAAGGCCACCTTGATCTATGCAGGCGAGCCGGTCTGGGCGGGCGTCATCGGGCGCATCGCTGGCGAACGCCTGCCCGCGCTGGCCATCGTTGGGGGGATATTGATCATCGCTGCTGGCATCCTCAGCGAGTGGCGGCCGAAGCGCCTGCGTGCCGATGGCAAGGCCATCGCACCAGCAGATTAAGCCCCGGTCCGCCGCAGCGCCGCATCCCCATGCAGTGCCAGCGGCACGGCCCTGGCCCAGCGGTTCGAAGATAGCGAAAACGTCAGCGCGCGCACCTGGTGGTACCAGCCGGCGGGCACGTACAGCATGTCGCCCGGCTCGACGATGCATTCGATCATGGCCGCCTGGCGCGCCAGGGGGAAACGCTGGAAATCGGGCGCTTCCGGGTCGAAGGGCGAGCCGAACAGGATGGCGTTCGCCTCGCTGGGGTACAGGAAAACATCATGGTGCGGCGGCGATAAAAAGATGCGCTTGCGGCCCCACACTTGCGCGAAGATATTGTCGTCGTAATCGCAATGCAACGGTGTCACCGTGCCGGCCGGCCCCACCCAGAAACGTGGCGGGCCCATCTTGTCGAAATACGTGGGCCAGTGGCACAGGCGGTTCAATTCGCGCAACTCCAGGTTGCCCAGATACGGCGGCAGCGCGTACTTGCCCTCTGCCACCAGGTCCAGGTATTGCCCCATCGACATATCCTGCATGGCGCGGTCGGGCGCAAACGCCGTGTTGATGTAGTCGCCCACCCGCGCGCGCACAGGCACGTGGCTGAACTGCTGGCGCAAGACGTCGGGAGCCAGGGTGGACAAGGGCCAGCGCTGCACCAGCCCGCGCATCAGGAAAGGCAGGCCCAGCGCGGCGCGCGCGCGGAAGGCGGCAGCGTCCAGCATGGACAGGCGCGGCACCTCGCTGATGGCCGGCAAATTACGCGCCGCCTGCTTGATGGCTGCGCGCATGGCGTCGATGGAAATGACGCCGCGCACTTGCGCATCCTTGTCTTCGCGCGACTGCTTGCGCGCGAGTGCCGCTTCGGGCGAACTGCATTCTGCTGGCGGCCTGGGCGGCAAGGCGCGCGGCGATATGGGGGTGGCCGCAAGCTCGAGCGGCACTTCTTTTTCTACAGACATAAACCTTCTTTGCGATCAGGGCGTCGCGCGGCATGGCGCGACAGTGCGCCATTTTAAGCCAGCAAGGCCAGCATGACCTATTCCCCCCACGCATCGACACCTGACAAAACCGTCGCGAGCGGCAGTGATTTGTGGCTAAGAAGCGCAACCGTACTTCAGTACGGTGAGCATCGCAGGCCGCAAAGCGCGACGCGCAGCAGGTTTGGTCAGGTGTCCTCAGACAGGCGTCTTGAAGATGGGATCGACGATGAACTGCTGCGCCTTGATGCGCAGGGTGCGCTCTTCGTCCAGTTCGGCGCGCGTTTCGCCCAGCTCTTCGCGTTCCGCTTCCAGTTCCAGGCGCGCGGCCGCCAGTTCCGTTTCCACGCGCGTCAGGCTTTCCAGCTTCAACTGAGCCTGGATCAATTCGGCGCGCGCCGCTTCGGCAGCCTCTTCCAGGCGTGGAATGCCCTCGAGCTTGAATTGCGCCTTGGCCAGGTCCATGCGCGCCTGCTCGGCCGCCTCTTCCAGGCGCGGCAAACCTTCCAGGCGCAGCTGCGCCTTGGCCAGGTCCGTGCGCGCCTGGTTCGCCACTTGCCGCTCGCGTTCGAGTTCATCGCGCAAGGTTTCCAGCTCACCCGCCTGCAAGTCGAGCAACTCTTGCTGGCGCTCGTTCTCGCTGGCCAGGTCCATCAATTCCTGCTGATTGTCGTTCATCTCGGCTTCATGCGCGCTGTGGCTGGCGCTTAATTCCTGTCCTACATAATCGAGGATGGCTTGCTGCAGCACAGGCGACAGTTCGGCGGCGGCAGCGATCTGGCGCTGCGCACCCGCCTTGCGGCGCAGCAAGAGCTTGCTGATGGTGCCCAGACAGGCGCCGTTGCCCAGTCGTTCGCGCAAGGCGCGCACCGTGATGGCCTGGCCTTCGCCCGCCATCGCGTCCATTGCCGCATTGATCTGTTCCGCGCTTACTTTTGCCATGTCGTGTGCTCTTGAATGTTGCCCAAGGCAATCTTGCCCAGGGGCACTATCTTATGCCAGCGGCGGCAAAGCGTAAAGTATTTCTCAATAGAAATTGCAATTGCACAACGCAAGCGTGAGAAAACATGCGGCTTCAGCGGATTTACTCTTCGAGCAGGCCATTTTCCGTCAGCATATCTTGCACCAGTTCCAGCCGCAGCACGGGATTATCCTGGCTTAGCAGCAATTGCTTTTGCATGGGACTCAGGGACAGCAGCTCGCACCAGCGGTTCGCCACCCAACCGCACTCATCGAGGCGGTATGGCGGTTGCAAGGGCATTTGTTCAGGCGGGATCTTTTGCTCCTGCAAGGTGCGGATCAGGGCGCCGAGCGCGTCGGCCACGTTTTGCTGCTCTTGCGGAATAAGAATGGTTTTATCAGGCGGCAAGGTGTCGATCTGCGCCATCCACAAGCCGTGCTTGAGCTGCTCGCTGGAGACGATATGAAAGCGCTGCATGCCCATGCATTTGATTTGCAGCAAACCCGACAGGGGCGCGGCCCAGTCGATGACGCGCGCCAGGGTGCCCACGGGCGCCAGGGCTTCCTGCTGGCCCGGCTTGCGTACTTCCGCGCCGTCCAGCAACTGCACCACGCCAAACGGCTGCTCGCCCATGATGCATTTACGTATCATGTCCAGGTAGCGTACCTCGAAGATCTGCAGGGGCAGATAGCCATCGGGATACAGCACCGTATTGAGCGGAAACAAAGGTATCGAGGTCATAGGCGCATGATGGCACGAATGGCATATCCGTGCAGCGCGCCTTGCGTCCCCGATTATTTGTAAAAGCGCCTTTTCTTGGCCCGCTCGGCCGCCTTCGGCGCCAGCACCTTGACGGCCTTTTTCTGGATGGTGCCGCCGGCGGACGTGCCCGGCACGCGATGTTCCGCTTCGAAACCGGGCTCCTCGTTGCGCTTGAGGGTTTGCCGCGTCAGCGCTTCCACGGCCGACAGCAATTCCACCTCGTCGGCGCAGACGAGGGAAATGGCCTCGCCCGAAGCGCCCGCGCGGCCCGTGCGGCCGATGCGGTGGATATAGTCTTCGGCGACCGTCGGCAAGTCGAAATTGACGACGACGGGCAATTGATCGATGTCCAGGCCGCGTGCCGCCACGTCGGTGGCCACCAGCACCTGCACCTCGGCAGATTTGAAACGGGCCAGCGCGCGCAGACGGTTCGGCTGCGTCTTGTCGCCATGAATCGAATCGGCGCGCACGCCCTGCTCCAGCAAGGTATTCACCAATAGCTCGACGCCCTTGCGCGTCTTGACGAAGACCAATACCTGGCCCCAGCGCTTTTTCCTCAGCAAGTGCAAAAACAGTTCCGGCTTGCGTTTCTTGTCGCACACGATGACCGATTGCTTCACGGCCTTGACCGTGCTGTTGCGCGCGCTCACTTCCACCGAGACGGGGTCTTTCAGCATGGTTTTCGCCATGGCGCGGATGGCGTCCGAGAACGTGGCCGAGAACAGCAGGGTCTGGCGCTGCTTGGGCATCGTCATCAGCAATATATCGAGCTCGCGCTCGAAGCCCAGGTCCAGCATGCGGTCCGCCTCGTCCAGCACCAGGGTTTGCACCTGCTCGAACTTGACGGCGCCCTGCGTCTGCAAGTCCAGCAAGCGGCCCGGCGTGGCCACCAGCACGTCCAGGCCCTTGCGCAGTTTGCTGATCTGCGGCTCGATGGGTACGCCGCCATACGCGACAAAGCTGCGCAGCGGCAGGTTGCCGCCATAGCTGCGGAAACTGGCATACACTTGCTCGGCCAGTTCGCGCGTGGGCACCAGCACCAGCACGCGCACGCACTGGGGCGCCACCACGCCTTCCAGAGCAAGGCGCTGCAGCAGCGGCACGGCAAAGCCGGCCGTCTTGCCCGTGCCCGTCTGGGCGGCGGCCATCAGGTCACGGCCTGCCAGCACGGCAGGAATCGCTTGCGCCTGCACGGGCGTGGGCTTGGCATAGCCGAGCTCATCGAGTTTGCGGACCAGGGGATCGATCAGGCCGAGGGAGGAAAACGTCATGGGGAAAGCAATCTTGGCAAATGAAAAGGTGGCGCACGGACCAGCCGTGTGCGCGATTGCCGAGATTATAGGCCAGCGGGCATGCCGGCCGCAGTTTTCAGCATGAAAACATCGCCATCAGAACTTCATTTCCATCGTCGCGCGCGCCTGCGGCGAACTGGTGGAAATGCCATTGCGGGCGACGGTGCCGCTGGCGTCCGTGTAGCTGGTGTTGCTTTCGAAATCTTGCGCCAGCAGGTTCGACACGACCACGCGCAGCTGGTTCTTCGCATCGAACTTCCATACGGCATACAGGTCAAGGTCGCGCCGCGGCGACGTGTACGCGCTCTGGCGCTCGGTGATGCGCACGGGACCACCCGTGCGGAAATTGAAGCTGCCTCCCGTGCTCAAGACGCCATCGGGCGTCTTGTAGTCGAGGCCAAAATTGCCGCTGAGGGGCGTTTGCTGGTCGAGCCGGTTGTCTGGTCCCGGCACCCGCTCCACCTGCGACCAGTTGCGGCTGATGCTGGCGCGCACGTCGAGCGCGGGCACGGGCGCGGCCAGCACGGCGCGCAAGGGGAACTTCGCTTCCAGTTCCAGTGTCTGAGTATTCGCGCGGCCATCATTGATGGGCGTGGACACCCAGCGATCATCGATGAACAGCAGTCCCTGGCGCGTATAGCCGTCGATGCGGCGGGCCGAGGCGCGCGCACTGAGCAAGGCGCTGTCGGCCCAGTAATGTTCGTACGAGGCATCGATGCCCAGCGCCAGCTCCGGCTTCAAATTCGGATTGCCTACACGGTCAGGCTCGGTCTGGCTATTATTTGTCGCAATACTGCGGCGCGGAATCAGGTTCGACGTGGAAGGCGACTTGTAGGTGCGCGTCAGGGCCAGACGGACCTGGTCACCCTTGGTGTCGGGCAGTTTCCACAGGGTTTGCAGCAGCGGGCTCCACACGCTGCTGCGCTGCTGCACGGCCTCAAAGGTATCGCCGGCGCTGCGCGTGTCGATGCCTTCCCAGCGCACGCCCGCATACATGGACCAGCGCGGTGTGATATCCCATTCATCCTGTGCATACAAGGCCAGGAGCTTGATATCGGCATCGAAATGCTCATCGCTATCGACGGGCGGACGGCCGCCCGGCAAGGCCTGTTCACGCTGGAGGCGCTCTTCCTCGCGTCGGCTGAGGGTGCCATCCCAGCCCATGGACAGCGCATGGCCCGGCATCCAGGGCGTGGAATACTTGCCGGTGGACGACAAGCTGCTATAGCTCGCCTCGACACGCACGTTGCGGTCCAGCACCAGCCCCACGCCATCGATATAGCCGAGCGGATGGCTATCGGCCGTATTGCTGGTGGCGCTGGCGCGCAGGCCCAGTTCCAGCTTGGCGCCACCGTCGAGCTTGCGCACCCACGTCAGGTCCGTGCGGCCGAAAACGTAATGGTTGCCGGAAGTACCGTCATTCGTGTCGTAGTCAGGACGCGCGCCCAGCAGCGTGTCGGTCCGGCTATGGCTGCGGTTATCGCTGCGTCCGCCATTGAGAAAAAATTGCGCCGTCAGGTTATCGCCGTCCGCGAACGCCCAGTTCAGCCGGGGCGACAGGTTGATGCCCTCCGAACGGCCATCGCCCGTGCCGGTGATACGCCGCAGCAGATTTTGCTGGCCATCGGGCAGATAGCCCAGGTCCAGCGCCGGCCTGTCCTTCGGATTCTCGTAGTGGTAATCGTAGCGGTAGAACGACGCGGCCAGCGAGTACGAGAAAATGCCGTCCTTGTCCGACAGTTGCAAGTTACCGTTGCTGGAAAAGGCATCGCGGCCACCGCCCACGCCCAGCTTGACGTCGCGCTGGGCCGTTTTCACGGCCTTTTTCAGCACCACGTTGATGGTGCCGGCGATCGACTGGGTGCTGTACTCGGCACTGGCCGCATGCAAAATTTCGATGCGCTCGATGACGTCGGGCGACAGGGTATCGAGCGAAAAACCGGCCGGCGCCCGTTCGCCGTTGAGCAAAATCTGCGTGTAGCCGCTACCCAGGCCGCGCATGCGGATTTCGCCACCCGAGCGCCCGGCCGCGCCGGACACGGTAATGCCGGGCAAGCGCTTGAGCACGTCGGTGACATTCGTGTCGCCATACTTGAGGATTTCCTCGCTGCCCACGACCATCTTGCTGGCCGTATCGTCGCGGCGCGGATCATAGCCGCTGCCCTTCACTTCCACGGTTTGCATGGGTTTTTCGGCCTTCAGCGGCGCGGCGGCAGCAGCTTCAGTAGCGGGCGTTTCGGATTGCTGGGCCTGGGCATTCCAGGCAAGTAAAACGGCACAACAAAGGACGGTTAGGCGAAGGCAACGGCGTGGCATCATGACCTGGCTGAAAAAGTTGGCTGAATAAAAATGGCTAAAAGCTAAAAAACAGGCCGCTGTATTGTGCTGCAATTTTTTCCGAGTGGCACAGTTTCCAGAAAATATTTACTATGGCAAATTAAATTCGGCGGCAGACTGTGATACGCACCCTTGCATACGGCGCATATCATTGCGCGCCACATCGCCGCTATAATGCGTTTTCATCATTGTTCCAACACCTCCGTCAAAGGCTTCCCATCGTGTCTGACCGTCTTGCCGTTTTGCCTCAATATCTGCTGCCCAAGGGGGCGTTGACCAACTTTGCCGGCCGCATCGCCGGCGCCAAGGGCGGCGCCATGACCACGCGTTTGATCCGCTGGTTCGTCGGCCGCTACAACGTCAACATGGATGAGGCATTGGACCCGGACATCACGCACTACGCCAGCTTCAACGACTTTTTCACGCGCGCGCTGCGCCCCGATGCCCGTCCGCTGGCCCAGGCCGACTACGTCTGCCCCGTCGATGGCCGCATCAGCCAGTTCGGCAGCATCGACAAGGACCAGATCTTCCAGGCCAAGGGCCACAACTTCAGCACCACGGCCCTGGTGGGCGGCGATGCGGCTCTGGCGGCGCAGTTCGAGCATGGCAGCTTCGCCAATCTGTACCTGAGCCCGCGCGACTACCACCGCATCCACATGCCGTGCGACGGCCGTTTGACGCGCATGATTTATGTTCCTGGCGAATTGTTCTCCGTCAACCCGACGACGGCGCGCGGCATTCCCGGCCTGTTCGCCCGCAACGAGCGCGTCGTCTGCGTGTTCGACACGGCCAACGGCCCCTTCGTCATGACCCTGGTCGGCGCCACCATCGTCGGCAGCATGGCCACCGTCTGGCACGGCGTTGTCAACCCGCCCCGCACGGGCCAGGTGCGCGACTGGAGCTATGCCAACGACAATGTCGTACTGAAACAGGGCGAAGAGCTGGGCCGCTTCCTGCTCGGCTCCACCGTCGTCATGCTGTTCCCGCAAGGCACAATCAATTTCAATGCCAGCTGGCAACCGGCCGGCCCCGTGCAACTGGGCGAAGTCATGGGCAACCTGCCCAAGTAAGTAAGCCAGCGGAATGCGCACCTACACGGGCGCGTCTGTTTGGTACATTTCCTCCATCAAGTCCAGGAATGCGCGCGTCTTGGCCGGCATCAAGCGCCGGCCGGGAAACACGGCCCAGCCCGTGACCAGCGGAAAACTCCACTCCGGCAGCACGCGCACCAGTTCCCCCGTCTCCACATAGGTCTTGGCAAAGCGGTCCGTGCTGGCTGCGATGCCGACGCCCGTGCAGGCCATGCGCACCAGCAATTCCGGCGAATTGGCCAGCAGGCGCACGGGTAAATCGCGCTCCCACGTCGTCTTGCCGCGTATCAAAGTCCAATGCACGAGGCCATGCACGGCGCGCGGCAAGCTGAGCAGATCATGGCCATATAAATCGTCGGGATGCTCGGGCAAGCCGTGCACGCTCGTGTATTGCGGCGAGGCATACAGGGACAGCGTGCTGAAGGCCACGCGTCGCGCGGCCAGGCTGGCATCGTCGGGCAAGTTGCCCATGCGGATGGCCAGGTCAAAATTTTCTTCCAGCAAATCCACGCGGCGCGCCGACAAGTCCAGTTCCAGCGAAATGGCCGGATAGCGTCGCACGAACTCGGCCAGCACCTGGCGCATCAGAGCATCGCCGAAATCGGCCGGCATGGATATGCGCAGCAAGCCGCTGGGGCCCGCCTGGCGGTGCTGCGCCAGCGCGCCGGCCGCCTCCGTTTCCTCGACCACCTTGCGCGCATGTTCAAGCAGGCTGGCGCCGAACTCCGTCAGCGCCAGCTTGCGCGTGGTGCGCAGCAGCAGCCGCTCGCCCAATTTCGCCTCCAGCAGCGAGATGCGGCGCGACAGGGTCGACTTGGGCAAGTCCACGCGCTGGGCGGCACGCGAAAAACTGCCGCACTCGACGACGCGCGCGAACAGCAGCAAATCTCCGGGATCGATATCCATAGTTTTTATTGTTCCATGAGTGGATTAATGTTATCCATTTTAACGCCTTCCGCATCGATTTTGGAATTGCTATAGTTCATCCATCGCAAGACACCTCACACGGAGAAAACAAGATGAACATCCTGCAAATCAATTCCAGCGCCCGCAGCACCGGTTCCGCCTCGACCCGTTTGGCTGACGCCATCGTTGCCCGCGTGCAAGCCGCCAACGCCGGCGCCACCCTGGCGCGCCGCGACCTGGCTGCCGCACCGCACCCCGTGCTCGACGAGCCGACCCTGCAAGCGCTGTTCACGCCAGCCGACAAGCGCACGCCGGAACAGGCGGCCCGCATCGCCCTGGACGATGCGCTGATTGCGCAAGTGCAAGCAGCGGACGTGATCGTCATCGGCGCGCCCATGTACAACTTCGGCATCACCGTGCAACTGAAAAGCTGGTTCGACGCGATTGCCCGCGCCAACGTCACCTTCAAGTACACGGAAAACGGCCCCGTGGGCCTCTTGACCGGCAAGAAAGTCTACGTGGGCCTGTCCCGCGGCGGCTTGCACCGCGACAGCGCCAACGATAGCCAGGTGCCTTACCTGAACACCATGTTCGGTTTCCTGGGCCTGACGGACGTGCAATACGTGTATTCGGAAGGCATGGGCATGGGCCCGGAAGCCGTGGCCAAGGCGCAAGCCCAAGCGGACGCCGAGATCAACGCGATTCTGGTGTAATTCCCAGCAGTGAAAGGGGCGGCGCACTGGCGCCGTCCTGGCCTAGAGGAGAGAACAATGAGCGACATCACCAGCGTCAACAAGCCACGCGCCGTCGAGCGCGTGATCGCCGGCCAGGCCGTCATGGATGGGGCCGGCGTGAAGATCAACCGCGTGCTGACGCAGCAGCTGCAGCGCCGCCTCGACCCGTTTTTGATGCTCGACAATTTTGCCAGCGACAAGCCAAACGACTATATCGCCGGCTTTCCCGAGCATCCGCACCGGGGTTTCGAAACGGTGTCGTACATGATCACTGGGCGCATGCGCCACAAGGACAGCGCAGGCCACGAAGGCTTGCTGACCTCGGGCGGCGTGCAATGGATGACGGCCGGCAGCGGCGTAATCCACTCGGAAATGCCGGAACAGGAAGAAGGCGTGATGGAAGGCTTTCAGCTGTGGCTGAACCTGCCCGCGCGCGACAAGATGCGCACGCCGTGGTACCGCGATTTCACCAGCGCCGACATCCCCCGCTACACGACGCACGACGGCGTGGCCGTGCAAGTGATCGCCGGCAGCAGCCATGGCGTGACGGGCGCCGTGCAGCGTGAGCTGACAGAACCGCTGTATCTCGACATCGACTTGCCGGCCGGCAGCAGCTTCGAGCAGCCATTGCCGCCAGGCCATAACGCTTTCATCTACACTTTCCGTGGCGAAGTGCAGGTGGACGGCAAGGCCGTGCCCGCCCTGCGCATGGCAATCTTCGCCAACACGCCGGGCAGCGATGGCGTGCGCATCGAAGCACCGCAAGGCGGCCGCGTGATCCTCGTCGCCGGCCAGCCCTTGAACGAGCCCATCGCGCAGTATGGCCCGTTTGTCATGAATACCCAGGCGGAAGTGTTCCAGGCAGTGCAGGACTTCCGCGAAGGCAAGTTTGGCGAGACGGCAGCGCAGTAACATAGTCTGCTTCAGGAAAAACCTGCAGCGCCTCCGGGCCTGCAGGTTTTTTGACGTGCCGACTATGTTGTTGCTTTTCAATTACACTGACGGCAACCTCATTCCACAAAGCATTCCATGCAGCCGACGCACACCGAACACGACGCCACCCATTTGCACGCCCACCTGAAGGGCGACGCCCAGCACACCCACTCGTTCGAGGGGCGCAGCCAGAGCATCCTCGCGTGGGCGCTGGGGCTGACGCTGTCGTTTGCCGGCATCGAGGTCATCGCCGGCTTCCTGTCCAATTCGCTGGCCCTGATTTCCGACGCGGGCCACATGGTCACGGACGCGGCCGCGCTGGGCCTGGCCCTGCTGGCGCAGATCATCGCGCGCCGCCCGCCGTCGCCGCGCCACTCGTTCGGTTTCGGCCGTGCCGAGGCGCTGGCCGCCTTCGTCAACGGCCTGGCCATGCTGTGCGTGGTGGGCTGGATCTGCTATGAAGCCGCGCTGCGCTTTTCCGCCCCGCAACCTGTGAAGGGCGGCATGGTCTTCATCGTCGCCTTCATCGGCCTGGCGATCAACGTGGTGGTGGCATGGGTATTGTCGAAAGACAAGCAAAGCGTCAACACGCGCGCCGCCCTCGTGCACGTGATGGGCGATTTGCTCGGCTCGGTTGCCGCCATCATCGCCGGCGCCGTGATTTACTTCACGGGCTGGATGCAGATCGACCCGCTGCTGTCCGTGCTGGTGTCGCTGCTGATTCTGAAATCCACCTTCGGCGTGCTGCGCGAGTCGTATCACTTCCTGATGGAAGGCGTGCCCATGCACATCGACTACATCGCCGTGGGCACCGACGTGGAGCAAGTGGACGGCGTGATTGCCGTGCACGATCTGCATGTGTGGGACATGTCGCCAGGCCAGCCGGCCCTGATCGGCCACGTGGAAATCGAACACCTCGACCATTGGCCGAAGGTCTTGCGCGCGATCAAGAAGATGCTGTTGGCCAAGCATGGCATCGATCATATTACTCTGCAGCCTGAAACCGCCACGATGGCGGGACTGCATGCGGGTGACAAAACCCACTAGCAAGGGCTGGGGTCAGACCCCCCGTGACGTTAGCGCAGAGCTCTGCGTTAGCAGGCTTGGGGGTCTGACCCCAAGATACGCTAACTTCTGCGCGCCTCTAACACGCCACTCACATCCTTGATCACATTCAGCGCTTTTAATAACTGCGCCGTCGAGCTGATCTCGGCCGTAAAGGTCATGCGGGCTTGGCCCTTGGCGCTTTGGGTGTTGACGCCGATGACGTTGATTTTCTCTCGCGAAAAGATTTCGGAGATGTCGCGCAACAAGCCCTGGCGGTCGCCGGCGAGAATGAAGACGTCGACCGGATATACCGTGTCGTGCCCGCCCGTGCTGCCCCATTCCGTGAAGATCACGCGTTCGGGCGCCTTGGCGCGCATTTCCTCGAAATTCTTGCAGGTGGCGCGGTGAATCGACACGCCCTTGCCGCGCGTGACGAAACCGACGATGCTGTCAGGCGGCGCCGGTTTGCAGCACTTGGCCAGCACCGTCATCAAACCCTCGGTTCCCACCACCAGCACGCCGGACTTGGCGCCCTGCTCCACGCTGGACGCGCGGCTTTTCCCCACCAGCACGGCGTCTTCCGGCACCACCACTTCGCCATTGTCGTGCAGCGCCTGCTCCACGTGGCGCAGGCTGAATTCATCCTTGCCCACCGACAGGAACAGCTCGTCGACTTTCGCAAAGCCCAGCTTTTGCGCCAGCGCCTCCAGATTGACGGCCGTCTTGCCTTCGCGCTGCAGCGATTTCTCTACCAGTGCGCGGCCGTGGGCCAGGGTTTCCTGCATGTCGATGGCGTGGAACCAGGCACGAATTTTGGAACGCGTGCGCGTGCTGACGGCGTAGCCGGCGCCCAGCCAGTCGCGCGATGGACCGGCCGTGCCCGGCGCGCCCTTGGCCGTGATGATTTCGCAGGTCTGGCCGTTTTTTAATTGCGTATTCAGGGGCACCATGATGCCGTCGACCTTGGCGCCGCGGCAGCGGTGACCCACGTCCGTGTGCAGGTGATAGGCAAAATCGACGGGCGTGGCGCCCACGGGCAATTCCAGCACCCGCGCCTGCGGCGTCATGACGAAGATGCGGTCGTCCAGCGTGGCCGATTTGAGCTTTTCCACCCATTCGCGCTGGAGTTCTTCCTGGCCCACGACGGCGTCGGCCACTTCCGTCTTCCACGCCAGCAACTGGCGCAGCCAGGCGATCTTTTCGTCGTATTTCTGGCCTGCAAAGTTCGAGCCGCCCTCTTCCTTGTAGCGCCAGTGCGCAGCCACGCCGTATTCGGCAAAGCTGTGCATTTCATTCGTGCGGATTTGCACTTCCAGCGGGCGGCCATCCTCGGCCGTCACCACCGT
This sequence comes from Janthinobacterium svalbardense, assembly GCF_002327145.1. Lineage (NCBI taxonomy): Bacteria > Pseudomonadati > Pseudomonadota > Betaproteobacteria > Burkholderiales > Oxalobacteraceae > Janthinobacterium > Janthinobacterium svalbardense. The sequence goes on along the minus strand of NZ_CP023422.1, from coordinate 2,958,454 downwards.
GTGCAGCGACTGATAGCCGTTGGGTTTCGGCCGCGAAATGTAATCGTCGAATTCTTTCGGGATGGGGGTCCAGATATTGTGGACCACGCCCAGCACCGTGTAGCAAGTTTTCACATCGGAAACGATGACGCGGAAGGCGCGCACATCGTACAGGGCCGTGAAATCGAGTTCCTTGCCGCGCATCTTGTTCCAGATGCTGTAAATGTGTTTCGGGCGGCCAAATACTTCCGCCTCGATACCGGCCGAAGCCAGTTCCGTCTGCAGGCGCAGGATCGCCGAGGACACAAAGCCCTCGCGCATCATGCGCTTTTCTTCCAGCATCTTGGCGATGCGTTTATACGCTTCCGGTTCGATGAAGCGGAACGACAAGTCTTCCAGTTCCCACTTCAGCTGCCAGATGCCGAGGCGGTTGGCCAGCGGCGCGTACAAATCCAGCGTTTCCTTGCCGTATTCGCGCGTCATTTCGTTGAACAGTTTTAGTTCGGCAAAGTAACGCAAGGTCGTCACGCAAGCGGCCAGGCGCACCAGCACGACACGCATGTCGGACGCCATCGCCAGCAGCATCTTGCGCAAGGTTTCCACCTGGGCCACGGCTTGCTGCGCCGCATTCTTGCCGCGACCGGCAACGCTGCCGTGCTGCGCCTGGGTCAGCGCGCGCAAACGGATCAGCTGGCGCACGCCTGTTGCCAGGTCGCACACCTGCTTGCCGAAGCGCGGCTCGATATCGGCCGCCGTATCCGGCTCCAGCAGGGTCAGCTCGAACATCAGGCCGGCAATGCGCGTTTCCGCATCGCTGCGCAGGAAAGCCAGGGTGGTGGCCACGCCGATGGCGAATTCCAGCGCAGAACGGCCGGCAAAGGTCTGCTTGTCGCCATACGCTTCGGTGGCATACGCGAACGCGTCCAGCACGCGCGCGCTGTCCGGCGCACTCAAGCCCTCTACCAGTTGTTCCGAGGTGACGCTATTCGGGGCCGAGATGGAAACCATGTATTGCCTTATAAACTAAAAAACTAAATAACTGGAACCTAGCGCTCTGCAGCGATGACGACGATTTCAACCAGGCATGCCGGATTGGCCAGCTTCGCCTCTACGGTGGCGCGCGGCGGGGTGTGGCTTGACGCGACCCAGTCATCCCATACTTCATTCATGCCATCGAAGTCTTTCATGTCGGCGATGTATATCTGGCACGACAGGATGCAGGTCTTGTCGCTGCCCGCTTCCGCCAGCAAACGGTCGACATGGCCGAGCACTTCGCGCGTCTGGCCGACGATATCTTGCGTCGTGTCTTCGGCGATCTGGCCAGCCAGGTAGATGGTGTTGTTGTGTATGGCTACTTCGGAGAGGCGTTTGCCTACGTGCAGTCGTGTAATTTCCATGCTTCTTCTTTCGGTTGTTTCAAAATCTGTACAGCGGTGTTGCTTGTTGCCTGGTTACTTGCCCAGCAAAAACGTGCGCGCGATGGCGATCTGATCGTCGTGCACGAAGGTGGGCGCATGGCCCACGCCGGCGATTTCCACCAACTGCGCCTTCGGGCCGCGGCCCAGCATGAGCGTGGCAGTTTCATGCGACAGCAAATCGGATTCCGACCCGCGCACCAGCAAGGTGGGGCAGCGCACGGCATCATACGCGGCCCACAGCATGGCTTCGTCGCTGGCCGCCGATTCCGGCGTGGCCGAACGGAACGGCATGGCCAGTCCCATATCATAGTGGCGGCGCCAATGGCCATCCTTATCCTGGCGCAACACATCCACCGCCAGTTTATGCCATTCCGCGTCCGTGTGCGGGCCGAAGCTGGCGGACACGTCACGCACAAACCTGGCGCCCTGCTCGAAGGTTTCGAAACGCAAGTCCTGGCCGATGTAGTCGCCGATGCGCTGCAAGGCTTCCGGCGCCAGGGTCGGGCCGATATCGTTCAGCACCAGTTTGCTGATCGGGCTGTCCGGCAACGATGCCAGGCCCAGGCCGATCAAGCCGCCCATCGAGGTGCCGAACCAGTCCACCGTCTGGCGCTCGCCGTTGGCCAGCACGCGCGCCAGCAGGGTCACCATGTCGCTCACATATTGCGGTACGCGGTAAAACTGGGGATTGGCCAGCCAGCCCGAACGCCCGCGTCCCACCACATCGGGGCAGATGACGCGGTAATCGCTGGCCATGGCGCGCGCCAGGTTGTCGAAGTCGTCCGCCACGCGCGTCACGCCATGGGCGCAGACAAGCACGTTCGGATTGTCGGGCGCACCCCACTCCTTGTACGACATGGTATGCAAGCCTGCGGGGGAGATGCACTGGACGGATTTGATGCTCGCTTCGATCATGCCATTCCTTATAACACCGGAGAAAACCTACTGCGCGTCGGTGGTTGCGGCCTGCGATGCTCACCGTACTTCAGTACGGTTGCGCTTCTCGGCCACAACTCCCTTCCGCTCGCTACGGTTTTGTCCGGCGTCGTTATTTGGTAGTAAAAAACAAAGAAACCGGCGATTTGCCGGCTGCCTCGCGCGCGACGCTACGGCAGTGTAGCGCAGCGCGGGCAATGCTCCAAGCGCACACCTGAAATGCTGCGCCGCAACACGCCAGTCATGGCGCAATACCCGATATAGCGAAACTGCATATCTGCGGTTATCCACAATTGAGGCGGCCCGGCAATGGGCGGATGATCGCAGCATCAACCCGCAAGAGGAGACCACTCGTGAAAAAACCATTCTATAAAATCCTGTATGTACAGGTGCTGTTCGCCATCGTGGCAGGCGTGCTGCTGGGGGTGTTCTACCCATCGAACGCCGTCGACATGAAACCGCTGGGCGACGGCTTTATCAAACTGATCAAGATGATCATCGCCCCGGTGATCTTCTGTACCGTGGTCTCCGGCATCGCCGGCATGCAGGACGTCAAGAAGATCGGCCGTGTAGGCGGCAAAGCGCTGCTGTACTTCGAAGTGGTCTCCACCTTCGCGCTGGCCATCGGCTTGCTGGTTGCCAATATCCTCAAACCGGGCGCCGGCTTCAACGCCGATCCGGCCCACCTGGATGCCAAGTCGATCGCGCAATACACGCACGCCGAAGGCTTGACGACGGTGGACTTCCTGATGAACATCATCCCGAAGACCTTCGTCGACGCCTTCGCCAAGGGCGACATCCTGCAAGTGCTGCTGATCGCCATCCTGTTCGGCTTCTCGCTGTCCCTGCTGGGCGAGCGCGGCCGTCCGGTCACCAAGCTGATCGACGAGCTGTCGCATGCCATCTTCGGCATGGTCAACATCATCATGAAAGTCGCTCCCGTCGGCGCGTTCGGTGCGATGGCCTTCACCATCGGCAAATACGGCCTGGCATCGCTGATCCCGCTGGCTAAACTGATGGGTTCGTTCTACCTGACCTGCTTCCTGTTCATCTTCGTCGTGCTGGGCGCCATCGCCAAGTACACGGGCTTCTCCATCGGCCGCTTCTTGCTGTACATCAAGGAAGAACTGCTGATCGTGCTGGGCACGAGCTCGTCGGAATCGGCCCTGCCGGCCCTGATGAAAAAACTCGAGCGCCTGGGCTGCTCGAAACCGGTGGTCGGCCTGGTCGTGCCTACCGGCTACTCGTTCAACCTGGACGGCACCAATATCTACATGACCATGGCGGCCCTGTTCGTGGCACAAGCGACCAACACGGAACTGACCATCTGGCAGGAACTGACCATCCTGGGCGTGGCGATGCTGACCTCGAAAGGTGCGTCCGGCATCACGGGCGCCGGCTTCATCACCCTGGCCGCCACCCTGGCCGTGGTGCCGACGATTCCCGTGGCCGGCATGGCGCTGATCCTGGGCATCGACCGCTTCATGAGCGAATGCCGCGCGCTGACCAACTTCATCGGCAACGGCGTAGCCACCATCGTCGTGTCGAAATGGGAAAAAGAACTGGACATGGACAAGCTGCACAGCGAGCTGGCCCATCCCACCCACCCGACCGACGACGCCTACGTCGCACCGGCCGTGAATATCGTCAAGTAAGCGCCTCATTCACTGGAAAAGCCCCGCGGAGCGATCCACGGGGCTTTTTTCGTTGCGCGCAAGTTTGATCGCATCATCAACCAATAGTAAATCATGCATCAATATTTATCATGATGATCAATGAATAAAAAAGCATTACAGTGCTGTCACCTGTTCGCCGCCAGGCTCGCGCATAATGACATTGCGTTAATGCAAGCCTGACACCGAACCATCCACCTTTTTGAATGGAGTACGTCATGTCCCTCTCGCCCGCCCTCTACGCCACCTGGTCTCCACGCTTGCTGGGCCTGCTGCGCATCATCCTCGGCTTCCTCTTCCTGCAACACGGCACCGCCAAGCTGTTCGGCGCGCCGCACGTGGCCATGTTCGATGGCTTGCAACTGTTGTCCGTGATGGGTGCGGCTGGCGTCATCGAACTGGTCGGCGGCAGCTTGCTGCTGGTGGGCCTGTTCACACGCCCCGTCGCCTTCATCCTGTCGGGCCAGATGGCGGCCGCCTACTTCATGGCGCATGCGCCAAACGGCTTCCTGCCTATCCTGAACGGCGGCGAAATGGCCGTGATGTACTGCTTCACCTTCCTGTACTTCGCCGCTGCGGGCGCCGGCGCCTACAGCCTGGACGGCTTGCGCGGCAAGGCCAGCGCGTAAAAAAAAGGGCGGACATCGCTGTCCGCCCTTTCATTCCATACAACAAGCCATTTATACGGCCGAAACGTCCAGCTCAGCGCCCGTGGCCGCCTGCACCTGCTCCTTGGTGACGCCCGGCGCCAGTTCCACCAGCTTCAAGCCATTTTCCGTCACGTCGATCACGCCCAGGTCGCTGATGATGACGTCCACCACGCCCACGCCCGTCAGTGGCAGGTCGCACTGTTTCAGCAATTTATGCGACGTCGTGCCATCCTTGGCCGTGGCCACGTGCTCCATCAGCACGACGACGCGCTTGACGCCGGCGACCAGGTCCATGGCGCCGCCCATGCCCTTGACCATCTTGCCTGGAATCATCCAGTTCGCCAGGTCACCCTTTTCCGACACTTGCATGGCGCCCAGGATGGCCAGGTTGATCTTGCCGCCACGAATCATGCCGAACGAGTCAGCCGAGCTGAAGTAAGCAGCGCCGGGCAAGGCCGTCACCGTCTGCTTGCCGGCGTTGATCAGGTCGGCATCGACTTCCGCGTCGGTGGGGAACGGGCCGATGCCCAGCAAGCCATTTTCCGACTGCAAAAACACTTCCATATTGTCCGGCACATAGTTCGCCACCAGGGTCGGCAAGCCGATGCCCAGGTTCACATAAAAGCCATCCTGCAATTCCTTTGCCGCGCGCGCGGCCATTTCGTCACGTGTCCAAGCCATAATAATCTCCGTATTCTTTTTTATGCGTCAGTGCGCACGGTGCGCTGCTCGATGCGTTTTTCCGGGTTCGCGTTGACCACGATGCGGTGCACGAAAATGCTTGGCGTATGCACCTGGTCCGGGTCGATCTCGCCCACTTCGACCAGTTTTTCCACTTCGACGATGGTGATCTTGCCGGCCATGGCCACGTTCGGATTGAAATTGCGCGCCGTCTTGCGGTAAACCAAATTGCCGGCGCGGTCGGCCATGTAGGCTTTTACCAGCGACACATCGGCCACCAGGCTGCGTTCCATCACGTATTGTTCGCCGTCGAACTCGCGCAGTTCCTTGCCGTCGGCAACGATGGTGCCCACGCCCGTCTTGGTGAAGAAGGCGGGAATACCGGCGCCGCCGGCGCGCAGTTTCTCGGCCAGGGTACCTTGCGGCGTGAATTCCAGTTCCAGTTCGCCGGCCAGGTACTGGCGCGCGAACTCCTTGTTTTCGCCCACATAGGAGGCGATCATTTTCTTGATCTGCCGCGTGGTCAGCAGCTGGCCCAGGCCGAAGCCGTCCACGCCGGCGTTGTTGGAAATGGCCGTCAGGCCCGTCACGCCCGAATCGCGCAAGGCAGCGATCAGGGCTTCGGGAATGCCGCACAGGCCGAAGCCGCCAACGGCGATGGTCTGGCCATCTTGGACGATACCGGCCAGCGCCGAGGCGGCGTCAGGATAAACTTTATTCATGAGTGTCCCTCTATCTTTTGTTAAGCTTTGGTCTTGAGTCCATGACTCAGGCAGCGACTCAGCATAAAATACGCGAGTGGAAAGTACAATACCGTAGAACTACCGGCGCCGTGCCAGCAATCCCCCTGTGAGAGTGATACGTATCAGATGAACGCCGCGTCAGCCATCGATTATGAAAGCATCTTCCTGCACGCGCCCGTGGGCATGTGCATGTCGGAAAACCGCATCATGCGCAGCTGCAACGAGGCGCTGGCATCCATGTTCGGCTATGCGCGCGCCCAGATGGACGATCAGTCGTTCGAAGTACTCTACCCCACGCACGACGAATTCCTGCGCACAGGTGACCGCATCATCCCCATCATGAACGCCAAGGGCCGCTATTCGGACGAGCGCATCATGCGCCGCAGTAATGGTGAATTGTTCTGGTGCCATGTGACGGGCCACGCCATGCTGCCGGGCCAGCCACTGGGAGCGGGCATCTGGACGTTCGAGGATGTCAGCGAGAAACGCCCCGTGACGGCCCAGTTGACCCCGCGCGAGCGCGAAATCGCCGCCCTGCTGGTGGAAGGCAAGACCAGCAAGGTCATCGCCCGCCAGATCGACCTCAGCCCCCGCACGGTGGAAATGCACCGCGCCAAGCTGATGCGCAAATTCGCCGCCGCGACCTCATCCGAGCTGGTGCACAAGCTGGTGGGGCTGCAGCTGCAGGGTTAGAAGGTACTCATTCCACCGTCTGCGGAAATGATCGCGCCGTTGATAAAATGCGAATCCTCGCCCGCCAGCAACAGCAGCAGGCCGTCCAGGTCTTCCGGCTTGCCCGGGCGCTTGTTCGGCAGCATCTCGATCAGCTTCTTGCCCTGCTCTGTGGCAAAGTAATCTTCATTGATCTCGGTGGAGATGTAGCCGGGGCAGATGGCGTTGGTGTTGATGCCATACTTGCCCCACTCCACGGCCATGGCGCGCGTCATGTGCACCATGCCCGCCTTGCTCATGCAATACACGCCGATCTGCGGCAGCACCTGCAAGCCCGCCATCGAGGCGATATTGATGATGCGGTGCTGTTTCTTCGGGTCGCCCTTGGCGCGCGCGATCATGCGCTTGGCCGTCTGCTGGGCCACGAAGAACGAGCCGCGCAGATTGGTATCCATCACGAACGAGTAATCTTCGGGCGTGACGTCGACCAGGCGTTGCGTGGTGGAGACACCGGAATTGTTGACGAGGATATCGATGGGGCCCGCTTCCGTTTCCGCATGCGCGATGGCCGACTTGATGCTGGCGAAATCGGTCACGTCGAGCGACACCACGTGCGCGGCGCCGCCATCGGCTTCGATTTCGGCGCGCAATTCCTTCAGGCGTTCGGTGCGGCGCGACGCTAGCACGACCTGCGCGCCCGCCTGGGCCAGTACTTTCGCAAAGCGCGCGCCGAGGCCGCTCGATGCGCCGGTAATCAGGGCAATCTTGCCCTCGAAATTGACTTCTATGCCCACGAGCTACTCCTGTTTTGTTTTAGATAACACTTTACACCGTGCCACTGGCACAGGGGCAAAATACCCTGCGTCACACTTGAGCAAAGGTAAACGCCATCATTACACAAAATGGCTGGATTTAGATTGCGGCGAGGGGCAATGTCACGCAAAATGGCGCCAAAGTTGCAATCCTCGCCAAAAACAAGCACACTCGTGCTTAAATGTATTCGAAGATTCCTCACCCACCCACTCGTGAACACATAATTGAGACCATGACACAGCCTAATAACTTAGTTGAACAGTACGGACCGCGCGAGACCATGGAGTATGACGTGGTGATCGTCGGCGGTGGCCCCGCAGGCTTGGCGGCGGCCATCCGCCTGAAGCAGCTGGCCGCTGAAAAAAGCCAGGAAGTGTCCGTCTGCGTGCTGGAAAAAGGCGGCGAACTGGGCGCGCATATCCTGTCCGGCGCCATCATGGACCCGAAAGCGTTGAGCGAACTGATTCCGAACTGGAAAGAACTGGGCGCGCCCCTGAACACGGCAGTGACGGAAGACCGCATCCTGTTCTTGACGGAAACCAAAGCGTATAAAACGCCGAACTTCGCCGTGCCGGCCTGCTTTGAAAACCACGGCAACTACATCGTCTCGCTGGGCAATGTGGTGCGCTGGATGGGCCAGCAGGCGGAAAACCTGGGCGTGGAAATCTTCCCCGGTTTCCCTGCCGCGGAAATCCTCTACAACGACGACGGCTCCGTGAAAGGCGTGGCGACCGGCAATATGGGCGTCAAGCGCGACGGCGAACCGGGTCCCGACTTCCAGCTGGGCATGGAATTGCACGCCAAGTACACCCTGTTCGCCGAAGGCGCGCGCGGCCACCTGGGCAAGCAATTGATGGCCAAATACGACCTCAACGCCGGCAAGGACCCGCAATCGTACGGCATCGGCATCAAGGAATTGTGGGAAATCGACCCCGCCCTGCACCAGCCGGGCCTGGTGATCCACTCGACGGGCTGGCCGCTGGACGCGAAGACCTATGGCGGCTCCTTCCTGTACCACCTGGAAAACAACCAAGTCATGGTCGGTTATGTGGTCGGCCTGAACTACGAAAACCCGTACCTGTCGCCCTACGAGGAATTCCAGCGCTATAAAACGCATCCGGAAATCCGCAAGTTCTTCGAAGGCGGCAAGCGCATCTCGTACGGCGCGCGCGCGATCACGGCCGGCGGCCTGCAATCGTTGCCGAAACTGGTGTTTGCCGGCGGCGCGCTGATCGGCTGCGATGCGGGCTTTTTGAACATGAGCCGCATCAAGGGCAGCCACGCGGCCATCAAGAGCGGCATGCTGGCAGCGGACGCGGCCTTCGGCGCGCTGGGCGAACAGCGCCAGCACGACGAACTGTCCAGCTACCCTGTCGCGTTTGAACAATCCTGGCTGCATGAAGAGCTGCACGTGGCGCGCAACGTCAAGCCGTGGCTGTCGAAAGGCCTGTACCTGGGCAGCGTGATGACGGCCGTCGACCAGCTCCTCTTCCGTGGCAAGGCGCCATGGACGCTGCATCACACGCATGGCGACCACGAATGTCTGAAGCCGGCAGCCCAGTCGAAAAAGATCGTGTATCCGAAACCCGATGGCAAGCTGACTTTCGACAAGATGTCGTCCGTCTTCATCTCGAACACCAACCACGCGGAAGACCAGCCGATCCACCTGACGTTGAAGAACGCCAGCGTGCCCGTCGATGTCAACCTGGCCATGTATGCGGGTCCGGAAGCGCGTTACTGTCCCGCTGGCGTGTACGAGTTCGTGAAGAACGACGACGGCGCTGAACGCCTGCAGATCAATGCGCAAAACTGCGTGCACTGCAAGACCTGCGACATCAAGGACCCGACGCAGAACATCGTGTGGGTGACGCCGGAAGGCGGCGGCGGACCGAATTATCCGAATATGTAAACTGCTGATTCCTGGCAAGCTGGTATGCAGAATGGCGTGGATGTCGCAAGATGTCCATGCCATTTTTTTTGAAACTGAACTTTCTGAAGAAGATGTTTCTATAAAGCACTGCCAACCGTTACAATTGAAGGTGGCATACACTCTCCCCTCCTCTCATGCACGCTACCGATCCCGCAACATCGCCGCCGAGCGACGTTCAACAGCCGAGTCAACAGGAAATCGATCACATCGTGCGCCTGTATGAAAGCGGTGAGCAAGTCCAGATGGAGGAGGCGACACGCGCCATGGTGGACGCCTACCCCATGTCGGCGCTGGCCTGGAGCGTGCTGGGCATGGCCTTGCGGCTGCAGGGCAAGGACGCCTTGCCGGCCCTGCAGAAGACGGTGGAACTGGCACCCGACGACGCCGAAGCCCATCTGCACCTGGGCAATGCCCATATGGATGGCGGCCATCCCGACCTGGCCATGCCATATTTCATGCGCGCCCTGGAACTGGCGCCAACCTTTGCCGAAGCGCTCAGCCGCCTGGGCGACGTGCTGCAAGCGCAAGGTCACCCGAAGGAAGCCGGGGAATGCTATGGCGGCGCGTTGGACATCGATCCCGCGCTGGCCATGGCGCATCGTGGCAAGGGCGATGTATTGGTGGCACAGCAACAATTTCAGTCGGCGCAGTCGAGCTATCGCCAGGCGCTGACACTGGAACCGGGCGCAGCCGACATTCATCGCAAGCTGGGTGACGTGCACGTCGCCCTGAACCGGCCCGATGCGGCACTGCAAAGCTATGCGGCAGCGCTGGAAATGGATCCTGAAAACGCCATGGCGCATGGCGGCATGGGTAATGTGCTGTTCCGGCTGGATCGCAATGCGCAGGCGGCGGCCAGCTATCGCAGCGCCACCGCGCTGCCGACGGCAAACGCGGCACACTACCATGGCTTGGGGCGCAGCTTGCATGCGCTCGGCGCAACGGCCGACGCCGAGAGCGCGTACCGGCAATCGATCGCACTCGACGCCTCGCTCGCCGCACCCATGCTGCATTACGCCGACCTGTTGCGTGAAACCCGGCGCAAGGAGCCGGCCATCGCCATCTACCAGGCGGTGCTACTGTTGGAACCCAATAATATCGACGCCCTCAACAACCTCGGTATGGCCTTGCAGGAAGACGGCCAACTGGAGGCGGCGCTGGCGTCCTTCCGGCAAGTGGCCCTGCTGGCACCGGACAATCCTGTCACCCACAGCAATATCGCCGCCGCCCTGAACGATATGGGACAGCGCGAAGCCGCGCTGGAAAGCTGCCGGCGCGCCGTGAAACTGGGGCCAAAATCGACCGCCGCGCATGTCAACCTGGGCACTTGCCTGATGGAGATGGGCCGCCTGAGCGAAGCCGTCAACAGTTTTGAAACCGTGGTCAAACTCGATCCGCATCACCGTCGGGCGTATGTCAATATCAGTGCCGCATTGACCCGCCTGGGCCGCATCGACCAAGCCATCATGCATTGCCGCAAAGCACTGAAGATCAACCCGGACTGGGATGAATTGCACAGCAACCTGCTGTTCTACCTGACGCATAGTCAGGATATCGATGCCGCAGCCCTGTTTGCGGAGCATGTGCGCTATGCCGAGCATTTCGAGGCGCCGTTGCGCGCCTCCTGGCCGCAGCATGGCAACACGCGCGACCCGGAGCGGCGCCTGCGTATCGGCTTCGTGTCAGCCGATCTGTACAACCATGCGGTCGCGCATTTCATCACCCCTATTCTGGAACACCTGGCGCTGTCGCCGCGCCTGGAGCTTGTGATTTACGCCAATAGCTTCCACGATGACCATGTCAGCCGGCACCTGCACGGCCTGGCCAGCATCTGGCGCCAGGTCGAAAAGCTGACCCACCCGGAGCTGGCCCAGGTCATCACCAGCGACGCGATCGACATCCTGATCGACCTGTCGGGCCATACCGGCTTCAATCGCCTGCCCACTTTTGCGCGCAAGCCGGCACCGTTGCAGCTTACCTGGATCGGTTACCCAGGGACGACGGGCTTGCAGGCGATGGATTATCTTCTGACGGATCGCTATTTTTCACCTCCCGGTGAACTTGACGACCAGTTCACCGAGAAGCTGCTGCGCTTGCCCGCTACCGCGCCTTTTCTGCCATCTCCCGAAGCGCCTGCGATCAGCCCGGCAGCGGCGATCGAAAATGGCTACATCACTTTTGGCAGTTTCAACCGGGCGGGCAAATTGAGCCGCGAAGTCATCGCCCGCTGGTCCGCATTGTTGCGCATGGTGCCAGAGGCAAAAATGCTGCTCGCAGCGATGCCCAACAAGCAGGCCAGCGACAAGCTGCGTTCGTGGTTTGCCCGCGAGGGCATCGACGCCGGGCGGCTGACGTTTCATGGCTACACCAATATGCACGACTACCTGGCATTGCACAGTCAGGTCGACCTCTGCCTCGACACCTACCCGTACACCAGCGGCACCACCGGCTTTCACGCCTTGTGGATGGGCGTGCCTACCCTGACCATGGTGGGTTCCACCTTGCCAGGCTACGTCAGTGCCGCCATCCTGTCCCATGCGGGATTACAGGATTTCATCGCCTACGGAGAAGAAGATTTCCTCGCCAAAGGAGTGGCGCACGCCAGCGATCCCGGCCGGCTTGCCGGCATGCGCAAGGAAATGCGCGAACGAATGCGCAACGCGGCCAGCGGGCGGCCGGACGAGATTGCCCAGGGCCTGGAAGTGGCCCTGCGTCATATGTGGCAACGCTGGTGTGCGGGAGAGATGCCGGCTAGTTTTGAAGCGACAAGTAGCGGTATTGTAGGGGAACCGCAAAAGGAAGCGCAACCATGACGCAAGAAGAAAAAAATACGCCTGTCTACATCACACAGCCCACGCTGCCGCCCCTGGAGGAATTCATTCCTTACCTGGAGCAGATCTGGAATAACAAGATTCTCACCAACGGCGGGCCTTTCCATCGCCAGCTGGAGCAGGCGCTAGCCGATTATCTGGGTGTGAAATACATTTCGCTGTTTTCCAACGGTACCTTGGCGCTGATGACCGCCTTGCAGTCGCTACGGATCACGGGCGAAGTGATCACCTCGCCCTACTCTTTCGTCGCCACTGCGCATTCCCTGCTATGGAATGGCATCAAGCCCGTCTTTGTCGATATTGAACCGGGTACCTTCAATATCGACCCCAGGAAAATCGAGGCGGCGATCACGCCGCAGACCACCGCCATCATGCCCGTGCACTGCTATGGCAGGCCATGCGACGTCGCCGCGATCGATGAAATTGCCTCCAATTACGGCTTGAAAGTCATCTATGACGCGGCCCATGCATTCGGCGTCAACTACCAGGGCAACAGCCTGCTCACACATGGCGACCTGTCGGTATTGAGTTTTCACGCAACCAAAGTATTCAACACCTTCGAAGGTGGCGCCATCGTCTGCAGCGACGCCAAGATGAAGCGCCATATCGACCACCTGAAAAACTTCGGCTTTATCGATGAAGTGACGGTGGTCGCGGCCGGCATCAACGGCAAGATGAACGAAGTCAGCGCCGCGTTCGGGCTGCTGCAATTGAAAAACATCGACGCCGCGCTGCGCGAGCGCACCAAGGTTGCGCACCGCTATCGCGAACAGCTGGCAGGGATCGCCGGCATCTATTGCCCACCCGATGCGCCCGAGACGAGCGCCAACCACTCGTACTTCCCGATCCTGGTGCAGCCAGGCTACGCGCTGTCGCGCGATGCGCTGTTCGACGCCTTGCGCCAGGCCGGCATCATCGCACGCCGTTACTTTTACCCCCTGATCAGCGATTTTCCGATGTACCGCAACATGCCCTCGGCGGCCCGCGCGAATTTGCCGCTGGCCGGTGACATGTCCAACCAGGTCATCTGCCTGCCGATCTATCCCGAGCTGCAGGCGGAGCAGCAAGATCGCGTGGTCGATGTCATCCGCCTGGCCAGTTCCATTCTCAAGCCATCATGAAAACCATTATTTACGGCAATGGCGCCATCGCCAGACTGTTATATTCCTACGCACGCCACAGCATGGACATCGTCGCCTTCACCGTCGACGACGCCTGTATCGACGACGCCACGACCAGTTTCCTGGGATTGCCATTGCTGCCGTTCAGCCAGGTTGCGCTGCAGCTGCCGCCCGATGAGCACGACATGCTGATCGCGGTGGGATTCCTGGAAATGAACGCCTTACGGGCGCGCAAGCACCGCGAAGCCGAGGAAAAAGGCTACCGCCTTGCCAGTTTCGTGCACGCCTCCGTGCTGCGTCACGACGACGTGCTGATCGAGGAGGGCTGCATCATCCTGGACCATGTGGCTATCCATCCCGGCTGCCGCATCGGACGTGGCACTTTTATTTCGAGCAACGTCAATCTCGGCCACGATTGCGTGATCGGCGCCTACAACTGGATCAACGCCGGCATCGCTATCGCAGGTGGCTGCAACATTGGTGACGCCTGCTTTTTCGGCGTCAACTCCTCGACCGCGCACGGCTTGCGGCTGGGTGCGCGCAATTTCATTGCCGCCAATACCTTGATCAACCGGGACACCCTCGACGACCAGGTCTACCTGTCCGAAGCAGGCCAGTTGTTCCGCCTGAAAAGCAGTTCCTTCCTTAAATTTTCCGGCATGGCGAGACAGGAATGATGCAGCCTCGACAGTCAGCGCCGGAGAGCATCAGCGGTATTTTCTTTGCCCACGCCGCGGCCACGCCGGAAAAAATCGCGATTGCCTGCGAAGGCCGGGAAATCAGTTACGCGGCGCTGGCGCAACTGGTGGCGCGCTGGTCGAACGCGCTGGCGGCCAACGGCGTGCGACGCGGCGACCAGATCGGCGTCATCTTGCCCAACAATGTGGAATTTGTTGCCCTGATACTGGTGGCCGCCGACTTGGGCGCCGGGCTGGTACCGCTCAGTCCGGCCTTGCCGCCGGCGGTCGCCCTGCACGCGTTGCAGGCGGCGAAGGCGCAACACCTGGTGTCGACCTCGACCCAACTGGCGGTGCTGCGCGCGCAGCCGGGCAGCGCCGCCGTGCCTGGCTGCTGGCTCAGCATCGATGCCGCTGGCGCCGGCGCCAGCACGCTGGAGCAGCTGCTGCAGGCGGCGCCGGTCGATGCCCGGCCCTTGCATGCGGGCCAGGCCGATGACGCCCTGATCCTGACCATGACCTCCGGCTCGACCGGCAGCCCCAAGCCCATCGTGCTGACCCAGCGCACCAAACTCAACCGCGTACGCGCGGCGGTCCAGCTGTATGGCATCACGGCGCAGGATCGCACCCTGGCCGCCACGCCGCTGTACCATTCCCTGGCCGAGCGGCTGGTACTGCTGCCGCTGCTGACCGGCGGCAGCGCCGTGCTGATGGCCCATTTCTCGGCCCAGGCCTGGTTGCGCTGCGTGCAGGCGCAACAGGTCAGTTTCACGATTGCGGTGTCCTCGCAACTCAAGCAGATTGCCGCCCACATGGCGCAGGAAGAACACGACGTGAGCAGCCTGCGCTGCCTGGTGTCATCCTCGGCGCTGCTGGAAAACGCCGTGAAAGTCGATCTGCTGGCGCGCTTTGCCTGCGATTTCCATGAATGCTATGGCACCTCGGAAATCGCCATCGCCACCAATCTCGATGGCAATGCGGCGCGCACCAAACTGCAATCGGTGGGCCGCCCTGCGCCCGGGGTCGAACTGCGCATCCTGGGCGAAAACGATGTGGAATTGCCGTCTGGCCAGGCCGGCGAAATCGTCTGCAAGACCACCATGTTGTTTGGCGGCTACTTTCAACTGCCCGAATTGACCCGCGCGGCGATGTGTGGCGAATATTTCCGTACCGGCGATATCGGCAAGCTGGACGAAGACGGCTATCTGTATTTTCTGGGACGAAAAAAAGACGTCATCATTAGCGGCGGCATCAATATTTATCCTGCGGACATCGAGGCAGCGATCGGCTCGCACGGTTCCGTCACGGAAAGCGCCGCCTTTGCCTTTCCCGACGCCAGGCTGGGCGAAGTGGTGGCCGTGGCCCTGGTCGCCAGGGATCCCGCCAGCTTCGACCTGCGCCAGCTGCGCTTTCACTGCGCCCATGCGCTGGCGGACTTCCAGCAACCGCGGCGCTTTTTTGTTGTTGAGCAGCTACCGAAAAACAGCATGGGCAAGCTGATGAAATTTCAGCTTGTCCAGGCATACGCAAGCTCCCCGGAGCGGGAATAGAACATGGAAAATACACACACCGCGCCCCCTGCACCGCTGCGGCTGGCGTTTATCGGCGGCTCGCGCAGTTCCGCCGTTGGCTATTCTCATTTTGTGTCGAGCGCCATGGATGGGCTGTGGACGCTGGTGGCTGGCTGCTTCAGCCGTCATGCCGAGTCCAACCAGGAAAGCGGACAGGTGTACGGCGTCCATCCGGAACGCATCTACGACACCTGGCAAGCGTTGCTGGCCAGCGAACAGGGCAACATCGATGCTGTCGTGATCCTGACCCCGACTCCGTCACATGTCGACAGCGTACTGGCCTGCATGCGTGCCGGCATCGCCGTCATCTGCGAAAAATCGCTTGCCGTCAGCAGTGAGCAGGCGCGCCAGATCATCGCCGTACGCGACGAACACCAGGCCTTCCTGGCAGTGACGTATAACTATGCGGGCTATCCGATGTTGCGCGAACTCGAGCGCAAGATCCGCGATGGAAAACTGGGCAAGATCCTGCACTTCCAGGCCGAAATGCCGCAGGAAGGCTTTGTCCGCGTCGACGCCAGGGGCAACAAGCCGACACCGCAGGCGTGGCGACTGGCCGATGGCGCCATCCCGACCTTGCATCTGGATCTCGGCGTCCACCTGCACCAGATGGTAGCCTACCTGACAGGCGAAAAGCCGCTGGAACTGGTATCGGACCAGAATCACTATGGTTGGTTTGCCGGGGTGGTCGACAACGCGGGCTGCCTGTGCCAGTACAGCGGCAACATTCAAGGCCAGTTCTGGTTCAGCAAGTCGGCGCTTGGCCATCGCAACGGCTTGCGCATCCGTATCTATGGCGACTTGGCCGCTGCCGAGTGGTATCAGGCACAGCCTGAGGAACTGACCCTGTCGCATGTTGACGGACGGCGCGAGATCATCGACCGGGCAGGCCAGGTCGAAGTCACCAACGCCCTGCGCTACAACCGCTTCAAGGCCGGCCACCCGGCGGGGTTCATCGAAGCCTTCGCCAATTTGTACGGCGATATAGCCGTTGGAATAAGACAATTTCAACAAGGCCTACCATGGCAGGGCGGCGCCGTCTACAGTGCGGAACTGGCACTGGAAGGCATGCATTTCCTCGAAGCCATGGTCGCATCCTCGCAAAGCCGCCGCTGGGAAACCATCCAGGCCTGAACCCACCAAGAAAGCAACACCATGCAAGACGATATCCGTGCATTCATCCTCACCCTGCTGGCCAGGAAATCACCGTTGCCTGCGGATTTCACTGACGACGACGACTTCCTTGCCGCCGGCATCATCGACTCGATGGCCATCATCAAATTTATCCTGGAACTGGAAGCGCGCTTCGATATCACCCTGGACGACGATGATATCGAGTCGGACCAATTCCGCTCGGTACGGGGCTTGCTTGCCCTGATCGACAACAAAACCGCCTGAAGAGATGCGCATCGCGCATCCCATGCACGGAGACTAACCATGTCAGCTAAAGCAATACCGATCACGCGGCACGCCGTCGCGGACGAACAGGCGCAGGCGTTTCTATCGGCCTCGGTGAGCGCGCCGCGCTTCCTGCTGGGACGCAATGAACATGCACTGGCGCTGCTGTCGACGCTGGACACCCCGATTGACGGCATCGTCGACGACGGCGCCAGTGGCACGCAATGGCATGGCAAGCCGGTCATCGCCATGCAGCAACTCCCGCCCGATGCCATGGTCGTCAATTGCGCCATGTCGATTGCACCGGTTGCGGCCGCCCGCAAGCTGGCGCAGCAGCCAGTGAAGGCTAGGCTCAGCTATGCTGACCTGCTGGCAGCGCGCCCCGACCTGGTGCCGGTACCCGCCTTCGTCGCGCAAATGCGTGCCGATGTCGCCGCCAACCGCCCCCGCTGGGATCACTTGCGCGCCCAATTTGCCGATGAGGAGTCAAGGGCGGTCTTCGACCATGTGGTGCAATACCGGCTCACTGCCGACCCCCGCCACATGGCAAGCTACGAGGTGCGATTCTCGGAGCAGTATTTCGAGGACTTCCTGTGCTTGTCGGGCGAAGTGTTTGTCGACGCCGGCGGATTCGACGGCGATACGACCGAGCTGTTCTGCGAACGCTATCCCGACTACCGGGCCGTGTTCCTGTTCGAACCGTCAGCGAAGAACATGCAGGACGCAAAAACGCGCCTGGCGCAGCGGCACGGTATCAACTTTATCGAACAAGGCATTTCCGACCAGGCCGGTACCTTGTGGTTCAATCCCGATGCAGGTTCGGCCAGCGCAGTCAGTGCGGCCGGTTCGAGCAGTATAGAGGTAACCACCCTCGACCTGGCCGTCACGCAGGCCGTCAGTTTCATCAAGATGGATCTGGAGGGCTGGGAAATGCAGGCCCTGGCCGGCTCGCAGCGCCATATCCGCGACGAGCATCCCAAGCTGGCCATTTCCGTCTACCATAACGCCGCCGATTTCCATCGCATTCCCGACTATATAGCCAGCATCCGCCAGGACTACGACCTGTATTTGCGCCATTACACGCAAGGCTGGTCGGAAACGATCATGTACTTCGTGCCACGTCGCAATACCGCTCAATCCCCGGCGGAATCAGCAGCTTAACAATGACAGGACCCATCATGCCTACGACCACCACCAGCGCCCCCCAGGTCAGCGCGATACGCCCCAAGGTTCTTTTCCAGAAGGTTGAAACGACCTTTCCCGACGCAAACATCATGTTCAGCGTCAGCATCCCCAGCAGCGCCATCGGCGGCATGACGCTGCTGGAAAGCTCGATCCTGGTCAGCCTTGCGAAGCTGACCGGGGCGCAGACATTTTTTGAATTCGGCACCTACATGGGCGCCACCTCGGTTTTACTGGCGAGCAACGCGCCGCCCGGCGCCCATGTCACCACGCTGGACCTGCCGCCTGCCGAGATCGACCTGACCGCCGCCAGCGGCGACACGGCCGCCCTGATCCTGCAAAATGACACGGAAAACGACAATTTCCTGCGCCGCCAGTTTGCGGAAAAAGGCGCGTTCTACATCGACCGCGCGCCAGCCGACGTCCAGTCCGCAATTACCCGTCTGCACCTGGACAGCCGCAAGCTCAATCCGCAAGCGCAGCAATTGAGCGGTCAATTCGATTTCATCTTCATCGATGGCGGCCATGACTACGAGACGGTGGCGATCGATACCGCCAACGCACTGGCCATGGCCAAGCCTGACTCCGTTATCCTGTGGCACGACTACCGCTCGAAGATCCATGGCGACGTGACCCGCTTTGTCGATGATTTCAGTGGCGACCGTGCCGTGATCCATATTGAAAATACCATGCTGGCCTTTATACTGAATGGCAACTTCAAGCACCTGCTCGCACGATAACATGACAGAAAAAATCGGTGCAAAGCCACCAACCCGGGTCAATTGGTACCGCAGCAAGCTGACAGGCACCGAACTGTCGGCCTTGATGCGGCGCAGCGACATGCAGGGGGCATTACATGTCGCAAGCCATCTGCTGCTGCTCTGCGGCACCGGAACGCTGGCGTACTGTGCCTTCCTGAACGGCCATCATGGCTTGGCCCTGGCAGCACTCCTCCTTCATGGCAGCTTTTTTTCCTTCCTGGGCTGGGCTGGGGCAGGGCATGAACTGGTACACCGCACTGTCTTCAAGACGCGTGTGTACAACGATGTCTTCCTGGCCTTGTTCGCGTTCCTGACCTGGAATAACTATGTGTATTTCCGGGCCAGCCATATGCGCCATCACCAGAAAACCGTGCTCAGCGGCCAGGACGGAGAAGTCCGCTTGCCGCAGACGCTGCGCTACAGGGAATGGTTCTGGGCGCTGTCGTTCGACTTGCCGGCCTGCTACCGGGCCATCAAGATCGTGGTGGAAAACAGCCTGGGCATCATTCGCGGCCAGTGGGGTGCCCAGCTGTTCCCGGACCAGGCATCGCGCCGGGCCGTCATCCGGTTTGCCCGCATCATCCTGTTCGGCCATCTTGCCATGGCCGCCGCCTTTGTTGCCAGTGGCCACTGGCCGCTATTATTGCTCGTCACATTCGCCACCTTTATCGCGGACTGGCTCAACAAGACACTGGCGCTGGCGCAGCACTTCGGCATGCAGCCCGATGTCGACGATTTCCGCCTGAACAGCCGCACGGTCCTGCTGCACCCTTTCCTGGCTTTTTTGTATTGGCAGATGAATTTCCACATCGAACATCATATGTACCCGGCGGTACCGTTCTACCAGCTGAAAGCGCTGCGCGGCCAGATCGAGCACGACCTGCCGCCGGCATCGCGCGGCATGCGCGCCCTGCTGCACGACATCGCCGCCATCAAGCGGCAACAGGAGCGCGACTCGGCCATGCCACCGCGCAACCAGGCTGACAGCGCCCTTCAGTAACGTCCGACTTACCCAACAAGGAATCTCCATGCATGCCTCGCCCACGGCACTCAACAAACCGATCTTGATTTTTCCCGCAGGTATGCCTCGCTCGCTCGACTATCTGGAGCGCTGCAAGCGCGATGGACAAACCGTGATCGGCGCCTCGTCGCTCGCCTACGATGTCAGCAAGCCTGCCTATCCGGAATGGGCCTTCTTGCCGTATGTAAACGATCCGGGCTTCCTGGAGGCCTTGCAACTGCTGATCACGCAGCGCGGCATTGCCAGCATTTATACCCCCAATCCCGTCGTCTGGAGCTATCTGAATGAAGTACTCAAGAACCTGCAACCCGCAATTCCCCTGATCAACGCTTCACCGGTACATGATGAAATGAGCGGCTACCGTTCGGCCATGGCGCATGCACGCAAGACACTGGCGACGCCGCTGCCGATCGCTTCGGTGGTCGACACAAAGCCGGCTTTGCCGGAACTGCAGCTGGCCACCCTTTTCCGCCATGCCAATGTGATGCCAGGCATGTGCGATGACGAGAAAATCAGCGCCCTCTACGAAATTGCCCGCCACAGCGTGCGCGGCGACGTGGTCGAGATCGGCAGCGCATGGGGCAAGTCGGCGTTTGTGCTGGCTCGCCTGGCGCGCCTGCATGACATCGGCCACACTTTGTGCATCGACCCCTGGCAAAGTGAGTACGTGGTGCAAAACGACACTGGCGGCCTGGTCGACAACTGCATCCACCATTACGATTACGATGAAGCGCTGCGCGTATTCGAGATGAACCTGCTGCCTTACAGCGCCAACGATATCAACTATCTGCGCCTGCCCTCGGTCGCGGCGGAACAGCAGTACCGCCAAGCGGCAGCCGTGTATAGCCCGTCCTTCGGCACCACCAACTATGCCGGCAGTATTGCACTGCTACACATTGACGGCAACCATGCCTACGAGGCAGCCCAGGCCGATATCGCCGCCTGGGAGAAGCATGTGGTGGCCGGCGGCTGGATCATCATTGACGATTATGTCTGGCCGTATGGCGACGGGCCGCAGCGGGCCGGCGACGAGTTCCTGGCGCAACAGCAACAACGGATCAGCTCGGCATTTGTGATGGGCACGGCCTTGTTCCTGCAACTGCGCTGAACCGCTTGAAGCGCATCCGGCACGCCAGGCTGTGTGAACGCCTGCCTCTCGCCCGTCCGAATGCGCATGTCCCATTGCGCCAGCATATTTTTCAAGGCACTGGCCAATTTTCAATGGGACCGATTGCTGCAGACCGATATCATTTCGCCTGCTTACCTGGAAGGTTGCTATCAGCTGGGGCAGCAGTACCCTGATTTGTGCTCCAGCATTTTTTTGTTGTGTGAGTCGTCAGCACCAGCGTTGGTGACAGAAAAGTCGGCTGCCTGAGCAAAAGTCGGCTTGGGCACGCCACTTCGCCAGCGAGCGTTCGACCACGATGATTTGCCGGGCGCTCACTGGCGAAAAGTTTCTCCGTGGCATGTTAATAACGTACAATCCGGTGGTTCTACCCTTCCTCCTATAACAGTCCATCCCTATGCGCGCAAACAATTCGTCACCTATCGGCCGCCGCTCAGAATCTGCTGTCGACAAGAACCAGCAGGCGCAAAGTGCGCTGCCTCAAGATGCCGTAGCGCAGTGCAAACTGGCAGAACGGCTGAGCGCTGCGGACCGCCACGAAGAAGCCATCCTTGCCTACAATGCCGCTTTGCTGCTGCAAGCTGACGAGCCATCGATTCATAACGATCTTGGCAATGCCTTGCAAAAAGCCGGCCGTCTTGATGAGGCGCTCGACGCTTACAGGCACATGCTGCTGCTCTCACCCCAGAATGCGCTTGCTGAAAGCAATATCGGGTCAGTACTTCAGGCGCAAGGAGGAATCGATCTGGCAATGCAACGATACCAGGTGGCACTGGCTATCGCGCCCGATTTCGCGGCCGCCCATTTCAACCTGGGGACTTGCAAGCTGTTGTTGGAAAAAGTCGATGAATCGCTGGTGCATTTTTCCGCCGCCATTCGATGTGATCCCAATTTCTATCTGGCCCACAACAATCTCACCACCACGCTGAGCAGGGCCGGTCGTATCGATGAGGCAACAGAGGCTTGCCGGCATGCGCTTGCCATCAATCCGCAATGGAACGAGATGCACAGCAATCTGCTGTTCTCGCTCACGCATAATGCAGCAATCACTCCGGCCAGACTCCTCGAAGAACATCTGCATTTCGGCCGGCAGTTCGAAGCGCCGTTGCAATCGGCGTGGCCGCAGCACGCAAACAAGCGGGATCCGGACCGCGTGCTGCGGGTGGGCTTTGTCTCGGCGGATTTGAACAATCATGCGATGGCCAATTTCATCACGCCCGTGCTGGAACATCTCATGCATGCAACGCGCCTGGAAATATATGTGTACTGTAACAACCGGGTCGACGACCGCACCACTGCCTACCTGAAAGGGGTAGTTCGCCAATGGCAGGCGATTCAGGCGCTGTCCGACCAACAGTTAGCCGAGCAAATCACCAAGGACGGCATCGATATCCTGATTGACCTGTCCGGTCACACGGGTTCGAATCGTTTGCTGGCGTTTGCACGCAAGCCGGCGCCAATACAAATGACCTGGATGGGCTATCCGATGACGACGGGCCTGCAGGCCATGGATTACTATCTGACCGACCGCTATTTCTCGCCGCCGGGCTTGCTGGACGAGCAATTCACGGAAAAACTACTGGCCTTGCCGGCCTGTGCGCCGTATGTGCCATCCCCCGAGGCACCAGAGATCGCCCCGGCACCAGCGTTGGCGCACGGCCACCTCACCTTTGGCAGCTTCAATCGCGCCAACAAGCTCAGCCGCGAAGTAATCGCTGGCTGGTCTGCGCTGCTACGTGCCATACCGCAAGCCCGAATGGTCGTAGCAGCCATGCCCAGTGAACAGTTCCGCAACGTGCTGATGGGGTGGTTTGCAGAAGAAGGCATCACGGCCGAACGCCTGAATTTTCACGACATCACCAGTACATCTGATTATCTGGCTTTGCACCGGCTGGTTGACGTCTGCCTCGACACCTGGCCCTACAACGGCGGCACGACGACCTTGCATGCACTATGGATGGGGGTACCTACCCTGACAATGGCCGGCAAGACATTGCAAAGCCGTGTAGGCGCTACCATCTTGGGGCACTTGGGACTGACGCAGTTCATTGCGCAGGACTTGTCCGATCTCATACAAAAAGGCCAGGAGCTTGCCAACGACCTCGATGCTTTGGTCAAATTGCGCATGAGCATGCGCACCCGACTGGCCAACTCCGCTGCCGGACAACCGGCGCTGATTGCAGCAGGCCTGGACAGTGCCCTGCGCACCGCCTGGCAGCGTTGGTGCGCCGGCCTGCCTGCGGTGCCATTCGAAGCCGATCCGTCACAAAGCTCCCTTGCAAAACGCGCTGCGAGCCTGCAGGCGCTGTACAGCGTCAATGTCGATGCCGCCTTGTTGTTGGCCATCGAACATCACCAGGCCAGTCGATTTGCCGAAGCCGAAACACTGTATCTGGCCATCATTCATCGTCAGCCCCAGCATGCCATCGCCCACCATAATATGGGTCTGCTCGCGACACAGCTCGGCTACCATGACAAATCGCTGCCCCACCTGCGGGCGGCAACCTTGGCCCGTCCCGATGAAATGCAGTTCGTTCTCTCGTATGCGCAAGCGCTGCTGCACGCCGGACAGGCCGACACCGCCGTCGATGTGATTACGCAAGCTATTGCCAGAGGTATCAAGGGCGCCGCTTTACAGCCTATCCTGTCCAAGGCAAGGCAGGCAGCGGCAGACGAGTCGCCTGCGCCTACGCAACTGGAAACGGAGCATATCGTCCGACTGTATCAGACTGGGCATCTGGTCGATATGGAAGACGCGGTACGCTTGCTGATCGGCCGCTACCCGGACTCAGGCTTCGCCTGGAGCGCCCTCGGCACCGCTCTGCAAGCGCAGGGCAAGGACGCCTTGGCGGTGCTGCAACGCGCGGTACAACTCAGTCCCGCAGACGCCCAGGCGCATGGCAACCTGGGCAATGCATGCCAGGATGCCGGAGATTACCGCGCCGCCATTGAATGTTATCGGCGCGCGTTGGAGCTTGAGCCAACGTTGGCCGAAGCATCGGCCAATATGGGCAGCGCCCAATACGCTATGGGAGATACTGTCGGCGCAGTTGACAGCTTCCGCCAAGCCGTGCTGCTCGACCCTGATGATGCGCTGGCGCATGCCAATCTCGGCAACATACTGGCAGCCATGAACGACTTCGATAGCGCGGTCACGCATTATCAGCAGGCACTCGCATTGGTTCCCGACGACCCACAATTACATCACGACCTGGGCCAGGTACTGCAGGCAATGGGCTGCATTGAAGAAGCGCATGCCAGTTTTTCGCGTGCGCAAGCGCTGGCGCAAGGCCATCCGAATCCTGACTGCTAAATATATTTAAAAAATTTCTCATAAGAATTTAATTTTCCTGAGGGAATGGTCGTCTTGTACTTGGGAGAGCGCAAAAATGCTGCTCCGAAACGCAACCAACTAACTGGAGTATCTTTCATGCTGAGCCTTCACACCAATTCCGCAGCCTTGTCTGCACAAAATTCGATCTCGAAAACCCAACAATCGCTGTCGACTTCGATGACCCGCCTGTCCACCGGCTTCCGCATCAACTCGGCAATGGACGACGCCGCCGGCCTGCAAATTGCAACCCGCCTGAAAGCACAAACCAGCGGTATGGCCATGGCCATGCGCAACACCCAAAACGCTACCTCGATGATCCAGACCGCCGACGGCGCCTTGGGTGAAACCGTCAACATCCTGGTGCGCATGAAAGACCTGGCGACGCAAGCTGCTGACGCATCGGCCACCACAGATGATAAAAAAGCAATGCAAGCGGAATTCGACACCCTGACCGCCGAATTGACCAACGTGGTTGGCAATACCTCTTTCGGTGGCGCAAAGCTGCTGACGAGCAAAGCAACCGCGACCGACGCGACTGCCGCCGGTACCGCTTACACAGCTGCTCTGCTTGACAAAACGACCAAGACTACCGCTTACGGCGATGCCTCCACCGGCATGGTCAAGGCCTACAATGATGCTGTTGCTGCTAACACCGGCGGCACCGCGGCACAACTGAACGCTGTGGCAACCACGGCAGAAAACATGCGCGTCGGCAAAATTGCCATGGACGATGCAGCCAAAGTATCCGACGTTGCAGCTGCATTCTCGACTGCTGTGACCACTTCGGTTGCCAGCAGCGATACTGGTGGCAAATTCAACGCTGCGCTGGACTTCCAGATCGGCGCTTCGACCACTGAAAAAATGGGCCTGGATCTGTCGACAGAACTGAGCTCGATGCACACTGCAATCCGCTCCGCGACCGGTGAGTACAATGCCTTCGGCTTGGCCGCCAACCTGAAAGGTGCTGAACTGACCACCGCTGGCACAGCCTCGACCACGATCGACAAACTGCAAACGGCAATCGACGCTGTGGGCACGACCCGCTCGGCACTGGGTGCAGCAGGTAACCGCCTGGACCACGTCGCTACCAACCTGGCCAACGTCAGCACCAACACGCAAGCTGCATCGGGCCGCATCATGGATACCGACTTCGCGACCGAAAGCTCGAACATGACCGCTTCGCAAATGCTGCTGCAAGCTGGTACCGCGATGCTGAAACAAAGCAACAGCATGTCCTCGATGGTCATGTCCCTGCTGCAATAATAGTAAGCGCGTCCTGACCTGGCTCAGGTCAGGCCGACCAGAGCCAACTGCGCAAGCAGTTGGCTTTTTTTATTCATCCCATGCGGGAGGAGCAGCAATGGCGATAGAGCGTGTGTCCGCAGGCAATCCCCTGCCCCTGATTACCCAGCGCTTCGACGTCAGCCCTGCTACGCCGATGACACCCGGCGTGGTGCAGCCGCTGGTGCCCATCGGGCCCTACATGGCGCCCGCGCCCGACGCCGGCACCCTACCCGCGCAACTGGCGCAAAAAGGCCAGGACAGCCTGGCATCCCTGATCAAACCGAATGCCGATGGCACGGGCGGCGCCATGCCGCGCGACAGCAGTGCCATGCAGGTCAATCAACTGTTCTTCACGCGCCAGCTGGTCTGGCAACCGCCCGACGCGGCGCAGCTGGCCGCTTCGTGGCGCGTGATGGTCAAGACGTATGGCGAGCAATATGCCGCCCTGCAGGAACAGGCGCGCGGCCAGCATGTACCGGGCAATCTGTTCATGGCCGAGCAGCAACCGGCCCTGCTGCGCGAAGGTGCCCGTCCACCGTTGACGGTCGACAGCGAAGCGTGGCGCTTTGCCGTGTATGGCTGGGGCGGCCAACGCCTGCTGCTGCGCGTACTTGCCAGCGACGAAGACGAAGAGACAACGCCCAGGCGGCGCGGCAAGGTGGCGCTGCGCGTCGAACTGCTGATTGCCGGCATCGGCCGGGTGGTGATCCAGATGGAACCGTCCGGCGACGGCGTGCTGCTGGAACTGGCGGCCGACGAGGAAGCCGCGCTGCGCCACTTGCGCCTGGCCCTGCCCGAGATTGCCGCCGCCGTGCGGCGCGCGGGCTTGCGCGTGCTGCGCTGCCGCCTGAACCGCCAGCTGCACGCACAGCGCGTGCATGGCAATTACCCGATGCAAGCGGGCGCCGCCTCGCTGTCGCTGTCCCTGTTCCGCGCCATGGCCGAAGTGGCGCTGTTGCTCACGCAGCCGGAAGCGGAAGTGGCGGCCGATCCCGAAGCGCCCGCAACACACGCAGCCGTTGCCGAAGAGGAGCCCATCATCGTCTCGAAGGAAGTGGCGGCGCCGCTCGGTTACGACTATGGCGATGAGGAAGAAACGGCGCAAGGCCGCACCGTGCTGTTGCTGGCCGACGGCCAGGAGCACGAGCTGCTGCCGCCCATCGACGAGCAGGATTGATACAACATAATTGATACAACATAAAAAAACGGCGCCCGCAGCGCCGTTTTTTTATCGTTCCTGCAATTTACCCCACCGTGCCGATAATGCTCACTTCGCGGTTTTCCGGGATTTCGTTATACGACAGCACATGCAGGCCCGGCGCAAACAGGCGCGCATAGCGGGCCAGCAGCGGACGGATCTGCGGCAGCACCAGCAGCAGCGGCGGCGTGGCTTGCTGCTTCATCTGCTCGCGCGCCACCGGCATGTTCACCTGCAGTTGCGACAGCAGGTGCGGGTCGATCGGGTAATTATCCAGGGTCACCTTGCCCGACTGGCGCGCCTGGTTCAGCGAACCGAGCAGCATGTTTTCCAGCTCGCCGCCGAGGTTAAACGCCTGCATTTCCATCTTCTGCCCAAACAGGCCGCTGACGATCTGGCGCCGCAGCGCACAGCGCACCTCGGCCGCCAGCAGGATCGGATCCTTGGTGGTTTCCGAACTGTCGAGCAAGGTGGTGGCGATGGGCACGATATCCTTCAGTGACACGTTTTCTGCCAGCAAGACGCGGAACACGCGCAGCAGCTGCGTGTGCGTGAGGGCCTTGTCCAGCGCGCCGGCCAGCTTGGGCGACAGGGCCGTCAAGCGCTCCATCATGTTCGAGACGTCTTCGTGGCGGAACAGTTCCGGCAAATATTCGCGCACCATCTTCGACAAGTGCGTGGCGATCACGCTGGGCGCCTCGATGACCTGGTAGCCCAGGCCCAGCGCATGCGCCTTTTCACCGGGTTGTATCCAGGTGACGGGCATGCCGTAGGCCGGTTCGATGCCGGGAATGCCATCGAGCTGGCCATACACGTTCGGCGACGGGATCGCCATCAGGCGGTCGGCCTGCACTTCCGCCTGCGCCACCACGGTGCCCGACAGCACAATGGCGTACTGCGACGGCTTCAGGGCCAGGTCGTCGCGTACGCCGATGTTCGGCAGCAGCAAGCCCATCGATTCGGACAGGCTCTGGCGCACGCCCTTGACGCGCTTGGTCAAGGGTTCGCCTTGTGTCTTGTCCACCATGCCCACCAGTTTATAGCCGAGCATCACCATCAGCGGTTGCACGGCAGGCAGTTGCTGCCACTCCATCTCGGCAGGCTTGTCGTCGCGCAAGGCCGCCTCGATGGCCGCCATGCCGGCCGTATCGGGCCCCGTCACGCGCTTGGTCAGGCGCCAGGCGACGAAGGCCAGCACGCCGGCAAAGGACATGAACATGAACCACGGCATGCCCGGGATCAAGGCCAGCGCCACCATCATGCCGGACGCGCTGAAGATCACCGTTGGCGAAGTCAGCACCTGACCCGCCACTTGCTGTTCAAAGTCGCCCGAATCGCTGATACGGGTCACCAGGATGGCGGCTGCGGCCGACAGCAGCAGCGCCGGGATCTGCGCCACCAGGCCATCACCGATGGTCAGCAGTGCGTATTGACGGAAAGCATCGCCGAACGACAGGTCGTGCATCAGCGAGCCGATGGCCACGCCGCCGACCATGTTGATGATCAGGATCAGGATACTGGCGACGGCATCGCCGCGCACGAACTTCGACGCGCCGTCCATGGCGCCATAGAAATCGGCTTCAGCGGCCACGTCCTTGCGGCGCAGCTGGGCTTTTTCCTGGTTGATCAGGCCGGCGTTCAGGTCGGCGTCGATGGCCATCTGCTTGCCCGGCAAGGCATCGAGGGTAAAGCGCGCGGACACTTCCGAGATGCGCTCGGCACCCTTGGTGACGACGGCGAAGTTGATGATCATCAAGATCACGAAGACCACGATACCGACGACGAAGTTACCACCGATCACCACGTTACCGAAGGCCTCGATCACCTTACCGGCCGCGTCCGCGCCCGTATGGCCGTGCAGCAACACCACGCGCGTCGACGCCACGTTCAACGTCAGCCTGAGCATGGTGGTGGCCAGGATCACCGTCGGGAAGACGGAGAAATCGAGCGGTCGCTTGGCCGACACGCTGACCAGGATGACGATCAGGGCCAGCACGATATTGAAAGTGAACAAGATATCGAGCAGCACAGGCGGCAGCGGCAGGATGATCATCGCCAGGATCACCAGCAGGAACAGCGGCGTGGCGAACTTGTGGCGGCGCATTTCGGCAACCACTCGGTTCAGGAAATTCATGAAGGGACTACCTCGCTCAAATGAGATGGCACGGCCATCTCGGTGGGTAATACGGGCTGGGCAGCACGCTGCCCGGACCGGAATGCTTTCAGTTGCAGTATGTAGTTGAGCACCTGCGACACGGCCTGGTACAACTGCACGGGAATCTGCTGCTGTACCTGGCTGGTGTTGTAGATGGCGCGCGCCAGCGGCGGCAACTCCAGCGTCTCAATATGGTGCTCCTTCGCCACTTGCCGGATATACAGCGCCATCTCGTCGACGCCCTTGGCAACGACAAACGGCGCCTCGGCGCGGTCCTGGTCATACTTCAATGCAACGGCGTAATGCTCGGGGTTGACGATCACCACGTCGGCGTCGGGCACGGTCTTGCGCACGCTGCGCCGGCCGATCTGCTGCTGCAACTGGCGAATGCGCTGGCGCACTTCGGGCCGGCCTTCGCTGCTTTTATGCTCTTCCTTGACGTCCTGCTTGCTCATGCGCTGGTCGCGGGCAAAAAAGAAGGCCTGCGCCGGCACGTCGATGATGGCAAACAGCACGAAGACGGAAATGAGGGCCATCAAGCCGTCGAGCATCAGCGCCGAGCCATCGAGCATGGCTTGCTGCAGCGGCCGGTGTTGCAAGTCCACGTACTGCACCAGGCTGGAACGGCAGACATGCACGATCACCATGCCCAGCACGGCGGCCTTGGCGATGGACAAGCCGAATTCAAAGCCATGCTTGGGCGACACCAGGCGGCCCAGATTCTTGGCCGGGCTCAGGCGCTCCATCTTCGGCATCCAGTTCTTGCCGCTGATGACCCAGCCGCCGGGAATCAAGGAGCCGAGCACGACAAACAGGGGCACGCAAAACAGCGGCACGATCATCTTGATCAGCAAGCCCACCGAGGTGGTAAACGCCATCGACATGGCATTGTCGAGCGCGCCCTTGCTGTCGAGCGGCATGAACGCCATGGCGAACAGTCCGCGGAAGGTATCCAGATAAGAAGGCAGCAGAAACACGAACAGCTTCATGCTGATCAGGATGCCCAGCGCCGTCGACAGGTCGCGCGAACGCACCACCTGCCCTTCCTGGCGCGACTTCTTCAGCTTTTGCTGTGACGCCTTTTCGGTCTTGTCGCCGCTGCTGTTATCCGCCATGCGCCACCCCTTTCCGCACGCTATCCATGGGCCATCCGCATCTGTTCGGCGATCATGTCGAGCACGCGATTCGTCATGCCGATGTAGTGTTCGGGAATAAAGCGCACGATCTGCGCCAGCATCAGCAGGCCGAACACGGTGATCATGGAAAAACCCAGCGAAAACAGGTTCAGCGACGGCGCCACGCGGTTCAGGAAGCCGAAGCCCAGCTGCACCACCATGGTGGAAAAAACGATGGGCAAGGCCAGCAGCATGGCGGCGGCGAAGATCCACGCCACGTTATACGCCACCGTCTGCAGCAGCAGCGGGGCATAGCCCTGCCCCACGGGCCAGGCCTTGAAACTGGCGCCGATCACGCCCGTCAGCACCAGATGGCCATCGATGGCAAAAAAGACGATCATGCACATGATGGTGAGCAGACCCGTGATCACGTCCGACGAGGTGCCGTTGAGCGGATCGTTCATGACGGCCATGGAAAAGCCCACCTGGCTCGACACCAGGTAGCCGAGCACCGACATCACCGACATGGCGAAGTGGAAGGCCAGGCCGAGGACAAAACCGATGACGGCCTGCTCCAGGGTGGCGACGATGGCGTACAGGGAAAACGGATCGATTTTCAACAAGTCCTGCGAGATGCCCGAGGCCTGCATCACGGGCAGCATCAGGATCGCCAACACCAGCGACAGCAGGATGCGCACGGTGACGGGCACGACACCGTCGCCGATCACGGGCGAGGCGCTGAGCATGGCCAGGATGCGGCAGAACGGCCACCACACGGCCAGCAGAAACGGCAGCACCTGATTGAAAATCTGATCCATGGGCGCGCGGCGCTATCCGACCAGGGTGGCCGCGCGCTGAAAAATGGACACGCAATAATCCATCAGGTAACCGGCCATCCAGCGTCCGGCCAGGATCAGCGCCAACAGGGTGACCAGCAGGCGCGGCAGGAAACTCATGGTCTGTTCATTGATCGAGGTGGCCGCCTGCACCAGCGCGACCAGCAGGCCCATGAGCAAACCTGGCACGACCAGGATCACCACCAGCAGCATGACGACATGCAACGCTTCGATGATCAGGTCGACGGCGACTTCAGGGGTAAACATCGCTCAATAGCCCTGTATGCTGGTAACGAGGGTGTTGACGGTCAGGGTCCAGCCGTCGACCAGCACGAACAGCAGCAGCTTGAAAGGCAGCGAAATGACCAGCGGCGAGAGCATCATCATGCCCATCGCCATCAGCACGGACGCCACCACCAAGTCGATGATGAGGAACGGGATGAACAGCATGCAGCCGATCTGGAACGCCGTCTTGAGTTCGGACAACACAAACGCCGCCAGCTTGACCGTGAAACTATGGTCTTGCGGGCGCATCGTCGACGGCTCGCCGGCCAGGTGTGCGATCTGCGCCAGCGCAGCCTTGCTGGTCTGCGCCAGCATGAAGCGCGAAATCGGCACTTCGGCGATCTTCAGCGCTTCCTGCATGCCGATCTGGTCGCGGTCGTAGGGGACGAACGCGTCCTTCCACACCTGGTCGCCGATGGGGCGCATGACCAGCAAGGTGAGAATCAGGGCGATGCCCGTGACGATACGGTTGGGCAACCCCTGCTGCAGGCCCAAGGCCTGGCGCAGCAGGGACAGCACGATGACGAAGCGGGTAAAGCTGGTCATCATCATGACCATCACGGGCAACAGCCCGAACAGGGTCATGACGACGAGGATCTGCATCTTCACCGACAGGTCGGTCTTCGCGCCCGGCACCACGCCGGACAACAAATCCTGCGCCCCGGCGGCGCTGCAGCACAGCATCAGAACGGGAACAGCCAGCGCGGCAGCCAGCGCGCCGCGGCGCTGGCTCAAACCGGGTACCGCCAGCTTCATGCTGTCATCAGGTCGAGATTGAGGCCGTCGAGGTCGATGACTTTCAGGCCATAGTTCTCGCCGGCCACCACCACTTCGGCACGGCCGATCGGCGTGCCGTTGACCTTGATCACCAGCGGTTCGCCGGCCAGCATGTCGAGTTCAATCACGCTTTCCGGGCCGATGGCCATCAATTCTTCCAGCGAAATGCGGGCCGAGCCCACTTCCAGCGTCAGGGTAACGGGAATCTTGCGCATCATCTGAGGAATGTCGCGCCGCGCGCGGGTGCTGGCCACGTCGGACATGTCGCCCTGGTCGATGATCATGTCATCGCCCAGGTCTTCCAGCAGGGTTTCGCTCTGGTTGGTATCGGTGATATTCATATTATTCGACATCTTCAAATGAGGTTAAACAGAGCTTGCCCTTGTGTTCGGAAACAGCCGCTGTAAATAAACGGGAATCGTCGAGCATGACGTCGGTGCGGCTCAGGCTGACGGGAATCACGTCGCCCACGCGCAAGTCGAACAAGGCGCCCAGCTGCACCTGTTTGCTGACGAGCCGGCCTTCCAGGGTCACTTGCAGGCGCGAAGCGAGCGGGCGCACGCTGCGCAGCGCCTTTTTTGCCTGCGCGCGCTCGGGCAGCAAGCCGCGCAGCACGTCGGCCATCAGGCGCTTGTCCAGCGAAAACCAGAAGTGGCCGCTCTGCCCCGCCCCGACATCGCTGAGCGCCACGCTGACGATCCAGCTGCCGCGCGACGGCTGCACGCCCGACTGCACGGCAACCTCGGCACTGGTGTCGATATCGCTGCTTTTGCCCACGCTTTGCAGGTTTTTGTGGATGCGGGCGAACAAACTGTTCACCAACTGTTGTCCCAGCACCACAGCGAGGCGCTCTTCCGTGGCCGTCACGCGCACCTGCGCCGGATCGGGCAGCACGCCTTTGGCGCCGGCACTACCGTAACGATAGTTCAGCACGCTCAAGAGTATCTGCCGTTCGAGCGTAAAGCCCGTCTGGCCGGCCGGCGTAGAAAAACTCAGCCAGCGATTCACGCTGTCCTCGTTTTCCGTGCGCGACAACGTCACGGCGTCAATCTGGAAATTACCCCAGTAGCGACGGCTCATCGGCTGGCGCAGGGCCGCGGCCAGGTCGTCGCGCAGCTGGGCGCCGAATACATGCAGCAAATGGACAGGACGTCCGAGCAGACAGGAATCGAGGACTTGATGGCGCACAGTTTGATCTGTCTTGGTAATGATTGTCATGTAGTGGTCATGTCGGTATTGCGGTGGCAGAACAAATTATACGGATCGCCCGAAATTAAATACAGCATCATCTTGGCTTTGCCGACAGGTGTGCAAGCAAACGATTGCGCATCGTATCGCATGCTAGATGATTACGGTGCTGAACAATACATGAAAAAGCTAAATATTGCCATGTATCAATATTTCTTGAGCCAATCCTCTCTTTACTTTATAGTTGCCGCGAGGTAAGCTTATAGTGACAAAATAGTGATTTGCAGTGCGCCATTCCGCTTACCTGATTCCGGTTTTTATGGCAGTTTTCAGTCCTTCTTATTGCCACCAGCAGAAACTTTTATCAGATAAACATTAGTTGTCATGGTCATGTAAATCATATCGGCGTGGGTTTACTGAGTTTGTTTGAGTCTGCTTGAGCGGATGGTGTGGCAACTGATAAAACTGATGGGCCCTGCGGATCGGGCCGGGCTGGATGGCACTTACATGCACTACTGCCGGATTGGCAACACCAGTAATTCTGATTGATACGCCACCGTATATTGAAAGTAGAGGGCAAGATGAGCAACGAACTCGCAGGTCTGATCAAGGCCGATCTGGCAGCACTGAGCAATGACGCGCACGCCCTGGGCGCCAGCATCGCGCCCGCCGCACAGTTCGGCGCGCCGGAACAATCCGGCTTTTCCTTCGCGCAAAGCATGAAAGACGCCATCGGCAAGGTGAATGGCGACGACCGCATGGCAGCGCAGAAAATGAGCGACGTCGACAGTGGCAAGAGTGATGATATGGTCGGCGCCATGCTGGCCAGCCAGGAAGCCAGCCTGTCCTTCTCCATGTTGATGCAAGTGCGCAACAAGGTCATGGGCGCCGTCGATGAGCTTATCAAGCTGCCTCTGTAATCTTCACGCCCTGATCCACGCCCAGCCTCCCAGCGAAAGTTACCCCAAGTGATTACCCCCATGAAGTCCGCATTTGCGCGCTGGCGCCTTGGTGCCCAGCCCGCCATCCCGCCCGCCCTGCTGAAAAACCTGGTTCCCATCGTCGTGCTGGCCATCGGCATCACCGCCATGCTGACCATGTATGCCTGGCGCGACCAGGCCAACTACAAGCCGGTGTTTGGCGCGCGCGAAAAAGTGGCCGTGACGGACATGATGGCCACCCTGGACGCCGAGCACATCCCCTACCGCTTGCATCCGGACAGCGGCCAGGTGCTGGTGCCCGACGCCATGCTGGGCAAGGTGCGCATGCTGCTGGCCTCGAAGGGCGTGACGGCGCAGCTGCCGGCCGGCCTGGAACTGATGGACAAGAATGACCCGCTGGGCGTATCGCAATTCGTGCAGGACGTGCGCTTCCGCCGCGGCCTGGAAGGCGAGTTGGCGCAAAGTATCATGACGATGGATGCGATCGCTTCGGCACGCGTCCATCTGTCGATTGCCAAGTCGACCTCGTTTGTCGCCAGCGACGGCGACAAATCGTCCGCCTCCGTGGTGGTGGCACTGAAACCGGGCCGCACCCTGGCGCCGGAACAGATCGCCGCCGTCATCAACATGGTGGCCGGCAGCGTCGCCAGCCTGGCGCCTACGCGCGTGAGCCTGGTCGACCAGGGCGGCAACCTGCTGTCCTCGCACATCGACCTGACGGACGGCTTCGACGCCTCGGCCGCTGGCAATGAAGGCGCGAAACGTTTTCAAGATGAAATCCGCCGCAACGTCACAGGCCTGCTTGGCCCCGTCATCGGCGAAGACAACTTCAAGCTCAGCGTGACGGCCGCCGTGAACAACGACCGTGTCGACGAAACGCTGGAAAAATACGGCGAAGCCCCCAAAGTGACGAGCGAAGCGATGCGCGAAGAGCAGGAACGCAACCGCACCGTGGCCGGCATCCCCGGCAGTCTGTCGAACCGCCCACCGGCGGCGGCCGTGCCGGCACCGGCCGACGCCGCAGGTGCCGCACCGGCCAATGGCGCACCGAGAGCGGCCGACGACGGCACTGCGCGCAAGAACGCCACCACGCGCCAGTACGCGTATGACCGCAGCATCACGCAGATCAAGCGCAGCCGTGGCCGCCTGGAAAAACTCAGCGTTGCCGTCGTGCTCAACAGCGCCGCCGCGCCGAATCCGAAAACCGGCTGGACCCCTGCCGAACTGGGCAATATTGAAAAAATGCTCAACAGCGGCCTGGGCATCAACGCCCAGCGCGGCGACAGCCTGAGCCTGACTGCACTGGCCTTCCCTGCCAAGCCGCCCGTGGCGCAATGGTGGGAAGAGCGCGATACCGTCGTCGATTTCAGCAGTTGGCTGCTGTACGCCCTGGGCGCCGTGCTCGGCTACTTCCTGATCCTGCGTCCGCTGATGCGTTTGCTGACCACGCGCCTGGCGCCGCCGGCACTGAAACAGCTCGATCCTGCCCTTGCACTGGGCGGCAGCAGCGCCGCCAGCGCGAATGGCGCGGCCGCCGACGGCGCGCCTGCCCTAGGCGTGAATGGCAGCCCGCTGGCGCTCGAAGGTGAAGCGACCGGCACTGGCAGCATGCCGGTCGTGCCGCTGCTGGAAAACTATAATTTACCGCCACCAGGCTCGGCGGTCGACGTGATGGTCGATCACCTGAAAGTGCTGGCTGAAAAAGAACCCGAGCGTGTCGCCGAAGTCGTCAAACAATGGATGCAGAAAAATGGCCGAACTCAACAACAGTAATCCCTCCGACGGCGCCGAGTACGAAAGCGTCAGCCTGAATCCCGTGGAGCAGGCCGCCATCGTACTGCTGAGCATAGGCGAAGAACAGGCAGCCAACGTACTGCGCTGCCTGTCGCGCGAAGAATTGCTGGAAGTCACGCAAGTGATGTCGCGCATGAGCGGCATCAAGGTCGAATCCGTGAAAACGGCCATGCAGACCTTCTTCGACGACTACCGCCAGCAAAGCGGCGTGCACGGCGCCTCGCGCAGCTACCTGAAGCGCTCGCTGGACATGGCGCTGGGCAGCGATATCGCAAATAGCGTGCTGAACAACATTTATGGCGACGCCATCCGTCCGAAAATGGCACGCCTGCAGTGGGCCTCGCCGAAATGGCTGGCCGAATACATCGTCAACGAGCACGTGCAGATGCAAGCCGTGTTCCTGGCCTTTTTGCCGCCCGCGCTGGCGGGCCAGATCCTCGACGCCCTGCCCGTCGAAGGCCGCGACCTGGTCTTGCTGAACCTGGCGCGCCTGGACGAGATTGACCGCGACCTGCTGGTCGAGCTCGATGAACTGGTGGGCCGTTGCCTGGGCACGCTCGACACGCAAAGCACCAGCGTGGAAGGCATCCGCCAGGCCGCCGAAATCCTCAACCGCATGCCGGGCAACCGCGCCGCGCTGGTCGAACTGCTGCGCGCGCACGATCCGGACGTGGTGTCGGAAATCGAACTGAGCATGTACGACTTCCTGATCCTGGCCACGCAGAGCGATGTCACGCTCACGCGCATCCTGGAAGACGTGCCGATGGAACAATGGGCCATCGCCCTGAAGGGCGCGGAACCATCGATCCGCGACGCCGTGCTGAAAACCATGCCGCGCCGCCAGGCACAGAGCTTCGAAGACATGATGCGCCGTTCCGGCCCCGTGCCACTGTCCCGTATCGAACAGACGCGCCAGGAAATCATGGCCACCGTCAAGGGCCTCGCCGATGCGGGCGAGATCGAAGTGCAGCTGTTTGCCGAAGCGGTGATCGAATGAAACACTTCCGCTCGTATCGTTTCCCGCCCCTGTCGCAATTCATCGCCGCCGGCCAGCGTGCCTCCAACGAGGATACGGATGGCCAGTGGCAGGCGTCCGTCTCGGAAGGTTTCGAGCAGGGCCAGCGCGATGGCTACGAAGTGGGCCTGGTGCAAGGCCAGCAGGACGGCTACGACACCGGACGCAACGATGGCATGGCGCAGGGCCGCGAAGAAGGCCGCAATGAAACCCTGGTGGCGCTGGACCGCCTGGCGCGTCCCGTCGACGCCATCTTGCGCGACCTGAAAAAAGTACGCGCCGATTACCGCGAAGCACAGCGCAAGGAAGTGGTCGACCTGGTGGCCAAGGTGGCGCGCCAGGTGATCCGCGCCGAACTGGCGCTGCAGCCGGTGCAATTGCTGGCACTGGTCGACGAGACCCTGGCCTCGATGCCGCCCACGCGCGAAGAAATCGACGTCTTCCTCAATCCGGAAGAACTCAAACGCATCAGCGAACTCGATCCGAAGCGCGCCAAGCGCTGGAACCTGATCGCCGACGCGCGCCTCGACGCGGGCGAATGCCGCATCAAGGCGGGCGACAATGAAGTCGACGCGGGCTGTCATCAGCGCCTGTCGGCCTGCATGGAACAGGTCAGCAGCCATCTGGCGCTGGCCGCCGAACATGCAGACCAGGGCGCGCCTGCATGATCGCCGACACGCTGCGCAGCTTCGAGATCGGCGATATCCCGGTTGCGACACCCACCGGCCGCCTGGTCGGCGCCTCCGGCCTGCTGCTGGAAAGCGCCGGTTGCCGCCTGCACACGGGGCAGCGTTGTCAAATTGAAACTGTAAGCGGCGAGTGGCTCGATGCGCAAGTCGTCGGTTTCCGCGAAAAACTCTCCTACCTGATGCCCTTCAAGAAAGCCACCGGCCTGACCACGGGCGCGCGCGTACTGCCCCTGCCCGACAAGGCCAGCCTGCAGATCGGCCCCTCGTGGCTGGGCCGCATGGTGAATGGCCTGGGCGAACCGATCGACGACCTGGGCCGCCTCGGCGGCGAACACATACTGGAAGTGACGCCGCCGAAAATCAACCCCCTGAAGAAACAGCCCGTCATCGAACCGCTGGACGTGGGCGTGCGGGCGATTAACAGCATGCTGACCCTGGGCAAGGGACAGCGCGTGGGCCTGATGGCCGGTTCCGGCGTGGGCAAGAGCGTGCTGCTGGGCCTGATCACGCGCCAGACGGTGGCCGATGTGGTCGTCGTCGGCCTGATCGGCGAACGGGGCCGCGAAGTGCGCGAATTCGTGGAAAAATCGCTGGGCGCCGAAGGCTTGAAGAAAGCCGTGCTGGTGATCGCGCCGGCCGACGAATCGCCGTTGATGCGCATCATGGCCACCGAGCTGTGCCACTCGATTGCCGCGCATTACCGCGACCAGGGCAAGCACGTGCTGCTGCTGGTCGACTCGCTGACGCGCTATGCCATGGCCTTGCGCGAAGTGGCGCTGGCCCTGGGCGAGCCGCCCGCCACGCGCGGCTATCCGCCCTCCGTCTTTTCGAACCTGCCGCAACTGGTGGAGAGCGCCGGCAACGGCGCCCACCCTGACGGCAGCATGAGCGCCATCTACACGGTGCTGGCCGAAGGCGACGACCAGCAAGACCCGGTGGTCGACACGGCGCGCGCGATTCTCGACGGCCACATCGTGCTCACGCGCGAACTGGCCGAGCGGGGCCACTACCCCGCCATCGACATCGCCGCCTCGATCAGCCGCTGCATGGCGCAGGTGATCACGCCCGAGCACATGCAGGCGGCGCGCGCGCTGAAAGCGTCGATGGCGCGCCATGCGCGCGTGCGCGACCTGATCCCGCTGGGCGCCTATGTGCCCGGCGCCGATCCGATCACCGACCGCGCGGTACAACTGCACGCCCCCATCGAAGCCTTCCTGTGCCAGGGCACCAAGGAAGAAGCGCCGATGGGGCCGTGCATCACCCAACTTGAACAGATCATGGCCTAGGAGCATATGTGAGCGACGCGCATACCATCCGCAACCTGACCACCCTGGTCGGCCTGCGCAGCACGGAAGTGGAACGCCTGCAAAGTGACATGGCGGCGCAGACGGCCGTGCGCGAACGCTACCAGAAAAACCTGGAGCGCCTGACGGGCCTGTACACGGATAGCGGCCCCAGCGGCGCCCTGCCCCTGGCCCTGTCCGTCAATTGCGGCAACTTCAAGCAGGCCGTCATGCAGATGGCCGACCAGCACCGTACCGATTTGCACCTGCACGAAGCCAACATGGCCGTCTCGCAGCGCGCCCTGAATACGGCCTGGGCCAAACGCGAGGTACTCGACCAGGTGCTGACGCAAAAGCAGAAACATGTTGCAAACGAGCAACAGCGCGTTGACGCCAAGCGACAAGATGAGCTGGCGACGCAGTTCTGGTTCCGCGGGCAGGTAAAATGATGTTTTACAGAAATAATTTCAGAAAAGTGAATATTTGGTCGCCTTGTCATTGGGTATATCCTGCATGCTAATTTTAGGAGTTTGACATGGCCTTTTCCACTTCCGCTTCGAATACCTACGACCCGACGGCGTCGGCCCAGGCATTGACCGACAAATACACGGCCGATCTGCAGGCGCGCATCACTGCCCAGACCAAGGCCGCCACGGCCACTTCGGGTGGTTTGGTGAACCTGAAAATGGCCTTGACCTCCTTCAGCTCCAGCTTGCTGAGCCTGACGAGTGGCAAGTCCATGCTGGTGCAAGGTGCCACCTTCAGCAATACGGCGCTGGGTAGCGCCACGGCGTCGGAATCGGCTGCCGCCGGCACGTATTCGCTATTCGTGGAAAAGGTTGCCACAAACAACCAGGTTTCGCTGGGCGGGCTGGGCAACATGGCCATGCCGGCTGCCGACAAAGGCACGCTGAAAATCAAGCTGGCCAACAATACCGATTTCACGGTGGACTTGAGCAAGGCCAATACGGATGCCGACAGCGCCACCCTGTCAGCCAAGGATATCGCCGCCGCCATCAATGCGGAACCGAAAAACAACTCGCGCGTGACGGCGTCCGTCATCACCATCGGCGGTATCGCCCAACTGGTGCTGACGTCGAATGTCAGCGGCGAGGAAGGCGCGCTGTCGCTCGATACGAGCGCGATGGACCCGGGCGCGCTGAAAGATGCGCTCGATGTCGCGCCCAAGCAACTGGTCGCTGCCCAGGATGCCGTCATCTGGGTCGGCGGCAAGCCAGCCGATCCGCTCGACACCAGCAACCGCGTCAAGCAATCGTCAAATACCTTCAGCAATATCGATGGCGTGAAGATGACCTTCACCAAGGCACAGGCCAGCGGCGACGCGCCCATGACCCTGACCGTGGCCCTCGATTCGTCCGCCACGACGACCAATGCGCAAAGCTTTGTTACTGCCTACAACAAACTCAAGGCCGTGCTGGACGGCTTGACCGACCCGGGCGATCCCGCATCGGCCAAGGCTGCCGGCGTATTTTCCACCGACAGCGGCGTGCGCGTGCTGCGTGACCAGCTGGTGCGCACCCTGCGCGAAACGGCGACGGGCGCCCTCGCCAATTTCGGCATCACCGCTCAGCGCAACGGCACGCTGGCCCTCGATGCCACCAAGCTGGCGGCAGCGCTGAAGACGAATCCGGGCGGCCTGGACAAGGCAATCGGCAACAATTCCGCCAGCGCGCCCAGCGGCATCGCCGGCAAGCTCGATAAATTCATCGAAACCTGGACCTCGACCAATGGCCAGCTGTCACAGCGCGAGACATCGGTGGCCAAGCTGCAAAAATCGCTGGGTGAACGCCAGACCAAGTTCGAGGCTGACTACACGGCGATGTACAACCGCTACAAGGCGCAATTTACACAACTGCAAGCCTTGCAGGCACGCATGGCGCAAACGACCGATATGTTCGATGCCCTGTTCAGCAGCGACAAGACTAAATAGAGGCCGGCGCCGTCTGCATGACGGCGGCGCCGGCCTTCCAGCCGCACCAAGCTTTTACAGTGAGAAAAAATAATGAATCACGATGCATACAGTAATTACCACGCCGTCAACCTGGATGCGCAGACGTCGCGCGCCACCCCGGTCGAACTGGTCTTGCTGCTCACCGACGGCTTGCTGGAAGAACTGGCGCGCGCGCGCGGACATATCGTCGGCAAGCGCTATGAACAAAAGGCCATCAGCCTGAACAAATGTACGGAAATCATCAATGGACTGTCGAGCTCGCTCGATTTCGAGAACGGCGGCGAAGTCGTCGCCAATCTGGGCCGTCTGTACGAGTACTGCACCGGCCGCCTGTATTCGGCCGGCATCACGCTCGATCCGACCCTGATCGACGAGGTGAGCACGCTGTTGACGACGATCAAACAAGGCTGGCTCGGCGTCCAGGCCAAGAATGGATAGCAGCCCCTTGTCGCTCCAGCTGACGCGCGAAGTGCTGGCGGCCACCGCCAGCCAGAACTGGGACGCGCTGGAGTTACTCGACAGAAAGCTGGCGCAGCACCTTGCCAGCCTGGGCATATTGAGCGAACGTGAAAAAGCCGCCCTGCTCGCTTTGCGCAAGGCGCATGCGCAGGCATACCAGGCGTGTTCCGACGAAAAACATCGCCTGGGCATGCAGTTGGGCGAAATCCATTCGAAACAAGAAGGCTGGGTCGCGTATGCGATTGAAAATGCCATGTATCAAGATGAGAATCCAGCATGAAAATGAGCATCAACACAACACCGAGCAGTGCGACCACGCCACCGAGGAACGCCGATGCGGGCGTTAATGCGTCCGTGAGCAAGGGCGCGCCCGAGAGTGGCACCCCGCGCAACATGCTGTTCTCACTGCCCGCGCCAGCGCAGGGAACGGTCGCCAGCGATGCCGCCCTGGCACAAGACCTTGCCGCAGACCTGACGGAGGATGGCACCCCCGCCACCGGCACCGACTTGCCCGCCGACATCACTCAGGCTGCGACAACGCAGGACGCGGGCCTGCCCGCCATGACGCCGCCGCTGATGGCGCCCATGCTGCCCGTCTCGCCTCAAGCCGACGCTGCCGCTGCAGCAGCCAAGGCGAACGATGGCGTAGCGGCTACGCAGCAAGGCAATGCACAGCAGACCCTGGACCTGAACAGCCGCCTGCATCCCGATGCCCTTGCTTTCAATGTGCAGACCGCCAGGATGGCGCCAGCACGCGATCTGGGCGAGCCGGTCGCGGCAGCCCAGCCAACGCCAGCCTCTTCGGCCGGCAGCAAAACCGCGCTGCCAGCCGCCAGTTTCGATGCGGTGCCGGCAATGGCCACGCCTGCCGCCGCGACAAAGCAAGATGGCGAGCGCGGCCTCGTTGCGGCCACGCCCGTCAGCCCGGGCCCAGCCGCCGGCGTGAATAATGGCGTCGCTACAGCACCTGGCGCCGAGACGATCAAACTCAACGGCCCTGCCCAGCAATGGCAGGAACCGTTGCGCGAAGCGCTGGGCGAACGCCTGCAGACACAGATCGGCCGCAACAGCGAACACGCGACGATCCGCCTCGATCCGCCCATGCTGGGCCGCATTGAAATTTCCATCCGCCACACGGGCGGCGCGCTGCAAGTGAACGTCACGGCGTCGAACTCGGAAGTGTTGCGCCAGTTGCAAGGCATCGGCGAAAACATGCGCAGCGACCTGGCACAGCGCCAGTACACCGACGTGGCCGTGAATATCAGCGCCACCCCGCGCAGCCCTGCCGCCCAGGCGTTTGCCGAAGGCGATGCACGTGGCCAGCGTCAGCCCGGCCGCCAGAACGACGACGCCGAGCCGGGGCGCGCCCTGTCCGACGGCACGCCGTCCGGCACTTCTTCCAGCACCACTTACGCCATGCACGAGCGAGAAAACGCCTGATGAATATGAAAATGAAACTGATCGGTGGCTTTGTCGCCGTGGCCGTGCTGGCCGCCGGTGCGGCTGGCGGCGCCATGTGGTACCTGGCCAAGCCGGTCGCCGGCCATGCCGAGGTTGCCGACGCAAAAGCCCCGCCACCGCCCGCCACGGGCAAGAAGGCGCGCAAGTTCATCACCCTGGACAAGGTCATCGTGATGCTGCGCCGCAGCCCCGGCGACAGCGATACGCATTACCTGTCGGCCGACCTGGTGATTGCCACCACCGAGGAAAAGGAAAAGCTGACCAAGGATCACTTGCCACTGATGCGCTCGATCGCCGTGAGTACCTTGTCGAGCTTTCCGATGGACAAGGCACAGACGATGACGGTGGAGCAATTTGCCGAACAGATCAACAAGGCCTTCAATGTCAGCTATGAACGCGAGCAGATGGAAAAACCCTACACCGAAGTCATGGTCGGCAAGTTGATCATTGAATAAGCCAACACGCCAGCCGACCTAGTGGGAGACCCCGTGGCCTATGCAGAGCAATACCAGGAAGCGTATGGCGCCGGCGAATACGCCGCCGCCAGCGCTTGCGCGGCCGTGCTCAGCGTTACTGAAGAGCAACAACATCTGGTGGCGTACGCCCCTTTGGTGAAACGCATCGTGCGCCAGCTCAACTCGCAGGTGTCGGGCGCCATCGACCGCGACGACATGGAACAGATCGGCCTGATGGGTTTGCTGGAGGCGCTGCGCCGCTACGGCGTGCCGGACCAGTCTTTCGGCAGCTATGCCAGCCTGCGCATCCGTGGCGCCATCCTCGATGAGCTGCGGCGCCAGGACTGGCGCCCGCGCGCCGTGCGCCAGGAAAGCCATCGCTTGCGCGACAGCGTGCGCGCCCTGACCCGGCGCCTGGGGCGCGAGCCGCTGGAAGCGGAAATCATGGCCGCCCTGAAGCTGACGCCGGAAGCCTTCCAGGAATACCAGCTGGCGGAAAACGCCGAGCTGATCGTCAGCTTCGACGAAGTGCTGCAGGAAAGCCTGGGGCAGGCC
Organism: Janthinobacterium svalbardense; assembly: GCF_002327145.1. Taxonomy (NCBI): domain Bacteria; kingdom Pseudomonadati; phylum Pseudomonadota; class Betaproteobacteria; order Burkholderiales; family Oxalobacteraceae; genus Janthinobacterium; species Janthinobacterium svalbardense. Next base: position 2,914,475 of record NZ_CP023422.1, on the reverse strand, counting down.
GACAGCGCACCGAGCCCGGAAGAGCAATTGATGGTGCGGCGCAGCCTGGAACAGGCGCTGCGTGCACTCGACGAACGCGAGCAGCGCGTGATCCAGATGTATTACGAATTCGAACTGAGCTATAAAGAAATTGCCGCCGTGCTGGACCTGAGCGACGCCCGCGTCTGCCAGCTGAACAAGACGGCACTGGGCAAGATGAAAGCCATGCTGCAAGACACATAAAAGTGAAGCAGTAGTTTCAGCAAGACCCATCAAATTGATGTAGCACAATGACGCAGAAAGGCAGTTGACATGGTAATTATCGGTATCTTAATCGTGATGGGGTGTGTATTCGGAGGCTTCGCCCTGATGGGCGGCACCGTCCACGCGATCTGGCAACCGGTCGAGTTGATCATCATCATCGGCGCCGCCGTCGGCGCCCTGGTGCTGGGCAACCCGAAGCATGTCCTCGGGGAAATGCTGCACCAGATGCGCAAGATCGTCACGCACAAAAAGCAAGGTTCGGAATTCCAGCGCCAGTTGCTGCTGCTGATGTATGAACTGCTGCAAACGGCCGCCGGCGGCCTGAAGGCGCTCGACGCGCACGTCGAGGCGCCGCGTGAAAGCGCCCTGTTCCAGCGCTATCCGCTGGTGCTGGAAGAGCCGAAGCTGCTGGCCTTCATCGTCGACAACTTCCGTTTGATGGCGATGGGCAAGATCAACGCGCATGAGCTCGAAGGCGTGCTGGAACAGGAACTCGAAGCCATCCACGACGAGCTGCTGCAACCGTCGAAGTCCCTGCACAAGATCGCCGAAGCCATGCCCGGTTTCGGTATCCTGGCGGCCGTTCTGGGTATCGTGATGGCCATGAATTCCGTGGCCGACGGCGCCGATGCAGCGGAAATTTCGGAAAAAGTGGGCGCCGCCATGGTCGGCACCTTCATCGGCATCTTCTTTTGCTACGGCGTGCTCGATCCGATGTGCAACATGATGAAACAGCTGGTGGGCGAGGAAGGCTCGACCATGGAATGCGTGAAGGTCGTGCTGGTCACGCACGTGGCGGGCAAGCCGCCCCTGCTGGCCATCGATGCTGGCCGCCGCCTGGTACAACTGAACATCAAGCCGAGCTTCGCCCAGCTGGAAAGCTGGATCAATGCGCTCGAAGGTGGCGGCGCCGAACAAGAGCAGGGCCAAGGCCGGGGAGGCCGCCGTGCTAAAGCCGCATGAGAAACATGAACAGGCCATCATCAAGCGTGCCGGTCGCAAGCATGACGACGATGCCCATGGCGGCGCCTGGAAAGTAGCGTTCGCCGACTTTTGCCTGGCCCTGCTGTCGCTCTTCCTCGTGCTGTGGCTGATGGCCGCACGCGAGCAGCAGGCGATGAAGGAAATCATGATGGACGCATCGGCCAGCAGCCGCCAGGGTGAAGGCCAGGGCGTCATGCCGGAACAGAGTGGCGGTCCGCGCGGCAGCCTGATCGAGCGCTTCCCCATGCCCCGCAAAGGCTCGGGCGACACGCGCACGGAAGGCAAGCAGACGCAGGACGGCAAGGCCGGCGCGGCGCCGCAAAACCAGACCAAGGTCAGCTACCAGTCGCCGGAAGACCTGCTGTCGCTGTCGCGCGCGCTCGACAAGCTCAGCGACGAAGCGGGATTGAAGAGCAATCTGCAATCGGTGATTACGCCGTATGGCTTGCGCGTCATGCTGCACGATACGGACAAACAAGGCATGTTCGTGCGTGGCAGCGCCGTGCCGACCGACCGTTTCCGCAAGCTGCTGCGCCAGATGGGACCCGTCTTCGCGCAGATGGACAACCAGATGCTGATCGTCGGCCACACCGACTCGCTGCAATACGCCAATAACGGCTATGAAGGCTATTCGAACTGGACCCTGTCGGCCAACCGCGCCATGTCGGCGCGCGCGCAATTGTTGATCGGCAGCATGAGTCCGGACAGCGTGCTGCAAGTGGTGGGCATGGCCGACCGCGCGCCGCTGGACGTGAAAAATGCCAGCGCCGGCATCAACCGGCGCATCGAACTGTTAATATTGACGCGTGGCCAGGCCGACAGCATCGCCGCCATGTTCGGCATGGCCGGGCAAAAGGCGCAAGGCGAAGAGCTGCAAGTGGGTGAACCGGACTCGGGAACCTTGCAGCGCCTGCGCGACAAACTGGGCCTGCCCGCAAAGAAGGAGCGCGATGAGCATGCAAATTAAGGGCAAGGGACAACGTATGAAAATCTCCTCCGGCAATACCGGCGCTGCCGTACGCAGCAGCGCCATCGCACCGGCCGAGGCGATCGCCGAGAACGCGGGCGCCGCCGGCGCCATGGGTGGCTCGTCGGCCGGGGCGGAACTGCAATCGGCGGTGCTGCAACCGGCCATGGCCGCCCTGCGCGCCATGCCCGAGATCGACCATGAGCGCGTGGCCATGCTGCGCGATGCGCTGGCCAAGGGCGAATTGCCATTCGATCCAGCAAAACTGGCAGGCCTGATCCAGCGTTTCCACGGCGGTGAATCGTGACCGCAGCGCGCAAGGGGATCACGCGCCAGGAAGCCGTGCGCCGCGTGCTGCAAGGCATGACGGACGACAGCGTCGGCTACGCCGCCTTGAAAACTTTGCTGGAAGAGCAATTCCAGGCCATCTTGCAGCACCAGAGCACCCGGCTGACGGCACTGGCCGACCAGGTCATCGCCGCCGTCGAGCCCCTCGATGCACGCCGCCGCCAGCGCGTCAGCCTGGTCACTGCCCTGCTGGGCCCGCAAGGCGATATGCCGCAATTGTTTGCGTTGTTGCAAGAAGACGCGCGCGCCACCGCCGAACGCGACTGGGTCGCGCTGGAGCAGATGGTGCTGGAATGCAAGCGCCTGAATGCCCGCAACAGCGATTTATTAACAGAGCAGTACAGCATCATGCAGCGCGTGCTGCATGGCGAGGAAGATACGTATGCGCCAGGCTGATTTCGCCACACCCCGCGCCATGGCGGCGACGCCATCGACGGCGGCCACATCGGCCGTGCAGAGCAATATGCGCGCCACCGACGCCACCGGCGCCGGCGGCAACTTCAGCAGCGTGTTCCGACAGGTGCAGGGCGAAGTGGCCCGTTTCATCGAACAGGGCGGCGGCAACGCCACCAGCCTGAGCCCGCAAGGACGCGCCTACCTGGAGCAGAGCCAGCCCGTGAATGTGCTGGGCAGCATCAACCAGGGCGGCGAGATCGGTGAAGTGCAGCAGCAATTTCTTGCCTCGATCAAGCCGTGGACGGAAGAAACGGGCGCGCGCCTGGGCGTGGCGCCGGAAATTGTCGCCGCCCACGCCGCGCTGGAATCGGGCTGGGGCCAGCGTCCGTTGCGCCAGGGCACGGGTACGGACACGAATAACTTGTTCGGCATCAAGGCCGGCGGCAAATGGCAAGGCGACGTGGCCAGCAATGTCACCACCGAGTACGAGGCCGGCAGCGGCGCGGCGCTGAAGAAAACCGAGCGTTTCCGCAGCTATCCGGACCAGGCCAGCGCCTTCCGCGACTATGCGCAAGTGTTGCTCGACAATCCACGCTACCGCGCCGCCCTGAACACGGGCGCCGACGCGGGCGCCTTTGCACAAGGCCTGGCGCGCGGCGGCTATGCCACCGACCCCAACTACGCTACCAAGCTGACGCAGCTGGCGACACGCTTGCAGCGCACGGCCGCCGCAGACTGACCTTCCTTAACGGCCGGCAATATCGGCTGGTTCCACCACGCCCGCATCGACCACCCTGGCACGTATCACCGTGCCGCTGGTGGCGTTGCGCACGCGGATCACCGCCCCCAGCGCGCCCGGGTCCAGCGCTTCGCCGGCCATGCTCACTTCCACCTGCTCCTTGCGCGCCACGATATTCACCGCACTGCCCCGCTTGATCAGCATGGGTGCGGCCAGCTGCCCCTGGCGCAGCACTTCACCGGCACGCAAGCTGCGCCGGCTCGACAGGCCGACGGCGCCGGGCAAGGAGGAAATACTATCCGGCACCATCGTCACATCGCGCCGTGCCAGCGTCACGTCGGCCGCCTGCAACGGCGTATTGGCCGTGACGGGTGCGCTGGTGACGGCCACCTGGGCAGTGATGCTACCGCGCGCCAACATTTCATAACGCCAACCGTTGCTTCCAGGACACACTGCCACAAAGCGCATGCGCTGCGCCGAACGGCTGTCCGCCGTCTCCAGCGTGACAGGCGCCGCGCAAGCGGGCACGGGGCGCGTGCTTTTCACCACGGCCACCTGGAACTGCGGTTCCAGCAATCCTGCCGTGGCTGCCTGCTGCGCCAATTGCTCTCGCGCCAGCTGTTCCACACGCGAAAATATATTGTCGGCTGGCAATTCTGCGCGACCTGCACTACTATATAGGCTGGTCAGTAAAAATAGGCCAGGAAGCAGTATATGAGGACGTGGCACCTTGTTTCGGATCATCGTAATGTTGTTGAAATGAATCATTGCTAACCTTAATCAAAGACACTGAAGCGGCATGACCTTACCATGCGTCAACATGACCAGGCTGGGATTTTACCTCTGCACCACCTATTTTCTAGCCCGAACCGCAAAAAGCACGATCGAATTCAATACAAAGGATGACCATGGGGATTAATTTCAAGGATGCGCTGGGCGTGCATGCCGATGCACTCGCGCTACGCGCCGACCGTACCCGCGTGCTGGCGGCCAATATCGCCAATGAAAATACGCCCGGCTTCCAGGCCATGGACATGGATTTCGGCAGCGCCCTGCAGCAGTTGCAGGATAACGAAGCGGGCCTGCTGTCGACCGATGACGATGCCAGCGCCCTGTACCGCGTGCCTTACCACCCCAGCCGCGACGGCAATACCGTCGAAATCGGCGTCGAGCAGGCGGCGTTCTCGCAGAATGCCACCGACTTCCAGACCAGCCTGACTTTCGTCAACATGAAACTGAAGGGTCTGTCCAAGGCCATTTCCGGACAATAAGGATCAGCATGAGCTTCCAGGATATTTCCAAGATCGCCGGTTCGGCGATGGCGGCGCAGACCGTGCGCCTCAATACCATCGCCAGCAATCTGGCCAATGCCGATTCCGTTGCCGGTTCCGAAGGCGAAACCTACCGCGCACGCAAGCCCGTGTTTGCGGCCGTGATGGATGGTTCCGGTGCCAGCGGCGCAGGCGGACGCGTTCAAGTGCTCGACGTGGTGGAAAGCGATGAGCCGCTGCGCAAGGTGTATGAACCGGGCCACCCGATGGCCAATGCCGATGGCATGGTGTTCTACCCCAACGTCAATCAGGTTGCCGAGATGACCGACATGATGTCGGCTTCGCGCGCGTTTGAAACCAATGTCGAAGTTCTGGGCCGCATCAAGTCGATGCAGCAATCGCTCCTCAAATTAGGTGAAGCATAATCCATGGAAACCAATCTCTTTACAAACAACACCAGCAGCAACAATAGCGGCAGCAATGCCGTCAAGTCGCAAGGCAGTGCCACCCAGGATATGTTCACCAAATTGCTGGTCGCGCAGATCAAGAACCAGGATCCCCTCGCGCCCACCGATCCGAGCCAGTTCGTCAATCAATTGACGCAGCAGGCGCAAACGGAAGCGATGCAGAACCTGTCGGCGCTGACCAGCGCCAATGCCAGCGTGCTGCAATCGATGCAAGTGCTGGCCTTGGGTGCGCAAGTGGGCTCCGAAGTGATGGTCAACAGCGAAACGGTGCAGCTCGACAAAAGCAAGGTCAGCGGCAGCATTGCGCTGGCCGCCGGCACCACCAAGACCACCGTGACCCTGAAAGGCCTTGACGACAAGGAATACAAGATCGAACTGGGCGCCAAGTCGGCCGGTACCGTTCCCTTCACCATCGACCCCGTTGCGCTGGGCTTGCCTGCTGGCACGTATAGCATGGCAGTCACCACCAACGGCACCGAAAAGCCATCGGTCGACATCGCAGGCAAGCTCAACAGCGTGCGCCTGTCGTCCGGCGGCAGCATGATTCTGAGCGTGTCGAACCTGGGCGAAGTCAACCCTGGCGCGATCACCGGCTTCAACGGTAAGACGGTCTGATCCGCTCGCCCCTTCGTTTCCTGAACACTAATCTCGTCCTTCACTAAAGGAAGTCAACATGAGTTTCGACATCGCCCTGTCCGGTATCCAGTCCATCAACCAACAGTTGAACAGCACCAGTAACAATATCGCCAACGCCGGCACCTACGGTTTCAAGAGCAGCCGCGCCAACTTTTCGGCCATGTACGCCGGTTCGCGCGCCACGGGTACGGAAATCGGTTCGCTGACGCAAAGCATGTCGCTCAACGGCGGCGTGCTGAACACCGGCCGCGCGCTCGACGCCGCCATTGACGGCCGCGGCTACTTCGTCTCGCGCGACGCGCAAAACACCATGAGCTACAGCCGCGTCGGCATCTTTTCGGCCAGCAATGAAGGCAAGCTGATCGATGCGAACGGCCGCCTGGTACAGGGCTATGCGTCCGTCAAGGGCAGCACCGCGCTGGGCACCATGGGCGACATGCTGATTCCAACCGGCCAGATTCCCGCCGTGGCGTCGACCAAGCTGGCGTATGCCGCCAACATGTCGTCCGAATGGCCCATCAAGGCCGTGACCTTCGACAAGACCAACGAACTGAGCTACAACAGCGGCAAGTCCTCGATCCTCTACGATTCCCTGGGCGCCAAGCACTCGCTGGGCCAGTACTTCGTCAAGACGGCGGCGGGCGTGGACGTGCATTACACCTTCGATAACGTCGATGTGACGCCGGTGACGAACATGACCTTCGACACGAACGGCAAGCTGGTGACGGGCACGTCTGCCACGCCGGTCCTGCCGACGCCGCCTGGCGCAGCACCGATGTCGGTCGCCATCGACTACACGGGCACCACCCAGTTCGCCGGCGAATCGACGACCTCGACCGACCGCGCCGACGGCTATGCCTCGGGCACCTACACGGGCGTGGAACTGGCCACTGACGGCTCCGTCGTGGCGAAATACACGAACGGCCAGAAGCAAAGCATCGGCGTGATCGCCCTGGCCACCTTCCCCGACGAAGGCGCCTTGACGGCCGTCAACGATACCAGCTGGGTCGCCTCGACCACGTCCGGCACCGCCATGTATGACCGTCCGGGCGTCGGCATGGCCGGCAAACTGGTGACGAGCTCGCTGGAACAGTCGAACGTCGACATCACCTCCGAACTGGTGGGTCTGATGACGTCGCAGCGCAATTACCAGGCGAACTCGAAGGTTATCTCGACCGAGAACGCCATGCTGCAATCGCTGATGCAAGCGCTGTAATCCACGAGACGCAAAGGTAAAGAGCAATGGATGCGCTGATTTATACCGCCATGAGCGGGGCCGACCGTGCCCTGCGGGCACAGCAGGTACACGCCAACAACCTGGCCAACATCGAAACGGGCGGCTTCCGCGCCAACCTGGAAGTGTCCACTGCCCAGCCGTTGCAAAACGGCTATGGCTACGACGACCGCCACATGACGCAGACGCAGTCGAGCGCCATCGGCACGCGCACGGGCGCCATCAAGGAAACGGGACGCGAGCTCGACGTTGCCGTCACGGGACCCGGCTTTCTCGCGGTGCAATGGCAAAACGGCGAAGCCTACACGCGCGCCGGCGCCATGGACCTCGATGAAACGGGCGCGCTGACCATCAACGGCCGGCCCGTGCTGGGCGAAGGCGGCCCCATCACGATTCCCGAGCACACCAGCCTGTCGATCGGCGCCGATGGCACGATTTCCATCCAGGTGCCAGGCACCGCGCAGATGCAGACCGTCGACAAGCTCAAGCTGGTCAACGCCGAAGGCGGCGAGCTGACCAAGAACGAGGCGGGCCTGATCGTGGCGCGCAGCGGCGAAGACTTGCAGGCTGATCCCACGGTGCGCCTGCGCGACCGCCACCTGGAAGGCAGCAACGTCTCGGCGGTCGAGGAAATGGTCGCCACCATGAGCCTGAACCGCAGTTTCGAGATGCAAATGAAAGTATTCAAGGCCAGCGATTCCATGACGGAATCGGGCAACCGCCTGCTGGGCGCCTAAGCCCAACGCCAATCTATTACTAGGAGCAACACATGAATCCAGCAATGTGGATCAGCAAGACCGGCGTGCAGGCACAAGATGCCAAACTGCAAGCCATCGCAAATAACCTGGCCAACGTCAACACCGTCGGTTTCAAGCGCGACCGCGTCGTCTTCGAAGACCTGTTTTACCAGGTCGAGCAGCAGCCGGGCACGCAGCGCGCCGACAATACCCTTTCGCCATCGGGCGTACAGCTGGGTAACGGTACCCACATGGTGGGCACGCAAAAGGTGTTTACCACCGGCAGCCTGCAAACGACCAGCCGCGAATTTGACGTCGCCATCACCGGCAACGGCTTTTTGCAAGTACTGCGCCCGAACGGCGAAGCGGCCTACACGCGCGCCGGCCAGCTGGGCATCAATGAAAACGGCGTGATGGTCAACGCCCAGGGCTTGCCGCTGGTGCCGCAGATCACCGTACCGAACAATGCCACGGCGATCACCATCGGCGAAAACGGCATGGTCACGGCCACCGTGCCGGGCAATGTCAACGGCACCCAGCTGGGCCAGCTGAACCTGTCCAGCTTCATCAACCCGACGGGCTTGCTGGCACTCGGTGAAAACCTGTTCCAGGAAACGGCATCGAGCGGCACGCCGACGGAAGGCCGTCCCGGCGAAGGCGCACTGGGCAAGCTGAAGCAGTTCGCGCTGGAAGGCTCGAACGTGCAGGTGGTCGAAGAGATGGTCGACATGATCGCGGCCCAGCGCACCTATGAAATGAACACCAAGGTGCTGTCGGCCGCCGACAATATGCTGCAATACCTGGCGCAAGCGGCACGCTGATGACAGTCGCCATGAAAGCCACGGCGGCCCTGCTGCTGGTGTTGATGGCCGGTTGCGCCAGCCAGCCGGCCGCACCGGTGGCGCCCAGCTTTTCCGACACGCCGTTGCCCGTGGCGCCGCGCAGCGCGGCGCGCGGCGGCGTGGGCGGCGGCGTGTTCAATCCCGATGCGGGCCTGGACCTGATCTCGGACAGCCGCGCCTTCCGCGTGGGCGACGTCGTCACGGTAGCCCTGCAGGAGACCACGCAGGCCAGCAAGAAGGCGGGCACCTCGTTCAACAAGGGCTCGTCCGTCGGCGTGAATGCGGCCAACATCCTCGGCAAGACCTTCCCCAAGACGGGCATCGACCTGTCGGCCGACCGCAACTTCGCCGGCGACTCGACCAGCACGCAGCAAAATGCCTTGTCCGGCGCCATCACCGTGATCGTGCAGGAAGTGCTGCCGAACGGCCTGCTGCGCGTGCAGGGCGAGAAAACGCTGACCCTGAACCAGGGCGAGGAATTCGTGCGCCTGCGCGGCTATCTGCGCGCGGCCGACATCGATTCCAACAACCAGGTATCTTCCTTGCGCATCGCCAATGCACAGATCGCCTATTCCGGCCAGGGCACCCTGGCCGAAGCCAATACACCGGGCTGGCTGACGCGTTTCTTCGTCGGCCCATGGATGCCGTTTTAAGGTGACCTCATGAAATTTCGTTCCGCCCTGCCCCTGGCAGCCATGCTGGCCGTGCTCTCCGGCCTTGCCCTGCCCGCCAGCGCTGCGCAAGTGCTGCGCAACCTGGTCAGCATCGAGGGCGTGCGCGACAACCCGCTGATCGGCTACGGCCTCGTCGTCGGCCTGAACGGCAGCGGCGACACCACCCAGGTGAAGTTTTCCAGCCAGTCCGTGGTCAACATGCTCAAGCAGTTCGGCGTGAAGATGCCGGACGGCGCCGAAGCGAAAAGCAAGAACGTCGCCACCGTCATGGTCAGCGCCGTATTTCCACCAGGATACCGCCGTGGCCAGGCCATCGACGTCACCGTCTCGTCCCTGGGCGATGCGAAAAGCTTGCGCGGCGGCACCTTGCTGCTGACGCAACTGCGCGCGGCCGATAATGAAACGTATGCGCTGGCGCAAGGCAACGTGGTCGTCGGCGGCTTGAACGCCACCGGCAAGAGCGGCTCGTCCGTCACCGTCAACACGCCCACCTCGGGCCGCATTCCCAACGGCGCCAACATCGAGCGCGAGATTCTCAGCGACTTTTCCACCAAGCCTTCCGTCACCCTGAACTTGCGCCACCCGCATTTCGAGACCGCCATCAATATCGTCGAAGCCGTGAACCGCCGCTTCGGCGCCGTCGCCACCACGCGCGACGCCACCAGCGTGGACGTGCTGGCGCCGGAAAACCCGACCCAGCGCGTGGCTTTCATGGCCAAGCTGGAAGCGCTGACCGTCGATGTGGGCGTCGACACGCCGAAAGTGGTCTTCAATTCGCGCACCGGCACCGTGGTCATCGCCGAAGGCTTGCGCGTGAAGGCGGCCGCCGTCACGCACGGCTCGCTCAAGGTGGTCATTTCCGAAAGCTCGGCGGTCAGCCAGCCGGCGCCGTTCGGCCGCGGCCAGACCACCGTCACGCCGCAATCAAAAGTATCCGTCGACCAGGGCAATGGCAATATGTTCAAATGGCCGGCCGGCGCCAAGCTGCAGTCCATCATCGACGTGGTCAACAGCCTGGGTGCTTCGCCCGATGACATCATGGCAATTTTGCAAGCCCTCGACCAGGCGGGAGCCATCGAAGGCGAACTGGTGGTAATCTGATGCTTAATATCAACGACAGCAGCAGCGCCCTGCCCTCGGCGCTCGATGACAAGACCCCCGCCGCGGCCACGCCGGCCGATCCCCGCTATGCGGCCAAGGCCACCGAGGCGGCCGTCAAGTTCGAAGCCTTCTTCATCTCGCACATGCTGCGCCAGATGCGTTCGGGCACGCGCGAGATGGCGGGTGAAGACAGTGTCTTCAAGGACCCCATCAACAGCGACATGCTGGAAATGGCCGACAACCTGGTGGCCGACAAGATGGCCGGCCAGCGCGCCTTCGGCATCGCCGACGCCATCCTGCGCCAGCTGCTGCCGGCGGCCAGCGCGCCCGTTTCGGCCAAAAGTACTGTTCAGACCGACAATATTGCGGCGCCGCTTAATAAACCTGCCTGAAACGTCGCCTGTACCAGGTAACAACGATTCACTGCCTGCCCACCCGCACGCGCCACACTCTTCACGAAAGAAAATTGCCCAATGAGCATCATCAGCAATGCATTGTCAGGCAGCATCGCCGCCCAGGCCGCACTGAATGCGGCCAGCCAGAACATCGCCAACCTGCAAACTGCGGGCTATACCCGCCAGGGCGTGCTGTTGTCCTCGCTTGGCGCCGGCGCAGGCGTGCGCTCGGCCGGCAATGGCGTGGAAGTGTCGGCCCTGCTGCGCTTTGCCGATGCGTATAAAAGCCAGCAAATGTGGCGCGCCGCGTCCGACCAGGGCGCCCGTGCGCAGACCCAGCCTTACCTGACGCAGCTCGAGCGCGTGATGGGTGACGACGCCTCCAGCATCAGCAACGGCATCGACGGTTTCTTCAAGTCCCTGAACGCGGCCGCCGTCGACCCGACGTCGACGCCGCTGCGCCAGCAGATCGTCACCTCGGCCGACGCCATGGCGCAACGCTTCAACAGCATCAGCACCGTCATGGGCAACCAGCTGCTGTCGGTGCAGCAGCAACGGTCGGCGATCGTGCCGCAAGCCAATACCGCCCTGGCCAACATCGCCGTGCTGAACCAGCGCATCAGCACCTCCGCGGCCTCGGGCACGAATGTGTCGTCGCTGATGGATGCGCGCGACCAGCTGATCGATGGCCTGGCCGCGCAAATGGGCATCGACGTGCTTGACCAGCCGGACGGCTCGCGCAATATCGCACTGAAATCGGGCCAGCCGCTGGTCATCGGCAGCCTGGCCGCTACCCTCAGCAGCAACATGACGAACACGGGCGACCAAACCCTGACCCTCGATTTCGCCAAATCGTCGTACACCCTCGATCCGGTCGCCATCGGCGGCCAGATGGGTGGCCTGGGCGACTTCGAACAAAATACCCTGAAACCGCTGCAGCAGTCGCTGCAAGACATGGCCACCCAGTTAACCAGCAAGGTCAACACGCAGCTGGCCCTGGGCACGACCATGGCCCCGCCTCCTGGCAATAACGGCACCCCCCTGCTGGTCTACGCAAATGGCAAGCTGGGCATTACTCCCGGCTTCAACGCGAAGGACCTGGCCCTGTCGCTGACGGGCGCCGCTGGCGACAGCGGTAACTTGCAGAAATTGATCGACATCAAGAATCAGCCGATCAGCGTCAGCTGGGTGGGTGATGTCCTGATGAGCGATGCGGACACGCAGCTGGTCGGCAAACTGGGCATCTACAGCCAGCAGAACCAGGCCCTGCTGAAGACTTCCAACACCGTGCGTGCGCAAGCCGTCGACGACTGGAAATCCACCAGCGGCGTGAACAAGGACGAAGAAGCGATGAACCTGGTCGAATTCCAGAATATGTACCAGGCAAACATGAAAGTCATTTCCGTGGCGAATACCTTGTTTGATGCCACTTTGCAAATGATGGGTTAAGGAGAAGAGCATGCGTGTCGCCAGCAGCCAGTACCAAACGCTGATTAATATTTCTCTTCAGCAAAATCAGGAACGCATCAATTACCTGACCCAGCAGATGTCCTCGGGCTTGCGCATTCAGCTGCCATCGGACGATCCTATCGGCAATGTGCGCATTTCGCGCCTGACGCGCGAGCAAGCCATGGTGGCTCAGTACCAGGACAATATCGCGACGGTGAAAGTGCGCCTGCTGAAAAACGAAAACTACCTGTCGAGCATGGTCACCGACATGGGCCAGGCGCGCGACCTGCTGGTATGGGCCGCGGACGGCAGCAATGCGCCGGACGACCTGAAGGCGATGACGCAATCGCTGATCGCCATGCGCGACAGCGTACTGTACACGGCCAACCTGAAGGACCAGGAAGGCCGCTACATGTTTTCCGGCACCGCTACCGACCAGCCCGCAATCAAATTCGATCCGCTGGCAACTGCCGGTTCGCGCTACACCTACATCGGCAATACCGACACGCAGACCGTGGTGGTGGGCAATGGCGTGACGCAAACGGCCAACGTCGATGTGGACAAGCTGCAAGTATGGCTAAACAAGATCGACCAGGCCATCGACACGCTGGGCAAGCCCGGCCTCAACCCCAGCGATCCGGCCGTACGCGGCGTGGTCGTCGCCGCGCTTGATGGCACCGATGATGGCATGGAATTGCTTTCAGGCAAGATTGCCATCTTCGGCGGCGCGCAAAACATCCTTTCCACGCTGTCCGGCAATCTGAGCAACGTCTCGCTGTCGAACGACATGGCCTTGTCAGATCTGAAGAAGACCGACATGGGCGCGGCCGCCATTGACCTGAACGGCTACCAGACGGCGCTGCAGGCCACGTACAAGGCCTATGCCAAGGTGGGTACCATTTCCCTGTTCGATCTTCTCTGACCATCATGCAAATCGTTCAGACCTCTTCCTCTTCCGGCGTCAATGCCAAAGGCGCCGGCACAGCCCGCGTCGTTGATGACGCGTCCGCGACCATCAATGGCAGCGCCAGCACGCGCAGCGAGGCGCCGGCGGCGGCGAGGAGTTCGACGGTAAGCCTGAAGCGCGGCCTGAACAACTGGGATCACCAGCTACAGGGAGAAATTTCTAACGCGCAGCAAACGCTCGATTACCTGGAACGCAGCAGCAGCCAGCTGCAAGCGCTGAAAAGCGAGCTGGCGGCCAAGCTGGCCGCGCGCCAGGGCCGCGAGGGGCAAGTGGAGGCGCGCGTGCGCCAGTTCAGCAATACCTGGCGCCAGCGCGCCAGCGCCTCGGCTGGCTCGCTCGACGCGCAGCTCGGCTATACCAGCCCGCAGTCGGCACAGCAGCAGTTCAGCATCCGCGGCCTGACCATGGCCAGCCTGCAGGAAGGTCCGCAGGAAGTGCTGGCGTTTTCCGTCGGCGGCGCGAACCAGGCCTTGCGCTCGGTGAATATCGAACCTGGCCTGAGCGAGAGCGAAATCGTGTCCCGCTTCGACCGCGCACTCATGCCGTCAGGCATAGGCGTCAAGCTGGGCGAGAATGGCGAGCTGGTGTTCAGCACGTCAGAAGCGGCCTGGGCCAACGTGCGCGACAGCCTGTCCGTGCGCGGCAACGGCATCCGCTATCCGACCGGCCAGATGAGCCGCGTGCGCACGGATGCGGAACCGGCCGCCATCGCCCCGGAAGACTGGCATACCGGCGACGTGGAAGCCTTGCGCGCCACCTTGCAGCAAGTGGTCCAGGCGCTGGCGCAGTTGCAGGCGGCGCGCAGTTCTGTCAGCCTGGCCCTGGCGCAAGCGACGGGACGGGTGGCCAAGGCGCAGCCGGTGCAAGAGAGCGTCAGCATGGATACCCTGGCGGAAAACTTCACGCAAAAGGCCAGCCAGCCCGGCTATGAATCGCTGCTGGCCATCAGCTCGGCGCTGGTCGGCATCAGCCGCGAGCGCGTCGTCGCCCTGCTGGGCCTGAAGTAAGCTCTCCCCCGCGTGCGCTGCCTTGGCGCGCGCAGCAATCATGCGGCACGCCCCCTGGCTCAGGACGGTGGAAATCCGTAAGATGCTGCTGTCGCTTGCTGATTCGCCAGTATGCCAGTGCATCCCGTCATCCACTTCCGGAGCTCCCTTGATAAAAACTGCCGCCCGGCTGATCAGTTACGCCCTGCTGGGCAAATCCGACAAACAGCCGCTCGATATCTCCCGCGTGCGCAAGGTATTGATTTTGCGCAACGACAAAATCGGCGACATGATCGTCACCTCGGCCCTGCTGCGCGAGCTGAAAAAGAACTATCCGCACTGGCAGATCGACGTGGCAGCCAGCAGCGCCAACCGCGACATCATCGCCGATAATCCGCATGTAAGCGACATCCTCATCTGGGACAAGCAGCCGCTGCTGCGCGACTTGCGCACCAGCATCGCCGAGCTGCGCCGGCGCCGCTACGACGTCATTTTCAACCCCTACAACCGCTTTTCGATTCCCTTGCTGCTGCGCATAAAATGGCTGGGCGCGCGCTATTTGACGGGCTTTGCCATTCCCAAATATGGCACTTCGACAGCCAATCTGGGCATGTTCGACCATACCGTACCCTGCGATCGCAGCCGCCACATCCTGCACAGCTTTTTTGCCACATTCGAGGCCTTTGGCTTGCGCGACATCGACCTGCGCTATGAACTGTTCGGCGTGGATGCGCACGCGGCACAGGTCGACCCCGCCTGCGACACTCTGCTGCGTACCTATGAAGGCTTGTTCTGCCTCAATTTCCAGGGCAGCAATGCGCAACGCACGGTCAGCGTGGCCGACGCCCAGCGCTGCTGCGCCGCCCTGGCGGCCCGCTATCCACGCCATGCACTGCTGGTGATCGCCGCACCGGGCACCGAGGCGCGCGCCGCCGAGATCGTGGACGGTGCCGGCCATGCCAACGTGATGGCCGCGCCACCCACCGGCCACATCCTGGCGCTGGCGGCCCTGATACGCCGCTGCGAACTGGTACTCTCGCCCGACACCTCGGTGATCCACATCGCCTCGGCGTATGACAAGAAAATCGTCGGCTACTACATCCGTACCGATAACTACCGGTGGTTTTATCCGGCCAGCCGCCATTATCGCGTGATCCTGGCACCGGGCCTGACCTTGGCCAAGGTCAGCGCCGCCGAGACCCTGGCTGCCGTGCAACAGCTGATGCAAGGCGGCGGGCAGGCGCAGGCGACCGTTCAGGCAGCCGGCTGAGCCGCCAGCAGGCGGTCCATCTGCCCTGCCGGCAACGCGCGGGAAAAGAAATACCCCTGCGCATAATCGCAGCCAGCGGCGCGCAGCAGGTCGCGCTGCGACGCCGTCTCCACGCCTTCGGCCACGACTTTCACCCCCAGCCGCTGCGCCAGCGCAATGAGCGCCTCGCACAGGCCCGGCCCGGCATCATCGCGTCCCAGTTCGCCCACCAGCGAACGGTCAATCTTGAGAATGTCGATATCGGCTGTTTTCAGGCACGCGAGCGATACCTGGCCGCTACCGAAATCGCCGAGCGCCAGCACCAGGCCCATGGCGCGGAACTGGCGCAGCCGGTCGACCACCTGGCGGGCCTCGTCGAGCAGCACCGCTTCTGTTGTTTCGATGACGATGGCGCCCGGCGCCAGGCCCTGGCGCGCCAGATGCCCGCCCCAGTCCTGGTACAGCGCGGCGTCGCAACGAAATTCCACGGCCGACTTGTTGATGCTGATCTGGAACGCGCTGCCATGCTCGTCTTGCCACTGCCGTGCCTGGCGCACCACCTGGCGAAACACCCACTCGCCGATATCGATGATCAGACCGTTCGCCTCGGCAAAGGCGATGAAATCGGCGGGCAGCAGCAGGCCACGCAGCGGATGGCGCCAGCGCAGCAGCGCCTCGGCCCGCTCGACGACGCCATCGCACAGGCGGATGATGGGCTGGTAATGCACTTCGAACTGGTCCTGTGCCAGCGCCAGGCGCATCTCGCGCACCGTGTTGCGGCGCAATTCGGCCGCCTGCTGCACCGCCGGCGTGAAATAGCTGTAACCGTTGCGTCCCGCGCTCTTGGCCGCATACATGGCCTGATCGGCATGCCGCAGCAAGCTGTCCGGCGCCTCGCCGTCAGCCGGATACAGCGCCACGCCCACGCTGGCGGACACTTGCGCGGTATCGCCGTCGAGCAAGAAAGGCAGGGCCAGCGCCGCCGTCAGTTCCTGCAGCACGCGCTCGATGCCGCCCAGCTGCCCCACGCCGGCCAGGATGACGGTGAACTCGTCGCCGCCCAGGCGCGCTACCGTATCGGTGGCGCGCACGCGTTCGCTGATGCGCCGCGCCGCCTGGCGCAGCAGCATGTCGCCCTTCTCGTGGCCCAGGCGGTCATTTACCTGCTTGAAATGATCGAGGTCGATGAACAGCAGGGCCAGGCAAGCGCCTTCGCGCCTGGCGTGGTGCGCCTCGTGCTGCAGCCGGTCGAGAAACATGTGGCGGTTCGGCAAGCCCGTCAGCTGATCGTAATTGGCTTGCCGCCAGATGCGTTCGGACGCTGCGCGCTGCGCCGTGATGTCACTGACCAGCGCCAGCGCACCCAGGTAGGTGCCGCCGGAGTCAAAGATGGGGTTGGTGGCCAGGGTGGCCCACAAGGTGCTGCCGTCACGCCGCAGGAACTTGAATTCATGGCGTTCGGTAATGCCATCCTGGCGCCGCGCAATGTTGCGCTCCAGGATGGCGCGTCCCTCGTCATCCATGAAGGCCGCCAGCGGCTGGCCCAGCATCTCCTCGATCTGGTAGCCCAGCATCTGCGCCATCTTCGGATTGACAAAGCTGGTCAGCGCCTGCGCATCGATTTCCCAGATCCCCTCCTCGGCACTGTGCACGATGCGCCGGAAGCGCTCTTCGCTGCGTTCAAGCGCCGCCAGCTTGCCCTCGGCCTGCTCCAGCACCAGGCGCAGCGCCTGGCCGTTCGGATCGGCGCTGCCCAGCAGGCTGACGGGCAAGCCGGCCTCGCGCGCGCCGGGACGGGACGGCAACTGCACCTGCAGCTGTATGCGCTCGGGCTCGCTGCTATTGAGCACGCGCTGCACGAACTGCTCGTAATCGTGACGAAAGGCCTCGTGGATATAGAAACGGAACAGCACGTGGCCCGGTCGTTCCCGCGGCAGGCCGAACAATTCGGCCGCCACCAGGTTCATCTGCACGATGACGCCATCGAGACCGAGCACGAAATAGGCGACGGGGGCCAGCAGGTATAAATCGTTGAAATACGCTTGTTCGCGTTCCGCTTTCACCCGTTCCGGGCTGAAAACGCCATCGTCAAGCAGGGGCGCGGCATGCTGCGGCACGCCGTCGTGGCAGGGCGGGGAGCAATCCGGAGCAGGTACCGCTTGCGGTGGTGTATCCATGGCTGTCCTTTGCACGGCCGCCCTGGCTACCAGGTGGGTGCAGTAACGAGACTAGCACGCACCACGCGCAGTGTCGAGCGATGCCTGCCACAGATAACGTTTCTGCCACAAGGCCGATCAGCGGCCCTGCCGCATACTGCGCCGGCGCAAGCCGAAATCATGGCCCACCACCAGCAAGGTGCTGGCCACCAGGCTGGACAGACCCACGATCAGCTGGATCAGCTTGTCGTCAGGCAAGATCCACAACGACGAGTCCGGCGCCTCGCAACCCGTCGCAGCACTGATGAGGGGCGCGACCCAGGCCGCGTCCGGCGTCACGTCGAGCACGACGGCGCCGTCGGCGCTGGTCTGCATATAAATATCCCCCCTTCGGCGAGGGTAAAGCAGATGCCCACGCCCGTTTCCGTGGCGCGGATATTGTCTTGCATGCTGCGGTTATGTTCCTCGATCCATACTTCCACATCGTACGGCGTTTCCAGGTGCTGCCACGGAACGGGGCGAAAACGGGGACGTTCATCCGGGCTGGCCGCCGTGTCGGGAATGTCGGGGATGTTGCTGTCTGCTGCGCCTTGCATGCTCGTTGACCTTTTCTGCGGTGATGTTCTGCGGTGATGCACGGGACCGGTTGCCCGCCAGCCGCCATTATCCACCGTTCATGGCCAGCCGGGTATTGCTGACGCACATTCATCAGAAAAACTGACAGCTATCAACTTTTAACATCAGCATACCTGACTTAAAATACGCGCCATCTCTTCTTTACAGGCTTTACATGCAAGGCATCAAACGCAAAATCGTCTACGTCACCGCCTTTGAAATCATCGGCATGGCCATTTCCACGGCCTGGCTGACCCTGCTTTCCGGCGAGTCGCCCACCAGTACGGGCCCGCTGGCGCTCATGATCACGACCATCGCCGTGATCTGGAACCTGCTCTACAACACGGCCTTCGAATACTGGGAAATCCGGCAAGTGTCGCGCACGCGCACCGTCTGGCGCCGCATCCTGCACGCGATCGGCTTCCAGATCACGCTGGTGATCTACCTGATCCCGCTGATCGCCTGGTGGCTCGATATCAGCCTGTGGCAAGCCTTCGTGCTGGACTTCGCCCTGATGCTGATCATCCCGTGCTACAGCTTCATCTTCAATTACTTCTTCGACGGCCTGTTCGGCGTGCCGCTGTCGGCGCAGCAGCCGAAGGAAGAGCCCAGCAACGTTCAGGCAGCGTCGTTGAGCAACTGAAGAAAGGACCGCGCCGCCATGCCCAGCGGCCGGTCCTTCATCCACACCAGGTGGATGGGCACGACCAGGCCATTGCCCGTATTCTTGAACGCCACGCGGCGCACCCGCCCCGCCGCCAGTGAATGAGCGATAGCCGAGGCGGCAAAGTTGCCCCACCCCAGTCCCGCCTCCACCATGGACAGCGCCATCGGCAAGCTGTCCGTGCGCCAGTAAGACAAGCCCACCACGGGGCGCGCATCGGCCAGGTCGAGTTCGCGGCTGGCGACGATGATCTGACGCAAATTCACCAATTCCTCGATATACAGGGGCCGCCCCGCCACGTCGGGCGGATGCTGGGTGGAAATAATCGCCAGCAAGGCATCGCTGCCCACCAGCTGGAACTGTTCCTCGTGATTGATGCGCCCGCCTGCGAAGGCCATGCAGGCACTGATGCGGCCCCGGTGCAGCATGTCGAGCACATCGTCCTGCGGCGCCGTCAGCACCTCGATGTCGAGCAGCGGATGGCGCTGCGACAGCGCGCGCACGGCGGCCAGGAAAGGTGCATGGTCGAGCTCGGCCGCGATGCCCAGCGAAATGCGGCTTTCCAGACCCTGCGACAATTCCTGTACGTGCAGGTGCAACTGCTTCAGCTGTTCGGCAATCAGGCGCGCGTGGGGCAGCAGCGCCAGTGCGGCCGGCGTGGGCACGGCTTCGCGCGCGCCCCGGTCGAACAGGGCGATGCCCAGTTCCGCCTCGATGTTGGCCATCGCCATGCTGACGGCTGACGGCGCCCGGCGCAAGGCGCGCGCGGCGGCCGAGAACGAACCGCCGTCGACGACGGCCAGGAACAGTTCGATGTTATGACTGGACAGTTTCATGGGGTGGACGATCAAAGCGGCACGTTTGCGCGCGTCGCTGACTCACTACGACTGCCTTAGCCTTTCCAGACGCGCTGCAAGCCCGTATCCGCATGAATCCAGCCGCCACGCGGGCCGGAGCGGTAATAAAAGCCCACGCCACCCTGCTTGAAGCTGCGCACCAGCGAACCGAGCACTTCCGCGTTCAGATTGGCCACGCGGATGTCGGCGGCGCGGCCCGAAATGTGCAGCGACTGGCGCGCGGCCGGCACGCCCGCTTCGCGCAGGCGGCTGTTCGACTCGGCCGTGCGGTAGCCAGACAGGATCTCCAGCGGCTGCTCGATGCCGTAGCGGGCCACGAACGCTTGCGTGCCCCACAGGGTTTCCAGCAGTTTCGGGTCGATGGGGGCCGTCTTCTTGCCGTTCACGTCGCGCAGCAAGTGGCACAGTTCCTGGTAAGCCGAATCGATGACTTCGCCATCTTTCCAGTACAGCAGCCTGGCCTTTTCATTGCTGGCCGGGCGCACCACTTCCAGGGTGCGCGGCTTGAGCCAGAATTCCAGGTCCAGCGCCTGCGCATCGAAGATGTCGGGAGGCGGTTCCATCTCCGTGATGATCTGGCGCGATTGCGACGTGATCGAACGGTCGACGCTGGCCAGTTGCGTCGGCTGGGGCGGCACGCCCGTGCGCGGCGCGCGCGGCTTGGCGCTGGCCGAAGCTACGGCGGGAGCGGCCGTGCGCGAGGCGCAGCCGATGAGCGGGGTGGCTACCAGGCCCAGCGCGGCCAGGCCCATACCGTGGTGTAGAAAGTTTCTGCGCGATGCCATAGTCAGTCCAATTTAACGATGGGAATACTATAGCGTATTGTGCTGCGAAGAAAAACCCTCAATGCCTATCGTGTCGCCCTCATTTCAGCATTGGACACCCTGGGCGGCGGCCGCGCTGGACGGGATGCCCTGATTTGCCTGCGCCAGCGCCGTCAACGGTTTATCCAATAAATAGCCCTGGGCGACGATGGGCAAAACCGTGGTGGCGGCGACGCGCTGCAGCGCGGCCAGCGCGGCCGGCGTGTCGAGGCGCTTGAAGATGACGCGAATTTTCGCCGCATGGCACACGGTGACGAAGCTGGCGACGGCTTGCTCGTCGCTGAGGTTGCCCGCGTCGAGCTTGAACGCATGCGGGTGCAAACGCTCCAGCATGCCTGTGGCCTCTTGCACGCTGGCCACGTTGATGGCCAGGCGGAAACCGTTGCGCCGGTAATTGTCGGCCACGTAGTTGAGCAGCCAGCCCTGGTTCGGCGTCACCGTCGGCAATTGCAGCACGATGCGCTCGATGGGCAAGCCCAGCGCGTCGAGGATGCGCTGGAAGGCGTGGCCGTGATTGCTGCTGACGGCGCTCAGCAGGCGGTCATGCACGTTCAGGTACAGGTCGGACTGCTCCGCTTCGCCCTGGCGAAAGAAATTGATGGCGTGCAGCATGCGGCACAGCCGGTCCAGCTCCACGGATTCGTCGTCGCTGGCCGCGTGATCGAGCAAACGCCACAGCGATAAGCCCTCGTCCGCCTTCGACACGCTGCGCGCCAGCCCCTCGAACGCCACCAGCTTGCCGCTGTCCAGTTCGCGCAACGGCTGGAAGGCGCTGGTCATGGTGCAATTGAAAAAGCGCCCCAGCGCCCTGCCCTCCCCGTCGAGCCAGACGCTGGTGCCGGCCTGGGTTTGGTGCGACAGGCGGGCCAGGTAATTTTTCAGGACGGGAAATGGCATACGTGCTCCTTCATCGGGCTGCGCCGGCTGCCCTCATGGGGAAGACGGCGCCAAAGTGTGCAGAGTAAGGCAGCGCCAGGCAAAGGAGAACGAATGGTTTCGCCATTTGATATGCACCCAGCACATAAGGGATACGACGGCCAGCGCATAACGATAGTCGGAAACATTCGTTCCAGCACCCTGCCCCGGCCTTTACTGTGGGCGTGTACCGATACCATCAGGAAGGGCCGCCATGTGCCAGTTACTCGCAATGAACAGCAGCAAGCCGGCCGCGCTGGGATTTTCCTTTGCCGGTTTTGTCGAACGGGGCGGACGCACGGACGAGCACCGCGACGGCTGGGGCATCGCCTATCATTCCAGTAGTGGCTGCACGCTGCTGACGGACCACCTGGCGGCCATCGATTCGCCGCTGGCCGCCACCGTGCAGCAGCATCCCGTGAAGGCGAAAAACATCGTCGCGCACATCCGCAAGGCCACGCAGGGCCGCATCGCGCCGGAAAACACCCACCCGTTCGCCCGCGAACTGTGGGGCAAGACCTGGTCCTTCGCCCACAATGGCGACTTGAAGACGTGGCGCGCGCCCGCCAATGCCTGCTACCGCGCCAGCGGCGACACGGACAGCGAACAGGCCTTCTGCCACCTGCTGGCCCGCTTGCGCACGCAGTTTCCCGCAGGTGAACCCGCGCGCACCGCATTGCGCGCCGCCATCGGCGACGTGGCGCGCGAGATTGCCGCGCACGGCAGCTTCAATTTCATCCTGTCGGACGGCGAACTGCTGTTTGCCCACTGTTCCACGCATTTGCACTATGTGATACGCGAATACCCGTTTTCCGTGGCGCAACTGATCGACTGCGAGCGCAGCATCGACTTTCGCCAGCACAACCACCTGGACGACCGCATCGCCGTCATCGCCACGCATCCCCTGACGCAAAACGAAGACTGGCTCGCGTTCGCGCCCGGCGAACTGAAACTGTTTACGGGCGGCACCTTGCTGCTGGCAGACGAAGCCGCGCCGCAAGGTGTGTATATCCAGATCAGTTACTGAGGGAATTATTCAACAGGAGGAGATGGCCCGCCGCCGGATGGGCGGGCTGAAGTGCGGTATAGCCGTCAGGCCGAATTGCAGTTGCAAAAACGCTTGCGCTTGGGGTCGCCGCTGGAGATGCCTGCGGGGTCAATCTGTTTCCAGCAAAAAATCGTTTCCACCCCATACGGCGAACGCACATTGCCCGCCTCGAGATACCCCTGCCTGACGAAAAAGGCCTGGCTGCTGGCCGTGCTGTGCAGTTGCAGGGCCTTGATGCCCCACTCGCGCGCCTGCGCTTCCAGCTGTTCCACCAGGGCCTTGCCGCCCCCCTGGCCTTGCACCTCGGGCAGCAGGTAGCACAGGGCCAGCTTGCCGGCGCGCGTCAGCAAGCCGACGCCGACAACGGCGCCCTGCTCGACTGCGACCAGCGAAAAATTGGTAGGCGACGCAAACCAGCACGCCACCATCTGCGGTGTTTTATTGCCCAGCCAGGCTTCCAGGATGGCTGGATCGTCCCGATGATCGAGGCTGCAGCATTCGACGATGGAGCGTCGTAATACGTTGCACGCCTCGAAAGCGTCGGTCGATGTTGCAATACGAATTTCAAGACTCATGTACGCTCACAAAATATTCCAGTTGCCGATGCAGACGGTTTCACCCCTGTATCGCGCGATTCGACTATACACCAAGCAGCGCGATCGGGTTTTTTCGCGCCACGCCACAGGACGGTTTTGCCTATGACGCAATGCCTGCAGACTAAGTGCTGATGCGCATCTTGCCCACGAATGTTTCCAGAAATCGATATCTGTTTTTTAGCGCAAACGGGAATCGGATCTAAGCATATTACGAAAAATTCGTTTCTTTTCCGGCCGGAATTTTAGACTATGACTGTCTATTCTCACAACAAGAGTTCAACATGACCCATTCCAACGCCGTATCGACCACCGCAGCGACGCTCACCCAACGCTCGCGCCGCTGGTTCCTGGCCAGCGCCCTGGCCGCTTCCGCTGCCGCCATGAGCCTGCCGATGGCCGCCAGCGCCGCCGAACCGGTGGTCTTGCTGAACGCCTCGTACGACGTGATGCGCGAACTGTTCAAGGATGTGAATCCCGCGTTTATTGCTGATTGGAAAGCCAAAACGGGCGAAACCATTACCATCAAGCAATCGCACGGCGGTTCCAGCAAGCAGGCGCGCTCCGTTGCCGATGGCCTGGAAGCGTCCGTCGTGACCATGAACCAGGCGAATGACATCGATATCCTCGTCGACCGCGGCCTGGTCGTGGCCGACTGGGCCAAGAAATTCCCGAACAATGCGGCGCCGTTCTATTCCACCATGGTGTATCTGGTGCGCAAAGGCAACCCGAAACACATCAAGGATTGGGACGACCTGGCCAAGCCCGGCATCAAGGTCATCGTGCCGAACCCGAAAACCTCGGGCAACGGCCGCTACACGTATCTGGCAGCCTGGGGCTATGCCGTGAAAAAAGGCGGCAGCGAAGCGCAGGCGCGCGACCTCGTCACCAAGCTGTTCAAGAACGTGCCCGTGCTTGACGGCGGCGGCCGCGGCGCCACCACCACGTTTACCCAGCGTGAAATCGGCGACGTGCTGGTGACGTTTGAAAATGAAGTGCAACTGGTGCGCGCCGAATTCGGCGACAACTTCGAAGTGGTATATCCAAGCATCTCCATCCTGGCCGAGTCGCCCGTGGCCGTCGTCGACAAGGTGGTCGACCGCCGCGGCGTGCGCAAGGAAGCCACGGCCTACCTGCAATACCTGTATTCGGAGCCGGGCCAGGAACTGGTCGCCAAGCACTACCTGCGTCCCCGTTCGGCCGCAGTCGCGAAGAAGTATGCGGCCAGCTTCAAGCCGATCAGCCTGTTTACCATCGATGACGTGTTTGGCGGCTGGAAACAGGCGCAAAAGAAACATTTTGACGATGGCGGTGAGTTCGATAAGATTTATCAGAAGTAAGTTTGCGCCATATCAACAAAAACCGGGACTTGTCCCGGTTTTTTCATGTCCGCGCCTGTTTGCGCATATCGATATGCGCATCGATTCGTGGTCAAAAGCGCGCGCGCGCCGTACTCTGGCCTTGTCGCGCCGCATGGCGTATTACAGGCACAAAGGAAACATCATGGCTATCTCGGAAGTGAATGTACGCAACCAGTTTCGCGGCAAGATCAAGGAAATCATCTTTGGCCCCGTTGTCTCGGAAGTCGACGTGGAAACGCCGCACGGCATTGTCACGTCGGTGATCACCTCGCGCTCGATCAAGGACCTGGACTTGAAAGTGGGCAGCGAAGTCATCGCGCTGGTCAAATCGACGGAAGTGTCGATCGCCAAGATCCAGTAAGCGTCGCCCAGCCACTGACGCCGCGCCCCTTGCCATCCGGCAGCGGCGCGGCGTTTGCATTGCAGGCTAATCGCGAAACAGATACGTAAACGTGCGGCTGACGGGCAGCTTTTCCGTGCTACCGCGCACCAGTACCTGCATGCGCTCGGCATCGATGCGCTCGGCCGCCTCGATGGCTTTCACGTTGACCATGGTGCCACGGTGGATTTGCCAGAACTGGTCCGGATCAAGCCCGCCCAGCAAATCCTTCAGCGGCGTGCGCACCAGCGCTTCCGAGCCGGCCAGCACCACGCGCGTGTACTTGGTGTCGGCCTGGAAGAACAGCACGTCGTCAATATTGATCAGACGGATCTGCTTGCCCACGCTGGCCTTGATCCATTTCAGTTTTTCGCGCGGCGGCGCCGGCAAGGCGGCGCGCAGCGACTGCAATAAATTGGCCATGTCGGCCGGTTGCGCACCGAGCTTCTCGCGCAGGCGGGCCAGCGCCCGCTGCAGCCGCTCGGCCTGCACGGGTTTCAACAGATAATCGACGGCGCCCGCGTCAAACGCATCGACGGCGTACTGGTCGTAGGCCGTGACGAACACCACGTGGGCGCGCTTGCCGATGCGCTCGGCCACTTCCAGGCCCGACAGGCCAGGCATGCGGATGTCGAGGAAAACTACGTCCGGCTCGTGCTCAAGGAAACCGTCCCAGGCGTCGTTGCCGTTTTCCGCCACCAGCACGACCTCTGCTTCGGGCCAGGCTTGCGCCAGCAGCATTTGCAGGCGCTCGCGCATCAAGGGTTCGTCTTCGGCGATCAGGATGGTGGTGTTCATGCGGCAGGTTCTTTCAGGCTGGATACAATATTAATGGGCAACACTATTTCAGCGATCACGCCGCCCTCTTCGCCGTCGCGCAGGCTCAAGCTGGCAGACGGATCGGATAGCAACAGCCGGCTGCGCACGTTTTCCAGGCCCAGGCCGCTTTCAGGCACACTGCCCGCGCCGCTGGCCGGCAAGCCCATGCCCGTGTCCTGCACGCGCAGGCGCAGCATGCCGTCCACCCGCAGCGCCGACAGGCGGATCTCGCCGCCGCGCAACGATGGTTCAATACCGTGCTTGATGGCATTTTCCGCCAGGGTCAGCAAGATCATGCTGGGTATCGTCGCGTGCGCAAACTCGGCCGGCAAGTCCAGCACATAGCGCAGGCGCGAGCCCATACGCGCCTGCATCACGCGCAAATAGGCGGCAACCATGTCGAACTCGCTTTGCAGCGGCACTTGCTCGCTGCGCATCTCGGCCAGGCTGGCGCGCAAAAACGCGATCAGGTCGGCCGTCAATGCCGCGGCCCTGCCCGCGCCTTGCGCTCCCTGCTCGGCCAGTTGCTGCACGGCGCCCAGGGTATTGAACAGGAAATGCGGCTCGATCTGCGCGCGCAGCAGGCGCAGTTGCGATTCGCTCAGTTCGCGCGCCAGTCGGTCGCGCTCGGCATCCTGCTGCAGCTGCAGGGTCAGCGCTTCGTACTGGCGGTTGCGCCAGCTGGTGACGATCGCCAGCGGCACCATGTAAAACAAACCGGCCACCAGCAAGGCCATGCCACCCACGCGCAGCAAGCGCTCGAAGGCCATCTCCATGGAACCGGACTCGCTGAAGCCGGCCAGCAGCACGCCGGCCGCGACCCCTGCCGCGCAGGTCGAGATGATCAGCAAGAGTTTCTTGAACTTGTTACGCACGGAACTGCGGTAATTGAACCAGACGCCCACCAGGCCCCACGCCAGCGCAAAACCCAGGCCGTTGCTGAAGACCAGGGCCTTGAGCAATTCGAACCGGACCGGCAGCAGCAGGTGCAGGACGACGCCGATGGCGCTGAACAGCAGCATCAGCTTGAACGCGGCAATGTAAAAACCGGCACCACGATACTTGAGCAGGAAAGCGTGCAACTGCTGGCGCTCGATCGGCGTCAGCTTGACCAGCTTCATGGCGACGTAGCGGCGCACCTTTCCCTGGACTTGCTCCGCCAGCTCGGGATGTTGCAGCACCCGCAGCGATTCTTCGTCGATGCTGCGGTACCAGTCTGTATATTTTTTTAACACAATGTGTTCTCCGTAGTCTGTGATTCAGGCATGAACGCAGTCTACGGCGCCCCCGTTGCAGGGCATAGCGCGGGGCGACGAAGCACGAAGGGGCAGGCATCAACGACGAAGCGCGCGGCGCCTGCAAAACCCTCGCTGCCAATATTGCTGAAATAATACGAAGTTTCCAGGACGAAATCAATAATCGCACAACAATTTTCACTACGGCAAGAATAGCCCCATTTATTTGCCAAATTGGCCGCAACGCCGCCTGTTGCGGGCTTGTACCGTAGACATCGCTTGATCTTTAATGGTATTGTTTAAGCTTGGCAAATATTGCCTCCGAGATACACGCCGCGTCCCCGCGCGGCCCCGTTCCGGATTTGCGCGCAGCGCCCTTGATGGCGCCCCAAAACTGCTTTCCCACATACAAATCCCATGCTCAAAAAAATGTTCGCCGCGGTGCTGATGACGCTTTCGACAGCGGCCATCGCCGTGCCCTTCGGTTCCCAGTCGATCCTGGTAGTCGAAGACGGCACAGGCAAAATCTTGCTTGAAAAAAATTCCAACGTGGTGGTGCCCATCGCCTCGCTGACCAAGCTCATGACGGCCATGGTCGTGCTCGACTCCAAGGCGAATATGCAGGAAGAGATCAGCATCGACCGCGAGGATGTCGACACCTTGAAACACAGCACCTCGCGCGTGCCCGTGGGCACGACCCTGAGCCGCCACGACGTGCTGCAACTGGCGCTGATGTCGTCCGACAACCGCGCCGCCGCCTCGCTGGCGCGCACCTTCCCCGGCGGCCCCACGGCGTTCGCCGTGGCCGTGAACGCCAAGATCAAGGCTCTGGGCATGCGCCAGACCGTGATCGAAGAGCCGACGGGCTTGTCGCCGAACAACCAGTCGACGGCGGCGGACCTGGTCAAAATGGCCGTGGCCGCCTCGCGCTACCCGGAAATCAGCCGCATCACCACCGATTCGAAGGACGTGATCCAGATCAAGGGGCGCGACGTGGAATACCACAACACGAACCGCCTGGTGGGCGCCAAGGGCTGGGACATCGGCCTGTCGAAGACGGGCTACACGAATGAAGCGGGGCGTTGCCTGATCATGCGCATCAAGTCGGCCGGCAAGTTCGCCACCATGATCCTGCTCAATGCGCGCGCCAATTCCGTGCGCGCCATGGACGCCGTCAACATCCGCCGCATGCTGGCGGCCGAGAACGGCATCGAAGAGCCGAAAGTGATGCGCGCTTCCGTCAGCCGGCATAAAAAAGCGCCGGCGAAGCCATCGAAGCGCCGCCGCGCCAAATAATTATTTCGCTTGCCGGTTGGTCATGACCACGCCGGCAATCGTCACCGCGCCGCCCACCAGCATCGAGGCAAGCACGGGCTCGCCCAGCAGCACCGCCGCCAGCACGATGCCGAACACGGGCACGAGGTTGTTGAACACGGCCGTGCGCGACGGGCCCAGCGCTTTGACGCCCTCGTAATACCAGACAAAGCCGATCACCGTGCCGAACACGCCCAGGTAGCCGATGGCGGCCCACACTTGCCAGCCGAAGCTGCGCCACGGCACCGTCGGGAACTCCACCACCGCCCCCACCAGCAAAAAGGCCAGGCCCCACATCGACGCATACGTGGTGGCGGCGATCGGGCTCAAGCCCTTCAGCGCGACCCGGCCGATCAGGGTATAGGCGGCCCAGCTGGAAATGCCGCAAAACATGAATACTTCGCCCATGCCGATGCCGCCGCCCGTGCCGTGCAGCACGCCGGAGAGATCGCCGCGCGTGATGACGATGGCCGTGCCGCAAAACGCCAGCATGATACCCAGCCACTTGAAGGAACCGAGCCGTTCGCGGAACAGCATGGCCGAGGCCAGCGCCGTGACGATGGGGTTCAGCGCCACGAACAGCGCCGTGCGCCCGGCCGGCATGCGCGACAGCGCTGCCAGGAAGCACAGGTTGTACAAGAAGATGCCCGTCAGGCCCAGCGCCGCCGTCGTCATCAGCTGCTTGCGGTCCAGGCGCGGCAAGCCCCCTTCGAGTTTCCACGCCAGCACGACGAGCAGCAGCACGGCCACGCCAAAGCGCCCGCTGGCGGCCGTCATCGGCGGCATCTGCTGCGCCAGCACGCGCCCGGCGATGAAGGTACCGCCCCAGAACAGGGCGACGAAGATCAGTTTCAGGTAGACGAGCGGCGATTGCACGGCAGGCAAGGCGGCTGAGGGTATGGCGGTAGTACGCATGGAAAGTCCTATGATGTCACTTGTGCAGCGGACGCTGAACGTATATATTAAAGCTAATATCAACTCATGAAATAATGAGTAAATACTCATAAGTCAGGAAAACCACAGCATGACCTTCACGCAACTGGAAATCTTTACCCTGGTGGCCGAACTGCACGGCTTTTCCGCCGCTGCGGCGCAGCTGGGCATCAGCCAGTCGGCCGTCTCGCATGCGTTAAAAGCGCTGGAAAAGGAAATGGGCGTGGACCTGATCGTGCGCCACCAGGCGTCGGCCGAGCTGACTGACGTGGGCCGCCAGCTGCTGCTGCGCGCACGTGAAATCCTGGGACTATCCGAAGCCATGCGCCAGGAAGCGGCCGACGTGCTGGGCCAGCGCCAGGGCAGCCTGCGCATCGGCTCCTTCGGCCCCACCTCGTCGTTGAATCTGCTGCCGGCCATCACGGCGCAGTTCCGTCTGCGCTATCCGGGCATCACCCTGCGCATCGACGAAGGCGCCGACCACGAGGTGGTGCAGTGGATACGCGAACGCCGCGTCGACGTCGGCTTCGTCGTACTGCCCGACGAGCGCTTCGATACGGCGCCGCTGGTGGAAGACCAGATGATGGCGCTGGTGCCGCGCAGCCACCCGCTGGCCAGCGAAACGGCCATCACCCTGGCGCAGCTGTGCGAAGGGCCGTTCATCATGTCCGAGGCGGGCTGCGCCTGCCTGATCGAACCGCTGTTCGCCAACGCGGGCTTGCAGCCAAATGTCCCCTACCGTATCAGCCAGGTGATCACCATCCTCGACATGGTCAGCCGCGGCGACGGCCTGTCCATCGTCGCCGAACTGGCCCTGCCGCAGCGCCTGCGCGAGCAGTATCCGGAGCTGGTCGCCTTGCCGTTACATCCGCCCGTCAGCCGCAAGGTGGGCCTGGCCGTGCGTGACCGGCGCCAGAACACGCCGGCCACCAACGCTTTTTTTGCGGTGGCGAAGCAGATGGCGCCGACCCTGGCGCCCCGGCGCGCCTAGAACGACTCCCACTCCTCGCTGCGTTCCGGCTTGGCGGCGGCCGCCTTTGCCGGACGGCTGGCGAGGCGCGGCGCGATGGCTGCCCGCGCCACGGGCCGGACTGGCTGCGGCTGCGGCTGCGGCTTCTGCTGCTGCTGCGCTGCTTGCCCTTCATCGAGCTTGAACACGCCCACCACCTGCGCCAGGGTGCTGGCCTGGTCTTGCAGGCTTTCCGCCGCAGCCGCAGCCTCTTCCACCAGGGCCGCATTCTGCTGCGTCACCTGGTCCATTTGCGCAATCGCCTGGTTCACCTGCTCGATGCCGGAACTCTGCTCGACGCTGGCGGCCGTGATCTCGCCCATGATGTCGGTCACGCGGCGCACGCTGTCGACGATTTCCTGCATCGTCGTGCCGGCCTCGTCGACCAGGCGCGCGCCCGAATCGACCTTGCCCACCGAATCGTCGATCAGCAGCTTGATTTCCTTCGCTGCGCCAGCGGATCGTTGAGCCAGATTACGCACTTCCGTCGCCACCACGGCAAAGCCGCGTCCCTGCTCGCCCGCGCGCGCCGCTTCCACGGCCGCATTCAGGGCCAGGATATTCGTCTGGAAGGCGATGCCATCGATGACGCTGATGATGTCGACGATCTTCTTCGACGAATCGTTGATCGAGGCCATGGTCTCGACCACCTGCGCCACCACTTGCCCGCCCTTGCTGGCCACGCCGGACGCCGATTGCGCCATCTGGTTGGCCTGGCGCGCATTGTCCGCGTTCTGTTTCACGGTGGAAGTCAGCTCCTCCATCGAGGCGGCCGTTTCTTCCAGCGAGCTCGCTTGCTGTTCCGTGCGCGACGACAGGTCCTGGTTGCCGGCGGCGATTTCCATTGATGACACCTTGACCGATTCGCTGGCCGTGCGGATTTTCACCAGCACGGCGGCGATCTTGTCGATGAAGCGGTTGAAGGCGTCCGCTATCTGCGCCAGTTCATCCACGCCGGAAGCGTCGAGGCGGCGCGTCAGGTCGCCTTCGCCCGAGGCGATATCATCGAGCGCGTCGCGCACCAATTCCAGGCGCTTGAGCATTTTAAAGACCAGCAGCGACAGCAGCACCGCCGCCGCGCCGGCCAGCAGCACGGCCGTGATGGTGGCCGTCGTCAGCATCGTCTGCAAGGCTTGCATGGCTTCCTGCTGGTCCAGCACCACGGCCAGCAGCCAGCTTGTCCCGGCCACACGCGTGACGTACAGCATGCCATCGCGGTCGTTCAGGCGCACGGCATCGCTCGTGCGCGTGCTTTCCAGCCGGTTCACCTGCGCGGCCGACAGCGCCGCATCGATTTTGGCCAGCGGCTGCAGGCTCAGGTCCTTGTCCGCATGGGCGATGATGGTGCCGGCCTGGTCGACCAGAAAGGCAAAACTGTGCGGCGTGGGCTTGATCGCCACCACATTGGCGATCACCGTATCGAGCAGCACGTCCGCCCCCGCCACGCCGACCAATGCCTCTTTCGGGCCGACGGGCGCCGTAAACGACACCACCAGCTTGTGGCTGGCCGCGTCCACGTACGGCGGCGTCAGCATGGGCACGCCCGCCTTGACAGTGTCCGTGTACCAGGCGCGCACGGTGGGATCGAAATCGGCCGGGCGCCCTGGATGGGTAAACACGGAGCGCTTGTCCGCATAACCGATGAACACTTCGGCAAAATCGCCGGCCTTTTCCGCGATCTGGAAAGCGCGCAGCGGATCGGGCGTCTCGGCCGACATGACGACGGACGCCATGACTTTTTTCTTGCCATCGACCCATTGCGCCAGCACGGCCGACTGGCTGTGCAGCAGTTGCTGCA
The DNA here is from genome assembly GCF_002327145.1 of Janthinobacterium svalbardense. Taxonomy (NCBI): domain Bacteria; kingdom Pseudomonadati; phylum Pseudomonadota; class Betaproteobacteria; order Burkholderiales; family Oxalobacteraceae; genus Janthinobacterium; species Janthinobacterium svalbardense. The sequence goes on along the minus strand of NZ_CP023422.1, from coordinate 2,882,270 downwards.
TCTGCTGGTCAGCCGAGGCCAGCATGCTGCTGCGCGTCGTGATGTAATTGGCGACCGACAAGGCCAGCATGGACAGCACAACGATGGAAACGCAAATAAGCACCAGCCGCGTGCGAAGGGAAGACAACATGATGGACTCCTCGTTTCGATTTTAGTGGCGAGAAATAGTGGCAAAAAACAGTGCTTTTGCACCACTTTCTCTACGAAAGTATTCTCACACAAAAATCGGAACAATTATCATCAATATTCGGAATACAACACATATATTTCTATATGGAAACCTGCAGAGACCGGTCAAACCGTCAGCCGATCAGCCCCCTCAAGCCGCTGGCGCGCTGCGTGCGGCGCAGAATCGCATCGAACAGCACGGCCTGCGTGGGCGAGACGAGGGTAAAGAAGTCGCGCGCGCGCGTGATGCCCGTGTAGACCAGTTCGCGCGCCAGCATGGCGCCGCCCTCCTGCGGCAGCACCAGCACCGTGTGGCGAAATTCCGAGCCCTGCGACTTGTGCACCGTCATGGCGAACGCCGTTTCCACGTGACGCAAGCGCGTGGCCAGCACGCTGCGCACGTTCTCGCCTTCCAAAAAGTACACGCGCAGGGAGCCGGGCCGCGCAGGGTCGCGCAAGGTCAGGCCGATGTCGCCATTGAACACGCCCGTGCCGTAGTCGTTACGCGTGACCATCACGGGGCGCCCCACATACCATTCGCTGCGGCGTATCCAGCCTTCCTTTTCCAGTCGCAGTTCGATGGCCGTGTTCAGGCCCGCCACGCCCCACTCGCCTTCGCGCACGGCGCACAGGATGCGGAATGCTTCAAAAGCGTGCAGCACGGCGCGCACCCAGTCGCCATGCTGCCCATACGCTGCTTCACCGGCATGCACCAGTTCCAGATAGGGCTGATAACCGCCCGGTGCATCCGCACGTCCGCGCAAGGCCAGGCGCAGCACCTCTTCCTGCTGCGCCGGCACGCTCCACGCCAGCTGGCCGCCGCTATCGCTGGCAAAACACGCATTGACCAGATCGGGCCTGCCGCCATTCACGGCCAACGCCAGCTCGCCAATCGGGCCGCTGAAACGGTGGCTGTGGCGCAGCATCACCGTCTGCTGCGCCAGCGCGCCGGCGCTACCTGCAAAGTCAGGCGGAATGGCCACGCCGCTGGCCGCCTGCGCATACGCGATGGTGGCCTCCGTGTAGCCGCCCGCCTGCGCATCGTGGCACAAGTCGCCCAGCACGGCGCCCGCTTCCACCGACGCCAGCTGGTCCTTGTCGCCCAGCAGTATCAATATCGCCGTGGGCGGCAAGGCGTCGAGCACCGAGGCCATCATCTCCAGGTGCACCATCGACGCTTCATCGACGATCAGCACATCGACGTCGAGCGGATTGCCCGCGTGGTGGGCAAAGGCGCGCGTATCGGGCCGCGCGCCCAGCAAACTGTGCAGGGTGCGCGCCGCGCCCATGCGCCGCGCCAGTTCCAGCAGTGGCAAGGCTTCCCCAACCTTTTCCGCCAGGCCGCTCAAAGCCTTGTCGATCGACTGTTTTAATCGCGCGGCCGCCTTGCCCGTCGGCGCGGCCAGCGCGATGCGCAACTGCTCCGGTTGTGGCGAGACGGCAAACAGCAGGGTCAACAGGCTCGCCACCGTGTACGTCTTGCCCGTGCCGGGACCGCCCGTGATGATGGCCACCTTGCCGCGCAGGGCGATGGCGCACGCCACCTTTTGCCAGTCCGGGCCACCATCCTGCGTGGGCTGGTCGAACAGGATGTCGAGCCATTGCCGCACCTGTACCAGCGGCGGCGTGCTCAAATCCTGCGCCCGCACGGCGATCTTTTCACCGACCAGGGTCTCGTCGCGCCAGTAGCGGCGCAGGTACAGACGATCGCCATCGAGCACCAGCGGCTGGCGCACATCGGGCGCACCCACCTGCCACACCTGCGGCGCGCCGGCCAGCAGCGCGCGCCAGCCGTCAAGCGATGCGGGCAGCGGGCCGGAAACGGCCAGCACGGCATGCCACAGCTCCTCGCTCCAGCCCAGCAGCTGCGACGGCTCGTCGGCCAGATCCGCCAGCATCAGACAGCTGTGCCCCCGCCCTTCCAGCTCGGACAGCACCACGCAGGCCACGGCCACGGCGGCGGCATCCGGCGCCTGCTCGTCCAGGCTGGCGATGAAGCGGGCAAAGGCGGCGCTCAGGCGGCGCAGATGGCCATCCCCGGCAACGCCGTCGACGTGGCTGAACAAGGCATTCATTTGCTCACTATGCTGCATGATGTTCCGCTTCCTCAGATAACAGTTGATCAAGTCCATCGAGCAGTTCCAGTTGCGGCGCCAGCCAGTAGCAGCCGTGCGTATCTGCATTCGCTATGCCGCGCAGGAACAGGAAGATGGCGCCGCCCAGGTGCTCGGCCGGATCGTACGCGTCGCCAAGCCGGCTTTTCAGCAGCCGGTGCAGGGCCAGCATGTAGATGGCACCCTGGATATCGTAGCGGTGCTGCGCCATGCCGGCCGCCAGCGCCTGCGTATGGTAGGCGGCGTCGCTGGCGCCCAGCGCATTCGACTTGTAGTCGAGCACCCAATAGCGGCCATCGCGTTCGATGACCAGGTCGGCAAAGCCTTTCAGCATGCCGTGCAGCTGGCGCCGCGGCAGCGCGGGACGCGGCGCGCCGCCCAACAGCAAGCGCGTGCACAACTGGTCGAGCGCTGCGGTGGACAAATGCTCGCTGGGGAACCAGAACTCCATCTCGGATAGCGTGCTGTCCAACTGCGACAGCGAGGCATCGAGCAGCGGCAGCGGCGTGATGGCGATTTCCCTGAGCCAGGCGATGGCGTCGTCCTGGCGGTGGCCCCAGCCCGCACGCTCGCAGCGCGCCGCCAGGCGCGTGTCAAAGTGCGCTTCGTGGACGCTGTCAAAACCTTCGCCGCCCATCCACTCGAGCTGCTCGTGCAGGAAATTGCCGGGCACGGAGCCGCGCGGGAAACGGTGCCACGGCGCGTCGCCCGTCTGCAGCGGCGACGCGGCTGGCACGCCGCTGCCGTCTTCCAGCAAGGTCTCTTCCAGCGCCCGCTGCGGCACGTGCGCGGCCGCCACGGCACCGATCTGCCGCGTCAGCGAGGTAAAACTACCCACCGACCAGTCGCGCTCGAACTCTCCAGTAAAAACGGGGGCCGGACGCAACTCCGGGCGCCGCTCGATGCGGTCCAGCACCGTGCAGGCATCGGGCTGCGCCAAAGAGCTCACGTAAATGGCCTCGCAATCGCCCGCCACCTGCTGCCAGCGCAGCAGCAACTGCTCCGCCGGCAGCTTGTCGCCGCCCGTCAGCAGATAGCCGAGCGCCGATTCGTGCAGGGTATTCTCGCCCGCCTTGCGCGCCGCCTGGGCGGCCACGCCCAGCCACAAAAAGTGGCGCGCGCGCGTCAGTGCCACGTACAGCAGGCGCAAGTCTTCCTCGATGCGCGCCTCTTCGACCGCGGCCATGGCCTCGTCGGACAGCGACAGGTCGAGGCGGCGTTCGCCATTGCCCCCCGCATAGTCGAAGAAGCTGCGGTTGCGTTTATCCACCTTGCGCGCCGTGACGGCGAACGGCAGATACACGAGCGGATATTCGAGTCCCTTGGATTTGTGCACGGTGATGACCTTCACCAGTTCCGCATCGCTTTCCAGGCGCAGCACGCGCTCGTCGCCGCCCTCGCCTTCACCGGCAATCTGCTCGGCCAGCCAGCGTATCAGCGCTTGCTCGCCATCGAGCTGGCGGCTGGCCGATTGCAGCAGTTCGGCCAGGTGCAGCAGATTCGTCAAGCGCCGCTCGCCGCCCGTCTGCTGCAGCAGCATGGCCGGCAGCTGCAATTCGTGGATGAAGCGGCGCAGCATGGCCAGCACGCCCTGGCGCTGCCAGATCAAATGCAGGGCCTTGAGTTGCTCGACGCGGCGCTCCCATTCCAGTTCATCGCTGGACAGACGCGCCAGCTCGCCCAGCGACAGGCCGATGGTGCGCGTGGCAAACGCGGCGCGCGCCAGCCCCCCGTCAAGCGGGTTGGCCAAAGCCGCCAGCCAGCGCAGCACGTCTTGCGCCTCCTCGCTGTCGACGACGGAATCCTTGTCGGACAGGTAGACGCTGGCGACCCGGCGGCGCGCCAGCGCACGGCGGATGGCCGCCGCTTCCTTGCGGTCGCGCACGAGGATGGCGATATCGGCCGGCTCCAGGCGCGTGAAACCGTCGGGGCCGGCAAAACCGGCTTGCGCATCGCCCAGCATGGCGACGATATGCTCGGCGCAATGCTGCGCAAAGTACTCGCGGTAGCTGTCGCCGCGCAGCCCTTCATCGCTGGCGCAGGCGGCCAGCAGTGCCGGCAGCGGACCGCCTGCGTTCACCAGCCATTCATCGCGGCCCTTGGCGTCGACCGCATCGAACGGCAGCGGATTCTCGCCCCCTTTACGGTAGCGAAAGGCGCCAGCCGGCACTTCGGCGCGCTCGGCATGCAGGAACAGCTGGTTGACGGCCGCCACCAGCGGCGCCGTCGAGCGGTAGTTGGTGCCCAGCTGGTAGTGGCGTCCTGCCGTGGCGCGCCGCGCCGCCAGGTAGCTCTGGATGTCCGCGCCGCGAAAGCCGTAGATCGACTGCTTCGGGTCGCCGATCAGAAACAGGCCTTGCGCCGGGTCGTTGTCGGCGATGCGGTACAGCAGATTGAAGATCTGGTACTGGGCCGGCGCCGTATCCTGGAATTCGTCGACCATCGCCAGCGGGTATTGATCGACGATGCGCTGGCGCAGGGCCGCGCCATTCTCGCCCGCCAGCGCGTCGTGCAGGCGCTGCAGCATGTCGGCAAAGCCGAACTGGCGCGACTGGCGTTTTAACTGATCCATGCGCCGCGCGATGGCCGCCGCCGCATGCAGGTGCAGCTTGTGCCCCAGCGGCGTAATTCCCGCCAGGGCGATCCCCAGCGCCTCGGTATGCTCGAAGCACTCGGGCACCGGGGCCGCGAAACTCTTGGCAAACGCATCCTCGATGCCGAACGGCGTCAAACGTTCCCACGCCTTGGCCGTGATGGCGGGCAGCAGCAACAGCGGGTCCTGCGCCCAGCGGCGCAAGCCGTCGAACCACTTCGCCAGGTTCTCCGGCTTCATCTTGACGCCGTTAAAACACTTGGGATTGGCGGCGCGGTGGTCGTTGATCCAGGTAGCCATCTGGTCCGTGCGTTCGACCCAGCCCGCCTTCAGGCTGGCCAGCTGCGCGGCCAGCGCCCGCTGTTCGCGCGCGATCAGCGCGGACAACGGTTCCTCGTGCGCCATGCCCATGATGTCCGCACGGCGCGCCAGCTCGCGCGCGCCTTTCTTCAGCGCCCCCACGTCGGGCCAGCAGGCCAGCAGCACGTCGAGCGCCTGCGGCGCCAGGGGATAGACTTGCTGGCGCCAGTAATCGTGGGCCGCATCCTCGAACAGGGCTTGCTCGTCGCTAACCAGTTCTTCATCGAACAGGCTGCCGCTGTCGAACGCGTGCTCGCGCAGCATGCGCTGGCACCAGGCGTCGATGGTGAAAATCGCCGCTTCATCCATCGTCTCGGCGGCCAGCATCAGCCGGTGCGCGGCCTTTTGCCGCTCGCTTTCGTCCGGATAGGATACCAGCAAGGCGTCGAGAAACGGATCGCGGCCGCCGGATTCAATGCCGGACTCGTGGCGGAAATAGGCGGCCGCCTCGATCAGGCGCTCGCGCACGCGGTTCGACAATTCGCGCGTGGCGGCGCGGGTAAACGTCATCACGAGGATGTCGGCCGGCAGCAGCGGGCGCGTAAAGCGGCTGTCGTCGTCGCCGTGCCCCAGCACGAGACGCACGTACAGCGCGGCAATGGTCCAGGTTTTACCCGTGCCGGCCGAGGCTTCGATCAGGCGCGAGCCGTGCAGCGGGAACGCCAGGGGGTTGAGCAGATGGCTCGTCATTGTTCTTCTCCCGCGCCGTCATCGGGCGCGCTGATCGGGTCGATCGTGATATGTTGTTGTAGCCACTCGGCCAGCGGGCCATACAGCTCGCGCGTGCAGTCCTGCCACGCTTCCTCGGCCGCCAGTGCGGAAAACTCGGGCCACAGGCGCGCCAGGCACAGTTCATCGCGCTCGCCAGACAGTTCAAAACCGCCATCGTAGACGGCGCGCGGGTCGCCCTGCTGCACCAGCGCCAGGCCCGTCTTGCACGCCGTGGGCAGCGGATGATTCATGCCTTCGCGCCATAGCGCCAGCAAGGTGGCCAGCGCATCGCGCGACGTGGCGGAATCGAGCGGCGCCATGCTGACGATGGCGTCGCGCGCCACCAGATAGCCGGTGACGCGAAAGCCGAGGGCGGCGGCGGCCAGCTGGCGCAGCCACATCAGCATCAGCTTGTCGCCGCGCGCCAGGCCGCTCTTGTCCGTCACCTTCGAGGAAATCTGCATCAGCCAGGCCGTCTCCTGCCCGTTGCTGCACAATTTGTCGAGCCAGTCGTCGATCTGCAACTCGCCGAACGGCAAATTGATGGCGCGCTTGTCGGCCGCCAGCGGGAACGAGGCGCGCAGCGACAGCCACGCGCTGCGCACGGGCACCAGCGCCTCGACCAGCTGCGCCTGCACCTGCTGGCCGATCAGGCCGATGGGCAGCACGCCTTCGCGCGCCAGCTTCTGCGCGCGCGCTTGCAGGCTGGCGCGCACGTCGTCCAGCGCTTCGACGGCGCCGCCATCGTCCAGCATGGTGTCTTCCAGCAGATAGCGTTCGAGCGCATTCAGGCCGAACGGCTCTTCATCCTCGCCCAGCATGGCCGCGTCGGCAAAATACACGCTCAGGCGGCGGCGGAAAAAGTATTTGACGGGCTGGCGCAAAAAGCTGGCCAGCTCGCCCAGTTTCAAACGCGTGCCGGGATCGAGCTCGTAGGGGCCCAGCGGCAGCACGGCGGCCTGCGCCTGCGCATCCGCATGCGCGACGCGCCATTCGCGCGCGTAGGTCAGCAAGCCATCGGCCTCGAAATAGCGGCGGCTGAACGGCTGCAGCGCGTGCTCGGTCGTCAGGCTTGCCAAATGCCGGTCCAGCGACCAGCCGGCGGCCAGGTAATCGCGCAGCTGCGACACCAGCACGGACGGCGGCTGCTCGGAATTGTCGCGCACATTGCGCCCCACCCAGCTCACGTACAGTTTGTCGCGCGCGGCCAGCAAGGCTTCGAGCATCAGGTAGCGGTCATCGTCGCGGCGCGAGCGGTCGCCCGGGCGCGCCATGCCGGGCAGCGCCAGCAAGTCGAAATCGGCTTTTTGCGCGCGGCGCGGGAAGTCGCCATCGTTCATGCCCAGCAGGCACACCACGCGAAACGGCACGGCGCGCATCGGCATCAGCGTGCAGAAGGTGACGCCGCCGGAGACGAATTGATGGTTCAGGGTCGGCTCGTCCAGCGCGCCCAGCCACGCCACGCGCAGCACGGACAGCGGCACCTGCTCGACAAAGCCCGCATGCTCGCAGGTTTCCAGCCAGCCCTGCAAGGCGCCTTCCAGCTGCGCCAGGGTCAGGCGGTCGCCCTCGTCGTCGGCATCAAAGAAGGCGGCCAGCAGCGCACGCGCCTGCACGCCCCATTCGGCTGGCGTGTGTGCGTTGGCCAGCACGCTGCGCCAGTGCAGCAGCGCCTCGACCAGCTGCGCCAGCGAGCCCGCCAGCGCCGCATCGAGGCCGCCCACTTCCGCATACGGCTCGATGCCGCCAAAGCTGGCGCCACTGCCGCTGGCATAGCCGAGCAGCATGCGCCGCACGCCGAAAATCCACGCATTCTGTTCCCCGGCCGCGCCCAGCCCCAGGCCGGCGCGGTGCGCCTGGTCCAGGCCCCAGCGCACGCCCGCCCCTTCGATCCAGGCGCCCAGGGTGGCCAGGTCGTCCGGCTGCAGGCCGAAGCGTGCCGCCAGCGCCGGCACGTCGAGCAGGTCGCGCACTTCGCTCTGGCGGCAGCGCTGCTGCGGCAGCTGCAGCAGCCACTCGAGCGCGACGAGCAGCGGATTGACGCTGCGGTCCTTCACGTCGCCGATCTCGAACGGGATGAAACGCTCGTCATTGCGCCGGTACTGGCCGAAGACGGCGTGGATGGCGGCCGTAAAGGTGTCGATGTCGGGCACCATCACCACCACGTCGCGTGGACGCAAGAGCGTTTCGGCGCTATGCGCGAACATGGCCAGCAGCTGGTCGTGCAGCACTTCCACTTCGCGCTGCACGCTGTGCGCCACGTGAAATTCGATCGAGCGGTCGCCGGCCTCGGGCGGCGTTTGTGCGTGTTCGGCCAGCGGACGCAGTTCACGGATGGCCACCTGCACCTGCTGCAGCAGGGTTTCGCCCGTTTCCTCGCCAAACAGGTCGATGCGCAGGCTGTCGTCGCGTCCTTCGGCTTGCGCGTGTTCGTCGAACTCGTCGAGCATGCGGATGAAATCGCGCCCTTGCCTGCCCCAGCTGGCCAGCAGCGGATGGCTGTGCGCATGCAGTGCTTCGAGCGGAATGTGCGCCAGGTCGGTGCCATTGCGCTGCCGCTGGCGCTTGTTTTCCGCGCGCAGCAAGTCGCGCCCGTCGATGATGTCGCCCCAGTAGAACTGGCATGGATTGGGCACGGCCAGCACCACCTGCGTGTGGCGCGCCAGCGCGGCCAGCGCCTGCAAGGTCTGGTACGGCAGGGCCGACACGCCAAACAGCACCACTCTGCGCGGCAGCTTGCCGGCAGGCTGCTCGCCGGCGGCGATCGCCGCCAGGAAAGCGTCGTGGATGTCGGCGCGGCCCGTGTCGCGTTCAAACGGTTCCACGTCGGCAGCCACGGCGCGCCACAACTGCGCCTGCCAGCGCTGGTCTTCCTTCAAGACCATAGCTTCGCCGCGCGCCGTGCGCAACTGGTCGCGCCCGGCAGCCCAGTCAGCCAGCCAGTCGGCGCGGTAGACCTGGTACTGGTCGAACAAATCGGCCAGGCGCTCGGCCAGTTGCAGCCGGCGTTCGCAATCGCCATCGGCAAGGAAGTAGCGCAGCGGCGCAAACACCGGGTCGGCCAGCAAGGAGGGTAAAAGACGCATCAAACGCCAGGTCAGCGGCGATTTATCAAATGGCGACACGCGCGGCACCCGCTCGCGCCCCAGCATGCCCCGGTAGCTTTCCCACAGCAGGCGCGCCGGCAGCGCGATGCGCGTGGCGGCGCACACGCCCATCTCCTCGGCCAGGGCGATCTTCAGCCATTCGGCCACGCCGTTCGACTGCACCAGGAAGATATCCGTTTCCAGCGGCGCCAGCGGATGCTGGCGCAGCCACTGAAAGACGGCGGCGCGCAGCTGTTCCAGCTGGTTGCCATGCAGGATGAGAAGGCCGGGCGTGACGGGAGTATGCATGCTGATCCGATGGGTTGCCGCGCCTCCGGCCTGGTGGCCAGAGACGTCAAAGGCATATTATCGCCGCTGCCTGCGTCAGGGGGCGTCGCTGGAGACAAATTCCAGCGAAATTTGTTCTGCCACCTGCGCCAGCGCCGGCTCCAGCGCAGCCAGCAAGGCGCGCGCCTGCTGCAGGTCGCCACCCAGGCGCAAGCCTTCGATCGAGGTGCACAGGCTGGCGAAGGCATGCGCACCCACGGCCAGCGCCGACGATTTGCTGCGGTGCCCCAGGTCGGCCAGGCGCCCCAGATCTTCCAGCGCCATGGCCTGCTCCATTTCGGCGATGCCGTCACGCGCCGTATCGAGAAACAGCTGGGTGTATTTGCGCATCTTCACGGCGTCATTGCTGAACGTGAGCGCCAGGGTGGCCAGATCGAGGATGGCCATGTCGCGCAACTCCGGCGCGGCGTTTGACGGCGGCGCTTTCGGCAGCGCCGCCAGCCTGTCGCCCACGCGCGCATGGCCAAGGCTGCCGATACCGCCGCGCAGACGGAACCATTTCGCCAGCAGGTGAAACAGCAGATTCGGGGCGATCGGCTTGGTCACGAATTCATCCATGCCTGCCGCCAGGCAGCGGGCGCGGTCTTCGCTGCCCGCATTGGCCGTCATGGCGATCACCAGCAGACCGCTGAGCTTTGGGTCGGCGCGGATGCGGCGCGTCGCCTCGAAGCCGTCCATTTCCGGCATCTGCACGTCCATCAGCACGCAGTCGTAGCGCTGGTGGGCCAGCAATTCCAGCGCTTCGCGGCCATTGCAGGCGACGCAGACGGTGGCGCCTGCGTCTTCCAGCAATTCGCAGCCCACCTGCTGGCTGAAGATGTTATCTTCCACCAGCAGGATGGATGCGCCACGGATCACGCCCAAGACGTCGGGCTCCACTTCGGCGATGCGCTCATCGCCCGCTTGCGCGCTTTTCTCCAGGCGCGCCGTGAACCAGAAGGTGCTGCCCTGGCCCGGCTGGCTGTACACGCCCACCTTGCCGCCCATGAGTTCAACCAGCTGCTTGCTGATCACCAGCCCCAGGCCGCTGCCGCCATACTTGCGCGTGGTTGAGGGGTCGGCCTGGTGAAAGGAGCGGAACAGCTGCGCCACTTCTTCCTGCTTCATGCCGATGCCCCTGTCCTGCACCTCGAAGCGCAGCATGGCGTGGCTGCCGCGCTCCTCCGACTGGCGCACGCGCACGAAGATGCTGCCATTGTCGGAAAACTTGATGGCGTTGCTGGTCAGGTTCAGCAAGACCTGCTCCAGACGCAGCGGGTCGCCGCGCCAGCGCTGCGACAGCTCGGACGCGATATCGAACTGCAGCGCCAGGCCCTTGACGGCGGCCGCATCGCCGAGCTGGCTGGCGATGTTCGCCAGCAGGGTGTCGAGACGGAAGTCCAGCACTTCCAGTTCCAGCTTGCCCGCCTCGATCTTGGAGAAATCGAGGATGTCGTTGATCAGGCCCAGCAAATGCTGGCCCGAATGGAAGATTTTTTGCAGATAATCGCGCTGGCGCGCATCGGCCACCGATTTCAGCGCCAGGTGCGCCATGCCGATGATGCTGTTCATCGGCGTGCGGATTTCATGGCTCATGTTCGACAGGAAGTCGCTCTTGGCCTGGCTGGCCGCGTCGGCCTGCTCCTTCAGGCGGTGCAGTTCCGTCACGTCGGTGGACAGGCAGATCAGGCCCGTGACGGGACCGGGCAAGCCCAGCGGCACCTTCACACTCCACAGGTGATGCACCTGACCCTGCGCATCGACGAAGCGCTCTTCGCCGACGAACTTGGTGCCGCTGTCGAACACCTGGCGTTCGGTCAGCTGCGCGGCGGCGGCCGCATCGCCGAGCATCAACTCGCCATCCTGGCGGCCGATCAACTGCTGCGCCGAGCGGCCCAGTATCTTCGCCGTGCGCGCATTCACGTAGCGGTAGCGCAGATCGGCATCCTTCATGTAGACGTAGGCATCGACGCTGTCGAGCACCGTATCGAGCAGTGTGCGCTGCGCCACCGCGTTGCGGCGCGAACGGTACAGGGTAAAGATATAGCCATAACCGAGCAGGGTGCCGGCCACGCCGACGGCCAGCGCCAGCCACGGGAAATAGCGGTCAAAGGGGCTGTACAGCTCCGCCTTGCGCACGCGGAAATGGGCTTTCCACACGCCCCCCTGATACACGATGGGCAGCACTTGGTCGAAATATGCGGCATCGCTGCCCGGTTGCGGCGGCGCCACCGCCAGGTCGCCGCCATCGTTGAACAGCAGACGGTCCTGCGGCGTGATGCGCAGGACGCCTTGGGCCGGCAGAGGCTCGACCGCGCTGTACAGAGTCAGGTGCAGCGGCTCCAGGGCGCTGCGTTCGAGCGCGCTGTGCACCAGCTGCGCCACGCCAAAGCCGATGCCCACGGACCCCTGGTAGGCGGCACGGCGCTCGGCCACGCTGCCTTGCGGCATGCCATTACGGTACACGGGCAGGCGCATGCCCAGGCCCACATGCGCGGGCGGTCCCTTGATCATGATCACCTGCCCCGACGCGCTGACTTCGCCGCTGTCGCGCGACTGCGCCAGGGCCTGCGCCACCAGCGGGTTGGCGCCGATATCGACGCCCATGCGTTCGGCCAGCAGCGAATCGGGCTCGAGGTAAGTGAGCACTGTGTATTCTGGCCGCTCGCCGGGCGGGCGGATGGTGAAAGCGGGATAGCCGCGCGGCGCCAGGCTGGTGTCACTGCGCACATCGGCGACATAGGCCGCGCGCTGCGCCTGCGTCAGCGCCACCGCATAATTGACCGATTCGATGGCGGGGAACTGGCGCGCGATATCGAGGCCGGCCACGTAATCGTGGAACTGGCGACGCGTCAGCTGCTCGCTGGTGCGAAACAGCGCTTCGAGGCCGCGCAGCAGGTCGGAATAGCTTTTTACGCGCGTGGCCAGGCTATGCTGGGCAGCGTGCGTGAGGTTGTCGAAACGCTGTTCGGCGTCGTCATCGACCGTGCGCACCGCGCCCGCATACAAGGCGCCGCCCACCGCCAAGGCCAGCAACAGGCCGCCTGCCCAAATTCTGATGCCTGATCCCGCCCCGCCCTTGCTCAAAGTGTGCATTGTCGATCGCTTATTCCGGTTTCCTCGAATGTGCGGCACTCCTGCCACCCAGCAAGCACGAGGATACTATCAAAGCTCACGCCCGACGCGCTTGTGCAAGAAAAAAAGCGCGCATGATGGTTGCACTGGAAAACGCCTGGTGCTTAAGCCAGCAAGGCGCTGGCACCATGGTCATCCCAGGCATCGGCGCAGCGCACCACCTCGCCCACGACGATGATGCAGGGGCTGCCCAGGCCGCTGGCCAGCAAGTCGGCGGGCAAAGCGTGCAAAGTGCTCAGCAACTCGCGCTGGGCGGGCAAGCTGGCCGATTGCACCACGGCCACGGGCGTGCCGGGCGCCATGCCGCCGGCCAGCAAGCCCGCCTGGATGGCTGCCACCCGCGCCACGCCCATATAGATGACGAGGGTGAGCTTGCTTTGCGCCAAGGCCGCCCAGTTCGGCTCGGAGGCGCTATCCTTGCCGTGGCCCGTAACGAAGATAGCGCCCTGGCTCCAGCTACGGTGCGTCAGCGGCACGCCGATGCTGGCCGGCGCGGCCAGGCCGCTGCTGATGCCGGGTATGACCTCGACGGCCACGCCGTGGCTGCGCAGGTAGGCGCGCTCTTCGCCGCCGCGTCCGAACAGGTAAGGGTCGCCCCCTTTCAGGCGCACCACGTGCAGGCCGGCGCGCGCTTCGGCCAGCATCAGGCGCTCGATGAAGGCTTGCGGCGTGGAAGCACAGCCGCCCCGCTTGCCCACCTCGACCACGCGCACGCCGGGCGCCGCATGCGCGAGGATGGCCGGGTTGACGAGGTCGTCGATCAGCACCACGTTGGCCCGCGCGATGGCCTTTGCTGCCTTGATCGTCAGCAAGTCCGGATCGCCGGGACCGGCGCCGACCAGGGTCACGCTTCCAAGTTGCGCCATGATGCAGTCTCCAGTCAGAAATTGAGTCAAAAACAATGGCCGATGGCAAACGATGCCGCGTACGCTTCCGGCGCGCTGCCGTCCCACACCACGCCGTCGCACAGGGTCGAGCTGCGCATGGCGGCCTTTGGTACTGGCGTAGCCGTCATCTCCGCCGCCTGGCGGTACAGGTCGATGCGGTTGACTTGCCGTGCCACCGCCAGGTAATCGGGTTCGTCGCGCAACAAGCCCCAGCGCCGGTGCTGGGTCATGAACCACATGCCGTCGGACAGGTAGGGGAAATTCACGGCGCCGTCCCGGTAGAACTTCAAACCGTGGGCCTCGTCCCAGGTCTTGCCCAGGCCATCCTGATAATGGCCGAGGATGCGCGGCGCCAGCATTTCCTGCGGTGTATTCAAGTAAGCGGGCTCGGCCAGGGTAGCCGCCATGGCCAGCCGGTTGGTATCGCTGGCGTCGATCCAGCGGCCCGCCTCGAGCACGGCGGCGATCAGGGCGCGGCAGCTGTTCGGATGCTGGCGCGCAAACGCGGCGCTGGTGCCCAGCACCTTGCCCGGATGATCGGGCCAGATGGCGCCGCTGCTGGCGGCCGTCACGCCCACGCCATCGACGATGGCCTTGTAGCCCCACGGTTCACCCGCGCAAAAGCCATCCATCTGGCCCGCGCGCAAGGCCGCCACCATCTGCGACGGCGGCACCGTCATCACGCGCGCGTCGCGCAGCGGATTGATGCCATGCGCGGCCAGCCAGTATTGCAGCAGCATCGCGTGGTTGCCGGTCGGGAAAGTATGCGCAAACGCAAAGGGCCGCGCCGCGCCGCGCATATGCCGCGCCAGTGTGGGACCATCGTGGGCACCCTCGCGCGCCAGCGCCGCCGACAGGGTGACGGCCTGGCCGCTGTGATTCAGGTTCATCAAGACTGCCATGTCGCGCTGCTGACCGCCGATGCCCATCTGCACGCCATACACGAGACCGTACAACACGTGGGCCGCATCAAGTTCGCCATTATGCAATTTGTCGCGCACGCCGGCCCACGACATCTCCCGGCTCAGTTCGATCTTGATGCCGTATTTTTCATCCAGGCCCAGCTTTGAGGCCATCACCAGCGAGGCGCAATCGGCCAGCGGCAGGTAGCCGATGCGTATCGTCTGTTTTTCCGGATGCATGGAGCGCATCGCCTGGGCATTGGCGCCCGCTTGCTGTGTCATACCATTCCTTGCTGATAAGTACTGTTATTCCGCGCCACCGTGGGCAAGGCTCTCCCCGTCCGGCAGCAAGGAACGTGCCCGTGCATGTCCGGTTCATGGAGGCTGGAAACGCACCGCGATGGTGCGCTGCACCAGCATGTGTCAGAAAATGGGCGCTTCATCCCAGCAAGTCCTCCACGTCGAGGATGCGCTGGGCAATTTCCGCCAACTTCAGCTTTTTATTCATCGCCATGCTGCGCAGCCGCTGGTAAGCCTGCTCTTCCGTCAAGCCCTGATGCGTCATCAACAGGCCCTTGGCCCGTTCGATCACCTTGCGTTCCAGCAGCTTGTGCCGCGTGTCGAGCAATTCGGCGCGGAGTTTTTCTTCCTGGCGAAAGCGCGCCAAGGCCACGTTCAGCACGGGTTGAATGCGCTCGGCCTGCAGGCCGGCGACGATGTAGGCGGACACGCCGGCCGCCATGGCCGCGTCGATGCTGGCCGTGGCGCCGTCTTCGGTAAATAATACGATGGGGCGGCGCTCGTCGCGCGTGGCGATGACGATGTGTTCGAGCACGTCGCGCGCGTCCGATTCGGCATCGATGATGATGAGGTCAGGCTGCAGTTGCGCGATGCGCTCGGGAAGGTAGAGGTCGGCTGGCAGCGAGGCGATGATGTCGAAACCCGATTCCAGCAAGCCGATGCGCAAGGCATTGCCGCGCAGCACTTGGGCCGCCAAGGCCGCGTCCGCGTGCACGCCGTGCTCGACAATGGTGTTGACGACAACGATGCGCAAAGGCTGGGTACGGCTGGACGTCATGGGAGCGATCTGCAATGGCTAAACGATTAACCATTGCAGTAAGCAAGAAGCGAACCAGCTGATTTTACATTTACTTGAGGGTCGGCATGGCAAACTCCGCGCCGGCAGCCGTCGAGGCTGGCCAGCGCTGCGTCACAGCCTTCTGTTTCGTGTAAAAGCGCACCGATTCCGGGCCATGCGCGTGGTGGTCGCCAAACAGGCTGCGCTTCCAGCCGCCGAAGCTGTGGAAAGCCATCGGCACGGGGATCGGCACGTTGACCCCCACCATCCCCACCTGCACCCGGTGCGTGTATTCGCGCGCCGTGTTGCCGTCGCGCGTGTAGATGGCCGTGCCGTTGCCATATTCGTGGGCGTTGACCAGGTCCAGCGCCGTCGTAAAATCGGGCACGCGCACGATACACAGGACAGGGCCGAAGATTTCCTCTTTATAGATGGTCATCTCAGGCGTGACGTGATCGAACAGGCTGCCACCGAGGAAAAAGCCGTTTTCATGGCCGGGCAGCACGAAACCGCGTCCATCACTGACCAGCTTGGCGCCTTCCTTGACACCGGTGGCGATGTAGCCGGCGATCTTCTCCTTGTGCACTTGCGTGACGACAGGCCCCATCTCGGCCGACAAATCCATGCCTTGCGTAATTTTCAAGGCGGCGATGCGCGGCACCAAGGCTTCGACCAGCTGGTCCGCCACATTGCCCACCGCCACGACGACAGAAATGGCCATGCAGCGCTCGCCCGCCGAACCGAAGGCGGCGCCCATCAGGGCGTCCACCGTCTGGGGAATATCTGCGTCCGGCATGACGACCATGTGGTTTTTCGCGCCACCCAGCGCTTGCACGCGCTTGCCCTGCGCGCAGCCGGTGGCGTAGATGTATTCGGCGATCGGCGTGGAGCCGACAAAGCTGACGGCGCGCACGTCCGGATGGTGCAGCAAGCCGTCGACGGCCTCTTTATCTCCCTGCAGCACATTAAAGACGCCGTCGGGCAAGCCCGCGTCCGTCAACAGCTGCGCCAGCAGCAGGCTGGCGGACGGGTCGCGCTCCGATGGTTTGAGTACGAACGTATTGCCGCAGGCAATCGCCATCGGGAACATCCACATCGGCACCATCACGGGGAAATTGAACGGCGTGATGCCGACGCAGACACCGAGCGCCTGGCGGATCGACCAGGCGTCGATGCCGCCGGCCACTTGCTCGCTGTATTCGCCCTTCATCATCTGCGGGATACCGCAGGCAAACTCCACCACCTCGATGCCGCGCGTCACTTCCCCTTTCGCATCGGTAAACACCTTGCCGTGTTCGGCCGTGATCAGGGCGGCCAATTGATCCGCATGTTCTTCCAGCAATTCCTTGAACTTGAACATGACGCGGGCGCGGCGCAGGGGCGAGGTTTGCGACCAGGCAGGAAACGCCGCGTGGGCGGCGGCCACGGCCGCGTTCAGCTCGGCGGCAGTCGCCAGCGACACCTTGGCCGTGACGGCGCCCGTGGCGGGATTGAAGACGTCGCTCGTGCGCTCGGAGCGCGAAGCCATGGGGTTGCCACCAATAAAGTGGCCGATCTGTTGCGTTGTCATCTTGAATCCTCTATTTGGTATGCATCAGCCACTCATGGGCCGGGTCGTTTTTAAAATGCCACACGCGTTTCGGGCCGGCCATCACGTTCAGGTAGTAGCCGTCATAGCCATACGGCACGGTGACGGGGTGGTAACCCCTGGGCACCATCACCACGTCGTGGTTTTCCACGGCCATGGCTTCGTCGATGGAACGGTCATCCGTGTAGACTCGTTGGTA
Source organism: Janthinobacterium svalbardense (assembly GCF_002327145.1). Taxonomy (NCBI): domain Bacteria; kingdom Pseudomonadati; phylum Pseudomonadota; class Betaproteobacteria; order Burkholderiales; family Oxalobacteraceae; genus Janthinobacterium; species Janthinobacterium svalbardense. The sequence goes on along the minus strand of NZ_CP023422.1, from coordinate 2,865,122 downwards.
GGCAAAGCCCTGCTCCGGATTGAGGCGGTGGTAATACGTTTCTTCCAACGAACTTTCCAGCGGCACATTGTCGCTATCGTGTTTATGCGGCGGATAACTGGACGAGTGGCCGGACGGCGTGACTACCTCGACTACCAGCAAGCCATCGGCCTCGGCTGTCTGCGGCAGGATGTCGCACACATAGCGCGTGTTAGCGCCCTTGCCGCGCACGGAACGCGTCATGCTGGCCGGTTCGATCAGGCGCGCCGGACGGTGCGTGGTGGCCGGCGCGCTGCACAGGGCCACTTCGGCAGCGCTCACGGCCGTAATGCTGACCCGGGTATCGAGCGGCACATACACGGCGTAGGGCGAGACGTCCTCGAAGACGCTGGCGCGATTGCCGATGGCTTCCCAGCGCTGCTCGCCCGCCTGCACGGTGACCGTGCCCGTCAGCACGACGAGGCACAGTTCGCGGCTGTTCGTCTCCAGGCTGATGTGCTCGCCGGCAGCCAGACGGTGCGCGGCAAAGCCCACATGCGTCCAGCCGGCCGACTCGGGCGTGACTTCGACGATGGTCTGTCCCTGCCCTGCTTTCACCAGCAGCGGGCTCATGCCGCTTCCCTGCCCAGCCGGGGAATGGCCTCGACGAGATGCGCCAGGTAATCGTGGCCCATCTTTGCATACTGGTAACTGGGCGCCACGGCCGGGTCTTGCTCCGCTTCCACCACCAGCCAGCCCTCGTAACCATGCAGATACAAACGCGTGAGTATGGCCGGGAAGTCGATGCAGCCGTCGCCAGGCACGCTGAAGGCGCCATTGATGACGGCTTGCAGGAAACTCCAGTGGCCGTTGCGGGCCAGTTTCACCACATTCGGGCGCACATCCTTGCAATGCACGTGGCAAATCCTGTCGATATGTTTATTCAGCACCGCCAGCGCATCGCCGCCGGCAAACGTGATATGCCCCGTATCAAACAGCAAGCCCACTTCCGGCCCGGTCAAGGCCATCAGCTGATCCACGTCGGCCGGGGTTTCCACATACGCACCCATGTGGTGGTGATACGCCAGGCGCACGCCATTGTCGAGCAAGTGCCTGGCGAAGGCCGTCAATTTGTCGGCATAGGCCTGCCATTGCTGCTGCGTCTGGAAACGCGGGCGTTTGTACAGGGGGCGCGCTTCGCCCTGGATGGCGTCGGCCACTTCGCCGTACACCATGACGGTCGCGCCGCTGTCGGCAAGCAGGCGCAAGTGAGATGCCACGGAGGCGATCTCTTCCTCGACGGAGCGGTGCGCCAGGCGGCCCGAATACCAGCCGGAAACACAGGCAAGATTATATTTTCCCAGCACGGCGTTCAGGGCCGGCGCATCCTTTGGAAACTTGTTGCCCAGCTCGAAACCCACGTAGCCGATCTCGGCGCCCTCTTTCAGCGCTGTCTCCAGGGGCGTCTCGCCGCCCAGGCTGGGCAAATCGTCGTTCATCCACGAGATCGGGTTGATGCCGATCTTGACATTCCAGGTAGTCATCTCAATTCCTTTGTTTCAGACGGTCAAGTTCATAACGGGCACGCGCAGCTTGCACGCCGGGCTGGGTGGAGACTTCGGGCACGGCCACTTCCCACCAGCAACCACCCTCTTCTGTCGTGCGCGTGTCGTCCGTATTGATGCAGATCAGATACGTACGCGGTGCGGCGCGGGCGCGCAGCATGGCCTGTTCCAGTTCGGAGATATTGCCAACGTGTTCGGAGAGCGCGCCCAGCGACTGCGCATGCAGGGCAAAGTCGATCACGGGGGCGCTATCGGGCAACATATTGTTGAACGAGGCATTGCCGCACGCCTGCTGCAATCGGTTGATGCAGCCGTAACCGCGATTATCGAGCACGACGATGATGAGTTTTTTGTCGAGCATGACGGAAGTGGCGATTTCCGAATTCATCATCAGGTAGCTGCCGTCGCCCACCATGACGATCACCTCGGCATCCGGTTTCGCCATCTTGACGCCGAGGCCGCCGGCAATCTCGTAACCCATGCATGAGTAGCCGTATTCCATGTGGTAGCCGCCCGGTGTTTCCGTTCGCCACAGCTTGTGCAGTTCGGCCGGCAAGGTGCCTGCCGCACAGACGACGATGTCGCGGGTGGTGGAGTCCCTGGATGAACGCTGCACCGCGCCGATGACTTCGCCGTCATACGGCAAGCCGGCGACTTCCCGCTGGCCGGTGATGTCTGCGACTGTCGCGCGCCAGGCATGGCCCGCCTGCTGCGCCCGGTCCAGCCAGTGGCCCGCGCTGTTCCAGCTGCCCAGCAGCCGCGACAGGCCCTGCAAGCCAAGCGTCGCATCCGCCTGCAGCCCCAGGCCCCGGCGTTTCAAGGCATCAAAACTGTTGACGTTCAGGCTCACCAGTTGCGCTTGCGCAAACAGGGAATTCGAGCCCGTGGTGAAATCCTGCAGGCGCGTGCCGACGGCCAGCACCACGTCCGCATCAAACGCCAGCGCGTTCGCCGCAGGCGAGCCCGTCACGCCGATGGCGCCCAGTTGCAAAGGGTGGTTCCACGGCAAGGCGCTCTTGCCGGCCTGGGTTTCCGCCACGGGAATGCCATGCCGCTCGGCAAACGCCTGCAGGGCGGCGCTGGCCTTGCCGTACAGCACGCCACCACCGGCCACGATCAGCGGCTGTCTGGCGTTTTTCAGCAATTCCACCGCTTCTTCCAGTTCCTGCTCGATGGCGGGCAAGGCGCGGAAACGCACGATGCGCGGCTCGAAAAAGTCGGCCGGATAGTCATACGCCATCGTTTGCACGTCTTGCGGCAGGGACAAGGTGACGGGACCACAGGCGGCCGGGTCCGTCAAGGCGGCAATGGCGCGTGGCAAGGCCGTCAGCAACTGTTCCGGATAGATAATGCGGTCAAAGTAACGCGACAGTGGCTTGAACGCATCGTTGACCGAGACGCTGCCGTCGCTGCCATCTTCCAGCTGCTGCAACACCGGGTCCGGCGCCCGCGAGACGAATACGTCGCCCGGCAGCAAGAGCACGGGCAAGCGGTTCACGTGCGCCAGCGCGGCGGCCGTCAGCAAATTCGTCGCGCCCGGGCCGATGGAACTGGTGACGGCCATCATGCGCCGGCGCATGTGCGCCTTCGCGTAGGCAATCGCCGAGTGCGCCATCGCCTGCTCGTTGTGTGCGCGATAGGTGGGAAAAGTATCGCGATACTGGTACAGCGCTTCGCCCAGGCCAGCCACGTTGCCGTGGCCAAAGATGGCGAAGGCGCCGCCGAACAGGGGCTGGCCGTCATCGGTACGCAATACCGACAGATAGCGCACCAAGGCCTGGGCCATGGTCAAACGGATGGTGGCGCTCATGCCGCACGCTCCAGCCGATTGCGCGTGCGTTGCCACAAGCTGATGAGTTGTTCGAAGTTGGCGCGCACGGCGGCGATCAGGCCCGCATCGTCAAGATCTCCGGCCAGCCAGCGGCGGCTCGGTTCCTGGAAGATGGTGCGGCCCACCATGAAGCCGCGGCACGTGGTGCTGGCACTGGCTTGCTCAAAACTGGCGGCCAGTTTTTCGATCGGGGCATTCAAGCCCAGCAAGACAACGCCACGGCAATATGGATCGCGCTCGTGCACCAGGGCATCGATGGCTTGCCATTGCTTGGCCGACATGCTTTCCAGCTTCCACCATTCGGGGTAAATGCCCAGGTTGTACAGGCGCTTGACGGCGCGCAAGACGGTATCGTCACTGTGCGGCAGGGATTCCGACGGGATCACCTCCAACAGCAGTTCGTGACCGCTCACTTGCGCCGCGTCGTACAGAGCCTTGATCTGCGCTTCCTGTTCCAGCCGGTTTTCCACGGCGTCGTCCGGGTGCAGCTGCACCAGGCACTTGATCACGTGTTCCTTTGGCCAGCTGAGCAGATGCGAGCCAATGGAGCGGCCCCAGTCGAATTGCAGCGGGTTCGAGCCAGGCAATTCCACGGGACGGCCTATCCACCAGCCCCGCCCCGTCGCATCGTTGAGCGCGTCGACGCCATAGCGGCCATCGATCAGCACGCCCGTCTTGCCGGCCAGCTGCAAGGCCGTTTCCGTCTGCGCCACGGCTTGCACCATCAGTTGCTTCAGGGCTAAGATACGCGATTCGGCTGCGCCCGTCTGTTGCGCCAGCTCAAAGAACTGCGTGCGGTGGTCGAAGGCAAACACGCATAATTCATCCCATTGCTGGCGCGCTACCGTCGTGCGGTGCAAGCGGGACAAGGTGGCGTCCTGGTCCGGCTGCGTCAGTTTTGCCGCATTGGCGAGGAAATAATCGAGTTCGACGGGCGACGGCATGGCCGGTGCGCAGCCGTGGCGCGATACGACCAGGGCGCCGCAGCCATTCGCGTAGCGGCAGCACGCTTCGTAATCCTCGCCGCGCAGCCAGCCTTTCAGGAAGCCGGACAGAAACGCATCGCCCGCGCCCAGCACGTTCAGCACTTCCACGCGCACGCCACGGTAGTTATACGCATCATCCAAGCTGGCCGGTATCACGCTGTCGATGACGGCGCTGCCCAGCGGGCCCCGCTTGACGACCAGGGTGGCCAGGGTGGCGGCCCGCACGGCGCGCAGGGACGCCATGATGTCCGCGCCGCCGCCGGCGATCATGAATTCCTCTTCCGTGCCGACGATCAGGTCGAATTGCGGCAGGATCGCCTGCAAATGGCGGGTCACGCCTTCGTTCGAAACGAAGCGCGTTTCGCCGTCCGCCTTGCCCGACAAGCCCCACAGCACGGGCCGGTAATCGATGTCGAGCACAGTGCGCACGTTGTTGGCACGGGCCAGTTTCAATGCTTGCGTGCTGACGGCGTGCATGGCACTGGTAGAAAAATGCGTGCCAGTGATCAGGAGCGCTTTGCTGGAGGAAATGAAGGCCGCATCCACCGACGCCAGGTCGATGGCCATGTCGGCGCAATTTTCCCTGTAAAAAATCAGGGGGAAGGTGTTTTTATCCTTGATGCCCAGCATGACGAGGGCGGTGAGGCGGTCGCGGTCGATGCCCACGTGGCTGACGTCGCAGCCTTCCTTCGACAAAGTGTCGGTGAGGAAACGTCCCATGTGGTCGTCGCCCACTTTCGACAGCATGGCCGATTTGAGGCCCAGGCGGGCCGTGCCGAAGGCGATGTTCGCCGACGAGCCGCCCAGGTATTTGGCGAAACTGCTCGCGTCTTCCAGCGGGCTGCCGATCTGCTGCGCATACAGGTCCACCGCCAGGCGGCCCAGGCAAATCACGTCGAGCGCGCGGCCCTGGGCAAATTGTGTCGGGTTATTCATGGTTATCCTTAAATCGTGACACCGTCGAGTTCAGCCATCAGCGTTTGCATTTCCGCACCGCCCGCCATCATGTCGAGTACTTCATCCTTGGAAACGGTTTCCTTGGTGTAAGTGCCCAGTGACTTGCCCCGGTTCAAGAGGGTGAACGAGTCCCCCACGGGGTAGGCGTGGTGCACATTATGGGTAATAAAGATCACGGACAAGCCCCGCTCGCGCGCCTTGTAGATCAGTTTCAGCACATTGAACGACTGTTTCACGCCCAGCGCGGCCGTCGGCTCGTCGAGGATCAGCACGCGCGCGCCGAAGTGGATGGCACGGGCAATCGCCAGGCATTGCCGCTCGCCGCCCGACATGGTGCCCACAGCTTGGTGCGGGTCGCGCACCATGATGCCCATTTCGGCCAGCTTGTCGCGCGCCGTGGTGGCCGCATACTCCATATCCATCACGGGCAGCACGCCGAACATTTTTTTGATCGGTTCGCGGCCCATGAAGAAATTGCGCGCCACGGACAGCAAGGGCACCAGCGCCAGGTCCTGGTAGACGGTGGCCACGCCCAGGTCGAGCGCCTCTTTCGGCGAATTGAAGCTGACGCTCTGGCCATCGACCAGGTATTGCCCGCTGGTAGGCCGGTGCACGCCGGCCAGGGTCTTGATCAGGGTCGACTTGCCGGCGCCATTGTCGCCCAGCAGGCAATGCACTTCGCCCGGTTTCAAGCGCAGGGTGACGTTTTGCAGGGCGATGACGGAGCCGAAACGTTTGCTGATATTTTCCAGCGCAAGGATGTATTCGCTCATGGCTTATCTCGCTTCCGTGACACGTGCACGGACAAAGTTGTTGAACAGTACCGCGATCAGCAGCATGACGCCGAGGAAGACGCGGAACCAGTCCGAATTGATATTGGTATAAGTAATGCCGATCTGCACCACGCCGAAGATCAGCGCGCCGAAGCAGGCGCCGACGACGGAACCGTAGCCGCCCGTCAGCAAGGCGCCGCCGATGACGGCCGCGATGATGGCTTCGAATTCCTTTTGCATGCCGCGGTCGGCGGCAGCCGATCCCACGTCAAATACTTGCAGCGTGGCAAACAGGCAGGCACAGAAGGCGGTGAAGACAAACAGCGATACCTTGATGGTTTTCACGGGCACACCCACGTTCTTGGCCGCATTGGCATCGCCGCCGACGGCGAAGATCCAGTTGCCGATGCGGGTGCGGGCCAGGACAAAGCCGGACACCAGCGCCAGGCCGGCCCACCAGACGATGACCTTGGGGATGCCCTTGACCAGCGGCGCGCCATTGTCGAGCGCCGTGATCCAGCCCGCCTTGGCCATCCAGGCGAACAGCGAGGTGCCCACTTCGCCATGGAACAGGGTCGTGGCCAGCCAGTCGTCGGCAGCCAGCGCGCCGATGCCGCTGACGATGGTGCGGTTGGCAAACATGATGGACAGGGCCAGGGTCAGGCCGCGCAAGATGAACAAAAAGGCCAGGGTGACGATAAACGACGGCAAGCGCGTCTTGATGACCAGGTAGCCGTTGAGCCAGCCCAGCGCCATCGAGCCGGCAAAGGCGAACAGGATGGCGGCCCACACGGGCCAGTGGAAATACACGGAAGGGATGGCGATCATCATGCCGGAAAAGCCGATCATGGAGCCGATCGACAGGTCGAATTCACCGGCGATCATCAATACGCAGGCGCCGATGGCGATGATGCCCAGGTAGGCGGCCACTTGCGCCCAGTTGATCACGCCGTCGAGGTTGAACATGCCAGAGTCGCCGGCCGTCAGGATGAAGAAGGCGAACACCAGGATGGCGCCCGAGATCGAGGCGAATTCCGGACGGCTGAACAGCCGCTTGAGCCAGCTGACCTGCCCCACGCGCTCGTCAAAGCCCTGCTTTTGCGGCGGCGTGCCCGAGGCGGCCATGCCACCCTGTTCCACGCTTAATTTCACGGTACTCATGCTATGTCTCCCTTGTTTATAGCAACCTGCCAGCCTCGACAACAATTCCAGGGCGGCAGGACCCGCGCGCCGGCAAGCTTGGCCTGCGCGCGGGGACAACAACCAGGAACACCTATCAAAATCTACTGCGCGTCGCGATTTGCGGTCTCCGATGCTCACTGTGCATTCGCACAGTTCCGCTTCTCAACCACAACTCCCATCCGCTCGCTACGGTTTTGTCAGGCGTTGTAAGGTATTGATTGAATTGAAAAGCGGGTGCTTAACGGAACTGGCCGGCGTATTTCTCCACCTTGCCGATATTGTCCTTGGTGACATACCCAGGACCGGAACCGATATGGCGCGGGCCATACGATGGTGCCAGGCCATACTCGGCCAGGCGCGCCTTGAACTTGGCGTTATTGATCAGCTTTTCGCGTACCTTGGCCAGGTCCGTGGTCTTGTCCTGCTTCATGATGGCCAGCACGGCAACGGGGATGTAGCCTTGCAGGTAGGGTTGCTGGTCGATGGCAAACTGGATGCTGCCATCCTTGATCGCTTTCGAGATTTCATCGGACAGGTCGAAGGTGGCGAACCACATCTTGCCCTTCAAACCCATTTTTTCCAGCGCTTTCAGCGAAGCGTGGGCCGAGGTAGGTCCCAGCGCCAGCACGGCCTGGGTTTTCGGGTTGTTGCGCAGGAAGGCGCTCAGCTTGCTTTCGATGGTGGTCGGATCTTCGCCCGCATCCAGGGTGGCAGCCTTGAAGTCGACGCCGATCGCATCGGCAAAACCACGGCAGCGCTCGAACGACGATGGATTCGTCGCGTAATGGTTGACGCAGACGAAGGACTTGATGCCGGCCGCCTTGGCTTTTTCGCCGGCGCCCTTGCCTGCCTCGTATTCAGGCTGGCCCACATGCATCACGGCGCCCAGCTGTTCGCTTTGCGCCAGAGTGCCCGAGTTGATCGTGATAAAGGGGATTTTCTTCGCCGCCACCAGGCCCAGCGGTTTTTGCAGCACGCTGAAATCGGCGATGCTGACGATCACGCCATCGTAGTTGCGGGCCGCCGATTGCTCGACCAGGCGCGCCATGTCGGCCAGGTCGCCATTCGGCGGGTTGCGGTAGTCGACGCTGACATTGAAGTCTTCACCTGCTTGCTTGACGGAATTTTTGATCGTATTCCACCAGGAATCGGAATCCGGCGCATGGCTGATCAACACGAATTTCTCGCCCGCCGCGTGGCTGGCGTTCATGCCCAGACCCAGTCCCAGGCCGAGGCCCAGCATGGCCAGGCTCTTCAGAAATCCCTTACGCTTATTGCTTTGCATGAATGTCTCCTTGAAGGATTAATTTTTATAGTTGCCAGCTTTTGAAGCGTGTCAACGGGGAGCCGGAAGGCCGGCAAGACCCGATGCACTGCGCACAGCTTAGGCCACAAAAAGACAAATGCAATAAAATTTTCAAAATAAATTTAAATAGAAAATCATTTCTATTTTCTGAATTCACTCCTATAATTCTCGCCAGAACCAGCCCAAAGGAAACAACATGGCAGCCACCGCCCCCATCGAACAACTGATGCAACATATCGCTGCCGAGTACGACAATCTGTCGCGCCAGTTGAAAGTCATCGCCCAATACATTGAAAAGCACCGGGCCAGCCTGATGCTCGAACGCATCAGCGACATCGCCACCGCTTGCGACGTGCAGCCGTCCGCCATCGTGCGTTTCGCGCAGCGCTTCGGCTACACGGGCTTTTCCGAAATGCAAGATGTGTTCCGCCAGGCGTACACGGACCAGGCCGGCGCCACGCCCGATTACCAGCAGCGCATCCGCAAGCTCATTTCCACGCGCGACTCTGCTCTCAGCGCAGGCGACCTGACGCGCGAATTCGTCGGCGCCAGCCGTGCCGGCCTGGACGACCTGGCGGCAGGACTCGACGACGCGCAGCTGGAAGCGGCCGTCAACCTGCTGTTAAAAGCAGACAATATCTATGTGATCGGCGTGCGCCGGTCCTTTCCGATCGCCTCCTACATCGCCTACGCGCTGGAACACACGGACAAGCGCGTGCACCTGATTAGCGGACTGGGCGGCATGCACCGCGAACAGATGCGCAGCGTGCGTGAACGCGATGTGGCGATCGCCATCAGTTTCTCGCCTTACGGCAAGGAAACCCAGCAGTGCATCAAGGCGGCGCAAGACAAGGGTGCCAAGGTCCTGGTGATTACCGACAGCAAACTGGCCCCGCTCGCGCGGGCCGCCGACGCGCTGCTCACCGTCACCGAGGGCAGCGCCTTCGCCTTCCGCTCGCTGACCAGCACCATCTGCCTGTGCCAGGCGCTGTTCATCGCGCTGGCATACAAATTAGAGCTCGACATCGAAGAAATCCACACCCCAGGAGAACATGATGATTGAAGTAGCGTTGTTCGGCGCCGGACGCATCGGCAAAATCCACGCGGCCAACCTGGCTGCCCAACCCGGCGTGCAGTTCAAGTACGTGGTCGACGTCAACCAGGAAGCGGCCGCCGCCCTAGCCGGCTTGCATGGTGGCAGCAGCGCCACGGTGGAAGCGGCGCTGGCCGACCCGGCCATCAAGGCCGTCGTCATCGCTTCCAGCACGGATACGCACGCGGACCTGATCCTGCGTTCGGCCGCCGCCGGCAAGGCCATCTTTTGCGAAAAGCCCGTCGACCTGACGCTGGACCGGGCGCGCGCCTGCGCCGCCGCCGTCAAGGAAGCCGGGGTCATGTGCATGCTGGGCTTCCAGCGCCGCTACGATCCCACCTTCAATGCCGTCAAGACACGGATTGAGGCGGGCGAGATCGGCACGCCGGAGCTGCTCATTGTGACCAGCCGCGATCCTGGCCCGCCACCGGTCAGCTACATCAAAGTGTCGGGCGGCATCTTCAAGGATATGCTGATCCACGATTTCGACATCTTCCGCTGGATACTCGACGACGAAGCCGTCAGCGTGCACGCCACGGGCAGCTGCCTCGTCGACCCAGCCATCGGCGAGGCTGGCGACCTGGACACGGCCGTCGTCACCATCCGCACGGCGAAGGGACGTTTGTGCCAGATCAATGCCTCGCGCCGCGCCGCCTACGGCTACGACCAGCGCTTCGAAGTGCTGGGCAGCGCCGGCATGCTGCAAGCGGGCAACCACAAGCCGACGGAAGTGACGGCGTATGGCGCCGTCAACGTCAGCGTGGACAAGCCGGAAGATTTTTTCCTGGAGCGTTATCGCGTGGCCTACGCGCAGGAAATGGCGCACTTCTTTGACGCCCTCAGCCACGGCACGCCGCTGCGCACCACCGTCCACGATGGCTTGAAGGCACTGGAACTGGCCGAAGCGGCCACCTTGTCGTGGCGCGAACAGCGTGTGGTCACTTTATAAACCAATAATAAAAATATCTGGAGACAGCATGTCATCCCCAACATTAAAAGTCGGCATCGTCGGCCTGGGCCGTTTGGGCCAGCGCCACGCCATCAACCTGGCACAGCGCGTGCCGAATGCCGAAGTGGTGGCCGCCTGCAGCCCCGTGCCGGCCGAACTGGACTGGGCTGCCAGCCAGCTGGGCATCACCACCGGCTATGCGGACTACGACGCCTTGCTGGCCCATCCGGGCCTGGACGCCGTGTTCCTCGTCACGCCCACCTCGCTGCATGCGGACCAGATCATCGCCGCCCTGCGCGCCGGCAAGCACGTATTTTGCGAAAAACCGCTGTCGCTGGACCTGGCCGACTGCCTGAAAGTGGAAGCGGAAGCGGCGCGCCACCCGCAACTGACCATCATGATCGGCTTCGTGCGGCGTTTCGACGCCAGCTACCATGACGCGCAGCAAAAGATCGCCCAGGGCCTGATTGGCAAGCCCTACCTCGTGCGTTCGCAAACCTGCGACCAGAACGACCCCAGCGGCGCGTTCATGCGCTTCGCCCCCACCAGCGGCGGCATCTTCCTCGATTGCAGCGTGCACGATATCGACCTGGCGCGCTGGTTGCTGGGCAATCCCGTGCCCAAGCGCGTGTATGCGAGCGGCACCAACGCCATCCACACGGGCTTGCAGGCGTTCGGCGACGTCGACAACGGCCTGGCCACGGTCGAGTTTGCCGATGGCAGCATGGCCAGCTTCATGGCCTCGCGCACCATGGCGCATGGCCATGAAACCCTGACGGAAGTGTTCGGCACCGGCGGCCGCCTGGCCGTGGGCAGCAATCCGCGCCTGAACAGGGTGGAAATTTCGGATGCGCATGGCGTGCGCAATGAATGCACGCCGGACTTCTATGCCCGCTTCGCCGACGCCTTTTTGATCGAGGCGCAGGAGTTTACGGATGCGGCACTGGGCCGGCGCACCCTGTCACTGACCTTGCACGACGCAACGGAAGCGACGCGCATCGGCCTGGCCATGACGCAAGCGATGCGCGAGGCAAGACCCGTCGAGTTTTAAGCCAAAGGCAGGGACTCAGGCAGCCGGTGCAGGAAACGGTTGCTTTGGTTCCACGGCCAGGCGCAAGCCCATGGCATCGAGGATGGCCGTCAAGGTGCTCAGCGAGGGATTGCCCTCGGGCGACAAGGTGCGGTACAGCTGGGTAGGATTGAGCTTGGCCGCCTGCGCCACGGCGGGCACGCCGCCAAAGGCGCGCGTCAGCTGGCGCAGCACGGCCAGCAGTTCGCCGTGATCGCCATCGACGAGGATATTGTTGATCAATTCAAGGGCGAAGGCGGGATCGTCGCGGTACAGCTCAGCCATTGCCTCGTCATGCGAGCGGTCTCTCGGTGGTTTGCTTAGTTCCTCTTTCATGTCCTCTCTCCTTCCAGTCGTGCCAGCAGGCACAGGCGTATTCGATATCTTTCGGCTGCGTGCGCTTGTCGCCTGCGCACAGCAATAAAATGATCTGCCCGTCAGCGATGGCGTAATACACGCGGTAGCCTGGCCCCACATCGATGCGCAATTCCCACACGCCGTCGTGGCAAAACTTGTGATCGCCAAAATTTCCGGGAATCATACGCAGTACGCGCCGCACGATGGCCACCCTGGCCGTATTGTCGCGCTGGCGTTTCAGCCATTCCGTATATAAATCCCTGCCCGATGATGTCAGGTAATGCCGGATTTCATACATCATATTCGTCCATAAACGAAAAAAAATCAAGGAGAAAATCACGTGAGTACAAAAGACCACGCCATCTTGCGACCAAACCGCGTGACGCAGGTGCCAAATGCCGGGATCACTGATGTATATCAAGATGCGTTTCCCCAGTTACTGTAAAGAAATGATGTGGCGCGTACACGCCTTACACACATCCGATTGCGCTATACAATAAGCGCTGCCCAACCGCGAAAAATCCTGCCTCCATGACGCTCAACGACAGCAACTTCCCTTCCCTCGCCCACGTGGCCGAACGCTACGTCAAGCTGGTCCTGGCCATGGGCCAGCACGATGCCTCCTATGTCGATGCCTATTACGGCCCGCCCGCGTGGCAGCAAGACGCGGTCAAACAGCCACGGAGTTTGAGCGATATCAAGGATGGCGCCAACGCGGCGCTGGCCCTGCTGGCTGATGACGCATCCTTGCGCGCCGTCAACCTGCGCAAGCAGTTGCAAGCAGTACTGGCCAAGGCCGATATGCTGCAGGGAGCAAGCCTCGATTTCGATACGCAAAGCGCACGCCTGTACGATGCCGTTTCGCCCCACCACAGCCGCGCCTGGTATGAGGCACTGGTGGCGGAAATCGACGCCTTGCTGCCCGGCGACGGCACGGTGAGCGACAGGGTCAACGCCTTGCGTGCGCAACTCATCATTCCCGCCGACAAGCTGCGCGCCGTCATGGCGGCGGCCATCCGCTCGGGCCGCGAACGCACCCTGCAGTACATCGCCCTGCCGGAAGGCGAAGACTTCGTGCTGGAATTCGTCAGCGACAAGCCATGGAGCGGCTACAACTGGTACAAGGGCAACTACCAGAGCGTGATCCAGATCAATACGGACTTGCCCGTGTATATCGATCGCGCCGTCGATCTCGGTTGCCACGAAGCGTATCCGGGCCACCACGTCTACAACGTGCTGCTCGAGCGCGACCTGGTGCGCGCCAAGGGCTGGATGGAGTACTGTATTTATCCGCTGTATTCGCCGCAATCGCTGATCGCCGAAGGCACGGCCAACTACGGCATCGAACTGAGTTTTACGGATGCGGAACGACTGGACTTCGAGCAGCAGGTGCTGTACCCGCTGGCCGGCCTGGACCCGGCGCTGGCGCCCCGCTATGCGCAACTCAATACGCTGCTGGCCAAACTCAGCTACGCCGACAACGACATCGCGCGCCAGTACCTCGAAGGCAGCATCACGCGCGAAGAAGCGCTGGAATGGCTGGTCAATGTGCGCCTGTATCCGGCCGAGAAATCGGCGCAGCGCCTGCAGTTCTACGATGCCATGGGTGCTTATGTCATCAACTACAACCTGGGCCAGGATATGGCGAAAGCCTATGTCGAACGCCAGGGCAGTACGCGCGCCGAGCACTGGGCCGCCTTCCGCGATTTGATGTCTTCGCCGCGCGTGCCCAGCGCGCTGCTGGCATGAGGCGCGCACAGGAGAGTCGCATGCACACCACGCACACTGCCAGCGCCCTGCTGCTGGCCCTGTTCTTCAGCCAAACGGCGTGGGCCAAGGATGCCGCCGTCGCCACGGCACCGGCGCCGAGTGCGCGCCAGCAGGCATTGATGGCCACCGTCGTGGGCAGCGCCGCCCATCCGCGCATCCTGCAGGTGCGCCTCGATGAACTGCATCCGACCCAGCCCGCGATCGGCTACGACCAGGTGTACTACAAGCTGGGACGCTATGCGGCCGAAGAAAAACACATCGCCGACATCGCCAGGCCGAAGAAATTTGCCGACCTGTGCGAGGCCAATGGCCAGGGCGACGTCTTGCCCGACACGGCCAATGTGCCTGGCGCCAGCCTGGCCGCGCCACCGGCCAGCTACCGCTGCAAGGCGGCCGTGGGCAGCCGTCCGGACGACATGAAGAGCGTCGTCATCGGCCCGCGCGGCGTCGTATACCTGACCGATGGCCACCACACGTTTTCCACCTTTTGGCAGGCCGACAGCGGACGCAATCATCAATTGAAAGTGTGGGTCAAGGTCAGCGACAATTTCAGCGCGCTGGGCGAAGCGCAGTTCTGGACGCGCATGCGCGCTGAAAACAAGGTGTGGCTGAAGAACGGCCGCAACCAGGCCATCACGCCGCAGCAGCTGCCACCCGCCATCGGCCTGGCATCGCTGGGCGACGACCCGTACCGCTCGCTCGTCTACTTTACGCGCGGGATCGGCTACAAGCCGCCCGCGCAGGCCACGGAATTTCTCGAGTTTTACTGGGCCGGCTGGCTGCGCGGCAAACCGGCGCTGGACCTGGCGCGCATCGACCTGCTTGATCGCGCCGCGTATGCCGGCGTCATCCTGCAAGCGGCGCAGGCCATGGTGGCGCTGCAGCCTGATGACATCGTCAGCGGCGGCAAGCGCGCCGCAGACCTGGGCGCACTGGACAAGGTCGAGCGCGAAACGCTGGAAGAATTGACGCAGAACAAAGGCAAGCTGGGCTACGCCATCGCATACAGAAAATCGCTGGCGCAATAATCGCCGGCGCAAACAACAACGGCCCGCCTGTCAGCTGACAGGCGGGCCGTTTTCTATTGCAAATGCCGCTTACGCGATGCGTTCGCCATTGGCCGGATCAAACATGGCCGCTTTCGACAGATTGAACGACAACTGCATGGTCTGCCCCGGCAGCACGGCTTCGCGCGGATGCGTGCGGCACGTCACGGCCGCGCCGTTCAAGCGCGTCGTCAGCAAGGTGTCGGGGCCGGTCGGCTCGACCAGGTCGATCAGACAACCGAGTTCCTGGCCCACGTCGCCGTGCGCGCTACTCATGTCCGTGATCTGTTCCGGGCGCACGCCCAGGACCACCTCGCGGCCCGCGTAGGCGCGCAGCTTGTCGGCGTCGAAAGGCAAGGCCAGGCGCATGCTCTTGCCCGCGTTGTCGATGGCGACAAATACCTCGTTACCCTCGATGACAGGCTTGACGGTAATGAAGTTCATCGATGGCGAGCCGATGAAACCGGCCACGAACAGATTCGCCGGGTTGTCATAGATTTCCTGCGGCGTGCCCAGTTGCTGCACCACGCCATCCTTCATGACGGCGATCAGGTCGCCCATGGTCATCGCTTCGATCTGGTCATGCGTGACGTAGACGATGGTCGCTTTCAGGCGCTGGTGCAGTAGCTTGATCTCGGCGCGCATTTCCACGCGCAGCTTGGCGTCCAGGTTCGACAGCGGTTCGTCGAACAGGAACAGCGAAGGCTTGCGCGAGATGGCGCGGCCCATGGCCACGCGCTGGCGCTGACCGCCCGACAGCTGCGCCGGACGGCGGTCCAGCAAGTGCGTGATCTGCAGCGTTTCGGCGACGCGGGCGACGATTTCTTCCTGCTCCGCCTTCGGCACCTTTTTCACGTTCAGGCCAAACGCGATGTTTTCGCGCACCGTCATCGACGGATACAGCGCATACGACTGGAACACCATGGCGATGTCGCGGTCCTTCGGCGGCAGGTCGTTAACGACCTTGCCGTCGATGAGGATTTCGCCCGAGGTGACGCTTTCCAGGCCGGCCACCATATTGAGCAAGGTCGATTTGCCGGAGCCGGAGCCGCCGACGAGGATCAGGAACTGGCCATCCTTGATCTCGATGTCGATGCCTTTCAGGACTTCGACGCCATTCGTGTACACCTTGCGGATACCGCGTATCGATAAACTGGACATATTATTTCCTTAACCTTTGACTGCGCCTGCGGTCAGACCGCGCACAAAATATCGGCCTGCGACCAGATAGACCAGCAGGGTAGGCAGCGCGGCGATCACCGCGGCCGCCATGTTGACGTTGTATTCCTTCACGCCCGTGGACGTGTTGACCAGATTGTTCAAGCCCACCGTGATCGGTTGCGAATCGCCGCTGGCGAAGACGATGCCGAACAGGAAGTCGTTCCAGATCTGCGTGAACTGCCAGATGATGCAGACGACGAAAATCGGACCCGAAATTGGCAGCACGATCTTGCGGAAGATCAGGAAGAAGCCGGCGCCATCGATGCGCGCCGCCTTGATCAGTTCTTCCGGCACGCCGATGTAGTAGTTGCGGAAGAACAGGGTCGTGAACGCCGTGCCATACACCACGTGCACGAAGACCAGGCCCGTGGTGGTGTTGGCCAGGCCAAATTCGCCCAGCAGGCGCGCCATCGGCAGGATCACTACCTGGAACGGAATGAAGCAGCCCACCAGCAAGGCGGCGAACAGCATTTCCGAACCACGGAAGCGCCAGTGCGCGAACACGTAGCCGTTGAAGGCGCCCAGGAAGGTCGAGATCAGCACGGCGGGTATCACCATCTTGATCGAGTTCCAGAAGAACGGCTGCATGCCGTCGCAAGTGACGCCGGTGCAGGCCGAAGACCAGGCCTTGGACCAGGAATCGAATTGCCACACGTGCGGCAAGGCCAGCAAGTTGCCGCTGCGGATTTCATCGAGCGACTTGAACGACGTCGACAGGGTCACGTACAGGGGCACGATGTAGTACACCGCGAACAAGATCAGCAGCAGGTACAACACCACCCGTCCCAGGGTGAGTTTGTTGTTACGTGTAGGAGTGTGTGTCATCTCATCGCCTTTGCGCTGCGCGTTTCCAGGTACATCAGCGGCACGAGCACGGCCACGATGGTGGCCAGCATCATCATTGCCGATGCCGAGCCCAGGCCCAGCTGGCCGCGGGTGAAGGAAAACTGGTACATGAAGATGGCCGGCACGGACGACGAGTTGCCAGGTCCGCCAGCCGTCAATGCGATGACCAGGTCGAAGCTCTTGATGGCGATATGCGCCAGGATCAGCAGCACGCTGAAGAACACGGGCCGCATGGCGGGAATCACGATGCGCCAGTAGATCGTCGGCAACGATGCGCCATCGACTTGCGCCGCCTTGATGATTTCATCATCGACGCCGCGCAGGCCGGCCAGGAACAGCGCCATGACGAAGCCCGACGATTGCCACACGCCAGCGATCACCACCGTGTAGATGGCCATGTCGGAATTGACCAGCCAGTCGAAGGTGAACGAGGTCCAGCCCCAGTCGTGCATGACCTTTTCCAGGCCCAGGCTGGGATTGAGCATCCATTTCCAGGCCGTACCGGTGACGATGAAGGACAGCGCCATCGGATACAGATAGATGGCGCGCAGCGCGCCTTCGGCGCGGATTTTCTGGTCCAGCAGGATCGCCAGGAACAGGCCGATGGCGATGCTGCAACCGATGAACAGGACACCGAAGATGCCGAGGTTCTTGAGCGAGGTCCACCAGCGCTCATTGTCGAACAGCTCGACGTATTGCACCAGGCCGGCGAACTCGTAGTTCGGCATCAGCCGCGATTCGGTCAGCGACAGCCAACCGGTCAAAAAGATAAAACCATAGACGAACAGCAGACTGGCGATGAGCGTGGGGCCCAGCACCATCTGCGGTATCCATCGGTCGAATTGCTTGCGTATGGACATAGGAGAGCCGTAGAGAGAACTGCGTGTGGCGCCGGCCTGGACGAACGCCAGGGCGGGCGCCTGCGATGCATGCGATGCAGCGGGCGCCGGCGGGAGTGCCGGCGCCGGCGTGATTACTTCACCTTTGCCGCTTTGGCCAAGGCTGCAACCGCGTCTTTCGAGCTCATGTTGGTATTCATGAACTTGGCGATGACGTCGGTGACGGCGCCTTGCGTGGCCGATGGCAGCGCCATGCCGTGCGCGAACGATGGCACCAGGCCGCCGGTCTTGTTGGTGGCGTCCATGTCTTCCATCGATTTCAGGGCGCAAGCGTCAAACTTGTCCTTGGAAACGCCGGAACGCACGGGGATGGAACCCTTGTTCAGGTTGAAGATCGACTGGAACTTCGGATTCATGATGGCGTTGGCCAGGGCGATCTGCCCTTTCTTCGCATTCGCATCCTTTTGCGTGAACATGGCAAACGAATCGATGTTGAAGGTGTAAGCCTTGTCCGTGCCAGGCGCTGCCACGCACAGGTAATCCTTGCCCGGCACCTTGCCGGCGGCCGTGAATTCGCCCTTGGCCCAGTCGCCCATGAACTGGAAGCCGGCCTTGTTGTTGATGACCATGGCGGTGGCCAGGTTCCAGTCGCGGCCGGCCGCATCCTTGTCGATGTAGGTCTTCACCTTGCCCAGGGTGTCGAACACCTTGAGCATGGTCGGGCCGGTCAATTCCTTCTGGTCCAGCTTGAGGATAGCCTTTTTGTAGAATTCCGTGCCGCCCACGCCCAGCGCGACCGATTCAAACACGGTGGCGTCCTGCCATGGCTGGCCGCCGTGGGCAATCGCGATGCCGCCCGATTTCTTGATTTTCTCGGCCGCGTCGAAGAACGCATCCCAGGTGGTCGGGGTGGTGGCCACGCCGGCTTTTTTCAGCACTTCCGGATTGACCCACATCCAGTTGACGCGGTGGACGTTGACGGGAGCGGCAACGTAGTGGCCCTTGTATTTCATGATGTCGGCGACGACTTTCGGCAGCACGGCATCCCATTTGCCTGGAATGGCGGCATCATCGATATTCGCCAGCACGCCTTCCGCGCCCCACTCCTGGATCGATGGACCCTTGATCTGGGCGGCCGTTGGCGGGTTGCCGGAAATGACGCGGGTTTTCAGCGCGGTCGCGGCGTTTTCGCCAGCGCCACCAGCCACGGCGAAGTCTTTCCAGCCGAAGCCGCTTTCTTTCACGATTTGCTGCAACTGGCCCACGGACTTCGCTTCGCCGCCGGAGGTCCAGTAGTGCAACACTTCCACGTCGGTCGCAAATGCGCTGCCGGCAAATGCCAGGGTGGTCAGTGCGGCCAGTTGGGTAATCTTGAATTTCAGTTTCATCTCCACATTCCTTTTTTGATCAAGCTTTTAGGGGGCTTCGGCATACGGGGGCCGAAAAAGGTGAAATCTGCGCCTGTACCGGCGCTCTTGTACTCAGACCCGCTTGCAAACGGGCATCATCTTCAGTGAAAAGACGGCGCCGTGATCCATGACATGCTTACATCGTATTTATATCACGGGACGGCGCCAAAAACGCATCCGCGAAGGATGCGCCAGGTTGATTTAGACTTACAACGCCTGCTAACTTAGAACCAGGTTTCCACTTGGAAACCGTAGGAAGTGCCGCTGGTATTGTTGTTGTAGATCGGGCCGCCGTTGTTCGACGCATTGACCGAGGCGGTGGCCGCATCGTTCCATTTGCCGTAGGTCACAAAAGCGCGCAGTTCAGGACGCGACCACAGGCCAGGACCGGCCGAGATCGTCGGCGCGATGGTCAGCTTGGTCAGGCGCTTGGCCGGTTGGCCGCCCGCTTGCGTCACTCTGTCCGTGCCCAGTTCGCCCACCAGCTTGAAGTTGTCGGTGAATGCATACACAGGACGCACGCCAACCGAGGTCCAGGTCGAGGAACCTTTGGCGTTCGACTCGTCTTTTTGCCACAGGGCGACGAATTCCATGCCGAAGTTGGCCATCGGCTGGATCGCCATGTCATTGAAGATGCGCGTGCGTTTCACGTCCGAGCCGAAATTGGTGTCGCCCGAAGCGCCGAACTGCGCGCCATTGCCGGTGCCAGGACCGACGCCGTACTGCACGCCGAAGGTGTTGCCGCCGCCGAACACTTTACCTTGACGGTGGAAGGCCGACAGTTGCCAGCCGTTATTGCGCTTGCCCGTGAGGACGTCGTCCTTGCCTTCGCCGATGATGTAGGTCGCGGCCAGGTCCAGCGTGCCGTTTTCATTGACGGGAATCTCGCCAAAGATGAAGTTCTGGCGCACGGCCGATTTGGTGTTGACGCCGCCGTTCGGCAACGCGATCTTGATGTCGTTGTCCTTGAAGAAGGCATACGAGAATTTACCCGGGCCCGCAGGAATGCGGTCCAGGCCGGCGCCCGTGCCGTTCATGTTGATGTATTGCAGATCCAGCATGTGGATGTCAGGACGGTAGTAGAAGCGTTTACCGATCCAGGCCGTGCCGCCGTTCAGGAAGTCGAGTCCCTGCGCTTCGACGTAGGCCTTGACGATGCCCAGCTTGTTGTCGCCGAAATCGGAGTTTGGCGCGTAAGCGTTGACCCAGATGGTGGCCAGGTAGTTCACGCCGCCGGACTTGGCGACGGACTTGGTGTAGCCGAATTCCGTGTAGGCGTCGCACTCATTGCCCAGACGGTATTTCATGGTATTGCCACCCAGGCCGAAGCAGCCTTGCGAACCGCCGTCGCCCGACGTATTGCTGCCGGCGCCGGCGCGCAGGTAGCCATGGAAGCCTTCGGCGTCGGATGGATACATTGGATCGGCGGCAGCGGAACCGCTGGCGATGGCTAAGACGATGGCAGCTGGCAGTGTCTTCAACACGGCCTTCAACATGGTGCGATGCAGCATGGTAAGTCTCCTCAGTAGTTATTTTTTATCTAGTCATTCGTGGCCGAATGTACTGGCCAGAATTCTTTCCAGCAGGGACATAGTAACTATACTACGAACAAATATCAACATATTATGTTGTAATCCTACGACTACTCTGCGACACTTTATTTGCAGACTAATGGGCGAGTTGACTGCCCTGTTTTTTCCGCTGGCGCCAGCGTTTCTGGCGCTGCGTGCAAGCATTTGCGCAGGCACCCTGCATTTTTCGGCACGCGGCACGTATACGAATTAAAATCCTTGGTTTTTGCCCATAACGACAGTACGCCGCCACGACCGCGCACGCAGACGAGACTAAGCACCGCCATGAAAATTGATGAAAAAATGGAAGTAGCAGGCAGCGATCCGGCGGAGCGTTTCAGTGAAGGGCCGCGTTTGCTGGCCGACATCGGCGGCACCAATGCCCGCTTCGTGCTCGAAACGCGCCAGGGCCACCTGGAAGCGGTGGCCGTGCTGCCCTGCGACGACTACGCTTCGCTGCTCGACGCCATCACCGCGTATATGGCTAGCAGCGAGGCGCGTGCCGCTGGCTCGGCGCGCGTGCGCCATGCGGCCATCGCCATCGCCAATCCCATCGACGACGACAATATCCGCATGATGAACCATCACTGGTTCTTCTCTATCGAGGCGATGCGCGCCGCGCTGGGCCTCGACACGCTGCTGGTAGTGAACGACTTCACGGCGCTGGCCATGGCCCTGCCCTATCTGCGGCCCGACCAGCGCCTGCAGATCGGCGGCGGCATGGCGCGCGCCGACAGCGTCATCGGCCTGCTCGGTTCGGGCACGGGCCTGGGCGTGTCGGGCATGATTCCCGCCGAAGACCGCTGGATCGCGCTGGGCAGCGAAGGGGGCCACGTCAGCTTCGCCCCCTGCGACCAGCGCGAGATGGACGTGCTGTCCTTCGCCTGGCGCGAACTGTCGCACGTCTCGGCCGAGCGCCTCGCCTCCGGGCGCGGGCTGGAACTGATCTACCGCGCCCTGTCCGAGCGCGCAGGCAAGCCCGATGCGCCGCCGCTGCTGGCGTTTGAAATCACCAGCCGCGCCCTGAACAATGAATGCGACGTCTGCATCGAAGCGGTGGACTGCTTTTGCGCCATCCTCGGCTCCATCGCCGGCAACGTGGCCATGACGCTCGGTGCGCTGGGCGGCATCTACATAGGCGGGGGCATCGTGCCGCGCCTGGGCCCCCTGTTCGAACGGTCGCAATTTCGCGCCCGCTTCGAACAGAAGGGCCGCCTGAACGAATACCTGGCGCAAATTCCCACCTTTCTGATCACGGCCGAACTGCCTACTTTTCTGGGCATTGCCGCCATCCTGGCGCAAAAGCTCAAGCGCGCCCATTCCGGCGCCCCCGTGCTCGAATCGGTGCGCCAGGCGCGCGGGCGCATGAGCCCATCGGAATGCAAGGTGGCAGACTGGGTGCTGAAGGAGCCGAACGCCATGCTCACCTTGCCTATCGCCGAAATCGCCCAAAGGGTTGGCGTGAGCCAGCCGACCGTGATGCGCTTTTGCCGCTCGATCGGCGTGCAGGGCCTGGCCGACTTCAAACTGAAGCTGGCCTCCGGCCTGACGGGCGGCGCCATCACGGTGGCGCACTGCCACGTGGAGATCTCGGACTCCGACGCGGAACTGGCGCGCAAGGTACTGGGCAATAACGCCTCGGCCGCGCTGGCCCTGCGCGACATGCTCGACGTAAAGGCGCTGACGGCCGCCATCGAGCTGCTGCGCGGTGCGCAGCGCGTGGAATTGCTGGCCGTGGGCAGCGCCCGTGTGGTGGCCGACGACATGCAGCACAAGCTGCTCAACCTGGGTATCGTCAGCAGCTTCTTTGCCGATCCGCAGGCGCAGGAAATGAGCGCCGCCATGCTGAAACCGGGCGACGTGGCGCTGGTCATTTCCCGCTCGGGCGCCCTGCCCGAGCTGCTGCGCACCGTCAAGGTGGCGCAGGGCTGCGGCGCGCGCGTGCTGGCCATTACCGCCAGCGGCTCGCCGCTGGCCAAGCTGGCCGACGTGCTGCTGACCCTGAACCACCCGGAAGGCAACCTCAATTTCGTGCCCATGATCGTGCGCCTGCTGCAACTGATGATGCTCGATATCCTGTCGGTGGGCCTGGCGCGGCGCGACACGGCGCAGCGCACCAGCGCCGCCGAACTGGAAGAAGGTCAATTGCACGGCATGCGCATCAGCGGCAAGCTGAAATTCGGTGGCCACCTCGAATAAGGCGGCGCACGCCGCCCCCGCCTCCTCCGACACCGCCAGCGGCGCCACCGTGCATGACGTGGCGCGCGTGGCCGGCGTGTCGGCCATGACGGTGTCGCGCGTCATCAACGGACGCGCCAGCGTCAGCGCGGCCACGCGCGACAAGGTCGAGGCGGCGATCGCCAGCCTGCACTACCAGCCCAACCTGGCGGCCAGGGCCGCCCGCACGGGCACCTTGCGCATCGGCCTCTTGTACAGCAATCCCAGCGCGGCCTTCCTCAGCGAATTTTTAGTTGGGGCCATGGATCAATGCCGCCAGGGCGGCGGCCAGCTCCTGCTCGAACGCTGCGAAGACATCGACAGCCAGCGCGCCGGCATCGCCTGCCTGGTGGCGGCCGGCGTGGACGGCATCCTGGTGCCGCCGCCCCTGTGCGATTCGCCGGAAGTGCTGGCGCAGCTGAACACCATGGGCATCCCCGCCATCGCCGTGGCCACGGCGCGCCCCTCGCCCGATGTGTCGGCCGTGCGCATCGACGACTACGAAGGCGCGCTGGCCATGACGCGCCATTTGATCTCATTGGGCCACCGCGACATCGGCTTCATCGAAGGCGATCCGGCGCACACGCCCGCACTGCTGCGGCGCCAGGCTTTCGAGGACGCCATGCGCGAAGCGCTCTTGCAGGTGCCGCCGCACAGGGTAGCGCAAGGCTATTTTACGTATCGCTCGGGACTGGACGCGGCGCGCCTGCTGCTGGCGCAAACACCCCGCCCCAGCGCCATCTTCGCCAGCAACGACGACATGGCCGCCGCCACCCTGGCCGTGGCGCACGGCATGGGCTTGCAGGTGCCGGCCGAATTGAGCGTGTGCGGCTTCGACGACACGCCCGTCGCCACCACCGTCTGGCCCGAGCTGACCACCATCCACCAGCCCATCGCCGACATGGCGCGCGCCGCCGTCAGTCTCGTCATCGACGAGATACGCCAGCGCCGCGCGGGAGAACCGGCGCCCGCCACGCATCGCCTGATGGAATTTACGCTGGTCGAGCGGGCATCGTCGGGTGTGTATGCGCCGCCAGGGGCAAAGGGATAGCGCAAACCTTGACGCTGCCAGAACAGGCGATGTCCTACACCGCCTCGGTCAAGGCGGGGCTGCCGATGGAGGTGACGGCATAACCGTTGCGGCCAGCGCTTTTTGCCTGGTACAGCGCCGTATCGGCCGCCGTCAATAATGTCCCTGCCGTCGTATCGCCCTGGGCGCTGAACGCCAGGCCGACACTGGTGGCGACATGCAGACCGATGCCGCCGCAATCAAAGTGCACGACCATCTCTTGCACGATTTTCTTGCCCAGTATCGCCAGCTCGGACTGATCCCTCAGTTGTTCAAAAATGATCACAAACTCGTCGCCTGCAAGGCGCGCCACCGTGTCCGATGAGCGGACGCAAGCTTTGAGCCGTTTGGCAAATTCAATCAACACCAGGTCGCCGATGCCATGCCCATAGGTATCATTTATTTTTTTAAAATAATCGATATCCAGATAGGCCAGCGCCAGGCCCGTACCAGCGCGCCGGGCGCGCGTCAATGCCGCGGCCAGTGCTTCGTCAAACATGCGCCTGTTGTGCAGGCCGGTCAGCATGTCGGTACGTGCCAGAGCAGCGTGGTTGCTCTCCGCAGCTTCCCTCTGCAGCGACAGCGCATAGAATGCACGGCTGAGTTTTCCGAACTCGTCTTTGCGGGCGATATCAAACACCGCAATATCGGCATGGCCGGAGCGTATGCTCGCCACATGCCGGCCCAGATCGCCCAAGGGTCGCAATAGCAGCATCACCGCCAGCCAGCCAGCACAACTGGCCAGCAAGGCGACGCCTGACGAAGCAATGATGACTTGGGCATAAATATCGGTGATCGGCGTGAAGGCCTCGCTTTCAGGGTAGACGGCGCCGACGATCCAGTCGGCCGCATGCAAATGTTTGTACGTGATAATGGCCTGCACGCCCAGCTTGGTTTTACTCTGCATCCAGCCGTCGAATCCACGCAATGCGGCCAGGGTGGAAGGCGTAGCCCCACCCTTCTCCTCACTCACCCGCTTCAGGACCCGCGCCGGGTCCGGATGGTGGAGTAGCGTGCCGTCGTCGGTCAACATGAACAGATAACCACTTTTGCCCGGCTTGAGCTGCTCCCACTGGCCGAAAAATGTCGGGCTTTGCAAATTGATACCGCCAGCGATCACATACAGCAATTTGCCGGCGGCGTCATAGATCGGTTCGGTTACCAGCACAATGGGTTTGCCCGACAGCTGGCTCTTGAATGGACGCGATATCACGCCTTCCCTGAGTCTCACGGTATCGATAAAATATTCCCGCGTGGCGAAATTGAGCGTGCCGACCACGCGCCGGTCATTCATGCTGGCAATCAATTTCCCCGTAGCATCAAAGGCGACGAGATTGAAAAATTCCTCGCGCAGGGTTGGATGCTTTTCAATAAATGCCTGCATCCGCTGCGGACGTTCAACCACATCCGCAGGCAGCCCTTCCGCCAGCACCTTGAGCAGTGCTTTCTTCGCATTCAAGTCTGCATCGATATAGGCCGCCGCACTGGTCAGCAAGGCATATTGCTGATTGCCGATGACGGATGCCATCTGCCCTTGCGCGACAGACAGCGATGTGAGCGCGACAGAGCCCGTCGCGCCCAGCACCAGCACGCCCACCAGCACAGCCATCTTGAATTTGAAACTCCTGGGATTGAAAAATTTCCAGATCTTGTGCATGCAAACTTCCTTCTCAGCGCCCATGCTCTGTAAAGCGCACAGATCCGGCCAGATGGCGCCATGCGTGGCACTGGGAGGAATGGCATATTGGTCAGCGCATGACCTGGAGCCTGGCCCCGCAGATGAACACCGTTCCCAGGACAGGCTCTTGACATGGCGAAAGAGCAAAGCTTACGCCTATTCTTGTAAAAAGGGCGCCCTGGCGCCCCTGAATACGCACACGCTGCCCACATCAACCCAATATAGTGCGCTCCAGCAACAATTCCACCAATTGCACCGAGGGTGGTGCGCCGCCGGCCGCCAGGCAGGCGCCCGCCCCGGCCGCGACAGCGAAGCGCAAGTGCTGGCCGCCGTCGGCGTCAAGCCGGTACATCAGGCTGTACAGCAAGCCGCCGATGCTGGCGTCACCCGCCCCCACCGAGTCGACCACCTCGATGACGGGCGGCGCCGCCTGCCATGTCTGCTCGCCCTGGTACAGGGCCGCGCCCTGCGCGCCACGCGTATACAAATACGTGGCTTGCCGATTCCAGCCGCGCAGCGTGGCGAACGCGCCATCGATGTCATCGTGGCGGAACAGGCCCGCCAGGTCTTCATCCGACACTTTGATCACGTCGGCCAGTTCCGTCATGCGGCGCAGGGTGGCGTCGTAGCGCTCATCCATCATGATGCGGAAATTCGGGTCGTAGCTGATCTTCACGCCAGCCGCCTTGAGTTCCTGCGCCAGCGCCACCAGCTTGCCGGCCAGCGGTTCGCGCGCCAGGCTAATGCCGCCGAAATGCACCCATTGCGCGCCCTGCATCCAGCCGGCAGGCAGCTGCGCGGCGTCGAAATGCAGGTCGGCGCTGTCGTCGCCGATGAAGTAATACGTGGGCGGATGCAGTTCATGCACGATGGCCAGCAGCGGCGACTTCGCATGGCGCTGCAAGAAGCGCATGTCCAGGCCCGCTACCTCGGTGGCAGCGGCCAGCGCGTCACCGAAGACGTCGAGGCTGACGGCGCCCGCGAAGGCGCTGGGCACGCCCAGGCGCGCCATCACGCGTGCCACGTTCCAGGTCGAGCCACCCACCTGGCTGCTCCACTGGTCGCTGCCGGTGCGCAGCATGTCCGTGAGCGCTTCGCCGGCCGACACAAAAGTGGGGAAAGAGGAAAAAGCGGCGGCGCTCATGCGGCGCCTTTGAGCACGCCCATCACGTTCAGCACTTCATAGCAGGCGCCCATGGTGTGGTAATCGACCTTGCCGGCAGGGCTTTTCTCGTTGCTGATTTTTTGATTCTCGGGCGTCAAAATGCGGTACCAGGCGCCGTGTTCATGGTCGACGAAGTGCGTCCAGCTGTAATCCCAGATCTTGTCGTAGCTTTGCCAGTAGGCGTCGTCGCCCGTGCGCGTGGCCAGCACGGCGGCGGCGGCGAAGCTTTCGGCCTGCACCCAGAAGTATTTGTCGCCATCGCAAATTTCATCTTGCGGACCGAAACCGTAGTGGATGCCGCCATGCGCGCCATCCCACGCCTTGGCCAGGGCCGCGTCGTACAGGGCGCGCGCGCGCGGCAGCAGCCAGTCGGACGGACCGGCCATGAACCGGCTGTGGCGCTCCATGATCAGCAGCAGCTTGGCCCATTCCGTGAAGTGGCCGGGCTGGTAGCCCCAGGGACGGAAGATATTGCTCTTGTCGTGCAGGTTGTAATCCCAGTCGATAGCCCAGTCAGGCGTGTAGTGTTCCCAGATCATGCCGTTCGCCAGGCCAGCCTGGCGCACCGTAATGTTGTGCGCCAGCGTCTCGGCGCGGTGCAGATAGCGCGCTTCGCCCGTCGCCTCGAACGCGGCCAGCATGGCTTCGCAAGCATGCATGTTGGCATTCTGGCCCCGGTAGCCGTCAAGCGTCGCCCAGTCGGCACTGGCTACGTCCGCATACAGGCCGTGTTCTGGCAGCCAGAAACGCTGCTCCATCAGCTCGAACGTTTCGTCCAGATACGCGCGCGCTTCCTGCATCCCCGCCTGCAAGGCGTGCGCATACGCGAGCAGCACGAAGGCCAGGCCGTAGCAGTGGTTGGCGCCGTCTTCCACCGTCTTGGCGCCGTCTTGCCATTTCAGTTGCCAGGCGTAGCCGCCCGTGACGGGGTCGCGGTGCACGTCGCGCAAAAAGGCCACGCCGTGGCGCAGCGCCGCCTGGTAATCGTCATCGCCGAAATGGCGGTAAGCCATGGCGTAATTGAAGATGAAGCGCGTGCTGCTGACCAGGTGCCGCGTGGCAGCGTCGTATACCGTGCCATCGTCGAGGAAGAAGTGATAAAAGCCGCCGCTCGGGTCAAACGCGCGCGGGTGATAAAAGTGCATCGTGTGCAGGATGTGCCCTTCGAGCATCTGCCTGGAGCGGAAATCGGGATTCATGGGTCTCTCATGATATTGTTATCGATAACAATGATGATAGCATGCCGTCTCCACTCCGTCATGCCCGCTCAAGGGGTCTTGGCCAGTCTGCGCTTTTCGCGCCACAGTGCCGCCTGGGCAGGGTCGGCCGCCTGTTCCAGTTCGCCCTTATCGTATACCTTGACCAGCCGTTCCATCGCTTCCACGTCCCCCTGCCTGGCCGCCAGCAGGTACAGCGCGAAGGGCTTGGGCGCCGGCCCTTGGCGGGTGGGTCCGCCACGGCCCTGCTCCAGCAGCCGCGCGAAGCCCGTCTGCCCCGACGGGCTTTTGGCGATGGCCGCCATTTCATACCAGCCCAAAGCCGCCTCGTCGCTCTGCGGCACGCCCTGCCCCACTTCATACGAGTAGGCGACATTGTTCAAGCCGGGCGGGTCGAGCGCCTTGGCCGACTTCATGTACCAGGTGAACGCTTCCTTGCGCTGCGCCTCGTCCTTGGCAGTCATCATCAGGCGGTAGCCGATTTCATTGTAGGCGTAAATAAAGCCGTTTTCCGCATAAAACTTCAGCCAGTGCAGCGCGTGTGCCTGTTCTGCCGCGCTGCTGTGGATATTCTCGAAGTGCATGGCAACCGTGAAGTTGGCCAGTTCCACACCTTGCGCGGCGCCCTTGCGCGACCAGTATTCGCCCAGCTTGCGGTCGATGGCCATGCCCTGCCCAAGCGTATAGGCCACGCCCAGGAAAGCCTGCGCCGGACCATAGCCGCCTTCGGCCGATTTCTGCATCCACGCCAGGCCGGCGTCAATGTCGCGCGGCGTGCCCTCGCCGTCGTGCAGCATCTGCGCCAGGTCCAGCTGGGCGACCGTGTCGCCCCCTTCCGCGGCACGGCGTATCTTCTCGAACGCGGCGACCTTGTCTGGCGACAGGTCGGCCGGGCGGTTGATCACGGCCTGCACCCTGGCACGCATGGCGTCCAGACCGGACATGTCGAATTCAACCAGCGCCGGATGCTGGCGCGGCTGCGCTTCGGCTGGCTGGGCCAGCACGCTCTGCGCCAGCGCCAGGCTAAATACAAACAGGATGGTCTTCATTGCTTTTCTTTCTCGGCCAGTTTCGCGCGCCATTCGGCGGCGTCTTCGGCATTCGCCTGTTGTCCCAGTTCGCCTTTGACATACACGTCAATCATGCGCCGCATGGCCGGCACGTCGCCGCTCCATCCCGCCCGCTCGTACCAGATCAGGGCCCACTTGTCCGACTGTTTCACGCCCAGGCCCAGCTCGTGCGCGCGGGCCAGGTTGCGCATGCCGGCCGGCTGCTTTTCACGCGCAGATCTTTGATACCAGGCGAAGGCCTCGATGCGCTGTGCATCGTCCGTGGCCGCCCGCATCAGATGCTCGCCCAGCGCATTGTAGGCAGGAACAAAGTGCTGCTCTGCCGCCGCCTTCAGCCATTCGATGGCCAGCGCCTGTTCTTCGGCACTGCTGTCGCCATCGATGAATTCCAACGCCAAAATGGTTTGCGCCAGTGCGTCGCCTTGCGCCACGCCCTTGCGCAGCCAATATTGTCCCTGCACGCGGTCGATGGGCACCTTGCCGCCGACGGTATAGGCCAGCCCCATGGCCGATTGCGCCGGCGCATAGCCGCCTTCAGCCGACTTGCGCACCCAGGCCATCGATAGCGCCGTGTCTTGCGGCGCGCCGACGCCCAGCTGCAGCATGCGCGCCAGCGCCAGCTGCGCCTCCACGTCGCCCGCTTCGGCCGCACGCCGGGTCTCGGCAAACTCGGCGATGCTTTCCGGGCTATGGGTAGTCACATCGGCCCTTGCCTCGATGGCGATCAGCTGCAGATCGAGCAAGGTGGGCGAAGTTTGCGCCAGCACAGGCAGCGGCAATAGCAAAGGGATCAGCAAGAGTAATTTCCTGGGCATGCGGCGGAGTCGGGAAGAAGAAAACATGCATGGTAGCCGATGGCTCGCCAGAAAGGCGCGCACGGCAGGCGAAGTTTGACAGGGGGCGTTGGCAGGCTTACATTGCACGGGCTCACCACTTAGACAGGAACATCATGAACCGCCTCGCCACCACCGCCTTGACCCTGCTGCTCGCCGCAGCCTCCGTGGGCGCCAGCGCCGCAGACACCCAACTGGCCGGCTGCGCCGCCAAGCGCGAAAGCATCCGCAGAGAATTACACCAAGCGCAGGAGCAGGGTCTGTCCGACAAGGTCGCGGGCCTGACGCGCGCGCTCGACGAAGTCAACGCCCACTGCCGCGACAGCACCCTGATCGAACGTCACAACAAGAAGGTGCTGAAGGCGCAGGCGAAAGTGAACCAGACGGAGCGTTCGCTGCGCCTGGCCCAGGAAGCGAACAAGCAGCCGAAAAAGATCGCCAAGCTGGAAGGCAAGCTGGAAAAGGCCAGGGCGGAACTGGCCGCCCTGCAGGCGCAGCAACCCTGACGGCAAGCCGCGGCTACCCTGCCTCCAGCGCCAGGCACGTCGTGCAGACATACGCCAGGCGCAAGGCTTGCGCCGCGCGCGGCGTGCTGACGTAGGCCCCCAGCAGGCCGGCCGGCAAATCCAGGCCCAGCGCGCGCAAGGTGGCGCCATGCCGCGCCAGTTCGCCGGCCAGCTCGGTTTCCAGCCGTGGCCGGCCACTACGCGCCTGCAGTGCGAGAAGGTCGAGCACCTGGGCCAGCACCCGCGCTGCCGCCGAGCTTTGCTGTGGCACCGATGACGCCAGGCTGGCGCCCCCCAGGCTCTTGAAAAAGCGCGCCAGCGCCGACGGCAGCTTGCCTGCGTCGATCTCGAAATCGAGCGACACCACGCGCAGTTTGCCATTCTTGGCGATCAGCAGCGCCACCGGCTGCCAGCCACCTGGCTCGCCACGCGCGCGGCTGGCCAGCACGGCCCGGATATCGGCGCCATCGGCCACGGCCGCCTGCAACCGCGTGATGCGCGGACGCAGCGCCGGCAGTGCCGGAATCTGCAAGTCCAGGGCGGCGCCACAGGTGTCGAACACTTGCCAATCGAGCCGCTGCCCCACTTCGTCGAGCTGCGGCCGCGCCACGGCCGCCGGACGCAGCACCACGCAATCGATGGGCTCCGGCGTCAAGCCGACGCTACCGCTCATGAAAGCGGCCAGCGCCGTCCAGTCGCTGAAACCCAGACTCTGCCAGCGCGGATCGTCGAGCGCCCACAGCTGCACCGCACTGGCGCGCACCCCGCTGTCCATGCCAAGCCGCCCATCGTCGGCCAGGGACGCGCCTGCCAACTGCCAGCTCGCCTCGCACATATGCCGGGCGCTGCCGGCGCCCGTCCACAGGCTGCCCGCATCCCATGCCGATTCGCGCGTAAACGAGCGGTCGCTGGCGTCGGGCCGCGCCAGCACCGCCTGCACGATCCGCCCCTCGCCTCCCTCGGCATGCTGCCAGAACGACAAGGTCAGTCCATGCGCGCCGCCGCGCGTTTCCCACCAATACGCGCCCAGCGGCAGCAGGTCGATGGGCGCGTCGCCGGCCGCATCAAAACTGCGCCGCGCCTGTCCGCGCAAGCGCTGCAAGAGCGGGCCAGGCGCGTGTTCGAGCGCCGCGCACAAGGCGCCGATGGCCGCCATTTCCTCGAATGCCTGGCGCTCGCTGGCGTGGTAATCGCGCCGCACGAGCAAGTCCAGCGTACCGCCCAGGCCACGCAACAGGGCGGCAAGACGGGGCAGGTTTTCACTGCGCGCCGACATGGTCAGCGCGCGCAACTGGCCGGCGGCAATCGCGCTGGCATGCGACAGGCCATTGTCGTACAGCTCACCGAGCAGCCGCCGCACCTGGGCCAGGAACACCAGCTCGGACGTGCTCATGCCCGGCGCTGCGGCGGCGGGCGCCGTCACGGCGCCGTCCGGCCAGGCAAACTCCCGGCCATGCTTGCGCCAGACGCAGGCCAGCGCATACAGGTGCAGCGCCTTGCGCAGGGCGGCCGGGGTATCGGACACCATGGCGTCCGCACCGGCGCCGCGCAAATAGCTGCAGCCCAGCTTCAACAGGGGCAGCTCGATCTGCAGCCTGGCGTTGACGATGGTGACGTCCGCCTGGTCGCCTTGCGCCAGCCAGGCCAGTGCCTGGCGCACCGCCGGCTTGCCCGCCTGCTTGCAGACGGTCGCGCTGTCGAGCGCCAGCACCTCCTCCTGCACGCCGGCCGGCTGCCCCTCCTGCGCACCGTCCTGCGCACTGTCTTGCGGCAGTTCGCGCAGCCACACGGCAGCGGCCAGGATATGCTTGCACATGCCGGGTGCCGGGCAATCGCAGCGGCCCTTCTGCGGCCCTCCCGCATCGAGCGCCACCCGCTGGCCGTCGGCGAGCAGGATGCCGCCCACGTCATCCTGCCAGCCTACCTTGCCCGCCTCGATATCTTTCAGGGCGCGGCGCAGCAGGCCCGCGTTGGCCAGCGTCGCCAGGCTGTCGTCGTCAAAGCTGCGGTACACGGCGTGCCAGCTCATCCCATCACCCCGGCCAGCCATTCGGCAAAGTGCTGTGGCGTCAGTGCCGCCACGTGCATGCCCTGATCCGCCAGGCGCTGCGCCATGCCGTGGTCATACACAGGCTGTGCGCGCGCGTCGAGCGCGGCCAGGCCCAGCAGGGTGACGCGCGACTCGGCCATGCGCTTGAGCGCCGCCAGCAGCGGGCCTGGCGGCGCCCCCTCCTCGAAATCGCTGATCAGGGCCAGTACCGTGCGCTGCGGATTGCTCACCAGCTGCTCGCAGTACTGCACCGCGCGGCCGATATTCGTGCCACCGCCCAGCTGCACCGTCAGCAGCACCTCGACCGGGTCGGCGGCCAGGTGCGTCAGGTCCACCACACTGGTGTCGAACACCACCAGCCGCACATTCACGGCCGGCAGGCCGGACAGGATGCCGGCCACCACGGCCGCATAGATCACCGAATCCATCATCGAGGCGCTCTGGTCGACGCACAGGATGACGTCCCACGGCAGGCTGCGCTTGACGCGCGCATTGAAGACGGGCCGCGCCATCAGCAGGCGGCGGCTGGCCAGGTCATAGTGTTTCAGGTTGGCGGCAATGGTGGCGCGCCAATCGAAGTTCTGCGCGCTCTTCATCTGCGTGCGGCGAAAGCGATTGCGCCGCCCCACCACCGCGTTGACGAAATCCTTGCGCAGGCACTCGGTGATTTCCTCGACCACGTGCCGTATCACGGTGCGCACCGCGTCATGCATGTCCGCGCCGAGCCGCCCACGCATGCCGATCAGTGCGCGCGCCAGCGCCTGGTTCGGCTCCAGGCTGGCCAGCACGGCAGGGTCGCGCAGCAGGCCGCTCAATTCATAGCGTTCGATCGCGTGGCCCTGCACGCGCTCGTACACGTCCTGCGGAAACAGCTTGCG
The DNA here is from genome assembly GCF_002327145.1 of Janthinobacterium svalbardense. Taxonomy (NCBI): domain Bacteria; kingdom Pseudomonadati; phylum Pseudomonadota; class Betaproteobacteria; order Burkholderiales; family Oxalobacteraceae; genus Janthinobacterium; species Janthinobacterium svalbardense. The sequence continues at coordinate 2,831,711 of NZ_CP023422.1, read as the reverse complement.
CGCCTGCGCCAGCCAGTCGATGGCGCGCAACTGGCTGGGGTCCAGCGAACCGCCACCGCCGGCGCGCAGCATGCCCTTGCGCTCATACTCGCGGCCATACAGATAATCGAGGCTGGCATCGAGCCGGCCATCGTTGGCGGACCAGGCTTCGGATTGCAGCGGCTGCGCGTAGCGTCCCAGCATCAGGCGCCAGCGGCGCAGCATTTCCTGATGATGCAGATTCTCAGCCATGCGGCTTCTCCGTTGAAAGCTCCAGCCAGACAGACAGCGCATCGCGCTCCAGGCAGGCGGCCAGCGCCGCGTTCAGGCGGCCGCCCGCCAGCATCTCGTCTTCGCTGACGTCATAGTGGAATTCGACCTGCAAGGCGTCCGGCGCGGCGCCGTTGAGCACCGCCAGCGCCTCGGCCAGGTCGCTCGTCTCCTGCGGCTTCAGGCCCGTGAAGGCCAGCCGCAAATCGGGCAGATATTCGATGAAACTGGCCTCGTCCCAGCTGCCGACGAGGGTATTGAAGCTGCGCCGCAGTCCCGGCTGCGTCAGCAGCAATTCAGGCGCGGCGGCCATCAGGCCCGACAGGAAGCGCACGGCATCCTGCGGCGTGGCGCCGGCGCCGAAGCGCTGTTCCAGCAAACGCGACAAATCCTGTTCATCCCAGGCGCCATCGAGGAACAGCAGCGCGGCGGCGGCGCCGCAGATGCCGGGCGCGCAGGCGCGCATCGCCGTCAGGGCCTGCAGGCGCCGGTGCAGGTCGCCGGCTTCGAAAGCCAGGCCAGCCTCCTGCACCGGCAAGGCGCTGCGTGCGGCACGGCCAAATTCGCGCAATGCCAGCAACTGTCCCACTTGCGCGCCTTCCCCGTCCCTGCCCGTATCGGCCAGTGCGGGCAGCAGGAACAGCGCGGCCGGCCAGACACGCCGCATCAGCGCCAGCACGCCCGGATGCTCGCGCAAGCCCAGCGGCTCGCGCGCGCGCCACAGAGTCACCAGCGCATGGCCGCAGGCGACGACGGAGGCAAAATCGGCATCGTCATCGAGACGGCGCGACAACAGCGACAACAGATCGGGCAAACGTTCATGCAAGCCCACCAGGCAGGCACGCACCAGCAGGGCAGCGGCGCTGCCGGCCGAACGGGCCCGGCCCGCGGCGCCCAGCGCCTGCTCTTCGCGCAGCAGCCGCACCAGCGCCACCTCGGCCAGGGTGGTGCCATCGGCAGCCAATTCGATCAGGCGCGCTTCGACCAGCGGCGTCCACGCATACGTCCATTCCTCGAACAGCAGTTCCAGCCTGCTGCCGGCCATGAAATCGGGGCCGCCCTGCCAGCGCGCCAGGTCCGTGTCCAGATACTGCATCAGATGAAAGAAGCGGCTGCGCCGGCGGTGGCGCTGCTTGCGGTACAGGTCCAGGCGCGCTAGCCGCTTGTCGCCGTCGTCGAGGCGCAAGCCGTGGCGATACGCCGCCGCGCGCGCGTCTTGCACCAGCGGCGGTGAACCGGCCGATGGCGGCACGTCGCCCAGCCGGCTGCCCGTCATCTGGCGCCGCACGTCGTCGAACAGGCCCTGCATGCCATCGTCGATGGCGCCCTTGACGAAGCAGGAGCGCATGGCGTCGAGCACATCCTGGCGGCCTGGCCCCGCATGGCCGCGCAAGGCCGCCAGCCTGGCCGCCTGCAGCACGGCCGCCTGTACCTGCGCCGTGGAAATGCGCTCGTGCAAGCCACGCGCCCGGCTATCCTGGGCCAGCCTGGTCAACTGGTCCACGGCAACGGCAAGCTGGTGCTCGCCCGGCACCGGCGACTGCAGGGCATCCCAGACGGCCTGGTAGTAGGCGGGCGCCGGCATGCCGGCGCCATAGCCATTCAGGGCATCGAGCCGCTCAAAGCTGTAGCGTATCAGCCAGCTGGCGCCGGTAATGGCCGGCGCGGCAGGTACGGGACTCGCGTCAAGCAGTTCGATCAGCGCGCTGGTGTGAAAGCCGCCGGTGACCACCACCACGGGGCCGTCCACCTGCTTGCGCCAGCGGGCGATATGCGCCGCCATGTGACGTTCGCGCGGCAGGCTGCCCTCCGCTTCCAGCACGGCCGGCTCGTAATCGAGGCGGGCCATGGCGCAGTATGAAAACACGTCGCCAAACACGCTGCGCCAGTCCGCCAGGGCCGTGCGCGAACGCGCCTCGAACAGGTGATCCCACAGTTCGTCCTGGTCGCGGCAGCCGGCGCGCGCGGCGAGGGCGTTCAGATAGCTGCTGTGGGCCAGGTAGCGCTCGGCCATCAGGCTGCGCGCATCGGCATCGGGCTGCGCGTCGGCCGTGCCCGCGCGCGCCTGCCACGGCAGGTCGATGAAGGCCAGCTGCGCCTGCACGGCCGCCCCCTCGCGCAGCGCCACCCATTCGGGGCTGTAATCGCAAAACGGGAAAAACGCCGATGCCGTGCGCGCGCCCTCTGCGCCTGTCGCCGGCGTCTGGCACAGCAGCGCCACGGGCGGGCGCGTGCGTTCGTCCAGCAGCAAGGGCAGCATGTCCGTGAAGCCTTCCGGCCCCTCGATCAGCACGGCCGCCGGGCGTAATTCGCGCAGCATGGCCTGCAATGCGTGCGCGCATGCCGGGCTGTGGTGGCGTACCGGTGCAAAGTACACTCCCTGCCCGAACAGCCTGGCGCGCGCAGCGGCCACGCCGGCCGGCAAATCCGGCTGCAAATCCGGCTGCACTACAGCCATAGCTGGCGCGCCGCGTCGCCGAAGCTTTTCCACAAATCGTCGCGGCGGCCACGTTCGCGCACCACCGTGTCGAAATAATGGCGCACGCGCTTGAGGTCATCGGCGTTGTCCTTCAGGACCACGCCCTGCAACTGGTTGGCCAGTTCGCGCGGGCGCAAGGTGCCGTCGCCGAAATGCAGCGCCTCCAGCGAGGCCGCATAGACCAGGTTGACCGCCTCGGCGCTCGACATCACCGCCTCCGGCGTCTTGATGGCCGTGCCTTCGCGGGTCTGGCCGGCGCGCAGTTCCTGGAACGTGGTCACCAGCAGTTCGACCACGTCGCGCCTGACGATGACGGCAGCGCCGATGGCATCGAGTTCGCGCTGCAGCTGCTGCATCACCAGTTCGACTTCGAAGCCATGGTCGCGGATCGGCTTGACGGTTTCGAAGTTGAAGCGGCGTTTCAGCGCCGACGACATTTCATGCACGCCACGGTCGCGCAAGTTGGCGCTGGCGATGATATTGAAGCCGCGCCGCGCATGCACGCGCGCGTCGCCGCCCAGTTCCGGAATCATCAGCTGCTTTTCCGACATCAGTGAAATGAGCACGTCCTGCATCTCAGGCGCGCAGCGCGTGATTTCCTCGAAGCGCACCAGCTTGCCCGCTTCCATGGCCTGAAACAAGGGCGACGGCACCAGTGCGCGCCGGCTCGGCCCTTCGGCCAGCAGCAAGGCATAGTTCCACGAATATTTGATATGGTCTTCAGTGGTGCCGGCCGTGCCCTGTATCGCCAGCGCGGAGTCGCCGCTGATGGCCGCGGCCAGCAATTCGGACAGCAGCGACTTGGCCGTACCCGGCTCGCCCACCAGCATCAGCCCCTGGTGCCCCATCAGGGTGACGATGGCGCGGTCGACCAGCGGATCGTCGCCATAGAATTTGCGGCTCACTTGCAGCGCCGCGTCGCCCAGGATGAAGCGGCGTACCGCGCGCGGCGACAGCTGCCAGCCCTGGGGGCGCGGATCGGTATCGGCCGCCTTCAGGCGTTCCAGCTCGCTCGCGTAACGCTGTTCGGCGCTGCGGCGCACCACCTGATTATCGTTATGTTGTTCCGTCATCATGTCGTTCTCTTTGTTCACCACGGCATTTTACTTTCCCATTGCGCATCATAGCCGCCGCACGCCTTCGACACCGCCAGATAATCGGCATAGGTTTCGGCCAGCAGCACGGACGGCACGTCGGCCAGCGGCACCGCCTCGTCGCGCCAGGAGCGCGGCAAGGGATAGAATTGCAGCGTTTTCAGGGCGGCCGCCATCAATTCCTCGGGCAGGCTGCTGCCGGAAAATTCGATCACCGCGCGCAGGCCGGCGCTGATGAAATCCTTGTGATACTCGGTGAAGACGCCGCCATCCTCGGCCTGGCCGCGCTGATAGCCATGCTTGCCGAAGGCGCCGCGCAAGCCGAAGGTGTCGCCCACCCAGCCTTCGCGGTCCGCGATGTGCCGGCCCGCCATCAGCGACGCGTCGGGCAACTGGTGCGCCAGCTGCTCGAACAGGGGCTTGACCTTGTAATCCTTGAAATGGCGCTGCCAGGCGGCGATCTGCGGCGCGTCCAGCAGCGAGGCGTGCGCCAGGCGCAGCCGGCTGCCTTCGGGCAGCGTGACTTCCTCGTCGTCCGCGTCGAGCAGGCTGCCATCGTCGCTGGGGCGCAGCAGGGTGCGACCTGCGTCGTCCTCCCTGATCCACACCAGCGCCTGCACCAGGCGGCCAGCGATCGGATGGCCAAGCAGGTAATCGCGCCACTCCTGCGCCGGCCAGACACGTCCGGCGCACATGGCTTCGTACAGGCGCGCCGTCTGCATGGTGATGACTTGCTTGAGTTCTTTCTTGCACACGGATAGCTGCTGTTTGGCTTCCTTGGCCAGTTCGGGCGATTCGTCCTGGCGCGGCTCGGGCAAGGCCTTGATCTCCTTGCCGTCGGGGTTGTGCAAGCGCGGCTTCATGGCGCCGTCCAAGGTCACCTGGAAGACCCGCTCGCCATATGACAGGTCGAGGCGGCCGCTGTCGTCGAAGCCGCCGGTCGGGATGGTGCGGTCGCCCAGCTGGTCATGGCTCCAGCCCTTGCCTTGCGCGATGCGCTCGACCAGCAGACGCGCCTTTTCCTGCACCGAGGCGGTGCGGTAGCGCCGCGCGATCCCCAGTAATAACTGGATGACGGCCGGGTCGTAGCCATCAGCCAGAGCGTCAAGCATCGCTTCGATCTGCGCGCGGCGCGGATAATGGTCGCGCATATACGCTTGCAGCAGGCTGATCGCCACATGGCCAGGCGTATGCGCGGCCAGCGCCAGGATGCCCTTCTCGCCGATGGCGCTGCCCAGGTACTCGGCCATCTTGTTGCGGCGGATCTGGTCGAACACCTGCTCTTCGGTCATCTTGCCCTGCGCGGCATAATACTCGGGATAGCGCCTGGCCTGGTCCTGGTAGCTCAGGTAGGCCTGCGGCGCACGCGCCTGCGCTTCGGCGGTCGCCACTTCCAGGCTAGGGCCGCGCAGATCCTCGGTGATGAACAGGCGCAGCACCGTCTCGCCCAAGGCGGCGCGGCTTGCCGCGTCGAGCAGGCCCAGATAGCGCAGCAGCAAGGCGTTGCCGCCCGGCTCCTTCAATTTGCAGGCCAGCACCACCCACCAGCGGATGATGTCGGCGTCGACCGGCATGCCATCCTGCCAGCGGCAGGCGGGCAGCGCCTCGAAGACGAACCAGGCCAGGCCGACGGGCGCCTTGCCCTTCAAGCCCTTGCGCGCGGCGGCCAGCAGGATCTCGGGCGACAGGCGCGGACTCGGGTCCTCGCCCAGTTTTTCCAGCGCCGTCATCAGCGCGGCGATCACGGTCTCGCGCGTCTCCTTGTCCAGCGCCTGGTACAGCGCCGGGACGGCAGCGCGGTAATCGAGGTCGGCCAGCCAGCGCGCCGCGCCGATGCGCATGTCCTGCTTGCTCGATCCCAGCGCCTCGGCCACGCGCTTGCCGATATCGGGCAGGCTGGCCAGCACCTGCTGCGCGCTGGCGCGGTGCTGCTTGCCCTCGCCCAGCGCGATCTCCATCACGCGCGGCAGCCATTGCGCCGGCAGCAGCGGAAAGGTGGCCAGCACCTCCAGGGTGGGACCCAGCTCGGGCGCCACGCCCCGGCGCCTTTCGACGGCGCGCAAGCCCAGGCCCTGCTCGATCAGTTCGGGGCGTTCCGCGAACAGCGGCCAGACCATGTCAGCCGCCAGCACCTGCTGCGGCTTGGCGCCCCACCAGTTGCTGGCCATGCAGGCCATGGCCACGCTGTCATGCTCGTCGCCGGCCTTGCGCATGGCGCGCGCCAGCAGGCGCAGGTCGAAGGTGGACAGGTCCTGCTGCGCCAGCCATCGCTGGAAAAAGTCATCGTGCCAGAAATGAAAAATATTGCGCCGTGTGGCCAGCAGCCAGCGCGCCATGTGCGCCACGCCAAAATCCGGCAAGGCAGCCACCTTGCCCTGCAGCTCGACAGGTTCGCGCGCCAGGTTACTTTGCAAGGGCCCCTCGTCGCCCTTCGCTGCCTCGCCATTGAACACGCGGATGGCCGCTTCCAGCCAGGCCGGCTTGAACGCCTCATAGCGCTTCAGACGCTCCTGCTTCCATTCGTACTTATGTTTGGCGTGCTGGTTGTCTTCGCGCTCCTGGCGTGCTTCGGCGCGGTACTTTTCCAGCAACGCCGCATGATTGGCCTGCAGCAGCTGCAACGCGGCGTCGCCCAGGCGCGCCGCTGGCGGCGCGGGCGGCAGCGGCGGCACGGGCAGTTCCGCCGCGCCGGCATCGCTGGCCGCGCCCAGCCACGACAGGGCATTGCGGATGGCCGCCTGCACCGGCTTGCTCGCCTCCTGCGCCAGCGCCTGTTCCAGCAGCGCACCCTGTTGCGGCCCCAGGCTGCGGCCCAGCAGCTCGGCCGCCTGCACGCGCTCTTCCGTCTTGCCCGTCAACAGGCATTGCTGCAGCAAGACGGCCCTGCGTTCCACGGGAATGGCGGCCAGATGCGGAGCCGCTTCGATGCGCACGCTCTTGCCGCCATCGACGGCCAGGCGCACCAGGATGGCGGCAAAGGCGTCGGCCAGCGCCGGCGCGGCGCCCACACGCCTGGCCAGCTGCACCTTGCCGCTGGCCGACAACAGCGTTGGCAATTGCTCCACCTGCGCGGCATGCGCGAGCATGTAAGCGTCGAGCGCGCCCGGCGCCAGCAGGCGCTGCAGGCAGTTATCGCGCACGTATTCGTTCAATTCGCGCCGCTCGAACACCAGTTGCAGCGCGCCTTCTTCAGCCTCGCCATCGACGGCCAGCAGGCGCGCCAGCAGCACCACGTCCCAGCCGCGCCGGTTGACCGTGGTCGCCTGCGCGCGGGTCTCGGAAAAACTGGCGAACAACGCATCGCCGAGCAGGTAATCGAGCCACTGCGGCACCGCGGCGCCCGTGCGTTCCAGCGTATCGCCCCCATCGGCGGCCTGCAGCAGCTTGCCCAGGCGCACCAGCAGCGCCGCGTCCAGCGTCGCCGCGTCGGACTGGGCGTAGAACTGGTGCCGGTGGCGCAGGCTTTCATTGGCCAGCGCGCCATCCTTGTTACTCAGGTTATGGGTATAAAAATGCGAGTACAGGCGCCCGGGCTTGCCCAGCAAGGTGCCGCCGCGCGGCGCCGCCGCCTGCATATCGAGCAGCACGCCTTCCTGGCGCCCTTCGCAGACAAACTCACAGGCGCGCTCCCACAGCGCAGGCGAGATCTGCGCCAGACCGCGCAAGCCCTTCTTCAACTGCGCCTGCTCATCCAGGCCCACTACGCCCTGCGCCAGTGCCAGTATTTTTTTAAACATCGGGGATCCGTCTTTCCTGTTCATCAAGGCCCTTGGCGGGCATGTTTTCTTTTCGCAATCGGCGTCCGTATCGGCAGCATGCATCTTGCATCAAACTTGCTTCCAATCAAGTTGCAGATTGTATATTCTTACCGTCCTGATAGCATGTACGTTTGGATGACGATCAACAAAAAAAAACGCTCCCGCAGGAGCGCCATCGCCACGACAGCGGCCTTATGCCAGCGTATCCTGCAGCCGGTAGATGCTGGAGAAATCGAGCCCGCCCGATCCTGCCTTGCTGTGCATGTCATACAGCGTGCGCGCCAGGGCGCCCAGCGGCACGCTGGCGCCCGACGCCTCGGCGCTTTCCATGGCCAGTCCCAGGTCTTTCAGCATCAAATCGACGCCAAAGCCGCCCGTGTAGCCGCGCGACGCGGGCACGTTCTCGGCCACGCCCGGGCACGGGTTGTACACGTCCAGGGTCCAGTTGCGGCCCGAACTTTTCGCCATCACGTCCGACACCACCTTAGCGTCCAGGCCATTGGCCACGCCCAGGCGTATCGCTTCGCTGGTGCCGATCATGAGTATGCCCAGCAGCATGTTGTTGCAGATCTTGACCGTCTGCCCGCAACCGGAGCCGCCTGCGTGAAAAATCGCCTTGCCCATGATCTCAAGGTAAGGCCGCGCTGCCGCCAGCGCCGCGTCTTCGCCGCCCACCATGAAGGTCAACGTGCCGTTGGTGGCGCCCGCCGTGCCGCCGGAGACGGGCGCGTCCAGCATGGGCATGCCCTTTTCCTCGGCCGCGCGGCCCACCTGGCGCGCCGCCTCGGTGGAAATCGTCGAACAGTCGATCAGCAGGGTGCCGCGCCGCGCCTGCGCCAGGATACCCGCGTCCCCCAAATACGCCCCCAGCACGTGGCGGCTGGCCGGCAGCATGGTGATGACGATGTCGGCCGCCTGGATCGCCGCCACCTGGTTATCGGACACCAGGCCGCCGCCGTCGGCAAACTGCTGCACGCTGGCCGGCAGCAAATCGAAACCCGTCACCGCATGGCCGGCGCGCACCAGGTTTTGCGCCATGGGCAGCCCCATGTTCCCAAGGCCGATGAAAACGATATTGGTGCTCATCGCCGCCTCCTTATTTCATCGAGATGGTGGTATTGACGCCGCTGCCGCCATCGTCCGGGGCGAACCAGCGCGCGGTGACGGTCTTGGTCTGCGTCCAGAAGTACAAGGCTTGCTTGCCGTTCGGCCCCAGGTCGCCCAGTTTCGAGGCGCGCGATCCCGTGAAGCTGAAATAGGCGACGGGCACGGGTATGGCCACGTTGATGCCGACTTGCCCCACGTCGATCTCGTGCTGGAACTTGCGCCCCGCCCAGCCGGACGAAGTGAAGATCGAAGTGCCGTTGCCGTTCGGGTTGGCGTTGATGAAGGCGATGGCCTGGTCCAGCGTATCCGTCTCGACCACGCACATGGCGGGGCCGAAGATTTCCTGCGTGTAGACCGAGTTCGATGCCGCCACCTTCGAAAAAATCGTCGGCCCCATGAAGTTGCCGCCCTCGTAGCCGGCCACCTTGAGGCCGCGGCCGTCGAGCAGCAGCTGCGCGCCCTCGTCCACGCCCGCCTGGATCAGCTTTTCCGCGCGCTGCATGGCGGCCTTGGAGACCATCGGTCCCAGGTCGGCATCGCGGTCGCTACCCGGTCCCACTTTCAGCGCTTGCGAACGGGCGACGATTTCCGGCAGCCAGGTACGCGCCTCGCCCACCAGCACGACGACGGAATTGGCCATGCAGCGCTGGCCTGCCGCACCAAAGGCGGCGCCGATCAGGTTATTGATCGCCTGCTCCTTGTTGGCGTCGGCCAGCACCACGCAATGGTTTTTCGCGCCCATCATCGACTGCGCGCGCTTGCCCGATTCGCTGGCGCGGCGGTACACATGCGTGCCCACGTGAGTGGAACCGATGAAGGACACGGCCTTGATGTCGGGATGGTCGCACAGCATGTTGACGACGTCGGCGCCGCCGTGCACGACGTTCAAGACGCCGGCCGGCAAGCCCGCCTGGTACATCAGTTCGACCAGGTACATGGTCGATGACGGGTCCTGCTCCGACGGTTTCAATACGAACGTATTGCCGCAGGCGATAGCGATGGGGAACATGAAGCATGGCAGCATGACGGGAAAGTTGAAGGCCGTGATGCCGGCACCTACGCCCAGCGGCTGGTAGATGTTGTAGACATCGACGCCGGTGGCCGCGTTTTCCGCGATCTCGCCCAGCTGCAGGGTGGCGATCGAGCACGCGTGCTCCACCACTTCCAGGCCGCGCATGACTTCCCCTTCCGCGTCCGGCAGGGTCTTGCCGTGTTCGCGCGTGATCAGTTCGGCCAAAGCACCGATGTTTTCGCGGATCAGGTGCTGGTACTTGAGCATGATGCGCATGCGCGCCGCCAGCGGGGTACTCCGCCAGGTTTTAAACGCTTCCTTGGCCGTGGCGACGGCCAGGTTGACTTCGTCCGGCGTGGAAAACGGCACCCTGGCGACGATTTCCTGCGTGGCCGGGTTGACGACGTCGCGCCATTCGGTGCTGGTCGAGGCGTGGTGCTTGCCGGCTATGTGCAGCGGGATGGAAGGGATTTGGGTGAGGGCTTGGTTCATGGTTTGCTCCGTGATATCGGTGTTGGTTGAACTCACCCCAAAGTCAAAACTGCCGGGGTCGGACCCTGAGGGGGAATTTCCCCCAGTGGGGGACATTCCGATTCCGAAGGAACCGACCCCGGCCTTTTCGCCGTTAGGGGTGAAAATTATTTTTTAACGAGGTTGCACGCGGCCGCATCCATCGGCTTGAACGCCTGGTCGGCGGGGATGGTGGACAGCACTTTCAGGTAGTCCCACGCGCCTTTCGATTCGGCCGGGGTCTTCACCTGCACCAGGTACATATCGTGGATGACGCGGCCGTCGGGGCGGATGGAGGCGTTGTTCATGACGGCATCCTTGATGGGCAGCTCGCGCATTTTCTGGGCGACGATCTTCGAGTCGTCGCTTTTCGCCGCCGCCACCGATTTCAGGTAGTGATAGACGCTGGAGTACACGCCCGCCTGCACCATGGTCGGCTTGGCACCTTTGTTGAGCGCCTCGAAACGCTTGGCAAACGCGCGGCTGCGGTCATCGGCATCCCAGTAAAAGCCGTCCGCGTAGACCAGGCCCTGGGCCGTTTCCAAGCCCAGCGCATGCACGTCGGAGAGGAACACGAGCAAGGCGGCCAGGCGCTGGTCCTTGCCGCTGCCAATGCGGAACTCGCGCGCCTGCTTGATGGCCGAGACCACGTCGGCGCCGCCGTTGGCCAGGCCGATCACCTGCGCTTTCGAGCCTTGCGCCTGCACCAGGAAGGACGAGAAGTCGGAGGCGTTCAGCGGATGGCGCACGGCGCCCAGCACCGTGCCGCCATTGCGTTTGACGACTTCGCTGGCGTCCTTTTCCAGCGAATGGCCGAAGGCGTAATCAACGGTGACGAAATACCACGATTTCTGCCCCAGTTTCGTCAATGCCGCCGCCGTGCCGGCCGCCTGCGAATAGGTGTCGAACATCCAGTGGAAGCCGTTCGGCGAGCAATCTTCGTTCGTCAGGCGCGTGGTGGCCGGGCCGCTGAACATGGCGATGCCGCCCTTCTCTTTCATCAGCTTTTGCACGGACAGGGCCACCGAGGAATTGGTCAGGTCGGCGATGGCGTCGACCTTGTCGCGGTCTATCCATTCGCGCGCCTTGGAGGCGGCGATGTCGGCCTTGTTCAAGTGGTCGGCCGAGATGATTTCGATTTTCATGCCCTTGCATTCGGCTTTCAGACAATCCTCGACGGCCATCTGGCTGGCGACGACGGAGCCGCGCCCGCCCATGGCCGAATACGGGCCGGACATGTCGGTGAGGATGCCGACCTTGACGACGCCATCGGAAATCTGCGCCTGCGCGCCGCCAAAAGAAAGGGTGAGCGCCAGCGCGCCCATGGCCAGAACGGTTTTTTTCATGCGTGTCTCCAGGTGGATGGGTTTTCTTATATGTTTAGATGCATTCTGCATGTGTAAAAATATGCACTCAAGTGAAATTAATGCATAATTCCTTTGCAAAAATGCACAGAGAGGAATTGCCATGCTCGATTGGGACAATGTACGGGTCTTCCTGGAACTGACGCGCAGCGCCGGCCTCGTCGATGCGGCGAAAAAACTGGGCATCGACCATTCCACCGTGTCGCGGCGCATGCGCAAATTCGAGGAGCAGGTGGGCACGCAGCTGTTCGACCGCAATTACGTGGGCTACCAGCTGACGCCCGAGGGCCACCGCCTGATGGAATACGCGGAAAACATGGAAAGCACGGTGTTTTCCGCCACCGAGGAGCTGGGCGAACACAATCGATTGCTGTCGGGCCAGGTGCGCCTGGGCGCTACCGAAGGCTTCGGCGCCATCGTGCTGGCGCCGCACCTGGCGCAGTTTTGCGGCCGCTACCCGCACATCAGCGTGGACCTGATCGCCGTGCCGCGTTTCGTCAGCCTGTCCAAGCGCGAGGCGGACGTGGCCATTTCCATCGAGCGCCCCCTGTCCGGTCCGTACGTGGTGACGAAATTGTCCGACTACCGCCTGAAACTGTACGCCACACCAGGCTACCTGGCGCGCCACGCACCGATTACCAGCGTGGCGCAGCTGGCGCAGCACCCCATCATCGGCTACGTGGACGACCTGGTGTTCAGTTCGGAGCTGCGCTACATGGACAACGTGGCGCCCGATTCCCTGCGCGCGTTTCGCAGCACCAGCGTGATCGCGCAATACCATGCGGCGCGCGCGGGCCAGGCACTGGCGATTTTGCCCTGCTTCGTGGCGCAGCAGTCGAATGAACTGGTGCCCGTGCTCGACGGCGAGATCGATTTGCTGCGCGCCTTCTGGATGATCTCGCCCAGCGAGCGGCGCAACATCGCGCGGGTCAGCGCCCTGTGGAATTACCTGCGGGCCGCCATCGACCTGAATCACGCCTACCTGATGGGCGAAACAAACACGCCCAGCTGGCCAAGCTGACTACGCGCTACACTGTCGCCACATAGGAATAAGGGAGAATGCCATGCTGATGGATGCGAACCAGGCTGTACTGGTCATTGTCGACCTGCAAGGCCGTTTGATGCCGGCCATCCACGACGCCGGCCTGGTGCTGGCGCAAAACCTGCGCCTGGCGAAGATCGCCCGTCTGCTCGACGTACCGGTGCTCGGCACGGAACAGAACCGCCAGGGACTGGGGCCGAACGTGGAAGAGATCGCCGCGCTGTGCGAACGGACCTTGCACAAGACGCATTTCGGCGCCTGCTTTGATGGCTTGCAGGACATGCTGCCCGCCGGGCGCAAGCAAATCGTCGTCACCGGCTGCGAAGCCCATGTGTGCATGCTGCAAACGGCCATCGGCCTGCTGCAGCTGGGGTATGAAGTCATCATCGCCATCGACGCCGTCGGCTCGCGCCAGGCCGCCAGCCGCGATGCGGCGCTGGCCCGTCTGGACAAGCTGGGCGCCCATCTGGTGACGGTGGAGATGCTGGCCTTTGAATGGTTGCGCGACTGCAAGCATCCGCGTTTCCGCGAAGTATTGGCGCTGATTAAATAGAACGCAGGTTTAAGCCAGATCAAGCCTGACGGCCTTTCATTTGCTAGCTTGGTAACAGCGCCGCCACTCCGAGCGGCGCGCCTTCCACATCAGCAAGGGAACCATCATGGCCTATATCCTGCGGGGCAAACTGTGCGGCTTGATCTGTGCCGAGTGTCCTGAACCGTTGTCGCACGTCATCGTGCGCCTGTACCGCCCGCGCGCGTCGCAAAACGTCACGGCCCTGGCCGTGGCCAGCGCCAAGGAAACCTTCGCCATTCTCACGGACGAGGAAGTGCAGGCGAAAGCCCCCTCCCTGCTGGCCGAAACGCGCACTGACGACGATGGCAACTACAGCTTTACCCTGGGCGACAAGGAACAATACCAGGGCGAGGCCGTGGAAGTGGACGTGTTATGTCCCACCGTGCCGCATCTGAAAGGGGGGCCGAAAGACCCCGTGCCGCTGCAGTTTTCCATCACCACCATCCAGCCGCGCTGGCGCCAGGCCGACAATGATTTCCTCGCCGTCTGGGATTATTGCCTGCCGCAACGCTTCTGGTGCCTGGTGCGCGTCCGCTTCGGCGCCTGGACCATCTGCGGCCGACTGCGCACCTGCGACGCACCCCACACGCCGATCGCCGGCGCCACCGTGCGCGCGTTCGACGCGGACTGGCTGCAGGACGATGCGCTTGGCGTGGCCGTCACCGATGCCAGCGGGCGCTTCCGCATCGATTACCTGACATCAGACTTCACGCTGACGCCGTTTTCACCGTTCATCAACGTGGAGTTCGCCAGCGGCCCCGACGTGTATTTCACGGCGCAGCTGGGCAGCGTGACCATTCTGTCGGAAACGCAAGCCAACGGGCGCCAGCCGGGCCGCGAGAATGTGGGCCACTGCTTCTGCGTGGAATTGTGTTCAAAAGACGTCTTGCCACCCGACGTGGAAGGCGTGCCCCACTGGCAGCAGGTGGAAGTGTTCGATATCCACCCGTTTCCCTCGCTGGCCGGCTTTTCCGCGCAAGGCTATGCGGGCGGCGCGGGCGCGTCCTACGTATTCGCCGGCGGCGTCACATTGAAAGGCAATTGCCCGTTGCGCAACAGCGCCATCCCCGCCAACCCGCTCGAATACCGTTTCCTGATCGGCGAGTGGTCCTGGCCCGGTGGCAGCGACGACCCGGCAGCCATCCCCACGGTGTCACCGGCCAGCCTGGCACCGTTGACGCAAATCCTCGGCACGCATGTCGGCTATGTGTTTTATACGAATGGACTGGGTCTCGGCGATTCGGCGCCCGTCATCATCGATGCGGGCGACCTGAAGCCTGGCGGCTGGATAAGGGTGGACGGCAAGAGCGTCACCGTGGACATGCGCGACGGCACGACGGCCATCGTCAATGTGGCGCCCAACATCTTCCTGCGCACGTTTGACTTGCTCACTGTGAATACGCCGGCCATCACCAGCCTGCATCCGGCCAAGCTGCCGGGCGGCTTGCCCATCCTCGACGCGGGCCGCAGCCTGACGGCAGCCGAGAGCGAGCCGATACGCCGCTACCGCCTGGGCTTCGAAGTGCGCGACGGCATCAGCCTGGCGCTGGTGGCCACGGATGGGCTCGACTCCATCGTCTTCGACAATTCGCCCGTCATCGTGGCGCTGGACCTGGAAGAGTTGCGCAGCAATGCCTGCAACCCCATCGCGGGCGGCGTCGTGCATATCCTGTACACGATCGACCATCCGCATGTGCGCTTTTTCAATATCACGATTTCCAATAACAACGGCATCGCGCACCCGCCGCCACCGCTGCCGTCCGCCAGCTTCACGCCGCCGCCACCACCGAACAATTATTTGTTCCGCGGCGGCGCGGGTGGGCCTCATCTGTCAGGCAACAATGGCGGTTTTCCCGTCAACGTGGCGCTCGACCCGCCCTGCGCCTACCGCGTGGCGATTGCTTGGCAGACGCGGCATTACCTGGCGTCGTCGCACAGCATTGATCGCCTCTACTGCAAGTAGGCGAACTTAAAAGTAGCGTACCCAGGCCTGCTTCGACGTGCGCTTGTAATTGGCAAATGCGCGGCAGGGAAAGTACAGCACGGGCATCAGCAGCAAGGCCAGCAGCCAGACTTGCCAGATATGCTCGACGCCATAGCGGCCAGCGTGGTTGGCGCCCAGCATAGCCTTCAAGGCCAGGCCGATGCCCAGCAGCAGGTATAAATGCAGCAGATAGTAAAACATGGGCGCGCCGCCAAAGGTGGCGCAAGCCCGCGTGAACCCGTTATCGACGCTTTCCAGCCAGGCCAGGCCCAGCAAGCCCAGGCCCAGGGTGAACAGCAGGAAGTCCAGGGACGGCGGATACTTGGTGAAGTTCAGCACGCTCATGGCCGTGCGCAGGGTTGTCTCGCCCGCCGCCCACGGCAGGGTTTCGCCATACAGATTGAAGCCGCGCAGCACGGCCAGCAGAAGCAAACTGCCCGCGCCCAGCGCCAGCAGCAGGCGACGGCGCCCCTCCGGCGAACGGCTGCGCGCATACAGCGGTCCGGCCGCATAACCAAGCACGATCACGCCTATCCACGGCAACAGCGGATAGCTGACCTTGATCTTCATGGCGCCATCGGCCACCAGGTAGCCGCGTTGCAACAGCAGCGTCAGAAGGTAATAGGCAAAGCTGCCCTCTTCCGCGTGCAGCCAGGTGAACAAATGCTGGCCCGCGATAATCGCCACGCCCAGCAGCGCCAGCACTTTCAAAGGCAACCGGTGCAGCACCGCCAGCGCCATCATGGCCAGGCCGATGACCCAGATCACCTGCAAGTACAGCACGGCGGGAGGAAACGCCCCGCTCCAGGCGAAATTGACGAACACCAGTTCCAGCACCACCAGCAGCAAGCCCCGTTTAAACAAAAAGCCGGTAGCGCTACGGGGACCGGCGGCCGGATGCGCATACAGCCAGGCGGAGAGTCCCGTCAGGAAAACGAACATGGGCGCGCACACGTGGGCCGCCAGGCGCGTGAAGAACAGGGCCGGATCGACGTGGGCCGCATCCATCGGGTCGCCGACCTGATGGTGTAAAAACACGGTTTCGCGCACATGGTCAAACAGCATGATCAGCATGACGAGGCCGCGCAGTACGTCGATGACGGCGATGCGGGTGCGCAGGGTGGCGGGGGAAGTCAGGTAGGCAGTCATTTATTCATTTTAAATGGAAGGGTAAGAGTAGCGTGCGTACCCCAACGGCAGAAACTGGGGTCGGACCTTAAGGTCCGACCCCGGCATTTTGCTGTTGGGTGAATACATCAAAACCTGTAATGCGCATTCAGGGTCAGCGTACGCTCGGCCCCCGGCGCCACCCACAGCTGGCTGTAGGAACTCGCATAGTAGCTGCGGTTGAACAGGTTTTCCACATTCAGTGCCAGGCGCAGTTTCGCCGTCGGCGAATACGACGCCAACAGCCTGGCCGTCGTGTAGGCCGGCAGGGTAAAGCTGCTGCTGATGGCGACGTCGCCCAGGCGCTCGCCCACGTACTGCACACCGCCGCCCGCGCTGGCCGTGCCCGTGCCCAGCGCAAATTGCTGCGTGGCCAGCAGGTTGGCGCTGTGGCGCGGCACGTTGGCCAAGCGGCTGCCCGTCACTATCGTAGTGTCGCCGCGCGTGACGCTGGCGTCCGTATAAGCATACGCGCCCGAGACGCGCAAGCCGCGCGCCACTTCGCCCGACACGTCCAGCTCCAGGCCCCGGCTGCCCACCTCGCCCGCCGCGATGGCAAAATCCGTGTTGGCGGGATTCGTCGTCAGCACATTGCGCTTGCGGATGTCGTACACGGCCAGCGTGCCCGTCAGCTTGCCCGTTTCCAGCTTCGCGCCCAGCTCATACGCGCGGCTGCGCTCGGCAGGAAAAGCCTGGTTATCGATGCTGATGCCGCTGTTGGGCCGGAAACCCTTGGCCGCACTCGCATACAGCGACCACATTTTCGACGGCTGGTAGACGAGGCCCGCGCGGGGACTGGTGGCCGACAGCGACTGCCGGTTGCTCGTGTTGAGGCGATGGTTCGTCACGTCCTGCGTGTACGTATCGTGGCGCACGCCGACCAGCGCCTTCCACTGCGCGCCCAGGTCCAGTTGATCTTGCGCATACACGCCGCGCGCCTTTTGCGCTTCCTGCGTGTCGATGGACAGGGCCAGCGGAGCGGCCTTGCCGCCATACACGGGATTGAGAATGTCGATGGCATAGGCATTCGCGGCCGAGGGATTGCGCCGCAGTTGCACGCGGCGGTCGTCGAAGTGATAGGCGTCGACACCGGCCAGCACCTCGTGCGCCAGCGCGCCCGTTTTGAACTTGCCCAGTACTTCGACCCGTGCCGACACGTCGGTGGCCGAGAAATCGCGGTGGCGGCGCTGGCGGTTCAGGCTGCGGCCATCGGCCAGCAACTTGTTCGCCTCGGTCGAATAGCCTGTCAATTCGCTGTCGCGGTTGGAAGCACCCGCCTGCAGCGTCCAGTCGTCCGACAGCGCGTGATGGATAAATAACTGCTGCCCCAGCGACTTGACCGTCATGGGGCCGTCGCCCGGTTCGCCCAGGAAGCGCACGACGGGGACAAGATCCAGCTGGCCATTCACGGCCACCACGCCGCGGTCGAACGGCGCGCGCTGCTGCACCGCTTCGATTTCATACGACACGGTCGTGTGCTCGCCAGACAGCCACAGGAACGAGGGAGAAAACAGGCTGCGCTCGACTTTCAAGGTATCGCGGAAGCTGTGCCCTTCTTCATGCGCCGCGTTCAAACGGTAGGCAAAGCTGTCGCTCAAGGGCCCCGTCAAATCGACGGCGGCGCGGCGGGTCTGGAAACTGCCGAGGGAAACATCGGCGCCGTATTCGGGCGCGAACTTCGGCTTTTTGGTCGTGATGTTCACCGTGCCACCCGGCTCGCCCCTGCCGTACAGGGCCGACGCGGGGCCTTTCAGCACTTCCACATTCTGCGTATTGCCAGCGTCGCGCAGGCCGTTGTAGCCCCGGCTGGAACTGAAACCGTTGACCATATAGTCGGAACCGAAATTCGGGTCGCCCGTAAAGCCGCGCATGGCGTAGCTATCCCACAAGCCACCCAGCGGGCTTTGCTTCGCGATGCCGCTGGCCAGGTCCAGCGCGCCAGCCAGGGTCGTCACGCCCGCGTCGCGCAGCAAATCGCCGGTCAGCACGCGCACGCTTTGCGGCAAATCCATCAGCAAGGCATCCGTCTTGGTGGCGCCCGTGGCCGACAGGCTGCGGTAGTGCTGGCGCTCGGCTTTCACGGTGACGACATCCTGCGCGTCGGGCTTGTCGGCGGCAGGGTCAGCTGCCAGCGTCAGAGGACTGGCGGCGGCCAGCAAAAGCGCCACGGGGCGGCGTAAAAACACGGACATGGGATTCCTGACAATGGGCAATTTAATGCAATATGCTTGCATTATAATTGATAATCAATTCTCATTAAAGTCATCATGAAAAATCTGCGCCAGAAAGTCCACGAACACTTGCACCTTGGCCGCGCGCAAGTGGCGCGGGTGGAACAGCGCCCACAGGTCCGGTCCCCGCGTGCGGAACGGTTGCAGCACGGGCACCAGAGTCCCCTCGCGCAAGGGCTGCAGCACGGAGACGGACAGCGCCTGCACGATGCCGCAACCGGCCTGCGCGGCGGCGATCATCGATTCGATATGGTCGAAGGACAAGGCGGCGGCCGGCGTATGCGCATACGGTTCACCAGTGCCCCCGTCCTGGAACAGCCAGGGCCGCACCTGGCGCGCTTTCGGGTACAGGAAATGCAGGCAGGAAAATTGATCGAGTTCCTGCGGGGTCTGCGGCATGCCATGCCTGGCGACAAAGGCGGGCGCGGCGCAGCACAGGTAATCCATGGTGAGCAGGCTGCGCGCCACCAGCGACGAATCCTGCGGCTCGCCGATGCGCAGCATCACGTCGATGCCCTCTTCCACCATGTCGACCAGGCGGTCGCTGACCGTCAGGCGCAGGGAAATGTCGGGATAGGCGGCGATGAAGCGGGGCAAGGCGGGGGCCACCAGGTTACGGCTGATGCTGCTGGGCATATCCACGCGCAGGCTGCCCGAAGGTTTCCCGGCCGCCTGCAGCAGGCTAGCCTCCAGCGCCGCCATATCGGCCAGCACCTGGCGCGCCTGCGCATGGCACTGCTGGCCTTCGGCCGTGAGCGACATGCTGCGCGTGGTGCGCTGCAAGAGGCGCACGCCGAAGTGCTTTTCCAGCGCCGCCACCTGGTTCGTCACTGAAGACGTGGAAATGCCCAGGCGCTGGGCAGCCTTGCTGAAGCCGCCCGCCTCGACCACGGCGCAAAACACCTGCATTGCTGCCAGCCTGTCCATGTATTTCCCTCCTGTTTTTCAGGCGATTATCCACGATACGGCAATAGTGCATCGCGCCGCGCCCCGTTTTTCTTTGCACGCCGTGCGCCTAGACTGGGGCATCAACCCAACGGAGAACCCCATGCAAGCCCTCGTCCTCACCAGCTTTTCCGCCCCCATGACCATCGAACACCTGCCCGTGCCGCAGCCCGGCCCCGGGCAAGTGCTTGTGCGCATCGCCGCCAGCGGCGTCAATCCACTGGATACGAAAATCGCCGCCGGCGCCGCGCCGCACGCCCGGCCCAGCCTGCCCGCCATCCTCGGCATCGACGTGGCCGGCACGGTGGCCGCCGTGGGTGATGGCGTGACGGCTTTTCACATCGGCGCAACAGTGTATGGCATGGCGGGCGGCATAGCCGGCATCCAGGGCTCGCTGGCCGAATACGGCGTCTTCGACGCTGCGCTGCTGGCGCCCGTGCCGCCAGGACTGAGCCTGCGCGAGGCGGCCGCCCTGCCCCTCGTCTTCATCACGGCCTGGGAAGGGCTGGTCGAGCGCGCCCACGTGCAGGCGGGCGACAGCGTGCTGGTGCATGGCGGCGCGGGCGGCGTGGGCCACATGGCCGTGCAGCTCGCCGTCGCCCTTGGCGCCAAGGTGTATGCCACGGGCAGCGCCGCCAGCCGCGCTGTCATCGAGGCGCTGGGCGCCCGTTTCATCGATTACCGCAGCAGCACGGTGGATGACTATGTAGCCGAGCATACGGGCGGCACCGGTTTCGACATCGTCTACGATACGGTGGGCGGCGCCACTTTGGACGCCAGCTTCCAGGCAGCAAAAATCTACGGCGGCCACGTCGTCAGTTGCCTGGGCTGGGGCACGTTCGCCCTGAGCCCGCTGACGGCGCGCGCGGCCAGCTATTCGGGCGTGTTTACCCTGCTGCCGC
The DNA here is from genome assembly GCF_002327145.1 of Janthinobacterium svalbardense. Lineage (NCBI taxonomy): Bacteria > Pseudomonadati > Pseudomonadota > Betaproteobacteria > Burkholderiales > Oxalobacteraceae > Janthinobacterium > Janthinobacterium svalbardense. The sequence continues at coordinate 2,811,293 of NZ_CP023422.1, read as the reverse complement.
TGTTGAGCGGCGAGAATCACGCGCGCCATGGCGCGATCTTGCGCGAAGCCAACAAGTTAATAGACGCGGGCAAGCTGCAGGTGCGGCTCGACCCACGCCGTTTTACCTTGCACACGGCGCACGATGCGCATGTGGCGCAAATGGACGGCAGCGCGCGCGGCAAGCTGGTGGTGGAGGTGGCCGACTGAATGCCTGCTTGTGACTTGCAGGTGGAAGCGCTATTATGCAAGCATTAACTTGCATAATAAGGAGCCGGGCATGCGTGAAAAACTGGAAAAACTGCTGGCGCAGGGACGCGACAGCGCCCTGCTGCGCTTTGGCCTGGGAGATGCCTGCCTGAAAGAGCATGACGCCGCGCAAGCCGCCCTGCACCTGGCGCAGGCGACGCAACAGCAAGCGGGTTATTCCGCCGCCTGGAAACTGCTGGGCAAGGCCTTGCACCAGCTGGGACGGCTGGAGGAAGCGCAGGCCGCCTGGACCACGGGCGTGACCGTGGCCCAGCAGCAAGGCGACTTGCAAGCCGTCAAGGAAATGACGGTATTCCTGAAACGCCTGCAAAAACAGCAGCAGGCGGCAGAGTAAAAAGCTTAACGCGCGTGCGCCGCGCCCCGCTCTTTCGCCAGGCGCTTGGCCAGCAAGCCGCCCGCTTCGGCCGCATAGGCGCGGCAGGCATTCGCGTCGATCAGGGGATTGCTTGTGGCGCTGCGCCTGGCGGCCTTGCCCAGCACATCCGTCGTGCCCGGATGCACGGGGATGATGATGTCGCATGGCAAGGCGGCCACCTTGGCGATGCTCGCTTCGAACGAGGCCGAAATGTCCGGTGTCTTGCCTTTGCCTGCGCCTTGGCCCGTATAAGTAAAATCGCCGCTGGCATACGGGTTCAGGCTGTCCGCGTACACCACGTTCAGGCAGCGCGCGTCTTCACACGAGGTCCAGGTCCACGTCGTGCCGCCTGGCGTGTGGCCTGGCGTCATGTGGGCCGTCAATACCAATGGGCCCACCTTGACGGTCTCGCCCTCGCCCACCACCTTGACCTTGGCCACTTTCGCGACATGCACGACAGGATCGGCCTGGTACTGCGGATCATCGTTGCCATTCGTGCCGCTTTGCAGCCCCAGGGCGCCCGAGGCGCTGGCCACCACCGTGGCGCCGCTGGCACGCTGCAGTGCAGCGATGCCGCCCGCATGGTCCCAGTGCGCATGCGAATTGAGGATGACTTTCACGTCCTCGATGCGAAAGCCCAGTGCCTTGATATTGTCGATTATTAAGGGCGCCGATTGCGGCAGCGCGCCGTCGAGCAGGATATGGCCCTGCGGACCCGTCACCAGCACGGCGGACAGGCCGGCCGTGCCCACATACCAGCTATTGCCATGGATATTGAATGGCTTGACGGGCGCATTCCATTCCTTGCAATTGTCGCAATTAACAGGTTTATCCTGCACCGGGGCCGGCGTTTTTGCCTGCACCGTACCTGCCGCCATGGTCGCAACCGTAGCCAGCATCAACTTCGCCAATAGTGTCATCTTCATCTCCAGAGTGTAAAAAGAAGGGCGCCCGCACTGGCGCGCCCGGGGGGGTATCAGTGCATGCGGCCAGTCCTGTCGGCCAGGGTGTCGCGGATGTGGCCGGCGTCGAGCGAGCGCCGCTGCGCGCCGTCGGCGTCCAGCAGCACTACGGTGACGTGCTTGCCGCCGCTGCGCATGCGCATGGTCAGGCAGCTGCCGGCCTCGTGGCTGCTGCCCGTCTTCGACAGCACAATGTCCCAGCCCTTGCCACCCACCAGCGGATTGGTGTTGCGCAAAGTGCGCATCTTGCCATTCACGGCCACGCTGGCCTGCGGGTGGCTGGTGATGCGCGCGATGTCCGGATAGCGCGCGGCCGCCGCGACAATCTTCGCCACCTCGCTGGCCGTGGACGTATTCGCGGGTGAACTGCCGACCGGGTCCGTCAGGGTGGTGCGTGTCAAGCCCAGGTGGCGGATCTTCGCTTGCAAGGCCTGATGAAACGCCGTACTGCCGCCCGGATAGGTGCGCGCCAGCGCGGCGGCGGCGCGGTTTTCGGACGGCAGCAGCGCCAGTTGCAACAGCGCGCTACGCGACACGGCCACGCCATCGGCCAGCAGGCTGTGGCGCTGCAGCGACGAGTCGCCATCGGCGCGCACGATGCGCAGCGTTTCCTCGGGATCGAGGCCCGCGTCGAGCACCACCATGGCCGTCATCAGCTTGGTGATCGAGGCGATGGGCACGACGGCGTCCGCATCTTTCGCCATCAGCACCTGGCCCGTGCTGTCGTCAAATACCAGCATGTGTTTCGCGCTGACGGGCAAGTCCAGCATCGCGGCGGCGGCCTCGGCGAGGGTCGCCCCGTTGACGGCAGGCTTGCCCTGCACCTGCAGCAGCAAGGTGGCGCAGGCCAGCAGCAAGGCGGGCACGGCCAGTTTCCAGCCGGCCGTATCAAGGCCGGGCGCCATCAGGCGTTCGATGCGCGTCAGCAGCGCCCCGCCGCGGGCCGACATCAGCAAGCCGGAATGCTGCGGCGCGGCCGTGTGCAGGGACAAAGCATGCAGCGCCGTGGCCAGCTGCTGCGGGTCTTGCAGCGCTTGCGCAGCCAGCGCGTCGGCCACCTGTTCGCGTTCGGCCCGCATGCGCGCCGACAGCCACCAGACGACGGGGTGAAAAAACAGCAGCGCTTCGGCCACGCTTTGCAACAGGTTGACCAGGTAATCCCAGCGCCGCACGTGCGCCAGTTCATGCGCCAGCAGCGCTTCCAGCAAGGCGACGGGCATGCCGCTCAGCAAGGCGGCGGGCAGCAGGATGACGGGGCGCCAGAAGCCCACGGTGACGGGACTGGCCAGGCCAGCATGCAGCTTCAGCGGCACTTGCCGACTGCGGTGCAAGCCCATGCGCAGCGCCAGCGCATCGAGGCGCGCCTGCCAGATGGCCGGGGCGGCCACGGCCTGACGCCGCAGCCGGCCGACCCAGGCCAGGCCCAGGCCCAGGCGCAAGCTCATCAGGCCAACGCCGGCGCTCCAGGCCAGCACCAGGGCCGGCATCCACGCTTGCAGCGCGGCGCGCCAGGCAGGCGGCGCGTCCATCGGCAGCTGGGCCAGTGAAGTGCCGGACAGCAGAGACAGCAGATGGACGGCGGGAATGCACAGGCACAGCAGCAGTGCCAGCGCGCAGACGGCATAGCGCCAGCGCGCGCTGGCGTGGCGCAGCAGCCAGAGCAGGACAGCGGAGACGGCGCCGACGATCACGCCCTGCCAGACAAAATACAGCAGGACCCAGCCCAGCGCCGGGACAAGGTTGCCCAACTCGATGCCCAAGCGCATGTCCAGGTTCATGGCGCCTTGCCATCCTTGCTGCGCAGGATTTTTTCAATTTCCAGGCGTTCCGCGTCGCTCACGTGCTCGCGCAGCGCCGTCAGCACCAGCGCCTTGCCGGAACCGGAAAACACCTTGCCGATCAAGTCCTTGAGCAGACTCGTTTGCAACTTTTCCTGCGCGTCGACGGCCGCATACAGCTGCGGCCGCTGGCTTTCGTCGCGGCTCAGCAAGCCCTTGCCATGCATCAGCTGCAACTGGCGCAGCACGGTGGCGTAGCTGGCGTCGGCGCGCTCTTCGGCCAGGGCGTCGTACACGGCCCTGGCATCGGACGGACCGCGCCGCCACAGGATGCGCAGCAAGTCCAGTTCGGCGGCCGTGGGATGGGGAGTGGAAGTATTTTTTAACATGCCGCCAGCATACCCACTCTAGAACTTCATGTCTAGAACTTTTTTTCTAGCTGGTAGAAAACTAAAATTCGCGCAAGCGGTCGAACAAGTCCAGCAAGGCCGCCTCGTCGACGAGTGCCGCCCCCTGCCCGCCCAGTTGCCCACGCAATTGGACCAGCAGCTCGGCCAGCACCGTATAGATTTCCTCGCGCTCAACCGTCTCGATGATGCTCGTCCGCCGCTCGATCTTGTTGAATGCATCGACATAGGCGCTGACCATCGCTTCCAGCGCGGCGGCCGCCGCCGTCGCCGCCATGGAGGCATCGATGCCGCGCGTCACGGCCAGCATGTTCTTGTAGGCCAGCGCCGCCTTTTTCGCATACGTGGGAGAAATATGCTCGCGGCCATCCCAGTCGCGGAACGGGTTGAGCAGATTTTCCGCCAGCCATTCCGGCTTGCGCGCCTTGGTCACCGATAAGTCCAGTCCCAGCGCCGCCGCTTTCTTGTAGCCGGCCTTGATGGCCTTGGCGGCGTCGGCGGGCAAGCTGGTCAGCCACAGGGCCGACAGCTGCGGCAATTGCGCGGCCGATGGAAACTCCTCCGCCGTGTAAGCGAACAGATCACAGGCGGTGAACATCCGCAGCTGGGCCAATTGCGCAAGGCTGGCCATCTGCGACGCCAGCCCCGGCTTGCCCCAGATGCGCAAGGCCGTCAGATGGGGAAAGCGCTGCGCCACTTGCGCCAGATCAACTTCTTTCATGCTGACCAGCGACAGGCCGCCCAGCTGGTCGAGACCACGGAATGACGGCAGCGTCTGCTTGCACTGCAGTGTCAGATGGCGGCCATCGGCGCCATCCTTGATGCGCAGCGCCGGCGATGGCGCGCTGCGCAGCGAGAGAAGACCCAAGCCTTTGTTCAAGACCAGGCTGCTGACGCCATCGGGCTGCAGGATCAGGCGTTCCAGGCCGCTGCCGCTGAAATCGAGCGCAGGCACCGTCGATGACTGCCAGTCCAGCTCATTGATGAAGGGATTGCCCTGGATAAACTCCATCAAGGCTGGCGTGCCGTGGCTGGTCTCGATGGACATCAGGCAAGGCAGCTGCTCCAGTTCGGACAGGTCACCTAGCGCCTGCAAGACGCTGTCATTGATTTTCGTCGCGTCCTGGCGGAAGACGTGGCCGCCGAGCGTCACTTCACGCTCGCGCGACGCGGCCTTGAACTGCTGGCGCCGCAGCGGATCGATGCGCTCCCAGTTCCGCTGGCGCAGCACGCTGTCACCCACGTTCCAGCCGCTGCGGTAGCTATTGACTTCCACATCCACCAGCGGCGCGATATTGCCAACCAGGGTATGGCCAGGCGGCACGTTTGCCGTGGCATAGCAGTGATCGTGGCGATTGTTCCAGAAGAAATAGTCGCACAGCAGCGGCCGCATGGCTTGCACGGCCGCCGCATCGGGCAAGGCGTCGCCGGTCCAGTCCAGCTCCAGCACGGCAGCTAGCGGCCTGGACGATGAAGCATCCTTGATGCGGGTGACCTGGCAAGCCACATACTGCTGCAGCTCGGACGAAAACACGCTGTAAACATCTCCAACATTCGGTAGCACGCAACTTCCTCTCAGAATACCTGACGGTCGAATGTTGAAAGATAGCAAAAATGATGGCGCAGTGTCGTCCTGCTCAGTCCGTGTGCAGCTTGTGGTGCATGCGGCGCAAACCCAGCCACACGGCCGCCGCCACGAAGGGCACCAGCGCGCCGACGAGGATTTCCGGATTCACAGGTAAACCCATCACCTTGGCCGCCTTGCCCGTGTAGCTGAACAGGCCGATCACGTAATACGAGATGGCCGCCACCGACAAGCCTTCCACCGCTTGCTGCAAGCGCAGCTGCTGCGCCGCGCGGGCGTTCATCGATTGCAGAATTTGCCGGTTTTGCAATTCCTGCACGATGCCCACGCGCGTGCGCAGCAAGTCATTCGTGTTGGCAATACGCTGCGCCATCGCTTCCTGGCGGCTGGCCATCGCTTCGCAGGTGTTCATGGCCGGCGTCAAGCGGCGATCCATGAATTCCTCGACCGTGGGAATGCCCTCGATGCGCACTTCGCGCAACTCCTCGATGCGCGCCTTGACCAGACCCATGTAGGCTTTCGAGGCGGAAAAGCGGTAGCTATTGTCGAGCGACAGCTTTTCAATGCGGGCCGCCAGGCGCGTGATACGGTCGAGCAAGGCTTGCTCGGCAACGCCCTCGTCGGTCTTGGCCAGGCCCGGCGCGTCGTCCGTATCGACCATGGCGGCGGCCAGGGTCGCCAGTTCGTTTTCGATGGCGTTCAAGGATGGCGCCGCCTGCATGGCGTAGGGCAAGCCCAGCAAGGCCATCATGCGATAGGTTTCGATTTCCAGCACGCGCTGCACCAAACGGCCCGACTGCTGCGAGCGCATGCCCGCATCGCGGATGACGAAACGGCTGAAGCCATCGGACTGGATCGTAAAATCCGTCCACAATTCACCGCCCTGCAACACCTTGCTGCCAGCCAGGGTATTGCCCTCGAACACACGCGACAAGCCCTGCATGAAGATCTCGGCCGGGGCGAATGCCTGCTCCAGCACCACGTGGGCAGCCACCATCAGCTTGCCCTTCAAACCCGCCAGCCACTGCTGCGGCAACTGTTCCAGGGGCATGCGCTCGAATGCCTGCGCCAAAGGCAAGGCAGCGGCCGGGCGCTCGGCAAAGGTAAACGTGGCAAATTCTGTGTGGCATTCCCATTTCAGGCGGAAGCGGCCAAAGTCGTAATAAAAATACTTGGCTTCGGCGGCGGGCGGCGTGACGCCGAAATGCGTGCACAGGGCCGCCAGAGTGGCATGCTGGGCCGCCATATTCGACGCACCTGGCGCCGCGCTGTCATCCTTGTACACGGCCAGATGGGTGATCAGCTCGGGGGCATCGAGCTGCAAAAACGGCCGCGAGTGGATTTCCGCAGCCAGCGGCACGCGCAAGGCGTGGTTCAAACTGGAGTTAATCAAGTGCATGATAGCCAAAGGTAAAGTTGCAAAACTGCTTAGACCCGCGCGCGTGATGTAGTGCCCGCCGCACGGGTCTGATTGTCACAGTGTAACAAAGCAGAAAGCATGCCACTCCGTTCCAAGGCCGGTCATATTGTTTCAATAACCCCCGTCACGCCCTGCCCCGCCCCTTGCCGGCTGCCCAGCCACCAGAATACGGCGGCCAGCGCCACGGCTGAAGCCTGTCCCAGCGCCAGCTTGAAGGCACTGTCGAACAGCAAGGGTGCGACAAAACCGGACACCAGCGCAAACACCAGCATTTGCACGAAGTTTTGCAGGGAGGCGGCCAGGCCCCGCATCTGCGGGAAAATGTCGAGCGTGGACATGGTCATGCCCGGCAAGGCCAGCGACATGCCGAACGCGTACAGCATCACGGGCACGACGGCAAACGGGATGCTGGCGGCGAACCAGTGGTTGTAAGCAATGTTGAGCGCGCCCGTGGCCGCCATGGCCAGCAAACCCCAGCGCACCAGCACGGTGCTTTTCACCGCATGCGCGAGCTTGCCCGACAGCGCCGAGCCCAGCACCAGGCCCGCCACCATGGGGATGAACATCCAGCCAAACGCTGTTTCCGGCAGGCGCAGCAATTCCAGGATGAAATGCGGGGCCGAGGCGATGTACAGGGCGAAGCCGCCAAAGGCGAAGGCCACGGCCAGCGAACGCAGCAGGAACGCCCGGTGGCGCAAGGCCAGCCAGTAATTGCGCGCGATGTTGCCTGGGTGGAAGGGTTGGCGTTGCTCGACGGCTAAACTTTCCGGCAAGCCTTTCAAGCAGGCGAGCGCCAGCAACACGGTGACGGAAAAGGTGAACACGAACGTCGATTGCCAGCCGTAGGCCACGTGCAGCCAGCCGCCGATGATGGGGGCGATGGCCGGTGCGATGCCGAATACCATCATGATGTTGGCCAGCATCTTTTGCGCGGCCGCGCCCGACAGGGTGTCGCGCACGATGGCTTGCCCGATGACCCTGCCCGCTCCCGCCGAGGCGCCCTGCATGCCGCGGAAGAACAGCAGCCAGCCAAAGCTCGGGGCAAAGGCGGCACCGATGGAGCCGACGGCAAAGATCAGCAGGGATGCCAGGATCACGGGACGGCGGCCAAACGAGTCGGACAAGGTGCCGTAGAACAAGGTCATGAAGGCATAGGCGGCCAGGTAGACGCTCAGGGTTTGCTGCACCAGCACGCTGCTGACGTCGAAATGCGTGCCGATCGCGGGAAACGATGGCAAGAAGGTATCGGTGGCGAAAGGGCCCAGCATGGCCAAGCCGGCCAGCACCAGGGTCAGCTTGCGCGCCTTCATGCACCCACCTGCGCAGCATACTGGCGGCGCAAGCCATCGAGGGCCGCCAGCGAGAATTGCGACACATGGCGCGCAATGCTGGCGATGCCCGCCTCGTCATACGTGAGTTCCGGCGCCACCAGTTCATGCACGATGCGCGAACGGGCATAGAACACGGCCTGGCCGATCACGCTGAACACGCATTTCTGCACCACCTCAATCGGCATGGCCGGCCCCACCACGCCACGGATCAAGCCCGTAAACAAGGCATGCTGCGGACGCACATTGCGCTCGGCCAGCTTGTGGATGGCGGCCGTCGGCTCGATCAGTTCGCGCGCCACCAGGCGGCTGAACAGCGATGCGTGCCCCGAGCGCAGCATATCGGACACGAGCGCCTCGATGGCCAGGCGCAACTGTTCCACAGGCGGCAGCTGCGCCCGCGCACTGGCGGCAGCCACGTCGGCGGCCGAGGCCCGCGCCAATTCGCGCGCATGGTCGAAGGCAGCCAGGTGCAGCTCTTCCTTGCTATGAAAATAGTAATTGACCATCGCCACGTTGACCCTGGCCGCCTCGCATATCTTGCGCACGGAGGCGGCCTTGTAGCCCTCGCCGGCAAACAGGTCCGCCGCCGCCTGCAGGATGCGCGCGCGCCGGTTCGCTCTCTTTCTCGTTTTCTTTCTCGTTTTCCGTGTCTTCTATCATGCCATTCCCATCATTTAAACAACCGTTTAATACTTTTCGCCATTCTATCAAACAGCTGTTTAATTTTCAAATGGCCGTAAAAAAGCCCGGCGAGCCGGGCTTTTCAAGGACGTAGCGGGAAGCTTAGTGCTTCATCGCCGGCATCGGCGCCGAGGTGGCGCCCAGCGGACGGGCCACGGCGGTCACTTCGATGGTTTCGCGGTGCTTGTCCTCGCCTTCGAGCACCAGGGTCAGCGGGATCTTGTCGCCCGCCTTCACCTGCCCTTTGAGGTCCAGCAGCATCACGTGGTAGCCGCCCGGCTTCAGTTCCACGGCTTTGCCGGTTGGCAAGGCAAGTTCCTTGATCTGGCGCATGCGCATCATGTTGTCTGTCATGCTCATTTCATGGATTTCCGCCACGCCGGCCACGGGCGAGCGCACTTCCAGCAAGCGCATGGCTTTCGGCGCCGTGATCTGCATGAAGGCGCCCGTGGCTTTTTGCTGCGGCACGGTGGCGCGTACCCACGGGTCGGTAATCTGCACGGAAGTCTGGGCAGCGGCGGAAAAGGACAGTACGGTCAGGGCCGTGGCCAGCAGGGTTTTCAAATGGGTCATGATCATTTCCTCGGTATGGTTATAAGGTGTATTTCGATTTCATCAGGGTCTTGATGTCTTGCACGCACTCGTCGCCCGTCAACTGGTGCTTCAAGCCCAGGCGCATGCGCCCTTCCGTATCGAGCACATAGCTGATGGCCGTGTGGTCCATCGTGTACGAGCTGCCGCTGGGCACGCGGCGGTAGAAGACCTTGTAATTGAAGGCCGTCTGCGCCGTCGCCTGCGGGTCTGTGCGCAAGCCCAGGAAACTGGGGTCGAAGGCGCGCATGTACTCGCCCAGCAACGCGGGCGTGTCGCGTTCGGGATCGATGCTGATGAAGATCACTTGCAGTTTATCCCCATCGGCGCCCAGTTTCTGGCGGATTTCCAGCGCGCGCGACAGCGCCGTCGGACACACGTCCGGGCATTGCGTAAAACCAAAGAAGACCATCACATACTTGCCCTTGAAATCGGCCAGGGTGTAGACCTTGCCGTCGGGGCCGCTCAATTTGAAGTCGGGCTTGTAATCGCCTCCCGTCAAATCCAGGCCGTTGTAATGGGGTTTCCGTGCTTGTTCGCAAGCGGCAAGCGTAAGCAATCCCGCCGTGCCGGCGAGAAGGAAAAGACGACGTTTCATGGTAATTCCAGCCCGATGGGCGTAGTTGAGACAAATTAGGACGTAGAAGGCGTGACTGCTGGGTTCAGGCAGCCAAAGGCGGGCCGCGCGGGCTGGCGCCCAGCCACGCAAACTGGGGCTGCGGCGCCTGGTAAAACAATGGCGGATAGTGGTCGTGGCCCGCGATGACGGCCAGCGGCGAGGATGACGATGGCGGCAAGGCCACGCTGCCCGCATGGCTCATGCAGAACGGGCAATGCTCGATGTGGTGCAGTACGGAATCGGTAGTGGATTTGGCGGCCGGCGCCAGGTCCGCTTGCGTATAGACGGCGCCGCTGGCCGAGCAGATCTCGACGGCAGCCCCATTCGCATTCGCCTGCAGCGAGGCAAACGCATACGACAGGGACGGCGACAGCGCATTGAGCAGTATCGCCAGGCAGGCGATCCACATATGCCACTGTTTGCGCTTCAATAAAGATCCCATGGCCCCGATTATAGCGGAGTATGGCTTTCGCGTTGCGCAAGCGCACCCGCCTGGCCCCGCAGGAACAGGCTGGGGCGCACGCCCGCCACGTCCACGCAGGCGTCGCAAAACGCAGGGATCGAGGCGAAACCGGAGCCGGCCGCCACTTGTGCCAGGTCGCGCTCGCCGCCTTCGCCATCGGCGCCCACTTGCGCCGCCGTGTGCAGCGCATGCGCCAAACGCTGCTCGCGCACCAGGCTGAGCAATGCCTCGCCCTCGGCAAACAGGCGCGCGCGGGCCTTGTGCGGCGTCACTTGCCACAGGGCCGCCAGGCGCGCCGCCGTCCATTTGCCTTGCGGCGTATCAAAGATGTGTTGCGCCAGCGCCTGGCTCCAGCGCTTGCCGCCGCCATGGCCACCGTCCGGCGCGTCGTCTTCCAGCGCCAGGGTGAAGACGGCCGGCTTGCCCCGCCCCGGCATCACGTCGCAGGCGAAGCGCAAAAAAGCGGGCACGACAAAACTGTCGCCGCTGCCCAGTTTTTTGGTGGTGATTTCATTATGCAAGGTGACAAAACCCTGGCGCACGGTGACGCGCAGCCGGAGCGGAAAGCGCAAGCCCAGCAAGTGCAAGGGATGATCGGAAACGAGGGCCATGCGTCAGGTCAAGGTGGTGAACGAGCCGCCAGCATGCCACACATCGCGCAAGCAGTCTGTCATCACAGCGACGCCACGCCATAGCGGCGCAAGCCATCGAGGTCGACCACGCGAATCGATTGGTAGGCGATGCTGATCAGTTTCAGTTCGGCCAGGCGGCCCAGGGCCAGGTTCACCCGTTGGCGCGAAATGCCGGTCAGCAAGCCAATTTCTTCCTGCGACAGCTCAAGCACGCTGGAGGTGCGCGGATATAGCATGGGATGGAACAGCTGCGCGATCGCTTGCGCCACTTGCGCGTCGACAGCCAGCAGGCGCTGGTTCTGGATGGTGGCGATGAATTGCCCCATGCGTTCGTTCAGCTGGCGGATGACGAAGGCGTTAAAGGAAAGGCTCTCGGCCAGCAGCAGATGAAACAGGTCCACCGGCACCAGGATGATGTCCGCGGCGCGCACGGCCACCACGTCGTAGCGGCGCAATTCGCGCTTGAGCACGCTGCCCTCGCCGCACCAGCCACCGGCCGGCACGCCGGAAAACGTGGCGCCGCGCCCATCGGCGTTGTAGACGGCCAGCTTGATCAAGCCCGTGTGCACGCCGATCCAGTGCGCCGACGGTTCGCCGCGCCGCGTGATGAAGGCGCCCGCCTCGTAATGCCGGAGCACGCTGCCGGCGCGCAACAAGGTTTGATGCCGCGCATCGAGGGCCGTGAACCAGTCATGGCTATCGAGTTCGGGCGCGGCACGCTCTACACTATCATTGCTATTCATTCCATCCTTCAGTTGTCACTAAGATGACAGTGATTTTCCAGCACCGGTGCTATGCTAACCGGTATCAATCCCGAAACAGGGAGCTACAGAATTTTATTTACCAGGAGACAAGCATGACACCTGATTTTAATACCGGCCTCCACAAAAACAGCGCCAACTACGCCGCCCTCACCCCACTCGACTATATCTCCAGGGCAGCGGCAGTATATGGCAATCGCCTGGCAATTGCACATGGCGCCGTGCGGCAGACCTGGCGCGAAACCTATGCGCGCACGCGCCGCCTGGCCTCCGGCCTCATCAAGCTGGGCGTGGGCACGGGCGACACGGTAGCCGTGATGCTGCCGAACACACCCGCCATGGTGGAAGCGAGTTTTGGCGTACCCATGGCCGGCGCCGTCCTCAACGCCCTGAATATCCGCCTCGACCTGGCGGCGCTGACCTTCATGCTGCGCCATGGCCACGCAAAAGTATTGCTGGCCGACACGGAATTTGCCGAGTTGGCGCGCCAGATGGCGGCGCAGATTCCCGGTCTGCGCGTGATCCAGGTCAACGACGTGCTGGGACCGGAAGTGGAGGCTTTTTCCGACCTCGACTACGAAAGCTTGCTGGCCAGCGGCGACCCCGACTATGACTGGCAGCCGCCTGCCGACGAGTGGGATGCCATCGCCCTCAATTACACGTCCGGCACCACGGGCGACCCGAAAGGCGTGGTCTACCACCACCGGGGCGCGGCCCTGAATGCCCTGTCGAACATATTAGAGTGGGACATGCCCAAGCATGCCGTGTATTTATGGACATTGCCGATGTTCCACTGCAATGGCTGGTGCTTCCCGTGGACCATCGCCGCGCGCGCCGGCGTCAACGTGTGCCTGCGCAAGTTCGATCCGAAACTGGTGTTCGACCTGATGCGCGAATTGCGCATCACCCACTATTGCGCGGCACCCATCGTGCATGCGGCCCTGGCCAACGCACCTGCCAACTGGCGCGAGGGAATCGACTGGACCGTGCGCGGCATGGTAGCCGGCGCGCCGCCTCCAGCGGCCATGGTAGCGAAGATCGAAGCCATGGGCTTTGACTTGATCCACTCGTATGGCTTGACGGAAGTGTACGGCCCGGCCGCCATCTGCGCCGAGCAGGATGAGTGGGCGGCCTTGAGCCAGGAAGAACGCGCCGTACTCAAATCGCGCCAGGGCGTGCGCTACCACTTGCAAAGCGCTGTCGCCGTGATCGACCCGGAAACCATGCAGCACGTGGCGGCCGATGGCGAACAGATCGGCGAGATCATGTTTCGCGGCAACATCTGCATGAAGGGTTACCTGAAGAATGAAAGGGCGACGCAGGAAGCCTTCGCCGGTGGCTGGTTCCACACGGGCGACCTCGGTGTCATGTATCCGGACGGCTATATCAAGCTGAAGGACCGCAGCAAGGACATCATCATTTCCGGTGGCGAGAATATTTCCAGCGTGGAAGTGGAAGATGCGCTGTACCACCACCCGCAAGTGCTGGCCGCCGCCGTCATCGCCCAGCCGGACGAGAAATGGGGCGAGACGCCATGCGCCTTCGTCGAACTGCGCGAAGGGGCCAGCGTGACGGAAGCGGAATTGATCGCCTTCTGCAAGAACAACCTGGCCGGCTTCAAGGTGCCGAAAGCCATTTATTTTGGCCCCCTGCCCCGCACGTCGACGGGCAAGATTCAGAAGTTCGAATTGCGCAAGCGCATGCAGTCGGACAAGGCCATCGACGTCTGAGCGTCGGGATTGATCAGTCGCGCTTGCCGGCCTGCCACGCCGGCTGCGCCACCACCAGGCGCGCAAAGCTGGCGATGCTGGCCACGGCGGCAAATCCTGCCGCCAGGCACAGCGCATACGTCGTGCCCCGGCTGACGGAAACCGTGAAGCAGTAGGCGACCAGCGCGGCGCCCGTCGCCTGGCCGATCAGGCGCGAGGTGGCCACCACACCGCTGGCGCCGCCGGCCCGCTCAGGCGGCGCGCTGCCCATGATGGCTTTCAGATTGGGCGCCTGGAAAAAGCCGAAACCGATGCCGCACAAGGCCATGCGCCAGCCGATGTCGAAGGCGCTGGGGTGGGCCGGTATCCAGATCAAGGTCAGCAAGCCGCCGGCCAGCGCCGCCAGGCCGATGCCACCCAGCACGCCCGGCGAATAACGATCGCTCAAACGCCCGGCCACGGGCGCCATCACGGCCACCAGCGCGGCCCACGGCGTCATCAAAAATCCCGTTTCGACGGGCGAACGGCCCAGGGTCACTTCAAAATAGAATGGCAGCGAGACGAACGCCAGTCCCTGCGCGGCAAACGTGCAGATGGCCGTCAGCGACGACAGCAGGAATAATGGACGGCGGAACAGGTCGATCGGCAGCATCGGCGCCGCATGTCCCGCCTGGCGGCGCAGCAGCAAGACAAAGAACACGGCCACGGCCACCAGTTCCGCCAGCAGGACGGCGCTGGACGCGTGATGGGCAGCGTCGCCGAACAGCAAAATGAGCAAGCCGAAGGCGCCCACGTTGTACAGCGCCGTGCGCGCATCCAGGGTGTGGCCCGAGAGTCTGGTGGCCGGCAGCATGCGGCTGGCGAGGAAAAAGCCCGCCACGCCCAGCGGCACATTGATGGCGAACAGCCACGGCCACGAGGCCGTCGCCAGGATCAGCGAGGCGGCCGTGGGGCCGATGGCGAACGCGACGGCCACCACCAGCGCATTGTTGCCGAAGGCGCGTCCCAGCAAATGTTTCGGATACAGGGCGCGCAGCAGCGCCGTATTGACGCTCATCATGGCGCTGGCGCCGACGCCTTGGAACAGCCTTGCTACCACCAGCGACGGCAGGGACCAGGCCAGTGCACAGGCGAGCGACGCCAGGGTAAATAACAGCATGCCGGAGATAAATACGCGCCGGTAGCCGGCGATTTCACCGAGGGCGGAAAACGGCAGCAGGGTCGCCACCATGGCCAGCTGGTACACGTTGACGATCCAGACGGAAGCGGCCGGCGTCGTGTACAGCTCGCTGGCGATGGCCGGCAAGGCCGTGTTGGCGATCGCCGTATCGAGCGAGGCCATGCCCACGCCGATGGCCAGCGCCAGCATGGCCCATAAACGGGCGCCGGGCGGCAAGCCGTCCTCGCCCACCATGACTGGTTGCGTTTGCCGCTGCATAGACTGCTGCATAAATACACTACCTGTTCATCTTGCTGATCCGGGCAATACACTAGCATGTATGCAAAAAACCTGCAGAGCAGGCAAGCTTACTTCTGGCAGTCAATGACCTTGAAATCCTTCGAGTAGCAGATGCGCAGCTCGCCCGAGTGCTTTTCATAGCCGAGCCAGCGGCCCTTCAACTGCGGGTTGTGCTGCTTCATCCACTGGAACAGTTCGTTTTTCGGCATGCTGGAGTCCGGTAATTTCAAGGCCTGGAACAGCTCGCGCTCCTTCTCGAAATACTGCTTGGCCGTATCGAAATCGCAGGCGCCATGCTTTTCCCATTCTCCCTGCAGCAAGGCTTCACCGGGCTGCATGCACATATAAGGCAGGATCTCCGACGGCGCCAGCTTGGGCAAGTTGCCCTTGCAATAGCGCGGATGCATGTCCGTCTTGCGCGGCGGCGTCACGGAAATGTCTTCGCACGTGGCGGGGTTGCTCGACTGCGCCCACAGGCCATGCACGATCCAGCCGAACTGATTGCTCTCGGCACACTGGAAGGCGGCCTTCTTCGACACTGCGCCGCGGCGGCGCTGGCTGTCGCAAAATCCTGGCGACCACGACAGCGCCAGCATGAAGTAATCGGTGGGCACGTTGGTGCTTTGCTTGTAGCAGGTGTTTTTCTCGTCCGACGGCTTGACGTCGTAATCGACATAACTGACGTTGCGCGGAATGGCGCACGTGGCGTCGGCCGCGTGGACGGCGCCAGCGGACAAGCTGAGGAAAACGGCGGCCAGCGCGGGCACAACAGTTCGAAATTGCATCAAGTTTCCTTTTCAGAATATAAAACGCCGGCAACTGCGTGCCGGCGCGGTATCAATCAAGCAAGTTGATCAGCAAACCTTGTGCATCCAGCCGTGGGTATCCGGTGCCGTGCCATGCTGCAAGCCCAGCAGCGCTTCGCGCAGGGCCAGGGTGACGGCGCCGTTTTCGTTGTTGTTGATGGTCATTTCAAAGCTGTTGGCCTTGGCCACGCCGACCGGCGTGATGACGGCGGCCGTGCCGCAGGCGAACACTTCCGTCATGCGGCCCGAGGCGATGTCGTCGCGCCATTGCTGGACCGACAATTTACGCTCTTGCGTCGCATAGCCGAGGTCTTTCGCCATTTCCAGCAGGCTGCGGCGGGTGATGCCTGGCAATAAAGTGCCCGTCAGTTCCGGCGTCACGACCGTGATTTTCTCGCCATCCTTGTAGACGAAGAAGAGATTCATTCCGCCCATTTCCTCGATGTACTCGCGGTGCACGGCATCGAGCCACACGACCTGGTCGCAGCCCTTTTCCTGTGCCTGCGACTGGGCCATCAGGCTGGCCGCGTAGTTGCCCGCGCACTTGGCTTCACCCGTGCCACCGGGCGCGGCGCGCACGAAGTCTTCGCTGATCCATACGGTGACGGGTTTCACGCCTTGCGGGAAATAGGCGCCGGCCGGCGAGGCAAACAGCACGAACAGGTATTCTTCCGATGGACGCACGCCCAGGTAAGGATCGGTGGCGATCATCAGCGGACGCATGTACAGGCTCTCGCCCGTGTTCTTCGGCACCCAGTTGCGGTCTTGCGCAATCAGCGCATCGCCCGCTTGCAGGAACAGCTCGACAGGAATGGCCGGCATGGCCAGGCGCGCGGCGCTGCGGTTGAAGCGCTCGGCATTTTGTTCTGGACGGAAAGTCTTGATGCTGCCATCAGGCTGGGCAAACGCTTTATAGCCTTCGAAGATGGCCTGGCCATAGTGCAGGGAAGAAGCGGACGGGTCCAGCGTCAAAGGGCCATAGGCCTTCAGTTCGCCCTGCTGCCACTTGCCGTCACGGTAAGGAATCACCACCATGTGGTCCGTGAAGATGCGGCCGAAGGCGGGATTGACCATGCGCGCGGCGCGCTCGGCGTCGGACAAGGGGTGGGCGGACGGGGTGACGACGAGATTCGGTGTGGAAGTGGTCATGGCGGCAATGGGAACTAGTGAAGAGTATCCCTATTGTAGCGCCTATGGCACCCAATCAGGCAAACGAGGATAGCCCCCGCCCCGCGAAAACAGGGCGACATCATTTGCGAATGATTCTCGTTTTCGTTAAAATGTCAGCCTTCTCTTCCCCGCCATGCCTGACGCCCTGCATGGCGGCGCTATCGAAAGCCGCTTCATGACGACCTCCTCCCTGCCACACCCCCTGCCGCGCGCCAGCGCCGACGATGCGCTGCAGACTCGCCAGCAGCGCCAGCTTGCCGCCCCACAACAACGGCGCTGGCACTGGAGCTGGAAGCAGGTCTGGTTTCAATTGCACTGGTTCATCGGCATCACGGCCGGCACGGTGCTGGTGATCATCGGCCTGAGCGGCGCCACCCTGGCCTTCAAGGATGAATTGCTCGATGTCATGAACCCCGGCGTGCGCCATGTGCCCGTGGAAACACGCGCGCCCCTGACGCCGGCCCAGCTGAGCAACATTGCCGCCGCCGAACACGGCCAGCGCGTGGCCTCCGTCACCATGTATGCGCAGGCGGGCGCGGCGCCACGCCTGTTCTTTGCACCCAAGAACGGCCAGCGGCGCGGCGAGTCCGTTTATATGCATCCGTACACGGGTGCGACCCAGCCGGCGCTAACGGGCGCGGAATTTTTCGAATGGACGGAGTCCCTGCACCGCTGGCTGCTGCTGCCGCGCGATCCGGGCCGGCAAGTAGCGGGCGCGCTGGCCCTGTGCCTGCTGGGCCTGGCACTCTCCGGCCTGTACCTGCGCTGGCCCCGCCGTCCGCTGGACTGGCGCACCTGGCTGACCTTCGATCCTGCATTAAAAGGCCGCTCGTTTTTGTGGAATTTACACGCCGTGGCCGGCACATGGTGCCTGGTCGTCTACGTGGCGCTGACCCTGACGGGCATTTACTGGAGCTATGACGTGGTGCGCGACAATATCGATGCCTGGGCCGGCAAGCCCCCAAGGATGGCACAGGCGCCCATGAAAAAGGGGACGGGCAAGGAGAAGGAGGCGCCGGCCGTCGACATCGGCCTGGCCTGGAGCAGCTTCCAGCAACACGCCCCCGGCTGGACCCTGGCCAGCGTGCGCCTGCCCGTGCGCGCCGGCGAAGCCGTGCAATTCACGTGGCTGGCCAGCGACGCGCCGCACGAGCGGGCGCGCAGCCGCATGAGCATTGCCCCGGCCGACGGCAGGCTCACGGAAAACGCGCCGTACAGCCAGCAGGCGCTGGGCGCACGCCTCGTCAACATCATTTATCCACTGCACATGGGCACGTATTTCGGCTTGCCGGGCCGCATCATCGTCACCCTGGCCAGCCTGGGTCTGCCCCTGTTCGCCATCACGGGCTGGATGTTGTACCTGGGCCGCCGCAAGGCTAAGCGCGCTGTGCAGGCGCAGCGGGCTCTGCTGGCTGGCATTCCGGGCAAGCAAGATATTGGCTTGCCCACCCTGGTGGCCTACGCCAGCCAGTCGGGCCAGGCCGAGCGCCTGGCGCTGGAAAGCGCGCGCGCCCTGCAGCAGGCGGGGGTGGCCGTCGATGTGCAGTCGCTGGAGCGCTTTGATCCCGCGCAATTGCGCCAGTACGAGCGGGCCCTGGTCGTCGCCAGCACCTTTGGCGAAGGCGAAGCACCGGACGGCACGCGCCGCTTTGCGCGCCTGCTGCAGCAAACAGCGGGCACGCCGCTGGCCGGCCTGGCAGTGGGCATGCTGGCCCTGGGCGACCGCCACTACAGCGACTTCTGCGGCTTCGGCCATGCGCTGGAGCGGCAATTGCGCGCGCTGGGCGCCACGCCTTTGTTCCCCCTGATCGAAGTCGACAAGCACGACCCCGCCGCCCTGGCCGACTGGTCGCAAGCGCTGGCCCGTTGCAGCGGCAGCGCCATCGACGCCATCGGCGTACAGGAACAGGCATCGTACGAAGCCTGGCGTTTGCTGCGCCGCGTGCTGCTCAACCCTGGCAGCCTGGGCGGCGAACTGCATGAAATCACCTTGACGGGTCCGGCCGGCGCCACCTGGGAAGCGGGCGCGCTGGCGGAAATCATCGGATGCAACGCGGACGGCAGCGAGGGTGATGCGCAGGGTGCCCAGCATGCGCCGCGCAGCTACTCGCTCGCTTCGCTGCCATCGGATGGCGAACTGCAATTGCTGGTGCGCCAGGAACGCCATGCGGGCAGCGCAAACGAGGGGTACGGCATCTGTTCCGGCTGGCTCACGCGCTTCGCCTCGCCGGGCGCCACCATCCGCCTGCGCCTGCAAGCAAATCCCGCCTTCGCCCCTGCCCTGGTCGACGTGCCCTGCATTTATATCGGCAACGGCTCCGGCCTGGCGGGCCTGCGTGCGCACCTGCGCGCACGCCAACGGGCGGGACTGGCACGCAACTGGCTGCTGTTCGGCGAGCGGCAGCAAGCTTTTGACAGTGTCTGCGGCGAAGAGTTGCAAAGCTGGCTGGACGCTTGCCACCTGGCGCGCGTGGACCGTGTCTTTTCGCGCGATGGTGAAACGCGACAATACGTGCAGGACCGCCTGCGTGACCATGCCGACGAACTGCGCGACTGGCTGGCGCAAGGCGCCATCGTCTACGTGTGCGGCAGCCTGCAAGGCATGGCGGCAGGAATCGATGCTGTGCTGCAAGAAGTGCTGGGCCAGGAAGGCCTCGACGCCCTGCTGGCAGCGGGACGCTACCGCCGCGACGTGTATTGATCTGCCTCAACACATTGCCAGCACCGCCCGGCTATGTGGGCGGGCGCACAGTCAGCGCCAGCCATAGGACTAGAGTGGGGGACATCGCGGCATGGGGACAAACCCGCGCCGCGCCACTCACTATCTGCGAGGCACCCCATGAAAAACCCCTGGATGAGCATGTACCTGAGCGCGGCCAACCGTATCGCCAACACGGCGCGCGGTCACGCCACGGCCGCCGTCAAGCGCGAAGCGGCGAAAAATACGCGGCAGTTGACGCAAGTGTGGTTCGATTCCTTTCTGCCGCCAACTGGCAAGCCACGGCGCAGCCGCAAGGCCAAATAAGTCCCTGGCAACAGGCGAACTGGTGCGGTGCATCACAGCAATTAGTTGAAGTTTCAATCAGATGAACTAAACTGCAAGCATGGTAGTACATAGGAAGTGACCGGCAGGCGCCGCATCCCCGCGCCGCCACCGGGACACCGGGAGACGACCATGTTGACGCTCAAAGTGCTGGCCTGCCTTGCCCTGTCGGCCTTGCTGCTGGTGCCCCTCGTACTGCGCGACGCGATGCAGACGTCGGCCGTGCAGCAGATGCAGGTACCGAATGTTGATGCGCATGCCCTGTGGGCCCACTGGCCCAAGCACTAAAATACGCGCGGCTGAGAAAACGTCGCTCGGCAACACGTCACATCGTTAAAATCCGCTTTGTTGCGGGTGGGATTTATTCCCCCTTTCCCGTCCAAATGTATCAGTGCCCCTCTTCACCATACTTTTGATCCAGATCATGGATTTCCCCCTTCGCTGCGGCCACACTGGAACAGTCCGCTTCGCATCGCGACGGACTTAACCGGGAGCATCGGCATGGGTATATCGGCTTGGAAGGGTGAGATGGCGCTGGGCGTTCCCGCCATCGACGAGGCGCATGAGGCGCTGTTTCAGGAGCTGGCGCGGCTGGGGCAGTTGAGCGACCAGCATTTCAGCGTGGCGTTTCGCGAGCTGATTGCGGCCGTCGAGCGCGATTTCCGCGAGGAAGAGGATTTGATGGAACAAATCGCCTTCCCCTCACTGGCGAATCACCGGGAACAGCATGCACGCGTGCTCAGCGGCTTGCACCATGCGTAGGCCGCCGTCGATGAAGGCGACCTGGAACAGGGTCGCCATGCGCTGTCGCTCCTGCCGCAATGGCTGATCTTCCACCAGGCCACCATGGATCTGGCTCTGGCGGCGGCCCTGGAGCTGGTGCAGCGCCAGCCCAACTAGATCTACAGCAGCAGCACCGTGGCTTGCTCGGGCAGGACGACGCGGTAGTGTCCCGGGTATTTGTCTTCGCCGTCGAAAATCTTGCAAAACACGGGCTGATTGATGTCGTTGACGGCCGCTTCATTCATGGGCAAGGTGGCGATCATTTGCTCGCCATCCATCAGCTGCAAGGCGCTGCCCCGCTCGGTCGCGCAAAAGGCCAGCGATTGCACATCGCTGGCAAACGGCCGCTTGTACCACGGCGTGATGGCCCGCACGGCACGCCGCGCATCGTGCAAGACTTGCCCCACGCGCGTGACATTCCACGCATCGCGCGCCACGGACGGCTGGAGCACGATATTGGCCGTCAGCTCGCCCCTGCCCTTGTTCACCAGGAAAGTGCCATCCTGCGCGGCGATGTCGTCGTTGAGCGGCACGACAAACACGCCGCCGGCGGACATCTTGATCGGCACGGCAGCGCCATTGCCTTGCAGGGCCACGCGCACATCGTCGATGGTGGCACTGAGCTTGGCGGGAATCAGGCGCAGGGCCATGACCACGCTGCCGCTCGACACTTGCCACACTTTCCTGGCCGTCAGATAACTCTCGCGGTAAGCCGTGAAACGGATACGCGGCGCCTTGGCGTCGCTATTGGCCGTGATCGTCACCGTTTGCGATGGCAAGGCGTCCTCTGCGGGCGCGGGCGCCGCCGACGCAGCAGCTGTGGCGGATGCGGCATCCATGGCGGGCGGCACGCTGGCGCTGTGCAGCGGCGCGGGAACAGCCGGCGGCGGTGCGTGTTCCTGGGCCTGGCCCAGCAACACGACACACAACCATCCGGCACAAGCGATCCATGTACGCATGCATTTCTTTCAATGAGGAAAATATTTTGTCAGCCCCCGCATTATCGCAGAAGGCCAGCCTGTGCGCCGCGCTTGGCCTGCCGCACTCTGTTGGTGCGCAGGCTTGATTATTTGGCAAATACAGCCTATATTGATAATGATTCTTATTCACGAAAGTGAGGGGAAGCGCGCACCCTTCTTTTCCACTGCCCGACCGCGCCGGGCCTTGCGGTGGAACTGCTATCCAAGCCAGACCACGGGCCAGCCTCATGCCATCCCCCCAGCTACTGCGCACCTCGCCAGACGAGATAGGAACACACACGACTAAAAATACTCCAGGAAAATGATGCAATCGACCACCGCCTTCTCTTCTTCGCGCCAGCCCGCCTTGCGCCCCCTGCCCCATTTATTACACATCAGCCTGCTCAGCCTTGCCGCTGGCGTGGCCCTGCCGACCCAGGCCGCCGATGCCGCTGCGGCCGACGTCACCATGCCGGCCGTCACCGTGACAGGCCAGTCGACAGCGACGACGGAAGGCACGCAATCGTACACGGCAGGCGAAACGCGCAGTGCCACGCGCATGGATCTGTCCTTGCGCGAGACGCCGCAATCGGTCAGCGTCATCACGCGCCAGCTGCTCGACGACTTGGGCGCCGTGCGCCTGGACCAGGCGCTGGCGCAGACGACGGGCATCCAGGTGGGCCAGAACGACACGGAGCGCACGACGTTCTATGCACGCGGCTTTGGCATCGACAATATCCAGATCGACGGTATGGCGCGTGGCGGCAATGCGCCGCTGCAAGACACGATTCTGTACGACCGCATCGAGATCGTGCGCGGCGCCACCGGCCTGATGGGCGGCACGGGCGACCCCTCGGCCACCATCAACATGATACGCAAGCGTCCCACGAAAACCTTCCAGGCCAGCGCTGGCCTCATCATGGGCCGCTGGGATGACCAGCGCTTCGAGGCCGACCTCTCTACACCGCTGAACGCGGAAGGCAGCGTGCGCGCACGCACGGCCCTGGCCTGGCAAAAACGTGATTCCTATCTGGACATGTATCACGAGCGCAAGACGGTCGGCATGGTCATCCTTGAGGCGGACGTGCTTCCCGGCACCCTGCTGACGGCCGGCGTCGACTTCCAGGACAACAAGCCCACGGGCGCCACCTGGGGCGCCGTGCCCTACTGGAACGCGGATGGCAGTCTGGCCAACTTGCCGCGCAACACCAGTTTCACGACGCCATGGAGCACCTGGGCCAACAAGCAGCACACGGTATTCACGTCGCTGGACCAGCGCCTGCCCGGCAACTGGAATATGCACCTGGGCTATGCGCGCACGGAAAGCACGAACCGCACCACCGTCGCCTACGCGGGCGCCGGCCATCCCGACCCTGCCACGGGTGTAGGCATGCGCCTGTGGACGGGCGCCTGGGGCGCAGGCAAGAATACGGGCGACAATTTCGACGTGTACGCCAGCGGACCGTTCACCTTGCTGGGGCGCAAGCACACGGCCATCGTCGGCTGGAACGGCGGCAACCAACGCTCGCGCTCACTGGGTGGCGAGGCGGAAATCAATTACCCGGCCTTTATCCCCGATTACCGCAGCTGGACGGGCAACATTCCCCGTCCCGTGTTCCACCCGGACGGCTCGCACACGGAAACCGTGACGCGCCTGGCAGGCGGCTATGTGGCCACGCGTTTGAGCCTGGCCGACCCGCTGCACCTGATCATCGGCGCGCGCAGCAGCACTTACCGCACAGATACGCGCAGCTACAACACGCAAGGCGCGTACACGGGCAGCGCCGACTTCGTGGAAACGCGCAATGAAGTCACGCCCTATGTGGGCGCCGTGTTCGACATCAACAAGCAATATTCGGCGTACGCCAGCTTCACGCAGCTGTTCAACCCGCAATCGAGCAAGGACCGCAACGACAAGTTTTTGCCGCCGGAAACGGGCGACAACGCGGAACTGGGCATCAAGGGCGAATTTTATGAAGGCAAGCTGAACGCGTCGGCCGCCCTGTTCCACACGAAGAAAAAGAACCTGGCGGAACTCGACCGCACGGTGCCGCCCGGCTTTTTGCTGCCCGACGGCGGCCAGGCCATGGTGGCCAATGGCGCCGGCGTGACTGCCAAGGGTGTGGAATTTGACGTCTCCGGCCAGATCACGCCCGCCTGGGAAGCGAGCGGCGGCTATACCTACCTGCACGCGGCCGAAGCCGATGGCCGCCGCGCCGCCACCACGCAGCCGCGCCATTTGCTGCGCCTGGCCACCAGCTACCGCTTCGACGGCCGCCTGGCCGGCTTGAGGGCGGGCGCCAGCATGACGGCGC
Source organism: Janthinobacterium svalbardense (assembly GCF_002327145.1). Classification (NCBI taxonomy): domain Bacteria; kingdom Pseudomonadati; phylum Pseudomonadota; class Betaproteobacteria; order Burkholderiales; family Oxalobacteraceae; genus Janthinobacterium; species Janthinobacterium svalbardense. The sequence goes on along the minus strand of NZ_CP023422.1, from coordinate 2,787,216 downwards.
AAAGCGCCACCTACAGCGCATCGTGGTACGGCCGTCCGCCATCGGGCGAGATGACGAACATCCCACAAGCGGGCTATGCGCTGGTCAACGCCATGGCCAGCTATGCGCTCAGCAAGCATGCCAGCGTGCAGTTGAACGTGAATAACTTGCTCGATAAAAAGTACTACCGCAACGTGGGCTTTTTCGATGGCGTGTTCTGGGGTGAACCGCGCAACATCAGCCTGGCCGTGCGCACGGCGTTTTAAGCGCGCCAGTGTGCGGGCGCCGGCAGGCTAAATCCTTCCAGCAAGGGCCCGCCCACGGGCGCCAGCACGGCGGCGGCGACGCGTTCGAACGCACGCTGGCCGGCCGGCAAGTCGGCCGCGACCAGGCGCAAGGCCCCGTCCAGCTGCCCGGCGATGGCCGCGTCAAATGCCAGCAGGCAGCGAAACAGGTGCTTGCCGCCGCCGCTCCACTGCCCCGCCGCGCGCAAGTGCAGGCCCGCCAGCGCTTCGTACAGCTGGCAAGCGACGGCCAGCGCCTCGCCCGGGTGCGTGCTGTCGACCAGGTCTTCCAGCGCGGTGGTGATGGCGTAGCGGCGTCGTTGCAAGTTCTCCGCGTCGAGCACGGGCGGCCCGGCTGCATCGATGGCGTGCGCCAGCGCGTGCAGCCGGGCGTACGCGTCGCCGGCGGCGAGGATGTTTTCCCCTTCCAGCACCATGTGCGCCAGCGGCACGGTGCCGCCCGGTGCATCCATTTCCTTGCAAAAATACGTGAACGTGGCCAGGTCGTGCGCGAACAGTTCCACCGTGCGCCCTTCGGCTACGATGGTCGAGCGCCAGGCGCAATCGACGTGCTCGAACAGCAGCAGCAAATCGATATCGGAACTGGGCGTCTGCCGGCCCGTGGCATACGAGCCGCCGATGATGGCCGCTACGGCCACGGGATAGTGTTCCTGCACCAGCCGCACGGCAATCGCGCGGATGGCGTCATAAGTGGGGATCGTCGTCAAAGCCAGTGCTCCATGCCGAAAAACGCTATCCTACCTGCAATATGCATGCGGCCGCCAGCCTGCTACACTGGCGCTCTCCGATCAAGGAAGAAACATGGAATACGACTGCATCGTGGTGCCCTCGCCCGTGGGCGAGCTGACCCTGGTAGCGCGCGGCGCTGCGCTGGCCGCGATTTTGTGGGAAAACGACAAGCCGAACCGCGTGCGCCTGGGCGACATGCGCGTCGATGAAGGTTGCGCCGTGCTGCTGGAAACAGCGCGCCAGCTGGGCGAGTATTTTGCCGGCACGCGCCAGCAATTCGACGTGCCGCTCGATTTTGCCGGCACCGCCTTCCAGCACGAAGTGTGGCGCGCACTGCTGACGATACCGTACGGCCAGACGCGCAGCTATGGCGAGATCGCGCGCCAGATCGGCCGTCCCGCCGCCGTGCGCGCCGTGGGCACCGCCAACGGCAAGAATCCCATTTCCATCATCGCCCCCTGCCACCGCGTCATCGGCGCCACGGGCGAGTTGACGGGCTTTGCGGGCGGCCTGCATGCCAAGGAAACGTTATTGGCCCTGGAAGGCATCGCCCTGTCCAGCGACCGCGAAGCGCTGAAGACGGGCCACGCCCGCCGCCGCGCCGTGCATGTTGATATGGCGCAAGACTGTTTATTTTAGCCAGCAGCATCGTTCCCCGTGTGGGATACTCACGCCCCCGCTCAAGCCACCACATCCTATGCCCTACCTTGTCATCCTGTTCTTTGTCGTTCTGTATTTACTGGCCACGTTCTTTTTCCACATCCCCGCCCTGGTCGCCCTCGTATATGGCGTGCTGAGCCTGAGCTGTTTCGTCGCCTATGCGATCGACAAGTCGGCCGCCAAACAGGGCCGCTGGCGCACCTCGGAGCGCACCTTGCTGCTGCTGGGACTGCTGTGCGGCTGGCCGGGCGCCGTGCTGGCCCAGCAATGGCTGCGCCACAAGTCCAGCAAGCGTTCGTTCCGCGTGCTGTTCTGGATCACCGTCGCCCTCAATATCGGCGCTTTCGTGTATTTCAGCATGCATTACGCGGCGCCCGATATCGGCACCGAGGTGGCGCCCATCGAGCTGTAGGACTGTCCCTGCCCTTTACTCGCCCAGCAGGCGCAGCGACTCCAGCCAGTCCGCCTTCCATTCGCGCAGCAAGGGCTGCGTAGCGAACGCCTTCTTCAGGTGCGCCATCGGCACGCGGTGCACATCGTGCAAGCCGAACGCCAGAGTGACGGGATGCCACAGGTGGCTGTTCTTGCCACCGCGCGAATTCTTGCGCACGCGCGCGCCATCGTCGCCAAAGATGCCCACGCCACTGGCCATGCCTTTGTCCAGGTCGACCTTGCCCACGCCGGCAAAGGCAATCAAAATCTGCTCGCGCCCCAGGCCCTTGAGGGCGCTGGGCAAGACAAACGGCGCTGCATTGTCAGCTCCCGCTTCCGGCTCTGCCGGCTGCGGATGCTGCAACTCCTTGAGCAAACGCAACAGATCGCGCTCCTGGAAGTGCAAGCCGTCTACCGGCACGCGCAAGCCCGGCGCCTTCAGTTCGATGGCGATGTTGCCCGAGTCGCGCGTAAAACGCAGCCACACATCGTCCGCACCCGAAGCCAGGTGCTGCTTGTCCTCGATAAACACGACGGGCGCCGCATAGCGCGTCACGCCGTCATGGAACAGCTCGGCCCAGGCGTCGCTGTAATCGAGCCAGACATACGGCAAGCCGCCCTGCTCCAGCAGGCGCGCCAGGGTCCACGGCGTGCCCGTCTGTTGCGCCAGCCAGGCACAGGCTTGGGTGGCGGTGGCGCGGTATGGCAAAGGAAGGGAAGTCATGGCAGTTCCGTCAATAAAAGTGGAGCGCAGTGTAGCAGACGCCGCCCTCATCGCCTTGGGCAGGCGCAGCGGGCGCGCTATTTTTACGCGATGTGCTAGGCTGGAAACATCAGCACGCGCCACGGCCCCCCGGCCGCGTGACACACCACCGCAAGGAGATGACCATGCATTCGAGCACCAACGCCGCCACCACGCCCGCCCCGCCACCGGAACGCGATTCGCCCACGCCGGCCAGCGAAAGCCATGCCGAAGAAGCGCTGGATGAAGCGCTGAAGGAAAGCTTTCCGGCCAGCGATCCGATTGCCATTGCCATCCCCAAGCCGGTCAGCAAGACGCCAGCAATTTAAACACGCGCACGTCCTGCATCATACTGTTCGCCTGCTCCTGCATGCTGGCAGCTGCCGCTGTGGCCTGTTCGACCAGGGCGGCATTCTGCTGGGTCACTGCATCCATCTGACTGATGGCCTGATTCACCTGTTTGATGCCGTCGCTTTGTTCGTGGCTGGCGATGGCGATTTCCCCCATGATGCCCGCCACCTGCTGCACAGAGGAGACGATTTTCTGCATCGTGCCGCCCGCCTCATCGGCCAGATTGCTACCAAGCTCGACTTTTTCGACCGACTCGGCAATCAGCGGCTTGATCTCTTTGGCGGCACTGGCGGAGCGTTGCGCCAAGGCGCGCACTTCCGATGCGACGACAGCAAAACCGCGCCCCAGTTCACCGGCGCGCGCCGCTTCGACAGCCGCGTTCAGGGCCAGAATATTGGTCTGAAACGCTATGCCATCGATCACTGAAATGATCTCGACGATACGCTTCGAGCTGTCCTTGATGGACACCATGGTCGCGACGACACGCTCGACCACTTGCCCACCCTGCAGCGCGACCGCTGAAGCCGACAAGACCAGTTGATTGGCTTGCTGGGCGTTTTCGGCAGTCTGCTGCACAGTGCTGGTTAACTGCTGCATCGCCGACGACGTTTGTTCCAGTGCACCGGCCTGTGCCTCCGTTCTCGCCGAGAGGTCCATATTTCCAGCAGCGATTTCCCGCGAGGCAGTCGAAATGGTTTCAGTACCGCTGCGCACGCGGCCCACCGTGTGACGCAGGCTCTCATTCATGCTTTTCAGAGCACGCATCAATTCACCCGACTCGTCGTGATAATCGGTCGCGATATGGCTACGCAGATCACCGGAAGCGACAATGCGGGCCACCTTCACGGCGTCCTGCAGCGGTCTGGTAATACTTTTGGAAATGAGCACAGCCACCGCAATCCCCGTGCCCAGCGAAAGCAGCAGTGTCAGCAACAGCATGCTGCTCGCTACCGTGATGCGCGCGCCCGACTCCGCTTCGATCGCCGACGCGCGTTGAGTGGTTATCTCTACCAGTTGCTGAATTGCCTGCAGATGCTGGGTGTAACTGATCGTCATTTTTTTCATCGCGACAGTAGCGCCAAGCTTATCCTGGGCCTCAATTGCCGGAATGAACTGTTGCAGTGCAACCGTATAGAAGGCTTGCGCCGTAATGCCGTTCAGATAGCGCCCCTACGCGACCAGTAGACCTGCAAAACGGATTGAGGCCCCAGTCGCCCGCACAGGTGTACCGGGCCAAGCGAGCCTGAAAAATGTCGAGGGCAAGGCGCTGCGACGAAGACAGTACGCATGTACGGCTAGGAGCTGCAACGCCGCCATCGGCATTTTCTCGGGCTCGCGTCTCCGGCCCGCCATTTTTACGTTTTTACGCCTTACACCTTTGCCTTTAAATGCGTCGGACAGCTTAACTGAACGGCATTACCGCCGGGCAGCGATGGTAAAACCATCGCGCCGGGCGGGGCCAGTCAAGCCGACACGCGCCTACTTCGGCGTGTCACGGTATTGCTCGGGCGTCGTATCGCCATCGGCAATCTCATACCACATAGCATTGAGCACGGCGAACGTCGCCGCCAGCGGAAGACCCAGTATCCAGGCGAAATACCACATAATTATTTCCTTTTCTTAATTCTTAGTAAGCGTGACCGCTGTCATCCTGGATGGCTTTTGCATCAACCTTGCCCCACAGTACTTTATATACCCAGGTCGTGTACGCCACGATGAGGGGAATGAAGACGGCCGTGACGACCAGCATGATGAACAGGGTCATGTGACTGGACGAGGAATCCCACACCGTCAGGCTGGCGCGCGGGTCGATCGACGATGGCAGGATGAACGGGAACATGGCCGCGCCCACGCTGAGAATGATGCCGGCGATGGCAGCCGCGCTGGCCAGCAAGGCAGGCACTTCGCGGCGCGCGCGCAGGAAGGCGAACGCCAGCAGGGGGCCCAGCAAGCCGAAGGCCGGAGCGATCCAGGTCCACGGATGGGCGGCAAAGTTGAGGAACCAGGCGCCCACGTGCACTTCCGCCGTTTTCAGCATGGGATTCGACGGACCGTCGACCACCACCGCGCTGCTGATGCGGTAGCCATCGACCCACAGCCACAGGGCCACGCCGGCCAGCGCATACAGCACGACTGTCGCCATCGCCGCCACGCTGCCGTAGCGGCGCGAACGGTCAGCCACGGCGCCGTCCGTTTTCAGCTGCAGCCAGGTGGCGCCGTGCATCACCAGCATGGCCACCGAGACCAGGCCGCACAGCAAGGCGAACGGATTGAGCAGCGCAAAGAAGCTGCCGTCATAGAAGATGTGCATGTCCGGCGAGAAACGGAACGGCACGCCCTGCAGCACGTTGCCAATGGCCACGCCACAGATCAGGGCCGGCACGAAGCCGCCCACGAACAGGGCCGCATCCCAGCGCGCGCGCCAGCGCGGGTCTTCGCGCTTGCTGCGGAACTTGAACGCCACGGGACGCACGATCAGCGCCACCAGGATAACGAACATGGCCAGGTAAAAGCCCGAGAACGAGACGGCGTACAGCTGCGGCCAGGCGGCAAAGATGGCGCCGCCGCCGAGGATCAGCCACACCTGGTTGCCTTCCCACACGGGACCGATACTGTTGATGATGACTCGGCGTTCCAGGTCCGTCTTGCCGGCGAACGGCAGCAGGATGCCCGTGCCCAGGTCGAAGCCGTCCGTGATGGCGAAGCCCACCAGCAAGATGCCGATCAGCAGCCACCAGATCAGGCGCAGTGTTTCGTAAGAAATCATTTCATGCAAAATCATGGTCTGGCCCTCCTTAGGCGCGTTGAGTATGAATGGCTGCGGCCGCTGGCACGGGGGCCGGCGCCGTCTCTTCCGGCCCCTTGCGGATGGCCTTGAGCATGAGCTTCATTTCAATAATCAACAGCACGGTGTAGATGGCGGCAAAGCCGGCAATCGTGATGAGCAAGGTCGTCGCGCCCAGGTTCGAGACCGCCACGGCCGTTGGCAGCACGCCTTCGATGACCCACGGCTGGCGGCCCACTTCGGCCACGATCCAGCCCGCTTCAATCGCCACCCACGGCAGCGGGATGGCGAACACGGCCAGCTTCAGCAGCCAGCGGTGCTTGTCCAGGGTACGGCGCGTCGACAGGATGAAGAACGTGCCGGTGAGCAAGATAAAGAACATGCCCAGGCCCACCATCACGCGGAAGGACCAGAACAAGGGCCCCACGGGCGGCACGGTGTCGAGCGCGGCCTTGCGGATTTGCTCGGGCGTGGCCTGGCGCGGATCGTCGACATAGCGTTTCAGCAGCAAGGCATAGCCCAGGGACTGGCCTTTCGACTCGAACATGTCCTTCGCGTCCTGCGGCACGGGCGCGCCCGGCGCCACGCTGCGAATGGTTTGCAGCGCGTCATACGCCTTGATGCCATCCTGGATCAGCAGCTCGCCGCGGTCGACCAGTTGCTCGATGCCGGGAATTTCCGTCGTCAGCGAACGCGTGCCGATCAGGCCCATCACCATCGGGATGTGCACGGCGTAATGCGTCTCGCGCGCTTTCGCGTCAGGAAAGCCGAAGGCCGTGAAGGCGGCAGGCGCCGGCTCCGTGGTCCACATGGCCTCAATCGCAGCCAGTTTCATCTTTTGATGTTCCGACGACAGGTAGCCGCTTTCATCGCCGAGCACCACCACCGACAAGGTAGCGGCCAGGCCGAACGAGGCGGCCACCGTCATCGAGCGCTTGGCCAGCTGCACGTGGCGGCCCTTCAGCAGATACCAGGCGGAAATACCCAGCACGAAAATCGACGCGGCCGTATAGCCAGCCGACACGGTGTGCACGAATTTCGCCTGTGCCACGGGATTCGTCAGCACGGCGCCGAAATCCGTGATTTCCATGCGCATGGTCTGCGGATTGAAGGCCGCGCCGACGGGATTTTGCATCCAGCCGTTGGCGATCAGAATCCACAGGGCCGAGAAGTTCGAGCCGATGGCCACCAGCCAGGTGGTGACCAGGTGGCCCCGTTTCGACAGCTTGTCCCAGCCGAAGAAGAACAGGCCGACGAAGGTCGCTTCCAGGAAGAAGGCCATCAAGCCTTCGATGGCCAGCGGCGCGCCGAAAATGTCGCCCACATAATGGCTGTAATAGCTCCAGTTCATGCCGAACTGGAATTCCATGACGATGCCCGTCGCCACGCCCATGGCGAAGTTGATGCCGAACAAGACACCCCAGAACTTGGTCATGTCGCGCCAGATGGGGCGGTTCGTCATCACGTAAACCGTCTCCATGATGGCGAGGATCACTGACAGGCCGAGCGTCAGCGGAACGAATATAAAGTGGTACAGAGCTGTCAGCGCGAACTGCAGTCTGGATAAAGCGACAATATCGAAGTCCATATGATTTCCTTGGTGTTTCCCTACTGTAAGTGTAAACCTGGTATCTACATGCGGCTGTTCGATAGCTTCTGCTGCTGTAAGCTATCGGGCTGTGCCGCCCGCCCATCAATCTCCGCGCAAGCCCGCCAGCGCCGCCTCGAAGGCAGCTGTGCCACGGCGCGCGTCACCGACGATGCAGCCATCGCGCAGGCTGACCAGCCGGTCCGCCAGCGCCGCTTCGCGCCGCAAGTGGGTTGCAATCAGCAAGCTGCGTCCGTCGCTGCGGGCGTGCAGGCGCTGCAAGACATCGATGGCCACCGGCGCATGCAGCGCTTCCGTCGCTTCGTCCAGCAGCCACAAGGTCGATTCGTGCAGGAACAGCCGCGCCAGCGCCAAGCGCCGCGCCTGCCCGCCCGACAAGCCCAGGCCGCCCTCGCCCAGCTGCGTGTCCAGGCCGTCCGCCAAGGCCCGCACTTCCTGATCCAGGCCGGCCGATTGCAGCGCCGCCCACAGCTGCGCATCGCTGGCGGACGGGTCGGCCAGGCGCAGGTTGTCGCGCAGGCTGTCCTGGAACAGTTCCGTCTTCTGGGTGAACAAACAGGCGCGCGGTGCGGCCACCGTTCCCGACAGCGGCGCCAGCTCGCGCGCGGCGATGGCCAGCAAGGTGGACTTGCCCGCACCGCTGGGGCCGATCAAGGCCACGCGCTCGCCATCGGCGATGTGCAGGGAAATATCATGCAAAATGGCATTATTGCTGCCCGCATGCGCGGCGCTGACGTGTTCCAGGCGCAAGCCCGGTGCGGCGTCAAAGGGCGGCAGCGCCACCTCATTGCCGTCAAGGCGCGGCGCCAGGCGGCGCATGGCCAGCAGCATGCGCCCCGCTTCCAGCGCGCCACGGCGCAGCCCCGCAAACGGTTCCACGGCCGTCAGGGCGATCAGCAGTGCCAGCGCCGCCAGCGGCACGTTCAGCGTTTGCTGCTGCACCAGCGCGGCCACGGCCAGCAGCACCCCTGCCAGGGTCGCGCTGCCAGCCACGCCATACGCGGCGCCGGCCGCCGTCTCCAGGCGCAGCAAGGCGAAATCGGCTTGCGCCAGCGAGCGGTCGATCTGCCCCAGCGCAGCGCACTGGGCGTCGATGCGGCCCGCCATCACCAGGTCCGTCTGACCGGCCACCAGGTCGATGGTGCCAGAGCGCAATTTTTCGATGGCGCGCGAGCGCACGATGGCGGGACGGCGGGCACGCTGCGCCACGACCCAGCTGATGCCGCCGCCGGCGGCCAGCAGCCACGCGGCCAGGCCCAGGCCCAGCTGCCACTGCATCGCGCCCAATGCCACGCCGGCCAGCAAGGCCACGCACAGGGCCGTAAAGGCCGGCACCAGCAGGCGCAAATACAGCGCTTCGAGCGCGTCGATATCGGCCGTCAGGCGAAACAGCAGCTTGGCGGGCTGGCGCAGCAGGCGGCTGGCTGCTTCCGGGCGCGTCCAGCCGCGGAACAGTTGCACGCGGATGCTGGCCAGCGCGGCGAACGTGGCGTCGTGCGTGACGAGGCGTTCCGCATAGCGCGAACCCGTGCGGCCGATGGCCAGCAGGCGGATGCCGGCCGACGGGCCGAACACGTCGAACAGCACGGCCGTGGAGGCATGCAGGCCGGCAATCGAGGTGGCGGTAATAAACCAGCCAGACAAACCCAGCAAAGCCATGCCGGCCACCGCCGTCAGGGCCGCCAGCAAGGCGCCCCCGATCAGCTTGCCGGGCTGGGCCAGCAGCAATTGCCGCAGGACGGGGTTCGATATGCGGGAAGTTTTCATGCCGGCTGTTCCTGTTCGTGCTCCTGTGCCTGCGCCCGGACATCGACCTGTACCGTGCGCTGCAGCCGGCCGGCCAGCACGGGGTCGTGCGTGGCGACGAGCATGGTCTTGCCCTTGGCCAGTGCCAGCAAGGCGTCCGTCACGCGCGCCGCCGTTTCGCTGTCCAGGTGGGCCGTCGGTTCATCGACCAGCAGCAAGTCCGCATGCGGATGCAGGGCCACGCGGGCCAGGGCCAGGCGCACGGCTTCGCCGCCGGACAAGCCCTGGCCGCCATCGCTGAGCATGATGGCCGGCTGCGCCTGCGCCACGCCAGCCAGGTCGGCCAGGTGCAGCGCCTGCGTCACCTGCGCAGCGTTCGCACCGAGGCGGCCCAGGGTGACATTCTGGCTGACGGAGGCGGCAAACACGTGCGGACGCTGGCCCATCCAGGCCATGCGCTGGCGCAAGGTATTCACGGTGCTGTCGCTCAGGCGCACGCCGCCGATGCGGATCTCGCCATCGCTGACGGGCAGCAAGCCGGCCAGCAGGGACAGCAAGGTGCTCTTGCCGGCGCCGCTGGCGCCCAGCAGGGCCACGTGTTCACCGGCGCACACCGTCAAGTCGAAGCGCTCGAATACGGGCGCTTCGCCGGGATGGGCAAAGCGCAGTTGATGGATGTCGACGGCCGGTGGCGGTGCCACCGCCATGGCGGCAGCGGACACGGCAGCCACTGCCACACCAAAGCCTGGCAAGGGCACGCCCTCGCCCGCCAGGTCGTGTAGGCCGGCCAGGCCCGCTTCGCCGGCCGCCTTGTCGTGCCAGACGGCGGCCAGTTCGCGCAGTGGCTCGAAGAATGCGGGCGCCAGCAGCAGGATGAACAAGCCCTGCCCCAGGCTCAGTTCGCGGCCCCAAGTGCCGAAATTGATGCTACCCAGCAAGGAGAAACCGATAAACGCCGCCACCATGGCGACACCCAGCGCGGAAAACAGTTCCAGCACGGCGGACGACAAAAAGGCGATGCGCAGCACCACCATCGTGCGCCGGCGCACGGATTGCGACGAGGCGTCCAGCCGTTCGGCCGTGGCGTCGACGGCGTCGAGCGCGCGCAAGGTGGCCAGGCCGCGCAGGCGGTCCAACAGGAAGGCATTCATGCTGCCCATTTCCACCATCTGCGCGCGGCTGGCCGCTTGCGCGCCCATGCCCACCAGGGCCATGAAGACGGGAATCAGGGGCGCGGCGATGAGCAGGATCAAGGCCGCGATCCACGACAACGGCGTCACCACGGCGAGGATCACAAGCGGCACGGTGAGCACTTTCCAGCGCGCCGGCTTGTAGCGCACCAGATATGGCACGATGGCTTCGGCCTGCTCGGCGATGACGCTGGCCGCCTGGCCCGACTGCGCGCGCTGGCGGTCCAGCGGCGAACGCTGCGCCAGCGCTTGCGCCACCTGGGCGCGCAAGGTGCTCAGATGGGCGCGCGCCGCCGCGTACATGCGCCGCGCGCCCCACGCTTCGCCGCCGGCGCGCAGCACACCCAGCAGCAGCACGCCGGCGGCCGGCAGCAGGGCCGCGCGCCACGGTGCACCGTCCAGCATGGCTTGCACGGCCCAGGCCAGCAAGGCCGCTTGTGGCAGCCACAACAAGGCGGCGCCACCTTGCGCCAGGCTGGCGGCGCGGGGAAGGATAAAGCGGGGCAAAGACAGTGGCGTGGTCGGCATCTCTATACTTTTTGAGTTTTCAGAATTTTCTGTAAATTCGATTTTCTGTATAATACTGCGAAACATGACATATATCAATTGACCCTGCGGGTGTGGCGTGAAAAAATTCAGATAATTATGAAAACTCAACATATCCACATGACGCCGCTGATCCTGACCTTTGTCAGCCATTTCGGCGAGATGGGCAGCCGCTGGGGCTTTAACCGTACGGTGGGACAAGTGTACGCCTTGTTGTTTGTCGCGGAGCATCCTTTGCACGCGGACGAAATCGCGGAACACCTGAGTTTTTCACGCTCGAACGTGAGCATCGGCTTGAAGGAATTGCAGGGCTGGGGCTTGATCCGCCAGTCGCGCATCCCCGGCGACCGGCGCGAGTATTTTTCGTCTCTGGGCGATGTGTGGCAAATCTTCCGCGTGGTAGCCGCCGAACGCCGCCGCCGCGAAGTGGCGCCCACCCTGACGGTGCTGCGAGAATCGCTGCTGGCGCCGGCCACGGAACCCGTGGACCAGTATGCGCAGGAGCGCATGCGCGAAATGTATGAATTGGTCGACCTGGCCAACACCTGGTTCGACGACTTGCAGCGCCTGTCGCCCGAATCGATGGCGCAACTGATGAAAATGGGCGCCAAGGTGCAAAAATTGCTCAACGCCAAGGACCGCCTGTTTGGCGTCAGCAACAACAACGATTGACCCCCCTCCCCAAAGCCGTGACGCCGCCAGCACAGACTGGCGCGCCTTGTCACGCCATTTCCCAACGTCATGCTGGCTATCGCTGGCACAGTCAAACATAGCCATATACGATGTTGTCAAGCGAACCAATAGAATTATTAAAATTGTATTAATTTATATCAAGAGTAAGCTTTCATTTGCGTATTCGCTACGCGCAGGAAATAGTTAAAAGCAGCTAAAAACGGGCAATGGGATGACCTCCCCGGCAGGCAGGGACGCGCCCCGACACGATGAAGCGACTGTCTCAAGCACAAGGGGGTTTTCATGAAAAGCGTAAAAAATATTGCCATCAAGGCATCCATGCTGGCCGCAATGACTGTACTGGCAAGTGCGGCGCAAGCGGCCACCTGGGTGGATGTAGGGCCTGCCAGCGGTTTCCTCATCGCCAGCAGCACCGTCACGTATTCACCATCGCCGGCACTGCAGGTGAAATATTATGACGATAATCTGGTGCCGCAGAGTCCTGCGGCCATCCAGGGTTACATCAATGGCGTGTTCGGCAGCAGCCTGGGCGCCGCCGTCTCGTATTGCGACAACGCCACCTCGGGCTGCACCGCCGGCACCACGGCAGGCTGGAGCGCTGGCGTCAATTCCTATACGAGCGCGGCCGCCTATGACTATCTGGCCATCCACTTCGGCCAGGGCGAACTGGTATTCCACTGGGCCGCACCCGTGGCCGCCGGCACCACTTTCACGGTGGCAGGCCTGCCCAAGGATCTGAGCAACTACAGGGCCTTCATTTCCGCCGTGCCGGAACCTGAAACCTATGCCATGCTGCTCGCAGGTCTGGGCATGCTGGGCTTCCTGGCACGCCGCCGCCAGGGAGAGCAAGCCTCATCATAAGCCGCATCACGGCAGCGGCGTACCAGCGCCCGCTGCCGCTCTCAATGCCAGCCGCATCTTTACGCCGCGCTTGCGGCGCCAGGCCCACTGTTTACACCATTTTTAGATCCCCCTCGCTATGCTCGACAGCATCAACTGCTGATCGACGAGGGAGAATTCATGCACGAACAACCGTTTCAGCCACGCGCGCGCAGCGTGATCCGCCAGCACTTGCCCGTGCGGGAACGGCTGCGTCTGGCCCGACTGGCCAACAGAAAAATCGTTTCGGTATGTTCGGCGCTGCTGTGCGCGGTGCCGCTGCTGTATTTGCTGATCGTGGTGCTGTTTGCGCAGCCTTAGGGCCGCGTGCTGACAGACAGGAAGAGAGAAGATTGCGGCCGCATGGCGCAAGCCGTGGCCAGTATGAAACTGGTCCGCCCAGAGGGAATCGAACCCCCATTCACGGTTTAGAAGACCGTTGTCCTATCCGTTGAACGATGGGCGGAAAGGTGCAGTATTTTAATCCATGCGCGCCAGCAATGAAATGCCAGCGCGGAATAGAAAACGGGCTGTCATTTCTGACAGCCCGCTTATGACTTTGGTCGGAGTACAAGGATTCGAACCTTGGACCCCCTGGTCCCAAACCAGGTGCGCTACCGGGCTGCGCCACACTCCGAAGACAAGATAATAACGCCCCCACCCAATTTCGTCAATTGCCATAGACGAATTAGATGGAAAAAACTATCGGCGCTTGCCTTTACACACCGACTTTATCCGCGATGCGGCGCGCCATCGATTCGGCCTGACCTTTATCCTTCGCTTCCACCATCACGCGGATCAGCGGTTCGGTGCCCGATGCGCGGATCAGCACGCGGCCCGTGTCGCCCAGTTCAGCCTCGACCAATTCTTTCTCGGCCACCATGGCGGCATTTTTTTGCCAGTCGAAACCGGGCGCTACGCGCAGGTTGATCAGGGTTTGCGGGAACAGCACCAGTTCGGCCAGGCATTGCTGCAGGCTCTGGCCGCTGCGCTTGAGCGCGGACAAGACTTGCAGCGCGGAAACGATGCCGTCGCCCGTCGTGTGGCGGTCCAGGCACAGCAGATGGCCGGAACCCTCGCCGCCCAGTATCCAGCCCTTTTCCTTCATGACTTCCAGCACGTAGCGGTCGCCCACCTTGGCGCGCGCAAAGCCGATGCCCTGCTGCTTGAACAGCACTTCCAGCGCCATGTTGGTCATCAGGGTGCCGACGGCGCCCGCCACGGGGCCCGTTGCCAACCGGTCCTTGACCATGACGTACAACAGCTCGTCGCCGTTATACAGTCGGCCCGTGGCGTCGCACATGATCAGGCGGTCGGCGTCGCCATCGAGAGCGATGCCGAGGTCGGCACCGTGCTCGACGACGGCTTCGGCCATGGCCTTGGTTGCCGTGGCGCCGAAGCCCGCATTGATGTTGAAGCCATCAGGCTTGTTGCCGATGGCGATGACTTCCGCCCCCAGCTCATGGAACACGTGCGGCGCGATATGGTAGGCGGCGCCATGCGCGCAGTCGACGACGATCTTCAGGCCGCGCAAGTCCAGCTCATTCGGGAAGGTGCTCTTGCAAAATTCGATGTAGCGGCCCTGGGCATCGTCCAGGCGCTTGGCGCGGCCCAGCTTGTCCGACGGCACGCAGGCCATGGGCTCGTCGAGCGCCGCTTCGATTTCCAGTTCCACGCTGTCGGGCAGCTTGGTGCCCTGGCCGGAAAAGAACTTGATGCCATTATCGTGATACGGATTGTGTGAGGCGGAAATGACGACACCGGCCGACAGGCGCAGCGCCCGCGTCAGGTAGGCGATCGCCGGCGTCGGCATGGGGCCGGCCAGCATCACATCCACGCCGGCGGCCGACAGGCCCGCTTCCAGCGCCGCTTCCAGCATGTAGCCGGAAATGCGCGTGTCCTTGCCGATCAGCACCGTCGGGCGTGCCTTGCCGCCTTGCGACTTGGCCAGCACCTTGCCGGCCGCATAGCCGAGGCGCATGACAAAATCGGGGGTGATCGGAGCCGTGCCCACCAGGCCGCGGATGCCATCGGTACCAAAATATTTACGCGTCATCGTATTTCTCTTCTTGTTGTTTATGATAGATCTTACTGGGTCAGTGTGCCATGCGCCAGACCTTCAGCGCATCGACGGTTTCAGCTACATCATGCACACGGATAATTTCTGCACCTTGCGCTACCGCAGCAAGCGCACCGGCAACACTGCCAGCCAGGCGCTGCTCGACGGGACGTCCCGTGACGGCGCCGATCATCGACTTGCGCGACAGGCCCGCCAGCACGGGCAGGCCCAGCTCGCTGCGCAACTGGCGCGTGGCGCGCAGCAAGGCATAGTTCTGCTCCACCGTCTTGCCGAAACCAAAGCCGGGATCGACGCACAGGCGCTCGCGGGCAATGCCGGCCGCCGTCAGGGTGTCGATGCGCTGGCGCAGGAAGTCGGTGACTTCGCGCACCACATCCTCATACTGGGGCTGGGCTTGCATGGTTTCTGGCACGTTTTGCATGTGCATGATGCACAGCGCGCAATCGCTGTCCTGCACGGCCTCGATGGCGCCCGGCGCGCGGAAAGCGTTGATGTCGTTGATCATGTCGGCGCCCGCCAGGATGGCTTCGCGCATCACTTCGGGTTTATAGGTATCGACGGACAGGGGCTTGCCGCAGTCGCGCAAGGCGTATAGCACCGGCATGACGCGCGCAAGCTCGTCCTGCAGCGGCAGCGGCGGCGCACCGGGACGGCTCGATTCGCCGCCGATATCGATGATGTCGACGCCGTCGACTATCATCTGCTCCGCGCGCGAGAGGGCAAATTCAAGGTGTTGATACTGGCCCGCATCGGAAAAGGAATCAGGCGTGATGTTCAGGATGCCCATTACCAGCGCTTGCGTGCCGGACAAGTTGAAGCCGAAACGGCCGAATTGCAAATAGTGTCGCATGTGAATCTTTTAGTCGTCAGGAAAAAACTGCTGCGGCAACGAAAAAGGGCAAGGATCGCTCCTTACCCTCACTCTTACGATACCACTGCACGCCAACTGGCAAGCAGTGGTCGCTATCAGGCTGGCGCCGTCACGTTTGGCGAGATGCCGCCCGCGCCGCTGTCGCCGCCCGCATTGCGGCGTGGCGGGATGACTTTCGGTGGATGCGGCTCCAGGCCGGCCATGATGTCATTGATTTGCTCTGCATCAATGGTTTCCCATTCCAGCAAGGCTTTGGTCATCATTTCGACCTTGTCGCGGTTGCTTTCCAGCAAAGTGCGCGCCAAAGCATATTGCTTGTCGAGAATGTTGCGGATTTCAGCATCAACCTTTTGCTGGGTCGCTTCCGAGATCGTCTTGGTGGCGCCACCGAAGAAACCTTCGTTTTCGCTGTCTTCGTAGACCATCACGCCCATGCTGTCGGACATGCCGAAGCGGGTCACCATGGAGCGGGCCAGCTTGGTGGCACGCGAGAAGTCATTCGACGCGCCGGTGGACATTTGTCCCACGAAAATCTCTTCGGCGATGCGGCCACCGAACAGGATGGAAATTTCTTCCAGCATCTTGTCCTTGTAGGCGGACAAGTTATCGTGTTCCGGCAACTGCCAGGTCAGGCCCAGGGCCCAGCCGCGCGGCATGATCGTCACTTTGTGCACAGGATCGGCTTTTGGCAGCAGCTTGGCCACCACTGCGTGACCGGACTCATGGTAAGCCGTATTGCGACGCTCTTCCTCGCGGATGATCATCGACTTACGCTCAGGACCCATGTAGATCTTGTCTTTCGCGTCTTCGAAGTCAGCCATTTCCACCAGGCGCTTGCTGCGGCGGGCGGCAAACAGGGCTGCCTCGTTGACCAGGTTGGCCAGGTCCGCGCCCGAGAAACCGGGGGTGCCGCGGGCCAGGATATCGGCTTTCACGTCGGTACTGATAGGTACTTTACGCATGTGCACGTTCAAGATCTGCTCGCGGCCGCGGATATCGGGCAAGCCGACGGAAACCTGGCGGTCGAAACGGCCCGGACGCAACAGCGCTTTATCGAGTACGTCGGCACGGTTGGTGGCGGCCACGACGATGACGCCGGAGTTCGCTTCAAAACCGTCCATCTCGACCAGCAACTGGTTCAAGGTCTGTTCGCGCTCGTCATTGCCGCCGCCCATGCCGGCGCCGCGATGACGACCGACAGCGTCGATCTCATCAATGAAGATGATGCACGGTGAATGCTTTTTCGCGTTCTCGAACATGTCGCGCACGCGGCTTGCACCGACGCCAACGAACATTTCCACGAAGTCGGAACCGGAAATCGAGAAGAACGGCACCTTGGCTTCGCCGGCGATGGCGCGCGCCAGCAGGGTTTTACCCGTGCCCGGAGGACCGACCATCAGCACGCCGCGGGGAATGCGGCCGCCCAGTTTCTGGAATTTGCTCGGGTCTTTAAGGAAGTCAACCACTTCGTTGACTTCTTCTTTCGCTTCGTCGCAACCGGCGACATCGGCGAAGGTGACGGTATTGCTGGCTTCATCCATCATGCGCGCCTTCGACTTGCCGAACGAGAATGCCCCGCCCTTGCCGCCGCCTTGCATCTGACGCATGAAGAATACCCAGACGCCGATCAACAGCAGCATGGGGAACCAGGATACAAAAATAGTTTGCAGGAACGACGCTTCCTCAGGCGGGCGCACATCGAAGTGCACGCCATTGTCGCGCAGATCGCCGATCAGGCCCTTGTCGAGGCTGGTGGCGGTGGTACGCACCTTGGTGTCGTCCATCAGCTTGGCGGTGATCGACGAACCTTCGATCACGACATCCTTGACACGCTTGGCTTTGACTTCATCCAGCAAATCGGAATAAGCGATGGCCTTGCTGCCGCCTGTGGCGCCATGACTGTCGAATTGCTTGAACAGCATGAACAACAGCAGCAATACGACTACCCAGATGGCAGATTTGGAAAACATGTTATTCACGAAGACTCCTTGGATGCAGTGCGCATCTCTTTACCAATAGCTAGAAACACGATTTTACTCGCAATAAGCGGGCCGTGCCAAAGCCCGCCGATCCGTGCGCGCGAAAAAACCGCGCTCACGCAAAAAAAATGCAGTATAAACAATTTAGGCTTTTATGCCATCAGACGCTACTGCACTTCTCGTTCCCATGTGCGGATTACCGCTTAAATATCAAGGGCGGAATCATCTTCTTGCACGGCATTTTTCAGCGGATTCTTGAGGCCACGCCCCATCAGGAAGATTTCTGACGATTTATCGCGGCTGGCCTTGGGCTTTTTCTGCACCACGACCTTGAATTCAGCGCGGAATTTCTCCACGATCTGGCTGAAACCCATGTCTTTGAAGCATTTCACCAGCAAGACGCCCGATGGTTTCAAATGCAATTGCGAAAATTCGATGGCCAGGTCGATCAGATGTTCCATGCGCGCAGCATCCGCCGTGGCGATGCCCGACAGATTCGGCGCCATGTCCGACAGGACCACGTCAACCTTGCGTCCTTGCAACACCACTTCCAGCTGGCGCAGCACGCGCGCTTCGCGGAAGTCGCCCTGAATGAAGTGGAAATCGGCGATCGGCTCCATTTCCAGCATGTCCAGGCCAATCAGGGTACCATTGACCCCGCCGCCGTCCTTGCCGGCCAGCTTGCGCCGCAGATACTGGGCCCAGCTGCCAGGAGTGCAACCAAGGTCGACAATTACCTGTCCATGCTTGATCAGTTTTTCGTCTTCATCGATTTCTTTGAGCTTGTATGCTGCCCGGGCGCGGTAGCCCTCTTTTTGCGCCAACTTCACATAAGGATCATTTATGTGGTCGTGCAACCAGTTTTTGTTTAATTTCTTCTTTGCCATTCGCGTAGAATACTGCTTTTAAGGGAATTACTAAATATTATTATGCTAAAACTTACACCCGTAGAGCGCAGCGCACTGCGCGCCGAAGCACACGCGCTGAAGCCTATCGTCATCATTGGCGAAGCGGGCTTGACACCTGCTGTACTCAAAGAGATCGACCTTGGCCTGGATTCGCACGGTCTGATTAAAGTCCGCGTGTTCGGCGACGACCGCGAAGCCCGCGTCGGAATGTACGATACGATTTGCGGCAATCTCGGCGCCGCCCCGGTACAACATATTGGCAAACTGCTGGTAATCTACCGTCCGAAAAAAGAAGTGGTTAAGGAGAAGGTCAGCGCCGGCAAAGGCATGCGCGAAGTGACCATCGTCAAGGCCAGCGCCAGCGGCACCAAGCGCCCCAGCGTGACGAAAGTCATGATCAAGGGCAATGAGCGCGTTACCGAAGGCGGTTCCATCAAGCGTGCCAAGCCACGTCAGAAAAGCGCCAAGAAAAGCGCACTGGGCAGCAAGTAAGCCTGTTCACCCGGCAACCGCAAGGCTGCCGGGCTTGAAGCAAGAAGCGGAGCACGGGATATCCCCTGCTCCGCTTTTTTATTGCCGCTGCGGCGTCGGATTACGCGTGGCCTACGGCCTCGCTAATCCGACCTACGTGTTGCCATGTAGGTCGGATTAGCGCGCAGCGCGTAATCCGACAAGCACGGCAGCGATTACTGCTGTTTCCAGATCAATACGCCCGCCAGCAAGCTCTGCACGGCAAAGATCAGGGTCGACACGCCATGCAGCATGCCGAAGCGGCTGCGCATGGCCTCGTCCATGATGCCCGACGGGGCCTGCGCCTTGAGTTCGGCCATCAGCGGCGAAATGCCGAAATGACTGAGCAGCGCGCACACCAGCATAGCCAGCACCAGCGCCCCCAGCAGGCGGCGGCGTTTCAGCTCCAGCGCGCCCGCGCCCCATTGCAGCAAGGCCAGCAACACCAAAGCACAGGCGATCGACAGCCACGCCTCGGCGCGGAACATGCTGCCGGCGATATTGCCCGCCAGCACACGATCGCTCAAGGTAGCAAACAAGGTGGGCGCCACGATGAAGCCGATGGTCCACAGGCTGCCGGCCCACAGGGTGGCAACGAGGAAGCGCATGCGGGCGAGCATCAGATGTACTGTACTTCCAGGATTTCGTATTCGCGCGGGCCGGACGGCGCCTGCACTTCCACCACGTCGCCGGCATACTTGCCGATCAGCGCGCGGGCGATCGGGGACGTCACGGAGACTTTGTTCTTTTTCAGGTCGGCTTCATCGAGGCCGACGATCTGATAGGTGACTTTCTGGCCCGATTCCAGGTCTTCCAGGTTCACGGTCGAGGCAAACACCACGCGGCCTTCCGCGTCGAGCGCGGTCGGGTCGATGATTTGCGCTGCGCCCAGCTTGCCTTCGAGCTCGGCGATGCGGCCTTCGACGAAGGCCTGGCGTTCCTTGGCGGCATCGTACTCGGCGTTTTCCGACAAATCTCCGTGCGAGCGCGCTTCGGCGATCGCATCGATGACGATGCGGCGTTCCTTGGTCTTCAAATGATGCAGTTCTTCCTTCAGAAGTTCTGCGCCGTATTTGGTCAATGGGACTGAGGTCATGTTATCTCTACTATCTGCTGGTTATCGGTGCCGTTGTCCGTGTTTTACCACGGTTAACGGACTTACCAAGTGAAAACCACAGAGGCCGCGCGCTGCTCTGCACGGAACTCTGTGGTTGATAAGCATGCAGTGTACCGCCTAACGGCGGTCACTGCAAACGCACTTAGTTCAAGGTCTTGTGCAGACCTTGCAAATCGTACACACGCAACTCATCGAGGTGACGGATGCCTTCGACGGCCGCTTCCGCGCCCGCGATGGTGGTGTAGGTCGTCACGCGCGACGCCAGGGCCGAAGTGCGGATGGCCCGCGAATCGACGATGGCGCTGCGTTTTTCTTCCACGGTGTTGATCACCAGCACGATTTCATGGTTCTTGATCATGTCGACGATGTGCGGACGGCCTTCGATCACCTTGTTCACTGGCGTGACGGCGATGCCGGCAGCAGCGATCACGGCGGCGGTGCCCTTGGTGGCGACCACGGTAAAACCGGACTCGACCAGGTCGCGCGCCACTTGCACGGCGCGCGGTTTGTCCGACGCTTTCACGCTGATGAATACCTTGCCCGATTTTGGCAGGTTCACGCCGGCGCCCAGTTGCGATTTCACAAACGCTTCGCCGAACGTCAGACCCACGCCCATGACTTCGCCCGTCGATTTCATTTCAGGGCCCAGGATAGTGTCCACGCCCGGGAACTTGACGAACGGGAACACGGCTTCCTTGACGCTGAAGTACGGCGGCACGACTTCCTGCGTGATGCCTTGCGAGGCCAGCGACTGGCCGACCATGCAGCGCGCGGCGATCTTCGCCAGTTGCAAACCGGTGGCTTTCGACACGAAAGGCACGGTGCGCGAAGCGCGCGGATTGACTTCCAGCACGAAGACAACGTCTTTCATTTCGCCGTCGATTTCCTGTTTCTGGATGGCGAACTGCACGTTCATCAGGCCGACCACGTTCAAACCCTTGGCCATCAGCGCCGTCTGGCGTTTCAGTTCATCGATGGTTTCTTGCGACAGCGAGTATGGTGGCAAGGAGCAAGCCGAGTCGCCCGAGTGCACGCCAGCCTGTTCGATGTGTTCCATCACGCCGCCGATGAACGTCGTTTCGCCGTCGGAGATGCAATCGACGTCGCACTCGATGGCGTCGTTCAGGAAGCGGTCCAGCAGTACCGGCGAATCGTGCGAGACCTTGACGGCTTCGCGCATGTAGCGCTCCAGGTCGCGTTGCTCATGCACGATTTCCATGGCGCGGCCGCCCAGCACGTACGATGGACGCACCACCAGCGGGTAACCGATTTCCTGCGCCAGCGCCAAAGCGTCGGCTTCCGTGCGCGCAGTGCGGTTAGGCGGCTGGCGCAGTTCCAGCTTGTGCAGCAGTTGCTGGAAACGCTCGCGGTCTTCGGCCGCATCGATCATGTCGGGCGAGGTGCCGATGATCGGTACGCCATTCGCTTCCAGGTCCAGCGCCAGTTTTAATGGTGTCTGGCCGCCGTACTGCACGATCACGCCCACCGGTTTTTCGATGGCGACGATTTCCAGCACGTCTTCCAGGGTCAGCGACTCGAAGTACAGACGGTCCGAAGTATCGTAGTCGGTCGATACTGTTTCCGGGTTGCAGTTGACCATGATGGTCTCGTAGCCGTCTTCGCGCATGGCGAGGGCCGCGTGGACGCAGCAATAGTCAAATTCGATACCCTGGCCGATACGGTTCGGGCCACCGCCCAAGACCATGATCTTTTTCTTGTCGGTCGGATTCGATTCGCACTCTTCGTCGTACGTGGAATACATGTACGCCGTGTCGGTCGAAAATTCCGCCGCGCACGTGTCGACGCGCTTGTAGACGGGACGGATGTTCAGCGCATGGCGCTGCAGGCGCACGGCCGTGTCGGTCGTCTGCAGCAAAAAGCCCAGGCGGCGGTCCGAGAAGCCCTTCTGTTTCAACTTGTACAGAGTGTTCTTGTCCAGGTTATCCAGCTTCTGCGTGTCCAGCCACAGTTCCAGGTCGACGATTTCCTTGATCTGGATCAAGAACCATGGATCGATCTTGGTGAGATTGTGCACTTCTTCCAAAGTAAAACCTTGGGCAAACGCATCGCCCACGTACCAGATGCGCTCAGGACCAGGCTCGCCCAGTTCTTCTTCGATCTTTTCGCGGTCCTTGGTTTTCTCGTTCATGCCGTCCACGCCCACTTCCAGGCCGCGCAAGGCTTTCTGGAACGATTCCTGGAAGGTACGGCCAATCGCCATCACTTCGCCGACGGACTTCATCTGCGTCGTCAGGTGGTGGTCGGCGGTCGGGAACTTCTCGAACGTGAAACGGGGGATCTTCGTGACGACGTAATCGATCGACGGTTCGAACGAGGCCGGCGTGGCGCCGCCCGTGATTTCATTGCGCAGCTCGTCCAGGGTGTAACCGACGGCCAGCTTGGCGGCGATCTTTGCAATCGGGAAACCCGTCGCTTTCGATGCCAGGGCCGAAGAACGCGATACGCGCGGGTTCATCTCGATGACGATCATGCGGCCATCGACCGGGTTGATCGAAAATTGCACGTTCGAGCCACCGGTGTCGACGCCGATCTCGCGCAGCACTGCCAGACTGGCATTGCGCATGATCTGGTATTCCTTGTCCGTCAAGGTTTGCGCCGGCGCGACCGTGATCGAGTCACCCGTATGCACGCCCATCGGGTCGAGGTTTTCGATCGAGCAGATGATGATGCAGTTGTCCGCCTTGTCGCGCACCACTTCCATCTCGTACTCTTTCCAGCCCAGCAACGATTCTTCGATCAGCAACTCTTTCGTCGGCGACGCTTCCAGGCCGCGCTTGCAGATGGTTTCGAATTCTTCTTCGTTGTAAGCGATACCGCCGCCGGAACCGCCCATGGTGAACGATGGGCGGATGATGGTCGGGAAACCCAAGGTGCGCTGCACGGTCCAGGCTTCGTCCATCGAGTGCGCCACGCCGGAACGGGCCGAACCGAGGCCGATCTTGGTCATCGCGTCCTTGAACTTGGAACGGTCTTCCGCCTTGTCGATGGCTTCCGGCGATGCGCCGATCAGCTCGACGTTGTATTTTGCCAGCACGCCGTTGTTGAACAGGTCCAGCGCGCAGTTCAGCGCGGTCTGGCCGCCCATCGTCGGCAAGATGGCGTCAGGACGCTCCTTGGCGATGATGCGTTCAACGACCGACCAGGTGATCGGTTCGATGTAGGTGACGTCGGCCATTTCCGGGTCCGTCATGATGGTCGCAGGATTGCTGTTGACCAGGATGACTTTGTAGCCCTCTTCGCGCAGGGCCTTGCACGCTTGCGCGCCGGAATAATCGAATTCGCAGGCCTGGCCGATCACGATCGGGCCAGCGCCAATAATCAGAATACTTTTGATATCTAAACGTTTAGGCATTTTTCTTTTTCTCCTCCGCAGCCATCAAGTTGATGAAGCGGTCAAACAGGTAAGCAACATCCATCGGGCCCGGCGACGCTTCAGGGTGGCCCTGGAAGCAGAAGGCCGGCTTGTCCGTGCGGGCAAAGCCCTGCAGAGAGCCGTCGAACAGCGATTCATGGGTCACGCGGCAATTCGCGGGCAGAGTTGCCGCGTCGACTGCGAAACCGTGGTTTTGCGAGGTAATCAAGACCTGTTTCGTTTCCAGGTCTTGCACCGGGTGGTTCGCGCCGTGGTGGCCGAACTTCATCTTCAGGGTCTTCGCGCCGGAAGCGATCGCCATGATCTGGTGACCGAGGCAGATGCCGAAGGTCGGGATGCCCTTCTCGATCAGCTCGCGGGTCGCGGCAATCGCGTAGTCGCACGGTTCCGGGTCGCCGGGACCGTTCGACAGGAAGATGCCGTCCGGATTCAACGCCAGGGCGTCGGCTGCGGTGGCTTGCGCCGGCAGCACGGTGACCTTGCAGCCGCGCGCCGTCAGCATGCGCAGGATGTTGCGCTTGACGCCGTAGTCGAAGGCGACCACGTGGTATTTCGCGTCCGCGTCAGCCAGTTGTCCGTAGCCTTCGCCCAAGGTCCATTCCGTTTCGCGGTACTCGTAGGCGGCCTTGCTCGATACCACCTTGGCCAGGTCCATGCCGGCCAGGCCGGGGAAGGAGCGGGCCAGTTCCAGCGCTTGCGCGGCGGATGGCTCATTGCCTTGCGTACCGACCAGAATGGCACCGCCCTGCGCACCTTTTTCACGCAGGATGCGCGTGAGCTTGCGTGTATCGATGCCGGCGATGGCGACGATATTTTCAGCTTTCAGGTAGTCGGACAGGGAGAGCGTGGAACGGAAATTGGATGCCAGCAATGGCAGATCGCGGATGATGAGGCCAGCGGCGTGAACCTTGGAAGACTCGACGTCTTCCGGATTGACGCCCGTATTACCGATATGCGGATAGGTCAGGGTGACCATCTGGCGGCAATAGCTTGGGTCGGTAAGGATTTCCTGATACCCGGTCATCGAGGTGTTGAAAACAACCTCGCCCGTGGTATGACCGGCGGCACCGATCGAAAAACCTTTAAAGATCGTTCCATCAGCAAGCGCTAATATGGCTGGAACGGCAGGGCCAGAAAAAAATGGCGGCAAGGGCAACTCCTGATAAAGTTACCGTAGCTGCGCCACGTCAGACCGACCGCCTAGATACCCGAGCCAGATGCACTCAGGGTGTTTCAACGGTCATTTTGAATGAGGGGATGGGTAGTCGCTACGGTATATGTGTGATTGGCTAAACCTTTGAATTATAACCAAAAGGAAGCTTTTCCACAAGGAAGAAAATGCAGAAGGTCCGGCATTTTTTTGCGCAGCAGCATAAATCCTGCACCCCATGAAAAAGCCGCCCGGCTTGCGCGGGGCGGCTAGTTCATTCTTCTGAATACACAATTGCGGTTATTACTTAAATCACATAAATCACAGTTGACGTCACGGCACCTGGCAAAACCGTAGCGAGCGGCAGTGATTTGTGGCCGAGAAGCGCAACCGTACTAAAGTACGGTGAGCATCGCCGGCCGCAAAGCGCGCCGCGCAGTAGGTTTGGCCAGGTGTCCATCACACCAAAGCGGCGATACCCGCTTTCGCGATTTGCGCATCTTCGGCCGACTTCACGCCCGAGACGCCGACGGCGCCCACGTAGTGACCATCAAACACGATGGGCACGCCGCCTTCGAGCAAGCCGTCGATTTCCGGCGCGCTCAGGAACGATACGCGGCCGCCATTGATCATCTCTTCATAGATGCGCGATTCGCGGCGGCCCAGTGCGGCCGTCTTGGCTTTCGATGGAGCGATGTGCGACGAGATCGGCGCCACGCCATCCATGCGCTGCAGCCACAGCAGGTGGCCGCCGTCGTCGACGATGGCGATCGCGACCGCCCAGTTATTCTTGACCGCTTCCGCTTCGGCGGCGGCAGCGATTTTCTTTACGTCGTCCAGGGTCAAAATCGGTTTCGATTGCATGGTGCATCCTTGTTATGTTGAAGCAAAATTGTATACGAAATGCGCCGCGGCGCTATCCCCTACTGCTCGCGTTTGGCTTTCAGCTTTTGCTTGAGCTGCGCCATCACGGCAAACGTCGCCTGCTCGCCCGCCAGGATGGCCTGGTTGCGGCTGTTGAAATCGTTGCCTTTCATGGTGCCCAGGCTGGGCTGGATCACCACGTCCGCATCCTTCAGCTCGAACTGGTTGATGCGCTGACCCATGATGGCAAACGTTTGCATCAGCACTTCCATCGAGCTGATGGCCTTCTGGGTATCCGTTTGCGACGAGATATTCACGGCGATGATGAAATCGGCGCCCATGTCGCGCGCAAAGCGCACGGGCACGGGAGCGACGAGGCCGCCATCGACATAGGTGTGGCCGGCGATCGTCACGGGCTGGAACACGCCGGGCACAGCCGACGAGGCGCGCACAGCCATGCCGGTGTTGCCACGCTGGAACAGGATCGGCTGGCCATTTTTCAAATCGGTCGCCACCACGCCAAACGGAATCTTCAGCTTTTCCAGCGGCACGCCGCCGACAGCCTTGTTGACATAGCTTTGCAGCGCCTCGCCCTTGAGCACGCCGGACGACTTGCCGAACAGGGGCAAGGCCCAGTCGGAAATGGCCGCCTCGTCCATGTCGAAGGCCATCTTTTGCAGGGCAAAGCCGGAGTTGCCCGCCGCATACAGGGCGCCCACCACGCTGCCGGCGCTGGTGCCGGTGACGATGTCGGCGTGGATGCCCTGCGATTCAAGCGCCTTGATCACGCCAATGTGCGCGAAGCCGCGCGCCGCGCCACCGCCCAGGGCCAGGCCGATCTTGATCTTGCGCGGCGGCACGACGATGGGCTCGGGCGGCGTCAATACTTGTATGGGTTTCGGGACGGTGGTATCGCAGCCGGCCAGCGCAAAGGCGGCCAGGGCAAGCAGGGTCAGGCGTTTAGGGAACATGGTGGAGAGGGGAAACCGCGCGCGGCAGTGGCAATAAAGGAGAGCCGATTGTAGCGCAAGCGGGGCCGATGGCACTGAAGTCAGTCTTAAATGTTTATGGTGACAATGTTCGTGCGGGCCGACTCTGCCACCACACGGCTGCTAGACTGGGGCCTGGTTTGTTACTTGCTCCCGCTATGTCAGAACATCAATTTGCCGACAGCCGCGCCCTGAGCGCCCCTTTTTCACAGCAACTGGTCAGCCAGCCCGGCGACGGCGCCCTCGCCTGGCTGACCGCCATCCTTGCCACGCAAGCGCCCGCGCTGCGCTCGTCGAACGCCATCCTGCTGGCCTACACGGGCAATCCGGCCGCCCTCGACTGGCTAGAGGCGAATGTCGGCTCGCCCGTGGCAGGACAATGGGGCGTGGCGGCAGCCCTGCTGGGCACGCCCTGGCCACAAATCGTTGACTGGCTGCAGCGCGGCGGCGCGCACCGGCTGATGGCGCTCGATACATTGCTCGCGTACCGCAAGCCCGCCGTCAACATGTCGCCGCTGGAACAGATTGCCGCCCCGGTGCTACCGCAAGCGCCCGTACGCGCCGAACTCGATGCCGCGCTGGCAGCCTGCCTGGCCGCGTCGGCCACGCCGCGCATCCAGGCTGCCACCCACTCGATCAACAAGCATGTGGACGAGATCCTGCGCGGCGGCCCACGCGGCGTGGCCGTGACCGACCTGCCGCGCCTGTATCTCGCCCCGACACCGTTCCAGAATGCTTCCGCCATCCTGGAGCGGCACGAGACGATGGTGGGCGGCATGCGGCAAAACCTGCAGAACTTGCTCAAGGGCATACTGTGAATCGGCCAGCCCTTGTGACAATCGACTTGAGCGATATCAACACCACGCGCCAGTTGCATGCCAGCCTGGCGGCCGCACTGGGTTTTCCTTCCCTCTACGGCATGAATTGGGATGCGTTATGGGATGCCATCATGGGCTTGGTGGACATGCCGCTACAGCTGGAACTGTACGGCTGGCCAGCCTTCGCCGCACGCCTGCCCGGCGATGCGGCCGTACTGCAGCGCATCCTCGCGCGCATGGCACAGGACATGCCAGCCCTGGCAGCGCAGGTGCGCTATGCCTGAGCCTGCGACATTGTCTATTTCGAATACCCCTGCTCATTGAACTGCCCCGCATCCAGCGTGGCCCAGGCATGCCGTATGCCCCACCACATCAGATAGGCATTGCCGCCGCCGCGCGCCCGGAACCACGGTTTCACGGGGTCGATGGGGCGCACCTTGGCCGGCGGCAAGATCAGCACGCCGGTCGTCTGGCCGGCGTCGCTGGTGCCCGCCACCAGCACATTCTGGCCAAAGTGATTCGCCTGCGCGATGCCCAGCGCCACGTTCGTCAAGGCCGTGGCGGCGCCCATTTCACCCAGCAAGGCTGGCGTATTGAAGGTCTGCTGGAGGAAATCGAAGGCCGGCACCTCGGTCGTCAAGGTCTGCGCCAGGTAGGCGATACGGTCAGGCGACGCCGGCCGGGTGTTGTTCGCATCGTGGATCACATAGCCGATATCTACCTCGTTCTTGCGCCCGTTGCCTGCCGCCTGCGCCAGCGTCGCCTGCCACGCCTGCACCGTCGGCGGCGGCAGACCCTTCTGTGCCGCAAAGGCGCTGACCTGCTGCGTGGCCGGATAAGCTATCCAAGCCAGCGCATCGCGCTCCGTCTTGTAATGGGGACCGGCCAGTACCAGCAAGACCATGTTTTCATTGATCTGCTCATCTTTCGGAAAACTGGGCGCATCCCAGCTCATCACCCACACCGTTTCCTTCGGATGCGCCTGCAGATAATCGAGGGCGGCCGCCAGAGAAATGAAACCGGCATTCGCGCCGCCGGCCGTCACGCGCACGTCGGGCGGGGTGGATTTGGTCCAGGATTTGGGGAAGTGCGGGTTGCCGATGGAAAAAGTATCGATGATTTCTTCGCGCAGGGCAGCGCCAGCCAAGAGAGGGTCAAAGCGCACTGCGGGCACCGCGTATTCGACATGGATACCCGCCAGTTCATTCCAGCCTTTTTTGTGTTTGAAGTCGTGGGCGTTATAAAAATAGGTGGGATTGGAAAAATACATGCCATGAAACTTGGTAATCATCTGCCGGACATATTTTCCGTGAAAATTAACAAAAGTACCTTTACCATCGTTTGATGATGCTATGCCCGCCACAGATCTGACCTCAGAGAAAATAGCTGGGTATTGTTCTACCATGTCGTCTTTCTTATTTAGCCTTACTTTCCCAAGGGTCCATAGCAGTTGCCATTCGGTTGGATAATCCTGACGCTGAAGCGGATTTAGCCATTGCACGCCCACCACTTGCGCCATGAAGGGCCGGACAATCATTTTTTCATTCTCACGGCCATCTTTGCTCACCGGATGCGTCACGCATGCCGACAAAACCAAGCTTGCCAGCAGTGCCGCCAAGTTGCGAAAGGAAAAGAAAAGGTTCATTTTTCACCCTGTTCAGCTCGTCAAGAGCGCCATCTGGCGCGCCATCCCCATCGTCTACTTCGAATATCCCTGTTCGTTGAATTGCCCCGCATCCAGGGTGGCCCAGGCATGCCGGATGCCCCACCACATCAGATACGCATTGCCGCCGCCGCGCGCGCGGAACCACGGTTTCACGGGGTCGATGGGCCGTACCTTGGCCGGCGGCAAGATCAGTACGCCGGTCGTCTGGCCGGCGTCACTGGTTCCCGCCACCAGCACGTTCTGGCCAAAGTGATTCGCCTGTGCGATACCCAGCGCCACATTCGTCAAGGCCGTGGCGGCGCCCATCTCGCCCAGCAGCGCCGGGGTGTTGAAGGTTTGCTTGAGAAAATCGAAGGCCGGCAATTCAGTCGTCAAGGTTTGCGCCAGGTAGCCGATGCGATCCGACGAGACCGGATGCGCATTGTGCGCGTCATGGATCACATAGCCGATCTCGGCATCGGTCTTGCGCCCATTCGCGGCCGCCTGCGCCAGCGTCGCCTGCCAGGCCTGCACCGTGGGCGGCGGCAGCCCCTTCTGCGCTGTAAAGGCGCTGACCTGCTGCGTGGCCGGATAGCCTATCCACGCCAGCGCATCGCGCTCCGTCTTGTAATGGGGACCGGCCAGTACCAGCAAGACCATGTTTTCATTGATCTGCTCATCTTTCGGAAAACTGGGCGCATCCCAGCTCATCACCCACACCGTTTCCTTCAGATGCGCCTGCAGATAATCGAGGGCGGCCGCCAGGGAAATGAAACCGGCATTCGCGCCGCCGGCTGTGACGCGCACCTCGGGTGGCGTGGACTTGGTCCAGGAGTTGGGGAAACTGGGATTCCCGATGGAAAAAGTATCGATGATTTCTTCGCGCAGTGCCTCGCCTGCCTGAATAGGGTCAAAGCGCACTGCGGGCACCGCGTATTCGACATGGATACCCGCCAATTCATTCCAGCCTTTTTTGTGTTTGAAGTCGTGGGCGTTATAAAAATAGGTGGGGTTGGAAAAATATACACCGTGGAAATTACCTATCATTTCAAACAAATATTTTCCATGGAAATTAAAAAAAGTACCTTTACCATCATTTGATGAAGCTATGCCAGACACAGATCTGACCTCAGAGAAAATAGCAGGGTATTGTTCTACCATGTCGTCTTTCTTATTCGGGCTTACTTCCCCAAGAGTCCATAGCAGTTGCCATTCGGTTGGATAATCCTGACGCTGAAGTGGATTTAGCCATTGCACGCCCACCACTTGCGCCATGAAGGGCTGGGCAGTCATTTTTTCATTCTCACAGCCATCTTTGCTCACCGGATGCGTCACGCATGCCGACAAAACCAGGCCCGCCAGCAGTGCCGACAAGTTGCGAAAGGAAAAGTAAAGGTTCATTTTTCACCCTGGTCAGTTCATCAAGAGCGCCATCTGGCGCGCCTTCCCCATCGTCTACTTGGAATACCCCTGCTCATTGAATTGCCCCGCGTCCAGCGTGGCCCAGGCATGGCGGATGCCCCACCACATCAGATAGGCATTGCCGCCGCCGCGCGCGCGGAACCACGGTTTCACGGGGTCGATGGGGCGCACCTTGGCCGGCGGCAAGATCAGCACGCCGGTCGTCTGGCCGGCGTCGCTGGTGCCCGCCACCAGCACGTTCTGGCCAAAGTGATTCGCCTGCGCGATGCCCAGCGCCACGTTGGTCAAGGCCGTGGCGGCGCCCATTTCGCCCAGCAGCGCCGGGGTGTTGAAGGTTTGCTGGAGAAAATCGAAAGCCGGCAATTCAGTCGTCAAGGTTTGCGCCAGGTAGCCGATGCGATCCGACGAGACCGGATGCGCATTGTGCGCGTCATGGATCACATAGCCGATCTCGGCATCGGTCTTGCGCCCATTCGCGGCCGCCTGCGCCAGCGTCGCCTGCCACGCCTGCACCGTGGGCGGCAGCAGCCCCTTCTGCGCTGCAAAAGCGCTGACCTGCTGCGTGGACGGATAGCCTATCCACGCCAGCGCGTCGCGCTCGGTCTTGTAATGGGGGCCGGCCAGTACCAGCAAGACCATGTTTTCATTAATTTGCTCATCTTTCGGAAAACTGGGCGCATCCCAGCTCATCACCCACACCGTTTCCTTCGGATGCGCCTGCAGATAATCGAGGGCGGCCGCCAGAGACACAAAGCCCGCATTCGCGCCACCGGCCGTCACGCGCACGTCAGGCGGGGTGGACTTGGTCCAGGAGTTGGGGAAGTTCGGGTTGCCGATTGAAAAAGTACTTGTAATTTGCTTGCGCAAGTCTTCCCCGGCGAGAAGGGGATCAAACCGTTCTGTAGGCAAGGCGTACTCAACATGGATACCCGCCAATTCATTCCAGCCTTTTTTGTTTTTTACATCATGCGCATTGTAGAAATAGGTAGGATTTGAAAAGTACATACCATGAAATGGAGATATCAATTCATTGGCATACTTAATGTGGAAATTTTTAAAACTCCCCTTCCCATTAAGGGAAGACGCTATTCCAGAAACAGATCTCACACTGGAAAAAATAGCCGGATGCAACTCAACCATATCATCCTTTTCATTCGGCCTAACCTTTCCAAGAGTCCAAAGTAGTTGCCACTCGGTAGGATAGTCCTGTCGCTGCAGGGGATTTAGCCATTGCACACCTACTACTTGTGCGATAAACGGCTTCGCAGTGTCTTTTTCTATTTTCTCAACATTCATTTCCGTTTTAACGGCACACGAGGATAAACCTATCGTCGCCATCATCGCAGCCAATGCATTAAATATAAAATTTTTAGCCATAATTACCTACCTTAATCAAGAAAATTCCACAATAAAATTCAGAGCGCACTGTTTTCACGCGAATTATTTATTTTCCCCGGCATAGTTCCATCTATTGATGTTCTTGCCCAATGCGCAACAGTTTTTTCATTCATACGCCCTTCTTTAAAATATTCCTTGAAAATTTTCATTTGTTCACTATCCTCAAAATCAATAAGAAACCGCCAATCCGCCATCGTCCTCAACTCCCGCAAATCCGTTTCCGACAAATGGCAGCAGCCCACGGCCACGTCATACGCGAGCGCCTTTCTGGAATGTTCGCTGTTGGTCAGGATGGTGGAGTGGTCGGTGGCATAGGTGCCGACGTTGCCGGCCAGGCCCTTCTGGATTTTCCGCTGGCGCCATGCCGTGTATTGCGCGCTCGCCGTCTCGGGATGGTCTTCTTCCGTGACGTGTTTGCCTTTCTCGACCTTGCCTTCGCGCTTGGCCATCATGCGCAGGGAGGCGTGGTATTCGTATTGCAGGGCCGCTTCGCTCTCCTCGTTGCCGCACGCCGCATCGGTGCGCTGTTTTTCGCCATGCAGGCCGCCACGCGGTATCTCCAGCTCGCGCTCGCCATGGAACGGGTCGCCCGCCGGATGGGCGGCATCCTTGTTGCGATCCCAGCCGTGCGGATGCAGTCCCATGTCAAAGCTGGGGCAGATAGCGCCAAATAACTTCGCCTGCGGGAAGAAGGTCTCTGGCAGGTCGGGCGCTTCCAGCGGGATTTTCCAGTACTTGTCGGGCGAGGCATTGATACGCTTGCGCATCAATGCGGTGGCCACGATGGCGATGGGCGCAAACGCCACGGTGAGTATCTGGAACAGCCAGTTCTCTTGCGCTTCCAGGCCCTTGGCCACGCTATACGTGGAAATCATGGAAGGCGGATTCCAGAAATGGTCGCTGCCAAAGTCGATGGCAGGACGATGATCGCCCCAGTAGTCGTACGCGCCTTTTACGCCGACGGGAAAACCTTCGGCAAACACGCGCTGGGTAAATACGCCTTCACCGCCCGCCCTGGCGATTTCGCCGGGGTCGGGCTTGCCCTGGCGGTCTTTTTTTGGCAGGCCATCCTTGTCCAGCACAGGGCCGGCCAAACCGCGCCAGCCCATGCCTTGCACCGTCAAGGAAGAAATCACCTGGTCGTGCGGATTGCAATACAAGGTCACGCGTCCCACGGTGGCACCCCGCACGCCATAACTGTCAATATCGTGCTGCGCCTTGAACGGGTGATGCGCACTGCTCATGGCCTGGTCGATTTTCTCGGCCTTCCATTGTGCGGCGCGCCGTTCGCCGATGAGGGCGAAGAAGGCCGCCAGCGTGTCGATGCGCGCCGCAGCCGTCTGGCGACCCGTGCTGCCGTCGGCCGCCTTCAGATTCGACGACGTCCAGTTCTCCGCCATGTTGTCTTCCACCACGCTGTACGGCGGATTACACAGGACATAATTGTCGGCAATGCAAGGCCACAGCCTGCCTTGGGAGTCCGCCACCTTGGGCAGGCGCTCACCCAGGAAGGCCGCTGCCATGCTGACCATATTGCCCTGGCTATGGCACACGATGGTGATCGGCACATCGGCCTGTTTTTGCCGGATAGCCTCGATCAGCCGTGCCAGGCGGTAGGCGGCCAGCACGAAATACGGCCTTGGCGGGCAGGCGTACACCTGTCTGTCATTGGTCGGATTCATGTGCTGGATCTGCATCCACAAAAACAGCTGGTCCGACAAGCCTTCGCCCCACAGGTCCGGCAGCGAACTGCAGCCATTGGCGAACGGTCCGCCGCCCCAATAATTCTGCTCGTTCAAAAATATGCCATCGCCATACGTCTGCAACTCCTCGTCATTGGCCGCATAACCCCAGCGAAAGCGGATCACGGGCGAATAGCCATCGCCTTCCATGAAGGTTCTCGGTTTCATCAGGGGATTGATAAAGCCGTCGCGCGTCAGCTGGCCCATATAACGGGCTGGCGTCATGGCGATGCCTTCGGCGGCGCCGCGCCCGGCATCGTGTACGCGCCGGTGCAAGCGCGCATTCAATCCCGCGCACAAACCGGCTTCCGCCTCGTCATACCATTCGCCATCGGAATTGACGCCGTGCACGAAGATCATGATCCCCGGCAAGGGCAGGCGCGTGGTAATCAGCAGCGTGTCATGGTCGAAGCGCAGCAAGCCGTCTTTTTCGCCTATCTGCAGGTATTTGCTTTCATCGAAGGGCAAGGAACCCGCCTTGGGCTTGTGTACACTCATGCTTGACTCCCGTGAATGATGGGCAACGCAACATCCATGTTCAATCGCGCGGCCTGAAAATACGCACCTTGAGCTTTTCCAGGCTGTCGCCCACGATGGCCGCGCCCTTGCCTTCGCTGTCGGCATCGACCACTTGCTGCGAGCCATCCTCGCGCTCGACGACGATCTTGACGCCACTGACGGGACTGTCGTCGAGGCCGGAAAGCACCTGCGGCATGCGGCCCAGGTCGCCCTCGTCAAAGCTTGGCAATTCAGCCTTGCTGCTGGCCGGGCCATTCCAGTGATGGCCGTCGGTCTTGATGGTCAGCGCACCCGGGCCACCCAGTTCCACGCTGCCGCCCGCCAGTTTCAGATAGGCGCCACCGGCCGTCATGAACGTGATTTCATCCTGCGCCATGCCGATCATGCGGGTATTGGCCGTCAATTTCAGGGCCTTGGCGGCGTTCAGCTGCATCTCATCAAACTGGCTCTGCATGAGAAATTTGCCATGGTGCGCGATCTGGGTGATGCCGCCCTTGTGGGCAAACACGGAAACGCCCTCGCCGGCCTGCATGCTGCAGCGCTGGCCCGCGATCACGTGCACGTGCTGCTGCGCCACCGTGTCGACATTCACGCCGGCGTAGCTGACAATGGTCTTCGGGCTGCTCAACGCCAGCCCTGCGGGTGCCGTCAGGCTGGCCGTGGGCGCCACGGCACCAGCCACCGCCTCTTTCAAGGCAGCGGCGGGCGCCACGTCGACCGGCAGCGCCTGGTGCGCGCCAGCGTACTCGCCCAGCGATTTGAACAGGTCCAGGCACTCTTGCATCAACGCCAGATGTTCCTCGGCGGATAACTGCCCGCCTGTCGCGTCAAGCCGCCGCCAGGCCGACAGCAGCAGCGCCTTGCCGCTGCGGATCGCGCCGCCGTGATCGCTGCGCAACTCGAATCCGTCGCCGCGCTGCTGACCAGCGCCGCCCGCGCGCGGCTCGACCAGAAACCCAAGGTTGAGTTCAGTGGTGGCGTGATCGCTGGCCAGCTGGGCACTGATCTGCCGGGGCGTGTCGTCAAAACGCAGCTGATTGCCGCCCTGGCCGCGCACTTCGCGGCTGCGCAGGCCCGCCAGGTAGCGGTTGCCCGGCAGCGCGCCGCGCTTGCTGAGTGCAGGCGGCGGCGCCACGGCATTGAACAATTGTCCCAGTACAATCGGCCGGTCCGGGTCCCCTGCCAAAAATCCGATCAGCACTTCCGAGCCGACGCGCGGCAATGCCAAGGTGCCGCACTGGTGCGCGCTGCCCTGTCCATCGCCCGCCCAGTTGCTGACGACGCGCAGCCAGGCCGTGTCGCGCTCCGTATCCGAGGCGCCGGAACCTTGCGCATGTGCATGGTCGGCAGCGCGGGTGGCGGGGAAACGCACCTTGATGCGTCCTTGCTCGTCGCAATGCACTTCTTCACCAATGGGTCCGACGACGATGGCGCTTTGCAGCTGCGGCTGCGGCACATCGCGCTGCGGATCGAATGCGGGCACCAGGGCCACGCTGGAACGCACGCAGCTGAAGCGCATGCGATAACGCGGCGTTTCCGGCCCCGTCTCGCCTGCCACCCAAGTTGCGCCTTGCGCCAGCCAATCACTGGCGGCGAACAGACGCGCGATGCGCGCATCCAGGGCGCGCGGCAGGTTGTTACTGGCATGCACTTCCAATGCCGTGACAAGGAAACGCCGGGCATCTGGCCGATGCCGGTCGATTTCCGGATGACCTTCCAGGCTGAACTGCTGGCCGGCACACAGCGAACGCACGACGCCCTCGCCATGAAAACACTTGGTTTCCACGTCATGGCGCGCCATCGCCAGCAAGCCCAGCTGGCGAAAATCTTCTGCGTCATTGCCCATGTGCGGCGTCGCCACAAAATAGTCGTCGAGCTTGGCCGCAAGGCAATTGCCGCAGGCACCCTGATCGGCCATGCCGTCCGCATCCGTCTGCATGAACTGACGGTTGCGCGGCGCCGCATAATCCCAGCTATGCCGCCCGATGCTGCCTGCCTGCAGGGTGCGCACGGCGCCCCAGGCCGTGATGGTATCGCTCTCTTCGGTGGCGTCCGCCCGGTGGTAGCGGATGACAGGCGCCACGTTCTCCGGCAGGCGGCTGGCGTCGTCGAACAGCAACAAGACATGCGACGGCATGGCGTCGGACGCCCCATGCCGTGCGGCGACAGGCTGGATGACCCAGGAAATGCCACGCCGCCGCAGCAGGCGCCGGATGAATGCAGCATCGGATTCATTGTGCTGCATGGTCAGTTCGCGCGCCGGAAAGTGACGACCGGCCAAGGCCTGATCGATTTCGCAAACAAACGTGGCGCCGATGATGGTATTGCCCAGCCGCCATTCAGCAATCAGCAGTTCGACGATCTCCAGCTCCGTCTTGCTGCGGAACACACGCGTATTGCGGCGTTTTTCCATCAATGTCAGCGCATCGTGCAGCACCAGCTGGTAAGTGGCGAGGCCGCCATCGCTCAATCCGGCAGATGCCTGCACGACGATGCCGCACACGCTGCGCAACTGCCCTGCGTCGGTAACGATCTGCAACTCGGCCGGGACACCGATGAACTGCTTGAGCGGCAAGTGCGCATCGAGCGAGACGCAACGTATGCGGTACTCCAGGTCGGCGCAAATGGCTTCGCGGCCATCTACCTGCTGCGGCAACAGCACATCGTCGTTGATGCCGTCCGCATACGCCAGCCGCAGGCGCAATGGCCGGTGACGGGCGTTCAGCTCCTTCCCCACCAGCATGAACTGCATGAATTCGTCCGCGCTCTCCATTCATCCTCCCCCTGTGCCGATACGCCTCGCTCCCAGCTCATCAGTATTCATACATTTGCCGGCTGCCAATTGCGGCGCATCAAGCGGCACCGGGAATTCGGATGTCATAGCACATGGCGTCACAGTCGCGGCTGGCCTCTCCGCTCAGCAAGCGCGCGCCCTGCCCCAGGCCAGCTGTGCCCGGCTCCATCCAGGCCGTCAGGCTGCTGCCATGCACATCGGCAGCGCGCAAGATCAGACGGATTTCGTATTGCATGCATGGCAAGCCAAACAGGCTCAACATGTTTTTCAAGGCCAGCGCAGCGGAATGTCCGGGGAGAAAATCGTCGAACTGTGCCCGAGTCAAAGGTCCCAGGTACAGGCGCACGCGCAAGTCCCGGCGCCGGCAGCGCGCGCCCAGCATGGCGCCCTGCCCCAGGCTCACATTGCTGCGATTGAGCAGGGAATGCTCATCGCTCGGACGCACGTGCCAAGTGCTGACGAAGGACTCGATACGCAAGGGCACGCCGAAATAATCCGCCAGCACATCGGCCATCAACTCGGCGCTGACGGGCCGCTGCCGCAGTGCCGCCGCGTAATAAGCAAGCGCTTCCGGCGGCAGCGCACCGGTGTTTGCCAGGCGCGACGGCCAGGCGCCAGCCAGCGCCAGCTGCAACGACAGGAACCCGGCGCGGCCGCTTGCGTCGACCTGGCACTCGATCCGGCTGCCGGCCCAGGCCTGATAAAACAACACGGGCGCGCGTTGCGACAGGGCATCGAGAAAAGCACGCGCGCCGGCATTGCCCGTGGCCCGCTCGTGGCGCACCAGCCGCTCCGTATAGTGCAGGGGCAAGGTGCCATTCACACCCAGCAAGCCCATGAAACTGGGCCGCAGGTGCAGGCGGCGATGCTCGCCGTCATGCCACACCGTCTCTATCTCGCAGGCAGGAAAGACCAGGGCAACGCTCTGATGGAAACGCAAGCCATCGTGCAGTGCGGAATCGGCGCACGCGCCCTGCCGGCATAGCCAGCGTTCGAGCAGGCGCACGGTCTGAAAGAAACCGAAACGGTATGGCGCCTGGGACAGCAGCGCGATTACGCCAGTGCTTGCTGGCCATTGCGGGGCGGGCATCGCAGCAACTCCTTCCCACTCTGATGCGAAATGACGAACAAACGGCAATAGCTGTTGACATGAACATACATACCCAGCACATACTCGATCACTTGCGCAAAGACATGCAGGCCGCTGCCGACGTAAGCCTCTTCATCCACCGTCAGCAAGACGTCGATGCCAAATACCAGCACGCCGCCACTGGCGTCGGGCATCCAGGTGCTGCTGGCGCGCTGCGTCAAGGCCTGGATGCCTTGAATTTGCCGTTGTGACATGAGTGAAGCAGGCAAATCATGCAGCGCCAGCATTTCCTGAAACAACGCCAGACCATCCTCCAGCAAAGACTGATGATTCAGCGATAACAATGCCAGCAAACGGGCTTGCGCAGACAAGTCGGCTTTAAAGCGATACGCCGGACTGGGCTGGCGCAACAGGCGCACCGGCAGCGCGCCAGCCGGCCCCTCGTGCCGCAGATCGCCATCCGGCGCACCGACTGGCAATGCACTCGGCAAGTTGCGATTGCTGCACGTCAGGTCCACCGATACCGTCGTTATCCCGGCATAGGTATCGTCCTCGTCGCCGTCGACAAACGCCAGGCTGCTTTCGTAACCGGGATGGCTGAGCGCCCGCACCTCATCGCGCCGCGCCACCCAGTAGCGGCTCTTCGCTCCGCCAGCCTGCCCATGGTGCATGGCATAAAACGGCTGGCAGTGCGTCAGCGTGCCGGCATGGGCGCCCTGCCGCAGCAGGCGCACGGCATCGACACTATGAATGTCATACGCATGCGCATATTTATGCTCGGCCAGCAGCGGATACTCGCTGTGCATTTGCGTCAACCGGATCGGCGCTGCCGCTTGCTGGAACAAATTCATCACCGGCGTGCAGGCAAGCAGCAAATTGCTTGCCGATACAGAGCGCAGCAGGCGTGCGCCAGCGCTGCTGGCAGTCATGTCGCGCAGACCCAGATGCAAGGTCCAGCGCTGGCATCCAGGCGGCAAGCATGATGTAATCAGGCCAAGGTCGATATCAAAGAACTGGAATTTGTCAGGGCAGGCAAAGTATTCTGTCAGCAAGCAGTAGGCACGATGGGAACCCGGCTTGCGCGGCAACAGCGCCTCCTCCGGCAAAAAACCGACGGCACGCAGCGGCACTTGCGCCAGCGGCAACTGCACGCCGCCGGCCTCGATCCAGGCGTATGCGGCATGCAAAAACAGGGCATCGCGCAAGGTGGCCGTCAGCGATGGCGTGCCATCGATGAAGACGCGCACGGCAGGCAGCCTCAATTGCTCCAGCGTAGCGGTGGCCGACGTGGAGACGATATCGATGGCGATCGCAGTCGATATGTCGGACGGTAAATTGACCGCCGCAGCAACATCCATCACGGGAACGAAGCGCGCGCCGACAAGGCTGAGCGGCGCCAGCACCACGTCATAGGCGGTGCGAAACTTGCAGACGACGCCCTGGTATGGCGGTGCTTGCATCAATGTTCCACGCGGCAAGATATCGATGCCGTCGCGCGCCTGGCCCGGCACGCCGCTGGCGTCCACGTGGGCAATCGAGCACGCGGGAAACGGCCTCAGGTAGTGTGGAAAATTCACTTCCAGCATGGACTCGGTGAAAACATGGCGTGCGTCATCGATCTTCTTGGCCGTGCGGGCATTGCACAAGGCATATGCCTCGATCAGACGCTCGATATGCGGGTCCTGGCAACTGTTGCCAGTCAGACCCAGTGCACCGGCGACGCCGGGATAGCGCGCAGCGAATTCCTGCTGATGCGTACGCAACATACCCAGTTCCAGCTCATAGTACTTCAGCAACGATTCCATGCTGGCAGCTCCAAAGCAGGGCGGGCGACACAGGTCGCCAGACGGAAACTGTATTATTCAATAATGATAGAAAAGTAAGTTGCGCAGGAACAATAAGTCGAGCTGCAAAATGGTAGCCGCAGCGCGCAGCAGCAGCGTTCCCTGCCGAAATATACTTGACAGCCCCGCCCCACTTCCCTTACATTAAGTACATGTCCTCCTTCAAACATTCCTCCCCTTCCCTGCTGTCGCTATCGCGACTACTGCTAGCACGCGCATAAGTTTGCCGCATTGCTTCGCCTGGCCACACGCCGGCGTGTTTCAAAAACCCTGGAAGGTTTGATGATGTTTGCACCATCCCCCGCACCACCCGTAACTTCTGACGCGACCGCCACCGCTGGCGCCGTTGCCCTGCTTTGCCTGCTAAAACTACCGACCGCTTGCCTGGCCTAGTGTTGCGTGGCCGCCCGGCAAGCTTGCGCCACAACCATTGATTTCCCCCTATCTTCAGGAGTACCCGATCATGATGTTGCAAAACCCAGCTTCCAAATACCGCGCTTTTCCTCCCGTCAAATTGACCGACCGTCAATGGCCGAACCAGATCATCAGCAAACCGCCGATCTGGATGAGCACCGACTTGCGCGACGGCAACCAGTCCTTGATCGAGCCGATGAGCGCGGAAAAGAAGCTGCGCTTCTTCGAGATGCTGATCGCCATCGGCCTGAAGGAAATCGAAGTGGGTTTCCCATCGGCATCGCAGACGGATTTCGACTTCGTGCGTAAACTCGTGGATGAAAAGCGCATCCCGGACGACGTCACCATCATCGTGCTGACGCAGTCGCGTGAAGAATTGATACGCCGCACGGTGGAATCGGTGGTCGGCGCCAAGCGCGCCATCGTGCACCTGTACAACTCTGTGGCACCTGTGTTCCGCAAGGTCGTGTTCGGCATGTCGCGCGAAGAAATCACGCAGATCGCCACCACCGGCACCACCCTCGTAAAACAGCTGGTGGCGCAGCATCCGCAAACGGAATGGGGCTTTGAATACACGCCGGAATCGTTTTCCACCACGGAACTCGATTTCTCGAAGCATATCTGCGACGCCGTCAGCGCCATCTGGAAGCCGACGCCGGCCAACAAGATGATCATCAACCTGCCATCGACCGTGGAATGCAGCACGCCCAACGTGTACGCGGACCAGATCGAATGGATGTCGCGCAAGCTGGCGCGCCGCGATTCCATCATCATCAGCGTGCACCCGCATAACGACCGCGGCACGGCCGTCGCCTCGGCCGAGCTGGCCGTGATGGCGGGCGCCGACCGCGTGGAAGGCTGTTTGTTTGGCAATGGCGAGCGCACGGGCAACGTCGACCTCGTCACTTTGGCGATGAATTTGTACACACAGGGCGTGCACCCGGGGCTGGATTTCTCCGACATCGATACCGTGCGCAAGTGCGTGGAAGAGTGCAACCAGTTGCCCGTCCACCCGCGCCACCCATATGCGGGCGACCTGGTCTTCACGGCCTTCTCCGGCTCGCACCAGGATGCGATCAAGAAAGGTTTTGCCAAGCAACAACCGGACAGCATCTGGGAAGTGCCGTACTTGCCGATCGACCCGGCCGACCTGGGCCGCAGCTACGATGCTGTGATCCGAGTCAACAGCCAGTCCGGCAAGGGCGGCATGGCGTACTTGCTGGAAC
Organism: Janthinobacterium svalbardense; assembly: GCF_002327145.1. Lineage (NCBI taxonomy): Bacteria > Pseudomonadati > Pseudomonadota > Betaproteobacteria > Burkholderiales > Oxalobacteraceae > Janthinobacterium > Janthinobacterium svalbardense. The sequence goes on along the minus strand of NZ_CP023422.1, from coordinate 2,745,796 downwards.
AGGAATACGGCCTGGTCTTGCCGCGCCGCCTGCAGATTGAATTCTCGCGCGCCGTGCAAGCCGTGGCCGACGCCACAGGCCGCGAAATCGCCGCGCAGGATATCCATGACATCTTCCAGAAGGAATACCTGCAGCAGACGGCGCCGTACGCCTACGCCGCGCACCGCATGGTGGAAGACACCAGCAGCGATGAATCCGTGCAGATCGACATCAGCCTGTCGCACCGCCAGACGCCATTGGCCCTGCAAGGCGGCGGCAACGGCCCCATCGACGCCTTCGTCAATGCGCTCGGTCTCGACATCAAGCTGATGGATTACCATGAGCATTCGATCGGCTCGGGCGCCAACGCGCAAGCGGCATGCTACGTCGAATTGCGCCTCGATAATGGCCCGACACTGTTCGGTGCCGCCATCGACAGCAACATCGTCACCGCCTCGTTCAAGGCCGTGCTGTCGGCAGTGAACCGCCGCATCGGACAGACGGAAGCCGAGAAAACAACAGCGGCCGACGTGGCGGCCAGCGCCGTCTGAGCGCGATTCGGGCCTCCCTCATAGGAGAAAAAAGCGGTACGGCTTGATCGCCGTGCCGCTTTTTCATTTCTGTTAGGCAATTAGTAGTGCAAATCAGGTATCGCCGACCGTATAATCGTTTCATAACAAGACCACCGGAGACAGATCATTAGCTACCGAGGGAATCAGTATGAAATTGACGGATATGAAGATAGGCGTGCGCCTGGGCGCCGGTTTTGGCGTGGTGCTGCTGCTGATGGCAGTGCTGGTAGGCACGGGATTGTTGCGCCTGGACAAAATCGGTGGGCTCAGCGAGTCCATCATCGAGAAAGACTGGGCCAAGGCCGACGCCATCGCCACCATCCGCAGCACCACGCGCTCGAACGCGGCGCTCGTTCTGGAACTGTTCATCCATGAAGATCCCGCGCGCGCCAACGCCATTCACGGCGAAATCGACGCCAACAAGGCCACCATCAGCGATGCGCTGGCCATCCTCGACCGCCTGATCGTGCTGCCTGAAGGCAAGGAACTGCTGGCTACCCTGAAGCAGCAGCGCAAAGCCTATGTCGTTTCGTTCAGCCAGGCCGACAAGCTGCTGATGGCAGGACAACGCGCGGAAGCGGCCGTGCATGTGCGCGACGATACCCTGCCCGCCCTGAACCGCCTGCAAAAAACGGTGAACCAGCTGAACGATCTGCAGCGCGCAGTAGTCGTGCATGGCGGACAGCAAATCCAGCACAATATTACAGCAGCCAATATGCTGATGGCCAGCCTGGGCACGGCCGCCCTGCTGCTGGGCGTGCTCTTTGCCTGGTGGGTCACGCGCTCGATCACCACGCCCATCGCGTATGCCCTGCGCGTGGCGCAAGCCGTGGCCGCAGGCGACCTGAGCAGTAAAATCGTGGCCGACGGCAAGGATGAAACGGGCCAGTTGCTGCAGGCGCTGCGCGACATGAATACCAGCCTGGCCAGCATCGTGGGGCAAGTGCGTGGCGGCACGGGCACCATCGCCGTGGCGTCGAGCCAGATTGCCAGCGGCAATGCCGACCTGTCGGCCCGCACGGAAGCCCAGGCCAGCGCGCTGGAAGAAACGGCCTCGTCGATGATCGAACTGACGAGCACCGTGCGCAGCAACAGCGACAATGCGCGCCAAGCGGACAGCTTGGCCCGCTCGGCATCCACCATCGCCCAGCGCGGCGGCACGGCCATGGCGGAAGTGATCGGCACCATGGATGCCATCAATGCGTCCTCGCGCAAGATCGTCGACATCATCGCCGTCATCGACGGCATCGCCTTCCAGACGAATATCCTGGCCCTGAACGCGGCGGTCGAAGCGGCGCGTGCCGGCGAACAGGGACGCGGCTTTGCCGTGGTGGCGTCCGAAGTGCGCAACCTGGCGCAGCGCTCGGCGGCCGCCGCCAAGGAAATCAAGGAACTCATTGCCGACTCCGTCAACCGCGTGGGACAGGGCGCGCAGCTGGTCAGCCAGGCAGGCGCCACGATGGATGAAGTGGTGGCCAGCGTGGGCCGGGTCAGCGCCATCGTCGGTGAAATCAGCGTCGCCAACCACGAGCAAAGCGAAGGCATCGAGCAGATCAATGCCGCCATCATGCAGATGGACCAGACGACGCAGCAAAACGCGGCCCTGGTCGAAGAAGCGGCCGCGGCCGCGGCCGCCATGCATGAACAGGCAGGCGAACTGGAAACCCTCGTCAGCCAGTTCAAGCTGGAACAGAACGCCGTCGCCAAGGCGCCGCCTCGCCCTGCGCCAACCTCCACACCGCGCTTGAACTAGTTCAGCTATTCCACCTGGCGCGCCAGGCGGATGCCGGAAAATTGCCAGCGCGCACCGGCCGGAAAGAAATTGCGGTAGCTGGCGCGCGCATGGCCAGCCGGCGTGGCGCATGACGAGCCGCGCAGCACATACTGGTTCAGCATGAACTTGCCGTTGTACTCGCCCAGCGCCCCGGGCGCCGTGCGGTAGCCGGGATATGGCGCGTAGCTGCTGCTGGTCCACTGCCAGCAGCGGCCAAACATTTGCCGCAAGCCCGTACCCGGCGCACCGGCGGCCGGATGCAGCTGCCCCACTTGCACGGCGACGCCTTGCGCCGCCACTTCCCATTCCGCTTCCGTCGGCAGGCGCGCGCCAGCCCAGTGCGCATAGGCATCTGCCTCGAACAGGGACAAATGCGTGGCTGGCGCCTGCAGGTCGAGCGGGCGCAGCCCGAACAAGGTGAATTCCTGCCAGTGCCCGGCGTCATCGCACTGCCAGTACAGCGGACACGCCAGCTGGCCGCTGCGCACCCAGTCCCAGCCTTCGGCCAGCCACAGGTGCGCCGAGCGGTAGCCCCCCGCCTCGATGAAGGCGAGAAATTCGCCATTCGTCACCAGCGCAGCGGCCAGCTCGAACGGCGCCACGTATTGCGGATGGCGCGGCAATTCATTATCGAAGCAAAAACCGTCGCCCGCATGGCCGATCTGCGCCAGGCCGCCGTCAAACGCGAGCCAGGCCGTGGGCTGCGCGTGTTCTTGCACTGGCGCAACCGCGCTGTCCCGGTAAGCGGGATCCAGGTAAGCGGGAAACAGGGCGCTCTGCGCCAGCAGGTGCTTGACGTCCGTCAACAGCAGCTCCTGGTGCTGCTGCTCGTGTTCAAGGCCCAGCGCCAAGAGCATGGTCAGGCGTTCGCGCTCGTCGCGCGCCAGTTCGCCCGCAAGCAGGCGGGCGATGCGCGCATCGACATCGATCCGGTAGGCGCGCACTTGCGCCATGCCGGGGCGCGTCAGCACGCCCCGCTGGGCACGCGGATGCTTCTCGCCCACGCCGTTGTAGTAGGAATTGAACAGCACGCGGAAGGCGGGGTGGAACGGCGTGAACGCCGCTTCCATGCTTTCCAGAATAAACGTTTCGAAAAACCAGGTGGTATGCGCCAAATGCCATTTTACGGGACTGGCGTCCGGCATCGACTGGGCCCCGCAATCCTCGTCAGACAAGGGTTCGGCCAGCAGCAGAGAATGCTGGCGCACTGTATGGTAATAGTCGATTAGCATCGTCGCCTTTTAGTCTCTGATGACGCGCGCATAGATAACCGCAAACCACTGCTGCGGGTCCGTCCAGACTTGCACGGTGGAAAACCCTGCCTGCTCCAGCAAACCGACGAAGTTCGCGCGCGTGTATTTATAGCTGTCTTCTGTATGGATGCGTTCGCCTTTCGCGAAACGCCGCTGGCCACCTTTCCAATGGACAACTTGTTCGCTGCGCGCTTCCAGGTGCATTTCGACGCGGCGCTCGTCGGCGTTGAAAAAGCCGTGGTGCTGCCAGGCGCGCACGTCGAAGTCCGCGCCGATCAGCCCATTCACGTGGCGCAGCATGTTCAGGTTGAAGGCGGCCGTGACGCCCAGCGCATCATCATAGGCGGCGTCGAGGATGGCATCGTCCTTGATCAGGTCGACGCCGATCAGCAAGCCGCCATCGCCGTCCGCATTCGCGCGCAGGCGGCGCAGGAAGGCGGTCGCTTGTTCAGGCGCAAAATTGCCAATCGACGAGCCGGGGTAGAAGAACAAGCGCCGCGCCTCGCGCACGCTGTCGGGCAAGTCCAGGCGGCGGGAGAAATCCAGGCCCAGGCCCGTCATCTCGATGTGCGGAAAGCGCTGCTGCAGCCGGCCCAGCGATTCACTGAGGAAATCATAAGAAATATCCACCGCCACATACTGGGCCGGGTGCAGCAGGGGGAACAGGCTGGCGGCCTTGGCGCAATTGCCCGCACCCAGGTCGATCAGGGTGCTGCCCGGTCCCACGGCGTGCGCGATCTCGGCGCCGTGACGGGCGAAGATGGCCGCCTCCGTGCGCGTCGGATAATACTCGGGCAAGGCGCAAATGGCTTCGAACAGTGTCGAGCCCAGCGCGTCGTACAGGTACTTGGGCGAGGTCCAGGCATCGCGCGCCAGCAGGCCGCTGCTGATCTCGACTATCGTGGCAGGAGTGGCGCTGGCCACTCGGACGTTGCTGGCGGGAGACAAATCTGACTGCTGTTGTGCGAGTGGCATGGTCATGGGCTGGCGTCGTCTATCAAGGTTCACGAAGGGCTTGCACGGTCAGCCACCGGGCGCCGCCCCTGCCACAGCGGTTTGCGGGCGCCTTTTCCGATGACTTTTTCCCATCATAGCGGAATCCGCACAAGCCAGCCGTGCGACAGGTAACGTAAGCTCAAACTAGCAGTGTGCACACAAAATTGGTATTGCCCAGCAAAAATGATAATCCTGTCGTATACTACACATTGCCGGCCAATCAATCCGCGCCCCTTTGCAGTTCCCAGGCCCCCCTCTCCCCCGCGTGCCTCCCTTTACCATAGCCGTTTTATTAATCAACATCACCATGCTCGAATTGCGCCATCTGTCGAAGTCCTATGCCCATGCCCGTCCCGTGCTGGCCAACATTTCCTGCCGCTTCAAGGCAGGGGAATTCATCGCCATCATGGGTGACTCGGGCGTTGGCAAGTCGACCTTGCTGAACCTGATCGCCGGCCTCGATACGCCCGATGCGGGTGCCGAAGCGCACCCTATCCTGGTGGACGGCATCGCCATGTCCAGCCTCGATGACGCCGCCGCCACCCGGCTGCGTCGCGCCCGCATGGGCTTTATCTTCCAGGCCTTCCACGTCTTGCCGCACCTGACCCTGCTGCAAAACGTGGCCCTGCCGCTGCTGCTCAACGGACTACCCCAGGAGCGTGCCGCCAGCATGCTCGAAGCGGTCGGCCTGGGCGGACGCGGCGGCGACTTTCCGCAGCAATTGTCCGGCGGCGAAATGCAGCGCGTGGCCATTGCCCGCGCGCTCGTGCACAAGCCGGCGCTGGTGCTGGCCGATGAGCCGACCGGCAACCTCGATCCCGATACGGCACACAGCATCCTGCAATTGCTGCGCGCCGAAATCAAGGCCAACGGCAGTTGCGCGATCATGGTCACACATTCGCTGGCCGCCGCCGAAATGGCGGACAGAACCATGATCCTGACGAAAAACGGCTTACAAAATACAACAACCGTCGACCAAATTGGTCAAACAATCAGTTAATTTAACTGACCATCTTTCACAAGTTTTGTTATCGTAGTATTATTGAAAACACTTGCCTGGTTATCAATGTTGTAACGCGAATGGTATCACGTCACCCGGACAGCCGTACTGCGATGACGAACTATAGCTGGGACCACATACAGTGGTCTCGTCCCTTGCATAACCTGAAGGAGGAGTAAATGAACGTTCGGCAAAAGAAGCTGGAAATGATTGAAGCGATGAACCGGGCGCGTGCGCTCGAACCATCGAGTTTTGTGCCCAACAAGCTGCTCGATACCCTGATCGAGAAGATGAACCTGAAAAATGATGCGGAACTGTGCCGTGTTCTGGAAGTCCAGCCTCCCATCATCAGCAAGATTCGTCACGGCAAACTGTCGGTCGGTGCAACGATTTTATTGCGCATGCATGAAAAATCGGACATCACCATCCGCGAACTGAAGGAACTGTCCGCCACGCCAGTCCATTGAATGACCCGCTGTTGTAATGCCATGCCAGGCACCCAGGTTCCCGGCGCCATGAACTTTTGCCATACAATTCGCGTAGTTCGCTCACCGCACCACATCCGAGCACGATAGCGAAGAGACCCAGCCCAAACCATGCTGACCGTTTCTCTGCCCATCCGCTCCAGCGCCCCTCCCCGCTTTCACTGCGCATTCCCCCTGCCAGCCAGCATTTCCACTCAAACTTGATCTGACACAACACGCATAGTCTCCGCAGGCATCAAGGTCAGCTTTTAACCAGTGCTCCCAACCGCATGTCCAGCGACCCTCTTGCGCCGCCCGTGCTGCGCCTGACGCTCACGCGCGATCCCCTCGCCGACGCCGGCGACTGCCCCGCCGCCAGCGCTGTCGAGAGCCACGCGCCGCAGCTGAGCCTATCCGTCATCCACGGCAGCATGGCCTCGGCCGACGCACCCGTCATGAGCGGCTGCTACGCCTACGAGTCGCTGCGCGGCAGCATGAGTTTTCTCGACCGTCTGCTGGCCGGCAAGCTGCAGGAAATCCACGCACTGGGGCGCTTCCCGCAGCGTCCCGACTCTGCCCTGGTGGTGCTGCAGCCCGATGCCGCGCGCCGGCCCGGCGGCGCCATCGGCCAGCCCGCGCGCGCCGCCTTCCTGGCCCTGTACCACGACGCCGTGCGGCGCCACGGCAGCATCGGCGAACCCGAAGCGATCATGCTGCCGCTGCACTTCCTGCTTGAACTGCTGCCGCCCGACAGCGCGCAGACCGGCTTGCGCAGCGCCGTGCAGGCGCTGGCCAGCCAGCTGCAGTCCTCACTTCCCGCTATCAGCCGGGCACCACTCCGTAATGGCGCGCATAGCGCTCGTCCAGATTCGCCAGCGGCATCATCATGAACATGTCGGCGCTTTCGAAATCAGGATCCCACGCCGGTTCGCCGCAAATCCAGGCGCCCGAACGCAGATAGCCCTTGATCAGCGGCGGCACTTGCGGCTTGTGCGCCGCTTCCACCTGGTGGATGGGGAAAGGCAGGTGCGGCGTGACGCGGTATTCGCTTGGGGCCATGTGCTTTTCGGCCAGCGCCTGGTACACGGCGACGGCGTTATGCCCGCCATCGGCCAGGCTGATGCTGGCGCAGCCGACCAGATAGTCGCAGCGCTCGCGGCGCATGTACTCGGCCAGGCCCGACCACAGCAGCATGATCACGCTGCCACCCCGGTATTTCGGGTGGATGCAGGCACGGCCAGCTTCGACCATGCGGCCGCGCAAGTTCTTCAGGCGACTCAGGTCGAACTCGTTTTCCGCATACAGCCGGCCGATCTTGGCCGCCTTGGCCGCGCTCAGCACGCGGTAAGTGCCCACCACTTTCAGGGTATCGGCATCGCGCACGATCAGATGATCGCAATGCGCGTCGAACTCATCGCTGTCGAGGCCATCGGCATTCGCCAGCGAGCTCAATCCCATGGTCTCGATAAACACCTTGTAACGCAAACGCTGGACTTCGCGCAATTCCGCCGCGGTAGTGGCCTGGCTCAGCACCAGTTGGACCGGCCGGGCCTTGGCTTCGTTTGATGCGACTATGTTCTGCATGGTTTCATCCCCTGTGATCAAGACGACTCCAGCGTACTTGTCTAATATGTCAGGAAAATGACAGCCGAATGTCATTTCCATGACGCAAGTCAATGCCAGGGGAAGAGCGTGCGCATTTACCACACTCGCCGGCGCCGTCAGCGAAAACGCCGCTTACAGCGTGATGCCGGGCGTGTAGTCGACGAAAGCATCCTGGCGGCAAAAGCCCACCAGTTTCATGCGCGCCTGCGTGGCGATGGAAATGGCCAGCGAACTGGGGGCGGAAATGGTCGCCAGCAGGGGAATCTGCATGCGCGCCGCCTTGCGCGCCAGTTCGTAGCTGCCGCGGCTGGACAGGAACACGAAGCCGCGCCGCATGTCGACATCGTGCAGCGCGAGGTGGCCAATCAGCTTGTCGAGACCATTGTGCCGGCCGACATCCTCGAACACGTGCACGATAGCGCCGTCGGGCGTGCACCAGGCGGCCGCATGCACGCCGCCCGTTGCCTGCATCAGCGCCTGGTGTTCGCGCAAGCTGCTCGACGCGCGCGCCAGCGCGGCCGGCAGGTCGACCTGGATCAGGGATGGCGGCAGCGCTTGCGGCTGCAAGTCGAGCATCTCGATGCTGTCGATGCCGCACACGCCGCAGCCCGTGCGGCCCGTCAGCTGGCGGCGCCGGTCCTTCAGGCGCACGAAATCTTCCTGCGCGATGCTCAAGGACACTTCGGCGGAGTCAGGACGCAGGAACACTTCACAGTCGAAGATGGCGCCGGCCGAAGCGACCACGCCTTCCGTCAGCGCGAAGCCGTAGGCAAACGCTTCCAGGTCGCGCGGGGTGGCCATCATGACGACGTGGGAAATGCCATTGAAGACCAGCGCCACGGGGATTTCCTCGGCGACATGGTCGATGGCATCGGTGGACTGGCCCGCGCGGTGGCGGACGATGGCGCGCTCGACGAAGCCGGCGCGTTCAATACTGATTTCTTCTGACATGGCAACCATGGGGGAACTATCACAGGCCCCATGGTAAACCAGAACGGGCAAGCGGGGGCAGCCCCTCCGCTGGCGCCATCAATCCTTCTTCGGACGGCCCGTTTTCAGCTGCGGCAAGCCGGCCAGCACGTTTTGCAGGGTGGCCAGGTCGATCTGGCTGATCAGCGCCACGCCGATGCGCAGCAATTCGCTTTTCTTGATCTCGAAACCGGCCTTCAGGCAAGCTTTCTTGACTTGGCCCAAGACTTCATATTCCGCTTCCGGCATGGTGAAGCTGTCGCGCACCAGTTTCGGCTTGCGGGCTTTTTCCTTGACGGCAGCGACCTTGGCGACAGGCGCTTTTTTCGCGGCGGCTGGCTTGGCTACCGGTTTTACGGCGGCTTTCGCTGCCGGCTTGGCGACGGCCTTCGCGGCTGGTTTCGCAGCAACCTTGGCGACCGGCTTGGCAGCGGCTTTGGCGACTGGCTTGGCCACAGCCGGTTTGGCCACGACGGCCTTGGCCGCCGGTTTGGCGACTGGTGCCTTGGCTACCGCAGGCTTGGCGGCAACGGGCTTGACTGCTGCCGGCTTCGCAGCGGCGGCTTTGGCGGCCACTGGCTTGGCGGCGGCCTTGGCCACCGGCTTGGCTGCCGGTTTGGCTACCGATTTCGCGGCAGGCTTGGCGGCCGGTGCGGCCTTGGCTGCTGCCGCATTGATCGAAGCGCTGGTGGGGAACATCGATACGGGCGCGCTGTCGGCTTTTTTCACGGGGACGGTTTTGGTCATGGATTATCCAATCTAATAAATAATATAAACAATATATACTCTTTTTTGAAATCTTGCTTGCTGCACATCAAGCCATGCACACGGCATGACCTCCTAGGCGCTGGCGCGGATGGTGAAATCGACGCCGACCTCATCCCAGAATTCCTGCTCTTTTTCGATCCAGAACGACACGGTGGGATGGTGCGCCACCCAGCCGCGCTTGATGTCGAGCTCGATTCGGCTCTTCATGCGCAGGCGCAGTTCGCTGAAATCGACTTCGATACGCGCATGCATGAGCAGAATCGACAGGCGCAGCGCCAGCACGGCCTTGGCAAAATCGGGATCGGACAGCACTTCGCCGATCTTGCGCAAGTTGCCCTTCTGCGCCAGGATCAAGCGGCTCATGGTCTTCTGTTCGCGCGTGGTAAAACCGGGCAAGTCCGCGTTTTCCACGATGTAGGATGCGTGCTTGTGGTAGCCAGTCTGCGACACGGCCAAACCCACTTCGTGCAGCAGGCTGCTCCAGCGCAGGCATTTCACCAAAGCGTCGGAGGTGGGCTTGAGTTGCGCATACATGGCCAGCGCCTGCTCGGCCACCCGGCCGGCGCGCTGCTGGTCAATATGGAATTTCTCCATGCAGCCCTGCACCGACTGTTCACGGCGGTCGCGCTTGGTCGAACGCAGGTACAAATCCCACATCACGCCCATGCGCAGGCCAGCCTCGATTGGCGTCATGACGGGAATGGCCAGTTCGCGGAACAGGCCGATCAAGATGGCCAGGCCGCCGACGATGGTGCTGGCGCGATCGGGGCGCAAGCCAGGCATGTCGATGCGGCTGGTGTGACCGAGTTCGATGAAGCGCCGTGCCAGCGCATCGAGGCTGACACCAGACAGCAAGCCATCACCGAGCTTGTTGCGGACGATGATGTCGGCGATGGTGCGGATGGTGCCGGAAGAGCCGTAGGCCGTCTTCCAGTGCTGCGGGCGGTACGGCGGTGCGGCATCCTCGAAATGGCTGCGCGCCGACAGGATGGCCGCCTCGAACGACGGCGCATCGATGCGCCCGCCGATGAAGAACGACAGGCTTTGCTTGACGGTGCCCAGGCTGAAGGACTCGACGCGCTCGATATCGTTGCCGCGCCCCAGTATCAGTTCGGTCGAGCCGCCGCCGATATCCATCACCAGCCGGCGTTCGCCGGGAATGGCCAGCGCATTGGCCACGCCCATATAGATCAAGCGCCCCTCTTCCTCGCCCGAGATGATCTCGATGGGGTAGCCGATGGCTTGCTCGGCCAGCGGCAGGAAGACGGCGCCGTTGCGCGCCACGCGCATGGCCGAAGTGGCCACCACGCGCACGGCATCGAGTTCGAAGCCGGCGAGGATGGCGCGAAAGCGCTGCAGGCAAGCCAGCGCCCCCTGCATGGCCGCCTCGGTCAGGTCGCCATTGGCGTCCAGGCCGGCGGCCAGGCGTATCGGGTCGCGCACGCTCTTGACCACGCGTATGGTGTCGCCATCATGCTTGCCGACGTGTAAACGAAAACTGTTGGACCCCAGGTCCACCGCTGCATACATACTGGCCTCTTGTCTTGTCATTGCTGTGCCAACTGAAAAAGTTGGCAAATTCAGTTGCTAAACTATATAAATCATTTAAACGATTTAAAAATCCTACCACACTACCCCCATCGTATGACAGCGGCGTGACAGGATTGTGACAAGAAGTCGCGCAGCTGCGACGTTTAGGGCACGATGGTGGTAAACAAATACACGGCGAAAATCACCAGGTGCACGGTGCCCTGCATGACCGTGGTGCGGCCCGTGCCCAGCGACAGGGTAGCCACCATCAGCGACAGCAGCAGCAGCACGGTGGATTTGATATCGAGGCCCAGGGTGATCGTCAGGCCCGTGGCCAGCGACACCACCACCACGGCGGGAATCGTCAGGCCGATGCTGGCCAGGGCGGAGCCGAGGGCCAGGTTCAAGCTCGTTTGCAGGCGGTTGGCGCGCGCGGCGCGCACGGCGGCCAGGCCTTCGGGCAGCAGCACGATGGCGGCGATGACGATACCGACCAGGGTCTTTGGCGCACCCATGGCGGCAATCGCCGTCTCCAGCGCGGGCGCCAGCGACTTCGCCAGCAGCACCACGGCGCCCAGGCACACCAGCAGCGCGCCGGCGCTGACCCAGGCGACGGTGGGCGTCGGTGGTGCTGCATGCACTTCTTCATCTCCGACGGCTTCCTTGGGCAGGAAGTAGTCGCGGTGGCGCACCGTCTGCACCAGCACGAAAGTGCCGTACAGGACCAGCGAGATGACGGCGATGAAAATGAGCTGGCTGGAGTTGTAGTACGGGCCGGCGGCGCTGGAGGTGTAATTCGGCAGCACCAGCGTCAGAACGGCAATCGCCGCCAGGGTAGCCAGCGACGCGCTCACGCCCAGCAGGCCGAAGGTCTGCTCGCGGTGGCGCCCGGCGCCCAGCAGCAGGCAGATGCCGACGATGCCGTTCAAAATGATCATGATGGCGGCAAACACGGTGTCGCGCGCCAGTCCCGTCGTTTCCGGCCCGCCGGCCAGCATCAGCGAGACGATCAGCGCCACCTCGATCAGGGTCACGGCCAGCGCCAGCACCAGGGTGCCATACGGTTCGCCGATGCGGTGCGCCACCACTTCCGCGTGGTACACGGCGGCCAGCACGCTGCCGATCAGGCCAGCCACCAGCAGGATCTGATAGTAGCCGCCGACGTTGAAGGTGGAACCGAACAGGAACAGCCAGCCGGCAAGGGGGGCGGCAAGCGGCCATACAGGCAGAGATTTGAGCATTTTCATTGTGGGCCTGGCAAGAGTAAAAAAGGGGAACTGCGGTGCGGACGACAAGAGGGGCCGAGCGTGCACCCCACAGCATAACTTGCCTAGCTTAAATGAAAGTTAGAGTATGCACATGTTCGGGTGCCGGCGGCCAGCATGGCCTGTCTGGTAACATGCCGTTGCAATTTTCTTGTCTTTTTGCTTGCTGCCGCCGTCATACTGCAGGGTACGCCTTACCGGCAACGACCCAGGACAAACCATGATTTCAATAAACAACACGGCCATGCGCACCTTCTTCTTCGCCGGCAGCCTGCTGTGCGCCGCCGCACACGCGGACACGCCGCCAGCGCAGGTTGACGCGAACTGGGCCACCCCGCCTGCGCCTGCCGCTGAGTCAAAGTGGCAAGACAGCCTGCCGCCCGCGCCACCGGTGGCGCCGCGCGAAGAAAAGATCCTGCCCAAAAGCGAATGGCTCACCGTCGAGCCGATGAAGGCGCCTGACCGGCGCTGCGATCCCGGCCTCGACGCCCTGTTCCTGAGCAAGGAATGCGGCAAGGAGCCCAGCTGGCTGGGCTCGCGCAAAAAGTAAGCCGATTTACATATCCAGGGTGCTGGCGCCCTGCGCTTCCACCACCCTGTTGCGGCCCGCCTGCTTGGCCGCCTGCAGCGCCTCGTCGGCCCGCTTGAACAGGCTGACGGTGCTGTCCTCGGCGCGGATGGTGGTCACGCCCAGGCTGGCCGTCAGCTGCAGCACGGCGCGTTCCGTCTTGACCGGAAGCACTTCGACGGCGGCGCGGATACGCTCGGCCACCATCAGCGCATCGGCCAGGGTCGTGCGCGGCAGCTGGATGGCAAATTCGGCGCCGCCCAGGCGCCCCATCAGGTCGCTGTCGCGCAGTTGCTGGCGGCAGGTGTCGACGATGGTTTTCAGCACTGCGTCGCCCACCGGATGGCCATAGCTGTCGTTGACGCGCTTGAAATGGTCGATATTGAGCACCACCAGCGCCGTCGGCAAGCCGGGCCGGCGCGCCAGCGCCATCCACGGCGCCAGCGCCTGGTAAAAGCCGCGCCGGTTCGGCACGCCCGTGGCAGCGTCGAGCACCTCCAGGCGCGCCAGTTCGCCGCCCAGTTTTTCACGCGACAGCAGCAGGTAGCCGAAGGCGTTCGTCAGCATCATCAGGTACAGGGCACCAAAACCGGCCAGCTGCAGCAGCTCGGCGTCAAAAGCGGGGATGGCGGCAGCGAGCACGCCGCGCGCGGCGATCAGCAGCGACAGGATGCCCATGCTGACGACGAGGAAGCGGCGCAGCATGCTCGCCTCGCGCCATTTGAGGCACAGCGCGGCCACGCCCGCGAGGAAAAAGCCGGCCACGATCAGCGAGCCGCCGGCACTGCGCAGCAGCGGCGCCACGTCAAACAGGTAGCAGGCGGCAAACAGCGCCACCGACAACCCCAGCGCCGGCAATACATAGCGGCGCCAGCCACTGCGCCCGGCCGCCTGCCACAGCGCGCCCGCGTCCAGCGCCATGCCGGCAAACAGCAGACTGTTGCCCAGCAAGATGGACAGCATATCGGGCAAGACGCCGCGGAAATACAGCAAACACCAGGCCACGGCCTGGCACTGCTTGGCTACCGCCCAGGTGGACAGGCTGAGCGACTTCTTGCGCTCGTACTCGAAGAAGAACAGGGCAGCGCACAGGCTCAGGTTGCCGAGCGCCAGGGCCAGTACCAGAGTCTTGATATCCATGGGCTACGCTATCGATGCGCAGGCGCGGCGCGCCAGGTCAGATTTCGTGTTCGACATTCGTGCTGCCGTCGCCGACCTTACTGGCCCACGCCTGCACGAAATACTGTTTTTCCACTTCACTGGGCGCCTCATGCCAGAACACGATGAGGGTGCCCTTGTGGTCATGGATCTGCGCCACTTTTTCAATGAATCCGAAGTTGGCGGTCACGTCGGCCAGCGCCGCCGCATAACCATAAACGCGCGTCAGCCGCTCGATGCGGTCAGGCTCGGTAAAACTGTTCGTCGCGGTAATGATGGGGTGATCCAAAAACATGCTTGTCTCCATGGTGCCCGACTGCGTGGCCGTGCCGCCGCGCGCCATATGCATATACGCATGCTCGGCGCGGATTAATCGGGTATGCTCACGGGAGCTTATCAGATTTCTCTGAATGCAACAAAGCATCTTCCCCAGTCCACTCAGCGAAGTCGTCCTATGCCGGATAGCAAATTACCTGCCGTGCGCGCCCCCCAGGTGCATACCTGCGGCGACCGGCGCCGCCTGGAATTCCAGCCAGGCATGATCCAGAGCGAAATGCTGCTGTCGCGCCCCGACCATCTGCTGCTGCGCTATGCGCGCGCCATGATGTGCTTCACCCTGTTCGTGCCGCGTCCCCGGCACATCCTGATGGTGGGACTGGGCGGCGGCTCGCTGCTGAAATTCTGCCACCGCCACCTGCCCGACGCGCGCATCACGGTGCTGGAACTGCGCGCCGACGTGATCGCCCTGCGCGAGCAGTTCATGCTGCCGCCCGACGACGCGCGCCTGCGCATCATCGAAACGGACGCCGTCAGCTATATCCGCCAGCATCCGGGCTGCGCCGACGTGCTGCTGCTCGACGGCTACGACGAAACGGGCCTGCCGCCCGCACTGGGCAGCGCGCGCTTCTATGCGGACTGCCTGCGCACCCTGCTGCCCGGCGGCGTGCTGGTAGCCAACCTGTTCAGTTATGACGCGCACTACCCTGCCATGCTGGCGCGCCTGATGCTCACCTTCCGCGGCGCCGTGTGCCACTTCGACGGCATCGCCGGCAACAACCGCATCGTCTTTGCCGCCAGGCCAGACAAGCTCGGGACGGGCCGGGCCCTGCGCGTCGTGCGCCTGGTGCGCTGGCGGCGGGTGTGCGGCCTGGGTTTCCTGAACCGCTGGCTGCCCGCATGGCAGTTGTGGCGCGTGCGCCGGCGCTCAGGCGCGGACAGCGACTGAACGTCGCCTTCCCCGGCCATGGATGTTGTTGCTTAATAGCAGTAATTTGGTGCAAAATCAGCATGATGGATGTGGTTTATGACACACTATGGCCTGCGCGGGGCCGGCAGGCGCCGCCGAATTCAAGTATCCATGAAGTGAGATAGGAAAACACATGCTGCGTGGCCGCCTGCCATTGTCGATTTCTGCCGCGGCCGCGCTGACCCTTGCCTGCGGCATCGGCATCACCGGCGTGCTGTTCGCCGCCATCAGCCAGCTCGAATACGACAAAATGAGCCTGAGTCTGCAGCAGCGCGCCGGCGCGCGCGTGGCCGCCATCGAGCAGGGACTCGACGACGCGGTCGAGGTGCTGACCACGACCAACCAGCTGTTTGCCGCCGTCGTACCGGTCACGCGCGAGCAGTTCCACGACTTCACCACGCCGCTGCTGCAGCGCCACCCGTTCATCCAGGCCTTCAATTTCCACCGCATCGTGCCGCATGCGCAACGCGCGGCATTCGAGGCCGAGCTGCGGCGCATCGTGCCCGATTACGCCATGACGGAAATGCGCGATGGCGTCGTCTTGCCCGCGACAACGCGCGCCAGCTACCTGGTGGTGGATTATCTCGAACCGCTGCAGGGCAACCGCCCCGCCTTCGGCCTGAACGTGCGCCCTGACGGCTTGCTGGCCAGCGCGCTGGAACAGGCCATCCTCAGCGGCCAGACCACCGCCACGGGCCTGCTGGCCCTGGCGCAGAGTCCGCAGCAGGGTTTCGTCATCCTGCGCCCCGTGTACCGCCACGGCATGCCCTTGCAGACGGTGCAGCAGCGGCGCGCGGCGCTGATCGGCGATACGGCGGCCATCGTCCGCGCAGGCGAACTGGTGCAGAAAATCCTCGCCGGCGCCGACCTGCTGGGCGACCCGCAGCTTGAACTGAGCGTCTACGCCGACGCTGACGCCGACCCGCGCCAATTGATCTTCCGGCATGGCCAGGCGCCTGCCGCCGCAGCGGGCGACGCCTGGGAGTCGCTGCCACGCTGGCTGCAATTTGCCTATCACAGCCGTTATGACCGGGGCTTTGCCTCCGCTGGCCGGCCCTGGCATGTGCGCGTGGTGGCCCATCCGCGCCCCTTCCTGGCCGACCATCTGGGCTCATTGTTCACCCTGATCACGGGTTTGCTGTTCAGCGTGCTGACGGCCGCCTTCGTGCAATCGCTGACGCAGCGCTCGCGCCGCGTGCAGCTGCTGGTGGAACAGCGCACGGCCGACCTCAAGCGCAGCAATGAACTGCTCAGCGCCGATGTGCGGGCGCGCCAGCGCACGGAACGCGCCCTGCAGGAAAGCGAAAAACGCTTCCGCCGCCTGCTGGCCCTGTCCTCGGACTGGTACTGGGAACAGGATGTCAACTTCTGCTTCACCCACATCACCGGCGGCTTTACGGACAAGTCGAACATGCCGCTGGAACGCTTCATTGGCATGACGCGCTGGGACAACAACCCGGAGATGCGCAATTCGCGCTGGGGCAAACAGCATATCGCCAACCTGGAAGCGCACCTGCCCTTTTCCAACCTCGAATATGCGATGAAAGACCGCGATGGCCAGCTGCGCTGGTTCAGCATCAATGGCGAACCGCTGTTCAACGAGCTGGGCGAATTTCACGGCTACCGGGGCACAGGGTCCGAAATCACGGAACGCAAGCTGGCCGAGCAGCAAATCCAGCACATCGCCCACCACGACGTGCTGACGGGCTTGCCCAACCGCGCCCTGCTGCGCGACCGCCTGGCGCAGGCCATGGCCCTGTCGCGCCGCAAGAATCGGGCCCTGTGGGTGCTGTTGATCGACCTCGACCGTTTCAAGTTCGTCAACGACAGCCTGGGCCACAAGGCCGGCGACGTGCTGCTGAAAACCATCGCCACGCGCCTGCAGGCCAGCCTGCGCGAAAGCGATACGGTGGCGCGCCTGTCGGGCGACGAATTCGTCGCCATCCTGTGCGAACAGGCCGACGAAGTGCTCAGCGGCGCCATCGTGCAGCGGGTGATGGATGCCGTGGCGCAGCCGGTACTACTCGACGGCAAGGAATTTTTCGTCACCTGCAGCATCGGCGTGGCCGTCTACGACATGTCGCGCTACGACGCCCCCGGCGACGTGACCTTGCATGGCGAGACGCAGAACCTGATCGAGCAGGCCGACATCGCCATGTACTGCGCCAAGAAACAGGGCCGCAACAACATCAAGTTCTACACGACGGCCATGAACCAGGCCACGCTGGAGCGCCTGCGCATCGAGACTGCGCTGCGCAACGCGCTGGAACGCGAGCAGTTCGTGCTGCATTACCAGCCGCAGGTGGACCTGGCCAGCGGACGCATCGTCGGCGTGGAAGCGCTGCTGCGCTGGCAGCACCCGGAACTGGGCATGGTAGCGCCGCAGCGCTTCATCGCGCTGGCAGAAGATACGGGCCTGATCGTGCCGATCGGCGCCTGGGTCATGCGCGAAGCGTGCACGCAGGTGCAACGCTGGCATGCGGCGGGACTGGACACGCTGCGCCTGGCCGTGAACCTGTCGGCACGCCAGTTCAACGAGCCGAACCTGGTCGCCTTGATCGCCGAAGTGCTGCAGGAAACGGGCCTGCCACCTGCCTGTCTGGAACTGGAACTGACGGAAAGCCTGTTCATGCACGACGTGGCGCTGGCCGTCAGCCAGCTGCACGACATGAAGGCGCTGGGGGTGCAACTGTCGATCGACGACTTCGGCACCGGCTATTCCAGTTTCGCCTACCTGCGCACCTTCCCCATCGACGTGCTGAAGATCGACCGCAGTTTCGTCGGCGACGTGGCGCGCGACGCGGACGACGCGGCCATCGTCGTCTCCATCATCGCCCTGGCGCACAATTTGAAGCTGCGCGTGGTGGCCGAAGGCGTGGAAACGGCGGAACAGCTGGACTACCTGCGCCAGCACGGCTGCGACGAAGCGCAAGGCTATTACTTCAGCCACCCGCTGCCGGCGCACGAGGTGGAAGTCTTGCTGCGGTCGGCCATCCACGATACCGGCGCCCTGGCCTGAGCGTACGGCGCGGGCCTTACAGCTTCTGCTGCAGGAATTCGAGAAAGCAGCTGATGCGCTGCGCCAGCTGCGTATTGCGGTAATACACGGCGTGGATCTGCTGGCGGTAGCCCGTGTAGAACGGCTGCAGCACCTGCACCAGGCGGCCGGCCGCGATGTCGTCCTTCGTCATGAAGTCGGACAGGCAGACGATGCCCTGGTCATGCAGCGCCAGCTGGCGCAGGGTTTCGCCGCTGGATGCAGCGAGCGCGGGCACGATCTGCAGGCTGTTGCCGGCAGCGTGGCGCAGCGGCCAGTGATTGCCCAGTTCATATTGCGCAAAACCCAGCAGCGCATGGCCGGACAGCGCTTCCGGCGTGTCGGGTACGCCGTGGCGCGCCAGGTAGGCGGGCGTGGCCAGCACGTGCAGCGGGCTGGCAGTCAAGGCGCGCGCATGCAGGGTCGAATCGACCAGGGCGCCGATGCGGATGGCGATGTCGGTACGGTGCTCGAGCAGGTCGGCGATCTGGTCGTTGCTGGTCAGCTCCAGGCGGATGTCCGGGTACATGGCGCGAAACTCGGCCACGTGGGGCACCACGCAATGCAGCATGAAGGGCGAGGCGGCATCCACGCACAGGCGCCCGGCCGGCTTCTGGCGGCGGATGCGGATCGATTCCTCCACGTCTTCCATCGAGGCGAGGATGGCGCGCGCCTTGTCCAGCAAAAGCTGCCCCTCTTCCGTCAGTTCCATGCGTCGCGTGGTGCGCGTCAGCAGCGAGGTGGCCAGCTTGTCTTCAAGGCGCGACAGGGCGCGGCTAACGCCCGAGGTGGTTTGCCCCAGGTGCACGGCGGCCGCGCTCAGGGTGCCGCTGTCGATGACGGTGACGAAGATTTTCAGGTCGTCCGAATTGATATCCATTGCTGCCTTATTGTTGCCTGCGTTTCACATATCGCGCCATTATAATGGAATCGCGGCAACAGTGAAGACTGCAGGCTACGTCAGGCAACGTAGAATAAAATGGCGATAAAATGACAGCTACTGCCGGCCAGCACGAACAGGTGCCAGATGCCGTGGCCATGGCGCAGCTTGTGGTCGGTGGCGTAGAAAGCGATGCCGCCCGTGTAGCACAGCCCGCCTGCCACCAGCCACAGGAAGCCGTTCCACTCGAGCGCCGCCAGCAGCGGCTTGATGCCGATGACGACCAGCCAGCCCATGGCCACGTAAATCACCAGCGACAGGATGCGCGCGCCTTTCGCGTACACATATTCCTGCACGATGCCAAACAGCGCCAGGCCCCAGACGACGCCGAACAGCGACCAGCCCCACGGCCCGCGCAGGGTCACCAGCATGAAGGGCGTATAGGTTCCCGCGATGAGCAGATAGATGGCGCAGTGGTCGAGCCGCTGCAGCACGGCCTTGGCCTTGCCGCGCACGCTGTGGTACAGGGTGGAAGTGAGGTACAAGGTCAGCAGCATGGCCGCATACACGCTGCAGCTGACGATTTTCCAGGGGTCGCCCGTGCGGGCTGCCGCGACGATCAGGATGACGCCGCCGATGGCCGCCAGCGCGGCGCCCACCGTATGGGAAATGCTGTTGAAGCGTTCACCGTGGTACATGGCTAAGCCCTGCGCATGGAGACGCAGCAAAACTCCGGGGTCAGACCTTCAAGGTCTGACCCCAGTTCTTGCTTTGGGGTTTCAATCAAGCCGCTTCCGCCTTCTTGCGCGCTGGACGGCGCGCCGGCGTCTTGCGCGGCGCCTTGGCCGGCTTGTCTTCCACGACCGAAGCGACTTCCACCGGCGCAGGCTCGATGACTTCGACTACCGCCTCAACCGCCTTCTTGGCCGGCTTTTTCGATGCTGCCGCCTTGCGGGCCGGCGTGCGCGGCTTGGCCTTCGGCTTGGCTTCCTCGACCGCTTCCACTATCGGCTCAGGTACAGGTTCAGGCATGGCTTCCACCGCAGCGACTTCGATAACTTCGGCGCGCGCTTCACGGGCGCCATCGCCATTCTTGCGGCCGCCACGGCCATTGCGGCGCGAACCGCGCTTGGCGTTGCCCTCTGCCACCACCTCGGCCACCGCTTCCACGGCTTCGGCCACCTCGTGCAGCACTTCCGGCTGCGGCGCTGGCGCATACTGCTCGATGACGTCCGATTCGGCCTCGGCCACCGGCACGAAGGCCTGTGGCGCTTCACTACGGCGCTGCTCGTTCTGCTTGCGGCCGCCACGGCCATTGCGGCGCGAATCGCGGCGGCTGCCGCCTTCGCGGCTGTTGCCCTCTTCCGCCGTCGCGCCGGTCTCGCCACTGGCGATGGTCTCGCTGGCGGCATCGGCGTTCACGGCAGCGGGCACGGCCACCAGGCCGCTGCTGCGGTAGACATACGCGCCCGATTTCTCGTCGCGGCCAAATTCCAGCAAACCGCGCGTCTGCGCTTCTTCCAGCAGGTTGCCGAAGGTGCGGAAACCGTAATACGATTCACTGAAGTCCGGTTTGCGGCGCTTGATCGCTTCTTTCAGCATCGACGCCCAGATCTTGCCGCTGTCGCCACGTTCGGACACCAGCGCGTCGAACGTCTCGACGGCCATTTCGATCGCTTCCGTCTTGCGCGACTCGTATTTTTCCTTGCGGCGCACTTCTTCGTCGGGCGAGCGCTTGACAGCGGCAGCCGGGCTTTCGCGCGCGTCGCGCTTGGCGGCCGTGCGGCGGCTCTCGCGCACCAGATCATCGTAGAAAATGAATTCATCGCAGTTGGCCACCAGCAGGTCGGAGGTCGACTGCTTGACGCCCACGCCGATCACCTGCTTGGCGTTTTCGCGCAGTTTCGACACCAGCGGCGAAAAATCGGAATCGCCACTGATGATGACGAAGGTGTTCACGTGGGCCTTGGTGTAGCACAGGTCCAGGGCATCGACCACCAGGCGGATGTCGGCCGAATTCTTGCCGGACTGGCGCACGTGGGGAATTTCGATCAGCTCGAAGTTCGCCTCGTGCATGGTGCCCTTGAAACTTTTATAACGGTCCCAGTCGCAATATGCCTTCTTGACAACGATGCTGCCCTTGAGCAGCAAGCGTTCGAGGATGGGCTTGATATCGAATTTTTCGTAATTTGCATCTCGCACGCCGAGCGCGACGTTCTCGAAGTCGCAAAACACGGCCATGCTGAGGTTTTCTGGGGATGACGCCATAAGGGTGAATTCTCGCTGGATAATAAGGGCGGACGGGAAGCGCAACGCCTCCCTTTTCGCCTAGTATATTCGCCCATCGCCCGTTTCGGCGACAACTATCGTGCGCGGTGCACCTATTGCGCACCGCCGACGGCGCTGGCGCCCGGCCAAACCACGCTTTCATCGACCGAATACAACTGGCACGGCAGGCTGCTGCGCCGCTGGCACGAAGCGAGTGCGCGCACATCGGGACTTTCGCCCTCCTCGGCCCAGCCCCAGGCGCCGCTGGCCGACAGGGCAAAGGCGCGCGGCGCGGTTTTCTCCAGGAAGACGCGGTAGGCGGCGCGGCCCTGCTCTTCCAGATACGGCACGGCGGCGATATCGTCCTGCTGCGCGAAATGCGTGGCGGGCGGCGACGGCGCATCGGCCACGCGATAAACCTGCCGCACCGGCATGCCGATTTTCTGCAGGAAGCGCTCCGTGGCGGGCAGCCACACGGCCACCCCGTCGCGGCTGCCCAGGGTCAGGTGGGCATCGCGCTTGAACGGGCCATAAGCCAGCAATTGCGCCTGCCCGCCGGAACCCGTGAACGAGCGAAACAGGCGCTGCGCCAGCGCCGGCGAAAAATACGCGTCGTTCGCGCCATACAGCCACAGGCTGGGAATGTGATTGTAGGCGCCGAAGGTGGCGAAAGTCTTGGCCAGCGCCCCTTGCCAGTCGCAGCCGGGCATGTCGACGCGCAGGCCGCCGGCAAAATTGAGCACGCCGCGCACGCCGGGCAGCACCCGGGTGGCCAGCGCCAGCGCCGCCATGCCGCCATACGACTGGCCCGCGACGACGATACGTTGCGGGTCGACCCAGCTCTGGCGGCGCGCATACGCCAGTGCGGCGAGCATGTCGCGCGCCTGGCCCTGGGCGTTGCCCAGCATGTCGCAGCCAAAATCGCGATAGGCGCCCGTGGAGCGGGCAAAGCCGGCGCGCATGGGCAGCATCACCGCATAGCCGCGGCGCACGAATTCGGTAGCCATATAAATGAAGCGCTCGCGCGCCTGCAGCCGGGCCGGGCCGGCCTGCTTGCCGTGATTCATCAGTAGCAGGGGAAACGGACCGGGGCCGGCGGGGCGGAACACCGTCGTTTCCAGCAACTCGCGCAAGCCGTCGCCGGCCGGCACCATGATCACCTGCTCGTTCAGGCGCGCATCGAGCGGCAACTGCGAGGGAATAAGCTGGGCTTTCAGGGGCAGGCAAGGCAGACTGAGCAACAAAGCCAGGAAAATGGGGCGACGCAGATGGAAAATGGCGGACTCCGTGGACGACTTCCCTGCCAGTCTAGGCAGTGAAATGCCACAGAGCAATATGAAAATATTATGTGATGCACCTATTTTTTACGGCAATCACTGGCCGGAAAAATTGTTGCCTTGCACCACCACACTTTTCCCGCTGGCGGGAGTAAACTAGGCGTATTCTGAAGGAGTCGCCATGTCCATCTCCGCCCTCACCAGCGGTACCTCGGGGCTGACCGCCAACCAGCGCGCGCTGGATGTGGCCGCCAACAATATCGCCAATGCGAATACGCCGGGCTTCCAGGCGCAATCGGCCAACTTCCAGGAAGCCAGCCCGGCCGGCACGGGCGTCACCCTGTCCGTCGAAGGACGCAAGCTGGCCGCCAGCGAAAGCGTCAGCGGCGCCAATGCGAATGCGCTCAAGGCGGCCGAAAGCCGGCCGAACGGCGTGGGCCTGGCATCCGAACTGACGGATAACCTGGTCTACAAGGCCGGTTTCAACCTGTCGGCGAATGTCGTCAAGGCGGCCGACCAGGCCTTGGGCAGCCTGATCGACGTCAAGACTTGAAGCCCTGAGACTCTCTACACCATAGCCAGCGCCAGCGGCGCCATGGCCGGCTGGATCAGCGCCAGCAGCCGTTCGGCCGGAATGCCGTCGCGCGCCTGCACCGACAGGCCATGCAGCAGCGCCGCATAATAATCGCCCAACGCCTGCACGTCGGCGTCCCCTTTTAACTCTCCTGCCAGCTGCGCCGCGCGCAAGCGCTCGATGACGGCTTGCGTGCGCGCGCGGCGGTGCTGCGCCAGCCAGTCGGCGATGCCGGCGTTTTCCGCGCTCGTATTCGTGGCGGCCGTGACCACCATGCAGCCTTGCGGCTGGCCGCTGCGCGTGTACAGCAGCACGGCTTCTTCCAGCATGCGCGCCACCGCCTCGCGCACATTCAGGCTGGCGGCCAGCGCGTGCACGGCAAACGCGCCTTCTCCCGTTTCATACAGCTCCACGGCTTCGCGGAACAGCTGCTCTTTTGAGCCGAACGCCGCATAGATGCGCGCCGAGGCGATGCCCAGCGCCGCCACCAGGTCGGCCATCGACACGCCTTCATAGCCGCGCGTCCAGAACGCGTCGCGCGCTTTTGCCAGCGCCAGCGCGCGGTCAAATTCCCTCGGTCTTCCTGCCATTTTCATCCTCTGCTTGCAAACTGGCGGCCAGTATAACGCCTGGCACGCAAGCCGCCTTCGCGATTTATTTTGCAGCTACGCCTTGACCGCGCCAACAATTTCACCTATTCTTTGTCGATCGACAAACAATAGGAGCCGATATGAAAACCATCCAAGGACCAAGCCTGCACCTGGCCCAATTCGCCGCCGATACGGCGCCCTTCAACACCCTGCCCGCCATCGCCGAGTGGGCGGCCGGCATGGGCTTCAAGGCCCTGCAGATTCCCGCCTGGGATGCGCGCCTGTTCGACCTGCCGCAGGCCGCACACAGCCAGCAATACTGCGATGAACTGGTGGCCATGCTGGCCGGCCATGGCCTGGTCATCAGCGAACTGACGACGCACATCCTCGGCCAGCTGGTGGCCGTGCACCCGGCCTACGACGCGCTGTGCGACAGCTTCGCACCGGCACACCTGCATAGCCAGCCGGCAGCACGCACGGCATGGGCCATCGAGCAGGTGAAACTGGCGGCGATGGCCTCGAAGCGCCTGGGTCTGACCGACATGGGCACGTTCTCCGGCTCGTTCGCCTGGCCATATCTGTTCCCGTTCCCGCAGCGCCCGCCCGGCCTGATCGAAACGGCCTTCGACGAACTGGCGCGCCGCTGGCTGCCCATCCTCGACGTGTGCGAGGAACAGGGCGTCAACCTGTGCTACGAAATTCACCCCAGCGAAGACCTGCATGACGGCATCAGCTTCGAGATGTTTTATGAACGAGTGGGCCGCCATCCGCGCTGCAAGATGCTGTTCGACCCCAGCCACTTCGTGCTGCAGCAGCTCAATTACCTGGAATTCATCGATATCTACAAGGAGCACATCCGCATGTTCCATGTGAAGGATGCGGAATTCAATCCGACGGGACGGCAAGGCATCTACGGCGGCTACCAGTCGTGGGAAAACCGCGCCGGGCGTTTCCGTTCGCTGGGCGATGGCCAGGTCGATTTCAAGGCGATCTTTTCGAAGATGGCGCAGAACGATTACGCGGGCTGGGCCACGCTGGAATGGGAATGCTGCCTGAAGGACCAGGAAGTGGGCGCGCGCGAAGGCGTGGCCTTCATCAACGCCCACATCATTCCCGTGACCGACAAAATTTTCGACGACTTCGCCGGCGCCCCCGTCAGCGCGCAACAGATCAATACCCTGCTGGGCATCCAGCACAACTAATCAAGGAAACCATATGAACGATTTTACACACGACTACGTCCGCATCGACGGCCAGCGCCTGCATTGCGTGATTGCCGGCGCAGGCAAACCCGTGCTCTTGATTCCCGGCTGGCCGCAAACCTGGTATGCCTGGCGCCACGTAATGACGGCGCTGGCCGCCAATGGCTACCAGGCCATCGCCATCGACCCGCCCGGCAGCGGCCACTCCAGCCGCCCCGCCGATGGCTACGACACGGGCGCCGTGGCCGCCACCCTGCACCGCGCCATGCTGGCCCTGGGCCACGCGCAGTACGACGTGGTCGGCCACGACATCGGCATGTGGGTCGGCTATGCGCTGGCCAGCGATTTCCCGCAGGCCGTGACGAAACTGGCGCTGACGGAAGCCGTGATTCCCGGCCTGGCACCCGCTCCGCCCATCTTCGTGGCGCCGTCCGACAATATCTTCCTGTGGCACTTCATGTTCAACCAGGTGCTCGATTTGCCGGAAATGCTCACGGCGGGCAAGGAGCGCGAGTACATCCGCTTCATTTTCGACCGCTGGTCGTACCGCCGCGACAAGGTGGCCGTCGACGTGTATGCGGACGCCTACGCCACGCCGGGCGCCCTGCGCGCGGGCTTCGCCTACTACCGCGCCATTCCCGAGACCATCCGGCAAAACCTGGAGCGGGCCAAGCGCAGCCTGGCCATGCCCGTGCTGGCCATCGGCGCCGACCACGCGACAAATGACGCGCCCCTGCTGATCATGCAGGGCAAGGCGGATCATTTACAAGGCGCCATCGTCGCCGAATGCGGCCACTTCATCATGGAAGAACAGCCGGAAGCGTTCATCGCCTACCTGCTGCCCTTCCTGGCGGGAGACACTGCATGAGCCTCGATCCGCTGATCGCCGCCTGGCTGGAAGAGAGCAAAAATGCGCCGCCGCCCGCCTCGCTGGCAGACCTGCGCGCCGCCACGGAAACGGGGCTGCGCCAGCTGCACGGGCCATTGGAAGACGTCGCCTCGATCAAGGATTACGTGCTGCCGGGCGAACATGCGCTGACCGTGCGCGCCTACGTGCCGGCTGGCGCGGATACGGGCAAGCCCCTGCCCGCCATCGTCTTCGCGCATGGCGGTGGCTGGTGCCTGTGTTCACTGGACCTGTACGACAATCCGTGCCGCGCGCTGGCCAACGCCACCGGCTGCGTGATTTTTTCCGTCGACTACCGGCTGGCGCCGGAGCACAAATTCCCCGTGCCGCTGGACGACTTTTACACGGCGCTGTGCTGGGTCGCCGAGCATGCGGCGGCGCTGGGCATCGACGTGAAGCGCCTGGCCGTGGGCGGCGACAGTGCGGGCGGCAACCTGGCGGCGGCAGCGGCACTGATGGCGCGCGACCAGGCCGGCCCCGCGCTGGCGCACCAGTTGCTGCTGTATCCGGCGCTCGATTTTGCCTTCGACACGCCATCCTACCAGCGCTATGCGCAGGGCCATTCACTGACGCGGGAAGCCATGCGTTTTGCTGGTCGGCGTACCTGAACGAGCCGGCCGACGGCGCGCAGCCTTATGCTGCGCCCCTGCGGGCCGCCTCGCTGAAGGACTTGCCGCCGGCGACGGTGCTGGTGTGCGAATTCGATCCGCTGCATGACGAAGGCGTGGCGTATGCGCAGCGCTTGCACGATGACGGCGTGGCGGCACAATGCGTGCAGCTCGACGGCATGATCCATGCGTCCATGCACATGCTGGGCTTGGCACCAAAGGCGCGGGGATTGTTCGACATGGCGGGACTGGCGATGAGGAAAGCACTGGCAATGTAAAAAGTCCGCCGCCGGGGATGGCTCCACGGCGGCGGACCTTGTCACTGCATTACTCCACCAGCTTGCGCACCTCGATGCCGTTCAACCATTTCACATGGCGCGGTCCCGTGCGGATATCCTTCGCCGAGATGAGGGCGATTTCGCCATCGTTGTCGTCAAGCGCCTTGCCGTTTTTTTCGTAGTAGACGATCACGCCCTCGCCGGCCGGCGCGTTGTACAGCTCGCCCCAGGAAAACACCACCGCGTAGCTATCGGTGGCCCTGGCGATGATGGCGAGCTTCTTGACGTCGTTGTGGCCAGGTGCGTCGAGCACCGCCTTGTCGAGGATGTCGCGCAGGCGCACGCCCTTGTAGCTGGTGATGGTCTCGGCCTTGTCGCCGTTATGGCGCGTGACGGCAATCTCTCCGCCATTCGCGGGCGGCAGCTGACGCAGGTCGGCCACCTTCAGGGTCAGCGGCGTTTCCACCATGCCCGTCACGCTGAGCGCGTGGCTCATGTTGTCGCGCGCCGGAGCCGGGTCTGCCCATGCGGGCACCGCAACCAGCAGCAGCGCGGAGGTAAAGCCAGCCAGTATTGTCTTCAACATGCTGTGTCCTTTCATGACAGTGATAAATCAGAACTGGTATTGCGCATTTGCCAGCCAGGTGCGCCCGGCGCTGGGGAAGCCGTCGGACAGCGCGACATTGCGGTCACCCAGGTTCGCCACGCCCGCTTCCAGCGTCAATGCCGGCAAGGGGCGGACCACGGCCTTCAGGTTCAGCGTCGTAAAACCGCCAAGTTCCAGCGTGTTCGAGACCCAGCGCCCGCTGTTCGATTCAGCGACGGCCACCACGTCGACCTGGCGCGCCGCGTGCAGCACGGCGTGCGCCGTCAGCTTGTGGCGCGGCACGTCCGTCAGGCGGATGGCGCGGTCGCTGACATTTTTCATGTCCGTATACGTGTAGTTGCCGCCGAAATCGAGCCAGGCGCCGGCGCGGCCACGCAAGCCCAGTTCCACGCCTTTGACGTGCGCCCGGCCCGCGTTCTGCATCTGGGCGCGCACGCCCGAGACGTTCGCCACGCTCTGGATCTTGTCCTTCACGTCGCTGTAGAACAGCGCCGCCTCCAGCGCCAGGCCTTGCGCATTGCCTTGATAGCCCAGCTCATAGTTCATCGCCTGCTCCGCGCGCAAGGCCGGGTTTTCGATATACGTGCCCAGGCGCTGCGAGTAGCGGTCCTTCAGGGTCGGCAGGCGCGATTTGCGCGCCACGCTGGCATACACGCGCGCATCAAGACCGGTCTTGTGGAACAGGCCCGCCTGCAGGTCGGTGGCCGATTGATTCTCCGGCAAGGTATACGCATTGCCGGCGCTGTAGACGGTGTCCGGGCGCAGTGCATTGCGCGAGGTACCCAGCGACAGTTCCGTCGCCGCATTGAGGGCGATGCTGTCTTCCGCGCCCAGGGTCCACAGGGCATCCTTGTACCAGGTATTGCGCACGCCCTTGGCGTCCAGTTCCTGATGCTCGTCGGCCTTGACGCTGGCAACGACGCGCAGGCTGTGCGCGGCCAGGCGGAACGATTCGAGTTCCACCGCGCCGCCGTTCGTGCGGTCGTTATAGATGCTGCGCCCGCCGCTGACGCTGCCCTGGCCGCTGGTTTTCAGGGTCGTGTAGCTGCCATTGGTAAACGAGGTGATTTCATTGTCATAGCTATCGTGGTACAGCCGCAATTTCAGGCGTTCCTGCTGGCCCAGGCGCGTCTGCGAGACGAAATACACGCTTTCCTTGTTCCAGTACGGCCATTGCCAGTAGCGCGCGCCGACGGGGTTGGTCGATGGCGGCTGGCCCTTTTCGCCATGCTGCTTGTAGTAGCTGAGTGCATATTCGTCGCCCGCCTGCGCGCCATCAGGCGTGTAGCCCACCTTGAACGACAGTTTATGATCCTTGCGATATGCATTGTTGCGCATGCCGCCGTCTTCCGTGGCCGTGGGGTGGAAGTCCGACGACAGGGGGAAACCGTCGCTGTCGATGTATGACACACCGGCCTGCAGATACCACAGGCCCTGCTTGGTGCCCACGTTGGCCGATACCTGGCGCTCGCTGCCCGAGCCAAAACCGATGGAGGTATCGCCCTCAAGGCGCGCCACGGGTTTGCGCGAGATCAGGTTGATGGCGCCGCCCAGGGTATTGGCGCCGTAGGCCACGGAGCTGAAACCCTTGGCCACCTGGATGGCGGCCAGGTCGCCAGTCGTGAAGCGGTTGAAATCGACGTAGCCGTCATACGGCACGTAGACGGGAATGCCGTCGATGTACAGCGGCACCTGGCGCGCATCGAAACCGCGGATGGCGACGGTTTTTTCGTTGCGCGAATTGGTCGACAGCGACACACCCGACAGCAAATTGAGGGCGTCGCCCACGTTGTCGCGGTTAAAGCGGCGCATCTCGGCGCGGCTCACTTGCGAGCCCACCTGCTGCTCATCCAACTGCGCTACTTGCCCCAGCTGATCGCGCTGGCCGATCACCGTCACCGTGCCCAGCACGAACGGCGCCGCCGCATCCGCGTCTTCCTTGCCAGCGGCCTGCTGTGCCAGCGCCAGCATCACGGCGCCTGCCATTACCTGTTTCACCATCGTCATGTTGTTCTCTTCCGTTATATATCGTCTTATACAGCGATATACAAAAAAATACAAAAAAAGCGGCCACTCGTGCGGTGGCCGTCATCCCATGGCGCAATATACAGACGTATACAGCGATGCTCAAGCGAGTAGGCCAGTAACAGCTATGCAGGTCAATTTTCCAGGAAAATTTCATGCACCGCAGCATTTCGCTGTGCGAACGAATGTTTCACAAAACGGTTGACATGCAGGATCTGGCTAGGCAAACTCATTTCCAGGGAGTCAGAAAAATGAAGGCAAACATGAGCAATATTCAAACCGCAGCCGATCCGGAACTCATCGTCTTCAGCGATGACGAAGAAGGCAAGGACCGCCAGTTCGTCAACGCGCTGGCGCGCGGACTGGAAGTGCTGCGGTGCTTCCGCCCCGGCGAAGTGTTTCTGTCGAACGCGGACATGGCCAAGCGCACGGGCATCCCGAAACCGACCATTTCGCGCCTGACCTATACCCTCACCAAACTGGGCTACCTGAATTACTCGGACAGCCTGGGCAAGTACCAGCTGGGCGCCGGCGTACTGGCCCTCGGCTACCGCATGCTGTCGAACCTCGACGTGCGCAAGATGGCGCGCCCGCTGATGGAGGAACTGGCCGAACATGCGCAGGCTTCCGTGTCGCTGGGCACGCGTGACCGCCTCAGCATGGTCTACGTGGAAACCTGCCGCAGCAGCGCCAACGTCACCCTGCGCCTCGACGTTGGTTCGCGCATTCCCCTGATGACGACGGCCATGGGCAAGGCCCTGCTGTGCATCCTGCCGCAGGCCGAGCGCGACTACCTGATGGACCATGCGCGCGAGCACGAAACGGAGCGCTGGCCGCGCATCAAGGCCGGCATCGAGCAAGGCTTCAAGGATTACCAGGACCGGGGCTTTTGCATCTCGGCCGGCGAATGGCAGAACGACGTGCATGCGGTGGGCGTGCCCATGCTGGGTGCCGATGGCGAACAGGTGATGGCCTTCAATTGCGGCGGCCCCGCCTTTTTGCTCTCGCGTGAACAACTCGAAGCGGACCTGGGACCGCGCCTGGTCGCCCTGGTCAAGACAGTGGAAAAAAACCTGGGCCGCGGTTAGACTGCGCGCCCCCTCTCAACGACAGCTCAAATCAAAGCGCCGAGGAAACCGATGATACGCGACGAAGAAACCCTGAACATCCTGCTCGACAGCATCGCCCGTTTCGTGCGCGAAGTGCTGGTGCCGAACGAGGCGCTGGTGGCCGAAACGGATACGATCCCGCCCGCCATCGTGGCGCAGATGCGCGAACTGGGCCTGTTCGGCCTGTCCATCCCGGAAGCCTACGGCGGCCTGGAACTGAGCATGGAAGAGGAAGTCAGGGTCGCTTTCGAAATCGCCCGCACCTCGCCCGCCTTCCGCTCGCTGATCGGCACGAACAACGGCATTGGCTCGCAGGGCATCGTGATCGACGGCACGGAAGCGCAAAAACAATACTACCTGCCCAAGCTGGCGGCCGGCGAGATCATCGGCTCGTTCGCCCTGACGGAAGCGGGGTCCGGCTCCGACGCGGCATCGCTGCGCACGAGCGCCGTGCGCGATGGCGACTTCTATATCCTCAACGGCAGCAAGCGCTATATCACCAACGCGCCCGAAGCGAGCATCTTCACGGTGATGGCACGCACGGACCCCGTCAAGCGCGGCGCCTCGGCCATTTCCGCCTTCATCGTGGAAAAGGATACGCCGGGCCTCTCGCTGGGAAAAATCGATAAAAAGATGGGCCAGCAAGGCGCGCATACCTGCGACGTCATCTTCGAAAACTGCCGCGTCCCGGCCGCGAACATCATCGGCGGCAAGGAAGGCGTGGGCTTTAAAACGGCCATGAAGGTGCTCGACAAGGGCCGTTTGCACATCGCCGCCGTTTGCGTGGGTGCGGCCGAACGCATGCTGGGCGACGCCCTGGCGTATGCCATGGAACGCCAGCAGTTCGGCCAGCCCATCGCCGAATTCCAGCTGATCCAGGCCATGCTGGCCGACAGCAAGGCCGAGATTTACGCGGCGCGCAGCATGGTGCTCGACGCCGCGCGCCGGCGCGACAACAAGGAAGACATTTCGACGGAAGCGTCGTGCTGCAAGCTGTTCGCCTCCGAAATGTGCGGCAGAGTGGCCGACCGCTCCGTGCAGATCCACGGCGGCGCCGGCTATATCAGCGAATACGCGGCCGAACGCTTCTACCGCGACGTGCGCCTGTTCCGCATCTACGAAGGCACGACGCAGATCCAGCAGATCGTCATCGCCCGTAACATGATCAAGGCAGCGCAAAAGTGAAGGAGGCCGCGATGGACATTCCCGCCCTGCTGGCCGGCTTGCCGGCGCGCCTGTCGGCCATCCCCGCCCACTGGGCAGCGCGCGCGCCCGATGCGCCAGCGCTGCATGAAGGGGGCCGCAGCTGGACCTACGCGCAGTTGCAGCACAGTGTGGAAAGCGCCGCGCTGCTGCTGCGCCAGCTGAACGTGCGTGCCGGCGACCGCCTGATGGTGGTGGGCGAGAACTGCGCGCTGCAAGTGGCGCTGATCTTCGCTTGCGCCAGCATCGATGCGTGGATCGTCAACGTCAATGCACGGCTGTCGGCGCGCGAGATCGACACCATCGCCACGCACAGTTCGGCGCGGCGCGTGCTGTTCCTGGCCGGTGCCTCGCCGGAAGCGGCCGCACATGCTGCACGTCTGGGCGCGGCCAGCGCCACGGTCGACGGCATGGGCGAGCTGCTGGCGGGGGAACTGAATGACGCCAGCATCGCCGAAGCCTGCGTGCCCGGCAACGAACAGGTGGCCGCGCTGATCTACACGACGGGCACCACGGGGCAGTCGAAGGGCGTGATGCTGACGCACCGCAACCTGCTGTTCATCGCCGCCGTCTCCAGCACCTTGCGGGGCCTGACGCGCAGCGACCGCGCCTACGGCGTGCTGCCGATTTCGCACGTGTACGGCATGGCCTCGGTGGCCCTGGGTACCCTGTATGCGGGCGCCGCGCTGTACCTGGTGCCGCGCTTTTCCGTCGATGGCCTGCTCTCGGCCCTGAAGAATGACGGTTTGACCATCGTCCAGGGCGTGCCAGCCATGTATGCCAAGCTGCTGCAAACCCTGGGCGGCGCCGATACGCCGCTGCCCACGCGGCTGCGCTTTGCGTATGCGGGCGGCTCGCCGCTGGCGCCGTCGCTCAAGCGCGAGGTGGAAAAGCTGCTGGGGACAGCCTTGCACAACGGGTATGGCATGACGGAAAGCGCGCCCACCATCAGCCAGACGCGCCTGGAAGCGCCGCGCCGCGACGATTCGGTGGGCATGCCGATCCCCGGCGTGGAAGTGCGCGTGGTGGACGTGGCAGGCACGAACGTGACGCCTGGCGAGCCGGGTGAATTGTGGATACGCGGGCCGAACATCATGGCCGGCTACTACCGCGAACCGGCCATGACGGCGGCCACCATGCGCGACGGCGGCTGGCTCAATACGGGCGACATGGCGCGCCAGGAGCCGGACGGCGCGCTGTTCATCGTCGGGCGCACCAAGGAACTGATCATCCGCTCCGGCTTCAATGTGTATCCGCTGGAAGTGGAAACGGCGCTCAACGCCCACCCATCCGTGGTGCAGTCGGCCGTGGTCGGGCGCACCCTGGACGATGGCAACGAGGACGTCATCGCCTACGTGGAGCTGGACCCGCGCCAGCCAGCCAGCGTGGCACAATTGCAGGCATGGCTGGCGCAAACGCTGTCGCCGTACAAGTGCCCGTCCGCCATCATCGTCATGGAAGCGCTGCCGGCGGCCGCCACGGGCAAGATTTTAAAGGGGCAGCTGCGGCAAATGGCGCAGAATGCACGATAAGTTGACCATGTAGTACCAGACCCGAGAATAAAACCAAGCCACATCACCGGAGGAGACACGATGAAACGCACCTACACACGCATCGCCATGGCAGCGCTGGTTGCCAGCGCCTGGATGACGCAGGCCAGCGCCGACGAATTCCTGGTCGGCGCGGAAATCCCGCTGACGGGCAACCTAGCGCGGGTCGGCGCCGGCATGCAGGAAGGGATCATGGTGGCGGCGGAGGTCTTCAACAAGACCAACGGCAAGCACACCATCAAGATCATCACCGTCGACGACGAATCGGCGCCCGCCAAGGCCATCGCCGCCGTGGAAAAGCTGGCCAGCCAGGGCGTGGTGGCCATCACGGGCGGCTATGGCTCGAACAATATCTCGCCCGCCTCCGACACGGCAAACAAACTGGGCCTCGTCTACATCACCTCGGGCGGCGTGGACGACAGCCTGGTAGCGAGCGGGCGCAAGAATTTTTTCCGCATCAATAACACGGCCGGCTACGAAAAAGCCATGCTGGGACTGCTTGCCGACGTGGGCGCCAAATCCGTCTCCATCGTGTATTCGACCAAGGACGCCACCACGGGCCTGGCGAAAGACGTGGAAAAAGCCCTGACGGCCAAGGGCGTGAAGGTGACGACGCACTCGTTCGACCCGGCCATTACCGACTTCAAGCCCATCATCAACAAGATCAAGCTGCAGGATAAATCGGAGGTGGTGGCCATGGTCGGCTACGAAAACGATTACGTGGGCATCATCCGCGCCGCCCGCGTCCTGAAACCGAAGATCAAGGCCATGGTGGGCGTGTGGTCGCTGGCCACGCCGAAGATGGCATCCGACTTCCCCGACCTGATGCCGAACGTCTTCGGCACGGCCCTGCTGCCCTTTCCGACCGAATTCAAGACGGCCGACGGCAAGGCCTTCAGCGAAGCCTACAAGCAGCTGTACAAAAAGGAGCCGGACTACCTGGGCCAGTTCGGCTATGTGCAATCGATGCTGCTGTTCGAAGCCATCGCGCGCGCGGCCGACAAGGGCACGCTCAAGAAGGGCGGCGTAGCCGACGAGATGCGCAAGACGGACCGCGAAACCCTGATCGGCCGGGTGCAGTTCGCCGCCAACGGCGACAACCAGAATTTCGTGCACCGCATGGCGCAGCACCAGGACAAGAAAGTGGTGATCGTCTGGCCGAAGGAACACGCGACGGGCAAGCTGGCCTATCCAGCCTTGCCCTGGTAGGCAGCCTCCCGCTGCACACGCGCGCGCCTGCCGGGCGCGCACCGATGAACGGCAGTTCTGCGCAGTGTACACGCGGCGCCAGGGCTGCCTGACGGGATGACGACATGACAGAATTAATCTTGCAAGCCCTGTATTCAGGCTTGCTACAGGGCGGCTCCTACGCCCTGATCGCACTGGGACTGGCGCTGGTCTTCGGCACCATGAAAGTGATCAACCTGGCGCACGGCGAACTGGTGCTGCTGGCCGCCTACATCGCCTACAGCGTGGAGTCGGGGCTGGGCCTGGGGCCCATGTTCGCCATTCCCATCGCGCTGGTGATCGTCAGCCTGACGTCCGTGGGCGTGTACCTGATCGTCAGCCGCATCAAGAAGGACCGCGAAATCAATTCGCTGATCCTCACCTACGGCATTGGCGTGATACTCACCAATGTCATTTTGCTGGTGTGGAAAGCGGACATCCGCTCGACCTCATCGAGCTGGCTGCAGGAAGGCATCGAGATCGGCCCGTTTTTCAGCATGCGCAGCGAAGTGATTTTCTTCGGCGTCAGCCTGGTGCTGATGGCGGCCCTGTGGCGCTGGCTGGCCACCAGCTGGTATGGCCGCGCCGTGCGCGCCGTCTCCAGCAACCGCGATGCGGCCAAGCTGATGGGCATCGACCCGGGCCGCACTGAACTGGTCTCCTTTTTAGTTGCCGGCATCCTGGCCGCCTTCGCCGGTGTCGCCCTGTTCAGCTATGGCGTGATCCAGCCTGCCTACGGCGGCGCGTTGACGGTGAAAGCCTTCATCATCACGGTATTGGCCGGCATCGGTTCCATTCCCGGCGTGCTGCTGGCCGCCGTGCTGCTGGGCGTGGCCGAAGCGCTGACCGTCACCCTGGCCAGCTCCGCGCTGCAGGAATTGTCCGGCATGGTGCTGTTCCTGCTGGTGTTGTTCATCATGCCGAACGGCTTGTTCGGCGCACAACGGAGGCGCGGATGAAGCGCTCAACTTTCCTTTCAACGGCCGGTTTGCTGCTGGCCGCGTATGTCGCCGTGCCACTGGCCCTGGGCGGCAACCAATATGTGATGAGCATGGTGGTGGCGGCCCTGATCATCGGCGGCGTGGCCATGTCCTGGGCCTTGCTCGGCAATTTGGGCGGCATGGTCAGCTTCGGCCATGCGGCGTTCTTTGGCGTGGGCGCGTATGTCTCCGCCCTCACGACCGTGAAACTGGGCGTGCCCGTATTTGCCGCCATGCTGCTCGGTGGCGCGGGCGCGGCCATCGCCGCCGTCATCATGTTGCCCGTGCTGCGGCTGCGCGGGCCGTACTTTGCGCTGGCCATCCTCGCCTACGCCCACATCTTCCGCATCCTGGCCACGGAATGGAGCTCGGTGACGGGCGGCGCCGGTGGCGTGAACAATATCCCCACCTTGCCCACCGTCTTCGGCTTTGATCTGGCCAGCAAGACGGGCGCCTACCTGGTGGTGCTGACCCTGGTGGTGTGCTGCGCGTTTGCCTACAGCCGCATCCGCGCCAGCCATTACGGCATCGCCCTGCGCGCCATGCACGACAGCGAAGACGCCACGCGCGTCGTCGGCGTCAACAGCACCTTGCTGAAAGGCGCCATGCTGCTGGTGTCGGCCTTCATGGCGGGCCTGTTCGGCGCCTTCAATGCCCATTACATCAACTTCCTGGAGCCGGACTACGCCTTCAACAGCCTGTGGGTGACGTTACCGATCGTGGCGGCCATCTTCGGCGGCTACCGCACGATACTCGGCCCCGTGCTGGGCGCCGTGGTGGTCTACCTGGTCGACCAGCTGATCTTCAAGTCGCTGATCCCCACCGGGCACCAGTTGGTACTGGGCGTGCTGCTGGTGGCGATGATCGTCTTCAGTCCGAACGGCCTGCTGCCGCTGCTGAAAAAAGCGCTGGTCAAGGAGAAAGCGAAGGAGAACGCACATGCTTGAACTCGATAATGTGTCCGTGCGCTTCGGCGGCCTGACGGCCGTCGATTCCGTCACGTTAAAGGTGGGCAGCCACGACGTGATCGGCCTGGTGGGCGCGAATGGCGCCGGCAAGACCACGCTGTTCAATGCGATTTCCGGCCTGGTGCGTCCCACCAGCGGCAGCATCCGCTTCGAGGGGCGCGACATCATGGCCACGCCCATGTACCAGCGCGCGCGCCTGGGACTGGGCCGCACCTTCCAGATTCCGCAGCCCATGCATGAATTGACGGTGCGCGAAAACCTGATCGTGGCGCAGCGCTTCGGCACCGGCAAGGTCGACATGCGCAAGATCGATGAAATCCTCGATTTCACGAGCCTGGCGGGCAAGGCCGGGCGCGACGCGGCCAGCGAACTGGCGCTGACGGAACTCAAAGCG
Source organism: Janthinobacterium svalbardense (assembly GCF_002327145.1). Lineage (NCBI taxonomy): Bacteria > Pseudomonadati > Pseudomonadota > Betaproteobacteria > Burkholderiales > Oxalobacteraceae > Janthinobacterium > Janthinobacterium svalbardense. The sequence continues at coordinate 2,708,965 of NZ_CP023422.1, read as the reverse complement.
CTGGAAGTGGCCAAGGCGCTGGCGACGAACCCGAAACTGCTGCTGCTCGATGAAGTGCTGGCCGGCCTGGAAACGAACGGCAAGCGCCGCTTCATGGGCATGCTGAAGGACTTGCACGCGGCCTTTGGCGTGGGCATCGTCATGATCGAGCACGATATCGAAACCATCAGCAATCTGTGCCAGCGCGTGGCCGTGCTCAATTTTGGCCAGCTGATCGCCGACGGCACGCCCGATTGCGTCTTCCGCGATCCGGCCGTCATCGAAAGTTATACGGGAGCCGTTCATGCTTGAATCGATGCTTGAAATAAGTCAACTGCGCGCCGGCTATGGCGCCATCAACGTGCTGTGGGATGTCTCGCTGTCCATCCAGAAGGGCAAGCTGACCACCATCATCGGCCCGAACGGGGCCGGCAAGACCACCCTGCTGCGCGCTATCATGGGGCTGCTGCCCGTGGAAGCGGGCAGCATCGCGCTTGACGGCGTGGCCATCAACGGCACGCCCACCTGGAAGATGAGCGACGCGCGCGTGACGATGATACCCGAGGGCCGCATGACGTTCCGCGACATGAGCGTGGAAGAAAACCTGATCATGGGCGCCTTTCCGAAGGAGCACCGCAGCCACATGCCGGCGCGCCTGGCCGAAGCCTATGCCATGTTCCCGCGCCTGCACGAGCGGCGCCGCCAACTGGCCGGATCACTGTCTGGCGGCGAGGCGCAGATGCTGGCGATGGCGCGGGGTTTGATGTCGGACCCGTCGCTGCTCATCATCGACGAGCCTTCGCTGGGACTGGCGCCGCTGGTGGTCAACGAGCTGTTCGAGATCCTCGCGCGCCTGAACGACGGCCGGCGCACCATCATCCTCGTCGAGCAGAACACGGCGCGCGCCGTGGGCGTGGCAGATCACGTGTACCTGATGCAAAGCGGCAAAGTGGCGCTGTCGCAGGCTGCGCTTGACGTCGACCTGGAGCACCTGCACGCACTCTATTTTGCGCGCTGAGTAATATCAGCCGCACGCGGCTGGCATCACTCCTCGTCGTCGGCCAGTTTGCCGAACGCCAGCAGCTCACTCTTGCCGAGTCCGGTCGTCACGAAGGGATCGTCGGCAGGAAAGTGGCCGCTATCGGCCAGCATGCGCAGCTTGCTCAAGCGCTCGCCCAGCGCCAGCGCCTGCGCCTGCGGATCGGCATCGGCATCGACGCCCGCCTGCCCGATCGCGCGGGTCACGGACTGGGGAAACTCCCACAATTCGGCGATCCGTACCGACAAGATGCGCGCTTGCGCAAACACTTGCGCAATGAAGGCGTCCGATTGCGGGAAGGCATCGGGCCCATGCATCTGATCGATCAGCCGGAACGCCACCACCAGGCCGACATTGGCCATCAGCCCCGCGAGATAGGCATCGAAGGCGTTGGCATGCATCGTCGGCGCGACCAGGCTGGCCGCCAGCGCACATTTTTCGGACTGGCGCCAGATCAGCGGCGCCGTGCGCACGGTCAGCCCGCCGCTTTGCATGCTGACGATGGGACGGAAGGCGACGCGGGCGAGCAGCATGCGCATGCCGTTTTGCCCGAGCAGCATGATGGCGCCTTCCATGTTGTTGATCGACGGGCTGGCGTTGTAGCGCGACTGGTAGCAGGGCCGGTTCGCTTCGCGGTAGACCTCGGCGACCAGCAGCACGTCCTGGGCCAGCTGGGCCGACAGCTTGGCCGCGCTCATGTTTTCATCTTGCAAGGTACGCATCAACTGCGGAATGATGGCTGGAATGCGCGGCACCAGCGCGGCGCCAGCGATCGGTTCACGGGCCAGGCGCGCCAATTCGTCCAGAATCTGCTGTTCCGTCTCCGCCGGAGCCTGCGCCGAACCCGCAGCCGCCAGCCAGCGGTAGTACATGGCATCGATGTCGGTGATGGTGGCCGGCTGCCGTGTCGCCTCGGGCGCCGCCGCTGCCGTGACTGGCGCGGGCTTGTCTTTTTCGTCGCCGCCGTTGAGTAATTTTCCTATCCAGCCCATTTTGCTATCCCAAGCCCTGTATGCATCATTATCGCGAAGTTCGCTCCGTGATTTTACTTGATGACAGCAGCGCTGGTGCGGCTGGCGTGAGCGCTTTGTCCACCTGCTGCAACATGCTAAAGTGGCACGACATACACCCTGCCCTGCTTGACAAGCGATCCATCATGAACAATCCACTTGCGCACTACATCACCAGCCAGGCGTATAACAACGCCTGGGCCAACCACCGCCTGCTGAAGGCTTGCGGGCAGCTGACCGCCGCCGAGTTCGAGGCCACGCGCGTCAGCTTTTTCCCCACCATCCAGTTCACCCTGAACCACATTTTGACGTGCGACTGGTTTTATCTCGACGCGCTCGAACGCGAGCTGCGCGGCGCAGCGCCGCACGCCGACTGCTATGTCTTCTTTGAAAAGGACGAGCCATTTACCGACTGCGCGGCCCTGCACGCGGCGCAGCGCGCCTCGGACCTGCGCCTGATTGCCCATTGCCGCAGCCTGTGCGACGCGGACCTGGCGCGGCCCGTGACGATCCTGCGCGATAATCCGCAAATCGACACCCGCCAGCGCCTGCTGGCGCATCTGTTCCAGCACCAGATCCACCACCGGGGACAAGTGCATGCCATGCTGGCCGGCACGCGCATCGAAGCGCCCCAGCTCGATGAATTCTATTGCGCCGGCGAAGCGGACGAGCGGGTGCAAGATTTCCTGGAACTGGGCTGGACGGAAGACGACGTCTGGGGCCCGCGCTGAATCATTCTTCGGCGTGGCAGCAGACGCACAGCTTGTTGCCGTCGAGGTCGCGGAAGTAGGCGCCATAATAATTGGCGTGATAATGGGGCCGCAAGCCGGGTGGCCCCTCGCACACGGCGCCCAGCGCCAGCGCGGCCTGGTAGCTGCGGTCCACCTGGGCGCGGCTGGCCGCCAGCCAGGCCGTCATCTGGCCATTGCCGGGCGTCGCCGGCAAGCCGTCGTGCGGCGCCGTCAGCACGAACAGGGGGCGCGGCGCCTCCCGCGCCATCCAGCCGGCCCAGGGGTGGGTCGGATCATGAAATTTTTCGATCAAATCGAGTTCTCCCAGCAAGGCCGTGTAGAAAGCGTAGGCGCGGGGAAAGTCGTTGGTGCCGAGGCAGAGATGGGACAGCATGCTGCTCCTTCATGAATTCAAACGGGTGTGCGGCGACATGCGCCTGCTGATTATAATGGCGTATCGTTGCCGACTGCCTGCCATCTCGGCCAACAGTTCTGTGGGCGCATTGCTGCTGGAAGTCGCGTTCGGCGCACTGGAACGGTGACGCCTGGAAGCGATGGCGCACCTGAAAAAACCGAACGAACGCTCTATTTATCCGCCGAGCCTCCCCCTGTTGTTGTAAAATAGGCAAATATGGCATGGCATCAGCCGTGCCGCTTGCAAGCCTTTCGCGCATGCGGATGCGCTCACATTCAGGGAAAAACCATGAGTCATACAGACAAAAAAGCCTACCTGGTCGGCGGCGGCATCGGCTCGCTGGCCGCAGCCGCCTTCATGATCCGCGACGGCGGCATGCAAGGTAGCAACATCACCATCTTCGAAACATCGCCCGTGACGGGCGGCAGCCTCGATGGCGGCGGCAATGCCGAGGATGGCTATACCTTGCGCGGCGGGCGCATGCTGACCACCGATAATTACGAGTGCACCTGGGACTTGTTCAAGAGCATCCCTTCGCTCGAACATGCGGGCCAGAGCGTCTACGATGAAACCATCGCCTTCAACGAACAGCACATTCCCCACTCGCGCGCGCGCTTGATCGACCGCAACCGCTTCAAGGTCGATGTCAGCAGCATGGGCTTTTCCATGCAGGACAGGCTGGAACTGCTGAAGCTGACGGAAGCCGATGAAGACACGCTGGGCAGCAGCGCCATCACGGATTGGCTCTCGCCGGAATTTTTCGACACCAAGTTCTGGTTCATGTGGGCCACCACGTTTGCCTTCCAGCCCTGGCATAGCGCCGTCGAGTTCAAGCGCTACCTGCACCGCTTCATGATGGAGTTTTCGCGCATCGAAACCCTGGCTGGCGTCAAGCGTACCGTCTACAACCAGTACGACTCGCTGGTGCGCCCGCTGGTCGCGTGGCTGCAGGAACAAGGCGTCAACATCATCATGGATTGCACGGTGACCGATATCGAGGTACAGGAAGCCGATGGCCGCCTGACTGCCACCGCCCTGCACTGCCAGCGGCGCGGCCTGGCCGACGTGATTCCCGTCGCCGCCGGCGACCTGGTGTTTTTCCAGAACGCCTCGATGACGGATGCTTCCAGCTATGGCAGCATGCACAGCGCACCGGCCAAGCGCACGAAAAACGACAGCCAGGGTTGGCTCCTGTGGGAAAAGCTGGCCGAAGGCCGCCCGGAGCTGGGCCGTCCAGCCACCTTCAACAGCAGCATCCCCGAATCGTACTGGGCCTCGTACACGGTCACCCTGAAGGACAGCGCCTTCTTTGACCGGATGGAGCAATTCACGGGCAACAGCGCGGGCACGGGCGGCCTCGTCACCTTCAAGGACAGCAACTGGTTCATGTCCATCGTACTGGCGCACCAGCCCCATTTCGCCGGCCAGCCCCAGGGCGTGCAAGTATTCTGGGGCTATGCGCTGCACCCTGACCGCATCGGCAACTTCGTCGCCAAGCCCATGTCCGAATGCAGCGGCGAAGACATCCTGCGCGAGCTGTGCGGCCACCTGAACTTCGACCTCGACATCATGGCCACGGCCAATTGCATTCCCTGCCGCATGCCCTACATCACCAGCATGTTCATGCCCCGCGCAAAGAGCGACCGCCCCCTGCCCGTGCCCGCCAACTCCGCCAACCTGGCCTTCGTCAGCCAGTTCGTGGAGCTCGCCGACGATGTCGTCTTCACCGTGGAATACTCGGTGCGCGCTGCGCAGACGGCCGTCTACCAGCTGCTCGGCGTGCAGCGCGCAGTGCCGGCCATCCAGGCGCACGACAAGTCGCTCAAGGTCAAGCTCGATGCCGTCATCAAGGCGTTCAAATAGCCTCGTTGCTGACGCTTGCACGCAACAACGGCCGCGCCATCGGCCGCGCAGGCGCTTGATTTAAGACTGGCTTCAGCCTCGCCGTGCATCGTGGATAGGGCGCCAGCAGCAATGGCGCCTTCCCTCACACTCACGGGCATTGCCCAGCGAAAGAGCCAAGATGAAAACATGGATGCGCGCCAACAAAGGTTTTTTGATGTTTATCCTGCTGTTCGGCGTGTTCCGCACGGCCGTGGCGGACTGGAATCCCATACCGTCGGCGTCGATGCGCCCCAACCTGCTCGAAGGCGACGTGGTCTTCGTCAACCGCCTCGCTTTCAACCTGAAAGTACCGCTCACCGACATCGTGCTGCAGCGCCTGGGTGAACCGCAGCGGGGCGATATCGTCACCTTTTCCTCGCCGAAAGACGGCACGCGATTGATCAAGCGCATCATCGCCCTGCCCGGCGACACGGTGGAAATGCGCAATGAACGGCTGGTCATCAACGGCCAGCCCGCCCGCTACACGGCGCTCGACACGGCGCCCGAAAGCATCGCCCACCTGGGCCAGCTGACGGCGCAGCGCATCAGCGAGCGCAACGCGACCGAGCATCACCGCATCCAGGTCTTGCCGCAAATCGCGGGCGCGGCGCGCAGCTTTGCCCCCGTGACGGTGCCGGCCGACCACTTCATGATGCTGGGCGATAACCGCGACAACAGTGCCGACTCGCGCTATTTCGGCTTCGTGCCCCGTGAGTTGTTGATTGGCAAGGCCGAGCGCATCCTCGTCTCGGCCAATATTCAGGAGCATTGGCAGCCGCGGCTGCAGCGTTTCGGCATGAAGCTGGAGTAAACATCCGCTTGCAACGGCGCCGTGCTTTTCGGTTAGCATGGTGCATCATGCAAAACTTTCCCTCAGCCAGCCAGCAGCGCGCCAGCGACGATCCCGCCCTGGAGCAGCTGGCGCAGTTCCTGCAGCGCCATTCCGACGTGCTGCTGCTGACGGGCGCCGGCATCAGCACGGCGTCCGGCATTCCCGCTTACCGCGACACGGACGGCGTGCGGCGCGGCAACGCCCCCGTGCAAGGACCTGACTTTCGCCGCCAGGAAGCCGTGCGCCGCCGCTACTGGGCGCGCAGCATGGTGGGCTGGCCCACCCTGGCGCGCGCCACGCCCAATCCCGGCCACCTGGCCATCGCGCAATTGGCACAGCGCCAGCACATCGGCGGCCTGGTCACGCAAAACGTCGATGGCTTGCATCAGCAGGCAGGCAGCGCCGCCGTCACGGAGTTGCACGGCAGCATACATGGCGTGGTATGCCTCGATTGTCAGGCCCGCCACACGCGCCGTCTGATCCAGGATCAGCTCGAACGCGACAATCCGCAGATGCTGGGCGCCACGGCCACGCCGGCGCCCGATGGCGACGCCTTGCTGGAGCCGTCCCAGCTGGCCACCTTCCACCTGCCCGCCTGTCCCCGCTGCGGCGGCACCCTGCAGCCCGACGTGGTGTTTTTTGGCGACGGCGTACCCGCCGCCTGCGCGGCCGAGGCCGAAAGCAAGATGCAGGCGGCCAGCGCCCTGCTGGTGGTCGGCTCGTCCGTGATGGTGTATTCCAGCTTTCGCCTGTGCCGCATGGCGGCCGAAACGGGCAAGCCCGTGGCCGCCATCAACCTGGGCAAGACGCGCGCCGACCATTTGCTGGCCTTCAAGACCGAAGCGCCGGCACAGGACATCTTGCCTGCATTAGCGGCCATGCTGGGCTGATGCCATGCCAGCGGCGCGCCACTCTGGCTATACTGTGCGATTGACGAGGAGAATTCATGCTGGAACTGTTGAGTGAACACGCCTGTTTTGGCGGTGTACAACGCTTTTATCGCCACGACGCGCAAGCCATCGGCTTGCCCATGCGTTTCTCGGCCTTCATTCCCGACACGCCGCCAGGCGCCACGGTCAGCACCAAGCGCCCTGCCCTGTTTTACCTGGCGGGCCTGACGTGCACGGAAGAAACGTTCATGATCAAGGGTGGCGCGCAGCGCGTGGCGGCCGAGGAAGGCCTGATCCTGATCGCACCCGACACCAGCCCCCGTGGCGCGAATATCGCAGGCGAGACGGATGCCTGGGATTTCGGCGCGGGCGCCGGCTTTTACGTCGATGCCACCGAGGCGCCGTGGAGCAGCCACTATCGGATGTATAGCTACCTGCTGGAACTGCGCACGCTGCTGGAACAGGAACTGGCGATCGACGCGCAGCGCATGGGCATTTTCGGCCACTCAATGGGCGGCCATGGCGCGCTGGTGCTGGCCTTGCGCAACCCTGACCTGTTCCGCTCCGTCTCCGCCTTCGCCCCCATCGCCGCACCAAGCCAATGTCCGTGGGGCAAGAAGGCCTTCACGGGCTACCTGGGCAGCGACGCAGCCAGCTGGCAGCAGTATGACGCCAGCGCGCTGATGCGCGGCCTGCAAGGCCAGGCGGCACTATTTCCTAACGGCATCCTGATCGACCAGGGCCTGGCCGACAAATTCCTGCCCGAGCAACTGTACCCCGAGGTCTTCGAAGCGGCGTGCCGCGACGCCGGCCAGCCATTACGGCTGCGCCGCCATGCCGGCTACGACCACGGCTATTACTTCATCGCCAGCTTCATGGAAGAGCATGTGCGCTTCCATGCGAGGAACTTGCGCGCCATTGATACATAAGTTACCGAGGCACCTTTTTGATGTCATTATTGCCATAACCACATTGATTTCTTAGCAGACCGCGTGCCCGCCTCAATTACGAATCGCCACTCGTCGTTTATACTCAGCACATCACGTTGCTACAAGCATCAACAACCACTGTTAATTAACCCAGTGTTGCGCTTGCTCTTTGAAACCGCCATTTCACTAATAGCTCTATTGAAAATTCGAGCCCTGTACGTCGAAAATATTCATATCTACCCTAAAAATATTTATCAGGCCAACCCATGCGTATCCTATTTTCCTTCCTTTTTATTTTACAGTTTCTAACACCTGACGTGGCGGCAGGTGCGGACAGGAAATCAGATGGTAATGTATCGGTCCACGGGTACACACGAAAAGACGGAACCTACGTGTCACCGCATATACGCTCAAGACCTGATGGAAATTTAACCAACAACTGGAGTACGCTAGGCAACGTAAATCCATACACAGGTAGCCCGGGTACCAGGACCAATTTTCAGAACTATTCTGGAAAATATCAACCTTCTAAAAGCGGTCAAGGGGCAAGTTACTACGCCGATTATGAGGAGGACGATGAGTTTGACATCAACGATATCGAACAGCGTGAAACTCTCGCAAAAGCGAAAGCACGCCAAAGCGCGAAGCATCGCGCATCAATTTCTCCTCAGCCGAGCAGCGCGCCTGAAATGCAGACAACAACTCGACAGGCCTATAAATGCTCAAACTCATCCGGTAAGGTTGGAGTTGGTACAGGAAGACTATCACAAGACAACGAATACTCATCATTTCTTAAAAAAATGGTTCATGCAGGAGAGTTTGTGATTTTCAAGTACGAATTTCGCGGAAAAGAATATTGGTTTAAACAATCAAAGTGCACTCGGCTTTAAGTCGCGTAGAATTCAACGTATTAACAACAGCCGAGTACTTTATGTTAAAAAAATTCATACGTTCAATAGTTGATAACTTGAGAAGGTTTTTGGCAGTATGGGGCATCATAATCCTTGCAAATCAAGTTTTTATTTTTGGAGCCTGCTTCATGCCGTATTGCTTAGCTGCGGCGCTTCCTCATACTTTCGTAGTGGCAGTCTTAGTAAATTTCTTTGCGTTTCGGGGTCACGACAACTCACAAAAGACAGCCAAGCAAACGAATCCAACGGAACCAACGAATCCGAAGTTAGATAGCTCCGTAATTAAAAAAATATTTTGCCCAATATGCGGAAATACCATGAAAAAACGACTCGCTCAACGAGGATCCCGCGCAGGCAGGTATTTTTTTGGATGCAGCAACTATCCAATTTGTAAAGGGATACGCAACATAGAAAATTAAATACGATTGGCAGAACAGCCAACTGGCAGCAATACGACGCCAGCGCGCTGATGCGCGGCCAGCAAGGCCAGCCGCCGCTGTTCCCGGAAGGCATCTTGATCGACCAGGGCCTGGCCGACAAGTTCTTGCCCGAGCAACTGTACCCCGAGGTCTTCGAAGCGGCGTGCCGCGACGCCGGCCAGCCATTACGGCTGCGCCGCCATGCCGGCTATGACCACGGCTATTACTTCATCGCCAGCTTCATGGAAGAGCATGTACGCTTCCATGCGAGGACCTTGCGCGCCGCCTGATCTGCTGCCCTACTGCGCCGTACTGGTATGCCCGTTGAAATGGCGCGTATACCAGTCGGTAGCCAGCAAGGCCGCCTGGTGGCGCGTGTCGGGGCCGCCAGGTGCGGCGATCTGTTCCAGCTGTTTGTCGCAGCGCAAGGTGGCAAACGCCATGCGGTTCAGGCCGGCCACGTCGGGGTCGCGCCCGCCCACGATCAGCAGCGATGGCACGCGCACGTTTTCCAGCGCCGCCTTGCCCGCCATTTCCACCTGGCCATCGCAGACGGCCAGCGCGGCGATTTCCGCGCTGCGCCAGGCCGCCAGCTGCATCACCACGGCGGCGCTGGTGCCATAGCCATACAGACCGCAGGGCAAACGCCGCGTGGACGGGTCCACCTGCAGCCAGCCCAGGGCTTTTTCCAGTTGGCGCGCCAGCAGCACGATATCGCTGCGCACGAAATACGCGTGCCCATTGCTGCCGCCACCAGGCCCGACACCGGCCTGGTCGAAGCGCAGGGTGGCGATGCCCGCGCGCAAAAAATCCTGGGAAGTGGCGTGGCTGGACGCGCCCAGGTAGTCGCTATCGGCGCCCGCGCCATGGGCAAACAGGACGATGCCCACGGGCCGCTCGGGCATTTCAAGCACGCCGTCCATTTGAAGTTCATCGGCCGTGATGCTGACAAATTGTTCTTGCATGGCTGCCTCCGCAATCGACTGGGATCTTGCCGGGCCGGGCACAGCCTGCATGCCCAAGGCGGCTAACCTCAGTGTAGCAGCCTGCGCCCGTTCACGCGCGGCGCTCGTCAAATTTGCCATGCGCCCGCATCAGACGGCGCCGTGCCGGTCCAGCCCCTTCAGCACGGCTTCCGGGCGGATCGGCAAATGCCGCACGCGCGAGGCCACGGCAGCGAAGATGGCATTGCCGATGGCGGGCGCCACGGCCGTCGTGGGCGGCTCGCCCATGCCCGTCGAAGTTGCCGTACTGGCCACGAATTCGATGTCGAGCTCGGGCACGTCGGCCATGCGCAGCGGCGTGTAGGTATTCAGGTTGGTATCCTTCACTTCGCCGTTGAGGAAAGCCGTGCCTTCGTGCAAGGCCATGCTGACGCCCCACAGCGCGCCTCCTTCCGCCTGCGCCAGCGCGCCATCGGGATCGACGATGCTACCCGCGTCGATGACCATGAACAGTTTTTCGACTTTCACCATACAAGTGCTGCGGTCTACTTTCACCCGAGCAACGCAAGCCGTCCAGGTCGGCATGTCGCGCTCCTGGCCGAACGTGGCGGCGATGCCCAGGCCCGTGTCGGGCGGCATGGCAGTGCCCCAGCCCGCCTTGTCCGCCACCCGCTGCAGTACGTGGGCCAGGCGCGCGGCGCCGCCGACGGCATTCGGCGCGCTGCCCGCATTGCGCCCCGTCGCCTGCAGCAGCGACAGACGGAAGGCCAGCGGATCGACCTTGGCCGCCTGCGCCGCCTCGTCCATGAAACTTTCCACAGCCCAATTCGTCCAGCCCGGGCCCACGGAGCGCAGCCAGCCGGGGCGGAAACTGCTGTTAGCTAGGTCGTTCGACACGGCCCGCACGCGCTGCGCGCCCACCGTGTACCAGTGGTCGGCGCCGGCGATGGCAAACGGGTCATACGGATGGCCCTGCTTATCCTTGGCCAGGAAGGCGGGGATCATCGCTTGCGTGGGCCAGCCTGCGCTCGCTTCGTGCACCATCGCCGAGACCTTGCCCGCGTCGTCGAACGCCATGCGCACATGCTGCACGGATGGCGAACGGGGCGAATCGAAACGCGCATCGTCGGAGCGCGTGCAAATCATCTTGACGGGCCGCCCCACGGCTTGCGCCGCCAGCGCGGCCGGCACGCAATAATCGCCATTCAAACGCCGGCCGAAGCCGCCACCGAGCAGATACGTGTGCAGCATGACCTTGCTCTCCGGCACCTTGAGCGCCTGCGCCAGCACGGGCAGGATCAGCGATTGCCACTGGTTGCCCGCATGGATATGCCAGACGCCGTCGATTTCCTGCACCAGCGCATTCACCGGTTCCAGCTGGAAATGCAGCACGGTGCTGGTCGTGTAGTGGCGTTCCAGTTGCAGGCTGGCATCCTTGAACGCTTGTTCCACGCCATCATCATCGACTACGCGGGCGCCCAGGCTGGCATCGGCCAGCTGCTTGCCCGCATAGTTGACGATATCCTGCTCCGCCACGTGGGCCGCCGCGCCGGCCCGCCACTTTACCTGCACCAGGTCGGCGGCGCGCAGGGCGGCCGCATACGTGTCGGCCACCACCATGACCCAGCCGGGCACCGTGCCGCTGGGGTCTTGCAAGGCGAACGAGCGCAAGTAGCCCTTGACCTTTTTCGCGGCCGTATCATCGATGGACACGACTTTTGAACCGTAGCGCGTGGGCGGGATCTTCGGGCGCGCATACAGCATGCCCTCGGCCTGCGCATCGATGCCGTACACGGCCGTGCCGTTGATTTTCGCCGGAATGTCGAGCGCCTGCACCTGCTGGCCAATCAGCCTGCGCTGCTGCGGCGTTTTCAGCACGATGGCTTGCAATTGTCCGGGCGTGTACTGGCGCGCCAGCTTGCCACGGCGCACGATGTCGCCATAGCTGATCGACCGTCCCCGGCCATGCACGACGCCGAGCCGGGCATGGCAGGCGGAGACGGGTACGCGCAGCAGCCGCGCGCCCTCTTCCACCAGCGCGATGCGGCCGGCCGCGCCGGCACGGCTGAGCGGGTCGAAATTCTGCCAGACGGACCAGCTGCCGCCCGTCACCATCAAGCCCCATTTCGGGTCCGTGTCCACGTAATGCAGGCGCACCTTGCTCCAGTCCGCCTCCAGCTCCTCGGCGACGATGCGCGCCAAGGCCGTGCCGATATGCTGGCCCATTTCCGCCTTGGCGATATTCACGGTGATCATGCCGTCACGCTCGATCTGGAACCAGATGCTCGGGTCGAAGACGAGCGCCGCAGGCTTGACGGGCGGCGCGGACGCCGTCTTGCCAGCGGCCAAGGAGCTGTCGGCGCGCAAAAAGGCCAGGGTAAACCCCGTGCCGGCGGCGGCGATCAGGAAACCGCGCCGGCCCAGCGAGCTGGGACGGGCAGCAGAATTTTCTTTCGGCAACTTAAACACCGGGTGCCTCCTGCATGCCAGCCGCCAGCTTGATCGCCTTGCGGATGCGCACGTACGCCATGCAGCGGCACAGGTTGCCGCTCATGACGGCATCGATATTCGCATCCGTCGGCTGCGGATAGTCTTTCAACAAGGTGGCCGCCTGCATGATCTGGCCCGACTGGCAATAGCCGCACTGGGGCGCCTGCGTGGCCAACCACGCCCGCTGCAGCGGATGCGTGCCATCGGGCGAGAGGCCTTCGATGGTGGTGATGGCGCAACCGGCCACGGCGGCAATCGGCGTGATGCACGCGCGCATGGCGCGGCCATCCACGTGCACGGTGCAGGCGCCGCACATGCCGATGCCGCAGCCAAACTTCGTGCCTTTCAAATGGGCCTCGTCGCGCAGCACCCACAGCAGGGGCGTCTCGGCGTCGGCTTCGGTGCCGAAGGGCTGGCCATTCACAATAATGTTATACATGAGTGTTGTACATAAGATACTTTCAAGAATTACTTGCCGGCCCGCGCGCGTGCCACGGCCGCTTCCAGGTTCGTCCAAGCGGGCTGGGGGCTGCGGCTGCGGCGCAGATAGGCGGCCAGCTGGGCCACGTCGTTGTCCGTCAGCGAGGCGGCAAAGCCGGGCATCAGCACGCCGGGCATGGCGTCGTCCTTGCTGATACCGTGCAATATCACCTGGATCAGGTTGGCGGGATCGGGCGCGCTGACGGCGCTGTTCAGGCTCAGTTCCGGACGCAGGGCCACGGGCCGGCCGTCGCTGTTCGAGTGGCACGACGCGCAGGCGGCCACGTACAGGCTGGCGCCACGGTCATTGTCGACCAGGCTGACGCGCTGCGAGCGGGCGATGCCCGCCTTGACCACGGTGTCGGTATCGACCTGGCGTTGCTCGACTCCGGCCACGCCGGCAAAATACGTTGCCAGCGCGCGGATATCGCCATCGGGCGACGCCCCCATGCCTTCGTGCACGACGGCCGACATGGGGCCGGCCGCCACGCCGTGCAGGGCCGTCGCTCCCGTGCGCAGGAAGGCGTACAGCTCGTCCTGCGTCCACGGCAGCGGTGCCGTGTTGGCACTGGTCAAGGCCGGCGCATACCAGTGATCGATGGAAGCGCCCAGATAGGACGAGCCGGCAAGCTCGGCGCCCAGCGCATTGCGCGGCGTGTGGCAGGCGGCGCAATGCGCCAGGCCTTCGGCCAGGTAGCGGCCCCGGTTCCAGTCCAGCCCTTGCGCAGGATCTAGCTGAAAGCTGGCCGGCTTGAAAAACAGCAACTTCCAGCCCGCCTGCAAGGGGCGCAGGTTCAAAGGGAAAGGCACGCTATTGACGGGCGCCACCGCATACACGGGCGGGCGCGTCATGACATACGCGTACAAGGCCGTCAGGTCGGCGTCCGAAACGCGGTTGAAGTGGGTGTACGGAAAGACGGGATACAAATGGGCGCCATCGCGGCCCACGCCTTCGCGCATGGCCCGCTGGAAAGCGGCCAGCGACCAGCGGCCGATGCCCGTTTGTCTGTCGGGCGTGATATTCGTCGCATAGATCGTACCGAACGGCGTGGCTAAGCCATGGCCGCCCGCGTAGTCGGCGCCGCCCTGGGCCGTATGGCAGGCAGCGCAATTGCCCATGCCGGCCAGGAGGCGGCCCTGCTCCACCACTTGCGGGGAAAATGCCGTGGCGACGGGCGGATCGATGGGCGCCAGCGCAGGGCGCCAGTAATACAAGTAGGCAGCCAGGGCCGCCACGATGAGCAATGCCAGCGACAGCAGCAGGCCGGAGAAAATCTTTTTGAGCAAAACAGGAGTCCGGTAAAAGGCCAAGCACAAGGCTAAGCACGCGCCTGCCGCGCACGGACGGCAGCAGCAGGGCAGATTGTGGCAATGAATGGGAGAATCTTACCGCGATTGTGACTTGTTGTATGTACGCAATGACACGCAGGTAACGCCATGCGCGGGCTGCGCCTTATAATCAGCGTTTCAGCACGCCGCCGCTCCTTCATGCATACCGTTACCATCATCCTCATCCTCGTCTTGAGCGTCGTCCTGTGCGGCTTCATCGCCCGTTCGCGCTGGGTCAAGCTGCCGCTACCCCTGATCCAGATCGCCGGCGGCACGGGATTGGCCCTGTTTGGCGTGCAAGTGCCGCTCGATCCCGATATTTTCTTCCTGCTCTTCATTCCGCCGCTGCTGTTTCTCGATGGCTGGCGCATTCCCAAGGGCGCCTTCTTTTCCGATGCGCGCTCGATCCTGATGCTGGCCATCGGCCTGGTGCTGTTTACCGTGCTGGGCATGGGTTTCTTCATCGACTGGCTGATCCCCAGCGTGCCGCTGGCCGTCGCCTTCGCGCTGGGCGCCATCCTCTCGCCGACGGACCCCGTGGCCGTCTCGGCGATTGCGGCCGGCAACCCGATCCCGCCGCGCCTGATGCACATCCTCGAAGGCGAATCCCTGCTGAACGACGCCTCGGGCCTGGTCTGCTTCACGTTTGCCGTGGGCGCCATGATGACGGGCGGCTTTTCCATCGGCGCCGCCTCGCTGAGTTTCCTGCAAGAAGCAGGTGGCGGCATCGTCATCGGCCTGGCCATCTCGTGGGGCGTGGGCCTGGCGAATAAATGGCTGGTGAGCAAGGTTGGCGAAGAGCCAGGCTTGCAGATCCTGATCAGCATCCTGATCCCGTTTGCCGCCTACCTGGGCGCCGAGCAAATCCACGGCTCGGGCATCCTGGCCGCCGCCACGGCGGGCGTGTCCATGCATTACGCCGACCTGATCGGCCGCCCGCTGGCCGCCACGCGCACCCAGCGCAAGGCCGTGTGGGATACCGTGCAACTGGTCTTGAATGGCGTGATCTTCGTCATGCTGGGCGCACAGCTGCCCACCACCGTGGCCGGCTTGCCCGCCGCCTCCATGGAAGTGGGCGCCGGCAGCGCCTGGAAATTGCCGCTATTCGTCATCGCCATCACGGTGGGGCTGACCTTCATGCGCTTCATCTGGGTCTTCATTTCCATGAAACTGACCCTGTTCAAACACCACAAGAAAATGGCCGGCGAACCGAAGGATGCGGCGCTGCTGGCCCGCCCGAGCTTGCGCCTGCTGCTGGTGGCCTCGTTTGCGGGGGTGCGCGGCGCGCTGACCCTGGCCGGCATCCTGACCCTGCCGTTGTTCTTGCCTGACGGAAATCGTTTCCCCGCGCGCGACCTGGTCATCTTCCTGGCCATGGGCGTGATCTTGCTGTCGCTGATACTGGCCAGCGTCACCCTGCCCCTGCTGACCAAGGGCCTGGTGTTCGCGCCGCCCGCGCGCCGCTCGACGGAAGAGCGCGATGCCCGCGCCGCTGCCGCCGAAGCGGCCATCGCGCGGCTGGAGAAAGTCTGCGAAGGCATCGACAAAAATGACAAGCAGCAAGTCGTCACCGAGGCGGCCAACCGCCTGATCGAAGCCTACCGGCGCCGCCTCGCGTACGGCGAAAGCAGCAACGACGAGGCGACGCGGCTGCAGGAACTGGCCAAGGCCGAACGGGCGCTGCGCCTGGAAGCGCTGAATGCGGAACGCGATGAACTGTACCGCCGCCGCATCTCGGGCGAACTCGACGACACCATCCATTTGCGCCTGCTGCGCGAAATCGACTTGCTGGAAGCGACACTGGAAGAATAGCAACACTCTGTAGCACGACAATAATGTCTATCAGTTAATTATCATGGTAAAGAATGCAAGTTTCAGCATTCGTGTTTATAATGCAAGCTTTATGGCGTAGCGCCATCATTACTTTCAGCATGGACTTCCGTACAGTCTGTGTTGTTGAGTAGGGATGTGAATCGCCGCCCGACCTGCATAAAGATACCCGACGCCGTGCCCTCCTTCCACCGCCACCGGCAGCGCCCCACGCCGCCCGCCCTGCTCGCAGTGCTGCTGACCTCGCTGCTGGCCTCGCTGTTCGCCTGCGGCGCGCTGACGACATGCGCGGCGTGGGCGCAGACGGGCGCGGCGGCCGAGGCCAGGCGACCGGCCGAGGTGGCCCAGGTGCTGTTTGGCATCATCAGTTATGTGCGCTGGCCCGTTGCACGCCCGGAAGTGCGCGTCTGCATGCTCGGTGTGCCCCGCTACGGGGCGGCCATCGTCGACAAGCCCGCCTCCAGCCTGGGCCAGCGCATCCGCGTGAAAATCCCGGCGGCGTCAGCCACAGCTGGCGAATGCGACGTCATCTACCTGGGCAGCCTGCCCGAGGGCGAACGCGACCAACTGCTGGCGCAGATCATCGGCAAGCCGATTTTATCGATCGCCGAACCCGGCACGGCCTGCAGCGTGGGCACGATGTTCTGCCTGCGCCTGAACGACACGCAGATCGGTTTTGACGTCAACCTCGATGCCATCGCCCGCAGCGGCCTGCGCGTGCATCCGAACGCCTTGCAAATTGCACGTCGCAAGGCAGCGCAGCCATGAGCGCCAGCATGCCTCCCCGGTCGGCGCGCAAGCCCCGCCGCACGCTCGACAGCGTGCTGCGGCGCGCCCACCTGAGCGTGTCGCTGATTGCCGTGCTGGCGGCCGGCCTGACCCTGACGGCCGTGGCGCTGCTGGCCCTGCGCGTCTATTCGGACCAGAATCTGCGCCTGGTGGCCCGCTCGATGAGCTACACGGTGGAAGGGGCCGTCGTCTTTGGCGACGCCTTGGTAGCCAAAGAAGCGCTGGCCTTGATCGGCGTGAATGAAGATATCGACCAGGCGCAAGTGAGCGACAAGGCCGGCAAGGTGCTGGCCCGCTGGGAACGGGGCGAACACGGCACGCGCTACTACATCGAACGTGCGCTGACGGGCTGGATGCTGCCCGATTCGCTGACCTTCCCCGTCATGCGCAATGACCAGGCCATCGGCAGCATCACCCTGGTGCCGCACAGCCGCAGCCTGCTGCCCTTCCTGCTGAGCGGCCTGTCCTGCCTGCTGGCTTGCCTGGTGCTGAGCCTGGTCGTTGCCGTGCGCCTGTCGCGCCGCATGGAAACAGAAATCACCTCGCCGCTGCGCCACCTGGCGGAAACGGCCCACCGCGTGCGGCGCGACCGCTCGTTCGAATTGCGCGTGCCGCCCGCCAACATCGCCGAACTGAACCAGATCAGTGACGACTTCAACGCCCTGCTCGACGAACTGGAGGCGTGGCAAAGCCATCTGCAAAAGGAACACGCCTCGCTGTCGCACCGCGCCAACCACGACAGCCTGACGGGCCTGTCGAACCGCGCCTTCATGGAGGCGGAGCTGGAACGCGCCATCCTCGAAGCGCGCATCGGCAATGGCAAGGTGGCCATGCTGTTCCTCGACAGCGACCGCTTCAAGTACATCAACGACACCTTCGGCCATGCCTCGGGCGACCGCGTGCTGGTGACGATCGCCGCGCGCATCAAGCAGCAATTGCGCGAGGGCGACCTGGTGGCGCGCCTGGGCGGCGACGAATTCGCCATCCTGCTCAAGCCGCTGCGCAACAGCAGCGACGCCATGCACATCGCCGACAACATCATCGCCGCCATGGCGCAAGCCATTGAACTGCCCACCGGCAACAGCATCGTCACCTCGCTGACCATCGGCGTGGCCGTCTTCCCCGATCACGCCATCGACGCCGTCTCGCTGGTCGGTGCGGCGGACGAAGCCATGTACCGCGCCAAGCAGGCGCAGCGCGGCACGCGCCAGGTGGCGCGCCTGCCGCAATCCCACACTCACCCCCACACTCACCCCTGAACCAAGGAGCAACACCATGCAATTCATCTACACACAATTACGCCGCGGCTTCCTCGGCCTGTTCATGCTGGGCCTGCTGGCCGCCTGCCAGAGCACGCCAGAGACCAAACCGCTGTTCAACGCCGAGCAAGTCGCCACCTTGACGGAACAGGGCTTCAAGCAGACGGACGAAGGCTGGGAACTGAGCTTTACCGACAAGCTGCTGTTCGATTTCGGCGCTTCCAGCCTGACGGCGCCGAGCCGGGCCGCCATCCAGAAAATCAGCGCCGCCCTGCTGAAAGTGGGCATTAGCCACATGCGCGTGGAAGGCCATACGGATAATGAAGGTGCCGAAGTACTCAACAACAAGCTGTCGCTGGCGCGCGCCAACGTGGTGGCCGATGCGATGGGCGTGGTCGGCATTCCACGCGGCAATATCGTCGTCAAGGGCCTGGGCATGAGCAAGCCCGTCGCCTCGAACGCCAGCAAGGCTGGCCAGGCAGAAAACCGCCGCGTCACCGTCATCGTTTCGGCGCCTTGAGCTTGGGTGTGCCCGCCGTGCGCTGGGTCGTGATGGGCGTGTCCGGCTGCGGCAAGAGCGCCGTCGGCAGCCTGCTGGCCGACGCCTTGAGCGTGCCCTACGTGGAGGGCGACGACGTGCATCCGCCGCAAAACGTGGCCAAGATGGCCGCCGGCATTGCGCTCGACGATGCCGACCGGGCCGGCTGGCTGGCCACCCTGCGCGAGCGCATCGCCACGGCCCGTGCGCAAGGCAGCGGCCTGGTCGTCTCCTGTTCGGCCCTGAAACGCGCCTACCGCGACGTACTGCGCGAGGGAGACCCGTCCCTGCGCTTTGTCCACCTGGACGGTCCGCGCGCCGTGCTGGAACGCCGCATGCAGCGCCCCGGCCATTTCATGCCGTCCAGCCTGCTCGACAGCCAGCTGGCCACCCTGCAGCCCTTGCAGCCGGACGAGGCCGGCATCGTGCTCGACATCCGCCAGCCGCTGCCCGTTTTGCTGGAACAGATCCTGCAGGCGCCCTGACAGGCAGCCGTGCTGCTGGACAGCCTGCGGCCCCCTGTGTAGACTGGCGCGCACTTTCATAGGGATTTTCATGAACACACCAACGACAAAACCAGCACCGGGCCCGGAATTCTGGGAACGCGCCGACCAGATCATCGCCCTGGCCAACGAGCAGTGCGAACATAGCCGCGGCAACGAAGTGGCCACCTCGCTGCTGTACGCGGCCGCCCGCTTCAACGCATTCCTGGTCGCCAGCAAGAGCAACGACGTGGCGAAGATGCAGGAAGAGAAGGAAGGCGCCGTGGCGTTCTTCACGGAACAGTACAAGCGCATGCTGACCGACAACTTCAACGACTACATCACCAACTTCGACAAGTATACGCAACCGTCGTCGGCCCCCGAGGGTTGATGACGGCTGCCAGCCTGGACAGCCACCGCGCCCGCGCCACGCACGCCGACAGCATCATTGACGGCGCGGTGCGCCATGCGCCTTTGCCATCGCTGTGGCTGACGGCCATGCTGGCCGGCGCCGTGACTGGCGCCCTGTTCTTCTTCAGCTGGACGGGCCTGCTGCTGTTTATCATCAGCACGGCCATCGTGCTGCTGTTCGGCCACTCGCTGGGCAGCCACCGCAAACTGATACACGACAGTTTTCATTGCCCAACATGGCTGGAATATGTACTCGTCTACCTGGGCGTGCTGGTGGGCCTCAGCGGCCCGCTAGGCCTGCTGCGCCAGCACGAACTGCGCGACTATGCCCAGCGCCTGCCCGACTGCCACCCCTATTTGCGCCACGGCGCCGGTTTCTGGCGCGATGCTTGGTGGCAGTTGTTCTGCCGCCTGGACCTCGACCATCCGCCGCACATCGCCATCGAGCCGCGCATCGCGCACGACCGCTTTTACCATTTTCTGGAAGCCACCTGGATGCTGCAGCAACTGCCGTGGGCCCTGCTGTTCTACGCCTGGGGCGGCTGGGGTTTCGTCTGCTGGGGTGTCTGCGCCAGGGTCAGCGCCGGCGTGCTCGGTCACTGGCTGATCGGCTACTTTGCCCACAACCATGGGCAAATGCACTTTCATGTCGATGGTGCCGCCGTACAAGGGAGAAATATCCGCCTGGCTTCGCTACTGACCATGGGTGAATGCTGGCACAACAACCACCACGCCTATCCCGGCTCGGCTCGGCTGGGCCTGCTGCCGGGCGAATGGGACCCGGGCTGGTGGGTCTTGCTGCTGTGGCAACGCATGGGCCTGGTGTCCGGCCTGCGCCTGCCGCAAGACCTGGCGCCGCGGCCGGAACTGCGCCGCCTCGATCATGCCGACAATCAGGCGTCGTCGCCACCCGCCAGGTAATTGTTTTTGACGCGCACGTAATGCTCGGCCGAATAGCGCAGGTAGGCGATCTCCGCTTCGGTTAGCGCGCGCACCTTGGCGGCGGGACGGCCCACGTACAGATGGCCGCTTTCCAGCACCTTGCCCGGCGATACCAGGCTGCCCGCGCCCAGCATCACGTGCTTTTCCACCACCACGTCATCCATGACGATGCTGCCCATGCCGATCAGGCATTCGTCGCCGATGCTGCAGCCGTGCAAGATCACGGAGTGGCCGATGGTCACGTATTTGCCGATGATCAAGGGAGAACCGTCGGGCTTGGCCGCATTCTTGTGCGATACATGGCCCATGGAAAAGTCCTGGATATTGCTGCCTTCGCCGATGACGATGCGGTTGACGTCACCACGCAGCACGCTGTTGCACCAGATGGAACAGTCGTCGCCGATCTGCACATCGCCAATCACTTGCGCCGTGTCATGCAGGTAGACTCTTTCGCCCAGCACAGGACGGGTATTCAGGTAGGAGCTGACAGGCATCGCTTTCTCGCTTTTCATTAATAGTAAAAGTAAACATTCACACCCAGCCGGCGGCGAGCAATTGTATGCGCGGCTGGCAAAACGGGCAACCTGTCTTGCTATGCCGCCTTGCGCCAGCCATGCATCAGCCCATGCGCCGCCAGTCCCGCTGCCAGCCCCCACAGGGCGCCGCCCACGCCCAGCAGGGTCACGTTCGCGGCCGTCGCCAGGAAGGTAATCAAGGCCGTTTCGCGCATGCGCACGTCCGCCATCGCCTGCGCCAGGCTGTTGCCGATGGCGCCCAGCAGGGCCAGGCCCGCCAGCGCCGTGATGAAGCTGCGCGGCAAGACCATGAACAGGCTGGCCAGGGTGACGCCGAAGACGCCCACCAGGATGTACAGCACGCCGCACGCCAGCCCCGCGACATAGCGTTTCGACGGGTCCGCATGCGCATCCTTGCCGGTGCAGATGGCGGCCGTGATGGCGGCCACGTTGAAGGCGTGCGCGCCAAATGGGGCCATGAGCAGAGAACCGAGTCCCGTCACCGTCAAAATCGGATTGGCGCTGACGGGGTAACCATCGTTGCGCAGCACCAGCATGCCGGGCATGTATTGGCCCGTCAGCGTGATCAGGAACAGGGGCAGCGCCACGCCCAGCAGCGACGCCACGGAAAAGCGCGGCATCTCGAACACGGGCGCGGCCAGGGCCAGTTCGATGCCTTGCGCATCGATGCGTCCCTGCGCCAGCAACAGTACCAGACCGATCAGCATGATGCCCACCACGGCAAAGCGTGCCGTGAAACGGCGCAGCACGGCGTACGACAGCAGCAGCACCGCCACCAGCAGCGGATCGGCACTGGCGCCGCCAAACGCATTCACGCCAAACTGCAGCAAGATGCCGGCCAGCAAACCCGCCGCGATGCCGCCAGGAATCCAGCGCACCAGGCGCTCGAAGGCGCCAGACATGCCCAGCAGAATGAAGGCGATGGCGGACACCATGTAGGCGCCGATCACCTCGGCATACGGCGTGTGCGGCATGACGGTGGCCAGGAAGGCCACGCCGGGCGTGGACCAGGCCGTGATGATGGGCGCGCGGTAGCGATAGCTGAGCCAGATGCCCGTCACGCCCACGCCGATGCTCAGCGACCAGACCCACGACGCCGTCTGCGCCGCGTTCAGCTGGGCCAGCTGGGCCGCCTGGAACACCAGCACGAAGGTGCCGCCATAGTTGACGAGGACGGAGATGCAGGCGGCCAGCGTGGGGGCAGCAAGATCGCGCCAACGCAGCCGGTTGGCCATGGCGGCCATTGTTGTGTTTGTTGTCATATAGATGCCCCTGCCATTGAAAGGGAGCATCTTAATGGCCAGACGGACTGCTCAAGCAGTCCAATTCAGGCGCATATAACAGACCACTTTGACGGTATCAGTCCAACGCGCGCGCCAGGCGGACGATGCCGCTGTCGATCTCGTGCGGCGTGAGCGCAGCAAAGCCCAGCAGCCAGCCACCGCGCGCCGGCGGCACGGCATACAGCCGGCTCAGGCCCGGCAGCACGATGCCCGCCTGCGCCGCCAGCCGTATCGTGTCCAGCTCGTCCCTGCCTTCATGCAGCAAGCAAGGCAGTTGCAAGCCGCCCGGCGGCAGCTGCGCCGTGACCACGTGCGGCAAGTGCCGCTGCACGGCCTGCGCCATCGCGTCGCGGCGCACTGCGTAGATCTTGCGCATGGCGCGCACATGGGCCGCGAAATGGCCATCGGCGATGAAACGGGCCAGTGTCAGCTGATCGAGTTGCGGCGTATGGCCATCGAGGATGCTGCGCGCATACGTCATCGGTTTCACCAGCGCGGGCGGCAGCACCATGTAGCCGATGCGCAGGCCCGGGTACAGCGACTTGGCGAAGGTGCCCAGGTAAATCGTGCGCTGCTGCGTGTCCAGCCCCTGCACGCAAGCCGTCGGCAAGCCCGCATAGTGAAACTGGCTGTCGTAGTCGTCCTCGATGATCCAGCCCTGGCGTTCCACAGCCCAGGCCGTCAGGGCCAGGCGGCGCTCCAGTGCCAGCGTGGCGCCCGTCGGGTATTGATGCGACGGCGTGACATAAATCGTGTTGGCGCCGCTGCGGTCCGCCCGCAGGTGGTCGATGGACAAGCCCTGCGCGTCGACCGGCACGGGTACGACCTGCAATTGCGCCATCTCGAACGCCTTGCGGGCGCCAAAATAGCCGGGATCTTCCATCAATATCGGGCCGTGCGCATCGGCCAGCACTTGCGCGCACAGGTACAGCGCCTGGCGCGTGCTGCTCAAGACCAACACCTGATCCGCCGTGGCCCGCGCGCCCCGCTCTAGGTTCACATAGTCGGCGATGGCTTGCCGCAGCGGCGTGGCACCTTGCGGGTCGCCGTGCAGCAGTATGCCGGCACGGTGTTCGCCGGCCGCCTGGCGCCGCAAGCGTTCCCACACATCGAGGGGGAAGGCGCGCGTTTCCGGCAAGCCCGTGGCGAAAGCTCTGACGCTCTGCTGGTCGGCCACACCGCCGCTGGCAAGGATGTGCGCACCGCGCGCGCTGAGGGCCACCGGCTGCGCGGACAAGGGCGGCAGCGCAGCCGCAGGCTTGCCCAGCAAGCTGGCGCCTATCGTCGGCGAGACAAAACTGCCCGATCCCGTCTGCCGCTGGATATACCCGTCCAGGCGCAGCTGTGCATATGCCATTTCCACCGTGTCGCACGACACGCCCAGCGATTGCGCCAGCGCGCGCGTGGCCGGCAGGCGCAGGCCGGGCGCCAGCACGCCATCGAGTATCAACTGGCGCAGCGCGCGCTGCACCCGCACGCGCAAGTCGAGCGCCGCCAATTCAGGTGCGGCGAGGCGGATTTTCAGGGTGTCGAGTTCGAACTGCGCCGTCATATGACCTTGGCGCGGGCGGCAGCAACGGCAGCCACGGCCGCCATGCTGCTGGCGTGCGAAAAGCCGTGCTGCTGCAGCACCGTCACCAACTGTTCGCGAGCGCAGCCCAAACGCAGGTTTTCCGCCACCCAGTCCTGCCAGGCGGCGCCGATCTCCGGCATCGGTTCATCTTCCAGCGTGAGACCGAGTATGCAGCTGGCCAGCAAGCCGTTGATGCGTTTTGTGTCGATCAGGTGCTGCACCACCGCGTGGCCAGAATGGGGAAACGGATGCAGGGTGCAGCGGCCGAAGGCGGCCAGGCGCTGCGCGTGCATGGCGTCGAGATTCACCGATTCGCTGGCGCTGGTGCCAGAGTTGGCCGCGTCGGGCCGCGTGCCGAACAGCAGGTGCAGCTGCGTATGCTCGGTCGCCCTGGCGCGGCACAGGGCCGCCAGGTCATAGTAACCCGTGAGCGGCGGGTCTTGCGCCAGCGACTCCATCACGGGCAGCCAGCGCAGCTCATGGTACAAACGCGCCTGCTGCACGTCGAGGAAAGACAAGGGGCCGAAGGCGACGATCTGCTGCGCATCGAGCAGCAAGCCAAACATGACGGCCGCATACGCGCCCATGGACTGGCCGAGGGTAGTGAGCTGGCTTGGCGCAATGCGGCGCACCAGCTCGCGCAGGGCTTGCGCCGTTTCATCCACGTGACTACCCAGGCCCGCGATCTGGCGGTGATACCAGGCATTGCCCGAATCGCGCACGAGGATTTTGTTCAGCGGCTGCCCGCTGACCTGCTCCAGTTTTCTCAGGCGTCCATAAAAATCGAAGGCGGGACGCGAGGTCCACGAGACGAAGCCGAAGGCGATCACCAGCGGCGCGCCGGGCACGATGCGGTCGACCAGCACGTCGTCGCCAGTAGTGGCGACCAGTCGATTATCCAGCGCTTGCGCTTGCAGCATCGGCCCGGCTCCCCGATAAAGTTAAAACAGCAGAAAGCATGAGTGTAATGCCAAGGCTGGCAAAATGAAAACAATCGCCGCTGCCGTACGCGGGCAGGCACTGAAAAACTGCTAGTCTGGCGACTATTCACCCATGAACAGGAGCCTCCCATGCTGCATCACCTGAAATACCTGTCCGTCGCCGCCGCCATCGCCATGGCCGGCGGCTGCGCCACCACGTCCGACAGCGCCAAGCCGGACACGGGCCTGACGCCAAGCTACAGCCTGACGAATACCTACTGGAAGCTGACAGAACTCGATGGCGCCCCCGTGACGATGGCGCCGGAACAGGAGCGCGAAGTGCGCATCACCCTCACCGACGATGGCAAGGTCCAAGGTTTTACGGGCTGCAACCGCGTGATGGGCGGCTACACGCTGGCCGGCAATGCCCTGCGCTTCACGCAACTGGCCGGCACGCGCATGGCCTGCCCGCCGCCGTTGATGCAACTGGAAAGCGCGGTGCTGGCCAACTTGAACAGCGTGACGGGCTACCAGCTTGAAGGCGAGAAGCTGATCCTGCTCAAGGATGGCGCGCCCGTGGCCCGCTTTGAATCGGTCTACCTGTGAAATAAAAATCGACTGCCGTTACAATGGCTTCCAGCCCATCATCCGGAAGGAAGCCATGTCCGCACTGCCCTCGCCGCAGCAGCAGCCACCGTTATCGTCGACGCCACCCCGGGCCGCAGGCCGCTACCGCGCCCTGCTATTCGACATGGACGGCACCGTCATCAATTCCATCGCCGCCGCTGAACGCATCTGGGGCACCTGGGCGCAGCGCCAGGGCCTCGACGTGGCAGCCTTTTTGCCCACCATCCACGGCGCGCGCTCGGTCGACACCATCGCCAAACTGCGCTTGCCCGGCGTCGACGCACAGCGCGAATCGCAGGGCATCACGGATGCCGAAATCATCGATGTGGATGGGATTATTGAAATCGCGGGCGCGCTGCGCTTTTTGCAGTCGCTGCCGCCCGCGCAATGGGCCATCGTCACGTCGGCGCCGCGCGCGCTGGCGACGGCGCGCCTGAAGGCGGCCGGCATGCCGATTCCCGCCATCATGGTGACGGCGGAAGACGTCAAGGCGGGTAAACCAAAACCCGATTGCTATTTGCTGGCGGCGGAAAAACTCGGCGTGGCGCCCTTTGACTGCCTGGTGTTCGAAGACGCGTCCGTCGGCATTGAGGCAGGCGAAGCGGCCGGCGCGAAGGTCATCGTCGTCACGGCCACGCATGCGCACCCGCTGGTCACGCGCCACCCGGCCATCGATAGCTATGAGAGCATCGTGGCGACCGTCGATGCGGATGGGTTCATTGTGCTGGCGCAGTTGTCCGACCCTGCGGCTGCAGTACCCGCGACAAAATAGCCTGCTCCAGCGCGGCGAAAGCCGCATGGCCGCGCTGACGGGGACGCGGCAAGTCCACCCGCACGTCCAGGGTAATGCGCCCCTCCTCGATCAGCAGCACCCGGTCGGCCAGGGCCACCGCTTCGGCCACATCGTGCGTCACCAACACGGCCGTAAAACCGCGCGCCAGCCACAGCGACTCGATCAGCTGCTGCATCTCGATGCGCGTCAGGGCGTCGAGCGCACCCAATGGCTCGTCGAGCAGCAGCAGTTGCGGCTCGTGCACCAGGGCGCGCGCCAGCGCCACGCGCTGCTTCTGCCCGCCCGACAAGGCCGCCGGCCAGTCGTCGGCGCGTTCGGCCAGGCCCACCGTCCACAGCGAGGCGGCCGCCGCGCCGACGCAGCGGGGCAAGCCCAGGGCCACGTTGTCGAGCACCGTCTTCCACGGCAGCAGCCGCGACTCCTGGAACATGATGCGGATATCGGGCGCGCCCACGCCGCTGCCGATGGCGACCTTGCCCTCATCGATGCTTTCCAGGCCCGCGATGGAGCGCAGCAAGGTGCTCTTGCCACAGCCGCTGCGCCCCACGATGGCGACGAACTCGCCCGCCTCCAGTTGCAGGTCGACGTTGTTCAGCACGGGGCGGTCGCCATACGCCTTGCTCAATTGCGTCAGTTCCAAAGGCACGCCGCGGCGCGCCAAAGGAGCTTGCGGGGCGACCTTGGCCTGCGGCGGCGCGCTGGCGGGATCGTATTGCACGAAGTGCGACAAAAAATCCGTTTCGATCTGGATGGGGGCGAGCAGCATGGTGTCTTCTTTCGTCATTTCGTCACTATCGGTAGGCGGGATTCCAGCGCAGGCAGTGGCGTTCCAGCCCCCGCGAGAACAAATCGGCCAGCTTGCCCAGCAAGGCGTACAGCAAAATCCCCACCAGCACCACGTCCGTTTGCAAAAATTCGCGCGCATTCATGGTCATGTAGCCGATGCCGGCCTGCGCCGAGATGGTTTCGGCGACGATCAGCAGCACCCACACGAGGCCCAGCGAAAAGCGCACGCCAACTAAAATGGAGGGCATGGCGGCCGGCAGGATCACGTCGCGGTACAGGGGCCAGCCCGAGAGGCCATAGCTTTTCGCCATTTCGATCAAGCCCTGATCGGCCGAGCGGATGCCGTGGAAGGTATTCAGGTAGACGGGAAAGAACACGCCGACGGCCAGCAGAAAGAGTTTCGCCGTCTCGTCGATGCCGAACCACAGGATCACCAGCGGGATCAGGGCCAGCGCCGGGATGTTGCGCACCATTTGCAGCGTCGTGTCGAGCAGGGTTTCCGCATGGCGGAAGCTGCCCGTGAATAATCCCAGCAGCAAGCCCAGTCCCGCGCCGATGACGAAACCGAGCGTGGCGCGCCACAAGCTCGTTTTCAGGTGCAGCCACAATTCGCCCGATGCGGCCAGGTGCCAGAAAGCCTTCGCCACGGCCCACGGCTCGGGGAGGATGCGGCTCGACAGCCAGCCCCACTGCGCGGCCAGCTGCCAGGCCAGCAGCAGCGCCACGGGCAAGGCCCACGGTGCCAATGCATTGCGCCATGGCGTGCCGGGCGGATGCTTGGTGGTGAAAGTGGGGCCGGCGCCCATCTCAGGCCGCCTTTTTCTGCGGCGCTGCCGGCACGATATTGCTGGCCATGACTTCGCCGAAAGGCCCCGTCAGTGACTGCTCACCCACGGCCTTGCCCTTGCCCAGCAGCGGGAACACCAGTTCGGCGAAGCGGTACGCTTCTTCCAGGTGCGGGTAACCCGAGAAAATGAAGGTGTCGATGCCCAGGTCCGCATATTCCTGCATGCGCGCCACTACCGTCGGGCCGTCGCCCACCAGAGCCGTGCCCGCGCCGCCGCGCACCAGGCCCACGCCGGCCCACAGATTCGGCGACACTTCGAGCTTGTCGCGCCGCCCGCCGTGCAGGGCCGCCATGCGTTGCTGGCCCACGGAATCCATCTTGCCGAAGGCCGCCTGCGCCTTGGCGATGATGTCGTCGTCCAGATGGCTGATCAGTTCATCGGCCGCGCGCCAGGCCGCCTCGTTCGTTTCGCGCACGATCACGTGCAAGCGGATGCCAAACCGGACTGTGCGACCTTTTTTTGCCGCGCGGGCGCGGATGTCGGCGATCTTTTCCGCCACGGCGGCAGGTGGCTCGCCCCACGTCAGGTACACGTCCATCTGCTCGGCCGCCAGTTCATGCGCGGGCTCCGACGAGCCGCCGAAATACAGCGGCGGATACGGTTTCTGCACGGGCGGGTACAGGGTTTTCGCGCCCTTCACCTGGATATGCTTGCCCTCGAAATCATAGCCGGCCGCGCCGCCCTCGCCGGCCAGGGTGGCGCGCCAGACCTTGATGAATTCATCGGAGATCTCGTAGCGCTTGGCATGGTCGGCAAACAGGCCGTCCGCTTCCAGCTCGCCCTGGTCGCCGCCCGTGACGACGTTGATCAGGAGGCGCCCGTTCGACAGGCGGTCAAACGTGGACGCCATGCGCACGGCCAGGCCCGGCGTGGAAAGGCCGGGCCGCACGGCGACCAGAAATTTCAGCTTTTGCGTCACGCTGATCAGCGACGACGCCACCACCCACGCGTCTTCGCAGGAGCGGCCCGTGGGCAGCAGCACGCCGTCGTAGCCCAGCGTATCGGCGGCTACGGCCACCTGGCGCAGATAGTCGGCATCGACGGGGCGCGCGCCCTGCGACGTGCCCAGGTAGCGGCTGTCGCCGTGGGTGGGGATGAACCAGAAGACATTCAATGACATGATATTTGTTCCTTATTTTGTGCTGGTGGCCAGCTGGCGCGCCGGCAGCAGCGCGTCCTTGACAATGATCGGTTTGGGAATCAGCTTCAGGCTGGAAAACGCGTCCGCCACCCTTTGCTGCGAAGCGATGACGTCGACTGACACGGGTTTGACGCCATACGCATAGCGCGAGGCGGCCAGCGCCACGACCTCCTTGCTCAGACCCGTCTGCGCCGACAAAATCGTCGCCACTTCGTCCGGGTTGTTGCGGCCCCAGCCATCGACCTTGGCCACTTCGTCGAGCACGATGCGCAGGATCTCGGGATGCTTTTCCGCATACGTGCGCGAGGCGAGATAAAACTGGTAGTTCGCCACCAGCCCCTTGCCATCGGCCAGCACGCGCGCGCCCAGCTGCTTTTCGGCGGCCGCCAGGAAGGGGTCCCAGATGGCCCAGGCATCCACGCTGCCCCGCTCGAAGGCGGCACGTGCATCGGCCGGCGGCAGGAACACGGGCTGGATGTCGGCATACGCGACGCCCGCCTTTTCCAGTGCTTTCAACAGCAGGTAATGCACGTTCGAGCCCTTGTTCAGGGCGATTTTCTTGCCCTTCAAATCGGCCAGGGTGCGCAGGCCGGACCCCTTGGGCACGACGATGGCTTCGCTGGCCGGCGACGCCGGTTCATTGCCGACATACACCAGGTTGGCGCCGGCTGCCTGCGCAAAGATCGGTGGCGCCTCGCCCACGGTACCGAAATCGATACTGCCCACGTTCAAGCCTTCCAGCAGCACGGGGCCGGCCGGGAACTCCGTCCATTTCACGCCCACACCCTGCTCGGCCAGGCGTTTTTCCAGCGTGCCGCGCCCCTTCAACAACGTCAGGGTGCCGTATTTCTGATAACCGATGCGGACCTGCACCTGGACCTCCCCCTTGGCCTGCGCGAGCGCCGCAGCCGGCATGCCGGCCGCCATCACGCCGGCGGCAGCGGCAAACAGCAAGCCCAGAGTGGTACGGCGCGAGAGTCGTTGTGCGTGGCGGTGTGTCATGAGGGTTCCTTGGTCGGTAAATAATCAGGCGGCTTGAAATTGCGGGGCGTAAGGCTGGTCTTGCAGCGAACGCACGGGATGCGGGACCTCTGCTGGCGCAGGTGGACGCCGGCCCTGCAGCACGAACAGGCCGGCAGACAGCTCCTCGATGCCAGCCTGCACGCGTGCGGCAATCGGCGCATCCAGGCTCAAGCCCCGCTCTTCGTGCCAGTCCAGCTGCTGCGCATTGGCGTAGATGCTGGTGAACACCTGCTTGGCGCTCAGCGCATGCAGCACGGGACGCAGCGCATAGTCGAGCGCCAGGGTGTGGGCGTGGCCGCCGCCCGTGGCCAGTGGCAGCACCAGCTTGCCGGCCAGGCCATCTTGCGGCAGCAGGTCGAGGAAGGCTTTCAGCAACCCTGTATACGCGGCCTTGTAGATAGGCGTGGCGATCACGATGGCGTCGGCGTCGGCCACGGCGCGCACGGCGCGGGCAATCGCCGCGTCGTCGTAGTCGGCCAGCAGCAGGGCACGCGCCGGCAGGTCGCGCACATGCAGCTTGGCGTAGCTGTGACCCTGCAGCGCCAGCTGTTCGCCGATATGCAGCAGCAGGCGGCTGGAACTCGATGGTAGCTGGGGGCTACCGCCCAATAACAAGATGCTCATGTGATGCCCGTCCCTGTAGGTTGTCGAAAGTGGATCTGCTCGGATGCTTGCAGCCTATCGCCATCATCAGCCGGGTAAAACGAATGCTTTCGCGCTTCGATATGCGTTTTTTGACTATCCGGGCCTGACGCCCCGCAAGCGAAGGCGCCGGTTCCCGCGCGGCTTTTTTCGCATATCCATGCGCGGTTTTCTTCGTGTACGGCACGCGCCTGGCGGTGCAATATCGGCCTCATCGTCTTTCTGGAATGTCACTCATGTCTAGCGCTTTTCTCCACTCCGCCCGCTCCCAGGTCCCCGCACAGGAACCGCTGCAGGACGCCATCCGCATCGCAACAAAGTTGGCCGCGCGCCTGGCCGAAACGGCGAATGCCCGCGACCAGGCCGGCGGCCACGCGGCGCAGGAGCGTGAATGGCTGCGCGAGTCCGGTCTGCTCACCTTGTCGATCCCCGTGGAATTCGGCGGCCAGGGCGCGTCGTGGCCCCTCGTGTACCAGGTGATCCGCATCCTGGCGCGCGCCGACAGCGCGCTGGCGCATGTCTTCGGCTTCCACCATTTGCAGCTGGCCGGCCTGCAGCTGTATGGCAGCGCGCAACAGCAGCGCCGCCTGCTCACCCTGACCGTCGACGAGCGCCTGTTCTGGGGCAATGCCCTGAATCCCCTCGACAAGCGCGTCACGGCCAGTGACACCAACAGTGGCTTTATCCTCGATGGCATCAAGAGCTTTTCTTCCGGCTCGGTCGGTTCCGACTGGCTGACCGTCTCGGCCTGGCACGCGCCCACGCAGACGGCGCTGATCGCTGCCCTGCCCACGCGCCAGGATGGCGTGAGCGTGCAGGCGGACTGGGACGCCTTCGGCCAGCGCCAGACGGACAGCGGCAATGTGCATTTCCAGGCGGTCGCACTGCCCCACGAGCTGGTGCTGCAGGCGCCCGCGCAGGCCGCCACGCCGCAAGCGACCGTGCGCTCGCAGATCGCGCAGCTGATCATGAGCAACCTGTATCTGGGCATCGCCGAAGGCGCGTTCGAGGCGGCGCGCCGCTACACGGACGAGCAGGCGAAAGCCTGGTTTGCCTCGGGCGTAGCCAAGGCAACGGAGGATCCCTTGATCCAGCACCGCTACGGCCAGCTGTGGCTCTTGCTGCGCCCCGCGCAAGTGCTGGCTGATGGCGCGGCGCAGGAACTGGAAAAGGTGTTCCGCAAGGGCGCGCTGGTGACGGCGCGCGAGCGGGGCTTGCTGGCCGTGTTTGTCGCCGAAGCCAAGTGCCTGGCGCACAAGGCGGGACTGGAAATCAGCAGCCAGATGTTCGAACTGACGGGCGCCCGCTCCACCTCGGCCCAGTACGGCTTCGACCGCTACTGGCGCAACGTGCGCGTGCATACCCTGCACGACCCCATCGACTACAAGCTGCGCGACCTGGGACGCTTTGCCTTGAACGGCACCGTGCCCGAGCCGACGGCGTATTCATAATTCACCCACCAAGGAGCCAACATGACCATCGCCCGCCGCAGCATCCTCCTCACCGCCCTGAGCCTGGCCCTGGCCAGCAGCTTTGTCCACGCCAAGGACCCGAAAGAGATCACCATCGGCACCAGCGCCGGGCCGTACGCGGACCAGATCAAGCTGGGCATCAAGCCTATCCTGGAAAAACAGGGCTACAAGGTCAAGCTGGTGGAATTGAATGACTACATCCAGCCGAACTTCGCGCTGGCCGAAGGTTCGCTGGACGCCAACGTCTTCCAGCATATCGTCTACCTGAAGAAATTCGCGCTGGAACACAAGCTGGCGCTGACGGACCTGATCACGATACCCACGGCGCCGATCGCCATCTACAGCAAGAAGCACAAGACCCTGGACGATGTGAAGGAAGGCACGACGGTGGGCTTGCCGAACGATCCGACCAACCAGGCACGCGCGCTGGTGCTGCTCGACCAGCTGGGCTGGATCAAGCTGCGCGCCAGCTTCGACCCCGTGCGCGCATCGGAAAAGGATATCGCCGTCAACACGAAGAAAATCAAGCTGCTGCCGCTGGAAGCAGCGCAGCTGCCACGCTCCCTGGGCGACACCGACTACTCCTTCATCAACGGCAATTACGCGCTGGCGTCGGGGCTGAAACTGACGGAGGCGCTGGTGGCCGAGAAAATCTCGCCCAACTACATCAACCTGGTAGCCATCCGCACGGCGGACAAGGACAAGCAGTTCGCGAAAGACCTGGCGGCCGCCTACCGCTCGCGCGAATTCCTCGACATCACGAATAAACACTTTGCCGGCTATTCGAAACCCGACTACCAGCAAGCCTTGCAGACGGCGGCAAACTCGGTGACCAAATAAACCATGGCAAAGACGATACGCTTCAACGCCTTCCAGATGAATACCGTCGGCCACCAGTCGCCGGGACTGTGGACGCATGCGCGCGACAGCAGCCACCGCTACACCGATCCTGCGCACTGGACGGAACTGGCGCAGCTGCTGGAAGCGGGCCTGTTCGACGCGGTGTTCCTGGCCGACGTGCTGGGCGTGTATGACGTGTACCGGGGCAGCCTGGATGCGGCCCTGGAACACGGCGTGCAGGTGCCGCTGAACGACCCGCTGGCCCTCGTGCCCATCATGGCGCAAGCCACCACCCACCTGGGTTTCGGCGTCACCTGCGCCCTCACCTACGAGCATCCGTACACGTTCGCGCGGCGCATTTCCACCCTCGACCACCTGACGGGGGGACGCATCGGCTGGAATATCGTCACCGGCTATTTAGACAGCGCGGCGCGCAACCTGGGTTTGCAGCAGCAACTGGGTCACGACGAGCGCTACGACCTGGCCGACGAATATCTCGACGTCGTCTACAAGCTGTGGGAAAAAAGCTGGGACGACGACGCCGTCGTCAACGACAAGGCGCGCGGCATCTACGCCGATCCGGCCAAGGTACATCCGATCAACCATGCCGGGCGCCACTACCAGGTGCCCGGCATCCATTTGTGCGAGCCGTCGCCGCAGCGCACGCCCCTGCTGTACCAGGCGGGCACCTCGCCACGCGGCACGCGCTTCGCGGCGCGCCATGCGGAAGCGACGTTTGTCAGTGGCCCCAGCAAGACGGTAGTGAAACGCTATGCGGACGACTTGCGCGCCGCCGTGCGGCAAAGCGGGCGCGATGGCGATGCGCTACTGATCTACGCGCAGGCGCTGGTCATCACGGGCGCCACGCAAGAAGAGGCGCGCGCCAAGCACGCCGACTACCTGCGCCACGTGAATATCGAGGCGGCGCTGGTGCTGCTGTCGGGATGGACGGGCGTCGATTTCAGCCGCTACCCGCTCGACGCCACCATCGACTACATCGATTCCCCGGCCGGGCGCTCGGCGCTGGCGTCGTTCAGCCAGGCCGACCCGGACCGCACGTGGACGGTGCGCGAGGCGGCCGAATACATCGGCCTGGGCGGGCGCGGCCCGGTGCTGGTGGGCGATGCGCGCCAGGTGGCCGACCAGCTGGAAAGCTGGCTGGACGAAACGGGCATCGACGGCTTCAATCTGGCCTTCGCCGTGGCCCACGACAGCATGGCCGACGTGGTGACCCACATCGTGCCGGAACTGCAGCGGCGCGGCCGCTATCGCACCCATTACGAGGAAGGCAGCTTGCGCCACAAGGTCTTCGGCCAGGGCCCGCGCCTGCCCGCCGGCCACGCGGGCCGGCAGGTCAGCATCGCGTCCGGCAGCGCCACCCTGGCTGCGGCCTGAACACCCGCTTCGCCAGCAGCGATGCATGCAAGGATGCGTTTGCGTCCAGCTCCGTTCCGTGTCAGCATACGCCACCTTGGCAACACGGATAAGGATTGCAATGCCCCTCACTCTTACACGCGCGCTGGCACTGGCGCTGCTGGCAGGCCATGGCTCCCTGGCATTCTCGCAGGCGCCAGCCACGCCGCCGACGCCGGGCTGCGATGTCTGCGCCACCTGGAATGCGGACCAGGCGCCGTTCCGCATCTTCGGCAATACCTATTATGTGGGTGTGAAAGGCCTCAGTTCCGTGCTGGTGACGTCGCCGCAGGGCCACGTGCTGATCGATGGCGGCTTGCCGGAATCGGCACCCAAGATCATCGCCAGTATCGCCACCCTGGGTTTTCGCATCGAGGACGTCAAGCTGATACTCAATTCGCACGGCCACATCGACCATGCGGGCGGCCTGGCCGAACTGCAGCGGCGCAGCAATGCGCTGGTAGCCGCCAGCCCGTCGGCGGCGCTGGACCTGGCCTCGGGCGAAGTGGGTCCGGACGATCCGCAATACCACGCGCTGCCCAAGTACCCGCCCGTGAAGGACATGCGCCTGGCGCGCGACGGCGGCCATTTCGACGTCGGCCCCGTCAAGCTGACGGCGCATGCCACGCCGGGCCACACGCCCGGAGGCCTGAGCTGGACGTGGCAATCGTGCGACGGTCCCCGCTGCCTGAACATGGTCTACGCGGACAGCCTCAACGCCGTCTCGCGGCCCGGCTTCAAGTTCAGCGCCAGCAGCGAGTATCCGCACGCGGTGGCGGATTTGCGCCACAGCTTCGAGACCCTGGAAAAGCTGCCCTGCGACGTGCTCGTTTCGGCGCATCCGGAAGCGTCACAATTGTGGGAGCGGCTGGAAGCGAGCGCCACGGCCGGCAGCGATGCCTTCGTCGATCCGCAGGCCTGCCACGCCTATGTTGCGGCGGCGCGCACCTTGCTCGACGCGCGCCTGGAACAGGAGCGGTAGGCTTGTCAACCGTGCACGCTGGCGTGGCGCCAATCTGCTACGCTGGCGCCATTCATTTGAAGAAGGAAATGCCATGTTCACACTCGCCAGACTGATCCCCTTCGCCGCCATCGTCGCCATCACCGCCGGCTGTGCGCAAACGCCCGTGCGCAGCGACGCTGCCGCCGCCGCGCCAGGCGCCACCTCGCCCGCCAAGCCGGCGCCCAAGCTGACGGGCACGCCGTGGAAGCTGAAGGAATTGAAGGGCAAGCAAGTGGTGCGCAAGGCGCCTGAACAGCGCGATGTGACCCTGCTGCTGGCCGAAGGCCGCGCCAGTGGCCACAGCGGCTGCAACCAGATGATGGGCGGCTACACCAGCGATGGCGTCAGCACCTTGAACTTTGGGCAGCTGGCCGGCACCATGATGATGTGCCAGCCGCAGGACATGGACCTCGAACGCCTGCTGCTGACCACGCTGGGCGAAGTCAATGGCTACCGCTACGCCGACCAGGAATTGCTGCTGCTGAAAGATGGCGTGCCCGTGGCGCGCTATGAAGCGCTGACGGTGAAGTAAGCCCAAGCGCAAATACCGGGGTCGTACCCTGAGGGTACGACCCCAGTTTCTGCGCTGGGGTTCGTTGTCCCTTCCATACTTCTCAATCGTTGCGCATCTGCGCTTGCGATACATTGCTGTTCGCCGGCACGCTCTGCGTCAGCCACACATTTCCCCCGATGGTCGATCCCGCGCCGATGGTGATGCGCCCCAGCACCGTCGCGCCCGCGTAGATGACCACGTCGTCCTCGACGATGGGATGGCGCGGCGTGCCCTTGATCAGCGCGCCGCTTGCGTCAGCCGGAAACCGCTTGGCGCCCAGGGTGACGGCCTGGTACAGGCGCACCCGCTGGCCGATGATGGCCGTCTCGCCGATCACCACGCCCGTGCCGTGGTCGATGAAGAAGGACGCGCCGATGTGCGCGCCCGGGTGGATGTCGATACCCGTCAGCGTGTGCGCGATGTCGGCGATCAGACGCGCCAGGAACGGCGCACCCAGCGCATGCAGGCGGTGCGCGAGGCGGTGGTACAAAATGGCGATGGTGCCTGGATAGCACAGCATGATCTCGGCCACCGAGGTGGCGGCCGGGTCGCCCGCATAGGCGGCCTGCACGTCCGATACCAGCAAGGCGCGGATATCGGGCAGGCTGGCGGCAAACGCGCGCGTGATGTCGCGCGCCTGCTGCGCCAGGGCCGCATCGTCGCTGGCGCCGCCCTCATCACCGGCCGGTACGGCGTGAGCCGGAGCGGAGAACAGCAGGCCGCGCCGCACCTGCTCGCTGAGCCGGTTCAGGGTGGTGTTGAGCGTGTCGCCGACAAAATAGTCGATGCTTTCATCCGTCAGGTTGGGCCGCCCGTAATGCGTGGGAAACAGCGCTGCCGACAGGCCGTTGACGATGGTGGTCAGCGCTTCGCGCGACGGCAGTTCGCGCACCCTGCCGTTATGGCGAATCTTGTGCTTGTCTTCACGCGAGGTGCGCAAGGCCTGGATCACGGGCCCCAGGTTCCACTGGGCCGTGTCGTCGGCGGGCGCTGCGGGATAAATGCTGTGCATGGCGTATCACTTCCAGAAAAAGGCAAACAGGCCGGGTCGCCCCAGCTTAACGGCGCAGACAGGCAAAGCCAACGAAGAATTGCGAGCTTTGATATGCGAAAAACGCATATCGATGACCAACAAAGCCCGCGCCAAACCCGTTTCCAGTCACTAGCGTAAAATGACGGACTAACAAAAACACTCTTTAACATGACTAAATTATTAACCTGGATTTTGGCGGGCCTGGCGATGGTCGGACCGCTGGCAATTGACACATATCTGCCGTCTTTCCCCGCCATCGTGCAAGATTTCAATGCCAGCCCCCTGCTGGTGCAGCAGACCCTGAGCTTTTTCCTGTTCACGTTCGCCTTCATGATGCTGTTTTACGGCACCCTGTCCGATTCGTTCGGCCGCCGTCCCGTGATTCTCGTCTCGCTGGTCCTGTATGTGATCGCTTCCGTGGGCGCCGCGCTGGCGCCGTCGATGGGCTGGCTGCTGGCCTGGCGCGTGCTGCAGGGACTGGCGGCTGGCGCCGGTTCTGTCATCGGCCGCGCCATCGTGCAAGACCGCTATTCGGGCGCTGCCGCGCAAAAAATCCTTTCGCACATCATGATGGTGTTCGCGCTGGCGCCGGCCATCGCGCCCGTACTGGGCGGCTGGCTGCAGGTGGGCCTGGGCTGGCGGTCGATATTCTGGTTCCTCACGGCCTTCGGCGTGCTGATGTTCATCGTCGTCTGGCGCGCGCTGCCGGAAAGCCTGCCGAAGGAGCAGCGCCACGCCTTCCACCTGGGCGGCATCGCCGTCAATTACTGGAAAGTGCTGTGCCACCGCCAGTTCCTGCTGCTGTCGACGGCCATCGGCGCCGCCTTCGGCGGCTTCGCCCTGTACATCGGCTCGGCCGCCTACTTCATCATCAACATCCTGCATTTGCCGGAGACGGCGTTCGCCTGGCTGTTCATTCCCTTAATTAGCGGCATGGTGTTCGGTTCGGCCCTGTCGGCGAAAATCGCCCACCGCGCCAGCCAGCGCCAGATGATCTGGGCCGGCTTCATCCTGATGCTGGTCGCCGCTGCAGCCAACATCGGCTATAACTACTTCTTTGCCGCCGAAGTGCCGTGGGCCGTGCTGCCCCTGTTCTTCTACTCGTTCGCCCTGTCGATCGCCATGCCACCAATGACCCTGATGGCGCTGAACCACTTCCCCAACAACAGCGGCCTGGCCTCGTCGATGCAATCGTTCATTCAGATGCTGCTGTTCGCGCTGGTCTCGGGCCTGGTGGCGCCGCTGCTGTTCGACAGCGCGCTGAACCTGGCGTATGGCGTGATGGCGGGACTGCTGGTGAGTTTGGTTTGCTGGGTGTTTGCGCAGGGTAAAGCTGAAGCGTCGGATTAGCGCAGGGCGCGTAATCCGACACCATTGTTGGCGGTTCAAGTCGGATTACGCGCAAGCGCTAATCCGACCTAC
Source organism: Janthinobacterium svalbardense (assembly GCF_002327145.1). Classification (NCBI taxonomy): domain Bacteria; kingdom Pseudomonadati; phylum Pseudomonadota; class Betaproteobacteria; order Burkholderiales; family Oxalobacteraceae; genus Janthinobacterium; species Janthinobacterium svalbardense. The sequence goes on along the minus strand of NZ_CP023422.1, from coordinate 2,670,524 downwards.
GGCCAAGATTACGGCCAAGGCGCTGGCGTCACATCGACATACTGCGCCCCGCCCTGCTCCGGTTCCGCTTCATTGTTCTGCGACGGCTGGTTCAACGACCCCGCCGGCGAACGCAAACTCAAAATCTCCTTGCGCGTCTCGACGAAGTCGGCAGAACTCAAGGGATGTTGCTGGTCGGGCCAGTGGCTGACGGCCCATTCCTGCAAGGTTTCAAAGCGCCGCCACAGTTCGGCGATGAATTCGCGGCGCGCCTCTTCCTCATGCTGCGGCGTCTTTTCGGCGCCTTCCCCGGTATGTACTTGCATGGCTGCTCCCTAGGATATCAATTGTATGATCAGCCTACGCAGGAACCAGTCATGCGTCTGTTCGCGAACGAACACTGGGTTTATTCGGGCATCTTGCGGAAGCCCACGGCCAGGCGGTTCCAGGTATTGATGGAGCCGATGGCCAGGGTGACGTTGACCATCTCCGCCGGCGTCAATTGCTGCGCCAGCGCCGCATACACGTCATCGGGCGCCTGGCTTTGCGGCAGCAGGGTCAGCGCTTCCGTCCAGGCCAGCACGGCCCGCTCGCGCACCGTAAAAAATGGCGTTTCGCGCCAGACGGACACGGCATACAGGCGGCGTTCCGTTTCGCCCGCCTTGCGCGCATCGCTCGTGTGCATGTCCACGCAAAAGGCGCAGCCATTGATTTGCGAGGCGCGCAGGCGGATCAGCTCGAGCAGCGAGTGTTCCACGCCCAGCTTGGCAATCGCCGCTTCCAGCGCGTACATGGCCTTGACGGCGTCGGGCGAAGCTTGTGTAAAATCGAGTCGTTGCTGTGTCATGATGCATTCCTTGATGGAGTAAAGATGCATCATTGTAAAAGCGCAAGAAGTTCGCGCGGCAGGCCAATCCTGCCGAAAAACGGCAGACCACCAACAGATACCCCATGGAATTACATATCCTGATCGACGGCAAGCGCGACCTGGGCGGCCAGCTGTACCGCCAGCTCAGCGCAGCCATCCGCTCGGGCCGCCTGACGGACGGGCAGCAATTGCCGCCTTCGCGCCTGCTGGCCAGCCAGCTGGGCTTGTCGCGCAAGACGGTGTCCGACGTGTATGACAAGCTCGGCTATGAAAAGCTGCTGGTCGGCAAGGTCGGCGTGGGCAGCTTCGTGCAGACGCCGCACGCCTCGCCGCAGCGCCGCCATGCCAGCACGCCGTTGGCCAGCGCGCAGCGCATCGCCCGCTGGGAAGCGACGCCCACGCCTTTGCGCAGCGCCAGCCAGGAAACGCCCGCGCGCTACGCCTTCATCGGCGGACGCGCCACGCCCGCACACTTCCCGCAAAGTGAATGGCGCGCCTGCATGCTGCACGCGCTGCGCCAGGATGGGCAGGCGCGCGGCCGCTATGGCCCCGTGGAAGGCTTGTCCGCCTTGCGCGCGGCGATTGCCGGCCATGCCGCCTTCAGCCGCGGCATCCATTGCACCGAGGAACAAGTGCTCGTCACCAGCGGCGCGCAGCAAGCCTTGCACTTGCTGGCGCTGACCCTGCTGGAGCCGGGCGACACGGTTGCCGTGGAAGAACCCGGCTACCCCGTGGCGCGCGCCATATTCGCCAGCCAGGGCGCGCGCGTGGTGGGCGTGGAAGTGGACGAGGATGGCCTTGTCGTCGCGCAAATTCCTGACGGCACGCGCTTGATCTATGTCACGCCCGCACATCAATTTCCGCTCGGTATGCCGATGAGCATGGCGCGCCGCCACGCCTTGCTGGAGCGTGCCCGGCAGTTGGGGGCCATCATCATCGAGGACGATTACGACAGCGCCTTCCGCTATGAAGGCCGGCCCGAGGATGCGCTGCAAAGCATGGACCGCTATGGCGTCGTGGCGCACGTGGGCAGCTTTTCCAAGATCATGCTGCCGGAGTTGCGGCTCGGCTATGTGGTGCTGCCGCAAGCCCTCGTGGCCGCCATGCAGACGGTGAAATACCTGAGCGATTGCCATACGGCCAGCTTGGGCCAGCATGCGCTGGCCAAGTTCATCGGCGACGGCCATTTGCTGCGCCACATACGCCGCTGCCACGACATCTATGCGGGGCGGCGCGAACGGCTGCAGCACTGGTTCAACGGCCCGTTGTCGCCGTGGTTCCGCCTGGTGCCGGCCAGCGCCGGCTTCCACGTGGCGGCGCTGGCGCAGGCGCCGCTCGATATCGCCGAATTGCTGCGCCGCGCGCGCCTGGCCGACATCAGCCTGTATGCGCTGGCCAGCTTTTACCATGGCCCCGCCCGCCATGAAGGCTTGTTCCTCGGCTATGGCGCCATCGACAAGCTCGATATCGACACGGCGCTGGCCATCGTGCTGGCGATCCTGCAAGACATGGCGCCCCTGCCACTCAGCGCGGTTGCCAGCGATAGTGCCCCGTAATCGGATAGCTGAATAAGATATTTTCCTCACGAGCGCCCTCGCCGATGTTGTGGATGATCAGCGGCACGCCGCTCCACGACTGCTTGTCGCTGACGATGCCGATATGCGTGAGGTTGCGCGGCAGGCGCCAGGTGACGATGTCGCCCGCGCGGTAAGCGTTCGCTTTCTTGCTTGGCGGCAGGCTGGTGCCGTGGCGGGCAAAGTAGGTGCCCAGGTTCGGTACGCGGCGGTGGTCGATATTGCGGTCCGGCCCCTTCATCTGCCAGCGTCCCTGCTGCTGGTACACCTGCCATGCCTTGCGCATGTCTTCGTGCACCAGCACCTGCAAATCCTGCCCCAGCTGGCGGTAAGCCCGAACGACCACGTCCGTGCACACACCCCGCTCCAGCGGCACGTCGCCACCCGGATAGGCCAGGCGTTCGTAGCGCGGATCGTACTGCACGGTCACGCCCACCTGCTTGCGGGCGGCGACAACGAGGGCTTGCGGGCTGGCAGGGACTGCCGACGCCAGCATGGGCGCCAGGGCAAGCATCAGGGTGAAAAACGGTTTGATGGGCATCAACGTCGGTGGTTGGATGAAAATGCCCACTGTACCGCAGCGGCAGGGAAAACGTCGGACGCTTAGACTGCGGCCAGCTGCGCCAGGTGCGCGGGGAAATCTACGGCCGGACCGGCCGCATTGACGGTGTCGAAATAATCGTGCCAGCCCGTGGCGGCGATACCGGCCAGCAAGGCATCCAGTGCAGCCTCGTCCGGGAAGCGCCAGACGGCATAAAATCGCTGGCAAGCCGCATGCAGCTTGCCGCCGTCGATGGCGCCCATGGCCAGCGCTTCGGCGCCGCTGCCGGACAAGGCCGCCATGCCGGCGCCCACCGTGGCGAAATACGCTTGGCGCGCGGCGCCATCGAGGGCCAGCCAGGCGGGTTTCGGGCTGTACAGTTCTAACAGGTAATGCATGGTTTCTCCTTCGGTGATGAATGATCAGGCCAGCGAGCGCTGGGCCCGCTTGCAGATGCGTGCCGTGGCGGCAACGGGGCTTTCCAGCAGCCATTGCGCGCACAGGCTGCGTACCCAGTCTGGCTGGCTCTTCGCAGCATCGTTGAGCCAGTTGGCCACGGAATCCTGCACGTAGATGGCCGGGTCGGCGCGCAGGGGCTGCAACAGGGGCAAGGCCAGCTGCGGCTGTTCTTTTAACCGGGCGATATGCGCGCACCACACGCCGCGCGGGCGCAGCGCTTCGCAGGCAAAGCGGCGCACTCTTTCCGACGGGTCCGCCGTCCACGGCGCCAGCAAGCGAATGGCCTCGTCAAGACTCGCCGCCAGATGCGGCCGCAGCGCCAGCCAGGCCCATTCGCGCACGCCAAAGTGGCCATCGTTGGCCAGCGGCCGCATGGCGTCCAGCTGTTGCGGCAAGGACCAGCCAGCCTGGGCGGCGACGACAAAGCAAGCCCAGCCACGTACCGTGTCGGATGGATGCGCTTGCAGCACAGCCGGGTCGGCATCGGCTTCCAGCAGCAATTGCGCCGCCAATGCCATGCGTTTGGTGATGCCCGCTGCGGCCTGCGCGCGCATCCGCTCCAGCCGGGCGGCACCGATGTCGGGTACGGCTGCAGCCAGCAGCTGGGCAAAATCGATGGCCAGCCCTTCCGTCAGGGTGGCGCTGGCCGCGCTGCCCCCATTCAGCAGGGCCAGCCGTGCGGGAGCGATATCGGCGACGCCACGGCTCATGCAGAACCTCGGTCCGTCTTGCGCCAGGCTTTTTCCAGCAGTCCACTCAATAATTGCATCTCGTCCGGCGTGAAATCGGCAAACAGGCTGGCGATCCATTGCGCATGTTCGTCGACCAGGGTGGCAGCGGCAGCTTCTCCCTTGGCGCTCAGGCGCACCAGCAGCTTGCGCCGGTCGACCTGGTCCGCGTGGCGCGCCAGGAAACCATCGCGCTCCAGGCCGTCGAGCAAGCCCGTGATGGTGCCGCGCGTCACGCCTGCCCGCTCGGCCAGCGCGTGCGGCGAGAGTCCGTCGGGCACGTCGCGCAGCAAGGACAGCAAGACGAACTTGCCTTCCGACAAGCCATGCCTGCCCAGGCGCGTGGCGCAATCGCCATCGATGGCGGACGCCAGGCCCAGCACTTCAAAGCACAGGCGCAAGCGCGCCGTGGACTGTGTCATGTCGAGACCGCTGGCGCGGCGCTGCACCTCACCCAGCAGGGCCGTGTATTTCTGTTCGAGCTTTATCATATGGCACAATATAATATGGCACCATATTAAATGTCAAATGAAAACCAGTGATGGTTTGCCTAGCGGCTCACAGGCGGGCTTTGTCCCTGGCCCAGGCGACGATGGCCTGCGCATCGATGGCGCCCGGCTGGCGCGCCACTTCCACGCCGCGCAAAAACAGGGCCAGGGTGGGAATGCTGCGGATATTGAAACGGCTGCCCAGGTCTGGCGACGCTTCCGTATTGACCTTGACGACACGAAATGCCGGCTCCAGTGTCCTGGCGGCTTGCACATAGAATGGCGCCATGCTGCGGCACGGACCGCACCAGGGTGCCCAGAAATCCACCAGCACGGGAATGTCGCTGCGTTCGATATGCTTGAGGAAACGGGCGCTGGCCAGGTCCACGGGCTGGCCCGTAAACAAATCTTTCTGGCACTTGCCGCAAGTGGGCTGTTCAATCAAGCGGGCGGCCGGCAGGCGGTTGACGGCGTCGCAATGGGGGCACACGATGTGCAGGGAGTCTGGCGTGGTCGGGGTCATGGCATTCCTGGAAAGGGTAGCGTACAGTTGCCGGACATTTTACGGCGTATCGTGCGGCGGCGCTTGTCTGCATAGTCCGCTATAGTGCGCTGGAACGGCGCGCGTATTGCCCGGCCAGCCAAGGAGAAACATGCCTGATGTCGCAAACAACATGGAGCTGAAGAACGCCGAGCTGGCTGCAGCCCTGGCCGTGCAGCGTGCCGCCTGCCTGGTCCACCCCGTACCCACGTTCGCCGAGCGCAAACGCGACCTGCAAACCTTGCAGCGCTTCATCCGCGAGCATAAAGACGCGCTATGCGAGGCGATCAGCGCCGATTATGGCAACCGCTCCCGGCACGAAACCTTGCTGGCGGAGATATTCCCCGCCATCGACGGGATCGATCACGTACTGAAACAGTTGAAAAAATGGATGAAGCCGCAGCGCCGCAGCGTGGACTGGCGCACCTTCCTTGGCGCCCGCAACCGCGTACTGCCCCAGCCGCTGGGCGTGGTGGGCGTCATCGTGCCGTGGAATTTCCCCGTCAACCTGAGCCTGGTGCCTTTGACCTACATCTTCGCCGCCGGCAACCGCGCCATGGTCAAGATGGGCGAGAATTCGCGCCACCTGGCGCAACTCTTGATCGAGAAGATGCCCGCCTACTTCCCGCCGGAAAAATTACAGTTTTTCGACGAGACGGGCGGCGTGGGCATCGCTTTTTCACAACTGCCGTTCGACCACCTGCTGTTTACGGGTTCCGGCCAGACGGGCCGCGCCGTCATGGCGGCGGCCGCGCGCAATCTGTGCCCCGTCACCCTGGAGCTGGGCGGCAAGGCGCCGGCCATCGTCTGCGCCGATTTCGATGTGCGTACGGCAGCCGAACGCATTTTGTTTGTCAAATACCTCAACGCGGGGCAAATCTGCACCAGCGTCGACCACGCCTGGCTACCCGAGGCCAGCATCGCCGCCTTCGTCGAACACGCGCGCCAGATCGTGCCCATGCGCTACCCGCGGCTGGACACGCCCGACTATACGTCCATCATTGACGAGGCCGCCTTTGAGCGCCTGCTGCAGGCGCTCGACGAAGCGCGGCAACGGGGCGCACAAGTCATTCCCCTACTACCGGGGCCTGCATACGACCGGGCCACGCGCAAGATCGCGCCGCACATCGTGCTCGATGCCCCCGCAGACAGCCTGCTGCTGACGCGGGAAATCTTTGGCCCCATCCTGCCGCTGCGCGGCTATACAGATCTGAACACGGTGATCGACAGCATCAACGCGGGGCCGCGCCCGCTGGCCATCTATCCGTTCAGCAACCAGGCAGCTACCGTACAGCTGCTGATCGATACGGTGATGTCGGGCGGCGTGTCCGTCAACGACGCCCTGTACCATGTGGGCCAGCACGATCTGCCCTTCGGCGGCGTGGGCGAGTCCGGCATGGGCCACTACCACGGCGTGGAAGGCTTTCACACCTTCAGCAAGCTGCGCCCCGTGTTCTATCAGGCGCGCTACAGCGCGTTGAAACTGCTGTGGCCGCCGTATGGCAAGCTGGCCAGCCGCGTATTGAACTTCCTGACCCGCTGATTACAGGAACAGCGAGGCGGCGATGGCCCACATGACGAGGGCGATGATGCCGTCGAGCACGCGCCAGGCCATGGGCTTGGCAAACACGGGCGCCAGGTAGCGGGCGCCAAAGCCCAGCAGGAAGAACCACAGGGCCGAAGCCATGATGGCGCCACCGGCGAAGTAGAAGCGCCCCACGCCTTCATGCTGGCCGCCGATCGAACCGAGCAAAATCACCGTGTCGAGGAAAGCGTGCGGGTTCAGCAGGCTGAACGCCAATGCCGCGCCGATCACGGCCCAGTAGCCTTCAGGCGACTTGGCCGCCGACACCGCCATGGCCGTTGGACGCCAGGCCGACTTGGCCGCGCGCAAGCCGTAGGCGATCAGGAACGTGGCGCCACCAGCCTTGGCCCACAGCAGAAAGTTGGGATTGTCGGCAATGAACGTGCCCATGCCGGCCACGCCGGCCGTGATCAGGATGGCGTCGCACAGCAAACACACGAGTATGCAGGTGAGCACGTAATGGCGCTTCAGCCCCTGCTTGAGCAAGAATGCGTTTTGCGTGCCAATGGCCACGATCAGGCTCGCTCCGAGCCCCATGCCTTTCAAGAAAATTGCGCTGTCCATATCGATTCCTTTGTATTGCTTTCCATCACGCGCACGGCCGCCCACGCTCTGCCGGCAACGGCAAAGTCATCAGAGGTAGGTGGAGGGTGGTGCGGAACCAGGAGGACCGCGCGGGAGAGTGGAGTTGTTACCCTATTTCAACAGTGTAAAGAAAAAGTAAATATAAGTATAATGAATGATTCTAACCATATATAAGAGAATCTTATGCGCGTCGTCGATTATCGTGGATTGGCCGCCCTCGACGCCGTGATCGGTCTGGGCAGCTTTGAAAAGGCCGCGCAGGCGCTGGCGATCAGCCAGCCGGCCGTGTCGCAGCGCATCCGCACCTTGGAAAACCTGGAAGGCACTTTGTTGATCATCCGCAGCCACCCACCCCTGCCTACGGAAGCGGGCCAGCGCCTGATCGCCCATTACCGCCAAGTCAAGCTGCTCGAGGCGGCACTCGACGCCCAGCCCGGCCCCACCACGCAATTGCCGGAGCTGGCCATCGCCGTCAACGCCGACAGCGCCGCCACCTGGATCCCGGAAGCGCTGGGGCCGCTACTTTCGCCGCCGTCCTGCCTGCTCGATATCCGCCTCGACGACCAGGACCACACCCTGAGCCAGCTGCGCGAAGGCCGCGTGTTTGCCTGCGTCACCAGCGCCAACGACCTGGTGGCCGGCACCACGGCCACGCCGTTGGGCGGCATGCGCTACCTGTGCGTGGCGTCGCCCGCGTTCGCGCAGCAATGGTTTCCCCATGGTTTTACGGTGCAAGCCGTCAGCCAGGCACCGGCCATCACGTTTGGCAGCAAGGATGCCCTGCACGAGCGCTATCTGCAGCACCGCCTCGGCTACACGGGCCGCTATCCGCACCATGTGCTCGGTTCGGCGCGCGACTTCGTGCGCTTCATCGAAGCGGGCTATGCCTACGGCATGGTGCCTTTGCTGCAGGCGGAAACGGCACTGGCCACTGGCAGGCTGGTCGACGTGGCGGCCGGGCAGGCGCTCGACGTGCCCCTGACCTGGCATGCCTGGGACATCCAGACGCCGCTCACGCGCACCCTGTCGGACGCCGTCATCGCCACGGCGCGCAAATGGCTGCTACAAGACAACATACTTTCCGAATAATTTCTATGCTACCGCAACAACTTGTGCCTGCCGCGCGCCGCTTGGCCTACACTGCAAACATCCTTCATGACAATCAGGAGCCAGCATGACGACCCTGCGCACCACCTTGCTCGGTTTGCTGGCGACCATCCCGCTCGCCGCCAGCCTGGCCGCTTGCTCACCCTTGAGCGCCATCAATGCCCTGTCGTCCGGCAGCGCCTCGCAAGTGACGCGGGGCTTGGCCTACGGCCCCCTGCCACGGCAAAAACTCGATGTGTACGCCCCAAAAATCCGCACGGGGCCTGTACCCGTGGTGGTGTTCTTTTATGGCGGCAACTGGACGGAGGGCGAGCGCGCCGACTATGCCTTCGTCGGCCACGCGCTCGCTGCGCGCGGCTACCTGGCCGTGATCGCCGACTACCGGCTGTATCCGGAGGTGCACTACCCGGAGATTTTGCAGGATGCCGCCCGCGCCGTGGCCTGGGCCGCGATGGAATCGAGCCGCCATGGCGGCGACCCCGCCCGCCTGTTCGTCATGGGCCATAGCGCCGGTGCCTACAATGCGGCGATGGTGGCGCTCGACGCCAGCCTGCTGGCGCGCCACGGCATGCACCCGCACGACTTGCGCGGCTGGATAGGCTTGGCCGGTCCGTATGATTTCCTGCCGATCGAAAACAACACCACCCGGCCCGTCTTCTTTTACCCGGACACGCCCGCCGCTTCGCAGCCCATCCATCACGTGACTGCCGAGGCCCCGCCCGCCCTGCTGATCGCCCCCTTGCCCGGACAGGACAAGCTGGTCAATCCGCAGCGCAATACAGGTGGCCTGGCCACCGCCTTGCGGGCACTGCACCGGCCCGTGACGGAAGTGTATTTCGACAAGGTCAGCCATACCACCCTGGTCGCCTCGCTGGCCAGCCCCCTGCGCATGCTGGCCCCCACGCTGGACGCCGTGAGCGCCTTTATCGACGCCAACAGCAAGGTGGATACCATGCTGACACGTAAGATGGGCGCGGGCACGCAGACTGCCGTCGCGCACACCCACGACAAAGCGCCCGCCCCCTGAAGGACGGGCGCTCTGCCCGGACCACTACGCACGATGCTGCGCCAGCTAAGAACATCCCAAGGCTCGGCCCTTGCGATACGAATTTAGCTGGCATTCAGCTACCGGCAGCAGCCCGCTTACTCTTTACGGCTGGCGCTGCTGGTTTTGTTTTGTGCGGAGCCCGCTTGCGATGCGCTGCCGCTGGCGGAGCTTTCGCTGCCGGCCGACTGCTGGCTACCCTGCTGGCTGGCGCTTTGCAGGCTTTGGCCGTCACGGCTGTGCGCACCGCGCTGCTGGTCGCGGTTGCTACCATTTTGGTGGTTGGCCTGGAATGGTTCGGCGACGCGCTGCATGGCTTCCTGCTGCTTGCGCACGTTTTTCTGCGTTTCTTCCGAGGCTGTGCGGGCCACTTCTTCGGCTAGGGCCTTGGCAGTACGGCTCGTTTCATTCACATGCTGCTCGGCCACATTGGCCAGTTCGACCTGCGTATCGGCGGCCAGACGCGACAGCTGTTGCTGATACTTGCGCAATTGCTCGGCGGCTGGCTGGCCCGCTGCGGCAGCCACCTGGAACACATCTTCAGCGCGCTCGAGCGTCAGCAGGTTCTGGCTGGTGACGGTGGTTTCTTCCAGCAAGCCTTGCGCCAGCTGCATGTTCAGGTCACTGAAGTGCTGCACCGACTGGAACAAGGACTTCGACAGACCATTGAAAAAAGCCAGTTGGGCTTCCAGGTGGTTTTTGACGGCTGGGGTAACACTACGGGAATATGGATACATGGAGTTCCTCATTAGAGCGGTTGGGTAAATACAAGGCGACACCACCGGTTGTCGAACGGTGAAGCAGACGACCGGGCTACGCCACGAAACGCGAAAAAACATATCCGATTGGTGGGAAGATGCTTTGCAACGCGAGTCCCAAGGCTACGTGAGCACCGCAGGTGAGGCATGATCTGGATCAAAGGTGCGCTAAGCTGCGCAGAAAGTTTTGGCTGGACAGCTTGCTCTTGGCAAACGTCAGTAACAGGAAGGAAAATCTGTGCCAGGCACGCTCAACGCGCGGCGCCGGTGTCCGGCACGACGGGCTTGTAGCCATGGCTGCGCAGCGAAGCTTCCAGCCAGCGGTTGCCATACCAGCCACGTGCCAGCAGGTAACTGAGCTCCGCGGCGGCCATCAGCAGCATCATCGGACCGATGTGCAGTTCGGTGGCCAGATGGCTGCCAAACCACAGGCAGACATCCATCGCCAGCATGAGCAGCAACAGCCACCAGCGGCGCTTGGCCACGGCCCAGAACGAGCCCAGCAACAGGGCCGGCCAGGAAAATCCCGCTTTCACGTAGGCATAGCGGCCCGCATCGTCGGCAAACAGGGTGGCGCTTTGCTTCATGCTGCTCTCTTCTGGTAATGAACGGTGTCAGGGTTCGGGATGGTGGCAGACGGCTTCGACATTGTGACCGTCCGGCCCCAGCACGAAGGCGCCGTAGTAATTCGGGTGATACATGGCGCGGATGCCGGGGGCGCCGTTATCCTTGCCGCCCGCTGCCAGTGCAGCCTGGTAAAACGCGTCCACCTGGGCACGGTTGTCCGCCGTGAAGGCGAGATGCATGCCGGCATGCGGCGTGCCGCCCACGCCAAACCAGAAATCGGGCTTGCCATCCTTGCCCAAGCCAACCCAGCCCTGCTCTTCCATCACCACCGACACCCCCAGGGGCGCCAGGGCGGCCGAAAAGAAGGCCTTGCTGGCCTCGGCATCGCTGACATTCAAACCGATGTGATCAAGAATCATGATGGTACTCCTCGCAGGTAAGGGGACAGCTAAGGGGACAGGTAATGCAGTATGCGCCAATATTGCATTTTAGGCAATCAAAACTACAGATCCGGCGCGTAGCGGGCGACCATCTGCGCCTGCGTTTCCTGCGGCCCGCTGCCGCCCGTCTGCTCCGCGATCATCTGGCCCATCGTCGGCAAGACGCCGCGTTCGACTTGCGCCGTGCTGTCCCACAGGCGCGCACGCATGAGGGCCTTGGCACAGTGCAAGTAAGCCTCGGCCACGCGCAGGCGCATGACCAGGCGTGGCGGGTTGCGCTCGGCGGCAAAGTGCGCCAGCAGCGCCGGATCGTCGCTGAGACTGGCCTCGCCATTTACGCGCAAAGTTTCATCGACGCCGGGGATCATGAACAGCAACCCCGCCCTGCCCGTCTCGGCAATATTGCTGAAACTGTCGAGGCGGTTATTGCCCTTGGCATCGGGCAGCAGCAAGGTATGGGCATCGAGCACGTGCACGAAACCGGGCGCGCCGCCGCGCGGCGAGGCATCGAGCTGGCCGCCGGCCCCGCCCGTGGCCAGCACGGCGAACGGCGACAGCCCGATGAAGGCGATGCAATGCGGGTCGAGACGGTCGAGCTGCTTGCTCAGCGACCGCCCCTGCGCGGGCGGATAATGCGCGCGAAGTTGCTCCAGCGAATCGATTTCCATGCGCTTCCCCTGCCTAGCGCAGGTTGCCTGTATGACCGAGCGAATAGCGGCCCGGCTGCGGCCACACGGTCAGGCCGTGCGGTTCCTGGCCGACTTTTACCTTGGACACGTCGCCGCTGTTCGTATCGATGCGATACACCACATCGTCGAAACGGCCTGACAGCCACAGATACTTGCCATCGGCACTCACATTGCCCATGTCGGGGCTGCCGCCGCCGGGAATCGGCCAGTTCGCCACCACTTTTTCGGTGGCGAAATCGATCACGCTGACGCTGCCCTTGCCATTGCGCTTGCCGTGGATGCGGTGCGTGCCGCGGTTGGCCACGTACAGTTTCTTGCCGTCACGGCTCGGGTACAAGCCATGCGCGCCCACGCCCGTCTGGATGAAGCCGATTTCCTTCAGGGTGGCGCCATCGACGATGTGCACGCCGTCGGCATCCATGTCGGCGATAAAGAATTTCTTGCCGTCCGGCGAGATGCGTATGTCTTGCGGCATGCCCTTCTTGACGCTGCAGATTTCATTCGCGGGGCCGCCCACGGGACCGGACTCGGCAAAACGCTTGGCCGGCATCTGCAATTTCAGGTAGCCATCGACCTTGCGCCCCACCAGATCGATCTTGGCGATGGTGCCGTCGAACTCGCAGGTGAACATGGCGTAGCGGCCGTCATTCGAGAAATCCGCATGGTTGATGCCGCCGCACTGGGGCGTGTCGATCGAATACTGCACGGCCATGGTCTTCGGATCGCGGAAATCGAGGCGGTGGCGCGCTTCAGCCACGACGATGGCGGACTTGCCGTCCGGCGTGAAGTACATATTGTAGGGATCGTCGACGGGCACTTCCTTGCCCGGCTTGCCCGTCAAGGGATCGACCGGCGTCAGACTGCCCTTGTCCGTGCGCTCGGCATTGTTCGCCACCCACAGCGTGCGCAAGTCCCACGACGGCACCACGTGCTGCGGGCCGCTGCCGACCTTGAACTTGTCGACCACTTTCAGGCTGTCCTGGTCGATCACGTAGACGTCGTTCGAGCGCAGGTTCGGCACGTAGACTCTGCGCAAGTGATCCTTGACGACGGGGCTCATATTGCTGCTGGCGATGCTGCCATACACGTTTTTCGGGTCCACCAGCGGCGGCATGCCCGGCAGCGGCGAATAGGCGGCAGCCGGCGCGGCAGCGGCAGGAGCCGGCGTGCTGGCGCCGATGACCTGGCTGGCCACGCCCAGGCCGGCCAGTGCGGCAGCCAGGGCGGACAAGGTGACGATGGTGCGTCGTTGAGATTTTTTCATGTGATTTCGCGTCGTTTCGTTGCAAAAGCCGGGAGTTCAGTACTGCCGGCGGAGAATTTACTTGTTACGTTGCAGCAATTGCTTGATGGCGGCCACCGACGTGTCCACCTGCAGCTTGATGCCGATCTGGCCCAGCTCGGCCGTGGCACGCGTGGCGTCGCCGCGCACGCCGTCCGCCACGCCGGGCTTGGGTCCGTGCGCCATGGCCTCGCTGCGCACCAGCGACGGGTCCGTCGCCAGCATCAGCGCCGCGTCCGCCAAGCCCGCGTGCAGGCCGATCTCGGCGCTGCTGTGGCCGCGCTTTTGCAGCTCGGCAATATATTGTGATTGCGTGATGTCATAGTAATCGAGCAAGGCATACGCACGCGCATCTTTCGCCGTGGAAGCTTTGCCCCAGGCCCGATTCAGCTTATTCGCCACATTCTGCTCGTTCTTCTGGTAACCGCCGTGATCACCGAGGAAGATGATGTCACGGAAACCATGCTGGCGCAGGCTGGCGGCCGCCCCTTCCAGCATGGCCTCGAAGGCGGCTGGCGGTATCGAAATCGTGCCGGCAAAGCGCATGTGGCCGGCCGGCGGAGAAATCGCGCCTTCCGGCACGTAGGAAACGACGGGCGCGACGATGGTGTTGCCCAGCTTTTGCGCAATCTGGCGCGCCAGCAGACCGGCGCGCACATTGTGCTTGCCCAGCGCAATATACGGCCCGCTCTGCTCGACGCCGCCGATCGGCACCAGCACGGTGGTGGCGCCGTGGTCGATACGGCTGCGCAACTCCGTGCTGGTCAGCTCTTCCAGCATGACGCTGCTGCTGGCAGGCGCGGCTGCCAGAGCGGACGCGGCAGGAATCAGGCAGAACAGGGTCAAGGAAAACAGGGAGCCGAATGGCTTGGACAGAATGGAAGGCGCGCGCGGCGCAAGGGGTACATTCGGCAGGGGGAACTGCAGCGTCATAAGCAAACATCTTTCCGAGGTCAAAGCGTGACGCCGTGCCCGGCCTTGCCAGGCAAGCTGGCTGCCACGCAAGAATTGTATTCCATCATGACGGGAAGGGCACGTTAATTTGACGCGGTGCTTTGCAAGGAATTGACGAGGGGAAACTATCTGTCAGGCTGTTGTCGCCTTGACCCCATCCACCTCGCCATCATGGCGAGTCGCGTGGCGTTTCTCGGCATAGGCCTTGAGCGAACGCATCGTTTTGGGTAGCCCTTGCCGGACTTGTTTGGCAACGCCTGGCCCGAACAGAAAAGCAAGCGCTCCAGTGAACCACACGCGGTGAACGACTTCCGCTCCGCCATCTACTGCGGCAACCGTGTGCTCGAAGTGGATGCGGAACAGCGGGATGTAGCCCTCGACGGTGAACGAGCGGCCTGCGGTGCGCTCGGTAACCAGCATCGCAATACCCATCCCCTTGTTCGGCACTATCCTGCCCTGTGTTCCCGCTGCGAATGGCCCATTGAGCCGGGCTTGCTTTGTATCCGGATCCCACAGGTGCCATCGGTCAACTTCACTCCAGATTTGATCGATGAGCGTGGGCGGGACAGCAATGTGGATGCTTTCTTCGATATGCGCCAATTTGGGGATCTCCCTATCATTGTGATAAAAGTAACTGCGCTGGCTATCCGGCATCGCGCAGTGCCTGGGTATTAGTCAGCGGCATGGCATTTATCATGCAGAATATCCATGATAGTGCGCCAATCAAAAGATACTCCGCTAGCAGGAGCAAACACCGCAGCTTTTCCTTTGCATCGACAAAAACATAGCTGCCGGGATCGTAGGATACACTGTTTTTTTGTCATATAAATGTAATTAGATTCTGCTTATGCTTGTCGCAGACAGAATCTGGTCATGACGACAGCCTTGTTTTAAGCCAGGTGTATATAGTGGATCCCGAATCTGAGACGATGGTTTAAGCTGTGGTCCGCGAAAGGGATGACAGCAAATGAGTGAAGGAAAAAAACGTCGGGTACACACGGCTGAGTTCAAGGCCAAGGTCGGTCTGGAGGCCGTTCGCGGTGTCAAGACGGTGACGGAGATCGCGCAAGAGTTCGGCGTGCATCCGGTGCTGGTGGGACAGTGGAAAAAGGAAATCCTGGAGAACGCGGGGGTGCTGTTCGACACCAAGCGCGGCCCCAAGCCGATCGATGAAAGCAGCCCCGAGGATAAGCTGTACGGTGAGATCGGTCGGCTGAAGATGGAAGTGGATTGGCTTAAAAAAAAGCTGGGGCCGTGAGCCGGGAGGAGCGCTTGGGCTGGATCGAAACCGGGCACGAGAAGCTGCCCGTGACGCGCCAATGCGAGCTGGCAAGCGTGCCGCGCGCGACGGTGTACCGGCAGATCGACGCTGCATCCAGGCAGGCATGTGAAGACGAGAGCGACCTGCAGCTGCGCACGCTGATCGACGAGGAATACACCAGCCGGCCTTTTTATGGCAGCAGGCGGATGGTTGTGTCCTTGCGTGTGGCCGGCTACGTGGTCAACCGCAAGCGCGTGCAGCGCCTGATGCGCGGCATGGGCTTGGCGGGTATGGCGCCGGGGCCTAACACGAGCCGTGCGCATCCTCTGCACAAGGTTTATCCGTACCTGTTGCGCGGCGTGCCGGTGACGCGGCCGAACCAGGTGTGGTCGACAGATATCACTTACATTCGATTGGCGCGGGGCTTCGCGTATCTGGTGGCAATCATCGACTGGTACAGCCGCAAGGTGCTGTCTTGGCGCATCAGCAACAGCATGGACGCGTCGTTCTGCGTGGACTGCCTGGACGATGCCGTGCGCCGCCATGGAAGGCCTGAGGTGTTCAACAGCGATCAAGGTTCGCAGTTCACCAGCACGGCTTTCACCGATGTGCTCAAGCGCGAAGGCGTCGCCATCAGCATGGACGGGCGTGGACGAGCGCTGGACAACATCTTCGTCGAGCGGCTGTGGCGCAACGTGAAGTACGAGGATGTGTACCTGAAGGGGTACGCCAATATGGCGGAATTGATGGTGGGCCTGGCGCAGTATTTCGCGTTCTATAACGCCGAGCGACCGCACCAGTCGCTCAGCTACCAGACGCCCGACCAAGTCTACCGCGACGGCGTCGGCGGCGGTGCGCTGATCGTCGACCGGTTCGGTGACGACGATAAAAAGTCACAGGAAAAGAGCAATACGGGTCAGCGCCGGGCAGCTGAAGCAGTGGAAACGGGCACAGCTTAAATTAGTCGGCAAAGTGTCTTGACTGATGGATCCACTTTAGTAATCGGTATGCAAGTGAGCAGGCATGTATGTCACACCTGGGCACGATGCTGCCCTAAAAATGCCGGCCATGAACGCCTTGGATTTTGAGAGACTATGAACGCAACACATTGGAGGGTTCAGGAGCTAAATCACCACTCAGCCGATATCGTTTGGCTGAATGCCGAGGGTGCCGGCCGTGCATATCGTTTAGTGGGCCTTCATGACTCGAAGACGCATCTCGGCCTGGACGTTAACACCGTTGGCTCTATCGAGCGCTTCGCATTCGGCAATGATGTGGCCATCGCGACCAGCTGGCTACGTGCGCGTGTGCCGGGAATTCAGCAGGTCGTAGTTGTGTTTGGAGAAGACGACTGTTTTTTATGCAGCAGTGTGTTCCTGGTCGAAAATTGGTCGGATATTTTTGTCCCTTCACGTGACGACGCGATGGTCTATTCGAACGACACGCCGCTTATCCTGTTTTATTGCCATGAAAAGGCATACGAGGTGGGGCAGCGAATGGCCTATGATTAAAGGCAGCGTTCGGCCAGGAGCAGCCGTTGAAGCGAAACCTGAGTAACTAAAATCAATAATGAAATGATGGAATATGAAATACAGCTTCAGCTGGGACAGAAAATTTCCCGCATTTCTCTTTCTCGTTAATTTTCTTTGCTTGCACCTTTGCGCCTGAAGTTGTACCGGTTCATGCAAGGATTTTTTTCCTTGGCGTTATCGCTACTATTTTCTTGCGTAGGGAGCAGTAAATCTGCGTTGGCCCTACCGGCGAAGAGCTTGTAATGGAAGTTCATGCAGCCGATACCACGAGCTTTGTTTCCCGCTTTGCTTCAGTTGCTGGTATTGTCGACAGTGACGATGCTGCTGGATGTGTACATTGCCACGAATTCACTAGACACTGCTGAGCTGCTCATAAGCTTTGGCTGGATGACTGTTGCAAACAGTCGCCTGTCATGGGGCGGGCCTGCCAACGACGGCAACCGGCCATACAGGACATCCAGTACACAATACCTTCCTTCTCACATTCATTCATGATGACTACCCCTACTCTCGATTCTTCCACCGTCGCCTGCGACGATTCAGATGTCTATCGAACATTGCTGGAGTCGACCCGCGCAATTCCGTGGCGAATCGACTGGGCCACTATGCGCTTCACTTACATTGGCCCTCAAATTGAGGAGTTGCTCGGTTGGAAACAGTCAAGTTGGCTGTCCGTAAACGACTGGGCCGAACGCATCCTGGAGGAGGATCGCAAGAAGACGGTCGATTTTTGTGTCGCACAGTCGCAGATGGGCCTCGATCACGAAGCTGACTATCGGGCGCTAACGGCCGACGGAGAACAGCTTTGGATCCGAGACGTCGTGCACGTGGTGCGTCGCCAGGACGGCAGCGTCGAATCGCTGGTTGGCTTCATGTTCGACATTACCGAGCGTAAGCAGGCCGAGGACAAGATCCTCCAGTTGCAGCGCGAGCTGGAAGTGCTCACCTACCGCGACAGCCTGACAGGCGTTGCAAACCGCCGCATGTTCGACACGCTGTACGCGATCGAATGGGCCAAGGCGCGCGCCACTGGCGAACCGCTGTCGCTGATCGTGATCGACATAGATTATTTTAAACAGTACAACGATCATTATGGCCACATGCAAGGTGATGACTGTTTGCGTCGTGTGGCCCAGGCAATGGATGAGGGCGCTTCACGTTCGCGCGACCTATGCGCCCGCCTGGGCGGCGAGGAGTTTGTGCTGCTGCTGCCAGCCACGGACGAGGGAGCAGCCCGCAACGTGGCCGAGCGCTGTCGCAAGCTGCTGGCGCGCAAGGAAATCGAGCATGCACGCTCCGGCGTTGGTCGCTTAGTCACTGTCAGCATGGGCGTCGGCACTATCCTGCCCAGCGCCCTGGTTGACCCCCATGTTTTTCTCGATAGAATAGACCGCCGTCTTTATCAGGCCAAGTCCGGGGGGCGCGACCGTATATGCGACGTCGAGTCGTAAGCTTCCACGACAGTGCTCACAAACCGAACCTCCTCTTTGGGGCGGAAGCTGCCGATGATGGCAATCGGCCAGAAGCGGACCTCCATATTAAGAAGGAGCGAGTGCTCGTGGAAAATGCCGTTTTAAGCCGGTTGTCCATGATGAGTTTTATGGAGCGGGAAAAGGATACAGCTTACCAGAACGTAAACGCACTCCTGCTTCGGGCAAGCTATGACACGGGGCGAGGCTTGGTGGCTTTTAGTCCCGTTTTAACGCGCTTCGACTGCTACGTCCGCCAAGTGGCGGCCCCCGCCTACGGCGGCAACCGGCCAAAATCGGCCTGTCACGTAAGCGCAGAGCATGACTCTATCGCTGCGGGAGCAGGCCTTGTAGAAAATGCTTGGACTTAAGAGGCTGGTTGATTAATGGACAGAATAAGACATGCAGTCGTTAACGCCCAGTGGTTCAGCGCACTAGGTAGCTATCAACCTAGCGAAGGCCAAATAGCGCTCCCGAATTTGAGTGCCTGGGACAGGCCACGCTTTCCAGCGGAGTTAGACACTGGCTTAGCAAAAATTGCTTCAGATATGGACTGGCTGCCCAGCTCCCGCGATCAACCCGACCCGATCCATGGAGAGCACCTCAGGACCATCTTGAAGGACAATGGAACTGCGTACCAGCAAGAAGTCATGGCGTCCTACAAGTTGGCCTTGAAATCATTGAGGGTGGTGCCCGACAGGACGATTTTCTCCGGGGCGAACGACTTCACACAAGCCGCCAAAGATTCGGCAATCTATTGTGTGCGGATGGCTACCTTGGAAGTCTTGAATGCCCAACCTAATTTTTGGCTTGACGCTTTGATGATTTATCACGAAGGCAATTGGCCATGTGGTCTGTTGCCTGATGGGACGCTTGTGGTCTTCTAATCGCGCTCCTAGGCCGCATCAATTTACAGCCAGGGAATGGCAGTCCGCATTGTGCCGTAACCTGCCAGCGATGGCAACCGGCCAAGAGCGGACGTCCAGACTCAGGGCGCAGTTTCAAGACAACCACGGGTTAAGATTAGCCTGCCACGGAAGCAATAACATGCATCATCCATACCTAGCGTTTTGCATTAACCAAGCTGGCGAACTTGTCATAACTCATCAGCGAGACGCAAATCGACAGCATCCGCTTGAAATGGAATTGCCACTTACAGAACTGGCAGGCAAAGGTCGCGAGAAGGCTGCGCAGTCGATTGGGGAGCTTACGCTTGCGTTGCTTGAGAAATGGTATCCAGAAGAGTTCGCTGCACATCCGGCGCTCAAGTCCGATACCCCTTAAGCACTCTAAGGCAAGCTATCGAAGCTACGGCTCAGCTACTGCAACGTCTGCAATGGGGCCCAAGCGGACTCACGCGCCCGAAAGTCAGGCTGACACCCTGACTGCGACCGAACCGGACGGCGCCGCCCAACTTCCCTTCCGCCCTGCCAGCCCGAACAACTTTACTGCCACTCGCCACAGTTGCAGAACTCAAGGCCTCCATCCGACGACGCCACCACCAAAACCCCGGCGTACCGGGGCAGTCACAAGGTTCAAGCGCGGGCGCTGCGGCCGGGCAGCGCCAGGCGGCGGCTGGCGGCAGGTGTAGCCGGGGCCGGCAAGCCGCCCGCCACTTTCAACGATTTGGCCTGGGCATCGCCACGCAGGCGAAACACGGCCACCACGTCGACCAGTTCCACGGCGCGTTCTTGCAACGAAGACGCTGCGGCGGCCGCCTCTTCCACCAGGGCCGCGTTTTGCTGGGTCACCTGGTCCATCTGCGAAATGGCCTGGTTCACCTGCTCGATGCCGGCACTCTGCTCGTGGCTGGCGTTGGCGATGTCGCCCATGATGTCCGTCACGCGGCGAATGCTGGCGACGATTTCTTCCATGGTCGCGCCGGCCTGGTCGACCAGCGCGCTGCCCGTGTTGACTTTATCCACGGAATCCTCGATCAAGCCCTTGATTTCCTTGGCGGCCGCCGCCGAGCGCTGCGCCAGGTTGCGCACCTCGGTGGCGACCACGGCGAAGCCACGGCCCTGCTCGCCCGCGCGCGCCGCTTCCACTGCCGCATTCAGCGCCAGAATATTGGTTTGGAAGGCAATGCCGTCGATCACGCCGATAATGTCGGCGATCTTCTTCGCCGACTCATTGATGGAACCCATCGTGCCCACCACTTGCGCCACCACGGCGCCGCCCTTGCGGGCCACGTCCGAGGCGGACACGGCCAGGGTATTTGCCTGGCGCGCATTGTCCGTATTCTGGCGCACGGCCGAGGTCAGCTCTTCCAGGCTGGAGGCGGTTTCTTCCAGCGACGACGCCTGCTGCTCCGTGCGCACGGACAAGTCCGCATTGCCGGCGGAAATCTGCGCGGCCGCCACGCTGACCGTATCGGCCGAGGTGCGCACGGT
Source organism: Janthinobacterium svalbardense (assembly GCF_002327145.1). Taxonomy (NCBI): domain Bacteria; kingdom Pseudomonadati; phylum Pseudomonadota; class Betaproteobacteria; order Burkholderiales; family Oxalobacteraceae; genus Janthinobacterium; species Janthinobacterium svalbardense. The sequence continues at coordinate 2,649,679 of NZ_CP023422.1, read as the reverse complement.
GGCGATCACGTCGACGATGCGTTCGAGGAATTTATTGAAGGCGGTGGCCGTGCGGCCCACTTCATCCATGCGCTCGACGGGCATGGCGGCGGACAGGTCCAGCGAGGCGCTGACCCTCTCCAGCGTATGTTCGATATTGCCCAGACCGCCGCTGATGGTGCGGTAGATATGCCAGGCCAGCGCGCCCGTCAGCAGCACGGCCACACCCAGCACGGCCAGCATGGTATTGAATGCCGTGTCGTAGGCGGCCAGGCTTTCGGCCTTCACGTCATCGACCAGCTTGTTGTTGTAGGCGATATGGTCATCCATGCTCTTTTTCGCGGCGGCGGCCGTGATGGCCAGCGGCGTGCCGGCCAGCAAGGTGGCGCGCACGCCATCCATGTCGCCCGCATAGGCGGCGGCAAAGAATGGCACCAGCGCACGGCGGTACGCTTCCATGGCGGCCTGGTCGGCGTCGAGCATCTTGCTGTCCGTCGCGTCGTACAGGCGCTCGGCGCGGTAGGTGGCGATGACCTTGTCGAAATTCGTGTTGGCGCTGGCCACGGCCTTGTCCAGCGCCGTCTTGTCGGCCAGGTTAGAGAACACGGACAGGCGGTAGCCGGCCAGACGCGAATCGGCCAGGAAACCCTTGGCCGCATTCAAGCCCTGGATACTGGGGATGATGCGGTTTTGCACGGTGTCAAAACGTTCCTGGGCGCGCTGCAGCTGGATGGCGCCGCCGGCGCCCAGCAATAGCAGGGCCAGCAAGGCGATGGTGAGGGTCAGAATTAATTGCTTGGTGATGTTCATGGTGTTTCACAGTCAAAAAAGCAGCCTGGCAGGGCCAGGCGGGATGAGTAGCTGCCGATCAGGTGGCCGGGACCGGTTGCCGGTAGTACTAGGCCGCCAGCGTGGAAACGTCAGGCGTGCGGCGCAGCAAGTCGCCATGCTGGCGGCAAAACGCCAGGCCCGCCTTGTGGCCCACGTCGAACAGCAGCTGCATGTTCGAACTGGACCAGTCCAGGGTGTCGGGCCAGTGCTGCTCCGGGATGCCGCCCATCAGATCGAGTTTCAACAGACGCCGCTTGGGCTGGCCCGTGCGCGCATCCGTGTTGTGCTCAAGCTCGAACAGGCGCAGTTCGCTTTTGGAAATTTTCACCAGTGGCGTGATGATGGAGCGCACCCAGGCGTCGTACAGGTTGCGCGGCTTGCGCAGCAGGCGCTCGTCGCCGAGGATGTCGAGGATGACCAGGGTATCGGCGTCAGCGTGTTCGCCCTTGCCTTCGATAAACGGCTCGAAATTGAGCGTGTCGAGCGCCGCGCCTTCGATGTAGTCGTCGCCATCGATGGTGGTGGGCGCATACAGGAAAGGAAACGACAGGGCCGCGCGCACGTGGATAGGTGCGATCTCGTGCTTGCCCCAGATTTGCATGCGGTGCTCGCTGAGGTTGTAGGCATTGATGTAGAAATCGGGGCGCATGCGCGCCACGCCCGAGAAATCCACGGCTTTTTCCAGAAAGGGCAAGTGCGCGCACAGGCCCAGGCTTTTCGCCGACAGGTCCGATGGCGACAGCGATGACACCATCAATTTCCCCCAGTCCGACCAGGCTGTGGGCACGCCCGCAAACGTTTGCTGGAACGCCTGAAAAAAAGGATTGTTGGCCGGCGGCTGGAAGGCGTCGCGGAAAGTGCTCGCCTGCATGCCCGGCTTCTGGAACACCTTGTAGTTGATCGGGATCATTTTGTAGATGCTGTCGGCCACGCCCGTGTCGGCCCAGCTTTGCAAGGCCTGGCGCGGCGTGGCTTCGTGCGGCGTCGTGTAAAGCAAGCCCATCAGCACACCGGCGCCGGAGGCGGAAATGACGTCGAATTCAATGCCCTCGTCGAGGAAAGCAGCCAGCGCACCGGCGATCAAGGTGGAATTTGGTGCACCGCCACCCAGCAGCAAGCCCGTCTTGCGGGCAGGTGTCGCGGCTGGCGCCGGATGTGGCGGCGTCGTGCTTGCTGTCTTCATGCACACTCCCTGAATGGAACCGGGCTCACGCCCTAATTGTTGGTTACTACACGCTTACTACGCTGATGCATGCCCATGTTCCAGCAACAGGAAACTATTGCAATATTGCCGAAACAGATATGAAATTAACATAATTAAATTCCTTATGGCAATTTAATTAACGCATGATGGGTATTCAGAAAGGGTATAAGTTGACGGCACGCGGCGTAGCGTGGTGCATCGCAGCAAATAAATATTCTGCAATGTTAGGAAAAATCTCTTTGGGGTAGGAATATTCCGCAACCGGCCGCCATGGCGGCCGCCAGGCTGTTCAGGGGGCGGGAGGGGGCGTGGAAAAATGCAGGTGGGTACACAAATGGTCAACAAAGACGCGGATTTTCGGTGACAAATGCCGGCTCGATGGCCACAGCACCCAGAACTTGCTCGCGTGCAGCAAATAGCCGGCCAGCACGGCTTGCAGTTCGCCGCGCGCGATGGCGTCGCGCACGATAAAGTCGGGCAAATACGCGAGGCCCACGCCCTGCGTGGCGGCGCCGATCAAGGCTTCGATATTGTTGCAGGTCAAGGCCGTCGGCAAGCGCAGTTCGCCGCCGCTGTCGCCCTCGGCACGCTGCAGCGTCCATTCCTGCAACTTGCCCGTGGTGGGAAACTTATAGCGCACGCAGGCGTGCCCTTCCAGCGCGCGCGGCGTGGCCGGCACGCCATGGCGGGCGAAGTACGCGGGAGAACCCACGATGGCAAACGCGAACGGCCCCAGTTCGCGCGCCATCAGCCGCGAATCCGTCAAGGTGCCGCTGCGCACGGCCACGTCGATGCCTTCGGCCACCACGTCGACCAGGCGGTCATTGAAATCGAGGTCGAGCTCGATCTCCGGGTACTTGCGCGTAAAGTCCGCCAGCAAGGGCAGGATGATGCGGTAGCCGATCACGGGCAGGCTGACGCGCAATTTGCCGCGCGGCGCCTCGGCCAGGTGCGACAGTTCCGCCTCTGCATCGCCGAGGTCGGCCAGGATGCGCTGGCAGCGCTCATAGAACAGCGCACCCTCGTTGCTCAGGCTGATGCGCCGCGTGCTGCGGTTGAGCAGGCGCACGCCCAGCTTTTCCTCCAGCCGCGCCACGCTCTTGCCAACGGCAGAGGCCGACACACCGAGCAAGCGCCCGGCCGCCACATAGCTGGAAGTTTCCGCCGCGCGCACAAAGGCGGCAATGCCGTTCAGATTATCCATCTCACCTCATTAGGGAATATTTGTCCGTTATGAAAGGATTTTCAGCCACTTTTTCATGGATTGCGTCCATATTATCATCAGATTCCCTCTTTCTGGAATCATTCCCATGGATACGAATCTTCCCGCGCATGCCCCGGACCAAGCGACTGCACGGCGTATGCTGGTGCTGGCCGCTGTCTGCCTGGCCGCCCTGTGCATGCCGCTCAGTTTTACGGGGCCGGCCATCGCCATCCCTGCCATCGCCGCCGACTTGCACGGCACGCCGCTGGCGCTGGCGTGGATCACGAATGCCTTCATGCTCAGCTTTGGCGGCTGCCTGATGGTGGCCGGCGCGCTGGCCGACCGCTACGGCCGCAAGCGCGTGTTCTTGCTGGGCATGAGCGTATTTTCCGCCGCCGCGCTGGCACTGTCAGCCGCACCCGGCATCCTGTGGCTCGATGTGCTGCGCGCCCTCCAGGGCCTGGGCTGCGCCATGGCCCTGTCGAGCGGGTTGGCGGCCCTGGCGCAGGAATTCGACGGCCCGGCCCGCGCGCGCGCCTTCAGCCTGATCGGCACGGCCTTCGGCGTGGGCCTGGCTTTCGGCCCCTTCCTGGCCGGCACCTTGATCACGCACACGGGCTGGCGCGCCATCTTCATCGCCACGGCCGTGGCCGGCCTGGCCGCCCTGCTGGCCGCCGCACGCGCCATGCGCGAATCGCGCGACCCGCAGGCGCAGGGCGTCGATTGGCCTGGCGCGCTGGCGTTTACCGGCGCCCTCTCCTTGTTTACGTATGGCTTGCTGCAGGCGCCCGACAGTGGCTGGGACAGCGCGGCCAGCGTGGGGCTGTTCGGTGGCGCGGCCCTGCTGCTGGCCGCGTTCATCCGCGTGGAGCGGCGCGCCGCGCGGCCCATGCTGGACTTGACCCTGTTCCGCCTGCCCGCCTTTGCCGGCGTGCAACTGCTGGCCGCCGCACCCGCGTTTTCCTTCGTCGTGCTGCTGGTGCTGCTGCCGGCCCGCTTCATCGGCATCGAAGGCTACAGCGCGCTGGAGGCGGGACGCATGATGATCGCCCTGTCGGCGCCCATGCTGGTGCTGCCGATCCTGGCCGGCATGGCGGCGCAGCGCATTGCCGCCGCGCACATTTGCGCCTGCGGCTTGTTGCTGGCGGCGGGCGGCCTGCTGTGGCTGTCGACCTGCGCGCCGGGCCAGGCGCCCGCGACTCTGATCGGGCCGCTGCTGCTGATCGGCTGCGGCATCAGCCTGCCCTGGGGCTTGATGGATGGCCTGGCCATCAGCGTCGTGCCCGTCGAACGGGCCGGCATGGCGGCCGGCATCTTCAATACGACGCGCGTGGCGGGCGAAGGCCTGGCGCTGGCCATCGTCAGCGCTCTGCTGGGCACCTTTGCCGTGGCGGCGCTGGGCCGCGCCGGCCTTGCCGGCATCGGCGCGCAACAGGCGGCGCATGCGGGCCCCTTCCTGGCGCTGGGCGGGCTGCGCCATGCGGCTACCCTGCTGCCGCAGGCGGGCGCGGCCGAACTGGCGCAAGCGTACGGCACGGCCTTCCGCCACTTGCTGTATGTGCTGGCCAGCATCACCACCACCTCAGCCCTGCTGATCCTGGCATTCCTGCGTCATCCTGCCCCTGCCGCAACGGACACGGCCGCCCTGCCCGCCTGCAAGGCACAGCAATAATTCGCCATCGTAGTTTCTCTTGCCGTACCCGGCGGCGCCCCCGCGCCGCCGCCCGCCTTTGATGTTTCTCCGCAACACCTCAAAAGTTTAAGAAGAATTCAAAGAACAAAACTAGTTTACTGATCAAAGCGCTTTGAACTATACTCAAAGCGCTTTGAAACATAGTTAAAGCGCTTTGGTTGTGCAAAGTGACGTGCACCGATCCCACACCTATAAAAACACTGGAGACACAATGAACAAATTTTTCTTGAAGGCGTTGCCAGCGGCAGTGCTCATGGCCTTGAGCGCGTCGGCCCAGGCTGCCCTGCCGATCGACTTCGGCGGCTACATCCGCTCGGGCTTCGGCACCAGCAGCGAAGGCGGCAAGGAAGCCTGTTTCGGGCTGGCCGGCGCCTCGTCCAAGTATCGTCTGGGCAATGAGTGCGAAACCTACGGCGAGCTGAAATTCGGCGGCGAAGCCTTCAAGGCAGCCAACGGCACCACCTTCCGCATCAACACCCTGGTGGCGTTTTCCGTCAACCAGAATCAGGACTGGGAACAGTCGGACCCGTCGTGGCGCGAAATGAACGTGGTAGCCGACAAGATCGGCACGGGCGCCTTCGCCGAAGCGCGCGCCTGGGTCGGCAAGCGCTACTACGACCGCCAGGACGTGCACATCACCGATTACTACTTCTGGAATAACAGCGGCCCTGGCGCCGGCCTGGAAAACATCGATCTGGGCGCCGCCAAGCTGGCCTACGCCGTCGTGCGCACGGCCGATGACGGCGACAGCAAGCGCATGGGCCTGTCCCACGACCTGCGCTTTTCCGGCATCAAGGTCAACCCGGACGGTGAACTGACGCTGGGCCTGCAATTCAATCAGAAACGCAACGCGCAAGGCGCGGCCCCCATCGCCAGCGGCCACTTGCTGACCATCATGCATACGCAGGGCAACCTGCTGGGCGGCTTCAACAAGGTGGCATTGCAGTATGGCAAAGGCAGCGCCGCCAACACGGGTGGCTTCAGCCTGGGCGCCAGCAAGGATGACAAGGTCGTGCGCCTGACGGAACAGATCATGATCCAGCCCAAAGGCGCCTGGTCGGGCATGGGCACCTTCGTCTACGAAGACAAGGAAACGGCGGGCGTCAGCAGCAAGTGGACCTCGATCGGCGCGCGTCCCGTCTACCATTTCACGGACAACTACAGCCTGGCTGTGGAACTGGGCCACGACATCGTCAAACCGGAAGGCGGCGAGAGCCGCAACCTGACCAAGCTGACCTTCGCGCCGCAACTGTCGGCCGGCAACAGCTTCTGGTCGCGCCCCGTGCTGCGCGCCTTCTACACCTATGCCAAATGGAACAAGGCAGCCCAGTCGGCCGCCGCAGCGGAAACCGCGCTGTCGTCGACGGGCGTGTTCGGTGGCAAGACAAACGGCAGCTCGGTCGGTTTCCAAGTGGAATCCTGGTGGTAAGCGCGGAACTCTAGAACTTTGGCAAGCGTCCCTGGACGCCTGCCACAGGCAGCAACACCGCCCGCTTTTTCAGGGGCAAGGAATATCCGGACCCACCATTTCGCCGCTGCACGCGATGGCCGGCAGCTTCAATGTAGTGATTCAGCAGTATCCTCTTTTAGCGCGGGCGCCCCTGGGTTTGCCCGCGTATTTTTTTGGGCGCTGCCGCCGCTGGTCATACCCCTGATCATTCCGGCATTTATCAGATAAACTACCCTGCATCGCTCCCGATCCACCCCAGACGCAGCATCCATGAACCTCAAAAATCTCGCCAAAACGCTAGGAATATCCGAAACCACCGTCAGCCGCGCCTTGAATGGCTATCCGGAAGTGAGCGAACGCACGCGCGAGCGGGTGCTGGCCGCCGCGCAGGCCGCCGGCTACCGTCCCAATCCCATGGCGCGCAGCCTGGCCGTGGGACGCACGAATATCGTCGGCATCATCTACCCGCTGATGCCGAACGACCTGGCCGACCCCATGTTCATCGACATCGTCGGCGGCATGTCGGAAGCGCTGGAAGCGCAGCAGATGGACATGATGATCGCGCCCGCCTCGGCCACGAATGAATTCCACACCTATCAACGCATGGTCAAGGGCCGCCGCATCGACGGCCTGATCGTCGGACGCACGAAACCGTACGACGAGCGCATCGCCTACCTGGCGCAGCAAGGCATGCCGTTTGTCGCGCATGGCCGCACGCAGCTGAACCAGCCGCACGCCTGGTTCGACTACGACAACGAGGCGGGCATGCGCCTGGCCGTCGAGCGTCTGGCGCAGCTGGGCCACCAGCGCATCGGCCTGATCAGCGCCACGCCGGACCTGAACTTCGTGCGCCAGCGCGTCGAGAGTTTCCAGCACGCCATGCAGGCGGGCGGCCTGGCCGTCGACCCGGACAACCTGGTCGACAATGCGCACGACCGCCGTGCCGGCTACCAGGCCATGCAGCGCCTGCTGGCCCGCTCGCCCCGTCCCACCGCCGTCATCGTCGACAATCACATGTCGGGCGTGGGCGCCGTGCGCGCCCTGCTCGACGCGGGCATCGCCATCGGCAGCGAGATGTCGCTGATCGTCTGGGGCGTAATGGAAGATTCCCTGGCCGGCCACAACGTCACCACCGTGGTCCAGCCCGACCCGCGCGGCGCCGGCGCGAAGATGATTCACATGCTGCTGGCCCTGATGGATGGCACGCCCGTCGCCGACTTGCAGGAACTGTGGCCGTGCGAACTGTTGCCGGGCGAGTCGGCCGGGCCCGCAATACACGCCTGATTTACCCCTAGAGCAAACTACTGGGGTCGGTCACTGCGTGATCGGAATGCGTCCCACTGGGACGCATTCCCCCGGCGGGTCCGCCCCCAGCCTCCGCTTGGGGTTTTGTAGAACTCCCTCTTCCGCTCTGTTTTGCCGTCCTGAATCACCCTTATAAAAAAATCGTATGTCTGGCGCGTGTATCGCTTTACTTTTCAAAGCGCTTTGAACTATACTCATTTCATACCCAAAGCGCTTTGAATTTTAAAATAAGACGTTCGCCTACCAACCAGCAGCGCTGCCCTGATAGCCAAGGCTACAGGCAACTTTTAAGAAATCATTCATGCCGACCATCCAGAACAATCTCGCCCACCTGCCCGCCGACTGGTGGCGCAGCGCCGTCATCTATCAGGTCTATCCACGCAGCTTCCTCGACAGCAATGGCGATGGCATCGGCGACTTGCCCGGCATTACCTCCAAGCTCGATTACATCGCCGCTCTGGGCGCCGACATCGTCTGGATTTCGCCCTTCTTCACGTCGCCGATGAAAGACTTCGGCTACGACGTGGCCGATTTCTGCGACGTCGATCCCATGTTCGGCAGCCTGGCCGATTTCGACCGCCTGGTGGCGCGCGCCCATGAACTTGGCCTGAAAGTGATGATCGACCAGGTGCTGTCGCACTCGTCCGACGTCCACCCGTGGTTCGTGGAAAGCCGCTCCAGCCGCGACAATGCCAAGGCCGACTGGTATGTATGGGCCGACCAGAAACCCGATGGCACGGCGCCCAACAACTGGCTGTCCGTGTTCGGCGGTTCCGCCTGGCAATGGGAGCCGCGCCGCGGCCAGTACTTCCTGCACGATTTCCTCGCCAGCCAGCCCGACCTGAATTTCCATAACCCGGCCGTGCAGCAAGCGCAGCTGGACAACCTGCGTTTCTGGCTGGAACGCGGTGTCGATGGCTTCCGCTTCGATTCCTGCAACTTTCCGTATCACGACCAGTTGCTGCGCGACAATCCGCCAGCCGCCCAGCGCGACGCCAGCAGCGTGTCGGCCATCAACCCGTACGGCATGCAGGCGCACGTGTACGACAAGACGCAGCCGGAAAACATCGCGTATTTGCAGCGCGTGCGCGCCGTGCTCGATGAATACCAGGCCATTTCCATCGGTGAAGTGGGCGACGACAATGCGCTGGCCACCATGGCTGCGTACACGGGTGCCGACAAGCTGCACATGGCTTACAGTTTCAACTTGCTGACGGCGGAGTTTTCGGCCGCGCACATCCGCACGCAAGTGGAAGAATTCGAAGCGCAAGTGGCCGACGGCTGGGCTTCCTGGTCCGTGGGCAACCACGACAGCGTGCGCGTCATGACGCGCTGGGGCGGCCAAAACCCGTCGCCATCGCTGGCCAAGGTGGTGCTGGCCGTGCAAGCGGCGCTGAAAGGCACGCCGTGCCTGTACCAGGGCGACGAGCTGGCCCTGACGGAAGCGGACATTCCTTTCGAGGCGCTGCAAGACCCGTACGGCATCCCGTTCTGGCCCCAGTTCAAGGGCCGCGACGGTTGCCGCACGCCGATGCCGTGGGTGGCTGACGCGCCGCATGGCGGCTTCAGTTCGGCAAAACCCTGGTTGCCCGTGCCGCCCGAGCATCTGGCGCGCGCCGTCGACGTCGAAGAGCGCGATAGCGCCTCGCCCTTGACGTTTGCGCAAAACATCCTCGCATGGCGCCGCACCCTGCCGCAATTGCTGCGCGGCGATATCGTCTTCTTCGATGCGCCGGAACCCGTGCTGGCCCTGCGCCGCGACTTGCCGGGACACCCGTCCGTGCTGGCCGCCTTCAACCTGGGCACCGAAACGGTCACGTTTGACTTGCCGGCCGCTGCAGCAGCGGCCGACCTGGCCGGTCACGGCTTGCCGGGTAGCAAAGATGGCCAGCAGATCAGCCTGCCACCGCATGGCGGCTGGTTCGGCACCCTGGCGTAAATCGCAGGCTTTGGCGGCCGTGCCGCCAATTACAATAACGAGCCCCGCGCATCAGCGGGGACGAATTGACAGAACGAGGACGACAGACATGGCTGGACTGAAGTTAACAGGCCTGAAGAAGGCATATGGCGACGTGCAAACCCTGCACGGCATCGACCTGGAGATCGCCGATGGCGAATTCATGGTCTTCGTGGGGCCGTCGGGTTGCGGCAAATCCACCTTGCTGCGCAGTATCTGCGGCCTGGAAGAAATCAGCGGCGGCGACTTGTTCATCGGCAAGACGCGCATGAACGACGTGCCGCCCGCCAAACGCGGCATCGCCATGGTATTCCAGAGCTATGCCCTGTACCCGCACATGAGCGTGGCGCAAAACATGGCGTTTGGCCTGAAACTGGCTGGCATGAGCAAGGTGCAAATCGCCGACGCCGTGCAGCGCGCCGCGCAAATCCTGCGCATCGAACCTTTGCTCGAACGCAAACCAAAAGACTTGTCGGGCGGCCAGCGCCAGCGCGTGGCCATCGGCCGCGCCATCGTGCGCAAACCCGACGTCTTCCTGTTCGACGAACCGCTGTCCAACCTGGACGCCTCGCTGCGCGTGCAGATGCGCATCGAACTGGCGAATCTGCACCGCGAATTGCGCTCGACCATGATTTACGTCACGCATGACCAGGTCGAAGCGATGACCCTGGCCGACCGCATCGTCGTGCTCAACGCGGGCCGCATCGAACAGGTAGGCGCACCGCTGGAGCTGTACCACCATCCTGCCAACCTGTTCGTGGCCGGCTTCCTCGGTTCGCCCCGCATGAACTTCCTCAAAGGCAAGATCCACAGCTATGCCGACGGCGTGGCCACCATCGCCACCAACGCTGGCGGCATGCTGCAGGCAGTCCTGACGCAGCCGCTGGCCAGCGGCACCCCCGTCACCATCGGCGCGCGCCCCGAACACGTGCAGGCATGCGCGCCCGGCGCCACTGCCGCCATCACTGCCAGCGTGCAGGCGGTGGAAAAACTGGGCGATATCAGCTATCTGTATGTGCAGGTACCGGGCGGCGACGAGCCGCTGGTGGTGCGCGCCGATGCCGATACGGACTGGGCGATTGGCCAATCCGTGGCGCTGCAGGTGGCGCCCGCCCGTGTCCACGTGTTCGACGAGCACGGCCAGACCCGGACCTGACACCCGAATTAAGGGGCCAGGCGCTACAGGCGCCGCCTGGCCCGGTTGCATCATTTCAGCCTTGATACTCAACATAAACTTAGCATAAAAAAAGATACTGGAGATTGACATGTCCTTCACGCACCCGAAACGCAGCTTCATCAAAACCACCCTGATCGCCGCCGCCCTGGCCGGCATCGGCAACCTGGCCGCCGTCAGCATGGCGCACGCGGCCGAAGCAGGTACCCTCCTGATCTGGATCAATGGCGACAAAGGCTACAAGGGCCTGGCCAAGGTCGGCGAGGAATTCACCAAGAAGACGGGCATCAAGGTCGTCGTCGAACACCCGGAAGATGCACCAAACAAATTCCAGCAGGCAGCGGCCGCCGGCAAGGGCCCGGACATCTGGATCTGGCCGCATGACCGCATCGGCGGCTGGATCGACGCGGGCTTGCTGCAACCAGTAACGCCAAGCAAGGAAGCGCGCGCCGCCATCCTGCCGCTGGCGTGGAACGCCTTCACGGTGGGCGGCAAGACCTGGGGCTACCCGATCTCCATCGAAGCCGTCGCACTCGTCTACAACAAGGACCTGGTGCCGAATCCGCCCAAGACGTTCGAGGAAATCGCCGCGCTGGACAAGAAACTCTCCGCACAAGGCAAGAAAGCCATCCTGTGGGATTACACGAATACCTATTTCACCTGGCCTTTGCTGGGCGCGGGCGGCGGCTTCCCGTTTGAAGTCAAGTCCGACGGCCGCTACGATGCGGCCAAGACGGGTGTCAACAATGCCGGCTCGCAGGCGGGCGTGAATGCGCTGATGACCCTGATCAACAGCGGCGCCATGCCGAAGGGCGCCGGCTATGCCGAGATGGAAGCGGGCTTTAACCAGGGCAAGATCGCCATGATGATCAACGGCCCATGGTCGTGGGACAACGCGCGCAAATCGAAGATCAATTACGGTGTGGCAACGATTCCTACCGTGGCAGGCAAGACGGCCACCCCATTCGTGGGCGTGCTGGGCGCGATGATTTCGAAAGCCAGCCCGAACAAGGACCTGGCGACGGAATTCCTGGAAAACCAGATGCTGCAGCTCAATGGCCTGAAAACCATCAACGCCGACGTCCCGCTGGGCACGCCAGCTAACAAGGTGCTGTTCGCGGAATTGAAAGCCAACCCGAACATCCAGGCGACGATGGAAAGCGCGCAAGCGGGCCGCCCGATGCCGAACAACCCGGAAATGGGCCGCTTCTGGTCGTCGATGCAATCGGCGCTGGAAAACATCACGCAAGGCCGCCAGAGCACCAAGGATGGCCTGGACGCGGCGGCGAAGCGGATTACGACGGCGAATTGATCAATAAGCACTGAACCCCAAGCAACACCTGGGGTCGGTTCCTTCGGAATCGCAACGCATCCCATTGGGATGTGTTGCCCCGTCAGGGTCCGACCCCGGCCGTTCAACGGGTTCTGCCATCAACACGCCAACATCGTTCCCGCACCATCCTTACAGCGCTTCATTTTCACAGGTATCCATCGTGCGCAAGTTTATCGGCCCTACGGTATTGACCATCAGCATGGCGCTGGGTCTGTATCTGCTCTTCATGTTGTACATTTCCGGCCAGACCATGCTGGCCGCCGTTTTCCTCGGCTTGCTGACCCTGACGACGTTTGTCTTCACGTCGCCGCGCGCCTATGCCTACCGTTATCTGTTTCCCGGCATCACGGCGGTCATCGTCTTCGTGCTGCTGCCGATGGTGTACACGGTGTCGATCGGCTTTACCAATTTCAGTTCGCGCAACCTGCTCACCTATGAGCGGGCCACGCAATATTTGCTGGACGAGACGCAGCGCGTGGAAAGCACGGGCTACGCGCTGACAGTGCACCCGGACAACAAGGAATACCGCTTGCGCCTGGAAAGCCCGGACACGGGCGAAGTGCTGCTGACGCCGCCGCTGGCCCTGAAGCGCGCCGTGCCTTTGACCGTGGAAGTGGCGCCGCCTGACCCCGTGCAGGCGCCCGTGCTGGCCCCGCCGCTGCCCATCAAGGACATCATCGCGCTGCAAAAGGATTTGAAACAGCTCACCTTGGTCATGCCGAACAAAATCGAGCTGCGCATGGTGGGCTTGCGCGAATTCGGCCCCGTCGCGCATGTCTACAAGCAGCTGCCCGACAAAACCCTGAAGAAGATCGCCACGGGCGAACTGGTCAAACCGAACTTCAAGACGGGCTTTTATGAAATGCCCGATGGCACGAAACTGGAACCGGGCTTCAAGGTCAATGTCGGCTTCGCCAACTTCGTGAAGATTTTCTCCGATGAAGCGTTCCGTGGCCCCTTCCTGCGCATTTTCGTCTGGACCATCGTTTTCGCGCTGATCAGCGTGGCCACCACGACGGGCCTGGGCATGGTGCTGGCCGTGCTCTTGAACTGGGATGCGCTGCGCTTCCGCGGCCTGTACCGCACCCTGCTGTTCCTGCCCTACGCCGTACCGGGCTTCATTTCCATTCTGGTCTTCAAGGGCTTGTTCAACAACAACTTTGGCGAAATCAACCTGGTGCTCGACGCCCTGTTCGGCATCAAGCCCGCCTGGTTCTCGGATACCACCCTGGCCAAGGCCATGATTTTGATCGTCAATACCTGGCTCGGTTACCCCTACATGATGGTGGTGTGCATGGGCTTGATCAAGGCGATTCCGTCGGACCTGTACGAAGCGTCGGCCCTGGCCGGTGCGGGACCGCTGACGAATTTCTTCAAGATCACCTTACCCCTGATCATCAAGCCACTGACGCCGCTGATGGTGGCCAGCCTGGGTTTCAATTTCAATAATTTTGTGCTGATCAGCTTGCTGACGGGCGGGCGTCCCGATTTCCTCGACACGACCTTACCGGCCGGCACGACGGACTTGCTCGTGTCCTACACCTACCGCATCGCGTTCGAGGATTCCGGCCAGAACTTTGGCCTGGCCGCCGCCATCTCGACCCTGATCTTCTTCCTCGTGGCCGCGATTTCGCTGGTCAACATGCGCCTGACGCGCATGAACAAAGCATAAGGAGAGCATATGGCTATCGTTGTCGACCGTTCCAACCGCTGGCGCATCCTGGCGGCCCACGTCGCCGTGATCGCGCTGATCGCGCTGGTGATGTTCCCTTTCCTGATGATTTTGTCGATCTCGCTGCGTCCCGGCAACTTCGCCTCGGGCAGTTTGATCCCGCCCGAGATCAGCTTCGAGCACTGGCGATTGGCGCTGGGCATGTCTTACCAGGCGCCCAACGGCACCCTGGTCGAGCCGGACTTCCCCGTGCTGCTGTGGCTATGGAACTCCATCAAGGTGGCCAGCATGAGCGCCACCGTCACCGTGCTGCTGTCGACCACCTGCGCGTATGCGTTCGCGCGCATGCAGTTCCGCTTCAAGTCGCAAACCCTGTCCGCGCTGATGCTGCTGCAGATGTTCCCCGCCGTGCTGGCCCTGGTGGCCATCTACGCCATCTTCGATGTGCTGGGCAGCTACGTGCCATGGCTGGGCATCGACCACCACGGCAGCCTGGTGCTCGCTTACACGGGCGGCATCGCCCTGCATATCTGGACCATCAAGGGCTACTATCAAACCATTCCCATCGAAATCGAGGAAGCGGCCAAAGTCGACGGCGCCACGCAGTGGCAAGCCTTCATTTACGTGCTGCTGCCGATGACGGTACCCATCCTGATGGTGGTCTTCCTGCTGTCCTTCATCGGCGCCATCATCGAATATCCGATCGCCTCCGTGCTGCTGCATGAACAGAGCAACCTGACCCTGGCCGTCGGTTCGAAACTGTTCCTGTACGAGCAAAAATACCTGTGGGGCGACTTCGCCGCGGCAGCCATTTTGTCCGGCCTGCCTATCACAGCTGTATTCCTGCTGGCGCAAAAATGGATGATCTCCGGCCTGACGGCTGGCGGCGTGAAGGGCTGACCATGCGACGCACCCTGACTACGCTGGCCGCCCTGCTCCTGTGCGTTTCGGCGCAGGCAGGGGGTTTTGCAGACAATCCCATCGTCTACTTCGCCGTGACAGATCGCTACGCCAACGGCAATCCCGGCAACGACCATAGTTATGGCCGCGCGGCCGACCCGCAAGGCGGCGATGTCGGCAGCTTCCATGGCGGCGACATCGCCGGCATCACGCAAAAACTACAAGCCGGCTATTTCAAGGAACTCGGCGTCAACGCCCTGTGGATCACGGCGCCGTACGAGCAGATCCACGGCTGGGTGGTGGGCGGCAAGCAGCAATTCCAGCACTACGCCTACCACGGCTACTGGGCACTCGACTACACCACCATGGATGCCAACATGGGCACGCGCGAAGAATTGCGCGAGATGATCAACACGGCGCACGCGCAAGGCATCCGCGTACTGTTCGACGTGGTGCTGAACCATCCCGGCTACGCGGACTTGCGCACCCTGGCCGAATACAAGGTGCCCGTGCTGTGGCCCGGCCACGAAAAAGCCGGCTTGCGCGACTATCACAGCTTCATCGACTACAACAACTTCGCATTCGCGCAGTGGTGGGGCCCGGACTGGGTGCGCGCCGGCTTGCCCGGCTATCCCGACGGCGGCCAGGACGACTACACGATGCAGCTGGCGTATCTGCCCGACTTCCGCACGGAGAGCGGCAAGGCCGTGGGCTTGCCGCCTATTCTGCAGCGCAAGGCCGACACACGCGCCGTGGCCCTGCCCGGCACCACCGTGCGCGGCTACCTGGTCCACTGGCTGGCCGACTGGGTGCGCGAATTCGGCGTCGACGGTTTCAGGGCCGACACCGTCAAGCACGTGGAACCAAACAGCTGGCTGGCCCTGCGCGCGGCCGCCACCGATGCCCTCAAGGATTGGAAAACGCGCCATCCGCAGCAAAAAATCGACGATGCGCCATTCTGGATGACGGGTGAAGCGTGGGGCCACGGCCCCGAACGCAGCAGCTGGCATGACGCCGGTTTCGACTCGATGATCAATTTCGATTTTCAAGGCCGCGCTGGCGGCGACTGGAAAAGCATCGACGGCGTGTACCGCCAGTACGCGGGCTTGCTGAATAAGAGTCCCCGCTACGACATCCTGTCGTATATCTCCTCGCACGACACCAGCCTGTTCCCGCGCGATCAATTGAAACATGGCTTGTCCGCCCTGCTGCTGGCGCCTGGCGGGGTGCAGCTGTTCTATGGCGATGAAAGCGCGCGCCAGCCGGGTGTGGCGCCCGCCGGCGACGAACAGCAGGCCACCCGCTCCGACATGAACTGGGACTCGCTCGATGCGGCCCCCCTGGCGCACGCGCGCAAGCTGGGCCAGTTCCGGCTGCGCCACCCTGCCCTGGCGCGCGGCGAACACAGGTTCATCAACGACAAGCCGTATGCGTTCGCCCGCGTGATGAATGGTGATCAGGACGACGCCGTCATCGCCGTGCCCGAAGCGCAAGGCGCGCTCGACCTGAAGGTACACGGCGTGTTCGCCGATGGCGCCCTGCTGCGCGACGCCTACACGAATCAAACCTACACCGTCAGCAATGGCGCCGTCGCCGTGAACGCGGCCGGCAGCGTCCTGTTAGAAAAGGCAGCACCATGAGCACCTATGACATCTTAGTGGTCGGCGGCGCCGGCATCGACACCATCGTGCGCGTCCCGGACCTGCAATTGCCCGTCGCCGATTCGCTGCACGTGCCGCCCATCCGCGACTATGTGGCGCACACGGGCAATGGCGTGGCGCTGGGTTGCCACGCGCTGGGCTTGCGCTGCAAATTCATCGACTTCATCGGCGACGATGCGCAAGGCGCGGCCATCCTGCAGCGCTACAAAGATGCCAGGCTCGATTTTTCGCATCTCGTCGAACCTTCGGGCACGCGGCGCAGCGTCAACCTGGTCGACCCGCAGGGACGCCGGCTGTCGCTGTACGACGGCCGCCATCCGCAAGACCTGCGCATGCCGGCCGCCTTTTATCTTCCCTACCTGGGGCCCGCGCGCCACGCGCACTTTTCCATCATGGGCTGGGTGGCCGAACTGTTTGACGACGCGCAAGCGTGCGGCACCACGGTATCGACCGATTTGCACGACTGGGATGGCGTCAACCCGCACCACAAGGTCTTTGCGCTGCGCGCCGACCTGGTCTTCCTCAGTACGGCGGCATTGAAAGAGCGCACGGAATCGGTCATGCGCGCGATTATCGCGCAAGGCCGCGCGCAGCTTGTCGTGGCCATGGCCGGCGCGCACGGCGCCTACCTGCTGGAACGGGGCAGCGCGTCCGTACGCCACTATCCGTGCGCGCAGCTGGACTTGCCCGTGGTGGACACGAATGGCGCCGGCGACTCCTTCGTGGCCGCCTTCCTTCAGGCATGGCTGGATGGCGCGGGCATCGACGCCGCCATGCGCCGCGGCGCCATCGCGGGCGCGTTTGCCTGCGCCCAGCATGGCACGCATGAACGGTTTATCGCGCTGGCAGAGCTGCATGACTTAGATCAAGACAGCACTAGCTTATGACTTAATATTCTATCAAGCGTAGCAACGGGCTAACGGACGCATGGCACAATGGCTGCGGATTTGACCACCGCATACCATCGACACCGGAGACCACATGAGAATCGAAACCCTGGCCGTGCACGCCGGCTACACACCCGACCCGACCACCAAGGCCGCCGCCGTCCCCATCTACCAGACGGTGGCCTACGCCTTCGACAATGCCCAGCATGGCGCCGACCTGTTCGACCTGAAAGTCGCCGGCAACATCTACACGCGCATCATGAACCCCACGCAGGACGTGCTGGAAAAAAGAGTCGCGGCGCTGGAAGGCGGCGTGGCGGCGCTGGCCGTGGCGTCAGGCATGGCGGCCATCACCTACGCGATCCAGACCATCGCCGAAGCGGGCGACAATTTCATCTCCGCCAGCCAGCTGTATGGCGGCACCTACAACCTGTTTGCCCACACCCTGCCGCAGATCGGCATCGAAGTACGCTTCGCCGACGCGCGCCAGCCCGAGACCTTCGCCGCGCTGATCGATGCGCGCACCAAGGCCATCTTCTGCGAATCGATCGGCAACCCGCTGGGCAATGTCACCGATGTAGCCAAACTGGCCGAAATCGCGCATGCGCACGGCATCCCGCTGATCGTCGATAACACGGTGCCGAGCCCCTATCTGTTCCGCCCCATCGAGCACGGCGCCGACATCGTCGTCCATTCGCTGACCAAATACCTTGGCGGCCACGGCACCACCGTGGGCGGCGCCATCGTCGACAGCGGCAAATTTCCATGGGCCGAACACAAGGAGCGCTTCAAGCGCCTGAACGAGCCGGACGTGTCGTATCACGGCGTCGTTTACACGGAAGCGTTCGGCCCGGCCGCCTTCATCGGGCGCGCGCGCGTGGTCCCGCTGCGCAACATGGGCGCGGCGATTTCGCCACTCTCCGCCTTCCAGCTGATCCAGGGCATCGAGACACTGGCCTTGCGCATGGACCGCATCTGCGACAACACGCTGGCCCTGGCCAAACACCTGAAAAACCATCCGAAAGTCGCGTGGGTCAATTACGCGGGCCTGGAAGACCACCCGGACCACGCGCTGGTGCAGAAATACATGAACGGCCGCGCCTCGGGCATTTTGTCGTTCGGCCTGAAACTGGCCGATGGCGAAGATCCGCGCGCAGCCGGCGCCCGCGTGCTCGACGCCCTGCAGCTGTTCACGCGTCTGGTCAATATCGGCGACGCCAAGTCGCTGGCCACCCACCCTGCGTCCACCACGCACCGCCAGCTCAATCCGGCGGAACTGGCCAAGGCCGGCGTGTCCGAAGACATGCTGCGCCTGTCGGTCGGCATCGAGCATATCGACGACTTGCGCGAAGACCTGGAGCAGGCCTTGAACGCCGCCTGAATCCGGTTGTGAATTCAAGCTGAAATCAGGCTGAAAGCCTGTCCCGGCATAGGCATGCAGACCGCGCCGGGATAGGTTGCTGCATGCCGCAAAGCCAAGCCGGCGTTCACGCAGAGCGCCTGCGACGCTTCTGTCATCGTCCCCATGCTTGCACTGGATCGCCCACCGGTCCAGCCCGCAACCTCCTTACCACCCTCCCCGCATCCCCTGGTATCACGCCTATGCCATGGCGACTGCTGCGCTGTTCCTGCCCGGTTTGATGATCGGCGAACGGCCGTGCTGCAGGCATGTGGCGGACAGTTGGCCTATGCGCCGCCGCTCATGCTTGATATGCTCGCGTTGCGAAAACGAATATAAACGAACAAAAAAGAAGAATTAAATGTTGTTAAATTTTCGAACGTGCGTAGAATAAACAAAAAAAAGCGCGTTATTTTTCACTTCAGCGCAGTTCTCTTCCTGTTCGCATGAAGCCCGGATGTGCCCACGGCAGTGGCAGGCAGGCGCATGGCAGCGACTGCGTGGCGCGATGAGAAACACCTGAAAGCATGCACTTTTTATAGCCCATAGCGGCCTATCAACACCTTCAGGATCATGATGCAATCGACAATCAAGCAGCTAGCGCAACAGGACTGTGATCTTTTAATCGTCGGCGGCGGCATCAACGGCGTCGGTATCGCGCGCGATGCGGCCGGCCGCGGTTTGCGCGTCATCCTGTGCGAGCAGCACGATCTGGCCCAGCACACGTCCTCGGCCAGCACCAAACTGATACACGGCGGCCTGCGTTATCTTGAATATTACGAATTCAAGCTGGTGCGCAAGGCCTTGCAGGAACGCGAATTGCTGTTGCGCACGGCACCGCACATCATGTGGCCGCTGCGCTTCGTCATGCCGCACGACGCCGGACAACGGCCGGCCTGGATGATCCGTGCCGGACTGTTCCTGTATGACCATCTGGCGCGACGCGCTTTCCTGCCGGCCTCGCAAGGCGTGTCACTGCGCCAGCACGTGGCGGGCGGCCCGCTGAAGGGCGATTTCGGCAAGGGCTTCGTCTACTCCGACGGCTGGGTGGACGATGCGCGCCTGGTGGTGCTCAATGCGCTGGACGCCAGCGAACGCGGCGCCAACATCCTGACCCGCACCCGCTGCGCGGCGGTGCGCCAGGAAGGCCAGGGCTGGCACGCCACGCTGGAGAGCGAGCAGCATGGCCGCATCGAGGTGAAGGCGCGCGCCATCGTCAACGCCGCCGGCCCCTGGACCGCGCAATTCGCCAACGCCGCCTCGGGCGTGAGCAATACGCACGGCCTGCGGCTGATCAAGGGCAGCCACATCATCGTGCCGCGCCTGTTCGACCATCCTTACGCCTATATTTTCCAGAACCAGGACAAACGCATCATCTTCGCCATTCCCTATCAGGACGAGTTCACCCTGATTGGCACCACCGACCTGGAATACACCGGCGCGCCCGGCAAGGTGACGATCAGCGACGGCGAAGTGAGCTACCTGTGCGAGGTGGCCAACCGTTACTTCACCAAACAGATTGCACCGGGCGACGTGGTCTGGACCTATTCCGGAGTGCGGCCACTGCTCGACGACAGCGCGCAAAACGCCTCGGCGGTGACGCGCGACTACCTGCTCGAATGCGACCCGAACACCGCCCCCTTCCTCAATATCTGGGGCGGCAAGATCACCACTTACCGGAAACTGTCGGAAGAAGCGCTGGCCATGCTGCAGCCGCGCCTGGGCGGCGATGCGCCGGACTGGACCGCCTCGGCACCCTTGCCGGGCGGCGACTTGCAGCAAGCGGGTGCGCTGGTTGAAAACATCGACTTCGAGCGCTTCGCACAACAACTGCACGCCCAGTACCCATGGCTACCGGGCAAGCTGGCGCAACGTTATGCGCGCTGTTACGGCACCCGCGCCAGGCGCATGCTCGGCACGGCAAAGAATATGACGGATCTGGGCGAGGAACTGACGCCCGGCGTGTACGAACAGGAAGCGCGCTATCTGTTTGAGGTGGAATGGGCGCGCTGTGCCGAAGACATCCTTTGGCGCAGAACCAAATGCGGCTTGTACTGCCAGCCGCGGCATGTGGCGCGTCTGGAGGAATGGATCAAACAGATGTCGATACCTGAGATGAGCACTTGAAAAAACAAGCCTGAGAGCCAGGCGGCATTGCCTTGCCTGGGCCATCTCCTTGGACACGGGATGACAGTTTTACCGAGTGACCGGCGCGGCAAAGACCGGCAAAAAAAATCAACTATAGACGGAGAAGAAGACATGCAAAAAATGGCGATGCAGGACCAATACATTCTTGCGCTCGATCAGGGAACGACAAGCTCACGCGCAGTATTGTTTGATCGGGCCGGCAACATCGTCTCGGTGGCACAAAAGGAATTCCCGCAAATATATCCGCAGCCGGGTTGGGTCGAACATGACCCGCAGGATATCTGGTCGACGCAGGCCGGCGTCGCCGCCGAAGCCGTCACGCACGCGGGACTGAATGGCGCATCGATCGCCGCCATCGGCATCACCAACCAGCGCGAAACGACCATCGTCTGGGACCGCGAGACGGGCCGCCCGGTGTACAACGCCATCGTCTGGCAAGACCGCCGCACGGCCGATTTCTGCGATGAACTGAAAGGCCGCGGCCTCGAAGCCATCGTGCGGGAAAAAACCGGTTTGCCGATCGATTCGTATTTTTCCGCAACCAAGATCCGCTGGATACTCGACAATGTTCCAGGGGCGCGCGAACGCGCCAACCAGGGCAAGCTCGCCTTCGGCACTGTCGACAGCTGGCTGGTCTGGAATCTCTCGCAGCAAGGACTGCACGTCACCGATGTCACCAACGCCTCGCGCACCATGCTGTTCAATATCCACACGCTGAAATGGGACGACGAGTTGCTGGCCATGATGGATATCCCGCGCAGCATGCTGCCGGAAGTGCATCCTTCTTCGGCTGTCTACGGCACCACCAAAACCACCTTGTTCGCCTCCTCCGTGCCGCTGGCCGGTATCGCCGGCGACCAGCACGCGGCGCTGTTCGGCCAGATGTGCACCAAGCCAGGCATGGTCAAGAACACATACGGCACAGGTTGCTTCCTGGTGATGAACACGGGCGACAAACCGATTGAGTCGAAGAACAATCTCGTCACCACGATCGCGTGGCAGATCGGCGAGCAAGTCAACTACGCGCTCGAAGGCAGCATTTTCATCGGCGGCGCGGTCGTGCAATGGCTGCGCGACGGGCTCGGCATCATCAAGAGCGCCGCTGAAATCGAGGCGCTGGCACGCTCGGTGCCGCATGGCGACGGCGTCTATCTGGTGCCGGCCTTCGCCGGACTCGGCGCACCGCATTGGAATCCGCGCGCCCGCGGCACGCTGTTCGGCGTGACGCGCGGCACCACCTCGGCCCACATCGCGCGCGCTGCACTCGACAGCATCGCCTACCAGTCGCTGGACGTATTGAAGGCCATGGAAGCCGATTTGGGCGGCAAGATCACCGAATTGCGCGTCGACGGCGGCGCGGTGGCCAACGATTTGTTGATGCAATTCCAATCGGACCTGCTCGGCGTGGACGTGGTGCGCCCGCAAATCACCGAAACGACGGCTCTGGGCGCGGCGTATCTGGCCGGCCTGGCGGTCGGCTACTGGAAGGATGTCAGCGACATACAGGACCAATGGAAACTGGACCGCCGTTTCACGCCGGCGCTCGACGCGAACACAGTGAAGAGCCACATACAGGGATGGCAGCGTGCTGTCAACGCCAGCAAAGCCTGGGCCGATGCGGTCTGATCGACCAAGCGCCCATCCCTGCCACCTCACTGGAAGTTTCACATGCATCCTTTATTCGCCGAATTCATCGGCACCACCTTGCTCGTCCTGCTCGGCAATGGCGTGGTCGCCAACGTCATCTTGCAAAAAACCAAGGGCCACAACAGCGGCCTGGTCGTGATCGCCATCGGCTGGGCGATGGCGGTCTTTGTCGCCGTGCTGTGCACCGCCACCGCCAGCGGCGGCCACCTCAATCCGGTGGTGACCGTGGCGCTGGCGGTGGTCGGGAAATTTCCCTGGGCAAATGTCCCCGCCTATGTCGCCATGCAGATGCTCGGTGGCATGATGGGGGCGTTTCTGGTATGGGTCATCTACTACAAGCACTTCGAGGCCACCCCCGATGGCGACACCAAACTGGCGGTGTTTTGCACCGGCCCGGCGATCCGTGGCACCTTCGGCAGCCTGGCTTCCGAAATGATCGCCACCTTCGTTCTCGTGTTTGCCGTGTTGAACATGGCGGCGCCGAGCTTCGGACTGGGCGCCATGAGTGCCCTGCCGGTCGCCCTGCTGGTGCTGGGCATCGGCGTGTCGCTCGGCGGCACCACGGGTTACGCGATGAGCCCGGCGCGCGACTTCGGTCCGCGCATCATGCACGCGATCCTGCCCATCCCGGGCAAGCGCGACAGCGATTGGCGCTATGCCTGGGTACCGGTCGTCGGGCCGCTGCTGGGCGCCGTCCTGGCGGCACTGCTGTACAACTATAAAATCTAAGTAATCCTCAGGAAATTATTGTGAAATTATGAAGAACAGAACCGGATGCTCTGCAAGGCGCCCTCTGCGACGCAGTGCGAGCACTGCTAGCGCGGCTGGGATTGCGGCTGGGCCATGGCGCCGCCGGCATGCCGCGCTCGCCTGGCTATTGGAACTGTGCAGCCGACCAGCGGGCCAGGTATCCCTGCCGGCATAAATCGACAACTTGCGCGAAGTGCTGGAACCGGCCTTGAACGCGGCCGGAGGCCCTGTTGCAAACCGCACGCAGGGGACTTCATGCCATAATCAGCGGCATGTCTTCTCCTCCCACTCCTCCTGAGCAGCCGGTATCTTGCCAGTTCCGTGGCCAGTTCCGCGCCGAATATGCGCGGCGCATGAATGCCGTGCTCGATCATATCGACCGCCACCTCGACACGCCGCTGGACCTGGCGCAGCTGGCCGACGTCGCGCATTTTTCGCGCTTCCACTTTCACCGCGTTTTCGCCGCCTGGATGGGCGAAACGCTGGGCGACTATGCGCGCCGCCGGCGCCTGGAAACGGCCGCCTTGCGGCTGGCCTGCCGCGCCGACGAAGCGATACTGGACATTGCCCTGGCGACGGGCTTCGGTTCCGGCGAAGCGTTTGCGCGCGCCTTCAAACTGAAATTCGGCTGTACCCCGACGGCCTGGCGCGCCGGCGTTGCCGCGAAAAACGCCGCCATGCTCACGGCCATGCGCCAGCGCCGGCAAGATAGCAATCCGGATCAGGCCATGCGCAATGCGGATCAGGAAAACGCGCCGAACTTCCAGCACCATGGGCACTCCAATCCATTTCATAGAGAGCGTCCCATGCAAGTTACCATCATCGACCTGCCACCCGCCAGCGTGGCGTGCCAGCGCCATATCGGCCCCTACGGCCCAGCCATCAGCGCCTTCTGGCGCGACACCGTCGCACCGTGGATGCAGTCGCACGGCCTGGGCGACGCCACCTGCTACGGCATCGGCCATGACGATCCCAGCATCACGCCACCGGACAAATGCCGCTATGACGCCTGCGTCGCCTTGCCAGATGGCTTCCAGGCAGCCGGCCGGGCCAGCATCACCACCCTGCCCGGCGGGCGCTATGCGGTAGCGCAGTTCAAGGGGCCGTCCAGCGCCATCGCCGAGACGTGGACGCGCATGACGCGCGAATGGCTGCCGGCCAGCGGCCTGCAGTGGGACGAGCGCCCCTGCTTCGAGCGCTTTTCCGCCGCCACGGCCATGGACCCGGCCACCGGCGAATTCTCGTGCGAGATCTGCATTCCCGTGCGGCCGCTGTAGCTTCGGCGCGTGGTGCTGTCAGCCCGTCTGTCAGCCATTGACACCATAGCGCGATGCCGGCTTGCCGTGCATCGCGCCCGCGAACAGCGCAAGGCGGGCCGCGTCGAAGCGCTCCCACAGCTCCTGGTCTTCGACGGAAGGCAAGGTCACCAGCTCGCCCTGGTCCAGGCCCGCCAGGGCCGCATCGACGCAGTCTTCCGCGCGCATGATGGTGGCCTGGTCCAGCTGCGCCAGCGGCACGCCGCTCAATTCCCAGATTTCCGTCGCCGTCGATGCGGGCAGCACCAGTTGCACCGTGATGTCCGTACCGGCCAGTTCCTGCTGCAAGCCCCGCGTGAAATTCATCACATAGCCCTTGGTGGCGCTGTAGATCGTGCTGACCGGCAGGATGTGGAAGGACAGCACGGAACCGATATTGATGATGGTGCCGCTGTTGCGCTGCTTGAATTGCGGCAGCACGGCGTAGGTCAGCTGGGCCAGCGCCGTCACATTCACCTTGTCCATGCTGGCGATGCCCGCCCTGGGCGTATCGACGACGGGCGCCAGGGTCGACGCGCCCGCGTTATTGACCAGCATGGTGATGGCCGGGTTGCCGGCCAGTTCTTCAGCCACGCGCTGCAGGTCGGCCGGTGCAGACAGGTCGGCCGCCATGGCGCGCACGGCCACGCCATACTTTTCCGCCAGCGACTTGGCCAGCACGCCCAGGCGCTCGACGCGGCGCGCCACCAGGATCAGATCAAAGCCACGGCTGGCAAGGCGGTCCGCATACACGGCGCCCAGGCCAGACGATGCGCCAGTGACGAGGGCCGTGCCTTGGATAGTGCTTGTACTCATGATGATTCCTTTAGGATTTTCAAATTGAAATGCAGGGACCGCAAGCATGATGCTTATCATGCTTCGATGCGACATTAAACATGATGGTCATAATGTTTAATGTCGCAAGCATGACGTACGTCATGTATGATGTCAACAGAAAAGTGCAATGAGCGGAGACCACCATGCGATACCCAGCGGCCGAGACGGCAGAAAAACACCAGCGCATCCTGCGGGAAGCGGCACGGCTATTCCGTGAGCAAGGCTTTGACGGCGTCAGCGTGGGACAGATCATGCAGGCGACGGGGCTGACGCATGGCCCCTTCTACAACCACTTCGCCTCGAAGGAAGCGCTGATGGCCGAAAGCACCCTGCACGGCTCGGAACACTCGCGCGCGGCGCTCGATGCGGCATCCATCAGCCCGGAAACCATGCGCCAGTATGTGCGCGACTATGTAAGCGCGGCCCACCGTGATGCGCCGGGCAATGGCTGCCTGCTGGCGGCCCTGGCCGGCGACGCGCGCAAGCAGCCGGCCGTGCGCCCCGCCTTTACCTTCCACCTGAAATCCATCATCGGCAAGCTGGCGACGCATTTTCCGTGGCAGAAAAAGCGCAACCCACGGCAGGACGCCATCGTCATGCTGTCGGCCATGGTGGGCGCCGTGGCGCTGGCGCGCGCCGTCAACGATGAAGCGTTTTCCGATGAGATCCTGAAAGCAGTGAACGCTGCTTTTACGACGTAGGTCGGATTAGCGGCGCAGCCGCGTAATCCGACAACATTGTTGACGTATGTGGTGATGTCGGATTACGGCCCTTCGGGCCTAATCCGACCTACGCGCGAGCAATTGTGCGACTTGCCCGACCCTGTCTGCGACCGTGCCGGACACATCGACATACGCGATCCCCCGCCGCGCCAGCTCGACCTGGTACCACGCATGCTGGCGCGCGCGGAAATCGCCGTCGCGGCGCGTGCCATCCTGGATAAAGGGAAAGTCGGGCGCGCACAGCAGCACCAGGTCGTAACGATGCTCGGCCAGCTGCGCCAGTTCCTGCTCGGCCCTGCCGAACATCTCGACACAGTAAAAATAGGTGGTCAGGGGCGAGGTGTCGCAAAACAGCCAGCGACGCGCCTGTGCGGCAGCGGCAGCTTCACGCTTGAACTGTTCCCGGCCGATTCTCAGCAGATCGTCGTAGTGCAAAATGCCATCCTGGCTTTCCCACAGCTCGCGGCCATACTCGGCCACCCAGCCGGTATCGAAATGCGCTGCCAGCGCGGCGGCCAGGGTGGTCTTGCCGCTCGATTCGCCCCCCAGCACGCACACCCGCGTGACGAAGTCGGCGCGCACGACGGGCGACAGGAAGGCGCTGTGGGCCTGCGGGTCTTGCCTTACCCGCGTTCCGGACACGGGCACCAGCGTTCTCGCCTGGTCCACGCTGACATGCGCCACCGCTCCCATCGCGTAATGCCGTTCCAGCACCTGCGCAAAGCCGGGGCCGTAATCTTCGCTGCTGAACACCGCATCGACGGGCAGCGCCAGCACCGTCCAGCACAGCCAGCCCATGAAATGGCGATGCGCGTCGCCCTCGTCGTCGTTGTGCGGCAGCGGACGCGCAGGCAGACCGCGCGCCGCGCACAGGGCGGCCAGGCGCGCATCGTCCAGCACGACGATTTGCGCCTGCGGGAACTGCGCGCGCAGCCAGGTTTCCCGGCGCGCCGGTTCCAGGCCGGGAAATTCAGGCTTGGTGTAGCTGACCACCAGCAGCTCTTCGCACCCGTCCGTGGCGCGCTGTATCAATAATTCATGGCCCAGGTGCAGCGGACAGAATTTACCCACCACGAGGCCGCGTTTATAAAAGTTCATGCCACTGCTTCCCGCAAATCCGAGGTGTATTGAATGATCTTGTCTTCCGCCAGCAAAGTCTCGACCGTGATGGCGCCGAAAAAAGGCGCGAGCAAGGTGCGCGCCCGGTCAGCCTGCGGCATGGCGCCCGGCGCCAGGCGCAGCGCGATGCCGCCATCGCCATGCTGGTGCACGCCGAACAGGGCGATGGCCAGCGGTTTCAAGGCGTGCGTGATGTCGATATTGTTGATCCATTCACCCTTGATCGTCCTGTAGCGCAAGGGGCTGCGGCCGGCCAGGCCCACCAGCACGGGACCGTGCGGGCCATGCGCCAGCGAGGCGTAATCGCCCGTGCGGTAGCGCACCAGGGGCAGGCAAAAGTTAAAGCCGCCCGTCACGGTAATTTCGCCGCGCTCCCCATCTGCCACGGCCTTGCCTTCAGCATCGAGGATTTCTACATACAGCCGGTGCTGCAGCAGCACGTGGCCGCCCGCCTGCTCGTCGTAGACGGCGACCGGCCCCACTTCATTGAGCGAATAGATGTCGAGCACGGGGCAGCCGAACACCGCCTCCAGGCGTGCGCGCATGCCGGGCAACAGCATCATCGAGACGGACAGCAGCGCGGCCGGCTTGTGCGTCATGGGCAGGGTCAGCAGCTCGGCAAACGAGATGGGATCACCCGCGATCAGCTCGGGCGCCATGGCATCCAGATAGCGCGCGCGGTCTTCAGGTTGACGCCAGTCGTCCGGATGCAGGTTGATCTTCGCCAGGCCCGATTCGTCCATCGTGGGCGTGACGGAGACATAGGTGAAGCAGCGGCGCTGGTGCCCCAGCAGCATGACGCCCACCTGGCCCGCGCCATGGCGCAAGGTCACGCCGAAGCGCCGCAGCGCGCGCTTGTGGAAAGCCAGGTAGCGCCCCGCCACCAGCGGGTGCGAGGCGATCAGCAGCGGGTGGCCCGTGGTGCCCGTGGTCTGGAAGTTGATCATGCGCGCCAGATCCGCCTCGTCGGGCACGAAGGCGGCGATATCGTGCGCCAGCTCGGCGCGGCTGATGGGTGCCACGTCCGCCAGGCGAGAAGGCGGCGAACCGCAGGCGCGGTAGTACGGCACCGTGGCGTAAGTCACCTTGAGAAAATCGGGCAGCCAGGATGGCGGCGCGGCCGCACTCCAGGCGACTACCGCCTGCATGACTTCCCGCTCATAGGCGCGCAGCGCTTCAACCTCCGCAGCCAACAGCTTGTTGCCGCTGCGGTTGCGGTAGACGGGCGCGCAAGGATGGCTGCGCAGTTTTGCCAGCATGCGCGCGCCCCCCAAGGTCAGGGTGGGACAGTAGTCGCGGTCCGATTCCCAGGCGCCGCCCGGCAGATTGACGTCAGCTTTGCCAGCGAGCGTCATTCGCGCGACCACTTGTCGGCCGATTCCTCGGCCGCCTTCTTCGCCAGCGCCTCGCGGATTTCCCGCGCGCGCTGTTCGGCCAGGCGGCTCGCTTCGAGCAGGCGGCGGCGCTCCGTGCCGCTGATGGCGGACAACCTGTCCGTGGCCTGCGCCACGCTTTCGTCGCGGGGCCGAAAACCCAGGCGCGCCAGCACGATGCGCGCCAGTTCCTCGCGCCGCTCGGGGTCTTGCGTAAACTGGTGGGCAGGCGTACTGGCGGCCAGTTCGCGCGCCGCCTCGCCCAGCACCTGCAGCAGGGCTGGCTGCGGCAGCTGCTGGCCGATGAACCAGTCGTCGGCCAGCAGCCAGCACAGGATCATGGCCAGCGCCAGCCGGTTGCGGTCCGCCTTCACCTGCGCGCCGATGAAACCCTGCAAGGACGCGGCCGGCGCGCGCGCGCCATGCAGCAGCAAGATGTCGTTGACCAGCGCGGCCACGGCCACCGCCTGCGCGTTGGCAACGCCGGCGATGCGCGGCTCGGCGAGGAATTCGACGGGGGTGTCGGCCAGGCGGTGGGTCAGGGTTTCGAGGTGGGGTCCGGGAGTGTGCATGTCATGGTTGTATATAGTGGCGCCGGCTGAATGCCCGCGCAAAGTCCAGCAAGTCCTCGTAGCGCTCGACGGCGTGGATATCCCAGCCCTGCTCGCGGCGTGCGCGCTTTAAATCGTCATAGGTTTGCTGCAGCCACTTGTTGGCCGCCGCGCCATCCCAGTCGCGCTCCAGGTTCAGGGCCATGGTGCCGCCCGCGCCGCCCTGGGCCAGCGCTTTCGCCGAGATATCCCAGCCACTGTTGCCCAGTTCATCGTTGTCGAACATCGTGGTGATGCCATCGTCGGAAATCATCAAAATGTGCGCGGGCCGTTCGCGCTTGCCCGCATAGGTCTGGCGCAGGCGGTGGATGGGAAAACAGGTGCCGCCGCCAAAAAATTCCGTCAGCACGCCCAGGATCATGTCTTCATCGCGCACGAAACCCGGCGTTTGCATCACCTCGTTCTTGCCGCTCCACAGGGTCACTTGTACTTTCGCGCCGGCGCGCAGGGCGGACAGGGCGATGACGGCGCCGGCCAGGGTCAGGAACGAGGTGTGCGCCTGCGGGTTCGGCATGGAGCCGGAACTGTCCACATACATGTCCAGGTCGACGGGCACGGCGTCGATGGCGCGCGCCGGTTCGCGGCCATATACGCGGCGCACGGTGGTCACGCCCGGCACGGGGCGCGGCGACTGCATCACCGATTGAAGCCAGTCGATGTCTTCCAGCGGGTCGCCGATTTCCCACGCTTCCAGCCCTTCCATCTGCGGCTCCTGCGACTCGGGCGCGGGACGGCTGGGAAACGCCACCAGGTGCGGCAAGGCCCGCTCGCGGTAATAGCGGATGGCGATGTCATGGTCGCTCAGGTCCACGCCCGCGGCCTTTAAAATATCGCCCAGCTCGAACGGTTCGCGCAGTTGCCCGCCACCCGATCTGGCAGGCGCCTCGGCCGGCGGCTCCTCGCAATCGAGGCCGGAAATGCGTTTGTCGTGCACGGGATGGATGGCGCCGCCCTCCTCGTCATCCTCGATCTGCTGCGCGCCGTAGGTCTGGCAGCCACGGGCCGCGTCGCGCGTGTCGAGAAGGTAGCGACTCGGGCTCAAGGCATCCGTATCCTCGACCAGGTAAGGCAGCAGCAAGGTGGCGAAGCGGCCCGCCGCCAGCATCCAGTCGTTCGCATACACGCGTATCAGGCGCGCACCCAGCCAGGCATCCGTGTCCAGGCGCTCGTCGGCCTGGCCGCCACCCAGCTCGCCCTTCTCTAGCTGCCAGAGGTTTTCATAGATGCGCATGTACAGGGTCCACACGCCACCGCTGGCCATGTCCTTTGCGTCAGCTTGCGCCGTGCGCCCCTGCTGCAGCTTGCGGTAGATGTCGGCCATGCGCAAATTCGCCTGGCGCTGCAAGCGGTCGTTGATGAACAGGTCCGTGTACAGGTTGGCCACCATGGGCGCGTGCTGTTCCAGGGTGGGCAAGGCGCGGCGCATGCGCGCCAGCAGGCGGAACTGGTCGCTGGCGCTGCCCGGCGCGAGGATGTGGTGGCCGATTTCATGCGCGAGGATTTCCAGCGCATAGTCGTCCAGCCCCAGTTCCGTCACCAGCGGCAAATCCACCACGACGCTCTGGTCCAGCAAGCGGATCATGGCGAAGCTGCCGGACAAACCCTGCTTGCTGGCCTCGACGCGGCTGGCGCACAGGCTCGGGTCGCGCAGGCGCGTAAATTTGCTCCACACGGCCAGGGCCTCGGGCCAGGCAGCCTGCCAGGCGTCGATCAGGGTGGTGTCGGCATCGTTCTTCATGCAAGTGGCAGCAAGCGGATCGCATGCGTCCACGGCGACGTGATGGCCAGCGTGTGCGCATTGGCAGCGATGGCGACGTCGCCTGCCGGCACATCGAGCACGATGCTGCGCGCGCCTATATGCACGGTCGCCCCATCGAGACGCACGGCCGATGGCGTGCCCGTTTGCGCCTGTGCAAACTCCTGCGCCGTGGCGCTGTGCAGCACGGCGCCGTAGGCATCGGCCACCAGCAGATAATGACGTTCGGCGCTGCGCACGACAAAGCCGTCCTTTGTCGCGCGCACTTGCGGCGGCGTGCCGAATGCGCCACCGAGGCCGCTGAAGCTGCCAAACTCCCTGCCCTCGGCATTGCCGCGCCAGGGATTGGCCATTAGCTGTGCATGCACCTGCGGCCATTGCGCACCCGGTTCGTCAAACGCCGCCAGCGCCAGCGCGGGCGGCAAGGTGTCGGCAGCGGCCAGCGCACCCTGACGGAAATGCGCGACGCCTGCGCGCCAGGCCAACACCTGGCCCACGGCGCGCAGCTGCGCGACGCTGCCGACTTGCGGCGCCACGGCAGCCATCCCGGTCTGCCACTGCGCGGGACGCGCTCCCGCCACAGCGCAAAGGTGGGTGGCGGCGTTGCTGAGCATGCCCAGCACCTCGACGGGTGCCGTCGCCAGCAGCGAAGAAAACTGCGGCGCGAGTTCGCGCCAGACGCTATTGAGGAAGGGATTTTTCGCGGCCGGACCGGCCAGGCCATGGCCCACCAGTTCCAGGGCCATGTCGTAGGCGGCCAGGGTCGCGCCGCCCACGCGCTCGGGCGCAGCGGCGGCCACGGCCACCACCAGCGGATCGACGCCATCGTGCAAAAAGGCGCCGAAGGCGGCCATGTCGAGCGAGGGAAAGCGCCGGCGCGCTTCCACGGCACGCGCATTGAACTGGGCGCGGCCGCTGGCGAGTATCGAGGCAAAGGCAGGAGAAATCATCGCCACGCCTCAATCGCTGTGCGAAAAGTGCAGCAGATAACGTTCATCCCCCAGTTCGAACGCGATCTCGTCCCAATGAATCGCATACCAGAAACCGGAGGGCGGCGTCATCGTCACGGCGTGCAGGGAAAATCCGCCCAGCGCGTCGTCCAGCGCCTCCAGGAACGCGGCCACCAGCTGCGCGCGAAAGCGCCCGGGCGGGGCCGCCTGCATGTGCCGCGACGAAAAAAACCAGCGCTGGCATACTTGTTCCAGGTGCGCACGCCCGCACGGCACCGCATTAACGTGCCACAGGGCTGCCGGCAAGTCGCGTGCGGGTTCGATGACGTTCAGGGCATAATCTTCGACGCGCAAGCCCAGCGCCGTGGCGAGATCCGACGCATCGGGCAGGCGCTGCAACTCGTAGCTCGTACACAGGTCGCTCGCTTCACTATTGAGTAGCGCCAGCGCGTCCAGGAAGCCTTGACAATGCTGGACACTCATTGCGAACGCAGCCAGCTGCGGTAATTCGTATAGCGCTGGTGCAGGTATTTGAGCTTCAGCAAATCGTCGTACAGAGGGCCATACAGTTTTCTCCCCTTCGTGCGTTCGCCGATCAGCTTTTCGATGCGGTTCAGGCGCGCCAGGGTCTCGCGCTCGCTGACGCCATCGAGGCCCAGGTCGAATTCGGCCGACAGCACGCCCACCGGATCATCGCGGTCCAGGTCCAGGCGGTTGAATTCATCGTTGGACAAATCGAACAAACGGCGCAGCCAGCCCAGTCTGTCGCTGCGGTAGGCGGCGTTTTCCGGCAACGCGAAGAATGGTGCGTCCGGGTCCGGCTGCAGCTTGTTGTGCAGGACGAACGGCAGCACCTGGCGCAAGTCTTCCAGCTCCACTTCACCGTTACCGCGAAAATACGCCATGGCCTTGGCATAGATCATGAGCGCCATCAGGGTGCGCACGGAGATGCCGTTCAAGGTCTGGCAACCGAGGTCCTTCAGGCGGTCGCGCCCATTGTCGGCCGCCTGCGCGGCGCCACGGTCGGCGCCGGCCAGGCGGGCCGTATCCTTGGTCATGTATTCGAACTGGCCACCGGCCGTCTCGAACAGCTCGAACTGGCTGGCGAAAAATTCCAGGCGCCGGCGCACGGCGTCCGGTATGCCTACCTGGCGGATCGCTACGCCTATTTGATCCACCTCGCCTTCCGTGAAGATGATATCGGGCGGCACCAGCTCTTCGGGGCGCAGGTTTTCTTCCACGCGCAGCAGCAGTTCATTCAAAAAGCGTGGATTGAAGGCCAGCGCCTGCACCGTCACGTCGACCCGGTCGCGCAGCGCCTCGATCACCTGGTAGGTGCCGCCGCCCTGGTCGTCGTTGGCCGTCAGATACCAGGCCGCCTCCGGGCACTCATAAACATGGTTCAGCACTTCCGCGTAATTGTCGCCCATGACGGTCAGCAGCGCGCTTTGCGTGCGCGTGGGGATGCGGTTGTATTCATCGACAATCTTCACGCGCATGCCCAGCCAGGCGCGCCAGGCGATGCGGATATCGTCCATGCTTTGCGCGTTGACCAGGTCCGCCGGCAGCGGGTTGCCGAGCAAATCGGCCACCGTCATTTGCGGGTGGCCGTGCTGCATGGCGCGTTTCACCTCCTTGACGGTGGAGCCGGCCAGCACGCCCATCAGCAAGGCGCTGGCCGTCTTGCCCCGCCCCGGCCCGCCGACAAACAGGCATTTGCGGCGCGTGGCGAACGTCAGCAACGGCAGCAAGATAAAACTCGAATAGCTTTGCGCCGACGGCAGATTCAGGGTGCGGCGGCTGTCGCCCACGGAGTATGTCTGCGACGGGCCATCGTTGTACTCGATGTCGTAATGGGGGCTGATGATGGCGTGGTTGACGATCCAGAAATAGGCCTGGCGCAGCTTTTCATCGAAAGGCCGTGCTTGCGCCTCGCCCTCTGCTCCCAGCGCGATGGGGCCCTGGTACAGGTCCGCCACATCGAACTGCCGTGCGGCAGGCGCCGCCTTCGGTTTGGTGGGGGCTTGGGACAGGCGCTGGAACAAGTTAAAGGCGGACATGGTGATTCTCAGAAAGGCAGCGAGTCAAACCCTAAGCCAAGGACTGGGGTCGGACCCTGAGGGTCCGACCCCGGCATTTCGCCGGGGTTACGGAAACGAAATTATTGCATATCGTTCCCACTACGCCTTGTTCAAATCAACAACGACCTCACCCATCTTGCGCCAGCGCCACCAGCCCAGCGCCACGCACGCTACCAGCAAGGCCAGCAAGCCCGCCACTTCATGGCGGATTTCATACAGCGAAGCGCCCATTTGATTGAGCGCGACAAAGCCCTGGATGCCGGCCGTGGATGGCAGCAACCAGCGCAGCCATTGCAGCACGACGGGCATGGACGACACGGGCCACGTCAGACCGGCCAGGAACAGAATCGGCATCGAGGTGGCGATCATCAGCTGCGTGCCCCGTTCACGCGTGCGGAACAGCATGCCCAGCAGCATGCCGAAAGCCGCTTCCGCCAGCGAGAACAGCACCAGCAGCAAGAGCATGCCGCCGAAGTTGCCGCCACGGGGGTAATCCTGGAACCAGAAAACAAAGCCGAAGAAATAGCAGCAGTTGAGAAACGCGACGCAAGCAAACGCCAGCAGCATGCCCGCATAGCCGCCCGCCGTGCGCTGACCCGCTATCGGAAAGCTCTTGCGCTGGTACCAGGTGCCGAACAGCATGGTCATGCCGATCAGCAAGGTTTGCTGCACGATCAGTGTCGCCACGCCCGGCACGACATACGCGCCATAGCCTTCCTTGACGTTAAACAAGGGCACGGCGTCGAACGCAATGGGCGAGCGCTGCTGGCTGGCCTGCACGCTGGACGGCGTGCCCGCGCCCAGACGCTTGAGCTCGATACCGGCCGACACTGTGCCCACCACTTCGGCCAGGCCGTTCAAGGCCACCTTGTTGAGCATCAGATACAAGCCATTGCCCGCCACTTGCGCATGGGCGGCGCGGCCGGCCAGCACGTCCGTCTGCAAGCCGTCTGGCAGGATCAAGACGCCCATGACCTGGTCGCGCCACAATAAATCCTGCGCGACGGGCAAGTCCGGTGTGACGGCCACGACTTGCAAGGATGGATGGGCCATGGCGAAGCGCGTCAGCTGGCGCGACATGGCGCTGCGGTCCTGGTCGACGACCGCCACGGGCACGCGCTGGACGATTTCCGTCGAGTACGGCAGCGGATAGAAGAAGGAATAGATGATGCCGCCGATGAACAGCAAGGTCAGCGCGCCCTTGTCCGTCAGCATGGCGCGCCAGGTGGCGAGGAAGGATTGCCACATCATGCGCGCCCCCATGCCGCAGGCGCATTCGCGCGGCGCGCCAGCAGGAAGACGCCCACGGCGCCGCAGCCGACGGCAAAGCCAGCCAAAATGAGCATTTCCTGCACGCCATAGCGCCATGGCGCGCCGGCCAGCCAGTATTTCGTTTGCAGCTGCAGATAATGCGTGAGCGGCAAGGCTTCCGCCCAGGCGCGCGCCGGCGCCGGCATGGCCATCAAGGGAAAGGCCTGGCCCGCAAACGCGAAGGCCGGCGCCGTGATGAAGGCCGCGCCCGACAGGGCCAGGCGCAGCGACAGGGTGGCGGCGATCAGCAAGGTGGCCAGGCCGCAATACGCGAGCACCAGCAGCAACATGCTCAGCAGCAAGGCTGGCAAGCTGCCCGCCACGGCCCAGTCCCGCGCCAGGCTGAAGAACAGCAAATACAGCAGCGCCAGCGCACTGTAGGCGATGAGGGGGAACAGCAGCTTGGCGCCGACGGCGCGCAGCCAGCTGCCGTTGGCCGAGGCCAGCCATTGCGGCACCGTGCCGTCGCGCAACTCGCGCCCGATGCTCGTGACGACGGCGACGACGATGAAAATCTGCAGCATGGCCGGCATCAGGGCCAGGGTCAGAAACGCTTCATAGCTGGTGTTTTCATTGTATAAACTGTTCAGTGTCGTGCGGATCGGTTCGAACTGGGCCGCCGCCTGCACGCCCGACATGCCCTTTTTCACCCGCGCCGTCATCTCGATGCCGGCCGACAAGGTCGTGCTGACCGTGCGCACGTCGCGCAGCAAGGCGCCCGCGTGCGATGAAAACTGCGCGTTGTACAGCCATTGCACGGTAGCTTGACGGCCACCCAGCAGTTTCTGCTCGAAATCGCCGGGAATGACCAGATAACCAAACGCCGTGCGTTCGCGCAACCTGTGCAGGGCTTCGTCGCTGGACGCCACTTTCGCCGCCACGGCGATGCCGGGCGAAGCGTCGAGCCAGCGCGTCAGCTGGCGCGACAGGGTGGAGTTATCGTTATCGATGACGACGATGGGCAAGTCGCGCGCGATGCCGGCGGAAAACACCAGCCACAACATGCCGCA
The DNA here is from genome assembly GCF_002327145.1 of Janthinobacterium svalbardense. Classification (NCBI taxonomy): domain Bacteria; kingdom Pseudomonadati; phylum Pseudomonadota; class Betaproteobacteria; order Burkholderiales; family Oxalobacteraceae; genus Janthinobacterium; species Janthinobacterium svalbardense. Next base: position 2,613,420 of record NZ_CP023422.1, on the reverse strand, counting down.
CAGCGCGACGGGAATCCAGCTGAGCATGCCCAGATCCCAAAAATCGCCGCGCAGCCGCGCCCACTCGCGCGCCAGCGTAGAAACCGGCCCTTTATCCGCTTCGCTCATCGCGTATCAGAGCGGTGGAAACACGACCGACATGCCCGGACGCAAGCCATCGACCTTGATGGCCGGGCGCAGCCGGATTTCAAACGTGCGCAAGTCCGTGCCGCCCGGACGGGCCGCGCGCCACGTGGCAAAATCCGGCAGCACGGCCACGGAGCTGACCTTGAAGCTCACTTGCTGTTTCAGCGCCGGCACGTTGGCCGTATGCGTGCTGCCCATGGCAAACGCGGCCATTTCATCTTCGCGCACCTGCAGCACGGCCCAGGCATCGTCCAGATTCACCAGAGTAATCACAGGAAAGCCTTGCGGCGCCAGTTCACCGGGCTGTATCTGGATCTTGCTGACCTGGCCCGCCACCGGCGCGGCGATCTTCGTCTCGGCCAGGGCGATCTGCGCTTCCGTCAGCACGGCACCCACCTGGCGCGCCTGCGCGGCGGCGGCCGTCTTGTCTTCCGGACGGGCGCCTTTTTGCGCCATGTCATATTGCGCGCGGGCAGCTTGCGCCAGCTGGTCGGCGGCGCGCCATTGCGCTTGCGCCTCGTCGCGTTTCTGCTGGGCGATCACGCCTTGCTCGTACATATTGTTGACGCGGGTGTACGTGGTCTTGGCGATGGTCGCCCCCGTTTGCGCCCGTTCCCAATTGGCTTTCGCCGCCGCGACTTCTTCCGGACGTGCTCCCGCTTGCGCCTTTTGCGCCACGGCATCGGCTGCCTGCGTGGCGGCCGTCGCTTGCGCGATCTTCGCGTCCACTTCCGGGCTCGTCAGCTGGAACAGCAGCTCTCCTTTCGGCACCGTCTGGCCCAGCTTGACGTACAGCTCGCCCACCCTGCCCGGCACTTTCGACGAGACATTGACTTCCTGCGCATCCATCTGTCCCTGCAACGGCAGGCGCTGCGGCTGGAATGCCTGGTACAGGCCCCAGCCGACGAAGCCCAGGACGATGACAGCGGCGACTATGGCCAATGGTTTTTTGGAAGTACTCATTATTATTTGTCCACAGGTAATTGGATATCGGCCGCTGCCGCCAGGCTGCCCAGGCGCTGCGTCTCGCCCGTCGCTTCCAGCAATTGCGCCAGCCCCATCACATAGTTATAGGCCGTCTGCGCGCGCTGGGTCTCGACCTTGGCCAGGTTCAGGCGCGCGTCGACCACTTCCAGCGACGTCACTTGCCCTTGCTGGAAGGCCACCGTTTGCAGGCGGATATTTTCGCGTGCCAGCTCCACCGACGAGGCCGTGGACAGATACTGGATGCGGGCGTTTTCCAGCGCGCGCCAGTTCTTTTCGATCAAGGTGGGAATGTCGCGCTCGGCCTGGCGCGCCACCACTTCCACGCGCTCCTGGTCGAGCTTGGCGGCGGCGATCATCTTGCCCGTATTGATGCGGTGCACGAGGGGCACGGACACGACCAGGCCGATGGCCCAGTTCGAGCGCACGAGCTTTTCGCTGCCGCGATTCAAGTTGTAGTTACCGATGGCAAAGACGGTGGGCGCGTATTCCTTGCCATGCAGCTTCAAGGCTTGCTCGGCCTGCACCCGCTTGCTGTCGATCTTTTTCCAGTTCGCATTTTCACGCATGCCCGTGCTGATGAACGATTGCAAGGTGCCGACCGGCAAGCTGTTGACGAACAGCGGCGTGCTGGGCCGCACTTGCGTATTGACGGCAAGCAAACGGTCAAGCGCCACCTGCGCGATTTCCTCATCGCTGCGCGCCTGCGCTTCCTCGCTGCGGGCGCTGTCCAGGGCCACGTCGGCGCGCAGGCGTTCCGCGCGCGAAATCAGGCCACCCTTTTCCAGCTTGGCCGCGTCGCGCTGGTGCTGCGTCACGCCGGCCGTCACTTCGGCCCGCACCGCCACCACCCGCTTGGCCAGCAACAACTGGAAATAGCGCTGCGCCACCAGGGTGGCCAGCTGTTCTTCCGCTTCCGTGTGCTCCGCCTGCGCGGCCAGGGTCAGGCTGGAAGCGAGGCCCTTGACGGCATCGAGGCGCCCGCCCGTGTAGATGGGCCACATGCCCAGCAAGCCGAACGAGGTCAGGTCCGTTACCACTTCACGGTTCAGGGAATTGGGAATGTGCGGCGTGGGCAAGCCGGGAATCGGCGGCAGCACCGATTCGATGCCGCCCACCACGCCGGCCAAGCCGCTGGTATCGATACTCAAGTCCGTCGACAAGCGGCCGCGAAACGCCGTCAAGTCCACGGAAGGGCCATCGATATTCGACAAGGCTTCCGCCTTCAGTGTTTTTGCGCGCACGTCGAGCGCGGCGCCCTGCACGGCGCCCGAGGCCTTGGCCGCTTGCTGCAGCGCCTCGCTGAATGTCAGCGGTTCCGCCAGGGCGGGCATGGCCGCGCCCAGCGCGCCCGCCAGCAATAATGATAAGTGTCCTTGCAATCTGCCCATGTAGCGTCCAGTCAATGAATGAGGGGAAAGCACGGGGTTGCCATGTTTATACTTTCACAATAGCAATTATATCCACGGATGTCCATTCCAGGCTGCACTATTGGTTACTGGCGCTGGCATGCAAAAACGGGCGCCTCTTGCGGGGCGCCCGTTGCGGTCAAGCCTTTACCAAACTAATTATTTCTTCGCCTTCTTGCCGCCCTTTTCCTTTTCAAACACGGCAAAGAACTCGGATGCCATGTTGCGGATGGCGCGGCCGATGTTGGCGTAGTCGTATTCGTTCAGGTTGGCCAGCGACACGCGGCCGGACGGATGCGTGGTACCGAAACCGCGGCCCGGCAACAGGATGACGCCCGTTTCCTCGGCCAGGCGGAACAGCGCTTCGTTCGGTTTGAGTTTTTTCAGCAGCCACTGCGAAAACTCCACGCCATGCATCTGCGCGGCCAGGGACTCCATGTCCAGCAGGTGGTAGTAACGCACGGAATTGGCGTCGTGCACCATCGGCAAGCCCAGTTCGCGGTACAGCGCTTCCTTGCGGCGCAGCACGATGCGCTTCATCGACTGCTTGTACTTTTGCTCTTCATCCATCAGCGAGAACAGCGAGAACAAGGTCATCTGCGCCTGCACGGGCGTGGACAGGCCGGCCGTGTGATTCAGCGCCACCGTGCGGCTGTCGGCCACCAGGCGGTCGATGAATTTCAGCTGGCGCGGCTCCGTGGTGATCGAGTGATAGCGCGCATCGAGCTGCTTCTTGATGGTTTCCGGCAACTTGGCAATCTTGTCGTCGAGCACATTGTTTTCATGCGTGGCCACCACGCCCATGCGCCAGCCCGTCGCGCCGAAGTATTTCGAGAACGAGTACACAAGGATGGTGTTGAACGGGCAAATGGCGAACAGCGAGACGAAATTGTCGGCAAAGGTGCCATACACGTCATCGGTCAGGATGATCAGGTCCGGACGCTTCTTGATGATCTTGGCGATGTATTCCAGTGTCTCGTCGTCGATCTTGACGGAAGGCGGATTGCTGGGGTTGACGAGGAAGAAAGCTTTTACTTTCGGGTCCAGCAGCTTGTCCAGCTCCTTCTTGGTGAATTGCCAATTGTTCGATTGCGGCGCATCGATGTGCACGGTGTTCAGCTTGTAATCATTCAGCTGGGGAATCTCGATGTACGGCGTGAAGATCGGCATGCCCAGCGCGATGGTGTCGCCTTCCTGGATGATGTGGTTCGATTTCAGACTGGAGAACAGATACGTCATGGCCGCCGTGCCGCCTTCGACGGCGTACATGTCGAAGTTGCCGATGAAGGGATGGTCGCCGATCATTTCGCGGTGGATATACTGGCCGACGATTTTCTCGGACAGGCGCAGCATGCGGTCCGGCACGGGATAGTTGCAGCCCAGAATCGCTTCGCACATTTCATAGATGAAATCGCCCGCGCTCAGGCCCAGCTGGTCGCGCACATACGACACGGCCGCCTCGATGAAATGCGCGCCCGGGTTGCCTTCGTGCTTGCGCACGAAGATTTCAAAGCGCGCCTCGATGCCATCGCGCGTGGGAAAGCCGCCCACGTCGTCCATGTAGACATACGAGCGCTCCGCTTCCGTCATGGCGAACTGGCCGAACTGGAAGAAGCCATGGCGTGGCGTGGTCGCCAGGAAATTCGGGTTGCCGCGGCCCGCGTTCAGCATCAGGCGGTTGCTTTGCTTGGCCGTCTGGATCAGCGCATCCTTCAGTTCGAAGGGGCTCAACAGGGCGAGTTTGGCGGGGTTACTGAAATCCATTTTTGCTACTCCTTATCAGACTGATAATTTTGAGGGTTCTTGCAAAGGTTCTTGCACATACATGCAGACTCAGACGAAGGCCACAATCAGCGGCCCCAGCAAGGTCAGGAAAACGTTAGCCAAGGCATAGGTAATGGCAAACGGTACGGTGGGAATCGAGTTTTGCGCCGCGTTCAGCACTTCGCCGAACGCGGGATTGGCGCTGCGCGAGCCGGACAAGGCGCCCGCAAACACGGCCACGTTGTCATAGCGCAAGATGTAACGGCCGATCAGCATGGTCAAAATCATCGGCAGGATGGTCACCACCACGCCCACACCAAACAGGGTCAGGCCATGTTCGCGCACGGTTTGCACGGCTTGCAGGCCGGAGGTGAGGCCGACGACGGCAACAAAACCGGCCAGGCCCAGGTCTTTCAGGATTTGCACGGCGCCGCTGGGCATGTAGCCGAAGGTCTGGCGCTTGGCGCGGAACCAGCCGAACACCAGGCCCGACAGCAGCACGCCGCCGCCGCTGCCCAGGGTCAGCGGAATCGAACCGATGCGCGCCACCAGCAAGCCCACCAGCAGGCCAACGACGAGGCCGGCGCCCATGTAGACGAAGTCCGTCTTGGCGCTCGGCACGATCATGTAACCCACTTCAGCCGCCACGCGCTTGACGTCTTGCTCGGCGCCATAAATGGTCACCACGTCGCCCGTCTGTACGATGGTTTCCGCTTGCATGGGCAAGATCTTGCCCATGCGGCTCAGCTGCACGACAAAGATGCCGTGACGCACGCCGGGCGCCGTCGCGCTGCGGATTTCGCCCACCGTCTTGTTGTGGTAAGCCTTGTTGGTCAGCACCATGTCGCGGCGCTGCATCACCAGTTCCATGCCTTCGACGGCAAGCAATTCCTTGCCCAGCTGGGAAGAGACGCTGAGCATGGCTTCGCGCCGGCCCACCAGCAGCACGATATCGTCGGCCGCCAGCACCAGGTCCGGGCTGACGTCGATGATCTGGCCATTGCGTTTCACGCGCTCAATGGTGATGGCCGTATTCGGATGGGCACTTTCGATCTCCTCCACGGAGCGCCCGGCGCCCGGGCCCACATCATAGATGCGGCCGATCAGGTCGGGCGCGGCCGGCGTCTGGCCAGGTCCCAGCACCTGCACGCCCGCCTGCAGCGCCGTTTCCGCCTTGATCGCATCTTCGCGGATGGTGCGCCCCATGAGTTTCGGCAAGATGTTGACGCAAACGATGATGGCGCCAAACGAGCCGAACACATACGTCACGGCATAGCCGACGGCCACGTTGCCCTGCAGGCGCGCCACCTCGTCGGCCGCCAGGCCCAGCTTGGTAATCGCGTCACCGGCCGTGCCGATGATGGCCGACTGCGTCAAGCCGCCCGCCGCCACGCCGGCCGCCAGGCCCTTGTCGAGGCCAAAGACCTTGGCCATGATGACCACCGTCAGCAGCGCCGTCACGGCCAGCACGACGGCCAGGATGATTTCGCGCACCGACTGGCGCCCCAGGGAGTTGAAGAACTGCGGCCCGCTTTCATAGCCGACCGCGTAAATGAACAGCGCGAACAGCACCGACTTGACGCCGGGATCGATGGCCACGCCTACCTGGCTGACGAGGACCGCCACCAGCAGTGAACCGGCGACCCCGCCCAGCTGAAACGAGCCGAACTTGATCTTGCCGATGTAGTAACCCACTGCCAGGGAGAGAAACAAGGCAATTTCGGGCGACTTCTTGAATAACTCATGCAACCATTCCATACGGACCGCCTTTCGTGTTGAAGGAATTCTTTACTGCGTGTGCTCTTGCGTGCTTCACGCGTGGACCGAGCCGGCCAGGGCCACGATGAGCGGCCCCAGCAGGGGCAGCACCACGTTCGAGATCGCATACGTGATCGTGTAGCCCAGCAAGGGCGTGGAGTTGCCGGCCGCGTTCTGCACGGCCGACAGGGCCGGCGTGCTGCACTGCTGGCCGGCGATGGCGCCCAGCAGCACGGGCGCTTCCAGCTTGAGGAAAAAGTGGCCCACCAGCAAGGAGAGCGAAGCGGGAACGACGGCGATCAGCACGCCCATCAGCGGCAGCGACAGCCCGTATTGGCGGATCAGCTCGATCGCCTGCGGTCCCGACGCCAGGCCCACGCAGGCGATGAAGGTGGCCAGACCGATATCCTTCATCATGTCGAGCGCGCTGGGGTGGATGCCCGGCATGCCCGGCTTGCGTGCCTGGTACCAGCCGAATACCAGGCCCGTCAGCAAGGCCCCGCCGCCCGTGCCCAGCGAAAACGGAATGCCGCCCAGCCTGGCGGTAAAGCCGCCGATATACACACCGAGCACGATGCCGATGCTGGCGTAGACGATATTGCTGCGGTCCCCGGTGGGCACGCGCTTGCCGATGGCGGCCAGCGCCGTGTTCAGTTCGCGCCCGTCCTTCGTGCCGTACAGGCGCAGCACATCGTCGCGCTGCAGGGCCAGGTCCGGCAGGGGCGGCATGCTGTGCTCGCCACGCACGACGGCCGCCACATGCACGCCGGAAGGCAAGGCCAGCTGGCGCAGGGGCTGGCCCACCAGCGCGGCTTGCTGCAGCACCACTTCGACGGCGGAAACGGCCATGTTCAAGCCTGTCGTGTCGGCAAATTCTTCGCCCAGGATGGCTTCGGCCGCCACCAGCGCGGGACGGTGGCCGATCACCAGCACTTCATCGTTGGCGCGCAGGCGCAATGCCGGTTCCAGGTCCAGCACCTTGCCGTGCCGGCGCACGCGCGTGATGCTGGCGCGGCCCGCGAAAATATGCTGCAAGGCATCGAGACGGCGTCCAGCGCCACGGCTGATGCGGTAGGCGCGGCCCACCATTTCCGGCGTGGCCTGCACCCCGTCGCCATCGGTTTGCGCGCCGCCCATCTTTTCCCACAGCTTGTCCGCTTCCTCGCGCAGATTGACGCGCAACAACAGTGGGAAAATCTGGCTGGTGACGATGACGATGGCGATCAGGCCGAAAATATACGTGATGGAATACGCGGTGACCACGTTGGCCTGCAGCTCGGCGATGCGCGCGGCCGGCAACGCCAGCTTCGAGATGGCGTCCGTGGCCGTGCCGACGACGGCCGACTCCGTCGCCGCGCCCGCCATCATGCCGGCAGCCGTGCCCTGGTCCAGGCCCAGGAAGCGCGTGGCCAGCAGCACCAGCGCCAGTACCACCACCACTTCGATCAGGCAGAGTATTCCCAAGCGCAAGCCCTTGGCATTCAGGTTGGCAAAGAACTGGGGACCGCCCGCATAGCCGAGGGCAAAGATGAACAGCATGAAGAAAACATTCTTGACGCTGGCGTCCAAGGTAATGCCCAGCTGGCCGATCAGCAGCGCGGCGATCAGGGTGCCGCACACGCCGCCCAGTTGGATCGGACCGAAGCGTATCTGTCCTACCGCGTAGCCCAGGGCCAGGGCCAGGAACAAGGCCAATTCCGGCACCTGGTGCAATACCGACGCGATCGAATCGAGCATGGACGAACCTTCGAAAAGATAACGGATGGTTACAATGGAACAGAGCGCTCGGCGGTTGGCGGCGGCTGGCTGTTGAACGGGCGCACGAGTCCCGCACGACACCTGCGGTAAGCGCTTGTGCCTGAGAAATGTTGTTACGAGGAATCATGTTCGGTGAAAATTTTACAAGTGTCAACAGCTGTTCCGTTGAACTTGCCTTGCGCTTTATCAAACATCCCGCGCACGATTGAAGCACCTGTTTGACACCGATCAACAAAACCATTAGTAATATTTTTGACGATACCAAAGTGCCTTGCACACCAGCGGCGTCGCCTCCGGCAAACTGAAATAGGGCAACTATGTATGGAATAAACGCACTTCCAGGTGCGCCAGCAGGGGCTGGAATTAATCCAGATCAATAAAACCACAAATAGAAAATAAATCTTGCGTGCGGCTCTGGACGGCATGCGCACCCCTCGCCTACGCTGTTTTTTTATCTGAAAAACAAGAGGAACCCATGCAGACAGCACGCTTGAATATTATCGGGATGGATCACGAAGGCTGCGCCGACAGGCTGACGGGCGCGCTCGAGGCCGTCACGGGCGTGGCCACCGTGTGCGTCTCGCTGGCGCGCCACGGCGCCACGGTGCAATTTGACGAACGGCTGGCCACGCAGGAGCGCCTGCTGGCGGCCGTCAACGACGCCGGCTTCATGGGCGAGGCCTCCGACGAGGAACAACTGCCATCGTGCAGCGGCGCCTGCGGCCACTGCCGCCACTGAACGCCGGCTCCGGCAATTCTTCGCTCCCCCTGCTCCGCTCAGCCCTCCCGCGCACCCCGGTCGCGCAGATGCGCCAGCACGCGGCGCGGTCCCAGCGCCTGTAAATCGAACGGCGGCAGCTCGATGGCGTCGAGCGTATTCTTGAACAGCAAGCCCAGTTCCGTATCGCCTTCCAGGCTCAATCGACGGCTGAAGAACAGCGTGTCAGGATCTTCCTGGCGCCGCGCCAGCAGCATCAGGTCATGCACGCTGGCGGCGATGCACAGGTCCGGCACGTCCACATAGCGCTCGGCCACGAACACCGTGCCCTGCCACTCGAAATCGAAGGCGATGCCAGCGTCGACCAGGCGCAGGCGCAGGCTGCGCCCCTCCAGGCTGCGCCGCACATCGTCGGGCAATTGCGGCGCCAGCAGGCGGTTCAGGCCTTGCACGAACAGCCAGGAGGCGGGATACGGCGGCAGCTTGGACAGCAATTCGGCCAGCGGTTCGGGCAGCCGGTACGACATGGCGGGCTTGCCCATGGCGGGCTTGGCCGGGATGGGCAATCTTTCCAGTTGATCTTGCATGGTGCTTCCTTTCGATGCGTTCAATGAGCGGCGTGCTGTTCCATGCCGGGCTGGCCGTGCCAGTAGCCGTCGCAGGCGCCGGCCGGCTGGCAGGCCGCCAGCTGGGCCTGGGCGCCCACGCCGCTGACCTGGCCGCGGCGGGCGCGGTCGAAAATGGCGATGACTTGTTCCGTATGCATGGCCTGCGGGCTGATGCGTGCCACCGCCACGCCCATGTCGCGCATGGCGTCGAGTTCGCGCACCAGGTTGTAGACGAGGGCAGACTGCGTCTGCGTGCCATTCAGTACGAGAAACGGCACTTCGTCGCGCGTGCGCAGCAGCAGGCCGTCCGGTTCTTCCAGGCAGCTGTAGCCGCAGTCGTCCTTCGGCAGGTTGCGGTTGCGCGCCGTGAAGCAGCGCGCGGAAAACGCCAGCGGCATGCGGCCATAGGCGAACACTTCCGTCTCCAGTCCTTCCGGTTTCTGGCGCTGCATCTCGGCCAGCGCCGTCTGCCCCATTTCCAGCGGCATCACCCAGCGCCGCGCGCCCAGGCGCGCCAGCAGTTGCAGGCTGGGGCCATTGAACAGGTTCAAATGGGGACCGGCGACAAAGGGCGCACCCTTTTCCATGCAGTGCACGGCGCCCATGTCGTTCGCTTCGACCGTATAGCGGCCATTGCCCGTGATGCGGCGCAGGGTCGCCAGTTCGGCGCCCGCCTCGATCAGCGCCTGCGTCGACAGCACCACTTCCTTGCCGGCAGCGGCCAGCATGTCGGCGATATCGAGCCAGTCGGCCAGGCGCAGCTCATGCCGGCGCGAACACACGGTTTCACCCAGGTACACGATCTCGACGGCGCTACCGGCGATCTGCTGGTAAAACTCGAAGACGGTGGCGCGCGGCCAGTAGTACAGCAAAGGACCCAACGATAGTTTTAGCATGCCTTTTCCAGTATTTTTCAAGTTACAAAACCGTAGCGAGCGGCTCGCGGCGAGGCCGAGAAGCGCAGCCGTGCTCGAGCACGGTGAGCATCGCAGGCCGCGCCCCGGGACGCGCAGTAGGTTTTGCTATTTCCAGGAGCGATGGTAGGCGCCTAAAGTGTGCTGCTGACCTTCGGCCAGCTTGTCCATGGCCGCCATCCAGCCCGGCTTGACGGCGTAGCGCGGATTGCCTTCGCGGCAGGCGTCGATCGCTTCGCGCCACACGCGCGTGACCTGCGCCACGTAGGCGGGACTGCGCTGGCGCCCTTCGATCTTCACGGCGCGCACGCCCATGGCGATCAGTTGCGGCAGCAGCGCCAGGGTATTCAAGCTGGCCGGCTCCTCGATCGCGTAATACTCTTCGTCATTGACTTCGAAGCGGCCCTTGCACAGGGTCGGATAGCTGGCGTTTTCACCGGGCGCATAGCGGTCGATCAGCACGCCGTTCAGGCGCGACTCCAGGCCATTCGGCGTTTCCAGCCAGCGCACGGCCTTGGCCGGCGAGCACACGCCGTGGGTGTTCGGCGCCTCGCCCGTTGCATACGACGACAACGCACAGCGCCCTTCGACCATCACGCACAGGCTGCCGAAACCGAACACTTCGATCTCGACTTCCGTCTTGCTGATCAATTGTTCCACCTGCGCCATCGACAGCACGCGCGGCAGCACGGCGCGGGCGATGCCGAAGTGTTCATGGTAAAAATTGATGGCTTCGTAGTTGGTGGCCGAGCCCTGCACGGACAGGTGCAGGCGCAGCTGCGGCTGGTGCTGCGCCGCGTAGGCCATCAGACCCGGATCGGCAACGATCATGGCGTCGATGCCGGCCGCAGCCGCGCGATCAATGGCGCTGCGCCACACGGCCCAGTTGTGCGGCTGCGGATAAGTGTTCAGCGCCAGCAGCACCTTGCGTCCGTACTGGTGGGCGTAGCGCACGCCTTCGGCGATGGCTTTCTCGTCGAAATTGAGGCCGGCGAAATTGCGCGCATTGGTGGCATCGCGAAAGCCCAGGTAAACGGTATCGGCGCCATTGTCGACGGCCGCTTTCAGGGCAGGCAGGCTGCCGGCGGGGCAGACCAGTTCCAGCGGTCCGGCCACGCGGGTGGCGGTAGTTGATTCAAGCATCATGATGTTCACAGTCCTGTATCGGCTCAGGGTGCAGACTATAGCCCCGCCCATGCTGCCCAGTCCTTGACGCAGGTGAAGGAATGCATGCATGGCTGGCACACCTTCAACTTGCTTGACCTGGCTGTAAAATGCCCCACTTCCCCCCTCTTCGATTGCCCACCATGACCCGCAAACCGCTGCTGATTTTCCTTCTGACCCTGTTCCTCACCGCGCTGCAAGTGCAGTGGGCCGGTCCGGCCGATGGCTATGACGCGGGGACCATCTCCGTGCTGTCGCCGGAAGTGCTGGGCGCCTATCCGGGCGTGCTGCTGCTGTTCCTGCTGGCCGTGTTCGCGCGCCGCCAACTGCCGCTGCTGCGTCAGGCCGCCATCTGCACGGGCCTGCTGGCCATCTACTGGCTGCTGGCGAACTACGTCACGTTCGATGCGCGCGTGGCCAGCTGGAGCACCTATACGCCACTGGAAATCTGGGCCCACGTACTGCCCGCCTCCGTCGCCAGCATCGCCGCCTGCGGCGCCGCATTCTTTTGCGCGAGCTGGCTGATCCTGCGCGAAACGCGCTGGAACAAAACCGGCTGAGGTGGTTTTTTCACCTGGATCAAGGATACGCGAATCGCTTGCACGCCACCTTTGACGGCACTACATTTAGTAGATAACCTTCATAAAAACACCGCATGTTGTGTTTACTGGAGGTTTCATGACGACGAATGCAGTTTCCCCCACACGCGGCCAGGTCGATGTCGCCGCGTCCATCAATGAATACCTGGAACGGCGCGACTGGCGCGTCAACGCCAACGCCAACCAGGGGTATTCCTTGGGTGGCTTGATCCTGAATGTCTCGGGCAAGGTCATCGCCAACTACTGGCTGGACCAGGTGTATCCGCCGGAAGTGGGCGCGGCGCACCGCGAAGCGGCACTGCACATCCACGACCTCGACATGCTGGCCGGCTACTGCGCCGGCTGGTCGCTGCGAACCCTGCTGCATGAAGGCTTGAATGGCGTGCCGGGCAAGATCGAATCGGGCCCGCCGAAACACATGTCGAGCGCCATCGGCCAGATCGTCAATTTTCTCGGCACCCTGCAAAACGAATGGGCCGGCGCGCAGGCGTTCAGCTCCTTCGACACCTACATGGCGCCCTACATCCGCAAGGACAGCCTGCGCTACGAAGACGTGCGCCAGTACATGCAGGAGCTGATCTTCAACCTCAACGTGCCATCGCGCTGGGGTACGCAAACGCCGTTTACCAACCTCACCTTCGACTGGGTCTGCCCGGACGACCTGCGCGAGCAGATTCCCGTCATCGCCGGCCAGGAGATGGACTTCAGCTATGGCGAGCTGCAGGCGGAGATGGACATGATCAACCGCGCGTATATCGAGATCATGATGGCGGGTGACGCCAAGGGCAGAGTCTTCACCTTTCCCATCCCGACCTATAACATCACCGAGGACTTCGACTGGCATAGCGAGAACGCGGAACGCCTGTTCGAGATGACGGCCCGCTACGGCCTGCCCTACTTCCAGAATTTCATCAATTCGGAACTCAAGCCGAACATGATCCGCTCCATGTGCTGCCGCTTGCAGCTGGACTTGCGCGAACTGCTGAAACGGGGCAATGGCCTGTTCGGTTCCGCCGAGCAGACGGGCTCCCTGGGCGTGGTCACCATCAACTGCGCGCGCCTGGGCCACCTGTGGCGCGGCGACGAAGCGGCACTGATGGCCGACCTGGACCGCCTGCTGGAGCTGGGCAAAGTCAGCCTGGAAATCAAGCGCCGCACCATCGAAGAACTGATGCAGCAAGGCTTGTTCCCCTACACGAAGCGCTACCTGGGCACCCTGCGCAATCACTTTTCCACGCTGGGCGTGAACGGCATCAACGAGATGATCCGCAATTTCAGCGGCGACGCTTACGACATCACGTCCGCCGAGGGCCATGCGCTGGCGATCCGCCTGCTCGACCACGTGCGCGCCCGCATGGTGGCATTCCAGGAAGAGACGGGCCACATGTACAACCTGGAAGCGACACCGGCCGAGGGCACCACCTACCGCTTCGCCCGCGAAGACCGCAAGCGCTATCCCGCCATCCTGCAGGCGGGCACCGTCGACAACCCGTATTACACGAACTCGTCGCAACTGCCCGTGGGCCATACGGACGACCCGTTCGAGGCGCTGGAATTGCAGGACGCACTGCAGCGCAAGTACACGGGCGGCACGGTGCTGCACCTGTACATGACCGAAGCGCTGTCGGATGCGAATGCCTGCCGCGAACTGGTAAAACGCGCGCTGAGCCGCTTCTCGCTGCCCTACATCACGGTCACGCCCACGTTTTCCATCTGCCCGCGCCACGGCTACCTGGCCGGCAAACATGAATTCTGCCCCACCTGCGACGCGGAACTGATCGCCCGCAAGCAAGCCCACCCTGTTCCATCACTTGAGGAAACACCATGAACGCACGTCCCGACTTCACTCCCGCCATCACCCTGCTCGACAGCGAACGCCAGCGCTGCGAAATCTGGACGCGCGTGATGGGCTACCACCGCCCCGTTGCCTCGTTCAACATCGGAAAGCAGGGCGAATTCCACGAGCGCCAATACTTTACGCAAGCGAGCGCCCAGGTTGGCCAGCCCGCCTGCCGTGGCTGAGTTGAAAGTGGGCGGCCTGACGCCCTTTTCCGCCACCGACTATCCGGGCAAGCTGGCCGCCGTAGTCTTCGTGCAGGGCTGCCCCTGGCGCTGCGGCTATTGCCACAATCCCCATCTGCAGGCGCGCACACCGCAGGGCGCCATGCCCTGGCAAGACGTACTGACCTGGATGCGCCGCCGCGTGGGCCTGGTCGACGCCGTCGTCTTCAGCGGCGGCGAAGCGTGCATGGACCCGGCGCTGGCGCGTGCCATGCTCGACGTCAGGGAGCTGGGATTCGGCATCGGCCTGCATACGGCCTGCATCTATCCGCAGCGCCTGCAGGAAGTGCTGCCCCTGGTCGATTGGGTGGGCTTCGACATCAAGGCGCCGTTTGCCGACTATCGTCATGTGACCCGCGTGGCCGGCAGCGGCGACCCGGCGCGCGCCTGCCTGGACGCCATCCTCGCCAGCGGCGTGACCTACGAATGCCGCACCACCACCCACCCGGACTTGCTGCCGGACGAACAGCTGCTGGCCCTGGCCACCACCCTGGCCGCGAAAGGCGTCGACAACTACGTGCTGCAGCAGTTCCGCGCCGACGGCTGCCAGGATGCGGCGCTGGCCGGCCGCCCCCTGCACGGCTATCCGGCGGCGAGCACTGTGGCACAAATCGGCGCCATGTTTCCCCGTTTTACATTCCGTAATCATGGCAGTTGAGCCTGCAGCCACATAATTGCCGAAAGTGCAGCAAAATTCCCCGTTCTGCAACGCTGAAATGTCTTGCGTGCTGTAATGTATCAACTGTGCCGCGCACCATGCGCAGCCCGTCAGATTCCTCACACCGCATTACAGATAAGCGTCATCCATGAACGATTTCACCGCAGTCAGCCCAGGCATCCCTCCCACCCACGCCGACATCCTGTACGGCCCGCCGCGACCGGATCTGCTGCGCGAGGAAGTGCTGGCCGACCTGCTGGAGGCAACGGCCCGCCGCTGCCCGCAGCAAATCGCCCTGATCGATGGCGAGCGCCGCATCACGTATGCGCAGCTCGATGCGCAAGCTGGCCTGGCCGCGTCGCGCCTGGTGGCCGCTGGCGTCAAGCCCGGCGACATCGTAGGCCTGTGGCTGCCACGCGGCGCCCCTCTGCTGCTGATGCAGGCGGCGATTGCCAAGGCGGGCGCTGCCTGGCTGCCCGTCGATGAAGACACGCCCGTGGAACGCCTGCAGGTGTGCCTCGATGACGCCAACGGCTTTGGCGTCATCAGCTGCGCGCAGTTTGCGCGGCGCCTGGAAGAAGCAGGACTTGACCGTCCCGTATGGACGGCGGAAAGCCTGCTGGCCCCCGCCGCACCGGGCGAACTGCTGCCCGCGCGCGCAACCGTGCTGCCCGAACACCCCGCGTATGTGATCTACACCTCCGGCTCGACGGGCAAACCCAAGGGCATATTGATCAATCAACGCAGCATCTGCCACTTCCTGCGCAGCGAAAACGCCGTGCTGGAAGTGACGCAAGACGACACCGTCTACCAGGGCTTTTCCGTCGCCTTCGACATGTCGTTCGAAGAAATCTGGATCGCCTACCTGGTGGGCGCCACCCTCTGGCTGGGACCGAAGGAAATTTCGGGCGACCCGGAAGCCTTGCCGCGCGCCTTGGCGGCCAACCACGTCACCGTACTGCATGCCGTGCCGACCCTGCTGGCCCTGTTCGCGGAAGAAGTGCCCAGTCTGCGCCTGATCAACCTGGGCGGCGAGATGTGCCCGGAGTCCCTGGTCGAGCGCTGGTCGCGCCCGGGTCGCGCCATGTTCAACACCTATGGCCCGACAGAGGCGACCGTCTCGTGCAGCCTGGCGCGCCTGCAGCCCGGTGAACCCGTCACCATCGGCACGCCGCTGCCCAACTATGGCTTGCTGGTGCTGCAGGTGGCCGAGCCGGGAGAAAAACGTCCCTTGACTTTGCTGCCGCGCGGCGAAACGGGTGAGCTGTGCATCATCGGCCCCGGCCTGGCCGAGGGTTACCTGGGCCGCCCCGACCTGACGCTGGAAAAATTCCTGCCCAATCCCTGGAGCATGGGGCCCGATGACGCGCGCCTGTACCGCACGGGCGACCTGGCGCGCATCGATCTTGATGGCCAGGTGCTGTGCCTGGGCCGCGCCGACGACCAGGTGAAAATTCGCGGCTTCCGCGTGGAACTGGGCGAGATCGAAGCCGTGCTGGCGCAGCAACCTGGCGTGGGCACGGTGGCCGTCTTGCTGCGCAAGGATGATGGCATCGACCAGCTGGTGGCCTACATCGTCGGCAGCGACGATGCCCCCGACGATGCCCTGTCCACAAAAACCCTGCGCGCGGCCCTGAACCTGCATCTGCCGCCCTACATGGTGCCGGGCCGCTTCGAATTGCTGCCCCTGATGCCGCGCCTCACCTCCGGCAAGATCGACAGAAAAGCGCTGAAGGCCATGCCGCTCTCGACGCCGCCGGCCGGCGAGGCGGGCGAGTCGGACGTGCCGGAAACGCCGGCCGAGGCGGCCCTGTTCGCGGCGCTGGCGACACTGTTCCCGGGCCAGCCGATACGGCGCCAGTTTGACTTCTTCAGCGACCTCGGTGGCCACTCCTTCCTGGCCGCCCGCCTGGCGTCCGCCCTGCGCGCCAATCCGGCTTACGCCCACATGACGGTGCGCGACATTTATCACAATCGCCAGATCGGCAAGATCGCCGCCGTGCTGAACGAAGCGCCCGCGCTGGCCACGCCGGAAGCGGAGTGGACGCCGCCATCGGCCATGAAGCGCTGGCTGTGCGGCGCGGCGCAGGCGGCGGCCGTGCCGGGCCTCGTCACCTTGCGCATGGCGCAGTGGATGGCGCCATTTTTCACCTACCACTTCTTCACGGGCGACACGGGCGATACCGTGCCGCGCGCCATCGCCGCCTCGATCGGCGTGTTCCTGCTCGCCACCCTGGCCGAATTTGCCATCGCGATTGCCGGCAAGTGGCTGATTGCCGGGCGTTTGAAGCCGGGCAGCTATCCGCTCTGGGGCGTGACCTATTACCGCTGGTGGCTGGCCGACCGCCTGGTCGAATCGGCGCCAGCTTATTTGCTCAGCGGCTCGTCGCTGAACAGCTGGTGGCTGCGCGCGCTGGGCGCGAAAGTGGGCAAGGAAGTCGTCATCGGCTCGATGACCCTGCGCGCGCCCGACCTGCTGTCCATCGGCGACAACGTCAGCGTCGGCAATGCCGTCAACTTTGAAAACGCCCGCGTGGAACGGGGCCGTTTGCTGCTGGGCCAGATCAGCATCGGCGACGATGCCTGCATCAGCTCTTACGCGATTTTGGAAGGCAATACCAGCGTAGGCGCCTTCGGCCACCTGGAGGGACAATCCGCGCTGGCCGATGGCGTGAGCGTGCCGGCGGGCAGGGTCTGGACCGGTTCGCCCGCGCGCGACATTGGCCCCTACGACCGGGCCAGCCAGCCGCCCCGCCCCGCCGTGTCGCGCCTGCGCCTGACGGGCGAAACCCTGTTCTTCTGCTTCGGCATGGTGCTCATCGCCGTGCTGTTCTTCATGCCGGTCTTCCCCAGCTTCGTGCTGATCGACTGGTTCGACGAACGTGAAATGATGCCGTGGCTGCAGGGCCGCGATGTGACGACCCAACTGGCCCGCTATTTTTTGCTGGCCTTCCCCGCCAGCGCCGTGCTGATCGTGCTGACCGCCCTGCTGTCGGCCGCCATCCGCTGGGGCGCACTGCCGCGCTTGAAGCCGGGCAGCTCGCCCGTGCACAGCAATATCTATTGCGCCAAGTGGCTGGTCAGCCATATCCAGGAATCGAGCCTGAACGTCCTGCACGGCATCTACGCCACCGTGTATGCGCCATACTGGTACCGCCTGCTGGGTGCCAAGGTGGGCAAGGGCGCCGAGATTTCCACGGCGCTGGGCGTGGTGCCCGACATGCTGACCCTGGGCGACGACACCTTCATCGCCGACGCCGTCATGCTGGGCGACGAGCAGATCGACGGCGGCTGGATGACCATGCGACCCACCGTCATCTCGCACCGCAGCTTTGTCGGCAACGGCAGCTATATCCCGGACGGCACCACCCTGCCCGAGCACGTGCTGATCGGCGTGCACACGCATGCGCCGCGCAACGAGCAGATGCACAGCGGCGATACCTGGCTCGGCTCTCCCCCGATGCACCTGCCCGCGCGCGAACAGGTCAGCGGTTTTGCCGAGCACCTGACCTTCAAGCCATCGCTGTTGCGCCGCCTGGGCCGCAGTCTGATCGAAGCCTTCCGCATCGTCGCGCCGCACGCGGTGGTGATCGCCGTCGGCTACACCCTGGTGCTGGACGTGATGCCGATCGCGGGCGCCGGACGCTGGGGCGAAGTGGTGGGCGACCTGGCGATTGCCGGCATCGCCTACGGCATCGGCAATTTTCTGGTGGTGGTGCTGTTCAAGTGGCTGCTGCTGGGACGCTACCGCAAGCACGCGGCACCCATGTGGACGCCGTTCGTGTGGATTTCGGAAGGTGTCACCAACCTGTACGAAGGCATCGCCGTGCCCAACTTCATGCGCTACCTGCGCGGCACGCCGTGGCTGCCACTGGCCTTCCGCCTGTTCGGCTGCAAGATCGGCCGCGGCGTCTACATGGACACCACCGACATCACGGAATTCGACTGCGTGCATATCGGCGACTACAGCGAATTGAATGCGCTGACCTGCCCGCAGACGCATTTGTTCGAAGACCGCGTGATGAAGATCGACCACGTGGACATCGGCCAGCGCGTCTACATGGGCCCGCGCAGCTCCGTGCTGTACAGCGCCAAGGTGGGCGACAATGCGCGTCTGGGGCCATTGACCCTGGTGATGAAGGGCGAACACATCCCCGCCGGCAGCAACTGGGCCGGCTGCCCGGCGGCACCTTTGCGTAGCTGATCGCAGCTGATGGATGCCACCGTGCTCTGGTCGGACGACGGCGTGCTGGTGATCGGCATCGCCTTTGTGCTGCCGCGCTGGGAGGCCCGCTTGCGCATCCGCGCCGCCGTGCGGGCAGCGGCGGCGCAGTGGCTGAAGATGGATATCGAGTCGATTTCGGTGGAGTCGACGCCGGGCGATCCTCCCCGCTTGCTGCTGGCCGGCCGCGCGGCAGGTTTGTCATTGACCCATGATGAGGGTATCTCGCTGGCCGCCGTGCATCTGCATGGCGCCGTCGGCATCGACGTGATGCGGGTGCAGGACATTGCCGACTGGGCGAATCTGGCGCGCGATTACCTGGGGCCGCAGGTGGCCGAGGAACTGGCCGCCTGCCCCGATGCACAGCGCCCGCTGCGGTTGGCGCAGGCGTGGACGGCGCGTGAGGCAGCGCTCAAGTACGCGGGATTGCCGTTGATGGAGTGGGATGGGGTGGCATTGAATTACAAGGTACAGCACATCGCCTTGCAGGACGGATTTGTCGCAATGCTCGCAACCCCAAAGACGGAAACTGGGGTCGGACCCTGAGGGTCCGACCCCGGCCTTTCTGCCGTTGGGTTTCCACGCGAAACGTACATCAATCCTCACTGTCCGCTCCTGATCGACCGCCACCGATCTGGACGAAAATCAGTTTTGCGATAATACTGACGAGCAGTCCCAGCACCCCGATCAATTCCAGCATGGTCTTTCCTTTGCAGTGACAGCACACCAGGCCACTGTAGCCTGAACGCCGGGGCAAGGCCAATATCAAATCAGGCAGTCACCGATCTCGAAAAGGCATACGATTGATTTCCATCAGACAGTTCCGCTATTTTGTCGAAGTCGTCGATGCAGGCAGCTACTCGCGCGCGGCGGAAAAGCTGTACATCGCGCAGTCGGCCCTGAGCCGGCAAATCAAGGAGCTGGAAACCGAAGTACAAGCCTTGCTGCTGACGCGCGACTCTCGCCATATCGAACTCACGCCGGCGGGACAGGTCTTTTATGAACGCGCCAAGCGCATCCTCGAAGACATCGACGAAACCGTGCGCCAGACGCGCCACGTGGGACAAGGCGCGCAAGGCATCATCCGCCTGCTGCATTCGAGCTCCGTCACCCTCACGCCCGCCATCGGCGCCGTGCTGAACCGCCTGCTGGCGCAGTTTCCCGGTGTTACGCTGGACGTGTCGAAAGGCTCGTCGGAAAACCAGGCGTTTGACATCGAAGAAGGCCGTGCCGACCTGGGCCTGGTGCGCCTGCCCACCTTGCGCAAGCACGCCAATATCGTCGTGCGCGAACTGTTTGCGGAAAAGCTGGTGGTGGCCGTGTCAGCGATGTCGCCGCTGGCCGCGCTGCAGCGCACGACGATCGCCGCCCTGCGCGACGAGGCGTTCGTCTCGATCCCGCACAAGGACCGCGGCGGCCTCAGTTACCTGGTTGCGGGCCTGTGCCTGGCGCAGGGATTCTTTCCGAAGGCGGCGCGCGCCCTGTCGCGCAAGACTTCGCAGCTGAACCTGATCGAGGCCAACATGGGCATCGCCATCGTACCCGACAGCATGCGCCTGGTGGCGCCGCCCGGCGTGCGTTTTATTGCGCTGCCGGACGAGGAGTCGCATTCCGTCGTCGGCCTGATCTCGCCGCGCGCGGCGGGCGGCATGGTGGCCGCGTTTACGGCAGCGTTCGTGCGCGAAATGAACGCATTGGCAACGACGGCTTAACCTTCCGCATACAGCGCCGCATCCACGTCGCGCACGGCCGCCATCAGCAGGGCCAGCTTCATGACATCGAGCTTGCCATCGGTGCGCACGCGCGAGCACAGGTCGATGCCGTAGGGCCGCACCTGGCGCAGCGCCTCCATCACGTTGTTGGCATCCAGGCCGCCAGCGAGGAAGACGGGACGGGGACTGGCGCGCACGAAGCGCGCACTGACGGACCAGTCGTGCGTGCGGCCCGTGCCGCCCAGTTCCGGGACCGGCGCGCCAGGGCGGCCGGAGTCAAGCAGGAAGGCATGCACATGGGGCGCGTAGGCGGGAATCAGTTCCAAAGCCTCGGGCCCTTCCACATGGATCACCTGTACGCGCCGCACATGCGGCAGCAGGCGCGCCAGCTCCTCGACTTCACGCGGGTCGATATGCCCGACGATCTGCACGGTCGACGGCTGCGTGGCGCGCACGTGTTCGGCGATGGCTTGCGCCGTCGTCTCGGACGTCAGCAGGAACGTGGCCACGGGTGGTGGCGTCCAGGCGGCGATCTGCGCGATGCACGCGTCGGGAATCGGCCCCGGGCCGGACGGCATGGCCGCCACCAGGCCCAGCGCGTCGGCGCCGGCGGCAATCGCCAGTTGCGCTTCGTCGATGGAAGCGATGCAGCAGATCTTGATGCGGGTTCTCATGGCCTTGCGTGTTCAAATGGGATGAGCAACATTACAACACAGGGCCGCGCGCGCACCAAGACACGCGGTCAAGGCCGCACACGATTGTGTGCCAGAATGGGGACATTTCCCACTTACAGACGATTCCATGGCCGACTACAAAAACCCCAGCTACGTGGCCCGCTCCATGCACCCGCGTTTCGATGAACTGACCTCGCCCGGCGAAGCCGTGCCCTACTCGGGCATCTACCGCTGCGACGGCTGCGCGCACGAGATCGTGTCGACGGAGGGCCACGTCATGCCGCCGCAAAACCACCATCAGCACAGCAGCGAGCAAGGTGCCATCCGCTGGCGCCTGATCGTCAGTCCGCGCTGATTGACAGGCGCCAGGTGGCGGACGATACTGGATTCATCCGGCATCGCCATTGGAACGTCACTGGAATACCAGCATGCGCATCGTCGACTTTGAAGTCCGCAAGGAATGTCCGCCGCAGCTGTGCGACTGCGAACGCGAGCGCCTGCTCGACGATGCGCAGGCGGACCTGTCCATCCTGCGCCTGAACCTGAGGGAAGAAAAGCGTTTGCTGGCGCACATCGAGGGCATCGCCACCTATGCGCAATTGCAGAAGCTGCAGCTGCTGTTGAAGAGCAACCTGGGCGTGCAATTGCAGATCGCGCCGGGCGGCGGCGAAGTGCGCACCGTGCGCGGCTTCCAGATCCGCCTGCAAGAGCAACCGGGCCTGTGCCGCAAGACGCGCGCCGCCATTCCGGCCGCCGTGCGGCGCTGCCTGGCCGCGCATCCCGAGATCGCGTTTGCGATCTTGAATGAAAACGATTTGCTGGGTGGGGTTTAAGCGGCGCTGGCGCGGATGGGAATGACTTTCCCCTTGGCTTCACGCGCGCGCAACTGCCCGCAGCCGCCCTCCACATCCTGCCCGGCCGAATCGCGCAATTTGGTCAGCACGCCGCGCGCGTGCAAGGCGGCGGCAATGGTGCGCGCCTTTTCCCAGCTGGGGCGCTTGAACGGCAAGTCATCGATGGTGTTATACGGGATCATGTTCAGCACCGCGTACTTGCCTTGCAGGAGCGCGACGATGCCGTCCATTTCATCGTCACCATCGTTGATGCCCTCCATCAGGGTCCACTGGTACTGTACCGGGTAGCCGGTCAGGCGCGCATACGCTTCGCCAAAGTCCACCAGCTCGCGCGGCGACAGCCTGGGCGCGCGCGGCAGCAGCTGTTCGCGCAAGTCCGGCTTGGTCGTGTGCAGGGACAGCGCCAGCGCCGGCTTGACCCTTCCCAGCGGCAGGCGCTCGAACGCGCGCGGGTCGCCCACCGTGGAAAACACCAGGTTCTTGTGGCCGATATTGCCCTCGGTGCCCAGCAGCTCGATCGCTTCCATCACATTGTTCAGGTTATGCGCCGGTTCGCCCATGCCCATGAAGACGACTTTTTTCACGGGGCGCATGGTGCGCGCCAGTACCACCTGCGCCACGATCTCGCCGCTGGTGACTTGCCGGATCAAGCCGTCGCGGCCCGTCATGCAGAACTGGCAGCCGACGGCGCAGCCGACCTGGCTCGACACGCACAGGCCGTCGCGCGGCAGCAGCACGCTTTCCACCGTCTGGCCATCGTGCAGTCCCACCAGCAGGCGCGCGGAACCGTCCGCGCCCGGATGGCTGCTGAGCAGTTTCAGCATGCCCTGCAATTCAAGGTCGAGCGCAGGCAGCGCCTCGCGCACGGGCAGCGGCAAAAAATCTTCGGCGCGGCGCCGGCCCTGGTCGTGCGGTTGCCCCTGTATCCAGTCGCGCAGCACGCGCTGTTCGTGCAGGGGCTTGGCACCGAGGGCGCGCAGGCGCTGGCGGAGATGATCGATTTGCATGGATTCTGAATAAAAAAACGGCGCGCAGGAATGAAGCCAGCGCGCCGTGTTACAGGTAAAAGCGTTACACCTTCTTGACGAACTCCGTCTTCAGGCTCATGGAACCGAAGCCGTCGATCTTGCAGTCGATATCATGGTCGCTGTCGACCAGGCGGATGTTCTTGACCTTGGTGCCCATCTTGACGACGCCGCCGCCGCCCTTCAATTTCAAGTCCTTGATGACGCTGACCGTGTCGCCATCCTGCAGGATATTGCCGGCCGAATCGCGGTACACCTTGGCGCCCTCTTCCGCTGCTTCGCCAGCCGTGGCCGACCATTCATGCGCGCATTCAGGGCAGATCAACTGGCTGCCGTCTTCGTACGTGAATTCGGATTTGCATTGCGGGCATGGTGGTAATGTGCTCATTTTCTTCTCTGTCTGGTGAACAGCGCGTGCTGTAAAAGCCGACATTATACTGCCTACGCCCCGCATCAGCGTGCTTTTCCGCCATCATTATCAAGGTCGGCGCACAATCTCGATGGTGCTGTGGACAATTTCCTCGTGGATGCCGATGCGCGCGCGCAGCTCGGCGCCTGTCAGCGTGGGGTCGCGGCTGACGACGGACAAGGCGCACGAATACAGCTGCTTGCCGACTCTCCACACGTGCAAGTCGACGACGCGCGGCGTGTCGCCGGCGCTTTCCACTTCCACCGCCTCGCGGATTTCCTGCACCACGGGATGGTCCATCTCGCGGTCCAGCAAGACCTTGCCCGTCTCCTGCATCAGCTTTTTCGCCCACAGGGCTACCAGCACGGCGCCCGCGATACCCATCACGGGATCGAGCCAGCGCCAGCCGTAAGCCCACGCGCCGCCCAGCGCAACGATGGCCAGCACGGACGTGGCGGCGTCGGCCAGCACGTGGAGGTAGGCGGCTTTCATGTTCAGGTCTTCGCCGTGGCCATGCCGATCGTGGTGATCATGGCCGTGGTGATCGTGACCATGCTGATGCTCGTGGTCGTGGTGGCCGCCGAGGATCAGCGCGCACACCAGGTTGACAGCCAAGCCGAAGGCTGCCACCGCCATCGCCTGCGGATAGTCGATAGGCTGCGGCGAGAACAGGCGCTCGACGGAAGCGGCCACCATCAGCACGGCCACGCCCAGCAGCAGGATGGCGCTGGTATAGCCGGCCAGCACCTCGATCTTCCACGTGCCGAAGGCAAAGCGGGGGTCGCGCGCATAGCGGCGCGCGGCCGCATACGCAAACGCGGCCAGGCCGATGGCAAGCGCGTGCGAACTCATATGCCAGCCATCGGCCAGCAGGGCCATGGAGTTGTACCACCAGCCGGCGACGATCTCCAGCACCATGGTGGCCAGGGTGATCCACATGACGATGCGCGCGCGGCGTTCCGCCTTGTCGCTGGCGCCGCCGAAGACGTGTTCGTGCTGCCAGGCGGACAGGTCTTCCTCGATATGTTGCAGTTGCATGCTGAGCTCTCCGGCGGATTATTTGAGGTAGGTACGCAGAATGCCCGCGATGTCGTCGGCACCCCTGGCCCGCTCGTCGCCGGAGATATCGGGACTGGCCACGTGCTCGCGCAAGTGTTCTTCGATCACTTCGGCCATCAGACCATTCACGGCGCCGCGCACGGCGGCGATCAGCTGCAGCACTTCGCCGCAGTCGCGGCCCTCTTCCAGGCCCCGTTCCAGGCCTTCCACCTGTCCCCTGATGCGTTTGATCCTGTTCAGCAGCTTGGTCTTGTTATGCGCCGTGTGTCCCATGATTTCACCTCGATAAATACTATAGGGGGGTATACTATCAGAGAGAATCGGGCGGCGCGATTTTTTGCAGCTTGCTGGCCAGCGAGGCATCGGACAATTCGCCCAGGTGGGTATCGACCAATCGCCCCTGCGCGTCATAAAACAAGGTGGTGGGCAGGGCCGAGGAACCGGCCGCCTTGCCCAGCGCCGCCGCGCTATCGAGCACTACGTTGCGCAGGGTCACGCCGCTGCTGTCCAGGAAAGCGCTGGCGGCCGCCGCATCCTCGCGCTGGTTTGCATACACGAAAACGATATCGGCACGCGCCTGCTGCGCGGCGGCCAGCACGGGCATCTCGCGCCGGCATGGCGGGCACCAGCTGGCCCACAGGTTGACCACCATCGGCTTGCCGCCGGCCAGCGCCGCCAGGGTCGTCGGCGCGCCGTCGAGCGCCTGCAGGGCCACGGATGGCAAGGCCGTCGGCTGGTCATACGCCAGCCCCATCCCTGCGCTCAACACGCCCCAGGCCAGCGCGCCGGACGCCACGCTGATGGCCAGGGGCCGGCGCATGGCCGCCATGGCGGGACGCCGGCAGCGCCACGCGGCGATGGCCAGCGCAGCGGCGATGCCGGCCGGCGCCAGCAAGCCGCCATCGCGGATATTCAAAATGGACCAGGGAGCCGCGAAGTATTGTTCGTGCCAGCGCAGCACGAACGCCAGGCGCGCCGCCAGCAGGCCGGCGATCAGCAGGTCGGAAACGAGGGGGCCGGCATCGGGCAGCTGGCGGTAGCGCCGCAGCCACCACGCCACGCCGTAGGCGACGCACAGGGAAACGAACAGCAGGACCAGGCCCGTGGGCAAAGCCAGGGGGCCGATTTGCAGGGACAGCATGGGCGCTCTCTATCACGTCGAATGGACGGCCATTGTGGCCCATGCAGATTAAACAGGCATTAATCCGGCGTCAAAAAGCGGCCAGCGCTTCCTTGCGCACGAAATGCATGGCTTGCGGCTGGTCCACCAGCACGCACTGCTTGCCCGTGCGCTTGCAATGGTCATGCACGCGCCAGTAGGCATCGTGGCTGACGCAACCCGTCTGGCAAATCACCAGGTCGGCCGCCACCAGACCCGCTTCCAGCGCCGCCGCATCATCGGCGCCATCGTCGCCACCCGCGTGGTGCAGGAAGCGCCCGCCAGCCTGCTCGACGGCCTGCTGCGCCATCAGCGCGCCGTCCGCAGCCTGGCCCGCATCCTGAGTCAGATAGCTGCCCACATACAGCACGGCTTTTTCACGCACATCGGCCTGCAAGGCGGGTGCGGGCAACCACTGCAGGCGCAGCAACTCGCGCATCAAGTCCTGCACGCGCTCGCCGAGCCACTCGACCTTGCGCGCCAGCCGGGCGCGCGTCGGCAAGCCCGGCACGCTGGCCGCCAGATCGGCCAGTGCGTCGCGCGCCAGTGCCAGCTGCGTATCGCGGATCACGACCTGCGCCCGCGCGCGCATCAATTCCGACTCCAGCTGCGCGATGCGCGCCGCCTGCGCGGCCAGCTGCGCACTGCAACGCGCCTGCGCCCGCCCATATTCGCCCATCAGCACGCGATGCTCATGCGCGATCATGTCCTCGTTGCCATACACACTGCCCATCATGCCCTCCTTCACCACCCGTGGCGCCATGGCGCCAGCCCATGCTACCCCCATTGCTCGCATTATAAATGAGAATCATTATTATTTGTGTGTGCACATGCGCGCAGCAGGGGTATGCGGTGGCCAACAGCGTCACGTAGTCGGCGGGCAAGACAGCAGGCGCTGCCAGACGTCATCCTGCACTTCACGCACCTGCCGCAAGCCGTCGGCACCGCGATAGATGCCCAGCGTATTCGGCCACGCCATATCGATGAACAACTGCCGTGCCGGATCGACCAGCAGGGACTGCCCCACATAGTTGCCCTTGATCTCGCCCTTGTTCACGGTCAGCAGGCGCGCGCCGCCCGCAAGCGCCCGCTCGTCCAGCGCCACGCCGCTGCGCTCGGCCACGTCGCGCAGCCAGCGCTCGCGCCAGCGCGCCTGCTCCTCAAACTGCCCCTTGGGTGGCCGGTCCAGCTTGACGACGGCCGCCACGGGACCATCAATGCCCGCCTGCAGCGAAAAGCCCATGCGTTCCTGCAATTCGACCGTGTAGGCCTCGCCCTTGACGTCGATCTGGTAGCGCCCCGCCCCGTCCTGCAACAGGATGTCGGCCTGATGATAGGCAGGCTTGACGCAATTGGCGTACTGATAGACGAGCACATCGAGGAACGGGAACGGCGGCGCGGCCGGGGTGGGTGCAGCCATGGCGGGCGACAGGCTGGCACACAGGGCCACGGCGGCGGCGTATTTCATCTTGCTCATGCTTGCTCCGGTTCACGTAAAAAGGCGATGACGGCCGAAAAACACCTGCGGCACGCCATCGGGTCGCTCATATTAGCTATTTTGTATATTTCTTTCTGGCACACGATTCAATTGAATCGCGCTTGTTCGATCACTATTTCTAGTGTGTAATCTTGCAAACAAGTTATGACATCGACTGCCGATACGTTTACCTCACCACACGGAGTTCCAGGCAATGTCCGCATTTCTCCATGCAATTGCATCTTCCTTACGCGTCGATCACGACGGCAGCCAGACAAGATGAACAATCGCCCATTCACCGAGCGGCGCCGCCAGCAATTTCTGGATGAAGAACTGAATGCCAACACGCGGGAAAATTAATTTATGCGCGACGATTATGGCAAAAAAACCGCTACACCAGTGAAGTTGCATGGCCGCAACCATAATCAGCAAGGGACAAGGATGCGGACGCTGAACGAACAGGACTTTCTGGCCCGGCGCAGGGAAGCGCGGCTGTCCTACGCCATCTACCTTGAAAGCAAGGAAAGCCAGGACGAGTGCTACGACATGGTGGCAACCGGCTTGCAACAGCCGGCGCACGTGCTGCAACATATTCCACCAGAAAATTTCATGACGGCCACGCGTGAGCGGGCCTGGGATGGCGTCGACCAGCTCGCCCTCGCCTACAGCGCCGGCCACGCGCTCGACGAGTTGCGCGCCGCGTATCCCACGATACTCGGCTACTGGCTGGCGTTTGCCCGGCATGACATGGCATTTGACGCTCAGGCCGGCGAGGCCGAGCAGGGATTTCCCCATTTCGCCCTGCCCGGCGACGGCTACGAGCAGGTCAACCGCATGGTCTGCCTCGGCATTTTGCTGGGCTGGGGCAGTTTGCTGCCCCGGCTGGCGCCCGTCATCGATTTCAACAACCATGATAAGGATGGCTTGCTGGAGCGGCTGCTGGCATACTTCGTTGCCGGCAGGGATGCCGCCTGGCCAACGTGCACGCGCCAGTTGCCATACGTCAATACACTCAAGATATTCGCGGCAGACAAAGAAGCCCGTCCTGCGCTGATGCAGGCTTATCTGCAGCAATGGTATGAGGCCAGCCGCCACGAGCCCTATTACGACAGCCACCAGCGCGACACCTCGTTCTGGGGCTACTGGTCCTGGGAAGCGGCCGCCATCACCTGCGTGCTCGACATCGACGACAGCAGCTATCGCGGCGCGCCCTTCTATCCGGCCGACTTGGTGGCGTTGTGCCGAAGGCAAGGAAGCGGCCCCGGCGCATGAAAGCTACCACCACCACCACCGCCATCGCCAGCGCCGTCACCGTGCTTGCCGGACTCTATTTTGCCCTGCCCACGCTGTCGCGTGTCGCCACCAATCCCTTTCCGGGCATTTACTCCATCATCGACCCCGTCACCGGCGAGACCAAAGATGTCCTGAAAGTCAAACCGCTGCTGGGCGAGTACGTGGTGCTCGCGCGTTTTACCGGCCACGGACCATGGACGGGCCCCATCTACGCAAAAGTCATGGGCGACAGCGACAGCTATGCGTCGCCACCGCTGTTTCAGCAAGACCGCATGGTCAGCGCGCTATCGCTGGGAGACATGGGCTACCTCTACCACACGCCGGGCAACAGCGACTCGCGCGTCGGCCCGTCCGATACCGGCTATATCAGCAATATCGCGAGCTTCGGCATCACCCCGCTGTTCCACCGGCCGCTGCTGGCGGGCCACGACGAGCGCGGGGAGCGGGGCCTGCACGCGTACACGCCAGGCACCGCTGAGCGCAAGGTAGTGGTCAGCACCTTGAACTACAGCCCGCGCATGATTCAGGTGGGCATCAGTACCGCCGGCAATCCCCACAACGCTGTCGATACCGATCCCCTGCATCCGTACATGAGCAGCGCCGCCAGCTGCTGCTTCTACCTGCCGGCGCAGGCCGCGGCGCCGCTAGAGGTCAAGCTCGAATATCGCTGGCTGCCCAAGGGCAAGCCTGAAGTGCTGGCCGTGACCTTGCCAACCAACAGCGACGCCGACGAACTGCTGATACTGGTGCAGGCGGATGGCACAATGAGCGTGGAATTTCGCACCCCCGGCAAGGACCTGGATCTGACGCCTGAAGGCGTCAAATCCATCAATGGCAAGCCATATCCGCTGCCACCGGCCGCCGAGCGCAAGACGCGCCTGGCGGCGGAACTGCTGCGAAGAAAACGCTTTTTGAACGATATTTCCAGGCTGCGGGACAAGGCCGCCGGGGAATCTGGCGACGTGGCCTATCAGCTGCGCTACCTGATCGACGAGTATGAGAAAACCATCACCTATCTGGAAGCGTTTTCCGCATGCACAGGCAGCCTGGCAACGTGCGACAAGCAAGCCACGGCAGCGGCCCGCGCGCCAAGTCAGTTGTAGCATGTCGGTTTGAAGGTCGATGTGGGTAGGGATGGGGGTAGTGGCGTGAGTGAATGCGCAGGTTGCGCTGGCCGCTACTGCCTGAGATGAGGGGACGGCGTTGGCCGCTGCGCGGCCAACGTGCCGCGCGTAGCGCGGTGATTGGGCGATTCGGAGAGGGCTGGGCCAGCACGGCCCAGCCCTTCGAATCACACCGTTCCGTCCAGACAAATAAAAAAACCTCCCGCAGGGGAGGCTTTTTTATTTGATTCTGGCGGAGACGGTGGGATTCGAACCCACGATACAGGTATAAGCCGTATGCATCCTTAGCAGGGATGTGCCTTCGGCCACTCGGCCACGTCTCCTAGCTGATTACTCAACTATGTCTCTGTAGCTAACTGCGCTGCAGCGACGAACGTCATAATATCGACTGCCCCCCCTTTGGTCAAGGGCGTGGAGCAATATTTTTAGATATTTAAGCTTTTTCCAGCTCGAACGCTTTATGCAGCGCGCGCACGGCCAGTTCCATGTACTTTTCATCGATCAGCACGGAGATCTTGATTTCGGAAGTGGAGATCATCATGATGTTGATGCCCTCTTCCGACAGGGTACGGAACATTTGCGACGCCACGCCAACATGGCTGCGCATGCCCACGCCGACGACGGACAGTTTCGACACTTTCGCGTCGCCCGTGATGCTGGCCGCGCCCAGCGATTCGCGGTTCGCTTCCAGCACGGCCAGCGCGCGCGTGTATTCGCCGCGCGAGACGGTGAAGGTGAAGTCCGTTTTACCGTCGACCGACTGATTCTGTATGATCATGTCGACTTCGATGTTCGCATCCGCCACCGGCCCCAGGATGTGGTACGCCACGCCTGGGCGGTCGGGCACGCCGAGCACGGTGATTTTGGCTTCATCGCGGTTGAAGGCGATGCCGGAGATGACTGCTTGTTCCATGTTTGTATCTTCCTCAAACGAAATCAGGGTGCCTGAATTGGCTTCTATTTCCAGCGGCAACATCGGGTCGGTCAGCGACGACAGCACGCGCGTGGGAACGCGGTAGTTGCCGGCAAATTCCACCGAACGCGTTTGCAGCACTTTGGAACCCAGCGAAGCCAGTTCCAGCATTTCTTCAAAGGTGATGGTCTTCAGGCGGCGCGCCTCGGAGACCACGCGCGGGTCGGTCGTGTAGACGCCGTCGACGTCCGTGAAGATCAGGCACTCGGCCGCCTTCATGGCGGCGGCGATCGCCACGGCCGACGTGTCGGAACCGCCGCGGCCCAGAGTCGCGATATTGTCGTTCTCGTCGACGCCCTGGAAACCGGTAATGATGACAATCTTGCCCGCATCGAGGTCGCGTTTGACTTTTTCGTCATCGATCGACTGGATGCGTGCCTTGGTAAAGGCGGAATCGGTCTTGATCGCGACTTGCCAGCCAGCATAGGATACGGCTTGTTTGCCGATCGCCAGCAGTGCCATCGACAATAGGCCGACGGACACCTGTTCGCCTGTCGAGGCGATCATGTCAAGTTCACGGGGATCGGGTTGATCCATGATTTCCTTGGCCAGTCCAATCAGGCGGTTGGTTTCGCCCGACATGGCCGATGGCACCACCACGATTTGATGCCCAGCGTCGTGCCACTTGGCAACGCGCTTGGCGACATTCTTGATACGGTCAGTCGAGCCCATCGACGTACCGCCATATTTGTGGACGATTAAAGCCATAAGAGTGAAGTTTCCGCTCAAGAAGAATAAAAAAGGAGGGCTTTACTCTACATGCCGCAATGCAAAATAACAAGCTAAAAAGCGCATTAGCTCATACCGATTGCGCATATGGAAATAACCAATCCATGCAGTCGGGAGCGCATGGGCAGCCACTTGCCAGCCACCCCGAGAGTGGCCGTGGCGGCTGTCCTTACGCTCAGCAGGAGAGCCAGCGCAGGGTCACGCGGGGACGCTCCAGCAGGCTCAGGCAATGACAATCGAGGCCAATACCCGCCGCATACAGCAATTGTTGCGCCGCACACACAAGTGGCAGGCGTTCGCGCTCCCAGGCGGGCACGTCAAACGCCTGGTAATGGTATTTCAAGCTCTTGGTGGGACGGTTCAGGGCCAGCTTCAGGCGCTCGCCCCCCTGGCGGAAATCGATGGTCAGTGTCTGTGATTGCAACCAGGCAATATCGATACCCTGCCCCCCCGCTTCTACCGCATCGAAATGCAGCACGCCGCCATACGCGGGAAACGCCAGGCTGGCTTCGCCCTGCCAGACAAATTGCTGGCCAGCCTTTTCCAGCCCGGGAATGCCCGCGTCGTCACGCTCGCGCATGCCGGCCAGATCATCGAGCTTCGGTGTCAGGTACAGCCGGTCGCGGTGGCGCCGCACATGGCATTCGGGATGCGTCACCAGCAATTGCGCATCGGGCCGCGCCTCCAGTAACTGCGCCAGCATTTCTGCCAGCCACGCCGTCGACGGCATGCGCAAGCCGCGCGTGCCAAACCAGTGGCGCAGCAGGTTGTAGCAGCGGTCCGCGCTCAGCTCGCGCAACTTCGCCAGTTCGATGCAGTCGCCATCGAGGCAATTTAGCAAATCCTGCGTCGCCAGTTCCGTCAACAGGCGCTGCGCCGACTGGGCATGCTGGGCGCTGCGGGCGAAGCGCTCCTGAAAACCGGGAAAGGCCTGCGCCAGCACGGGCATCACCTGATGCCGCAGCGCATTGCGGGCAAAGCGGGGATCATCGTTCGACTCGTCGTGGATGTGTGCGATCGCATGTTGCGCCACATACGCTTCGAGTTGCCTGCGCGACACCGATAGCAGCGGGCGGGCCATCACCAGATCCGGGTTGCCCAGCAGCTCGGGCGCGCTGTTGGCGCCATCCATGCCGGACAACCCGGCTGTGCCGGAGCCGCGCAGCAATTGCAGCAGCACCGTCTCGGCCTGGTCGTCCTGGTGGTGGGCGGTGAGCAGCAGGCGCACGCCGTGCGCCGCGCACAGCTCGCCCAAGGCCGCATAGCGGCGCTTGCGGGCAGCCTCTTCCGTGCCCGTCTTCGCATTCTTTTCCAAGGTGACACGGCGTGCCTCGAAGGCCATGCCCATGCCGGCGCACAAGTGCTCGCAGTGGGCCAGCCAGGCATCCGCATTCGGGCTCAGGCCGTGGTGTACGTGAAACGCATGCAGGGTCACGCCGTGCTCCTGCGCCCAGGCATGCGCCAGGTGCAGCAGGGCTGCGGAATCGAGGCCGCCGCTCAAGGCGATGCCGACCGTGCTGTCGGCTGGCGGCACGCAGGCGTCCAGTGCGCGGGCGAAGATGTCGGCGACGGTGGAGGTTTGTTGCTTTTTCAATGTGGACTCCGGGAATGCAAAGAGGGACAGGCTGCTAAACGGATGGGTTCGTTTAGCGGACTGTCCCTGGTGTTGTCTTAACCCAAGACCTTGAAAAGCCGGGGTCAGACCTTAAGGTCTGACCCCAGACTCTGCCGTTGGGTTTAAATAAATTACTCGCTCGGCGTGGTTTCCTTGAACTTGCCGTAGCTCAGCAGTTTTTCATGGCGCGCGGCCAGCAGGTCCTTGGTTTTCATGCCGTGGAACTGGCGCAGGGTATCGGCCAGTGCGCGTTTCAGCAAGGTGGCCATCTGTTTCGGATCGCGGTGGGCGCCGCCCAGCGGTTCGTTGATGATCTTGTCGATCAGGCCCATGGCTTTCAGGCGGTGGGCAGTCAGGCCCAGCGCTTCGGCCGCGTCGGAGGCGCGCTCGGCGCTCTTCCACAGGATCGAGGCGCAGCCTTCCGGCGAAATCACGGCATACGTCGAGTACTGCAGCATCAGGGTGGCGTCGCCCACGGCGATGGCCAGCGCGCCGCCGGAACCGCCTTCACCGATGATGGTGGCGATCAGCGGCACTTTCAGTTCGGCCATCACGTACAGGTTGTGGCCGATCGCTTCCGACTGGCCGCGCTCTTCCGCGTCGATGCCGGGGAAGGCGCCTGGCGTGTCGACGAAGGTGAAGATGGGCAAGTTGAATTTTTCAGCCACTTTCATCAGGCGCATGGCCTTGCGATAGCCTTCCGGCTTCGGCATGCCGAAATTGCGCAGGGCGCGCTCTTTCGTGTCACGGCCCTTCTGGTGGCCGATGACCATGCACGGCTGGCCGTTGAAGCGGGCCAGGCCGCCCACGACGGACAGATCGTCCGCGTAGCTGCGGTCGCCATGCAATTCGTGGAAATCGGTAAAGATTTCATTCACGTAATCCATGGTGTAGGGGCGCTGCGGGTGGCGCGCGATCTGCGCCACTTGCCACGGCGTCAGCTTGGCGTAGATATCTTTGGTCAGCTGCTGGCTCTTCTTGGCCAGGCGGTCGATCTCTTCCGAGATGTCGACGGCCGAATCGTCTTGCACGAAGCGCAACTCTTCGATCTTGGAATCGAGTTCCGCGATCGGCTGTTCAAAATTGAGGAAAGTCGTTTTAGTCATTGTACCTCCAGGTTTTACCGGCCACGGCGCCAGGGCGCGCGGCGTCATCTATGTTTATTTTACCGTACCGGCTGCTGCGCCGGGGGCTGCATCGGGTGCGGCAGGGGCGGCTGCAGGGTCGAGACTGCGCCACAAATACCACGTCGCCACGGTGCGCCACGGCTCCCAATTGGCGGAAACTTCGCGCGCATCGCTGCGGGAAACTGGTTCACCGGAGAAATAATTGACGCTGATGCCCTGGATCAAACCGGGGTCGTCGAGCGGCAAGACATTCGGCCGTAACAGATTAAATATCAAAAACATCTCGGCTGTCCAGCGGCCGATGCCGCGGATCTGCACCAGTTCGGCGATGACGGCTTCGTCATCCATCTGGTCCCACTGGCTCGCGTGCACGCGCTTGGCCTTGAAATGGTCGGCCAAGTCGAGGATGTATTCGGTCTTGCGTTTGGACAAGCCGCAGGCGGACAGTTGCTCGGCGCCCGCCTTCAGCACTTGCGAAGGCGTGCATTTCGGGCAAGCAGCCAACAGCTTTTTCCAGGCGGCATCCGCCGCCTTGGGCGTGATCTGCTGCCCCACCAGCGAACGGGCCAGGGTAGTAAACGGGTCGCTATGGCCGACCAGGTGCAGGTCGCCAAATTGCGGGATAAGCTTTTTCATGATGCGGTCGCGCTTCATCAGCTCGATCTTCGCCTCTTCCCAGTAGTGCGGCACCTGGATCACTTGCGCCAAGTCCGCCACCTTGGGGGCTTCCCCGTTTTCCCTGGACGTTGGCATCATGCGCGGCGCCAGTTGGTCGAGCCGTCAGGCTTGTCTTCAAGAATAATGCCCGCCGCCAATAGTTCGGCGCGGATCTTGTCCGATGCGGCAAAATCGCGCGCCTTTTTCGCCGCGCTGCGCGCCGCGATGGCCGCCTCGATGCCGGCAGCCTCGTCCTGCCCACCGGCGGCAGCGCCGACGGTCGCTTGCAAGAATTGCTGCGGCGTACGCTCCAGCAAGCCGAATACGCCCGCCAGGCCCTTCAATTGACGCGCCAGGGCCGGCGACTTGCTCTTGTTGACTTCCGTCGCCAGATCGAACAGGGCGGCCACGGCCAGCGGCGTGTTGAAATCGTCATCCATGGCCTCGGCCACGCGCACGGCATGCGCTTCGCTCCAGTCGATGGCGCCCTCTTCCACCGCCACGTCGGCCAGCGCCGTGTACAGGCGCGTCAGGGACAGGCGCGCATCATCGAGGTGCACGTCCGAGTAATTCAGCGGGCTGCGGTAGTGTGCGCGCAGGATGAAGAAGCGGATCACTTCGGCATCGAATTTTTGCAGCACTTCGCGGATGGTGAAGAAGTTCCCGAGCGACTTGGACATTTTTTCATTGTCCAGACGCACGAAACCATTATGTATCCAGTAATTCACGCTGGTATGGCCGAACGCGCCTTCGGATTGGGCGATCTCGTTTTCGTGGTGCGGGAATTGCAAGTCCGCGCCGCCGCCATGGATGTCGAACTGTTCGCCCAGCAAGGCGCAGGACATGGCCGAGCACTCGATATGCCAGCCCGGGCGACCCTTGCCCCATTTCGAGTCCCATTTGACTTCTTCCGGCTCGGACTCTTTCGACGACTTCCACAGCACGAAGTCGAGCGGATCGCGCTTGCCCGTATTCACGTCGACTCTTTCGCCCGCGCGCAGGTCGTCGAGCGACTTGCCCGACAGCTTGCCGTAGTGGGGGAAGTTGCGCACAGCGTAATTGACGTCGCCGTCAAGCCCCTGGTACGCCAGATCCTTCGCTTCGAGCTGTTCGATCAGGCGCAGCATCTGCGGCACGTAGTCGGTGGCGCGCGGCGTGTGGTCAGGCGTCAAAATACCCAGCGCGGCCGTGTCTTCATCCATGTACTGGGTGAAACGCGTCGTCAGCTGAGAAATCGTCTCGCCGTTTTCCACGGCGCGGCGGATGATCTTGTCGTCGATGTCCGTAATGTTGCGCACGTAGGTGACGTCGAAACCGGAGGCTTTCAGCCAGCGGTAGATGACGTCGAACGCCATCATCATGCGCGCATGGCCGATATGGCAATAATCGTAGATGGTCATGCCGCAGACGTACATGCGTACCTTGCCAGCTTCCATCGGGACGAATACCTGCTTCTCGCGAGCCAGGGTGTTGTAAATCTTTAGATTGCTCATCGTACTTTGCAAGTGGAGCGACCACCAGCCTGGCAAAACGACAGACAGGCGCGGACACCGGGGGTGCCGCGCCACTGAACTGCCGTGTGCGCCAAGACTGGTCGAGCCGCTATAGTGTTGTTCTTGTTTGTTAGAATTAGGGCGTTAGCGGTCAAGTATAACATTGATAAAAACCATACTGGCCCGATATGGATCAGGTTTTTACGCTGCTCAAGCAAATTTTCATTTCTTTACAATTAAAGCAAGTTTAGAGAAAAATAACGATCAAGGACACCTTCATGCAAGAAATCAAATCGAAACGCCTGTCTTTCCTGGCGCGTTTTTGCACCCTGTTTGCCGGCCTCACCCTGGGCAGCGCCGTCGTGGCAGCCGCCCCCGCAACCCCTTCGGCTACCCTCGACCCCACGCCGCACGTGGCCCTGAAAACCAGCATGGGCGAGATCGTGCTGGAACTGGACCAGGAAAAAGCGCCGCAAAGCGTGGCCAACTTCTTGCAGTATGTCAAAAGCGGTTACTACAAGGGCACCGTATTTCACCGCGTCATCGACGGCTTCATGATACAGGGCGGCGGCTTCGACAAGAACATGAAGCAGAAAGCCACCAAGGCGCCGGTCAAAAATGAAGCGCAAAACGGCTTGCAGAACGTCAGCTACAGCATCGCCATGGCGCGCACGGGCGACCCGCATTCGGCCACCGCGCAGTTCTTCATCAACGTGAACAATAACGGCGCGCTCGACTACCCTGGCCGCGACGGCTTCGGCTACACGGTGTTCGGCAAAGTTATCAAAGGCATGGACGTGGTCGACAAGATCAAGGCCGTGCCCGTGGCCGACAAGGGACCGCACCAGAACGTGCCCGTCACCCCCGTGGTGATCGAATCGGTGACTTTACTCAAATCAGCGCCCGCAAAACTGTAAAATAGCGTTTTTGCGGCCCTGAACCACGGGGGCCGTCGAATCATTCTTCATCTAATTTATTAAGGATCATCATGACCTCCGTCATCATCACCACCAATCTGGGCAAGATCACCGCTGAACTGGACGCCGAGAAAGCACCGAAAACGGTTGCCAACTTCCTGGCCTACATGCAAGCCGGCCACTACGACAACACGATTTTCCACCGCGTCATCGACGGCTTCATGATCCAGGGCGGCGGTTTCGAGCCAGGCATGAAACAAAAGCCTGCCGACACCACCGTGGAAAACGAAGCCAAGAACGGCTTGAAAAACGATACCTACACCCTGGCCATGGCCCGCACGTCGGATCCGCACTCGGCATCGGCCCAGTTCTTCATCAACATCAAGAACAACAGCTTCCTCGACTATCCAGGCCAGGACGGCTGGGGCTACGCCGTGTTCGGTAAAGTCACGGACGGCAAGGAAGTCGTCGACGCCATCCGCGCCGTGAAAACCTCGCGCACCGGCATGTTCGCCGATGTGCCAGTGACGGACGTCATCATCGAAAAGGTAGAAGCCGCCTAATTCGGCTCTGGCATCATGAATAACAGGCATTGCAGCGTTTGCGCCTCTCCATGCACATCACTTTTTGGGAGCGTTGAACGATGACAATGCCTGCCGCACTCTTTATTTCCGACCTGCATCTGCAGAGCTCGCACCCGCGCACCAGCGCGGCGTTTCTTTCTTTCCTGGAACACCATGCGCAATACGCGCAAGCGCTGTATCTATTAGGCGACCTGTTCGAATACTGGGCCGGCGACGATGACCTGGAAGACCCGTTCAATGCGCGCATGACGGCCGCCATCCGCGCCGTCAGCGATGCCGGCGTGCACGTCTACTGGATCGCCGGCAACCGCGACTTTCTTGTCGGCTCCGGCTTTGCCGCCGCCGCCGGCGCCACCCTGCTGAGCGAACCGCATGTGGCCACGATTGCCGGCCGGCGCATCGTCTTGCTGCATGGCGACGCCGAATGCACGAAAGACGTGCAATACATGGAGTTTCGCGCCATGGTGCGCCAACCTGCCTGGCAACAACAGTTCCTGTCCATGCCGCTGGCGCAGCGCAAGGCCATCATCGATGGTTTGCGCCAGAGCAGCCGCGCGCACAATGGCGAAAAATCCATGGATATCATGGATGTCACGCCCGACGCCGTCGCCCAGGTATTTGCCGAACATGCGAGCACCATCATGATTCACGGCCACACGCATCGCCCCGCCCTGCACCAGGTCGACGATACCTTGCGCTATGTGCTGCCCGACTGGGAATGCGACGTGAAGCCGCCGCGCGGCGGCTGGATCGCCATCGATGCGCGCGGCAACATCACGCGCCACGATCTCGCTGGCAACATCATCGACTAGGATTGCGCCGACCGCCGCACGGGTGTTTGTCCGATAGCCGCGCCCGCCTGGCCTTGCTGTAATGGCGCCATGCACACTATTTACATCGGCACGGCTGGCTGGAGTCTTTCCAGCGCCGCCGCCAACCACTTCCCCCTCGATGGCAGCCATCTGCAGCGCTATGCCAGTGTCTTGCCCTGCGTGGAAATCAACAGCTCCTTCTACCGCCCGCACCAACCCGCCACCTACGCGCGCTGGGCCGCCAGCGTGCCCGAGCACTTCCGCTTCAGCGTGAAATTGCCGCGCAGCATCACGCACGAACGGCGTTTGCGCGATGGCGGGGCCGAACTGGATCGCTTTGCGGGGGAAGTATCGGAACTGGGAATAAAACTGGGCTGCGTGCTGGTGCAGTTGCCGCCCAGCCTGCATTTCGAGGCGCACGTGGCCGCCGCATTTTTCCATGCGCTGCGCCAGCGCTTCGACGGCATGCTCGCTTGCGAAGCGCGCCATGCCAGCTGGTTCGCGGCGGACGCCACCGCCATGTTGCAGGAACATGCGATCACGCGCGTGCGCGCCGATCCGCCAGCCGGCCAGCCAGGCCCGCATGTGCCGACCACGGATATCGCCTACCTGCGCCTGCATGGCAGCCCGAGAATCTATTACTCTGACTACCCGCCCGACTATCTGGCAAGCCTGGCTACCGCCCTGCGCGCG
This sequence comes from Janthinobacterium svalbardense, assembly GCF_002327145.1. Taxonomy (NCBI): domain Bacteria; kingdom Pseudomonadati; phylum Pseudomonadota; class Betaproteobacteria; order Burkholderiales; family Oxalobacteraceae; genus Janthinobacterium; species Janthinobacterium svalbardense. The sequence goes on along the minus strand of NZ_CP023422.1, from coordinate 2,574,291 downwards.
CAAGTGCAGCCCGGCAGCTGGTGCATCTTCGACAATACGGCAGCCGGCGCCGCCCTGTTCAATGCGCTGGACCTGCAGGCACGGCTGCAACTGCGTCAGCCGCGCATGAATGCCACGACTTAGGGTAACGGTGTCTGCAGCATTGCCTGCGTCGTGAAGCCAAACAAGGTACCATTACCGTAAGCAAGGATGCCGACGTTCGGATAACCCCACGGCAACACTGGCGTGGAAATGACGCCGGCGGCATCGATCTTGCGCAGCCGGCCCTGACCGCTCATGTACAGATTGTCGCTGGCATCAATGGCCAGGCTGGTGGCACCTGAAAACGGCAAGCCCCCCACCCCGGGCGGCCCATCGCCGCCGCTGCCCTTCTTCAGGGTGCCGGCAAAAACGCTGGCCTTGCCGGCACGGTCCACCTTGAAGACAACTTGATGCACGACATCATCAAAGTACAGATTGCCCTTGCTGTCAAAAACCATGCTGGCCGGAAGCATGTCCTGCCATTCATACTCCGTATCGCCCAGCGAGCGTGCCAAGGCTTCAAATGAGACCAGCGAGGTGAACGCGCCGCCAGGAGAGCGCCGGTGAATGCAATCGAGCCCCCAGCCCTGCCAGAAGACATAGCCATCCTTGTCGACGCCCAGCAGGTATTCCGCTGTGGTAATGCCTGGAATGCTGGGCAACGCTCCGTCGGTGGAAACCACCCCGTCCTTGCCGATCTTGCGCAGATTATACGCAGCGCCAGCAGGGGCCCGGTCGGCAAGATAGACCCCACCCTCCTGGTCGCAGGCGATCGCGACAGGCGCAAGCAAGGTCGCGCTGGCGCGTGGTCCGTCATCGCTGCCCGCGCGGCCGGCAATACCGGCGTAGATGCTGTAACTACCGTCTGGCGTAAGACGGCGCAGCACCTTGTTCGCACGGTCGAGCATGTAGACGTTACCCGCCGGATCGCTGCACATGCGCGCGGCGCTCACGTAACCCAGGCGAGCCGCAGCACCCACACCGTCCTTGGGCCCGATACTGCCCGGCAGAAAGGACAGGGGGGACAATACCTTTGCCGCGCTGACGCTGATCAAGCGATGCATGTTGGCATCGTTGACGATAATGGCGCCCGAACTGTCTTGCAGCAAGGTGCCCAGGTAGGAGAAGCCGGCGGCGGCACCGGCGGCATCCGTCACTGTCCGGCCGATTACCGTGCTCACATCGCCACCCGGGGTCACGCGGCGAATGGCATCGCGGTCGGACAGCAGCAGATTGCCATCGCGGCCGAGCGCCATGCCACGGATGGAAAGGAAGTTGGCGGCCGTGCCCTTGCCATCATTGCCCGTCCGGCCGAATCCTCCTGCCACCAGGACGGCCACGCCCTGCTGCCACCGAAAGAGCCTGCCGCCAAACAACTCCCCCAAGTAGATCGTGCCGCCAGCATCGACAACCACGTCGCCGGCCCGTATCGAAAACCCGTTCACATCCAGCACTTTTTCAGAACTGACCAATCCTCCCGGCGTTACCCGACGGATCATCTGCTGGTCCGGATCGGTCAGCAGGACATCCCCATTGATGTCCATGGCGACGCTGTCGATGCGCCCGAGTTGCGCCTGCGTCCCTTGCCCATCGGCAAAGCTCGGCGCCGTGTTGGACCAGTCGCACGCCGCGCGGTGCTGTCCCGCCACCGTGCTGACCACGCCAGCCGGGGTGATCTTGCGCAGCTGCGCATTGCAACTGTCGGCGAGGTACAGGTTTGCCGCGCGATCGATCACCATGACGGCAACGCCGCCCGCCATGTGGAAAGTGGCGCTGGCAGCGGCGCCATCGTCGGCGCCCGGCTTGCCAGGGATGCCCGCATACACGCTCACGTTGCCGGCCGGCGTGACTTTATGGATGACCTGCAGAACGGCGTCGGCAATGTAATAATTGCCGGCCGTATCCTGCACCATTCCGGAAATACTCTGGATTTTTTCCTGCACGCCGGCCAGCACAACAGGCAGGCAGCGCACGGCGAGCGTGTTGACATCCGCATTGCCCACCGTCGCCGCGCCCTTGACGATGCTGCAGCCGAGGCCTTCGGAGGTACTCTCGATTCTGCCTTCATAGCTGGCGCCCGCCGCCAGCTTGCCAGCGAAATGGAAGGCGCCATTCGCCGTGACGGTCAATTTTTCGGCACCGTTGGCCAGCACCACCTGAGCACCCGGCACCAGGCCGCTGACCGTGCCGCCCACCAGGTAGCGCGGCGCCTCGGCCGTCGGCACGGTGGGCGCGCCAGGCGTGCCACCATCGCCGGAACCGCCGCCACAGGCGCTCAGCGCCGTCAGCAAGGCGCCGCCGCAAGCGGCGCGCCGGAACAACATTTGCAACTCGCCATATCGATTTATCATTTCCGCTTTCATGGTGACTGGCGACGAGTTTCGCCATAAGTTATCAAGTAAAATTCTCAAATCAACAATATTATAGTTGCCTGATGGATATAAATACATCGTTTGTTGACATGTGATTTTTTAGTGTTATAGTTAACTACAACACCAACTCAATACACCATGGAGCCCGGATGCCTACAGCATTTTTCACGCGCCGCCCCGCCCCGCCCTTGTCGGAGCGCATCCCATGAGCGCGGCATGGAACGACAATAGCCCCATCTACCGCCAGCTCAAGGCCAGGGTGGTGGGCATGATGCTCGATGGCGTGCTGCAGTCCGGCGACGCCCTGCCGTCGGTGCGCCAGGTGGCGGCCGATTATCAATTGAATCCCATCACGGTTTCGCGCGCCTATCAGGAACTGGTCGACGAAGCCCTGGTGGAAAAACGCAGAGGACTCGGTATGTATGTCTTGGATGGCGCCCGCGATAAATTGCTGGCAAGTGAACGCGAGCGCTTCATGCGCGAAGAATGGCCGGCGATGCTGGAACGCATCACGCAACTGGGCCTGAACCTCGATCAACTACTGCAAGCGAGCCGCGACAGTGGCGCACAGGGAGAGAGCGCATGAATGCATTGAACAACGATAGCGTCATCAGCGCACGCGGCTTGCGCAAGCAATATGGCAAGCAGGTGGCCATCGATGGCATCAGCTTTGATATCGCGCCAGGGCGCATCGTCGGCTTGATCGGGCCTAACGGCTCCGGCAAGACCACCACCCTGAAAGCCATCCTGGGCCTGACGGGCTTCGAGGGTGAGTTGTCCGTGCTGGGACGCGACCCGCGCGTGCAGCGCGACGCGCTGATGGAGGACGTGTGTTTCATCGCCGATGTGGCCATCCTGCCGGGCTGGCTGCGCGTGCGCGACGCGATCGATTTTGTCGCCGGCGTGCATCCGCGCTTCGACCGCAGCAAGGCCGAGCGCTACCTGGCCCACACCAAGCTGGCGCCGAAGATGCGGGTCAAGAGCATGTCAAAAGGCATGATCGTGCAATTGCACCTGGCGCTGGTGATGGCCATCGACGCCAGGCTGCTGGTCCTCAATGAACCCACCCTGGGCCTGGACATCCTGTACCGCAAACAGTTTTACCAGAACCTGCTGGAAGACTATTTCGACGAAAACAAGACCATCATCATCACCACGCACCAGATCGAAGAAGTCGAGCACATCCTCAGCGACCTGATGTTCATTCGCGACGGCAAGATCGTACTGGCCTCGTCGATGGAAGAAGTGGGCGAACGCTACATTGAAGTGATGGTGGGACCGCAGCACGTGAATCCGGCGCGCGCGCTGCAGCCGATCAGCGAACGCAGCGTATTTGGCAAGTCCGTGATGCTGTTCGATGGCGTCGCCCGCAGCCAGCTGGCCACCCTGGGAGAATTGCACACGCCGAGCCTGGCGGACCTGTTTGTCGCGACCATGAAAGGATCGTACCCATGAGCATCACCCCTGTGAACAAAATGAAATGGCTGATCCGGCGCGAATTGTGGGAGCACAAGGGCATGCTGCTGTGGACGCCCGCCATCATCGGCATCGTCATGACGGCGCTGGCCGCCCTGATGACGGCAGGCGCCGTCGCCAAGCTCAAGATGCGCACGGCGCTGATCATCAACGGCGAAGAGATGTCCTGGAGCGCCGTCTTCAACACCCGGACCTTGAGCCCGCGCCGGACAGAAATCATCGACACCATCGCCAACAACTATACCTACGTGGCCGCGCCGCTGTTCCTGGCCCTGGGCTTCCTGGTATTTTTCTATTGCCTGAGCGCCCTGTATGACGACCGCCGCGACCGCAGCCTGCTGTTCTGGAAATCGCTGCCCGTCTCCGACGCCCAAACGGTGCTGTCGAAGCTGGCCATCGCCATCGTCGTCACGCCGCTGATCGTGGTCGCAGCAGCCTGCCTTACCTCGCTGGCGCTGATCCTGATACTGAGTGGCGTGCTGGCGCTCAACGGCATCTACGTCTTGACGCAACTGCTGGCCGCGCCGGGCTTGTATCTGGGCCCGCTGCGCCTGTTCGGCCTGATTCCCGTCTATGCCCTGTGGGCCTTGCCCACCGTGGGCTGGTTGCTGATGGTATCGAGCTGGGCACGCTCGAAGGTCTTGTTCTGGGCCCTCGGCGTGCCACTGCTGCTGCTGGTCCTGGCCGTCTGGGTCGGCAAGCTGAGCATGACGGAAGCCGATATCGGCTGGATACAAATGAACGTGATCGCGCGCGCCCTGCTGGGCACGATTCCAGGCAGCTGGTACCTCTTCGAGCCGGGACTGCTGCCACACATCAACACCATGGCAGCAGGCTCGCAGATGACGCGCATCGACATCTTCGCCAACTCCTGGTCCAGCGTGGCCATGCCAGCCGCCTGGCTGGGAGCGGCGGCCGGCGCCGCCATGCTCTACGCCGCCATCCGCCTGCGCGGCTGGCGCGAAGAAGGCTGAGCTGGGTGGCGCCCTGCGCGTAGGCCAGCCCGGCATACGCGCAACTGGCCGGCTGGAATCAGGCCCGCGTCAACTGGCCGATCACGCTGGCCACCTTGGCGGTGATCATGTCGACGGCGGGGCCATTCGCGCCATGCGGCAAAATGACATCGGCGTTGCGCTTGGTGGGTTCGATGAATTGCTTGTGCATGGGGCGCACGGTTTCCAGATACTGCTCGATGACGCTTTCCACCGAGCGGCCGCGTTCCGTGATATCGCGTTGCATGCGGCGGATGAAGCGCACGTCGGAGGCGGTATCGACAAAGATCTTCAGCGACATCATGTCGCGCAAGTCTTCGTCATACAAGGCAAACAGGCCTTCGATGACTATCACCGGCGCAGGCTTGACGGGAATGGTCCTGCTGGAGCGGTTGTGCAGCGTGAAGTCGTACTCGGGCATCTCGATCGCTTCGCCATTGCGCAAGGCCTGGATGTGCTGCACCAGCAAAGACCATTCGAACGCCTGCGGATGGTCGTAATTCTGCTGGCGCCGCACTTCAGGGGAGAGATGGGTCTGGTCGCGGTAGTAATCGTCCTGCATCACGACGGAGACCATGTCGGCGCCAAACGACGCCAGAACCTGCTGTGATACGGTGGATTTGCCGCTGCCGCTGCCGCCAGCGACACCAATAACAAACGGTTGGAAGGAAATATTATTCATGCCGAATGATACCGGAAACATGAGCGGACTGACAGGGAGCGGCTGCAAAGCCGGGCCTGTCACGCGCCATGCATCAGCTGCGCATACAGCTCGGCCACCCGCTCGGCCGTGATGCCGTCGCGCTGCTCCACCGCCAGCGGGTGATCGGTCGGCTCCAGCTCGATGGCCGGACGTATGCCATCGTCGCGCAGGTGGACGCGGGTTTTCAGGTTCAACGTGGCCGGATACACGGGCAGCTGCGTGCTGAGCCAGCCGAAGAAGGGGCCGATGTGCGCGCGCTGCGCGTCGTTGAAGCACGCGTCCCAGGCGTCGAAGCTCTCGCCGCTGAGCGACACCCACACGCCCCAGCTGAATGGCTCGTCCGAGCCATGCACGGGGATGTCGATGGTGGCGCGCACGAAGCAGTGCGCTTCGTCGACGATGCAGGCGTCGCTGTCGAGCTGGCAGCGCGCTTCGCGCTCGGCGGGCGCCATCTGTTCGTACAGCCACGGCGCATCGGCGCCGAAGCTGGGCATGCCCGTGTGGGTCTCGCCGCAGGAGCGGCACAGGAAGGAAAAAGTCACGCGTGAAGGGCGCCTTATTCGAACTGCTTGCGGAACGCTTCGAACTGCGCCGCCAGGCCATCGAAGTCGCTGCGCAATTGCAGCACTTCCTGTTCCAGCTGGGCCACCCTGCTGCCCTGCTGCGGCGCGCTGACGGCGCCGGCGAAACCGGCCGCCGTCTCGATCTGCGCCAGTGCTTCTTCGCCGCCCAGCAAGTGGCCGTAGCGCGGCTCCTTGGCGCCGGGAGCGACCGCCAGCTTGGCCACCAGCGGCGGGTATTTGTCGATCAGGAACTGCAAGCCAGCTTCCACTTCCGCCACGGACTTGAATTCATGCACGCGGCCACTGCGGCTGCGGATCTCGCCCGCCGTCTGCAAGCCGCGCAGCATCAAGATCGTCAGGATGGCCAGTTTATCTTGCTCCAGCGACCACTTGATGCGCATGCGGTGTTCATACTTGGCGACCCTGGCACCGGCCTGCGTGATGCCGTTGACGAATTTGCGCTGCATCAGGCGCTGCAGCACGTCGTACACGGTTTCCTCGGACAGGGCCATGACGGGGTCGCGGCTCGAGAGCTGGTTGCAGCCGTTCGTCAGCGCGTTGAGCGAGAGCGGATAGCTGTCCGGCGTCAGCGCTTCCTTTTCGGCCAGCACGGCCAGCACGCGGATCTCGAAGGGGTCGAGCAGATTCGGATTGTCACTGCCCTTTTCTGCTGCGTTTTCAGCTATGTTTACGTCTGTAGTCATGCCTGTATCCTTAATCAACCAGCTTGTTCATTTGCTCAGAATCAAATTTATCACACTCAGGCACAGCCTGGCAGCAGATGCCCGCCGCCTTCAGGGTGACGAGGATGGTTTCGATGCGCTGTTCCTGCGCCACGGCATGCGTGATCAAGCCCTGCAGGGCTTTCGACAGCGGATCGTCGCCGTTCGGCGTCACGCCATACGCGGCGAACAGGTGCGCCGTGCTGCCCTCGCGCAAGGCGCTGACATCCTTCTGCACGATGTGCGCGGGGTTGCCCACGGCCGTGGCGCCGGACGGCACGGGTTTGAGCAGCACCGCGTTCGAGCCCACCTTGGCGTACTCGCCCACGGTAAAACTGCCCAGCACCTGGGCGCCGGCGCCGACGATGACGCCGCGCTCCAGGGTCGGATGGCGCTTGGCGCCGCTGTGCAGCGAGGTGCCGCCCAAGGTCACGCCCTGGTAGATGGTGCAGTCGTCGCCGACGACGGCCGTCTCGCCGATCACCACGCCAAAGCCATGGTCGATGAAGACGCGCCGGCCGATGACGGCGCCCGGATGGATCTCGATGCCCGTGATGATGCGCGCGATATAGGAAATGAAGCGCCCCACCCACTTCATGTGCCGCGTCCAGCACCAGTGCGCCCAACCGTGCATGACGATGGCGTGCAAGCCAGGATAACAGGTCAGCACCTCCCATCCATTGCGGGCGGCGGGGTCACGTTCAATGATGCTGTTGATATCTTCGCGCAGGTGGTGGAACATAATAAAAATGAATGAGTTGGAACGCAAATGGTAGCGTATTCGGCGGCGTGCTGCCGGAGAGGCAGATAAACAACCGCCGCCTCAAGGGCGGCGGCTGATTTTTGGAAGCGCTACAAAACGGTCAGGACGTTTTTATGCTTCCAGCGCGATGCGCTGGCGGCGGGCTTCGTAGAGACACACGCCGGAGGCGACCGACACGTTCAGACTCTCGACGGAGCCGAACATCGGGATGCTGACGAGGATGTCGCAGGTGTCGCGCGTCAAACGGCGCATGCCTTCGCCTTCGGAACCCATGACCAGGGCCGTCGGGCCCGTGAAATCGGCTTCGTACAAGCCTTTTTCGCCATCGTCGGTGGTGCCGATCAGCCAGATGCCACGCTCTTTCAATTCACGCATGGTGCGCGCCAGATTCGTCACGGTAATGTACGGGACGGTTTCGGCGGCGCCGCTGGCGACCTTGGCGGCCGTGGTATTGAGGCCCACAGCGCGGTCCTTCGGCACGATGACGGCATGTGCGCCGACGCCGTCGGCTACGCGCAGACAGGCGCCCAAGTTGTGCGGGTCGGTGATGCCGTCGAGGATCAACAGCAGTGGCGGGCCATCGATGGCGTCCAGCAGCTCATCGAGATTGCGCGCCAGCGACAGCTGCGAGGCAAAGGCGATCACGCCCTGGTGGCGGCGCGTGCCGACGATTTTATCGAGACGCGACGAATCGACGGGCATGACGCGCACGTTGGCAGCCTTGGCGGCGGCGATCATGTCTTTCATGCGGCCATCGACGCGGCTGGCATCGACGAAAATTTCTTCCACGGACGACGCTTCGTGACGCAGGCGCGAGGTGACGGCGTGGAAGCCGAAAATCATTTTATTCTTCATGTGTTATCGCTTCTTTTAACGCTTGCTTTTGCTTGTTTTTGATACAGTTTTTGCTGCACGTGGTGCCGCTGCGGCAGGGGCCGCAGCAGGTTTCTTGCTGCGCTTGGGCACGGCGGCCTTGGGGGCTGCCACCTTGGGGCTTCCTTCTGGACGGCCTTGGCTGCAGGCTTGGCTTGCGCCTTGGCGCCGTTGGAACGGCCGCCGGAACCATTGCCGGGTTTGCCACCGTTGTTGACGCTGGCTTTGATCTCATGGCGCTGCTCGGTCGCTGGACCGGGCTTGAGCATGGATTTCTTTTCGCCCTTGCGCTTGCCGCCGCCGTTCGGCTTGGCCGGCGCTTCTTCGCCCGCCAGTTCCGCATCGGTCACCAGGCGCAGGTCGATCTTGCGTGTTTCCAGGTCGACTCTTGCCACTTGCACCGTCAGACGGTCGGTCAGCTGGTAGCGCTTGCCCGTACGTTCGCCGCGCAATTCATGGCGCGCATCGTCGTACTGGAAGTAGTCGGTGCCCAGCTCGGTGACATGCACCAGGCCTTCGACAAACAGGGTGTCGAGTTGCACGAACACGCCGAAGGTAGTCACGCCGGTGATGGTGCCGGTGAATTCCTCGCCCAATTTGTCCTGCATGAAGTAGCACTTCAGCCAGGCTTCCACGTCGCGCGACGCTTCGTCGGCGCGGCGCTCGTTGGCCGAGCAATGCACGCCCAGCGCGTCCCAAATCGTCAGGTCCGTCTTCTTCGGCTTGCCGTCGGCCTTGTCCTTGGCTTGCTGCTTGCGCGTGGCGTTCGACACGTTGGTGTTCAACACGACTTTATCGGACAGCTTCGGCTCGTATTTCTTGCCTTGCAAAATAGCCTTGATGGCGCGGTGCGTCAGCAGGTCGGGATAGCGGCGGATCGGGCTGGTGAAGTGGGCATATGCCTGGTACGCCAGGCCGAAGTGACCGATATTGTCCGGGCTGTAGACGGCTTGCTGCATCGAGCGCAGCAGCATCGTTTGCAGCAGGGCCGCGTCGGGACGCAGTTTGATCTGCTGCATCAAGGTCTGGTAATCGGATGCCGATGGCGTGTCGCCGCCCGTCAGGTTCAGGCCCACCTGCTTGAGGAAGGTGCGCACTTGCGTGAGCTTTTCCTTGGTCGGACTGGCGTGGATGCGGTAAGTGCCCGGATGCTTATTGCGCAGCAACAAATCGGCCGCGCAGACGTTGGCCGCCAGCATGCACTCTTCGATGATCTTGTGCGCTTCGTTGCGCGTGCGGGGAATGATCTTTTCGATCTTGCCCGCGCTATTGCAGACGATATACGTTTCCGTCGTCTCGAAATCGATGGCGCCCCGCTCCGTGCGTGCTTTCAGCAAGGCGCGGTAGACGGCTTCCAGATTCTGCAGGTGCGGCAGGATGTCCGCGCGGCGTGCCGCTTCGGGTCCCTTGGTGTTGCCCAGCACGGCAGCGACTTCGTCATACGTAAGGCGCGCGGCCGAATGGATCACGGCCGGGTAGAACTGGTACGCCTTCAACTCGCCCTTGTCGCTGACGACGGCGTCGCAGACGAGGGTCAGACGGTCGACGGCCGGGTTCAGCGAACACAGGCCATTCGAGAGTTTTTCCGGCAGCATCGGGATCACGCGGCGCGGGAAGTAGACGGACGTGCTGCGCTCCAGCGCGTCGATATCGAGCGCGTCGTTCGGCTTCACGTAATGGCTGACGTCGGCAATCGCCACGATCAGGCGGAAGCAGTTGGCGCGGCCGATTTTGACGGGTTCGCAATATACGGCATCGTCGAAATCGCGCGCGTCCTCGCCATCGATGGTCACCAATGGCACGTCGCGCAGGTCGACACGCTCTTTCAGGTCGGCGTCGCGCACTTCGAACGGCAGTTTTTCCGCCTGTTTCAGGGCGGCGGCGGAGAAGATGTGCGGCACGTTGAATTTACGTACGGCGATCTCGATTTCCATGCCGGGGTCATCCAGGGCGCCCAGCACTTCGACGATCTTGCCGACCGGCTGCTTGAAGCGCATCGGTTGCTCGGTCAGCTCGACGCTGACGATCTGGCCAGCTTTCGCCTTGCCCACCGAACCGGTGACTAAAATGTCCTGGCCGATGCGCTGGTCTTCCGGCGCCACGACCCAGGTGCCGTTTTCCTGGATCAGACGGCCGATGACGTGGCTATTGGCGCGGTAAGTGACTTCGACGATCGTGCCTTCCGGGCGGCCGCGGCGGTCCGTGCCGACGATGCGGGCCATGACCTTGTCGCCATGCAGTACTTTCTGCATTTCTTTCTCAGGCAGGAACAGGTCGGCGCTGGCGTCGTCGGGAATGACGAAGCCGAAGCCATCGCGGTGGCTGGTGACGCGACCGGCGACAAGCGCGCTCTGGTCGGCCAGGCTGAAAACACCGCTGGCGTCAGACTTGAGCTGGCCGTCGCGCTCCATCGCCTTCAGGCGACGGACCAGGACATCCATGGAATCGGCATGCACTTGCAGCGTTTTCCCCAGAGACTGCGGGTCGAGAGGCGCGTTGACGCTGCGGAATATGCCGAGAATGTCCTCCCGGCTGGGGATGGTGTGGGTATTTTGGCTCAAAAGTATTTCTATAGTTGTTATTGACAGTGATCAAACGGAAGACAAAGACCGATGACATCACCGTCAATATTGACACGGTGATGTGCGGTAGTGTACCGGAGGACGCCTTGGTTTGCCTAACGGACAGCGTGTCGGAAACAGTACAAGACGACCTCCGGTGAAAAAAAGGAGAAAAGCTGCGCAATGCATTTGACTTCGGCAAATATTGCTCTATAATCCTTGTCTCTTGCAGCGACAAACCTTCACAGGAATGCCTTGCAGGAAAGCGGTACAGGGTTGATGTGCAGTATGGAGCGAAAGCTCATCTGGCGCAAAACTCTTCAAGTCGCTATAATAGCAGAATTGCTGTAAAGTTATTTTGCAACAAGTAATACAGCAGCATCAGTGCCCACGTGGCGGAATTGGTAGACGCGCATGGTTCAGGTCCATGTGCCTTCGGGTGTAGGGGTTCGAGTCCCTTCGTGGGCACCATTACCTAATTCGCAAAAAGGCCGCAAACTTTCACGAGTTTGCGGCCTTTTTCATTTCCGCAGCGAAAAGCCCTCCCCTCCCGGCAAGCAAGTCGCCAGACATGGCCGCAGACAGAAACCTGCAAGAAAACGCTGAAAAAATAGGCAGATTCAGCCTTTTTCCATAGGGAGCAGCCGTTTTCAGGCGAAAAAACATGTTTCTTGAAGAAAAGTGCAAAATGTTGATTGACCGAATGCGCGCCAGCCCTTATGATTTTGTCCTCGCTGCAGAACACGCAGCGACAAGCAGCAAGCAGTAACAATGCCCACGTGGCGGAATTGGTAGACGCGCATGGTTCAGGTCCATGTGCCTTCGGGTGTAGGGGTTCGAGTCCCTTCGTGGGCACCACCAGCAACAAGTTGTTGATTGTTGTGATCCGCAGTACAGTAGCAAGTTAGTAGTAACAAGCAGCACAATGCCCACGTGGCGGAATTGGTAGACGCGCATGGTTCAGGTCCATGTGCCTTCGGGTGTAGGGGTTCGAGTCCCTTCGTGGGCACCACCAGCAACGAGCTGTTTTCGTTGTAGTCCGCAGTACAGTAGTGAGATATAGTAATAGTAGTAGCAGCATCAGTGCCCACGTGGCGGAATTGGTAGACGCGCATGGTTCAGGTCCATGTGCCTTCGGGTGTAGGGGTTCGAGTCCCTTCGTGGGCACCATTACCTAATTCGCAAAAAAGCCGCAAACTTTCACGAGTTTGCGGCTTTTTTCATTCCGGAATGCCGCGCAGTCTTCCCGACCTGCGGCACCCTCGCCCCCTTTATTTGGCCAGCGCCGCCTGCACGGCATCATCCAGGCGCGTCGTCGGACGGCCAATCAGCGCGCTCAATTGCTTGCCATTGTCTTCCAGGCCACCCCTGGCCGCGCCCGCATCGGAATCGGCCAGCAGGCCGGCAAAGCCTTCCGGCACGCCCACGCTCACCAGCGCCGCCTGGAAGACCGCCTGCGGCAAATCGTTATACACAATCGCCTTGCCCGACTGGCGCGCCACTTCGGCCGCATACTCGGCCAGGGTAAAGCCCTGGTCGCCAGCGAGTTCATAGATGGCTTGCGGTTTGTCGGCCGTCAGCACGGCGGCAGCGGCGGCAGCGTAATCAGCGCGCGCGGCGGACGAAAAACGCCCGTTTTGCGCCGCGCCCAGCAGCACACCATGCTCGAGCACGGGCGCCAGGTGTTCCGTATGGTTTTCCAGGTACCAGCCGTTGCGCAGAAAAGTGTACGGCAGGCCGGACGCGCGGATGGCCGCTTCCGTGATCACGTGCTCGGCAGCCAGGCCCAGCGGCGATGTATCGGCGCGCAACACGCTGGTGTAGGCCAGCAGGGCCACGCTGGCCCGCTTGGCCGCATCGATGACGTTCTGGTGCTGCTGCGCGCGCTGGCCCACTTCGCTCGACGAGATCAGCAAAATCTTCGTTGCACCTTTGAACGCCGCATCGAGGCTGGCGCCATCGTTGTAGTCAGCCTGGCGCACTTGCACGCCTAGTGCCACCAGGTTGGCGGCCTTGGCCGGATTGCGCACGGCGGCGATGATGCTGGCTGCGGGGACGGATGTGAGCAGGCTGGCGATGACGTGCTGGCCCAGCTTGCCTGTGGCGCCGGTGATGACAATCATGATTTCTCCTTGGTACGTGGGTGGTAAAACCCTATAATAGGAGCATTACTTACTTATTGTAAGTACGTACCTTTTGGTAAGTATGAATTAAAACGACAATGTTAAGGCCAACTATCATGTCCACAGACACCCCCGGCGCCAGCCTGCGCGCCGCCCTCTCCCGGCAAAACCAGGGAGCGCAACTGCTGGCGGCCACCTGCCCGTCGCGCGCCGTGCTCAGCCACCTGACCAGCCGCTGGGCCGTGCTGGTACTGGTATTGCTGCTGAGCGGCACGCGGCGCTTCAGCGAACTGCGCCGCGAAGTGGGCGGGGTCAGCGAAAAAATGCTGGCGCAAACCCTGGAAGCGCTGGCAGGCGACGGCTTCGTGCTGCGCCAGGCCTATCTGGTGATACCGCCCAAGGTGGAATACAGCCTCACGCCGCTGGGACGCGAAGCGGCCGAACGCCTGGCCGTGCTGGTCGACTGGATCGAAGATAATTTCCCGCGCATCGAACAGGCGCGCGCCGAACTCGCGCTGCCGTACGCACAAAACGCAGCGTAACAGGGCGCACAAACGCATTGCTTTTGGCCATCAAGAATTATCGTTTACTCCTCCTTGCCTTGATGTAATACTAGCCTCACACTACGCGTAAGGACGCGACACCATGAATCAGTTGATTTCTTCCATCGCCGACCGGGCCAAGGTGCTACTGGTGAGCAATTCGCCGAACGATGTGCGCGAACTGCTGTATGTGCTGGACCGGCATAACCTGGGCACGGGACTGGCGGGCGATATCGACGAAGGCGTGGAACTGGCGGCCGGCGGCACGGACCTGATCCTGCTCGACGCGGCCTTGGCCGGCACGAATATCGGCGCCACCTGCATGCGCCTGCGCAATGCGGGCGGACGCCATGGCGTGCCCCTGCTGCTGATGTCGGCCACCCCCAGCGCCGAAGAACAGGGCCGCAGCGTGGGCGCCGGTGCTTCCGACTACATCAAGATGCCCTTCAATGCGCGCGACGTGGCGGAAAAAATCCTCATGGAACTGGCGCTGCACAAGGCCGAGGCGTCCGCCGCCCGCCCTTCGGCCGCCCTTGCCACGCCGCTGCGGCCCCTGCATCCGCAAACGCTGGAAGTCAATTACCACTCCATCCTGGCCGGCTCGCCCGACGCCGTGCTGCTGTTCGACATCGACAACCGCCTGCTGATCGACGCCAACCACCTGGCCGAAGAATTGTTCGGCATGCCGCTGGCCGAGCTGCTGCAAGGCGGTATGGAACCGCTGTTCCCCAAGCATCAGGAGGATGGCCACGCCTCGCCGCAACTGCTGGAAGAAAAGATCCGCGATACCTTGCAAGGCAAGATCGTCGTCTTCCGAGCCAGCTGCTGCCACCGCGACAGCCACCCGATCGCCTGCGAAATCCGGCTGATGCGCCTGTCCGTGCCGGGCCGCCAGCTGGTGCATGCGCGCATCATCGACTTGACCGAACGCAACCTCGCCGAAGCGATGCGCGCGGGCCAGAGCGCCTTGCTGGAAATGGTCGCCAAGGGCGCGCCCCTGATCCCCACCCTGAACCAGTTGCTGCTGCTGATCGAAGGCCAGTCGCGCGGCGTGCTGTGCTCCATCATGCTGCTCGACGACGACGGCATCCACATGCACAGCGCGGCCGGCCCCAGCCTGCCGCCCGAATACATGGCCCTGCTCGAAGGCGTGGCCATCGGCCCCGGCGTGGGATCTTGCGGCACGGCCATGTTCCTGCGCGAACCGGTGGTGGTCAGCGACATCATGCGCGATCCGCTGTGGGCGCCCTACCGCGAGCTGGCCGCACCGTTCGGCTTGCGCGCCTGCTGGTCGCGCCCCATCTTCGGCCAGGATGGCAGCGTGCTCGGCTCTTTCGCCATGTATTACCGCGAAGTGCGCCAGCCCGATGCGCGCGACCTGGACCTGATCGACACGGCAAGCGACCTGGCCGGCATCGCCATCAGCCGCATGCGCCATGAACGCGAGCTGCAGCGCCACCGCGCCCACCTGGAAGAGCTGGTGGCCGTACGCACGGCGGCCCTGACGCAGGCCAAGGAACAATCGGAGCAAACCAACCTGGAATTGGCCGCGGCACTGGAAAACCTGTCCATCACGCAAGCAGAACTGGTACGCCGCGACAAGCTGGCCGCGCTCGGTGCGCTGGTGGCCGGCATCGCGCATGAACTCAATACGCCGATCGGCAACGGCCTGGTGGTGGCCACCACCATGGCCGAGCGCACGCGCGAAATCCAGGCCAGCTTCCTCGATGGCTTGCGCCGCTCCGAACTGGGCGCCTACCTGACCCAGGCCAGCGAGGCCGACGCCATCATGCTGCGCAACCTGCAGCGCGCTGCCGACCTGGTCTCGAGCTTCAAGCAGATCGCCGTCGACCGCGCCAGCTCGCAGCGCCGCCACTTCCTGCTGCGCCAGTTCGTCGCCGAACTGATGCTGCCCATGTACACGCCCCTCAAGGCCGCCGGCCTGAGCCTGACGCAAGACGTGCCGGACGGCCTGGCCATGGACAGCTATCCCGGTCCGCTGGGCCAGGTGCTGAGCAACCTGCTGGAAAACTGCCTGCGGCATGCGTTCGAGGGCCGCAGCGGCGGCAATATCGCCATCACCGCACGCGGCAGCGACGACGGGCAGACGATCACCCTGTCCATCAGCGACACGGGCGTGGGTATCGCCGCCGACGACCTGGCACATGTCTACGACCCCTTCTTCACGACCAAGCTCGGTTCCGGTGGTTCGGGCCTGGGCCTGCATGTGGCGCACAACATCGTCACGGGTGTGCTGGGCGGCCATATCGACGCCATCAGCAGCACCGGCGCCGACAGCGGCACCACCTTCACCCTGCAACTGCCCGCCGCCGCGCCGCAATCGCCCGCCCCCTGAATGGCAGGCACGCTACAATGCCCGCAGGCTTTTCTTTCGGAGCACCCATGAAATACCTGATCGCCACGGCCCTGCTGGCCGCTTGCGCCTGCGCAATGGCCGGACCGGCGCCCTGGTACCAGTGGCGCAGCAAGGTCGACGGCACCCTGTCGTGCGCCCAATCGACCTTGGGATTTGGCTGGGAACTGGCCTCTGGCCCCTACAAAGATAGCCGTTGCGAAAAACCGGCGCTTGTTAAATAATGGGGGCATGACCACACGGGGCACCGGCTTGAGATCAAGCGATGGCATTGCGGCGTCGAAAGAGTATGGAACGATAAGAACGTATCTATTCAAACCGAGGAGACCACATGTTTACGAATCCCGAACAATTCGCATCGGCCACCAAGGCCCTGTTTGAATTCCAGCTGATGACCTTCAACACCCTCACCTCCAAGGCCGTGCAAGGCGTGGAACAGGTGCTGGCGCTGAACATGGCCACCGCCAAGTCCGGCATCGAGGATGGCCTTGCCGCAGGCAAGGAAATCAGCCAGGCCAAGGATCCGAAGGCTGCCATGGCCGCCGCCGCTGCCCAGCTGCAACCGGGCGTGGCCGGCGCGAAAGCGTATAAACAGCAACTCGACGACATCATCAAGGAAATCCACACGGAATTCACCACGGCCGCCGAAGCCCACGTGGCCGAAGCGAAAAGCAACTTGAGCGCCCTGATCTATGACGTCACGAAAAACGTGCCGCCAGGCTCGGAAAACGCCGTGGCCATCGTCAAGGCCGCCATCGACAATGCCTTCCTCGGCTACGAACAAGTCACCAAGGCCACCAAGCAAGCCGTGAAAACCGTGGAAGATCAAATTGCCAAGGCCAGCGCGCAAGTGGCTCAGGCCACGGCGGGCGTACAAGCTGCGGCTGAAAAGGCGGCGCCAGCGGCCAAGCCGAAGGCGGCTAAAAAGTAACAAAACCCAGGAGCAGATACCGGGGTCGTACCCTGCAGGGTACGACCCCGGCTTTTTGCAGGGTTCACCTCACCGGCTTGATCCGGTACACGCACCGCCCCGCCCTCCAGCAGATATTCTTCCCCCTCCAATACCCGCTGAAAGATGTCCGGCGCCTAGCCGAATAAATCCTCGCATGCCTTGGCGCCCACGGCGCCGTCCAGCTGCCGGCGCCAGGCTACCATGCGCCACGCGGCCCAGGCGGCGGACACGGCGCCCGCGACGAGGATCAGCCGCGTGTCGATCAGGGTCAGCACGGAGCCGCTCAGGGCGACGACGATGTTGGCGATACAAAAGGTGGTGGCCAGTAAACCCATCACGGCGCCCTGCCCGTGCGCGCTGAAGCGCTCGGCGCACCAGCCCTGGATCACCGTGTTGTACAGCGCATTCGGTATGCCGAACAGCACGATGGCGGCGATGCCCACCCAGATGTTGCCCAGCGCCAGGATCCCTACGGCCAGCGCCACGCCGCACGCATACCAGCTGGCGCGCAGCAGCGGCGCGTGGCGGCTGGGCCCGCCCGCCAGCAAGGAGGTGATGGTCATCGTGCCGCACAGGCCCACATTCACCCAGGCAATCTCCTGCGCATGGTAAGCGGCCGTCTCGACCAGCCACAGCGGATAGAACTCATAAAAACTGGCCACGCCGCAGGTGAACGCCAGTTGCACGATGAACAGGGTGCGCAGCTCGTCATGGCGCAGCAGGTTCAGCGAATGACGGTCGCGCGCCACTTGCCACCACGACGTCGTCAATAGCGACGGCGTTTCGCGCGGCAAGCCGGCCGCCACCAGCACGGCGACGAGCATCAGGGCGGCGGCGGCGATCCAGAACGGTACCGTCACGCCCCAATGCAGGGTCGCGCCCGCCAGGATCGGGCCCACCAGCCAGCCCAGGTAAAAGGCGCCGTTCAGCCACGACATGGCGCGCAGGCGTAACGGCCCCGTCAACTGGTCGGCCAGCATGGCACGCGCCACCGCACCGTTTCCCTCCAGCAAACCCGTGATGAAACGGGCGACAATAAACAGCGGGTAGGACTGGATCACCAGCGCCCAGGCCGTAATCGCGTGGCCGATGGCGGCGCCCACGGCCGTGCGCATCAGCAAGGGGCGGCGGCCATAGCGGTCGGACAAGGGGCCCAGCAAGGCCGAGCCGATCAGCAAGCCCAGCGGGTTGATGGTCAGCGCCAGGCCGAACAGCAATTTGGACGGCAAGCCGAGAAAGTTATTGAAGGCATTCGGCGCCTCGGCCGCGAACAGCGGTGGCAGGATGGGGTATGGCAGCGAGGCGCCGATGGTCGACAGCAGCGCCAGCAGACAGGCGGCGGAAATCAGGATGATGTTTTTCATGCAGGCTCGATGGATAGTGTCTGGCAAGACTACGTGCCCATGCCACATTAGTAAACTAAATGTCTATTAATTACATCCCGCATGACTGCCGTGCACGCCGTCGCCTCGGCTATCATTGCTGCATGAATCACGTTGAACAGGACAAACATGACACTGTCAGAAATGGAACAGCAACACGGCTTTACTTACCCTTCGCTGTACCGCCAGTTGGAGCGCGACGGCATGCTGGCCGTGGGCGAATATGGCCCCGACTGGTACAAGCTGGTCTATCCCACATTAAAGGATAAACCCACCCTGCTGCTGCATGCCGATGATTTCGAATTGCTCAGTATCGAGGCCGTTGCCGAAGCAGCCGACACCTTGCGCGACGCGGACGATTACCGGCAGATCGACCCCGCCTTCCGCTTCATCCCCTTCGCGCAAACGGGCGCGGGCGACCACTACTGCTTTTTCGCGTCAGGCCAGCACGATGGTGAGCTGCCCATCGTGCTGCTGTGGCATGACCAGAATGAAGCCCAATACCTGGCGAAAAACCTGCAAGACTTCCTGTTTCACATGTTGTTGAACAGCATGGCCGACCAGGATATGCACAACGAGGTCAGCGATGAGGCATTCAGGGAGCAACTGGCAAAAACCCTGGGCACGCATGCGCGCTACCTGAAGCCGGAACAGGCGCAGGTCCTGTCCGCACTGCTGGCCAGGGACATCATTGATTACGAGGTCGTGCTGCCAAAAGGAAGAAAAGAGGCGCACCGGGGCTTGCTGACCGATATAGAACTGGCCAGTCTGCGCGAGGAATTCATTCCTTACGAAAAGTTCGACAGCTGTTTTGCCTACAGCACGGCTGGCTGAACATAATTCGCTGGGCAAGCGGCGGCGGAAGGTTTAAACTGTATATAAACACAGTAAAAAGCCATCGCCTTGCCACTTGCCCTATTACCATCCCCATGCTGAGAGTCCTGGAAAATCCCCTGTACTATCTGGACAATTTCCAGGACGTGCTGAACTGGATAGGCGCGCGTTACGCCGACCTGCTGAGCGCTGAAGAAATGCAGTTCATCGGCGTATTCGGCGCCCTCCCGCAGCCGTCGCGCGCGCTGTTCGTGCGCCTGGTCATGCGCAAGGGCTGCCTGTTTCGCGCCAGTAAGCTCAATTACCCGGAAATCGGCGACACGCGCGCTGCCGCTCTGCCCTTGCTGGACACGGGCTGGGTCGAGGCCGATCCAGCCATCTCGCTCGATGAGCTGTTCGAGCAACTGCTGAAAGGGGAAATCGCCCAGGCCTTCGGCCTCGCCGCGCCCCTGAAGGCGGCGCGCAAGGCCGAGCAACTGGAAGCCTTGCGCGAGCAGCATGCGGAGAATAAAGCGTTTTCCGCGTGGCATCCGGCCTCCGGCGACGTGCTGTACCGCATCGGCCTGCAAGCGCTGTGCGACCGCCTGCGCCTGATTTACTTTGGCAACTATCACCAAGACTGGTCGGAATTCGTGCTGTCCGACCTCGGCGTGTACCAATACGAAAAGGTGGAATTCTCGCCGCAATCGCGCGGCTTTCGCACGCGCCAGGATATCGAGCACTACGAAGTGCTGCACCAGTGCCGCGAACGCTACAACGACAGCGCGCCGGCAGACCAGGTGCTGCAGGAGCTGGCCGCGCTCCCCTTGCCCGAGGACAATACCTGGCTGGCCAGCCGGCGCGACAAGCTGCGCTTCCAGATCGCCCAGCACCTGGAGAAATGCCAGGACTGGCCCGCCGCCTATCGCGCCTACGCCGATTGCCGCTATCCGGGCGCGCGCGGCCGCGCCATCCGCGTGCTGGAAAAAGATGAGCAGCCGCAAGCGGCCTACGAACGCCTGATGATCGCGCTGGCCGCGCCGGAAAGCGAAGCGGAACAGCAATTGCTGCTGCGCATGGCACCCCGTTTGCGGCGCAAGCTGGGCCATGCGAAACAGGCGGCCAACGCGGCGGCCAGCGTGGAGCGCATCGACCTGCTGCTGCCGTATCCTGAACAAGCGTGCTACGTGGAAGGGGTGGTGCAGCAGCACCTGATGCAGGACGACGCACCCGTGTATTACGTGGAAAACACCCTGATCAACTCGCTGTTCGGACTGCTGTGCTGGCCCGCCATCTTCAAGGCCATGCCGGGCGCCTTTTTCCACCCGTTCCACCGTGGCCCGGCCGACTTGCACAGCGCCGATTTTTACCAGCGCCGCAGCCTGGACTTCGCCGCCTGCCTGGCGCAGCTGGACGACGGCACCTATCCAGCGACGATACGCGCCACGCTTGCCGCCAAGCACGGCATCGTCTCGCCCTTCGTCAGCTGGGACGTGCTCAAGGATGGCTTGCTGGACCTGGCGCTGGCCTGCATCCCGGCCAAGCATCTGAAGAAGGCGTTCGAGCGCATCTTGCTCGACATCAAAAGCAATCGCAGCGGCTTTCCCGACCTGATCCAGTTCTGGCCGGCCGAGCAGCGCTATCGCATGATCGAAGTCAAGGGTCCGGGCGACCGCCTGCAAGACAACCAGCTGCGCTGGATCGCGTATTGCGCCGAGCACGCCATGCCCGTCAGCGTGTGCTACCTGCAATGGCAGGTGGCCACATGAACGCCAGCAGGTACACGATCGCCGTGCGCGCCCTGTGCGAATTCACGGCCAAGGTGGGCGACCTGGACTTGCGCTTCACCCCCTCGCCCACGGCGCAGGAAGGCATGGCCGGCCACACCACCGTCACGAGCCGGCGCGACGACGATTACCAGCGCGAAATCAGTCTTTCCGGCGACTTCGGTCCCCTGCATGTACGGGGGCGCGCCGATGGCTACGACCCGGCGCGGCGCCAGCTGGAAGAAATCAAGACCTACCGCGGCGAGCTCGGCGCCATGCCTGCCAACCACCGCCAGCTGCACTGGGCGCAGGCGCGCATCTATGGCCATTTGCTGTGCCGGCAGGTGAACTTGCCCATGCTGCGCGTGGCGCTCGTGTATTTCGACATCGTCAGCCAGAAAGAAACCGTCATGCACGAGGAATGCACGGCCGAGGCGCTGCGTCTGTTCTTCGAGCAGCATTGCGCGCTGTTCCTCGATTGGGCCGAGCAGGAAATGGCGCACCGCGCCAGCCGCGACGCGCAGCTCACCAGCATGGCCTTTCCCCATGCGGACTTTCGTCCGGGCCAGCGCCAGCTGGCAGAAGCCATGTACAAGGCCAGCAGCCGTGGCTGCGGCTTGCTGGCGCAGGCGCCCACGGGCATCGGCAAGACGGTGGGCAGCCTGTTTCCCATGTTGAAAGCGACGGCCGCGCATGGCCTCGATAAACTGTTTTTCCTGGCCGCCAAGGTGCCGGGCCGGCAAATGGCGCTCGACGCCTGCGCCATCCTCAAGGATAGCGCGCCGCTGCTGCCCCTGCGCGTGCTGGAACTGAGCGCCAAGAGCAGCGCCTGCGAACATCCGGACAAAGCCTGTCACGGCGAATCGTGTCCGCTGGCCAAGGGTTTTTATGACCGCTTGCCGCTGGCGCGCGAAGTGGCACTGGCCAGCGGTTTAATTCTGGACAAGGAAGCCGTGCGCGCCATCGCCTTGCAGCAGGGTATCTGCCCCTACTATCTGGGCATGGAATTGGCGCGCTGGAGCGATGTCGTCATCGGCGACTACAATTATTACTTCGACCTCAGCGCCATGCTGTACGGCATGACCCTGGCCCACGACTGGAAAGTCAACGTGCTGGTCGACGAAGCGCACAATATGGTGTCGCGCGCGCGCAGCATGTATTCGGCCGAACTGGCGCAAATCGACCTGAAGATGCTGCGCAAGTTCGCGCCCGAAGTCCTGAAAAAGCCGCTGGACCGCCTCGCGCGCCAGTGGACGGCCTTGCTGAAGGAACAGGATGGCGACTATCACGTGCATCCCGCCTTGCCCGATAAATTCTTTGGCGCCCTGCAAGGCGTGGCCACGGCCATCGGCGACTACCTGGCCGAGCATGCGGCAGCGCTGGATGAAGACTTGCAGCGCTTTTATTTCGATGTGCTGCTGATCAACCGCCTGGCAGAGAGCTTTGGCGCGCATTCGCTGTTCGATGTCAGCAAGACTGACACGGGTACCACCGTCTGCATCCGCAACATCGTCCCTGCCCCGTTCCTGAAGGAACGCTTCGCGGCCAGCCACTGCACGGCCCTGTTTTCCGCCACCCTGAGTCCGTGGAATTACTACAGCGACACCCTGGGCATGCCGGCCGACACGGCCTGGGTCGACGTGGAATCGCCGTTCCAGGCGCAGCAATTGTCCGTGCGCGTGGCCGACAGCATTTCCACGCGCTACCAGCACCGCGCCGCGTCCTTGCTGCCCATCGCCCAGCTGATGGCGCGCCAGTACGCAGAAACGCCGGGCAACTACCTGGCCTTCTTCAGCAGCTTCGACTATATGGAAAAGACGGCCACCCTGTTCGCCCAGCACTATCCCGACGTGCCCATCTGGCAGCAGCCGCGCCGCATGGATGACGCTGCCCGCGCGCAATTTTTGGGCCGCTTCGGCCTGGAGACGCGCGGCATCGGCTTTGCCGTGCTGGGCGGCGCGTTTGGCGAAGGCATCGACTTGCCCGGCGCGCGCCTGATCGGCGCCTTCATTGCCACCCTGGGTTTGCCGCAGATCAACCCCGTCAACGAGCAGATCCGCCAGCGCATGGGCGACCTCTTCGGCGCAGGCTACGACTACACCTATCTGTATCCGGGCATGCAAAAAGTGGTGCAGGCGGCCGGCAGGGTCATCCGCACCCAGTCGGACAAGGGCGTCGTGTACCTGATCGACGACCGTTTTTCGCGCCCGGAAATCCGCCAGCTCTTGCCCACCTGGTGGGATGTGCAGCTGGCTGGCGGATAGCACGCAGGTAATCTCTTCAGGTGTTGCCAGCCCGCTTGCGCGACACGCCGGTTTTCCGCTTTCCTGGGGGCGTTGCAGGGGCAGCAAGCGCACTGTCATGGACATCGGCATCAACTTCTTGGCTACGCAGAAAATTCTGAAGCTCGATACGAACGCCGTTTTGCGCAACGACTGACAATTCCAATGTCATATCCAGCGATTGCAGGAAACGGCGCAAGGTCGAGACATAGGTATCAGTACGCTTTTCCAGCTGGGAAACAGCATGCTGTTGAATCCCGAGTTCCTTGGCGACCTCCGCCTGGGTCTTGCCCACTGCTTTGCGGAAATCCGTCAGCGTGGCAGCGTGCGCTATCATTTCCTGCATTTTTTCCTGTGACAGAACCGCAATTTTTGCCTGCCGCTTGGCTGGCAAACTGTGGATCACGTCGTTCAGATTTCTTCCCATCGCAAACTCCTGTTCCTAAAATCATCCCATGCCTTTGCCCTGCCTTGCTTTCGCCGTGGTCAGGTTTTTGAGGTGTTGCTCGTAACGTGCATTTGCCTTGAACAACAAATCCCTGTAAAACTTGTCCTCGTCGACACCCTGCTTGGCTGCCGCAACCAGAATCACCGCCTCTCGCCGGGTATCGAAAGCAAAGACCGCGCGCCACACCTCTGCCCCGTTATTGGCCTTGAAACGCAGCTCTTTCATGTTCGGGTGTTTAGGATTTTTCAAAGTCCCAACATGAGGACGCCCAGCAGCCGGGCCCAGCTTCGACAGCGCATCGGCACTCGCCAGCAATTCATCCTGGACATCTATCGGCAGAGCATCGAATTCCGCATCGAAGTCATCTTGAAACGTAACCGGCCATGTCCTCGGCGCATTCAATTATCACCTCCGGATGATATCATGCATAGATGATTATGCATCTATGCCACAGAAAATGCTAACCCACCAATAATCTCAGCTTCTGGTAGCCCGCCTTGCTCACGGGTATCCGCGTATCATCGCGCAAGATGGCCACGTGGCTGTCTTTGGTGGCCGCCTCGATGCGGCGGATGCCGTCGATATTGAGCAGATACGACCTGTGCACGCGCAGAAACTTGGCGGGATCGAGCTGGGCTTCCAGTTCCGCCAAGGTCTGGCTTTTCAGGTAAGACTTGCCCTCGGAACGGATGCTGACGTAATCGTCCTGCGCCTCGATATAGTCGATGCGAGCGCTGGCGATCACGTGGACCTTGGCGCCGTCGCGTATCAGCACGCGGGCCAAAGGCGCGGCGCGCATGGCCGCCTCGCGCGCCAGCGTTTGCACAGCCTCGGGCGTGCTGCGGTGGGCGCGCGCATGGGCCAGCGCCTGCTCGAAGCGCTGTTCGCTGAACGGTTTCAACAGGTAGTCCAGGGCATGGCATTCGAACGCCTTCAGCGCATACTGGTCGTAGGCCGTGACAAAGATCAGCTTTGTCTTCGCGCCGATCAGCTCGGCCACTTCAAAGCCGTCCAGGCGCGGCATCTGGATGTCGAGAAACACCAGTTCCGGCTCCAGTTCCGCGATGGCCTTGACGGCGTCAAAACCGTTGGCGCACTCGGCCACGATGTCGATATCGTCATGGCGCGCCAGGTATTCGCGCAACACGCTGCGTGCCAGCAATTCGTCATCGACGATGGCGACCCGCATTCTTGCCTGCATCATGCTTCCTCCGTGTCGCCGGTCTGCGCCGGCATGGAAATCATCACTTCAAAATGGCCATCGCGCCGGCCCCAGTGCACGCTGGCCTCGTGGCCATACGCGCCGGCCAGGCGCTGGCGCACGTTCTCCAGACCCACGCCATTGCCGCGCCCTGGCCCTTGATCCGCATCCACCGGATTGCGCACGGCAATCTGCAACAGGCTGCCCGCGCGCCGCACCTCGATGGCGATCAAGCCGCCCTCCGTCAAGCCGCAGATACCATGCTTGACAGCATTTTCCACCAGCGGCTGTATCAGCATGGGCGGCAGCAGGCACGCCAGCGCGCCGGTGTCGACGCTTTCCGCCACTTGCAGGCGCTCACCGAAACGCACTTGCTCGATGGCGAGAAAGTGGCGGATCAGCACCAGTTCCTGCGTCACGGTGATGTGCTTGTGCGCTTCCAGGCTCAGGCTCTGGCGGAAGAAACTGGCCAGCTGCACCGTCATCTGGCGCGCGCCCGCCGCATCGATGGACGTCAGGGCGCTGATGGAGTTCAGGCTGTTGAACAGGAAATGCGGATCGATCTGCGTGCGCAGCATGCGCAGTTGCGCTTCCTGCGCCATCAGCTGCGCTTCCAGGCCCCGCTGTTCGGCCATCCTGGCGCGCACGAATTCCAGCAACAGATAGTGCACGGCGGCGGCCAGGCAATACAGCAGCGCGCCCAGGCCGAAGAACAGGGCCAGCAGCGACTGCGTCAGGTCCACGCCCAGCCAGCGCAGCTCCAGCAACAGGCTGACGCTGTTCAGAAATTGCAGCAAGGTGGCCCACAGCAAGCCCGCAAACAGAGCTGCCACGCCCATCACGCCGGCAATGGCGAGTGGATGGCGCGCGTGCAAGGGATAGGCGCGGCACAGGTAAAACGCAGAAAAACCCGAACCGATCGCATACACGAGCGTGGCGGGCACCACCAGCAGCACGGCGTTAAGCCAGGGCGCATGGGCCACCCTGGCCAGGATGAACGCCAGCGCCAGGCCCAGCGCGATGCACACCAGGAACACCACCACGGCACCGCGCCGCTTCGACAAGGGCCCGGACATGCGCGCCTAGTTGCGGATTTCCAGGCCGCCCATGATGGCGTAGCCCGTCACGTACAGACGCTTGTTCTGGTTCGGCGGCACGATGGTCTTTTCTTCGAAGCCGCCGAGGATGGGCGTGCCCTGCAACACCACGCTCCAGTCGGGCGGAATCTTGATGGTGACGCCGCCACACAAGGCGAACACGTTAAGCACGGCTTCGCCTTCGATCGATGCCTGGCGCAAGTCAATTTCGCAGCCGGCCATGATGACATTGATATCGCCGCCCCTGAAGCGCTGCGACGACACGCGCCGCACATAGCCACCCAGGATGGCCGTCACTTCGATGATGCTGTCGTCGTCCGCCTGGCCGCTGGCGCCTGGCGCTGCACTGGTATCGGCGGCATCCTTGTCCAGCGACACGGCGCCATTCCTGGCCTGGCCGAAAGAGTCAGGCGCTGCCGTGCTGTCTTGCTGCGCGGCAAAGCGCCGGCGGCGCTGCCGCTGCTGTGCGCCGGGCAAGGACTTCGACACCACGGCCACGCCCAGGCCGATGATCAGCAAGGGCCACAGCAAGTCCCAGTTCATGTAAAAGATGCCCATGTGCTTGAGGGTCCAGACCACGCCCAGCAGCACCAGCATGCCGCCCAACAAATAGCCGTTCGCACTGCGGCTTTGCGACAGTTTCAGCAGGCCAAACACGATCAGCGCCGTGGGCCAGAAGCGAAAGGTGTAGCGCACATTGATAAAACCGAGGTTATCGAGCAGGAACAACAGCCCCAGGCCGATGACGATGACGCCCAGCACGATCTGCGATGGCGAGTGCAGCGGCGGTTTATTTTTCATGCTCGGACTCCCGGTAGGCAATAAAATGTTTGTTCAGCAGCGGTTCCAGCACCAGGCCCACGCCCCAGGCGATCAGCAAGGCTGGCCAGCTATTGTAGAAATTCAAATTCCACAGTTCTTCGTACGACACATACCACCAGGCAGCAAAAAAGATCAGCCACAGGCCGCTCAGTACCTGCTTGGCGGACACGGGCGTGAGCAGCTTATTGAGGCCGAAGACCACCAGTATCAGCGGCCAATAATGCCATAGAGCATAGTAATCGTGGAGATAGATCACATCGAGCCGGTCCAGCAGGATGACGGCGCCGATGGCGATCAGCAGCACGCCCCACAGCAGCTGGGTACGGCGGCAATAAGCTGGTTCAGGTTTCACGGTCGCCCCTTGAAGTTGGTTGATCGTAAAGATACGCGGATTTCGGCCGCGCGAGAACTGCGTTTCGGCGAATGGCGGACAGGTGGCGGTGAATGGCGCAGGGGCCGGAACGACAGGCAAAAAAAGACCGGCTAGGGCCGGCCTTGAAGGGGTTCGCAGTACACACCACGACCTGGAGTTGCAGTGCACAGCCGCGTGGCGCAAGGCGCAAACGCGAACAGAAATCTGGTGCCGATCCTTGAGGCGACCGGCTGACCTGCTGGAAGATCGAACATGCCGCCAACTTCACGGCAGTGCGTCTCAACCAAGCAAAGCCATCATACTCCTGATCGCGACATTGCACCGTTCGCTAGCGCACACAGATGTCGCTTTGCTGAGCTGCATCAAACGGCGATGGCGTGCGCTGGCTGGAGCATGTCGTGCTGGATCCACTCCAGCACGGATGGCCCCTGCGGCTGCCAGCCCAGCAGGGTGCGCGCCCGCTCGCCGCGCACGCGGCTGTTGGAACCGAGGCCGTACGATGCCATCTCATAGCCCCATTCGGCGATCGCCTCGGGCAGCGACCAATCCTGCGCGGGACCCAGGTCCAGTGCCTTGGCGATGGCGGCCGTCATGTCGCGGAAAGCCGCTTCGCCCGACTCGACAAAGTAAAACGTGCCGGCCGGAGACTTTTCCAACGCCAGCAAATACAGGCTGACGACGTCGTCGATATGCACGTTCGACCAGATGTTGCGGCCCGGCCCCACGTGGCGCACGATACCGCTCTTGCGCGCCTGCTTCAGCAAACGGGGCAGCTGGACGCTATCGCGCGGCAAGGCGCCATGGCCGTAGATCAGGGTATTGCACAGCACGCTGGCGCGTATGCCCTTGTTTGCACTGGCCAGCACCAGCTCATCGATGGCGACCCGTGCCGCCTTGTCGGCCGTGGGCGCCGGCAGCTTGTCTTCAAAGTAAATCTGCTGCGTGCCCTCGCCGCCCGAGGCATCGCCCACGATGGACGAGCCGCTGGTGTGGAGGAAAGGCTTGTTGCTGCCAGCCAGCGCTTCAATGATGGCTTCGACGGCGGCCCGGTGGTCGCTGCTGGCCGCATTGATGACGGCATCGGCCGCCTTCGCCTGCTCGATGAGCAGTTCGCGATCATTGAGCGTGCCGACGATGCCTTGTACGCCGATGGTAGCCAGCTCGGCCACCTGTTCCGGCTTGCGCACAAGGCCCGTGACCTGATGGCCGGCGCGCACGAGGCCCGCCGCGATGGAACTGCCGATGAAACCTGCTGCGCCTGTCAGAAATACTTTCATACCGTGGACGCCAAACAAAACCTACTGCGCGTCGCGCTTTGCGGCCTGCGATGCTCACCGTGCTGTAGCACGGTTGCGCTTCTTAGCCACAAATCATCGCCGCTCGCTACGGTTTTGTTAGGCGTCGTTCCTCCTTGGTTAGCTTTGTTAATTCAGATCAAAAGCGATCACATGAACAAAGTATGCCCGCTTTCGTCTTTCACAAAAAGCGGCCGCACGGCAAAAGATTTATGCTCTTGGCGCAACAATCTTGTTTTTCAGCTGCAGGGCGGCGATGTAGCGGCTTCGCCAGGCGGGGTCTTGCGGCGTCAGCAAGGTGAGCCTGTCGCGCGCGCGCGTGGCGGCCACATAGAAACGGTTTTCCTCTTCCAGCGGGTCGGTCTTGCTGCGTGGGAATTCATCGACGGCCAGGTAAGGCAGGATGACATGGTTGTATTCGAGGCCCTTGATCTGGTCGATGCAGGCGATCACCAGTTTGGCCTTGCCGGTCGATACCGTCACGGCCTCTTCCATCTCGCCCAGCCAGCCAGCAAAGCCACCCAGCGCCACGCCCGCTTCGCGGCACACGGCAATGAAACCGTGCAAGGAACGGGCCACGACCCGCGCCTGGGCCGGGTCGACATAAATGCGGCGCGCCGTCTGTTCCAGCTGCATCAGGCCAAAAATGTGCTGCAGGGCGTCGCCCGCCAAAGCGTCCGCTGGCAAGGCGCGCAGGTAATCGACGGCGGCCAGGGTCAGCGCCGCCTTGTCCTGGTTGTGCGACTTGGCCAGCTGGTTGGTCAAGAAACCTTCCAGCAAGTCCGGGTAATTGGCCACGTCGGCCTTGGCTTGCTGCAACTCCGTGCGCGTAAAAGGTATTTCCGCGAAGGCCACCAGCGCTTCGAGGATCTCGCCACGGCGCGGGCCGCTCTTGATTGCATGTAAATCCTTGCGGGCGATGGCGACCATGCCGCGCAGCATCAGCACTTCCAGGCTCAGCAGATAGCTGTTCATGTCCACCAGCCCATACGCGATGCCGCTCTGGAACAGCGCCGTTTCCACGCGGATGGCCTGGTCGCGGTCGCGCAGCAAGATGGCCGTGGTGCCCGCATGCGCATGTTCGAGCGCGGCGATCAGCTGCGCGCTGCAAGCCTGCGGCTGCGCATGGTCATACTCGAGCACGTCGATGTGGGTGGCGCGCGACAGGGCCGAGACGCTGACCTTGTTTTTCAGCACGCCCACGGCCTGCGCCAGTTGCGGACCGTAGCGGTAGGAGGCCGTCAGCGGCAGGCGCTGCAAGGCGGGAAATTCCTGTTCGAAGCGCTGGCGCAAGAAACGGTGATCGGCGCCCGACCAGGTATAGATGACTTGATCCTTGTCGCCGGCGCCGCAGAAAAACGCGTTGCCACGGCGTATCAGCATGGTCAGCAGGCGGAACGACGCTTCGTTCAAATCGTGCAATTCATCGGCCACGATGATCTGAAAGGCCGGCAATTGCTGGCGCAGGGGTTCGTCGCCATCGAGCATGCGCACCAGGTCGTAGGTGGCGTCGAACGGCGCGCGGAACTGGATATCGCCCGTGTCGGCGCCGCGCAAGGCTTCGTATTCGCGCAGCCACAGATAATGCGTGCGCGACATGCCCAGCAGCTCCAGGTTGTCATCGAGGGAATTGCTCTCGAAGTCAGGATTTTGAAAATCCAGGCGCGCCTTGGTGCGCAACTGCAACTTCAAGAATTCGGCGATCGCCCCGTTGGTCGTATTGATTTCCAGCGGATAGCGGTGAGCATACTTCTCGGACACGACTTCCAGTGCTTCCCACGCCACGGGGCGCAGCTCTTCATCGCTGCGCATGAATGCCACTTGCATGTTTTCCAGCTGCAGCAGCACCTTGGCGGCAAAGGCGTCGAAGGTGTCGATGACGAGGCGCTTGACGACACCGAGCGGCACGCCCACTTCCAGCAGGCGCTGGCGCAGGGCCACGCGCGCCGCTTCCGTGAAGACGAGGGCCAGCATGCGTTCGGGCGCGCGGCCCCGGTGCAAGGCCTCGGCCAGGCGCAGGGCCAGGGTCGTCGTCTTGGCCGCGCCGGCATTGGCGTCGATCAAGACCACTTTCTTTTGCGCCGTCTGGATGGCGACCTGCTCCGGCGTGGGCGTGATGCGTTTTGGAATGAACTGCGGGGCGTTATCTGTACTCAAGGGTATCCTGAAATGATGTCTGTTCTCGGCGCGCTACCAGGCGCAGGTGCGCAGGCCGGCAAAGATGTCGCCCCGTTCGGGCGCGTGGAAGGCGCGCATGCGGGCCGAATGCAGGCGCGGCGGCGTGGCGAAGGCGGCGCCGCGCAGCACCTGGTGCTGCATGAAATACGGCGCCGAATACTCGCGCCAGGCATCGGGCGCAAAGCCCGGATACGGCTCGAACGGCGTCGCCGTCCACTCCCATACCTGGCCCCAGTGAAAGCGCGGGTGGCCGGACAGCGCAGCATACTCCCATTCCGCCTCCGTCGCCAGGCGGCGCTCCGCCCAGGCGCAGTACGCTTGCGCTTCATACAGATTGATGTGGCGCACGGCTTCATTCGGCGGCAAGGTGGTGCGCTGGCCGAAACGCATGGTGCGCCACTGCGTCGCTTCGCGCAGCCAGTACATGGGCGACGAGCGCTCCTGCCGCATCAGCCAGGCGCTGCCGGCCGCGCTCCAGAACTGGCGGTTCTGGTAACCGCCATCGGCGACAAAATCGGCAAACTGGGCGTTGGATACGGCGCAAGCATCGATGGAAAACGGCGCCACATAGCAGGCATGGGGCGGCGATTCATTGTCGAAGGCAAAACCGGCCCCGCGCGGCGAGCCCAGTACGATGGAGCCGCCTGGAAAGGCGATCTCGCCCGCACCTGGTGGCAAAGCCGGGCTGGCAGCCAGGGATTCGGGGGCTTCCAGGCCCAGCCATTGCAAGCCGGCCAGCATTTCCTCGCCGCACAAGTCTTCCTGCGCCAGCGCCAGCCGGTACGGCGCCAAGGCGCTGTCGACGTTGGGTTCGCGCGAGAGTTTATCGAGCACCCGGTCGAGCACTTCGCGGCAATACGTTTTCACGGCGCCCGGACTGGGCAGTTCCAGCTTCCAGCGCGCACGCTGCTCCAGCATATTGGCGTCGAACATATCGTCGCCGCGCGTCAGCAGGGAATTGTAGATGGCGTCGGCCGGATGGCTGGAAGCGGCTTCGCGCAGGATGAACCACTCGGCGAACCAGGCGATATGCGCGAGCTGCCATAACGGTGGATTGAGGCGCGGATGGCGGGGCAGGCCCGCCACCACGTCCAGCCCGGCACTGACATAACAGTCGAACAGGGAAAGCGTATTCTGGCGCGCAGCCTGCAGCGATTGGGCCAGTTGCTGCGCGCCGGCGTGGCGAAAAGAAGTGTGAATTAAAGTCATGGCACGATTGTAACGACTTATGCCAACATTGCACCAGTCGCCGCAGAAACAAGGAGGGAACTCCCCTGCCCCTGCCTACTTGACCAGCAACTCGCCCTGCAGCGGCGTGACGACGGACTTCGGCATGCTGACGATGAAACTGCTGCCCTTGTCGGCCACGGACTGGATGGCCAACGTGCCGCCGTGGCGCAGCAGCACGTGCTTGACGATGGCCAGGCCCAGGCCCGTGCCCTGGGTTTCGCGCGAGCGGCTCTTGTCGACGCGGTAGAAACGCTCGGTCAGGCGCGAAATGTGTTCCTGGCTGATGCCGATGCCCGTGTCTTGCGCGATAAATTGCGGTCCGGCCGGACCATCCTGCCAGCGCAGGGTGATGCTGCCGCCGGCTGGCGTGTAGCGCACGGCGTTCGAGGCCAGGTTGCCAAACGCGCTGTACAGCTCGTCGTAGCTGCCCAGCACGTCGGGACCGTTGCATTCCATCTTGATCTCGTGCTTGCCGGCCGACAAGCCTTTGGCGTCGCGCAAGACCTGCTGCATGAGCTTTTTGATATCCACGGGTTCGGGGCGCAGCGGATAATCGACCGATTCCAGGCGCGACAGCGTCAGCATGTCCTCGATCAGATGCTGCATGCGGTGGCCCTGCTCCGTCATCAGCTTGAGGTGGGCGGCGCGCGTGGCGGCATCGAGGTCCAGCTCGGCGGAAGCGATTTCCAGGAAGCCGACGATGACCGTCAGCGGCGTGCGCAGTTCGTGCGAGGCGTTGGCGATGAAGTCGCGGCGCATCATTTCGATGCGTTCCGTCTCCGTCACATCGTGCGTGACGAGGATCTGGCGGCGGTTTTCAAACGGAATGATTTGCACGATCAGCTTGCGGTTGCGGAAAGTGATCGTCAGCGGCTGGTCGTAGCGGCCCAGGATGATGTAATCCATGAACTCGGGGCTGCGGATCAGGTTGGTGACGCGCATGCCCTTGTCGCGTTCGTGCGTCAGGCCCAGGTGCTTCTCGGCGGCCGGGTTGCACCATTCGAGGAACAGCACATCGTCCATGATGACGACGCCGTCCGGCAGCAGGTGCATGGCCTGGCGGAAGCGCGCCAGCCATTCCGTCAGCTCGGCCTGGTTTTTCTCGTCGTCACGGCGCATGCGGTACAGGCGCGCGAAGATGCTGGTCCAGGCGCCCCAGCCGTCGGGCAGCTTGGCGCTTTGCGGATTGTCCAGCCAGTTACTCAGCTGGAACAGATACGATAGCTGCACGAACACCATCATGGCCATCAGCACGAAGGCGATGCCCAGCGCATACGTGGCGCCAAACAGATACCAGACGACGGCCACGCCCAGCAGCGCCAGCACCATGCGCAAGGCGGCCGGTACCCAGAACAGTAATTTCGGATTCATAGAGGCCAGCTTTACTTTTCAGACAACATGTAGCCGACGCTGCGCACCGTCTTGATCAGGCTTTCCGCCTCTTTCAAGGCTTTGCGCAAGCGCAATACGTGGACATCGACCGTGCGTTCCTCGATCACCACATGATCGCCCCACACCTTGTCGAGCAGCTGGCTGCGCGAAAACACGCGCTCCGGATGGGCCAGCAGGAATTTCAGCAGCTTGTATTCGGCATGGCCGATATCGATCTTCTGTTCATCCATCATCACGGTGCAGCTGACGGGGTCCAGCGCCACGTTGCCGGCGCGCATGGGCGCCTGCGCGTGTTCCGGACTCTTGCGTCGCAACAGCGCTTTGGCGCGCGCCAGCAGCTCGCGCGGCGAGAACGGCTTGGTGACGTAATCGTCGGCCCCGCTGTTCAGGCCGGCCAGCTTGTCTTCTTCCATGCTCTTGGCGGTGAGCATGATGACGGGGATGGCGGCGAAATTGCGGTCGGCGCGGATGCGCGACAGCAGGCGCAAGCCCGTCTGGTCCGGCAGCATCCAGTCCAGCAGGATCAGGTGCGGCGTGCGGTGCTGGATGAATTCCCAGGCATCGGCAACGTTTTGTACAGAACAGCAATTCCAGCCGGATTCGCGCAGCGAATAGGTCACCAGTTCAACGATGGCCGGCTCATCTTCAACAATCAATACCGTGGTTTTATCAGATGCCATAAAGCTTACTCAGGGAGCTCCTCGGAAATGGCGGGAGCAGCCACCTTGGTGTGGCGGATGTCCTTGCCTTCAACCACGTAAATCACGTATTCGGCGATGTTTTTCGCATGGTCGCCGATCCGTTCGATGGCCTTGGCCACCCACAGGGTATCGAGCGCCGCCGAAATCGTGCGCGGGTCTTCCATCATAAAGGTGATCAAGTTGCGCATGATAGACCGAAACTCATGGTCGATGATGGCATCTTGTGCAATTAATTGTAAGGCCTGCTTGCCATCGTTGCGGGCAAACGCGTCCAGCGCATCGTGCAGCATGTCGGTGGCCGTGTTGGCAATGCCGCGCACCATCTCGTAGTGGTTGACGACGCCGTTGCCCCGCTTGTGCAGATTCTTCGCCACGCGGGCGATTTTGGTCGCCTCGTCGCCTACGCGTTCGAGGTCGGTAATCACCTTGATGGTGGCCATGATGGTGCGCAAATCGTTGGCGGCCGGCTGGCGGCGCACGATCAAATGGCTGCACGCGTCGTCCAGCGACACTTCCAGCTGGTTGACGACGTCGTCTTCGCGCATCACGCGGTCGGCGCGTTCCGGGTTGCCGATGCGAAAGCACGTCATCGCGTCGAGGAACTGGGTTTCAACGATGCCGCCCATCAGGAGCACTTTCGAGCGGATCGCTTCGAGTTCGTTGTCGTATTGCTTGGATGAATGTTCGCCTAACATGCTGTCTCTCCGTATTCAGTTGTCTTGTATGTCGTTATTCTGGGTGGATCAGCCGAAGCGGCCCGTGATGTAATCCTGCGTTTCCTTGCGGGCCGGATTCATGAAAATCTGGTCCGTTTCGCCGAATTCCACCAGCTCGCCCAGGTACATATAGGCAGTGTAGTCGGAGCAGCGCGCCGCCTGCTGCATATTGTGCGTCACGATGGCGATCGTGTAATCCTGTTTCAGTTCGCTGATCAGCTCTTCCACCTTCGACGTCGAGATCGGGTCCAGCGCCGAGGTCGGCTCATCGAGCAGCAAGACGTCCGGCTTCACGGCCACGCCGCGCGCGATGCACAAACGCTGCTGCTGGCCGCCCGACAGCGACAGGCCGCTCTTGTTCAGCTTATCCTTGACTTCGCCCCACAGCGCGGCCTTTTTCAGGGCCCACTCGACGCGCTC
This sequence comes from Janthinobacterium svalbardense, assembly GCF_002327145.1. Taxonomy (NCBI): domain Bacteria; kingdom Pseudomonadati; phylum Pseudomonadota; class Betaproteobacteria; order Burkholderiales; family Oxalobacteraceae; genus Janthinobacterium; species Janthinobacterium svalbardense. Next base: position 2,539,138 of record NZ_CP023422.1, on the reverse strand, counting down.
ATCCATCTCGCCCTTCGACAGGTCTTCATACAGGCGCACGCCGAAGGCGATGTTGTCGTACACGGACATGGGGAACGGTGTCGGCTTCTGGAACACCATGCCGACCTTGGCACGCAGCATGTTGACGTCCTGGTCGGCGTCGAGCACGTTGCGGCCGCGGTACAGGATGGAACCTTCCGCGCGCTGGCCCGGATACAGGTCGTACATGCGGTTCAGGGTGCGCAGCAGGGTCGACTTGCCGCAACCGGACGGGCCGATGAAAGCCGTGACTTTCTTTTCGTGGATGTCCAGGTTGACGTTATGCAAGCTTTGCGTTTTGCCGTAAAAAAAGTTCAGGCCCGAAATCTCGATGGTTTTTTTCTTTGGTGCCAGGTCTTGTGCTGGATTCATTTGCGTATTCATATGGGTTCGCTTCGCTCGGTATCTGTTTAATTAGGGACTTTTTGGCTGAACACGGTGCGCGACAGGATATTCAAGGCCAGCACGCTGAAGGTGATCAGCAGTGCGCCGCCCCAGGCCAGCGAGCGCCAATTGTCGTACGGGCTCATCGCGAACGAGGCGATGACGGACGGCAAGTTGGCCATCGGCGCATTCATGTTGAAGCTTTGGAACTGGTTATTCAGGGCCGTGAACAGCAGCGGTGCCGTTTCGCCGGCGATGCGGGCCAGGGCCAGCAGCACACCGGTGATGACACCGGCCTTGACGGCGCGCAAGCGCACCAGGGTGGCGACTTTCCAGCGCGGCGCGCCGAGGGCAAACGCGGCTTCCAGCAGGCTGTTCGGCACCAAACGCAGCATATTGTCCGTCGTGCGCACCACCACCGGCACGGCGATCAGCGACAGCGCGATGGCGCCCGCGTAACCGGAGAAGTGTTTCACGTGCGCCACGTACAGCGCATACACGAACAGGCCGATGACGATCGATGGGGCCGACAGCATGATGTCCGTCACAAAGCGCGTCACTTGCGCAAACTTGTTTTCTTCGCCGTATTCGGCCAGGTAGATGCCGGCCAGGATACCGATCGGGGTGCTGACGACAGTCGCCAGGCCCACCATCAGGGCACTGCCGACGATGGCATTGATCAAGCCGCCGCCTTCGCTGCCGGGGGCCGGCGTGGTTTGCGTGAACATGTCGATGGACAGCGCGCCGAAACCCTTGATCACCAGCGTGAACAAAATCCACACCAGCACGGCCAGGCCCAGGGCCATGGCCGCCACCGACAGGGCGATGCCGATGCGGTGCATCAGCAAACGCTTGCGGTAGACAGGGTTCATGGCCGGCTTGGCCGGAACGTCGTGGGTGCTAACTTGGCTGAGCTGGCTCATTTCGTGCCTTCCTTGCGGGACATGCCTGCCAGCATCAGCTTGGCGGCGGATAAGACGATAAAGGTGATGACAAACAGGATCAGCGCCAGCGAGAACAGCGAAGCGACGTGCAGCTCGGACTGCGCTTCGCCGAATTCATTCGCCAGCAGCGAGGTGATGCTGTTACCGGCAGCAAACAGCGACCAGGACAGCTTGTTCGCATTGCCGATGACGAAGGTGACGGCCATGGTTTCGCCCAGCGCGCGGCCCAGGCCCAGCATGACGCCACCGACGACGCCGGTCTTGGTGTAAGGCAAGACGATCTTGCGCACCACTTCCCAGCGCGTGCAGCCCAGGCCGTATGCGGATTCTTTCAGCACGGCAGGCACGATTTCAAACACGTCGCGCATCACGGAAGCGATGAAAGGGATGATCATGATGGCCAGCACCAGGCCGGCCGTCAGCAAGCCGATACCCATCATGGGTCCGCTGAACAGCTGGCCGATGACGGGCACGTTGCCCAGCGTGGCTTTCAGGATGGGCTGGACGTGGTCGGCAAACAGGGGCGCAAACACGAACAGGCCCCAGATGCCGTAGATGATCGATGGCACGCCGGCCAGCAGCTCGACAGCCGTGCCCAGCGGGCGGCGCAGCCAGGCCGGGCAGATTTCCGTGAGGAACAGGGCGATGCCGAAGCTGACGGGAAAGGCGATCAGCAGGGCAATCACCGAGGTTACCAGGGTGCCGATGATGGGGATCAGGGCGCCGTACTGGTCATTGACGGGGTCCCATTCTGCCGACACGATGAAATGCAGGCCGAAGGTCTTGAAGGCCGGTATCGATTCCATGATCAGCGAGATGATAATGCCGACCAGGACGATCAGCACCGACAGGGCGAACAGCATCGTCACCTTGTGGAACATGAAATCCTGGAAGCGCTGCTTGCGCATGGTGGAAAGCATTTGCGCGTGACTGATGGAATCGGTCATGGTGCCGCCTGGCATGGGGATCGTGGAAGAGGTAGATTGTGCGCTCATAATGTGCCATGTGGGTGGTACTGCAGGTACTGCTATTTTTATCGTGCTCTTTTAGCCAGGACCGCCTGCAAGGGCTTGCGGGCGGTCCTGGCTAACTCCCTGCCCCGCCGTGCTGCTGGCGGGGACAAGGATGGGTACTTATCTGGTCAAGCTATCGAATTAATAGATCGCTTTGCCCGATGCATCTTTCAAATTGGCTTTCCACGATTCCTGCACCAGTTTCACGACCGATGCTGGCATCGGCACGTAATCCAGTTCAACGGCAGCGGCGCCGCCGTTCTTGTAGGCCCAGTCGAAGAATTTCAGGACTTCTTTAGCCTTGGCTGCGTCAGCCTGGACTTTGTGCATCAGGATGAACGACACGCCCGTGATAGGCCAGCTGTTCTTGCCAGCCTGGTCGGTCAGGACCACGCCGAAGCCTGGGGTTTGCGTCCAAGGTGCCGAAGCGGCTGCTGCCTTGAAGTTTTCGTCGTCAGGCTGCAGGAAGTTGCCGTCCTTGTTTTGCAACTGGGTGTGCGACATCTTGTTTTTCTTGGCGTAAGCCCATTCGACGTAGCCGATCGAACCCTTGATACGCTGCACGTTGGCGGCGACGCCTTCGTTACCCTTGCCACCCACGCCCACGGCCCATTTCACAGCCGAGCCGGCGCCGATTTTCGATTTGAATTCCGGGTTGGTTTTCGACAGGAAGTCGGTGAACAGGAAGGACGTACCCGAACCGTCGGCGCGGTGCACCACGGTGATTTCCGTATCCGGCAGCTTGACGCCACTGTTCAGCGCGGCGATTTCAGGCGCGCTCCACTTGGTGATCTTGCCCAGGTAGATGTCGCCAACGACTTTACCCGTCATTTTCAACTGGCCTGGGGTTACGCCGTCCAGGTTGACGATGGTGACCACGCCGCCCATGATGGCTGGGAACTGCATCAGGCCAGCTTCTTCCAGCTCTTCTGCCTTCAAAGGCATGTCCGAGGCGCCGAATTCAACAGTCTTGGCCTTGATTTGCTTGATGCCAGCGCCGGAACCGACGGACTGGTAGTTCAGGCCGTTGCCGGTGTTGGCTTTGTAGGTTTCAGCCCATTTGGCGTAGATCGGGTACGGGAAGGTTGCACCAGCACCTGTCATATCTGCCGCCATGACGGAAGCGGAAGAAAATGCCATCGCTGCCGAAGCACCCACGACGATAAATTTGAACATTTGCTTCATTTGCATATCAAGTCCTCAGGGTTGTTAGGGCTCAAAGTCCCGGTTGAATGCTGCGCAGTCTAGCAAGCGAATATGACAGCTTTATGACATGGGTAAAAAATCCTGAAATAATTGGCTACGCCCCGAGGAGTGCCCTTTTCGTCATGAAAAATGACAGGACGGGCGGCGCTTTATGACAGTGTATGTCACGCTTGTGTCATATTTCATGATTACACTCACAACGCGTCATGCGTGATGAAATACGGATGAAATACGGCTAGAATTAACTATCTGCAAAGACAAAAGAATATGAAACCTGAACTGCACATGGAAGTGACCAAATCGGGCATCCTGCTTGACCGCGAACTGTCGCAACTGACTTTCAACCGGCGCGTGATGGCCCAGGCGGAAGACCCGAACATTCCGCTGCTCGAGCGCCTGCGCTACCTGTGCATCGTCAGCAGCAACATGGATGAGTTCTTCGAAGTGCGCGTGGCCAGCCTGCTGGCGGCCGGCAGCATCGGTGGTACGCTGGCGGGCCACCCTGCCCTGGCGGCCAATCTGGAGCGCATCGGCAAGGAATGCCATGCGCTGGTGGAACGCCAGTACGAGATATTAAATAACGACGTCTTGCCGGCCCTGCGCGAAGCGGGCGTGCATTTGCTGCGCGACAGCGACCGCAACGAGGCGCAGCGCGCGTGGGTGAAGCAATATTTCGACCGCGAAGTGCGCCCCCTGCTGACACCGATCGGCCTGGACCCGGCCCACCCGTTCCCGCAAGTGGTGAATAAAAGTCTCAATTTCATCGTTTCGCTGAGCGGCAAGGATGCGTTCGGACGCGGCACGGCGATCGCCATCGTCAAGGCACCCCGCGTCTTGCCACGTGTCATCAAGCTGCCGGACGACATTTCTGGCGACGGCGTGTCCTTCTGTTTATTGTCCTCCGTCATCCATGCGCACATTTCGGACCTGTTCGCCGGGCGCGAGGTGATTGCCTATTCACAATTTCGCGTCACGCGCGACAGCGACCTGTGGGTCGATGAAGACGAAGTCAAGAACCTGCGCCAGGCCCTGAAGGGCGAACTGGTCGGGCGCCAGTTCGGCACCTCCGTGCGCCTGGAAGTGGCACGCAATTGTCCGCCAGAATTGTCGCAATTCCTGCTCGACCAGTTCAGTCTGGACCAAAGCCGTTTGTACCGGGTCAACGGCCCCGTCAATCTGGTGCGCCTGTCGGAAATGATCGACCACGTCAAGCAGCCCGAGTTGCGCTTTCCGCCCTTCTTCCCCGGCCTCGCGCATAAAGCCATCGGCAACGACATCTTCGCCGCGCTGAACAAGCATGACATCCTGCTGCACCATCCCTATCAGTCGTTCCAGACGGTAATCGACTTCATCCGCAGCGCCGCCTACGATCCGTCCGTCGTCGCCATCAAGCAGACGATCTACCGCACGGGCATGAATTCGGACCTGATGGAATCGTTGATCACGGCAGCGAAGATGGGCAAGGAAGTGACCGTCATCGTGGAATTGATGGCGCGTTTCGACGAAGAAGCCAATATCAACTGGGCCGACAAGCTGGAACAGGCGGGCGCGCAAGTCGTGTACGGCGTGGTGGGCCTGAAAACCCACGCCAAGGTGGCGCTCGTCATCCGCCGCGAGGACGGCGCGCTGCGCTTCTACGCCCACTTGGGCACCGGCAATTACCACCCTACCACCACCAAGCTGTACACGGATTTTGGTTTACTGACGGCCAACCAGGACCTGGCCGTGGAAGTGAACGAAGTGTTCATCCACCTGACCAGCCTGACCAAGCCGCACAACCTGAACCATTTGTGGCTGGCGCCGTTCGGCTTGCAAAGCGAGATCATCAAGGCCATCCGCAACGAGGCGAAGATCGCCCGCTCCGGCCGGCGCGGGCGCATCATCGTCAAAGTCAATGCGCTGGTCGATGAATCCGTGATCCGCGCCCTGTATGCGGCCTCGACCGATGGCGTGAAGATCGACCTGATCGTGCGCGGCGCCTGCACCCTGAAGCCGGGCGTGCCTGGCCTGTCGGAAAACATCAAGGTGCGCTCCGTGATCGGCCGGTTCCTTGAACACAGCCGCATTTACTACTTCCGCAACGACCTGGCGCACGATGTTTACCTGGCCAGTGCCGACTGGATGAGCCGCAACCTGTTCCGCCGCGTGGAAGTAGCCTTCCCCGTGCTGGACCGTGCGCTGAAGCGGCGCGTGATCGCCGAGGGCCTCAATCCGTATTTGAAGGATAATACGAATGCATGGGAACTGGAGCCGACGGGCCACTACGCGCGCCGCAAGCCGCGCGGCAAGCAAACGCCATTCAGCGCCCAGCAGTATTTGATGCACACACTGGGTACGCCGGGCGCGGAGGTCGGCGAATAGGCAACTCTACACACAGGAGCACAGCATGGATCTCATCTTGTGGCGACACGCAGAAGCCGAGCCGGGCCTGCCCGACCTCGAACGCGCCCTGACCATCAAAGGTCAGAAACAGGCGCGCCGCATGGGCGAATGGCTGGCCTCGCAACTACCGGAAAATTGCCGCATCCTCGTCAGCCCCGCCTTGCGCACCTTGCAAACGGCGGAAGCGCTGGGACGCAAGTTCAAGCTGATGCCGGAACTGGCACCGGGCGCCGAGGCGGAAGACATCCTCAAGGCGGCCAACTGGCCAGCCGGCAAGGAAAGCGTGCTCATCGTCGGCCACCAGCCCACCCTGGGCCAGGCGGCCGCCCTGCTGCTGACGGGCGAGGAGCAGGAATGGGAGATGCGCAAAGCCAGCGCGTGGTGGTTTTCGCAGCGCGAGCCGGGCGACCCCATCAGCGCCTATTTGAAGGCCGTGATGGCGCATGATCTGGTGGTGAAATAAGGTAAATGCACAAAAAGTGCGGTGGGACAAATACTGGCAGGAATTGCAACTCGGCAGCCTTGTAAAGCGCTGCCGATCTGCTAGAGTTTAATTGCATCAACTACGTGCAAGAGCCCTGCTCCGGCACCTTGAGCAACCCAGCGGACGGCCGTCCAACGGCGGCTGAAAGACCATGTTAATCACCTTCCTCGTTTTTCTCTTCATCGCCATCTTCGCCGCCATCATCGGCTTCGTCGCCTTTGAACTGATCGAAGAAATGCGCGGCAGTCACCACAAGCTGATGGACCGCTACCACGAGTAGTGCTCACCTCGGCACTATCGCATGGCGCCAGTGACGGCCTACCGGCCCGTCCCTCGCGCCATCCTTGTTTTTACACTCCCGTCTTGAACTTCGTATAGATGCGCGTCATCAAGCGGCGAATATCGGCCGTGGTCGCTTCTGGCGCCGCCATGCGCTGCTTGTCGGCATCCGACAGGAAGATGGCCTTGTTCTCACCGATATCCTTGCGTACATATTTGATGCTGGCCGGATTCGGATTCGCGTAAAACACCTTGTTGCTCAGGCTGGCATGCACTTGCGGACGCAAAATGTAGTTGATGAACAGGTGCGCATTGTTCGGATGCGGCGCGTCGGCGGGGATGGCCATGGTATCGAACATCAGGGCGGCCGTCTTCGGCACCAGCACTTGGATCACATTGCCGTTTTTCGCATCGATGGCGCGCTGGCGCGCGATATTGATGTCGCCCGACCAGCCCAGCGCGACGCAGACGGAACCGTTGGCCATGTCGTTGATGTAGCCTGACGAACTGAACAGGGTTACGTAGGGGCGGATCGCTTGCAGCACCTTGCCCGCTTCCTGATAGTCGCCAGCCGTTTTCGAGTACGCAGGCTTGCCCAGGTATTGCAGGGCAGCCGGCAGCACTTCGGACGGCGAGTCAAGGAAGGAGACGCCGCACGATTTCAGCTTGGCCGCGTATTTCGGGTCAAAGATCAGGTCCCAGGCGTTGTCGGGCATGGGCATGCCGCCCAGCGCGGCCTTGACCTTGTTGACGTTGATGCCCACCGTCGTGTAACCCCACAGCCAGTCGACCAGGTAATCGTTGTTCGGGTCGATCTTCGACAGCTTGGCCTGCAAGTTCTGGTCCAGGTTGCCCAGGTTAGTCAGCTTGCTCTTGTCGAGCTTGCGCAGCAGGCCCGCATCGATCTGCAGGCGCGCCCACTGGGCCGTCGGCACGACGATATCGTAGCCAGACTTGCCCGCCACCAGTTTCGCATTGAGGATTTCGTTATTGTCGAAAACGTCGTAGCGTACCTTGATGCCCGTTTCCTTTTCAAAATTCTTGATCGTATCGTCACCGATATAGTCCGACCAGTTATAGATGTTCAGGACCTTCTCTTCCTGAGCGTGGGCAGGCAATGCCAGCACGGCCGCCGCCAAGGTCAGTCCCACTCCAATGCGCCGCCCTGCTTGCCATGTGTGTGCCATCGTACCGCCTCCAGAAGAATCAGAAAATAGTGACGATGATAGCAAGAAGGGCGCGATCAGGTCTAGCCCGATCGCGCCCTTGCTTATTACTGCCAAATCAACCCCCACCGCAAACACCGGGGTCGGACCCTCAGGGTCCGACCCCAGCCTTTCGCCGTTGGGGTAAAAATTACACCTTGTCCAGCCCCACTTGCGCACCCGAAAACACCAGGTTGCCGTTCTGGGCGTCGATGCGGATCTCGTCTTTCGGGCCAAAGCGGCCTTCGAGGATCAGCTTCGACAGCGGATTTTCGATCTGCTGCTGGATCGCCCGCTTCAGCGGACGGGCGCCATACACCGGGTCGTAGCCCGCTTCGGCGATTTGCTGCAGTGCCGCGTCCGTCAAGCTCAGCTGCATGTCCATGCGCGCCAGGCGTTCTTCGAGAATCTTCAGCTGGATCTTCGCGATCGCGCCGATGTTTTTCTCGTCGAGGCCGTGGAACACGACGATTTCGTCGATGCGGTTGACGAATTCGGGACGGAAGTGCGAGCGCACCTCGGCCATCACGGCCAGCTTCACGACACCGGGATCATCGCTTTCCATGGCCTGGATTTTATGCGAACCCAGGTTCGAGGTCATGATGATGACGGTATTCTTGAAGTCCACCGTGCGGCCCTGGCCATCCGTCATGCGTCCGTCGTCGAGCACTTGCAGCAGCACGTTGAAGACGTCGGCATGCGCCTTTTCCACTTCGTCGAGCAAAATCACGCTGTACGGCTTGCGGCGCACGGCTTCCGTCAGGTAACCGCCCTCGTCGTAACCGACATAGCCGGGTGGCGCGCCGATCAGACGGGCCACGGAATGCTTCTCCATGAACTCGCTCATGTCGATGCGGATCATCGATTCTTCCGTATCGAACAGGAAGGTCGCCAGCGCCTTGCTCAGCTCGGTTTTACCCACGCCCGTCGGTCCCAGGAACATGAAGGAACCATATGGACGGTTCGGGTCGGAGAGGCCGGCGCGCGAGCGGCGGATGGCGTCAGCCACGGCCGTGATCGCTTCATCCTGGCCCACGACGCGCTCATGCAGCTTTTCTTCGATATGCAGCAGCTTGTCGCGCTCGCCCTGCATCATGCGCGACACGGGGATGCCCGTCGCGCGCGACACCACTTCGGCGATTTCCTCGGCGCCCACTTCCGTGCGCAGCAATTTCGGCTGGTCGGGATCGCGTTTCGGGATGCCGCTGTCAGCCTGCTTGAGCTGGGCTTCCAGCTGCGGCAGCTTGCCATACTGCAGCTCCGACACTTTCTGCCAGTTGCTTTCGCGCGTGGCCTGCTCCATCTGCAGCTTGACTTGCTCGATCTCTTCCTTGATGTGCGTGCTGCCTTGCACCACGGCTTTTTCCGCCTTCAGGATTTCCTCGAAGTCGTTGTACTCGCGCTGCAGCTTGACGATTTCCTCGTCGATCAGGGCCAGGCGGCGCAACGACGCCTCGTCTTTTTCCTTCTTGACGGCTTCGCGCTCGATCTTCAGCTGGATCAAGCGGCGTTCCAGCTTGTCCATCACTTCCGGCTTGGAATCGATCTCGATCTTGATCTTCGCCGCCGCTTCATCGATCAGGTCGATCGCCTTGTCGGGCAGGAAACGGTCAGTGATGTAGCGGTGCGACAGCTCGGCGGCAGCGATGATGGCCGCGTCCGTGATTTCCACCTTGTGGTGCAGCGCGTATTTATCCTGCAAGCCGCGCAGGATGGCGATCGTCGCCTCCACGGTCGGCTCGTCGACCAGCACTTTCTGGAAGCGGCGTTCCAGCGCGGCATCCTTCTCGATGTACTTGCGGTACTCGTCGAGCGTGGTGGCGCCCACGCAATGGAGTTCGCCGCGCGCCAGCGCCGGTTTCAGCATATTGCCGGCGTCCATCGCGCCGTCGGCCTTGCCCGCGCCCACCATGGTGTGCATCTCGTCGATGAAGACGATGGTTTGCCCCTCGTCCATGGCCAGTTCCTTCAGCACGGACTTCAGGCGCTCTTCGAATTCGCCGCGGAACTTGGCACCGGCAACCAGGGCGGCCATGTCCAGCGCCAGCACGCGCTTGCCTTTCAGGGACTCGGGCACTTCGCCGTTGACGATGCGCTGCGCCAGGCCTTCGACGATGGCCGTCTTGCCCACGCCCGGCTCGCCGATCAGCACGGGATTGTTCTTGCTGCGGCGCTGCAGGATCTGGATGGTGCGGCGGATTTCGTCGTCGCGGCCGATGACAGGGTCGAGCTTGCCCTTGCGTGCCCGCTCCGTCAGGTCCAAGGTGTATTTTTTCAAGGCTTCGCGCTGGCCTTCGGCCTCTTGCGAGTCGACCTTGTTACCGCCGCGCACGGCGTCGATGGCCGCTTCCAGGGCCTTGCGGGTCAGGCCGTTTTCGCGCGCCAGCTTGCCGCAGTCGGACTTGTCCTCCGTCATGGCCAGCAAGACCATTTCGCTGGACACGAACTGGTCGCCCGCCTTTTGCGATTCCTTGTCGGCCAGGTTCAGCAAGGCCACGAATTCACGGCTGACCTGCACGTCGCCACCCGTGCCCGACACCTTCGGCAAGCGTTCGATCGAGGCGCCCAGGGCCTTGGACAGGCCGCCCACGTTGACGCCGGCCCGCTGCAACAGCGAACGGGCGCCGCCGTCGTCCTGGTTCAACAGGGCCGTCAGCAGGTGGACTGGTTCGATATAGGGGTTATCGTTACCCACGGCCAAGCTTTGCGCATCGGCCAGGGCTTCCTGTAATTTGGTAGTGAGTTTGTCTTGTCGCATGAAAAGCGCTCCCGGTTAATTAGTTGTTAACCAAATTGGGGTGAGGCAGTACTTTTCAAGCATACACAAAACAGAAAACTGATGCATTCTTGCAAATGCTGGTGTGCGCGGCAGAAACGCCTCACATAGCGCTGGCTTTGGCCGTCCATTTGTCCAGCGCCGTCTCGTCGCTGTCGCGCGCATCGACCCAGCGCGCGCCTTCCGGCGTGTCTTCCTTCTTCCAGAACGGCGCTTGCGTCTTCAGGTAATCGATGATGAATTCGCAGGCGGCGAAAGCCTCGCCACGGTGGGCGGACGAGACGGCCACCAGCACGATCTGCTCCTGCGGCAGCAGGGGTCCTACGCGGTGGATCACCAGTGCGCCGGACAGGGGCCAGCGGCCCCGCGCCTGCTCGACGATCGCTTCGATGGACTTTTCCGTCATGCCCGGATAGTGCTCGAGTTCCATCGCGGCCACGTCCAGCCCTTCGTTCATGTCGCGCACCGTGCCGACAAAGCCGACGACGGCGCCCACCTTGGGGTTGCCTGCACGCAATTGTGCGATTTCTTGACTGAGGTCAAAATCGGCTTGCTGGACACGGACGGAAGTACTCATTTGGCATGGCCTCCGATACGGCGCAGCAGGGTTTCGATACGGCTGGCCGTACGCGCATCGGTGGCGGCGGCAATCGCGCACAGTTGCATCAGCTGCAACGCTTGCGTGAGCGGCTTCTGGCCCGATTTGAGCGACGATTGCAACACCTCCACCTGCATTTTCAGGCGGTCGCGGGCAAATTCGGCACCGCTGTCGACGCCGGCGACGATTTCCAGGCGCAATACTTCATCGCGCAAGCGCTCCTGGTTGGCCTGCAATTGCTGCACGTAGGCGGCGTTGCCCTCGCCCAGTGCCGCCTGGGCGGCGGCAAAGCGCTGCTGCAGGCTGCGTTCATATTGCGTGTCCAGCGCTGGCAAGGCGCTCCAGCGCTCGCTCCACGCTTGCGCGTCGGCGCCGGCGTCGCCATCAGCCAGTGCGGTTTCCAGCGATTGCACCAGGCGCAGCTTGTCGCGCAGGGCGTTGGCCTGGGCCGCACCGGCGCGCTCGGCGATGGCATCCGCTTGCGCTTGCACGCCAGCCACAGCGGCCTGGTAGCGCTGCTCGATCTTCGCTTCGCTGGCGCGCGGCACGGGACCGGTGGCGTTCCAGCCGGCACGCGTATCGCGCAGCAAGTGCTGGATGAAGGCGCTGCGGGCCTTGTCGTCGCCCTCGGGCACGACGGCCGTTTCCAGGCTGGCGCACAGCGCTTCGCGCGCATGCAGGTGTTCGCGGCGCTCGTGGTCGGCCGCGTGGGCCGTTTCCTTGCGCCTGGAGAAGATATCATCGCAGGCGGCGCGGAAGCGCTGCCACAGCGCCTGTTCCGCGCGGCGCTCCAGCGGCAGGGCTTTCGCCAGTTCCTGCCATTTGTCCTGCAAGGCTTTCAGCATGTCGACCGTGTTGCGCTCGGATGGTTTGAGCAAGCCCACTTCGACGATCAATTGTTCGCGCCGCGCCGTCTCGATCTGGCGCTGCGTGTCCAGCGGCTTCGACAGGGCGTCCAGCGCGGCGCCGAACTCCGTATCCAGGCGTTTCTTTTCCTTGCGGTCGATGGTGCCCAGGCGCGTCCACGCCTGGCGCAAACGCTGCGAGGCGGAGGCGACGTGTTTCCAGTCGGTACTTTCTTCGGCCGCCAGGGCCGCCGTTTCCGCGATCAGTTCCTGGGCCTTGGCCGCATTGCCGTGGCGCTCTTCGGCCAGTTGCTTGAAATGCTGGGCCGCCGGCGCGTACGCCAGGCTGCAGGCGGCGTCGAAACGTTCCCACAGGGATTTCGGTGCCGGGCCGGACAAGGTATCAAGCGACTTCCAGCGCTCGCGCAGGCTGCCCACTTTCTTGGCCAGCTCGGCCATCGGCAGTTCCTGTGCCGGCAATTCCTCGCCCGCCTTGACCAGCTCCTCGCGCGACACGTTGCCGCCCCAGCGCGCCCAGTCGGCCAGGCGTTTGAATTCCCCACGCACGTGGGCCAGGCGGTCCGCTTGCGCCGGCGTCAAACGGCCATGCTTGCTATCGCGCAAAGTCTTGTCATGCTCGGAAGCCACATGCAACAGCCCGTCCTGCAAGGCCGCTTCCATGGCGTCGAGCACCTTGAAAAACTGCTCCGTCGCTTCTTTCGAGACGGGCGCGAGCTCCTGGCGCGGCTTGCGCGGCGCAGGTACAGGTGCAGGTGCAGTATGGGCCGGTGCGGCCTCTGTTTCCGCCGTCTGCACAGGTGCCGGCGCGCTGGCCAGCAGGGCCGCAAATTGCTGCTGCAGGCTGTCGGACAAACTGGATTCAGGCAGGCGCGGCAAGGCTTGCCACGCGCGTTTCAGGGTATCCACGTCGAGGCTGGCGGCGTCCTGCGCCTGCCATTCGGTCAGCGCGGCCTGGCGCGCGTCGAACACGGCCTGGTGCTGCTGCAGCGCTTGCAAGGCGGACTGCGCCTGCTCGCGCGCCTGGACGAAATCGCTTTCCAGGTGTTTCGGCAAGGAGGCGCGCTCGGGCGATTGTGCATGCTGCGCATGTTCCGCATCCAGGCGGGCCAGCGCCTGCGCCAGTTCCCCGGCGCACTGGCCACTGCTGGCCAGCGCGCGCGCGGCGGCGACGGCGTCGATCACGGCGCGCTGCAACACCACTTGCGCTTCCAGGCGGGCGGCCAGCGCGGCACGCGCAGCGCTAAAGGCGCTCGCCAGTTCGGGCGTGGCCTTGATGACTTGCCATTGGCGGTCCAGCTCGGCGACCTGGTTGGGACTGAGCTTGTCATCGTTCAGCAGGCGCTGGGCCGTATCGATGCTGGCCTGGGCGCGCTGGGTTTCCGCCGCCTGGTGGCGGATCAGGTCGATGCGGCCCTGCATCAGCTTGGCGACGCGGCGGTCCGTGTTGCGCATGGCCAGATGAACTTTTTCCAACAGCGGCAAGGCATGGACGTGTTCGGCCGCGATCAGACGGGCATCGGCAAATTCGCTGGACACAATGAATTCAAAGGCGGCGGCTTCGTCGCCCGCCACGGCGTGGGCACGCGCAACCTGTTCGGCGCGGCGCGATGCGCTCTGCGCCGAGGCGGCGGCCTGTTCTGCCACGACAGGGTCTGGTGCGGAAGGCTTGCTGGCAGAACGCTTGAAAAGAAATTCGAACATGACGGGTTTCGCGTGGATCAAAACCACCATCATAACAAAGCCCGGGGTATTGCATCGGACAGGTCTGTACAAGTTACCAAATGACTAACACATGATTTCTTCCTGGCTGGCGCCAGCGCAAAATCAGGGACGCGCAGCCGGTGCAAACGGGCGGACGGGGTGGGCGCTCGCTACCCGCTCAAGCCTGCGCGCGCAGGGGCTGCGGGATGGCAGGCAAGGCATCGTCCGCCGAGGTGCCGTCGCTTCCCGCGGTTTCAGCGGCGCCAGCAGGCGTGCCCGGCGCTGACAAAGGCACGGGCAACACAAAGGGCAGCACTTGCGCCTTGCCACGGCGCGCTTCCTGCGCGCGCGCATCGTGGGCGAGGAACTGATAGGCGATGGCAAACCACGCTTCGCCCACGATGACCTTGCGCGCCAGCGCGAACAGTTCGCGCTCTTCTTTTTCCAGGCGCTGCAGCAAGGCCGCGCAAAAGGTGTCGATGGCCGCGCGCAGCTGCTCGGCCTGCAATGCGGAATGGTCGATGGCGGCGCCCGCGCGCTGCTGCACCACATTGATGCTTTCCAGCGCCGCATGGTTCAAGCCATTGAGCTCATTGAGCAAACCGTCAAGCAAGCCATCCGCCTGCGGCGTGGCCTGGCGGATGGCGGGGATCAGATACATCTCCACCTTGCGCCAGTAGCCTCCCTGGTAGAGCCGGTTCAGCCAGTCGCCCGTGTACTGCAGTTGCGCCAGGCTCAGCCAGCTCTGCTGGCGCAACTGCACCTGCATGTATTTTTGAAATGCCAACAAACTCATGCGGATACTTGCCTGTTCCACCGACAGGGAAACCAATATATATGTTGCAGTAAGCATGCACTCACTCCCGAAAATGCGCTGGATGTCTGATCCTGGAAGTGAAAGTGTAAAGACTACCGACAGCGGTGGATTTGATCCTGCACAAACCCGCGGCGGGCCAGCCGCGCTTTCTTTTACGGCGCGCGCAAGCCGATATGCAGGTTGACCACGCCCGGCTCTTCCGATGGCGTGACTTCGCCGCCAAAACTTTTCACCAGCCGCTGCATGCCCTTGTTGCGTGCCATCGCCTCGCCCACCAGCGCTTCCGTGCCACGGCTGCGGAAGTAGTCGACCAGCTTTTCAAACAGGATATGGCCCAGGCCCTTGGCTTTCAGGGCCGAGCGCACGGCGATGGCGAAATCGGCGTGGATATTGTCCGGGTCGGCCACGGCGCGCACCACGCCCAGGGTTTCCGGCTTGCCGTCCGGGCCCGTGTGCGTGGCGATGAAGGCCATGGCGCGGTCATAATCGATCTGCGTCAGGCGCGCCAGTTGCGACACGGGCAGCTCGCGCATGGAAGTAAAGAAGCGCAGGCGCACGTCGTCCGGGTCCAGTGCATTGAACAGGTCCATGTGCTGCGGCGCGTCCTCGGGGCGGATGGGGCGCAGCAAAATGGATTGCCCCATCCACGTCACCTGCTCCTCCAGCTCCTGCGGGTACGGGCGGATGGCGAGACGGTCGCTCTTCTGGCCCGGTTGCAAACGGATGCGCGCGTCGAGGGCGATCACGCCGTCCGCGTCGGCCACCAGCGGGTTGATGTCGAGTTCGGCCAGCTCGCCGATATCGGCCACCAGCTCGGCCACCTGGATCAGGGTGTAGCAGATGGCGTCGATGTCGGCCGGCGGCTGGTTGCGGTAGCCCGCCAGCAGTTTCGACACGCGCGTGCGCGCCAGCATGTCGCGCGCCAGCACCATGTTCAGCGGCGGCAAGCCGATGGAATGGTCGGCCGTCACTTCCACGGCGATGCCGCCCTGCCCCACCAGGATGACGGGGCCGAAGGCGGCGTCCGTGGTGACACCGACGATCAGTTCATGCGATTGCGGCCGGCGCGCCATCTGCTGCACCGTAAAGCCGTCGATCAGCGCGTCGGGGCGCATGCGGCGCACGCGCTTGAGCATGGCGGCAGCGGCCGCGCGCAGGATGTCGGGCGTGTCGAGGTCGAGCGCCACGCCGCCCACGTCGGATTTGTGAGCGATGTCGGGCGAATGGATTTTCAGCGCCACCGGGTAGCCGATGTCCACCGCCACGGCCAGCGCCTCTTCCACGTCGGCCGCCATGCGCGTAATCGCCACGGGAATGCCGTAGGCGGCCAGGATTTCCTTCGAGCGGCACTCGCCCAACACCGTCTGGCCGGCCGCCAGCGCGGCGGCGACGATTTCGCGCACGCGCGCGCGGCGCGGCGTGGCCGACATGGGCAGCTGCGCCGGCACCTGCATCAGGGTTTCCTGGTTGCGCCGGTACTGCACGATCTGCATGAAGCCATGCACGGCCTTTTCCGGCGTATCGTAGGTGGGAATGCCGGCGCGGTTGAAGACCTGGCGCGCGGGCGCCACGGTGGTGCCGCCAAGCAGGCACGACAGCACTGTGCGCGAGGTGGCCTTGATCAGCGGCGTGACGGCTTCGGCGATGTCGATCGACGAGACCATGGCCGTGGGCGCGTGCAGCAGCAGCAAGGCGTCCGCCTGCGGCTCGTCGAGCAGCGGCTTGATGGCGTCGACATAGCGCTGCACGGGCGCGTCGCCGGGCAAGCCGACGGGGTTGTCGTGCGACCAGCCGCGTGGCAGCGCCTTTTCCAGCGCGATCACGGTATCGGGCGACAGCTCGGCCAACTTGCCGCCGCTGCCCACCAGCGCATCGGTAGCCATCACGCCCAGGCCGCCGCCGTTGCACAAAATCGCCAGGCGCTCACCGCGCTGCGAACGGATATGCGTGAGCGTTTCCACCGCGTCGAACAGTTCCTCGGCCGAATACACGCGCAGCATGCCGGCGCGGCGGATGGCCGCGTCATACACGGCGTCGGAGCCTGCCAGCGCGCCCGTGTGCCAGGCCGCCACGGCGGCGCCTTCGGCCTCGCGTCCCGCCTTCAGGACGATGACGGGCTTGCTGCGCGCGGCGGCGCGCGCCGCCGACATGAATTTGCGCGCCGCCTGGATGTCTTCCATGTACAGCAGGATGGCGGCCGTGTCGATGTCGCCGGCCAGGTAATCGAGCAGGTCGCCGAAATCGATGTCATAGCTGCCACCGAGCGAAATGAACTTGGAAAAACCCACGCCGTGCGCGTTGGCCCAATCGAGCACGCCCGACACCAGCGCGCCCGATTGCGACACGAAGGCGATCTTGCCGCTCGTCGCGCCCAGATGGGCGAAGCTGGCGTTCAAGCCCAGTTTCGGCACCAGCAGCCCCATGCTGTTGGGGCCGAGGATGCGCAGCAGATGCGGCTTGGCCGCTTTCAGCATGGCCAGGCGCAGCGACTGCTCGCGCACGGGGTCGAGGCCGGACGTCATGACGATGGCGGCGCGCGTGCCCAGCGCGCCCAGGTCGCGGATCAGCGCCGTGATGGTGGCGGGCGGCGTGCAGATGATGGCCAGGTCCGGCGCCTTGGGCAAGTGCGCCAGCTTGCGGTAGCATTTCAGGCCCATCAGCTCGTCGTACTTGGGATTGACGGGCCAAATGTCTCCTTGATAGCCGCCCCCCAGCAGGTTGGCCAGGGCGATGGCGCCCAGCTTGTGGTCGCGCGCCGTGGCGCCGATCAGGGCCACCGAGGCCGGCTTGAACAACTTGTCGAGATTACGGATACTCATGTTCTGGCCTCATGGATTGCCGGAGCGGGATTGCCGGAGTGGCTGCGCCAGTGTATAGGATGCGCTGTCAAAAAAACTTGACCTTGTGGCGCGTTTCGCAAAAAAACCGCGCGCGCCTACCAGCGCGAGCGGTGGCTTTCCGTCACGCCCGCCAGCTGCGCCACGATGCGCTTGGGAGATTGCGCGCTGGTGCGTACCCAGCCGCTGAAAGTGCCGATGGGCTGGATGTAGCGGCTGGCGGCGAGCCACAGGTTTTTGTCTTCGCGCCGCGCCCCTTCCGGCTTGAAATGCAGGTCCAGCAGATCGTCCTCCGTCCACACGTGCCATGGCGCCAGCGGATTGTCGGGATTGAAGTCGAAATGCGCGCGGCCCAGCGCATACAGCTGGCCATCGAGCCACAGCGCGTTTTCATGCGCACCGAAATAACCGGCCTGCAGATTGAAACCCAGGTCCAGGCTATGCGCCGAGGCCCAGCGCCATTCCGTCTCGCGCGCCAGCAAGCCGTTCGAATAGTCGAAACTGGCCACGCCGTCGTCCAAGCTGTAGCCCATGGCGCCGCAGCGCACGCTGCCCCACAAGGGCAGGCCGCCCGACTTTTGCGTCGCATGCACGCTGCCGCCTTCGGCCACCGGGCCGATCGCCAGCAGGGTCGGCGCCACGGGCGGGCCGAATTCCGCATCGATGCCGAAATGGCCGCAATCGAGCTGCAAACGGTAGCGCTGCTGCGGCTGCGCCTCGATGGAGATCAGGTGCGAGAGGAAGCGGAAACGGCTGCTGCCCCCCGCGTGCGGCGCCACCGATGCGCACAGGCCGGGGATGCCATCCTGCGAAAAGCTGGCCACGATCTTGCCCTTGTGACGGTCGAAGGCATACGCGAAAGCCGTGCTGGTCCAGCCCAGGTCGACGATGGCCACGCCGCAGAACAGGGTGGGCGTGGACAGGGCCACGTAATGCCAGCGCTTGTGGTGAAACAGGCGCCAGAGGGCGCCGCGCGCGTACGGCGGCGCCAGCGCGGCCCAGTCGAAGGCATTCAATTGCCCCGTGTAGCGGCCAAAACATGGCACGCCGTCAGCGTCGAGCAGGTGGGCAGGAGCCGGCGGCAGCATCATGCGGCCTGCCTTGTGGCAGCGCCGCCGTCGTGCAGCGCCTCGGCCAGCAGCGCGCCGAAGGCTGCCGGCTGCGCCTGGACGATATCGATATCCGGGCAGGCATGCCAGAGCGCCAGGCGCTGCACGGCGCCGGCCACGTCCTGCACCAGGCGGGCGCTGAGGCGCACGCCGTCTTCCAGCACCAGCAACTTGATCTCGAAGCGCCCCTGCGCGCGGTGCGCCTTGGCGTCCAGGCGCCCCACCAGCGCGCCGCGCCGCAAAATCGGTAACGTAAAATAGCCATAGCGGCGCTTCTCGGCCGGCGTGTAGCATTCGAGCCGGTAGTCGAAGTCGAACAGTTCCAGCGCACGGCGCCGGTCCCACACGACGGGATCGAACGGCGATAAAATCGTCGTCAGGGTGGGAGCCAGCTTGCCGGCGGCGGCATTGCGCGCCAGTTCCGCGTGATCCGCATGCACGTAGACGGAGTCCATCCAGCCGGCCACCGCGCAGCGCAGCAGCGCGCCCTCGTCCACCAGCGCCTGCAGATCGTGCGCCAGGCTGGCACGCGCTTGCTTCGTGCGGAAGTAGTCGCTGATCCAGCTGGCCCGCGCCAGGCCCAGCGCCTTCACGCTGGCCAGCAGCAGGCGCCGGCGCACCTGCTCTTCAGGCGGCAGCAAGCCATCGTGCCAGCCGGGCAGCACGCGCTCGGCGAGGTCGTAATAGCGCTGGAACTGATGGCGTTTGGCGATCATCAGCACGCCCGACGTAAACAGTACTTCCAGCGAGCGCTTTTCAGGCTTCCAGCTCCACCAGCCGCCCGCCTTGCCGTCCGTGCGTTCGAAGTCCGCCGAGCGCGCGGCGCCGTTGGCGCGGATATGTTCGAGCACCGACGCCACGGCGTCGCCCTGCTCGGCCATCCACTTAACAGAATATTTCCAGCCCATGGCGGCCGGGTCCAGCATGCGGTGGCGGTACAAGCCATAGTCTTCGATGGGCACGAAGCACGCTTCATGCGCCCAGTATTCGAACAGCGCGCCCTCGGCCAGCAATTGCTCCAGCCACGGTTGCGGATAGTCGCCCAGCCGGCTCCACAGCACCAGATACGGGCTGCGCGCCACCACGTGGATGGTGTCGATCTGCAGCACGCCCATCTGCCGCACGGCGGCCAGCACGTCGGCCTTCACGGCCTTCTTGCGGCGTGCTTGCAGCAAACCCTGCGCGGCCAGGTGCAAGGCGCGCGCGGCAGCCAGCGATAAAGGAGGGAGGTCGGGAGCTTGGTGTTTGTCTGGGCTGTGCATAGCTGAAAGATACCGCATTCCGCGTGCCACTTGCACGTTTTATCGCTATTAAGAATCTCTTAAGAACTTCTGCCCATGATCCGGAACGACATATTTTTTGGGAAGCCACGTCCGTAATTGTTAATGATTCTTATTACTTTCATGATTCGCATTACCCAAACAAACCAGACCAATCATTAATCCATCCTCCAGGAGTTTGCATGTCCAACCGCACCCGCCGCGCGCACCTGCCGCGTCCCACCACCCTGGCCCTGGCCATGGCCGCCCTGTCCTGCCTGCCGGCCTACGCCCAGACGGGCACGCCTGCCAGCATGCCCGAGGTGGTGGTCTCCGCCTCCGGTTTCGAGCAGGATATCAAGCAGGCGCCGGCTTCTATTACCGTGCTGACGCGTGAAGAACTGTCGAAGGAGCGCTTCGGCAACCTGACGCAGGCGCTGGAAAGCGTGGAAGGCATCGACGTGGGCGCGGCGGGCGACAAGACGGGCGGCATGAACATCAGCATCCGCGGCATGCCCAGCGACTACACGCTGGTGCTGATCGACGGACGGCGCCAGAATGCGGCCGGCAACGTCACGCCGAACGGCTTCGGCGGCACGCAGACGAGCTTCATGCCGCCGCTGGCCGCCATCGAGCGCATCGAGATCATCCGCGGCCCCATGTCGACCCTGTACGGCTCGGACGCCATGGGCGGCGTGATCAACATCATCACGCGCAAGGTGGGCAAGCAATGGATGGGCTCCGTCTCGGCCGACTACACCTTGCAGCAGGAATCGGACTTTGGCGACGTGAAAAACGGCCGCTTCTACCTGAGCGGCCCCATCGCCACCGACCTGCTGGGCCTGTCCCTGCGCGGCAGCAAGCAGCGCCGCGATGCGGCCGACATCCGCTACAACGGCGCGGGCGGTCCGGGAACCGCGCCGAACATGGGCGCCAACCCCGTGCGTGCGGACATTGAAAACGTTGGCGCGCGCCTGGCCTACACGCCGAACCGCTACCACACCGTCATCCTCGACGCCGACGCGGGCCGCCAGACCTACGACAATTCGAACGGCCAGCTGGGCACCCAATCGGTGCAGGGCGGCTACGGCCCGGAACAGAAATACAAGCGCGACCAGTGGACCCTGTCGCACACGGGCCGCTTCGGCTTCGGCACGCTCGACAGCAGCTACATGGTGAACAAAACGGAAACCCTGGGCCGCACGATTCCGCCGGGCACGCCGGGCGCCGTGGCAGGCAGCGCGCGCACGCTGGAAGTGGAAAGCCAGGTGGTCGACACCAAATTGGTCATGCCTTTGGGCAAACACATGGCGACCGTCGGCGCGCAATGGTGGAAAGCGGAAATGACGGATGGCGTGGCGCCAAAGACATTCGAATTCACGCAAAAAGCCCTGTTCGTGGAAGACGAATGGCAGGTGCTCGAGCATCTCGCGCTGACCTTCGGCGCCCGTTATGACGATCACAGCATCTTTGGCGGCCAGACCAGCCCCCGCGCGTATGCCGTGTGGAACGCGACACCGAGCTGGACCGTCAAGGGCGGCGTCAGCAAGGGTTACAAGACGCCGCGCGTGGAACAACTGTCGCCGGGCATCAACGGTTTCGGCGGCCAGGGCACGATACCGCTCGTCGGCAGCCCGGACCTGAAGCCGGAAACGAGCACGACAACGGAAATCGGCGCGTATTTCGACAACCTGGCCGGCTGGACCGCCAGCGGCTCCCTGTTCAACAATGCATTCAAGGACAAGATCACCACGGGCACGGGCCTCGTCAACTGCGACTACCGCCCGTCGCCGAACCGTCCCGGCTGCGTCAGCTTCGGCAACTGGCCCAACGTCGATGCGTTTGGCCAGTCGGTCAACGTGGATGAAGCCGTCACGCGCGGCGTCGAGCTGAACACCCGTTTCCCGCTGGGCAAGACCTTGTCGGCCAGCGCCAACTACACCTACACGGAAAGCGAACAGAAGAGCGGCAGCAACGCGGGCAAACCGCTGAGCGACACGCCCAAGCACGCCACCAACGCGCGCCTCTCGTGGGATATCTCGCGCGCATGGAACGGCTGGCTGCGCGCCGAGTACCGCAGCGAGCGCTTCCGCGATCCGGGTACCTCGGCTTCCACGCGCGCCGCCAAGGCCGCGCTGGGCGACTACAAGGGCTATACCATGCTGCACCTGGGCACCAGCTATCAGCTGAATCAGCGCGTCACCCTGAACGCGGCCGTGTACAACCTGCTCAACAAGGACTTCATCGACTATCAGCCGTACCGCGCCCCGGCATTGACCTACGCGAATCGCTATGTCAACAGCATGGATGGACGCCGTCTGTGGTTGTCGGCGACTGTCGATTTCTGATCAAGCGGGCGGCCTGCGGGCCGCCTTCGTCAAGCCACCTTGGGCTTGTCGATGCAATAACCGATCGCATGCACCGTGCGTATCAAGTCCCGCCCCAGCTTCTTGCGCAGGTGGTGGATGTGCACTTGCACGGCATTGCTCTCCACTTCATCCCCCCAGCTGTACAGGTTTTTCTCCAGCTGTTCCCGGCTCAGCACCCGGCCACCGTGCTCCAGCAGCAATTGCAGGATGCGGAACTCCTTGACCGTCAAGGTCACGGGCAATCCCCCTTGCGTCACCTGCCGGTCGGCGATATCGAGCACCAGCTCGCCATGCACGAGGTGCTCGCGCAGCCGGCCGGCGGCGCGGCGGCAGGCGCTGCGGATGCGCGCGGCCAGTTCGTCCAGGTCGAACGGTTTCACGATGAAGTCGTCGGCGCCCGCGTCCAGCCCGGCGATGCGCTCGCCCACCGTGTCGCGCGCCGTGACGATCAGCACGGCGCCGCTGTAGCCATTGTCGCGCAGCATGCCCAGCGCCTGCATGCCGTCCTGCCCCGGCAAGCCCAGGTCGAGCAGGATGCAGCCATAGTCGTGCAGGCGCACGGCCGTATGCGCGTGTTCAGCGCTCGTGACCCAGTCGACGGCATGGCCGCCCTGTTCCAGGCCGATCTGCGTGGCGCGGCCCAGTTGCGGGTCGTCTTCGGTCAGCAGGATACGCATGGTAGGGTGAGACGGAGCCGGCGCGGCCCGCTCAGTCCTTCTTCTTGATCAGGCCGGCCAGCGCGGCGAAGGGATTGTGCGTGGCGGGCGCCACCTCGGCCGACAGCAGGCCTGCGCCACGGTCCGCTTCCAGGTAGCGCGAGTGCTCATTGTCGTGGCAATACAGGCACAGCAATTCCCAGTTGCTGCCGTCCGGCGGATTGTTGTCATGGTTATGGTCGCGGTGGTGCACCGTCAACTGCTGTACGTTGGCACGCGTGAATTCGCGCGTGCAGCGGCCGCATACCCATGGATACATCTTCAGCGAGCGCTCGCGGTAGCCGCTCTCGCGCTGGTCGGCGGCGCGGCGCGCTTCGGCCACGATCTTGTCCAGTCTTGCCGCGTCGGGCTTTTTACTCTGCATGACAACTTTCGATATGGGAGGTAGAAGCGCCCATTTTAATGAGGATGGGGGCGCAATTGTACTTTTTCTGCTACGCCGCCAGCCCGTGTCGTCGCCGGCGTGCTTTTTTTAGCGTGCGCGGCACCACAGATACTTGATTTAACGCAGAATAAGCCCAGCGACAGACCGCGAACAGACGATGGGAGCGGCGGCAACAGGGTTATGCGCAAGGCAGCCGATTTCGGCTATCATGCGCGCCACGCCGCCCCTCCCTTTTACCATGACTCTAGCCTGCAAGCGCCCGTGATAGCGATAACAAGACCCCTGCAACGCCTTGCCCGCCGCCTGTACCGTCTCAGTCTGGTGCCCCTGTTCGCGCTCATCTTGCTGCTGGCGCTGTGGGCGGCCGTCTTTTACCAGGTGGGCCAGGAGCGCACCAGCGCCGTGCGCGACGCCGTGGCCGTCAGCCAGTCGCTGGCGCGCACCCTGGCCGACCATACCAGTTTCACCCTGCGCCAGACGGACCACGCCACGCAATTGTTCAAGCTCAAATACGAGGAAACGGAGGGCAGCCTGCGCCTGAATGAATTCATGCGCCGCCAGGGTCTGCTCGACAGCGTGCTGCCGTCGAAGCTGGCACTGCCGATCGCCCTCATCGACGCGCAGGGCAATGTGATCGACAGCGCCAATGCGTATTGGCCGGAAAACCTGGTTAACCAGGCATTTTTCAGGGCGCTGGCCGCCAATGCATCCGACACGGCCATGGTCGACACGCCCATGCTCGACGCGGCCAGCAAGCACTGGACCATCCGCCTGGCGCGCCGCCTGAACGATGCCCAGGGCCGCTTTGCCGGCGCCATCATCATCCACGTCGACCCGGCCTATTTTGTCGACGATTACGACCGCCTGGACCTCGATGAACAGGGTGCGCTGATGCTGGTGGCGCGCGACAGCGGCCTGACGGTGGGGCGCATCGGCGAACAGCGCATCCTCAGCGACCGCATCGACTTCCGCATGCCGGGACCACCACAACACGCGCCCGAAGAACTGCTGATCGAGCCAAACGTCGACGCGACTGCGCGCATCTACAGCTACCGCGAACTGCCGCGTTACCCGCTGCTGGCCGTGGTGGGTGTCAGCCGAGCCGGCGCCCTGGCGCGCTTCGAACAGCGCCGCCTGGCGTATGTCGGCGCGCTGCTTGCCGCCAGCGTGCTCATTGCCGGCTTTACGGCCCTGCTGATGCACCAGAGCGCACGCCTGCGCCGCAGCATCCGCCAGGCCAAGGAAACGCAGGCCCTGCTGCGCGCGGCGCACCAGGGCAGCCTCGACTCCGTGCTGCTGCTGAAGGCCTGGCGCCCCGCGCAGGGCAAGCCGGTGGAAGACTTCATCTTCGCCGACGTCAACGAGCGCGCCGCCGACATGCTGGGCAAGCCACGCTCCGAACTGCTGGGCCAGCGCGTGCTGCCGCAGGTACCTCTGCTGCGTGGCGAGCGTTTTTTCAAGCGCTTCGTGCTGGTGATGGAAACGGGCCAGCCGCTGGAGGACGAATTCGAGCTGACACTGGCCTCGGGCGGCACGCGCTGGCTGCGCCACCAGGTGGTGCCCATCATCGACGGCGTGGCCGTCACCTCGCGCGACATCAGCGCGCGCAAGCACGACGAACTGGCGCTGCAGGATAACCGCAGCTTCCTGCAGTCGCTGATCGACCATTTGCCGGTACTGGTGTACGTGAAAAGCGCGCGCCCGGAGAATTTCGGCAAGATGGAGGTGTGGAACAAGGCGGCCGAGGATATCACCGGCCACCTGGCCGCCGACGTCATCGGCAAGACCGATTGCCAGGCCTTCCCGCCCGGCTTCGGCCTGCACGATGCCGAGGACGACCGCGCCATCCTGGCCGAGCGCGGGGTCATTGACCATACGGAAAAGCCCCTGCGCCTGGCAGATGGCAGCCTGCGCTACCTGCGCGCCGTTTCCGTGCCCGTGTTCGACGAGCGCCAGCAGATCGAACATATCCTGTGCATCGCCGAGGATGTCTCGCAGCGCCGCCAGCAGGAACTGGAACTGCGCCAGAAACAGGCGGAGCTGGCCGCCGTCAACGACGCCTCGCCACTCGGGCTGGTGCGCCTGGACCGCCAGCGCCGCTGCACCTACGTCAACCGCACCTTCGAATCGATCACGGGCCTGCCGCGCGCCGCCGCCCTGGGCGCCGGCTGGACCAGCGCCCTGCACCCGGACGACTATCCGCTGATGCACGTGGCGCTGGAACAGCTCACGCGCAGCCATGCGCCGTTCCAGTCCACCCTGCGCTGCCTGCAGCCCGACGGCAGGCTGGTCTGGGTATCCGTCAAAATTGCCCCCATCCTCATCGACGGCCAGATCGATGGCTACGTGGGCAGCCTGGACGACATTACCACCTTGCGCGAATCGGAAGTGGCGCTGCTGGAGAGCGAAGCGCGCCTGCGCACCATCGCCGACACCTTGCCGGCCATGATCGCGTACATCGACGCCGACCAGGTCTACCGCTTCCTGAACATCGCCTATGAGCGCGAATTCGGCCTGAAGGGCCAGCAGGCGCTGGGCAAGAGCGTGCGCGACACGGTGGGCGAAGCGCGCTACCACACAGTGGCGCCGTATATCGAGCGCGTGCTGGCGGGCGAAACCCTGAGCTTTGAAGAGGACGATGAAAAAGAAGGCATCGAGCGCTGCATGGAAGTAATCTACATTCCGCAGATCGGCGAAGACAAGCTGCAGGTGGCGGGTTTTCACGTGATGCGCCAGGATATCACCGTGCAAAAGCGCGAAAAACAGCGCCTGCTGCAGCTGGCCCAGGTCGATGTGCTGACCGGCTTGTCGAACCGTGCCGGCTTCCAGCAAAAACTCAGCGACGCCATGCACGCGAGCCGCCAGCAACAGCACCTGATGGCCGTCATGTACATGGATATCGACCGCTTCAAGCCCGTCAACGACACACATGGCCACGGCACCGGCGACGCCCTGCTGCGCGCCTTCGCCCAGCGCCTGACGCAAACCATGCGCGTCACCGACATCATCGCCCGCCTGGGCGGTGACGAATTCACCATCATCATGGAACAGATCACCCGGCCCGACGACGCGGCCCTGCTGGCGGAAAAGATCGTCGCCGCCATGCAGCAGCCGTTCGAACTCGATGGCATCAGCGTGCGCATTTCCGCCAGCATCGGCCTGGCCTTCTACCGCGACGAAGACATCTCGCCCGCCGTGCTGCTGCAGCGGGCCGACGTGCTGCTGTACCAGGCCAAGCAGGATGGCAGGAACACTTATCGCGCGGGTCCTGCAGTGCTTTGATCCAGCCGCTGGCGCCTGGCGCCATACCTGCTATATTGGCGCCTGTCTTCCCTACCCTTGCCCCATCATGCGCCTGCTGCACACTTCCGACTGGCATCTGGGCCAGACCCTGCACAATTATGAACGGGGCTACGAACACCAGCGCTTCCTCGACTGGCTGCTGGGCACCCTCGTGGCCGAACGTGTCGACGTGCTGCTCGTCGCCGGCGACGTGTTCGACAACGCCAACCCGTCGGCCGCCTCGCAAAAGCAGCTGTACGTGTTCCTGCAGCAGGCGCGCGCGCGCCTGCCCGCGCTGCAGCTGATCATCGTCGCCGGCAACCACGATTCGGCCGGACGGCTCGAAGCGCCCGGCCCCCTGCTGGCAGCACATGGCACGCACGTCATCGGCCATCTGCTGCGCGGCGACGATGGCCAGATCGACCTGGAACGCCTGCTGCTGCCGCTCACCGGCAGCGATGGGCAAGTGCGCGCCTGGTGCCTTGCCGTGCCCTTTTTGCGCCCCGGCGACGTGCCGAAACTGCCCGCCGGCGACACTCAGGATGCCTACCTGGGCGGCATCGCCCTGCTGTACCGCCAATTGACGGACCTGGCGCTGGCGCGCCGCCAGCCGGGCCAAGCCATCCTTGCCATGGGCCACTGCCACATGGTGGGCGGCGAAATGTCCAACGATTCGGAACGCCGCATCGTCATTGGCGGCACCGAGATGCTGCCGTCGGGGATTTTTGATACGTCCATCACGTATGCGGCGCTGGGCCATTTGCACAAGGCGCAGGCCGTGGGCGGCCAGGAACACATCCGCTATTGCGGCAGCCCGATTCCCCTGTCGTTTGCCGAAGTGAACTACCGCCACCAGGTGCTGTGCCTCGATATCGACGGTGAAACGCTGCAGGCGGTGCGCGCCATCGAGGTGCCGCGCGCCGTGCCCCTCTTGCGCGTGCCCGCCACGCCGGCGCCGATAGCCGAAGTGCTGGCGCAGCTGGCGGCCCTCGACGTACCTGGCGCACCGGCCGAGGCGCAACCGTTCCTGGAAGTGCGCGTGCGCCTGGACTCGCCCGAGCCGGGCCTGCGCACGCGCATCGAAACGGCGCTCGATGGCAAGCCCGTGCGCCTGGCGAAGATCGAAACCTCAAGCGCCGCGCGCAGCAGCGCACCCGAGAACATGACGCTCGACCAATTGGGCCAGCTGCAGCCCGACGACATCTTCCGCCGCCTGTACCTGCAAAAATACGCCAGGGAAGCGCCGCCAGAACTCCTCTCGGCGCTGGCCGAACTGCTGCTGCCCGGCGCCTGAATGCTCCTGAAAAACCATGAAAATCCTGAAAATCAGCGGTAAAAACCTGGCCTCGCTGGCCGGCGAATTTGAAGTCGACTTCCAGCAGGAGCCGCTGGCGTCCGCCGGCCTGTTCGCCATCAGCGGCCCCACGGGCGCGGGCAAGAGCACCCTGCTCGACGCCCTGTGCCTGGCCCTGTACGACGCCACGCCGCGCCTGCTGAAAGTGCTGGGACGGGGCAGCGCCCTGCCCGACGTGGGCAAGGAAACCGTCAACGCCCAGGATACGCGCACCCTGCTGCGCCGCGGCACGCCGGACGGCTACGCGCAAGTGGACTTCGTCGGCAACGACGGCACCAGCTACCGCGCGCGCTGGAGCGTGCGCCGCTCGCGCACCCGGGCCGAAGGGGCGCTGCAGGCGACCGCCATGAGCTTGCACCAGCTGCCCGCACTGCAGCCCATCGGCGGCACCAAGACGGAAGTCAAGGAAGAGATCGAAAAACGCATCGGCCTGTCCTTCGACCAGTTTACGCGCGCCGTACTGCTGGCGCAGAACGAATTCTCAACATTCCTGAAGACGGAAGACAATGAACGGGGTGAATTGCTGGAAACCCTGACGGGCAGCAGCATCTATACCGACATTTCCATGCGCGCCTTCGAGCGGGCAAAGAAGGAAAAGCAGATCCTCGAACGCCTGGGCGAAAAACTGGCCGACCAGCGGCCCTTGTCGCCGCAAGAGCGCAGCGACACCGAGGCGCTGTGCGGCGCGGCCGACACCACGCTGCAACACATCGACCTGCGCAAGGCGGTGCTGGAACTGCAGCAGCGCTGGCACCAGGAGACGCACAAGCTGCAAACCCAGGTGACGGCCGCGCAAGAGGCGCAGGACAGCGCGGATGCCGAACGCACCGCCGCGCAAGAACGCCGCACGGCGCTGGCGCAGTGGGAATTGCTGCAGCCGGCGCGGCCCCTCATCGACGAGGTAGCGCGCCTGGCCAGCGACATCGCCGGCAGCGGCGCAGCGCTGGAAGCGTCGCGCGTGCAGGCAGCGCAAGCCGTCGCCGCCGAAGCGCAACTGGCGCAGGCCGTGCAGCTGGCGACGGCGGCCTTGCTGGCCAGTGAAGCGGCGCAGCGCGATGCGGCGCCCCTGCTCGATCAAGCCAAGGCGCTCGACGCCGGCATCCTGGCGCAATTGCCCGCGCATGGCCAGGCATGGCAGGCCGCACAGGCCGCCGACCAGGCCAACGAGGCGGCGCGCAGCGCGCTGCAGGCACTGCAGCAGCGCCAGCACGCCGCGCTGGCGGAGCAGGAAGCGGGCCGCCAATGGCTGGCATCGCACCAGCAGTGGCAGGCGCTGGCGCAAGCGTGGCAGTTGTGGGAGCAATTGTTTGCCCAGGCAGGACAAGCGGCCGCGCAAGCCGATGCGGCCGACGCCAGCATGGCCGAGTCAAGACAGCTGGTGCGCCAGGCCGGAGACGCCACGCAGGCGGCGCAAGCGGCGCTGGCCAGCGCCGCTGACGCGCTGGCCGTGCGCGATGCGCAACGGCGCGAGGCGCAGGCAGCCGTACAAGCCATCGATGGCCAGGCACTGCAGGAACAGCGCGGCCAGCTGGAGGCGCACGCGCGCAGCTTGACCAGCGCGGAAAAAACCTGGAGCGAACTGGCACGCCAGCAGCAGGCGCTGGCGCACTGGCAAGCCAGGGCAGCCCAGCTGGCGCAGGCCGCGCAAACGGAAAGTACGGCATTAGCAAAGGCAGCGGCGCAAACGCCGCTGCTGGAAGCGCGCCTGGCGCAGGCGGAAAAGTCCTTGAAGGGCGCGGAAGCGGCATGCGCGGCCAGCGTCGAGCAACTGCGGGCCACTTTGCAGGACGAGCAGCCCTGCCCCGTCTGCGGCGCGCTGGAACACCCGTATAGCCACGCCGATGACGCCTTGCAGGCGATGCTGGCCAGCTTGCAGGATGAGGTACTGGCTTGCCGCATGCAAGCGCGCGGCAATGTGGAACAACTGGCCACGCACAAGGCGGCGCTGGCCGCCCATATGCACGAACAGGCACAGACGGCGGAAGAACTATCTGCACTGCCGTCCCTCATCGACAGCCTGAATGCACAGTGGCGGCCGCAAGCGGACACCTTACTACTGCCGCCGGCAAACCTGCGCGCAGACTGGTTCACGCAGCAGCTGGCAGCCAATGCGGCCGGCTTGCAGGCGCTGGCGCAGCAGGAGGCGGCGCTGCGCCAGGCCAGCGCGCGGCGTGAGCAGGCGCAGGCGGCATATGAACTGGCGTCCAGCGAGCACGCGCGCTGCACCAGCAGCGTCGCCGATGCACAGGCGCGGCTGGCGCAGTTGCAGGCGCAGCAAGCGGGCAACGCCGACAAGGGCGAGACGGCGCGCGCCGCGCTCGATGCCTTGCTGGCGCAGCTCGATGGCGCGTTCGCCGACGCCGACGGCGCCGAGGACTGGAAAGACAACTGGCGCGCCGGCCCGGCCGCCTTCCGCGCGGCGCGTGAAACGGAAAGCCGGCAATGGCTGAAACAGCAGGCGGACCAGGACCACCGCGGCCACGCGCTGGCCACCCTGGCCGCGCAGCTGGATGCGGCGCTGCTGGCCGCCGGCAAGGCGCAGCAAACGGCGCAGGAGACCCACGCCGCCTTTGCCGCCGCCGACAAACAGCGCACGACACTGCAAGCCGGGCGCAACGCGCTATGGCAGGGCCAAGCCCTGGCCGAGGTGGAAGGCGCGCTGGCAGGCGCCATCGCGCGTGCAAAAGATCAGCTGGCGCAGCAGCAAACGGCGGCGCAATCGGCCAGCCAAGTGCGCACACGCCTGGACGAAGCGTGCGCGCAGCTGGCGCAGCGCCTGACCGCCTTGCGTGAACAGGAACACGGCGCCACCGCCGCACTGCACGACTGGCTGCGCCAGTTCCAGCTTGCCCATCCTGGTCACGCGCCCGCCGACATGGCCGGCTTGCACGCGCACCTGGCCATCGCGCCGGACGCCATGCGCGCCGAACGCGACGCCCTGCAAGTGATCGCCGACCGCCACACGGCGGCCGTTTCCGTGCTGGCCGAACGCCGGCAGCAGCTGGCCGCGCATGTGCAGCAGCCGCCGGAAGCGCTGGAAATGGACGAGGCCGCGCTGCAGGTGGCGCTCGACGCGCTGGTGCAGGAACGCCAGGCAGCCAACCAGGAAGCGACGCGATTGCGCCTGGCCATCGCGCAGGACGACGCCAGGCGCCACAGCGCGCAAGCGATGCTGGCGCAAATCGAGGCGCAAGCCGTCATCGAGCGGCGCTGGGCCAGCCTGGATGAATTGATCGGCTCGGCCGACGGCAAGAAATTTCGCAACTACGCGCAGCAATTCACGCTGGAAGTGCTGCTCGGCTATGCCAATGCGCATTTGCAGCATCTGGCGCGCCGCTATCAGCTGGAACGCATCGACAATCCGGACAAGCCGTCGCTGGGCCTGATGGTGCGCGACCAGGACATGGGCGGCGAGCTGCGCTCCGTGCACTCGCTGTCGGGCGGCGAATCGTTCCTCGTCTCGCTGGCCCTGGCGCTGGGCCTGGCCTCGCTGTCCTCGAACCGGGTGCGCGTGGAATCGCTGTTCATCGACGAAGGCTTCGGCAGCCTGGACACGGAAACCCTGCGCGTGGCCATGGATGCGCTCGACGGCCTGCAAGCGATGGGCCGCAAGGTGGGCGTCATCTCGCACGTCCAGGAAATGACGGAACGCATCGCCACCCGCATCCTTGTGCAGCCGGGATCCGGCGGCAAGAGCGTGGTGACGGTGCGCTAGCGTGGCACAGGTTCGCGGCCCAGCCTGAGCAGATCCCAGCCCAGTTCACGGCGGATCTGTTCGGGGTCGGGCGGTGGCCGGCGCTGTGCCAGCTCCGCTTTCAGCCACTTCCTGACCAGCTCCTTGGCGGGCTGTACGGGCTTTTCCTTGTCATGCTTGTCCATGGTGCTACCTCTTCAATGGCGGTCAGACGACCTCCTATATACGTTCAACGTCATGGCGCGGATTCAGTTGACCTGCGCGTGGCGCAGATGCAACAACGTGTAACGATGGCCGGAGTGCGTTAAAATCGCCGCCTTCGCGCAGGCACCGCCTACGCCCCGCAACAATTCAAGGAACCCCATGAAAGCCGCCCGCAGCCTCACCTTCAAGTGCGTAAAATGTCACAAATCCATGCAGGTTTACCTGCAAAAAGTCTCCGCCTGCTCGCATATCCAGCCGTACCAGGGCATTTGCGCATGCGGCGAACTCAAGCGTCACGCCACGGGCCAGGCTGATGCCGTCAAGTCTTACCTGGCGTCGGCAGACGGTAACTGGGCGCACCACCACTAATGGTTAAAGTATGGGCGATTGTTGTCGTTAAATACGGTACACAGCCCATCTAGAACCGACCATGTCCCAGCTTTCCGCCCTTGCCAGCCGTCAACCCGCACCGAATACGCTGGCTGGCCAGCAGCCGTCCCGCACGGGCAGCGGCGCCACGGGGCTGGCCGGCTCGCCCCTGATGCAGCGTACGGCGCAAGACATGGTGGCCCTGTCAAAAAACGGCCTGGACCTGTCGGCCAAGGGACTCGCGCAACGGACCGATGCGCTGGGCAACGCCACTGTCGATGTGGCGCAAGATTTTCTAGGCAACATGACGCGCCAGCTGTTCGGCGACGGCGCCACGATCGCCTTCGATTCGGTCGACCTGCAAGCCGGTTCCAGCTTCAGCAGCGGCAGTGCCAGCATCTCGGGCACCAACGGCAGCAGCCGCGCCGCCGCCTTCAGCCTCGATGAAAACGCGCATTTCATCGGCAAGGGCAAGATCACCACGGCCGATGGCCAGACCTTCGACTTCGAACTGGAAGTGCAATATCAATCGAACATCAGCGCAGGCGCCTTGGCGCACAAGCAAGATGATGCGCAGGAAGTTCCGCCATCCGATGACGCCGCCCTGCCCGCCAAAGAGTTGCCCGCCACGACCTTCGCCGGCAATCTGCACGACCTGTTCAAGCTGCTGGGCCAGCAATTGCAAAGCAATCTCTATCAGGGCACGTCCGACGGCGCCAGCGCCAGTGGCAAGGATGGCGACCTGGCGGGCAGCCTGAGTTTGCGTTTGCTCAAGCTGGTGCAGCCTGACAATGCCGCAGAGGCCGCCAAAAAAACCGTGGAAACCACGCCCGCAGACCAGGCCCGCGCCCGCGCGCTGGCACTCGCCTATGGAACGGACAGCGCTGACGGCACGGCCAGCGACGTATAATGGAAGACGGCCTGCGCAGGCGACCATGCCGCGCGCCCCCTTCTATCGATTGAATCCCATGTCCGACACCTCTTCACCTACCGTTCATCCGCAGATCCACTGGAGCGAAAACGGCGCCGAGCATTCGGCCCGCTGGCGCTCGGAAAGCGGCATGCCGCCACCCAAGCGCGTCGTCATCGCCGATGATCGCACGACGGCCGACCAGGCTTACCGCATGGCCTGCGAAGGCACGGCCATGCTGTGGCGCGGCGACTTCCAGAACGCGCGCCAGCTGCTGCAGGCGCTGGCGCGGCGCGCCGACCACAAGAACGACAAACCCAGCAAAAAAGCCAAGGCCGCCAAGCTGGCGCAACCGGAACCATCCGCCACGCAAGCGTTTCACTTGCACCGCCAGGCCCAGTCGCAGCGCGCCCGCACGCTGGCCATGCTGCTGCTGCCTTTTGACGCCGACTACACGATCCCGCTGCGCCGCGCGCCGGACGTGAAACTGGCGTGCAATGAAGCGTATGGCCGTGGCGAAGAAGCGTTCGTCGCCTCGCTGCGCGAGCTGCTGGGCCTGATCGGTGCGCATGAATGGCGCCGCACGGGCGTGGAACTGCCGGCCTTGGGCCAGCGCATCCACCCGCATTACGGCGTGTTCGCGCCGATTCGCGGTGAATACGTGGGCCTGGTGGCGGACGCGCCGCTGCCCGCGCGCGCCAGCCTGGCCTTCGACATCGGCACCGGCACGGGCGTGCTGGCCGCCGTGCTGGCGCAGCGCGGCATCCAACGCATCGTCGCCACCGACCAGGACCCGCGCGCCCTGTCCTGCGCGCGCGAAAACCTGGCGCGCCTCGATTTGCTGGGCAAGGTCGATGTGCTGCAGGCCGACCTGTTCCCTGCGGGCCGCGCGCCGCTGGTCGTGTGCAATCCGCCGTGGCTGCCAGCCCGCCCCAGCTCGCCAATCGAATACGCCGTCTACGATCCGGACAGCCGCATGCTGCGCGGCTTCCTCGCCGGCCTGGCCGAACACCTGGAAGCAAACGGCGAAGGCTGGCTGATTTTATCGGACCTGGCCGAGCACCTGGGCCTGCGCCCGCGCGCGCAATTGCTGGAATGGATAGCGCAAGCGGGCTTGAAAGTGATCGACCGCCTGGACGTGAAACCCACGCACCCGCGCGCGCAAGATGCCACGGACAGCCTGCACGCGGCCCGCTCGAAGGAAATCACGTCGCTGTGGCGCCTGGCGGCAGCATAATCGAGGGTCTGAAACCAGGCCATTGCGCATTGCAGCAAACCCGGCTATAATTCGGCTGCGGGGTGGAGCAGTCTGGCAGCTCGTCGGGCTCATAACCCGAAGGTCACAGGTTCAAATCCTGTCCCCGCAACCAGATACATGAAAGCCGCTGATTCTTGCAAAGGGATCAGCGGCTTTTTCCATTGCGGCGCAGCATGTCAATGCCCCTCACGCAAAGCAAATGCCCTCGGTTGCAATCCGCTCTTTCGCAATGCAGCAAACTGCTATATAATTCGCCTGCGGGGTGGAGCAGTCTGGCAGCTCGTCGGGCTCATAACCCGAAGGTCACAGGTTCAAATCCTGTCCCCGCAACCAATACATAAAAACCGCTGACTCCTGCAAGGGATGCAGCGGTTTTTGCATTCCTGGCCTGGCCCACCTTTACGCGGTGACGCTGGCCCGGATCTGCCTGGCCGCCGCATGCAGGCTGGCCGCCACTCTTTCCAGCTTGTCGGCGCCCGCCGTTTCTGCCAGGGCGGCAAAGGCGCTGATATGCAACGTGGCCACCATCGCCGGCGACACTTCAAGTTCCAGCGCGGTCTTGCTCAATTCCGTCGATGCCTCGAGGTAAGGCTCGCTGCCCGCCTCGAAAGCCTGCTTGGTTTCCAGCAATTCCTGGCCACCTTCCGCCTTGGCCAGGCAAGCGTCGACCTTTTGCTGGAAGGCCGGCAAGGTATCACGCACGGGGCCGGGTTCAGGCGCAGGTTCCGGCTCCGCTGGTGCAGGAGCGGCAGGCGCCGGCTTGTCCACCATCGGCATGTCGCGCAATGTCAGCCAGCGCTCGACGGCAAGAAAATCGGCAAACGGCTCTTCTACCTTGGGATTCATCAGCCAGACCTCGCCCGTGCGCCAGTCGATCCGGGCGCCGCGCTCATTTCTCGCCAACAAAATATCCTTGCCACCATCGGCATTCGACACCCGCCCGATGTCGAGCCAGTTCATCAGTTCAGCCTGGCGCGACATCGCGTTGACCCGATGGAAAAAGGCCAACCATAAAAATCTGGCGACCAAAAGAACCAGGACACCGCCAACCATCCACATCATTTTGCGCTCCGCACCACATCGACAAGCCGCATTTTCTCACATGAAAGCTTGCGCCAAGGAAACTTTTACATCTGCCGTGCGCAAGCGCAAATGCCTTGCCGCAGGCGGCCCGGGCGCGCAGTCGCATTTCAGCAACGCCGCGTTTTCCTGATTGCCTGGCGTACGCCGCTGCGTTATTATGAGAACAATTCTCATTTAGATTAAGATGTCCTGTGCGCATGCTGTCCGCCCCTTCCCCGCAGTCCGATTTCCAGGCCCTGTATGCCGAGCACCACTCCTGGCTGCTGCACTGGCTGAAGCGTCGCCTGCACGACGCGGGGCTGGCGGGCGACCTGGCGCAGGATACCTTCCTCAAGATTTTCCTTGCACGCAGCAGTGCCGGGATCGCGCAGCCGCGCCCCTTCCTGGCCACCATCGCCAAGCGCCTGCTGGCCAATCACTGCCGGCGCGAAGAACTGGAACGGGCCTACCTCGACGCCCTGCGGCATCAGCCGCAAGCCTGCGCGCCCTCGCCGGAAGCGATGTCCATCCTGCTCGAATCGCTGCAACGGATCGACCGCGCGCTGGACCAGCTCTCCGCCAAGGCCAGGGCCGCCTTCCTGCTGGCCCACCTGGACGGCATGAGCTACGCCGAGATCGCCGCCGAACTGGGCACCACCACGCATTCCGTCAAAAAATACCTGAGCAAGGCCAATTTGCTGTGCTTTTTTGCCGTGCCCGATTTTGCCGCACCCTGACATGCGCACCGCCACCGTGTATGCACTGGGCCAGCCCATCGACCTGGCCATCGCCATGCAGGCAGCCGAATGGCTGACCACCCTGATGAGCGGCGTCGCCACGCCGGCGGAAAAGGCGGCCTGGCAAGCGTGGCGCCAGGCGCACCCCGACCATGAAAGGGCGTGGAAACACATCGAAAGCGCCAGCGGCGGCCTGCGCGAACTCGATGCGCAAGCGTGCCGCACGGCGCTGGCACGGCGTCCTGCCGCGCCAATCTCGCGCCGCAACAGCCTGCAACTGCTGGCGTGGGTTTCGACCATCGGCATCACGGGCTGGTTCGGCGCGCGCTCGCCCTACGCACCCGACATGGCCCGCGCCGCGCTGGCCGACATGGCCACGGGCGTGGGCGAGCGCCGCGAGCTGGCCCTGCCCGACGGCAGCCGTTTGCACCTGAACAGCGGCAGCGCCCTGAATATCCGCTTTACGGGCACGCAGCGCCTGCTGCAACTGGTGCAAGGGGAGGTATTCATCGCCACTGCCGGCGAAACGGGCCGGCCCTACCGCCCCTTCCTCGTCGAGACCGCGCATGGCCACGCCCAGGCGCTGGGCACGCGCTACTCGGTGCGCCAGGCGGACGGCAATACCCTGGTCGCCGTCGAAGAAGGCGCCGTGCGGCTGACGCCGCGCCATGGCGACGGCAACCGCGTGATCCATGCGGGCCAGGGCGGCGGCATGACGGCGCAACAGGTCTTGCCCGCGCACGCCGTCTCGCCCGACATCTGGGCCTGGCGCCAGGGCTTGCTGCTGGCCGACGCCATGCCGCTGCGCGACTTCCTGCATGAATTGAGCCGCTACCGCCACGGCTTGCAGGGCTGCGACGATGCCGTCGCCGGCCTGCGCATTTCCGGCGTCTTCCCGCTGGCCGACCTGGACGCCGTGCTGCTGTCGCTGCCCGACTCCCTGCCCGTCGATGTGCGCCTGCGCACGCGCTACTGGGTGCAGGTGGAAGCGCGCCGGCAGCGCTAAGCATTTATTTAGACGCCAGCGCAAAAAAAAGTACCCGCTTTCGCTTTTCGCGTGACCTGTGTAGGCAACGTTCTTTTTGACGACTACACCACAAGGTAACCATGTCTCTTGCCATTCATTCCAAGCCGCGCATCAAGCGCATGGCGTATGCCATCGAACTCGTCTTTATCGGTTCGGCCCTGCTGCTGAACGCCCAGGCGCCAGCCCTGGCGCAGGAAAGCGCGGCTGCTGCCGCGGCCACTCTCGACTTCCAGGTGCCGGCCGGCGACCTGGCGGCGGCGCTGCGCCAGGTCGCCAGCCAGTCCAGGGTCATCCTCAGCTTCACGCCGGAACAGACGCGCGGCAAGACCTCCGCAGGCCTCACGGGCCGCCACGACGTGCTGGCGGCCCTGAACGGTGTGCTGCGCGGCACCGGCCTGAAGGCCGAGCGCAGCGCCAATGGCAGCTACGTGCTGCGCCAGGCCGATGCCGTAGCGGGCGGCGAGGCGCTGTCGATGATGCCGGAGGTATCGGTCAAGGCGCAGCAGGATGCCACCGAAGGCTCGGGCGCGTATGTCTCCGCCCTGCCGGTTTCCACGGCCACGCCGCTGGGCCTGTCGATCAGGGAAACGCCGCAGTCGGTCAGCGTCATCACGCAGCAGCGCATGCAGGACCAGGGCTTGAACACCATCGCGCAGGTCATGGCGCAAACGCCGGGCATCACCCTGTTCTCGCTGGGCAGCGAACGCTCCGGCTTTACTTCGCGCGGCTATGCGATTACCAACTACCAGCTCGATGGCGTCAGCACGCATTCGGAAAACCTGGGCCTCAATGCGATACCGTCGCAAAGCCTGGCCGACATGGCGCTGTACGACCGCATCGAAGTGCTGCGCGGCGCCTCGGGCCTGATGACGGGCGCGGGCGATGCCTCGGGTGCCATCAACATGGTGCGCAAGAAGCCGACGGCGCAGTTCCAGGCGTCCGTCGAGGGCGAACTGGCTTCCCGCAACGAACGGCGCGCCATGGCCGACATCGCGGGTCCGCTGAACGAGGCGCGCACCGTGCGCGGCCGTCTGGTGACGGTGTACGAGGAAGGCGACGGCATCATCGACGGCTACAGCCGCGACAAGAAAGTGGTGTATGGCGTGCTCGAGGCGGACCTGTCCAGCGACACGAAGCTGACAGCCGGCGTCACGCACCAGCGCAAGCGCTCGAATGGTTCGCTGTCCTACCTGGGCTTTCCCCTGTTCTACAGCAATGGCGTGATGACGAATCTGCCACGCTCCTTCAGCCCGGCGGCCAGGTCGAATCGCTTCGGCAGCAATTCGACCGACCTCTTCGTCACCCTGGAACACGCACTGGCGAACGACTGGAAGCTGAAAATCTCGGCCAACCGCGTGCAGTCGTCGCAAGAAGAGCGCTCCGTATTCATGAACGTGAGTAGCGCCTTTCCCGACCAGGCCACGGGCGCTGGCCTGCGCATGAGCGCCGACTACCGCGATTACCAGCTCCAGGTCAACAGCGTGGACGTCAACGTGCGCGGACCGTTCAGCGCATTCGGCCGCCAGCACGAACTGGTGCTGGGCATGGACTACAACGAATTTCAAAGCACGACAGATGGCCGCTTCGACAAGAACATCCAGGGCCAGCCCGTCAACCTGTACCGCTGGAATCGCATGGCAACGCCCGTGTTTGGCGATACCTTCGTCACCTACGACAGCACGCGCCGTCAGGCCAGCGCCTACGCGGCCAGCCGTTTCAACCTCTCCGAGCGCCTGAAACTGATCGCCGGGGCAAAAGTACTGCGCTACAGCGAAAACTACATCTCGGACGCACCCACCGTGCCATTTTATAGCGCATCGCCAGCCTCGGACAGCAGCGTTTTCACGCCGTACGGCGGCCTGGTGTACGACATCGACGGCACGCACAGCGCCTACGCCAGCTACTCCACCATCTACCAGCCGCAAGCCTCACAAGACCGCTACGGCAAGCTGCTGGCGCCGCGCGAGGGCAAGACCTTTGAAGCGGGCATCAAGAGCGGCTGGTTCGATGGCCGCCTGAACACGGCCGCCGCGCTATATCTGATCCGCCAGAAAAACCTGGCCGAATCGGACCCCGGCCACACCCTGCCCGGCTCCAACGATCCGGCGTTCCGCACCATCAAGGGCGCCGATACCAAGGGCATCGACCTGGAAGCGACGGGCGCCCTCACGCCAAGCTGGAATGTGTCGGCCTCGTGGTCGTACAGCCAGACGGAAAACAATGCCGGCAAGGCGATCCAGACCACCTTCCCGCGCCATCTGGTGAAGCTGTGGACCACTTATCGGCTGCCTGGCGAGCTGCATCGCCTGACGCTGGGCGGCGGCGTGAACTGGCAAAGCCGCGTGTCTTCCGGCATCGAGGCGTGGCAGATCAACAGTACCCTGCACTGGGAACAGAAGGCGTACTCGGTGGCCAGCCTGATGGCGCGCTACGACGTCAACGACAAGCTGTCTGCTACCGTCAACGTGGCCAACCTGTTCGACAAGCAGTACACGGCTTCCGTGTCGGACTGGTGGTACTCGGGCATGTATGGCCCGGCGCGCAAGGTGGCGTTGACCGTGCGGTATCAGTTCTGATGCACTGAACGGGGCGGGCCGAATATTTCGCATCATCCAGGGGCCGGTGATACAATTTTCCGCTTCACGGGCACAAACACTGCCCGTGCCACAGAAACACCCAAGGAGAATGTGTGAAGGACCTCGCCCCCGCCCTGCCAGCCGATCCGGCCGACCAACCCGCCAATCCCTCGCGCCGGCGCATTTTCCAGGCCGCTTCCGCAGTCGGCCTGGCCGCCAGCCTGCCGGCGCTGGCCGACGCCGTGCCGGCCAAAAAGACCATCGCCAAAGGTTCGCTCGATGCGAAACTCAAGACCCACGTCAAGAACGTGGTGGTGATCTATCTGGAAAACCGCAGCTTCAACAACCTGTTCGCCAACTTCCCCGGCACCAGCGCACCCCTGTCCGCCGTCACGGCGGAACAGGCACGGCAGCTGGACCGCGACGGCAAGCCGCTGGCTACCCTGCCGAAGATCTGGGGCGGCCTCGTGCCGAACCAGCAAAATATCGGCGGCATCGATTACCTGATCAAGGAAGAGCAGATTTCCGGCCTGCCGAACGCTCCCTACAAATTGAGCGACGCGGCCGGCAAGCCCCTGCCC
Source organism: Janthinobacterium svalbardense (assembly GCF_002327145.1). Taxonomy (NCBI): domain Bacteria; kingdom Pseudomonadati; phylum Pseudomonadota; class Betaproteobacteria; order Burkholderiales; family Oxalobacteraceae; genus Janthinobacterium; species Janthinobacterium svalbardense. The sequence goes on along the minus strand of NZ_CP023422.1, from coordinate 2,498,736 downwards.
GAGAGCATCATCACGCGCGACCTGGTGCACCGCTTCTATAACAACCAGATGCAGATCAACGGCGGCAAGAACGACGGCTTTGCCGCGTGGGCCGACAGCGGCGGCCTGGTGATGGGCCACTACGGCGAAACGTCGAAAAACCTGAACCTGTGGCAGATCGCCGAGCAGTACACGCTGTGCGACAACTTCTTCATGGCGGCCTTCGGCGGCTCCTATATGAACCACCAGTTCCTCGTCACGGGACGCGCCAACGAATACTTCAATGCTGCCGAGACGGCGGCGAAGAAAAAGATCGCCGTGCTGTCGGACGGTCCGCAAGGCGTGCGCCTGGCGATCTCGCCCGAGTGCCCCGCCTCGGCGCTCGATGGCAAGCCGAAATACGTCAACGACGGCGCCCTCACGCCGGATGGCTATGCCGTCAACACCATGGCGCCGCCATATCAACCGAGTTACGTCCGCCCCGCCTTCGACGGCGATCCGCTGCATGCCGACCCGCTTGATGCGAACACCCTGCCGCCGCAAACCTATGACACCATCGGCGACCTGCTGTCGCGCAAGGGCGTCAGCTGGGCCTGGTACGGCGGCGGCTGGCAAGCGGCGCTGGACCAGAAGGGCGGCGGCAGCAAGCCGAACTTCCAGTTCCACCACCAGCCGCTGAACTACTTCAAGCAGTTCGCCCCAGGCACGGCTGCGCGCGCCGAACACTTGCGCGATGGCGGCACGGGCGACAGCCCGATCTCGAACAAATTCCTCGCCGCCGCCGTGGCGGGCAAGCTGCCGGCCGTGACCTTCTACAAGCCGCAGGGCAATCTGAACCTGCACGCCGGCTATTCGGATATCGAATCGGGCGACCAGCACGTGGCCAACGTCATCCAGCATCTGAAGGAATCGCCGCAGTGGAAAGACATGATCGTGGTGATCACGTTCGATGAAAACGGCGGCTGGTGGGATCACGTGGCGCCGCCAAAAGGCGACCGCTGGGGCCCGGGCACGCGCATTCCCGCCATCGTCGTCTCGCCGTACGCGAAAAAAGGCGCCGTCGACCACAGTTTCTATGACACGACGTCGATCCTGCGCCTGATCACGCGCCTGCACGACTTGCCACTGCTCGAAGGCCTGAAAGTGCGCAATGATGCGTTCGCGTCACGCGGCGCGCTGCCGCCGGGCGACTTGACTGGCGCCTTGAGCTTCCGCTAAGCCTCCCACAGTGCGGCACGCCTGTGATACACTGCTTGCCGCACTTAAATCCGCAGGTCTGCTTTCCCTGCCGATGATATTCACAATGAGCCCGACTCCAGTAGCCGGGCTTTTGTTTTGTGGATGAAGTTAAAGCGTATAGACATAGGCGGGCAGCACCTTGCCCGCCCTTGGCTTTCGCCGGCCAAGGACAGAGGTTAGTAAATGAGAGATAAAAAAGACAACGCCACCATCGACTTGCCCGGCTTCGGCCCGCTGCCAGCGCACGAGGCGCCAGAGCCGGCGCCGGAACCGCAGCGCCGCACGCGCGCGCGCAAGGTGGCTTTGAAACAGGTGCAGCTCGAATTGCTGGAACCGACGGACGCCACGGGCCTGCCCGTGTGGACGCGCGACGCCGGCCTTGATCTGACCGGCTTGCCCATCTGGGCGCCCGATAATTAACCCCATGCCGGCGGCCGTTTGCCGCCGGCTTCCACACCACCGCACAAGGGCGTAAGCCTGTAGACTGTGCCCATCCACCCGCTTTTTACCGGCTCCGCCCCTATGAACACCACCACCGCCACCACCAATTCTTTTTCCAGCCTGCCGCTGACGCCCGCCTTCCTGGCCAATCTGGACTCGCTCGGCTACCACGAGATGACCACCATCCAGGCGCAAAGCCTGCCGGCGGTGCTCGATGGCCGCGACCTGATCGCTCAGGCCAAGACAGGCAGCGGCAAGACCGCCGCCTTCGGCATCGGCATCCTGCACAAGCTCAATCCGGCCTGGTTTGCCGTGCAGGGCCTGGTGCTGTGCCCCACGCGCGAACTGGCCGACCAGGTGGCCAATGAATTGCGCCGCCTGGCCCGCGCGGCCGGCAACATCAAGATCCTGACCCTGACGGGCGGCGCGCCGATGCGCCCGCAAATCGCCTCGCTGGAACACGGCGCGCACATCGTCGTCGGTACCCCGGGCCGCATGCGCGACCACCTGGGCCGCGGTACCATCAACCTGAATCACGTGCAGACACTGGTGCTCGATGAAGCCGACCGCATGACGGACATGGGCTTTTACGAGGAAATCGCCGGTATCGTCAGCGCCTGCCCCGCACGCCGCCAGACCTTGCTGTTCTCGGCCACGTATCCGGAAGACATCCGCCGCGCCACGGCATCGTTCCTCGTCAATCCGCTGGAAGTGACGGTCGAGGCACAGCACGACAACGACAAGATCGAACAGCGCTTCTATGAAATCGGCTTCGACGAGCGCAATGGCGCCGTCGGCAAGCTGTTGAAACACTTCAAGCCGGAATCGACCTTGGCCTTCTGCAACACCAAGGTGCATTGCCGCGAACTGGCCGAAGAACTGCGCCAGCAAGGCTTTTCCGCGCTGGCCCTGTATGGCGAGCTGGAACAGCGCGAGCGCGATGAAATCCTGGTGCTGTTCGCCAACCGCAGCTGCTCCGTGCTGGTCGCCACCGACGTCGCCGCGCGCGGCCTCGATATTTCCGACCTGGGCGCCGTGATCAACGTCGACGTCTCGAAAGACACGGAAGTGCACATCCACCGCATCGGCCGCACGGGCCGTGGCAGCAAGAAGGGCCTGGCCCTGTCGCTGTGCGCACCGAACGAGAAAAAATGGGTCAAGCTGATCGAGCAGTACCAGAACAACGCCGCCGAATGGCACGACCTGAAAGAGCTGGCGGAAGATGACGGGATCGAGGCACTGCCGGCGCCGATGGTTACCCTGTGCATCATGGGCGGCAAGAAGGACAAGCTGCGCCCGGGCGACTTGCTGGGCGCGCTGACGGGCGACGCGGGCCTGACCAAGGAGCAAGTGGGCAAGATCAACGTGTTCGAGTTCATGACCTACGTGGCGCTCGACCGCAAGGTGGCCGAAGCAGCCTTCAAGCGCCTCAACGCGGGCAATACCTTGGGCCGCGACTTCGGCAACATCAAGGGCCGCAGCTTCAAGATGCGCTTTATCGAGGCGTAAGCGCCTGCAAGGCACGCAGGGCCGCCATGGCCCTGCTTCCCGGATGGTCTTCCCATTCGGGATAGCGCCCGCGGTAATAGCAGTTCCAGTAACTGATGCTGCGCCGCTCCAGGGTAGCCATATTCCCGGCAAACCTTGCGCACGCCCAGCGCAGGTTTATCCGCCTTTTCAAAGATCACATTCGAATACCCTGCGGCAGGGTCGCCTTCGCTGGGCTTGCCCAGCGAAATATAGTAGCCGCCCTGCGTGAACAGGGCGGTGGTTTCCTTGCCCGGCGTGGGCGCCTGCAGGAAGGCCGGCCAGTCCGCCTTGTCGACCGGTGTAAAACGCGCGGCCAGCAGCGCCAGCAAGCGCGCGTGCGAGGCGGGCGCATACGGGAACAGATACAGGTACTCGACCAGCTCACCGCCATCGGCCAGGCGTGTGACGGCGGCCGTCGCGACATCGACCTCGCCGCCAAAACTGCACAAGGTGCCGCCGCTGTAGGCGAAGTCGATGATGGTCGCCGGTGCGCACGCCTGCCGTTCGCGGTCGATACCGACGGGCGGCAGCGCGCGCACTTGCGCCAGCAGCGCCTCGCCCGATGTGGCCAGCGCGGGAAAGCCCGGACACTCGCTGGCCGCCTGCGCGGCAGAAAAGGCCAGGCAACAACTCAATAGCAGCACACGACGCTTCACGGCATCTCCAGTTTCATCAGGCGGCCATTATGCAGGACATCTTCACAAAGGCCGCGCCTGTTGCCCTTGCGGCGTATCGTCGATGTCATAGCCGGCCGCGCGGGCCAGTGCGCGCAAGCGGTCCGCCTCGGCCCACTGGCGCTGCGCGCGGGCGATGGCCCGTTCTGCCATCCACGCTTGCACCTGCTGCGGCACTTCCACCTGCAGCGGCTGCCAGGCCAGCAGATCGAGCCCCAGGGCCGCATCGAAGCGGGCCATGGTAGCCTTTTTCACGCTATCGGACAGATCGCTTTTCAGCAGTTCCCAGGCCACGGCCAGCGCACGCGGAAAATTCAGATCATCGTTGACCTGTTCCGTGAAGCGGTCCAGCCAAGCGTGATCGGCCTCACCCTGCACCGCGCCAAGGCCATGCACGGCCACGCGCAGGCGCGCCAGGCCGCTGGCGGCGGCGCGCAAGGCGTCATCCGTAAAATTGAGGCTGCTGCGGTAGTGGGCGCCCAGGCACAGGTAGCGGTAGGCGACCGGGTCGATGCCCTGCCCCACCAGGCTTTGCAGGCGCAAAAAATCGCCCGAGGATTTCGACATCTTCCCATCCTGCGTCTTGAGGAAAGCACCGTGCAGCCAGAAATTGGCCAGGCGCGTGCCGTGGCGCGCCTGCGTTTGCGCGATCTCGTTGCTGTGATGGACAGCCACGTGGTCTTCGCCGCCGCAATGGATGTCGAAATACGTGCCCAGGTGCTTTTCCGCCATGGCCGAGCATTCGATGTGCCATCCTGGAAAACCCAGGCCCCAGGGGCTGTCCCACTCCATCTGCCGCTGTCCCGGCACGCCGCTGAACTTCCACAGCGCGAAGTCGCAGATATCGCGCTTCTCGCCCAGCTCCACCCGCTTGCCCGCCTGCAGGCCGTCGCGCTTCAGGCGCGCCAGTTTTCCATAATCGTCCTGGCGCGTCGTATCGAAATAGATGCCGTCGTCGGTGCGGTAGGTGTAACCCTTCGTTTCCAGGTCAAGAATGAAATCGATCTGCTCCGCGATATGGTCGGTGGCGCGGCACCAGACGGTGGGCGGCAGGATATTCAACTGGCGCAAATCGTCTTCGAACGCGCGGGTAAATTCGGCAGCGATGTCCCAAGCGGACTTGCCGCTGCGCCGGCTGCGCGCTTCGACCTTGTCGTCGCCGCTGTCCGCGTCCGACGTCAAATGGCCCACATCCGTGATGTTCATTACATGGCGCACTTGCAAGCCATTGAATGCGAGCGCGCGGCGCAAGCCGTCGACGAACAGATAGGTGCGCAGATTGCCGATGTGCGCGTAATCGTAGACGGTGGGGCCGCAGGCGTACAGGCCAGCCTGGCCCGGAGCGAGAGGTTCAAACGGCCGCAGGCTGCGGCTATACGTATCGTACAAATGGAGTGTCATGCGGGACTTTCATTAGCGCTGCGGAAAAAGAAAATGGCCACAGGTTTTTCAACACTGTGGCCATCGAATGAGGAGTAAAAAGTTTAACGGCGCCGGGCCGCATCCTCACGAAGCCAGGTACACGGACACAGCGCAGCGGCGTCGCGGTATGCAAGGACTGAATGGAGGATGGAAGAGATCATGGAACAAATATCGCATGGTCGCGGGCGGGCCGTCAAGCCCTCCCGCGCCGCCCGCTTATTTTTTCGCCTGCTCGATATGCGGCAGCAGCACCGTCAGGATGCCCAGCAGCGGCAGGTAGGAACAGATTTTATACACATAGGCGATGCCCGAGACGTCCGCCAGATGGCCCATGGCGGCAGCGGCGATGCCGGAGACGCCGAACATCAGGCCAAAGAAGATGCCCGCGATCATGCCCACCTTGCCCGGCACCAATTCCTGCGCAAAGACGACGATGGCGGAAAAGGCGGAGGAAATGACGAAACCGATGATCACCGTCAAGACGGCCGTCCAGAACAGGTCCACATACGGCAGCAACAAGGTGAACGGCGCGGCACCCAGGATGGAAATCCAGATCACGCGCTTGCGGCCGATGCGGTCGCCGATGGGGCCGCCCATGAAGGTGCCGGCTGCCACGGCGGCGAGGAACAGGAACAGGTACAGCTGCGCCGCGCCGATGGACAGGTGGAACTTGTCGATCAGGTAAAAGGTGTAGTAGCTCGACAGGCTGGCCATGTAGATGTACTTCGAGAACACCAGCAGGGCCAGCACCCCCAGCGCTTGCAACACCTTGTTGCGAGACAAGTTCGGCCCGTGGCCGCCCGCCTTCGGCTTGAAGCTGGCCAGGTGGCCGCTGTACCAGTGGCTGACCTTGTACAGCACGCCGATGGCCAGCACGGCCAGCAGACTGAACCAGGCGATATTGCCCTGACCTCGGTTCACGATGACGGCCGCCGCCAGCAGCGGCCCCAGTGCGGAACCTACATTGCCACCCACCTGAAACAGCGACTGGGCAAAGCCGTAGCGCCCACCCGATGCCATGCGCGCCACGCGCGATGCTTCCGGATGGAAGGTCGAGGAACCGACGCCGATCAGGCCCGAAGCGATCAACAGGGTCGGGAAGGTCGAGACGATGGACAGCATCAGCACGCCGGCCAGGGTAAAGCACATGCCGACCGGTAGCAGGAATGGCAGCGGACGGCGGTCCGTGTACAAGCCGATCCAGGGCTGCAGCAACGAGGCCGTGCACTGGAACGTCAGGGTGATGAGGCCGACCTGGGTAAAACTGAGTGAAAACTCGGCTTTCAGCATCGGGTAAATCGACGGCAATAATGCCTGGATCAAGTCATTGAGCAAATGCACGAAGGCGACGGCGCCCAGGATGTGCATGGCCAGACCGGATGGTTGTTGGGAACGATGAAGCGAGGGCGCCGCCGGCACGGACTTGGCCAATGCTGGGGCAGGTGTGGTTGTGTGCATGTGTCTTCCGCAATAATCGGGCACGGCGGGCGGCCCGGCAAAGAAGCCAGTATAGTATGGTCGCTGAACTGACAACTTCCAATAATCGTCGCCCAAGTGACAACCAAGAGACTAGCCAACGCCCCATATGTACAGCCCCCCAACCGCCCAGACCCACCCCGATGGCGTGCCGTTCAGCCGCAGCACCAGCTCACACGATTACCAGCACGTGCCGCGCCCCGTGACGGCCATGTCCCGGCAATATGCGCTGGGCGACTATACGGCGCCGCACAGCCATGTGCGGGCACAACTGCTGTATGCGACGCAAGGCGTGATGCGAGTCTCCACCGGGCATGGCGTGTGGATATTGCCGCCCCGGCGCGCCCTGCTGATCCCCGTGGGCGTCGTGCATGAAGTCCACATCTTGAGCGAACTGAGCATGCGCACCGTGTACATCGATGCGCAGGTAGCGGCCCAGTATGGCGCCGATTGCAAGGTGCTGGAAGTGAGCCGGCTGCTGCGCGAGCTGATCCTGGCCTTGCTGGCCGAACCGATCGAATATGCGCTGGCGGGGCGCGGCGACTGGCTGGCGCACCTGATCCTGTCGGAACTGGCGGCGGCCGATACGGTGCCCCTCGCCATCCCCTGGCCGCGCGACCGCCGCCTGGTGGCCGTCTGCTCGGCCATCATGAGCGCACCGGGCAGCCGGCGCAGCATCGAAGACTGGGCGCAGGATGCGGGCGCCAGCGCGCGCACCCTGATCCGTCTGTTTCCCAAGGAAACGGGCTTGCACTACCGCCAATGGCTGCAACAAGTCCACCTGGCCGAGGCATTCTGCCGCCTCGACCGGGGCGAAGGCGTGGCCGCCATCGCCTATGCGCTGGGCTACGCCAGCCCCAGCGCCTTCAGCGCCATGTTCCGCCGCATCCTGGGCCGCACGCCGCAGCATTACCTGAGCGAGTGGCGCGCCGCGTAGGCCGCAAGCTACGCTATCGGCATTGTCGGCTTACGCCCTGCGGGCTAAGCCGACCTACTCTTTTTCGCCAGCAATCAAGCGGTAGGCCAGCGCGCCCAGCAAGGCGCCGATGATGGGTGCCAGCCAGAACAGCCACAGCTGGCTGGTAGCCCAGTCGCCCACGTACAAGGCCACGCCCGTGCTGCGGGCCGGGTTGACGGAAGTGTTCGTCACGGGAATGCTGATCAGGTGGATCAGGGTCAGCGCCAGGCCGATCGGCAGCGGGGCAAAACCGGCCGGCGCGCGCTTGTCGGTGGCGCCCAGGATGACGATCAGGAAGAACATCGTCAGCACGATTTCAATCACCAGCGCCGACAGCATCGAATAACCGCCCGGCGAATGGGCGCCATAGCCGTTCGAGGCAAAGCCCTTGCTGACATCGAAACCTGCCTGGCCGCTGGCGATCAGGTACAGCACGCCGCCGGCCACGATGGCACCCAGCACTTGCGCGATGATGTACGGCAACAGTTGCTTGGCGGGAAAGCGGCCGCCGGCCCACAGACCGATCGAGACGGCAGGATTCAAATGGCAACCCGAGATGTGCCCGATGGCGTAAGCCATGGTCAGCACCGTCAGGCCAAACGCCAGCGCCACGCCGGCAAAACCGATGCCAAGGCCGGGAAAGCCAGCTGCCAGCACGGCGCTGCCGCAACCGCCCAGCACCAGCCAGAACGTGCCGAGGAACTCGGCTCCATATTGTTTCATGATGTATTCCTTTAAAGTGACGAGAAAACGTGCAGGGACGACCAATCGGACCGCTCACCACCTTTGCCCACGCCCAGGGGGCGACGACAAAGCACAGCATCAGCAACGCACGCTGCAGAGCGCGCATAATGACATGATGTCATTATCAATGCAACATTATTTCATACAATAATGCCAATAGTTCTCTTGCCACTTAAAGGTTTTTTTGATAATTATTAAGGCGCCGGGCGGCGCATGTATTTTTGCGGCGCCTCCAGCGGTGCAAAACCAAAGCTCGCATACAGGCCATGCGCGTCATCGGTCCCCAGCATCCAGGCGACATCGCACAGGCGGGCATCGTCGAGCACGGCGGCCACCATCTGCTTGCCATATCCGCGTCCCTGGTATTGCGGCAACACAAACACATCGCGCAGGTAGGCAAAATCCGTGTAATCGGTGATAACCCTGGCGAACGCCACTTGCTGGCCATCGACATAGCCGCCGAAACACAGCGCGTTGGCGATCCCCTTGCGCACCGTTTCAATCGCCACGCCGCGCTTCCAGTACGACTGCTCGCTCAGGTAGCGGTGGATCATGGGCACGTCCAGTTCGTCGCGTTTGCTGGAAATGCGCAGTGGCGCGTGCATCAGTTCTTGAACAGCAGGTCGGCTTCGGCGATGCTGGGTTCGCCGAAATACACGGTGCGCAGTTCCCCCTTGGCGTCGCTGCCCATGTACACGCCCGTCATGCTGCGCTCGGCCGGGTCGTACAGGATGGTGTAGTGGTGACCGCAATTATGCGGTTCGCAGACGCTGCTGAGCAGGCGCGCCTTTCCGTCGATCTCGACCGGTTTGAGCGGACTGGCCACGCCATCGGGCACCCAGCGCTGCCGCTTCAGGCCGGCTTTTTTCAAGCCCACATTGAAGGCCTTGCGAAACGCGTAGTCCGCCTTGTAGACGTCGGGGAAATACGGGCAGGTATGGCCACCGTCGCAGCTTTGCGCTTGCTCAATGAGCGACAGCCTGGGCGTGCGCGCTTGCGCCGGCATGGCGGCCAGCGCCACGGCGGCGGCCAGGAACAGGGGGGACAGCAAACGTGCGGACATGACTTCTCCTAAAGGCATCGGATAATGCGGGCAGCATAGCAGAATGGCATGCTGGCACACCCGCATCAGGGAGAGCAGCGGATGCCGACGACCCCGTTGACCTTGCCTTCCGGCCAGCCCGTCTCGCGCCAGCGGTACACGCCGGGCGCGACGATAATCAACTGCCATTCCACCAGCTTGCCAGCGGCATTGAGGCGGGTTTCATTGTCATAGCGCAAAGTCAGGCTGCGCTCCGTTTCCGCCACCACGGTCGCGGCAAAGCGGTTGGTTTCACCGAGCTTGCTTTTCCAGGTACGGTCGTTGAAGATCGCCAGCCGCTGGTGATCGTCAGACAGCTGCATGCGCGTAAAGTGCCGCGCTTCTTCGCAAACACTGCTCGTATTCACGCTGTCGGACCAGCTGCCAGACAGTTGCGCGGCATCAAAAGGAGTCGGGGTGGCGGCCACGGCCGCACTGAGCAGCAAGGTTGCGAGCATAGTTATCGAAAGAAAGCGAAAAGTATCATCATGGTCAACGCAGCGCCTGCGTGATGCTGGACGGCAATGCCGGTGTACGCCGGTGCAACGTCGCCTGCTCATAGGCATAGGCCATCGCGATGAGCGGCATGTCGCCGTGGGCAGGTCCGATGAAGGACAAACCGACGGGCAAGCCCTCAACCACGCCGGCAGGCACCGTAATCTGCGGCAAGGCGCACTGCGCCTGCGATATGCCATGACACGTGGGCCCTACCAGCGCATCGAGTTCATGCGAGCACAGCAACGCTGCGATGCCGCCCGGCTCAGACGCGGGCGGCGGCTCGATCAGTTCCGCGCCCTGTTCGCGCAGCACCAGCAGTGCCTGCTCGATCACGGCATCGGTTCCGACACATTGGCCGAACAGGTGGCGCGCCACGCCGATGCGGCGCCCATGCAAGCCGGCGGCATCGAGCACCATGCCATCGGCCAGCTGCTCGCCCGTCAGGGCAGCGAGCAGCCAGGCCGCCTCGCGCACGCTGGGCGCCATCGGTCCCGCCGTGGCTGGCTCGCCGCCCTGCCCGGCGGCAGCCCTGCCAGTGGGCTTGATGGCAACCAGGCCGCACGTAGATGCGGGCGCGACAATGGAGCCGTCCGCCGCGCTGTCCACGGCCAGGATGGTCAGGCCGGCCCAGCTGGCACTGGCATGCGGCACGCTGACGGCGGCCCACTGGCGCAAATTGCTTTTGCCGATGATGACGGCGCCAGCCGCGCGCAAGCGCGCCGCGACAAAGGAATCGCAGCTGGCCTGCGTGGCCAGCGGCGCTTGCGTGCGCGTCTTCATGCGGTCGCCCGTGGCGATGTTGTCGCGCAAGACGATGGGGATGCCATGCAAGGGGCCGCGCACCTTGTGCCCCTGCCGCTCGCGGTCCATTTCCAGGGCAATTTTCAGCGCATCGGGATTGATTTCAATGCCGGCATAGGCACGCGCGCCGATGCTGCACAGGGAGCGGATACGCGCCAGGTACTGCGACGTCAGCGCATGCGAACTGAGCTTGCCTGCCTGCATCATCTGCTGTTGCGGCAAGACGCCCGCATCGAGCAGGTGGGCCATGGGGCTGGCGGGCGCCGTGGCACGGGCCAATACGGGGCGCGACGCGCCACCGCGTAACATCTGACTGCGCTGCATGCTATCTCCAGGAAACTTCAATGTTTCTGCCGCAATAATGTTCTAGCTATAGCATAGCAGTCCTTGCAACACAATTGTTGTCAAAGGTAACTATTTTTCAAGCAAAAAAAACGCTGCCCGAAGGCAGCGTTTCTTGATGATTTGGCACTCGGGCAAATCAGTTGCGTACGACACGCTTGTATTCGTTGGTACGGGTGTCGATTTCGATGACATCGTCCTGTGCCACGAACAGCGGCACTTGCACGATGTGGCGGTGCGCTTCGATGGCGTTTTCGATCTTGGCTTCTTTCAGGACGTTGCCCGAAGTGTTGCCCTTGACCGCAGGCTCCGAGTACACCACTTGACGGGCGATGGTCGTAGGCAGTTCAACGGAGATAGCCTTGCCGTCGTAGAAAATGGCTTCGCATTCCATGCCATCCTTCAGGTAATGCAGTGCATCGCCCAGGTTTTCTTCTTCGATTTCATACTGGTTGTACTCGGTGTCCATGAAAACGAACAGCGGGTCGGCGAAGTACGAATACGTCACTGGCTTTTTATCCAGAACAACAACGTCAAACTTGTCGTCGCCGCGGAACACGTTTTCCATCGGGGTGTTCGTCAGAAGATTTTTCATCTTCCATTTGTAGGTGAAGCCCGTGCGGCTCGAACCGTTGACATCAGAACGCAACACGATCATTGGCTTGCTGTCGACCATGATGATATTGCCAACACGAATTTCTTTTGCGGGTTTCATAGGAATGTACGTAAAAAGTGGGTTGCATGAAGACCATCTGCCGCCTGTGCGCCATCAGCGCCGCAAGCTTGCGTTTGATCGGTTAAAAATACGTTAGAAATAACCGGGCATTTTACCTTAATTTTTGGCAAGCGCCTATCTCGTCGCGCCAGCGAACGCCAGCAAGTTACTTGCCAGATCGCCATTGGACTGCATCTGCCGCTGCCAGGCCTGCGCACGCGCGCGGATACGCGGCAGGTCGGCCTGCAAGGCGGGCCACAGCAGCGTCCACGGCAAGGCGTCCGCGCTGGCACCATTCCAGGCCAGCGCCGCCTGCGCCAGGCTGTCGATGACACCATCGGCATCGGCCGCATAGCGCTGCAGGAAGGCGCGCAATTTCACGTGATGCAAGTTTTCATCCTGCACATATATATGCCAGAGAAACGGCTGGCCGGCCCATTGCGCGCGCACGAAGGAATCCTCGCCGCGCACGAGATTGACGTCGCAGGCCCACAGCAAGCGGTCGTAATCGTCTTGCGGCACGAAAGGCAGCACGCGCACGGTGAGCGCGCCACGCGTGCACGCCGCACCAGCCGTCGCCGCATCGTCGCCGATAAACGCCTGAACGGAATCGAACGCAACGCCTTCCGGCACCAGGCATATCACGGGCTCGCGCCCCGCCTGCCACACGCCAAACAGTTCGGCGACGGGCGCGGACGGGTAGCAGAACAGCGATACTTTCAAAGCAGACACTTCCGCCGGACGCACGCCGAATTGCCCCAGGAATGCCGCCATGGCACCGGCATCGGCCTGGAATGCCAGCCTTTTTTCATCGAGCGCCGCCTCGCGCAGCAAGCCGCCCGTTTTATTGGTAAAACCGGGGAAGAAGAAATGCTTGATCATGCCATGGCGTGGCGAGGTCAACGCATGGCAGCCCTCGACCCACTCTTCCGCCGTCAAGCCTTCCAGGTTCAGCCACACCGGCTGCGGCGCGCACTGCGCCATGGCGGCGATGTAGCCGGGCGGAATGTCGCAGGCAAAAAACTCGATGACGATATCGGCGATATCGGCCGGCGCAAACACGCCCTCCTGATCGCGCCAGTGGCGCACCGTGACGCCGCCGGCCTGCTGCACTGGCGCCGTCACGTCGATTTCCGGGCAGATACGCTGGAAACTGGATAAATCATCGACCCACAGAGTAACGGCCACCCCGTGCTCGCCGCTCAACTGCCGCGCCAGGCGCCAGCAAATGCCGATATCGCCGTAGTTGTCGACGACTTTGCAGAAGATGGCCAGGGATGGCGCGCGATCGCTAGGTAATGGCATGAGCAGGCAAGAGTGAAGGGAAAACGTTGGCATGCCGGCAAATAACAAAAAAGCCGCGCTGTTACCAGGCGGCTTTGTTGTTGGCTGATGCAGCCGGTCTGGCGTCCCCAAGGGGATTCGAACCCCTGTACTCACCGTGAAAGGGTGATGTCCTAGGCCTCTAGACGATGGGGACAGAAAATCTGTCCAAGATGCGCTGTTTTGCATCCCGACCTGCTACTTTACGTGCTTACTGCTTGCGAATCTGGCGTCCCCAAGGGGATTCGAACCCCTGTACTCACCGTGAAAGGGTGATGTCCTAGGCCTCTAGACGATGGGGACAGAAATCTGTCCTGAATGCATTACTTCGCATCCTGACCCGGTACTGCAGCAATATGACAGAAACAAAAAAAGCCTGACTTGTCAGGCCCGTTCAGCACTGCACTCACTTTACAACTGAATCCTGGCGTCCCCAAGGGGATTCGAACCCCTGTACTCACCGTGAAAGGGTGATGTCCTAGGCCTCTAGACGATGGGGACCTGTGCTGGCTTTACTCTCAGCGGACTCTTCGTTGAAGGCTTTGCTTAGCCCCTCAAAAAAGCGTGCGCGAAGTTTAACACGAAGCGATTCACGAAATCAACTGCTGGCCTCTTATTTTCCATCTTATTGCACTTCCCGCCCCCATGGGAACGCGATGATGACAGGAAGGCAAGCAAACGGGCGATCAGTTTTCCTGGCGCAGGAAAGCGTCCGTGTCGACGATGCGCACATCATGCATCTGGTTCAAATAGGCTTCCAGGTAAGCCTTGTGCGATGCCCCCCACCACCACCAGCACGCGCATGCCGGGCCGCGCCATCATGACTTCGCGGATATTCGATGCCATGCGCAAATTGCGCACTTCCCAATAGGCCACGTAATTGCGGCCGAAATGCTGTGGCGACGGCTCTTCCAGCGCCGCGCCGAAATCGCTGCGGAAGACCATCTCGGCCTGACCAGGCTCGTTATAGGCACGGTACATGGCCAGCACGCCTGCCGGCGTCACCAATGCCGCTTCCAGCTCTGCACTGATACGCTTGCGCTGTGCCGTATGCGGGTTGTCCCACGCCTTCATGATCGCCTCGCCGGAAGCCTTCTCGTCCTGCGCATTGTCGGCGGGTGCGTCCGCAGTATGATCGTCCATGGCATACAGCTGCTCATGACCACTCTTCGCCGCCACCACGGCTGCGATCAGCACATCCTCGCCGCGCCGCTGCAGCCGATCATTGAGCATGGCCACCAGCTTTACATCAAGCCCGTCGCCCACTCGCCGCTCCGCCTCCGGCAGACGCAGCCATTGCACCAGCGCGGACGCCCGCTCGCCACCCGCCAGGAACAGCGACGTCAGGGTGCGCCGCTGCGCGGCGGATGGCACCGCCGGCCATGCGGCCAGCAAACGCTGCGCCTGCACGGTGGCCGCCACCACATCCAGGCCGGTCGCCGCCCGCGCGGGAGCGGGATCCCAGCAATAAGACTTGATTGTGTCCGCATAGCGTTGCGGGTAGCTGCGCAGGTACGCACATTGCAGACCGGACAAGGCCTCGATGGCAATGGCTTGCGGCTTCCAGCCCAGCAAGCGCGCGTTCAAGGCGCTCAGCTGCGCGGGATCAAATGACTTCGGCAACTGCGACAGGTGTGGCGTGCCCAGCACCATCACCTCATTGATACGCCCCGATTGCAACTTGTGGGCAGCAAGATCGAAGGGCGCGGCAGCGAAAGCCGGAGCGGAAAAGAAAGCGGCAAACAAAATACAGACAAATAAGCGGGACATTCCACCTCCGGAGTTAAGTAATTTCATGAAAACTGACAGGCGCAAAAACTGCCGCACGCGCAAAGCTGCCCCTAGACAACTTCAACGCCAGAAATCTTATACACCCGGCACTACAATCCCCACCCAAAAGCGATGAATGGCAAAAATGGCATTCCGAAACGCAAATGATGCGGACATGCCGCGCGCAAGCAACAAGGAAAGCAGAAAGTAATGGCGAAAAAAAGCCGCTCTAGGCGACTTTGATTTATTCACTACCCGTTTCTGCGCTGTTGGTGGAGGTCAGCGGGAGCTAACCGCTGACCTCTTGCATGCCATGCAAGCGTGCTAACAGCTTAGCCATATTCCCCCGAGGGGCATGGCGAGAAGTGTCTCGGAAATAAAAAAAGCCGCTCGAGGCGACTTTGATTTATTTACTGCTTTACCTACCTGTTTCTGCGCTATTGGTGGAGGTAAGCGGGATCGAACCGCTGACCTCTTGCATGCCATGCAAGCGCTCTCCCAGCTGAGCTATACCCCCCGGGCGCAGAAACACTGCTACTTCTCACTACCAAAACACCAGACTGAACTGGCGTCCCCAAGGGGATTCGAACCCCTGTACTCACCGTGAAAGGGTGATGTCCTAGGCCTCTAGACGATGGGGACCACGGAACTACAGTTTGCTGCTTTACTTCTGCGCTGTTGGTGGAGGTAAGCGGGATCGAACCGCTGACCTCTTGCATGCCATGCAAGCGCTCTCCCAGCTGAGCTATACCCCCCGGGCGCAGAAATAATAAAAGCCGCACTTGGCGACTTTGTTCCACTACTTGCTTTCCATCCAGAACCTGTTTTTTACGGGCCTGAACTTACAACAATCAGTACAAACAACTGCCACTACTATACCACAACTACCTGGCGTCCCCAAGGGGATTCGAACCCCTGTACTCACCGTGAAAGGGTGATGTCCTAGGCCTCTAGACGATGGGGACCGCGGAACTTCCAAACAACATCTGCACCACTTCAACGACTAACAAAACCTGACTGCGATTTTGCTGCTGGTGGAGGTAAGCGGGATCGAACCGCTGACCTCTTGCATGCCATGCAAGCGCTCTCCCAGCTGAGCTATACCCCCGTTGGTGCAGAAACAAGAGTATAGCAAAGAAGTTTCACTCTGCAAATACCCTTTTTCGTCTATGAGCAACTTTTCATAGGGGCGGTTTCCGCACACTGTTTTTACACATATTTCTACGCGTCGATTACAGCCACTTTGCCAGGCGCGCCAGCACGGTCTCGCGGCCGAACATCACCACCACCTGATCGATGGCCGGCGTCTGCAACTGACCCGTCAAAATCAGGCGCAAGGGCATGGCCAGCAGCGGCATCTTGATGGTGTTGGCCGCCAGCACTTCCTTGATCATGGCGGCCACGGCTTCCTTGCTCCACTCCACCGTGGCGATGCGCTCGGCAAACTGCGCCAGCACGGGCTTGATGGCATCCGTGATGTGCTGCGTTACCAACTCTGCTTCCGGTTGCGGCGCGCGGAAGAACAGCATCGAGGCGGCCGCCAGTTCATTGACCGTGTTGGCACGCTCTTTCATCATGCCCAGCACTTGTGCCAGGTCCGGCGCACCTTCGAAGACGGCGCCGACGGCGACCATTTGCGGACGCGCCAGGTCGGCCAGGCGGGTGTTGTCGGCCTGCTTGATATAGTGGTTGTTCAGCCAGGCCAGTTTTTCATTGTTGAACTGGGCCGCCGATTTCGACAGGTGGTTCAGGTTGAACCACTCGCAGAACTGCTCGGTCGAGAACACTTCATCGTCGCCATGGCTCCAGCCCAGGCGCGCCAGGTAGTTCAGCATCGCTTCCGGCAGGAAGCCCTGCGCCGGGTAATCCATCACACTGACGGCGCCGTGGCGCTTCGACAGCTTCTCGCCATCCGCACCCAAAATCATCGGCAGATGGCCATACAGCGGCAGCGGTGCGCCGATGGCGCGCAGGATGTTGATCTGGCGCGGGGTATTGTTGACATGGTCGTCGCCGCGGATCACGTGCGTGATCTGCATGTCCCAGTCATCGACGGCCACGCAGAAGTTATACGTCGGCGTGCCGTCAGGACGGGCGATCACCAGGTCGTCCAGCTCACGGTTGGAAATCGTGATGGTGCCCTTGACGACATCGTCCCACGTCACGTCGCCATCGAGCGGGTTCTTGAAGCGCACGACGGGCTTGCGGTCGGCAGGGATAGCCGGCAGGGTCTTGCCCGGCTCCGGGCGCCAGGTGCCATCGTAACGGGGCTTTTCGCCGGCGGCGCGCATGCGCTCGCGCATCGCTTCGACTTCTTCCGGCGAGGAATAGCAATGGTAAGCCGTACCCTCTGCCAGCATCTGCGCCACCACTTCGCGGTAGCGGTCCATGCGGGCCATCTGGTAGAACGGGCCTTCGTCGTGGTCCAGGCCCAGCCACTTCATGCCTTCGATGATGGCTTGCACGGCTTCCGGCGTGGAGCGCTCCACGTCCGTGTCTTCGATGCGCAGCACGAAGGTGCCGCCGAAGTGGCGGGCATACGCCCAGCTGTATAAAGCGGTGCGGGCGCCGCCCAGGTGCAGATAGCCGGTCGGGCTGGGAGCGAAACGGGTACGGACGGGAGTAGCGGTTGTGGTCATCGAGGTAATCAGGCTTGAATAAGTAAAACGCCATTTTACTCTGTTGACCGCCGCCGCTCCACAAGCGCCGTCACAGCTGCAGCAAGCGCCTTTTTACTTCCTCCGCCTGGGCATGCAGCGCCTGTTCGAACAGGGCGACCAGTTGCGACAGGGGGCGGTGCAAAGGCTTCACGAGATTCACCGTGAACGGCAAGGATACGGCGAAGCGGCGGATCTGCAAGCCCTGCCCCGCGTAGTCCAGCGCCGTGAGCGGATTGACGATGGCCAGCCCCACGCCTTCGCGCACCATGGCGCAGACGGAAGCGGCGCTGTGCGTGTCGAGCGCCATGCGCCGCTCCACACCGGCCTGCGCGAAGATGGCGTCGATCTGCTGGCGGTAGGGATCGACGGCGGCCAGGCTGATGAAAGGCTGGCCCGCGAAGTCCGCCGGCTGCAGCACCGCCTTGGACGCCAGTGCATGACCGTCGGGCAGCACGCACACCTCGTCGACGGACATCAGGGTATCGAGTGCGGTCCCCGGCGGCGCATTGCCCACTTCCGTCAGGCCGATATCGTGGCGCTGCGCCGACAGCCACTCTTCCAGCAGCGGCGACTCCTGCGGCGTGATGCTGATGCTCACCTTGGGAAAGTCGGCCACGAAGCGCTTGCACGCCTGCGGCAGCAGCGACTGGGAAAACACGGGCAGGCAGGCGATCGACAGCTGCCCCTGATCGAACTGGCGCAAGGCCGCCGCCGTACTGACGATGCGCTCCAGGCCGAAATACGCGCGCTGCACTTCCTCGAACAGCTGCAGCGCCTGCGCCGTCGGGCGCAGCCGCCCCCGCTCGCGCTCGAACAAGGTCAAACCCGTCAAGTGTTCGAGGCGCGCCAGCTCGCGGCTGACGGTGGGCTGTGACGTGTGCAGCATGGCGGCGGCGGCCGTCACGCTGCCCGTCGTCATGATGGCGCGAAAGACCTCGATATGGCGCAGGGAGATAGTCATGCTCATATCATAAATGAATAAGGTAGGCCTAAATAGATATTTTATAGTCGAAGCACATTCGGCCATCATGCAGTCATTCCCACTCCCCCGAAAGCACACGATGCAGCCCGTCAACGATCAGACCCTCGCCCAACTCGCCCAGGAACACGGCACGCCCCTGTGGGTGTATGACGCGGCCACCATCCGCGCGCGCGTGGCGCAACTGGCGCAGTTCGACACCGTGCGCTTCGCGCAGAAGGCCAATTCGAACATCCATCTGCTCACCCTGATGCGCGAGGCGGGCGTGCACGTGGACGCCGTCTCGCTGGGCGAGATCGAGCGCGCGCTGCAGGCAGGCTTTACGCCAGCGCAAACGCATGGCGCCGCCGGCCTGGTATTCACCTGCGACCTGTTCGACCGCGCCACCCTGGCGCGCGTGGCGGCGGCCAAGATCGAAGTCAATTGCGGCTCCGTCGACATGCTGCGCCAGCTGGGCCCCGTGTCGCCCGGCCACCGCGTCTGGCTGCGCATCAATCCCGGTTATGGCCATGGCCACAGCAACAAGACCAATACGGGCGGAGAAAACAGCAAGCACGGTATCTGGCACGCAGAACTGCCAGAGGCGCTGGCCGTCATCCGCGCGCATGGCCTGCACCTGGTGGGCCTGCACATGCACATCGGCTCGGGCGTCGACTACAGCCACCTGGAAACCGTCTGCGGCACCATGGTCGACCTGGTAAAAAACATGGGCCACGACATCGAAGCCATTTCCACGGGCGGCGGCCTGTCCGTGCCCTACCGCGAAGGCGAGCAGCCGGTCGACACGGACCACTACTTCCAGCTGTGGGATGCGGCGCGCAAGCAGATCGAAGCGCACCTGGGCCATCCCGTGCACCTGGAAATCGAACCGGGCCGCTTCCTGGTGGCCGACGCGGGCTTGCTGGTGGCCGAAGTGCGCGCCACCAAGCAAATGGGCGGCAACCATTTCACCTTGTTAGATACGGGCTTCAATGAACTGATGCGCCCCGCCATGTACGGCAGCTACCATGAAATGTCGGTCATCGCGCACGACGGCCGAGCACTGGACACACAACACGCCACCGTGGTCGGCGGTCCCCTGTGCGAATCGGGCGACGTGTTTACCCAGCGCGATGGCGGCGTGGTGGAAACCCGCTTGTTGCCCGCAGCGCAGGTGGGCGACTACGTGGTGTTCGAAGGCGCGGGCGCGTATGGCGCGTCGATGTCGTCGAACTACAACAGCCGCCCGCATGCGGCCGAATACCTGGTCGATGGGGCGCAATCCCGTTTGATCCGCCGCCGCCAGACGGTGGCCGAGCTGATCGCGCTGGAACAACTCTAAAACCGCGCCCGCGTGCGGGCATGCGCATCTGCTAACATCGGGGCAATTCGATGAAAGCCTGCCATGCCCGCCCAAGCACTTCCCTTCCGCAGCACCGCCCGGCTGCTGCTGTACCTGCTGCTGTCCACCGTCATTGCCGGCTGCGCTTCACTGCCTTCGCTGGAAGGACGCAGCGCGTCGACCGTCATGGCCGACACCCAGCACACCCAGTTGGCCACGGCCATCGCGCCCATGGTGGCGCAGCATCCCGGCGTGTCCGGCATTTATCCGCTGGTCGACGGGCGCGACGCCTTTGCCGCGCGCGCGCTGCTGGCCGCCGCCGCCCAGCGCAGCCTGGATGTGCAGTACTACATCTGGCACAAAGACATCACCGGCACCCTGCTGTTCGACGCCCTGCGCCAGGCGGCCGAACGGGGCGTGCGCGTGCGCCTGCTGCTCGACGATAACAACACGGCGGGCCTGGACCAGACCCTGAGCATGCTGGGCAAGCAGCAGCATCTGGAAATCCGCCTGTTCAATCCCTTCGTGCCCCGCGCGCCGCGCGCGCTGGCCTTTGCCACCGATTTTTCACGCCTCAACCGGCGCATGCACAATAAATCGTTCACGGCCGATAACCAGGCCACCATCGTCGGCGGGCGCAATGTGGGCGATGAATATTTTGGCGCGGCCGGCGACGTGCTGTTTGCCGACCTTGACGTGCTGGCCGTCGGCCCCGTCGTCGACGAGGTCTCGCAGGATTTCGACCGCTACTGGAACAGCGCCTCGGCCTACCCGGCCAGCCTGCTGCTGACCAGCCCCGTCGAGGGCGACGCGGCCACCATCGCCGCCGAGGCGGACCGCATCGACGACACCAGGGCGGCCGAGGAATACGTACAGGCACTGCGCACCTCGCCCTTCGTCAAGCAGATGATGGAACGCACCCTGCCCTTCGAATGGGCGCGCACGCGCATGGTCAGCGACGACCCGGCCAAGGTGCTGGACAAGGCCCGGCCCGGCACGGGCGTGGCGGAAAACCTGCAAAACCTGCTGGGCGTGCCGGAAAAGGAAGTCGACCTGGTGTCGCCGTATTTCGTGCCCGGCAAAGCCGGCACCCAGGCCTTTGCCGACCTGGCAAAAAAAGGCGTGGGCGTGCGCATCCTGACGAATGCGCTGGAAGCGACCGATGTGGCGGCCGTGCATGCGGGCTATGCAAAATGGCGCAAACCGCTGCTGGAAGCGGGCGTGCTGCTGTATGAATCGCGCCGCTCGTGGCAACGGGGCGACGCGCGCGCGCAGCCTGGCCACCTGGGCAGCTCCGCATCGAGCCTGCATGCGAAGACCTTTGCCGTTGATGACCGGCGCATCTTTGTGGGCTCGTTCAACTTCGACCCGCGCTCGATCGAGTTGAACACGGAAATGGGCCTCGTCATCGACAGCCCCGCGCTGGCCAGCCAGCTGGGCCTGGCCATGCGCACCACCATTCCGCAACGCGCCTACCAGGTGCTGCTAGGCGACGACGGCGCGCTGTACTGGATCGCCCGCGACGCCAGCGGCGGCGCCACGCGCTACGACACGGAGCCCGGCACCAGCGTGTGGAAGCGCATGGGGGTGGCGATTCTGTCGCTGCTGCCGATAGACTGGCTGTTGTAGTACCTTTTTAACGGCCAACCCACCGACAAACTCTGGGGTCGGACCCCAATCCACCCAAGTTAAGCAACAGGCTGCCATCAAGCAGCCTTGTAGGCCATGTATTTATGGGGCTTGTAGGCGTTGGTTTGCCGTGACCTTGATTGTCCTGGGCGATGTAGAAACGTTCGCTTGGCGATCAGAGCCAGCGCGTCGGCAAGCAAGTGTGCTGCCGCCAGCCCAAGCAGCAACGATGGCAAGAGCGGCTTGAGTACCGAATGGACATAGGCGCGGTTGATGCGTCTGTCCGTCGGCAATGCATCTTGCTGGCCGGCGGCACAGCTCGCCAACGCCTGCAGGTTATCGCATATTACCTTGGCGGCCAGATCCTGCATCAGGGCCTGCTGTGACAGTCCCGTCACGTGCTCCAGATGGAGGCGGTGTTTGATGCGCTTGAAGGCTTCCTCAATGCGCCAGCGTTGGTGGTAGAGGTCTCCGAACAATGCGGCAGGGAATTGTTCAACGTCCAGTAAATTGGTCATCAGAACACGCACCTTGCCGGTCGAGGCAACGTGGCGTATCAGGCGCACGGTCTGCGGTTCAGCGGGACATTCATAGTCAAGCGCATCGCGCCGATCCGGCGCCCGCAGCGTGACGATCTGCTCCTGCAGCCCCGACTTCAGAAACTGATTGACGCAGGGAAAGCCTCCGCCGCGGGCCTGCTCGACACGCATGCAGAAGGCAATGCGGCGCTGGTTCAACACGGCGGGCATCCAGTAACATGGATAGCCTCGGTCCAGCAACAGCAGATCTTCCTTGCCAAGCTGGTCGAGCTGTTCGAACAGCATCTGGCGTTCGCCGACGTCGGTACTGTATAGCGAGGCCGAGAGCATCAATTCGGCACCGGGCAGAAACAAGCCAAACACCAGTTGATCGGCCACGGCGGCGCGTTTGACATGGCTGGCGCGCAAGCCAAAGCGAACGGTCGAGGCGTCAGCGGCGACCAGCCTGAAACCGTGCCAGCGCGGCAGGTAGCCATGCTGCTGTGCTTGTGCAATGAGCCAGTCGTTAAGCTCTGGGATGGCCGTGGTAGCAAGTTTTGAGCGTGCCTGAGCGAAAGCCTGGGCGCTCACCTGGTGCGTCAGTTGCGCCTGCTGTTGCAGATGGCCAAAGAATTCATCAAGTTCGGTTTGCACGCTCTTGCGCATGCCGGTGAGCATGAGCGCCACCAAGGATGGCAGCGGCAGTTTGCGGCGACGTTGAAACGCCATCGGATGATCAGGATGGCGGGCGCTAAGCCGAAACTGGTCGGATTGAAGATGGTCGGAGAAATCGGACAGCAAGGAAGCGAGCGACATGAAGGGCCAATGAAGATCAAAAGACCTTCATTGGCCGCCGCCTTGCCGCTGTCGAAAAAAGAGAGGTCAGCAAGGCGGCGGCCGCGCAAAGCCAGTGCCACGTCAAGCACTATTTCATTGAATTGCCAGCAATTGCGCGGGCTTGCTCCTTAACTTGGGTGGATTGGGTCGGACCCTGAGGGTCCGACCCCGGCTTTTCGCACTGGGGTTCTTTTACCGCACCGCTTCCGTCAAAATCCGCCCTTCCGACGCGGACGGCTGGCGTATGCGCAGCAGATGGGCCAGCGTTGGCGCGATGTCGACCACTTCCGCATACTGGCCATACGCGCCCGGTTTAATCCAGCGGGGGCCGAAGACCATCAGCGGCACGTTCGTGTCATACGTGTACGGCGTGCCGTGCGAGGTGCCACCAGCGCCCTTGCCAAAGTACCAGGCCGGCTTTGTGACGACCATCAGGTCACCCGACAGCTGGCGGTTCCAGGCACGGCGCATCAGCGTGTCCATGCGCGTGGCGACGGCGCCCGTTTCCATCTGCGTGCGCGTGTAGACCTGCGCCAGGCCGTCCTGCTGCAGCAGGAAGCGGGCCGCCGCGTCTTCCAGCGCGACGCGATGGACGCCGCCCTTTTCCGCCAGCGCGTAATCGAGGTAGATATTCGGCAGCGACGACGTCGTCACCAGTTTATCGATGCCCAGGGTCGTTGCCAGGTGCTGGTTCAAGCCATCGACCAGTTTGGCGCCATCGATGCGCTTGGCGGAGAAGCCCCGCGTTTCAGCAAATTCCGGCACGTTGGCAAAGCCATGGTCGGCCGTCAGCACCACCAGCACGTTGTCCATGCCGACTTTTTTATCCAGGTCGGCAAAGAAGCCCGCCAGCATGCGGTCCAGTCGCTGCAGGTGGTCGTGCGACATCCTGCTTTCCGGGCCGTAGGCATGGTTCACATAGTCGTGCGCGGACAGGCTCACGCCGAGGATATCGGGCACGCCGGCCGGGTTGCGGCCCAGGTTTTCGCCATCGACGGCGGCGCGCGCAAATTCCAGGGTCAGCTCATCGAGGAAGGGACCGGACTTCAAGCGGCTGTAGTACTCGCCATCGAGCTTGCCGCTGTCGCTGTAATAGGCAAACGGGAAGGTGTTGCGCGTGCCCGGCTTGGCCGGCACGATGTCCTCGCGCGCATCGTTGGCGTAGGCGCTGTCGGCCAGCAAAGGCGTCCAGCTCTTGCCATAGTAGCGGTCCTGCGGTCTGGCGGCCTGGTAGCGCTGCACCCATTGCGGATGCTGCTGCATGTAATAAGTGCTGCTGGCGAAGTTGCCCGTCTTTTCCATGTACATATAGGCCGTGCCCGTTTTCCCGGCCAGCAGGATGGCGCCGCGGTCCTTGCCCGACACCGTGACGACCTTGGCCTTGTCGCCCGTGGCATAGCGCAGTTCGTCGCCCAGGGTGCTGACGCGCAGCCTGGTCGGCGCGGTGCCGTCGTCGGGCTGTGTTGCTTCGCCGATGTAGTGGAAATTGCCATCCTCGGTGCAGTACACGGATTTTTTCGTGACGGGATCGATCCAGTTATTGCCGATCACGCCATGCTGGTACGGGTAAGCGCCCGACAGCACGGCCGAGTGCCCGATGGCGGTCACCGTGATGCCATGCGCCTGGTGCGCATCGCTGAACCACGCACCCTGCTCCAGCAGGCGGCGGAAACCACCCTGGCCGAACTGGTCGCGGTAGCGCGTCACCTGTTCCTGCGGCAAGCCGTCCACTACCAGCACGACCACCAGCTTCGGCTGCGCCGCAGCATTGGGAACTGCCTTGGCCGCATGCGCCTGGCACGCCGCCACGCCAGCGACCAGCAGCAGCGCCTGCGCCAGTTGCCGGGAAAGGGAGAAATTCTTGCTCATATGCACTCATCCAAAGTTAGGCCATCGGGCAGCATACGCAAACTATATGACACAATAATGACAAGAGGCAACAATATAAAAAAGGCCAGGATCCATCGCTGGAACCCGGCCTTTGCCGACATGAATCAATGTGCGCGATTACTTGACCGTCACCTTGATGCTTTTGCTCAACTCCGGCCCATACGACTGGTGTGCGCCGTTGGCGAACTGCATGGTCAAGGTGTACTGGCCCGGCGGCAAGGTGACGTCCGTTTCCGTTTGCGCTTTGCCGAAATGCAAATGTTTTTCGTCCATGGGGATCATTTCGCCCGCCTTCAGCGGCCCCATATTGATGAGCAAATGATGGTGGCCCGTCTTGGCCGTCATGTCGCCGGCCGGCTTGACGTCCATGCCACTGACGGCGAACTTGACCTTGAACGGACTGGTCACCGTCGCGCCATCAACAGGCTCGACAAATGATACGGATTGGGCAAAGGCGCTGGCGGCCAGCAGGCTGCCGGCAATCAGGACTGCGGCTTGGCGCAGGAATACAGTGTTCAGGTGCATGATGTCTCCTCTTGTTTAATAACAACACGGACTGCATGAAACCATATTACTGACGACCATGGCGCAGGATTGTTAACCCATGAAGGACCGGGGTCGAACCCTGAGGGTTCGACCCCGGTCTCTGCCTTGGGTTAAATCAGTCGTTTTTAATAACAATACTCGGGAACTTGCTGGTCATATCCTTCGCCTTTTCCGCCACCTTGATGGCGATGGTACGGGCGATCTGCTTGTAGATCGCGGCGACGGGGCCATCGGGCTCGGCCACGACGGTGGGCGTGCCCGAATCCGTCTGCTGGCGAATCGCCATGGTCAGCGGCAAGGCGCCGAGGAATTCCACGCCAAAGTCGGCGCACATCTTCGCGCCGCCGCCGGCACCGAAGATTTCTTCCGCATGGCCGCAGTTCGAGCAGATATGCGTGCTCATGTTTTCCACCACACCGAGGATCGGGATGCCGACTTTCTCGAACATTTTGAGACCCTTGCGCGCGTCCAGCAGCGCGATGTCCTGCGGCGTCGTGACGATGACGGCGCCCGTGACGGGCACTTTCTGCGACAGGGTCAATTGAATGTCGCCCGTGCCTGGCGGCATGTCGACGATCAAATAGTCAAGGTCGCGCCAGTTGGTCTGGTCCAGCAGTTGCTGCAAGGCTTGCGTGACCATCGGGCCGCGCCACACCATCGGCTCGTCCGGATCGATCATGAAGCCGATCGACGACACTTGCAGGCCGTGGTTTTCCATCGGCTCCATGCTCTTGCCGTCGAGCGTCTTCGGCTGGCCGCTGATGCCCAGCATCATCGGTTGCGACGGGCCATAGATATCGGCGTCGAGCATGCCGACGCTGGCGCCTTCGGCAGCCAGGGCCAGGGCCAGGTTGACAGCCGTGGTCGATTTACCCACGCCGCCCTTGCCGGAAGCGACGGCAATGATGTTTTTCACATTGCTCATCGGCTTCAAGCCGCGCTGCACCGTGTGCGAAATGATTTTCGACGAGACGCCCACGCTGACGTTGCCCACGCCCGGCAGCACGCGCAAGGCGGCCAGCACGGACTTGCGGATCAGGTCGATCTGGCTTTTGGCGGGATAGCCCAGCTCGATGTCGAGGGAAATATCATTGCCATCGACCTTCAGATTCTTGACGGTTTTGCTGGAAACGAAATCTTTATGTGTATTTGGATCAATAACCTGGGCCAGAGCGGCCTTGACGTCTTCTACTGTGATGCTCATGTAAATCTCCGTGTGTACTACATATGTGCAATACGCGCAGTCTAGCGCAAATTTGCATGGCGCGATGGCGGCAAAAGCATCACTTGCCAGCGCTGCATCTGCTCATATTGCCTTTCCGCTGTTAAAATGCCCTATTATCCATCCCAAAAGTGCATCAATCATGACTCGCAAGCTGTTCGTCACCACTGCCCTGCCTTACGCAAACGCCGCTTTTCACATTGGCCACATCATGGAATACATCCAGGCTGATATCTGGGTCCGGTTCCAGCGAATGCAACGCGATGGCGCAGCCGGCCGTGAAGTGCACTTTGTGGGCGCCGACGATACGCATGGCACGCCCATCATGATCGCCGCCGAAAAAGAAGGCATCACGCCGCAGCAATTCGTCGCCAACATCGCCGCCGGCCGCGCCCAGTACCTCGATGGCTTCCATATCGCCTTCGATAACTGGTATTCGACCGACTCGCCGGAAAACGTCGACCTGTCGCAATCGATCTACCGCAAGCTGCGCGATACGGGCCTGATCGTCACGAAAACCGTCGACCGCTTCTTCGATCCGGTCAAGGGCATGTTCCTGGCCGACCGCAACATCAAGGGCGAATGCCCGAAATGCGGCGCCAAGAACCAGTACGGCGACAATTGCGAAGTGTGCGGCGCGGCCTACCAGCCGACCGACCTGGTCAATCCGTTCTCGGTGTTCACCAATGCGACGCCCGTGATGAAGCCGTCGGAACAGTATTTCTTCAAGCTGTCCGACCCGCGCTGCTTCGAATTCCTCAAGGATTGGCTGAATACGCCAGGCCGCTTGCAGCCGGAGATGGTCAACAAGGTCAGCGAATGGCTGGGCGAAGCGGGCGAAAAGCTGGCTGACTGGGATATTTCGCGCGACGCACCCTACTTCGGCATCCCGATTCCCGATGCGCCGGGCAAGTTCTTCTATGTGTGGATGGATGCGCCCGTCGGTTACCTGGCCAGCCTGAAAAACTATTGCGACAAGAAAGGCATCGATTTCGACGCCTTCCTGAATGACCCGTCGACGGAACAGATCCACTTCATCGGCAAGGATATCGTCTCCTTCCATTTGCTGTTCTGGCCCGCCATGCTGAAGTTCGCCAATCACCCGGTGATCGACAAACTGAAAGTCAACGTCCACGGCTTCCTGACGGTCAACAACGAAAAGATGTCGAAGTCGCGCGGCACCGGCATTTCGCCGCTGCGCTACCTGGACCTGGGCATGAACCCGGAATGGCTGCGCTATTACATCGCCTTCAAGCTGAACTCGAAAGTGGAAGACCTGGACTTCAACGGCGAAGATTTTGTCGCCCGCGTAAACAGCGACCTGATCGGCAAATACGTGAACATCGCCAGCCGCTGCGCCGGCTTCATCGCCAAGCGTTTCGACGGCAAGCTGGCGAGCACCCTGTCGGAAGGCGCGCAAAGCTGGATCAACCGCGCGCTGACGGTGGACGTGAATGGCGTCATCGTCGAGCGCCAGGCCAGCATCGCCGCGCACTTCGAGAACCGCGAATTCGGCAAGGCCTTGCGCGAAATCATGGAAATCGCCGACATCACCAACCAGTATGTCGATGAAAACAAGCCGTGGATCCTCGCCAAGGATGCGGAAAAAACAGCCGAGTTGCACGACGTGTGCACCACGGCCCTGATCCTGTTCCGCCAGCTGACTATCTTGTTGTCGCCTGTGCTGCCGGGTGTGGCCAAGAACGTGGCCTCGTTCCTCAACGACGCCGCGTTCAGCTGGGCGGATACGCAAGTGTTCGGCGACGCCGTCGCAAACAGCATGCTGGGCCGTACCATCGGCGCCTACAGCCATTTGATGACACGCATGGATGCAAAGATGATCGAAGCGCTGTTTGACGCGCCGCAAGCAGCCCCCGCCATTGCCGCGCCGGCCGGCGACGCCGCCAACGACGCTGCAGCGCCTGAAGCTGCCACCGCTGCCGCCATCGAAGAACTGGCGCCCGAGATCAAGATCGACGACTTCCTCAAGATCGACCTGCGCATCGCCAAAATCGTCAACTGCGAACTGGTCGAAGGTTCCGACAAGCTGCTGCGCCTGACGCTGGATGCGGGCGAAGGCCGCTTGCGCAATGTCTTCTCGGGCATCCGCTCGGCGTACCAGCCGGAAGAGCTGGTCGGCAAGCTGACGGTACTGGTGGCCAACCTGGCGCCGCGCAAGATGAAGTTCGGCATTTCGGAAGGCATGGTCATGGCTGCGTCCGCCGCCGACGAGAAGACCAATCCGGGCATCTACATCCTGAACCCGTGGCCGGGCGCCGAACCTGGCATGCGCATCCGCTAAGCCCCCACAAGGACCGATGATGAATATCGTGGTGCGCGAAGCAACAAATGCCGATGCACAACTGATGGCCGAACTGACCCGCGCTGCGTGGGCCGGCAAGGTCGCGGCCTCGTCCAGTGGACACCACGAGACGGCACAACAGGTGGAAGCGCAACTGCGCCACGGCGGCGGTTTTCTGTTGCTGATCGACGACATTCCAGCCGGCTCGCTGCGCTGGATGCCGCTCGACAGCGATCCCGCCATCTGGAAGATTTCACGCATGGGCGTGCTGCCCGCGTACCGGGGCAGCCATGTTTCACAACATTTGCTCGAAGCCATCATTCATCACGGCCTGTCGTGCCAGGCCGAGGAATTGCGCCTGGCCGTGCGGCGCGACCAGCGCAAGTTGATCGATTTTTATGCGGCCTTTGAATTCGACCTGGCCGAAGAACTGGAATATTCGCACGCCAACCCCGCCGAACCGGCGCCGATGGTGATGCGGCGCTTGTTGCGTTATTGATGGCGTTATTGATTTTTAGCAATTTCGCCCCCGGACTTGCCGATACCACAACCCGCCAAGCGGTACGGCGCGGTAAAATACGGCCGGCTGACCTTACTTATAAGACACTCAGAAGAGAATATGAAACTGCCTGCAAAACACAACAACTACGTATCCGACCACACCTTGTTCATCGCCGAACTGAAGGCCAAGAATCCTGGCATGGAAGCGGGCCAGCAAGCGGGCCGCGCCCTGCTGTGGGACAAGCCGGCCGTCAGCATCGATGAACAGGAACGCCAGCTGGCATCGGCCGTCAAGCAACAGGCTTACGTTTACCAGAACAAGAACTAAGATCTGGAACCGGCACGATGCTGCCTGAAGAGTCTGTAGTCACGCCGGAAGCCGACGCTTCCGGTGCGGGCGCAGTCATCGAGTCGCCCGAACCCGCCACTGGCGGCGACGGCAGCGGCGACCCTGCAGCATCTGCAACAGCGCTCACGGACGCGGCGCCTGCCGCCGAGCCGCCGGGTGTCGTCCGCCTGTATGGCGAACCGATGCTGCGCATGCCGACGGATTTGTACATCCCGCCGGACGCGCTGGAAATCTTCCTCGAAGCCTTTGAAGGCCCGCTCGACTTGCTGCTCTACCTGATCCGCAAGCAAAACTTCAACATTCTCGATATTCCGATGGCGCAGGTGACCCTGCAATATCTGAAATACGTGGACCAGATCCGCGTGAGCAACCTTGAACTGGCCGCCGAGTATCTGCTGATGGCGGCCATGCTGATCGAGATCAAGTCGCGCATGCTTTTGCCTTCGCGCAAGAGCGACGTCGAGGAAGACGGTGGCGATCCCCGTGCCGAACTGGTGCGCCGCCTGCTCGAATACGAGCAGATCAAGCTGGCCGCCTACGACCTGAACACCATTCCCCAGTTCGAGCGCGATTTCGTGCGCACGCAGATTTTCATCGAGCAAAGCCTGACGCCCACCTGGCCCGACGTGGAGCCGGTGGACTTGCAGCAGGCCTGGCTCGACGTGCTGAAACGCGCCAAGCTGACCCAGCATCACCGCATCAGCCGCCAGGAGCTGTCCGTGCGCGAGCACATGTCGAGCATCCTGCGCCATTTACAGTCGTCGCGCTTCGTCGAGTTCAGCGAGCTGTTCGACATTGCCGGCGGCGTGCCCGTGGTGGTGGTCAATTTCGTGGCCTTGCTGGAACTGGCCAAGGAAACCCTGATCGAAATCACGCAGGCAGAACCGTTTGCCCCCATCTACGTCCGGCTGGCGTATTCGCCCGCCTGATCCCTTCCCTTTGTCACTGACCACCGTACAACGGGGTTTTAGCGAAAGCAATCCATGAAAATTATTTCCGACATCGAAGAATTGCGCGACCAGCTCAGCGGACAGCTGCGCACGGCGTTCGTCCCCACCATGGGCAACCTGCACGAAGGCCATCTGTCGCTGATGCGCCTGGCGCGCAAGCATGGCGACCCTGTCGTCGCCTCGATCTTCGTGAACCGCCTGCAATTCGGCCCGAACGAAGACTTCGAAAAATATCCGCGCACCATGGCGGCCGACGTCGCCAAGCTGGAAAAGGAAGGCGTCTACGTGCTGTTCGCGCCGACGGAAAAGGAACTGTACCCGGAACCGCAGGAATACCGCGTGCGCCCGCCCGATGACCTGGGCAATACCCTGGAAGGGGAATTCCGCCCCGGCTTCTTCGAAGGCGTATGCACCGTCGTCACCAAGCTGTTTTCATGCGTGGGCCCACGAGTGGCCGTGTTCGGCAAGAAGGATTACCAGCAACTGATGATCATCCGCAACATGGCGCGCCAGTTCGCGCTGCCGACGGAAATCATCGCCGCCGAAACGTACCGCGCCGACGATGGCCTGGCTTTGTCCTCGCGCAATATGTACCTGTCGGAAAGCGAACGCGCGGAAGCGCCGGAACTGTACAAGGGACTTAATTTCGTCGCAGAGGAAGTGCGCAAGGGTAACCTCGCCGTGGGTGAACTGGAACGGGCTGCCATGCGGCTGCTGGACGGCCGCGGCTGGAAATCGGACTACATCGCCGTGCGCAAGCGCGCCAACCTGCAAGCGCCGAGCGCCGCCGAACTGGCCGCAGGGGAACCGCTGGTGGTGCTGGCCGCCACCAAGCTGGGCCAGACCCGCTTGATCGACAACCTGGAAATTTAAGCATTGTCACAGCGGGGCCATTCGGCCCCGTTTCTTTATCGACTACTCCATCCCTACCAGCTTGAGCTCGGCAAACAACGGCTTGTTGCGGCCGCGTGCCGCGTGCAACATGTCATAGCTGGCCGCATCGAGCACAATTTCCTCTCCCGCCCACAGCTTGCGCTGGTTCGCAGGCAGCCTGAGGCTGCGCAGGATGGCCCGTGCCTGGGCCGGATCGGCTGCCAGCAGGCGGATGGCGTGTGCATCGCGCTGCGCCCCTGTGCGTAGCGGCAAGCCGCCCTGCGGGCCATGCTGGCTCAGGCTGACATAATCATGGCCACCCACGCGGTGCAGATAGGCATGCCGGCCATCGCCGTCGGCAGGCAACTGTGCGGCCTGCTCCGGCGCCTCGACGACGGCAGGAGCGACAGGGGCGACGCTGGTTTGCTCAAGGCTCACGCCGCAAGCTGCCAGCAAGGCAGTCATCAGGGCAAAGAATAGTACGGGTGCTCGGCGCATGTGGCGCTCCTTCTTGTCGGGGTCGGGGACAGAGGTGGAATAGTGCAGCGATCATGAGCCACTTTAGTTGACGTGTAAAGTTAACTTTGAGAAATATTTAATTCCACGCAGCAATCAGCCACATGGCAGCTTTGGGCCGACGACTGGCGCCGTGACTGATGCAGGAGTGTTGATCTGGATTACACACTACATCGGCGCGGTCATCGCAGCCGACGGCGGCGCCGCCATCGCGGTTCAGACCAACGTGGCCGATGCGGGCGACGTGCAGCGCTGTTCGATGCGTCCGAAGCGGCCGACGTGCTGGTCAACACTTCGCCAAGGAATTGCGCGGCAAGAATATCCCCGTCAACGCCGCCGTCGCCGTCGCCTTCCTGTGCGACCCCGATGGCCGCTGGATCAACGGCCAGACCCTGCGCGCGAATGGCGGCCTGGTATAGGCAAGTTCAGCCGACGAAAAAAAACGCTGCCAGTTCGCACAGGCAGCGTTTTTTTGAAGCGGTTCAAAGCATGATCAGGCGCCGGCTTTTTCCAGCTTCTCGAAAATCTTGTTCAGCTTTTCATCGAGGGTCGCGGCCGTGAACGGCTTGACAACATAACCGCTGGCGCCAGCTTGCGCGGCGGCGATGATGTTTTCTTTTTTCGCTTCGGCCGTCACCATCAGCACGGGCAGCTTGGCCAGTGCGGGATCGGCGCGGATATGCTGCAGCATCGTCAGGCCATCCATATTAGGCATGTTCCAGTCCGAGACGACGAAATCGTAGGATTCCGCGCGCAGCTTGGCCAGGCCCATCACGCCGTCTTCCGCCTCATCGACGTTGGCATAACCCAGTTCCTTCAACAAATTCCGGACAATGCGGCGCATCGTCGAAAAATCGTCAACGACTAAAAATTTCATCTTTGGATCAGCCATGAATAACTCCGTTGTTTCTGTAGCGGTTTGTTAATAATATCGACATGAATGCCGACATTATGGTCGACACTACGGCAGCAAGTTATAGGATAGCATTTTCGTTGCTTTTAGGCGAACAAACTTGCCCCAGATCATACAAAACGTGGCTTACACGCGCAAAGCACGCATGCCATGCGCAGCCAGGTGCCCCAGCACCATGCCGGGCAACGCCGTCAGAGCGCCAACCTCATGCGTAGCACCGATGGCGATCGCCTCGCGCGGCATGCCAAACACCACGCAACTGGCTTCATCCTGCGCAAAATTATACGCTCCTGCGGCCTTCATCTCCAACATGCCTTGTGCGCCATCCTTGCCCATGCCGGTCAGGATCACGCCGACGGCATTTTTACCCGCCGATTGCGCGGCCGAACGGAACAGCACATCGACCGAGGGACGGTGGCGGTTGACCGGTTCACCCTGGTCGATCTTGGTCATGTAGTTGGCGCCGCTGCGCGTCAGGGTCAGGTGCGAATGGCCGGGCGCGATGTAGGCGTGGCCGGGCAGCACCCTTTCGCCGCCGGCCGCTTCCTGCACCGAGATCTTGCACAGCGAATCGAGGCGGCGCGCAAACGAACGCGTAAAGCCTTCCGGCATGTGCTGCGTGATCAGGATGCCGGGGCAATCGGACGGCATCTGCATCAAAAATTCGCGGATCGCTTCCGTGCCGCCGGTGGAGGCGCCCACGATGATCAGCTTTTCGCTCGACGTCAAGGGGCTGCGCAGCGCAGGCAACGGTGCGGCTACCCTGTCGCCCGCCGACGGCAGCGTACGCGCGCGGATGCGCGCCTTCGAGGCGGCGCGGATCTTGTCGGCGATCATGTCGGTGTACTCGCGCATGCCGCTCTGGATGGAAATCTTTGGCTTGGTGACGAAATCGACGGCGCCCAGCTCCAGCGCGCGCATGGTGATTTCCGAACCGCGCTCGGTCAGCGACGACACCATCAGCACCGGCATCGGACGCAAGCGCATCAGTTTTTCCAGGAAGTCGAGACCATCCATCTTCGGCATCTCGACGTCAAGGGTCAGCACGTCGGGGTTGGTCTGCTTGATCATCTCGCGCGCCACCAGCGGATCAGGCGCCGCCCCCACCACTTCCATGTCGGGCTGGCTATTCACGATTTCCGTCATGACGCTGCGAATGAGCGCCGAATCATCCACGATCAATACTTTGATCTTCATAAAATATCCTTCCAAGCCTTGCGGCCCTTATTCTTAATCGGTAAAAACGCCAGACAAAACCGTAGCGAGCGGCAGTGATTTGTGGCTAAGAAGCGCAACCGTGCTGAAGCACGGTGAGCATCGCAGGCCGCAAAGCACGACGCGCAGTAGGTTTGGTCTGGTGTTACTAGAACAGCTCGATCTCGCCACCCACCGGGGCAACCTTGAGACGGCTCGCGTAATCGAGTTCGCGGCGCACCAGGGTGTCGTTGTGCGTCTGCATCAGCTTTTTCACCAGCACCTTGCCGCTACGGGGGAAAAAATACACCTTGCGCGGGTGGATGTCATTCAAGTCCTCGGCCACCACGCGCATCTTTTCCGCCTTCAGGTAATTGATGACAAAGGCCGCATTGCGTTCACCGACGTTGATCGCCGTGAAGCCACGCAGCACGGCGCCGCCGCCAAACACCTTCGCTTCCATGTTCTCGCGCCGCGCGCCCGCCTTCAGCAGATCGTTGATCAATATCTCCATGGCGTAAGTGCCATAGCGCATCGACGCGGAAATCGGGCTATTCGGATCGCTGCCACCGTCGGGCAGCATGAAATGGTTCATGCCGCCCAGGCCCGTGACACGGTCGCGGATGCAGGCCGAGACGCAGGAGCCGAGCACGGTGACGATCAGCATGTCCTTGTTGGTAAAGTAATACTCACCAGGCAAGATCTTGGCGGCGTCACAATTGAACGTCCTGTCGTAATAGACGTTAGTGGCAAATTGCTCTTTGGATTCCAGGCTCATATTTCACTCTCATGTACGATGCGACGATGCCTTGGGCGCGGCGACCCGAGGCTGGTCGAGCTCATAGACTGTTTTACCGCGCAGCTTCAATGAATCCGACACGTACAGGAAATTCTCCGAATGGCCCGCAAACAGCAGGGCATCAGGCTTCATCAACGGCACAAAGCGCGACAGGATCTTGCGCTGCGTCGCCTTGTCAAAATAAATCATCACGTTACGGCAGAAGATGACGTCGAACTGTCCCGTCAGGGGCCAGCTGTCGGCCAGCAGGTTGAGCGGCTTGAAGGTGATCATCTGGCGCAGTTCCGGGCGTACCCGCACCTGCCCCTCGCGATCGCCCTTGCCGCGCAAGAAAAAGCGCCGCGCACGGTCGGCCGGCATCTTCTCGAGCCGGTCCAGGTTATAGACGCCATTGGCGGCCGTGGCCAGCACATTCGTGTCGATATCCGTGGCGATGATGGTGACGGGCGGCGTGAGCGTATTGAACGCCTCGCACACCGTCATGGCGATCGAGTACGGCTCCTCGCCGGTGGAACTGGCCGAACACCAGATGGTGATCGGCCCGCTCAGTTTTTTCACATGCTCGGCCAGCAGCGGGAAGTGATGCGCCTCGCGGAAGAACGACGTCAGGTTGGTCGTCAGCGCATTCGTGAACGCTTCCCACTCGTCACCCATGCGGCCCGCTTCCAGGTCGTCCAGATAGCGAACGAACGAGGAAATGCCAGTCGCGCGCAGGCGCCTGGCCAGGCGGCTGTAGACCATCTCCTGCTTGCTGTCGGCCAGCGCGATGCCAGCCCGCTTGTATATCATGGCGCGGACCCGTTCGAAGTCCTTGCCAGTGAAATCAAATTCCTTGACCGAATCCGTTTTAGTTTGCGGCATTTTATTTTTACCTCTCTATGACTACTCTGACCAATGCCTTTGCAAGTATAACTAGCGGGACCGGGTTGGCGTCAGAACTCTTCCCAATCGTCGCCGCCGGCCGCCGCCAGCTTTTTCGCAGGCGGTGGCGCGCCGGCCTGCGCCGTCTTTGCCAACCGCCGTGTCGCTGCCGCCACTGCGGGCGCAGGCCGTGCCGCCGCCTTCACCGGCGCGGGCATGGCCGCCTGCGCCGCGCTCTCGCCGTCCAGCTTGAAGATGCTGACGGCGTCGGCCAGTTTCTGCGCCTGCTCCTGCATGCTCTCGGCGGCGGCCGCCGCTTCCTCGACCAGCGCCGCATTTTGCTGCGTCATCTGGTCCATCTGCGCGATGGCCTGGTTGACTTCCTCGATGCCATGGCTCTGTTCCTGCGTTGCCGCCGTGATCTCGCCCATGATGTCGGCCACCTGCCGGATCGACGTGACGATCAGGCCCATGGTCTGCCCCGCCTCGTCCACCAGGCGGCTGCCCGCATCGACCTTGTCGACCGAGTCGCCGATCAGGCCCTTGATCTCTTTCGCCGCGCCAGCGGAGCGTTGCGCCAGATTACGCACTTCCGATGCCACCACCGCAAAACCGCGTCCCTGCTCGCCTGCGCGCGCCGCTTCGACGGCCGCATTCAGCGCCAGGATATTCGTCTGGAACGCGATGCCGTCAATGACGCCGATAATATCGACGATCTTGCGCGAGCTGTCCTTGATGGAACCCATGGTATCGACCACTTGCGCCACCACCTTGCCGCCCTGCTCCGCCACCGACGATGCCGACACGGCCAGCTGGTTGGCCTGGCGCGCGTTGTCCGCGTTCTGCTTCACGGTCGACGTCAGCTCTTCCATCGACGACGCCGTCTCTTCGAGCGAACTGGCCTGCGTTTCCGTGCGCGCCGACAGGTCCGCATTGCCGCTGGCGATCTCGCGCGACGCCACGGTGATGGTGTCGGTCCCATTGCGCACGTCGCTGACCGTCTGCACCAGGCTCTCGTTCATGTCCTTGAGCGCCTGCTGCAACGCGCTCGTTTCATCCTTGCCTTCGACCACCACGCGCGATGTCAGCTCGCCCGCTGCCACCTTCTGCGCCACCGCCAGTGCACCCGACAGCGGCACCGTGATCGAGCGCGTGATAAAAATGGCGCACCATGCGCCGATCGCCACCGCCGCACCGCCCAGGATGAAGAGTACCGTCATCAGGCGCGCATCGGCCGCCAGCGAGTCGTCCATGAAGCTTTGCTGGGCCACATGCTGCAAGTCGAGCAGCTTGTTGATATCGGCCAGGGTCGTCTTGTTCAAGGGGTCGATGCGGGTGGCAATCACCTTCGCCGCGCCCTCGCTGTTAAACGCCAGCACCTGCCCCATCGCCTCCTTGAAGGCGGCATCGACTTCGCCGTCGACCCTGGCGATATTGGCCAGCAGCGTCTTCTCGCCATCGGACAGGCCCAAGGTGGCCAGCTTGCCGCGCGCGCCGTCGTACAGCTTGCGCTGTTCGCGCACCTTGCCCTCTTCCACCTGCATCAGGCCCACATCGCCCTGCAAGCCGATATTGCGCATGGCGATACCGGTTTCCAGCATCGCGCTTTTCATCAGCGACGCCTGCGTATTTTTTTCACTGGCCAGTGCCAAGCCCGTGAGCAACTGGGCCTTGTTACGATAATTCAGTGCATTCGCCGAAACGATCACCACCACCAGGATGGCGAGGATGCTGCCGAAACCTATCCCCAGCCGGGTACCTATCTTGAAATCGCGCAAACTCATTACAGTCTCCAATATTTATGTGAACGGCGCCCGTTCAACCGGACAGCGCCGTGTTGTGGCCTGGTCTCTGTCGGACCTTGCAGCCTGCCGGCGCGCCTCTAGATGCTGCTCGCGCCGGTACATGCATATCTGTAGTGATACTTGCGGTAAAACTGCGGCGCCAATGGCGCCGCTGCTGCCGCTTACGCCGCCAGCTTGTCGATCAGGCCCATCTCGCTGCTCGACATCAGCTTGTCGATATCGACCAGGATCAGCATGCGCTCGTCGATGGTGCCCAAGCCGATCATGTAGTCGGTCGAGAAGGCGGTGCCCATCTCCGGCGCCGGCTTGACCTGCTCCGGCGTCAGGGTGGTGACGTCGGAGACGCTGTCGACCACCATGCCGACGATGCGCCCGCCGATGTTCAGGATGATCACCACTGTGAACTGGTCGTACACGGGCGTGCCCAGGTTGAACTTGATGCGCATGTCGACCACGGGAATGATGATGCCGCGCAGGTTGATCACGCCCTTGATGAATTCAGGCGCGTTGGCGATGCGGGTGACCGCTTCGTAACCACGGATTTCCTGGACCTTCAGGATATCGATGCCGTACTCTTCGGAGCCCAGGGTGAAGGCCAGGAATTCACGTCCGGCGATGTCCTTGCCGTCGCCCGTATTGCTTCCGGATGTTTGTTGAGTATCTGACATGGTGCGTTTTCCTATCTTTTATCTATCGGTATTACGAAAAAATGGACTCGTCGGCCAGCTGGCGAGAGGAGCGGATCAGGGCGGCGACATCGAGAATCAGCGACACGCCGCCATCGCCCAGGATGGTGGCGCCAGAAATGCCCACTACCTTGCGGTAATTCGATTCGAGGTTTTTCACCACGACCTGCTGTTGTCCCACCAAGTCGTCGACAAACAGGGCCGCCTTGCGCCCTTCCGTCTCGAGAATCACGCAGATGCCTTCCGAGGGACTGGTAAAGCGCGGCGTGATGTCGAACATCTGGTACAGCGGAATCAGCGGCAGGTATTCTCCACGCACTTTCACCACCTGCCCCTTACCACTGATGTCCTTGATATCCTCAACGGCCGGCTGCAGCGATTCGATGACAAAGCCCAGCGGTAAAATATACACTTCGTCGCCGACGCGGATCGACATGCCATCCAGGATGGCCAGGGTCAGCGGCAGCGAGATCGAAATCGTCGTGCCGAAGCCCTTCGCCGAACGGATGTCGACCACCCCGCCCATGGCGCTGATATTGCGCTTGACGACATCCATGCCCACGCCGCGGCCCGACACATCGGTGACCGCCTCGGCGGTGGAAAAGCCGGGCGCGAAGATCAGCTGCCACACGTCGGCGTCGCTCATCGTCTCGGACACGTCGAGTCCCTGCTGCTGCGCCTTGGCCAGTATGCGCTCGCGGTTCAGTCCCGCGCCATCATCGGATACTTCGATGATGATGTTGCCACCCTGGTGGCTGGCCGAGAGGAACAAACGGCCGGCCTCGGTCTTGCCAGCGGCCACGCGGGCGGCCGGCATTTCCACGCCGTGGTCGATACTGTTGCGCACCAGGTGCGTCAGCGGATCGACGATGCGCTCGATGAGGCCCTTGTCCAGTTCCGTGGCGGCGCCATTGGTGATGAAGTCAACCTTCTTGCCCAACTTGGTCGCCAGGTCGCGCACCATGCGAGGGAAGCGCGAAAAGACGAAATCCATCGGCATCATGCGGATCGACATCACCGCTTCCTGCAAGTCGCGCGTATTGCGCGTCAGGTGGCTGACGCTGTCGAGCAGTTTCTCGTGCAGCATCGGGTCGAGCGCGCCGGCGCGCTGCTCGATCATCGCCTGCGTGATCACCAGCTCGCCCACCAGGTTGATCAGCTGATCGACTTTTTCAATCGAGACGCGGATCGACGACGATTCGGTACCGGCCTTCTCGCCCTCTTTCTTGGCCGGTTTCTTTTCCTGCTCCACCTCGGTCGCGGCGCTCGCCACGGCCGGCACGGCGGCAGCGCTGGCGTTGCCCGCCTTGGCGGCATCGGCGCGAATCTGCTCGAGGGGCTGGAAGAAACCGTAACCCTGTTCGGCGTCGCTCTGCACGCCAGCGGCGGCGCGGATGTCTTCGATCGGCTGGAAGAAGCCATAGCCGGGATCCGCCGCGCCCTGCGTGCCTGGCAGCGGGTCGAAGAAGCCGTAACCCTGGGCTTTTTCCTGCGCCGCGCGGGCCGCTGCGGCTTCGCCTGGCGCCAGTGGCGGCGCCTGCGTAATGACCATGTCGTCGGGATTGAGCACGAACGAGCAGATGGCCAGGATATCGTCCAGGCTTTCATGCGTCGTCACTTCCAGCACCTTGCGCGCATCGGCCAGGGTGGACACGGCGACGTCGCCCAGCAAGCCCAGTTCGGCCGCCAGCGCCTCGACTTCGCGCTCTTCCATTTTCGGCAGTTCCAGGCGGATGCGATGTCCGCCGGCATGGCTGACGGCAGCCTTTTCGGCCGTATGGAACGCTGGCGCGACGGGCGTGAGCGCAGCCACGGGCACGTCCTGCGAGAACGATTGCAGCATCATGCGCACATTGGCCACGGCATCCTGGTCGACGGCGCTGCCCAGACGATGACCGTCGAGCTGCATCTTGAGGATATCCTTGGCGGCCAAAAAGGCATCGACGTGTTCCGCCGTCAGGGCCATCTGGCCCTGGCGGATGCGGTCGAGCAATGACTCGAGGATGTGCGTCACCTCGCTCATGTCGGACAGGCCGAACGTCGATGCGCCGCCCTTGATCGAATGGGCGGTGCGGAAAATGGCATTCAGGTCTTCGGCGTCGGGCGCCGCAATATCGACGGCCAGCAGCAGCCGTTCTTTTTCAGCCAGCAGTTCTTCGGCCTCATCGAAAAAGACCTGGAAAAACTGGCTAATATCGATGGTCATAGGGTGACTCCGTCATTTGCATCGTTGCACTGCGCGGCTGGCATCAGCCAATCACCTTCTTGACCACTTCAATCAGGCGTTGCGGATCGAAGGGCTTGACCAGCCAGCCATTGGCGCCGGCGGCACGTCCTTTCGACTTCATTTCGTCCGACGACTCCGTCGTCAGCATCAGAATCGGCACCTTCTGGTAGGTCGGCAATTCGCGCAGCAGCTTGATCAGTTCCAGGCCATCCATGCGCGGCATGTTCTGGTCCGTCAATACCAGGTCCACGGTTTGCAGCTTGGCTTTTTCCAGTCCGTCCTGGCCGTCGACGGCCTCCACCACCTGGTAACCGGCGGCTTTCAGGCTGAACGCCACCATCTGGCGCAATGAGCTGGAATCGTCCACTGCAAGTATCGTTTTGGCCATCTTTGCTCCCACTTATTCCGGGCATCCTGCCCGAGTATTTGATTAATCAATCCATGCAACCGCAAGCGTTCCACACTGGCATGCTAGAACAGCTCGATGTCGCCACTTTCCAAATGCTGTTGACTGACAGCCTTGCGCAGCACGCTGCGCAACTCCAGGCTTTGAATCGCCAGCGCCATGCTGACCCGCCCCAGCAAGGCGACAATTTCTTCATTGTCGCTCTCCGGCAACATCTCCGCGCCATGCGAGCCCAAGGTACCGAGGAACTCGCGCAAGCCCGTCACCCGTTTCAGGGTACGCTCGATCAGCTGACTGGTCATGTCCTGGAACTGCATGCTGGTGATGGCGGCATTCACGTAGCCGCCCACTTCGTCCTGCAGCGCCAGCAGTTTTTCCCGCTGCTCTTCGGCCGGCACGCCGCCTGCGAGCAGCATGGCGATGGTATCTTGCTGCGCAGCGACGGCTGCGTGTATCGCCATGAAATTGAAGGACAGCTTCTCGATTGCCTCTTCCAGCAAGATGCCGGTCTGCACCAAGTCGGTTTCCACCTCCGTCAAGTGCTTGCGGCCATGGTCCGACACGCCAGACAGCAGGCGTTTTACATGCGAGCCAAGTATTTTCTTTCTTGTCATAAAGGTCTCATTGTTTCAATACACCACGCGTTGACAGCCTTGCGTGTTATTTTTTCGCCGCTGCCGGGCCCGGAGCTGGCGCCGCCACAGGTGGCGCACCGGCCGCCAGCCCCGAAGCGACAGCGGCGGAAGCGGCATCGGTCACCGGCAGCTCGATCGCCGATCCATCGCGCAAAACATTTTCTTCCGTACGTTTGTTCATGACGATGATGCTGATGCGCCGGTTGATCGGATTGAAGGGATCGAGCTTGTCCAGGTGGGCGGCCGAGCCCAGTCCCACCACGCGCAATACTTTTTCTTCCTTCATGCCGCCAATCACCAGTTCGCGCCGCGACGCATTCGCGCGGTCAGCCGACAATTCCCAGTTGCTGTAGCCGGCATCGCTCATGTAGGGCGTCGAATCCGTGTGCCCGGACAGGCCGATGCGGTTCGGTACTTCATTGAGCACAAAGCCGATGGCGTGCAGGATTTCCTTGGTATAGGGTTGCAGATTCGCATTGGCGAGCGCAAACATCGGACGATTCTGCTCGTCGACGATCTGGATGCGCAAGCCTTCGCTGGTGAGATCGAGCAGCAACTGGTTCTTGTATTTTTTCAGCAAGGGATCGGCATCGATAGTCGCCTCAATGCGCGCCTTGAGCGCCTGCAGGCGCTTGCCTTCCTCGCGTTCAAGCGCGGCCTTGGCGGAATTGAGGTCGAACGACTTGCGCTGCGGCTCTTCCTGCGCCTTGCGCACTTGTCCATCCTGGCGCGACAGGTCCTGGCCGCCGCCCTGGATCACGGAATTGCTCTCGCCGCTGCCGGAACCGCCCGCCATCGCCACTTTCAGCGGTGTCTTGAAGAATTCGGAAATGCCGTTCAAGTCGCCCTTCGAGGTGGAGCCCAACAGCCACATCAGCAGGAAGAAGGCCATCATGGCCGTGACAAAGTCGGCGTAGGCGATTTTCCACGCCCCGCCATGGTGGCCGCCAGCCGTCTTCTTGATACGCTTGACGATAATCGGGCGCATGCCTTCATCGGCCATGGCGTCCCCCTTCCGTGTGCTGCAAATGAATCATGGTGTCCAGGCGTGTGTTCACTGCTTACTTCGTTTTCGATTTCTTGATGTGGTCTTCCAGCTCGTTGAACGTCGGGCGCTCGGTCGAGAACAGGACCTTGCGGCCGAACTCCACGGCCAGCGCCGGCGCATACCCGTTCAAGCTGGCCAGCAGGGTTACTTTCACGCACTGAAACATCTTGCTCGACTCTTCCAGCTTCTGTTCCAGCAGGCTGGCCAGCGGGCCCACGAAACCATACGCCAGCAAGATGCCGAGGAAGGTGCCGACCAGCGCGTGCGCGATCAGCATGCCCAGCTCGGCTGGGGGGATGCCCACCGATTCCATCGTGTGCACCACGCCCATCACGGCGGCGACGATACCGAAAGCGGGCAAGCCGTCGCCCACCTTGGCAATCACGTGGGCCGGCACGGCGCCTTCGTGATGGTGCGTCTCGATTTCGTTGTCCATCAGGTTTTCGATCTGGAAGGCATCCATATTGCCCGATACCATCAGGCGCAGGTAATCGGTCATGAATTCGATGATGTGGTGGTCAGCCAGCACGGCCGGATACTTGGAAAACAGGGGGCTTTCTTCGGGCTTGTCGATATCGCCTTCAATCGACATCAAGCCTTCCTTGCGCACCTTGCTGAGCACTTCGAACAGCAGCGACATCAGTTCCATGTACAGCTCTTTGGTATAGCGCGAACCCTTGAACAAGCTGGGCAAGGCGGCGATCGTTGCCTTGATCGCCTTGTTATTGTTACCAACAAGAAAGGCACCCAGGGCGGCGCCGCCGATCATCAGCAACTCCAGCGGCTGGAACAGCGCCGCCAGATGGCCGCCGGCCATTGCGAAGCCGCCAAAGACCGAGGCGCAGACGATGATGTATCCGATTATGACTAACAAGTGCCCTGACTCCCAATAATGGCCGGGGCTGTATGCCCGGCATGTTCAAACCTGTTCCTGCCTTCTGGCGGCTGCGCTGCCGACGAAGAGACAGCGACAAAAAAGCAACCGGAAGTTAATTCAAATGCGCTGTTTTTCAAGGCAATTCCGAGAAAATGCCGTGTGGAACTACAATAACGTGAGATCGCCCTACGGGCAAGCAAATAACGCAGACAATTGCTTAAAAGCACCATATGTAAAGTAAAGGGCCACCCTCTGTGGCGGCGATGGTCTTATCGGGTTCGCGTGCCGCGATCTGGAATTCGTAACTAAGAAGCATACTACCGGGCAACATTTCCTTTTCCGCCTTGCGCCATAGGGCCGCCATCGCCGCCGGCGACAGGTAGGCAAAGACCGCATCGTAGCGGCTGAAGTCGAGCGCTTCGTAGTCGCCGCGCAGGAAGCGCGCCCGACTCCCCGACAGCCGCGCGCGCAGGCGGCTTGCCAGCCACGGCAGCGGCGCCAGTTCGATGCCGGAAAACTGTCCATCGGGACGCCGCCGCGCCAGGTCCAGCACCAGGCCACCCAGGCCGCTGCCGATATCGACCAGGCGCACGCCGGGACGGTCCGCGATCAGCTCGGCCACCGCCCGCCACACCTTCGGCCCGGACGGGTAAAACGGCACTTGCGTGCGAAACGTGGACCAATACAAGCTCAGCAGGAAAACAAAGGCCGCCAGGAACACGACCGGCGGCCAGTGCAACAGGCTGGCCGCCAGCAGCGCGGGCGCAAACAGCAAACCGATGGCGCACCACCAGCGCGCCAGGCCAGCGCGCCACGTGATGAGCGCCGCCAGCACACCCTGCAGCAAGGCCACGACGGACAACGACATGGCCACGCCTGCACGCGCCAGGCCATACACCAATAGCAACATCAAGGGAAAGGCCAGCACCTGGATCAGGATGGCCTTG
This sequence comes from Janthinobacterium svalbardense, assembly GCF_002327145.1. NCBI lineage: Bacteria > Pseudomonadati > Pseudomonadota > Betaproteobacteria > Burkholderiales > Oxalobacteraceae > Janthinobacterium > Janthinobacterium svalbardense. Next base: position 2,454,252 of record NZ_CP023422.1, on the reverse strand, counting down.
AGCGCGGGCGCGCGCAGGATTTGTTGCAGCATGGGGTAGTCAAAGGAGGAAAACGCCAGTGTAAGCGAAAGCACCATGAAAAAACCGGAGTCCGGTCTGGCGACCGGCTCCGGCTTGAACGATGCGGGAGCAGTATCAGGCGGCCACACGCGGCGACGCGACTGCGGCCGCTTCATCGCGCGCCTTCTTGGTCTTGCCGGCACGCGAAGGCATATGGCACAGGCCGCAGACATAATCGGCGTTCAGGTCGAGGCAGTTGACGACAAACTTGCCGCCACACTTGCCGCAGGGCGCCATGTTCAGCATCTTGCTGCTGAAAAAGCGCACCAGGGTCCAGGCCCGCGTCAGCGACAGCAGCGGCTCTTCACCCGCTTCGGGCGGCATTTGCTCCAGATACAGTTTGTACGCCTTCATCACGGCTTCGATGCCGGTGGCGCCGGCGTGGTCGACGAGGAATTTGTGGATATTGATGAATAGCGAGGAATGGATATTCGGCTGCCAGGTGAGGAACCAGTCGGTGGAAAAGGGCAGCATGCCCTTGGGCGGCGAGACGCCCTTCAATTCCTTGTACAGATTCAGCAGGCGTTCGCGCGACAGCGAGACTTCCGTCTCCAGCAGTTGCAGGCGCGCGCCCAGCTGTATCAACTCGATGGCCAGCTGGATTTCTTGCGCTTCCGATACGACACTTTTCTTGGCCATGCTGTGTACTCCACTACTGACTGAGACCGACTGAATGTTGCTGAATTAAGCGATTTCTTCGACGCCTTGGCCGGCCATTAAAATGGCGGCATGCGACTGGGCCAGCGAGCGGTCTTTATTGTAGTTCGTCAACATACCCAGGATGGCGCTGTCATCGAAGCGGAAGCGGGCCAGCATCATGTTGCCGCCAGCGAGCTTCAGGATCTGCGCATTGCTCATGCCTTCGATCAATTCGGCGATGTCGGCGGCTATGCCCAAACGGAAGATGGCCGTTACCTTGTCCGCACGAATCATTTGCTGGGCCAGCATCAGGTAGCTCAGGTTAGCGTCGCGAATCTCAGCCATCATGTCGTTAGCAGTCATTTCCATCTCCTCAATCCGTTGAATTCAGCTGGCGTTGTCTGTTGCCAGTGAGATACATTCTGCAGGAGCAACATCAAACGCAACAGAGGCGAAGGACTGTATTTTTGGTCGGGAAATGGCGGGCAGGACCGTAGGTGTTTGTCTGACAAACACTACTCGATCATGGTCGCACGCCAGTAAGGGCGCGGATGTTGAAGGTGGGCATTGAAGGGGATTTACCCGGCTTCAGGCCTGTAAAAAATATCACTTTTTTACAACAACTTGATCAAAATCAAGTCTGCTTACCTAGATAACGGCTGCCTTGACAGGAACTTTAGGGTTTTTTCGAAAAATATTTAAAAACCCGCATTCTTTTTGGCGGCTTGACACCGTTCATGTAATCGTTGACGGCGGCGAATCGCAGAACTTTAGGGTGATCTGAAAATATTTTTAAAAAATCGTGATTTTTTTCGTTGACGCCCCACAAGGCGGCACTTTCCGCCCCTCATCCCAAGCGGAAATACCGCTTTTTGGCGAGGATTTGCTACACTGCCTGCTTCCGCACAATACTTTAGGCCTCAAGCAATATCGTGCCATTAATGCAAGTCCAAACATGAAAGCCACCATGATTTCTCGACATGACTGCGGCGCGCGCGATCTCGACGACCCCCTGGCGCCCCTGCGCCAGCAATTCGACTTGCCGCAAGGCGTGATTTACCTCGACGGCAACTCCCTGGGCGCCCGGCCGAAAGCGGCCCTGGCCCGGGCCCAGCACGTCATCACAGCCGAATGGGGCACAGATCTGATCCGCAGCTGGAATACGGCCGGCTGGTTCGACCTGCCCAAGCGCCTGGGCGACCGCCTGGCGCCGCTGCTCGGCGCGCAGACGGGCGAAGTGGTGATCACCGACACGACTTCCGTCAACCTGTTCAAGGCGCTGGCCGCCGCCCTGCAGATGCAGGCCAGCGATCCCGCCCATGCCGGGCGCAGGGTCATCGTCAGCGAACGCAGCAACTTTCCCACCGACCTGTACATGGCGCAAGGCCTGGCCGCCTGGCTCGACCGCGGCTACCAGCTGCGCCTGGTCGACAGCCCCGAGGAACTGGCGCAAGCCATCGATACCGATTGCACCGTCGCCATGCTCACGCACGTCAACTACCGCACCGGCTACCAGCACGACATGGCCGCCATCAGCAGCCATTGCCACGCGCAAGGCGCGCTGGCACTGTGGGACCTGGCCCATTCGGCCGGCGCCGTGCCGCTGGACCTGAACGGCGCAGGCGCCGACCTGGCCGTCGGCTGCACCTATAAATATCTGAACGGCGGCCCCGGCTCGCCCGCCTTCATCTGGGTGCCGGAAAAACACCAGGCGCGTTTCCGCCAGCCGCTCTCGGGCTGGTGGGGCCACGCCACGCCGTTCGCCATGGACCCGGGCTTTGCGCCCGCCGACGGCATCGCCCGCGCCCTGTGCGGCACGCAGCCGATTGTCTCGCTGGCCCTGGTCGAATGCGGCCTGGAGATCTTCGCGCAAACGAGCATGGAAGCGATCCGCCGCAAGTCGCTGGCCCTGACGGATTTGTTCATCGCGCTGGTGGAACAGCGCTGCGCCAGCCATCCGCTGGGCCTCGTCACGCCGCGCGAGCATGCACGGCGCGGCAGCCAGGTCAGCTTCACGCATCCGCACGGCTATGCCGTGATGCAGGCGCTGATCGCGCGCGGCGTGATCGGCGACTACCGCGAGCCGGCCATCATGCGCTTCGGCTTCACGCCCCTGTACACGAGCTTTGCCGACGTGTGGGATGCCGTGGAGATCCTGCGCGACATCCTCGACACACTAGCCTACGACATCGCCGCCAAGCGCGATGCCGTCACCTGAACCTGGACCAAGAAAACACCATGAGCAAAGAAAACAGCAGCGGCTGCCCCATGCATGCGGGCGCCCAGCAAGGTGCCGAATGGCATGGCGCGCAAATGGATTTCAGCGAATCGATGAGCTACGGTAACTACCTGGCGCTGGACCGCATCCTGACGGCGCAGCATCCGCTTTCACCGAACCACAACGAGATGCTGTTCATCGTGCAGCACCAGACCAGCGAATTGTGGATGAAGCTGATGCTGCACGAAATGCACGCCGTGCGCGCCAACCTGCAAAGCGGCGACCTGGCGCCCGCTTTTAAAATGCTGGCCCGCGTGGCGCGCATCATGGACCAGCTGGTGCATGCCTGGGACGTGCTGGCCACCATGACGCCGCCCGAATACACGGCCATCCGGCCCTACCTGGGCGCCTCCTCCGGCTTCCAGTCCTTCCAGTACCGCGAGATCGAATTCATCCTGGGGAACAAGAACGCCGCCCTGCTCAACGTGCACACGACCGCTCCCGACACCTACCAAGTGCTCGACGCCGCCCTGCGCGCGCCGTCCGTCTACGATGAAGCCGTCAAGCTGCTGGCGCGCAGCGGCTTGCCCATCGCGCCCGAGCGCCTGGACGCCGACTGGACCCTGCCGACCGCCTCCGACGCCTCGGTCAAGGCGGCCTGGCTGGAAGTCTACCGCGACCCGTCGAAACACTGGGCCCTGTACGAACTGGCCGAAAAGCTGGTGGACCTGGAAACGGCCTTCCGCTTCTGGCGCTTCCGCCACGTGACGACGGTCGAGCGCATCATCGGCTTCAAGACGGGCACCGGCGGCACGGCGGGCGTGAGCTATTTGCGCAAGATGCTCGACGTGGTATTGTTCCCTGAACTGTTCGCCCTGCGCACCGAACTTTAAGGAGCATCGATGTCGCCTCTCGTCCTGACCCTGGCCGGCCTGTGGAATTCCGGGCCGCAGCACTGGCAAACCCATTGGGAAGCGCACCACCCGCAATGGTCGCGCGTGCCGCACCGGCAATGGCAGACGCCGGACAAGGACGAATGGGTGGCGGAGCTCGACCGCGCCATCGCCGCCTGCGAGCGAGCGCCTGTGCTGGCGGCGCACAGCCTGGCCTGCGCGCTGGTGACCCATTGGGCGGCCAGCGGCTCACCATACAGGATCGCCGGCGCCTTCCTGGTCGCCCCCAGCGATGTGGAAGCGCCCTCCTACCCCGCCGGCACCACGGGTTTCTCTCCCATGCCGCTGCAAGCCTTGCCGTTTCCCAGCCTGGTGGTGGCCAGCGGCGATGATCCCTACGTCAGCTTCGCGCGGGCACGCGCGTTTGCCAGCGCCTGGGGCAGCGAATTCACCATGATCGGCGACGCCGGCCATATCAATGGCGACGCCGGCTACGGCTCCTGGCCGGACGGCGAGCAGCTGCTGCTCGATTTTTGCGCCGCGCACCAGGCCTGAACGGGGGCGCGCACGATAGATCCGCATTTGCCCACAACTAAGAACACAGGCAGAATCGTGGCCTTTCCATAGCGGCGCCCCGGCGCCAGCCCCACGATGAAACGTCTGCTTTTGCCCCTGCTTCTCTGCTCCGCGCTGGCCCACGGTGCGCCCTTCTACGAAGGCAAGAGCCTCGCCCACCCCGCCATCACGGCCTCGCAGGATAGCGGGGCTGACGTCGCCTTTCTCAAGGAAAAAGAGGGCGTCAACGGCTATTACTGCGAGTGCAAAAGCAGCAGCGCGAAAGCCATTTTGCTCGACCAGTTCGGCAACGCCGTCATCCGCTCCGTCTTCTACGCCTCGCTGGACAAGGAAACGGACGACAGCGTGCAAAGCATGCTGGTGCTGTTCCGCCAGGGAGACAAAAATGGCTTGCGCGCCTACCGCTACCACCGCAGCTCCGGCAAATACCGGCGCCTGGACGGCCTCCAGCCGGCCCTGAACCGCATCGTGGCGCAAGGCGCCGCTCCCAATGCGGGCCAGGTCAAGGCGGCGCTGGCGAAACTGGCGCCGATGGACTACAGCGTCGCGCGGGGCAAGAGCGGCAATGCGGACTTCGACGCCATCGACCATACGCAAGGCACCATCGTCGGCTACTACAGCGATGACGGCAAACCCGTGGCAGCAGGCGGCAAGGACGCCATCACCTACAAGAAAACCTTCCAGAAAAAAGGCGAGCGTTTTCTCACCGCCAGCTACACCCTGTACAGCGATGCGGGCGCCGGCATCCTGCCCAATTACCGCCTGTGGCAAGTGACGTGGGAAACGGCGCCGCAGCAATTCACGGGCAGCCAGGACGGCCCGTCCGTCATCTACAGCCTGGCCTGGGACGACGGCTCGGTGGTCGAGCGGGGCGAGTACGTGAAAGGCAAGCGCCAGGGACTGTGGGTACGCGAAGGCATGCATGAAGGCAGCGAAAAAGGCCATTTCGTCAACGGCCTGCAGGAAGGCCTGTGGTCCTTCAACTATCCCAAGCAAAGCGAGAGCGGCATGTACCGGGCCGGCAAGCGCGAAGGCCGCTGGACGGTCGTCAACTATGCCGATGAAGAGGAAGTAACGGGTTTCGACACCTACGCGGGCGGCCAGCTGAACGGCCCGCACGAGCGCAGCATGGGCGGCAAGCTGCAAACGCGCGGCAATTACGTCAACGGCACGCGCCACGGCGCATGGATCACGCAAGACGGCGACGGCAGCTTTGTCGACGGCTTGCGCGACGGGCCGTGGAAGCTCAAGCTCAAGGACAAAGTCACGCAAAGCGTCACTTTTGTAAAAGGCAAAAAACAGGGCGAGGCCCTCGACACGGATGCGCAAGGCGCGCTGCGCGTACGTGTCCATTACCAGGCGGGCGTGCTCGATGGCACGCGCACGCGCTATCTGGGCCCGGCCGGCAAGGAATATGTGATCTACACGGCCACCTACCGCAATGGCCAGCTCGATGGCCGCGAACAGGCGTTCGACGACAGCGGCAAAGTCCTGCGCCTCGATACGCTGTGGGACAAGGGCAAGAAGCAGGGCCTCGATGCGCGCTACTACCCGAACGGCAAGCCGGAACGCCTGGCCGTCATCGACCAGGGCCGCCTGCTCACGCACCTGCGCGAATACTATGAAGACGGCCAGCTGCTCAACGACATCCACCGCTGCACCTTCAAGGAGTACGGCAGCACGCGCGACGACGTGTGCGAGTACCACCACATGTACTACCCGGACGGCAAGCCGCAGTATTACTACGCCTTCCAGTACGGCCAGCGCCAGGAAGGTTATTCGAACTACCCGAACGGCAAACGCAAGGACGAATTGCTGGTCGACCGCGCGGCCGACACTTCCGTCGTCAACGCGTATTACGAAAGCGGCCAGCTCAAATGCACGGAGCCGCGCAGCGGCCACAGCACGCGCACGGTGAATGGCGAGTCGATGATCAGTTACGCCTCGGCCGACCGCGATGGCGACAATATCTGCTACCACCCGAACGGCAAGGTGGCCAGCATTTTCACTTTCCGCAAGCGCGTGCTCGTCGATTGCGGCAAGCGCTTCGATGACACGGGCAAGCAGACGTTCCCGGGGCCGGAAGGCTGCCCTCCCCCAGGAAAGTAGACTATCCGATAGGACTGTGACCATGACGCAAGCAAGACAGCCGCAGTGCATCCAGAACCCCGAGCGCATCGACGCCGGGGCGATCCGCGCCGCCATCGCCAGCGGCCAGCAGGTGCTGGTGCAGTTCAATACCCTGGGTGAGCCGGAGCCGCTGCTGGCCGACCTCGACGCCCTGGCCGCCAGCTGCGGCACGGCGCTGACCATCCGTATCTACGGTTACGATCCGAGGGTGTTCGATGCCCGCATCCTGCGCGCGCTGCCGCATGTGGCCAGCCTGTCCATCGATTGCCACCGGCAAGCCATCCATCTGGAAGCGTTGGGCGAGCTGCGCCACCTGAAGCGCCTGAGCCTGGGCGTGTACGAACTGGCGCAAGCCGACATCCTGCAGCTGGACAATTTGCGCGGCCTCGCATACCTGAACCTGGGCGAATCGGCCAGGAACAATATCGACCTGGCTCCCCTGCGCCACTACGCGCACCTGGCCAGCCTGGCCATCGAGGGCCACAGCCAGCACATCGACACCCTGGCCAGCCTGCCGGCGCTGCATGAGCTGTCGCTGTACCGCATCAAGAACAAGGTAGCGCTGGATTTTATCTCGGCGATGGCCCGCCTGGACAGGCTGCTGTTGCAGCTGGGTGGCCGCGAATCGATCGCGCACATCGAGGCGCCGCTGTTGAAGAAACTGGAAGTGATACGCGTGCGCGGCCTGGAAACGCTGGGCGATATCGGCCGCTTCCCCCTGCTGCAGGCACTATGGGTGGAAGACCAGATCAAGCTGCGGCACATCGCGCTGGGTCCCAATCCCGTGCTCGAACGCCTGAACCTGCACACCTGCAAGACGCTCGACAGCCTGCCCGGCCTCGCCGCCTTGCCCGCCCTGCGCCAGCTGTCGGCATGCGAGACCATGCTCGACATCGACGCGTTGCTGGCGCACGGCTTGCCCGCGTCCCTGACGCATGCGCGTCTGCGCACCGGCAGAAAAACACGCGACGACGCCATCGCCGCGCAGCTGGTGCAACTGGGCTACGAACAAGCGCGCCCTGGCTAACATCAGCGGCCGGCCGCCAGCTTGCGCTGCCATAGCGCCACGTCGATCATCACGCCATCGACGCCCGTGTTGCGGATGTAGACGCGGTAGCTGCCCTGCCCCATGTCGCCATCGAGGTAGGCCGTGCGCTCATTGCGCTGCAGCCTGGCGCCCTTGGCCACCTGGCGGTAGCGCTCGACCACCGCATCGAAACTGGCATAGCTGCGCAACGCCACTTCCAGGTCGCGCGGCGGGCGGCCTTCGGCATGGTCCAGCACATTGTTCTGTTTCTTGCCCTTCAGCGTGAGCGGATAGGCAAACACACCGGCGCCGGCCGACGTCAGCACCGTGGATTTATCGAGCAGCAGCGGCAACAGCGCCGACGGATAGGCGGGCGGCAGCTGGGCGCGGTTCCAGCCCGGCAGGGCCGGCTGCGCCAGCACATACTCCACGCTGGAGATCTTCTGCCCATCGGCGCCCGCTTCCTTGTCGCCCGCGATCAGCGCCAGCATGGGCGGCAATTGCCTGGCCCAGGCCAGCAAGGGCGCCGCTTCGCCGACCAGCATGCCCTTGCGGTGGAATACCGTCAGCACCGCATTCGGATCGGGATTGCAGACTTTCGCCAGTGGCTGGCCCTCCAGGTGGCAATGCCCGTTGACCAGGCCAAAGGCGATGATGACGCCGCGCTTGTCGAGCAGCATGGCGCCCCGTTCACGGCCCTGCTTGCGGTCATTCATCGACGCCAGCAACTGCCGGCCATCGGCCAGCGCGGTGCGCGTGGCATCGCGCTTTTCGCTGATCGCTTCGAGCGCCTGCGCCAGCAGCAATTCATCGTCTTCCGTGTAGCTGCCGCGCGCGTAACCGAAGAAATCGAACAGCGCGGCGCGCACTCGCGGGTCTTCGCTCAGGCGCGGCAAAGGGCCGCCGGCCAGCAGGGAGGACAGGCTTTTCCCGGTCGGCGCCGAGGGTGCCGCCTTGGCGCCGGCCGGCTGGGAAAGAACGCAGGCCACTGCCAGCAAGACGCCGCCCAGGGTGCGGTAATTCGAAAAAATGATATGCATGATTCTGTCTGTCGGGGATTTGGCCGCTACCGTGGCTACCGGCCACGCATGGCGCGCCGGCGATTCTAGCATGGCGCCAGCCCCCATGCCCTGCGGCTGGCGGACGGCGTGTGCGCCGAGGCCGCTGTTATGATGGCCGCAATGACGATCTCTTCCCCCGCCCCAACACTGCTTGTACTCCTGCCCGGCATGGATGGCACGGCCCTGCTATTCCAGCGTTTTGACGCCGCCTTGCGCGCACAGACCACCATCACCACCCAGGCCATCGCCTATCCGGCCGCACCACTCGACTATGCGGCACTGGAAGCGTTCGTGCGCGAGCGCTTGCCGCAGGACCGCCCTTTCGTCGTACTGGCCGAATCGTTTTCGGGCCCGCTGGGGGCCGCCCTGCGCGCCGATCCGCCACCCGGCATGCGCGCCCTGATCCTGTGCTGTTCATTCGTGCGCAATCCGCGCCCGCTGCTGGCACCGCTGCGCCACCTGCTGGCATTCGTCCCCTTTGGCGCCTTGCCCGGCTTCGTCCTGCGCCAGGCATTGCTGACGCCCTACACCACGCCGCCACTGCAGGCGGAACTGGCAGCGGCGCTGGCGCAGGTGCCGCCCAGCGTGCTGCGCCTGCGCCTGCGCGCCGTGCTGGATATACCGGAAAAAGACGCCTCGCGCAGCTTCGCGCGCGGCAGCCTGCCCGTGCTGTATCTCCGTGCCCGCCACGACCGCCTGGTACCGCCGGCAAACGCCTTGCAGATACTGCACCTGGAACCAGGCACGCAGCTGGTCGATATCGACGCGCCGCACATGCTGCTGCAGGTGGCGCCGGCAGCGGCCGCCCATGCGGTCGCCGCCTTTCTCACGGGCCTGTCAGCCGCGCAGGAATTGGATTAAGCGCGCACTGGCCAGCACGGCCAGCCAGCTCAAACCGCCCGACAGCACGCTGAAGTAGATGGCCCGCAGCGGATGCTGGGGCAGCAGGTAGATGAGTACCGCCGCGCCCAGCAAGCCACACAGCGCAGGCTTCCACCAGCCGGGCGGCAGCAGCGCCAGCAGCAAATTCGTGCCCGCATACACGCAAAACACCAGCAGCAGGGCCAGGCCGCCGGCCACGCCGCGCGAGCCGAGGCTGCCGAACAGCTGCGTGTACAGGAAAAAACCCAGCCAGCTCAACACAATAAACAGCAGGCAGCCCAGCGCATGCACGCCCAGGCCCGCCATCGAGCGGATTTTCATGATGCCCCTTAAAAAAAACCGGCCCTTTCACGAGGAAAGGGCCGGCCTTGATGCATTAGCCGCAGTGTCGGATTACGCTTACGCTAATCCGACCTACACGCATCTGAATTACTTCGCTGTATTGAGCAGCAATTCGTTCAGGCGTTTCACAAAACTGGCCGGGTCGGCCAGCGAGCCGCCTTCGGCCAGCATGGCCTGGTCGAACAGGATGTTGGCCCAGTCGCCGAATTTGCCACCTTGCGCATCTTCATATTTCAGGCGCGTCACCAGCGGGTGGTTCGGATTGATTTCCAGAATCGGCTTCGATTCCGGCGCGCTCTGGCCAGCCGCTTTGAGCATGCGCAGCAGGTTGCCCGACAATTCATTTTCATCGGCCACCAGGCAGGCTGGCGAATCGGTCAGGCGGAACGTCACGCGCACGTCCTTGGCCTTATCAAGCAGCACGGCCTTCATCTTGCCCACCAGGTCGGCGTACGAAGTTTCCGTTTCTTCGTGCTCTTTCTTTTCCGCCTCGTCTTCCAGCGCGCCCAGATCCAGGCCACCCTTGGCGACGGAAACCAGTTCCTTGCCTTCGAAGTCCTGGATAAACGACAGCATCCATTCGTCGACGCGGTCCGTCAGCAGCAGCACTTCGACGCCCTTCTTGCGGAAGATTTCCAGGTGCGGGCTGTTCTTGGCGGCAGCGTAATTGTCGGCAGTGACGTAATAGATCTTGTCCTGGCCTTCCTTCATGCGCGCCACATAGTCGGCGAACGAGGTGATTTGCGCGTCGCTGTCGTTGGCCGTCGAGGCAAAGCGCAGCAGCTTGGCCAGGCGTTCCTTGTTGGCCGCATCTTCGCCGATGCCTTCTTTCAGCACCTGGCCGAATTCCTTCCAGAAGACCGCGTACTTGTCCTTCTTGTCCTGCTCGTCCGCGTTCGCCAGCTCTTCCAGCATGCCCAGCACGCGCTTGGTCGAGCCTTCGCGGATCACCTTGACGTCGCGCGATTCCTGCAGGATTTCACGCGACACGTTCAGCGGCAGGTCGGCCGAGTCGATCACCCCGCGCACGAAGCGCAGATAGGTCGGCATCAGCTGCTCGGCATCGTCCATGATGAAGACGCGCTTGACGTACAGCTTGATGCCGCCGCGCTTGTTGCGGTCCCACATGTCGAACGGCGCCTTGGCCGGGATGTACAGCAGCTGCGTGTATTCGCTGCGCCCTTCCACGCGGTTATGCGTGTGCGTGAGTGGCGACTGGAAGTCGTGCGACACGTGCTTGTAGAACTCGTCGTACTGTTCCGGCGTGATGTCGGCCTTGTTGCGGGCCCACAGGGCGCTGGCCTGGTTGACGGTCTCGAATTCGTCTGTCAGGACGGTTTCTTTTTTCTCTTCGTCCCACTCTTCCTTCTGCATCACGATCGGCAGCGAGATATGGTCCGAGTACTTGCGGATGATGGACTTGATCTTCCAGCTCGACAGCAATTCGTCCTCGCCTTCGCGCAGGTGCAGGATGATGTCCGTGCCGCGCGACGGCTTGTCGATGGTTTCGATGCTGTAATCGCCTTCGCCGGCCGATTCCCAGCGCACGCCCTCGGACGCGTCCGCGCCGGCGCGGCGCGTTTCGACGGTGATCTTGTCGGCGACGATGAAGCCCGAATAGAAGCCCACGCCGAACTGGCCGATCAGAGCCGCGTCCTGCTGCTGGTCGCCCGACAGCTTGCCGAAGAATTCCTTGGTGCCCGACTTGGCGATGGTGCCCAGGTGCGAGATCGCCTCGTCGCGGGTCATGCCGATGCCGTTGTCGGAAATGGTGATGGTGCGCGCATCCTTGTCGAAGCTGACCTTGATCTTCAATTCGTGATCGTTGCCGTACAGGGCGTCGTTATCGATCGCTTCGAAGCGCAATTTGTCGGCCGCGTCGGACGCGTTCGAGATCAGTTCGCGCAGGAAGATTTCCTTGTTCGAGTACAGGGAATGGATCATCAGGTGCAGCATTTGCTTCACTTCGGTCTGAAAACCCAGGGTTTGCTTTTCGGAGACAGCCATTTTTACCTCATAGTCTTGTGGATGGGACGGATGCTACGGAGTTGGGGATTATATAAGCGATTTCAAGGCCCCAGTTTCACGCGGTGCCTTCACGCGGCTCCTTATACCAGTGCGCGGCCCAAAAAATCCCAGATGCGCTGGTCCTGCACCGTGGCCAGGTTCAGGCGCATGCGAGTCGACGGCAACTGGCGCGGCGAAAACAGGCTGCCCGGCGCCAGTACCAGCCCCTCGGCCAGCGCCTTTTCGGCCAGCAGATTCGTGTCACGGCCCGCATCGGCCCACACGAACATGCCGACCGGCGCAGGATCGAAGCGCAAACCGGCCTGCTCGACCTTGCGGTAGGTGCCCTCGCGCACCTTGTCGAGCCGCGCGCGCAGGCGCTCCGCATGCTTGCGATACAGGCCCTGCGAGAGGATCTTATACACCACGCGCTCGCCGATGTCGCTGGTGGTCAGGGTGGCCAGCATCTTGCGGTCGGCCAGGCACTGCGCCCGCTCGCTGGACGTGGCGATGAAGCCCACGCGCAGGTTCGCCGCCAGGCTCTTGGAAAAGCCGCCCAGGTAAATCACGCGGCGCAGCTGGTCCAGCGCGGCCAGGCGCGTGGCCGGCTGCACCTCGCCGCCGGGATGCATGTCGCAATAGATATCGTCTTCGACGACGAGGAAATCGTGCTGTTCGGCCAGGCGCAGCACCTGAAACGCCTTGGCCGCCGACAGCGAGGTCGAGCTGGGGTTGTGCAGCACCGAGTTGATCACGTACAGCTTGGGACGGTGCAAGGCCGCCAGCTCGGCCAGCACGGCGATATCGGGGCCGTCTTTCAAGCGCGGGATGCCGATGACGTGCATGCCCATGGCGGCAAAGGCGCCAAACATCAGCCAATAGGCGGGATCGTCGACAAAAATGGTCTCGCCGGGCCGGACAAACTCGCGCGCCACCAGGTCCAGCGCCTGCATCACGCCCACCGTGGTGACGATCTGCTCGGGAGGACAGGCGATTTCCAGCCCCGCCAGTTTCAGCTGCAACTGCTGGCGCAGCGGCAGGAAACCCTGCGGCGCGCCATAGCCCAGCAGCAAACTGCCGGGCTGGCGGCTGACGTCGCGCAGGGCGCGCGCCACCAGGTCGCCATCGAGCCACTCGGCGGGCAGCATGCCGGAGCCGGGCGCGGGGATGACTGGCGTCTGGCGGAACATGTTACGGATCAGCCAAACCACGTCCATAGTCTGCGCCGCCGCGTCCTGCGCGCCAGCGGGCGGCGCCGGTGCGTTCAACAGCGAGCGCTCGCGCACGAAAAAGCCGGCGCCGCGCCGCGATTCGAGGTAGCCGCGCGCCACCAGCTTGTCGTAGCTGGCCACCACCGTGGCGCACGACACGCTCAGGCTGGCGGCGCACTGGCGGATCGAGGGCATGCGCGCGCCGCCGCGCAGCAGCTTGTCGTCGATGCGCGCCGCCAGCGAGCGCACGATCTGGTCGATCAGCGTTTCGCCCGAGGCGCGCGACAGCAAAGGCGGGGATGGAGAAGCGAGTGTATTGCTCATATGACCATGACAGTATGTGAAATTATGCGTGGAAGTGTATTTGTACTGTACTGCTGTTCACGCCTAGGATAGCAGTATGGATCACACAAATCCATGCCTTCCCCTTATCGCACGCACCAGGAAACCCATGTCTTCACTCACGAACACCGCCGCCTCTACCACCCATCCGCCCCGCTTCAGCGATGACCGCAAGGGGTTGCTGCTGGGCCTGATCGCCGTCGCCCTCTTCAGCTTGACCCTGCCCTTCACGCGCATGGCCGTGGCCGAACTCGACCCCACCTTTGTCGCCCTGGGCCGCGCCCTAGTGGCCGCCTGCCTGGCAGGCCTGTGGCTGTGGCAGCAGCGGGCGCCAATGCCGCGGCGCGAACAATGGCTGCCGCTGGCGCTCGTCTCGCTGGGCTGCGTGCTGGGTTTCCCCTGGCTGACGTCGATCGCCATGCGCAGCCTGCCCGCCTCGCACGGCGCCGTGCTGGTGGGTATTTTGCCGCTGGCCACGGCCGTATTTGCCGTATTGCGCGGCAAGGAGCGCCCCTCCCCGGCCTTCTGGCTGATGGCCCTGCTCGGCACGGCGCTGGTGGTGGCGTTCGCGCTGCGCCAGGGCGGCGGCAGCTTCCACCTGGCCGACTGGCTGATCTTTGCCGCCGTGCTGCTGGCGGCACTCGGCTATGCCGAAGGCGGACGCCTGGCGCAAGCCATGCCGGGCCAGCATGTGATTTCCTGGGCGCTGCTGCTGGCCGTGCCTTTTGTCTTGCCCGTGGTGCTGTGGAACGCCTGGCCGCAGCGCGCGCTGATGGCACAGGCCAGCGGCGCGGCGTGGCTGGGCTTTGCGTACATCTCCGTGTTTTCCATGTTTATCGGCTTCTTTTTCTGGTACCGGGGCATGGCGCTGGGCGGCGTGGCGCGCGTGGGACAGACGCAGCTGCTGCAGCCTTTCCTCACACTGCTGGGCGCGGCCGTGCTGCTGCACGAGCCACTGACGGGCGAAAGCCTGCTGTTTGCCGGCGCCGTGATTGCCGTGGTGGCCATCGGACGCAAGCTGAAGTAAGGCTCCCTGACGCCCATTTGCAACGTCCTTGCGCGTGCGGATGGGCAGAGCGGCGTGCAAGCCGTACAATACCGCAGCACCATGGCGACGCCTATCCGGCGCCGCTTGCGCATGCACCGCCACAAGCGGGCCAACAAATCCAGCCGGCGCAGCTCGGCATCTTCTGTGAGACTCGTATGAAAATTGAAAATCCGAATCCGATCCAATGGCGCTTTGCCGAACGCGCGGAACAGCTGCAAAGCTCGTTCATCCGCGAAATCCTGAAGATCACGCAGCGTCCCGAGATCATCTCGTTTGCCGGCGGCCTGCCCTCGCCCGCCACCTTCCCCGTGGAAGAAATGAAAATCGCCTTCGACAAGGTCCTGTCGAACAATGGCAAGGTGGCCCTGCAATATGGCCCCACCGATGGCTACCTGCCGCTGCGCCAGTGGATCGCCGACTCGCTCTCGATCAATGGCAGCACCATCCTGCCCGAGCAAGTGCTGATGACGTCCGGCTCGCAGCAGGCGCTGGACTTGCTGGGCAAGGTTCTGATCGACGAAGGCAGCCGCGTACTGGTGGAAACCCCCAGCTACCTGGGCGCGCTGCAGGCGTTTTCCGTCTACCGTCCCGAATTCGTTTCCGTCGACACCGATGACGAAGGCCTGGTGCCGTCGTCGATCGACCCCGTCGCCGATGGCGCGCGCCTGTTGTACGCGCTGCCGAACTTCCAGAACCCGACGGGCCGCAGCCTGTCCGTGGCGCGCCGCGTGGAACTGGTGGAAACCTGCGCCCGCCACGGCCTGCCGCTGATCGAGGATGATCCGTACGGCGCCCTGAGCTACAGCGGCGAGCCGTATCCGAAGATGATCAACATGAATCCGGACGGCGTGATCTACATGGGTTCGTTCTCGAAAGTGCTCACGCCCGGCATCCGCCTCGGCTACGTGGTGGCCCCGCCGCCGCTGGTGCGCCGCCTGGAACTGGCCAAGCAGGCGGCCGACCTGCACACGTCCCAGCTGACGCAGATGGTAGTGCATGAAGTCATCAAGGATGGCTTCCTGGAGCGGCATATCCCCAGCATCCGCAGCCTGTACGGCAACCAGTGCCAGGCCATGCTGTCGGCGCTGGAAGAGCACTTCCCGGCCGGCGTCACCTGGACGAAGCCGGAAGGCGGCATGTTCATCTGGGTCACCTTGCCGAAGCACATCGACGCCATGAAACTGCTTGATGAAGCCATCGCCAATAAAGTGGCCTTCGTGCCGGGCGCGCCGTTCTATGCGAACACGCCGGAAACGCACACGCTGCGCCTGTCGTTCGTCACGGTGCCGCCGGAACGCATCCGCGAGGGCATCGCCATTTTGGGCAAACTGATCGCTGCAAAAATGTAATGGCACTCTCCACGCCCCGCCTGCCGCGGGGCGTGTCACTGCTGCCCCAGCGCCGACGGCGCACGCTAAAAGCCACCTTCACGACAGCAACTGCATGTATTTATTCTTAAAAATGCTATAAGAATAATATTTCACCACCTCCCACAGCATCGATTTTTCCACCCAAAAAATTGGCAAAGCGGTATGATTTGACCGCTGTATCCGCTTTGAACCCGGTCAGCATCACGGAAACTGCAGCAAACGCTGGCAGCGCAGAGTACATCGAGAAGGCCGGAAGCAATGAGTCCAGGCAGTGTGGAGCATTCCCAGCGGCGCGATGCCGCCATTTTGATTGTCGACGATGCGCCAGCCAACCTTGAGCTGCTGCGCAAGCTGATGAGCGAACAGGGTTATCAAACCTATGTCGCCACGTCCGGTGAGCGGGCGCTGGCGATCGCCCAGCGCGCCCATCCCGACCTGATCCTGCTCGACGTGCTGATGCCGGACATGGATGGCATCGAAACCTGCCGCCGCCTCAAGCAGCATCCGCTGACGCAGGGCATTCCCGTCATTTTCATGAGCGCCAGGACGGAGACGGAAGACGTGGTGGCCGGTTTCGACTGCGGCGCCGTCGACTACATCAGCAAACCGCTGCGCATGGCCGAAGTGTGCGCACGCGTGCGCGCCCAGCTGCACATCCGCAGCAACAATGAGAACCAGCAGGAACAGGCCGAGCGCCTGCGCACCATCGTCAACAACATGGCCGAAGGCTTGCTGATCATCGAGGCGGACGGGCGCATCCAGTACACCAACCCGGCCTGCGACCAGTACCTGGGCTACCGCGAAAACGAACTGGCCGGACGCTCGATCGCTGAACTGCTCAGCCCCCTGGTGACGCAGGAATACCTCGATTACTTCAGCATGTACGCAGCCAATCCGGAGACGGCGCACAACCACGGCACGCGCGAAGTGGTAGTGCGCCACCGCGCTGGCCACGCGCTGAGCATGGACCTGACCCTGACGCCCATGTATCTGCGCCAGCCCCTGTATATCGGCCTGCTGCACGACATCACGCACCACAAGCGCTCGGAAGACGCGCTGCAGCGCGCCGCCTACCTCGACCCGCTGACAAAAATCGCCAACCGCCGGCATTTCGACAGCTTCCTGGAAAAAGAGTGGCAGCGCGCCGTGCGCGGCGGCGGCGCCCTGTCGCTGGTGGTGCTCGACGTCGACCACTTCAAGCTGTACAACGACAGCCTGGGCCATCCGGCCGGCGACAGTTGCCTGCAGCAGGTGGCGCAAGCGATCGCCTCGCATGCCGCCCGCCCGGGCGACCTGGCAGCCCGCTACGGCGGCGAGGAATTCGTCATGCTGTGCTCCGACACGGATGCCGACGGCGCCCTGCATCTGGCCGAAGCCATCCGCATGCACATCGAAGCACTGCAACTGCCGCACCCGCGCTCCGCCACCTCGCCGTGGATCACCGTCAGCATCGGCGTGGCGACCATCATCCCGCACCAGCTGGACGACCGCGAAGCGCTGTTCGTCGCCGCCGACCGCGCCCTGTATGTGGCCAAGGAAGGGGGCCGCAACCAGGTGCGCGTCACGCAGTCGGGCAGCACGGCCTGGAAAACGGTCAAGGCATTAGTGTTACGTTAAGGATACGGCGAACCGGGAGTAGGCCCAAGTCACAAAAAAAGGCACCCCGGGCCAAGCGGGCCTGAAAAATGTCGAGGGCAAGGCGCAGCGACGCAGACAGTACGCAAGTACGGCAAGGAAGCTGCAACGCCGCCATCGGCATTTTCTCAGGCCCGCGTCTCCGGCCCGCTGTTCCTAAAACTAATCAAAACTTATGCGACACGCTCAGCTTCGCATTGCGTCCCACGCCGGTAACGGCTTCGCTCAAGTAGGGCATGTAGTTGCGGTTGAAGACATTATCGACAGTCAGCCGCACTTCCGTGCCGCGCCACACGCCCTGTTTGCCATTCCACGATGCGAACAAGGTATGCAGCGCATAGCCTTTCGACGGCGGCAGGCGGTACACGCTGCCCACCGGCAGCACGCGCTCCTGCTTCGCCACGAAGCGACCCTGCCAGCCGATGCTGGCCGCCAGGTCGGGCAAGCGCCAGCCCAGGCCCGCCATCAGCTTGTCCGGCGCAATCGTCGATACGGGTTCATCCTGGCCCCACGGGTCGCGCTGGGTACCGGTGCGCGTGCCGCGCTGCTTCGACACCGAAGCGCTGGCAAACAGGCGCGGCGCGTTGTAGTAGGATTCGACCTCCACGCCCTGCGTGCGGAAACCGGCCAGGTTGCGGTAGGACGACAAGGCTGGCGGCACCTTGCCCGATCCTGGCACATAGCCTTCGATCAGGATGCCCAGGCGCGGGCCGATATTGTCGCTGACGCGGTTCTGGTACGCGGTCAGGCGCAGCTGCGCGTCGTCGCGCTGCATGAACACGTTCTGGCGGTGCAGCATGACGCCCGCGCGTACGGCCGTCACGCGCTCGACGGCCAGGTTGCGGCTGGTGCCCGGCGTCGATGAACCGAGGCGCGGCGACACATAATATTCATTCGAATACATCTCGTCGATGGTCGGCGCGCGCCAGGTCCGGCTCAAGTCGCCGAACAAGGCCAGCGTGCTGGACGCCTTCCAGAACAGGCCCAGGCGGGGCGACCAGTCTGCATGTACTTTCTCGCTGAAATCGTGGCCGGCGGCCGGCAGCGGGCTGTTGTAGCGCGATGCCTTGTTCGGCACGCCCTCGGAGACGACTCTGTCGTGACGCAGTGCCGCCGTCAGCGTCAGGTCGCCATACGTCATCGCATCCTGCAGATACAGGCCCGTGGTTTCCTGGCGCCCGGCCGGCATGTAGTAAGGCTGGAAGTAGCCGTAGTTGTAACTGGGATCCTTCAGCGCCGTCGACGACGGGTAGTACATCAGGGTATCGCGCACGTTCTTGTGCCACTGCAGGCCCGTTAGCAGCACGTGCGACACGGCACCCGTCGTCAACACGCTTTCATTGCGCACCTCAAAAATGCGGTCCACATACGAGGCCCAGCTCTCGTTGCCCAGGGATCCCAGGTAGGAACCCAGCGAAGCCGATGGCAGGCGCTTGTCATGCTGGTCCGTGTGCGAATAGCCGGCGCTGGCCGTCAGCTTGATCCACGGATTGTCTTGCGGCGCATACTGCCACTTCACGGAATAGGTGTCGTCGTCCTGGTCGCGGTACACGGCCTTGCGCTGCCACGCCTCTTCCAGCCCGTACTTCTTGATCTCCGCCTCGGTCGGCGTGGGCACGTCCTCGCCCATGGCGGCGAACGGCCCCCAGCCCGTGCTGCCGCTCTTCATCGCCGTCAGGGTCAAGAGCTGCTCCGGCGTCAGCCGGATATTCAGCTTGGCCAGGCTCGATGGCGCGTCGATGGCGGAAAAGCGAAATGGCTTGCCATCGGGTTTGCGCAAATCGTCGGACTTGCGCTGCGTGGTAAAGGCCATCGCATCGAAGCGGCCATCTGCGCTGCGGCCATACACGGCCACGGTGGCGTCGTTTTCGCCATTGTTCGAATGGCGCGAATACTTCAGCATGGCGCCCACTTTCTCGCCGCCTTCCAGCAAGTCTTGCGCATCCTTGGTCTCGACCGTGATGACGCCGCCGAAACCGCCATTGCCATACAAGCTCGTATGCGCGCCCTTGTTCACCTCGATCTGCTTGATCAGTTCCGGCTCGATGAAGATGGAGCCCTGGCGGTATTTTTCAAAGCCCTTGGGCACGCCATCGAGGATGACTTTCACATCCTGCACTTTATTGAATCCCCAGATATTGAGGCTCTGGCCGCTGGGACGGGCCGTGCCGGCCAGGTCCACGCCTGGCAGGGTGTCGAGCAAGGACGCGACATTGTCGGCCTGCTGGCGCTCGATGTCGGCGCTGTTGATGTACGAGCGCCCGGCCGTGCCGGCGCTGATGGCGTCGCCAAACACGCTGATGGCGGGCATCTGCACGGCGTCAGCCTTGTCGGCCTTCTCGGCCTTGCTGGCCATCGCAGGGCCGTGCGCGCCGCCCAATGCCAGCGCCAGCGCGGCGGCCAGCGGGGTCCATCCTTGTTTGCTGCTGCTCTTCATCGCTATCCTTGCCTGGGTTTGCTACTTCATGCTTGTGGAATGAAAAAACACTGGGGCAGAGGATAGGCGGTGCACGATCAAGCGGCGGCGTTGACGGAAGCGTTGCGGCGGAACTCTACCCGCGCGGACGCGCCGCCGGCGCATGGCCGGCGGCGCAGTGCAGTCACCGGGATAAGTTGCCTTGGTGAAATGCGGAACACATCATATATCGGATGCGAATGATTCGCAATACGATTTAATGAGTTTTATTCCGGATAGCCTGTGATGTCGGCGATCTCGCGGTACAAGGGCTGCAGCCGCGCATACATTTTCTGGTACACGCGCCGGTACAGCTGCTCGTAGATTTTGCGGTGCTCGGGATGCGGCTGGAATACCTTGCCCTTGCGCGTCATGGCTTGCACGGCGGCGGGAAAATCCGCATGCCAGCCCAGGCCCACGCTAGCGGCGATGGCCGCGCCCAGGCCCGAACTCTCATACACGTGGGCGCGCGCGGCGGGCAAGCCGAAGATGTCGGCCGTCAGCTGCATCGCCGCGTCGCTTTGCGAGCCGCCGCCCGCGATGCGCAGCTCCGTAATCGCCATGCCGCTGCGCCGCTCGATGCGCTCCTTGCCTTCGCGCAGTGCATACGCGAGGCCTTCGAGGATGGCGCGGTAGATGTGCGCGCGCGTGTGCACGTCGCCAAAGCCGATCATGGCGCCCTTCGCTTCCGGGCCTGGCACCTTGATGCCGGGACTCCAGTACGGCTGCAGCATCAAGCCCATGGAGCCGGGCGGCACGGCCTCGACCAAACGGTCGAACAGCGCTTCGGCAGACAGGCCCGTGCCATCTTCGGCCGCCGCCGCCCGTTCGCGGTCGCCGAACTGCTCCTTGAACCAGTTGACCATCCAGTAGCCGCGAAAAATCTGCACTTCCGTGCTGTAGGCGCCCGGCATGGCGGCCGGATACGGCGGAATGAAGCGCGTCACTTCCACGTACTTGCGGTTGGTCGTGTTGATGGTGGCCGTGGTGCCGTAGCTGAGGCACGCCACGTGCGGTTCGACGCAGCCGGCCCCCAGCACCTCACACGCCTTGTCGGCGGCGGCCGCCAGCAAGGGCGTGCCCTCAAGAATGCCCGTCGCTGCCGCCGCCGCGGCCGTGATGGCGCCCATGCGCGTGCCCGGCGTCACCAGCTCCGGCAACATGGAACGCTCGATCGCCAGCGCCTGCCACTTCCAGTCGAAGCGCCCGGCCCAGGCGTGGCGCTTGTAGTCGAACGGGATGTAGGCCACTTGCGAGCCCGTCGAATCAACGTAGCGTCCGCAGAGGCGGTGATTCAAAAAGCCCGACAGCAGCAGGAATTTATGCGTGCGGCGCCAGATATCGGGCTGGTGCGCGCTGATCCAGTTGATTTCGGCCTCGCGGCGGAAGTAGGCGATCGTGCCATCGAGGCGCATGGCGCGAAAAAGCGCGCGCCACCACGGCGCCAGTTGCGGAATGTCGCGCGTGCTGCGCTGATCCAGCCAGGTGATGGCGGGGCGCAGGGGGGCGCCATGTTCATCCACATTGACCACCGTGCCGCGCTGCGTGGTCACGGCCACGCCGGCCACCGAGGACTTGGCTATGTCCGTGCTGCGCCACAGCTGCTGGCACGCTTCGCACACGGCTTGCCAGTAACCGTCGGCGTCATGCTCGGCCCAGCCGGGGTGCTCGGAGTAATACGCCTCCAGGAACACTTGCGCCTTGGCCGCCAGGTTGCCATCCCGGTCGAACAGCAGCGCGCGCACGCTTTGCGTGCCATTGTCGATGGAGAGGATATACGGGCCATTGCCCGCTACGCAGGCCATGGCTTATGCCACGCTGGCCAGCGCGGCGCGCAGCGCGGCCAGCAGCGCCTGCGGATCTTTTTCCGGCTGCGCGCTGAAGACGGGCGCTTCCCAGTCCTGCCCGCGCACGGCCACCACGCGCAAGCGTCCCTGTTCATTCCAGGCCGGATACCAGCCCACGTCGACGATGTCGCCGTTCGCGCACGTGATTTGCAGCAGGTCTTCGCCAAGGTCGTCGACGAGAACCTCCACGCTCTGGCGCAGGTCCAGCGGCGACAGGCTGTCATAGGTGATGCGGGCGTCGCCCAGCGCCAGGGGCTGGCCAAACAGGGTGGTGTCGATGCTGTTCTCCTTATTTTTTATGGTTTTTCAATCGCCCTGCGGCACGCTGTAATGGCTGCGCCACAGGGCCAGGTAGCGCACCTGTTCCGCATCCCAGCGCGCATCGTCCCAGCCCAGTTCATGCTGGCAGATGGCGCGCAGGCGCGGCATGATAGCAAGCGCGCCGCCGGCCAGCTGCAAACCGAGGCGCGTGCGCCGCAGCAGCAGGTCGTCCAGGTGCCGCACGTCCTCGTTGCGCGCGCCCCAGCGCAGCTGTGCCCACAGGGTCTGCGTGCCGGGAACCGGCGCCAGTTCGCCCTCGCGCGCCGCATCGCACAGGGCCTGCGCGGCCGCGCCATGACGGCCCAGCAGGCGCGCGCGCTGTTCGCCGTCGAGCAGCAAGGCCTTGCCCGACAGGGGCCGTGTTGCGTCAAAGATCGGCAAGGGGCGCAAATCCGCCTGCCAGCCCGGCAACAGCGGCGCGGCCCGGCGCAGCGCATCGAGGGCGATCACGCGGAACGTCGTCAGCTTGCCGCCCGCCACCGTCAACAAGCCATTTTCCAGCCATAGCGCATGTTCGCGCGCTTCCTTCGACGGGTCAAGCTGGCCGCTGTCGATGACGGGGCGCACGCCGGCAAACGTGGCCAGCACATCGTCTTCGCCCAGCGCCAGCTGCGGGAACTGCCAGCGCAGCGCCGTCATCAGATAGGCAAGTTCGCCGCGCGTGATGGCAGGCTCCAGGTCCAGGCTGGCGCCGTGGTCGACATCGGTAGTGCCCACCAGGGTCACGCCCTCCCACGGATACGCAAACACGGGACGGCCATCCTGCGGATGCATCAGGCTGACGGCTTGCGCAAGCGGCAGGCGCCAGGCCGGCAGCAGCAGATGGCTGCCGCGCAGGGGCCGCAGTTTCGGCGGCGCTCCCACCTGGCCGCGCAAGCCGTCGGCCCAGGCGCCCGTGGCGCTGATCACCAGGTGCGCGCGCACGGCAGGCGCCGTGTCATCCACCGCATCCTTGAGCATGGCGCCCACGACCTTGCCATCTTCACGGATCAGCGATGCCACGCCCAGGTAATTGACGGCCACGCCGCCATGCCGGCGCGCTTCCTGCAGCACGCGCAGCACCAGGCGCGCGTCGTCCGTCTTGGCGTCCTGGTACAGCATGCCGCCGCGCAGCCCTTCGCGCTGGACGTGCGGCGCCAGCATGGCAAAGTCCGCCGCGTCGACATAGCGGCGCGCGCGCCGGCCCGCCATCACGTCATAGATGGCCAGGCCCAGCATGAACTGGCGCCGCCCCGGCTTCTTGCCGACGTAGTCGCCAAAGGCAAAGCCCTGCGGCTCGACCAGACCCGCCGCATCCGCCAGCAAGGCTTGCCGCTCATGCACCGATTCGCGCGTCAGCGCGAACTGGCCCTGCTTGAGGTAGCGCAAGCCGCCGTGCACCAGCTTCGAGGAGCGGCTCGACGTGCCCCAGGCGAAATCGCGCTGCTCCACAAGCAGCGCCTTCAAGCCGCGCCGCGCTGCTTCCAGCAAGATGCCGGCGCCCGTGATGCCGCCGCCGACGATCAAGATATCCCACTCGCGCGCCAGGACGCCAGGCAGATCCGCCCTGTTCACGATGGGTCTCCGACGTCAGGCAGCAGTTTGCCGGGGTTCATCATGCCCTGCGGGTCGACCTGGCGGAACAGTGCGCGCATGGCCGCGATGCCCAGCTCGCCCTTTTCGGCGACCAGCCACGGCGCGTGGTCCGTGCCCACGCCATGCTGGTGGCTGATGGTGCCGCCGTTGGCCACGATGGCGGCGCAGGCCGCGTCCTTCAGGCTGCGCCAGCGCGCCATGTTGTCTTCATACGTGGGAGCCAGCCGGTACACATACGTGGTGTAGACGCTGGCGCCCTGCGCATACACGTGCGACAGATGCGTGTAGGCGTGCACCTGCTCGCCGTGCGCGGCCAGCGCATTCGTGCCCGCCTGCTCCAGCGCCGCCATCATGGGCGTGACGCGGGGCCAGTCGACGGCCGTTTCCACCGTGTCGATGACATAGCCATGTTCCCAGGCGCCGTTACGCAGGTATACGTTGCGAAATCTCCCCTGCTTCCACTTGTCGCCCATGTGGCGTCCCACGTGCACGCCCTTGTGCCGCCGCGCCAGCGCCAGGGCGCCGCGCAGGGCCGCGCGTGCCGGTTTAACGTCTCCGCTGACGCCCAGCATCAGCATGCACTTGCCTTGCGCGCAGCCGCGCAGGGACAGGTAGCGCTCCAATAATCCCACCAGTTTTTTATGCCCGGCCAGGGTCAGCATGGTTTGTGTCTCGAGCGCGTTCGACAGGCGCAGCATGCACAGGGGCAGGCGCGACTGGGCCAGCGTCCGCACGGCCGCCTGTGCCTGGCCCCAATCGGCGAAAAACACGGCGTGGAATGCTTCGTAGGGCGGCAGCGGCGAAATGCGCAGCGTCGCCTGCGTCAGGATGCCCAGCCGTCCCTCGGAACCGAGCACCATTTCGCGCAGGTCGATGCCGGCCGCCGAAGCGGGAAACGTGGGAATCGTCAGGGTGCCGGACGGCGTTTCCACCTCGCCGCCCGCGAACAGCTGCTCGATGCGGCCATAGCGCAGCGATTGCTGGCCCGACGAGCGCGTGGCGATCCAGCCGCCCAGGGTGGAGTATTCGAACGATTGCGGATAGTGGCCCAGAGTATAGCCGTGTGTACGCAGCTGCGCTTCCAGGTCGGGGCCGTAGACGCCCGCGCCAAACGTGGCCAGCTGCGCTTCGCGGTCCAGGTGCCCCAGCGCGCACAGGCGCACGAGGCTCAGCGCCAGCACGGGGCGCGCCCCCGCCGCCACCGTCAGGTGTCCGGCCACGCTGGTGCCGCCACCGTGCGGTATCACGGCCACGCAGGCCTGGCGCGCGTAGTCGAGCAACTGGCGCACCTGCAGCGCGCTGTCGGGAAACGCCACCCCATCGGGAACAACACCGATGCGGCCGTGGCGCAATTTGAACCAGTCGGGCAGGCTTTGACCGAGCGCATGGCGCACGCGCGTGGCAGGCAGGGTATCGATCAGCGGATGCGGCGCCAGGCGCGACGCGGGCACTTGCGCGCAGGCCTCGTCCAATGTGGCATCGAGCATGCCGCTGCCCGGCCCCAGGCGCTCGCCCAGGAATGCCAGCGCCTCCGCGCTCAGCGCGTATGTGACGCTCTCGTCCCCCCAGCCATTCCAGCGTTGCATCGACATCCCCTCTTATTGGTCCAGTTGCGCGCCACGGCGGCTTGCTATACTGTCCTTGCCTTCTCAACAGCATATGCCGCCACAGGCCAAGGGTATTGGTTTTTCATGACAATCGCATTGTTTCATCATGACAAGTACTGACGGCCGTGTCGCCGGTGCCTATCTGCTGCCGCTGCTCGAAGCGGCCGGCGCGCACGGCATCGCGGTAGCCACGCTGGCGCAAGCGGCCGGCGTGCCGGCGCACAGCCTGGCAGCGTCAGCGGCCAGCCTGGCCGCGCGCGACTACGTGCGCCTGCTCGATGCGGCAGCAAAGCTGGCGGGCGACGCGCATTTCGGCCTGCACGTGGGCCAGCGCGTACGCATGGGCACGTACAGCGCGTACGGCTTGATTTTACTCAGTTGCAAGAATGTGGGCCAGGCACTGGAGCAGACGGCCCGCTACGAACGGCTGGCGCATGACCTGGGCCGCTCGACGCTGCAGCGCGACGGCGCCGTCGCGCATTACCGCTGGGCCAGTAATTACCCGGGCGCCAGCCGGCACCTGGTCGACAGCGTCTTTGCCGGTGTCAAAGTGTGCGGCGACTGGCTGGCCGGCATGCCGCTGCCGCCGGCCCGGCTGGCGTTTACCCATGACGGCGGCGGCGACCTGCTGCGCCACGCCACGCACTGCGACGAATACGTGCGCGTGCTGGGCAGCCTGCCCGCCTTTGGCGCCAGCACCAACACGGCCACCTTCGACGCGCAATTGCTGGACTGGCCCGTGCCAAACGCGGACGTCAGCCTGTATCCGGTGCTATGCCAGCACGCAGAACAACTGCTGGCGCAGCGCCAGGCCGCAGCGGGGAGCGGCGCCGGCATCGAGGCGCACGTGCACGCGGCCATCGTGGCAGGCTTGCGCCAGGGTTCGGCGCGGCTGGCCAGCGTTGCCGCCACCCTGGCCGTCACGCCGCGCACCTTGCAGCGCAAGCTGGCCGACGCGGGCACCAGCTTCCAGGCCCTGCTGGACCAGGCCCGCTACGGCCTGGCGCGCGATTATCTGCGCGAGCCGGACCTGTCGCTGGTCGACATCGCCTTTCTGCTCGGTTACCAGGAACAAAGCGCGTTCAACCACGCGTTCCGCGTCTGGGCGGGCACCAATCCCGGCGCCTGGCGCCTGCAGCAATTACAGGAGAAGCAAGCCGGTTTGCAGGCGTGCGCGGGGCATGCCTGACGCGTTTTCTGGCTATACTGGCATAGTCTGACTTCCCACGATCACTCCAACCCGCAATGCAAAGGATTAATATGCAACTCAAAGACAAAGTCGCACTGATTACCGGCGCCGCCAGTGGTATCGGCAAGGAAATGGCCATTGAATACGCGAAACAAGGCGCCAAGGTCGTCATCGCCGACCTGGCCCTGGAAGCGGCCAGCAAGACGGCCGAGGAAATCAAGCAATCGGGCGGCCAGGCGTTTGCCGTCGCCATGGATGTCTCCAGCGAAGAACAAGTCGACAAGGGCGTGGCCGATGCCGCGGCCCACTTCGGCGGCATCGATATCCTGATCAGCAACGCGGGCATCCAGATCATCAGTCCCGTCGTCGACTACCCGTTCGAGCAGTGGAAAAAGATGCTGGCCATCCATCTGGACGGCGCCTTCCTCACCACGCGCGCCTGCATGCGCGAAATGATCAAGGCCGGCCGCGGCGGCGCCATCATCTACATGGGTTCCGTGCACTCGCACGAAGGCTCGCCGTTCAAGAGCGCCTACGTGGCCGCCAAGCATGGTTTGCTGGGCCTGGCCAAGGTGGTGGCCAAGGAAGGCGCGAAGGACGGCATCCGCGCCAACGTCATCTGCCCCGGCTTCGTGCGCACGCCGCTGGTCGACAAGCAAATCCCCGAACAGGCAGCCCAGCTGAACATCAGCGAAGAGGACGTGATCAAGAAAGTGATGCTGAAAGACACGATCGACGGCGAATTCACCACCACGCAAGACGTGGCGCAAACGGCCGTCTTCCTGGCGGCGTTCCCGTCGACGGCCCTGAGCGGCCAGTCGATAGTAGTGAGCCACGGCTGGCACATGCAATAAGACGTAGCGTCTCCGGCAGGCGGCGTCGTCCGCCTGCATCACCGCACTCGAAAGACTTCCCAATTGCAAGACAACACTTATCGTCACCCGCGCGCGGGCTGGCCGGGGCGCCTGTTTGCCGCGCTCGCCAATTGCACGCGTTTCGCCAATGTGCGCCAGGCTGTCATGTCGCGCCTGCCCTTCCTGACCCTGCACAGCGACGTGCGCGACGTCGTCTACGTGAGCTGGCTGGTCGACGCCGCTGCCGCGCAAAAATTAGTGCCCGCAGGTGTGGCCTTGTGGCAGCGCGACGGCAAGACGCCGTTTACCGTGCTGACCTACCGCCACGGGCATTTCGGCCCGGCCCTGCCAGGCCCCTTGCGCCGGCTGCTGCCCTCGCCCCTGCAAAGCAACTGGCGTTTATATCTGGACCACACGCCGCAGGGCGCGCCCGCCGTGCCCTGCGTATATTTTCTGAAAAACATCATGGATAGCTTGCCCCATGCGCTGGGCACGCGGCTGTTCAGCGATATCTTGCCGACGCACCTGGCCGCCAGCATGACGCTGGAAGTCGGCGCCACGCAGGCGCACTGCAGCATTGCATCCGGCACCGGCAGCGCCCCTGCGCTCGATGTGCAGGCGGACATCACAGCGGAGCATGCTCTGGATGCCGACTGGCATACGCTGTTCGGCAACTGGCCCGCTGCCGTCGCCTTCCTTGCTTGCCAGGACGCGGCCATCGCGCACGTGCCGCGCAACGGCAAACTGGTCTTCGGCGAAATCGACTTGCCCGTTGATGTGGATCAAGTGCAAGCGCTGACGGCCTTGCGCGCCGACTGCGGCTTGCTGGCGCAGTTGCCGCCCCTTTCAACACCGTTTGTCTTTCTCGTACCGCAAGTGGACTTCAAGGCGCTGTCAGAGCGCCTGCTGTAGCGCGGCGACGCTCGGGCGCACGCAGGGGCGTGGCCGGGCCGCCGCGCCGCCGTTCCAGCTTGAACAGGGCCATCGCCTGCTCCAGCTGCAAGGCCTGGTCTTGCAGCGACGCCGAGGCGGCCGCCGATTCCTCGACCAGGGCAGCGTTCTGCTGCGTCACCTCATCCATCTGCGTGACGGCCATGTTGACCTGGCCGATGCCGTGGCTTTGCTCGCGGGAAGCTGAGGCAATCTCTTCCATGATGCCGTGCACGCCCTGCACGGCGCCCAGCATTTCGGCGCTGCTGGCGCCCGCCTGCTGCGCCAGCTTCGCGCCCGCCTGCACCTGCGCCAGCGATGCCGTGATCAATTGCTTGATTTCCGTGGCGGCCGCCGCGCTGCGATGGGCCAGGCTGCGCACCTCGCCCGCCACGACGGCAAAACCGCGCCCCTGGTCGCCCGCGCGCGCCGCTTCCACTGCCGCGTTCAGGGCGAGGATATTGGTCTGGAAGGCAATGCCCTCGATGATGCCCGTAATGTCGCCGATCTTCTTTGACGAGGCATTAATGTCCGCCATCATGTTTACCATCTGGCCAACGATTTCGCCGCCGCGCCCCGCCAGGCCATGCACCTTGCCCGCCATGTCGCTCGCTTGCACGGCGTTGCCGCTGTTTTGCTGCACCGTGGCGGCCAGTTGCTCCATGCTCGATGCCGTCTGTTCCAGGGCCGATGCCTGCGCTTCCGTGCGGCCCGACAAATCCATATTGCCGGCGGCGATTTCCTGGCTGGCCATGCTGATGCGCAAGAAATTGCCGCGCACATCGCCAACGATGGAGTGCAAGTTCACGCGCAGCTGGCGCAAGGAACGCAGCAGCTGCCCCATCTCGTCGCGCCGCGTGGTATCGAGCTCGCCCGTCAGGTCGCCGCCCGCCATCACGTCACAGGCCTGGCGTGCCCGCTGCAGCGGTTGCAGCACGGCGCGGTGCAAGCTGTGCCAGAAATACAGGGTCGCGCACAAGGCCAGCACGGACAGGCCCGTCAGCCAGCCGTGGCTTGCATCTGGCAACACGCCCGCATTCCACGCCAGTTGCAGCAGCAATACCAGGCTCAGCAAGCCCAGATTCCAGCCGATGCGCTTGCCCAGCGGCAGATCGCGCAGGCTCGCGAACTTCGCCAGCCAGCCCGTGCGCACGGCCGCGCCCTGGCTGAGGGCGATGCCATCGGCCTGCCCCGCCTTGATGCGCGCGTACAGGGCGGACGCCTGCGCCACCTGCTGGCGCGTGGGCTTGGTGCGCACGGACATGTAGCCGACAGCCACGCCGTCTTCCACCACCGGCGTCACGTTTGCCAGCACCCAGTAGTAATCGCCATCCTTGCAGCGGTTTTTCACCATGCCGCTCCACGAGCGTCCCGAGCGGATGGTGGCCCAGAAATCGGCGAACGCTTCGACCGGCATATCCGGATGCCGGAGGATGTTTTGCGGCGCGCCGATCAATTCTTCCGCACTATAGCCGCTGACGGCGATGAAATACGGGTTCGCATAGGTGATATTGCCTTGCAAGTCGGTAGTCGAGACGATGGTCTCGGTATCGCTCAGATTGATCTCGGTATCGCTGACGGGAAGATTGATTCGCATGGTCACATCCTCAGTGGTAGCCCGTACGCTGACGGGTATGCGGACAAGGAACGGTCGCCAGACAGGAAAACGGACGCGGTACTGGCATCCTTATTTTAATATTTTATTATTAATAAAATATACTTTATTCCTGGCGTGACTAACGCTATGCCACGGCAGCTTCGCCGACCCAGTAACGGTCGACGTCCAGCAAGCCCCACTGGGCAGCGCTTTCCGTGGAAACAATGCGCTCTTGACAACCCGGCGCCGCCAGGTCGATGACGCTGGGCACGATGCAGGTGCCGGCGCGGATGGAAAAAAAGACGCGGACCGTGGGCGAGGTCAGCGTCTTGCCCGCCGCCTGCCCCACCACCACGGCCAGGCGCTCCGATTGCAGCCGCACCAGGGTGCCCAGCGGATAAATGCCCAGGCATTTGACGAAGGCGGCAAACAATGTCGCGTCCAGATGCCCGCCACGCCAGGCAGCCATGCGGCGCAGCGACTCGGCCGGGCACCAGCCCTGCTTGTACGGCCGGTTCGAGGTGATCGCGTCGTACACGTCACAGATGGCGCCCATGCGCGCATACAGGCTGATTTCCTCGCCGCACAAGCCCTTGGGATAACCGCTGCCATCGAGTTTTTCATGGTGGTGCAGGCACACGTCCAGCGCCACCGGATCGATATCGTCCACCTCGAGCAGCATGCGGTGGCCGGCGGCCGGATGGGCACGCACGGAGGAAAATTCCGCTTCGCTCAAGCTGCCAGGCTTGTTCAGGATGGCCGACGGCACGGCCATCTTGCCGATATCGTGCAGCAATCCCGCCAGGCCGGCCGAGCGCACTTGCTCCGGCGCCAGCTCCAGCTCCCTGGCCAGCGCCGTCATCAGCGCACACACGGCTACCGAGTGCATATACGTATAGTTGTCGGCCGTTTTCAGGCGTGCCAGGCCCAGCAGCAGGCCGCCGCCGCGCAACACCGAAGAGGCGATGTCGTCGACCAGCTCGTAGGCCTGCCCCACGGCCAAGGCCTTGCCCATGCGCGCTTCGTCGAACATGGTCTGCACGGCCTGGCGCGTGCGTTCGAGCAGGCGCCGGGCGTGCGCCATTTCCGCCTCGCGCGACAGGGCAGGCGCCACATTCACGACGGGGACGGAGACGGCCGGCACGTCAGCTTCCGTGCCGGCGGCGCCGGCTGCAGGAACGGGCGGCGCGGCAGCGGCAACAGGTTCAGGCGGCGCCAGCCCGCGCGCCGTGTCGATCCACACTTCATTCAGGCGGGCCGCCCGGATACGCTCCAGGTCAGACGGCGATTCGAGTAAAAAGGAACGCTTCCAGAACGGGTTCTCCAGCCAGGAGCGGCCGAGGCGCTCGACATACATTCCCAGCATGAGTTCGCTACTCGTTATTTTTTTCAGCACGACGGTTCTCCACCCATTCAAATCGCGGCATTTACTTGCCCATTATCAATATAATACGCCGAAAATAATGATTAAACCAAATAAATTAGTTTATATGGCAAAATCGCGACAAATACAGCAATAATCACCAATTCTATCATTTCAATTGGTAATAAATGATTAATCAATAAATATATCAATTAATCCATATTATTTTTGTGGAATCGTATGCATCCTGCCGAGGATGGAGGCGCATGTCTGCCGGCAGCCTCATGGCCACCACACGGGCATGCTGTGCAGGAAAGAAAAGGTGTGCGCCAGCGCCAGACGTCGCGAAAAGACGCTGGCGCTATGCAGGGAGAAGTAGCTGACTGATGCGAGAGCGGCGTGGCGGCCGGCGGCCTAGCGCGGCACGTAGCGCCAGTTGCCGCTGTCCAGCATGAAGGTCAGTTCCGTCTTGATGCCATCCGGACGGCTCGGCACGCTCAATTCCGTGTCGCACACGAGGTAGCCCGTCTTGCGCTTGACGTCGCACTCGTTGACGGCCTTGACCTGCATGGTGCTCTGCGCTTCCTGCATCTGCACGTCCTTGGCCGCGTCCGGATTGCGCGCCACTTCTTCCTTGGCCCAGGCGCGTATCATCGCTTGCGCCTCGGCCGGCGACGGTCCCGCGAACCTGGCGTTCTTGCGCTCGACGCCGACCCAGGTATCGCCCTCTTTACGCAGAGGCAACACATTAAACCCATCGCGCATGCCGGCGCTCATGGCCACCAGGCACACCACTTCGCCTGGCACTTCCTGCGAATCCTGGCAGCCGGCCAGGCTGGTCACCTTGACGGAAATGGGAACCGGTATTGACGATTGCATCCTGGCTTGGGTCCTGGCCACGCCCGCCTGCACGGCGGCATGGATTTGTTCGAGTGTCGGCATGCTGGCCGCATGGGCCGGCAAGGCGGCGAACAGGGCGGCGGCGGTCAGGGCGAGAGTAGTCAGGCGCATGGGTATCGAGAGTAGTGAGCTAAGGCCGGCAGTCTAGCACTTTGCATAAAAACAGCTGTTTCTCTAGAGACATTTATCCAGCGTCGGACGCAAGAAAGGCGCCGCCCGCATCCGCCTGCCCGCGCAGGCGCAGGCCAATGGCGCGCAGCATCTCGACCAGCTCGCGCAGACGCAGGCCCTCGTGCGTCAGTTGGTACTCGACCTTGACGGGCACTTCCGCGTAAATCGTGCGCGTCAGCAAGCCCGCCTCTTCCAGCGCGCGCAAATCCAGGGTCAGCATGCGCTGCGAGATATTCGGCACGGCGCGGCGGATTTCGCTGAAACGCTTCGGCCCCGCCATCAGATAGCTGAGCAGCACTATGCGCCAGCGGCCGCCCAGCAGTCGCATGGCTTCTTCCACGGCGCAGCCGGAGACATTGTCTTTCATGGTTCGCTTCCCACCTGGTATAAAAAATGTACCTATACCACATTATTCTGCCTTCTTCCAAATAGTAACCATTACCCTTAGACTGCCCTTCCCCCATCCAATTGGAGCTCCAGCATGGAAACCACCCTGATCTATAGCGTGCCGTTCGGCTGCTCGTTTGCCTCCATCGCCGCCCTCGAATGGAGCGGCTTGCCGTATCGCCTGGCTCGCGTGGAAGCACGCGAGCCGGCCAGCAAGCAGCATCCCGCCTTTCTCGCCATCAATCCGCTGAGCCAGACGCCGGCCCTGCTCACGCACGCGGGCGCGCCGCTGCTGGAAAGCATGGCGATCCTGCTGCACCTGGCCGCCCGCGCACCGCACAAAGGCCTCGGTTTTGCGCAGGGCACGCCCGCCTACGACCGCCTGAACAGCGTACTGTCCTTTCTGCACACGACGTTTCACGCCGCCTTCATGCCCGCCTTCCAGGCGTCGCGTGCAGCGCCGGACGATACGCGCGCGGCTATCTGGCGCGAGATGGCCATCGAGAAGGTCAACAAAAGCCTGGCGCACCTGGAGCGCCTGCTCGCTGGCCGCGCCTGGCTCGCTTCGGAGACGGCACCGAGCATCGCCGACGCCTACCTGGCCGCCACGGCGCGCTGGGCCGAACCGCTGCAACTGGCCAGCCTGGCCGATTATCCGCACGTGGCACGCGTGCTGGCCGCGTTGGAACAAGACTCCGGCATCCGCTTTACCCACGCCATTGAAGACGGCTTGCCGGCCACCAGCCAGGGCGGCTTCCTGGGCCACTTGGCACTCGACCAACTGGCACTGCCAGCCGGCTAACCGGCGGTCAACTCCCGCAGCAAGCGCATCTTTATTGCTATGATGTCGGGCTGCCGGCGGTACAGCCGGCCACGTCAATACCATATCAATAACGTCGTCATCAGAATCGGGAGTTTGAATGAGTTTACGTCTGCTGCTCTTGGGAGCATTCAGTGCCGCCATGGCCACCACTGCCGCCGTGCCGGCATTGGCCGCGCCGCGCGGTTTCACCGTGGAAGACATGGTGGCAATGGAAAGAGTGGGCAGCCCCGTGCTGTCGCCGGACGCCACGCGCGTCGTCTACACGGTGCGCACGACTAACCTGGACAAAAACCGCGGCAACACGCAGCTGTGGCTGATCGACCTGCGCGCGCCGAACGCGGCGCCACGCCAGCTCACGCGTGGCGATGCCAGCGCCAGCGACCCGCAATGGTCGCCGAACGGCGACGCCATCTACTTCCTGTCCGGCCGCTCCGGCTCCTCGCAAGTATGGCAGCTGCCCCTGACCGGCGGCGAAGCGGCCAAGGTCACCGACCTGGCGCTGGACGTCGACACCTACCGGCTGTCGCCGCAGGGCGATCGCCTGGCCTTCAGCATGGGCGTCTTCCTCGATTGCGCCGATATCGCGTGCACCAAGAAGCGCCTGGATGAAAAAGCGAAGAACAAGGCCAGCGGCATGGTCTACGAGCAGATGTTCGTGCGCCACTGGGATACCTGGGCCGACGGCCGCCGCAACGCGCTGTACTCGGCACCGATCGACGCCACAGGCAAGGTCAGCGCCACGCCCGTCAGCCTGAGCGGCACCCTCGATGGCGACGCGCCATCGAAACCGTTCGGCGACAATGGCGAATACCATTTCAGCCCGGACGGCAAGACGGTGGCCTTCTCCGTGCGCGTGGCCGGCCGCACGGAAGCGTGGTCGACCAACTTCGACGTCTACACGATCCCTGCCGCCGGCGGCCAGGCGCCGCGCAACCTCACCGCCGACAATCCGGCCTGGGATGCGAAAGCCACGTATTCGCCCGATGGCCGCACGCTGGCGTATGTTGCCATGACCAAGCCAGGCTTCGAGGCGGACCGTTTTCATTTGGTGCTGATGGATGTTGCCACGGGCAAGAAGCGCACCCTGGCCGACGACTGGGACCGTTCCGTAGCGGACTTCCGCTGGACGCCGGACAGCAAGGCTTTCCTGGTCGCCGCCGATGACGTGGGCCAGCACCGTCTGTTCCACATCGACGCGGCCAGCGGCAAGGTCAACGCGCTGACGGGCAAGGGCGCCGTGGGCGACTTCGACATGCGCGGCAATACCATCGTGCTGGCGCAAGCCAACCTGGCCTCGGGCGCGCAGCTGTACACACGCAAGCTCGACGCCAAGTCGGAAAACGCACCACTGCAGCAGTTGACGAAGCAGAACGCGGCAGCGCTGGCGGACGTGCGCTTCGGCGAATATGAACAGTTCTCGTTCGCCGGCGCGAATGGCGAAACCGTCTACGGCCACGTGATGAAGCCGTGGAACGCCAAGGCCGGTGAAAAGTATCCGATCGCCTTTTTGGTGCACGGCGGCCCGCAAGGCAGCTTTGGCAACAGCTGGAGCTACCGCTGGAATCCGCAAGTGTATGCGGGCGCCGGCTACGCCACCGTCTTCATCGACTTCCATGGCTCCACCGGCTATGGCCAGAAGTTCACGGATTCCATCAGCGGCGACTGGGGCGGCAAGCCGCTGATCGACTTGCAAAAGGGCCTGGAAGCGGCCACCAAGAAGTTCCCGTGGCTGGACCGCGAGCGCAGCTGCGCGCTGGGCGCGTCGTATGGCGGCTACATGATGAACTGGATCGCCGGTAACTGGCCGGACGGCTTCAAATGCCTGGTCAACCACGACGGCGTGTTCGACAACCGCGGCATGGCTTACGCAACGGAAGAACTGTGGTTCACCGAGTGGGAAAACGGCGGCACCTATTACGACGCACCGGCCAAGCACGAACAGTTCAATCCCGTCAACTTCGTGAAGAACTGGAAGACGCCGATGCTGGTGGTGCAGGGCGACCTGGACTTCCGTATCCCCACCGCGCAAGGCCTGGGCACCTTCACGGCGCTGCAGCGCCGTGGCATCCCGAGCAAGCTGCTGGTCTTCCCGGACGAAAACCACTGGGTGTTGAAACCGGCCAATTCGCTGCTGTGGCATCACACGGTGCTCGATTGGTTGAATACCTACACGAAAAAATAAGCAGATACATGTCGGATTACAGCCTTCGGCTTAATCCGACCTAGGCAAAAAAGCCGCGCGGTGCATCTCTGCACCGCGCGGCTTTTTCTCATGTAGGTCGGATTAGCGGCGCGCAGCGCCGCGTAATCCGACACAGCAGCACATCAATACGTATTAAGCGCCTTGGCAAACTTCACGATCCACAAGCGGCTTGGACGCTCGCGGTCGTCGCCGCGCGCCACGCGGATGGTGTTGGCGGCGTTGCAGCCGGCCGCGCTGCTGGTGACGATGACGCCGTTGGCGTCGACCGTGCACTTGGTCACGTCGGCGTCCGCCACTTCCACGCCATTCGCATCAAAGATCTTGGTTTTCAGGCCGAAGTCATTGTCATTCGCCAGCGCGATGGTGGAGTCGTCGATCAGGGTCAGGCCTTCCGCCTTTTCCGCCGCCCAGCCGATGGCGTTCAAGTCCAGCAGCAGGGTTTTCTTCAGGGGAGTGACAGCGGCCCAGTCGGCGCCATTCACGGCCGCGCCGCCCATGCTGCTTTTTTCCAGGTCCGAGGTCGTCGCGTTGAAGGCGGCGGCCGCAATGTCCGTGGCGCCCTTCAGTTCGACCAGCATCAGCTTGTTGAAGACCTTGCCCGATGGCGCGGCGCCCTGCTCGATGACGAGGAACTTGCCGCCGCCCAGCGCCACCATGTCGCCCAGCTTGGCGTTGCCCGTGCGGCCATCCTGGTAGTCGGCGGCATTGAGCGGATACGCATACATCTTGCCGCTGCTGCCCGTCGTCGGGTCGAATTCGATCCAGCGCGTGAAGCGGGCGAAGCGCTCGACCTGTTCATTCTTCTTCGTCACCGTGTATGGTGCCGTGCCGTCGGACAGAGGGCTTTGCAGGAAGGCGTACAGCTTGTCATTGCTCGTGTCTAGCGTCATGCCTTCCATGCCGCGGTTCGCGCGGCGCTTGGCGAACAGCGCCGGCAAGCCTTTGCCCGGCTCGTACTTGGCCTGGATGAGGCCGGTGGCCGCATCGATCTTGACGATGAAGGGGCCGTATTCGTCCGAGACCCACAGCGCATTGCGCTTCGCATCGACGACGATGGCTTCCGAGTCGAGGCCGCCCGCGTTGAAGACAGCCTTGCCGGTCGCGTCGAACTTCATCGCATCCATGACGGGAATCTCGGCCGAATTGCCCACCGCACCCACGGGCACGGGCAAGCCCGAGCTGTTGACGCTGGCCGACACCTTGATCGGCGTGCTCGAACCCAGCACGGCGCCATTCTTGCTCACCGTGATCACGCCGAACGAAGGCGTAAAGCTCGGTGACGGGAAGATCTTGCTGCCGATCGTGCCCTTGCCCGAAGGATCGGGCACCAGCGGGCCGTCGCCGTTCGGGCCACGGTCCGTCAAGCCATAGAATTCCAGGTCGCCGGCTGCATTCTTGCCCTTGTAGGCCAGGCCCGAACCGTACGACGGCAGGAAGCCGTTCGGGAATTCGCCCTTGATCTTGGCATTCGCGCCTTCGTACGGCACATAGTATTTGTCCGCCGCCTGGATCTGGTAGCGCGTCACGGTGACTTTCACTTCGCCCACCGGATTGGCCTGCGTCAGCGCTTCATTGACGGGCGCGCCCGCTTTTGAGGCGAGGGTGTCTTCGAAATGCTCGCGCACCAGCGCGCGGCGCTCGGCATCGACCGTGCGGCCGGCGAATTTTCCGCCCACCGCTGCCAAATGCGCGGCCAGCGCCGTGTTGAAGACGGCCGGCGCGGCGGCAAAGTCCAGCGTCTTGCCGGCCAGCGACGTCTTCACTTCGGCCGTCAGCTTGATGCCGTTCGACGGATCGCTGTCGTCGTCAAGCAATTGCAGCGCCAGCAGGCGGTTGACGACCTTGTCGTCCGCCACATTCGTGCTGGCGGCCAGCGCCAGCGGCGTGACGACGGCGCCGCATGGCGCCGAACCCAGGGCCAGGCCGCCCACGCTGAAAGCCACCGTATCGCCCGGGCTGCAAATGAATTCGCCCTTGGCATTGGTGCTGGCCTTGGCCGCGCTGCCAGCCACGTAATCGAGTCCTTCCACTGCACCGTCGAGGAACACGCCCGTCTGCGCCACCGGTTTGGCCGGTTCCGCCGGCGCATTATCGCTGCCGCCGCAAGCGGCCAGGGTCAGGCTGGCGGCGATGGCCAACAGGGTCAGTTTCGGGATCGACGTTACGGCAGCGTTCATGCATTCCTCGGCTAAAGTGGGATTGAAGCCGTGGAGAGTAACTGGGCAAAGTGACAAGCCCGTGACAGCCTTCAAGCCCGTGGCGTATCCGCAACAGGCCCGCCGATGCCGCCAAAGCGCCCATCGGCCTGACGCCGGAATTGCTTCGGCGTGACGCCCTTCACCTGCAGGAAGCGGCGGTTGAAATTGGCCACGTTCTGGAAACCCACGTCGTAGCAGACGTTGGAAACGTATTGGTCCGTGTCCATCAACAGCTGGCAGGCCTTGTTGATGCGCAAACGGCTGATGAAATCCGTGAAGCTGTTGCCCGTCGCCTTGCGGAAGAAACGCGAGAATTTACTCAGCGACATGCCCACTTGCTCGGCCAGCATTTCCGCCGAAATCGGCTCGCGGTAATTATCCGTGATGTAGTTGAGGACGGAATTCACCTTGGCCAGGGTGGCGTCATCGTCGTAGGAACGCAGCGAAGCGCTCGACAGCAAGCGATAGTTGGCCGTGCGCGCCAGCTTGCTCATTAATTGCACGAATGCGGCGAAGCGCTCGGCGCCATGCGTGGCGCGGATGCGCGCCAGGTGCTGCTCGGCCTCATGGCCCAGGTCGAAAAACTCCACGCCATAGCTGGAGCGCTCCAGCAGCGGCAGCAGCTCGCGCAGTTCGGGGATGACGCGCGCGGCGCCCGCCAGCGGCGCGTGGGCGAACTGCACGATCATGTCGCGCAGGGCCACGCCGCCTTCCGGCACCACGTTGGAAATCCAGTTGTGCGGCAGGCGCGGGCCCGTCAGCACCAGGTGGCCGGGCGAGAATTCGCCGATATAGTCGCCCACGAACAAGCGCCCGCTGGTGGCGACGATCAGGTGCAGCTCGTATTCTTCGTGGCAGTGCCAGCGCACGCGCGAGCTGGGATAGCCATGTTCCAGGTAATTGATGATGCCATCGTAGCTTTCGCGCTCCAGTTCGGGCGCCTTGCGCTCGCTGTCCTTCTGCCATACGTGTTCCATGCTCGTCTCTCCCAAGCGGTCCCCGCCCGTGCCATCGAATGTACCTCAAAAAACCTCAGGCGCCAAAACGGCCCAGCGCCTGCTGGCGAAACTCCTTCGGCGTCATGCCTTTCAATTCCAGGAAGCGCCGGTTGAAGTTGGCCACATTGTTAAAACCCGCCTCGTAGCAGATGTTGCTGACGTAGCGCTCCGTCTCCATCAGCAGCTGGCACGCCTTGTTGATGCGCAGGCGGTTGACGAAGTCCGTGAAGCTGTTGCCCGTGGCGCTGCGAAAGAAGCGCGAAAACGTCCGCTCGGGCATGTCCACCTGCTCGGCCAGCTGTTTCAGCGAAAACTGGCTGC
Organism: Janthinobacterium svalbardense; assembly: GCF_002327145.1. Classification (NCBI taxonomy): domain Bacteria; kingdom Pseudomonadati; phylum Pseudomonadota; class Betaproteobacteria; order Burkholderiales; family Oxalobacteraceae; genus Janthinobacterium; species Janthinobacterium svalbardense. The sequence continues at coordinate 2,415,072 of NZ_CP023422.1, read as the reverse complement.
TGTAATTGTGCACGATGAAGTTGATGGCGGAACTGATGCGTGCCAAAGCCACGTCGTCGTCGCTCGACTGCATCGGCACCGTCGACAGCAATTGGTAGTCGCTGATCTGCGCCAGTTCGCCCAGCAGGGTGAGAAACTCGATGAAGCGCGGCAAGCCGCTGCTGTCGCGGATACGCTGAAAGCGCCGCAGCGACTGCTCGCTGACGCCGAAAAATTCCACGCCATGCAGGGCGCGCTGCAGCAGCGGAAAAATCCCTTTTAACTCAGGAATGGCGGCCGCCATCGACGCCAGCGGCGCGTGCGAAAACTGGAGCACCATGTCGCGCAAGGCCACGCCCTCGGGCGGCGTGTCGAGCGAGACCCAGTTGTGCGGCACGCGCGGCCCCGTCAGCACCAAATGACCGGGCGCGAACTGGCCAATATAGTCGCCCACGAAGACCTTGCCGCTCGTCTCGACGATCAGGTGCAGCTCGTACTCGTCATGATAATGCCAGCGCACCAGCGCATTCGGAAAGCCGTGCTCCAGGTAGCGGATGAAACCGAAACTGCCTTTTGGCTCGAAGCCGGGCGTGGCATCGCGCTGCTGTTCCAGCTCCATCTGCGGCAAGACAGCATCGGCTTTGCGTGGCATGGCGCGCCCTCCCCTCAGGCCACGCTCTGTTCCAGCGCCGCGCGCGCGCCCAGCCCATACAGGCTGGCCAGCGCTTCGCCCACTGCCTGCGTGAACGCGGGTGTGTCGCAGAGGTCGCCGAACAGCTCGCGCAAGGACAGCAACGGCGCGGCGTCCGAGCCGCCCTGCAGTGCCAGCGCGCGCAGGCGCGCCGCATACGGGTCGTTCAGGGGCATCTCGCGCCCCTGCTCGTCGTGACCTTCCAGGTAGCGGAACCAGCACGCCACCGTGAAGGCCAGCAGCTTGATGGCGCTGCCCCGGGCCAGCGCTTCGCGCACGGACGGCAGCACGAATTTCGGGATGCGCGCCGAGCCTTCCGTGCCGATGCGCGCCAGCTGGTCGCGCACGGCCGGATTCGAAAAGCGCTCGATCAGGGTAGCCTTGTACCGTTCCAGATCGATGCCTTCCACGCTATCGAGCAGCGGCGTGACTTCGTCATCCATCATGCGCCGCACCAGCAGGCGGATGCCAGGGTCAAGCATCGCTTCATGCGCAAACGTGTAACCGAGCTGCATGCCGATGTAGCACAGGGCCTGGTGGCTGGCATTCAAGAGACGCAGCTTCATCTTTTCATACGGCAGCACGTCGCGCGTCATCTGCGCACCCACCTTTTCCCAGGCCGGCCGCCCCTGCGGGAATTCGTCTTCGATGACCCACTGGCGGAACGGCTCGCACACGACGGGCCAGGCGTCGACGATGCCGAAGCTGTCACGCAGCAGCGCCCGGTGTTCATCCGTGGTGGCCGGCGTGATGCGGTCGACCATGCTGTTGGGGAAGCTGCCATGCGTGGCCAGCCAGCGCGCCAGTTCCCCGTCGCGCAGGGCGACAAAGGCCAGCAGCATCTTGCGCGTCACGTCGCCATTGTTTTGCAGGTTATCGCAGGACATGATGGTAAACGGCGCCAGTCCACGCCGGTGGCGCAGGGCCAGCGCCGCGGCCAGGTAGCCGAACGAGCAGCGTGGCGCATCGGGATGCGCCAGTTCATGCACGATATCGGCATGATCCGCGTCAAATTCGCCCGTGCCCTGGTTCACATAGTAGCCGCCCTCGGTGATGGTCAGCGCGACGATGCGCGTGCCGGGGTCCGCCAGTTTTTCCAGCACGGCTTGCGGCTCGTCGGGCGCATACAGATACTCGCCGACGCTGCCGATGATGCGCGCCGAGTCGCCGGCCGCGCTGCGTTCGACCACCGCATACAAGCCGTCCTGCGCCCGCATGGCGTCGCGCATGGCCGCGTCGGTCGGCAGCAAGCCCACGCCGCAATAGCCCCATTGCTCATTTCCGGGCAAGGCCAGCAAGTCGTCGAGGTACACGGCCTGGTGGGCGCGGAAAAAGCCACCCACGCCGATATGCACGATGCTGGCCACGAGCGTCTCGCGCGCGTACGCGGGCACGGCCACGTTGGCCGGCAACTGCGCCAGGTTCGCCTGGTTCAATGCGATGGCGTCCATTACAGCGCTCCTTTCGCCGCCGCATAGGTCTTGCCGGCGCGGTCAAAATAGTGAACGAAGCCCGGCTCGAACGTCAAATGCGTCTGCTGGCCCGGCTGCAGGCTGCTGCGTTCCGCGCCGCGCGACACCACCTGCACATTGTTCGGCAAGCGCACATAGGTCAGGGTTTCCACGCCCAGGGACTCCACCAGGTCGACGGTGACGGGCACGCTGCCCGGCTGCGCCGCGCCCAGGTGCACGTGCTCGGGGCGGATGCCGACAAAGCCGTCCGCCTGCGCCGCGCTGCCCGCCTGCGCCAGCAACTGAGGCGCCGCGTCGGCCGGTACCACGTTCATGCTGGGCGTGCCGATGAATTGCGCGACAAAGCGGTTGGCGGGATGGTCATACAGTTCCAGGGGCGAGCCATGCTGCTCGATCTGCCCGTCGCGCAGCACCACCACCCTGTCGGCCAGGGTCATCGCCTCGACCTGGTCGTGCGTCACATAAATCGTGGTGGCGCCCAGCTCGCGGTGCAGCTTGGCGATCTCGATGCGCGTCTGCACGCGCAGGGCCGCATCGAGGTTCGACAGCGGTTCATCGAACAAAAACACTTTCGGGTCGCGCACGATGGCGCGGCCGATGGCCACCCTCTGGCGCTGGCCTCCCGACAGCTCTTTTGGCGTGCGTTCCAGGTAACGCCCCAGGTCGAGGATGGCGGCCGCCTTGTCGACTTTCTCGCGGATGATGGCTGGATCGACGCCGGCCAGTTTCAGCGCAAACGACATGTTCTGAAACACCGTCATGTGCGGGTACAGCGCGTACGACTGGAACACCATCGCCAGGTCGCGCTTGGACGACGGCACGTTGGTGATGTCGCGCCCGTCGAGCGACAGCTTGCCGCCGTCGATCGGCTCCAGGCCCGCGATCAGGCGCAGCAAGGTGGATTTTCCGCAACCTGACGGCCCCACGAAGACGACGAATTCGCCTTGTTGGATATCCAGGTCGATGCCCTTGATGGCGCGGTGCTCGCCAAAGAATTTTTCGATATTGTTCAGTTGAAGGTAAGCCATGATATGTGTCTCTATTCTTTCGTTTATTTGACTGCGCCGAAGGTCATGCCTTGCACGAGTTGCTTCTGGCAGAACCAGCCCAGCGCCATGATCGGGGCGATGGCCATCAGCGATGCGGCCGACAATTTGGCCCAGAACAAGCCTTCCGGGCTGGAATACGAGGCGATCAGCCAGGCCAGCGTGCCCGCGTTGGACGCGCCCAGGTTCAGCGACCAGAACGATTCATTCCACGACCACACCATGCACACCAGGGCCGTGGAGGCGATGCCGCCCACGGACAGGGGCAACACGACGTGGCGAAATTCATCCCACACGGTGGCGCCATCCATACGCGACGCTTCCAGAATCTCGCGCGGCAGCTCCTTCATGCTGGTGTACAGCAGCCAGATCATGATGGGCAGGTTCATCAGCATGAACATGATGGTCAGGCCGATGCGCGTGTCGAGCAGGCCGAAGTACTGGTAGCAGATATAAATCGGCATCAACGCGCCCACGCCGGGCATGTAGCGCGAGCTGAGCATGAATTTCAGCAAACCGATGGTGCCGCCCGTGGGAAAGAAGGCCATCGAATACGCGGCCGGGATGGCGATCAAGAGGCCAATGGCGGTGGAGACCACGCTGGTAAACAGCGAGTTCCACGCGTAACCGAAGTAATTGTCGCGCGCCAGCACTTCGCGGAAGCTGTCGAGGGTCGGCGTGAAGAACAGCAGCGGCGGCGTGGAAATGGCTTGCCCTTCCGTCTTGAAAGCCATCAGGCCCAGCCAGAAGATGGGAAAGAACAGCAGCAGCGCACACAGCCAGGCGGCGGCCGTGCGGCCATACAGATTGAATTTGCTATGCATCAAGGTCTCCTTATTTCGACAGATTCTTGCCGATGACGCGCATCAGGAAGAAGGCGGCGATGTTGGCAATGAGCACGGCGAACAGGGCACCGGCCGAGGCCGCTCCCACGTCATACGACAGCAGCGCCTGCTGATAAATCATGAAGGTGATGGTGGTCGTGTCGAAACCGGGACCGCCGCCCGTGGTGGTGAAGATTTCCGCAAAGATCGACAACAGGAAAATCATCTCGATCATCAGCACCACCGAGACGGCGCGGCCCAGGTGGGGAATGTAGAGGTAGCGCAATTGCTGCAAATAGGTGGCGCCATCCATGCGCGCCGCTTCCAGCTGTTCCCGATCCATCGATTGCAGGGCCGTCATGAAGATCAGGCAGGCAAACGGCAGCCATTGCCACGAGACCATCATGATGATGGAAAACAGCGGGTGGGCCGACAGCCAGTCGACGGGCGTGGCGCCAAAGAAGATGCTGATTTGCGCAAACAGGCCGTAGATCGGGTTGAGCAGCATGTTTTTCCACATCAGGGCATTCACGGCCGGCATGACGAGAAACGGCGAGATCAGCAGCACGCGCACGATGGCGCGCCCGGGGAACGCTTCATTGATCAGCAAGCCCAGCGCCGTGCCCAGCACCACCGTGATCAGCATGACGGAAAACAGCAGGGTAAACGTGTTCTGCAAGGCCGGCAGGAACGAGGCATCGGTAAAGAAAAAATGGAAATTGGCCAGGCCATGGAAAGGATGACCACTCGGATCGAGCATGGAATAGCGCACGAACGAGTAAAACAGGGTAATCAGCAGCGGAACGACGGAAATGACGGAGACGGCGACCACGGCCGGCGTCAGCAAAGTCCGGGGGATAATGCGTTTCATAATGTTCTCTTGGGACGTGAGGTGAGTGATATAGCGCAATAGCAAGGCCAGTCACATCACCTGTGTTACAAACCAAACAGCACAGCAAAGATGCCTGACAAAACCGTAGCGAGCGGCAGTGATTTGTGGCCGAGAAGCGCAACCGTACTCTAGTACGGTGAGCATCGCCGGCCGCAAAGCGCGACGCGCAGTAGGTTTGGTCAGGCTATCCTCTTACTTGTAATAGCCGCCTTTACGCATCTCGCGCTCCGCCGTCTGCTGCGACAATTCCAGCGCCTGGTCCACCGTCACCTTGCCCAGCAATGCTGCCGCCATCTGCTGGCCGGCCGCCACGCCGATCACCTGGAATTCCGGGATCGATGCGAATTGCACGCCCACGTACGGCGACGGCAGCATGGTGCTTTGCACGGCGCGCGTGGTGGCCAGGGCCTTGCCTTCGGCGGCGGCAAATTTCGCCACTTTCTGGAACTCGGGGCTGGCATACGTCGACTTGCGCGTGCCCGTCGGCACGTTGGCCCAGCTCGTTTCCCTGGCCACCAGTTTCACGTAATCGGGCGAGGTGGCCCAGTTGATGAAGCGTTGCGCTTCATTCGGGTGTTTGGAACTGGCCGGAATCGCCAGCGACCAGATCCACAACCAGTTGGCGCCCCGCTCCGTCACGCCGATGGGCGACTGGGCAAACGCCACCTTGTCGGCCACCTTGCTTTGCTTGGGGTCCGTGATGAAGGAGGCGGCGATCGTCGCGTCGATCCAGATACCGCACTTGCCCTGGTTGAACAGCGCCAGGTTTTCATTGAAACTGTTGGCGGCTGCGCCCGGCGGGCCGTATTTCTTCATCAAGTCGACATACATGGTGACCGCGTCCTTCCACGGCTTGCTGGTAAATTGCGGTTTCCACTGCATGTCGAACAGCTGGCCGCCATAGGAATTGGCCATGGTGGTGATCAGGGCCATGTTGTCGCCCCAGCCCGGCTTGCCGCGCAGGCAGATGCCGTACACGCCGTTGGCCGGATCGTGCAGCTTGGCGGCCACGTCGCGCAACTGGTTCCAGGTGGGACGGTCTTCGATCGTCACGCCGGCTTTTTTGACCAGGTCGCTGCGGTACATGATCATCGAGCTTTCGCCATAGAACGGCGACGCGTACAGCTTGCCATCGCCGGAGAGGCCTTCGCGTATGGCCGGCAGCAAGTCATCGATATCGTATTTGGCGTCCGGCTTGATGGGGATCAGCCAGTTTTTCTTGCCCCAGATGGGCGTTTCATACAGGCCGATGGTCATCACGTCGAACTGGCCGCCCTTGGTGGCGATATCGGTGGTCATGCGCTGGCGCAAGACGCCCTCTTCCAGGGTCACCCATTTGAGCTTGATGTCGGGATTGGCTTGCTCAAAGAACTTGCTGAGCTTTTGCATTTCGATCATGTGGCCGTTGTTGACGGTGGCGATGACCAGGTCGGTGGCGGCAATCGCGGACGAAGCGAAGCAGAAGGCGCCGGCGCACAGCGCGGCAATGGCGGAACGTTTCATTGTGTGTCTCCAGTGTTTTTTGTCGTTGGCAATGCCGGCATGCTTGGCACCACGACCACAATGTAGCACCGGACTTTGATACTTTCTGATACTCCGAAACCGCAATTCGATACTCTTTTGCAGACCCGCTATGCACCAGAGTATCGATATTAAGTAAAAACAACACTTTGAAAGAAAGTATCGCTACTTGTTCGATTTGTATCAGGGTGGTTAAAAAAGCGCTGCTAGACTTGGTTTTCGGCATTAGACCGTATGCGCTGACCGTCCTCTTGGGCGCCAGCGCTACCACCTACATTTTTCTGGAGACCGCATGAATCGCACTGCATTGAAAACCTTACCTGCGCTGATCCTGGCCATCGCCAGCGCTTCCGCCATCGCCGATCCCATGTACCCAAGCGACGCCGAAGGCTTCCATGGCTACCTGCGCGCCGGCGCCGGCAGCAATACGTCGGGCGACGGCGGTTCGCAAGGCTGCTTCGGCCTGGGTGGCAATACCATGAAATACCGTCTGGGCAATGAGTGCGACGCCTACACGGAATTCGGCTACACCAAGTCCGTCGCCAAGTCCGGCGGCGTGAACTACCTGGCCACCATCTGGGTCAACGCTTACGCGCCAAACTCCGATTTCGGCGACAACAAGCTGGGCATCGTCAAGGCCTACGTCGAAGCGCAGGGACTCGACTTCCTGAACGGCGGCACGGCCTGGATCGGTAAACGCTTCTACTACCGTCCTGACATCCACATGCTGGATCTGCAATACATCAACATGAACGGCACGGGCGCCGGCCTGGACCGCATTCCTGCGGGCCCGGGTAAATTCTCGTATGCCTTCTTCAAGGACAACGACATCAAGATCGCGTTGCCGAACGGCGGCGTCAACACCAAGTCGGCCGTGCGCCAGAACTTCATCTTTGGCGAGATTCCCGTCAATGAAAACGGCACGCTGGACCTGGCCGCGACCTACATCATCGGCGAAGGCAAGGACGACGTCCTCACGGGCAAGCGCAATAACGGCTGGCAACTGTCGGCCTTCCACCGTCAAGGTAAAGTATTCGGCGGCGGCAACACCTTTGGCGTGCAGTACGGCGTCGGTCCTGGCACAGGCAATGGCGCGCAGTTCGGCGCTTCGGGCGACACCAATTTCGGCTCGGACGTGAAACGCATGCGCATCTTCAATGACATGGCGATCCAGCCGATGGCCAATTTCGGCATGGAATTCGTCGCCCTGTGGCAAAAAGACGAGTCGAACGCCAAAGGTTCCTCGACCTGGACCTCGGTTGGCGTGCGTCCTGTGTATGCATTCACCGACAACTTCAAGCTGGTGGGCGAACTGGGCACGGACAGAGTGACGCAAGCGGGCGGCCAACCGGCCAAGCGCCTGACCAAGCTGACCATCGCGCCGACGATCTCGGCCGGTCCTGGCCTGTGGTCGCGTCCTGAACTGCGCGCTTTTGTGACCTATGGCAAATGGAACGATGCGGCCACCGCCTCGGTCAATGCGTCGAACAACGGCGGCCCGATCTACAACAACAATACCAGCGGTACCTCGTATGGTTTCCAGGTAGAGACCTGGTTCTAATACCAAGCTGCGGTAGAAACTAAAAAGGGCGGAACCGAGGTTCCGCCCTTTCCTGTTTACCCTACCGGATGCAACTTACGGCAGCGCCACCGGCAATTCCGGATACTCTTGCGTCAACGCATATTTGGTGCCGCCCACGGTCACCGTGTAATTGGCCGGTCCCGAGATCGGCAAGCGGTAATTCAAGGTCAGCGCCACGGAGCCGCCCGGCGCCAGCGATTGCCAGGCGGGAATCGCAAAGCGGGCGCGGTTGTAGTTCTTCGTGAAGCCGCCGATATTGTTCGGCCCCGTGTAGCCGGCATTGATCACCGTCAAGCCGAAGCCGGACTGGTCGCTCATGTCCGATGGCGCCGACACGGGATAGTCGAACTCCACCACGGTGCCGCCCGGCAAGGTCGACGTGGTGTTGTTCTTCACCGTCATCACGGGGTTGATGGGAAAGTTGTTGTCGCCCAGCTTCCAGCCGCCCAAAGTGATGCTGACGTTGGCCGCCGTGGCAGGCATGGCGATTTCGGCGCGCTTGTTGCCATACACGCCAGCCGTGCGGAAGGCCTGGTACAGCACGTCCGTCAGGGTGGTGCCCATGAAGTACTCGCCCTTGCCGCCATTGCGCGTGGCATCCCAGGCATAGTCGCCCGCCATTTCCCAGATCATCACGCCGCCGATATTGTTGTTGACGATGTACTGGGCCTTGGCCGCGATCGACTGCGTGGTTTCCGTGGAAATGAACACTTTTTTGGTTGCATTCCACAGCCACGGCGCCACCATGGTGCTGCTGTAGTACGGCACATACGTGCCCACCAGCGCCTTGTCCGTGACTTTATACGCGTCGAGGTAGCTTGGAACTATGCCGTTTTGCAAGTTCAGCGCATGCCAGATGGGGTTGCCGCCACCGGGCGTGGGTTTGCCTTGGGAGTCGAGGTCGTACCACACGTTGTCGATGCCGGTGGCGCCCATGCCGCAGGTTTTCACGCCCGCGCAGGTGATGGTGGAATTGGTCAGCGCCGTCGTACCCCACAGGCCGTTGGTGCCGCCCGTCACATCCTTCCAGCCCCGCGTGTAGAACGGCACGCCGATATTGATGCGGCCCGCCTGCATGGCGCCCCGGTAGTAGCGATAGGCCCAGTCCGTGTTCAGGTAGCCGATGTTCTGGTACTGATAAGCGTTGCCGGCACGCAATTCGCCATCGTTGCCATCGTCAAACAGCGCCGCGTTCGGTCCCACATACTGGTTCCACGCGCCGTGCAAGTCATACGACATCAGGCTGGCGTAATCGAGATATTTCAAGCCCGACATGTTTTCCTCGCCACGCAAGACCCAACCCGAGGCGGAACCGGCAATGGTGAGCAGATAGTATTTATTGTCCTGAACGGCCGCTTCGTCGAGTTTCTGGCGCAGCACTTTCAGCAGCACGTTGTAGCTCGTCATCAAGCCGGCCAGGCGCGGTTTCGAGACGGCGAAATCGTTCGGATTGCCCGCTTCATTGTTGGTGGTCGGATGTTCGTAATCGACGTCGACGCCATCGAAGAAGTTGTACTGGCGCACGAAGGCCACCATGGAATCGGCCAGGGTATTGATGCCGGCCGTGTTGACGCTGCCGTCCGCATTCGTCGTGGCCGTGTAGAAGCCGCCGCTGCCGGCCCAGCCGCCCACGGAAATCATCAGTTTGACGCCCGGATACTTCTTCTTGTATTGCGCCAGCAGGTTGAAATGGCCCTGGTATGGCAAGGATGGGTCCATGGCTGCGGCCGGCACATTCGGCCAGGTGAGGCCCGTGTCGGGATTGGCCGCACCGCTGCCGATGGCGATTTTCGAGGTGGCCGGATCGACGGAAGCAAACGCATAGTTCAGGTGGGTGATCTTGTCCCACGGCAGATTGTTCACCAAGTAAGTCGGACTGCCATCGACGCCCGTGCGCCAGCTGGCGAAATAGCCGACGATGCGCCGGTTCAAGCCATTGCCCAGCACTTCACGGCCATTCACATCGTACACCTTGCAATACGGCACATTCGGCACGGCCGAGATCAAGCCGTCGGGCCGGCAAGCCGTGGGCGTAGGCGTTGGTGTCGGTGTCGGTGTCGGTGTCGGTGTCGGCGTCGGCGTGGGCGTCGGGGTTGGCGTTGGTGTCGGCGTATCCGTCACGGCCCATGGCCCCCACTGGTCGGTGGCGCTGGGGACATTGCCCTGCGTCCACCACTTGGCCTTGTAGCTGACGCCTTGATACAGCACGCACTGGCCGCCCGTATAGACGGTGGCGGCATCCCAGACGGCGCACGCTTCCACGGTGGCGAGCAAGGTGTTTGGCGTGGCGGTCGTGCCTTCCTGGCCGCCGCCGCAAGCGACGAGCACGCCGCTGAGCAGGGCCATCAATAATGCATTCGATTTCATGAGGTGTCTGTCTCCGTTATGGTTATACATCGAGAGCTGTTGCAGGCCCCTATGGGGGCTCTTGTCAACTGTTATCCCTGGCCGGCTTGTACTGCTTTTGCTGCTACTGCAACTTCACATTCCAGTTGGCTTCCACGCATTTCACGTAGTTCCCGGCCAGCAAGGCGCTGTACGGCGTCTGATAGCTGACCAGCTGGCATTGGTTCTCGCCACCGGCGCTCCAGTTCTTTTCCCAATAGATGTTGTAGGAAGCGGAACTCGCCGGGGTGAAGCGCTGCATGTTGGCGCACGACAATTGTTCACCCGAATAATCCCAACCCATGTCGGTGGCAAATTGCTTGTAGTAATCGATGCGGTTTTGTGCGGCCTGCTTTTCCGTGCCCTGCCCGCACTCGGCATTGATGATCATGATGGTGGTGGCAAAGTTATTGCCCGCACCGGCTGTCGTATCGGCCGCGTTCGGCACCCAGGTACCATCGAGCACATGCAGCATCGACGGTTTCGGCGGTTGCGGATAGACAAAGAAGAACGTGGCCGAGGCCAGGTTCAGCCAGGTCGAGGCGACGAGGTCCGGGTTTTTCAGCAGTACCGTTTGATCGCCATCATGCATGGCTTGCGAAAACGGACCGTAGTTGTAGTTGTACGACAGCTGCTTGGCGCCGCGGCCAAAGTATTTCTTGAAGCTGCCATCGGCGTTCTTGCCGCAGGTCCATACCTTGTTGAAGACGGGATCGGCGCACTCGATGTTGTAGCCGCAGCCGGCGCCCGTCTCGTCGCAGCCAAGTTCGCGCAGATACTTCAAGCCCTGGCGCCATTGCGGCAAGGGGCTGCTGGCATTATGGTCACCCGTCTCTTGCCCGAAGTGGGCAAACATGGTGGCCAGGCTGTGGCGGCAGATGGCATCCGCATTGCGCCCGTCGCCGTAGTCATCGCACACGGCGGGGAATTTCGCCACGGCTTGCAGGAAGCGCTGGTAGGTGTAGCTGGCGTCGCGCGCGGCAAAATAGTACTCCCACTTCGCCGCCGGCAGCAGGCGTTCAACGCGCTTGACGTTGAGCGGATTGCCGGCCAGGCCAGGCTGCACGGCTTCGACGGCCGTATTGCCCAGGGTACGGATCGAGGCCTTGACCTTGCGGAAGAAATCATTGTTCGTCAGCGCCGCCTCGTTGGCCTCGGCCTGGGCCTTGGTGGGCACGCCTGGCGTGGGTGTCGGTGTCGGGGTGGGCGTCGGTGTCGGCGTTGGAGTCGGGGTGGTGGAATCGAGGCTCCACGGCCCCCATTGGTCGTTGCCCGGCGCCGTGCCCTGCACCCACCATTTGGCCCGGTACACCTTGCCGTCATACACGGTGCACTGGCCCGCCGTGTAGACGGCGCTGGCGCTCCAGGCCACGCAACTGTCGCTGGCGGTGGTCGCGGCCAGCAGGGTCGGCGGGGGTTCGGTGGTGGAATTGCCGCCGCAAGCGAGCAGCGCGCTGCCCAGCAGGCCAGCCATGAATGGCGTGGCCAGCCGGCTTGATTGCCGTGTCTTCACATTGTCTCCTGAACGTTATACGAAAACTATCGAAGTAGCTTTTTATGTTGTACGTAAAGAAAGCGCAGCGCAGCATCGGCTTTCTGCACAGAGAATGCGACGCCGAAAATTGGTAGTCAAGTGGTTTTATATAACGGTATTTTTTACAATACCAGTGACTTCAGAAGGTACGGCTACGGCGCGACAAGCGAAGAGTGAAGGAGAGAGAGAAAAGCGGAGTTTGCAGCAAAACCGGCAATACCGCACCGGCAGCGCCGCAGCAAGTGGTATTAACACTGCCGTAGGTGTTTTCAGGCCGATGGCGTTGCCGCGCGCTGGTGTTGCGGATAATACAGTTCATAAAACCAGTCATACGCGCTTTCGATCTGCGCCTGGATGCGCGGGGGAATCGCATGCAGCTTCGGCACGCTGATGGTCGCCTGCTGGCGGTGCGTGTATTTCATGCGGTAATGGCTGTCGCTTTCCTGTATCCCCACGGCCAGATTATGCGGATCGATCTGCCATGGCGCCAGGCCCAGCCACGCATACAGGTGCGACATGCATTCCACCGGCCGCGCCATCAAGTCTTCGAAACGCACGAAATACAGCTTTTTCTGCACCTCGACCGGCAGGTCCAGCACGGCATGCAGCGAACTCAGGGGAGCGCCTATGGTGCGGTCCTTGGCAAACAACATGTCGGCACGGCCCAGGCGGTCGAAATCGGCCAGGTGATCGACGAAGTCAAGCAGGATGGTGCGCTGGTGCTGCGTCTCGATGGAGCCATAGACTTGCCCCAGCTCGCGCACGCAGACGATGATTTTCGCTTCCGGCGCCAGTTGCAGCAGCATCTCCACGCAGTGCAGCCAGGCGCGGTTCTTGTCCACCACGCCCTGCTTGCCGCAATCCTGGTACCAGCCGCGCAGGAAGCCCTGCATGGCCGTTTTCAGATGGCCGTAACTGGCATCGAAGGTGCTGTCGAGCTGCGACAGGAAAAAAGAATCGTCGCTGACCATGCGCCGCATGCCCAGCAAGGCGTTGCACAGGGGCGAGCTATTGCCTTCGCAATGCAGGTCGGGATGCTGCGCCAGTAACTGGCACAGCAAGGTGGAGCCAGCGCGTGGCAAGCCGGCCACGCCGATGAAATGGGATGTCATGCGATGGTACTTTCTGTTCAACGCTGCTCTTCTGACGGAAAACAAGGATGGTGCAGCCATTATAAGAGTGATGCGATGACGCGACGGCATAAAAAATGCCGCTTCGAAACACGAAGCGGCACTCCGACGCCACCATAGGGTGACGCAGCGGGCTTTACTGGCTTTCCTGGCGCGTGTTGCCGCCAGCTTCGACCGGCAAGCGCAGGCCGCTGTCGACCACGCTCAGGCGCAGGCCTGGCAGGACATTGCTGACGACATTGCCGGCCAGTTGCACCACCGGCGCGCCGCCTGCGTTACCCTTCTCTCCCTCGCGCGGCGCCTCCTGCGTGGCGGCGGGCTTGCCGGGTGCCGCCTCGCCACTGACGATCATGTCTGCCTGCACCATATTGCCCTGCGATGGTGCCACGGCAACGGCCGCGATCGCGCTGGCGACTGCGCTTTGCAGCGCTTCCGTCGGCTTGACTTTCAGCACGCCGTCCACATAATTCAAGGCGTAGTTGTTCGACGCCTGGCCCGATGCCGATACCAGATAATTGCCGGCCACGGATGCCGTCGTCGCCGGCGTGCTGAACGCCAGGTTGCCACTCACTTCGGCGGCCACGGTGTCGCCACCGAGCAGGCCGCTGTAGCCGGCGCTGAAGTCGGGGTTGGCGCGCCCCTGGTCTTTTTCACTGTTATCGACTTTGACCGTCAGCGCTGCCTGCGAGATCGTGGCCGTGGTGCTGGCGCTGGTGTTGACCACGTAATTGCCCGCATCCGTGCCGCTCAGGCTTATGCCTGCCACCGTCACCGTCTTGCCCACGCCCGCATTCTTGTCGCTGAAACTGGCGCCATTGCTGGCAATACTCAGCTGATCATTGCCGATGCGGTTGTCGCGCAAGGAGACGGCGGCATTCGTGGTGGCGTCATACACTTTGTTGACGCCGCTGGCGCTGACCGTCAGGGCGGCTGGCGTGATATCGGCCGTGGTGCTGGCCTGACTGCTGGCCAGCACATAGTTGCCCGCATCGGCACCGGCCAGGCCCAGACCGCTGATGGCCACGGTCTTGCCCAGCGCCGCATTCTTGTCGCTGAAGGTGCCAAGAACCGGTCCACTACCCAGGCTCAAGGCATCGCCAGCCACCATGCCATTGAAGCTGGCGCCCGCCAGGTTCAGGCTGGCCGCCGTACCACCGTCATACACCTTGTTCGCTGCCACGATACCGGCAATGGCGCTGATGGTCGCCTTGCCGATATCGGCCCGCACCCCGCTGGCATTGCTGAAGGCATAGTTGCTGGCCAGGCCAGTGCCGTCCGTGACCGTCGCGCCCGTGACATTGACCACCTTGTTGCTGCCCGCGTTCTTGTCGCTGAAGGCGCCTGTCTGGTTCGCAAGATTCAAGCTCAGCGTTTCCATGCCGACCAAGCCGCTCAAGGCGCCGCCCGACAACGCAGCCTGCTGCGTGCCGTCATAGTCCCGGCTCGCCGCCGTCACGCCCGTCACCGTCAACGCCTTCGGCGTGATAGTGGCCGTCACTCCGCTGGCATTGCTGAAGGCATAGTTGCTGGCCAGGCCAGTGCCGTCCGTGACCGTCGCGCCCGTGACATTGACCACCTTGTAGCTGCCCGCGTTCTTGTCGCTGAAGGTGCCTGTCTGGTTCGCCAGATTCAAGCTCAGCGTTTCCATGCCGACCAAACCGCTCAAGGCGCCGCCCGATAGCGCAGCCTGCTGCGTGCCGTCATAGTCCCGGCTCGCCGCCGTCACGCCCGTCACCGTCAACGCCTTCGGTGTGATAGTGGCCGTCACTCCGCTGGCATTGCTGAAGGTGTAGTTGCTGGCCAGGCCAGTGCCGTCCGTGACCGTCGCGCCCGTGACATTGACCACCTTGTTGCTGCCCGCGTTCTTGTCGCTGAAGGCGCCTGTCTGGTTCGCCAGATTCAAGCTCAGCGTTTCCATGCCGACCAAGCCGCTCAAGGCGCCGCCCGACAAGACCGCATCGAGCGTGCCGTCATACACGCGGCTGCTCGCGCTCACGCCGCTGACGGTCAACGCCTTTTGCTCAATAGTGGCCGTCACGCCAGTGGCGTTGCTGACCGAATAATTGCTGGCCAGCCCAGTGGCATCGACCAGGGTCGCGCCCGTCACCGCGACGGCCTTGCCCGTGCCTGCGTTCTGGTCACTGAAACTGCCCACCTGCCCCGTCAATCCCAGCGTTTCACCGCCCACCAAGCCATCCAGGGTACCGCCGGACAGGCTGGCCTTGGTATTGCCGTCGTAGGTCTTGTCGCTGGCCAGCACGCCGCTCACCGTCAAGGCTTTTTGCGTGATGCCGGCCTTCACGGTGGTCGGATTGCTGACCGTGTAATTGCTGGCCAGCCCCGTGCCGTCGGCCAGGCTGCTGCCGCTGACGACGATGGTTTTGTTGCTGCCTGCATTTTTGTCGCTGAACACGCCCGTTGCGCCAGACAGCAGCAGCGTTTCACCGCTGACCAGACCCGACAGGCTTCCACCGGACAAGGTCGCGTCGAGCAGGCCGTCATAGACTTTGTTGCTGGCCGTCATACCCGTCACCGTCAGCGCCTTGGGCGTGATGTTTGCGCTCAGTCCGGTTGGGTTGCTGATCGTATAGTTGCTGGCGAGGCCGCCATTGCCACCGTTGACCAGCACGGAACCACTGCCCGTCACCGTCTTGCCGGTGCCTGCGTTCATGTCGTCGAAAGTGGCCACCAGTCCCGTCACGCCCAGCGTTTCCGAACCGACCAGGCCGCTGATCGAACCGCCCGACAAGCTCGCCTTGGTGTTGCCGTCGTAGACTTTATTGACCGCCGACATGCCGACGATCGTCAGCGCCTTCGGCGTGATATCGCCGCTGCCGCTGCCGGTGCTGAGCGTCAGATTGTAATTGCCCGCATCCGTGCCAGCCAGGGCGATGCCGCTCACGGCGACTGTCTTGCCGCTGCCGACATTCTTGTCGGAAAACGCGGCCGTCGTCGCGCTGAACGACAGGCTGTCGCCGCTGAACATGCCATTGAACGTGGCGCCGCCTGCATTGATGGTGGCCTTGGTGTTCGCGTCATACACCTTGCTGTTTGCCGTGATGTTCGTCACGCTGCTGATGCTTGCTTTGCTGATATCGGCCGTCAGGGCGCCCGGATTGCTGACCGTATAGTTGCTGGCCAGCCCAGTGCCATCGGTCAGAGTCGCGCCGCTCAAGCTCACGCTCTTGCCCGTGCCCACGTTCTTGTCGCCAAACACCCCCGACAAGCCGGACAGGCCCAGGGTTTCCCCGCCCACCAAGCCGCTCAAGGTACCGCCCGACAAGACCGCATCGAGCGTGCCGTCATACACGCGGTTGCTCGCGCTCACGCCGCTGACGGTCAACGCTTTTTGCGCAATAGTGGCCGTCACGCCAGTGGCGTTGCTGACCGAATAATTGCTGGCCAGCCCAGTGGCATCGGCCAGGGTCGCGCCCGTCACCGCGACGGCCTTGCCCGTGCCTGCGTTCTGGTCACTGAAACTGCCCACCTGCCCCGTCAATCCCAGCGTTTCACCGCCCACCAGGCCATCCAGGGTACCGCCGGACAGGCTGGCCTTGGTATTGCCGTCGTAGGTCTTGTCGCTGGCCAGCACGCCGCTCACCGTCAGGGCTTTTTGCGTGATGCCGGCCTTCACGGTGGTCGGATTGCTGACCGTGTAATTGCTGGCCAGCCCCGTGCCGTCGGCCAGGCTGCTGCCGCTGACGACGATGGTTTTGTTGCTGCCTGCATTTTTGTCACTGAACACGCCCGTTGCGCCAGACAGCAGCAGCGTTTCACCACTGACCAGACCCGACAGGCTTCCACCGGACAAGGTCGCGTCGAGCAGGCCGTCATAGACTTTGTTGCTGGCCGTCATACCCGTCACCGTCAGCGCCTTGGGCGTAATGTTTGCGCTCAGTCCGCTTGGGTTGCTGATCGTATAGTTGCTGGCGAGGCCGCCATTGCCGCCATTGACCAAGGTCGAGCCGCTGGCGATGACGGTTTTGCCGGCGCCGGCATTCTTGTCGGAAAAACTTGCTGAAAGTCCCGTCACGCCCAGCGTTTCCGAACCGACCAGGCCGCTGATCGAACCGCCCGACAAGGTCGCCTTGGTGTTGCCATCGTAGACCTTATTGACGGCCGACATGCCCGTGATCGTCAGCGCCTTCGGCGTGATATCGCCGCTGCCGCTGCCGGTGCTGAGCGTCAGATTGTAATTGCCCGCATCCGTGCCAGCCAGGGCGATGCCGCTCACGGCCACCGTCTTGCCGCTACCGACGTTCTTGTCGGAAAACGCGGCCGTCGTCGCGCTGAACGACAGGCTGTCGCCGCTGAACATGCCATTGAACGTGGCGCCGCCTGCATTGATGGTGGCCTTGGTGTTCGCGTCATACACCTTGCTGTTTGCCGTGATGTTCGTCACGCTGCTGATGCTTGCCTTGCTGATATCGGCCGTCAGGGCGCCCGGATTGCTGACCGTATAGTTGCTGGCCAGCCCAGTGCCATCGGTCAGGGTCGCGCCGCTCAAACTCACGCTCTTGCCCGTGCCCACGTTCTTGTCGGCGAACACGCCGCTCAAACTGGACAGGCCCAGGGTTTCCCCGCCTACCAGGCCACTCAGGGTACCGCCGGACAGGGCCGCATTGAGCGTGCCGTCATACATGCGGTTGCTGGTGGTGACACCCGTGATGGTCAGGGCCTTGGCCGTGATATCGGCCAGCGCGCTACCCGTCGTGCCGGCAAGGATATAGTTGCCCGCATCGGCGCCACCCAGGAACAGACCGCTGATGCTGACTGTTTTTCCGCTGCCGGCATTCTTGTTGTCGAAAGTGCCCGTGCCGCTCAACGTCAGCGCATCACTGCCGATCTTGCCAGCTAATACAGCCGCGCTGGTGTCGAGCGCAGCGCCAGTCAAGCCGTCGTAGACCTTGCTGCCGGCCAGGATGCCGCTGATGCTGCTAATCGTCGCCGGCGTGATGTTGCCACTCACGCCAGTCAGCGGCGCCAAGATATAGTTGCCGGCCGCGCTGCCGCCGAGGGTGGCAGTCGCATTCACGGCGATGCCATTGCCGACATTCTTGCTGGCATAGGTACCCAGCAAAGAGAGCAGGTTGACATTGCCAAGATCACCGGCCAACAGGCCCGCCAACGTGCCGCCGCTGATGATGGCGGTGGTGTTGCCGTCATATACCTTGTTGCCGGCGCCGGCGCCGTTCAGGCTAAGCTGGCGCTGCGTGATCACCAGTCCGCCATCGATATAGCTGACCGCATAGCCGGACTGCCCGCCCGACGAGTACAGACCGCTGGCCGACACGCCATACGTGCCCGCATTCAAGGCGCCCGTGGCGTCACCCGCATACACGGGCGTGCCCAGCAGGCTCGCGCCTGCCACTGTATTCGAATACGTGACACTATTGCTGCCACCGGCATAGGCCACGCCGTCATACACCTTGCTGTCATAGGAAACACGCACGGCGATCTGCTGCATGAACGAACGCAGGAAAGGCGCGCTCTGGCCATCGTAGGCGACCCACATCTGGCCCAGTTCCCAGCCTGCGCCCGTATAGTTCGACAGCGTCTTGAGCCCGCTCGTGGTCACGCTCGTGCCGCCGGCGCTCGTTGCCTTGCCGCTGGCCGTGATATCCCAGTAACTGCCCGTGACGCTGCCCGCGCCCGTACCGACCAGGCCGCCGCCAGCGCCGCTCACGCTGCCATTCGCATAGCTGGTGGCGACGCTGCCGCTGTTGTTGCCCAGCAAGCCGCCTGTGCCGCTGCTGCCAGTTACCGCGCCGCTGGCATAGCTATCCTTGATGGTGCCTGTGCCAGTGTTGCTGCCCACCAGGCCGCCAACGTTGTTGGCGCCCGTGACGGCGCTGGTGGCAAAGCTGCCGCTGACGCTGCCGCCGTTCGTGCCGACCAGGGCGCCCGTATTGTCGCCACCACTGATCGTGCCGCCAGACAAGCCCACATTGGCGATCACGCCGCCGCTACCGACGACGCCAAACAGGCCCACGCCCGCCACGCCCGACTTGATAATATTCAGATTGGAAACAATATGCCCGGTGCCGTCGAGGCTACCCGTGAAGGCCGACCCTGCCGTGCCGACCGGGATGAAGCCCGTACTGCCCCACACGTCGTTGCCGTTCGCGGCCGTGCTGGCTGCGCTGAAGCTGCTGCCCAGCGTGTAGCTGGCGGCCTTGCTCATCGCCATCAATTGCAGCTGGTGCGTGGAATTGATGGTATTCGACCATTCCGACGCCAGCATCGGGCGTGTGCCGGCGCTGGCGCCATTGATGGAACCGTCGCCGCTGACGATGACCCAGTTGTTGCCCGCCGCACCGGCCGTGGTGGTGAAATTGAAGCCCACATAATTGCTCGGTACCAGCATCTGCGCCGCGCTCAATCCTTGGGCAACGGTGCTTGCGCCATTACTGACCACGCCAACGGCGGTTGCTGTCGGATTCAGCGTGCTGTTGAAGTAGGCACGGACAATGGAACCAGCATTGTGATCGCCGACAATGGCGCCAACGCTTACGCCGGTCGTCGTGAGCTTGCCCGAATAATATGCATTGGTGAGGGCAACACCAATGTTGTAGCCCACCACGCCGCCCACGGTGGAGTTGCCCGTCACATTGCCGGTGGCATAGCTGTTGCTTATCGGGCCAGCAGACACCCCGACCAGGCCGCCGAGATTATTCGTCCCGGTCACATTGCCGGTGGCATAGCTGTTCGTTACCGCGCCGCTTTCTATCCGGCCCAGCAAGCCACCCAGGCCGGAAGCTCCCGTGACATTGCCCGTCGCATAGCTGTTCGTGACCGTGCCTCCGGCCGTGTTAATGGCCGCCAGGCCGCCGCCATAGCTGCCGCCCGTACCGCCGACGCTGACGGCGCCCGTGGCATAGCTGTCGCTGATCGTGCCGCGGTTGTACACGGCCAGACCGCCGGCTAAATAACTGCTCGAGCTGGTAGCGGCCGAACTGGAACTGCTCTTGATCAAACCACCGGCAGCATTCACGCCGACCAGGCCTGCAGCGGCGCCAAAGCCATAGTCAAACCTGATATTCGTCGCTGCGACCGTCCCTGCCGCGCGGCTGTTGCTGATCGTGCCCGCATTGGTGCCCACCAGTCCGCCCATATTGACGTAACCGGCGCCATGCACGGCGCCGCTGCTGCTCACATTGTTGACCGTGCCCGCATTGTAGCCAGCCAGCGCGCCTACATCCGTGTAGGTGGCGCCAGACACGGCTTGCGAACCCGTGATATTGACATTACTCAAGCTCAAGTTGCGCACGCTGCCGGCCAGGCCAATATTGCCGAACATGGCCGCCGGCGTCTCGGCGCGGTTGATGGTCAAGCCATGCAGTTCATGGCCCAGGCCATCAAACTTGCCAGTGAATGGCGTGCCGGCGCTGCCGATCGGCACAAATCCTCTGCCGCTGTCCCAGCTGCCCGTGACACTGGCGTCAATATTGCTGCCCAGCACATAGTTGCCAGACAAATTGCCCTGCAGGCCCTGCACATCGTTGCCGGTAGTGCTGTTGAAAGCGCCGAGGCTGTTGATGACCTGATACACGGTCACGCCGCCATCGCTGCCCAGCTTGGTGCTGAAGTTATTACCCGATGGCAGATCCACTTCCGCCTTGACGTTGTAGGTGGCCGGATTGCTGGCGGCGACGCCGCTCTGGCCGTATTCCAGCGCCAGGCTGGCCGTGCCCGAGCCGCGCATGGCCTTGTTGATATTGATATTGTTTTGTGCCGTCAGGGTCAGCTTGTTGGCCGACCAGTTGACGTTATCGTTGACGTTGATGTTGCCTTGCGTGCCGCTGCCGCCCGAGATGCTCTGGATCTGCACGTTGCCAGACTTCAAGGAATTGCTCAGGAAGGTACCCGTCATGTCGCCGCCGGAGACGGCGATATTGAAGTCCGTGGGATCGATCAGCCAGGTGCCTGACATTCCCTTTGCCGACGCCGTGGTCACCTTCAGCGCATCATCGATCTTGACGTGCGCGGCCGAGGTGTCGACAAAGCCGCCATTGCCGCTGACGGGCGCGCTGGCGTCGAGCGTGCCGCCCGCGTTCACCGTACCGGTCTGCATGTCGCCCAGCAACTTGATCGTGCCACTGCGCGTATCGATCGTCTGCGCCTCGATCACGCCCGTGTTGTTGACGACGGTTTTCAGCAAGTCGCCGGCCGCCTGCGCGCTCAGTACCACGCTGCCGCCGTCCGCCCGGATCATGCCGCCATTGTTGACCAAAGCGCCCACGGCGCCCGCGTTGACGGCGACATTGAGCAAGCCGTCGCCCGCCACGTCGAGCGTGATGGCGCGGCCCGCCGCCAGGGCCACCGAGCCCAGGCGTGCCTGGATCGTGCCCTCGTTCGACACGTTGGCGCCCAGCAAGGCCACATAGCCGCCCGGCGCGCTGATCGAGCCCTGGTTCAGGACTTTACCCGTGCCGTTGCCGCTAAATTGGTACTTGCCGGCCATGAAATCGGCGTTGTTGATATCCAGGGTGGACGCCACCAGGCCCGCCGTGTTCACGGACGCGCCCTGGCCGAACAGCACGCCGTTCGGGTTGACGATAAACACCTTGCCGTTGGCCGACAGGTTGCCGAGGATGGTCGTGCCATCGCTGCCCAGTACGCGGTTCAGGGCCACCGCATTGCTGTTCGGCTGCACGAATTGCACCGACTCGCCCTTGCCGACATTAAAACTGGCCCAGTTGATGACGGCGTTCTGGCTGCCCTGCTTGATCACCGTGGCGCCCGGCGTGCCGTTGATCGTTGCCTGCCCCGCCACCAGCGTGCCACCTGTGGGCCCCGCCAGGGCCAGACTGCCGTAGCCCAGCATCAGCGCCGCCGCCATGCTGGTCAAGGCAAAATGCGCGCCGCCCCCGCTGCATCCTGGCATCGAACGCTTGCCGGCGGATTTGACGTTTTCGGAAACGGCGGCATACGCGCCGGTAGCCTGGTTCCAGATGGAGCGGTAGATGCGGTTCATGGCGGTGTCCTGATTTTTTAGCTTGTATTAATTAGAAGTACTTGACGGCTTGCAGCCAGAAGCGGCCTGCAGCATCCGGTGCCGAGGTCGCCTTGGCATTGCCCAGCTTGTGTGCGTAATACGCTTTCAGGACGAGCGCATTGGCGCCCGTCCACGTCACGCCCACGCCGGCGCCGCTCAAGGTGCGGCGGTTCTCGCCGGCGCTCCAGGCGTCGCGATTGAGCTTGACGCTGCCCGTGTCGGCAAAGGCCAGCACCTGCAGCTGGCCGGGCAAGGCCGCAAAGGCAGTAAACGCCGTGAGGTTCTGGCGCAGTTCCAGGTTCAGCACGTAACCCTGGTCGCCATACGCCTCGCCGCCCGGATAGGCGCGCACGCCACCCACGCCGCCGATGCCCATCTTTTCCGAGACATCGAGATTTTTCGACGCCGCCTGGCCGCTGAGGGTGCCGAACAAGCTCGTCTCGCCGCCCAGGCTTTGCACGCGCGCCGCGTTGAAAGCGAGCTTGTTGAAATGGCCGTTGCTCTTCACCGTCAACTGATCGATCCGGCGTGCCAGCGGCGTTTCGATGTCGATCTTGCCGGTGGTGTAGGTCAGCGAATAATTGCTAATGCCACCGCCACCCCAGCCATCCTTGGCGTCGCCGTTCAGGTTCAGCATCCACACCCTGGCCGTCTTGTCGTTGACCGTGTCCGTCGATTCCGTGCGGTCCTGGAACGTCTTGTCGTCATAGCTGACTTGCGCATACAGGTTGCTGCTGCGCGAGCGGATCAGCGGATAACTGCCATATGCGCTGGCGATCTTCGCCGTGCCCTTGGCGTCCAATACGGCAAATTCCTTGCCCAGCTTGTAATCCATATACGTGTAGGCGCCGCCCAGACGCAGCAAGCCGGCCTGGCCCTGATACGCCAGGCGGCCATAGTTCAAGCCGTCGGCCGAGGTGAACGCGCGCACGCTGGCCACGTCGCCGATGCCGGCCAGTTCATTGATGTTCAAGGTGGCGCCGATGCGGTTGCGACCCGTGTAGCGGTTGCCCTGGTTATCGACGTCGATGCTGCCGTTGAAGCGCGATCCCGGCTGCACCTCGACGATGAGGTCGGACGCGCCCAGGGAAGCCCCCGGCGCCAGGGTCGAGCTGACCTGCACGCCCGGCAAGTCCGACAGCAGCAGCAAGCGCCGCTCCAGCGGCGGCGTGGAAATCACTTGCCCGTCCAGACCTGCCAATATCGTGCCGGCCAAGCCGTCGGACAAATTGCTCTGGTTGCGCAGCTGCACCTGGCCATACTGGCCCGGCAGCACAGTGATTTGCACCACGCCATCCTGGATGTCTTGCGCGGGCAGATACGCCTGCGCCAGGAAATAGCCACGCTGCTGGTAATAGCTGGCAATTTTTGACGCCATGGCGCGCAGCTCGCCCAGGGTCAGCTCGCTGCCCGGCACGAAACCCGTGGCGGCGACCAGTTCGCTCTCGGCAAAGACGGGCGGCGACGTCACCTGCAGGCGCTGTACGGTGATGCGGGTGGTATCGCCCAGCGTGGCGGCCGGCACATTGCCCTGCTGCACGCGGATGGCCGGTGGCGCCTTCGGCAACTGGGGCGCGACGGGAATCTGCTGCAGCTGGCTGCCGGCGCTGGGGGGATCGACGGCCCAGGCGGACTGGATCAGAACCAGCAGGGTCAACGGAAGTAATTTGGTGTTCAAGGTCATCCTTTCTGGCGGCGCGCCCGCGCCAGACACGCCGCTTCCGGCTGCACCAACGGGGGAATACAAAAGCTTGAACGGGAATATTTTTTTGATATCAATGTTAAATTTGATGGCAACTGAAAAATAAAGTTCCGCTTAGCAACATTGATCCATTCTAGCCCCTTGCCAGACGAGAAAATACCTATCTGATGACTTCGTTCACCACATTGGTGCGACCTCAATGGCGACAGCCCTAAAATCAGGAAACTTCCATGAAAATGCGCGTTTCAACTGAAAAATTCGTTGTCCAACCGCAACAATATTGCAATACAACCACTATCAACATGCTATTCCTCGCACGCATCACATCTGGAAATCGGGCAAGGCATTGGCATTACCGCAATACAAAACAATGTTATTTTTTCCAGACGAGGATACGACTTCCACGACACACTTTCTTTTGGCGTCTTGGTATGTGACATACTTGCAAAAATAAATTTTCAATATATGAATATTTATATAAATCAATTATTTCTGACGATGCGGTACGGGGATGGGCGGCTGCTTAAATTTCCGCGAGGAACACCGGCGTGGCATGCATGCAACACCTCAGTCAGGGGTTGAGATGGCGCATGCCTGTGGAGAAAAAGAAGAGAGGAAGTGCACTATTGCGCTGGTCTGGCCAGGCGCTACCTGGACAGCACGTATTTCGCCAGGGTCGCCGCATCGGCTACGCTGAGCTGGCTGAATGGCGGCATGGGCACGGGTCCCCATTTGCCGGCGCCGCCGCTGCGGATGTTCGCCGCCACGGCAGCGACGCCATCCTTGCCCTTGTATCTGGCGGCCACCTCGGTAAAACCCGGGCCGACCACTTTCTGGTCAAGGGCGTGGCATGCCATGCAGCCATTCGCCGCCAGCAAGGTTTTGACATCCTTGCCGCTGGCGGCCGGGACAGCGGCTGGCCTGGCCACGGCTGCGGCAGGTGCGGCGGCGCCCCGCTCCGCGCCATAGGTTTTCACCAGGTAGTCGACCATGGCGGGCATGTCCGCATCGTCAAACTGGGCGCCGAACGGCTTTTTCATCTTCTTGACGGTGGCTTCCCAGTAGGCGCGCGGCGAGGCAGGCGGCTGGCTCGATGCATACTGGGCCGCGTGGCAGGTCATGCAGTTGCGCTGTACCAGCTGGTAGCCAGGCAATTCGCTGGCTTTGTAAGTCGCCGTTTCCGGTGGCAAATGGATTTCCAGCGCGCAGGCGCTGCCCGCTGCCGACAGTGCCAGCGCGGCAAACAAGATCTTCATATGGTTCTCCTTACACTGCGTCGATGCGCGTGGTTTCCACCACGTTGCGCATATAACCCATGGGATTCCACAGGGCTTTCATCGGTTGGCTCTGGCCGATGCGGTTGACGGCGCGCACCATCAGCACATGCTTGCCCTTGCGCGGCGCCTTCAGGATCATGCTCCACTCCCGGAAAGAGAAGCGCCCCAGGTCCTTGCCCAGCTTTGCTTCCTGCCAGCTGTGGCCACCATCGGCTGAAATCGCCACTTCGCTGATGCCCTGGCCGCCATCAAAAGCGATGCCGCGCAAGGCCAGGTCGCGCCCGGCCTTCACTTGTGCGCCATCTTGCACGCTGGTAATAAAGGAGCGCACGTTGAGGCGGCTGATGGGGGTCGTCTTGCCCACCGGTGTACCCGGCTCGATGAAGCCGGAACCATTGTCGGGGATGCGGTAGCCCGTGCTCATCCAGAAGCCGTCGAAGGGTTTGTCCAGCACGCTGATATCGCTCAGGTGCTTGACCCAGTAAGTGCCGTAATAGCCGGGCACGATCAGGCGCAGCGGGTAGCCGTTGAGGAAGGGAATGTCTTCGCCATTCATGGCCCAGGCCAGCAGCACGTCGCCTGCCATGATGTGCTCGACGGACAAGGCTTTCTGAAAGTCGGGACCGTCGCCCACGGGCGGCGTTTCCAGGCCATTGAAGGCCACTTGCACGGCGCTGGCGCTGATGCCAGCCTTTTCCAGCACGGTTTTCAGGGGGATGCCGGTCCAGCGGGCATTGCCCATGGCGCCATTGCCCAGCTGGCCGCCATTCGCGCGCGGGGCGAAGAAGCCGCGGCTATTGCCCGAGCATTGCGTCACGGCCACCACATCGACGGGTTCAGCCAGTTTTTTCAGCTCGGCCAGCGACAGTTCCAAGGGTTCTTTGATAAGGCCCTTGATGCGCAGCCGGTAGCTGTCGCCATCGATGCTGGTGGGCAAGCCGCTCCAGTGATAGCGCACGAAAAACGCATCGTTGGGAGTAATCGCGCCTTCATTGAAGACGCTGAACGGCGTTTCCAGCTGGGGCGGACGGCTGGTCAGCAAGATCAGCGGGCGCTTTTGCGGAAAGGCCACCAGTTCGCGCTCGCCGTTTTCAAACGGCAAAGTGACGGACTCCGCCAAGGCCGGCCCCGCCACAGCGGCGGCGCCCAGGGCGGCCGTGGTGCGCAGGAAGCGGCGCCGGCTTGCAGGCAACAAGGTCGTGTCAGACATGTTTGAGCTCCACTTTGGTGTCGGCTGCTTCGCCGCCGTTGCGGTCATCGTTGACCAGCTTCTTGATGTAATACATGACGCTCATGATGACCACGCTCAACAGGCCGAACCAGAACGACACGCGCTGCTCCGTATCGGACGACACGCTCATGGCGCCCAGGATCACCAGCATGGCGATGATGGTGAAATACGTCAGGTAGGGGAACAGCCACATGCGCACTTTGATGCGTTCGGGACATTCACGTTCCAGACGGCGACGCAGGCGCAATTGAGATATCGCAATCAGCAAGTAGACAAACAGGATCAGGATGCCGTAGGAATTGACGATGAAGGGGAAGACCAGGTCAGCCGATACATACGATACGGCAATGGCGAAGTAGGCGAACAGGGTGCTGAACAGGATGGCGCGAATGGGCACGCCGTTCTTGCTCAGCTTGACCAGACCGGTCGGCGCGTCGCCGCGGCGCGTCAGCGCGAAAATCATGCGCGAGGAGGCGTACAAGCTCGAATTCAAGGCCGACAGCACGGCCGTCAGAATGATGGCGTTCATGATGTGGGCCGCGTATGGGATGTTCATCACTTTCAGGGCGCTGACAAAGGGCGTGGCGATGGCCGGCGAATCCCAGGGCACGATGCAGACGACGACAAACATGGACCCCACATAAAACATCAGCACGCGCGTGATGACAGAATTGGTGGCGCGGGCAATGGCCTTGGCCGGGTCCGACGTCTCGGCGGCGGCGATGGTGACGATTTCAGCGCCCGAATAAAAGGCTGTGGCGGCGACGGCGCCGCTCAATACAGGCCCCCAGCCGTGCGGCATGAAGCCGCCATTGCTGGTCAAAAAGCCCAGGCTTGGGATACTGTTGGGCAAGCTGCCCGTGATGAACAAGGCGCCGACAAACAGGAAGACGACGATGGCGACCACCTTGATCGAGGCGAACCAGAATTCGAACTCACCGAACGCTTTCACCGAGAACAGGTTGAGCACCGTCATGGAGACGAGCAAGACCAGGCTGATCGCCCACGATGGCACCTCGGGCAGCCAGAAGTTGACCAGCTTGGCGCCGGCGATGGCCTCCAGGGCGACGACGACGACCCAGAAATACCAGTACATCCAGCCGCTCATGAAGCCGAGGAATTTCGATACTTTCGGCTTGTCGTCGAAGGCCAGGCGCGCATATTCGTAAAAGGAGCCGACCACGGGCAGGGACGAGGCCAGCTCGCCCAGCATGCGCATGATCAGGACGACCAGGCCGCCCGTGAGCAGGAAGGAAAGGATGGCGGCCGGGCCAGCGGCCTTGGCGATGACGCCGCTGCCGACAAAGAGGCCGGCGCCGATCACGCCGCCGATGGCGATCATGCTCATGTGGCGTTGCTTCAGCGAGTGCTGCAAGCCGGTATTATTGTGGTTGTCGCTAATCATTTTTGTCTCCTAGTAATATCTGAAGCTCGGTGCGCCCTCGCCTGCTGCGGCCTGTTCCTGCCGCGCGGCATTGTTTTATTTTGGCAACACCGTCAAGCAGCATCGATACATCATCAAATCAGTCTGGTTGGCTGCATGCCATAAGTCAATCTGGAAATGCAGCGGCCCGGCGCGGCAGCCGTAGGGCAAGCGCGCTGGAGAATACGTACGGGTATGGCGGTTGAAAAGAGGGAGCGGCGGCAACACTTGTGGCGTGCGCGCCACTCCCGGGAACGTCTTACACCTTGCCCTTCCATGGCACGAGGGTACGTTCGAGGTAGCGCATCATCAAATCAAACAGGAAAGCAAAGAAACCGATCACGATAATGCCCATGATCACCACGTCGCTGGCGAGGAACTCGGAGGCGCTCAGCACCATGTAGCCGAGGCCGCGCGTGGCCGCCACCATCTCGCCCGCCACCAGCGTGGTCCAGCCCACGCCGATGCCGATGCGCATGCCGGTGAGAATTTCCGGGATGGCAGCACGCAGAATCACGTGCACGATGACCTGGAAGCGCGTGGCACCCATCGAATAGGCCGCGTGGATTTGCTCCAGCGACACCGAGCTGACGCCGGCGCGGGCGGCGATCGCCATCGGCGCGAAGATGGCCAGGAAGATCAGGTAGACCTTCGAGAATTCGCCGATGCCGAACCAGATGATGACCAGTGGCAAGTAAGCGAGCGGCGGCAGCGGACGGTAGAACTCGATCAAGGGATCGAAGATGCCGCGTGCCACGCGATTGACGCCCATCATCACGCCGATGGGAATGGCCAGCACGCAAGCCAGGCCGAAGGCGCCGAAGACGCGCACCAGGCTGGCGACCGTGTGTTCCCACAAAGTGGCGCCGCCAAAGCCGGTGGTGGCCGCCATGATGAATTTCTCGTACACGGCTTGCGGCGAAGGTAAAAACAAGGGTTTCACCATGCCGCTGGCCGTCACGCCAAACCACAGCAACAGCACGACGATGACGGTGACGCTGGCGATGCGGCTGGAATTGCCCTGCCCCGGCGCGCCGAACGCTTCGCCGGGCATGGCGCAGCGGGGAGCGAACAGGCGCGCAAAAAAGCCGGCGCGCTTGGCGGTGGCAGGAGGAAATCCCACGACGGATGGGCTATGCATGGGACACCTCCAGCTCTTTGTTGACCGCGCGCTCGTCGCCATAAATGATGTTGAGCACCGTTTCGCGCATCTTGATGAAGTCCGGGCTCGATTTCACGGCGCGCGCATCGCGGCATTCGAGGAAGCGCTTGTTGAAATCGAGTTCATACGTGTGCGTGATGCGGCCCGGACGGGGCGACATGACGATCAGCCGGTTCGCCAGGAACAGCGCCTCGTCGACGCTGTGGGTAATGAAGAAGAACATGGTGCTGGACTTGGCCCAGATATCGAGCAGCAATTCCTGGATGGTTTCGCGCGTCAGCGCGTCGAGCGCCGCCATCGGTTCATCCATCAGCAGCATGGCGGGATTGCTGGTCAGGGCGCGGGCGATGCCCACCCTTTGCTGCATGCCGCCCGACAATTGATAAATCATATTGTCGTGAAAGTCCTTCAAGCCCACCAGCGCCAGGTTTTTCGCCGCCTGTTCGCGCCGCACGGCTTTCGCCACGCCTTGCAGCTTCAAGCCGAATTCCACGTTTTCCATCACGTTCAGCCACGGCAGCAAGGCATGTTTCTGGAATACGACACCACGGTCGGCGCCCGGCCCTTCCACCTTATTCTCACCAAGCATGATTTCGCCCTTGGACGGGGCAATAAAGCCCGCCATCAGGCTCAGCAAAGTTGTCTTGCCGCAACCGGAAGCACCGAGCGCGACGACGAAGTCGCCGCTATTGATGGTGAGATTGATATTATTTAAGGCATGTACGCGTTCACCGGCCGTCTTGCCCGGATAAATCACGCTGACATCCTTGACGTACAGATTTTCCATGATGTCCCCGCATAGGTAGTACTTCAGTTCAACGCATTCTGTTCATTCAGCGCGCCCGCAGACGCGCCATCGCACAACGTTTACTTCAGCAGGCCGGCGGCCTGTGCATATTTGGGTGTCACATACTTGGCGTAATCGCTTGCCAGGGTGTCAATCTTGCCTTCCGTCTTCAAAAACTGTGCCGTGGCCAGCAAGGCTTGCGCCACGCCGCCCTTCGCGCCGCCACCAAGCCAGGCCGGCGAGGCCTGCTCCTGCAACGATGGGTAGGCGTACAGGGCCACGGAAGCGGCCACGTCCTTGGCAGCCGCGCCCGAATGCTTGACGTTGGCTTTGACTTGCGGCGAATCGATGGTCCACGCCTTCGGATTGGCGCGGTAGTCGGCATCAAAAGCGGCCATCACCTTGACGAATTTGGCCATGAAATCCGCATTCGCTTCACCCCAGGCGCGCTCGACGGCCATGCCGTCAAACGTGGCCTTGCCCTTCTTGCTCAGTTCGCCGGAGGTCACCAGCACCTTGCCGTTTTGCTTGAGTTTGCTCAAGGCCGGGTCCCACACGAAGGCGGCATCGATGTCGCCCCGTTCCCAGGCGGCGGCAATCTGGTTCGGCTGCATGTTGAGCAATTTCACTTCCGTGGGCTTGATGCCCCAGGTTTCCAGCGCGAACATGGTGTGGAAGTGTGTGGTGGAAACAAACGGCACGGCGATCTTCTTGCCGCGCAAGTCGGTGGGCTTGCTGATGCCGGCGCCGTTGCGCGCCACCATCGCTTCGGCTTCGTTGATGTCGTCGATGATCCAGAACAGCTGCAGATCGACGCCGCGGCTGACGGCCGCCGTCAGGGGGCTGGAACCGATGACGCCGATCTGCACGTCGCCCGACGCCATGCCGGTGGCCACCTTGGCGCCCGAATCGAACTTGCGCCAGTTGATTTTATAGCCGGTGGTTTTTTCCACTTCGCCGCTGGCGATGGCCACCAGGAAGGGGCCGTTGATTTCCTGGTAGGCAATCGTCACTTCCTTGGCTTGCGCAAAGACCGTACCGCTGGACGCAAGGGCCACGCCCAGCACCAGGGTGCCGAGGACGGCGCGGCGCATCGTTGAAAAAACCGTTTTGCTCGGGGTTTTGCTCGGGGTTTTGCTCGTATTTGTGTTCATGTCTCACTCCAAGTTTATTGTTATGTGTGAACGGGCGGGCATTCTCATCCCTTGCGGGAGGCGCCGCTGGTTGCTCTTTGTCAACCATCCGGCGGCTTAGTACGGCTACTGCTATTTAAAACACTTCATCCTTCAAGTGATACCAGCGATACAGAAAGCGCTGGCCCAGGCGGCGGAACGGGGCGAAGGCTTGCGACTCGACCAGTTCCATCATGTTCGGGTACGGCAGTTTCGAATTGAAGATCGGCAAGCCCGTGTCGCTGGCCTTGCCCGCGATGCGCTCGGCCATGCGCCGGCCCGCCTGCGCCGAGTACATGACGCCGTTGCCGCCGTAACCGAGCGAATAGAAGATCGATTGCTTCGGGTCCGGTTGCACGATGCGCGGCATCATGTCGTGGCTGACGTCGACCCAGCCCCACCACGAGTAATCGATGGGAATACCGGTCAGCGCGGGGAACTTGCGGTGCAGATCGTTGATCAAAAACTGTTTGTATTTGTCGTCCGGCGCGTCGGCGCCTGTGATGGCGCTGCGGCTGCCGATCTGCACGCGGTTGTCCGGCATCAAGCGGTAGTAGTGGCGCAAAATACGCGTATCCGTGATCACCTGGTGGGTGCGGAAATTGCACGCCTCGATTTCCGCAGGGGTCAACGGACGCGTGACGAGCGAATTCGACAAAATCGGCAACAAGCGGTTTTTTACTTGCGGATGCAGATGGGGCGAGGTGTAGCCGCCCGTGGCCACGGCCACGGCACGGGCGCGCACCACGCCGCCCGGCGTTTGCAGATAATGCACGCCGTTGCGCGTTTCCCAGCCCATCACGGGGCTGGACGGATGCACCTTGGCGCCCAGCGCGCGCGCCTTGCGCAGGTAGCCGAACGCCAGCTTGCCCGCGTGGATGCCGATGCCTTCCGGCTCGTGCAGCGCGCCGGCTGCTTCCTTGTCGTCAACGAATTCACGCTTGACGGTGTCGGCGTCGAGGATGCGGGCGTCGTACTTGAAGACCTCGCGCATGAGCTTTGCTTCTTTTTCCAGCGCAGGCATGGCTTTCGCCTTGTGCGCGATGTACAGGTGGCCGCCCGGCTGCGGCTCGCAATCGATGTCGGCCGTGATCTTCTTGAACGTTTGCATCGCGTCGCACACTTCCGTGTGCAGTTTCAGGGCCGTGTCCAGCCCATAGCGGGCTATCCACTGCGAACGCTTCAGGCGGCCCGTCGTGCATTGTGCCTGGCCGCCGTTGCGCGTGCTGCAACCCCAGCTGACACGGTTCGCTTCCAGCACGGTGGCCTTGATACCGTGTTCCTGGGCCAGGAAGATGGCGCAGGAGAGGCCGGTAAAACCCGAGCCGATGATGGCCACGTCGACGTCGATGTCATGCGTGATGGGGCCGTCGTCGGCGGGTGGCTCGCCGGCCGTGCCTATCCAGTAGGTGGGTGCGTAGGCATTGCCGTGGCCGGGACGCTGGGCCACCAGCGGATCGAAGGCGGGATCGTAAGGCGTGCGGGCGGCGGTGCCGTTACCCAGTACGTCAGATGGAGTGTCGACAGGTTTGTTCATGATCATTCCCGGTGAACGTGCTGGCTCAGGCTTTGTTGCCGGTAGCGACCGGTGGGCGATCCTTGCGGAAGGCGTTCTTCACGGCGATCTTGCCATCGCGGAAAGTGAAGATGTCGACCATGCGCGCCTCGATGCGCGTGCCGTCCGCCTTGGTGCCGGCAAACGTCGACTCCGTCACGCCGCGCTCGCCGCTGACGAAGTGTTCAGGATTGAGCCAGGCCGCGTCGGGGAAGGTTTGCCAGGCCAGCTCAAAACCGGCGCGCACGGCGTCGCGGCCAATGAAACTCTTGCCCAGCAAGTCAGGGCCGGCCACGGCGTGGAATTCGCAATCGTCGGCCATGGCGGCCATCAGGGCGTCGATATCGTGGCGGTTCCAGGCATCGCCGAACGCTTGCAGGAAATCCGTAGTAACAGCGGTAGTGACGGCGTCGGTATGCGGTACAGGGTGGTTCATGGTGGTCTCCGTAAATCGTTTTTGATACGCTACGTTCCGTTTTTTGTCTTTTATTGAATTTAAGCCTTAAGCATGGCCTTGTCAAATCAAATAATCCAAAAAACGGGACGGTTTGTATTCTTTATTGAAATTGCGCTATTGAAGTGACAATGTGTGAGAATTTCGTCACAACCCATCCAAACCCGGATGCAAGTACCGGGGTCGAACCCTCAGGGTTCGACCCCGGCATTTGCGACCTTGGGCTACTTAAACATAGTCCTTGTATTTATCCAGATGCCGCACCGGCTTGCTCAGCGCATCGCGGCGGAACGGGTCGCCCAGCTCGCGCGTGCACATGATTTCGATGATGGTGGTCTTGCCTTCATTCATCTGCATGTCGATGGCTTTCTTCAAGGCCGGCCCCACGTCTTCCAGCTTGTCGACCGTGATGCCTTCGGCGCCCATGGCGCGCGCAATTTCCGCGAAGCTCTGGTTGTCCAGCTCACCGGCGACGAAGCGGCGGTTGTAGAAATCCACCTGGTTTTTCTTTTCCGCGCCCCACTGGCGGTTATGGAACACCACGGCCGTGACGGGAATGTTGTGGCGCACGCAAGTCATGGTTTCCATCAAGCTCATGCCCCAGGCACCGTCGCCCGCATACGACACGGCCGGACGGTGCGGTGCGGCAACCTTGGCGCCGATGATGGTCGGAAACGCGTAGCCGCAGTTGCCAAAGCTCATCGCCGCAAAGAAGCTGCGCGGCTTTTCAAAGCGCAGATAACTGTTTGCCACCGAGTTGATGTTGCCGATGTCGGTCGACACCATCACGTCTTCCGGCATGGCTTTTTCCAGCTCGCGCAAGACCTGGCGCGGGTGCAAATAATTGCCCGGCTCTTTCTTTTGCTCTTCGATCATGTCCAGGCTGTACGCATCTTTTTCGTGCGTCCAGTTGTCCAGTTCGTTTTCCCACGCGGCTTTTTCCGCTTGCACGGTGGCATAGCGCTCCTCGCGCGTCGCGTCGCAGTCGAGCGTCTTGCCATCCAGGCGGGAAAGAATCGCCTTGGCGGCCGCCTTGGCATCGCCGCAGATGCCCACCGAAATCTTTTTCACCAGACCCAGCATCTTGTTGTCGGCGTCGATCTGGATGATCTTGGCGTTTTTCGGCCAGTAATCCATGCCGTGCTGCGGCAAGGTGCCGAACGGTCCCAAACGCGAACCGAGGGCGACGACGACGTCGGCCTGCGCGATCAGTTTCATCGCCGCCTTGGAACCCTGGTAACCGAGCGGACCGCACCACAGAGGATGACTGGCGGGGAACGAATCGTTGTGCAAATAGCTGTTGACGACGGGGGCGCCGAGGCGCTCGGCCAGCGCCTTGCATTCCTCGATCGCGTCGCCCATGACCACGCCGCCGCCCGAGATGATGACGGGGAACTTGGCCTTGGCCAGCAGTTCCGCCGCCTCATTGAGGCTGTGTTCGCCGCCGGCGCCACGGTCCAGGCGGTTCGGTTTGGGAATCTCGGCCTTGATTTCGCCATAGAAATAGTCGCGCGGGATGTTCAGTTGCGTCGGTCCCATTTCCGACATGGCGCGGTCAAAGCAGCGGCCCGTGTATTCCGCCATGCGGGCCGGGTGGGTGACGTGGCCTTGATACTTCGTGAATTCCTCGAACATGGGCAACTGGTTCGCTTCCTGGAAGCCGCCCAGGCCCATGCTCATCGTGCCCGTCTCCGGCGTGATGATGACGACCGGGGTGTGCGCCCAGTAGGCGGCGGCGATGGCGGTGACGCAATTGCTGATGCCGGGGCCGTTCTGGCCGATGACCACGCCATGGCGGCCCGAGACGCGGGCATAGCCGTCGGCCATGTGGCCGGCGCCCTGCTCGTGCACGACAGGAATCAAACGGATGCCGGCCGGGGCAAAGATGTCCATCGGGTCCATGAAGGCCGAGCCCATGATGCCGAACATGTCGGTCACGCCATTGGCGGCCAGGGTTTCCACGAACGCTTCGGACGGCGTCATCTTTTGCGGGCCGGTGGGGATATCAATATGTACTTTCAGTGCGGCGGCTGCTTTTTGGTCTGTCAGGTCGTTCATGGGTGTCTCCTGGTCTGTCATTGAATGATGTGGCACTTATTTACTAAAAAACGGTATATTTTGTTCCGAAATTTGATATACAATTCAATTTAAGCGTTCGACAATCAAAAGTCAAACAGAATTTCAAGGAAACGGTACAATTTGAGTTCGAAAATGAAATAACACGACAGACACCACACCGAGGCCACCATGGACATGATTTCATCCCCAAAACTTGAGCCGGAAAAACTGGAAGGCGACACGCCCACGATGCGTTTGTTTGCCTTGCTGGAAGTGATTGCCGAGAAAGACCAGTTGCTGTCGCTGCAAGCGCTGGTGGAAGAAACGGGGCTACCAAAACCCACCCTGCACCGGATGCTGCAACAGCTGGAAAGCGTGGGCGTGCTGCAGCGCGAAAGCGATGGCCGCCACTACAGCACGGGCGTGCGCTTGCGCCGCCTGGCGTCGAACCTCTTGATTAACAACACCTTCCATGGCGCCCGCCGCATGGTCTTGCGCCAGCTGGTCGAGGAAGTAGGCGAAAGCTGCAACCTGACGGCCTTCAGCGGCAGCGAAGTGGTGTACCTGGACCGGGTGGAAACGGCGGCGCCGCTGCGCTTCTATCTGCACCCCGGTTCGCGCGTGCCGGCCCACTGCTCGTCGAGCGGCAAGCTGTTCCTGGCGCAAATGACGCCC
Organism: Janthinobacterium svalbardense; assembly: GCF_002327145.1. Lineage (NCBI taxonomy): Bacteria > Pseudomonadati > Pseudomonadota > Betaproteobacteria > Burkholderiales > Oxalobacteraceae > Janthinobacterium > Janthinobacterium svalbardense. The sequence goes on along the minus strand of NZ_CP023422.1, from coordinate 2,379,522 downwards.
GTGCAACGGCGCCGCCTGCTGGGCCACATGGAATTGACGCGCTTTACGGACAAGACGGAAACGGACCCCGTCAAGCTGGAGCGCGAACTGGAATTGGTGCGCCGCAACGGCTATGCGCTGGACGACGAAGAATTCCTGCCCGGCCTGCTGTGCGTGGCCGTGCTGGTGCCGAACCCGAACGGCCGCTCGAACCTGGCCGTGGCGATCCAGGCACCCATCATCCGTTTGACGCACGACAAGGCTTTACATTTCTTGCCAGCATTACAACGCGCCGCGCAAGCCCTGGCCGCCATCGAATCGGAAACCATGCCGACGACGGGCGGGGACGACGACGCCGCATTACAAACCGGTCATTCCTCAACCCACTCATAACCGCCGTAGCATCCCCGCTGCGGTTTCACAGGAGAACAAGGTGCCAGCTTCACGCCAACATCCCCCCGCCGCCGCAGCGCAAACCATGCAGTCCGTGCGCGGCCTGTTCCATATCGACAGCGACCTGCTCGTGCCCGTCTTCACGGAGCGCGACGCGCACGTGCCCGACATCGATCCCGCCTACCGCTTCAACCATGATGTGACCCTGGCGATTTTGGCCGGCTTCACGCATAACCGCCGCGTGATGGTGCAAGGCTTGCACGGCACGGGCAAGTCCACGCATATCGAGCAGGTGGCGGCGCGCCTGAACTGGCCTTGCGTGCGCGTCAATCTGGACGGACACATCAGCCGCCTGGACCTGGTCGGCAAGGACGCCATCGTGCTGCGCGAGCAGCAGCAAGTCACCGAATTCCAGGAAGGCATCGTGCCCTGGTCATTGCAGCGCCCCGTGGCCCTGATCTTCGACGAGTACGACGCGGGCCGCCCCGACGTGATGTTCGTCATCCAGCGCATCCTCGAGCGCGACGGCAAGTTTACTTTGCTCGATCAGAACCGGGTCATCACGCCGCACCCGCACTTCCGTTTGTTCGCCACCTCGAACACGGTGGGCCTGGGCAACCTGAACGGCATGTACCACGGCACGCAAGTGCTCAATCACGCGCAGATCGACCGCTGGAACATCGTTGCCACCTTGAACTATTTGCCGCAGGCGGAAGAAACTGAAATCGTGCTGGCGAGAGTTCCCGCCATGAACGACGCAGCGGGCCGCCAGCTGGCTGCCGCCATGGTGGCCGTGGCCAGCCTCACGCGCCAAGGCTATGCGGCGGGCGACCTGGCCTGCCTGATGTCGCCGCGCACGGTGATCACCTGGGCGGAAAATTGCCAGATCTTCCGCGACCCGGCCCTGGCCTTCCGCCTGTCCTTCCTCAACAAATGCGACGAGGCCGAGCGGCCCATGGTGGCCGAGTATTACCAGCGCTGTTTTAACGAGGAATTGCTGGCGAGCCAGGCATGAGCGCCGAAGCAACTGTTCCTGCCGCCTACACGCGCGAGCAGCAGGAAACGGAGGAACTGTGCGCGGGCGCCATCCGCGCGCTCAGTGGTTCTCCCTCGATACGCTACCGGGGCCGGCGCCTGCACGACGGTCACCGCCCCCTGCCCATTCACGCAGCCCATCTGCAGCCCGATGCGGCGCTGCAGGACTTGCCCTCGCTGCGCGGCGCGGCCGACAGCGTGGCCCTGCGCCTGCTGCATACGGATGCGGCCCTGCACAAGACGCTGTGCCCGCTTGACCCCGTGGCGCGCCTCGTCTTCGAGTTGCTGGAACAGTTAAGGGTCGAAACGCTTGCGCCGGATCAACACGCTGGTGTCATCGCCAACCTGCGCCACCGTTTTACGGCATGGTCGCACGCGTTTTACGATTCCGGCCTGGCCGAAGGCGCTTCGGGCTTGCTCTTGTATACAGTGTTCCAGATGTGCTGGTCGCGCCTGACGGCCAGACCCGTGCTGGAAAAGACGGAAGATTTTATCGAGGCCACGCGCTGGTCAGTCTCTTCACAATTGAGCGGCGACCTGGCGGGATTGCGCCGCCACCGCCTGGATCAAGCCGCCTTTGCGCGCCACGCGCTGGCCATCGCCCATGCCGTCGATGCGATGTTGAAAGAGGCGCAGGCGGCGTGCGACGGTAGCCAGGACGAGGCCGGGGACGCGAAAGCGCAGGCAGCGTTCAAGCTGCTGCTCGATTTCGACAGCGACAACGACCACCTTCCCGATACCGCCCCACTGGGCGAGAGCCGCGCCTTCAGCGACGGCCAGGGCGGCTATAAAACTTACGCCACGGCCTACGACCGCGAGGAAAAAGCGGGCGAACTGGTGCGCCGCGCCCTGCTGCTCGACTACCGCGAGCGCATGGATGGTCGCATCGCCAGCCTGGGCATCAACACGGCCCGCCTGGCGCGGCGTTTCACGCAATTGCTGGCCGTGCCCGAGCGCGACGGCTGGTCGTTCGGCGAGGAAGAGGGTTATATCGATGGCCGGCGCCTGGCGCAGCTGATCAGCTCGCCGTCCGAGCGCAGGCTGTTTCGCAAGGAACAGTTTTTGCCGCAAGCCGATTGCCTCGTCAGTTTTCTCGTCGACTGCTCCGGCTCCATGAAGACGCATGCGGAGTCGGTCGCCGTGCTGCTCGACATCCTGCTGCGCGCGCTGGACCAGGCGGGGATCAGCACGGAGTTGCTGGGCTTTACGACGGGCGCGTGGAATGGGGGAAGAGTAAAACGCGACTGGATGCGCGCCCGCTCGCCCGCCAACCCGGGCCGCTTGAACGAACTCGTGCACATGGTGTTCAAGGATGGCGACACCAGCTGGCGCCGGGCGCGGCCCGATATCGCGGCCCTGCTGAAAGCGGACTTGTACCGCGAAGGCGTCGATGGCGAAGCGGTGGACTGGGCGTGTAGCCGCATGCTGGCGCGCCCGGAGCGGCGGCGCATCCTGCTCGTCGTCTCCGACGGTTGCCCGATGGATACGGCCACGAATCTGGCCAATGACGAGTTTTACCTGGCGCAACATTTGAAACAAGTGGTGGCGCGCCGCGAAGCGCAGGGCGCCGTGGAAATCTGCGGGCTGGGCCTGGGCCTGGACCTGGGCGCCTACTACAGCCGCAGCCTGGCCACCACCCTGCCCGCCTCGCTGAACAATGAACTGTTCAGCGAGATCGCGCAATTGCTTGGTGGGCGGAAAAAGTAATCGTTATGCCGGCGGAAGTGCCTGCAGGAAGGCTTGCACGGATGATGCCTGCCTGCGCGTCAACGCGCCATAGTCGTCACTGACGATGTGCATCGCATCGGTGGCGAGCCAGCGCTCGATGCCCGCCAGCATCTGCGCCATCGGCGCCGGCATGCCGCCAGCAATGAAATGGCGCACGCGCTCTTCCGCATCGAGAGCCACGACCTGGACGGACCTGCCAAATACCTGGGCGGCGATGGCGGCCAGCGCCGGCGCATCGAGGGCAGCCGGCCCCGTAATGTCCAGCGTGCGGCTGCCACGGTAGCCATCCGATAGCGCCGCGGCAGCCGCATGGGCGCAATCCTCGCGCGCCACGTACGATACATGGCCTTGTCCCATGGCCGTGCACAACTGGCCATCCGCGGCCGCAGTGCCGAGCACTACCAGCAGCAAGTCCTGGTAAAACGCATTGCGCAAGATCGTGTGGCCGATGCCACTCCCTTTCAGCAACGCTTCCGTGGCCCGGTGGTCGTCGTTCAGCAGCGAGCTCTTGCCCTCTTCCGGCTGCAGGAACGAGGTGTAGACGATATGCCCGACACCGGCCTGGCGCGCCGCTTCGATGGCATGGCGGTGCTGTTCCAGCCGCCGCCCCGTGCCGTCGATGGTATTCGTGCTGATCAGCAACAGACGCTCGACGCCGTGAAAGGCTGCAGCCAAACCCTGCGGTTGGTCGTAATCGCCGAAGCGCACGCCGATGTCCTGCTCCAGCCAAGCCTGGTGGCGGTCGGGTGTGCGGGTGATGGCGGTGAGCGTCAGGCCAGGTCGGCGGGCGCGCAGCTCGATGAGTTCATTGACGACGAGGGAGCCCAGTTGGCCGGAGGCGCCGGCGACGGCGAGATGCATTGTTTTCATGTTCTTTTCCTTGTGGCGAGCGCAGGCAAGCCCCATGCAGGGGCGGCATCGCTCGCAGATGATGTGATGAGATCAAAGATGGCCATGCGGCGGCCCGCCCCCTGCGGGGCGGCGCTGCGGCTGGCTTACAGGAAAGAAGGGAAAACAAGTGTCATGCGCCCAGCATGGCCCGTGGCGCTCACCCGGTCAAGCGCTTTCAACGGCGCTTGAGCGCTGCGGGGCTAATCCACACAGTAACGCACGGTGTGCGCTTCCATCGGCAGCGGGATTTCCCAGTTCCACAGCATTCCCTGCAGCTTTTTGTTACTGAGCGAGGTGTCGCGCTGGCCGTTGCGCCGCAGTAATTCCTTGCGCGGCTGCTCCAGGTACACCAGCTCCACCTGCGCATGGTATTTATACAGCAGGTTGAGCGTCTTTTCGCGCATCAGCTTGGACAGATGCGTGGCGTTCCACACGAACGGCTCGCCACGGCGCAACAGTTCGCGTGCCCGCTCTTCCGCATAATCGCCCACCTGCCCCTCGTTCTTGCCATGCTTCAAGCCCAGGGCCGTGCGCGCGTCGTCGAAGGACACGACGGGCAGGCGCGGATGGTGCTTGTCCACCCACGTGTTTTTACCGGAGGCGGGCAAACCCGACATGACGATCACGCTGGACCCCGGTTCCTGGAACAGGGAATAATCGGGATGCGCCTCGGCGCCGCGAAAGTATTTGACGCGCGTGTGGTCGTCGACAAAGGCGCGCCGCTGGCCGTAGCAGCCTTCCTCGCGCGCCAGTTCGCGGAACAGCTCGATGGCATCCAAAATGCGTTGCGGATCGGGGCAGATGCGCCCGCGAATATCGGCCTCGGCCAGCATGGCCAGCAGGCGGATATCGACTTGCCACGACAGTTCGCGCACGGTGAACTCGGGCGTCACGCCGCGCCGCGATGTTTCCAGCGCAAAGAAGGGCACCTGGTGCACATTGATCAGGCGGCAGATTTCCTCGCGCACGGCAAACGGCACGTCGCCATCCCACAAGGCAATGCGCGCATCGAGGGCGCCCTTGCGCGAGTGACCGGGCTGGCCGATGGCGCCCGTGACCGGATCGATCACCGTGGTGCTGCACTTGGCCACGTCGTGCAGCAAGGCGGCCAGAAAGACGATTTCCTGTTCCGCGCGCGTGGCTTGCTGGTAGTCGGGCATGCGCAGCAGGGACTCCACCACCATCATGGTATGCGTCCACACGTCGCCTTCCGCGTGGTAGACGGGGTTTTGCGGCGTCGTCTTGGCCAGCTCCAGCTGCGGGAAGGCGGCCAGGCAGGCCTTGAAATCGGGCGACTGGCCCGCTACCGGAACCAGTTGTTGCAGGGTTTTCCAGTGCATCATGTTGTACTCCTTATGGTGTTGCCCGAGCGGGCCGCCAGTTCATCGAGCGAGCGGCAGGTATGTAAACCCAGGCTTTCCCACGTGACCAGCGGCTGCGGCGCGTACAAGTCCACGCCCTCGGCCAGCAGATTCGGGATCAGAGGACGCGTGCTGTGGTGCGAGCCGCTGTCGAGGATGGTTTGCGTAAAGTCATGGCGCACCAGCTTGTAGCGGGCCAGCACTTGCGCGTCGTCTTCCACTTTCAGGTACAGGCCTTCGGCGTGGTCGGACTTGTCCGTCTGCTTCCAGCACAGGTCCAGCGGCAAGCGTTCGCGCGCCACCACACCCTCGAAAGCGTCGCGCCACAGGCGGGACTTGGCCAGCGAATGGCGCAGCAGTTGCCACAGCTGTTTCGGCGACGTGGGCATCAGGCCCGCATACAGCACGGGGACCGATAACACGGGCGAGCCGGCCAGCATGGCGTGGCGGCGCGCCGTCGACAGAAACATCTGGCTGCGCCGGCAATACACGTCGAACTCGTTGAAGTAATGGGGCAGGCGGTCGTAAAACACGGAATGCTTGCTGTAAGACCATTCGCCAAACAGCACATACTGATCTTCCAGCAGATGCAGCAAGGCGTGTTCATGCGCCTGCGCCCACGGTTTCAAGAGGTTGAACTGGCGTTCGCTGCCGCCGCCCGCCAGGTAGTGGCCGCGCGACTGCAGCAGCACCTCGCCCGCATCGCTGAACGACACGGCAGAGTTGGCGCCATCGATTTTTTCCTCGATGACAACGTACTGGCCGGCCAGCTTTTTCAGGGGCATCTGGTCCGAGCCGTCGTCGCCGTCCTGCAGGCGCGAGCCTTCCAGGTGCGGCGTGCGCGGGTATTTAAATAAAGGCAAAGATTGTAAAAACATAGCGTCCCACGCCGCGTTCACCGGGGCGTGTCCATACAGGGTCAGGGGTGCTGACGACGTGTTCGGGCGTGGACGATCAGGACGGTGGTCCTGGATACGTGTGCGGAAAGAGCAGTGCCGCAGCAATCGGAGGCGTCAACGCGCCGAACGATGCTGCAAGAGCATTTCGTCAGCGTTAGCAGGTGATGGCGAAGAAGCGAGGCACTTTTGGCTCCAATAAGGAAGAGGTTCGAGAAAGAACGGGGAATATAAAGGCTGTTTGACTATTTTGCAAGCGCCGCACGATTAACCCAGCAATTGCGGCACAGCCGCCGCCATTAAGGAAAGGCCAATCAAGGTCAGCACGGCAAACGCGATGCGGCGCATGCCACGCTGGGCGATCGGTGGCGGATAGCGCTTGCCGGCCATGGTGGCCAGCACGCCGACGGGCAGGGCCAGCATGCACAAAAGTAACACTTTCGCATCGAGCTGGCCCTGGCTGCCCGCCATCAGGGAGCGCCCGCCCGCGCTGATGGCAAACAAAAAGATCAAGCTGTAGCGGATGGTCTTCAAACTCATTTCCTGGCGGTAGAACTGGTAGACGAGCGGCGGGCCCGCCAGCGAAAACAGGCCAGAGAACAGGCCGCCGCACACGCCGCTGATGAAGAAACTGCGCTTGTCCGCCGCGCCCGGTCCCGGTGGCGCCTGCAGCAAAATACTGACGCCGCCGTACACGATGGCCGCGCCCAGCAAGAGTTTCAAGACGGGTGCATACGCCTGGTCCAGGTAGCCGAGCAGCAAGACGCCGGCCGCCATGGCCGGCAGCAAGCCGATGCTGGCCGCGCGGATAGCGCGCCAGTCCAGGTGATGCAAGGCACCCGGCAGGGCCACCAGGCAATTGGCCAGCGACAACAAGCTGACGAGGGCCGCCAGCGCGGGCACGGGCGCCAGGTCCAGTCCGCTGGCCACGCCCATGACGATCATGCCCAGGCCAAAGCCTGTGACGGTCTGGAAATACGTGCCCGCCGCCACCACGCCCAGCAGCGCCAGCATGGGCAAGCTGAACAGGAAGTCAGCGTCCACCCTGGGCCTGCACGGCCGTGACCGCAATCACGTTGTAGACATCGTCGGCGCAGCAACCGCGCGACAAATCGTTGGCCGGCTTGTTCAAGCCTTGCAGCAGCGGGCCGATGGCGACGGCGCCGCCCATGCGCTCGGCCAGCTTGTAGCCGATATTGCCCGCATCGAGGTTCGGGAACACCAGCACGTTCGCGCGGCCTTTGACGACAGAATCCTTGACTTTTCTCTGCGAAATCTCGGCCACGATGGCCGCATCAAGCTGCACATCGCCATCGATGGCCAGCAGCGGACGCTGGGCCTTGACCCGGTCTGTGGCCGCATGCACCTTGTCGACGGCCGCGTGATGGGCGCTGCCACTGGTGGAAAACGACAGCATGGCCACGCGCGGCTCTTCCATCAGCAAGGCTTGCGCGCTGTCGGCGGCGGCCATTGCGATGTCGGCCAGCTCTTCCGCCTTCGGGTCGACCACCAGGGCGCAATCGGAAAAGATGAAGCCGCCCTTCAGGCTGTGAAACGGCTCGCACAGCATCATCAGGAAAAAGCTCGACACGAGCTTGAAGGCCGGATCGACGCCGATGATCTGGATGGCGCTGCGCACCACGTCGGCCGTCGTGTGCACGGCCCCCGCCACGCAGCCGTCGGCGTCGCCCAGGCGCACCATCAGGTTGGCGTAGCACAGTGGATCTTGCACGGCGATTCTGGCCTGCTCCACCGTCATGCCCTTGGCTTGGCGCAGCACAAACAATTGCTGGGCATAGTGCTCCGACTCCTCGGAAGTGGCCGGGTCGACCAGGCGCACGGCATCGAGGTCCAGCGCATGTTCGCGCGCCAGGGCCAGGATGGCGGCCGGCTTGCCGACGAGGGTGATATGCGCCAGGCCTACACTTGCCGCCCGCGCGGCCGCCTGCAATACGCGCGCATCGCCGCCCTCGCACAAGACGATGTTTTTCGGCACGGCGCGGGCTTGCGCGATGATGCGGTGCAGGGCTTTCATGGGTACTCCAATTCGGTAAAAAAAGTGCCGGAACCACGCAAGCATAAGGTATGAAGCATGAAGCAATGATTCCGGCACATAAAACCCGGCGCGATTGCCGGGGTCATACAAGGATCGGGCTGACTGATTACACGTAGTCTTTGTACTTGTCCAAATGACGGATCGGTTTGCTCAGCGCATCGCGGCGGAACGGGTCGCCCAGTTCGCGCGTGCACATGATTTCGATGATGGTGGTCTTGCCTTCATTCATCTGCATGGCTATGGCCTTCTTCAAGGCCGGACCCACGTCTTCCAGCTTGTCGACCGTGATGCCTTCGGCGCCCATGGCGCGCGCAATCTCCGCGAAGCTCTGGTTGTCGAGCTCACCGGCGACGAAGCGGCGGTTGTAGAAATCCACCTGGTTTTTCTTTTCCGCGCCCCACTGGCGGTTGTGGAACACCACGGCCGTCACGGGAATATTGTGGCGCACGCAAGTCATGGTTTCCATCAGGCTCATGCCCCAGGCGCCGTCGCCCGCATATGACACGGCCGGACGGTGCGGTGCGGCAACCTTGGCGCCGATGATGGTCGGAAACGCGTAGCCGCAATTGCCAAAGCTCATCGCCGCAAAGAAGCTGCGCGGCTTTTCAAAGCGCAGATAGCTGTTCGCCACCGAGTTGATGTTGCCAATGTCGGTCGATACCATCACGTCTTCCGGCATGGCTTTTTCCAGCTCACGCAAGACCTGGCGCGGGTGCAAATAATTGCCCGGCTCTTTCTTTTGCTCTTCGATCATGTCCAGGCTGTACGCATCTTTTTCGTGCGTCCAGTTGTCCAGTTCGTTTTCCCACGCGGCTTTTTCCGCTTCGATGGTAGCCTTGCGCGCGTCGCGCGTGGCGTCGCAGTCGAGCGTCTTGCCATCCAGGCGGGAAAGAATCGCTTTGGCGGCCGCCTTGGCGTCGCCGCAGATGCCCACCGAAATCTTTTTCACCAGACCCAGCATCTTGTTGTCGGCGTCGATCTGGATGATCTTGGCGTTCTTCGGCCAGTAATCCATGCCGTGCTGCGGCAAGGTGCCGAACGGTCCCAAACGCGAACCGAGGGCGACGACGACGTCGGCCTGCGCGATCAGTTTCATCGCCGCTTTCGAGCCTTGATAACCCAATGGGCCGCACCACAGCGGGTGGCTGGCGGGGAACGAGTCGTTGTGCAGGTAGCTGTTGACGACGGGGGCGCCGAGGCGCTCGGCCAGCGCCTTGCATTCCTCGATCGCGTCGCCCATGACCACGCCGCCGCCCGAGATGATGACGGGGAACTTGGCTTTCGCCAGCAGTTCCGCCGCCTCATTGAGGCTGTGTTCTCCGCCGGCGCCACGGTCCAGGCGGTTCGGTTTGGGAATCTCGGCCTTGATTTCGCCATAAAAATAGTCGCGCGGGATGTTCAGTTGCGTCGGACCCATTTCCGACATGGCGCGGTCAAAGCAGCGGCCCGTAAATTCCGCCATGCGGGCCGGGTGGGTGACGTGGCCTTGATACTTCGTGAATTCCTCGAACATGGGCAACTGGTTCGCTTCCTGGAAGCCGCCCAGGCCCATGCTCATCGTGCCCGTCTCCGGCGTGATGATGACGACCGGGGTGTGCGCCCAGTAGGCGGCGGCGATGGCGGTGACGCAATTGCTGATGCCGGGGCCGTTCTGGCCGATGACCACGCCATGGCGGCCCGAGACGCGGGCATAGCCGTCGGCCATGTGGCCGGCGCCCTGTTCGTGCACGACGGGAATCAAACGGATGCCGGCGGGCGCAAAAATGTCCATCGGGTCCATGAAGGCCGAGCCCATGATGCCGAACATGTCGGTCACGCCATTGGCGGCCAGGGTTTCCACGAACGCTTCGGAAGGCGTCATCTTTTGCGGGCCGGTGGGGGTGGCCACTGCGGCGGCGGCTTTTTGGTCGGACAAATCAGTCATGGCTCAGTCTCCTTACGGTTTTATAAAAAATCGGTATATTTTGTTCCGATATTTGAAATACGTATTCAATTTAACGGTTGCGAAATGCGCTGTCAATGAAAATTCATGAAAAATCGGACTGTTTCATTCCTGAATCCGGAATCCGTGACTTTGCCCCATTTCTGAAACAACAATGGCGGACTATCCGCAACAGACAGCCCGCCATCAATACCTGCTGCGCTGCGCCTTAGAACTTCAGGCGCATGCCCGCCGTGAAGGCGCTGGAATTATGCCCAGGCAAGGGCACGCTGCCGCCGCTGGAAGCGTCGCCAACGAAGTTGGTGCCCGCGCCATCGTTGCTGATGCGCCCGTACGAGGTGTACAGATTGGTGCGCTTGGACAAGGCATACGTGTAGCCGATAGCCAACTGGCGCCCGCCGCGGCGCGCATTCGTGCGGTCATCCTTCTTGATGTACGACGCCATCACGCTGCCCGCCGCGCTGACCGGCGCGGACACGCCCAGCATGACGTTGCGGAAATCCGTGCCCGCATCGTCCTTGTCCGTCTCATATGCGGCGTGCAGCTTGGCGGGGCCGAAGTCGTAGGTGCCGCCCAGCAAAGTCACCTTGGCTGTGTTCAGCTCGCTATCCTTGCGGTTGTCGTGCGCCAGGGTCAGCACCAGCGGGCCGTTGGCGTAGTCGATGGAAAAGTCGATGGTGCGGCCCAGGCTGGCACTGTCAGGCTTTTCACCGAGGCCAACCATGATGGCAGCCGACAAGCCCTTCACCTTGGGCGTTTCGTACATGATGGCGTTTTTCGTGCGCAGGCTGGCCACGCTCATCAGGTTGAGCGAGGCGCCCGTCAGGCCCGTTTCGAAGGGGTCGATATTGTCCAGCGCAGTGAACAGCGGGTTGTGTTGCAAGCCCAAGTTGACGGCGCCGAAGTCGCCGGACAGGCCCACATAGGCCTTGCGGCCAAACAGCGCGCCCTGGCGGTTGGCGCCCGTATCGAGGTCGAGGCCATTTTCCAGCAAGAAGTTGACCTTCAAATTGTTGCCCAAGTCTTCCGTGCCCTTGAAACCGATGCGGCTGCCCGACTGCACGCCGGTGGCCAGCTTGGTGACGGAACCGTCCGCACCGCCGTGTTCGGACGTCAGGCCCGCGTCGAGCAAGCCGTACACGGTGACGGACGATTGTGCGCTGGCGCTGCCGGCGAAGAAGGAAGCCAGGATGGCTGCCGCTACGAGTGTGTGTTTCATGTCATCTCCAGGTATTGTGGTTTTTATAAACGCTTGAAACGATAATCAACTACCTTGCTACAAATCTGGCTCAGGCGATCAGCCCGGCCATCGGCGACGAGGGCGAGGCGCTGATAAGCGCTGCTCTCCGGGGCATGCGTCCGGCCAGATAAGCCTCGCGTCCGCCCTGCACTGCCAGTTTCATGGCGCGCGCCATGCGGATCGGCTCGCGCGCCGCCGCGATGGCGGTATTCATCAGGATGCCGTCACAGCCGAGTTCCATGGCGATGGCCGCGTCCGACGCCGTGCCGACACCGGCATCGACCAGTACGGGCACCTTGGCTTGCTCGATGATCAAGGACAGATTCCATGGATTCAAAATGCCCATGCCCGAGCCGATCAAGGACGCCAGCGGCATGACGGCGATGCAGCCGAGGTCTTCCAGCATGCGCGCCTGGATGGGGTCGTCACTGCAATACACCATCACCTGGAAGCCGTCGCGCACCAGCTCCCCGGCCGCTTTTAACGTTTCCGGCATGTTCGGAAACAGGGTCTTTTCATCGCCGAGCACTTCCAGCTTGCACAGCGGGTGCCCGCCCAGCAGTTCGCGCGCCAGTTGCAGGGTGTAGACGGCGTCGCGCGCGTTGTAGCAGCCGCCCGTGTTGGGCAAAATCGTGTATTTCGACGGCGGAATGAAGTCGAGCAAGTTCGGCTCGCCCTTCTCCTGTCCAATATTCACGCGCCGGATGGTGACCGTGACGATCTCGGCGCCGCTCTCTTCGATGGCCAGGCGGGTTTCCTCGAAATCCTTGTATTTGCCCGTGCCAACCAGCAGGCGCGACTGGTAGGTGGTGCCGGCCAGGGTCAGGCCGGTTGGTGGCTGGCTGGGGGTGGCGTCGTCTCTCATCGTGGTGCTCTCCTAAGTTGAACCAAAGCGGCCTCATGCCGGGGGGCTTCGCCGCAAAACGCAAAATCGACGTCGGGCCGCCGTCCCGACACCAGGTCGGCCAGCGCCCTGCCCGCGCCGCAGCCCATGGTCCAGCCCAGGGTGCCGTGGCCCGTGTTGAGGAACAGCTGGCGGTAGCGCGTGGCGCCGATATACGGCACGTTCGACGGTGTGAGGGGGCGCAAGCCGGCCCAGTAGACGGGGGCGCTGTAATCGCAGGCGTGGGGAAACAGCGCCTGCACGCGGCGCGTGATGGCGGCACAGCGCACGGGATTGAGTTCGCGCGTGTAGCCGTTCAGCTCGCACGTACCCGCCACGCGCAGGCGCTCGCCCAGGCGCGAAAACACCAATTTATGCCCATCGTCCGTCAGCGATACGGACGGCGCGCTGACCGGGTCGACGATCGGATAGGTGGCGGAATAACCCTTGCCCGGATACAGCATCAAGCGGATGCCCAGCGGCTGCAGCAGCGGTGCGGAAAAGCTGCCCATGGCCACCACCACGGCGTCCGCATGCTCCTGGCGGTGACGGCCCTGCGCGTCGATGCACTCCACGCCCGTGATGCGCACGCCATCTGCCAGCAAGCGCGTCACCGTCGTGCTGAACTGAAAATCCACGCCGGCCCTGGCGGCGCGCGCGGCCAAGGCCGTGGTAAACAGATGCACGTCGCCCGACTCGTCGCTGGCGGTAAAATCGCCCCCGACGATGCGGCTGCGCGCGTGGCGCAAGGCCGGTTCCAGCCGGATCACTTCATCGGCGCTGACGGTGTTGCGCGGGCAGCCCAGTTCGCGCAACAGCGCGGCGCCCGCTTGCGATTTGTCAAACTCCTGCTGCTCCGTATAGAAATGCAAGATACCCCGCTCCAGGTGGTCGTAGGCTATGCCCGTCTCGCGCCGCAGCGCCTGCAAACTCTGCCGGCTGTACTCGGCCAGGGCGACGATCTGGCGCATATTGCGCGACACCCGCGACGGCAGGCATTCGCGCAGGTAGTGCAAGGCCCACTGCCATTGCAGCGGGTCCAGGCGGGGACGGAACAGCAGCGGCGCATCGTCCTTGCCCAGCCACGTGAGCACCTTGTGCAGGGTGGCGGGATTGGCCCACGGTTCCGCGTGCGAGACGGAAATCTGCCCGCCGTTGGCAAAACTGGTTTCCTGCGCGGCGCCCGCCTGGCGTTCCAGCACGCGCACATCGTGGCCCGCCTGGCGCAAGTACCAGGCCGATGCCGTGCCGACCACGCCGGCGCCGAGGACAAGGATCTTCATGGCGGGCCCGGCTCGCTTAGCGCGTCAGCAGGACGGCGATGGCGACGAAGGCGGCGATCCACACCGTTTCCATCACCAGCATGATGACGGGACGCCAGCCCAGCGAGGCCAGCGACTGGAACGATGTTTTCACGCCCAGCGCGGCAATCGCAATGACCAGACAGGCGCGCGAGGCATTGTTGATCCAGCCATTCACTTCCTGCGGAATCAGGCCCAGGCTGTTGGTAATCACCAGCCAGACAAAGCCGATCAGGAAGAACGGCACCAGCGGCGGCGCATCGACTTCGCTCTTGCCATCCTTGCGCTTGAACATGATAGACAGGCCCAGCACGACGGGCACGAGGCAAGCCACGCGCGTCAGTTTCACGAAGGTGGCCACGTCGCCTGTATGGTTGCTCACCAGATAGCCGGCGCCCACCACTTGCGCCACGTCGTGGATGGTGCCGCCGATAAACACGCCCGCTTCCGTGGGGTCAAAACCCAGCAGCTTGACCAGCAGCGGGTAGACGATCATGGCCAGGGTCGACAGCGACGTCACGCCCACCACCGTCAGCAGGGTAAACTTTTCGTTTTCCTTGGTTTGCGGCAGCACGGCCGAGATGGCCAGCGCGGCCGAGGCGCCGCAAATGGCCACGGAGCCGCCCGACAGAATGCCTTCCGTGATGGGGCGTTTCAGCCACTTGGCCAGCAGGTAGCCGAAGCCCAGCGTGGCCACCAGGCCGCCGACGACGATCAATAATGGCGTCACGCCCACCGAGGCAATCTGATTGAAAGTGATGCGCGCGCCCAGCAGGGCCACACCCGTACGCAGCAGGACCTTGCTGCAAAATTCGATGCCGGGCTTGCAGGTGGGGTCGGACGCGAGGAAGTGGAAGGCCAGGCCGAAGAACAGCGCATACAGCAGTTGCGGGCCGCCGTAATTGCTGGAAATAAAGGTGGCCGACAGGGCAATCACCAGCGCGATGGCCACGCCGGGCCAGCTGCGCAGCACGGCGCGGGGGCGCCAGATGGCGACGGCGGAAGACAGGTAGGGAATGTTCTTGTCGACAACGCGTGTTATCGCTGAGGAGTTGGTTTTCATGCGGGTCCGCTCATAATGTTTTAAAAATTGGGACATTTCATCTCGTTTTTTAATAATACACGATGAGCTAGCGAAGTCCATGCTTTTCCATGAAAATCGAAACCGGATGTTCCGGAAACTGACGTTTTTTTATTTCTCACCCCGTAAACGACGAGCGGCGCGGCCCTTTGCAGGGACGCGCCGCCGTTGCTGGTGTTTGAAAGATTACTTTTTGTTCAAACGGGTAATCAGGCTGGACGTGTCGTAACGGTTGCCGCCCGCCTGCTGCACTTCGCCATAGAACTGGTCTGTCAGTTCCGTCACGGGCAAGTCGCTGCCGTTGCGCTTGGCTTCGGCGAGGCAGATGCCCAGGTCCTTGCGCATCAGGTCGACGGCGAAACCGAAGTCGAACTTGCGTTCGATCATGGTCTTGCCGCGGTTTTCCAGCTGCCACGACTGCGCCGCGCCTTTCGAGATCACGTCGACGACCAGCGCCGCGTCGAGGCCCGCGTTTTCCGCAAAGGCGATGCCTTCGCTCAGCGCCTGCACCAGGCCGGCGATGCAGATCTGGTTGACCATTTTTGTGAGCTGGCCGGAACCGGAGGCGCCCATGTAGGTGACGGCGCGCGAGAACAGGGCGATGACGGGCTCGGCCCGCGCATACGCCTCCGCATCGCCACCCACCATCACTGTCAGCTTGCCGTTTTCCGCGCCCGCCTGGCCGCCGGACACGGGCGCGTCGAGGAAGAACACGCCCTGCTCTTGCGCCGCCGCATGGATGGTGCGCGCCGCTTCGGCGGAGGCAGTCGTGTGGTCGATCAGGATGCTGCCCGGCGCCATGGCGGACAGCAAGCCGCCCTCTTCCAGGATCACCTGGTACAGGTCGTTATCGTTGCCGATGCAGGTAAACACGAACTCGGCGCCCGCGGCAGCGGCGGCCGGCGTGGCGGCGCTGCTGCCCTTGTGCTGCTCCAGCCAGGCGGCCGCGCGGGCCGGATTGCGGTTGTACACGGTGACGTCGTGCCCGCCCGCCGCCAAGTGACCTGCCATGGGGAAACCCATGACGCCCAAACCGATGAATGCCACTTTTGCCATATTGTCCGTCCTGTCGAGGTATGAATCCGATTATTGTTGCACAAATGGCCGGGCATGACAGCAGTCAGCGGCCCGAAACCCCTAGAGCGCGTGCCGGCGCAGACGGCGCAAGCGGCTGATGGTACGCCAGATCAGGTAGGACATGGGCACGAGCAAGGCCAGCTGCCCCCCGTCAGCACCATCCGCAGCGTGTCCATCTCGCGGTCGCTGCTGCCCACAAGGTTGTACATCAACAACAAACCGGTCAGGCCGAAGTACGTCAGCAAGCGTCGCTGCCTGGCGATCTTCGATGGCGTATCCGTATAGATGTCATTCGGCTTGCCGTCTGCCGCAGGCTTGCGCCAGCAATAGCTGCCCCACCAGCAAAACACCAGCTCCCAGCCGGCATCCTGGCAAAGCTGCTCATAATCGCTGCTGCGCTTCCATGCGGGAAAAGAATCGAAGCGGTAGACTTCGTCGGCAGGCTCGCCCCGCACAAAGCTAAACCGGCAAGGCGCGAGAAAGCGCTGCAAGTGCCATCCAGCCAGGGCTTGCGCGCGCAGCCATTGCTCGATCTCGCCGTCATCGAGCTCGATGAACCATTTATAGACATGCGACCGTTGCTCACTCATCCTGTTTCACCTCAGTATTTTGATAAAAAGGGCGCACTCGCCTCGCCGACGCGCACCATCACCCGCAGGCGCCGCAATTGCGCCAGCAGCACATGGCGTCCCATGTCCGTCATGGTGTAGACCTTGCGCCGCTCGGCTTCCCTCACCATCACGATCAAGCCCTGTTTTTCCAGGTTGGCAAACGCCCCATACAGGGTGCCCGGCCCGATCTTCACGGCACCTTCGCTGATGGCCTCGACCTGCTGCATGATGGCGTAGCCATGCGCAGGCTCGTTCAAGGCCAGCAAAATGTAGTAGGTGGCTTCAGACAAGGGCAGCAGCTTGTCTATCGATGCATCCATATTCCTCCAGTAAGGCGATAGCCGATATAGCGTAGATCGGTATATCGTCAAGTGATATATCGACTTGCGCTATAGTAACATGCCAATCCGGCATGTCTACACTTTTTGATAAGCTCGTGAAAAACAGCGCCACCGCCGCCCTGGGCGGTGGCCGCTCGGAGGAAGCAATTACAGCAGGGCGCGCAATGCGGCCATCAAGGCTGCACACTCGGCCGGGTTGCCGATGCTGATGCGCAAATACTGGCTGATGCGCGGTGCATTGAAATGGCGCACGATGACGCAGCGGGCACGCAAGCCGGCCGCCAGTTGCGCCGCGTCATGCTGCGGGTGGCGGGCAAAGACGAAATTGGCCACCGACGGCAGCACCTCGAAGCCCAGCGCCGCCAGATCCTTTGTGAGCTGTTCGCGGCTGGCGATGACGGCCTGGCGCGTCTGCTGGAAATACGCTTCGTCGTGTAGCGAGGCCACGGCGCCGGCCAGCGCCAGCCGGTCCAGCGGATACGAGTTGAAACTGTTCTTCACTCTTTCCAGCGCTTCGATCAAGTCCGCATGCCCGAAGGCACAACCGACGCGCAAGCCGGCCAAGGAGCGCGATTTCGAGAACGTCTGCACCACCAGCAAGTTCGGATAGCGCTCGACCAGAGCCACGGCGCTTTCCCCGCCGAAATCCACGTACGCTTCATCGACCACCACCACGGCGTCGGGATGGGCGCGCAACAGGGTTTCCACGCCAGCCAGCGGCAAGTCCACACCCGTGGGCGCGTTGGGATTGGGGAAGATGATGGCGCCGCACGGCCCCTGATAGTCTTCCGGGCGGATGCGCATGGCGTCATCGAGCGCTACCGTGCGGTAATCGATGCCATACAGTTTGCAATACACGGGATAGAAGCTGTAGCTGATGTCGGGGAACAGCAGCGGCGCATCGTGCTTGAGCAAGGCCATGAAGGCCAGCGCCAGTACTTCGTCGGAACCATTGCCGACGAACACTTGCGCGCTATTCAAACCGTGGTAGTCGGCCAGGGTTTGCTTGAGTTCGCTGGCGGACGGATCCGGGTACAGGCGCAGGCTGTCGTTGGCTGCTTCGTGCAGCGCGGCCAGCACCTGCGGCGACGGGCCGTAGGGGTTTTCGTTGGTGTTGAGTTTGACCAGGTCGGGCAGTTTCGGCTGCTCGCCCGGGATGTAGGGGGTCAGCTCGCTGACGATGTTACTCCAGAATCGGCTCATTGCTTTGCTTTGGTATGGGGGCAGGATGGGGATACGGTAGATTACCATAGGCTGAGCTGGGTCAAGGTGGGGCGCGACGGCGAGGGGTAGCGTGGACAGCATCGGCACCACCCCGAAGCTGAAGAGGACGCGGCATGAACAGCATGCACAAGCTGAGCGATACAAGGGTGCGGCCTGATGCACAGGCGCACCAGGCATGCCAGCGCAAGATCGATGCATGGCTGCAGGTTGCGGCCAGTCTCAATGAACAGATCGCCGTCGAATTGCAGACTGCCACGGACCAGCTACAGAGCGAAGGAATGGCCGATTTGCAGCGCGCGACGGCACTGGCGCAACGCTTGGCAAGAAATAGCAGGGCCATGCACGATACCCTCGGGACACTGTTTGACAGGGGTGAAAAAAGCGAGGAGCATGGAATGAAGCGCACGGAGGATTGCACCATGGACGAGCAGGTCAACCCGCTGGCAAAAGACCTGGCTGGTGTGAAACTGGATGTTGCTGATTTGAAGGTTGATGTGGCCTGCATCAAGGTCGATGTTGCGGGACTGAAAACGGATGTTGCTGGTCTCAAGGTGGATGTTGCTGGTTTGAAGGTCGATGTTGCCGGTCTGAAAACGGATGTTGCTGGCATCAAGGTGGATGTGGATGGTTTGAAAACGGATGTTGCTGGCCTCAAGGTGGACGTTGCGGATCTCAAAGTGGATGTGGCCGGTCTGAAAACGGATGTCACTGTTCTCAAGACCGATGTCAGTAACTTGAAACTGGACCTCGCGGTGGTGCGCTCCAATTATGCGACCAAGTCCGATGTGGCTGAGGCGAAGTCTGCTGTCATCCTGTCGTGTGTGGGGACGATGATTGCACTGTCGACTGTGGCGTTTGCGGTGGCAAGGCTGGTGCACTAGCTTGTTTCGTTAGTGGCGGCGCTGACTTTCAATGCCTGAATGGAGGAAAAAACGCCTTGCGCTGCGCGCTTTGGGCGGTTTTTCTACCTGCATTGAGACGTCGCAGGTCTGTTGGCATCACAAATAAAAAAAAGCTCCCTTGCGGGAGCTTCTTTTATGTATTCTGGCGGAGAGGGTGGGATTCGAACCCACGGTACGATTTAACGTACGCTTGATTTCGAGTCAAGTACATTCGACCACTCTGCCACCTCTCCGTTTACTGCGGTCTATTCATTCAAACTGGCGTGCCGGTTTGAACGAGGCGCTATTTTAGCATGGGGATTGTTGGGTTGGGTAGGGGTTTGTTGCTGATCTTGCTTTTGAAAAGCAAAAACCAATTGGGCGATTCGGGGAGCCTCGCGCGACTACGCGGCTCGTCTTTGTAGACGCCGCCTTGGCGCACGCGTCAAAACCAATTGGACGATTCGGAGAGCCCCGCGCAAATATGCGCGGGGCTTCAAATCCCCCGCGTACGCCCCGCAGGGGGCGTACTCCTCTTCGCCGACACAAATAAAAAAAGCTCCCTTGCAGGAGCTTTTTCTATTTGTTCTGGCGGAGAGGGTGGGATTCGAACCCACGGTACGATTTAACGTACGCTTGATTTCGAGTCAAGTACATTCGACCACTCTGCCACCTCTCCATTTACTGCGGTCTTTTCCTGCATTGCTGCGGGAAGGCAAGATTATAGCAGCCCGCAACAAAAAGAAAAGGACTATTTTTAAGCCTTCAGATGCGTCAGCCCCCCATATACGGACGCAGCACGGCTGGGATCTCGACGCTGCCGTCTGCTTGCTGGTAGTTTTCCAGCACGGCGACCAGGGTGCGACCCACTGCCAGGCCGGAGCCGTTCAGGGTGTGCACCAGTTCCGGTTTGCCGGCGGCGTTGCGGAAACGCGCCTGCATGCGGCGGGCCTGGAAGGCTTCGCAATTCGACAGGGACGAGATTTCGCGGTAAGTGTTTTGCGCCGGCAACCACACTTCCAGGTCGAAGGTCTTGGTGGCCGTAAAGCCCATGTCACCCGTGCACAGGGACATCACGCGGTATGGCAAACCAAGGCGTTGCAAAATCGTTTCCGCGTGGCCGACCATTTCTTCCAACACTTGGTACGACGTGTCCGGGTGCACCACTTGCACCATTTCCACCTTGTCGAACTGGTGCTGGCGGATCATGCCGCGCGTGTCGCGGCCGTAGCTGCCCGCTTCCGAGCGGAAGCATGGCGTGTGGGCCGTCATTTTCAGTGGCAATTGATCGAGCGCCAGGATTTCATCGCGCGCGATATTGGTCAGCGTCACCTCCGAGGTAGGGATCAGGTAGAAGGTCTCGCCCTCGCCTTCCGCGCCGCCTTTTTTCACCGAGAACAGATCGGCTTCGAATTTCGGCAGCTGGCCCGTGCCGCGCAGCGAATCGGCGTTGACCATGTATGGGGTATAGCATTCCGTGTAGCCGTGCTCGTCCACGTGCGTGTTGAGCATGAACTGCGCCAGTGCGCGATGCAAACGGGCGATGCCGCCCTTCATGACGGAGAAGCGCGAACCGGTCAGCTTGGTGGCTACTTCGAAGTCCAGGCCCAGCGGGGCGCCCACGTCGACGTGATCCTTGACTTCAAAATCAAACGTGCGTGGCGTGCCGACCTTGCGCACTTCCACATTGCCCGACTCGTCCGTGCCTGCCGGTGCCGATTCGTGCGGCAAATTCGGCACGGCCATGATGAAGTCGCTCAGCTTGGCTTGCACCAGGGTCAGCGCCGCTTCATCGGCTTTCAGTTCATCGCCCAGGCCGGCCACTTGCGCCATCACGGCCGAGGTATCTTCCCCCTTGCCTTTCAACATGCCGATTTGCTTGGACAGCGCATTGCGCTTGCCCTGCAGCTCTTCGGTGCGCGTCTGGATCGCCTTGCGTTCGGCTTCGAGGGCATTGAAACCTGCCACGTCGAGCTGGAATTTGCGCGTCGCCAGGCGTTCTGCGACGGTGGCGATGTCTTTACGGAGAAGTTGGATATCTATCATGGGTGGATGGCGGTGCCGATGTATCGAAAGCACTCATTGTACCAAGACCCTGTTCACTTCGATGAGTTTTGCACACGTCCTGCCATCGTCATGGCGGCATGGCTGGGCACTCGCGCCCGCTTTACAACTTGTGTTCAGATAAAGGCGGCTTTTTCGGCAGCGGTCAGGCGGCGGGCGCTGACGGTGACGACGGGCATGGTGCTGTTGGCAGCCTGGGCGATCACGGTGCTGCTGGCGCTCACTTCCACCGTATTCGCGCCGGCGCTGGCGAAGCTGGCGCCGATGGCGATGATGGCGGCGGCGACAAAGGTGATTTCCATGTTTTTCAGTGCGTGCATGATGTTACTCCTGGTTGGTTTGCGTCGTTGACTGCTGCTGGTATGGTGGTACTTTAGCCAACGGCGACAAACAACGCTACCGGCTTGCGACCAGCGGCGAAAAACAGGGAGCGAACGGTGAAAAACAGGGACTGAAACGCAAAGAATAGTTACAAGGCCTCATGCACCAGGCGGCCCAGGCGGCCAATCGCCTGCTCGATGCGCGGCGTCCACGCATTGCCGCAATTGAGGCGCAGATAATTGCTGAACTTGCCCGAGGCCGAGAACAGCTGGCCTGGCATATACGCCACGCCGTCCGCGATGGCCTGGCCATGCAGGGCCAGCGCATCGACTTGCGGCGGCATCTGCACCCACAGCACGAAACCGCCCTGCGGCTCGGACAGCATGCAGTCCGCCGGAAAGCTGGCCGCCACCGCGTCGGACATGCGGGCGATGCGCTGCACCAGGGTGCGCCGCATCTTGCGCAGCTGCTGGTCGTAGCTGCTGCCTTCCAAAAAATCGGCCAGCACGGCCTGGAAGAAATGGCTGGTGGCCCCGCTCGACACGGTTTTCAGCAAGGCCACTTCCTGCGCGAAGCGCCCGGCCAGCACGTAGCCGACGCGCGCGGCGGGCGTAATCGCCTTGGAAAACGAGGAGCACAGCAAGACGTTGCCGCTCGTATCATAGGCCTTCACGGGCCAGGGACGCTGCGGCGCAAAGCACAGGTCGCCATATACATCATCTTCCACCAGCGGAATATTGAATTCCGACAGCAGGCCAGCGAGGCGCTTCTTGTTGGCTTCCGGCATGACGCAACCGAGCGGGTTATTCGCGTTCGGCACGAACAGGCACGCCTGCACGAGGCCGGCGCGCAAGGCCAGCTCGAGCGCATCGAGCGACGGCCCCGTCTTCGGGTCGGTGGGAATTTCCAGCGCCTTCATGCCCAGGCTTTCGATCATCTGCAGCAGCACGAAATACGTGGCCGATTCGATGGCGATGGTGTCGCCCGGCCTGGCAACGGCGCGCAGGCACAGGCTGATCGCTTCCGTGCAGGAATTCGTCACGACGATTTCAGCCGGGTCCAGCTTGCCCCAGTCCAGCGCGCGGCGCGTCACCTGGCGCAGGAAATTGCCTTCGCTGACGTCGTAGCAGCTGACCTTGCTCAACAAAGCGGGCTCACGCCGCGCCACCGCGCTGATGGTGCGCTGCATGCGCTTGACGGGCAGTATCTCGTCGGGCGGCCAGGCCGTGCCCAGCTGCACAATATCGGATGTTTCGTTGTCCTTCAGCACGCGCATCAACAGATTGTTGATGCCGACAAAGGCCGGCTCCTTCAAATGCTGGGCGTCGGCACTGCACGGGCGGCGCGGCGCCCGGTGGCGCACGAAATAGCCGGACTGGGGCCGCGCGTCGACCTGCCCGCGGTCTTCCATCAGGCGCAAGGCTTGCATCACCGTGCTGACGGAAATACGCTTTTGCTGCGCCAAATGGCGGATCGATGGCAGGCGGTCGCCGGGCGCGAACACGCGCGCGTCGATCAGGGCGCCCAGCTCGTTGGCCAGGTGCTCGTACAGATTCAAATGCGCGCTCATGTTCATCCCTTCAGTATGCGGCTGCCGCGCGCGGCATGCACAGATACAGTTGCCCGATTTTTTGACAAGCACAGTGTACGACAAAGGGTACTGTGATCATGACAATTTCGTTTTCCTGCATCTGTCATGGTTCGTCGCAAGCGCCTAAGCTGTTCCTGTCAGCACAACAGGAGCGATGCCATGCATACCGACCACGAATTACGCAGCGAACGGCCCTTGCGCCTGGAAAAAGCGCACGCCAGGGTCATCGAATGCCTGTCCGGCACGGCCTGGATCACGGCCTACGCCCAGTTCGACGATTGCGTGCTGCGCAGCGGCGAACGCTACACGATACCGAATGATGGCCTGGTGCTGGTCGAAGCCGTGGGTAGCGGACGCATCCGCGTACATGGGACCGCCGCGCCGCGACGCGCCCTGCTGCGTTGGCTGAACCTGGCACTGCCTCACACACTGAACACAAGGAATACATGATTCAAGCAGCCACACCACTGCGCGTCCTCGTCACGGGCGCCGCCGGCATCATCAGCACCGCTTTCTGGAAGCGCCGGCACGGGGAATTTTCCCTGCGCCTGGCCGACCTGCACACAGGCAAGCTGGCCGAAGCGCCCTGCCCGTCCATGCAGCTCGACGTGAGCGACTACGCCGCCTGCCTGGCCGCCTGCATGGATACCGATGTCGTGCTGCACCTGGCCGGCGTGCCGCACGCCAGCGCCGATTTCGATGCGCAGCTGCTGCAGCCGAACATCATCGGCACGCACAACATCTTCCGCGCGGCACAGGCACAAGGTGTGAAAAGAGTGGTGTTTGCCAGCAGCGCGCAAGCCATCGAGGGCTATCCGCTGGATAGGCAAGTGCATGAGCACATGCCGGCCCGGCCCGCCAACATGTATGGCGCCAGCAAGGCCTTTGGCGAAGGCGTGGCTTCGGCCTTCGCCCACCAGCATGGCATGACGACGATCGCCGTGCGCATCGCCAACGTGGCCTACTTTGCGCCAGGTCAACAGCACAGCGCGCGCGACATCGCCGCCTTCATCAGCGAGCGCGACGTGGTGCAGCTACTGGCATGCTGCGTGGCGGCGCACGTGCCGCCCGGCTACCATGTCATGCATGGCGTGTCGGACAACCGCTACAAGCGGCTATCCATCGAAGCGACGCGCCAGCTGGTCGGCTACGCGCCGCAGGATGACGGTTTTAACTTGCTGGGCCTGTAATTCAGCCCTTGCCGGCCGGTTTTCCTGCTTTTCTGTCCAGCTCGCGCAGCCACGCCAATTTATCGGCTATTTTGCTTTCCAGGCCGCGCGGCACGGGCTGGTACCAGCCCGGCTCGGCCATACCGTCCGGAAAGTAGGTTTCGCCAGCCGCATACGCATCGGGTTCGTCGTGCGCGTAGCGGTAGGCGTGGCCGTAACCGAGTTCCTTCATCAATTTGGTCGGCGCATTGCGCAAGTGCACGGGCACTTCCTTCGATTTATCTTTCTTGACGAAGGCCATGGCCGTATTGAACGCGTTGTAGCCGGCATTGCTTTTCGCGGCAATCGCCAGGTAAATCACGGCCTGGCCCAGCGCCAGCTCGCCTTCGGGCGAACCCAGGCGTTCATAGGTTGCCGCCGCGTCGTTGGCCATGGTCAAGGCGCGCGGGTCGGCCAGGCCGATGTCTTCCCAGGCCATGCGCACGATGCGCCGCGACAAGTAGCGCGGGTCGGCGCCGCCATCGATCATGCGGCAAAACCAGTACAGGGCCGCATCCGGGTTCGAGCCCCGCACGGACTTGTGCAGGGCGGAGATCTGGTCATAAAAATTGTCGCCGCCCTTGTCGAAGCGGCGCGAATTGAGGGTCAGCGCGTTGTCGACAAAGGCCGCGTCGATCTTCGTCGTACCCGTCGAGCTGGCGGCCGTTTCGGCCTGTTCCAGCAAGTTCAGGAAACGCCGCGCATCGCCATCCGCGTAGCCGATCAGGGTATCGGCAGCCGCCTCGTCAAACGTCAAGTGCGTCAGCGCCGTCGACTGCGCCTTGGCCAGCAGCAGCTTCATCTCGTCTTCATTGAGCGATTTGAGCACATACACTTGCGCGCGCGACAGCAGCGCCGAATTGACTTCGAAACTGGGGTTTTCCGTCGTCGCGCCAATGAAGGTCACCAGGCCCGATTCGACGAAGGGCAACAAGGCATCCTGTTGCGACTTGTTGAACCTGTGGATTTCGTCGACGAACAATAAAGTGTGCTTGCCGAACTGGTCCAGGCTGTGGCGCGCCTGGTCCATGGCTGCGCGAATATCTTTCACGCCCGCAAACACGGCCGACAAGGCGATGAATTCGCTGTCGAAGGCGTTCGCCATCAGGCGCGCCAAGGTGGTCTTGCCCACGCCGGGCGGCCCCCACAAGATCATCGAATGGGCCTTGCCCGCCTCGAAAGCGAGACGCAGCGGCTTGCCCACGCCCAGCAAATGCGTCTGGCCGATGACTTCGTTGAGGGTAGCAGGCCGCAAGGCTTCGGCCAGCGGCTGGCGCGGTGCGGTGGAAAAGAGATCCGCCATAGTATTTACCGGGTAAGAATGCAAAGGCCCCGCATAGTGCGAGGCCGGTCAATAACAGTATGCGAAAAATTAATTATTAATCACATCCGCGCCCTTGGGCATGACAAATTTAAAGTGATTGGCAGACAAAGCCGGATTTTTCTGGAAATTCTTGAACGACAGCACCGAGGTCTGCCCGAACGAATCGCGCAATTCCATCGCTTCCGGCACGCCGTTGCGCAGGCCGATGGTGATTTCATCGAAGGTCGTGTCCTTGGCTTTCGGCGTCGCTTTCAGCCATTCCAGGCCATCGCGCGTGCCCGCTTCGGCCAACGTAAAATTCTTTTCCAGGTCGTTGCTGCCGAACAAAATGGCTGCTGGCGAGGACCCGAGGGCGTCGCCCAGTTTCTTCACCGTCACCTGGCTCAAGTCTTTGTCGTAGATATACAGCTTGTCGCCGTCCGCTTGCAGCAATTGCTCGTACGGTTTCAGATAAGTCCAGATGAACTTGCCCGGGCGGGCAAATTCAAACGTGCCGCTGGCGGGGGTCGATACTTTCGCCTTGCCGCTGGCGTCCGCCTTCTTGACTTGCCGCTGCACAAACTCGCCCTTGGCCGACTTGGTGCCGGCGGCAAAGCTCTTGAACTGCTCCAGCGCGCTGGCCGAGGCGCTGGCGGCGAACAGCAGGCTGCAGGCGACACTGGCCGCGCCGATGATCATTTTTGTTGCGAAAGTCGTATTCTTCATTCTGTTTTACCCTTGTTCGGCACTCGCCGCCGGCACCAGGATTTCCCGGTTGCCATTGGATTGCATGGTTGACACCACCCCGCTCTGCTCCATCTGCTCGAGCAGACGGGCGGCGCGGTTGTAGCCGATGCGCAAATGACGCTGCACCAGCGAAATCGAGGCGCGGCGGTTTTTCAGCACCACCGCCACCGCCTGGTCGTACAGGGCATCGGCCTCGCCGCCACCCTCGCCCGGCGCGCCGCCTTCGGCGCCATCGCCTTCCAGGGTGCCGCCTTCGAGGATGCCCTCGATGTAATTCGGTTCGCCCTGCAGCTTCAGATGGCTGACGACCCTGTGGACTTCTTCATCGGACACAAACGCGCCGTGCACGCGCATCGGCAAGCCGGTGCCGGGCGGCATGTACAGCATGTCGCCCATGCCCAGCAGGGCTTCCGCGCCCATTTGGTCCAGAATGGTACGCGAGTCGATCTTCGACGAGACCTGGAAGGCGATACGCGTCGGAATGTTGGCCTTGATCAGCCCCGTAATCACGTCTACAGATGGGCGCTGCGTGGCCAGAATCAAGTGCAAACCGGCGGCGCGCGCCTTTTGCGCGATACGCGCGATCAATTCCTCGACTTTTTTGCCCACTACCATCATCAAGTCGGCCAGCTCGTCGATGATGATGACGATGGTCGGCAGTTTATCCAGCGGTTCCGGCGAGTCCGGCGTCAGGCTGAACGGATTCGGGATGTGTTCTTCGCGCTTTTTCGCGTCGGCGATCTTCGCGTTGTAGCCGGCCAGGTTACGCACGCCCATCTTGCTCATCAACTTGTAGCGGCGTTCCATCTCGTTCACGGCCCAATTCAGCGCGTGGCCCGCCTGGCGCATGTCGGTCACGACGGGCGCCAGCAAGTGCGGGATGCCTTCATAGACGGACATTTCCAGCATCTTCGGATCGATCAGAATCAGGCGCACGTCGAGCGGGTCGGATTTGTACAGCAGCGACAAAATCGTCGCATTGATGCCCACGGATTTACCGGAACCGGTGGTACCGGCCACCAGCAAGTGGGGCATCTTGGCCAGGTCGGCAACGACGGGCTTGCCGGCGATATCCTTGCCCAGCGCAATCGTCAGGCTGGACACGCCATCGTTGTAGACCTTGGAGCCGAGGATTTCCGTCAGGCGCACGATCTGGCGCTTGCTGTTCGGCAGTTCCAGCGCCATGTAATTCTTGCCGGGAATGGTTTCCACCACCCTGATCGACGTCAGGGACAGCGAACGGGCCAGGTCGCGCGCCAGGCCGACGATCTGGCTACCCTTGACGCCCGTGGCCGGCTCGATTTCATAGCGCGTGACCACAGGGCCGGGGTAAGCGGCCACTACCTTGGCATCCACGCCAAAGTCGGACAATTTCTTTTCGATCAGGCGGCTCGTAAATTCCAGCGTTTCCACGGACACCGTTTCCACCACGGGCGGCGCTTCATCAAGCAGCGACAGCGGCGGCAATTTGCCATCGCCGGGGGTTTCAAACAGATGCGCCTGGCGCTCTTTTTCCACGCGCTCCGATTTCACCACGGTCACCACCTGCGGCTCGATTTTGACGGGCGGCGCGGCCACATGCTTTTCCACGTGCTTGGCCCGTTCGATGACCACCACTTCGTCGCGGCGCACGGCGGCCACTTCACCCTGGCGGCGGTCTTCGCGGTCCTGGTAGCGCAGCACGAACCAGTTGAACGCATCTTCGATGGCGCCGCCGATGCGTTCGGCCACTTGCAGCCAGGACACATGGAAGAACAGGCTGAAACCCAGGCCGAACAGCAGCAACAGTAATAAAGTAGCGCCGGTGAAACCGAAGGCCACGTGGGCCGAGTGGCCCACCAGTTGGCCCAGCACACTGCCCGGATCGCGCGGCAAATGACCATGAAGGCTTTTCCCCATGCGCAGGTATTCCAGGCCCATGCTGCCGATCAGCATGATGGAGAAGCCGACGATGCGGATCAGCATCTCGACATGGTGTTCGCGCTCCACCTCCTCCTCTTCCAGCAGGAAGCGGCGGCTCAACTGGCGATAGCCATTCCATACCGTGCGCAGCAGCCAGACGCACCACCACCAGGCGGAAAAACCGAAGATATACAACAACAGGTCAGCAAGATACGCACCCAGCTTGCCGCCCAGGTTGGCCACCTTGTCGACGGAGGTCGCATGCGACCAGCCCGGATCGAGCTTGTTGAAGCTGGCCAGGATCAGCACGAAATACAAGGCAAACGCGGCCAGCGCGAACCAGCGCGCCTCGGACAGCAGCCGCACCAGCCGGTTCGGCAGAGGCCGGCGTTCGACCGGTTTACGGGTGTAGCTATTTTGATTGGCCTGGGCTGGTTTAGTCATTCTGGGAAGCGCTGCAAGGTGATAAATGTTTCTGAAAGGGAATTTCCCATAATAAGGAAGTATTCTAAGCCATATATGCCCCGGACGGCCCCACGATTCGTCGCTACAGGCGGCTTGGTCTATAATCGTGGATTGCTTGCGCAAGCGCAATACGCCCTTGTTCTTCGCGCGTACGCCCCCAATTCGGACAGACCACACTCATAGAGAAGCCTCCCATGACCACTACCAAACACGCCCGCGTTTTGATCCTCGGCTCCGGCCCAGCCGGCTACAGCGCCGCCGTCTACGCCGCCCGCGCCAACCTGAACCCGATGCTGGTCACCGGCGTAGAACAGGGCGGTCAATTGATGACCACCACGGACGTGGAAAACTGGCCCGGCGACCCGATGGGCGTGCAAGGCCCGGACCTGATGCAGCGCTTGCTGCAGCACGCCGAGCGTTTCAATACGGAAATCGTGTTTGACCATATCCACACCACATTCCTCAACGAAAAGCCGATCCGCCTGAAGGGCGACAGCCACGAATACACGTGCGATACGCTGATCATCGCCACGGGCGCATCCGCGCAATACCTGGGCCTGCCATCCGAAGCGCACTTTATGGGCAAGGGTGTGTCCGCCTGCGCCACCTGCGATGGCTTCTTCTACCGCAACCAGGAAGTGGCCGTCGTCGGCGGTGGCAACACGGCCGTCGAAGAAGCGCTGTACCTGTCGAACATCGCCAATAAAGTCACGCTGATCCACCGCCGCGACAAGTTCCGCGCCGAAGCGATCCTGATCGACCGCCTGAACGCCAAGGTGGCCGAAGGCAAGATCGTGTTGAAATATAACCACACCCTGGACGAAGTGACGGGCAACGACAGCGGCGTGACGGGCTTGAACATCAAGTCGACCATCGACGGCAAGGTCGAAGCATTGAGCGTGCACGGCGTCTTCATCGCCATCGGCCACAAGCCGAACACGGGCATCTTCGAAGGCCAGCTGGACATGCACAACGGCTACATCAAGACCAAGACTGGCCTGGAAGGCATGGCCACCGCCACCAGCGCGCCGGGCGTGTTTGCGGCCGGCGACGTGCAAGACCATATCTACCGCCAGGCCATCACCAGCGCCGGCACGGGTTGCATGGCAGCACTGGACGCCCAGCGCTACCTGGAAGGCCAGGAGTAAGCGTCGCATGGCGTCGATGAAAGACTTTGCCGACCTGAAAGCGGTCAGCAAGCAGCTCAAGGAGCAGGCAGATGCGCGCGCGCAAGCCGCGGCTGAACGCGCCCAGCAGGTCAAGGTGCAGGCCGTGGAAAGCAATCTGTTCAAGGCCAGCATCGGCGGCGTCAAGCGCCTGCCCGAGTCGGACCGCTACGTGCCCAGCGTGCCCAAGGCGGGCGCCATGGCGGCCCAGCAGCCGGCGCGCAAGCTGACGCCGGAAGAGGATCATGCTGCCGTGCTGCGCGAGTCGCTGTCGGACTTGTTCGAGGTCGACCATTACCTGGAAAACGATCCGTCCCTGAACTACGCCCGCCCAGGCGTGGGACCGGACGTGGTGAAAAAGATGCGCAAGGGCCACTGGCCCATCCAGGATGAGCTGGACTTGCACGGCTTGCGCCGCGACGAGGCGCGCGACGGCATCGGTGCCTTTTTGAACCAGGCGACGCGGCGCAAGCTGCGCTGCGTGCGCGTGATCCATGGCAAGGGTTTTGGCTCGAAAGGCCAGGAACCGGTCTTGAAATCGATGGTGCACAGCTGGCTCGTGCAAAAGGATGAAGTCATCGCCTTTTGCCAGGCGCGCCGCTCCGAAGGGGGCGATGGGGCGCTGGTGGTCTTGCTTTCTTCCGCGCTGCAGCCGATCCGTTAGCCTTAGCAGCAAGATCACAATTCAATAACAAGTTCCGCACTGCACACGGCCCCGTTTGTCACCATTCGGGGCCGTGTCATGTTAACCTGTGACAATTATTTCCTGCTTAGCGTCTCGAACACGCGCTCCACCCATGATGCCACCCCAACTGCCGCCTGGCTCGCTGATCAAGATCATCGAGGTCATCGCCATCCTGGTGGGCGCTTTTTCCGGCTTCATCGAAGCGCGCCGCAAGCGCATGGACCTGGTCGGCGTATTCGTCGTGGCCTTCATCACGGCGTTCGGCGGCGGCACCCTGCGCGACATCCTGCTCGACAAGCGGCCCCTGTTCTGGGTCTCGCACCAGGAATACGCGATTCTGATTTTCGTGCTGGCCCTGACGGCCGCGCCCTTGATCCAGCATTTGCGCCAGATCGTCTCGGAACGCCTGATCGTCATCGCCGACGCCATCGGCCTGGGCATGTTCGCCATCGCGGGCGTGGCCGAAGCGACGCGCGCCGGCATGCCGCTCTTCATCGCCTCGATGATGGGGGTGATTACGGGGATCTTTGGCGGCGTGATGCGCGACATCGTCTGCAACGAAGTGCCGATGGTGTTTCGTGACGGCAAACCGTACGCCATCTGCGCCTTTTTCGGCTGCTGGGCATATTTATTGCAAATGCACTTCGGCGCCCAGCACGACTTCGCGCTGTGGACCAGCGCCAGCGGTATCACGATTCTGCGCCTGATATGCTGGAAATTCGACATGCGCTTGGGGCGCTGACGGTCAGCGGCCCAAGCTGGAACACTTACACCGCGTCCGGACCCGTTTCACCCGTGCGGATACGGATGACCTGCTCCACGTCGCGCACGAAGATCTTGCCGTCGCCAATCTTGCCCGTGCGGGCCGCTTTGATGATGGCGTCGACCACCAGTTCCGACACGCTGTCGTCCACCACCACTTCGACTTTGACTTTCGGCAAGAAGTCGACCACGTACTCAGCGCCACGGTACAGCTCAGTATGGCCCTTCTGGCGGCCAAAGCCCTTCACTTCCGTCACGGTCAAGCCCGTCACGTTCACATCGGCCAGGGCCTCGCGTACTTCGTCGAGCTTGAATGGTTTGATGATGGCGGTAATCTGTTTCATGGCTTTCTCCTTATTGGTAATCGTCAGTTCTTCATTGGCTGGCTTAACGGGACCCCGCAAAACCGTAGCGAGCAAGTTCAATACCGGGTTGAGTAGCGGAGCCGTACTTTAGTACGGTGAGCAACGGATGCCCGGTAGTGAGCTGCGCAGTAGGTTTGGCGGGGTTCCCCACGTTATTCGTAGAATTTCGAAGTAATCGGGTAGCGCCAGTCGCGGCCGAAGCCACGGTGCGTGACGCGGATGCCCACCGGCGACTGGCGCCGCTTGTATTCATTGATCTTGATCAGGCGCGTGACCCGGGCCACATCGGCCGGCGGGTAGCCAGCCTCGATAATTTCGGCGATCGGCCGGTTTTCTTCCATGTACAGCTGCATGATGCCGTCGAGTACGTCGTATGGCGGCAAGGAATCCTGGTCCAGCTGGTCGGCGCGCAATTCGGCCGACGGTCCGCGCGTCAAGATGCGCTCGGGAATCACGTCCGAGACACTGTTGCGGTACGCGCACAGGCGGTACACCAGCGTCTTGGCGATATCCTTGATCACGGCAAAGCCGCCCGCCATGTCACCGTACAGGGTGCAATAGCCGACCGCCATCTCGCTCTTGTTACCCGTCGTCAGCACGATGCTGCCAAGCTTGTTCGACAGTGCCATCAGCAAGGTGCCGCGGATGCGCGCCTGGATATTCTCTTCCGTCGCGTCTTCCGCCAGCCCCGCGAACTCGCCGGCCAGGGTAGCGCGGAAGGCGTCGAAGGTTTGCTTGATCGGAATTTCATCGTAGCGCACATTGAGGCGTTTTACCATGTCGCGCGAATCGATCCATGAGATATCGGCCGTAAATTGCGACGGCATCATCACGGCGCGCACCTTGTCGGCGCCCAGCGCATCGACGGCGATGGCCAGGGTCAGGGCGGAATCGACGCCGCCCGACATGCCGATCAGCACGCCAGGGAAGCCATTCTTGCCGATATAGTCGCGCACGCCCAGCACCAGCGCCTGGTACACCTGCGCCTCCGTCGTCAACGGCGCGGCCAGGGCCTGCGGCATGGGCGCGGCGCCGTCGAACTCGACCAGCTGCAAGTCTTCCTCGAAGTGGCGCAGCTGGGCGCAAATGGTGCCGGCCGCATCCATGACAAACGAGTCGCCGTCAAAAATCAGCTCATCCTGGCCACCGACCAGGTTGGCGTACACGAGGGCCATGCCTTGCGCGCTGACGTTCTTGCGCATGGTTTCATAGCGCAGATGCTGCTTGTTCATGTGGTACGGCGAGCCGTTCGGCACCAGCAGCACTTGCGCGCCAGCGGCGCGGGCGCGCATCGGCGCGTGCTCGAACCACGTGTCTTCGCAGATATTGATGCCGAAACGCACACCCTTCACGCCAAACACGAAAGCCTGGTCCGCCGACGTGAAGTAACGCTTCTCATCGAAAACGGTGGTATTCGGCAAATCGTGCTTGCGGTAAGTGCCCAGCACTTCACCGTTCAGCAGCACGGAGGCGGCGTTATGGCGCACGCCCTTCTCGTCCTGCAGGGGCAAGCCCACCACCACGTGCAAATCCTTGAACTGGGCCAGGTCCGCAGCCAGCCCCGCAAACGCTTCCTGCGTTTTTGCGTAGAATGCATTGCGCAGTAATAAGTCCTCGGGTGGATAGCCGACCAGCGACAGTTCCGGCGTGAGCACGATATCGGCGCCCGCTTCAAAGGCGCGGCGGGATAGGTCGAAGATCTTGGCACGGTTGCCGGCCAGATCGCCGACCGTACTATTCATTTGAGCAATTGCGACTTTGACTGTCATGATGATGATGGATATTTTCGTTCTATTAAACAAGACAGGGGCGCGCAGGCCGACGGCGGCGCCCCGAGAGTGATGAAGGCACACTACAACAATGAATTATCGCACGGCTATCGTCACTACCCTGGCTGAAATTGGCGAAGCGGCCTGGTCTGAACTGCTGGCCAGCCAGCAGGACGCCAATCCCTTCCTCTCCTACGCCTTCCTGCACGCGCTGCACGATTCCGGCTGCGCGAGCGCGGACACGGGCTGGCAGCCGAATTACCTGGTGCTGTGGCAAGGCGAGACCCTGGCCGCCGCCCTGCCCCTGTACCTCAAAATGCACTCGTATGGCGAATACGTGTTCGACTGGGCCTGGGCCGAGGCATATCAGCAGCATGGCCTG
Organism: Janthinobacterium svalbardense; assembly: GCF_002327145.1. Classification (NCBI taxonomy): domain Bacteria; kingdom Pseudomonadati; phylum Pseudomonadota; class Betaproteobacteria; order Burkholderiales; family Oxalobacteraceae; genus Janthinobacterium; species Janthinobacterium svalbardense. The sequence continues at coordinate 2,345,872 of NZ_CP023422.1, read as the reverse complement.
GAATATTACCCGAAACTGTTGTCCGCTATTCCCTTTACGCCTGTGAGCGGCGCGCGCTTGCTGGCCCGCGATGGCCAGGCGCGCGCGGCCCTGCTGGCCTTCCTGCAGACGCAGCAGCAAGCGAGTGAAGTGTCGTCCTGCCACATCCTGTTCCCGCCGGAAAGCGAAGCGCGCCAGCTGGAAGAAGCTGGCTACCTGATGCGTAGTGGCGTGCAGTTTCACTGGCTCAATCCTGGCTACACGGATTTCGAGCAATTCCTCGCCACCCTGGAACACAAGAAACGCAAAAATATCCGCGCCGAGCGGCGCAAGGTACAGGAAGCGGGCGTGACCATGCGCCAGGTGCGCGGCATCGATGCTGTTGATGCCGATTGGAAACTCTTCCACCGCTGCTACAGCAATACCTATGCGGAACACCGCTCGTCGCCGTACTTGAGCCTGGAGTTCTTCCAGCGCATCGGTGCCAGCATGCCACAGAACATTTTATTGGTGATCGCCGAGCGCGAAGGCCGGGCCATTGCCGCCTCGCTGGTGATCCATACCAAGGACACCCTGTATGGCCGCTACTGGGGCGCGCTCGAGCACGTGCCCTGCCTGCATTTCGAGACGGCATATTACCAGCCGCTGGAATTTTGCATCGCCAACGGCATCGCCACCTTCGAAGGGGGCGCCCAGGGCGAGCACAAGATGGCGCGCGGCTTCCTGCCGCAAAAGACCTGGTCCGCCCACTGGCTGGCGCACCCGGCCTTTGCCGACGCCGTGCAGCGCTTCCTCGAACGCGAGCGGGGCGGCATTGATGCCTACCTCGATGAATTGAACGAGCACAGCCCGTTTCGCAGCTAGCAAAATAAAAACGCTCCCGGCCATCGCTGGCGGGGAGCGTTTTGAACGGTGGGCGGCAGCGAAGCGCCCCGTTATTTATGCTTTTGCAGCATCTGCCTTGTAGGCGGCGACGCCATTCAGGATTTCTTCCTTGGCCACGTCAGGACCATACCAGCCGTCGATCTTGACCCATTTGCCTTTTTCCAGATCTTTGTAGTGCTCAAAGAAATGCTGGATCTGGCGCAAGCGCAGTTCATTCAGATCTTCCGGCTTTTGCCAGTGGCTGTAGATCGACAGGACCTTGTCGACTGGCACGGCCAGCACTTTCGCGTCTTCGCCCGACTCGTCGGTCATTTTCAGCACGCCGATAGGACGGCAGCGCACGACCACGCCCGGGATCAGCGGGAACGGGGTGATGACCAGCACGTCAACCGGGTCGCCGTCCGGCGACAGGGTGTTCGGCACGTAGCCGTAGTTGCACGGGTAATGCATGGCGGTACCCATGAAGCGATCGACGAAGATCGCGCCGCTTTCCTTGTCGACTTCGTACTTGATCGGATCGGCGTTCATCGGGATTTCGATGACGACGTTGAAATCGTTCGGCAGGTCGCGGCCGGAAGAGACGTTATTCAAACTCATGGGGTTCCTCATTAGCGGATTGTGTTTTAACCGCGCAATTATAGCGAAGTACAGGCGGCTTGTGCGATGCAGCAGCGGCCCGCCGGCGATTTGCGCAACAAGCCAACAACAGTGGCATGCACGCTCCGCTGGCCCCCGCAGCCTGCCAGCGAAAGAATAAACAGGCTCCCGGAAACAATAAGTAGAAACACTTAAGTAATACTACGACCAGCCCAGAGATAATACCTTGAATACCTGTGCATTTTCATTTCAATATCACCCTGCAGCAGGCATGGTTATTATAGGCCGAATTGCATTTATTGCAGCAATTTATAACAACAATTTTATTATCATTCATCCCGCGATGTCTTCGAATAATTGCGCAGGCGCTTCAATATGCTACGCCGAACGCCTACGCAGCCCGGCAATCCACTCTTCCAGCATAATATTTGCGCTTATTTGAAGCATGTATTTGATTCAAATAGCGCCCCAGCCAAAAAAGGGCGCGACCAGAAGACAATCATCAATTCTGATAAACTGTAACATTCTGGTGATTCCAAAATTTGTATATTCTGCAATCGACGCTCTCCCTGAATTCAATATGGCGCATCAACGCGCCACCGATAAATCCTTGCAAAAAGGAATATGATGATTCCCTCTTTCCGGCCCGGTCCTTTATTAAAGGTCACCGGCGTTATTTTCGTTCTGTTCGGCCTCGCCCTGCTGGGCGGCGGCATCTGGCTGGCCACGCTCGGCGGCTCCTGGTACTACTTGCTGGCCGGCATAGGCATGCTGATCGCAGGCGTGCTCGTCTTCAAAGGCAAGCGCAGCGCGCAAGCCTTCATGGCGCTGCTGCTGCTCGCCACCCTCATCTGGTCCGTGATTGAAGTGAAATTCGACTGGTGGCAATTGCTGCCGCGCCTCGATATCTGGTTTGCCGCCGCCGTCTGGCTGCTGCTGCCCTTCGTCAGCCGCCGCCTGGCCCCGCCTGCCGCCGGGAAACAGCCGCAAGCGGGCAAGACGGCCCTCTGCGCCGCCGTGGCCCTGACCGTCATCGCCGGCGTCATCGCCCTGTTCCAGGACTACCATGACTTGCATGGCGAGGTGCCGGCCGAAAACATGGCCGCCACCGCCAGCGGCGACCTGGCGCCCGGCGTCGAGCACAACGACTGGTCCGCGTATGGCCGCTCCGGCTATGGCGACCGCTATGCCCCGGCCGCGCAAATCACGCCCGCGAATATTTCCGGCCTGAAAGAAGCCTGGACTTACCACACGGGCGACTTCAAGGGTCCAAACGACCCGGGCGAGATCGCCAATGAAGTCACGCCGCTGAAGGTTAATGACATGCTGTACCTGTGCACGCCGCACAATATCGTCATCGCCCTGAACCCGGATACGGGCAAGGAAATCTGGCGCCACGATCCGAAGATCAACCGCGATGCGGCCAGCTACCAGCACATGATCTGCCGCGGCGTGGCCTACTGGGACGTGAACGCGGGCCGCGCCAAAAACAACCCCGCCCCCGAAGCTGCTAGCATGGAATGCCCGCGCCGCATCCTGGCGCCGACCATGGATGGCACCATGATTGCCGTCAACGCCGATACGGGCGAGTCGTGCAAGAGCTTTGGAAACAACGGCGTCGTCAATCTGTATAAAAACATGGCCATGATCAAGCGCGGTTTCCTGATGCCCACGTCCCCACCGGCCGTGGCACAAAACGTGGCCGTGATCGCCGCCAGCGTGACGGACAACCATTCGACGCAAGAGCCATCGGGCGTGATCCGCGGCTACGATCCCGTCACCGGCAAACTGCTGTGGAACTGGGACCCGGCCACGCCGGAAGATACCAAGCCCTTCCCTGAAGGCAAGAACTACACCAACAACTCGCCCAACTCGTGGGGCGTGGCCAGCATCGATGAAAAGCTGGGCATGGTCTACATTCCGATGGGCAATGAAACCCCCGATACCTGGGGCGGCAACCGCAACAAGAATGGCGAGAAATTCAACAGCGCCATCGTCGCGCTGGACCTGGCGACGGGTAAAGTACGCTGGGTCTACCAGACCGTGCACCACGATATCTGGGACATGGATATCGGCGGCCAGCCTTCGCTGGTCGACATCGACACGCCGAAAGGCAAAGTTCCCTCGGTTGTTGCCACGACAAAACGCGGCGACATCTATGTGATCGACCGCCGCGATGGCAGCCTGGTCGTGCCGGCGCCGGAAAAACCTGTGCCGACGAGCAATCCTGCCGCTGGCGACACCTTGTCGCCCACGCAGCCGTTCTCGGCCCTGACCTTCTTGCCTGAGCGCAATATCAGCGAAGCGGACATGTGGGGCACCACGCCGTTCGACCAGCTCGCCTGCCGCATCATCTTCAAGGAACGCCGCTATGAAGGCCCGTTCACGCCGCAAACGGCTGGCAAGGGCGCCGTCATCTCGCCGGGCCCGCTCGGTATCTTCGAATGGGGCGGCGCCGCCATCGACCCCGTGCGCCAGTTGCTGATCGTCAACCCTGACTACATGGGCTTCCTGGAAAAACTCGTGCCACGCGCCGAAACGACGGCCAAGGGCGGCACGGGCGGCGAAATGGGCTTGCAGCCACAGACGGGCGTACCGTTCGCCGTGGAAATCAAGGCCTTCCTTTCGCCGCTGGGCTTCCCATGCCAGGCACCGCCGTGGGGCTATGTGGCCGCCGTCGACCTGCGCACCATGAAAAAAGTGTGGATGCACAAGAACGGCACCACGCGCGACAGCGGTCCCGTGCCGATTCCCTTGCCACTGGGCGTGCCCAGCCTGGGCGGCATGGTCACCACCGGTGGCGGCGTGACCTTCCTCAGCAGCACGCTCGACTACTACATCCGCGGCTACGATGTCAGCAACGGCAAAGTACTCTGGAAAGCCCGCTTGCCGGCAGGTGGCCAGGCTACGCCGATGAGCTATGTGTCGAACAAGTCGGGACGCCAGTTCGTCGTCGTCATGGCTGGCGGCCACGGTTCGCTGGGCACGAAGATGAGCGACACCCTGATCGCGTATGCTTTGCCGGAAGGCACTGCGGTAACGAAGAAGTAAAGGTCGAAGAAGTAAAGGTCGAAGAAGTAAAGCTCGAAGAAGTAAATTAGCAAGATAGCAGCGCAAAAAAAAAGCCGTTCAGTCTGCACTGAACGGCTTTTTTACATCTGATGAAATGGCTTACAGGATGGTAGCCAGCGCGCACTGCCGGTAATGCGCGGCAGCCTGTTCCGTCTGCTGCAAGGCATCGTGCATCTGCGCCAGCTTCAGGTGGGCGTCGCGCACCATTTGCGGCTCGTTCGCATCCGACAAAGCCTGCTCCAGGTGGCGCTGGGCCTTGCCCCACAGTTTTTGCTTGAGGCACAGGGTGCCCAGGGTCAGCGCCAGTTCCGCATCGAGCGGACGCTGTTTCATCCATTGCTCGCAATGCTCGATCTGCAGCAGCAGGGCCGGCGTGCCGGCCGGCGCCGCCGCTTCGCGGTAGGCGCGCACGACGCGCTCGTCCCAGTCGGCGGCCAGCGACTCTTCGCACACGAGGCGCGCCTCATCGTGCAGGCTGCGCGCATTCAGGGCCGTGGCGGCGCGGCAGGCGATATACGGCTTGACCCGGTCGCTGCTGGGCACGGTAGACCAGACGCGCATCAAGGATTCGGCGTCATGCGACGGGTCGGACAGCAAATGGTCGTAGGCCAGCTCGCGCAGGCGCGACGACAGGGCCGGATGCAGGGCGCGGTGCTTGTCGAGCGAACGCACGAGGCGCAGCACTTCCGGCCAGTTCTTCGCCTGCTGCTCGGCCTTCAGCGACCATTGCAGCGCGTGGATATGGCGCGTGCCGCTGGCATTGAGTTCACGCACGGCCGCCAGGGCAGCTTCCGGCTGGTGGTCGTCGACCAGCAATTCCGTCACCGTCATCAAACGCGCCGTTTTCAGGCTGGCATCGCCTTCGACACGGGCCAGCCAGCTGTCGCGGCGCTCGGACTGGCGCATGCGGTGCGCGGCGCGTGCGCCGATCAGCGCGGCCAGGCCGGCATTTTCTTCCAGCTCGGCGGCGCGCAGGGCGGCCTTCTCGGCATGCCCGAAACGGCCTTCAAACAGGGCTTTCAAGGCTTCGCGCAAGCCCTTGTTGCCATCGCGCTCACGCTTGCGCTGGCGATAGGCCGCCACTTGCGCCGGCATGCGCACGGTGGCGCGCACGGCGCGCACCAGCAGGTACAGCAGCACGAACAGCACGAGCTGCAGCAGCAGGAAGAAGTTCAGCGACAAATCGATGCGGTACGGCGGATAGAACAGCACCACGTTGCCGGGGTTGAAACGGGCCGTCACGGCGATACCGATCGCCGCGGCCATCAGGGCGAGTAACCAGAGAAATAGACGCATGGGCTCAGGACTTCGCTTTGTAGTTGCGCACAGCCGCCAGGCTGTCGGACAAGGTTGGCATTTCGATGGCCAGGTTGCTGCCCTGCACCTGGCGCAGCAAGGCTTGCGCCGTCTGCGTGCTCTTGGCGCGGGTGTCGAAATACTTGGCCAGCGCATCCTGCGCAGCGATCAAGTCGTTGCGGAAAGCCGTTTCATTGCGCGACAACAAGGCCATGCGGGCATTCAGCAGGCGCAGCTTGACGTTTTCCCGCAAGAAATACGATTGCGTCGGCGACAGCATCAGCGCTTCCGGTGTATCGACTCTGCGGATGCGGATCAATTGACGCACGTCATTCCACATGTCGCCGCTCCAGGTATTGAAGCCGTCGCGCACTGTTTGCAGCAGCGGTTCCGGCGCCGGCGGTCCGACCAGCTTGCCGCTGGCATCGCGCACGGGCTTGGCCCCGGCCTTGGCCTTGCCCGATTTTTCCGGCGCGGCCGGCAAGGCCGGCGTTTCGTCGGACAGCATCGGCAAGGCGTCGATCTGGGCGATCACGGCATCGAGGCGCAGGGCCACGCCCGTCGAATCGACGCTGGGCAGGGCCTTGAGTTTCTCCATGTCGCGCCCGATGGCGCGGCGGATGGTGATGAATTGCGGCTTGTCGGAACGCGACAGGCTGCGGTCGGCGTTTTGCAGGGCGATCAGCGCGCCGGGCACGTTGCCGGCCAGTTGCAGCTGCTGGCTGGCCGTCGACAGCACTTGCTCGATTTCCGTCAGCGCCCACTCGTCGCGGTTCTTCGACAAGTCGTTATACAGTTGTTCCAGCGCCAGCTGCTGGCTTTGCGTTTCGCTCTGGCGGTTTTCCAGCGCGCCCACCTTGATTTGCAGCTCTTTCGTGCCTTCTTGCACGTTGCGCGCCAGCACGCCCGTTTCGGCGTTGCTGACATCGCCCTTTTGCAGGCGCTTGGCCACTTCTTCGCGCAGGTTGCGGATCTGCTTGCTGGTCGACCAGCTTTGCGCCGCCAGCAGCACGGCCAGCACGATGACGGCGATGCTCATGGGCTTTTGCAGCTGTTCGAGCAGGGTCGGCGCGCGGCCAGCAGGTTGGTCGGCCGCCTGCGGCGCCGTCTTCACGGCGCTGCCAGGCGTTGCATTCGGTTCGGAGAGTGTAGGCATTTCGTTCATGGTCGTGATTGTAACGCGGCGAGCACTCCTGCGTCGCCTGATCCTGTCAAGGTGACACGGGCAAAACCCAGGGCCGCCGCCGTTTGTGCAATGCGCGCGTGCGGCACGATCAAATGCTGCTGTTGCATTTTTGCAACATCCATCTTTTCATCGCCCATTTCGCCCAGCAGCGCCAGCAAACCGCGCAGCGCTTCCGAACTGGTGATGATCCAGTCATTATTATGCTGCAACAGGTTTTCCAGGGTCGCGCGCAAGGCTGGCGTCAGCGTTGGCACCTTGCGGCGGTAAGCTGTGACGAACTCGACTTCGGCGCCGGCCGCGCGCAAGCCGTCAGCCAGGTAGTCGCGTCCGCCGTCGCCGCGCACGATCAGCACGCGCTTGCCGCGCAGGGCCGGCAAGTCCAGCGCCAGCAACAGATGTTCGGAATCGCTGCGCGCCGTGTCAAACGGGCTGGTGATGCTGGCGTTGGCCTGCGTGACGCCATGCGCGGCCAAGGCCATCTTGCTGCCCTCGCCCACCACGGCCAGCGGCACGCCAGGCGGCCAGACGGGCAGGTGCGCAAAGACGCAATCGATGGCGTTGGGCGAAACAAACGCCACCAGGTCGTATTGCGCCAGGCGCGCCAGCACGGCTTGCAGCTGCGCGCATTCGTCCTCGCCGTCCAGCGCGTGGATTTCCAGCAGCGGCAGCAGAGTCACGCGCCAGCCCAGCGCCGCGATGCGGGCGGCCAGCGGCCCTGCTTGTTGCGCGGGCCGCGTGATCACCACGCTGTCAGGCATGCGGCGCCAGGCCTTCATGCTTGTCGGGTGTAACGGCGCACGAGGCGAGGATGCCGGCGGCGTCCTGGCCGCGCAGCAATTCGGCCACTTGCTCGCCCAGCTGTTCTGGCGCGCTGGCCGGGCCTTCAAGCTCGGCGCTGGCCATGCGCGCGCCATCGGGCGTGGCGACCATGGCGCGCAAGCGCATCTGTTCGCCCTCGACGGTGGCAAACGCGGCCAGCGGAATCTGGCAGCTGCCGCCGAAAATCTTCGACACCTTGCGCTCGGCCGTGACGGCTTGCGCCGTGGCCGTGTGGTTCAGCGGCGCCAGCAGGCGCACCAGGTCGGCGCCGTCGACGCGGCCGCTGCGGATCTCGATCGCCATGGCACCCTGGCCAGCGGCCGGCAAGCTGTCTTCCGGCGCCAGCACGGCGCGGATGCGCGATGCCAGGCCCAGGCGCTTCAGGCCGGCGGCAGCGAGGATGATGGCGGCGTAATCGCCACGGTCCAGTTTGCCCAAACGCGTATCGAGGTTGCCGCGCAGGGGCAAGATCGTCAGGTGCGGGTAGCGCGCGGCGATCAGCGACTGGCGGCGCAAGCTGCTGGTGCCGACGACGGCGCCGTGCGGCAGCTCGGCCAGGCTGGCGTAGTCGTTCGATACAAACGCGTCGCGCGGGTCTTCGCGCTCGAGGATGGCGGCCAGGCTGTAGCCTTCTGGCAACTCCATCGGCACGTCTTTGAGCGAATGCACGGCCAGGTCGGCGCGGCCTTCTTCCATCGCCACTTCCAGCTCCTTGACGAACAGGCCCTTGCCGCCTACCTTGGACAGGGCGCGGTCCAGAATCTGGTCGCCGCGTGTGGTCATGCCGAGAATTTCAACGCTACACTGCGGATACAGGGCGGCCAGGCGCGCACGCACATGTTCAGCTTGCCACATGGCAAGACGGCTCTCGCGCGTGGCGATCACCAGGCGGGCGGGAATAGTCAATTCGTTCGGGGTCAATTCGGATGCTTTCAAAACAAGTTCTTTCGCTGTGGCTGTCGTTGTCATTATCGTTGCCAATTCGCCCGTCCGATATCAATTTATATCGAAAAGGCACCCGGCGTCGCTATAATCGTTATCCCTTTGCCTAGAAGGCCAAGTCAGGCTAGCGTCCATGTTGAAGACCACAAATTTTATCATGCGCCCCCTCCCCTCTGCGGCCAAACGCCCGGTGCGATCCACATTCCCTTGCTTTTACACTTACTTTGGTTCTTTATTATGCTCAATGACGCAGTAGCACCAGAAATAGTTCCAGCGGCCAGCTCCGACAAGGACGCGCCACTGAAAGAAGACATCCGCCTGCTGGGCCGCCTGCTGGGCGACGTGCTGCGCGAACAGGAAGGCGACGCCGTCTTCAATGTGGTGGAAACCATACGCCAGACGTCCGTGCGCTTCCGCCGCGAAGCCGACGCGGACGCCGCGCTGGAACTCGACGCCATGCTGAAAGAACTGAGCCGCGAACAGACGATTTCCGTGGTGCGCGCCTTTTCCTATTTTTCACACCTGGCCAACATTGCGGAAGATCAACACCACATCCGCCGCCGCCGTGCCCATTTGCTGGCCGGCTCGCCAGCGCAAAAGGGCAGCATCAGCTTCGCGCTGAAAAAACTGCGCGCCGCCGGCGTGCCGCGCGCCACCGTCGACACCTTCTTCCAGGAGGCGCTGATCGCCCCCGTGCTGACGGCCCACCCGACGGAAGTGCAGCGCAAGAGCATCCTCGACGCCGAGCACGACATCGCCCGCCTGCTGGCCGAGCGCGACCTGCCGCAGACGCCGAAAGAGCGGCAAGCCAACATGCAGCTGCTGCGCTCGCGCGTCGCCACCCTGTGGCAGACGCGCATGCTGCGCTACTCGAAGCTGACGGTGGCCGACGAAATCGAAAACGCCCTGTCCTACTACCGCATCACCTTTTTGCGCGAACTGCCGGGCCTGTATGACGACATCGAGGACGATATCGCTTGCGAGTACCCGAACGGTGACGGCACCATCGAACCGATCAATGCCGCCTACGTGCAGATGGGCAGCTGGATCGGCGGCGACCGCGACGGCAACCCGAACGTGAATGCGGGCACCATGCAGCACGCGCTGGCGCGCCACGCCACCACCATCCTCGATTTTTACCTCGACGAAGCGCACGCGCTGGGCGCGGAATTGTCCGTCTCGACCCTGATGGTGGGCGTCAGCGCCGAACTGCAGGCACTGGCCGACCAGTCGCCAGACGCCTCGCCGCACCGCAGCGACGAACCGTACCGCCGCGCCCTGATCGGCATCTATGCGCGCCTGGCCGCCACCGCCCGCGCCCTGGGCGCCACCAACATCCTGCGCAAGGAAGTCGGGCCAGCCGCCGCCTATCCGGACGCGGCCGCATTTGTCGCCGACCTGCGCACCATCGTCGCCTCGCTCGAGTCGCACCACGGCGCGGCCCTGGTGCGTCCGCGCCTGGCCACCCTGGCGCGTGCGGCCGACATCTTCGGTTTCCACCTGGCGTCGCTGGACATGCGCCAGACGTCCGACGTGCACGAGCGCGTGCTGGCCGACCTGTTCGCGCACAGCGGCGTGGCCGCCGATTACACGGCCCTGTCCGAAGAAGACAAGCAGGCACTGCTGCTGAGCGAACTGGCCCAGCCGCGGCTGCTGTACTCGCCCTATATCAGCTATGCCACGGAAACGGATTCCGAGCTGGCGATCCTGCGCGCGGCGCGCGACATCCGCCAGCGCTACGGCGCGCGGGCGATTCGCAACTACATCATTTCACACACGGAAACCGTGTCCGACCTGCTGGAAGTGTTGCTGCTGCAAAAGGAAACGGGCTTGCTGCGCACCGACTGGCAAGCTGGCGAGAGCACGTGCGAGCTCATGGTCATCCCCCTGTTCGAAACGATCCCCGACCTGCAGCGCGCAGCCGGCATCATGAGCCAGGTCATGGCCTTGCCTTTGGTCAAGCAATTGATCGCCAAACAGGGACAGTTGCAGGAAGTAATGCTCGGCTATTCCGATTCGAACAAGGATGGCGGCTTCCTCACGTCGAACTGGGAACTGTACAAGGCCGAACTGGCATTGGTGGCGGATTTCCGGAAGGCCGGCGTCAAGCTGCGCCTGTTCCATGGCCGTGGCGGCACGGTCGGCAGGGGCGGCGGACCCAGCTACGAAGCCATCCTGGCCCAGCCACCGGGCACCGTCAACGGCCAGATCCGCCTGACGGAACAGGGCGAAATCATCGCCTCGAAGTTTTCCAACGCGGAAATCGGCCGGCGCAACCTGGAATTGCTGGTCGCCGCCACCCTGGAAGCGAGCCTGGCGCCACAGGCGGCCAATCCCGCGCACGCAAGCGAACTGGCGCAGTTCGAAGCCGTGATGGCTGAACTGTCGGACCTGGCCTACCACGCCTACCGCCACCTCGTGTATGAAACGCCGGGATTTACGGAGTATTTCTTCTCGGCCACGCCGATTGCGGAAATCGCCGAGCTGAACCTCGGCTCGCGCCCCGCCTCGCGCAAGGCCAACCAGCGCATCGAAGACTTGCGCGCCATTCCCTGGGGCTTTTCCTGGGGCCAGTGCCGCTTGCTGCTGCCGGGCTGGTTCGGTTTCGGCAGCGCCATCGAGGCCTGGATCAACCAGGCTGACGGCGCGTCGAAAGATGAAAAAATCGCCACCCTGCGCGCCATGTACGCCGAATGGCCGTTCTTTGCCACCTTGCTGTCGAACATGGACATGGTGCTGGCCAAGACGGACCTGGCGATTGCCTCGCGCTATGCGGAACTGGTGGCAGACCAGGACTTGCGCGAACGCATCTACAAGCGCATCACGGACGAGCATGGCAACACCTTGCGCTGCCTGGAGCTCATCACCGGCAACACGGAGCGCCTGGCGGGCAATCCGCTGCTGGCCCGCTCGATCCAGAACCGCTTCGCCTATCTCGACCCGCTGAACCACTTGCAGGTGGAATTGATCAAGCGCAACCGCGCCCTGTCGGCGGAAAGCAAAATCGACGAAAGGGTGCACCGCGGCATCCAGTTGTCGATCAACGGCGTGGCGGCCGGTCTGCGCAACACGGGCTGATCGCGCCAGGCTGCCATCGGCAGACAAGGGCCGGCACCGCAAGGGCCGGCCCTTTTTGCTTGCCCCATTGCAAAATATTCTCAATAAAACAACAATTGGTATTACACTAGCGGTTGACACCTTCCTCACTTAGGCCCCATGCACACTGCAGCGGCCAACCATGACGCCAGGGACGCGGATGAGCAAATGGTCGATTGAAACGCTGAGTGCGGCCTGCGCCGCACTCATCCTGCTCATGCTGGGCGGGCTGGCGGGCGCGGCCTGGCCGGCGCTCGACTTCTGGGAGCATGTCTGGCTGACCCTGCTGCTGGCGACCGCCGCCGGCACGGCCATGTGGCTGATGCGCAGGCTGCGCGCCCACCTCGCCAGCACGCGTTCGCAACTGGACGCCAGCCTCCTGCGCTACCAGCACCTGAGCGAAACGGCGCAGGACGGCATGTGGCAAACGGATGCGCAAGGCCGTATCCTGTACGTCAACCAGCGCCTGTGCGACATGCTGGGCGTCCCCGCCGTGCAGCTGCTGTACCACTCCATGGAAGAATTCCATGACGAGGCCAGCTTGCTGCGCCTGTGTCCGCTACGCCAGACGGCGAGCGATAGCGGCATGGGCGAATTGCAATACCGGCATGGCGACGGCACGCAACGCTGGGCCATGCTCAGCGGACGGCGCCTTTACGACCAGCACGGCACTGTGACGGGCGCACTGGTGCTGGCCAGCGACATCACCGAACACAAGCGAGCCGAACACGCGTTGAGCCTGGCCCATGCGGAACTGGAAAGCCGCGTGGCCCTGCGCACGGCCCAATTGCTCGATGTCAATCTCCAGCTCTCGGCGGAAATCGCCATGCGCGCACAAACGGAAGCGGCCCTGGCGCGCAGCGAAGAGCGGCTGCAGGACATCATTTCCATGATGCCCCTGTCGCTGTTCCTGAAAGATGCCGATTCGCGCATCGTGCTGATGAACCAGGCCTGCGAGCAGCAATGGGGCGTGCGCCAACAAGACATCGCCGAAGGGCGCGACCTGCAACACTTTCCCGAAGAGCAGAACGCGGGTTCGCATGCAGCCGACCAGCAGGCGTTTGCCAGCCGTCAGGTAGTGATACGCGAAGAACTGGTGTGGGACGCACAGTTGCAAGAAAATCGCCTGGTGCAGACGCACAAGAAACCCGTGTTTGACGCCGACGGCCGGCCGCAGATGATCATCGCCATGGCCGTCGACATCACCGACAGCAAGCGCAACGAGGAAAACCTGCAGCGCACCCTGGCCCAGCTGCGCGAACTGAGCGACCACCAGCAAACCATCAAGGAACAGGAAAGGCGCCGCATCGCGCTCGACATTCATGACGACCTGGGCCAGAACCTGATGGTGCTGCGCATCGATGTGTCGCTACTGCACGCGCGCACGGCCACCACCCATCCGCGCCTGCACCGCCATGCGCAGCGCGTGCTCGACACCATCGACGCCACCATCCGCTCCGTGCGCACCATCATCAATGACTTGCATCCCAGCACCCTGGAGCTGGGACTGGGGCCGGCGGCCGAATGGCTGATCCGCCAGATGGAGAGCCGTGGCACCATCCGTTACCGGCTCACGCTCGACAGCGAGGCGCCCGACCTGGGCCTGGACCAGCGCCAGACGTCGGCCATCTTCCGCGTGCTGCAGGAATCGCTGTCGAACATCGTGCGCCATGCCCAGGCCAGCGAAGTGGAAGTGGCGCTGGCGCAAGATGCGGACGCCATCGTCCTGCGCATCAGCGACAACGGCATCGGCATGCAGCCGGGCGACCACGGCAAGCGGGCCGCCTTCGGCCTGAAAAGCATACGCGAACGTGTGCATGCGCTGGGCGGCGAACTGCGCATCGACAGCCAGGCGGGCCGCGGTACGGCGCTGGCCATCCACCTGCCCCGGCAGGCAGGCCAGCAGCATGCCGATCATGCAAAAACACAAAAATTAGCAAAAACAGTAGCAAATTAAGTATGCATTTGCAGCATAAAAAAGTATAGTAAGTTTTTTCTTTGAGGAAACTATCATGCCGCCACGGTTCGCCTGCTTCCCCGCCCCACTGCTCGGTCTGCTCCTGCTGGCCGCCATCCCCACCGCCAGCGCCACCATGTATGCCGAACGCGGCTTTGGTGAAAGGGATGGCAATGGCAGCATCGCGTGCGACCTGAACCCGGCCGGCCTGGTGGCTGGCATCATCATGGAAGAAGAAGGACGGCGCCGCGCCGTGACCTATCAGCATGGCCGCATCCGCGAACTGGGCACCCTGGGCGGCAATGAAGGCTTTACCAAGGCCATCAATACCCATGGCGTGGTGGTGGGCTCGGCGCAAACGGCCAGCGGCGCCTGGCACGCCTTCCGCTACGACGCGGCGGGCGGCATGCGCGACCTGGGCACCCTGGGCGGCACCAGCAGCTATGCCACGGCCATCACGCGCGACGGCATGATCGCCGGCTATGCCGACACCAGCGCCGGCGATTTCCACGCCTTTGTCACGAAGGCCGACCACAGCCTGCAAGACCTGGGTACCCTGGGCGGCGCCAGCAGCTATGCCAGCGGCCTGAACAGCCATGGCGTGGTGGTGGGCACGGCGCAGCGCGGCGACGGCTACCGCCGCGCCTTCGTCTACCGCCCCGGCACGGGCATGCAGGAAATCGGCACCCTGCCCGGCGGACGCATCAGTTCAGCCACCGCCATCAATGACGCAGGCCTGGTCGTGGGCGCGTCGGAAACGCAGAAGCGCCGCTGGCACGCGTTTGCCTGGGACGGCAAGCGCATGCTCGACCTGGGCGCCATGATCGGCCAGGGCGACAGTTACGCCACGGCAGTCAACGCGGCCGGACACGTCGTCGGCAGCGTCAGCATCAAAGGCTTTGAGCCGATGACCTTTGTCTACAAGGAAGGCGTGATGACGGTACGCCGCCGCGACGACGGCCTGTACCTGACCAACAAGATCACCGATGCGGGCCTGGTGGTCGGCGCCATCTACACGGGGCACAAGTTCCAGGCCTTCGCCGTACCGTCGCAAGCGGCGCCCGCACCGCAGCGCAGCAATCCATTGGATTGGCTGCTCATCACCATTCTCATCTCCGCCAGCGGCGTGGTGCTGTACAAATTGCAGCGCAACTATCGCCTGGGCCTGCTGGGCGCGCGCACGCGTTTCATGTAAGCCAACGCTACGGATGGACGAAAAAAAAGAGGCTTGCGCCTCTTTTTTTTGTGACTGCTTAATTCTGCGTCAAAAACGTTTTCAACTTGTCCGAACGCGAAGGCTGGCGCAGCTTGCTCATGGCTTTCGCCTCGATCTGGCGGATGCGCTCGCGCGTCACGTCGAACTGCTTGCCCACTTCTTCCAGCGTGTGGTCGTTCGACATTTCCACGCCGTAACGCATGCGCAGCACTTTCGCTTCGCGCGGTGTCAGCGAATCGAGCACTTCCTTGATCACGTTGCGCATCGACGCGTGCAGTGCAGCGTCCAGCGGTGCCAGGGTGGTGTTGTCTTCGATGAAGTCGCCCAGTTGCGAATCACCATCTTCGCCCATTGGCGTTTCCATGGAAATCGGCTCTTTCGCGATCTTCATGATCTCGCGCACCTTGTTTTCCGGCATTTCCATCTTGACGGCCAGGGTCGCCAGGTCCGGTTCGCTGCCCGTTTCCTGCATGATCTGGCGCGAGATGCGGTTCATCTTGTTGATCGTTTCGATCATGTGCACCGGCACGCGGATGGTGCGGGCCATGTCGGCGATCGAACGCGTGATGGCCTGGCGGATCCACCAGGTGGCGTAGGTCGAGAACTTGTAGCCGCGGCGGTACTCGAATTTATCGACCGCCTTCAGCAAGCCGATGTTGCCTTCCTGGATCAGGTCGAGGAATTGCAAGCCGCGGTTGATGTATTTCTTGGCGATCGAAATGACCAGGCGCAAGTTGGCGACCGTCATTTCGCGTTTTGCGTGACGCGCACGCTTTTCGCCGGCAGCCATCTGCTTGTTGATCTTGCGCAAGTCCGCCAGCGGCAGGGCCACGCGCGCTTGCAGGTCGATCATCTTCTTTTGCAGTTCCTTGACGGCAGGCACGTTGCGGCTGAGGATGGCGCTGTAGGGATACTTGCAATCGACTTCGCGGTCGACCCATTCCAGGTCGCATTCATTGCCCGGGAATACCTTGATGAAGTGGGCGCGCGGCATGCCGCATTTGTTCACGCACAGTTCCAGCACGGCGCGCTCGATGTGGCGCACTTCTTCCATCTGGCCGCGCAGGGTATCGCACAGCTTTTCGACGACCTTGGCCGTGAAGCGGATGCCCAGCAATTCTTGCGAAATGGCTTCCTGCGCCTTGATGTAGGCTTTCGAGTTGTAACCCTCGGGCGCCTTGCGCATCTTGTCGTACTGGTTAGAGATGACGTTGAATTTCTCCAACGCATTCTTTTTCAGCTGCGCCAATTGCTCGCTGGAGAAACCGGCCGCGCCGCCATTCGCGTCGCCATCTTCTTCCTCGGCTTCTTCTTCCTCTTCCTCGTCGTCACCGCTGGCGGCGGCGGGCGCGGGAGCGGCGGCGGGTGCCGGAGCATTGCTTTCGTTCAAGTCGACAAAGCCGTCGACCACTTCATCGACCTTGATTTCGTCGCGCGCAATTTTTTGCGACAAGGCAACGATTTCGCCGATGGTGGTGGGGCAGGCGGAAATGGCCTGGATCATGTCTTTCAGGCCGCCCTCGATGCGCTTGGCGATCTCGATCTCGCCTTCGCGCGTCAGCAGCGCCACGGCACCCATTTCACGCATGTACATGCGCACGGGGTCGGTGGTGCGGCCGAAATCGGAGTCGACCGTCGACAGGGCGGTCGCGGCAGCCGCTTCCACTTCATCGTCGCTGGTGACGGTGGCGACGTTGTCGGTCAACAACAGGCTTTCCGCGTCAGGGGCGCGCTCGTAGACGGCGATGCCCATGTCGTTGAAGGTGGCGATGATGCCTTCGATGGCTTCCGGATCGATGATGTTTTCCGGCAATTGGTCATTGATCTCGGCATAGGTGAGGAAGCCGCGTTCCTTGCCCATGTTGATCAAGCCCGTGATCTGCTTGCGGCGGCGTTCCAGGTCCGCTGCCGAGGCTTCCGGATCACCGAGTGCGTCCGCCAGGCCGCCCTTGGCCTTGCGGTCGCGCGCTTTCGATACGGCCTTCAATTCGGCCCGTTCGACGGCGTTGAGTGCTGCCACTTCATCGTTTTCCGGCGTGAATTCGCTTGGTTTGCGGCCACGGCGGCCTGGCACCTTGACGGTCGGCAAGAAGTAATTCGAGGTATCGATGGCGGCCAGGGCATCGGCGTCCGTGGTCTTGCTGACCACTTGTGCGCCGCTGATGATAGTCACGGGCGCCGCTTCAGGCTTGGCGCGCACGACTTTCGAACGGGCTGCCGTCACCACTTTATTCGTGGCGGCGCTTTCGCTGACCTTGCGCGGCGCGACCGGAGCCTTGGCGCCAGGGGCGATCTTCACGCTTGGCGTTTTGGCCGCTGCAGCATCGGCCACCTCGGCAACGGCTTCGGCGGCCGCTTCGGCAACGGGCGCTTCCGCAGCCGACTCGGCCGGTGGCACGGCGGCCAGGCGCGAACGGCTTTTCTTGACCACGGTGACGACGGTGGGCGCCGTCGTGACGGTAGCTTCCGGATTCGCTTGCGCATTATCGATGAAGTAAGATAAAGTCGTTTTGGGTACGGCAAGTGGTGCCGCAGCTGGGCGTGGCGCCTTGGCGGACAACGTTAAAGTTTTTGGCGTATTCTTCATGAGATATCTCTTAATGCGAGACCAGATGGTGTCGGCGCGAAGTGAATGATTCCACCTAAGCCTGCGAAACCGGACTCGATGGAGCGTATTGTTGCGGCTGCCGTTAACGGCAGCGGCGCCTGCTTATCGGGGCGCTCAAAGCCCGCGCATCCCGTAATGAGGGCGGCGGGGCCGAAGCCGGATCAGATAAATAAGCGATGTACATTGCGGAATGAAAAAAAGCCCGTACCAGAACGGGCTTGAATCTATTGTTGTTCAGTGAAGACACAGCGGAGAGCAAGATTATGCACGAAGGCCAGTTATCTGGATAATTGATAAGCAAAATATCTGATATCAGAAATACCAATAATGATGGCCCTGCACCGCACTGCTCCTATCCCCTGCACACCTGAGCCAGACCGTCAAATACGGGGTCCAGTCATCAGCGCAAGCCGACATTATACACATTTCCCGCATTTCGCGCTGCGTGCACTGTAGTACCGCCCCGATTATCTCTGCGCAAGTTGCCAAAAAAGACAATGCACTTGCCTGTGGCGCGTGCTATGCTCCCCTTTTATAGCCCAACCAATGATGTCGATGACCAGCTCCACGCCAGACCAGCAAGCCACCACTCCTGACACGCCAGTCGATGCAGCCCCAGCGGCGGCACCGGCCGCAGCGACCACGCCGGCACCTGCCGGCCTGACCGCGCGCGCCCTGCTGAAACAGTTCCAGGAGCAATTCCCGCCATTCCGCGATTGCCTGCCCTTGTCGATCGGTATCGACAAGCAGATCCTGGCGCGCCTGCCAGACCTGGACCGCAAGCTGATGCGCACGGCGCTGGGCATCCACACGGGTTCGCTGCGCTACCTGCGCATGATGGAAAAAGCCAAGATCCGCTACGACCTCGACGGCACGGCCGGCGCGGAAGTGACGCAAACCCATCGCGACCACGCCACGCAAGTATTGCAGCAGCGCTTCAAGAAAGAAGCCGAACGCAAGAAAGCCGAACGCGACGCGGCGGCGGCCGAAGAAGCGAACCGTCTGCGCCTGGAAAAACTGAATCTGCTGACCGCGAAATTCTCGCGCAAAGGCTGATCCGGTTTCATGGACACAGCTGCCGCACCGCCACTGCCCCCGTATCGAGGCATTGCACTTGAGCACGTCAAGCTGGTACGCACCAGTGATGATGCAAAAGCGGCCATGGCCGCCCTGCTGGCCGCGGACGCCATCGGCTTCGATACGGAATCGAAGCCGACGTTTGTCAAGGGCGAGTCCTCCACGGGACCGCACCTGATCCAGCTGGCCACCGACGACATCGCCTACCTGTTCCAGGTGGGTAGCACGCCGGCGCCAGCCCTGGCCGAACTCAAAGCCATCCTCGAATCGACCACCACCCTGAAGGTGGGCTTTGGCCTGTCCGACGACGTCAAGCGCCTGCGCAACAAGCTGGGCATTGTTCCAGCTCAGGTGCTGGACCTGTCCGTCGCCCTGCGCGGCGGCCAGCGCAACGACCTGGGTGCGAAGACGGCCGTGGCCAAGTTCTTCGGCCTGCACCTGCAGAAGTCGAAAAAGATCTCCACCACCAACTGGGCCACCTCGCGCCTGACGGAAAAGCAGATCCTGTACGCGGCCGACGATGCGCAAGTGGCCCTGCGCGTGTACCGCCGCTGGATCGCCGATGGCGGCAAAGTAACACAGCAAAAAGCCCCGCGCGCCAGCACGCCACCGGCTACGCCGCCAGCACCCGCCTGAAACAAGCGCCACCACCACGGTGGCGCCCGACTTCACGGCATCTCTCGCGCAAGCTTATTTGATCAGGCGCAAGGTCAAGGGATAACGGTAAGTGATGCCATTGCTGGCCTTGACGGCCGCGACGATCGAGCACACCAGATTGGCCAGCGCCACCACCCAGAACAGGAACAGGCCAATCAGCACGAACGACAGGATGAAGCAGGCGAAATACCAGATGATCAGGGTGATCTGGAAATTCAGCGCTTCGCGGGCGTTCTCGGCCGAAAATTTATCCGCATCATCCTTCTTGATCAAATAAATGATCAGCGGCGCCACCCAGCTGGTGAACAGGCCGCCAACGTGGGACAAAATGGCCAGCGTCGTATCTTGCGTACGACCCACTTCGGGCTGCGTGTTATCCATTATTATTCCCATCATTAGTTATAGATACACCAATATAACAGCAATATTTCTTTTTGAAATGAAACACTTGCTGGCGCAAGGGACTTTTTTTCACGCGCCGCTTGCCGCCGCCAGCGCCAGCCGCCCCAGTGTGGCGATGGCTTCTTCCAGCTGCGGACTCCACGGGTGGCCGTAATTGAGGCGGATGCAATGGCGAAACGCGCGCGTGGCGGAAAAGATAGGACCGGGCGCAATGCTGATGCCGGCCGCCAGCGCGCTGCGGTGCAAGGCCAGCGCATCGACGCCTACGGGCATCTCGACCCAGACGAAATAGCCGCCCTGCGGCCGCGTCACCCGCGTGCCAGGCGGAAAATGCACGGCGATGGCTTGCAGCATGGTGTTTTGCTGCGCCGCCAGGGTCAGCCGCAGCTGGCGCAAATGGCGGTCGTAGCCGCCCTGCGCCAGGTAATCGGCCAGCGCCATCTGCAGCGGTATCGGCGCCGACAGACTGGTCGTCAATTTCAAGCGCTCGACCTGGCGTGCGTAGCGGCCCGCCATGGCCCAGCCCAGGCGGAAACCGGGCGCCAGGGTCTTCGAAAACGAGCTGCAATGCATGACCAGACCCGCGCTGTCATGGCTTTTCGTCAGGCCGGGGCGATGCTTGCCAAAATACAGCTCGCCATACACCTCATCCTCGATCAGCGGCACGCCATGGCGCGCCAGCAGTTCCACCAGTGCGCGCTTCTTTTCCGGCGGCATCAGGCTGCCCAGGGGATTCTGGAAACTCGTCATCAGCCAGCACGCCTTGGGCTGGTGGCGTTGCAGCACCTCTTCCAGTGCCGCCAGGTCGACGCCGTCGCGCGGACTGGTGGCGATCTCGACGGCCTTGAGTTCCAGCCGCTCCAGCGCCTGCAAACAGGCATAAAAACTGGGCGACTCGATCAGCACCGTGTCGCCGGGCCGCGTGACGGCTTGCAGGCACAGGTTCAGCGCTTCCAGCGCGCCATTCGTGATGACGATGTCGTCGCTGGAGACGAGCACGCCGTCGAGCTGATAGCGCAGCGCGATCTGGCGGCGCAATTCCGCATTGCCCAGGGATAAATCCGTGACCGTGCTCCACGGATCGAGGCGGCGCATGCTGGCCGACACGGCCCGCGCCAGCCGTTCCATCGGGAACAGATGCGGACTGGGAAACGCCGAACCGAAGGGCACGATATCGCGCGCGCCGACGGCACCCAGCACCTCGAAGACCAGGTCGCTGACATCGACGGTGGTGCTGGCGTCGAGCGGGCGCGAACTGTCTGGCTCTGGGGCCAGCGCAGCGCGCTGCGGCGCCACGTAATAGCCGGAGCGGGGCCGCGAGACGATCATGCCGCGCGCTTCGAGCAAATAATACGCCTGGAACACCGTCGACGGGCTCACGCCCCTGCGTGCATGCTGCTGGCGCACGGAAGGCAACTTGTCACCAGGCAGCAACAGCTGCGTGCTGATCATGGCGGCGACTTCTTCCGCCAATTCCTCATATCGTTTCAACCTTGCTCCTCAAACTGATCCGTATGTTTATTGCACAACTGATCCTGTCACAGTGACAGCGCCCGTTATATGCTAGGGTAACAACATCCGGGCAGCAACACCGGCATGCCATACCCACCGATGAGACAGGTGATTTCTCCCATGCGACTTCCCATGCTACCGCATTCCCCCCTCGCGCTGGTACTGGCCCTGGCTTGCGCCTTGCCCGGCATGGCGCTGGCCGCACCGGCCAGCGTGCCAGCCGGCCACGACAGCCTGGAACAGCGCATCAAGGCGTGCACGGCCTGCCATGCGCCCAAGGAACGCCACGACGCCTTCTTTCCCCGCATCGCCGGCAAGCCGGCCGGTTACCTGTACAACCAGCTGCTCAATTTCCGCGAGGGAAGGCGCCAGTATCCGATGATGAACTACATGGTCGAGCACTTGCCGGACGATTACCTGCGCGAAATCGCCGAGTATTTTGCGGCGCAGCACCCGGCTCCGCCGCCGGGCCAGCCCAGCAGCGCCGGTACGACAGCCCTGGCGCGCGGCAAACAGCTGGTGTTGCACGGCGACAGTGGGAAAAAGATTCCCGCCTGCATCTCCTGCCATGGCGATAAACTGGCCGGCGTGGCGCCCGCCATCCCCGGCTTGCTGGGCTTGCCACGCGACTACATCAACGCCCAACTGGGCGCCTGGAAGAACGGCATCCGCCGCGCCCATGCGCCCGACTGCATGGCGCAAGTGGCGCAGCGCCTGTCGGACGCGGACGTGGGCGCCGTCTCGGCCTGGCTGGGCACGCAGGTGGCCAGCGCCGATGCGCGTCCCGCCAGCAGCATCGCCCTGCCCTTGCCGCTGCACTGCGGCGGCGTGCCAGGCTCTACCGCGCAGGTGGCGCCATGAAGAAATGGATGATCGCGGCCGGCCTGGTGCTGATCGCCGGCGGCAGCGCCAAGTTCCTGCTGTACCCGGACGACGACATCGGTCCGCCCGCCGTTGCCAGCACCCTGAGCCAGCAACAGCTGCTCGCGCGCGGCGCCTACCTGGCCAAGGCGGGCGATTGCATGGCCTGCCACACGACGCGCGGCGGCGTGCCCTACGCGGGAGGACGGGCCTTGCAGACGCCGTTCGGCAAAGTGCTCTCGCCCAACATCACGGCCGACAAGGAAACGGGCATCGGCAGCTGGACGGCCGACGATTTCTGGCGCGCCATCCACAACGGCAAGTCGAAAGACGGCCGGCTGCTGTATCCGGCCTTTCCCTACACCAGCTATACCAAGGTGCAGCGCGAAGACAGCGACGCGCTGTACGCGTATTTCCAGAGCGTGCCGCCGCACAAGCAGGCGAACGCGCCGCACGCGCTGCGCTTCCCCTACAACCAGCAACTCGCGCTGGCCGCCTGGCGCGCCTTGTACTTCAAGCCGGGCGTGTACCAGCCGCTCACCAGTCAAAGCATGGAGTGGAACCGCGGCGCCTACCTGGTGCAGGGCTTGGGCCACTGCAGCGCCTGCCATAGCAGCCGCACCACCTTGGGCGGCAGCGACGACGGCCTGTCGGGCGGCCTGATCCCCGTGCTGGGCTGGTACGCGCCCTCGCTGACGTCGGACGCGGAAGCGGGCCTGGGTGACTGGGACACGGCGCATATCGTGGAATTGCTGCAAACGGGCGTCTCGCCGCGCGCCACCGTCTTCGGCCCCATGGCCGAGGTGGTGCGGCAAAGCTTGCAGCACATGGGCAGCACTGACGTGCAGGCGATGGCCGTGTACCTGAAAAGCTTGCCCGGCCCCGCGCAGCCATCGAAAAAGGTGCCACGCGACACCTCGGAGCAGTTTCGGCAGCAACTGGCGCTGGGCGCGAAACTGTATGAAGCGCAATGCGCAAGCTGCCACCAGGCCGACGGCAAGGGCGTGCCACCCGGCTACCCGCCGCTGGCCGGCAACCGCGCGCTGACGACAGACTCGGCCGTCAACGCCATCCGCCTCGTGCTCAACGGCGGCTTCGCGCCCGGCACAAGCGGCAACCCGCGCCCCTACGGCATGCCGCCGTTCGGCCCCGTCATGGATGATGCCGAGGTGGCGGCCGTGGTGACGTATCTGCGCGCGTCGTGGGGCAATGATGCGCCGGCGGTGTCGGCGCTGGAGGTAAACAAGTACCGCAGCGTGCCGCTGGAGTAGCCCTCAATCACTCCCTAAGCCCGGCTACAGCCGGGGTCGGACCCCAATCCACCCAAGTTAAGCAACAGGCTGCCATCAAGCAGCCTTGTAGGCCATGTATTTATGGGGCTTGTAGGCGTTGGTTTGCCGTGACCTTGATTGTCCTGGGCGATGTAGAAACGTTCGCTTGGCGATCAGAGCCAGCGCGTCGGCAAGCAAGTGTGCTGCCGCCAGCCCAAGCAGCAACGATGGCAAGAGCGGCTTGAGTACCGAATGGACATAGGCGCGGTTGATGCGTCTGTCCGTCGGCAATGCATCTTGCTGGCCGGCGGCACAGCTCGCCAACGCCTGCAGGTTATCGCATATTACCTTGGCGGCCAGATCCTGCATCAGGGCCTGCTGTGACAGTCCCGTCACGTGCTCCAGATGGAGGCGGTGTTTGATGCGCTTGAAGGCTTCCTCAATGCGCCAGCGTTGGTGGT
The DNA here is from genome assembly GCF_002327145.1 of Janthinobacterium svalbardense. Classification (NCBI taxonomy): domain Bacteria; kingdom Pseudomonadati; phylum Pseudomonadota; class Betaproteobacteria; order Burkholderiales; family Oxalobacteraceae; genus Janthinobacterium; species Janthinobacterium svalbardense. The sequence goes on along the minus strand of NZ_CP023422.1, from coordinate 2,321,978 downwards.
AGAGGTCTCCGAACAATGCGGCAGGGAATTGTTCAACGTCCAGTAAATTGGTCATCAGAACACGCACCTTGCCGGTCGAGGCAACGTGGCGTATCAGGCGCACGGTCTGCGGTTCAGCGGGACATTCATAGTCAAGCGCATCGCGCCGATCCGGCGCCCGCAGCGTGACGATCTGCTCCTGCAGCCCCGACTTCAGAAACTGATTGACGCAGGGAAAGCCTCCGCCGCGGGCCTGCTCGACACGCATGCAGAAGGCAATGCGGCGCTGGTTCAACACGGCGGGCATCCAGTAACATGGATAGCCTCGGTCCAGCAACAGCAGATCTTCCTTGCCAAGCTGGTCGAGCTGTTCGAACAGCATCTGGCGTTCGCCGACGTCGGTACTGTATAGCGAGGCCGAGAGCATCAATTCGGCACCGGGCAGAAACAAGCCAAACACCAGTTGATCGGCCACGGCGGCGCGTTTGACATGGCTGGCGCGCAAGCCAAAGCGAACGGTCGAGGCGTCAGCGGCGACCAGCCTGAAACCGTGCCAGCGCGGCAGGTAGCCATGCTGCTGTGCTTGTGCAATGAGCCAGTCGTTAAGCTCTGGGATGGCCGTGGTAGCAAGTTTTGAGCGTGCCTGAGCGAAAGCCTGGGCGCTCACCTGGTGCGTCAGTTGCGCCTGCTGTTGCAGATGGCCAAAGAATTCATCAAGTTCGGTTTGCACGCTCTTGCGCATGCCGGTGAGCATGAGCGCCACCAAGGATGGCAGCGGCAGTTTGCGGCGACGTTGAAACGCCATCGGATGATCAGGATGGCGGGCGCTAAGCCGAAACTGGTCGGATTGAAGATGGTCGGAGAAATCGGACAGCAAGGAAGCGAGCGACATGAAGGGCCAATGAAGATCAAAAGACCTTCATTGGCCGCCGCCTTGCCGCTGTCGAAAAAAGAGAGGTCAGCAAGGCGGCGGCCGCGCAAAGCCAGTGCCACGTCAAGCACTATTTCATTGAATTGCCAGCAATTGCGCGGGCTTGCTCCTTAACTTGGGTGGATTGGGTCGGACCCTCAGGGTCCGACCCCAGTGGTGCGCGGGTTACCCATAAAAAAACCGGCTCACGCCGGTTTTTCAAGTCAAACAGCCGTTCTCAACGGAACTTGCTCTTGTGCCCCGTTTTCAAATCCAGCGCATAGCGCACGCCATTGTCCGTCAGCATGACTTCATCGGGCGGCTCTTCGCCGGCCAGGGCGCCATCGATCAGGGGCAAGCCTTCGCCCTTGCGCATCAGGTCGTCGCAGCGCTCGTACACGTTGACGCAAGCGGTGGACGCCATCAACGATTGCACGATGGCCACTTTCCACGCATCGACGCCACCGGCATTGAATTCGCAAATCAGATAGCCTTGCACGCCGCCAAACAGCTGCACCACCAGGCCCGGCAGGCCCTCGTCTTCACCCTTGATCAGGGTCAACAGCTGGTTCTCGCCCGCCTTCTTGATGGCCGGCAGCTTTTTCTCGATGGCGGCCTTGACGCGGCGCTTGATCAGCGCGTGATCGACCGGTTCGTCTTCCTTGAAGCTCCAGATGCGCGCGCGGATCTGCGACTTCGAATTGTAGGCGGCGCGGGCGATGAACTGCTTCGAAGAACTCTGCACGATGGCCGTCGAGCCGGGCTTCATTTTTTCCTGCGGCTTGCCTTCGACTTTTTCAATCGCGGACGCGTAAATCCACGATTGGCCCAGCAAGCTCTTTTCCTTGCCCTGTTTGATGGTGATGATCAGCATGTAATTCCAGTAGTGTGAGCGGCGCGTGCCGCTCGTCGTATGTCCAATACCGGCATGATACCTCATGCCATCCTGTCGCATCTTCCTGCATTCTGTGCCGCCGCTGCCGCAGTCTGTCGCAGCGCGCTGCGCAGGCGCCACCGGCTGGCATACCATGCAGGCAGTCCAATTCAAAACAGGGAGCAAGAATGACACCGATACTTTTCCAGCCGCGCCATGCCCGTGCCGCTACCGCCCTGCTGCTGGCCGTCTGCGCCCTGGCCATCCCGGCCGCACCAGCGCTGGCGTCGCCGCTCGACTGGATCTCCGGCAACAGCATTCAGGGCAGCGGCAAGCTGCAAAAGCAGACGCGCGAAGTGGGCAGCTTCCATGGCGTGGCGCTGAATGTGCCGGGTACGGTCGAATTGCGCATTGGCAACACGGATAGCGTCACCATCGAGGCCGATGACAATATCCTGCCGCTGATCGAGACGGCGGTGGAAAACGGCACCCTGCGCATCCGGCCTGCCAAGCGCAACGCCAACTTCCGCCAGAGCAGCCTGACCATTGTGATCCAGGCGCGCCAGGTGGAGCGCATCAGCGTGGGCGGCTCGGGCAGCATCACGGCAACGGGCTTGCGCGCCGAGAAACTGCGCTTCGACGTGGGCGGCTCGGGCTCCATCGATGCGCGTGAGCTCGACAGCCGCCAGGTGGCTGTGGCCATCGGCGGCAGCGGCAACTTCAAGGCCAGCGGCAAGACGGAGCAGCTGACGGCGTCGATCGGCGGCTCGGGCAATATCCAGGCGGGCCGCCTGGCCGCGCGCGAGGTGCAGGTAAGCATCGGCGGCTCGGGCGAGGCGCAAGTGTGGGCCAAGGACGACTTGAGCATCAGCATCGGCGGCTCGGGCGAAGTGAGCTACTACGGCGACCCGCGCATCAGCCGCAGCATGCAGCGTTCAAGCAGCATCCGCCGCCTGGGCGCTGCGCCGAATTAGGCACCCGCAATGACAAAAGCCCGGAGCGATCCGGGCTTTTTGCGTTTCAAACAGTCAACATCAGCGCGCCGGCTTTACCGGTTCGCGGTCGATCAAGACCGTGTTGACGCTGTCGGTCAACCAGATCTGGCCATCCTGGATCGTGCATTGCAGCTGCATGTTGCGCTGCGCCAGCTTGCTCATGTCTTGCGCCGCCTCGGATGGCAGGTTAATCACGGTCAAGTTCTTCGCCCGTTCCAGCTTGTTGGCAATCTGCTTCCACCAGATGTGGCTGGTTGCGCCATAGCTATAGACGATCACCTGTTCCGAACGCCCGCAGGCCTTCAGGATGCGCTTTTCGTCGGGCTGGCCCACTTCAATCCACAACTGGATGGCGCCCGTCAGGTCTTTCTGCCACAGGTCGGGCTCTTCCGTGTCGAACAAGCCCTTGGTGAAGGTCAGCGCCTCGTCGGCGTGGATGGCGAACGCCAGCAGGCGCACCATCATGCGCTCATCTGTTTCGGACGGGTGGCGCGCCAGGGTCAGCGCGTGATCCTGGTAGTAATTGCGGTCCATGTCGGCGATCTGCAGATCGGCTTTGAAAATTGTTGCTTTGAGGGCCATCGTGTTTCTGTCTCGGTAAAGTGGATGTCAATATGGTACGGGTGGCGGTATCAGCGGAATACCACGGTCTTGTCACCGTTTTTCAGGATGCGGTGCTCGACGAACCATTTCACGGCGCGTGCCAGCACCACGCACTCGACGTCGCGGCCGATGGCCGTCAGGGTCTCGGCATCCATCGCATGGTCGACGCGCTCGACATCCTGCTCGATGATCGGGCCTTCATCCAGATCGCCCGTGACGAAATGGGCCGTCGCACCGATCAGCTTGACGCCGCGGTGGTGCGCCTGCGCATACGGCTTGGCGCCCTTGAAGCTGGGCAGGAAGGAATGATGGATATTGATGGCGCGGCCGTCAAGCGCCTGGCACAGGCCGGGCGAGAGGATTTGCATGTAGCGCGCCAGCACCACCAAGTCGATCTTGTGCGTGTCCATCAGCTCGATGATCTTCGCTTCCTGCGCCAGCTTGGCCGCTTCCGGCGCGCCGGCCGCCAGCGGCAAGTGGTGGAAGGGAATATTGTAGCTGGCCGCCAACTGGTAGAACTCCATGTGGTTCGAGACGATGGCGGGGATTTCAACGTTCAGCAAGCCGCTCTTGTAGCGGAACAGCAAATCGTTCAGGCAATGGCCGATCTTCGACACCATCAGCATGACGCGCGGCTTGACACGCGCATCGTGCAATTGGCCATGGAATTGGCCATTGAGCTGCATGGCTTGCGACAAGTCGGCGAAGTCGCTGCGCAACTGGGCGTCGCTGACGGCGCCGTCTTCCAGCGCGAAATGCACGCGCATGAAGAACAGCTGGGATTCCTGGTCGCCGAACTGGGCGGAATCGAGGATGTTGCAGCCGCGTTCGGCCAGGAAGCCGGACACGCGGTGCACGATGCCGCGCTGGTCCAGGCAGGACAGGGTCAGGATGTATTCGGGATGCGTCATGGTCGCGGAATAAGGCAAAAAAGGTGGGCTATGCTCGGCTCAGCCACGCGCGCCGGCCATCGGCTGCGCTGCCGCGAGCCGGCTATTGTCGCACGGCCGGGCCTGTAAACCTGCATTTTCCACACAAGCAGCGTGGCTGCCCGTAGTGGCAAGCTGATTGACGTTCCTTTGATCTGGCACAAAGTCATCGCGTTTTTCAGGCGCCCAGGTGCCATTCTCGCGCCAAACCGGCACCTGGCGTGGAACCTGGCGCGCTATCCGGCGTCTATCTCTTTGCTTGTTTCAGCACACGTCGCATCCGGTACTCCGGGTGTTTCTCGGACCAGATTTTCATTGAGGTAGAACATGTTCACCAACAGTATCCCCCAAAGTCTCAGCCCCGCCCTGAAGTCCCACCTGGAGGCCCAGTGCAATTTCGCCACAGAACTATCGCGCAAGCTGTTCGATACGGCGCAGCAACTGAGCGAGCTGCATCTGCGGCTGGCGCAAGACTTGCTGCAGGAATGGAGCAACGCCAGCCAGCAACTGCTGTCTGCGCGCGACACGGGCGAGTTCATGTCGCTGGCCGCCGCCCAGTTGCAGCCGGGCAGCGACAAGCTGCGCCAATACCAGCAGCAACTCGGCAACCTGGTCGCCAACGCCAATGTCGAGATGAACCGCACGGCAGAGAACCACCTGCCCGAAGCGAGCCGCACGGCCGTGGCCTTCGCTGATGAAGTGGTGCGCAAGACGGCCGAAGAAACGGAAAAAGCCACGCAGCGCCAGCGTGAGATGATCGAAAAAATGCATGCCTCGGGCCACCGCGATGGCGCGGGCCACGGCCGCGAGACCGGCAGGCAATCCGATCAGGCGCATTGAACAGTGCCCCCACCCGACAGCAAGGAGAGCGACATGGCTAACAGTAATGAGCAAGGCAAAGGCGCTGGCAGCAGTCAGAAAGCCGGCGAACCGGGCAGCAGCAAAGGCACGAGCAAGCGCGGCTTTGCCGCCATGAACGAGGAGCAGCAACGCGAAATTGCCAGCAAGGGCGGTCAGGCAGCCCATCAAAAGGGTACGGCGCATGAATTCGACTCGGAAGAAGCACGCCGGGCCGGGCAGAAAGGCGGTGAAGCCGTCAGCCGCAACCGCGAACACATGGCGGAAATCGGCCGCAAGGGCGGCGAAAGCCGGCAATCGGCCCAGCGCGCCAATGAAAGCAGCAGCAGCCCGGCGGCACGCGGCGGCGGCGCCGAGCAACAGTCGAAGGCTAGCCGGCAGGGCAACAAGAACGGAGACGGCAAGGGCTGACCTGGCTGGCCTGGCACGCGGCTTGACGATGGCACGGGGCGGCCCTGGCAGCCCCGTGCCGGGGCTGGCGCAGCGCAGGGCGCGGCGGTATGGTACATTCTCGCCTTACTGACACATTCGCGCCCCGCCCTTCCCCGCATGCAGCCATCCCTGAAATACCTGAGCGCCTATTCCGAACAAACGCAAGCGCAAGTGCAACAACTGATCGCGCAGGACAAGCTGGGCGAAGTGCTGTTAAAACGCTACCCGAATGCGCACGATGTGCGCAACGACAAGGCGTTGTACCAGTACGTGCAAGACTTGAAGAATGAATTCCTGCGCAATGCTGAACCCATCAACAAAGTGGCGTTCGACAGCAAGATCCACGTGATCCAGCATGCGCTGGGCTTGCATACCTCGATCTCGCGCGTGCAGGGCGGCAAGCTCAAGGCCAAGCATGAAATCCGCGTGGCCACCATGTTCAAGGAAGTGCCGCTGGAGTTTCTGCGCATGATCGCCGTGCACGAACTGGCGCATGTAAAAGAAAAGCAACATGACAAGGCGTTCTACAAGCTGTGCGCATATATGGAACCGCAGTACCACCAGTACGAATTCGACGTGCGCCTGTACCTGACCCAGCTCGACCTGTCGGGCCAGCGCCTGTGGTCGTGAAGCGCGTCGCTCAAGCACTGTCCAGGGCCTAGGGCGCGCATTCCTTCAGGCGTTGCACCAGCGCTGCGGGATCGGCATCGGCATTCAGGAAGGCCGCGTGCTGCGGGCGGATAAAGCCCTGTTCCTTGCCGTTTTGCACGAAAGCAATCAAGCCATCATAGAAACGGTCGACATTGAGCAAGCCGATGGGCTTGGCGTGCAAGCCCAGCTGGGCCCACGTGAGCATCTCGAACAGCTCTTCCAGGGTGCCATAGCCGCCCGGCATGGCGATGAAGGCGTCGGACAGGCTGGCCATCATCGCCTTGCGCTCATGCATGTCCTTCACGATGAACTGGCGCGTCAAGCCCATGTGGCCCACTTCGCGTTCGACCAGTTGGGTGGGAATCACGCCCGTCACCTCGCCGCCCAGGCGCAGTACTTCATCGGCGATCACGCCCATCAGGCCGACCTTGCCGCCGCCATACACCAGTGAAATATTTTCCGCCACCAGCACGCGCGCCAGTTCGCGCGCCGCCACCGCATAATCGGGCGAGATGCCCGCGTTGGCGCCACAGTACACACATAAAGCCTTGATCACAGTAGTCCCTAGTCTTTCAATTCATCGATCGCCGCCTCGACCTCGAGGCGTTCCTTGGCGTCCAGTGCCACGCAGTCGGCCGCCTTTTCATACAGGGCCAGCGCTTCCGCCAGCTTTTTCTTTCCGTCAAGCATGTTCAAGGCGCGCGCATATTCGCTGTGCGCCAGCGCCGAATACGGCGTCAGGGCCAGCGCCGTCTTGAAGTGCTGATAGCCATCTTCCTTGTTGGCGCCGTAGGTCAGGCTGCCGATCATGGCGCCGACCTTGTCGATAATTTCCGTATGATAAATCCCAAACGCAATATGCGCTTCCGCATGCATGGGCGCTACCGTCATCGTGCGGTCCAGGCTGTTGCGCACGCGCGCGCCCATGCCCTGCGCCAGAGCCTTGACGACGGATGTGCCCAGCGCGTAGCGGCCCAGGCTATAGGCATGCCAGTAGTAGCCGGCCGGGTTGTCCGGCTGCTCGCTCTGCTGGCGCTCGCAGCGCTCCGCCACTTCTTCGTACATATCGAGTTTCTGGCGGTCGTCCACTTCCAGGTGCGTGGCATAGATGCAGGTCGCCTTATGCGCCACCGCATAGCCGGGCACGCCGACGGCCAGGCCCAGCTTCACGGCGCGTTCGAAGTCGCCCGCGTGGAAGGCCAGCCAGGCTTGCACCAGCGCCGGATGCGTGGGAAACGGTTCCACATCGCCCGCATGCAGGCGCGCCCAGGCCGCTTCCAGGGTCTGCGGCGTGTAGACATAGGCTGCGTCCGGATAGGGGAATTGTTTCCAAGCCATATATCTCTCCTGTAAATGACGACGTGGCGCCAGCAGCCGCGTCAGTCGTTCTTGAGTTTGGTCACATACTCTTCCGACAGTTTGCGAAACAGCAAATGCGTTTCATTGCGCAAATACGGGCCGATCAGGGACAACACCTGGTAGCAGCCGCGTGCCAGCGCATCGGACATCGATTGCTGCTCGCTGTACTTGCGCGGGTTGCGCACATATTCGTACGACAGCCAGTAGGTGGCGACGACCACCATATTCGTCGCCATGGCAGCGACTTCCATGTCCGACGCTTCCAAAGACTGTTCGCTGCGCAAATCTTCGCACAGCTGCGTGGCCACCTTGATCTTGTGCGCCAGGATCAGCTTGAAGTGCAGTTCCAGCTTGCGGTTGCGCGACAGCAAATCATTGAGGTCGCGATAGAAAAAACGGTAGCGCCAGATCAGTTCGAACATCAGGTGCAAATACAGCCAGACATCCTCGATATTCGAACGGCGCCCGTCAGGCACGGTCAGGATGCGTTCGATTTCCGCCTCGAACTGGACGAAAATCGAGTTGACGATATCATCCTTGTTACGGAAGTGGTAATACAGGTTTCCCGGCGAAATGTTCATCTCTTCCGCAATCACGGTCGTCGTGATATTCGGCTCACCAAACTCATTGAACAGGCGCAGCGACAACTCCAGGATGCGTTCGCGGGTACGGCGTGGTGCTTTTTGTAGCATGGCGGGCAATCTCTCTGTGTTCTGCCGCAAGCATACCACCTAAGATAGCCGTAATGAAACACTGCGCCCCACGGCGCAGATGAAAAACGCAGGCAAAAAAAAGCCCGCGCGAGCAGGCCGGAGGAATGCTGCGCCAGCTCAGGCCGGCGCTGCTTTTTTCTTCGCCGCCGCTCTCGCGGCGGGTTTGCTCACCGCTTTGCTCACTGGCTTGCTCACTGGCTTGCTCACCGGCTTGGCTGCGGTGCGCGGTGCGGCCCTGACTGCCGGCTTGGCCGGGGCCTTGGCGATGGCCGCCTTCGGCGCGGCTTTCGCTACGCTTTTCGGCGCCGCCTTCACGGCCGGCTTGACCGCAGCCTTCGGCTTGGGCGCCGGCGCGGCCTTGCCCGACAGCGCTGCGACCTGCAAACTCAAGGCATCGATCTTGGCGTGCAGCGCGGCGATATCGTTTTGCATCGGCACGCCGATGGTGGCCAGGGCGCGCGCGACGCGCTCTTCAAACACCTGTTCCAGCTTGTCCCAGGAGCCGCTGGCCTGCTTGCCCACGCCATCGGCCAGCTTGCTGACGCCGTCGCTGACATCGGCCACCTTGTCTTCGGCGCGCTTCTGGAATTCCGTGCCTTCCTTGACCAGCTTGGAAAACACGCGCCCGCCCTCTTCCTGCGCCTTGGCGAAGGCACCGAGGCCCGCTTGCCAGATCTGCTGCGCGGACGAGCGCACGGCGCTCGCCAATTCCTTGTCTTGCGTCAGTTCCTTCAATTTCTTCACCATCGCCCACTCCCGTCATATGAAATGTCATGCCACTTCATGGATGCTTTTTATTCTAGAGAGCAAAACTAGAGACGGGAGTCTAATTCGCTACAAAGCTGCTTCTCAACGTGCGCCAGCACACGCAGGGCAAGTGCCTAGGCGGCCGCTTTCACCGGGCCATGCAGCAGCTTGTGCAGGCGGAAGCCTTCGCGGATGTTCTCGCGCAGCACGGCGCCTTTCCACGGCTTGGTATAGAAACGGTCGATGGCGCCACGGTTGATGGCCGCCATGATGGGCGTCAGGTCGGCAAAAGCCGACAACATGATGCGGAAAGTATCGGGGCACAGATGCTTGACCCGCTCCATGAATTCGGTGCCGCTCATGAGCGGCATGCACTGGTCGCACAAGATCACCTGCACCTTGTGGCGCGCCAGGATGTCGAAGCCCTCGGCGGCCGTCTGCGCCGTCAGGATGCGGTAGCCGTCCTGCGCCAGGAAGTCGCTGAGCACGTCGAGCATGAAGACATCGTCGTCGACGATCAGCAAGGTTTGCTGCTCTTCGCTGCCCGCATCCTGCGGCGCCTGCAGCAGCTTGCCAGCCATCAGCATCTGCTCGAATTCTTCCTGTGGCACGGGGCGGCTGAAATAATAACCCTGCATCTCGTCGCAGCCGTGGCGCCGCAAATAAGCCAGCTGCGCGTCGTTTTCCACGCCTTCGGCGATCACGTCCAGCTTCATGCTGTGTGCCATGCTGATGATGGCCAGCACGATGGCCGCGTCATCCGGATTGCTGGTCACTTCGCGCACGAAGGCGATGTCGATCTTCAGCTTGTCGATGGGGAAGCGCTTCAGGTAGGCCAGGCTGGAGTAGCCGGTGCCGAAATCGTCGATGGAAATCTGGATACCCAGCGCCTTCAGGTTGCGCAGCACGGCGATGGTTTCCTCCGCATTCGACATCAGCGAGCTTTCCGTCAGCTCCAGTTCCAGCAGGTCGGGCGCGATATCGTGCTTGCTGATCGCCTTGAGCACCTCTTCTTCCAGGCCGCCGACGAAAAACTGGATGCCCGACACATTCACCGACAGGTGCACGGGGCCGATGCTGCTGGCGCCCCACTCGCTGATCTTCTTGCAGGCTTCGTCCAGCACCCAGTTACCGACGCGCACGATCAGCCCCGTTTCTTCCAGCAAGGGGATGAACAGGGCCGGCGAAACCATGCCGTGGCCGGGGCGGCGCCAGCGTATCAGCGCCTCGGCGCCGCTGATGCGCCCCGAGATGATATTCACCTTGGGCTGGAAGAACAGCACGAATTCCTCGTTGTCGATGGCACGCCGCAGGGCATTTTCCATGTCCAGCCGCGCCATCGATTGCGCGTTCATTTCCGCCGTGAAGAAGCGGAAGGCATCACGCCCGGCCTCCTTGGCGCGGTACATGGCCGTGTCGGCATACTGAATCAGGGTGTCCGCATCGACGCCGTCTTCGGGGAACACGGAAATGCCGATGCTGACCGTCACCGTCACCTCGTGACCCTGCAAGTCGAAGGGCTTGCGCATCGCTTCGCGGATCTTCTCGACCACACCCACGGCATGCTGGATGCCTTCTGGCAGCACCAGGATGGTGGCAAATTCATCGCCGCCAAAGCGGCCGATGGTATCGCGCACGCGCAGGCAATCGACCAGGCGGCTGGAAAACTGGCGCAGCAGGTCGTCGCCGATGGTGTGGCCCAGGGTATCGTTGATATTCTTGAAGCGGTCGATGTCCATGAACAGCACGGCCACGGCCCACTGGTGTTCGGCCGCCTGGGACAGCGAATGGGTCAGCGAGGCGTAAAACTGGCTGCGGTTCGGCAAGCCCGTCAGGGTATCGAAATGGGCCAGCTTCATCAGGCGCTGCTCGGCGTCCTTGCGCTCGGTGATGTCGCGCGCCACGGCCACCAGGATCCAGCTCTGCCCCGAGCGCAGGGTACGCCGCTGCACTTCCACCGACAGCGGCGAGCCATCCTTGCGCTGCAGCTGCAATTCCGTCATCGGGCCGCCCTGGTCGCCGGCCAGCAGCTTGTTGTACAGTTCTTCCAGCTGGGTCTCGCCCTCGTTCGCGCACCCCGGCCCCACGCGCAGGAAATCCTCGCGCTCAAAGCCCAGCATGCGGCAGGCAGTCTGGTTGACGTCGACGAAGCACATGCCGGCGCGGTCAACGAGAAAAATCGCGTCGGCCGTGGCATCCATCGCCAGACGAAAGCGGCGCAAGTCTTCATCGAGACGGATGCGCGCCGCCATGTCCAGGGTCAGCTGCTCGTGGTGGCGCTTGATCTCGTCGTACAGCAGCAGGTTGTCGTAGGCAACGGCGATCTGCGCCGCAACCGTGGCGGCCACGCGTTCGTCGACTTCGGAAAATTCGTTCGCCCCCAGCTTGTCGACCAGGTAGAGCCAGCCGTGGCTGCGCTCGCGCGAAGCGATGGCGACGCCCAGGAAGGAGTGCACGGGCGGGTGCGTGTCGGGCAGGCCCAGCGCGCCGGGGTCGCCCTTCAAGCCATTGACACGGTAGGGCTGGCGCTGTTCCAGCAAGCGGTTCAGGATGCCCGTGCGCGGCGCGCTGGCAATGCGCTCGAGGTCTTTCTCGGCGCCGCAGGAGGAAAAATAACTGAGCTTTTCGGCGCCCTCTTCCAGCACGCCGATGCAGGCGTACCTGGAGACGCAGATATTCTGCGCCACCTTGCAGCCCGCCTCGATCAAGGCGCGCGGATCGCGTTCGGCACCCAGTTCGATGCCCAGCTCGATCAGGGCCGTCAGGCGCAGGCTCACCGCCTGCAGGCTCGACAGAGAGCGCGACAGGCGCTCCGTCATGATGCCCAAGTCTTCAGGCATGGCGGCATGGCCTTCGCGCTGGCTGGCCAGCTGCGAAATCTGCTGGCTGCTGGACTCGACTTCGTCGAGGTAGCCGCTGACCTGGTGATCGATGCCCGCCAGCTTGCCCGTGGCGGGATGCGCCGCAGCACCGCCCGGCACAATGGGCGCCTGGGCGGCCGCCGGCATCAGTCCCAGCGCCTCGTTGACCGTGCGCACGATAACTTCAGGGTCGGACGGCTTGGGCAACACCCAGCGCACGCCGCATGCCTGCGCCAGCAAGATCGCTTCCTGCTCGCGGTAAGTAGCCGTATAAAAGATGATGGGCACGTCGGTCAGCGCGGGATCGGCATGCACGCGCGTGACGAATTCGTAGCCGTCCATGTTCGGCATGAGGATGTCGGAGATGATCAGGTCCGGCCGCTCGGTGCGCAGCACTTCCAGCGCGTCGGCGCCATTCGCCGCCTCCAGCAGGCGGTGGCCGCCGTAGCCCAGCAGTGCGGTGAGGAATTCGCGGTTCAGCACATGATCGTCGACGATCAAGATGGTAGCTATGTCGTTTTTAACTGGCGTCGACGGCGCCCCGGGTAAAAAAGATTCCAGCTCCGCCACGAACAGGTCCGGCTCGATCGGCTTGCCGATATAGCCATTGAAACCCGCTTCGAGCAGGCGTTCGCGGTCACCCACCATGGCCAGCGCCGTCACGGCCAGGGCCGGGATCTTGCGCAGCAGCGGGTCTTTCTTCAGCTCGGCCACCACGCCATAGCCATCGAGCTTGGGCAAATGCACGTCGCAGATGATCAAGTCCGGCAATTCGCTGCGCGCCATGCGCACGCCCTCTTCTCCGTCATAGGCGGCCAGCGGCGTGTGCCCGAAGGCACGTAACAGGTACACCATCAATTCCATATTGGTGGCGTTATCTTCGATAATCAGGATACGTGCGGACAATTAGCACCCCCATGAAAACTGCATAGTCTCATTTTTTGCCTGCACCCATCTTTCCGCTTGCGCGGCAACATGCCAATCCTACAACATCCTGCCATGCATCCCCGCAAATATCTCGCATGCGGATCGTCGTGGCGCGGCGCATACGGCCTCGTCAATCATTGCTGACCGTCACCTTCGTGATGCTAGCTTAATACAGGACGCCAGAGGAAAACAGCATTTTCTGGGCCAGCACCTGTTAAATCTGGGCAACAGCAGAGTCAAAAGAGACAGTCTTGCCATGCTGATAAAACACAACAGGATTCAGGAAAAATGGGGGCAAGACGGGGGCTGGGCGACTTCGTCCTTGATAGTGATTTCCGCTAACAGCTGGCGCAGTATGCGCGCATCGCTGGCCAGCGCCACGTGACCGATGCCGCCGAAGGCCAGATTGCGCGCGCCGGGCAAGTGCGCGGAAGTTTGCGGCGCGACAATATTATCGTGATGCGAGTACATCGACGTGATCAGTGCGCGCGTTTCCGGCGTCTCGCTGGCAGCCAGCTGCGCCAGCCAGCCGCTGGGTGCGCCATCGATACGGCTCATCTGGCGCGCATTCGCGCCCGCCGCCAGGTTCGCCAGCGCCGTGCCGTGGTGCGGCGTGCCGATGGTGATGATGCGCGCCACGCGGGCAGCGCCGTCATGGCGCAGCCAGGCACGCGCCACCAGGCCGCCCATGCTGTGCGCGACGATGATGGCTTGCCGCTTGCCCGTGAGCGTGCACAACACTTGCAGCGCCTGCTCCACTTGCGTCACGTAGCCATCGATGTTGGCATCGATCGGCTCCAGGTCGATCACCTTGTGCACGATGCCGGCCTGCGCCAGCTGGCGGCTCAACTTTGTCCAATAACCGCGGTTGCACACATAGCCGTGCACCAGCAGCACCGGCAAACCCTGGCCAGATGGGATAATGTCGGCCGCATGCAGGCGCGGACGCAGCATGCCCCATGATGACATCCACAGGGTGGCGCGCAGCTCGCCGAAAAACAGCCGTGCGGCACCCATGGCGCCCAGCTGGTATTCCGCTGGCACGGGGCTGCCCAGGCGCCGGCTTTCCCAAAAGTTGCGCGCCACGATCAGCGCGCGCACGGCCAGCAGCATGGCGCCCGCCAGCAGCACGGCCATGGCCGGCGAGGCGACGCCCCACGCCTGCATGGCCAGGTACGCCACGCCCAGCACGGCCAGCACTTGCAGCAGCATCAGCCACTTGAGGATGCGCGCGATCATGCCGTCGTCGCAGCAGAAACGGGAACGGGCGCGGGCTTGCCCGTCAGCGCTTGCGCCAGGCCGCTGGCAAGGCGCGCCGCCAGTGCATACAGCGTCAGTTGCGGATTGGCGCCGATCGAGGTGGGCAACAGCGAACCGTCGTGCACGGACAGGTTGCGCACGCCGTGGTAGCGCCCGTCGGACCCCGTCACGCCCAGGCGCACATCGTCCGACATGGCGCAGCCGCCCATCACGTGGGCCGACACCACCCTGGTCAACAGCGCCTTCATCGGCAAAGCGCCGATGGCCTGTTTCGCCTGCGCCCAACTGGTGTAGTGGCGGGCCAGTTCGTGCACGGGATACACGCTCTTCGCGCCGGCGGCGAACTGGATTTCCGCCATCGACAGCAGCGCGCGCCGCGCGCCATCCCAGATAAAAGGCGTCAATGGATAGTCGAGCACGGGCGCGCCGAAGCTGTCGATGGACACGCTGCCGCCCGCCGAGTCGTGGTGAAAGCCGTCGCGCAGCAGCGCCAGCAAGCCATGCGCATGAGGGAACTCGCGCATGGTGCGCGCATGTTCATCGCCGAAGCCGCCCATGGTGGTGGCCATCAGCAGCGGGTGCAAAGGCGGCGCTTCGAGCTTGTAGCCGATGGGGCCATCGATGGGCGCCGTGTGCAGGAAATGGTCGGAATAAATCGTCTGCGGCGCGCCCGCATAGGCATCGACGCGCTGGGGGAACAGGCCGGCCGAGATCACCGTCGGGTGCAAAAAGGTGCGCTGGCCCAGCAAGCCATGCGGGTCGGGCGCCTGCGAGCGTAGCAGCAGCGCTGGCGAGTTGATGGCGCCGCCGGCCAGCACAAAATGCTTCGCCTTCAGCGTGAGACGCACGCCCGTCGGCACTTGCCCGGCGGCGTCCAGTGCGGTGACTTGCAGGCTGTCGATGCGCTCGCCCTTGAAGGTGAAACGCTCGGCGCGCGCATGCACGAGCAGGCCCGCGCCCAGCGCCAGCGCCGAGGGGATCGTCGTCACCAGCATCGACTGCTTGGCGTTCGTCGGACAGCCCATGCCGCAGTAGCCGAGGTTCCAGCAGCCGTTCACATTGCGCCGGATGGCGGCGGTGGGGATGCCCAGCGCCGTGGCGCCGCGGCGCAGTAAATCGTTGTTTTCGTTGGGCGGCGCGGCCCAGTCGCTCACGTGCAGGCGCTTTTCCATCATGGCGAACCACGGCGCCATGGCGTCCACCGAATAGCCGGACAAACCAAAATGCTGGCGCCAGTATTCCAGGGTGCCGGGCGGCGTGCGAAAGCTCGAGGTCCAGTTGACGGTGGTCGAACCGCCCACCGTGCGCCCCTGCAGGATGTTGATGGCCTTGTCGCGCGTCTTGCGCGCGGCCGATTCCTGATACAGCGTGGGATAGGCCTGCGCTTCGCGCATCTTGAAGTCTTTCGAGGACTTCAAGCCGCCCTCCTCGACGATCAGCACTTTCAGGCCGGCCAGCGCGAGGATTTCCGCCGTCACACCGCCACCGGCGCCGCTGCCGATGACGACGACATCCGCCTCCAGGGTGCGGTCGGTGCGGAGGGTGCTGGCGTCGGTGACGTTCCAGCCGGCGGCCACGCCGATGGCGATGGGGTCGGGAATGGGGGATGTACTCATGGATGCTCTCTTAACTCAGCTCGGGCAGCGGTCCCGGGTAGCCGATGGCGGCCCAGTGGGCGGCATCGGCATACCAGGCGCCGAGGATCAAATCGTGCAGGGCCAGGTAGGCCGTCTGCAGGGTGGCCAGGCGGTGCGTGCGCCACGCCTGCAGGAAGGCGGCCACCTGGGCCGGGTCGGCCTCGGGCCAGCCATCTTTCACGCCGGCGACGAAGCGCCGCGCGGGCGCCAGCGCCAGCAGGCCAAACAAATCCTGCACTTCCTGCTGCGCCGCCAGGGGCAAACCACGGATGGCCGTGTCCACACCGGCGATGGCGCCGTCGAGGGCCTTGCTGCGCGCATCGCCCCCGTGCGGCAAGGCCTCGCCCAGCATGGCCGGCACGATGGCCGCCAGCGCCGCGCGCGCCGCGCCATCGAGCACGAAGCGGCCAGGCGCCGCTGGCCCCCGCAACGCGCGGTAGGCGGCGCCGCCGGCGGCCAGCGCACAGGCGCCCAGCACGCCCAGTTTCAGAAACGATCTGCGTTGCAATCCCATGTGTCCCCTTGTTTTGTACGGCCTTTTGCAGGCCAGTGTACGCCAAAGGCAGTGGGCGTTTAAACGCAAAAACTAGAGCGGCGCGTCTAGTTTGCGCGACTGGAAGCACAGCAGCAGCATGGCCAGCAGCGCCGCCAGCGCGCCGCCGATGGCGATGCTGGGCAAGCCGAAGGCGACGATCAAGGTGGCGCCCAGCGCGCCTCCAAAGGCCGTGCCCGCATTGAAGGCGGCGATATTCAGGCCCGCCGCCACGGCGTCGCTGCCCGGGCAATGCCGTTGTGCCAGGAGCAAGAGGCGCATGGTCGACAGGGTCACAAGGGCAAAAAACAGCATGCCCAAAGTGCCGCACAGGGCCAGCATGGCCAGTGGCTGAGGGTGGCCCTGCAGCACATAAAACCCCAGCAGGTTGAGTGCCAGCGCGGCCAGGGCCAGCACGGTGGCGCGCAACGCGGAAGGGCGATCCGCGCACCAGCCGCCCAGCAGGTTGCCGCCGATGGCGCACACGCCAAAGCACAGCATGGCGGCACTCAGCCAGCCCGCATCGAGTCCGCCCAACTGCAGCAGGAAGGGCGAGATATACGTGAAAAAACTGAAGGTGGCCACGCTGACCAGCGCCGCCACGCCAGCCGCCAGCAGCAGGGGCGGCTGCAAGATGGCACGCAGGCTGGCCAGCGGTGATGCGGCAACAGCCTGCTGGCGCGCGGCCGGCATGGCGCAGCGCAAGCCGGCGCCGCCGCACAGGGCCAGCACGCCGATGGCCATCAACACCCAGCGCCACGACGCGACGGCACCCAGCCACGTCCCCAGCGGCACGCCGCCGGCCAGCGCCAGGGTCAGGCCCAGCCAGACGATGGATAGCGCCCTGCCCGCGCGGGACGGGTCGACCAGGCTGGTGGCCGCATGCGACGCGACGGCCATGAACACGCCATGCGCCAGGCCCACGGCAAAGCGCACACAAAGCAGCGCGCCCAGTGCCGGCGCCCCCGCCATCGCCACGCTGCCGGCCGCCAGCACGAGCATGGTAGCCACCAGGATCTGGCGCGTGGGGCGGCGCGCCAGCATGGCCGTCAGCACGGGCGCGCCGATGGCCGCCCCCAGCGCATACGCGGCAATGGCGCCGCCGGTCGCCGCCACGCTGGCGTGCAGGTCGCGCGCCATGGGCGACAACAAGCCGGCGGCGATGAATTCGCACAAGCCGAAGGCAAAGCTGCACAGCGACAGCCAATAAATAGAGGGAGGCAGCGCACGGCTGCGCGATGAAACGTTGGACATGGCAATTCCCGACAATCAAAAACGCCATGCTGGCCCCTGGGCCATCATCTGTAAAATATCTTATTTATCTTGAAACGAGACGCTTGACGTCTCAATTTAAGTCTCATTGAGTGGCGGACAGCCGCAGTTGCGCCAGCAGACGCTCGCGCACGGGAGACGTGCGCTGCGGGTCCCAGGCCATGTACAGGTCGAGCTGGCGCAGCGGCTCGGGCGCATCACTTTGCAGCGGGAGCATGACGACACCCGCTGGCGCGCAGGCGCTCAGGCTGGCCGGCAGCAGGGCCACGCCGAAACCGGCTGCTACCACTCCCAGCACCGTTTGCAAGCGGCGCGCCTGCTGCACCACGTGCGGCACGAAACCCGCATGCAGGCACAGGCTGGCCAGCTGGTCATGAAAACCCTGGCCCAGCGCGCGCGGCGAGGCGACGAAATCGTCATCGGCCAGGTCCGCCAGATCCACCCTTGCCTGGCCCGCACAACGGTGGCCGGATGGCAGCGCGATCACGATGTCTTCGCCCGACAGGCGCTCGAAGCGCAAGCCCGGCGTGCTGCGACCGGGCGCACGCAGCAGGGCGATATCGACCTCGCCTTTTTCCAGCCACTCGACCTGCTGCTGCGTCGACGCTTCGCGCAAGGTGAAATGCACGGCGGGCGAGGCGAGGCGGAAAGCGCGCAAGGCATGTAATACGTGGGCATACGGCGTGATGTGGATGAAACTCAGGCGCAAGTGCCCCTCGATGCCCTGCGCTACGAGGCGCGTGGCGGCCACGCCCTCTTCCAGACTGGCCAGCACCTGGCGCGCCGTGCCCAGGAAAGCATCCCCCGCTGGCGTCAGGCTGACCTTGCGGTTGGTACGCTCGAATACGGGGTAGCCCAGCAAGTCTTCCAGCCGCAGGATCGCTTGCGACAGCGGCGGCTGCGCCATGTGCAGCCGTTCGGCCGCGCGGCGGAAATTGAGTTCCTCGGCGACGGCGATGAACTGGCGCAGCAGCCGCGTCTCGATCATGGGCCTTTTTTGGCGACCGCCAGGATATGGCGCGCGATGCCGCGCAGGATATTGACTTCTTCCGTCTCCAGCCCCGTGCGCGAAAACAGGCGTTTCAGACGCGGCATCAGCTTTTTCGGGTTGTCGGCATCGAGGAAATCGATGGCCACCAGCGCCTGCTCAAGATGCGCGTACATGCCGTCGACCTGCGCCAGGCTGGCCGCGTCGCCATGAAAACCGACGGGACTGGCGAGCTGCCCATCGCCGAGGGCCGCCACGCGGCATTCATAAGCGACCACCTGCGCCGCCTGCGAGAGGTTCAGCGAGGAATATTCGGGATTGGCGGGAATGTTGATCAGCACATTGCACTGCTCGACGATTTCATTGGGCAAGCCGAAACGCTCGTTGCCGAAAATGACGGCCGCGTGCAAGTCTTCGCTGGCGGCCAGTTGGGCCGCGATGGCGCGCGGGGCGGTGACGGGCGGCGAGAATTCGCGCAGACGGGCCGAGACGGCCGCCGCGTAATTGCAGCCTTCGAGTGCTTCGGCGATCGAGCCGACGATGCGCGCGCCGGACAAAATATCCTGCGCGCCGCTGGCAAAGGCCACCGCTTCCGCATCCGTCAAGGCATCGGGGAAACGCGGGTTGACCAGCACCAGATCGGAAAAACCCATCGTTTTCATGGCGCGCGCGACGCCGCCAATGTTGCCAGGACGACTAGTTTCGACAAGAATAAATCGCAGGCGTTTGAAAAGAGACGTGTTGATTTCGGGCAGATTCATTTAAAATAGCGCTATTGCGCGGTATCGATACAGGAAATTTCGGGAAACGGAGTCACAAAACGCTGACGCCAGGCCGGGATTTTAACCACTTCGGCACCGCTCCGCTCTTTAATTCATTCTTGCACTCTATCGTACCGGCGCCGCAAGGCGGCCATGGGCGGTCGCGTGCTTTTAACGGAAGCTCACATGCACCCAATGCTCAACACGGCGATCAAAGCCGCCCGCCGCGGCGCCGCCGTCATCAATCGCGCCTCTTTTGACCTCGACCGCGTCGTCGTCACGGAAAAACAACATAACGATTTCGTCACCGACGTCGATCAGGCGGCCGAACAAGCCATCATCGAGGTGCTGTCCAAAGCCTACCCGGACCACGCGTTCCTGGCTGAGGAATCGGGAGCTTCCGCCAACTCGCACGATGAGAATGAATATCAGTGGATCATCGACCCGATCGATGGCACCACCAACTTTATCCACGGTTTCCCGCAATACTGCATCTCGATCGCGCTCGCGCATCGCGGCGTCGTCACGCAAGCCGTCATCTACGATCCGGTACGCAACGACCTGTTCACGGCCACCAAGGGCGCCGGCGCCTACCTGAACGAAAAACGCATCCGCGTCACCAAACTGGACCGCATTTCGAACGCCCTGCTGGGCACCGGCTACGTGGCCGGCAGCGCCCGCGCGCTGGACGAATTCCTGAAGATGTACGCGATCATGGGCGAACGCAGCCAGGGCGTGCGCCGCGCCGGCTCGGCCGCGCTGGACCTGGCCTACGTCGCTTGCGGCCGCCTGGACGGCTTCTACGAAAAAGGCTTGAAGCCCTGGGATATCGCTGCCGGCGCCCTGATGATCACGGAATCGGGCGGGATCGTCGGTGAATTTTCGGGCGAATCGGACTATCTGTACAAGGGCGACGTCATCGCCGCCAGCCCAAAGATCTTTGGCCAGATGATCACCCTGCTGACGCCTTTCGCCTGATTGCCAGACGCAGACTGATGTAAAAAAAAGCTGCCGGAGGAAACTCCGGCAGCTTTTTTATTGCCTACAGGTATGGCGATCAGTCACTGACGGCATACGACGTCGATGTCAGGATGCCATTCGGCGTGCGTACCGTCACCGTCAACAAGCCGTTGCGCACGCTGTTCGGCTGGCACGCGGTGCCGATCTGGGTCACGTCGCTGATCATTTGCACGGGATAGATCCAGTTCGCGGAACTGGCGCTGTCCATGCTCGGCACGACAAAGCTGGCGCCGCTGACGATGCTGCCATTGCTCGCCGAGAAGCTGATCGTCGTGCCGGCCGGCAGCGGATTGCCAGGCAAGTCGAACGCCCGCTTGGTGACATCCTTGCCATTGATCACAAACACGGTGTCATTGTCGTCGCGGATAGCGAGCTGGAAGGTGTGAACCTTGTTCTCGAACACAGTGCCATCGACGCACTTGTCCAGATCAATGGTGGCAGCGCCCAGCGGCGTGAAACGCGCCGTGCTGCCGGACAGCACCTGCACCAGTGCCTGGCGTATATGCACGGTGTTGGCGGCCGTGGTGTTGACGCTGGAGGCCGCGCGCAGCACGCCGTTGTACTCCTTGTCGCCCGTCGCGTCCCATTTTCCGTTGCCATTCGAATCGATAGTCGGTTCGCCATCGGCGCGCACGGCATTGCCCGTACTGTAGGTGTCATCCTTGAAATTGGCATTGCTGCCAAGAATGGCGCGGTCATTGCGGAACGGCTCGCCCAAGTCGACATACGTCTCGTCATTCTCGAACAGATTATTGCCATTCGTATCAGCGAAACTTTCCTCGCCCAAGGCGTACGCCAGGATGGTCACGCGGCCGTCAAGCGGACGGGGGTTGCCGGGGCAGAAACGCACGCTGCACGAACCCGGTATGCCCTTCTGCGTGATCACCGTACCGTCCGTCAGGGTGGTGTTGACCAGGCCCGTCAGGCAAGATGCATCGACGGTGCCGCCTTCGGCCGTGAAGCTGACGGCCGTACCGTCGGGCACGGGATTGTGGAAGTGGTCGCCCAGGCGCGCCGTGATGGTAGCACCCGTCGGCGCGGTGCAGCCGGCAAAATCGCCGCCTTCCGTATTGAACATGGACGTGCTCAAGGTAAAACTGTCTTGCTCGGGAACGCCAGTAGACACCACCAACTGGTCCGAGACCGTCGACAGGCTGGTGCCTTGCAGGGTGGCCGTGACGCGGATCGGCGTGTTCACCGTGCCGGAAGCCACCGTGGTGCTGACGCTGCCATCGGCGCCGCTGGTCGATTGCGCCGGATTGATACTCAGGCCGCCGGCCGTGGTATTGAGCGAAAAATTGACCACTTTGCCGCTGACGGGATTGCCATTCCTGTCGAGTACCTTGAAGGTGACGATGGATGACTCTTGCCGGCCCGCACCGCCCGTGCCTTTCAGGGCGATGTTTTGCGGCAGCGCCGAGACAAAGCCGATCTGGCCGGCAGCGGCCGTCTGCACCGTCAGGGTGCCCGTCTGGCTCAAGGTGGTGGCATTGAAGACGGTGCTGGCCGTGATCACGTCGGGCGCGCCGCAGCCCTTGTCGATGTATGACGTGCTGGCCACGCCATTGACCGTATTCACGGGGCTGCTGATGGCAGCCTTGCCGGCACTGGCACAAGGCGAGCTGAAGACGACCGACTGTACCGGTGCATACACGGCCGCGCCATTCATCACCGTCACGCTCAGGCCAGCCGTGCCGCCCGCCGACAGGGTCGCCGGCACGACGCCTACGCCGCCCATGGTCAGGGTCGGGTAGACCACCGTGTAATTGATATTCGACGTCAACACGCTGCCGTTCACCGTGGCGCTGGCCGTCAGCGCAAAAGCGCCGCTCTGGCTGCCGGCTGCGATGACGATGCTGGCCACGCCATTCGCGTCCGTCAGGGCGCTGGCCGCACCCGGGGTGAAGCTGGCGCTCTTGTCGCTGCTGTTCAAGGTCAGCAAGACGCCCGACAGCACCGCACCCTTGCCATCCTTGACGACGGCTTGCACGGTGGCGCTGTTGCCGGGACTGACCGAGGTGGTCGCCTTGCCGGCCCCGTCTTTCAGGCTCAGCGCCAAGGTCGCCGACGCCGGTGTCACGGGAACCACCGGCGTGACGGGTGGCACTACGCAGCCGGGCAGGTTCGGATTGCGGCTCGGGTCCAAGGTGCTGCAATCACTGCTGCCGGAACCGCCACCACCACAGCCGGCCAGCAACGTCACTGCCGTGCCGGCAGCCAGACACAGCGCCCAGCGCGCCGGCAAACCGCTACTCATCAATCCAGACATGTACTTCTCCCTGTTATTTTGCTGCTGATCATGTGTTACTGCTATCTTGTTCAAGCCTGGTCGCGTCCCAGAATCAGGCGGATGCCGGCGCCACGCCCCACGCTGGCGACGGCCACCAGTTGCATGGACTCCCCCCGCTGCGCCAGGGCTAGACGCAAGGCGCCGGCCTGGCGTGCGTGGCCGGGGGCGTACAGGATCTGGCTGCGTTCCTGGCGAAAGCCGGGCTGGTTGCGCAGCCGGCTGACCGCCATGCCCCGCGCCTGCACGCGCAAGCGCACCTGCGCCGCCATGCCGCGTATGCCATTGCCATTGATGATTTCGATCTCGGCCAGCACCTCCGGCGCGACGGTCACGGCGGGCGCGGCTGGCGCGGCCGGCACCAACGCCAGCTGCGCCGCCTGTACCAGTTGCAAGTTATTGCGCGCCAATGCCGTGCCGCCATCGCGCGCCATGGCCTGGTCGAGCAGGCGGGACGCTTGCGCCAGCTCCCCTTGCAGGTAATACACATAACCGAGATTATTCAGGGGCTGGGCAGCCTCGGGAAAGTCGCGCACCAGCACCAGCAGCGCCGTGGCAGCCTGTTCAAGCCGGCCCTGCCGCGCGTCGAGCACGGCCAGCGCATTGCGCGCTGCCAGTTGCTGCGGGTCAAGGGCGATCGAGGCGGCAAAGGCTTCCGCAGCAAGCACCAGCTGGCCGCGTGCCTGATAGAACTTGCCCAGTTCAAAATACGTGACGGCATTCTGGCCGGCGGAATGGCTGATGCGCTGTACCGCCTGCATATTCCACTTGGGCACGGCGGGCGCACTCGCGCAGCCTTGTAACAGGCAGAGCAGCAGGAGCAGGCTGAAAAGACGCAGGGGCATACTCATACGCCATTCATCGCCGGTAACAAGACACGGTAAATCTGCAGGATGGCCGGGCCCATGAGCACCACCATCAGCGAAGGGAAAATGAAAAAGATCAGCGGGAACAACAGCTTGAGGGCGATCTTGGCGGCCGTTTCCTCGGCGCGCTGGCGCCGCTTGGTACGCAACTGGTCGGACTGCACGCGCAGCGAGGCGGCGATACTGGTGCCGAAACGCTCCGCCTGTATCAGTAGCGTCACCAGCGCATCGACATCTTCCACGCCCGTGCGCAGGGCCAGGTTGCGCAAGGCCTTATCCTTGGCACTGCCGGCGCGCAGTTCCAGGGTCACCAATTGCAATTCCTCGGCCAGGATCATGCTTTTCAAGCCAATTTCCTGTGCCACGCGAGCCAGCGCAGCGTCCATCGCCAGGCCCGCTTCGACGCAAACGGTCATCAAGTCCAGCGCATCGGGAAAGGTTTCAAAGACTTCGCGCTGGCGCTCCTTCAAACAATGCTTGAGCCACAGATCGGGCAGGTAATAGCCGGCGGCCGCCGCTGCCACTACCCAAAGGAAGAGATTGTGGTCGCCGTGGCGCAGCAGCAGATACATCAGAATGGGCAACAGCAAGGTCAAACCCGTCTTGGCGGCGTAGAACAGCGCCGGCGCGGTACTCTTGCGCCAGCCCGCATTGATGAAGCGGATGCGGACCGGCGATTCTTCCCAGCCCTCTTCCGGCACCGACAGCTTGGCCAGCGGACGCGTCAGGCTGACGACACGCGCCATCCAACGCTGACTGGTGCGGCGTCCCTTGTCGGTATCGGCCTTCTTGCCGTCAAGCGTATCGAGGCGCACTTGCACGGCATTGCCCGCAAATAGCCGCAGCAGCACCAGAACGATGCCGAATACAATCAGAAATAGCACCGCCAACAGGCCTATCTGCATGCCGCTCATATTGCCATCCCTCGCCTTTTCAATTGCCTCATTTCATAGCCTCACACACGGATACGCACGATCTTGCGGATCACCAGCACGCCGACCAGGAGCAGGCAAAATGCCACCGCCACCATCTTGCGCCCGCCCCTGTCGGTGTACAGCACGGACAGGAACTGCGGATTCATCAGATGCATCATCAGGGCCGCGCCAAAGGGCAGCAAGCCCAGCACCCAGGCCGACATGCGCCCTTCGGCCGACAGCACGCGCACCTGGCCCATCAATTTAAGGCGGTCGCGGATGATGGCGCTGATACTGTTCAGCAACTCCGTCAGGTTGCCGCCCGTTTCGCGCTGGATCAGCACGGCGATGACGAAATAGCGCAGGTCCGTGCTGGGCACGCGCGCCGCCAGGCCCGACAGGGCATCGGACATCGCCACGCCGAAATTGACTTCGTCAAACACGGCGCGGAATTCATCGGCCAGGGGCCCCGTCATCTCGTCGCCAACCATTTTCAGAGCCGTGGGAAAGGCGTGGCCGGCGCGCATGGCGCGGCTCATCATGTCCAGGGCGTCGGGCAATTGCGTTTCAATGCGCGCCAGCCGGCTGGCCTTGGCGCGCATTACGATCAAGAACGGCAGCGCTGCGCAGGCAAGGCTCAGCAGCAGACGCAGATACCCGGGCAAGGGGCTGAGGCTGCCCAGCAGCAGCCCGAATAGCAAGCCCAGCAGGCAGTAGCCGAGCAGCTTGCCCACATCCCAGTTTTTACCCGACTGCAACAGCAAGCGGTCCAGCCATTGCACGCCGGGCAATGCCTCCAGCAAGCCCTGTACGCCCGCATGCGAGCTGAGCAGCCGGTCCTTGGTGATCGATACGGTCTTTTGCGCGTCGTCGCTGGCCGTATTCATCGCCCGCAAGCGGCGCGCCACGCGCCCGGCACCGGCGCCGCGCGACTGCAGGTTGAAGTAAACGGCGCCAACCAGCAGCATGACCGCCAGGAAGATCAGCAGATATACCAGATACGAAAGATAGCCCATGTCGCGTCAGCGCCCGGTGCCGGTCGGCTCGAAGACCGCGCTGGAAATGCCGATACCAAAACTCTTCAGGCGTTCCAGGAAATGGGGACGGATGCCGCTGGCCGAGAAATACCCGACGACTGCCCCGCTCTCCCCCACCCCCGTCTGCTTGAAGCTGAAGATTTCCTGCATCGTGATGACATCGCCCTCCATGCCCGTGATTTCCTGGATCGACGTGACCTTGCGCTTGCCGTCGATCAGGCGCGACACTTGCACCACCACCGATATGGCCGAGCTGATCTGCTGGCGGATGGCCTTGCTGGGCAGGTTGGCGGCCGCCATGCTGATCATGTTTTCCAGTCGCGTAATGGCGTCGCGCGGGGTGTTGGCGTGGATGGTGGCCATCGAGCCTTCATGGCCCGTGTTCATCGCACCGAGCATGTCGAGCGCTTCGGCGCCGCGCACCTCGCCCAGGATGATGCGGTCGGGACGCATCCGCAAGGCATTGCGCACCAGCGCGCGCTGCGACACTTCCCCCTTGCCTTCGATATTCGGCGGGCGCGTTTCCAGGCGCACCACGTGCGGCTGCTGCAATTGCAGCTCGGCCGCGTCTTCCACCGTGACGATGCGTTCGGTATGGCCGATAAAGCCGGAAATCACGTTCAGCATGGTGGTCTTGCCGCTGCCCGTGCCGCCGGAAATGAGGATATTCATCTTCGCCTTGCCCAGGCCCTGCAGCACCTCGGCCATCTCGGCCGTCATGCTGGAGTAGGCGACCAGGTCGGCCAGGCGCAGGGGGTCAACGGAAAAACGCCGGATCGACATCACGGGCCCGTCGATGGCCAGCGGCGGAATGATGGCGTTGACGCGCGACCCATCGGGCAGGCGCGCATCGACCATGGGGCTCGATTCGTCGATGCGGCGACCCACGCGCGAGACGATCTTGTCGATGATTTTCATCAGATGGGCATCGTCATTGAACACGACATCAGTCAATTCCAGCTTGCCGCGCCGCTCGACGTACACTTGCTTGTGGCCATTGACGAGGATATCCGACACGGTCGGGTCCGACAACAAGGTTTCCAGCGGGCCAAAACCGAGCATCTCGTTGCGGATGTCGCGCGTCAGGTTCTTGCGCTCGACATCATTGATGACCACGGCTTCTTCGTCGAGCAGGCGCTCGACCAGGCTGCGCAACTCGTCGCGGATCTGTTCCTGCGTCAGCCGCTGCATGCTTTCCAGATCGACGCGCTCGAGCAGCAGCGCGTGAATGCGCTGTTTCAGCTCGCGGTAACTGCGGTTGTCGATGGCCGGCGCGCGCTGCGGCGTCAGGGTAGCGATCTTGCCGTTGCCGAGACGCTCGCGGATCGACAGGCTGGGGACGGGAGAAGTTGCCATGAGAATTCCTGTTCGTGTGGTGTTAGGCGCGCCGCAGCATGCGGCTCAGCCAGCCCTGCGGCACGGCTTCGGCGCTGACGCCCGTCAGGCTGGCGGCAAACTCCTGCAGCGAGTGCGTGATGGGGCTGTTCTTATCGAGCTGCAAGATCGGCATACCCTGGTTGACCGATGCGGCGGCCGACGCATAATGATTCGGCACCGTGCGGTCGATCGTGGTGCCATACGCCGCCTCCAGATCCTGCAGGCGGATTTCGCCGCCCTTGTCGTGCCGGTTGACGATCAGGCGCACCTTGTCCTTGTCGTATTCCAGGGAACGGAACATGCCCAGCAGACGCTTGCCATCGCGGATGTACGGCAAGGTCGTTTGCAGGATGGGGAAAATCAGGTCCGCGTGGTCGAGCGCGCGCACGCTGACCGCATCGAGGTTGCGCCCCACGTCGAGCACCACGAAATCATACTGGCGCCGCGCCAGCTTGATGATGGCGTCGATGTGTTCGGGCAGCACTTCGCTGGCGTGGGCCGGGTCTTCCGGTGCCGCCAGGACGCTGAAATTGGGCAGCACATTGAGCATGCTCGAGGCGAGGAACGACGGATCCAGGCGGTGGATGTCGCGCGTCACGTCAGCCAGGGTGGCCAGCGGCTTGCTCTCGGAGACAAACAGCGAGGCATCGCCGAAGTGCAGGTTCAGGTCCAGCAGGGCAACACGCTTGTGGCCGCTGGCTGCCAGGGCATAGCCGAGGTTGGTGGCGATGAAGGTGGCGCCACTGCCGCCCTTGCAGGAAATGAAGGCCAGCACCTTGCCATTGCCATTGTCGCGCCGCTCGAGTTTTTCCTCGATGCGCTCGAGCGCCGGGTAGATGCTGGCAGCTGCGGCCGGCGACGGCAATACTTCGCGCACGCCGGCACGCATGGCTTGCAGCAGGAAGTCGGGCGACTGCTGCGGACACAGCAGGATAACCGCCAGGCGCGGAAACTGATTGCTCAGGCGCTCGATGGCGGCCAGGTCGGCGCCATCGTTGCCGGGCCGGTCGAACATCAGCACATCGGGCAGTTCCTGCGCCGAATACAGTTGCTCCAGCGGTCCGCTGCGCGCATCGACGTCGTCCGCCGGATTGCGGTTGCCGACCAGGCGGCCCAACTCGGCCAGTGCTTTTTCATCCCGGGATATGATGGCGATTTTCACGATATGCCTTGCCTGTTCTGTGATAACGGTGACATGTTCATTGGCGTCCGAGGCTGATCGTCATGCCGCCCGATTGCGGCACCGGCGCGCTGAACGACTTCTGATACGCGTTGTAGCCCGCCACCGCCGCCTTGCCATCGAGGCCAGTCACCGGGTCGCGGTTCAATCCCGCCTGCGGGTTAATCACTTGCTGGGCACGCAGCAAATCGACGCTGCGGCCAAAGTTGCGGTCGAAGTGCGGCGTGGTGCTGCAGCCGCTGGCGGCAAACGACGCCAGCAGCACGCACAGCAGGGGAAGAATTGGAGGACGCTGCATGCTCACTCTCCTATTGAATGTCAAAGCCGGTCGCCGCTGCGGCGCCCGGTTGTTTGTTTGCGGCGGGCGGCGGCGTGGCGTCGCCTTCCATCTTTCCTTGCAGGAAAAACTGCGCGCGGCTTGGCGCCACATAGGCATCCGTCGGCAGCACGTAGTCGCCGGCCAGCGGCTTGACCAGGTGCGGCGTGATGATGAACACCAGTTCGGTGCGGTCGGTCTGGAAATCGCTGCTGCGGAACAAGGCGCCCAGCACGGGAATCTCGCCCAGCATCGGCAACGCCTTGATATTCGTGGTCACATTGTTCTTGATCAAGCCGCCGATGGCAAAGCTTTGGCCGTCGAACAATTGCACGGTGGTGGTGGCGCGCCGCGTGGTAAACGCCGGCAGGATGGCGCTGCCGGCGGTGCCGCCCGTGCTGATGCCGATGCCGTCCTTGTTCAGTTCCGATACTTCCGGCGCCACCTTCAGGTTGATGCGCCCGCCATCGAGCACGGTGGGCGTGAATTTGACGGCGATACCGAATTCCTTTTCTTCCAGGGTGATCTTGTTGGTGGCGCTGTCTTGCGAGACGGGGATGTAGATCTTGCCGCCAGCCAGGAAGCTGGCCTCCTGGCCGCTGATGGCCATGATGTTCGGTTCGGCCAGCACTTTCACGAGGCCGTCGCGCTTTTGCGCATCGAGCGTAAGGAAATTACCGTTTTTACCGTTGAAACCATCGATCATGCTGGGGTTGCCACTCAACAAGTTCGACAGGAAACTGTAGGTCCAGTTGCCGCTGCTGGCGCGCGCGCCGATGCTGGCGCCCAGCTGGTCGACGAGGGTTTTCGAGACCTCGGCAATTTTGACTTCCAGCATCACCTGCTGCGGCGCGGCGATGGTCAGCATATTGATCACGCTCACGCCGCCGGCGGCGCCAGCACCGGCGGCACCGCCGGCAGCGGGCGCTGGGATCACACCCGCTGTCGCAACGGGCGCCGCCGCTTCGCCGGCGCCCCGCTGTGCGAACGCCGTGGCCATGGCCATGATCTGGCTGGCCTTGACGGCATCCGAGACCATGCCCGTCAGCACGATCGCGCCGCCGGCCGAGCTGGCCTTGAGATCTGTTTCACGCGGGAACACAAGCGCCAGTTGCGCCTGCAAGCCGTCGGCATCGACACCGACTTCGATATCGACGATCACGGGACGGTGATCCTTGTCCCACAGAATCAGATTGGTGCTGCCCGGTGCCAGGCCCCAGATATACAGCTCGCTGGAACTACCCAGCAGCCTGGCGCCCGCCACCTTCGGATCATTCACGGCGATCTGCGAGACGGCACGCGTCAGGCTGCGCAAGGTCGACTTGCCAACGGACAAGCGGATCGGCGGACCCAGCCGGGCGATATCGGCCCCCAGCGACAGCGGGGCCGCTTGGCTGACGGCGTCCGCCTTGCGCAAGGCGGGCGCGGCGCTGGCGCCGGGCTGCCACAGCAAGCTTGCCGTCAAGCCACTCAGGGCCAGGGCCAAGGTCAAGCGGGGCCTGACGATACGGGTACGAAATGAGGTCATCAACTATCCCTGGTTCTGAAATTTTTAAAATTGCTGGACACGGGTGTCCATGCCCGTGATCACTTTGACGCTCTCGGCCGGTGGTGCGGGAGCACGCGGCGCCTGCCGCGCTGGCGCTGGCGCAGCCGCGCGCGGCGCGGCGACCGGCACCAGCGGCTTGAGTCCCAGCAGCGATTCCTTGGTGGCGCCGCCCGTGTTGACGGGCGCCGGATCGATCTGGTTGCGCAGCACCAGCGACAAGGTGCCCACGCTGCGCGCCAGGTCGAGCTTTTCCACCTGGTCCGGCGTCAATTCCAGGGTGACCGCATTGACCACCTTGGGCTTGTTGTCGTCGCGGTTCGATTCCTGCGCCACGGCCAGCACCAGGATGCGTTCGAGCACGATCTTGGAAATGGCCAGTTCGGCGCCACCGCTGGCCTTGGCACGGTCATCCTGGGTATTGACGAGGATGTCGACAAAGTTGCCAGGCAAGGCAAAGCCCGCCACCCCGACCACATCGTTGACGCGCACGGTCATGGCGCGCTTGCCATCGGCCACGATGGAGGACAGGCCACCACTCGTGCCCGGCGGCGCGAGCTTGCTTTCCAGTACCGGTTCACCGAGGCTGATGGCCGTGCGCGTGATACGTCCGTCGAGCGCCTTGCTGTCGGCAAAGGCGCCGGGCGGCTGCGCGCCGGCGGGCCAGTCCATGCTGCGCAACATGAGCGGAGTGATCTTCGTGCCCACGCCGATATCGACCAGGGCCACGACGATCTTCTGGTTCGACGGCGTGCTCTGGCCGCCCATCCAGATCGCCGCCGTCAGCACGGCGGCACCGGCCAGCACCAGGGCCAGCAGCAACATGAGTAAAGCACGGGTATTTCGCATCGTTTTTCCTCTGACTTCAGCTTGATTTCGGTTCACGCCGCTCTTGCACGGCCCGCTCTTCCACGGCCATATCGTCCGCGCCATGGCGCTCATTCGCGCCGGCAAAATAGTTATTCCAGGCCCAGTCCAGCACCTGCTCGTTCAGTTGCGCCGCCGTGCCCTCGTAGCGCGCCAGGTCGCGTACCTGTCGCAGCAGGTCGCGCGGATAACAGGCCAGCAAGGGCGTCGCGCCGCGCGCATGGCGCTGCAGCAGGAAGGCAAAGGTGGCCGCGTCGAACTCCACGCCATAGGCGTCGCAAGTCTGGCGAAACACGGTTTCGTAATGCGCTGCGCTGAGTGCCGGCACTTCGATCTTGTAGCCCAGGCGGCGCAGGAAGGCTGCATCCGACAGGCGCTCGGGCAGGAAATTCGAGGAAAACACCACCACCACGTCGAACGGCACCTGGAAGGTGTGGCCGTTGTGCAGCGACAGGTAATCGATGGCGCGGTCCATCGGCACGATCCAGCGGTTCATCAGTTCCAGCGGCGAACAGCGCTGGCGCCCCAGGTCGTCGATGATGAAGATACCGTTGTTGGCCTTCAGGTGCGGCGGCGCGCGGTATAAACGCGTCACGCTGTCGAAGCGCAGGTCCAGCATTTCCAGGGTCAGCTCGCCCCCGGTGAGCACGGCCGGACGGCGCACGCCGCGCACCCAGCGCGCGTCGAGCTGCACGGCGCGCTCGATGCCGGCCGGCGCTTCCTGCTGCTGCGCCGCCGGCAGATGCAGCACCGGGTCATAAAAGGGCACGACTTCACCATCGACCATGATGGCGTAAGGCAGGGCAATGGCCCCTTGCAGCAAGTCTTGCAAGCGTTCGGCCAGATACGTCTTGCCGCTGCCGGCGGCGCCGTAGATGAAAATGGCACGCCCGGAATTCATGGCCGCGCCCAGCTGATCGAGCACGGCAGGATTAACCACCACGCCGTCGAAGCTGGCCTGTACCTGCGGGCGCGTGACATGCATGTTGGCCACGCTTTGCGCCGCCACCTGCGCATTGTAGGCGGCCAGCGGCACGGGACATGGGCCCGCGTAAGCATTGCGCGCCAGGCACTCGAGGGCGCGCTGGCGGCCGCTGTCCGTCAACTGGTAGTGGATGTCGGCATCCGTGCCGCTGGCGCCGCGGCGCATGACCTCGCACATTTTTTCCTGCCGCATGAAGGCCATGACGGGGTCGATCACGCCCAGGCCCAGCTTGACGTAACTAGCCAGCTCGGGCAGGTGCAGCTGTCCCCGCTGGAACAGCACCTTCGCCAGCAGTTCGACCAGGAAAAAGAAGGGCAAGCCCGTCTCTTCGACAGTGCGCGGGGCGCGCAGCGACGCCGGAGCGTGATGCACTTCAGTGTCAGCGCGCATCGCCAGCTGAAATAAATGGCATATGCATCACGAAAACATCGCCAGTTGACCGCTTGCGGCCAGTAACAGGTAGATCAGCGTGCCGCTGGCAATGGCGATCGCATACGGCAGTTTGCCGCTGGCCGCAGGGGGAGCATCAATGCCCGGTCTCTGGCCTGCGATGCCACGCATGAGACTATTCAACAACAGGTGATAGCTATTGCTGGTGACCTCGCGCAGCGTGCCATGGAAGGCCGCCACTGCCAGCGCCAGCACGCCCCCGGCGAGCAGACTGAACAGCATGGCGCCCAACACGGCTTGCGGTCCGACAAATGCACCCACCATCGCCATCAATTTGACATCGCCCGCACCCATGGCCTTGAGCATATACATCGGCATCAACAGCGCCAGGCCCAGCGCCAGACCGGCCACTGCCGGCCACAGGCCGATCGCGCCAGGTGCCGCCATGAATAGGCCCGCACCAGCCGGCAATATCGCATTGAGCAACAATCCGGCCAGCGCACCTGGAAACACCAGGCGATTCGGAATGCGGCGGCTGCGCACGTCGTGCCACACGGCGCCTAGCAGCAAGCCGGCCAACAGGATCGCTGGCGACCACATCAGGAAAAGATGAACGAGCATGTAATCTTCAATACGGTGAAAACGACGGCTAGACCACAAAAAAAAATGGTCCAGACCATGCAACATAGCCCGGACCATCGCACCGGCAAATGCACACAAATAGTGCGAATTGCCGTGGTGCGAGTTGCAATTATTTGAGCGACAAGGTAATGCGATCAAATACGGTTTTCAGGCCACCGCTCATCAATCCCACAGCTGTGACCAGCACGGCGCTGATCAATGCAGCGATCAGTGCGTATTCGATTGCGGTCACGCCATCTTCTTCAGCGATAAAATTTTTGATGAAATTCATGATTAATCCATTCAGAGTAAGTGTAAACAACGTCATGTGGGACTGCGGACGCAAGCAGTAAATCGATCAGTTATAAACCCTTGCAGATGGCCAGCAGCGCAAGCAGGAATACCACGCTCATCAGCGATAACAGCAAAGCATGTTCGAAAAATGAGCTACCACTTTGATCTCGCAAGAAATATGCAAGCTCACCCGTCCCACCATCTTCCAAGCACATTTCCAGCTCCTGTCACCGTTCGCATTTTCAATCTGACTAACTCAGCGACAATTACCGATTGCTGATGAAGGTATTGTATGGAAATACACATTGATACCAATCAGACAAAAGTCATTTTGTTGCCGGTACAAAAGAGCCTATTTTCCTACACGGCATCAGTACATTTGTACTGATGTCAGCATTCATGGGGCGCCGCCAGCCCGTTCTTCACCGCGTACACATACAATTCCAGCCGGTTGGCAACGTCCAGTTTGCTGTAAATCGAGGTCAAGTGATTGCGCAAGGTTTGCTCGGAAATGAAAGCACGCTGCGCGATGGTCTTGTTGAGTGCCCCATTGCCTTCGACCATCATGGCGACTATCTTGCGTTCCTTGAGGGTCAGCTGGGCAATGCGCGCCATTTCGGGATCGGGCGGCGCCGGCGCTGGCGCCGGCTTGATCAGCGCTCCCAGCAGACTGCCCAGCAAGGCCTGGTCCAGACACAATTCGCCCCGATGTACCCTGGCAATGGTATCGATCACCTGCTCCGCCGCCGCCTCCTTGCCAATCACGCCGCGCGCGCCGGCGCGCACGGCGCGGCCCAGCACCTCCTGGTCGCGCGTGCCGCTGAACATCACCGCCCGCGTGACGCCATTGGCCAACAGCGCGGGGACGAAATCGACGGAACACACGCCGGCGAGGTCCACGTCCAGCACGACAATATCGGGGCGCAAGCTCTCGGCAAGCTCCAGCGCGCCGCCTATCGTACTGGTGCTGGCGACCACCTGCATCGCCGGTTGCGCCTCTTCCAGCAGTTTTTCCAGTCCCCACAACATGGTTTTATGATCATCAACCAGCATGACGCGGATGGGATACAAACTTGACATACGATGGCCTTTAACGGGTCAGCCGTGACGCTCTTGCCGTCAGACTGGAATTTCAATATGCACGGCGGTGGCGCCATCAGCGCCTTGACTGACCTGCACCCGGCCGCCCAGCGCCATGGCGCGCTCAGCAATGGAGGCAGGCATGAACTCGACGCGGGACGACGTTTCGCCCGCATTCTCTATCGAGATCGACAAGGCATGCGCATCGCAAACGAGTGTCACGCGACCCTCGCGGGCGGTGGTGTGCTTGCGGATATTGCTCATGCCTTCATTGACGATCTGGAATACTTCGGCTGCCAGCCGGTCACTGAGATCAAACGCACTGTCCGAGACGATCTCGATCGTGATGCCAAAAAACTTCTTCAGCTGTTCCGCCTGGCGCCGCAACGCCACCAGCAGTGTCACCTGTTCCCGCTGCGCGCCGCCGCGCACCGTCTGCGCCATCCGGCGCAGGTCGCCAATCACCTGCCCACTCATGTCGATCAGCTTGTCGAGATCGGCCAGCAAGGGGCTGTCGGCCGCCGCCTTGGCGCGCAAGGCGCTCAAGCCATGGCGCAGGCCGATATACGGCTGGATGGTCGAATCGTGCAAGTCGCGCGCAATCTTTTGCCGCTCGCGGTATGCCGCGCCGGAGGCCAGCTTGTCGAGAATGGCGATGTTTTCAATCAGGGGGAACACTTGCGCTACGATATGCAGCAGGAATTTGGCGTCGGCCCGGGTCAGCCGGTTCTTCGCGGAGATCACGTAGATGCGGCCCAGTCCCTTATGCAAAGGCAGGGGCACGCTGATGAAGGAGCGCGCATCGAGCAGTTCGGCCAGCGCCGCGCCCTGCGGCCCATGCGCATCGAGCCGCTGCCACTTCGCACTGCCGCGTTCGACTCCCGTGAGCACGCTCGCCAGCCCCAGGCGCGCGCGCAACGACGGCGCGTACAGCACGCTCTGGCTGGCATCGAACACCATCAGCGGCGCCACCGCGGCTTCGCTCAGCTGGCTGACACGCCCCGCGTGTCCGCCCTTCTCTTCGAGCGCCGTACGCAACTGCCACTGCGCCGCATCGCCCTCGCGCATGACGAGGATACAGCTGCTGGCGTCAAAAAAAACTCGCGCTTTCTGCAAGACCGACGCCACCGTATGGTCAACGCCAAAGCGGGGATTCGATTGCTGGCTGACCTCGCGCAACAACGCCAGGCGGCGCTTCTGCAACAGCCCCAGGCCACCCCAGTACGCAATCATGTAGCCGAGCGCCATGACAAAAGTCGTGCGCAGCAACAGGTGCGAAATGATCAGCTCAGGGGTCGATGCCACCGATGCCAGCACCAGCAGAACACAGGAGGCAAGCGTGATGCGCGCGCCTTCATCGAGTCCGCGCTGAAACGACGCCGCCAGGATGACGAAGAAAAAGAAGGGAAAAAAATAGCTATCAGCGCCCCCGGTGCCATACACGATCAGCCCGCACCACAGCACGTCGAGCCAGCATATCACCTTGCCATGCACCACCGGATGCTTGAAATAAAGAAAAACAAACAGCACTGCGCTATGCAGCACATACGAACACAGGATCAGCCAGGCCAGCTGATTCGGCACACCCAGCTTGCCGGGGTTGATGATCAGCGTTAATAAGGCCGTCACCGACAGCAGCAGGCGCATGCCAGAGATCATGACCAAATCTGCCTGATCGACCAATGGCAATGCCATATCGGCATTTGGTTCCTCTTGCAGTTGTTGCTGTTGCAGCATGCTGATTTATTCACTTTTCAAAAACACCATCGGCTGGATCGCCAGGACAATGGTTAATTATTTTTTAATTTCTTAAGCCTCAGCATCTTACTCTCAGGAACGTTAATCAGGGGTAGGGAGTAATCAATTAACTACATTAATTACAATAAACTTGATTTATATGCACTTTGATGCCAACCTTGCGCACTCGAAGCGAGATACAATGCAGACCGCCCCATGGGCAACAGGCCCGCCATCACACCGATGCCGGCGCGAGCCTTGATACGGATACCAGACATGATGCTCAACCAGGCCACACCCTTCCGGTCCCCGCAAGGCAGATTCAGGCAATCTGGCTCCACCCTCATCGAATTCGCCATCATCGCACCGGTTTTCCTGCTGCTCATGATAGGCATCATCGAGCTGAGCATGGCATATTTCGCCAATCTCACCATGCAGCACGCGGTACGCGAAGGCGCGCGCTATGCCGTGACGGGCAACAGCGATCTCGATTCCGCCAGCAGCAACCAGCAGCGCTACCAGGCCGTCATTCAAAAAATGAAGGATAGTTCGATGGGCATCTACGACAAGGTCAATCCCGTCATCACGGTAAACGGCGTCAGCGGCACCAGTGCCGGCATGTTCGGCAACGCGGGCGATATCGTCGTCATCTCCGTCGCATACGACTGGAAATTCGCCACGCCGATGATGGCAGCCTTCTACAAGGACGGCAAATCGTCCAACGTCGTCGCCGCCACCATGCGCAATGAAAGCTTTGGCGGCCTATGATGCATCGCCGCTCCCGCCTTCTGCCGCGGCGTGCCGTCCGCGGCATCGCCGCCGTGGAATTTGCCATCGTGCTGCCGCTGCTGGCCCTGCTGCTGTTCATGGTGGTCGACCTGTCGCGCGCCATCCAGGCCAAGATCATCCTGCTCAACATCAGCCGCGAAGGCGCCAACCTGGCCTCGCGCTCGACGTCAGACCTGAGCGGATCGAGCCAGACCATCATGAATGCGCTGGCCGCCAGCACGCCGCCGCTGGACATGAACAAGCGCGGCATGATCTACATTACCAAGATCATGGGCTACACCGCGAAGAGCGGCTTGCGCAATATCGTGCTGGAACAGTACCGCTGGGACGCCGGCGCGAAAGTGAGTGGCTACCTGCCCGCCAGCCAGGTGTGGCAATGCGGCAGCTGGAGCAATGGCACGTGCACCAATATCGCCAAGGCCGACAGTGCCCCCGCAGTGTCACTGATGTCGGGCCAGTTGTC
This sequence comes from Janthinobacterium svalbardense, assembly GCF_002327145.1. Classification (NCBI taxonomy): domain Bacteria; kingdom Pseudomonadati; phylum Pseudomonadota; class Betaproteobacteria; order Burkholderiales; family Oxalobacteraceae; genus Janthinobacterium; species Janthinobacterium svalbardense. The sequence goes on along the minus strand of NZ_CP023422.1, from coordinate 2,284,921 downwards.
CGATGGCGAACTGATTTATGCCGTGGAGACTTTCTATAATTTCGACATGCTGTTTGGCACATTGAAAATTGGCGACAGCACGACGCCTGTCCTCGGCCCCAACCTTAATTCGATGACGGTATTCTGATGCGCATCCCACACAAGCGGCAAAACGGCCAAGTGCTGATCATGGTGGCACTGTCGGCCGTCGTCCTGATCGCCTCCGTGGGCCTGGCCATCGATTCGGCGCTCGGCTATTTCGTCAAGGCCAAGCTCAACGCGGCAGTCGATTCGGCCAGCCTGGCGGCGGCGCGCGGCGTGACCCTGGGCGATACACAGGCGGCGCAGGCGGCCAACGCGCGCCAATCGGCCAAGGAATTTTTTGACATCAACTATCCCGACAAATTCCTGCTCTCCACGCCCGTACTCAACCCCGTCGGTGTGACCTTCGACAAGGGCACCGTCACCATCGACGTCTCCGCCACCGCCTCCCTGCCCGTCTCGCTGATGGGCATACTCGGCTTCAAGACCCTGAACGTGGCAGCCGCCGCGCAAACCATCCGCAAGGACCTGGACATGGTGCTGGTGATGGATACCTCGGGTTCGCTGGTTGGCAATGCTACCGCAGTGCGGGCGGCGGGCATTTCCTTTCTGAATAAATTCAATTCCACCGTGGATCGGGTTGGCCTCTTGCATTTCGCCTCCGAGGCGCAAATCGACCTTCCCATCAAGCCACTCAACCGCGGATTTGACCGCGCCACCACCACGGCAAAAATTAGTAATTTTGCTTTTGTCGGCGGCACCAATTCTTCCGCAGGCATGTTCGAGGCACGCAAACAGCTGAAAGATATCCAACAGATCAACCGTTCCAGCCTGCGCGTCATCGTGTTTTTTTCCGATGGCTCGCCGGCAGCATTTTCCTCATATTTCCCCAACTCCGGCAGCAAATGCATTACGGCAGGCGGGCTCGCCACCTATCCCACTTTGCAAAGCTCCCCGCTGGTCGGCTTGTACGCAATGAACGAGACTAACAGCGTGCAGGCCGGGGACTGCGCTGCCAGCAAAATCGCCGCGATCCCACCCTGGTACAACGCGCATAACGAGTTCGCCCAAGCCAACGACGTGACGCTGCGCGAATTTCCCATCGTGACCAACACTCCCCGCGTCGTGACCGCTTCCATCGCCTCGGCGCAGGTGCAATGGACAAATGTGCACCGCGCCTCGCGCAACCTGGCCGAAGCGATGGCCGCAAAGGCGCGCCAGGAAGGCATTTTCGTCTTCACCTTGGGCATGGGCGCATCGCTGATCACGCCGGAGGGGCCGGATAATGAACTGGGCGAAGACTTGCTACGCTGCATGGCCAACACGAGCGATGCGCCTATGCGTTGCCGCAAGCCGACCGAACCCATGGGCCTGTACTGCTATGCCGCCACCGAGAGCGACCTGAGCCCCTGCTTTACGCGGCTCGCCTCGGCCATCCTGCGCATTTCCAAATAAGGCCCGGCCGCCTAGAAGGCGAAGCAGCTGCAGCCCAGCGTACCCCAGAAGCCGGAAAAATCGCTGATCGGCACGGCCGACTTGCGCGCCCGGTCGTGGGCATGCGCATGCACACTGCAGGCGCCCGCGCACTGGTGTGGCATGGCGGCCTGCGCCGGCCTGGCCGCAGGCCGGTAATGACCGGGCACCGTGTGCACGGGCGACCATTCGGGCAATACGGGTATCGGCGGCGGCGCCAGGGTCGCAAATTCCGCCTGACCGTAGACGATCTTGCCGCCCACCATGGTCAGCACGGACTCGATGGACTTGATCGCCTCTTCCGGCACTGTAAAGTAATCGGCCGACAGCACGGACAAGTCGGCCAGCATGCCCGCGCGGATGCGGCCCTTCTTGCCTTGCTCGCTGGAAAACCAGGCGCTGCCCGCCGTCCACAACTCCAGTGCCGTGTCGCGCGACAATCTGCCCGCCGCCTCCGTCAGGGCCAAGCCGCCCACGGTGCGTCCCGAGACCAGCCAGTACAGCGCCGTCCACGGGTTGTAGCTGGCCACCCGCGTGGCATCCGTGCCGCCGCCGACCGGTAAGCCCGCGTCCAGCATGCGCTGCACGGGCGGCGTGGCCTTGGCCGCATCAAAGCCATAACGCTCGACAAAATATTCGCCCTGGAAAGCCATGCGGTGCTGGATGGCGATGCCGCCGCCCAGCGCCCTGACGCGGTCGATATTGCGCGGACTGATGGTTTCCGCGTGGTCGAACAGCCAGTGCAGGCCGCCGAACGGCGTGTCGCGGTTGACCTTTTCGAACACGTCGAGCATGCGGCTGATCGACTCGTCATAGGTGGCGTGCAGGCGGAAGGGCCAGCGCTGCTCGACCAGGTGGCGCACGACCTTTTCCAGTTCATCCTCCATGCCGGCCGCCAGTTCCGGGCGCGGCTCGAGGAAATCCTCGAAGTCGGCGGCGGAAAACACCAGCATTTCGCCGGCGCCGTTATGCCGATAGAAATCCGTGCCGTCGCCGGGTTGGATCATGCCGGTCCACTTCTGGAAATCCTGCAATTCCGCGCCCTTGTTTTGCGTGAACAGGTTGTAGGCGATGCGGATGGTCAGTTGCTCTTTTTGCGCCAGTTCGTCGACGACGGCGTAATCCTCGGGATAATTCTGGAAGCCGCCGCCCGCGTCGATGGCGCTGGTGATGCCGAGCCGGTTCAGTTCGCGCATGAACTGGCGCGTGGAATTCACTTGCCATTCCAGCGGCAGCTTCGGGCTTCTCGCCAGGGTCGCATACAGGATCATGGCGTTCGGCCGGGCGATCAGCAAGCCGGTGGGGTTGCCGGCCGCGTCGCGCACGATTTCTCCGCCCGGCGGGTTTGGCGTATTTTTATCGTAGCCGACGGCGCGCAGGGCGGCGCGGTTCAGCAGGGCACTGTCGTACAGGTGCAGGATGAAGACGGGCGTATCGGGCGCGGCCGCGTTGATTTCGTCGAGCGTCGGCATGCGTTTTTCCGCGAACTGGAATTCGGTCCAGCCGCCCACCACGCGCACCCATTGCGGGTTCGGCGTGCGCAAGGCTTGTTCCTTGAGCATGCGCAAGGCGTCAGCCAGCGAAGGCACGCCTTCCCAGCGCAATTCCAGGTTGTAGTTCAAGCCGCCCCGGATCAGGTGCAAGTGCGAGTCGTTCAGGCCGGGAATCACCGTGCGGCCAGCCAGGTCGATCAGCTGCGTGGCAGGGCCGCGATGGCGCATCACGTCTTCCACGTCGCCCACGGCGAGGAATCTGCCATCGACGATGGCGACGGCGGACGCCAGCGGCTGCGTCCGGTCGACCGTGTGGAAACGGCCATTGAGTAAGATCGTGCTTGCGCTCATGCTGCTTCTCCTGAATAAGGTGCTGGACGATACATCGATGAACAATCAGTGGCCTTCGCTGGCGTTGAACATGGATTTGGCGTAGATCAGGCCCAGGCCATAGCCGCCGCCGTGCGCCACGGCCGTCGCCACCGTCTCGTCGTAGGTCTCGCCGCGAGCCCAGTCGCGCTGCAGTTCCAGCAAGTATTGCACGGACGTCAGCGGCTGCGCGCCCGCCTGTATCATGCGCTGCATGGCCATCGCATGGGCTTCGTCGGAGACGTCGCCGCTGGCGTCGGCGATCACGTAGACGTCAAAACCCTGCTCCAGCGCCGACAGCGCGGGTCCGACGATGCAGACGGAGGTCCACAGGCCGGCCAGCACAATCTTGCCCTTGCCGTAGCCATTCACCTTGTCGGCGATGCGCGCATCTTCCCATGTGTTCATGCTGGTGCGGTCGATCGGCGCCTGTTCGGGGAAGACGGACTGGATTTCATCGAAGATCGGACCGGAGAACGATTTGGCGGCCACCGTCGTCAAAATCGCCGGCACCTTGAATTGCGCCGCCGCCTTGGCCACCAGGGCCGCATTGTTGCGCAGCAGGGCCAGGTCGATGGAGCGGGTGGCGAACGCCATCTGCGACTGGTGGTCGATCATGATCAGGGTATGATCGTTCGGGGTCAGCAGTTTTTGTGCGGCTTGGGCGGTGGCGACAGGCATGATGTTTTCCTTAGTGAAAATAATTGAATATGAAGAGGGATGTCGTTGTACGGTGTTTCTGCTCCTGCCCTTGCGTCACGCTGTGTGTGCCGAGCCAGTGCTATGCAGTATGAACGAGATATTTTGAAAACAAAAACGGAAAGAATGCCAAGCTATATGCAATTTTTTCGATGATACGAAATAAACGCAACAGCAACCCACACATCAAGGAGAAAACATGGGATTTGAATTCAGGATCACGGCCAGCCTGACGCAGGAACAGCGCCAGCACCTTGCACAGCTGCCAGAGTTGGCGGCGCCGGCGCCGCGCCCGCCCGGCAGCGCCAGGCCCGATACCGAAGCCAGGCTGACGGACGCCGGCCTGTATGTCTGCCAGCACCTGCGCCCGGACCCGTGGCACGGCCTGGCCGCCCTGCGCGCCTGGCTCGATGCGCAGGGCGTAGGCTATGCCATCGAAGAGATCGACGATTGAATAATGCCTACAGGGAGCCTTCGAGCATGACGCGCAGCGTGCGGTAACTGCTCACATCAACCGTGCGCAGCAGGCTGCCGGCGCCATCCGCATACAGGCTGCGCGTGCGCTCAAGCTGGCGCAGCAGATTGGCGCCCGACAGGCGCAGGCGCAGCTGGTCGCTGAACTTCCACAACGCGTACAGATCCAGTTCGCGCCGGGCGCCCTGCCAGGCCAGCAGCTGGTTTGACTCGCGCGACGGTCCACCGCCCTGGTAATGCAGATTGCCGCCCAGGGTCAACGGCTTGCTGGCCAGCCGGTAATCGGCGCCCAGGTTGGCGCTCCACGGCAGCTGACCATCGAGGCGGTTGTCCGGGCCGGCGACGGCGTCCAGCGTCGACCAGTTGCGCGCCACGTTCGCCCGCAGGTCCAGCGCGGGGGCGCCCGCCCACAGCGCCGTCAACGGCAGCTTCGCTTCCAGTTCGATGCCGCGCACCTGCGCCCTGCCCTGATTGACGGGCGTGGCCACCCAGCGCCCCTTGTCCTGGTACAGCCGGTCCAGCATCACGTCACCGATGCGCCGCAGCGAAGCGCTGGCGCCCAGCATGGCGCCTTCCGCAGGATAGTATTCGTAGGCCGCGTCCAGGCCCCACGCCAGTTCCGGACGCAGCGCCGGGTTGCCCTGGTTGTCGGGATTCGCGGGGCTATTGCCGTTGTCGTTGAGGTAGGGGCGCGGGATCAGCTGGAAAATCTGCGGCGCCTTGTAAGTACGCGTGACGGCCAGGCGCAGCTGATCCTTGCCGGCCAGCTTCCACAAGCTTTGCAGCACGGGGCTCCACACTTGCGCGCGCACGTCGACGGGGCCAGCGCCACCGATGGCGCTGGCCGTACGCAAGCTTTCCCAGCGCAGCCCCAGATACAGCGACCAGCGCGCGGAGACTTCCCATTCATCCTGCGCGAACAGGGCCAGGCGCCGCACTGTGGTCGCATAGTCTTCGTCCGGCAGCACAGGCGGCCCGCCCGGCGACAGCTGGCGCTCGCGGCGAAACTCCGCGCGCCGCCGGTGACCCGCATCCCAGCCCGCCGCCAGTGCGTGACCCTCGCCCAGCGTCCGGCGATAGGTGCCGCTGGTCTGCACGCCCACCTCGTCCACGCCCGCATCGACCCGGCGCACATTCGCCGGCCCGGGCGCGGCACTGACGCCCTGGAACAGATAATCGCTGCCGCGGTGGCTGACATCGAGGCCCAGTTTCATATCGAGGCTGGCCCCCTGTCCGAGCTTGCGCAGCCAGTGCAGATCGCTGCGCACGGTGCCGCTGTCCTGCCTGAAGGTGGCGTCATTGTCCGGATAGTCGGTATGGCCGCCCAGGTAAGACGTTTCCACCACTTGGCGGCGGCTGGCCAGGCGGCGCCAGGTGACCAGGCTTTGCCAGGCCAGGCTGTCTTCGCCCGCCAGCGCCCACTGCAGGCGGGGCGCCAGCTCCAACGTATCGCTCGTCACGCGTTCCGTCAGCGGCATATGGCGCACCACCGTGGGTCTGCCATCCGCATCGTATGCGCGATTCCATTCATCGAACAAGCCCCGGCGCCCCGTGTGCGCGAGCGTGCCGGCCAGCGCATAAGACAGGCGGCCGTCCTTGTCCGCCCACTGCACGGTGGCGCTGCCAGCGGGCATGCCATGGCTGCCGGACGCCCCCAGCTTGAAGGTGCGCTCGCGCCGCTTGCCCGATTTTTTCAGCACGATGTTGATGGAGCCGGCGATCGCCTGGGCGGAAAATTGCGCCGTGGCGGCGCGCATGATTTCCACGCGCTCGACCAGTTCCGGATCCAGAGAGTCGAGCGAAAAACCGGGCGGCACGGGTACGCCGTCGAGCATGACGAGGGTATAACCCTGGCCCAGCCCGCGCAGCTGGATTTGCCCACCAGTCGTGCCCGAAGCCGTGCCGCCGATGGTAATGCCGGGCAGGCGCTTCAAGGCGTCGGACAGGGTCCGGTCGCCCTGGCGTATCAGTTCCTCGTGACCGACGACGATGGCGGCGACGGTGTCGTTGCGGCGCTGATCCACTTTGCCGGCATTGACCGTCACGGAAGGGAGAACGTCTTCGGCATGGACGTGCGCCGTCAACGGCAGCACAAGGCTGCACAATAGAATACTCAATCGCATGGGAAATCCTGAAAGGTCTGTGGTGGTGCCGGCTTGCGGCCAGCTCACGCTAATGGCCGAATTGCTCCTTGCGCGTGCGCAGGGCGCGTGCGGTGGCGGTGGCATCGAGATCGGCCAGCCACTGTTGCGGGTCCTGCAAGCGCCCGTCGCGGGAGACCTCGAAATGCAAATGCGGTCCCGTCGCCAGACCGGTGGCACCCACGGTGCCGATGGCCTGCCCCGCCGTGACGGCCATGCCGGTCGTGAGCGTGACCCGGTCGAGATGGGCATACAGCGACTCGATGCCGCCGCCATGGTCGATGCGGACGGCCTTGCCAAGGCGCGCATCTTCGCTGACGCTGGCGATGCCGTCGGCCGCCGCATGCACGGGCGTGCCGCGCCTGGCGCCCAGATCGATGCCCCTATGACCCTGCGGCGTCAGCTGGCGCACCACGCCAAAGAAGCCGGTCACGCGCATGGTATCGAGGGGATTGCGCCAGACAGCTGGCGCCGTCGCCGGCCCAGTGAGCATGGTTGCCGGTGCGGCTGCCACAGCCCACGCCAGTGCCGGTTGCAGCGCCAGGCTGGCCGCGCCGATCGCGCACAGCAGCAGCGCCATCAGCGCCCGCAAGGCCCGAGGTGGGCGTCGCTGCCCGTCACGCATGCACAGCAGGCGCTCGGCCATACGGCCACCGCCAAAGGCCAGCCCAGGCAACGGCTGCGTCTGCGTCTGCAGCCCCAGTTGCTTGACCAGGGCCGCCGCATATTGCTGGCGCTGGCGCGGCGCGCGGCGGGCCAGGACCTGGCGGTCGCAACCGAGCTCTTGCGCCCAAGCCAGCTTGCCGGCCAGCCAGCGCGCGGCCGGATTGAACCACAGCAGCGCCTGCAGCATGCTGGCCAGCAGCAGGAGCAAGGGGTCGCGCCGGCGTGCATGGGTCAGCTCATGGGCGATCACCAGTTGCCGCTGTTCCGGCGTAAATTGCGCCAGGTGCGCCGGCAACAGCAAACGCGGCCGCCACACGCCCACCAGCATCGGCGAGATCGGCGCAGCCACTTCCAGCACATCCATGCCATGCAGCCGGCGGCGCCGCGCCAGCTGCAGCAAGGTGCGCAACATGGCGTGGCCACGCTGCCAGCGCCAGGCTGCGCAAGCGACGCCCAGCAGATAGATCAGGCCCCAGGCGGAAGGCACCAGGGCCAGCCACGAAGCTGCGGATGGCAGCGCGGCAGTTGGCGCAGCCATGGCCTTTGGCACGCCGGGTGCTGCGCTGGCCAGGAAAACGGGCACGCTCACCTCGGGCACCAAGCTCAGCTGCCGCGTGTCTGGCAGCAGCGGCAGCACAAACACGGCGGCCAGCACCAGCTGGGCGCCCAGCCACACGCTGCGCTGCGCCGCCAGCGCGGGCCAGCGCCGCTGCGCCAGGCTCAGCATTGCCCACAGCAGCGGGCCGGTCACGAGACAGGCGGCGCTGGCCTGCAACAGCGTGAGAGAAAACAGCAGCATCGCTTATGCCTTTCCCGCGAGCGGCCAGTCCTGCAGCAGCTGTTCCAGCGCCGCCAGTTCCTGCTGGTCCACCAGTTTGCTGCCCGTAAACATACTGACCGGCAAGGGACTGTCGATTTCCATCACGCGCCGGCCAAAGTCGTGGGCAAACGCGGCCAGGGTGGCCACCTTGTCCACGTTCGCCTCATACACGAGCACGCCATGCACGCTACGCTGCAGCAGCATGCCCTTGTCCAGCATGCGCTCGAGCGTCTTGCGCGTGGACGAAAACGACCATCCCAGCTCGTCTTCCACCCTGGCGTGCAATTCACGCGCGGACAGCGGATGGTCTTTCCACAAGGCTTTCAATAACGACAGTTCGGTGACGGAGGGCGTGCTCACGGAGATTCCTTTCAGTGACTGTTGACACAATTATGCGACAACAGTCACACGAACGCAAGCACTACGTGCGACATTTGTCGCATGCACTACCTCATTAAAATTCTTCCCACTCATCTTCCCCCGAGCGCTGTTTGCCGGCCGGTACTTGCGGCGCATGGCGCACCACCGGCTTGCCACTCACGCGGGCAGGCGCGTGCGCCACCTTGAGCGGCACCGGACGGCGCGCGGCGGGCCGGGACGCGAGCGCCGGAATGGCATCCACCTGCGCGGTCCTGAACACGCTCACCGCATCGGCCAGCCGGGCGGCCTGCTCCTGCATGGATTCCGCCGCTGCGGCAGCCTCTTCCACCAGCGCAGCGTTTTGCTGGGTCACCTGGTCCATTTCGCCGATCGCCTGGTTGACTTGCTCGATGCCAGCCCGCTGCTCGTCGCTGGCGGCCGAGATCTGCCCGACAATGCTGCTGACCTTGTGCACGCTATCGACGATTTCGCGCATGGTGTGGCCCGCCTCGTCAACCAGGCGCGCGCCGTTTTCCACCTGCGCCACCGAATCGTTGATCAAGCCCTTGATTTCCTTCGCTGCACCAGCCGATCTTTGGGCCAGATTGCGCACTTCCGTGGCGACGACGGCAAAGCCGCGCCCCTGCTCTCCCGCCCGGGCCGCCTCCACGGCCGCGTTGAGGGCAAGGATATTCGTCTGGAAGGCGATGCCGTCGATCACGCCGATGATGTCGACGATCTTGCGCGACGAGTCGTTGATCGAGCCCATGGTTTCCACCACTTGCGCCACCACTGCGCCGCCCTTGCCGGCCACGGTGGAGGCCGACGCCGCCAGGCCGTTGGCCTCGCTGGCATTCTGCGCATTGCGCTGTACCGTGCTGGTCAGTTCCTCCATCGACGACGCCGTCTCTTCCAGCGAACTGGCCTGCTGTTCCGTGCGCGCGGACAGGTCGATATTGCCCGAGGCAATCTGGCGCGACGCCGTGGCGATGGCCTGCGTGCCGCCGCGCACTTCGGTGACAATGCGCAGCAGGCTGGCCGTCATGTCTTTCAATGCCTGCATCAGCTCGCCAGTCTCATCCTTCGAGCGCACGTCCACCTGCACCGTCAAGTCGCCGTGCGCCACCTGCCTGGCCACGTCGATAGCCGCGCGCAGCGGGCCGGAAATGTTGCGGGCGAGCCACCAGGCGATCAGGGCGGCCAGGATCAGCGCCGCCGCGCCGCCGCCCAGTAACGTCCAGTGCGTGCGCGCCTGCAAGGCCGTCGCCGCTTCCGAGCGGCGGGCCAGCAACACCGTTTCCGCCTGGCCGATCTCGCCCAGCAGTGCCCGCATGGCATCCATGCCCTGCTTGCCCCGGCCTTCCTTCTCCAGCGCCAGCACGGGCTCGATGGCCGCCGTGCCCTGCGCCACGGCGCGCCGCATGGCGATCACGGGATCGAGCGCACCGGCCAACCAGGCTTGCTTGGCAGCATCGAGCTTCATCAGGCGCTCCTGCTGGGCAGGGTTATCGCTGGTCATGTCGCGCGCCTTGGCCAGATGCGTGCCAAACCCGGCCTGCCCCGCCTTGTACGGTTCCAGCGACGCCTCCGCGCCCGTGATCACGTAGCCGCGCTGGCCCGTTTCCATGTTGATCAGGCTTTCCAGCATCGCGCTGTTTTCAGCGAGCACCTGGTAAGTATGGGTATTGATGGCATTGGCGTCGGCCAGCCGCGAGACATTCAGCGTGGCGACGGTGACCAGGGCGGCCAGCAACAGGACGATGGTGCCGAAACCGCCATACAGGCGGGTGGCGATGCGAAGATCGGCGATACGCATGATATTCCTCCAGGAATGAACACCCCGGCGCCACGGTGAGTCCCGCGCATGGAGTGCTACAGGCGATCATAGTGAATAACGCCAATCCGGAGCGCGCCCTAGCCACGCATTTCCTTTACCTGTGGCATTGCGTACCTGAAACAAACCCGGCGCTTTTTTGCCATGCTGTTATACTTCGCGTGTGCGGCACATATGACCAGTCCCCTTGCCGCTGTCTTTCGACCCCTAATCTGATTGCCTGCGACTGGCGCCCCCCGATGGCGACAGGCCGATCTCACAATAAAGTTACCATGTCCTTTTCCTCCCTCGGATTGTCCGACGCTATCGTACGTGCCGTTACCGAACACGGCTACACCGTGCCGACCCCTATCCAGACGCAGGCGATTCCCGCCGTGCTGGCTGGCGGCGATTTGCTGGCCGGCGCACAAACCGGTACCGGCAAGACGGCCGGCTTCACCCTGCCCTTGCTGCACCGCCTGTCGACTGACGCGAATGGCGCGGCCATCACCAGCAACACGTCCACGCGCCCGATCCGCGCCCTGATCCTGGCACCGACGCGCGAACTCGCCGCGCAGGTCGAGGAAAGCGTGCGCACCTACGGCAAATACACCAAGCTGAATTCGACCGTGATCTTCGGCGGCGTCGGCATCAACCCGCAAATCAAGCAGCTCAAACACGGCGTCGACGTGCTCGTCGCCACGCCGGGCCGCCTGCTGGACCACATGGGCCAGGGCACGGTTGACCTGTCGAAAGTGGAAATCCTGATTCTCGACGAAGCCGACCGCATGCTCGACATGGGCTTCATCCGCGACATCAAGAAAGTGCTGGCCGTGCTGCCACCGAAACGCCAGAACCTGCTGTTCTCGGCCACGTTCTCGGAAGAGATCAAGGCCCTGGCCGACGGCTTGCTGAACAAGCCTGCCATGATCGAAGTAGCGCGCCGCAATTCGACCGTGGAAGTGATCCAGCAAAAGATCCATCCTGTCGACCGCGACAAGAAGCACCCGATGCTGTCCTACCTGATCAAGTCGAACAACTGGACGCAAGTACTGGTGTTTACACGCACCAAGCACGGCGCCAATAAACTGGTCGAGCAACTGGGCGCGGACGGCATCGGCGCCCTGGCCATCCACGGCAACAAGAGCCAGTCGGCACGCACGCGCGCGCTGTCCGAGTTCAAGGATGGCAGCCTGCAAGTGCTGGTCGCCACCGACATCGCCGCGCGCGGTATCGATATCGACCAGTTGCCGCACGTCGTCAACTACGACTTGCCGAACATTCCGGAAGACTATGTGCACCGTATCGGCCGCACGGGCCGTGCCGGCGCCAAGGGCGAAGCCGTGTCGCTGGTCTGCGTGGATGAGCACGAAATGTTGAAAGACATCGAAAAGCTGATCAAACAAACCCTGCCGCGCGAAGTCATCGAAGGCTTCGAGCCAGACCTGAACGCCCGCGCCCAGCCTGTGCAATTGCGCAGCGGCACCGGCGGTCACCGCAACAACAGCCGCGCGCCAGCTGGCGCCGTGGTGCGCGTGAAAACCGGCGGTAGCGGCGCCAAACCACGCAGCGCCGGCCCGGCGGGCGGCGGTGGCGGCGGCAACCGCAGCGGCAATGCGCCGCGTTCGGCGGCTTCGCATCGCTCCGGCGGCCGTGGCCGTTAATACGCGCGGGTAAGCGTATTGCAGCAATAAAAACCGTTCCAAGACTTGTTTCTGGAACGGTTTTTTTATGCACGCCACCGATTGCCGATTTGGGCTAGGATAGTGTCCATCATCCTCACCTGCGTGCTGCCATGCCGAACTTCGCTGCCAACCTCAGCATGATGTTTACCGAACTGCCCTTCCTGGACCGCTTTGCCGCCGCCAGAGAAGCAGGCTTCGATGCCGTCGAATTCCTGTTTCCCTATGCCGTCGAGGCGCGGCAGATCGCCATGCGGCTGGAACGCCACCATCTGCAGCTGGCCGTCTTCAATTTTCCGCCCGGCGACTGGGAAAACGGCGAACGGGGCATCGCCTGCGATCCGCGCCGGGGCGAAGAATTTCGCAGCAACGTGCAATTGGCGCTCAACTACGCGCTGGCGCTGGGCGCGAAACAGCTGCACTGCATGTCCGGCATCGTGCCACCCGGCATGAGCCTGGAACGGGCGCGGCAAAGCCTGATCGGCAATCTGCAATTTGCCGCCGACGCCTGCCGTCCGCACGGCATCCACGTGCTGATCGAGCCGATCAACCACTACGACATGCCCGCTTACTTTCTGAACCATAGCCAGCAAGCGGCCGACATCATCGCCGACTGTCAGCGCAGCAATATTTTCTTGCAGTACGACATCTATCACATGCAGCGCATGGAAGGCGAACTGAGCAACACCATCCGCGCCCTGCTGCCCCTGATCCGCCACATCCAGATCGCCGACACGCCGGGCCGCCACGAACCGGGCACGGGCGAAATCAATTACCGCCATCTGTTCAAGCTGCTCGACCAGGTCGGCTACGCAGGCTGGGTCGGCTGCGAATACCGTCCCGTTGGCGATAGCGTGGCCGGACTGGGCTGGCGCGAACAATTAACGGGCACAAGCGGCGCCTGATCGCAGCACGCTTGCGCCCGCACAAGGCGCACAGCGCAGGCCGGCACGACAATACCTTTCCATACAGTATTTCCTGTCGAGAGGTAACGTGTCCGCCCTGCCCGCCCGCCATTGCCGCGCCCTTGGCCTGCACCTGTACTTGAGCCTCTGCCTGGCTGGCGTGCTGTGCGGCTGCGCCACTCCACGCCCCGAGCTGGCGCAGGTGCGCGCCCTGGCCGCCGGCACCGATGCCTTGACCGCCTTCAGCGAACTGTCGCAGCGCCACGTCGACACCTACCGGCGCGCCCGTCCCTATCTGTCGCCGGCCGTAGACGCGCGCGAACGCCTGCTCGATGCGCAGCGCCGTGCCGCGCAAGCCGATGTCGCGCGCCTGGCGCAAGCCGTGCGCCTGTACCTGCAGGCGCTGGGCCGGCTGGCGCAGGACGACGCGTATGACGTGCAGCCGGAACTGGCCAGTGCCGGCGCCGCCATCCGCGCCTGGCCGGGCAGCGGCATTGATGACCGGCATGTCAGCGCCTACACCTTGCTGCTGCAGCAACTCTCGCGTCTGGGCGGCGCGGCCAGCCAGCAGGCGCACCTGGCGCAGGTACTGCACGACGGCGATGCGCCGCTGCAAGCGCTGCTGGCCGCGCTCGACAACTTGCTGGCGCTGTACGACAAGAGCGGCGACAACGAGCGCGACATGGTGCTCGGCTTGCTGGACGTGGAAATCGCGTATGCCGACACGCCGCAGCAGCGCCTGCTGGCCGTGCTGGCGAAAAACATGCAACAAAGCAAAACCGAGGAATATCGCCTGTTTGGATTGCGCCATACCCTGGCGCGCCGGCAACTGGCGGCACTGGGGCGCGAACACGCCCAGCTCGCTGCCGCCCTCACCACCACGGAGGCAAGATGGACGGATCAGTAGGCAGGAGCAGCGACAGCGAACGCCGCGAAGCGGCTCTGAGCAGCGCCATGCGCGTCGAGCAACTGGCCGACAGCCTGTCGCAGGCGGCCGTCACCCTGCATGGCGCCGTCATGCGCGCCATCCGCAAGCGCGCCAGCCAGGGCGAAAACGCTATCAGCCACAGTCAGGCGCAAGCCGTCTTCGCCCTGGAAGTCGCCTTGCGCCAGCAAGCCAACCAGCTGTATGCCGATGCCGCCGGGCATACGGTAGCCGGCCTGGAAACGGCGCAGCGCCAGCTCAGCGGCCTGCTCGACACGGTGCGCCTGCGCATCGCCCGCAACGACGACGTGCGGCACTGGATCAGCCTGGCGACGAGCTTGTTGCACCTGGGCAGCGCTGTCCTGGCTGGCAATCCCGAGCGCATCCTCGGCACCCTGAGCAAGGTGCGTGAGCGGCTGCAAGAGATGGCGCCGGACTGATTGAATTTGTCCGGCGAGCGCCTATACTGGGACGTCCCTGCGTGGTAATCGTGCCCGCGGGAGCACCAGAGGAGGCCAATATGCGTATCGAACCGTATTTGCAATTCAATGGAAATTGCGCGCAAGCGCTGCAATACTACCGCCAGCACCTGCATGGCACAGACCTGTGCCTGATGCCGTTTCGCGGCTCGCCGGGCCAGGAGCAGGTCAAGGAAGACTGGTACGACAAGATCATGCACGGCTCGGTGCAGCTGGGTCCCACCATGCTGATGGGCTCGGACGGCGGCTGCACCGAGGATGGCGCCAAGGGCATGAGCGGCAGCTCGGTCTGCCTGACCCTCGATACGCCGGAGCAGGCGGAACGGGCTTTCGACGCGCTGGCGCGTGACGGCACCATCCAGATGCCGCTGGAGGAAACGTTCTGGGCCAAGCGCTTCGGCATGCTGAAAGACCAGTTCGGCGTCGCCTGGATGGTCAACTGCCTGAAAGAACCAGCATAGAACAGCCCTTGCCTGCCTGCGCCGCATCAAACGCGGCGCGGGCAGTAGCGCAAGCAGAGTCGCCCATACTGGACTACCATATAGGACAGACGCCTATCGGGGACAGCCATGAATGGATTGCCGCAAGACCAGCTGCAGCGCCTGCAAGGCGTGCTGGAGCAACGCAAACTGGCGTTGCTGGAACAGATCGAGAACGAGGCGGCCGAAGCGGATGCGCGCGCCTCGCTGCTCAATGAAATCGAAGCCTCGCCGGCCGACAACGCCAGCGTGCGCACCTTGAACGCCCTCGTCAGCGAAGCGGCCGAGCACAACCTGGCGCAACTGGCCATCATCAGGCACGCGCTGGCCAAATTTGCCGATGGCAGCTACGGCCTGTGCGACAACTGCGGCGAAGCCATCGGCCTGTCGCGCCTGAACGCGCGCCCGGAAGCGCGCCTGTGCATCGATTGCCAGACGCGGCTGGAAAAAGCCCAGCGCTGAGCAGCGTGCCCGTACCATGACGGCGGCGCAACAACAAAGGGCAAGGCATCGCTGCCCTGCCCCCTGTTTTCCAGCGTGACTACCATTGCCTTCCGTCCTGCGCCAGCATCGTGCGTGCCGGCTGGGTGGACGGGTCTCCTCTACTGCCATTGCCCTACCGCAAGCTCTACGCTTGCTTAACTCATGTGCTGCCCGCCATTGATGGCGATGTTCGCGCCCGTGACGAACGCCGCCTCGTCGGATGCCAGGTAAGCCACCAGGGCCGCCACCTCGTCCGGTTCGCCCAGGCGGCCCAGGGGAATCTGCGGCAGGATCTTCGTTTCCAGGATATCGGCCGGCACGGCCGTCACCATCTGCGTGCGCAGGTAGCCGGGCGAGACCGTGTTGACGGTGATGCCGTGGCGCGCCACTTCCAGCGCCAGCGCCTTGCTGAAGCCATGCACGCCCGCCTTGGCGGCCGCGTAGTTGCACTGGCCGAACGCGCCCTTCTGGCCATTCACGGACGAGATATTGATGATGCGGCCCCACTTTTTTTCCAGCATGGGTTCCAGCACCTGCTTGCTCATGTTGAACAGGCTGTCGAGATTGGTGCGCATGACCTCGGCCCAGTGCGGCAATTCCATCTTGCGCATGCTCTGGTCGCGCGTGATGCCGGCATTGTTGACCAGCACATCGATGCGGCCGAACTGCGCCAGCACGCTGGACACGGCTTCGCTGCAGGCAGCGAAATCGCTCACGTCGATGGCCAGCGGGTGAAAATAATACTGCTGCGCCTGTTGCTCGTCGAGCCAGCTTGCCACGCGCGCATTGCCCGGCGTATGCGCCGCCACAACGGCAAAGCCCGCCGCATGCAGGCGGCGGCACAAGGCCGTGCCCAGGCCGCCCATGCCGCCCGTGACCAGTGCTATTTTTTGTTCCTTCATTGCTGTCTCTCCCCGCTTGTTATGGTTGTTCTGCGTGGGATCAAGTGTAGGAGCAGTTTTTATCGCCAGCTTTGCGCCAGATCAAGTGCTCAGCCTGATGCAGTCGTGCGCGGCCGGCACCCCGGACTGTGCCAGAATAGCCCCTACCGCACAGCGAGAGGACAGGCCATGACGTACAAGACCGTATTGCTCCACATCGACGACAGCGCCGGGCGCGCCGCCCGCATCGGCGCGGCAGCCAGCATCGCCCAGGCGTGCGGCGGCCATCTGACGGGGGTGGCGCTGACGGGCGTGTCGCGCCTGCTGTACCAGAACCAGCCCGACCTCGACGCCGACCCGAACCTGAGCTTGCATTTGAACTTCCTGCGGGAACGGGCGACGCGCGCCCTCGACGGTTTCGAGCAACAGGTGCGCGCGGCCGGCGTCGCCTCGTTCGAACAGCGCGTGCTCGACGACGAGGCGGCGGGCGGCATCAGCCTGCTGGCCCGCTATGCGGACCTGGTCGTCATCAGCCAATACAATGCCAAGGATAAATCGCCGTCCGTGATGCGCGACTTTCCCGCCTATGTGCTGCTGCATTCTGGCCGCCCCGTGCTGATCGTGCCGTATGCGCCGCCGCTGCCCCTGCTGGCGCCGCCGGCGGCCGCGCGCAATGTGCTCATTTCCTGGAACGCCAGCAAGGAAGCGAGCCGCGCCGTGAGCGCCGCCCTGCCCCTGCTGCAACGCGCCGGACAAGTCCACGTCGCCATCTTCGATGCCCAGGTGCATGCCGCCGAGCACGGCGAACAGCCGGGCGCCGAACTGACGCACTACCTGGCGCGCCACGGCGTGGAAGCGCGGCTGCATTTGCTCGATGGCGGTGGCGTGCGGCGCGGCGATATCGGCGAAGCGCTGCTGTCGCAGGCCGCCGACCTGTCGGCCGACTTGCTGGTGATGGGAGCGTATGGCCATTCGCGCCTGCGCGAAACCATCCTGGGCGGCGTCACGCGCACGATTTTGCAGAGCATGACGATTCCCGTGCTGATGGCGCACTAGGCCTTTGATAAAACGCTCGGACTAGCCGCCCTGCCAGGGCTGGCTGCGGATCTTCGCCACCTGGCGCTGCGCCAGCCACTGCCACAGCTGCAGCGCGTCGCCCTGCGGCAGGGCCGACATGTGGCGCGGACTGGCCAGGGCGATTTCGCAATCGCGGTCCGACCATTCCTCGAAAGTGACTTCACCTCCGCTAGCGACCTCGACCTGATACATCAAGCCGTCGTCGTAGCCAAAGCGCAACAAGACGGCGGCCGGGCTGCCGTCCGATGTGGCGCCGCGGTAGACCTCGGCCAGCGCATCGGCCAGCTGTGCCGGCGAGGGCGCGCAGATGTCGCGCCCATCGGCCCGTGTCAGAATGAACCATGCCTGTGTCATGACGCGCCCTCCTATTCATACTCGTTAGCATGCGAGGCAAGTACTACAGGCAGTCACCTTGGTCCAGTGTCACTACGGGCGCGCGGAAACTATCCCTGTCGGCATTGTTTACCAATAATTACCAATACTAACAAGTATCATACCTAAAATTGCATGCAGCGCGGCATTTATGCAATTGCACGGCGGGCGCGCCGATTCACGCCACCAGCACGGGAATGCTGAGCGGGTCGAAATCGTGCCAGTCACCATTGGCGATCGTGCCTTCCGCTTCCTCGATATGCTCGGCGCCCAGCCGGTGCAGCGCCTCGAGCGCCCGTTCGCGCTCGTCGAGGCCACCCAGCGCGACGGCGATCAGCATGCCCGGATGGCGCGGCTGGCGGCGGTTTTCACCCTTGTTTTCGCCATGTTTTTCGGACTCGCCCGCCTCCTTCATTTTATTGAAACTGTAGAGCGAGCCCACGTGGGCGCCCACCAGCGCGCCGACGACGGGACCGAGCGGCCCTGTCGCCAGGGTGGCGGCGGCACCGATGCCGGCACCCACGGCGGCGCCGACGGCCACGCCCTCCACCACGCCTTCCGGCGTCTCCTTGGCGCCGGGCGACATGTCGCGGTCGCCGCCGAGCGCATGCAAGTCGTGCTGCCCCGGCTGGTTGACAAAGAAGGCGCTGATGCGGCTATCGGAAAAACCCGCCTGGTTCAGGGCGGCGCGCGCGGCGTCTATCTGTTCCTGCAACTGAAAATGACCTGCGATGATGCGTGACATGATACGGCCCTCCTGGTCGGCTGCGGGCGCACCGTGCGCCACCTCGATAGCCTGCGCCTGCCGGCCGCCGGATACCGTTCGCTTGCGCACACAGCCGCTCAATCATGTCTGCAGGGCAGGAAGAAATACACCCCGAAAATCACCAGCAGCAGAGATATGAAGAATTCATCTAAGGCGCCAGCGCCTGTGTGGTGCCACCGAGGCGCAGGATCGCCGCTTTTGCCCCCACGGCGCCCGGATAGCGGGGATCGAGCCGCAGCGCCTGGCGATACGCCTCGACAGCTTGCGGGCGCAAGCCTTGCTCCACATAAAACTCGGCCAGGCTGTCCTGCAAATTCGCGTCCTGCGGATGCAGGCTGGCGGCCGCCTGCAGCACGGCCATGCCTTGCGCCACGGCGCCGCTGCCTTTCAGGCGATACGCTTCCTGGTTCAGCGCCGCCGCACTGGCCGCGCCCAGCGGGTCGCGGGCCAGCGCCAGGCGCAGGGCGACCAGGGCCGCTTCCCCCTTGCCGGCGCGCAGCAAGATCAAGCCTTGCAGCGCATGTGCGCGGTCGCTGAGCGGATACAGTTCCACGGCCAGGCGGCTGGCCGCCAGCGCCGCGTCTGTCTCGCCACGCGCGACCGACGCTTGCGCCAGCTCCTGCAGTTCGGGCACGAAATCGGGATAGGCGCGCTGGCCGCTAAAGACCGCGCGCAGCTGGCTATCCAGTGCGGGAATGGATGCGGGTGCGGCCGGCCAGGCGATGGCGGCCGTGCGGTCCCAACTGGCGGCCAAGGTCACGATGGCTTGCTCGAAAGCGGCCTCAAAACGCGGCAAGGCGCCGGCCTTGGCGCCTTGCGACAACAGAATATAGTCGCGCGCAAACGCCAGCGCGCCGCCGCGTGAATAGGTGTCCAGGTCGACACCCGACTGGCGCAGCTGGGCGGCCATGCTGGCGCCGGCCGTGAGAAACGCGCGCCCGCCTGCTGGATGGCGCGCCGTTTCGATGTAGGCGCGCGCCGCGCTGGCATCGGGCGCCAGCGCCTGCCGGTTGATTTGCAGGAATGCCTCGCGCGTGGCAGCCGCATCGGCATACGGTTCATGCGTGCGTTCGGCGTATGCCCTGCCCTCCTCGAACAGGCCTTGCGCCACCTGGTAAGTGCGCTGCGCGCCGGCCTCGGCGATATACGTGTTCAGCTGCCACGGCTCGCCCGTGACCACTTCGAACAGGCGCTGCACAAAGGCCTCGGGATTGACGCGCTCGAGATTGGCGGCGACGGCAATGGTCAGCTTGCGCGAAGGAAAGCTGTACAGATAAGTGACGGTTTCCGGCTGCTGGCCGCTGTGGGCAATGGCGTAGCGCCCGCCCGTCGGCAGCACTTCCCAGCCCATGCCATAGTCCGTCAAGCGGCCCGCGCGCGTGGCCATCGGCTGCACCATGGCGGCCACGCTGGCCGCCGACAATATCTTGCCTGCATGGACGCCCCTGCCGAACGCCAGCATGTCGGGCACGCTGGCGCGCGTGCCGCCGGCGGAAAAGCGGCTGCTGATGTCGACGAATTCCGAGTTTTTCAAGGCCTGGCCGTCGAGCCGGTAGCCGCGCACGCGATGGGAGATCACGGCATCCGGATCGTCCATCACGATGGCGTCCATGCCCAGCGGCCCCCACACATGGCGCCGCATGTAGCCGCCATAGCTTTCGCCCGAGGCACCCTCGATGACGGCGCCCAGCAAGTTGTAGCCATAGCTGGTGTAGCGAAAGCGCGTGCCCGGTTCGGCGATCAGGTCGAACTGTTCGAAGACGGCGATGGACTGGCGCGTATCCTTGTGTTCCTTGAAATGCTGTTCCGCCTGGCTGTCGCGGTAGGCGTCGATGCCGCCCAGGTGGCCCAGCAGTTGGCGTACCGTCACGGGAAACGCTTTGACCGGAAAATACGGCACATAGGTTTGCACGGGCGCGTCCAGGTCGACCTTGCCCTGTTCGACCAGCTGCAGGATGGCCACCGCCGTCATGGGCTTGGTGACGGACGCCAGCCGGTAGCTGGAGCGGGCCGTGGCCGGCACGCGGTTTTCCAGGTCCGCATAGCCATAACCCTTTACCCATTCCACCTCACCCTGGCTGAAACCGACGGTCACGCCCGGGATGCGCTGCGTGCCCATGCGCTGGGCCGCCCAGCCGTCGAAATCGGCCAGGCGCGCGGCCAGCGCAGGAGAGGGAACAACAGCGGGCGCGGAGGCGGCTTGCGCCACGCCGCACAACAGTGCCAGCGCGCCGGTGAAAGCGTAGTATTTGCTGCTTTGCATAGTCATTGTTCCATGGTGAGGGCCGTGCGCACTGCACGGCGCTGATGCATGGTAAGTGTATTTCACACACTTTTGGCGGGCCGTGCACGAAATGCACGTGGCCCGCATGAACGGCACCGAAGAGGATGAAAATGTTGCAAAGGGTTGGCAACGGGGGAGCAAATGAGCAGCTACAATGGCCGCCATGCCCTCCTGCTTCCGCTACCTTCTGCTGTGCTGCCTGGCCTTGCCCCCTTTCGCCATGGGCATGGACAGGCTATCGCTGGACGAGGGCTGGCGCACCTGCGGCGCGAGTGCTGCGGCGCCCGCCGCTGCGCTGCACCAGCTGCTCCAGCCGGGCCAACTGCTGTGCGTCGAGCGCGACGTCACGCTGGCCGCCACGCCCTCGTCGACGCAGCTGCTGGTGCTGTCAGCCTTGGCCGCCAGCGAGCTCTGGCTCGATGGCGACAGGATCGGCAGCAATGGCCAGCCGGCCCGCCAGGCCAGCGGGGAACGCCCGGGCGACATCGATTTCGCCATCCATTTGACGCCACAACAACTGACGGTGGGCAAGCACCACCTGCGCCTGCTGCTGTCGACGCAGCAGGTGCCGGCCCGCCTGGCGTCGCCCTTTTATGCGCTGTACCTGGTCGACCGGCAAGACTACCGCGCGGGGCTGGCCTGGTACCGGCTGCCGCCGCTGCTGCTGGCCGGGGCGCTGGGCGCCGTCGCCTAGCTCTTCCTCGTCTTGACGGCACTGTACCAGCGGCAGCGGCACTGGGCCATGTTTGCCGCGCTGTGCCTGGTGGCGACGCTGCTGCTGGTGGTGGAAATCTGGCGCAGCTTTGCCGGCTATGCCTATCCCTGGCACATGCCGCGCCTGTATGCCGTCAGCGCCCTGACGTGGCTGTTTTCCACCCTGCTGCCCCTGTATTTTTATACGGCGTACCGCCTGCCGCGCTGGCCGCTGGCCGCTAGCATGCTGCTGGCGTGCATCGCGCTGGCCGGCGCACTGCCCGCGCATTTCGATTCGCGCTGCTGGTGGATGTTCTTGACGGGTCTGGCCGCAAGCCTGGCGCTCAACCTGATCGCCGTGTGGCGCCGCCTGCCGGGCAGCCGCGGCGGCACCTTGATCGCGCTGGCCTCGTGCGCTCTGTTCCTGCTGACAGGCAGCCAGTTTGCCGAAGGCAGCTTCGCCCTCGTCGTGTGCTTCTTGCTGCTGCCCCTGAGTGCGCAGCTGCTGGCGCAGCTGCTGCGCGAACGCAGCAAGGCGGCGCGCGCCCGGCAGCTGGAAAACCAGCTCTTGCGCAAAAGCATGCAACCGCATTTCCTGATGAATTCCCTCAGCCTGATCAGCGAACTCAATGCGCAATCGCCGCAGGCGGCCGAAACCTTCATCGAGGCGCTGGGCGCCGAATTGCGCATGCTCAACGAGTTTGCGCAGCAGCCCAGTATTGCCCTGACGCAGGAATTGGCTTTGTGCCAGAATTACCTGAGCATCATGGGCACGCGGCTGCAACAACCATGCAGCCTGCAGCTCGATGGCGAGGCGGCGGGCATCAGCGTGCCGCCCGCCCTGTTGCTGACGGCGCTGGAAAATGCGTTCAGCCACAACCGCTACCGCCACGGCGCTGTGTTTATCCTGCGCAGCGCACGCCATGCGAAAACGCAAGTGCTCACCCTGGTCCTGCCCGAAGGCGAGGCGCGCCCGCACGCGGGCGGCGGCGTGGGCGAACAATACATCCGCGCCAGCCTGCAGGCCGTGTTTGGCGATGCGGCCAACTATGCCTGTCATCCGCAGCAGGCAGGCTGGCGCCTCACCTTTAGCTTGCCGGCGGCGCCATGAATGTGTTGATACTGGAAGATGAACCGCTGATCGCGCAAGGCCTCGAACGCGAAGTGCGCGCACATTTCGGCACGCGCCTGACGGCGCTGGCGCTGCATGACAATGTGGAACAGGCGCTGGCCGCCTTGCGGCAGCATGACTATGACTTGCTGCTGCTGGATTTGAATTTGCATGGCGCCGATGGCTATGACCTGCTGCGCCTGGCCCAAAAGGCCCCGTTCCAGACCATCATCGTCTCAGCCCACGCGGAGCGCTCGATCACGGCCTTCGAGTTCGGCGTGCTCGACTTCGTTGCCAAGCCGTTCAGCCACGAACGGCTGCACAAGGCGCTGCAACGCTATACGGGGCTGCACACGCAAGCGGCCTCGCTGGCCGTCAAAAAACGGGGCGCGCTGGAATGGATCGCCATGGCCGAGATCGACCACGTGCAGGCCGATGGCCACTACAGCAACATCGTGCTGCGCAGCGGCGAACAGTGCTTTCACGACTTGCCTATCGACAAGCTCATGGCCCTGCTGCCGCCCCACTTCCTGCGCGTGCACCGCTCCTACATCGTCAACAGCCTGGGTTTCAAGCGGCTGCAGATCGCGGCGGGCGGCAAATACACGCTCGACACGCAGACCAGCACGGGCATCCCCGTGTCGCGCAGCAGCTATCCCGCACTGAAACAGCGGCTGCTGGACTGAAGTGCGCGCTTACCAGTGCTGGGCAAAGTTGGGAAATGGCGAAGCCATGTGCTCGGGCTCGACCGGCGGCGCCATCCAGTCGCGCGGGTCGACCTTGTAGTACTGCAAGAATTGCGCGTACAGTTCTGCGTGGTGCTCAGCCATCTGGTACGGCTTTTCAAAGAAGGTTTCCGTGGCCACGGCAAAGAATTCGGCCGGATTCGTGGCGCCGTAATGGTCCATCACGCTGTGCTGCTGATAGATGGCGTCATGGCGCAGGTTATCGAAGTCACGCGACAGCACCGTGGCCCAGCTGCGGTAGCTCGACACGCTGGGCAGGTAAGGCGCGCCATTCGCGGCGCCCGATTCGCTGTCGAGCTGGTGGGCGAATTCATGCAGCACCACATTGTGGCCATCGGTCCAGTCGGCCGCGCCGCGCTGCACGTGGTCCCAGGCCAGCACCACGCGGCCGTCGCCCCAGGACTCGCCCAACAATCCGTTGGCCGATGGCGTGACCACACCACCCGGCCCCACTTCATTGCGCGTGACGATGAATTCCGTGGGATACACGAGGATGGTGTCGAGTTCCGGATACACCTGGGTCTGGCGATTCAGCAGCAGCAAACAGGCCTGGCCGGCGATGGTGTAGCGCATCTCGTCCGTGATCTCCAGGCCGCCGCAACCGACGAATTTCTTCTGGTACAGGAATTGCACGACGAGCCGGCGCAATTGTTCCTGCAGCGGCGCCGGCATATGCCGGTAGACGGGAATATTCTTTTCCAGCACGGCCAGGCCTTCTGGCGGCAAGGGCCTGGCCAGGGCCCGCTTCAAGCGCCAGCGGGGAAACCACAGCGACAAGACGATGGCGGCCGTGACGAGAGCGATCCATAGCAGCGGATTCATGTGGCGGCCTGCGTCAGGACAGCGAGGGCAATGAGGCCAAGAGAGACGGTGTAGGCAGACAAGGACAAGCTCCTTCGAATGAACCCGCAGCGGAACGGGCGGGCAGTCCAGCCCACATGGGGTTGATTAACATCTTTTCAATCCGCCAGGATCAAAGGGCTGGCGCCAACGCCAAAAGCCGGGACGTAACCCGGCTTTCATTACAAGCTCACACCGCCCGACAAAATCGTCGGGTGTTACTCGGCCGTTTTTTGCTGCGGCGCACCGAACAGGGCAGCGACGAGCGGATCGCGCGTCACGGGACCGCGGTTGACACGGATGGCGTAATGCGTGTCATCGGCCAGGATGTGGAAGTGGCGGCCGCTGCCTGCCATGCTTTGCTCGCGCAGGCCTGGACGGTCCTTGCGCGGTGGCGCGCCTTCGCGTTTCGGCTGGACGATGGCGGCCAGGAAGGCGCGCACGCGCTCAGGGTCTGGCGTCAACTGGTACACTGCCTTGCCCAGATAGGTGGCGGTGCCTTCGATGTAGCGGGCCAGTTCGATCACGCCCGCTTCGCGCAAGTCGCGGATGTATTTGCGCGCGCCCGATGGCGAAAACTTGAGGAACCAGGCGATTTCATCGGCCAGCATCTCGTGCAGCGACAATTCGCCGATCAGCTTTTGCATGTTTTCGATGCGGCGCAGAGTGGCCGACGTCGAGCGCACGCGCTCGATCGGTGCCATGGAAATGGGATTCATGCGTTCCGGGGGGATGGGTGCTGCGCGTTCTACCATTTGCGAGCCTTTTTCGGGGCTACGAAGTTCCTGGTGCGCTGCCTTTAATTCGCTCTTCACGTGAGACTGAGTCATTGCATGCATTTGAATACTCCTTTTAAACGATTGCCGGTAGCCCGGATTGTTAAGTTCTTGGCAATTTTTATACCAGAACACCACGAATCCTGAGCGTCTGGGCATAGAATGCCACCCTGCTCTTCCTTGGTCTGTGCGTTAACGAACATTAGGAACAAGAAAGTGAAAAATATTTCCTCGCTGAATTATTTCTGCAAAGCATCTGCATGCAGTGACATTTCTGCGCTCAAGGTGAAGTGGCGAACAGAAGCATCGGCACTCTTGCCATAAATTCAAGCTTCACGCGCGGCGCCCGCCGCCGCATCGCGATACGATACCTCGACTCTTGCAAAGGAATCATCATGAAAATACCTGCTCTGTTGGCCGCCGCCTTGCTCGTCACCCTGTCCGCCTGTAAAAAACCGGCAGATGCGCCACTGCCCGAAATGGCACCCAACCCCGCTTCCGCCCCGCAGGTGATGCCCGCCCCCGTCACGCCAGCGGCGCCGGAAGCCGGTCCAGGCCACGTCACGCCGCCCGCGCCGCTGACCGACCCAGCCACCGCACCGGCACTGCCGCCCGCCACCACGCCAAAATAAGGCCGCCAGACGGCGATCGATCCGGCGCCCGCGCCGCCCCTACTCCACGGGGGAGTTACGCGTTGCCAGCCTGTTTGCAACGCGTTTTTTTACGATTGGAGTCGGCCACGCCGTGAAGGTTCACCTGCATGCCGTCCCGCATGCGCCACGCCAGGAATGCGGCAATCCGCACAAGCTTTCCCTTCGGCGTGCGGAAAGACGGAATATCGATATTTCCCATTTTCGATAGAATCAAATTAAACCTTTATAAACAATCACTTGCAATAAACGCCAAAATGCGCTCCACTGGCACGGAAGATGCTTTTATATTTTCATAACCGCCATCAGAGCGGCAGCCTGACCCAATATAAAAACCATCTACCTTTTTTGGAGACAACAGCATGGCAAGCACCTTCCGTATCTCGTCCTTCCTGAACACCAAAGCTCTGGCCGTGGCCGTCGCACTGGCCGCGCAATTCCCGCTCGCCGTCCACGCGGCCGATCTGGTCCGACTGGGCAACCTGAAATTCGCCCATTACGGCGCTGTCGCCTACATGAAAGAAATCGCGCCGAAATACGACCTGAAAATCGAGGAACGCATCTTCGCCAAGGGGCTCGACATCGTGCCAGCGATGATCGCCGGCGAAATCGACGTCTCCGCCAGCGCGCTGGAAGCGGCCATCACGGGCCGCGCCACGGGCTTGCCCGTGTACCTGGTGGGCGGCTTCGCCAAGGGCGGCGTGCAAATCGTCGGGCGTCCCGACCTGAACATCAAGGGCATTGCCGACCTGAAAGGCAAGAAAGTCGGCGTCACGCGCGGCGGCCCGCAGGAAATCCTGCTGTTTGCCGAACTCTCCAAGGCCAAGCTGACCTGGTCCGACAAGCCGGGCAAGGACGTGCAGATCCTGTACATGGGCTATCCTGACCTGAACCAGGCTCTCTTGACCCGCGACATCGACGCCATGAGCCAGTCCGAGCCTTACTCCACGCAGGCGATCCACAAGAAATACGGTTCGGCCATCCTCAAGCCGTATGACACGCCGCTGGGCGAGCCCGTGCGCGCCCTCGTGATGACGGAAAAAATGTACAAGGAAAAGCCGGCCGTGGCCCAGCGCTTCATGGATTGCTTCGTCGCCGCCACCCGGGCGTTTTTGGCCGACCCGAAACTGGCGGAAAAATACGTGCGCGAATCGATGTTCAAGAACCAGATCACGTCCGAGGATTACCGCGATGCCATCGACAACGCCATCTTCACGGAAGACATTACGCAGAGCCACGTGCAGCTGACCACCGACTACATGGTGAAATTCGGCGTGGGCCGCATGGCCAAGCCGCCTGCCGCCCAGGACTGGGTCAAGCTGGACCTGCTGGAAAAAGCCAAGAAAACCTACGCTCCACGCTAATCTGAAAGTGTCACGATGAATATTCAAATGATGAAACGCTTCGCGCACGGTGCCATCGTGCCCGTGGTCGTGCTGCTGTTCTGGCAGGCGCTGTCCACGTTCGGCTGGATCAACCCGCAAATCCTGCCCTCGCCCGTGGCCGTGGTGGTGAAATGGTATGAATACCTGATCCCCATGCAAGCGTACACGCCCGAAGCGGGCAACTACCTGGTGTGGATGTTCTCCGGCGAACTGCCGCACGACGCCTGGGCCAGCCTGTCGCGCGTGCTGGGCGGCTTCGCCATCGGCGCCGGCCTGGCCTTGCCGCTGGGCTTGCTGATGGGTACCAACAAGACCATCTATAAACTGTTCGACCCGCTGGTGCAGGTGCTGCGCCCGATTCCGCCGATCGCCTACATCCCGCTGGCGATCTTGTGGTTCGGCCTGGGCAACCCGCCCGCCTTCTTCCTGATCAGCATCGGTTCCTTCTTCCCCGTGCTGATGAATACCATCGCCGGCGTGCGCCAGGTCGACGGTATCTACATCCGCGCCGCGCGTAACCTGGGCGCCAGCCAGATGACGATGTTTCGCCGCGTCATCCTGCCAGCGGCCACGCCGTATATTCTGGCCGGCGCGCGCATCGGCATGGGCACGGCCTTCATCGTCGTGATCGTGGCCGAAATGATCGCCGTCAACAGCGGCCTGGGTTTTCGTATCCTGGAAGCGCGCGAGTACTTCTGGTCCGACAAGATTATCGCCGGCATGTTTACCATCGGCCTGTTCGGCCTGGCCATCGATATGGCCATGAATGCCCTGAATAATCATTTGCTGCAGTGGCACCGCGGCCTGGAACACTGAGAGGAACGGCCATGACCACGATCACTATCAATGCAGTCAATAAAATCTTCACCACGGGCGGCGCCGACGTCATTGCCCTGAAGGATATCAACCTGGAAATCGCCAGCGGCGAGTTCATCTGCCTGCTGGGGCCGTCCGGCTGCGGCAAGTCGACCCTGCTCAATGCCATCGCAGGCTTCTCACAGCCGACTTCCGGCCAGATCCTGGCCGGCGGCAAACTGATCACCGAACCCGGCCCCGACCGCGGCATGGTGTTCCAGGAATACGCGCTGTTCCCGTGGATGAGCATCGAGAGTAATATCGCTTTCGGCCTGGAAATCGCCGGCAAGACGCCGGCTGAAATCCGCGAACGCGTCGACATGCTGCTGAGCATGCTGGGCTTGACGGAATTCCGTGCCCGCTACCCGAAAGACTTATCGGGCGGCATGCGCCAGCGCGTGGCCATCGCCCGCGTGCTGGCCCTCGATTCGCCCATCATGCTGATGGATGAACCGTTCGGCGCGCTGGATGCCTTGACGCGGCGCAACCTGCAAGATGAATTGCTGAAAATCTGGAAAGTCTTCGGCACCACCATCGTTTTTGTGACGCACTCGATCGAGGAATCGATCTACCTGGCCGACCGCACCATCGTCATGACCTACCGTCCCGGCACCATCAAGCGCGACGTGGCCATCGACCTGCCCCGCCCGCGCGATCCGAGCGACCCCGAGTTCAACCGCCTCAAGCGCATGCTGGGCGAGATGGTGATGGAAGAGCAGCAGCGTCATCACAATGCGGAAACGATGGCGAGTACGGCAGATTAGTCGTTGTGCGACCATACCCCAAAGCAAGTGCCGGGGTCGGACCTTAAGGTCCGACCCCAGTCCTTCGCTTTGGGGTTACATCTGAACAAACAAACACACGGAGCACCATGGCACTCGGCAAATGGCCCTTGAGACCCGCGCTCGCCCCCCTGCTGGCCGTGGGCTCGCTGGTCCTGCTGACGTGGGCGTCGTATGCCTGGGTCAAGCAGCGCCAGCTCGATGAATTGCACCGCACGCTCGATTCGCGCGCGGAACTGTATGCAGCGTCCATCGGCGGCGCTCTCAACAAATACGAATTCCTGCCCCTGGCCGTGGCCCAGAGCGATGCCGTGGCGCAATTGCTGGAACAGCCCAGCGCCGACAGAGTCACGCAGATCAACGCCTACCTGGTCGACATGAACCGCCGCGCAGGCGCCTTTGCCGTCTACGTGCTCGACGACAAGGGCACGACCCTGGCATCGAGCAACTGGCAAGACCGCAGCTCCTACGTGGGCGTCAACTACGGCTTCCGTCCCTATTTCAAGAACGCCATCGCAGGCGGCATCGGCCGCTTCTACGGCATCGGCTTCTCCACCTTCGAAGCCGGCTATTTCATTTCCCAGCCCGTGCAGCGCGACGGGCGCATCATCGGCATCGTCGCCGCCAAGGTCAACCTGGACTGGATCGAGCAATCGTGGCGCACGCCCGGTGCGGGCGAACAGATCTGGGTCAAGGATGCGAATGGCGTGATCATCCTGGCCACCACACCCGCCTTCAAGTTCAAGACCCTGGCACCCCTGTCGCCGGCCGCGAAGAACGATATCAGCGCGCAGCGACAGTTCCTGCAGGAAAACCTGCCCATCCTGCCGCACAAGGTGCTGCGCCAGTTCGCCGACGGCGCCAGCGTCATGACCCTGGAGCGCCAGCAGTCGGGCGACACGCCGGCCCTGTCCGGCAACGCCGACAAGGTGGACTATCTGGCCGTGAACCGCGCGCTGGGCCCGCTGCAATGGCAAATCACCGTGCTGGCCGAACTCGACCAGGTGAACGAGGCGGCGCGCAACGCAGCCATGGCCGCCGCGCTGGGCTGGGCCTTGCTGCTGCTGGCCCTGATGTATGCGCGCCAGCGCCGGCGCCGCATCGCTGACAAACTCAATGCGCAACAAACCCTGGCGCGCGCCTATGAACAGCTGGAAATCAAGGTCGAGCAGCGCACGGCCGACCTGGTGCACGCGAATGGCCGGCTGCAGGCGGAAGTGGCCGAACGCGAGCGCGCCGAGCAAACCTTGCGCTATGCCCAGGCGGAACTGGTGCAAAGCGGCAAGCTGGCGGCCATCGGCCAGATGGCGGCCGGCGTCACGCACGAACTGAACCAGCCGCTGGCCGCCCTGCAGACGTTTTCCGACAATGCCAAGGTGTTTCTGGCACGCGGCCGCATCGACGATGCACTGGACAACCTGTCCACCATTTCCGACCTCGTCAAGCGTCTCGGCTATGTCACCTCGCAACTGAAAGGCTTTGCGCGGCGCAGCGACGATGCCCGCAAACCCGTCAGCGTGCGCCAGGCGTTTGCGCAAACCATGCTGCAAATCCGCACGCGCAAGCATTCGCAACGCCTGACCCTGCATGAAAGCTGGCTGGAGGACGACATCATCGTGCTGTGCAACGCCATCGGCCTGGAACAGGTGTTTACCAACCTGATCACCAACGCCATGGATGCCGTGCCGGAAAGCGAGCCCGTGCAGATATGGTTCCAGGTGCGCCGCGAAGGCGGCCTTGCTGTGCTGCATATCACCGATAATGGCCCCGGCATCCCGCTGGCCTCGCTCGACAAGATCTTCGATCCCTTCTATACCACCAAGGAACACGGGCTGGGCTTGGGATTGTCGATCAGCGCAGGCATACTGCGCGCGGCCGGCAGCGCACTGGCCGTGCGCAACCGCAGCGCGCAGGAAGGGGGCGGCGCACAATTTACCATCACCCTGAGCTGCGACCCGGGGGATAGAGACGAAGGAAACATCTGATGCACGAGAATAATTTTGAAGGCATGCAAGTGCTGCTGGTGGAAGACGATGCCGTCGTGCGCAAGGGCGCCCGGCAATCGCTGGAACTGGCAGGACTGCAAGTGACGGCCGTCGCCACGGCCGAGGAAGCGCTGCCCTGGCTGGTGCCCGAATTTGCGGGCATTTTATTGAGCGATATCAAGCTGCCCGGCATGGATGGCTTGAAACTGCTCGATATCGCCGTGGCGCAGGATGCCAGCCTGCCCGTGATCCTCGTCACGGGCCACGGCGACGTGTCGATGGCCGTGGGCGCCATGCGCCGTGGCGCCTACGATTTCATCGAAAAGCCGTTTTCCGCCGACCTGCTGGTGGAAGTGTGCCGCCGCGCCCTGGATAAACGCCACCTGGTGCTGGAAAACATGAACTTGCGCCGCCAGCTCGAACAGCGGGTCGGCATCGAAGCGCGCATTGTGGGCCGCAGCGCGGCCATGGCCAAGGTGCGCCAGCTGGTGCTGAACCTGGCGCCGAAGTCGGCCGACATCATCATCCTCGGTGAAACGGGAACCGGAAAAGAACTGATTGCACGCTGCCTGCACGACTTCAGCGAGCGGCGCGACCACCCGTTCGTGGCCATCAATTGCGGCGCCCTGCCCGAATCGATCTTCGAGTCGGAACTGTTCGGCCACGAGGAAGGCGCATTTACAGGTGCGCAGCGCCAGCGCATCGGCAAGATCGAATACGCCAACGGCGGCACCCTGTTCCTCGATGAAATAGAAAGCATGCCGCTGGCCCTGCAAGTCAAACTGCTGCGCGTGCTGCAGGAACGGCAAGTGGAGCGCCTCGGATCGAACAAATTGATATCCGTGAATTTCCGCGTCATCGCCGCCGCCAAGGAAGATTTGAGCGTGCTGGCCGAACAGGGGAAATTCCGGCCCGATCTGTATTACCGCCTGAACGTGGCCAGCCTCACCCTGCCCGCCCTGCGCAACCGGCGCGAGGATATCCCGCTGCTGTTCGAGTTTTTCGTGCTGCAGGCGGCGCTGCGCTATGGCCAGCCGGCCGCCCTCGTCAGCGGCGAACTGATCGCCTCCCTGATGGCGCAGCGCTGGGCCGGCAACGTGCGCGAGCTGCACAATGTGGCCGACCGTTTCGTGCTGGGCTTGCTCGACGACACGCTGAGTCCGGCCGGCTGCCGCGAAGCCTCGCTGGCCGAGCAAGTCGACACTTTCGAAATCTCCATCATCGAGGAAGCCTTGCGCCGCCACAATGGCAACGTCATCGAGGCGGCGGCTGCCTTGAATATCCCGAAGAAAACCCTGTACGACAAGCTCAAGCGATTTGATATCTCGACGGAACAATTCCGTTGATCTGAAGCAAATGGCCGACACAGCCATGCGGTGGCGTCCTACCCGTGCGGGCGGCCTCCTGTGTGAGAATGCCAGCTCACATCAACACTTGCACAGGACACTGCCATGAAGACCGCCGCTCTCTTGCTGGCCGCCACCCTGATGACCGTCGGCGGCGCCTGGGTGCAAGCCCAGTCGACGACGAATGTCAACCAGACGGGCAACCACACCAACAATCCAAATGATCCGGGCCAGAAATCGGACCAGTCCGACAAACTCGACAACAAGGGCAAGCTGGTGCACGACGCCAAGCCCGCCAAGGCGCGCACGGACAAGCGCACACGGCGCGGCAAGCCCGTGGCCACGCCGGACACCCCGGACACCCCGGCTGCCAGCGCAGCGGCCACCTCGCCACCAGCGACGCCGGCAGCACCGGCCCGCTAAGTCGGCCTCCAGGGCTGCGCCACATTACTCCCAGGCAAGCTATCATCACATCCTTTAGAAATAGCAAGGATGACAATGAAAGCAGCATGGTGTGGAATGGTGGCGGCAGGCGTATTCGCGGCCGCAGGCGTACAGGCGGCGCCCACGGTGGGCGAGTGCATGGAACTGACGACGGGCATCAGGTTCAGCAAGAACAATGGCGACGCGCAAGTCAACGTCGAGGAAACCTTCGAGGGCAAGAAACTCAAGGGCATCCAATTGATACTCGAAGGCGGCGTCCTGCTGGCCACGTCCTACCAGGACATCCGCGACGGCCAGGTATTCCTGACGGGCATGGTCCATTACAACGAAGACGGCAGCGTGCGCAGCAAGAACGTCTACGCGGCGCAGTCGGCTATTCCCGCCACCATGCGCCCCGGCCAGGAAGTGCGCGTGCAGTTCACGGACACGCAAACGAGCACCCACTACCCGCTGGCTGGCCTGTCCGACAAGATCACCACCTCCACGCGCACGGATAAACGCGATTTCTCGATCACCTTCCTGGGCTGGGAACGCCTGGAACTGGGCGGGCGCCGCTTCCCCGACGCCTGCAAGTTCGAACTGCGCGACGTGGGTGGCAAGAGCAAAGGCAAAAGCGGCGAATACGTGTGGTACGCACAAGGTTACGGCGTGATCATGACGGACAAGCTGGACCAGGATGGCGACGTGCAGCCGGCGTATCGTATCGCGCTGACGAAAATCATCAGTGCGCCGTAAATACTTTTTGACAGTACTGCGCTAGAATCGGCACATACTCTTCTTATCAGGAAATCATGTCGCCGATCGAACGCAAATGGTGGTTCATGCTGCCCGTCATGACGGTCGCCGCCGTCGCTACCCTGTTCCTGCTCGACAGTGCCAACGTGCCAAACACGAATCCGTTCGCGCGCGGCCTGATTTTCGGCCTGTGCTTCACGTCGCTGCACCGCGGCCTGTCGTTCTGCATCTGGATGGGCTTGTTGTGGGGCGCGCCGGGGCTGGCGGACAGCAAGCTGACCGAGGGCACGGATCGCCCCGCCTAGTTCAGCGACGCCAGCGCATTGCCCCGCACCTGGAACGCCACCCGCGCCACCGTCTTGCCGGCATCATCGACGAGAGCCAGCGCGTGCTTGCCCGGCACGGGGCGCCAGCTGATGCTGTCAATAGCCGCGCCCATATCCTTGCCGTCGAGCACCCAGCGCAAGTCGCGGCTGCCCTGGGCCTGGAAAAACACGCGCTGCAGGGCGGGCGGAATGTCGGGGTCGATGGCGAGGATGCTGTCCTCGGCCGGATATACGATGGCGGGCGGCTTCACGGTGTCGCCCAGCACGGCGATGATGGGACTTTCCGTACCAAAGATAAACCATTCGCGGCGCGGCGCTTCCAGCGCGGGCTGGTACGCGACCATTTGCTGCAACACGCCGGGTGGCGCTTTCGGGGCATGGCTGGGAACGTTCTTGTGCAGGTAGTCCATCACGTCGCGCCACACGGGCGCGGCGCCCGTCACGCCCGACACGTCCCACATGGGCTTGCCGTCGAAGTTGCCCACCCACACGCCTACCGTGTAGCGCGCCGAGTAGCCCATGCACCAGTTGTCGCGCATGTCCTTGCTGGTGCCCGTCTTGACGGCGCTCCAGAAATTCGTCCCCAGCTCGTTGCGTAAACCAAAGGTCATGCTGCGCGCGGCGCGGTCAGCCAGGATATCACCGACGATGAAGGCGGCGCCCGGCTCCATCACGCGGCGCCGATCCTTGCCCGCCTGCCCCGGCTGCAGGCTGGCCGTGCTGTACAGCCCGCCATTCGCCAGCGCGCGGTAGGCGTTGGCCAGTTCCAGCAGGGTCACTTCCGATGAGCCCAGCGCCAGCGAGGGGCCGTAGTATTCGGCCGCTTCCGTCAGGCTGGACAGGCCCACGTCCTTCAGGCGGTTATAAAAACCGTCCTGTCCCGTGAGCAGCACCGTGCGCACGGCGGGAATATTGAGGGAACTGGCCAGGCTGGTGCGGGCGCTGACATAGCCCTTGAAATTGCGGTCGTAGTTTTGCGGCGCATACATGCCGGACGCCGTGGCGACGTCAAGCGGTGAGTCGTCCATGACGGAGGCGGCCGTCATCAGCCGGCGTTCGATGGCCAGTTCATATAAAAACGGTTTCAGGGTGGAACCGGCCTGGCGCAAGGCCGCCACGCCATCGACATGGCTGCCGCCCGCATTGCCGACATAGGCAAGAACTTCTCCGCTGCGGTTGTCGAGCACGATGATGGCGCCATCGTTGACATTGCGCTCGCGCAAGGACGCCAGTTGCTGGCGCAGATTTTTCTGCGCGAAACGCTGCAGGGGACCGTCGAGGGTGCTACGCACGGAGGCGCCCGATTGCTTGAGCAGCTGCTGCGCCACTTGCGGCGCCGGCGCGAGGTCGGCATACAGGGCCGTGCGCTGCAAGGCCGTCTGCACGCGCTGGCCGATCAGCTGGCAACTGCTGTCCATGCGCCACTCCTTCGCCAGCGCGCAGGCACGGCGCGTGACGGTAGCGGGCGGCGCATTTGGCGCGCGCACCAGGCTGGCCAAAATGATGCCATCGGTCTGGTTCAGGCCGGACGGCGCCTTGCCGAACAGGCTGTACGAGGCGGAGGCGATGCCTTGCAGCTCGCCGCGAAACGACACCAGGTTCAGATACGCTTCAAAAATCTGCGCCTTGCTCCAGCTATCCTCGATGGCTTGCGCCGCGCGCATCTGGTCCCATTTCTGGCGCAGGCTGCGCCCGCCCGCTTGCGCCTGCAAGTCGGCGTCCAGCTGGCCCGCCAGCTGCATGGTGATGGTCGAGGCGCCCCGGGGCTTTTTCGAAAACAGATTGTCCCAGGCGGCCGTGGCCAGCGCGGACACATCCACGCCGCCATGGCGCATGAAGCGCTGGTCTTCTGCCAGCAGCACGGCTTGCTGCACGGCGGGAGAGATGTCGGCCAGCGGCACCCACGCCAAGCGGCGCACCTTCATGTCCACGCGTAACGATTGCAGGGGCGCGCCGCTGCGGTCCAGCAACTGCGCTTCCGAACTGCGGTAGGCGGCTTGCACCTGGGCCGGCGTCAATATCGCTTCAGCGAAGACCGGGCCGGCCAGCAGGCAGCCCATCAGTAAAGCAAACCCCTTCACTGCGCCACCTTCATATTCGCGTTCGGCGACTCGCCAAACATCTCGGGCGAATACATGGCTTCGATGCGCGTGGCCGGCAGGCTGAAGTCACCGGCATTGTTCAGGCGCACCGTATATTCCACGCTCCACGTACCTTTTGGCACAAACGCGTAATACGCGCGGAAAGCATCAAACGCCCGTTCTTCGAACGTGGGCCAGACCCAGCCCGTGGATTTTTCACCGGCCGTCAGCAGCTGAGAATCGCGGCCCAGGCCATTGCCCAGCACCGTAGCGCTGGCGGGAATCGGATCATCGACCACCACCCAGCTCATGTCCGCCTGCGCCGACAGATCCAGGCGCACGCGGTAGACATCGCCGCGCGACCAGTGGCCTGTGGTTTTCTGTTCCACGGGCGTAATGGTTTTCTTGATCGTGTAACCGCTGGAGACGGGCGCCTTGAGCGGAATGGCCG
Source organism: Janthinobacterium svalbardense (assembly GCF_002327145.1). NCBI lineage: Bacteria > Pseudomonadati > Pseudomonadota > Betaproteobacteria > Burkholderiales > Oxalobacteraceae > Janthinobacterium > Janthinobacterium svalbardense. The sequence continues at coordinate 2,249,053 of NZ_CP023422.1, read as the reverse complement.
CCAGGCTTTGCACGGTGGCCCACGGTTTACCGGTGCCGCTGTGCGCCAGGCCCAGGCTGTCCGTGCCCTTCGGCCACGCCTGCAGCACGGGTCCCACTTTCGCCGCGCCATTCCACACGAGCGCTTGCGTATCGCCGCCCAGCTTGACGGCGCTGGCGCCCGTCACTGGCGTGGATTCGAACTTGGCCGAGAATTTACTGATGGCCAGGGTGCCCCAGGCGTTGGCTACCGTGGTATCCCAGCGGCCCTTCTTCTGGCGTCCCATGCTGCCGCGCACCAGGCGGCCGATGTCATCTTTCCACGCCGGGTCATCCATCACGGCCAGCAACAAGCGGTTGGCGTTGACGTCGCCGGACACCATCAGCCACCACCAGTTATCCTTGCGCTCGGTGGAAAAGCCCATGGTCGTGCCCTGGAAGTTCAAACGGCTGCGCAGAATCTGCTGTGCCTCGGCCAGCAGCGCATCGCGGTGCGCCAGGCTGGGCGTACGTTGCAGCAACAAGCTCCAGTCGATAACGGCGGACGTGGGCCACAGGTTCGGGCTGATGCTGATGCTTTCCAGCGCATCGGGCGGCACTTTATTGGAGCGTGACAGCGCTTCCAGCGCAGCAAGTTTACGCACGGCCAGGTCGGTCGTGGCCAGCGCGGAACGGCGCACGATGCGGCCCTGTACGAAGGCCGTCAAGGCTGCTTCCATGCGGTTCTTCGTCTGTTCGGGAATCGCATAGCCCGCTTCTTTCGTTGCCGACAGCACGTAGGCCGTCAGGCTGTCGCTGCCCTGCTCCATGATGGGGAAGTATTTCAGCAGGCCGTCGCTGTCCAGATAGGCGGGCAAGCTGGCGGCCAGCTTGTTCCACGCCTCCTGGTCTTGCAGGGCGATGGCCTTCGACGTGTTCTGCTCGAAACAGGTGTACGGATACGCAGCCATGTACTCGCGCACGCCGGGCAGCTCGCCGCCCAGTTTGGCGACAAAGCTGGTCTGGATGCCGCCCCGGCCCGGCAAGGCGCCGGCCGGCATTTGCACGGACATATTGATGGGCTTGTCGATCTGCAGCAAGGTAGCCTGGTACGTGCGCACGGGCGTGGCCTGGCCCACTTTTTGCGTGATTTTGAGTTTATCGGTGTGGCTACCCGCCTTGGCGCTAATGTCCCACACGACCGTTTGCGCGCCGAGCGGCACCTGGTAATCCCAGCCCACTTCGCGCGCTTCGCCCGCCGCCAATGTCAAGCTCTGGCGCGGCAGCGCCTTGCCTGCCGCCGTGGCGTTCAGTTCCACGCTCAAGGAGGTGGCCGAGGTGTTGCGCACCGTAAAGCCCGCGCGCAACTGGTCGCCTTCGCGCACGAGGGTCGGCAAGCCCGACATCAAAATCAAGTCTTGCGAGCTGCGGATGTCCGTGCTGCCCGTGCCAAACAATTCCTTGCCGGCACTGGCAATGGCAACGATGCGGAACGCCGTCAAGGAATCGTTGAGCGGCACTTGCACCGTGGCTTCGCCCTTGGCGTCGAGCTTGACGGTGCCCTTCCAGAACAGCAAGGTGTCGAACAGTTCGCGGCTGGCACCCTTGCCGCCGCCACCGCCGGCCGGGAAGGCCTTGCGGCCGAAGTGGCGCTTGCCGATCACTTGCATCTGCGCCGTCGCCGTTTCCACCTGCAGGCTGCGCTGCGCCATCATGGCGTCGAGCAATTTCCAGCTATCGTTGGGCATGAGTTCCAATAGCCCCGTATCGACGGCCGCCAGCGCCACTTCGGCGCCCGCCGGCAAGGCTTTGCCGTCGGCGCGGCGCACGCGCACGGACACCTCCGCCTTGTCGCGCGTTTTATACACTTCCTTGTCGGACACCACCATCACGTTCAGCTCATGCGCCTGCCACCCCACGTTCAGCGGTGCGATGCCCATCTTGTAGGCCGGCTTGCCCAGGTCAACCAGGGCCGTCGGCTGCACGCCATCGACACGCCCCCGCACGACAAACACGGAGACATACACATTCGGCGCGTAATTCGCTTTGACCGGGATATTCACCACAGGTTCCCGGCCATTGAGCTGGCGCACATAGGTGTCGAGGATGCCTTCGCGCTCGACCGTGATCAGGGCCGTGCCCGCACGGAACGGCATGCGCACCTGCAAGCTCGCTTCCTGGCCCGGTTCATAGCGTTTCTTTTCCGGCAGCACGTCGATGCGGTCGTTGTCGCTGGCGTTGAACCACCAGTCGCCACTGCCGGCCACCCACGTTTCGCGGTTGGCGACGGCCGCGTTGCCGGACGCATCCTGCGTGCGGGCGCGCAACACCAGATTGCCGCTGGCGGGTGCCTTCACGTCGCAAATCAACAGGCCCTTGTTGTCCGTCTTGCCATTGCAGGCAGGACCGAGCTTGACCACTTCGCTGCTGTTTTCATACGCATAGAAGCCGCCGATCAGCCGGCGGCGGTGCGAGTAACTGTTGCGCTGGAAGAAATCGACGGCAACCGGGGCATCCGCCACGGGCTTGCCATTCGTGCCCAGCACGGCGACCGTGAACTTGAAGGCATCCTTGCTCAAGGCCCAGGCGTCGGGCTTGATGCCGATCACAACATTCGATGGCCACAGCGGCACGCGCGTGGCAACCGAGGCCGTCTCGCCATTTGCATCCTGGAAAGCCATTTCCGCCACCAGGTCGCGCGGCACGGACAGCTGCGGCAGCTGGTCGACGACGATGCGCGCGCCACCGGCCTTGTCCAGGGTCAAGCTTTGCGTGCGCGCGGCAGCCGCTCCGGCGCCAGAGGCGCCGCCACGGCCTTCGTCCTGCCACTCGCCCTCATCGTCGTCGTAGCCCGTGCCCTGCTTCACCAGGCCTTCCTTCACGTCGCCATTGCTGAAGCTGAAATCGGGATAATCGGCAAACGTCACGCTCTTGTCTTGCAGCACCGTGCGCAGCTTGACGGGCGCGTTGGTGGCCGCGCCGCCGGCCAGATACGTAATTTGCGCATCGAGGGCCAGCTGCTTCACCTGCACGGCGGGCGCTTTCGGCCCCTGCAGCATGGCTTTCATGGTCGGCACGCGGAACGCTTCCACGCGGAAACTGCCGGACGGGCGGCCCGCCATGGTCACGCTGTATTCGCCCTGCTTGGCGTCGGCGGGAATGACCCAGTCGTTTTCCGCCGTGCCGCCGGCCGTCCAGCGCAGGGGCAATTGATAGTTCTGGTCGCTGCCCTGGTGCGTGATGACGACGGAGGTGGCGCTGCCGGGGCCGTTATTTTTGTCGACCAGGCTCATGCCCTCGGCCGTGTGCTTGCGGATGAAATGCTTCATGTGCACGGTTTCGCCCGCGCGCAGCAGTGTGCGGTCGAATACCGTGGCCAGCAAAGTGTTGTCGGCGCGCGTGTCGTCCGTGGGTAAATTAAAACGCCAGGCTTCGATGCCACCCACCCAGTCCGACAGGGTGAACGTCATGTCGCCACCGCTGCGCGCACTGATAAAGTAGCCGCCATTGTTCTTGCAGCTGGATGCAGCCAGCTCGCCGGGAATGTGCGCCACGCCGTCCGCGCCCGTGGCGCCCTGCCACAGCAGCTTGCCGGCGCAGTCGCGCACGGCCACTTGCGCTTTCGCGACAGGCGCGCCCTTGTCCAGCGACGTCACCCACACGAGCGACGATTGCGCGCCATGCTTGAAGTGGGCCGCCAGATTCGTCACCAGCGCGGCCGTGCGGATGTAGGCGGTGGTCGGCTTGCCCAGCAGCACTTTGCCGAGGATGGGGCTGGCCAGCTCGACTACGTAGAAGCCCGGTTTCAGCAAAGGAATGCCGATCACTTCAAAGGTTTTCTTGCCATCGGGACGGGGCAGGCTGATGGGGCGCGTACCGGCGGCGCCGGCCAGCACGGATTTGCTCATGTTGCCCGCATACTGGGCGTACGGTTGCCAGTACTCGCCCCCGTCACCATTGCCGGCCAGGCGCTGCATCCACTCGATGATGAACTTGTCATCATTGTCGGGCACGCGCAAGGTGGCACCCGTGGCAGCAGCCGATGGCTGAGCGACTTCCTTGCCCGACAGCACAGGCTCGATATTGCGCACGGTCACGGGCAGCAAGCCGTCGCCCTTCGCTTCGATGATGCCGAACGGGGCCGGGAATTTCAGCAGCGGCGGCTGTTCACCCGTGCGCACCGTCATGGGAAAGCGCGCGCGATTGAGCAAGGCGCGGCCCGCGTCATCCGTCAGCTTCGGCGGCAGGTTCAGCACAAAACTGGCTTGCACGGGGAAGGGGCCGTTGAAGGTGGCGCCATACAGGAATTCCGCCTTTTCTTCGTCTTTTGCAATCGTCGGCGCATACGTCTTGCCGCCGCCCTTCAGGGTCATGGCGCGCACCTGCGCCGCGCTCACGGGCGCGGAAAATTGCACGCGCATGGGCAGGAAGGGGATGCACTGTTCCTTGGGATTGCTGCGTTCGCAGCTGAATTTGGCCGTGAAATCGGGCCGCGTCTTGAACTGCAGAGTTTGCGCCTTCTCCGTGGCGATGCCGCTGGCGCTGGCGATACCCTCGCCCCACACCAGCGAGACCTTGGCGTTGGCGGGGAAGCTGCGTTTGCATTGCAACACGGTGACGGGCAGCGGCGGCGCGCCCTTGCTGGCGACGGGCATGCCCACTTTCCAGAGCGTGCCCCGCTTCTTGAAGTAGACAGTCAGGTAGCGCTCGAGGAAGCTCTTGCGCAGGGTCAATACCTGCTCCAGTTCCTTGCCTTTGAACAGGCGTACGGGAATCTTTTCATTGATGCCATCGGCGCGGCAATACGCGTTCGCGGCCACGCTGGCCTCGTTCGGCGCAGCGTCCAGGCCCAGCACGAAGATCTGGTTTTCATCGATGTACGGCTGGCCGTCATACGGCACGGCCTCGACGATGGCCGGCCCCCCGTGGAAAAGCGGTACGACGCCGTCCCCTGCAAAGGCTTGCCGGCCAGGTCCTTCAACCCCGCTTTCAAGCTAAAACTGCAAGCCACGCCGGCCGGCAAGTCGCGCTCGAAATCATAATTCCAGTTGCGCTCGTCGGCCCAGCGCCCCGCACCCGCCACGACGCCAGGCTCGGCCTTGCCGCAATCGATGGCGAACGGCGCGGGCAAGCCCATGTCGCCGAACGGCACCATCGGCGTGGCGAACTGGGCCCGCACCTGGCGCACGGCCTTGACCGTGCCGCTGGGTGAAAACAGGGCCACGCCACTATCGGCCCAGGCCGGCATAGCCAGGCCCAGCGACAGCAGCAAATATAGCCGGCCCAGCTTGCCAGACAGCGGGGAAGAAACAACACGGGACAGGTCAGGCACGGGTGACTCCTTGATGAAAAGTGGCGGAGCTGGCTGCGGCGCGCAAAAGTTGCCTGGAGGAAGCCAGACAAGGCAAGCGAATGCGGCAGGAATACAACATCAATGTAATAGTAGTTATCAAGCTCATCATTGTTGCTAATATACAGTGGCATGCGGGTAAGAAGTCGTACGATTGCCTCGCGTCGCGGCGCCAGGAAATGGCCGTGATTGCAAAACTTTGCAGATGCAAATTAGTTTTTTTCAACACAAAAGTCTTTGTCGTGAATTTACAACATCATTGATATACCACAATGCTTTGTGCGCCAACGCACCGACCGCTTGAACCTGCAACCGTATTCTCTAGTCCAACAGCAGTGCATTTATCGCAAGAAAGCGCACCTGGAATTGTTGTCTATCTCTAGCAATAGCATGTCTGGCAGTTGTCGAATTGATGCAGCAGAGAAAATCTCTTATCAACGTTGGGAGTTACTTGTGAATAATCTAAAAAAAATCGCCGTTGCCGCCGCAGTACTGTGCTCCGCCCTCGGCGCACAGGCCCAGGAAATCAATCCCTCCTGGTACATTCAACCCAGCCTCAACGCACTCAAGCCAGATTCCGACTTTGCCACGGATAAAACCGGCTATGGCGCAGGCTTGCGTTTCGGTAAACCTGTTTCCCAGGACTGGGATATCCAGCTGGGCACCACGTATGCCCGCTCCAAGGATGGCCAACAGCGCTATCAGCAAAATACGCTGGGCGTAGACGGTCTGTACATGTTCTCGCGCAAAGCCTTCCGCCCCTTCCTGCTGGTGGGTGCCGGCATGCAGCGCGACAAGGACACCAGCTTCGCCTTCGGTGAACGCTCGAAGAGTTCGCCATACGCCAGCGTAGGTCTGGGTTTCCAGTCCACCATCAACGATCAATTGTCGTTCCAGGCTGACGTACGCAATGTGCACGGCTTCCTGCGCGGCAATACCTTCGACCCAAGCAGCAAGGCCAACAACTACTACGTCACCGTGGGCCTGAACTTCGCGTTCGACAAACCGCCTGCACCGCCGCCGCCACCGCCGCCGCCGCCAGTGCGCGAAGAAGTCGTCGTGGTCGTGCCGCCGCCACCACCGCCACCACCGCCACGCTTTGAAAAAGTGACGATGGCGGCAACGGAACTGTTCGCGTTCGACAGCGCCAAGCTGGGTCCGACACAGACCAAGCTCGACGAGATCGCCCGCGTGCTGAACGCAGCGCCGGACGTCAACAACGTCGTCATCAGTGGTTATGCCGACCGCATCGGTTCGCCCAAGTACAACCTGAAACTGTCACAGCAGCGCGCTGATGCAGTCAAGGAATACCTGGTCGCCCACGGTGTCGCCGCCAACCGCCTGACAGCCGAAGGCAAGGGCTCCACCAATCCTGTCGTCACCTGCGATAACAAGAAGCGTGCCGACCTGATCAAGTGCCTGGAACCAAACCGCCGCGTTGAAGTGGAACAAATCACCATCGAACGCCGCGTGCAGTAAACTCAACAGTGGTACGCCACTTGTGAATAAAAAAAGGGGCTCGCGCCCCTTTTTTGCATTGAAAGCCAGCATGAATTTTTCTACCCGTTATCCCAGACTGGCCGGCCTGGTGCCGTTCAGCAAGCAAATGCGCAGTGTCATCGTCTGTTCCGTCACCGAATGGCTGGAACACCGCGCCTCGAGCAAGGGCGCCGCCCTCGCCTATTACACCCTGTTTTCCATCGCCCCCATCCTCGTGCTGGTGATTGCCATCGCCGGCTTTTTCTATGGTCCGGCCGCCGCGCGCGGCGAGCTGATGGGGCAATTGCAAGGCTTGCTGGGCACGCAAGGCGCCGAAGCCATCCAGCTGGTGCTGGCCGGCGCGAAGAACCATGAGCAAGGGCGCATCGCCACCCTCATCGCCAGCGCCCTGCTGCTGTTTGGCGCCACCAGCGTGTTTGCCGAACTGAAGGCGAGCCTCGATGAAATCTGGCAAGTACCACCGCTGAAGGAAGCGGGTGCCTGGGACATGCTGCGCACGCGTTTGCTGTCCTTCGGCCTGGTGCTGGTACTGGCCTTCCTGCTGATGGTCTCGCTGGTGGTGAACGCCGCCATGGCCATTCTGGCCAACTTCTGGGAAGGCGTGTGGAAAGACACGGCCGTGCTGTTTACCATTTTGTCGAACCTGATCGGCTTTGCCGTCATCGCCAGCCTGTTTGCCGTCATCTATAAAATGCTGCCGCGCGTGCGCCTGTCCTGGCGCGACGTGCTGATCGGCGCCGTGGGCACGGCTTTCATGTTCTCACTGGGGAAGTATGCGATTGGCGTGTATATCGGCAATAGCGGCGTGGCCAGCAGTTATGGCGCGGCCGGTTCGCTGGTGGCCCTGCTGCTGTGGGTGTATTACTCGGCGCAAATCTTCTTCCTGGGCGCCGAATTCACGCGCCAGTTCGCCCTGCAGCTGGGCAGCATGAAGGATATGCCGAAGACGGAAGACGGCGATGTGCAAGTCAAGATATTGAAACGCCACCAGTCCTGAGCAGGCTGACGCATGTCAAAACGGCGCCTGCGGGCGCCGTTTGCATTTTAGACAACTACTCGCCCAACAGCTCGGCCACCACTTCCATGCCCTGCACGCGCTCGGCCACCACCTTCACCATGACGATGATGGGCACGCCCAGCAACAAGCCCCAGACGCCCCACAGCCAGCCCCAGAACAGCAGGCTGATGAAGACGGCCGTGGGATTCATGCGGGCGATGCGTCCCGTCATCCAGGTGGTGACAAAGGTGCCCACCAGGGTGGCGATGGCCATCGACGTGCCCGTCACCAGCAAGACCATTTGCAGCGATTCGAACTGTAAAAAGGCGACCAAGCCTGTGGCGATGGTGATGAGCAGCGGGCCAAAATACGGCATGATGTGCAGCAAGCCGGCCACGATGGCCCAGGCGCCCGCGTTTTCCAGGCCGATCACGCGCAGAGCGATCCACATCAGAACGGCCAGCAAGCCATTCGTGACGAGCAGCATGAACATATAGTTCTGGATCGAGGTATTGATGTCTTCCAGGATGTGCACGGTGACCTTCTTGCGGCTCAGCGACGGTCCCGTCAGCTTGACAAGCTTGCGCTTGAAGGTATTGCCCGACAGCAGCAGGAAAAACACGAGGAAGATGACCATGGTCGCCTGACTGAGAAAGCCCACCAGGCCCAGCGAACCGGCCCAGACCCAGTCCATGATCTTGAAGTTGGGCGCCTCGGCGGCGGCGCGGCGGTTGTTGCGGCGCGCTTCGGCGCCGGCGGCCACTTGCTCGATTGCATTGGCCACGGCCTGCATCTTCTGGAAGGTGCTGTTCTTGCCACCCGTGTTCTCGGCGATCAGCCGCGACAGTTTCTGTGTGGCGGCCGGCAACTCTTCCACGATGGATTCGAATTCGCCCTGCACGCGGTCGACCACGACGACGGAACCGAACAGTATCAGGGCCGTGACGATGGTGGTACCGATGGCGCGCGGCAGGCGCAGCTTTTCCAGCCAGGCGACGACAGGATTGAGGGTATAGGCAATGAAAATGCCGAAGATGACGGGAATGAGGAATTTCTGCGCCCATTGCAACGCATAGATGAAGCTGACGGTGGCGATAATGCCCAGGGCAAGGCCGCGCGCATTGACATGCAGCGGCAGACGCAAGGATGCGTCCAGGTGCTCCCCGGGCATGCCGGGAGGTGGCCCGGCAGGCTCGGCGGAGGCAGCCGCCACCGGCTCGGGCGGGGTATCTGTAGGCTGGATATGCATGCGATTCCCGCGACGGTCGGTGGAGGGCCGCAGAGCCAGCCGTGGGGCTGGGCCTGCGGCAGGTCAGGCCATTACTTGACGCGGATGTCGTTTTTCACCGACTTCACGCCCTTGACGCCACGGGTAATTTCGCCCGCTTTGGCGGCATCGGCTGGCTGGGCAACGAAGCCGCTCAGCTGAACCACGCCCTTGAAGGTTTCAACGTTGATTTCCGTCGATTTCAGGGTAGGCTCATTGAAGATGCTGGCTTTCACTTTGGTGGTGATGGCTGCGTCGTCGATGTACTCGCCCGTGCCTTCTTTGGTTGGGGTCGAAGCGCAACCTGCAACGGCGAACAGGGAAGCGATGAACAGGCCAGTAGCGATAGATTTAGTGAATTTCATGGTTTTTTCCTTAGGAGTGGTCAATCAATGTGCTCACAATGAGCTTCTTATACCAGTGTGGTAACTGCGCGCCCGAGGGAGCTCAGTAGCCAAACTGGGTTTTTGCAGCCTTGATACAGTCATCCTTGGCTGCGCCGGCCAATGCATCGCATTTTTCTGTCGCGACCTTGTACTCGGCTTTTCTCTTTGCTTCACGCGCATCGCTGCGCGCTTCGATGACTTTCTTGTCTGCCTTGGCGTCGGCCAGGGCCGCCACCTTGGTGGACTTGGCCAGCTTGACGCAGACATCCTTGTCGTTGCCCGTCAGCGCATTGCAGCGGGCCAGATCGACGTCGTAGTTGGCATCGGCAATCTTGATGCGCGCCTTGGTGTAGGCACGCAGGGTATTCGTATATTGCGCCTGAGCAACGGCTTCATCGTAGGTGCGCACGGCCTTCGCTTCGGCGATGCAGACATCCTTCGGGTTGCCCGTGATTTTTTCGCATTCCGCATGCGCCAGCTTGTAATTCAGGCCAGCCTGTTCATTGGCTGCCTTGTAGGCTGCTTTCGCTTCCGGCGTGGCGGCCACTGCCTGGCCGCCCCAGGCGGCGCACGCCAGACTGACGACGATGGCGGTGAAGAGCTTATTCTTGTTCATATTGTATTTCTCCCTGGTGGTACCAAGCATGTCTGCTTGGCATGACTACCGTTTTACGTGGATCGCCGCCGCTCTTCTGTACGCTGCCGTACACAAGTAATTTATTTTGCAAGCAGGAGGCAGACAGGGAGAAATAACAACGTTTTGCTGGATCGCCCCAGCCCACAATGCCAGATTCGACAGCAAATAAGTGCGTGCGGCAGCGTACAGACCAAGGACAGGGGCGTGACTAAGATGGCACTACACCCTCACCTCGTCAGGAGAATAAAATGAAAACCAACGCCACTTTGGCTGCACTGATGCTCGCCGCCACCGCCGTACTCAGCGGTTGCGCCACCGGCCCTACCCAGTCACAACAATATTACCCGGCCAACCAGCCTGAATCCGCCATGTACGGCACCGTCGACTCCATCCAGATCGTGCAAGGTGGCGGACAAACCAGCGGCGCCGGCGCCGTGGTCGGCGGCATCGCCGGCGCCCTGCTGGGCAATACCATCGGCTCGGGCGGCGGACGCACGGCCGCCACTGTGGCGGGCGCCGTCGCTGGCGGCGTGGTCGGCAACCAGGTGGAAGGCCGCAGGCAACAAGCGCAGGCCTACCAGATCAGCGTGCGCCTCGATAACGGCGAATACCGCACCGTGGTGCAGGACAGCGCGAATGATTTGCGCCCGGGCAACCGCGTGCGCGTCGTTGACGGCCGCGTCTACCGCTATTAATTTTCGGCGGAGCTTGCCAGCAAGCGTCCGCCATCCCGCATAAGTCGTACCATAACAAGGAGTTGCCATGGGCACCATCATTCTGATCATCTTGATCCTCGCCCTGGTCGGCGTCCTGCCTACCTGGCCGCATAGCCGCAACTGGGGTTACGGCCCCAGCGGCATCGCCGGCCTGGTCGTGGTGATACTGATCCTGCTATTACTGACGGGCAGGTTGTAAAAAAAGGCGCCGCGGCGCCTTTTTTAATTCAAGGAGGAAATATCATGACTATCCACAACACACTCTTGACCACCCTGTTCGCCTGCAGCTTGGCGCCACTGGCACTGGCCCAGACGGCCACGCCGCAGCCGGGCGACCCGCAACGCTGGTACCAGGAAGACAGTACGGCGCAAGCCCAGCTGCGCACCCTGCGCAAGGAAATCGCCGCCGCTCTGGCCGAGGCCAAAAAAGCCTGCCGTTCGGAACCCTCCGCCACGCGCGCCACTTGCCTGAAGGATGCGCAAGACACGTACCGGCAAGACATGGCGAACGCGGAAAAACTGCGCGAGGCGGCGCATCCGCAGTGATGCGCATGTGATTTCGACGCGGCCTGATCAGGCCGCGTCGCGCTCGTAGGGTGGCAGTTCGTGCACCACCAGCGGCGTGTCTTGCGTGACAAAAGCCAGCCAGCCGGCCGCCTTGATCGCGCGCAAGCCGTCTTGATAGCCCTGCTCCCAGCGCCACTCGATGGAGCCCCTGGAGAAATTAATGTCCTTGGCCGCCATGTGCCAGTCGCGCCCCGCGTACGGCAGGCGCACGATGTGCATGGTGCTGTCGCAGCCCAGCGCTACCAGCTCTTCCGTCTGCTGGCGGTTGTGCTTTGTGTCGGGCAAGCCGGCGTAGAGTTCGCGCAGTTTGCGCTGCAAGGTATGCGTATTGACATAATCGGCGATATGCCGCTTCGAGCGCGACGCGAAGGTGACATCCTTTTGCCGCGTCTGCACTTCATCCAGGGTGGTCGGTTCCGGGCCTTCCGAACTCCATAAATCCACCATGAAGACCAGCGTGTCGACGTGGGGCGTGTCGTCGAGCACGGTTTCCAGCGGCGTGTTTGAGTACAGGCCGCCATCCCAGTATAGGTCGCCATCGACGCGCACACCGGCAAAGCCGGGCGGCAAGGCGCCACTGGCGCGGATATGGTCCGCTGTCAAGGGTTGCTGCTGGCTGTCGAAACTGGTGAGGCTGCCGCATTTGACGCGCAGGGCGTTGACCGTCAGGCGCATGCCACCCGGCTGGTTCAGGTAATCGAAATCGACCAGTTCATCGAGGGTGCTGGCCAGCTCGCTCGTGTCGTAGTAACTGGCCTCTTCCGGCTTGACGGCGATTCCTGCCGGGAACAGGCTGAAGGCACGCGGCTTGAAGAAGCCGGGCACGCCGCGCAGCACCGTATCGAGCGTGGCCAGCCAGATGTTCGAGCGGCGCTGCTGGTCCGATACCAGGTTCATGTCGATGCTGTCGCGGTGCGCCACGCGCTGCCAGAACTGTTTCAGGCGCACCAGCCTGTCCTCGTGCTTGTTGCCGGCCAAAATGGCGGCATTGATGGCGCCGATCGAGGTGCCCACCACCCAGTCGGGCGCCAGGCCATGTTCATGCAGCGCGTGGTAGACGCCGGCCTGGTAGGCGCCCAGTGCGCCGCCGCCCTGCAGTACCAGCACGATGCGCAGGCGCGAGGGATTTAACTGATTGATCGGTGTCTTTGAATTCGTCATCAAGATGGCCCCTCTGTCCACCGCGCGGAATGCGGCGTAAATCATTGTAAGGGATTGCGTCCGTGCGTGTCGGACCTTGGGTGCAGGCAAAAAAAACGCCGTCAATGACGGCGTTCCTGTGCAACATGGCTGGCGTTCAGCGCTTGCGGCGCGGCCAGCTGGCGGCAACGGCGGCCACGGCCAGGAGGACCAGGGCCGGCTTGACCAGCTTCTTGCGTCCGATAAACGATAGCGCCGTCAGCACGTAGGGCATGGCGCCTTGCAAACGCATGCCGCCCGGCGCCAGCAGGGACTCGACGCGGTGGCCGGCAAAGCCGACCGCCGTCTCGACCACGCCCTGCAACAGCGATTCGGGACGCAATGCATAGCCCACGTTGGCGCGCGCATGCACGATGCCGACGCGATACATTTCGCCCTGGGCGATCAGCAGGCGCTTGCGGGCGGCTTGCGCCGCCAGTTTGTCGTTTTCCGACATGAATTCTCCTAGTAAGGCAGCTTAGAGCCTATCCCAGTAGATGAATACATCCCCTGTTGGCGCCCCTCAGAAGCGGGGACGGCGTTGCTCGTCGTCGCGTGGCTCGCCACGCGTCCTCCTCACGCCTTGTCCGCGCTCCTGATGAACTACCAGCAGATGACGCTCACTACTGGAATAGGCTCTTACATCAGCATGTCACGGTCGGCTTTCAATTCCGCCATGGTGGCGGGCATGGACAACTTTCCTTGACGCAGCATGGCGCGCGCATACATGACCAGGGCGATCGCCAGCAGTACGAACACGACCGTCATGATCGCCAGGATCTTCCAACCCAGGCTATCCCAGGCCAGGAAAACGATCAGCACGCTGCCGTAAGCGATGGCAAACAAGCCCGCCACCGTCGCCAGCGCGAAAATGACCACCAGCTGCAGCATGTGATTGCGCACTTCCGACAGTTCGATGGTGGCCAGTTCCAGCCGCGACAACATCAGTCCGACGGCGTTCTTGGCCAGGCCGGCGACCGAGCCGATCAATCCCGGCCCCTGGTGAGACGAAGCAGACTTGTCCATATCGCTCCTGACAGTGGATTACTTGCGGCCCAGGATGAAGCCGACCAGCACGCCGACGCCAGCGGCGACGGCCACCGTGCGCCATGGGTTTTCCTTGACATAACCGTCCGCCTGGGAGGCGAGCTGCTTGGTGGCAACGATGGCCGATGCTTGCGCTTCGTGCGCCTTGGCCAGGGCGGCATCCAGGGTTTTCATGCCCTTGACGCGCACTTCATCGGCTTTTTCGCCGGTCAGGGCGGCAGCGGCGCTGAACAGGGCTTGCGCATCCTTGACCAGGGTTTTGACATCGTTATTGACGGTGGTGATATTGTTTTCCAACATGGTGTAGCTCCTTAGCTGTGGATGAATGTAGTTACTATACCTACTTTACTCAAAAACACTATTCCATTAGATCGCGCATATCATCGGCGTGCTCTTCTTCGACAGCCATGATTTTGATCAACAAATGGCGTGTGGTCGGATCTTTGTCGCCAATTTTCACGATCATCTGGCGATACGACTCGATCGCCACCCGTTCTGCGATCAGATTGGCACGCACCATGCTTTGCACGTCTTCGGAGTCATCATACTCGGCATGGCTACGTGCAAGCAATGTTGCAGGATTAAAATCTGGTTTGCCGTTCAATTGCACGATGCGTTCGGCCAGCCAGTCGGCGTGTTCCTGCTCCTGCTGCGCGTGTTCCAGGAACTCGGCTTTGATGCTGCCGTTGTCGCGCCCGCTCACGGTGTAGTAATGGCGCTTGTAGCGCGCAATACACACCAGTTCGGTGGCCAGCGCCCCATTCAGCAGGGCGATCAACTCCTGGCGGTCGCCCTGGTAGCCGGCCGTCACGGCGCCGTCGCCCAGGTTTTTGGCGGCTGCGCGGATGGCGGCCGTATCGATGCCAGCTGGAATCTCAACAGATGTTTGGGTCATGATGTTTCCTTTCAAGTCTTGCATGGGTATCCACCGGCCAACCTTCGGCCGATGCTGCCTTTCTACTGCCGCGTCAACTGACGCAGCTTAACGGCGGGCGGGAATGGCGGTATTGTCTTCCGACAGAACAATCTCCACCCGGCGATTCAGCTGGCGATTTGCCGCCGTATCATTGCCGGCGGCCGGATAGGCGGCGCCATAGCCTTTCGTGGCGATGCGGTCGCGGCCGATGCCTTGTTCCAGCAATGCATTGCGCACGGATTCGGCGCGGCGTTGCGACAATTCCAGGTTATGCGCGGAACCGCCCGTGCTATCCGTAAAGCCTTCGATCAGCACGGTGCGCTGCGGGTTGTTTTTCAGTACGTCGGCCAGCTTGCGCGCCGTATTCGTGCCATCGGCCGTCAGGTTTGCCTTGTCCGTGCCAAACAGCACGTCACCCAGGGTGATGACCATGCCGCGTTCGGTTTTCTTGGCGGCCAGGTCGGCCAGCTGCGCTTCGAGTCCGGCGGCGCGGGCTTGCGCATCGCGGGCCGATGCTTCAGCCGCTTGCGCCTGGGCCTTGGCCGCTTCCGCATCCGCTTGCGCCGACTGGGCGCGGGCCGTGGCCTGGTCAGCCTGCTGCGTGCGCGCATCGAGGCGCAACTGGTCGCGCTGCTTGCCGGCGTTGGCGACATCGGCTTCCGCGGCCTTCTGCTTGGCGACTTCTTGCGCCGTGGCTATCTTTTGCTTGGCCAGGTAGGCCAGCTTGTCGACCTTTTCGCTGTCATCCTGGCGCGTGGCGGCCGCGTTCGCCGCTTCCAGCGCAGCGCTCGCTTCGCGGAATTCGCGTGGCGCATAGGTCGATACCATCGGGTTCGATTGCGCTGCCATGTAGTCGCCGCGCGTCTGATCGAGCAGGCTGGTGGTGGTCGGTGCGGAGCTGCAGGCGGCAACTAAAGCGGCCATGGCCAGCAGGCCGGGAATGGTGGTGTAGGTAGATTTTTTCATGATGGAATCCTGTTATTAGTTATTGTTGTTGTTGCTTATTGTTTTGGCGCTTGCTGATTGGCACGGTCGAGTTCTTCGCGCATGACGCGGATGTTCTCGTTGATTTCATCGGCGGCGCTGGTGGCCTTGGCCGAGTTGGCCTTGCTTTGCGCCAGCTTGGCATCGGCTTGCGCCTGGTCGGCCAGGTCGCGCGCCAGTTTGTAGTCGCGGTCTTTCAAAGCCTGGTTAGCCATGCGCATTTTTTCGCGGGCAGAACGCATTTCATCGGGTGCCAGTTCGGCGGCGCCGGCGCTGGCGGCGTTATCGACGGCGGCGCGCGACACGGCAACATCGGCCGTGGCCGGCGTTTTCAGACTGGAGCAACCCGTCATCAGGACAACGGCGGTGAGGCAGGCGGCCAGAGCGGTCATGGGGGTTTTGATGAAATCTCGGTTTGTCATTTTTTTTCTCCTGGAGAATGTTAAGCGGTAGGTATCAACGTCGGTATATCTGGAATCAGGAACTGCGTTTGATGTATGACGTTATAGGCCCCGGCTCCCCACATATCCGTTCGGTGCCGCACATAGAGTAAGAAATCGACAATACTTGCTTGAGCAAGGTGTGCCAGCGCACCTGCACGCCTGCAAAACCTGAAACGGGACCGGTTTTGCAGCGATTCCTGTAGCATCGTGTCTACTTGACCAGAAAGACTCAGCTAATGCCGCTCTCCCGCCGCCAGAAAATCACCCTCGCCAGTGCCACCGCACTCATCGCATTACCCGTCGTTGCCGCCGCCGTCCTGCTGAATATGGATTGGAACCGCGCCAAGCCCTGGCTCAATGCGCGCGCCAGCGAAGCGCTGGGCCGGCCGTTTGCGATTGCAGGCGACCTGTCGCTGACGTGGCAGCAGCCAAGCACTGCGGGGCAACAAAGCTGGCGCGCCTACCTGCCGTGGCCGCACTTGCAGGCCAAGGATGTGCGCCTGGGCAACCCAAACGCCATGACAGGAACGGATGAGCCGGCGCAGCTGGCCAGCGTGCGCCAGCTGGCGTTTTCACTCAATCCCCTGGCCCTGCTGGACAAGAAAATCATCATCCCGCAATTGCGCTTCGACGCGCCGCAGGTGCGCTTGCTGCGCAACCAGGACGGCAAGAACAACTGGACCTTCGACAAGCAGGAGCAACCGTCGCCGTGGCAGCTGGAACTGCAAAGCGTGGTCTTCAGCAAGGGCAGCGTGACCCTGGACGATGCCGTCACGCACACGGCGATGCGCGCCGACGTCGACACCATCGCGGACGATGCGCGCTACGGCATCGCCTGGAAGCTGTCGGGCAAATACCGCGGCGAAAGCATCCAGGGCGGCGGCAAGGCGGGCGGCGTGCTGTCGCTGCAGCAGCAAGGCACGCCCTTCCCCATCCAGGCCGACATGCGCGCAAACGGCAGCAGCGTGGCCATCGAAGGCACGCTGACGCGCCCGGCGGACCTGGCCGCGCTCGACGTGCGCCTGAAAATATCCGGGCCCAGCATGGCGCGCCTGTATCCCTTGACGGGCGTGCTGCTGCCGGAAACGCCGCATTTCAGTACGGAAGGCCATTTGACGGGCACCCTGGCGCCGCGTGGCGGCGAATGGGTCTACGACCAGTTCAGCGGCAAGGTGGGTTCCAGCGACATCAGTGGCAAGCTGGCGTTTTCCGCCAGCACGCCGCGCAAGCGCCTGACGGGCGAGGTGCACTCGCGCCTGCTGCAATTTTCCGACCTGGGCCCCCTGGTGGGCGCCGATTCCAGCGCCAGCAAGAAGGAACGGGGCGTGCCGTCGACGCAGCCGGCCGGCCGCGTGCTGCCGGTGGAAACCTTCAAGACGGAGCGCTGGACCAGCCTCGACGCCGACGTGCGCTACACGGCCGATAAAATCACGCGCGACGCCGAGCTGCCGATCAGCAAGCTTGACACGCATGTGGTGCTGACGGATGGCGTGCTGTCCCTGACGCCGCTCAACTTCAACGTGGCGGGCGGCACCCTGACGTCGCAGATCAGGCTCGACGGCAGCGGCAAGGTCATCGCCAACGGCATCGCGGCCGAACTCAAGGCCAGCGCCCGCCATCTGCACATCCAGCAACTGTTTCCCCGCCTGCCGGCCCTGCAAGCGAGCGTGGGCGAAATCAATGGCGACGCGTCGCTGTCGGCCACGGGCAATTCCGTCGCCAGCCTGCTGGGCAGTTCAAACGGCGAAGTGCGCGCACTGATCAACCGGGGCAGCATCAGCAAGCTGCTGCTGGAAGAAATGGGCTTGAATATCGGCAGTATCGTGCTGACCAAACTGGTGGGCGACAAGCAGGTCAAGCTGAACTGCATGGCCGCCGATTTCGTCGTCACCAAGGGCTTGATGCGCACGCGCCAGTTCCTCGTCGACACGGACGATGCCGTGCTGCATGTCGACGGCACGGTGAACCTGGCCAATGAGCAGCTGGACCTGACCTTGCAGCCGGACAGCAAGGGCTTGCGCATCTTTTCGCTGCGCTCGCCCCTGTATGTGCAGGGTACCTTCAGCAGGCCCGACGTGAGCGTCGACAAGGGTGTGCTGGCCCTGCGCGCCGGTGGCGCCCTGGCGCTGGCCGTGGTGGCGCCTGTCGCCGCCCTGCTGCCGCTGGTGAATAGCGGTCCCGGCGAGGATAGCGAATGCGCCGCCCTGCTGGCCCAGTCGCGCGTGAAACCGGTGGCGCCGAAACCGGGCAAGACACCGCGCAAACACCGCTGAACAAGATGGCAAGAGAGCGCGGCCGTGCATGATTACAATTGTTACACCCCTATGTGCGTTGCCGAACAGACCCTGCCTTGCCACAATCCTATTCTGTGATCGTGCCTGAAACACCAAGACGTGGCGATACGAAGTCCCACCGGCCCACACCATGCCGGCGCCACGAGGTCCGAATTCATAGGAGAACTATCATGCAAATCATTAAAAAAATCGCCGCTACCACTTCCGTTGCCGCTCTGCTGCTGAGCTTGACCGCTTGCGCCAACATGTCGGGCCAGGATAAAAACACGGCCATCGGCGCTGGTGTCGGCGCCGTTGCCGGCTCCGTGCTGACGGGCGGTAGCGCCGTCGGCGCAATCGGCGGCGCCGCCGTCGGCGGCGTGATCGGTAACCAGGTCAAGCCGAAGTAATTGGTACGCAAGAAAGCGGGGTGGGTGCCCAGGCGCCCGCCCCGCTTTTTTGCGTCCGCGGCACGGGAATGAGGAAGATCAGACGAAGACGTTGGCCATGCCGATGGCGCCGCTGTCCTTGACCAGCGCGTAGCAGCGGCAGGAGACTGCTTCCAGGCCGGCAGAATCGAGGATCTCGATATTGCCACGGCTGTAGGTGATGAGTTTTTGCTGCTGCAGCGCGCTGGCCGCCTTGGTCACGCCGACCCGCCGCACGCCCAGAGTATGGGCAAGGAATTCATGCGTCAGGTGAAATTTTTCCGACTGCAGGCGGTCGCGCGTGATCAGCAGCGAACGGGCCAGGCGTGCCTCGAGCACGTGAAAGCGGCTGCACACGGCAATCTGGATGGCTTGCGCCAGCAAGGTGTCCGTGTAGCGGTACAGCAGGCGCTGCAGGGACTCGAGCTGGGCGAACTCGGCGCAGAACTCGGCCCGCCCGATGCGGCTGGCCGTACCAGAACGTTGCACCACGGCACGCACCTGTGCCAGGTCATGGCCCAGCGCGACGGAAGCGCCCAGCACGCCTTCGCGGCCGACGGACCCCACTTCCAGGGTCATGCGGCCTTCCGCCACGGCCAGTAGCGAGATAAGGCAATCGCCGGGGAAATAGATGTGGCCAATAGGCTGGCCCGGCTCGTACAGCACCTCGCCCACCTCGACCGTGACGCTCTCGAACAGCGCCGTCAGGTGCCGCAAGTCGTGCTCGGGCAGGCTGGCCAGCAAGCGGTTACCGGCATCAAGCGCGCCCGCAGGCGTGCCCATGCCGGATCGGCCTGCATCGCGGGACAGGGTCATGCTGGCGTTCGTTGGTGGCATTGCTTTTCCTTGGTGTCGTTACAACTCGACATAATTTTTACTTAGCCTACGGTGCAGTACCGTGCCTGTATGTACGGTGACGCACGGAAGCGGGGCACGCGGCACAGCACACTGGCTGCATGCACGGATAACACGCACTACCCATTTCATTATTTCAAAAAACCAAGGAGCTCTCCATGACCACCACCACCAAATCCCTCCATCCGCTGGTGCTTGCCGCCGCCGTCGCCGTCCTGCTGTTTTGCGGCGTGGGCACGGCGGCCCTGATGGGCTGGCTGCCCTCGTCCCAGCGCGATGCCCAGCCACTGGCGGCCAGCACCTCGGCCGAACAGCTGGCCAGCCTGCAGGCGAACCAGCCGCAAACGAACTTGCAGCCTGCCGGCGCGCAAGCACTGGCTGCCCTGCCGCCGCAGCAACCCGTGCGCCAGCCGCAGCCTCAGCAGCCACAGCAACAATCTCAGCAAGAATATGCGGCAGCCCCGGCACCGCAGGTGTGCAGTAATTGCGGCGTGATCGAAGCCATCCATGAAGTCAATACGCGCGCCGAAGGCAGCGGCGTGGGCGCGGCCGGCGGCGCCGTCGTCGGCGGCTTGCTGGGCAACCAGGTGGGCGGCGGCCACGGCAAGCAACTGGCCACCGTGCTGGGCGCCGTGGGCGGTGCCGTGGCCGGCAACCAGATCGAAGGCAGCGTGCGCTCCACGCGCAGCTACAACATCGTCGTGCGCCTCGATAACGGCAAGACGCGCACCGTGCACCAGAGTGCCGCGCCGAACTGGCGCCAGGGCGACCGCGTACGCGTCGTCAACGGCGGCTTGCGCGCCATCGGCTAAGCGGCTGGCGGCAAGCAGGCCGCTCGCCAGCGTGACAAATCCAACACACACCCGGCCTGTCCGGGTGTTTTCTTTTTAGCCATGTTCGTTGGCGTACAGATGAGTTTGCCGTCCCGCGAGATGATGCACTCAGGAAAGTTCAACGAATATCTTCAAGGAGCTGCGATGGAAAACGACAAAGCAGGCAGTAAGCGGATCTGGCTCGGCTTTATCGGGGCCGGCATCCTCGCCACCGCGCTGGGCTTCTGCGCGCTGGACCTGGCGCCATTGCAAGCGAGCGCACCCGTGTTCGGCGTGATGCTGTTGCTGACCGGCGGCATGGTCAGCTGCCTGGCGGGCGCCGTCGGCATGGCCGGCATGCTGGCCTGGATACCGGGCATGGCAGATGACCACGCTGACCGGTCCCGCTAGTTGATCCTTGTGTACGACAGCGTACAGAACTCAAGCGAAACAAAGTAGACACTTAGTCATGGCATCAGCGTTCAGCGACCCAATCGCCGCGCAATGACAAAAAACCGATGACGGCGCCACGCGCCAGCGCCTGCAAGGCCAAGGCAGTCGCCGTCATCCACACATTACTCTCGGAGGACATATCATGCTGTATACAATCGCCGTCGTACTCATTATTCTTTGGCTGCTGGGCCTGGTAACTTCCTATACCATTGGCGGCTTCATCCACATTCTGCTGGTGGTCGCCGTGATCATGGTGCTGCTGCGCCTGATCAGCGGGCGCGGTTTATAGCCCAGGCCGTTAGCCTGGCCTGAGAAGAGCGGCGCGCGTGCAAACGGGCGCCGCTCTTTTGCCGACAATGGGCACGCACTGGCAAGCAACTGTATTTTGCAGTAACGTGTACGGGTAGTCCTGGGTATGTCCCAATAACAAAACAAGGAGAAAATCCATGAAAGAAACATTCAAAAAAGGCCCTGGCGCCAAATCCCTGATCGGCATGCTGGTGATCGCATTGGCCGCCAGCGGCTGCGCGGATATGTCCTCGACGCAACGTGGCACGGCCACGGGCGCCGGCATCGGCGCGGGCCTGGGCGCCTTGATCGGCGGCACCACCGGTGGCGGCAGCGGCGGCCGTACGGCCGGCGGCGCCCTGCTGGGTGCGGCAGCGGGCGCCGTGGTCGGCAATATCTGGTCGAACCGCATGGAAAACCAGAAGCGCGCGATGGAACAAGCGACACAGGGTACCGGTGTGCAAGTGTCACAGACGGCCGATAACCGCCTGAAAATGGAAATCCCCAGCGATATTTCCTTCGACACCAACCGCGCCGACATCAAGGGTAATTTCCGCCCCATCCTCGACCGTTTTGCCGCCACCCTGAATGACAACCCGAACACCACGGTCAGCATCATCGGCCACACGGACAGCACGGGCAGCGCTTCCATCAACGAACCGCTGTCGGTCGAACGCGCGGCCCACACGCGCGACTACCTGGCCATGCGCGGCGTCTCGCCAACGCGCGTCGTCACGGAAGGCCGCGGCGCCCGCGAGCCGATCGCCTCGAATGCGGATGCCTCGGGACGCGCACGCAACCGCCGTGTGGAAATTTATGTCGCAGAGTTAGCGCCACGCTAAGCTGACTCGCATCAATAAAAAAACCCGCTGGCAATGTCATTGCCAGCGGGTTTTTTCCATCCAAAACAGCTTATTTCGACGTCGTTGCCTTGGCGCCGCTCTCACCCTCTTTCGCCACCTTGGCAAAATCGCCCGCCGTCACGACCGACACGGCCGATGGCTTCAGGTACTCGCGCAAGCCCTGGTTCACTTGCGCCAGGGTCAATGCTGCCACTTTCGCTTCCAGGTCCTTGTCGTAGGCCATGGTGCGGTCTTGCGCCAGGTAGCCGGCCAGTTCACGCGCCAGACCGCTGTCCTGCGTGCGGCCCACTTCCTGGGATTGCAGCCAGCCCTTCTTCGCCTCGGCCAGTTCCGCTTCCGTGAAGCCGTCGGCCAGCACCTTGGCGATTTCCTCGCGCAGCGCCGCTTCCACCTTGACCGTGTTTTGCGGCGCGCTGATGGCGTAGGCCATCCAGTAGCCGGCCGGCTCGCGCGACGGGATGCTCACTTGCGAACCGACGCCGTACGACAAGCCTTCCTTCTGGCGGATGCGGTCGGCCAGACGGCTGCGCAAGGCGCCGCCACCGAGCATGTGATTGGCCATCAGCAAGGCCGGATAGCTGGCGGCGTCATCCTTGAGGGGAATCGGCTGGATGGCGAACAGCACGCTATTCGCCTTGTCCGGCGTTTCCAGGGTGACTTTCTCGCCGCTGACAGGCTTGACGGCGTCGGGAATGCGCACATACGGCTGCTGCGCCTTCCAGCTGCCGTACAGGCTGGCCACTTGCGCCTTCAGCGCGGCAGGGTCAAAGTCGCCCACGGCGGCAAAGGTGGCGTTCGACGCGCCATAGTAAGCGCCATGGAAGGCTTGCACATCGGTCACCTTGATGGCTTTCCATTGTGCCAGTTCAGCCGGAAGAGTGGCCACGTGGCGCACATGGCCTTCCGGCGTGGCGTCGAGCAGGCGACGGAAGGCGTTCACGGCCAGCGGCTGCGGTTCAGGCAATTCCTGCTCGGCGCGGCCGACTCTTTCGCGCTGCAATTCCAGGAATTCCGTTGCGTTCAGGGCCGGCTTTTGCAACACTTGCGCCAACAGATCCATGGCGGCCGGCAAATTCTCGCGTTTGCCCATCAGCATCGCGGTCACGCCCTCGGCGCCGCCCGTGATCGCCACTTGCGTGCCCAGCTGGTCAAACTTGTCCTTCACTTCCTGGCGCGACAGTTTATCCGTGCCGCGCGACAACAGATTGGCCGTGTAGCTGCCCACTTGTCCCTTGCCGCGCAAGCTCTCTTCGCTGCCGAGCTGCAGTTTCAGCACGACGCTGACGGTGCTGCCCTTGGTTTTCTTCGGCAGCAAGGCGCCCTTCAAGCCGTTCGGCAAGGTGAAGCGCTGGGTGCGCGCTTCGATATTCTCGGGGCTCGGGTCGAATGCCTCGCCCTGCGCCACCACGGCGCGGCCCGTGTAGCCGGCCAGTTGCGGCGCCACGTCGGCGTAGGCCGGCACAACGGTGCGGTCCGGCGCATCGGTGGGGATGAAACGGCCCAGGGTGCGGTTCGAGCTCTTCAGGTATTTCTCGGCCGCCGCCTGCACCTGCGCCGTCGTCAGCTTGTCGAGTTGGTCGCGCTGCAGGAAGAACAAACGCCAGTCGCCGGCCGCCAGGGACTCCGTCAGGGCGATCGTCAGGCGCGCCGTGTTCGAGGTGGCCAGTTCGATCTGTTTGTTCAATTGCTGCTTCACGCGCGCCACTTCCGCCTCCGTGATCGGCTGCGACTTCAAGTCTTCCAGCACTTTCAGCATGGCCGCTTGCGCCGCATCCAGGTTGCCATCGACGGGCACCAGCGCGCCGAACAAGTTGTAGCCCGGCTCCAGGTTGCTCACCGAGTTGTATTCGATCTTGCTGGCCAGCTTGGTTTCCACCAGCGCCTTGTGCAAACGGCCAGCCGGGGCGTCCGTCAGCACGTGGCCGAGCACCTCGATGGCGACGGCGTCCGGGTTGCCGGACGGTGCCACGTGGTAGCCGGCGCCGACGAATTGCGTGCCGCCGCTGCGGCGCACCGTCACGGCGCGCTCGCCATCTTGCACGGGCTCGGCCGTGTAGGTCGGTTCGATCACGCGCGTGGGTTTCGGGATCTTGCCGAACAGCGCATTGATCTGCTGCAAGACCTTGGCTTCATCGAAGCGGCCCGCCACCATCAGCACGGCGTTATCCGGCTGATAATATTTATGGTAAAACGCACGCAAGCGGGGAATGTTGACTTGCTCGATGTCGGAACGGGCGCCGATGGTCGACTTGCCATAGTTGTGCCAGTCGTAGGCGATGGCCTGGATGCGTTCGCTCGTCACGCCGATCGGATCGCTCTCGCCCATCTCGAACTCGTTGCGCACGACGGTCATTTCGCCCTTTTGCGTCTTCGGATTCCACAGGTCGTTCTGGTCGATGGCCGCGTTGACCATGCGGTCCGCTTCCATGGCCAGCATCTGGCGCAGGTTGTCGTCGTTGGCGGGGAAGGTGGCGTAGTAATTGGTGCGGTCGTACCAGGTGGTGCCGTTGAACTGCGCGCCCGTCGAGTTCAGGATCTCGACGGGAGTTTTCGTGCCCTTCTTGACGCCGAAGTTGGCGCTGGGCTTGAACAGCAGGTGTTCCAGCAAGTGGGCCATGCCCGTTTCGCCATAGTTTTCATGGCGCGAACCGACCAGGTAGACGATGTTGGTGGTCAGGGTGGGCTTGCTGGCGTCCGGAAACAGCAGCACGCGCAAGCCATTGGCCAGGCGGTATTCGGTAATGCCTTCGACGGAGGTGACCTTGACGGCGGCGCCGCGGTTGGGTGCAGCCTTGCCGGCTTTCTGGGTCGGTGCGGCTTCCACCGGGGTGGCGGCCAGGATGAACGACGGCGAGAGGATGCCGGCGGCAAGCAGGAGGGCGGTAATTGGTTTCAAGGCAAAGTCCTGGTAACACTACGTTAGATAAAGAAGCGCAAGCGCCATACGATACAAACGCAAGCATTGTCACAAGGCCCGCGCTGCGTCTTCGCTGCCCGGAGAATGATTGCATTCACGCAATTTACGGCATACTTATCAGTTACGCAAGTCCCTGTCATCAAGCTGTTATGTGCCCGTGTTATACTCGCGATTCCAGAACTATCTGCCTGTATATGAGACGAGCTCTCGTCCTGCTCTGCCTTTTTGTTTTCATCGCCTTGCCCCAGGCGTTCGCCAGCATGGCTTACGCCAGCCCTTCCCCATTCCAGCATGCAATCGCGGCCGGCGCTACCGCCACGTCCGTCTTCGGCATCGATTGTCCCGACGCCAGCCTCCACGCCGGCTTGCTTGGTGACAGCTGCGACGCCGAAGAATGCGACAACGATCCCATCACGCTGTACCCGACCTCGCGCCAGGGCGCGCCGTTTTGCGCCATCATTTGGCAGGCGGGACCGGGCGCACTTGCCGAAGCCGACGCGCGGCAGGCCACCCGGCCGCCGCGCGTCCGCCACTGACACCGCAGCACCCATCACGCCTGGGGCACTTGCCGCCAGGCAAATTTGATACTTACTGAATTTACAAGGTTACACACATGGAATGGTTATTTGACCCGACAATCTGGGTCGGCCTGCTGACGCTGGTCGTACTGGAAATCGTACTGGGTATCGACAACCTGATCTTCATCGCCATCCTGGCCGAGAAACTGCCGCCGCACCAGCGCGACAAGGCGCGCGTACTGGGCCTGACCCTGGCTCTCGTCATGCGCCTGGGCCTGCTTTCCCTGATTTCCTGGCTGGTCACCCTGACCACGCCATTGTTTTCCCTATGGACATTCTCGTTTTCGGGGCGCGACCTGATCCTGCTCTTCGGTGGCCTGTTCCTGCTGTTCAAGGCGACCAGCGAGCTGCATGAGCGCCTCGAAGGCATCACGCACGCCCAGACGGGCCCGAAAGTCTACGCCGGCTTCGGCCTGGTGGTGGCGCAGATTGTCGTGCTCGACGCCGTCTTTTCGCTCGACGCCGTCATCACGGCCGTCGGCATGGTGGACAATCTGTACGTGATGATGGCGGCCGTGGTCATTTCCATCGTCGTCATGATGCTCGCGTCGAAGGTGCTGACGCGCTTCGTCAACGCCCACCCCACCGTCGTGGTGCTGTGCCTGAGCTTCCTTCTGATGATCGGCCTCTCCCTGGTGGCCGAAGGCCTGGGCTTCCACATTCCGAAGGGCTATCTGTACGCGGCCATCGGTTTCTCGATCGTCATCGAGTTCTTCAATCAGCTGGCGCGCCGCAACTTCCTCAAGCTGCAATCGAACGCGCCGCTGCGCGACCGCACGGCGCAAGCCGTCCTGAGCCTGCTGGGCGGACGCAAGGGCCGCGAAGCCGTCGAAGAGCATGAAGTCAAGGCAATGCCCGATGTCTCCGCCTTCGGCGTGGAAGAACGCAACATGGTCAGCGGCGTGCTGACCCTGGCCGAACGCTCGATCCGCTCGGTGATGACGCCGCGCGGCGACGTCTCGTGGGTCAACCTGAACGACAGCAGCGAAAAGATGCTGCAACTGCTGCGCGAAACGCCGCACAGCATGATTCCTGTCTGCAATGATGACCTGGACAATGTGGCCGGCATCGCGCGCAGCAAGGACCTGATCGAAGACCTCGTCTCGCACGGCAAGATCGACCCGGCCAGCATGCGCGAAGCCGTCGTCGTGCCGGAAGCGGCCGGCGTGCTGAAAGCCATGGAAACCCTGAAGCGCTCGCGCGGCCAGCTGGTGCTGGTGGTTGACGAGTTCGGCACCGTGCAAGGCGTGCTGACGCCCATCGACATCCTCGAAGCCATCGCCGGCGAATTCCCCGACGAGGATGAGCTACCCGACGTGGAGGTGCTGGGCCCCGGCCACTGGCGCATCGATGGCGCCACCGACCTGCATTACCTGGAGCAAGTGTTCGAGACGGAGTCCCTGGTCAGCGAAGACGGCGACTACAACTCGCTGGCCGGCTTCCTGCTGGCGCATTTTGAAAACATGCCGGCCGTGGGCGAAGTGTTGGAACTCGATGATCTACGCTATGAAATTGTCGAAGCGGACGAGCGCCGCATCGCCTGCGTGGACGTGCGCCGCATCGAGCCCGATCACAGTTTGTAACACAATGGCAAGCGTACCCCGCTTGCCATGCCGTATGCTGGGGTCTGCCTTTTTTGGAGACGCCAACATGAAACACTCTTTGCTACGCCTGACCCTGCTGGCTTGCGCCGCCTTGGGCGCCCAAGCCAATGTCATGGCCGCCTCGCAGGCCGCCGCCATCAAGCCGGGCCTGTGGCAAGTCGACAGCAAGATGGCCTCGCCCGATGCCGCCACCGACAACGCCATGTCCATGGTGCTGCAACAGCTGGGCAACCTTCCTCCCGATCAACGCAAGCAGCTGGAAAGCATGGCCGCCAGCCGCGGCATGGCCATGCCCACCGTGGGCGCCGACGGCGCAGTGCGCGTGACGGCCTGCGTGACGCCGGAAATGGCTGCGCGCAAGCAGATTCCCACGGGCCAGCCCGGCGACTGCAAATCGAAAAATACGGATATCGCGGGCGGCATGCACGTATCGTTCACGTGCGCGAATCCGAAATCGAGCGGCGAAGGCAAGGTGTTATTCAGCGGCGAGCAGGCGTTCAGCATGCAACTGGCCGTGACGACCAGCGCGCGCGGCACGCCGGAACAGGTGAATGTGACGAGCAACGGCAGGTGGCTGGGCGCCAGCTGCCCGGCCCCTGCTACGACAGCAGTTCAGAAGCCGTGACGGAAGCCCAGATTAAAAGCCGCGTCACCGCGTCCCGCGTCGCTGGCATTGCCCACCGTGTAGCGGGCGCCGTTCTTGTTGTGGATCTTCGCGTAGGACGCGTAGAAATCGCTGCGTTTTGACAGGCAATACGTGAGGCCGACGGCCACCTGGCTGGCGTCGCGGTTGGCCAGGTCGCGGTCATCCTTGTGCACCCAGGACGCCAGCAGCTTGAATCCGCCCACGGGCACGGACACGCCCAGCAGGGTGTCGCGGCTGTCCGACGACGACATCGACAGGGCCAGCGAGCTGTAGGCGTTGTTCGGATCCCACGGCGAACTGCCATAGCCCTTGTTGACGCCCACGGCGGCAAAGGCGGTGGCCACTTTCAGGTCGACATTTGCCGCGATCAGGGTATTGCGCGACGACATGTCGATGGCGGGCAAGGTGCCGGAGGCGAGGATGAAGTTGTTCTTGCGCTGGTGCGACACGCTGACATTCACTGCGCCGGCCGAATAGCCGAGCGTGGCGCCATACGCGCGGTTGTTGGCGCTGCTGTACGGCGACTCGCCAAAACTGTAGATGGCGCTGGCGGACACGCCGC
The DNA here is from genome assembly GCF_002327145.1 of Janthinobacterium svalbardense. Taxonomy (NCBI): domain Bacteria; kingdom Pseudomonadati; phylum Pseudomonadota; class Betaproteobacteria; order Burkholderiales; family Oxalobacteraceae; genus Janthinobacterium; species Janthinobacterium svalbardense. Next base: position 2,220,828 of record NZ_CP023422.1, on the reverse strand, counting down.
GCAAGGCGGGCGACACGTATTTGACGGTATTGTCGTAGCGTTTCACGCTGTAGCCGGCCAGGTTGCTGGCGCTGCCGGCCATGCCGCCCTTGAACGGGTCGGCCACATCGGTGAGCGCCAGGTATTGCAGGTTGTACTGGCGCCCCAGGGTCAGCGCGCCCAGGCGGCTGTCGAGGCCCACGTAAGCCTGGCGGCCGAACAGACGGCCGTCTTCCGACTGGCCCGTGTCGTTCTGCACGCCCGCTTCGAGGGTAAATACGGCGGACACGTCATTGCCCAGCGCTTCGCGGCCCTGCAGCCCCAGGCGCGAGCCGGATGCAACGCCGCCGGATACCTTGCTGCTGGCGCAATTGGCGGCACAGCCTCGCTCGGCAACGATGCCTGCGTCAAGCACGCCGTACACGGCAACGTTACTCGATGCGGCACTGCCTGCGCCATCGGCGGCCTGGGCCGTTGCGCCCAGCACGAACGGCCCCATCCCTATCACAGCAAGCGCAAAATACGAGGTCTTCATGATAAATATCTCGGTGACGTGGGTGAAACTTCCCGGTATTGATCAGGACATGCGCTGTGTGTCACATCCCAGTGTTACCTTATCCTCGCTTTTTGTCCAGCCATCCGTGCGTTGTACAACAGAAACTTCAGCTTAGCCCCGGGAAACACGTCGCGCACTGACAACACGCAAATTTGACCATGATTGTGGCAATCTGCGGCAAAATGGGGTTAAAAGCAGGCCCTGCCGCAAAGCAATGTTCGGTGGCGAACGTTGCGCGATTTGACGCAGGCGGTACACTACTGGTTTTACCGACAGCGGCTCGCCCGTTTTTTTTGCATGCTAGCTATCCTCGAACGCATTGACCCGAACTCCAGCAATATCGACTTGCTGGTGGCATTATTCAACTCACTGCGTCCCAAGCGCCCGCACGACAGCGCTACCGCGATCGCCAACGTGCGCACCCTGCGCCAGCTACTCAAAGGTAACCCCGCGCAAGCGCGCGCCCTGCACGAATACGTGCTGCGCGTGCTGGCCGCGCGCCGCCACGCCAGCCTGTACACGGACATCGGCGTGCTGTCGAACAGCGGTTTTTTCACCGAATTGAAACGCCGCATCGCCTACCGCATGCTGCCACCCGCCTTGGGCGACGAATACCTGAACGACGCACTCGACCAGGTGCTGTACCTGAAGACCGATTATTTATGGATCAGCAACGTGCCCGCCACTGACTGGCTGGAACTGTTCGACGTGCTCACCAGCGACGATATCGAACTGGCCGTCGGCGATGGCAATATCATGCTGCCCGGCATACTCGACGCCATCCGCACCCTGTCCTATCGCGTCTGCGCCATGGGCCTGGAGCCGGAGCTGACACGCTTTCACAATGAAATCGAAGTGTTCCAGTCCCCATTCATGGTGCAGAACACGGAAGTGAACGCCTACCTGGACGCCTACTCGAATCTGCTGCAAGGCAATATCGAGCACATCGAGGACGCGCGCCACCTGCTGGTGATGCTGGACCAGTGCGATGCCGTCATCGCCAAGATCCGCAAGAAGGCGCTGTACCAGGGCACCAGCATTCCCCTCACCTATTTATTGGTGGCGCTGGCGCAAAGCATCGACCGCCTGCGCAAGCTGCTGTTCCTGGTCGACACGAGCGGCGAGCTGCCCGCATCGTGCAACGTGGATATCGCCGCCATCACGGTGGACGCCACGCAAGACTTGCTGCACCCGCAACCGGTCAGCCGCCGCCGCGCGGGCGCCGTGGGGCTGGCGCTGGAACTGATCCGCGCGCATAACCACAAGTACAAGGTCAGCGACCTGTTTTCCGACAATATCAACTTACTGGCGCGCAATGTGACGGAAAACGCCAGCCGCACGGGCGAGCACTACATCGCGGAAAACCGGCGCGAGATGGGCGCCATGTTCCTCTCGTCGGCGGGCGCGGGCGTGATCATCGGCTTCATGGCCCTGTTCAAGATATTGATGTCGTATCTGCGCTCGGCGCCGCTGGTGGAAGCGTTCATGTTCAGCATGAATTACTCGATCGGCTTCATGTTCATCCACTTGCTGCACTTCACGGTGGCCACCAAGCAGCCAGCCATGACGGCCTCGCGCATCGCCGCCGGCCTGCACAGCAAGGATGGCCGGAATATCGACCTCGACAGCATGGCCGAACTGATCAACAAGGTCTTCCGCACGCAAAACATGGCCGTGCTGGGCAACCTGGCGACAGCTATCCCCACGGCGTGGCTGATCGCGCTCGGCTACAAGGCGATCACGGGCCACCACCTGGTATCACCGGAAAAAGCCATGCACTTGCTGCACGATATCGACCCCATCGGCAGCCCCGCCATCTTTTACGCCATGATCGCCGGCGTGTGCCTGTTCGTGGCCGGCCTGATTTCCGGCTACTATGACAACCAGGCGCTGTACACGCGCTGGGCACAGCGCATCGCGCAATTGCGCGGCCTGGGCCGCATCATCGGCCAGGATCGCTTGCAGCGCCTGGGCTGGTATCTGGAAAACAACTTGGGCGGCCTGATGGGTAACTTCTATTTCGGTATCCTGCTGGGCTCCATCGGCACCCTGGGTTTCCTGATCGGCTTGCCCATCGATATCCGCCACATTACCTTCTCGGCCGCCAACTTTGCCACGGCGCTGGTGGGCCTCGACCACAACATGAGCTGGCAGCTGGCCGTCAAGTCGCTGTCGGGCATCTTCGCCATCGGCACGGCCAACCTGCTGGTCAGCTTCGGCCTGGCCCTGTGGGTAGCCCTGCGTTCGCGCCAGGTGCGCTTCAAGCACGGCATGCAATTGTTGAAGATTCTGGGCAAGCGCTTCCTGCGCGCGCCCATCGTCTTCTTCTTCGGCTCGAAAAACCCGCCACCGCTGGCACTGCTTGACGACTCGGCAAACCTGTCACCCACGACCAAGGCTCAAAAATGATCACCAGGCGCATGCAATCCTGCCTCACCGCCCTACTGCTGTGCTGGACCCTGGCTGCATGCGCCTCGCTGCCCGATGTCAAGAACCTCAACACCACATTGGCCCCCGTGGCCAGGCCCAATGTGATCACGGGCAAGGGCGCCTTGCTGAACGTCAACAGCCGGGCCGCCCTGCTCAACAAGCGCTGGGCCAAGTCCGGCATGGACTTGAAGACCCAGGCTGCGCTGGAAGAGGCGGCCACGGGCGTACCTTTAATCAAGGGCAACAAGGTGACCCTGCTGTTTGACGGCCCGCAAACGATGGACGCCATGTTCAAGGCCATCAGCGAGGCGAAGAACAGCATCAACCTGGAAACGTATATCTTCGACCAGGACCCGCTGGGCCTGAAATTTGCCGATATGCTCATCGAAAAGCAGCAAGCGGGCGTGACGGTCAACGTCATCTATGACAGCGTGGGCACGCTCGGCGTGCCACAGGCGTTTTTCGAGCGCATGCGCGCGGCCGGCGTGCGCCTGGTGGCCTTCAATCCCGTCAATCCCGCCAAGCTCAAGGGCGACGACTGGAAGATCAACAACCGCGATCATCGCAAGGTGCTGATCGTCGACGGCAAGATGGCGTTTACGGGCGGCATCAATATCAGCGATACCTATGCGAAAAGCTCGCTGTTCCGCTCGAAATCGAAAGCCACCGACAAGAAGGACGTGGGCTGGCGCGATACCCACGTGAAAGTGGAAGGTCCGGCCGTGGCTGCCTTCCAGTGGCTGTTCATCCGCACCTGGGCCCAGCAAGACCAGGCTGACTTGCCGGACGCCAATTATTTTCCCGTCCTGTCCGAAGTGGGCGACAAGCTGGTGCGCGTGGTGGCCAGCGAACCGGACGGCGGCTTTGAAATCTACAAGGCGTATATCCTGGCCATCCAGGAAGCCAAGAAATCCATCCACATCACCTCTGCCTATTTCGTGCCCGACCAGCAGACGGTCGACGCCCTGGTGGCGGCCGCCAAGCGGGGCGTGGACGTTACCGTGGTGCTGCCCGGCGTGTCCGACAGCGGCCTGGTATTTCATGCGGGACACGCCCTGTACGATCAATTGCTGGCCGGCGGCATCCGTATCTTCCACTTGAAACTGGCCGTGCTGCACGCCAAGACGGCCGTCATCGACGGCGCCTGGTCAACGGTAGGTTCGACCAACATCGACATGCGCAGCTTCCTGCACAACAGCGAACTGAACGTGATCGTGCTGGGCGACAGCTTCGGCCGTGAAATGGAAAACGCCTTCCAGGAAGACTTGCGCGACTCGGAAGAGATCACCAAAGCGAAATGGGAAACGCGGCCCATCTCGGACCGCATGAAGGAGTGGGCCGCGCGCTTCATGAATTACTGGCTGTAATCGCGGCCTGCCGCATGCTCAATACGCGATATTCGCCATGACTTTATATCGCGGAGGCAAGGCGCTATTCAAGGCCAGCACCTTGTCCAGGATAGCGGCTGTGGGTGTGCCTTTCGAGCGTTCCAGTTGCAGCAGCTCCGCGCGCGCCTTCGATGCCGACGCGGCAACGCCAGCGAAATAGGCTTCGGACTCTGGTGTCTGCAGTTCGCCAGAAGCGGAATAGCGCACTGTCGGCCAGTTCGAAATATCGATCAGGGGAAAAGCACCGTTATCCGGTGCCGTATTGATAGCGAGCAGTTTTTCCGCTTCTGCCGGGTCGGCCTTGGCGCTATCGAGCAACCGCGTGCGGTAGATGGCGCCAGTGGCGCCATCTACCGCACGCGCCTTGCCTGTTGGCATTCCCGGCTGAAGTTGCCGCCGACTCCGTTACCGAAGCAAATACTGCGGCAAAGGACTTGTTTTCAGGGCGGGAAAGCGTATCCACGACGCGCGGGGAGACGGATGATGCAGTGGTCATTTTTGAGTCGATTAACATATATTTCTCCAAAACAATATATTATCGCGATTATAACGACTCCGCCTGCTGATCATTTGCCGATCAAACCTGTAAATACCGTGCTATTCGTCTGTCAATATCCCCTTTACTCCCACTACAGCGGCCGCAAGCTGGCCCACACGCCGCCTTCGCGCTCGAACGCTTCCGTGCTGACCTTTTCAAAGTCGGCGCTATCCTCATTCCAGCTGTAGCGCTCGACTCTGATGCCGCTGTCTTCGATGCGGATGACATTGAACGAGTTCGATTCGCCCCTGCCCCGCGTTGACGTGGCCGTGCCCGCCTGCACCATCAGGGCGGCGTAGCCGTCGATCTTGTAGCGCGCCGAGGTGTCGCCCGCATGGCTGGCGTGCAAATGGCCGGCCAGCAACAGGTCCACGCCGCATTCGGAAAACATTTGCAGCGCCAGCGGCGCGCGGTCGACCAGGTCATCCTTGTCGAAATGCTCGGGCAAGTCAAAGGGATGGTGCGTGACGATGATGCGCGTCAAACCAGGCGGCAAACGGCCCAGGCGTTCACGCAGGACATCGATCTGCTCGTGGCTGATGCGGCCATCCTTGAACGTCAGGGAGCGGGCCGTGTTGATGCCCAGCACGGCGATTTCCTCGTCCACGTATTCGGGCGACAAATCGTCCGTCACATGGCGCCGGTATTTCACCAGCGGCGTCAGAAAGCGGGAAAAGACGTTATACAGGGGCACGTCATGGTTGCCCGGCACGATGATCTGCGGCCCCGGCAAGCTGTCGAGAAAAGCCCGCGCCTGCTGGAATTGAACGCTGCGGGCGCGCTGCGTGAGGTCGCCCGAGACCACCACTACGTCCGGCTCCAGGCGCTCAACCAGGGCGCGCAGGGGTGCCAGCAAGGCCGCATCGACCCTGCCAAAATGCAAATCGGATAAATGCACGAGGGTACGCATGGTCTACTCCTGGGCTGGCGCCGGCGCGGGCACGATCACCTCCAGCGCGGCGGGACGGATGCGGTAGCGCAGCGGCGTATTCATGATGGTCACTTCGCCATCGGTGGCCACGCGCAGGCGGCGGTGTTTCGTGGCAATTTCCAGGTCATTGGCCATCAGCATATCGAAATCCTTGGCTTGCGACAGTTTGCCGAACAGCGCGTGCAAGGCCAGTTTCAGCAAGCCCAGGCGGCCCGGGCGCTGCGCCACGTAGAGGCTCAACTGGCCGCCATTGAGCCGCTCGCGCTCGCCGATATTCAAGCCTTCCATCAGGTATTCATTATTGCCGATGAAAACGAAAGGCGTGCGGCGCGCATGCACGGCGTCCTTGAGTTTCAATTGCACGCTGAGAAAGGGATAGCGGCGCAAGGCCGCCACCAGCGCCCAGCTGAAGGCCAGCCACTTGCCCCGTCCCAGCCGGCGCTGCTGCTTTTCGCGGTCGCGCACGATATCGGGATACAGGCCCAGGCTGGAATTGTTCAGGAAGATGCGGCCATTCACTTGGCCCACGTCAACCTGGTGCAGCACGCCGTGCGCCACATTGGCGATGGCCGCATCGAGCGCCAAAGGAATATTCAAATCCTTGGCGAAATGGTTCAAGGTGCCCAACGGCAAGACGCCAAACGGCGTGCCGCTGCCGACAACCACGGAGGCGACGGCATTGATGGTGCCGTCGCCGCCACCGGCCACGACGATGGGCGCGCCATCGCGCAAGGCCTGCTCGGCCGTGGCGATCATGTCGGCGCCGCTTTGTGCCAGGGTGATGGCAGCGTCGAGGCCCACGGCCTGGAACTGTGCTTCGAGCTGCTGCGCCCAGTCGGGCGCATAGCCGCAGCCGGCGCCCCCGTTGATGATGACTGCAATTTTACTCAGGATCATTCCCCTTATTTGGTTTGCCGGATATGCCGGCGGCGGCGCAGGGTCGACACGCCGGCGATGCAGATGGCCAGCCAGCCATAGCTTTCCGCCATGGCCGCCAGCACATCGCTCAGGTAATGCGCGCCCAAGTAAATGCGGCTGAAACCCACGAGTGACGCCATCAGGAAGGCGCCCAGCGCGATGGCGATGCGCTTGCCCCACGCACCGGGCGCCGTCTGGCAAATCAGGTAGGCAGCGAGCAAGCCGTACAGGGCCGTCGACGTGGCCGTGTGGCCACTCGGAAAGCTGTACGTGCTCAGGGCCGTCTGCAGGAGGGGCTCGTCAAAACTGGGCCGCGCGCGGACAAAAATGTACTTTAGCAGCAGGTTCAAAAACATGACGCCCGGCATGGTAATGACCAGGGTAAACAGCCAGTAGGTGGCGCCCTTGCGTTGCAGATACCAGCCCAGCAGGGTCGCCAGGGTAATGGCGCCGAGCACGCCGTGCAGGTGCGTGACGACCAGCAGGCAGCTGGTGATCCACGGCACCGCATGCTGGTTGAACCAGTGCGCCACCTGCAAGTCGATCACCGTGATCTGGGCCATGCCCATCACGGCTTCGGCGATCTCGTGGAACACCACGATGGCCACCAGCATCAGCGCCACACCCACCGTCATGTGCAGGCCCAGCTCACCCTCGGGCGACAGGCGCGCCTCGACGAAGCGGCGCAGTTTCATGGTCCAGCCCGTGGTCACGCCCATGTCATTTTTCTCTTGCAAACTCATCTCTCTTTCATGTTCCTGGTGATGATCAAAAAACCACACCATTAAAAAAATACTGTTTATTCATACAGTAGCTGTGTTTTCATACAGTAGTTATGCTATTCTGATGACTCGTTCAACACATCTCCCTCAAAGGAATTGTCATGGCAACATTGAATAGCGGTTTTGGCTCACGGTTCGGCCTGGAATACGCCCCAAGCTCTTTCCTCGTCCGCATGGGCAAGCGCGAAATCCTCGTCTGCCGCGACTTCCGCAAGCGCTACTACACCGTCAATCCCCTGATCGAGTGCGGTACGGGCATCGAGCCGGGCTATGTTGAAGTGCTGCTGATGCGCCGCTGGCTTTTAATCTTATCTAAAGCGCATTAAGTCCACCTTAACCGCGTAGCGGTCCAGGTGTTCCGCCCGGCCACGCCGGGAACGCGCCCAGTACCGGCCAGCGGCAACGCTGGCCGACCCCTCACTACTGTGTGCGTTCCGGTGCGGCCGGGCTGGCAGGTGTTTGCACTGGCAGCACCTTGTCAGACACATTCGCTTCGTACCACAAGGTCACGAACAGCACCATCACGACGGGACCGATGAACAGGCCCACGAGGCCCAGGGCTTCCACGCCGCCCAGAATGCCGAACAACACGGCCAGGAAGGGCAAGCGGGTGGCGTTGCCGATCATGCCGGGACGCACGAAGTGATCGGCCACGAACAGCACCACGGTGCCCCACACGGCCACGCCGATGGCGGCGCCCACATTGCCCTGGATGACCAGCAAGGCGGCCGCGCACAGGTAAGCCAACGGTGCGCCAAAGGGGATGATGGCCAGGATGCCGGTGGCGAACGCCCACAGGGCCGGCGACGGCAAGCCGGCGATGGCGTAGGCGATACCGATCAGCACGCCTTCAGCCAGGCCCACCAGCACCAGGCCGTTGACTGTCGCGCGTATGGCTGTGGGAATCTTTTGCGCATAGCGGCCCCAGCGCTCAGGACGCAGGAAATGGCTGCCGACGGCCGTGATCTGGCGCGTCAGCGCTTCGCCATCCTTGTAAAAGAAAAACAGGCACAAAAAGGCCAGGCCGAAGTCGACCAGGCGGTGGAACACGTCCGCGCCAAGGATTTTCAGGATGTCGCGCGCGGAATGAAAACCGCCCACGGCGCTGCCCGCAAAAAAGTGGCCCAGACCATGGGGCTGGCTCAGGGTGGCTAGCCACCAGTCGCCGATGGCGCTGTCGGCCAGCGGAATATGCGCCACCCAGTCCGGCACGGGCAAGCCGTCGGTATTCGCATGGACGACAAAATTGGCCAGCACGGGCACTTCGCGCGCCGCCTGCGCCACGCCGAACAGCACGGGGATGATGAAGATGCAGGCGAACGCCAGGGTCAGCACGGCCGCCGCGATGATGGTGCGCTGGCCCAGCGCCGCGCGCACGCGCAGGTACAAGGGCCAGGTGGCCACGCACAAGATGCCGGCCCACACGAGCGGCAAAAAGAAACGCTGCATGACGAAGGCCGTCACGGCAATCAAGGCCAGGGAAAAGCCTGCGCTGACGATGTCGCGCTGGGTATCGGTCATACCGCTCCATTCGTGCCTCGCACCGGGGACAGGGACGGGGCTTGGTTACGCGCCAGTTGCGCAGGCGTAGCGTAACACGGAGGTTCGCTGATTTACACGAGCCCCAGCTCCACCGGTTTGACGCCGGCAAACACGTGCTCGAGTTGCGCCGGCGTCAAACCGAAGGTGCGGCGCAGCAAGCCGCCCAGCACGGCGCGGTATTCATTCAGCACAGGCATGTCGCGGTTCTGGAACAAATTCGCCTGCGAAATCGCCACCTGCTCGCCCGCCACCTGCTTGCCCTTGATCCCGCCGCCCAGCACCCAGAACACGCTGCCGTGGCCGTGATCCGTGCCGCGGTTACCGTTTTCGCGGAAGGTGCGGCCAAATTCGCTGACCACCACCACCACGGTATTGCGCCACTCGCTGCCCATTTCCTGCGAAAACGCGGCCAGGCCCCGCCCCAGCTCATCGAAACGCCCCGCCAGGTAGCCGTTGGCGCCGCCCTGCCCCACGTGCGTATCCCAGCCGCCCACGTCGACGAAGCCGATATTGTATTTATCCTTCATCAAGCGGGCGATGCGCTGCGCTTCCAGTTCAAAACCCTTGGTACTGATGGCGTTGCGGTTGGCCGCCTGCATCTCTCCCGTCAATTCCTTCGTCACATCGTCGCGCACGGCAAAACCCGCGCTGACCGGTTGCTGCAGGGGCGTGCCCTTGTACATGGCGGCGATGACCTGGCTTTGACGCGCATCGATGCCCGACTTGCCCACCGAGCGCAGCCCCATGTTCGGCACTTGCACGCCGCCCTGGAAGATCAGAGGCAGCTGGTCGGTGAAGGAAATGGCGTGCTTGCCCTGATTGGCATTCAGGCTTTGCGCCAGCCGGTTCAAAAAGCCCGAGCGGAAATCGCGCCGGCCACCGATCTCCTGCCCCAGTTCAATGCTGTCCTGCGTCTCGAAATGGCTGCGCGTCAAATCCGTCGTGCCCGCAAATGGAATGAAAGCCGCCTCGCCGCCGTTGAACATGGGGTAGATGGTCTCGCGCAAGGCTGGATGCAAGGCCCAGTCCGCATTCAGGGCCAGCGCACCGTTGTCCGCGCCGGGTTTTGCAATGGCGATATTCGGCCGCGATGCATAGTAAAAATCGCTGCCGAGCGGCACCAGCAAGTTGTTCGCGTCATAGCCGCCGCGCAAAAAGACGAACAGCAACCTGGCATTCGTGGCGGGTGCGGCCAGCAAGCTGCCTGCATGCGACAACAGGGGCGCGGCGGCCAGGGCTTTCAACAGGTCACGACGGTGCATGGCAATCCTCCGGTTTCAACTTAGCGGTGCATCATTTCGGGTGAAGAAAGAAGAAATGTATTCCACTCCTGCGGCGAAGCGGCCTGTTCCAGAGCCTGGCGCGTGGCGGGACTCAAGGTCGGCTGCAGCGACTGGTAGTACAAGGCGCTGGCCAGCTGGGGAAACGCCACCTTTTCCTGCGGCTGCGGGCCATCCGTCTTGAACAGGCCGGCGCTGCCCGAACCGATGGTGCGGGCGATATCGAAGCGCGTATTCATCTGACCGGGGCTGGCCCAGGAGGCGTCCGTCAGCGGATAGCCATCGGGCGTCTGGCGTCCATACAGGGGCTGGCCCATGCGCGAGAGCCAGTTCAGCATGGGACCCGCGTTCAGGATGGGCTTGTCGTCATAGCTGAGGCGCACGGCCGACACCACATAATGCATGGGGTCCTTGAATTTCTTGCCCAGCGACTGCCTGAATTCGGGACTGTTGAACATGGTCTGCAGCACGTCGGCAATCATGCCGTCACTTTTCTGAAAGGTGGCGGCCATGCGCGCCACCAGCGGCTCTGGCGGATTGTCGCCCACGAAATACTGGGCCAGCTTGCCGCTGATGAAATGCGCGGTGGCGGGACTGCGGCTGAGGCGATCCAGCGCTTCGTCGAGTTCGGCCAGCCCCCTGCCCTTCACCGTTTGCCCGAGGAATTGCTTGTCACCGTAATCGTGGCGGTTCGGGTTGAATTCGAACAAGCCCCGGCGCACGTATTGCGATTGCAGCGCCGGTTTCACCTTCGGCGTGTCCCCTCCCAGATTGACACCCACGCCGGTCAGGATGCGCGCCAGTTCCTGCACGTCAGCCTGGCTATAGCCGCCGTTGACACCCAGGGTGTGCAGCTCCATCAGTTCGCGCGCATAGTTTTCATTGATGCGACGGGCGGCGTTGGCTTCATTGTCCAGGTAGCGCAGCATGGCCGGATGGTGAACGGTCGCGCCCAGCAAGTCACGAAATTTCCCCAGGGCATGCGGCGCGATGGCGTTCGCCTCGTAATCGCCGACCATGGCGCGCAAGTTGTGCTTGCCCTGGTGCACGCTGAAATGGTTGAGCCAAAACCAGCTCAACTGCTGCTGCAGCTGGTTCGGCGAATACACGTCCAGCAACAGCGAACGCGTGGCCGCCTCGCGCGCCAGGCGGTTGAGTTCCTGCTGGTAATCCTTTTGCGCCTGCTGCTTCGCCATGTCGTCCATGACGGCGGCCGACTCCTTGCGCTTTTGCTCTATCGACATCACCAATTGATCGAGCGGTACCTGACTGATGGTCAGGGCGTCGATCTGCGCCTGCACGGCGGGCGGCAGGCTGGTTTTGCCTGGGTGCAACTGCGCCTGCAGGTAAGCGCTCCAGCCGTCCTTTTGCAACTGGCGCACGCTGCCGCCATTCACGCCCCAGCTGACCCGTTCCAGCATGGCGATGCCTTGCGCGGCATTGTCGGGCGCGGCGGCGGCATGCTGCGCGGCCGGCGGCGCCGTCGCGGCGCAGCCGGCCAGCAACAGCAGGCACATCAAGGTCGTCGGCAACAGTCGGTTCGGGTTCATGGCCATCCTTCAAGCGGTTTCATGCAGAATGCCTGAGGGTACGCCCAGGTTGACCTGCGCATGATTGCCATTTGCAACGAGTTGTAATTAATAGTGCTGTTATGCCAACTCCGCACACTTGTCACGCAGGAAATCGCGCAGTTGCAGCACCAGCGGCGTCACTTGCGCCCGGTGCATGCACAGCAGCTGCAAGGGCGTGGCCTCGCCCGCCACCTCGGGCAGCAGCACCTGCAGGCGGCCGGCCGCCACATCGCCGGCAACGTCGAGCCGCGATTTATAGGCGATGCCCAGGCCCGCCACGGCCCAGCGCCGTACCAGGTCGGCATCGTCGGCGCTGCGATTGCCGCTCACTGGCACGGTGACTTGCTCGCGCTGCGGCAGGCGGTAAAAAGTCCAGCGGTCGTGCAAGCCATCTTCCAGCGCGAAGCGCAAACAATTGCGCTGCGACAAGTCTTCCAGCGCCAGCAGGGGGCCGTGCGCGCGCAGGTAAGCGGGCGAAGCCACCAGCACGCGGTCGTTGGCAGGCGCAATCGGCATGGCGACCATGCTCGAATCGTCCTGTTGGCCGTAACGCAGGGCAATATCGACTTGCTGGCGCACCATGTCGGCCACCCGGTCGCTGACGCTGAGCTGATACTGCAGCTTCGGGTGGCGCAACTGGAATTCGTCCAGCCAGCCCAGCATCAGGTTACGGCCCAGGTCGGACGGCATGGCAATTTTCAAGGTTCCGCCGAAACTGTCCTTGCCGGCCAGCAGCGCGTCATGGCCCGCGCGCAGCAGGCGCAAGGCTTCGCGCGCGTGTTCCAGGTATTGCGTGCCTTCCGCCGTCAAACTCAGCGAACGGGTCGTGCGGGTCAGCAGGCGGAAGCCCAGCTCCCCTTCCAGGCGCTTGACGGCGGCGCTGGCCAGCGCGGGCGAAATGCCGATCTCGCGCGCGGCCGCCGACAAACTGCTCCGGTCGGCCGTACGGACAAACACCTGCAAGTCATCGAGTCGCAGCAATTTTCAGCATTCCTTTGAAAGTGTTTCGCTACGCGCCCTCTTTTTCCCGGACGCGAAAGCAACCATCATACGTCATCGCCTCCCCACTCTAGCCCAAGGATTAGCATGAAAGCCATCGCCTACCACCACAGCCTGCCCATCACGGATGCAGCCGCCTTGCTCGAAATCGAGCTGCCCACACCGGTCGCCACGGGGCGCGACCTGCTCGTCGCCGTCAAGGCCATCTCCGTCAACCCCGTCGACGCCAAGGTGCGCAAGAACCGCGCGCCGAAAGAAGGCCAGCCGGAAGTGCTGGGCTGGGATGCGGCCGGCGTCGTCACGGCCGTCGGCCCCGACGTCACCCTGTTCCAGGTGGGCGACAAGGTCTGGTACGCGGGCGCCATCAACCGCCCCGGCAGCAACAGCGAATTTCAATTAGTCGACGAGCGCATCGTCGGCCACATGCCGGCCAGCCTGGACTTTGCGCCGGCAGCCGCCCTGCCCTTGACGGCGATTACCGCCTGGGAATTGCTGTTCGAGCGCCTGCAGATCAGCCGCGACAAGAGTCTGACGGGCAAGTCCCTGCTGGTGATCGGCGCGGCCGGCGGCGTCGGTTCCGTGCTGGTGCAGTTGGCGCGGCAATTGACGGGTGTCACCATCATCGGCACGGCCTCGCGCGCGGAAACGGCTAACTGGGTCAGGGAACTGGGCGCCCATCACGTGATCGACCACAGCTTGCCGCTGGCAGGAGAAATTACGCGCCTGGGCTTGCCGCCCGTCGATTACGTCATCAGCCTGAACCAGACCGACACGCATTTCGAGCAGATCGTCGAACTGATCGCGCCGCAAGGCAAGTTCGCCCTGATCGACGACCCCGAGCACATCGACGTGCGCAAGTTCAAGGGCAAGAGCGTGTCGCTGCACTGGGAACTGATGTTTACCCGTTCGCTGTTCCAGACGGCCGACATGGTACGGCAGCATGAACTACTGGAAGAACTGGCGCAGCTGGTGGATGCGGGCACCATCAAGACCACCCTGGCCGAGCGCTTCGGCACGATCAACGCGGCAAATTTGAAGCGCGCGCATGCCCTGCTGGAAAGCAACACGGCGAAAGGCAAGATCGTGCTCGAAGGCTTTTAAAATCAGGTAATCAAAATGGCCCGGAAATCATTGACGTTCGTCAAGGTCGGGCCAGTGATCACGGAATCTCCCAGCGCCTGGAAGAAGCCGTGGCCATCGTTGTTGTCGAGGCTGTCGCGGGGACGGATAGCCAGATCCCAGGCGCGCTGCAGGGTGTCCGGCGCCAGAACCGCGCCGGCGATGTCTTCCTGGCCGTCGACGCCATCCGTGTCGCCGGCCAGCGCGTGGATGCCTTCGTGCCCTTCCAGCGCGATGCCCAGCGCCAGCAAGAATTCCACATTGCGCCCGCCGCGCCCGTTGCCACGCACGGTGACCGTCGTTTCGCCGCCCGACAGCAGCACGCACGGGGCGGAAAATGCTGCAAACGGCTGGCCCCGCTTGGCCGCGTGCAGCGCCATGCCAGCCATGACTTTCCCCACGTCGCGCGCCTCGCCTTCCAGGCTGTCGCCCAATATATACGGCGTGACGCCGGCCGCGCGCGCCACGCCAGCGGCTGCTTCCAGGGCCATCTGCGGCGTGGCGATCAGGGTTGTCTGCGTGCGCGCCAGACGCGGATCGTCGGGTTTCACGGATTCGCCACGCCCGCTTTCCAGCACTGCGCGCAAGCTGTTCGGCAAGTCCATGCCGTAGCGGCGCACGATGGCCAGCGCGTCCTCGCAGGTGGTCGCGTCGCCCACCGTGGGGCCGGAAGCGATATCGCCCAGCTTGTCGCCGGGCACGTCGGAAATGGCCAGGGTGATGACTTGCGCCGGATGGCAGGCGGCCGCCAGGCGCCCGCCCTTGATAGCGGACAAATGGCGGCGCACGCAATTCATTTCGCCGATGCTGGCGCCCGACGCCAGCAACGCGCGGTTCAAGGCTTGCTTGTCTTCCAATGTAATGCCGTCCAGCGGCAAGGCCAGCAGCGACGAGCCGCCGCCCGAAATCAAACACAGCACCGTGTCGTCCGCCTGCAAGTTGGCGACCAGATCGAGCATGCGCTGCGCCGCCTGCATGCCCGCCTGGTCCGGCACGGGGTGCGACGCTTCCACGATCTCGATGCGCTCGCAGGGCACGGCGTAACCGTAGCGCGTCACCACCAGTCCGGACAGGGGACCCGGCCAGTGCCGCTCCACGGCTTGCGCCATGGCGGCCGACGCCTTGCCGGCGCCGATGACGATCAGCCGTCCCTTGGGCGCGGGCGGCAGATGGGGCGGGATGCAGTGCGATGGCTGGGCCGCTTCGATGGCGGCCTGGAACATGGCTTGCAGCAAGGCGCGCGGCGCTGGGGTCGTCGTCATGGTGTTTCCTCCGGTATCCGAACCCGATCATAGCAGGGACGGCGCCGCCCGGAGGCTACAATGGCGGCTTGATCACGAACAGGAATGCAATGAACGACGCCATCGAATGGACCAGTCTGGCCCGCACTTTCGGGCTGTTTACCGTCACGGCCGTGGCTGAACTGCTGGGCTGCTACCTGCCCATGCTGTGGCTGAGCAACAAGGGCAGCGCCTGGCTGCTGTTGCCGGCTGCCATCAGCCTCTTGATCTTCGTGTGGCTGCTGACCCTGCATCCGGCCGCCAGCGGCAGGGTGTATGCCACGTATGGCGCCATCTATATCGCCACGGCGCTGGGATGGCTGTGGCTGGTCGACGGCATCACGCCCGCCTGGACGGATATCACCGGCGTGGCCCTGGCCCTGGCCGGCGCCGCCGTCATTGCCATGGGGCACAAGACGGCTTGACGTGCATCAGGCACCGTGCGCGCGGAAGTTCGTTTCCGCCGACCACACGGCGCTGGCGCGGGCCAGCAACACGGCTTCGCCATCGGCCAGCCAGTCGTCCGCGTCGGCGATCTTCCACATGGCTTGCAGCAGTTTGCGGCGCAAGTCCGGATCATCGATTTCATCGAGCAGGCTGTCGATCACGCCATTGGCCAGTTGCACGGCGCCATGCACGGTCGAGGTCAGCATGTCGTCGCACAGGTCTTGCAGCAACTGTTGAAAAGCGGCCGGCGCCAGGTCGATATGCTCGAGGATCTTGCTGCGGTGCATGGCTTGCAGCTCGGCGCTGGCCAGGTTGCCATCGACTACCATCATCAGGGCCAGAATACGTCCCGCTGCCTGGGGACTGTTCGCTTCATAAGTACGCATGATTTTCTACTCTTTCTATTAGTCAATTAAAAGGCACGCCACCGCCAGGCAGGGCGCGCCGTACTGCATTTACTTCTTGTCGCTGCGGGTGATGAACACGCTCGCCACGCAGCTCGACACGATCAGCACTGCCACCACCAGCAACGAAGCTTCCACCGGCACGTGGTACCACGGCATGATCAGCATCTTGGCGCCGATGAACACCAGCACCATCGCCAGGCCATACTTGAGCATGTGGAAGCGGTCAGCCACGTCCACCAGCAGGAAGTACAGGGCACGCAATCCCATGATGGCGAACAGGTTCGACGTGAAGACGATGAACGGGTCCGTCGTGATGGCGAAAATCGCCGGGATCGAGTCGACCGCAAACACCAGATCCGTCACCTCGATCAGGATCAGCACCAGGAACAGCGGTGTGACATAGCGCAACCCGCCTTTTGCCACAAAGAAACGCTCGCCATGCTCGCCATCGGCCACCCGCAAGTGGCGGCGGGCAAAGCGCAACACGGGGTTGTTCGCCACGTCCGGCTCTGCATCGGCCGCCACCAGCATGCGCATACCGGTAATCAACAAGAAGGCGCCAAACAGGTACAGCACCCAGCTGAACTCGCTTACCACCCACGCGCCGGCCATGATCATCACGGCACGCATGACGATCGCGCCCAGCACGCCATAAATCAACACGCGGCGCTGGTACTGGATCGGCACCTGGAAGGCGCTGAAGATCAGCAGGAAGACGAACACGTTATCGACCGACAGCGCTTTCTCGATCAGGTAGCCGGAGAAAAATTCCAGCGCCTTCTGGTTGGCGATTTCGGGACCGGCCGTGCCGTTCAGATACCACCACAGGCCGCCGTTGAACAGCAGGGCCAGGCTGACCCACACCAGCGACCACGTCGCCGCTTCCTTGACGCTGACCTTGTGCGCTTTGTTGCCGCCGAAGACGAACAAGTCCAGCGCCAGCATCACCAGAACAAAGGCGATGAAGCCGGCCCACATGGGTGCCGTTGCAATACTCTCCAGGCCGTTCATCGCTGGCCTCCGCAACTGTCTGTTTCTATCCTGATGACCATGGCACTCTCCTTGCATGAATTGAGCAGCCATCATAGTCTGAATATAAACATCGAACAAATCGAATATAATTGACGAATACATCGAAGAATTCGATGTATTAACGTCAGGGAAAAGCATGTCGACACTCAACTTCAAGCACTTGCGCTATTTCTGGATGGTGGCCAAGACGGGCAGCATCGCGCGCGCGGCCGAACAGCTGCACCTGACGCCGCAATCGATCTCCGGCCAGCTGAGCGAGTTTGCCGACACCCTGGGCGTGGAATTGTTCCGCCGCAGCGGGCGCCAGCTGGAATTGACGGACACGGGCCGGCGCATCCTCAGCCATGCCGAAAATATTTTCAACACGGGCGATGAACTGCTGGAAATCGTGCGTGACCAGTCGCGCACGGCGACGACGACGTTTCGCGTGGGCTGCGCCGATTCCGTGTCGAAACTGATCGCCTGCCGCCTGGTCGCGCCCGCGCTGGGCCTGGCCGAACCGCTGCGCATCATTTGCCGCGAAGGCCGGCTGGCCAGCCTGCTGGCGGACCTGGCCGTGCACAGGCTCGACCTGATCATGGCGGACCGCCCCATGCCCGCCCATTTGAGCGTGCGCGGCTTTAACCATTTGCTGGGTGAAAGCGGCATGACCCTGTTCGGCACACCTGCGCTGGCCACCACCCTGAACGGGGGCTTCCCCGAATGCCTGGACGGCGCGCCGCTGCTGCTGCCAGGCGAAGACTTCGCCATTTACGGGCGCTTGCTGCAATGGCTCGGCGACAACCATCTGCACCCGCGCATCGTGGGCGAATTCGACGACAGCGCCATGATGAAGGCCTTCGGCCAGTCCGGCGCCGGCCTGTTCTTCGCGCCCACCGTCATCGCGCCCCAGGTATGCGAGCAATACGCCGTGGTGGCGCTGGGCCGGGTCGACAGCCTGGTCGAGCAAGTGTATGCGATCACCACGGAACGGCGCCTGAGCCACCCGGCCACCATCGCCATCAGCCAGAGCGCGCGGCACGAGCTGTTCGTGTAGCAGTTCTACAACTGACGTTCCACAATTAAAACCCCGTAAATACATTTGAACAAATACATCTATATAATGACAAGTCTTCCCGACGCCCTGCGCGCCCCTTCCTGGACTTGCCGCAATGAAGCACTTGCACGACATCCCCTCTGCCTTCAAGCATGAATTTGCCAACCCGCGCCTGTGGTGGTCGCGCGCCGTCGTCGTCGGCATGGCCGCCATCGCGGGGCTCGTCGTCGTGGGCTTTACGTGGCTGGCGGAGGAAGCGCTGGACCTGTTTCTCTTTTTTAACGGCAAGGCCTGGTGGTTCGCCCTGCTGTGGACACCCGCCTGCGCCGCCCTGCTGGTCTGGCTGACGCGCCGCTACGCCATGGGCGCGGCCGGTTCCGGCATCCCGCAAGTGATGGCCACCCTGGACCCGGCCGTGGCACCCGAGCAGCGCTCGCTGTTCGTGTCCCTGAAACTGAGTGCCGCAAAAATCGTCCTGACGGCGGGCGGCTTGCTGGGAGGACTCTCGCTGGGGCGCGAAGGGCCGTCCGTGCAGATTGCCGCCGGCGTGATGCTGGCCGCGCGCCGCCTGCTGCCCCGTCATTCGCAGGTGAGCGCCCACTCCCTGCTGGTGGCCGGAGGCGCGGCCGGCATCGCGGCCGCCTTCAACACGCCGCTGGCGGGCGTCATGTTTGCCATCGAAGAACTCTCGCGTTCGCCCGAGCAGCGCAACAGCGGCCTGATCGTCGCCGGCATCGTGCTGGCCGGCATGATGGCCGTCTCGATCCACGGCAACGCCACCCACTTCGGCATCATCCATCCCGGCCCCATCGGCCTGGCGCTGGCATTGCCAGGTTTACTCGTGACCCTGGTCGCGGGTGTGGCCGGCGGCCTGTTCGCCCGGCTGCTGCTGGCCTCCGCCCGCGGCAACCCGCTGGGCAAATTGTCTGCGTGGAGAAAGGGCCGTCCCGTGCTGTTCGCCGCCGTCTGCGGTGTGCTGGTGGCGGCCATCGGCATCGCCAGCCACGGCGCCACGTTCGGCAGCGGCACCGTGGCCACGCGCGCCATGCTGGAAGGTTCCAGCGACGCCTCGCCCGCCTTTGTCGCCTTCAAATATGTGGCGACATGGCTGACCGTCTGGTCGGGCGTGCCGGCCGGCATCTTCGCACCGTCGCTGGCCATCGGCGCCGGCATCGGCCACGATATCGCCGTGCTGCTGCACTACCCGCACGCGCCGGCCCTGATCGCGCTGGGCATGGTGGGTTTTCTGGCCGCCGCCACGCAGGCGCCGCTGACGGCGTTTATCATTGTCATGGAAATGGTCGATGGCCACGGCATGGTGCTGAGCCTGATGGCCTGCGCCGTGGTGGCCAGCACCGTCTCGCGCGTGCTCAGCGAACCGCTGTACGGGGCGCTGGCGCAACTGCAGCTGCAACGGCTGCCGGCGCCGCCCAACTAAAAATGGCTGCAGGGGCGCAGCAAGCTGCCGTCCTGCCATGCGCAGACGGTACGCGTGCCATCCTCGCCCCATCGGCGCTCCAGGCCGTGCTTGCGCCCGTCGACATACTCCACGGCATGCAGCGGCGTGCCATCGTCGCGCCAGCTTTGCGTGCTCAGCATGACGCCATCCTCGAACAGGTTTTTCTGGTCCAGCTGGCCATTTGCAAAATACAGCAGCGACCAGCCCTGCGGCTTGCCATGCAGGAAATTGAGGCGCGACTTTTCGTGGCCGTCCGGCCACCAGCTCTGGTGCAGGCCGTTGCGCTGGCCTTCCAGATACGGCCCCCGCTCGGCCAGCCGACCATTCGGATGAAACGCTTGCGCCTCGCCCGACAGCACGCCGTCGGCAAAATGCGCGCGGTTGCTGATCTGGCCATGCTCGTCAAAGCTCAGGTACTCGCCATCGGCGGGCTGGCCCGCGTGGTACAACAATGCATGACTCAGCTGGCCATTCGCATGGTAATGGCTGTGCACGCCTTCGTACTCGCCGGCGCGGTAAGCCTTGCGGCTTTTTACTGTTCCATCCGCATGGTAGGCGACGTTCACGCCGTCGAAATCGCCGTCCCCGTTGCGCTCTTCCAGCAGGGCTGGCCGGCCATCGGCGAAATACACGCTGCGCTGATAGGCGTAGCGCGGCGACGCCACGTCGGCATCCAGCAACCAGGCATCCATGTGTAGCTTGCCTGGCGGCTGCGCGAAATACAGCTGCCAATGCCAGGCCTGGCGGGCCGCATCATGGCGCAGCGGCGCGCGCTGCTCGTACATGGCTGCAGCGGGCGCGGCGGGCTGGTACTCCGCGTCGACATACAGGGTCGCGGGCAACGCTTCGGCAGGCAAGGCCGGGGTGGCAAGGGAAGAAGAACTGGCCAGGACGGCGGCCAGCAAAACGGAATTGATTATCTTCAATGCATGCTTTCATCAACGCTGCGACAGCGCCGATGATAATGGCAAGCGGAGCGCTCCAGCCACACGCTTGCGCGTCACTACATGGTGAAAGGAAACGGCTGCATGCCCGCCTGCCTGTCATCGGGGGCGACGACTGCCAGCAAGGCGTTCAAGCCCTGGTTCAGGTGCGCCAGGCTGTCGGGGTCCAGCTGAGCCAGCGCGCTGGGCAGCAAGCCGCGCGCCGGCTGCGGCGCGCCGGCGATCACGGCCTGGCCCTCCGCCGTCAGGGTCAGCGTGACCACGCGCTGGTCAGGCTGGTCGCGCGCCTTGCGTACATAGGTTTTTTTCACCAGCGCGTCGACCAGGTTGCTGGCCGTCGTCTGGTGGATCGACATCTTGCTAGCCAGCTCACCCATGCGCAGGCCTGGGCGCTCCAGCAATTCCTGCATCACCCACAATTGCGCGCCCGATACGCCACATTGCTTCTCGATCTGCGCCGAGTGCCGCTGCGCCGCGCGCATGACGACGCGCATGTTTTGCAAGGCCATACCCTGTGCCCGGGCCACCGCCGAAACTTCCGCTTCCACCACCATTGCCTCCAGTTGTCAGACCCGGCTGCGCGCCTGCTGGCGGGCCGGAATCCCTGCATGATACCTGCAAAGGCGGTCGCGCCCCTACTGCCTATAGCCCGGCAGGCACTGGCGCTCCCGCCTGCCAAGCCTTCTCCCACACCTGCTTGCCCCGCTGGTCCCAGCGGCGCTCGATGCCCTGCTTCTTGCCATGCTCATACGGCACAAGCTGCAGCAGGCTGCCGTCGCTGGCCCAGACTTGCAGCAAGCCATGGCGCTGGCCATCGCGCATGGGGATGACCTTGGCGCGCACGCCATTGTCATACCATTCCGTGACATCGCCCTGCTCGCGCCCCAGCGCGTCCTGCTGCCAGGCGATCGACGGCTTGCCGTTGCTGCCCCACTTCTGCATGCTGAGCAGCTTGCCCTTGCGGTACAGGGCCTTTTGCGCCAGCTGGCCATTGTCATGGCTTTCAAACGACCAGCCATCGGCTTCGCCATCCACCCAGACCTTGCGCGCGAGCACCTTGCCATCCTCGGCCAGGGTGAGGGACTCGCCATCCTGCTTGTCATGGATAAAGTGACTGCGCTGGAACAGCTTGCCGTCGGCGTAAAACACTTCCTGCAAGCCATGCATCTTGCCGCCTTTCAGGAAGGCGTGGCTGCTCATCTTGCCATTCGGCCCGTATGACACATACTCGCCATCGGCCATCTGCCTGCCGTGGTAGCGGATGCGGTTCATCAACTGGCCGTTCTCATGGTAAGTCTCGACAATGCGGTCGTGCCCATTTGGCAGCAGCGTCACCTTTTGCTTGAGCTGGCCGTTGTCATAGAACGACGTATCGCCCTGCGCCGCCAGCGGCAAGGCAATCAACGCCGCCAGCAGCGCCAGGCGCATAGTCTGTCGATATGGCATGCGCCCCCCCTACTTCGCCGCTACCGGCTGTCCATCCTGCCATGTCTGCTCCAGCACCAGCTTGCCAGCCTGGTCCCACTGGCGCTCGATGCCGTGCTTCTTGCCGTGCTCGTACGGCACGATCTGGCGCAGGCTGCCGTCGCTGTACCAGGTCTGCAGCAAGCCGTGGCGCTGGCCTCTGACAAACGGGGTCACGCTGGCGCGCACACCGTTGGCATGCCAGTCCGTCGTATCGCCATGGTCGCGTCCCCGCGCGTCTTTCTGCCACGCAAAGATGGGCCGGCCGTTCGGCCCCCACGTTTGCAAGCTGAGTTCAGCACCTTTCTTGTACAGCGTCTTGTTCGACACAACGCCATTGTCATGGCTTTCAAACGACCAGCCGTCGGGCTGGTCGTGCACCCACACGGTCCTGGCCAGCACGCTGCCATCCTGGGCATACCGGACAAACTCGCCCTCGCGCTTGCCATCGACAAACTGTCCCCGTCGGTGCACCTTGCCATCCGCATAAAACGATTCCTGCACGCCATCCATCTTGCCATTGCGTCGATACGAGCGGTCGCTGACGGCCCCGTTCGCGCCATACGACACTTGCTCGCCATCGGCCATCTCGTCATCGTGATACAGCGTCTTGTAGGCCAGCTGGCCATTCTCGTGATACGTTTCCGAGATACTGTCGCGCCCGTTCGGCAAGGCGGTCACTCTCTGCTTGACCTGGCCATTCTCGAAGTACACGCAGCCGCCGAGCAACTCCTCACCCTGGGCATTGAAGTAGGTTTCGCGCAGCAGCTGGCCATTCTCGTAGTAATACTTGCGAAAACGCACGAACCTGACCTGGCTCAAGTCCAGGTCGGTGGCATAGGTTTCAAAGGCCAGCACGCCCGGCGTGTCGGGAAATTCGAGCCGTACATGCCAGGCGCCCAGCGCCTCGTCACGCACGGGCGGCGTGCGCAGCGCATATGTAGCGCGGCGCTGGTTGCTGGGCATGAAATTTTGATCCAAATACATGGTGTGGTCTTCCTCCTGCAAGGTTGGCGTTGGCGTTTGCCCTTCGGGCTGTTCCTGCGCCGCCAGCGGCAAGGCCAGTGCCATGCCCAGCAAGGCGGCCAGGGCCACGCGCGTCGTCTGTGATGTGTGCATTGTGTTCCGTAGCAATGTTATTCT
The DNA here is from genome assembly GCF_002327145.1 of Janthinobacterium svalbardense. Classification (NCBI taxonomy): domain Bacteria; kingdom Pseudomonadati; phylum Pseudomonadota; class Betaproteobacteria; order Burkholderiales; family Oxalobacteraceae; genus Janthinobacterium; species Janthinobacterium svalbardense. The sequence continues at coordinate 2,197,583 of NZ_CP023422.1, read as the reverse complement.
GCGGCTGCCATCATAAGGGAAAGCAACGGTTTTCCCTGTCACGAAAGAAAGCCATGCATTTGCCAGCCGCCCCCAGCGACACCCAGATACTGGGCATCATCGATGCCTGGATCGCCGACCTGGCGCGCGGCGATTACGCGTGCGCCCATGCGCGCACGGCGCACGACGCCTACTACGGCTGGACGCCGGCGCTGTTGCGCGCCGTGATCGAAGGGTATGGTTCGCCGGAAGCGTATGCGGATGGCAGCGTGTATCGCGTCACGCCCGCGGCGCTGGCCAGTGGCGCACCGCACGAGCGCTGCGTCGAACGCCCTGACGGCCAGGATGGCGCTGAGGCGATTGCCGAAGCGCGCCATTCCCTGCCCCTGAACGGCGCCTGGTCGGACCTGACTGCCACCTTTCGCGTGGAAAGCGCGGCGTCGGGTGCCAAGCTGGTATTACAGGACATTCACGTGTTCTAAGCCACGTCATTCTTGACGGGCGACAACTGGCTCGCATGCAGCCGTGCATACGCGCCGCCCTGCTGCAGCAAGGCGGCATGGCTGCCCGACTCCACCAGGCGCCCGCCCTGCATGACGACGATGCGGTCGGCGCTTTCGATGGTGGATAACCTGTGGGCGATGACGATGGTGGTGCGGTTGCGCATCAGCACTTCCAGCGCCGCCTGCACCTGCCGCTCCGATTCCGTGTCCAGCGCGCTGGTGGCTTCGTCGAGCAGCAAAATCGGCGCATCCTTGTACAGCGCGCGCGCGATGGCCAGGCGCTGGCGTTGTCCGCCCGACAGGCGCGAACCGTTCTGGCCCGCCTGCGTTTCATAACCTTGCGGCAACTGCATGATGAAGTCGTGCGCGTAGGCGGCGCGCGCCGAGGCTTCGATGCGGGCCATGTCCGGGGCCGGGTCGCCATACGCGATATTCGCCGCCATGGTGTCGTTGAACAAAATCACATCCTGGCTGACGAGGGCGAACTGGCGCCGCAGGGCCAGCAGCGCGTAGTCGCGCAGGTCGACGCCGTCGAGCAGGATCTGGCCGCCGCTGACGTCGTAGAAGCGCGGCAGCAAGCCCAGCAAGGTCGTCTTGCCGCCGCCCGAGCCTCCCACCAGGGCCACCGTTTCTCCAGCGCGGATGTCGAGCGTGATATCGCTCAAGGCCATGGGCGCATCGGGGTCGTCGCTGTTGTAGCGGAAGTGGACGTTTTGCAAGGACAGATTGCCCTGCACGGCCGCCGGGGCCACAGTCCCCGGGTCCGGCTCCAGCGGCGTGTCGATCAGGCCGAAGACGGATTCGGCCGCCGCCAGGCCCCGCTGCAGCGGCTCATTGATTTTGGTCAAATTCTTGATCGGCGACTGCATCGCCATCAGTGCGCCCATGAAGGCGACGAAGGCGCCCGGCGTGATGGCGCCGCTTTGCGCGCGTAGCATGGCAAAGTAAATCACGGAAGACAAGGTAATGCCGACGAGCATCATGATGAAGCCGGAATTCATGGCCGAGGTGGCGGCATGCTTGACGGCCAGCTGGCGGTTGCGCTTGACGACGTCGACGAAGCGCGCCTGTTCATAATCCTGCCCGCCAAAGATTTTCACCACGCGCTGGCCGGCGATGCTTTCGTCCAGCACGGACGTCAGCTCGCCCACGGCTTGCTGCGAACTCTTGCTCAGGTGGCGCATGCGGCGTCCCGCCAGGGTCACGACGATGGCCACGATGGGCATCGAGGCCATGCAGAACAGGGCCAGTTTCACGTCGATGCTGAACAGCAAAATCAGATAGCCGATGGTGGCCACGGAATCGCGCACCATCACGTTGAGCACGTTCAAGCCCGCCTGCGACACCTGGCTGGCGTCAAAGGCCACGCGCGACTGCGTCAAGCTGGTGGTGGTGGTATCGAAGAAGCGGCTGGGCAGGCGCATGATGGTGGCGAACATTTTTTCGCGCAAATCGGCCTGCACCCGGCTCGATAGCCATACGGAACCGTAGTCGCCGGCAAAGCTCGACACCATGCGCAGCACGGCCAGACCCAGGATGGTGGCGGGAATCACCCACAAATCGACCTGCCCAGCCTGTGCCGGCAGGAAACGGTCAACCCAGCCCTGCAGCATGCCCATCACGCCGGACACGGGCGCGACCTGCTCGCTGGCCGTCGTGCGCATGGCGTCGACGACGTTTTGCAACTGGCGGATTAACAACACATCGGTGGCGGACGCAACGCCGACAGCCAGCAAAGTGGCGGCAACGATGGCGCCATAGCGGCGAAACTGGCCGGCCAGGCGGAAGAACAGGAGGCGACTTTGCTGCATGCAGGTGAGAAAAGTAAGGGTAAAGCGTGATTCTAACCGCTGCCAGACTTACCTAGAGGAAAGTCGCACCTTGCCGGTGCAGAACCGGCAAGGGCAATGCACGGGCAATCAGCTCTTCGCCACTTTCCAGGCAGCCGTGCCGGCCTTGCAGACTTTCAGCTTGAGGGTTTGTTCCTGGCCCTTGGCGCTCAAGCCCACCTGCACCTTGCGGCAGGTTTGCGCGTCCGTCTTTTGCGTGTCGCTGGCCGTGATCTCGGCGGTGATGCGCACGGAATTGCGCAAGCCTTCATTGCTCCATTGCACGGTTTCGCCATCCTTCTTGTCATTGAGCACGTCGGAGACGGCTTTCACGAAGACGGGCTTGTCGTTCTTGTTCAGGTAAGCCATCGGCGTATCGGCCAGGAAACCCAGACCGACGGCGGAAGCGGAAGCGCTGAAGACGACGCTGCCGAAGATCAGGGCGGACAGCAATGTGGCGGGACGAATACGCATGGAAAACTCCTTGTAAAGTAAAGAATAGAGACAGGACCGGGAACCGCCGGCGCGGCCCTTAGCCGGGATCGGCCGGCGAAATACCCACAGCCAGCAAGGCATCGATGCTGGGCACGAAATAGATCGCCGACGAAAGCGGCGTGGAAAAATCCAGCAGCCTGTCCGTCTTGCTGACACCATCATAGCCTACGCCATACATTTGCCGCAGCATGCCCATGCTCACCGTGATATCGCGGCAGAAACCGACAAATTGACGCCCGCCAGGCCGGCATGCAACTGCTCAGTTTTTGCCGCCGCGACGGCTTCGTCGACTACACGGCAGACGAGGTGCCACCGGTGGGCTGAACATTGGCAAGCGGGCACGCCTGCCGCATAATGCGGGCATGTTCAAACTGACTTTTCTCGGCACGTCTTCCGGCGTGCCCACACGCCACCGCAACGTCACCTCGCTGGCCCTGCAAACCACGCACAACCGCGACTGGTGGATGATCGATTGCGGCGAGGCCACGCAGCACCGGCTGCAGCGACTGCCCTTGTCCGTGCACGACCTGGTGGGCATCTGCATCACCCACGTGCATGGCGACCACAGCTATGGCCTGCCGGGCTTGCTCGCCAGCGCCTCGATGACGGGGCGCAAAAAACCCCTGCTGCTGATCGCCCCGGCCGCCATCAAGGCCTGGATCGACGCGACCTTGCTGCACACGGAACTATTTTTGACGTATCCGCTGATCCACATCGACGTGGACAGCGCGCCAGTCGTGCATGAGGAAGCGGGCTTGACCATCTCGCGCCATGCGCTGTCGCACCGCGCGCCCAGCGTCGGCTACCGTTTTGCGCTGGAAACGAGCAGATGGAAGCTGGACAAGGCGGCCCTGCAGGCAGCGGGCGCGCCACCCGGCCCCGCCTGGGGACTGTTGCAGGCGGGCCAGGATGCGATCCTGGACGATGGCACGCTCTTGCGCGCCGCCACTTTCCGCCAGACGGAAACGCAGCGCGCCACGGTGGTGATCGGCGGCGATAACGACACGCCGGCGTTGCTGACGGACGCCTGTGCCGGTGCGCAATTGCTCGTGCATGAAGCCACCTACACGGAAGCGATGCTGCAAAAGGTGGGCCCCGGCCCCACGCACAGTTCCGTGCAGCGCGTGGCGCAGTTTGCCGAAGCGGTGCGCCTGCCCAATCTGATTTTGACGCACTTCAGCGCCCGCTATCACAACGCGGACGGCATGGCCGAGCTGGAAGCGGAAGCGCGCCTGCATTACTCGGGTGAATTGTTCCTGGCGCGCGATTTCGACAGCTATGAACTCGATGCGGCGGGCGTACTCAGCAAGCTACCGGGGAAATCCCACTAACAACCGGTCAGTGGGGATTGACGCCGTACTGAGCAGCGTATTCAGCGGCCAGCGCGCGCGCCGCCTGTTGCTGTGACGGCGTGAGGATTTCCAGCAACTGGTCGCGGTTCTTGATCGATTGCGCGCTGCCCGCCTCGGCCGGCATGGCGATCCAGGCATACGCCTGCACGTAATCGAGCTCGACGCCCTGCCCTTGCGCGTACAGCAAGCCGTACTCGTTCTGCGCGGACAGGGAACCGGCCTCGGCCGCCTGCTTGTACCAGAACGCCGCCTCGGCAAAGTCTTGCGGTACATCAACCCCCTTGCGGTAGGCCTGCGCCAGATTGAATTGCGACTGGCCATCGCCCGCCTCGGCCGCCTGGCGCCCGTACGCCAGCGATTGCGCCATGTCTTGCACCACGCCATCGCCGCTCGCATACATCAGGGCCAGGTTGGCCAGCGACGGCGGGAAGCCCGCTTGCGCCGCCGCCGTGAACAATTCCACCGCTTTCGGCACGTCTTGCGTCACGCCATGGCCCTGGTAATACAGGCTGGCCAATAAATGCTGGCCGGCCGGATCGCCGGTGCGCGCAGCCGCGTCGAATTGTTTAAAGGCCTCGGCGTAATTGCCGTCGTTATAAGCGAGGATGCCCGCTTCATTAAAAGATGCTGTCGATACGCTCATGAAGATTCCTTGTTCGGGGATTTTGGGCATTGTACACAGCACTGTTCCGCGCAGAATGCACGATAGGAACGGTGGGGGAATGGTGTGGCGCATTGCCAAAATCCTGCGTTATGATCGTTCATCGCACGATTTAATCCCGGCACAATGACAAATGCCAGCCCCGGAATATCTCCATGAAACTGATTGTTTTTCTTTTATCCCTGCTTTCCACCTCCGCTTATGGCGCCACGCTGCACCTGGACAAAGCCGCGACAGGCAAAGTGCGGCAAGCGGCCGATATCCGCTATGTCAATCACGATGAAAAGCAGACCTACCAGTTAAAAATCGGCAAGCAGTGGGTCGCTGGCAGTTGCAGCAGCAGTGGCACGGGCAATTTGCATGCGCTGCTGCTGGACATGAATTTTGACGGCCATGCCGACCTGTGGGTGACCGGTTACACGGATAGCCAGGGACGCGTCCGCTGTTCCGATGTGTGGCTGTGGGATGCGCCAGCGAAGCAATACAGTTTCAACAAGCCCTTATCGGCGATTCCGAATCTGGATATCAGCATAGCCGATCAAGCAATCACAGGCGGCATCGCCAATTGCGGCTGCGCGGCGCAGTGTTTTTATGAAGACAGCTATGCGTGGCAAGCCGGCAAATTAATGACCATCGCCCGGCGCGAACAGGATTGCGAGCGCTACCGGGAATATCGCTTGAATGACAAGCAGGACTTGATCATCGTCAAGGATGAAATCATCGACAGCGGCAATCCCGGCCAGCAGGCCATCGAGAATACCAAAGCCTATGACTGGCAGCGCCATGCGCGCAGCATGCGCAAACCCTGGGAGTAAATCCCGGAGAGTCAATCCTTCAATACCATCCAACAATTAACGCACACATGACGACACATCCAGCATCGATCACCTTCCATGCCGCCAAGGCGGAAGACACCCCGGCTTTCATCGCATTGCGCGGCAAGACGCGGCAAAACGCCATTTCCAGAGAACGCCTGGCAGAAGTGGGCATCACGGCCGAATCCTGGGCGGACATGATGCGCTCAGGCAGCCTGCCCGGCCAGGTCTGCCATCATGACGGCCAGCTGGTCGGTTACTGCTTTGGCGAGCGCGACACGGGCGAAATCATCGTCCTGGCCCTGCTGCCGGAATTCGAAGGTCTGGGCATCGGCAAGACCTTGCTGGAACAGATCATGGGGCAGTTGCGCGCGCAGGGCCATCAACGGCTGTTCCTCGGCTGCTCCAGCGACCCCGCCTCGCGCTCCTACGGCTTTTACCGCTACCTGGGCTGGACCGCGACGGGAGAGAGCGACAAGTATGGCGACGACGTGCTGGAGTTTCGCTGGTCGGCCTAGCGCCTAGTCCGGCACGCGATTGGCATCCCACACGCGCAGGATCTGCGTGATGGCAGGGTCAAACACGGCGTAGCCCACGCCATCGCGGGCTTGAATAGCCACGCCCGATAAAAAACTGTCAAACACGGCTGCCAGCGCTACCCCATCCGTCTGCGCGGACAACTCTCCGCTGGCCATGCCCCGCTCGACGCAATGCACGAAGCCGGCGCGCGTGCGCGCGCGCGAAGCGGTCAGCGGTGCGGCCACGGCCGCATGTTCGGCCGTCGGTGCGCTCATGCAGCCGAGCGCCACCATACAGCCCGGCGGATGCCCCGGATCGGACTGCATGCGGGCCGACTGGCGCAAGGCCTGCTCGATGGCCGCGCGCGGCGCCAGGCCATCGTCCCACAAACACGCCGTCACGCGCGCAAAGGTATCCAGATAGCATTGCGCGGCCTCGCGGAACAGCGCTTCTTTCGAGCCGAACGCCGCATAAAAGCTGGGCGCGGAAATGCCGCCGCCCAGGCTCGCCTTGAGCTGGCTCAAGGACGTCGACTCATACCCCTGCTGCCAGAATAAAAACATGGCCTGCTCGACCGCTGCCTGCCGGTCGAACGTGCGCGGCCGTCCCATTTGCGCCATCCATCGCTCCTTCTCATCTACTTATATGCTACTTACATACTACTCGATACAGAACTCGTTGACAACGGAGCGCGTCATCGCCTATATTTATACTGATCGGTACATATATATCGCCATGACGGTCGTGAGCACTCCTGCGCCCGGCCGACTCGTCACACTTCCAAGGATATTCAGCTTTGAATCACGCTACGCTCACCACCGGAACCAGCCCCGCGCTGGCCGACCGCCTCCCTGTCGCCGGCCTGCTGGCCCTGGCCATGACGGGTTTTATCTGCATCGTCACGGAAACCTTGCCCGCCGGCTTGCTGCCGCAGATCAGCGCGGGCCTCGGCATCAGCGCCGCGCTGGCCGGGCAAATGGTCACGGCCTACGCGCTCGGTTCCCTGCTGGCAGCCATTCCGCTCACCATCGCCACGCGCGGCTGGCGCCGCCGCAACGTGTTGCTGCTGACCATCATCGGCTTTCTCGTGTTCAATACCGTCACGGCCCTGTCGACGCACTACTGGCTGACCCTGGTGGCCCGCTTCTTTGCCGGCATGGCGGCCGGGCTGGCGTGGAGCTTGCTGGCCGGCTATGCGCGACGCATGGTGGCGCCGCAGCAGCAAGGCCGCGCCCTGGCGCTGGCCATGGTGGGTGCGCCCATCGCCCTGTCGCTGGGCGTGCCGCTGGGTACCCTGCTCGGCTCGCTGGTGGGCTGGCGCGCCGCGTTCTGGATCATTTCCGCCCTGACATTGGTCCTGATCGCCTGGGTGCTGGCGAAAGTGCCGGACTACCCGGGCCAGTCCGTCCATGAGCGCCTGCCCCTGCGCCGCGTTTTCACGACGCCGGGCGTGCGGCCCGTGCTGGCCGTCGTCATCACCTGGATGCTGGCGCACAACATTCTCTACACCTACATCGCCCCGTTCGTGGCCCCTGCCGGATTGACGGGGCGCATCGACCTGGTCCTGCTCGTCTTCGGCGCCGCTGCCATGGCCGGCATCTGGATCACCGGCAAGCTGGTCGAGCGCCACCTGCGCGCCAGCGTGCTGGCCAGCCTGGCCGTGTTCGCCGCGACGGCCCTGGTGCTGGGCATCGCGTCGCACCTCCCTGCCGTCGTCTACCTGGGCATGGCCGTCTGGGGCCTGAGCTTCGGCGGCGCGGCAACGCTGTTACAAACGGCGCTGGCCGACACGGCCGGCAGCGGCGCCGACGTGGCCTTGTCGATGAATGTGGTGGCGTGGAATGGGGCGATTGCAGCTGCGGGCGTGGCGGGCGGCGCCTTGCTGGAAACCTGGGGGGCGGGCGCCTTTCCCTGGGCCATGGTGGCGTTGCTGGTGCTAGCTTTCGTGATCGCCTGGTCGGCCAGCGCGCACGGTTTCCGGCCGGGCCGGCGCAGCGGCAGCGCGCCCGTGGCCGGGCATTGAGATGACGCTATGCATTAGCCGCCGGCACCGTCACGATACGCGGCACATGCCCCGTATACGCGAGGAAACGAGCCAAGCCAGCATGCGACAGCGCCACAGTGGCCGTGTTGCGCAGCGGATGGGCTTGCACAGAATCAGCTCCCCATACAGCCTCGTCCAGCACCAGTTCCACCGCCTGTGCGCCGTCGTGGATCAGGGCAAACAGGCTGACGGAGCCGGGCGTGATGCCCAGGTGCTGCAGCAGGCGCTCGGGCGAGGCCATGCTCAGCTTGCTGGCCAGCAGCAAGCGCCCCAGTGCCGCCAGGTCAATGCGCTTGTCGAACGGCACGATGACGAGGAAATGCCGCCGGCCCTTCTCGTCGCGCACGAACAGGTTTTTCACCATCAGGCCGGGCATGGCTGGCACGTGGATCAGTGCTTCATCGATGGTGTGCACGGCCGGGTGTTCGACCAAAGTGTAGTCACCGGCGCTGCTTGCCAGCCAGCGGAACAGGGTTTCTTGCATGGTGATTTTCTCAGCGCGGGCGCGTGTGCGATGGGCAATTGTAGCGCCGCGCCGCGTGGTGCGCTTGCCTTAAGGCTTGCTTTCGTCCTCTTTCTTGTCAGCGGCCGCCAGCCCCCAGTCATTCCAGCCTTCGCCAAACAGCTCGATAGGATGCTGCGTGCGCTCGGAACCATTGCCGCAACGCATGGCGTCCGGCGGGCAATACTTGTCGCAACCCCAGCAGATGCGTTCGGGATTCTTGGGGTTCAAGGGAAAAGGCTTGGCCATGGCGTGGGGATACAGTCGGTTGAGGTCTCTTCGACGACTCTAGACCTGGCGCGGGGGGCGGTCAAACGAATTTCGGCAGGAAACTTGTCCGGGATCAATTCTGCGCAGATGGGCGGTGTGGCGGCAAAGCGCAGTACCCTTCCAGCACGATACGCGCCACATCGACACTGCCATCCGCGGCCGGCTGTGCCTTGAGTTCGTCCAGCGCATACACCATCGTCACCGTGGCGCCGGGCACGAACAGCCCGATATCCTGCTTGCGGTGCATGTAGATGCTTTCGTCGACTGTCGATCCGTCAGCTGTTGACTTGAGCGCCACGGCGGCTGTCCTGGCCCGCAAAATACGTGCGTTCGATGCTGCCCGTCACCGTTTGCGTCTGGATGCGGCCGGCTTTGACGCTGTCCCACCATGCGTCCGAGGCAAACAGGCCGTGCCTGCCTTTCAGGCCCATGTGGGGCTTGGCGCTGTCGAGGGTGAGCGATTGCGTCTTGGCGACGCGAGCGGGGTCTTGTGCCAGGGCTCCGGCGAGGGTGTAGACAGGTATCATAAAGGTGCAAGAGTTCTTGCAAGCGCTCACTCAATGTTTGCGCCGAATGACGTATGCATTGCCAGCAGCTTCAAAACCGAGCGTGGGATAGTAGGACATGGCATCGGGAGCGGAGAGCAATATCAGGGACACTTCGTCGCCGATGATGGCCTGGGTGCGCTTGACCAGCTCCTTGCCGATACCCAGGCCCTGGTATTGCTTGTTGACGGCCAGGTCCGAGGTTTTTCATCGGTTCACGAGTGTAAGGAGATCGCGCATGGGAAACCTCTTCTGCCAGATAATGGCGCAATAAGCGGTTCTGTCTTGCGGGCAGAAGCTGGCGCGTCATGAGGCTCCAGTCGCGCCGTAGAAAAGATGCATGCCCGCATTTAACGCTCATCAAGACCGAGGTGGCCAGGTCACGCAAGCAGGCACGCTGAAACTTATCTGATAAAGAACAAACTTGGCAAGGATTATAAATATGTTGCTACCGTTACGATTGAATAAACGCATGTACGCCACTATTGCTGGATCCTTTTTTCTTGTTGCTGGCGTCTCATCGGCGTTTGCTACCACTCTTGACGAGGATAGGACACGAGGTGACATACATGGATTGTTTGAGATAAGGGAGGCTGCGGTACAGTTCATTGCAGCAGAGAATCTAAAAAATGGAACAAAGTGGCAGGCCATGGAGCCGAACCGGAAGATTCTGGTTGCCAAATGTGCGGTATCTCTGCGCGTGAAATGGGTTCCGAAGAGCCATGGCCTGTCTGGACCGAATGTTGCTGTAAGTTGCGACCAGACCGTAAAGCCCACGATACAAAAGAAATGGGCAGTGTTCGTACCCATCAACAAGGGGCCGATGGCGCATAAATGAGCACATCGGGGTCATTCCATGGCATTGCACACGAACTGAGGTGCTGGACGTCGTAGAGGCTGGCTCAACCGAGGAGATAGGCGGAACCACGCGACGCGGCCTTATCACTGGCACCACAATTTCGCTTCTGAATCACTAATCTGGTGCAACCGAACAACGGCAGATATAATAATCGACTCAGATTTTATTGATACAAGACCACATGAAAATAAAAATATCATTCATCGCCTCGCTAGGAATGCTATCGCTAATTCAAGCATCGCCATCTTTCGCGGATAATATCAACGGGAAAAATCTCTATATACAACGATGCGCCGTGTGCCATGAAATAGATATCAAGGGAACCGGCCCATTGGCGAATAAAAGCAATCCTCCCACGCCTGACCTTACAACCCACCTCGTTATACACAACTTTTGAGCGCCCCAATTTCACGTAGCGTGCGTATCGTTTCCACCGCCACGTGAACATCCTTCAATCCAAGCCAGATCGTCTTAACGCCGGGCTCGCCATCGCTCTTGCGAGCCAGGAACCCGCCGATACAGGCGACCTGGCGCAGAACGTCATTCAGGCGGGGTTTGTCTGGCGGTGTTTTTTTGCGCAGCAGGTAGGCCGCTTGAATCTCATCGGGGTCGAAGAACAGTTCCGCGTCCAAGTCCGGACAGGTGCGGCCCAAGCGCATCAAACGCGCAATGCGCCAGGCCACCACCATGAACAGCGCCAAGGCCCGTTCAAGCTGTGTGATCGACCCCAGTTGCATCGCCTCAACGCGGCAGGCGTTTTTCAGAACGTCAAACAGCATCTCGATTTCCCACCGCGCGCGGTACCAGTCGATCAGCTCGACGACCGCCTCGGGCGTGGCGGCCTTGCGGTTGGTCAGCAAGCGCCATTCGATCGGCTTGACGCCGTCTGGCGCATCGATCTCGCGCGCGATCACGCAGGTCGCGACGACGCTCTTGCCTTTGCCCGCAGGCAGACTCACTGTGCGTACCCACAACTGCTGGCGCACCGTGTGCGCCTTCACCCCGTGCCGTGCCGCCATCGCGAACGTCAACTCGCCGATCGGCGCGCCTGCGCCCGTATGCTCCCACAGCTTGTCGCCGTCGGGCAGGCAGCGGTTGTGTTTGGCGCGCACCAACCAGTCGGCCGGCGCGCCCAATTCCTGCGCGCGCAGCATCAGCGGCACCAGATCGGCCTCGCGGTCGGCCACATATACCAGCCGTGTGGCGGGCAACTGCACCGCCATCTCGGCGATCCGTTCGTAGCCTTCGATCCAGCGCAGGCTTTCCTTCGGGCCGCCGCGAGCGCCAGTCTTGTCCTTCTTTTCACGCGCCCACATCCACGCGTCGATGATACCCAACGGCTCGCGCGCAGGTGTGACCGCGTACGTCGGATGCAGGTACATGCCGCGCTGGGCTTCGTAGCTCAACGGACCGAGGCCGAACGCGCGTTGGCCATTGAAATCGAGCTCGGTCGTATCCTGCAGGCACAGCACCACCGGCAGCGCGGCCATGCGCTGTGCGGTTTGCTGCCAATGCGGCGCCATGATCGCCTGCCAGTCGACGCTGTTGTTGTCGAAGAAGCGATACGCCGCCATCGTTTCGCCCCAGCCTTGGCACGCCTTCGGCACGCTCGCCGTCGGGTCAGCCGCAAATCGTTCCATCAATATCCTCGCTCGTTTGTTCAGGCGTGCATCGCCCAGGTCGAGTTGTTCAAATTCCCTCTCGGTCCAAGATATTGCTACTGGTGCTATCGCCAATTCGTCCACGCAAAAGGCGAGAGTAAACCTGAATCGAGGCCAGTTTACAAGGGGCGTGTTAAATCCTTGAATATAAACGTGTTTTTACGCCGACTGGGCAGCGGTACGGACTTGTGTATAACGAGGTGACTTTAAAGGCCTGCGCCAACTGACGCCCCTCAAAATACTCATTAAAGAATTTTCGAGTAATTCCAGAAAAGGTAGAAGTCTTTGCCCCAAGAGCTTTTGGAGTTTCAGAAACAAGTTCCGCAATATCAAATCTGCTTAGCTGCTGACCAGTCATCATTTGTTTTGGTATAGGTCCCAGCGATTTCCGTAGAGATCCTCAAATACCACGACCGTTCCGTACTCTTCCTGACGCGGTTCCTCACAAAAGTGAACGCCTGCGGCCTTCATGGCAGCATAATCTCGCCAAAAATCGTCTGTGTGGAGGAAAAGGAAAACCCGCCCACCACACTGATTGCCAATAAATACCTGCTGGCTGTCGTTTGAGGCACGAGCCAACAAAAGATTACAATCGCTTTCTGGGTTCGGCGTTACAACCACCCAACGTTTCCCTGCTTGTGGCGTGTCTTCGACCACCGTAAATCCGAGTTTTTCTGTGTAGTACTCGATAGCCCGATCGTAATCGTCGACGACGATGGCCACATACCCCATGCATCTTTTCTGCGTTCTCAAAATTCCAATCCTTCCATTTTCGCCAGCTGGCGGCGAGGGTTTTCACGGCTGAAGCCAAATAACATTCGTACCTACTATCCTACCTACGAATGAACATTGGAACAAAAATTCTTTGCGCACACGCCCCCCAGGCGCGACGACATCAAGGTAAGCGTAAAGTCAGCGCCGCCTTGAGCCTGGCGTTGATTTGGCAGATGATGGCATCACACTGCGGGGAAGCGGCATGTTTTTTAAGCTGAGGGGAGCTGCGCGGCGCAGTTCCAGGGCAGGAAGTCGTCGACCGGCTGACCGGATGATCGGCGATATTGGTTCCGCCCCCCTGCCATTAGATCCAGGGCGAGCAAATGGCAGTCTGCTGCTATGAGCATGGCTGCTCCTCCCCGCTTTTGTCGGCACTGACCCCGCTGTTTTTGTTGGCAATGCTAGCGCCGCGTAGAGATTTTGGTGAAAACAAACGGCCTGGACCAATCATTCCACCGTCCGTCGCAAATACAGGGAGCCTCGGGCAACACTCGATAAGATTAGCCCATCCAATTAATGGAAGGGAAACTTATGCGCATTCGTCTATGGCTATTGCCTGTCCATGCTTCAAGCCGCGCGCTACGTCTGGGAGCCTTACTGGGGGTGGCGGCATGTAGCGGCCCCGCCCACGCGGGCGAGTCCGATATAGCCGAGCGTATCGCCAGCGGGCTGCGGCAGCGGGTGGACATCGCAGGCGAGGCGACGCAGACCTTCGATATCCAGCAGCGCTTGCGCCGCTATAAGGTCTCCAGCGTCAGCGTGGCGGTCATCCGCGACGGCAAGATCGCTTGGGCCGGCGTCTACCGGCAACCGTCCGCACCTGCGGCCGACACCGACACGCTGTATCAAGCCGCGTCCATCAGCAAGGGCCTGACCGGCGCGCTGGCGCAGCGGCTGACAGGTAGCAACAAGCTCCAGCTCGATAGTTCGGTGGACGCCTGCCTGCGGCCATGGAGCCTGCCCTCCGGACAGCAAAGCCCCGAGCATCCGGTGACCTTGCGCAATTTGCTCAACCACACCGCAGGGGCGACCGTGTCCGGCTTCCCCGGCTATCCGCCGTCGCAGGCGATCCCTACGGACCTTCAGGTAATCAAGGGCGAGCCGCCGTCGCTCACGCCGGCGGTCGCCATCCAGACCATCCCGGGCGCCGCCCATGCGTATTCTGGCGGCGGCTACACCATCGCCCAAGTCGCCATGCAGCAATGTCTGCGCACGCCTTTTGCGGAGTTGATGCGCCAGCAAGTACTGCAGCCGCTGCGGATGCGGCGCAGCACATTCGCGCAGCCATTGCCGGCGGCAGAACACAACCGCGCGCGCGGCCACTACGCCGACGGCAGCGAAGTCGAAGGCGGGGCCTTCGTCTATCCCGAACTGGCGGCCGCCGGCCTGTGGACCACGGCCAGCGACCTGGCGCGCTTCGCCATCGGTGTCCAGCAGTCGTGGAAAATCGGCACGGCCTTTCTGAGCACCACCAAGGCGCGCGATCTGCTGACGCCGGCGCTGAACAATTATGCGCAAGGCTTCTTCGTGGTCGGCGATGGCGAGCACAAACGCTTCATGCATTCCGGCGGCAACACCGGCTTCAAGAGCACCTACGCGATGTATCTCGACAGCGGCAACGGTGTAGTAGTAATGACCGACGGCGACAACGGCAGCTATCTTGGCGGCGAGATCGTCAAGGCGGTGGCGTCCGCCTACGACTGGCCGGACTTCAAACCTCGCCTGGCCCAGACGGCGCCGCTGGACCTGGCAACGGCCACACGCCACGTCGGCATCTACCAGCTCGACAACTTCGAGGGCCGTTTCGCCAACCGCTACGAACTGCGCTTCGACGGCAAGGACTGGACAATGGTGATGCCGGACATCGGCGCTACCCGGCTGGTGCCGACCGGGAAAAACAGCCTGGTGTCCCCCGAAACCGGCGACATCATCGAACTGATGCAGGATGGCGCCCAAGACCTGCTGTTAATCGGGGGGCGCAAGGCCCACCGCAGCCCGGACAGCTGAATCGGCAACGGTAGCGCCAACTCGGCAAGAGCGTACGAGGCGGTGCTGGTAAGCTACGCTCACGACGAGCATCCAGACTAGTTGCGGAAATCACTTCCGCAATTAGTCACCTTAAGAAAAGAAAAAATTATTATCTTTTTGGAAAACATAAATCAAAAAAATAAGCCCTTTAAAAACAAGGACTTATTCCATAGTTCTGGCGGAGCGGTTAATGCGAATATCTCAGCCATATGAGCCTCCTAAGCCCATATCGTTATACATAAGTCAGCCAAGCCCATCGCGCAGTGCGCGTAATGTTTCGGCTGCGGCGTGAACTTGACTCAATCCGCGCCAGATGGTTTTGACGCCAGGTTCTCCGTCGCTTTTCCGGCCGAGGAAGCCGCCGACTTGGGCGATCAGGCGGACGATCTCGTTCAAGGTGGGCGGCGAGGCTGGCATCTTCTTCTTGGTCAGCAAATGGGCGCCACGAATCTCGTCGGGATCGAAGAACAGCGCGGCATCGAGATCGGGGCAGGTCCTGCCCATCCGCATCAGATAGGTGACGCGCCAGGCGACCACCATGAACAAGGCCAGCGCCCGCTCGATGCGGTCGATGGCCGATAGCTGCAGCGCTTCGACCTTGCAACCATTTTTGATCACATGGAAATAAATCTCGATCTCCCAGCGCGCCCGGTACCATTCGATCAATTCGACGGCTTGCTCGACCGTCTCGATGGGCCGATTGGTCAGCAAGCGCCATTCGACCGGCTCGCTGCCGGCTGGCGCGCCCACTTCGCGCGCCACCACGCAGGTCACGCCCAGGCGTCCGCCTTTGCCGTCGGCAATCTCGACCTGCCGGGCCCACAGTTGTTGGCGCACAGTACGCGCCTTCTGATCTTCGCCGGCCGGCATGGTGAAGCTGATTTCTCCCAGTGCCGCGCCGCTGCAAGTGTGCTCCCACAGCTTTTCGCCGTCGTCCACACTGCGGTTGTGCGTGGCGCGCACCAGCCAGTCGGCCGGCGTGTCCAAGTCGCGCGCACGGCGCATCAACGCCACCACGTCGGCCTCGCGGTCGGCCACGTACACCAGCCGTGTACCAGGCAACGTCGCGGCCATCTCGGCCACGCGTTCGTAACCCTCAATCCAGCGCGCGCTTTCTTTCTGCCCGGGACGCACGCCGTCCTTGCCACGCTTCGCGCGCGCCCACATCCAGGCATCGAGCACGCCGAGCGGTTCGCGCGCCGGCGTGACGGCGTAGGTCGGATGCAGGTACATGCCGCGCCGTGCCTCATAGTTCAGCGGCCCCAGCCCCTGCGCTTCCTGGCCGTTGAAATCGAGTTCGGTCGTGTCCTGGATGCACAGCACGACAGCATGGGCCTGCATGCGCTCGCGGGTGCGCTCCCAATGCGGGGCCAGGATGGCCTCCCAAGACACATCCTCGTTGCCGAGAAAGCGGTAGGCCGCGCAGGTTTCGCTCCAACTGTCGCAGGCTTCGGGAATGCTCGCCGTCGGCTTTGCCGTAAATCGTTCCATCAGTGTTCTCGCTCGTTTGTCGAGGCGAGCATCGCCCAAGTCCAGTCCAGCAAACTCTTGCTCCGTCCAGCGGCTCGATACCTTGACCAATGCGTCACCCAAAGTCAAAGAGTAAACGCGATCTCGGCAAAGTTTACAAGCCCCTCAGGTAAGTCCTTGAAAGTTAACGACTTTCAGGGCTGCGTGTGGGACGCCTGCCGACTTGTGTATAACGATATGTCCTAAGCCGCCATACGCCAATCGTACCTACTACACTACCTATGCATGAAAATCGGCACAAGAAGTCTTTGCGTACCCGACTGCGAGGGGATCATAGTGGTTGGCACGTATTATCGAGCAAGCGAAAATAGCTCGATTTCGACTCTGAGCGAGCAATAAAGTCAATTGGCAAGTTGATTCGTTCTCCAGCGCATTAAATCGACTTCGCACGAATTTAAAAGATCTCCGGAGCCGGAGCCTCCCATCACCGAGTCGCCGACCCACCGGCACTGCGCAACCTTGAAGCTCTCGAAAGCTTTCTGAGAATTGCGCAACGAGGTCAGGGCTTTGACAGTCGCACTCGAATCAATTTCCTTTGTATTCGCCTCCAATTTTTTGTAGGCGCTATTCATTTGCGACTTGGCTTCCCGACGTTTCCCCTCAAGACAAGACTGCAACGCTGTCCGGGGTTGATCGCCAATAGCGCTGTAGCACTCGTTCAACGCCCCAACCGGAGCGTTGCTGGTCACCGTAGCTTTTGCAGCGACGGTAGCAGAAGTAGTTGCAGTATCGACCGCGCCATTTGTCATTGCACTCATGTGAGGTTTAGCGGGTACTTGAGCATTTGCTAAACCAATAGCGACCACAGTTGTGATAACGACCGCAGAAATGAGTTTGCTCATATGTATTTATCCTTTGTAAAAACGTGCAACGCAGCGCTACCTACGACTTTCCGCAAGCAGGGAGCTGCAAGGTGTTGGCTGGGAAGCTAGTGACGAAAAATCGCGGCAACAGAACGCAGAGGGATCACTTCGTATGCTTGACAAACGAGTGCCTGCAGGGTGCCGTCAAACGGTGCACCGCCTGGACTTGTCCGAAGAATGTCTCGTACAGCGGCTCGTCTCCTAGTCCGCCCGACTGGCCACCAAGAGACAGGCTTATTTCACTTCCAATATACATCACACGCAGATTCAAGCTGTGTACACATGGCATTGATTGGGGCGCGAGGGTCTGGTCCGCCATTCGGACACGGACTGGTGGGTTGGGTGGCGTGGAAGGTGGCTCAATTGGAGACCTAATGAGAACTACGAACGCGCGCCCACGGCGCGCGGAGCTGCCGCGCAGCGGCAGCAGGTGGAGGATTCGGGGCGGGCTGGGCCGGTAGGCCCAGCCCTTCGAATCTCACACGCAGGGCGCGAAGGCGCCCTGCTCGCTTCCGCCAGGCAATAAAAAACCGCCCGAAGGCGGTTTCTCTATTTCCTGGCGGAAGCGGTGTAATGCAAATAACCAGCATCCATGCGACTTGCACGGAACAATTTTAAATAATACCTACCAATCTACCTACAAGCGTCGTTTGGTATGAAAATGCTGAACCAACAACTTGAGGCGCGTGCCGCCCATGATGTAAGTGTACATTGCCGCTGAGGCCCTTTGCTCTACGCAACATCAACCCCGCCAGGCGGCCTGGCGTTCTTGACACGCCACAATGCGAGTATATAATAAAAGTTATATAGGTCAAGGAGGGCATCATGCTCACGTTCAAAGTAACTACTGTAGGTGCATCCGAGGGGCTGATCCTGAACAAGGAAGCGAAGCGTATCTTGAACGTGCAGAAAGGCGATACGCTGTATCTGACCGAGGCGCCGGACGGGGCGATGCGCATTACCCCGTACAACCCTGAGTTTGAGCGCCAGATGGCCTTGGCCGAATCGATCATGCACGACGACCGTGAAATCCTGCGAGTCCTCGCTAAATGAGCTGGCAATGGGTACAGCGAGATACGGTTTTTGCGGTCCACGACAAGCAGCTTGCAGTACACGGCGGGCTGTCGGGTGTACGCGATCTGAACGCCATCGAGTCGGCGCTCAATCGTGCACTGAACCGTCACACGTATGGTAATCCACCGCCCGATGTAGCCGACCTGGCTGCAGCCTACGTCTACGGTATCGCCACTAGTCACGGGTTCAGCGACGGCAACAAGCGTACAGCCTGGGTGATTGGCCGCTTGTTTCTGGCAATCAATGGCGAGACATTCAAATTCAGTGAAGTCGATGCCATCAACTTCATGCTGGCAGTTGCTGCCGGTGACTTGACCGAGCAACAGGTTGCCCAGTGGATACGCCAACGTCTTGCTAAGCCTTAATCAATATCCCTATAAATGACGCATACCCACAGCTCGCGCATCTGCCGCGCAGCGGCGGTAGACAAACGATTCGTAGCTTCATGCGCCGGTAGGCGCAAGGCCTTCAAATTTCACGAACAGTTTAGCGCGTCGCTAGTTTTCAAAATACTTCATACAGTTCAAATGTTTACGCGTAATTTTGTTCCGCACGCAATGTTTTTCCACTACCTTGCAACGCACTGTTTTCACCACCCCATACGGACGATGCGGAAACGTTTTTTTGTGCAAGAGTGGTCTGTACAGCAGCGCTTAGAGGTCCGCAAAAAGAGGCAGCAAGTCTTGATCGACCAAACGGATTTCGATGGCGTTGGCGATCTTGACGTGCTCGGGGTTCTCGTCCGAGAACGGCACGTCGGTGACACTAACAATGATGGTGCCGATTTGTTTGTCTTTGCCCTTCTCGTCCTTGATCATCACAGGCACGAGCGCGCGGGCCTCTGGCACTTGCTGGACTGTCAGCACGCGTGGAAGGTAGAGCATCCAGCCGACACCAGGCCGATCCTGGAATACCTGTTTCTCAAAATACTCATTGCGCGCAACACTAATGTAGATAGGAAGAAGACTGCCGGCAACGATTGATAGTAGCTCCACTAGGCCCTTAAACCCTCCTAAACGTAGGATGCCTGCGCCTTGATAATTAATCCTGAGATTCCAAGCTGGCCAGTCCTCATCGTTAAACATCAGATTAAAACTCGCCCCGTCATCCTCCTTAAATTCGCCATTCCATACAGCAAGATAACGAATATTCTCGCCCTTGAACTGTGTTTCGAGTACGGCTTCGGCCGCAGAAGAGAGGTCCCCTGAGGCATCGAATGCTGAGTATAGAAGCGACTCCTCTTCAGTATCCCCCATCAGGAACCACCGTTTTCCTAGGGGATCAGTTTCTTGCAGAAATCGGATGATAGGCCGGATCTGTTCGACATTGGGCCGGAAGGCTAACGATGCTCCGGGTGTGGGATTTTTGAATATAGCTTTAATTATGGTCATAATATTATGGAATGTGAAGGACAGATATTCCCATATCGACTAGGATTGGTCTCATGTATTTGAAAGCCATGGGAGTTTGGAAGTACCACGTTAATACGGTCGGTTTGTTTATTTTGACGATCATTGCTTGGGCTATAGCCTGTTTTTGCATCTTGCCAACGAAAAGTTGTTCTTGAAAAGGGTATTCCAACTTACCTTTTGCATTGAAGAACTGGTCGTAATCCGCTTTAGCCTCTTGTAACAAGCACATACTGGACTTGAAGCCGTCGAAGTCTTTCCCTTCAAACAACCATTCCATGCCTGGAGGAAATCCCGTTATTCTGGCCTGATACTCCATCGAGTTTTGGGACATGTGATGATTGACTGGCATAAGAGCGCCACGGTCCGGCGGGCACTCTTTGCACTTTTCTTTTTCTTTCGTTGTGGCCTCAGTGCGCGCAATCGCGGCTGATTTAGCCTTATCGGCCTCTTCCTGGCGTTTGCGTGCCTGCTTAAGCGCCGCCTCGCCCGCTGCGCCGGCGGCGAGGCCGACACCGAGTGCAGCGAGTACACGCACGGCAACGGCTTCAACGACAGGAATGAGAATTGCAGCCATCAGTTAATTCCCTGTAATTTGTTACGCATGATTGCATCGATTTCATCTAGGCGCTGTTCCGGGGTCGCGCCGCGTTTACGCAGATAGCCATTGACCAACGGGTCGTCATGAATGCGTACGGCATCAGCAGACAGGTACATCAGCCGCATAATGTGCGGCGTACTGGTGAAACCCACACGGGCGGCATAGTCGTACGCATTCTGCATACGTGCCAGAACGGCCTCCCGGCCCGGCTGTGCAAGCATGTCAGGCCGGTTAGCAAGAAACTCATCGCATACCATTGAGACAAACTGGCGGGCTTCGCCTTGCTGCAGGGCCTGCCATTGCGCCTCATTGAGCGTCAGCATGATGCCTCCCGATCCAAACACGCTGCCCGTTGTGCAGCAGGTGCCATTCGTAAATATGGCTGAAAAATTCCTCCCGCTGCCCGGCATCGAGCGTCTGAGCAAGGTTGGCCAAGACGCGTGGGTCCCAAAAACGCAGCAAGGCGCTGCGGCCATCCGGCAGGCGCACCTCCAGCTTCAGTTGCAACAGTTGCGCGAGTCCATCCAAGTCTTGTGGCGAGATCAACCAAGACAGAGAAGGAGTATCGCGCTCAAGCGCGGTCAGCTCTTCGACAAAAGACTCCGCCACCCTGGCCACATCGACCAGCCAAGGCCCGGCATGACTGAGAGCAGCGTCCGGGGTGCCTTTGAATAGGGGGAAAAGTCCGGTGCCGGCCAATAACCCCTTATTGCGTTGGGTTTGGTACTGAGCACCATCCACCAAGGCGTATAAGTGTTGCTCGGGCATCGCGTCGCGTCGCTGTTCCCACCGAATTTTGACGTCAAGCATAGTCATTCGCGGATCACCACGGGACTGCCAACGTGAGCGGCCTTGAGCAGGCAATCAAGACAGATACCCGACGATGTGGCGGCCGCGATCTGGGGCGTGGCCTCCAGAGCCGCAATCTTGTCTTCGGCTGCCGGGTCGCCCATTGACGATTCGTCCAACCAGCTCGTGGTTATTTGGCCGGAAATCAGTTTCGCCCCGCAAGCGGTCATGTCCATGTGACGCGCATAACCGTTGCCGCTACCATCCACCAGGTCGCTCGGACCGGACTTGATGGCGAAAGTCCCCTTGCACTTGGGACACACTGTCATGTCGCCCACGCGCGCGACATACTTGCCGTTGATGTCGACGGTGAGATCGGCGCTGATGACTGTGCCGCCGTGACTGGTCTTGTCGCCCATGACGATGAGGGGTCTGTTCAAATGATGCTCCTGAATGGGATGCCGCCACGCGATAAGTTGCATTTATAGCATACTTTTTAAATATATCCGATAAGCACGATTCAAAATTTACAGAACTGGTTCGCGAATCGGAACTCAATAATTCAGCGCTTTAACGTCGATATATACTCCAACGCCGCACCGCGCGAAAAGCCGTTCAAACTGCGTCAAAATGCGTCAAAACGCGCGCGCCCTCTTCGCCCCGCCGCGCCAGTCCTCATGCGCCTTCGGCCATGGCGCAAATTTGAGTCAAAAGACCCCTATATAGCGGGCAGGTGTGGAGGGGGGACAACTGCGCGCGCCGGGCCGAAATGGGGCTTTTTCTTGCCTCCATGGCAATACCAATCGTCAGGACGTGAAAAAGCCGCCTCGTGGGCGGCCTGTGCGGTGGCTGGGGCGCTCTGGCTCGGCTGGGCTATCGCGGCCCTGCCCTGCCGGTTAGCGCGGCGTGGCGGTCATCCTGCGCGGCCGGCGCGCGCCTTGGCCGCTTGCTCCTTCTCGTAGTCGTCGCGGCAGTCCACGTTGCAGAACGGCAGGCCGGGCGCCAGCAACTCGTCGCAGTAGTGGCAGGTGCCGTGGGCCACCAGGCCCGGCCGGCGGCGCACCGCGGCCAGACCGCGGGCCACTTCGGCAAAGATGATCTTGTCGGTGTTGTCGATATGGTCGCTCATGCCGTGCCCTCCGGTTTGGCCAGCTCATACGGGGCGAACTTCACCACTTCCACGCCGGCCCACTCGTTGATGGCCATGAACTGCGACTGCAGCGGCACCAGCTCGTTGCGGGCGAACACGCGCGCGGCCGGTTCCACGGCGCCGAAGCCGCCGGCATTGTTCGGCAGGATGCCCATCAGCTGCGGTGGCACGCGGTGCGCGGCCAGCTGGTCGTCACGCGTCACGCTCTTGATGTTGAAGAATTCGTCCTTGGCGGCCACGTCCGACACAGGCAGGATCTGGATGCCGTCCTTCTTGCCGTTCGGCGCGTACATGAACAGGTTGCGGAAATTTCCCGGCCCCTTGCTGTCGCGCATGGCCTGGCGCAGGTTGTCCACGTCCTGGGTATTCGCGGCCGCGTCCGTCATGTAAAACACGAAACCGGCGTGCGAGCCGTTCTTGTAGTACTTGCGGCGGAACAGGGTCGCCGCTTCGTTGAGCCAGGCCGATTGCAGTGCGCTCAGGTATTGCGGCACGCCGTATAGCTCCTGGTTCACGTCCGGTTCCATCAGGTGGAACACGCGCCCCGTTTCGAACTGGTGCGCCGTGCCGTGATTGGTCACGAAGAAATACGTGTCCCAATCGATGCCGCGCCGCATGTACTTGGCCAGCGCATGCGCGAACGTCAACGGGCGCCCGCTTCGGCTGGGCCGGTCTTCCAGGTAGCAATTGCCAAACGTCAGGAAGTCGAGCGCCAGGCGTTTGAACGCATCGCGCGACAAATACTTGCTGGGCATCAGGGTGGACGCCAGCACGTTGGCCTTGAAGTGGATGGCGCTGCTGTGGTGCACGCCGGCATTGAACGACTTGGCCAGGCCGGCCAGGTTGATGGGCGGCTCGTACCACTCGCCGTTCTTCCAGCATTCGAAACAGTCGAGAATGTCGCCGTGCTCGAGCACGGGCGTGGGGTCGCCGAAGGAAAACGCCTGGATGCCGGCGGTGGCGGGCTGTGGCGGCGAGGCTGCGGCCGTGTCTGCGCCAGGTGCGGAGCGCGCCCGGGCGCGCTGATGTCGTGCTTTGCTCAAGAATAAATCTCCATGATGGATTGGTGGTTGTCGGTACTGCCTTCGAAGGGTTCGTGGTCGAGCGCGTGCATGCAGGCCCAGGCCAAGTCGGCGTGGCCCGTTTCGTCGCTGCGCCCGGCCACATAGGTGACGTGCCGCCCGCTGGGCGTGAGAGTCTTGCGGATCGCCATGAACGATTGCGCGATGTCGATCCAGCCGGCGTCAAATTCCAGCCGGCCCTTGCTGATGATGTTTTTGGCTTTGAGCACCATGCGCGTCTTGACTTCCGGCGAATAGTTCAGGGCCGTGACGGCCGGGAAGAAGCCGCGCACGATGGGCAGCACGCCGATGCCCATGCCGGTCGTGTCGATGCCGATGTATTCGACGTTGTAGCGCTGGGTCATCTGGCGGATGGCTTCGGCGTGGTCCTCAAAGCTCTGCCCGCGCCACTGGTGGCGCTCCAGCACGCGGAACTTGCCGCCGGCCGTCATCGGCGGCGCGAGCACCACGCAGCCGGCGCTGTCGCCATTCAAGGCCGGGTCGTAGCCGATCCACACGGCGCGGTTGCCGAAGGGGCGCAAGACCAGCAGCGGCTTGTAGTCGTCCCATTCGACCCAGGAATCGACCATGCAGCGCTGCAGCTCGTTCAAGGGAAAAACGCTGGCCGAATCGTCGATGAAATTGCACATCAACAGGTTTTCGAACTGGTCGGGGCTGTATTCGAAGTTGCGCAGCTCATCGATGTCGAACAGGTTGCAGCCGCCGCGCTCGGCGTCGAGAATCGTGACAATCTGGCGCCATATCTTGTCCTCGCCCGTGTAGCCGGACGCCAGGCGCTGATGGCTCACATCGATGTTGAATTGCTCGGCCTTGGCGCGGCGCTTGTTGAACAGCTCGCCCGTCCAGAACGGATACGCCTGGTGCGTAGTCGAGGATGGTGTTGAAAAATAGGTCTTGCGCCATTTCTTGTGGATGGCCATGCCCGAGGCCACCTTGTTGAGTTCCTGGAAATTCTGCGTCCAGAAGAATTCATCGAAGTAGAAATTGCCGTGATAGCCCTGCGCCGTGCGCGCATTCGTGCCCAGGAAATACAGGTGGGCGCCGTTCGGCAGCACGATGGGATCGCCCGTCAGGTCGATGCCGGCGGCCTCGCGCGCAAACTGCACGATGTATTGCTTGAAGACGTGGGCTTGCGATTTGGACGCGGACAGGAAGATTTGATTGCGGCCCGTGGCCATGGCGTCGGCCAGCGCCTCGCGGGCGAAGTACCAGGTGGCGCCGATCTGGCGGCTTTTGAGGATGGCGCGCGTGCGCTGGTCGCCGTTGCGATACCAGACCTTTTGATAATCGAAAAGGGAATCCTGGAAGGCGTCGAGCAGCTGAATGCGCTGCTCGTCGCTGAAATCGTTGCGGGTCGGCTTCTTTTTGGTTCTTCGCGTTTAGTGGGGGAAGATGGGCTTGACGGTTTGCGGAGGGGGTGGCGGTAAAGGGTTTGAGTTGGTAAATTAGTTGTCGCCAAACGAACAATTTACCTAACCACTTTACCGCCATGCTCAATGCTATGTCTTCTCTTCCATTTTGGGAAGGGCATGTTGTCGATTCCATCACCGAGTTGGACGAAGGTTCGCTGTTAATTACGCTCGATGCCGCGCCCGAAGCTGAGGCGCTATGCGGCGCCTGCCGCCAAGCGTGCGCGTTGGTTCATGAGCGGCGATGGCGGCAGGTACGTGACCGCGATATTCTGGATCGGCGTGTCTGGATCAAGGTTGCAGTGCGCCGTCTCGACTGCCATCATTGCGGCGCCCGGGTTGCCGAACATATTACGTGGCTTGACCGCCGTTCACGCATGACGCACCGCGTGCGCATCTGGGTGGAATCCCTGGTGCAAATGCTGCCCATCGCGCATGTCGCCAAACTCACTGGTCTGCATTGGCATACGATCAAGGCGATCGATCTGCGCCGCCTTGAGCACTTGCATGGCGAGTTTTCCGCGCCGGAAGTACGTCGCCTTGTCATGGATGAATTCGCCCTGCACAAGGGACATCGCTATGCCACGGTTGTCATGGACGCCCAGCGCATGCGTGTATTGTGGGTCGGCGAAGGCAATAGCAGGGCCGCGATCCGCCCCTTTTTTGAACTCCTGGGCACGGAAGGCTGCGCCCGGATTGAGGCGGTGGCGATGGACATGAACACGGCGATGGATCTCGAAGTACGTGAGCATTGTCCCAACGCCGAAGTCGTCTACGATCTGTTTCATGTGGTGGCGCGTTTTGGCCGCGACGTCGTTGATCGGGTGCGCGTCGATCAAGCCAATGCATTGCGCGCTGATCCCAAAGGACGCCAGATCATCAAGCGTAGCCGATGGCTGTTGCTGCGCAATCGTGACAATCTGGACGATGATCATGCCGTCAAACTTGAAGAACTGCTCGCCGCGAATGTCCCTTTGGCCACGGTCTACTTACTCAAGACTGAGCTCAAGGAAATCTGGTATGCGCCGTCCGTTCGTGAGGGTGCCCGGCGTTGGAAGCGTTGGATGAAATTGGCGCGCGATAGCGAGATTGCGCCCGTCATCCAGTTCGCCAAGCGGCTGCGAAAATACGTCCGAGGCATCATCGCTTCGGCCATCTATCCGATGAATTCCTCCATCCTGGAAGGCGTCAATAATCGCATTAAAGTCATCAAGCGCATGGCCTATGGATTTCGCGACTCGGCATATTTCTTCCTGAAAATCAAGGACGCCTTCCCCGGCAAAGTGCGATGAACCTTCTTTTTTGGTGCGGCATTGCGGTTCGCCAGCTTGGGATTGAGATCGACCTCATTGCCACCCGGTTGCTCATAGCGGCGCACGCGTGCCATCTGCACGATGGTGCGGGCGAGTAAATCAATTTCCTTGTAGTCGCTGCCGCTCTTAACCTCTTTTTCGATCAGTTTCACCAGACGCAGCTCGGCCGACGCTTCCACGTGCTCGATGGCCTGCGCCTTGTCCCACTCGTCGCGCGCCTTCCAGCTGTTGATCGTGCTGCGCTTGATCCCCAGGTGG
Organism: Janthinobacterium svalbardense; assembly: GCF_002327145.1. Taxonomy (NCBI): domain Bacteria; kingdom Pseudomonadati; phylum Pseudomonadota; class Betaproteobacteria; order Burkholderiales; family Oxalobacteraceae; genus Janthinobacterium; species Janthinobacterium svalbardense. The sequence goes on along the minus strand of NZ_CP023422.1, from coordinate 2,171,269 downwards.
CGGGCGATGGACGAAATGCGCCAGCCCTTCCAGTACAGGCCGCGCGCCACGCGGCGCGGCTCGGATTCGGGCATGGCCAGTTCGGCGATTTTGTCTTCGGGTTTTTGTTCGATCTCTAACATGCCGCCAGCGTAGGCCGCGCGCGCGCGGAACGGGGAAAGGCAAAAGTCGCTATTGGCCATAGCAACCCGCCCCGCATTGAATCGCAGGGCCAAGACGTTGACCATGGCGTTATCCGATCAACCGAGACAGACACCATGGCAACCAAATCCCAATTCTTCCGCGTCGCCACCGAAGGCGCCACCACGGACGGCCGCAACATCGACCGCGCCACCATCGAGCAAATCGCCGCCAGCTACAACCCGAAAACCTACGGCGCGCGCATCTGGCTGGAACACATTCGCGGCATCCTGCCCGACAGCCAATTCAAAGCCTACGGCGACGTGATCGCCGTCAAGGCGGAAGAAGTGGACACCGACAACGGCAAGAAACTGGCGCTGTTTGCGCAGATCGAACCGACCCCGGAACTGGTCGCCATCAACAAGGCCAAGCAAAAGCTGTACACCAGTCTCGAAATCGCCCCTGACTTTGCCGACACGGGCATGCCCTACCTGGTCGGCCTGGGCGTCACGGACAGCCCCGCCAGCCTGGGCACCGACGCCCTGAAATTCTCGGCCAACCGCAAGCAGCAGGCCGACAATCTGTTCTCGGCCGGCGTCGAGGTCGAGCTGGTGCTCGATGAACCGGCGGGGGTGAAGCTGGCCGATGCCGTCAAAAACCTGCTGTCGCGCTTTTCCAATAAATCCGGCACCGATGCGGCGCAATTCGCCGACATCAGCGAAGCCGTGGAAACGCTGGCTGGCCACGTCGTCACGGTCAACGACAACTACGCCAGCACCCTGGCCCGGCTGGACAAAGCCGAAACGGCCTTGATCGCCACGCAAACCGACCTAGATGCCTTCAAGGCGCAGATGGACGCGGCGCCCGGCAATGCGCCGCGCCGCCCGTCCGCCACCGGCAACGACGGCGCCGTGCAGACCGAGTTTTAAGCGCCCGCGCCCTCGTATCTCCCATACCAATACCCATATCAATCACGGAGCAAAAATAGATGAAAAAGCAAACCCGCCAGGTCTACAGCCAGTACGAAACCCGCCTGGGCCAACTGAACGACACGGACAGCGTGGCCAAGACCTTCAGCGTGGCGCCCAGCGTGCAGCAGAAGCTGGAAACGAAGATGCAGGAATCGAGCGAGTTCCTCTCAAAAATCAACATCATGGGCGTGGCCGAACAGGAAGGCGAAAAGCTGGGCTTGGGCGTCTCCGGCCCGATTGCCGGCCGCACCAACACCAAAGACAAGGAACGCGAGACGCGCGACCTGTCCACCCTGGACAGCACCAAATACCGCTGCGAGCAAACCAACTTCGACACGCACCTGACGTATGCCAAGCTGGACGCCTGGGCCAAGTTCCCCGATTTTCAGTCGCGCGTGGCCAATGCCATCGTGATCCGCCAGGCGCTGGACCGCATCGTCATCGGTTTCAATGGCGTGAAAGTCATGGCCAATACCGATCTGGCCGCCAATCCGCTGCTGCAGGACGTCAACAAGGGCTGGCTGCAGCACCTGCGCGAACAGGCGCCCGAGCGCGTGCTGGGCCTGGTGGGTGCCGGCCTGCCGGGCAAGGTCATCATCGGCGAAGGTGCCGATGCCGACTATGCCAACCTGGACGCGGCCGTGGTCGATGCCGTCAACCTGCTCGACCCGTGGTATCAGGAAGATACGGGCCTGGTCGCCATCGTCGGGCGCAAGCTGTTGAGCGATAAATACTTCCCGCTGGTGAACACCAAGCAGGCGCCCACGGAGACCCTGGCCGCCGACATCATCATCAGCCAGAAACGCATTGGCGGCCTGCCGGCCGTGCGCGTGCCCTACTTCCCGGACAACGCCATCCTGATTACCCGCTTCGACAATCTGTCGATCTACTTCCAGGACGGCGCGCGCCGCCGCCGCGTCGAGGACAAGCCCTCGCGCGACCGCATCGAGAACTACGAGTCGTCCAACGACGCCTACGTCATCGAAGACCTGGGCCTGGCCGCCCTGGTCGAGCACATCGAGCTGAAAGCCTAAGCCATGGGCAATCTGTCCCCTGCCCTGCGCCACCGCGCGCGCATGCTGGCCGAGCGCACGGCCGGCGCCGCCGAGCCGCTGGGCGTGACCACCGGCAGCGCCTATGAGCTGATGCTTTATAAACTGTCCGACGACCGGCGCCGCCTGAAATCCATCCAGTCCGTCGAGCGCAAGATCGAAGTCAAGGCCACCATGCTGCCAACCTATGCGCAATGGATCGACGGCGTGCTGGCCGGCGGCAAGGGCGCGCAAGACGATGTGGTGGCCACCCTGCTGGTATGGCACATCGACACGGGCGAATATGACCGCGCCCTGGTGATTGCCGCCTACTGCATGGAACACAAGTTCACGCTGCCCGATGGCTACAGCCGCGACATTCCCACCATGATGCTCGATGAATTTGCCGCGGCCTATTTGCAGGGCAAGCTGGGCGACGATCCGCAACATGCCGTGGCCGTGCTGGGCGCCGTCGAAGCGATGACGGCCGCCAGCGACGCGCCCGACCAGGCGCGCGCCAAACTGCACAAGGCCATTGGCCTGGCCATGGTGGCTGTTCTGGACCTGCAGGACGCAACGGATATCGCGCCGGCCCTGCTGGGCCAGGCCGGCGCCGCCATGGTCCAGTTGCAGCGCGCGCGGGCCTTGTCCGAGTCCGTCGGCGTCAAGAAAGACATCGAACGGCTGGAGCGGCGCATCAAGCGCGCGGCCGATTCCAGCTAAAGAGCAGCCCCCGGCGCACAGGCGGCACGGGGGATTCTGGCGAATTTACCTGCCTGATGAACCCCGTCCACCGCCTACCCCTTCACTCCCACCGCAGATACCATGTCCTTTATCGCCCTTCCTCCCCGCCCACCAAGTACCGCCAGCACCCCGCCCGCGCCCGGCATCGTGGAAAACGATGGCTGGTTTCCCGACATCCTGCTCACCGAAATGCGCGACGCCATGCGCCTGGACGGCACCGTCACCGACGCGCGCCTGGTGCAAGCCGTGGTCGATGCCATCCTGCAGGTCAACCGCGAACTGGCCGCCTGGCAGGGCCAGCATGCGGCCGCCGGCATCGCCGCGCTGGCGGACGTACCGGCCACGCGCATCAACCGCGAAAGCCGCTTGCTGGCACAGTACCGGCGCGCCGTCTACAGCACGGCCAAGGCGGACTTGATCGAGCGTTACCGCGACTACGACACCACGGCGTCGTCGGCCAGCGACAAGAAAAGCATGGAATGGCTGGACGAAGCGCCTGGCGCGCAGCGGCGCAACGCGCAATGGGCCATCGCCGATATGGTCGGGCGCACGCACCTGACGGTGGAATTGATCTGATGCAGGTGCGCACGCAGCAGCACGACACGGTAGACGCGCTGGTGTGGCGCTACCTGGGCGACGGCGCCGGCTATGTCGAGCAAACCCTGGAAATGAATCCGGCCCTGGCGCGCCACGGCGCCGTGCTGCCAGTCGGCCTGGTCGTCACCCTGCCGGAACCTGTCGCCAGCACGGCCAGCGTGGCCAACATCGTTCAGCTATGGGACTGATTTTTCAACAACACCTTTACTTATCCTCATCATGGAGAAACAAGCTATGTCCGCAGAATCGTTTGGTGGCTTTGCCGCCCTGGTCAAACTGTACGGCTTCAAGGCCGCGCTGGGCATGATCGGCGCCGCCATGCTGTACATCGTGCTGCCGCCCTTGAACAGCGACGGCACTTTCAACAAGGGCGAATTCGTCGCCCGCCTGGCCTGTGCCGGCGTCTTTTCCTGCCTGCTGGGCGGCACCGTGTACCAGCTGCTGTGCGCGCAGCTGCCCGCCATCGGCGCCATGGTCAACGCATCCGCCGTCGACCTGATCGTGGGCGCGCCGGGCTGGTGGGTATCGCGCGCCGTGGCGCTGTGGTTCCAGCGCCGCAGCGACAAGGACATCGCCGAGCTGGTCAAAGACGCGAAGGAGCACTGATGGTCACCGACAACCATGCGCTAATCGCGCGCGTCATCGATGACGTGCTGCGCGCCGAAGGCGGCTACGTGAATGACCCGCAAGACAAGGGCGGCGAAACCAACTACGGCATCACCGTGGCCGTGGCCCGCGCCAACGGCTACCAGGGCGCCATGCGCGACCTGCCCGTGGCGCTGGCGCGCGCCATCTACACGGCCCGCTACATCACGGCACCAAAATTCGACCAGGTGCTGGCGATGCACGCCGGTATCGGCGCGGAACTGATCGACACGGGCGTGAACATGGGGCCGCGCGTGGCGGCCGAGTTCCTGCAGCGCTGGCTGAACGGTTTCAACGACACGGGCGCGCGCTATCCCGTGCTCACCGTCGATGGCAACCTGGGCAAGCAGTCGCTGGGCGCACTGGCCGCCTTCCTCGCCTGGCGCGGCCAGGAAGGCGCCACCGTCATGCTGCGCGCCCTGAACGGCTTGCAGGCGGCGCGCTACCTGGCCATCTCGGAAGCGAACAAGTCCCAGCGCCGCTTTCTGTTCGGCTGGCTGCGCACGCGGGTGGCGCTGTGATGGCGGCGCCGCCCTGGCGCGCGCTGGCCATGGGCCTGGTGGCGGGCGCCGTGCTGGGCTGGACGGCGCAGGGCTGGCGCAAGGACGCCAACCTGGCCGACTTACGCACCGACGTGGCTACCGCCCAGGAAACGGCCGCCACCGCGCTGGTGCAGGCCACCGGCCGCGTGCTGCAACTGGAACGCACGGCCGCCGGCCAGCTCGCCGCGCGCACCGATCAACTCACCGAGGACAACCACCATGCAAAAACTGACCGCGACCGCTTTATGGCTGACGTGCGCAGCGGCGCTATCCGCCTGTCAATCCCCGTCGCCAGCCATTGCGCCAGCGCTGGCGCCGGCCCCGCAGATCCCGCCGCTGCCAGTGGCAATCGCCAGCAAGCGCGTGCCGAACTTGACGGCGCGGCTGCGGCAGCTCTTGACGCCATCGCCAGCGACGGCGACGCCGCCACCCGGCAGCTCAACGCCTGCATTGACGCCTACAACCTAGTGCGAGACACCTACCATGTACAAACCGAATAGCCTGCGCCAGCACCTGGCCGCCGCCATCCCCGAGCTGCAGCGCGACCCTGATCGCCTCGTCGTTTTTGTCGACGAAGGCAATGTGGTGGCCACCGCCACCGCCGCCCTCTCCTTCGAATACCGTTTCAAGCTTAACCTGATCGTGACCGACCACGCGGGCGACGCGGACGCCATCATGGTGGCCATGATCGCCTGGCTGAAAGTCCACCAGGCCGAACTGATGGCCAACGAGGAACAGCGCAAGCGCGGCATCAGCTTCGAAGTCGATTTCAATAACCATGAAACGGTCGATATTTCGATCAAGCTGGACCTGACCGAGCGCGTCATCGTCAAGCGCGGCGAAGGCGGCCGCCACGACATCAAGCATGCAGCCGAGCCGCAGGGCACGCCCGGCTATGCGGACGCCTTCTGGACGCTGTACGACGGCGACACCCTGCTGGCCGAATGGCAAGTGCCGCAGGCGGCCGCATGAGCGACGACCTGCATGCATTGGAAGCCTGGGCTGGCGCATTGCTGGCCAAGTTGCAGCCGGCCCAGCGCCGCGCCATCAACCACAAGGTGGCCATCGACCTGCGCCGCAGCCAGGCGCAGCGCATCAAGGCGCAGCAGGGGCCGGACGGCGCAGCTTATCCGGCGCGGAAGCGGCGCAAAGAGTTCAAGGGGAAGAATGGGCGGATCAAGCGGCAGAAAGCGACCATGTTCGCCAAGATTCGCACTGCAAAATACCTGAAGGTGCATGCCGATCCTGGCCAGTTGACTGTCGGCTTCGTGGGTAAGGTGATGCACGTCGCACGGGTGCATCATGAGGGCTTGACGGATAGCGTCTCAAAGAAGGGGCCAAAATACAGCTACCCGGCCCGGCCGCTGCTGGGATTCAGTGAAGCAGATCGGACGTTAATACGGGAATCGTTGCTACGCCATTTGGCGCCGGGGTAAGATAATTTACAGAGATCTGAACTGACATTTATTATCTTTTCAGTTACAGTATACGGCTGCCGATCTGAAGCCAAATTCAAGAATTGATGCCCCCTTTTCTAAATTACCAAATTTAATATGTCACCACAAGATATAGCATTAGAAGCCGAAAATTTATGGGAAACCGCCTTCTCCGAAATTGGCTGGAATAACCAGCACTCCCAAAAATTTCAGGAATTCCTCTCTTCCAAAAGGCGCGCAGCTCAAGTAGAAATTCGACAAAATATGCAACCTTGGCTACACATTTTGGAAGATAGTATTCAATGGCTAGCCGCTGTAACTCACTTACTTGATGATGCAAATGAAGATGAGTTATTAGATGATGCTGGGCGCTCAATATTGGTTCTAGTAGGAGCGGCATGTGCACATTCAGTAGCAATTAGAGAGTTAGTGCTGTCCGGACTGGATAGCTCGGCAAGAGCCACCGCTAGGGCACTAGATGAGCACCTTTGTGCTGCCCTAGCATTTTTACATGACCAAGAACTCGGCAGAAATTTCGGCAATTGCTCTACCGATGAGGAAATAAATAGTTTTTGGTACAAAAATCTTGGGACAAAAAGCATGAAGAAGTATTTAAATGCTATAGAACGTAAAGCCAAAATACCCCAAATGGTCAGTGAAGCTATGCGGGATGTTCGTGACAGCGAAATTAGTGATTTCTCGAAAATAGTGCATCCTAGTTACGTAGGGGCAAGCTTTACAGCATATGCTCTAGGAGCTAAGGATCCGGGAACTTATGGGCTTGCCATGCTAGGAAGAGCCTCTTGCTTTTCAGAACGAACTCTCCGGAATGCTTGCCAAACAATTGTTTATTTCTCGATGCTGGGCATAAGGCAGCTCTTTGGAATGGATGAATGCAAAACTAAAATTGTATCTTTTAATCAAGAAAACAATGATCATCAGCTCGTCATAATCGGAGCACATGTATTACAGAATATATCTCTTAAATATTGGGATTATCAGATTTATCCAAATTCATCTCAAGAGCCGCAAGGTGATTATCGAGAGCCGAGTTTAAGATACAGGGAGGAGAAGTAGATATCCGAATTTGATACATTTCGATGTCAGACTTGGTTATATAGCAGGCTACTTTGACCGAGTGCGGACGTATCGCCACCTAAATCAGCAAATCAACGTCGACTATAGCCACTAAACTGCATATCAACCCGCCCCCGCGTGCATCTGCACGCGGACTTCGGCAACATGCACTGCATGAACGCCGACCTGTCCGACCTCCTCCGCTTGCTGCAAAACATGATCCGCCTGGGCACCATTGCCGAGGTGGACGGCGCCAAGGCGCGCGTGCAGCTTGGCCCCAAGCTCACCACCGAATGGCTGAACTGGCTCACGCCGCGCGCCGGTAGCACGCGCTGCTGGTCGGCGCCCACCGTCGGCGAACAGGTGATCGTCTTTTCCCCTGGCGGCGACCTGACGCGCGGCATCATCCTTCCAGCACTGTACTCGCAGGCGTTTGACGCGCCGGAACTGAACCAGGCCATCCACACCACGCATTACCCAGACGGCGCCGTGGTGCAGTACGACCATGCGGCCCATGCCCTGACGTCCACCCTGCCCGGCGGCACCGCCACCATCACGGCAGACAAAGTCACGTCGAACGCGCCCAGCACCATCTGCACGGGCGATTTGACCGTCATGGGCAATCTGCTTGTCAAGCAATCCGCCACAGTCAACGGCGCCACCGCCCTGAACGGCGGCGTGAACGCCAAGGCCGGCGCCGCTGGCAGCGTGGCCATGGCCGTGCAAGGGACAGTCAAAGCCAGCGACGACGTGCTGGCCGGCGCCATCAGCCTGGCCAAGCACCCGCACAGCGGCGTCAAAGCCGGTGGAGACCAGTCGGGCGGGCCGCAAGCATGATGGGCATGCACGCCGCCACCGGGCGCAGCCTGTCCGGGCTGGCCCATATCCGCCAATCCATCAGCGACATCCTGACCACGCCCATCGGCTCGCGCTTGATGCGCCGCCGCTACGGCTCAGAAGTGCCCGAACTGATCGACCAGCCCTTGAACAGCGCCACGGTACTGCGCATCTACGCCGCCACCGCCTACGCCATCCGCCTGTGGGAACCGCGCATCAGCCTGACCGGCCTGCAGTTTGAACCGGGCGAGGCCGGCGCGGCCGCCCTTATCCTGGACGGCGTGGCCGATGGCCAATCTGTCCAGCTTGCGGTCGGCATCGGCCAGGATGGCGCACGATGAGCACCATCGACCTATCCCTGTTGCCCGCGCCCAGCATCGTGGAGGTGCTGAGCTTTGAAGCCATCTATGCCGAGCGCAAGGCCGCGCTCGTCGCTCACTTCCCGGCAAGCCAGCAGGACGCCATTGCGCGCGCGCTGGAAATCGAGTCTGAGCCGATGGCAAAACTCCTGCAGGAAAACCCCTACCGCGAACTGGTCTGGCGCCAGCGCGTCAACGATGGCGCACGCGCCCTGATGCTGGCCTTTGCCAGCGGCACCGATCTGGATCAACTGGCCGCCAATGTCAATTTGACGCGCCTGGTCACGGTGCAGCAGCTCGATGCGGATACCTCCGTCACCACCGTGGAAACGGACACCCTGCTGCGCGAGCGCATCCAGCTGGCGTTTGAGGGCTTGTCGGTGGCCGGCCCACGCAATGCCTACGTCAAGCATGCGCGTGACGCCGATGCGCGTGTGGCCGACATCAGCGCCATTTCCCCGGAACCCTGCGAGGTCGTCGTCACGGTACTGTCCAATGTCGGTGACGGGATTGCCAGCGACGAGCTGCTGGCCGTGGTGCATGCCGCCCTGAGCGACGAAGATGTGCGCCCCCTGGGCGACCGCCTGAGCGTGCAGTCGGCCGACATCGTGCATTTCACGATCCGCGCCACGCTCTACCTCGATGCGCACCCCGAGGCCGAACCGATCCTGCAGTCGGCCGGCGAACGCACCGCCGCGTATGCCGCCGAGCGCCGCCGCCTGGGCCGCGACGTAAACCGTTCCGCCATCATCGCCGCCTTGCACGCCGAGGGCGTCAAGAAAGTGGTGCTGCATGAACCGGCCGACGATATCGCCGTGGCCGATATGCAGGCAGCTTATTGCGACGGCATCGACATTGCCAATGGGGGCGCGCGTGGCTGATCGTCCTGTGATTGATCTGCTGCCGCCGAACGCTACCCGCCTGGAGCGCAACCTCGCCCGTGCCGGCGCCCAAATCGAGCGCGTGCCCGTGCCGCTGCGCGACCTGGCCAATCCTGCCACCTGCCCGGTATCGGCCCTGCCCTTCCTGGCGGCCTCCTTTTCGGTGGATCACTGGGAACCCACGTGGCCCGTCAGCACCAAGCGCGCCATGATCCAGTCGGCGTTTGCCGTGCACAAGCGCAAAGGCACCATCAGCGCCCTGCGCCACGCGCTGGCCCCCATCAGCGCCGGCATTCGTGTGCGCGAATGGTGGCAAAACACGCCGCCCGGCCCGCGCGGCACCTTTCACCTTGACTTCGACGTGCTCGATTCCGGCGCCACCAGCGGCACGTATCAGGAAATCGAGCGTCTGGTGGACGAAGCCAAGCCGGTCACGCGCCACATGGCCGGCCTGGCCATCCATGTGGGCGTGCGCGGCGCGGTGCGCATCGGCGCCGCGATTCAGCAAGGCGACGAACTGACGGTCTACGCCCGCACCCGGCCCGAGGTGCAAGCCAGCGGCGGCACCCACATCGGCAGCATGGTCCACCTGGGCGACGAACTGACCGTGTACGCCCGCGCCGCGCCAGGCGTGCACGTTGCCGTGCGCTCTGCCGTGACCGGCACGAGCCACAGCATCGACACCACGACGATTCACCCTATTTCATCCTGAGGAAGCCATGTCACAAGAGTATTTTGCCATCCTGACCGCCATCGGCGAGGCCAAGGACGCCGGCGCCAAGGCCGGCGGCGCACCGTTGAAATTCACGCACATGGTCGTCGGCGATGGCGGCGGCGCCGCGACGCGCCCGGATGCCAGGCAAACCAAACTGGTACATGAAGTGTGGCGCGCCCAGCTCAACCAGTTGAGCCTGGACCCGATCAACACCAGCCAGGTCATCGCCGAATGCGTCATCGCGGAAAAGATTGGCGGCTGGTGGATACGCGAAATAGGCTTGCTCGACGCCGACGGCGATCTGGTGGCCGTCGCCAACTGCCCTCCCAGCTACAAGCCGCAAATGCCGGAGGGATCGGCACGCACGCAAGTGATCCGCATGGTGCTGATCGTGTCGAGCGCCGAAACGGTGCAACTGTCGATTGATCCGGGCATCGTCATGGCCACGCGCCAGTTTGCCGCCGGCGCCGTAGCGCAGAAATTCGATGCCCTGGCCGCAGTGGGCGGCGACGTCATGGTCGGGGTAACGGAACGTTCAACCGGCGACGCGCTGCGCCTGACCGACGCGATGGCGCGCATGCCGTCGCGCTTTGGGCGCATTGATGCCAGTTCCTTCCCGCGCTTGTTTGACGCGATCCGCCGCTATCGCTACGGCGATCCGGCACAAAAGCCTATCGTCGCCTGCATTTTTGCGTCGTCGCTGGGCAATGCGCCAACGTTGCCCAGTATCGAGCAGGCGCCCGGACACGACTTCTTTGCCCGCTTGCGTGCTGAAATCGACCCGGCCGGCCTGATCCAATTCGACATTAGAAACTATTCGCTCGACGGCTCTACCGTCTCCAGCTGGGAAGCGGCCATCGCTGGCATGGTCGCCGCTGGCGTGTCGCCGCACATCACGTATCTGATCCCAGGGATGAACGACTTCGCCACCGCCCAATATAACGGCGGCCAGGGATTTCAAGGCTTTCAGCGCGCATTTGCCCGCGTGCTGTACGCCCTGCAAAAGATCGGCGCCGATATCGTGGCGACGACCTCCATGCATCCGGCCGTCGTCAGCAATCCATCCCTGCAGTCGCTGCCAGGCGACATGGCACAGGTCTACCCTACGGCCATTCCCGCGCCAGTGAGCGCTGCCGCATTGCAGCCGCCCGCCGACGAAGGGTTGATGCAAGTCGATGTCCTGAAGAACGGCCACCCGATTACCGTCAGCAAGCGCTATTACTTCGGCAATATGGCGATCAAGTGCATTGCCGCGACATTTGGCGTGCCCGTCATCGACGCGCAGCAATACCAGTTTGAACAATACGCCCAGCAGCTCCTTGCGCTGGGCAGCATGACGGCCGTTGAGAAGGCCAATTTCAACCCCGGCCAAGTCAATCACCCTAATTTGACCGGTATCCGTGGTGCATACCACCGGGGCAATGCCGACGCCTGCGCCCAGCTCGGCCAGCAAGGTGCGCAAGCCGGCCGTGCGCCCATGCTCAATGGCAATTTCGGCGTGAACCTGCCGCAAGGGGTCGGGGTGCAATTCGGGCCGGGTCTGCCCGGCGCCACCTGGGACATATACCCGCAGCACGGCGATACGACCACGCCGCCGGTATCGGTCAAGGTGAATACAGGTGCGCTGGACGGCTACGGCGTGAAGTCGCCTGTCGAGGCGTGGCGCATTGATCCTGCCAACGGCAATCTCGTGTCCCCCGCCGGCATTATCGGTTCGGCCGTGGGCATGCCCGCCTTCCGGGCCACCGATTACACCGGGCGCGCCGAAGTACGCGACCGTCTGCGATTTTACAATTTGCCGAAAGGATCGACAGCGGCCGCCTATACCTTACCCGAGGGCATGAGCGGTAGTTTTACGCTGGCGGCTTTCCAGCCAGGCGTCACGACCGCCCAGCGCTACCGGATCAAATTTATCGCGCACAAGGGCGTGATCACGCTGGAGCCTGGCTTTCCGCTGCAGCTTTCCCCGGATACCGAATTTTCAGTCGCCATCAACGGACTCACTATCACGGCGACCACGAAACTTGACGGGACAGCCATTCATCTTGCGTGCAACGCATGGTAGCCAGTTTTTGCGCCCAGGCTTGAAAAAAACAACTTCACGCAGTCCACATCATTTCAATTAAACAATAGGAGTCCACATGGCCACCGATTACCACCATGGCGTGCGCGTCATTGAAATCAACGAGGGTTCGCGCCCGATCCGCACCGTCTCCACGGCCGTGCTGGGCCTGATCGCCACGGCTGGCGATGCCGACCCGGAAGCCTTCCCGCTCGACACGCCCGTGCTCGTCACCAACGTGCTGGCCGCCATGGGCAAGGCCGGCAAGACGGGCACCTTGTATCGCAGCCTGGCGGCCATCGCCGCGCAGACCAAGCCCTTGTGCGTCGTCGTGCGCGTGGCCGAAGGCGAGACGGAAGCGGAAACCACCACCAATGTGGTGGGCGGCGTATCGCCGGACGGCAAATACCTGGGCGCCAAGGCGCTGCTGGCGGCGCAAAGCAAGCTCGGCGTCAAGCCGCGCATCCTGGGCGCGCCGGGCCTCGATACCCAGGCCGTCACCAACGCCCTGGCCAGCGTGGCGCAGCGTCTGCGCGGCTTCGTGTATGCGTCCGCCTATGGCTGCGCCACCGTCACCGCGGCCACCACCTATCGCGGCCAGTTCGGCCAGCGTGAGGTCATGGTCATCTGGCCGGATTTTGTGAACTGGGATACCGCCACGGACGCCGAGGCCAGCATTTCCGCCGTGGCCTACGCCATGGGCCTGCGCGCCAAGATTGACGAGGAAACCGGCTGGCACAAGACGCTGTCCAATGTGGTCGTCAACGGCCCCACCGGCATCAGCAAGGACGTGTTTTTCGACCTGCAAGACCCGGCCACGGATGCCGGCGTGCTCAACGCCAAGGAAGTGACCACCCTGATTAACATGGGCGGCTACCGCTTTTGGGGTTCGCGCACCTGCGAGGCGCCGGGCGGCTTCTTCTATTTCGAAAGCTACACGCGCACGGCGCAGGTGCTGGCCGACACCATCGCCGAAGCACACTTCGCCTATGTCGATCTGCCCCTGCATCCGTCCCTGGTGCGCGACCTGCTGGAAAGCATTAACGCCAAATTCCGCGACCTGAAATTGCAGGGCTACATCATCGATGGCCACGCCTGGTATGACGAGCAATACAACGACAAGACGGCGCTGAAAGACGGCAAGCTGGCCATCGATTACGACTACACGCCCGTGCCGCCGCTGGAAAACCTGAAATTCCAGCAGCGCATTACCGACCGCTACCTGGCCGACTTCGCCTCGCGCATCGCCGCGTAACCAATGTCACCACCCTGCCCGCTCCTGCGCGGGCGCAACTGAACAACGGAGAACACTATGGGCTTGCCCCGCAAACTGAAAAACTTCAACCTGTTCCAGAACGGCGTCTCCTTCATGGGCATGGTGCCCGAAGTCACCTTGCCGAAACTCAGCCGCAAGATGGAAGAGTACCGCGCCGGCGGCATGAGCGGCCCCGTGTCCGTGGACTTTGGCAACGAGGCGCTGTCGCTGGAATGGAACGCAGGCGGCCTGATCGCCGAAGCACTGAAACAGTACGGCGCGCACTCGCACAGTGCCGTGCAACTGCGCTTTGCCGGCGCCTACCAGGAAGACGATGACGGCACGGTGGCCGCCGTGGAAGTGGTCGTGCGCGGCCGTTACAAGGAAATCGACATGGGCGCGGCCAAGATGGGTGACGACACCACCCACAAATACACCATGGCGTGCAGCTACTACAAGCTGATGATCGACGGCGCCACCGTCATCGAACTGGACTTCATGAGCGGCACCGAGAACTTCGGCGGCGGCGACACGAATGCGGCCATCCGCAAGGCCATCGGCCTGTAATCCCTTTTTATTCACCACCACCCTACCAGGACAACACCATGCACAACGATACCCAAAATCAAGCCGTCATCGAACTGGACGAACCGATCAAACGCGGCGATACCGTCATCACCTCGCTCACCGTGCGCAAGCCAAAGGCAGGCGCCCTGCGCGGCATTTCCCTGATCGAGCTGGCCAACCTGAACGTGTCGGCCCTGCAGATCGTGCTGCCGCGCATCACCGAACCGACCCTGACCGCGCACGACATCGCCAACATGGACCCGGCTGACCTGCTGGCCGTGGGCGCCGAGGTTGCCGGTTTTTTGGCGAGCAAAGCCGATCGCCTTTCGGTATCCCCGGCGAAGTAGAAGACGCGATGGCTGACATTGCCGGCGTCTTCCACTGGACGCCGGCAGCGATGGACGATTTTACGATTGATGAACTGATGGCCTGGCGCGAACGCGCCCGGCAACGAAGCGGAGCGGAATAGATGGCTGGCCGGGATTTGAGGTTACAGGTAGTGTTTGCAGCGCTGGATAAAATCACCGGCCCGCTGAAAAAGATCATGAGCAGTTCCAGCGACACGGCCAAGGCTTTGAGGGCGACCAGCGACCGCTTGCGCGACCTGAACGCGCAGCAAAAGAGCATCAGCAAATTCCGCGAGCTGCACGGCGGCCTGGACGCCACCCGCACCAAGCTGGAAGCGGCACAGCAGAAGGTGGCCAGCCTGGCCACCAAGATGAAGCAGGCGGAGGCGCCCACGCGCGCCATGACGCGCGAGTTTAACGCCGCCGTCAAAGCGGCAGGCGCCTTGAAGACGGCCGGCCAGCAGCAGGCGCAGCAGTTGCAGGTCATGCGCGAGCGCCTGGCGGGCGCTGGCATCGGCACCAAAGACCTGGCCAACCACGAGCGCACCTTGCGCCGCGAGATCGAGGCCACCAACAAAACCATGACGCTGCAGCAGCAGAAGCTGGCCAACGCCGCCGCCAAGCAGCAGCGCGTCACCAACGCTACCCAGCACGCTGACAAGCTGCGCAACAAGGCGGGCAATCTGGCCATGGCCGGCGCTGGCGCCACCGCCACGGGCGCTGTCATCGGCGCGCCCGTCGTCAAGGGACTGAACGAGGCCAAGCACTATCAAACGGAAGTGGGCCGCGTCAATGCGCTGGGCCTGGGCGACAAGGTATCAGCCGAAGCCGTCGCCTTTGCGCGCAACATGAAAACCTACGGCACCAGCCAGCTCGACAACCTGCAACTCATGCGCGACGGCATGAGCGCCTTTGCCGATGTGCACCATGCGGAAATGGTCGCCCCTACCCTGGCCAAGATGAAGTTTGCCAATCACGCCTTCTTTGGTGAGGAAGAAGGCGCCGACAACGAACGCAAGTTCATGGACATGCTCAAGGTGATCGAGCTGCGCGGCGGCCTGGAGAGCAAGGAAAAGTTTGAAGCCCAGGCCAACATTGTGCAGCAAGTCATCACCGCCACGGGCGGGCGTGTCGGCCCGAATGAATGGCTGAACATGATCAAGACGGGCGGCATCGCCGCCAAGGGCTTGAAAGATGATGCCTTTTACTACCAGATGGAACCGCTGGTGCAGGAAATGAGCGGCAACCGCGTCGGCACGTCCCTGATGAGCGCCTACCAGAACTTGTACCAGGGCCGCACGACGAAGCGTTCGGCCAAGAAGCTGGAAGAGTTCGGCCTGATTGGCGACAAGAGCAAGGTCAAGCACGACAAGGCGGGGCAAGTCTCGTTCCTCGATCCCGGCGCGCTGCTGGGCGCGGAACTGTTCCGCGAAAACCAATTCGAATGGCTGGAAAAGGTGCTGTTGCCGCAACTGGCCAAGAAGGGCATCACGGAAAAGAAACAGGTGCTCGACGCCATCGGCAGCATTTTTTCCAACCGCACCGCGTCGAACCTGTATTCGCAGATGTACTTGCAGCGCGTGCAGATCCACAAAAATGAAAAACTCAACCGTGGCGCCGCCGATATCGGCAAGCTTGAAAAGCTGGGGCGCGACTCGGCCGCCGGCAAGGAACTGGAAGCGCAATCAAAACTGGCCAACCTCAAGCTGACCATGGGCGAGAAAATCTTGCCGCTGTACGCGCAGGGGCTGGAACTGGCCATCAGCGCCGTGCAGCGCTTGAATGGCTTCATGGAACGCAATCCGACCGTGGCCAAGGTCATGATTACCGCCTTCGCCGTGCTGGCCGGCCTGCTGCTGGTGCTCGGGCCGCTGATGCTGGGCATTGCCGCCATGATCGGCCCGTATGCCATGCTGCACGTCATGTTCGCCAAGATGGGTGTGAAGGGCGGCGTACTCACGCCCATCTTGCGCGGCTTGGGCGGCGCCTTCATGTGGGCCGGCCGTGCCGTGCTGTGGCTGGGGCGCGCCCTTCTGATGAACCCGATTGGCATTGCTATCACGGTCATTGCCGGCGCCGCCTATCTGATCTATAAATACTGGGAACCGATCAAGGCGTTTTTCACCGGCATCTGGTCGCACGTCAAAACGGCGTTTGCCGGCGGCATTGGCGGCGTCAGCGCCTTGATCGCCAATTGGTCACCGCTGGGCCTGTTCTATCGCGCCTTCGCGGGCGTGCTGGGCTGGTTCGGCATCACGCTGCCGGCCACGTTCACCGACTTCGGCGCCAGCATCCTGCAGCGCATTACCGCATCCTGGCAACCTATCGCTGCATTCTTCGCCGATATCTGGTCGCGCCTGCGCACCGTCTGCGCGGGCGGCATGGGCAGCATCACGGCCCTGATTATCAACTGGTCACCCGTCGGCGTGTTCTATCAGGCATTCGCGGGCGTGCTCGGCTGGTTCGGTATCGAGCTACCGGCCAAGTTCACCGAGTTCGGCGCCAACATCCTGCGCGGCCTGGTCAACGGCATCACGGGTTCCATGGGCGCCGTCAAGGACGCCATCAGCAATGCCGGTTCCAGCACCATTGCCTGGTTCAAGGAAAAGCTGGGCATCCATAGCCCAAGCCGCGTTTTTGCCGAGCTGGGCGACTACACCATGCAGGGGCTGGCCGTGGGCCTGGACCGTAGCGAAGGTGCGCCGATTGCCAAGGTTTCCGGACTGGCGCAGCGCCTGACGCAACTGGGCGCCGGCATCGCCATCGGCACGGCCACCACCCTGCCCGCCAGCGCCTTCGACACGCGCGCGCCGTTGTCCCAGGGCGGGTTCGGCGCCGGCATGACGATTCAGGGCGACAAGATCGAAATCACCTTCCACGTGCAGGCCGGCACCGATCCCCAGGCCATCGCGCGCGCCGTGAGTACGGCGCTCGACCAACGCGACCGCGAAAAGGCGGCACGCATCCGCTCGTCCCTGCGCGACCACGATTAAAGAAAGAAGCACACCATGATGATGATTTTAGGCATGTTCGTTTTCAGCCTGCCGACCCTGGCCTATCACGAGCTGCAGCGGCAAACGGAATGGAAGCACGCCAGCACGGCCCGCGTGGGCCTGCGCGACGCGCACCAGTACGTGGGGCCAGGCGACGACACGATTACCCTGTCGGGCTGGGTGGCGCCGGAACTGACCGGCTCCCTGTATTCGCTCGATGCGCTGCGCATGATGGCCGACACAGGTAAATCGTGGATTTTGATCCAGGGCACGGGCCGCATCCTTGGCTCCTACCGTATCACCAGCATGACGGAGGGGCGCACTATCCTGGACGGCAGCGGCGGCGCGCGCCGTGTGGAATTTTCGATTGCCCTGAAACGCGACGACGACGGCGTGCTGGCCATGCTTGGCCTGGGCGACATCGGTGACCTGAAAAACATGCTCAGCATCGACGGCATCACCAGCAGCGTGGCCGGCGCGGCGAAGAATGCCGTCGGCAGCGTCGTCGGCAATGTGGTCGGCGGCATCACGTCAAAATACGGCGGCGTGGTCAGCGACATGAAAGACAAGATCGGCGCCGGCATCAGCGGCGCCATCGGCAGCGCGGCGGACAAGTTCAAATGAGCGAACATATCCCCGCTTTCCGCGTCACCATCGAGGACAAGGACATCACCGCCATCGTCTCGCCACGCCTCATCAATCTGA
Source organism: Janthinobacterium svalbardense (assembly GCF_002327145.1). NCBI lineage: Bacteria > Pseudomonadati > Pseudomonadota > Betaproteobacteria > Burkholderiales > Oxalobacteraceae > Janthinobacterium > Janthinobacterium svalbardense. The sequence goes on along the minus strand of NZ_CP023422.1, from coordinate 2,153,385 downwards.
CCCTGACGCTGTGCCGCGGCGACGAGAGCGACCAGCTCGACATTGCGCTGGACGACAGCGACGGCAAGCTGGCCATGCCGCCGCGCGGCGCGCAGATCGAACTGGCGCTGGGCTGGCAAGCGTCCGGCCTGGTGGACATGGGCAAGTTCACCGTGGACGAGGTGGAGCACAGCGGCGCGCCCGACACCATCACCCTGCGCGCCAGGTCGGCCAACCTGATCGACACCTTCAAACAGCAGCAGGAACACAGCTTTCACAAGACCACCCTGGGCGCCATCATCGAGGCCATAGCCTTTCGCAACGAGCTGGCCTCGGGCGTATCGGCGCGCCTGCGCGATACCGCCATCGAGCACATCGACCAGACCCACGAAAGCGATGCGGCTTTCCTACGCCGGCTGGGCAAGAAATACGACGCAGTGGCCACCGTCAAGAATGACAAACTGCTGTTCATCCCCATCAACGACAGCCGCACGGCCAGCGGCAAGGCGCTGCACGTGATACCCATCACGCGCGCCCTGGGCGACGGCCACCGCTACCACAGCGCCGAGAGCGACGCCTATACGGGCGTGCGCGCCTTCTGGCATGACGAGCGCTACGCGCGCCGCCGCAGCGTCGTGGCCGGCGTGCCCGGCAACAGCAAGCGCCTGCGCACCACCTTCGCCAGCGAAGCCGACGCGCGCGCGGCGGCCGTCGCCGAATGGCAGCGCATCCTGCGCGGCCTGGCCACCTTCGAAATGAATCTGGCCCTGGGCAATCCGGCCGTGTTCCCGCAATCGCCCGTGACCGTACAAGGATTCAAGCCCGAGATCGACGCCACCGACTGGCTATCGGTCAAGGTCACGCACAGCCTGGGTGGCAACGGTTTCACCACGCGCGTGGAGTTTGAGACGAAAACGGAAGCGGTCGAGGCCGAGCGCGAGGACGAGAAAGACCCGAACGAAGGCATCACAGGCGTGGTGGCCAAGTGGAAGGACGTGGCGAGGAAGAAGAAAAAAGCGGGCCAGGAGATGGCGGGAGCCAAGGACAAGCTCAAGATGCTGGAGCATCTTTACAAGAGCAAGCACGGCGCCAAGCGGGCGGCGAAACTGGAGTGGGAGCACATCAAGGAAGTGCGCGAGATTATTCGGGAGAACAGCGAGGAGCCATGGAAGCCGGCGGAAACGGCTTCCAAAGCGCAGGCGTGACGAACTACGGGAGGGTCACAGACTTTATCAGGACGCTCAATACTTCATTTGTTACACCCTTGAGTGTCTCCATAGTTCCGGCCTTCACTGATTGCACCAATCTCTCGCCCAAGCTAACGCGGCAGACCAGACTATCGGGGACAGCTTTGAGTGCGGTCAAACCTTTCTCGGAAAGTACCGCATCCGAGAAGCCTGTGGCTGTCTTGCTATTGGGGCGTACGGAAATGTAGCCCTCTTGCACCAACCATGTGGCGGTGTTGATAAATGCCTCTGCCGGAGGAGTCACTTCGGCACCTGTGAAGCTGTCAGCATTGAAGCATGCAGCTTCGCCACCTTCTACAAATTTTCTCGCGTCCAGGAAGATTGGCTTCGGGAAATTTTCGTACAATTTTGCAAAAATTTGGCCAGTTAATACATCAAAAGCATCAATATTGGAGAGTGTCATGAGCAACAGAAATTTAGAAGAAGTAGAACGCCAAGAAAACGAAATTCGGAGCCATATCCATCGGCAGATACTGGGAATATCTGACCAAGTACGCTCCAAAGAAATATGGCATAAAATTTTGGCGGCTGCTGATCCGGAAACCATTGCAACCGCGCTAAGCACACAGCTCACGCATTTCAATTACCAACAGGTGACGCTATGCAAAGCCGGTAACTGTGTGAAAGTGATATAACTTATGCCCAAGGATTTGGTGGAGAAGGTCTCCATTCAGAAAAATAGCGTCTCAGTATCGGATTATCATCTTCATTTTTATAATTTACGGGATCAATATATTTTTCAAATAACTGACTTCGGCAGAGGGCTTCCCCCTCTAACGAGGTGCACTCAACCTCTACGTACTTAGCTCCCTTCCCACGCAGTGCCTCTACTCCAGCCATTAACAGCTGGGAACCAAGACCCTGTTGTCTAAAAGAAGGTTCAATCTCAATAATGTGAATTTCTCCACCGTCTATATACATTTGAAATACGACGAAACCGACCGTCCTTCCCGCAACCATATAGCACAGTCCATCGCCACGGGAAAACAACCTCTCAATAACATTTCTATTGCAATAAAATCCGGTGCCGTCACGCTCATTTTCGGCCTTAAGCCACTCAATAACTTCAGGGAAAAATACCGTGCTTGCCTGTTTAATTACATCCATAAGACTCTCTTCTTCAGCAGTTTCAGAGGAGGAATTTTTCCAAACCACACAGACCTCTACTCTTCCCACAATACAAAATTCCCTGATAGCCGATAAGGCAACAAGCGAGCGACGCTACATGCGTAGAAGTATATTGAGGAGGTCTAGGGAAATTCTCAAAGAGAATGAAGAAAATCCCTAATAGCTACGACAACTTCCCCTACATTGCCTGAAAAAACACAACTCTAACTTATTCATAGCATGAAAATTCAGTCCACACGTTTATCTAAATGGAACGGATTCGCTATCAAAAAGAAAATGTTTTGGCAGCGGCTGATTCGTGCCATGCCTACCAATTTTATAGGCAGCAGTTGTCTCAGTAATTGCACAAGATTCATTGGGGTCGGTGGTATGCTCCGGTACGAAATAGTTTGCATAAACCCATCGCAATCGAGACTTCTCTGAATCGAACTCCTTCAACTTGACAACATTTCGTATATGACGAAAAGCATCTTCAGAGTTTCCATTTCTAGCCTCGCAACCTATATGAACCACTCCAGGGCAATCTAACGGAAGTTGCTTATTAGCCTTCGTTACAATTCCGTGGAAATGGCGAGCCTTACGCATTTTTGCATCGACTGAATCACTCCGCCAACTCACAAGGCTAGCTTGTCTAATGGCAGTGGCATAAAGGGGGTTAGCTGATGCCGGATCCCAGTCTGCTGCCACGCTATGATCGATGCTTGCATTGTAATATCCTGCAAGCAACTCCACCATTCTACTGGAACCATAAAAAACGTCGTCATGCTTGAGTACGGAACGCGCCAAATTCCAATGTATCTCTCGTATCTGTCCACGACCTTGAACATCCACCCAACGGCTACGAGTGGGATTCGCGATATACCTCTCAAGACGTTCTAAAAGATAATTATCAGCTAATGAGTCTACCTCGACGTTAAAGCTAACTTCGAGAACAATGGAACGTCCACGATTACGGCATAGACTATGAACTTCCCCAGTTAATACATCTACACGCTGACGCTCTGCTAGCTCGTAGGCAGATTTATTCACCCGCTTGCACTCAACAGCCCATCGGCGGCGACCATTCGTAACAAGAATATCCTGAGTTTTCGCAATGCCTGGGCGAGCTGTAACAAAGTCAACACTACTCCATAACCGAGTTTGGTACGCTCCAGCTACAAGAAGCTCATAAAGTCCGTCATCTGGACAACTTTTACCACCGGTCATCAATTCCAGCACTCGATCCATAACACCGCTAACATTTTTTAGCTGATGCAATATTTGACCTAAACGAGTGAATACAGGAACAATTCGATAAGCTTCTGGCTCATACCAGCATTCTCGCTGCGCCGCATAGGCATTCGCTTGGAAAATATACCAGGCGATTAAGTCGGAATTTTCAAATAGTACAGCATCATGTTTTCCTAGATTTAAATCGCGCCTTCCATTTTCAAATTTTTCTCTAACAGCATGCAATCTCTTTTCCCAAGAATGGCTATCTATTGTCGAAATAAAAAATTCATTGATCTTTAAAATTTCATCATCACGCCAATCCTGGCCACTACGTGGGGCAACCCAAAGCGGGGTTAAACTACGCACACTTAATCCTCCACGGCAAAGATCAGCTTTGACTTTAAATCCCAAGACAGAATTAATCGCAAATCAGCACGATAAGCCGGAATATTTATTTTCCAAAAACTCAAGAAATTCTTTGATCGGCTTAAATAGTTCTTTAATCTCGTCGTAATAATCACTGATAAAAGAGTCATCTAAGTATTCATGCGATGACTTATTTCTATGATCTAGAAGGTCTTGCCAAGTAATTTCTCCGCTCAGCCAACCAGCAGAAAAACCCTCTATCATAGTTTCCCGTGGGGTTCCTGCATGAATTCCTTCATATTTTAATGCGCGATTAAGAGTTTTCCATACCAACTCCACGACGGTTTCGAAGCGCTGAATGACTCCTTCAACAACCAGTTCACGATCTTTTGGAATCTCCAATCCACTTTCCAATTTATCAACGGCCTTACGTAAATTACCAAGACTATCCAATAGCTTTCTTGGACTTTTCATAAACTATTTCTCCATTTTCATAAATTCGTTTTTGCAAACGAATTGGATTTGATAAAAAATTGACAATTGAAATCCTGAAAAATACTCGAACATCATAGGTTGCTTTCGCTCTCAACATTATCCAATCTTCTTTGACAAAGGACGAGGCTATCACCGCCAAATCAATGTCTGAATATTTTTCATAATCACCACAGGCTCGAGAACCAAAAATTATCAGCGTCTCAACTGAATCTCTTTGACTGAGATCTTCTAGAAATTCAATAGCCTCATCAGGTAAAGGGCTAATTTTATGTAAGTTTACTAGCATATTATTAATTACATTATGACTTAGTTCAGCGGGCAAACCTTCTAAACCCCAGCCTTTCTGCCAGCATAGGATCAGGTCGGACGAAGTACCAAGATTTCCAAAGCCATTATTAATAGGTTCCCAATGTACCCCTCTTGATAAGTCAAATTTTTCAATAAACTCAAAAATACGGCTAGTTCTGACAATGAAATTACCGAACGCATACCATTTTGGGCATTCAGCAGTCGGCGACTCTTGAGCGGACAACCACGTTCTCGATTATCGAAGCAGGTTCCAAATGTCAAATTTCACGGATGGATTTAACACATTGAGCAGCCGCTTCTGGCCGTGAGCTACCGTTCGCAGGCTATACAGTATGGTGCCAAAGGGAGCCGCCCAACTCGCCCGCCTTAAGCGTTCGCTCTCGAGAATTCCAACCGCTGAAAATTATGCAGAGTAAACAAGCAGCTATTACAATCAGCATAAGAAGCTGAATCATTTGCAGACTATTTTTCCTTTTTCCGTCCGTTGCCGGCCACATTAAAAGTTTGCGGGCCAATGATATTCCCCACAAAATTTTGGCCAATCTTGCCGTGGGTTTCAACGTGTGGGGCATTCCCTGCTTGGGATGCTGGCGGCATTGGCGAGCGCATGCCACCAATCATTCCAAGTACGCCTGCTTTCCCGCGAACGTCCATGCTTCTATAGCCATCCAACAGTTCTCGCTCATCCGAGGTCACTGCTGATTGCAATTTCTCACCCGTAAGTATGTAGTGGACATCGACCCCAATTCCAGCCAGCGCTCGTAAGTAAAGCGCATCCGGGGCACGCTCGTCTTGCTCATACAGCGTCTGTGCACGTCGTTTTAGTCCAGCGACAGCGGCAAAATCTTCCTGATTCATGCCCAACCGCTGACGCTCTTCTTTTAGTATTTCACCAATTGATCTCATTTGTGTGCAAATTTTTCTTTACAATGCTCTCATTTGAGAGCTATAGTTATGCCATACCATAGCGATTACAGATCATAACATTATGAAAAACGTATCCATAGCGAGGCGCACTGCCAAGGGCATCACGACTAAGCCACTCGGCGTTCGTCTGACGTCTGATGAAGTAGACGAAGTCGAAGGCTATGCGGAGAAACTTGAGCGCTCCCGTGCATGGTTCCTCCGCTTCCTGATCCTACGCGGCCTCGCCGACTACAAGCGTGAACTCGCTTCCAAATCCATTCACTAAGGACAACGTCATGTACCCCGATGCAAAACGTATCCGCAGCCACCGCGTCATGCTGCGCCTGGACGATTACGAGCACCAGCTTGTTTCCTCAATCGCCAATTACCAGGGCGAAGAGCTTGCTGTGCTGGTGCGCCAGATCGTGATGCGTGAGGCCCTGGCCGTGATCGCCTTGGATGACGCCACCATCGACAGCGTACAGCGTCGCAGCGTTTAAACCGAGTCACTTTTGAGCAACTCTAAAGTTACAGAAAATGCCAGACCATCAAATTAACCTCAATGACGAAGAGCGCGCGGTGCTGGAACTCGTGCGCCAACGCCAGGGGCTGGCAAGTATCGATCAGGCGGCCGAATGGCTCGTCAAGTCGCGCTTACGCATACAGTCGAAAAACATGACAGGTCGCGGTCGCGCCCTGTACCAAGTGGAAAGAAAGCTGAAATGAGAGTCATCGGCCTGCCCTGCCCGCATTGCGAATACACCGTCCGCGCTGTCAAAAGCCGCACGATGTCCGCCATGTTCAAGGAAATCACCTACATGTGCCAGAACCCCGACTGCGGGCACGTCTTCGTGGCAGGCCTGGAAGTGCTGCGCACCCTATCGCTGTCCGCCGTGCCAAAGTCCGATATCCGCATCCCGATGTCCCAGCATGCGCGCACGGCGGCCACCACCCAGCTGGCCTTCGACCTGACGGCAGGCTGCTGATGACGATCCCGATCCTCGCGCCGCCGTAGCCCGGCCGCTGTAACTCCCCTCTTTTGCTGTGCCCTGCTGCGCTCCCTTTTGAGCGTGCGGGATTCGTTCAACCTGAAATAAGGAAAACCGATGGAAAACACACTGCACGCCATCAGTCAGGCCGGTATATCTCCGGCACCAATCACGGTCCACCCCGCTTTGCAAAAATACGTCGTTCCTGTAGCGCCGACTTGCTTTCTGTTGGAGGCCGGAGCTGGCTCTGACATCGGGGCGCTGTCTGCCCACATCCATGAAATTGCCAAGACCTATCACGCCTATGGAGCACTTAATCTCACCTTCATCATCAGCGATGCGCAAGCACTGAACGCTACGGGCTTTTTCACACCTGAGCACCAACGTGTTCTGCTCGGCGATCTGGCTATCGATTTGCGCTATCTATTCGCCAGCGAATTGGGCGTCGTGCCGTACATCAGCTCCTTCAGAACACAGACTGATTGGGCCAAGTATTTTCCTAAGGAAGGAGCACACTGATGCTGCGCCTGGCTAAAACCTGCGGCGTCTGGCTGCTGTCACTCCTGATCGTCATTACCCCTGCCCTGCTGCGGGCCATCGGCTTCATCAAGGACTGAACCATGCCGGCGTCCCTTATCGACAATCACCTGTCCTTCCAGCCTGCCGCCGGGATTCTGGCCGCGCGCGACAAGGATATGCCGACGCCACCGGGCGCAGGGCATGCGCTGGCGGCCATCGCCGAGGCGAAGGCGTCGCTGCGCAGCATCAAGCCGCGCAACCTGGCGCCTTTCATCGCCCAGGCCTGGGGATTGTCGCCGCGCGGCGCGCGCCGTTCCGTGCTGATCGCCGCCGGCATGGACGCCGACCGCTGGGAATCGCCCATCCACTCCTTTACCGAGGAAGAGCGCATCGAGCTGCGCGCCGCCACCTCTGCCGCTATCCGTGTGTACGAAAGACTGTTGAATGCAATCTAAACAAATCCTGCTGCCCGACGCCCAGCGTCACGAAGCCTTCTTGCGATCCGCACAGTTCGCGCCCGAGCTGGCCCGCATTCCGTTCAAGTGGCGCAACCGCATCATCACGGCGACCATGGCCAAGATGGCCTGGTCGTCCTGGTACAAAATCTATGAGTCCATCGCCACCAGCTTTGTACGCGAGTTCGCCGAGCAATACGTGCCGGCTGGCGTCGACCTGTCGCAGAGCGACGCCGACATCGTGGCCACCGCTGAGCGCGCGGCGGCTGGCGTGACCAAGATGCTGTGGATGGCCGTGTCCGACACGCACGCGCTGCAGATCATGGAAGACGAATGCACCTCGTATGGCATCGAGCTGCCCGAGTTCGACGCGCTGGCCGACACCATCGCCCGCCTGGTGGACGCCCGCTGGTGGCGCCGCCAGCTGCGCAAGCGGGTCAAGCGCGCCTTTGAGGCCGGCAATATTCGCCTGGGCTATGTGAACTATCGCGGCGAACCTTACGCCAGCAACGACGCCGTGCTATCGCGCCTGGCGCAAAACCGGCGCAACGCGGCTGCGCTGGCCGCCACGCTGGTGCAAAACGAGAACGGCCAGCAATTCAGCATCGCCGAGCTGGCCGAGAAAACCACCGCCAACAAGGCCATCCGGCGCGGCGAACTGATGTTGCGCATCAACGGCTTTGAACAGATCGCCCGCGAATGCGGCGACCAGGGCATTTTCATCACCTGGACGTGCCCATCGCGCTTTCACGCCATGCAGCACAGCGGAAAACCAAACGACAAGTTCGACGGTTCCACGCCGCGCGAGGCCAATGCGTATTTGGGAAAGATGACATCGCTGTGCCGCTCCGCACTGGCGCGCCGGGGCATCGGCCTGTACGGCTTTCGCATCGCCGAGCCGCACCACGATGGCTGCCCGCATTGGCATCTGCTGCTGTTCGTGCGCCCGACCGCGAAATACAAGACGGCGCACCTGAAAGACGTGGCCGGCCGCGCCATTCGCATCATGAAGCGCTACGCCTGGCGCGTGGACCGTGGCGAACCGGGCGCCTTCGCGCGCCGCCTCGACGTGAAACGCATCGATTGGGCCAAGGGCAGCGCCGCCGGCTACATCGCCAAGTACGTGGCCAAGAACATCGACGGAGTGGCCGAGCACAAGACGAAAGAAGGCTATGTCGTCACGCCCGACACCGAAGGCGATGTCGAGCTGACGCCATCGGCGCGCGTCGAGTCCTGGGCCGCATGCTGGGGCATCCGCCAATTCCAGCAATGGGGCGGCGCGCCCGTGACCGTGTGGCGCGAACTGCGCCGCATCGAGGAAAGCATGGTCAATGAAGCGCCGGCCGCCATGCGCCGCGCCTGGAATGCCGTGCAAAAGATCAACGGCGAAAAGCGCGCCTGCTGGGCCGAATACCTGCGCGCCCAGGGCGGCGCCCTGGTGCCGCGCAAGGAACTGATCGTCACGCTGGCCAAGGACGAAAAGACCGTCATCGGCCGCTACGGCGAAACCCAGCGCATCACGCCATACGGCGTGCGCTGCAGCGACCTCATTGGCGTGGTCTTCAAGTCCGTGCGCCATACCTGGACGCCCGTACAGGCCACAGGCGGGCGCGGGGTGGCTGTTGGGGTTGCCGTTCCTCGGACTCGTGTAAATAACTGTACGCAGACCGTTCAAGTCACGCCAGAAACGCTACAGGCGCTGGCGATCCCTGACCTGCCCGACTGGGCAAAAACCGAAATTATCAACGCCTGGGCGGCAGTCGATGCCTGTCCATATCCCCGGCTGATCGTTCCCGACACCCCACCTCAGGAAGGAAATGGCACATGAGCACCTTTGCCGTGATCGTTCGCACGGAAACCGAACGCTTTGAATTTTTTGATGATGCCGCGTCCAGCGGCGACGTGATCGACGCTGCCATCGACCGCTACGGCGTGTGCGGCGTTACCGCCAAACTGAAAGGAGCAACGCAATGCTGAACACCCTGACCAATTCGCCGCGGCAAATCGCCCTGGGCGACCGCGTGACATTCGATACCGATGAAGGCTACCAGGCCGGCACCGTCAACGACCTGCGCCGCGACGTGGGCAATGGCGAGCTGCATGCGTGGGTGGAGCTGGACCACCAGTGGCCGGGCATGTTCCGGGCGGTGCCGCTGGGCGCCATCGAGGCGATCAAGAAGGCAACCGCGCCTATCGGGTGCCCAGCATGACAGCGGAACGCTCAATACCTGCCGTGGCGGCCCTGTTCGTGCGCGCCAATTCCATCTACAAGACCATGCCGGCGGTGGACGCCTGGGATGCCGCACGCGACGCACTCGCCTGGCCAGGCGGCATGCCCGTGGTGGCGCATCCGCCTTGCCGCTCCTGGGGCACGCTGCGCGCCCTGGCCAAGCCGCGCCCGGGTGAAAAGGAACTCGCGGTGTGGGCCGTCGCCCAGGTGCGCAAGTTCGGCGGCGTGCTTGAGCACCCGAAGCGCTCGACCCTATGGCCACACTGCGGCTTGCCAGCGGCCGGCGAGACGGACAAATTCGGCGGATGGACTCTGCCGATTTTCCAAAGCTCGTTTGGCCACCGCGCGGAAAAGGCCACCTTGCTGTACATCGTCGGCTGTGCGCCGGCTCAAATACCGGCCATGCCCATCGTCCTGGGCGAAGCGTCGCATGTAATCGCCGCGTCCGGCCGCAACCGCGCCGGCCAGCGGCGCAGGAAAGGCGATCAGGGCTGGCGGCCGGAATGCGGCAAGGCAGAACGTGAACACACGCCGCCCGAGCTGGCGCATTGGCTGGTCTCCCTGGCGCGACGCTGCATGGTGCCCGCATGAACAGCCCATTCCTGTTCGACGGCCCGGGCGTCATTTCGTTCAGCGGTGGCCGCACCAGCGGCATGATGCTGTGGATGACGATTCAGGCCTACGGCGGCACGCTGCCGGCAGACGTGACGGTGTGCTTCGCCAACACCGGCAAGGAAGAGGAAGCGACCCTTGAATTCGTGCGCGACTGCGGCGAACGCTGGGGCGTTCCCATCGTCTGGATAGAAAACCGCCCTCGCAATGAAGCGCGCGGCAAAGAATTTGCCGTTGTGGACTTTGCTACGGCCAGCCGCCGCGGCGAGCCGTTCGCCGATCTGCACGACGAAAAGAAATTCCTGCCGAACCCTGTGGCCCGCTTTTGCACGGCGGAACTCAAGGTGCGGCCGATGCAGCGCTATTTGAAGTCGATAGGCCTGGTCGAGTGGACCACGTTTATCGGCATGCGCGCCGACGAGCCCTTGCGCGTGGCACGGCTGGCGAACCAGGACTACGGCAAGCACGAAGTAAAGGAGGCGCCCTTGGCTGCAGCCGGCCTGACCGTGGCTGACGTCAGCGCGTTTTGGGCAGCACAAGATTTTGACCTGGGCTTGCCGAATATGAGCGGCAAGACGATGCACGGCAACTGCGACCTGTGCTTCCTGAAAGGCGGCAACCAGGTGTTATCCCTGATCCGGGAAAAGCCCAGCCGCGCGCTGTGGTGGATACAGCAGGAAAAGAACGCTCAGACGGCCGGATCAGGTGCTGGCGGCTGGTTCCGCAAGGATAGGCCCAGCTATCAGGCGATGTATGACATGGCGATGAATCACGGGGAGCTGTTCCCCTTCGATGATGCCTTAACCGATTGTGGATGCACGGATTAGAAGGAGATTACGAAAATGGACCAATACAAAGAATTCTGCCGGCTGCGCGACTACCGCAAGCCTGGCGTCGAAGTACCACACCACACCGAGGCCGAAGCATTCGCCTTGGCGGTGCAAAGCAAAGCCGGCCATACAGAACCAGCCCAGCGCAAGAAAAACCAAACCACGAAAGGAACAAACTGATGAACGAAGACCGAATTATTTACCGCCAGGACTTGTACAAAATGCTGGGCGTCACCTCGGAGACGCTGCGCAGATGGGTGAAGGAAAACAAGCTGCCGCCAGCGGACGTTGCCATCACCCAGCGCACGCTGGGGTGGCGCCTGTCAACGCTCCAGGCGGCCGGCATCAGGCTCCTGTAGCAGCCAGTCAGCGAAGGCCTGAAGCATCACGCGGCGCTGCTTCAGGTATTCCGCCGAGTTGTACACTCCGCGCACGCCGCCGTCCTTGTGCGCGAGCTGCACTTCGACGTGGTCCGAGTTGTATTCGTGCTCGTTGGCCCAAGTGGAACCGACCTTGCGCCAGCCGTGGCCGGTCATCTTGCCCTTGAAGCCGATACGGTGAATGAGGTAGAGAATCGAGTTTTCACTCATGGGGCGGCTACCGCCCCGGTCGTTCGGGAAAACGTAGATGCTGCCGCGCGAACGCAGCTTCATTTCCGCCAACAGGCCCAGCGCCTGGACTGACAGCGGCACCAGGTGTTCACGGCCCTTCTTCATGCGCTTGCCGGGTATGCGCCAAACATCGCCCTCCACTTCCGCCCAGGTCATGCGCCGCAGCTCGTCCGTGCGCGTCCACGTCAATGCCAACAGCTTGCAAGCAAGCACAGACTGAATTTCATCTTCCAATGCCAGGCGCTCCATGAACGGATGCACCTCTGCCAGCGCCAGGGCGGCAAAGCCTTCGCGCGGCTTGCGGGAAAAGGCGACCTTCGAATTGATGTTCGATGCCGGGTTCTCTTCGCAGTGGCCGTGCTGGATGGACCAGTCGAGCACCTGACCCACCCACATGCGCACGCGCCGCACGTACACAGACAGGCCGGCGGCATCCATCGGGCGCAGCGCGGCCATCAAGTCTTCCTTGGTAATTTCACGCACAGTTTTCGCGCCCAGCGTCGGCGAGACGTACATGGCCAGCGCGCGCAATGCATTTGCCTTGTAGCCGGCGCTGATGTCCGTGCGCCCGGCCCAGTAGGTATCGATTGCCGCATCAAGGGCAATGGATGGGCTCGTCTTGCGCTTGGGCTTGAGGTCTTCCCCGTCGATCAACTTCAAACGCAAAGCGTCGCGACGGTCGCGGGCTTCCTTGAGACCGATCAGGGGATACGGGCCAATCACGGCAGTTTGCTGCTTGCCCTGGTCGTTGCGATAGGCCATGCGCCAAACCTTGTTTCCGCTTGGCAGGACTGCCAGCATCAGGCCGTGGCCATCGAAGAGCTTGCGCAGCTTGCCATCGTTTGGCGTGGCACGGCGGCAGTCTGCGTCGGTAAGCGTATTGATGGCCATGCGATATCCTGTAGGTACGGTTTTGAGAAAAACCGCATCATACCTACAATTGCGCCTACGCGTCATTCTGCGAGAGGGTTTTTGGATACCTCCGAATCTGCGATTCGAAAGGCCGAAAATCAATCTAAGTCGTTGATTTTCAATGAAATTCGGTTGAATATAGGTTGAGTATACTCACGAATTTTTTATGTACTTGGCGGAAGCGGTGAGATTCGAACTCACGAACAGTGTAACCCGTCGCTAGTTTTCAAGACTAGTGCCTTCAACCACTCGGCCACGCTTCCTGATGGCAGCATTATACATAAAGGTCAGTGGCTTACCAATGGCTAGTACTCCGGTGGCCTTATTTCCCCCTAGCGGCAAGGACTGGGGTCGTACCCGGCGGGTACGACCCCGGCTCTTCGCCTGTGGGTTCAATACCTGCGCTGGCACTCCAAAGCAAAGCTCTACAGCCCCCAGTTTTCCCGCAGCGCCTTCTCGAACTCCAGCGCTGGCAACGGGCGCGAGAACAGATAGCCCTGCACTTCGTCGCAGCCGGAGCTCTTCAAAAATGCCAGTTGCTCCGCCGTTTCCACGCCTTCCGCGATCACTTTATGGTGCAGCTGCTGGGCGATGCTGATGATGGTGCTGGCGATGGCGCAATCGCTGGCGTCGGTCGGAATGCCGGTGGTAAACGAGCGGTCGATCTTGAGCGTGTCGATGGGGAAACGCTTGAGGTAGGACAAGCTTGAATAACCGGTGCCGAAGTCGTCCAGCGACAGGGCCACGCCCAGCGCCGTGATGCGGTCCATGATGCCGATCACGCGCTCGATGTTGTGCATCAGCGTGCTTTCCGTGATTTCCAGTTCCAGCCAGGCCGCTTCCAGGCCGTAGCGGGCCAGGGTCGCCGCCACCCTGGCGGGCAGGGCCGAGGTGAATTCGCGCGCGGAGACGTTGACGGCCAGGCGGATCGGCGGCAGGCCCGCCAGTTTCCACGCTTGCGCCTGGGCGCAGGCCGCTTCCAGCACCCATTCGCCCACTTGCACCACCAGGCCCGTCGATTCGGCCAGGGGGATGAACTCGGCGGGCGGGATCATGCCGTGCTGCGGGTGGTGCCAGCGCACCAATGCTTCGGCACCGATGATGCGGCCGCTGCCCAGCGCATATTTCGGCTGGTAGTGCAGCAACAGTTGCTGTTCCGATAATGCCTGCCGCAAGCCTGTTTCCAGGCGCATGCGCGCCTGCATGCCCACATTCATGTCCTGGCTGTAGAAGGCCACGCTTTCCGCTTCGCCACCGCTGTCCTGCTTGGCGCGGTACATGGCGATGTCGGCCAGGCGCAGCAGGGTTTCCGCGTCCTGCCCGTCTTGCGGGTACACGCTGATGCCGATGCTGGCGCCCACGCGCAAGTCGTGGCCTTCGATCAGGAACGGCGGCACCAGGGAAGCGAGCAGCTTTTGCGCCACCATGCTGGCCTCGAAGTGCTGGCCGATGTCGAACAGGCCCACGGCGAATTCGTCGCCGCCCAGGCGCGCCACCAGGTCCTGGTCGCGCAATACCTTGCGGAAACGCAAGGAAACCTGACGCAGCAGTTCATCGCCGATGCGCCGGCCCAGGGTGTCGTTGATCAGCTTGAAACGGTTCAGGTCGATGAACAGCACGCAGCCGAGCATCTTGCTGCGCTGCGCCACGGAGAGGGCCTGGTCGACCAGCTTGGCCAGCAAGGTGCGATTGGGCAGGCTGGTCAGCGGGTCGTAGTAGGCCAGGTGGTGCAATCGCTCTTCGGCCAGCTTGCGTTCCGTGATGTCCGTCAGGTAGGCGATGAGTCCGATGGGCTTGTCGTCCATGTCTTGCAGCGGCGACAGGGACAGGCTGGCCCAAAAGATTTCGCCCGACTTCTTTCGGCGGCGCACTTCCATCAGGCGTCCTCCCTGCTCCAGGAAGGCATCGTGGAAGCCCGTGTCTTCGTCGTCGTACAGGAACAGGATGTTGCGCCCCACGGCTTCCACCGAGGTGTAGCCGAACAGGCGCTCGGCGCCCTTGTTCCAGCTGGTGATGTAGCCCGTCAAGTCCATCGTCAGCACGGATTCGTGCAACTGGTCGAGGATTTGCGTCTGCTGCGCCAGCAAGGCTTCGACTTGCGCAAACGCATGGGTAGAGCGTTGCGCCAGCGAATGCACCTGCAACACGCCGGCCGTCAGCGAGGCCAGGCTGGCCAGGTGGCGGCGGTCGGCGTCGTTGTACAGGCTGCGTCCCGCCACGCTGTAATGGCCGAAACAATGGCCGTCAAAACTGATTTCCTGCAGCAAGGCGGGCGTATCGCGGGGAAACGGCGCGGCTGGCACAGCGGCGCCCATGCTGCCCGCAGGCAGGAACTGGCCATGCGGGCTGGCCATCACGGCGCTGGCGATACGGCCCAGCTCAGCCACCAGCGCGGGACCGCGCAAACGCACAACGGCATCGCACAGAGCGGCGCTGTCACCGAGGTAATCCGACACCGGCAGCAAGGTCATGCTAGAGGTTCCGGCTGACCTGGATGGCCCATTGGTAGGCCTGTAGCAGGCTGCGCCAATAGGTTTCTCCATCGATGCCGGCACGGCGCAAGACTTCGGGCGGCGGCGTGGCGCTTTCGACCAGCGCCAGCAAGGTGCCCAGCTCGCCATTGCGTTCCAGCAAGGCGTCGTTGACTTCGGGCGCCAGGTTCAGGGTGGCGATGATCTCGTGCATCGGCATGCCCAGCAGGACGTCGAGCAGGGAAAACACGCCCGCCATGAAGGCCAGGTCTTGCGCATCGCGGTCGCCACCGCGCAGCTGGCACAGCGCTTCCATCTGCGCTGCGCGCACGGCCGCCAGCGGCAGCAGCGCGTGGATCTTGCCATCATCCTGTTGCCGCGCATACAGCAGCAGTTGCAGCCAGCGCTGCAGCTGGCGCCGGCCCAGCAGGCTGATGGCCTGGCTGAAGCTGGTAATCGGCGCCGTGAAACCGAAGGCGGCCGAATTGACCAGTTTTAATAGATGATAGCTGAGCGATGGGTCCTGTTTGAGCGGCACTTCCAGCTCGTGCGCGTCGGCATCGCGTGCCAGCAGGCCCAGCAGCGCCAGCAAGCGCCGGCGCGAGGTGGCGTCTTCCGGCTCGCTTTGCTGGCGCGCATGCTGCAAGGCGTAGTCGCCGGCAAACCAGCTCACGCCGATTTCTTGCAATGCGGCAAGCTGCGCCGCGTCGACGATGTTGTAGGCCAGGTGCGGCCCCGGCAAGGGCAGCAGCTGATGCAGGGCCGGGCGTGCGCCCGCCGCGTCAAAACTCAGCGCGCGCGCGTCGACCTGCGCCGCCACCACGGGACTGGCATCGGCGCCATCGAGCAGGATGCGATAGCCGGCGTCGCGCCATTGCTGGCATTTTTTCTGGATTTGCTTGTCGCCGGCAAGCTGCGCCGGCAAACGGAAAATGGTGCGTTGCGGCACCAGTTGCGCCAGCACGGCCTCGTCCACGCCATGCGGGTCGGCCAGGGGAATGATGCAGTCGAGCGGCGCCAGGAAGGCATACGCATCGGCAGCTGCCAGCGCCGCCAGCAGAGGCGCCGTCGAGGCCTGCGGTACATGCAAGGTGACAGCGACCCACTCGTTATGAGCATTGGCCACTGCTTGTAATCCCACCAACGGAAACAGGTTTGATTCAGACGCTGACATCGGTATCTCAGTGTGGGTAGGGCGCCATAGTAAATAAACTGACCAGCATTGGCAACCCTGGCCCGACAGGGATGCCCTCGACAGCGAGAATCATTCTATCCGAATCTCACCCGTGAAACAGTTTAATTTTGGCAATAAATATTCAAAAAAACACTCCCCCCGGGAGACCCGCCTGTCATGCGGGTTTGAAAAATTCACCGTGACGCGAGCGCCGTTCAGGCGCCGCCGCCATGCGCATGTTCGACCGCATATTTGATCAATTCGGCCTGCCCTTCGATGCCCAGCTTGCGCTTGATGTTCAGGCGGTGCGTCTCCACCGTGCGCACGCTCAAGTCCAGGTCGCGGGCGATCTGCTTGTTCGACTGGCCCGCCGCGATGTGTTGCAGCACTTCCTGCTCGCGCGTGGTGAGAAAGGAATCGTGCACTTGCGGGCGCGATAACTGCCGCGCCAGGGCCGCGCTGTAATAAATGCCGCCGGACATCACCGTCTCGATGGCGAAGACGATATCTTTCCCTGGGGCATCTTTGAGCACATAGCCGCGCGCGCCGGCGGCGATGGCTTGCGACACATATTCGAGCTTGTCGTGCATGGACAGGATCAGTACGGCAATCTGCGGAAACGCCTGCTTGAACAGGGCCGTCGCTTCGATGCCGTTGATGCCGCGCATATTGATATCCATCAACACGAGATCCACCTGGTGGAGGCGCGCCTGGGCCAGGGCTTCGTCGGCGCCGCCCGCCTCGGCCACCACGTCGAAATGCGCCACCGCCTCCAGGCGCGCGCGCAAGCCGTCGCGCACGAGGGGATGGTCGTCCACCAGCAGGATGTTGATCGTCTCGGTCATGTTTCGGTATCTTCTCGGTATCTGTTCATCAGTGTGTGGGGGGAAGGGCGAGCCGCGCCAGCACCAGGGTGCCGGCCGGCGACGAGGTGATGTGCAGGCTGCCGCCGATGGCTTCCATGCGTTCCGTCATGTTGCGCAGGCCGATGCCGCGCTGCGGATGCAGGGCGATGCCGTCGAAGTCGAAGCCGCCGCCATTATCCTGGATGCGCAATTCCACCGCCTTGCCCGCCTCGCGCAGGCTCACTTCCACGCCGCGGGCGTGGGCATGGCGCTCGCAATTGGTCAACGCTTCCTGGGCGATGCGGAACAAGACGGTATTGACCATGTCGGGCAAGCCCTCGCCCGCCGCCGCCGGACTGGCCGTGAAACTGGCTTGCGCGCTGCTGCTGTCGTTAAATTCATGCACCAGGTGGTCGAGCGCGGCGGCCAGTCCCAGGTCGTCGAGGATGGCCGGGCGCAGGTTGTGCGAAATGCGCCGCACCTCGCCCAGCACCTTGTTCAGCTGCTCGGCGGCCCGCTCGAACGTGGCGGGCGCCTTTTCTTTTTGCTCGGCATTACCGGCCAGGCGCGCGATGCCCGCCTCGATCTGCAGTTTAATCGACACCAGCCACTGGCTGATGCCGTCATGCAAGTCGCGCGACAGCCGCGCCCGCTCCTCCTCCTGCGATTCGACCACGCGCTGTGCCAGCACTTTCAGCTTGGCGTCGGCCACGCGCAATTCGCGCAAGTTCAGCACCAGGCCGCAGGCGGCCACCAGCAGGGAACCGAGGATGGCGATGGCGGCGATCAGCTCCATGGTCGAGCGGATATTGCGCGACTGCTGGGCGTCAACCTTGGCCAGCGCCTGGTCCACGTCATCCATATAAATACCGGTACCCATCATCCAGCCCCATTCCGGCATCAATATCACATAGCCGAGCTTGGGCGCGGACTTGTTGCTCGAGGGCTTGATCCAGTTGTAGCGCTCGAAGCCGCCGCCGCTCCTGGCGCGCTGCATCAGGCGCTGGATGGTCAGATTGCCGTCCGCGTCGCGCAACTCCCACAGATTCTGCCCCACCAGCTCGGGCTGGCGCGGATGCATCAGCGACTTGCCCTGCAAATCATAGATGAAGAAGTAGCCATCGTCGCCATAGCTGAGGGCGGACAGGATGCGCTTGGCTTCCTCTTGCGTGGCGGCATCCTTGCGGCCCGAACCATATAGCGAGGCGATGGAATGGCTGGCCAGGGTCACGTAATGCTTGAGCTCGGCCTCCTTGCTGGCCAGGTAGGCTTGCTGGATGGTGGCGCGCTGCTGCTCGGCCAGGGTAATCGCCTGGTGCCGCACGGCAAACGCGATGGCGCACAGGGCGAGGATGAGCGGCGTGATGGCCAGGAAGATGACTTTCTGTCTGAGTTTCATGGCCTGGCGCGCTCCGGCGGCGTCGATGCTGGTGGGAATGCGTGATTTTACGTCGCGGCGCGGTGATCGGCCTGCGTAGTAATACTGAGCGTTACTGCGTAGTCGTGCGCTTGCGGCAATTATACGATTCCTGAATACTTGCCATAAGCTGCAAATACACCAAAAGTCACATCAAACTGGCGACGACCAGGACCCGCAGCACACATCATCGCACGGCACAGCGCCCGTCAATCTCTGGAGGAAGCATGAACCGCATTTTCAAACAGCTCGGCTGGGCAGCGCTTGCGCTTGCCGGCGCCGGATCCCTGGGCGTCGTCGCCCTGCAACGTGGCGAACCGATCAGCGCGATCTGGATCGTCATCGCCGCCGTTTGCGTCTACCTTATCGCCTACCGTTTCTACAGCCTGTTCATCGCCGACAAGGTGCTGGGCCTGGACGCACGCCGCATGACGCCGGCCTTCAAGCACAACGATGGCCTGGACCACGTGCCGACGAATAAATATGTGCTGTTCGGCCACCATTTTGCGGCGATTGCCGGTGCCGGTCCCCTGGTCGGCCCCGTGCTGGCTGCGCAGATGGGTTATTTGCCCGGCATGCTGTGGATTTTGGCGGGCGTGGTGTTTGCCGGCGCCGTGCAGGATTTTATCGTGCTGTTCATTTCCATGCGCCGCGACGGCCGCTCGCTAGGCGACCTGATCAAGGCTGAGCTGGGCGAAATTCCCGGCATGATCGCCTTGCTCGGCTGCTTCATGATCATGGTCATCATTTTGGCCGTGCTGGCCTTGATCGTCGTCAAGGCGCTGACCGGTTCCCCGTGGGGCAGCTTCACCGTGATGGCGACGATTCCCATCGCCCTGTTCATGGGCGTGTACTCGCGCTTCATCCGCGTGGGCCGCATCGGCGAGATTTCCATCATCGGCTTCGTGCTGCTGATGCTGGCCATCATCGGCGGCCAATATGTGCAGGAATCGGCCGTGCTGGGCCCGATGTTCACGTTCACGGGCACGGAACTGACGTGGATGCTGATCGGCTACGGCTTCATCGCTTCCGTGCTGCCCGTGTGGCTGCTGCTGGCGCCGCGCGACTACCTGTCGACTTTCCTGAAAATCGGCACCATCCTGGGCCTGGCCATAGGCATCATCGTCGTCGCGCCTTACCTGAAAATGCCGGCCATGACCAAGTTCATCGACGGCTCCGGCCCCGTCTGGTCGGGCAATCTGTTCCCCTTCCTCTTCATTACGATCGCCTGCGGCGCCGTCTCCGGCTTCCACGCGCTGATTTCCTCGGGCACCACGCCGAAGATGATTGAAAACGAAAGCCACGCCCGCTTCATCGGCTATGGCGCCATGCTGATGGAATCGTTTGTTGCCATCATGGCCCTGGTGGCCGCCTCGACCATCGAGCCGGGCATCTACTTCGCCATGAACAGCCCGGCCGCCCTGATCGGCACGACAGCCGAGTCCGCCGCACAGGCGATCTCGCAATGGGGTTTCTATGTGACGCCGGAAATGCTGACGCAGACGGCCAAGGACGTTGGCGAGCACAGCATCATCTCGCGCGCGGGCGGCGCACCGACCCTGGCGGTCGGCATGGCGCAGATTCTTTCCGGCGCCATCGGCGGCAAGGCCATGATGGCCTTCTGGTACCACTTCGCCATCCTGTTCGAGGCGCTGTTCATCCTGACGGCCGTCGATGCGGGCACGCGTGCGGGCCGCTTCATGCTGCAAGACTTGCTGGGCAGCTTCGTGCCAGCGCTGAAACAGACGGAAAACGTCATCGCCAACCTGCTGGCCACGGGCCTGTGCGTGGCGGCCTGGGGCTACTTCCTGTACCAGGGCGTGGTCGATCCATTGGGCGGCATCAACACCCTGTGGCCGCTGTTCGGCATCGCCAACCAGATGCTGGCAGCCATCGCGCTGATCCTCGGCACTTGCGTGCTGTTCAAGATGAAAAAAGGCCGCTATGCGTGGGTCACCATCACGCCGACCATCTGGCTGCTGCTGTGCACGCTGACGGCGGGCTGGCAAAAAATCTTCGACGCCAATCCGCGCGTGGGTTTCCTCGCGCATGCGAAGAAATACTCGGCGGCGCTCGATGAAGGCACTCTGCTGGCACCGGCCAAGTCGGTGGCGCAGATGCAGCAGATCATCTTCAACGATTACCTCGACGCCGGCCTGGCCGCCTTCTTCGTCATCGTCGTGATCAGCGTGCTGTTCTTCGGCATCCGCACCATCCTGAAGGCGCGCCGCGACAGCCAGCCGAGCACCAAGGAAACGCCGTTCCAGGCCATGCCCACGGTGCAATGATGATCGACGAAATCATCAAGGCTGGACGGTATCTGGGGCAAAGCATGCGGCTCATGTGCGGCTTGCCCGAGTACGACACCTATGTGGCGCACCGGGAAGTGACCCATCCCGGCGAGCCGATGATGACGTATGAAGAGTTCTTCCGCGAACGCCAGGAAGCCCGTTATGGCGGCGCAGGAAAACGCGGAGGGTGTTGTTAAGTCCTGTGTTGTTGCTCAGCAATAATTTGAGGGCGGTTCTGCGGGACCGCCCTTTTTGTTTCATCTCGTATAAGTTCCCCTCCCCTCTCCTCCCTTAGACCCACATCAATATCTGGGTGTGTCTTCGCGTCTATATTTTTCCAATAGGAATTAAAAAACAGTCAACGTATCGACCGGAGAAGCGCTGCCACCATGTTCAATTTCCAACGCTCCAGCATCAGCCAGAAGCTGACCATGATCTCGGTACTGTCATCGGGCTGCGCGCTGCTGCTGGTGTTCGTGGCGTTTGCGCTGACGTCCGTACTCAGCCACAAGAATGATGAAGGCAAGCAATTGCTGTCGCTGGCGGGCGTGATCGGTGCAGCCAGCGCTGTGCCCTTGCTGGTGGGCAAATCGGCACAGCCACAGGCGGCGCAGGTGCTGGCCGCGCTGGCCGCGCGCGACGAGGTGGCCCAGGCGGCCCTGTTCGACCGGGGCGGGCGCCTGTTCGCCCTGTACCGCGCACCGCAGCATGCGGACGGCCTGCCAGCGCCGGAAGACATGGACCCGGCCCTGCTGGCCGACATGGCCGTGCAGCCCGTCACGCAAGGCGCGGGCACGACGCTGGCGCCGGCCATGCGTTTGTACCGTCCCGTCTACCGGCCGGGCGAGCCGCAACAGATCATCGGCGCCGTGCTGATCGAGGCAGACCTGAACCACATGTGGCGCGACATCGGCCGCCACGTGGGCGCCATAGGCGGCGCCACCGTGCTGTCCTTCCTGATCGCCGTCTTCCTGGCGCGGCGTTTCAAAAGCGTGATTGCCGAACCGATCACCAAGCTGATTGATACGGCACAAAAAGTGTCCAGCAGCCAGACCTACAGCCACCGCATCGCGCACCAGCGCAGCGACGAGCTGGGCGTGCTGATCGACAGTTTCAACGACATGCTGGCGCAGATCGACAGCCGCGACAGTACCCTGGCCAATTACCGCGACCAGCTCGAGCGCCAGGTGGGCGTGCGCACGGCGCAGCTGGAAAAGGCCAAGGATGCGGCCGAGGCGGCCAGCCAGGCGAAAAGCGCCTTCCTCGCCACCATGAGCCATGAAATCCGCACACCGATGAATGGCGTGCTGGGCATGACGGAACTGCTGCTGGCCAGCCCTTTGAGCCCGCAGCAGCGCCACTACACGAGCATGGTGCAGCGCTCGGGGCAGAATTTGCTGGTGATCATCAACGACATCCTCGATTTCTCCAAGATCGAGGCGGGCAAGCTGAGCGTGGAATACATCCGCTTCAATTTCCGCGAATTGCTCGACGACATAGAGCACGTGTTCGCGCCGCAGGCGGAAGCGAAAAACATCAGCCTGGAATTCGATATCGCGTTTGACATTCCCATCGCCATTTGCGGCGACCCGAACCGTTTGCGCCAGATCATCGTCAATCTGCTGGGCAATGCCATCAAGTTCACGGAAACGGGCAAAGTCACCGTGAAAGTGACCGTCTGCAGCGAAGACGCGCCCAGCGTGGGCTTACGCTTCGAGGTGCACGATACGGGCATCGGCGTGTCGAGCGAAGCACAGACGCGCATCTTCGAATCGTTCTCGCAGGCCGATGGTTCGACCACGCGCAAGCACGGCGGCACGGGCCTGGGCTTGACGATCTCGAAACAACTGGTGGAGCTGATGGGCGGCACTATCGGCGTTGATAATGCTTTAACGCAAGGCTCGATCTTCTGGTTCGAAGTAAATTTCGATAAGCGGCGGGTCGACAGCGATGACCCGTCCTTCAACCTGAAAACCACACGGGGATTACGCGCCTTGATCGTCGACCACACACCCGCCACGCGCGCCGTACTGGAGCGGCAGCTGGCCAGCTGGCACATCGGCTGCGACAGCGCCGGCACGGCCAGCGACTGCCTGGCCAAGCTGCGCGCGGCCGCGCAGGCGGGCACGCCGTATGCCGTGGCCCTGCTCGATATGGAATTGCCGCGCACCAGCGGCCTGGCCCTGGCCGCCACCATCAAGAGCGACCCGCTGCTGGCCGACCTCAAATTACTGCTGCTGAGCACGGAACAGGCGGCGGCCGACCCCGTGCAGCGGCGCGAGGCGGGCGTGGCCTTCCAGCTGATCAAGCCGGCCCGCGAATGCGACCTGTTCGACTGCATCGTCACGCCGCCGCGCGCCAGCGAGGGCATGCGCATCCATCCGCCGCACGCGGCGCGTCAGGTGGGCCGGCGCCAGCGCCGCCGCGTGCTGCTGGCCGAGGACAATCGCGTCAACGTGGAAGTGGCGCTGGCCATGCTCGACAGCCTGGGCCTGGACGTGGTGTGCGCGCACAACGGCGAAGAAGCCTTGCAGGCGGCGCAGGCCGAGGATTTCGATTTGATACTGATGGACTGCCAGATGCCCGTGATGGACGGCTTTGCCGCCACGGCGGAAATCCGCCGCCACGAACAGCAGTGCGGCCACGCGCGCGTGCTGCCCATCGTCGCCATCACGGCCAATGCGCTGCAGGGTGACCGCGAAGCATGCCTGGCGGCTGGCATGGACGATTACCTGAGCAAACCATTCACGCAGCAAGACCTGGGCCACACGATTGCGCGCTGGATCACCCTGCCGCGCGCGGCCAGCGTGCACCACAGCGAGGAGCCGGAGCCGCAGACATTGCCGGAGGTGCCGCCGCCGGTGTCCGCCGCGCCGCCTTCCGGCCGGCCGCTGAACCGGCAGGCGCTGGAAAATATCCGCGCCCTGTCACGCACCGATGGCGATGCGCTGCTGGAACGCGTCATCCTGGCTTTCACCAGCGAGACGCCGCGCCAGTTGAGCGCCATGCGCGCAGCGATTGCCGGCGCGGATGCGGAAGCGCTGCGCAAGGTGGCGCACAGCCTCAAGTCGGGCAGCGCCAACGTGGGCGCCGATGGCCTGGCGCAGCTATGCAAGGAGATGGAAAAACTGGGCCGCGCCGGCAGTACCGAGGGCGCGGCTGCCCTGCTGCAGCAGATGCAGCAAGCCTTCCTGGCCGTACGCGAATCGCTGAGCGCCATTCTCGTGAAGGAACACTGACATGACAGCGCCCCTCCCTCCGCCACGCGGCCTGGTGCTGGTGGCCGACGACGATCCCGTGATGCGCTTGCTGATGCGGCAAATGCTCACGCAG
This sequence comes from Janthinobacterium svalbardense, assembly GCF_002327145.1. Taxonomy (NCBI): domain Bacteria; kingdom Pseudomonadati; phylum Pseudomonadota; class Betaproteobacteria; order Burkholderiales; family Oxalobacteraceae; genus Janthinobacterium; species Janthinobacterium svalbardense. Next base: position 2,129,054 of record NZ_CP023422.1, on the reverse strand, counting down.
GTAGGCCTGGACGTGATCGAGGCCGAAGACGGCGTGCAGGCGCTGGCCAGCTACAAGCACAGCGGGCCGGACCTGGTCATGCTCGACGTCGACATGCCGGCCTTGGACGGCTTTGCCGTGTGCCGCGAAATCCGCCGCCAGGAAGTGGGCGGCAGCGTGCCCATCATCATGGTCACGGGCGGCGACGAACTGGAAGCCGTCACGCGCGCCTACGAGGTGGGCGCCACGGATTTCATTTCCAAGCCCATCAACTGGCCCATCCTAGGCCACCGCGTGCTGTACGTGCTGCGCGCCAGCGACGCCATCGCCCGCCTGCGTATCGCCGACGCGCACAACCGTGCCGTGCTGGCCGCCATCCCCGACACCTTCTTTCGCCTGAATCGCGAAGGTTTTTATCTCGACTATGAACAGGGGCACGACGCCAGCGCCGGCTTTTCCCTCAGCGACTGCGTGGGCAGCCATATCGGCGATGTGCTGCCGCCCGAAATCGCCGCGCGCCTGCTGGACCAGGCCCACGCCGTGCTGGCCACGCAGCACATCGGCTCGGTCGACTACACGCTCACGCACGAAGACAGCACGCGCCATTTCGAGGCGCGCCTGGTGGCGACGGGGGCTGACGAGGTGCTGGGCCTGGTGCGCGACATCAGCGAGCGCAAGCGCACGGAAGAGCAGATCCGCCGCCTCGCCTATTGCGACAGCCTGACGGGCATCCCCAACCGCCAAGCCTTCCTGGAAACCCTGGAGCGCGAACTGCTGCGCTCGAAGGAGCACGACAAGAAATTCGCCGTGCTGTTCATGGACCTCGACGCCTTCAAGCGCATCAACGACACCCTGGGGCACGACGTGGGCGACCATCTGCTCAAGGTGGTGTCCGAGCGCCTGCGCGAAACCATCCGTCCCAGCGACCTGGTGCTGCGCGCCGAACACGAGTTTGAGGCCAGCTTCGGCGGCAGCAACCTGGCCCGCCTGGGCGGCGACGAATTCACGATTTTGATTCCCGACCTGGAACGGGTGGAAGACGCGCTGAACGTGGCGCATCGGGTCAAGGAAGCCATGCGCCGGCCCTTCATGATCGAGGCGCACGAGATTTTCGTCACGGCCAGCATCGGCATTTCGCTGTATCCGGAAGATGGCGAGGACTGCAATTCGCTACTCAAATATGCGGACACGGCCATGTACCACGCGAAGAACTGCGGCAAGAACAACGCCAAGCTGTACAGCTCATCGCTGACGATGGAAATCATGAGCCACGTCAAGATGGAAGTGGGCTTGAGGAAAGCCTTGCAGAACAACGAGCTGTACCTGCTGTACCAGCCGCAGATCGACGTGCCCAGCACACAGATCGTCGGCGTGGAAGCGCTGGTGCGCTGGCGCCATCCCGAGCGGGGCATCATTTCGCCCACGGAATTCATCCCGCTGGCCGAAGAGACGGGACTGATCGTGCCCATCGGCGAATGGGTGCTGCGCACGGCGTGCAACCAGGCCAAGGCCTGGCAAAGCGATGGCGGACGCGCCATCCGCATGGCCGTCAATCTGTCGGCCAAGCAATTCAAGGATGAAAACCTGATGCAGATCGTGCTCTCGGCGCTGGCCGACACGGGCCTCGATGCGCGCCTGCTGGAACTGGAATTGACGGAGGGAACGTTGATGGACGATGCGCGCGCCACCATGGTGACGCTGGAGCAATTGCGCGGCATCGGCGTGTACCTGTCGATCGACGACTTCGGCACGGGATACTCGTCAATGAATTACTTGAAACGCTTCGACGTGCGGGCCTTGAAGATCGACAAGAGCTTTATCGCCGGCTTGCCGCAGGATACGGAAAACGCGGCCATCACGCGCGCCATCATCGCCATGGCGCATGGCTTGAAAATGGTGGTGGTGGCCGAGGGCGTGGAGACGGACGAGCAGTTGTTGATGCTGGAAGAATACGGCTGCGACATGGCGCAGGGATACTTTTTAGGCCACCCGTCACCGCACGACACGATTACGGCCATGCTGGTCAGGCAGACCGACCAGCTGGCCAGCCTGGAAACTAGAGCACTTCGAAGGCAAGGATTTGCGTGACTTGCTGCGGATTAAAATTATCGTCGGAAATCATCACCAGGCTGCGGCGGCCGTTTTCCAGGCGCGGGCCCCAGCTGATGCCTTCGATATTGTCGATTCTTGCCAGGCCGATCTTTTCCAGGTCCAGCAGCAGGCGCTTGCGCGCCGGCACGTACTTCGCGCCCGCCAACGCCGGCATGGACTGGATGTCGGTGGCGCCATCGGTGTCCATCGCGTAGATGCGCACATGGTTCGAATACACGCCATCGGCGTGCTCCACGCCGGCCCGTTCCACCACCAGCACCTGATGGTCGTTCACCGCAAGGATTTCCGACACGCCATTGTCCGCTTCGCGCCCCGGCGCAGGCCGCGACGCCACGGCTTCAATCGGATACGCATACTGGCGCAGCACGGTGCCGGCGCGGTCCAGGCGCGTGATGCGCACCACGGAGCCATTGTCGGGCGTAGCCAGCGGGCCATCCTGGTACAGCGCCGCTTCCATGCCCAGCCACAGGCTCTTGCCATCCGACGAGAACGATAGTGCCTCGAAGCTCATGTTGTTGCGCGATCCCGTTTCCTCCTGCGAAACCTTGAACATGGCGGGCGTGGGCAAGGTTGCCAGGTAGTGGCCGCCGCTATCGGCGTGGCGTACGAACGGGTGCAGGCCCACCTTGCGGTTGCCTTCGCTGCCATACCACAGGCTGCCGTCCTGCGGATCGACGCGGATGGTCTCGATGTCGGGCACCTGGTCGCCCTGGTCCAGTTTTGCATGCGCCAGGTTCGGGTAGCGGCTGCCGTCAGGCTGCGTGAAGAAATGCACGCTGTTCAAGGTCACGCCCGTAAACGCCTTGCTGTCATAGTTCAAGGCAGCGCGGTAGAAGCGGGCCGGATTGATTTCCGAGCGGTCATCGCTTTCCATCACCCAGCTCTTGTTGGCCGCATCGTAGTCGATGCCGGACAAGCCGCCCACCGTGGTGCCCTCGAACGCCTGCTTCAAGGCGATGCGCTGTTCGCCGATCAGGCGCAGGCCGGCAATCGGCGCGTCGTGCGGGAAGCTGGCGCAGGCGGAGAGAAGGATGGCGGCGGACGCCAGGGCAAGCGCGGCGCGCGCGCGATGGAACGGTTGAGGCATGCTGATTCCGAAATTAATTGAACCCAAAAGCAAAAGCTGGGGTCAGACCCGACGGGTCTGACCCCAAAAATCACACCACGCCATCGGCCTTCAGTTGCGCGATAGCGGCCGCATCGTAGCCCAGCGACGCCAGCACCTCGTCGTTGTGCTGGCCCAGGGTCGGCCCCAGCCACTGCGTCTTGCCGGGCGTGGCGGACAGCTTCGGGCTGATGGCGGGCAATTTGACGGGCGTGCCGTCGGCAAAATGGTGTTGTTCGAACATCTCGCGGGCGAGAAATTGCGGATCGCTCAGCATGTCGCGCACGGAGTAAATTTTGCCAGACGGCACATCGGCCGCCTTCAGCACGGCCAGCGCGCTATCTATCGTGTGCGTGGCGCACCAGGCGCCGATGGCGTCGTCGATTTCCTGCGTGCGCGCCACCCTGCCGTCGTTGCGCGCCAGCTGCGGGTCGCCCGCCATGTCGATGCGGCCCATGGCCAGCATCAGGCGCTTGAAGATGGCGTCGCCGTTGCCGGCAATCACGATGTTTTCGCCATCGCCCGTCGTGTAGGTATTCGAGGGCACGATGCCGGGCAAGGAACCGCCCGTGCGCTCGCGCACCACGCCCGCCTGGTCGTATTCGGGCACCAGCGACTCCATCAGATTGAACACGGATTCATACAGGGCCACATCGACCATCTGCCCTTCGCCGTGCTCACGCCCACCTGTCACGTCGCGGTGGCGCAGCGCCATCATGGCGCCGATTACACCGTGCAGGGCCGCCACCGAGTCGCCTATCGACACGCCCACGCGCACGGGCGGGCGGTCGGCAAAGCCGGACACATAGCGCAGGCCGCCCATCGATTCGCCGATGGCGCCGAAACCGGGCAAATCCTTCATCGGCCCCGTCTGGCCGAAACCGGACAGGCGCACCATGATGAGGGACGGCTTTTCCTTTTTCAGCTGTGCGTAGCCGAGATCCCACTTTTCCAGCACGCCGGGGCGGTAGTTCTCGATAATGATGTCCGCTTCCAGGGCCAGCTGGTGCGCGATGGCGCGGCCTTCCGGTGTCTTCAGGTTCAGGGTCAGACTTTTCTTGTTGCGCGCCTGCACCGACCACCACAGCGAGGTGCCATCTTTCAGCACGCGCCAGGTACGGATGGGGTCGCCGCCATCGGGCGACTCGATCTTGATCACGTCGGCGCCGAATTCGGCCAGCATGCGGGCACAGAACGGCCCCGCGATCAGGGTGCCCAGTTCCAGCACTTTAATGCCTACCAAAGGACCTGCCGACGTTTTTTCTTGCATGATTTAGGTTGCCCTGCGGTCGAGCATCGCGCGGGCAATCGTGCCCGCGTCGACGTATTCCAGTTCGCCACCCACGGGTACGCCGCGGGCCAGGCGGCTCACGCGCAAGCCCCGCGCCTTCAGCATTTCGCTGATGTAATGGGCCGTCGCTTCGCCTTCATTCGTGAAATTGGTGGCCAGCACCACTTCACCGACCACGCCATCGTTGGCGCGGCCGAGTAATTTTTCGAGGTGGATATCTTTCGGGCCGATGCCGTCGAGCGGAGAGAGCCGCCCCATGAGCACGAAATACAGACCCTTGTAGGTGAGCGTCTGCTCGATCATCAGCTGGTCGGCAGGCGTTTCCACCACGCACAGCAAGCGCTTGTCGCGCTCTTCGTCGAGACAGGTCTCGCACACTTCGTGTTCGGTAAAAGTATTGCACAGGCCGCAGTGATGCACGGCATCGACGGCCTGGAACAGGGCGCGCGACAGCATGGCCGCGCCTTCCCTATCATGCTGCAACAAATGAAATGCCATCCGCTGCGCCGACTTGGGGCCGACGCCGGGCAGGCGCCGCAGCGCCTCGGTCAAAAATTCAAGCGACTTGGACATGGATCAACCCTGCCCCGTGCCACAGATCGAGCGCATGCGGGATTGCATCAGAATGGCATTTTGAAGCCGGCTGGCAAGTTCATGCCGCCGGTCAAGCCTGCCATTTTTTCCGCGGACGTCGCTTCCGCCTTGCGCACGGCGTCGTTGAAGGCGGCAGCCACCAGGTCTTCCAGCATGTCCTTGTCGTCAGCCAGCAGCGACGGGTCGATGGAGACGCGCTTGACGTCGTTCTTGCACGTCATGACGATTTTCACCAGGCCGGCGCCGGACTGGCCTTCCACTTCCACCAGCGCCAGTTGTTCCTGGGCCTTTTTCATGTTGTCTTGCATTGTTTGCGCCTGCTTCATCAGGCCAGCCAGTTGATTTTTCATCATGAGAATGCTCCGTTAATTCAGTTTGTGAGTGTGTTAATCATCAATGCAGGGTCGGCGCGGCGGAGCCGGCCGGTGCAGGGGTAATCGTTCCCGGCACGACAAAAGCGTCGAATGCACGCTTCATGTCGAGCACGAAGGGATCGCTGGCGATGGTTGCTTCCGCTTGCAGCTGGCACGCCTCGCGGTGGGCCTGCGCTTCCGCGCTGGCCGTGTACCAGACGGCGCCCAGTTCCGTGTCGACCGCGACCTTGCGGCCGAAGCGCTCGGTCAGCGCGGCCGCCAGTTTTTCCACGTTGGCCGGGCTGCGCCACGTGTCGATCGGCACGCGCAGGCGGAACGTGGTGCTGTGGCCGTCGTGCAGGCATTCGATCAGCTCGGCCTGCACGGCCAGCTGCTGGGCCACGCCGCGCAAGGGCAGCACGGCGGCGACGGCCGGCCAATTGCCATCCCAGTCCAGGCCAGGCACGGGCGTGATCACATACGGTCCGCTGGGCGCGGCTTGCTTGGCGGCACGCTGCGGCATGACGACGGCCGGCTGCTCGGAATTTTGCGCGGCGGGCGCCGACACGGCGGCGGACGCGCTGTCGTCGGAAAATTCGGTGACCCACGGCGGCAAGTCGTCGTCGGCGGGCGCCTGCTGTGGCGCTGCCTGGCGTGCCGGCTGCACGGGCGCGGGCGCGGGTGCGGGTGCGGCCACGGGAGCTCCCATCACGGCGACGGGTGGCGCATCGTCCCACGGCGCCGGCGCTTTTGCGGCGGCCGGTGGTGGCGGTGCAGCCTGGACAGACGCGGCCGGGGCTGGCGCTGCGGCGACAGGTTCCGGTACTGCTACTGGTGCCGGCGCGGCTGGCTTGGGCGCCGACGATGGCGCCGATGGCGCGCTGCCAGGACGGCCTTTCGAAGCGGCGCGGGCCGCTTCCAGCGCCGCGTTGATGGCGGCGCGGGCGGAACTGATGGGAGCGCCCGAGGCTGCCGGGGCAGCAGCAGCAGCAGGCGCTGCCGGTGCCGGGGCTGGGACAGGTGCTGGCGCAGGTGCAGCCACACGTGGCGGCGGCGCTGCGCTGCGCGCCATGCTGGCGGCAGCGGCGGCCACGACGGCGGGCGGGGTCACGGTTGCATGGCTGGCCACGCTGTTGGTGGCGGCGCGGGCTGTCGGTGCGGACGCGCCAGCGGCGGCGCGCGCGGCGGCCACGGCAGCGGGACGGTTGCCGGGAGCTGATGCAGGTGCAGCCGCCGGCACGCCATCGGCGCCGCCTATGCCGGGCCGAAAGGCCAGCATGCGCAGCAAGGTCATGGTAAAGCCCGCGTACTCATCGGGCGCCAGGCCCAGTTCATTGCGGCCATGCACGGCGATCTGGTAAAACAGCTGCACTTCTTCCGCGTCAAAGGCGGCAGACAGGCGCACGATGTCCGCGTATTCCGGCAAATCCTGCGGCAAGGCGGCGGGCACGGTTTGTGCCAGCGCAATGCGGTGCAGCAAGGTGCCCAGATCCTGCAGCGCGCCGTTATACGACAGGCTGCGCGAAGCCATCTCGTCGGCCACGGCCAGCAGATCGGCGCCATCCTGCTGCGCCAGCGCGTCGAGCAGGCGCACCAGGTACGATTGGTCGAGCGCACCCAGCATGCCTTGCACGGCGTCAAGCGTCACTGCGCCGGCCGCGTAGGCGATGGCCTGGTCCGTCAGCGACAGCGCATCGCGCATGGAACCGTGGGCGCCCTGGGCCAGCAGGCGCAAGGCCGGCTGTTCGAAATCGATGCCTTCCTGGCCCAGGATATTGTCCAGGTGGCTGATGATGTGGCCGGGCGGCATCTGCTTGAGGTTGAACTGCAGGCAGCGCGACAGCACGGTCACGGGAATCTTTTGCGGGTCCGTCGTGGCCAGGATGAACTTGACGTGCTCGGGCGGCTCTTCCAGCGTTTTCAGCATGGAATTGAACGCGTGGTTCGTCAGCATGTGCACCTCATCGATCATATAGACCTTGAAGCGCGCATTGCTGGGCGCGTAGACCGCCTGTTCCAGCAGCTGCGCCATTTCATCGACGCCGCGGTTCGACGCCGCATCCATCTCTATATAGTCGACAAAGCGTCCCGCATCGATTGCCGTGCACGCTTCGCACACGCCGCAAGGCTGGGCCGTGATGCCGCCCGTGCCATCGGGGCCGATGCAATTGAGCGCTTTGGCCAGGATGCGCGACAGGGTCGTCTTGCCGACGCCGCGCGTGCCCGTGAACAGGTAGGCGTGATGCAATCGGCCGCTGTGCAAGGCATGCGTGAGCGCGCGCACGACGTGCTCCTGGCCGACGAGCGTCTCGAAATTCTTGGGGCGGTATTTACGGGCGAGGACTTGATAGGACATGCTGAGATTTTACCATGCGATTTTGCGGGTGATCCTGCGCGGCGGGCGCAAGCCTCATGGCCGGGCCATTCACTATGGCAAACGCGGCAAAGCAGCAATTGTATAACATGGAGAGTGGCATTTCTGGAAAATCAGGCAAGCATGCGGACTGGCAAAACACAGCGCCGCAAAACAAAAAAGCCGCCATCGGCAGCTTTACTGTTTGTTTCCCGAAGGAGGCGAGCCTGATCTGCGGCACTCATGGTTAATAGCCGTGGCTGCTTCGTTCCCGACCTGACCAGGTTAGCCATGCCACGATGCGCAGGGGCCCGCCAGGGACAATTATAACCGGTCTGCGCAAGATTGGGAAATTGCCGTGCAGTCGAGCCGCACTCAGAAGAAAAATCCGGGGTCAGACCCGGCGGGTCTGACCCCAGCATTTACGCCGCTGGGTTTAAATACCCAGCTCTTGCCAGATACTGTCCACCTTCGCCTTCACTTCCGGCGTCATGGCGATCGTCGTGCCCCACTCGCGCGTCGTTTCGCCCGGCCATTTATTCGTCGCATCGATGCCCATCTTGCTGCCCAGGCCACTGACGGGCGAGGCGAAGTCCAGGTAATCGATGGGCGTGTTGTCGACCAGCGTCGTGTCGCGGATGGGGTCGACCCGCGTGGTGATGGCCCAGATGACTTCCTTCCAGTCGCGGATATTCACGTCTTCGTCGACCACCACGATGAACTTGGTATACATGAACTGGCGCAAGAAGCTCCATACGCCGAACATCACGCGCTTGGCGTGGCCCGCATACTGCTTCTTGATCTGCACCACGGCCATGCGGTAGCTGCAGCCTTCGGGCGGCAAATAAAAGTCCGTGATTTCGCTGAACTGCTTTTGCAGCAGGGGCACGAAGACTTCGTTCAGGGCCAGACCCAGCACGGCCGGCTCGTCCGGCGGCTTGCCCGTGTATGTGGAGTGGTAAATCGGGTCGCGGCGCATGGTGATGCGGTCGATGGTAAACACGGGGAAACTGTCCTGCTCATTATAGTAGCCCGTGTGGTCGCCATACGGCCCTTCCAGCGCGTGTTCATAGCCGCTCGGATGGTTTTCGTCCGGGTAGATATGGCCTTCGAGCACGATTTCGGCCGACGCGGGCACGCGCAGCTCGCTGCCAATCGCTTTTACCAATTCGGTGCGGCTGCCGCGCAAGAGGCCGGCGAACTGGTATTCCGACAGGCTGTCCGGCACCGGCGTGACGGCCCCTAATATAGTAGCGGGATCGGCGCCCAGCGCGACGGCGATCGGATACGGCTTGCCCTTGCTTTGAAGCGCATGCTCGCGGAAGTCCAGCGCCCCGCCCCGGTGCGCCAGCCAGCGCATGATGACCTTGTTGCGTCCCAGTACTTGCTGGCGGTAGATGCCCAGGTTTTGCCGCTTCTTGTTCGGCCCCTTGGTGATCACCAGGCCCCAGGTGATCAAGGGCGCGATATCACCGGGCCAGCAGTGCTGGATGGGCAGGCGCGCCAGGTCGACGTCATTGCCTTCCCAGACGATTTCCTGGCACTTCGCGCCGCGCAACTCTTTCGGCGACATGTCCCACACGGATTTCACCAGCGAACCGAGGCCCAGCAAGTCCTTGAAATCCTTTGGCGGTTCCGGTTCCTTCAGGCGCGCCAGCACATGGCCGATCTTGCGCAACTCGCTGACATCTTCCGCGCCCATGCCCAGCGCCACGCGGCGCGTGGTGCCGAACAGATTGCCCAGCACCGGCATGTCGTATCCCGTCGGATTGTTGAACAGCAAGGCCGGCCCGCCTGCGCGCAAGGTGCGGTCACACACCTCCGTCATCTCCAAAATCGGCGAAATGGGGGTCGAAATGGGCTTAAGTTCCCCCATTTGTTGCAGTTGAGAAATAAAATCTCGCAAATCTGAATATTTCATGTGTTTTTAATTTTTTTTGACGTCGGACGCCGTTGCTGAAGGATCTATGCCAAGTAATTGATTTTATTGGCTTTTGGCACAATGCAAGACAAAAAGTAAGACATAAAAGTAATAAAGAATCGATTCGTTAGTATTGACTTGATATAAAACGGCTTCTACAATTCGCCCAACTTGAAAGAGCACGCCGGCCCAGAGCTTGATTTTAGCGTTTCTCTTTCATTCACGGAGTCGGGGCTCCACATGACATTTTAAGGAGTGTTTTCAAAAGGCGTCTGCCTTACCCCCGGTAAAAGTTGTATTGCGACTGATCCAATACCAGCATGGGACCGATCAGCTCAAGCAAGCAATGACGGCGTTTCTCGCACGCATCCATACGCGGCGGAAACGATGATATTTCTGATGCACGGCATTGGCAGTACCCACAACACCGCGAGACCGCGGAGGGACTGCCTGTTGACGCGACATTTCGGGGAACTCTATGACTCATCGTAGCACTGAAGCAGCATTGCCTGCTTCAACCGTGGCTGGCCAGCCAGCGTTGGCGCGTTTGCGCGCCCGCGCACAAGCCATTTCGGCACGTGGCGTATTGACCACGGCGCAACACACACTGACAGTCTTCGGCATTTCCGCCCTGGCACTGATCGCCCTGCTGATGTTCCGCCCCGACCTGGGCAAGCAACTGACGCACAGCCTGTTCCCGCTGCCCATGGCAGAGGCGCAAGCCGTTGAAGCGCCGGCCCTGTCGGCACTGATGGAAGCGCCTGCTTCCGTGCAAATGGCCGCCGCCAACGAGGCACCTTTGACCAAGGAAGAAAAAGCCTTGCTGGGCACGCAAAAGCAGCAGCAATGGGTCACCAACTGGCTCTCCAAGCGCTACCGCGTGGCCAACGATGCGACCAATATGCTGGTCTCGACGGCGTACCTGACGGCCCGCGAAATCAAGCTGGACCCGCTGCTGATCCTGGCAGTGATGGCCATCGAATCGGGCTTGAACCCGTTCGCGGAAAGCCCCGTCGGCGCACAAGGCTTGATGCAAGTCATGTCGAAAGTGCACCATGAGCGCTTCCAGGAAATGGGCGGCGTGCAAGCAGCCCTGAACCCGGTCGCCAACATCCGTGTCGGCTCGCTGATCCTGAAAGACTACGTCACGCGTGGCGGTTCCGTCGAAGCGGGCTTGAAAACCTATGTCGGTGCCGCCAACTTCGCCACCGACTCGGGCTACGGCTCGCGCGTGCTGGCCGAATACCGCCGCCTGAAGCAAGTATCGGCTGGCCAGCGCGTGCCGACCAGCACGCCGGTGATGGCATCGAACACGCCAGCACCAGCCAAGGCGCCGGCAGCGGAAAGCGGCAACATTACCATCAAGATTGCACCGCACAACGAGATCGCGGGTCTCTGATCCCCCTGTGACCCTTTAAAAGCCCTCACAGGGGCGTCCAAAGAAAAAGCCACCGGCACTTGCGTGCGGTGGCTTTTTCTTTGCCCTGCGGCCTACGCCGCAGGAACTACTTTCTCTATTACTTGCGCTTGTTGGCGCCCACTTCTTCCTCGCGGAATTTCACTGCCAATTTATCCAGCACGCCGTTCACATACTTGTGGCCGTCAATACCGCCAAACGACTTGGCCAGCTCGACCGCTTCGTTGATGACGACGCGGTACGGGATTTCCATGTTGTTCTTCAGCTCGAACGCGCCGATCAGCAGGATGCCGTGTTCGATGGGCGACAGTTCCGCGATGTTGCGGTCGATCAAGGGAGCCATGCTGTCGCGCAGCGCCAGCGAATCCTTGATGGCGCCGTACAGCAGCACCGTGAAATGATCGCCATCGGCCTTGTCGAAACCATGCGCGGCGCGAATATTGTTCACGACGGTGGTCGCGTCTTCATTGTTCAGCAGCCACTGGTACAAGCCCTGCAGCGCAAACTCGCGCGCGCGGTGACGCGGCGTGCGGTTTTTGCTGGGATTGGCGAGCAAATTTTTCTCAGTCATGATTGTTACCTGTTCTTAAATACGTATTTACTGCAGATAGTGACGAATACCGCAGCGCACTGTTGGACAGCACGCTGTGGCGCAAGCACGATTAATCCTCGTCTGTGTCCTGCAACTCTTCTAGCGCTTGCGCCAGATTGGCCATTTCCACTGCCACGCGTGCCGCTTCGGCTCCCTTGACCAGCATGCGCACTTCCGCCTGCTCGTCGTTTTCGGTCGTCAACACTGCGTTGGCGATGGGGATGCCGTAATCGAGACCGATGCGCGTGATGCCTGCGCCCGATTCGTTCGATACCAGCTCGAAGTGATAGGTTTCACCGCGAATCACGGCGCCCAGTGCGATCAGGGCGTCGAATTGCTCGGTTTCTGCCATTTTTTGCAGAATCAGTGGGATTTCCAGGGCGCCCGGCACGGTCACGTGCAGGATATCTTCATCGGCCACGCCCAGCTTGCTCAACTCTTCCAGGCATGCCGACAGCAAGCCACCACCGACGATTTCATTGAATCGTGCCTGGACGATACCGACGCGCAAACCTTCGCCGGCAAAATTGGTTTCATAAGTTCCTACGCTCATCATATGCCTCTTTAATCTGGTGGTTCAGGGCGACATGCACATGCCGCCATCGTTTACTCTCACATCGACGCCTGACAAAAATTTAGTCAGGCGTCTGGCCTGGATGGCACTGAAAACCCGTCACTTCCAGGTCGAAACCGGCCATCGACGGCATCTTGCGGGGACTGGCCAGCAATTGCATCTTGGATACGCCCAGGTCGCGCAGGATTTGCGCGCCGATGCCATAGCTGCGCAAGTCCATGCTGGCGGCACGGCCTTTCGGCTTGGCTTGCGGCGTGTCGAGCGCGGCGAACTGGGCAAACAGCTCGCTGGAGGTCTCGCCACAGTTCAGCAAGACCATCACGCCCCGCTCGGACTGCTTGATGGCTGCCATCGAGGCCGCTACCGTCCACGAGTGGGTGGTCGCTTCGCTTTCCAGCACGTCCAGCAGGGAAACGGGCTGGTGCACGCGCACCAGCGCTTCCAGGCCAGGGGCCAGGTCGCCGTGCACGAGGGCCAGGTGGGCCGAGGCGCTGGGCTTGTCGCGGAACGCGATCAAGCGGAATTCGCCGTGCGCCGTGTGCAGGGTGCGCTCGGCAACGCGCTCGACCAGCGACTCCGTCTGGCTGCGGTAATGGATCAGGTCGGCAATCGTGCCGATTTTCAGGCCATGCTGCTCGGCAAACACCAGCAAGTCCGGCAGACGCGCCATGGTGCCGTCGTCCTTCATGATTTCGCAAATCACGGAAGCGGGCGTCAGGCCGGCCATGGCCGTCAAGTCGCAACCGGCTTCGGTATGGCCTGCGCGCATCAGCACGCCGCCTTTTTGCGCTTTCAGGGGGAAGATATGGCCGGGCTGGACGATATCGCTGGGCTGCGTGCCCTTGGCCACGGCCACCTGGATGGTTTTGGCGCGGTCGGCGGCGGAAATGCCCGTCGTCACGCCTTCGGCCGCTTCGATGGAAACAGTAAAATTGGTGCCGTAGGCGGTGCCGTTGCGCGACGTCATCATCGACAGGTTCAGCTCGTCGCAACGCTCTTCCGTCAGGGTCAGGCAGACCAGGCCACGCGCATGCGTGATCATGAAATTGATGGCTTCAGGCGTCACGAAATCGGCGGCAAGCACCAGATCGCCTTCATTTTCCCGGTCTTCTTCATCGACCAGTATCACCATGCGGCCGGCGCGCAATTCAGCGACGATCTCTTCGGTGCTGGATATAGACATTATTCATCCTCGTATGACGCCTGGCCAAACCTGCTGCGCGTCGGTATAGACGGCCTGCGATGCTCACCGTACCTTGGTACGGTTGCGCTTCTCAGCCACCTCTGCCTTCCGCTCGCGACGGTTTTGCCGGGCGTTGTTAATGACACTAAAAACTGAAACTGAAATTGAAACGTCGAGCGCGAAAATTCTGCGGATTTCCGGGAATTTTCTTATAACCTGCTATTTTAAAGGATTTAGCGCTTGCAGACCTGAAATAAGACAGCTTTGCGGCACGGATGCCGCAGCTTGTCCCGCAAAGCGCCGATTCACCGCTCCGCCGCCCACGGAGGCGGCAAGACGCGCGCCGCAGGCCTTGCGAAGAGCATAAGATCAGCCAGTCATCGCCACGGCGCTGGCACCCCACTCGCAGCGACACCCTACACAGGAGCGGCAACATGAAAACCAACGGATCGGCCATCTGGTCAGGCGGAATCAAGGACGGCAAGGGCGCCATCAGCACGCGCAGCGGCGCCTTGCAGGAATATCCCTACGGCTTTGCCAGCCGCTTCGAAGGCAAGCCCGGCACCAATCCCGAAGAATTGATCGGCGCCGCCCACGCGGGCTGCTTCACCATGGCCCTGTCGCTGATCCTCGGCGAAGCGGGCCTGACGGCGGAAAAGATGGAAACGACGGCCGAAGTGACCCTCGACAAGGTGGACGACGGTTTTTCCATCACGGCCGTCCACCTGATCCTGAAAGCAAAAATCCCGGGCGCGGACCAGGCGAAATTCGAGGAATTGACGGGCAAGGCCAAGGCCGGCTGCCCCGTATCGAAATTACTTAAAGCCAACATTACCCTGGACGCTACCCTGCTGCCCTAGATTTTCGTCACGGGCTTGACGGGCTCCACGGCAGCGACGGGCGCCACCAGCGGCAGGCGCGAGTCGCTGGCCGGCAATGGCCGGTTCATCAAGCCCGGATTCAGTGCTGCATTGTTGAGGTTATACGCGGCGATGGCCGCCGCCACGGACGGATCTTGCGACGAGGGCGGCGGCACGGCCATGCCCGCGTTTTGCGCGGCCAGCGCTTGCGCCTGCGCATTTTGCTGGGCCAGCTGGGCTTGCGCCGTCGCCAGGCCCGCATCGGCTTGTACTTGTGCTTCGCCTGCCAGCGACTGAGCCCGGTCGGACGCCGCCCGTATCGCCCCTGCGGCTTCCTGCTGCTGCACCTGCTGATCGGTATTCATGCGTTCGCTGTCGATGCGCCGGGCATCCACGCGCAGGCTGTCTGCCCGCTGCGCCTGCAGCAAGTCCTGCTCATCGATGGTGACGGCTGCCGGCGCCGGCGGCCGCAATTCCTGCAAGTCCAGGTTCAGCTCTTCCGTTTCCAGTTGCTGCTGCAGTTCCAGTTGCCGCTGCGCAATGGCAGCAGTTTGTGCCGGCGCCCCTTGAACCGTGGCCTGCGCGGCGCTGCCCGGCAAGGCTGCGCCCGTCAAATCCGCTTCGACATTGGCCGCCAGCGGCGCGCCCTGCTGCCGGGCCAGCACGGCGCCCACCTGTGCCAGCACGTCCGTTCCCTGTTGCAAGGCATCCAGGGTGGCGCTACTGTCGGCCGCATATGCGGCTTGCAAAGTTGCTGCGTCGACATCTTCATTGCGCAAATCGATGCCGATGCGGGCCAGACCTGCCTGGGTGAGCAAGCCGCCGTCCTGCGCCAGCGCAGCGGCCGCATCCGTGGTGCCATCGCCCGACAGCAAATCGTAGCGCTGCGCCAGGCTGCCCGGCGTGTCGCCCGCCGTCGCCAGCTGGCTGGCATCGATGCCGCTCGTTTGCAGCTGGGCGAACGATTCCGTCAGCTGTCGCGCCAGCGCCAGCAAGTCATCATTGACGTTTACGGGGGTATTTGCCGCGCCGGCCTGCTCTGCGGCGCCCTGCAAGGCCAGCAGTTGCCGACGCGACAAGGCCACGCCGGACAGGAACTGCCCCAGCGGGGAGAGGTCGACCTGGGTCGATGACAGAGCGGCGAGGGCCGCCGCCGTGCTGGACGACGGCACGGGCAGCGCGGGCAGCAGCGCTGCCGTCTCGCCCACACGGGACATGGCCGGGATGGTGTTGGGCACGGTTGCGCGCGAAATCGGGTCCATGGCTAGCCTCCACTGCGGAAAGCTTCATAGTATGCGCGTCTGCAAGAAAAGCAACACACGCTTGGCAAGATGCGAAGGCCGGCGGGTGTGTTGCTGTGTTCAGTTGCTGTGTTCAGTTCTTATTTCAGGCGGCAGCCTTGTCCAGCGACAACATGCGCTCGACATAGCGGGCGATCAGGTCGATTTCCAGGTTGACCTTGCCATCGACCGTCAGGTGCTTCAGGGTCGTCATGGCAATGGTGTGCGGAATCAAATTGATCGAGAAGCGGCAGCCATTGACGGCGCCCGCGCCCAGGTCTTCCACGCGGTTGACGGTCAGGGACACGCCGTTGACGACAACGGAACCCTTGAAGGCCAGGTATTTCGCCAGTTCGTGCGGCGCTTCGATGACCAGCTCCCACGATTCACCCACGGCTTCGAACTTGCGCACGATGCCCAGCCCGTCGACGTGGCCGGACACCAGGTGGCCGCCCAAGCGCTCGGCCAGGGTCAGGGCTTTTTCCAGGTTCACTTCCGTGGTGGTATCGAGGCCCACGGTGCAATTGAGGCTTTCGCGCGAGACATCGACGGCAAAGCCCGTGTCCGACTTTTCCACCACCGTCATGCAGGCGCCATTGATGGCGATCGAATCGCCCAGGGCCACGTCGGCCAGCGGCAAGCCGCCCGCGTGGATGGTCAGACGCACGCCGGCGTCGAGGCCGCCTTCGAGTGCTTGCACGGTTTCAATCTTGCCAATGGCGGCAACAATTCCTGTAAACATGGAGCTAACCCTATAAAAATGAGTAAATTTATTAATTGCGCTGGGCGAATCTTGCAAGGATACGCAAATCTTCGCCCACTTGCTGAATCTGGTGAAATTGCAAAGTGCGCTGCTGTTTGAGATCCGTCAAGGCGGGCAAGGCAAACATGCCTTGCGCATCGCCCAGCAAGGTGGGCGCCAAGTAGACCAGCAACTCGTCGACGCAGCCTTCGCGGATCAGCGAGCCGTTCAGCCTGGTGCCGGCCTCGACGTGGACTTCATTGATCTGCCGGCGTCCCAGTTCCAGCATCAGCGCGGCCAGGTCGACCTTGCCGGCCGCGTTCGGCAACAGAATGACTTCCGCGCCCAGGGCGCGCAGCTGCGCCTCTTTCTCGGGGTTGGCCACGGCGGCCACGATCCACGTGCCGCCGCCCTGCAAGATGCGCGCATCGAGGCTGATGTCGAGCCGGCTGTCGACGACGATGCGGCGCGGCTGGCGCGGCGTCTCGACGGCGCGCACGTTCAATTGCGGATCGTCCGCCTTGACCGTGCCGATGCCCGTCAGGATGGCGCAGGCGCGCGCGCGCCACGCATGGCCGTCGGCACGCGCTGCCGGTCCCGTGATCCACTGGCTTTGTCCATTGTGCAAGGCCGTCATGCCGTCCAGGCTGGCCGCCGTTTTCATGCGCACCCACGGCTTGCCGCGCTGCATGCGCGAAAAGAAGCCGATATTCATTTCATATGCCTCGTCGGCCAGCACGCCCGTGGTGACGGCGATGCCGGCCGCTTCCAGCTTGGCCAGCCCCTGCCCCGCCACCAGCGGGTTCGGGTCCGTCATGGCGGCCACGACGCGCCCCAGCCCCGCGCGCACGAGCGCATCGGAACAGGGCGGCGTGCGGCCATGGTGGTTGCACGGTTCCAGGGTGACGTAAGCCGTGGCGCCGCGCACGTCGTTGCCGCGCGCCGCCGCATTCGCCAAGGCTTGCACCTCGGCATGATCCTGCCCCGCCGCCTGCGTCACGCCGGCGCCGATCACCTGGCCATCCCGGACGATCACGCAGCCGATGCGGGGATTGGGCGAGGTCGTGTATAAACCGCGCGCAGCCCATTCCAGCGCCAGGCGCATGCCATCGATATCGTTGAGTATTTCCACGGGCTTCTTTGATAGTGAGTAATAGATAAGTCGGGTTACGAACTGTCGGCCACGCCGCTGCAATTGGCCGCCTGCTGCTGCGGATCGCACACGCGCACCCGGCCCAGCATATTGATTTTAATATGGCGCACCTGCTTTCCCAAAGTCAGGGACAAGGTACCCCAACGCGCCGCCAGACTATTGGTCGCGCTGCAACTGCGTCCTGCGCCATTGTAGGCGATATAAAACGGCGCCGTGGCCGAGGAAAACGCAAACTGGGCCGCAATGCCCGCCGGCAGCGGTCCCTGGCGGAACAGCAATTCGTCGCCGTCATCGAACGCCAGGTTGGCATTGCGATCGATGAATGCCAGCCAGCCCGTGCCCCAGTCCGTGCCACCAGGCCCGGCCGGCATCAGCAGCACGCGCTGTCCCCGCGCCATTGCCTGCGCCCGCGTCAATTCGATGGCCGAAAACAGGTCCGTGGCCGCCGCGCGCACCTGCTGGCGTGCCAGCAACTGCTGCAGGCTGGGCATGGCAGCGGCCGCCAGCAGCGCGGCGATTGCCAGCACGGCCAGCAATTCGAGCAAGGTATGCCCGCAGGTGCGCCCAAAGGTGCGCCCGGTCCGCGGTGGCCGCTTGGGCTTGACCATGAACTAAGGCCAGCAACGGCTGGTGGGCCCGCTGCTGCCGCGCTGACCCGTGCTGCTCAAGGACAGGACACCGCAATCGGCATCCTGGAATTGCGCATCGACCTTGGACGTGCCCGGCGTGGCCCGCAACAGCACGCATTGCCCGATCGCCAGGCCGGGGCAGGCGAGCGCCTCGATTTCATACGCGCTGGCAGCCGGCTCGTCGCCGGACCACCACGGAAACGCTTGCACCTGCGGCGCCGGCGAGGCCGAGGAAAAGGCCAGGTAGCGGTTGTTTTGCGAATAATAGCGCTCCTGCTGCTGCATCAGCCGCAGCAAGGTCGCCTGTCCCTGCACCCGCTTGGCGCGCACGACATGGCCGTGATAAGCGGGCACGGCCAGCGCCAGCAGCAGGCTCATGATCGCCAGCGCGGACAACAGTTCGATCAGGCTGAAGCCCAAGGTGGTGGCGGGGGCGCCACCGTGTGCAGCGGGCCAGTGCCGCCTTGCCAACGTCCCCATGCAACCGCCCTCCTCTGCTAAAAGCACCAGCCATGCGCTGCGCCGGCCTGTACCGCTTTAACTTTCTGCACGCCAGCCATGCCCACGCCTATTTCTTCTTGGCCGCCTCGTGCAATTCGCGCCAGTTCGCCACTTCGCGCCAGCTCAGGCGCCGCGCGGGCAGCGGCGCGCTGACGACCTTGAGCACCGTCCCGCTGGCCGCACCGGGCAAGCCAGGTTGCAGCACGGCCAATTCCTTGCGCCCCTCGGCCCGCCCTGCCGCCGTCGCGGCGCCCACCGTGCTGTTCAGTTCCAGCGCCAGCGGCGGCGCGCGCGCCATGCCATCGAACAAGCGCCCCGTCTGCTCGCCCGCCTGCACGACGCCGGCGCCATCGGCGGCAAAGCCGCTCAGCACATCGAGCACGTACAGGCGCGTGGCCGGCTTGGCGCAAGGGTCGCGCCCCGGCAGGACGGTATTGAACAGCACCTTGCCGGCGGCCAGTACGGGACTGTTGATGCTGCGTTCGCCCGTCTGCGCGGGATTGAGAAAATCGAGATGCCAGCCGTGCCTGGCGCCGCTGCCCGTGTAGCGCAGTTCGGCGCCATCGACGCGCACGCCGCCCACCGCCTCGCCCAAGCTGCGTGGCTCCAGGTCGGCCCGGCTGCGCGTGGGAGAGGCATCGCGCACATCGTCGTACACGGCATAAAACGACTGCGACAGAAAGGCGGCAGGCCAGGTATCGGCCGCTTCGAGCAGCTTGCCTGTGCCGAACAGCAGCACATAGCCGCCACCGGGCGCGTACGCCACGCTCGGTTGCTGCGTCACGGGCTGGCGCCGCCCCTGCGCGTCGCGTGCGACAAAGACCAGCTTGCGCCCCGCGCCCTCCTTCCACGGCGGCCCGCCAGCCATGTCGAGGCGCCAGATATTGCCCTGCAAATCGCCCGCATAGATATACGCCAGCGCGCCATCGCCACCCGGCACCACGGCGGGCGGGGCCAGCGCGTGGAGGACGGCATCGGCGTCGGCGTCGGCGTCCTCATCAGTTTCATGGCCACCGCCGCCACTGGCCACGGGCACCTTGAGCCGGAAGTAATTACTTCCCAACAGCCAGGGTGTGCCAGGCGCCTTGTCCAGCGCCAGCAGAAACATGGCGGCGGCCGCTGCGGGCGCCGTCGTCTCCTTGCCGTCATTCACATGGTTGTTGTAGCCGCTGGCAACAATGGCAAAATCGCGGTAGGCCGGCGCGCCCTCCTTGCCGCCCATGTTGATGCGCGCAAAGGATGGCGGCGCGCGAACATTGCCCATCAGCTTGTCGTCGCGATCGGTAAATTCCCACAGCGCCCCGTCTTGCGCGAAGCGCGCCGGGTCCGTGATGTCGAGCGCAAACACACCTTGCGCCCCGCCGCCCATGCCCGCCACCAGCACCGTCTTCCAGCGTCCCAGCGCCAGCACTTCCGCCGTGGCCGCCGCGCCATCGAGCAGCGGGCCCGGGCTGTAGTGAGTGCTCGCAGCGGCTGCCGCCGCGTGCAGCAGCGCCTGCGGAAGATAGGCGAACACTTCGCTGCCCGTGCGCGCATCGAAGGCATGCAGCAAGCCATCGTTGGCGCCCAGGTACAGTATTTTGCGCCGCTGCAGCAGCGCCTGGCGGTGCAAGCCATAACCGGCGCCCGGCATGCCCAGCCCCGGCGCGCCCACGTACAGCAGATTGGCGTATGGTGCCGCGCCCAGGCTGCTTGACCTGCGCCGCAGGAAGCCGCCCGGCTGGCCCACCTCGTGCGTGCGCTGGCCCAACAGGTACGCCAGGCGCACCGCCCCTTGCCCATCGCCGCCGTCGAATGCGCTGCGCTGCTCCGCATCGAGCCGCGTCCAGATCAGCGGCATCAGGGCGCCCTTGGCATCGAGCGTGTAGACGGGACGCAAGGCCGCTGGCGTTCCACCCGGTGCCACCTTGTCCAGCCCGCCGGCGCGCCACCATGGCTTGCCGGGAAGCAGTGCGCCATCGGCGCCCACGGCAAACGCGGCGCGCGACAAGCGCATGCTGCCATCGGCCAGGCGCAGCTGCGTCTGGAACCAGTATGCCTCTTCCGTCCCGCTGGCCAGCGCCATCAGGGCCGGTCCGGCAAGCGTCGCCGGCAAGGTAGCCTTGTCGGCGGCCGCAAAGGCCGCGCGCAGTCCCGCGATCAGGGCGGCCGGGTCGCTGCCGGGCAAGTAATGGGCGGGCCAGCGGCCGTCCACGCTCCACTCCTCCAGCGCGCTGCCCGTTGCGCTCTTGAAGGGGTTGGCGTCGCCGTTCGCATCGAGAAAGCCGCCATATTTGGCCGCCAACAACAAGGGCGTAGTAGCGGGCATAGAGCCGGGCACGCCCGCCGGGTCGCCCTGGCGCAAGTCGCCAGCATAGTGCTCGACCTTTGCCATGCCGTCGTTCTTGCCGCCAGGACGCAGTGGCTGCACATGCGACCAGTAGGCCAGCCCTGCCGCATGGTAGCTGGCGCCGCCCGCCCCGTGGGCCAGCAGCTCCAGCGCCGCCAGTTCGGCCCGTGGCGCGGGATTGCCGGGCGCGCCGCTGCTTTCCAGGCTGCCCACCGCATGCGTCCAGGCCATCGCATCGAATGGCGGCGTCGCAAAGCCATCGGCGGCGCGGGCACGGTCGCCGTTGGATGCGGGAGCCACAGGAACATTGCCGGGCACGTAGCGGTCACCCGCCATGCCCCCATCGCCGAGGCTGACGACGATGTGGCGCTGGCAGCTGGCCGTTTGCGGGTCGCTCCATTCGCTCACAACCGGCAAGCCCTCGTCGATGGCGGGCGGGGCCGTGGCAGGCGGCACCGGGGCGCTCGCCTGCCTTCCCTGCAGGTAGCGCAGCGATTCGTACAGCAATTCGGCCAATGACGCCGCCCCCGCGTATGCACCGGGATGTCCGGCGTTGCTTCGGCCCAGGCCATTGATGTAAGCGGTCACCCCGCCGTCAGGGCTCGCAGCTTGAGACATATAGACGCCAGTGGCTCGATTCCATTCGGCGTCGGCATTGTCCTGTGGCATATAGTCGGGCGCCGTCCAGCGCTGCCGTCCCACGTGGGCCAGCGGCGCGCGCAGCACGCCGCCATACACGGCACCGGCACTGGCGGGCACGCCGCTCAAATGGCCAAACACGCCCACGCGCACCCGGCCGCCATGGCGCTGCACGGCGCCCACTGGCTTGTAGTTCTTGCCATACGCCAGGCACAAGTCGTCGCGCAGCGGCCCCTCTTGCGTGTCGCAGACGCGCACGCGGGCGAGGAACACACCGTGCGTGGCGGCAGTGCCGGGCGCGTTGCAACTGCCGCCCGGGGGCAAACTGGCGTCGCCGAACAGCAGGCGATTACGGCAGGAAACGACAGCCAGTTGCGCCAGCGCAAACGGTGTCGCCGCCGCCACGCCGGCCTGCAAGACCTTGCGCGGGAAAAAGACCGGGTGGGCAAAGAAATCGATGGCGCCGTCGCCATCGGGCAGCCAGGCACGCTGCAGCACCGTCTTGCTCACTTCGTCGATGACGCGGTCGCCGCCCGTCAGCGCATAGCGGACGATATCGAGCATGCTGGCGCTGGCCCAGTTCAGAAAGTTGCCACTAAAACTATCGCCGCCGCAGCCGTGCAGCGCATCGGCCCGTTTCAGCACAGAGAAGTAAGCGGTCGCTACGCGCAAGTCCGGCAGCATGACACCGTCCTTGTTGCGGGACGGATAGCTGTAGCACATGCTCGCATGAAAGTAACCGGCGTACTCGCGCTGCGGCGCATAGTCGCCGCCATGTGCGGCAGCGGCGGCCGCATGCGTGAGGGACAGGTTGAGCAACAGATTCGGTGGCACCCTGGCACCGTGCAAGCCCGCGTCGGCCCGTGCCAGCGTCACCGTCGGCTGGGCCGCGACGGCACCACAAGCCAGGCAAGCCAGCAGCATCAAGCAGACGGACCACAAAGCGAATGAGCAAGCCCTCATGGCCCCGCTCCCGCCGCCTCTTTGCGATAGTAGCTTTGCAGCACGACTTGCGTGCTTTCCTGCGCGCCAAAACCGATGGCCGTGATGCGGTACACATAGCTTTCCGTGGCCACGCCGCCACTCACTGCCGCCGCCTGTGCGCCGGGCGGGTGGAACGGCAGCAGTTCGATCAGGTAGCGGGGCCGGCGCGACGGCAGGAAACCCTGCCCCGTCTGCATGACGGCGCCCGTGAACTGGCCATATGGCACGGCGCGGCTGCTCCCTTCGGCGCCATCGAGATCCGTACTTAGCCAGAGTGCTGGCGCGTCCGGGGCTGCAGGCAGGCACAGACCCAGTGCGCCTCCCTCGCCACAGCCGTCCGCGAAGCCGGCCGCACTGCCTGGTGCGAAGAGGCTGCTACGCCCCGGTGCGCCGGGCAAGCCTTCGATATCGTTCTGCGCATCCACCAATGCCTCCTCCGCCGCCTGAAACGCGATCTGCCGGTCGCGCTCGCCGCGTGCCGCCTTTTCGCCCTGCAAGGCGATCTGCGCCGCCGATATGCCCAGCAGCAAGATGATCACCAGCAGACACAGCACATACACGAGGGTGGCGCCACCGTGACGTACAGGAGCTGCGCACCAAGGTTCGCAACAGCGCCCGCCCGCGCCAGCCATCATGGCGCCCGCCTAGACCGGCCCGTTGCGCAGCACGATGCTTGTCTGCACCAGTTGTCGCAGCCGCGAGCGCGTCGCGGCGGGCAAGGCCGTGCGCGCGATGCGCACGCCCGTGTCGCCAGCGCCGTGCGCCTCGGCATATGTCTTGCCGAACAGGTCGAACTGCGCCGGCCCCAGTTCCGCCATCTTGTCCGCCTGGCCCGCTTCGCCATGCAATAGCAAGGCCACGCGTACGCCGGCCACGCGCTTCCAGTGCGTGCGGCGGTACAAATCGCGCTGGCGCGCGGCCGCATCCGCACCCACCAGCACCAGCGCCGCATCGAAGGCGTCGAGCGCGCTGGCGTTGACATAGCGGTTCGCCACGCCGTCGGGCGGCATATCCGTGTCGAGGCCATACAGCACCTGGAAGCCGTCGACGCCGCGGATGATGGCATCCGCACCCCAGCCGTTTGCGCCACGGTATTTGCAGCGCAGCTCGCCCTCGCCATCGGCGCCCTGCGCTACATAGAAAATGCTCCAGCCCCGCTGCGCCTGCGTTTGCGCGGCGCCCACGCCGAAGCCGGCGCAATTGAGCACGGAACCGTCGCCGCCCTCTTCCTTGCCGGCACCGTAATAGCGCAGGGCCAGCACGTCGCTGCCATACAGGGCGCCGGGCAGCGCTCCGCTGATGCCCTCGCTGTTCTTGCCCAGGCTGCGCGCGTCGAGCCCGGCGATATTCGCGCTGTCGTGCGCGGCATGGGCGACGGGCGCGGCGCTGCTATCCCAGTTCACATACGCCGTCTGGCGCACCGCGCGGGCGATGGTGTCGAGCGCATAGCGGCCGTTGTCGTCCAGGCGCGCACTGGCGGACTGGTCGCCATAACTGCCGCTGGCCGCCAGCAGCACGCTACTGGCCGCCAGCATCAGCAGCGCGCCCAGCGACAGGGCCACCAGCAATTCGACCAGGCTCATGCCCCGATGCCGGCGCAAGACCGTGTTCATGCGCCGCCTCCCAACTGGAATGCCAGCCTGGGCAGCGAATCGCCTGCCGCATTCACGGCCGGTGATCCATCGGGCTGTCGGCCCCGCCAGCCCAGCTTGATGACGATGGGTGCGCCCTTGCCGCCGCTGCACGCCCACGGCAAGCCCTGGGCGGCGGCATCCCAGGCGGGCGCGTCGCGGCAGATATGCAGGCGCGCGCCGGGCAAGGCCGCATGCAGCTGCTGTTTCCACTCGGCGATGTCGAATTGCGCCAGTTCGGCCGCGCTGCAGGCGGCAGCACCAAAACAGTCGGGCGCGCCACCGCCTGCTTCGGCGTCGTCCGCCGCCGCGTAGGCCACGTTCAGGTAGGGATTGCCCGTATCGGGGCCATTCATGAGCACGCTGTTCGCGCGCATGCGCTCGGCCATGCCGGCGGCCAGTTGCACGCCCGCCGACAACAGCGCCGACTCGTGGCGCGCGCGCAGGGAATGCAGTTGCAAAATGCTGGCGCCCAGCAAGCCCAGCGCCAACAGCAACAGTGACACCAGCACCTCGACAAGGCTGCTGCCACCCGCAGGAAACATGGTGCGACCGCCATTGCGCATGCGCTACTCCCTTCCGCAGACAGAGTCGCAAGAACAGGCGGCCCAGCTACACGATAGGCGCGCGCAAAAAACGGGATCTGCGCTGGCGCAAACAGCACGGCGATAAGGTGAGAAGAACAGCGTAGGGATTGATCAGACCGCTTGCCAGGCGAACGCTGGCGTGGTGCACACGGGGCGCGAAATGGGACACATGAGCGGCCCCGTTTTCAATCAGGTGAACAAGAAGCTGAGCAAGAAGGTGAACGTCAGGGCTTGCTGCGCGCCTGCCCCACTTCGGCGATCGCATCCTGGAACTCGGCCAGGTCTTCGAAATTCTTGTAGACGGAGGCGAAGCGGATGTAGGCGATCTTGTCGAGGCGCTTGAGTTCTTGCATGACGAGCTCGCCGATATAGCCGGAATCGACTTCGCGCAAGCCGCTGGTCAGCAGTTTTTCCTGGATGGAGGCGATGGCCGTATCCACGGAGGCGGCCGCGACGGGACGCTTGCGCAAGGCCAGCATCAAACTGCCGCGCAACTTATCCGCAGCGAACTCCGTCCGGCTGCCATTCTTTTTGACGACGGCCGGCATGATAAGTTCAATGCGCTCGTACGTGGTAAAACGCTTGTCGCATTTGCCGCAGCGGCGGCGGCGCCGAATGGCATCCCCTTCCTCCGATACGCGCGTATCGAGAACCTGGGTGTCGCCGTGCTGGCAAAATGGACATTTCATGGGCTGGCTACAACTTTATAGTAATAATTACGGGAAATCGCCGCCCTTGTACAAAGGGCGCCCGAATCACTCCGGGCGCCCTTGGGCACGAAGGAATGTGTCATACAGAATCTTACTCTGTATGACACATTCTGGACAAATAATTATGCGTACACTGGATGCGCGTCGGCCAGCACTTTCACGGCCGCTTTCACGCGCTCGATGGTGGCGGTGTCATGCGGATTGTCCAGCACGTCGGCGATCAGGTTGCCCACTTCTTCCGCTTGCGCTTCCTTGAAACCGCGCGTCGTCATCGCCGGGCTGCCCAGGCGGATGCCCGATGTGACGAAAGGCTTTTGCGGGTCGTTCGGGATGCCGTTCTTGTTGCAGGTGATGTGCGCGGAACCGAGGATGGCTTCGGCTTCCTTGCCCGTCAGGTTCTTGGCGCGCAGGTCGACCAGCATGACGTGCGATTCGGTGCCGCCGGAAACGATGCGCAGGCCGCGCTTGATCAGGGTTTTCGCCAGCACGTCGGCGTTCTTGACCACTTGTTTCTGGTATTCGACGAATTCCGGGCTCAGCGCTTCCTTGAAGGCGACGGCCTTGCCGGCGATCACGTGCATCAGCGGGCCGCCCTGGATGCCGGGGAAGATGGCCGAGTTGATGGCTTTTTCGTGCTCAGCCTTCATCAGGATGATGCCGCCACGGGGGCCGCGCAACGATTTGTGCGTGGTCGAGGTGACGAAGTCGGCGAACGGCACCGGGTTCGGGTACAGGCCGGCGGCGATCAGGCCGGCGTAGTGGGCCATGTCGACCATGAAGTAGGCGCCCACTTCCTTGGCGATCTTGCCGAAACGCTCGAAGTCGATCTTTTTCGAGAAGGCCGACGCGCCGGCGATGATCAGCTTCGGCTTGCGTTCACGGGCCAGGCGCTCCATTGCCTCGTAATCGATGTCTTCTTCCGCCGTCAAGCCATACGACACGACGTCAAACCATTTGCCGGACATGTTCAGCGGCATGCCGTGGGTCAGGTGGCCACCTTCGGCCAGCGACATACCCATGATCAGGTCGCCTGGTTTCAGCACGGCAAAGAACACGCCCTGGTTCGCCTGCGAACCGGAGTTCGGCTGCACGTTTGCGCATTCGGCGCCGAACAGCTGTTTCACGCGGTCGATGGCCAGTTGCTCGGCGATGTCGACGAATTCGCAGCCACCGTAGTAACGCTTGCCTGGATAACCTTCGGCATATTTATTCGTCAGCTGCGAGCCTTGCGCTTCCATTACGGCCGGCGACGTGTAGTTCTCCGACGCGATCAGTTCGATGTGGTCGTGCTGGCGCGTGTTCTCTTTTTGAATGACGGCGAACAATTCAGGATCGACGTTGGCGAGGGTGTGATCTTTTGCAAACATGTAAAAACTCCAAGTATGAGGGTGCTTGTACTGGCAGGTTGGATCGAATGAGGGGAGCCGGCGTTAAGTGAATAACAACATTGGACAGGCAGCCTCTTCGTGCTTTTCCATAGTGGCTACCCAGGCGAACGGCTGATGAAAAATCTCACGTTTCCCGGTGGGTGCCCACCTTTCGCCGGTTTGCCGATCGCCATCCAGGGAGATCGCCCGACTTTTCGCCAGTCACGTGAGACGTAATGGAAATCAAATTGTAAGTTAAGTGCCCAAATTGAGCAAGGAATGCAACCGTGCGGCTATAATCGCCGCGCGCCATCGCAGCCCGGGCATAGGCACAGGCCGCCCCGCAGCGTGACTGCGGCTCTTAAGCTGAACGTAAACCTGGCTGCGGCATGTAAGCGTATGTTACGAAGCTTGCCATTGCGCCCCCCGGATTTACAATGCTGCGGTGCAACTTATATGCAGCTTTTGCATGGCTTTCCAGCAAGCGCCCACAGTCACAAGAAGAAAAATCGCGTAAAATGTTGCTCAATCTCACTACTGGCGCAATAAACATGCCTTCAGTCTTTACCTGGAACGTACGTGTCTACTATGAAGACACCGACGCCGGCGGCATCGTCTATTACGCAAATTACCTGAAATTCTTCGAACGCGCGCGTACCGAATGGCTGCGCGCCATCGACGTGGGCCAGCAGGAATTGCTGGAACAGCACGACGCGATGTTCGTTGTCAAAAGCGTCAACGCCGACTATCATGCGCCAGCCAGGCTCGATGACACGGTAAGATTAACCTTAAGCATAGAAAAAATGGGGCGCGCCTCCATCGTTTTCCTGCAACAAGCCTGGTGCGGCGACCGCCTGCTGAACACGGCCCGCGTCAAGATCGGCTGCGTCGACTCGGCACTGCGCCCGCGCGCCGTGCCTGATGCAGTGGCAGCCCGCATGCGCGCCGCCTGACCCTACCCGCCACCCCCGGACAATTCACCCAACAGACTGCCAGCCAATGAACGTTACACAAGATCTTTCTTTCCTCGCGCTCATCTCCAATGCCCATTTGATCGTGCAACTGATCATGGCCCTGCTGCTGCTGATTTCCCTGACCAGCTGGACCTACATTTTCCGCAAGATGTTTGCCGTGCGCCAGGCGCGCAAGCAAACCATCGAATTTGAACGCAGCTTCTGGGCCGGCGGCAACCTGCATGCGCTGCATCAAAGCGCCAGCGGCAACCGCGACCAGAGCGGCGCGCTGGCCCGCATCTTCGACGCCGGCATGGGCGAATTCATCAAGGGCAAGGCCTCCTACGGTTCGCGCGAGGCGCTGGACGTGGGCGCCGTGCTCGACGGCGCACGCCGCGCCATGCGCGCCGCCTTCCAGCGCGAAATGGACGTGCTCGAATCGCACCTGGCCTTTCTCGCCTCCGTCGGCTCCGTCTCGCCCTACATCGGCCTGCTGGGCACCGTCTGGGGCATCATGAACGCCTTCCGCGGCCTGGCCAACGTGCAGCAAGCTACCCTCGCTGCCGTCGCGCCCGGCATTGCCGAAGCGCTCATCGCCACCGCCATCGGCCTGTTCGCGGCCATTCCCGCCGTCGTTGCCTACAACCGCTTTTCGCATGACATCGACCGCCTGGCGATCCGCTTCGAGAGCTTCGTCGAGGAATTCTCCAACATCTTGCAGCGCCAGTCGCGCTAAGAGGGAGCAAGGTCCATGGGTTCCTCATTCAATAGCGGCGGCATGCGCGGCGGCCGTGGCCGCAAATTCAAGTCCGAGATCAACGTCGTGCCGTATATCGACGTGATGCTGGTGCTGCTGATCATTTTCATGGTGATGCCATCGTCGAACAATCCCAGCGTGGTGAACCTGCCCAACGCGGAAAGGTCGGCGAAACCGCCCGATGACTATATTCAGATCGTGCTCAAACCAAATGGTTCGCTGTCGATCGGCGTCATCGGCAAGGAACAGCTGTCGCCGGAAACGGAACCGAACCGCGACGCCCTGCTGCGCAAGCTGCGCGGCTTGCACGAGAGCAATCCTGACTATCCCGTAATGATTGCGGGCGACAAGGAAAGCAAGTACGACGATGTGATCCAGCTCATTTCGGAAGCGAAAAAGATGGGCATTACCAGAGTCGGCCTGGCCACCAAGTAAGCGCATTACCCTGTTTCCAGACTTGACCGTTTTTAGATAGACTAGACTTTGCAGACCAAACAAATCGACCATGTACTCGGCAAGCCCTACAGCGTGCCGCGCGAACGCAGCCGCTGGCCCTCGCTGGGCCTGGCGCTGGCGATGCACCTTGGCCTGCTGTTTTTCCTGTGGGTGGGCGTACACTGGCAAAATACGGAACCTGTCGCCGTCGAAGCGGAAGTGTGGGACCTGAAAGTGCAGACGGCCGCGCCGCCGCCTGAAGTGGCGACGGAACCGCAGCCGACACCGGCGCCGCCGCCACAACCGCAAGTGGAGCAACCGGCTCCGCCGCCACCGCCGCCGGTGGCAGCACCCGAGCCGAAGGTCGACCTGCGCGAGGCGGAGATCGCCCTGGAGCGCAAGAAGGCCAAGCTGAAAGAAGAAAAAGACAAAGCGGCAGCGGAAGAACGCCGCAAGCAGGAATTGAAGGAACGCGAGGAAGAAAAGCGCGAACTGGAAAAACAGAAGCAGAAAGAAAAAGACAAGGCCGCCAAGCTGGAGAAAGCCAAGGAAGCCAAAGAAAAAGCGGCAGAAGAAAAAGCCGAGAAAGAACTGGCCGATAAAAAAGCCGCAGCCGAAAAAGCGGTCAAGGCGAAGAAAGCAGCGGCTGAAAAGGCCGCCACCGACAAAATGCGTGCCGACGACATGAAGCGGATGATGGCGCAGGCAGGCAATGGCACAACGGGCACGGCCGCGAAAGCGACCGCGCCACGCAAGGACAGCGGCTATGTCGCTGCCCTGACGAGCAAGATCAAGAGCAATATCGCGTACAGCGGTAGCACGGACGTGCCGGGCAACCCGCGCGCCGTGTTCAAGATCGAGCAACTGCCAACTGGGGAAATTATTTCGGTCCGAAAGATTAAAAGCAGCGGTCTGCCGGCGTATGACAGCTCGGTGGAAAACGCCATTAATAAATCGTCGCCACTGCCGAAGAAAAAAGACGGCACCGTGGAACGCGAGATTGAACTCATATTCGAGATGAAGGATTTGCCTAAATGATGACCATGAAAAAAATGAGCTATGTCGTGCTCTGTGCCGGCCTGATGCTGGGAGCCTCCGGCGCCCAGGCGCAGCTGCGCGTGGAGATTACAGGGATCGGCAGCAACCAGATCCCGGTAGCTGTCGCCAGCTTTGTCAATGAATCGGCGGCGCCGCAATCGCTGTCCGGCATCATCAAGGCCGACCTGGCGCGCAGCGGCGTGTTCAAGCTGATCGACGCCGATGCGCCCGTATCGGAAACGGCGCCCGTCAGCTACGACCAATGGAAGTCGCGCGGCGCCGACGCGCTGGCGGCCGGCAGCGTGCAAAGCATGGCCGATGGCCGCCTGGACGTGCGCTACAAGCTGTTCGACACCATCAAGGGCGCGCAGATCTCGAGCATGAACAATGCGGCCGCGCCGCAGTTCAACCGCCTGCTGGCGCACAAGATCGCCGATGACATCTATGAGAAGCTGACCGGCACGAAAGGCGCGTTCGCCACGCGCATCGCCTACGTCACGCAATCGGGCCGCGAATACCGCCTGGAAATCGCCGACGCCGATGGCGAAGGCATCCAGGTCGCCCTGCGCTCGAACGAGCCGATCATTTCGCCGTCGTGGTCGCCGGATGGCACCAAGGTCGCGTATGTCTCGTTCGAAAAGAAAAAGCCGATTGTCTACGTGCAAAACCTGGTGACGCGCCAGCGCACCATCGTATCGAATGAAAAAGGCAGCAATTCGGCACCGAGCTGGAGCCCGGACGGCGCGCGCCTGGCCGTGGCCCTGTCGCGCGATGGCCATACCCAGGTCTACACCGTCAATGCCGACGGCAGCGGCTTGCGCCGCGTCAGCAACAGCAGCGGCATCGATACGGAACCGCAATTCTCGGCCGATGGCCAAAGCATTTACTTCACCAGCGATCGCAGCGGCGGACCACAGATCTACCGCATGTCGGTTGGCGGTGGCGACGCCAAGCGCGTGACGTTTGGCGGCTCCTACAACATCAGCCCGCGGATTTCGTCCGACGGGAAGACTCTCGCTTATATTTCCCGTCGCGACGGCAATTTCCAGCTCTACGCGCTCGACCTGGCTAGTGGTCAGGAACTGCGTCTGTCGGACACCGCCAACGACGAATCACCGAGCTTTTCGCCCAACGGGAAATATATCATGTACGCGACCGAATCCGGACGACGCAAGTCGCTGGCAGTGGTATCGGTGGATGGCCGCGTCAAACAGCGTTTGACTACGCAAGCTGGCAATATCAAGGAGCCCACCTGGGGTCCTTTCATGAAGTAAATGCTGTACAGTTTCACCTTTAACCATGACCCGGAGAATAAAAATGAGTAACTTTAAAAGTTTGGCTTTCATCGCCGCTACCGCAGCCCTGCTGTCCGCCTGCAGCACCCCAGTCAAAGTCGCAGAAACCCCAGTGGTTGAGCGCGCTCCTGAAAAAGTCGTCGCTCCAGTTGACACCCGTCAAGTTCAGCCAGTAACGACCGCATCGGTCGATCCACTGGACGATCCAAAAGGCGTGCTGGCTAACCGCAGCATCTACTTCGACTTCGACAAATACGTCGTGCGCGAAGCAGACACCGCAGTCGTGCAAAACCACGCTGGCTACCTGGTGAAAACGCCTAGCCGCAAGATCCTGATCCAAGGTAACACCGATGAACGCGGTGGCGCTGAGTACAACCTGGCCCTGGGCCAGAAACGTGCTGAAGCCGTGCGCAAGTCGATGGCCGCCCTGGGCGTGCCAGAAGGCCAAATGGAAGCCGTGTCGCTGGGCAAAGAAAAGCCTAAAGCTCAAGGCAGCAACGAAGCAGCATGGGCAGAAAACCGCCGCGCTGACATCGTTTATTGATGTTGACGGGTAAGCGCTGCAGCATTGACGCTTACCTAACTGGCCAGTCATAGGCATAATAATGGGGCGCAGCGCGGTGATTCACCGCCCGGCGCCCCGTTTGCATGTTTTGCGTAACCTTTGAAAGCCCGACCCATGATGACATTCTCGAAAGCCGGCGTCGCCGCCGCCTTGATGGCCGCGTTTGCCTACCTGCCCCTGCACGCCAACGCCGCCCTGTTCGACGACGACGAAGCGCGCAAGGCCATCCTGGAACTGCGCGCCAAGGTGGACGCCATGGCACGCGACCTGAACAGCCGCATCGACACCAAGGCGGACAAGACCAGCACCTTGAGCCTGCTCAACCAGCACGACCAGACCATGCAAGAGATCGCCCGCCTGCGCGGCCAGATCGAAGTGCTGGGCAACGACCTGACGAATGTGCAAAAGCGCCAGAAGGATTTCTACACCGACATCGACGCGCGTCTGCGCAAGCTCGAGCCGCGCCAGGTCACCATCGATGGCCAGGAAGCGGCCGTGGGCGTCTCCGAGCAAAGCTCGTACGAGTCCGCATTCGGCCTGTTCAAGTCGGGCGACTACAAGGGCGCCGTCACAGCACTGGACGCCTTCGTGAAACGCTATCCGGAATCGGCCTACGCGGCGAACGCACAATACTGGCTGGGCAACGCCTATTACGCCCAGCGCGACTGCAAGAGCGCCATCACGGCCCAGCAGGCAGTACTGAAACACTACCCGGACAGCCCGAAGGCGCCCGACGCCATGCTCAACATCGCCAGCTGCTACACGGAGCTGAAAGACAAGCCGAACGCGACCAAGACCCTGAACGCCCTGATCTCGCGCTACCCGGACTCCAGCGCGGCGCAAGCGGCCAAGGAACGGGCCGGTAAAAAGTAAAAGCGGGGAAAAAGTTGCCCGTTAGGTTTGACAGAATCCCGGGCACGCCCTATAATCTTCCTTCTTCGGGTCGTTAGCTCAGCTGGTAGAGCAGCGGACTTTTAATCCGTTGGTCGCAGGTTCGAATCCCGCACGGCCTACCACGAATACGCAGTACTGATCTGCTTGCGAGTTGTACCAGCAAGCATTTTTTTACAGCACAGTGTTACCGAAGTTGTTGTAAAAGTTTTTGGGTCGTTAGCTCAGCTGGTAGAGCAGCGGACTTTTAATCCGTTGGTCGCAGGTTCGAATCCCGCACGGCCTACCAAATACTATGAAGAAGCCAACCGTTCGCGGTTGGCTTTTTTGTTTTCAGCAGCATCACTTGCACGGGATGCCAATCCTGACACAAATCAAACGCCTTATCACCTGCGATACAACTTTGTCGGACTGCCGTATAATCAGACGATCATGAACGCCACCCCATCCTCGACCACGTCAGAATTTGCGACAACGGAAGCAGCCGAAACCTATGAACACTGGTTTCATGCAAAGGTGCTGGCGTCACTCAATGATGACAGGCCTACCGCACCGCACGAGGCAGTCATGGTGCAACTGAGAAAAATCGTCACGCCGCAGACTGACGGCCATGCTGCCGATTCAATGGAAGGTTGAAGCGCAGGAAGATTTGACCGCGATACTCACGTATATCGCGCAGCGCAACCAGCCGGCGGCGTTGCAGCTTTACAGCGATATCGACAACGCCATTTCACAACTTCCAAATCATCCTCATCTATACCGAACCGGAAGAGTTATCGGCACGCGTGAACTGGTTCCCCATCCAAACTATGTCGTCGTATATCGCGTTGAAGCAAGCGCGATAGAAATTCTTGCCGTCATGCATACACGGCAACTATATCCTTAAGCCCCTTCTCCCGGCATATCGGAAAACAGTCCTTAACGCGACACCAACGCCGGTCTCCCGGCCAGATGCGCCACCACGCTGCCCATCACCTGCCCCAGCGGCACCTCCACCCAGCGGTGAAACGCGGCGCCGGCCACCAGGCTGGCACCCCAGGCGGTGAGCATGCCCAGCGCCTGCCAGGCCGGCTCCAATGGAGCATAGGAGGTAAACAAGGCATTCACCAGCAGGCTGACAGGGAAGTGGACGAGGAACACGGCATACGAGATGCGCCCCAGGGCGTTGATGATGTTCCAGGTGCGGCCCTGCGAAGGCGTGCGGGCACGGCCAAACAGGAACAGGGCGCAGGCAAGGATCAGTGCCAGCGCGATGCGGCTGCGGTAGTCAACGGCCAGGGCCAGCAGGACGGGCACGGCGGCCATGACCATGAGCGCGGTCATTGCACCGGGCTTGCGCCTGGGGTCGCTGGCCCACCAGGCCATGAGTCCCAGGCCATAGCTGCCGAAGAAATACGGCGCCCAGTTGTCCCAGCCCGCATCGAGATTGAAATACAGCAAGGAAAAGGTGATGCCCACGGTGACGGCCAGCGGCATCAGCCAGCCCATGCGCCGCTGGCCCGCCAGGCGACCGCCCAGCCACAGCAGCGATACCGTCAGCAGATACAACTGAAAATCGATGGCCACGTACCAGGCGCCAGCCGACAGCGATTCATAGCCCAGCACGCCGTGCAGCAGCAAGGCATGGGCGCTCAGCTGGCCCAGGGTGACGGCGGCCGACATGGAATCGTGCAGCATCCAGATGCCGGCCACGGGTGTAAGGATGGCGGCGAGCAAGGTGGCGGCCAGGAAAGGCGGCGCCAGCTTGGCATAGCGGCGCCAGACGGCTTGCAAGGGAGTGGCGATGCCGGGACGACCGGCGGGCGAGAGGGATTTCGCGACCAGGAAGCCGCCGATGACGAGAAACACTTGCACGGCGATGCGCGCGCTGCCGCCCAGCCAGTCCAGCAACTCGGGCCACAGGGGGCGCACGTAATCGGACATGGGGCCGTAAAACGCCAGGTGATGCAACACGATCAACTGCGCCGCGCTCGCCTTTAAACCATTGATCCAGCCAAACTGCGGACGACCTGCCAGGTCCGTCTGTGATACCGCTGCTACTGCCGTCATTCCCATCCCTTGCCATGCCAGGTAGTGTCGCCAGCCCGTCGCGCGGCTGAGGATTTACCGAAAGGCCGACATCATAGCCGAGCCTGGCAAATGGCGGGGCACGGCAGGCGGCTAAGCCGCCGGCTTTTCCGCTTCCGGCGGCCCGGACGCCAAGGGCTGCTGAGCCAGAATCGCATCGAGCAAGCCGGGGAAACGGCTCTCGATATCGGCGCGGCGCAGGGTGTTCATGTGCGTCGTGCCCGCGTTTTCCGTGTAGACCAGGCCCGCTTCGCGCAAGACCTTGAAATGGTGGGAGACAGTCGACTTCGGCCGCCCGCCATCGAGGTCGCCGCAGGCGGCCGCGTCCACTCTGGCCAGGTGGCGCACGATGTCGAGTCGAATGGAATCGCTCAAGGCGTAGAGTACGCGTTCGAGGACGAATTCGCTGGCGGGAGGATGTTTGTGTGGACGCATGAGCAGAATCATACAGCATGCGCTATACTAATTCCATTATTCGAATATTTACGAACTACCGAATCAGCATCTCCCTACTTTTTCATCCACACACACAAAGGCCACCATGTCCGCCCTCTTCCAGCCCTACACCCTCAAAGACATTACCCTGCGCAACCGCATCGCCGTGCCGCCCATGTGCCAGTACATGGCCGTCGATGGCCAGGCCAACGACTGGCATCTGTCGCACTATGCGGGCATGGCCCGTGGCGGCGCCGGCCTGGTGATTGTCGAAGCGACGGCCGTGGCGCCCGAAGGCCGCATCACGCCCGGCTGCACGGGCATCTGGAACGATGACTTGGCGCAAGCCTTCGTGCCTGTCGTGAAAGCCATCAAGGCGGCCGGCTCCGTGCCCGGCATCCAGATCGCCCACGCAGGCCGCAAGGCCAGCGCCAACCGCCCATGGGAAGGCGACGACCATATTCTTGACGGCGACGCGCGCGGCTGGCAAACCATCGCGCCGTCCGCCATCGCCTTTGGCGGCGGCCTGCCGAAAGTGCCGCGCGCCATGGACCTCGACGATATCGCACGCGTGCAACAGAACTTCGTCGACGCAGCCGTGCGCGCCCGCGAAGTGGGCTTCGAATGGCTGGAACTGCACTTCGCCCACGGCTATCTGGCGCAAAGCTTCTTTTCCGCCCACTCAAACCAGCGCGACGACATCTATGGCGGCAGCGTGGAAAACCGCAGCCGCTTTTTGCTGGAAACATTGAAAGCCGTGCGTGCCGTATGGCCCGAGCACCTGCCGCTGACGATCCGCTTCGGCGTGCTGGAATTCGACGGCCGCGACGAGCAAACCCTGCTCGAATCGATCGGCCTGGTGCGCCAGTTCAAGGATGCCGGCATGGATATGCTCAGCGTCAGCATGGGTTTTACCATTCCCGACGTGGCGATTCCATGGGGTCCCGCCTTCATGGGCCCGATTGCCGAGCGCGTGCGCACGGAGGCGGGTGTGCCCGTCTCGTCCGCCTGGGGCTTCGGCACGCCTGCGATTGCCGAGCGCGTCGTCAAGGAAGAGCAACTGGACGTGGTGATGGTGGGCAAGGCGCACCTGGCCAATCCGCACTGGGCATACTTTGCCGCCAAGGAACTCGGCGTGGAACGTGCCTCGTGGACCCTGCCGGCGCCGTACGCGCACTGGCTCGAACGTTATTGATCATCCTTGACCGTTGCCGGATGCCCCTCCAGGGGCAGTTCCGGCAGGAACAGCAGGAAGACCAGTCCCACTAGCAGCAGCACGGCGCCGGCGCCAAACACGCTGGCGATGGCATGGCGGTAGACCTCTACCGTCTGAAACGCCGCCTGCGCGCCCAGCGCCGAGACGGCTTCCACGCCATGTTGCTGCAACTGGTGCGCCAGGATGGCGCCGGACGCCGTCACGCCCAGCAAGCCGCCCAATGAGCGGAAAAAGGCCAGCATGGCCGTGCCCACGCCGCGGCGCGCCAGGGGCAAGGCATTTTGCACGGCAATCGTCATGTTCGGCATCACCAGTCCCAGCCCGGTGCCAAGGAAGAAGATGGCCGGCTCGATGATCCAGTACCCGCGCGACGTTGCCATGGCCCAGGCCAGCACCGCAAACGCCACCACTGCCACGGCCAATCCCGCCACCTGCACCATCTTGTACTTGCCCGAGCGCGACAGCACGCGGCCGTTGAACATCGACGACGCCACCAGCCCCACCATCATCGCCACCGTCATCACGCCGGACTCCGCCGGACTGGTGCCCATCACCAGCTGAAAGAACAGGGGAAAGAAGACGCTGGCGCCCATCAGGCCCATGAAAGTCATGGCCATCACCAGGCTGGCGATATTGAAGGTGCGGTTTTCGAACAGGTCGGGCGGCAGCACGGGTTCATCCACGCGGCTCACGTGGAAGGCCAGCCAGGCACCCAGCAGCACGGCGAGGCCGCCGCACACCTTGATGGCCAAGGAATCCCACGGCCACTCGGTGCCGCCCAGCGCCAGCACCAGCAGGGCCGCCGTGACGGCGCCCGTCAGCAAGGCAGACCCCAGGTAGTCGATCTTGTGCGCATGCGTGCGCGCGGGTTTGCGCATGGCGCGCGCAATGATGACAAAGGCGGCCGCGCCGATGGGCAGGTTGACATAGAAAATCCAGTGCCACGACAGGGCATCCGTGATCACGCCGCCCAGCACCGGACCCAGCACGCTGGTGACGGCATACACGATGGGCACCATGCCCTGGCGCTTGCCCCGCTCGGCCGGCGGCACGATGTCGCCGATGATGATTTGCGCCAGCGGCATGAAGCCGCCCGCACCCAGGCCCTGGATGGCGCGAAAAATGATCAGCTCCGTCATGTTCTGCGCCAATCCACACAGCACGGAACCGAGCAAAAAGGTCAGCAGGGCCGTGAAGATCATGGGACGGCGGCCGTACTGGTCGGCCAGCTTGCCGTACAGGGGCATGGTGGCCGTCGAGGCCAGCACATACGCCGTCACCACCCACGACAGATGCGCCATGCCGCCCAGGTCGTCGACGATGCGCGGCAAGGCCGTGGCGACGATGCTCTGATCCAGCGCACCGAGGCCCAGCACGGCCATCAGGCCCAGATAGATGGCGCGCACTTCGCGTTCGGTGACGGGCTTCGCGGCATCTTTTTCAGCGCCTGCGACGTGATCGGGGCCGCTCATGCCTGGCCTATCTCAAGCAGCGGCTGCATGGCGGCGGCCAGTGCATCGATCTGCTGCGGCGACAAGCGGGCGATGCGCCGCGCCAGCGCATCGCGGCGTCGCGCGCGCAAGGTTTCGAGCATGGCCAGCCCTTGCGCGGACACCTGCAGGCCAGAGCGGCGCCGGTCCTGCGGATCGGGCGCGCTGCGCTCGACCAGCCCCGCTTCTTCGAGCGACTTGACTTGCGCGCTGACGGTCGGCCCGCGCACATTCTGCAGACGCGCCAGCGCGGCCACGCCGATGCCTGACTGCTCGTGAATCAGCGCCAGCAGCATGTACTGCATCATCGACACGGCGCCTTCCAGCTCGCCCCCTTCGCGCTGCATGGAACGCAGCAGGCGCTTGAAGGCAGTACGCAATTCATCGGACAGCGCCAGCGCGCGTTCGGGGATGGGAAGGTCTTCGGTAGTGGACATAGGAATATATAAGTAGGTAGACTATCTACCTATATTATGCTCTACCCGGACACCATGCAAGGTTTTTTCCATCCCCGCCCTTCCCAAAACCGCCGTTGGCCGTCATAATAGCCGCCCTTGGGTCGTTAGCTCAGCTGGTAGAGCAGCGGACTTTTAATCCGTTGGTCGCAGGTTCGAATCCCGCACGGCCTACCAAGAATTTGCAGTCCGCTTGCATGCCTTCATGGCAAGCACGTCCCGCACAGTATTACCGCAGCAAGT
Source organism: Janthinobacterium svalbardense (assembly GCF_002327145.1). Taxonomy (NCBI): domain Bacteria; kingdom Pseudomonadati; phylum Pseudomonadota; class Betaproteobacteria; order Burkholderiales; family Oxalobacteraceae; genus Janthinobacterium; species Janthinobacterium svalbardense. The sequence continues at coordinate 2,090,328 of NZ_CP023422.1, read as the reverse complement.
AGTCAAAGTTTTTGGGTCGTTAGCTCAGCTGGTAGAGCAGCGGACTTTTAATCCGTTGGTCGCAGGTTCGAATCCCGCACGGCCTACCAAATACTTCAGAGAAGCCCACGAATTCCGGTTCGTGGGCTTTTTTGTGTCTGGTCGCTTCAAAAACCCTCCCACTCGCATCTAGACCTGCAAGACGTTTCAAGGCAACGTAAGCGGCCAGCCGCCCCACCTGTACAGCGTGTTCAGCGTTGGGTAGAGTCAGGGAATGGCAACAGTGAATCGATCTGGCTGTTGGGGCCCGTCGGGAGACGTTCCAATACGCTGGCCAGCCAGCGCGCCGGGTCAAGGCCGTTGAGCTTGGCGGTGGCGAACAGGCTCTGGATCGCTGCGGCGCGGCGGCCGGCGCGCTCCGAACCGGTGAACAGCCAGTTCTTCTTGCCGATGGCGATCGGACGAATGGCGTTCTCGACCGGATTGTTGTCGATCGGTAGCGTACCCGAGCTGGCATAGCGCTCTAGCGCCGGCCAGCGTTTGAGCGCATGGTCGACGGCCTTGGCCGTGCCGCTGCCGACGGCGACGGCACGCTGCGTCGCCAGCAGCCATGCATGCAGTTCGACCAGCCCCGGCATCGCCAATTGCTGGCGTAGCACCAGACGTTGCGGCGGATCGAGTCCCGCGCCTTGTTGCTCGATCGCGTACAGCGCCGCGATGCGGCGCAGTGCCTCTTCGGCAACCGGGCTGCCGCTGGCGGCATGCACGTCGAAGAACTTGCGCCGGATATGCGCCAGGCAAGCCAGTTCGGTGGGGCCGCCAGCGAACAGGGCTTTGTAACCCGCGTAGTCGTCCACCATCAGATGGCCGCGCCAGTCCTGCAGGAAGGCGCGCGCATGGGCGCCGGCGCGGCTGGTCTGATAGTCAAACACGATGATGGGCGGACCACCGTCATGCACGCCGGAGCGGTAAGCCCACAGGTAAGCGTGACGGGTCTTGCCGCTGCCGGGGTCGAGCTGGCGCACCGGGGTTTCGTCGGCATGCAGGCAATCATGTTGCCGCAGCAGCTCGGCCAGCCGGTCGGCCAGCGGCTGCAGGGCCACGCCGATGCGGCCGATCCACTCTGCCAGCGTCGAGCGGGCCAGCGGCACGCCCTGGCGGGCGGCGATCTGTTCGATCCGGTACAGTGGCAGATGATCCAGGTATTTGCAGGCCGCGATCCACGCCAGCAGACCAACGGCGGGCATGCCGCCATCGATCACGGCCGGCGGAATCAACGCGGCCGTCACCGTCTGGCACGGACGGCACGCGTACTGTGGGCGAATGTGGCGATGCACGAAGAAACGCGCTGGCTCCACGTCCAGCTGTTCGCTGACGTCTTCGCCGATCTTGACCAGCTCGGCGCCGCATTGGCCGCATTGGCACGACTCGGGTTCATGGCGGTGCTCGATACGCGGCAATTCTGGCGGCAGCGGCTGGCGCCCGGCGCGCTTGCGACGCGGCTTGGCCGGCGCCTGGCCTTCGAGCTCCTCTTCGATGGCGGCCAGGTCCGTGTCGACCGTTTCCTCGAACAGCAGGCGTTGTTCGCCGACCAGCGCCTCGCTGGCCTTGCCGAAACGCACTCGCCGGTAGTAGGCCAGTTCGTGCGTCAGTGCCGTGATCTTGAAGTCCTTCTCGGCCAGCTTGGCCTGCTGTTGCGCGAACAGCGCCTGCACCTGCGCCAGCAAGGCTGGATCGATGTCGGTGCGGGCAAGTTCGTTGAGCAGGTCCATGCCCTGTAATTTACAGGGCGGGCGTGACGTTTACAAGTAAAACAGATGACGTCGTCACAGGCGCCACTGCGCCGGGGCGGGTACCGACAAACGCTGCCAGTCCACCCCGGCGACCAGCCAGCGCCATTGCTCGGCACTGATCTGCCAGCTCGCCGCGTCGGCCTGCGGCCAGATGAACTGTCCACGATGCAGGCGGCGTACGCACATCCACACGCCGGTGCCGTCCCAGCACACCAACTTGAGGCGGGTGCGGCGGCGGTTGGCGAACACGTAGGCCGTGCCGTCGCACGGTGGGCGCCCCAGCGCCTGCTGCACATGCAGCGACAGGCCATCGATTCCGGTGCGCATGTCGACCGCTGCCGTCGCCAGCCAGATCGCCTCGGCGGACAGCTGCATCACAGCGCCCGCATCAGTTCGGCCAGCCAGCTGGCCGGTACATCGCGTGGCAGCGTCAATGTCCAGCCATGCTCGCTGCGCAGGCTGAGGGGGGCTGCGGGGGCCGGCGCCGGCACAACCCGCACAGGCATCAGTGCCGGCGCCAGCGCCATTTGCCCACCTGATAGCCGCCGAGCCCAGTAGCCGACCTGCCGAAACGGGATGTCGTGTTTGAGCGCGAACGCGCGCTGCGACAAGCCACTCGCTCGCCATTGCGCCAGACGTTCTTGCCAGATCTTTACTCGTTCTGAATTGACCACAATCTGCCCTCTCGAAATAACCGAAAGCGCCAGTGTGACGAGGCCGATTACAAATTCATAGGTGGGGCGGCTGGCCGCTTACAGCCCTTCTATCATCGCTTGCAGTACTTGGGAAGCGCTGATTAATTGGGTTTTCTGGCGAGGTTGGCGCGCCAAATGGTCGACCGGTGAGCCGTTCAAGCCCATTTTTCGTTCAAGTTGACGCGATGCCTCGCGTCTTTCTGCAATCAAGACGGATACGGGATTCGGTGATCGTAAAACGTCTTCCTGCCAGTACCAGGTTGGCAAAGGCGAACAAGGTAAAGAGCTGTGCAGTGTTCTTGGCCAAGCCGCGATAGCGCGTCTTACGATGACGGAACAGGTTCTTGATGACATGAAACGGATGCTCGACTTTTGCCCGCACGCTGGCCTTCAGATGCTCCAACTTTTCCGTCAGGCGCCCCAGTTTGTTATTGGGCAGCGCCTTGCGTTTGGAGCGCTTCATGGCCACGTGCCATGTCACCGGCTTGCCGATGTTTTCGGGCCGTTTTTCCACACCCTGATAGCCGGCGTCGCCGAGCGCGGCGGTCTCGTCGCCGTGCAGCAGTGCGTGCGCCTGGGTCACGTCGGCGACATTGCCGGCCGTGCCGATGACCGTATGCACCAGGCCAGAAGTGGCATCGACGCCGACGTGGGCCTTCATGCCAAAGTGCCAGTCGTTGCCTTTCTTCGACTGGTGCATTTCCGGATCACGCTTGCCGTCCTTGTTCTTGGTCGACGGTGGCGCGGCGATCAGCGTGGCGTCGACGATGGTGCCTTCGCGCATCATCAAGCCTTTCTCGGCCAAGTGCCCGTTGATCGTGTCGAAGATCTGGCGCGTCAGGCCGTTGGCCTCAAGCAGGTGACGGAACTTCAGCAAGGTCGTCGCGTCCGGCGCCGATTCCCGGCCCAAGTCGATGCCGACGAAAGCACGGATGGACTGGCTGTCATAGATCGCGTCTTCGATACCTTCATCCGACAAACCAAAGCATTGTTGGGCCACGTACATACGCAGCATGCGCGCCAGTCCAATCGGTGGCCGACCGGCCCCTTCGACCTTCGGATAGAACGGCTCGATCAGTTTGTGCAGCTTGCCCCACGGCGTCACGCTGTCGATCTCGGCCAGGAAGCGGTCGCGCCGCGTCAGTTTCTTCTTGGCGGCGTATTCAAGGTCGGAGAAGCTCTTTTGCATGGTCGATGGCGGACGGTGGGGATGCCGTTATTGTCTCAGGTCGGACCGCAGCAGGGAACGGTGCCAGATGAATAAATCAGTGTTTCCCTTGCGCTTCTACTGTGTCGGTTCATATGTCTGATGGCGTTGTATGCGTTGTCTGATTGGTGTCTTCATATGGGCGTAGGCACATCCAATCTTCTATTTTTTTAGAGTCGCCCTGGCAAAGTCGTTTCCTTGTCCAGCTTCGGTTCGTCCAACAGCTTAGCCTTGTAATCGAGCAGTTCCTCATCCGGCACGTCGAAACGCGCAAGCCACTGGGCAGCAGCAGCGCCACGAATGCGCGGTTCGCCATACTTAGAACCGGCGTGCAAATCAAACATCTCCTTGCACCGTACGTCCTTCAGCAGCATGTTAGAGAGCACGTAGCTTGCTGGGGGATCGTATTCAACCGGGGCTGCATCGGCCCACGGGCCGGCCTGTATAACGATACCATCGCTGTACGGGTATAGGGCAAACCAATTCATGGGCAGTTCCGACCGTACCGCCGACATACCACCGACCTTTTCAAGCAACTTATTGTTGATTGCTGTGAGCCATGAGACGGTCTTTATCTGGTCTTCTTTTACATCGATCGTTGTACGAACCGGATTGCCAATGTCGTAGCCGTGGTATTTCTCAGAAATGAGGGCTTCAGCAGGTTCGTTGTCGGATGCTCGTACCAGCGATAGAACCAGTCCATGACCTCCGTAGCCATGCACTGCCTTCAGCAAGTCAGCGAACTTGACAAACATCGCCTGAAAGGCCAGCGGGTGCTCTTCCGCGTACACATGGGGCATGGAAAAGCGAACGACAGACAGGCCCCAAGTACCCATTTTCGCCTTCCACCCACGGATACCGAAAGCTTGGAACTCCCATTCACCCGCATCGACGTTCTGCTTGCCGCTGGTGTAGGCGAAAGTTACGGCGCTGTTTTCCGTCAGCTTACTCATCATCTCAGGCATGGGCTTGGCGTCACGGTATGGGAGGCAATCCTTGCCATCTTTAGGCTCTTCACGCCAGAGCCAAGTTAGGTATTGCCCTGCTATGGCTTCGTACTCCTTGAAACATGCGCAGATGGCATCACGTACAGCAGGCGTATGGGCGTCGTTGAAAAACAGCGTTCCAGTCAACGCGGGCCAGCCGCCGATGTAATCCTTCTTCTCGCGTTCCATGAATTGACCACCGGGAATTGCCATCTTTGCCTGATTCTCTTTCAAGAGTTTAATCCTGTCGATTTTTGAAAGTTCATCCATGTTCAGTCCTTTAGGTTTGGCAGTTTCTTAGGTAGTCTGCTACGCCTTCCACCACGACCTTTATTGGCGAGGGCGTCAAGCGCTTCTAACACGTCTTCCTTCAGTACCTCGTCCTTCAGCTTCTCCGTTTTCTTCTTCCGGTCTGGATCGTCGCAGCTACACTTGCCCGGCGTTAGCTCCGCCAGCTTTCCCGGCCCTGAAATTTTACTGTAGTCCGTTGCTTGCTCCGGCCCCCATTTATCATTCTCGAACTTAATCTCTACCACCTGCTTGATGTTGTCCTGAGTTGGCGGCTGCGAAGGGTCTTTTACAATCACCACATCCGGGCGGCGCACATAACCTTCGCCCGGCATCCATAGCGGATGCATAGGGTCCGAATCCCAGTGCTTCTTAATCCAACCGGGTGCCCAAGCATGGGCCATCGTTTTGATCTCGTAATCCATGATCGGCGCTGGCGGGTTCTTGGTCATATCATAGTTGACTTCAGCTTTGTACTCGCTCTGACTACCCAGTCTACGGTCACGCTGATTCAGCATTTTGGAAACACATACTTGTCTGAGGCTTTGCCCGTTCTTACCAACATCGGGCACGGCCTTGCACTCACAGATAGCCATACACAGCACGTCTTTATCACTTTCGCCGACCTCGACGAAGTTGACAAAAACCGGGGTCGTAGTGCCTTTACGCGCCATGCCGCCTGTAGGGTACGGGCCGCTCATGCGTCAGATTCCACAAGATCGAATGCAAGCGCCTCGTTGGCGTCACGCTCGACCCACTGAGTGTAGCCATCGCTGTCTGTCTGCCCTGTGAGGTACTGACCGTCCGTAGACCGTACACGCACGCTAGTAGCTGCAACCGGCTCACCAGTGGTACGGTCAAGCACTTGGAAGCGCCCCTTGAATCGCTGCCCCTCGGAGTCTACAGGTTCGTCCTCGTAGGCCGCTGCCATCGCAGCGCTAATCAGGCCAAATCGGTCGTCAAGCCCGCCAGAACCACCGGAAGCGGCCCCGCCGTGTGGTACGGTCGTTGTGATGCCTTGCTTACCGCCGATGAGTCTAGCCCCGCACGCGACCTTGCAGCCATCGTAGGCGACAGGCGCACCATCCGAGATGAAATTCGTATCACCTTGCGCGATAGGGAAGACACCCTTGCACTTCGGGCACGACACCATGTCCCCCTTGCGTGCCCACGGGAAGTCATTGGTGTCCGCTGTTGACCCAGCAGTGATGACCGTTCCGCCGTGGTCTGTGGTGTCGCCCAGTACGATGATAAGCTGACCCATATTGTCACCTTAGCAATTTTGCATAAAAAGCATAAATAGCTCATTGTAGAGGGGAAATGACAAAACGCAACAGGTTCTTCTATGAGGTTAAGCAAGACCCACCAGCCGTAGGCGATCAGCAGCGCCACATTCGCGGAATGTCTCATCGAATCATGGAGGGAAGCAATCGTGGGGTGCCGGGGTCAAGTCCGGCATTCATACACGATTTCAGCCTTGGCCGTATCCATCTGCAGCAAGTTGCGCTTTATCAAAAAGCGATATTGCTCGATTCACTGCCATTCCCTTCCCCATACCTGCCCGGCGTCACCCCCATCACCCGCTTGAACATGGCGATGAAGGCGCTGACGTTATCGTAGCCCAGGTCCAGCGCAATCGTCGTCACGGGCTGGCCGGTGGCCAATAGTTCCAGGGCGCGCAGGATGCGGGCGCGCTGGCGCCAGGCCGAAGGGGTAAAACCCGTCTCGATCGTGAAACGGCGCGCCAGGGTGCGCGGCGAGACGCCGGCCCAGGCGGCCAGCGCTTCCACGCCCCGCTCGTCGGCCAGGTCATCGAGCACGGCGCGCGCCACGCGCAGCAGGCGCAGGTCCGTGGGCAGGGGCAAGCCGAAGGATTCGAGCGGCGCGGCGGCGATCTCGTCGAGGATCACGCCCGCTACCCTGATCTGCCGCGCGTCCAGCGCGCCCTCGTCCCAGGCGCTGGCACGACCCACCGCCTCGCGCAGCAAGCCCGAGACGCGCATCACGCAAGGCGCGGCGGGCAAGCCGGTGCAACTGGCCTCGTCCACATACACGCTCCAACCCGCAAACGGGCCATGCGAACGCAGCGCATACACGTGATGGGGCGGCATCCACACGCAGTGGCTGGCCGGCACTACCCAATGTCCGCTGTCGGCGGCAACGGAAAGCAAGCCCCGCATGGCGCCGAACAGCTGGCCGCTTGCATGGTGGTGCGCCGCCGTCACCCGTTCCTGCGGCTGGGCAATGCGCACGGCGCGCAGCGGCGACGGCGGCGACACTGCAAAAATTGGCGGATTTGACGTATCGAATGACATAAACACCGCAGGCAAGACAATCCCGCCATCATACAGTGAAGTCTTTCCAACCTTCAGGAGTTCACCATGCGTGCAGAAGACGTTTTAGCCGATCAACAAAACCAGGGCCAGTTCAACGGCGTCACCGTGCGCAAGGGCACGGTGGGCGCCTTCCTCGCCAATGCCAGGCTATGGCTGGACGACGCCAGCAGCATCGACGAAAAGGCCATCGCCGAGCGCGACATTGTGGACGCCCTGCCCGCCCTGCATGCGCTGGGACTGTTCGATATCCTGCAAGTGCGCGATTCTGCGCTGTGCGAACTGGTATCAGTTTCCGCAGCGCGACCGGGCTGACTCGTCCCCGGCGCGCATTTCCTCTATCATGCTGCTTTGCCCGCCTTCGCACCCGCCATGCCGTTTACCATTGCCACCTCCGTCCACAGCGAACTGATCATCAAGAAAAGCCGTTTCATCGGTTGCGTGCAGCCGATGACGGACCGCGCCAGCGCGCAGCAGGTGGTCAACGACTTGAAGGCGCAGCATCCGGGGGCATGCCATGTGTGCTGGGCCTTGCTGGCGGGCGGGCAGTCGGCGGCCGTCGATGATGGCGAACCGAGCGGCACGGCCGGGCGGCCCATGCTCGACGTGCTGCGCCACCAGGATCTGGAAGGCGTGCTGGCGACCGTCGTGCGCTACTTTGGCGGGATCAAGCTGGGCGCGGGCGGCCTGGTGCGCGCCTACACGGACAGCGTGGCGCAAGCGTTGCTGCAAGCGGAAAAGACGGCCATCGTGCGCCAGCGCACCTTGCGCTGCACGGTGCCGTACGCGATGGAAGGCATGCTGCGCCGCGAACTCGATGGCGCCGGCGCCACCTTGCTGAACGTGACACACGGCGACGCCGTGCTGTTCGACTTCAGCCTGCCTGAAACGGCGGCCACCGCGCTGCTGGCCCATCTGCATGAGGCGGGCAATGGCCGCATCGTCTGGCTTGACGCCGAGGACTGAGACTGAGACTGAGACTGAGACTGAGACTGAGACTGGCGCAGCTTATTGCACGCGGCGCACCTTGGGCGAGTTGTTCGTGCCTTCGATCTTCAGGAAGAAGGTGCCGATGAAATTGCGTTCGAGCGTCACCTTGGGATTATTCTGCGGCGCCAGCACGGCGGAGCTGCCATCGACGATGCGCCAGACCTGGCCATTGCTCAATTTGATCAATTCGTTGCCGCTCCAGCCATCGAACTTGCCGGCGATGCTGCTGCTGATCGACTTGTTTTCTTCCGGCTCGGCTGCCTTCGGCGCCTTGACCGTTTCCATGCCAAAGCTTTGCTCGCGCTGCTGCGCGGTCGGCACCGCAGTAACGGTGGCGCTGGGCGCGGCGGCGCCCAGAGGAATGGCGTCATAGCATTTCACGCGGCTGGCGATATCGGCCAGCGAACGGCATTGCAACATGGCAGCATCATCGGCCAGGGCCGCGCCCGATACGAACAGCAGCAAAAAGAGAGCTTTCATCGAAATTCTTTCAAAATAAGAGAAGTTGCGCCAAGCATGCCGTTTGCCATGCATGCGGGAATGATTATATCGATGTCCAGGGGCCGTGGCATGACGATCTTGCCACGGCTTGCAATGCTTGTGCGAAACTCAGGCACCGCGCGGACGTTTGACCTGCAGCAAAATGAAATGGGTCCACGCCAGTGCCGGCAACACCAGCAACAGCAGCATCAGTCCGGCCGGCATATCCGGCACGAAGCGCACGAAGCAGGCGAGAAAAGCGGCGATGGCCAGCCAGAAGCGCCAGTTGAACGCATATGCCTTGCGCGCCACTGTCGCCAGCGCAATGCGCCAGAATTCCAGCAAGGCCCACAGGCCGCCCGTCAGCAGCAGCGCGGCCAGGGCATTGGCGCCGGGGGCGTCGGCCCAGGTGCGCACCAGGTTGTACAGCAGCACGGGATAGCCGGCCGTAATGGCCAGGGTGGCCGGGCCGGCGGCGATGACAGCTTCAAGCAGCTGCCCTTTGGAACGATGATCCACTACCTCACCCCTATGCCACGACGCCAGAATGGGCGGCGGTCACTTGCAGCGCGCCGGTCGCATCCTGCGTCCAGACGCGCGTAAAACGGAAGTCGCCATGCGTTTCCACGTCGTGATAACTGCCCGTCAGCTGCATGCGCACGGAGACCACGGCCACGTTGCCGTTGACGCGCACATGGCGCTCGGAGGCGCGCAGATCGGTGATGGTCAGCAGGCGCTGCTCGTGCGCCGCCAGGTCCGCATGCTTGCTCAGCAAGTGCCCCAGGTGATTCGTAAACAACAAGTCATCGGCCAGCAAATCATTCAGTACAGCCACGTCGGAGGCTATCATGGCCAGGCGCAAGCGCTCTTCCGCATCGAGTACTTGGGCTTCCGTTAAAGCATTCATCTTTTTCCTTAAAAATAGTGCGCCAGATTAGCAAACGAACAAACGTGCAATGCTGGCATGAAATCTTCTTTTTCACAATCATCCGGCAGACCTATACCTGCGCTTATGCCTGTGAAGCATATTTATATAGCGTAATATTCGCAGCGGTATTGCGCAAAACGCCCCCATAGTACTGTACAGTGCTTGCCCTTCCGCCCCGGGCTGGGGCAGCTGTCAGTTGTAGTACAGTTTTATGTGCTGCGTGCAGTCTCGAATAAAACCAAGATAAGGCCCCCTTCATGGCAATTAACATCATTCTGAACCTGCTCGTTGCGTTGCTCGTCTTCGCCTTCATGTTCCACCAGCAACGCAAACACGCGACGTTTACCGTGCGCGTCTTCACGGGCCTGGGCCTGGGCGTGCTGCTCGGTGCGGCCGTGCAGTGGCTGTATGGCGCCGGCTCGCCCATCATCGCGGGCACCAATGAATACATCGACATCGTCGGCAGCGGCTATGTCAAACTGCTGCAGATGATCATCATGCCGCTGATCATGGTCTCCATCATTTCCGCCATTTTAAAACTCAAGGATGCGAGTTCCCTGGGCAAGATCAGCGCGCTGACCATCGGCACCCTCCTGATTACCACCACGATCGCCGCCGCGCTGGGCATTTTGATGGCCAAGCTGTTCGGCCTGACGGCCGTCGGCCTGACCTCGAGCGCTGCGGAAGTGGCGCGTGGCGTGCAGTTGCAAGGCTCGCTGGAAACGGCGAAAGCCCTGTCGCTGCCGAAACTGCTGGTCAGCTTCGTGCCGACCAACCCCTTCCTCGACATGACGGGCGCGCGCAAGACGTCGACCATCGCCGTGGTGGTGTTTTCCATCTTCATCGGCATCTCGGCCACGGGCATCGCGGCGAAAAAGCCGGAAATCTTCGCTTCCTTCGAAAGCTTCATGAAAGTGGCGCACGCCATCGTCATGCGCATGGTCACCCTGGTGCTGCGCCTGACCCCGTACGGCGTGTTCGCGCTGATGTTTGAGGTGGTAGCCTCGTCGAGCTACACGGACATCTTGAAACTGATCAACTTCGTCGTCGCCTCGTACAGCGCGCTGATATTGATGTTCCTGGTACACCTGGCCATCATCGCCGGCGTGGGCCTGAACCCGCTGCGCTTCGTGAAAAAAGTCTTTCCCGTGCTGGCTTTCGCGTTTACGTCGCGCACGAGCGCCGGTTCGATACCGATGAGCGTGCAGACGCAAACCCAGCGCCTGGGCACGCCGGAAGGCATCGCCAACTTCGCCGCCTCGTTCGGTTCGACCATCGGCCAGAACGGCTGCGCGGGCATCTATCCGGCCATGCTGGCCGTGATGATCGCCCCTACAGTCGGCGTCGACCCGTTCACCGTCAGCTTCCTGCTGCCGCTGCTGGCCATCATCACCATCGGTTCCGTCGGCGTGGCCGGCGTGGGCGGCGGCGCCACGTTTGCCGCGCTGATCGTGCTGTCGGCCATGGACTTGCCCGTCGCGCTGGCCGGCTTGCTGATCTCCGTCGAACCGCTGATCGACATGGGCCGCACGGCCCTCAACGTGAGCGGCTCGATCACGGCCGGCACCGTCACCAGCCGGGCCATGGGACAGACCGACCTGGCCGTCTACAACAGCGACGACGCGCCCGACTTGGACGAAGCGGAACACGCCGCCTAAGTAACCATCCACCGGCGCGCCGCGCCTTGCCGCTTTCATCTATATTGATACATAGTCAATACGGAGGAAGGCGCAAGGCGATGGAACAGAAATGGCCGCAGCAAATCTGGATCGTGCGTCACGGCCAAAGTGCCGGCAACGTGGCGCGCGATGCCGCCGAAGCGGAAAAACAGTTATTGATCGCCATCGCCGAGCGCGATGTCGATGTCCCCCTCTCCGAGCTTGGCGCGCGCCAGGCGCACGCCCTGGGCGACTGGTTCGCCACCCTCCCCCTGAACAACAACCGACCGTCGTGCTGTACTCGCCCTACGTGCGGGCGCAGCAAACGGCGCAAGCCGTGCTGGCGCGCATCGATGCGGACAGCCTCGCCTCCGTGGTGGCCGACGAGCGCCTGCGCGAAAAGGAATTCGGCATTCTCGACCGCCTGACCGTGCACGGCATCGCCAGCAAGTACCCGGAACTGTACGAGCAGCGCCAGCACGTCGGTAAATTTTACTTCCGCCCACCGGGCGGCGAAAGCTGGTGCGACGTCATCCTGCGCCTGCGCAGCGTGCTCGACACCATCACCCGCGAATACCGGGGCGAACGGGTGCTGATCGTCGGCCACCAGGTCATCGTCAACTGCTTGCGCTACCTGCTGGAACGCTGCGACGAGCAGGCCATCCTGGCCATCGACAAGGCGGCCGACGTGCCCAACTGCGGCGTCACCTCGTACGCTTTCAATCCCGCCCTGGGCAGGCACGGCAAGCTGCAACTGGACCTGTGCAACTTCGTCGCGCCGCTGGAAGCGGCCGGTACCCCCATCACGGCCCAGCCCGACATGCCGGCTGCGCCCAAATCCTGATCTTCGGAGGTCATGCATGGACGCCACCGCCATTACCCCTTCCCTGCTGCGCTCCTGGCCCCTGCCCATGCTCCAGCCCGACGGCGATAAAGAAGTGCGCGGCCACCTGCTGATCGTCGCCGGCTCCGAAGAAATGCCGGGCGCCATCCTGCTGGCGGCCACGGCCGCACTGCGCGCGGGCGCGGGCAAGCTGACCCTGGCGACGGGCGCCTCGGTGGCGGCGCAAGTGGCCATCGCCATGCCCGAGGCGCGGGTCATCGGCCTGGACGAAACGGCGCAGGGCGGCTTCCGGCACGAGGCGCAACACCAGCTGGCGCCGCTGGCGGGCAAGGTAGATGCCGTGCTCGTCGGGCCAGGCATGTGCGACACGGCGGCCTGCTGCGAACTGATGCGCCACCTGCTACCCCTGTTTGCCGGCAGCCGTTTGATTCTCGACGCCCGCGCCATGCAGGTCGTGCGCCAGCCCGCGCACTTCCGTTTTTCGCAGCCGGTGCTGCTGACGCCGCACGCAGGCGAGCTGGCCCAGCTGATGGGCCTGTCGAAGGACGCCGTGTTGGCCGCCCCCCATGCCTGCGCCGTGGACGCGGCGCGGCGCTGGAATGCCATCGTCGCCCTGAAAGGCGCGCTGACCATCCTCGCCATGCCCGACGGCACCAGCTGGGCGCACACTGGCGGCAATATCGGCCTGGCCATTTCCGGTTCCGGCGACACCCTGGCCGGCATCATCACGGGCCTGGCCGCGCGCGGCGCGCCGTTGGAACAGGCCTGCGCCTGGGGCATCGCCCTGCATGCGCTGGCGGGCGAACAGCTGGCCCTGCGCTTCGGCATCCTCGGCTACCTGGCGCGCGAAATCCCGGCCGAGATTCCTGTGCTGCTGCATAAACTGGCGCCCTAAGCTGGTGCCCTAATCTGGCGTCCTAAGCTGGCGCCCTGAGCGGCGCGGCATGGAAACAACAGCCATAAGCATATCCATAAAGAATCGTTCGCCTAGGCAACAACCTCCCTTAAGCTCATCCCATTGTTTTCAGATGAACAAGCTTAAAGGATACCGCCGTGCACCTGCGCCACACATACGCCCCCCTTTCCCTTCCCGCCACGCCGCTGCGCGCCATCGTGCTGGCCTGTGCCATGCTGGGCGCACCCTCCGCCTGGGCACAAGAAGCGCAAGCCACCACCGGCAGCGCCAATGAAACGACCGGCGCCAGCATCGACCAGGTGACCGTCGTTGGCTCGCGCGCGCGCAACCGCACGGTGTTCGACAGCAGCGTTCCCATCGACCGCTTCGGCGCGCGCGAAGTGAGCAACGCGCTGTCGACAGGCGACGTGGGCGCGGCCCTGCAAAACCTGTCGCCGTCGATCAATTTCCCCCGCATCGAGTCGAGCGGCGCGTCGGACTCCGTGCGCGGCATCCAGTTGCGGGGCCTCGCACCCGACCAGGTGCTGGTGCTGATCAACGGCAAGCGCCGCCACACGAGCGCCGTGCTCGACACGGAAAGCAGCTTTGCTGGCACCGTGCCGGTGGACATCAATGCCATTGCGCCCAACGCCATCGACCACATCGAAATCCTGCGCGACGGCGCCGGTGCCCAGTACGGCAGCGATGCCGTGGCGGGCGTGATCAACATCGTGCTGAAAAAAGCCCGCACGGGCGGCGCCGCCTCCGTCAGCTATGGCGCCAATCACACGCATTTCGACCCGACCGATCAAACCCTGACGGATGGCCAGACCGTCATCGTCAACGCCGACTACGGCGTGCCGCTGGGCGAGGCGGGATTCTTCCGCTTCGGCGCGGAAACGCGGCGCCGCTCGCCCACGGAAAGGGCCGGCCCCAGCGACGCGGGCTGGACTTCCTACAACTACACGCCAGCCGACCAGGCGCTCGATGGCAAGGTCGTATTCAAGTCGGGTGACTCGCGCCAACGCAACAACTACCTGTTCTACAACACCCAGCTCACCCTGGCCAACGGCCTGGACCTGTACTCGTTTGCCACCCTCAACGAGCGCAAATCGGACGGCAGCGCCTACTTCCGCTATCCGGGCGACCCGTCGAATGTGCCGGCCCTGTATCCGAACGGCTACCGCCCCGTCACCAACGGCGACAAGCGCGACCTCAGCATCGTGGCCGGCGTGCGCGGCAGCGCGGGCGAGTGGAACTGGGACGCCAGCGCGCGCCACGGCAGTGACCGCTTTGACTACGGCGTGAGCCACTCCGTCAACGCCTCGCTGGGCGCGGCCAGCCCCACGCGTTTCAAGCTGGCTGGCTTCGACTTCCGCCAGAACGCCTTGAACCTCGATGCCACGCGCAGCATCGACATCGGTTTGCCCGCCCCTTTGAGCCTGGCAGTGGGCGCCGAATGGATGCGCGAAACCTACACCAGCTCGGCCGGCGACCCCGCCTCGTATGCGGCCGGCAGTTTTACCGACGCGCCACCGGGCGCCCAGGCGGGACCGGGCTTGCGCCCATCCGACGCCTACGACGGCAGCCGGCAGATCCGCTCCGTGTATGCGGACGTGGAAAGCGACCTCACGCCGCGCCTGCTGGTGGGCGCCGCCGCCCGCTATTCCGACTACAGCGACTTCGGCAGCGCCAGCACGGGCAAGCTATCCACGCGCTATAAAGTGACGGACAACTTCCTCGTACGCGGCTCACTGTCGAACAGCTTCCGCGCACAGGCCCTCGTGCAGACGGGCTTCCGTTTCGCCACATTAAACTTCAACGCCGATGGTACGGCCTTGCAAACGGCGGCCCTGCTGCCGGCCAGCGACCCGCTGGCGCGCAGCTTCGGCGCGCAACAGCTGAAACCTGAAAAGTCGACCAACGTCTCGCTAGGCCTGGCCTGGAAACCGGCCGCCGCCACCAGCGTGACGGTGGACGCCTACGTGATCCGCATCCGCGACCGCATCACGCGCTCGAGCGACTTGCAGAGCGACGCCGTCGCCGCCTACCTGGCCGCGAATGGCCGCAACGACATCCAGTCCGTGGCCTACCTGGCCAACCTGCTCGACACGCGCACCAAAGGCCTGGACGTGGTGCTGAATCACGACCTGGCCTTCACGTCAGGCAAACTAAACCTGAACGCGGCGCTGAACCTGAACAAAACCAGCCTCGACAAGGTGCGCCAGAGTTCCGCTGCATTGAGCGCCATCGATCCCAGTCTGACCCTGCTGACGGAGACGAGTTTGTTCCGCATCAAACACGCGTCCCCCAACAGCAAATTGATCGTCGGTGCCGACTGGCAGGCATCCGGCTGGGGCGTGCAGGCGCGCGCCACGCGCTTCGGTGAGCTGAAAGATTTTTCGTATGACAGCGATGCGCCACTGATCGATGGCATCCCCGCACAGCGCTTTGGCGCCGTCTGGTCGCTGGACCTGGAAGGCCAGTTAAAGCTGAGCAAGCAACTGACGGTGAGCGTAGGCGGCAACAATATCCTCGACCGCTATCCGCAGCGCGTGCGCGAGACGAATAACGCCACGTATGGCGGCGCCCTGCCCTACAATTTCATCAACCCCATCGGCGTCAATGGCGCTTACTTTTACGCTAAATTAAGCTACACGTTCTGACACTGGATACAAAGGAAATCATGATCATCAAACGCCTCTCCCACCTCGTCGCCGGCGCCTGCCTGAGCGCCCTCCTGCTGTCGCCCGCCCAGGCCACCGCACCGCTGGTACTGATGACGGACTTCGGCACGGCCGATGGCGCCGTGTCGGCCATGCATGGCGTCGCCTATGGCGTCGATCCCCAGCTCACCATCTCGGACCTGACGCACCAGATTCCCGACTACGATATCTGGCTGGGCGCCTACCGCTTGTACCAGACGGCCAATTACTGGCCGCAAGGCACGGTGTTCGTGTCCGTCATCGATCCTGGCGTGGGGACCAATCGCAAGTCGGTGGTGCTGAAAACCAAGGGTGGCCGCTACTTCGTGGGGCCGGACAATGGCCTGTTCACCCTGATCGCCGAGCGCGACGGTGTGGCCGAACTGCGCGAAATCGATGAGAAGGTCAACCGCCTGGCGGGGTCGAGCGAGTCGTACACCTTCCATGGCCGCGACGTGTACGCGTATGTCGGTGCGCGCCTGGCCTCGGGCGCCATCAGCTATGAACAGGTGGGCCCGCCATTGCCGAGCGAATCCGTGGTGAAGATCGCGTATCAAAAACCTGTGCGCGACGGCAACACCATCCGCGGTATCGTGCCCGTGCTGGACGTGAAATATGGCAATGTGTGGACGAATATTCCGAAATCGCTGCTCGACGCATTGCAGGTAAAACTGCATGACCCGCTGCAAGTACGCATTTTGCACAAGGGCAAGCAAGTGGCCAAGGTCACGGCACCCTTCGAGCACACGTTTGGCGGCGTCGCCAAGGGCAAACCCCTGGTCTACCTGAACAGCCTGCTCGATGTCGCTATCGCCATCAGCCAGGGTGACTTTGCTGCCAAGCATCACATCGAGTCGGGCGTGGATTGGGAAGTGGAAGTGAGCAAGGCCTCTGCCGCCAAATAAACCATTCGTTCGCGGCCAGGACGCCCTGTCCTGGCCCATCTGGCCATATCCCTTGCGGGTTTGCGCTACGTCAAACCCAGCGCTCAACCCACCCCCGCCAACACCACGCCTGTGCAAGTTCGGTGAACCTGTACCACCCCACCCACTCTAAACCTTGCAAGCGATGCCAGCCTTGTTCCAGATACACAATCTGGCAAGGCATGCGTTTCCACGACAGTCTTTCACTGAAAAGGAACAATCATGACGGCTCCACTCCTGACCACCAGCAAGCTCGTCCTCGGTAGCGCCATCGTCTGTGCGCTGCTGGGCGGTTGCAACAAACACAGCGACACCAGCACCACCGCCACGCCCGCTGCCACCGAGCCGGCAACGCCGCCCGCCACCAGCGGCACTTCGGGCACCACGGGCACGACCAACCCGGACACCACGACGCCGGCCACGCCAGGCACCACACCTGGCATGACACCGGGTACTACCAATCCCGATGGCACGACCACGCCGCCATCGACCACGCCGCCCCACAACGGTACGACACCGGGAACAGGTACCGGGACCACTTCGCCACCGCGCAACAGCTAGCGCACCCTGGCCAGCCGGACAGGCAAAAAAAGAGCCTTCCGCAGAAGGCTCTTGAAATACCACGGCGCAGCGCAAGCCACGCCTTGGCCCGGTATTACTTTTGCAGGCTGACCGACGCCGCTTTCGGCGTGCGGCGTCCCATCAGGAACAGCACGGCCTTTTTCAGCATGCGGTAGACGAAGCGCACCAGCAGCAGGGTCAGCACGCACTCGATCAAGGTCAGGATCATGGCCACGGCCACGGGCATGCGCGCGGCGCGGCGGTGGAACTTGGCCACGGCGCCATCGCGGGCGATTTCGATGCTGTCATAGAAGGTCGGCACGACCAGCAGGGTCAGAATCGTCGAAGTGATGGTGCCGCCGATGATGGCGATCGCCAATGGACGGTAGAACTCACCGCCCTCGCCCAAGCCCAGCGCCACGGGGAACATGCCGGCGATCAGCGCAAACGTCGTCATCAGGATGGGACGCAGACGCATGCGGCCCGCATACATCAGCGCGTCTTCGCGGCCATGGCCCTCTTCCTCGCGCTTGCGCGCCGCGTCCAGCAGCAAGATGGCGTTCTTGGCGACCAGGCCCATCAGCATGATGATGCCGATAAAGCTCATCAGGTTGAGGGTATTGTTGGTAATCACCAGCGCCACCACCACGCCGATCAGACTCAGCGGCAAGGACATCATCACGGCCACCGGCGCCGTGAAAGAACCAAACTGCATCACCAGGATCAAATACATCAGGCCGATACCCATCACCAGCGCGATCAGCATTTCCGTGAACAGCTCTTGCTGGTCCTGGCCGGCGCCACCGAGTGCCAGGCCGTAGCCGGGCGGGAAGTCGATGGAGTTGGCCAGCTTCATGGCGTCGGTCGTCACTTCACCGTTCGAACGGCCTTGCGCATTGGCCGACACGGTGATCGTGCGCTTGCCATTCTTGTGCTCGATGCCGGACGGGCCCTTGCCCATGGTAATGGTGGCGATCTGGTCGAGCGGCACCATTTGCGACGTGCCCGTCACGCTGATCGGCAGGCGTTCGATGTTTTCCGATGCCACGCGGTCATCGGGATGCAGGCGCACGGCCACGTCGCGCGTTTCGCCCGTCGGATCGACCCAGTCGCCCACTTCCACGCCGGCAAACGCCACGCGCAGCGATTGCGCCGCATCATTGACGGAAATGCCCATCGAGTTGGCCAGGCCACGGTTGAGCTCAATCTGCAGCTCGTTTTTCGGGTCTTGCTCGGACAGGCCCACGTCGACGGCACCGGGAATGGCGCGCAGCTTGTCCATGTAGGCGTTGGTAATTTCCATGAGTTTACGCGAATCGGGACCCGTGAATTCCACCTGGATGGGCTTTTGCGAACCGTTGCTCAAGTCATCCTGCACCACGTATTCGGCGCCCACCAGGCGCGACATTTTCTCGCGCAGCTCGACCGCGATTTCCTTGGCCGAACGCTTGCGGGTGTTGCGCTTGCCGATGTCGACATACACGCGGCCGCCGCCCGCATTGATGGAGCTGTTGGTATCCTTGGTTTCAGGCAAGGTGCGCGCCAGCACGGCCGCCGCTTCCAGTTTCAAACGCGAATACTCGATGCTGCTCGACGATGGCGTGCGCACATTGATCATCAGATTGCCCGAATCGGATGCCGGCAGGAAACTCGTGCCGCCATGCGTGGCGTGCAGGGCGATGGCGCCCACCAGGCTGCCGAAGGCGATGACGGCCATCCAGCGGCGGTGATGCAGGGCCCAGGCGATCACGCGGCCATAGCGGTCGGCCTGGTGGTCGAACCAGTGGTTGAATTTCTCCAGCACGCGGCCGATGCCCTTTTTCGGCGCCGCATGTTCCTCGACCGGGTCGCCCCAGTAGGCCGACAGCATGGGGTCGAGCGTAAACGAGATGCCCAGGCTGACCAGCACCGAGCACGTCACCGTCAGGGCAAACGGACGGAACCATTCGCCGGAAATACCCGGCATGAAGGCCACGGGAATGAAGACGGCGATGATGGAGAACGTCGTGGCGGCCACGGCCATACCGATCTCGGCCGTGCCTTCCAGCGCGGCCGTGCGGCGGTCCTTGCCCATCTGCATGTGGCGCACGATGTTTTCGCGCACCACGATGGCGTCATCGATCAGTACGCCAATGGCCAGCGACAGGCCCAGCAGGGTCATGAAGTTCAGGGTAAAGCCGCACAGCCACACGGCAATGAAAGCGGCAATCACGGACGTAGGCAGGCTCAGCGCCGTGATGAGGGTCGAACGCCACGAGTTCAGGAAGGCGTAGACGACGAAAATCGTCAGCACGGCGCCCAGTACCAGCGATTCGATCACATTGTTCAGGCTATGCTGGGCGTTTTCGCCACCGTCGCGCGTCACTTGCAGGATCGTGCCTTTCGGCAAGGTCTTGTTGATTTCCGCCACCATGTCGCGGATCTTGTTGGCCACGCTGACGGTGGAGGCGTCGCGCACGCGGGTAATCGATATGCCCACGTTGGGCTTGCCGCTGCGCATGCTCAGGCTGTTGACTTCGGCAAAGCCATCCTCGATGCTGGCCACTTGCGCCAGGCGCACAATTTCCTCGCCGCGGCGCTTGATCACCACTTTTTCAAAGTCGCTTGGCGACTCGATGCGGCCCACCAGGCGGATGCTTTTCTCGTCCAGGATGCCGCGCACCTTGCCCACGGGCGCATTCGTGTTCTGGTTGCGCAAGGCAGTCACGACGTCGCTGACGGAAACGTTATATTCACGTAATTTTTCCGCGCGCAGCAGCACGGACAGCTCGCGCTTCAGCGAACCGCCCACGTTGACCAGCGCCACGCCATCGACGGTGCGGAAGCGGTCCGACAGCACGTCCTCGGCCAGGCGCGAAATTTCCGCATGGCTTTGCGTATTCGACGACAGCGCCAGCTGCATGATCGGTTCGGCAGCCGGGTCGATGCGCTGCAGGATAGGCTCGCGCATTTCCGTCGGCAACTTGTAGCGCACGGCAGCAATCGCATTGCGGATATTGTCGGACGCTTCGATCAAATTGGAATTGAAGGAAAACTTCAGGAAGATGGTGGCCGAACCTTCATTTGAATCGCTGTTGACCTCGGTCACGCCGGAAATGCTTTGCAAGGATTTTTCCAGGCGGTTCACCACTTCGCGCTCGACCGTATCGGGCGATGCGCCAGGGTAAGGAATGCTGACGACGATGAAAGGCACTTCGACGTCCGGGTTCTGGTTGACGCGCAGTTTCTTGAGCGCCAGCAAGCCGACGCACATCATGGCCAGGATCAGGACGATGGTAGCGGTGGGCCGCTTGATACTGAAATCGGAAAGGAACATGGCTTAGTTTCCTTTACCGGCAACGGCGGTGCTGCTGCTGGCCACGGCGGCAGCGGGTACGGTTTTGCCGGCCGTCAGCTCCACTTTCTGCCCATCCTTGAAGGTCGAACCCGGCGTGCGCAGCACGGTATCGCCGCTGGCCAGGCCGCTTTGCACTTCCCACTGGCCCGTGCGCACATCGCGCGCACCGATGCGCAAATTGGTTTTATGCAAGGCCTTGTCCTTGACCTTCCACGTGTAGGTCACGTCGCCCGCCTTGACCAAAGCCGAGTCGGGTATCATCAGCGCGCTGACGGTTTCCGTCTCGATGCGCCCTTCCGCATACAGGCCGGCCACGCGCGGCTGTTCCTTGTCATTGAAATCGACCAGCACGGCCACCTGGCGCGTGACGGCATTGGCGGCAGGATCGACGCGGCGCACCTTGCCCGCGAAATCCTGTCCAGGATAACCATTGATGCGGAACAGCACGGGCTGGCCCACCTTGACGACGCCGATCTTGTCGGCCGACACCAGGCCCTCCAAACGCATGCTGGTCGGATCGATGACCTTGATCAATTCCTTGCCGATTTGCGCCGTATCGCCATTCGATACCTTGCGCTCGCTCACGATGCCGTCGAACGGCGCACGCACGAGGGTGCGCTGCAACTGCTGGCGGGCTTGCGCGGCGCGGCTCTTCGCGGCGGACAGGTCGCTTTGCGCATTGTTGCGGCGAATTTCCGCGTCTTCCAGCGCCTGCGTCGACGTCATGCCCGAGGCGCGCAGGGTTTTCATGCGCTGGAACATGCGTTCGGACTGTTCCAGCACCTGGCCCGAGGCACGGCTGGCTTCCTCGGCCGAATTGAGGCTGTCGCGGATGGACGTTTCATCCAGGCGCACCAGCACGTCGCCCCGCTTGACGACTTCACCATTTTCCTTCATGACCTGGATCACCACGGCCGACACTTCGGCGCGCAAGTCCGCGTTGCGCTCCGGTTGCACGGAGCCGGTGATGACCGGCCCCGACGCCAGCGCATTGCTCTGGATGGTCAGCAGGTCTTCCGGGGAGACCAGCAAATTGACGGCAGCGCCCGCCTGTTCCTTGGCGCCCTTGCCAGTGCCTTTGCCAGGATCCTTGGACTCTTTGCCGCAGGCGGTCAGGGCAGAAGCGATTGCCAGAACAAACAGGGTTTTGCGCAACATGGGTAATTCTCCGGATAGATAGCACCGCGACAGTCCCGCAACCCGGATAGGGCTGCAGGCGTTAGCAGGCATTTATTTTTATTAAAACCACAAGCGCCAAAGTATCCATGAGCGTGTCCGGGCATGTCAATCGGCGGTTTCCTGTAATGCTTTAATCAATGGATGAAACGTAGTTTTTACGCCCTGAAACGCAAAACCCCGCCTTCAGGCGGGGTTTTGCGTTTCAGGGGAAGCGAGCTTAGCGGCTAAAAACGGTGTTGATCAGGAAACCGATCGCCACGCCCGTGCACAGGCCGCCGGCGATTTCCACCAGGGTATGGCCCATGCGCTCGCGCAAGGTCTTGTGCGCGGCGCTGGCCGCTTCCCCGGCCAGGCGGTTGATGGCCGCCGCCTGCTTGCCCACGTGCTGGCGCAGGCTGTTGGCGTCGATGATGACGATGAAGGCCAGGGTCACGGCCACACCGAAGGCGGGGTGGCCGATGCCTTCGCGCAAGGCGATCAGGGTTGCCATGCTGGACACGACGGCGCTGTGGTTGCTGGGAAAGCCACCATTGCCGACCAGGCCGAACGCCCATTGCCGCGTGCGGACACTGTTGATCAGGAATTTGATCGGTCCGACCAGGATCCAGGCGATCAGGGGCGTGACGAGGTAAGCGATATCCACGGGTATTCCTTCTTTTATATGTAGAGAGTGTGTCTGGAGAGACGGGCGCGCCGCAATTATCGCAGATCATCCGCGCCAGCAGAACTGTCTGGCGTCAGACTATAAAACGCGGCCCCCGGCGGCAACTAATATAAAATCATGGCATATACAACAATTGACGTATATCAACACTGAGCGCGGCGCGCACAGCGGCGCGGATAATCAAACGTCTTTCATACTTGCAACGGGGTCCTCATGCGGCATTTCAGAATTTCCTTTTTAGTCACTTTTATCCTGATGGCGGTGTCGGGCTGGTGGGGTTACAGCCATGGCGGCATGCCCGGCCTGATCAATGCCCTGTGGATCACGGGCGTGCTGGGCGTCATGGAAGTGTCGCTGTCGTTCGACAATGCCGTGGTGAATGCCTCGGTCTTGCGTCACTGGAATGAATTCTGGCAAAAACTGTTTTTGACGGTCGGTATCCTCGTGGCCGTCTTCGGCATGCGGCTGCTGTTTCCGCTGGTCATCGTATCGGTCGCCACGGGCCTGGGCCTGGTCGACGTGTGGACCATGGCCACCACCACGCCGGACGTGTATGCCAAGCACCTGACGGACAACCATGCGCAAGTGGCAGCCTTCGGTGGCGCCTTTTTGCTGCTGGTGTTCCTGAACTTCCTGTTCGACGATGAAAAAGAATTGCACTGGCTGGGCTGGGCCGAGGAAAAAGTCAATGCGCTGGGCACCGAAAGCCTGGCCGTGCTGATCACCATGGGCGCCGTGGCCGCCTGCGTGGCGATGGGCCCTGCGGAAGAAAAATACAGCGTGCTCGCTGCGGGCATCGTCGGCATCGCCGTCTACATCGGTGTGAACTGGATCAGCGGCTTGCTGGAAGAAGGCGAACCGGACTTGCAGGATGACACGGAAGAAGGCGCCGCGCCAGCCAAAAGCGGCAATGGCGACCTGGTCAAGTCGGTGGCGCGCGGCAGTATCGGCGGTTTCCTGTACCTGGAAGTGCTGGATGCCTCGTTCAGCTTTGACGGCGTGATCGGCGCCTTTGCCATCACCAACGACGTCGTCATCATCATGCTGGGCCTGGCCATCGGCGCCATGTTCGTGCGCTCGATGACGGTCTTCCTGGTGCACAAGGGCACGCTGGACGAATTCGTCTACCTCGAGCACGGCGCCCATTATGCGATCGGCATCCTGGCCTTGATCATGCTGGCGTCCGTCAAGTACCATATTCCAGAGTGGTTCACGGGCCTGTCGGGCGTGGCATTCATCCTGGTCTCGCTGTGGTCATCCCTGCGTTATCGCAAACGGCACGCGGCACAAGCTTGAAATCGGGGGTTGCGCCCCCAATTGAAAGAGTAATGGCACGAGCGCC
Organism: Janthinobacterium svalbardense; assembly: GCF_002327145.1. NCBI lineage: Bacteria > Pseudomonadati > Pseudomonadota > Betaproteobacteria > Burkholderiales > Oxalobacteraceae > Janthinobacterium > Janthinobacterium svalbardense. Next base: position 2,066,541 of record NZ_CP023422.1, on the reverse strand, counting down.
TGGCGCTCATCCCATGAAGGCATGTTTAAGCTAAATCACTAAAAGGAGCACCACATGGCAATCAGTTTGCAAAAAGGCGGCAACGTCAACCTGAGCAAGGAAGCACCGAACCTGAAGAAGATCATCGTCGGCCTCGGCTGGGATCCTCGTTCCACGGATGGCGCCACCTTCGACCTTGACGGTAGTGCTTTCCTCCTGAAAAGCGACGGCAAAGTCCGTGGCGACTCTGACTTTATCTTCTACAACAACCTGAAGTCGACCGACGGTTCCGTCGTCCACACGGGCGACAACACCACGGGCGAAGGCGAAGGCGACGATGAGCGCATCGAAATCGACCTGTCGCGCGTACCAGCCGACATCGACCGCGTCAGCATCACCGTCACCATTCACGACGCCGACGCGCGCCGCCAGAACTTCGGCATGGTCTCGAAAGCCTTCATCCGCTGCCTGAACGCGGAAGGCGAAAAAGAAATCGCCCGCTACGACCTGTCCGAAGACAGCTCGACGGAAACGGCGATGATCTTTGGCGAAATCTACCGCTACAACGGCGAATGGAAGTTCAAGGCCATCGGCCAGGGCTTTAACGGCGGTCTCGGCCCTCTGGCCCGTTCGTTCGGCGTCAACGCTTGATTTTTTCATGAGCTAAACGCAGCCGCCTGAATATCCTCAGGCGGCTTTTTTTTGGAGATTTATCATGCCAGTATTTAGTGTCACGGGCGACGTCGATCCCTTCCTCCACGTCAGCATGAAGCAGGGCGAAACCATCTATTGCGAATCGGATGCGATGGTGATGATGGAGACGGCGCTGGACTTGAAAGGCAAGATGACGGGCGGCTTGGGCAGCGCCATCATGCGCCGCTTCGCGAATGGCGAATCGTTCTTCCAGCAGCACATCGAAGCGGTACGCGGCAGCGGCGACTGCCTGCTCTCGCCCACCCTGCCGGGCGCCATCGAAGTGGTCGACGTGGGCGCGCGCCAGTACCTGCTCAACGACGGCGCCTTTGTCGCCGCCACCTCGGGCACGGAAATGAAGGTGCGCACGCAAAGCATCGGCAACGCGCTGTTCGCCCAGTCTGGCGGTTTCTTCGTCATGGAGACGGCCGGCACGGGGCAAGTGGTGGTGTCGGGCTTCGGCTCCATGTTCCAGCTCGACGTCGAGCCGGGCAAGGATGTTGTGATCGACAATTCCCACGTGGTGTGCTGGGACAATAGCCTGAAATACGAGATTTCCGTGACCACGGGCGGCGGCGCCAGCGGCGGCGGCATCGGCGGCTTCCTCGGCAATATCGTCAACAGCGTGACCAGCGGCGAAGGCATCGTGCTGCGCTTTTCCGGCTCGGGCAAGGTCTTCATCTGCTCGCGCAACCGCGATGCATTCCTGAAGTGGACGGCATCCGGCAAAGCCGGCTGATCCCCTCTATCTAAGGCCAGGTTAAGTCTGGTCGTTTAGACTCCCCGCGCGCGCACCTGCGCGCGGCTTCCCCTATTTCCACCCGGTCCCAGTACATGCAAAGAGTTTGGTTCAACAAAACATTTTCCTCGGTCGGCACGGCCATGCGTTTGATCCGCGAAGCCGACATGGCCGCCACTGGCGGCGCGCCCCGCTATCACATCGTGTGCAGCAATACGAACGCGCACGCGGCCGCCTTCCTGTCGGCCCACGAATATGCGGTCGAACCGTCAGGACTGACGGGGCACAATTATGTCGAGTGGTGCCTGGAGTTTTGCCGCGAGCGGGGTATCACGATTTTCTGGCCCGGCAAGGAAGCGGGCCTGATCGGCAGCGCCAGCGCGCGCTTCGCCGCCCTCGGTACGCGCGTACTCAGCGTGGCCACCGAAGAGGTACTGGACCTGATGCACGACAAGGCACGCTTCTGCGACGGCCTCGACCTGCCCATGGCGCGCCCGGCCGACTACCGCGCCGTGACCACCATCGCGCAATACGATGCCGCCTACGCCGAACTGCGCCCCCTGCACCGCAAGCTGTGCATCAAGCCGTCCGAATCCGTGTATGCCCTGGGCTTTGCCATACTCGATGAAGAGCGCAGCAGCGCCCAGCTGCTGCTGGCCGGCGCCGCCTACCAGATCAATGCGCAGGAGCTGCGCAGCGGCCTGGCGCAGATGGAAACGTTCAAGACCCTGCTGCTGATGGAATACCTCGATGGCCACGAATACAGCGCCGACTGCGTCGCAGACCAGGGCAAGCTGATTTGCGTCGTGCCGCGCAAGAAGCTGCATGGGGGCGGCAGCGGCCAGCTGATCGAACTGCGCACAGACTTGCTGGCAGCCTGCGACAAACTGGCGCGCGACTACCGCCTCAATGGCGTGTTCAACATCCAGTTCCGCGAAGGCGCCAACGGCCTGGCCTTGTTGGAGATTAACCCGCGCATGTCGGGCGGCATCGGCATGGCGTGCGCGGCGGGTCCCAACCTGCCCTACCTGGCGCTGGCCGGCTTCGACCAGGGCTTTGACAAGCTCAGCGTGCCCGCCATCCACGAAGGCATGCGCGTGGGCGAAGCCGCCTACGCCGTGGAGCTGCCATGAACAGCGTCAAGAAGCAGATGCCCACGGGCGAGCTGACCCTGAAGGTGGACGAGGCGCGCTTTCCACTGGACTGGCTGATCGGCTTTGCCGCGCGCGCCAACGCCAAGCGCGGCTTCCTGTTCCTTTCGAAAGTGCTGGGCAAGCACTGGCCCGTCACGCCGCGCGCCATGCAAGCCATCCACGACGACCTGGCCGCGCAAATCCCCCCCAGCCTGCCCGGCCCCGTGGTCTTTATCGCCATGGCGGAAACGGCCGTCGGCCTTGGCCAGGGCGTGTTCGAAGCCTGGCTGCGCGCCAATCCGAATGGAAAAGCGCTGTTTTTGCACAGCTCGCGCTACCGCGTGGGTACGGTGCCCTTCTTCGAGTTCGAGGAATCGCACAGCCACGCGCCACGCCAGTTTCTGCACTTGTCAGACGCGGCCAGCGCGCTGTTTTCCACCGCGCGCAGCCTGGTGCTGATCGACGATGAAGCGTCGACCGGCAACACCTTCGCCAACCTGGTGCAAGTGTGCCGCGCGCGCTATCCGCAGCTGGAAAAACTGCACCTGGGCGTGATCACCAATTTCATGGGCCAGGCCGCCAACGCGGGCTTGAGTGAGCGTTTCGGCCTGCCAACCACCGTCGGCGCGGCGCTGTCCGGCCACTACGCCTTCCAGGCCGGCGATGCGCCCGCGCCGATAGCGGCCAGCGCGCAGCGCTTCGAAGCGAATGCGGAACGCGGCGCCAGCCCCGCCTTCGGGCGCATCGGCGTGGGACGCGCCCTCACGCCGCCGCAAGGCCTGGCGATCCAGCTGGCGCAGGAAATCGGCGCCGGCGACTCCGTGCTGGTGTTGGGCACGGGCGAATTCATGCACCCGTCGTTCCTGCTCGCGCGCGAACTGGAAAGCCTGGGCAAGAACGTGGTGGTGCAATCGACCACGCGCTCGCCCATCCTGTCGTGGGGCTCCGTCGGCCATATCGTCCACTGCGACGACAATTACGGCGAAGGCATCGCCAATTACCTGTACAACGTGGCGCCTGGCCAGTACCAGCACGTTTTCATCTGCCATGAAACGCCGGCCAGCCTGGCCCTCATGCAACTCGCCGGCCAGTTGAATGGCCGCCTGTTCCACTTTCAGTCAGAGACCAAAATTGAAGAAATTCCTGTTTGTTGATCTGGACGACACACTGTTCCAGACCCCGAAAAAATGCCCGGGCGAGACCGACCTGCAAGCGGCCGCCTATTTGAAAAATGGCGACGCCTGTTCGTTTACGACGGCGCGCCAGCGTGCCTTCTTTGAGTTTGCGCAAAGCGGCATGACCCTGATCCCCGCCACGGCGAGAAATGGCGACGCGTTTCGCAGAGTCGACCTGCCGTTTACCAGCTACAGCGTGCTCGATTACGGCGGCATCGTGCTGCAGCCGGGCGGCGCGCTCGACGCCGGCTGGCTGGCCCTGATGCAAGGCGACATGCAGACGGCGCTGCCCGGCCTGCAGGATGCCATACGCATCATCGACGATTTCCAGGTCAAGGCGGGCATGCCTTCACGCGCGCGCCTGATCGAAGATTACAACACGCCGTTCTACATCGTCGTCAAGGACCATGAAGCGCGCGGCGAACGCCTGGCCGACATCGAAGAGCAAGTGCTGCAGCAGTGGATCGCCACCGAAGGTTCGAACTACTTCATCCACCGCAACGGCAACAACCTGGCCGTGCTGCCGAAGACCTTGAACAAGGCGCGCGCCGTGGCTTACCTGCGCGCGGAGCTGGAAGCCGAACATGGCCCCATCGTCAGCTTCGGCATGGGCGACAGCCGTTCCGACGCGCGTTTCATGGCCGCCTGCGACTACGCCATCATCCCCAACGGCACCCAGCTGGCGGCACTCACGGTGGCGGCGCTATGACCGAAGGCACGCAGCATTTCAGCGGCAGCTACCGCCAGGAAGACGTGGAGTTTTTGCTCACGCCGATGGCGCTCGAACCCATCCTCGACCTGGCCGAAAAAGAGCGCTTGATCCAGTCCGGCCAGCGCCACTACAGCGAAATGCTGTCGCCCGAATCCCTGCCCTCGCCCGCCTACCTGGCCCTGTTCCAGAGCGCATTTGCGGCCAACCGCCTGCAGATGGCGCGCGACTGTCTGCGCCTGGCAGCCCTGATCGCCGCGCGCCGCACTGGCGCCATCACGCTGGTGTCGCTGGCGCGCGCCGGCACGCCCGTGGGCGTCATCCTGGGGCACTTGCTGCGCCAGGTATTCCAGCGCGAGTGCAGCCATTATTCCGTCTCCATCATCCGCGACCGCGGCATCGATGCGAATGCATTGAAACACATCTTGGCGCAGGGCCACAGTGACGCCTCCATCGTCTTCGTCGATGGCTGGACGGGCAAGGGCGTGATTTCGCGCGAATTGCGCCAGACGGTGCACGATTTCAACGCCGCCAATGGCACGGCGATCGACGGCGGCCTGTTCGTGCTGTCCGACCTGGCCGGCACGGCCGCCTGCGCCGCGTCGTCGGGCGACTACCTGATCCCGTCAAGCATTTTGAACGCCACCGTCTCGGGCCTGGTCAGCCGCTCCGTGCTCAATGAAGCCATCGGCCCCGACGACTTCCACGGCTGCGTGTACTACGCGCAGTTCGAGCAGCACGACCAGTCGCGCGATTTCGCCGACGGCCTGGTGGCCGACGCCATGGCCATTGCCGCCAGCAGCGGCATCCCGCTGGCCGAAGCGAGCGATGCGCCGGCCATGGCGGTGCGCTCGCAAGCCTACATGGCCGCTGCGCAGCAGGAATACGGCATCAGCGACATCAACCTGATCAAGCCAGGCATCGGCGAAGCGACGCGCGTGCTGCTGCGCCGCGTGCCCGAGCGCCTGATCGTGCGCGACACGAATGCGCCGGACGTGGCACATTTGCTGCTTCTGGCGCAGGAAAAAGCCATACCCGTCATAGTAGAACCGGCGCTGCCTTACCAGGCGGTCGCCCTTATCAGGAGCGCAGTCGATGGATAACAACTCCCTACACCCACAAAGTGAACACAAGGCGGCGCTGGGCGCCTCCATGTACGTGCCGACCACGCACAAGGACTTGCTGGCGATCGCCAATGGCGACAAATTCAGCCATTTGCGCTCGGTCATTCTTTGCACCGAAGACGCCATCGCGGAACGCGACCTCAGTTACGCGCTGTTCAACCTGTCGCTGGCGCTGCAAAACATGTGCGACGAGTCCGATACCTTGCGCTTCGTGCGCGTGCGTAATCTCGACGTGCTGGCGCGCGTGCTGGCCATGCCGGGTGCCGAAAAATTGAGCGGCTTCGTGCTGCCGAAATCCACGCGCCACAACTTCGCCGCCTACTTCGAGCTGGTGCGCCACACGCATCACTTGCTGATGCCGACGCTGGAAACGGCGGAAGTGTTCGACGACGAGGAAATGAAGCAGTTCCGCATCATCCTGTCGGCGCCGGAAGTGCGCCGCCGCATCCTGGCGCTGCGCATCGGCGGCAACGACTTGTTGGCCCTGCTGGGACTGCGCCGCCCCACCAGCGGCACCATCTATCAGACGCCGCTGGGCCAGGTCATCGGCCGCCTGGTAACGATCTTCAAGCCGCACGGCTTCCAGCTGACGGCGCCCGTCTTCGAGCACCTGTCGCAGGGTAGCTGGCTGGACGCCGAAGTGGCGCAGGACATGGCGCACGGCATGATCGCCAAGACGGCCATCCACCCGGACCAGGTGCCGCAGATCGAGCGCCATTACCAGGTGGCGCAGTCGGACATCGAACTGGCATTGCGCATCATCGACCCGGATAGTCCCGCCGTGTTCCGCATGCAGGAATCGATGTGCGAAGTGGCGACCCACTCCAGCTGGGCGCAGCGCATCATCGAACAGGCGCGCCTGTTCGGCATCCGCCATGCTGCCGACGCGGCACCGGCGCACGTGCCGACTACCTCATTGACTCAACTCTCAAGCGACGAAGGGATTGCACGACCATGACCAATTTCACACGCGGACAAAAAGGCAAACTGGCTGACCTGGGCTTGAACGGTCCCTTTGCCGTCACGCTCGATATCGTTTCGGGCTCGATGGAAGTGGACGTCAGCTGCTTCGGCGTCGATGCGGCCGGCAAGCTGTCGGACGACCGCTACATGGTGTTCTTCAACCAGAAAAGCGCGCCGGACAACGCCATCACGGTGGACTTGAACGGCCCCCGTTCCACCTTCCAGGTCGACCTTTCCCGTCTGCCCGCCTCGATCGACAAGCTGGTGTTTACGGCGGCGACGGAACAGGGCAGCATGCGCGCGCTGGGCAATTCCAGCATGGCGCTGGGCCAGGCCGCCACGTTCGCTTTCACGGGCAATGACTTCCAGGACGAAAAAGCCGTCATCATCGGCGAACTGTATCGCCGCGACGGCAGCTGGCGCTTCGGCGCCGTGGGCCAGGGCTTCGCCGGTGGCCTGGCAGCGCTGCTGAAGCACTTCGGCGGCAGCGAGGCGGCTTCTTCGTCCCCGGCTCCCGTGTCCACGCCAGCAGCGCCACCGCCACCAGCGGCGAATAAAATCTCGCTGTCGAAAATCCGCCTGGAAAAACGCGGCGACAAAATCTCGCTCGACAAGCGCGACAGCGGCGGCTATGGCCGCATCAAGGTCAACCTGAACTGGAACCAGAACGCCGCGCAAGGCCAGGCGCCCGCCTCGAAGCTGGACACGGGCTTCCTCGGCAAGCTGTTCAACAAGCCGGCCAGCCGTTCGGGCGGCATCGACCTCGATATCGGCTGCCTGTTCGAAATGAGCAATGGCAGCAAGAGCGCCGTGCAAGCCTTGGGCAACAGCTGGGGCGCCTATGACAGGCCGCCCTACATCCACCTGGAAGGCGACGACCGCACGGGCAGCATCAGCAGCGGTGAAAACATCTTCATCAACGGCACCCATTTCGACCAGATCAAGCGCGTGCTCGTCTACGCCTTCATCTACGAAGGCGTGCCAAATTGGGCCGCCACGGATGGCATGGTAACGATCGAGATTCCCGGCCAGCCGACCGTGGAAGTACGCCTCGACAGCGACAGCCAGCACGCCATGTGCGCCATCGCCATGCTGGAAAACCACGGCGGCAACCTGCAGGTGACAAAATTGGTGGAATACTTCGGCGGCCAAGGTAAAATCACGGCGCACCAGGCCATGGACGAAAGATACAATTTTGGCCTCAACTGGAAAGCCGGCCGGAAAGACTAACTCTTTCTCCAACTAAACAATTCACCCCCAACCATGACCCCTACGACCAAAAAAGTCACCTTCGCCTTCGTCATCTTCCTCGTGGCCGGCTTCCTGCTGCTGGCCGCGTACACGTGGATGGCCCTCAGTTTCTCGTATTCGGAAGGCGAACGGGCGGGCTACCTGCAAAAGTTCTCCAAGCGGGGCTGGATCTGCAAGACATGGGAAGGTGAATTGCTGTTGACGGCGCTGCCGGGCACCATCCCGGAAAAATTCCAGTTCAGCGTGCGCGACGAGGAAGTGGCGAAGCAACTGTCGGCCGCTGCCGGCAAACGCATCCTCGTCACCTACAGCCAGCACAAGGGCGTGCCCACGCAATGCTTCGGCGAGACGGAATATTTTGCCGACAAAGTCGTATTGAGCCAGTAATAGGGACAGTAATAGAGACAGTAATACGACCGCAAGTCCAGCAACTCCAGCAACATCGCGCCGGCCAGCCCTTCCAGGCCGGCGCCTCCCCTCCAGCCGCATCATTGGCGCGCCGCACACATTCCCGCTTTCTTATACACTTGGACAATTAGTTCTGACTGAGACATTTTACTAATGTAGTAAATGTGCGTGATGATTGCGCCATCGCATGATGCTCAGCCAGCCAACCTTCAGCCTGCATCATCACCGGAAATTTCATGCGCATACGCCCCGCCGCCTTGGCCTTGCTGGCCGCCTCGCTCCCCCTCTCCGCCCCGGCACAGGATATCTCCGGCATGGCCGGCGCCCTGAAAGTCAGTTCGACCAATGAGCGCACCTTTGTGGCCGCCGTCAGCTACACGCAGCCGGTGGGAAGCTACAACGCCGTCAGCCTGTCGTATATCAACGAAGGCCACCCGGAAGACCATCACCGCGACGGCATGGCGGGCCAGTTCTGGCTGCGCACGAAAAAAGTGGAGCAGGGCCTGATGCTGGGCGCCGGCGCGGGCCGCTACTTCTTCTTCGACACGGCCAGGACCGATGACGGCCTGCACAACTTCGACAATGACCACGGCTGGGGTTCCATCGTCAGCCTGCAGGCACGCTGGCAATTCGACAATCGCTGGTATGCGCAAGCGCAAATCAACCGCATCCGCCCCAGCGGCAAGGACAACACCACGCACCTGCTGATCGGCGCCGGCTACCGCTATGATGGCGTGCCGGGCGCCAAGCTGCACTTGCAGAACTGGGCCCACGACGACACCTTGACACTCTCGACGGGCCACACCATCGTCAACAGCTTGCGCTCGGAAAGCGCGCGCCCGTTCACCCTGGAATACCGGCGCGCGGCGGGAAAATACGTGGACTGGACAGTCACCGCCCTCGATGAAGGCGATGCCGACCTGGCGCACCGGCGCGGCGTGGCCACCCAGCTGTGGCTGATCCGTTCACTCAATGAAAAGGTGGAATTCGGCATGGGCGGCGGCCCCTACCTGGCGTGGGATGCGCGCGATACCCAGGGCCACGGCACGCGCCTGACAGGCTTGCTATCGGCCACGGCCCGCTACCACGTCGACCGCCGCTGGGTGGCGCAAGTGGCGTGGAACCGGGTCATCACCGATTATCACCGCGATGCGGATGTGATTTTGGTGGGAGTGGGCAGGAAGTTTTAAACGTTCCAGCCTAGCGCGAACGCCAGACGGCACCGACATCATTCGGCTGCGTCAGGCGTTCGATCACTTCGCGCGTCAAACTGGCCGAGCTGACTTGCTCGGCTTTTGCGCGGGCGGCGCTCAAAGAGCTGGAAAAGACCGTTTGCGGCTGCTCCAGGCTGGCGCGCAGGGCAGCCAGTTCGCGCTCTTGCTGCTGCGCGCGGGCCGTGTCCAGTTCCAGCAACTGCTGCCTGGCGGCCGCCATCGCGCGCGTAGTCTCTGCGGCCTTGCGCTGCAGGGCCGCATGCGCCTGGGCGCTGGCCAGCAAGGCTTGCTGCGCGGCGAGTTTCTCGCTGGCCGCCTGCTGCGCGGCCCGTTCCAGCTGCTCGCGCTGACGCATGGCGTCGAGCGTTTGCTGTTCCATGGCGGCGCGCGTTTCAGCTGCGGCCGTCGCCTGCTTTTCCGCTTCCAGGCGGCCAGCGATGGCTTGCGAAGCGCGTTCTTCGGCGCTGGTGGTCTGGCGCTGCTGCACCAGTTTTTGCGCGATCAAGGCCAGCGACTCGCGTTCGGCCGCGACGAAATCGCGCTCGGATGCCAGCAGCGCATCGGCAGCTTGCGCCTTGTCTTCTTCCACGCGGGCACGCTCGCTATGCACTTGCCCCAGTTCCACGGCCAGGCGCGCCTGCGCCTGCACGGCTTGCGCGGCAGCGGCTTTCTGCTCGCCTTCGAGCAGCGCCTGGTCCATCAGGATGCGAATGGCGTCGGCTTCCTTTTGTGCCGCTTCCCGCAAGGCCTGTTCGGCCGCGTGCTGGCCGCGCAGCAGTGCCGCTTGCGCGCCTTCTGCGGCGCTGCGTTCCTGCGCCGCGTTGCACGCCAGCGCTTCCGCTTCGAGTTTTTCTTTCAGGGCGACGAGGGCTGCTTGTTCGGCGGCCAGGCGCTCCTGCTCGGCTTGCAGCAGCTGCTCCGCCTGCCGGGCTTTTTCCTGCGCCAGTTGTGACGCCTGCGCCTGCGCAGCCAAGGTCGCCTTGCCGGCATCGACCTCGGCCTGCTCGGCGTCATTCTGGCTGGCGGCCAGTTCCGACGCCTGGCGCGCCAGTTCGGCGCGTTCGTGCGCCAGGCTGGCGGCGCGCTGCTGCTCTTCCAGTTCGCGCGCCGCTGCCACGGCGGCTGCCTGCTCGGCCGCTTCGCGCACCTTGGTCTGTTCCAGTGCGGCCGTTTCCGCTTCCAGCTTGGCGTGGCCGGCGATTTCCGCATCCTGTTCGGCCGCTACGCGGGCCAGCGCCACGGCGCGCAGCTGGCGGTCCACCTCGATGCGCGCCTCGGTGGCGGCAAGGATGCGCACGTCGGCATCGCGGCGCGCCTGCGCGCTGGCCACGGCGACCATTTCCAGGCGCTCGCGGTGGATGGCCGCGTCGCGTAATTCCTTTTCCGTCTGCAGGCGCAAACGCAGGGACTGCGCCGCATGGCGTTCCGATTCCGCCTGCGCCAGGGCGATGGCTTCGCGTTCCTGCTCCAGGTGCGCCAGCGCGCGCGCTTCTTCCAGGGCGCGCACTTCGGCGGCAGCGCGGTTGAAGGCCGATTCCAGCGCGATCTGGTCGGCGCGCTCGCGCTGCACCGTCAAGTCCAGCGCCTCGCTTTCCGCTTCGGCCAGCATCTGCGCCGTCTGGCGCGCACCGTGCGCATGGCGCTCGCGTTCACGCGCCAGCACGGCGACTCTGGCGTCGGCCGAGGCGATGCCCACCATTTCTTCCTTGGCCGCCTGCACGGCGGCGACGCGTTCGACGGCTTGCAGGCGCGCCTGCTCCGTCTGCACCTGCAATTCTTCGGCGGCGCGGGCGGCCTGTTCGGCCAGTTCCGACTGCACCGCCACTTGCTCGCAGGCGCGCAAGCGGCTTTCCTGTTCGGCGCGCGAACGCTGTTCGGCGGCCAGGCGGATGGCATTGTCGGACTCCACGCGGGCGCGCAGTTCGGCCGTCTCCTGCTTGACCGCTTCCAGACGGGCCACGCTGGCCTGCGCGGCGGCGCGCATGGTATCGAGACGCTCGCGGTTGGCGGCAATCGCTTCTTCGGCTGCCTGCGCATTTTGCTGTGCGGCGGCGGCGGCGGCCGCATCGATGGCGGCGCGGTCCTCGGCCAGCGAGCGCACGCGCGCCTCGGCCAGCGCGCGGCTTTCGGCGGCGCAGGTGGCCTTCGCTTCCGCTTCCACGCGGGCTATCGCCTCGTGGATGGCCTTCAATTCCATTTTCTGGCGTTCGGCGGTAGGCGCCTTGCTGTCGTTGTCAGTTGCTGGTTCGGCTTGCGGTTCGGCGTGCAATTCGGGCGTGATGGCGACGGCCGGTGCTTCCGCCTTGCGCTCCAGGTCCTTGAAATCATGCAGCGAGACCATGCTGTCCTGGTCGAACTCATCGTCGGCGGAGTACGCGACGGTGAGGGAGGCGGCCTGGCGCGGATTTTGCTGTGCTTGCATGATTTCTCGCTTATTCGGGTGAATTCTTTTGCTTATGGGAATTTATTAACACCATTATCGAGTAAGCGCCTGCAAATCAGCACGGCAAGAAGAGCCTGTTTTACCGCTCTTTTCATGATTTGCCAGGGATTTAAGCGTCCGAGAAAATGCTCAGGGCAAGGCGCATTGCCGAAGGCAGTACGAATAGTACGCCTAGGCAATGCAACGCCGCCATGGGCGTTTTATCGCGCGCTTAAATTGGCCAGAGCGGCGCTTCATCCATCAGCGCCACCTGCTCGCGCAATTCCAGGATACGGTCCTGCCAGTAACGCTGCGTGTTAAACCACGGGAAGGCGACGGGGAAGGCGGGGTCGTCCCAGCGGCGCGCCAGCCAGGCCGAATAATGGATCAGACGCAGGGTGCGCAGCGCTTCGACCAGGTACAGCTGGCGCGGGTCGAAATCGCAAAAGTCTTCGTAGCCGGCCAGGATGTCGCTCATCTGGCGCACCTGGTCGCCCCGTTCGCCCGACAGCATCATCCACAGGTCCTGGATGGCCGGGCCCATGCGGCTGTCATCGAAATCGACGAAATGGGGGCCGGCATCCGTCCACAGCACGTTGCCGCCATGGCAATCGCCATGCGTGCGCAGCACGGCCACGTCGCCCGCGCGGTCATAGCAGCGCTTGACGCCATCGAGCGCCTGCTGCGCCACGCTGGAATACGCGGCCAGCAGTTCTGGCGGCAGGAAATTACCCTCTAGCAAGAACTCGCGCGGCTCGACGCCAAACGTCTGGTGATCGAGTGCCGGCCGTTCCTTATAGGTGGACAGCGCGCCGACGGCGTGGATGCGGCCGATGAAGCGCCCTATCCATTCCAGCGTTGCCGGATCATCCAGCTCGGGCGCGCGGCCACCGTGGCGGGGGAAGACGGCAAAGCGGAAGCCCTGGTACTGGTGCAAGGTACTGCCGTTGATTTCCAGCGCCGGCACCACCTGGATTTCGCGCTCGACCAGCTCGGACACGAACGCGTGTTCTTCCAGGATGGCCGCATCGCTCCAGCGCGCTGGGCGGTAAAATTTCGCCACCAGCGGCGCGCTGTCTTCGATGCCCACCTGGTAGACGCGGTTTTCGTAGCTATTGAGCGCCAGCAGGCGGCCATCGCCGCGCAGCCCCACGCTGTCGAGGGCATCGAGCACGCAATCGGGGCTCAGGGCGGAAAAGGGATGGACGGGCCGGTCGTCCTCGTGCGGCTGGTTTTCATTGTGCATAAGCGACATTGTAAGGCGCACGCGGGCCGCCGGTGCAAACACTTCGGTGATGATGCGCCGCAAGGCGTATACTGGCGCCTTACATTTCATCAAAGAGCAAGCCATGTCACTCGAACAGCCATTATCAGAAAAAGAATTCGACGAATTAGACCAATTCCTGTTGTCGGAGCGCTGCTCCGAAGACGCGATGACCATGGATATGCTGCACGGCTATCTGACGGCCGTCGCCATCGGCCCGGAACCGATCATGCCGGCCGAGTGGTTGCCGCGCGTGTGGGGCGAAGATGCCGAAGATGCACCGAAATTCAAGAACAGCAAGGAAGAAGAACGCATCGTCAACCTGATCATGCGCTTCATGAACGAAGTGCTGGTGACGTTTGAAGTCGCGCCCAAGGAATTCGAAGCCCTGTTCGTCGAGCACGACTACGAAGGCCAGACCCTGATCGACGCCGAAGCCTGGTGCTGGGGCTTCTGGGACGGCATGGAACTGCGTCCTGGCTCGTGGAGTGAAATCTGGACCTCCGAAGTGGCCGAGCTGATGCAGCCGATCTACCTGCTGGGCGCCGACGAAATCAAGGAAGAAGAACTGAAACTGGTGGAAGACCCGGTCAAGGCGCACAAGCTGGCGCAGGAACTGGAAGCGAACCTGCCGGCCATCCACCGTTTCTGGGTACCGCGCCGCAAGGCCCCTGTACAAACCATGAAGCGCGAAGAGCCGAAAGTGGGCCGCAACGACGACTGCCCTTGCGGCAGCGGCAAGAAGTTCAAGAAATGCTGCGGCGCCGAGCCGGCAGCCGAGTAATACCGCAGTAGCATCCCTCTGCGCCGGCGTCCTGCCGGCGCAGCGCTGGCGCTGGCCCCCGGGCTATAATCGCCGCATGAAACTCCCCGACCTGAACCTGCTCGTTGCCCTCGACATCCTGCTCGAGGAAGGCAGCGCCGTGGCCGCCGCGCGGCGCATGCATCTGAGCGCGCCGGCCATGAGCCGCACTCTGGCACGCATCCGCGATGCCATCGGCGACCCCGTCTTCGTGCGCTCCGGGCGCGGCCTGGCGCCCACCCCGCGCGCGCTGGAATTGCGCGAGCAGGTGCGCGGCGTGGTGGAGCAGGCGCACGCCATCTTCACTTCCGGCCGCGAAGTCGACCTGCGCACGCTGGAACGCACTTTCAGCCTGTGCGCCAACGACGTGTTTGTCGGCGCGTATGGCGGCAAGCTGCGCGACCTGCTGGCCGTGCACGCGCCGCACACGGTGCTGCGCTTCGTGCCCGAAGGCGATGGCGCCACGGAAAACGACGCCCTGCACGCGGGCCGCATCGACCTGTACATCAGCGCGCGGCGCGCCTTTGCGCCCGACATCAAGCTGCAGCAGCTGTTTTCCAGCGGCTTTGTCGGCATCGCCCGCAGCGACCATCCGATCTTCGACGGCCCCATCAACCTCGACAGCTTTACCGAGTACGAACATATCAGCGTCTCGCGGCGCGGCCTGGCGCGCGGCCCGTTCGACACCGCCCTGGCCGAGCGCGGCTACACGCGCCGGGTCTCGCTGATCAGCCCCAACTTCCAGTCGGCCATTTTCGCCGTGGCCGATTCGCGCCTGCTGCTGCCGCTGATGCCCACGCCGCTGCTGCCCATCGTCGAGCGCCTGGGCTTGAAGCTGCGCCAGTTCCCGCTGCCCATCCCCGTCGACAACGTGGAAGTGTTCCAGGCCTGGCACCCGCGTCTGGACCACGACCATGCGCACCGCTGGCTGCGGCGCATGATCAAGGACTTGTGCACGGGGTCAGACCCTTGCGGGTCTGACCCCAGCATTTGATTGGGGGGAGTTTGATTTGAACTCACCCGCCAGACGCCAAACCCAACGACAAAGACCGGGGTCCGACCCCACTCATCATTGCGCCAGACGCAATCCAGACTTCACCTATTATCAATTTTCACAAGATTCACGGCTACCTATACTGCGTGGACTGATCCTCATCCACGGAGTTGCCTGTGTCTGCTGTACTGCTTACCGGCGCCGCCCCCGCGGCCGCGCCACCCGCGCCACCCGCCCCTCCCGCACCTCCCGCCTTCGGCCTGCGCCTGGCCACGGGCCTGGCCGGCGTGCTGCTGGCCGTGCTGGTGTCCGGCCTGAATGAAAACATCACCAAGGTCGCGCTGGCCGACATCCGCGGCGCCATGGGCATCGCGCGCGACGACGCCAGCTGGCTCGTGGCCCTGTACGCGGCCGCCTCGGTGTCGGCCATGGCGTTCGCGCCGTGGTGCTCCGTCACCTTCTCGCTGCGCCGCCTGACGGCCACCGCCATCATTGTCTGCATGGCCGCCGGCGTACTGTGCCCGTTCGCGCCGAACCTCTCCGTGCTGATGCTGCTGCGCGTGGTGCAGGGCGCGGCCGGCGGCGCCCTGCCGCCCATGCTGATGACGGTGGCGCTGCGCTTCCTGCCGCCGAATATCAAGTTGTATGGCCTGGGCGGCTATGCGCTGAGCGCCACCTTCGGTCCCAGCCTGGGCACGCCGCTGGCCGCCTTCTGGACCGAGTATCTGGGCTGGCAATGGGCCTTCTGGCAAGTCGTCCCGGGCAGCATCGTCGCCCTGCTGATGGTGTCCTGGGGCTTGCCGCAAGACCCGCTGCGCCTGGAGCGCTTGCGCCAGTTCGACTGGCGCGGCCTGCTGCTTGGACTGCCCGCCATCAGCATGCTGGTAGTCGGCATGCTGCAGGGCGAGCGCCTGGCTTGGTTCGCCTCGCCGCTGATCTGCGTGCTGCTGGGCGGCGGCCTCCTGCTGCTGGTGCTGTTCTTCATCAACGAGTGGTCGCACCCACTGCCATTTTTCAAGCTGCAGCTACTGTCGCGGCGCAACCTCAGCCACGCCCTGCTAACCCTGGGCGGCGTGCTGTTCGTGCTGCTGGCCGTGATCCTGATTCCCTCGTCCTACCTGGCGCAGGTGCACGCCTATCGCCCGCTGCAGACGGCGCCCGTGATGCTGATGGTGGCGCTGCCGCAGCTGATCGCCCTGCCGCTGGTGGCCGCCCTGTGCAATATCCGCGCCGTCGACTGCCGCTGGGTGCTGGCCATCGGCCTGGCCCTGCTGGCCCTGTCCTGCGTGCTCGGTGCGCGCATGTCGCCGGACTGGATCCGCACGCATTTCTACCTGCTGCAAGCGGTGCAGATTTTTGCGCAACCGATGGCCGTGATTCCCTTGCTGCTGCTGGCCACCACGGGCCTGGCGCCACAGGATGGCCCTTTCGCCTCGGCCTGGTTCAACACCATCAAGGGCATGTCGGCCGTCGTCGCCACCGGCGTGCTCGATGCGCTGATCACGCGCCGCAACCACTTTCATTCGACGGTGCTCAGTGAGCGCCTGGGCAATCTGCCTGCCGGCGTGGACATGGAAGGATTGGCGCAGCGCATGCATGCGCAAGTCGTCACCCTGACCTCGTCCGACCTGTACCTCACGGTGGCCGCCATCGCGCTGGCCATGATTGTGATCATTCCCATCCTGCCGACGCGCGTCTATCCGCCACGCGCCGCCTGACTTTTACTTCACGAAAGAGCTTCACCATGCAAAAATCCATACTGCGCTCGCGCGCTTTCATCCTCGGCCTGGCCCTGCTGGCCTGCGCCCTCGCCTTTTGCGCCTGGCAACTGCTGTTCGCCCATGGCGACGAACAACGCACCGACGACGCCTTCGTCAGCGCCGACTACACCGTGCTCTCCCCCAAGGTGGGTGGCATCGTGCGGGACGTGCTGGTTGAAGACAACCAGACTGTCAAGGCGGGTCAGCTGCTGGCGCGCATCGACGACCGCGATTACCAGGCCGCCGCCGCCTCGGCCCGCGCCGACGTCGCCGGCGCCGAAGCGCAGCTGGCGAATGCCCGCGCTACCTTGCAGCGCCAGCAATCGGTAATCGAACAGGCCAGCACCCTGGTCGACGCCAACCAGGCGGAAGACAAACTGGCGCAGCAGGAACTGGCCCGCTCGCAGCATCTGGCCGGCCAGGGCGCGGGCAGCGTGCAGAACGCACAGCAGGCGCAATCGCGCTTCGACGTGAGCCGCGCGCGCCTGGCGCAAAACCGCGCCGCCCTGGTCTCCACCCGCAAGCAGACGGACATTTTTCAGGCGCAGCAAGGCGCGGCCGAAGCGTCCCTGCTGCGCGCCCGCGCCGGTCTGCAACGGGCCGAACTGGATCTGTCGCATACGCAGCTGCGCGCCCCCATCGACGGCATCGTGGGACGCCGCGCCGTGCGCGTCGGCGCCCTGGTGGCGCCCGGCGCCAGCCTGATGGCCGTGGTGCCCTTGAACCGCAGCTTCATCGTCGCCAACCTGCAGGAAACCCAGTTGACCCACGTGCGCCAGGGCCAGCGCGCCAGCATCGCCGTCGACGCCTATCCGGGCGTGCTCCTGCACGGCACGGTGCACAGCATCGCGCCGGCCACGGGCGTGACGTTTGCCGCCATCGCACCGGAAAACGCCACCGGCAACTTCACCAAGGTGGTGCAGCGCATCCCCGTCAGGATCGCGCTCGAACCGGGCCAGGATGGCGAACATCGCTTGCGCGTGGGCATGTCGGCCGAAGTGCGCATCGATACGGCCATGCGCCGTCAACAGCTGCAACAGGTGAGCGCACGATGAAAGCACTGATACTCATCACGGCCCTGGGCCTGGCCGGCTGTGCCAGCGTCGGCAGCGACTTCCAGCGCCCGCACAACGATCTGGGACAGCAATGGCGCCAGGCGCAGGACGCCCGTTTCGCCGCAGCACAGGATGGCGCCATCGAACAGCGCTGGTGGGACAGCTTTGGCGACGCGACTTTGTCCGCCCTGCTGCAGCGCGCCGCCGGCGCCAACCTCGACCTGCTGGCGGCAAGCAGCCGGCTGGAACAGAGCCGCGCCGCGCGCGGTGTGGCCGGCGCCGCGCAAGGCCCGTCGCTGGGTGCGAATGGCAGCTACAGCCGCGCGCGCAACAGCGAACAAGGCTTGAGCGACCCGTCGCGCAACAACGGCCAGTCCGCCTACAGCCTGTGGCAAGGCAATCTCGACGCGGCCTGGGAACTGGACCTGTGGGGCCGCGTGCGGCGCGAAGTGGAAGCGGCTGATGCGCGTGTCGACGTGGCCGTGGAAACGCAGCGCGGCGTGCTGCTGGCCGTGCTGGCCGAAACGGCGCGCGACTACATCGAGCTGCGCGGCGCGCAGCAGACGCTGGCCATCACGCAGCAACTGCTCGATATCGCCCGCCACACATTGAACCTGACCCGCATCCGCCTGCGCGAAGGCGTGGCGACGCAGCTCGACGAGGCCGAGGCGGCAGCCCACGTGGCCACCATCGAAGCGCGCCTGCCACAGCTAGCGCAGCGCGAAGCGCGCCTGGGCAATGCCCTCGCCCTCTTGCTGGCGCTGCCGCCGCAGTCCCTGCAGGCGGAACTGGCAGCCGGCAAGGACATTCCGTTTGTCGCCATGCAGGTGCAACTGGGCGTGCCGAGCAGCCTGGCCGAACGGCGGCCCGACATCCGCCGCGCCGAAGCGCAGCTGCACGCGGCCACG
The DNA here is from genome assembly GCF_002327145.1 of Janthinobacterium svalbardense. NCBI lineage: Bacteria > Pseudomonadati > Pseudomonadota > Betaproteobacteria > Burkholderiales > Oxalobacteraceae > Janthinobacterium > Janthinobacterium svalbardense. Next base: position 2,047,948 of record NZ_CP023422.1, on the reverse strand, counting down.
GCCACCATCGGCGTGGCGCAAGGCGATTTTTATCCGCGCATCACCCTCTCTGGCAGCATCGGCCTGCAGGCGATGCAGCTGTCCGATATCGGCTGGGACGCCAGGCGCTTTGCCTTCGGCCCCGGCTTCAGCGTGCCCCTGTTCGACGGCGGCCGCCTGCGCGGCAACTTGCAATTGCGCGAGGCGCAGCAGCAGGAAGCAGCCATCGCCTACCGCCAGACGGTGCTGGCCGCCTGGCACGAGGTGGAAGACGCGCTGTCTGGCTACCAGGCCAACGCTCGCCGCCAGGCCAGCCTCGATGAAGCCGTCAAGCAGGGGCGGCGCGCGCTGGGCAGCGCGGAACTGCAATACCGCCAGGGCGGCACGGACCTGCTCAACGTGCTGCATGTGCAGAACACCTTATTGAACAACGAAGCCGCACTGGTCGACAGCCGCGCCACCGCTGCGCTGTCGCTGGTCCAGGTCTACAAGGCGCTGGGCGGCGGCTGGCAAGTCTTTTCACCTACTAGCGAACAAGGAAACACACGATGAAACCCGATAGCACCCAATTCTCCATCCACGACGTCAGCGACTTTCCCATCGTGCGCTTTCGCCCTGAAACGGTCGTCACCGGCTATGCCCCGCTGTGGGAAAACGACATGGACGCCCTGCTGCGCCACGGTGTACCGTTCGTCCTGCTGTTCGAGGAAGAGCGCAGCGATGAAGCGCACATCGACCGCAAGCGGCGCGGCCTGTGGCTCAAGCATAACAAGGTGGCGCTGGCCGCCCTTTGCCGCGGCCTGGTATCGGTCGAGGCGGACGCGGAGCAGCGCGCGCGCCTGCAGGCGATGGCGGCCGGCGCCATGCAAGCCTTCGGCATCGTGCAGGAGGTGGCCGCCACGCGCGAACAGGCCGAGGCCCTGATGGTGTGGCTGCTGGGCAGCGGCCAGATGGCGCGGCCGCGCGCGGCGGACGTCTGGTGAATCAGTCAGGCGGCCCTGCGCACCGCGCTCCTGGCAGGGATGACGCACACGTCGCCATCGCTATTGGTCGCCGTCGTCAGGGCGATGCCGTACAGCGCGGCCAGGGCGGGTACGGCGCCGGCATCGCTGCCGATATCGGCGACCAGCTGGCCCGAACGCACCAGCAGCAGCCGGTCAAAACCCAGCAAGGCATGATTGATGTCGTGCAGGATGGCGATGACGGCGTGGCCGCGCGCGGCGCAAAACTGCTGCAGGCTGTCGAGCAAATCGAACTGCAAGCCGGGATCGAGCGCCGCCAGCGGTTCGTCGACGAGTATCAAGCCATTGTCGACATCCCACATCTGCGCGAAGATGCGCGCCAGCTGCACCCTGGCCTGCTCGCCGCCGGACAGCGTATCCAGGCGGCGGCCCAGCAAGTGCGCGGCGTGCGCCAGGGCGGCCGCCTCCTGCACGATACGCTCCAGTTGGGGGTCGACCAGGCGTGCCACCCGCCCCAGGCCGATCACCAGCGCGCACTGCAATCCGAAGGCCACGTTCGAGCCTTGCGGCAAGACGGCGCGGCGCAGGGCCAGTTCGGCCAGCGGCCACTGCACGAGCGGCCGGCCCGCGAATATCACCTGGCCCGCCTGCGGCTGCAGTTCGCGCGCCATCAGTTTCAACAGGGTCGACTTGCCCGCGCCGCTGGGGCCGAGAATGGCGATGCGCTCGCCGGGATGCACCTGCACATTGAAGGGGCCGAAATACTGCTGGCCCAGTTGCGTGGTGGCGAAGGCGAGTTCCAGTATGGGCGTCATGTTCACCTCTAGGCTGTGCCGTGGCGGAAGCGCCGCAACAGCATCAGGAAAAATGGCCCGCCCAGCAAGGCCGTGAAAATGCCGACGGGGACTTCCGCGGGAATCGCGACCGTGCGCGCCAGGGTGTCGGCCAACAGCAGCAGCAAGCCGCCCATCAGCATCGCCAGCGGCAGCACGCGGCGCTGGTCGGCGCCCAGCCAGGTGCGCACCAGGTGCGGCGCGATCAAGCCAATAAAACCGATGCCGCCGCACCAGGCGACGGCAAAGCCCGTCAACACGGCCACCAGCACGATCACCTGCGTGCGCAGCCGGTCCACGTCGATGCCCACGTGCAGCGCTTGCGCCTCGCCCAGCGCCAGCGCGTTCAGGGAACGCATCAGAAAACGCGTGGCCCACAGCGCGCCGGCCAGCACCAGCAGCAGGGCTGCCACCTGGCGCCAGCTGCCGGCCGACAGCGAACCCAATGTCCAGAAAGTCAGGGTGCGTAACTGGTCGTCGCTGGCCAGGTAGATGCACAGGCCCATGACAGCCACCGTGATGGCGTTCAGCGCCACGCCCGTCAGCAGCAGGCCGATGATGGAGCCTGGCGTGGCCCAGCGGGCAACGCGATCGAGCAGCACGCAAATAAGCATGGCGCCGGCAAACGCGGCCCCCGGCAGCAGCCACACGCGCAGCTCGGGCGCCACGTGCAGGCTGGCGGCGAAGACGATGGTGACCGCGCCCGCGCAGGCGGCGCCGCTGCTCACGCCCAGCAACCCCGGGTCGGCCAGCGGATTGCGAAACAACCCTTGCGTCAGGCCGCCGGCCAGCGCCAGCGCGGCGCCGATCAGGATGGCAAACAGGGCGCGCGGCAAACGGATATGCCACAGCACATAGGCGCCGCCGGACAACGCATCGTCGCCCGCTTGCAACGGCGCCAGCCAGTCGGCCAGGGTCACGGGCACGGCGCCCGCCTGCACGGCGATGAGCAAGCCACAAGCCAGGGCGGCGGCCAGCAAGCCGCCAGCGCCCCAGCGTGGCCAGGACACTGCCGGCGTCATCGCGCGCACGTTCATGCGGCCATGGCTTTGGCAAACGCGGCGTCGAGTTCGGCCAGCGCCTGCGGCATGCGCGGGCCAAAGCCCAGCAGCAGCATGGCTTCCAGCGAAACGATGCGGTGCTTGCGCCCGGCAGGTGTCTGCGCCAGGCCTGGCAATTTGAGGATGCCGTCCACGCCGCCCGAGGCTTTCAATCCCTGATCCGTGACGAGCACGATATCGGGCCGCGCGGCGATCACGGCTTCCGGCGTAAGGGGCTTGTAGCCGGCGAATCCACCCTGACCGCCCATCACGTTGACGGCGCCCGCATACGCGAGCATGGCGTCGGCGCCCGTCTCGCGCCCACCCACCATCACCTGGTTCGGCGCATGGGCGAGGATGAACAGCACGCGCACGGCTGATTGCACCGGTGATTGGCTGCGCTGGCGCACCTTGCCCAGGGCGCCGTGCCATTGCTGCTGCAAGGCTTGCGCCAGGCGCGCGGCGGGGTCGGCACGGCCCGTGATCCGGCCCACCTGTTTTACCCGTTCGAGCAAGCCTTCGAATTGGTTATTCGCGTTCAGCACCGCCACCGGCACGCCCGCGTCGCGCACCTGCCGCAGCACCGCTTGCGGCCCCGCTTCCTCGGTGGCGATCAGCTGCGTGGGCGCCAGCGACAGCACGCCCTCGGCCGACAGGGTGCGCGCATAGCCCACTTGCGGCAGCTGTTGCGCCACGGCCGGATACAGCGAGGTGGTATCGACGCCCACCAGTTCGCCCTGCGCCCCGAGCGCATACACGATTTCCGTCAGGGCGCCGCCGACGCTGACGATGCGCCGCGCTTTGACCACAGGTGTGCCCGCGTCGGACACGGCGGCCAGCACCTGCATCGGCGCGGCCAGGGCCAGCGCTCCCGCCCCCATTTTTTTCAGCGCGATGCGGCGCGCCACGCTGGCGGCGATCATGCGGCGCATAGTTCGCCCTCCTGCACGACGCGTTCGACGATATGGCGCCATTCGCACAGTTCATGCACGCCCGGCTTGCGTTCGCCGAAGAACATGACGATGGTGTCGCCCCTGGCGTCGAACAGTTCCACCGATGTCACCAGTCCATCGACTGTCGGCTTTTTCACCACCCAGGCGCTGGCGATATGGTCTTCGCGCAAATGCAGGTTGAAGCGCGTGTCGAGGACATTGATCCACGGCCCCATCACGGCGATCTTGTGCACGGGGCCAGAATGGATCTGGATCATGCCGGCATTGCCAACGAAGGCCATGATGGACACTTTTTCAAGGGCGGCGCTATTGAGCAGGTCGAGCACGCAGGATTTGTCGAGCTGCTGCACGAAGCGCGCTTCGGCCAGGCGCAGGCCCTGCAGGCGCGAGACCGAATATTTTTTCAGCACGGTGAAAAATTCATGCGTGTCGCGCAAGTCGGCCCAGGCGGCGCGAAAACCGGCCACGTCGATCTGCGCGTCGGGCAGTTCCGCCGGCGGCGGCGGCGCGGCCATCACGGCAATGCCGGCCGCCTGGTCCGCGTCGGCAAAATGCGCCACCAGCGCGTCATAGGCGGCCAGATCGCTTTGCGGCTTGAGGAATATCTTGTGCACGGCGTGGCCGGCGGCATCGAAAAATTGCAGGCTGCGCTGCACTTCGTGCTCGCCCATCTCGCGCACGGCAAAGCCATGTGCCCACTGGCGGTAAAACACGCGCAGGTCGATGTCGCCACCCAGCACCAGGCCCACGTGATTGTTGTGGCTAGTCTTGCGGTAGACGCCCGTCTTTTCATGCACGCACGAAGCGTTGCGCGTCAGCGCCATGACTTCGCCCAGCGGTTCCAGCGCCTGGACGATGGCGGGCCAGTCGGCTTGCAGGCGCACGGCGCCCAGCAAGGCGCCATCGGCCAGCGACAGGCCCGCATGCGCGGCAATCAGCTCGCCTTCGGCTATGCCCAGTTCCTCGGCGATGTCGCGGTGGCGGGCCTTCTTTTCACGGCGCAGGCGGGCAAATTCACTGGCGACCAGCTCGGTATTGCAAATGGGGAACGTGCTCGACACGGTGTCTCCTTTCAAGGCGAACACTGGCTGGCATGCGGAGGGCTGGCTGGTGGTGGGGGAATCTTGCAGTCAATTATAAATGAGAATCATTCGCAATCAAGATTTTATGTGCAAAAAAAAACGCCGCGACAGGAAACCCGTCGCGGCGCCAAAGGAGACCGATCGATACAGCCGATCAGTTCAGGAAAACAGGATCATGCGCTGGCCTGCACGCCCGGCATGGCCGCCGCCTTGGGCGCGGGACGCTGCGCCAGCAAGACCACGGCGGCCAGCACCATGGCGCCGCCCAGCAATTGCGTGCCGCTGACGGTTTCTTTCAGCATGGTCACGCCGAACGCCATCGTGATCACAGGTTCAAACGTGGAAATGATGGACGCCTTGGCCGCGCCGATTTGCGCCACGCCGGCAAAGAAAGCGGCAATCGCGATGGCCGTCGAGAACAGGGCGATGGCGCTGACGGCCAGCCAGCCCGTCGGCGTGCCAGGCAAGGCCACGCCTTGCCACAGTGCAATCGCAGTATTCGACAGGCCGGCCGTGCCCAGGATCACCACGCAGGCGGCCAATGGGTGAATATTCTCGCGGCTTTTCGACAGGCTGTTGCCAAACAGAATGTACACGGCGTACACGCCGGCCGCCATCAATGCCAGCGCGATGCCGATGGGCTGGCCCTGCAGCTTGCCGCCCAGGGTGATGGCCATGCCGGCAATCGCCAGCGCCATCAGCACCAGCATGCGCCGGTCCAGCTTTTCCCAGCCCAGCGCCAGCGCGAGGATGGTCACCAGCACGGGATACACGTACAGCAACATGCCGCACAGGCCGCTGCTGGCATACATGAGCGCATTGAAATAGCCTTGCGACTGGGCCGTGTACATCAGGCCCATCAGCATGTAACCAGCCAGCAGGCGGCCGCGCGGCAAGCGCCAGCCACCGAGCCACACGAGCGGCAGCAACAGCATGGCGGCGATGACGAAACGCAAGGCCAGCATGGTCGACGGGTTGACCCCGGACGCATAGGCCGCCTTGGCAAACACTGCGGAACTGCCGAAACCGGCGGCCGACAGCAACACCAGCGCAACGGCGCGGCGATCAGACATGACTAAACCTCTTTGAGTACGCCAGGGCAAACCTGCTGCGCGTCGCGCTTTGCGGCCTGCGATGCTCACCGTACTGAAGTACGGTTGCGCTTCTCAGCCACAAATCACTGCCGCTCGCGACGGTTTTCCCAGGCGTTGTAAATATTAATGCCAAGCAAGGCTGGAAGGTGATGCGTGCGTGAAATGCATGCGTGAATCCTATTGCGGGTCACTTCACGCGATGACGGCATCATATTCGCTTGCGCAAAATGAAACAAACCAATATTCTTCACGGATAGGCCGAATATTACTGAGGCTCAATTCCCTTGAAGAGTGCCATGTCACGTCCCTTGCCCCCACTCGCCGCCCTGCACGCCTTTGAGGCGGCTGCCCGCCATGAAGGCTTCCAGCGCGCGGGCGAAGAATTGCACGTCTCGGCTGGCGCCATCGGCCACCACGTGAAACAGCTGGAAGCGTGGCTCGGTATCGTGCTGTTCCAGCGCATGCCGCGCGGCGTGGTGCTCACCAGCGCCGGCCAGCGCTATGCGGCCTCGCTGGGGCCGATACTCAACCAGCTGGCCGACGTCTCCGAGCAGGCCCGGCGCCAGGGCGATGACAAGGTGGTAACGGTGACGGCCACCAGTTCGCTCGTCTCGCGCTGGCTGATGCCGCGCCTGGGCCGCCTGCGCGACCGCTATCCGCAGATCGAGCTGCGCGTGCTGGCCTCGATGCACCCGGTCGACCTGGCGCGCGATGGCGTCGACGTGGCCATCCGCCTGGGACCGGGCCGCTATCCGGGCCTCAAAGTGGATTTACTCATGGAAGAATGGTTTTCCGCCGTCTGCAGCCCCGGCTTTCGCGCCAACGCGGCCAGCCTGCGCCAGCCCGCCGACCTGCTGCGCTATCCGCTGCTGCACGACGAACCGGAAGTGCACCTGCCCGGCGAAATCGACTGGACGCGCTGGCTGCACAGCTGCGGCGTGCATTACAGCGGCAATAGCGGCAACAGCGGCGCACGCTTTTCGCACACGTATTTATGCCTGGACGCGGCCGCCAGCGGCCAGGGCGTGGCCATCGCCGCCAGCCCCCTGATCGGCGACGATTTACGGTCGGGCCGCCTGGTGCGCGTGTTCGAACACGCGGTGCGCGGCCCACACTGCTATTACCTGCTGCGCTCGCCCCAGGCGGAAACGCGTCCCCTCGTGCACGCGTTCTGCGAATGGCTGATCGCCGAGGCCCGCGCCGACCAGGAAACCGTCTGGCCCACCGTGGAGAGCGCATGACGAACAGGGAACTGGCGCGCAGCGCCACATATATTGTCCAGCATGAATATGAACAGGCCAGCGTGACGGCGGCCAATGGAAGGCGGCAAGAGCTGGGCGAATTCTATGGCGATCCGGCCGTGGCCTTGATCGATGCCGATGAACAATGGTGCGCCGTGGCGGGCGAGGGATTGGTGCTGTGCCGGCTGGGACAGCCGTTCGGGCAGAGCGCGGAATATTTCCGCCAGCCTGGCGAAACAGTATGGATCACGGACTTGCGGCAAACGGGGCCGTTTGCGCTGGAGTGGCAGGATGAGGATGGCGCTTGGTCTGCCCTCGCCTTCGAGGCGGCGGATGTGTCGGCTTACGCGCCAAGGCGCTAACCCGACCTACGCCAGCGGCGGTAACGGCTCGTAGGTCGGCTTAGCGCGCAGCGCGTAAGCCGACAACACCATTACAATTTAATAAAATTCTCGCGGTAATATTTCAGCTCTTCGATCGATTCCAGAATATCGGCCAGGGCCGTGTGCTTCTGGTGTTTCTTGAAACCGGTAGCGATTTCCGGCTTCCAGCGCTTGCACAGCTCTTTCAGTGTCGATACGTCCACATTGCGGTAGTGGAAGAACGCTTCCAGCTTCGGCATGCCGCGCACCATGAAGCGGCGGTCCTGGCCGATGGTGTTGCCGCACATGGGCGACTTGCCTGCCGGTACGTATTTCTTCAAGAACGCGATCAGCTCCGCTTCCGCCTGCGCTTCCGTCACGGTCGACGCTTTCACCTTGTCGATCAGGCCGGAGCGGCCATGCGTGCCCTTGTTCCAGGCATCCATCTTGTTCAGCGTTTCATCCGACTGGTGAATCACGAACACGGGGCCTTCGGCCAGCAGGTTCAAATGCATGTCCGTCACCACCACCGCCACCTCGATGATGCGGTCGGTATCGGGCTCCAGGCCCGTCATTTCCATGTCAACCCAGACCAGGTTCATCTCATTTGGACGTGCCGGGACAATGGGTGCGGGGGTGGATGCAGTTAAGTCGGTCGCTTGTGACATAATTCTCTCTTGGCCTAATCAAACTAAATAATCAGCCATTTTCTCACAGGCACAGAATGTATTCACTCGCGTTTTCGATTTTGTTTGTATCCGTCCTCGTTTTGACCCTCGCCGTGCGCTTCTGGCTCGCTTCGCGGCAGATTCGCCACGTGCTGGCGCACCGCGCGGCAGTCCCGCCCGAATTCGCGGAAAAGATCCCGCTGGCCGCGCACCAGAAGGCGGCCGACTACACGGTGGCGAAGACCAAGTTCGGCTTGCTGACCTTGCTGGTCAACTACGCCGTGCTGATCGGTTTTACCTTGCTGGGCGGCCTGCAATGGCTGGCGCTGTCCCTGAATGAATGGATGGGGGCGGGTTCGCCCATGCTGTACCAGATCGGCCTGATCGCCGCCTTCGCCGCCATTTCCGGCCTGATCGACCTGCCTTTCGACTACTACCGCCAATTCGTGCTGGAACAACGTTTCGGCTTCAACACCATGGCACGCAAGCTGTTCTTCACGGACATGCTCAAGGGCGTGGGCCTGGGCGCGGCCATCGGCCTGCCCCTGATTTGGGTCGTGCTGACCCTGATGGCCAAGTCGGGCGACCTGTGGTGGCTGTACGCGTGGTTCGTCTGGAGCGGCTTCCAGTTGCTGATGATGGTGCTGTTTCCTACAGTTATTGCCCCGCTGTTCAACAAATTCACGCCGCTGGCCGATGAATCGCTGAAAAGCCGCATCGAAGGCTTGATGCAGCGCGTGGGTTTCGCCTCGAAAGGCTTGTTCGTGATGGACGGCTCGAAGCGCAGCGCCCATGGCAACGCGTATTTCTCGGGTTTTGGCGCCAACAAGCGCATCGTCTTCTTCGACACCCTGCTGTCGCGCCTGGCGCCGCAGGAAATCGAAGCCGTGCTGGCGCATGAACTGGGCCATTTCAAGCTCAAGCACATCGTCAAGCGCATCGCCATGATGTTTGTCATCTCGCTGGGCTTTTTGGCGCTGCTGGGCTTCCTGAAGACGCAGCCATGGTTTTATGCGGGCCTGGGCATCGATCCCGTCACCCTGGCACTGACGGGCCAGCCGACGGACGCGCTGGCCCTGCTGCTGTTCATGCTGGCCTTGCCCGTCTTCACTTTCCTGCTGGGACCGCTGACCTCGCTGAGCTCGCGCAAGCATGAATTCGAAGCCGACGCCTTTGCCGCCACGCACACGCAAGCGGACGACCTGGTCTCGGCCCTCGTCAAAATGTATGAAGACAATGCGTCAACCCTGACGCCCGACCCGCTGCACTCGGCCTTCTACGACTCGCACCCGCCGGCCAGCGTGCGCATCCGCCACCTGAAAGGGGCTACGACATGAATACGCCATCGACTTCGCAAGACCTGTCCCAACTGTCCTGCGCACCGCGCCAGCAGGCGCTGGGCGACACAGACATCGCCACCCTGCACGCCTTGCTGCCCCAGTGGACGGTGCAAAATGGCAAGCTGTGCCGCGACTTCGGTTTCAAGAATTACTACCAGACCCTGGCGTTCGTGAACGCCCTGGCCTATATGACCCATACGCAAGACCACCATCCGGAGCTCATCATTACTTACAAAACCTGCGCCGTGCGCTACGATACGCACTCGGTCAACCAGGGCGCCGGCGGCCTGTCCGAAAACGACTTCATCTGCGCCGCCAAGGCCGACCTCATCTACCAGAGCAGCCAGGTGGCACCATGAGCGAAGGCAAGTTGACGGGTATTATCATCGCCGCCCATGGCCGCCACTACCTGGCCGACGTGGACGGCGCCAAGCTGCAATGCGTGACACGCGGCAAGAAGACCAATGTGGCCGTGGGTGACATCGTGCACCTGACGCGCACTTCCAACGACCAGGCCGTCATCGACCGCATCGAGGAACGCAAGACCCTGCTGTACCGCTCGGACCAGTACAAATCGAAGTTGCTGGCAGCCAACCTGACGCAGCTGTTCATCGTCGTGGCCACGGAACCGGGCTTTGCCGACGACCTGATCTCGCGCTCGCTGGTGGCGGCCGACGCAGCCGGCATCGCGGCGCGCATCATCCTGAATAAAACGGACGTGACCGCCTCGCTGGAGCGCGCCCGCGAACGGCTGCTGCCGTATTCCTCGATGGGCTATCCCGTCGATGAGGTATCGGCGCGCGCCGAACCCGAGCACGCCGTAGCCACCCTGGCGCCGCTGCTGGCGGGCCAGTCGTCGATCCTGATCGGCCAGTCGGGCATGGGCAAGTCGTCATTGATCAACCTGCTGGTGCCGGACGCCGACATCGCCGTGCGCGAAATCTCGGCCGCGCTCGACACGGGCAAGCACACGACGACCTTTACGCGCCTGTACAAGCTGGACGAACTGGGCGCGAACAGCTCCATCATCGATTCACCGGGCTTCCAGGAATTCGGCCTGTACCACCTGTCCGAGGGCATGCTGGAGCGGGCCTTCCGCGAATTCCAGCCCTATCTGGGCGGCTGCAAGTTCTACAACTGCCGCCACCTGATCGAGCCGCAGTGTGCCATCCTGCAAGCATTGTCTGAAGGCAAGATCGCCAAGATGCGCCATACCCTGTATGGCCAGCTGCTGCACGAATCGGCGCAGACGCTGTATTAATAAATATTTCGCTCATTCAAATATAGAGCCGAAAAACACCCGGCAAGCGAAATTTAATTTCGCTGCCGAGCCCGTCATCCGACTTTAATCCCAAAACCGTTCATCCGCTGTTTTCGGCATTTCAGCGCTTCAAACCTGCCTTCCATCGCCTGCCACTGGCGATGGCCAGGTGCGTTTGCTAACTTGACACCAGTCCCTGCCGGAAACCCGCCAGCGACCACACGATCTAACTCTAACCAATCCTGTCATCCTGATCGAAGGTGAATGTCATGCATACCAAACGCTTACTCCCCCTCCTCGCCGCTATCTTCGCCCTTGCCGGCGGCACGGCCCAGGCGCAAACCGCCGCCGCACCGCAAACCACTGACAGCGTGCGCGTCACGACTGGCACCTACTATCACGTCACAGCCCAGGAAGCCTTCGACATCGAACAGCAATACCGCATGTCGAATGGACAACGCCTGGAAGTCCAGCAGCAGCACAACCGTTTCTTTGGCCGCCTGATCGACGAGCGTGAATTGCGGGAAAAGCCCAGCGTGGAAATCTATCCCACCGGGCCGGGCCAGTTTGTCAGCAAAAAGGGCACGGCCTTCGTTTTCAGCAATGCGGGCGAGCGCGTGGTGATCGACGACGCCCAGTTCCTGCCCGGCTTGCGCATGCCCGCCGACATGCGCAGCGCCAGCACCGACGCTGGCAGCGCCAGCATCCGCCTGGTGTCGCGCTAAGCGCCAGGTCCAGCATCGAACGCCGGGGGCAAATCGCCCCGGCCGGTGGCGCCATGCCGGATGAATAATTCTGACCGGCGCACTGAACAATTCCCCTGAATGCAGCTTACAATGCGATGACACATGGCCTGTGCGGTCGCAGGCTGGGGCTAAGTTTGCGGGGGAGAATGCTTGAATGGAAATGTTCGCGCTCGAACATGACGTAGCGCAGTGGGAAAGCGCATTGCTGCCGTTGCGCGGTGCCGGGCGCGTACCGCTGCTGCTGTTGCTATCCTGGCATTTGCGCCAGCGTGATTGCACCAGAGCAATTGCGCTGAGCGAGGAAGCGCAGCTGCTGCTGCCGCTGGCCGGCCTGGAAGCGGCAGCAATGGAACAGGCGCGTGCGCGCTTGCAACTGGTGCAGGCGGAAGTAGCGTGGCTGCAAGGCGCGCTCGACTCCGCGGAAAGCCTGGCCATGGCAGCGCGCGCCACCTGCGACGCGCACGGCGACGCCGTCGGCTGCGCCGACGCCCACTGGCTGCTATCCTCGATCGCCGTCGACCGGGGCGACCATGCCCGTTGCGATGCCGAACTGCTGGCCGCAGCGGAGCAAGCGCGCGGCGCCGGCGATGCAATGCGCGCCCGCCTGGCCGACGCGGCCTCGGCGCGCTGGGCCGTCTTGCGCGATGCGCCAGCCGCGCAGGCGCGCTGGGGCAAGCACTTCCAGGCCGACAGCGCCAGCGGCAAGCTGCCCGCGCCGCTGGCCGCCTGGGTACATGACTACCGTGGCTTGCTGGCGCATACGTCGCGCGACCTGGGCGCGGCTGCCGGCCACTACATGCAAAGCTATGAAGCGGCGCTGGAAAGCGGCCAGCTGCGCGGCGCCATCACGGCCGCCATCAATATCGGTGACTGCTTCTCCAGCCTCAACGACAACGAATCGGCCCTCGAATGGATGCAGTGCGCGCTGGACCTGGCGCGCCCCACCGGCTGGCCGCGCAGCATCGGCGCCTGCCAGACGCATACAGCCGAAACCATGCGCAAGCTGGGACGCCTGGCCGCCGCCGAAGACTTGCTGCGTGAAGCGCTGCACATCCTGACCCCCGTGTCGGGTGCGCGCACGTATGCCAACGCGCTGTTCCACCTGGGCGAACTGAGCCTGGACAAGGGCGACTACGACACGGCGCTCGACGCCTTCAGCCGCCTGGCGCAGCGCGCCGAAGCGCTGCGCCAGGCCGATTTCCGCAGCATGGCGCAGCGCGGCAGCGCCCACGCGCTGTCCTACCTGGACCGACCGGACGAGGCGTTGCAAGCGGCCGAGCGGGCGCGCCAGCTGGCCACGGCGCAGGGCGACGCCATGCACCAGGTAGCGGCGCTGCGCGTCCTGGCCATGCTGCATGCGCGCCACGAGCTGCCGCCGCCGTCAGGCATGCAGGAACGCAATCCGGCCCTGCATTTCCTGCACCAGGCGCTGCAGGTAGCCTCTTCCATCGAAGGCTATGTGCCGCCCGGCGAACTGCTCGATGCGCTGGCGCGCGAATACGCGCATGCGGGCGACTATGCGCGCGCCTACGATATCGCCCTCGATGCGGGCGTGGCGCGCGAAAAAAGCCACACCCAGCAAGCCAGCAACCGCGCCACCGCCATGCAGGTCTACCACCAGACGGAACATGCGCGCTCGGAAGGCTATCACCACCGCGAACTGGCCGCTTCCGAAGCGCGCCGCGCCGAAGTGCTGCAACAGACCAGCGACACCTTGGAACGGCTGTCGGCCATCGGCCAGGAAATCACCACCCACCTCGACGCCAGCGCCGTGTTCCAGGTGCTCGACCGCCACGTGCATGCCTTGCTGCCAGTCAACACCTTCGCCGTCTACATGCTCGATGCGGCGGGCACGGCGCTGCGCCGCGCGCACGGCATGGAAGCGGGCCGGCCGCTGTCCGACAACGCCATTCCACTGAGCAATCCACGCGCCTACTCCGTGCGCTGCCTGCTGGGCCGGCGCGAAGTGTATATCGACCAGGTGCCGCCCAAGCGCCACGCCTACACCGTGCCCGGCACCCTGCATAACCAGAGCGTGCTGTATGTGCCCTTGACGGTGGGCGAGCGCGTGCTGGGCGTGATGACGGTGCAGGCTTGCCATGCCCATGCCTACGGCGAACGCGAGCGGCTGATCTTCCGCACTCTGTGCGCGTATGGCGCCATCGCGCTCGACAATGCCAGCGCCTACCGGCAGCTGCAAGATGCCCAGGCGCAACTGGTGTCGCAGGAAAAACTCGCCGCCCTCGGTTCCCTGATGGCCGGCGTGGCGCATGAACTCAATACCCCCATCGGCAACAGTCTGTTGATCGCCAGCACCATGCAGCAAAAGACGGAAGACGTGGAACGCCTGATGAACGGTCCCGGCCTGCGCCGCTCCGACCTGGCCGCCTACATCGACGATGCGGGCAAGGCGTCGGCACTGGTGATGCGCGGCCTGCACAGTGCGGCCGACCTGGTCAACAGCTTCAAGCAGGTGGCCGTCGACCGCACCACGGAACAGCGGCGCCAGTTCGACCTGCAACAGGTGAGCAATGAAATCATCGCCACCGTCATGAACCGCATCCGCAGCTCGGGCCACCGCATCGAGACGGACATCGCATTCGGCATCGCCATGGATAGCTATCCTGGCCCGTTCGGGCAGGTGACCACCAACCTGATCAACAATTCCCTGCTGCACGCCTTCGACCAGATGGACGGCGGCAACGCGGGCAGGATGCGCCTGTCCGCTGCGGCCGACGAGGCGCGCGTGCTGATCGTCTTTGAAGACAATGGCGGCGGCATCGCCGAACAGCATCTGTCGCGCATCTTCGATCCCTTCTTTACGACCAAGCTGGGCCAGGGCGGCAGCGGCCTGGGTTTGTCGATCAGCTACAACATCGTCACGGCCCTGCTGGGCGGCACCATCCAGGTGGCCAGCAGCCCCGCCGGCACGCGCTTCACGCTGGACCTGCCCCTGGTGGCGCCGCAGATCGATGCGGCCACCCCGGCCAACATCTATTGAGCCGGCAAGACACTGGCTGGACGCGGCCACTTGTCTACACAAGTACCCGTCCGACCAGTCTTTCCAATCTAAAAGCAAAACCCTTATAATTGAATGGCTGAAGTCCCTGCCATTGCATGATTTACAACTTGGCAAACCGCATCGACCCGCGCGACAAACAGGCACGGGCACCGATCAATACAGCAGCGCGCCGGGCGAGGCAGTCATCAGACGAGATGTTGTACGCTGATGCAACCCGGCGGGAAAGGCACGCCGCCGGCGGCCTGCGCATCTTCAAGTGGTCATTATGTCGATAAAAAAACCGATCAAGCACTACCTCCAGTTCTCCGATTTCACGTTGGAAGAGTATGAATATGTGATCGAACGCGCCCATCTGATCAAGCGCAAGTTCAAGAATTACGAGATCTACCATCCACTGATCGACCGCACCCTGGTGATGGTCTTTGAAAAGAACTCCACCCGCACGCGATTGTCGTTCGAAGCGGGCATGCACCAGCTGGGTGGCGCGGCCATCTACCTGAATACGCGCGACTCCCAACTGGGCCGCGGCGAGCCGGTGGAAGACGCGGGCCAGGTCATGTCGCGCATGTGCGACATCATCATGGTGCGCACGTTTGGCCAGGAGATCATCGAGCGTTTCGCCGCCAACTCGCGCGTGCCGGTGATCAATGGACTGACCAATGAACACCACCCGTGCCAGGTGTTTGCCGACATCTTCACCTACATCGAACACCGCGGCTCGATCGCCGGCAAGGTCGTCGCCTGGATCGGCGACGCCAACAACATGCTGTACTCGTGGCTGCAGGCGGCCGAAGTGTTCGGCTTCCACGTCAACGTGTCGACGCCGCAGGGCTACGACATCGACTTGTCGCAAGTCAAGACCGAGCGCTACACCTTCTTCGCCGACCCGTCGGACGCCTGTGCCGGCGCGCACCTGGTCAACACGGACGTGTGGACCAGCATGGGCTACGAAGCGGAAAACGCGGCCCGCATTGCCGCCTTCGACGGCTGGATCGTCGATGGCGCGAAGATGGCCCGCGCCGCGCCCGACGCCCTGTTCATGCACTGCCTGCCCGCCCACCGCGGCGAGGAAGTGGCCGCCGAAGTGATCGACGGCCCGCAATCGGTGGTGTGGGACGAGGCGGAAAACCGCCTGCACGTGCAAAAAGCGCTGATCGAGTACCTGTTAATCGGTAAAATCAACTAATTCGCCAGGTACCACAACCATTCTGGCAGCATCGCAATACATACATCGACAACGACAACTGGAAGCAATATGAGCGACATTAAAAAAGTAGTCCTGGCCTATTCCGGCGGACTCGACACCTCCGTCATCCTGAAATGGCTGCAAGATAACTACCAGTGCGAAATCGTCACCTTCACGGCCGACCTGGGCCAGGGCGAAGAACTGGAACCGGCGCGCGCCAAAGCCATCAAATTCGGCATCAAGCCGGAAAACATCCATATCGAAGACGTGCGCGAAGAATTCGTGCGCGATTTCGTCTTCCCGATGTTCCGCGCCAACACCGTGTACGAAGGCGAATACCTGCTGGGCACCTCGATCGCCCGTCCGCTGATTGCCAAGCGCCTGATCGAAATCGCCAACGCCACGGGCGCCGACGCCATCTCGCACGGCGCGACCGGCAAGGGCAACGACCAGGTGCGTTTCGAACTGGGCGCCTACGCCCTGAAGCCAGGCGTGAAAATCATCGCCCCATGGCGCGAGTGGGATCTGCTGTCGCGCGAAAAACTGCTGAAGTATGCGGAAGACGCCGGCATCGACATCGACATGAAGCACAAGAACGGCGGCGCGCCGTACTCGATGGACGCCAACTTGCTGCACATCAGCTTTGAAGGCCGTCACCTGGAAAACCCCAGCGCCGAAGCGGAAGAAAGCATGTGGCGCTGGACCGTCAGCCCTGAAAACGCGCCGGACGAAGCGGAATACCTGGACATCGAATACGAAAAAGGCGACATCGTCGCCATCAACGGCGTGCGCATGTCGCCTGCCACCGTGCTGGCCGAACTGAACAAAGTTGGCGGCAAGCATGGCGTGGGACGCCTGGACCTGGTGGAAAACCGCTACGTCGGCATGAAATCGCGCGGCTGCTATGAAACCCCGGGCGGCACCATCATGCTCAAAGCCCACCGCGCCATCGAATCGATCACCCTGGACCGCGAAGTAGCCCACCTGAAAGATGACCTGATGCCACGCTACGCCTCGATGATCTACAACGGCTACTGGTGGGCGCCCGAGCGCGTTGCCCTGCAAACCCTGATCGACCATACACAGGAAACCGTGAACGGCTGGGTACGCATCAAGCTGTACAAGGGCAATGTCATCGTCGTGTCGCGCGATTCGAAGACCGATTCGCTGTTCGACATGAACATCGCCACCTTCGACGAAGACGGCGGCGCCTACAACCAGGCCGACGCCGGCGGCTTCATCAAGCTGAACGCCTTGCGCATGCGCATCGCCGCCATCGCCCGCGAAAAACGCGGCCAGAAGTAATTGCTTACAGGGAGGCACCGCCTCCCGCGCCAAGCGAAAGCCGCCCACGGGCGGCTTTTTTACGCCTGAAACGCACTCGGCCGCGATTTACTGCCCTGCAGCTCCCGTATCACCCCCCGTTTTGCTGTCCGCATGGCAAAATGCTACAGTGCAATTTAGAGCACCTAACATAACCTACTGCGCGGCGCGATTTGCGGCCTGCGATGCTCACTGTGCATGCGCACAGTTGCGCTTCTCAGCCGCAACTCGCTGCCGCTCGCTACGGTTCTGTTAGGCGCTCTTAGTCGAAAACTTCCCGCTTCCGGAGCCACCATGTTCAAAGACCTGAGTATCAAGAATAAACTGTACCTGGGCTTCGGCTCCATCGTGGCCATCATCCTGATCCTGCTGGGCGTCGCCTACAACAGCTTTTCGCGCCTGTCGGAAGCCAATGCATGGGACCGCCACACGATGGACGTGCTGGTTGAGATCGACAAGATCCACAATTCCATCCTGCAAATCCAGGTGGAAGTGCGCGGTTTTATCCTGACTGGCAACGAAGCCTCGCTGAACCCGGAAACGGACGAGATGGCGGTGCTGAGCCAGCACACGCAAAAAGCCATCGCCATGACGGCCGACAACAAACAGCAGTCGGAACGCTTCCGCAAGATCGACCAGCTGACCACGACCTGGGTCAAGGAGTGGATCAATCCGCTGATCGAGAAGCGCCGCGCGCTGGGCAATGGCCCGGGCGCCACGGAATCGGTGGCGCGCAGCATGCCGCCTGGCGGCTACCCGGCCGTCAAGCAGGCCAACAAGCTGCTCGACGAAGTCGCTGCCGAAGAGTCCCGTTTGCTGGCCGAACGCACGGCCACCACGGCGAAATTGCAGGAAACCATGCTGCTGACCCTGGCCCTGGGCGGCTTGCTGTGCGTCGTGCTGGCGCTGGGCATTTCCTACCTGCTGGGCCGTTCCATCCTCGGTCCGCTGAACAACCTGACCGATGCCGTCGGGCGCATCGCCGGCGGCGAGCAGAACGCGCGCGCCGCCATCCTCTCGCGCGACGAGCTGGGCAAGGTGACGGAAGAATTCAACCGCATGGCGCAAACCATCCAGGACAACCAGGCCAATGAACTGGCCGCGACCAACAGTTTGCGGGCCAAGGTCGATTCGCTGCTGGAAGTGGTGTCGAAGGCGGCCTCGGGCGACCTGACGGGCAAGGTCGGCATCACGGGTAGCGACGCCATCGGCCAGCTGGGCAATGGATTGGCGAAGATGTTCGAAAACCTGCGCAGCCTGCTCAACAATGTGCAAAAGGCCGGCATCCAGGTGACGACGTCGGCCACGGAAATCGCCGCCTCGGCACGCCAGCAGGAAGCCACCGGTATTGAGCAAGCGCAAACGAGCGTGGAAATTCTCAGCACCACCAAGGAAATTTCGGCCAACACGAGCCAGTTGCTGAAAACCATGGAAGACGCCACGGCCGTGGCCGACTACACGACGAATGCCACGGCCGAAGCGCAAAACAACCTCAAGCGCATGGATTCGACCATGCAGCACATGGTCTCGGCCACCGATTCCATCAACGCCAAGCTGGCCGCCCTGTCGGAAAAGGCCAGCAATATCAATAGCGTGCTGATCACCATCACCAAGGTGGCCGACCAGACCAACATCCTATCGCTGAACGCCGCCATCGAGGCGGAAAAGGCGGGCGAAGCGGGCCGCGGCTTCTCCGTCGTGGCTACCGAGATTCGCCGCCTGGCCGACCAGACCTCTGTTTCCACCTGGGACATCGAGCAAATGCTCAAGGAAATGCAGTCGGCCGTGTCGGCCAGCGTGATGGGCATGGATAAATTTTCCGAGGAAATTCGCCGCAGCGTGGGCGAAGTGCGGCAAGTGGCCGAGCAGCTGTCATCCGTGATGGACCAGGTGCAAAAGCTCACGCCGCAATTTGATGCCGTGCTGCAAGGCATGCAGTCGCAAGCGATAGGCGCGTCGCAAATTTCCGACACCATGATGCAGCTCAACGACGCCACCCAGCAAACGGTGGAATCCTTGAAAGCCACCAGCGAAGCGGTGCACCAGCTGCAATATGCGGCGGGCGACCTGCAGTCGAGCGTGTCGTCCTTCGCCGTCACCATCTGATCCCATGAAAGTGCTGCTCTTTCACATCGGACGCGACCGCTATGGCCTGCCCCTGGCCAGCATCGTGCGCGTCTTGCCGCTGCTGGAGCTGAAACAATTACCGCTCACGCCAGACTATGTAGCCGGCCTGATGGACTTGCACGGCGAGCCCGTGCCCGTGATCGATCTGTCGCGCCTGGCCGGGCTGCCGGCCGCCGCCGCGCAGTTCGACACGCGCATCGTCATCGTCGACTACCGCGCGCCTGGCGGCGCCACGCATGCGCTGGGCTTGATGGCCTCGCAGGTGCGCGGCATCGCCGACATCGACCCGCAAGGGCTTGAAGACAGCGGCGTGGCGACGGCACCGTTCCTGGGCCAGGTGGCCAGCGACGCCGACGGCATCGTGCAGCTGGTCGAACTGGCACACCTGCTGCCGCCGGACGTGCGTGCGCTGCTGTTTCAAGACGCGAGCGCGGCATGACGGCACAAGCCCTGCTGCGCCGCGCGAGCGGCCTGTCCGTCTCCAAAGCCGTGGCCGAGCGGGCCGTCGGCCAGCGCATGGAGCAAACGGGCTTTAGCGATAGTGCAGCCTACCTGCAGGCGCTCACGCCGGCCGAAATGACGCAGCTGATCGAACTGGTGGTGGTGCCCGAATCGTGGCTGTTCCGCGATCCGCAGGCGTTCTACGCCAGCGTCGAACTGGTGCAGGAACGCTGGGCGCGCGGGCGCGCCACGCGCATCCTGTCGATCCCCTGCGCGGGCGGCGAAGAACCGTATTCGATGGCCATGGCGCTGCGCGACGGCGGCGTGCCGAAACAGGCCTTCAGCATCGACGCATATGACCTCAGTCCCGGCTGCATCGAGCGGGCGCAGGCGGGCATCTATGGCCGCAACGCCTTCCGTGCGCAGGACGTGGCCTTCCGCGAGCGCTATTTCACGCACGTGGCCGATGACGCCTACCGCATCATCGATGCCCTGCGCGAACAGGTGACCTTCAGGCAGGGCAATCTGCTGCAGTTCGATACTGCCACCTACAGCCGCCATTACGACGTCATCTTTTGCCGCAACCTGCTGATTTATTTCGACAAGCCGACCACGCGCGCGGCCATCCATAACCTGTCCGCCCTGCTGGCCGACGACGGCATGCTGCTGGCCGGCTATGCGGAAGTGCCGTCGTTCTGCCAGAACGGCTTTGCGCCGCTGCAGTTCCGCCAGGCCTTCGCGCTGAAAAAGGAAGCCACGCCACCGGCCGCCGTGATCCAGGTGACCGCCTTGCCGCCGCCGACGCGCGCGCTGCGCAGCGTGCCGCCCGCGCCACGGCCCGCGCCGGCCCGCGCCGCCCCTGCGCCGGCGGCGCGTCCGCGTCCCGTGCCAGTGCAGGCACCGCAGCCACCAGCGGATCTGCTGGCCGAAGCGCGCCGGCTGGCCGACCGTGGCCAGTTGCGCGAGGCGGGCGAAAAATGCCACGCCCACCTGGCGCGCGTGCCCGAGGCGGCCGAAGCGTATTTCATGCTGGGCATCATCAATGAACTGGCCGGCAAGATGGACCTGGCCGACGACTACTGGCGCCGCTGCATCTATTTGCAGCCGGACCATTACGAGGCGCTGTGCCACCTGTCCCTGCTGGCCGAACGCAATGGCAACCACACGGCCGCCGCCACCCTGAAGGCGCGCGCCGCGCGCATCTACCAGCGCCGCCAGGCATCCAACTAAGGGGTATGCATGACATCCATCATCGGCAGCGAGACCCCGGCATCCATCGACGACTGCTGGAACCATATCGGCGTGGTCGGCGACCAGAGTTGCCCCAGGCTGCCAGCCAACGTGCATTGCCGCAACTGCGACGTGTATGCGGGCGCCGCCCAGCGCAACCTGCAGCGGCCCGTGGACGCACACTACCAGCGCGACTGGGCCAGCCACTTCCGCCAGATCGATGCGGGCGGCGAAGTGCACGACAGCTCGGTGCTGGTGTTTCGCATCGGCCGCGAGTGGCTGGCGCTGCCCACGCGCGTGTTCGACGCCGTGGCGCCGCAAGCGAAGCCGCACGTGCTGCCGCACCGCAGCGGGCGCGGCCTGTCTGGCATCGTCAATATCGGCGGCAAACTGTATCCGTGCATGTCGCTGGCCACCCTGCTGGGCATCGATGAGCAGGGTGCGCCGCCCGCCAAGGGACGCCATACGTTCGCGCGCCTGTTGCTGCTGCGCTGGGAAGAGCAAGCCTATGCCCTGCCCGTGGCCGACCTGCACGGCATCGTGCGCTACGCCTCGGGCAGCCTGCAAACGCCTGCCGCCACCATCAACAAGGGCCTGTCGCGCTATCTGTCTGGTGTCATCACCGAGGGCGACATGCGCATCGGCTGTCTGGACACGGCGCTGATCGGCTTTCAACTTGCGAGACTATTACGATGAGCCAGGACCAGCACGGCGACCTGAGTGCCTTTTCCATGCTGGACCTGTTCCGCATGGAGGCGGACAGCCAGACCCAGATTCTCACCGATGGCTTGCTGGCCATGGAGCGCCATGCGGGCGACGCAGCCGCCGTCGAATCGATGATGCGCGCGGCGCACTCGATCAAGGGCGCCGCCGCCATCGTCGGCCTGCAAGTGGTGGTGCAGCTGGCGCACGGCATGGAAGACAGCTTTGTCGCCGCCCAGCATGGCCGCTTGAAACTCACGCCGGAGCGGGTCGACGTGCTGCTGTCGGGCGTCGACCTGATCGTGCAGCTGTCACGCCTCGACGATGCCGGCGCCGAAGCGTGGCTGGCCGCCAACGCGACGCAGATCGACCAGACCCTGAACGCCATCGCCGGCATCGCCGAGCTGCCCGAACTGCCAGCCCTGCCCTCGCTGTCTTCGCCTGTGTCGTCCTCCCCCGCAGAACTGCAAGCGACGGTGGCCGGCGGCCTGGCGGGCGAGGAAGTGGAGTCGGTGGCCGCCCACGCGCCGCGCACCGGCGCGCCAGCCAAGGCCCAGGCGCAGAATTTCGACAAACTGCTGTCGCTGGCCAGCGAATCGCGCATCAATGCGCACCAGATGCACCCGTTCATCGGCGCCCTGCAGCGCTTCAAGCGCAACCAGAGCAGCCTGTTTTCCGCCATCGAACAGCTGCATGTCGCCATTGCCCGCTCGGGCGACCCGGACCTGATGGAAAAATCCCTGCTGGCGCTGCACAAGACGCAGCCCCTGAAGCAGTTCATGCTCGAGCACATCGCCGATATCGAAACCTATGAACGGCGCTTGCTGGCCGTCTCGCAGGGCATGGTCGACGAAGTGCTGGCGCTGCGCATGCGCCCTTTCCGCGACGGCATCCACGCGTTCCCGCGCATGGTGCGCGACCTGGCGCGCAGCCTGGGCAAGGAAGTGCAGCTGGAAATCGACGGCGAAGACACCCTGGTCGACCGCGACATCCTGGCGAAGATCGAAAGCCCGCTGAACCACATGCTCAGGAATGCCATCGACCATGGCATGGAAGGCCCGTACGAGCGCATCGACGCCGGCAAGGAAGCGCTGGGCACGATACGCATGGAAGCGCGCCACCGCGCCGGCATGCTGAGCATCGAGATCAGCGACGACGGGCGCGGCGTCGACCTGGAAAAAATCCGCCAGTCCGTCATCGAGCGCAAGATGGCCAGCCCCGCCATGGCCGCCGCGCTATCGCCGGGCGAGCTGCTGGAATTTTTATTCCTGCCCGCCTTCAGCCTGAAAGCCACGGCCAACCAGTTGTCCGGACGCGGCGTGGGCCTCGATATCGTGCACGAGACGATACGCCAGCAAAACGGCACGGTGCGCCTGGAATCGGAGCAGGGACGGGGTTTTCGCGCCCTGATTACCCTGCCGCTGACGCAGTCGATCGTGCGCGCGCTGGTGATCGACATCCAGGGCGAGGCCTACGCCATCCCCATCGTCAAGGTGGAAAGCGTGGTGCGCGTGCCGCAAGCGGCCATCCACACCCTGGAAAACAAGCAGTTCTTTGAACTCAAGGGCGAGCATCTGGGCCTGGTGTCGGCGGCGCAGGTGCTGGAGCTGGGCGAAATGCCCAGCAGCGCCGACGATTTGCCGGTGGTGGTGATCGGGCGCGGCAAGCAGAGCTATGCGCTGGTGGTCGACGCCATCCGCGGCGAGCAAAGCCTGGCGGTGCAGGCCATCGATCCGATCTTTGGCAAGATGCGCGACATTTCCGCCGCCGCCCTGCTCGACGACGGCGAGCCGGTACTGATCCTCGACGTGCCCGATTTGCTGCTGTCGATCGACAAGCTGCTGCACGAGGGCGGCCTGCACCAGCTGGCGCAGGCAGGCCACACGCAGCAGCGCCGCGCCAAGCGCATCCTGGTGGTCGACGATTCGCTGACGGTGCGCGAAATGGAGCGCAAGCTGCTGCTGGCGCGCGGCTTCGACGTCGACGTGGCGATCGACGGCATCGACGGCTGGAACGTGGTGCGCAGCGGCGAATACGACCTGGTGATCACCGACGTGGACATGCCGCGCATGGATGGCATCGAGCTGGTCTCGCTGATCAAGAAGGACCTGCACCTGCACAAGCTGCCGGTGATGATCGTCTCGTACAAGGACCGCCCGGAGGACCGCGCGCGCGGCCTGTCCGCCGGCGCCGACTATTATCTGACCAAAGGCAGCTTCCACGACGAGACCTTGCTCGACGCGGTGGCGGACCTGATAGGAGATGCCCGCTTATGAGCTGCACTTCATGAAAATTGCCATTGTTAACGATGTCGCCATGGCCGCCGAAGCCCTGCGCCGGGTGGTGGCCAGCACGCAGGAGCACCAGGTGCTGTGGATCGCCCGCACGGGACTCGAAGCGGTGCGCATGTGCGAGGGCAACCGCCCCGACCTGATCCTGATGGACCTGAACATGCCGGAGATGGATGGCGTCGAGGCGACGCGCCTGATCATGGAGCAAAGCCCGTGCGCCATCCTGGTGGTCACAGGACGCCCGCAAGACAATGTCAACCAGGTGTTCCGCGCGCTGGGTGCCGGCGCGCTCGACGTCACGGCCACCCCCGTGCTGCAGGGGGAAGTGGGCGGCGACAGCGAACTGCTGGCCAAGATCAAGACCATTGGCAAGCTGATACGCCACAGCACCGAAGCGCCGCCGCCGCGCCAGGTGCAAGCCAACGGCGAGCGCGGCGATGGCCAGATCACCACCCTGGTGGCCATCGGCGCCTCGACGGGCGGGCCGTCAGCGGTAGCCAAGGTGCTGTCCGGCTGGACGGCGCCGCCCGGCTGCGCCATCGTGGTAGTGCAACATATCGATGAAACCTTCGCCTCGCATTTCGCCAAATGGCTGGACGATCAATTGGACATGCCGGTGCGCGTGATCGCCGAGGGCGACGAACTGGTGGCCGGCAGCGTGCTGGTCGCCAAGACCAATGATCACCTGCTGCTAGATCAAAATTATCGTTTGGGTTACGATGCGGCACCACGCGAGTATGTTTACCGTCCTTCCGTCGATGTCTTCTTTCATTGCGTGGCACAGCACTGGCGCGGCGATGCCATCGGCGTGTTGCTCACAGGCATGGGCCGCGATGGCGGCGACGGCTTGCTGGCCATGCGCCGCGCGGGCAAGACGACGATAGCGCAAGACCAGGCCAGCAGTGCCGTGTATGGCATGCCGCGCGCGGCAGCCGAACTCGATGCCGCGCAGCAAATCCTGCCATTGGATAGAATAGGCGCCAGCCTGCGCAACCGCCTGGGCGCAAAACTCAACAATGGGTGGGAGTCCTCCCCTAACATCTGAAAAGAATGCAATGCCAGAATTTTCCTCCAGTTTCACCCTGCATGAGCCCGCATTGACCGAATTCAAGGTCAGCGTGCTGCTGGTGGATGACCAGTTGATCATTGCTGAGGCAATCCGGCGCATGCTGAGCGACCAGCAGGATATCGAGTTTCATTACGTGACCGACGCCACGCAGGCGCTGGACACGGCGCTGCGCTTGCAACCGACCGTCATCCTGCAAGACCTGGTGCTGCCGGGCATCGACGGCTTCGCGCTGATTCAACTGTACCGCGAAAACGCGGCGCTGGCGCATGTGCCGGTGATCGTCTTGTCGGCCAAGGATGACCCAAAACTGAAGGCCCACAGCTTTGCCGTCGGCGCCAATGATTACGTGGTGAAACTGCCGGACCGACTGGAATTACTGGCGCGCATACGCTACCATTCCAACGCGCACATCAGCCGCCTGCAGCGCGACCAGGCATTTCGTTTTCTGCGCGAAAGCCAAAAAAACCTGGCCGATGCGAATATTGAATTGCAAAAACTCGCCGCCCTCGATGGCTTGACGGGCATCGCCAACCGCCGCCGCTTCGATGAAACCCTGCAATTCGAATGGCAGCGGGGCCAGCGCGACAAGACGCCGCTGAGCCTTCTCTTCTGCGATATCGACCATTTTAAAAGCTATAACGATCACTTTGGCCACCTGGCGGGCGATCTGTGCCTGAAAAAAGTGGCCGCCGTGCTGACGGAGCATCTGAAACGCCCGGCCGACCTGGCAGCCCGCTACGGCGGCGAGGAATTCGCCCTGATCCTGCCCGAGACGGAACTGGCAGGCGCGCTGCAAATCGCCGAAGCGTGCCGGCGTCACCTGGAGGGCTTGCAGATCGAGAACCCGGCGGCAAGCACGGGCATCGTCACCATCTCGATCGGCGTGGCGACCATCGTGCCGTCGCCGGAATCGACGGTCGAACAACTGATCAACCGCGCCGACCAGGCCCTGTACGCGGCCAAGCGCGGCGGACGCAACAGCGTGTTGAGCGCCGATGACGTCGAAGACTGATTTTTAACTGAAGGAAAGTGAAGCATGAGCACACAACTGGACAATGTCAGCGTCGTCAAAAAGTCGAATATCTACTTTGACGGCAAGTGCGTCTCGCACAATGTCATCCTGGCCGATGGCACGAAGAAAAGCGTGGGCGTGATTTTTCCGTCATCGCTGCGCTTCAACACGGGCGCGCCGGAAACGATGGAAATCGTCGGCGGCCTGTGCAAGGTCCGCCTGGCCGACGCGACAGAATGGAACAGCTATGCCGCAGGCCAGGAATTCGAGGTCCCGGGCAATAGCCATTTTGATATTGAAACCGTCGAAACTGTCGACTACGTCTGCCACTTCGGCTAATCAGACAAACACAGGCTCGGGCGACAGGCGCACGCCATATTTCGCCTCTACATCATCCTGTATCGCTTTCGCCAGCCGGGTAATGTCCGCGCCACGAGCGCCGCCATTATTCACCAGAACCAGCGCCTGCTTGGGATACACTCCCGCGGGCCCCAGGTTTTTTCCCTTCCAGCCACACTGATCGATCAGCCAGCCAGCCGCCAGTTTTTCCGTGCCATCGGCTTGCGCATGGTGCACCAAGGTGGGAAAACGTTCCAACAAGGCAAGACACTGCTCGCGTGACACCACGGGATTCTTGAAGAAGCTGCCCGCATTGCCGATCACGGCCGGGTCCGGCAATTTGCGCCGGCGTATCGCCATCACCGTTTCAGCCACCTGTTGCGGCGTCGGTTCGGCAAGATGGCGCTCGGCCACGGCCTGTGCCAGTTCCGCATAGCGCAAGTTCGGCTGCCACTCGGCAGGCAAGGCAAACGTCACTTCCAGCACGATCAGTTCGCGCCCGTCCGCCTGCTTGAAGATGCTGTCGCGGTAAGCGAAACGGCAAGCGTCGCGGTCCATGTCGAAGACGATGCCGCTGGCGCTGTGCATGACGCTCACGCTATGCAGATAATCCTTGATTTCAACGCCATACGCGCCAATATTCTGGATAGGGGCCGCGCCCACCGTGCCGGGGATCAGCGACAGGTTTTCCAGCCCGCCCACGCCTTGCGCCAGGGTCCACTGCACGAAGTCGTGCCAGTTTTCACCGGCGGCGGCCGTGACGAGGATGGTCTCGAAGTCGGCCTGCGCCAGGCGCATGCCGCGCGTGGCCATGTGCAGCACGGCGCCGGGAAAGTCGCCCGTCAGGACGATGTTGCTGCCGCCGCCCAGGATCAGGCGCGGCATGGCGGACAAGGCGGGATCTTGCAGCGCGGCCTGCAATTCGGCTTGCGAAGTGATGCGTACGTAGGCGGCCGCATTAGCCGTGATGCCGAAGGTATTCAGGCGCTGGAGGGAGTAATTGTGTTCGATGGTGAGCTCTGGATGCATGGGATAGGGGAATTTTGCTCGATTATAGAGCGAAAGCGACAAAAAACCACCTCAGGACAAGGGCGACTTGCCCGTTGTCCGTTAAAATGTCGCATCTTTAACAGGGCCGTCCCATGGCGCAGAATCAGCCGCCAAGGCCCAGTGCGCCGAGCGCGCGCTCGCTTTAACAAGAAAAGGAACAGACCATGCCATCATTTGATGTAGTCTCCGAAGCCGATATGATCGAAGTCAAGAATGCCGTCGAGCAATCCAACAAGGAAATCACGACCCGCTTCGACTTCAAGGGCAGCGACGCCCGCGTCGAACACAAGGAAAACGAATTGACCGCGTTTGCGGACTCGGAATTCCAACTCAGCCAGGTGCGCGACGTACTGACGAACAAATTGACCAAACGCAAGGTCGATGTGCGCTTCCTCGACGAAGGCGACATCAAGAAGATCGGCGGCGACAAGGTCAAGCAGATCATCAAGATCAAGAATGGCATCGAATCGGATGATGCCAAGAAAATCGTGCGCGTCATCAAGGACAGCAAGATGAAGGTGCAAGCGAGCATCCAGGGTGAAGCCGTGCGCGTCACGGGCGCCAAGCGCGACGACCTGCAGGCGGCCATGACCATGCTGCGCAAGGACGTGCCCGACATGCCGCTGGAATTTAATAATTTCCGCGATTAATTTCGATGCGGCGCGCGATCCGGTCCGCGCTTGCACCAGCATGCTGGCAAGCCGCCCCGGAGAGCCTGCCCGCTTGGGGTAGAATTGAAGCTGCGCACAGCTACATGCGCCCGCGCGCCCGACCGGCAGCGGGCTTGACCGTACATCTGGCTCAGTGATAACCACGGTAGTCTAAGGATAGCAATGAAACGTGTTGATGATTTCCGCCTGCGATTTGGCAAAAAAGAATATGTGCCCATCATGATAGGCGGAATGGGTGTGGATATTTCCACGTCGGAGCTGGCCCTGGAAGCGGCCCGGCTGAACGGTATCGGGCATATCTCCGATGCCATGGTGGAAGATGTGTCGGATCGCCGTTTCGACACCACCTTCGTCAAAGACAAGACGAAACTGTACAAGTTCAACATCAATAATAGCGACAAGGCCGTGGTGCAGTTCGACCTGGGACGCCTGGCCGAAGCGCAGCGCCTGCATATCGGCCGCACCATGGAAGCGAAAAAAGGCGATGGTTTGATCTTCGTCAATTGCATGGAAAAGCTGACCATGAATGGCCCCCGCGAAACCTTGCGCGTGCGCCTGAATGCGGCGCTGGACGCGGGCATCGACGGTATCACCCTGTCGGCCGGCTTGCACTTCGGTTCGTTTGCCTTGATCGCCGACCATCCGCGTTTCCGCGATGCCAAGCTGGGCATCATCGTCTCGTCCGTGCGCGCCCTGCAGATTTTCCTGCGCAAGAACGCCAAGCTGGACCGCCTGCCCGACTTCATCATCGTCGAAGGACCATTGGCCGGCGGCCACCTGGGTTTCGGCATGGACTGGGCCAATTACGACCTGCACACGATTACCGCCGAAATCCTCGCCTACCTGAAGACGGAACAGCTGGACATCCCGCTGATCGCCGCCGGCGGCATCTTCACGGGCAGCGATGCCGTCTCCTTCCTGGAAGCGGGCGCAGCTGGCGTGCAAGTGGCGACGCGCTTCACCGTCACCGAGGAATGCGGCTTGCCAAACAAGGTCAAGCAGGAATACTACAAAGCCTCGGAAGAAGACATCATCGTCAACGGCGTCTCGCCGACGGGCTATCCGATGCGCATGCTGAAAAACACGCCCGCCATCGGCGCCGGCATCCGTCCAGGCTGCGAATCGTATGGCTACCTGCTCGACGCGACGGGCAACTGCGCGTACATCAACTCGTACAACCGCGAAGTGGCGGCCCATCCGGAACAAAAAACCGTCGTCGTGATGGACAAGACGTGCCTGTGCACCCACATGCGCAACTTCAACTGCTGGACCTGCGGCCATTACACGTATCGCCTGAAGGACACCACGCACAAGCTGGACAACGGCGAATACCAGATCCTGACGGCCGAACACGTCTTCAAGGACTACCAGTTCAGCGTCGACAACCAGATCGCCCTGCCGGAAAAAGCAGTCCAAGGCTGAATATGCTCAGCCTGAACTGAAAATGGCGCAGCCTGCGAAGGCTGCGCCATTTTTTATGCGGGAAGCATGTCTCGCAATGCCCGATCGATTGCGTCGAACTTGGGTCGTAGCAATACATCTTCCTGCAGGCAAGCATCCATCATGGCCTGCAGGCCGGGCAAGGACGTCGCGCCATGCGCGATCAACTCGCCCAGCAGTACGCCAAAGGCGCGCGCCTCTATGCCCTGCAGCAAGTCCCCTTGCGGCGTACCGGGCGCAAACATGGACGCCGCGCCAAAGTCGCCCAGCAGGCACGCGCCACCATCCGCATGCAGGATATTGTGGCCATACAAATCGCCATGCACGATGCCGCGCGCATGCAGCTGGCACACGGCCGAGGCGATGCCATGGGCAAGCGCCAGCGCTTGCGGCGCATCAAAGCGCACGCCATCGGCATACACATCGCGCGTGCATGACGCCAGGCTGGGCGGTCCCGCCAGATTGCGGAAGGCAGCATCGATGAGCGGCATGACCAGGCCCATCGCCCCTTGCGGATGCGCATCGAGCGTCCCAAGGATGGGAATCAGGCCCGCATGTGCACCTGCGCCGACACAGGCGGCCATTTCGCTGCGCGGCAAGCCGTCGCTGGTCATCGCCCCCTTGAACACTTTGACGGCGACATCCTCTCGCCCATCGAGGCGGGCACGGTATATCACGCCCGATGCGCCCTCGCCCAACTGCTGCGCCAATGCCAGGCGCTGCCATGCCACGGTCGCCGCGCCGGCATCGCTCAGGGCCGCCAGTTCGCGCACTTCCGTGAACGGGTTGCCCGCGTACGCAAGCCAGCTCAGGCACGGCAAAGACAACAGGCAGTCGGGCAGCGCCGTGAAACGGTTGGCGGCAATGCGCACCAGTTCCAACTGGCGGCAATTGGCCAGGGAGGCGGGCAAGCTGGCCAGGCAATTTCCCGCCAGCATGAGTTTCTGCAATGCACCGCACTTACCCAGCTCATCCGGCAAGACTTCGATGGCATTGTCGGTCAGGGTCAGCCAGCGCAGCCTGGGCGGCAAGGCTGCGGCTGGCACGTGGTCGATCCGGTTCGCCTTGAAACCGATCATTTCCAGCGCAGGACATGAACCGAGCACGGCCGGCAAGGTGGTGAACAGATTATCCGAGCAAAAAACGATGCGCAGCTTGTGCAGCCGTGGCAAATCGTCAGGCAGGGAAGACAGCGCATTGCCCGACAAATCAAGGATTTCCAGGCTGTCGGCCAGGTCGAATATCTCACGGGGGAAGTCGCTCAAGCCGCAGGACAGCGTCAGGCGACGCACGCCGGCCAGTTGGCCAGTGTGTAATTGTTCCAGTGTATGCACAGCAGACAAGATATCCCTTTCAAGCGTAAAGAACAGCCGGGGTGAGCCCCCTCGGTCGTTTAACCCAACGGCAAAATACCGGGGTCAGACCCTCAGGGTCTGACCCCAGCCTTTGCTTGGGGTTAACGCTAAAACCGCCAGGCGAAAAAAAACCCGACCATTGCTGATCGGGTTTTTCTCTACTGCGAATAACAAGCCTGACGATAACCTACTTTCACACTGGTTGCAGCACTATCATCGGCGCAAAGTTGTTTCACGGTCCTGTTCGGGATGGGAAGGGGTGGGACCAACTTGCTATGGTCATCAGGCATAACTTGTACTGGCATTTGTCCTCAGTAGAGCGACAAAGCCTGAATCTGGAAGAAGCAAAGATTGGGGTAATGAATAGTAGTATCAACAAACACGCAACGTTGTACCGTCTTATCCTCTGTACCTGCTAA
This sequence comes from Janthinobacterium svalbardense, assembly GCF_002327145.1. Lineage (NCBI taxonomy): Bacteria > Pseudomonadati > Pseudomonadota > Betaproteobacteria > Burkholderiales > Oxalobacteraceae > Janthinobacterium > Janthinobacterium svalbardense. The sequence continues at coordinate 2,016,710 of NZ_CP023422.1, read as the reverse complement.
GGTTATAGGGACAAGCCGTACGGGCAATTAGTACTGGTTAGCTTAATGCATTACTGCACTTCCACACCCAGCCTATCAACGTCCTGGTCTCGAACGACCCTTCAAAGAGCTCAAGGCTCTGGGAAATCTCATCTCAAGGCAAGTTTCCCGCTTAGATGCTTTCAGCGGTTATCTCTTCCGTATTTAGCTACCCGGCAATGCCACTGGCGTGACAACCGGTACACCAGAGATACGTCCACTCCGGTCCTCTCGTACTAGGAGCAGCCCCCTTCAAATTTCCAACGCCCACGGCAGATAGGGACCAAACTGTCTCACGACGTTTTAAACCCAGCTCACGTACCACTTTAAATGGCGAACAGCCATACCCTTGGGACCGGCTACAGCCCCAGGATGTGATGAGCCGACATCGAGGTGCCAAACTCCCCCGTCGATATGAACTCTTGGGAGGAATCAGCCTGTTATCCCCAGAGTACCTTTTATCCGTTGAGCGATGGCCCTTCCATACAGAACCACCGGATCACTATGTCCTACTTTCGTACCTGCTCGACTTGTCAGTCTCGCAGTTAAGCACGCTTATGCCATTGCACTATCAACACGATGTCCGACCGTATCTAGCGTACCTTCGAACTCCTCCGTTACACTTTAGGAGGAGACCGCCCCAGTCAAACTGCCTACCATGCACTGTCCCCGATCCGGATAACGGACCAAGGTTAGAACCTCAAACAAACCAGGGTGGTATTTCAAGGTTGGCTCCACGAGAACTAGCGTCCCCGCTTCAAAGCCTCCCACCTATCCTACACAGATTGGTTCAAAGTCCAATGCAAAGCTACAGTAAAGGTTCATGGGGTCTTTCCGTCTAGCCGCGGGTAGATTGCATCATCACAAACATTTCAACTTCGCTGAGTCTCGGGAGGAGACAGTGTGGCCATCGTTACGCCATTCGTGCAGGTCGGAACTTACCCGACAAGGAATTTCGCTACCTTAGGACCGTTATAGTTACGGCCGCCGTTTACTGGGACTTCAATCAAGAGCTTGCACCCCATCATTTAATCTTCCAGCACCGGGCAGGCGTCACACCCTATACGTCCACTTTCGTGTTTGCAGAGTGCTGTGTTTTTATTAAACAGTCGCAGCCACCAGTTTATTGCAACCCTTTCACCCTCATGGAGTAAACCATTCAAGCTACCGGGGCGTACCTTTTCCCGAAGTTACGGTACCAATTTGCCGAGTTCCTTCTCCCGAGTTCTCTCAAGCGCCTTAGAATACTCATCTCGCCCACCTGTGTCGGTTTGCGGTACGGTCTCGTATGACTGAAGCTTAGAGGCTTTTCTTGGAACCACTTCCGATTGCTTCATGCACAAGTGCACTCGTCTCAACCCCTTGAATTCCGCGCCCGGATTTGCCTAAGCGCCTTCTATGAGCCAAAAACCAACTATTCCAACAGTTGGACAACCTTCCGCGATCCGTCCCCCATCGCATCATACGACGGTGCAGGAATATTAACCTGCTTCCCATCAGCTACGCATCTCTGCCTCGCCTTAGGGGCCGACTCACCCTGCTCCGATGAACGTTGAACAGGAAACCTTGGGCTTACGGCGTGGAGGCTTTTCACCCCCATTATCGCTACTCATGTCAGCATTCGCACTTCTGATACCTCCAGCATCCTTTACAAGACACCTTCGCAGGCTTACAGAACGCTCTCCTACCATATCCAATAAAGGATATCCGCAGCTTCGGTGACTGGCTTAGCCCCGTTACATCTTCCGCGCAGGACGACTCGATCAGTGAGCTATTACGCTTTCTTTAAATGATGGCTGCTTCTAAGCCAACATCCTGACTGTTTTAGCCTTCCCACTTCGTTTTCCACTTAGCCAATCTTTGGGACCTTAGCTGGCGGTCTGGGTTGTTTCCCTCTTGACGCCGGACGTTAGCACCCGACGTCTGTCTCCCAAGCTCGCACTCATCGGTATTCGGAGTTTGCAATGGTTTGGTAAGTCGCAATGACCCCTAGCCATAACAGTGCTCTACCCCCGATGGTGATACTTGAGGCACTACCTAAATAGTTTTCGGAGAGAACCAGCTATTTCCAAGTTTGTTTAGCCTTTCACCCCTACCCACAGCTCATCCCCTAATTTTTCAACATTAGTGGGTTCGGACCTCCAGGGCGTGTTACCGCACCTTCATCCTGGCCATGAGTAGATCACTTGGTTTCGGGTCTACACCCAGCGACTGATCGCCCTATTCGGACTCGATTTCTCTACGGCTTCCCTATGCGGTTAACCTTGCCACTGAATGTAAGTCGCTGACCCATTATACAAAAGGTACGCAGTCACGGAACAAGTCCGCTCCTACTGTTTGTATGCACACGGTTTCAGGATCTATTTCACTCCCCTTCCGGGGTTCTTTTCGCCTTTCCCTCACGGTACTGGTTCACTATCGGTCGATTACGAGTATTTAGCCTTGGAGGATGGTCCCCCCATATTCAGACAGGATGTCACGTGTCCCGCCCTACTTGTCGTACGCTTAGTATCACCGGTCCAATTTCACATACGGGGCTATCACCCACTATGGCTCCCATTTCCAGGGGATTCTGTTATCGGTCCGACTATCACGTACAGGCTCTTCCCATTTCGCTCGCCGCTACTTTGGGAATCTCGGTTGATTTCTTTTCCTGCAGCTACTTAGATGTTTCAGTTCGCCGCGTTCGCCTTGCATACCTATGTATTCAGTATGCAATACCCTAAAAGGGTGGGTTGCCCCATTCGGAAATCTGCGGATCAAAGTGTGTTTGCTCACTCCCCGCAGCTTATCGCAAGCTACTACGTCCTTCATCGCCTGTAATCGCCAAGGCATCCACCATGTGCACTTATTCGCTTGTCCCTATAACGTTAGCCTCTCATCATTTACATAATGAAAGAGCGCTACAGGGATAAGAAAGTACAACGTTGTTGCTTGTTTGTTGATACATACAATCATTACCCATCGATTTGCTTTTTACGGCAAACCAATCAATAAATAATCTTTACTTCTTCCAGATTGTTAAAGAACGAAACAGCTTTGATCGCTAAAAGATCAAACCTAAACCCAAGTCTTATTGACTGGCTTACGTTTGCACTTTCGAGTAAAACTTTGGTGGAGGATGACGGGATCGAACCGACGACCCCCTGCTTGCAAAGCAGGTGCTCTCCCAGCTGAGCTAATCCCCCTGGGTATCTGTGTTACTGGTAGGTCTGGCTGGACTAGTGTCCACCTTACCCCGGGTTTGTTTTTACTGGTAGGGCTGGTTGGACTCGAACCAACGACCCCCGCGTTATCAACACGGTGCTCTAACCAGCTGAGCTACAGCCCCAACGCGGAACTACTACGACTACTGTTTCTTCTTAATTAAACAGCCGATAAGTGTGAACATTTGATGCGTGAATCATTACTGATTCGTGCAAACTCTAGAAAGGAGGTGATCCAGCCGCACCTTCCGATACGGCTACCTTGTTACGACTTCACCCCAGTCACGAATCCTACCGTGGTAAGCGCCCTCCTTGCGGTTAAGCTACCTACTTCTGGTAAAACCCGCTCCCATGGTGTGACGGGCGGTGTGTACAAGACCCGGGAACGTATTCACCGCGACATGCTGATCCGCGATTACTAGCGATTCCAACTTCATGCAGTCGAGTTGCAGACTACAATCCGGACTACGATACACTTTCTGCGATTAGCTCCCCCTCGCGGGTTGGCGGCGCTCTGTATGTACCATTGTATGACGTGTGAAGCCCTACCCATAAGGGCCATGAGGACTTGACGTCATCCCCACCTTCCTCCGGTTTGTCACCGGCAGTCTCATTAGAGTGCCCTTTCGTAGCAACTAATGACAAGGGTTGCGCTCGTTGCGGGACTTAACCCAACATCTCACGACACGAGCTGACGACAGCCATGCAGCACCTGTGTACTGGTTCTCTTTCGAGCACTCCCTGATCTCTCAAGGATTCCAGCCATGTCAAGGGTAGGTAAGGTTTTTCGCGTTGCATCGAATTAATCCACATCATCCACCGCTTGTGCGGGTCCCCGTCAATTCCTTTGAGTTTTAATCTTGCGACCGTACTCCCCAGGCGGTCTACTTCACGCGTTAGCTGCGTTACCAAGTCAATTAAGACCCGACAACTAGTAGACATCGTTTAGGGCGTGGACTACCAGGGTATCTAATCCTGTTTGCTCCCCACGCTTTCGTGCATGAGCGTCAATCTTGACCCAGGGGGCTGCCTTCGCCATCGGTGTTCCTCCACATATCTACGCATTTCACTGCTACACGTGGAATTCTACCCCCCTCTGCCAGATTCTAGCCTTGCAGTCTCCAATGCAATTCCCAGGTTGAGCCCGGGGATTTCACATCAGACTTACAAAACCGCCTGCGCACGCTTTACGCCCAGTAATTCCGATTAACGCTTGCACCCTACGTATTACCGCGGCTGCTGGCACGTAGTTAGCCGGTGCTTATTCTTCAGGTACCGTCATTAGCAAAAGATATTAGCTCTCACCGTTTCTTCCCTGACAAAAGAGCTTTACAACCCGAAGGCCTTCTTCACTCACGCGGCATTGCTGGATCAGGCTTTCGCCCATTGTCCAAAATTCCCCACTGCTGCCTCCCGTAGGAGTCTGGACCGTGTCTCAGTTCCAGTGTGGCTGGTCGTCCTCTCAGACCAGCTACTGATCGATGCCTTGGTAGGCTTTTACCCTACCAACTAGCTAATCAGATATCGGCCGCTCCACGAGCATGAGGTCTTGCGATCCCCCACTTTCATCCTTAGATCGTATGCGGTATTAGCGTAACTTTCGCTACGTTATCCCCCACTCTAGGGTACGTTCCGATATATTACTCACCCGTTCGCCACTCGCCACCAGAGCAAGCTCCGTGCTGCCGTTCGACTTGCATGTGTAAGGCATGCCGCCAGCGTTCAATCTGAGCCAGGATCAAACTCTTCAGTTTAATCTCTGTTTAATGTCATTTCTGACAGGTCGGACAGTATCACTACCATCCAAATCTTTTGCATTGCAAAAGATTTGCTCACTCAAAAAACTGACAGGCTACTTCCGAAGAAGTATCCTATTTCATTATTTCTTGTGAACATTTGATATTTTAAGTTAGACGCCAATCCGAAGATTGACGCTGCACTTACATCAAATGCCCACACTTATCGACTGTTAATTGTTAAAGAACTGTATTCGGTACTGCTTTCGCGCTATCGACAAAGCGTTGTGTTTGTCAGCTGCGAAGAAGGAAGAGTATGAAGCTTTTTCAGCATTTCGTCAACCTTCTTTTTTACCCGCTTCACTCAGCATTTGCATGCATCGTTCAGCGAGGGGGCGAATTATAGCCTTGGGCTGCGCGCGCCGCAAGGGCTATTTTGATGCCGCGGCCTCCCCTCACCGCCCAGCAAGCCTTGTCTTCACTTCAAGCGCCTTTTTGTGCAGCCTGTCGCAATCGACTGGCGCACTTCGTGGTCTTTAGGCACAGTGCCAACATCAGACTCTGACGCTACTCAACAAGGGGTTAAACTTCCCCGCTGCGTCGATTAACTCTTGTACTTGAAAGTGCCCCCATGCTTCCGATTTCCAGCCTGCCCCAATTGTTGAAAACCATTCTCGCTTGGTTGCAACGGGCATTCGACGCGACGACGACCTGGGTTACCCAACTGTCTTGGTGGAAATTTTTCCTGTTCGCTGCGCTGGCCCTGATCGCCGGCTCCATTTTGCAAGATGAGCTGTTCTCGTCCAGCCCGGACGAAGAAGTTGTCATCAAGTCGCACAAACGCAGCAGCAAGGGCTCGGGGGATACCAATATCCTGATCGACGATACGGGCATCCATTTCAATCCCCGCAATAGCAAGAACCGGCGCAGCAGCACGGCCGATGCGGCCAGCGATCCGGCCGATGCCGCCGAGGCGGACGCGCAAGCCAGTGCCGTACCGCCAGAGCCGCCTCAACCACCCGCCGCCCCCGCCAAACCCAGCTATCCGGTGACCACCAATGCTTCAGGGGAAGAAGTCCATATTGAATTGCCGCCGCAAATCGGCGAAGAGCTGTCGAATGCCATCGAAGAAGCGGTCGATGATGCGGCGGAGCAAAAAGTGTCGCGCTACCACCAGCAAGCTTCCACCTGGTTCAAGAGTTTTGTATCCTTGCTGGTATTGGCCCTGTTCGCCATGAAAGCCCTGGTCGGCGGCAAGAAACGCGCCGAAGCGGAAACCGTCACGGCGAATGAGGCGGCCGAACGCGAATCCATGCAGCGCCAGCTCAGCGAAGCGAAGATGCAGATGATGCAGGCGCAAGTCGAGCCGCACTTCCTGTTCAACACACTCGCCTCCGTCGAACACTTGATCCAGGTCGATCCACCGCGCGCGGCCAAGATGCAGCGCAGCCTGATCCAGTATCTGCGCGCCGTGCTGCCGCAAATGCGCGACAACGCGTTGATTACCAACTTGGGCCGCGAAGCGGACATGGTGCAAGCGTACTTGAACCTGCTGAAAATGCGTATGGAAGAACGCCTGACCGTCGATTTCCAGATTCCCGATGGCCTGCGCAGCGCCGCGTTCCCGCCCATGATGCTGCAATCGATGGTGGAAAATGCCATCAAGCATGGCCTGGAAGTCAAGCCGGAAGGCGGCACCCTGCGCATCATAGCCGAAGTGGCGCACAGCAAGCTGCGCGTTATCGTCACCGATGACGGCCTGGGCTTTGGCGTGGTGCCCAGCGATGGCACGGGTCTGGGTTTGCCTACCATCCGCGAACGCCTGAAGCTGCTGCATGGCGACCAGGGCAGCCTGACCATCACGCCCAACCAGCCCAGCGGTGTATGCGCCGTGATCGAAGTGCCATATCAGCTGTCTAAATAAGACAGTTGATAAAAACGCTAAATCATTGAATAATCAATCTTCGCCTGTTCACACTTGAGACCTATGCCTACCGCTATTATTGCCGACGACGAAAGACTGATGCGCGACCAGCTGCGCCTGCGCCTGGGCCAGGCCTGGCCCGAACTGGAAATCATCGGCGAAGCCAAGAATGGCGACGAAGCGATCGAACTGGTGGAGCAACTCAAGCCCGACTTTGCCTTTCTCGATATCCGCATGCCGGGCAAGACGGGCATGGAGGCGGCGCAAGTGATTGGCAGCAAGACCCATATCGTCTTTGTCACGGCCTACGATACCCACGCCGTCGAAGCCTTCGAGCGGGGCGCCGTCGATTATGTGCTCAAGCCGCCCGAGCATGAGCGCTTGCTGGTGACGGTAGAGCGCCTGAAAACGCATTTGAACAAACCTGCGCTGGACGTCAACAGCAGTGTCACGGCCATGCTGTCGCAGCTGGCCGAGAAAATCACGGCCAAGCCCACCTACCTGCAATGGATACAGGCCAGCATCGGCCAGGACTTGCGCATGATCCCCGTGGAAGAGATTTTATTTTTCCGTTCTGACGAGAAATACACCTGCGTGCAGACAGCCAAGTATGAGGCGCTGATCCGCAAGCCCGTGCGCGATCTGGCCGAAGAGCTCGATCCTGCGCTGTTCTGGCAAATCCACCGCGCCACCCTGGTCAACGTGAATGCCATCGAAGGCGTGACGCGCGACATCCGCGGCCGCCACCTGGTACTCATCAAAGGCAAATCCGACAAGCTCGAAGTGAGCCGCAGCTTCTTGCACCTGTTCAAGCAAATGTAAGTCGCGCGCCGCCGCCCGGCCCATGCCGGCGCGGCGCCTTGATCTCTTCCTCCCCCTTCCTGCGCCACATCAAGCCGCGCCGCCCCAGCAGGCATAGGCTACATGAAGTCCAACTCTCCATCGCTGTCTTGCCTGCCTTCGTACACGTTCGCAAGGAGAAGCCCATGCCTGACCGAGGCAGTCCCACACTGCTGCGCATCCTGCCGCTGGGCATGGCGGCGGCGCTATTGCTGTGCTTGTTTCCTCCGCTGAAAGCCCGCCGGCAACGGCAGGCGCGCGGGCAAGCCATCATCGACAGCCCCAGCGACGCCATCATCAGCATCGACAGCGGGCAATTCATCCTGCATGCGAACGCGGCGGCAGCCAGATTGTTCGGCGACACGCCGGACGGCATGCGCGGCAGGCACCTGGGCCACTACATCCTGCGCGACTTGCGCAGCCTCGGCAGGCACGAGGGAGATCCGCCGTTTGGCGACATCAGCCAGGAGCTACGCCTGACGGGCAGGCGCGCCACCGACTACACCCTGACGGGACGGCGCAGCGATGGCGCCATGTTTCCCCTCGAAGGCTCGCTCTCGGCCATGCAAGAAGACGGTCATAGCGTATTTACCATCATCGTGCGTGATATCAGCGCGCGCCAGCAGATGCATGCACAGCTGGCCCGCTCCTTTTCACAATTGCGTGAATTGTCGAGCGCCCTGCAATCGATCCGCGAAGAGGAACGCAAGCATATCGCGCGCGAACTGCATGACGACCTGGGGCAATTGCTGGCCACCCTGCGCGGCGACCTGACCCTGGTGCGCCAGCACTCGGACACCACCGGAGCCCTGCAAGCGTTGCTGCACAGCATGGACGGCTTGCTGGTGACGGCCATCACGTCGCTGCGGCGCATCGCCAGCAACCTGCGTCCGCGCGCGCTCGATGAAGGAGGCTTGTATTTCGCGCTGCAAAAATTGCGCCACGACTTCCTGATGCGCCGCGCCATCCATTTTGACTTGCTGGCCGACGAGGCCGACCTTGTGCTCGACGACGCGCGCAGCACGGCCATCTACCGCATCGTGCAAGAAGCGCTGACGAATATCGCGCGCCATGCCGAGGCCAGCCACATCACCATCGCCCTGCACCGCATCGACTCCTCGCTGGCGATCACCATTCAGGATGACGGCCGCGGCATTGCCGAACATGACCTGGAAAAAGCCACGGCCCTGGGACTGCTGGGCATGCGCGAGCGGGTCTGGGGCTTGAACGGCAGCATCCATATCGGCACCGATAACGAACTGGGCGGCACCCGCATCGACATCTCGCTGCCCATGCATGCCGAAGTGATGGAAACAGCCACGTCATAACGACAAAGGCGCCCGCAGGCGCCTTTGTCATCCTTCACATCAACAGATGCTTAGAATTTGTGTGCGATACCAACTTGGTACGAGGTCAGCGACTTGACGCGCTCGCGGCCAGCGTAAGCGTACACGTCGGTACGCTTCGACAGGTGGTAGTCGTAGCCGACGCCAAATTCCTTGATGGTGTCCTGATCCTTGACCTTGTTGTTGCTTTGCTCTTGCTTGCCATACGACACTTTTGCATCGCCGCCGCCAACCGTGTAGTTCAGGCCGATCAGGTAGGACTTGAATTCGCCGTTGGCAGCCACCTTGGTGTCGCCTTTCGAGTAGGCGGCCGTGATCTTGGCTGGGCCGAATTTATAGCCGCCACCGATGGACCAGAGGTCAGGCTTGGCGGCCGTCGCCGTTGCTTGCACGGCTTTTTCGTAGCCGGCGTGCAAGCTGATCGGGCCATTGTCGTAGGTTGCCAGGCCGATCACGCCTGCGTCAGCGCTGTTGACTTCGCTCAGCACGTATTGCAGGCTGCCCACGAAACCTTCAAAGCTTGGGCTGTTGTAAGTCACAGCGTTGTTCACGCGCGACGAGCCGACGCCCGAACGCAGCAGGGTTTCATTGTTCTTGCCAACCACGCCGTAAGTGTTGAATGGGTCGACGCGGGCGATGGTGCCATCGACCAGATTCTTGGTGCGGCCCAGGATGGCAGTACCAAAAGCGCCTTTCAAGCCCACATACGCTTGACGGTCGAACAACACGCCCTTTTGCGCGCCGGTGTCGGCCAGGAATTCACTTTCCAGGTTGAAAATTGCGGACAGGCCGCCACCCAGATCTTCCGTACCCTTGAAACCGAGGCGCGACGCATTGTTTTCGCGTTGTACCGTCGGCTGGCCAGTGGTCTTGGCGATACCGAGGTCAACCAGACCATACACGGTAACGTTCGATTGTGCTTGCGCCGTAGCTGCTGCGAAGGTGCCGATGATCAATGCTGCCAGAGTAATTTTTTTCACTTGAGATTCTCTACATTAGGTTGGACAAGTTGAGCTGCTGCTGAGCTGCTTAGCTGCTGAACCGAATCATGCCCACGAAATACTTCAACAATATGACATCGACAAGATGTTGCTTTTTGGCACAACACCGTGTCACATAAAAACAACAGGCGAAAAAAAACCGCCCACAGGCGGTTTGTCTTGCCGTGCCGACCTTACTTCAGGCGGCAGCTCAGCAGCCAGTAGTATTCCAGGCGCTTCATGCGGATTTCGCGGGCCGAGTGGGCAAATTTTTTGCGCAGATGACTATCCGACGGGAAATTCTTCAGCACTTCATAGCGTTCGCCCGCATCCGTCGTGCGGAACTGATGGGTATTGCCCAGCAAGTCAGTGCGCGCGATGACCGTGTTGCTGCCATCGACATAGGAATTGTCGATCAGCACCAGCAGGATGTCCTTGCCAAGCTTGTTGCGCAATTGCTTCAGGTATTTGTCCTGGTCTTCGCGCTTGACGTGCGACCACCAGAAACCGGCGAACACGGCCGTGAACTTGCCCAGCAAGTCATCGGGCAAGTTGAATGCGTCGAGCTTGGCGAAGGTGACGTTGTCAGGCAAGCCGCGGGCCTGGGCCAGCACCAGCATTTCATCATTGATATCGGTGGCCAGCACGGACTCGGCCGACTCGGCGACCACTTCCGTCCAGTAGCCGGTACCGCAGGCCAGTTCCAGCACGGTGTGGCCTTCGAGCACGTCGGCAACCTTGTCGCGCAACACTTCCAGGTCTTCCTGGCGTTCGGGCTTGTCATAGACGCGCTCGTACTGCTGCGCGATGGTGGCGTAATATTTGGCAAGCTGATCGGTAATCATTGTTTCTTCTCTTCTTAAATAATCTTGGCCAGGCACATCGCCCGGCCGACTTCATGCATTGTTATAGTTCGTAGTGCTCTTTATTACCGCTCATCGCCTGCTCAATGAGCTTGCGGTTCAGGGTCGGCGTCAGCAACTCGATAAAGGTATAAATATAGCTGCGCAAATACGCGCCCTGCTTGACGGCCACGCGCGACACATTCATGCCGAACAGGTGGCCGACAGGGATGGAGCGCAAGCCTTTGTCGCGTTCGGCATCAAAGGCCATACCCGCTATGATACCAATCCCCATGCCCAACTCGACATAAGTCTTGATGACGTCGGCATCGATGGCTTCCAGCAAGATGTCCGGCTTCAGGCCGCGCAGCACGAAAGCGTGGTCGATCTTGTTGCGTCCGGCAAACGCGCTGTCATAGGTAATCAGGGGGAAGGCAGCGATTTCTTCCAGGGTTACGGACTTCGATTTGAGCAGCGGATGGTCGACCGGCACCACCACCACGTGCTCCCATTGATAGCAGGGCAAGGTAATCAGGCCATCGATGGCGGCAATCGATTCCGTGGCGATGGCAAGATCGGCCTGGTCACGCTGCACCATCTCGGCGATCTGGCGTGGGTTGCCTTGCAGCAAAGATAAGCGTACCTTGGGGAACTTCAGCATGAAGGCTTGCACCACCTTGGGCAAGGTGTAGCGCGCCTGCGTATGCGTGGTGGCAATGGTAAAGCTGCCGCTGTCCTGCGCCGCGAACTCCTTGCCGATGCGCTTCATGCTGTCGATTTCCTGCATGATCAGCTCGACCGATTCCAGCACCAGGCGGCCCGGCTCCGTCAAGCCGCGGATGCGCTTGCCGTGGCGTGTAAAAATATCCACGCCCAGCTCTTCCTCCAGCTCGATGATGGCTTTCGATACGCCCGGTTGCGACGTAAACAAGGCCTTGGCGGCATCCGTCAGGTTATAGTTCTGACGGACCGCTTCGCGCACGAAGCGCAGTTGATGGAGATTCATTGCTGGTTTGCCCTAGATTGCCGTAATTTACCGAGTTTCCGCCCTACCCATGATTTTGCGTTCATGCATATACGCATATCGCATATAAGCAAATGCGTACTAAGTAGTTTGGAATAAACACTAAGTTTATTACTATTGCGGGTACTTTGGGGGTGCAAGCATGACTTTGTCTTATATAGTCTCAGGATTTGCCGTAGGATTACTCGTAGGAATGACCGGCGTGGGCGGCGGCTCGCTGATGACGCCGCTGTTAACCCTGCTGTTTGGCGTACCGCCCTCCGTAGCGGTGGGCACCGACCTGGCGTTCGCCTCGATCACCAAGAGCGCCGGCACCCTGACGCACCGCCTGCGTGGCACCATCCGCTGGGATATCGTCAAGCGCCTGTGCATCGGCGCCCTGCCTGCCGCCGTCGTGGCGACCCTGGCGCTGAAATCATTCGGCACCCTGTCGCCGGAAATCGGCCAGATCATCCGTTACTCGATCGCCGCCTCCGTGCTGCTGACCGTCGTGGCGCTGATCTTCAAGGGCCGCATGCTGGCGTGGATCAACGCGCACCCTGAGAAACAATTACAAGGCAACAAGCTTGCCGCCGCGACCATCATCGCCGGCGCCGTGCTGGGCGTGCTGGTGACGGTCTCGTCGATCGGTGCCGGCGCCATCGGTGCCACCTTGCTGGTGATGCTGTATCCACGCATGACCTCGGCCGAAGTGGCGGGCACCGATATCGCCTATGCCGTGCCCCTGACGGCCATCGCCGCTCTGGGCCACTGGTGGCTCGGCTCCATCCACTGGGAATTGCTGGCCTCGCTGCTGGTCGGCTCTCTGCCCGGCATCACGCTCGGCTCCTGGGTCGCGCGCTCCGTGCCGGAAAAGTTTTTAAGAGTGCTGCTGGCGATGACCTTGACCGGCGTGGCAATAAAGCTAATCTATTAAAGGCAAGAGCAGTATCCAGAACATCATCCCAGGCATTCTTCCAGTACCCCGGCTTTTTTAGGAATTGATATGTACCATTACGATCAGTACGACCACCTCATCATCAAAGAGCGCATCGCCCAGTACCGAGACCAGGTTGCGCGCCGTATCGCCAATGAACTGACGGAAGAGGAATTCATCCCGCTGCGCCTGCAAAACGGCCTGTACATGCAACGTCACGCCTACATGCTGCGCATCGCCGTGCCGTACGGCTTGCTGTCGTCGACGCAGATGCGCATGTTCGCGCACATCGCGCGCAAGTATGACCGCGGCTACGGCCACTTCACCACGCGCCAGAACATCCAGTTCAACTGGATTGAACTGGAACAGACTCCCGATATCCTGACCGACCTGGCTTCCGTGGAAATGCACGCGATCCAGACATCCGGCAACTGTATCCGTAATACAACATCGGATCCGTACGCCGGTGTCGCCGCCGATGAAATCATCGATCCGCGCCCTTACGCGGAAGTGTTGCGCCAGTGGAGCACCTTCCACCCCGAGTTCATCGCCCTGCCGCGTAAATTCAAGGTCGCCATCAATGGCGCCGAAGAAGACCGCGCGGCCATCGCCGTGCACGATATCGGCTTGACGGCCGTGCGCAACGCCGCTGGCGAGGTGGGTTTCAAGGTGATGGCCGGCGGCGGCATGGGCCGCACGCCGATACTGGGCAGCGTCGTGCGCGACTTCCTGCCATGGCAGCATTTGCTGACATACATCCAGGCCATCATGCGCGTGTACAACCTGCACGGCCGCCGCGACAACAAATACAAGGCGCGCATCAAGATTCTGTTGAAAGCCATCGGCGTGGAAGAATTCACGCGCCAGGTGGAAGCGGAGTGGGTCGACTTGAAGGATGGTCCGGAAACCTTGACCACCGAGGAAATGCAGCGCGTGGCGGACTTTTTCAATCCGCCCGCCTACCTTGCCCTGCCGGAACTCGACTACAAGGCCGAACACGCGGACAACAAGGCGTATGTGAACTGGCTGGCGCGCAACGTCAAGCCACACCAGCGCCCCGGCTACGTGGCCGTGGTGCTGTCGCTCAAAAAAACGGGCGTGCCACCGGGCGACGCGACGGCCGAGCAGATCGACTTCGCGGCCGATCTCTCCGACCGCTACAGCTTTGGCGAACTGCGCGTGACGCATGAGCAAAACCTGGTGCTGGCCGACGTGGAGCAGTCGAAACTGTTCAAGCTGTGGCAGGAAGCCAAGGCGCACGGCCTGGCCACGCCGAACATCGGCTTGCTGACGGACATGATCTGCTGCCCCGGTGGCGATTTCTGCTCGCTGGCGAACGCCAAGTCGCTGCCGATCGCGGCCGCCATCGCGGAACGCTTCGACAGCATCGACTTCCAGCACGACATCGGCGAGATCGAACTGAATATTTCCGGCTGCATCAATGCCTGCGGCCACCATCACGTGGGCAGCATCGGCATCCTCGGCGTCGACAAGGATGGCAGCGAATGGTATCAAGTGTCGATCGGCGGCGCGCAAGGCAACAACGCCGCCATCGGCAAGATCATCGGACCATCGTTCTCTTCCCTGCAGATGCCTGAAGTCATCGGCCGCCTGCTGCACGTCTACGTGCGCGACCGCCATGAAGGCGAGCGCTTTGTCGATACGGCCCAGCGCCTGGGCCTGGCGCCGTTCAAGGAACACGTATATGCAACGCCGATCACGGTCGGCAACCTGGTGGGAGAAGACGAATATGTTTGAAGTACGCGAAGAAATCATCAAGAACGCCGCCGTGGTGCCAAATACCTGGGGCTTGCTGCGCCTCGATGAAAACGACACGCCGGAAACGGTGGTCGTGCCTGCCGGCAAGGTCATCGTACCGCTGCCCGTGTGGCAAGCCCAGCGCGACACCCTGCTGGCGCGCCTGCCCGACATCGGCGTCTGGCTGGCCAGCGACGAGCGCCCGGAAGAACTGGCGGCCGACGTGGCGCAGCTGCCCGTCATCGGCGTGGACTTCCCGAAATTCACGGATGGCCGCGGCTATTCCATCGCCTTCAACTTGCGTGCCCGCCTGGGTTTCCAGGGTGAATTGCGCGCCATCGGCGACGTGCTGCGCGACCAGCTGTTTTCCATGCACCGGGTAGGCTTCGACGCGTATGCCACCCGGCCGGACCGCAGCATCCATGACGCCCTGAAAGGTTTATCTGTCTTTTCGGAAACCTACCAGGCCTCGTGGGATCAGAAATCGCCGCTGTTCCGCCGTCACCAGCGCGAAGGCCAGAATCCTGACCTCGACAACGCGGCCGGCATCTGAGGAACTATCATGAGCGATTTGACTTCTTTGATTGACGCCACCGAGCAAACGCTGACACGCATCGCCGCGGAATTTTCGCCGGCCGTGTTCGCGTCCAGCCTGGCAGCCGAAGACATGGTGCTGACCGACATGATTCTCAAGGCAAAGCTGCCAATCGGCATCTTTTCCCTGGAAACAGGCCGGCTGCACCAGGAAACCCTGGCCGTGCTCGACAAGGTGAAAACCCGCTACGACCACGACATCACCCTGTACCGCCCGCAACCCGCAGCGGTGGCCGCCTACGTGGAACAGCATGGCCTGAACGCGTTCTACAACAGCGTCGAGATGCGCCGCGAATGCTGCCGCATCCGCAAGGTCGAACCGCTGGGCCGCGCCCTGGCCGGCAACAAGGCCTGGATCACGGGCCAGCGCCGCGCCCAGTCCACCACGCGCGCCGAATTGCACGTGCAGGAGATTGATGCGGCGCACGCGATGACAAAATTCAATCCGCTGGCCGACTGGTCGGAAGACGACGTGTGGGCGTATATCCGCGCCAACGACGTGCCCTACAACGCGCTGCACGACCAGGGCTACCCGTCCATCGGCTGCGAACCGTGCACGCGCGCCGTGCAGCCGGGCGAAGATGTGCGGGCCGGACGCTGGTGGTGGGAAAACCCGGATTCCAAGGAATGCGGCCTGCACATGGTGGACGGCAAATTGATACGCATCAAATCCGTGGCAGCTTGAACAGACACAACAGACTCAGCAGAACAAGAAAGCACCCATATGAGCAATATTTTGAACCAGCGTCACCTCGACAGCCTTGAATCGGAAGCCATCCACATCCTGCGCGAAGTGGCGGCCGAATCGGCCAATCCTGCGCTGCTGTTTTCCGGCGGCAAGGATTCCGTCGTCCTGCTGCGCCTGGCCGAGAAAGCCTTCCGTCCAGGCAAGTTTCCATTTCCCCTCGTGCATATCGACACGGGCCACAACTTTCCGGAAGTCATCACTTTCCGTGACAAGAAAGTGGCCGAGCTGGGCGAACGCCTGATCATCGGCTCCGTGGAAGACTCGATCCAGCGCGGCACGGTGCGCCTGCGCAACCCGGCCACGGATTCGCGCAATGCAGCGCAAGCCGTGACCTTGCTGGAAACCATTGCTGAATACAAATTCGATGCCTGCATCGGCGGCGCGCGCCGCGATGAAGAAAAGGCCCGCGCCAAGGAACGCATCTTCTCGTTCCGCGACGAATTCGGCGCCTGGGACCCGAAAGCCCAGCGTCCCGAATTGTGGGATTTGTATAACACGCGCGTGCATCCCGGCGAAAACATGCGCGTCTTCCCCATCTCGAACTGGACCGAATTGGACGTGTGGCAATACATCGCCCGCGAAAAGCTGGAATTGCCGCCGATCTACTTTGCGCACGAGCGCCAGGTGATCCCGCGCAACGGTTTATTGGTGCCGCTGACGGATCTGACGCCGCCACGCGAAGGCGAGACGGTGGAAACGCAGGTCGTGCGCTTCCGCACGGTGGGCGATATCTCGTGCACCTGCCCCGTCTCGTCCGATGCGGCAACGGTCGACGCCATCATTGCCGAGACGGCAATCACGCAAATCACGGAACGGGGCGCCACCCGCATGGATGACCAGACTTCCGAAGCCTCGATGGAAAAACGCAAGAAAGCAGGGTATTTCTAATGAACGCAGCAATCCAGAACACCACCTCCACCGACAGTTTAGAGCGCGGCATGTTGCGTTTTATCACGGCCGGTTCCGTCGATGACGGCAAGAGCACCCTGATCGGCCGTTTGCTGTTCGACAGCAAGGGCATCTTCGCCGACCAGCTCGACGCCATGTCGCGCTCCAAGCACAAGCGCACGGTGGGCGACACGGTCGACCTGTCGCTGCTGACGGACGGCCTGGAAGCGGAACGCGAGCAAGGCATCACCATCGACGTGGCCTACCGTTATTTCGCCACGCCGAAACGCAAATTCATCATCGCCGACACGCCGGGCCATGAACAGTACACGCGCAACATGGTCACGGGCGCCTCGACGGCCGACGCCGTCATCATCCTGATCGACGTGTCGAAAGTCAAACTCGGTGACGACGGCAGCGTGGAATTGCTGATCCAGACCAAGCGCCATTCGACGATTGCCCACTTGCTGCAGATCGAGCACGTGGTCGTCGCCGTCAACAAGATGGACCTGGTCGACTATGACGTAACGGTGTACAACCGCATCGTGGCAGCCTACCGCGAATTTGCACAGTCGCTGGGCTTGAAGGACATCACGCCGATTCCATTGTCGGCATTGACAGGCGACAACGTCGTCGAACGCGGCGACAAGCTGGGCTGGTACACGGGCCCGACCCTGATCGAGCTGCTTGAATCACTGTCCGTCTACGACGAATCGCACGACACGCCTTTCCGCTTCCCGGTGCAACTGGTGGCGCGCCACAACGGCCACGAAGCGAACGACTTCCGCGGCTACATGGGCCGCATCGAAGCGGGCAAGGTCAGCATCGGCGACACCCTGGTGGTGCAGCCGTCTGGCCAGACGGCAACAGTCAAGGATATCGTCACGCTGGACGGCTCGCTGCCGACGGCCGTGGTGGGCCAGTCGGTGACCCTGCTGCTGAATGAGTACCTCGATATTTCGCGCGGCGACCTGCTGGCTGGAGCGGACCGCCCTGCCACCCTGCTGAAAACAGTGGTGGCCGACGTGTGCTGGCTGTCGGAAGACGCGCTGGACCTGCGCCGCAAGTACTGGATCAAGCACGGCACGAAACAGACGGCGGCCAAGGTGACGGCGATCGAGTCGATTCTCGATATCAATACGCAACAGCGCCATCCTGCCGAAGGCCTCAAGCTGAACGATATCGCGCGCATCAGCCTGAACGTGCAGCAGGCGCTGGCGGCCGACGCGTATGCCGATATCCGCGCCACGGGTGCGTTTATCCTGATCGATGAAGTGACCCACCAGACCGTCGCGGCGGGAATGATCCGTCTCGACTGAGGAAGGCAAGCACCATGAACAACTCCCCATCTCTACCCGGCAAGGTCTACCTGATCGGCGCCGGCCCCGGCGCACAAGACCTGATGACCTTGCGCGGCGCGCGCCTGCTGGCGCAAGCGGACGTCGTGCTGCACGACGCGCTGGTCACCGAAGAGATGCTGGAGCTGTGCCCGCAGGCGCAAAAAATTCTTGTCGGCAAGCGCTGCGGCCAGTTGTCGACGGCGCAAGCGTTCATCAACAAGCAACTGGTCGACAATGCGCGCAAGCACGCCGTCGTGGTGCGCCTGAAAGGCGGCGACCCCATGCTGTTCGGCCGTGCCGACGAGGAGCTGCGGGCACTGGAAGAAGCGGGCATCGCCGTCGAAGTGGTGCCCGGCATTACCACGGCACTGGCTGCCGCAGCGGCCACACAGCAACCGCTGACCAAGCGCGGCGTCTCGCGCAGCGTGGCCTTCTTTACCTCCAGCACGGCGCCGGGCGAACCGGAGCAGACGCGCATTCCCGACTGCGATACCTTGGTGCAATACATGGGCGGGCGAGAAGCCATTGCCACGGCGCAGCGCCTGCTGGCCCAGGGCCGGCGCGTTGACACGCCCGTGGTGGTGATCGAAAACTGCAGCCGCCCGGACCAGCGCATCGTGCGCCTCACGCTGAGCGCCCTGGCGCATGGCCTGGGCGATACCCACGGCCCCGTGCTGGTGATGCTGGGCGACGCCATGGCCGCACGCGCGCATCAGTCCATCGTAGATGACGCTGCTGTTCTGGCGCGCCATGCCTGAATAAATACAGCGTATTTTACCGACTTTAAAGTCAGTAACCGACGTCTTCAAAAGAAACATGATACGATGCTCACGCATCTTTTCTCGAGAAGTTATTGCGTAATAGCAATGAAATCCCCGCTACAACCCGCCATAGCGCTTGCTGTGCGGCCTCCCCGTTGACGGGAACCGCGCAGCAGTCTCCCCGAAAAAAGCTGCGCCCGCAGGCTGCAATACCGCCGCCGCGCAACTTTAGCCTTACGATCCAACCATGAATTTCACTTCCATGCGCGAAGCCCTGACTTCGCTCAGCCGCAGCAATGTCGGCGTCGCCAGCGCAGTGCTGCTAAGCATGCTCGCCTCCATCGCCCTGTGGACGGTGTTCCCGAATATCGACGATGAAAACCATTTGCTGGAATGGCTGCAGGCGCTGTTCCTGGCCCTGGCCTGCACGGTGCACGGCGTGCGCGCGTGGCAAGAGCCTGACCGCCAGTCCCTGCGTTTCCTCATGCATGCGGGCTTGTCGGCCCTGCTGTTCGGCTTCCTGCTGCGCGAACTCGATATCGACCAGTTCGGCACGGCGCCCGCTTGGGCGCAACTGGAAAAAGCCCTGCGCGTGGTGGAATTGCTGATCCTGATACGCGTGCTGATCTTTTTTGCACCGCGCGCGCGCAAGGTGTTTGCCCATGCAGGCCTGATTTTCAGCATGCGCATCACCATCCTGACGGCCATCGGCGGCTTGCTGATGGTCGCTGGCTGGCCCTTCGACAAGAAGGTATTTCACGGCATGCCGGATGCTTACGCGCTGCTGGGCGAGGAAGTCTTCGAACTGGGCGCCTATTTGCTGCTGTTTCTCGCGTCGCTGTCCGACAGCACGGCCGCCGCCCGCATCAGCCTGGCGCCGAAGAAAAAAGCGGCTTAAGCGTCTTCAAATTTCAAAGGCAGACGGCAGCGGCAGCAGCCGTTGCAAGGTCGCGGCCACGCGCAGCAGGCGCGGATCGTCATCCTCGGCCTCGTCGCAGGTATCGTTGATACAGAAAAACGGCAAACGGCCGAAACGTGCCGCCAGCGCCTCGAGCTGCTGCGGCGCATCCACATCGCCGCTGGCGATATGCAGCGGGTCGAGCATGCGCGCCCGCGCCACGCCCAGATGCACCATCCAGCGCGGCACCAGGTCGGGCAGCAATGCCGGCACCTGCCAGGAGCGGAACACCGTCGCGCGCACGCCGGCAAACATGGCCGGCGCCAGCCCTTCCAATTCATGCAGCGCGCTTTTCAGCATGGGCCGCGGCGCATGTGCATACAGGCGCGGTTCATGCCGGTAATCGGCGTACTGCGCCGACAGCCATTGCCGCGACAAGGTGGCGCAATTGATGGGCGCCGCCACGTCGGCGCGCAAGCCCTGCAAATCGGGCTGCAGCGCACTCTCAGTAAACACGCTCAGACGCCCCTCCCCTTCCTCCCCGAACCAGAACGCGGGCTCGAACGGCGCGCCAAAAAAAACGTCGTCGTTCAGGTACAGGAAACGTTCGGACAAGCCGGGAATATGGTGCAGGTACGATTCGATATGGCCGGAGTCGAACACGGGCAGGGAGGCATCGGGCATCAGGCTGGCATGGTCGATCACCGTCAGGCGCGGTGAGACGCGCAGCCAGTGGGGCACTTGCCGGTCCGTCAGCAGGTAGATGTGTCCATGGCCGGGGAAGAAGCGCTCGAGCGCGCGCAGGTTGTAGCGCAGTTCGCCGTTGTCGCGATAGCGCCCCGCCACGTTGCCATGCAGGGCCAGTTGGCCGGGATGCGCCTGCGCCCAGGCGGCATAGGCGTGCTGCCGGCGCGTGCGCCATGCGGGATCGGCGCCGTCAACCCACAGGTAGACGATGTCGATGCCGCTCAAGGGCGAGGGCTGGAGCCTGGCGCCGCCACGCAGTAATCGGCGATGGCAGCGAGCACGCTGGCGTTCTCACCCACCGCCTCGACCACCTTCAGGCGCAGTGCCGGATGCTGCTGGCGCAGCTCTTCCAGCAACAGCGGCAAGTCGCGCAGCACATGCCCGCCCTGCCCCAGGAACACCGGCACCACGGTGACGTCCAGGATGGCGCCGGTGGGCAGCTCGGCCAGCAGGCTCGCCACCAGTTCGGGCAGGCGCGGCGTCATCAGCTCCAGGAAGGCCAAGTGCACGCTGGTGCCGGGCATGCGCGCGGCGCTCAGATCACGCAGGCGCTCGAAGGGCGCGGCCCACGATGCGGCGCGCGCGCCATGGGCAAACAAGATCAGTGCCTGTTGCACGTTCGTCTCCATTAGTGTCTTTCCACCCACCACAAGGCGCCCAGCGCCAGCAGCAGATACAGGGTACTCGGCGCCACCGCCGTCAGGAAGGCCGGCCAGGTACTGAGCAACCCAAGATGCGAAAACAGGGTGTTGACCAGCATGAAGCTAACGCCGATCATGATGCCGATGAAGATCTTCAGGCTGATGCCGCCGCTGCGCGTGTGCATGTAGGCAAATGGCAGCGCCAGCGCCATCAGCACGAAGATGGCCAGCGGATCGATCAGCTTTTTCCAGAAGGCGATGCGGAAACGCTCGGTTTCCTGCTTGTTCTCGGCCAGGTGGCGCGTGTACACGGCCAGTTCGCTGGCCGACATGCGCTCGGGATCGGAAGCCGACACTGTCAGGATCTTCGGCGTCACTTCCGACGTCATGTCCTTGCTCGCGCTCTGCACCGTGCGCACCAGGCTCGTTTCCTGCCCAAAATAGTTCGCCAGCTTCGGTTCAAAGCCGGGCGAGGTCGCCGCGCTGTTCGAGAACGAGGTTTCCGTCACGTCGGTCAGGCGCCAGATATTATTGCCCTGATATGTCGCCCCCTTGGCCACGGTCAGGGTGCGCAAACGCATATCGGTATCAAACTCGTACAGCTTGACGTTTTTCAGCTGGCCGTCCGGACGCGCTTCGCCCACATTGAAAAAGCGCGAACCGGTGACGGTGCCCGTCAGGCCGTCGCTCTTGACCATGTCCTTGGTCCACAGGCCCGAGCGAAATTCGCTCGACACGGCCGCGCCGCGCGACGTCAGCTTGAGGCGTTCGGCCAGCGGCTCGGTGCGCGGCGTGATCAGCTCACCAAAGATGAAGGTGATGACGACGAAGACGATACCGATGCGGAACAGGAAACCGGCCGCCATCGCCGTCGACATGCTCGAGGCGCGCATGATGGTAAATTCGGAGCTGGCCGCAAACTGCGCCATCGTGTAGATCGTGCCGATCAGTGCCGCGATCGGCATCACCTCGTACACATGCCCCGGCACCAGCACCAGCACATACAGGAAGGCATACTGGATGGTGTAGCCGTTGCGGCCCACCTTGGGCAGCTCGCCCGTCAGGTCGATGAAGGCTTGCAGTGCCAAAAAGGCGAGCAGCACGAACAGCACCGCCTGGAATATCGAGACCGCAAAATAGCGCTGTAAAATCTTCATTTCGATACCGCTTTACTTGGTTTGCCGGCGCGGCGCGCGCGCTTGAAGGACGCCAGCAGAACCAGCGGATGATAGCGGTGATTCACATTCAGGCGCCACGCAAACAGCGCCACCACGGCCAGTGCCGCCAGCAGGTGCAGCGGCCACCAGGCCAGGCCGAATGTCAGGCGCCCCTGTTTCACGCTCGCTTCGACGACCTTGATAAGGTTGCTGTACGTAAAGAAAATCAGCAGGGCCACGATCAGGTTGGCCGAACTGCCGGCGCGCGGATTGACAAAGCCCAGTGGAATGGCCAGCAGGATCAGCATCAGGCCGATCATGGGCGCACTGACGCGCCACAGCAATTCGGCCATGGTGTAGGGATTCGGATTGGCGATGAGGGCCATGGTGCTCATCGCACGCACGCCCAGTTCCGCGCCCAATTCCTGCTGCTTGCTCTCGATGCGCATGATGTACTGCTCGAATTCCATGGTCTGGAAGTCCGCCTGCGTCGGCACGCCCTGGTAGCGGCGGCCGCTCTTGAGCACCAGGAAGCGTTCGCCCTTGGCGTCGGTATTGATCACGCCTTCCTTGGCGACGACGACGACGGCGCTGCCTTTTGCATCGACGGTATTGACGAAGACGTTCTGCACCACGTTCTTCTCGCCGCTGACGCCCTCGACGAAGAAGATGCGGTTGCTGCCGGCCGATTCGCGGAACTGGCCCGGCGTGACTTTCTGCAGGTCTTCGCGCTTTTCAAAGCGCGCCACATATTCATCGCTTTTCTTTTGCGCCCACGGCGTGGCGTACAGGCTCAGGACACCGGTAGCCAGCACCAGCGGCAGGCCGAAGCTGAGCACGGGCCAGATCCAGCGCGACAGGCTCAGGCCGGAGGCGAACCACACCACCATCTCCGACTCCTTGTAGCTGCGCGTGACGACCATCAGCACCGAAATGAAACCGGTAAGGATGATGATGGTGGGCAGCTGCATCAGGGCGGAAAAAACCATCAGCGACATGACGTCGGCCGACGCAATCTTGCCGCCCGCCGCCTTGCCGAGAATACCGATCAGCATCCAGGTGAGCAGGATGCTGAACAAAACAGTGAAGGTGGCCCCGGCGGCACTAGCCAATTCACGTCGAAGGGCGCGTTGAAAGATCATTCGGAGTTTATAATTCGGGTCAGTTAGTTGAGTAACACGTTACTAGTAAATGAAAACGGAGAACCAAATGGACTTTAGCATAAAAGCATTCGATACCAAGAGCACCCTCGGCACGGCCAAAAGCGGATGCATCGCGGTTGCGGTATTCGAAAACAAAAAACTGTCGCCAGCGGCAAAATCGCTGGACAGCAAGGGTGCGATTTCGGCTGCGCTGAAGTCCGGCGACATCAGCGGCAAGCCAGGCAGCACCTTGCTGCTGCGCGCTGTCGATGGCGTCGCCGCCGAACGTGTTCTGCTGGTAGGCATGGGCAGCGATGAAACTGTCAGCGAAAAAAGCTTCGCTACCGGTGTACAAGCGGCCCTCAAGGCTTTCGGCTCGCTGGGCGCTGCGGACGCCATTATCGCATTACCGCTGACGGAAGTGAAAGAGCGCGACGTAAATTGGGCAATCCGTTGCGTGGTGCAAGCCGCCCACGACAGCGAATACCGCTGCGACTCGCAAAAAAGCAAAAAAGATCCGGCGCCAGCAGGCGTGCGCAAGATCGTCCTGGCGGCTCCAGCAACGGCCGCCACGCGCGGCGCGCTGGCGCAAGCCATCGCCATTGCCAACGGTTCCGACCTGACGCGCAACCTGGGCGACCTGCCTGCCAACGTCGCCAATCCGACCTACCTGGCCAACACGGCCAAGCAGCTGGCCAAGGATTACAAGTTTGAAGTCGAAGTGCTGGACCGCAAACAGCTCGAAGCGCTGAAAATGGGCAGCTTCCTGTCCGTCACCAACGGCAGCGAACAGCCGCCGAAATTCATCGTCCTGAAGCACATGGGCGGCAAGGCCAAGGATGCGCCAGTGGTCCTGGTCGGCAAGGGCATCACCTTCGACACGGGCGGCATTTCGATCAAGGCCGGTCCTGGCATGGATGAAATGAAGTACGACATGTGCGGCGCCGCCTCGGTACTGGGCACCTTCCGCGCCATCGGCGAAATGAACCTGAAGCTGAACGTCATCGGCGTCATCGCCGCGTGCGAAAATATGCCGTCGGGCCGCGCCACCAAGCCGGGCGACATCGTCACCTCGATGAACGGCCTGACCATCGAAGTGCTCAATACCGATGCCGAAGGCCGTCTGGTGCTGTGCGACGCGCTGACCTACGCCGAACGCTTCAAGCCGGCAGCCGTGGTCGATATCGCCACCCTGACGGGTGCTTGCGTCGTCGCTCTGGGCCACCACAACAGCGGCCTGTTTACGCGCAGCGATGCAGCGCATGACCAGCTGGCCAATGAACTGCTGGCAGCGGGCAAGCAGTCGAGCGACACGGCATGGCGCATGCCGATCGAAGAAGCCTACAACGAACAGCTGAAGTCGAACTTCGCCGACCTGGCGAACATCGGCACGCCAGGCGGCGGTTCGGTGACGGCAGCGGCGTTCCTGGAAAACTTCACCAAGAAGTACACCTGGGCGCATCTGGACATCGCCGGCACGGCATGGAAATCGGGCGGCGCAAAAGGCGCGACCGGCCGTCCAGTGCCCCTGCTGACGACGTTCCTCATCAACCGCGTGTAAGAGAACGCCAGACCAAACCTACTGCGCGGGGCTATTGGCGGCCGGCGATGCTCGCTGTACATAAAGTACAGCTGCGCTTCTCGGCCACCACTAGCTCCCGCTCGCTACGGTTTTGTCAGGCGTCGTTACGTAAGAAGGCAGCCGCCATGGTCACTGACCATGGCGGTTTTTTCATGCGTGGCGTATTAATCAGTAGACGACGGGATTGGGCAAAGGCGATGGCGCTAACTTCGGCTGCACCACCGTTTCCGGCACGGCGGCAGCTGGCAGCGGCGCGGAAACCGGCGCGGGCGGCGGCGCCAGACGGGCCGGGTCTTGCATGACGATGGTCAAAATCGATGGATAATCAAAACCGGCGCCCGTGTTGCGGTCGACGAAATAACCGACGCCCAGGGTCAGGATGACATTGCCCCAGACGCTGCCATTGAGCTTGGGATCGATGTGATCGTCCGTGGCGATGGCGGGTGAACCGTGCTTGCGGCAATCGACCTTCAGAGGCTCCGGGCTCTTGCGGATGGTAATGCGCCCCGGCGTGGTGACGAACCATTTGCCCACGTCGTTGCTGAGGATGCAGCCGGCGCCATTGAGCTCGCGGTTGTCCTGGATGGTTTGTACCAGCACCATCTGCTCGGTATTGCCGGTCAATGTGGCGCAGCCGCCCAGCGCGAACAGCAGCGCCCCGGCGGCAAAGGCGGCAAGGGGGGCAGACAGCGGCACACGCATGGGTAGCTCGCTTAACGCACGGGAATCGGCTGGTCGCCGGGCACGGCGACGGCGGTGACGCTGTTTTTCGGGCTGCCCTCGATCAGGCGGTCGGAATACACGAGGTAGACCAGCGCATTGCGCTTGCTGTCGACCATGCGCACCACGCGCACATGCTTGAAGAAGATCGAGGCACGCTCGGTAAACACTTCTTCCTGGCGCGGCAGCTTGCCCTTGAATTGCAGCGGCCCGACCTGGCGGCAGGCGACGGCCGCATCGGCCTTGTCCTCGGCCAGGCCGACGGCGCCCTTGATGCCACCGGTCTTGGCGCGCGACAGATAGCAGCTGACGCCAGCGACACGGGGATCGTCGTAGGCTTCGACGACGATCTTGTGGTCAGGGCCGATCAGTTTGAACACGGTGTCGACCGAACCGATGGTTTCGGCATGCGCCGCAGTGCAGGCAAAGCCCAGCACCAAAGCGGCAGGCAGCAATTTACGCATGAAATAATCCCGGGCACGCACGCAGGCGGCCATCAGTTGATGGGAGCGAAACGCTGGACCATGACGCCGTCGACTTCGATCAGTTGAAAAAACACGTCTTTCGGCCGGGTCCAGATGGAACCGTCCGCAGCGCGATACACGATCATCGGCGTCAGATCCGCCTCCAGCGTGGCTTCGCACACCAGTTCATAAATGCCGCCCTTGTAGTGTCGATAACGCATCGCCGTCCCCTCAAGCCGTTGAATCTTCGCTCTTGTCGTCGGCCAGTGCCTTCTGCTTCATCTTCAGGCCCTGGATCACTTTCAGTATGCCTTCCATGCCGGCAGCGCCATCGGCGCCGCTGAAGGCGTCGAGCACTTCATTGAGCACCTTGTTGCGCACGGTCGCCTCATCGGAGGACATTTCCAGCGCGCGCTGGGCTTTCGCCGCCTTTTCGGCCGCGCTCACGCGCGGCTTGGCCGCCGTTTTGCCATGCGTCAGAGCTGCCTGCCAGATAACCCAGCGACGCTGGGTTTCGAAAATCAGGTACTCATCCGGTTTGTCTTCTCTTCGCCGCACAATGTGGCCGTCACGCTGCGCCCACGCTTCAAATGCAGTTCGCATTTTCTTCCTTTGCAAATGCTACGCGCAAGTCTCACTATTAAAACTGCAACATTTCAAAATAGTACCATCTATTGATGTCGCAAAACAGTCTCATAGATATAGTACTGCAATTTATATAACAAGTCTGGCGGCGCCAAGGACGGAACTGACGCTCCGCCCCGGCACAGTGGTCATGTAATCGGAATAGCAATTACAACTAATTACAACTGCTTCCTGTTCGGTTCTCAACTTGGCTGTAACAAAGCCGTGTGACACAGTTGTTACATTGTGCCATTTTAGTAGTTTTTATCGCGTTTCAGCGAGAAACTTTACACCTTTGTCGCGTTAAACGGCGAGACGCAGTCTGCCACGCCAGCCACTTATGCCAAATCAAACACAGGGGTTGATCAATCATACACAAAAACATAATATTCATGCGCCACGATTGGCTAAATACAAATACTTTATGAACACTCTTTTTCCCTGTGGGAAAATAAGGTGCTTGCGCGACAAGCGGCAAGCAGCACGCCGGCGACACGCATGCGGTAAGATTCGCGCTTATCGATACCTATTCAAGCAAGGATTTTTCCCATGAAACTCGCCACCTGGAACGTCAACTCACTCAAAGTGCGCCTGCCGCAAGTGCTGCAGTGGCTGACAGACAACCCGGTCGACATACTCTGCTTGCAAGAGACCAAACTCACGGATGACAAGTTCCCCGTCGCCGAGATCGAGGCGGCTGGTTACCAGGTGGTCTTCAGCGGCCAGAAAACCTACAACGGCGTGGCCATCCTGTCGAAGCTGCCGATCACCGACGTGGTGAAGAACAATCCCCGCTATGAAGATGCGCAGCAGCGCATCCTGGCCGCGACCATCGGTGGCGTGCGCGTCGTCTGCGCCTACGTGCCGAACGGCCAGAGCATCGAATCGGACAAATACGAGTACAAACTGGGCTGGCTGTCCGCCCTGCACGACTGGCTGGCCGAAGAAGCGCTGCAGCACCCGCAGCTGGCCGTCGTGGGCGACTACAATATCGCCCCCGACGACCGCGACGTGCACGACCCCGTCGCCTGGGCCGGCCAGGTGCTGGTTTCGGACAAGGAACGCGCCGCCCTGCAGCGCCTGTTCGACATCGGCCTGACGGACGCCTTCCGCCTGTTCGAGCAGGCGGAAAAATCGTTCAGCTGGTGGGATTATCGCCAGCTGGGCTTCCGCCTGAACAAGGGCTTGCGCATCGACCATATCCTGCTCTCGCCAGCCCTGGCTGCCCGCTGCACGGCCTGCGTGATCGACCGCGTGCCACGGAAATGGGAACAGCCATCCGACCACGCGCCCGTCATCGCCACCATCGATTAATTATTCAAGAACGCCTGACAGAAGCGTCGCGAGCGGAAGGTAGAGGTGGCCGAGAAGCGCAGCCGTGCTCGAGCACGGTGAGCATCGCAGGCTACCTATACCGACGCGCAGCAGCTTATGTCACGCGTTCCAACAGCACCTGCGCATTGACCGCCGGTACGGGGGCGGAAAACAGATAGCCCTGCGCATAGCGGCAGCCGTTCGCCTGCAGCAGGGCGAACTGTTCTTCCGTCTCCACGCCCTCGGCCACGGTCGACAATTGCAGGCTGTCGGCCAGCGCGATGATGGCCGCCACGATGGCGCGGTCTTCCGCGCTGTGTTCCAGGTCCTTGATGAAGGCACGGTCGATCTTGACCTTTTTCACGGGGAAGCGCTTCAGGTAGGCCAGGCTGGAATAGCCGGTACCGAAATCGTCAATCGACAGGCGCAGGCCCATGCCATTAATCTGCCGCAAAATCTCCAGCGTATGCTCGCCGTGCTGCATCAGCGCCGTCTCGGTGATCTCGAATTCCAGCAGCGCCGGATCGATGCCCGTTTCCCGCACCACGTCGCCGATGGCCGCCACCAGGCCCTTGTGCATGAACTGGCGCGGCGACAAATTCACCGCCAGGGGCACGGGCTGCAAGCCCTGGCGCTGCCAGGCCATGCTTTGCTCGCACGCCTGGCGCATGACCCATTCGCCCACCGGCACGATCAAGCCGTTTTCCTCCATGATGGGAATGAAGCGGTCAGGCAGCACCAGGCCATGGCCGGGACGGCGCCAGCGCAGCAGCACTTCCATGCCATGCAGGCGGCGCGTGGCGATATCGATGATGGGCTGGTAAAACAGTTCGAACTGCTGCAGCGCCAGCGCCGTGCGCAAGCTGCTTTCCAGGTCGAAGTGCAGGGCCGCCGCCTGGTTCATCGTCTGCGTGAAGAACTGGTAATTATTGCGGCCATTGCCCTTGGCGTGGTACATGGCCGCATCGGCATGGCGCATCAGGGCGTCGACATCGCCGCCATCGTCCGGATACACGCAGATGCCGATCGACGGCGTGACGTGCAGCACATGGCCATCGAGCGGAAAGGCGGGCGTCAGCGCCTCGATGACCTTCTCGGCCACGCGCGCCGCCTCGTCGGCGTCGCGGATGCCCGGCACCAGCACGACGAATTCATCGCCGCCCAGGCGCGCCACCGTGTCGCTGGCGCGCACCGCGCGGCACAGCCGGGCAGCCACTTCCTTGAGCAGCACGTCGCCCGTCATGTGGCCCAGCGAATCGTTGATGGTCTTGAAGCGGTCCAGGTCGATGAACATCACGGCCAGCTTGCGCCCGGAGCGCTGCGAGGCCAGCATGGCCCGTTCCAGGCGGTCCGACAGCAACGCGCGGTTCGGCAAGCCCGTCAGGTTGTCGTGGTAGGCCATGTGATGCACGCGCGCCTCGGCCTGGCGCCGCTCGGCGATCTCGCCCTGCAGCAGCAGATTGGCGCCGGCCAGTTCAGCCGTGCGTTCGTGCACGCGCAGCTCCAGTTCGTCGCGCGCGCGGCGGACCGCCTCGGCCGCCTCGCGGCGCGCCGTCACGTCGTCGACCAGCCACACGGAACGGCCATGCGCATGCGCCAGGTCGAACGGCCGGCCGGACAGGCGCGCCCAGAAGCGGCTGCCATCCTTGCGCACCAGCTGGTATTCCGACATGTGCACCCTGCCGGCCGCGAAGTCGCGCGCCGTCTCGCCGCGTGCCATCTTCCACGCCGCCACGTCCGGATACAGGGCCTGCACCGACAGGCCGTTGATCTCGCCGGGTCCATAGCCGAACAGCTCTTCCATCTTGCTGTTGGCACGCAAATTGTAGCCGCCCTCCACCACCGAGATGCCCAGCACGGCGCTGTCGAGGATAGCCTGGTTTTCCAGCAGCGCATTGCGCAAGGATTCTTCGGCGCGCTTCGCTTCCGTGCGGTCCTCGATGATCCAGATGGTGCCGGCGGCGGGATCGTCCGGATTGACGACATAGGCGATCAGCTGCGCCCACAAGGTGCTGCCGTCGCGGCGCATCATTTCCACTTCCGTCTGGAACGGCTTGGCCACCGACAGGAAAGGAAAGGCCGCCGCGCCCAGCAACTCGTAGGACTGCTGCGATACGTACAGCGCGCGCCCGGGCAGGCCCAGCGCCTCGTCGCCGCTGTAGCCGAACATCGCGGCAAAGCCCAGGTTGTAGCGCGTGATCTGGCGGTTCTTGGTATACAGGATACTCACCGAGGCATTCGTCATGATGGCCGCCACTTCCATCTGCGCCTGGCGGCTGTCCGTGACGTCTTCGAGTATCCAGATGGTGCCCTGCTCACTATGCTCCTGGTCGACGGCCTTGGCGCGGATGCGGCACCAGAACAGGCTGCCATCGCGGCGGCGGAACAGCACTTCATCCTGCTCGTACGGCAAGCCCTGCCCCAGCAGTGGTGTGGCTTGCACGCCAAACGCTGCGTAGGCGGCGGGCGAGGGAAACAGCTCGGCGGCGGGCAGGCCCGTCATCTCCTCCTGCGCGTAGCCGAACATTTCGGCGAAGCGGGGATTGCAGCGCAAGACCAGGCGCGAACGCGAAAACAGGATGCCGACGGAGGCATTGTCGAGGATGGCCTGCTGCTCCAGCATCAGCTGGCGCGTGGCCTCCTCGGCCGCCTTCTGCGCGCTACGGTCGTCGAACAGCCAGATCGTGTCGCGCAAGCCGCGGTCGGTCTGGCTCTCCGGGTTCAGCACGTAGCCATACGCCAGCGCCCAGAACGTGGAACCGTCGCGGCGGCGCATCTCCATCTCGCCCTGGAACGGCTGGCCGCGCCGCAGCAGCGGCGACGCTTGCCGCACCACGTTTTCATACGCCGCGCGCGACGGGTACAGGTCGGCGACAGCCAGGCCCACGCCGCTGTCGCCATCAAAGCCGAAGCATTCGGCGAAGCGGCGGTTGTAGCGCAGTACGCCCTTGTCGCGCTGAAAACCGATGGCCAGCGGCGCGTTGTCCATCACCGCCTGCATTTCCAGCATGGCGCGGCGCAGCTGGTCTTCATCGCGCCGGTGGTCGCTGATATCTTCGATGATCCAGACCGTGCCGTCATGCGTATTCAAGGGATCGACGGCGCGCCCGTGCAGCCGGCTCCAGAACAGCGTGCCATCCTGGCGCCGCAATTCCAGTTCGGTGCGGTACGGCTTGCCCTTGGACAGCAGCGGCGCCGCTTCCAGCCCCAGGATGCGGCAATGCTCGGCGGAGCGGTACAGCACCGCGCCCGGCATGCCCGTCAACTGGTGGCGCGCATAGCCGAGCATCTCGGCAGCACGGATATTGCATTCCTCGATGAAGCCGCCTCTGGAAAACACGATGCCGACGGCCGCGCTTTCCAGGATGGCCTGCTGTTCCAGCAAGGTCTTGCGCAAGGCTTGCTGGTCGCGCTGCTGCACGCTGATGTCGGCAAACACCAGGGTCGCACCCGGCAAGCCATCGCCCGCCGGCAGCGGCTTGGCCCATACCTGCACGGCGATGGCCGCATCGATTCCCTCCAGGCTGCTGTCCCAGTGCCGCTCGCGCCCGGCCGCCCCCAGCGCGCCACGCAGCATGCTGCTGCTCGACGCGCGGTAGGCGTCCGTAAAACAGTCGGCCAGCAGGCGGCCCGACACATCCCTGCCCAGCAAGGCGCTCAAGGCGCCATTCACCGCGACCACCATGCCGCAGGCATCGCAGGCGCAGGCGGGCAAGGCGATCAGCTGCAAGGCATCGGCGATGAAATCGGGACTGGTCGGTACGCGGTTCATGGACACCATGGGTCGGTTGTTAGCGGTCGGAATGCACCTGAACAATATATTCCTCAGGCATCATAGTGCTGTTAGATCATAAACCAGTTTCCCGGGGTTTTTTCATATTCCTTATTGGCAATACCTGAAACACCACAGACCACTTGCAACACGCCCGTTGCACCGGCGTTGCATGGCAAGAAAATGAAACAAATCGTTTAGAATAAAGCATGCGCCGCCCTCCCCAACCTCCGCTCGACCACCGCGACAAACCCGTCATCTGGACCGTCTCCGTCTCGCGGTTGTTCGACCTGTTCCGCGACATCACGCTCGAATACGACGACCTGGCAACGATTGAGCCGATCAACCTGGGCTTCGACGACGCCGTGCGCCACATCCGCGAACGCATGGCCACGGAGCGCTGTGACGCCGTCATCGCCGCCGGCTCGAACGGCGCCTACCTGAAAGGCCGGCTGTCGGTACCCGTCATCATCGCCAAGGCCAGCGGCTACGACGTGATGCAGGCACTGGCGCGCGCGCGGCGCATCTCGCCGGACATCGGCGTGGTCACCTACCAGGACCCGATGCCGGAACTGGCCGAATTTGCCGCCACCTTCGGCTTCCAGATTGCCCAGCGCACCTACGCCACCGAGGAAGATGCGCGTGCGCAGATCAACGAATTGAAGGCGGCGGGAGTCAAAGCCGTCGTCGGCGCGGGCCTCGTCACCGACCTGGCCGAAGAGGCGGGACTGGCCGCCGTTTTCGTGTATTCGGCCACGGCCATCCGGCGCGCCTTCGACGACGCACTGGAACTGGCGCGCCTGACCCAGATCGAATCGAACCGGGGACGGCGCGCGGTGGTGGCCGACACCCTGCGCGCGCGGCACGGCCTGCACGATTTGCGCGGCGAATCGGAAGCGATGGAAGCGCTGCGCCAGTCGGTGGTGCTGTATGCGCGCTCGCCGGCGACGGTGCTGATCCAGGGCGAGACGGGCAGCGGCAAGGAGCTGGTGGCGCAGGCGATCCACCGCGAAAGCCCGCGCAGCCTGGGCGCGAACCGGCCCTTCATCGCCATCAATTGCGGCGCCATCGCCGAGTCCTTGCTGGAATCGGAACTGTTCGGCCACGAGGACGGGGCCTTTACGGGGGCGCGCCGGGGCGGCCATGCGGGCCTGTTCGAAGCGGCCAACCACGGCACCCTGTTCCTCGACGAAATCGGCGAAATGCCCTTGCCTTTGCAAACGCGATTGCTGCGCGTGCTGGAAGAGCGCGAAGTGGTGCGCGTGGGCGGCACGCGGCCCATCGCCATCCATGTGCGTATCATCAGCGCCACCCACTGCGACCTGGAACAGCGCATCCGCGAAGGCCGCTTCCGCGCCGACTTGTTCTACCGTCTGGCCGTGCTGCGCCTGCATTTGCCCGCCCTGCGCGAACGCGCCAGCGATATTCCAGGCCTGGCAGAATGGTCGCTGAAAAACGCGCTGGCCGCGCTGGGCGCCCGGCCACACCCCAACCTGCACGCGGAAATCCATGCCTGCGCGCCGCTGCTGCGCCGCTACGAATGGCCCGGCAACGTGCGCGAACTGCGCAACCTGGCCGAGCGCCTGGCGCTGTTCCTGGCCGCCGAACCGCTGCAGGCGCTGACCCCCGCCTTCGTGCTGGGCGTGGCGCCGGAACTGGCCAACGGCGCCAGCACGGCGGCGCTGCTGCCGGCGCCGCCACCTGTCCCGTCTGAAAGCGCCAGCGAAGTACTGGCGCGCTTCGGCGGCCGCCGCGATGCCGCGGCCCACTACCTGGGCATCAGCCGCACGACGCTGTGGCGCCGGCTGCGCGCCGGCTGACGCCCCAACTCCCGCCGCCACCGACACGAACTATGGACGACTGGCTTTTCCTGCACGACTTATGGGCGCGCTGCACCAGGCGCAGCGGCACATCCGGCGCCGCTGCGCCGTCCAGGGGCAACGGCGAAACCAAGGCGCTGTATGCGCGCGGCATCTGCCTGGACGATGCCTTGCAATTCCTGTTTCAGGAGCAACCGTCCCTGGACGCGTTCACCAGTTGGGTGACGGCGCGCACGCGCCCGCAAGCGGCGTCCATCGCGCATGAAGATGTGCTGTCGGCCGCCGACGTGCGCCACTTCAATGAGCACGGCTATCTGCTGCTGCGCGGCGCCGTGCCGCGCGAACAATGCGCGGCCGCCCGGGCCGCCATCTGGGACTTTCTTGGCGCCAATCCTGGGCAACCCGCATCCTGGTATCTGCCGCATCCGGGAAAAAGCGGCCTGATGCTGCAGTTTTCCGACCATCCAGCCCTGCAGGCGAACCGGCACTGCGCGCACATCCGCCACGCCTACCAACAACTGTATGGCCAGCAGCCGATCTACCCCTCCATCGACAAGGTGAGCTTCAATCCGCCGGAAAACGAGAACTACCGTTTCATGGGCAGCCCGCTGCACTGGGATATCAGCTTGCGCCTGCCGATTCCCTTCAAGCTGCAAGGCATGCTCTACCTGAGCGACTGCCCGCCACAGCATGGCGCCTTCCATTGTGTACCCGGCTTCCAGCACCGCATGGAACAGTGGCTGGCAGGTGTGCCGCCTGACTGCCCGCCGCGCGACTGGGCCGTCAGCGACTTGCGCCCCGTTGCCGTCGATGGCAAGGCCGGTGATTTCATCATCTGGCACCAGGCCCTGCCCCATTGCGCCACGCCCAACCGCGGCCCGGCACCGCGCATGGTGCAGTACCTGACCTATCTTCCCGAGCACTGCCAGGATCAGGATGAATGGGTCTGAACCGCTCATCCTGCGCTGGCGCCGTTCATCCCGCAGCACTGGCTGCGGGGCGCCTGTGCCGCTAGCATGGTCGTCAAGGAGGAATACCCCATGAAACGAACATTGCAAACATTGATCTTGCTCACCAGCGTGCTGCTGGCAGGCGCCAGCCAGGCAGCCGCGCCTGCGGCATTCACGGTCGAGGTCACGGGCCAGGGCCGCCCGCTGATCCTGATTCCCGGCCTGGCATCCTCGGGCGAAGTCTGGCAAGGCACGGTGGCACGCCTGTGCGGACCGAAAACAGGACGCGCCTGCCATGTGCTGACCCTGGCCGGCTTTGCCGGCGTGGCGCCCATCGAAGGCGACCTGCTGGCGCAGGCGGAGCAGCAACTGGCTGCCTACATCAGCACCCAAAAACTGGGCCGGCCAGCCATCATCGGGCATAGCCTGGGCGGCTTCCTGGCGTTGAAAATGGCCATCGACCATCCGGCCCAAACGGGCAAGCTGCTGATCGTCGACTCGCTGCCGGCGCTGGGCGCCGTGCAAATGCCCTCCATAACGCCGGAACAGCTGCAAGCCATGTCAAGCCAGATGCAATCGGCCATGCGGGCGCAGGATGCAGCCAGCTCAAGCGCCAGCCAGCGCCGCGCCGTCGCCGGCATGGCCAGCGCGCCGGCCGACGTGGAGCGCATCATCGGCTGGGGCCAGCGCTCGGACCGCGAAACGGTCATCCGTGCCATGGGTACGCTGATGGCCAGCGACCTGCGCCAGGACGTGGCGAAAGTGCAGTCGCCCACGCTGGTACTGGGCACCTGGATCGCCTACAAGGATTATGCGCCGCGCGCGGCCATCGAAGCGACCTTCCAGCAGCAGTATGCACAGCTGCCAGGCGTAAAAATCGCGCTGGCTGACACGGCGCGCCATTTCATCATGTACGACCAGCCGGACTGGATGTATGCGCGCATCGAACAGTTCCTGGACTAGGCAGTGAACGCGCCCTTGCACCGGCCGCCGCTGCTGGCCAGGATCAACTGGTACTGGACCTTCCAGCTGGCCGGCTGGGGCGCACTCACCCTGTTCAACAGCGTGTATGGCGGCTCCTCGCAGCTGCGCATCGTCGTGACGATTGCCTGCTGGGGCTCGCTGGGCGGGCTGTTGCTGTCGCACCTGTGGCATGGCGTTTTGCGCCGGCGCGGCTGGGCGGCAAACGGCTTGCGCTGGCAACGCATCGTGCCGTCGCTGATCCTGCTGGCCGTCATCCAGACGGCCAGCGTGACAGCCGCCTTCCACGTCATGTATCC
Source organism: Janthinobacterium svalbardense (assembly GCF_002327145.1). Taxonomy (NCBI): domain Bacteria; kingdom Pseudomonadati; phylum Pseudomonadota; class Betaproteobacteria; order Burkholderiales; family Oxalobacteraceae; genus Janthinobacterium; species Janthinobacterium svalbardense. The sequence continues at coordinate 1,980,678 of NZ_CP023422.1, read as the reverse complement.
GCCCGGCACCATCCGCGGCATCGCCTGGCTGCCCGGCGCGCTGCTGTTCTGGTTCGGGGTATTTCTGACCTGGACGGTGTTCTACTTCACCGCGCTGTCGCTGCGCCGCGCCAGCCGCTTCGAGGCCGAGGCGCTGCGTCTGGAAATGCTGGCCAAGGACGCCCAGTTGCGCGCGCTGCAGGCGCAAGTCAATCCACATTTTTTCTTCAACAGCCTCAATAGCGTGCGCGCGCTGATCTTCGAAGACCGCGAGGCGGCCGCGCAGATGATCGATCAGCTGGCCAACCTGATGCGTCACGCGCTGCAGTCCGGCCAGCATGCGACGGTGCCGCTGGCGGCCGAACTGGACGCGGTGCGCGCCTACCTGGCGATCGAGCAAATACGCTTCGAGGAGCGCCTGCGCGTCAGCTTCGACATCACCCCTGGCATCGATCACGTGCGCGTGCCGCCCATGGCCCTGCAAACGCTGGTGGAAAACGCCGTCAAATATGGTGTGGAGACAAGCGCCGATGGCGGCGACATCCGCATCACGGCACGGCGCGCCAACCCTGCCAACGGCGCCGCCATGCTGCGGATCGATGTCGCCAACACGGGCGCCTTGCACGAACCAGGCAACTCCACCTGCGTCGGCCTGCGCAATGCGCGCCAGCGTTTGCAGCTGGCCTGCGGCGAGCACGCCAGCCTGGAACTGCGCCAGCAGGCGGGCTGGGTATATGCCACCATCCATTTGCCGGAACTGGCATGAACGGTCAGCCGCTCAAGGTGCTGCTGGTCGATGACGAGCGCCTGGCGCGCGCCGAGCTGCGTCGCCTGCTGGCGCCGCATGTGCAGCAGGGCGCCGTGGAGATCGTCGGCGAGGCGGCCAGCGCGGCCGACGCCATCGCGCAGATCGGCAAACTGCGCCCGGACCTGCTGCTGCTCGACGTGCAGATGCCGGGCGGCTCCGGTTTCGACCTGCTGGCCGCGCTCGATGATGCGCCCGACGTTATCTTTTGCACGGCCTTCGACCAGTACGCGCTGCAGGCGTTTGAAGTGAGCGCCCTCGACTACCTGCAAAAACCTGTGCAGGCGGCACGCTTGGCCACGGCCCTGGCGCGTGCCGGCGCACGGGCGCAAGCCGTGCCGCCACCCGCGCCGCGCAAGGTCTTCATCAAGGATGGGGAGCGCTGCTGGTTTGTCGCGTTTGACGATATCCGCCTGCTCGAATCAGAAGGCAACTACACGCGCGTGCATTTCGGTGCACAGCATCCGCTGATGCTGCGCACCCTGAACCAGCTGGAAGAAAAGCTCGATCCATCCCTGTTCTTGCGCGCCAACCGGCGCCAGATCGTCAACCTGGCGCAGGTGGCGCAACTCACGGCAAATGCGGCCGATGGCCTCGACCTGCACCTGCTGGACGGCAGCGTGGTGGAAGTATCACGCCGCCGCGCGCAACAGTTCAAGGCCGTCTGCGGCCTGTAACGCGACTACTTCAGCGCGGGGATCGGCTGCGCCTGGAAAGCGGGGCGCGGCTGCTCTTTGAGCTTTTTCGCCAGCATGTCGAGCGCCACTTCCAGCTGGCGGTCGGCGCCATTGAAAGTGGCGTGCGGCGGATTTTCCACCTCGACGTCCGGCACCACGCCGACGCCTTCGATCAGCCACTGGCCATCGATGCCGAACTGGCCGTTTTCCGCCACGCGCGCCATGCCATTGTCGGCCAGGCGCGTATTGTCGCTCAGCCAGACGCCGGCGCCGGCCGTGCGCTTGCCTACCAGCGGTGCCAGTTTCAATGCCTTGATGCCGGCGGCGAAGGTCTCGCCATCCGAATACGTCAGTTCATCGACCAGCACCACCAGGTGGCCGCGGAAGGTGTTCTGCATGTTCGACGATGGCTGCACGCCCGGCGGCGCCCAGTAAGCCCAGGCCTTGCGCAGCAGTTTTTCGATGATCCAGCTGTCGATATTGCCGCCGTTATTGCGCCGCACGTCGATGATCAGGCCTTCGCGGTTGATGTTGGCGTAAAAGTCGCGCGCGAACGAGGCGATGTCGTTCGCGCCCATGGCGCGCAGGTGCAGGTAGCCGATGCGCCCCTGCGAGGCGGCCGCCACCTGTTCGGCGCGGCTCAACTCCCAGTCGCCATAGCGCAGCGCCGTCTGTTTCGCCATGTTGACGGGCGTGACGATGACGGCGCGCGGCGCACCTTTACCTCGTTGGACCTGCAGCAGCACCTGCTTGTCCGCCTGGTTCAGCAGCAGGTCGCTGATATCGCGCGCGGCCAGCACGTCCTTGCCGTTGACGGCCGTGATCACGTCGCCCGCCTTCACGTCCACTTCAGGACGCGACAGGGGTGCGCGCGCCGAGGGCAATTCCGCCTCGCTGCGGTAGACATGCTCGACCAGGTAGCCGTCGCCAGTGCGCGCCAGCACGGCGCCCAGGCCGGCCGGCGTGCCTTCCTGCTCCGTGCGGCGCAATTCGCCGGGACGGATCTGCGAATGCAGGGCGCCCACTTCGGCCACCATCATGCCCAGCACGTCATTGAGTTCGGCGCGGTCCGTGACCCGCTCGACCAGCGGTGCATATTTGTCGCGCGCCGCCTTCCAGTTCACGCCGCGCATCTTCGCGTCGTACAGGAAGTCGCGGTGCAAGCGCCAGGCGTCGTTGAACATCTGCTTCCATTCCAGGCGCGGATTCGACACAAACGTCCAGTCGTCGACCTTGACCTTGGCCTTCGACAGGTCGGATGGCAGCTTGGCGCCCGCCTCGATCACCAGCATCTCGCCCGGCCCAGTAGCCGCTGCTGTCCTGTAGTACAAATGCTTTTTATCCTGGGCCAGGTCGAATTCGCGCACATTGGCCACCAGCAGTTCCGGCTTGGAGCCGGTATTGCCGATGGCGAGCGTCTTCAGGCTGGACTTGCTCTCGCCGCTGTCGCGCTCAAGGAAATACAGGCGCTTGTCATCCATGGCCAGTGCGCTGTAATTGCCCGCCGCCAGCGGTACTTCATACAAGCGCTCGGCCAGTCCTTTGAAGACGACGTCCGGCAGGGCCGCCGGCGTTTTCTTCACGGCCGTCTTGCCGCCGGCTTTCTCCAGGGCCTTTTCGGCCGCCAGTTCGGCCGCCTTTTCATCGTCCGTCTCGGCCGGCTTCACGCCGGGACGGCTCAGCTCATCATCGGGCTGGAACGGAAAACGGCTGCCCGGCTGCAGCGCCAGCGCATACACGCCGATGCGCTTGTCAAACACGGGGCCCATGTTGCGGTCGCCCCACGGCGACCCGTTGGCCAGCTGGAAATTGCGCGCCGACATGAAATACAGCCAGCGCCCATCGGGCGAAAACACGGGCGAAGCGGACGTGTAGCGGTCGCTGGTGACGAATTGCAGCTGCTTCGAGGCGAGGTTGTACAAGCCGATCTGCTCGCGCTGCTCGTTGCTGGCCACGCGCACGATGGCCAGGTTGCGGCTGTCGGGCGACCATTGCACTTCGTCGTGCTTGTCCACGCCCGCCTTGCCCGCGTCGTCGATCAGCTGGTTGCCACGGGTCGCCAGGTCCAGCAGCCAGAAACGACCCTTCTTGTCCGTGTGCGCCAGCCAGCGCCCATCCGGCGACGGGTACAGTTTCCAGCGGTGGTTATCGCCCTGCGTCGTCAGCTGCTCGCCCTTGCCCGAACCATCGGCGGCGTACTTCCAGATTTCGTTCTCGCCGCTCGTGTCGACGATGGCGAACACGGATTTTTCGTCGCTGGAAAAGACGGCATCGCGCGCCCGCGCCCCTTCGGGAATGGCGATGTCGACGCGGCGCAGGCTGCCCGTGCCGGCGATGCTGACACGGCCCCGTGCAGTGAGGATGATGCGCTCATCCTTGCCCGACAGCTGCACATTGCTCAAGGTATCGAGCGGCGAGCGGATCTGGCGCGCGCGCTGCTGGTCGAAGTCGGACACGAGGCTGATGGCCAGCGCCTGCGAGGTGCCTGTTGCAGCAACGTTCAGGTCCAGCACGTGCAAATCCGCACCCAGCTGGTAGACCACCTTGCCGTCGCCCAGCGCGGCATTGCGCACGTCCCACTGCGTGTGGCTGGTCAACGCGCGGCGGTCGGAGCCGTCGGGCAGCATGCTCCACAGGTTGTCGCTGCCGCCCGCGTCGCTGATGTAGATCACGCGGCCCTGCCACCACATGGGGCGCTTGTTGTTGCCCGCCAACACGGCGGCTTCCGTGTGCATGCGCACGGCCTCACCCTTGCCGTCCAGGTCGTAGCGCCACAGGGTGGCATGCGCACCGCCCCGGTAGTTGCGCACATTGTCGTTGGTCATGGCCAGGCCGAAACGCGTGAAAAACAAGGTCTTGCCTGCGTCGTCGAGCACGGCGTCGTTGGCGTCAGCCACGGGAAACACGCGGCGCGTCTGTTTCACGGGATCGATGGCGGCGACGATACGGCGCGAAGCGGGACCGTCCGTATTTTGCGTGCTGACCAGCACTTCGCCCTGCGCCGTCCAGCCAAGCACCAGCACGCCGCCATTATCAAAGGAAATACGGCGCGGCAAGCCGCCCGCCAGCGGCATCACATATGCCTCCTGTGCCCCTTCGTAGGCGGCGGAAAAGGCCAGCCACAGGCCGTCGCGCGAAATCGCCGCGTTCGTTTCATAGCCGGGATGCGTGGTCAGACGCTGCGCCGCGCCGCCGCGCACGCTGCTTTTCCACAAATCGCCTTCGGCCGTGAAGACGACGGTGTCGCCGCGTACGGCGGGGAAACGGAAATAGCTGCCGGCAGGAGCGGAGGCAGCGGCAGCGTTGCCCAGCAGGCCGGCGGACAACAGGAGCAAGGCAAGATTGCGGGAAATTTTCATGTGAGCATCCAGATAGCGGTCAGGTGGCATGGACATCATGTCGATACCGGACAGCAATTCTGGCATAACTGCGACCAAAGAAAACCTTCTTTATTGCCCACAAAAACGACAAAAAACCCGCACCACTTGCGTGGGGCGGGTTTCTTAAGCACTGCGTCGCAGCGGAAGGCGATTACTCGACTTCCACCGTTTCCGGTGCTGCCGTCGGCGCCGCGTCTGGCGGTTCCGGGAATTCCAGCAAGACCTGGTCCTTGTCGTCGAGGTCGACGGTGACCCGTCCGCCCGTGACCAGACGGCCGAACAGCAGCTCGTCGGCCAAGGCCTTGCGGATCAGATCCTGGATCAGGCGTGCCATCGGCCGCGCACCCATCAGCGGATCGAAGCCTTTCTTGCCGAGGAAAGCACGCAGCTTCTCGGTAAACACGGCTTCGACCTTTTTCTCGTGCAACTGCTCTTCCAGCTGCATCAGGAACTTGTCGACCACGCGCAGGATGATTTCCTGGTCCAGCGCGCGGAAGCTGATGGTCGCGTCGATGCGGTTGCGGAATTCCGGCGTGAACATGCGCTTGATGTCGGCCATCTCGTCGCCTGCCTGCTTGGAATTGGTGAAACCGATCGAAGCTTTCTGCAAGCTCTCCGCGCCCGCATTGGTGGTCATGATGATGATCACGTTGCGGAAATCGGCTTTGCGGCCATTGTTGTCCGTCAAGGTGCCGTGGTCCATCACCTGCAGCAGGATATTGAAAATGTCCGGATGGGCTTTTTCAATTTCGTCGAGCAGCAAGACCGCATGCGGCTTCTTGGTGATCGCTTCCGTCAGCAAGCCGCCCTGGTCGAAACCAACGTAGCCCGGTGGCGCACCGATCAAACGGCTGACCGCGTGGCGCTCCATGTATTCGGACATGTCGAAACGGATCAGCTCGATGCCGAGGATGAAGGCCAGTTGCTTGGCCACCTCGGTCTTGCCCACGCCCGTCGGGCCGGAGAACAGGAAGGAGCCGATCGGCTTGTCCGTCTTGCCCAGGCCGGCACGGGCCATCTTGATGGCCGACGCCAGCGCGTCGATGGCAGGATCTTGGCCGAACACGACATTGCGCAAGTCGCGGTCGATCGTCTGCAGCTTGCTGCGGTCATCCTGGTTGACCGTTTGCGGCGGAATGCGCGCGATCTTGGCGATGATGTCCTCGATCTCGGCCTTGCCGATGGTTTTCTTTTGCTTCGACTTCGGCAAGATGCGCTGCGCCGCGCCCGCTTCATCGATGACGTCGATCGCCTTGTCGGGCAGATGGCGGTCGTTGATGAAGCGCGCCGCCAGTTCGGCCGCCGTCGTCAGGGCCGAGGCCGAGTATTTCACGCCATGGTGCTCTTCGAAGCGCGACTTGAGGCCGCGCAGAATCTGGATGGTCTGCTCGACGGTCGGCTCGTTGACGTCCACTTTCTGGAAACGGCGGGAGAGCGCGTGGTCTTTCTCGAACACGCCGCGGAATTCCGTGTACGTGGTGGCGCCGATGCATTTCAGCTGGCCATTCGCCAGTGCCGGTTTCAGCAAGTTCGACGCATCCAGGGTACCGCCCGAGGCCGAGCCCGCACCGATGATGGTGTGGATCTCGTCGATGAACAGGATGCCGTTCGGATTGTCCTTCAGCTGTTTCAGCACGGCTTTCAGGCGCTGTTCGAAGTCACCGCGGTATTTGGTCCCGGCCAGCAAGGCGCCCATGTCCAGCGAGTACACGACGGCATTTTGCAGGATTTCCGGCACATCGCTTTGCGTGATGCGGTAAGCAAGGCCTTCGGCGATGGCCGTCTTGCCCACGCCCGCCTCGCCGACGAGCAGCGGATTGTTCTTGCGGCGGCGGCACAGGATCTGGATCACGCGGTCGACTTCTTCCTCGCGGCCGATCAGCGGGTCGATCTTGCCTTCGGCAGCGGCCTTGTTCAGGTTTTGCGTGAACTGGTCGAGCGGGCTTTCCTTCGGCTGGCCCTCGACGGGCGCGTCTTCCACGCCTTCGGAGGCTTTCGCGCTTTCCGTCGACTGGTCCTTGCGCACGCCGTGCGATATAAAATTGACCACGTCCAGGCGCGTCACGCCCTGCTGGTGCAGGTAGTAGACCGCATGCGAATCCTTTTCGCCGAAGATGGCCACCAGCACATTGGCGCCCGTGACTTCCTTCTTGCCATTCGAGGCGGACTGGACATGCATGATGGCACGCTGGATCACGCGCTGGAAACCAAGCGTCGGCTGGGTGTCGACTTCGCCCGTGCCAGGCACGGTCGGCGTGTTATCGCCGATGAAATTGGTGAGGGTCTTGCGCAGGTCCTCAATATTGACCGCGCAGGCACGCAACACCTCGGCAGCGGAGGGATTGTCCAGCAGTGCCAGCAGTAAATGCTCAACCGTGATGAATTCATGCCGTGCCTGCCGAGCTTCGACAAACGCCATGTGCAAACTAACTTCTAATTCCTGCGCAATCATACTTCCTCCATCACGCACTGCAGGGGGTGCCCCGCCTTGCGCGCATGCGTTAAAACGAACTCCACTTTGGTACACGCTATATCTTTAGAGAACACGCCGCACACTCCTTTGCCGTAGCGATGAACACTGAGCATGATTTGCGTCGCCGTTTCACGGTCCTTGTTGAAATACTCCTCAATGATGGCCACCACAAATTCCATCGGGGTGTAGTCGTCATTGAGCAAGGCCACCTGATAGAGCGGTGGCGGCTTCAGCACTTGCCGCTCCAGCAGGGTTTCTGTGTCGTGCTTGGTTGCCATACGCTTATTCTAATGCTTTCACAGTGGTTGTCATGCGCAATATCTACGCCTTTCCAATTGTTTTCAATCTTACGCGTTTTCTTAATAGTGCGCAGATGGCGACCTTGCTGTCAAAATCAAGAGTTGCTTTTTTGGTTGCCGTGAAGAATTTGGCAATATCGATGGAAAAGCGCTTGACTTCATTATTTATTCCGCCAACAATGCTGTATCGACTGTTGCAGTAATGTACAGCTTGATAAGAAGTGAGACGTCGAGGAGGGGGCAAGAAGCTTCTTGCTTTTATGGCTCGTGTGATTTGTTTTAATTTTGAAAGTTCTTTTTATGGCAACAGGTACAGTTAAGTGGTTCAATGATTCCAAAGGTTTTGGCTTCATCACTCCAGATGATGGCGGCGAAGATTTGTTTGCTCATTTCTCCGCAATCAACATGAACGGTTTCAAGACCCTCAAAGAAGGTCAAAAAGTTCAATTCGAAGTCACGCAAGGCCCTAAAGGCAAGCAAGCTTCCAACATCCAAGCAGCCTAAGCATCGCCGGCCCTCAGATGTGAAAAACCCCGTCTCCTGACGGGGTTTTTTTTCGTCCGCAGCGTGCGTTGCACCCTGCCCTGCCCCGCGTGTTACATGTGCTCGATCATCACCTGGCCGAAACCGGAGCACGACACTTGCGTCGCGCCTTCCATCAGGCGGGCGAAATCGTAGGTGACGCGCTTCGAGGCGATCGATTTTTGCATTGAAGAAATAATCAGGTCGGCCGCTTCCAGCCAGCCCATGTGGCGCAGCATCATCTCCGCCGACAGAATCAGCGAACCGGGGTTCACGTAATCCTTGCCTGCATACTTCGGCGCCGTGCCATGCGTCGCTTCAAACATGGCGACGGAGTCGGACAGGTTGGCGCCGGGCGCGATGCCGATGCCGCCCACTTGCGCCGCCAGCGCGTCGGAAATGTAATCGCCGTTCAAATTCAAGGTGGCGATGACGCTGTATTCGGCCGGACGCAGCAGGATTTGTTGCAGGAACGCGTCAGCAATGGAATCCTTGACGATGATGTCGCGGCCCGTCTTCGGATTCTTGAACTTGCACCATGGACCGCCATCGATCAGCTCGGCGCCGAATTCCTTTTGCGCCAGCGCATACGCCCAGTCGCGGAAGCCGCCTTCCGTGTACTTCATGATGTTGCCTTTGTGCACGATCGTCACGGATGGCTTGTCATTGTCGATCGCATACTGGATGGCCTTGCGCACCAGGCGCTGCGTGCCTTCGATGGACACGGGCTTGATGCCCAGGCCGGACGTGGCCGGGAAGCGGATCTTCGTCACACCCATTTCATTGATCAGGAAATCCATCAATTTCTTGGCTTCGGGCGAGCCTTGCTGGTATTCGATACCCGCGTAGATGTCTTCCGAATTTTCGCGGAAAATCACCATGTCCGTCTTTTCCGGCTCTTTCACGGGCGACGGCACGCCTGTGAAGTAGCGCACGGGGCGCAGGCAGACGTACAAATCGAGCTGCTGGCGCAGGGCTACGTTCAGCGAGCGGATGCCGCCGCCGACGGGCGTGGTCAGCGGCCCCTTGATGGAGACGACGTAATCTTTCAGCACGGCCAGGGTTTCTTCCGGCAGCCACACATCGGGACCGTACACATTCGTCGATTTTTCTCCCGCGTAGATTTCCATCCAGCTGATCTTGCGCGCGCCGCCATAGGCCTTGGCCACGGCAGCGTCGATCACCTTGATCATGACCGGGCTGATATCGATGCCCGTGCCATCGCCTTCAATGAAGGGAACGATGGGATTATCTGGTACATTCAGCGAAAAATCGGCGTTGACGGTGATTTTTTGGCCGTCAGCAGGTACAGTGATATGTTGATACATCGTGATCTCCGAAGTGGGACACACCGCTGGCGGGCAACACACGCCGGCGACGCGCTCTGCGGTTGCAGAGTTTACAAAAACAAGTCCGAACATGGTGGCAACAACGCACTTTAGCAGGGAAAGAACCACCGGGCCATCTGCGGCGCCAAAGAACCTCGTTGCCATACCGCTCATGTCTTCTATAAGACATAAGACTGTGTTTCACATTATGCACCACTATCTTACAGGGCGCCACGCTTTTGCGGCGCCGACCAGCAGCCACCATCGCTTACATCAATTCCCCTACCAGCATGCCACTCATCCTCTTCAATAAACCATTCCAGGTCTTGTGCCAGTTTTCGCCGCAGGACGGCCGCGCCACGCTGGCCGACCATTTGACCATTCCCGGCATCTATCCGGCCGGCCGGCTCGACGCCGACAGCGAAGGCTTGCTGCTGCTGACGGACGACGGCCGCCTGCAGCACGAGATCAGCCACCCCGACCGCAAGGAAGCGAAAACCTATTTGGTGCAGGTCGACGGCGTGCCCGATGCGGCCAGCCTGGCGCGCCTGCAGGCGCCGCTGGACCTGGGCGACTTCATCACCAAGCCGTGCAAGGCCGTGCGCATCGCCGAGCCGGACTGGCTGTGGCCGCGCAATCCACCCATCCGTGCGCGCGCGGACAAGCCGACCTCGTGGCTGGCGATCACCCTCAAGGAAGGAAAAAACCGGCAAGTGCGGCGCATGACGGCTGCCGTCGGTCTGCCCACCCTGCGCCTGGTGCGCAGCGCCATCGGCCCGTTCTCGCTGGCCAGCCACCCTCTGCTGCCCGGCGAATGGTGTGAAGTGCCGGCGGAGAACATTGGCAAGGCGTGAGCAGGACAAGAATAAACGGCTTCAGCAGTAAAATTTTTCCAATAAGCATTATTTATTTTTAGATAATGCATTAAAATCATCTGACCTTAACATGACGGAAAAGGAAAGATGATGACAAAAGTAATACTGATGCTGGCCGCTTCCCTGCTTGCCGGCGCCGCACTGGCGCAATCGGGCGCCACGGTACACGCTTCCGCAGCGACCGATGCCGTCAAGCCGCCACCTGCATCGGCAGCCAGCCATGCCTCGGCCGCCACCGACGCCGCCAAGCCGGCGTCACCGGCAGCGGCTTCCGTCAACGCGTCCGCTGCGACGGACGCGGCGCGTTCCGGTGCCTCAAGCAAGGCCTCGGCCGCAACCGATGCAGCACGCATGATTCCACAGCCGCGCAAGACGAAGCAGCCGGCCGCTGAAGCAGGCAAGCCCGTGAAATAAGTATAGCCCCCGGGGTTACGGCGGCAGCCCTGTTGCTGTAGCCCCACGCTTTCGGCGCGGCCAGGCAGCATGCTTGACCAGGCAGCCGCCAGCATGGCTTAATCGCCGCTTCGCAGCCACCGTCCCGCGCCATGAAAATGTCCCCTCGCCGTCTCAGCCTGTCCATCGCCCTGCTGGCGTGCGCCAGCATTGCGCAAGCGCAAACACCGCAAGGCAAGAGCTTGCAGCTCTCGGCCGGCATGCATTTGATCCAGGCCGAAGTGGCCGCCACGGAAGCGCAACGCGTACAAGGCTTGATGTACCGCGAAAAGATGCCGGCGAATGCAGGCATGCTGTTCGTCTTTGGCAACCCGTCCACGCAATGCATGTGGATGAAGAACACGCCGCTACCCCTGTCCGTGGCCTTTATCGACGCCAGCGGCAAGATCGTCAACATCGAAGACATGCAAGCGCACACGCTCGACAGCCATTGCTCGACCAAGACCGTGCCCGTGCGCTATGCGCTGGAAATGAACCTGGGCTGGTTCAAGCAAAAAAACATCAAGCCAGGCATGAGCATCGGCAACCTGCCGGCGGTGCGCTAGATAGTGGCGGCCGCAGCCGCAAAAAACGCGAAAAAACCCGCCAGAACGAATCTGCGGGTTTTTGCTTTTCAACCAGTGCCAGCGTACCGGCACAGGCAAGGCCACCATGGTGGCTTGCCTGCTGGCGAATATTAAGCGGACAGTGCTTTCAAGGCAGCTGCCAGACGGCTCTTATGGCGAGCTGCCTTGTTTTTGTGGATGATCTTCTTGTCAGCGATACGGTCGATGGTCGACACGGATGCTTGGAAGATTGCAGCAGCTGCTGCCTTGTCGCCGCCCTGGATCGCTTTGCGAGCAGCTTTGATAGCCGTGCGCAAGGTCGAACGTTGGGACGAATTGTGTGCGTTTTGCTTAACTGCTTGACGAGCGCGTTTGCGCGCTTGTGCGGTATTTGCCATGGAATTTCCTAAAACAGGGTCAAAGTGCGTTTGCAAACATTAGTGTTTGCCAACCGGTGCGTTCTGTGCGTCTGCCGAACCATGTGTGCCAAACCAGTGCCTGTCAAACATTAGTGTCTGCGTAACAGAATTCTGTACAGCCTTCGATTATAGCGATATTTTCAAGCGGGGGCAAATCAAAAAACCGTGTGTGACACCAAAAACACCTGAAAATGGGCCTGGCAAGGGCGAATCGGCAGCGAATCGGCAGCAATTGTTACCATCATTAAGCGTTTAACGGTAGCGCGCCCGGCTATAATCTGCCCCCATGAACTTGCTTAAAACCCTCGCCGCCATCTCCAGCATGACCATGCTGTCCCGTGTAACCGGATTATTGCGCGAAAGCCTGTTCGCGCGCGCCTTTGGCGCCGGCGCCTACACGGACGCCTTCATTGTTGCCTTCCGCATCCCCAACCTGTTGCGCCGCTTGTTTGCCGAGGGTGCATTCTCGCAAGCCTTCGTGCCGATCTTGTCTGAATACAAGAACCAGCATGGCCAGGAAGCCAGCAAGCAACTGGCCGACCACGTGGCCACCACGCTGGTCTGGGCCACCTTGCTGGTGTCCGCCATCGGCATCGTCGGCGCGCCGTGGTTCGTGTATGCCATCGCCACGGGCCTGACCAAGGACGCAGGCGCTTTTGACGCAGCCGTGTGGATGACGCGGCTGATGTTCCCTTATATTACTTGCATGTCCTTCGTGGCCCTGGCCGGCGGCATTCTGAATACCTGGCGCGAATTCAAGATTCCCGCCTTCACGCCGGTGCTGCTCAACTTATCATTCATCGCCGCCTCGCTGTTCCTCGCGCCGCACCTGAAACAGCCGATCTACGCCATGGCCATTGCCGTGTTCGCCGGCGGCTTGCTGCAAGTGGCCATCCAGATTCCCGCGCTGATCAAGATCGGCATGCTGCCGCGCCTGTCGTTCAATCCCGCCATCGGCCTGTCCGACGGCGGCGTGCGCCGCGTGCTGAAAAAAATGGGACCGGCCGTGTTCGCCGTCTCGGCAGCCCAGATCAGCCTGATGATCAACACCAGCATCGCCTCGCGCCTGACGGAGGGCAGCATTTCCTGGCTGTCGTATGCGGACCGCCTGATGGAGTTCCCGACCGCCATGCTGGGCGTGGCCCTGGGCACCATCTTGCTGCCCAGCCTGTCAAAGGCAAACGTGGATGGCGACAAGACGGAATACTCGGCCCTGCTGGACTGGGGCTTGCGCCTGACTTTCCTGCTGGCCCTGCCCGCCGCCGTCGGCATGGCCACCCTGGCCACGCCGCTGATCGCGACATTATTTCACTACGGCAAGTTCACGGCCGAATCGGTGACCATGTCGACGCAGCCGCTGGTGGCTTACAGCCTGGGCCTGATCGGCATCATCCTCGTGAAAACCCTGGCGCCCGCGTTCTACGCGCGCCAGGACATCCGCACACCCGTGAAAATCGCCATCGGCGTGCTGATCGCCACGCAGTTGATGAATCTGCTGTTCGTGCCCTACATCGCCGTGGCCGGCCTGGCCCTGTCGATCGGTCTGGGCGCCTGCCTGAACGCCTCTTTTCTCTACTGGGGCTTGCGCAAGCGCGGCATCTACCAGCCGAAACCGGGCTGGGCCAAGTTCTTCCTGCGCCTGTTGCCGGCACTCATCGTGATGGGCGGCGTGGCGTATGCTGGCGCCATGCGCATCGACTGGATCGCCATGCAAGCCCATCCGCTGCTGCGGGCCGGCGCGCTGGCCCTGCTGGTGAGCCTGTGTGGCGTGGCGTACTTTGCCACCTTATTGTTAGTTGGCTTCCGCTTCCGCGACTTCAAGCGCAGCGCCTGACACGCGGCGCAGGCCCCGCTGCCTGCGCCTTGCCATCGGCAGGACGCCCCGCGCAATGTGGCGGGGCGAAAAAAAACCCGCCGAAGTGCGGGCGGGTTTGGCGATACGACAAGACAGCGTGGCGTGATCAGGCTGCTTTTTTTGCGGCACGGCGACGCGCCATGAAGCCCAACAGGCCCAGACCGCCCAGCAGCATGCCATAGGTTGCTGGCTCAGGCACGGCACTGACGCTGTACGTCCCCGAGTAATTACCGCCAGCCAAGGCGTTACCGTACAGTTGCAGCTTGAACGGACCGACACCGGTGTATTCCACGCCAAAGAAGCGCAGGCTGCCAATCGATAATGATTCACCCAGCTTGCCGTTCAAATTCGATTTCAGCGCATTAAACGAAAGTTGCTGGCCGGTAATCGACAAGCCGATGTTGTACTTGCCAGCACCCAAGCCGTTGAGGAAGATTTCATCCAGGCCGCCGGACAGGATGCCATTGCCAACGACGGCGTTGAAGGCATGCGCGCCGCCATCAGCACTAACATTAATGACTTGATCACCTGCAGAAGCACTGAACGACGCCGCAGCCAGAATGCCGGCAGCGATAAATTTCAATTTCATAGTTTATCCCTTAAAAATTAATTTATGGCTGCGATGCGCAGGCCACCAATAGTTTTAGTACTGAAAGTACTGAACAGAATGGTAGCATAAATACATCTAATTACTTATAAATATTTTATCTAAGTTTCATCGGTGATAACCATTTACGGACTGAACTATTTGCCTATATCGGGCACTTTCCATAGGTAAATAATTCCGCACGCGTCGTCCCGCTGCCAGCCGCCCGCTATCGGGGCACTGGCGCTGCGGCTGCGTCGCCTGGCAGCTCGGCCGGAGCCTGAAGCTGGGGCGCTTCTGGCGGCGCGTCTTCTTGCTGCGCAGAAATAGGTTGGGAAAATAACGATGGCGGCAGTGCGGCGGCACCGCCTGGCGATCGTGCGGCCGATTCATTTGCCAGGCCGGCTTCCCCAGCCTGCGCCGCCGGCTGGAGCGCTTGTGCGTCGACCATGAAATGCCATTCCGACAGCCGCGCCTTGCCGTCGAAGCCGGCAAACCGGGCCTCGAAGTTCCCTACTTTCAACGCTGCGGCCGGCGACAGGCTATGCACGCCGATGATGCCATTACTGCCGGGCTGGTACAGCAAGCCCCACTCGGCACGCCCCGTGATGGGGTCGACATACAGTTTGCGCAGATGACGGCGCAGCTGCGGCACGCGGGGGTCGCGCAGCAAGGCGGAAAGCGTCGGCGGCTGCTGCGGTTGCCCCGGGGGCGTGGCGGCGGCATAACTGCGCAGGGCATCGGAAAACTGCGCGCCGATGTCGAGCAGCTCCTGCTCGGCCGCCTGGCGCTGCAGCAGGGAACCCATCTTCAGGCCGGCCGCGCCCACCAAGCCCAGGATGGCCACCAGGATGATCAGCCCAAGGTAAGTGAAGCCGCGCTGGCGGTGCGCACGAGCATGCATCGCAGCTACCAGTCGGCAAACGGCGTGCCGTTGCGGTCCTTGCCAGGCGCGCCGCTCTTGACGTCATACACCTGGCCCGGCGTTTCGTCAGGCGGCGCGACGATCAGCCATGTCGATTCGCTCTCCGTGATCGGGTCGATGGGCATGGCGCGCAGGTATTTCTTCTCCACCAGTTGCTCCAGGGTATCAGGATAGCGGCCCGTATCGCCGTGGTACTGGTCGATGGTGATGCGCAGATTGCGCAAGTTGTCCGCCAGCACGGTTTCCTTGGCCTTGTCCAGGCTGGGAAAATAGCGCGGCACGGCCAGAGTCAGCAGCAGCGCCACGATGCCCAGCACCACCAGCAGTTCGATCAGGGTAAAGCCGCGCGCGCGCGCAGCATGGTTATCGGCAGCCATGGTTCACCATAAGCGGTAAGGCACATTGTTCAGGCCAGTCTTGCTGGATGTGCAATACACATCGTAGACGTCGTCCCCCTCGCGCGGCTCGGTCGCCTCGCTGGCGTAGCTGCGCCGGCCCCACGTCTGCGCATCGCTGAGGCTGGCATCGGCATTGAACGGGTCGCGCGGCACGCGGCGCAGGAAGAACATCTTGCTGCGTTTCGGGTTGCGCTGGTCCGGCACGCCCTCAACCAGCACTTCCAGGCTTTTCGGGTAGCCGCTGGCGTCCGTGACGCGCACGATGCGTCCTTCGTCGCCGGCGCGCTTGTACGCGTCCAGAGCCTGGCGGATATCGCGCAAGGCGCGCCGCAAATCCTGCTCCTGGCGCCGCTGCATGGCCACCTGCGTGACGGGCACCACCAGCGTGGCCAGCACGCCCAGAATGGCCAGGGTCACCAGCAGCTCGATCAGGCTGAAGCCGCCCTGCCCCTTCCCGGCATGCGCCAGCCTCATTTGGCGGGTGGCTGCGCCACCGGCACGGGCTGGCCGGACGACAGCGGCAGGGGCGCCACCGGCAGCGGCATGGGCTGGCCCGAGGACAGCGGCAGCGGCGAGGCGGCAGGCGTTTCGGGCGATGGCATCACCTCTGGCGAGGCCACCGTCTGCGGCAGCGTCTGCGGCACCTGGCCCGGCACCATCAGCGGCTGCGGCGCCACCGCCTGCATACCGACGGCCGACGGGCCGGAACGCACGATCACCGTGCCCGGCATCTGCGTGGCTGCCTTGGCCGCCATGTCGGGACGGCGGCGAAAGCTGCCTTCCGTGCCGGCAGAAAATTCCGATTCCTTCGCTTCCGGACGCTGTACCGTGCGCACCAGGTGCGGCGTGATCGACAGCACGATCTCGGTCTTCTGGCTGTCATCCTTGCTGCTGCCGAACAGCCGCCCCAGCACGGGAATGTCGCCCAGGCCCGGCACCTTGTTGCCCGAGCTGCGCTCTTCGTTGTTGATCAGGCCCGCCAGCACCTGGTTTTCGCCATCCTTCAATTGCAGCATGGTCGAGGCCTGGCGCGTGCCGATCTGGTACAGGGTCGAGCCGCTCCTGGTAATGGTGGCCGCGCCCAGGTTGCTCACTTCGAGCGAAATGCGGATGCCCACCTCGTTATTCAGGTAGATGGTCGGTTCGGCGTTCACCGTCAGGCCGACGTCCAGGTAGCTGACGGATTCGGAAGCGAAGCCGCCCGTGCCCGGCGAAATGGTGGTGGTCACCACGGGCACCCTGTCGCCGATGACGAACTTCGCCTTTTCGCGGTTGCGCACGCGGATGCGCGGGTTGGCCAGGATGTTCGCATCGCCGTCCTTCTTGTTGATGTTGGCCGTCACGGACAGGTCGCTCACGCCGATGCTGCGCTGGTTCAAGTTATTCAGGTCATTGATGGTCAGGCCCATCCCGCCCGAGGTGGAAAGCGGCGTCAGGGTCAGGCTTGTCGGCCAGGCCACGCCCAGTTCCAGCAGGCGGCTGCGCTTGACTTCGAGGATTTCCAGCTCCAGCACCACTTCTGCCTCGGGCACGTCCTGCAGCGCGATCAGGCGCTCGGCCAGGCGGATCGCCTCGGGCGTGTCGCGCACGATGACGAGGTTGAGCTTTTCATCGGCCACCACGTCGCGCGTCTTGAGGATGGTCTTGAGCGTGTTGGCCACCTGTTTGGCATCCGCGTTCGCCAGGAAGAAGGTCTTTACCAGCACTTCCTGGTACTCCTTCAATTTTGCCGCCACGTTCGGGTAGATCAGGATCGTGTTCGCATCCATCACCTGCTGCTCCAGCTGGTTCGTCACCAGCAGGAAGTAGATGGCCGATTCGACCGTGCTGTTCTTCAGGAAGATCGAGGTTTTCGCATCCGCCTTGACGTCCTTGTCGAAGACGAAATTGAGGCCCGAGCGGCGCGCGATCAGTTCGAACACCTGTTTTAATGGCGCGTCGCGGAACTCGATGCTGATCGGCTGCTTGTACGATTTGGCCAGGCCCGATTCGACGATAGGCGGCGCCGTCTTTTCATCGACTTCGCGCAGCAGCGCGCGCGCGCCCGCATGATTCGGCTGCTCCGTCAGGATGGCGTTCAGGCGCTGGCGCGCCGGGTCGTATTGTTTTGCATCAAACGCCGTGCGTGCATCGGCCAGCAGTTTTCCCTGGCGCTGTTCGCGCTCGAGCGCGCGCAAGCCGCTGTTGGCGCGCTCGTTCTGCGCATCGATTTCCAGCACGCCCAGAAAGCCCGTGCGCGCCAGCTCGCTCTGCCCCGCTTGCGCCTGACGCTCGGCCTGCTGCAGGCCGGTGCTGGTGGCCCGTTCGCGCGCCTGCAGGTAGGCGCTGCGGTACTGCACGTTGCCGGGGTCCTGCTGCAGCGCTTCCTGCAGCTTTTGCAGGCCGGCCGGCACCTGGTTTTGCGCGATCAGCTCGCGCCCGTCGCGGTAGGCCTGCTGCCCGGCACAGCCGGACAGCAGCACCAGCAGTACCGGCAGCAGCGCCGATGAAAAGGAACGAGACATCACTCGAATACTCCAATGTTGAGCTGCTGAACCTGGTTCAACGGCAGGTAAGTGAGCGTCATGACGGGCGGCGCGATCGTCCCGACCCGGTAGGCGCCATCGATGACGGTATTGGCGCGCACGATATACGTCTTGTCGGCGCGCGACAGGAAGACTTCCCAGGCGCCATCGGCGGCCGCCTTGCCCAGGTAGACGAACGGTAGCGGTGGTGCCATCGGCGGCGGTGGCGGCGGCGCGGCGCTGGCCACCATTTTCGGTGGCGGCGGAGTCCAGTTCTGGCTCTGGAAGACGCCATCGGCGCCGCCAAAGGTATCGCCATCCTCGCCCGCCACCTCGCTGCGCGGCAGCAACGCCAGGATGGCTGGCTGTGCGACGGCAGGTCTGGCAGCGCGCTGGCGCGCGGGCGCCACGGCCCGCTCGACCGCCTCGGCCACCTCGGAGACGGGCTGGCGCTCGCCAAACAGCAGCAAGGCGCCCGCGCCCAGCACGCCGGCCAGCAGCAGATAATGGCGCGGCGTCATGGCGCCCCTCCCGCGCTGTCAGCTAAATAAAACGTCAGGCGCAAACGCGCTTCGAGCTGCGTGTCGGCGATCTGCTCGCGGCGAAAACTCAGTTCGTCAAGCGAGGCGAACGGCATGGCGCGCAGCGCCTGCAGTGCAAACTGCCACACGGCCGCATAACTGCCCTTGAGTGGCAAGGTCACCTGGTAAGTGGCGACGCGGCTGGCCTTGTCGTAGCCACTCTTGTACTCGCCCTGCGCCAGCTGCAAGCCATTTTTCGCCGCCAGGTCGAACAGCAGCTTGACTTGCTGCTCGACGTGGCGCTGCTGGCCCAGCGTCGCATGGAAGCGCGCCAGGTTCTCGCTCGATGTCGCCACCGGTGCCGCAGCAACTGCGGCCAGCGAGGCCACCGGCAATGGACGCGCTTCCAGCTGCGCGGCCACGGCACGCTGCTGCCAGGCCCAAGCCCAGGCGGCCATGCCCAGCACCAGCGAGGCCACGGCGATACAGGCGGGCGCGCCCACGCGGCGCAGCAACAGTTGCGCGCGCAAACGCAGCATCGCCAGGTCGATCGCCATCATGGCGCCCCCCAGCGTGCTTCCAACTGGAAGCGCAAGGGCCGGTTAGGATCGAGTTCATTGATTTCATGGCGCAGCAGCTGCACGCGCACGCCAAACAGCTGCTGCCGCTTCAATTGCGCGATGTAGTCCACCATGGCGTCGCTGCCAGTCGTCTCGGCCGTGATCTTCAGCACGCGCTTGCGCGCGTCCGGCTCCAGCGCCAGCAGCGCGATGCCGGGCGGAGTGGCCGAGGCCAGCGCATCCTGCACGTCGCGCCACGGCAGATTCAGTTGCAGGATGGCCGCATTCACGGCCGCCGCCTGCGCCGGTGCAATCGGCACGATCGCCACGGGTACCGGTCCCTGCGTGGCTTGCGCGACGCGCTGCTGCGCGCGCTGCAACTGCCCCTCGCGCAGTTGCTGGCGCTGCAGCGCGGCGCTGCCGCCGTACGCCGCCGTGGCGATCAGCGCCACGCCCAGCCCCCCCGTGATCCATGCCCATGCGGGCACGCGGTGCAGGCTGCGGCGCCAGCCTGCTGGCGCGAAATCAATATCGAGGCGCGTCATGCCACGCCTCCGCTGCAGGCCAGCCGAGCGGCCGGCGACAAGCTACCGTCCCCGTCTGGCGTGGAAAAAATCTGGCAGTGGAACTCTTTCGCCTGCGTCAGCCATGCGGGCGGCGGCGCGCCGCACAGCTGCAGCAGCACGGGCGCCGATACGCCTTGCAGCAGCGCCTCGCGCGCCAGTGTCTGCACCAGCCAGCCATGGCCGGCGTCCGGGGGCACGGGCAGTGCGCGCACGGCGCGCAGGCGGCCAGCGTGCCGTACGCCCAAGGTCAAGGTGTTCTCCTGCAACTGGCCAAACCAGGCGTCCGCTTTCAACGCGCCGTGCCAGCGGTTCCAGTGGCGCACGAATTGCGGCGTGATGAAGATCAATGCCAGCTGGCGGTCCAGGGCCACGCGGGCAAGTTGCGCCAGCAGCGCGCGCGGCACGGCACAAAAAAACGGCGCGCGCGCGTCCCAGGCGTGGCTGCTTTGCCACAGACCGGGAGGATCGCCATACAGCGACTGGAAACGCAGCGCGGCGGCAGCCTCGATATCGGCCAGGCGCGTGGCGCCTTGCGGCAGGTCAACCTGCCACAGGCGCGCCAACGCATCGTCGAGCACCACGGACAAGGGCCAGCGCGCGTATTGTCCCGCTTCCAGCACCTGCTCCAGCACCTGTCCCAGGGCGGCAAAGTTGCCATGCAGGCCGGTGTCGGGCACATACGCGACCTCGCGCAGCAGGGTCCATGCCGGTGCGCGCCAGCGGCTGGTGCGCCACAGGCTGACGCTGCCCGCCGCTACGCCCAGGCGCAAACCCATTCCAAAACTTCTACGCATGCAGGGTGACCCTCTTGATTTCCGTGATGGTGGTGGCGCCCCGCCTGACCAGTTCCAGCGCCGCCAGGCGCAGGCTGCGCGTGCCGTTCGCATACGCGGCCGCCTTGATCTGGCGGATCGGTTTCTTGTCGACGATGAGTTCACGGATTTCATCGGTCAGCACGAGGATTTCGGCGATCGAGCGGCGGCCCTTGTAGCCCGTGCCGCGGCAGTCGCCACAGCCCTTGCCCTGCTTGAATTCATATGCATCAACGTCGGCGCGCACCAGCCCAACGCTGGCCAGCTCACCATCGTCCGGCGTGTACGGCGTGGCGCAGTGCGGGCAATTGGTGCGAATCAGGCGCTGCGCCCAGATGCCGTTCAAGGCCGAGACGAAGGCATACGGGTCGATGCCCATGTGCGTGAAGCGGCCAAACACGTCGAACACATTGTTCGCGTGCACGGTGGTGAGCACCAGGTGGCCCGTCAAGGCCGACTGCACGGCGATCTCCGCCGTCTCGCGGTCGCGGATTTCGCCCACCATGATCTTGTCGGGGTCGTGGCGCAGGATCGAGCGCAAGCCCTTGGCAAAGGTCAGCCCCTTCTTTTCATTCACGGGTATCTGCAAAATGCCGGGCAGCTGGTATTCGACGGGGTCTTCGATGGTGATGATCTTTTCGCGCCCGTTATGGATTTCCGTCAGCGCCGCATATAAAGTCGTGGTCTTGCCCGACCCCGTGGGACCGGTGACGAGCAGCATGCCGTAGGCTTCCTGCGCCAGCGCGCGCAACGCTTCGAGCGATGGGGCGTCAAAGCCCAGTGCTTCGAGCGTCAGCGCGCCGTACGCCTCGATCATGGCGCGCTTGTCGAGAATGCGGATGACGGCGTCCTCGCCATGGATGCTGGGCATGATGGAGACGCGCAAATCGATTTCGCGCCCGCCCGCCTCGACGCGAAAACTGCCATCCTGCGGCACGCGGCGCTCCGCGATATCGAGTTCGGCCAGCACTTTCAGGCGCGAGATGATGTGTTCGGCCACTTCGGTGCCGTTGACCGAAGTGGCGTGATCGAGCACGCCGTCGACGCGGTACTTGACGGCCAGGCCGCCGGCCGTGCTTTCCAGGTGGATGTCCGAGGCGCCCGCCTTCAGCGCGTCGTACAGGGTCGAGTTGACCAGCTTGACGGCGGGGCTGGCCGCTTCCGACACGCTGGCGAACGACAGCACGGCGGCCGTCTTTCCGTCGCGGCGCGCATCGTTCGCTGCGCCGGGCAGCAGGTTGTCGACGGCGCGCGCCGATTCTTCCTGCTTCGACAGGTAGGCGCCGATGTCGGCCTGCAGCGCCAGGCGCACAGTCAAGCTGGCCTGTCCCGCGCGCGCGCCCAGCCAGGTTTGCAGGTCGAGGTCGAACGGGTCGGCGATCACGCCCACCAGTTGGCCATCGGCGGCGCGCAGCAGCACGCTGTGGCGCGCCAGCGCCTGCGACAGCGGCAGCAGGTCGAAGGCAGGAGAAAATGCCAGCATGTCGGTTGTCTCCAGCACGGCCAGACCGAAGGGGCGCGCCAGTTCGCGCACCACCTGGCGCGCCTCGATGCCGCTCAGTTGCTGCAATTCCTCGACCAGGCTGCGCTTCGAGTGCCGGCACAGGGCGCGCGCGCGCTGCATCAGCGCAACGTCGATGGTCTGACCGGGCGCGATGGGCGCGATGGGTTCGGGACTGGTGTGCATCATGAAATATCGCCGGCAAGGTCAAAGATGGGCATGTACAGCAGGATCACGATGGCGCCCACGATCAGGCCGATGGCGGCCATCAGCAGCGGCTCGAAGGTGCGCGTGAAGCGGTCGATCCAGCGGCTGATTTCACCGTCGTAAAAGGCCGCCGACTGCGTCAGCATGGGGCCCATGTCGCCCGTGCGCTCGCCCACGCGCAGCATGCGCAGGGAAATGGGCGTCGTTAGTTGATGCTGTTCAAAGGCCGACGATAGCGGCTGGCCCGCCTCGATGGCCGCGCGCGCCTGGCGCAACGACGCCTGCATGCGCGGCGAGACCATCGCTTGCACGGTGGAAATTGCCTGCACGATGGTGATGCCGCCTTCTGCCAGCATGCCCAGCGTCAGGTACAGGCGCGACAATTCATAGATGCGCACGCGCTCGCCGATGCCGGGCAGCTTTGCCAGCAGGCGCGCCACGCCGCCGTTGCGCAGCACGCGACGCACGGCGGTCAGCAACACGCTGCCGGCCAGCGCCAGCGCCAGCAGCAGGACCAGGCCGTGTTCGGTGACGAACTGGCCCCAGCTGAGCATGACTTGCGACATCCACGGCAAATTGCGCCCGGCGCCCTGGTAGACCTCGGCAAAGCGCGGCACGACATAGGTGATCAGGAAGGCGCTGACGCCACCGCCCACGGCCAGCAGGATGGCGGGATAGATGGCGGCGCTGACGATTTTTGAGCGCACCGCATCGATGCGCTGCTGGTAGTCGATATAGCGCGACAGCGCGCGCGGCAAGTCGCTCGTGCCTTCGGCCGCCTTGACGATGCCGATGTAGAGCGGTGGAAACAGTTCGGCCTGCTCTGCCAGCACGGCGGAAAAACGCTTGCCTTCGCGCAAGCCTTCCAGCAGGCGCGTGAGCACGCTGCGCGTGGCCAGTGCCGCTTCCTTTTCCAGCAGGGCTTCGAGCGCCTCGACGATGCCCAGACCCGCTGTCAATAGCGCCAGCAATTCCTGGCTGAACAGCAACAGGGGCAGCGCGCGCGCGCGCTGGCGTCCGGCCGCGCTGAACGGAGTGGCCCGCAGCGGCCGGATGGCGCTGACAAACAGGCCCCGCGCCTCGGCCTGGCGGCGCGCGTGTGCTTCGTCGCGCGCGTCAATCACGCAGGTCGACAAGGTGGCCGCTGCCTGGTCCGTGGAGAGCGCGCGAACTTCAAACTGCATGATGGCGTATCCGTGAGGGAGGAGTGGCGCTGGCGCTATTGCGCGCTGATGTCGGCGTTCTCGCCGCTGCCACCGGGCTGGCCATCCTTGCCCATCGAGACGATGTCGTACTCGCCCTTGCTGCCGGGCGCGCGGTATTGATAGGCATGGCCCCAGGGGTCGAGCGGCACGGCCTTTTTCAGGTACGGTCCATTCCAGCGCGTGCCGGCAGCCGGCGGCGCCACCAGCAGCGCGCCCAGCCCTTCTTCCGTGGTCGGGTAGCGCCCCACGTCGAGGCGATAGGTATCGAGCGACTTTTCAAACGCCTCGATCTGCGCCTTGGCCACCGTCACTTCCGATTTGCCCAGCTGGGCAAAATACTTGGGGCCGACATACGCCGCCAGCAAGCCGATGATCACGATGACGACCAATAATTCGAGCAATGTAAAACCACGCGCACCGCGCGCTGCTGCCAAGTTATGCCTGTGTGCTGCTTGCATCCGCTAACTCCCTCTTGCCTGCCTTCGACATTGCCCCCCCCATGCGCAGCTGATGGCCGCACGCAGGAGTGACACGCTTGCCTGATGCATATCAGGCTACCATGCCGCTTATGGTTAATACAATCTTTTCTTTGTATTGTAAATAACAAAACTTCAGCAAAAAGCCTGAACTTGCGCAAAACGCCATGTTGCGCCGCGCGCGCCGCCTGCCGCGCAGCACGCGTACAATCAGTGCACGGGTGGCATGCCGCCGCCGCGAACCGAAGGAGCACGCATGTCCGCATTCCATCTGGGTCTGGCCATTCTCGCTGGCGCCATGGCGCAGCCGGCCGGCGCATCGGCCGCCCCACGCGCCAGGCGTATATTGTGCAATTACCCGTGCAATTGCCGGCAGCGGCGCCAACGGCTGCCGCGCCAGGCGCGGCGCAGCGCGAAGCCCGGGCAACGCAGGCCGAGGCACAACGGCGCGCCGTGCTGGCGCTGGTACCCGAAGCCAGCGTGCAACACCACTACACGGCCACGCTGAACGGCTTTGCCGCCCTGCTCACGCCAGCCGAGGTCAAGCGCCTGCGCGCCAGTCCCCTCGTCGCGCGCGTCTCACCCAGCACCGAAGAGCATGTCAATGACAGGGGCGCGCGCAGCGTGCCCGATGCGCAGCGCTGAAGCCTGGCCCGGGCCGGCAGAGCCGGTGCTTACGCCGCTGGCAGGCGCTGGCGGCGGCGCAAGGCAAAGCCGATCAGTGCCAGGCCACCCGTCAGCATCATCCATTCCGACGCTTCCGGCACGGCCGATATCGACGCGATGCTGGCATAGGTGCTGCCGGCGATGCTGGCGGGCAAGCCACCGTTGACCGGCGTCAGTTCGAACTGCACCAGGTTGCCATTCACGTTGCCCAGGTATGAACCGGCGCTGGCGTCGAGCAAGCCCACGCCAAAGGTCGTGCCCGCGTTGCCGGCCGTGTTCAGGAAGCAGCCGCCAAAGACCACGTTGAAGGCGAACTTGCCGCCCAGGGTCACGTTGTGAAACCAGTCGTTGTAGGCGCCGCTATTGCCGAAGGTCAAGGTGCCCGGCACGCTGCCGCTGACATTGCCTTCCTGCGACGCCAGCGCGCCGAACGCGCCCGAGAAATTGCTGAGCACAGCGCTGGCGCCCGGTGCGGGGCTGTTGCCGGCGATAAAGGCAAAGTCGAGGAAGCCGGCGCCGGAAAACTGGCTGGTGTCGATTTCCACGTGGTAACTGAGCGGGCCCGCCAGCGCCAGGCTGGAGCTGCCAGCAAGCAAGGCGGCCAGCACGGCGTGGCGCAAGGTACGGTTGAGTGTCGTTGCAAACATGGTGATGTCCTTAGAAGTTGCCGGCGAAGATGCTGGCCGAGTAGTTGATCGTCACTTTCGACGGATTGCTGAAACTGACGACAAACGAAGCCGTCGCACCTGGCGCCAGGCTGGCCGCGTTGACGCTGACGTACGCGGCGCCGGCATGGCTGCCCGTGGCGTTGGCCAGGGTCACGCCAGCCGGCAAGGCGCCAAACACCACCTGGAACGGGCCGCTGAGCGTGCTCGTGCCCGTGTTGGTGAAGGCAAACGTCCCCGTGTATTTCTGCGTCACGCGGTTATACGCCAGGCCGGAGCTGGCTTGCGCCACGGCGGCCGTGATATCGCGGTAGGCGGGCTGCAAGTCCAGGCTGACGACGACGGGGTCGTGGTCCGAGGCGCGGTACGGCAAGGCGTTGTACAAGTCTTGCGGCTTGGCCGCATCGATGTTGTAGTCGATCACTTCCGGCTCGTCGGCATTGACATGCCACTCGGCAACACCGGCCACTTGCGGGCTCAGCGCGGCGCTGGCCAGCGCATGGTCGAGGTAGCCGCTCTGGCCGCCAAACACATACGAATACGGCATGCCGGACGGGCGCACGAAACGTTCGAGTTCATTGACGAAGCCGGCGCCCGTGATGACCTGGATCGGGTCTTCCGCGCCATACGAATTGAGGTCGCCGATGACCAGCACGTCAGCGTCGCCGGCAGCGGCTGCCACTTGCGGCACGAAACTGCCCACCAGCCGCTGCGCCTGCTGCACGCGCGTGGCGTTCCAGCAACTCTGGCTATCGTTGTTGTCCGCGTCCGGCCCGCCCGACGGGCAGCTGCCCTTCGATTTCAAGTGATTGACGATCAGCGAGAATTTCTCGCCATTGCCGGCGCGGAAGGTTTGCGCCATCGGCGGACGGTTGTTGATGGCATTGGCATCCGACAAGGCGCCGCCCACCAGGCCCAGCTTGGCCGGCTTGTAGATCATCGCCACGCGGATGGCATCCGTACCGGTCGCGGCCGGTTTCGGCACCACGGCATAGCTCACGCCGCCGATGGCCGCATTCAGTTGCTCGACCAGGTAGGTGACGGCCGTCTCGCCATTGTTCTGGATTTCCATCAAGCCCACCACGTCGGCATCGATGGCTTTCAGTTCGGCGACGATCTTGTCGCGCTGGCGCACGAATTCAGCCAGGTTGTCGGCACCGCGGCAATTGCTCTTGCTTGTCGACGCGCCCAGGGTACAGCCCTGTCCCGTCTGGCCAAACACGTTGCTGCCATTGGTGAAGGTCGTGAAGAAATTAAGCACATTGGCGCTGGCCACCTTGACGTTACCAGTAGGCAATTCCGGGCTGGCCGCACGCGGATTGTCGCGCGAAAACTGCGGTACTTGCGTCGGCTGCAGTTTGTACGCGGCGCCGCCACCGCCGATGGCACCAAAGTCGACCACGCCCGTCAGGTCGGCGACCGTATCGCCGCTACGCACGGTGCCATCCTGGCCGATGTACGGTATCGTCGGCGGTGCAACGAAGATGCCATTATCGAGCACGATCAGGTTGTTCGCATTGGCCGCGATCAAGGCTTGCGCTTCGTTTGATCCGGCTGGGTAGCGGTTGGTCGGCACTTCGCGCCGTCCGGCCGACAGGCTCAGCTCGCCGCGCGCGCCCAGGTAGGCGTTCTGCGACACGGTCAAAGGCTGCGTGAAGCGCACCAGCATGCCTTCCACGGCCGCTAGATTGGCGTCAGGCAACGTCACATTCGTCGGCACAACGGCGTGGCCCGCGCTTTGCGTGAGGATGGCCGTCACGTCTTTCAATTCCGTGTAGGAATTCTTTGCGCCCGTGGGCGTGTATTCAAACACCGTGCCCGTCACGCGCACCAGTTCGCCTGGCTGCACCGTGGTGCCGGTATTGCCCGTGTAGACAAAGATGCCGTCCGACGTCGACGGGTCGCCGTCGCCGGCCGCGTCCTGGATGAAGAAGCCGGTGCCCACTTTCAGTGTCACCACGCCTTCGGTTGTCTGCACGGAATTGGCGTACGGGCTGGCCGCGCCGCTGCCCTGGATTTGCGGAATCGTATGGCTGATGGCGGCCAGGCCCTGCACGGCGACATCAATCTTGCAGCTGGCGCTCTGCTGCTGGTCGTTGCTGAAACTGACGATGACGGGGTAATTACCCACCGGCACGCCAGCGGCCACCAGCAGGTTGACGCTGGCGCTTTCGCCAGCCACGCCGGCAGCGCTGAAACTGGCCAGGCTGATGCCGGCCACGGCGGGCGAACTCAAGATGGCGGCATTCACGACGCCATCGACGTCGGAAGCGCGCAGCACGGCGTTGCCGCCATTGCCCACGGCCAAGGCCAGGCTGGCGGGGCAGCTGGTGATAATCTGGTGCACCACGGGGCCGCCGCAAACATTCAGCGGAGAGGCCGTGTTGCGCGGCGTCACGCTGCCGCTGGCGAAGTCCAAGCCATTGTCGTCCGTATCGCTGCAGCCGCCGTTCGCGCGCGCAATCGACAGGGTATTCGATGGCGCGGGCGCCACATTGCCCTCGAAACCGGTGGCCGTGCCGAAGCCGACCAGGTCGATGACGGCTGCGCCCGTCGGGTTGGCCAGCGTTTGCGCCGTCTTGCTATTGCTCAACAACACCTTGCCCGCCGTGCCCGACATGGCCAAGCTGCCCGAGGCATCAGGCGTGGGCAAGTCCTGCGTGCCGCCCGCGCCCTTGGCTTGCTGCACCAGCAAATACTGGCCTGCTTGCAAATCGATAGCCGGCAAGGCCGTCACTGCCCAGTTGTTGCCAGCGGCGGAGGCATATTGCACGCTCCAGTTGCTCAAGTTCACGGGACTGGCGCCACGGTTGAACAATTCAATGAAATCGTTGCGGTACAGCGCCCCCGTATTGCCGCCACCGCCATACACCTGGCTGATGACGATATCGGAAGCGGCCAGTGCCGGCATGCCCAACGACGACAGCAAGCCGGCCATGAGGCTCAGGCGCCACGGCGCGGCGCGCAGGGACAGTCCGGGCAATGCAGGGCGAGCCGGCGTGTAACTATTCTTCATAAAAATTCCTGGTGGCAATTAAAGTTCCGGCCTGCCAATACAAGCAGGCGGCGCTGAATTTATGGCAACAACATTGGTCAATTAAATAGTCTTTTTACCATTAAGCCATAGTAATATTCAAGCGTGACAGCTTGATGACAAAAGTTGATGGGAATGCATGCACTTTGCACGTACAGGAATGGCAAGCTGGTCTATCACACACTATTTTGTTGCATAAAAGTATGCATAAATGTATGAAATGATAATAAAAATAAGCTATGAGAAATTGCGTAGAGTACAAGTATGCTACCATTTGTTTGCGCTAGATAAACATCCGGCGGCAAACAGCAGCCGCGGCAACGGGCAAACAGCAGAGATAGGAAAGATTGATCATGAGAAAAAATAGTTACCCTTCATACTCAACACTGTTGCTTGCAGGATCGCTGCTGCTGCCCCTGCTGCCGGCCCAGGCGAATACCTACGCTGGTTACTATGTCAATCCGCAAGCCGTGCCGCCTGGCAAAAAACCGAATTGCTCGCAGTCGATGCAAGATGGAAACACGAAAGCGCAGGGCCAGGGCGCATCCAACGTCAGCATGGAAGGCGTGGCCAGCCCGTGCAGCCTGTCCAATGGCGATATCAATTATGATGAATTCAAGAATGATGGCGTCGGTCCCGGCGAGGTCAGCAGCGTCGGTGACGATGCCGCCTACCACCGCAGCCTGCCCAGCGACGATGCCAAGACCGGCGTAAAACGCTTGCCATCGGATGCACTGGAGTTCACCAGCGTGAGCAGCCGTCCGCTCGCTTCCATACCTGGCGCCTTGACCAGCACGGGTACGGACAGTTTCAATACGGCATCAACGTTGCAGCCATTCGCGCCGGCTGGCTGGGTCGGCTGGCCTGCGGCGAGTGCTGGTGGCACCGAACGCCTGGCAGCTGCCAGCTTCGTCAGCCCCGGCGCCACTGGCGGCGCTTCCGGCGACCCTGGCGTGTTTGGTACCAATCCGCCCGTTGCGGGCGCGGAGACGCCAGAGACGCCCGTCGTCACGCCGCCCATCGTCACGCCACCGGTGGTGACGCCGGTCGATCCGAATATCCCGGCCGTCCCGGAAGCATCCACCTGGGCCATGCTGCTGGCCGGACTGGCCCTCGTCAGCCTGGCGCTGCGCCGCCGCAGCAGCTAAGCACTACCGGTCAGCGTCGGTATGGTGTACTCAACGGCTCGCCGATGAAGATGCCCTGCGCCGGCCAGGCCACGCTCTTCCAGTAAGCCTCGATCGCCGTATCGCCGGACAGATAGTGCTGCAGCAGCACCGTCGGTTGCGGAAACTTCTGCCAATAATTGCATGGTTCGCTAACGCTGCCATAACTGGCCGTGGCGCCAGCCTCGAGCCAGCGCAAGCTGCTCATCTGTCCTGTTCCCAGCAAGTCGCCGCCATACGACGTCAAATGATCGGCCAGCGCGCCCGGTGCAAACTTGAGCGTGTCGAGCTTGGCCACGCGCGCCATGCCCGTCTGGTAGACCATGATGTCCGTTGCGCCGTCGAGCTCGTCGGCGCGCAGGCGTTTGATGTTCAGTTTTTTTGTCGGCAAACGTCCTGCCGGCGGGAAAAACGGCGCACGGCTGTTGCGCGCCGTTTCACCGGTCGTCAAATAATACGCATTCGCTTCCTGCAGGCGAAAACCGGCGCTGACGCCACGCTCGATCAGCTGGCGCGCCTGCGCCACCGATTCGGTGGGCAACAGCATGCTCAGGCGCATCTTGTATTGCGCATACGGCAGGCCGTGCGCGGCATTGAAATAGGCGCTGGGCTGGCCCGCGCTGCAGCTGCGTGCACACAGTCCCGCATCGACGCCCAAGGTGTAGGCGGCAGTGATGGAATTGCATTCGACGGCGTACGGCGCCGTCCAGACCATCAGCACGGCCTGGATTTCAGGGCTGAGCTGGCTGTCGATCTGCTTTTTCAGCGTGGCGAACTCGACGGCGCTGAGCTTATGCGGACGATTGGCGATGCGCACGTGAACGATATTGGCTGCCGGTATATTGCGCGCCTGACGATAATAGTCGGCGATGGCCACGCTATTGGGCTCATCGTCGTTGACCACCAGCGCCAGCTGCCCGGCCGATAGCGCCGGCGACATGGCGGGGGCGACGAACTGGGCGCGGGCGTCAGCCTGCACCAGGACGCTGGCGAGCAAGGGTAAGAGCAGGTATTTCAAAGCGGAGAGACTGGCCTGTACTGGTCAAGGGGGCAAGAAACGTTTGCGACATGTTGCTAATCTACCTTGAAAGACGTTGCTTTACCAAGCGATATTGCCGAAAAATGCTGCCCGATGAAAACCTCGGAACGCCAGAACCGTCGCCCTGGCGCCCCATGCGGGCTTAAGTACTAGACGCGTTTGTAGACATCTTCGTAGCGCACGATATCGTCTTCGCCCAGGTAGCTGCCGGACTGCACTTCGATCAGGTGCAGTGGCAGGCGGCCGGGATTTTCCAGGCGATGCGTCATGCCGATAGGAATGTAGGTCGACTGGTTTTCACTCAGCAACTTGACTTCATCGCCGCACGTCACCTGCGCCGTGCCGCTGACGACGATCCAGTGTTCGGCGCGGTGATGATGCATCTGCAGGGACAGCTTGCCGCCAGGATTGACCGTAATGCGCTTGACCTGGAAACGGTCGCCCAGGTCGATGCCTTCGTAGCAACCCCATGGACGATACACCTTGGTGTGCTGCAAATGCTCGGTACGGCCGGTGCTTTGTAAGTGGGAAACCACTTGCTTGACGCGCTGCACCTGGTCCTTGTGCACTACCAGCACGGCGTCCGCGGTTTCCACCACAACCACGTCCTGCACGCCGATCAGCGCCACGATGCGGCTTTCGGCGCGCACCAGCGAATTGCTCACGTCGTCCAGATACACATCGCCGCGCACGGCATTGCCGGCTGCATCGCGCGGCAAGACCTCGCGCAGCGCGGACCAGGAGCCCACGTCGCTCCAGCCGATATCGGCCGGTACGACCACGGCGCGGCTCGTGTGTTCCATCACGGCATAATCGATGGAGTCGGCGGGACAGGCGGCGAACTCCTTCTCGCTCAGACGGCAGAAATCGAGGTCGCGGTAAGCCAGGCGCACTGCCGCTTCGGTGGCGCCGGCCATGGCGGGCTGGAATTGCTTCAATTCCTGCAAATAGCTGGCGGCGCTGAAGAGAAACATGCCGCTGTTCCAGAAGTAGTCGCCGCTGGCAACAAAACCGGCCGCGCTCTGCGCATCGGGTTTTTCCACGAAACGGTCAATCTGGTAGCACGCTTCGCTGCCCGCGATGGCTGCGCCGCGACGGATGTAGCCATACCCCGTTTCCGGCGCCGTCGGCACGATGCCGAAGGTGGCCAGCGCGCCTTGCGAGGCGGCCTGGAGCGCATTTTCGATGGCTGCATGAAAGGCCGCCCGGTCTTCAATGACGTGATCGGCAGGCAACACCAGCATGATGGCTTGCGGGTCGAGCGCTTGCAAATACCAGGCGGCAGCGGCGACGGCCGGCGCCGTGTTGCGGCCCACCGATTCGAGCATGATGGCCAACGGTTCGATGGCGATATCGCGCATCTGCTCGGCCACCAGGAAACGGTGCTCGTCGCCACAGATCAGCAACGGTGCCATCATCTCCGGCCAGCCAGCCAGGCGCAGCGCCGTTTCCTGCAGCATGGTTTTATCTGATACCAGCGGCAACAACTGCTTGGGCAGCGCTGCGCGCGACAGGGGCCAGAGGCGGCTGCCGGCGCCGCCGGACAGGATGACGGGATAAATCTTCATGGTGGACGTCCTCAATTTATTTCAATAATGCAAGTTCAACGGGGCTGCGGCGCTTGCTGCGCCGGTCGCGCGCGTTCGACCATTGATCGGTCAGGCATTCGGACACGTGTTTCATCTCTCCGTTGCGGTCGACACTGTATTCTTTGAAGACGATAACTTCTTCCAGAGCAATGTTCTGCAGCACGCGCGTATATTCAAAAAGCACGCTGCGCACCACGCGCGCACCGGAACAGATATGGCTGCCATGACCGATCCAGGTGGGGCCGATGATGGTGGCACCCGCTTCGATCTTGCAGCCCGAGCCGATATACACGGGCCCTTCGATGTGCGTGCCTTCCCACTCTATGCTCGTATTCAAGCCCACCCAGATGCCCTCTTCCAACTGTACGCCAGGCACGTCCATGTGGGCCACTTCCCCCATCATGACGCTTTGCGATACTTCCCAGTAATCCTTGATGTTGCCGATATCGATCCAGTTGAACGTGCGCGACTGGGCGTAGAAAGGCAAGCCTTTTTCTGCCAGCAAGGGAAACAAGTCCGAGCCGATGTCGAAGACCGTGTCCTTGGGTATCAAGTCCAGCACGGCAGGCTCGAAAATATAGATGCCGGTGCTGACATGGTTCGACAGGGCCGTTTCCTGGCTGGGCTTTTCCTGGAACGCCTTGATGCGGCCATCCTTGTCGCTGACCACCACGCCATAGCTCGACACCTTGTCCCACGGTACTTCGCGCGTGATCACGCTGGCCAGCGCCCCCTTGCGGCGATGCTCGAACAGGGCCGACTGGATGTCGAGGTTGATCACCGCATCACCGCACAGGACGATGGTGGTATCGTCAAAAAAGCCACCGAATTCCTGGATCTTCTTCATGCCGCCGGCCGAGCCTATCGGCTGCGGCACCACCACGCCGGCATCGGTCATATAGCCTTCGAACGAGTAGCCGATCTGCACGCCATACTGGTGACCGTCGCCGAAATACTCTTCGATCTTTTCATGCAGGTAACTGACATTGACCATGATGTCGCGCACGCCATACTTGGCCAGGTGCTCGATCAGATAGGCCATCACGGGCTTGCCCAGGATGGGGATCATGGGCTTGGGTAAGTCATAGGTCAGCGGGCGCACGCGCGTCCCTTTTCCTGCGGCCAAAATCATTGCTTTCATTTCACGCTCCAATGTCGATGGGGACGCCGAACTCTGCTTGCGCCTACCCGAAGCGATAGAATATCACCAATTTGGCAACACTCTTACCTTTTTCATACTATTTTTTGCGCATTGCAACATGACAGACTGTCATCTTGCTGGCGACCGCGTCAGCGGTACCTGGCGCATTCGCGCAAGAATACCAGGATGTCCCAGGTATAGCGTCGCAGCAGCCGGCGCGGCTCTTGCAACAAACGGTAAAACCACTCCATGTGGATGCGCTGCACAAAAGCAGGCGCGCGCCGCTTGCCGCCGGACCAGAAGTCGAACAGCGCGCCCACGCCGACCAGTACGTTGGCGTCCAGGGCATCCTGATGGGCGAGTATCCAGCGCTCCTGGATAGGGTTGCCCATCGCCACGAGCACGACTTGGGCGCGCGTCGCATTGATTTGCTGCAGCAGATCGGGCGCACTGCCGATGCCGGCATGGCCATCGCAACTGCCGACGACGTCCTGCCCCAGCACCGTGCGCACATGCGTCACTGCCTTGGCCAGGATGTCGGGTTGCGCGCCCAGCATGAACACGCGCAGCGGCTGCGCGCTTTGCTCGAACAAGTACGGCGTGAAATCGGTGCCATTCAGATTCGCGGCGAAACGGCGCCCCTGCATCAGCCTGGCGGCGATATCCATGCCGACGCCATCGTTGACGATGAGGTAGCGGCGCGAGGGATCAGCTTCCAGTACGAAGCGGTTCTTCACGATAAAGTTGGTATTGGCAAAAAACAGCGCCGTCTTTTCCCCACGCGCGATGACGCCCAGCAAGTGCTGCGCCAGCCACTCGCGCGTCGTACTCAGCACGGGAAAGCGGCTGATGTTGATGATTTCTGGTGCTTCCATGGTACTTGTGCGCCTCCTTCAATCCGCGGCCGCGCCGCGGTGCTTCAAATTGCGTAATTGCCTGAGCAGTGAGAATGGATCAAAGCCCCCTGCCGTGCCGCGCAGCGCGCGCCCCAGCAGCAACATCGGCAGCAGATAGGCGATGGCTCCGGCAAACAGGGCCAGCACCAGCAGCACGATCGCACCGCCCTGCCACCAGCGCGCCATCGCGTACAAGGTCAGCAACAGTGCCGCAGCGCCCGCCAGGACAGGCTGCAGCGCCACCAGGAAGGACGTCCAGGGCAAATCCATGGACTTGCATGCCAGGTGCTGCGACCACGGCAACATCAGCAGGTAGGCGGTGGCAAACGACAAGCTCATCGCCAGCAAGCCATACTGGCTGAAGCAGGCGGCCAGGATCACGGCCAGGCTCAGCTGCAAGATACCGAGCAGCGGCGGCCAGCGGCTGTGTCCCAGGGCAAACAGCACATAGTTGTTCAGTTCCGCTACCGAAGAGAGGCAATACAGCAGTGCCAGCGCGGCGATGGTGCTACTGGCAGGCAACCATTTCTGGCCAAATACCGTTGCCACCAGCGGCTCGGCCAGGGCGGCCTGGAACAGCAGCATGGGCAGCATCAGGAACAGCATCATCGCCAGCAGTTGCAGGTAAGCCTGGCGCAGCTGCTCGGGCTTGCCGCTGGCGGCGGCGAACACGGGCAGCGACACGCGCAGCAGCGACGCCGTGATGACCAGGTACACGGCCGAAGTCAGGCGCTTGGCCAGGTTGTACAGTCCGGTCGCATACGGCCCCAAAAAGATACTCACCAGCAAGGAATCGCCATTGCTGTTGGCAAAGGACAAGATGCCGGAGACGCTGACCTGGCGCACATCATGCCAGTAGCGGCTGGGCCGTGCGCGCCACGCCAGGCTGGGCAGCCAGCCGCTTTGCAGCACCACCAGCAGCAGTGCCAGCCCGGCTGCCATCACTTGCTGCACCACCAGCGACATGGCACCCCAGCCACGGTAGGCGAGTGCAATGCCGAGCACGCCACCCAGCATGACGGACACGGTGGAACGGATGGCCAGCTGCTTGAATTGCATCTGCCGCACCAGCCGCGCTTCGTAGGAACGCACCATGCCGAAGAACAGGATGGAGAGGCTCATGCCTTGCAGCACGGGCGCCAGCGATGGCGCGCTGAACAGCGCCGAGACGGGGCCGGCGCTCAGGAACATGCAGGCGCACAGCAACAGGCCGGCTGCCGTGCAGCGCCAGAACAGAGCCGAATAGGCGCCGTCATCGGGTTCTTTCGCGCGTATCACGGGCATGGCCAGTGCGTCGAGCACGACCAGGCGCGAGAACAGGATGAACAAATGGGCAATCGTCAACAAGCCGAATTCGGCAGGGTTGAGCAGCCGCGCCAGGATGGCGAAGATGATGAAGGACAAGCCCTGCTGAGCCAGATTGTCGAGCACGGCCCAGAAGGAGCCGGACGCCATGCCAGGCGCCTTGACGTTGCTTTCGGCTTTGCTCTCGTTCATGCTGCTGCCCCGCTCACGGGCGTGCCTTGTAGCTGGCCACGGTCGCGCTGACGAAATCGCTGATGCGCGCGGCGATAGTGCCGATATCGAAGCGGTGCGAATGCTGCAGCGCATTTTGCGCCAGGCGCATGCGCGCAGGCTCGTCCGGTTCCAGCACATCGCGTAGCAAGGTGATCAGTTCGTCGTGCTGGCCCGAGGCAAAGGTGTAGCCATTCTCGTTTTCGCGGATGCTCTCGGCGATGCCGCCGGAACGCGCGCAAATAACGGGCACGCCGTAGGCCAGCGCTTCGACGACGATGCGGCCAAACGGCTCCTTCCACTTCGACGGCACCACCAGCACGTCGAACAGCGGATAGACGTCATCGGGCTTGACCCAGCCCATGAACTCGACGTCGGCATCGCCGAATTTTTCACGCAGGCTGGCCACATACGCTTCGTCCTCTCCCGTGCCGCCGATCAGGAAGCGCACATTGCTGTTCGGTCCCATCAGGCGCGCCGCATCGGCCAGCACGTCGACACCCTTGTGCGGCGCCAGCACGCCCATGTAGCCAACGACCAGCTTGCCGTCGCGCGCCTTGGGCACCCGCCCCGCGATGGGGAACACGGGACCGGGAATGACGGCCGAAGTGGCGTGCTTGAAGTAGCCCAGTTCCAGATGTTGATCGACAACAAAACGCGTTTCGCCAAAGACCCCGTCCACCAGGTGCGACATCGGCTTCTTTCCCACGGACAACACCTTGCAACTGCCGCACTGGCCCGTGCAATTGGCGCCGTTCTTGAACAGGCCGCCACGCCAGCAAGCCAGAAAGTAACTCTGGATGACGTGTACCACGGGCACCTTGTGCATGCGCGCCAGCAACCAGGTCGCCACATTGATGTTTTCAATGCTGACCGTCATGACGACGTCGGGCCGGAAAGCCTTGACGTGCGGGCGCAAGCGCCAGTAGGCGCGCGGATTGAAATTTTCCAGCACATGCCACAACATTTTCAAGGCTGCCGGGCGTTTGGTAAAAAAGTAGTCCCAGTACACATTCGGCGAGCGCATGATATGCACTTCCACGCCCTTGTACTGTTCCACGCCGGCGGCGTCGCCGACAGTGACGACGCGCACCTCGTGTCCCTGGGCCAGCAAGCCGCTGGCGATCATGAACGAGCCTTCCGGCCCGCCCCCTTTGCCGCGGGGAGGAAAGGCGGCACACACAAGCAAAATTTTCAAGTCGGCGCTCGATCAGTAAAAAGAGATAAAAAAGTGGACATGGCCTCAGCCGATGGCGGCCTTGTTCTTGACGCCCAGGCGCGTGAACATGCCCTCGATGCGTCCGGCGTACCTCTTGCCGAGGTTTTTCACGGCCAGCGCGCAATAGCGTTCCACCGTATAGAAGTACAGGGTTGCCAGCGCAATGATCAACACGAAAGTCAGCGCGACGACGACGGGATGGGCAATCTCGTCAGGATACAGTTTCTTGACCCAGTACAGCACCGGCATGTGCAGCAGGTACAGTGAAAAACTCAGGCTCCCCATCAGCCGCAGCAAGGGATTGCCGAACAGCAGACGCGCGCTGAGGGAATCGAAGGAAAAGACGAAAATAAAGAAGGCCACCAGCACCGCCATCACCAGCGTGCTGAGGTTTTCATGGGTCATGCGCTCGCTGAGCTGAATCACGCCGCATTCGACGCCCAGGAAAATCAGCAACAAGCTCACATGGATGATATTGATCAACTGCGGCTGGTGAAATTCAATGTGCATCTTCCGGCGCACCACGCCGGCCAGCACGCCAAAGGCAAAGTAGTGCAAATTGGCGCCCACAAACGTGCCCGGCAGGCTGCGGCGCAGCATGATCAGCAGCACGCAGGCGAAAACGATAAAAATCAGTGGCATGGCATTCTTGGTCGACACATAGTGCGCCGTCGCGCTCCACAGCAGCAGGAACAGGATGTAGAACTGCACTTGCGGGCCTATCGTCCAGAAGACAGACTCGTTACCGATGAACAACAGATGACGCAGCAAATTGTGTGCGCCGATCTGATACTCGAACTGCGGGTCGAAGAAAGTGAAGATGACGAAGGACGCGAGGATCGTGAACAGGTAGGCGGGCGCGATGCGCGTAAAACGCGCCAGGCTGTAGGCAGTCACGTCCTCGGCACAGAATTTCTTGTCGATATACAGGTAGGACAAGAGAAAGCCGCTGAGCGAGAAAAAAATCATCACACCCAGGTTATGGAAATGGTGCGACAGGCGCAAAAATCCTTCGCTACCCATATGGGCATAAATCACCATCAGGGCGGCAAAACCGGCCAGGCCGGAGATGGAATCGATTTTCTTGTTCACTGAGATAGCTCACCGGTTATGAGGGAAAAACATAGCCGTCTCGGCTGCTCCTGCGATCGGTGCGTCAATACACCGCCGCGCAGCACTATTATAATTAAATTAATCTTTATTGTGCGCACATTATGACATGCGGCCTGAAACAATTACCGTTTACACCACAGTTCCGGTCAGGAAAAATCTTTGACGCCAGCTTATTTTCGCTTGCGCAGAAGCTCTTCATAGATTTCCACGTAGCGCCCGCCGATATGATTCCAGCTGTACTGCTCGGAAAAATGCTGCAATTGCAGGCGCCGCGCCGCGTACGCATCCTGGTCTTGCGCATGCGCGGCGGCAATTGCCGCCACCGTCTGCGCCACGTCGCCAGTGTGCAAGATACCGAGCTGCGCCTTTTCCAGCAGCTTGCGAAATGGCGGGATATCGCTGAGCACGGGCGTCAAGCCAGCACTCATCGCTTCGATGGCGGCAATGCCAAAGCCTTCATGACGCGACAGGCAAATATAGTAGCTCGACTGCGACATCAGCTCGGCCAGTTGCGCATCGCTGGGATTGGCGACGATGCTGACGCGTTCGGCAATTCCCTTCTCGCGCGCCAGCGCTTCCAGGTCGGCGCGGCTGAGGTCATACTCGCGCCCGGCAATCACCAGACGCCATTCAGGATGGCGCGCGGCCAGTCCGGCAAACAGGTCCAGCGTTTCCTTCAACCCCTTGTTCGACGACCAGCGCCCGAAATACATGATGCACGGCAACTTCGTGGTGGAGCCCTTGGCGTGGTACTTTTCCACGTTGACGCCGTTTTCAATCACCGTCAGGCGCGGCGCCTTGATGATCTTGCCGAACAGATTGCCATCGTTGTCGCTGGTGCCGACCACGCGCGCATAGGCGTGCGAGGTGGCGCGCGTGACGGTATGGAAGAAGATCGTCTTCAGGCGCGAGGCAAAGCTGGTATGGAAGAAACCGCCATGGGTGGAGGCAACCAGCGGACGTCGGTGCAGCCACTTGGTGGCGGCCAGGTAATCATAGGCAAAATCGACGCCATGCACGTGCACCACGTCATAGTCGCCCAGCAATCGCACCACGCCGGGCGAGAACGGATAGCGCGTGGAACCCGAGTAGGGAATGCGGATCACGCGCACGCCATTGA
This sequence comes from Janthinobacterium svalbardense, assembly GCF_002327145.1. NCBI lineage: Bacteria > Pseudomonadati > Pseudomonadota > Betaproteobacteria > Burkholderiales > Oxalobacteraceae > Janthinobacterium > Janthinobacterium svalbardense. The sequence continues at coordinate 1,941,644 of NZ_CP023422.1, read as the reverse complement.
CCACCTCTTCCGCCGGCAGGATGTCGGCCGGGTTCACGAATACGCGGTTCAGCGTGATGATGGTGGGAATGTGGCCGTGGCAACGGGCTTGGTAATGGGCAATATTTTGTACGACATCTTCCATGCCACCGATCGATGGATAGTACTGGCGAACAACATGTGCAACTTTAATCGGCATAATGGGCTTTCCCGGCAACAAATTGGCCGGAGCGCAGCGGAGAGGCAAGCCATTTCTTGTCGCGCACGGCGCAACAGCCGAGCAAGAACCAGAGGACGCCGGCCGACTTCAGCGCGAACAGGGAGGTACCGCTGATGCACAGGATCAGCGACATATAGATAACGATGTAGGTACGAAAGCGCTCGCCGTGTTCGTCGCGCATCTTGATCATCCACAGGCCGATCCACAGCACCACGCAGCCAAACAGGCCAAAGCGCGTCAGGATGATGGAATAACCCATATCGCCGAAGTTGATGTTGTAGCCGGCCAGTCCGAAAATTTCAGCCGGGCCGAAACGCACCATGGTAATGCCGCTCGAATACAAGCGGCCAGGAATGTTGTCACTGTAGCGCCCATCGTAGTACAGGCCGAACAGGATCAAGATGACGGCGCACACGAAAGGCAGGATCATCACCAGGCGATTGCCGCGTCCCGAAAAAAGCAGGCGCATCAGCACCATCAAGCCCACAGTCACCAGGCCATAGCGCGAATCGGCCAGGGTGATCATGATGGCGGCGGCGCCGAGGAAAAAGGCCATCGAACGCCATTGCTCGCGGCCCTTGGACAAGCCCCATGCCGCCACGATCACGGCAAAGTTGCCGAGCGAGACAGGTTCGAGAAATACGGACGAAACGCGATGGCTGCCCAGCAGGAAAGGCAGGATGGTGCGGCCGATGCCGGCCGGGCGAATGCCGTTCAGCGCCAGGGTGCTGCCTTCAGCCCAGTTGGTACTGGTCGAGATATTGCCTTGCGCCAGGTAATACGAATACACATTGAACAGCTTGGAATACACGTCGACCAGCAGCAACTCGAAAAAGCCCACCGCTAGCACGATATAGATAATGATCTTCAACAGACGGTCGGCGAATTTCTCGTCACCGAAATTGCGCCCAAGAAAATAGAAGAGCACCAGGATGATCACGTCGCGGAAACCCTTGGGATCGAGCGAACTGCGCAGCAAGGCCAGCAGCAGCAAATACGAGGCGATCAGGGTCAGGATGGCCACGAAAGACAGTTCGATGCGGCGCAACAGCAGCACGGCACAAGTGACGTAGATGCACAGCTCGGAAAACGCCACCAGCGCCGTCGATGCCTTGAAGAAATGCGTGTGCACAAAGCACAGCACCGCCTGGTAAACCGTGGCGGCGATCAGGATGGCCAGCAACAAATGGCGCTTGTTGCTCTCCTCGCCAGCGTCGGGCAGGCTGGCGTGGGGGGTGCGGGCGTAGAGAGTCATGCTTGTTTCATCATCGGTTAATAAGACAGATTGGTCAGGCTGCACGCCGTGTTATTGCTAGTCATCGAACTTGCCGGCCAGTTTTTCCGTCGGCGTCTTGCCGATATGGGCAAACAGGGCATTGACGAACTGATCCTGCAACGCATATGCCGCCGTCTTGTCGGCCTGGATGCTCGAGACGCGGAACAGCAAGCCATCGGGCACCTTGCCGCCCAGGCCATAGAACAGCTGGAGCAGCTTGCGCCCCACGCCAGGCAAGGTGGCGCGGTCGCCAACGGTCACCCAGTAGGTAATCGGCTCATTGCGGCTGCCACTGACTGCCACCAGGCGGCGCACGGGAATGTTGCGCTCGGCCACCTTCAGCACGCCCACGTCATTGCTGGTGATGGCAAAGCCTTGCGCCGTATAGCAAATTTCGGGGCGGTGTGCCTGCGTCGCTTCGCCGCGCTGGTCATCGCCATAGGCGACCGACAGCAAGATGCGTTCGCCAGCGGCGTTCACATAGGTGCGCGCCAGCGTTTGCGTGTAAATCTTCGCCAGCGCAGCCTCGGCTTCCGGGTTGACCACGGCGGCTGCCGCATCGCGCTCTTCATGCCACTCGCCAAACTCGGCCGGCACCAGCGCCGTCAGGTCCAGCATGGGCTTGCCTTCGGACATCTTGACCGTGGGCGTCACTATCTTCGTCAGCACCGAGGTCGACACCATCAGCACGCCCAGCAGCAGGCCCGCGAACAGCGTCTTGCGCTGCATACCTTGCAGTGTATCAAGCATGTTTTTTCTCCCGCCGCTGCACATACGCCTGCAACAGCCAATCAACGCCCAGGATCAGCAACAGGGCGGAAATGAACAGCACCATGCCGGCAAAACCATGCAGGAAGCCCTGCCCTGCCGCGTCACCGAAATAATACGTAATCAGGGTCAAGGTCATCACGCGGATCACATTGGCGGTAAAGGAAATCGGCACGATCAGTACGGCCAGCACGCCGTTGCGCAGGGCAGACGTATGGCGCACCAGATTGAGGTAGAACAAACCCAGGGCTTCGAGCGTAAACAGCGTGTGCAAACCGGCGCAGGCATCTGCTACCATCAACTGATATTGGCCCATCTGCAAAATCACGCCGCTGCGGGCGATCGGATAACCAAGGAAAAACAGCACATGTTCAGTGACATACGACACAGCCGTCTTCATCGGCATCGTCAACATCGCCACCAGGATGCCGGGCAAGGGAATCATGAACAGCATGAAGAACAGGGGAAACCACATGATGCGCAAGGCCAGGGTACCGCGCTTGATCAGCAGCACTGCGGCCAGCAGGACGATGTAGGAGCCGATTTCAAAGATGGAAAACTGTTGCGAGCGGCCCAGCACATACATGACCAGGCCCACCACGGCGACGACCCAGCCTGCCTTGGACGAAGGCTGGCCCTCGGTTCTTGCCATCATTTCCGGCCACTTGCGGTACAGCAGCCAGGTCGACAGCACGAGGATGATCGGGCCATGCGCCTGCTCCTCGCTCATCCACAAGCCAGTGATCAGGTCATAAAAGGACGGGACGTACAGGGCCAGCAAACCGACCACGACCGGTCCCCATTCGGGAATGGCGGCCTTCCACCACGGTATCACGGCGCCGCGCGAGCTTAAGGAAGAGGTTTGCATCACTACCCCATGAATGACTGTCGTATCAAAAGCGCCGGCCTTACCGAATGGCATAGCACAGCATCGTTGGCATCGGTTAAACCTCGGCCTATCGTATTTGCAACATAGCTCCCCCAGAAACCTTTAAAGGATAAGAAACTATTTTAACAAAACATTAAGATTATAACGGAGCCGCGACGCTGGTCAAGCTGAAATACTGCATTTGGGCAGGCTATTTTTTCGTCCACGCGCAAATATTGGCAAAAGAGACAAATCCCTGTGCAATCAATCACTTGCCATACGGAAAAATGATTCTCTTGGTCAACTTTAACCTGCCGCAGCTGCCACGACGGAAACGGACTGACACGAACGGCAACACGCGTACTTCAGCGGCAAGTTCCGCACAAAACGGGGTGCATGACCGCGCCAACTGGCGCGGTCATGCGGGCGCAACAAGCGACGTGGCACGCTACGCCACAGTCTATTTTTGCCACTCGACCTGGAGCAGGGATAGGGAGTTGCGCGTCACACCCACGACCGGCTGCACACTGAAGATATAATTCTTGCCCCACCACGCGCCCGCTGACCAGTACGTCCAACCGGCCCATGGCGCGTTACGCATCGACGTCAGCGCCGCCTGCAAGGTGGGCCGGCACTCTGGCGTGTCGGCAACGCCAAATTCGCCCATGAACAGACTTTGCTTGTTGGCCACGGCCCAGACCCTGACCTTTTCGAGGATATCCGTCAGCTTGGCCGGAGAGATGCAATCGGCCTTGGTTCCCGAGTAATTCGAGTCGACATACTGGTGTACCTCGATCAGGGTGCGCGCCAGCGGGTCTTTCACGCTAGCAAAAGTCGTGGCGTTGGACACGCCATCGCGCGGCGTGGCCCAGTCGTGCGCGCCACTATAGGTACCGCCGGCAATGACGACCAAGTGTTTCGCGTCATTTTCACGCAATTTTGCCAGCGTGGCCTTGGACGTTTCGCCCCATTGCCTCAGGCTCGTCAGCACCGGCTCGTTCATGAGTCCAAGCGCGACCGTATCAACATCAGGAAAGGCTACACTCATGCGTACCCAGAAATCGGCGAAGTCCTCGGTCGTCGCGCCGGGCCTGCCCAATGGAATATTGTTGTAGGCACCATAGTTATGCGCATCCAGCAGCACGCACATGCCGCGCGATTTCGCCGTCTCCACCACCTTGGCAATAAACCTGAGCTGCGTCGGGTCGAGCGGACCGCCCGCGACAGGCTGCAAGCGTTCCCAGCGGAACGGCAGGCGCAGCATGTTCGCACCCAGATTGGCGAAGTAGCTGATATCGCTCGCGCTCGGATACATGAAATCCTTGAATACGGTGCCGGGAATCTTACCACCATTGAATTCTGCCCCGGCCAAATTGACACCGCGCAAGGGCGCCTTGTCCAGGCAAGCGGCGCCGGCAGGCACGGCAACGGCCATCGCCGCGGCCAGCAACACGCCCAGCGCACCCCGGCGCAAGCGTTCTGCGCCCGCCATGGCACTGCCGGCATCTGGCTCCCTGTGATCGCTGCTCAATTGTCGGACTGTTTCGAACAGAAATTTCATGTTGCCATCCCTCCATTGTGGAAATACATCGTTTGTCCACTATACATTTCGCATCCTTGCTGGCGCAATAAAAACCAGGCCTGGCTTGATGTTGAACATGGCCAGGCCTTGTCAATACGTGCATCGTGTCGCCACAGGCAGGCATTCCCCTATCGGAGCGCACGCTGCCATCTTTGCCGAACGATGGCCCGCGCAAGCAGCGATAGTTTAATCATAAGCGGTAATTGCTACGACGCCAGGACAAGCCGCTCTATTTCATCACGGAAAGAATTCGTGTGCCGCTGGTTCACATAATGAAAATGGCCGCACATGGCGGCCAAGCAAGTTCGGGGGAGGAAACATGCATATCATGCCGGGCTATACTTTAGGCACGATATGCACAGGGCCAGCGATAATGCGGGGTTAAAACTCTTGCAGGACGGTACCGACAATTTCAACACCGTTACGCTCCAGCTGTTCGGCGAAGGTTGCCAGATCGGCCAGTCCAGTGGCATTCTTGCGTGCCACCAGCAAGGCGCCGCCAGCGCGCGCAGCGACGGCCAGCGCATCCGAGCCGCTGGAGAATGGCGCGACGTCGTACAGCACCACGTCATAGCGCGAGGCGACTTGCTCGTTGAGTGTGGCAAATGAAGTGCGGCTAAGCAATTCCTGCGGATTTGGCGGCAAGGTGCCCGCGCTCATGACCGACAGGGCAACAAACGAATCGATCTTGGCGATCGCGTCCAGGTCGCCGCGGCCAGCCAGCAGGTCCGACAGGCCCTGGCGCCCTTTCAGGCCGAAGAATTCCTGCTGTTGCGGCGCGCGCAAGTTCGCATCGACCAGCAAGGTTTGCTCGCCGAGCTGGGAAAAGACCACGGCAAGGTTGGCGGCAAAGATGGCTGCGCCATCGTCCGCATTGATACTCACCACCACCAGCGCCTTGCGGCCGCGCGCGAACCAGCGCAACATCAGCTGGCTGCGGATGGCGCGCAAGGTTTCGACTTGCTGGCCAAATGGCTCGTACGCGGCAATCAGCTTGTCCGAAAAGTTGCCGCTGCCGCGCGGCAGGTAGGGATAATTGAACTGGCGCGCGAGTACCTGCTCGATATCGGCTTCGGTGATCAGGCCCAGGCGCAGCGCCGCCTCACCAAAACGGATGCCCAGTTCCTTCTGCATGCGCAGCACGCGTTCGGCATTTTCCGGCGTGATCTTGCCCGATTCCAGCAGCAAGCCGCCGATGCTGGAATCGCCAACGTGCGCCGTGTGGGCGGCAGGCGCTGGTACATGGCCAGCCAGTGCAGGATGATTCATTGTGTTTCCTATCTAATTAATTCAAACGCAAGCGGCTCGACAACACCGACTTCAGGGACTTGAAGCGGCGGCGCTTCGGCGCTTGCCAGGCGATCACGCCCAGCACCGGAATTTGCAGCGCATCGAACAGATCGCGTTCGGAGCGCACGCGGCGGTCCAGCATTTCCAGCAGAATACTCAAACCCAGGCCAAGCAAGCCGCCAAAGAACAAGGCAAGCACGGTGTTGAGGACGACTTTCGGACCCGCTGGCACGACCGGCGGCACGGCAGGATTGAGGATAGAGATATCCGACTGTTCGGCCTGGCCTTCGATGCTGGTCTGCGAAAAACGCTGCGACGTGGCGTCGTAGGCGCGCTGGGCGCTTTCGACATCCTTCATCAGCACGCCCATTTCGTCGCGCGTGCGGTTCAGTTCCAGCACTTTGCTTTTTTGCGCCGCCAGGGCACCACGGATGGCACTTTCGCGCTGCTGCAAAATCTGCGCATTGTTGCTCACGCTGCCTGCAGTGACATGGATAGCCGCTGCCAGGTCGCTGCGCAATTTATCCAGTTCCGCCTTGGCGCTGATGTATTGCGGGTGGTTCTGCGACAGGCGCTGTGAAATCTCGGCAAACTTCGATTCGGCCGTGCCCAGGGCAATCTTCAAATTCTGGATCATCGGATTTTGCGCCACATCGGGCGATTCCAGCGACGATGCGCCTTGCGCCATGCGCTGGCGCGAGGTCGCTTCCATCGACTGCGACTGCGCCATCACCAGTTGCTGCGACAAATCGTTCAGGCGGTTCGACTCCACGTCGACGCGGTTATCCAGGCTGACGATGCCATTTTCCTGCTGGTACTTGGACAAACGGCTTTGCGTTGCTTCCAGCACATCGCGCATCTGGCGCGTCTGGTCATTGAAATAGGTCGAGGCTTTTTTCAAAGGCTCGACTTTCAGCTGGATGCTGACGCGCTGGTACTCTTCCGCAAAGGCATTCGCGATGGCGGCCACGAAACTCGGGTCCGAACCGCTGAAACTGATTTCTACAACGCTACTTTCACGCGAAGGTACGACCTCGAGTTTTTTCAGCAACAGATCGGCCAGCCAGTCACGCACCGTGCCCTCGCCGCCCGTGGCAGCGTTGAACTGGGCGATGACGGCAGGATTTTGCGCCAGCTTCAGAGAATCGACGACATGCAGGGCAACGTTCTTGCTGCTGATGATATCGATTTGCGTGGCCATGTAGCCGGCCATCAGTTGACCCGGCATTGCCAGGCCCGTGACGGTATCGACGCCCTTGTAGTTGAGCAACACGGATGCCGTGCCCTTGTACGTCTTGGGCAGGAGCAGGCTGATCGCCAGCGTTGCCGCCACCACGATCACCAGGGTGATCCAGATGACGCGCTGGCGAGCGCGCAATATCAGTAAAAACTGGGAGAAATTCATAGAAACCGTCTCATATCATCGCAAAACAATCGGTACAAAATAGGCAGCAACGCTGCCACCATCACTTGGAGCCTATCCCAGCAGAAAACGCTCCCTACTGGAATCGGCTCTTAAAACCAGCTTTCCTTCACATACACCACGTCGTCGCTGCGCAGCAGGTCATCGTGATTGGCATCGAGGATCTGCAGCTTGCCATCCGGCCCCCGGCGCTTGATGCGAATGTTGCGCTCGGTACCGCGCTGGGTCAGGCCACCACCGGCCGACAGCGCCTGCAGCACCGTCATCGAGCGCTCCAGGCGCATGGGGCCTGGACGTTGCACTTCACCATAAATATAGATGCGTGGAGCGCGTTCTACAAATACAACATCGTTGGCGGCCAGGTCAAAATCGCGGTTCAGGTCGGAAGTACGCACCATTTCCACGACATCGACGACATCGGTAGTGGTCTTGCCATCGCGTTTGCGGATCAGGCTGACCGTATCGCCGCCCTCGGGACCGATGCCACCGGCCAGCGCCAGCAAGTCAAGCAGGCTGCGGCGGCCGTCGACCGGATAACGTCCCGGGCGGTTCACCTGGCCCAGCACCGACACTTGCTGACTTTGCAACAAGGTAACGATGATATTGACTTGCGGCTTTTTCACAAAGCCGCCCGTTTCGAGCTTGTTGGCAATCTTCTTTTCCGCCTCGGCGACGGGCAGTTTCATGACGTTGACCTGGCCGATCAGGGGGAACGTGATGTCGCCCGCTTCGCTGACGCGCGTTTCCACGCCCAGATCCGGGTTGCCGTAGACGGAAATCTTCAGCACGTCGCCCGCGCCGAGCACGACTTCTCCGGCATTGGCACTACCCAGCGTGAAGGCCAGCAGTGAAGTCATTATCAAAAGTATCAGTCGTTTCATCATCAGCTCGATCTCGTCGGTCATTACGGTTAGTTAGGCAAAATATCAATGGGGCCAGGCATGCTTATTTCAGGCCAGCAACGCCCCGTGCGGTAGCCGCAGCGCTGGCGCTTGCCGAGGCTGCAGAAGCCGCACCCGATGCCGTAGTTGCAGCAGCAGGCTGGTTCAGATACTCGATCTTGGCCGCTGCGCGCAGGCGCTCCATTTCTTGCTTGGCGGCATCCTTGGTGCGGGTATTGACCAGGTACTGCTCGATCTGCGGCGCGGCGGCGGCCAGCTTGACCGGCACATCCTTGATGTCGACGATCGTCATCAGCATCGCGCGTTCACCTTCATTGATGATGAACAGCTGGCCTTTTGGCATGGCTTGCAACTTGGCAATCAGTTCCGGCGCCAGGTCCGTCGTCGTGCGCGACACCTGGGCGCGCGCAAAACCGATCTTGTTGCTCTCCATCCAGGCCGCTACCTCATCGAGTGACTTGCTCTTGTCGATCACTTGCTTGAGCGCATCGTTCATATCCTTGCTGGCGATCAGCAACTGGCGCATGTCGAACTGCTTGCGATTGCTGAACAATTCAGGGTGTTTGTTGAAGTAATCTTCCACTTCGGCCTTGCTCGGACGCGCCATGCCGCTCAATTTCTTTTGCATGTAGGCCTGGCTGATGATCAGCGCCTTGGCCCGCTCGACGGCTTGCATGACCTTCGGATCGCGGTCGATCTTTTCTTTCAACGCAACGTTCTCGACCACTTGGCGGTCGATCAGCGCTTCGAGCAATTGTTTGCTGGCCGCCTCCTGCTGCGCCGCCGGCACGCCGGCGCGCTGCAATTCCTCGTTCAGCTGCAGCGCCGTGATTTCTTCGCCATTCACGCTGGCAAGCGCCTGGCCCACCTTCTTCTGCTTATCGCCACCACAGGCGGCCAGGCCGGCCACTGTCAACAGGATAACGCCAGCGGTCAGGATGCGTTGTTGGACATCAATTCGTTTCATTTTCATCGGGCTCGCCATCTCAGAGGGTTCAACATGTTTTCAAACGCTGCCACGCTTTTCGGGCAGGCGGGTCAAAACGATGCATGCACTACATTGTTTCAGCACGTTATCTTACAGGCTCTGCAATCACTTTAGCATGCAACAGGTACAAATTATGCAACAAAATTATAGAAATCACAAATGCTGCAACTAATTTTCTTTAGGCAACATAAAAGCCAGACGCCGGCCAACTTGGAGTTGTCGCCACGCCACAATGCTTGGCTGCGCGGCAATCTTCTTGATAGTCTGTCGCACCATCAATGGGCATTTTCCCGTTTCAACACCACTTGCACCGTGCGCACCACGATCCACAGGTCCAGCCACAGCGACCAGTTACGCAGATAGTCCAGGTCGAAATGCACGCGCGCCTCCATCTTGTCGAGGGTTTCCGTCTCGCCCCGCAAGCCATTGACCTGCGCCCAGCCGGTAATGCCCGGCTTGGCCTTGTGGCGCAACATATAGCCCTTGATCAACTTGCGATACTGCTCGTTGTGCGCCACTGCGTGCGGTCGCGGGCCAACAATACTCATGCGCCCTTGCAACACATTGATAAACTGCGGCAACTCATCGAGCGAACTGCGGCGCAGGAAAGCGCCGATGCGCGTCAGGCGCTGGTCATCCTTGGTGGCCTGCACCACTTTGGCACCGTCTTCCGACACCGTCATCGAACGGAATTTATAGACGATAATTTCTTCGCCATACAGGCCGTAGCGACGCTGCTTGAAAATGACGGGACCTGGCGAGGTCACCTTCACGGCGATGGCAATCATCAGCATCAGTGGCAGCAGGCACAACTGGATCAGGCAGGCGAGCACCAGGTCGCTCATGCGCTTGATCGTGCTGTTCCAGCCTGTAAATGGCGATTCGCAGATGGCGATGACGGGCATGCCGCACACATTATCAAAACGCGCCTGCATCAGGTCAAATACATAAATATCCGGCAGGAAATACACCGAGGTGGTGGTGTCCTGCAATTCATCGAGCAACTTGCGGATGCGCGGCTGCGCCGAGATGGGCTGGCTGATGAAAATCATCTTGGTCTGCTTGCTGCGCACGTAAGCGGCAATCTCATCCATTCGACCCAGCATCGGGTGATACATGTCTTCTGGCCAGCGTTCTTCTTCCCGGTCGTCAAAGTAGCCATCCACCTGCATGAACAGGTTCGGGTGCTTGCTGATGGCGTCGGCAAAGCGCACGCTGACATTATTGGCCCCGATGATGGCGACAGAGCGCACTTCGTCGCCGTTGCCCTGGATGGAATGCGCGCGGCGCACCGCCAGTTGCAGGAAAATCAGCAGCAACGGCGTGATGACAAACCAGGCATACACGGCCTTGACATGATAATGCTGCGCCAGGCCGCTGACCACGCCGAGCATGACCAGGATCAGCGCCGTGACGGCCCAGCCGACGATCACGTCGCGCGCATAGGCCCACATGCGCCCGGCACGCCAGGCGCGATACGGGTCGATATGCTGATAGATGGTCGATGAAATGAAAAATGCCAGTATCATCAATATCAGGGCATAACCGTCGAAGGAAGAACCGAGCAGGATCGAGCATACATACAGCGTGACCATAATGACCAGGGGGTCGAGCACACGCTGAAAAAAGGAAATCAAGGGTATATCGTTAATCGTCATTTTACTTTTCAGAATTGAACATTGGCGGAGAACGAAACCCCTTGGGATCGGTAACTATTGCTGCCCACGATAGGGTTGCCGCTGCGCCTGCTGCGAAATGTATCCGCTTCCAGCGTGATATTGCGCAGTGGCGTGTAAGTCAAGCCCAGCGAAGCGCTGGTGCTCGCATCGGACAGGCCATTCAAGGCAGTGAAGCCATTGATAGTGCTGAAATCACGCTTCTCGTGCTGCAGTTGGGCATTGACACCCACCTTGGCCGTAGCGCTCCAGAAGGCCGCCACGCTGGCGCCCTTGTTCAGGCTGCTACCGACGATGCCGCCTTCAACCACCTGGAATTCGCGCCACAGTGCCGCATTGAATCGCAACTTGCCCGTCGCCACCCAGTCGGCAATCAAGCGGCCGTTGGCGCCGCTGCTGCTGCCCGAACCCGACAGCGGATGCGTACGCCGCACCCAGCCGCCGAGGAACGACAGCTTGGTCGGTCCGCTGACGAGCCACAGCACATTGGCCTTGATTTCATCCTGCGTGTAATCGTTATCGGGAAAACCCAGCCCTGCGCCGCCCTTGAATTGATAGTCCGACTTCAGGCGGCGCAGCTGCACGCCCACCTTGCTGCCGCTGGCGGCGAGATAGTCGAGACCGAGTTCGGTTGCGTCTTCCGAGCGGTTGTTGATCTTTTGCGCGAGCAATTCATAGTCCGCATCGAAGCGCGAAAAACCTGCGCGTACCTGCCAGCTGGGATGGAACAGCCAGGTCACATCCGCATAATGGCGGCGCTGCGTGCGCAAATTGCGCTCCTTGGAATTGGTATCGGCAAATGGCGTCAGCGTTTCAAGGTAGCTGGTACCCAGATGGCCCTGTACGTGGTTGCCCAGCTGCCAGGCCCAATCGACCAGCGCGTCCTTGCCGTTGTAATCGAGTTCCGTGAAACGGTTGAAGGTCACGCGGCTCAGCTTGGCGTAGCCCGTGAACAACTGCCGGCCGATGGGCCGTTCAAACAGGAAGCCGCCTTGCACCGTCCGGCTGGTATCGCTCAGATCCGGCGTTTGCCCCGGAAACTCGCTCAGGCGCAGCAAGTTGTCGTCATAGGCAATCGACGTCCGGATGAACGGATGGATGGTGTCGCTGATTTCGGCGTGGACGGCCGTGCTGAAGGCAGCGCCGATCAACAGCGACAGCGCACCCAGGCGCGGCGTGCGAAAAACAGCTCGTGCGGCATCACGGGCAGCACACTTTTTTTCAGTCAAGCTCAACATTTTTTTCATCTTTGTGATTACTGCATTAACTAATGGCGCCGATGACGCAATTACCAATAAGCCCATTGCCCAGTCATGAGTACCCAGACACCCAGCAAGCCATTCGTCACGCCGTGCGCGATGATGGCCGACCACAGGGTGCGAAAACGCACGTAGAGCCACCCATATGCTAAGCCGGCAAGAATGCCCGCAAACCACAAATTATGTTCAAAGCCAAACAGTATCGCTGTAATGACAATATAGCGAAATCTCAGCAGTGACGGTTCAACGGCCAGAAAATTCGGCGATTGTAACCAACGCAATAGAAAGGAGCGCCAGAATAACTCTTCCATCACGGGCACCACTAACGCGGCACCGGCGATGCGCGCCAGCAGCAGCGGCCAGTCGTAGCCATTACCGGAGCGCGGATCGAAACCGGCCGACGCGCCGATGACCATCCAGGACGCGCCCAGGTTGAGCCACAGCACCAGCACCACGATGCCTGCCAGCACGGCCCAGACAATGGCACGCCATCCCATGAGCGCCGGACCGGGCCAGGCCAGCTCCGTATAGTGCCGGCGATATAGCCATAGCAGAGCCAGAACGACGCCAATTTTCACCACATACAAATAGCGTAGTTGCTCCTGAGCATAGCCCGCCCATATTAACACATCAGCAATAAGAATAAAAAATAGATAAGTAAAAAAAGGCAGCACGCGTGGCAGCGCGAGTCGGTCAAACATGAAGGCGCTCCCCCGTTTCCGGTCTGATGGCTGGCAAATACAGATTGCTTGCGGCTGGCGCCGCTACAGTAAGAACACGGGGAATAGTATCGGCAATATTGTCTTTGATGCATTAACAAGACGCAATGCCGCTCCGGGGTCTGTAACGGAGAGTATGTTGCAGCCCGACACGCTACACGCGTCGGGCTGCAACACCCGCTTCAGCCAGAGTTTATCACTACAGTATCAATTTTGATATTAATTGCCGCAGGCGGCAATCAATGACAGGCAACTCAGCCTTTGGCGCGCGCTTCGATCGCTTCCCACTTTTCCAGCGCTGCCAGCAACTCTTTCTCGATTTCCGCCACGCGCGCATTGAGGCGCTTGCCTTCGGCCGGCGTTTTCTTGTAGAAATCGGGATGCGACAATTGCCCTGCCAGCACGGCTTGCTCATCTTCCAGCGCTGCCATGATGTTCGGCAGTTCGTCGAGTTCGCGCTGTTCCTTGTAGCTGAGCTTTTTCTGCTTGGCCGCCGGTGCGGCAGCCTCGACCTTCACGGCCGGCTTGCTGGCTGGCGCCTTGGCGATCGGCAAGGTGCGCACGCGCTCCCAGTCCGTGTAGCCGCCGACGAATTCGCGCCACTTGCCCTCGCCTTCGGCGACGATCACTTGCGTGACCACGTTGTCGAGGAAGGTACGGTCATGGCTGACGAGGAAGACGGTGCCGGTGTATTCTTCCAGCAACTCTTCCAGCAATTCCAGGGTATCGATATCCAAGTCATTGGTCGGCTCATCGAGCACCAGCACGTTGGCCGGCTTGGCGAACAGGCGCGCCAGCAGCAAACGGTTGCGCTCGCCACCGGACAGCGACTTGACGGGCGAACGGGCGCGTTCCGGCGCAAACAGGAAGTCGTTCAGATACGTCATCACGTGGCGGCGCTGGCCATTGATCTCGACCCAGTCGCTACCCGGCGCGATGGTTTCCATCAGGTTCGCTTCCTCGTTCAGCTGCGTGCGCATCTGGTCGAAATACGCCACTTGCAGCTTGGTGCCCAGGCGGATGGTGCCCGTATCGGACTCTTCCTGGCCCAGGATCATCTTCAGCAAGGTGGTCTTGCCGGCGCCGTTGGCACCGATCAGGCCGACCTTATCACCGCGCAAGATAGTGGCGCTAAAATCCTTGACGATGACCTTGTCGCCATAGATCTTCGAGACGTTTTCCAGGTCCGCCACGATCTTGCCCGAGCGTTCGCCGGCCGACACGTCCAGCTTGACTTGTCCCTGCTGGTCGCGGCGCGCATTGCGCGTCAGGCGCAGCGCTTCCAGGCGGCGCACGCGGCCTTCGTCGCGCACGCGGCGCGCCTTGACGCCCTTGCGTATCCACACTTCTTCCTGCGCCAGGAACTTGTCGAACTTGGCGTTTTCCACGTCTTCGATTTCCAGCTGCTCGGCCTTGCGTACTTGGTACGCCGTGAAGTTGCCCGGGTACGACAGCAAGCGGCCGCGGTCGAGTTCGATGATGCGCGTGGCAACGTTGTCGAGGAAGGAGCGGTCATGGGTAATGAACAGCACGCTGCCCTTGAAATCGCGCAACAGGCCTTCCAGCCACAGGATGGAGCTGAAATCCAGATGGTTGGTGGGCTCATCGAGCAGCAGCACGTCGGGCGCGGAGACCAGCGCGCGCGCCAGTGCGACGCGCTTTTGCATCCCGCCGGACAGGGTTTTCATCAGCATGTCGCCCGTCAGATTCAGACGATCGAGCACGGTTTCCACCTTGTTCGGCAAGCTCCACGCATCGGCCGCATCGAGTTTGACCTGGATGTCGTGCATGCGTTCCATCAATTCGTCGTCATTACCCTGGCCAAACTGGCCCGTCAACTCGTCGTATTCCTTCAGCCAGGCTTGCGATTCGCCCATGCCGGAAGCGACGGCGTCGAACACGGACATGTCCGGGTCGAATTGCGGTTCTTGCTCCACATACGCGATCTTGATGCCTTGCTGCATCACCAGCAAGCCGTCATCGAGCTTGAACTTGCCCGAAATGACCTTCAACAGCGAGGATTTACCCGTGCCGTTGCGGCCGATCAAGCCTACCCGTTCCGAGTTTTCCAGTGAAAATTCCGCGTGATCGAGCAGCGCGACGTGACCGAACGCAAGTTGCGCCGATGAAAGAGAAATGACAGCCATAATGAGTAAGAGTGCTCGGGCGCCGTTTCCTGCACACCGCATGGTGCGCAAAACAGCTGCCGATTAGATGAATGAAGCACGCATTGTACCGATATCTCGGACTTCAATCGCTATCGACCTGTAATTGTTGCCCGCATGAAGTCAGGCTGCCGACGCGCGCTGCGTGGAAATGTGGTGTCGCCAGCAGGAATCGAACCTGCATTTAAGTCTTAGGAGGACCTTGTACTATCCATTGTACGATGGCGACACGCGCAGCGGCATTATACAGGCTGGCGCGCGCCATTGACAGCCTGCCAGAAACGATGCTGACGTGCAGCATTTCAGCACGGGCAGTTAGTCGGGCAGCACCGCCGTCACCTCGATCTCCACTCTGGCGCGATCCTCGATCAGGCCAGCCACCTGCACCGCCGTCATGGCAGGAAAGTGCTTGCCGATCAGCTCACGGTAGGCCACGCCGATTTGCGGATATGCCGCCACGTACTCCTTCTTGTCGAGCACATACCAGTTCATGCGCACGATGTGCTCGGGCAAGGCGCCCGCCTCGGCCAGCACGGCGACGATATTCTGCAGCGCCTGGCGCACCTGGCCCGCGAAATCGTCCGTGTGAAACTGACCTTGCGCATCCCAGCCTATCATGCCGCTGACATACACCGTGCGCCCGCTGGCGGCCACGCCGTTCGCATAGCCGCGCGGCTTGGCCCATCCCGGTGGTTGCAGCACTTGCATCGTATTCTCCTGGTTATTCATGCGCTTCATGCGTCGCTCGCCTCGCGCAGCAATTCGCGCGCGATGATCAATTGCTGCACTTCACTGGCCCCCTCGTAGATGCGCAAGGCACGAATTTCGCGGTACAGGCGCTCGACCGGATGGTCGCTGACCACGCCCATGCCGCCGAACATCTGCACGGCAGCGTCGATCACCTGCTGCGCCGTCTCGGTGGCTGTCAGCTTGGCCATCGCCGCCTCCTTCGTCACCTTGCGGCCCTGGTCGCGCTGCCAGGCGGCGCGGTAGGTGAGCAACGCGCAAGCGTCGATGCCGGTGGCCATTTGCGCCAGCTTGGCCTGCGTCAGCTGGAAGTCCGCCAGGGTCTGGCCAAACATCTGGCGCTTTGTCGCGTGGCGCAGCGCTTCATCGAAGGCGCGCCGCGCAAAACCCAGGGCGGCGGCGGCCACCGAGGTGCGGAACACGTCGAGTGTCGCCATCGCCACCTTGAAGCCCTGCCCCGCCTCGCCCAGGCGCTGCGACACGGGCACGCGGCAATTGGCAAAACGCAGGCGCGCCAGCGGATGCGGCGCGATGACGGCGATGCGTTCGGCGATTTCCAGGCCGGGATTGTCGGCATCGACGATGAAGGCGCTGATGCCGCGCGCACCGGGCGCTTCGCCCGTGCGGGCGAACACCACGTAAAAGTCGGCGATGCCGCCATTCGAGATCCACGTCTTTTCGCCATCGAGCACATACGCGTCGCCGTCGCGCCGCGCCGCGCACGCCATGGCCGCCACGTCGGAGCCGGCCTGCGGCTCGGACAAGGCAAAGGCGGCGATGCGCTTGCCGCTGGCCACGTCCGGCAAATAGCGCGCCTTGTTCTCCAGGCTACCGAACAGGCCGATGGCGCCGGAACCGAGTCCCTGCATGGCGAAGGCGAAATCGGCCAGACCATTGTGGCGCGCCAGGGTTTCGCGCATCAGGCAAATGGCGCGCGTGTCGATCTTGCCATCGGTGCCGGTGGCGTATGCCAGCCAGCCGTCCTGCCCCAGTTGCGCCACCAGTGCGCGGCAAGCCGCGTCGACGTCGCCGCCGTGCGCCTCGTCCAGGTGCTGCGTCGCCCAGGCATCGAGCTCGGACGCAAGCTGCGCATGGTGCGCCTCGAAAAACGGCCAATCCAGATAGCTCGTATCACGCATGTCAATTACCCTCGAACTGTGGTTTTTCCTTCGCCACGAAGGCGTGATAGGCGCGGTGGAAATCGTTGGTGGCCATGCAAATGGCTTGCGCCTGCGCTTCCGCCTCGATGGCTTCGTCGACGCCCATGTTCCACTCCTGCTGCAGCATTTTTTTCGTCATGCCGTGCGCGAAGGTGGGGCCGCTGGCCAGGCCAGTGGCGAACAGCTGCGCCGCGTCGCCCAATTCCTCCGGCTCGACCAGGCGGTTAAGCCAGCCCCAGCGCTCGGCCTCGGCGCCGGCCAGGGAGCGGCCCGTGTACAGCAGTTCGGCGGCGCGGCCCTGGCCGATCACGCGCGGCAGCAAGGCGCAGGCGCCCATGTCGCAGCCGGCCAGGCCCACGCGGGTAAACAGGAAGGCCGTCTTGCTGCGCGCCGTGCCGATGCGGATATCGGAGGCCAGCGCCAGCATGGCGCCGGCGCCCGCGCAGATGCCGTCGATGGCGGCAATGATGGGTTGCGGGCAGGCGCGCATGGCTTTCACCACGTCGCCCGTCATGCGCGTAAACGCCAGCAGACCGGGCATGTCGAGCTGAGTCAGCGGGCCGATGATGTCGTGCACGTCGCCGCCCGAGCAGAAATTGCCACCACTGCCAGTGATCACCACGGCCTTGACGTCGTCCGCATGCGCCAGAGCGCGGAACAGCTCGCGCAATTCCGCATACGAATCGAAGGTGAGCGGATTCTTGCGCTCGGGCCGGTGCAGGGTCAAGGTGGCGACGCCTGCGTCGACGGAAAACAGAAAATGCCGCGCGGCGTAATGACCCAAGCTGGCGCGGTTGCCTGGCAGGTCTTGCGGCTGGCCGGGTAGGTGGCGCATGCTCAGTCCTTTATGGAAATGTCATTCAACTGCTGTTTCATGTGCGACAGCAGGTCGATCAATCGGGTTTTGTCGTCCGGCGTCACGCCGTGCAGCAGTTCGGCGATCCAGCCTTCGTGCACGCGCGCCATCTCGTCGAAGGCGCGCCGGCCGGCCGGCGTCAGCTTGACGCTGTACGAGCGGCGGTCCTTCGGGTCGACCACGCGCAGCACCAGTTTTTCCTGCTCCAGCTGGTCGGTGATACCCGTGATATTGCCGCCCGTGACCATCATGCGCTTGGACAGTTCGCCCATGCGCAAGCCTTCGGGAAAGCGCTCGAGCTGCGCCATCAGATCGAAGCGGGGCAAGGTGATGCCAAAGCTGGCGCGCAAGCGCGTGCGTACCTCGTTTTCGATTTTCACCGTGCACGAAAGCATGCGCAGCCACAGCTTGAGCGACTGGTGGTGGTCCTGCGTCAGGCGGCTGGCCAGGTCCAGCACCGGTTCGGCCTGCGGGAGGTCGCGTTCATTGTCCATTTTATCCATTGTCTACATGACTTCACCGCCGGCGACGGCGATCGATTGTCCATTCATGGCAGCCGACGCGGGCAGGCATAGCCAGACCACCGCATCGGCCACTTCCTGCGGCTGCACCAGCCGCTGCTGCGGATTGCCAGCCGCCAGTTCCGCGCGCGCCGCGTCTTCGCCGCGCCCCGTCTTGCGCACGATGTTCTGCACGGCCTGTACCACCATCTCCGTTTCCGTGTAACCGGGGCAGACGGCGTTGACGGTGACGCCGCGCGGCGCCACTTCCAGCGCCAGTGCGCGCGTCAGGCCGATCACCCCGTGCTTGGCGGCGGCATAGGCGCTGACATAGCGATAGCCTTTCAAGCCCGCCGTCGACGCCACGTTGACGATGCGTCCCCAGCCCGCTTCCAGCATGGCCGGCATGGCCGCCTGGCAGCAGTGGAACACCCCCGTCAGGTTCACGGCCAGCATCTGCTGCCAGATGGCGGCATCCGTCTTGCCGAATGGCGCCGCGTGCGCCTGGCCCGCGTTATTGATCAATATATCGATGCGGCCGAAATGCGCCCCCGCCTGCGCGAAGCCCGCCTGCACGGACGCTTCCACGCTCACGTCGAGCACGCAGATGGCCACCCTGCCCGCGTGGCCCGCCTCTTCCAGCTGCATGCGCGCGCGCGCCAACCGCGCGCCGTCGCGCCCGGCCAGGGTGACCCTGGCTCCCGCGTCCAGCAAGGCGCCCGCGCAGGCCAGGCCGATGCCGCTGCCGGCGCCCGTCACCAACGCATGCTTGTCCTTCAATGCTTGCGTCTTCATGTCATCCTTCCAGCAGCCGCGCGGCCACCTGTTGCGGGGTGAGGCCCGTGCTGGCGGCGGCCAGCAGGCGCTCGCGCTGCAGATTGCGCTCCAGTTGCAGCTGCGCCGGCCGGTACTGCTTCGGCCAAGTTGCACCGGCGCCGCTGTAGCCGATGCGCGCCGTCTCCGTCAGGGTCCAGGCCGGGTTGGCCAGGTGCGGCCGGCCCACGGCGCACAGGTCGGCTCGCCCGGCGGCGATGATGCTGTTGGCGTGGTCGGCCTCGAAGATGGAACCGACGGCCATGCTGGCGATGCCGGCTTCATTGCGCACGCGGTCGGCGAACGGCGCCTGGAACATGCGCCCGTACACGGGCTGTTCGAGTTTACTGACCTGGCCCGAGGAACAGTCGATCAGGTCGGCGCCGGCCTGCTTGAACAGGCGCGCGATGACGACCGCATCGTCGGGCGTGATGCCGCCTTCGACCCAGTCGTGGGCCGAAATGCGCACGCTCATGGGTTTATCTTGCGACCAGGCGGCGCGCATGGCGTGAAACACGCGCAGCGGATAGCGGCAACGGTTTTCCAGGCTGCCGCCATACTCGTCCGTGCGGCGGTTGGTCAACGGCGAGATAAAACTCGACAGCAGATAGCCGTGCGCGCAATGCAGTTCCAGCCAGTCGAAACCGGCGACGGCCGCGGCCAGGGTGGCGCGCACGAAGTCTTGCTCGATGCGCGCCAGGTCGCTTTCCGTGGCCGCGCGCGCCACCTGCGACACACCGGCCAGATACTGCTGGCTAGACGCCGCCAGCAGCGGCCAATTATCCTGCGTCAAAGGCAGGTCGATGCCGTCCCACATGGGGCGCGTCGAGCCTTTCGGCCCCGCGTGGCCCAGCTGCAGGGCGATCTTCGCATCGCTGTTCGCATGCACGAAATCGACGATGCGCCGCCAGGCCTGCGTGTGCGCTTCGCTGTACATGCCGGGGCAGGCGGGCGTGATGCGCGCATCGGCCGACACGCACGTCATCTCGGCAAACACGAGACCCGCGCCACCCATGGCGCGCGCGCCCAAGTGCATCAGATGGTAGTCGCCAGCCACGCCATCGACGGCGCTGTACTGCGCCATCGGCGAGACGGCGATGCGGTTTTTCAGCAGCACGCCGCGCAGCCGGAACGGCGTGAGCATGGGTGGCAGAGCCGCTTGCGGCAATGCCACTCCGGCCTGTTCGCCCGCGCGCCGCGCCAGCCACAGTTCATAGTCGGCCACGTACTTGGGATCGCGCAGGCGCAGGTTTTCATGCGAAATGCGCTGGCTGCGCGTCAGCATGGAATAGGCGAACTGCGGCGCTTGCATGGCGCTGTAGCGTTCCACGTTTTCAAACCACTCCATGGAATTGCGCGCCGCGCTCTGGATTTTCAGCACCTCGATGGCGCGCAGCTGCTGGTAGGCGGCCAGCGCCGCATCGGTATCTCCATGCTGGCCGAAGCAGCGCGCCAGCTCGATGGCGTCTTCCAGCGCCAGCTTGGTGCCGGAACCGATCGAGTAATGCGCCGTATGGGCCGCGTCGCCCATCAGCACGACGGGCACGCCATCGTGCCGGTGCACCCATTGCCGGCAGACGATGCGGGGAAAGGTGATCCACTGCGCCGAGCCGCGCAAGTGCGGCGAATTGCTCAGCAGGCCATGGCCATCGAGTTCCTCGGCGAACAAGGCTTCACAAAAGGCGATACCCTGTTCCTGGCTCATGGCATCGAGGCCTGCGGCGCGCCACACGTGTTCCGGCGTTTCGACGATGAAGGTCGAAGTATCGCCGTCATATTGATAGATATGCGCCTGGAACCAGCCGTGTGGCGTCTGGCGGAAGGCAAACGTAAACGCCTCGAATTTCTTGCGCGTGCCCAGCCAGACGAAGCGGCAATGACGCTGCTCGATCTCGGGCTGGTAGCTGGCCGCATAGCGCGTGCGGATGCGGCTGTTCAAGCCGTCGCTGGCGATCACCAGCTCGGCGCCGTACTGCTTCGCGATGGCCTGGTCGTCCTGCACTTCCGTCTCGAACACCAGTTGCACGCCAAGTTCCTCGCAGCGCGCCTGCAGGATATTGAGCAGGCGCTTGCGGCCGATGCCGCAAAAGCCATGGCCACCGGAACGCACGGTCGCGCCCTTGAAGTGGATCTCGATATCGTCCCAGTGGTTGAACGCCTGCAGGATGGCGCGCGCCGTCGGCTCGTCCGCGTTGGCCAGGTTGCCCAGGGTCTGGTCGGAAAACACCACGCCCCAGCCAAACGTGTCGTACGGGCGGTTACGCTCGATGACGGTGATGCGGTGCTCCGGGTTCTGCTTTTTCATGAGCAGGCTGAAATACAGGCCGGCGGGACCGCCGCCGATGCAAACGATATTCATGCGGTGTCCGTGCGAAGTTTGAAGCGCTGCAGCTTGCCCGTTTCCGTGCGCGGCAGGGAAGGCAGGAAACGGATGGCGCGCGGGTATTTATACGGGGCGATCTGCTGGCGCACGAAGTCCTGCAGTTCGGCTGCCAGCGCGTCGCTGGCCTGGCAGCCATCTTTCAGCACCACGTGCGCTTCGACGATCTGGCCACGCTCGGCATCGGCGCGCCCGACCACGCCGCATTCGGCCACGGCCGGATGGCGCAGCAGCGCCTCTTCCACTTCCGGGCCGGCGATGTTGTAGCCGGCCGAGACGATCATGTCGTCGCTGCGCGAGCGGTAATAGTAATAGCCGTCGGCATCCATCTCGAAGGTGTCGCCCGTCAGGTTCCAGCCGTTCTGCACATACTCGCGCTGGCGCGGGTCGGACAGGTAGCGGCAACCGGTGGGGCCTTTCACGGCCAGGCGGCCCGTCACGCCGGGCGGCTGCGGCACGCCGGCGTCGTCGACGATGCATGCCTGGTAGCCGGGAATGGCCTTGCCGATGGCGCCGCGGCGTATGCCTTCGCCCGTGGCGGAAATGAAGATATGCAGCATCTCGGTGGCGCCGATGCCGTCCGTCATGGCCAGTCCTGTCGCCGCCTGCCAGGCGTCGCGCGTGGCCAGCGGCAGCGCCTCGCCGGCCGAGACGCACAGGCGCAGGCTGCGCAGCTCGTGCTGCGCGGCCAGGGGCGCCATCTGGCGGTAAAAGGTGGGTGCCGTGAAGCAGATCGTGGCTTTGTATTCACCGATGGCGCGCAGCAGACCCTCGGGCGTGAGTTTTTCCAGCAGCACGGCGCAAGCGCCAAAGCGCAGGGGGAACAGCAGCAGTCCACCCAGGCCGAAAGTGAAGGCCAGCGGCGGCGTGCCGATGAAGATGTCGTCGGCGCGCACCTGCAGCATGGAGCGGGGAAAGCAGTCGCAGATGGCCAGCAGGTCGCGCTGCATGTGCATGGTGCCTTTGGGCACGCCCGTCGTGCCCGAGGTAAAGCTGATCAGGCAGACGTCGTCGGCCGCCGTGTCGTGCGCAGGAAAAGGGACGGGCGGGGTGGCGTGAACTGCCATGCGCTGTTCCAGTTCCGCGTCGTCGGCGCCAAAGCACAGCATGGTCGGCAAGCCGGGCACGGCATCGAGTTCCCCGCGCAAGCCCTGCGCGCACAGCACGGCGTTTACTTCCGCCTTGAGGATAATAGTGGACAGTTCACGCGCGCGCAGCAGCGGCATGGTGGGCACGGCGATGCAGCCGGCCTTCAGCACGGCCAGCAGGCAGGCAGCCATCATCGGGGTATTTGCGCCGCGCAGCAGCACGCGGTTGCCGGGGATCAGGCGCAGGTCGGCCTGCAACACGTGGGCGATGCGGTCGACCTGCCGCGCCAGTTGCGCGTAAGTCCAGCGCTGGCCGTCGGCAAGGATGGCGGTGCGCTCGCCACCACCGCTGGCGACGGCCGCATCGAGCAGTGCGGCGACACAATTCAGGCGCGGCGGATACTGCAGCTCTGGCAAGTCCAGGCACAGTTGCGGCCAGAGTGCGCGCGGCGGCAAGTGCGCGCGCGCAAAGTCGTCCTGGGGAGATGCGGTGCTGGGCGAAGGGTCGCTGCTCATGCTCATCCTGGCTGGTAGCGGGCGCGTGCACATGGCCCGGAAGCAGATACTTTAAACCTAAAGTATTTTCCCGGCAAGCGAAAAACAGCAGATTCAGTCGATTCCCTCCTGTTGCCGTAGCCGGCGCGCCTGCTGCGCCACGCTGCGCGCCAGCGCAGCCAGGGCCGCCTGTATCTGGCCGCCGTCGAGCACCGATGCCTGCAGCAGGGCCATCATGCCGGCCTCCGCGCCATGCAAACCCAGGGTGCGGCAACCGAGGTGCAGCCGTTCCAGTTGCTGGCGCGCCTGGGCCGGCTCGCCGCGCGCCAGCAAGGCGTCGACCTGTTCGCTGGCGGCGCCGACCTGCCCCTGGAAACCCGTCAGATACGCCAGCAGGCGTTCGCTGTCGATGCCGAGGCGCTGCAAGGTGTCGCGCGGCACCTCGGCCGGCAATGCGGAGATGTCGAAGCAGGCGTCGATATGCTGGCGCACCTGCTCCGGCTGGAAGGGCTTGACGATGTAGCCTGCAGCACCGGCCTGCACGGCGTCACGCACCGTATCCTGGTCATTCGCCGACGACACCAGCACCAGCGGCATGGCGTCGAGCGTGCTGTCGGAGCGGATTTTCTGCAGCAGCTCCATGCCCGACAGGCGCGGCATGCGCAAATCGCAAAAGCACAGTGACGGGCGCAAGCCCCCTTCGAGCTGCTCCCACGCCGCCGCGCCATCTTCGGCCTCCACGATATCGTGCACGCCGCAGCTGTCGATCAAATGCATCAATACCATGCGCGACACGACATCATCGTCAACCACCAGTACTTTCATTGCTTTCTCCATTGCCGGCAGCGTCGGGGCCTGGCCGTATTCTACCCAGTTTCGCCGCGCGCTCCATGGCCGGCATTGCCTATTTTACATTTCCTTGCCCGAAACGGCTATTTGCGCCAACAGTGCGCGCAATTGCGGCAAATGCAAGGCCACCTGCGTCCAGCGTCCGCCATCCGCCGCCTCTTCCATTTCCGTGCACAGCATGTGCAGCTGCGTTTCATCGAGATAGGCGGCGCTGCCCTTCAAGCCGTGCAGCAGGCGCCCGGCGTTGTCCCTGTCCTGCGCCGCCAGGGCGGCGTCGAGTTCGCGCAGGCGCCCCTCCAGGTCGGCGACGAAGGCGACGCGGATGCGCCGTTGCAGTTCACCGCTGCGGATGGACTGGGAGGGTGCCGCGACGGGGGCAGCCGGCGCGATGCCGAACAGGGCATCGAGTTCGGCCTGCCCCCGCGCGCTAGCGCGCGGCACGTTCGACGGCATGCGCGGCAACATGAAACCGCGCTGCAGCTGGCGCTCGATGGCGCGCGCCAGCAAGGCATGCAGCGCCGCCTCGTCGACAGGTTTGCTGAGGAAATCATCCATGCCGACGCCAAGATAGCGGCTGCGGTCTTCCTCGCTGGCATTCGCCGTCAAGGCCACGATCATCAGTTCCTGGTCGCGCACGGGCTGGTCCGGCCAGCCGCCCACGCGGATCAATCGCGTCGCCGTGGCGCCGTCCATCTCCGGCATGCGCCCGTCCATCAGAATCAGGTCATAGCGCGTATGCACGCAGGCCGCCACCGCCAGCACGCCGTTGGCGACCACATCGACCCGGTGTCCCAGGTCTTCCAGCATGACGCGGATGATGATCTGGTTGGTGGGGAAGTCTTCCGCGCACAGCACGCGCAACTGGTGGCTGTGCGGCGCCAGCGCCACCTGCGGCAACAGCGGCGGCGCCACGCCATCGGCCAGCGGCAAGGTGAATGCGAAGGTGCTGCCCTGCCCCGGCGTGCTGGCCACCTCGATCTCGCCCTGCATCAGTTCAACCAGCTGGCGGCAGATCGCCAGGCCCAGCCCCGTGCCGCCGTAGCGCCGCGTGGTGCTGGCGTCGGCCTGCTCGAACTTCTGGAACAGGCGGGCCAACGCGTCCGCATCGATGCCGATGCCGCTGTCGCTGACGGTAAAGCGGATCAGGTTGACACGGTGCCCGTCGCTGCCGCTGGCCACGCCGGCCCGCTCGACGCAGACGCTGACGCCGCCGCGCTGGGTGAACTTGAAGGCATTGCCGACCAGGTTGACCAGCACCTGGCGCAAACGGGTCGGGTCGCCCACCACGAAGGGCGGCAAGTCGGGCGCAAAATCGATGGCAAAACCGATGCTGCGCGCGGCCGCCTGCTCCTCGAACAGGCTGACGACCGTCTCGATGGCCGCACCGAGCGCGAAGTCGATATTCTCGATACTCAGCTTGCCCGCCTCGATCTTGGAAAAATCGAGCAAGTCATTGATGATCACCAGCAGCGACTGGGCATTGGCCTGGCCACGCAATATCTGCTCGCGCGTGGCATCGTGCAACTGCTCGTCGCGCAGGGCAAAGCCCAGCATGCCGATCACGCCGGCCAGCGGCGTGCGCATCTCGTGACTCATGTTGGCCAAAAATTCCGACTTCTGGCGCGTCGCATCCTCGGCCTTGCGCTTGGCCAGGCGCAGACTTTCCTCGTTTTTCGTCAGGCTGCTGTTGGCTTGCGCCAGCTTTTTCGACTGCGCCAGCACTTCGATTTCCTTGCTCTGCAACTCGGCAGTGCGTTCACCGACCAGTTTTGCCAGCTCGTTCTGCTGGCGCCGCAGCGCGCGCACGCGCTGGCGGTAAGCGCCAT
The DNA here is from genome assembly GCF_002327145.1 of Janthinobacterium svalbardense. NCBI lineage: Bacteria > Pseudomonadati > Pseudomonadota > Betaproteobacteria > Burkholderiales > Oxalobacteraceae > Janthinobacterium > Janthinobacterium svalbardense. The sequence goes on along the minus strand of NZ_CP023422.1, from coordinate 1,915,815 downwards.
ACACGGCGCCCAGCAGCAGCGCCGCCATCAGGGTGCGGAACCACCAGGTTTTCCAGAACGGCGGCAGGATCGTGATGGCCAAGGTGGCGCCGCTCTCGTTCCACACGCCATCCTTGTTGGCCGCCTTGACGCGAAACACATAATTGCCCGCATCGAGGTTGGTGTAGGTGGCAAAGCGCCGCCCCGCATCCGTCATGACCCAGTCCTGGTCGAAGCCCTCGAGCCGGTAGGCGAACATATTGCGCTGGGGGGCCGCGAAATGCAGGGCCGCGAATTCCAGCGAAAAGACGCTTTCGCGGCTGGTCAGCACCAGCTGGCGCGTGTGGTCGATCGCCGTCCTGAGCACGTGCGCGAACTCGCCGCGGCCGATGGCCACCGGCTTGTTGAAGATCTGCAGTTCCGTGATGGCCACCAGCGGCGGCACGCGGTTGTCGTGGATATCCTGCGGCACGAACGCCGTCATGCCGTTAAAGCCGCCGAAATACATGGTCCCGTCCGAGGCGCGCAGGGCCGCGCCATCGAAGTACGAGCCTTCCACCGTGCCGTCGGCGCTGTCGTAGTTGCGAAACAGGCCACTGCGCATGTCGAGCCGCGTGATGCCGCTGTTGGTGCTCAGCCACAGTTGCTCGTTATCGTCGCCCAGGATGCTGGCGACGGCATCGTCGGCCATGCCATCCTTGCGCAGGAAGCGCCGGAAGCGGATCTCGCCCTTCGCATCGACATCCATGCGGTTCAAGCCATTGGCCGTGCCCACCCACAGCACGCCGCGCTTGTCCTGGTGCAGGAAATGCACTTCGTCGTGGCTGAGGCTATGCGGGTTTTGCGGATCATGACGGAAATGCCGGAACTGGCCGCTGGCGCGGTCCAGCAAATCGAGGCCGTGAAATGAGCCTATCCACAGCCGCCCCTTGGCGTCTTCCAGCACGGGCCGCACCATGTTGTCGGACAGGCTGTTCGGGTTGGCCGGATCATGGCGGTAGGTAGTAAAAGCCCGGCTGGCGGGGTCGAAACGGTGCACGCCGCCCCGCGTCGAGACCCACAGCATGCCGCTGCGGTCGCTCACGATATTGCGGATGGTGTCGCTGTTCGGATCGCCGGCGGCAAAGCGCATGGTAAAAAAACGCCCGAGTGCCGGATCGAAGCGGTGCAAGCCCGTCGAGCCGCCCACCCACAGCACGCCGTCCGGCGCCTTGTACAGGGTGGTGACCTGCTCGTCGCGCGACATGCCGGGCGAGCTGCGCAGGTCGAACAGGCGCGAGCTGCCGTCGCGCGTATCGTACAGTTTCAAGCCGCCCTTGGTGGCCAGCCACAGCTTGCCATTGCCCGCGTCGGCCACGGCGCGCACTTTCTTGTCCGCCAATGCGCCCACATCGCCGGGCGCCCGCGCCATGCGCGAAAAGCCGCCGCTGCCCAGGTCGACCCGGCTCACGCCGTTGTACCAGGAGCCGACCCAGAAGGTACCGGCGCGGTCGCGGTACAGCGCCGACAGCTGGTTGTCGGCGACGCTGAATTTGTCGCCCGTCTGGTGCCGGTACTGCAGGAAGGTATCGCTCTCGGGCAGCCAGCGGAACAGGCCATCGGCATTGCTGCCCAGCCAGACGGTGGCGTCGATATCCTGGTACAGGCTGGCCACGCGGATGGCGGAAAAGCCCTGTTTTTCATTCAGGCGCAGGCGCGACTGCGGCCCCTGCCCGGCGCCGCCCAGGCGCCAGCGCTCGGCGCCGGCCATGGTGCCGATCCACAGATTCTGCTGGCGGTCCACCAGTAGCGACTGGATCACGTTGTACTTCGAACCGGGCTCCGTGTCGACGGCGAAATGCTCGAAGCGGTCGCTGCCCGGCGCCAGCATGTCCAGGCCCGTGACGGTGCCTATCCACAGGCGCTGTTGCGCGTCCAGCGCCAGCGCCTTGATTTCATTGTCGCCCAGGCTGTGCGGATTGCCCTCTTCATGGTGCCAGGTACGGAAGGCGCCCGTGGCGGGGTCGAAATGCTGCAAGCCGTCCGAGGTGGCGATCCAGAAACCGCGCGCGCCATCGTCAAGAATGGCGTGAATATGCCGGTTGCCGTTGCCGCGCTTGCTCTTTTCGGCCGGGACGTAGTGAATGAAGGTCTGGCTGGCGGCATCGAAGCGGTCCAGGCCGTTGTCGGTACCGACCCACAGCTGGCCCTGGATATCGACATGCAGTTCGCCGACCCAGTTGTCGGCCAGGCTGGTCTTGTCGCCCTCGATATTCTTGTAGACGACCATGCGATAGCCGTCGTAGCGGCTCAGGCCAGACTGGCTGCCGAACCACATATAGCCCTGCCGGTCCTGGGCGATTGCCAGCACCGATTCCTGCGCCAGGCCCTGTTCCACGCTGAGCTGATCGAAACGCAGGGTGGGTGCAGGCGCCGCCGTGGCCGGGCCGCCCGGCAGCAGCAAAGACAACAGCAATACCACTTCGCAAACACGTCGAAATACCAGCACAATCGTCCTGTCAAAAAAAACGCGAAAAACCCGCACGCCGCTCCAAGGGCCGTCTCAAGAACCAAAAAACGCCAGTACATCGTCCTTGCGGGCCTGCGTATCGCGCTGTCCAAGACGGATCAGCTCGTTAGTATACGTCGATTCGAACAATAAATACGATGCCAGCGCCGCGCCGCGCGCTTCAGCCGCGCCGATGCCCGACAACATGGTGCGGATGGGACGCGGCAAACTGCCGATATGCCGGCTGGCGATGGCGTCGAGCCGCTCGGACGGCGCGATGACCAGCAATTCCACGGGCCGCAAGGCCGTCTTGCCCAGCAACTCGGGCGGCAGCATCGACAGGGTGAGGTTGATGCGGTTCAGGCGTTCGATGTCGACGGCCAGCCCATCGAGGAAGATCGACGACAGCGCGTGCCCGGCGATCTGCGCCAGACTGGGGTAGCGCGCCGCTTCGGACGCGGCGGGCGCCGGTTCCGTCATGCGCCCCGCGCCCACCACCAGCACCTTGTTCGCCCCCAGGTGAATGGCCGGCGAGATCGGCGCCAGCTGGCGCATGGATCCGTCGCCACAGTATTCGCGCTGGCCACCGATATACAGGGGCACGGCGGGAAAAATAAAAGGGATGGCGGCCGAGGCGAGCAAGTGTTCCACACCGATCTGGTCTTGCAAGGCCAGCCGCTGCGTGCGCACCCAGGGCGCGATCTCGGCCCCCGTCTGGTAAAACGTCATGTGGCGGCTGCCCGAATACGACGACGCCGTCACGGCCAGCGCATGCAGCAGCCCATCGGCCAGCGCCGCGTCCAGGCGCGGCAGGTCGAGCATGCGGTGCAGCAGGCTGACCAGCGGGGTATTGTCGAGCAGGGAATTGGGCGGCGAGGCATGCCACTGGCGCAGCAGCCAGCCGAACGACAACAGCGACAGCCAGCGCGCGCCCGAACGGATCACGCCCAGCGAATCGGCGCGGTAGACTTGCTCGACCTGGATGTGCTGCCACACGTCGAGCAGCTTTTGCACGCCTTCGCCAAAGTTGTCGGCGCGGCAGGCCAGCGCCGTGGCGTTGATGGCGCCTGCAGAGGTGCCGCAAATGATGTCGAACGGGTTGCGCGCCGGCGCCCAGCCCGCTTCCCACAATATCGCCGAAATTGCCTGCAGCACGCCCACCTGGTAGGCGGCACGGGCGCCCCCTCCCGTGAGTATCAAGCCTGTTTTATTTTGTATTCCCATGCCGGCAGATTAGCAGGGTCTTGATACTTTGTGGAAATTTCAGTCGCCACGCACCATGCCCTCTCTTCTCGGATCGGCGCCCCCAAACCAGAAATCCTTGCCGTGCGCATTCAGGCGCATGATGCCCTGCAAGCCGGAATTCTGTTCGATGACGCGCACCTCGTGGCCCAGCGCTTGCAGTGCCTCGACTTGCGCGGCAGGCGCGCGGCCCTTTTCCAGCTCCGTCGGGCCATTGCGGCTGCCGAAGTTCGGCAGGTTGATGGCTTGCTGCACGTTCAAGCCCCAGTCCATGGTGCCGACCAGCACCTTGGCGACATAGTTGATGATGGAAGAGCCACCGGGCGAACCCGTCGCCAGCACCAGCTTGTGCGTGCCCTTCTCAAACACGAGGGTGGGCGACATGGCGCTGCGCGGGCGCTTGCCCGCTTCGACACGGTTGGCGATAGGGCCATCGGCATCGCGCGAATCGAACGAGAAATCCGTCAGCTGGTTGTTCAGCAAAAAGCCGTCGACCATCTGGCGCGAACCGAACGCGTCTTCCACGCTGGTGGTCATCGACAGGCCGCCCCCAAAAGCATCCACCGCCACCAGGTGCGACGTCGACGGGCGCTGCAGCGCGTTGTCCATGCCCCACGCCACCTGCATGCCGGGCGGCGTGCCGGGCAAGGCTTTCAGCATGGATTTGTCGCCGATCAGCGAGGCGCGCTGCGCCAGGTAGGTTTTATCCAGCATCGAGGCGATGCCCTTGCCGGGCAGCGGCACGAAGTCCGTGTCGGCCACGTAGCGGTTGCGGTCCGCGTAAGCCAGGCGTCCCGCTTCCGAGAACAAATGGATCGCCTGCACATCGAGCACGCCGTCGACGGGCGCATACGGGCGAATATCCTTCACTTCCAGCATGCCCAGCATCTGCGCGATGGCGATGCCGCCCGACGACGGCGGCGGCATGCCGCACACGGTCCAGGCCTTGTAATCGCTGCACACGGGCTCGCGCACCTTGGCGCGGTAGCCGGCGATGTCTGCCGCCGTCAGCTTGCCCGGATTGGTCGGGTGCGAGGCCACCTTGGCGGCGATGTCGCGCGCGATGCGGCCCTGGTAAAAGGCGTCGGCGCCGCCACGGGCGATCTCGCGCAGGGTGCGCGCCAAGGCAGGATTCCTGAGCGTGTGGCCGACAGGCCAGGGCTTGCCGTCCTGGTCATAGAAATACGCGGCGGCGACGGGGTCGCGCTTCAGGGCCTGGTCCCAGCTCAACAGGCCGTTGAGGCGCTGGCTGACGGGAAAGCCGCCGTGCGCCAGGCGGATGGCGGGGCCGAACAGGGTCGCCCACGGCAGCTTGCCATGCTCCTTGTGCGCCAGTTCCAGCATGCGCAGCACGCCCGGCGCGCCCACGGAACGTCCGCCCACCACGCCGGTGGCACGCGAGACGGGGCTGCCGTCGGCATTCTGGAACAGGTGTTCATCGGCGCTGGCGGGCGCCGTTTCGCGTCCGTCGAACGCCTGCACGCCCTTGGCGCTGGAGTACAGCAAAAAGGCGCCGCCGCCGATGCCCGACGATTGCGGTTCGACCAGGGTCAACACCAACTGCGTGGCGATGGCCGCGTCGATGGCGCTGCCGCCTTTTTTCAGCATCTGGTAGCCGGCATCGGCGGCCAGCGGATTGGCGGCGGCGACCATGAATTTTTGCGCCGCCCAACCACTTTTTTCCGCATACGCGGTGGCGATTTCCGGCGCCTTTTGCGGCACTTCGGCAAATACGGGACTGGCGGCCAACGCCCCCAGCAAGGTCAGGCTCAGTGCCAGCGGCTTCAATGCGATCATGGATTCTCCGATAAAAAAGGGCGCACAGCCGAGCAAGGCTGTACGCCCCATACGGGGGTATCCTACATCAAATCACGCTGGGCTTATTTGGGTTGCATGCGGATCGCGCCATCCAGGCGGATAGTTTCGCCATTAAGCATGACGTTTTCCACAATGGCTTTCACCAGTTGCGCGTATTCGCCGGGCTTGCCCAGGCGCGATGGGAACGGCACCATCTTGCCCAGTGCATCCTGCACTTCGGCCGGCATGCCCAGCAACATCGGCGTCTCGAAAATGCCGGGCGCCACCGTCATCACGCGGATGCCGTTGCGCGACAGGTCGCGCGCCATCGGCAGGGTCAGTCCCACCACGGCCGCCTTCGACGAAGCGTAGGCCGCCTGGCCGATCTGGCCATCGTAGGCCGCCACGGAAGCCGTGTTGATGATGATGCCACGCTCGCCTTCAGCGGTGGCATCCTGTTTTGCCATGGCATCGGCCGCCAGGCGGCACATATTGAAGGTGCCCACCAGGTTGATGTTGACGACTTTCTGGAACAGGGCCAGCGGATGCGGACCATCCTTGCCCACGGTTTTCACGGCCGGCGCCACGCCGGCGCAGTTGACCAGGCCGCGCAATGGTCCCAGCTTGCCTGCCGCTGCCACCACGGCCATGCCGTCTTCTTCCGAGGTGACGTCGCACTGCACGAACACGCCGTTCAGTTCAGCGGCCAGCGCCTGGCCCGCCTCCGTCTGCACATCGGCCAGCACGACCTTGCCGCCAGCGGCCGTCAGCATGCGCGCCGTGGCGGCGCCCAAACCCGATGCGCCGCCCGTGATGATGAATACATTGTCCTGAATCTGCATGAAATCTCCTGAGTGATGAGGGCCGTGTTCGCGGCGCCCGATGGTTGCATGGTGCATGATGCCATCATTACGTTTACGTAAACGTAATGTCGGCGACAATTGTAGCCACTTTTACGCGCGCTCAGCGAAAACTTGTAGCAGCAACCAATAGCAAGGCTAAAAACACTGCATGAAAGCGCCGTTGCGGTGACAGATGCGGCCGTTGGCATCAAGCGTGGCGTTGCCCGCGCCGTTGTAGCGCGCGCCGGCCGCATCGCGGCAACCGCCCGTGTCGCAGGCACCAATGGGCTGCGGCGCACCGGGCATGGGTACCGCCGGGCCGGGCGGCAGGGGCGCGATGGGCACGACGGGCGGCGCCATGCGCTGCACGGGCATGCGGCCGATTACTTGCGCCACGGAACGGCGCGGCTGCACGGGCTGCGCTGGGCGGCAAGGTTCCACCGCCAGCTTGCCGCTGTCGCGCGGGTCAAGCTGGCACACGGGCAGTTGTTGATCCGGCGCCGCCGGCTCCTGCGCCCAGGCATGGCCGCCAGCCAGCAGCCACATGCCGCAGGCCAGCGCCGGCATCATTTTGATCATCGTCTTCATGCCGCTTTCCCCAATAGCCATCGCACAGCGTTCATTATTGGCACACGCCGCGCCAGATGCCAGCGTGAGTAACAATTTCTCACGTTTGCACGTGCTGCACGCCACCGATGCACACCTTGCAACGGTGTTTTTATTTCCCCTCAGCACTTTCCTTCTTGCCAGGATGGCATTACAATAAGAACGATTCTTATTCTCATTAGCGGAATTCGAGCGCAGCTTATTCTCTTTTCATTCATTTATACCCGAGCCACCCGGAAGGCAGCCAGGAAATAACAACATCCGGAAAGTTCACCATGACCAAGCGTAGTCCCGCCATCGTAGCCCCCGTCGCCACTCCCGCCCGTGCCGCCCTGCTCCTGCCCTGCCTGCTGTCGCTAGCCGTCAGCAGCGCCTGGGCCGAAGGCAATGTGGCCGCCGATCCCACCATGAACACGGTGGTCGTCACCGCGTCGGGCACGGCCATCGACATCAAGGATGCACCGGCCAGTATCAGCGTCATCACGCGCAAGGAAATCGAGCGCCAGCCCGTGTATGACCTCAACACCTTGCTGCGCCGCATCCCCGGCGTCACGGGCGGCACCAGTCCCGAAGGCGAGGCGTCGAAGATCAAGCTGCGCGGCTTGCCCGACAAATACACCTTGATTCTGGTTGATGGCAAGCGCGTGGGCAGCTCGGCCGACACCGCCTACCGCCCCGACCTGGGCCGCCAGGACTTGAACTGGATCTCGCCCGACATGATCGAGCGCATCGAAGTGGTGCGGGGACCGATGTCCTCGCTGTACGGATCGGACGCCATGGGCGGCGTGATCAACATCATCACGCGCAAGATACCGGGCAAGTGGAACGGTTCGGCCACGGCCAACTACACGCAGCCGCAGGACAGCGACCGCGGCACGGCGCACCAGCTGGGCGTGAACCTGGCGGGTCCCCTGTCGGACACGGTCGGCATGCGCCTGGGCGTAAGCCAGTCGCGTCAGAATCCCGATGAAAAATTCTTCGAGAAAGCGGGCAGCATGGGCGGCGAACGCAACCAGACTGTCTCGGGCCAGCTGAACTGGGCGCTGGGCAAGAAACAGAACCTGTCGCTGGACGCCAGCTACGGCAAGCAGCAATCGATGGATTCGTCCGCGCGCGATGCAGATGGCGATCCGCTGGTCTACAGCTGGGGCGCCAACAAACTGATACGCAAGAGCGTCAGCCTCGGCTACGAAGGCCGCTGGGACTTCGGCAAGACCATGGTCAACCTGTATCACAACGACTTCGATAACGAAGTCGTCGGCTCGGTAGCAAAATCCAAGGACAGCACGCTCGATGCCAGCCTGGAAAAACGGGTCGGCTGGGGCGGCATCGAGCAAATGCTGGTGATGGGCGGCCAGTGGAAGCACCAGGAACTGACGAATACGAGTACCATCGGCACCGTGCCCACCGATTACCTGGGTAACACCGTGAGCGGCGCGACCCTGTCGGGCACCACCTCGGCCCTGTTTGCGGAAGATCAATTGTTCCTGCGCGAAGACTTGACGGCCACGGCCGGCCTGCGCCTCGACCACCACAGCAAGTTCGGCAACCACTACAGCCCGCGCCTGTACCTGGTGTACCACCCTGCCCCCGCCTGGACCATCAAGGGCGGCATCTCGCAAGGCTTCCGCGCCCCGAGCCTGAAGGAAAACTCGCCGGCGGCGGCGACCAACTCGGGCGGACGCGGTTGCGGCAGCCTGAAACCGCTGGGCTACGTCACCGGCTCCTGCTACATGGCCGGCAATGCGGACTTGAAACCGGAAACGAGCACGGCCGGCGAGATCGGCGTGGCATGGGAGCAGAATGGCTGGGACGTGGGCTTGACCTACTTCCATACGGATTTCAAGAACAAGATCGACTATGCGCCGCTGGGCTTTTACCAGCAGCGCTGGTGGACCAAGATGACGAATATCCAGAAGGCACGTACCAGCGGCCTGGAAGCGACAGCCACCATCCCGCTGACGAAAAACCTGAACTGGCGTAACAACGTGACCTACATGGCGGAAGCGAAAAACCTGACCACGGGCGCCAACCTGCTGTCGACACCGAAGCTGTCGTGGTACTCGGCGCTGGGCTGGCAAGTCAACGACCAGCTGTTCGGCGAAGTATCGGCCCAGTACACGGGCAAGGAACTCGATGCCGGCAAGCTGGCCGAAAAAGCCTACACCATCGTCGACACCATCGTGTCGTACAAGGTCACGCCCCAGTGGACCGTGCGCGGTGGCGTGCAAAACCTGTTCAAGAAGGGGCCGATGGCCGACGGCCTGGTCGACTATTACGTGCCGGGACGCCGTATGTTCGTCGGCCTGACGTCGCGCTTCTGACGCGGCACTGCCCTGCGGCATGTGCCGCGGGGCTGCAGGGAGTGCCTTACTGCGCCGGCAACACTTGCACGGGCGTCGCCGGCGCCAGGATGGGCGGCACGGGCGCGTGGATGGGCGCCGGCGCCTTGACGGCCAGCCAGCCCGTGGCCGGCAGCAGCGGCACCAGCAGCAGGGCCACGATATTGATGATCTTGATCAAGGGGTTCACTGCCGGACCGGCCGTATCCTTGTACGGATCGCCCACCGTATCGCCCGTGACGGCCGCCTTGTGCGCGTCCGACCCCTTGCCGCCGAAGTGGCCATCCTCGATGTATTTCTTGGCATTGTCCCAGGCGCCGCCGCCCGTGGTCATGGAAATGGCCACGAACAGCCCCGTGACGATGGTCCCCATCAAGAGGCCGCCCAGCGCCGCTGGCCCCAGCAGCATGCCCACGACGATGGGCACCACCACCGGCAGCAGCGAGGGCACGATCATTTCGCGGATGGCGGACGCCGTCAGCATGTCGACGGCCTTGTCGTATTCGGGCCGCGCCGTGCCTTCCATGATGCCCTTGATATCGCGGAACTGCCGGCGCACCTCGACCACCACGGCACCGGCCGCGCGGCCCACGGCTTCCATCGCCATGGCGCCGAACAGATACGGTATCAGCCCGCCGATGAACAGGCCGACGATAACCATGGGGTTCGACAGGTCGAACGTAATGTAATGGCCCACCGATTCCAGCGCATGCGTGTAGTCGGCAAACAGCACCAGCGCGGCCAGCCCGGCCGAACCGATGGCGTAGCCCTTGGTGACGGCCTTGGTGGTGTTGCCGACGGCGTCGAGCGGATCGGTGATGGCGCGCACGGAGTCGGGCAGGCCCGACATTTCCGCGATGCCGCCCGCGTTATCCGTGATGGGGCCATACGCGTCGAGCGCGACGATGATGCCCGCCATCGACAGCATGGCCGTGGCGGCGATCGCAATGCCGTACAGACCGGCCAATTGATACGAGACGAGGATGGCGACGCAGACGGCCAGCACCGGATACGCCGTGGACTTCATCGACACGCCCAGGCCGGCGATGATGTTCGTGCCGTGGCCCGTCGTCGACGCTTCTGCGATGTGGCGCACGGGCTTGAAGTCCGTACCCGTGTAGTACTCGGTGATGTACACCATCAGGCCCGTGAGGACGATGCCGACGACGGTGGAACCCAGCATCTTGTAGCGCATGGCGTCGTCCGGCCACAGCAGCCACGTCACCACGGCAAAGCCGACCAGCGACAGGCCAGCCGCCCACCACAGGCCCGTGTACAGGGCCGACATGATCTTCGCGCCCGGCTTGGTTTTCACCATCGAGCAGCCGACGATGGAGGCGAGGATGGAAACGGCGCCCAGCAGCAGCGGATAGATGATGGCCGTGCTGCTGGCCTCTGCCATCAGCAGTGCGCCCAGCAGCATGGTGGCGATCAGCGTCACGACATAGGTTTCGAACAGATCGGCCGCCATGCCGGCGCAGTCGCCCACGTTGTCGCCCACATTGTCGGCGATGACGGCCGGGTTGCGTGGATCATCCTCGGGGATGCCCGCCTCGACCTTGCCCACCAGGTCCGCGCCCACGTCGGCGCCCTTGGTGAAGATGCCGCCGCCCAGCCGCGCAAAGATGGAAATGAGCGAGGCGCCAAACGCCAGGCCGATCAGCGGTTTGATCAGGTCATGCTGGGTCAGGCCGGGCGCGCCCGTCGTCACCAGCAGCCAGTAGAACAGGGTCACGCCCAGCAAGCCCAGGCCAACCACCAGCATGCCGGTGATCGCGCCGCCCTTGAAGGCCACGTTCAGGGCCTGGTTGATGCCCAGGGTGGCCGCCTGCGCCGTGCGCACATTCGCCCGCACCGAGACATTCATGCCGATGAAGCCGCAGGCGCCCGACAGCACGGCGCCGATCAAAAAGCCCAGCGCGGTGTGCAAGCCCAGCAACAGGTAGATGGCGATCAGCAGCACCACGCCCACAAACGCGATGGTGCGGTACTGGCGCGCCAAGTAGGCGGCCGCGCCCTGCTGGATGGCCAGGGCAATTTCCTGCATGCGCGCGTTGCCGGGATCCTGGCGCAGGATCCAGCTACGCGACACCAAACCATAAATGACTGCGACCACGCCGCAGGCTACCGCAAACCACAAACTGGCTGCCATATCGTCCCCTTCTGTTTTTATCCGACGTCATTGCCAACAGCTGCAGACCGCACCGGGTAGGCACGCGCAGCCAGGAAAACACGACCTGCAAAAAACCTGAACCACGAAAACGTTATGCATCCAGCCATGCTGGCAGTCTGCCTGAAAAGCTGGCAGAAAAAAAGCGGACACTCAGGTCCGCTTTTAAAAAACTGCTTATTCCGCCAAGGCGGCAAAGGCGCTGTCGCGGATTTGCTCGACCGGACCGACGCCGGCGATGCGGCGGTATTTCGGTGCGCCCGGCAGGCCGGACTTGGCCCAGTCGTTGTAATAGCCGAGCAAGACCTTGGTCTGGTTGTGGTAGACGTCCAGGCGCTTCTTGACCGTTTCCGCCTTGTCGTCGTCGCGCTGAATCAGCGGTTCGCCCGTGATGTCATCGACGCCGTCGACCTTCGGTGGATTGAACTTGACGTGGTAGACACGGCCCGAACCCGGGTGGCTGCGGCGACCGTCCATGCGCTCGATGATCGATGCGTCAGGCACGTCGATTTCCAGCACGTAGTCGACATTGATGCCGGCATCTTTCATGGCGTCCGCTTGCGCGATGGTACGCGGGAAGCCGTCGAACAGGTAGCCATTGGCGCAATCGGCTTCCTGCAGGCGGTTCTTGACCAGGCCGATCATGATGTCGTCCGACACGAGGCCGCCCGCATCCATGACTTTTTTCGCTGCCAGGCCCAGTTCCGTGCCTTCCTTGATCGCCGCGCGCAGCATGTCGCCCGTGGAGATTTGTGGAATGTTGTATTTTTCTTTGATGAAGTTAGCTTGGGTGCCCTTGCCGGCACCGGGTGCTCCTAAAAGTATCAGACGCATTGAAAGTTCCTAAAAAACAGATTTTGGATGGTGGTATGTGTAATTATTTTTTTTAGATGATGTTGCTATGGCTATCTTTCCCTACGAAACTTACCACAAAAAATCCCCGGAGCGCCAGTTTGCTATCGAATTGCCATGCCCTGATTGATCAAAGCCAGCAATTAGCGCGACGGACGTTTCAAAATGTGGTTTTTACTGCAGGCGCACAAATTATATTTGCACGCCTGCCGTTTTGCGGGTAATGCCTACAGGGCGCCGTAGTGGGCTTGCACCCTGGCAAGATCTTCCGGCGTGTCGACACCGGCGGCCGGCGCGCTATCGGTCACATGCACGGCGATGGCAACACCGTGCCACAGCACGCGCAACTGCTCCAGCGCCTCGATAGCTTCCAGTGGCGAAGCGGAGAGCGTCGGATACGTTTGCAAAAAAGCATTGCTGTACGCATATAGGCCGATATGCCGCAGCGGCACATAGCCGGCAGGCAGGCTGTCTTTCGACTGCGCGAAGCCGTCGCGGTGCCAGGGGATCGTCGCGCGCGAGAAATACAAGGCGCGGCCGTTCTTGTCCAGCACGACCTTCACCACGTTCGGGTTGAAGGCCTCAAGCACATCGTGCAGCGGATGCGCACACGTGGCCATGGGCACGGTACTGCTGATCTGCGCCGCGCAGGCGGCCAGCAGGCCCGGATCGATCAGCGGTTCGTCGCCCTGCAGGTTGACGACGATGGCATCCGGCGGCAAAGCGAGCGTGCGCGCCACTTCGGCGATGCGGTCCGTGCCCGACGGATGATCGCTGCGCGTCATGCACACTTCCACGCCATGCGCGGCGCAGGCGGCGCGGATGCTGTCATGGTCGGTGGCGACGATGACGCGCGCGGCGCCAGACAGGGCTGCCTGCTCGGCCACGCGCACCACCATGGGCTTGCCGCCCAGGTCAGCCAGCGGCTTGCCCGGCAGGCGCGTCGAGGCCAGGCGCGCCGGGATGATGACGATGAACGCCATCGTTATTCCACTGCGTCTTGCAGGGTGCGCGCTTCGTCCGCCCACATGATGGGGATGCCATCACGGATAGGATAGGCCAGGCGGTCGGCGCGGCAAATCAGTTCCTGCGCCTTCTTATCGTGTTCAAGCGGACCCTTGCAAACAGGGCAGACCAGGATATCAAGCAGTCGAGCGTCCACGACATTTCTCCACAATTTGTTGGGCCAGCGCGCTATCGATGCGCGCACTGACGGGGACGACCCACAGTCTCGGGTCATCTTTGAGATGTTCAATTTGCGCACATTTTACTGCATCCTTCTCGGTGATCAAGATCACATCCGTGTCGAGTTCCGCAAATGGCTGGTCGAGAAAGTCGTGATGGTCGGGCAAGGGCAGCTCCGCAAAATCCAATCCGGCGCCGCGCAGCATGGAAAAGAAGCGCTGCGGGTTGCCGATACCGGCCGCCGCCACGATGCGCTGGCCGCTGGCTGCCAGGGTTGCAAGCGGCAGGCTTTCGCCGCGGTTCGCCATGCGTTCGGCCACGCCACCGGCCAGCAGCATCTGCACCACCAGAGAGCCCTGTGGCGCGATCCTGGCCACGAGCGCCGGCGCCAGCTCGGGCGCATTGATCACCGTCACATCGCGCCGGCGGCGCGGCGATTCGCGCAGAGGCCCCGCCGGCAGCAGCCAGCCGTTACCGGCGCCGCGGCCGTCGAACAGCACGATTTCCACGTCGCGCTGCAAGGCGTAATGCTGCAAGCCGTCGTCCGTCACCAGCACGTCGACGTCCGGGTGCGCGGCCAGCAGCGCCCTGCCCGCTTGCGCGCGATCGCGCCCCACCATCACGGGGCAGCCGCCGCGCTGGAAAATCAGCAGCGGCTCATCGCCCACTTGCTGCGGCGTCGAAGCTGCTGTCACTGCGCGCGGCAGCCGGTCGGCGCTGCCATGGCCGCGCGAAATGACGCCCGGGCGCATGCCCGCATCGCGCAAGGCTTGCACCAGCCAGATCGTCAGCGGCGTCTTGCCCGTGCCGCCGATAAAAATATTACCGACGACGACGACGGGCACGGGCAGGCGCGTCGATGTCAACACGCCGGCGCGGTACAGGCCGCGCCGCACGGCACTCAAGGCGCCGAACAGCAGCGAGACGGGCCACAGCGCGCACGCCAGCGGGCCGCGCGTCAGCCAGGCGCGGGTCAATGTGGTTTCAAGCTTGGCGGGGGAAGGTGTGGGCATGGGTGTCAAATAAAATTGGAACCCAAAATCAACACCTGGGGTCGGACCCTGAGGGTCCGACCCCGGCACTTCGGTTGGGGTTGGAGGTTTGCCTTACTTGCCACCCGCTTGCGCAGCAAACGTCAGCTTTTCATAGCCGGCCAGGCGCGCCGCTTCCATCACGTGGATGACCATCTGGTGCATGGCGAACTGGTCGGCGTTGACCACCACCACGGGCGTCTGCGCGGGCGCCTTGCCGCCGTTGGCCGCCTTGGCCGCATTTTGCAGGGCATCGGCCAGGCCGGCCACGTCGCGGAACGAGACGGGTTCGCGGTTCACCGTGTAATTGCCCTTGGCGTCGATGGTGACGTCGATCTGCTGCGGCTTGTCCTTGGCTTGCTCGGCATCGGCCGTCGGCAAGGTGATCTGCAGCTCCGTAAATTTGCTGTAGGTGGTGCTGACCATGAGGAAGATCAGGATCACCAGCAGCACATCGATGAACGGGATCAGGTTGATTTCGGGGTCTTCCCGCCCCTTGCCTTTGCGGAAGTTCATTGGCGGCCACTGTGGACAATATCGACGAACTTGACCGCTTGCTGCTCCATGTCAATGACGAAGCTGTCGACGAGGGCGCGGAAATGGCGGTAGAAGACCAGGGCCGGCATGGCGATGGCCAGGCCGAAGCCTGTGTTATACAAGGCCACCGAGATGCCGTGGGCCAATTGTGCGGGATTCGAACCGCTGGCGTTTTGCGACCCGAAGATTTCGATCATGCCCACCACCGTGCCGAACAGGCCCATCAGGGGCGCCAGGGTGGCGATGGTGCCCAGGGTCGTCAGGAAACGTTCCAGCGTGTGGGCCACGCCACTGCCGGCTTCTTCGATCGATTCTTTCATCACCTCGCGCGGCGCGTCGACGTTGCGCAGGGCGGCGGCCAGCACCACGCCCAGCGGCGAATTGTCTTCCAGCTTGGCCAGCGTATCGGGCGTGATCTTGCCGTTGCGATACACCTGCACCACTTCATCGAACAGCTTGCGGGGCAGGATCTTGGCGCGTCGCAAATACAGCAGGCGCTCGATGATCAAGGCCAGGGCGACGATGGAAGCGATCAACAACAGCCAGATGGGCCAGCCAGCGGCTTGAAATATAGCGAGCAAAAGAAACTCCTGGTAAGAGAAGGCGGTGAAACGCCCGGACAGCCTGTATTGTACCGAGCGCCGAAGACTGATGGCATGTCGGCGCGGGAATGGCGCAATGTAGCGCGTTGCCGCGCCGGCGGCAAGTGGCGCCCGCATGCGTACTTGCCCACACGGCGCGGCGGGCGGGCGCGGCCAGCGCACAGTTTTGCACACTTTGTGTGGATAAGATTGTGAGCAAGCATGAAGTCCAGCATGCAAGTACTTGATTCATATGGAAAATATCATTCTGCGCAAAATACAGGCATAGCAGCTTGTCGACAGTAGTCAATGTCAATAAATTAATAGTTACAGAGTTCTGCACATTAACTGTGGACAAGATTGTGCGCAAAGCCGAGGAATTCAATTAAGCCATTGATTTTAAAGGATATTAAATCAATGCATAAAAAAGTGGCAAGCAGAGCGAAACATGCGGCATTTCCAGCGTCAAAGTTCTGCACACAATCTGTGGACAAGATTGTGCGCAAGCGCAAGAATAGACACCAAGTACCTTGATTTATATCGTTTTTATTACCCTGCATAAAAATGTAGCAGGGCCTGAAAAGCGCAGGTTTTCATGCCAAAACCCATCGTCAAACAATACTTTTCCACCGCCAATACAGTTCCACACATAAAGTGTGGATAAGATTGTGAGCAAGCCGATTGACTCCATGCAAGACCCTTGATTTAAAAGGAGTTTTTTTCAATGCTCAAAAATAAGGCAGCGACGCAGCCTGTGCATGCCGTGGAAAACCTGGACAAACCACGAAACGGTTTATGCAGTTTTGCACACATTCTGTGGATAAGATTGTGAGCAAGGCGTACACCTGGATGCTACACCTTTGATTTATATGGTTATTTTTATGCTGCGCAAAATTCAGGCAAACCATGCCATGGACATTTCAGTGGATAATTCCGGTGCTGCGCCAGAGTTCTGCACATTTTTTGTGGATAAGATTGTGCGCAAGGCCAGGCATGCGATACTAAGCGCTTGATTCCTATGTACTTTATTTCCGTGCGCAAAAATGTAGCAGGGCATTTTCCTTTGCCGACAGGGGCCTGTCCGGCAACGTTTGTCCAAGGCAAAAAGTTCCGCACACTTTCTGTGGATAACTTTGTGCGTAAGTGGCAGTGGCTGCACTGATGTGCTTGATATTAAAGGTTTTTTTCCCTGTGCACGCAAATCAGGCATACGGGAATTCTGCATGAAATCAAATACTTAGAAATAGAACTTGTTGTTTTGCGCGATATATGACATAAGCATGACCTCGCCGATAATATGTGGACAGCTTGCTTCTTTCCCCTTGCCAGATGATGAACGACTCCCCGACTGACAGCGGCTTTGCCGCCCCGCCCGTGCTGACCGTCAGCGCCCTGAACCAGGCCGTCGCGCGCCTGCTGGAACGCTCGTTTCCCCTGACCTGGATCGCCGGCGAGATTTCCAACTTCACGCGCGCCGCCTCCGGCCACTGGTATTTCACATTGAAGGATGACGGCGCCCAGGTGCGTGCCGTGATGTTCCGTGGCCGCGCCCAGTTTGCCGGTTTCACGCCGCGCGAAGGCGACAAGGTCGAAGTGCGCGCCCTCGTCACCCTGTACGGCGCACGCGGCGATTACCAGATCAATGTGGAAGCCATCCGCCGCGCCGGCGTGGGCGCCCTGTATGAAGCGTTCCAGCGCCTGAAGGAAAAACTGGCCGCGCAGGGCCTGTTCGACCAGGAACGCAAGCGCGCCATTCCCATGTTCGCGCGCAGCATCGGCATCGTCACCAGCCCGCAGGCGGCCGCCCTGCGCGACGTGCTGATCGCCCTCAAGCGCCGCGCGCCGCATGTGGCCATCATTCTGTACCCGACGCCCGTGCAGGGCCAGCAGGCGCCGGAAAAAATCGCGCACGCCATCCGCACGGCATCCACCAGGGCCGAGTGCGACGTGCTGCTGGTGTGCCGTGGCGGCGGCAGCATCGAAGACTTATGGTCGTTCAACGATGAAGCCGTGGCATACGCGATCGCTGATTGTTCCATGCCCGTGATCAGCGGCGTGGGCCACGAGACCGATTTCACCATCGCCGACTTTGCGGCCGACCTGCGCGCGGCCACGCCGACGGCGGCGGCCGAACTGGCGGCCACGCCACGCGCCGACTGGCTCGCCTCCCTGCGCGCCGATGCGGCCGACCTGCGCCGCGCCATGCGCCGACGCCTCGACGATGCGGCGCAAACGCTGGACCGCCACAGCCGTCGCCTGCTCAACCCCAAGGCGCAGCTGCAGCAGCAGCGCTTGCAGCTGCTGGCGCTGTCAACGGCCATGACGCATGCGGCGCGCGCGCCCGTAAACCAGTCGCAGTACGCGCTGGAACGCCTGCGTTCGCGCTGGGCCGCCTTGCGGCCCGATGTCACGGCATCACGCGCCCGCCTGGTGGAAGCGCAGCGGCGCGGCGGCGCGGCCATGGCGCAGCTGGTGACGCAGCGGCGCCACCGCCTCGACGGCCTGGCCGCGCAGCTGGAACTGCTCAACCCGCAGCGCACCCTGGAACGCGGCTACGCGATTTTGCGCGACGAAAAAGGCGCCATCGTGCGCTCGCCGGCACAGCTGCAGGCGCGCCAGAACGTCAATGTGCGCCTGGCCGAAGGCAGCGCGCAGATCGGCATCGCCAGCGTGCAAGCCACTTTGGAATAAAAAAGGCCGGGTGTCGTCACCCGGCCAAAACATACTACTGAGAGCTGCCACATACTGTTTATGTAACCCCAGAAGCAAACCCCGGGGTCGGACCCTCAGGGTCCGACCCAATCCACCCAAGTTAAGGAGCAAGCCCGCGCAATTGCTGGCAATTCAATGAAATAGTGCTTGACGTGGCACTGGCTTTGCGCGGCCGCCGCCTTGCTGACCTCTCTTTTTTCGACAGCGGCAAGGCGGCGGCCAATGAAGGTCTTTTGATCTTCATTGGCCCTTCATGTCGCTCGCTTCCTTGCTGTCCGATTTCTCCGACCATCTTCAATCCGACCAGTTTCGGCTTAGCGCCCGCCATCCTGATCATCCGATGGCGTTTCAACGTCGCCGCAAACTGCCGCTGCCATCCTTGGTGGCGCTCATGCTCACCGGCATGCGCAAGAGCGTGCAAACCGAACTTGATGAATTCTTTGGCCATCTGCAACAGCAGGCGCAACTGACGCACCAGGTGAGCGCCCAGGCTTTCGCTCAGGCACGCTCAAAACTTGCTACCACGGCCATCCCAGAGCTTAACGACTGGCTCATTGCACAAGCACAGCAGCATGGCTACCTGCCGCGCTGGCACGGTTTCAGGCTGGTCGCCGCTGACGCCTCGACCGTTCGCTTTGGCTTGCGCGCCAGCCATGTCAAACGCGCCGCCGTGGCCGATCAACTGGTGTTTGGCTTGTTTCTGCCCGGTGCCGAATTGATGCTCTCGGCCTCGCTATACAGTACCGACGTCGGCGAACGCCAGATGCTGTTCGAACAGCTCGACCAGCTTGGCAAGGAAGATCTGCTGTTGCTGGACCGAGGCTATCCATGTTACTGGATGCCCGCCGTGTTGAACCAGCGCCGCATTGCCTTCTGCATGCGTGTCGAGCAGGCCCGCGGCGGAGGCTTTCCCTGCGTCAATCAGTTTCTGAAGTCGGGGCTGCAGGAGCAGATCGTCACGCTGCGGGCGCCGGATCGGCGCGATGCGCTTGACTATGAATGTCCCGCTGAACCGCAGACCGTGCGCCTGATACGCCACGTTGCCTCGACCGGCAAGGTGCGTGTTCTGATGACCAATTTACTGGACGTTGAACAATTCCCTGCCGCATTGTTCGGAGACCTCTACCACCAACGCTGGCGCATTGAGGAAGCCTTCAAGCGCATCAAACACCGCCTCCATCTGGAGCACGTGACGGGACTGTCACAGCAGGCCCTGATGCAGGATCTGGCCGCCAAGGTAATATGCGATAACCTGCAGGCGTTGGCGAGCTGTGCCGCCGGCCAGCAAGATGCATTGCCGACGGACAGACGCATCAACCGCGCCTATGTCCATTCGGTACTCAAGCCGCTCTTGCCATCGTTGCTGCTTGGGCTGGCGGCAGCACACTTGCTTGCCGACGCGCTGGCTCTGATCGCCAAGCGAACGTTTCTACATCGCCCAGGACAATCAAGGTCACGGCAAACCAACGCCTACAAGCCCCATAAATACATGGCCTACAAGGCTGCTTGATGGCAGCCTGTTGCTTAACTTGGGTGGATTGGGGTCCGACCCCGGCTCTTTTGCCGTTGGGGATAACAACATCAGAACTTCATCGACACGCGCGCGCCAAACGTGCGCGGCGCGTTGTAGAAGGCGCCGTAGATCTGCTGCGTGGGCTGGCATGGCATGCCGACATCCGTGCAGATTTCATTGACGTCGAGCTTGACGGCCTTGTCGGTGGCGTTCTGCACGAACGCTTCAACCGTGTACGCCTTGTTGGCCGGCTGGAAGCGCAGGCTCAGGTCCAGGGTCGTGTAGGCTTCCTGGCGCTTGACGCCGGCGTGGCCCGGCACGTCGCCGTTGAAGGCCCCCGCGCCCACATACGACATGGTTTCGTAGTGCACCGAGGCGCGCGGCGTGAGCTGGCCACCGGCGACGGCGAAATCATGCTCGTACTGCACCGTGGTGGAAAACTTCGGCGCATGCTTCATGGTGCTGCCGCCCACGTTCACCAATGGCGCCGTCGAGCCGCAGGACTGCCCATTCGCGCGCGCCGCGTCGACATCGCACGACATGAAATCATCGTACACGGCTTTGAGCCAGGTGGCGTTGCCCGTCAGGCGGTCGACCTTCGTTGGCCGCCACACCCACTCCGCTTCCAGCCCCTTGACAGTGGCGCCGGCCGCATTGAAGTTGGCCAGCACGCTGTTGACCACCTGCGATTCGAGCTTGTCCTTGTATTTCATCAGGAAGGCATCGAGGTTCAGGGTCAGTTCGCGGTTCAGCAAGTCCGACTTGAAGCCGATTTCATAGCTGGTCAGCTTTTCCGGCTTGGTGGTGGCGCCGCCGTCGCCGATGGCCGGCGAGTGGAAGCCCGTCGTCACGGAACCGAACAGCAAAATATCCGGGCGCAGCTTGTACTCGATGCGGCCCAGCCAGGTGGCCTGGCCGTATTTCAGGTCGGCCGTATTGTCGCCCGGCGTGTTGCCGCAGCTGGCCGCCGTGATGGCGCCGCCCGGGCCGATATTGTGCGTATTGGCCAGGCCCGTGCCGGGCGTGACCAGCTGGCGCAGCTGGTCGGCAGTGAGGACCGTGGTGCCCAGCGGCGTATTCGCGGGCCAGTTCGGGCAGGCCCAGTTCTTGCCGCCGACGTCGAATTTATGGTCTTTCGTGTAGCGCGCGCCGGCCGTCAGCTTGATCTGGTCCGTCACCTGCTGGCTGACCTGGCCGAATGCGGCCTTGGACTTCAACTGGCGGTCGCCCTGGATGAAGGACATGGCCGAGGCATACTGGCCCACGGTGGGTTGCACGAAAATCACGGCGCCGTTGGCGATATCCTGCTGCACGGCCGCCTGCGAAATCTGGCTGCGGTCGATATCGAAGCGCACCTTGTTCTTTTCATTGAAGAGGAACAAACCGGCCACCCACTGGAATGGCGCATCGTCGTCCGAGCGCGCCTGCAGCTCGTGCGAATAGCTGTCGAACTGCGCCCAGTCGGTGCGGTTTTCCGACTTGAAGCCGGGGAACAGGCCAGCATCCGAGTCGTTGCTGTTCTGGCGCTTGTAGCGGCTCCAGCTGCCCAGGTAAGTGAAGTCCAGCGCATCGGTCGGCTTGTAATTGAGCTTGCCCTTGTAGGTCAGAATAGACTGGTCCAGGGTGCCCGGCGTGTCGATCAGGGCCGAGCGCAGCTTCTCGCCCGGCTTCGGTTCGGCCACCAGGTAGACGTTGCCGGCGCCCTGGTCGAGGAAGTAATCGGCGATGAAGGTGCCGCGCAGCTGCGGCGTAATCTTCCACAACAGCGAGGCGCGCACGCCCATCTGGTCGCCGGCACCATACTTTGCCGTGCCCGGCATGACGTTCGAGCCGCGGCGGAAGTCTACCGTGCCGTCGTGGCTATCCTTGATGGCGGCGATGCGCAACGCCACATCGTCGGACAACGGAATATTGAGCATGCCCTGCGTCTGCAGGTGGCGCTTGTCACCCACGGTGATGCCGGCCGAACCCATGAACTTGGCCGTGCTGGGCGCGGCCGACACGAGGTTGACGGCGCCCGCCGTCGAATTGCGGCCGTTCAGGGTGCCCTGCGGTCCGCGCGCCACCTCCACGTGACTCAAGTCATACATCAGCGCCGTGGCACCCTGGGGGCGCGGCGAATACACGCCGTCGACATAGAAGGCGACGGCCGGGTCGCCCAGCTCCGTGTGGTTGGCCGAACCGACGCCGCGCATGTAGACGTGCACGCCGCCCGAGTCGCCATGCTGCTCGACGACCAGACTCGGCACCATGGTGGCCAGCGAGGCCAGATCTTTCACTTGATTGTTTTGCAGGGTGTCCTGGTTGAAGGCGGTGACGGCCAGCGGCGTCTCCTGCACGAAGGTGTTGCGGCGTGTGGCCGTGACGACGATGCGGTCCATCTGTTCGGCGGCCGGTTTTGCCGCGTCCGTGGCTGCAGCCTCCTGGGCCATGGCGGCGCCGCTACCCAGCAAGATGAGCTGGGCGAAGGTCGCATGCGCCAGGCTGAGGGCGATGGTATTGCGTTTGAGCTGTTGCATTGTTGTTGTCTCCTGTACCGCTGGTTGAATGATGATCACATAGCTCTTTGGCTACTGCTGCACATTTTTTGGGTGTCAATCTGAAGTCATGTCGCCTCCGTGCGGGGTCTATGGGTGGCCACGGCGCGCCCGGCCGTGTCGAATAGAAAGGCATGGCCCTCTTCCGGCGCGAAGCCGATGGCGCTGCCCTGCGCCAGCGCGTGGCGCGCCTCGCCATGCAGCTTGATGGCCACCGCATGCGGGCCGCCGTCGATGCGATCGTCAAGCGTTGCGTGGATGATCTGCGCATCGCCCAGCTGCTCGATCAGGGTGACCGTGGCGCCGTAGCCTTCATTGCGCGGCACCAGGCGCAAATGCTCGGGGCGTATGCCGACCACCATGCCCGCCGCGCCACCGAGCTGGCTGGCCAGTGCCGGCACGGCGGCGCACGGCAAAAAGTTCATGCGCAGGGCGCCGATGAAGCCGGCCACGAACTGGCTGGCCGGATGGCGGTACAGATCCAAAGGCGCACCCACCTGCTCCAGGTGGCCGCCGTGGAAGACGGCGACCCGGTCGCCGAGGGTCATGGCTTCGACCTGGTCGTGCGTCACGTAGATCATGGTGGTGCCCAGTTCCTGGTGCAGCTTGGCCAGCTCGATGCGCGTCTGCACGCGCAGCGAGGCGTCGAGGTTGGACAGCGGCTCGTCAAACAAAAACACCTTGGGCTGGCGCACGATGGAGCGGCCGATGGCCACGCGCTGGCGCTCGCCGCCGGACAAGGCCTTGGGTTTGCGGTCGAGCAGGTGCGTGATCTGCAAAATCTCGGCCACCTTGCCGACGGCCGCGCGCACCTCGGCTTCTGGTTTACCTGCCAATTTGAGGGCAAAACCCATGTTGTCGCGCGCCGTCATGTGCGGATACAGGGCGTAGCTCTGGAAGACCATGGCGATGCCCCGCTCGGCCGGCGCCACGTCGTTGGCCAGCAGGTCGCCGATGCGCAGCTGGCCCGCGCTGATGTCTTCCAGTCCCGCGATCATGCGCAGCAGGGTCGACTTGCCGCAGCCGGACGGCCCCACGAAGACCATGAATTCGCCGTCATGGATATCGAGGTCCAGGCCCTTGACGATTTCCGGACCGTCGCCGTAGGTCTTGCGGATGCCGCGCAGGGAAATAGCGGCCATGTCAGTGCTCCCAGACCAGGGCAACGGCATGGGACGCGCGCTGGGCGATAATAAAATCGCGGTACCACAGGGCGCTGTCCTTGAAGCTGCGCTGCTGCGTGGCGTAATCGACGTACAGCATGCCGAAGCGCTTGGCGTAGCCCGAGTTCCACTCGAAGTTATCCATCAGGCTCCAGTAGAAATAGCCGCGCACGTCGATGCCCTGCGCGATCACGGCGCGCAAGGCGTCCAGGTGCAGCTGCACGTACTCGATGCGCGGCTCGTCGTGCACTTTTCCGCCCTGCAGCTTGTCGGCCACGGCCATGCCGTTTTCCGTGATGTAGACGGGCGGCAGCCGGTATTCGCGGTGCAAGCCCACCAGCAGCTCCGTCAAGCCTTGCGGATAGGTTTCCCAGCCCATGTCGTTGACACCGAGCTTGCATTCGGGCTTGCGCGGCGGCGTCTCGGCGCTCATGAAGGCGCGCGTGTAGTAGTTCACGCCGAGGAAATCGATGGGCTGCTTGATATCTATGAAATCGTTTTCAAAGATAGCTAAAGCGGAAGCATCTGGGTGTTTCAGGGCCAGCGCCGGGTAGCGGCCCTTGAAGATGGCGTCCATATACCACTGCACCGAGCGCGCATATTCAAGTTCGGCCAGCTCGCGGTCCTGGGCGCTGTCAGTGGCCGGCGTGGCCGTCCATTGATTGAGCACGATGCCCAGTTTCGCCGGCACATTCACGGCACGCATCGCTTGCATGGCCAGGCCGTGCGACAACAGCAAGTGGTGCGACACTTGCACGGCGGCGGCCGGATCGGCCATGCCGGGGGCGAACTGGCCAGTACCGTGGCCCAGCACGGCCGTGCACCACGGTTCGTTGTGCGTGGCGATGCTGGCGACCTGGTGGCCGAAGCGCCGCGCCACCTCGGCCGCGTAGGCGGCGAAGTGGTAGCAGGTGGCGCGATTGAGCCAGCCGCCCTCGTCCTGCAAGGCTTGCGGCAAGTCCCAGTGGTACAGGGTCAGATGGGCATCAAGTCCCTTGGCGGCCAGCGCGTCGAGCAGGCGCGCATAAAAGTCGAAGCCAGCCTCGTTCCAGGCGCCGGAACCGGTCGGCTGTACCCGCGACCAGGACATGGAAAAGCGGTAGGCGTTGACGCCCAGCTTGGCGATCAGCTCCACGTCCTCGGCATAGCGGTGATAGTGGTCGCAAGCCACGTCGCCATTGCTGCCGTCGATGATCTTGCCGTCGGCATGGCTGAAGGTATCCCAGATGGACGGGCCACGGCCATCGATGGCGGCGGCGCCCTCGATCTGGTAGGCGCTGGTGGCCACGCCCCAGGTGAAGGTGGCGGGAAAGTTGGTATCGGTGTCGTCGTTATGCATGGTGGTCATGTCAGTGTGAGTGGATTAAAGAGAGTGCTAGCCTTTGACGGCGCCTTGCGTCAGGCCCTCGATCAGGCGCTTCGAGGCGACAAAAAACATCAGCAGCAGCGGCAGCACGGCGATGGCGGCGCCCGTCATCAACGCGCCCCACTCCGTGTTGTTCGGCGCCTGCATGCTACGCAGGGCCAGCGGGATCGTATAGTTCTCGACCGAGCGCATGACCACCAGCGGCGTAATGAAATTGTTCCATGAGTTGATGAAGGTGATCAGGCCCAGGGTCCCCATGGCGGGGCCGATCAGCGGCAGCACGACTCGCCAGTAGATGGCGAATTCGCCGCAGCCATCGATGCGCGCCGCCTCGATCAAGTCCCTAGGAATAGCCGTGCCGATGTACTGGCGCATGAGGAAAATGCCCAGCGCGCCGGCCGCGCCCGGCACGTACAGGGCGCGCGGCTGGTCCAGCCATCCGAGGAAATCCATCAGCATGAAGGTCGGGATCATGTTCATGAAGGACGGGATGATCATCGACGCCATCACCAGGGTAAACAAGGGCCGCTTGAAGCGGAACTCGTACATGGCGAAGGCATAGCCACCCAGCGAGCAAAAGAACAAGGTCAGCGCCGTGGTCATCAGGGCCACGTACAGGCTGATGCCGATATTGCGCCAGAACGGCAGGCGTTCCTGCAGCAGCTCGATGTTGTTGAGCAGGGCCGTGCCGAACCAGCGCGGCGGCGGCAGGCTGTAGATCTCGGCGCTCGTGTGCGTGGCGAAGACGAACATGAAGTAAAACGGCGCGACCATGATCAGGGCGCCGATGGCCACCATGGCGTAAGCCGTCCAGCGGGTAGTTTTCATTTGGCCTCCTTGCATTTTTCTCTGCGCTCGTTGCGGCTGAAGATGCGGTTATTCACCCAGGTGGTACTGGCGATGATCAGGAACAGCAGCCAGGAAATGGCCGACGCCGTGCCGAAGTCGCCCGAGGAAAACGCCGTCTTGTAGACGAAGATGGCGGTCGTCATCACCGACTGGCTCACGCCGCTCGACTCGGCCACCAGCACGAACGGTTCCTCGAACAGCTGCAGATTGCCCATGATGGTGAGCGTGACGGCCAGGTAGATCATGGGGCGCAGCTGCGGCAGGGTGATGTACCAGAATTGCTGGCGTTTCGAGGCGCCGTCGATGGTCGCCGCCTCATATAAATCCTTGGGGATCACCTGCAGCGCGGACAGGTACAGCACCAGGTTCCAGCCCAGGTAGCGCCAGAAAATCACGAAGGCAACGGCCGGCTTGATGAACAGCGAACTGCCCAGCCAGTCGATCGATTCGGCGGGGAACAAGCCGCCCACCAGCGGCAGGCTGGCGCACCATTGGATCAGCACATTGATCTGGCCATAGTCGCGCGAGAACAGGGTGTTGAAGACCATGGCGATGGCCACGCTGGAGGTGATGAACGGTAAAAAGTAAATGCCGATCACCAGGTTGCGCGAGCGCTTGAAGCTGTTGTGGATGAAGGCCGCCAGCGGAATGGCCACCAGGTGCTGCGGCACGCCCGAGGCCAGCGCCAGCCACACGGTATTGCCCAGCGAGCGCAAGAACCACGGGTCGCTCAGCGCGTACTTGTAGTTGTCCAGGCCCACCCACTGCATGGCTTCCACGCCGCTGGCCGCTTCCCACTGGTTGAACGACAGATAGACGGAAAACAGCAGCGGAAACAGGCTGAAGATGGCGAACAAAATGAAGAAGGGGCTGATGAAGATGTACGGCGCCCATTGCTTCATGTTGTAGCGTTTTTTGGCGGGCCGCGCTGCAGCAGCGGGCGCGCCCTCGGTACAAGGCATGGAGGTAGTCATGCTGCTCCTAGCGCCGCGCGCGGTGGGTGATCAGGGCCTTGGCGTCGGCCAGGGCCGTCTTGATATCCTTGTTTTGTGCCAGCACGCTTTCCAGTTCCATGTTGACGATGTCGCGCGCCACGGCGTCGAACTTGTCGACGCGGATGACGGGAATCTTCGCCGCCGTGTCGCGCGCCAGCAGGCGCGTTTTCTGGCCGCCGAAATACGCTTGCGGCTCGTCCATCATCGGATCCGCATACGCCGCCTTGAGGGCCGGGAAGGCGCCGATCTCTTTCAGGGAGTGCAGCTGGATATCCTTGTTGACGGTCATGAACTTGATGAATTCCCAGGCTTGAGCCTTGTTGCTGGCCTTTTTCGGGATGCCGTAAAAAGAGCCGCCATACGACGCCAGCGCGCCGGCCGGCAGGTTCGCCGCGCGCCACTGGCCGGCGGAAGCCGGCGCCAGCCACTTGGCCAGGTGGCCGCTGAGCCAGGAACCCATCATCTGGCTGGCCACCTTGTCGCGTTTGAAGCCTTCGGCCCACTCGCCCGTCCAGGCCACGGTGCGCGCGTCGATGCCCGCCACGCGCGCCGCCTTGGCCAGCTCAAACGCTTTGACGAAACGGGGCGAGTCGACCAGCACCTGGCCCTTGTCGCCGAAATAGATGCCTTCGCCATCCTTCAGATTGGCGCGTATATAAATGTCGGCAAGGTCGCTGGCGCCGGCCAGCAGATAGGTGCCGGTGGCGGCCTTGAGCTTCTTGCCGGCGGCGATGTACGATTCCCACGAGGCCGTCAAATCGCTTTCCTTGATGCCCGCCTTGTCCATCAAGTCCTTGCGGTAGAACAGGGTGCCCGGCCCCAGGTCGGCCGGCATGGCGCCCAGGGTGCCGCGCGAACTGGTCGCCTGGACGAAGGTGAACGGCACGAACTGGGCGCGGTACTGCCCTGCCCCGTAAGGTGGCTGCAGCAAATCTTCCATGCCCTTCGATTCGGCGAAGCTGCCGACATAGCGGAAGTCGATGGCCATCACGTCGGGCAGGCGCGCGCCGGCCGCCAGTGCCGTCGTCATCGAGTTATGGTGGTCGTCGATCTGCAGGCTGACCAGCTTGACCTTCACTTGCGGGTACAGTTTTTCCCACAGGGGCAAAGCCGTCTTGACGGCGCGGTCCAGGTCGGGGAAGGAGGCGACAGTGATGGTCGCCGGGGCCAGCGCCGGCAGAACGGTGGCCGGCGGGACGGCTGCGGGCGCGGCGGCCACTCCAAAGGCCAGGGTCAGCGCGGCCAGCAGGGATGCGGCAGGTATGGCTACGCCAAGGATGCTTGACTTCATTATTTCATCTCCGTTTATTGAGCGTCTTCTATCTTGAAAACGTTTTCACAACATGTGTCCATTTAACACCGCAAAGAAAATCAAGTCAACCGAAAAAGTTGTCATTTATTTTAAGATGGCTGACCGACATGCTGCCGACACTGCCCCTTCTCCTATGAAAAGCGGGAAAAATGGCGCTTGAAAAAACTGTGGCTTTTTATGAAAACGTTTTCATGCGTAGGTCGGATTAGCGCGCGAGCGCGTAATCCGACAACATTGTTAGCCTTGATGTGTCGGGTTACGCCCTGCGGGCTAACCCGACCTACCCCGGCCTGCGCCGGCCTGCGATCGTTATCGGCCATTTATGGTAATCTTTCAATGAAAAGGTTTTCAGAGCACTGACAACCAGCCATCTTGATACCCAGGAATCACCTTGAACGATAGCGCCCACGCTGCTCCCCCTTCCACCCTGCTCGACGTGGCCCGTCAGGCCGGCGTGTCGCCCAGCACCGTCTCGCGCATCCTGAATGGCACGGCCAGGGTGTCCGACGACAAGCGCGACGCCGTGCTGGCGGCCATCGCGCACATGAAATTTGCGCCGAACCAGATGGCGCAGGGCCTGAAAAAGGGCCGCTCGATGACCATCGGCATCGTGGTGCAGGATATTTCCAGCCCCTTCTTCGACGAAAGCCTGCGCGGCGTGGACGATGGCTTGAAAGACACGGGCTACGCATCCGTCATCGTCAGCGGGCACTGGAATGCGCAGGAAGAGGCCGACCGCATCCGTTTGCTGCTGGCGCGCAAGGTCGACGGCATCATTCTGCTGTCCGGGCGCATCTCGGACCAGAGCGTGCTCGATTTCTCGCAGCAGCGTCCGATCGTCTCGACGGGCCGCCTGCTGGCGACGAAAAGCGCCATCGGCTTCAAGCTCGACAACGAATACGGCGCCTACCTGGCCGTGCGCCACCTGGTGGAACTGGGCCACCGCCGCATCGCGTTTGTCTCGGGGCCGGCCAACAACACGGATGCGGCCGAGCGCCTGACGGGCTACCAGCGCGCGCTGCGCGAAGCGGACATCGCCATCGATACTAAGCTGATGGTGGAAGGCGATTTCCACGAGGCAAGCGGGATGCTGGCCATGAACCATTTGTTCGATACGCAGCAGCAATTCAGCGCCGTCTTCGCCGCCAACGACCTGTCCGCCTACGGCGTGCGCCTGTGCCTGTACCGCAAGGGCATCCGCGTGCCCGACGATATCTCGCTCGTGGGTTTCGATGACTTGCCCGGCTCGTCCTACACGACGCCACCGCTGACGACCATCCACCAACCCCTGTACGACATCGGCCGCATCGCCACCGAAGCGCTGCTCGGACTGATCAATGGCGAAGCCGTGCAGGCGGCCATTCCGCCGTTGGAACTGATCGTCAGGGAAACCACGCGGCGCGTCCGCTAAGGCTTGCGACGGGGAACTTTTCCACCCAATTCAGGCTAAACGAGAATCACTACGCCAACGACATCCACGACGCGTGTGGGAATCTGCAGCAATGGCGCATCCGCTTTACAATAGTGGCTCGTTCAGCAAGAATGCTTGGTTCAAGCACGCAGGCTCAACCCTCCGGCCCGGGCCGGAAGACTCCGAACACTCACCATAAAGGGACATCACATGGAACATACTCTGCCACCACTGCCGTATGAAATGGACGCTCTGGCGCCGCATATTTCGAAAGAAACCCTGGAATACCACTATGCCAAGCATCACCAGGCGTATGTCACCAACTTGAACAACCTGATCAAGGGTACCGAGTTCGAGAACCTGTCGCTGGAAGACATCATCAAGAAATCGTCGGGCGGCATCTTCAACAATGCAGCGCAAGTATGGAACCACACCTTCTACTGGAACGGCATGAAGCCGGCCGGCGGTGGCGCTCCTACCGGTGCCGTGGCTGACGCGATCAACGCCAAATGGTCGTCGTTCGACAAGTTCAAGGAAGAATTCACCAAGTCGTGCGTGGGCAACTTCGGTTCGGGCTGGACCTGGCTGGTGCAAAAAGCCGACGGCTCCGTCGACATCGTCAACACCTCGAACGCCGGCTGCCCTCTGACCACCGGCGACAAGCCACTGCTGACCTGCGACGTCTGGGAACACGCCTACTACATCGACTACCGCAACCTGCGCGCCAAGTACGTGGAAACGTTCTGGGGCCTGGTCAACTGGGAATTCGTTGCCAAGAACTTCGCGTAAGCGGTTCCTGACAACGTAAACCGGACGTGTCCGCGGCCTGCGCCGCAGTGGCGGATCCTGGAAAGAAGCCTGCGCTTGCGAGCGCGGGCTTTTTTTATGTCCAGGCAGAAAGTACATGCAGGCGGCACACACTGGTCAAACGAACAAGATCAGCATGCGGAATATTGTAAAATGCGCAAGCGCACGCCCGTGCTCGCCGGCCAGCCTCGCCGCCATCCCTTGCTGAAAGAAAACAATGAAAAAATTCCTGCTTGCCCTGCTCGTCCTTGCCTCCGGTTCCGCCTTCGCCAACTCCGCCTGCGACACGCCGCGCAACGACTTCGACGGCCTGTATTGCCTGAACAAGGTGTACCAGGAAGCGGACAAGGAACTCAACGCCAACTACAAGAAACTGAGCGCCCAGCTCGATGCCAGCGGCAAGCAAAAGCTGAAATCGGGCCAGTTGGCGTGGATCAGCAACCGCAACCAGAATTGCTCCAAACGCGAATCGTCGGGCTTTTATGTGAACCTCGATTGCGCCACCCAGACCACCATCGAACGCGCGCAATTCCTGCAAGACCGCGTGCGCGAATGCGTCAGTGCCGGCTGCCAGAACAGCAAACTGTGAACTGAAGCTGCGCCAGCGCAAACGGGAGCGGGCGGCAGGCTCAGGCCGGCAAGCGGGCCGCCTTGAAGCGCCGCCAGGCCTTGTGCATGCGGCCATCGCTGCCCTGCGCCTGCGCGCGCGCCGCCAGATAGCCGCGCACGAAGGCCGCGTGCAGCCGCAAGCCGTCCTGGCCGGACTGGTCAGCCTGGGCATCAGGCAATTGCTGCAGCAGCCGGTCGGCCACCTGTACATCGTTGAGCCAGCCCAGTTCATCTTGCAGGGCCGACAAGCGCCCCACATACGGTTGCACGGTGCGCGCGGCAAACAGCGAGGCAAAAAATTCCGTCGCGTAACGCGTCTTCTTGGCCGCGATACGCACCTGGTGGCGCTGCTGCGGCGAGGCATGCAGCAGGCGCTTGCCGCGCTTCATCAGGCGGCGCTGGTCCTTGCGCACGGTAGCATGGGCAAACGGGGCAACGGGCGCGTCCAGCCGCCGCACCTGGCGCACGGAGCAGCTGTCGCGCCAGGCGCGCGCCTGCAGCCAGCGCTGCAAGCCCAGCATGCAAGCCGTGCAGCGCACCGAGGTGACGGCCTGGGCGGCCTCCACATGCTTGAGCCGGGCCTGCGCGTGCGCCGCCTGCGCCAGCGCTGCCGCATCGGCTTGCGCTTCGCCATCGAGCTGCGCCAGGGTAGAGCCAGCGAGCACATCCCAGTCGCGCGCCTCGCCCAGCGCGCCGCCCAGCCAGCCGAGTTCGTTCTTCAAGGCGTCCGGCAGCGCCAGCAGGGACTTGAACATGCCCAGCGCCGAGCGCAGGCGCCGCAAGCCCACGCGCATCTGGTGCACGCTTTCCACATCCGCGCCCGCCGCCACGCCATCCTGGTTGCCGCTGACCTGTTCCAGGCAATTGCCGGCGATGGCCAGGAACGCTTGCTCCACCGACATCGCCGCGTCCAGCGCCAGGGGCTGCGCCTTGACGGCGCGCAAAGGCTGCGGCGCTGCGAGGCGGTAACCGCGTTCCGCCTTGCTCATGTGGCCCAGCTGCAGCGGCACTTCCTGCAGCAGCGCCAGCGCCACGTCGAACAGGCTGGCGGCCTGCCCTTGCTTCAACTCCAGCTCGATCTCGCTGACGGCCACGCGGTATCCCACACCATCGACACCATTGGCACCATCGGCACCGTCCGCACCGCTTTCAATGACACCCTGGTCCAGCACGCATTCGATCTGGTCGCCCTGCGGCGTGCGCAGCTGCCATACGGTGCGCTCGATGCGCGTGGTAAACACGGGCCGCAAGGCGTCGCGGATGGCATCCTGGCGCAGCAGCGCACGGATGGGCTGCTTGCGGCCAATGGCAGAGTCGAGCACGGCGAGATCCGGTTGCGGCCCCGGCACCTCGCCTTCCCATTCATGGCGGCTGTGCAAGCCGCCGCTGACATTGCCGCCCGCCTTCAGGGTTTGCACCCAGCGCCCGTCCACCTGGCGCACGCGCAAGCCCGCCTGGTGGCGGCACAGCTGAAAATCGGGCGTATCGACATAGATATCGTGCATCTGCAGCACCAGTGGCCCTTGCGCAGACTGCGCCAGCAGCGGGTGCGCGCGCAGGCGGGGCGCGTCTTCCTGCGCCAGCAGCAATTTCAATTCGATTTCCATGATCGCTCCTTGCGAGACTCCTCAACGGTTATTGTAAGGCGCGTCCCGTCGTGTGCAAGGCGCACGCACGCCCACCTTGATTTTGCGCGAAAATACACGCTTCATTCAACCGGGAGATGCCATGACCTACCACGCCGCCGAGAACCGCTACGACAGCATGCCATACCGTACCTGCGGGCGCAGCGGGCTGAAATTGCCGTTGCTGTCGCTGGGACTGTGGCACAACTTTGGCGACAGCAACAATCTGGCTTCGCAGCGCGACATGCTGCGCACCGCGTTTGACCTGGGCATCACGCATTTCGACCTGGCGAATAACTACGGCCCGCCGTATGGCAGCGCGGAAAGCAATTTCGGCAAGCTGCTGCGCGACGATTTTCTGCCGTACCGCGATGAACTGATCATTTCCACCAAGGCGGGCTGGGACATGTGGCCCGGTCCGTACGGCCAGGGCGGCGGTTCGCGCAAATACATGCTGGCCAGCCTGGACCAGAGCTTGCAGCGCCTGGGCCTCGACTATGTCGACATCTTTTACTCGCACCGCTACGATGCCGACACGCCTTTGGCAGAAACCATGGGCGCACTGGCCACCGCCGTGCAGCAGGGCAAGGCGCTGTACGTGGGCCTGTCGTCGTATTCGCCGCAAAAGACGGCCGAGGCGGCCGCCCTGCTGAAAGAATGGAAAGTGCCGTGTTTGATCCACCAGCCGGCCTACAACATGCTCAACCGCTGGATCGAGGAAGACGGCCTGCTCGACACCCTGCAAGAGCAAGGCATGGGCTGCATCACGTTCACGGCGCTGGCGCAGGGGCTGCTCAGCGACAAGTACCTGGACGGCGTGCCGCAGGATGCGCGCGTCAACCGCCCCGGCGGCGGTTCGCTGACGCAACAGCACCTGAGCGCGGAAAATCTGGCCCGCGTGCGCGCCCTGAACCAGATTGCCGCCCAGCGGGGGCAAACCCTGGCGCAGATGGCGCTGGCCTGGGTGCTGCGCGATCCCCGCGTCACTTCGACCCTGATTGGCGCCAGCAGCAGCGCGCAAATCCGCGAAAACGTGGCCGCGCTGCAGCAACTGACGTTCACGGCCGACGAGCTGGCCGCCATCGACGTGCAGGCGCGCGAAGGCCATATCAACCTGTGGGAAGGCCCGTCGCGGGCCGTGTAAGGCATTCACGGCGGCGACAGGGGCGGTGGCAGCAGGGCCAGCAGTTCCTGCGCCACCTGCCGGCGCCGTTCGGGCGTGGCGTACACGCCCACGTCCACCTGCGCCCCACCAGCACCGGTATCGTTGATATGTATCAACTGGCGCGGCCACTGCGGCACATCGATGCGCGTGCGCCACGGCGAAAAGTGGTGGCGCCGGCAGTGACCGGCGCTGACCTGTTCGATGATCAGCTCGCCGTCGCGCAGGGCGATGGCCACCAGGCCCAGTTCGGCGAACGAAAAGACGGGAATGGTCCAGATGCCGCGCAGCGCAAAGGCGGCGGCGACCGCCAGGGAAAACAGGCATAGCAAGCCATAGGCGCGCAGCAACTGGCGCGCCGTCAAGGCACTGTGGCGCGCCAGCAGCCATTGCGGCTGCTCGCGCGAGTGATCGCGTGGCATGGCGCCTCCCGCACTATCGCTCCATCACCGCAGCGGCCTTCGCCGCCGCCAGATTCAGCCAGGTCGTTCAGCCAGCTTGCGCCCGGCTCAGGCGCCCATGCGCACCAGCGCGTGGCCCACGTGCTGCCACCAGTGATCGCGCGACTTGACCTGCTTCAGGCAAGACGTATCGATTTCCGCAGGGAACACGTGATCCTGGCACGCCTTCGTTGCCAGGGCATAGCGCTGGTTTTCCGCCGCCGCCAGGGCCACGACGAGCCAGAACGCCAGCGCCAGCAACATCACCAGCACACTCCAGGCCAGGTGATTGGTGTTACTTTTTTCGCCAAAAAACTCGCGCGGCCGCGTCTCGCGGTACATCGACATCACGTCTTTTTCTTTCTCTTCCGACATCTGCGTTTGCATCCTCTGACATCCTATCCTGTGCCGGCCGGCTGGCCATGGCGACGCGCACGCCGCCTTGGCTGCATTTTACGCTGATGGCGCAGGAGAGACGGTACTTCGTGGAGGCAATTCGTCCTCAGCCTTCTCTGCCGGCGGCAGTGGCGCCAGGCTTTCCACATGATCGACGTCGATGTCGCCGCCATCGGCTACCCCATTGTGCGGCTCCACGCCGGCCCGCTCGCCCGTGCCGGCCGCATCGCTGTCGTTTTCGAGCTCTTCCGCATCCTGGCCAGGCACGCCCTGCATGTCGCTGCCGCTGTCGGAACTGTCGCTGGGTCCCAGCGCGCCCTTGCCGTGACCGCTGCCCAGAACGCGGTCGGGAGTGACGGGCAAATTGTCCGGATCGAGTGTGCTGTTGCTCATGGCTGACTCCCGTTGATCAAAAAACCAGCTTACTCCCCTGGACCGGCCAGCGGCGCACGCCTGCACGGCATTTCCCCCGAGGAATTGCGGCATCGCACAACTATTTTCATAAATTACTTCACAAATGTACTATTCATTGCTATAGTTAATACAAGTAAGCATCTTCTCATCCAGAAACTGCTTCATCGGCGGCACGGCGCCCACCAGCGCCATGCCGCCGAACCGACCGGTACGTGGCGATCCGGCCCATCCACCCAGCCATCATGCACATTTTGGAGTCTTATCATGCAAGCCAAATCACTCATCGCAGCATTGTTTGCCATCACCACCGCTACCTCGGCTTTTGCCCAAAGCGCCGCGCCAGCCACCAGCCAGCAACTCACGCGTGCCGACGTCACGGCCGAATACGTCCGTGCCCGCAACGCCGGCGAAATCGCCACCAGCGAAGTCGACTACCCGAAAACGCCGGCCACCGCCGCCAGCCAGGTGACGCGCGAACAAGTCATGGCCGAGTTCTACGCCGCCCGCAAGGCTGGCCTGATCCCGCAAACGGAAGCAGACTTTGATGTCGCGCAAACGGCCAAGCACGTCGTGAAATAAGAAACCAGTCAGCCGGTTTCAGTCAGTAACAACTCAGTTGCGGCGCAGCACTCGGGCCACTCCCGAAGCTCCCGCGGCGAGCTGTCAGCATCCCCCCTACACAATTTCTCCCGGAGTCCCTGCATGTCCCTGCACCGCCGTTTGCTTGCCGCCAGCCTGACCCTTGCCTTGAGCGCTTGCGCCGACATGGGCCATATCGCGCCGCAATCGGCCATGCTCGACGCCAACAAACTTCAGGCCAGCAAAGCCATGGATGCCGCCGCCAGCGCCGCCATCCAATGGCCGCGCGCGCAATGGTGGCAAGACTTGCACGATCCCCAGTTGAACCGTCTGATGGAGCAGGCGCTGGAAGACAGCCCCACCCTGCGCGGCGCCCAGGCGCGCGTGCGCCAGGCCGAGGCGCTGGCCGGCGCGGCGGAAGACAAGACCCGCCCGCAGGCCGACGCATCCGTCTCCATCAACCGCGAACTGTATTCGCAGCACGGCAGCACGCCGGCGCCGCTGGCCGGCAATTACGCCTGGCGCAACCAGGCCACCGTCACCGCTTCGTACGACCTGGACCTGTGGGGCCGCAACCGCGCCGCCCTGTCCGCCGCCCTGGGCGACGTGCAGATGGCATCGGCCGAATCGCAGATGGCCCGCCTGGCCCTGGAAACGGCGCTGGTGCGCACCTATATCCAGCTGTCGTATGAATTCCAGCTGCAGGACGTGATCGAACGCAGCCTGGCGCAGCGCGCCCGCATCCTCGACATCGCGCGCCAGCGCAAGGCCGCCGGCATCGGCACCGATATCGACGTGGCGCAGATCGAAACCACCCTGCCCGCCGGCCGCCGCCAGCTGGAACAGTCGGCCGAGTCGCTGGCCCTGCTGCGCAACCAGCTGGCCGCCCTGGCAGGCAAGGGTCCGGCCGCCGGCGCGGCGCTCACGCGTCCCGTGCTGCGCCTGGACCAGCCGCTGGCCATTCCCGCCGCCCTGCCCGCCGACCTGATCGGCCGCCGCCCCGACATCGCCGCCCAGCGCTGGAGAGTCGAAGCGGCGGCGCAGCGCATCGACTCTGCCAAGGCCGAGTTTTACCCGAACGTCAACCTGGTGGCCTTTGCCGGCTTCCAGGCCTTCGGTTTCAGCCATTTTCTCGATGCCAATTCGCAGGTACGCGGCGCCTCGCCCGCGCTGAGCCTGCCCATCTTTGCGGGCGCCCGCCTGCGCGCGCAGCTGGGCAGCCAGACGGCCGTGTACGACGGCGCCGTGGAGCAGTACAACGCCAGCGTCATCAACGCCATGTCGGACGTGGCCGACGCCGTCACCCGCGCCCAGTCGCTGGCAAAGCAGCACCAGCTGACCGTGCAGGCGCTGGCCACGGCGCAGCGCGCACGCGACCTGGCGGAAAAGGCGTACAAGGCGGGCATGAGCGACGCCATCAACATGCTCAACACGCAAGTGGCGCTGCTGGCGGAAGAACAGCAGCAGGCGCAGAATGGGGCGCGCGAACTGGATCTGTACGTTTCCTTGATGAATGCACTGGGAGGCGGGATCTAAGCTTGCAATCCTGGCATTGCCCTAGCTCAACAAGATACAATCAGAACTTTATTCACACATGAAGGAATATGACATGACCGCTTTTGACGCCACCTCCAAGCGGCTGCAAAACATCCGCACGCGCATGCCAGGCTTCCCCATGGAACTGATGCGCCTGTTGCGCATGACGTACCACATTCAAAAAGGCATGAAGGACTTGACCAATGCCGCGCTGAAAAAGCACGACCTGGTCGATGCCAGCTACATGGTGCTCGCCGTACTGTACGGCACGGACGACGAAACCTCGAATGCCTGCACCCTGGGCATGGCGTGCCATGAAAAGCCGGCCAACCTGACGCGCGTCTGCAACGACCTGGAAACGCGCGGCCTGATCCACCGCGGCACGCGCCCCGGCGACCGCCGCTCGGTGATGATCTCGCTGACCGACAAGGGCAGCGCCCTGATTGAAACGGCGCTGCCCGACGTGTACCAGGATACCTCGGCCCTGTACGAGGGATTTACGCAAGAAGAGCTGCAAGTGCTCGACAAGCTGTACGTGCGCCAGTTGCGCAACCTGAATAATCTCAACAACCAGAACTGATAGCCTATCGATGACGCCAGCCACAACACCTACATATGGCCCCCTGAGCCGGGCGGCCCACTGGCTGGCGCTGGCGCTGCAAGACTGGCGCACGACGGAAGGCGAACGCTGGATCTACGTCGGCAAGACCCTCATCGCCGCGTTCTGCGCTCTGTGGCTGGCCTACCGCCTGGGCCTTGATTCACCCAGCACGGCGATGACCACCACCATCATCCTGGCCCTGCCCAGCAGCGGCATGGTGCTGGAAAAAAGCTTTTACCGCCTGTGCGGCACCCTGCTGGGCTGCCTGGCCGCACTGACCCTGATCGGCCTGTTCCCGCAGCAGCCCGTACTGCTGTTCGCCGGCCTGGCCCTGTGGGTGGGCCTGTGCACGAGCGGCTCGGCCCTGCACCGTAATGCCCAGTCGTATGTGTACGTGCTGGCTGGCTACACGGCCTGCATGATCGTGTTGCCCGCCATCGAGCAGCCGATGCAGGTGTTCTCGCTGGCCGTCACGCGCGTGGCCGAAGTCGGCCTGGGCATCATCTGCTCGGCCGTCGTCTCCAGCGTGCTGCTGCCGCGACACCAGGGTACGCAGGTGATGCGCACGGTGCAGGCGCGCTATGGCAAATTTCTCACCTTTTGCCAGGACGTGCTGCAGCAAAAGCTCACGCCGGCGCAGGTGGAATTGACGCATTTGCAGTTTGCCGCCGACGTGGCGGCGCTGGAACTGGGGCGCTCGGCCGCGCTGTTCGAAGTGACCAGCAAAGTGGGTCACGTGCGTGCGCAAAACCGCAAGCTGCACGCCTTCAACGCCACTTTCATGACGGCGCTGACCACCTTCTATACCTTTCACCGCCTGTTCGACCGCCTGCAACGCGATGGCGAAACCCAGGTCATGCAGGCGTGTGCGCCCCTGTACGCCATCGTCGCCGAGGCGCTGCAGGCGACGCCGTCGCAAGACTCGCTCGACACCATGCAGCGGTACCTGCAAACGGCGCTGGCGCTGGCGCGTGCGGACATCGATAGCGCGACCATCGCGCATGCGCAGCGCATCGATTTCGACACCGTGTGCGAACTGCTGGAACGCTTCGCGCGCGACATGAGCCGCTTTCACGAAGTGTATTTCAGCCTGGCGCACGATACGCCGCTGGAAGTGAGCACGCCGCAGGCGTATGCGCCGAAGACGCCGCCCGCGCTGGTCATCGCCAGCGGCGCGCGCGCGGCCATCAGCCTGGCCCTGCTGGCGCTGGGCGCCTACTTCCTCGCCTGGCCCTACGCCAGCACGGCGATGCTGATGGCGGCCGTGTTCTGCGCGCTGGCCTCGTCCTCGCCGCGCCCCATCATGATGATCCGCCAGGTGCTGACAGGCTTTTTCATCGCCATGCCCCTGTCGCTCGTCTGCGTGTATTTCGTGCTGGTGCATGGCGACGGTTTCCGCATGCTGGTGCTGAGCTTTGCACCCTTCCTCGCTGTCGGCCTGTATCTGATGACCAATCCCGCCAAGCTGGGCGTGGGCCTGGGCGTATCGACCTTCATCACGCAGATGGCGCCGACCAACGTGATGCATGTCGACGGCGCGGCCTTTTTGAACACCGGCATGGCGCTGATCGTCGGCCTGATGCTGGCCGCCCTCGTGTTTGCCGTGCTGCTGCCCGAGCACACGATGGGCCACAAGGACCACATCGGCCGCGCCCTGTGGCGCGAAGCGCTGCATGCGTGCACGGCACCCGCACGGCGCGTCAAACACCGCTTCGACAACCGCGTGCGCGACCTCCTCAGCCAGCTCAATGCGGCGGCAGGACCGGCGCCGGGCGTGGCCACGCGCGCCGTCGTGCGCCAGGCCTTGACCCTGCTGGAAATCGGCCATTCCGTGATCGAACTGCGCGAACTGATCGCGACCGCCCGCCCGGGCGCCACGCGCCACGCGCTGCAGCAGTGCGTGGCGCACATCGCCGGCTGGCTGCGCACGCGCAGCGACACGGCACTGCAAGCGGCGCTGGCCGCCACCCTGCAGGCGGGCGCCGTGGTGCGCGCAGCCCAGGCGGAAGTCGATGCAAGCGCCGAACGTAGCGCGCGCCTGCAGACCGCGCTGGCCGACCTGCACTCGATCTACACCTCATTACTCGACCATATGGCGCCTGGCGCCGGAGACCACCATGCCGCGTGAATTCGCCCTGTTCGGAATTCTGATTCCTACCCTGCTGCCCCTGTTCATCCTCAGCATCGGCCTGCAAACCCTGCTCGACCGCGTGCTGGGCTGGCTGGGCGTGTACCGCATGGTGTGGCACCCGTCGCTGGCGCGGCTGTGCATCTTCATCGCCATCTTCGGCGCGCTGACCTTATCGCTGTACAAATAGCTCTGCAAATAAAAAAAACTGTTCAACCCAATCAAGGAAAGGCTGCCGACATGGTAAGCAAACTGACCCGCTATGCAATCACCTTGCTGCTACTGGCCGCAGCCCTGTGGATAGGCAAGACCGTCTGGGACCGCTACATGGAGTCGCCGTGGACGCGCGACGGCCGCATCAAGGCCGACATCGTCAATATCAGCGCCGACGTGGCCGGCACCGTCACGGACGTGCTGGTGCGCGACAACCAGGTGGTGCAAAAAGGCGATGTGCTGTTCGTCGTCGACAAGGAACGCTACGCCAGCGCGCTGGCGCAGGCCGACGCCGTGCTGGCCACGCAAAAAACGGAAATGGGCCGCCGCGGCAAGGAAGCGCAGCGCCGCGCCAATCTGGACGCCAGCATCATTTCCACGGAAAGCCGCGAAAGCGCGGCCTACGCCGCCAGCTCGGCCTCGTCGCAAGTGCAGGCCGCCGTGGCCGCGCGCGCGCTGGCCCAGTTGAACCTGGAACGCACCACCGTGCGCGCCCCCGTCAGCGGCTATGTAACGAATCTGAACGTGCACAAGGGCGATTTCGCCGCCGTCGGCGCCCCCAAGCTGGCCGTCATCGACAGCGCCTCGTACTACGTCGTCGGCTATTTCGAAGAAACCAAGCTGGGCATGCTGGCGCCGGATGACAAGGCGGAAATGAATCTGATGAGCGGCGGCACCCTGCATGGCCACATCGAAAGCATCGCGCGCGGCATCACCGATCGCGACGCCGCCACGGGCCGCGAACTGCTGGCCGACGTCAATCCCACCTTCAACTGGGTGCGCCTGGCGCAGCGCGTGCCCGTGCGCATCCACATCGACGAGCAGCCGAAGGGGCAACTGCTGGTGGCCGGCACCACTTGCACCGTGGTGATCACGCCCCATTCGGCGCCGGCAAAGGCCGCGCCAGCCAACGCGTAACCTTTAGCGCCCGCCCGCCACGTCGAGAATGCTGCCCGTCACATAGCTCGCTCCTGGTCCCAGCAGATACAGGATGGCATCGGCGATTTCTTCCGGCTCGCCACCGCGCTGCATGGGCACGCCGGACGCCAGGCGCGCCACCCGCCCCGGCTCGCCGCCAGACGCATGGATGGCCGTATAGATGATGCCGGGCCGCACGCCGTTGACGCGGATGCCCTCGGCCGCCACTTCCTTGGCCAGCCCGAGGGTCAAGGTATCGACGGCACCTTTCGAGGCCGCGTAATCGATGTATTCGCCCGGCGAGCCGATGCGCGCGGCCACCGACGAGACATTCACGATGCGCCCGCCCTGCCCGCCATTGGCCATCGACATGCGCCGCACGGCCTGCTGGCAGCACAAAAAATAACTGATCACGTTGGTGCGCAGCACGCGTTCCAGGCGCTGCACGGAAATCTCGGCCAGCCGGCATTTCTGCTCCAGCACGCCCACATTATTGACCAGCGCCGTGAGCGTGCCCAGGCGCGCATCGACTTCGCCGAACAGCCGTTCCACGTCCGCTTCATCGCCCACGTCGGCCTGCACGGCAATCGCCTCGCCGCCGCCGGCCACGATGCGCGCGCACAGCGCCTCGGCCGCCTGCGCATCGCGCACATAGTTGATGCAGACGGCATAGCCCTGGCGCGCCGCCAGCAGCGCCGTCGCCGCGCCGATGCCGCGGCTGCTACCGGTAATCAAGATCACTTCCTTCATCGTCCCTCCAGGATGGTTGTGGCTTCATCATACGCGGACGAAAAAAAACCCGCTGGGCGGGTTTTTCTACTGATGCATTCAGTTCCGGAAATGCGTCATGGCGTAAGTGAGGTGCTGCCACCAGTGCTCGCGCGACTGCACGGACGCCAGGCATTTTGCGTCGACCTCGTTCTTGAACGCGGGGTCCACGCAAGCCTTGCTGGCCAGCGCATTGCGCTGGTTTTCCACGCTGACGACGGCAAGCGCCAGCCACGCCACGAGGGCGAGGGCCAGTACGCACAAGGTCCAGGGCAGCTGTTTCATGGCGCTCTGCGCTTACTTCTTCGCTGGCGCGGGAGCGCGCTCTTTCAGGGTGCGCGCCACCAGTTCATCCATCACGCGCAGGGTCGCCGCCTGGGTTTGCGGCTCGGACTGGCCCGGACGCGACAGCTGCGACGGCGACGTGACGAAGCGGCCGTCGATGACGATGGTCGGCGCGCTGTCGATCTTGCTGGCGGCGATCAGCTGCTCGTTGCGTTTCAGCTTGGTCTGCACGCCAAAGGAATTGAACATGTCCAGGTATTTCGCCTTGTCGATGCCGTTCTTGACCAGCAGGTCGAGGATGGCGTCATCGCGGTTCAGCCGGTTGCGCTCGACGTGGATGGCGCGGAAGATCTTGTCGTGGAACTGCTCCAGCTGGCCCATTGCCTCCAGGGTGGCATAAGCGTGCGCCTGTGGGTCTTTCGGGCCGGAGAAGGCCAGGTGGATGCGGCGGAAGGCGATCTTGTCGCCCTGCTTCTTGACCCAGTCGTGCATCAGCGGATCGAGCGCGTAGCAATGCGGGCAGGAATACATGAAGTATTCGACCACTTCCACCTTCTTGCCCGTGTCCGTGCGCACTGGCGTCGGGAGCGTGGTAAAGCCGGTATCGGCCGCCATGGCGCCGCCGGTGGCCGCCACCAGGGTGACGGCGGCGAGCAGGGGACGCAAGAAACGCAGAAAACGCATATTAATCCTTCATCATAAAGTGGTCGTGAACGGGGCGAGATTACCACTTTTTGCGCCGGTCGATGAAGCCCGGGCAGAAAAAAGCCGTGTTTATCGCACCGCTTTGCACCCGCTTAAGCCGCATTTAAGCCCCGCCGCGCTTGGACTTCAAAAATGGTAGCGCGCCGACACGCGCAGTTGGCGCGCATCCTTGAGGTAAATGCTGGAACGGCAACCGGGCGCATCGCCGTAATGGCGGCGGTTGGCCAGGTTGCTGCCGGCCAGTTCCAGCTCCCAGGCACCCAGCTTGCGCACGTAGCGCCCATCCACGGTGGCGAATGCGGGCACTTGCGCCAGGCAGCTGTTGTCAAAATCCGGGCCATAGCGCAGGGCGCGCAGCCATTGCACGCCCACGTCGGCACTGGCGCCGGCCTGCCCCGTCCAGTACAGGCGCAGGCTGGCCAGGGTCTTGGGCACGAGGGCGATATCCGGGCCATCGTAGGCGTAATCGTCGTAGC
This sequence comes from Janthinobacterium svalbardense, assembly GCF_002327145.1. Classification (NCBI taxonomy): domain Bacteria; kingdom Pseudomonadati; phylum Pseudomonadota; class Betaproteobacteria; order Burkholderiales; family Oxalobacteraceae; genus Janthinobacterium; species Janthinobacterium svalbardense. Next base: position 1,872,643 of record NZ_CP023422.1, on the reverse strand, counting down.
GCGCATGCACTTGCCGCAGCTGCGCGTCGAGGCGCCAGTCACGCGCCAGCGCCATGCTGGCCTCGATGGCAATGCCGTCGCGGCGCGAAGGATCGAGGTTGCCCGCAAAGCCCAGCTGGCCCAGGCTCTGGTCGAAGACGATCTGGTTGCTCAGGCGCTCGCTGAAGATGCGCACGGAAGCGCTGCGCGCCGCGTCGCCGAAGGTGGCGCCCACTTCCGTTTCGCGCCGCAGCTGTCCCGCCAGGGGACGGTAGCCGGCGCGGGTATAGCCATCGTCGTCGATACGGTAGCTGCGCGCGGCCTTGGCATACACGCTCAGTTGCGGGCGCAGTTGCAGGCTACCCTGCACGTCCCAGGCGTTCTGGTTTTCCCAGTCGCTGCCACCGGCGGGCAGGTCGGCCGGATCGAGCTGGAACTGTTCATGCCGCAATCCCAGCAGCAGGCGCGGCGCATACAGGCCGCCGAAGGCCAGCTCCTCGCGCAGCAGCAGCGCGCGCGAGTACTGGCGGCGCTGCCCATCGCCATCGCGCCCCGAGCTCCGCTCCCACTGCATCAGGTCCAGGCCCACTTCCGTATCCGTGCCCACTCCCCCCACCTTGCCGGAATGGCGCAGGCGCGGCGCCAGTTGCCGGCGGCGGCTGCTGTACCTCGATTCGCTGCCGCCGTCCTCGCCCGCATACTGGGCCGTGGCGCGCTTTTCCCGCTGCGACAGCTCCACGCCCAGCTCGAACTTGCCCACGTAGCGCTGCACGAAGGCGCTGGCGCGCCGCACCTCATAGCGATACAGGTCTTCCGGGCGGGTCGCCAGCAAGGCCAGGAACGGCGCCTCGGGCGCGGGATAGCGGGTGTCCTGCTTCAGCTGGTCGGCGCTGAAGCCGAAGCGGCCCTGGCGCAGCTTCCATTCCGCGCCGCCGTTGAAGCCGCGCTGGTGAAACACGCTGCCGTCGCGGTAGTTGCCATTGCGCAGCCCGTCGATGGCCACATCGAGCATCATGCCGCCCTGGTCGCGCGACAGGGCGCCGCGCAGACTGTGCTGGCCGCCCTGCGCCAGCTCGGCGGACAAGTCGCCATGCGTGACGCCGGCCGTGACGCCATCCACGCCTTCCTGTGCGCACGCCGGCATGGCCAGGGCGCACAGCAGCAAGGCGCGCGTGGCAATGGTCAGGGCGGGAGGGGCAGGCATCATGGCGGCAAGCTGAGTGCGCTATCGGGGCACGCACGGTAGTGAAACGGGAGGATGGCAAAAGCGAATCATTATACGCACGGCGCGCGCCGCTGGGGCCGTCAACTGCCCAGGCGCCCTTCATCGGCCAGGAAGTCGATGAAGGTGCGCACTTTCGAGGACAGGTAGCGGCGGCTCGTGTAGACGGCGTACACCTTGCCGCCCGCCAGCTGGTAGCCGTCGAAGAGACGCACCAGCCGCCCCGCCGCCAGGTCCGCATCCGTTTGCCACGATGGCAGCAGGGCGATGCCCATGCCGTCGAGTGCGGCCGCATGCAGCAAGCTTTCGTTATTGCATTGCAGCACGGGCGAGAACTTCACCGTCTCGCGCCCCTGCGGCCCCTCAAAGGCCAGTTCATTACCGTTTGACAACAAGGAATAGCTGATCATGGCGTGCAGCGCCAGGTCCTGCGGCGTTTGCGGGTGGCCCGCGCGCGCCAGGTAGGCGGGCGCGGCCACCAGGTGAAAAGCGATGCTGCCGATGGGCCGCGCGATCAGGGTCGGCGACGGCGCCTGGCTCACGCGCAGGGCCAGATCAAAGCCCTCTTCCACCAGGTTGACCACTCTTCCGCTGAGGTCGATGTCGAACGTGACTTCCGGGAAGCGCTCGCGGTAAGCCACCAGGGTGCGCGTAAAGATGGCGTTGGCGAACCACACGGGGGCGCTCAGACGCAGCATGCCGCGTGGCACCACCGTCGTGCGGCCGACGGTCGCTTCCACCTCATCGAGATTGTCGAGCATGTCACGGCATTGTTCAAAATACACTTTGCCGATTTCCGTCAGGCTCAGGTGACGGCTGCTGCGGTTCAGCAGGCGCGCCCCCAGGTGGCGCTCCAGGTGCATCACGTGCTTGCTGACCATGGCCGGCGATACATCCAGGCGCTCGCTGGCGCGCACGAAACTGTCCAGCTCGACCACGGCGCGAAACACGCGCATGCTGCGCAAGGTATCCATGACCATCCCATCATCAACAAAATGGAAATGATATATCAATAATTTCAATCTTGATCAACTGACCGCGCATGACTATCATCGGTAGCATCAGCCATTCCACTCCGGAGCCGCCATGCAAGAGCACACCTTCCCCACCTATTTCCTGTCGCACGGCGGCGGCCCGTGGCCGTTCATGAAAGAGCAGTTCGGCGACCGCTACGACGTGCTCGAAGCATCCTTGCAGGATATCCCGCGCCAGCTCGGCGCGCGTCCCAAGGCCGTGCTGGTGGTGACCGCACACTGGGAAGGGCCGCAGTTCCTCGTCTCGGCCAGCCCGCAGCCGGGCATGATCTACGATTATTCGGGCTTTCCGCCGCACACGTATCAGATCCAGTACCCGGCACCGGGCGCACCGGCACTGGCGGCGCAGGTAAAGCAATTGCTCGATACAGCCGGCCATCCGGCGCGCCTGGACCACGAGCGGGGCTTCGACCACGGCACCTTCAGCGCCCTGTTCCCCATCTACCCGCAAGCGGACGTGCCGCTGGTGCAATTGTCGCTGAAACACGGCTACGACCCGCTCACGCACGTCGAGGTGGGCCGCGCGCTGGCCAGCTTGCGCCGTCAGGGCGTGCTGATACTCGGCAGCGGCTTGTCTTACCATAATCTGCGCCAGTTCGGCCAGGCGGGCGCCGTCGCCTCGCAGCAGTTCGATGCCTGGCTGCGCCAGGCGATGGCCTTGCCGCCAGAACAAAGGCTGGCGCAATTGCTGGCCTGGGACCAGGCGCCCGGTGCGCGCCAGGCCCATCCGCAGGAAGACCATCTGCTGCCGTTGATGGTGGCGCTCGGTGCGGCCGAGCAGGAAGCGGCGCACGTGGTGTATCACGAGGAGGATTTTTTTGGGGCGCTGGCGGTGACCAGCTTCAGGTTTGGCCAGGCGGCGGCATAAACCCGCACGGCGAAAATGCCGGGGTCGGACCCTGAGGGTCCGACCCCAGTCGTCGCTATTGGGTTAAAAGAAAGCCGCTACAAGCGGCTTTTCTTACTTACGTGCCGCGCTTGCCGCGCGCAGAATTCCTGGCCTTCTCGGCCGCAATCTCTGCCGCTTTCGCCGCTTTTTCCGCCATCTCGGCCGCGTGCTGGGCCAGCAGGACCGCGCGCGTATCCGGCGTTTCCAGCGAGATGCGCCCGAGGATGCCGCTGCGGTAATCGAGCAGCAAGGTATGCGAGGCTTTCTCGAAATCGTAATCGCCGCCCTTGATGCGGAAGCCGCGCTTGGCGGCAATGCCTTCGACCACGCCGATGGCATCGACTTCATCGACCTTGGTGCCGTAGCGCGCCGCCAGCAAGTCCGGATAGCGCTTGAGCAATTCCTCGGCCAGGAAGACGGCCACCTCTTCTTCGATCAGCGCGTTCGAGCCGATGGCGTGGCTGGCCGCCAGCATCAGGCCGTCGCTGGGGATGGCGATCTTCGGCCACAGCATGCCGGGTGTGTCGACCAGGATGGTGTTCTTGTCCAGGTACAATTTTTGCTGCATTTTCGTCACGGCCGGCTCGTCGCCCACCTTCGCCACACGCTTTTTCAGCAGCGCGTTCATCAGGGTCGACTTGCCCACGTTGGGGATGCCCATGATCATGATGCGCAGCGGTTTCGTCGGCACGCCGCGGTGCGGCGCCAGCGATTTGGCCAGGTCCGGAATGCGCGCCACGTCGCCCGGCTTCTTGGTCGTCATCGCATACGCGGTCACGCCTTCCTGGGCATTGAAATAGGCCACCCAGGCGGCCGTGGCGGCAGGATCGGCCAGGTCGGTCTTGTTGAGGATCTTCAGGCAAGGGCGCTGGCGGAACAGGCGCAGCTCGTCCACCATGGGATTGCAACTGGCTGCCGGCAGGCGCGCGTCCACCACTTCAATCACCAGGTCGGTATTTTCCATGGTCTCGGCCGCTTTCTTGCGGGCCGCGTTCATGTGTCCTGGGTACCATTGTATCGCCATGCTCTTGCCTTCAGTTCGTTCAGTCAATCCGCTATTTTACGTGGTTGCCGCCACGACGTCGCATTTTCCGCCGCCCAGCGCCAGCCGTGCGACGCGAACGAGACAATTGGTGATAATTTGGCAGTTACTTGAATGATAAGATCCGCAGTCCGTCCAGCCTGGCCGGTTTCCCCATTGCAAACTCAACCTGGCGCGCATTCCATGCATCTTCCCCGTTTCCTCCTCCTCGCCCCCCTCTGCGCCTGCCTGCTGCCCGCCATGGCCCAGGAACAAACGGCGGCGCCTGGCGACCCAGTGAACCAGGAAATGCAGCAGCTTGTCGAGGTGCAAGGCACGCGCGATCCTGACTTGCGCCCCTACCGCACCATGCTCAAGGGACTCGACGCGTATGCCGACCACCAGCGCCTGGCGCCGGGCGCGCCGCTGCGCTTCATGCTGGTTCCCGCCACGCCCCAGGCCAGGCTCGATGGCGTGACCCTGCACCTGTCGGCCGACAACCTGTCGATCCCCGTGCCCCTGGCGGCGGATGGCGGCTTCACCTTGACGCGCGACAAGACGGCCTACGATGCGAATGCCGACCTGGTCAGCAACAAGAAGCGCGACACCCTGCGCTGGCGCGCCGACATCCATACGCCGGGACTGCCCGCGAACGTGCGCCGTCTGGGCGACTTGCGCCTGGAATGCGAAATCCGCTGGGCTGTCGAACAGGACCAGCTACCGTTTGTGCGGCGCAACCTGTTCCGCCTGGCGGGCGGACCGTGCCACTCATCGCTGATCCACGTGCTGTATCCCGTGCCGCGCAGCCTCGCCGCCGTGCAGGCGCGCTCGGGCGAGCGCACGCTGGAGATCCGCGTCACGGACGACCGCCAGCGCTACGTGCCGCCGCTGCATGACCAGAGCTGGGACGACAATACCCTGCTGACCATCACTTACGCCGACGACGTCAACATGGCCGTAGCCGCCCCCGCTGCGCCCTTGAAAGCAGTACAGCGCCAGTGATAGGCGCCCGCGAAGCCAGCTCAAATATTTCCACAAGGATTTTTATATTTACTGCAAGCAATAAAAAAGTATGCTCTAATATCGCCTCTTAAATGAAAAGCAATTATTCCCAGGCTGGCTCCGCCAGGTGCAGGGAGATACGCGATGGGGATAGGTCGATATGATGAAGGAACACACTGGCATGGCGCCCAAGCGCGTGCCACGCAATGACTGGAAGAGGGAATGCCGGCAGTTGCAGGGGCAAGTGGCGCAGCTGGAAGAGCGCCTGAAACGCCAGAGCGCCGACAGCTATGGCTTGCAAATGCTGTATGACCAATTGGTCAATGAAATCAAGCACCACCGCGACATGCTCCAGCTCGGCAGCTTCGATGCGGAGAAATCATCGCTCGTCTACACGCAAGCCTGGCGCCGCTTCATGGCCGGCGACGCGCTCGATTACCAGACCCACCGCCACACCAATTCCAGCAGCCGTCCCAGCTTGCTGTAGTTCGCGGCACCGTTACAGCTCCGCCAGCGCCTTCACGTGCGCCGCCACGCTGCGGCCCAGCGACGACAGATTGTAGCCCCCTTCGAGGCAGCTGACGATGCGGCCCTTGCCATACTGATTGGCCACGGCCATCATTTGCTGCGTCAGCCACGTGTAGTCGGCCTCCACCAGGCCCATGCCGCCCACATCGTCTTCGCGGTGGGCATCGAAACCTGCGGAAATGAAAATCATCTGCGGCTGCTGCCGGTGCAGCGCGGGCAGCCAGTGGTCGAGCACCAGCTGGCGCACGGCATCGCCCTTCGAGCGGGCCGGCACGGGCACGTTGACGCGCGTATCCGTATAGGACTCGACATCGCTGTACGGATAAAACGGGTGCTGGAAAAAACTCACCATCAGGATGCGTGGATCGTTTGCCACGGATTCGGCCGTGCCATTCCCATGATGAACGTCAAAGTCGACGATGGCGACTCTGTCGAGGCCGCGCACGTCAAGCGCATGCTTGGCGGCGATGGCGACATTGTTGAACAGGCAGAAACCCATGGGCTCGCTGGGCCGCGCATGGTGGCCAGGCGGTCGGATCGCGCAAAAGGCGTTGCTGATCTCGCCATCGATAACGGCGTCCGTGGCAGTCACGGCCGAGCCTGCCGCCGCCAGGGCGGCCTCGTAGCTGTGCGCGTTGAGCAAGGTGTCGCCGTCGAGCGGATAGTAGTCGCCCTCGGACGGCACATTATCGCGCACCAGGCCGATGGCCGTGGCACTGTGGTTGCGCTCGATGTCGGACAATTGCGCACGCACGCCGTCGCGGTGCTCGACCAGGTCGCTGATATGCGCGAGGATCAATTGATCGTTGATGGCCTGCAAGCGGGCCGGCGATTCAGGGTGCCAGTCGCCCATTTCATGGCGCTGGCAATCGGGATGGGTATAAATGGCTGTGCTCATGCGCTGTACTGGTTACCTCTGTCTCTGTCCATTCTCCGGGAACACTGCATGGCATTTCTGTTCGCCCTGCGCGTTCTCGCATAAAATCACTGGCTGGTCTGTGCCGCCTTTGCTGTCACTCTAATCTACCACGAGCGCGCAGCTGGCGGGCGGCGCCGTTTGACCTGGCCAAAGCGATTGTAAATTAAATAATCCGTTGTACTGTGATAGAAATAACATGTTTTCGAAAATACACCAGGCCGCACAGCAAATCGGCGAAGCTCTCGTCGGCAAACACTTGCAGATCCGCCAGACCCTTGCCTGCGTGCTGGCGGGCGGCCACCTGCTGATCGAAGACGTGCCCGGCGTAGGCAAGACCACGCTGGCCCATGCGCTGGCCATCTCGCTGGGCCTGCAATGGAAGCGCCAGCAATTTACCAGCGATCTGCTGCCCGCCGACGTGGCCGGCATGAGCGTGTATGACCGGGGCAGCGCCAGTTTCGTTTTTCATCCAGGCCCCCTGTTTACCCAGGTGCTGCTGGCCGACGAGATCAACCGCGCCACGCCGAAGACGCAATCGGGCTTGCTGGAGGCGATGGAAGAGCGGCAAGTGACGCTCGATGGCGTCACGCACGCGCTGCCGCAGCCGTTTTTCGTCATCGCCACGCAAAACTGCGCGCACCAGCTGGGCACCTTCCCCTTGCCCGAATCGCAGCTCGACCGTTTTCTCATGTGCGTCACCTTGGGCTACCCCGATGCGGCCGCCGAACGGGCGCTGCTGCTGGGCGCCGACCGCCGCGCCATGCTGCAAACCTTGCCGGCCGTGATGAACGCGGAAGAATTGCTGCAAGCGCAAGCGGGCCTGCGCGCCATCCACGCCTCGCCCGCCGTCGTCGACTACGTGCTGACCCTCGTGCATGCCACCCGCGCGCCCGGCGTGTTTGCCGACGGCCTCAGCCCGCGCGCCGCGCTGGCCCTGTTGCAGGCGGCGCGCGCCTGGGCCGCCCTGGCCGGACGCGACCACGTCACGCCCGACGATGTGCAAGCCGTGCTGCTGCCCGTCTGCGCCCACCGCCTGCATGCGGCGCAAGGGTCCACGGACAGCCGCGCGCTGCTGCAGCATCTGCTGTTGAGCATCCCCGTCTGACCGAGATGCGCTGGCGCACTATTCCATGGCTGCCGGCACGCCCCTGGCTGGGCGCGCAGCGCGTGCACATCCGTCCCTCGCGTGCGGGCCTGGCGTTTGCCGCGCTATTGCTGGCACTGTGGATCGCCGCCGTCAATTACCGCCTGGGCCTGGGCTATGCACTCACGTATTTCGCGGCCGCCTGCGCCATCGCCGACATGCTGTTTAGCAGCCGCAACCTGGCGGGCCTGGCCTTGGCGGCCACGCCGGGCAAGCCCGTGTTTGCGGGCAGCCACGCCTTGTTTACCTTGCGCCTGATCAACCGCAGCACCCGCCCGCGCCATGCGATCCGTCTGGCCGTCATCGGTTCGCAGGCATCACCCAATCTGGCCGACATCGCCGCCCACGGCGAAACCGCCGTCAGCATCGGCGTGCCGGCGCAACAACGGGGTTGGATCAATGCGCCAGCCGTGCGCCTGTCCGGCAGTTTTCCGCTGGGCCTGTTTGTTGCCTGGTGCCATTGGCAGCCCGAGGCGCGCGTGCTCGTGTATCCGCAGCCCGAGCAAGATGCGCCGCCGCTGCCGTGGCTGGCCGGCACAATACAGCAGGCACGGCAGGCAAGCTGGCCAGACTCGCCCGGTGGCGCCCAGGAGCTGACGGGCGTGCGCGCCTACCAGCCGGGCGACCCCTTGCAGCGCCTGGCCTGGCGCCAGATCGCCCGCCATGACGGCGAGCATTTATTCAGCAAGCAATTCCAGCCTGACGCCGACGCACCAAAGGGCGCACCGCACGGCACGCATGGCACGCATGGCACGCATGGCAACCTTGTGCTCGACCACGCGGACCTGCACGCGCTGGCGCCGGAAGCGCGCCTGTCGCGCCTGGCCGCCTGGGTGCTGCAGGCGGAAAGCACGGGCTTGCCATATGGCTTGCGTCTGGGCAAGCTGACTCTGGCACCGGCCCTGGGTGACGGCCAGCGCGACGCCTGCCTGTGCGCGCTGGCCCTGCATGGTTCGCCGCACGATTTGCCGCCAGCGCAGGCGATGCCATGAAAGCCTGGCTGAGCGGCTTGCCGCGCGAAAAGGCCGACATTGTGCTGCTGTTGCTGGCCGCCGCCATGGTGCTGGCGCCGCACGCGCTGCATCTGCCCCCATGGTTGTCGGTAGCGACAGCCGTGCCGCTGCTGTGGCGCGCCGTCATTACCGTGCGGGGCCGGCGCCAGCCGCGGCTCGCCGTGCTGGCGCCGCTGGCCCTGCTGGGCATCGCCGGCGTGTACGCCAGCTACGGCAGCGTGCTGGGATGCGATCCCGGCGTGGCCATGCTGGCCCTGCTGCTAGCCTTGAAATCGCTGGAAATGCATGGCCGGCGCGACATCTTCGTCTTCGTCTTCCTCAGTTTCTTTTTGCTGCTGGCCAACTTCTTTCATGCGCAAGGCATCCTCAGCGCTGCCTGGATGCTGGCCACCGTGATCGTGCTGCTGGCCGCCCTGCTGTCGGCCCAGTACGGCACGCTGCAGCCGCGCCTGGCGCAAAGGCTAGGCTTGCTGGGACGCATGCTGGCGCTGGCCATTCCCCTGGCGGGCGTACTATTTCTTGCCGTGCCGCGCGTCGACGGCCCCCTGTGGGGCGCAGCACCAGAAGGGGCGCAGGCGCGCACGGGCTTGTCCGACAGCATGCAGCCGGGCGCCATCGCCTCGCTGGCACTATCAAACGAACCCGTCTTTACGGCCCGCTTTTCCACGCCGCTCCCGCCGCAAGACCAGCTGTACTGGCGCGGCGTGGTGCTGGGTGACTACGATGGCGCCACCTGGACGCGCATGGGCGCTGGCCGGCGCACGCCCGCCAGCGACAGCCGCATCGACATCGCGCTGGAAGGGCCGCCCAGCCACTACGAAGTGACCTTGCCAGCGAACGGCCAGCGGCGCATCTTCGCGCTCGACGTGCCGCGCAGCATCGAACGCTTGCCTGGCAATCCGTATGTCGTGTCGTCTGCGCTGGAAGTGCTGACCATACAACCCATTACTTCGACCGTGCATTACCGCGTCAGTTCCCAGCCCCGCTACCGGCTGCAGGCCGGCCTGTCGCTCGCGCAACAACAGCCATGGCTGGCCTTGCCCGCTGGCAGCAACCCGCGCAGCGTGGCCTGGGCCCGCGCACTGCGCGGCAGCGGCGCACAGGCGCTGGCACCCGCCGACGCCATCGCCGCCGTCCTCACGCACTTCCGCCGCACACCTTTCCGCTACACCCTGCAGCCACCGCTGCTGGGCAAGAATGGCGTCGACGACTTCCTGTTTACCACGCAGGCGGGCTTTTGCGAGCATTACGCGGGCAGCTTTGTCGTGCTGATGCGCGCCATGGGCATCCCCGCGCGCGTCGTCACGGGCTACCAGGGCGGCCTGCGCAACGCTAGCGACAACAGCTTGAGCGTGCGCCAGTCCGATGCCCATGCCTGGAGCGAAGTGTGGCTGGCGGGCCGGGGCTGGGTGCGCGTCGACCCCACCAGCGCCGTCGCGCCCCTGCGCACGGAGCACAACCTCGATACCGCCCTGCCAGCGGCCCCGTCGCCGCTGACGGCCTGGCGCGCGCTGGCCGGCCTCGATGGCGGCGCGCACGGGGCGATTGCCGCATGGCGCCAGCAATGGCAGCAGGCCGAGCACGCCTGGAGCAACTGGGTGCTCGACACCACGCCGCAACGCCAGCGCGCCATCCTCGATCGCTTGAAAAACCTGCCAGCGACGACCCTGGCACTCGCTTGCGCCGTGCTGGCCCTGCTGTCCGCCGCAGTTGGTGCACTGGTCTGGTGGCGGCAAGCGCGGCAAGCCGATCCGCTCGACGCCCTGTACCTGCAGTTTTGCCGCCAGCAGGCGCGGCGCGGCTACAGCCGTGCGCCGCATGAAGGGCCGCACGGTTATGCTGCGCGCCTGGCCGCAGGCATGGCCACACAAGAGACGCACGCCGCCATCGCACAGTTTCTGGCAATCTATGCCACCATGAAGTATGGTAATGCCAACCCAGACGAACAATCCCGCGCGCGGCGCAGCTTGCGCCACCTGTTAACCCAATGCCGATGAGACGCTCCTTGTTACCGATCAAAACCTCCGCCCTGTCCCTGCTCCTCTCCCTTCCCCTGTGCCTGTCCGCCGCGCATGCTGGCGAAAACGGCAATATTTCCGCTGCCGACCGCGCCCGTGCCGTGCGCGCGGCCAAGGCCCCGCCCGCCAAGGTGACGGCCAAAAAAGCACCGGCGAAATTCGACTTCGAAGGCGAGTTTGTCGACTATGCCAACTGGAAAGAAGTACGCGCCTTCCTCGACGAGATGTCCGCCAAGCATGGTTTTGACCGCGCCGCGCTCGATACCCTGATCGGCAAGGTGCGCTATGTCGAGTCGACCGTGCAGCTGATGAAACCGGCGCCACCAGGCAAGCCGAAGAACTGGCAAGCGTACAGCGCCCGCTTCATCGAGCCGGTGCGTATCAATGCGGGCGTGAAATTCTGGGAAGAGAACGCGGCAGCACTGGCGCGCGCCGAACGCGAATATGGCGTGCCGGCCGAAATCATCGTCGGCATCATCGGCGTGGAAACCGTGTACGGACGCAACACGGGCCGTTTCCGCGTGCTCGACGCGCTGACGACCCTGGCGTTTTCCTACCCGGAAAGCCCGACGCGCGCCGCGCGCATGGAATTTTTCAAGGGGGAACTGGAAAACGCGCTGCTGTACGCGCGCAAGGATGGCATCGATCCCTTGACCCTGCTCGGCTCGTATGCGGGCGCCATCGGCTTGCCCCAGTTCATGCCTAGCAGCATCATGAAATACGCGGTGGACTTCGATGGCGATAGTCACATCGACCTGCGCAATTCCACCACCGACGCCATCGGCAGCGTGGCGCATTTCCTCGTCGAACACGGCTGGCGGCGCGATGACCCGGCCATCAGCACATATCGCGTCACCGTCTCGGGCAGCCACGCCTGGGAAAAGTTCATCGGCCAGGGCTTGCAAGCCAAGTACCGGCTGGAGGAATTGCAGGAGGCCGGCGTGAGTACCGTCGCAGCCACGCCCCAAAACATGTTGTTCGGCCTGATTGATCTGCAAAATGGTTCAGAAGCAACTGAGTATCACTTGGCAAGCAATAACTTCTTTGCTATAACTCAGTACAACAGAAGTTATTTTTATGCCATGTCAGTCATCGACTTGGGCAAGGCCATCAGCCAAGTGCGCGCACGCTAACCGAAAGTCAGTGTAAAGTTATAATATTACTTGTAAGAAAGCGTAAGCGATGTTGAAGCGACCAGCAAACAGGTCTATGGTGGCAGCGATAACATGTGCCAGCCTCGCTCGCCAGCCATTGTGCGGCACGGAATACAGAAATGGTTTTATACTTAACTTTTGTCAAAGTACAATTTTTGTTCTATCATAGAGCATATTAAAGAATAAATAGCTGTTGCAACATGACAACACTTATTTTATCCAAAGCAAGATTACAGAGCTTTCCGGCCTGAAATGGAATCCTGCTGTACAATTGTGTATATACCATGAAAAACTGTATCCCGGATCGTACCATGTGTGAATTTGTTCCTTTTAGTAAAGAATGAACATGAACGCAGCAAGAGCGAGCTCCGAGTGTTTTTTACTTTGCAGTGCAACTACAGAAGGAACATTAACATCATGACAAACCAAGTCGGCATTGATATGAACAGCGATTCGGACTCCGACGATCTGCTCCAGTACAACCCAAACAGATTGCTCGATACCCTGATCGAAAACCTGCGCCTGAAAAACGACGCAGCACTGTCCCGCGCGCTGGAAGTGGCACCACCAGTGATCAGCAAAATCCGTCACCACCGCCTGCCGGTCGGCGCATCGCTGCTGATCCGCATGCACGAAGTGAGCGACCTGAGCATCCGCGACCTGCGTTACCTGATGGGTGACCGTCGTAACAAATTCCGCATCAGCGACAAGCAATTCAAGCCAAAAGAAGGCGAAACGCCACAAGGCTGATCCTGCCAGTTTCGCAGGTTTTCCCTCCCCGCCATGGGGAGGGGGTATTTCCAGCAGTTCTCAGGCCGTTCTGGCCGATATTATTTTCCCGTATTAACTATCAAGCAGGAAACACGCCGGTGGACAAGTAACGGTCGCCGCGGTCGCAAACGACAAACACGATCGTCGCGTTCTCCACCGTTTGCGAGATGCGCAGCGCAATTTCGCAGGCGCCGGCTGCAGAGATGCCGCAGAACAAGCCCTCTTCCGCCGCCAGGCTGCGCGCCATGCGCTCGGCCACGCCCTGGCTCACGTATTCCACCTGATCCACGCGCGACTTGTCGTAAATTTTCGGCAAGTACGCTTCCGGCCACTTGCGGATGCCGGGAATCTGCGAGCCTTCTTCCGGCTGGGCGCCGATAATCTGGATGGCGGGATTCTGTTCCTTCAAATAGCGCGACACGCCCATGATGGTGCCCGTCGTGCCCATGGCGCTGACAAAATGCGTGACCTGGCCATTGGTATCGCGCCAGATTTCCGGTCCTGTGCTTTCGTAGTGGGCGCGCGAATTGTCTTCGTTGGCGAACTGGTCGAGGATGATGCCACGGCCGTCCTTCTGCATCTGCTCGGCCAGGTCGCGCGCATATTCCATGCCGCCCGTCTTCGGCGTCAACAGAATATCGGCGCCGTAGGCGGCCATGCTCTGGCGGCGCTCCACGCTGAGATTGTCTGGCATCAAGAGCAGCATCTTGTAGCCGCGCAAGGCGGCGGCCATGGCCAGCGCGATGCCCGTATTACCGCTGGTGGCCTCGATCAAGGTATCGCCTGGCTTGATGACGCCGCGCTCTTCAGCGCGCTTGAGCATGGACATGGCAGCGCGGTCCTTCACGGAGCCGGCCGGGTTGTTGCCTTCCAGCTTGCCGAGGATGACGTTGTTGCGCGCAATCGCATCGGCGCCCGGCAAGCGCGTCAGTTGCACCAGCGGAGTATTGCCTATCGTATCTTCAAGTGTCTTGTAAGCCATCGTGTCTGTTTGAGTAATTTCAACAAAGACCCATTCTAATATGAGATGCTGGACGGCGTATGGCTAAAAACCGCCGCCCCGCCAGGCTGCCCCCGCTGCGGCCGCCCGTGCGTCAGGCCGCATGGCGCCTGGCTTTGCCCCCTGCCAAGGGTGCCGCGTGCGGTGTGCCAGCGGGCCGCGCGCGCATGCGCTAGACTCGTGACGGTTAGTTATTTTAGTAATTTGCTTATTCAATCAATGGATCAGTCATGAGCAGCAGCGCACCCGAATTCATCCCCGAAACCACGCAGGACGATCCCGTCCAGGCCAGCAGCCTCGATATCCAGGGCCGCATGCACCAGATTTCCCCCGTCTTCACCGCAGCGGAACTGCGCCGCCTGCAACGCTATGGCAAGGCCTGCCGCTATACGGATGGCGCCACCCTGTTCGAGGCGGGCAGCAGCAGCTTCGGCATGCTGGTCATCCTGGCGGGCCACGTCGCCGTCACGCGCCACGAAGGCCTGGGCCGCACCTCGCTGATGCGAGAAGTCGGCCCCGGTCACTTCATCGCCGAAGTGGCGCAGCTGTCGGGCCGCCCCGCCCTCGTCAATGGCCATGCCGTGGGCGACGTGGAGGTACTCGTTATCAGCTCGGAATCGCTGCGCGCGCTGATCGTGGCGGAAGCAGAAATGGGCGAACGCATCGTGCGCGCCCTGATCCTGCGCCGCGTGGCCCTGATCGAAGTCAATTCAGGCGGCCCCGTGCTGGTGGGGCCGCGCGGCAATGGCAATCTGTTCCACCTGCAAAGTTTTCTGTCGAGCAATGGCCACCCGCATACGGTGCTGGACCCGGCCCTGGACGCGGCCGCCGCTGCGCTGGCCGAGCGCTACCAGCCCACGCCGCAGGAATGGCCCTTGGTCGTCTGTCCCGACGGCAAGGTCATGAAAAACCCCGGCAATGCGGAACTGGGGCGCTGCCTGGGCATGTTGCCTGATTTGTCCGGCGACAAGATCTTCGACGTGCTGGTGGTGGGTGCCGGCCCCGCCGGCCTGGCCACGGCCGTGTATGCGGCATCCGAAGGGCTATCGGTCCTGGCGCTGGAACAGCGCGCGTATGGCGGACAGGCGGGCGCCAGCGCGCGCATCGAAAATTACCTGGGCTTTCCCACCGGTATTTCCGGTCGCGCGCTGGCGGGACGCGCCTATGTGCAGGCGCAAAAGTTCGGCGTCGAGATCGCCACCCCGGCCAGCGCCGCCAATTTGCTGTGCGACAGCTGGCCCCTGCGCGTCAAGCTGTGCGACGGCACCCAGGTGCGCGCCCGCACGGTGGTACTGTCGTGCGGCGCGCGCTACCGCCGTCCCTCGCTGGCGAACCTGAAAACATATGAAGGACGGGGCGTGTATTACTGGGCCTCGCCCATCGAAGCCAAGCTGTGCAAGCAGGAAGAGATCATTTTGGTCGGCGGCGGCAACTCGGCCGGCCAGGCGGCCGTGTTTCTCTCCGGCCATGCGGCCAGGGTCCACATGGTGATCCGCAGCGCAGGGCTGGCGGCCAGCATGTCGAGCTATTTGATCGAGCGCATCGCCGCCACGCCCAACATCACCTTGCACACGCACACGGAAATCATCGCCCTCGAAGGCGACGACGATGGCTTGACGGGCGCCCGCTGGCGCAACAAGCAGACGGGTGAAGAATGCGATTGCGCCGTGCGCCGCGTGTTTCTCTTCGTCGGCGCCGATCCGAACACGGACTGGCTGCATGACTGCGCCGTGGCCGTCGACGAACAGGGTTTCATTCGCACGGGCTTCGACGTCACGCGCGCCGAATGCCGCGCCCATGGCCACGGCCATACCGAGTATCGAGCGGACTTGCCCGAGCGCGCCGCGCTGGAAACGAGCGTGCCGGGCGTCTTCGCCATCGGCGACGTGCGCGCCGGCTCGACCAAGCGCGTGGCGGCCGCCGTCGGTGAAGGCGCGGCGGTCGTTTCCCAGATTCACGGCTTTCTGGCGCGCCTGCCCGTCAACAGCGCCTAACGCAAGGGCATGGGGTATGTTGCCACGCTGACATTGCCGTCGCGGTCGATGGCCTGGACGCCAAAGAAATAGTTATCTTTCGACAGCTTGACCTTGGCTTCGGTGACATTGCCCACGTCCTGCGCGCCCTGCCACTGGTCTGCCGTGGTGGCGCGCCAGACGATGCGGTAGCCGGCCAGGTCCGGCTCCGTGTTCGGCTGCCAGACCAGTGAAGTGGCGTTTTCCAGCTGCGCCGTGCGCACCTGCACGCCGGCTGGCGCGGCAGGCGCCAGGGCCAGTGAAGCGAGCGCCGCCGCATTCACGCGCGCCACTTTTGCCACGTAGTCATAATCGACGAATTGCGGCAAGTCGCCATACTGCACGCCGTTTTCCACGCGCACATCCTGGTGCTGGTGGGTAAAATCCTCGTTCGGCTCCGTGAAACGCAGCGCCGCATACCCTTGCGCGAGAAACGGCATATGGTCGCCGCCGCGCAGGTAGCGGTCGGCGCGCTGGATGACGTTGACCTTGAAACCGGGCACATAGCGCTCGCCCACCTGCTTCACATGGCGCGCCAACTGGCGCGAAATCGAGTCGTTTTCACCGCCCGTCGCCACCAGGGCGCGCACGCCGTCGCTCATCTCCTTCACGGCGGGAATGCCCTCGGCAAACAGGCGCACCTGGCCACCGTCGACGCTTCCATCGTCGGCGCGCGAACTGCCGATGATGTCGTTATTGAGCATGCCGGCGATATTGAGCTTGTTCAGCTTTGCCTGCTGCGCCCAGTGGCCGGAACCCAACAACCCCTGTTCCTCGGCCGCCACGGCCATGAAGACGAGCGTGGCGTCGAACTGGTAGCGCGCCATCGCGCAAGCCATCTCGATCACGGCCGCCGTGCCCGAGGCGTCGTCGTTGGCGCCGGGCGCGTCGCCCTGCGCATCCATCACGTCGGTGGCGCGCGAATCATAGTGGCCGCTGACGACATAGATGCGCCCGGCAGACTGCGGCTGGCTGCCCGGCAGGGTCGCCACCACGTTGACGATTTCCGTCGGCCGCGCGATGCGCTTCGACACGGGCGCGATATGGCTGTCGAGCGCCACCTGCAGGCGCCCGCCCGCCTGCGCGCCGCAGCGCTCCAGCTCCGCCTTGATCCAGCGCCTGGCCGCGCCGATGCCGCGCGTATCGGACACGGTATCGGACATGGTATGGCGCGTCTGGAAGCCCACCAGCTTGCGCACGTGCGCCTCGATGCGCTGCGGCGAGATGTCGGCCACCACCTGCCGTATCTGCTGCTGCGCCGGTTCGGCGCCCGGCGCCGCCGCCACGCTAGCCGACAGCATGGCTGCCGTCATTGCTGTCAAAATCCTTACCATGCCTGCATCCCCCGATGATTGATTGAGCTGGCCATTCTCGCATTTTTGACGGCAGGCAAGGATGTTCCAGGATGAAAATCGTGCATTGTAGAAACTGCTACAATCGGCCACTTCCCGTTCCGCTCACGAAAGACATCCGCATGCGCCAGCCCATCCTCCATCCCGCACGCCGCAGTCTCAGCCTGCGCGCGGTCCGCTGACGGTGCGCCGCATGCTCGTCAAATTGCTGCTGCTGGCCACCCTGTTTGCCGGGCTCAGCATCGCCGCGCTGTACAGCTACGGGCGCTTCGCCGAACGGTCGCTGGGGGCGCCGGGTACGGCCTTGCCCGTGGCAGCCGGCGCTACCCTGCTCGACCGTGTGCTGGCGCCGCAGCTGGCGCAACGCGCGGAGCAGAGCGGCACGGCCCTGATCGACGACAACCTGGAAGCGTTCGCCCTGCGCGCCCTGAGCGCGCGCGAGGCGGGCCGCAGCATCGACTTGCAGTACTACATCTGGCATAACGACGTCACGGGCCGCCTGCTGGTGCGCGAACTGCTGCGCGCAGCCGACCGCGGCGTGCGCGTGCGCGTGTTGCTTGACGATATCAACGCGCGCGGCCAGGACGCCGCCATCCTCGCGCTCGACAGCCATCCGCTGATCGACGTGCGCATCTTCAATCCGAGCCGCAACCGCGACGGCATCTGGTTGCGCGCCGTGGAAATGGCCTTGCGCGCCGTCAGCCTGAACCGGCGCATGCACAACAAGGCCTGGATCGTCGACGGCAGGGTGGCCCTGGTCGGCGGGCGCAATATCGGCGATGAATATTTTGATGCCGCCGAGCAGGTTAATTTCCAGGATGCCGACTTGCTGCTGGTGGGGCCCGCCGTACAGCAGACGAGCGATATCTTCGACCGCTTCTGGAACAGCCGCGCCGTCATCCCCATCGGTGCCTTGCACGCCGGCAAGAACGCAGGCGCGCCGGAACTGCAGGCTGTGCGCGCCCGCCTCGACGCGCTCACGGGTGAACTGGGCGCTTCGCCGTACCTGCGGCAGCTGACCGATACGGGCCAGCTGCAAGCCCACCTGGATGGCCGTCTGCGCCTGCACTGGAGCGCGCAGGTACAAGTGCTGTCGGACTCGCCGGAAAAAGCCGCCCCCGTGGCCAGTTTGCAGCGCAGCGAGCACTGGCTCATGCACAGCTTGCTGCCCCTGCTGACCGAGGCGCGCGAGGAAGCGCTGCTGACCTCGCCCTACTTCGTGCCCGGCGCGGCGCTGACGCAAAGCCTGGCCGACAAGGTTGCCGCCGGCGTCAAGGTCGGTGTGCTGACCAACTCGCTGGCCGCCACCGACGTGGCCCTCGTGCATGCGGGCTATGCGCGCTACCGCGAAGTGCTGCTGGGCGGTGGCGTCGACCTGTCTGAATTGAAGACCCTGCACCGCAAGCGCATCAGCCTGATGGGTTCGAGCCGCGCCAGCCTGCATACCAAGGCCGTGGTGGTCGATGGCCAGCGGGGTTTCGTCGGCTCCTTCAACCTCGACCCCCGCTCGGCCCAGCTGAACACGGAGATGGGCGTGCTGTTCAACGATGCCGCGCTGGGAGCCGACATGCGCGCGCTGTTCCTGCACTCGACGGCTAGCGACACCAGCTACCGCGTATTCCTCGACAACGGCGCCCTGCGCTGGTCCGACGCCACCGAGCAGCCAGCCAAGGTGTGGACGCACGATCCAGAGTCAGGCTTCTGGCGCCGCATGCTGGTGTGCGTGATGCGCTGGCTGCCGATCGAGTCGCAGCTGTAGGCGCATCGGCAGGGCAAAGTGGCGGCGCATAAAAAAAACCCCGCGCGGCCGGTACCACGCAGGGTTTTCTTCTCGTGCTGCGCGGCACCACCACGCAACACGCTTTACAGCAACACGCTTACTTTTTCTCGGCTTCAGCCTTCTTCGCCTCGGCTGCAGCCAGCTTCGCTTCTTTCTTCGCGGCAGCAGCGGCAGCCTTCGCTTCTTTCTTGGCAGCAGCAGCTTCTTTTTTCGTTTCAGCGGCCGTCTTGGCTGGCGCCACAGCGGTGTCGGTCGCAGCAGCTGGCTTCGCTGCGGCTTCTTTCGCTGCAACTTCCTTCACAGCAGTTTCCTTTTTTGCCGGGGCAGCTTTCGCCACCGGGGCCGCTGGCGCGCCAGACTTGGCCTGGCCATTTACCTGCAAGCCCGCTTCCGACAGTTTCACGGAACTTTTCGGTCCGATGCCTTTTACGCGGCTTTCGAAATCGGCCCAATCCTTGAAGGCGCCGCCCTTGGCGCGTTCTTCAAGGATGGCTTTCGACGTGACGGGGCCGATGCCCTTGACGCCGTCGAGTGCCGCCTGGTCCGCCTTGTTGACATCGACCTGGGCAAAGGCAAAACCCATCGTCGCGATCAGGGTGACGATGGCCAGCAGTATTTTTTTGAACATGGGAATCTCTCCGTGGTGTGGTTTCAAGATGACTCGAACGCAAGGGAGGAGCAGCGCCTTAACGGCTTTAACGGCTGTGGCGTGATACGGTTGACAAGACGGGACAGCGGAATGACGGGGAAACCTGCGCCAGATCAAACAGAGCGGCGCAGGCGAGATGCGGAATACGGCGGCGGTTACTGCGGGAACAGCTCTTCGCGGGTGACGGTGGCCGTGCCCAGCTTGCCGACGACGATGCCGCCGGCCCGGTTGGCCGTACGTACGGCCTCACCCAGGCCCATGCCGGCGCCCAGCATGGCCGCCATGGTGGCAATCACCGTGTCGCCCGCGCCCGAGACGTCGAATACTTCGCGCGCATCGGTCGGCATGTGCAGCACCTCATCGGCCGTGTACAAGCTCATGCCCTCTTCGGAACGGGTCAGCAGCAAGGCTTCCAGGCCCAGCTGCGCGCGCATCTGCTGCGCGCGTTCCGTGAGTTGCTCTTCCGTGCTCCAGTTGCCGATCACGCGGCGCAGTTCGGACTTGTTCGGAGTGAGCACTGACGCTCCCGCATAGCGGCTGAAATCATCGCCTTTCGGGTCGACCATGACAATCTTGCCGGCGGCCTTGGCGGCCTTGATCATCTCGGCCACGTTCACCAGGCTGCCCTTGGCGTAGTCCGACAGGACCACCACGTCGTAGTGCGGCAATAGAGCATTGAATTGCTTGAGCTTGTCGCGCAGCACCGTATCGCTGGGCGCATCCTCGAAATCGATGCGCAGCATCTGCTGCTGGCGGCCGATCACGCGCAGCTTGATGATGGTGGAAATGGCCGCATCGCGCTGCAGATAGCTGTGGATGCCGCCCCCTTCGAGCAGGCGCTCGACCTGGCTGCCGGCCTCGTCGTCGCCGACCACGCCCAGCAAGCTCGTCTTCGCTCCCAGCGCGGCCGCGTTGCGCGCTACGTTGGCCGCGCCACCCAGGCGCTCTTCGCGCTTCTCGATGCGCACGATGGGCACGGGCGCTTCCGGCGAAATGCGGCTGACATCACCGAACCAGTAACGGTCCAGCATCACATCGCCCACCACCAGCAGGCGCACCTGGGCCAGCGCGGCTGGCGCCGTCAAGGCTGCCACCTCGTGGGCGCTCATGCGCGTGTCAGGATCGAGCGACCGATCCCGTGATATTCGATGCCCGCCTCGGCCATGACGGCTGGCTCGAACAGGTTGCGTCCGTCAAAGATCACGGCCTGCTTCAGGCGCGCCTTGACCTGTTCGAAATCGGGACTGCGGAAGGCTTTCCACTCGGTCACGATGACCAGCGCATCGGCGTCCTGCAGCGCATCCTTCGGACTGTCGGCAAAGCGCACCCTTGCCAATTGTTCCGGCGTCAAGTCCAGTTGCAGCACGCGGCGCGCCTCGGGCATGGCGACGGGGTCATACACGGCCACCGTGGCGCCGCGCGCCAGCAAGTCCGCCAGCAGCACGCGGGCCGACGCTTCGCGCATGTCGTCCGTGTTCGGCTTGAAGGCCAGTCCCCAGACGGCGAAATGCCGGCCCGTCAGATCTGCGCCGAAGCGAGTGACCACTTTGCGCCCCAGCACCTGCTTCTGCTGGTCGTTGACGGCTTCGACGGCACGCAGGATCAGCAACTCCTGCCCATAGCCGCGCGCCGTGCGCTCGAGCGCCTGCACGTCTTTCGGGAAGCAGGAACCGCCATAGCCGCAACCTGCGTACAGGAAGCTGTGGCCGATGCGCGGGTCGGAACCGATGCCGTGGCGCACGGCCTCGATATCGACGCCCACCTTGTCGGCCAGGTTCGCCAGTTCATTCATGAAGGAAATACGCGTGGCCA
Source organism: Janthinobacterium svalbardense (assembly GCF_002327145.1). Taxonomy (NCBI): domain Bacteria; kingdom Pseudomonadati; phylum Pseudomonadota; class Betaproteobacteria; order Burkholderiales; family Oxalobacteraceae; genus Janthinobacterium; species Janthinobacterium svalbardense. Next base: position 1,851,344 of record NZ_CP023422.1, on the reverse strand, counting down.
GCATGGCGTTCGCCGCGTACTTCGTGAATTCGGCCGAGCGCACGTCCATCCAGTAGGTGCGTTCGCGGTTGCGGTTGAATGGCGCGTACAGGCTTTTCAGCAATTCGCGCGCGCGCTCGCCGTCCGGCGTGCTGTCGCAGCCGATGACAATGCGGTCCGGGCGCATGAAGTCTTCGACGGCCGCACCTTCCTTGAGAAATTCCGGGTTCGACGCCACCGAGAACGTGGCGGCCACGCCGCGCGCATCGAGTTCGCCCTGGATGGCGGCGCGCACTTTTTCGGCCGTGCCGACGGGCACGGTCGACTTGTCGACGATGACCTTGAAATCCGTCATGTACTTGCCGATGCCGCGCGCGGCCGCCAGCACGTATTGCAGGTCGGCCGAGCCGTCTTCATCGGGCGGCGTGCCGACGGCGATGAATTGCATCACGCCGTGCGCGGCGGCTGCCTCGACGTCGGTGGAAAAGGTCATGCGGCCGGCGGCGCGGTTGCGCGCCACGACTTCTTCCAGCCCCGGTTCATGGATGGGGATGCCGCCGCTGTTGAGCAAGGCGACCTTCTGCGCGTCCAGGTCGAGGCAAAAAACGTCGTTGCCCAGCTCCGCCAGGCAGGCGCCGGTCACGAGGCCTACATAGCCGGTGCCGATAATGGTGATTTTCATGGTTGTGCCGTATTTGTAATATGTCTATCTGACCTGCAAGTGCACAGCACAGGGTTCAGGGCAAGGCGCGGCGCCGAAGACAGTACGAATAGTACGGCGAGGCGCTGCAACGCAGCCATGGGCCCTGTGGTGGGCACGACTAATTCATGACGTTGAGCTCTTCGGTACGGCGCGGTGGATACGTTTCCCACTTGTTGCAGCCAGGGCAGTGCCAGTAGAACTGGCGTGCCTTGAAGCCGCAATGGCTGCACTGGTAGCGGGCCAGCTTCTGCGTGTAGCCGTGCACGAGGTTTTTCACCATCGACAGCTCGGACCAGATGGCGGCCGGCGCATCCATCATGCGCGCTTCCAGCAGTTTATCCAGGCCCAGCAGGGTCGGCGTGCGGCGCAGCTCGGCGCTGACCAGCTGCTTCGCCGCTTCCACGCCGTCGAGTTCGATGACGGCCTTGAAGACGACCTCGATCAAGTCGATCGACGACGCCTCTTCCAGGTAGGAGCGCAGCAGGTTGACGCCTTCTTGCGCGCGGCCCACCTTGGTGTAGCCATCCATCAGGCGCTGCGCCACCAGGGCCACGTGCGGCACACTTTGCTGCTCCACGCGGCGCCAGGTGGTCAGCGCGCCTTCCACGTCGCCGCGCGCCAGCAGCACGTCGCCCGTCAGGATGGTGGCGCGCACGCTCTTGCGGTCCGTCTGCAGGGCTTTTTCCAGCAGCGGCATGGCTTCGTCCGGCTTCATGTGCACCAGCGCGTCATGCGCCAGTTCGCAATAGAACTGGGCGATTTCCTTCTGGCGCGCACCGGCACCCGATTCCTGCAAGCCCACGGCCGCTTCGATGGCGCGCGGCCATTCCTTTTCGCGCTGGTAAATTTCCAGCAGCGCGCGGCGCGCCTGGGCCGCATACTGCGTGTCGATCAGGCTATTGAAGATTTCCTCGGCCCGGTCCAGCAAGCCTGCCTTCAGGTAATCCATGCCCAGTTCGTAGGCGGCATGGCCCTGCTGTTCCAGCGGCAAGTCCGGGCGCGCCAGCAAATTCTGGTGCACGCGGATGGCGCGCTCCGTTTCGCCACGGCGGCGGAACAGGTTGCCCAGCGCAAAGTGCATATCGGCCGATTCCGGGTCCAGCTTGACGACTTCGATGAAGGCATCGATGGCCTTGTCATGCTGCTCATTGAGCAGGAAGTTCAAGCCCTTGAAGTAATTGCGCGGCAAGCTGCGCGATTCGGACACCAGTTGATGAATGTCGACGCGCGCGGCAATCCAGCCCAGCGCGAAAAACACCGGGATACCCAAGAGCCACCAGAGTTCAAAATCCATGCGATTGTTTTTATTCGAGTAAGAGAGATAGGAGCGACGGCGCCGCTTACTGCGCGCTCACGCTGTCCGGTTGCGGCTGGACGTTGCTGGCCACGCCAACGGTTTGCAGTGCGGCAATAGTGGTTTTTTGCTTGCTCGCTTCGCGGCGGTGACGGAACACGGTCGGCGTCAAGGCCAGGACGCCCAGGCTGGCGCCGGCGACAAAAAAGCCCAGCAGCATCAGGACCAGGGGGCCGCGAATTTCATAATTGAGGAAAACATGCAGGTCGACAACCTGCGCATTCTTCAGCGCAAAACTGAAGAACAGGACGAAAAGAACACAGCCAACGATGGTGGAGATGATTTTCATCGATAGGTCCAGAGTGAACAAAAAAATGCCCATGCCACATGGCACAAACGTAGAGTGCTGATCAAACCGTAGCGAGCGGCAGTGATTTGTGGCCGAGAAGCGCAACCGTACTTTAGTACGGTGAGCATCGCCGGCCGCAAAGCGCGCCGCGCAGTAGGTTTGAGCAGTGCTCTACAGCATATTAACAAAAAAAAGCGGCATCCAAGGACGCCGCTCTTTATGTCGCCTTCCAGCAGACGATTAATCCTCGATAATCGGTTGCCCGACCATCGCGTCCACCCGCTCGCGCAACTGTTTGCCCGGCTTGAAGTGGGGCACCCGTTTTTCGGGAACCATCACCTTGTCGCCGGATTTCGGGTTGCGGCCGATACGTGGGGGCCTGCTGTTCAGGGCAAAACTGCCAAAACCGCGGATCTCGATACGCTGACCGGTCGCCAGGGCGTTGGTCATCGCATCGAGAATGGTCTTGACGGCATACTCCGCATCTTTCGCCACCAGCTGAGAATAACGCTCAGCGAGGCGGTTGATCAGCTCGGACTTTGTCATCTGCCGTATCCGCAGTCTTAGTTCTTGTTATCGAACTTAGCTTTCAACAAGGCGCCCAGGCTGGTGGTGCCCGAAGCTGCGTTGTTGTCGGTAGCTGCCATCTTCTGCATGGCTTCCTGGGTTTCCACGTTGTCTTTCGCTTTGATCGACAGTTGGATACCACGGGCTTTGCGGTCGATGTTCAACACCATGGCTTCGACGGTATCGCCGACTTTCAGGTGCGTACCAGCATCTTCAACGCGGTCGCGCGAGATTTCGGAAGCGCGCAGGTAGCCTTCAACTTCTTCGGACAGTTGGATCACGGCGCCTTTAGGCTCAACCGATTTAACGGTACCGGTTACCAGCGAGCCTTTGTCGTTCATGGCTGCGAAGTTGTTGAATGGGTCACCTTCCAGTTGCTTGACGCCCAGGGAAACGCGCTCGCGCTCAACGTCGATGGCCAGAACGATGGCTTCCAGTTCGTCACCTTTCTTGAAGCGACGCACGGCTTCTTCGCCGGTTTCGGTCCAGGACAGGTCGGACAGGTGTACCAGACCGTCGATGTTGCCGGCCAGGCCGATGAACACGCCGAAGTCGGTGATCGATTTGATCGCGCCGCGGACTTTATCGCCCTTCTTGTGGGTAACGCCAAAGTCATCCCAAGGGTTGGCTTTGCACTGTTTCATACCCAGCGAGATACGACGACGCTCTTCGTCGATTTCCAGAACCATCACTTCTACTTCATCGCCCAGTTGGACAACTTTGTTAGGAGCAACGTTTTTGTTCGTCCAGTCCATTTCGGAAACGTGTACCAGACCTTCGATACCCTGTTCCACTTCAACGAACGCGCCGTAGTCGGTCAGGTTCGTTACTTTACCGAACAGACGGGTGCTTTGTGGGTAACGACGGGACAGACCGGTCCAAGGATCGTCGCCCAGTTGTTTCACGCCCAGCGAAACACGGTTTTTCTCTTGATCGTATTTCAGGACTTTGGCGGTGATTTCCTGGCCAACCGTCAGTACTTCCGACGGGTGACGTACACGGCGCCATGCCAGGTCGGTGATGTGCAGCAAGCCATCGATACCGCCCAGATCCACGAACGCGCCGTAGTCGGTGATATTTTTGACGACGCCGGTCACGACCGTGCCTTCTTTCAGCGTTTCCATCAGTTTCTGACGCTCTTCGCCCATCGAAGCTTCGATGACGGCGCGGCGGGACAGAACCACGTTGTTACGCTTGCGATCCAGCTTGATCACTTTGAATTCGAGGGTTTTGCCTTCGAATGGGGTCGTGTCTTTGACAGGACGGGTATCAACCAGCGAACCCGGCAGGAATGCGCGGATGCCGTTGGTCAACACGGTCAGGCCGCCTTTGACTTTACCATTGACGGTACCGACGACGATTTCGCCCGATTCCATCGCTTTTTCCAGAGCCAGCCACGAAGCCAGACGCTTGGCTTTATCGCGCGACAGGATGGTATCGCCGAAACCATTTTCCAGCGATTCGATCGCCACGGAAACGAAGTCACCAACTTTGACTTCCAGTTCGCCGTGGTCGTTTTTGAATTCTTCGACAGGGATGAATGCTTCGGATTTGAGGCCAGCGTTCACGATCACGAAATTGTGGTCGAGGCGCACGACTTCAGCGGAAATAACTTCGCCGGAGCGCATATCTTGACGCGACAACGATTCCTCGAAGAGCGCAGCAAAACTTTCCATACCGGTAGATTCGTTAGTTGTAACAGTAGACATAGGGTTCACACAGGTTATCCAGCAGAGATCGCACGACGCGACTTAAACTGGGTTAGGTTTTTGACACACCCGGACAGGCCAGGAGCCGTCAACGGGCACCACATAGCACAACAACATGCTATTTTGCTGCAGCTGCATACCATTTCAACACGGTTTCAACGGCAACATCTGCCGTCATTTCCGACGTATCGAGGACATGCGCCCCTTCCGCAGGGACCAGCGGCGCAATCGCACGGTGAGTATCACGTTCGTCCCGCGCCTGCAAATCCATCAGAAGGTCTTCCATCTTAGCAGAAAAACCCTTGTCTATCAATTGCTTGTAGCGCCGTTGCGCGCGCGCCTCGACGCTGGCGGTGAGGAACACCTTCAATTGGGCATGCGGGAAGATCACCGTGCCCATGTCGCGCCCGTCGGCCACCAGACCCGGCGTCTTGCGAAAACCCAGCTGCAAGCCCACCAGCGCATGGCGCACGGTTGGCAGAACGGCAATTTTTGACGCAGTATTGCCCACTTCTTCAGCACGGATCTGCTCGGTGACGTTTTCCTGCGCCAGCAGGATCTCGCCGCCCGCAAAATGGCAAGGCAAGTGCTCGGCCAGCTTGGCCAGCGCGTGCTCGTCGCGCAAGTCGGTGCCGCGGCGCAGCGCCATCAGCGCCGTCAGGCGGTACAGCGCGCCCGAGTCCAGGTAATGGAAACCCAGCTTGTCGGCCACGCGGTGCGCCACCGTACCCTTGCCGGAAGCGGTGGGGCCGTCGATGGCGATGACTGGGATGTTGGAGGTCAGCATTATTTTGTCACTTTAAAAACGAGACCCAGAGCGAAGACTGGGGTCGGACCCTGAGGGTCCGACCCCGGCACTTGTCTTGGGTTATATCAATGTATCTTTGGCAATCCCCGCAAACGCGGCGAAATACTCGGGGAAGGTCTTGGCCACGCATTTCGGGTCGTTGATGCGCATGGCGTTGCCGCGGCGTGCGGCGCCATCGAGCGAAGCGAGCGAGAAGCACATGGCCATGCGGTGGTCGTCATACGTGTCGATGGTCGCTGCGGCGATTGCGGCTGGTGGCGTCACGCGCAGGTAGTCCGCACCCTCTTCCACTTCCGCGCCCAGCTTGCGCAATTCCGTCGCCATGGCGGCCAGGCGGTCCGTTTCCTTGACCCTCCAGCTGGCGATATTGCGCAAGGTGCTGGTGCCGTCCGCGTACAGGGCAGCCACCGCGATCGTCATGGCCGCGTCGGGAATATGATTAAAATCCATGTCGACAGCTTTCAAGACGCCGTTCGAACGGGCCTCGATCCAGTTCTCGCCCATGGTAATGGTGGCGCCCATCTGCTGCAAGGCTTCGACGAAGCGCACGTCGCCCTGGATGCTGTCGCGCCCCACGCCTTCCACGCGCACGGGACCGCCGCCGATGGCGCCGGCCGCCAGGAAATACGACGCCGACGAGGCATCGCCTTCCACGTGGATGGTGCCCGGGCTTTGATAGTGCTGGCCCGGCTGCACGGTGAACGACTGCCAGCCGTCATGCTCGACCGTCACGCCGAAACGGCGCATCAGGTTCAGGGTAATTTCAATGTACGGCTTGGAGATCAACTCGCCCGTCACATCGATGGTCACCGCATGGTCGCGCGCCATCAGCGGCGCCACCATCAAGAGGGCCGTCAGGAACTGGCTCGACACGTTGCCGCGCACGGCGATGCGCTGCGCGTGAATGTGGCCACGGCGGATGCGCAGCGGCGGGAAACCCTGCTCGCCTGTGTATTCGATCTGCGTGCCGACGGCGTTCAGCGCGTCGACCAGGTCGCCGATGGGGCGCTCGTGCATGCGCGACACGCCGTGCAGCGTGTAGTCGCCGCCGATCACGGCCAGCGCCGCCGTCAGCGGGCGGATCGCCGTGCCGGCGTTGCCCATGAACAGGTCAGCCGCGTGATGCGGGAACACGCCGCCGCAGCCTTCCACGTGGTGCACCTGGTGGGCAGTAGCCGGATCGCCCGTCAATTCATCCTGCGTCCATTTGACACCCAGCGACGTCAACGCCGTGAGCATGACGAAGGTGTCGTCGGAGGCGAGCAAGTCGATGATTTTCGTCGTGCCCCTGGCCAGCGCGGCGAGCAGCAGCACGCGGTTGGAAATGCTTTTCGAGCCGGGTAAACGCACCGTGCCTTCGGCATGCATCACCGGCTGCAAATCGATATGGTGAGGGTAGTGCTTGGTCTGGGTCATGCTGGAATCCTTGAGTATTTATCGTGTGGGCGCGGCAGGTATTTCCGCCGTTTCAATCGCCTCGATCCATTGTTGCCGCGCGTGCTGGGCGTTCGCGTACACGCCTTCGATGGCGGCGCCGTCATTCGCGGCCAGGTGGGCGCGCAAGGTCGTCAAATGCGCCAGGTAGGCGTCCAGTTCGTGCAGCAGCGCCGGCTGGTTCGCCAGGCTGATGTCGCGCCACATTTCCGGCGATGAGCCGGCGATGCGCGTAAAGTCGCGAAAGCCGCTGGCCGCGTATTGAAACAGCAGGCCCGCGTGCGGTTTGTTGGCGATGTCGTCGACCAGCGCAAAGGCCAGCAAATGCGGCAGATGGCTGACGGCGGCAAATACCTTGTCATGTTCTTCGGGACTCAAAGTGTGCAGGATGGCACCGCAGGCGCGCCACGCGGCTGCCACCCGTTCCACGTCGGCGGCGCAATTTTCCGCCAGCGGCGTGAGCACCACTTTCTTGCCTTGATACAGATCGATGATGGCCGCATCGGGACCATTCGTCTCGCGTCCCGCGATCGGGTGGCCGGGCACGAATTGCGCCATCTTGCCACCGAGCGCCGCGCGCGCGGCCGCCACCACGTCGCTTTTCGTGCTGCCCGCGTCGGTGACGATGGTGCCGGGCTGCAGATGCGGCGCGATGGACGCCAAAATAGCACCCGTCTGCGCCACGGGCGCGGCGACCAGCACCAGGTCGGCGCCAAGCAAGGCATCAGCCATGCCGCCGCCGATTTCGTCGATGATGCCCAACTCAAGGGCGCGCGCCAGCGAGGCCGATGAACGGCCCATGCCGACCACCGTGGCGACCGCGCCCGCGTGCTTCAAGGCGCGCGCGAACGAGCCGCCGATCAGGCCTACGCCGAAGATGACGACCTTATTGACAACCTTTTTCAGTGCAGGCGTCGTCATATCGTCAGGCCAGCGCTTTCGTCAGCGCGGCGATGAAGATGGCGTTTTCCTGCGGCAGGCCGATGGAAATGCGCAGCCATTGCGGCAAGCCGTAGCTGCCGACGGGACGCACGATCACGCCCTGCTGGAGCAGCGCCAGGTTCACGCGCGCGCCCGCTTCGTCATCGTCGCCCACCTTCACCAGCACGAAATTGCCGTGCGACGGCACGAATTCCAGGCCCAGTTGCGTGAATGCCTCGATGAACTGCTGGTAGCCGGCCGCGTTGTTGCGCGCGCTTTGCTCGAGGAAGGCCTTGTCGTTCAGGGCGGCAATCGCGGCCGCCTGCGCCAGCGAGTTGACATTGAACGGCTGGCGGATGCGATTCATCAGGTCCGTCAGCACCGGCTGGGCAATGGCGAAGCCGATGCGCAGGCCGGCCAGGCCGTAGGCCTTCGACAGGGTGCGCGAGACCACCAGGTTCGGATACTGGCGCACCCACGCCGTCGATTCGTACTGCTCGTCGGCCGAGAGGAATTCGTTGTAGGCTTCATCCAGCACCACCACCACGTGCTGCGGCACTTTTTGCAGGAACGCTTCGAGCTGCGCGGCCGACAGGAAGGTGCCGGTCGGGTTGTTCGGGTTGGCGATGAAGACCAGGCGCGTATCGTCGGCAATCGCCGCCGCCATGGCATCGAGGTCATGGCCGTAGGCTTGCGCCGGCACGACGATGTGGCGCGCACCCAGGCCTTGCGTGGCCAGCGCGTACACAGCAAACGAATACTGCGAGTACACCACGGATTGGCCATGCTCGACAAACGCGTGCGCGGCGATTTCCAGGATGTCGTTGCTGCCATTGCCCAGGGTGATCCGGTCGGCCGGCACGTCATAGCGCTTCGACAGCACGGCTTTCAAGTCGAAGCCGTTGGCGTCCGGGTAGCGGCCCAGGTCACCGATGGCGGCGATCATCGCCTGCTTGGCCGATTCCGGCATGCCGTACGGGTTTTCATTCGATGCCAGCTTGACGATGGCTGCCTCGTCGAGGCCGAATTCACGCGCGACTTCCGCGATCGGTTTGCCGCTCTGGTAAGGGGCGATGGCGCGGACGTATTCTGGACCGATATTTTTAGACATGGTGTTCTTTAAAAGTTGGTGAATGATTGGTGAAACCCCAAAGCAAGGACCGGGGTCGGACCCTGAGGGTCCGACCCCGGTCCTTACCGGGTTACAAGCTGACCGGATACGACCCCAGCACCTTGAAAAACGCCGCATTGCTCTGCAGCTCGGCCAGCGCCTGGGCGACGGCAGCATCGTGCACATGGCCTTCCACATCGACATAGAAATAATACTCCCAGCTGCCCATGCGCGCCGGGCGCGACTCGAAGCGCGTCATCGATACGCCGTGTTTCGCCAGGGGCGCGAGCAATTGGTACACGGCGCCAGCCTTGTTCGGCACGGCCAGCACCAGCGAGGTCTGGTCCTTGCCCGACGGCGACGTCTGCAAGGTGCCCACGACGGCAAAGCGCGTGCGGTTGTGCGGATCGTCCTGGATATGGCCCTTGACCACGCCCAGCTTGTACTGCGCGCCCGCCAGTTCGCTGGCAATCGCTGCCACCGTGCCATCTTCCCCGGCCATGCGCGCCGCTTCGGCATTCGAGGCCACGGCATGGCGCGCGATGTGCGGGTAATTCTGGTTCAGCCACACCTGGCACTGCGCCAGCGCCTGCGAATGGGCGCAGATGGAGGTGACGCCATCCATGTTGCCGCTCTTCGTCATCAGGCTGTGGTGCACGGCAATGGCGACTTCACCGCTGATGATGAGGCTAGTCTGCAGCATCATGTCCAGCGTGCGGTTGACGGCGCCTTCCGATGAATTCTCGATCGGCACCACGCCAAAGTCGGCCGTTCCCGCCTCGGCGGAGCGGAACACTTCATCGATGGACGCGCACGGCAAGCCTTCGACGGCGCTGCCGAACTGCTGGTACACGGCCTGTTCGCTGAAGGTGCCGGCCGGGCCAAGATAGGCCACGGTGACGCGCTTTTCCAGCGAGCGGCAGGACGACATGATTTCACGGAAGATGGTCTGCACTTCGCGGTCGCCCATGGGGCCGGGATTGCGCTCGGCCACGCCGCGCAGCACTTGCGCTTCGCGCTCGGGACGGAACACGGGGGCCTGCGTCTCGGCCTTCACGTGGCCCACTTGCTGGGCGATTTGCGCGCGGCGGTTCAGCAGTTCGAGGATTTGCGCGTCGATCGCATCGATCTGTTCGCGCAGCGGTTTCAATTTATCGGTCATGGTGGTTTGTTTCGTCAGCTGTACTTCAATCATGGCCGCGCGGCCTGCGCCGGCGGCGGGCCGGCGCGCTTATTCATGAGAATGCCGGACAAAATGATCAGGGCTAGGCGCGTTGCCGCTGACAGTACGAATGTACGACAAGGCAATGCAACAACGCCCTGGACTTTTTGGCAGGCATTCTAGCGTCCGGCAAACTCGTTCAGATATGTCACCAGGGCTTGCACGCCCTCGATCGGCATCGCGTTATAGATCGATGCACGCATGCCGCCGACGGACTTGTGGCCCTTCAGTTGCAGCAGGCCGCGCTGCTTGGCGCCGGCCAGGAATGCGTCGTTCAGACTTTCATCGCGCAGATAGAACGGGATGGTCATGCGCGAGCGGTATGCAGGATCGACCCGGTTCTGGTAGAAGTCGTCCGCATCGAGCGCCGCGTACAGCAGCGCCGCTTTCTCAATATTACGCTGTTCCATGGCAGCCACGCCACCTTGGCGTTTGAGCCACTGGAAAACCAGGCCGGCAATATAGATGCCGTAGGTGGGCGGCGTGTTGTACATCGACTCATGTTCGGCCACGATGGTCCAGTCGAAGGCCGACGGACAGATCGGCAGCGCCTTGCCCAGCAAGTCTTCGCGCACGATGACCAGGGTCAGGCCGGCCGGGCCGATATTCTTTTGCGCGCCGCCAAAGATGACGCCGTATTGCGACACGTCGATCACGCGCGACAAAATGTGCGAGGACATGTCGGCCACGATGGTGGTGCCTGCCGGCACGCCCGGCGCCTGCTGGAACTCCACGCCGTCGATGGTTTCATTGGTGCAGATATGCAGGTAGGCGGCGCCTGGCGTCAGCTTCCACTCACCCACCGGCGGCACGCCCGTGAAACGCGTGGCCTTGGACGACGCGGCCACGTTGACGTTGGCATATTTTGCCGCTTCCTGGATCGACTTGCCCGACCACGAGCCCGTATGCACGAAGTCGACGATGGCCGGCTGCTGCGCGGCCAGGCCCACCAGATTCATGGGGATGATGGCGTTCTCGCCCAGGCCACCGCCCTGCAGGAACAGGATCTTGTAGTTGTCGGGCACGGCCAGCAGTTCGCGCAGATCGGCTACTGCCTGCTTGTAGATGGAGATGAATTCGGGACCACGGTGGCTCATTTCCATCACCGACATGCCGCTGCCATGCCAGTCCTGCATTTCCGCGGCCGCTTGCGCCAGCACTTCCTTGGGCAGGACGGCGGGGCCGGCTGAAAAATTGTAGATATGGGTCACGATACGGTCCTTAGTAAAATGAAATTATTGGGGCGGCTGCGTGGCCGCCCGCATGACTTGTTCGAGCACGGCATTCACGCGCGGAATCAGCACGCGCTGGCTGATGGCCATCGATTCGGCCGACAGCTGCGGCATGGTGGCCAGCATTTTGCGTCCCAGCGGCGTCTTGTAGAAGGCCGTCAGCTGATCGACTTCCGGCACCGTGTAAAAGCGCGCGTACAGGGGCACCATTTCGGCGCTCAGCTCGTCGATCAGGGTCGGGTCGGCCAGCACCTGCGTCAGGGTGGCGATGGCGACGGGGATTTCTTCCTCGGCGCTGGCCAGCGCGCGCGCCTTGCGCTGCTCGTCCAGCTTCGGGTTGCTGTTGATTTGCTGCTGCGCCGACTGGCGGATCATGGCGGGCACCGATTGCAGCATCTGGTCGAAGATGCTGCGCGTCAGCTGCGGGAACTGCATCGCGTCGAGCATGCGCCGCACGGCCACTTTCATGGCGGGGCTGGGCGCGACCTGGCGCGCGGGCGTGGCTTGCGTGCTCTGAGCCAGGGCCGGCAGGGTCGCAAGGAAGGCCAGCGAAAACGCGGCGAAGAAGGTGGCGACGATTTTTCTCATGGCATGCGGGACTTTATAAAAGCGGGGAAATAACCTTGGACACGCAGGTTGGCGCCGCGAGTGGCGCGCCAACAGCAATTGGGGCTCCCGAAAGAGCCCCAATTATCTTACTCCGGCTGGGCCGGATCGACAGGATCAACGGGATCGGCTGGTTCAGCCGCTGCCGGCGCGGCTGCGGCCTCCAGGCCCGCCTCCGTCGTCAGCTCGACTTCGTCGATATCCGTTTCCACCACGCGCTGCAGGCCGGACAGCTTGGTGCCGTCTTCCACGGCGATCAGGGTCACGCCTTGCGTCGCGCGGCCCATTTCGCGGATTTCCGACACGCGGGTGCGGATCAAGACGCCGCCGGTGGTGATCAGCATGATTTCATCGCTGGCATCGACCAGGGTCGCGGCAACCACTTTACCGTTGCGCTCGCTGGTCTGGATGGCGATCATGCCTTTCGTGCCACGGCCATGGCGCGTGTACTCGGTGATCGGCGTACGCTTGCCGTAACCGTTTTCGGTTGCCGTCAGCACCGACTGCTGCTCGTTCTCGGCCACCAGCAGGGCGATCACGTGCTGGCCTTCTTCCAGGTTCATGCCGCGCACGCCGCGCGCCGTGCGGCCCATCGGACGCACATCGTTTTCGTCGAAGCGCACTGCCTTGCCCGAATCGGAGAACAGCATCACGTCGTGCTGGCCATCGGTCAGCGCCGCGCCGATCAGGAAGTCGCCGTCGTCCAGGTCGACCGCGATGATGCCGGCCTTGCGTGGATTGCTGAAATCCTTCAGCGGCGTCTTTTTCACGGTACCCAGGCTGGTCGACATGAACACGTAATGATCTTCCGGGAACGTGCGGTTCTCGCCCGACAGCGGCAGGATCACGGTGATCTTTTCGTTGTCCTGCAGCGGGAACATGTTGACGATCGGCTTGCCACGCGAATTGCGCGAGCCTTGCGGCACTTCCCATACCTTCAGCCAGTACATGCGGCCACGATCCGAGAAGCACAGGATGTAGTCGTGCGTGTTGGCGATGAACAGCTGGTCGATCCAGTCTTCCTCTTTGGTCGCCATGGCTTGCTTGCCGCGTCCGCCGCGCTTCTGCGCGCGGTACTCGGAAATCGGCTGCGCCTTCATGTAACCGGTGTGCGACAGGGTCACGACCATGTCTTGCGGCGTGATCAGGTCTTCCGTTTCCAGGTCGGTCGCATTGAGCTCGATCTGCGAGCGGCGCACGTCCTTGTTGCCGACGCCGTATTCGTTTTTCGCCGCCGTCATTTCATCGGTGATGATGACGGTGACGCGTTCCGGCTTGGCCAGGATGTCGAGCAAGTCGGCGATATGTTCCATCACGTCCTTGTACTCGTTGACGATCTTGTCCTGCTCCAGGCCAGTCAGGCGCTGCAGGCGCATCTGCAAAATTTCCTGCGCCTGGTCGTCCGACAGCTTGTACAGGCCATCCGTCTGCATGCCGTAGTGCTTCGGCAGGTTTTCCGGACGGTAGGCATCGATGCCGCCTGGCGTCGTGCCGTCGCCCGTACGGGCCAGCATTTCGCGCACGACGGACGAATCCCAGGCCTTGGCCATCAGCTCGACCTTGGCGATCGGCGGCGTCGGCGCGGCCTTGATGATGGCGATGAAGTCATCGATGTTGGCCAGTGCGACAGCCAGGCCTTCGAGCACGTGGCCCCGTTCGCGCGCCTTGCGCAGTTCGAACACGGTGCGGCGCGTGACCACTTCGCGGCGGTGCGACAGGAAGCATTGCAGCATCTGCTTGAGGTTCAGCAGCTTCGGCTGGCCATCGACCAGGGCCACCATGTTCATGCCGAAGGTGTCTTGCAACTGGGTCTGCTTGTAGAGGTTGTTCAGCACCACTTCCGGCACTTCGCCCCGTTTCAGCTCGATCACCACGCGCATGCCCGACTTGTCGGATTCGTCGCGGATGTCGGAAATGCCGTCGAGCTTCTTGTCGCGCACGTTTTCGGCGATGCGTTCCAGCAAGGATTTCTTGTTGACCTGGAATGGCAGCTCGTCGACGATGATGGCGATGCGGCCGCCATCCTTGCCGTATTCTTCGAAGTGGGTCTTGGCGCGCATGACGACGCGGCCGCGGCCCGTGCGGTAGCCGTCGCGCACGCCCGACACGCCATAGATGATGCCGGCGGTAGGGAAATCGGGGGCGGGAATGATCTCGATCAATTCATCGATCGTGCATTCCGGGTTGCGCAGCACGTACAGCGCGCCGTCGATGACTTCGGTGATGTTGTGTGGCGGAATGTTCGTCGCCATGCCGACGGCGATACCGGACGAGCCATTGATCAGCAGGTTCGGGATACGCGTCGGCAAGACCGTCGGTTCCTTTTCCTTGCCATCGTAGTTGGGCTGGAAGTCGACGGTATCCTTGTCGATATCGGCCAGCAGTTCGCCGGCGATCTTGTCCAGGCGGCACTCGGTGTAACGCATCGCTGCGGCGCCATCGCCGTCGACGGAACCGAAGTTACCCTGGCCATCGACGAGCATGTAGCGCAACGAAAAATCTTGCGCCATGCGCACCAGTGTGTCGTAGATAGAGGCATCGCCGTGGGGATGGTATTTACCCATGGTTTCGCCGACCACGCGGGCGCACTTGACGTAAGGGCGGTTCCACACGTTATTCATTTCATGCATCGCGAACAAGACGCGGCGGTGCACTGGCTTCAAGCCATCGCGCGCATCGGGCAAGGCGCGACCGACGATCACGCTCATGGCGTAATCTAGGTAGCTCTTGCGCATCTCTTCTTCGAGGGAAATAGGAATTGTTTCTTTTGCGAATTGATCCATTGGCGGTTCGACTGATCTCAGGCTGTGGTTAACTTATCTGTTACGCAATGTATGACGCGATACTGCATATCCTGGGTGGCTGTCGTCGTGGGCAATTACTCGACACGCTTGACAGTCAAGCGCACGATTTTAGCATGCGCGCCCAGCTACCTGTACAAATTGGCCATGCCGACAATATTGTCAGATTGCACCAAGGCCGTGCACGCCGGCCTGCCGATAATGCACAATGGCAATACCAGTTCAAGACGCCTGCCCTTCAAAGTGGCAAAAAAAGCGATCAATTGTTACAGATGCGTTACAAACAGGCATTTTCGTTGCGCAAAAACAACGCGCGGTCTAAAATCGGGCAAGCTTTGATTTAACCACGGTCGTGTGCCCCTGATGCGTGTGGCAAAATGACTGGGAAGTTAATTGCTAGTTTCGCAATCTGAAACGAGCGCATATGGTCTACATGATAAAATCTTGGCACGTAGCACCAGTAGCGCAGTGTTGTTCTGCGGATATCACCCCCCGAAAGGAAAAAAGAATGAATAAATTTGTAACGCTGTTTTTCGCTGCATCCGCAGTGATTGCTGGCTCGGCTTCGGCCCAAACCCCAACCTCCCCACCATTCGCGCCAGTTACCACTGACATCAAAGCACCAAGCCCAAAAAGCGCTTACGTGCAAGATGCCCGCGGCGTGATCGTGCGCGATCCATTCGGTCTGTGCTGGCGCACCGGCTACTGGACACCTGCTGACGCGGTGCCAGGTTGCGACGTGCCACTGTGCGTAGAGCCAGAAACCCTGCAAGACGGCAAATGCGTGGCGCCACCAGCGCCAGTCGTACCAGCACCGGCACCAGCCGTTGTCGTACCAGTACCAGTCGTTGTTGCTCCTACCTCGGAAAAAGTCAGCTTCGCTGCTGATGCATTCTTCGATTTCGACAAAGCTACGCTGAAGCCAGAAGGCAAAGCCAAGCTCGACGAGCTGTCCGCACAACTGGGCGGCATCAACCTGGAAGTCATCATCGCTGTGGGTCACACCGACTCCGTCGGCACCGATGCTTACAACCAAAAACTGTCGGTACGTCGTGCTGATGCTGTCAAAGCCTACCTGGTCACCAAAGGCGTTGAAAGCAACCGCGTGTACACCGAAGGCAAAGGCGAGAAACAACCTGTTGCTGATAACAAAACTGCCGAAGGCCGTGCGAAAAACCGTCGCGTGGAAATCGAAGTTGTTGGTACCCGCAACAAGTAATAGCTGAGCCCCTGGACTTGCCGCAAGTCATCGCGCAAGTCAAGGACAGCATGAAAAACCCCGCCAAGGCGGGGTTTTTTTTCGTCCGTGGCTGCCCGATTGTAAAATTGCCGCTATTATTCGACCTATGAACGCCGACCCTCTCGAAATCCAAAAATTCAGTGAGCTGGCCCACCGCTGGTGGGACCCCACTTCCGAGTTTCGTCCCTTGCACGAAATTAACCCCCTGCGCCTGGAATGGATCAACGCGAAAGTGCCGCTGGCCGGCAAGCGCGTGATCGACATCGGCTGCGGCGGCGGCATCCTGGCCGAATCGATGGCCCGCAAGGGCGCCGACGTGACAGGCATCGACCTGTCCGACAAGGCCCTGAAAGTGGCCGACCTGCACAGCCTGGAATCGGGTGCCAAAGTACGCTACAAGCTGATCGCCGCCGAGGCCATGGCCGAGGAAGAGCCGGGCCAGTACGACGTCGTGACCTGCATGGAAATGCTCGAGCACGTGCCGGACCCCGCCGCCATCGTCAAGGCCTGCGCCACCCTGGTCAAGCCGGGCGGCCACATCTTCCTGTCGACCCTGAACCGCAACCCGAAAGCGTACCTGTTCGCCATCCTGGGCGCCGAATACATCCTGCGCCTGCTGCCGAAAGGCACGCACGACTATGACAAATTCATCACCCCGTCCGAACTGTCGCAATACGCGCGCAGCGCCGGCCTGGACGTCAACAGCATGCGCGGCATGGGCTACAATCCGCTGACCAAGATTTACTCACTTAATAGCGATACCAGCGTCAATTATCTGGTGGCTTGCACCCGGCCGCTGTAACCATCACGCACAATACAAGGCGGCTGCGGCCGCCATTTTTCATTCTTACTTGACACCTTTTGCCCGCCATGACCACAGACCATCTGCCAGCCCCGCGCGCCATCCTGTTCGACCTCGACGGCACCCTGGCCGACACCGCACCCGACCTGGCGGCGGCCATCAATCTGCTGCGCGCGCGCGCCGGCCTGGCGCCGACCCCGTATGACATCCTGCGCCCCACCGCCTCGGCCGGCGCGCGCGGCATGATAGGCGCGTCGTATGGCGTGCAACCTGGCGAAAGCGGCTACGAAGCCCTGAAAGACGGCTTCCTGAACAATTACGAAGCAGCTCTGGCCGTGGAAAGCCGTTTATTTGACGGCATCTCCGCCATGCTGGAAGGCCTGCAAGCCTTGGGCCTGGCCTGGGGCGTGGTCACCAACAAGGCCGCCCGCTTCACCGACCCGCTGGTGGGCCAGATCGGCCTGGGCGCCGCCGGCTGCGTGATCTCGGGCGACACCATGGCGCACCCGAAACCGCACCCCGCCCCCCTGCTGGAAGCGGCGCGCCGACTGGAACTGGCACCGCAAGACTGCTGGTATGTGGGCGACGACCTGCGCGACATCCAGGCCGGCCGCGCCGCCGGCATGCGCACGGTCGCCTGCGCCTGGGGCTACTGCGGCCCCGTCGAGCCGCAGCACTGGAAGGCCGACCACCTGCTGGACACGCCGCAGGCCCTGCTCGAGCTGGTGACTGGCGTGGTGAAGGCGGCGCAGGCGCGGCAGCTGGCCGCATAAATCGGCCTCCACTTGATCTGGCGCGCCAACAAACGAATGCATCATGCAAGAGTGTGAAGATTGCGCTACAATGAAGGTTCTGTGGGGACGACCTGGTTTCGACGTGGGTTGCAAAGCAGCGCAGGGCATACCGAGGGCGGGCTACCTCGTAAATACAACCTGAAAAAACTTAACTGCAAACGATAACTCGTACGCACTGGCAGCTTAATTGCTGTTAGCTCTAGAACACCTCGTCCCTGGGGTGGGCCGTCAAAAGCTCTAGAGTCATTTACAGGGACTCGTCTGATGCTGGGTTACTTAGCGTCCGACTAAATAATAGGTAACTCGCTTGCCCATAACGTGCACATCCGTGCTGGCTGAGTTAAATTAAATGATAGTGCTAAGTATGTAGAACTGTCTGTAGAGTGCTTGCGGACGCGGGTTCGATTCCCGCCGTCTCCACCACTGAATTCTTTAGAATCAAGTAGTTAGCAAGAAGAAGGCTGTCATTATTTGGGTTGTTTTTGGGCTGTTTTAGCCTAGGAATGACAACAAAATGACAGCCTTTTTTATGCCGCCACACTATAGGCCTGATTAGCGCTGCCTGGACACCGAACTTTCATAGTGGCACCGCTAGAAGAGGCTGGAGTTTTGCTTTGGCCTCATTAAATGCCCGTACGACATGGCGCTGAAGGTAAATGCCGTGAGAGCCGAAAAAAAAGCAGATGTCGTCCTCATAGAGCGAAGCCTGCACAAAATCGCCAATACTCAGTAGATTGCATCGCCCAAAAGCGACGTTAAACGTCGCCTTCATTCCCGCCTCAATGTAATGGTTCTCGGAGTCTGGATGACACAGTGCATCGCGCACGTACTTGATGAGGTCGGATACGTCGTTCACTCTGGCCAACTTTTTGACATCGTCGTCAAAATTGATTCTTGAAGAGAATGCTTCTGTTTTGTACATCAAGTCTCGAAGTGCTATGAGTAACTCAATGAAGGCCGCCCGAAAGAGGACATGCCTTGAGTTTGCCTGAGTAAATATTTGACAGGCGAACAGCTCATCAATCCTTCGAATCGCAGATTCGATATCACTTCTGGTCATGAAATCTAATTCTGGCATATTGCGTCCTTAAAATTAGTGGCATCGACAGGAGTTTCAGTATAACGGTCGTAGCGACCTGGCGCCGGAAGAATTGAACAAGCGCCCAAGAGCAACGGATCGGGGTCAGGCCTGACATTTCGGCACAACCTCAGGTTTCATAGAACTGGGGCCGTGAAGTTCGCCCCCCGTTAAGCTTTTGCCTGATTGTCAGACCGCCCCCTTACTCGCAACCATCCAAGCCCGTGTTCATTTTTTCACACGCGGAGGAAGCGGATCAGCTACGGCCATCAGACGTTCCGCTGGATACTGCTGGAACAAATCCTCTTCGCCCACAAGGGAACCATTGAGCCAGCCGTGATACTGGTCCGGGTCGAGGATCATCACCATCCGTTTTTCATCATCTGGCTTGTGGAAACGTTGCATCAGCGGGTGGCCATCGGCGTTGATCGTCAGCATCGAGAACGACAGCAGCAAATCTTGCGGCCGGAATTCCCATATCCCGGCGATGGCGGCCGGCATTCCATCGGCGCGCTCGATGCGCCAGCGGATCGGCTTCCCTGTTTCGTAGCAGGGTTCGAAGAAGTTACCGGCGGGGATAATGCAGAACTGTTTGCGCTTCCAGGCATTGCGGAAGGATGGCTTCTGCGCCACGGTTTCGGTGCGGGCGTTGTAAGTCTGGCGCGCCAGCTTCATATCGGCCCAATGCGGAACCATCCCGAAACATGCCGGCGCAACTTCCAGCTCACCGGGCACGTCATGCGAGGCGCGAATGATCGGCGCCATGTAGCCTGGCCAGGCTTCCGGCGGCAGGTCAAATTGAGGAGAGCGAACAGCGAAATGCTGTTCGATTTGATCGCTACGGCTGGGGGTATAGTCGGCGCACATGCCATTTATTCTACCTGCCTTCTGGCATTGGCGGCGGCTCCGTCCCGACAAAACACAGCCAGGACTGCGCATAGTCGCAAAATTGCATATCCACTTTGCTGCGCTCAAACCCTGACAACACCATGCGCCCATCCCGATACCAGAGCAAATTCACATCGAACAGTGTGTCAACGTATTTGCCGCTCTCTCCATAAGTGAAGCGGGCCAGCCTTACCAGACGGTGCAAGCCCTGATCTGTCGTTTCAACGACTTCCAACGTTCCGGGCCGTGCTGAGTTGTAGCGATCATGCAGCCGTCGCTTGGGCACCTCCACGCCAGCAAGGCGCATCTTTAACATTTTAACAATCATTGTGACACCCAAGTAAAATACTGTACATACATACAGTATATCAAGAGTTCTTGAGGTCGCAATACCCAGCAATGATGCAAGAGCGTGAAGATGAATGATGCCCAGAAAAGGACACCAGTACATGGCGCAGAACCGCGCCAGGTCGCGGCACAGCGCGAAAACAATATCGTTCCCACGTCGCAACACCGGCAGTACTAAAAGCCGCTCAAAGTGCGTCAAAATGCGTCAAATCGCGCGCCCCCTCTTCGCCCCGCCGCGCCAGTCCTCATGCGCCTTCGGCCTTGGCGCAAATTTGAGTCAAAAGACCCCTAACTAGCGGGCAGGTGTGGAGGGGGACAACTGCGCGCGCCGGGCCGAAACGGGGCTTTTTCTTGCTCTCATGGCAATATCATTCGTCGGGACGTGAAAAAGCCGCCTCATGGGCGGCCTGTGGGGTAGCTGGGGCGCTCTGGCGCGGCTTGGCTATCGCGGCCCTGCCCTGCCGGCTATCGCGGCGTTGCGGCTATCCTGAGCGACCGGCACGGGCCTTCGCCGCCTGCTCCTTCTCGTAGTCGTCGCGGCAATCAACGTTGCAGAACGGCAGGCCAGGCGCCAGCGCCTCGTCGCAGTAGTGGCAGGCGCCGTGCGCCACCAGGGCGGGCCGTCCGCGGACTGCGGCCAGGCCGCGCGCTACCTCGGCGAAGATGATCGTATCGGTGTTGTCGATATGATCGCTCATGCCGCGCCCTCCCCTGCAGCCAACTCATACGGGGCGAAGCGCACCACTTCCACGCCGGCCCATTCGTTGATCGCCATGAACTGCGACTGCAGCGGCACCAGCTCGTTGCGGGCGAAGACGCGCGCCGCTGGCTCGACGGCGCCGAAGCCGCCGGCATTGTTCGGCAGGATGCCCATGAGCTGGGGCGGCACGCGGTGCGCGGCCAGCTGGTCGTCGCGGGTCACGCTCTTGATGTTGAAAAACTCGTCCTTGGCGGCCACGTCGGAGACGGGCAGAATCTGGATGCCGTCCTTCTTGCCGTTCGGCGCGTACATGAACAGGTTGCGGAAATTGCCCGGCCCCTTGCTGTCGCGCATAGCCTGGCGCAGGTTGTCCACGTCCTGGGTGTTGGCGGCCGCGTCCGTCATGTAGAACACGAAACCGGCATGCGAGCCGTTCTTGTAGTACTTGCGGCGGAACAAGGTGGCCGCCTCGTTGAGCCAGGCCGATTGCAACGCGCTCAGGTATTGCGGCACGCCATACAGCTCCTGGTTGACGTCCGGTTCCATCAGGTGGAACACGCGGCCCTTTTCAAACTGGTGCGCCGTGCCGTGATTGGTCACGAAGAAATACGTGTCCCAGTCAATACCGCGCCGCATGTACTTGGCCAGCGCGTGCGCGAACGTCAACGGGCGCCCGCTGCGGCTGGGCCGGTCTTCCAGGTAGCAATTGCCGAAGGTCAGGAAGTCGAGCGCCAGGCGTTTGAAGGCGTCGCGCGACAAATACTTGCTGGGCATCAGTGTCGACGCCAGCACGTTGGCCTTGAAGTGGATCGCGCTGGAGTGGTGCACGCCGGCATTGAACGACTTGGCCAGGCCGGCCAGGTTGATGGGCGGCTCGTACCACTCGCCATTCTTCCAGCACTCGAAGCAGTCGAGAATGTCGCCGTGCTCGAGCACGGGCGTGGGGTCGCCGAAGGAAAACGCCTGGATGCCGGCGGCGTCCGGTGCCGGGGCTGTGGCCGTGTCTGCGCCAGGTGCGGAGCGCGCGCGGGCACGCTGATGTCGTTTGTTGCTCAAGAATAAATCTCCATGATGGATTGGTTGTTGTCGGTACTGCCTTCGAAGGGTTCGTGGTCGAGCGCGTGCATGCAGGCCCACGCCAGATCGGCGTGGCCTGTCTCGTCACTGCGCCCGGCCACATAGGTGACGTGCCGCCCGCTGGGCGTGAGGGTCTTGCGGATCGCCATGAACGATTGCGCGATGTCGATCCAGCCAGCGTCAAATTCCAGCCGGCCCTTGCTGATGATGTTTTTGGCCTTCAAGACCATGCGCGTCTTGACTTCCGGCGAGTAGTTCAGGGCCGTGACGGCTGGGAAGAAGCCCTTCACAATCGGCAGCACGCCGATGCCCATGCCCGTGGTATCGATGCCGATGTATTCGACGTTGTAGCGCTGGGTCATCTGGCGGATGGCTTCAGCGTGGTCTTCAAAGCTCTGCCCGCGCCACTGGTGGCGTTCCAGCACGCGGAACTTGCCGCCGGCCGTCATCGGCGGCGCCAGCACCACGCAGCCGGCACTGTCGCCGTTCAAGGCCGGGTCATAGCCGATCCACACGGCGCGGTTGCCGAACGGACGCAGGCCCAGCAGCGGCTTGTAGTCGTCCCATTCCACCCAGGAATCGACCATGCAGCGCTGCAGCTCGTTCAAGGGAAAGACGCTGTCCGAATCGTCGATGAAATTGCACATCAACAGGTTTTCGAACTGGTCGGGGCTGTATTCGAAGTTGCGCAGCTCATCGATGTCGAACAGGTTGCAGCCGCCGCGCTCGGCGTCGAGAATCGTGACAATCTGACGCCAGATCTTGTCTTCACCCGTAAAGCCGGACGCCAGGCGCTGGTGGCTCACGTCGATGTTGAATTGCTCGGCCTTGGCGCGGCGCTTGTTGAACAGCTCGCCCGTCCAGAACGGATAGGCCTGGTGCGTGGTCGAGGATGGCGTCGAGAAATACGTCTTGCGCCATTTCTTGTGGATGGCCATGCCCGAGGCCACCTTGTTCAACTCCTGGAAATTCTGCGTCCAAAAGAATTCATCGAAATAAAAATTGCCGTGATAACCCTGCGCCGTGCGCGCATTCGTCCCGAGGAAATACAGGTGCGCGCCGTTCGGCAGCACAATGGGATCGCCCGTCAGGTCAATGCCGGCCGCCTCGCGTGCGAATTGCACGATGTATTGCTTGAAGACGTGGGCCTGGCTTTTTGAGGCAGACAGGAAAATTTGATTGCGGCCCGTGGCCATGGCATCGGCCAGCGCCTCGCGCGCGAAGTACCACGTGGCGCCAATCTGCCGGCTCTTGAGGATGGCGCGCGTGCGCTGGTCGCCATTGCGATACCAGACCTTTTGATAGTCGAACAGCGAATCCTGGAAGGCGTCGAGCAGCTGAATACGCTGTTCGTCGCTGAAGTCGTTGCGCGTCGGCTTCTTCTTCGGACCTGCATTGCGGTTCGCCAGCTTGGGATTGAGATCGACCTCGTTGCCGCCCGGCTGCTCGTAGCGGCGCACGCGCGCCATCTGCACGATGGCGCGGGCCAGCAAGTCAATTTCCTTGAAGTCGCTGCCGCTTTTGACCTCTTTTTCGACCAACTTGATGATGCGCAGTTCGACCGCGTTTTCCACGTGCTCGATGCCCTGCGCCTTATCCCACTCGTCGCGCGCTTTCCAGCTGTTGATGGTGCTGCGCTTGATCCCCAGGTGGCGGGCAATGGACGAAATGCGCCAGCCCTTCCAGTACAGGCCGCGCGCCACGCGGCGCGGCTCGGATTCCGGCACGGCCAATTCGGCGATTTTCTCGTCGGGGCTTTGTTCGCTTTTTTGGTCAATGTCTAACATGCCGCCAGCGTAGGCCGCGCGCGCGCGGAACGGGGAAAGGCAAAAGTCGCTATGGCCCATAGCAACCCGCCCCGCATTGAATCGCCGGGCTGCAACGTTGACCATGGCGTTATCCGATCAACCGAGACCCCACCACCATGGCTAAATCCCAATTCTTCCGCGTCGCCACCGAAGGCGCCACCACGGACGGCCGCAACATCGACCGCGCCACCATCGAGCAGATCGCCGCCAGCTACAACCCGAAAACCTACGGCGCGCGCATCTGGCTGGAACACATTCGCGGCATCCTGCCCGACAGCCAATTCAAGGCCTACGGCGACGTGATCGCGGTCAAAGCCGAGGAAGTGGACACGGACAGCGGCAAACGCCTGGCCCTGTTCGCGCAAATCGAGCCGACGCCGGAACTGGTCGCCATCAACAAGGCCAAACAGAAGCTGTACACCAGCCTGGAAATCCAGCCTGACTTTGCCGACACGGCGCAGCCGTATCTGGTCGGCCTGGGCGTCACCGACAGCCCCGCCAGCCTGGGCACCGACGCCCTGAAATTCTCGGCCAACCGCAAGCAGCAAAGCACCAACCTGTTTAGCACTGCCGTCGAAGTCGAGCTGGTATTCGATGAGCCGGCGGGCGTGAAGCTGGCCGATGCCGTCAAAAACCTGTTGTCGCGCTTTTCCAATAAATCCGGCAGCGACGCGGCCCAATTCGCCGACATCAGCGAAGCCGTGCAAGCGCTGGCCGGCCACGTCGTCACCGCGAATGACAACTACGCCAGCGCCGTGGCGCGCCTGGAAAAAGCGGAAACGGCCTTGACGGCCACGCAGCAAGAGCTGGCCGCCTTCAAGACGCAGATGGACGAAGCGCCCGGCAACGCGCCGCGCCGCCCGTCCGCCACCGGCAACGACGGCACCGTGCAGACCGAGTTTTAAGCGGCCACGCCCTCACCCCACATTCATCCAACAACGGAGCACCAATCAATGAAAAAGCAAACCCGCCAGGTCTTCAGCCAGTACGAAACCCGCCTGGGCCAACTCAACGACACGGACAGCGTGGCCAAGACCTTCAGCGTGGCGCCCAGCGTGCAGCAAAAGCTGGAAACGAAGATGCAGGAATCGAGCGAGTTCCTCTCAAAAATCAACATCATGGGCGTAGCGGAACAGGAAGGCGAAAAGCTGGGCCTGGGCGTGTCCGGCCCGATTGCCGGCCGCACCGATACCAAGGCCAAGGAACGCGAAACGCGCGACCTGTCCACCCTGGACAGCACCAAATACCGCTGCGAACAAACCAACTTCGACACGCACCTGACGTATGCGAAGCTGGACGCCTGGGCCAAGTTCCCCGATTTTCAATCGCGCGTGGCCAATGCCATCGTGATTCGCCAGGCGCTGGACCGTATCGTCATCGGTTTTAATGGCATTAAGGTCATGGCCAACACCGACCTGGCTGCCAATCCTCTGCTGCAGGACGTCAACAAGGGCTGGCTGCAGCACCTGCGCGAACAAGCGCCCGAGCGCGTGCTGGGCCTCGTCGGCGCCGGCCTGCCGGGCAAGGTCATCATCGGCGCCGGCGCGGATGACGACTATGCCAACCTGGACGCGGCCGTGGTCGATGCCGTCAACCTGCTGGACCCGTGGTATCAGGAAGACACGGGCCTGGTCGCCATCGTCGGCCGCAAGCTGTTGAGCGATAAATACTTCCCGCTGGTGAACACCAAGCAAGCGCCCACGGAAACCCTGGCGACCGACATCATCATCAGCCAGAAACGTATTGGCGGCTTGCCGGCAGTGCGCGTGCCCTACTTCCCGGACAACGCCATCCTGATTACCCGCTTCGACAATCTGTCGATCTACTTTCAGGACGGCGCGCGCCGCCGCCGCGTCGAGGACAAGCCATCGCGCGACCGCATCGAGAACTACGAGTCGTCCAACGACGCCTACGTGCTCGAAGACCTGGGCCTGGCCGCGCTGGTGGAGCACATCGAGCTGAAAGCCTAAGCCATGAGCAATCTGTCTCCTGCCCTGCGCCACCGCGCGCGCATGCTGGCCGAGCGCACGGCCGGCGCCGCCGAGCCGCTGGGCGTGACCACCGGCAGCGCGTATGAGCTGATGCTTTATAAACTGTCCGATGACCGGCGCCGCCTGAAATCCATCCAGTCCGTCGAACGCAAGATCGAGGTCAAGGCCACCATGCTGGCGACCTATGCGCAATGGATCGACGGCGTGCTGGCCGGCGGCAAGGGCGCGCAAGACGATGTCGTGGCCACCCTGCTGGTGTGGCACATCGACACGGGCGAATACGACCGCGCCCTGGTCATCGCCGCCTACTGCATGGAACATGGCTTCACCCTGCCCGATGGCTACAGCCGCGACATCCCCACCATGATGCTCGATGAATTCGCCGCCGCCTACCTGCAGGGCAAGCTGGGTGACAATCCTCAGCATGCCGTGGCCGTGCTGGGCGCCGTCGAAGCCATGACGGTCGCCAGCGACGCGCCCGACCAGGCGCGCGCCAAGCTGCACAAGGCCATCGGCCTGGCCATGGTGGCCGTGCTGGACCAGCAGGACGCAACGGACATCGCCCCGGCCCTGCTGGAACAAGCTGGCGTAGCCATGGCGCAGTTGCAGCGTGCGCGGGCTTTGTCCGAGTCCGTCGGCGTCAAGAAAGACATGGAACGGCTGGAGCGGCGCATCAAGCGCGCGGCCGATTCCAGCTAAAGAGCAGCCCCCGGCGCACAGGCGGCACGGGGGGATTCTGGCGAATTTACCTGCCTGATGAACCCCGTCCACCGCCTCCCCTTTCACTCCCACCGCAGACACCATGTCCTTTATCGCCCTTCCTCCCGCGCACCAGGTGCCGCCAGCACGCCGCCGGCGCCCAGCCCCACGCCCGGCATCGTGGAAAACGATGGCTGGTTTCCCGACGTCACCCTGGAAGAAATGCGCGACGCCATGCGCCTCGATGGCACCGTCACCGACGCGCGCCTGGTGCAAGCCGTGGTCGATGCCATCCTGCAGGTCAACCGCGAGCTGGCCGCCTGGCAAGGCGTGCATGCGGCCGCCGGCATCACCGCGCTGGCGGATGTGCCGGCCACGCGCATCAACCGCGAAAGTCGTTTGCTGGCGCAGTACCGGCGCGCCGTGTACAGCACGGCCAAGGCGGACTTGATCGAGCGTTACCGCGACTACGACACCACGGCGTCGTCCGCCAGCGACAAGAAAAGCATGGAATGGCTGGACGAAGCGCCAGGCGCCCAGCGACGCAATGCGCAATGGGCCATCGCCGATATGGTCGGGCGCACGCACCTGACGGTGGAATTGATCTGATGCAGGTGCGCACGCAGCAGCACGACACGGTAGACGCCCTGGTGTGGCGCTACCTGGACGACGGCGCCGGCTACGTCGAGCAAACCTTGGAACTGAACCCGGCCCTGGCGCGGCACGGCGCCGTGCTGCCGGCCGGCCTGGTCGTCACCCTGCCGGAACCCGTGGCCAGCACGGCCACCTTCGCCGACGTTGTGCAGCTATGGGACTGACTTTTTTAACAACCTTCAATTCATCTTAATCATGGAGAAACAAGCTATGTCCGCAGAATCGTTTGGTGGCTTCGCCGCCCTGGTCAAACTGTACGGCTTCAAGGCCGCGCTGGGCATGATCGGCGCCGCCATGCTGTACATCGTGCTGCCGCCCTTGAACAGCGACGGCACCTTCAACAAGGGCGAATTCGTCGCCCGCCTGGCCTGTGCCGGCGTGTTTTCCTGCCTGCTGGGCGGCACTGTGTACCAGCTGCTGTGCGCGCAACTGCCGGCCATCGGCGCCATGGTCAACGCTTCCTCCGTTGACCTGATCGTGGGCGCGCCCGGCTGGTGGGTATCGCGCGCCGTGGCCCTGTGGTTCCAGCGCCGCAGCGACAAGGACATCGCCGAGCTGGTCAAAGACGCGAAGGAGCACTGATGGCCAGCACCGACAACAATGTGCTGATCGCGCGCGTGATCGATGACGTGCTGCGCACCGAAGGCGGCTACGTGAACGACCCGCAAGACAAAGGCGGCGAAACCAACTTCGGCATCACCGTGGCCGTGGCCCGCGCCAACGGCTACACGGGGCCGATGCGCGACTTGCCCGTGGCGCTGGCGCGCGCCATCTACACGGCCCGCTACATCACGGGCCCGAAATTCGACCAGGTGCTGGCCATGCACGCCGGCATCGGCGCGGAACTGATCGACACGGGCGTGAACATGGGGCCGCGCGTGGCCGCCGAATTCCTGCAGCGCTGGCTGAATGGTTTTAACGACACGGGCGCGCGCTATCCCGCGCTCACCGTCGACGGCAACCTGGGCACCCAGTCACTGGGCGCGCTGGCGGCCTTTCTCGCCTGGCGCGGCCAGGAAGGCGCCACCGTCATGCTGCGCGCCCTGAACGGACTACAGGCGGCGCGCTATCTGGACATCACGGAAGCGAACAAGACGCAGCGCCGCTTCCTGTTCGGCTGGCTGCGCACGCGGGTGGCGCTGTGATCGAGGCGCCGCCCTGGTGCACGCTGGTCGTGGGCCTGCTGGCGGGCGCCGTGCTGGGCTGGACCGTACAAGGCTGGCGCAAGGACGCCGCCCTGGCCGACTTGCGCCGCACGGCGGCCACCACCCAGGCAACGGCCGCTGCAGCGCTGGTGCAGGCCACAGGCCGCGTGCTGCAACTGGAGCGCGCGGCCACCGGCCAGCTCGCCGCGCGCACCGATCAACTTACCGAGGAAAACCAGCATGCACAAAATGACCGCGACCGCTTTATGGCTGACGTGCGCAGCGGCGCTCTGCGCCTGTCACTCCCCGTCGCCAGCCATTGCGCTGGCACTGGCGCCAGCACCACAGATTCCACCGCTGCCAGCGGCGATCGCCAGCAAGCGCGTGCCGAACTTGACCTTGCGGCTGCGGCAGCTCTTGACGCCATCGCCAGCGACGGCGACGCCGCCACCCGCCAGCTCAACGCCTGCATCGACGCCTACAACCTAGTGCGAGACACCTACCATGTACAAACCGAATAGCCTGCGCCAGCACCTGGCCGCCGCCATCCCCGAACTGCAGCGCGATCCCGACCGCCTCGTCGTTTTTGTCGACGAAGGCAACGTGGTGGCCACCGCCACCGCCTCCCTTTCCTTCGAATACCGTTTTAAATTGAACCTGATCGTGACCGACTACGCGGGCGACGCGGACGCCATCATGGTGGCCATGATCGCCTGGCTGAAAGTCCACCAGGCCGAACTGATGGCCAACGAGGAACAACGCAAGGGCGGCATCAGCTTCGAAGTGGATTTTAATAACCACGAAACCGTCGATATTTCGATTAAGCTGGACTTGAGCGAGCGCGTCATCGTCAAGCGCGGCGAAGGCGGCCGCCACGACATCAAACACGCGGCCGAGCCGCAGGGCACGCCCGGCTATGCGGACGCCTTCTGGACGCTGTACGACGGCGACACCCTGCTGGCCGAATGGCAAGTGCCGCAGGCGGCGGCATGAGCGACGACCTGTACGCGCTGGAAGCGTGGGCCGGCGCCCTGCTGGCCAAGCTGGCGCCGGCCCAGCGCCGCGCCATCAATCACAAAGTGGCCATCGACCTGCGCCGCAGCCAAGCGCAGCGCATCAAGGCGCAGCAGGGGCCGGATGGCGCGGCCTATCCCGCGCGCAAGAAGCGCAAGGAATTCAAGGGGAAGAATGGACGCATCAAGCGCCAGAAGGCGGCCATGTTCGCCAAGATGCGCACCGCCAAACACCTGAAAGTAAAGGCGACCGGCGACCAGATCGAGGTCGGCTTCTTTGGCTGGGTGGCACGCGTGGCGCATGTGCATCAGTTTGGCCGGCATGACCGCGTTAGCAAGAAGGGACCGGCCTTCAAGTACCCGGAGCGGCCACTGCTGGGATTGAGAGAACCGGATCGGACGTTGATACGCGAATCGCTTCTGCGTCATATCGCAAAAAACTAATATGCATCAATGTAAAATTCAACTGACATTAGTTATCAAATGAGTTAGAGTCGCATGAGACTCATAGCTAGGAGAAAATTGAGGAAAGTTAAGAAAATATATGCTTTACACAGGTTAAAGCCTTTGCGCTGAGACACGCCGATTAATGCTCACGTCAGGGTATCATGTGAGCACAGAAAAAATAGCTTATGTTCAATCTCTTAATTTCATCTAATCCAAATAGTTGGTCTGGAGAACCTTATGAATTCGACAAAAGTCGAGTCGCCGTTGAGTACACTGTCGACGAAATCAGCGAAAGATACAAGTCTCTTGATAAAACTGCTATCGAAGAATTAAAGAGCTTCCCAACCTTATTTGTGACCGAGAACGAACAAACGGAGTCTCGAATTGGTCGTATCACAAACATCCGAGTCCAATCCACGAAAGTTTTAATTGAGTATGAATTCAGCCCAACTTTCCCACCATTACCGAGGGGATCTATTGAAAATATCCGATCTCAAATTGATCTTGGAAAATACGAGCTAAATCGTACTCACTGGGCAATCAAAGACGAGCCAATTTTTGATATTCTTTTGAAAAAAGAATGATAACAGCCCAACAATTTGAAGCATCGCAAAAACTCATCTTCGCCAATCACCCAGATCCGCTACTTATTCCTACGCGGCCTGGTGAGTTCAATACGAAACAAGTTTTTATTGTTCATGGGCACGATGACATTGCAAAACTTGAAATGGCATCATTTGTAAAGAGCCTTGAGTTAGAGCCTATCATTCTTCACCTTCAGGCTAGTTCAGGTAGAACAATTATTGAAAAAATTGAACACTATTCTAACGTTGGATTTGGAGTCGTCTTATATACGCCGTGCGACGTTGGGGCCAAAGTCGGCGCACTTTCTTCAGCTTATAGGGCAAGGCAGAACGTTGTCTTTGAACACGGGTATTTAATAGGAAAGCTTGGACGTCCTAGAGTTGCTGCGGTTGTTAAAGGACTGATTGAGACTCCGAACGATATTAGCGGAGTTGTCTACTTAGCTCTTGATGACGCAGGCGAATGGAAAGAAAGTTTGAAGATAGAACTGAGGGCGGCAGGGTACAACGTATGACCACCAACTCTACTACCTATCGATAAATCGAGCTGCGGTAGTCGCTAAGCTGAATATCAACCCGCCCCCGCGTGCATCCGCACGCGGACTTCGGCAACATGCAATGCATGAACGCCGACCTATCCGACCTCCTCCGCTTGCTGCAAAACCTGATCCGCTTGGGCACCATTGCCGAGGTCAAAGGGGCCAAGGCGCGCGTGCGGCTCGGGCCGACACTCACCACCGAATGGCTGAAATGGGCCACCCCGCGCGCCGGCAGCACGCGCACTTGGTCCGCGCCCACCGTGGGCGAACAAGTCATCGTCTTTTCCCCTGGCGGCGACCTGACGCGCGGCATCATCCTGCCGGCGCTGTACTCGCAGGCGTTTGACGCGCCAGAGTCCAGCGACACCATCCACACCACGCATTACCCCGACGGCGCCGTGGTGCAGTACGACCATGCAGCCCACGCCCTGACGGCCAATTTACCCGGTGGTACCGCGACCATCACCGCCGATAAAGTCACATCAAACGCACCCAGCACCATCTGCACGGGCGATTTGACCGTCATGGGCAATCTGCTGGTCAAACTAGCGACGACCGTCAACGGCGCCACCACTCTGAACGGTGGCGTCAACGCCAAGGCCGGCGCCGCTGGTGGCGTGGCCATGGCCGTGCAAGGGACAATCAAGGCGACCGACGATGTGCTGGCCGGCGTCATCAGCCTGCTCAAGCATCCGCACGGCGGCGTCAAGGCCGGCGGCGACAAGTCGGGCGGGCCGCAAGCATGATGGGCATGCACGCTTCCACCGGGCGCAGCCTGACGGGCCTGGACCACCTGCGCCAGTCCGTGGCCGATATCCTTACGACGCCCATCGGTTCGCGCATCCGGCGCCGCCGCTATGGCTCCGAAGTGCCCGAGCTGATCGACCAGCCCCTGAACAGCGCCACGCAATTACGCATTTACGCCGCCACCGCCTTTGCCCTGCGCCGCTGGGAGCCGCGTTTGCAGCTGGCCAGCGTGCAGCTGACGCGCGACACAGACGGCGCCATCACCGTGCTGCTCGATGGCACGGCGAATGGCCAGGGCATCACGCTGGCCGTGCCAGTCAAAGGCGGCGCCGCATGAGCACGCCCATCGACCTGACCCAATTGCCCGCGCCCAGCGTGGTGGAAGTGCTGGAATTCGAAGCCATCCTGGCCAGCCGCAAGGAGCACCTGGTGAGCCTGCTGCCGGAAGCCCAGCGCGCGGCCGTCACGGCCCTGCTTGAGCTGGAATCGGAACCGGCCACCAAGCTGCTGGAAGAAAACGCGTATCAGGAAACCATCCTGCGCAACCGCGTCAACGAGGCGGGCAAGGCCGTCATGCTGGCATTTGCCCTCGATGGCGACCTCGATCAACTGGGCGCCAACGTCAACGTGGCGCGCCTGGTCATCACGCCGGCCAATCCCAACGCCCTGCCGCCCGTGGCCGCCGTCATGGAAGACAACGACGCCTACCGCCTGCGCATCCAGGAAGCGCCGGACGGCCTGTCCGTGGCCGGCCCGAAAGCCTCCTACGAATTCCACGCCCGCAGCAGCGACGGCCGCGTCAAGGACGCGAGCGCCACCAGCCCCGCGCCGGCGCACGTCACCGTCACGGTGCTGGCCAACAACGACACAGGCATCGCCGACGCCGCGCTGCTGGCCACCGTGGCGCGCGCGCTCAACGCCGAGGAAGTGCGCCCCCTGGGCGACCGCCTGACAGTGCAGGCCGCCCAGGTCATCGACTACCAGATCGAGGCCACCTTGTTTATCGGCGTCGGCCCGGAAGTGCCGATTCTGCTGGACGCCGCACGCGCCAACGCCGTGCACGTATCGCAGCCGCGCCGCCCGCTGGGCCACAGCATCTACCGTTCCGCCTGCAGCGCCGCCGTCCACGTCGAGGGCGTGCGCAAGGTCATCTTGACCAGCCCGGCGGCGGACATCGAACTGAACGCCACCCAGGCCGCGCGCTGCACGGCAATCAAGCTCAATGTGGTGCGCGATGAATAGGACCGTGCCCACCCTGCCGCCCAACACCACGGCGCTGGAGCGCGCCATTGCCGGGGCCTGCGCCGAGCTGGTCAATGTACCCGTGCCGCTGCGCGAGCTGTGGAACGCCGACCGCTGCCCGGTCAAGCTGCTGCCGTTCCTGGCTTGGGCTTGTTCCGTCGACCGCTGGGACGACGCCTGGCCCGAATCGATCAAGCGCGGCGCCATCAAGGCGGCCTATTTCATCCACAAGCACAAGGGCACGATTGCCGCCGTGCGCCGCGTGGTCGAGTCCCTGGGCTATTTGATCCGCATCACCGAATGGTGGCAGACCACGCCGCCGGGCGTGCCGGGCACCTTCCGCCTCGACGTCGGCGTGCTCGATACCGGCATCACCGACGCCATGTTTCAGGAAATGGAACGCCTGATTGCCGACGCCAAGCCCGTCAGCCGCCACATGACGGGCCTGGCGATTTATCTGGAAAGTCGCGGCAGCATCTACGCGGGCGCTTGCGCCTACCACGGCGACGCCATGACCGTGTATCCCTGGATCGCGGAAACCATCGAAGTGCGCGGCACGCTGTTGCAGGCCGGCGCATCCCATACCATCGACACCCTGACCATCTATCCATGAGCACATACTTTGCCATCCTGACCGAAGTGGGCGAGGCCAAGCTGGCCAACGCCATCGCCCTGGGCCAAACCCTGAAACTGAAAAGCCTGGCCGTGGGCGACGGCAACGGCACACTCCCCCTGCCCGAGCGCAAGCAAAAAGCGCTGGTGCACGAGGTGCGCCGCGCGGGCCTGAACCAGCTAACCGTCGACCCGGCCAACACCAGCCAGATCATCGTCGAGCAAGTCTTGCCCGAGGACGTGGGCGGCTGGTGGATACGTGAAATCGGTATCTTTGATGAGGCCGGCGACCTGTGCGCGGTGGCCAACTGCCCGCCCAGCTACAAGCCGCTGATGGCCGAAGGCAGCGGCCGCACGCAAGTGGTGCGCATCGTGCTGATCGTCGCCAGCACGGCCGCCATCGAACTGAAAATCGATCCATCCATCATCCTGGCCACGCGCAAGTATGTCGATGACCAGGACATTACCGTGCGTGCCTACAGCGATGCGCAGCTGGCCAAGCACCTGGCCGCTGTTGATCCGCACCCGCTGCTGGCCAAGGTCGCCTATGTCGATCAGCAGGACGCCAGCGCGCGTACCTATGGCGACCAGCAACTGGCAAAGCACCAGGCCGCTCTTGACCCGCACCCACTGCTGGCGAAGGTTGCCTACGTCGATCAGCAGGATGCCAGCGCGCGCGCCTATGGCGATCAGCAACTGGCCAAGCACCAGGCGGCGGCCGATCCGCACCCGCTGCTGGCCAAAGTCACCTATGTCGATCAGCAGGACAGCAATGTCGCTGCCTATGGCGATCAGCAACTGGCCAAGCATCTGGCCGCTGACGATCCGCACCCGCTCCTGGCCAAGGTCGCCTACGTCGATCAGCAAGACGCCAGCGCACGCACCTATGGCGATCAGCAATTGGCCAAGCACCAGGCCGCCGCCGATCCGCACCCGCTCCTGGCCAAGGTCGCCTATGTCGATCAGCAGGACGCCAGCGCTCGCGCCTATGGCGACCAGCAACTGGCCAAGCACGCAGCGGCTGCCGATCCGCATCCGCAATACAGCATGAAGGAGGTGGCGACGCCGCCGAAGTTCGACGCGTCGGGCAAGCTGGTCAATGCCGATTTTGTGCAGCGCGCGCAAGGAAACATGGTGCGCTATGCCGACGTCATCGAGAGCCGCACGCTCACCGCCGAGGATATGGGTTGTGCCGTGTACTTCCCGTATTCGGGTAGAACCATCACCATTCCGCCCCCCGAATCGCTGGGCATTCCCAACAATTCCGGCAAGTGCGTCAGGTTCTTCGGGCTCTTCAATAGCGGCACCATCCTTGCCGCGCCAGGCGTGAATATTGGATTTGATGTCGGCAGCGTGCCAAGCATCACGATCAAGCCGGGGCAATTCCTGACCCTCATGGCGACCGGCTCCGGCGTCTGGCAAGTCATCGAATCTACCGCCGAACTGTGGCGCAATGCCGACTTTACGCCGCACTTGGCCAGCACAGGAAGCCAGCCCTTGCCGGGCGGCTTCATTCTGCAATGGATCGCTGCCGCCAATGCCGGCGGCAGCGGCACGGCAGCCGATACGCCTTACGACATGGCTTTTCCCAATGCCGTCGTCGCTGTTTCCGCCATCCATATCGGCAGCGATACGTCCGTCAACATCACGGTCGATGGCTCTGCCCCCAACAAGCTGGCCGGCGTACGCCTGCGCAGCAACTACACCAATGGCGCCAGTGTCATGGCCTATGTCTTAGCGATTGGATACTAACAATGCGTAATTTCTATTCGAAGGCCACCGGCGGCTTCTATCCGGAAAGCAAACAGGCGGTCTATGAAACGGCTGGCACTTGGCCCGAGGATGCCGTTGCCGTCACGCCGGAGGAGGAAGCGGTCCTGCGCACGCCCACGCTGGTGGACGAGTCCTTTGCCGCCTTGTCCGCACGCTACTTCGACAGCGTGCGCACCGCGCGCGAGGTGGTGCTCAACCGCCTGGCCGGCATCGGCATGGCAGCGCTGGCAAATGACGACGCTGCGGCCGTACAAGCCATCCACAGGGCACGCGCTGACCTTCTCGACATCACAAGCTGCACCGCTGTGGCCGCCGCACAGGACATCGAGGCGCTGCAAGCGGCCGTCAGCGCCGAATACGCGCGCATCGCCGCCACCTTGCCCGACGAGGCGCGGCGCGCCTTCACCGACGCCGGCATCACGCTGACGGCGCCTGCCACCCCGTAACGGCTCACCCACGCCCCATTCACCACCTACCAGGAGAACAATTTTGCCCACCGACTACCACCATGGCGTGCGCGTCATTGAAATCAACGAGGGTTCGCGCCCCATCCGCACCGTGTCCACCGCCGTGCTGGGCCTGATCGCCACGGCCGACGATGCCGACCCGGTCGCCTTCCCGCTGGACACGCCCGTGCTCGTCACCAACGTGCTGGCCGCCATGGGCAAGGCCGGCAAGAGCGGCACCCTGCGCCGCGCGCTGCAAGCCATCGCCGCGCAAACCAAGCCCCTGACCGTCGTGGTGCGCGTGGCCGCAGGCGAGACGGAAGCGGAAACGACTACCAACGCCGTGGGCGGCGTGTCGCCCGACGGCAAGTACCTGGGCGCCCAGGCGCTGCTGGCCGCGCAAAGCAAGCTTGGCGTGAAACCGCGCATCCTGGGCGCGCCGGGCCTGGACACCCAAGCCGTCACCAACGCCATGGCCAGCGTGGCACAGCGCCTGCGCGGCTTCGTTTATGCCTCGGCCTATGGCTGCGCCACCGTCATGGCGGCCACCACCTATCGCGGCCAGTTCGGCCAGCGTGAGGTCATGGTCATCTGGCCGGATTTTGTGAACTGGGATACCGCCACGGACGCCGAGGCCAGCATGTCCGCCGTCGCCTACGCCATGGGCCTGCGCGCCAAGATCAACGAGGAAACGGGCTGGCACAAGACCCTGTCCAACGTCGTTATCAACGGCCCGACCGGCATCAGCAAGGACGTATTTTTCGACCTGCAAGACCCGGCCACCGATGCCGGCGTGCTCAACGCCAAGGAAGTCACCACCCTGATTAACATGGGCGGCTACCGCTTCTGGGGTTCGCGCACCTGCGAGGCGCCGGGCGGCTTCTTCTACTTTGAGAGCTACACGCGCACGGCCCAGGTGCTGGCCGACACCATTGCCGAAGCGCATTTCGCCTACGTCGACGTGCCCTTGCATCCGTCCCTGGTGCGCGATCTGCTGGAAAGCATCAATGCCAAATTCCGCGACCTCAAGCGCCAGGGCTACATCATCGATGGCCACGCCTGGTATGACGAGCAGTACAACGACAAGAACGGACTGAAAGACGGCAAGCTGGCCATCGATTACGACTACACGCCCGTGCCGCCGCTGGAAAACCTGCGCTTCCAGCAGCGCATCACCGACCGCTACCTGGCCGACTTCGCCGCCCGCATCGCCGCGTAATTGCCAACACCACCCAGCCCGCCGCGCGCGGGCGCAACTGAACATTGGAGAACACCATGGGCCTGCCCCGCAAGCTGAAAGACTTTATTTTGTTTCAAGACGGCACTTCCTACATGGGCCAGGTGCCCGAAGTGACCTTGCCCAAACTCAGCCGCAAGATGGAAGAGTATCGCGCCGGCGGCATGAGCGGCCCCGTGTCCGTGGACTTCGGCAACGAAGCCATCCAGCTGGAATGGAGCGCCGGCGGCCTGATCGCCAGCGCCCTGCAGCACTACGGCGCCAGTTCGCACGGCGCCGTGCAACTGCGCTTTGCCGGCGCCTACCAGGAAGACGATGACGGCACGGTGGCCGCTGTGGAAGTCGTCGTGCGCGGCCGTTACAAGGAAGTCGATATGGGCACGGCGAAGATGGGCGACGACACCACCCACAAGTACACCATGCCTTGCAGCTATTACAAGCTGATGATCGACGGCGCCACCATCATCGAACTGGACTTCATGAGCGGCACGGAAATCATGGGCGGCGTCAGCCGCAACGACGCCGTACGCCGCGCCATCGGCATGTAACCCCACTTTTTAATCACACCACCACAAGGAACACAGCATGAACATCGATACCCAAAACCAAGCCGTCATCGAACTGGACGAGCCGATCAAGCGTGGCGACACCGTCATCACCGCACTGACCGTGCGCAAGCCCAAGGCGGGTGCCCTGCGCGGCATTTCCCTGATCGATCTGGCCAACCTGAACGTGTCGGCCCTGCAGATCGTGCTGCCGCGCATCACCGAGCCGACCTTGACCGCGCACGACATCGCCAACATGGACCCGGCCGACTTGCTGGCCGTGGGCGCCGAGGTCGCCGGTTTTTTGGCGAGCAAAGCCGATCGCCTTTCGGTATCCCCGGCGAAGTAGAAGACGCCATGGCCGACATTGCCGGCGTCTTCCACTGGACGCCGGCAGCGATGGACGATTTTACGATTGATGAACTGATGGCCTGGCGCGAACGCGCCCGGCAACGAAGCGGAGCAGAATAAATGGCAGGCCGGGATTTGAAATTACAGGTAGTGTTTGCAGCGCTGGATAAAATCACCGGCCCGCTCAAGAAAATTTTGGCCGGTTCCAGCGACACGGCCAAGGCATTGAAGGCGACCAGCGACCGCTTGCGCGACCTGAACGCGCAGCAAAAGAGCATCAGCAAATTCCGCGAGCTGCACGGCGGCCTGGACGCTACCCGCACCAAGCTGGAAGCGGCACAACAGAAGGTCGCCAGCCTGGCCACCAAGATGAAACAGACGGAGGCGCCCACGCGCGCCATGACGCGCGAGTTTAACGCCGCCGTCAAAGCGGCCGGCGCCCTCAAAACAGCCGGCCAGCAGCAGGCGCAGCAACTGCAGCTCATGCGCGAACGCCTGGCTGGCGCCGGCATCGGCACCAAGGACCTGGCCAACCACGAGCGCACCTTGCGACGCGAGATCGAGGCCACCAACAAAACCATGACCTTGCAGCAGCAGAAGCTGGCCAACGCGGCCGCCAGGCAGCAACGCGTCACCAACGCCACCCAGCACGCCGACAAGCTGCGCAGCAAGGCGGGCAACCTGGCCATGGCCGGCGCTGGCGCCACCGCCACGGGTGCCGTCATCGGTGCGCCCGTCGTCAAGGGGCTGAACGAGGCCAAGCACTATCAAACAGAAGTGGGCAGGGTCAACGCCCTGGGCCTGGGCGACAAGGTGTCAAGCGAGGCCGTCGCCTTTGCGCGCAACATGAAGACCTACGGCACCAGCCAGCTCGACAACCTGCAGCTCATGCGCGACGGTATGAGCGCCTTTGCCGACGTACACCACGCGGAAATGGTCGCCCCTACCCTGGCCAAGATGAAGTTTGCCAACCATGCCTTCTTTGGTGAGGCCGAGGGCGCCGACAACGAACGCAAGTTCATGGACATGCTCAAGGTCATCGAGCTGCGCGGCGGCCTGGAAAGCAAGGAGAAATTCGAAGCCCAGGCCAACATCGTCCAGAAGGTCATCACGGCCACGGGCGGGCGCGTCGGCCCGAATGAATGGCTGAACATGATCAAGACGGGCGGCCTTGCCGCCAAGGGTCTGAAAGATGACGCCTTTTACTACCAGATGGAACCGCTGGTGCAGGAAATGGGCGGCAACCGCGTCGGCACGTCCTTGATGAGCGCCTACCAGAACTTGTACCAGGGACGCACCACGAAACGTTCGGCCAAAAAGCTGGAAGAGTTTGGCCTGATTGGCGACAAGAGCAAGGTCAAGCACGACAAGGCAGGGCAAATTTCCTTCCTCGATCCAGGCGCGCTGCTGGGTTCCGAGCTGTTCCGCGAAAATCAGTTTGAATGGCTGGAAAAAGTGCTGTTGCCGCAACTGGCAAAGAAGGGCATCACGGAGAAAAAGCAGGTGCTCGATGCCATCGGCAGCATCTTTTCCAACCGCACCGCATCGAACTTGCACTCGCAGATGTACTTGCAGCGCGTGCAGATCCACAAAAACGAAAAGCTCAACCGTGGCGCCGCCGACATCGGCACCCTGGACAAGCTGGGCCGCAACTCGGCCGCCGGCAAGGAACTGGAAGCGCAGTCGAAACTGGCCGACCTCAAGCTGACCATGGGCGAGAAAATCCTGCCGCTGTATGTTCGTGGGATGGAACTGGCCATCAGCGCCGTGCAGCGCCTGAATGGCTTCATGGAGCGCAATCCGACCGTGGCCAAGGTCATGATTACCGCCTTCGCCGTGCTGGCCGGCGTGCTGCTGGTGCTCGGCCCGCTGATGCTGGGCATTGCCGCCCTGATCGGCCCGTACGCCATGCTGCACGTCATGTTCGCCAAAATGGGGATGACGGGCGGCGTGCTGACGCCCATCCTGCGCGGACTGGGTGGCGCCTTCATGTGGGTGGGCCGCGCCGTGCTGTGGCTGGGTCGCGCCTTTATGCTGAATCCGATTGGCCTGGCGGTAACGGCCATCGCCGGCGCCGTCTTCCTGATCTACAAATACTGGGAGCCGATCAAGGCATTTTTTAGTGGCATCTGGTCGCATATCAAGACCGCCTTTGCCGGCGGCATTGGCGGCGTCACCACCCTGATCGCCAACTGGTCGCCGCTGGGCGTGTTTTATCGCGTCTTCGCGGGGGTGCTGGGCTGGTTCGGCATCGCCTTGCCGGCCAAATTCAGCGACTTCGGCAGCGGCCTGCTGCGCAGCATGGCCAGCGGCATCACCAGCGCCTTGAACGTGTTTTACCAATGCTGGGAGCCGGTCAAGACGTTCTTTAGCGGCGTGTGGTCGCAGCTCAAGGCGACGTGTAGCGGCGGCCTGGCGGGCATCAGCGCCCTGATTATCAACTGGTCGCCGGTCGGCGTGTTTTACCAGGCATTCGCGGGCGTCATGAGCTGGTTCGGCATCCAGCTACCGGCCCAGTTCACGGAATTTGGCGCCAACATCCTGCGCGGCCTGGTCAATGGCATCACGGGTTCCATGGGCGCCGTCAAGGACGCCATCAGCAATGCCGGTTCCAGCACCATTGCCTGGTTCAAGGAAAAGCTGGGCATCCACAGCCCGAGCCGCGTGTTTGCCGAGCTGGGTGACTACACCATGCAAGGTCTGGCCGTGGGCCTGGACCGCAGCGAAGGCGCACCGATTGCCAAGGTTTCCGGACTGGCGCAGCGCCTGGCGCAATTGGGCGCCGGCATCGCCATCGGCACGGCCACGGCGCTACCGGCCAGCGCCTTTGACACGCGCGCGCCGCTGCCGGTGGGCGGATTCGGCGCCGGCATGACCATCCAGGGCGACAAGATCGAAATCACCTTCCACGTGCAGGCCGGCACCGATCCGCAGGCCATCGCGCGCGCGGTGAGCGTTGCGCTCGATCAGCGCGACCGCGAAAAGGCCGCACGCATCCGCTCGTCCCTGCGCGACCACGATTAAGAAAGAACAGCACACCATGATGATGATTTTAGGCATGTTCGTATTCAGCCTGCCCACGCTGGCCTATCACGAGCTGCAGCGGCAAACGGAATGGAAGCACGCCAGCACGGCGCGCGTGGGCCTGCGCGACGCGCATCAGTATGTGGGGCCAGGCGACGACACGATTACCCTGTCGGGCTGGGTGGCGCCGGAACTGACCGGCTCCCTGTATTCGCTCGATGCGTTGCGCATGATGGCCGACACCGGTAAATCGTGGATTTTGATCCAGGGCACGGGCCGCATCCTCGGCTCCTACCGCATCACCAGCATGACGGAGGGCCGCACCATCCTGGACGGCAGCGGCGGCGCCAAGCGCGTGGAATTTTCGATTGCATTGAAACGCGACGACGACGGCGTACTGGCCATGATCGGCCTGGGCGACATTGGCGACCTGAAAAACATGCTCAGCATCGACGGCATCACCAGCAGCGTGGCCGGCGCGGTCAGGAATGCCGTGGGCAGTGTCGTGGGCAACGTGATCGGCGGCATCACCTCGAAATACGGCGGCGCCGTCAGCGAGATGAAAGACAAGATCGGCGCCGGCATCAGCGGCGCCATCGGCAGCGCGGCGGACAAGTTCAAATGAGCGCGCATATCCCCGCCTTCCGCGTCACCATCGAGGACAAGGACATCACCGCCATCGTCTCCCCGCGCCTCATCAATCTGACCTTGACGCTGTGCCGCGGCGACGAGAGCGACCAGCTCGACCTGGCCCTGGACGACAGCGACGGCAAGCTGGCCATGCCGCCGCGCGGCGCGCAGATCGCACTGGCGCTGGGCTGGCAAGCTTCTGGCCTGGTCGAGATGGGCAAGTTCACCGTGGACGAGGTGGAGCACAGCGGCGCGCCCGACACCATCACCCTGCGCGCCAGGTCGGCCAACCTGATCGACACGTTCAAGCAGCAGCAGGAACACAGCTTTCACAAGACCACCCTGGGCGCCATCATCGAGGCCATTGCCTTCCGCAACGAGCTGGCATCAGGCGTGTCGGCGCGGTTGCGCGATACCGCCATCGAGCACATCGACCAGACCCACGAAAGCGATGCGGCCTTCCTGCGCCGGCTGGGCAGGAAATACGACGCGGTGGCCACCGTCAAGAATGACAAGCTGCTGTTCATCCCCATCAACGACAGCCGCACGGCCAGCGGCAAGGCGCTGCCCGTCATCCCCATCACGCGCGCCCTGGGCGACGGCCACCGCTACCACAGCGCCGAAAGCGATGCTTACACGGGCGTGCGCGCCTTCTGGCACGACGAGCGCTACGCGCGCCGCCGCAGCGTCGTGGCCGGCGTGCCCGGCAACAGCAAGCGCCTGCGCACCACCTTCGCCAGCGAAGCCGACGCGCGCGCGGCGGCCGTCGCCGAATGGCAGCGCATCCTGCGCGGCCTGGCCACCTTCGAAATGAATCTGGCCCTGGGCAATCCGGCCGTGTTCCCGCAATCGCCGGTGACCGTACAAGGATTCAAGCCCGAGATCGACGCCACCGACTGGCTATCGGTCAAGGTCACGCACAGCCTGGGCGGCAACGGATTTACCACGCGCGTGGAGTTTGAGACGAAAACGGAAGCGGTCGAGGCCGAGCGCGAGGACGAGAAAGACCCGGACGAAGGCGTCACGGGTGTGGTGGCCAAGTGGAAGGACGTGGCGGCGAAGAAGAAAAAATCGGGGCAGGAAATGGCGGGCACCAAGGCCAAGCTCAAGACACTGGAGCACCTTTATAAAAGCAAGAGCGGCGCCAAGCGGGCGGCAAAAATTGCATGGAACCACATCAAGGAAGTGCGGGACATTATCAGGGAAAACAGCGAGGAACCGTGGAAGCCAGAGCCAGGTGATACCAGTCCCGACAACGAGGCGGAATAGCAATACCTTGGGAACACATCATGACCAAGCAGGCAGCATAAAAATACCGTAAAATATAGAAATACTTATATAATCAAGCCTATGAAAACACTAAAATTCGTCGGAGGAAGCCAAGACGATCTGACAGATTTTCCGCTTGAGGCACGCCGTATGGCTGGTTTCGAACTGTGGCAGGCCCAAATTGGCAAGATGCCTTCTGACTGGAAGGCCATGCCGACCGTGGGTGCTGGGGCCTATGAAATTCGCATTCATGTTCTGGGTGAATGGCGCGTGATTTATGTCGCAAAACGCGCTGACGCAGTCTATGTCTTGCACTGCTTCCAGAAAAAAAGCCAGAAAACGGCAAAAGAAGATATTGCACTGGCGGCAAAACGTTACAAAGTTACTGGAGAATAAACCATGGCATCCAATATTGATCCCGACCTGACCATCACCGAATCTTGCGGAAATGTCTTTCTTGACTTGGGCTTTCCTCCAGGCGAGGCAGCAGTACTGGCCCTGCGCGCCGATCTGATGGCGCGCTTGCGCCTGATGATCGAAACGAAAAAATGGACCCAAAGCGAAGCGGCCGAGCGCTTTGGCGTAGCGCAATCGCGCATATCCGACCTGGTGCGTGGCAAGTGGGACAAGTTCAGCTTGGATATGCTGATCACGCTGGCGGCGCGCGCCGGCAAAGAAGTGCGTCTGGAACTGGCTGACGCGCACTGACACGGCACGTTCAGCGGCGCCGGTAACTCTTGGCACCGCTGTCGCCTAAACAACGTTGGAGGGCCAGGTCCGCCATTCCGACATCGGCCCAGCCATGCTCAGCGCCATGCATACACAGCATAGTTAATCGGCTTGCATTGGCAATTAATATATCACCGTTTGTCGCAAATCTAGGCGCCAAGGCTTAGGTTGTGTCCGAATGGCAGACCTGACCCCGCCCTCGCAAGTTGAAGAAAGAAGCGAAAAAATTACGATCTTTCTTTTTTCAAAGTATCCAAAAATT
This sequence comes from Janthinobacterium svalbardense, assembly GCF_002327145.1. Classification (NCBI taxonomy): domain Bacteria; kingdom Pseudomonadati; phylum Pseudomonadota; class Betaproteobacteria; order Burkholderiales; family Oxalobacteraceae; genus Janthinobacterium; species Janthinobacterium svalbardense. Next base: position 1,807,934 of record NZ_CP023422.1, on the reverse strand, counting down.
CCCATTGCCCTAACACATATGTCTGCGGCGATATTTTATGTTGCATTCTGACTTTTTCTGCAAGCATCCATACATCATGTCCCATTAATTTCAACTGTCGCTGGGATTCTTCCGCTCCACTATGCATGCCAGCGGCATCAAGAATAAACTGAATCGAACCTTCGCTGAAACTGATTCTCGGAGCAAGAGAAAGCACTTCAGATGTCAAGGCGGTTTCTATCCATCGCCACTCAACAGCATCTGGCAGTGTCAAATTTGGCATACTAGGGATCGCCACCATGAAGGACCGTGTTTGATAATACTCTTCAAGAATATCGCTAATCTTGTTTATTCGCATAGCGCACTCTATAGCATACCGCTCCAATGTAACGGCCAATTGAAGCGCAATAAACTTCCGATCTCGATCTTCTATCTGCTTATCTCGAGAACGCTCTTTCATAAAAATTAATAACTGAGAAAACACAGCCGCAACCAAACCTGACCCAAAAATTTGACCGAGTGGAGAAACACTATACTTATCACCGAAATACATGTACATGGCGATAAATACTATCGCAATAAATGCACACCCAATTAAAAATAATTTTAGCCGACTCATTCTAATATTTGTCCCCTATCAATGCGTTGCTGAATATCATCACAAATTCTCAAAATTTCGTTAGCTATGAGCACCTTCTTTTCAAGGAGTTTTTGAACGTCTCCAAAACCAGACTGAACAGCATCCTTATGCATTTCTACGACTACTTCAAGTGCAGTACCCAACAACATTTGAGCGTTTGAGTGTCAGGTCTGCCATTCCGACACAGGCCCAACTATGCGAATCCCCAAGCTAAAGTCTCTGCGTAAGCTCAACGTCAATTCGCATACGCAGCATATTTAGTCGTGCCGCATTAACACATTAACAATTATCACATTACATTTTTCTGTGATTTAGATGCCAAGGCTAAGATCGTGTCCGGATGGCTGGCCTGCCCCCGCCGCCGTTTGATACCTTGTGCCATTCCGATGAATATTCCAACATTCGAGAATTGGCCCTATAGAGCTCAATCTTTTCACTTCAAATATGCATAGGTTCGACTTGGCCAGGCATTAAATTTCTTTCCATATTTACTGAATACCTTATCGATGGAAGGATACGCACTTTCAAGCAAACTTTCGGTTTCCGATACTTCTTTGATTGTCCCTAACCACATATGGATGGTTCTCAGCAACTGACCAAACTCAAACCAAATGAATTTTGGGTCTACGCCACCTTCGACAATCTCATGGCAAATAACATTCAAGCAATCTGAAATTCTCCCCACTGCCCCAGAATCCGGTGAGCCTTCGGAGAAATAGTCAGACAATGGACGAGGACCATAAACATCACTTATATAAGAACCCCGAGGCGCCCCAGCTGATTCGGATGCATTATGAAACAGATCTGCCCAACTTGATATGTCCTCCTTGACTATCGAATCGTGAAACCACTTTGTCATTTTCAATGCGTTCTCAAGTGCTCTTTGTCGCATATTTTGAAAGAATGCCATCATACCCAGTACCCCACCCGCTATGATAAAGAGGAACTGTATCCAGCTTCTAATTTCTGAAAATTCCATTTCCGCACTTTTCCTTGAAATTTTTGATTATTACAAAATACGGTGTCGAAAATCAGCTTCCGAAATAGATTCAATCCCCATCGATTCTGCTTTGCTCAGTTGGACACGCCCAGCCAGCGGGCCAGCGATCAAAACATCTAACGAAGTACTGAACGCAGTCCGAACCTGCCAATCTGCCGCCCTCGCTATCGACTCCAATTCATAGCGTTTAGCTTCGCGGAAACCTGCAAAATATGCCGCTATCTGCCATTGCTTTCGATTGGACTTACCTATTGGATAGTCTTTGATGCCCATCGGGCGATAAACAGCACCATCGGTAATGATTCTGTTGTTGGGAAGGAGGCGCATCGCACTCGCCCACCTCCCGATACGTTGAACTTCTCCTGTCCTTAACGAAGTCACCTTGCCACGAATACGCCGCAAAGAAAAAGTTCGTTTTCCCTGCCTTGCATGGCAATAACCCTCTAAATAATCTGCATCAACTGCCCACACTGAGACCTTCCGAGTTACATAGCCCAAACCGTCTCGCCTCGGATACGAAAACTGAATTTCGTCGACATCTCCTGCTTCGGCTCGTGGCTCTCTCTTCGACTTTTTCTTTGCGCGTGATGGAACTTGAGCAGGTTGCACCTCAACTGCGACTTGCTTGAGTTGTGGAATATTCTCACAAGCCAAAGGAACTTTTTGCGGAGCTGCAATCCGCTCTGTCAGGCATGGAGGCGTTCTCACCTTTGCGCTTGATATGCATAGTTGAATATGTCGCCAAAGGGAGCCTCCCGGTTCGCCCGCTTCAAGCGCTCGCTTCCTGGAATTCCAGCTGCTAAAAATTATGCAGACCAAACAAGCTGCAATTACAATAAGCATAAGAAGATGAATCATTTGCAGACTATTTTTCCTTTTTTCGTCCGCTGCCGGCCACATTAAAAGTCTGCGGCCCAATGATATTTCCCACGAAATTTTGCCCAATCTTGCCGTGGGTTTCAACGTGCGGAGCATTCCCCACGGAAGATGCATGGGACGTTGGCAGGCGCATGCCGCCAATCATTCCAAGAACACCAGCTCGTCCGCGCGCATCCAGGTTCCGGAAACCAGAAACTAGTTCACTTTCATCCGCGCTGAGCACCGTAGCTGAAACGCTGCCAGTCATCACATACCAAACGTCTACGCCAATTTCTAACAGCGCACACAGGTAGACAGCATCCGGAGATCGCTCATCTTTTTCATATGAAATTTGAGCGCGTTTTTTGACTCCGCCGACCGCTGCGAAGTCATCTTGATTCATGCCCAAACGTTGACGCTCTTGCTTTAATCTTTCACCAAACATGCTCATACTCACATCTTTTTCTTGACTAGTGCGTTTTTGGACACTATAGTTACGCCATCCTGTAGCGATTACACATCATAACATTATGAAAAACGTATCCATAGCGAGGCGCACTACGAAGGGCGTCACGACTAAACCTCTTGGCGTTCGTCTGACATCGGATGAAGTTGACGAAGTCGAAGGCTACGCAGAAAAACTTGAGCGCTCCCGTGCCTGGTTTCTCCGCTTCCTGATCCTGCGCGGCCTCGCCGACTACAAGCGTGAACTCGCTTCCAAATCCATTCACTAAGGACAACGTCATGTATCCCGATGCAAAACGTATCCGCAGCCACCGCGTCATGCTGCGCCTCGATGACTATGAGCACCAGCTCGTTTCCTCGATCGCCAACTACCAGGGCGAAGAGCTTGCGGTGCTGGTGCGCCAGATCGTGATGCGTGAAGCCCTGGCCGTGATCGCCTTGGATGACGCCACCATCGACAGCGTACAGCGTCGCAGCGTTTAAACCGAGTCACTTTTGAGCAACTCTAAAGTTACAGAAAATGCCAGACCATCAAATTCACCTCAATGACGAAGAGCGCGCGGTGCTGGAACTCGTGCGCCAGCGCCAGGGGCTGGCAAGTATCGATCAGGCGGCGGAATGGCTCGTCAAGTCGCGCTTACGCAAGCAGTCAAAAAACATGACGGGTCGCGGTCGCGCCCTGTACCAAGTGGAAAGAAAGCTGAAATGAGAGTCATCGGCCTGCCCTGCCCGCATTGCGAATACACCGTCCGCGCCGTCAAAAGCCGCATGATGTCCGCGATGTTCAAGGAAATCACCTACATGTGCCAGAACCCCGACTGCGGGCACTCCTTCGTGGCGGGCCTGGAAGTACTGCGCACCCTCTCGCTGTCCGCCATGCCCAAGCCCGATATTCGCATCCCGATGTCACAGCATGCGCGCAAGGCAGCCACCAGCCAGCTGGCCCTGGACCTGACTGCGGGCTGCTGATGACTATCCCGATCCTCGCGCCGCCATAACCCGGCCGCTGTAACTCCCCTCTTTTGTTGTGCCCTGCAGCGCTCCCTTTTGAGCGTGCGGGATTCGTTCAACCTGAAATAAGGAAAACCGATGGAAAACACGCTGCACGCCACCAGTCATGCCGACAAATCCATGGCATCAAGCACGATCCGCCCGACCTTGCAAAATTGTATTGTCCCCTTGGCGCCAACGTGTTTTCTGCTGCAAACCGGCGCGGGCATCAGCATTGCGGCGCTGACCGCCCATATCCATGAGATTGCCAAGACCTATCACGCCTACGGCGCTGCCAATCTGACCTTCATTGTCAGCGATACGCGGGCACTGGAACGTGACGGCTTTTTTGCGCCGGCCAAGCAGCGCGCCCTGGTCGGCAAGCTGCCTATCGAAGTGAACTACATTTTTGCCACCGAAGCGGGTGCCCGCCACTGCTGCGGCGCATCGCACACGCTCCCGTACTGGGCGGAACATTATTCCAAGGCAGGAGCACGCTGATGCTGCGCCTGGCCAAAACCTGCGGCATCTGGCTGCTATCGCTCCTGATGGTCATTGCCCCCGACGTGCTGCGGGCCATTGGCTTCATCAAGGACTGATCCATGCCGGCGTCCCTTATCGACAATCACCTCTCCTTCCAGCCTGCCGCCGAGATTTTGGCCGCGCGCGACAAGGATATGCCGACGCCACCAGGCGCCGGGCATGCGCTGGCCGCCATCGCCGAAGCCAAGGCCCAGCTACGCAGCATCAAGCCGCGCAACCTGGCGCCCTTCATGGCCCAGGCGTGGGGATTGTCGCCGCGTGGCGCGCGCCGCTCCGTATTGATCGCCGCCGGCCTGGACGCCGACCGCTGGGAATCGCCCATCCACTCATTTACCGAGGAAGAGCGCATCGAGTTGCGCGCCGCCACCTCTGCCGCTATCCGTGTGTACGAAAGACTGTTGAATGCAATCTAAACAAATCCTGCTGCCTGCCCCGCAGCGTCACGAAGCCTTTTTGCGATCCGCCCAGTTCGCGCCCGAGCTGGCCCGCATCCCCTACAAATGGCGCAACCGTGTCATCACGGCCGCCCTGGCCAAGATGGCCTGGTCGTCTTGGTACAAAGTCTATGAGTCCGTCGCCACCGGCTTTGTGCGCGAGTTCGCCGACCTGTACGTGCCGGCCGGCGTCGACCTGTCGCAAAGCGACGCCGACATCGTGGCCACCGCCGAGCGCGCAGCGGCCGGCGTGACCAAAATGCTGTGGATGGCCGTGTCCGACACGCACGCCCTGCAGATCATGGAAGACGAATGTGCCTCGTATGGCATCGAACTGCCGGAGTTCGACGCGCTGGCCGACACCATCGCCCGCCTGGTGGACGCCCGCTGGTGGCGCCGCCAGTTGCGCAAGCGCGTCAAGCGCGCCTTTGAAGCGGGCAATATCCGCCTGGGCTATGTGAACTATCGCGGCGAACCCTACGCCAGCAACGACGCCGTGCTGTCGCGATTGGCGCAGAACCGTCGCAACGCGGCGGCGCTGGCCGCCACGCTGGTGCAGAACGAGAACGGTCAGCAATTCAGCATTGCCGAGCTGGCCGAGAAAACCACCGCGAACAAAGCCATCCGGCGCGGCGAACTGATGTTGCGCATCAACGGCTTTGAACAGATCGCCCGCGAGTGCGGCGACCAGGGCATCTTCATCACCTGGACGTGCCCATCGCGCTTTCACGCCATGCAGCACAGCGGCAAGGCCAACGACAAGTTCGACGGTTCCACGCCGCGCGAGGCCAATGCCTACCTGGGCAAGATGACGTCGCTGTGCCGTTCCGCGCTGGCGCGCCGTGGCATCGGCCTGTACGGCTTTCGCATCGCCGAGCCGCACCACGATGGCTGCCCGCATTGGCATCTGCTGCTGTTCGTCCGCCCGACTGCGAAATACAAGACGGCCCACCTGCAGGACGTGGCGGGCCGCGCCATCCGCATCATGAAGCGCTACGCCTGGCGCGTGGACCGTGGCGAACCGGGCGCCTTCGCGCGCCGCCTGGACGTGAAACGCATCGACTGGGCCAAGGGCAGCGCCGCCGGCTATATCGCCAAGTACGTGGCCAAGAACATCGATGGCGTGGCCGACCATAAGACCAAAGAGGGCTATGTTGTCACGGCTGACACCGAAGGTGATGTCGAGCTGACGCCATCGGCGCGCGTCGAGTCCTGGGCCGCGTGCTGGGGCATCCGCCAATTCCAGCAATGGGGCGGCGCGCCCGTCACCGTGTGGCGCGAACTACGCCGCATCGAGAAAAGCATGCTCAACGAAGCGCCGGCCGCCATGCGCCGCGCCTGGAATGCCGTGCAAAAGATTGACGGCGAAAAGCGCGCCTGCTGGGCCGAATACTTGCGCGCCCAGGGCGGCGCCCTGGTGCCACGCAAGGAATTGGTCGTCACCTTGGCCAAGGACGAAAAAACCGTCATCGGCCGCTACGGCGAAACCCAGCGCATCACGCCCTACGGCGTGCGCTGCAGCGACCTGATCGGCGTGGTCTTCAAGTCCGTGCGCCATACCTGGACGCCCGTACAGGCCACAGGCGGGCGCGGGGTGGCTGTTGGGGTTGCCGTTCCTCGGACTCGTGTAAATAACTGTACGCAGAACGTTCAAGTCACGCCTGAAACGCTACAGGCGCTGGCGATCCCTGACCTGCCCGACTGGGCAAAACCGAAATTATCAACGCCTGGGCGGCAGTCGATGCCTGTCCATATCCCCGGCTGATCGTTCCCGACACCCCGCCCCAGGAAGGAAATGGCACATGAGCACCTTTGCCGTGATCGTTCGCACGGAAACCGAACGCTTTGAATTTTTTGATGATGCCGCGTCCAGCGGCGACGTGATCGACGCTGCCATCGACCGCTACGGCGTATGCGGCGTTACCGCCAAACTGAAAGGAGCACCGCAATGCTGAACACCCTGACCAATTCGCCGCGGCAAATCGCCCTGGGCGACCGCGTGACATTCGATACCGACGAAGGCTACCAGGCCGGCACCGTCAACGACCTGCGCCGCGACGTGGGCAATGGGGAGCTGCATGCGTGGGTGGAACTGGACCACCAGTGGCCGGGCATGTTCCGTGCGGTGCCGCTGGGCGCGCTTGTATCTATCAAGCCAGCCCAAACTGAACGCCAGCATCTGGCTTGCCTGGCCGGCACCGCATCCATGCAGTTCATCAAGGGCAGCGCATGTGGCAAAACCAGCAAGGCGGACCAGCTCCGCCAATGCAGCAGCTGTGCGACAGCGTGAGGGCAATACGATGAATACCTACAGCACAAGATTTCTTGCGACCTGCCCGAACAATGGCGAACACATCTTATATGACCTGGTAATCGACTCCACGGCTGTCATCATGGTCGAGCACATCGTCACCGCGACCAGAATGATCCGGACCGGCTATCACGAAACTATCGCCGATGCACTGCACAAACAGTTCGGCGGTCGCCAAGTCTTGATGGCGCATCACCACGGCGTCGATATCAAGACCGTTCGGGGTGGTGCATGACGCAGCACTACCATGGCACGCCCATCACGCCGCGCAAGGTTCTGGCCCAGCTCAGGGGGCGTTCGTTCTGCATATCATTCGCTCGACCGGATGACGTGGAGTGGTGCCACGAAAACGGGCAAAGTAACATGCTCGACAATTCGGCATTTTCCATCTGGACGGAGAACATGAAGCGCAAGGCCCGTGGAGAAGCGACTGTCGAGATGGACGGCACTTTTTGGCAGGGATTTTACGCCTGGGCTGAACGCTGGCTAACCTACAAAACGACCTGGGCAGTTATTCCGGACGCGATCATGGGCGATGTCAGCGCTAACGATGCCCTCATTGCGCAGTGGCCGCATGGTCAGCGCGGTGCACCGGTTTGGCACATGCATGAGCCCTTGGATCGCCTCAAGCGCTTGTGTGACGAGTGGGAGCGTGTCTGCATCGGATCGTCAGCACAGTTTCGTGTGGTCGGCGCCGCGAACTGGCATCACCGCATGACGGAAGCGATGAACGCGATATGTCAAACCGGCCGTGTACCGAACTGGCTCCACATGCTGCGCGGAATGAATGCCGCGCGTTGGGGCTACCCATTTGCCAGCGTTGACAGCACCGATATTGCCCGCAACCACAACCGGAAAAACAATCCGCGCGAGATGGCCGAGATATGGGATGGCATTCAATGTTCACCGTTCTGGGATCGCAAGTACGTGCAGGCTGACCTGCTGTATGCAGCATAAGACGTTCAAAACGAAAGAGAAAAATGGACCAATACAAAGAATTCTGCCGGCTGCGCGACTACCGCAAGCCTGGCGTCGAAGTTCCCCAGCACACCGAGGCAGAAGCGTTCGCACTATCGATAGGTGCATTTTCCCAAAATACTGAACGCGTAAAGGCAACTAGCCCTGCATCGCGCCAGCATCGTCACTCATGTGATCGCTGCGGTTCGGTTATGGCAGAGCCATCGGACTTGTACGAAATGTCCGTCGACCTTTCGTGTGATGCATGTTTGACAGACGCTGAGCGGAGGTAGGAAAAAAAATGCTCCGATACATGACGATACCGAAATTCTCCATCGAATCCGGCTATACGCCCGACGCGATCAGAACAAAGATCCGGGACGGGATCTGGCCGAAGGACGCCGTCTGGATCAAGGCGCCAGACAATCGAATTTTAATTGACGTGAAAGGGTATGAATCATGGGTAGAGACGGGCGAGGTGTTAAAGCTGCATCGGAAAGCAGCATCGAAATCACCTTCATGTATCGCGGCACCAGGTGCCGGGAAAGGATCGCGCTCAAGCCCACCTCCGCTAACCTGAAACGGGCGGAGAACCATCGAGCGGCGATCCTGCACGCGATTGCCACCAACAGCTTTGACTACACGGCCACCTTTCCGCAATCGTCCAATGCCGCCAAGTTTGCCGACCAGGTCGGCGACGTGCAGACCATCGAGGCGTTTCTGGACAAGTGGCTCGACAGACAAAAAAAGCACCTCAAGGCCAGCACGTACAACGGCTATCGCAAGATCGTCGTTGGCCAGCTGATCCCCTGGTTCGGCACCATCATGCTGTCGGCTCTGCGCAAGAAAGACGTGCGGGCGAAGATGGAGCCCATGAACGCAACTAACAAGACCATGGCGAACATCCAGAGCGTGCTGCGCAAGGCGCTTGACGACGCGATAGAGGACGAGCTGATCGAGGTCAATCCGCTGGCGCGCTGGTGTTACTCCAAGGTGGAGGCGCCGCAGTCAAAGGACGATATCGACCCGTTCACGAAGGAGGAGCAGGCCGCGATCCTCACACACGCAACCGGCCAGGGGCGCAACCTGCTGCAGTTTGCGTTCTGGACCGGCTTGCGCACGTCCGAGCTGGTGGCCCTGGACTGGGCCGACGTCGACTTCGTGCGTGGCGTCGTGATGGTGACGCGTGCCCTCACACAACACTCCAAGGCAGCAGAAAGCACCAAGACAAACGCAGGCCGCCGCGAAGTCAAGCTGCTCGAGCGCGCTATGCATGCGCTGCTGGAGCAAAAGACATTCACTTGGACGAAGGGCGAAGAAGTTTTTCAAAATCCGCGCCTGGAACGGCGCTGGGAGGGGGACCAGCCGATCCGCAAGACATTATGGACAGGCATCCTGCAAAACGCTGGCGTGCGGTATCGTAACCCTTATCAAACGCGGCACACCTATGCCAGCATGATGCTGTCGGCCGGGGAGCACCCGATGTGGGTTGCAAAGCAGATGGGGCATGCTGACTGGACGATGATTGCTAGGATATACGGGCGATGGATGCCTGATGCGGATTTAGCTGCTGGTTCAAGAGCAGAATCTATTTTTGGAAAAGAGAATTAGAAATACTATTTCTATCATTATGAAATTGGCGCCAAAATAAAAATAATAATTATTTATTATTATTATAGAAAACTGGCGCCACCTCCTCAGGCAGGCACTGTCCAATTTGGAAAATTCTTTTCCTCGACTCCTGCGTTTCTCATAATTTCTGTGTAGGCGTCAACAAAATCCTCCCGAGATAAAATTTCTTGCGCAAAATCATATAAATTCTGCCACGTTTTATACTCACCCCATTCGATCAGCTCAATGACATCTTTTATATACTGATAAACATCTTCACTCGTTCTATTTGGATCATATGGAAGCTCGTAAAAATCCTTTCCATTATGCACCAACTTGTTACGTACTTCGGCGTACAACTCTGAATAACGAACAAGAGTCTTCTTGAATATACCCACATTACCATGCGATATTAATGCTGAAATATATGTGCGATGCTTCCAACCTATCCATTTGCTCTTTGGCTGCGTTAATGCATCAAGAACAAATATTAGATTTAGAAACTTTGATTCACTACCTGAGGAGTAAAATGATTGTCTGCAACCTCGCACTGCATTCTTTGCCGCCAACTCCAATTCGTTAGCGGTATTTTCAAATGCATTAACCAAAACACTTTCACCAGCCATCTGGCCACGTTCCAACTCTGGCCCTAACCAATTGTTCCGTGAGGAAATTGGCCGACTTATGCCTGTCAATGACACCGGTTTTAGATGAGCCTTCCCCATTGGTATGATTTCGATATCATAGAATCCGTCATGTTTTTGCCCTGCTGGATCAGGTGTAAATTCGGGCTTTGCGAATGAGCTAAATTTAAATCGAATAATATCCATTGCCTGTTCGGCCAGAGACAAACATTTTTCAATGACAGAGTCATTATGCGAAACCGATGAGTTAATTTTCAATACATCGGAATACAAAATATCAGTCTCAAACTCCAAATATTCCCCTTCAATATCACTCAATCTATCGCCAGGATTTTCATCGAATTGACGTCTGCAAACAAATCTAAACTTCCCTATCTCAAAAGATTCCTCAATCTTAACGCATTCCAAAGGAACCATTACAATACATTTCACTACTTCATTTGACACCAGTTCTGCGAGTGCCAAATTTGAATTTTTCACAGAGCTGATTTTCAAGTCAAGCCAAGGAAATGCCGTACAAAAGTCCCTAAAAATAGTATCATCATTTGGCAAAACCTTACTAGAACCGGCGTTAAACGTTACCCCATCGCCTTCAGGAAATGCGCTCACCCAATATCCCATGCTTCTGATTACCATCAGCGACTGATTAATCTGTTCCATTTTTCCAACGCATTCAGCGTTATTCCAAAGTATATTCCCAGAATAATTATCATATGGAAAAAGAATTTTTGCTTTCATACACCCTCTATACGTAGTTGGCACTTCATCTAAGCAAAAAGTATCGCACAGTCCCCTTCCGCTCTTGACAACATTTTGACAGCATTTTTCCTTGAAGTCGCAAAAATACTACGTTTACGGTAGGTTCGATTCCCGCCGTCCCACCACTGAATAAATAAAAGGGCTAAAGTGGATCCATCAGTCAAGACACTTTGCCGACTAATTTAAGCTGTGCCCGTTTCCACTGCTTCAGCTGCCCGGCGCTGACCCGTATTGCTCTTTTCCTGTGACTTTTTATCGTCGTCACCGAACCGGTCGACGATCAGCGCACCGCCGCCGACGCCGTCGCGGTAGACTTGGTCGGGCGTCTGGTAGCTGAGCGACTGGTGCGGTCGCTCGGCGTTATAGAACGCGAAATACTGCGCCAGGCCCACCATCAATTCCGCCATATTGGCGTACCCCTTCAGGTACACATCCTCGTACTTCACGTTGCGCCACAGCCGCTCGACGAAGATGTTGTCCAGCGCTCGTCCACGCCCGTCCATGCTGATGGCGACGCCTTCGCGCTTGAGCACATCGGTGAAAGCCGTGCTGGTGAACTGCGAACCTTGATCGCTGTTGAACACCTCAGGCCTTCCATGGCGGCGCACGGCATCGTCCAGGCAGTCCACGCAGAACGACGCGTCCATGCTGTTGCTGATGCGCCAAGACAGCACCTTGCGGCTGTACCAGTCGATGATTGCCACCAGATACGCGAAGCCCCGCGCCAATCGAATGTAAGTGATATCTGTCGACCACACCTGGTTCGGCCGCGTCACCGGCACGCCGCGCAACAGGTACGGATAAACCTTGTGCAGAGGATGCGCACGGCTCGTGTTAGGCCCCGGCGCCATACCCGCCAAGCCCATGCCGCGCATCAGGCGCTGCACGCGCTTGCGGTTGACCACGTAGCCGGCCACACGCAAGGACACAACCATCCGCCTGCTGCCATAAAAAGGCCGGCTGGTGTATTCCTCGTCGATCAGCGTGCGCAGCTGCAGGTCGCTCTCGTCTTCACATGCCTGCCTGGATGCAGCGTCGATCTGCCGGTACACCGTCGCGCGCGGCACGCTTGCCAGCTCGCATTGGCGCGTCACGGGCAGCTTCTCGTGCCCGGTTTCGATCCAGCCCAAGCGCTCCTCCCGGCTCACGGCCCCAGCTTTTTTTTAAGCCAATCCACTTCCATCTTCAGCCGACCGATCTCACCGTACAGCTTATCCTCGGGGCTGCTTTCATCGATCGGCTTGGGGCCGCGCTTGGTGTCGAACAGCACCCCCGCGTTCTCCAGGATTTCCTTTTTCCACTGTCCCACCAGCACCGGATGCACGCCGAACTCTTGCGCGATCTCCGTCACCGTCTTGACACCGCGAACGGCCTCCAGACCGACCTTGGCCTTGAACTCAGCCGTGTGTACCCGACGTTTTTTTCCTTCACTCATTTGCTGTCATCCCTTTCGCGGACCACAGCTTAAACCATCGTCTCAGATTCGGGATCCACTATAGGCTTCCCCGTTTTGGCGGGGAGGCCCTTTTTATTTATTCAACGCATGCAGAGCGCGGGCAGCGCATCCGCGTCCGGTACGGGCGCGGGGGTTTTGCGGGGCCTTCGGCGAGCGCAGCTCGGCGCCGCAAAACCGGGTTGCGCTTGCAAGCGCAACCCTCTCCGATTCGTCTGACTGGCTCTTGCGCCGCAGGCGGTTTTTCCTAACGACAACCTTAGCGGCTCAGGCTGTATACGAATGCCGGGCCTCGCTCTGTGTCAGGAGCCAATGATATAGTGCCGGGAATGTATTCACTGAAGGAAACCAACATGAAAAACGACGCAACCGCTCGCCCGCAAGCAAACCAAGCACCTGCCAGACTCAGCAAAGGGGACTTCGTCACGGCACTACGCAAGCAGTTGCAAGAAGCAGCAAAGGCCGGTGAAACCAGCGTGGACGTACGCGCTGCGACCCTGCACTCCGACGTTGGCGTTTATCCCGCGCGCGGCCACTCGATGCCGACCTGTTGCACGGTAATGTATGAAGAGATGCAGCCGGGTGACGAGATACTGCTGACGCCACCCGGCGGCAAAGGACCTACGCTGCTGGTACGGTATAAATTCCCGCGCTGAGATTCGCGGTCTTAAGTACTAGTGGCAATTCAGAGCGCTAATCGGCTCCGTGCGCTTCCTCTGTGTTGAAAAAGTTGAGTGGCAACAATTTCGGGAGGCCTCAGATCTCCAGCCTGCCGGTGATCGGTCACTAGCGACGGCACTAGCCAGTCCAGGCTGGCAGGAATTCTATCTACAGCTCAACGTACCCGCGTTTTTCAACACAATAGTCCGACAGCTGCCGTTGCGGGTTAATCGTCTGTATTTTGCGGTGAGCGCAACCCTCCGACTCTTCTGACTCGGTTTTGCGCCGCAGGCGGTTTTTCCTAATGCCAACCTCCGCAGCTTCTCAGGAAGCAACATAAAATCCGTTCACTGCAGGACTCGGGCAATAGGGAACCCACGGAATGATGCAATTTACAATATCATTGCCTCTCCCATTTCTGACTAAATCGAAAGCATATGATTAATATCCGTGAGGCTGAAATCACAGACCTGCGCGCTCTACAAGAAATCGGCTGCCAGACCTATCGCGAGCATTTTTCGGATATTTGGTCCGCTACCGGAATATCAGATTTCCTGAATCAAGATTTTTCTCCCAGCACGCTTGAAAATTCGCTCAATTCATTGAAGCAAGTCTGGCTTGTCGCTTCCGACGAAAGCGGAAAAGTCGTCGGCTTCGCCAAGGTCAACTTGTCAAAGCCGGCGCCTATCAGCGGCGAGGTGGGCCTGGAACTGCAGAAGATATACTTCCTCAAATCCGAGGCTGGGCGCGGTTATGGAAAGCAGCTTTTGAGCTACATTCACGATCTGGCGCTAGAGCGCAGGGAGAGCTTGATATGGTTAGATGTGCTCAAAACCAACTTAAGTGCTCGCCGCTTCTACGCGAAACAGGGTTTTCAAGAGCGCGGTGAAATCCCCTTCCAAACAGACAAAGTTGCAATTGGAATGGTAGTCATGGTCTGCCAACTGCCAATGACGTGACGCCTCAGCTCGCGTGCACTACATACCGGTATGAGCCTCAGAAAACAAGGCAGCGGTTCCAATGCCGGGTTATACGAATCGGCGCCCAGGCGCAGCAAGAAGTACCCCGGCCAACGACAGGGTAGCTATGCGGCGATAGTGCTTGCAGGTGCCGGGATCAGGCCTTCCATTCGGATACGATCCCGACATTCCAGAATCATTGCTGCGACATTAATCGCTTGATCGCCCGCCGATACTTCTCCACCCGCTCCAGATCCTTTTGCATCGGCGCCCCTATCCTCGACAAATCGCTGTTTTCCGCCAGATCAGCCAGCTTGACGGCCTTGCCGACCGGGTCCAGGGCCGCGCGAGCGATGAACGCTTCGTACGACTCGCCCTCGATCCTCGTCACGGCGCGCACGCCGTCGATGACTTCTTGCGAAAACCCTTCGCGTGCCAGGTCGTCGAAGGTGATTTTTCCATCGCTGTCTTCCACTACATCATGCAGCACGGCGACAATCTGCTGGGCACCAGGGGCGACGCGCAGCATGACGCGCAAGGGGTGGAGTATGTACGGCGCGCCGCCCTTGTCCGTCTGGCCGGCATGGGTGGCGGCGGCGATTTCAATCGCGCGCTCCAGGGTGGCGCGTCTTGCGTGTTCAGTCATCTTCACTCCACTTTGATTGGTGACCCCGTTGCCCGCCAGCTGCGGCGCTGCAAGTGGCACACGCTCGTACACAGCAAGGCTGGCAACAATAAATTGAGGACCGGTATGAGCATCAGCAAACACAGCAGCAGACCCAAGGCAAAGATCGCCGGGCGCTGCTCGCGGCGCAACGCCGTTTGTTGTTCCACGCTGAGCACCTCTGCGGCCGCCGCGCCGTAGATCATTTGCACATTCCAGGCCAGCAAGTACGAGATCAGCACACACATCGCCCACACGGGGATCAGCAGGGAAAGCAGCAGCAACAGGCGCCGCCGCCAAGCGGGGCGCGCGGCGGATGCATCCTGGCTGGCTGGCGCTTGCCAGGCAACATAGCGGCGCGCCACCACGGCCTTGGCGCGCTCCAGCAACAACCAGCGCAGCGGCAAGCGCGCCGTACCGATGGCGCCGACGATAAAGACCATCACATAGAAAAAAGCAGCCAGCGCCAGCAGCGCCAGGGCGATCTGGCCGATCGACAGCAGGGCCTTGGCGGCGCTGCCCAGGCCGCCGGCGATATTGCCCATCTGCGAGACGGTGGCAGGCCCGTTGGCGAGTGTCCCGACGCCATCCATCACGCCCAGGCCCAGCAAGCCGGTGACGGACACCAGCGCCAGCATGGCGCTCAGTTCGACAAAGAAACGGCCGAAGCAGCTATACAGTCCCAGCCACAGCGCCACGACCGCCATGCACCACAGCGCGGAGCGCCACCACAAGCCCGCATGACGCGCATCGCGCAGTCCCAGGCCGATACACGTGAAGGCTTCCCGCCAGGCCAGCAGCCAGGTTTGCAATGTTTGTGTCACGCTCAAGCGTACTCCGCAATGAAGGGGCGGATACGTCGATCCGTATGTTGCCGATTGTACATGGACGACGCTGGCATACGCGCCACTCAGGACGCAGCACAAAGCTGACGGCGGCCCTCAGCATTCAAAAATCGCTATCGAAACGCAAAAACAGTCGCAAGCTGCTCGGCAGGCTCGCATGCAGACTCATAGCAGACCTGGTTTCTGCCGGCTGCCTTGGCCTTGTACAAGGCCTTATCAGCGAGCTCAACCAACTCGACTGCCTGGTTTTCCAGATGCGACGGCATAAAAGCCGCCACGCCGACGCTGACCGTCACCACGCCAAGAGGATTGCCCCGATGTTCGATTCCCAGCGATTGCACGGCATGGCGAACGCTTTCCGCCACCGCCAATGCGCCCGCCAGATCAGTACCGGGCAATAAAATGACCAATTCCTCGCCACCATAGCGCGCAGCAAGGTCGCCCGGTCTGCGCATGCTGTAAGCCACCACTTTGCCAATTTTTCTCAGGCACTCGTCGCCGGCCACATGGCCATAGATATCGTTGTATTGTTTAAAGAAGTCGACATCGATCAAGACCAGTCCCAGAGTACTTTCTTCGCGCTGCGCACGGCTGAACTCGGCGCTTAGCGACTGATCGAAATGGCGCCGGTTCGCCAGCCCCATCAATCCATCCTGGTTGGCAAGGCGGGCCAGGGTTTCATTGATCAATTCCAGCTCATTACGCGCCGCGACCAGCCCCGCCTCGCTCTTGACCCGCAAATCGATTTGCCGTACCCCGCGGTAGCCGATGAAGGCAATCAGCAATACCAGTACGCCACCGACGGCGTGTTGTATCACCGTATCGAGGAGCCACGCAGCGAGCTCTTCATCCTGTGACAACGCGGCAGAGACCACCAACGGGTATTCCTCGATTCTGCGGTAGCTATTGATACGCGTCACGCCATCGACGCGCGACTTGATCACGGCCGTGCCAACCGGGCTTTTGGGCAAATAATCATGAAATACCGGGAATTGCGAAATATCGCGTCCCAGCAAGCTCTCATCGAACGGCCGCCGCAATAAAAGAATGCCCGCTCCATTCGCAATGAAAATAGCCCCCTTATCACCTATCGAAAAACGTTCGTAAAACAGCCTGAAATAATTCATGTGGATGGTCGCCAGCGCCACGCCGCCGAAACTGCCGTCAGGCATATTGATCCGCCGCGATACCGTGACGATCCAGTCCCCGGTCGATTTGCTGCGCACGGGCGGGCCGACATAAGGCCCCCGGTCATCATGCGTTCGATGGTATTTGAAATAATCTCGATCGGAATTATTCAGATTTCTCAACAGCGTTTTCTGGGAGTTCACCAGCCAGCTGCCATCCTTGGCATAAATGAAGATGCCGTGTAACTGGGGCAGCTCGCCGACACGGGTGACCAGCAATTTATGGATACGCTCCAGTTCAAGGTCGGAGACACCATCTGCCTCCACCCGCTCCACCAGTCCGACCAGCACCGTATCGGCCTCCTTGATGGTGTCATAGGCATGCTGCGCAACGGATTGCGCCAGATTGGCGCTTTCACGCGCCGCTTCATTGAGCTGCACTTCCCGGGCACGCAAGGTCATCCATAACTGGAGCGCCAGCAGCGACAGGCACACCAGCACGACAAATGAGATGGCCAGCGGCAACAAGTGGAAAACCCGGAAACCCGCTCCCGGCAGTCGTGGCGGCAGGCTGCGTGACCTGGTCATGGATTAACTCCCGGTTTGATATCGAGTGAAGTGTGCACGAAATAGGCAGCAACATATTCACACATCGTCACAAAAGATATAAAAAAGCTACCGCGACACTTGCCGGGCAACGTGTTCTTTCCACCATGGCGGCGGTGAATCCTGTTCCAGCCCGCAATTGTTTGCGATACCGCAATTCCAGCTGGAACGGAGTCAAAGGGGAATTGGCACGGGAACTGTTTGCCCAGCTCGGCCCCGATGTGAAACAGGAGAAGGCATGCAGTTCCTCGGCGCACTACCGTGAGCGGCGCAGGGGGGATATTACCTGCGTTCATACAGCCGCATACGAATGCTATTTCGGACTCGACCTGCGTACCGGAAAAGGGATGTATGGAGCCCGGGCGCTGCCTGGCGCAGCTAAAACCAAGGCCGCCTCATTGTACCGGCGCATAGCCAGCCGAATTCTTCCGCCTGAGCGACTCTACCTGCATATGACACCCGGAGCAGGCCCAATCCCCCATCCCTCACCGCAACAGCGTACACTGGCCCCTCTTCCATCACCGCATTGGTCCACAGTGAAACTATCGCGCTTTATTACCGGCCATCTGGAGCCGATCCTGGAAGAGTGGGAACTCTTCGCCAGGTCGCTTCCCATTCCTGGTGCCACCATCTCGAAAGCCGAATTACGCGATCATGCGAAGCAGATGCTGGAAACCATCGTGCGCGACATGGATGTCATCGAGAACGCGGCGCAGCGGAAAAAGAAATCGACCACGGGCGTGTCGGAAATAGCGGGCAAGGAAACGGCAGCGGCCACGCACGGCTCGCTGCGCCAGCAGATCGGCTTTACGATGCCGCAGCTGACGGCGGAATTTCGCGCGATGCGGGCCAGCGTTCTGCGCCTGTGGATGGCACAGGTGTCGGTGACGACGAAAACGGCGACGCAAGACATCTTGCGCTTCAATGAAGCGATAGACCAGGCGCTGCAGGAATCGGCCATACGCTATTCGCAGCAGAGCGACCGCACCCGCAATACCTTTCTCGCCATCCTCAGCCACGATCTGCGCAGTCCGCTGAGCACGATGACGATGGCCGGTGCGCTGCTGAGCCGGCCGAGCGCGACCTCTGCTTCCACGGTGCAGATCGGGGCACGGGTTGCCCGCAGCGCGGCCACCATGACAACCATGGTCAACGATCTGCTGGAATTTGCCAGGACGCAGCTGGGGGGACGCATGCCCATTTCGCCCAGCCTGGGCGACCTGGGGGAAATCTGCAAGACAGCCGTCGAGGATGCCTCTGCCGCTCACCCGCAGTGCAAGTTTGAACTGAGCACCACGGGCGAGATGATCGGCGACTTCGATGCGGCCCGCCTGGCCCAGCTGTTTTCCAATTTGCTCAACAATGCTGCGCAATATCGCACCGACGACCAGCCGGTGAGCATCACAGCCTGCGGCGACGCCGATACGGCCGTGGTGCAAGTGAAGAATTTCGGCCGCCAGATCCCGGAGGCGTCGCTGAAGAGCATTTTCGATCCCCTGGTACAGCTGGCCATTTCCGACGATCACAAAGCGCCCAACGCCACCAGTATCGGCCTGGGCCTGTTTATCGCGCGTGAAATCGCCAGCGCGCACGGCGGCACCATCGGCGCCGAGTCCAGCCTGGAATGCGGCACGGTATTTACCGTGCGCCTGCCCAGGGTGTGGCGCAGCGAGGGAGCGAACGGCGGCTAGCCGCGCGCCCTCGGAGAAGACGACCTCCCCTGCAGGGCCGGGGTCGCCTTATCTGCGGCTGAGCGGCACATACTCGCCCGGCAAGCTGGCCGCTTCCAGCGCATCGGCAAAGGCCAGCAAAAACTTCGCCGGGCCATGATCCGACACCAGCAGGGAGGCGCCCTTGTGGCGCAGCAGTTTCAATACTTCCTGCTGGTGCGCCTGGTATTCGCTGGAGTGACCATAAAACGTTTGATACATCTCCAGCGTTTCCATGACTTTCGCGGCCAGGATAAATTCGGGTTTGTCCATCATATCTCCTATTGATCAGCTGGGAAACCCAGAAGACGCATCATCCGTCCCCTTGGGTACAGCCATCACCGTCGGCATGGCCGCACTTCCATCATACGCCTCAACTCAGCCGTCACCAACAGCATGCGTCTAGGCGCGGTACGGCTCGCCCGACAGGATGCCCTGATACTGGCCGAGGGCGCTGCCGACCTTCAGCCCGCCGGCGTCGATGTCGTAGAAGCGGATATCCTTGCTGTGGCCGCTGCCGCGCACCTTCACCACCGATACCACGCGCTTGAACTGGCCTTCGAGCTCGATGTAGCGCTGCATGACGATGGCGTCGGCCAGGAAGGCGTTGCCGTAGGAACTGAAGCGCAGCATGGTGTACTGGTCTTCCAGCTCGGCCGTCATCAGCACCGACACGCCCATGTCCGTCAAGGCCGCCACCAGGCGGTACAGCGATTCGCGGAAATCCTCGCGGAACATCGAGGCCAGCGCCATTTCAAAGCCGGACAGCGAATCGATCACCACGCGCTTGGCCTTCATGCGCGTGATCATGCTCACCAGGTCATGCAGGATTTCATCCAGCGACAGGTCGAGCGTGCGCGTGTTGATCACGCCGATCTGGCCGGAACTGACGAGTGCATTCATCTGATGGCTGAGCAACCGGTTCGGGCTTTTCTCGAAGGCGGCGATCACGCCGGGCTCGCCGCAGCGCACGCCTTCCGTCAGAAACTGCGTGGCCAGCACGGTCTTGCCGGAGCCGGATGGCCCCACCAGCAGCAGTGAGTAACCTGCCGGCAAGCCGCCGCCCATCATGGCATCGAGCTCCGGCACGCCCAGCGACAGGCGCTCATTGCCGGAAATACTGACCTCTTGCATGCCGCTGGTCTTCAGCACGGCACGGGAAAAAATCTGCACCCCATCGTCATTGATGCGGAAGGTGTGCACGCCCAGGCTTTGCGCCTGGCCGCGCATCTTGACCACCTGGATCTTGCGTACCATGGCGTCGCGGTGCACGAGCTGCGACAGCCACAGGATGCCGTCGGCCACCGTGAACACGGCGCTGGACTCGGCCTCGGGCGCCAGGTATTCGCCGATCAGGAAGGTCGTGGCCAGCCAGCTGGTCATTTGCGCACCCAGTTGCTGCACGAAATTCTGCAAGCCGGCCGGGCCCACGTCCATGGCCTTGGCCGATTGCACCACGGAGCGGAAGGAATCGACGAAGACGAGGCTGGGCGAGAACGCCTCGACCTCTTCAGCGATGCGCGCCAGCACGCGGTCGAAATCGCCTTCCAGCAAGTCAGCCGACAGATTGACGAACTTGATCGACTGGTTGATCTTTTCTACATCGAAGAAGGGAAACTGCTGCTGATAGCGCAGCATCTTCAGCGGCGGCTCGCCCAAGACTGTGAAAAACAGCGCCCTGCGCTCGGGCGTGGCGAGGGAAAACATGATCTGGTGCGCCAGCGTCGTCTTGCCGCTGCCGGGCGTGCCCGCCACCAGGTTGAAGGAAAATTCAGGTATTCCGCCGCCCAGCAGTTCGTCCAACCCCGGCACGCCAGTGGCCAGGCGGTGGATGGTGACTTTGTTCATTCGTTCGGCTCCGTTCCAGCATTATTCACAACGTCATCACCCCAGGCTTTGAGGAGGATGCTATTCGTTAAGAGTTCGCCAACTAGTAAAATAAGGGTATTGATGAAGTGCATCATCATCGCCGTGCTTGCCGCGCAGGCGGCGCTGTCCGCCTGTCCCTGCAAGCTGGCGCGCAAGGCGGTCATGGCAGCTGCCAGCGCTTGCGGCGGATGGGGTGTCAACCAGCTGAACTGTTTCTGACTCTGGTGCAGGCTGCGGGCATACATCGACTCCACGCCCCGCTCACCTATGATCTGATTCAATTCAGTGGCCAGTTGCTCCCACAGGCGAATACTGACCTCTACCACCGCACCTGGGTCGCGTAACAGCGCGTGCTCTATCCTGCGCTGCCGCTGTTCATGGACTGTGGCCATAATCGGATCTTTTCTCTGCGGTTTTCGGTGCATGGAGCATGTTAAACAAAAGCATCAGGACTTCCTCGCCCATCAGCGCGGAACCGTTGCCGTGATTATTTTCGACAAAGTGTCGATATTGATGGGCTTTACCAGGTAGTGGTCAAACCCTGCCTCGCCAGCGCGGTCGAACTGACCAAGCTGGCTGTAGCCTGACGCGGCGACAAAGCATGGCAGCGGCGCCGGCAAGGCCGCGCGTGCCGAACTGATGACCTGGAAGCCATCCATGCCCGGCAAGCCGATATCGCACACGATCACATCGTAGGGCGCATCGAGCGCGGCGCGCAAGCCGCTGGGGCCGTCGTTGCGCACGTCGACATGGTGACCGTCCTGCGTCAGCAGCAGCGCCAGCATTTCCGCCGCATCGGCGTTATCTTCGATCAGCAATATGCGCCGTGGCAGTGCGCACGCCGCAGGTGCCGCCTGCATGTCCTGCGATGGCGGCGCCAGCGACGACAGGGGCAGCTGCAAGACAAACTGGCTGCCAAAGCCGACCCCGGCGCTGAAGACATCCACGGTGCCGCCATGCAACTGGGTAACGATGCGCACCAGCGACAGGCCGATGCCCAGGCCGCCCTGCGCCCGTTCCAGCGAACGGAAGCCCTGGGTAAACAAGTCGAAGATGAAAGGCTGGATATCGAGGGCGATGCCGGCGCCATCGTCGCTGACGGCAATTTCTACCAGATCATCGTGGCGCCTGACGACGATGTCGATGTGGCCAAACTCGTGCGTAAATTTGCTGGCATTGATGAGCAAGTTGGCAAACACTTGCGTCAGACGCACCAGGTCCCCTTCGATGACCAGGGCGTCCTTCGGCATGCTCACGCTCAGCACTTGCTGGCGTTGGCTGATGCTGGCCTGGCCGACTTCTACGGCACTGGCGATGATGTCGCTCAGCAGGATGGGCGCCAGCTGCAAGGTGATCTTGCCGCTGCTGACGCGCGAAGCGTCGAGCAAATCGTCGATCAGGCGCGCCATATGCGCCACCTGGCGGCCGATCACGCCATGCACATCCACAAGCTGGGGATCAAGGTCGACCTTCTTGGCCAGCAAATCATTGGCCATCGCCAGCGGCTGCAAGGGATTGCGTAACTCATGCGCAAGCATGGCCAGAAATTCTGTCTGGCGCACGGTTGTCGCTTCGGCGGACGCCTGCATATCCTGCGCGCCAAACGTCGCCAGCACCAGGTTTTGATTCGCTTCGCGCAACTGCATGATCAACAGGCCAAAGGCGTCGGATTTATCCTTTTCCTGCACCTGCATCTTGGCCATGACCAACAGCTGGTTGATCGTCTCGCGCAGCAGCTTGACTTCGCGGCTATGCAAGGCATGCAGATTGTGCTCGGAGGGCAATTGCTGGGCGGGTGCATCCTCTGGATCCGGCGAGAGTGCTGTATGGTGCATGGTAACGGTGTACGGCCTGTGGGGACCGACCTCAAGGACAACTCTTCGCTCCGCGGCGTTCACTCAGACATCGCCGCGCACGCCAGCTCTATTGCTGCATACGGTGTATTACTTTATCCGAACACGATACCCTATTTCCCTTGCCAAATGAAAGCATTAGATTACTTATCGTCAACAGTGCGCAGGGGTAGCACGTAATTGGCCAGCTGCCAGCCCATGGCCAGGGCCGATTGCTCCGCTTCGTGCTGCGTATCGCGATTTTCCAGATTGGCTTGCCGCACATCTTCAAAACCGCACTTGCTCAGCACCAGCTGGCCCTGCCAGCACCCCTCGGGCAGTTCGCAGGCATAGGCCGAGATCAGGAACCCATTATGGGTGGTGGGATTCGCATAAGACATGAGGCCTCCGTAGGATTGCCAGCGACGCAGTGAACAAGCACCACGGTCATCCTTGCAGTATAGTCAGACTGAGTGTAACCGCAATACGCTTCAAAGTAAGCACAATGCGGCGCAAATTCCATTTAAATCAAGTACATACGCATCAGGCCGCCTGACGGAATGGTCGCGCGTGCGCATTGGCAACATGTTGCATTCCGTGCAAAAATGCGCCTGTCGCAACCCTCACCCGCATTGCCAATGGACCAATACCATTTCCTCGTCGGCGAATTCGCAAAAAACAGTCCCTTCATTCCCGCCGCAGCCAGCGCGCAGCTGTTTGCCTGGTTCGCGCACATCGGCGAGCGCGTCGAGCGCTACGGCAACAAGCGCGGCAAGATCGTCAAGTTCTCACAGCAAAATGACGAGAAGATGCTGTTCGCGCCAGAGACCGACAGCATCGCACTGCTTTCGCCGCGTATCGTGCCGCCCGACGAAGCTGACGAGGCCACCAACTGCGACGCGCAGGCCATGTATTCGTCGGACTCGCCAACAAGCTTGCGCTGGCGTCGTTGTTCGAGGCTGCGCGGGCCATACCCGGCCTGTTTGACGACCATTGCGAATATTTGTACTGCTATGCTGAAACGCAGGGCTATGGCACCGGCTACGCACTCGGCTAATGGCAGCTCGATGAGGCCCATCCGATGACCTTTGGCATTCCTTGCCCGGCAAACAACTGGTCCGCCATCCAGCGGCGCGGGCTGCAAGATGCGCACCTGCGCGATGTGTATCCCATCAATGGTTTCACGCAAGCCAGACTGGACGCGCTGCCGCCCGAGCGCCGGCAAGCGCTGTGCGGTACGATGCAAGCCCATGGCCGCTGTGAAGAACATGCCGGCTGGATCTTCTGCTACCTGCAGCCCGGGGAACAGGAAGCGGCCCGCGCCGCACTGAACGCACACGCCATGCTGAGCGCCTACATCAACAATTGACATCCATGACCCCACATTTATCGCTGCACTGCTACCTGCAAGACACGCCTTCCGAGCAAGCGCTGCCCTGCTCCGACGTGACCATCCATGCCGACCCGGCCACCCTGCGCGCCATCGCCCATTTTCTGCTGGCCAGCGCCGACGCCTTTGATCTGGCGCAAGAACGCGCCGGCATGCACGCGCATTTGCAGGATGCATGGTCTGGCTGGCAAGACGACTTCCCCGACCTGGTGGTCGTGGCGGCATAGACTGGCGCCCCGGTCGGCGCGCCTCGGGTAACATACGCCACCTTTGCCATACAGAGATCCCTGATGCCCGATTTCCGAACCGCCCTGCCGGCGCTGCGCGCCGCCGTGCTGGCCACAGCACTGGCCAACCTGTCCGCTTGCGCCAGCCCGCCCGCGCACGAAGCGCTGTTTCTCACCACCACCTTCACGCCCGCGCATTCCTTCACCAAGGGCATCGAAGGCCCGGCCGTGGATGCGGATGGCAATATCTAC
This sequence comes from Janthinobacterium svalbardense, assembly GCF_002327145.1. NCBI lineage: Bacteria > Pseudomonadati > Pseudomonadota > Betaproteobacteria > Burkholderiales > Oxalobacteraceae > Janthinobacterium > Janthinobacterium svalbardense. The sequence goes on along the minus strand of NZ_CP023422.1, from coordinate 1,783,150 downwards.
GCCGTCAACTTTGCGCGCCAGCAAACCATCGGCAAGGTGCGTCCCGATGGCAGCGGCGAAGTGTGGCTGACCCTGCCCGGCACCAGCATCGCCAACGGCATCCGCTTCGGCAGCCGGGGCCAGATGTATCTGGCCGACTACATGGAACACACGATTTACCTGGTCGATCCGGCCACGCGCGCGCTCACCATCCACGCGCGCGAGCCGCGCATGACGCAGCCGAACGACATCGCCATCACGGCCGACGACGTGCTGTATGCGAGCGACCCGAACTGGAAGGAAAACACGGGCCGCGTGTGGCGCATCGCGCAAGACGGCACGGTGACGCTGGCGCTCGACACCATGGGCACGGCCAACGGCATCGAAGTGAGCCCTGACGGCAAGATTTTGTACGTGAATGAAAGCGTGCAGCGCAATATCTGGATGTATGACATCGCCGCCGACGGCAGCCTGAGCGGCAAGCGCTTGCTGATCAAGTTTGACGATTTCGGCATGGATGGCATGCGCGTGGACGTCGATGGCAACCTGTACGTGACGCGCTACGGCAAGGGCACAGTGGTCAAACTCTCGCCGCAGGGGCGCATCCTGCGCGAGATCAGCGTGCCCGGCGCCAAGCCCAGCAACATCACCTTCGGCGGCCCAGACGGCCGCACGGCGTATGTGACGGAAGTGGTGCAGGGACGCCTGCTGCAATTTCGCGTCGACCGCCCGGGCCTGGAATGGCAGCGGGCGCAGCAACACAAGAGCAATGCGGCCGCAGCGGAGCAGGTCAGCGCGGAATCACGCGCTCTTCCTTCAGGCGCTCGAACAGGGCAATGAAGGCATCTTGCGTATCCTGGTAGTCGAGGAAACCGGCCTTGCGGCTCTTGCCCATGTCCGTCATCACTTCCATCGGCCGCCCCAGGTCGGCATCCGTATGCCACCATGAGGCCAGGCGGTCGATATCAGGCTCCGCCAGATCATGCTGCTGCGCGATGGCACGCCATTGCGCGGGCGCATCCTGCATGCGCTCGGCCAGCGGCGCCATCGTTTCTGGCAAGTCCGCCGCTGCCACACCGAAATACGCGGCCAGGCGCGGCCACAGCCACTTCCAGCGGAACACGTCGCCATTGACGATATTGAAATCTTCGTTGCGCGCGCAAGGGCTATCCGCCGCCCACGCCAGGTGGCGCGCGATCTGGCCCGCGTCCGTCATGTCGGACAAACCATGCCATTGCGCGGGCGAACCGGGAAAGACGAAGGGCGCGCCGCTGGCCTTGCACACATTCGCGTACACGGCCAGGGTCAGGCCCATGTTCATGGCATTGCCCAGCGCATAGCCGATGATGGTGTGCGGGCGGTGCACGCTCCACGTAAAACCGTACTGGGCAGCCGCTTCGAACAAGCGGTCTTCCTGCTCATAGTAAAAATTCTCGACGTCCTGGCGGCCCTGCTCTTCGCGGAACGGCGTCACAGGCACTGTTCCCTTGCCATACGCATCGAACGGTCCCAGGTAATGCTTGAGACCCGTCACCAGCGCCGCGTGGCGCAAGTGGCCGTTCGGCCCCAGCGCGGCCAGCACATTGGCCACCATGGCGCCGTTGACACGGATGTTTTCCTGCTCATTGGCCTGGCGCGCCCAGGCCGTGAAGAAGACGTGGCTGGCGGCCAGGCCCGCCAGCGCGGCGGCGACGGCCGCGCCATCCGTCGCATCAAGCTGCAAGGCCGTGCAGCCGGCCGGCACGGGCGTGCGTCCGCGCGAGACGCCAGTCACCTGCCAGCCTTGCGCCAGCAAGTGCGTGGCAAGGTTGCTGCCGATGACGCCGCTGGCGCCGATGATGAGGGCGTGTTTGTGCATGTTGGAAAGCCTCCGAAATAAAAACCCATCATATCCGCGACTGAAATTCTTATCCGCGATACTATTTCACCTTATTCATGCATAAATTTCGCGAATCATGTTTTCATCGGAACATCTGAAAGGCCTCACGCCCTTCCTCGCCACGGCCGACGCGGGCAGTTTTACCAAGGCGGCCGAGCGCCTGCACCTGAGCAGCTCGGCCGTCAGCAAGAGCGTGGCGCGGCTCGAAGAACGGCTGGGGGTGCTGCTGTTCGAGCGCAGCACGCGCCGGCTGAAACTGAGCGAGGCGGGCCGCGCCTATTACGCCACCTGCAAGCGCGTGCTGCAGGAACTGATGGAGGCGGAAGACGTGCTGGGCGAACACGCGACGGCACTGGCGGGCAAGGTACGCATCGGCGTGCCCGCCGCGTATGGCCGCCTGCGCGTGATGCCGGCGCTGACTGATCTGTGCGAAAAATATCCGCGCCTGCAGCCATCGATCGCCTTCAGCGACCGCTTCGTCGACCTGTTCGAGGAGCGCATCGATATCGCCGTGCGCATCGGCGCGCCCTCGCACTGGCCGGCCGCGCTGGGGCAGATGCACCTGGGCGACGAGCAGCTGATCCTGTGCGCGGCGCCCGCCTACCTGGCGCGGCGCGGCACGCCCGCGTCCATCACGGATCTGGACCAGCACGACTGCATCGCCTACGGACGCGGCGACGGTTCGCCCATGCCGTGGCTGTTTCCCGGCGATAACGGCGGGCAGGTGGAATACCGCCTGGCGTCGCCACGCATGACGGTGGGCGACGCGGAAGCGCGCACGGCCGCCGTGCTGGCGGGCCTGGGCGTGGCACAGCTGGCCACCTGGCTGGTGCAGGAACACCTGGCCACGGGCGCCATCGTGGCTGTGCTGCCGGCACTGGCCACGCCAGGCTTGCCCCTGTACCTGACCTGGCCGCTGGCACGCCAGTTGACGCCGAAGACGGGCACCCTGCTGCAGGAATTGCGGCAGCGGCTGACAATCAGCTAAAAATACGGCTTGACCCTGACGCTACGTCATGGTCGATGCTGTCCGTACGCACCAGGAAAGGAGTACGCCATGCTGTTGAAAATCGGTGAACTGGCCAGGATGACAGGCTTGAGCATCCGCACCCTGCAACACTACGACAGCATCGGCCTGCTCTCGCCTTCGGCGCGCACACCCGCTGGCTACCGCCTGTACCAGCACGGCGACATGGACCGCTTGCACCGGATCATGGCGCTGCGCAAGTTCGGGCTGTCGCTGGCCGATATCGCCAACGCACTCGCCGGGCCGGATCTGCCGCTCTCCGCCATCGTGGCGCAGCAGATCGCCATGCTGGAACGCCAGATCGCGCAAGCTTCCACCTTGCGCGCACGCCTGTGCACCTTGCAAGCGCAACTGGCGCAGGGGCAGGCACCGGAACTGGCCGAGTGGCTCACCACAATGGAGTTGATGACCATGTACGACAAATATTTTAGTCACGAAGAACTGCAACAACTGCCGCTGCTGTCGGACGCGGCCGTGGAACAGGAATGGAAAGCACTGGTAGCGAGAGTGCGCGCCGTCAAAGACGCGGGCGCCGGCCCCGACGATGCGCAGGCGCAGGCGCTGGCCACGCAATGGATGGTCAAGCTGGTGCGCGACACGGGCGCCCACCCTGGCCTGTTCGCGCGACTGAACGACATGCACGCGCAGGAACCATCGATGCAAGCGACGACCAGCATCGATGCGGACTTGATGCAATTCATCATCGCCGCCTTCAATGCCTCGCGCATCGCGCTGTATCGCCCTTTCCTTGATGCGCAGGAATATGCGCACCTGGCCGCCAATTACGGCAAGCGTTCGGGCGAGTGGCCGGCCCTGATCGCCGCCGTGCGCGCCGCCATTGATGCGCGCACGCCGCCCACCGATCCGGCCGTGCTGCAACTGGCGCGGCAATGGCTGGACCTGTTCCGTTCGTATGCGGGCACGAACCCGGCCACGCAGTTGAAATTTCGCCAGGCGCACCAGCAGGAACCGCGTTTGATGGAAGGCAGCTTTGTCGACGCCGCCATGCTGCAATACCTGGGTGCGGCGATGGCTGTGGTGGCGCAGGAAAAGGCAGCGTAAAAGTTGGCGTGCGGCATATCCAGACGATGGCCATGTAGAATCGGCCATCGCCAATCACAGGAAAACCCGATGCGCCGCTTACTGCTAGCCTGCCTGACCCTGCCCGCCTGCCATATCGCCATGGCGGCCGAGCCGCCCGTGCAAGGCGTGTGGCAAGGCACCTTGGGCAAGGCGAATATCGTCGCTTGCTTCAACCAGCCCAGCCCCACGCAAGGATCTGACCGCAGCGGCAATTACTACTACACGCGCTACAAGACACCGATCATGCTGGCCAAGCCGAACGGCAAGAGCGACTGGAGCGAAGCCGATGCCAAGGGCGATACCACGGGCACCTGGAAACTCAATGCACCGCAGGGCGGCAAGCTCACCGGCACCTGGACGGAGCCGAAAAGCGGCAAGACCCTGCCCCTGGCCTTGACCCTGCTGGAAGCGGCGGGCGACCGCGACCATCCATCCTGCGCCAGCGATGCCTACAACCTGGCGCTGGAAGACTTTCCCGGTACCAAGGTCAGCAAACCCATCGCCTTCGAAGGCAAGCAGTACCGCAACCTGCAAGTGGGCGACAGCATCACCGTGGAATTGATCGCCCCCGGCGACGGCGTGGCGAAAATCAACGCGCAACTGCGCACCGTGCTGGCGAAGAACAAAAAGGACCTGGCCGATTTCTATGCCACGCGCCGCGAATATCTGGGCCGCAACGGTTTCACGACGCAAGACGAAGTGTATGCGGAGCCCACCTACTGGTCGCCGCGCTGGGTGACGCTCAAATTTTACCGCTGGCCGGCCGGCTATGGCGCCAGCGGCATCTCCATCCGCTTCCGCACCTGGGACGTGAAAACGGGCCAGGAAACGGACGTGTGGAATTGGTTCGGCGCCAGCGCCAGCGATGGCGACGACAAGGCCGCATTGCCGGACCGCCTGCGCCAGGCCCTCTTCAAGAATGTGACAATCGACGCCGAGTGCAAGGGCACGGATTACGACGGCCGTGGCCGCTTCCACCTGTCATTGAAGCCGGAAGGCGTGTCGTTCTGGGAAGATTCGAACGGCAGCGGCTGCGAAAACGATTTTTTACTGCCCTACAGCAAGGTCGGCCCTTTCCTCACCGTCAAAGGCCGCGCCGCGCTCAGCGATTTGCTGCCGAAGCACTAAGCAGCGCATCGGCCACCATCTCCGCCGTGGCCGCCGCCAGGGTCCAGCCCAGGTGGCCGTGGCCCGTGTTGTAGTACACGCCAGGGGCCTTGCCCGGCCCTACTTTCGGCAGCATGGCCGGCAGCATGGGACGCAAGCCCGCCCACGGGATCACCTTGCGCGTATTCACGTCAGGAAAACATTGCTCCACCCATGCCAGCAGCGGGCGGATGCGGTCGGCACGGATGTCGTGGTTGACGCCATTGAATTCGGCCGTACCTGCCACTCTTAACCGGTCCTCGCCCAGGCGGCTGCTGACCAGCTTGGTCGCGTCGTCGAGCAGGCTGACCTTGGGCGCCGCCGCCTGGCTGGCGGCGTCATCGAGCTGCACGGTGATCGAATAGCCTTTCACGGGATACACATTCACATGCTCGCCCAGCATGGCCGCCATGGTGCGGCTGGCTGTGCCCGCGCAAATGACGACGGCGTCGAACAGGGTGCTGTCCTCGCCGATGCTGACGCGCACCTTGCCGTGTTCGCGCGCCAGCGCAGTAACTACCTGACCAAAGCGGCAGGCCACGCCCAGGCGCACGCAGGCGTCGGCCAGGCCGCTGGTAAATTTGTGGATGTCGCCCGTGGAATCGCTGTCCGTGTAGTAGCCGCCGTAAAAGTCGCCGGTGAGGGCCGGCTCGATGGCGCGCATTTCCAGCAAGCTCACGGCGCGCCGCTGCAAGCCGCCCTTGGCCAGCAGGCGCGACACGCCGGCCGCCCGCTCGAAGCCGCGCTGGTCCCGGTACACGTGCAGGATGCCGGCGCGACGATGATCGAATGCGATGTTTTCTGCTTGCGCCCACGCAAACAAGTGTTCGCGCGCGGCGATCGCCATGCGCGCCGTGGCGATGGTGTTGCGCTCGTAGTCCGGCATGGCGGCGAGAAACTCGGCAAACCAGCTCAGCTTGTGCCAGCCGGGAGTCGGATTGAGCAGCAGCGGCGCATCGCGCCGCGCCATCCATTTCAAGGCGTTCCATATCGTTGCCTTGTGGTTCCACACTTCCGCGTGCGAGGCCGACAATTGCCCGCCATTCGCATACGACGTTTCCATGGCCGCGTAGCGGTGGCGCTCGATCAGGGTGACATTAACGCCCCGTTTCGCCAGCGCATAAGCGGTCGTGACGCCCGTGATGCCGCCGCCGAGCACAGCCACGCGCTTCATAGTGGCGACACCTTGTGCACGACGGTATCGCCCGCCTGCAAGACGCGGCCATCCTCGGCCAGCACGTCCATCCTGCGCAAGGGCAAGCCCGAGCCGCGCTGCAGCAGGGTGGAGTGCGCCTCGCCTGGTTCAAACAATTGCGCCTCGCTCCACTGGCGCAAGCCGACGACGACGGGGAACAGGCCCAGCCCCTTGTGCGTCAGCACATATTCCTGGTAGGCCGTGCCGTCCGAGGCGGGCGCAACGGTGAAAATTCCCTCTTCCACCAGCGTGTGCAGACGGTCGGCCAGGATGTTCTTCGCCACACCCAGGCTTTTCTGGAATTCCCCGAACCTGCGCATGCCGTCGAAGGCGTCGCGCACGATCAGCAGCGACCAGCGCTCGCCGATCACGTCGAGCGCGCGCGCCACGGGACAGGGGTCGGTTTTCAGACTCTTGCGCTTGGCCACTGGTGTCTCCTTGATTGACTGGTTGCATTTTAAAACTTCTCGGCGTAGACTCCAACTGGTTTTAATTTGAAACCACTTATGGACTAGCCCATGCGCGACACAAACCCATCCTTCACGACAGCCCTCCCGCCCACCCTCGTCTGGCTGTTCGCCTGCGCAGCCGGCCTCAGCGTGGCCAACGTGTATTACGCCCAGCCTTTACTCGCCACCCTGGCGCGGGAATTCGGCATGACGGACGCCGCCAGCGGCATGGTCATCACGGCCACGCAGCTCGGCTGCGCGCTGGCCCTGCTGCTGCTGGTGCCCCTGGGCGACATGCTGAACCGGCGCCGTCTGACCCTGTTCCAGCTGGGCTTGCTTGCCATCTCCCTGGCGGCGCTGGGCTGCGCCCGTTCCACGGCCGCCTTGCTGGGTGGCATGCTGCTGGTGGGCTTGCTGGGCACGGCCATGACACAGGGCTTGATCGCCTATGCGGCCAGCGCGGCGGCCAGCCATGAGCGGGGCAGAGTCGTCGGCATGGCGCAGGGCGGCGTGGTGATCGGCTTGCTGCTGGCGCGCACCCTGTCCGGCGTGGTGGCGGACCTGGCCGACTGGCGCGCCGTGTATTTCGTTTCGGCGGCCATCGCCTGCGCCCTGCTGTTGCTGCTGTGGCGCAAGCTGCCGCCAGCGCAGCCGGCCAGTCAACGGCTGGCTTACGGCGCCCTGCTCGCTTCCATGCTGGACATGCTGCTGCACAACAAGGTGCTGCGCGTGCGCGGCATGCTGGCGCTGCTGATGTTTGCCGTCTTCAATATTTTCTGGAGTGCCCTGGTGCTGCCACTGACTGAGCAAGGCTATACGCACGCGGCTATCGGCGCGTTTGGCCTGGTCGGCGTGATCGGTGCGCTGGGCGCGGCGCGCGCGGGGGCGCTGGCCGACAAGGGCCGCGCGCAATGGACGACAGGCGCGGCCCTGCTATTGCTGCTGGCCGCGTGGCTGCCGCTCGGCTTTGCCGGCACGGCCCTGTGGCCCTTGATTATCGGCATCATCGCGCTGGACCTGGCGGGCCAGGCCATCCACGTAACGAACCAGAGCCTGATTTTCAAGGACGATAGCGACGCGCACAGCCGCCTGGTGGCGTGCTACATGCTGTTTTATGCGGTGGGAAGCGGACTCGGTGCGATTGCCGCCACCAGCGTGTATGCGCTGGCGGGCTGGCATGCGGTATGCGCGCTGGGCGCGGCGGTCAGCTTGCTCGCCCTGCTGTTCTGGCGGCTGACCTTGCCTATCGAAAAATAGAACTTAATTGAGCATGGCCGTGGCGGAGCCGTGGCGATACGTTTTCAATGCGTCGGGCTGGATCTGGATCAGCGAACCGCTGACTTTAATCAAATGCAAGTCCGTCAACTGGTGCAGCACGCGCGACAGGGTGGCGGGCGCCAGATTCAGGAACGATGCCAGCAGACTTTTCTTCAGGTCCAGCTTGACCTCGTTCGAACGCTGCTGGTCCGATGCCTGCAGCAGGTACTCGACCACGCGCTGGGTGGCGTTCTGCACGGAGCAGCGTTCCACGTTGCGGATAAAACCCATCAGGTGGTGCGACAGGCTGTTCATCATCTGGCGTGCAATACGCGGCGACTGATCCAGCAGGCGCAGCAGCGCGTGCGGCGGGATGCGCAGCAGCAAGCAGTGCTCCAGCGCTTCGGCGCAGAACGGGTACGGTTCATCGAGGAAAATCATGGCTTCGCCAAAACTCTGGCCCGGACGGATCAGTTCCAGTACCTTGTCGGTACCTTCCATGGAAAACACGCTCAGCTTGACGAGGCCGAAGACCACCACATAGGCGCCTTCCGGCACTTCGCCCTTGCGGAACAGCACTTTGCCTTTTTCCACTTCGACGCGCACGACATCCTGGCGCAATTGCTCTAATTGCGAAGGGGAAATATGGCGGAACAGAGCCTGGCTCGATAACAAGCCATCGACGTTGACCTTATGCATGACACTCTCTTATTAGATTAGCGAATGACTAAGAGTGTAATGCGCAGGCAGCGTCAAGGCCATACGTCAAAGGAACTAGGGTTGTCTAGGCCGGAACGCCATGCAGATCAAACAATCGCGCATTTTTTGCCATTTATTTGCGCATTGTTTGATCTTTATTTGCTTAACTCACGCTCGACCGCGTAGACGGCGATCTGCACGCGGCTGCTGAGCTTAAGCTTTTTGAGGATGTTTTGCACGTGGATTTTCACCGTGCTTTCGGCCACGTCCAGCTGGCGCGCGATTTCCTTGTTGCTCAGCCCTTGCGCCAGGCAAGCCATGGCTTCGCGCTCGCGCGGCGTCAATTTGTCGTAGTCGGCCTGGGGCGCGTTCTGCCCCGCGCGAAATTGCGACACCAGCTTGGCCGTCATGGCGTCGGCAATCACCGATTCGCCGGCGGCGGCGCGGCAGATGGCCTGGCCCAGCTGCTCGGCTTCTATATTTTTCAGCAAATAGCCGCGTGCGCCAGCGCGCAGGGCCGCGCCCAGGTCGGCTGCGTTTTCCGACACGGTCAACATCAGCACCACCATCTGCGGCATGTCCTGCAAGATCAGCTGCAGCGCTTCGACGCCCGTCACGCCGGGCATGTTCAAGTCCATCAGCACCACGTCGGGCCGCAGCTCGTCCGTCAGGCGCACGCCGTCGAGTCCGTTCGATGCCTCGCCCACCACCTGGAATAGAGGATTGCGCTGCAACAGCAGCTTGACGCCGCTGCGCAGCAAGGTGTGGTCGTCGACCAGCAGGATTTTGATTGGAGCGTTCACGTATTTGTATCTTTTACCTGGTAAGAATGAATCTTCTGTTACGCGGCCTGGCGCCGGGCTGCCGGCAAGGCCAGCGAGATCGTCGTGCCGCCGCCGGGCGTGCTGTCGATGGCAAATTGCGCACCGAGCCGCTCGGCCCGTTCCTGCATGATACGCAAGCCGATCTGCAATTCCGTTTTCTTGTCGCGCAGGTTGGCGGCAAAGCCTTCGCCATCGTCGCGCACCTGCAGCGCAAAATCGCGCCCGTTGACCACGCGCAGGGCCACGTTGCTCGCCTGCGCGTGCTTGCGGATATTCGACAGCGCTTCCTGCACGATGAACAGGATCTGCAACTGCTGCTCCGGCGCCAGCGGCGCGCCATTGCCGCTCATGTCCAGGGTGCCGGCGACGCCCGTCTGCAGCTCGAACTTGGCCAGTACTTCGGACAGTTTGCTTTCCAGGTCGCTGCCATGCCAGCGCGTGCGGAAATTGACCAGCAATTCGCGCACGTCCTGGTAGCTCTGTTCGACGCCCATGCGCATCAGCGGCAGCACTTCGGCCGCTTCGTCGAGCTGGCCCCGGCGCACGGAATCGTCGAGCATCTGTACTTGCAGGCTGATGAAATTGAGGCTTTGCGCGATGCTGTCATGCAAGCCTTCGGCCAGCAGGCTGCGTTCGCGCGCGACGGCAAATTCCTTCTCACGCGCGATCAGGCGCTGGTTCTCAATGGCGATGCCCAGGCTCTGGCCCAGCGTTTCCAGCCAGCCCTGCTGCTGCGCATGCACCGCTTGCGGGCCTGCAAAGTGCAGCGAAAAACTGCCCACCACCTGGTCGCGCGCGAGGATGGGAAAGACGGCGATGGCGATAAAACCTTCGTCCTGGCAGCGGAAGCGCTGCAGCGCATCGACCTGGCGGAAATCGCGGATCTGGATCACGCCCTGCGCCACGGCAGCGCCGCACAGGCAATCGTTGTTGCGGATGCAATGTTCCTCTTCCACCATGGCGTCCGAAATGCCCTCATGCACGATGATGTGCACGGTATCGTGCTGCGGATCGAGGATGCGCACGGTGCCGCCTTCGGCTTGCGCAAACTGCATCACGTGGCGCAAAAAACCACGGCATAGCGCATCGATGGCGTGCTGTCCCGCCAGCAGGGTGGAAATCTCATGCAGGGTGGCCAACTGGCGTTCCTGCGCGGCGCTCAGGCCCGATGAAGCTTGCGCCAGGCGGCGCTGGCGCCAGCGCGACGCTGGAAGTTGTTTGCGGGAAGGTTGACTGCGCGGCGCATGCATGAAGAACTCGAATCTGAAAAGTGGGGCGCCCGGCAAGCGCTGCGGCCTGCCGGGCTGGTGAAGGTTACAAACGGATCTCGGTACCGAGCAGCTTGACGAACTGCGCCAGCCAGGCCGGATGCGCGGGCCAGGCGGGCGCCGTGACGAACTGGCCATCGGTGACGGCATCCGTGACGGCGATGTCGGCATACGTGCCGCCCGCCAGTTTCACTTCCGGCGCGCAGGCGGGATAGGCGGAAATGCGCTTGCCTCGGATGACGTCGGCGGCGGCCAGCAATTGCGCGCCGTGGCACACGGCGGCGACAGGCTTGCCCGCGTCGGCAAAATGGCGTACGGCGGCGATGACTTTCTCGTTCAGGCGCAGGTATTCGGGCGCGCGGCCGCCGGCGATCATCACCGCGTCATAGTCGGCCGGATCGATCTCGTCGAAGCTGGCGTTCAGGGTAAACAAATGGCCCGGTTTTTCCGTGTAGGTCTGGTCGCCCTCGAAATCGTGGATGGCCGTCTTGATCGTCGCGCCGCTTTTCTTGCCGGGACAAACGGCGTGCACGGTATGCCCGAGCATCAGCAGGGCCTGGAATGGCACCATCGTTTCATAATCTTCTGCAAAATCGCCGGTCAAAAACAGAATTTTCTTCGCTGCCATTTAGTTCTCCTATGAAAGATTGATCCCGCAAGGCGTATCTTAGCGCGACTTGGCAGCCATACTGGATATTTATCAAATTTTCGCGCCTTGATCGAGGATTTTACAGGCTGAGACAGAATTTTTTACAGGCTAGCAGGTCAAACTCGGATACCCCAACCTGAAAGCCTGGCCATGAGCACCTCCACCAGCCCCCTTGCCAACTCTGCGCCTGCCCTGATCCGTATCTTCGACCATTTCAGAGATGCGCAGCAGGCCCGCAGCGCCCTGCTCGACGCTGGTTTCCCCGCGCACGCCGTGCAGCTTGACACGGTCGACGACGAAGCCGTGCCCGTACAGGGCAAGGCGGCGTGGCGCGGCATGTTCCGCCTCGTCGTGGCCATCGGCACGCCAGATGAGCGCGAACGGGCGCACGCCATCGTGCAGGCCTGCAACGGCTGCGACATCGAACAGCGCACGGCCAGCCACGCGGCAGGCAGGCGTGCAGGCACAGGTGCCGGCAAACACGCGCTGGCGGGCTGACACCCTCCCCCGCGCGGCCAAACTATGGCAAGATCCAGCTTCCTTCATTCCACAGTGGAACTTGCCATGATTTATGAAATTGCCCACATCCAGATCAAATCAGCCACGCATGACGCCTTTGAAGCGGCCGTCGCCAAAGCCGTGCCCCTGTTCCAGCGCGCGCGTGGCTGCGAATCGATGCGCCTGGAGCGCTCGATCGAAAATGGCGATGCCTACCGCCTGGTGGTCGGCTGGAGCACCCTGGAAGACCACACCGTGCATTTCCGCGGCAGCGACGACTTCCAGGCATGGCGCGGCCTGGTCGGTGAATTCTTTGCCGCCCCGCCCCAGGTCGAGCACATGAACACGGTGGTCACGGGTTTCTGATACGGAATGGCGGCACGGGCTGGTAACACCCGCGCCGGCATCCTAAACTGCAGGATGGTGAAACACCTGGCGCAAATACGCGAGGAAGGTTTCATCCTTGCACAGGGTCTTGCCCGGCGAATCCGACAATTTCGCCACCGACTGGCCATTGCAGCGCACCAGTTTCATGACGATGTTGAGCGGCGTCAAACCCACGTCGTTGGTGAGATTGGTGCCGATACCGAAACCCGTCATGATGCGGTCCGCGAAATGCCGGTACAGGGCGAAGGCCTTGTCCAGGTCCAGGCCGTCAGAAAACACGAGGCGCTTGGTATTGGCGTCGATGCGCAGGGCCGCGTAGTGCGCCAGCGCCTTTTCGCCCCACTCGACGGGGTCGCCCGAATCGTGGCGCAAGCCATCGAACAGCTTGGCGAAATACAGGTCGAAGTCGGCCAAAAAGGCATCCATGCCTACCACGTCCGTCAGGGCGATCCCCAAGTCGCCACGGTATTCCTGCACCCAGTCTTCCAGTGCCGCCTTTTGAAAGTCGCGCAGGCGCACGCCGAACGACTGGAATGACTGCATGTATTCATGCGCCATGGTGCCGATCGGCACGATACCGAGCTTTTTCGCCAGGTACACATTCGACGTGCCCTTGAAATATTCGGGCACTTCATGCGCCAGCCGTTGCACCACTTCGTCGTGCCAGGCACCGGAAAAGCGCCGGCGCACGCCGAAGTCGGAAAATTCAAACGGGTGTTTACGCCGCGGCAGCTTGCCGAATTCCTTGACGGCCGCCACTTTCAAGCCCAGGCGATGGCGCCCTTCGCGCATGGCCGCATCGAGGTCGAAGCGGCGGAAATACAGTTCGTTGATGATGTACAGCACGAAAATCTCGAAGCCCATCACGTGCACCTGCGGACCGGCCGCGTGCACCAGCAAGGTGTCGCCGTCCGTGCTGACGTCGATGAACTTGCGCTGGAAGCGGAACACCGTCAAAAAGTCGACGAAATCGCTCTTCATGAAGCGCAGAGTGCGCAAATAGGCCAGCTCGTCGTCGGCAAACGACATCGAGCACAGGTGATCGAGCTGCTCTTCCAGCTCGACCTTCAGTTCGGCCAGGGGAAAGGCGGTGGCGTTGCGGCAGACAAATTCGTACTCGGTATGGGTATTCGGATGACCATGCAGCAATGCTTGCCACATTGTAAATTTATACAGATCGGTTTCCAGCAAACTGCGCACTATCGGGGTCATGTGTGTTTTCTCCAACTTCCTGAAGCCAGAATAGTACGCCACCGCAAGCATTTCAGCAGGGTACGCTCGACAATGGCTCAGGCCAGCGCATTGACCAACGCATTGACCAGCAATTCGGGCAAGACCTCGGCGGACGTGGCCAGCCGCGCGCCGCGCTCGTGCATGGCGGCCAGGAAGTCGCGCTGCTGCGCTTCGAAGCCCGTGACGGGGCTCATGCAGTCCGTCAGCAAGACCAGACGCGCCAGGGCCGGCTTGCCTTGCTGCGCTTGCAGATAATCGGCGATGTGTTCCGTGCTGGCTTTCACACAGTGGCTGCCCGCCTCGCCCGCGACATAAATCTGCTGCGCCGGCAGCAAGGTATCGAGGAAGGCGCGGTTCAGCTGGGTGGCCGCATCCTGAGGATCGGGCACTTCCGCCATGACGGCCGAGTAATGCTCGGTCCACGGGTTGGAACCCTTGCTCAGCTTGGCCACCACTTGCAAGTTGAGCACTTCCCAGGCGTTGTAGGCGGCGCGCACGGCCGCGTGAATATTCTGGCCCCAGCTGCCGATCTCGCAATGCACGGGCCACACCATCAATTGATAGCGCCCCGCTTGCTGCAAGGCATCGAGGTAGGCTAGCACACGCGGCAAGGCGCCGCTGGCGGCGGGCAGGAACAGGCGGTCGCGCACCTGCTGCGCGCTGATCTGCGTAAATGGCGCGACGGGAGCGCCATCGCCCGTGCGCCAGAAGGCGGGATGGGCGATGTCGTAGCGGTGGTGGGCGTCGAGGGTCACGCTGATCTGCGTCAGCCCGCCGCCCCCTTCACGGATCAGCTGCGCCACGCGCAGCATGTCGGCGTGGGCGCCGGGCACGGGCAGGGCCGGCGCCGCATCCTGCGGCAGCCAGGCGGGAGGTAAATCGCAAAAATCGTTTTGCGGATCGATGACGAGCAGGTGCAACTGGCGTTTCATGGCATTCCTCGTGCGTGGCGGATATTGCATGATAATGGCAACATCACCATCACGCCAATCCGGGAGCCGCCATGCACCTTCTAAAGCGCAACAACTTGCGTCCGAACAAATTACTCAACAGCAAATGGACGGCCGTCACGCCAGCCAACAAGGAAAAACACTTCCTCGTCATCAAGCTATGCGCAGCGGCCACGCCCGATGAGCCCGTCACGCACGTGGAACTGGAAGCCGTGTATTCCGGCCGCGTGCAGCTCCTGCCGTGGCGCGCACTGCAGGATGCGGCGCAATGGCATCAGGGGTGGAAGACATAGCGGCGCCGGCGCCGCTCGACCAGCTTGACGGCTACCTCGCCCGCTTCCGCCATGGCGTCCGCTTCCGTTGTAAACGGGTGGTCGGCCGACACCCGGCGCTTGCGCAGCAAATTCACCCGGTGCATGGGGTTGGACGAGGGGGCATAGATGGCGACGTACGCGCCCCATAGTTTGCAGCCGGGCAAGCGCTCTGCCGTGTAATTCACTTCATAAAAATCAACATACTTTATCGGCACGATGTGCGCTCCAAAAATGACATGGCCGGACAGCTTGTCTCTACGGACTGACGCGGTGAGGGTAAAACCATGCGCTCGCGATTGCTCAGGATACTCAATTCGGCTCTCTTTTTATCACGCGGCACAGGAGAAAAGGATGAATGACTACATCATCTGCATGCATGACGACACACAAGCATCTGCTTGCAACGGCCAGGCCGGTGCAGGCACACTTGTCGGGCTATCTACTTGTGCAAGCTGAAAGTATAGACGATGCGAAAAAATTATTGCAGGGCAACCCTGTACTGAACGCGGATGGCATGCTGGAGTACGCTGTGGTTAGCGCTGGATGAAGTTGTCATGGCGAACCGCTCGCCGGGCTGACACGGGGCGTGCCGCCGGCAAGCTTATGTCAACCATCGCAGATTGACGATCCCCCTGAAGGCCTGCTTCAGGCGGCCAGGGCTTCGATCGAAGCGCGGCCCTTGGCGATCGCGCTGGCGACGGCCTCCTCGCCCATGGCCACGCCTTCGGCTTGCACGAACTCGATGTCGGTGATACCGATGAAGCCAAGCGCCGTGCGCAGATAGGTGCTCAGGTAGTCATACGCGGCGCCCGGGCCTGCGCTGTAGACGCCGCCGCTGGCCGTAAAAATAACCGCTTTCTTGCCAGTCGCCAGGCCGACGGGGCCGGTGGCCGTATAGTGAAAAGTGCGGCCCGCGCGCGCCACGTGGTCGATCCACGCCTTCAGGGTCGAGGGCACGGAAAAATTGTACATGGGCGCGGCCAGCACCAGCACGTCGGCGGCCAGCAATTCATCGACCAGGGTATCGGACAACTGCACGGCCGCAGCCGCCTGCGCGCTGCGCTGTTCGGCCGGCGTGAAGAAGGCGCCCATCACCTCTTCCGTCAGGTGCGGCACGGGCTGCGCGGCCAGGTCGCGTTCGACGATGCTGGCGCCCTGCGCGGCCAGTTTCGCCACGAATTCGCCGGACAATTGGCGCGACAGGGAACCGCTGCTACGCACGCTGCTATTGATGTACAAGACCTTGCTCATGAATTGCTCCTGTGAAAATGGATGAGGGGATGGGCCACGTCGCAGCCCTTGCACACAGCATAGTTCGGGTCTACCATCGATGAAACCGTATAAATATCAATGTTTAGCATCGAATTTCTAGATAGGGAGTTTCCATGAGAGAACCGGGCCAGCCTTCGCTCGACCAGTTGCGCGTGTTTGTCGCCGTCATCGATGCAGGCGGCTTCGCCCACGCGGCGCGCCAGCTGCACCGCACGCAGTCGGTGATCAGCTACACCATCGCCAACCTGGAAGAACAACTGAATGTGGTGCTGCTCGACCGGGGCAAGCGCAAGCCCACCCTGACGGACGCTGGCAAGGCCCTGCTGGCCGATGCGCGCGCCGTGGCCCTGAAGGTCGATGGCATGCGCGCGCGCGCCAAGGCGCTGGCCGGCGGGCTGGAGGCGGAAGTATCGGTGGTGGTCGACGTGATGTTTCCCACCTGCGTGCTGGTACGCATTCTGGAGGCGTTCCAGGCGCAGTTCCCCACCGTCGCCCTGCGCCTGCGCATCGAAGCCATGGGCGCCGTGGCGCAGCTGGTGATGGATGGCAGCTGCCACATCGGCCTCGGCGGCTGGATGACGGCCACGGCCAGCGTCTTCGAGCGCCTGGCCGTCGGTCACGTGCGCCTGATTCCCGTGGCCGCGCCCAGCCACGCCCTGGCGCAGCTGGAAGACCCGATCGCCTCCAACGTGGCGCGCGAACACGTGCAGCTGGTGCTCAGCGACCGCAGCGACCTGACGCAGGGCCAGGACTTCGGCGTGCTGGGATTGCGCAACTGGCGCCTGGGCGACCTCGGTTCCAAACACGCCTTGCTGCGCGCGGGCCTGGGCTGGGGCAACATGCCCGAAGCGATGGTGCGCGAAGATTTGACGCAGGGACGGCTGGTGCACCTGCCGCTGGCCGTCGACAAGGGCGAGAATTATCCGATTTACCTGATCCAGCGCGCCGACACGCCGCCCGGCCAGGCGGGCAAGTGGCTCACCGAGCGCTTTGCGGAGCAGTTGCCGCTGCTGGAACAAGTCTTTTAGATGCGCGCGCGGGCGGGTATCATGCGCGCATACATTAATAAGGAACCACCATGGCCGGCATCGACGACTTCGTCAACAAACAGAAACCAGGCGCGCGCTTCGTCATCACGGCGCAGATGCTGCGCATGACGCCGCAGCAGTTCGACAGCGTGGCGCAGGAATGGATGGAAGACGGCGGCCCCGGCTTCGACGTGGCAGGCATCCCGCACCGGGTGGTCATCGATGGGCAGTTTTATATCGGCAGGATCACCGTGCAGCGGCACGGCGACCCGGCCTGAGGGTTACTCGACGCCCAGCACGTGCAGGCGGCGGCGCAGGCGCGCCACTTCTTCCGACAAATCGACCACCAGCGCGGCCAGTTCGGCGTTCGCATCGAACACGGATTCGATTTCGTGCAGGCGCCGCGCGCGCACCAGATCCAGGCTGGTGAAGCGCCAGGCCGTCAGCTGCCCCGCCGGCGGGCCATTTTGCAGCAGCACGCCCGTCTGCACATGCCGCACCACCCAGTCCGGCTCCACGGCGCAGGCGCGCGCCAGTTCCTCCAGGCTCAGGGCTCGATCTTCGAGCAGTTCGCCAATTACCTTGTTTGTCATGATTTACCCTCCCAGCTTCTGGCGCGGATTGAAAGCCATCTCGCGCGCCATGGTTGCATACAATTCGCGCGCCTTGTCATCGTTCGCCGGCGGCAGCACCACTTCCAGCAGCAGATACAGGTCGCCCGGCTGGGCGGCGGGAATACCGCGCCCCTTCAGGCGCAGCTTGCGCCCCGTCTGCGAATTGGGCGGCACGCTGACGGCCACCGTGCCCGATGGCGTGGGCACGGCGATTTCGCCGCCCAGCGCCGCTTCCCATGGCGTCACGGGCACCGTCTCGAACACGTCGCGCCCTTCCACCTTGTAGCGTGCATCGGGCTGGAAGCGAATTTCCAGATACAGGTCGCCAGAGGGCGCGCCGCCGCTGCCGGGATTGCCCTGCCCCTTCATGCGCAGCTGCTGGCCCTCCGTGACGCCTTTCGGTATCGTCACTTCCAGCGTGCGCTCGCGCGTCACCACGTGGCCTTGCGCATCCGCTTCGGGCACGCGCATGACGATGTGGCGCTTGGCGCCGTGGTAGCTGTCGTGCAAATCGATGGTGATGGCGGCGTGGCTGTCTTCGCCCTGCATCTGGAAACTGCCGCCGGCGCGGCGGCGGCCGCCCACGTGGGCAAACAGGTCGGCAAAGAAGTCGCTGTCGTCGGCGCCCGACGATTCGTAACCCGAACCCCAGTCCGGCGGCGGCCGGAAGGGCTGGCCCTGCGCACCCTGGTTGCGGCCCAGTTCATCATAGGCGGCGCGCTTTTCCGCGTCGCCCAGCACGCCGTAGGCCTCATTCAGGGCCTTGGTACGCTTGTCCGCGTCCGGTTCCTTGCTCACGTCGGGGTGGTATTTGCGTACCAGCTTGCGGTACGCCTTCTTGATCTCGGCCTCGGTCGCCGTTTTCTCGACGCCAAGCTCCTTGTAGTAGTCCTTGTATTCCACCGCGCTTGCTCCCCATGGTTGAACTGCCTATGAGAAGAGTACACGAATTGGCGCCGACAACGCGTGCACACAATACAACACCGCCCGCGGGACACGGGTCGCGCGGGCGGTGCAAGTGGCAGCGAAAAACGCCTAGCGCACGCGACGCAGCGAGGAAATACGGCGGTCGAGGCCACCGTGCAGGCGGCCATAGCTGCCTGGCCCCATCACCACGCAGCGGCCACGGAAGTTGGCATCGACGCAGAATTCCCAGCGTCCGTAGTTGACGACGATCGACTCGGCGCGGTCGTTGAAGCCATAGCGGCCCAAGTCATGCACTTCGCGGTCCAGGCGCACGGGCCGGCCGCGCATGCCCGCATCAGGGAACAGCAGCACGGCGCCATTCATGTCGGGACGGTGTCCGCCGCCATGACCGTGGCCGGGATAACCGGGATGAGGACGCTCCGGCTCCGGACGCGGAGGGCGCGGCGGGGAGGGACGGTGATCGGGACGGTGATCGCCGCCGCCATGGCCCGGGCGGCCCACTTCGCGCACCGAAGAAATGGCGTCGTTCATGCCCGGCATGCTGCCGTAGCGCCCCGGCCCGAAGGTACGGCAGTTGCCACGGTAGTTGGCGTCCTTGCACACTTCCCAGGTGCCCGAGCGCACGATGACGCTGGAGGCCTTGTCGTTAAAGCCCATGCGCGACAAATCGCCAGCGTCGGAACGCAGGGTGACGGGGCGCCCGCGGAAACCGGCGTCCTCGAACAGGGTGATTTCGCCCGCGGATGCGGCAAGAGGGGCGAGGAAGGTGGCGGCGCACAGCAGCGCGGGCCGGAAAGATCGAACCATGACAACTCCAATACTGATTACATTTTCGCCAGTGTAGTCCAGGCGGCAGGCGGCGAGTGTAACAAAGGGCAAGCAAATGTCAGCGCACGGCAGCGAATGTAAAAACCGCCCGGCGGGATCAACCCGGCAGGCGGTCTGTCAGCATGGCGGCGGTCGAAAATCAGCGCACGCGGCGCAGCGAGGAAATCTGGTTTTCCATGCCGCTCAGGCGTCCATATTCGCCCGGTCCGATCACTTCGCAGCGGCCACGGAAGTTCGAATCGCTGCACACTTCCCACTGCCCCTCGTTGACGATGATCGACGAGGCGCGGTCATTGAAGTTGTAGCGCACAAGGTCATCCGCATTGCGGTCCAGCGCCAGCGGCTCGCCGCGCATGCCCGCTTCGGGGAACAACAGGACGGCGCCGCGCTGCTGGTACTGCGGCTGCTGGTACTGATTCTCGTACTGCTGCTGGCGACGCGCTTCGCGCTCGTCGACCATGCGCGCCGACGACACGCGCCCATCGAGGCCACGCCCCAGGTCATCGTGGCGGCCGGGGCCGAAAATGCGGCAAGTACCCTGGTAGTTCGAGTCGCTGCACAGTTGCCAGTAGCCGTTATGGATGACGATGCTGCTGGTGCGGTCGTTGAAGCCGATGCTGACAAAATCGTCCGTATCACGGTTCAGGCGCGCCGAGCCGCCATTCTGTCCCGCGCCCGAATACACTTCCAGGGTGCCGCCACGGCCATAGCCGCCGTTGCCACGATCTGGATCACGTCCCGGACGCGCCGGATTGTAGCCATCGCCGCGGCCCGATTCGCGCACCGACGTGATGGCGTCGTTCATGCCTGGCATCGAGCGGTATTCGCCTGGCCCCAGGGTCTTGCAATTGCCGCGAAAACCGGAGTCCGTGCACACATCCCACGTGCCCGAACGCACCAGGATGCTCGACGTCTTGTCGTTGAAACCGATGCGCGACAAATCGTCCGTCGTCTCGCGCAGGTTCACTGCGCGACCACGGAATTCAACGTCTTCGAACAAGGTGATATCGCCCGCATGGGCGCTTGCATGCGCCCCCAGCGAGAGCAGCAAGGTCGCGGCGCATGCCAGCGCGTGTTTGAAAGGGCCCGTCATGATTAACTCCATTCTTCATTCTTTGGTGATGATTTTCCTGGCTGTTGCGCCAGGATGTTAGTGTAACAAATACAAGGCCAGGGACAAAACCCGATCACACGCTCAGTACAGGCGGCGCAGCGAGGAAATCCGCTTGTCGAGCGCCGTGTTCAGCACTTCATACTTGCCCGGCCCCATGCGCTCGCAGCTGCCGTTGAACTGCGAGTCCGTGCATACTTCCCAGGTGCCTTCGTTGATGGCGATGGACTCTGCCTGGTCGTTGAAGTTCAGGCGTACCAGGTCGCTGACGTCGCGGTTCACCTGCAGCCCGGGCCCCTTCAGGAATGCGCGGCCATATAGCACCACCAGGCCCTCGTCATGTTGCGGACGGTTCTCCTCGCGCGGATCGACCAGGCGCGCCGACGACACGCGCCCATTCAAGCTGCCCAGGTCATCGTGGCTGCCAGGGCCGAACACGCGGCAGCTGCCACGGTAGTTGGAATCGCTGCACAGCTGCCAGTAGCCATGTTCGACGCGCGCGCTGCTGGCGCGGTCGTTGAAGCTGATGTCGACCAGGTCATCGCGGTCCGAGTTCACGCCGGCCGACGCGCCGCGCTGGCCGCCATCGGCATACAGTTCCAGCGCTGCGCGGCGGCCACCGCTGCCGCCGCTCCCCTGCCCGCCGCCGATTTCGCGCACGGACGATATCTTGTCGTTCATGCCCGGCAACGAACGGTAATCGCCCCTTTCCAGCGTCTTGCAATCGCCCTTGAAATCGGCGTTCGTGCACACTTCCCAGCTGCCCGAATCGACCTGGATACTCGACACGGTGTCATTGAAATTGACACGCGACAGGTCATCGGTCGTATCGCGCAAGACGACCACACGTCCCTTGAAGTTGTCATCGGTGTACAGGCGGATTTCACCCGCCTGCGCCGCGAGGTGGACAAACAGCGAACTGGCGCACAACAGTGCAAAGGCGAATGGGCGATTCATGGGGCGGTCTCCGGGGCGGCAAAGGTGAGTGTTCTACATGACAACTGATGTCAGTGTAGCCATCCGTAGAAAAAACGGTGTAACAAAGTATGGGAAAAGCACAATAAATTGTTACCAAAAGCAATAGCCGGCCCCCGCAGGGACCGGCCACTCTTGCCTGCCCCGCGTCAGCGCACTTCGCGCACCGACGAAATGCGCTTACTCAGGCGTTCCAGGCTCGCGTACTCGCCGGGACCCAGCGTGCGGCAGCGGCCACGGAAATCCACGTCCTCGCACACTTCCCAATAGCCGGAGCGCACGCGCACGCTTTGCAGCGTATCGTTGAAATCGCGCTCACGCAAGTCGGCAGCGCCATTGCGCACGGTCAGACTGCGGCCGACAAAGTCGTCGCGCGAATACAGGGGCAGTTCACCGGCGCCGGACGGCTCGGCCGCCGCAGCGGACAAGCACGGCGAATGCCGGTAGAATCTTGTGTTTAGTTAAGCTTGCCACCCATGCCACACACGACCTCGTTCACCCTGCCCGCCGTCCGCACCGAAGTATCTTCATTATGGAAGCTGGCCTGGCCCATCCTGATCGGCCAGTTGGCGACCGTCGGCATGGGCGCGGCCGATGTGGCGATGACGGGGCATACGAATCCCGAGGAACTGGCGGCCGTGTCGCTGGGCGCGGCCATCTGGTCCATCGTGCTGGTCACCGTGAGCGGCATCATGATGGCGATCAATACCCTGGTAGCGCATGAAATCGGCGCCGCGCGCCACGACCAGGTGCCGCACATCGTGCGCCAGTCGCTGTGGAAGGCGCTGCTCGTCGGCTTGGTGGCCTGCCTGCTGACGAACATGGCGGCGCTGGTGTTCGACCACCTGATGCTCGAACCTGCGGTGGCGGCCAAGGCCAAGCTGTTCGTGCACATCATCAGCTGCGCACTGCCGCCGTTCGCCGCCTACCGCGCGCTGTACGGCTACAGCACCAGCATCAACCAGACCAAGCCCGTGATGGTCATCGCGCTGGCCGCGCTGGCGCTGAACATTCTCGTCAACTACCTGCTGATCTACGGCCACTGGGGCATGCCGAAGATGGGCGGCGTGGGCTGCGCCGTGGCCACCACCTGCTGCGTGTGGATGATGCTGCTGGCCATGCTGGCCTGGATCAGGATCGCGCCCGCCTACCACGCCACGTATCCCTTCACGCACTGGGAATGGCCGCAGCCGTCATCCATCGGCCCCATGCTGCGCCTTGGCCTGCCCATCGGCGTGACCTACTTTGCCGAAGTGAGCGCCTTTGGCGTCATCAGCCTGCTGGTGGCGCGCTTCGGCGTGATCCAGGTGTCGGCGCACCAGATCGCGCTCAATTTCTCCTCCGTCGTTTTCATGGTGCCGCTCACTTTCGGCATTGCCCTGGTGACGCGCGTGGGCCATGCCGTGGGCGAAGCCAATCTGCGCCGCGCCCGCTTCATTTCGTGGGTGGGCGTGGCCATGTCGCTGACGGCGGCCATCGTCTCGGCCACCGTCATCACCGTCTTCCGCCACCAGATCGCGCAAGCCTATACGTCCGATCCACAGGTGCAGGAACTGTGCGCGCAGCTGCTGCTGTTCGCCGCCCTGTTCCAGCTGTCCGACGCCACGCAGGTGGCCACTTCCTGCGCCATTCGCGGCTACAAGGTGACGCGCCAGCCGATGCTGATCCAGCTGCTGGCGTTCTGGGGTTTCTCGCTGCCCATCGGCTATGTGCTGGGCCTCGCGCCGCAAGGCTTCATCTGGTCGCCGGCCGAACCGATGGCCGCCGCCGGCTTCTGGATCGGCCTCGTCACGGGCTTGACGGTGGCCGCCGTGCTGCTGACCTGGTACTTGAACCGGCTGTCGCTGCAGCGCCTACGCATGACGTATTGAAACAGTGCATTGAACACGGAGCGGCACACAATTTATGCGTACCGCCCTTACTGCTTCGCCATACAAAGCACCGCTGGTCCACTCTTTACACCAAAGTAAAGAAGGCAATTTCCGGATTATTCCGTGGCTGGCCCTATCGCATTAAACGCCGTGCTCTGGTATCGTTTGCCGTCAAGCATCTGCTTGACCATCCCTTTACCATCACCGAGACACCCATGCGTTTTATTCTTTGTTTTCTGGCCGCGATGGCCAGCGTTCCCGCATCGGCTGAAAAGCTGCCCCTGGAACGCATCCACGCCGATCCGGCGCTGGCCGGCCCCGGCGTGCGCAACCTGAAGGTCTCGCCCGACGGCGAGCGCGTCACGTTCCTGCGCGGCCGCGCCGACAACCAGTTCCAGCTCGACCTGTGGGAATTCAAGCTGAAGGACAAGAGCACGCACCGCCTGGTCGACTCGAAGGCGCTGGTGCCGAATGAAACGATTTCGCCCGAAGAGCAGGCGCGCCGCGAACGCGAGCGCACGGCCAGCCTGAACGGCATTCTCAGCTACAGCTGGTCGCCCGATGGCAAGCAGCTGCTGGTGCCGCTGGCCGGCAATCTGTACCTGGTCGACGCGGCCCGCCCGGACCAGGCGCGCCTGGTCGCCAAGGGCAATGTGCTGGACCCGAAAATTTCGCCGAAAGGCCGCTACGTCTCGTTTGTGCGCGACCAGAACATCCATGTGATCGACCTCAAGACGGGCCAGGAACGCCAGCTGACGACCGACGGCAAGGGCACCATCCACAACGGCGAAGCCGAATTCGTGGCGCAGGAAGAAATGGGCCAGCGCACCGGCTACTACTGGGCGCCCGACGATTCCGCCATCGCCTATAAACGCTATGACGAAGCGCCCGTGCCCGTCGTGCGCCGCTTCGAAATCTTCGCCGACCGCACCGACGTCGTCGAGCAGCGCTACCCTGCCGCCGGCGATCCGAACGCGCTGGTGCAGCTGCTGATCGTCTCGCCGGAGACGGGCGTGCAGCGCCAGGTGAACCTGGGCACGAACCCGGACATCTACCTGGTACGCGCCGACTGGAGCGCTGACAGCAAATCGCTGGTCTACCAGCGCCAGTCGCGCGACCAGAAGACCCTCGATCTGGTGGCTGTCGATGCAGCCACCCTGGCGCAGCGCACCCTGCTGACGGAAACGTCCAAGACCTGGGTCAGCATCCATGACGACCTGCGCTTCCTGTCGAACGGCACCTTCCTCTGGTCGTCCGAGCGCACGGGCCGCAACCATCTGTATTTATACGACATGAGCGGCAAGCTGCTGCACCCGGTCACTTCCGGCGAGTGGGGCATCAACGGCGTGCTGGCCGTAAACCAGAAAAACGGCAAAGTGTTCGTCTCATCGAACCGCGACGCCGTGATCGACAAGCAGACCTACGCCCTGGCCCTGGACGGCAGCACGGCCGGCAAGCCGCAGCGCGTGACGAAAGCCGATGGCTGGCACGACACGACGTTCTCGCGCAATGGTGAAGTCTTCGTCGACACGTATTCGGACCCGGCCACGCCGCCGCAAGTGAGCATCCGCCGCCCGGACGGTTCGATGGTGGGCTGGCTGGAAGAAAACGCGCTCAACGCCAGCCACCCGTATTTCAAGTACAAGGCCGATCACCTGCCGACGGAGTACGGCACCCTGAAAGCCAACGATGGCCAGACCTTGCACTATTCGATCGTCAAGCCGTCAAACTTCGACGCGACCAAACGCTATCCCGTCTACCTGTCGACGTATGGCGGCCCGCACTCGCAGCACGTGGCTCGCCGCTGGGGCAACAACTTCGACCAATACATGGCGCAGCAAGGCTTTGTCGTCTTCCGCCTGGATAACCGGGGATCGTCGCGCCGCGAGCGCGCCTTCACGGACGCCATCTACCATAACCTTGGCGCGGCCGAAGTGGCGGATCAACTGGTCGGCATAGCCTGGCTGGGCCAGCAAAGCTTCGTCGACGCGAAACGCATTGGCGTGTTCGGCTGGAGCTACGGCGGTTTCATGACCCTGCGCCTGCTGTCGGCAGCATCCGACAAGATCGCCATGGGCGTCTCGGTGGCGCCCGTGACCGACTGGTCGCTGTACGACACCCACTACACGGAGCAATTCCTCGGCATGCCGAAGGAAAACGTGGATGGCTACAAGGCCAGCACGGTGTTCGCCCACCTCGACGGCTTGCAGTCGCCGCTGCTGCTGGTGCACGGCATGGCCGACGATAACGTCTTGTTCAGCAACAGCACGCGCCTGATCGACGCGCTGGTGAACCGCGGCGTGCAGTTCGACCTGATGACATATCCGGGCGCCAAACACGGCATCTCGTCGCGCGCGGGCCAGCGTCACGTGTACAGGAAAATTGAGATGTTCTTCAAGCAGAACCTGATGCAGCCAGCACAGTAAGCTTGCGCTGCATCCAATAAAAAACCGCCGCCTGTCTTGCGACAGGCGGCGGTTTTTTTACATTCGTGCTGCCAGAATTAAGGCTTGCGGGTGATGGTCTCTACTGCATCCTTGACATCGCCAACCTTCTTCTGCACTTTGCCTTCGACCTGGTTTGCCAGGCCCTTGGCTTGCTGTTCTTCGTTGCCGACGACTTTGCCAGCGGCTTCCTGGATTTTACCGCCGACTTCCTTCAGTTTACCTTCGACTTGATCTTTGTTCATGGTGGATCCTCACTGTAGTTGGTACATCTGTTGTCCAGCCCGCAAGGGCCGGTACTGCGGCTCACACGCTGTTGCAAACTGCTTGCTGCGTGTCGATGTGTCCATACTACGCAGTGGCGATCAAAGGCTCTGTACGGTTCCTAACACAGTACCAACATCGTCGATCAGGCCGCCAAATCCTTGCGCCATACGGTGGCCAGCCACGGCTGCTGGTCGCGCGGCAAGCCCGGTGGACGGTAGTACTGCTCGATCAAGGTAAAACCGGCCGCCTGCACGTACGCGGCCCACGTCGCTTCGTCGTGGTAGCTGCCGTAGCGCGCGCCATTCCAGCCTTCCTGGTTCTGCCCGCGCGGATTCGAGCTGAACAGTACGCCACCGGGCTTCAAGCAGGCATACAGGGCGCGCAGCACGCCGGGCAAGGCCGCGCTGGGCACGTGGAACAGCACGGCATTGGCGAACACACCGTCGAAGTGCGCGGCAGGCAGATCGAGGTCGACGAAATCCTGCTGCCACACGGTGCAGCCGCTGTAGGCACGCGCCATCTCGACGAAGCGCGGGCAGCCATCGACGCCCGTGGCGTGATGGCCCATGGCCGTGAACGCCTTCAGGTCGCGGCCGGGGCCGCAGCCCAGATCGAGAATGTCCAGGGGCGCGGGCCGGCCGATGGCGGCCAGCAGCGCGGCGATGTTCTGGCTGACGTCGTGCTCGCGCGTGCCTTCGAAAAACTGCTCGGCGCTGGCATCGTAATGGGCCAAGGTGCGCCCCGTGATGGCGTGGATGGGGTCTTGCTGATCTTGCTGCGGGGTCGGCTTCATGGCGCTCCTGTCATCGATGGGCGCATTTTACGCTGCCGGCCGGCTCCCCGTCCGGCAGCGCTCATGTCTACCAGACGCGCACACGCTGTTGCGGCGCCAGGTACAGCTGCTGTCCCGGCTGGACATCGAAGGCCGGGTACCAGGCGTCGAGGTTGCGCACGGTGGCGGCGCGGTATTGCGCCGGCGCATGGCCATCCGTGAGGATTTGCTGGCGCGCCGCCGCTTCGCGCGCCTTGCTGCGCCAGCTGACGCCGTAGCCGATGAAGAAATCGCGGTCCGCGTTCGCCTGCGCCGGCTTGCCCTGTTGCGACAGGGTGAACGCATCATGCGCGGCCGCCACGCCGGCCAGGTCGGCCAGGTTTTCGCTGAGTGTCAGCTGGCCATTCACGGCCAGGTCGGGAAACGGCTTGTAGGCCGCGAACTGCGCCACCAGCTGCTGGGATGCCGACTGGAAATGCGCCAGGTCGGCCGGCGTCCACCAGTCGCGCAGCTTGCCCTGGGCGTCGAACTGGGCGCCCTGGTCGTCGAAGCTGTGGCTGATCTCGTGGCCGATGGTGGCGCCGATGCCGCCATAGTTGGCCGCATCGGACGCCTGCGGGTCGAAGAATGGCGGCTGCAGGATGGCGGCAGGGAAGTTCAACGCATTTTGCAGCGGCAGGTTGACGGCGTTGACCAGCTGTGCCGGCATGGCCCAGGCCTTGCGGTCGGGGGAATGGCTCAGCTTGGCCAGTTCCTGCCGGTAATGAAACTGTTCCGCCCGCTGCACATTGCCCAGCGCGTCGCCGCGCACCACGCGCAAGCCCGCATAGCTGTCCCAACGCTCGGGATAGCCCACGCCCACGTACAGGGTCTTGAGTTTTTCCTGCGCCTGCGCCTTGGTGGCGGGCGCCATCCAGTCCAGCTTGTCGATGCGGCGCGAGAAGGCGGCGACGATATTCGTCACCATGTCTTGCACGCGGGCTTTCGATTCCGGCGGGAAGTAACGTTCCACGTACAGCTTGCCGACGGCGTCGCTCAAGGCCGCATTCGTCGCCGCCAGCGCCCGCTTGCTGCGCGGCGACTGCTGCGGCGTGCCGCTCAGGGTGCTGCCATAGAAGGCGAAGCGCTGCCCGGCGGCCGCCTTCGGCAGAATCGTGCTGAAATGGTTGATGGCGTGGAAGGCCAGGAAATCCTTCCACGTGGCCAGCGGCACGCTTGCCACCAGCGCGGCGCTGCCCGTCATGGCCGCCGGGTGCCAGACGATGAAATCCGTCTGCTGGCTCAGCCCTGCCGCCTGGAAGAAGGCTTTCCAGTCCAGGCCCGGCGCCTTGCTGGCGAAGTCGGCGGCACGCCAGGCGTTATTGCCCTTGGCCACATCGGCCGAATCTTCGCGGCTGGCGTGACTGGCGGCAATCTGCTGCTCCAGCGCAAACACGCGCGCGGCGCGGGCCGGCGCATCGCTGTAGCCGGCCTGCTTGAGCATGGCGGCGATATGCGCCTGGTAGCCCGTGCGCAAGCCCTGCATGCGCGCGCTGTCGCCCTGGTAGAAGGCGCGGTCCGGCAAGCCCAGCCCGCCCTGCAGCAGATAAGCCACATTGCGTGTGGTGTCGTTCAAGTCTTGCGCCACCCACAGGCCGAACAGGTTTTCCGTATGAAAATTGGTGGCGTTGAGCGGATCGACATCGGCGCGCAAGCTCTCGCCCAGCGCACGGGCCAGCCCTGCCTGGTCACGTATGCCATCGATCTTCTTGAGCAACGGCTTGATCGGCGCCCAGCCTTTCGCTTCGATAGCCGCTTCATCCATCCAGGAACGGTAAAAATCGCTGACCTGACGCGCGCAGGCATCCGCCTGTGGTGCCGCCGCCAGGCCTTCGACGAGGCCGATGATGCGCTCGTTGGTCGCGTTGGCAAGGATGGCGAACGAGCCCCAGCTGCTGCGGTCGGCGGGAATTTCCGTGCTGCGCAGCCAGTCGCCATTCACGTAGTCATAGAAGTCGTCACCAGGCAAGACTTTGACGGGGACAGCGGCAGTGGCGCCGGCGGCCTGGCCGTGCGCCTGGGCCGGCAAACCGGCCAGCGAGACGCCGGCCAGGGCGAGGACGATGGCAGCCTGGACTGGCGTCCGGGACCAGGAAAAACGCAAACTGTGCATGGCGATCCTTTCGATGAAAACAAGAAAATCATAGCCTGAAATCATACCTTTTTTGAGCCCAAAAACCGTCCCCAAACTTTTTTTCATGCGGACAAAAAATCGGCTTATAGTTGCACGACCCCGTGCCGCGTGTACGCCAAAGGAGATTGCCATGCAACTGGAAGCGCTGTTCCAGCAACCCCACGCCCTGCCTGTCGCCCCGAAGATCGTCAATGAACTGGTGCGCAGTTTCGACAACCCCGCCATTGCCACCGAAGACATCGCGCGCCAACTGGGAGCGGACCCGGTGCTGAGCGCCAAGCTGCTGCGGCTGGCCAACTCGGCCTATTACCACGTCTCGCGCAGCGTCGGCACGGTGGAAGACGCCGTGCTGATGCTCGGTTTTGTGACCGTGCGCACCCTCGTCATCAGCTCGGGCCTGGTCAGCGGCTACAAGACCGTGCCCGGCCTGGATCTGCCGCAGTTCTGGCGCTACAGCCTGCACAGCGCCGTGTCGGCCCGCTGGATCGCCAGGCAGACGGGCGACAACCAGGACCTGGCGTTCACCGTCGGCATGATGCATGCAATCGGTCAACTGGTGATCCATGCCGCCATGCCCGAGCAAGCCATGCAGCTCGACAAGATCGCGCCGCCGCTCGATGCGCGCCGGCTCGATGCGGAACGGGTGTCGCTGGGCTATGACTATGCGCAAGTGGGTGCAGAACTGACGCGCCGCTGGAAGTTCCCCGCCACCTTTGCCGAGGCCATCGCCGCCTTTCCAGATCCGCTGGCCAAAGCGCCCTTGAACCGCCTGGCCGCCATCGTGCACCTGGCCGCCTGGCGCGCGCGCATCGATGAAAACCAGTTGAGCAATGAAGAAATCATCGCCTGCTACCCCAGCGACGTGGCTGAAGCACTGGGTTTACCGCCCTCGGTGCTGGTGGACAAGATGCCGCCGCCTGCCGAACTGAGCGCTGGGCTGGAAGAACTCGTCAAATAAACCGCTCGCGGCCGGAATCGTCACCCCAGCATCCATGCGGGTTTTGCGGGCGATTCCGGCGGCCAGCCAAAACCATACACATTATTTTTACTTTTTTTTCAAAAACACCCTCAAGTTCCCGCTGAACCTGCCGCTAATCTGGACAAGCGGTAATCCATTCACTAGTTACGGGTGTGCTCATGACCTCCAACGACGTTCTCTCGATGTATGAAAATATTGCAGGAATGACCAACAAAATGGTCGTGGCCGCACGTTCGAGCGACTGGGATGGCCTCGATACCCTGGAAAACCAGTGCGCCAGCGCCGCCAGCGCGACCTTGACGGGCAGCATGCCTGCCCAGGTCGGCGCCTCGCGTTTGCGCAAGATCGACTTGCTCAAGCAAATCCTGGCGAATGACCGCGAAATCCGCGCCATCACGGAACCGTGGATGACGCAGCTGTCGAATTCCATGCCAGGATCGCACGCTCGCATGTAATTCAATATGCAAGCTTGCCACGCCAGAAACGATAAAAGCACCCTCGGGTGCTTTTTTTACGTCTGCCGCCGTGCCGGGGAGCGCGCCATCTGCGGCACTCAAAAAGCAAGGAGGGAAAATTTGGAAGGCGAACCCCAGGTATCTCCTGGCGTCGCCTCGCTGCCGGTTGCATCCGGCGTTCGCGAGCACATCGTCGGCATCGCAAACCGCTTCCAGACCCAGGCGTTTATGCAACGCTACACCTGTTTTGCCGCGCCACACTATCGTTGGTGACTGCGACAGGCTGGGACTGTTTTGTCGTAGAGCAAGTCCACTGAGTTAATCATATCACCATCTTTGAAAAATAGGCAACACGATAGCCAGGTACTTTCTGTATTTTTTGAATATCTTTTTTTATATCAAATTTTTAGCGCGGTCTTGCAGCAGCATTAACGCGAGAACGGCTCCGCTTCCGCGTCGGCCACGTCCTCCCCCACCGCCTCCGTCAGCACCGGCACTTCTTTCTTGCGGCCGAACGGCTTGCGCAGCAGGACCCAGTACTTCGACGGCGCGCCCGGCCCCGCCGCTTGCTTGCGCTTGCGCACGACATACACGATGAGCGCCGTCAACAACAGGAAGGCCAGGGTGCCGATACCGAGCCACAGCAAGCCGTTGCCGCCCGTTTTCTTTTCCTTGTCGGCTGCCGGCGCCGCGTGCAGGGGCTGAGGCTTGGCATGGGGCGCCTCCGCAACGACTGACGCTGCGGCAGACGGAACGGCGCCAACGGCGGCGGGCAGCGCCAGCGCTTTTTGCAAGGCGCCGATCTTGCCTTCCAATTCACCAAGCTTTTCATTCAGGGCCGCGTTTTTCTCATCCAGCGCCACGCACGCTTGCGCCTGCCCAGCATCCGCCTGGGGCGCGCAGGCGGCCACGGGCGCCCTGGCGCGGCGCAACGGCAGTGGGCGCAGCGCCGGGGCAGCCGCCATGGGCGCGGCGCGCGGCGGCACAAACACGCGCTTCGGACGCACCAGACCCTCGGCGCGCGCGCGGGCTGCCAGCGCGGCGGCATCGGGCGGCGGCGCGCCGGGCGCAGCGCGCGGCAGCGGCACAGGCACGGGCGCCGGAATGACGGGCCGGACAGGCGCACTGGCAGCGGCGGCGGCAGTGACAGGTGGCGCCGGCGTCAGCCACAACGTACCGAGGCGCACGAGGGCGCCGCTACCATTGCCCAGTAACAAATACAAATGCACATGCCCCGCCTGGATCGCTTGCCGGGTAGTCACGCGCACATACTGCCGCCCACCCCGCTCCAGCGGGCTGATCGTCAAGGTTTGCAAGGCCGGGTCCATGCCGATGCCGCCGCCCCGGTACACATCGGGCGAGGCCAGGCGCACGCTTACGCCGTTGACATCTTCGGGCGCCAGAGCCGTCAATTCAATCTCGGCCAGCAAGGGCTGCCCCACATGCGACAGCACCGCCATCTCGCCCAGTTCGGCCGCCATCACGGGCGGCAAGGCCAGGCTGGCGGCGGCGCACGCGATCAGGGACCAACGAGGAACAATGCTGCTTTGCATGGACTGATCGCTTTGATAACAAGATAGGAAGGGGAGCTCGTCTCTCTTTAACGGCAGGAAATCGCAAAAATATAGATGGGCCATGGCAAAAATGATGCAATACAGCATCATCCTGTGTCTTTTTGACGTCTGGAGTACACTCGATCCACCTCCATCGATGAAAGGGATGCCATGAGTAGCAGAATCGAACGCGACAGTTTCGGCCCGATCGACGTACCCGCCGACCGGCTTTGGGGAGCGCAAACACAGCGCTCGCTTGAGCACTTCCATATCTCCACGGAAAAGATGCCGCCTGAACTGATCGCCGCCCTGGCCACCGTCAAGCGCGCGGCCGCCCACGTCAACCTGGACCTGGGCCTATTGGATGGCAAGAAGGCCATCGCCATCACGCAAGCGGCCGACGAAGTGCTGGCCGGCAAGCATGACGCAGAATTCCCGCTGGCCGTCTGGCAGACGGGCTCTGGCACGCAAAGCAATATGAACATGAATGAAGTGCTGGCCAACCGCGGTTCCGAGCTGATCGGCGGCTTGCGGGGAGAGGCGCGCCTGCTGCACCCGAACGACGACGTCAACCTGGGCCAGTCCTCGAACGACATCGTTCCCACCGCCATCCATGTGGCGGCCGCCCTGAGCGTCGCCAACACGGTCCTGCCGCCGCTGCGCCAGCTGCGCGCGACGCTCGACGCGAAAGCCACGGAGTTTGCCGACATCGTCAAGATCGGTCGCACGCATTTGCAGGATGCCACGCCCTTGACCCTGGGCCAGGAATTTTCCGGCTATGTGGCGCAGCTGGAGTTTGCCGAGCACATCATCACGGCAGCGCTGCCGCCGCTGCTGCAACTGGCCGCCGGCGGCACGGCCGTGGGCACGGGATTGAATGCCCACGTGGAATTTGCCGGCCGCATTGCCGCAGAACTGGCGCGCCTGACGGGCCAGCCATTCGAGACGGCCAGCAACAAGTTTGCCGCCCTGGCCGCCCATGATGCCTTGGTAGCCGCCCATGGCGCGCTGAAAACCCTGGCCACGGCGCTGATGAAAATCGCCAACGACGTGCGCTGGATGGCGTCCGGTCCCCGTTCCGGCCTCGGTGAAATCACCATCCCTGAAAACGAGCCAGGCAGTTCCATCATGCCGGGCAAGGTCAATCCCACCCAGTGCGAAGCACTGACCATGCTGTGCTGCCAGGTGTTCGGCAACGACGTGGCCATCACGGTTGGCGGCGCCTCGGGCAATTTCGAGCTGAACGTCTTCAAGCCCTTGATTGCGCACAACTTCCTGCAAAGCGCGCGCCTGCTGGGCGACGGCATGCGCAGCTTCGACGTGCATTGCGCGCACGGCATCGCGCCGAACCGTGGTCGCATCGCCGAACTGATGGAACGTTCCCTGATGCTGGTCACGGCCCTGGCGCCCCACATCGGCTACGACAAGGCGGCGCAAATCGCTAAGCAGGCCCAGCATGAAGGCACGACCCTGAAGCAAGCGGCACTGGCCCTGGGCTTTGTGACGGAAGAGCAATTCAGTGCGTGGATCGTGCCCCTGGAGATGACGCAGCCCAACAAAAGTTAAGGCTCAGCCTGCATTCCCCCTCGCTTCATGTAAACTATGACCTTAGTTGACACTGTCTTTCAGTGTTGAAAACACATCGTTGCAATAAGGGATACAATGCAAAAAGTAAGCTTTGATTTAACATCCGAGTTCGTCGAGCTGAACCAGCTGTTGAAGCTGGTCGGCTTGTGCGACAGCGGTGGCGCAGGCAAGGTCATGGTCGATAGTGGCGTGGTGAAGGTCGATGGCAAGAAGGAATTGCGCAAGACCGCCAAGATCCGCGCGGGCCAGGTCGTCAGCGTGGGCGATATCCGTATCACGGTCGTCGCTCCCGCCTGATTCCGGCATGGGGTGCGAAAGCAGACCCATGCGTCCAGCCAACCTGCCTGCCCGGCTGCCCAAGTCAAGCTGCGACACGTCGTTATTGTCAGATAAATATCGATTGCAGAAGGGGAGCGCCATGGACCAGCCCGAACAAGGTACGCGCAGCCAGGAACGCCTGATCGGCGACTTGCGCCAGGTGATAGAAAACGCGGAAGAATTACTGCGTAATACAGACAAGTACACCAGCAGCCTGTATCAGAGCGCGCGCGCCAGGCTGGAACTGGCCCTCGTCGCGGCCACGGCCGAACTGGCCCGCTTTGAAGAGGAGCAAGTGACGCGCATGATGGACGCCACCCTGGCCGCGAATGCCTTGTACCGCGATCAGACGGGCGAAGCGCGCCTGCTGCGGGCCTTCGCGTAAACAGTCACGCCGCCAATACCGCATGCGCCAGCCACTGGCGCAGGTGGGCGGCCAGGTCGAATGCCGGGTCCCGCTCGAACGCCGCATCGAGCGCGGCGCCAAACGTTTGCCCCTGCCGCAAGGCCAGCAAGGCCGCATGCGCGGCCGCATCCACTCGCAGCACCTGCGCCTTCCAGCGCGCCCGGCATACCAATGTCCAGCTGGCCACCTGCATATCGTGCGGAAACCTCCCCAGCCCTTCACCCTCCTGATGCGCCTGCCACAGGGCCGCCACTTGCCAGTCGGATGCCAGCAAGGCGCAAGCGGGATGCAAGGTAAAACGGCGCGCCTCCAGTTGATCAGGATGCAAGGCGGCCAGCGACTCGGGCGCCAGCGCCTGTGCATCGGCCGCGTAATGGGCCAGGTGCACGGCCCATTCCAGGCGCGCCATGTCGGGCAAATACGGGAGTGCGGCCACAGGCGGGAAAGCAGCCAGAAAATCGGCGAAACGGGCACCAAACTGCGTCAAATCGGCGTTATCTGACGGATACTGGCGGCCGTACGCGCGCGCCAGGCCGCCAAAAAAATCCGCGCCCACCAGCGCCAGCACGACGGGATAAGCGTGGCCCAGGGTACGGCGCCAGGTGGCGCTCAGATTGCCGCGGTACAGTGCGAAACGCTGCGGCACCGCCTCTCCCGCGAACGATGGCAACGTTGCCGCAGTATCGAGCAAGGCCGTGGCAAACGCTTGCTGGCCGGCCGCCAGCGCAGCATGGGACACAGGCGGCGACTCAGGCGGTGGCGGCAGCGCTGCTCCCTGCCATGGCGCTTGCGGCGCATGGCGCGCCAGCATGGCTTGCGCCTTGTCCGCTTCGCCCAGCAGGATATCGAGCGGCGGCAAATCCGTATCCCATTCGACCAGGGTGGGCACGGCGCCAAAGCGCAGCAAGGCGGCCGCATACAAGTCCCAGACGGGCTCGGCCACGGCGGCGCCATGGTGGTCGATCACGGCGTGCGGCGTCAGCAGATGGCCGCCCAGGTGCAGTTCGCCCACGCTGCCCGGCGCGATGCTTTGCATGGCAAGCAGGGCGTCTTCGCCGTGGTTGCACTGATTCACATACAAGTTGTTGATATCGAGCAGCAGCCCGCAGCCGCTGCGGCGCGCCAGTTCCGCCAGGAATTGCGCCTCGCTCATGGCATCGTCGGCAAAACGCAGGTAAGTCGAGACATTCTCCAGCAAGATCGGCCTTTTCAGCACATCCTGCACCCTCCCCACTCTGGCGCACAGCAAATCCAGGGCGGCACCATTCAAGGCCAGCGGCAACAGATCATTGAGTTGCTGCTGCGCCACGGCACCCCAGCACAGGTGTTCCGACACGAGGGCCGGCTCGATGCGCTCCTCCACGGCGCGCACGCGCTGCAGGTGCGCTTCGGAAAAGCCGCGCGCGGAACCCAGGCCCAGTCCCACGCCATGCAGGCTGAGCGGGTAATCCTGGCGCAGGGTCTGCAACACATGACTATCCCAGCCAGATGGCTGCAGATAATTTTCGGTATGTACTTCCAGCCAGCCCACGGCGGGCCGGTGCGTCAGAAAATCGCGGTAGTGCGCGGCGCGCAGGCCGACGCCGGCAAGCGCTCGAAGTGGCTGCGGCATGGGCAAGCGGCGAGAGCTTACGGCTGCGTGGCCGGTTTGGCGGCCTTCCCGGCCTTGATGGGTTTGACGGAGCCGCCCGCCTGTTCGCACGTGCCCTTGGCAACATACGCCCATTCCGTGGGCAGGTTGTCCGCCTCGGCCTGGCCCGCGCAGGAATGCGCGCCATCGGACGAGGCGCAATCGTTCTGCCCTGCCTTGGCGACGCCGTAGCATTTTTCCTTGTCGCCAGGGGCGGGACCATCGTGTGCGGCCGCGTTGACGGTGGTGCCGGCGCAGAGGCCCGCGAGGGCGGCGGCGATGAAAGCTTGACGTTTATTCATGGGGATTCCTCTTGCATGGGTCAAAGTAATGGCACGCCCCAGGCTACACTATGGGCAACGCGAGGTGATGGACGTCATTTTACTGAATCGGCGGCGCCATGGCGAACCATGGTCAATTAATCAACTTGACAGGAGCAGGGAAAAAGCGAAAAGACAGACAAAAACGCCCACGCCACCGTCGATGACGGTGGATTGGGCATGGGCACGGCAAAGCGCCAGACGGGCGCTACAGACCTGCGCTCAGGCTGTCGTATTGATGCGGTTACCGAGGTGAGCCGGCAGACTTGGCGCCGACTGTATCGGTGGCAACGCTTCCAGCAAGGCAGTGGCGGTCGAACTTTGAATATCCTGGGCTTTTTTCAGGACAGTCAAACCGACGGCTTGCCGCGTGCCTGTCTCCGCCATCGTGGTTGACAGTTGAGCAATGCTTCCGACGTCCATACATTTCTCCAATGAGGTTCTACCAGTATTAACGGATGGCGGCAGCAAACCTTTAGCTTATTTTTCCAGCTTATTTTCCAGCTGCAGCAGCAACCAGGCCAGCACGTGCTCGCGCGCATTCAAGTCCAGCCATTGCACGCCCTCGCGCAGGTCGGCCGGCGCCGGGCTATCGGAGGCGACGGCGATCACATGCGGGTCATGCGGATACAGGGGAGCCTGCCCCACTTCCGGGCGGAATACTTCCAGCTTGGGAATGGGGTCCGTCTTGAAACCTTCGACCAGGGTCAGGTCCGCCGGCCCCATGCGTGCCAACTGCTGCGCCATGCTCGGTTCCGGCGCGCCGCGCAACTCATGCACGATGGCAAAGCGGTACGGCGACGCCACCAGTACTTCCGCCGCCCCTGCCAGGCGCAAGCGGGCGCTGTCTTTTTGCGGCGGCTCCAGCGCCAGGTCATGATGGCTGTGCTTGACCAGGTTGACGCGCAAGCCGCGTGCCGCCAGTTCCTTCACCACAAATTCCAGCAGGGTCGTCTTGCCGCTACCGGAACGGCCGATCACACCCAGTACCGGGTGGGCGGGCATCGCATCGTGCATGGTCACTCCTTGATTGAGAAGCAGTGATTATACGCAGCCCTAGCGGCGCCAGCGCCCGGCGCGGGCGCCATGCATTGCCCAACTCATTGTCCAGCTCATTGTCCAGCTCATTGTCCAGCTCAAGCGCCTGCGACTTTGCCACCCTGCCGCCGGCGCCGGCCCGACGGCCCGGGCGCTGCCTGCGCATACCTGGCCCAGCGCGCCAATTGCCGATGCGCAGCGATCACGCCCGCCTCGGCATCGGATTGCACGGGCACGGCGGCAACGGCAGCCATCTCGCCGGCCTGCGCCAGCGGGGCGAAATCGTGCGCCCGCACATCCGCTTCCCATGCGGCCCGCTGCGCCAGCACAGCAAAGGGCACGACGGGCGCCGCGCGCGGCTGCGCCAGGGTCAGCACGGCGCCCAGGCCGCTGGCGGCCGCCACGCGCGCGCCCATCTGGGGCAAGCCACCATCGGCGGCGCGGCAAAAGCGCTGCAGGATGGTTTTGATGATCGACGTGTGATCGACTACCTCGTGGCTGACGCTGCCCGGCGCGATCAGCGGCGACACCAGCAGCATGGGCACGCGCACGCCGTACTGGCGAAACGCGGGGTCGTCGTCGGCGGCGGCGGGCGGCGGCACATGGTCAAAAAAGCCGCCGTGCTCGTCATAACTGAGGATCAGCAAGGTGCGCGGCCAGGCGGGACCGCGCGACAGGGCCTGGTAGACCTGCGCCACCAGCGCCTGGCCGGCGCGGATGTCAAACGGCGGGTGGTCGTCATTGTCGAAGAAATGCGGATCGATCCAGCTGACAGACGGCAAGGTGCCCGCCAGCGCATCGCCGATGAAGCCATAGCGGCGCCCGCTGGAGCCGAAGGGCTCATACCACTCGGACGAGCGGTAATGGTCGTCGCTGAAGGCCAGGCTCCAGGGTTTCCAGGCGGAATAAAATTTCCAGCCGACCTGGGCGCGGTCCAGGTGGCGCACGAAGGACTTGTTCGCATACAGGGGCACGCGCTTGCTGTCGCGGCTACCGGCCGCCTTGCCGCTGATCGCATACAGGCGGTTGGGCCAGGTGGCGCCCGGCACGGAACTGTAGCAGCGGTCGCAGACGCAGAACTGTTGCGCCAGGAAATCATACATGGGCAAGTCGGCCGCATTGTAGTAACCCATTACCAGGTCGATGTCGGGGTCACCCGGATGCGTTTGCGCATAGTCGTCGACGAAGCCGCCGTTATTGTTTTGCAATTGCTGCGCCACCGACAGGCCCGTATGCGACGGGTCTTGCTGCGGGCCGAAGGCCGTGCGCTGCAAATGGTGCACGGGGTACGTTACGCCCGCATGCAGGTTGGCATGACGGGCCTGCAAGCCATCGATGTCGGCGCGTCCCCCTTCCAGGCTCAGGTAGCCCAGCATGTGGTCAAACGAGCGGTTTTCCATCATCAACACGACGATATGCTCGATGCGCGCCAGATTTTCCGGCGCATCCGCATCAAGCGCACCCTCACCTGCAGCTGCGGCAGCACTCATGGGAACTCCCCGGCCGCGCACACGGGCGCAGCGACTCTGGTTCGACCAGGCCAGGTTAGTTCAGCGATGGTGACCCGGCCTTGATGCGCAACAAGTCAATACGGCACGCGGTAGCGGTAGCCCTTGAAACTGAAGATGGCCGCCTTCGGCTGCAGCTTTTCCAGGACCAGGCCCGGAGCCAGCTCCTCGCCCTCGTGGCGCAGCACCTTGTCGATCAGCAACAGACGGTCGGCCGGATTCTTCGAATAAATATAGCCGCCGATGGCAATGGCGGGGATTTGCCGCTGTATCGGCTCGGGCAAGTCGCGCATGCCGGGTACGCTTTCCTCGGCGGCGGGCGTGGGCGGCACTACAGGCGCCGGGGCCGCAACGGGCGGTGACACGGCCTGACCGGGCGTCTCCTGCTTCGGCTCCGCCACGGACCTGGCATGGTGTACGGGCGCGGCGGTGGCCGCTGGCGGTACGAAGGACGCCACAGGCGCGGGGGCGACCGCCGCTGGCGGGGTAGCCACGAGCAAGGGCGCGGGCACGGCCTGGGCCAGCACGGCTGGGACGACAGCAACGGCAGCAGGCGCCGCCGCGTCCGCCTGCCAAGGCTGCCACAGCAGCAATGCGGCAGCCACGGCCACCGTCACGCCGCCCAGCGCCAGCCAGACGGGCATGCGCCGCGCAGAAGCGGACGCTGCGCCATCATGCAGCTGCACTTGCGGTGCGTGGATCGACGGCAACTCGCCCAGTTGGCGCTCGGCCTGCGATTTTTTCAATGCTTCAAGTATGTAGGACATCTTATTTCCCCGCCACCATCGCCGTCGCAGCGGGTGCTGCCACGGCAGGAGCCGCGCTGCTCAGGCGCGGCTCCGCGTTGTCACCCAGTTGCCTCAGGCGTATGTACGTTTTCGGACCTGCCAGGCCATCGGCCCGCAGCTTCTGGCTCTGCTGGAAAGCACGCAGCTGGCCTTGCATCTCGGCATCAAGTGGCAGATTGGCGGCCGGCGCCGGCAAGCTCCGCTGCTGCGCCAGGCGCTGCGCCAGCCAGTCCACGTCCGCGCCGCGGGCGCCCAGCGGCACTTCGTCGCGCCAGCCTCGCGGGGCGCGCCAGAAGGTCGTAAAACTGCCATCGCTGCGCTGCGCCAGCTGGGCCAGCGGCAGGCTTTGTTGTTTGCCATCGAGCATCAAGGTGGCCGTCTCGCCCTGCAAGCGCGTCAGCAGCGCCAGCTGTTCTGCTCCTTGCCCATCGCGCAAGGCCAGCATGGCGGGCGTATCCAGCACGCGCAGCTCGGCGATGCCGCCCCGGCTGTGCAGGCAGCGCAGGCCGGCACGGGCGCCCGCCTGGCAAGCGTCGCCGGCCGGCAACTGCTCGCCCCACAGGGCGGCCAGCTGGCGCAGCACGGCGTTGCGGTCCGGCACGCTGACGGACGCGGACGTGGATGCGGCGGCGGCCACCGCTGCGGACGCGGCCGGCACGGAGCTGGCCACGGCAGGTACAGCGGGTACGGCGGACGAGCGCGGCATGAACTGCCATGCCAGCGCAGCCGTCACCAGCGCACCGGCCAGCACGCCGCCGGCCACGTGCGGCCAGCGCAAGCCCCGGCCGGCAGCTGGCTTGCCCTCTTCGGCAAACACTTCCTCGGCGGCACGGCGCAATATCTGGCGCGTCACCTGCGGCTGGTTTTCCACATAGGCGCCCAGCAGCGCGCGGTCGCACAGCAGGTTGATGCGGCGCGGCACTCCCTTGCTCAAGGCGTGAATCTGCGCCATCAGGCGCGGCGCGAACGGTGTCTGCGCCGTGCTGCCTGCCACGGCCAGGCGGTGGCGGACATAGCTGGCCGTTTCCTCGGCCGTCAGCGAGCCCAGGTGATAGCGGGCAATCACGCGCTGCGCCAGCTGCTCCAGCTCGGGCCGGGCCAGCATGGCGCGCAATTCCGGCTGGCCGATGAGGATGATTTGCAGCAGTTTGCGCTCGCTCGTTTCCAGGTTGGTCAGCAAACGCAGCTGCTCCAGCACGGCGGCGGACAGGTTTTGCGCTTCATCAATGATCAGCACATTATTCTTGCCCTGCGCATGGCTGGCCAGCAAATGCGCATTGATGGCGTCGACATAGCCTTTCACGCTGGACACGCCGGGCGCCACGGCGATGCGGAATTCCTCGCAAATCGACAGCAGCAATTCCTCGACGGACAATTTCGGATTGAAGATATAGGCCAGCTGGCAGTTTTCCGGAATCTGCTCCATGAAGCAGCGGCACACGGTAGTCTTGCCGGCGCCGATTTCTCCCGTCAGCAGCACGAAGCCGCCGCCGCTGCCCACGCCATACAGCAGGTGCGCCAGCGCTTCGCGGTGGCGTTCGCTCATGAACAGGTAGCGCGGATCGGGGGCGATCGAAAACGGCGATTGCTTGAGCTGGAAATAATGCGTGTACATGGAGACCCTGCGGATGAAACGATCAAAATGCGCGGCGGCAAGCCGAACCCCTCAGCGGGTGCGGGCGGGCGGCAACGGCTTGTATTTGGCGCAATACACTTTCGCCTTGCTACGAAAGTAGACGATTTTACTGCCAGGCATGGAAACACGGACAGGAAAGGCGGAATTGTCGAGTTTATTGAAACGCAGGCCCGAGGCGCTGCGGATGGCCGGTTCCAGCTTTTCCGGTGTCGCGTCCGCCACCACGCCCATGAAAACGAGGGGACTGGTATCGTCGCTGACGATCACGTCGGTAACGGGCGCGCCCCACAAAGTGGCATCCGTGCGGAACCAGTAGGCGCCGCCTTCATGCTTGTAGGCGGGGCCGAAAGCCGTCAGCAAATAGGCATAGAAGGCCTTGTTGTCGATCTGGTCGATGCACAGCACGGCATTGCCCACCACTTGCCCGAACGTGGACGGCGGCGGCTTGGCCTGCGCCAGCACGCCGGACACGGGCACACCGAAGGCCAGCAAGGCGAACGCCGCCAGCAGGGCCGGCGCACGCCAGCGGCGCATCAATGCACGGCGCACGCGCATGATCAGCGCTTGCGCTCTTCTTTCTTGACCTTCTTGGCTTCCTTCTTTTCCTTCATGCTCTTGGCCGGTTCCTTCTTGGCTTCTTTCTTGCTGTCCTGTGCCTTGCTCATCATCTACTCCATGCTTGGGCGGAAATGCCAGGGCCATTATGACACTCCCCCATGAAAATGCCACCCGAAAAGCAAAACGGCCGCACAAGGCGGCCGTTCCAGTCAGGCATCAGCGCCCACTCAGTGCAGGCACAGGCGGCGGCGCGTCTTTTCGATCAGCTCCGCATCGTAGGGATACAGGTTCTCGATAAAGAACAATTCCGTTTCCGCTTCATCTTCCAGGCACATCTCGAGCATGACCGGGCCATCGCTTTCACGGCCCAGGAAATCCTTCGGCCAGCGGTTCTTGCGGTGCGTGCGCATCATTTCCATGCCCAGCTTGGCCAGCGGCGCCGACACGCCGGCGGCCAGCGCCTCTTGCTGCCAGTCGTCCCAGTAATCGCTCTTTGCTGCCTTGTCGTTCATCATGCTCTTCCAACTCAGGTGTAAAAGGCGGACTTTACTCTTCATGGCGTCCCTTGCCAAGCATGCATACAAGCAATAGCGCAACACCAGACATAGACCAGTCTGAAAAAATTGGCATTAAACAAGGCCAATTTCAATACCATTCACAACACACAAAAAACCCTTTATTAACAGCAACTTGCAATCACGCCCTCGGGCATGGCATGGCATCGCACACGGCATTTGTTAATACCACTTAAATACCTGTTGACAAGCCATCGAGGCGACAATATAGTGCCTTCAGCTTTTTCGCCGCCCGACAAATAAAAAACGAGACAGGCGCAATCAACCATATGCGGGACTGCACAACATGATCGAATACATAATCGGCGTCGACGGCGGGGGCAGCGGCACCCGCGTACGCCTGGCGCGCCTCGATGGCCAGGAACTGGCGCAGGGACAAAGCGGTCCTTCCGGTCTGATGCACGGCATCGAACGTGCCTGGACGTCCGTGGCGCATGCCGTCACCCTGGCCTTCCGCGCCGCCGGCCTGGAACAGCCGTCGCTGCAGCGCATGGCCATCGGCCTGGGCCTGGCCGGCGTGCACAACAAGCAATGGGCCGCCAGCTTTGTCGAACACAATCCCGGCTATGCCCTGGTGGCACTCGAATCGGATGCCCTGACCACCCTGCTCGGCGCGCACGCGGGCCAGCCGGGCGTCATCGTTGCCATCGGCACCGGCAGCGTGGGCGAAGTGTTGCACGCGGATGGCAGCCGCCACGAAGTGGGCGGCTGGGGCTTTCCCTCCGGCGACGAAGCGGGCGGCGCCTGGATCGGCATGCGCGCCATCAACCACGCGCAGCAGGTAGCCGACGGGCGCGTGCCCGGCAGCGCCTTCGCCACGGCCGTCATCGACGCCTGCGGCGGCCAGCGCAACGCCATGCAGGTGTGGCTGGCGGCCGCCAGCCAGACCAGCTTCGCGCAACTGGCGCGGCTGGTGCTCGAACATGCGGCCAGCAACGTGGTGGCGCGCACCATCCTGAGCGACGCGGGCCAGCAGATCGCCCTCATCGCCAGGGCGCTCGACCCGGCCGGCACCTTGCCCGTGGCCCTGTGCGGCGGCCTGGCGGCACCCTTGTCAAGCTACCTGCCGGAGGCACTGTTGCAACTGGTCGTGCCGGCACAGGGCGACTCGGCCGCAGGCGGCCTGCGCCTGATCAGCAAGCACTTGCAGGAGCAATGACCATGCTGACCAAACTGTCCGCCTTCAAACCCAATCCCGCCAGCGACACGCCGCTCTACATGCAACTGGCGAACATGCTGTCGGACGGCATCGCCAGCGGCGACTGGCGCGCCAACCAGGCCCTGCCCTCCGAGCGCGTGCTGTCGGACATCCTGGAAATCTCGCGCGTCACGGCGCGCAAGGCCATCGACATGCTGTGCGACCGGGGCATGCTGACGCGCAGGCGCGGCTCGGGCACCTACATCACGCCCAAGCTGGAACAGCCGCTGTCGCGCCTGACGAGCTTTTCGGAGGAATTGCGCCAGCGGGGCTTCACGGCCGGCTCGCGCTGGCTGCAGCGCGATATCGGCGCGGCGGCGCCGCTGGAACTGCTGTCGCTGGGCCTGTCGCCGCACATGCCGGTGGCGCGTTTGCGCCGTTTGCGCACGGCCGATGACGTGGTGATGGCGATCGAGACGACCACCATCCCCGCGCTGTACATGCCGGACCCGCAGCAGGTGACCGATTCGCTGTACGGCTACCTGGAGTCGCGCGGCACCATCCCGATGCGCGCGCTGCAGCATATCCGCGCCGTCAACGCCACGGCGGAACAGGCCAAGCTGGCCAATATCAAGACGGGTGAAGCCATGCTGCACATCACCCGTGTCAGTTATCTCGACAACGGCGCAGCGGTGGAACTGACCCACTCGTATTGCCGCAGTGATTATTATGAATTCGTAGCGGAGTCGCGCAGATGAGCAGCACTATCAAAGGCAATATCCTTACCCCCGGCGGCTGGATCCACGGCGCCATCGCCTTCGGCGAGCGCGTCGACAGCATCACGGGC
This sequence comes from Janthinobacterium svalbardense, assembly GCF_002327145.1. Classification (NCBI taxonomy): domain Bacteria; kingdom Pseudomonadati; phylum Pseudomonadota; class Betaproteobacteria; order Burkholderiales; family Oxalobacteraceae; genus Janthinobacterium; species Janthinobacterium svalbardense. Next base: position 1,738,695 of record NZ_CP023422.1, on the reverse strand, counting down.
GATTCCCTCCACCCGTCGACCAATAGCGACGACTATATTTTGCCCGGCTTTATCGACCTGCACGTGCATGGCGGCGCCGGCAAGGACATCATGGAAGGCGGCGACGCCGTCTACACCATCGCGGCCATCCACGCGCGCCACGGCACCACCAGCCTCCTGGCCACCACCATGACGGCGCCGCCGGAAGACATCGACATGGCCTTGACGGCCATCGGCATCGCTGCCAACCACCGCCGCCCGAACACGGCGCGCGTGCTGGGCGCCCACCTGGAAGGCCCGTACATCAATGCCGGCAAGCTGGGGGCGCAGCCGAACTATGCGCGCGCCGCCACCCTGGCCGAAATCGAACGCCTGCAAACCCTGGCCAAGCTGCGCGTCATCACCGTGGCGCCGGAAATCGCCGGCCACCTGGACCTGGTGCGTGCCCTGTCCGACGCCGGCGTGCGCGTGCAGATCGGCCACACGCTCGGCTCCTATGAAGACGGCGTGGCCGCGCTGGAGCATGGCGCCATGGGCTTTACGCACCTGTTCAACGCCATGAGCGGCCTGCACCACCGCGAGCCGGGCATGGTCGGCGCCGCCCTGGCGCACGCCGAATACGCGGAACTGATCCCCGACCTGCTGCACGTGCACCCGGGCGCCATCAAGGTGGCCCTGCGCGCCATCCCGCGCCTGTACTGCGTCACCGATTCGACCGCCGCCACCGGCATGCCGGACGGCGAATACATGCTGGGCCGCCACGCCGTGCAGAAATGCATGGGCGGCGTGCGCCTGCCCGACGGCACGCTGGCGGGCAGCACCCTGACCCTGGACCAGGCGCTGCGCAACCTGGTGGGACTGGGACTGGACCTGGCCGACGCGTCCAAGCGCGTCTCGACCAATGCCGCCGATTACCTGGGCCTGGAAGAACGCGGCCGGCTGGCCCCCGGCACTTACGCCGATCTGGTGGTACTCGATCGCGATCTCAAACTCAAAGCTGTGTATATAGAAGGAGAAATCTGTGACCTCAATGATGCTTAAAGAAGCCATTTCCGCCGCCGAATGCGTCGCCCTGCAACTGGCCAGCGACACGGAACGCTACGCGGAACTGGGCCGCAAATTGAGGAGCACCTCGTTCTCGACCGCGCTGACCATCGCGCGCGGCAGCTCCGACCACGCCTGCAACTACGTCGCCTACCTGATCATGGCGCGCCTGGGCCGCGTCGTCGCCTCGCTGCCAATGTCGCTGGTGACCCTGAACAAGTCGCCGCTGGTGACGCGCGACACGCTGGCCATCTCGATTTCGCAATCGGGCCAGAGCCCGGACGTGGTCGAACCGATCCGCTACTTCCGCGATGGCGGCGCCACCACCGTGGCCCTCGTCAACGACATCGATTCGCCGCTGGCGCACGCCGCCGAATGGGCCATGCCCCTGCGCGCCGGCAAGGAACAAAGCGTCGCCGCGACGAAAAGCTTCATCACCAGCCTGGTCGCCGGTGCGCGCATGGTGGCCCAGTGGCAGAACGACCCCGAGCTGCAGGCGGGCCTGGAAGCGTTGCCCGAAGCGCTGCTCGAAGCGACGCGCATCGACTGGTCGCCGGCGATAGACGTGCTGGCCCCGGCGCGCAACATCATGGTCGTGGGGCGCGGCATCAGCTTCCCCGTGGCGCTGGAAGCGGCACTGAAATTCAAGGAAACCTCGGCCCTGCAGGCAGAAGCCTTCAGCGGCGCCGAAATCAAGCACGGCCCGATGGCCCTGATCGAAGACGGCTACCCGCTGCTCATTTTTGCCACGCGCGGCCCGACCCAGGCCGGCCTGCTGCAACTGGCGACAGAAATGCGCGGCCGCGGCGCCAAGGTCTTGCTGGCGGCGCCCGCCGACGTGGCCGAGCGCGACCTGACCCTGCCCGTGGCGGCCACGCCGGATCTCGATCCGATCGTCGCCATCCAGTCCTTCTACGTGATGGCGGCCAAGCTGTCGGCCGCGCGCGGCATGGACCCGGATGCGCCGCGCCACCTGAGCAAAGTAACAAAAACAAACTAAGCAACAAGTTGTAACTTACCCCCCAAAGGCAGAGACGGGGGTCGGACCCTGAGGGTCCGACCCCGGCACTTGCGGGGCCACTGGTCGGGATAATAATAATGATCAAGAGACTGTTGGCAGTGTTTGCCTGCGCGGGCCTGCTCGCGCCACAGGCATGGGCTGCCGAGAAAATCGAATTCTGGACCTTCAGCATGAAGCCCAAGTTCACGCCGTATTTCAATGCGGTGGTGGCGCGCTATGAAGCGCAAAATCCCGGCGTCAAAATCGAGTGGATCGACTTCCCGTGGGACATCATCCAGACCAAGCTGGTCACGCGCATCGTGGCCGGCACGCCGCCCGCGCTGGTCAGCCTGAACGTGCCCTGGGCCGATGAATTTGCGCGCGACGGCTTGCTCACACAAGTCGATGGCCTGATCGCGCCAGCGCGCGCCAGCTACATTCCCAGCGCCCTGGAAGACTTGCGCTTCGAGGGCCGCACCTACGGTTTTCCCATGTACAGCAATGTCGCGGTGATCGCCTTCAATACCGATATTTTCAAGCAGGCGGGCCTCACGCGCGGCCCCGCCAGCCTGGATGAACAGCTGGCGTTCGCGCGCCAGATCGCGCAACGCACGGGCAAGGCCGGCATCGCCCCCGCCCTGTCGAAGATCGATGGCCTGTTCATGCAGCAGGGCCTGGGCGTGGTCCAGAATAACCGCGCCGTCTTCAATTCGCCGCAGCACGTGGCGCTGGTGCAAAAACTGGCCGACACCTACAAGGTCGGCGGCCTGCTGAAGGAAAGCCTGTTCGCCGAAGACAATTTTCCGGCCGTGATCGACGCCTACAAGGGTGGCCGCCTGGGCATGCTGCTGGCGCCCCCCACGGCCATGCAGCGCATTCGCGGCGACGCGAAAGACATCTACGCCATCACCGACGTGGCGCCCGCGCCGCTGGGCCCCACCGGCATCGCCGACGGCGGCTGGCTGGTGCACTTCGCCATTCCAAAAGGCGTGCCGGCGCGCCTGCTGCCATCGGTCGGCAAGTTCGCGCGCTTCCTGACGAACGACGCCAACCAGCTGGAATTCGCCAGGCAGGCCAGCGTCTTCCCCACCACCGTCAAGGCGGCGGCCGACCCGTTTTTTCTGTCCACGCCGCAGAACGCGGGTGCGGCCGAGAAAGCCGTCGCTGCCGGCGCCCTGTCGATGCATCACTCGCGCACCCTGTACGTGGCCGGCATCGACGACTACGACGAATTGCGCCGCTCGCTGGTGAAAGCCGTCGAGGCGGGCGTGACGGGCAAGCAGGATGTGAAACAGGCGCTGGACCAGGCCGTCGCCATCTGGAACCGCAAGCTGGCCACCCTGCCGCGCCACTGAGGACAGCATGAAACTCACCCACCGCCACACCCTGCAAGCTTGGCTGTTTCTCGCCCCCGCCCTGCTGCTGCTGGCCGCCTTTTCCTTCTGGCCCGTCGGCTACGGCTCCGTGCTGGCGTTCACCGACTACAGCCTGATACGCGAGACGCGCTTCGTCGGCCTGGATAACTTCCGCTACATCTTCAACAACGAGATGTTCGTCTCGGGCCTGAAGAATTCGCTGATGTTTTTGCTGATGGTGCCCTTCGTGCAGGTGGGCGCCATCGTGCTGGCCGTGCTGGTGAACAACCGCCTGCCCGGCATCCGTTTATTCCGCGCCGCCTTCTACGTACCCGTGGTGACCACCGTGTCCGTGGTCGGCATCATGTGGGGCTTCATGTTCCACGAGCAGGGCGCCTTGAACTACGTGATGCTGACCCTGAAACTCGTGAACGCGCCCGTGGGCTGGCTGACGAACGACAGCCTGGCCCTGTTCGCCGTCATGTTCGTCACGCTGTGGCGCGGCCTGGGCTGGTACATGGTGATGTACCTGGCGGCGCTGCAGTCGATCCCGTCGGACATGCAGGAAGCGGCCATGCTCGATGGCGCCAACCGCTGGCAGCGCTTCTGGAAGATCACCGTGCCGATGCTGCGCCCCACCATCATGCTGTGCTCCATCCTGTCCGTGCTGGCGGCCCTGAAGGCTTACCAGGAAGTCGACGTGCTGACCCAGGGCGGCCCGATGAACTCGACCTTCACGGCGCTGTACTACGCCTACGACCAGGGCCTCAAGCACTTGAAACTGCCGCGCGCGCTGGCCGCCAGCTTCGTCGTTTCGCTGTTCTGCATAGCCATCGCCCTGCTGTGCCTGCGCTACCTCAAACCGAAGCACCGCTGACCATGAAAACCCGTTCCCGCCCCCTGAAAACCCGCCTGCAAATACTGGGCCACTATGCCGTGCTGTGCGCGATCGCCGTCGTCTGCGTCTTCCCGTTCTGGTGGACCCTGGTGACGGCCATTTCCACGCAAGGCAATATCTTCGCCTTCCCCCCACCTTCTGGCCGAAGGCGCCGTCTTTTGAGAACTTCATCGAAGTGTTCAATGCGATCCCCATCTGGTCGTTCTTCAAGAACTCCGTGCTGATCGCCGTGTTCACCGTCTTCTGGAAACTGCTGCTGTGCTCTTTGGCCGCGTATCCGCTGGCGCGCCTGAAATTCCGTGGCCGCAAACTGGTGTTCGGCCTGATCCTGGCCACCCTGGTGCTGCCGTCGGAGGTGAATTTTCTCGTCAACTTCATCACCATCACGCAAATGAGCCTGGTCGATACCTACACGGGCGTGATCCTGCCCAACGTGGTGACGGCGGTGGCCATTTTGCTGCTCAAGCAGGCGTTCGAGGAAGTACCGCAAGACCTGATCGACGCGGCGCGTGTCGACGGCGCCTCCGAGTGGGTCATCTTCAGCCGCATCATGCTGCCCCTGATCACGCCATGGCTGGCCACCGTCGGCATCCTGACGGCCGTCGAATCGTGGAATGAATACATCTGGCCCTCCATCGTCATGAGCAAACCCGATGAATTCCCCCTGTCGGTGGGCGTGCTGTATTTGCGCGGCACGTTTGGCAGCAGCACGCGCGTGATCGCCGCCGGCACCCTGATCACCATCGTGCCGACCCTGCTGGCATTCCTGTTTACCCAGCGCTTCTTCATGCGCGGCATGGACGGCGCCGTCAAATGAGCGCCGCCATCGCCACCGACCTGCGCCGGCTTGCCGGGCAGCTGCTGATGACAGGCATCCCCGGTACCGAACTCGATGCGGCCACGGCGCAATGGCTGCAGGCCAGCGGCGTGCGCGCCGTGTGCCTGCGCGCGGCCAATCTGCGCGACGCGGCGCAGCTGACGCGCCTGAGCGCGGACTTGCGCCGTGCCCTGGGCCCGCAGGCGCTGATCGCCATCGACCCGGCCGGCATGCCCCCGGCTTACCCGGCCTGGCTGCCGCAGCCGCCGGGCGCCATGGACCTGTGCGTCCTTGGCGACGCGGAGCTGGCCAACGGCACGGGCGCGGCGACGGCGCGCGGCTTGCGCGCACTGGGCATCAACTGGCTGCTGGCGCCCCTGATCAATCTCGACACCGGCGCCGCACGGGCGCCTGGCGCGGCGCAGGCGTTTGGCGGTGATCCGGCACAAGCGGCCGCCATGGCGCAAGCCTGGACGGCGGGCTGCCAGGCCGAGGGCGTAGCGTGCTGCGCCAGGCTGTACCTGCCGCAGCACGCTGCCAGTGGCCAGCTGCCCAGCGTCGACAAGACCCGCGCGCAGCTGGAAGAACATGATTTCGTGCCGTTTCGCCAGGCCGCCACGCAGACAGCCTCGATGCTGAGCGCACACGTAGCCTATCCAGCCCTCGACGCAAGCCAGCCCGCCAGTCTGTCGCACGCGGTGATGCATGGCTTGCTGCGCCAGCAGTGGGGCTATGGCGGCGTGCTGCTGACGCCCGGCATCGACGCGCAGGGCGGGCATGTCGGCGCGCGCGCTCTGGCCGCCGGCGCCGACATGGCCCTGCTGGCCGATGCCGCGCAGTTGCCGGCAGCGCTGGACGACGTCAGCGCCGCGCTGGCCTCTGGCGCCCTGCCGCTGCAGGCGGTGGGCGCGCGGCTGCAGCGCCTGGCGGCCATGGCCGCACGCTACCCGGCCGCCAGCGGCGTGTACGCGCAGGAGGCGGCCGACCGCATCATCATGGCCGAGGCCAGGCGGCGCTGCCAGTGAACGCCACCCTTGCCACCGAATCAAACCGCACTTTCAAGACGACCCGAGGAAGCATCCATGAACGACAAGACCAGCAGCAGCAACCGTAGCAAGGGCGGCGTCCGCAGCCCGATTTCGTGGGTGCCCACCTTGTACTTCGCCCAGGGCCTGCCGTTTTACGCGGTGGCCCTGGTGGCCGGCCTGATGTTCAAGAGCATGGGCGTGCCGAACGACCAGATCGCCCGCTGGACGGGCCTGATCGGCTTTGCCTGGGTCTTCAAGTCGCTGTGGAGCCCCTTCCTGGAACTGGCGTCGAGCAAGAAGACCATGGTGGTGCTGTTCCAGTTCGCCGGTGGCCTGAGCCTGGGCCTGATCGCGCTGGCGCTGCAAACGCCGCTGTGGTTCGCCGCCTGCATCGCCGTGCTGTTCGTCGCCGCGCTGGCTTCGTCGACGCACGACATTGTCTGCGACGGCCTGTACATCGCCAGCCTGTCCGACAAGCAGCAGGCGGCCTACGCGGGCTGGCAGGGCGCCTTCTTCAACGCGGGCAAATTCATCTCGCTGGGCGGCCTGGTGATCCTGGCCGGCTACCTGGAAAAAAATATCGGCGTCAAGCCTGCCTGGTCGGTGATTTTCCTGATCATCGGCGCCATGATGCTGTCGCTGGCCGCGTATCACCTGTGGGCGCTGCCGCAGGTGCGCAACGCGGCCGTGGCCGACAAGAGCGTGGCCGGCATCAGCAGCACCCTGTGGGACGTGCTGGTGGACTTCCTGAAAAAGCCCGGCATCTGGGGCATGATCGCCTTCATCATCCTGTTCCGTGCCGGCGAGGCGCAAGTACAGACCATCGGCCCGCTGTTCCTGCGCGAAGCGCGCGAGCTGGGCGGCCTGGGCCTGTCGACGACGGAAGTGGGCGCCGTGTACGGCACGGCCGGCACTGTCGCCTTTTTGCTGGGCAGCGTAGGCGGCGGCTATTTCACTTCCTGGCTGGGCCTGAAACGCGCCATGCTGTTCCTGATCCTGGCCATGAACTTGCCGAACCTGGTGTTCTATTACCTGAGCCACAGCATGCCCACCGACCTGACCCTGATCACGGCCGCACTCAGCGTGGAAATGTTCGGCTACGGCTTCGGCTTCGTCGGCCTGATCCTGTTCATGATGCAGGTGGTCTCCGTCGGCAAGTACCAGACGGCCCACTATGCGTTCGCCACCGGCGTGATGCAGCTCGGCTTCGTGCTGTTCAAGATGATCAGCGGCGACATCCAGACGGCGCTCGGCTACAAGACCTTTTTCCTGTGGGTGCTGGTGTCGGCCCTGCCCGTCCTGATCCTGTCGCGCTTCATGCGCATCGGCGCCAAGGCCGATGCCGGTACGCCTGACCTGAGCAAGGCCGATTCCCCCAGGCGCCAGCCAGCGCCAGCTAGGATAGAACCACTCCATGGCACATATCGTTTTAAAGAATATCGTCAAGCTGTACGACGACAAGCACCCCGTCATCCACGGCATCGACCTCGCTATCGGCGACGGCGAATTCGTCGTCTTCGTGGGGCCTTCCGGTTGCGGTAAATCGACCCTGCTGCGCATGATCGCCGGGCTGGAAGACATCACGGACGGCGAGCTGCATATCGGCGGCAAGCTGGCCAACGATATCGCGCCCGCCGAGCGGGGCCTGGCGATGGTCTTCCAGAGCTATGCCCTGTACCCGCACATGACGGTGTACGAGAACATGGCCTTCGCCCTCAGCCTGGCCGGGCACAAGAAGGCGGAGGTGCGCGCCGCCGTCGAACGCGCGGCCGAGATCCTGCAGATCACGCCTTTGCTCAAACGCAAACCGAAGGACCTGTCGGGCGGCCAGCGCCAGCGCGTGGCCATCGGCCGCGCCATCGTGCGCAAACCCAAGGTATTTTTGTTCGACGAGCCGCTGTCGAACCTCGACGCCTCGCTGCGCGTGCAGATGCGCGTGGAGATTTCGCGCCTGCACCAGGAACTCAAAACCACCATGATCTACGTCACGCACGACCAGGTCGAGGCCATGACCCTGGGCGAGCGCATCGTCGTCTTCAACGGCGGGCGCATCGAGCAGGTGGGCAGTCCGCACGAGCTGTACAACCATCCCGGCAACCTGTTCGTGGCCGGATTTCTGGGCGCGCCGAAGATGAACTTCATCGCTTGCGAGGCCGTCGCCTGCGGTCCCGGCTCGGTGGCCGTGCGCCTGCCCGGCGGCGCCGTGATCGAGGTCGAGGCGCACGGTGACGCCGTGACGCCGGGCGACCCGCTGACCCTGGGCGTGCGCGCCGAGCATCTCAGCCTGCGCGCGCATGCCCATGCGGGTGACAACGTGGCCGAGGCGGCCGTCAGCCATGTCGAGTACCTGGGCGACGTGGCCATCGTCTACGCCAGCATGCCGGGGGTAAACGAGATGCTGGCCGTCAAGCTGCCGGCCGAGGAGGGCTTGCGCCAGGCAGGCGAGGCCCTCTGCCTGCACTTGCCACGCGCGCACTGCCTGCTGTTCAATGCGGAGGGCCAGGCGCTGCCGCGCACGTTTGGCGCTCCAGCCCAGCCGTTTATGTGACAATAGCCTTTGTTTACCATGCTGCCGCCCTTTGACTTGTGCGGTCAGGATGGCAGAATACGTGTTTTTTTAGATTCCCTGCCCCCGGCAATGCCGCCGCACCCTGTTGCGGCAAGCAGTACCGGAGCGTATTTTTGTTATTGATTGAAGGATAACCCATGTCCCAATTCCGTCTTGCCCGTCTCAGCCTGCTCCTGGCCGCCATCGGCCTCAATGTCCTGCCTGCCCTGTCGCACGCGCAGGATGCCAAGCCAGCCGCTGCCGCCGGTGCGCCCGCCGCCGTGCCCGCAGACACGGTGCGTCCTGAAGTATTCAAACTGCTCGATCCGACCGCCGTCAAAGCCTCGATGGATGCGAAAAACTATGCCGACGTGCAAAGCCGCATCGACCAGGCAGCCGCCATTCCCGCGCTGACACCCTACGAATTGTTCGTGCTGAACCGCCTGCGCGTAGCGTTGGCCTCCACTACCAACAATGCGGCCATGGCCATGACGGCACTGGAAGCGGTGATCGAATCGGGCAAGCTGGACAAGAAAGCCCAGGGCGACTTCATCCAGGCGCTGGCGAACTACCACTACAACGCCAAGGATTACCCGAACGCCATCAAGTGGTTCACCCGTTACCAGACGGAAACAGGCGACGTGGCCACCGTGCGTCCCTACATCATCCGCGCCTATTACTTCAGCAACGATTTCGCGCGCGCGAAACAGGAACTGATGGCCGACCTGACGGCCAAGCAGCAAGCGGGCAAGACGCCGACCATCGAAGAACTGCAATTGCTGGCCAATACGGGCTCGAAAAGCAAGGACCCGGCCACCTACCTGGTCGCCATGGAAAACCTGGTGCGCTACTACCCGTCGGATGACTACTGGAGCGATTTGCTGAGCCGCACGCAAGGCAAGGCCGGCTATTCGGACCGCTTCGCGCTGGACGTGCTGCGCCTGCAATTCAAGGCCGTGGGCACCATGTCGCCGCAAGATTACAGCGACATGGCTGAAATCGCCTTGCAGAACGCCTTCCCGACGGAAGCGAAAAAAGTCCTCGACGCGGGCTTTGCCAAAGGCGTGCTGGGCACGGGCGCGAATGCCGCCAAGCACAAGAAACTGCGCGACCAGGCCAACAAGGCTGCCGCCGACGATGCGAAAAGCATCGCCAGCGGCGAAGCTTCGGCCATGAAGAGCAAGGATGGCACGGGCTTGATCAACCTGGGCTACGCCTTCGTGACGATGGACCAGTTCGACAAAGGTATCGACCTGATCCAGAAAGGCATCGCCAAGGGCGGCTTGAAGCGTCCAGAAGACGCCAAACTGCGCCTCGGTTATTCCTACGCCATGGCCGGCAAAAAAGACGACGCCATCAAGGTCCTGGAAACGGTCAAGGGCGGCGACGGCGTGGGCGATCTGGCCCGCTACTGGATCCTGTGGCTGAACCGTCCTGCCACGGCGGCGGCGGCACCGGCAGCAGCGGCGCAGTAATTCCTGCTCCCCGCAGCATGCGCAAAGCAGTTCCCGGCTGAGGCCGGGGCTGCTTTTTTTTCGACCTTTTTAATCCTTCCATGCCGCCAGCCACCGCCGCCGTACCTGCACCTGCACCTGAACGATTGACCAGCCTGGATGCCTTTCGCGGCTGCGTGATCGTCACCATGATCTGGGTCAACTACCTGGCCGGCATGCCCGGCATCGCCTTCTGGCTCGAACATGCGGGTCCCCGCGCCGACGGCATCAGCGTGCCCGACCTGGTCTTTCCCGGATTCCTGTTCATGGTCGGCATGGCCATTCCGCTGGCCTTGCAGCGCCATTGCGGCCACGTCACGCCAGCCTTGCTGGGACGTTTGCTGTGGCGCTCCGCCAGCCTGATGCTGGCCGGCGTGGTACTGGCGAATGCCTACCGCTACGATGCACAGGCGGCGCTGCTGCCGCAAGCCGTGTACTTGCTTCTGTTTTATATGGCCATGATGCTGCTGTGGCGCCAGGGCGCGGGCAAGCGGGAGCTGGCCGCCGGCGGCGCGCTGATGCTGTTCCTGCTGGCGACGTTCCGTGGTGAATTGAATGCGGAATTTTCCAGCACCTGGCTGCAACCGTCATGGTGGGGCATTCTCGGCATGATCGGCTGGTCCTACCTGCTGTGCAGCCTGCTGTACCTGGCGTGCCGGGGTAGCGGCACGGCCCTGATGGGCATGTTTTCCCTGCTGCTCGTGCTGTACATGGGCGGCACGGCGGGCAGCCTGGATTTCCTGCCGGCTGGCGTGAACGCCATCGTCAACGTGCCGCAAGTGCTCGGTTCGACGGCGGCCAATGTGCTGGCCGGCACCCTGGTGGGCCAGCTCTTCCTGCGCGGCGCCGCCCTGAGCCATGGGCAGCGCATCCGTTTCATGGCGTGGTTCGCGCTGGGCCTGCTGGCGGCCGGCCTGCTGCTGCGGCCATATCACCACATCAACAAGATTGCGGCGACGGAATCGTACACCCTGGTCTGCAGCGCCCTCATCCTGGCCCTGTTCCTCGTGTTTTACATCGTCATCGATGTGTGGCGCTGGCGCGCCTGGGCGGTGGTGCTGTTGCCCGCCGGCACCAATGCCCTGTTCGCCTACATCGTGCCCGACCTGTGGCAGCAACTGGCGGCCGTGCTGCACCTGCCGCGCTTCTGGTGGCCGCACCTTGAAACGGGCGGCGCGGCCGGCCTGTGGAATGCCGCCGCCGTCACCGCCCTGATGCTGCTCTTCACCGCGCTGGCCACGCGTTACGGCCTGAAGCTGAAGTTCTAATGCTATACCTTGATGTAGATCTTGCGCTTGTCCATGGCATAGGCGATCAGCCAGCACAGCAGCATGAAGCTGACGGCAAACAGCAAGGACCCCACGCGCGCCGGCGCCCAGCCCGTAAACCACTGCTGGTACAGCCACTGGTACAGGTTGCCGCTGCCGACGCGCACAGTAAACGCGATGATCACCAGCACTTCCGACACCAGGTAAATGAACAGGGTGTTCTTGCCGAAGACTTCAAAGAAATACGTCCAGCCCGTCATTTGACGCACGTCGATGATGAACATCAGCAGCGCCAGCAGCAGCAAGTCCAGGCCGATGCCCAGCATCACGTAAGAGCTGGTCCACAGCTTCTTGTTGATCGGAAATACTTCATTCCAGCACAGGGCCACCGCCACGCAGATGACGCCGGCCACGGCCAGCTGAACCAGGCTGTAGCGCAGCCGTGCCGGCGTCGCCTGGCGTAAAAAACTGCCCGCCAGATAGCCGGCAATCACATTGACGATGGCCGGCAAGGTGCCGAGGATACCTTCCGGATCGAAAGCAATGCCTTCGCCGTGATACAGGTGGCTGTCGCCCAGCAGGAACAAATCCAGCTTGGCCGGCGCATTGCCGTGCAAGCTGTAGTCGCCAAAGCATGCCAGGATGGCCCAGTAGGCGAGCAAGGCGCAGGCGCAAAAGACCAGCGCGCCCCGTGTCTTCCAGTAATGGAGGATCAGGGCGGCGGCCAGGTAGCACACGGCGATGCGCTGCAGCACACCGGGGATGCGCGTGTGCGACAGCGGCGACCAGGCGAACTGGCCCGCATCGTCGAGCTTGAAGAAGGGGAACCAGTACAGCAGGAAGCCCAGTAAAAAGATCAGCGCGCTGCGCTGGCACAGCCTGGCCAGCACGGCACCATGGCCCAGGTGCTCATATTTCCCCAACGCAAAGGCCAGCGCATTGCCGACGACAAACAAAAAGCTGGGAAAGACCAGGTCCGTCAGGGTAAAACCATGCCATTCGGCATGTAAGAACGGTGCATACACGGCACCCCAGTCGCCCGGTGTATTGACGACGATCATCAGGGCCACGGTCAGGCCGCGCAGGACGTCGAGGGCGAGGTAGCGTTGAGATGCAATAGTCATGATCAAACAGTTCCAGATGAGAAAAACCGCCTTCCTGCTTGCGGCAAGGAGGTGGCAGAAAACCTCACGCCGCCGGATACAAACTTAGCGGGCGCAAGTCATGCTGGCGACCGGCAGGGACAGTCCTGGCGCAAAAAAGACAGTAGCGGCCCTGCCGGTGAGCGCAAAAAAAAAGCAAGCCCCTGAAGCAGGAACTTGCTTGAAAGACCGAGGAAGACCTGACCTGATGCGGGCGCATCAGGCCTGATCGTCTTGCTTACAGCTTGCCGCGCAGGCCCAGGTAGAAGGTACGGCCGTTGCTATAGAAAGCGCGTGGCTGATCCTTGTTCTCAGCGTACATCTTGATGGTGGTGTTCGTCAGGTTAAGCGCATCGAACGTGACCGTGAAGTGTTCGTTGATCTTGTAATTGAGCGAACCGGCCAGGCCGCCCGCACCTGCAACGTGCTGGCTGGCGCCACGGTCCACACCCGCTTTATAAGCCGAACGGTAATTGTAGGCCAGGCGTGCGCTGAGGGCATTGGCTTCGTAGAAAGCCGTCAGGTTGTACGTGTTGCGCGATGCATTGACCAGCTCGTCACCATTGTCGAGCTTGCCGTCGGCATAGGTGTAGTTGGCCAGGATGCCGAAATCGCCGAACAGCGGTTGCTGGTAGCTCAATTCCACGCCCTTGTTCTTGCCGCTGGTGTTGAAGGGCGACGTGATCAGGTACACGGCATTGGCATTGCGCTTGCTGTTGAAGTAAGTGGCGCTGGTGGTACCGTTCGACACGACCGATTTCAAGTCCATGTAGAACAGGCCCGCCGAAACGGCCGACCTCGGCGCAAAATACCATTCGGCGCTGACTTCGGCGTTATCCGACTTGACCGGGTTCAGCTTCACGTTGCCGCCTGCACCGCTCAATGCATCGTCGTTCAGCGAGACGGAGCCGCCCAGCGCGCTGTAGTCAGGACGGGCGATGGTGCGGGCAATGGCGCCACGCACGACCAGGTCATTGCGCACATCAAACTTGATGTTGGCGCTAGGCAGGAAGTCATTGTAGCTGCGCTCGTACAGGTGCTGCGAGTACGGACCCCAGTCGGAACCGGTGATCGGGCCGCCGGCCTGGTTGACCAGCGTCGACTGCTTGGTGTGCACGGCGCGCAGGCCGAAGTTACCGCTCCAGTTATCGCCCGTCAGGTTGGCCATGGCATAGACTGCCGAGGTTTTTTCCTGCAGCTTGAATTCGTCCGTCCAGTTGTGGCGACGCACGTAGTCGAACAGGCGGTTGCCGTTGGCCGCGCCCCAGGCGCCCAGTGCCGCGCCGTCGTACTTGAAGTAGTTGCTCGACAGGTTGCCGCCCAGGTTGCTGGCGAAGTCGCTCGGGTACATCGTGCCATTCCAGATCGGGCCCGGATTGGAGAAGCCCAGTGCGCCCGGACGGGTTTCAAACGGATGCTCGGCAGCGCGCTTGTGGTCGGTCAGACGGCCGCCGAACTTGATCGAGTCCCAGACGCCCGAGGACAGGCGCAGTTCGGCGTCGATCTGGGCATATTTTTCCTGGTCGACGGAACGCGATTCGCCACCGCCCGCCCATGCCGTCGAACCTGGCTTGGTGGTGGTGCCGCCTGGATAGGACACGTTGGCCGGGCTCATGCCGTTCAACTGGTACACCATGCCGCCGTCGACGTTATTCTGGTAGTACACATCGTCGCGGTCATAGCCGACGCCGTGGGTTTTGCCAAGCTTGCCGCTCAGGGTCAGGTCCTTGGTGGCGCGGTACTTGAAGTTGAAATCGAGGTAGTACGATTCGCCGCCTGCGTCAGGACGGTAGATATTGTCGACCTCGCCTGAGTTGGTGGCAAACGTGGCAGCCGTCAGGGTACCGCTCTTGACCGTGTAGTTGGTCGGTACCTGGTTGGCGCTGTTGATCGAGTTCGCCGGTGCGGCCAGCCAGTTGGTATTTTGATGCGGCGCCTTCAGCTGCGAATAGAAGCCGTTCACATCCAGGGTCAAGTCCTTGTTCGGCTTGAGTTCGATGTCGAACGCGCCGCCTTCGCGGGTTTTCTTTTGTTCGAACAGGCTCGCGCCGATAAAGGTCGGCACTTTCACGCCAGCCAGTTCAGGATGGGCCAGCGCTGCGGCACTGTTGGCCAGAATCGGTGTGTAGCCGAGGATTTCCTGGCCATCGCGACGCACGGTCGATTTTTGCGAGAAACCCTGCACCATGATGCCCAGGGTGTTCGTGTCGTTTTTCCAGTTCACTAGGCCGGAGAACTGCGGATCGGTCTTGCCCGCCAGGTCATTATGGAAGCCCTGAATCGAACCTTCGGCCGTGACCTGATTCTTGAATTCCAGCGGACGGCGGGTAATCACGTCGATCACACCCGAGACGCCGCCTTCGGGCAGGTCGGCCGTGGCGCTCTTGTGCACGACGACAGAACTCACCAGTTCCGATGGCAGCAAGGAAAAGCTGCTGCTGCGGCCGACGTTGCCGCCGAACTGGTTCAAGACGAACCAGTCGCCGGTGCTGATGGCGTGGCCATTGAACAGGGTTTGCTGGAAACTCGGGCTGGTGCCGCGCAGGCTGACGCGGTCGTTTTCGCCGAAGCCGCCTTCGCCACCGGCTGACGATTGGGTATTCACACCTGGCAGACGCTGGATCGCGTCAGCCACGTTGCGGTCTGGCATCTTGCCGATATCTTCGGCGGTGACCACTTCCACCACAGAATCCGCATTACGTTTTTGCTTCAGCGATTTTTCCAGCGAGGCACGCACGCCGGTCACCGTCACTACGGTGGGCACGTCGGCGGCGGGTGCTTCCTGCGCCTGCGCCGAAAAGGCCAGACCAGCGACCATCACGGCAACGGCCGTAGCGATCGGCGTACGGCTACGCGAACCGGATTTCACGACGGCAGCTGCAGGTGTCAAATTGCGTTTCATGTACTCCCCCTTGATTTAGGCTCCAGGATTGGACCCTTTTCATTTTTAACGTAGATCTTCTTTCCAGCCCGCCCACTCTCGCCGGCATGCTGCAGACCCTTCGGCACAACCACTTACAAAACCAATTCAACGCCAATATACTACTATCCAATACCAGAACACTACCAGTTGCAACTTTTTTTTTATAACGTTGTTTGAATCACACAGACCACTTCAGCTGAATCAATCCGTAGCCCGTATGAGCGAGGTAAATACCAGCGAGGCAAGGCATAAATTGCCGACCTGATAATTCAAATTGGTTTTATAACGGTCTTTTTTGGTATTATCCAGCGACACAAAACAGATACAGAGCGCGTCTGCAACGCGCCGTAACGGAGACCCTCAGCGTATGACAACCCTGGCTCACATCATGCAAGGCCTGGGGCAGACGAGTAGCCTGCCCCTGTACCAGCAACTGCAGCGCGCGCTGCGCGAAGCGATCGACAAGCGCATCCTTGGCCCCGAGGAAGCTCTGCCGGCCGAGCGCCAGCTGGCCAGCGACCTGTCCGTCTCGCGCATCACCGTGCGCAAGGCCATCGATGGCCTCGTCAACGAGGGCTTGCTGGTGCGGCGCCCCGGCTCGGGCAATTTCATCAATACGCGCATCGAGAAGAATTTCGCCAAGCTGACCTCGTTTTCCGAGGATATGCGGGCGCGCGGGCGCACGCCCCGCAGCGTGTGGCTCAAGCGCGCAGAGGGCACCGTCACGCCGGAAGAGGCCTTGCGCCTGCGACTGTCGCCGGGCGCGCCCGTGTACCGCTTCCACCGCATCCGCTATGCGGACGAGATACCGATGTGCCTGGAGTACGCGACCATCGTCGCCAGCTGCCTGCCGGCGCTCGACGCCGTCGACGTGTCCATGTATGACGCGCTGGAACAGGCAGGCAACCGGCCCGTGCGCGCCTTGCAGCGCCTCAGCGCCTTGTTGTTGACGGGGGAACAGGCCAGCCTGCTGCAGGCGCAGGAAGGCGACGCGGGCTTGTCGGTGGAAAGACTGGGCTTTTTGCGCGATGGCCGCGCCGTGGAATTTTGCCGCTCCTACTTCCGCGGCGATATGTATGACTTCGTGGCCGAATTAAGTACCAATTAATACCAGCCGCCCGAATTTCTCAATACCAGATAACACCACTTATTGCAGTGCAATATATATATACCGGCAACGCGCCTGTATATGCACGGCGATGGTGCAATCATCGGCGGCGATTATGTGGCTGCGTGCGGCGAATATAAAGGAAGGGCGCACAATGCGGTTTTGCGCATTGCAGCAAAACGTGCCGTTATGCGTCAGGCAGCGGGCACCGCGCGGCGGCCCAGGCACAGCAAAATCACGCCCAGCGCCACGCACAGCCAGCCGAACAGCGGCCCCAGCCATCCCGCCCAGGTGGAGACGGACGGATGCGCCGGCAGCGGCGCCAGCAAGGTGCTGCCCGGCATGCTGCTGCTGGCCCGCTCCGCCAGTACCCTTCCATACGCATCGCTGACCGTCAGCATGCCCTCACGCGCCGCGCGCAGCACCGCGTAGCCGTTTTCCACGCCGCGCACCACGGTCATGCGCGCGCCCATCCAGGCGTCAAACTGGAAATCCCAGGCCGGCACCAGCATCGCCTGCGCCCCAGCTTTGCCATATGCCAGCCCCAGCGGCGCGAAATGCATGTCCTTGCAAATGGCCAGGCCCATGGCCTGCCCCGCCACCGGCTGCACGGCATACGCGCTGCCAGCAAGAAAATCGCGCTCGGGCGGCGCCAGATGATGTTTTTGATAGCTGACAGGCGCGGCGCCATCGGGAGAAAACAGCCAGGCCAGGTTGCGCCGGCCGGCAGCGTCGTGCACGCCGATGCCCACGGTGATCCACACGCCCGCACTGCGCGCCAGCGCCTGGAAACGCTGCCGCACGGCGTCCGCCTGCGCCGGCGCCAGCACGGCGATCTTTTCCGGCAACAACACCAGCCTGGCGCCCTGCCCGGCCAGCTCTTCAACGTGGCGCACGTATTGGTCCCAGATGGCTTGCGCGCGCGCCGGCGGCGTGGCCGGGCCGATAAAGTCATCGATGGCCACCAGCCCTGCCAGCGGCCCGCCTGGTGCCGGCTCGCTTGATGCCGACACGCCCTGCACGCGCCAGGCGCCACCAGCGAACGCGGCCGCCAGCAACAACACGGTCACGCCCGCCGCTGACGTATACGCGCGGCCGCCCGCCAGCAGCAAGGCCAGCGCGGACGGCACCAGGCACAGCAAAAAAAGCAAGCCGGGCACGCCCGCCAAGGCCGCCACCTGCAGCACGGCAACGTTATCCGCTTGCGAATACGCGAGGCTGCCCCAATTACCATCCGGCAGCAGGGCCGCCATCAGGGTATCGATGGCAACCCACAGCACGGGATAGGCCAGCACCGTCCAGGATGCCCGGTAGCGCAGCACGAGGCGCCGCGTGGCCAGCACTACCAGCAGCCACAGCAATGCCTTGGCGAGCATCACGGCCAGCACGGCCGGCAAGGGCATGAGCAGGCGGAAATAGGCAAAGTTGGATGACAGGCCCAGCATGGCGGCCAGGAACGTCATCCAGGCGGCATCGCGGCGCGACGAGCGCAGGGCCAGCCACAGCACGGGCAACGGCGCGCACCAGGCCAGCCAGCCCAGCGGCTGCGGCCCCAGCACCCAGTACAGGGGCAGGCCCGCCGCCAGCGCGGCGGCGGTTTGCAACAGGCGCTGGCGCAGCGCGGTGGCGCCGGCAGTCGGTGCAGACAAGGTTGGGAACATGCTCAGGCTTTCAAGGGGAGCCAGATTTCCACGCCGCCGATGCCGCTGGCAGGATCGAAATGCTGGTCATAGCGTTCAAAATCGGGCGCGTCGGCCACTTCCAGCCCGGACTGGGGCAGCCACTCGTTCCACACCGTATGCCAGGTGACGCGGATGGTGGAAATATGCCCGCGGTGGTGAAACACGGCATAGCGCTGCGGCGCGATGCGCAGCCGCGTCCAGCCGTCGGGGGCCTGGGAAAAGTCGCTCACCGGCATGGCGCACAGGTAATCGAAATTGCCTGCATCGTCATTGTTGCAGCACACGCCATACACCAGCTGGCCGGGCGCCACGTGGGGCAGGAAGCGCTGCCACAGGGCGGGAATGCCGGCAGACGTTTCCACGCGATAACGTTCGACCAGGCCCGCCACCAGCAAGGCGGGCCCCTGCTCGAAACGCGGTGCTTCCAGGGGCACGCCAGGCGCCACGTCCATTTTGATGGCCCCCACCAGCGCGAGGTTGGCCACATGGCGCTGGGCCCGCACTCTTTCCGGCGTCATCTGGAACTGTTCGCGGAAAGCCCGTGTAAATGCTTCGTGGGAACTGTAGCCAGCCTGCAGCGCAACACTGAGAATGTCTTGCGCGCCCTGCGCCAGCACGAGGGCGGCCTCGCTGAGCCGGCGCGCCCGCACATAACGCATCACGGAATGGCCAGTGGCCAGGCCAAACGCGCGCGTCATGTGGCACGGCGAGGCGCCGCCCATGTGGGCGATATCACCGAGCGAGATATTCTCCGCGTAATGCGATTCGATATACCAGAGTGCTTTGGCCAGATAGTGCATGAACGCTTCCCATTGAACGAGCAGCGACTGTAGCATTTTCAGCAAGCCGTGACTTGACCGGAATTGCGCAATACCGGGCGAGCGGAACACCTGACAAAGCCGTAGCGAGCGGCAGTGATTTGTGACTGAGAAGCGCAACCGTACTTTGTATGGGGGCGCCGAGCCGGTGAGCATCGCCGGCCGCAAAGCGCGACGCGATGGGTGGGGTGCAGGGTACAGATGTCGCCGATACGCATGTCGCCACTGCGTTTTTGAGGCAGAGTGTCCACGCTACGCCGTCCCGCCCTAGCGGGCTTTGCGCCAGCTCAAATGAAACGGGTCTTACTTTTCTTCGGGGGCGGCAGGAAGCAGGCTTCGACGATCTGCAGGTCGTTATCCTTGGCGAACTCGCGCACGAAGTGAAACGCCATCGGTTCGATCTCGCGCAGCTTGGTGTTGACCACCACCGACTTGACGCCATTGACGACGGTCGGGCGCACGTAGGGCGAATACTGGAGGTGCGCATTGCGCCCGCCACCTTCGGGATTGAAACAGGACATCACTCCGCAAAGGCGCTCGGCCCAATCGCTGGGTCGGAATTGCTTGCCATTGCTGGTGAGACCAAGGATGAAGAACTCGTCTGAGAGTTCCCCTGTTTTTTGAGATAACTCGGCCATGTGGCTTGTCGGGACTGGATTGCGTGAATGGCCCCGGCGGGTAAGCCGGGCTGGTAGTCAACTACGTTTGCTGCGGTAAGCCAGTATTATATCTTATAGAAGACTTGGGTTCTACCTCGATCTGCCCTGACGCTGCAAACAGGGGCCGGCACGCGTAACGCGCCAGCCCCTATTTTAACCTTGTTCCACGCGCAAGGCGCATGAACAGCGCGTGTGCGCCCGCGTCAGCCGAGGAAAACGGCGCCCGACATCAACAGCAGCAGCAGCATCCACAGCAGCAAGGCGCGCCAGACCAGGCCCACCGTGCTCTGCAAGGCGCGCGCGCCCGGCTCTTCGCCGGGCAGGATATCGCTTTCGCTGTCGCTGTCATCGACGGCCATGTCGGGGGTCACCAGCACACGGGCCGCTGTTTCCGCTGGCGTGCCCAGGCGCACGCCCATGGCGCCGCCGCCGGCCGTCAGGATGATGCCGATGGCCTCGTCCTGCCAGCGCTGGGCGAAATTGCGCCAGGCGTAGATGGCATCCTCGAAATTGCCGACCACGGCAAACGCCACGGCCGTCAAGCGCACGGGGATCCAGTCGATCCAGTAAAAGGCGCGCGCGGCGAACTGGCCGAACGCTTCATTACGCATGTGCTCGGGCTCGTTCCAGGCGCGCGCCAGGTATTCAGCCACGCGGTACATCACGGCACAGGCAGGGCCCAGCGGCATCAGGAACCAGAAGAAGACGCCAAATACATTGCGATGCGTGGTGATCAGGGCTTTTTCCACGGCGATGCGGGCGATTTCACTCGCTTCCATGCCCACCGTGTCGAGCTTGGTCCAGTCGGCCAGCAAGGTACGCGCGGTCGCTTCATCGCCGGCGCTCAGGGCCAGCTGGATCGAGGTGAAGTAGTGGCTGTAATGGCGAAAGCCCAGGGTCAGGTAGACGATGAGGACGTTCCAGGCAAAGGCCAGCAGGGTCAGCTGGTAATGCTGCAAGAGCCAGTACACGCCTGCCGTCGGCAGCATCAGCACGCCGATCATGAGGAACCAGCCCATGCGGCCATGGTTGGCATGGCCGGCATTGAACCAGGTCTCCATGCGCATTGCCAGGCTCTTGATTTCGGCGTAGATCGGATTGTCCGCGCGCAAAGGTTTGAGCTGCTCGATCAGCAATGCGCAAAGTATGGAGAGAAATGTCATCAAACGTCCTTTTTGTCTTTTTCAGCAATACCGCAATGCCCGCTACGATAGCGCAGTGCCGTGCTGGAATCAAACTTATTACGTGCGCGGCACCATTTTACGCGCGCAAGAGGTGAAACAGATTGCGCAGCATGCCGGCGGTGGCGCCCCAAATGTAGAAGCGTTCGTAGGGCATGGCGTAGAACGAGCGCCGTCCGCCAGGCAATTCCACCGACAGGCGCTGGTGGTTCAGGCCATCCATCAGGAAGGCCAGCGGTACTTCGAAGATTTCCGCCACCTCGGACGGGTCGGCGCGCAGTTCGAACGGCGGCGTCACCAGGCCCACCACGGGCGTCACCTGATAGCCGGTGCCCGTCAGGTAGTCAGGCAGACGGCCCAGCACTTCGATGTGCTCGCGCGCCAGGCCGACTTCTTCCTGCGTTTCGCGCAGGGCCGTGGCGATGGACGACGCATCGAAGGCTTCGCTGCGCCCGCCGGGAAAGCTGACCTGGCCCGCATGGCTGCTCAGATGGTCCGTGCGCATGGTCAGCAAGATGGTCAAGCCCTGCGGCCGTTGCACCAGGGGAATGAGTACGGCGGCGCGCACGGGCACGGCGCGGGCGGACAGGAAATCCTGGGTAATCTCGGGCTGCCAGTCAGGCTGTTCGGCCAGGCGCTGGCGCAACCAGGCGGGCGTCAGGCGCACGGCGTCCAGCGCCGCCTCGCCGGCGATCGAATCGATGGCGAGTTGTTTGGGATCAAATGCGATGGTGGCCATGGCAGCTTGCCTCAATAGCAATTCAGAATAAAAAAAGGGGCACCAATACGGTACCCCTTTTCCCAACGCAGACGCTGATATTACGCGCTTGCTTTCGCCACAACGCGGCGATTTGGCAATTTTTCTTTGATACGCGCCGATTTACCCGAACGCTCACGCAGATAGTACAGCTTGGCGCGGCGAACATCACCACGGCGTTTCACTTCGATCGAAGCGATCAGCGGCGAGTACAGTTGGAACGTACGCTCAACGCCTTCGCCGGACGAGATCTTACGAACGATAAAGTTCGAGTTCAGGCCACGGTTACGACGGGAGATAACGACGCCTTCGTAAGCCTGGGCGCGCTTGCGCGTACCTTCGACTACGTTGACGCTGACGATAACGGTATCGCCTGGTGCGAAGTCAGGAATGGTTTTACCCAGACGAGCAATTTCTTCCTGCTCTAATTGTTGAATCAAGTCCATTTTTAACACTCCGAAAACCATCATGCCGGCGCACTGTGGATAGCAAGTATCCGCCCGGTAGAGGATGGGTAACACAATTTGGGCAACATGCCCGGCACTACTGGCCACCCTGCCGGCCGTCAGAGACGGCTTACAGGCTGGCCAAGAATTTTTCGTCGGTCTTGCTGAGCAAGCCGGCGGCGCGTGCACTGACCAGCAGGTCAGGCCGCTTCGTCGCGGTCGCTTCCAGCATGCGCTGGCGGCGCCACTTGACGATCTCGGCATGATTGCCACCCATCAAGACGGGCGGCACGGCCATGCCTTCATATGTTTCCGGCCGCGTGTAGTGCGGCGAATCGAGCAAGCCATTGACGAAGCTGTCCTCGATG
The DNA here is from genome assembly GCF_002327145.1 of Janthinobacterium svalbardense. Lineage (NCBI taxonomy): Bacteria > Pseudomonadati > Pseudomonadota > Betaproteobacteria > Burkholderiales > Oxalobacteraceae > Janthinobacterium > Janthinobacterium svalbardense. Next base: position 1,716,181 of record NZ_CP023422.1, on the reverse strand, counting down.
GCCGATGCCTCGGTGTTCAAGACACCCGGCAACAGGCGGATTACCGCATCCATCAGCGCCATGGCGGGCAATTCACCGCCCGACAGGACAAAGTCGCCGACGCTGATTTCTTCGTCGACGCAACGGTCCAGCAAACGCTGGTCCACGGCTTCATAGCGGCCACACAGAATCACCAAACCAGGTTCGGCTTTCAACTGCGTGACGCGCTCATGCGTCAGTGCACGGCCTTGCGGCGACATGAACACCACGCGGGGCGCCGCCAGGCCGAGATCGGTCTGGTGTTGCTTCGCGGCATTAATTGTCGCTTCGAGGGGACGCGCCATCATCACCATGCCGGGGCCGCCGCCATACGGGCGGTCATCCACGGTACGGTGATTGTCGGTCGTGAAATCACGGGGATTCCACAGCGACAAGCCACATTTCCCCTGCTCGAAGGCGCGCCGGGTCACACCCGACTGCGTCAGCGCGGCAAACATTTCCGGGAACAGGGTCACGACATCAAATTGCATCGCTCACCATTCTGCAATGTTTGCCCGGCGCAAAATGATGCGCAGGCGGTTTAATAATCGAGGCCCCAGTCGACCGTGATCTTGTTGGCGGTCTTGTCAACATTAATGACAAACTGGCCAACAAACGGGATCAGGCGCTCAGGCGCCTTTTCAACGGTCTCATCGGCAGTGGCCACAGGCGTAACGCGCAAGATCGACTGCGGACCATTGCTCATCATGTCGTGCACTGTGCCGAGGCACTCGCCTTGCAAATTCTCGACTGTCAGTCCGATCAGATCGGACCAATAAAATTCATCGGCCGTCAGCGTCGGGAAATGGCTACGCGGAATTTGCACAGAGACGCCTTTCAGCGCTTCTGCGGCATCCCGCCCGACCACACCCACCAGCTGGGCCACGACGTCGCCGCCGTGTAACTTCGCTTGCCTGACTTCAACATCATGCAAGGTCGGTTTATCAAACCACCAGGTTTTGACGCTTAATAATGCATCCGCGTCGTCGGAGAAAGGAGTGATCCTGATTCCGCCAGCAATGCCATAAGCACCGGAGACATAGCCTACCTGTACCAGGTCATCGGGGACTTTCACCCCGGATGCAGTCTTGACCGTCAAACCAGTGATCTAATTAAGCTGCTGCTTTGTTGTTGCTGGCAACCAGGCGAGCAACGGTTGGCGACAATTGTGCGCCAACGCCTTGCCAGTAGGCCAGACGGTCTGCGGTGATACGCAGTGGAACTTCGCCACCTTGCGCCATCGGGTTGTAAAAACCGATACGCTCAATGAAGCGACCATCGCGGCGATTGCGCGAATCTGTAGCGACGATGTTGAAGAACGGGCGCTTCTTGGCGCCTCCACGAGCTAAACGAATAACGACCATAATATTTCCAAAAAGTGTGCTGAGGCGGAAAAAGCCGCAAATTATAGCGCGCTTTACCGCCAGGCAGCAAGCGTTATGATGACGGGCGTGTAATTTGGGCTAATCAAACATTATGACCAGTCATGGCCGAAGACGCAATAGGCGTCTGCGCCTATCGTGCCGGCCATGGCTGGAAATCACGCCAAATCATTGTATAAACGCCACAGGAAAGTGCTATGGTTGTGCGAGACAATGACCGATACTGACAATCTTTACCGATGAGCAACTCTGGAGTCCCATGACCACCGCTACCATTTTGCAACAGTCGCACAAGAACAAAGCCTTCACCACCTTGCTGGCCTTCCTGCTGGGCATGCTGGGCGCGCACCGCTTCTACCTGCATGGCAGCAAAGACCGCTGGGGCTGGCTGCACCTGACCGCCCTGCCCGCCTCCTTGCTGCTGCACCAGCTGCTTCCCGAGGCCGACTGGTTTTACCAGATACTGCCGCTGACCCTGTCCGCCCTGGTCGGCTTCCTGGAAGCGCTGGTGCTGGGCTTGATGCCGGACGACAAGTGGGATGCGCGCTACAACGTCGGCTCCGGCCGCCTGTCGGACACGGGCTGGCCCCTGGCCGTGGTGCTGGTCGCTACCTTGATGCTAGGCGCAGGCGTGCTGATCGCCACCATGGCGCGCCTGTTCGACTTGCTGTACACGGGCGGCGCCTACGGTTAATTCCCATATAGAAATGACATCGCATGGCGCGCGGCACGCGCACATGTAAGTGTTGGTAAGCAATCATGATTTTCCCCTATACTGCATTCACAATGCCGACATTACTGGCATATTTCACACCCCTAGGAGAAGATCATGATTCGTCGCCCACTCATCCTCGCAGTCGCCATCACGGCCCTGTTCAGCACCTCCGCCTTCGCGCAAAACCTGTCGCCGAAGGCGCAATACACCTACGACACGAAGCAAGCGAACACGCGCTATGCAGACGACAAGAAATTATGTGCGGAAGAAAGCAGCTCGAAAGCCCGCATGCAATGCCTGCGCGACGCCAAGAGCGAATACGACCAGGCCATCATCAATGCCAAGGCCGCACAGAAAGCGGGCAATTCCTACGCCAGCCAGCCTTCCAAGCAGCCACAACACCAGATCTGCGCCGATTGCGGCAAGGTGCTGGCAGTCAATGTCGCCGAGAAGGCCGGTGAAGGCGGCGCGCTGGGCATGATCGGTGGCGGCGTGGCTGGCGCCCTGCTGGGCCGCCAGGTCGGCGGCGGACGCGGCAAGGACCTGGCCACCCTGGCCGGCGCCGCTGGCGGCGCGTATGCCGGCAAGCAAGTGGAAGGCCACATGAAAAATGCCAAGACCTGGACCGTCACCGTGCAATACGAGACGGGCGCCAAGGCCGACTTCGCGTTTGATCAGGACCCTGGCCTGGCCGCTGGCGACCTGGTGCGCAATTCGGGTAATGGTATTGCCAGAAGGTAAGCTGAACCCAAAAGCAAGTACTGGGGTCAGACCCGACGGGGGTATCAGTTCCTATGGAACTGATACCGATCTCGAAGAGACTGACCCCGGCATTTGCTGTTGGGTTGGCTAAACTTAGAACTGCTCTTCCGACAGCGCCATCACACCGGCGCTGCCATCGATGATGGTGGCGCGCAAGCCGGGCGCCTGCGACAGGATGTGATCGGCAAAGAAGCGCGCCGTGGCGATTTTTGCCTTGTAGAACGAGGCGTCGCCGCTGCCCTCTCCCAGCCTTTGCTGTGCCACCACGGCCGCGCGCGCCATTTGCCAGCCGCCCAGCACGATGCCGGCCAGCTTCAGATACGGCACGCTGCCCGCGAAGACGGCCTTGATATCCGTCTTCATGTTCACCACCACGTACTCGACCACGGCTTCGAGCGCGGCGCTGCCTTCGGCCAGGTGGCGCTGCATGGCCTGGAAGTCGGCGCCGGAGAGCTCGCCCAACTGGGCTTCCGTGGCGCGCACCTGGGCGATGATGGCTTTCGCCACGGCGCCGCCGTCGCGCACCGTCTTGCGGCCCACGAGGTCGTTCGCCTGGATGGCCGTCGTGCCTTCGTAGATGGTGAGAATCTTGGCGTCGCGGTAATGCTGGGCGGCGCCCGTTTCCTCAATGAAACCCATGCCGCCATGCACTTGCACGCCATCGCGCGTGACATCCTGCGACATTTCCGTGGCCCAACCCTTGATGACGGGCACCAGGTATTCATACGTCGCCAGGCTTTCCGCGCGCACTTCGGCCTCCGGATGGTGGTGCGCCACGTCGCTGATGGCCGCGCCCACGTAGGCCAGCGCGCGCGCCGCCTCCGTCTGCGAGCGCATCGACATCAGCATGCGGCGCACGTCCGGGTGGTGGATGATGGACACCGGGCCGGACGAGCCGGCCAGGTCGCGCGACTGCACGCGGTCCTTGGCGAACGCCACGGCTTGCTGGTAAGCGCGCTCGGCCAGGCCGATGCCTTGCAAGCCCACGCCGAAGCGGGCCGCATTCATCATGATGAACATGTATTCGAGGCCGCGATTTTCCTCGCCCACCAGGGTGCCGATGGCGCCGCCATGGTCGCCGAATTGCAGCACGGCCGTCGGGCTGGCCTTGATGCCCAGCTTGTGCTCGATCGACACACAGTGCGCGTCGTTGCGCTCACCCAGGCTGCCGTCGGCATTGACGAGGAATTTCGGCACGATGAACAGCGAAATGCCTTTCACGCCAGCGGGCGCGTCCGGCGTGCGGGCCAGCACCAGGTGGACGATGTTTTCCGCCATGTCGTGCTCGCCATACGTGATGAAAATCTTCGTGCCGAATACTTTATACGTGCCATCGCCCTGCGGCACGGCGCGCGTGCGCACGGCGGCCAGGTCGGAGCCCGCTTGCGGCTCCGTCAGGTTCATGGTACCCGTCCACTTGCCCGAGACCAGGTTTTCCAGGTAGACCGCCTTCTGCTCGTCGCTGCCGGCCGTCAGCAGCGCTTCGATGGCGCCGTCCGACAGCAGCGCGACCAAAGCGAACGAGATGCTGGCCGAGTTGAGCATTTCGATGCAGGGCGTGGCCAGCAACTTCGGCAAACCCTGGCCGCCGAATTCGGTCGGATGCTGCACGCCCTGCCAGCCCGCTTCGCCGTAGGCCTTGAAGGCTTCCTTGAAGCCTTTCGAGGTGGTCACTTGCCCGTCGTGCCAGAAGCTGGGTTCCTTGTCGCTGGGCCAGTTCAGGGGGGCCACCACGGCGCCGCAGAACTTGGCATTCTCTTCCAGCACGGCTTCGGCCGTGTCGGGCGTGGCGTCTTCACAGCCAGGTAAAGTATGGATTTCGGCCAGGCCGGCCAGTTCGTTCATGACGAACAACATGTCTTTCAGCGGGGCTTGATAGCTCATCTATTTCTCCAAGAAAAAAGCCACGCGCGGCTCGCCGTGTGGGGCGGGCCGGCGTGGCTTTGTCAATAACAAAACCTGAATGGGTAAGACTTAGCCCAGTTCCTTGACCAGTTGCGGCACGATCTCGAACAGATCGCCCACGATGCCGTAGTCGGCCACGGCAAAGATCGGCGCTTCCGGATCCTTGTTGATGGCGACGATGGTTTTCGAGTCTTTCATGCCGGCCAGATGCTGGATCGCGCCCGAGATACCGACGGCGATGTACAGCGATGGCGCGACGATCTTGCCCGTCTGGCCCACTTGCCAGTCGTTCGGCACGAAGCCGGCATCGACGGCGGCGCGCGAAGCACCCATGGCGGCGCCCAGCTTGTCGGCCAGCGGTTCCAGGATGTGGAAGTTCTCGGCCGAACCCATGCCACGGCCACCGGACACGATGATTTTCGCGGCGGTCAGCTCAGGACGGTCGGACTTGGCCAGCTCGCGGCCCACGAAAGTGGACTTGCCATTGTCGGCAACAGCAGCGACGGTTTCGGTGGCAGCCGAACCGCCGGTGGCGGCAGCGGCGTCGAAACCGGTGGTGCGCACGGTGATGACCTTGATCTTGTCGCCAGATTGCACGGTGGCAATCGCGTTACCGGCGTAGATCGGGCGCTCGAAGGTGTCAGGCGAGTCGACCTTGGTGATTTCCGAGATTTGCGCCACGTCCAGCTTGGCAGCCACGCGCGGCAGGATGTTCTTGCCGTAGGCGGTGGCTGGCGCCAGAATGTGGCTGTAGTTGCCGGCGATGGCCAGCACTTGCTCGGCCACGTTTTCGGCCAGGCCGTCGGCGAAGTATGGCGCGTCGGCCACGATGACTTTCGTCACGCCGGCGATTTGCGCGGCGGCAGCGGCAGCAGCCGAGGCGTTCGAACCTGCGACGAGTACGTGCACGTCGCCGCCGCACTGGGCAGCCGCGGTCACGGTGTGGTGGGTGCTGCCCTTTAAGGTAGCGTTGTCGTGTTCAGCAATAACTAATGCGACCATGATATGTCCTGTAATTGTTCTGGGTAGACGGCAAAGCCGCTTAGATGACTTTGGCTTCGGTACGCAGCTTGGCGACCAGCGTGGCCACGTCCGGCACCTTGATGCCGGCCGAGCGCTTGGCTGGCTCGACGACTTTCAGGGTCTTCAGGCGTGGCGCGACGTCGACGCCCAGGTCTTCCGGCTTCACGGTCTCGAGCGGCTTTTTCTTGGCCTTCATGATGTTTGGCAAAGTCACATAGCGTGGCTCGTTCAAACGCAGGTCGGTGGTGATGATCGCTGGCAAGGTCAATGCCAGGGTTTCCAGGCCGCCGTCGACTTCGCGCGTGACGGTGACTTTGCCGTCTTCCACCACGACTTTCGAGGCGAACGTGGCTTGCGGCCAACCCAGCAGGGCTGCCAGCATCTGGCCGGTCTGGTTGCTGTCGTCATCGATGGCTTGCTTGCCCAGGATGATCAGTTGCGGCTGCTCTTTCTCGGCCAGGGCTTTCACCAGCTTGGCCACGGCCAGCGGTTCCAGTTCGGTCGTCGTTTCCACCAGGATGCCGCGGTCGGCGCCGATGGCCATGGCGGTGCGCAGGGTTTCCTGGCACTGCGTCACGCCGCAGGAGATGGCGACCACTTCCGTGACCTTGCCGGCTTCTTTCAGGCGCATCGCTTCTTCCAGCGCGATCTCATCGAAAGGGTTCATCGACATTTTGACGTTGGCGGTATCGACGCCAGTGCCGTCACTCTTGACGCGGACTTTGACGTTATAGTCGACCACGCGTTTGACGGGTACCAAGACTTTCATAGCTATGCCTTTGGGAAATTATAAAAATGACGGATCAAGTGCTGACTGTGTGTTCGATTATAAGAGAAATTTGAATCCTGAACCGAATTTAAGCACGATCGTGCGATTTTTTGTTAGAGCAATCCATCTAAACTGTCCAGCTTCGAGGATTTCAGGGGAGTCTGCCGCTACGCTGCAGGGCAGCAAAAGGGCGCGAAAGTGACGCAAAAATGACGCAGCACGGCAAGGTACAAGCAGGCCGCGCCACGGCGGCCCCGGCAGGCAGAATTATTTGCGTTGCATCAGGAAGACGAATTCGGTACCCGTCTGCACATGCGACAACAGGGCATTGCCCGTTTGCTTGGCGAAAGCCTGGAAGTCGCGCACGGAACCGGGATCGGTTGCCATGATGCGCAGCACTTCCCCGCTCTGCAGCTCTGACAAAGCCTTTTTCGCCTTCAGAATCGGCAACGGGCAATTCAAGCCGCGCGCGTCGAGTTCTTTGTGAAATTCCATAATCTCGGTATCAAGTAGTGTGTCGCTCATCATCAATATCCCACCATTGTTTTGTTGTACTGATTTTCGACATACTACTCTAAATCAGGGGCATTGACGCGCTGCACCAAAATAGTTCATCGGCTGTTGTGGTGTCACAACGAGATTCCACACGGCAAAACGGCCCGCAAACATCGTCTGCGGGCCGTTTTCAAGGGGCTATGGGGCGCAAACCCCGCATATCCTCTAGCTTACGCCTGTGTTGCGCGTTCGCCGACCCAGGCCGGTACGCCGGCCAGAGCGTTCGCCAGACCACTCGGATCGGTACCGCCCGCTTGCGCCATATCGGGGCGTCCGCCGCCTTTTCCGCCCACTTGCTGTGCAACGAAGTTCACCAGCTCGCCCGCTTTGACACGGGAAGTGGCGTCCGCCGTGACGCCGGCGATCAGGCTGACCTTGCCATCCGTCACGCTGGCCAGCACGATGGCAGCCGTCTTCAGCTTGTCTTTCAGCTTGTCCATGGTTTCGCGCAAGCGGGCCACGTCGGCGCCATCGAGCACGGCGGCCAGCACCTTGATGCCATTCACATCGACGGCTTGCGTGACCAGCTCATCGCCCTGGCCGGAAGCCAGTTTCGATTTCAATGCAGCCAGTTCCTTCTCCAGCGCCTTCACATGGTCCTGCACCTGGACGATGCGGGCAGTCAGCTCTTCCGGCTGCGCCTTCAGCGCTTGCGCCGCTTCGACCAGGCGACGGTTGATGGTTTGCACCAGCGCCAGCGCGCCCTCGCCCGTCACCGCTTCCACGCGGCGGATGCCGGCGGCCACGCCGCTTTCGCCGATGATCTTGAACAAACCGATATCGCCCGTGCGCTGCACGTGGACGCCGCCGCACAGCTCTTTCGAGCTGCCGATGTCGAGCACGCGCACTTCGTCGCCGTATTTCTCGCCGAACAGGGCCATCGCGCCATGCTTGACGGCATCATCAAACGACATCAGATGGGCCTGCGTGGCGCGGTTTTCCAGGATCTCTTTATTGACGATGGTTTCCACGGCGACGATCTGTTCCGCCGTCATCGGCGCATGGTGGCTGAAGTCGAAACGGGTCTTGTCCGGATCGACCAGCGAGCCCTTTTGCGCCACATGGCTGCCCAGCACTTCGCGCAAGGCCTTGTGCATCAAGTGCGTGGCCGAGTGGTTGCGGATGGTGCGCGCGCGCTTGGCCGTGTCGACCTCGGCCGAGACGGCATCGCCCACCTTCAGCACGCCGGATTCGAGCACGCCGTGGTGGCCGAATACGTCAGCCTGGACTTTCAGCGTGTCGCTGACGGCAAAGCTGCCCGCGCCCGAGGCGATCACGCCCTGGTCGCCCACCTGGCCGCCCGATTCCGCGTAGAACGGCGTGGTGTCGAGCACCACGATGCCCTCCTGGCCGGCCTTCAGTTCCTGCACGGGCGTGCCGGCCGCGTACAGCGCCACGACCTTGCTACTGAACGTCAATTGATCGTAGCCGACGAATTTGTTTTTCTCACCCTTGTACTCGACCTTGCTGTCCTTGTGCGTCTTGCCACCCTTGCGCGACAGTTCCTGGCTTTCTTTCAGGGCCGCGTCGTAGCCCACCTGGTCGAACGTGATATTGCGTTCGCGGCAAATGTCGGCCGTCAGGTCCGGCGGGAAGCCGTAGGTTTCGTACAAAGTAAAAGCGGTGGCGCCGTCGATGCCCGTGGCATCCTTGGCCAGCTGCGCTTCCAGCACTTTCATGCCCGTTTCCAGGGTTTCGCCGAAACGCTCTTCCTCGGCTTTGAGCATGTTGGCGACGTTGTCTTTCGCTTCTTCCAGCTCAGGATAGGCGCCGCCCATCTCGATGGCCAGGTCGGCCACCAGCTTGTAGAAGAACGGTTTCGTCTGGCCCAGCTTGTGGCCATGGCGCAAGGCGCGGCGGATGATGCGGCGCAAGACATACGCGCGGCCTTCGCTGCCCGGAATGATGCCGTCGACGATCATGAAAGCGGCGGCGCGGATGTGGTCGGCGATCACGCGCAGCGACTTGTTTTCCAGGTCCGTGGCGCCCGTTTCGCGCGCGGCGGCGCGGATCAAATGCTGGAACAGGTCGATTTCATAGTTCGAATGCACGTGCTGCAGCACGGCGGCCAGGCGCTCCATGCCCATGCCCGTGTCGACGCACGGCTTCGGCAGCTTGTGCATGACGCCCGCTTCGTCGCGGTTGAACTGCATGAACACCAAATTCCAGATTTCAATGAAGCGGTCGCCATCTTCGTCCGGCGAGCCCGGCGGGCCGCCAGGGATGTCGGCGCCGTGGTCGTAGAAGATTTCCGTGCATGGACCGCATGGGCCCGTATCAGCCATCTGCCAGAAATTGTCCGACGCGTAGCGCGCCCCCTTGTTGTCGCCGATGCGGATGATGCGCTCGACAGGCACGCCGATTTCTTTCGCCCAGATATCGTACGCTTCGTCATCTTCGATGTAGACGGTGACGGTCAGCTTGTCAGCCGGCAAGCCATACACCTTGGTCAGCAATTCCCACGCGTATTGAATCGCGTCGCGCTTGAAATAGTCGCCGAAGCTGAAGTTGCCCAGCATTTCAAAGAATGTATGGTGGCGCGCCGTGTAGCCGACGTTTTCCAGGTCGTTGTGCTTGCCACCGGCGCGCACGCAGCGCTGCACCGAGGTGGCACGCGTGTACGGACGGCTGTCCGTGCCCGTAAACACATCCTTGAATTGCACCATGCCGCTGTTCGTCAACAGCAAGGTCGGATCGTTGCCTGGCACCAGGGAGCTGGAACGGACGATGGAATGGCCCTTGGATTCGAAAAATTTGAGGAACTTGTCGCGGATTTCAGATGATTTCATGTTTTTTTGGCAAAGAGTGGCGGCAGCTTTAAAGAGAAGATTATACGTGATATGGGGTGCGGCAATGACGGCTGGCCAGGGCATTGTTGCGCCCGTGCCAACACGAAGGGCTGGACCGCTCAGGCCGGGTCGTGGCCGCTGGCACAGGCGTGCACAGTGGTGGCAACGGCCGCGCTCCCCGCTGCGGCCGTGGCGCCGGCAGCGGCATTGCAATCGGCGCAGCGGCCGTACAAGGTCAATTCGTGGCGCTCGACGACAAAGCCTTGCGGCGCCATGCGCTTCAAGTCGCCCGGGCAATCATGCACATCGAACACGCGCTGGCACGTGGTGCACTGGAAATGGTGGTGGTGGTGATTGGCGGCCGTGTTCGACTCGTAGCGCGGGTTTTCACCCGGCAAGGTCACCACGTGCACCTTTTCTTCCAGCACCAAGGACTTCAAGTTGCGGTAAACGGTGGCGATACCCAGCTGCGTCACCTGCAAGCTGGCCTGTTCGAGAATTTCCTGCGCCGACAGGGGGCGCTGGGCCGACTCGATGGCGGCTTGAATAGCGGTTTTTTGACGTGTTGTGCGTTCCATAGCCGACAGAATACACCATCCGCCTTCTTCCACCGCCCGGAAAAACTGTCACACAGTAATGATAATGGGTTATCATTATCATCTTCGGGCAGTCACCCCATCCGGCAAGCGCCTGCCCAAACCCCGCCAACACCGATAGCCGATAAAGGAACTCTTGCCCATGTCCGTCCGTCCTCAACAACCCACTCCCCTCGCGCTGGCCATCATGCTGGCCTTTGCCGCCCCTGCCAGCGCCCTGGCGCAGCAGGCGGCCACCTTGCCAGCCGTCACCGTTTCGGCCAGCGCCCTGGCCCTGGGCAGCGACGACATGAGCACGCCAGTGACCGTACTGGAAGGTGAAGCACTGGTGCTGGCAAGAGCTGCCACCCTGGGCGAGACCCTGGCGGGACAGCCCGGCATCACGTCCAGCCATTTCGGCGCCGGCGCCAGCCGTCCCATCATCCGCGGCATGGATGGCCCGCGTGTCAAGGTGCTGTCCGATGGCGCCGAAGTGCAGGATGCCTCGACCATCAGCCCCGACCATGCTGTCGCGGCCGAGCCGATGCTGTCGGAACAGATTGAAGTCTTGCGCGGCCCGTCCGCGCTGGCTTACGGTGGCGGCGCCGTCGGTGGCGTGGTCAACGTGATCGACAAGAAAATCCCCACGCGCGTGCCAGCGAAAGGTGTCGAAGGCAGCGCGGAAGTGCGCGCCAATTCGGCCGCGCGCGAAAAAGCGGGCGCCTTTGAAGTCACTGGCGGCTCCGGCAACATCGCTGTCCATGCGGAAGGCGTCAAGCGCGATGCAAAAGAATACAAGGTCGGCAGCGGCTGGGAAGGCGGCTCCAAGGTGGCCGGCAGCTACAACAAGACGGACACGGGCAGCGTGGGCGTATCGTGGGTGGGTCAACGCGGCTTCCTGGGCCTGGCCTTCACCAGCCAGCATGCGCAATACGGCTTGCCTGGCCACAACCATGAATTCGAGAGCTGCCACCCGCACGGCACGCACCTGCATTGCGGCGGTCACGACGGCCACGACCACGGTGCTGAAGAGGAACATGGCGACGAACATGAGCACGACCACGAACATAGCGCCGTGCCCTACGTGAAGCTGAAAAGCGAGCGCTGGGATGTGCGCGGCGAATTGCGCGATCCCGTGCCAGGCTTCGCCAAGCTGCGCCTGCGCGCCGCGTTCACCGACTACAAGCACGACGAAATCGAAGGCACGGAAATTGCCACCACGTTCAAGAACAAGGGCCACGATGCGCGCCTCGAAATGGAACACCATCCCGTCTTCGGCTGGCGCGGCGTGGTCGGCCTGCAAACGTCGAAGCGCGATTTCTCCGCCTTGGGCGAAGAAGCGTATGTAGCGCCAACGGTGACCAAGAAACACGCAGCTTTCCTGGTGGAAGAATACAAGCTCGACCAATGGCGCTTCGAGGCGGGCTTGCGCCACGAATGGCAAGACATCACGGTCGACAGCGCCACCCTGCAAGACCGCAGCGCCAAGGGCACGTCCGTCTCGCTGGGCGCCGTGTGGAAATTTGCGCCCCAGTATTCGCTCGGCTCGACCATTTCCCGCACGCACCGTTTGCCTAGCGCCGAGGAATTGTATGCGCACGGCGTGCACATGGCCACGGCCACGTATGAGCTGGGCAACCAAAACCTGAGCAAGGAAACGTCGAACAATATCGACTTGACCTTGCGTAAATATGCGGGCGCCACGACCTTCTCGGCCAGCGCCTACCGCAACAAGGTCGACAACTATATCTTCGGCTCCACGCTGGACAACCACGAAGGCTTCCAGCTGATCCAGTACGCCCAGCGCGACGCCACGTTCACTGGCGTGGAAGGGCAAGTGCGCCAGCAATTGACCCCCATGTTCGGCGCCAGCGTGTTCGGCGACTATGTGCGAGCCAAGCTGGCCGACGGTGGTGGCAATTTACCCCGCATCCCCGCCCAGCGCGTCGGCGTGAAGTTTGACGCCAACTGGCAGGCGTGGAGCGGCGTGGCCGAGTTCTACCGCGTGGGCAAGCAGGATAAAGTGGCGGCGTTCGAAACGGCAACCCCGGGCTACAACATGCTGAACCTGTCCGCCAACTACGACACCCGCATCGGCACGACGCCGGCCCAGTTCTACATCAAGGCGAATAATTTGACGAATGAACTGGCGTACAGCCATACCTCGTTCATCAAGAATGCGGCGCCGTTGATGGGGCGCAATGTCACGGTCGGCATGCGCGTGACTTTCTAGACGCTGAACCCAACGGCAAAGACTGGGGTCGTACCCTGCAGGGTACGACCCCAGATGTTGCTTTGGGTTACGTTCAGACTGGCTTGATCAAATCTATCCTGTCCGTACAAAACCCATCCACGCCCCAGGCCAGCAGCTCGCTGGCCCGTTCAGGCGTGTTGACGGTGTAGCAGAACAGCCCATATCCTGCCGCCTTTACCTCTCGCGCCAGTTCCGGCGTCAGCTGCTGGTGGTCGCAATGAATCGCCGCCACGTCCAGTTCCTTTGACTTTTGCGCCCAATCAGATGGTATCGCTTCGACCAGCCAGCCGCGCGCCAGTTCCGGCGCCGCCTGGCGTGCCGCTTCCAGTGCGGCGATGCTGAACGACGATAGCAGCGGCAATAACTCTCCTGCAGTCAGTTCCTTCGCGAAATAATCGCGCGTGACGCGCGCCACCGCCGCGCCCGTGGCCACGTCAACGCCGGGTGCCGGTTTGATTTCGACATTCATCCAGATGCGCTGCGCCTTGCAATACGCCACCACGGCGTCAAACGTGGGCACGCCCTCGCCCGCGAACTCCGGGCCGAACCAAGCGCCCGCTTCCATGGCGCCCAGTTGCGCGGCCGTGTAATCGTTGACATGGCCGCTGCCGGCCACCGTGCGGCCCAGTTCCGGGTCATGCACGACGACGGGCACGCCGTCGGACGCCAGCATGACGTCGAACTCCACGGCGCGGTAGCCGTAGGCCAGGCCGCAGCGCAGGGCGGCCAGGGTGTTTTCAGGCGCCAGGGTACCGCCGCCGCGGTGCGCCAGGGTGCGTGGGTAGGGCCACATGCTGTTCCTTTATCGTGATGAGGTTGTCGATCAAGACGTCGTGCCATCATCGCGCGCAAGCGCCACTGTGTAAAGGACGCGACGTAAAGGACACGATCAGGCGATTGGCGCCACATCCGCACAGTTTCGTCGCAACCGCGTTGCGCCCGCGTGCAGAGCCGCCCATAATTGCCGCATTGCCAATCCGAGCGCCCACCTGAAAGCAGTCCCGCATGCACACTACCGACGCAGCCCCCCGCAAGACGGGCTTTCCCTACCGGCGCCTGCTGGCCGATGCCCGTTATGCGCTGCTGCTCAATGTGCTGTGCGCCCTCTTCGTCACCTTCGTGCTGAGCGGCGGGCAAAGCTTCTGGCTCAACCTGCTGGCCTCGATGTGCATCGGCGGCATCGTCTTCCTGCTCATCGACGGCATCCGCCTGGCATGGTGGGGCGAACAGCGGCGCGCCCCATTGCTGCCGTTCAGCATCCTCGTCATCGTCAGTGCCGCCGTGGCGCAGGTGGCCGGCACCATGCTGTTCGGCTGGCTCGCCAATATCGACGTTCCCGCGCCCGTTTCCATGTCGCCACGCAATGTCGGCATGACGGTGTTCACCTTGGCGGTGGCGGGAGCGGCCATCCTGTTCTTTGGCAGCCGCGAAAAGATTGCGCGCCTGCAAATGGAGGCAGCCCAGGAAAAGGCCCGCGCCGAGTCCGTGGCGCGCCAAGCCATGCAAGCGCAACTGCAACTGCTGCAAGCGCAGATCGAACCGCACATGCTGTTCAACACGCTGGCCAATCTGCAGGGTCTGATCAGCTTTGATCCGGACCGCGCCCAGCTGCTGCTCGATCAATTGATCCAGTATTTGCGCGCCACCCTCTCTTCCTCGCGCGCCGGGTCCACCACCCTGAAACAGGAGTTTTCCCTGATGCAAGCCTACCTGGGCCTGATGTCCACCCGCATGGGCGCGCGCCTGCGCTTTACGCTGGACTTGCCCGAGGCCTTGCGCGATATCAAAGTGCCGCCCATGCTGCTGCAGCCGCTGGTAGAAAACGCCATCCAGCATGGCCTGGAAGCAAAGATCGAAGGCGGCCATATCCACGTGCAGGCTTCCACGAACGACGGTGTGCTGATCCTGACGGTTGCCGACGATGGCCTGGGCCTCGATCATCCGGGCCAGACCAAGGGCACGCATCTGGGCGTGGCGAATATCCGCGAACGCCTGCGCGGCATGCATGGCGATGCCGCCAGCCTGTCGCTGGCCGCCAACCATCCGGCAGGCGCGATCGCCCGCCTGACACTCCCCCTTCCACCCACCATCACGAGCCCCCTCGCATGAGCCACCACATCCCGCGCGCCCTGATCGCCGAAGACGAACCCATCCTTGCCGCCGCCCTCGCGCACGCCTTGCAACGGCTGTGGCCGGAACTCGACATTGTCGCCACCTGCCCCAACGGCGTGGAAGCCTTGCGGCAAGGCCTGGCACTGCAGCCCGACATCCTCTTTCTCGACATCAAGATGCCAGGCAAGACGGGCCTGGAAGCGGCCGAGGAATTAGCAGAACAGTGGCCCGACGGCGTGCCTTTCCCCCACATCGTGTTCGTCACGGCCTACGATGAATACGCGCTGGCCGCCTTCGAGCACGCAGCCGCCGATTACGTATTAAAACCCGTCAACGATGCACGCCTGGGCAAGACGGTGGAACGCCTGCAGCAGCGCCTGCGCGACAGCAGCAACGCTACAACAACAGCAAGCCCAGCGGCATCCACCACGACGGCACCCTTGGCGACGACGGAAACAACAGCGTCCGCCAGCGATGACAACCTGGCCCGACTGCTGAGCCAGCTGCAAGCCATGCTGCCGCCCGCGCCGCGCCTGCAAATGATACGGGCGGCCGTCGGCAACAGCGTGCGCATGATCGCCCTGGCCGACGTCGTGTATTTCGAAGCGCTGGACAAATACATCAACGTCGTGTGCCAGGACAGCGAAGCACTGATACGCACAAGCCTGAAGGAATTGCTGCCCCAGCTGGACCCGCAACAATTCTGGCAAATTCACCGGGGCACCATCGTCAATGCCAGCGCCATCGCCACGGCCGTGCGCGACGAGGCCGGCAAGCTGTCGCTGACCCTGCGCCAGCATCCGGCACAGCTGCGCGTCAGTCCGCTATATGCCCATCTGTTCCGCCAGATGTAAGCTAGTGCATTTGGTGCTTCAGGTCCGATAATTCATCGTGCACCTTGAGCACGGCGCTCTTCATTTCGGGCGTCACGCTGGACGCCGTGCCACAGGCCCGCTTGGCGCGGTCGCCCAGCGACTCCATCTGGTCGACGGCCTGGCGGATGCGCGCATCGTCTTGCGTGTCGATGGCTTGCCGCACGGCGCTCTTTTGCTGGTCCAGCTGGTTGATGCAATCTTTCAAGTCCATCGGCATGCCCTGCTGTTTTCCGCACAGCTGGGCCGCCTGGCCGATCGCGTGTTCGATGGCGCCAAAGCGCCGTGCCACTTCCTTTACCTGCATCATGATGTGTCCTCCCATGCTATCTGCAGTTGGATCGTCAGGCCGATCCAAGGTTCCCCACCGCCCGCCAAGGCATTGAAATTTCCATGAGGCACTTTTTTGTAAGCGCTTGTGACATTTTAGATAATAATCAAATACCTCGGATACATTGGCGTACCTGAACCACCATGCCCTCCATGACCTCTTTGCCACCTCTGCCCCGCCGCGCGCCCGGCCTGCTGCTGATCGTCCTGCTGCACGCGGGACTGGCCTATGTCATCGTGCAGTCGCGGCCCCGCCTTGCCACTGACGAGAACCTGCCGCAAGGTCCGGCCATCAGCTGGCTGCGCCACACGCTCCCGGCGCCGCCCAAGCCCCTGCCGTTGCCAAGCATCAAACCGGCCGCCGCGCGCCCGCCGCGCCAGCCAATGGCGGCGCCCATCAGCCGCCCCCTGCCCGCCCCCACCGTCGAGCAGGTGCCAGCGCCTGCAACACCGGAAGCGATCACGGCGCCGCCAGCGCCCAGCGCGGCCGAGATCCTGGCGCAAGCCAAGCGCGACGTGGGCAAGATCGACAAGGATTTACGCAAGGAATTCCCGCAGCGCGGCGAGCAAAAACTGGACGACACAGGCTTCAAGCGCATGCAGCAAGGCTTTGCCGAGGCCTACGCGGCCGTGCCGCCGAAATGGTATGAAGCGTCAAAAATCGAGGAAGTGGGCGCGAATGCGGCCAAAGGCAGCCGCACCTACAAGATCACCAGCGCGCTGGGCACCTTGTGCGTGACCACGCGCGCGGGCAAGCAGGGGGAAACGATGATCGGCAACTGCCCCAAATAGCCGCTCAACCCACCGCTTCGCGCGCGCCCAGCGGTTGCAGATGGCGCAAGCGCAAGGCGATCAGCACGCCGCCGCCCAGGCACAGGCCCAGCATGATGATGACGCCCGTCCAGCCATCGAAGCCCCACATCATGCCCGAGGCGGAACCGATCAGGCTCGATCCCAGGTAATAGAACAGCAGATAGAAGGCCGACGCCAGCGCCTGCGGCGCACGCGCGCGGCGGCTGACCCAGCTGCTGGCGATCGAATGCGAGGCAAAGAAGCCGAAGGTGGCCAGCGCCATGCCGATGACGATCAGCGGCAGGGAATCGAACAGGGTCAATACAATGCCGGACAGCATCAGCGACAGCATGATCCACAGCACGCCCCGGCGCCCCAGGCGGTCCACCAGGCGTCCCGCCCAGACAGAACTGAAGATGCCTATCGGGTACAGAAAGGCCAGCAAGCCGACCGTGCTCTGGCGCAAGTTGAACGGCGCGGCCAGCAGGCGGTAACCGATGTAGTTATACAGGCTGACAAAACAGCCCATCAGCACGAACGCCAGGCAAAACAGCCACGGCAAGCCCCGGTCGGAAAAATGCTGTTTGATGGCGTGCGGCAAGGCATTCCAGCCACGGGTACTGGGCACGAAATTTTTCGATGCGGGCAGGCTGCGCCAGAATTCCGCCGCCGCCAGCACGCCAGCCACGCCCAGCACGCCCAAGGCCCAGCGCCACGAGAGGAAATCGCTGAGCATCGAAGCGATCAGGCGCCCCGACATGCCGCCAAAGGCGCTGCCGGCAATATACAGCCCCATCGACAAGCCCAAGGACGGGCCCTCAATTTCCTCGCCCAGGTAAGCCATGGCCACGGCCGGCATGCCGCCCAGGGCCACGCCCAGCGCGGCGCGGATCGCCAGCAGCTGCGCGTAATCCTGCGCGAAGGCGGACAAAATCGTCAATATGGCGGCGAAAAACATCGACGCCACCATCAGCGGTTTGCGTCCCACTCTGTCCGAGACGGCGCTCAGCAGCACCAAGGAAATGGCCAGCAAGCCGCTCGACACGGACAGGGACCAGCTGCTCTGCGCCGGCGTCAGGTGGAACTGCTGCGACAGCAGGGGGAACAGGGGCTGGATGCAGTACAGCAAGCTGAAGGTGGAAAAACCGCCGAAGAACAGGGCGCGGTTGCTGCGCTTGAATTCGATGGATCCCTTGGCGATGGCCGAACGGGGAGCGGGAGCGGCGGGAGCAACAGGAGAAAGCGCCGGGGTGGCGGCAGAGGCAAAAGCGAGCGATGAATCAGACATGGCCGTGTTTCAAAAGAGAAGCGAATCTGCATGTTAGGATTGCCAACTCATATCGTCCAATATATATTTAAGGTCCAACTCATACTTTGAAACGATTACTGGACGAACATGGAACTGCGCCACCTGCGTTACTTTGTCGCCGTCGCCGAAGAGCTGCACTTCACGCGCGCGGCCGAGCGCCTGCACATCGGCCAGCCACCGCTGAGCCAGCAAATCCAGGCGCTGGAAGCCGAACTCGGTGCACAGTTGTTCGAGCGCAACAAGCGTTCCGTGCGCCTGACGCAGGCGGGCGCGCTCTTCCTCGACGATGCGCGGCGCATCCTGGCCCTGTCGGAACAAGCGGCCGTCACGGCGCGCCGGGCGCAGCGGGGCGAAGCGGGCGAGTTGCGCATCGGCTTTACGTTTTCCACGCCGTTTACGCCCTACTTCGCTACCGTCATCAACCGCTACCGCCAGCAATTCCCGCACGTCACCTTGACCTTGCACGAAATGGCCACATTGCATCAGCTGGAAGCGATCTCGGGCAGGACGATGGACCTGGGTTTCGTACGCCCGCCGGAAACGACGTACCCGGACGACATCCGCCTCACCGAATTGCGGCAAGACCCGCTATTCCTCGTGCTGCCTGTCGCCCATGCGCTGGCGGCCAAGGAGGCGATTGCCATTGCCGACATGGCGGGCGAAGGTTTTGTGATGTACCCCAAGGATGCGGGCACGGGGATTTATCCGCAGATCTTCCGCCTGTGCAAGGCGGCCGGCTTCGTGCCACAGGTGACGCAGGAAGCGGGCGAAGCGTCGACCATCATCGGCCTGGTGGCGGCCGGCTGCGGCATTTCCGTGCTGCCCGCCTCGTTCGACCGCATCCGCATGGATGGTGTGTGCTACCGTCCCATCGCCGACCCGCAGGCGACCACCAGTCTGTTATTGGCACAAAGGGAAGAAGAGACGTCGCCGCTGGTGGCGGCATTCGTGACACTGGCCGAGGCAGCGGCGCTGGAAGAAAAAGAATAGGCCGGCGCGTGCCGGCCCACATGGACGCAGATCAGGAATAATCCGCATCCAGCTCCGAACCCGCGTAGTTTTCCAGGTCCTCGAACAGGCTCTTCATGCTGGCCCTCGTCAGGATTTTATGCACCACGGTGCAGCTGCGGCGGTAGGATTCTATGCGGTCGAGCAACACCGGGTGATGCTGCACGGGCACCTTGGCCACCAGGGCGGCCCAGCCTTCCTCGAAATCGGGCTTGTTCTTGCGCACGGAACGCACAAAGCGTTCAAATTCCTTCTGCCCCGTGCGCGCCATGATGCGTCCGCCGCCTTCGATGGCGAAGATGATGGCCACGGCAATCACACCCTCGGCATTCAGGTCGCTATCGCTGACGGGGCCGTTGTCATGGTGGCGGCGCAGCCAGCTGGCCAGGCGCACCACGGCTTGCACTTCCTTGCGCTGTTGCAACTGCAGCGCATACTTTTCATAGCCGGCCCAGTTCTGGTTCGGGTCGGCCTGGCAAATATCGATGAACAGCTCGCGCAAACGGCGCGCAAGGTAGACGGGGTCCTGGTCGTATTCACCGACGAGGGCATCTTCCGGCAGCTGCGACAATTCCTTGATCAGGCGAAAGCCCACCTGGAACGCGTGCTCGGCGCCGTGCTCGACGAGGAAATCGAGGGCGGCCTGGTCGCCTTCATGCGTGACGGCCTGCTCCAGGCCCAGCGAGACGCCGCCCACCGTCAGGAACAGCGCTTTCTGGATGCCGTCGGCCGTGCGTTCATTCGTGAACTTCTCGGCCACCATGGCCGTGATGCCCGTCAACTCGTCGGCCAGGTCCAGCGCCGCATCCTCGCGCGGGTCGTTCGGCAACAGCTTGATGGCGCGCACCAGGCGCGGAAGATTTTCTACAACAATTGCTGGCAGCATTAGACGTTCCCTGCTTTCATTACGAGAAAATACCGGTGCCCAGGCTGCGGCGCGTGCTGGAACGCGGCGCGCTGCGCGTGCTCGGCACTTGCTTGCGCAGGCGGTACAGCAATTCCTTGGTACTGCGCTGCAACATGGTCGGTTCTTCGTCCGGGTCGTCCGAATATTCGGCATCGGCCAGGTCGGCGCTGTGACGGAAGTCGGGGAACAGTTCGAACAGCGAGCGGTCCCAGCCATCTTCATTCGCTTGCGCCAGCTCGATGGCCAGCGGCACGATGTCGTTGTCGGACGAGGTCACGCCCGTCACGTACGGTCCCTTGATGACGATTTCGCCCGCCACTTCGAGGATTTCCTTCGGCGCCATCGAGAACAGGATGGCGAACGCGGTGGCGCCCCAGTCGGTGGCGGATGCTTCGAGCAGCAGCTCGCGGCGGCGCTCGGCGTCGTCGGTGGAAAACACCACGCCGTGGATGTGCGCGAACAGCGATTCGGCGATGCGTTCCGGATCATCTTCGATCTGGTCGTCGCTCCAGGTGGCGGCGATGAAAGCCAGGCTGTCAGCCCAGGCCTTCGGCGGCACCAGCAAGGTGGCCAGCGACATCTTGCCGCCATCAAAGCCGGCCAGGTGCAGGGCCGTCACTTGCGGCGGGATGGCATTGAGCACTTCCACCACGGCCAGATCGCCGTACTGGTCGGCCGCGTCCGCAAACGCCTGCTCGGCGTGGCCCAGCGAACCGGACAGCACCAATTCCATGACCTGCTTGGTCAGCGCGGGCAGGTTGCTTTTTTGTTCATCCTTGTTATCGGCCATGGTCGTCTCCATCCTGGTCAAACATCTGGGCGAAATCATCGGTGGCTTCGTCGTCATCCATCTCGTCGTCGCCGTCGTCATTGGCCGCCAGCTGGTCGAGCGACTGGTCGTCGTCGTCCCACAGGCGCGGGTTCTTGTGCAAAAAGGCCGTGATGATGGCCTGGCGCGCCAGGTCGGGGAAGCTCTCTTCGATGGCGGCGTACATCTTCGCCGCTTCCGGCGCGGCGCACGTGGCCATGGAAAACACACGGGCCGGGTCGCCGAACTCGTAGTCTTCGCTTTCGGCCAGCAAGCCTTTCGGGTCGCTGAAGGTGATGTGGTCGACCAGCGCGAAGGCCAGCATGTTCACGTCTTCGATGCCGCCGCCGCTGGCGTACTCGCTCACCAGCGTGTCGACCATGCTTTTATAGTTCTTGCGGTTTGGCGGGTCGCCAAGGATGCCATCGATCTGGCCTTCCAGCTCGCGCGACTGGTACGCGAATTCAGGGTGTACTCTTCTCATGCTGTGCTTTCCAATGTAATGCGCGGCACTTTTACTTAAAAGCAAAAGCACCATTGTTTGTTGTTTTTCAAATCATGCGGGTTGGCCGGGCACCCGCCGGCAGGCTTAGTCTGCTGGCAGTACTGTGCCATGCAGCCGGAACACGCCGCACCACAGGGCATACGCTTCCGCTTCCGGATCGATGATGATGCGGTGGTTCACGCTCTGGTCGTATTCGGCGCGCTTGACCGGGTCGGCCAGGATTTCATACGCCTTGGTGACGCTCTTGAAGCGCGCCTCGGCGCCGGGAGCCTGGTTGCGGTCGGGGTGGAAGCGCATGGCCAGCGAACGGTAAACCTTCTTGATTTCATCGTCGCTGGCATTGGGCGCGACACCGAGGACGTTATATAAATTTTCCATAAATGGCTCCGGGGTCACGTTTTGTTTGCTAATTAAAGGCAGATTATCCTATAGAACGGCGCCCGCGTCGCTTGCATGCTGGGATATGGGGGCAAATACGTGCTTATAAAGCGCTTGCGGTACGGTAAAATGCTTTTTACTGTCACTCTTCCGCATTGATCAATGAGCAACGATAAACCGAATACCGCCGCGCCAGCGCTGGCGCCCAATTTCTTGCGTAACATCATCGAAGCCGACCTGGCTGCCGGCGCCCACGTGCGTCCCGGCCTGCCCCAGGTGATCACGCGTTTCCCGCCGGAGCCGAACGGCTACCTGCACGTGGGCCACGCCAAGTCGATCTGCGTCAACTTCGGCCTGGCGCGCGATTACGCCGGCCAGTGCAACCTGCGCTTCGACGACACCAATCCGGCGAAGGAAGAGCAGGAATACGTCGACACCATCATGGACAGCGTGAAATGGCTGGGCTTTGACTGGGAACCGAAGCATGCCGATGGCCAGAGCCACCTGCACTACGCGAGCGACTATTTCGACCAGCTGTACGCAATGGCCGAGTACCTGATCACGGCCGGCTTTGCCTATGTGGATAGCCAGAGCGCCGAAGACATGGCCGCCAACCGGGGCAATTTCGGCCAGGCCGGCAAGAATTCGCCGTTCCGCGACCGTCCGCGCGACGAATCGCTGGCCCTGTTCCGCGCCATGAAGGCGGGCGAATACAAAGATGGCGAGCACATCCTGCGCGCGAAGATGAGCGAAGATGCCATGCGTTCGCCGAACATGAACTTGCGCGACCCGGCCATCTACCGCATCCGCCATGCGCACCACCACCGCACGGGCGACGCTTGGTGCATCTATCCGATGTACGACTACACGCACCCGATCTCGGACGCGCTGGAAAACATCACGCATTCGATCTGCACACTGGAATTTCAGGACCACCGCCCGTTCTACGACTGGCTGCTGGAAACCCTGTCGGCCGGCGGCTTCTTCCAGCAACCGGTGCCGCGCCAGTTCGAATTCTCGCGCCTGAACCTGACCTACATCGTCACCAGCAAGCGCAAGCTGCGCCAGCTGGTGGAAGAGCACATCGTCGACGGCTGGGACGACCCCCGCATGCCGACTCTGGTGGGCATGCGCCGCCGCGGCTACACGCCGGAAGCGATTCAATTGATGTGCGAACGCACGGGCGTGACCAAGTCCGACGGCTGGATCGACTACAGCGTGCTGGAAGGCTGTTTGCGCGAAGACCTGGACCCGAAGGCGCCGCGCACGGTGGCTGTGCTGCGTCCGTTGAAGTTGATCATCGACAATTTCCCTGAAAACGACAGCGTGGAATGCACGGCACCCGTGCACCCGCACTTCCCGGAACGGGGCTTGCGCACCTTCCCCATCTCGCGCGAGCTGTGGATCGAAGAAGACGACTTCATGGAAGTGCCGAACAAGGGTTACTTCCGCCTGTATCCACCGATAGCCGACAAGCCGGGCAGCCGTGTGCGCCTGCGCTACGGCTATGTGATCGAATGCACGGGCTTTGACAAGGATGAAAACGGCAAGGTCATCGCCGTGCATTGCAATTACTTTGAAGACAGCAAGTCGGGCACCGAAGGCAGCTCGACCTACAAGGTCAAGGGCAATATGCACTGGGTCAGCGCGCCGACGGCAATTCCCGCCGAAGTGCGCCTGTACGACCGCCTGTTTACCGATCCGCAGCCGGACGCGGGCGGCAAGGACTTCAAGCTGGCCCTGAACCCGCTGGCCAAGGAAGTGGTGCAAGCGTGGCTGGAACCGGGCGCGGAACTGGCTCAGCCGGAACAGCGCTTCCAGTTCGAGCGCCACGGCTATTTCGCGGCCGACCGCGTCGACAGCCAGCCGGGCAAGCCCGTCTTCAACCGCATCGTCACCCTGAAAGACAGCTGGCAGCCGGCAAAATAAGGCGCCGGACGAGCCACAAAAAAAACCGCTGCGGCGGTTTTTTTTCGTCTTAGCAGCATCGTACCAGCGAAATATTGCCTGTTGACTATGTTCACGATAATTTTGTATATTAGGCAGCTATTGAGCAATTTGCAATGCCGATAGTGATTATGCAATTCAGTACAGCCTCCAGCACACAGGCGGCACCCGATTCCTCTTCCTGATGCGGATGGCGATGTCTTCTACTGCCGGCAAACACCCCTTATCTGCTGAAAGAAAACCCCTCTGGCTGCTCGGCTTCGTGATGTCGCTGATGGCGGGCCTGCTGTTCTACATGGCCGCCTCGCTATCGATCGAAAACGATGCCAGCGAGCTGTTCAACAATCTGGCACGCAATACCCAGAAAAACATCACATCGCGCCTCAAGTCGTATGCCAACCTGCTGCGCGGCACGGCCAGCCTGTTCCACGCGAATGAACACGTGAGCCGCGAGCAATTTCACCGCTACGTGGCGAACCTCACCTTGCAACAGAACTACCCGGGCGTGATGAATCTCAATTACAGCCAGGAACTCGACGAGTCGCAGCGCGCCGCCTTCGAAGCGGCCATGCAGCGCGACTATCCGCGCGGGCGCGACGGCTATCCGGCGTTTGCCATCCATCCGCCCGGTCCGCGCCCCCGTTATTCCGTACTGGTGTACATTGAGCCGATTGCCAGCGCCCCGGAAAAGTATGGCTATGACATCGCTGCGCGGCCCCTGATCGCCGAAGCACTGGAACAGTCGCGCGATACCGGGCAGCTCAGCAATTCCGGCGTGCCCGTGCCGATGGATGGCCGGCCGCAGCTGACGGGCATGGCCATGCGCCTGCCCGTGTACCGCTACCGCATGCCGACCGATACGCTGGAGCAAAGGCGCGCGGCTTACCAGGGCTCCGTCGGCATCGGCTACGACCTGGTGGCGATGATGCGCAGCGCGCTGGCCGACATGCCGGTACGCAATGTCCGCCTGACCCTGTTCGATATCGGCCAGCAGGCGCTTGAACAGCCGGACTTGCCGCACGATATGCGCCCCATCTTCGACAGCACGACGGCGGGCATGCATGCGCCATGGTGGCTGCCCGGCAACTCGGGCCGCTACCTGAGCAGCACAATGCTGATCGAACACAATGGCCGCGTCTGGCAAGCGCTGTTCAGCGTGCGCAAGAGCGACCTGTACACGCGCTTCGACGCCTTCCTGCCGTGGCTGGCCCTGCTGACCGGTTTTGCCAGCACCATGCTGCTGTACATGCTGTTCCACACCCTGGCGTCGTCGCGCCGGCGCGCCATCCAGATGGCGACGGGCATGACGGAGGAATTGCGCGCCAGCCAGATCCGCCTGCAGCTGTCGCACCAGAAACTGCGCCGACTGGCAGCCCACGCCGACCGGATCAAGGAAGAGGAGCGCAAGCGCATCGCGCGCGAAATCCACGACGACCTGGGACAGAACCTGCTGGTGCTGCGCATCGATGCCGACATGCTGGCCTCGCGTACGCAGCGCCGCCATCCGCGCCTGAACGCCCGCGCCCGCTCAACCCTGGAGCAGATCGACGCCACGATCAAAAGCGTGCGGCATATCATCAACGACTTGCGTCCCACCGTGCTGGACTTGGGCGTGAATGCGGCCGTCGAATGGCAGGTGGCGCAATTTCGCCAGCGCACCGGCATCGCCTGCGAAGTCAGCGAAAGCCATGACGACATTTGCCTCAGCGATCAATGCGCCACGGCCCTGTTCCGCATCCTGCAAGAGTCACTCAGCAATATTTCCCAGCATGCGAATGCCAGCCGCGTGCAAGTCAAGCTGGAAAAGTGCCGCGACACCGTGTCGATGAGCGTCAGCGACAACGGCGTGGGCGCGGCCATCGACGGACGCAACAAGCTGGGCTCGTTTGGCCTGGTGGGCATCGAGGAGCGCATCAAGCTACTGGGTGGCACCTTCTACATCGAAAGCAGCCCCGGCGCAGGCATGCGCGTGCATGTCAGCGTGCCGCTGGGTGCGGACGCCACGGCATTTCCCTACCAGGAAGACAGCCGGGCCAGCACCTGACAGGCACGTCCCGCATGAAACAAGCTCAGCTTGCGTATTTTGCAATTAGATGCAATATTGATGTAGAACAACTCAGCACCTGCCCGCCATGGGCCAGGCATTCCTCAACTATTTATCAGGAGTACACACCCACCACTCTCCCTTGTTGCACTGTATTTCCCACAACGCTCTTTACCACAAGGACATTCATGGATACGAACGACAGTTTCAAGGCAATTGCCGATTTGAATTTGGACGCGATCAAAGTCAAGCTGATGCACCGGGAGTCAGGCGAAGGATGGAGCCTGGAGAAGGCCAATGCGGTGGAGTTCGAGTACCGGCGCTTTCTGATCCTGATGAAACAGTTTCCGCAAGAAGAAACAGCGCCGCTGATGGATGTCGATACCTTCTGGCACTACCACATCCTCGACACCCTGAAATATGCGGCGGACTGCGAACAGGTCTTCGGCTACTTCCTGCATCACTTTCCGTACATCGGCCTGCGCGGCGAAGACGACGAAGCGGCGCACCAGCGCGTGGGCGAGCGCATGAAGCAGCTGTATGAGCAAACGTTCGGGGAAGATTATATCCGCGCAAAAACGGCGTATTCGGGACGGGCCGTGCAGGCGGCGTATTCGGGACGGGCTGTACAAACAGCGTTTTCCAGTGCCGCAGTACAGGCGACAGCGTACTCGGGCCGGGCCGTGCAAACGGCGTTTTCCAGCGCAGCGGTGCAGGCGACAGCGTATTCGGGCCGCGCGACGGGGGCTGCCAACACCGCATTTTCCAGCGCGCCCGCGACACTGGCCGCCGCAGTGGTCAAGTCGTCCGCGACCGGCCTGGAAATGGGGCGTTTCTATGTTGATCGTCCGGTGTTGAACAGCGAACCGCAATAGCAAAAACAGATGTGGCTGCCGCACGCGGCAAGCCTGACTTACCCAGACGGCACCTCTCAGTTTGCCGTCTGTCAGGCGCTCTTAGGCAGCCATCAACTCGCGCAGTTCACGAATGCTGAAATCGCTGATTTCATGCATGCGGATGAGGATCGTGGCGCCGATCGGCAAGGTGTTGTGACGAATCTTGCTGATGACCGGTGGCGCCACTTCCAGCGCGCGCGACAGGGCGGCATCGTTTTTCAGTTGCAGCTTGTCGATGATCGCATCGAGGACGCGATTCGGGTTGTAGGTAGGCAAAGAGGTAATTTGTTTGAGAGACATGATCAAAAATCCGTACTTGTTGTATTAGTGCACAAAGAAACCGAATGTCTCTTCTGCAATAATTCAGGGTAAACACACTAAAAAGCGCCATCACTTATGCGGCCTTTACGCCACAAACAATATAATACACGCTATTGTTGATTTTTGCGTAACTTAAAGCAAAATTGTGATAATTGAAGAGAATTGACGCACTTGGAATGTGCTAGAGGATAACTCAAATCGGGAAAATTTGCTGCACGTCATCAATTTTTACGATGAGCAACACCGCCGTGCATCAGCCAGGCTATGGCCATGAGGGTGCCCAGGCGGGCCATGTCGGCGGATAAATGCCAGCCTTGCGCGGCCAGGCCGGCCGGGGTGGCCGGAAGGCAAATGCCGGGGAAGGCGTCCACGCGGCACCAGGCCAGTTGCCGGCGAATTTCATCGGGTGGCGGTGGCGGCTGCAACGCATGTTCGCGGCCGCGCATATAGGCACGCACCTGTTCCTTGCTGGGGTGACTCGTAGCTCGCATGGATCGCTCCTGCTGACGGGAAACAACGTCACGCTAATTGTAGATGCCGAGCCCGCCACAACCAGCCAGGCCGCGTGACGACATTGCTCAGCATATCGCCAGTTCGCCATGCTGCCCTTGCGTTGCATCAAATGGCCAGGCCCCGGCATTGCGCCGCAGCCCACACTGCGCCATGCTCCAGCGGCCTGGCGGCCGATGGCTGGAGCTTATTTCTTTTGCTGGCGCACGCGCTGTTGCTGTTTTTCCTGCGTTTGCTGGCGATTCTGCTTGCGCTCAAACAGGGTGACCGCATCTTTCTTGGCTTGCTCGGCGGTACGCATTTCCTCATGCGCATCGTGCGGAACAAAAAATTCGGCATCCTGCGCCGCCACGACCAGCTTGATGGCGGCGTCGTCGTCGAGGTCATACAGTTCTGTCAGGACGGTGGTGACCTCGTCCAGGTATTCTTCGTAAGTGAGGGTGGTCATGCTGTAGTCCTTAAGTGAATGGCGCTGCGCACCGGCCCGGCAAAGTGCGCAGATAACCGGCCATTTTACCCGATGCCGGCCGTATCGGCAGACAGCGACTGCAAGGCATCGGCCACGCGCGCGTAGCGCAGGCGCACGCCCAGCTCGCGCTTGAGGCGCGTATTGTGCAGGCGGCGCGATTCGGACATGAACGACAGCAGCATCGGCGTGACCACTTGCCGCAGCTCGGCACGCGGCAGGCGCGGCGGGCGCGGCAGGCCAAACGTATCGGCCACGGCATCGAAATATTCCGCCATCTTGAGTTCGCTGTCATCGCTGGCGTGATACACGCGTCCCGGCTTGCCGCGCCACAAGGCCCGTTCGATGATGCGCGCCAAATCATCGGCATGGATATGGTTGGTGTACACATCGTCGCCCGCGGCCAGGGCCGGCGTGCCTTCGCGCAGGCGCTTCAGGGGCAGGCGGTCGGGCGCATAAATGCCGGGCACGCGCAGGATGGCCACGCTGGCGCCACAGCGCGCGCCCCAGGCACGCAAAACCTGTTCCGCATCCACGCGCCGCTTCGCGCGCGCATTGCCCGGCGCCGTCGGGCGCGTCTCATCGACCCAGGCGCCGCCGCAATCGCCATACACGCCGCTGGTACTCACATACACCAGGCGTGCATGCTCGGGTAAAATGGCGGCCAGATTGCGCGTGCGCCGGTCCAGCAAGCCCGACGACAGGGGCGGCGCCAGGTGCACGATCATCGTCGCCAGTCCCGCCAGCCGCTTCAGGCTGGCGCGGTCGTCGAGGTTGGCCACGATGGGCACGGCGCCGGCCGCCCGCAGTTGCGCGCAACGCGCCGGCTGGCTGGTGACGGCAAAGACGCGAAAGCGCGCGCGCAGCAGGGGCAGCAGACGCATGCCGACGTCGCCGCAGCCCAGGATCAGCAAGCGCGGCAAGCCCACCGGCTTGCGCAAAGAGTGCATTAACATATTTTTCATCTCAAGGATTGTATGACTTTTCAAATTACTGTTCAGCCCAGCGGCCACCAATTCAGCTGTGAAGCGGACGAAACCGTCCTGTCGGCAGCGATCCGCGCCGGCGTGGGCTTGCCGTATAGCTGCAAGAGCGGCGCCTGCAGCTCCTGCAAAGGCAAGATCGTGTCCGGCAGCGTACAGCATAAGCCATACCAGGCCCGCTCCCTGACGGAAGATGAAGCGGCCGCTGGCTACTCGCTGCTGTGCTGCGCCGTGCCGCAGGGCGACCTGGTGGTGCAGGCGCGCGAAGTGGCGGGCAGCAGCGACTACCCGATCAAGAAAATGCCGTCGCGCGTGACCACGATTGAAAAAGTCGCGCCCGACGTCGTCGTGCTGACCCTGCAATTGCCGGCCAGCGAGCGCCTGCACTACCGCGCCGGACAGTATATCGAAATCATGCTGCGCGATAACAAACGCCGCAGCTACAGCATGGCCAGCGCGCCCGTCGACGGCGGCCCCGTGAGCCTGCACATCCGCCACATGCCGGGCGGCCTGTTCACCGACCAGGTATTTGGCAGCATGAAGGAGCGCGACATCCTGCGCTTCGAAGGCCCGATGGGCACCTTCTTCCTGCGCGAAGATTCCGACAAGCCCGTCGTGCTGCTGGCCTCGGGCACGGGCTTTGCCCCCTTGAAAGCCATCGTCGAGCACATGATCAACGAGCAATCGCCGCGCCCGATCACCCTGTACTGGGGCGCGCGCCGGCCGCACGACCTGTACATGGATGCGCTGTGCCGCCAGTGGGCCGCCGACTTGCCGCAGTTCACCTATGTGCCCGTCGTCTCGGAAGCCTTGCCGGAAGACGCCTGGAGCGGCCGCACGGGCTTCGTGCACCAGGCCGTCATGGCCGACCTGCCCGACATGTCCGCGTACCAGGTGTATGCCTGCGGCGCACCGATCGTCGTCGAGTCGGCCAACCGCGATTTCGTACAATTGTGTCAACTTCCAGCCGACGAGTTCTACGCGGACGCCTTCACCACGGAAGCCGACCTGGCCAAGTAAGCATCCAGACAGCGGGGGGCTGCTGGCGCGGCATCCGCTGCCCCCCTCCCCGCTGCCCCCTGGAAATGTCATGTCCCTCGCGTCCGCCGGCAACGGCTTCAGTATCCTGCGTCACCGCAATTTCGCTTGTTACCTGTCCGCCCGCGTGCTGGGCACCGTGGCCGTGCAGATGCAAAGCGTGGCCATCGGCTGGCAGGTATACCAGATCACGGGCAGCCTGTTCGACCTGGGCTTGATCGGCCTGGCGCAGTTCGCGCCCTTCCTGGTATTGATTTTGCCGGCCGGCCACGTGGCCGACCGCTACAACCGCCGCAACATCATCGCCTGGTGCCTGGCGGCGCAGCTCGCTTGCGCGCTGGCCTTGCTGGCGTTTACGTTAAGCAACATTTCCATCGTCTGGCCCGTGTTTGCCGTGCTGGTGCTGTTCGGCAGCGCGCGCGCCTTCATGATGCCAGCCACGCAAGCCGTGCTGGTCAACATGGTGCCCACGCAACACTTCAGCCGCGCCGTCGCGCTCAGCTCGTCGAGCTCGCACGTCGCCATCATCCTGGGGCCCACCGTGGGCGGTCTGCTGTATTACTTCGGCCCCAAGGTGGTGTATTTGATCTCGTCCGCGCTGCTGGTGCTGTCCGTCCTGCTGATGCGCGCCACCACGCCGGCGCCGCAAGTGGTGCAGCGCGCCCCAGTGAGCTGGCATACCCTGCTCGAAGGCTTGCGCTTCGTCTGGTCGAAACCCATCGTGCTGGGCGCCATTTCGCTCGACCTGTTTGCCGTGCTGTTCGGCGGCGCGACGGCCCTGCTGCCGGCGCTCGCGCACGACGTGCTGCATATCGGCCCCAGCGGCCTGGGCCTGCTGCGCACGGCGCCGGGCGCCGGCGCCGCCCTGTGCTCGATCGCGCTGGCCATCTTCCCCATCACGCGCCGCGTGGGCGCGTGGATGTTCGGCGGCGTGGCCGTCTTCGGCCTGGGCACCCTGGTGCTGGGCAGCACCAGCTATTTCCCGCTGGCGCTGGCGGCGCTGTTCCTGATGGGTGCCGGCGACATGGTCAGCGTCTACATCCGCCACCTGCTGGTGCAGTTCGAGACGCCCGACGAGATCCGTGGCCGGGTCAGCGCCGTGAATGCCGTCTTCATCGGCGCCTCGAACGAACTGGGCGAATTCGAATCGGGCTTGACGGCCGGCTGGTTCGGCCTGGTGCGCGCCGTGCTCTTCGGCGGCGCCGCCACCCTGGCCGTGACGGGCGTGTGGGCCGTGCTGTTCCCCGTGCTGTCGCGCATGGACCGCTTCCCCCACCACGAGAAGGAAACGGCCGCCATAACGGCCACCGCAAGCGCAAGCTAAGAGCTAAGATGCGCTATTACCACTGCGAACTCGCACCATGAAAATCACGCTTCCCTTGCACAGCTTCATCCGCAGCCGCCCCCACCTGAGCATGGCCACGGCCATCGGCGTGGCGGCCGGCCTGCTGCTGCCCTCGTCCTGGCAAGAGATGACGCGTTTGCTGACGGCGTGGAATGTTGCCGTCTGGTTCTACCTGGCGACGATGGCCTGGATGATGATGCGCGCCAACCATCACAAGGTGAAGGTGATGGCCGCGCGCCAGGATGAGCGGGCCGCCACGGTCCTGTCGGCCCTGTCCGTCGCATCCGTAATGAGCCTGGTGGCCATCGTCTCGCAGCTGTCTTCGATGAAAGACATGGCGCCGGACGAGCGCGCGCTGCACTACGGCTTGACGATCCTCACCCTGGTCGGTTCCTGGTTTCTCGTCGGCACCCTGTTCTGCTTTCATTATGCCCACCTGTATTACCAGGCCGACCCCGCGCTACGCCCCCTGAAGTTTCCCGACGACGAGCAAAACCCCGATTACTGGGATTTTCTGTATTTCGCCTTCACCATCGCCGTGGCCGTGCAAACGTCGGATGTCTGCGTGCAGACGCGCCTGATGCGGCAGATCGTGCTGGGGCAATCCGTGCTGAGCTTTTTCTTCAACCTGGTCGTGCTGGGCCTGTCGATCAATATTGCCGCCGGCCTCATCAATGGATAAAGCTGACTCGGCTTGAAAAGATTCTGCGAGGAAACTTGACCTGGCTGTAGGGTTAAGCTCATCTTAATCGTGCGCACCCTCTTGAAATACCAGAAAGAGGAGTAAGATAAGTTCCATGCACAGAGGTCATGTGCATGAGGCAGCAACCAGGCCGCAGCACGCCTGAGATGGGTTTTTTTTGAATTGACAGGAGTAAGCATATGCAAATCAATATTCATACCGACAGCACCATCGCCAACACCGCTGGACTGAACGAACATGTGCAATCCGTACTTGAAAGCGCACTGAACCGCTTCCGCGACAACCTGACCCGCATCGAAGTCCACATCAGCGACACGAATGGCCCGAAAGGCGGCGCCGACGATATCCGCTGCGTCATGGAAGCACGCGTTGCTGGCTATCAACCGATTGCCGTGACCGAACAGAACGCCACCGTGCATCAATCCGTTGCCGGCGCCACTGACAAACTGAAACGCGCCATCGATAGTGCCCTGGGCCGCCTGCAAGACAGCAAGCGCCACGCCACCGGCAAGAATGCCGTGATCGATACGGCTGAAGCGGAAGAAACCGCCGAGTAACTCCCCAAACTGCAGCACTCTTCAGTGACCAAGGCAGCCGTTCAAGGCTGCCTTTGCACATCCGCCCCGCCTTTCGCGCTCTGCAACAAGAATGCCAAAACCGGCAGCATTCCAGCGCATGGACGCGAGAATGAAATAATTGTCGTATTTCCCACAGTAAGTGACATCAAGCAAGCCTTTGCCGTTACAGCCAAGGCCGCTTTACGCTATCATGAAGATACCGGTCCTCTGCTCGCGCGCACCGGCTTTTTGAAAGTATGATTGTGGAACAGATCGGCAACTTCGGCGCTTCAGGCTGCAACATCGGCGATTTACAGCTATTTAGCGATGCTGCGGACAGCCAGACGGCCGCCATGCTGGCGCCCTGCCCCGTCATGCGCCTCGAAGCGGGCGAAGCCATTGCCGACAGCCAGGGCACCAGCCTGTACATCGTCCTGCGCGGCTCGCTGGCCGTCGCGGCCGACACCCACACGGGCATGGATGACGGCACCGTCAGCAAGGTCTTGCCCGGCGAAAGCGTGGGCGAACAATCGGTGCTCGATGAAGCGAGCAACCTGGCCGCCATTTCCGCCCTGGAAGAAACCGATTTGCTGGTGATCGACGCGGCCGTCGTCTGGGAATTGATCGAACAATCGAACGGCCTGGCGCGCAACCTGCTGCGCTTGCTGTCCTTCCGCATCCGCGCCGCCAATGCCCTGCTGCGCCGGCGCCAGAAACTGGGCGAATTCTACCGCCAGCTGTCGATGGTCGACAGCCTGACGGGCCTGTACAACCGCGCCTGGCTGACCGACTTACTGCCGAACATGATCATCACCGCCCACGCCAGCGGCTCGCCGCTATCGCTGGTGATGATAGACCTCGACCATTTCAAGCGTTTCAACGACACGCACGGCCACCAGGCGGGCGACCAGGCGCTGCGCATCGCCGCGCAAGTGCTGGGTGCAGCCCTGCGGCCGACGGATTTTGCCGTGCGCTATGGTGGCGAGGAAATGATCGTGATCTTGCCCGATACCAACGAACACGTGGCCCTGCGGGTGGCCGAGCGCCTGTGCGAGCGCATGCAGCACGCCATCATCTTCGCCGACATGCGCAGCGCGCTGCCGCATATCACGGGCTCCTTCGGCGTGGCCAGCCTGGCGGCCGAACAGGACGATGAAGCGCTGATCGCGGCCGCCGACGCGGCGCTCTACCGGGCAAAAGCCTCAGGCCGCAACAGGGTCATGCTGTAGCTCAGGCAGCCTTGCTGTCGGCCGGCTTGGCCGCATCATCCTTCTTGCTGCTGTGCGCGGCGATGAAATCCGCGTAGCCCTTCTGCACCAGCTCGTACGTCTTGTCGATATTGCCGGCGATATCGCCATTCAGCACTTTCAAGCCGTCCAGGATGTCGCGCGCTTCCTTGAAGCCTTTTTCCATGCCGCCGCTGATGGTGTCCATGAACTTGCTCAGAGCCGCATCGTCGTCCATGCCGGGATTCTGTTTTTTGAACGCGTCAAAAAAACCCGTCGACAGCGACACGATGCGGCTTGCCGTCGCTTCGGCGCTATTGTCTTGCGAGGCCGCGTTCTGGATCGCATCGTCGCCGTACTGGCCCTTCAGCGCTTCATTGATATTCGTGATGGCCGTCTTGTACAGCAGCGCCAGCGGCTCGTTTTCCGAACCGAGCGAGACATTCAGCGACGCCTGGATGATGGAGGCGTTCAACTGCAGCTTGCTGCGCTCGTTCACGCTCATTTCAGTGTTGACGCCGTCCTTTTTCTGGACTTTATCGTCCTTGCCGGCAACGCCCGTACTGACGGAAGTCACGGAAGGGGTGGAATTGCCGCTTGCGGCGATGGGAATTGACACGATAGACCTCCTTGAACGGACAATGTATGCCACCATGCGGGAAACGCCGTGATGACCATCCTCTCGTGTAGTATCGGCAGGTTTTCAGAAAACTGAAGCGGCCCGGACAATTAAGATAACAATTAAGCAAGCAACGACATCAATGACTAACCAGACATTTCTTTGGCACGACTACGAAACCTTTGGCGCCCAGCCGCGCCGCGACCGCCCGGCCCAGTTCGCAGCCATCCGCACGGATGCCGAACTCAACGAGATCGGCGAGCCGATCATGCTGTATTGCCAGCCTGCCAATGATTTCCTACCCGATCCGCAAGCGTGCCTGATCACGGGCATCACGCCGCAGCAATGCTTGCAACTGGGCGTGCCCGAGCACCAGTTCGCCGCCACCATCGAAGCGGCTTTTTCGGAACCGGGCACCATCGGCGTGGGCTACAACACCATCCGTTTCGACGATGAAGTCACGCGTTTCCTGTTCTGGCGCAACCTGATCGACCCGTATGCGCGCGAATGGAAGAACCATTGCGGCCGCTGGGACATCCTCGACGTGGTGCGCATGACGCACGCGCTGCGCCCGGAAGGCATGCAATGGCCGAAGCGCGACGATGGCCAGACCAGTTTTAAACTGGAACACTTGAGCAAGGCCAATGGCCTGCTGCACGAAGCGGCGCACGATGCGCTGTCCGACGTGCGCGCCACCATCGCCCTGGCCCGCCTGATCCGCGAAAAACAGCCGAAACTGTTCGAATTCTGCCTGGCCCTGCACAAGAAGGACAGGGTCGCCAGTGAAATGGGCATGCACCTGGCCTCCGCCGAGCGCCAGCCTTTCCTGCACGTGTCCGGCATGTTCCCCGCCGAACGGGGCTGCCTGGGCGTCGTCTGGCCGCTGGCCACGCACCCGAGCAACAAAAATGAAATCCTCGTCTGGGATTGCGCCTACGACCCGCGCGAACTGTTCAGCCTGGACGCCGACACCATCCGCACGCGCCTGTTTACGCGCAAGGAAGCCATGCCGGAAGGCATGACGCGCCTGCCGGTGAAAAGCGTACATTTGAACAAATCGCCCATGCTGGTCGGCAATTTAAAGACCCTGTCGCCGGCCATGGCCACGCAATGGGGCATCGACATGGATGCGGCGAAGGTCAACGCCCAGCTGGCCGCCACGGCGCCGAACATGGATGCGATCTGGGCCGAAGTGTTCCAGCGCCCGGGCGCGAACGTGGCGCTGGACGTGGATGAGGATTTGTACAACGGTTTCGTCAGCAACGACGACCGCCGCCTGCTCGAATCCTTGCGCCGCGACACGCCGGCCAAGCTGGCCACGGCTCGCCCTTCGTTTGCCGACGAACGCTTGCAGGAATTGCTGTTCCGCTACCGCGCCCGCAATTTCCCGCAAACCCTGAGCGAAGCGGAAAACCTGCGCTGGGAACAGCACCGCGCCGCCCGCCTGTTCGACGGCGACGGCGGTGCCCGCACCATCGAAATGCTGTTTACGGAAATCGACGTGCTGTCGGAATCGGTCGATGAGCGGGGCGAGGAAATTCTCGGTGAACTGTACGATTACGCGGAGATGGTGGCGCCCATGCGCGACTGAAACCCAAGACAGCCGTAGGTCGGAATAGCGGGGCAAAGCCCCGCGTAATCCGACAACATTGTTGACGTTACCGGTGTTGTCGGATTACGCGGCTACGCCGCTAATCCGACCTACGCTGCGCGGTGTTGATTGATCGCATCGCGCGTTTCAATCGCCACGCGGCGCGCCGCATCGGCGAAGTCTTCGCCCGCTTGCGGCGTGGCGTAGATGATGGCGCGCGACGAGCTGATCATCATGCCCATGCCGTTCGCCGTCTGGCCCGCGCCGACGGTCGCGGCAATATCTCCGCCCTGGGCGCCGATGCCGGGCACCAGCAGCGGCATGTCGCCGACGATGGCGCGCACTTGCGCCAGTTCTTCAGGGAAGGTGGCGCCGACGACGAGTGCGCACTGGCCATTCTTGTTCCATTTCTCGGCCACCAGGCGCGCCACGCGCTGGTACAGGGGCACGCCGTCCGTGTCGAGGAATTGCAGGTCCGAGCCGCCCGGGTTCGAGGTGCGGCACAGGATGATCACGCCGCGGTCTTTCCACGCCAGGAAAGGGTCGAGTGTATCCTCGCCCATGTAGGGGTTGACGGTGACGGCGTCGGCGCCATAGCGCTCGAACGCTTCGCGCGCGTATTGCGTCGCTGTGGCGCCGATGTCGCCCCGTTTCGCGTCGAGGATCAGCGGGATGTGCGGGTAATGTTCGCGCACGTAGCGGCAGATGTCTTCCAGCTGTTTTTCCGCGCCCAGCGCGCCGAAATACGCGATCTGCGGCTTGAAGGCGCAGGCCAGGTCGGCCGTGGCGTCGATGATGCGCGTGCAAAAGGTGGTGATTCCATCGGGCAGATCGCGCAGTTCGGCCGGCAGTTTCGCCAGGTCCGGGTCCAGTCCCACGCACAGCAGGGAATTATTGGCCGTCCATGCGGCGGATAATTTATTGATGAAATTCACGGCACACCTCTATATTCAGTTGCAAACCCCGTATTGTAACGCGGCGCGGTCCCATCAAGTCAGCCGGTGCTGGCGGCCGGCGCTGATTAAACCGACATTGCAGGCCGTTTCAGGTATATTTGCCGCATCCCTTTTACTCTGCACGGAAACCATCATGCAAATCACCAAACAATTCACCCAATGGCTGCGCCTGACGCTGAGCATCACCGTCCTGGCCGGCATCCTGACGGGCTGCGGCTACAACGACTTCCAGAGCAAGGATGAAGCCACCAAGGCCGCCTGGGGCGAAGTGGTCAACCAGTACCAGCGCCGCGCCGACCTCATCCCCAACCTGGTCAATACCGTCAAGGGCTATGCCACGCACGAGCGCGAAACGCTGGAAGCGGTGACCAAGGCGCGCGCCGCCGCCACCAGTTTCCAGATCACGCCAGAAGTGCTGAACGACCCGGCCGCGTTCGAGAAATTCCAGCAAGTGCAGGGCCAGCTGTCGTCGGCCCTGTCGCGCCTGATGGTAGTGTCCGAGAAATACCCGGACCTGAAGGCCGATACCAGCTTTCGCGACTTGCAGTCGCAGCTGGAAGGCACGGAAAACCGCATCACCGTGGCGCGCCAGCGTTACATCGTCGCAGTACAGGATTACAACGTGCATGCGCGCAGCTTCCCGAACAACCTGACGGCCATGGTCTTCGGCTACAAGGTCAAGCCATCGTTCACGGTGGAAAACGAAAAAGCCATCTCGACCGCACCGACCGTCAACTTTGGCAAATAAGATGAAAGCCTGGTCCTACCTCGCGGCGCTGGCGACGGCGCTGCTGCTGTGGACGATGCCGCCAGCCGGCGCGCAGGGCTTGCAGCCCGTGCCGCCGCTGGCCGCGCGCGTGACGGACAATGCCGGCATGCTCGATGCCAAGCAAAAAGCGGCGCTGGAAGGCGTGCTGGCCGATTACGAAGCCAAGACGGGCAGCCAGATCGCCGTGCTGCTGGTCAAGAGCACGGAACCGGAAGCCATCGAGCAATACAGCATCCGCGTGACGGATGCCTGGAAGCTGGGCCGCAAGGGCGTCGATGACGGCGTGCTGCTGATGGTGGCGAAAGACAATCCATCCTCGCTGCGCCGCCTGCGCATCGAAGCGGGCCGCGGCGTGCAGGGCGTGCTGACGGATGCGCAATCGAAACGCATCCTGCAAGACGTGATCGCCCCGCACTTCAAGCAAAACGATTATTACGGCGGTCTGGTCGCCGGCGTGGGGTCGATTGCCACCTTGCTGAACCAGGAGCAATTCCCCGCACCCGCCCAGCAAAAGGCCCCGGCCACGGTGGAAGCGGGCGGCCTGACCTTCTGGCTGCCGCTGCTGTTCTTCGGCTTTCTTGTGCTACTGACCGTGTTCCGTTCGCGCGGCGGGCCTAACAGGCTGCAGCGCGGCAGCAACTGGTCCAGCGGCGCTACGGGTGTCGTGCTGGGCAGCATTTTGAGCCAGGCGCTGAACAACCGCGGTGGCGGCGGAGGCTTCGGCGGTGGCGGTGGTTTTGGCGGTGGCGGTGGCGGCGGCGGTTTTGGTGGGGGCGGCGGCGGTTTTGACGGCGGCGGCGCCTCGGGAGATTGGTAATGACGAAACAACTGACATTCGGACAGCGCTGCGGACGCGCTTTAAAACATTTGCGCGGCACGCCCGCGACGGCGCGCCAGGCGTTTCCAGAACGCACCCTGAAAGCCATCGAGACGGCGATTGCCGGCGGTGAAGCGATGCACCAGGCGGAAGTGCGCCTGATCGTCGAGGCGGCCCTGACGCCTGGCATGGCCTACCAGGGCGTGAGCAACCGCGAGCGGGCGCGCGAACTGTTCGCCCAGTATGGCGTGTGGGATACGGAAGACAACGTTGGCGTGCTGATCTATATCAACCTGGCCGAACACCAGGTCGATATCGT
This sequence comes from Janthinobacterium svalbardense, assembly GCF_002327145.1. Lineage (NCBI taxonomy): Bacteria > Pseudomonadati > Pseudomonadota > Betaproteobacteria > Burkholderiales > Oxalobacteraceae > Janthinobacterium > Janthinobacterium svalbardense. The sequence continues at coordinate 1,677,306 of NZ_CP023422.1, read as the reverse complement.
GGCCGACCGCAACGTGGGCCGCCGCGTCACGCCGGAACAGTGGCAAGGCGTATGCCGCACCATGACAGGCGGCTTCAAGGATGGCAATTACCACGACAGCACACTCGATGCCTTGCAGCAGTTAAATACCTTGCTGCAAAGCCACTTCCCCGCCGATGGCACGCGCGGCAACCAGTTGCCGAACGAACCCATCCTCCTCTGATTCCTTCCCGCCGAGGCGATTACATGAAACTACTCAATAAAACCGCCATCGTCACGGGCGCCACGCAAGGCATCGGCCTGGCTTGCGCCACCCGCCTGATCGCCGAAGGGGCGCAGGTGATGCTGGTCGACATCAAGGAAGAAGGCGCGCAGGCGGCGGCCGCCCTCGGTCCGCAGGCGCGCTTCTTTTGCGCCGACGTCAGCCAGAAGGCGGACGTGGACGCCATGCTGAAGGAAACCCTGGCCCAGTTCGGCCACATCGATATCCTCGTCAACAATGCGGGCGTGACGCACGCGGCCGATTTCCTCGATGTCTGCGAAGACGATTTCGACCGGGTCATGCGCATCAACCTGAAATCGATGTTCCTATGCGGCCAGGCCGTGGCGCGCGAGATGGTCAAGCGCAACAGCGGCTGCATCATCAATATGTCCAGCGTGAATGCGGAGCTGGCGATTCCGAACCAGGTGCCGTACGTGGTGTCGAAAGGCGCCATCAACCAGCTGACCAAGGTCATGGCCTTGAATCTTGCCTCGCATGGCGTGCGCGTAAACGGCATCGGCCCGGGCACCATCCTGACGGAACTGGCCAAGCAGGCGGTGCTGTCGAGCCCCGAGGCGCGCCACACGATCCTGTCGCGCACCCCCTTGGGCCGCTGCGGCGAACCGGAAGAAGTGGCCGGTATCGCCGCATTCCTGGCCAGCGACGACGCCACCTACATGACGGGCCAGACCATCTATGTCGATGGCGGACGCATGGCACTCAACTATACGGTGCCCGTGAAGGAGTGAAACAAGCGAGTTATATCAAAAATGCATAATAGATATCTAGAAAGACAATTAGACACATATCGTGCGACGCAGCATAATGCACCTGTCTCCACTATTCTCCTCCAAGAAAATAGTTTTAAGCCCGCTTTCACCAGCGGGCTTTTTTTTTCTGTCGCCCTTGAAACATGGCCATTCTTGCCATGACACCCAATCTTCGCGGTCATTCTGCCGGTCGAAAAAAAATGTTGCGGCGTGTCATCGGCCCGTCATGTTCGCCCCCTATACTTGCTTCATCTGCTGTACAGGCAACCGATATGCCTGACTACAGACAGGTGTGCCGCGATGGCACACCACTCCCCTTTCATGATCGTGGCGCGCGCCGGCAAGGCGCGCGACATGGTGAGCACCGAGCAACTCTCACTCTTGACCCATTTCATTTGGGTTTTTGGCCCGCGTCTCCGCGGGCCTTTTTTTGCCTGTCCATTAAGCTCTTGCGCAAAAACATGGTGACCCGCCACGCACATGATATTGTGACTGCCTTTCCATTTATCCTGACGCATCATGCCTGCAGCATTGCCCGAACTCTGTTTTGCCGACCGCCACGCACGCCTGCGCTACCGCACCGCGCTGCTGCTGTATGCCCTGGTGATTTTGATCGGCGATATCCCGGGCGTGCGCGCGGACGTGGGCCAGTATGCGTCGGGCGGCGTACTGCATTCCTTCGGCTATGGCGTGCTGGCCCTGATCCTGTTCAGCGGCACGAACGGCGGCATGGCGCGCCGGGCGCTGCTGTCGGTGCTGATGGTGGCGGCCATGGGCGCGCTGGACGAATTCATCCAGAGTTTCCTGCCTTACCGCCGTGGCGCCGTGAGCGACTGGGTGGTCGATATCACGGCCGCGGCGGCGGTCTGCCTGCCGCTGTGTTTCCTCTGGCCCAAAATGGTCGCCTCTGCCCTCGGCAAGGGAACGCCGCAACCGAATGCCTGAATGCGGCATGACCGCCCGTCAGGCGCGGTCCGCTTCGCTATCCTGCAATGCCAGCGGCAACTGCCCCTGGCTGCCCGTGCCCAGGCGCCGCATCAGGGCACGCGTCTCGCGCCGGCTGCCGGCCCCCATGGCGCGTGCCGCATCGCGCTGCATGTCCAGCAACTGTTCCGAGCGCGCCAGCCGCACCAGGCCATGCAAGGCCTGCGCCAGTACATGGCGCGCACGGGCATCGCGCGCGGTGCCGCCGACGGCCAGCACCAGTTCATTGATCAGTTTTGCGGTAGGACCAGATGACATTTTTTCTCCCGATTCAACAGTGAGGAAACGTGCGGGCGCACGACCTAGTGATTACCAGCATCGTTTATACCAAGCACGGCAATTAGACACTTGATCTAGCTCAATCGCTCATGACGGTTGCAGAACATCCCCGCGCCGCCATGCTCTTACATGCAGCAATCGCTGCTATCCGCATCATCGCGGGTACCGATCCTGAGTGTTCGACCATGAGGAGACCAAGATGAGATCGAAAAAAACCCTGCTGCTGGCCGGCCTGGCCTGTACCTTGCTGGTGGCCTGTCATTCCACGGACAGTACCAGCGTGGCGCGCAGCAATAGCGGCGAAACCTACGCCGTACCGGCCGGCACGACGCTGCAAAGCAGCATGCCGGCCAGCAGCATGCGCAGCGATACGGATCAGTCCGGCATGAACATCAATTCAGCGACGGTGCAGTCGATAGTGACCGTACCGCGTGGCATGGATCAAGGCAGTGCCGACATGCAGGCGGGTACATCGGGTACCGCTGGCAGCACCTCGGGTGCGGCGGGCAATATGCTGTACCGCGTCACCTTGCGCCTGGACGACGGCACGACGCGCACCTTCATGCAAAATACCCCGCCCGTCTTCCAGATTGGCGACCGGGTCAGCGTGCAACAAGGCGTGCTGCAGCGCTATTGACAGGTGCCGGGGCTTACCGGGGCTTGCCGATCCCTGCCAATAGCTACTGCACAGGGCCGCATCAGGCCAAGGCCAGGGTCAGCGGGCGACTGCGCCCCTGCACCATGGCCGAGGGCCAGGCCGGGTCATGCGTCAGGTTGTGCAATTGGTTGCCGTCGAGCAGAAAGGTGTCTTCCACCGTGCTGCCTGGCAGGCTGGGGTGGAAGGCCAGCGCCATGCCTCGCTTGAGGATGATTTCCGTGTGCGCGCCGGCCGCCACTTCGGGCGCCAGGTAGCCATGGATGCCTCCTTGCCGGCTGGTACGCACCGTATCGGGCTGGCCGGCATACGCGTAGGCGCTGTCGAGCGCGTGATACACCATGCTCAGCGCGTGGCCCGTTTCGCAAGCGTCGAGCGCCACCGCTTCCAGCGCCAGCATGGCGGCATCGGCATCGTCCATGGCCACCGCCGCGCCATCGGCGCGATGCTGCGCCGGGCCGAAGCGGCGTTGACGAGTGAGGCTGGCGCACAGGCCGAAACGCCGCGCGCACAGGGCCAGTACGGCTTGCGTGCCCAGCACCAGCTGGGCCGGCGGCGCGCGCCGATACCGCTGTTGGCGCTCCGCGCCGCTGACCAGCACATGCACGGCCTGCAAGCCCCGCAGCCACAGCGCGCGCACGCAGGCGGCAGCCAGTTCCTGCTCGCTCCAGTCGGGGCGGGCCTGGCGCAGCGCATCGGCGGCCGCGCCGGCAGCCAGCTGCCCCACCTGGCGATAGCGCTGCTGCTCCGATTCCAGCAGCACCAGCCGCTCTTCGCGCAGGGCCACGGGCAGGCTGCGTTCGTGCAAGCCTGGCCGGTCAGACAAGACAGGCGCACCACCGGCCGCATGCTGCACGAAATGCTCGCGCAACTCATACAGCTGCGGCTGCATCCAAGGCGATACTTGCCACGTCCATGGTCCGCGCACTTCTTCCTCGCGCATGCGCATGGCTTCGGCTTCGTCCGTCAGGATGTAGGCCGCGTCGCGCGTCACCAGCACTTCCGCGCAACCGCACTCGGCCGTATGGCTATGGCTGTTCGACGCGCCCGCCGTGGCCCACGCAAACCAGTCCACGCCGCGCAGGCGCACGGCACCGGCACGTTCCTGCTCCAGCCAGCCCCGCATCTGCGCCAGCTTGTGCGCCACTTCCAGTTCCAGCGGCCAGTTCATGGCCGCCCCTCGTCCGGGTTCAGGCGCGGCACCACCCCGCCTGCCCTGCCTGGCGCCAGCCGGGCCTCCTGTTGCTCATGCATAACTGCTCCCTTCCTATATGGAAACGTCTGACCCGCATGCGCATGAAAAGTTCGGCGCCCGGATTCGTCTCAGGCTTGCAGTCTATGACTTCCGTCCATTTTTACAAGCGGCTATTTCGCCAGTTCGATCAAGACAGCCGTGTACATTTGCAGATGCAGCAGCAGCTGCTTTTCCGTGGTGAACCCGTGTTCGGCATGCCCGTGTACATCGCCGATCTGCACCTGCAGGGCTGCCGGCACCAGCGGGTATTGCGCATCGATGCTGATGTTCACCTGCGGCGGCGCATGGGTTTTCAGGAACGGTTGCAACGCTTCCCAGTCCCTGCCTCAGACTTGTACACATACAGCGCGATGCACTTGCTCAGCGGTACATGTTTATCCTGGATCGCGTTCATCGCCTACCGAGTTTTTTACCGATCAGTACGCAAATTCCCGATTCGCATTATCATGTGTCCAGCCTGTCTTCCCCGCCATGCCGTCATGCGTGACCCTGCCAGCGTCAGGGGATAGACAAATCGTCCATTGTGATTTTCCACCACGTCCCGATATCGCTACCATGATTCCATTTTCCATACTCGACCTCGCGCCCATCGCCGAAGGCAGCAACGCCAGCCAGTCGTTCAAGAACACGCTCGACCTGGCGCAGCACGGTGAACGCTGGGGCTACAACCGCTACTGGCTGGCCGAACACCACGGCATGCCCGGCATCGCCAGCGCCGCCACGGCCGTCGTCATCGCCCATGTGGCGGCCGGCACGACAACCATCCGCGTGGGTGCGGGCGGCGTCATGCTGCCGAACCATTCGCCGCTGGTCATCGCGGAACAGTTCGGCACGCTGGAAGCGCTGCACCCGGGCCGCATCGACCTGGGCCTGGGCCGCGCGCCCGGCTCCGACCAGACCACGGCGCGCGCGCTGCGCCGCGACTTGCAGTCCGACGCGGAACAGTTTCCGCAGGACGTGCTGGAATTGATCGACTACATGTCCGACGAGCCGCGCCAGCGCGTGCTTGCCGTGCCCGGCAAGGGCGCGAAAGTGCCCGTGTGGATACTGGGGTCGAGCCTGTTCGGCGCCCAGCTGGCTGCCCACCTGGGCTTGCCGTATGCGTTCGCCTCGCACTTCGCGCCGCAGATGATGCTGCAAGCGGTGGCGTATTACCGCGAACACTTCAAGCCTTCCAAACAATTGGCCAAACCGTACGTGATGCTGGGCTTTAATGTGTTCGCCGCCGACACGGATGCCGAGGCACATCTGCGCGCCACCTCGATGCAGCAGGCGTTCGTCAACCTGCGCACGGGACGCCCGTCGCGCCTGCAGCCGCCCGTGCCCGGTTATCTGGAGCAATTGGGCCCGCAGGAACGCGCCATGCTCGACTCCGTCCTGTCCTGCACGGCCATCGGCGCGCCGGACACCGTCAAGGCCAAGATGGCCGCCTTCATTGCCGAGACGGGCGCCGACGAACTGATGATCACCTCGCAGATCTTCGAGCACCAGCACCGCCTGCGCTCGTATGAAATCACGGCGCAGGTGCATGCGGAGCTGGCAAGCGGTCATAAAAACGTTTTCTAAACTGTCGCGAGCGGAAGTGAGTTGTGGACGAGAAGCGGAACTGTGCGGGTGCACAGTGAGCATCGCAGGCCGCGACTAACGACGCGCAGTAAGTTTAGAACACGTTTTAACTTCCTCCCTCGGTATATCCCCATATACCCTTTTCCCGGCCGTCGGCATCGATCGCCGGGATTTTTTTGCCTGCATCTTGTCTACGTTACAGCCGCAAAATCGGCCCTGTCCGGCAGGAAATGCATAGCCCCGCTATCATGCTGATCCAAAAGCGTCATTCCAAGAAAGTTGTATCGCATGAAATCCGCACCCTCGCATATCGACGCCAGCACCCTGCTGAGTTCCACCCGCATCCTGTTGTTCGCCCTGTCCGCCGGTGTGCTCGTCGCCAGCCTGTACTACGTGCAGCCGCTCACCTCGATGCTGGCCGCCTCGTTTGGCGTGAGCGTGCCGCAAGCGGGCTACCTGGTCACGGCCACGCAGATCGGCTATGTGCTAGGCATCGTGTTTCTGGTGCCCCTCAGCGACGTGCTGAACCGCCGCCAGTTGCTGACATGGATGCTGATCGCCAAGATCGGCGCCCTGCTGCTGGCCGCCACCAGCCAGAACATCATCGTCTTTGCCATCGCCAGCGTCTTGATGGGAATCACGGCCAGCGCCTTGATGGTGGTGACGGCCATGGTGGCCTCGTATGCGCCCGACCATAGCCGGGGCCGCATGGTGGGCACCGTCATGACGGGCTTGTTGCTGGGGATCTTGCTGGCGCGTACCGTCTCCGGCACGGTGTCGCAGATCAGCGGCGGCTGGCGTAGCGTCTACGTACTGGCCGCCATCGTCGTGGCGGCCCTGCTCGTCATGCTGCGCCGCATCCTGCCAAACGAGGCGCCGCGTGGCAAGCTGCAATACGGCAAGCTGATGGCCTCCTTGGCCGACATCATCCGCCAGGAACCCTTGCTGCGCCAGCGCGCCCTGTTCTCGGGCCTGGGCCTGGGCACTTTCAGCGTGTTCTGGACGGGCCTGACCTTCTTGCTCAGCGGCGCGCCCTACCACTATTCGGAAATGCAGATCGGTCTATTCGGCCTGGCCGGCGCCACGGGCGCCTTTGCCGCGAATACGGCGGGCCGCATGGCCGACCGCGGCTATGCACGGCAGGCCACTTGGCTGCTGGCCGTCGCCTCCATCGCGGGCTGGGCCCTGATCGGCTTCGGCGCCCATTCGCTGGTGCTGCTGTTGATCGGCATCGTCCTGCTGGACATGGGAGTGATGGGCCTGCAAGTGACGCACCAGTCCATCATATATAAATTGGCGCCGCATGCGCGGGCAAGAGTCACCACCGTGTTCATCGCAGGCGGCTTCATCGGCGCCTCGGCCGGCTCGGCGCTGGCCAGCGCCAGCTTCGCCGCTGGCGGCTGGCCCGCCCTGTGCATGGTGGGCGGCGCCATGCCGCTGTTGCTGCTGATCGTGTGGAGCAAGTACAGGCATACACAACGGCGGCTGGAACGGACGGCTTGATCCGGCGCTGTGGCGCCAACATTGTTGGCACAAACCACCCCTTACTTTGCAGCCTGCGCGCGCGCCTTGCCGAACGCATCGCCGGCCTTCCAGGCCGGCATTTTCGCCGCGTTGGCCACGGCTTGCCCCAGGTTCAGCGTGAATTGCGCCTGCTGCGTCATGCCCGACAAATCCCAGCTGGCATCGTACTCATCGGTGACTTGATGGTAGCGGGGGCCGTAGGCGGCCGCCTTGGCTTTCGACTCTGCCACGTCCTTGATGTACTCGCGTCCGCCATTGATGGAAAACGCGGGCACGCCCGCCTTGGCAAAACTAAAATGGTCGCTGCGGAAATAACCACCGGCCAGGTCGGGACGCGCGGCAGCAATGTGCATGCCCATGGCTTTGGCGGTCGCCGCTGCCATCGCACCCAGCTCCGTGCGCTCGCTGCCCTGCGCGCCGATATCATGCGTGGCACCCACGAAATTCAAGCTATCGAGGTTCAGCGCGGCCGCCGTCTTGTTCAAAGGCCACAGCGGGTCGGCCGCGTAGGCGGCGCTGCCCAATAAACCCTGCTCTTCGGCCGCCACCCACAGGAAAATCTGCGTGCGCTTCGCCGGATTTTTCACGGCTTCCTGCGCCATGGCCAGCAAGCCGGCCGTGCCCGAGGCATTGTCGACGGCGCCGTTGTAAATCGTGTCTCCGCTGTCACCTTGCTTGCCAAGGTGGTCCCAGTGGCCGCTGTAGATGACGGCTTCATCCTTCAATGCCGGGTCGGTGCCTGGCACCATGCCGGCGATATTGAATTGTTCCACCTTGCGCACGATGGACTTCATGTCGCCCGACAACTTGGCGTTCAAGGCGACGGCCTTGAAATCCTTGCTTTCCGCTTGCGCGCGCAAGGCGTCCAGGTCCTGGCCACCGGCCGCAAACAAGCGACGCGCCGCGTCTTCCGCAATCCAGCCCTGCAGGGGAGTGCCGGCAGTGCGATCCGCCAGCTGGAAGCGCTCGCTGCCGCTCCAGCTATTCTGCACCACGCTCCAGTCGTACGAAGCCGACGGTTTCGTGTGGATCAGCAATACGCCAGCGGCGCCCTGGCGCCTGGCTTCCTCGAATTTGTACGTCCAACGACCGTAATAAGTCAGCGCCTTGCCGGCAAAGCGGTTCGGCTCGGCGGTGGTCGGCTGCGGGTCGTTGACCATCATGACGACGATCTTGTTTTTGACATCGACGCCCTTGAAATCGTTCCAGCCTTCTTCCGGCGCCGTGATGCCGTAACCGACAAACACCAGCGGCGCATCGAAGGTGTGTGCGGCAACGGATTCGCCCGTGGCCCAGACCCAGTCCGGGCCGAACGCCAGCGGCACGCCCTTGCCGCCCGCTACCACCTGCAGGCTGCTCGCGGCAGGCAGCGACTTCACGCCGGCGATTTGCACGCTCTGGCGGTAGCTGTTGCCGCGCACGGGTTCCAGTCCGGCCATCTGCGCCTGGGTTTCCAGATACGCCACCGTCAGGTCGGCGCCCCGTTGACCCGTGCCCCGGCCTTCCAATAAATCGTTGGACAGGAAGGCCAGGTGGGCGCGCAGCGGCGCTTCCTGTACCACGGGCAAACCGGTAGCGGCGTGCGCGGAAAACGCCAGCGCAGTCAAGGCGAGGGAAGAAAACAGCTTCTGCATAAGATCCTTTGGGTAAGAGGAGGAAAGCGGGCCGGCGGATAGCCGGGCCGGCGATTGTATGCCATGGGGAAAGATGGATCAAAATGCGGACGAAAAAAATCCCCGCAGCAAGGGCGGGGATAGGCGATGGAAAAAGCGTCAGACCAGCAGTGCCGCCGCCAAGGATTCGATCTCTTCGGCCGATTCCTCGAGTATCGTGTGCAGGGTGCTGCCACCAATCCCGAAGTCGATCTTCGCCGCTGCCAGGCGCCGCTCGGCGCTTTCCGGCGGGTGCAAGGGCGAGCCGACAGGCGACAGATCGTTGGCCAGCACCAGGGTCGCACCCAGAGTGCGGGGCGGGAACGGGCTGCCGCCATGCCACATGCCTTCCACGGCCTGCAAGACCATGTCCGGTACTTGCAGCTGGCGCAGTACGCCGCGGCCGATCAGTTTTTCGCCGTATTCGATCCAGTCTTCCGTGTTGTCGTCGAGCAAGCCCGGATATTCCTCGGCGCGCGACAGCAGATAAAAGCCGCCCACCTCGTGCACGATGGCGGCGAACATGGCCGTTTCCACGTCCACATGCGTGACTTTCCGCGCGATGACCTGGCTCAATGCCGCCACGTGGGCCGTGTGCTCCCACAGCTTGGCCCCCTTGGCGCGCAATTGCGGGTCAGTAATCTGGCTGCCCAGCTGGCGCACGATGACGGACGCCACCATCGACTTTAATGTGGCAAAGCCCAGGCGCGAGACGGCTGCGCGCACATTGGCGATTTCATTGCCGGAACGGTTGTAGGCGGCCGAGTTGGCCAAGGCCACGACCCGCGCCGACAGCAGCGGCTCGGCCATGACCATGCGGGCGGCCGCCTCGATATGGCAATCGGGGTCGTCCAGCGCTTCCTGCAGCTTCAAGGTGGCCTTGACGTTGGCGGGGAACGTCAGCTCGCCCTTGCTCGCTTGCAGCGCGATAATCTTGAATACTTCCAGTCTGTCCATGAGTCGATCTCCGGTACGGGCCTATGCAGGCTCTGCTATGTGGATGGGCCGGGAATGCGCATGTATCCCCGGCCTTGCTCCCGTTTCCGGCAATATTACAGCAAGTTCAAACTCAAACCTATTACTTTCCGGAAACTTTCCCTGCCACGCCTTCGACAAAATAATCCATCTTCGTCAGCGCCGCATCGTCCAGCACGCCTTTCTCCAGGCGCACCTTGCCATCGTTATCCTTGATCGGCGCGCTGAAAGGATTGAGCTTGCCAGCAACCAATTCTTTCTCGCGAGCCAATACAAACTGTTTCACATCGGCGGGCACGGCGGCGTTGATGCCTTCCAGCTTGACCATGCCATCCTTGATGCCGCCCCAGGTGCTGCTGGACTTCCACGTACCGTCCAGCACGGCCTGTGCCTGCTTCGTATAGTACTCGCCCCAATGGTGGGTGACGGCGGCCAGTTGCGCCTTCGGCCCGTACTTTTTCATGTCCGAGTGGTAGGCGATCGCATACTTGCCCTTCTCTTCCGCCGCCTGCACCACGGCGGTCGAGTCCGTGTGGTGGGTGACCACGTCGGCGCCCTGGCCGATCAGGGTGATGGCCGCGTCGCGTTCCTTGCCCGGGTCGAACCAGCTATTTACCCACACCACTTTCACTTCCGCCTTGGGGTCGACGCTGCGCATGCCGCGCGTGAAGGCGTTGACGCCCTGCAACACTTCCGGAATGGGAAACGCCGCCACATAACCGGCCACATGCGTCTTGCTCATCTTGCCTGCCAACACGCCGGCCAGGTAGCGGCCTTCGTAGAAACGGGCGTTGGTGTTGGCCACGTTGACGGCCGTCTTGTAGCCAGTCAGGTGGATGAACTTCACATTAGGAAATTGCTTCGCCACTTTCAAGGTGGGATTCATGTAACCGAACGAGGTCGTGATGACCAGCTTGCTGCCCGTTTGCGCCAGGTCACGGATCACCCTTTCCGCATCGGCGCTTTCCGGCACGTTTTCCACAAACTTGGTGGTGATCTTGTTGCCCAGCGCCTTTTCCATTTCCTTGCGCGCCTGGTCATGCTGAGTGGTCCAGCCCGCGTCGCCGATGGGGCTGATGTAAACAAAACCGACATTCAGCGGCGCTGTCGCGGGCGCGGCGGCCATGGCAGGCATCAAAACAGCACTGCAGACGGCGGCGCACAGTAATTTCTTGGACATGGTTTTCCTTGTGGTGAGTGATTAATTTCCGGGATTGAAATTTTTCCCCAGCGAAGCGGGCATGTTGAGCTTGATGTAATTGGCATTGCTGGAAATGAGCACCAGCACGACGATGGCCGCCACATACGGCAACATCGACAGCAGTTGCGAAGCGATGGGCACGCCCAGCGCCTGCGCGTGAAACGTCAAAATGGTGATGCCGCCAAACAGGTAGGCGCCGCCCACCACGCGCGCGGGGCGCCAGGTGGCAAAGGTGGTCAGCGCCAGCGCGATCCAGCCGCGCCCCGCCACCATGCCCTCGACCCATAGCGGCGTGTACACGAGCGATAAAAAGGCGCCGGCCAGGCCGCAGCAGGCGCCGCCGAACAGCACGGCCGCCAGGCGGATGCGGCGCACGGGGTAGCCGAGCGCATGCGCGGACGCGGGCGACTCGCCCACGGCGCGCAGCACCAGTCCCGCCCGCGTGCGGTACAAAAACCAGGCGATGGCCACGCACAGCAGCAGCGACAGATACACCATCGGATGCTGGCGGAACAGGGCCGGCCCCAGCACGGGAATATCTTCCAGGAAAGGAATGCCGAAGCGGCCATTCTGCAAGCTGTTGCCCACATACTTCAGGCCGATGTAGGTGGATGCGCCCGCGCCGAACAGCGACAAGGCCAGGCCCGTCGCGTACTGGTTCGTGCCCAGCCAGACGGTCAGCCAGGCAAAGAAGCCGGACAGCAGCATGCTGGCGCCCGCGCCAGCCAGAAAGCCCAGGGTGGGGCTGCCCGTGTTGACGGCCACGGCAAAGCCCGTGATGGCCGAGACCAGCATCATGCCTTCCGCGCCCAGATTCACCACGCCCGCCTTTTCATTGACGAGCAAACCGAGCGCGGCGAGCATCAGCGGCGTGCCCGCATTGATGCTGGCGGCGATCAATGGCGCTATCGTCAGGGCCAGGTTATCCATGTTTTCTCCAGCGCAATTTATATTGGATCAGCACGTCGCAAGCGAGCAAGGCGAACAGCAAGATGCCCTGGAACACGCCCGTAATCGCACTGGGCAGACCCAGGCGCGACTGCGCCAGTTCGCCGCCGATATAGAACAGGGCCATGACGAAGCTGGAAAAGAGTACGCCGACGGGATGCAGCCTCCCCACGAAGGCGACGATGATGGCCGCAAAGCCGTAGCCGGGCGATACCGTGGGCGTGAGCTGCCCCATCGGTCCCAGCACTTCACAGGCGCCCGCCAGGCCCGACAGGGCGCCGCAGATCAGCAGGGACGACCATAAAGTCTTGCGCGAAGAAAAGCCCGCATACCGCGCGGCGGCCGGCGCCATGCCGCCCACACGCAAGCGGAAGCCGGCAATGCTCCTGGATAAATACAGCCAGCCGCCCAGCGCGGCCAGCAAGGCGAAGATGATGCCCACATGCAAGCGCGTGTCGCTGATCACCATCGGCAACAGCAAGCCGTCGGACAGCAGTTTCGACTGAGGGAAGTTGAAGCCTTCCGGGTCGCGCAACACGCCGTACACGAGATAGCTGAGCAGCAATTGGGCGATGTAGACCAGCATCAGCGAGACAAGGATTTCGCTGGCGTTGTAGCGGTCGCGCAGCCACGCCACCAGGCCCGCCCACGCCATGCCGCCGGCCATGCCGGCCAGCAGGGACACGCCAATGACGGTCGCGCCTCCCACACCATCGTCCAGGTACAGGGCTGCCGCGCCGCCGCAGATGGCGCCCAGGGTCAGCTGCCCTTCCGCGCCGATGTTATAGATATTGGCGCGAAAGCAGATGGCCAGGCCCACGGCGATCAACAGCAAAGGGGCGACTTTAAGGCCCAGCTCGGACCAGCCGTGCGCGTCGCGCAAGGGTTCCACGAAGAAGACGGCCAGTCCGGCCAGCGGATCGTGTCCCAGCGCAACAAATAGCAGCGCGCCGCACAACACGGTCAGCAGCACGGCCAGCACGGGCGACAGCCACGACATCAGCCGCGACGGGGTTGGACGGGCTTCCAGGCGCAAGGCAAACTTAGCCATGGGCTACCTCCTGTGGCCACAGCCCGCTCATCCATTGCCCCACCTGCGCCACGCTGGCCTCGCCCACGTCCAGCGAAGGTGAAATTTTTCCTTTCGCCATCACCAGCAAGCGGTCGCTGATCTCGAACAATTCATCGAGTTCCTCCGATACCACCAGCAGTGCGCAACCGGCGTCGCGCAGCGCCAGCAATTCGGCGCGGATTTGCGCGGCTGCGCCCACGTCCACGCCCCAGGTCGGCTGCGCCACTACCAGCACGCTGGGTTCGCGCATGACTTCGCGTCCGACTATGTATTTCTGCAAATTGCCTCCAGACAAGCTGCGCGCCAGCGCCTGCGGCCCGCCCGCCTTCACCTGGAAGCGGGCGATGATGGCGGCCGCCCGCTGCGCGATGACGGTATGACGCACGAAGCCGTGGCGGATGGTGGCGGGGGTCTGCAAGCTCAACAACACGTTATCGGCCAGCCCCATGTCGGGCACGGCGCCGCGTCCCAGCCGCTCTTCCGGCACGAAGCCGAAGCCCAGCGCGCGCCGGCGTCCCGGCGGCAAGCGTCCCGCCTGGGTGCCGTTCAGCACGATGCTGGCGGGCGCCGCGCGCATGTCCTCGCCCGACAGCGCGGCCAGCAATTCCTGCTGGCCATTGCCGGACACGCCCGCGATGCCGACGATCTCGCCCGCGCGCACATCGAAATGAATATCCGTCAACTGCGTGGCAAACGGGTGGCTCTTCGGCAAGTCCAGCTGCCGCACGCTCAGCATGACGGCACCGGGCGGGCGTGCCACGCGCGTGACGGCGGGCGGTTCGGCGCCGATCATCATGCGCGACAGGCTGGCCGCCGATTCCTGAGTGGGATCGCACACGCCCGCGTTCTTGCCGGCGCGCACCACCGTGCAGGTATGGCACAGGGCGCGGATTTCGTCGAGCTTGTGGCTGATGTACAGGATGCTGCAGCCTTCGGCCGCCAGCTGGCGCAAGGTAGTAAACAGTTTCTCCACGGCGCCCGGCGTCAGCACGGAAGTCGGTTCATCGAGGATCAATAGTTGCGGCTTGGCCAGCAAGGCGCGCACGATTTCCACGCGCTGGCATTCGCCCACCGACAAGGTGTGCACGTGGCGCTGCGGTTCCAGGTCCAGACCGTACTGGCGCGCCGTCGCCTCGATGCGCTGCGCCAGTTCCGCCATGTTGGTGCCGGCGGGCAAACCGAGGGCGATGTTTTCCGTCACGGTGAGCGTGTCGAACAGGGAAAAGTGCTGAAACACCATGGCGATACCCAGCGCGCGGGCGGCCGACGGGTTGGCGATCTCGACCTCGCGGCCATTCCACAGGATGCGCCCGCCATCGGGCTGCACGGCGCCATAGATGATTTTCATCAAGGTCGATTTGCCGGCGCCGTTTTCGCCGAGCACGGCGTGAATTTGTCCGGGCGCCACGGTGAGGTGGATGCCGTCATTCGCCACCACGGACGGATAGCGCTTGCTGATGTCGTGTAATTCGAGACGTGCCGTCATTGTTTTTTTCGTGCCTCGCTAAGTTGTCCGTCTATCGATCGGCGCGGCATCAAGCCATCGCGATAGCTATCGTATCGGCATCCGCGGATGCTTGGGGGCTGGCATTTGGCAGTCCATTTCTATTTCTACAAAAAAACAACACCTGTATACAATTTTGAAAAAAATTAGCTGCTTTGCAGCCCCCGCCTTGCCCCACAGGGGCTGGAAGATGCGATGATTATATGCAAGAAATGATAGTAAGTATGTAAATACTGCATATTGTCTGATGCCGCGCCTCTCGCATCATGGATTGAACGGCGCGCATTCTGCGGCAACGCAGCGCATCATGCGCTCTACTCGCCCCGCCATTCCTTGTATCCGTTTTCCAACACCGCCATCAGGAGCCGAAAGTGCCAAAAATCTTACCGTGTCTGTTGCCTTGCCTATGCCTTGCCACGACCCTGGGCCTGGGAGCGACCGCCCAGGCTGCCGAATGGAGCGACACCGCGCTCAGCTGGCGCGCCGGCAGTGACTACCGCGAGCCATTCAATCCCGATGACATCAAGAAAAACATCTTTGCCATCACGCACGCCAGCGGCTACAAATACGGCAGCAACTTCGTCAACCTCGATTTCCTCATGTCCGACAGCAAGGACCCTGGCGCGCTGGGTAAAACGTCCGGCGCGCAAGAAGCGTATCTGGTGTACCGCAACACCATCGACATCGGCAAGGTGCGCGGCAGCGACATCAAGTTCGGCCCCGTGCGCGGCGTCGGCGTCACCCTGGGCTTCGACGTCAACACGAAAAATGACGTCGGCTACAACTCGCGCAAGCGCATGCTGGTGGCCGGCCCGACGCTGATGTGGGACGTGCCCGGCTTCTTCAACACCAGCCTGCTGTTGCTGCGTGAAAGCAATGCCCCCAGCGGCGCCTTCCCGCCCATCTCGCAAGTGACGGGCCGCTACACGTATAAAACGCACGCCATGCTGACGGGCGCCTGGGGCATTCCCCTGTCGCCGCTGTTCTCGTTCGAAGGCTTCTTTAACCTCATCGACTCCAAAGGCAACGATGAAGTGGGACGCAAGACGGCAGTGGAAACGAATATCGACATGCAGGTGATGTTCGACGTGGGCGCGGCTCTGGGCAGTCCGAAAAACACCTTCCGCGTGGGCCTGGAATACCAGTACTGGAAAAACAAGTTCGGCAACTCGGCCGCCACCACGGGTAATGTGGGCCAGACGGCGAAGACGCCGATGATACGCGCGGAGTACCATTTCTAAGAATCATTGTCACGCATCAACATCCACGGTAGCGCCTGATGCCAGCATGAAGCTTTCCAGCTGGCGGAGAGCGCGACCGTGGAACAACTGCTGCCGTATTACGAGCGTGAGCTGGGCTTGTTTCGCCAGTACACGCGCGAGTTTTCCAGCCGCTATCCGAAAGCGGCCGGGCGTCTGCTGATCGCCGGCGACACCTGCGAAGATCCGCATGTCGAACGCCTGATCCAGTCCGTCGCCCTGCTCACGGCCAGGGTCGCCAAGCGCCTCGACGACGCCTATCCGCAATTCACCCATGCCCTGCTCGACACCCTGTACCCGCATTATCTGCGGCCGTTTCCCGCATGCTCCATCGTGCGCATCGCTGCCGACGAGACGCCCGGTGGCGCCCAGTTGGCCCAGCTTGCGCACGTTGCGCGCGGCACCGTGCTGCGCTCGCAGCCGGTGCAAGGCGTGGCCTGCAAGTTCACCAGCACGTATGACGTGACCCTGGCGCCGCTGGCCATTTCTCGCCTGCATTTTTCAGCCATCATCGACGCGCCGCCCGGCCTGCGCCTGCCCGACGGCGCCAGCGCCTTGCTCAGCATTCAATTCACCAGCAGCAGCGACAACTACCACTTGGACCAGGCCGGCGTTTCCAGCCTGCGCCTGTTTGCCGACGGCGAACCCTCCGTGCGCGCGGCCCTGCTCGACGCCCTGTTCCTGCGCGGTGCGGGCGCGTATGTGGCGCTGGATGACCACAGCCCGTGGCTGGCTGTCGATGGCATGCTGTTGACGCCGGCCGGCTATGCGGACGACGACGCGCTGATCCCCATTTCCGCCCGTTCGCACCCGGCACTGCGCCTGCTGACCGAGTATTTCGCCTTTCCGGAAAAATTCCATTTCATCGATATCGCCTGGTCCAGCCTGGCGGTCCTGTTGCCGAAGCAATGCCGCCAATTCACCTTGCACCTGCCGCTCAAGGGCGTGCGCAGCGACAGCCACGAGGCGCGGCTCTTGTCCGGCGTCAGCCGCGACAACCTCTTGCTGGGATGCACGCCCGTCGTCAACCTGTTCGCCAAGTCCGGCGTGCCGATCCGCCTCACGCATACCGAGCCCGACTACGCCCTGCTGGCCGATGCCACACATGCGTTTGCCTACGACATCCACAGCATCGAGGCCGTTACCGTGGTGCGCAAGGACGAGGCCGGCGAGCGCCTGAGCACTTTCTTGCCGCTGTATGCCTCGCTGCAAGGTTCTCAGGCAGAGCATGGCCCAGAGCATGGACAGTATTGGCTGGCGCGCCGCGACGAAGCCGTGGCGGCCATCAGCCCCGGCCATGAAATGCGGTTGAGCCTGATCGACCCGCAATTTTCACCGGGTAGCGCGGCCTGCGCCACCGTCTCGACGCAACTGCTGTGCAGCAACCGCGACTTGCCCACGCAGTTGCACTACGGCTTGCCCGGCGGCGACCTGCTGGCCGAAGACGTGCCCGACGGCATCCCCGCGCGCTTCCTGCGCAAGCCCACGCCCAGCATGCGCTTCCTGGCGGACACGCACTGGCGGCTGATTGCGCACCTGTCGCTCAATTACGCCAGCCTGACGCAAACGGGCCTGGGCGAATTCCAGAAAATGCTCAGCCTGTACGACCTGCCCCGTTCACCCACCACGCAGCGCCTGATCCAGGGCATCGTCACGCTCGAACACGGCAGCACGCGCGCATGGATGCCAACCGTGCCGTTTCCCACCCTGATGCCCGGCGTCGCCATCCGCCTGGGCATCGACGAGCAAGCCTTCGTCGGCAGCAGCATCTATATTTTCGCCCAGGTGCTGCAGCGCTACTTCGCCCTGAACAGCCAGCTCAACTGCTTTAGCCAACTGACGCTGCTGTCCCAGCGCAGCGGCGAGGAACTGATACGATGCCCGGAACGCAGCGCCGACGCCACGCCAGCGTGATCCAGCAATTGCTCGACGCGCCGCAGCGCTTCGAGTGCTTCCAGGCGCTGCGCCTGCTGCTGGCGTGGCTGGCCGAACACGGCATCGATGAACACACGGCGCTGGCAAAGATCATGCGCTTCGACAACAGCGTCTCGCTGCGCTTTCCCGCCAGCCAGATCGAGGCGCTCACGACCAACGGCATCGCCGATGCCGATGCCTTGCTGCAAGCGCTGCTGTCCGGCCACAGCCAGCACATCCACCTCACACCCGCCTTCATGGGCTTGCTGGGTTGCCAGGGCAGCTTGCCCAGCCACTATTCGGAGCGCATCGCCGCGCACCAGCATGGTGAACGCGACACCAGCGCGCGCGCTTTTCTCGACCTGTTTTCCAGCCGTGCCGTGACCCTGTTTTACCAGGCCTGGCAAAAATACCGCATCGAGCATGCCGGCCACAGCGGCGCCTTCCTGTCGCGCCTGCTGGACCTGGCCGCGTGCCAGTCGGGCCAGAGCCAGGGCCAGGACGAGGCGGCGATCGGCCTGTACAGCGGCTTGCTGCAGCAACGCAACATCTCGTCCATCGTCATGGCGCGCATCCTCAGCGACCACTTCGGCGTGCCCTGCCACATCGACGAAGCGACGGGCGCCATGGACGCGCTGGCGCCGCGCGAACAAACAGCGCTGGGCATGGCTAATGCCGTGCTGGGCCAGCGCGCCACCATCGGCGAACGCTGCCGCCGCCCCGACCTGGCCGTACGCCTGCGCCTCGGTCCGCTCACGGCGCAGCAGCACGCCAGCTTCCTGCCGCGCGCCCCTGCTTGCCAAGCGCTGCGGCACATGCTGATGCTGTTCGGCCAGCCGCTCGTGCGCTACCAGATCGTGCTGGTGCTGCACGCCAGCGAGGTGCGGGGACTGGCATTGACGAGCGCGCCACAAGGCGGACTCGGCTGCAACAGTTTCCTCGGCGCTGCAGCATCACCGCGCCACCGCGACGACATGCATTACGAAATGCAATTGATGCCCTCACTCAAAGATTGAAGCTTGCGGCGGCGCAAAACGCTTGTGTTCGCTATTGCTACAGTCGCTCAACGATCCCTACCGTGAAGCGATGCGCGATGAGCGATTTCTCCGATATGACGGCGGCGTTCACCACACTGGCGGACGACATGCAGGGCCAGCGCCTGCTGCGCCTGCACTTTCCGCATGGCGACGGCCCTGTCAACGTCCAGTTCCTGGCCAACAGCCTGGCCGCCAGCGAAAGCCTGTCGCGCGACTTTTCCCATGTGGTGGAAGTATTGTCCGACGACGCCGCCATCGCGCTCGACAAGGTGATGGGCAAGATGGTGACCGTCGAACTGGTGCGCGAAGACGGCACCTTGCGCTACTTCAACGGCTATGTGTTCGAATTCCGCTTCCTGCGCACGGACGGCGGCTTCGCCTTTTATGAAATGGTGCTGGAGCCATGGCTGGCGCATCTGCACTTGCGGCAAAACAATGTCGCCTTCCACGGCCTGACGGTGGCGGCGCTGACGGACAAGGTCTTCGATGACTACCTGATGCGCGACTACAAGCTGGCCGCCAGCGGCCTGGACCCCGCCATCACCTACACGTGCCAGCACAACGAGAGCGACCACAACCTGCTGCACCGCCATTGGGAACAGCTGGGCTGGCACTACCGCTACGAACACCGCCTTGACGGCCACACCTTGTGGCTGGACGACGACAGCACCACGGGCAAGCCCATCGATGGCGATCTGAGCGAAATACCTTTCCAGCACCAGGCCGGTTCCCTGGAAGACGATGGCGTGCATCAATGGAGCACGGTGCGGCGCATGGCCCCGGCCCAGATGACGGTGGCCAGTTTCAACTTCAAGAATCCACGCAGCGCCCGCGCCAGCCGCGACTCGCTGAACCGGCAAGGCGCCGTGCCGTCCCTGGAAGTGTATGAAAACACGGGCAGCTACGGTTTCAAAAACATCGACGATGGCGAGGCCCTGGCCCAGCGCCGCATGGAAGAGCTTGATGCCCAGGGCCAGCTGTTCGAGGCGCAGGGCAATGACCGCACGGCGCAACCTGGGCGCTGGTTCACCCTGGACGGGCATTTCGACAGCGCAGCCGGCGAATACCTGATCCTCTCCGTGCAGCACTACGCCAGCAATAACTATCAGCAAGGGCACGGCGCCACCTCGCACTACAGCAACACATTTACCTGCATCCCCCGCGCCACTCCCTGGCGCCCGGGCCGCAATTTTCATAGCCGCGAACCGAAGATCTATGGCGTGCAGACGGCCACCGTGGTCGGGCCGCCCGGAGAGGAAATCCATACGGACGGTTACGGAAGAGTCAAAGTGCAATTCCACTGGGACCGCCTGGGCAGCTTCGACGACAAAAGTTCGCCGTGGATAAGAGTGATATCAAACTGGGCCGGGCCGAATTTTGGCCACATCAGCCTGCCCCGGGTGGGCATGGAAGTGGCCGTCCAATTTCTCGACGGTAACGTCGCCATGCCCATCATCATCGGCTGCGTCTACAACGCGCGCAATATGCCACCGTGGGATTTGCCAGCCAACAAGACGCAAAGCGGCATGCTGAGCCGTTCCTCAAAAAAAGGTTCCGCCGCGCACGCCAACGCCCTGCGTTTCGAAGACCGCAAGGATGCGGAAGAACTGTGGCTGCATGCAGAAAAAGACCAGCGCATCGAAGTCGAGCATGACGAGTCGCACTGGGTCGGCAACGACCGGCGCAAAACCATCGACCGCGATGAAACGGTGCACGTCAAGCGCGACCGCACGGAAACGGTGGACCACGATGAAGACATCACCGTGCACAACAACCGCCGTGAACGCGTCGGCCATGACGAACACATCGACATCGGCGACAACCGCCGCGAACACGTGGGCGGCAACGAGCAGGTGCAAATCGACGGCCACCGTTCGGAACGGGTGACCCTGGCCAAGGACGAAACGATCGGCCTGGCCAAGGTGCTGACCATCGGCGCCGCCTACCAGACCACCGTCATCGGCGCCATGAACACCACCGTGGTGCTGGCGCAGGCCGAGCAAGTCGGCCTGACGAAAAGCGTCATCGTCGGCGCCGACAGCACGCTCACGGCCACCGATTCGCACACGATGACTGTTGGCACGTCCAGCATCACCATCACGCCGGGACGCATCGAACTCGTTGCCGATGAAATCATCATCCGCGGCAGATCGAAGGTGCAGATCCATGGCGACGACATCGACAACAACCCGGGCTGACGATGAACGACACCGGCACAGCCCATTTCAACATTCCCAACCTGCTCTTCGACAACCGCACGCCGCACGCGGCCAGCCAGTTCGACATGGTCGACCAGTTTGGCGAGGCCTTTCATGTGGTGGTGGCGCGCATGGGCTACACCCTGGGCCCCTGCGGCGCGGACGGCCTGGCCAGCCTGCTGCCCATGGTGCGTCAGTCGCCGCTGGCCACGGAAGACCGGCACCTGGACGGCGACACGCAGGCGGGCACCGTTCAGGAAAGCGACTTCGCGCCGTATAAACCGCGCTGCGACGTGATCGTCAATGGCGTGGCGCACGCGCCGCGCGGGCAGGCGATGCCGCAATTTCTCGTCAACCTGAAGGTGCGGTCAGAAAAGAAGACCCTGATCGACAAGACCCTGCAGGTATGCGGCGAGCGCGCCTTCCGCAAGAAAGCCATCCTGACGCGCCTGGCGCAAGGCTGCGCCCGCATTGCCACCGTGGGTTTGCTGCGACCGAACCCGTGGCACTTGTCGGCGCCAGAAGCGTTCCTGCAATTGCCGCTGCACTACGCCTACGCATATGGCGGGCAATGCCGCATCGAGGCCGATGACTGCAACGCGGCGGCCCACGATTCCTGCCAGGCCAATCCGCTGGGACGCGGTTTCGCACGGCACTGGTACCTGGATGCGAAACAGATCGATGAGGTGCCTGCGCCCCGCGTCACGCCAGCGACGCACCCATGCACGGCCGCCCAGTTCTGGCAAGGCGCGGGCGGCAAGGAGCTGCCCGCGCCGACGGGGCTGGCCGCTATCGGCCGTGGCTGGTTGCCGCGCCGCGCACTGGCCGGCAGCATCTTGGTCAAGGACAAATGGGATGCCGATGAAGTCCCTGCCCTGCCGGAAGACTTCGATTTCGCGTACTGGAACAGCACGCCCCTGGACCAGCAATGTCCGTACCTGGCGGGACTGGAACAATTCACCTTGACCAATCTGTGCCGCCACGACCATCGCTCGGCCCGCATCGACCCGCGCGGCAACACCGTGCTGCGCTTCGCCTTGCCCGAACAAGTACTGTGCCTGCTGCTGGCGGACAAGAACGATCAGTTGCTCGTCTGGCGCCTGGTCATCGATACAGTGCTGGTCAACCCCGAAGCGGCCACTGTGGAGCTGGTCTGGCGCGCCATCGTGCCGGCCGACGCGGGCCAGGTCGCGTCGCGCCTGCTGCACGCGATGGAGCCGGCGCAGATCGCACGCATCGAACTGCTGGAACAGGCCCAGGAAGCACTGGGCAAGGCGGCCGAGCAAGGTAAAGACAAATGACGAATGAAACCGTCACCAAGGCCTCGCGCTTCTATTGCGTCAGCCTCAGCCCCGACATTTGCAAGACGCCCGTCGGCTCCAGCACGCCGCCTATTCCCTACAGCATCATCGGTGAATTCTCGGAAGCACAGAACGCTTCGCCCAACGTCAAGTCGCACAGCGAACCCGTCATCCTGCACCAGCGCAGCATCATTCCCACCGTCAAGGGCGACACGGCCGGCAAGGCGGGCGGCGTCAAGAGCGGCACCGTCGGCAAGCAGGTCGACACCAAGGTCGCCAGCCCCATCCATCGCGCCAACGGTGCCAGCCTTGTGCAGATGGGGCGCGAAGTATGGATGAATTCGCGCAATACCGTGGGCAAGATTTATGAGCGGGGCGCGGAGGCGGCCAAGCCTGTCCTCAAGGACCTGAAGGCGGCGATACGGGAAGCGGCACAAGACTACAAGGATCATGGATCGAAGAGCATGCATGGCGCCGCCGAAGACCTCGTGGATGCGGGTGGCACCATCCTGACAGGCAGCGCCGTGCTGGGAGTCGCCGGAGTGGGCGTTGCGGCAACCGGCGTTGGCCTGCCGGCAGCTGCCGCGATGGAAACAGCGGCAGCAACCGGCGCAGTTGCCGGCACGGCGACCGTTGCGACAGGCACGGCAATGGAAGCATCGGCCACGGTGCTCGACCAGGCGGCCGACTACCTGTTGACAGGCAAGACACCCGATTTGCTCAATACCGCCTCAGACATCGTCATGAATGCGGCAGGCACATTATTGCAAACGGCGGTGTTCAGCAAGATTCCCGGCGGAAAAATACTGAGCAAGTTCCTCGGCAAGAAAGCGGCACCGAGCATCAACAAGGTCAAGGAAAAGATTGTCGGCAAAAAACCGGACAAGCCGCTCCCGAAACTCGACAAACCTCCCCCAAAAAATGGCGGCGACGACGGCAAGAGCCGGGGCAAAAAGGAACCGATATCGGAAGCCCCCTCCGACTGCTGCCCCAAGGATAGCGGCCCGGCCAAGAAACCCGTCAAGGGCCGCAAGCCCGTGCATTTCGGCACGGGGCAGGAAATCCTGTACCAGACGGATTTCGCGCTCGAACGCAGCATCCCCATCACCTGGACGCGCTGCTATCGCTCCGGCGCCGAATGCGAAGACTGGGGCTTGCTGGGCGCGCGCTGGTCCACGCCCTACACCACCAGCCTGTCGCTGTGCGAAGCCGGCATCGTGTTGCACGACGACAGCGGCCGCGCCCTGCGCCTGCCGGGCCTGGAACCGGGCCAGCAGCACGACAGCCGCAAGGAAGGTTTTACGCTGACGCGCGACGGCGCCGACACGTTTGCTTTGCTGTGGCGCGACGGCAGCGTCGAGCGCTACGCGCGCGCTGAAGGCGGCTGGCTGCCGCACGGCTACGACGGCGTCAACGCCATGCTGGCCCCGTCCGCGCCCGTCGCCACGCAGCGCTTTGCACTGGTGCGCAGCGAAGGCCGCGATGGACGCGGCATCAGCATCGACCGGTTGATGGATGCAAAACCGGGCGCAGTACTGCTGCGCCTGCGCAGCGACGATGGCAGCGTGCTCGAAGCGATGCGCGGGCACGAGGAACAGGCCATCTACATCGGCAGCATCGACGAGGTATTGCCCGACGGCAGCCGCCTCTGCCATGTCCGCTACGCCTATGCCAGCGAAACGGACGATGCCCAGCCACCCTTCGCGCCCCGCCACAACCTGGTCAGCCAGTCGAACGCGCTGGGCGACACGCGCCGCTACAGCTATCGTCACCACCTGCTCACGTCGTGCAGCAGCTACACGGGTTTTAGTTACGAGCTGGATTGGATCAGCCTGGACGCGCTGCGCGCCCGCTGGAGCGGTTCCCCCTTGAGCGAACCGGAGCTGGCGCAGCGCCATCCCATCAGCTTGGCCAACAGTTACCAGGCGCGCGCCATCGCCACGCGCGCCCAAGATGGCAGCGAGCACATGCGCATCGATTACGTGGACAACGACACCAGCCGCGTCACGGAAAACGGCGGCGTCCTCGAATACACATTCGACGCCAACTGGCTGGTCACCGAAGTGCGCCGCGTGAATGGCAACAAGGCCGCCTCGCTGGGCCGGCGCGAATGGGACAGCGACGGCATGCTGCTGGCCGATATCGACGCCAACGGCGCCGCTATCCGCTACGCCTACGATGCAGCCGGCAACCTGACCCGCAGCACCGATGCCAAGGGGCACAGCAGCAGCGTCGCATACGATGCCGGAAATCAGCCCGTCGCCTTCATTGATGCGCTGGGCAACACCGCACGCCGCGAATACGATGCGGCAGGCCGTCCCGTCAGCATCACGGATGCGCTGGGCCACGTCACGCGCTACCGCTACGACCAGCGCGGCCAGCTGGTGGAACTGATCGACGCCAGGGGCGGCAGCAAGCATTTCCAGTACAACCGCCAGGGCTTGCTTACCAGCTACACGGATTGTTCCGGCTACAGCAGCGAATACAGCTACGACAAGCAGGGAAGATTGATGGCTGCACGCGATGCCATGGGCCACGTCAGCAGCTATGAGTACGATGGCCTCGGCCGCCTGACCGGGCTCATCGCACCAGACAAAACACGGGAACACTACGCCTACGATGCAGACGGCAATCTGCTCTTGCACGAGGATGGCGCCGGCCAGCAGACGCGCTACCGCTACAACGGCCAGGGTTTGCCGGTGGAACGCCTGGACGCCATCGGCCAGTCTTTACAGTATCGCTACGATAGTGCGCTGCAACTGACGGAATTGATCAACGCCAAGGGCGAAAGCTACCGACTCGCGTATCACGCGGAAGGCTGGCTGGAGTCGGAAACGGGCTTCGACGGCAAGCGCACGCAATACAGCTATGACCAGGCTGGCAACCTGACCGCTAGCGAGTGCGGCAGCCAGCGCACGCAGCTGCTACGCGACGCGCTCGGTTTGTTATCCGTCAAGACCACGGCGGACGGCGAGGTGCGCTACGCCTACGACGCACTGGGCCGGTTGACAGCCGTTTCCGCACCGCAAGCCGAACAGCGCTTTTTCCACGATGCGCTGGGCCAGCTGACCGAAGAGCGCAGCGCATATTTCCTGCAATCCCTGCCCGACGCCGGCAGGCTGCCCAACGCCCCGCGCGTGCCGGATGCCAGCTTCGTCATGACGCACGCCTATGACGAGCTGGGCAACCGCATCCAGACGGTCTTGCCGAACGGCCGCCGCATCGACACCCTGCGTTATGGTTCCGGCCACTGGCATGGCGTGCTGTGGCAGGGCCAGACCGTGGTCGATGTCGAGCGCGACAAGCTGCACCGGGAAAAACAACGGCAGCTGGGCAGCAGCGGTTTGCTCGCCACGCGCCAGTACGACCCGCAATCGCGGCTCACGCAAATGACCCTGGCGCGCGGCGCCGATGCGCCCGCCCCCGTGCGCGAACGCCGCTTCGAATACGATGCGCAGGGCAACCTGACCACCATTTTTCAAACAGGCACCACCGCTACCGGCCCGCTCGGCAAACTCAGCTACACCTACGACCCCGTCGGCCAACTGCTGGCCGCCGTGCAACCGGGCCTGGACGAACACTTCGCCTTCGATCCGGCAGGCAATCTGCTCGACAAGGCTCCCGCGCCCGGCAACGTCCTGAACAGCTATGGCGATACCGACTACTCCTACGACGAGCAAGGCAATGCCACCGGCAAGCGCTTCCATCCGCCGGGCAGGGAGTCAACGTGGAGCGACCTGGAACTGCAATACGACGCCGAAAACCGCCTCAGCCACGCTACCAGGATAGAACGCCAGTCACGCCATTGCGCCCGCTATTTTTATGACGCCTTCAGCCGCCGCATCGCCAAGCGGGTAGAAGAGGCCCGCTGGAGCAAGCAGCAAGACATCAGCAAAGACCAGCCCGCCCGCACGAGCGGCACCACCACTTTCTTCGTCTGGGATGGTGACACGCTGGCACAGGAACTTGGGCACGCAGAAACGGTCACATATCTGTACGAGCCGGACAGCTTTGTGCCGCTGGCCAGGATCGCTTCGCCAGCCTGTCGCCAGGCCAGCACGGTCCACCTGCCGCGCGTCGCGCAATGGGATTTACCTGCCACGCGGCACGACGCCGAACTGCAGACGGCGATTGCGCAAGAACAGGCGGACATAGAGGCGAATCAGGTATCGGCATGGCAGCGTACCCAGGCGGCAGCCGATGACGCGGCAGCACACGACCGCATCACCCACTACCACTGCGACCACCTGGGCACGCCGCGCGAACTAACGGACGCGCAAGGGAACGTGGTCTGGAGCGGGCGCTACAAGACCTGGGGGCGCTTGCAGCACGTCGAAGGAGAAATCGAGCAGCCGCTGCGGTTTCAGGGGCAGTATGAGGATGGGGAAACGGGGCTGTTTTATAACCGTTACCGCTACTATGATCCGGATGTAGCCAGGTACGTGACGCAAGATCCAGTTGGCTTGCTTGGTGGATTAAATACATATACATATGCACCAAATCCCACTGGCTGGAATGATCCATTAGGATTAGCAAAAAAATGTGCAAAAAACACACCATGCAATCCTTGCATTGGTAAAAATCCATCAGCTTCAGCAACAAAATGGCAAGGTAAGCCGCCCTACCCAGGAGTCGATGCATATACAAATATTGTTTTAAAAAAAGGGACTATCTTATATTCCCTTTATCCGTATGGTCCCAAACCCGGAAATTATTACAGCGACAGAATAACCCTTATTTCCGCAAATGGAAGCGCATTGACATACAATAATTTAACGCAAATCTCACATTCCGGAAACACTCCAGGGGCGCGACCGATGAGAGATCAGGTTCAAGCATTCAAACTATCGGAAGATATCTGTGCAGGCACGGGAAAAGCATTAGCAAATACATTACTAGGCGCAGGAGGAGGAAATCAATACTTTATTGATGATTCAGATATATCAAAACTCAAAGCTAACGCAAAAATATTTAAATTTCCGAGGCCGTAAATGAATATAAATAAGAATACTGGAGATATTGAAATAAATGAGAATTTTCACGTAAACAAAAACACATCAAGCGAAGAAATAAAAAACATAAATTTTCTTGAAAGTTTTGGGGAAATAAATGAATTTGAAACATATAGCATGCAAAATATTAAATTTCTCAATCTGGAAACAAGAGTAAATTTCAGATTTAAAAATGGAATCCTTTACATTATTGAAATAATCTGGACAGATGGAATAACAAACAGACTTGGATATGACACCAGTCACTCGGACATGATCAATGAAAAAAAATATCTAAGTAAGTTAATTTCAAAGTCACTAGGTCAATCAGCTGAAACATCGACAAAGTATGAGGATTTTTTTTCTTTCTCGTGGGGATACATAATGGTAAAAGCGGATCAAAAATCATCACTTTGCTCAATAATGATAATATATGGCAAAAATACAAACATATGATGAGGAATAAATATTAATTAACAGAGTACTCCAACAAACCTTTCCTGCTCCGATAGAGATATGGAAAAATACACACCCGACATAGAAAACTTAGAAGAAAAAATTTCCGGAAAAAATCTTGAGAAATTGCTCATGGTTTTGGATGAATTCAAGAAAGAGCAAAGAAATATTTCAGATTTTGAAGTATACATTCAAGACAACAACGAAGATATTAAAATAACTTTCGTACCAAATTTTGCACTCGGTGAAAAAATACTAGGTGGAAAAACATCACTGGGAAGATCCATCACTTATACCATTTCAAAAAAAACGAGAAAAATCATCAGTTCAAACTATCATAGATAAAACCAGACCATCAATGAAATAGAGTTCACTCTAATTAGTCATGAAAAAATTGCGTCTGGAAGAAAAATATCTTAAAAATTTGCGAAGACAAATTATCGCAAAAAAAACTGCGCCACTTACAAGCAACGAACTTGATTTTTTTTTCCGCTTGCTTGAACACCAATTTTATAGCCCGGAACTACATCAGGTCATCTGGGATATAGCATGGCAAAGTCCGGCAAACGCAGCCATGTTAAAAATTGCACAAAATATCATCGCCATCAATGTATCTGCCGACGACGACAATGTTTTCAATGGCCATATTGAACCTATATTTAGTTACTACCTACACAACTCACCAAGCCATGAACAAGAGAAAATTCTTGACAGCTTCGAAAAAAGCAAATCCCTGAGATTGCGCATGATTGTGGCCGAATTCCACATGTGGAAAAATCATGTTTTGAAAGGTTTGCGCATGATGGCAAAAATACTTGATGAGAAAAATATAGATCATGCTATCGCTGATTCTATTTGCATGTGGATCGCGCAAAAGAGAACTCCGGAACTACAGAACTCTTTTCTTCATGAAGCGGCCTTGGAACGAAAAAAAGGAAATATTTCCTATGCCAAGACTCTAGAGTGGATATGCGAAAATCTAATCCGTTAACGGTCAATGTATAGTTTCCGGTTGGGGATTATCGTACCACCACTCCGTAACCAACTCATCCGGGAAGGTTTTAAAAAATGAAAAAAGTATCCTTTGATACAAAAAAAGGTTACCTCCTATTGGACGGCATTATGATGGCACCACTTAACGAATCTGAGTTTATTAAAATTGCAAAAGAAAATTACATTGAAATAGAAGACAACAAAACAAATACTTATGTGCACACTTTATCAAAGTGCGGAAGCTTGAATGAATTTGAATTTGGCATAAATTTTACTTTTGAGAATTATTGTATGAAAAGCGTTTGGCTATCGTGGGATGGAGGGAATACAAAAAAATATGGATATAACACGACAGAGTACCAATTAATAGCCGACAAAAACAGGCTAGCCAACTTACTTTCTAAAGTCTTGGGAAAAGGTCCTGATGAGATAAAAAAAACGTTTTCCGCATTTAATTTTCCATGGGGTAACATTTCAGCTTCAGCATCTCTTCAATCAACGATGGCATCAATTGGACTATTCTGGAATATTTATTAATTTCACACTCAATAAATCAAAGGACAAAAATGAAAATCCTTATTTATCCACATAAGGAATTTTTGTCAATTGTCAATTTTGAAATTAGAAATGGAACTGAAATCTACATTAAGCTATCCAAGGCTTGGAATGCCAAACTAATCACATCAGAAATAATCAATCTACTGATCAATGAAAATTCAGAGGAAAAGAGTTGGAAATATGTTTTTTGCATTTTTCTAAATCCGAGTTTCTTTTCCGCTTATTTTTATGCCCAATCAGAAAACTATAAGATAAGCCTAGTTGATAAAAATAAGAAACTGATAAAATTTCACAAAATTAAAATTATTGACAATGGATATAATTCGTGATGTTAAATTTGAAGATGGATATTTTTCTGCAAACGAATCAATCATTCTATTTAGAGGAAT
Organism: Janthinobacterium svalbardense; assembly: GCF_002327145.1. Classification (NCBI taxonomy): domain Bacteria; kingdom Pseudomonadati; phylum Pseudomonadota; class Betaproteobacteria; order Burkholderiales; family Oxalobacteraceae; genus Janthinobacterium; species Janthinobacterium svalbardense. The sequence goes on along the minus strand of NZ_CP023422.1, from coordinate 1,647,584 downwards.
GAAAAGAAAAAATCTACACTCAATGGATCAAGACTGGGAAGCATGGATAAAGCATGAGGAGGAGGTAATCGCCTACAAAACAAGGTTCAAACTAAAGAAATTGAGAATAATCATTATTTGTTTTTTGAGAAAGATGATGGCCCCATAAAATACTGGGATTTTGGTCCGGAAAATTGCATGGATGGTTTTCAGTCTAAACCAGAAGGAAAATATACAAGAAGAGTGAGACGCTGGTTTCTGGATGAGTTTGACATCGTTCTGCCACAAGCAGGGCCGTGGGGGGGGAAATAGACGCCTGCCACGATCCACATAATCACACCACATCAGTTTTTTGCGCTTATCAATAAAATCAATATTAAATTCAGATTACCATATAGATTAATATTTCACATATTGGGCACGAGATGGCAATTTTAAACATACCATCAAATGCTTTCTCGATTGGCGATCCGACTCAGGATGAGAGTCTGTGCATCAGAGAAAAAATGGATATTGGGAGGTTTTTTACTATGAACGAGGAATAAAGACAGGGCTTCGCGTTTTCAAAGAAGAACATGAAGCATGTGAAAATTTTTTATTCATAATAAAATCCTGGTTTGTGCAATTTTAAAAAAATATTTTCGTATTGATCCTCTCTTCCAAGGATAACCATGAAATACAGAAAAAAACACATGTTAAACACAATCAATATAGGAATACTTTGCCTGAATTTTGACGAAGCAAAAGAGTTTTACATAGATAATCTCGGGTTTTTTATTACGATGGATAGCATCATTCAGTGTGATTCAGGTACCAGTCGCCGCCTCACGATGGCGCACGAGTCCAACAAAAAATTCTCAATAGAATTCATGCATCCTTTAAATATTGAGCAAGCGCATCGCGTAGGTAGCAAAGGTGGCACGATCAATCTATTCACTTTACCAACGAAAAATATTGACACGCTCAAGGAGCGACTGGAAAAAACTGCTTTTTTCGTCAATTACGTAGAGGCTCCCTACGCAAGTTTTCTGAACGTCGAAGATCCTATGGGGAACAATATTTGCCTCTACGAACCGTGCTGAATCACTGCAATAATTCATACGAGATGCCTCATTCAAAATCCCGCATAACAGAATGAAAAAATTTGAAATCCCAGGCTATATTTTTGATTTTATTGATGGATTACTGCTCGTCAATGGAGAGATTGCCTTATCGAAAAAAACTCCAGCAAACTATTTCATAAATAGCATTATCAATACATTCCATACAAAACCCACAACAACAGGGACTGGACTTTATATTTTTGATATCAATGGATGGGTAGGCGATTACGTTGTCGAGTTGATTATTATAAAAGAAAATTTCCCCGAAATAGATTACATAATAATGCATTACTTTGAAAATAATTCTGTAGGCAACGGCGTGATTGAATCATCGTTAGTCAAACAAATTCAAAGAAAGTTGGGAATTCCCGGCCAGGTGAAAGGACTATCAGAAATAGTATTTCAATTTTCCTGGGGAAGCGTTGTCGTACAGCATGACATAAAAATATCCTCATCATGCATAATCTTGCAGTACAAAATAGCCAGAAAATCACCCATCCGATTGAAAATGAACGATCGTTGTGAATCGTACACCAATATAGATAAATCTATAGAAGTGCAGCAACGAATAGTAGCATCCATAAAAAATAGTGATACATTTTTTCCAAAAGCAAGTGAGATACGTTGGCTGAATTTATTGAAGAAGCTACCCAAAAAAATAAAAAACTGTCTTCTCAATGAGATTTCGTTAGGAAATTCATTGATAGCAATGCATTCTTCAGGCTGGCCAGATGAGGGGAGCGTTGTAGCACTGCTGAGTAACACGTTCAGCACGAAGGAATTCGACAAGGATCTACATTTCAGAGCGTTGAATGACGCGCATTACTGCAAGGAAGAAATTTCATATGTTGAAGATAACGTTACGCATTTGATTATCAATTAGGTAATTCCGATAACAGCCCAGGATTTGACTTGCCCATCGCCCTGCACGATACTTGCCGCTGTCGCCAAAGCTCCCCACCCTGAGCAATAAACCATCAGCGCCTGCCACCACCGCCTACACTAACAGCATGCCGTCTCCGAACTCTTCCACCGCCCCCTACATCGGCCGCTTCGCCCCCTCTCCCTCCGGTCCCCTGCACATGGGCTCGCTCGTAGCCGCCATGGCCAGTTATCTCGATGCGAAGGTGCATCGCGGCACGTGGCTGCTGCGCATCGAGGATCTGGACTATGACCGCAATGTCGAGGGTGCCGATATGGCGATCCTGGCCACCCTGCAACGCTGCGGCATGACGTGGGATGGCGAGGCGACGTGGCAGAGCCGCAGGCTGGCGCTGTACCAGGCGGCGCTGAAGCGCTTGCAGGACGCTGGCCTCGTGTATGCGTGCGGCTGTTCGCGCAAGGAGATCCACGATTCGGTGTTGCAGGCAGGTGTCCCCAAGGGCGCCGCCGCCGTGTATCCGGGCACTTGCCGCCACGGCTTGGCGCCGGGCAAGGCGGCGCGGGCCTTGCGGTTGCGCGTGCCAGAGGCGCCGCAAGCCGTATATGACTTTGCCGACCGCTGGCATGGTCCGCAGCGGCAGGACCTGGCTGGCGAAGTGGGCGACTTCATCGTGCTGCGCGGCGATGGTTACTGGGCGTACCAGCTGGCCGTGGTGGTGGACGATGGCGTGCAGGGCATCACGCAGGTGGTGCGCGGGGCGGATCTGCTCGACTCCACGCCGCGCCAGCTGTATCTGCACGATGTGCTGGGCTTGCCGCATCCGGGCTTTCTGCACGTGCCTGTCGTCAACAATACCAGCGGCGAGAAACTCTCGAAACAGACAGGCGCCCTCGCCTTCGATACGGGCACGCATGCCGGCGAACTGCTGGCGTCGGCGCTGCTGCCGGCCGCCCGCTTCCTCGGTCTCGACGTGCGCGCCGACGACGTGGAAGACTTCTGGCGGCAAACCATTCCCGCCTGGGCGCAGCGGCTGGCGCGCCTTCCCGAGTGCACATAAAAAAACCCGCCGCGGCGCAAACCGGGCGGGTTGAAGCAGGCGCTGGCCGCAAGGGCCGGCGCCAGGCATCAGGCAATTAGAAATTGCCCTTGAATTGCACACCAAATTGACGTGGCTCATTGATGAAGCCCGTGCGATTGTTGAAGTCGATGGCGCCCGTGATACGCTGGGTATCGGTGATGTTGCGGCCAAACGCGGCCACTTCATACTTGCCGGCATCCCAGGTGTAGCCCACGCGCAAGCCACCTTCGACCATCGGCTTGCCGGTGAACTCAGTGGACTCGTACAGGAAGAAGTTGATCTTGCTGCGGTAAGCCCAGTCCGTGAAGACGAAGAATTCGCCGTTTTCCATCGGGATCGAATAACGGCCAGTGGCCGTGACCGTCCACTTCGGCGCTTGCGGCAACGCATTGCCATTGATGATGGCGAAGCCGGCGGCGTTTTTCGGATCGGTCACGGTGCAGCTGCGGCATGTGGCCACCGACAGGGATGGATCCTTGATTTCCGTGAAGTTGTAGCTGCCGCCCAGGGACATCTTCAGGCTAGGCGTGACAAAACCTTCCAGTTCCAGTTCCGCGCCGCGGCCATTCGTCTTGGCTGCATTGATCAAACGCGTCACGTTCGAGGTGCCGCCAACGACCGTCAATTGCTGGTTTTTCACCTGGTAGTTGTACAGGCTGAAAGCAACCCGGGCGCGGCGCTCGAACAGGTCGGCCTTGATGCCCGCTTCGAACGAGGTGATCGTTTCCGCATCGGCCACGGTCACAGACACATCCTTGCTGGCTGGCGCGATACTTGGCGCGCGGAAACCAGTGGCGATACGGCCGTAGAAGTTCACGTCCTTGTTGTACTTGTAGGTACCGCTCAGATCCCAGTTGACCTTGGCTTTGCTGACATCGGCGCTGGTTGGGTTGATTTGCGGGACGTTGTTCGCTACTACCGTGTTGAAATCCTTCTTGTCCTTGGTGTAGCGCAAGCCGGCACGCAGCATGAAGTCATCGTTGACGGCATAGTTGACGGAACCGAAGGTGGCCCAGGCCGTGTTTTTCTGGCGGCTGGCCAGGTGCGAAACGAGCGCATGGTCGCTACCGCCGAAGTTATCCGTATAGCCGTTGGCATCTTCGTTGAAGTAGTACACGCCAGCCTGCCAATTGAGCGGACCGGCATTTTTCGATTCGGCGCGGAATTCTTGCGAGTACTGTTTCACGCTGCTGATGCCGCCAGCGGTTTCCACCGGGAATGGAATAGCTGGCACCATGCCTGGTGCGCCACCGTCGATGTCGCCATGCGACACATACTTGCCCACGCGTTCGAAACCAGTGATCGAGTACAGCTTGACGCCGTCGAGTTCCCAGCTCAGGCGAGCGCTGGCGCCATTGGTGCGCAGCTCCTGGAAATTCAAGGCATCGGTGTAGGATTTGGTCGGATCGAAACCGTCGACCAGGTCATTCGTGCCAAGCTTGATGGCGTTGGCGAAGAACACGCGCGCGCTGCCCGTGGTGCTGCGCTGATGCACATTGAACAGAGCGTTGAACGTACCGTTCGGCGCATACATCAATTGCACGCGTTCCGCGTGTTCGTTGTAGCCGTCCAGGGCGTTTTTCTTGCCCGTAAACTTGTTGTCGACGTAGTCGTCGCGATGCTGGCGCAGGGTCGAGACACGCATGGCCCATTCTTTGCTCAGTGGCACGTTGACGGCGCCATCGAAATTGGTCGTGTTGTGCGTGGCGGCGGAGACGTTGTAATAGCCTTCAACCTTGTCCAGGTTCGGCTTGACGGATTCGAACTTGACCACGCCGGCAGGGGTGTTGCGGCCGAACAAGGTGCCTTGCGGGCCGCGCAGCACTTCCACGCCAGCCACGTCGAAAATCGGATAGCCCTTGAGGATCGGATTTTCTTGCACGACATCGTCGTAAATCAGGGAAACAGGCTGCGATGCAAAGATGTTGAAGTCGGTATTGCCGTAGCCGCGGATGTAGAAGCGGGGGAAGGTGCGGCCATTCGACGATTCCACGTTCAGGCTAGGCACTTTGCCGGCCAGCACGCGGATATCTTGTCCGCCGGATACCAGCACGTCGAGCTTCTCATCGCGCAGCAGCGATACGGAAACGGGCACGTCGCGGATATTTTCCTTGCGGCGCTGCGCCGTCACGGTCACGGTTTCCAGCTGGCTGGCGGCAGCGGTCGTATCAGCAGCGACTTCATCAGCATACGCCGAGCCGATAGGCAAGGCAGCGGACAGTGCCAGCATGGCGGCGCTTTTGGCGCACAAACGCTGGTGCATCTTGGACATCTTGATCATGTTGTTTCCCAGAAGTTTAAAAAAGAATTGCGAAATCTGTCTTCCAACCTGTCTCCGGCTTATGTACGGCGCTGGCGTTCTCTGCACCGTCATGGTGCAGCAGCGCGAACGGATGTTTCTCCGCTCCTGGCGTCACTGGCTCTGCCCTGGCTGTCGTCCAAGCTGACAGCGGTGGCGGCCGCATCTCTGGGATGTCTGATGAACACCAACTTTTAAGTAAGGCGCCAATTTAATTCAAGCGCCTTATGCGCTGCAAGAATATTGTTATGTAAAATATTCATTCATCAACATAAAGGCCTGACTAGTGGTTATTCAGCCACAACAGCGCCAGTGCAGTGCTGTTTCACCCGATGATTTGCCGCACTACGCGCCTTTTTCTCATAGCCTGCAGAAAGCAGAATTGGCATCCTGCAAGACAACCCTGAGGGTAAAAATAGTTGTAATATCGCCATAATTGAGCTGCCATGCCGCCCCATCCCAGTGCGGCGGCGGTACCCCGCACCATCATCGATCGCCTCCATGCCAGAACCGAGCCAGCCCAGCAACGCCGTCCCGTCCTCCATCGCTGCCGCCCAGGCCGCCCAAGCCGCCCATTCGCTGCTGCGCGCCCATTGCGACATCGTCTGGAGCACGAAAACCTTCGGCCAGTTCGATGCCGACCAACCCTCCTGGCGCGCCTTCACGGGCCAGACCGAAGCCGAACTGCTGGGCCGCGGCTGGCTCAATGCGCTGCATCCGGACGACCGCAACTTGCCTTACGTCATGCCGTCACATCTGACGAGCGTGTTCGAAGCGGAATACCGGCTGCGCCACGTCAGCGGCACCTACCGCAATATGCTCGTGCGCATGCTGCCTGTGCTGGCGCCCGACGGCAGCATCGTTGAATGGCTGGGTTCGCATTGCGACGTGACGCAGCAACGGCAGACGGAACAGCGGCTGCGCCTGGCCATGCAGGGCGGCCGCATGGGCACGTGGGAAATCGACCTGGGCAGCGGCAGCATGGCCTGCTCCGACGCGTTCAAGGCCAATCTGGGCCTGCCAGCTGCCAGCCACATCGACTACGCGCAACTGACTGGTGCCATGCTCGACGGCGAGCTGCAGCACTGGCAGACGGTGGTGCACGCCGCCATCGCCAGCGCCAGCGATTTCGAGATCGACATCCGCGTGCGCTGGCCCGATGGATCGCTGCACTGGGCGCACATGCGCGGCACCTGCAGCAGCGACGGTGCCGGCCACGTGATCGCCCTGTCCGGCATCTCGCTCGACTTGACGGCCAGCAAACAGAACGAGGAAACCCTGCGCCTGACCCTGGAGGCCGGTGAAGTGGCCACCTGGAACTGGGACATCGTGGCCGACCGGGTCACGGCCGACAGCAATATGGCACGCTGGTTCCCCGTCAATGCCGAAGCGGCCACGGCGGCGCCGCTGGCGCGCTACTTGGACATCATCCATCCCGATGAGCGCGCGCAAGTCAGCGCGCAGATAAGCCAGGCGGTGCATGCGCACATGCCGTTCGAGGCCAGCTACCGCGTCGCTGCCGGCGATGGCCAGTACCGCTCGGTCATCGCACGGGGCCGCGCGGAATACGCGCCCGATGGCACGCCCTTGCAATTGCCCGGCGTCCTGCTCGACATCACGCGCCAGAAACAGGTGGAAGATGCGCTGCGCCGCAGCGAGGAACGCTACCGCACCCTGATCGAGCTGATGGACCAGGGCTTTTGCGTCATCGAAATGCTGTACGACGAGCAAGGCCGCCCCATCGATTTCCGCTACCTGGAAGGCAACCCCGCCTTCGTCAAGCAGTCGGGTCTGGACAATGCCATCGGCAAGACCATCCGCAGCTTCGTGCCCGAGCACGACCAGCACTGGTTCGACCTGTACGACCAAGTCGTCAAGACGGGCGAACCCGTGCGCTACGAAAATGAAGCCGTGGCCATGGAGCGCTGGTTCGAAGTCTTCGCCGCGCGCCTGGGCGGCCCCGGCAGCCGCCTGCTGACGGTATTGTTCAGCGACATCAGCGAACGCAAGCGCTCAGAGCAGCAATTGCGCCAGTTGGCCGACAATCTGTCCGAGATGGACCGGCGCAAGACGGAATTCCTGGCCACCTTGGCGCACGAATTGCGCAACCCGCTCGCGCCAATCCGCAACGGCTTGCAGATCATGCGCCTGGCCGCCGACAAGCCCGCCACCGTGGCGAGAGTGCGCGACGTGATGGAGCGGCAAGTCAATCAGATGGTGCACCTGGTCAATGATTTACTGGACGTGGCCCGCATCACGCGGGGCCAGATCGAACTCAAGCTGGAACGCGCGGACTTGAAAACCATCATCGCCAGCGCCGTGGAAACGAGCATGCCGCTGATCGAAGCGGGCCACCACCAGTTCCAGATGCAACTCGCTGAAGACCCGCTGCCGCTCGATGCCGATCCCACGCGGCTGGCGCAGGTACTGGGCAATTTGCTCAACAATGCCGCCAAGTACACACCCGCCGGCGGCCATATCAGCTTGCGCGCGGTACGTGATGGCAACGAGGTCTTGATCGAGGTCAGGGACAGCGGCGTGGGCATTCCCGCCGAGTCGATCGCCACCGTCTTTGACATGTTTACCCAGGTGGGGCAAAACATGGGCAGGGCGCAGGGCGGGCTGGGCATCGGCCTGTCGCTGGTGCGGCGCCTGGCCGAGCTGCATGGCGGCAGCGCCACGGTGGCCAGCCCCGGCACCGGCCTGGGCAGCACCTTCAGCGTGCGCCTGCCCCTGCTGCTGGCGGAAGCGAAAGCGTCCGCCGCACCAGCCGCGCCGGTCCACAGCGCCAGCGGCCCCCACTTCCGCGTGCTGGTGGTCGACGACAATATCGATGCGGCCGATACCCTGGCCGCCGTGCTCGATATGATGGGCCATGCTACGCAAGTGGCCCACGATGGCGCGCAGGCGCTGGCCGTGGCGCCGCAATTCTTGCCAGACGTTATCTTCCTCGACATCGGCTTGCCCGGCATGAACGGCTACGAGGTGGCGCGCGCGCTGCGCCGGATACCGGCCGGCGCCAACGTCGTGCTCGTCGCATTGACGGGTTGGGGCGCCGAAAACGACCGCAGCCAGTCGAGCGCGGCCGGCTTCGACCACCATCTGACCAAACCGGCCAACCTGCTCGCCATCGGCGAACTGCTGGCCACCCTTTCCACACCGAAAACACCGACAAACCATGACTGAATCCCCGAACCACATCCGCCGCCACCTCCTGCTGGCCAGTGGCGCCGCCCTGCTGTGCCCGGCACCGCTGCTGTTTGCCGCGCCCGCCACCGGCATCGCCGCCGCCCAGACACAGCTGGCCGCGCTGGAACAGGCCGCAGGCGGACGCCTCGGCGTTGCCGCCTGGCGCCAGGGCAGCGAGCTGCGCGTGACCTACCGCGCCGACGAACGTTTCCCCCTGGCCAGCACCTTCAAAGCGATGCTGGCGGGCGCCGTATTGGCCCGCAGCGTCAGCCAGCCGGGCTTGCTGGACCAGCACGTGCGTTACGAGAAAAAGGAACTGGTCACGTATTCACCGATCACGGAAAAGCATCTGGCCGACGGCATGAGCGTGGCGGACCTGTGCGCCGCCACCTTGCAGTACAGCGACAATAGCGCAGCCAATTTCTTGATGACATTATTAGGCGGGCCGCAAGCCGTGACGGCGTTTGCGCGCAGCATCGGCAATACGGTATTCCAGCTGGAACGCTGGGAAACGGAACTCAATAGCGCCATCCCCGGCGAAGTGCGCGACACGGCCAGCCCTGCGTCGATGGCGCACAGCTTGCAGCAATTGTTATTGGGAAATAGCTTGCCGGCGCCGCAACGCCAGCAGCTGGACGCCTGGATGCGCGGCAACACGACGGGCGACAAGCGCATCCGCGCCGGCGTGCCGGCCGGCTGGCAAGTGGCGGATAAAACGGGCTCGGGCGCGTATGGCAGCGTCAACGATATCGGCGTGGCCTACCCGCCCAGCGGCGCACCGCTGGTGATCGCCGTGTACTACACGCGCGAACAGAAAAACGCGGACACCAACCAGGCCATCATCACGGCCGCCACGCGCATCGTGACGGCCGCGTTGATGTAATTACTTCGGTAAGGCCGCCATGAAACCCGCGTAAGTCGACCAGGCGGGGTCGGCCGCGCTGCGGATTTCAATCGGGAATTTCGGGCGCGATGCCAGCGCCGTGTTGAGGCGGTTGAAAAACTCTTCGCCCGACTGCGTGTAATAAATCCATTCGCGCAAGTTTTCACCGGTCGACACCAGCGCCAGGGTGGCGAAGCCGCCCTCTTCCACCACGGGCGCCAGCGCCGCTTCCAGCTCTTCCATGTGCTCGCGCTCGTTCGGCGCAGGCATGCCCGTTTCATCTTCGTAGCGCCAGGCAATGATGATGCGGTCCGGTTGCGACGACAGGTCCCAGTCATCATGGAAGGTGTCGACATAGCGGTAGATGATGGCCATTTCGTCGCTATGCGTGACGATGGTGCCCCAGCTGCGGGCGGAAGTGGAATTTTCGTTCATGGTTGCAACAGTCAAAAAAATAAATCGAGGAGGCGCAGCTTACAGCACGGGCGGGCAAGTCACATTCCAGGCGTCATACTGGGCGCCGCTCTTGCGCAGCCAGACGCGGGCGTAGCTGTCGCGGTCGCTCTTGAACACCAGTGCATAACGCTCTTCGGCGCGCGGTGCGGCGGCGCCCACGTCGACGGCCGCCAGCGTAAACTTCAGCGCGCGCAGCGGCGCGCAGGCCGTGTTACCCGCCATCAATAATCGCGCCCGCTCCAGCAGCGGCTTCTGGTACAGCAACACGCCTTCCAGTTCCGCATCGGGGACGCGCTGCAGCATGCGCACGGGTTCAGCCACCGCGCGGCAAGTGCCACGGTCGAGCCAGGCGTAATACTCCATGCCCGCCTCCTGCCAGCGCGCCTGCTTGCCCTCGCCGTGCAGCACGAACTTGGTGCGCTGCGTGCGGCACAGCGCGCCATGGCCACGATACGGCGACGTTTCCACGCTGCCCACCACTTCGCTGCCACGGCCGCCTACCACCGGCACGCTCTCGAACACGGTGCGCGCAGCGGGCTCACCCGGATATTGCTGCGCATAAAATTCCAGCAAGGACGCGCGCTGCTGCGCATCCACTGCCACCACCTCGGCGGCACTGGCTGAGATGCACACGGCCGATACGGTAAAGAGCGCTACAGAGCGCATGAAATATCCTGGCATGGCATTCCTTCAATCGACGTTCAGGGGCGGGGATCGCCCAAGCGCAGATTATATAGTTACCAGGAAATGCCGGGAGCGTACGGCGTCAGGCCGTGTGGAAGTTGACACCACCAGCGAGCAGCTTGGCGCCGCAGGTGGTGGTATCGCCTTCGAATGCGATGGCAATGCCGTTGATGCTATGCCGGGACGAGCCGCTGGCAATCTTGCAGCCCTGATGCCCCTTGATGGGGCAGCTGCACAAGTCCCCGACGCAGGCCACAGCAATACCATTGACCGTGAAGTGCGTGGCGGCACAACTGAGCACCTTGCCGCCATGCGAAGTAGTGTCGCCCAAACGGATGACTTTGCGCATGCTGTCTCCCGAATTATTGTCCCGCCGAGCTTTCCAGGATGGCTTCCACCGATGGCGCCGCGTAGTTGGCCGGGTCGACGGCCGGCGTGACGCGGCTGCGGAAGATATCGCCGCTGGCATCCTGCTGCTGGCGTTTCGCATCCGATGGCGGCGTGATGAAGATGATGCTGGCCTCATTGCTATCGCGTAAATTAATCGCCGCACTGGCACCACCATCGCGATAGCTGCCCATCACGCCGATGGCCATCTGCATGAACCAGGTGGCTGCGCCCGTGTTGCCCAGGCGAAGATCAGTATTGATGAACTGCGCGCTCTTACCGCTGTCGATTTCCGGCCCGCCTTGTGACGCATAGTCATGCAACAGGCCTTCGAGCATCAGCAACTGTTCCGGCTGATTTCCCGTGCCAGCCACGATGCGCACCGGCCCCTTGCCACGCTCCGCTTCCGGCAAGGTCTGCAGCGCCTGCTGCCAGGCTGCATTGAATATCTTCTGGCGAGCGTCGCGCCGCGTGACGGGCTTGCCTTCCTCATCCGCGAACTTGACGAATACGGGTCGGTGCACGAAACCGAACGAGGGCAGGCGGTCAAATGTTTCCATCTGTTCCCGGTTCCACGGAATGGGAAACCACGGCGTCGGCTTCCAGTCACGCGGGGGGCGATTTTCCCAGGGGTTGAGCTTGCCGAACGCCTGCAAACCGATGCCGCGGATATCGGGATGCTGGGCGAAGGCGGCAGCGGCGGCGAGCCATTCGGCGACGGTGGGTTGACGAGGGATGGGAGGAAAATCCGCTCCTAGTTCCTTATCTGGTTTCGCCAGAGATTCCATCAATTGATAATACATCGCTCTGAATTGCTCTTGTACGAACTTATTTCCGGGATCGTCCCATATCGCTGGCCGCAAAAAATCAACACGTTCGCGCCGTGCCAGCACAAATGCCACGGTGGTATCGGGCATATCGGGGATGTAATATCCATCCTGCAACATCTTTGTATCCCCTTTCGCGCGAATACCATCTCTCGTCCCCGCACTATCATCGGACATCAGAACCACATACGGTACGTCAGGATGGGTATCAAAAAACTCAAAGATGTTGAGCAGCAATTTATCAGGATGTTCAGCTAGACTCCAAGGCGCTATCGAAAACAAATGCCATGCCATGCCGGAAGTTCCCGCGCCGGCAATTAATCCAGCCATCGGCACTCCAGTTTCAGCCTGTTGCTTAGAATCGCGAATTGGTGGCCCAGCATAAAATGACGGCACTCCCCAGTACAGCGGCGTAAAGTTGATTCCGTTCTCCATCGCATCGTATGCACGCCCTCCGCTCACCCCATTTTTATCCAAAGCGCTCCACGCGTACTTGCTCTTGTCCTGTTCTCGGATAGAAGTAAAAGCACTTCCTTTTTGTAAGACATCCCATAGCCTAGCTTGCCGATACCTATCGAAAGTCACACCAAGGCCTATCACTTCCAAGACATACTCATCCCGTGATGTCATACTATTTACACTCTCATTCTGAACCTGCGCAGATCTCTTTTTCGATGCTGACTCTCTTTCACTTGCTTGTGCCGATACACTAATCCACCTAAAAAACAGGACAAGAAACAGTACTAGTAATGGAATACCAATCCAACGAACGACGGTCATGATGACCTCCTGCTCTAACTATTGAAGGGTATCGCTCCTCAGTTAATCGCAGAGCGAGCAGAAAATTATAGAAATCTAAAGTTACTCAAGTCTTCGACTGCTTGACGTCAGAAGTCTTTTTACCGCTTTTGGTTTCTGATATGACGATTTTCCACAAAGGTCCTGTCAGCAACGGTAGATCAGCGGGCAAGACACCTGAGTTGTAATAAGATATGTTCCCTTTGATGACATTTTTCCTCCAACTATCTTCCGTATCAAAATACATACGAAAATTCTCAAGAAACTCCGACCATAAAAGGATTCCTGGTCGTCGTTTTCCGCTTTCGTACGATATCTTCACCCGCCAATCCGCCACCGCACATAAATACGCATAGAACTGCGGATCGGATGACGCCTTGCCGTTGCCAATCGCCACGTCGTACGCAGTTACCTGGCTGTGATTTTTGGCGCTTCCGATAATCGAACTGTGGAAGGACTTGGCACTGACTTCCCGCTGCCAGCGCAAGCGTGCCTCATTCGGGCTTTCCTGGATGGTTGCCAAGACATTTCCTTCCGTGTAGCGTGTAGCGGCAATGACCTTGCGTTGATCGAGCGGTCCTTTGCCATCGAGTTTCTTTTCCTTGTTATAGGCAGCCGTCATCAAGACCAATTCAGCCCCGCGTATGGCTTCATCGCGCTCTGGGAAACGGCGATAGCCGGCCGGATCCGGGCGATCCTCGGCGGTTGCATGCAGGCCGCTTCCGCTGGTAAGTGCCACTGATGCATCGCAGGGATCGACTTCGTCCGCAGGTCCCTGATCGGCAACAGGACGATTTCTCATCATGGACGTAGCCGGGATATTCACCGGATCGATTTGCGATGTGCCGCGCAGGTCGGCGGCTACAGGCTGCTTCAATGCTTCGCCCGTGATAGTACGAATGCCATTGCGCTGCTCCGTCTTGCTCAACCGGGTATTGACAGGCCAGGCCACCGCTTGATGTTGTGCGCGGTGTTTTCGCAGAGAAACCTCCACGTGCGATTGCTCCGTTTCCGTCGGCAGGCGCAACGGAAAGTCAAACGGTGGCGCCTTGCCGACCAACGACACCGTGGTCTTTCCCGTGGCCGGATCCAGCCGGGTCTTGTTGCTGAATACCCGCTGATAAAATCTGCCACCTAGTTCCGCCAGCGCGCCGCGTACCTGCTTGTGTTCCACTATCTTGGTATGTCCGGAGGAAATACTGTACCCATCAAGACTGGATGTCTCCTCTTCTTCCACCAATTCACTTCCCGATGCATGATCGGGCACGCCATCCCACCCTATGCCCTGGATGTTATCGAGCGCCACCGTCATGTCTTCAGGGCAAAAATACAGATAAACCTTGCGGCGGTTGTCGCGGTCGTCGGCGCTCTGCCAGCGGCTGCCGACCATGCCACGATATTCGTCCTTTTTCAGCTCGGCAAACGGCGGCTTGCAAGCCTGGCCGTTCCCCTTCACCACGCCGGAAACTATGTTCACCAATGTCTTCAGGCGCGCACCCATGGTCTGCGCACCACTGAGCAAATGGTAATAGGGCTTCATCGCCGCATCCTCGCCGCCATCGAACCAAGCAGCACCTCGCATCAGCAGAGGCAGGCTGTCCACCAGGCTGTATGGCGGATGCGTGAGTATCAAATTATCGGCCGGCGCCAACCCCTTCTCCATCAGCATGGCTTGCGCCAGCAGCGACAGCAGGCAACCCTGGCTGTGCGCAACGATGCTGACGGTATCATCCGCGTCGTAATCGCGGATCATGGAAATCAGTGCTGCCAGTCGCTGCGCCGCGAGCACCATATACATGCGCCCGGGCGCCGTTTTCAGTGGCCGCAAGGCATCGCCCATGGGGTCCGCAGGCGCATACATGCCCGGACGCCACATGTCGGGCAAGCTGCTGGTGGCGTTGCCGAAAGGGCCACCTTCCTTCGACAGATCCTTGTCCAGGCGGTTTCCGTAGCGGTCAACAAACTGGCCATTGACGGTGCGGCATTTCTCTCCCACTTCACGGTAGCCCCAGTAAAACGGAATCACGGGGCTGTTGGTATCTTTGGTGATCGTGCGCTTGAAGAAGACGGCATCTGGGTCATCTTCCAGCTTGTCCTTGTCCGCCGCCACGGGCATGCGATACGACGCGGGCGTAAAGCCGCGTCCCAGCCTTTGCGTCAAGCCCTCGCACAGGCCGTGCTCCACCGCCTTGTAGCTGACACCCACATCGTTGACGCCATGGATGACGATGATATTGCCCGGCAAGTTGCGGCGTATTTTCACCTTCTTGCAGACGGTGCGTTCGCAATGCAGGAGCGCCACTTCCTCGCCCACCACGTACGGTACTTTCGGATAGCTGCCCATCGCACTCTCCTGGCGTCATCAATCCTTGTTGTTGAACACTTCGATGGCGGCCAGGTGCATCGCTGCGCGCTCCAGCACGTCCGTCTTGCCACCCCCGTCGCTGCGGCCATCGGCAGATGAACCATCGCCCAGCTTCACGGCAAAGTGCGCCTGCGGCGCCAACTGCGGTTGTTGCGGCCCGCCATCGACGGCGCTGTCGTCGCCCTCATACTGAAAAATGAATTGCTGATCGGCCTTGCCCTCGGCAAAGTTTGGCAATTGCACCTCCATGCTTTGCGGGTCATTGAAGACGAAATTGGGCGCATTGAACTGCAGCGGCGACTTGCTGCCGAAGGTGATGCCGTCGGCGATGCGGATGAAAGCGCCATGCTTGGAAATCAACACGATTTCATCGGCCATGCCCGTCAGCTTGCCTTCGCTGGCCGTGAGCTTCAGGTTTTTCCCGGCATTGAGTTCCATGTCGTCATGCTGGCTTTGCAGCAAGAACTTGCCATGGTGGGCGATGGCGCGGATGCCATCCGCATGAGCAAACAGCGAGATGCCCTTGCCGGCGTTCACGCTGTAGCGCTGGCCTGCCACCGCTTGCAGGTGCTGCTGCGCCACCGTATCGATATTGCTGACGGCATAGCTGACAATGGCCTTCGAACTGGCAAAGCTGATGCCGGCCGGCGCCGTGACGGCAATCGCCGCCGCACCGCCCAGTTCGGCACGGGGCTGCGTATTGCTGCCGCCTTCCCAGCTTTTCAAGCTGTGCTGCAACTCCTGCTGCGCTTCGTCCGCGTTCTCCAACGCCTGATGCGTGGCAGCATAGCTGCCCAGCGAGCGAAACAATTCCAGACAGTTTTCCATCAGGCCCAGATATTCACTGCGCGCCATGTGGCCACCATCGCCATTCAGCCGCTTCCAGGCCGAGAGCAGCATGCCCTTGCCTGCCCGCATCGCCAGTTGCTCGTCGGTGCGCAGCTCGGCGCCCTCGCCGCGTGCTTCGCCTTGGCCATTGCGCCGGTCCTGCGTCAGCCAGCCCAGGTTGAGCTGCGTGGAACCATGATCGCTGGCAAGCTGAGCGTTGATTTGCCCATGCACATCGTCAAAGCGCAGCTGGTTGCCACGCGTACCCTTGATCTCGCGGCTCTTGATGCCGGACAAATAGCGGTTACCCGGCAGGTCGCCCGCCTTGCTCAAGGCAACCGGCTGCGCATTGTGGTTGTACAACTGTCCCACGATGACAGGCCGGTCCGGATCGCCGCCCAGAAAAGCCAGCAAGACTTCGCTGCCTACGCGGGGCAAGCCCAGGTAGCCGCATTGCTGCATGCTGCCAGGTCCGTTTCCCGCCCAGTTCGACGCAACGCGCACCCAGGCCGAATCGGCATCCGTGTCGGAGGCGCCCGTGCCGCCTGCATGCTCATGGTCCAGCTTGCGTGTGGCGGGAAAGCGCACCTTGACCCGGCCCATCGCATCGCAATGGACTTCCTCATTCGCCGGCCCCACCACCATGGCACTTTGCATGGTGACTGGCGGCAGATCGATGCGCGTGTCGTAGGCCGGCACGATGGCCACGCCGCGCCGCACTGCCGTCAGTTCGATACGCATGCGCAAGGCGCCACCGTCCACGGCCGCCGCCAGTTCGCGCTGCGGCAGCAATGCGTCATCGGCCAGCCAGCGGTTGCGCGCAAACAGGCGTGCCACCCGGGCGGCCAGCTCCTTGGGTAAATTGTTTTGCGCCGCCACGTGCAGCGACGTGACGACAAAATCGCGCGCGGCCGCTGGCAAGACGTCAATGTCCGGATGCTCGGCCAGCGTAAAATATTCACCCGGACACAGGTCGCGTACGCTGCCTTCGGCATGAAAGCAATGGCTCTCGTAATCGTGCTGCTGCATGGCCAACATGCCCAGCTGACACAAGGCATCATGATCGATGCCCGCGCGCGGCGGCAGCACGCGATAATCATCAAGGGTGGCGGCAATGGCATTGCCATGCATGCCCTGCTGCCCCTGCCCCAAGGCATCGGCTGTCATGAACGGCCGCGCGCGCGGATGTTCCTCATTCCAGCTATGGCGCGTCACCTTGCCCGACTGCAGCTTTCGCACTTCGTTCCACGACGTCAGGGTGTCGCGCTGTTCCGTCGCGCGGTCCGCGTGATAGCGCACGGTGTCCGCCATGTTCTTTCGCAAGCCATCGGCGTGGTTGAATAACACCAGGGTATGCGCCGGCTCGGCATGTGCATTCGTATTGCCCTCGGCACGAAAAAACCAGGCGACGCCGCTGCGCTTGAGCAGGCGCCGCACGAAGGCCGCATCGGATTCATTGTGCTGCATGACAAATTCACGCTGTGGATACGTCTGCGCCTCGAAGAAATCGGCAAACGCATACTGGAAGGCATGCGCCAGCACCGTATTGCTGCGTATCCACTCATCGAGCAGGGTCTTGACGATCTCGATATCCGTCAGGCGCCGGAAGACGCGCGTATTGCAGCGTTTTTCCATGATGGCGAAGGCGTCCATCAGCACCAGCTGATAGCTGGCCAGCGCGCCATCGCTGTCACCGGCGCTCGCTTGCGTGACGAGGCCGCAGATGCTGCGCAGCTGCCCCTGGTCGGTGACTATATCGATAGCGGCCGGCAAGGCAATCAAACTACTGAGCGGCAAATCCGCATGCGTCGAGACGCACAGCACACGGTATTCAATCCCGCCACAGATGGCCTCGCTGCCGGCGATGCGCTGCGGTATCAGCACACCGGCAGGCACCTTGGGCGAGATACCCAGGCGCAGGCGCAAGGGACGCTGGGTACCCGATATCCACTCATCACCGTCCATGGCGTTCTCCTCGTTCCTACATCAAGCTGGAGAGCCGACAATGCCATGGGATGGCAAGGAAATACTTGATATTTAGTAAGAATCCGCCAAGGTTCCCAATACTTCCCTCAACTTTTCCCGCTTGGCCAGCAGGACGGGATCAAATGCCGTCCATTGCTGCAGGCGCACGGTGTAAGCCGGCGTCATCATCCACCCGAACACTTCCGCCTTGTCTTCCTCGGGACCGTAGGCGGCGTACAGGCTGACGAGGCCCGGCTGCGGGTGGCCCAGGTTCTGGAAGCCCTTGCCGTAGGCCGTGGCGCCGCCCTGGCCGTAGGCCGTGCCGGGCGAGTTCAGGGCCAGCCAGGCGGGGTCGCGGTAATAGAAATCGTTGAACAGGCGGTGTTCGATGAAGTGGTAATACTCGTGGTGCACGCGCAGCTCCATGCCGGATGGACACAGGGCGGCCAGCAGGTTGTCGGCGTAGACGACGCTGTCGATTTCCGGCGCCGGCATGGCCAGGCGGCGCTGGCCGTCCACGCTCAGATCCTTGACCAGCACGACGTGGCGCAAGCCCGTGCGCGCGAAGACGCCGGCCGGGTAGCGCTCCATGGCGGGCAGTACGATGCTGAGCAACAATTGCAGCCCGGCGCGGTCTTGCTCCGACTCCGTAAAGGCGCGCGCCGCGCTGTCGGGCATGGCCAGGGTCCAGGCGGGCAGCAGTTGCAAGGCCCCCAGGCGCGCCGTGGCGATCGCCTGCAGTTGCGCCACGCTGGCGTCCTTCGGTGCGACGGGCGCATAGCGCACGCTCCAGTCGCATTCGCTGCGCATGCTGTCTTGCTGGGCGGCACGCTCGAACGCCTGCACGTCGGCCGCCGATGGCGCGGACGGGCCGACGCTGGTGCAGGCGGACAGCCAGGCAAGGGAAAGACAGAACAGCAGGCGGCAAACAGGCATGGGGATATTCACAGGCATCAGAAAAATGGGGCGCAAGCGCGGCGTCCCATTGTACAAGCTGGACATTTCCTCACACCATCAGCGCTGGTAATGCTTGAAGAAATTCCAGCTGATCACGGTGGCGTCCGGGCCCAGTTCATCGCTGAATGGCCAGCCGGGAGGACCGCCGCTCCACGCGTGATTCATGCCCTCGACCGTGTACTTTTGTGCGATGACGGCGCCGTTGTGCAGATACGTGTCGATGGAGTAACTGCGGCCATACGGCACCGTCTGGCGCACGATGCTGTCGGCACGGTAGCGCACGCTGTCATTGTCGAGGCCATCGTCGCCAACATCGCTGGTCTGCAGGAATTGCTCGATGGTTTGCTCGCCGTTGACGGGGTTGACGACGATGTCGGCCGTGCCGTGGAACACCATCGTCGGCATCAGCCGGCGCGGCGAACCGGAACAGCGCCAGGCATCCTTGCCGCGTACTTTCGGGTCGAACGAGCTGCCGTTGAACAGCGAATCGGCAGCCGTGAGCATGCCGATGGCGCCCTTGTACATGCCGCCCGAATGCACCATCACGGCAGCGAACACGTCCGAGTAGCAGGCGGCCATGATGGAAGCCATGGCGCCGCCCGCCGAGATGCCCGTCACGTACACGCGGCTGTCCTGCACCGCATACTTGCTCTTGACCTTGTTCAAGATGCCCATCAGCACGGCCGGCTCGCCCGTGCCCCGCTCCTGATTCAGCGGCAACATGAAATTCCAGCAGCGCATGGGGTTGGCCGTGGCGTTCTGGCGCGGATAGACGACGATGAAATTCTCGCTGTCGGCCAGCTGGTTGTAGCGGCTGACGGCGGCCATGCTGTTGGGCTCGGAACCGCAGCCGTGCAGCATCAGCACCACGGGCAGCGGCGTGTTCGGGTTGTAATTGCTCGGTAGCCAGACCTGGTATTCGCGCGTGCCCCACAGGCTCGCGTACAGGCCGAATTCCCACTGACCAGCGGCCGCCGGCAGCGCGGCCAGCAAGCCGCAAGCGGCGATGATTGCGGATAAGAAGTGACGCAGTTGCTGATGCAGATGTACCATGCCAGTCTCCTGATTATTATTAACGACGAAAACAGCGACAATGAACCAGCCTGGCGCTCACCAGGCTGGCACTTCAACAAACTCTTAGAACTTGTAGCCTGCCTTGGCGATGATCTGGCGCGGCGGGCCATAGAAACCGTCGAGGATGAAGACGGCGGGAATGTTGTAGCCATCCGTGCGGTAGCGCTTGTTGCCCAGGTTGCTGCCGTGCAGGCTGAAGGTCCAGTTCTTCGGCGCTTCCCAGACGACACCGGCCGTCCAGATGCTGTAGCCGCCTTGCGCCAGGGTTGCACTCAAGTCCGTGGTCGGATATACCTTGCTGCGGTAGCCGTAGCCGACCATGCTGCGCAGGGCGCCGCCGAAGACGTCGCGGTCCGTGCGCGTCACATTCAAGCCCACTTGCCGCGCTGGCGTATTGCTGAACTTTTGCGTATCCGCAATGTTTTTGCCGCCGCTCATGAACTCGTCATAGTTGGCATCGAGCAAGGCGAGGAAACCGTTGACTTCCCACTGGCGATTCGGCCGCCACGAGAATTCGAATTCGGCGCCTTTGACCGTCGCCTTGCCCGCATTCGTGAAGTCGCCATAGAAGCCCGGCACGCCGCCCGGCTGCACATAGCTGGTGAAGACGGACAACTGAATATCCTTGTAGCGGTTGTAGAACAGGGCCACGTTGGCGTCAAACGTGTCGTCGGGTGCCGCGTATTTCATGCCCACTTCCAGGGCGTCGAGTTTTTCATCCTTGTAAGGACGCGCGGAATCGGGCACCACCAGGTTGTTGGCGCGCACGTTATAGCCGCCCGACTTGAAACCGCGCGACAGGTTGCTGTAGAAATTCGTCGTCTTCGACGCTTCATAGCGCACGGAGATTTTCGGCGAAGTATTGCTGACCGATAAGGACTTGTCGAAGTCGGCCGCCGTCTGGATGGGCCGCGTGAAGCCCACGTCGGCAAAGGCGCGGTTCAGCACGATGGCGCGCTTTTCCTCGCGCGTGTGGCGCAAGCCCGCATTGATGCTCCACACCTTGCCCAGCGGCCAGGTCCAGTCCGTGTACAGCGCCGTGCTGTCCGTCTCTACCGTGCTGACGGCGGCCGTGAACTGGCGTCCCAGGAAGTTGTTGTAGATGCCGCCGCCGGCCGTGCCTTCGAAGCGGTACAGGCCGATCACGCCGGCGCCGTCATCGCCGCTGTACGAGGCCTGCAATTCCAGGCTTTTCTGTTCGTCGCGCGAATCGCCGAATACGTCGGCAATCGGTTGCGGCAAGCCATCGAAGTCGATGGTTTGCTCGGACGTGCTGCGCCGCTTGGCGCCGATCACTTTCACGGACCACTCGTTCGACAGCGTGTAGTTGGCCACCAGCGAGCCGCCCCGGTTATGCGTGAAGTTGTTGCCCGGCATGCCGCTCTGGATGTCATACGCATCCGTGCTGGCGGGACGCTTGAGCGGGTCGAAGGCGCTCACGCCCATGCGCTGGAAGCCGCGCACGCCCGACTTGTCGTCCGTGGCGTCCAGGCTCAGCACGACGGTCAAAGGTATGTCTTGCGGAAAGTAGCCGACGGACAGGCGCGCTGCCGTGCTGTCCTGGTCGCTGACCTGTTCGCCATTGAAGGTGTTGCGGCCGAAACCGTCGCGGTCCAGCTTGGCGGCCGCCAGGCGCGCGCGCCAGGTGCCGCTCTCGTTGGCCAGGTTGAAGGCGGCCTTGAAGTTGCGCTGGTTGTAATTACCGATACCCACTTCCGCCGAGGCGCCATTTTCCTTCGCCAAGGGGCGCGAAATGTACTTGATGGCGCCGCCGATGGTGTTCTTGCCGTACAGGGTGCCTTGCGGGCCGCGCAGCACTTCGATGCGCTGCACGTCGAACACGTCGAGCAGCGCACCTTGCGGACGGGCCATGTAGACGTCGTCAAAATAAATGCCCACGCCCGGGTCCACGCCCCATACGGGGTCGGCTTGGCCCACGCCGCGAATGAAGGCCGTCAAGGTGGTATTCGTGCCGCGCGAGGCGTACACGGTCAGGTTCGGCACGCGCTCCTGCAAGTCGGCCAGGTTCTGGATATTCGCCCGTTCCAGGGCCTTGGCGGAAAACGCCGTGACGGCCAGCGGCACGTCCTGCAGCCGCTCTTCGCGGCGGCGGGCAGAGACCGTCACGGTTTCCATGCGTTCTTTCGCATCGCTGGCTTCCTGAGCCGTGCTGGCAGCAGCGGGAGTGGCTTCCTGCGCCTGGGCCTGGGTGGCAAAGGCACCGGCAACGGCGAGGGCGGCGGGCATTAATTTCAAAGCAAGTTTCATAGCGTCTCCAATGTCAGGCTTGCTTGCCACCAGGGAAGACGGCCGGATTCCAGAAGCGCAAGACGTAACGGTACCGGCGTGCGCAAAAAGCGTGCACCTGCCCTGCGATGACTGTTTCCCGGCCCCTGCCCGTGCGGCGAGTGGCCTGTTTATTTTGAATGTGTGGCGAGGAAGGACTGCAACAAGGTATTCACACGCTGCGCCTGGTCCAGGGGCGTGGCGTGGCGCGAGTTCGCGATAATCTCGATCTCGCACTGCTGAAACTGTGCGGCAAAGGCCCGCTTGCTGGCGACGGGCGTGTAATCCTGGTCGGCCGCCATGATGAAGACGGGCATGGCCAGGGCCTGGAAATGAATGTCGATATCCCAGTGGAAAATGGCGTCCAGCGCGGCCAGATAGGCGCGCTTGTCCATGCCGGCCATCTGCGTGGCGAAGCGCTCGACCAGCGCTTGCTGGGCCGGATCAGGAAACAGTTTCTTGCCGATGATCTTGCCCATGGCTTTCAGGCCGAAGGTGGCGATCACCGTGCGGCGCAGCCAGTAGGCAAACAGCAAAGACGCCGGCTTGCTGCCCTGAAACGGTTGCGAGTTGATCAGACACAAACTGGCTATCCGGTCCGGGGCACGGTTGGCCATTTCCAGGCCCACCATGCCGCCCAGGGAAAAGCCGACGATGTGCGCGCGTGGCACGTCGAGCTGGTCCATCAAGTTGAAGAGGTCGTTGGCAAAGTCGCCGATCTGCCAGTCGCCGTCTGGCGCGGGACTGGCGCCATGGCCGCGCATATCGGGCACGATCAGACGATAGCTGCTGCCGAGGGCGTCGATCTGCGGGCGCCAGTCTGCGGCGCAGGAACCGAGGCCGTGCAACAAAAACACGGGCTCGCCCTGCTCCGTCTCTGTGCCGGAACTCAGGTCGAGGTAATGCAATGGAACATCGGATGTCGTGTGACGCCGCATTCTGTCTCCTTGCTGTTGAACATGCTTTGTGTTCAGGTGCAGGAATATGTTTTCCTGCTGTTGGAAAACATAATACGGAATCCGAATTCCGATTTCAAGTTAAATCGCTAAATATCTTAGGTCAGGTAATTTAAAGCAACACGCACCAATTCATCTTCCAGTGCCGCGCCCGATAAAAAGGACAGCGAACCCGTCAGGGTGTGCTGGTTCAGGATGCCCAGCAGCACGGGCGGCACCACCATCATCGCCTGCGTGGGATTCGGGTGGCGGATGCTGGCCGACTTGCTGGCCAGCACGGCGACCGTGCGTTGCGAGATCAAATGATTGATCTGATGCACCCTGTCGCGAAATTGCGCATCCTGCGACGCGCGCGTGATCAAGGCCCGCAAGACGCCGCTGCGTCCGCCATTCACGGCCACGAACATGGCCACCATGGCGCGGATGAAGTCTTCCAGGCTGCGCCCTTCCCACTGGCGCAACTCCGTCAGGGTCTCGACCTTTTCCACCATATCGGAAAAAAAGCGCTGCAGCAGCAAGCGGCTCAAGGTGTCCTTGTCGCCCAATAAACGATAAAAGGTACCAACCGAGGTTTGCGCCAGCCGGGCCAGGTCGGCCACGCCGATTTCATCGAAACGGTTTTCCGCCAGCAACTGTTCGCCCACCAGCAGCAAGCGCTCGAACGCTTGCTTGCTGCGCGCCTGGGTGGGCTCCGGTGGAACGATCATCTGCGGGAAGGGCATCGGGAAGGAAGGCATGCGGCGTCGGCGTCTCGAATAGTGGAACCTGAGTTCCGTTATGGGTGCGCGTATTGTAACGCGGGAGACGGCCGATGGGGAGCGCCGCGTGGCGCCCTGGCGGGTGCTACCGGCCCTGCCACTCCATGTAGACGTCGGCGCGCTGGTAATGCGCGTCGCCGGCGGGCCGCGCCACGTGCGTAAAACCACTGCTTTCGTACAGACGGATGGCCGGCGCCAGCTTGCTGTTCGATTCCAGGAACAGCAGCTGCGCGCCGCTGGCCTCGAAGGCGTCGAAGGCCCGTTCGATCAGCCGGCGCGCGATGCCCAGGCCCTGGCACTCGGGCGTGACGGCCATCTTCGACAGCTCGATGCTGGCGTCGCCGGCGCGGATCAGGGCGCAAGTGCCAACGATTTTTCCGTCCAGGCGCGCGAGGAAGATCTGCCCGCCAGCGTCGAGTATCGAGCGCTGCGGATCGGACAGCACCTTGTCGTCCAGCGCCTCGACATAGAAATAGCGCTCCAGCCATGCGATATTCAGGCGCTTGAAATCGGCCGCGTAGGGCGCGGCGTAGTCGATGATTTCCACGGCGGCCCGCTCGCGCTGGCGCCGGCAGGCGGCGATCGTCTCACCGAAACCTTGCGCCTGCAAGCGCGCTTCCGCGCGGTCCAGGCTGGCCATCAACTGCGGCGTACCGTGTTCGAATACCGTATCGACGGCTGCGCGCACGTCATCCCACAGGGGCGCCATGGTGCGCAGCAAAGCTTGCCCGGCGTCGGTCAGCGCCAGCAGGCGGCGCCGCTCATCCTTGGCGTCCGGCATCTCCACCACCACGCCAGCGTCGAGCAGTTTGCGCCCCAGCTGTACCACTACCGGGTGCGTCTGCCCGATTTGCGCGGCCAGGGCCGTGATCGCCGTGGGACCGTTGTCGCGCAGCAGCAATAACAAGGGGAAACAGCGAGACGTCAGTTCGACGCCAGCGGCCAGATAGCTGGCATCGACACCGGCATACAGTTGATCGGAAAGACGGCGCAGGCGGCTGGCCAGCATCAGGGAGCCGTAGGATTGCAAGTTGGAGGACATGAGATCGGGATATATGTAAGTAGTTACGTATACCCTAACGTAAACCAGTTTCCTTGGTCAAGAAGAAGAAGAAGTAGCCGCCGCACAACAGCCTACGCCGATATCAGAACACGCCAGCCTCGCCCGCATCAAAGGCTTCTTTCCACAGATGGTAGCCCTCCAGTTCGCTTTCATGAACGGGTTCATGGCCAATCAATGACTGCCCCGCCGCCGCGCCCGGACTGCGATTCGGAGCGTGGCCTATCCTGACTGTCCAGCTACCGTCCCGCGCAGCGGCCTGCGCCTCCTCGGCCGTGTCAAACTCGTATTCGCCGTACGCACAGCCGATGATCAACAGGTTATCGTCCTTCGTTGCCACGATGTCCTTGCCGCCCATGTAAATCGCCTCGCCGCAGCCGACCTCGACTGTATCTATCTTCAACACCTTGGAAACAGAAAAGTTGCCGCCCTCGTCTTGAGATATCAGCAGATCTCCTTGCTTGAAAGGAAAAGTTTTATAGTCGGGAGGGAAGAAATTTCCTGCAATCCTGTGTATTCCTGTCAGTTTATAGTTACATCAATCTTCATCGGCCAGCGCCGCTTGCAGCCTGGCCGCAAATACCTGCCCGATCAGTTCTCCCAATCCCGGCCACACCTGCGTCAGCCAGCGCTTGCCCTCCTCGCTGGGCACCACATACGGCGCGTCGCGCCTGGCGTACGCCAGGCCGATATCAATGACTTGCCCCGCATCGTCCAGGCAGCCGGCGATCATGGCGTCGATAGGCATGGCGATCAGCTCGGCGGTCAAATGCGGACGCAGCAGACAGGCGGGCGCGATGATGGCGAATGACGCTTCCATGTAACTCCAGCAGTTGGTGGGCCAGTGGGCAACCTTGACGGCGTCGAGGAAGGCCGCGTCGCTGAAGGCATCCGGCTGGGCTTGCGCTTGCGCATAAAAGGCGGCAAGGGCGACGAGTTGAGGCGGGGAAGTCCAGGTTGACATCGATAATGATCGAGGAAGGCGGCGATGGCAGACTGTAGCATGTCCGATGGGCACGCTGGAACACGGCCCGGCAGCTCCTCCAGCAAGAACCCGGCAACGGGATCGAACTGAACTTAACCGGCGCCGCTACGCTGGAACACCACGGTGGCGCGCGGCTGGGCGTCGCGCTCCAGGTGATACGTGAGGGTTGAGCCGTCGGCGCTGACGCTGATGGTCCACACATTCGTGGCCGCACCCTTGACCAGCCTGGCCGTGTAGTCGTCGGCCAGGAACGATTGCGACAAGGCCGAGCCCGTTGTACTGGCCATGCCGCCATACATGGTCACGGCGTCGGGCGTGCCGTCCGCGTGGCGGTGATCGTGCTGCAAGGCCAGTCCCGCCGGCGTGCGGCTGATGATCCAGGTGCGCGACTTGTCCTCGCCCACCTGGAACGGCACCTTGATTTGCCGCTCGCCGCAAGCGGCAAAGTCCGCATGCAGGCGCTTGCCCGCGAAATCATGCCGCGGATCCGTGGGATACACCAGCACGCCGTCAAATTGCTGGCCGCACAGGCTTTTCAGGGTCGCGAAGAATTGATCGCGTGCATCTTGCGCTTGCGCAGCGGCCGGCAGCAAGCCCAGCAAGGAAGCGAAGACGGCGCTGGTGACGAGTGATTTCATGGAGTTCCTATCGAGGGAAAATACGCAAACCCGGGCAGCCAGCCAGGGCTGCCATCCGAGGCTGCCATGGTAGCGGGAACGGCAGTCCTTTAGCAAATCATTACAAATTTCAATATGCTAATATCTGGTCCGCCTTGGGCATGCCCTGGCCCCATCTGGCGCCAGGCCCCCTGCATCTCCACTCAATCGAGGACTATCCATGTCGGTCTACGCCATTACCATCCCTTGCTTCGCGCAAATGCTGCGCTCCCTGAGCACCCTGTTAAGCAAAGGCGAGGAACACGCCCAGGCGCTGGGCTTCGATCCGCAAAACCTGCTCGAATCACGGCTGGCGCCCGACATGCACACCCTGGCGCGCCAGGTGGAATTTACGTGCACGCAGGCACAAGAAGCCGTGTGCCGGCTGACGCAGCAAGCGCTGCCCCGGCTCGCCACGCCCGCCGACATGCGGCAAGCCAAGGCGTTGATCGAGGATACCCTGGCAATGCTCGCTGCGGCGGACCGCGCAGCGATCGACGCGGGTGCGGAGCAGCAAGTGTCGATCACCCTGGCCGATGGCCTGAGCTTCGACATGACGGGTCTGGAATATGCGCTCAACTGGGCCACGCCGCAGTTCTATTTTCACCTGGTGACGGCCTACAACATCCTGCGCCATAACGGCGTACCGCTCGGCAAGGCCGAGTATGTGCAGCATATGTTTGCGTATGCGCGCCAAGCATAACGACCAGGGCGCCGTCACCGGCGAGCGCTACGCGGGCGCCAGCTATCAGAATGCACGCGAGTGCGACGGCTACGCGCGCTGCGTGCGCCGGGTGTTTGTCCCAGGTCCACGGCGAGGACGCATAATATCTGGAAACAATGCCTAAAAACGCTCGTCGCGCAGCGCCGGCAGCACCAGCTCGCGCACGAACGAGGCATTCGACAGGCTCAACAGCATGCGCACGACGGCAACGACGTCATGCACGGGGATCAGCTCGCCCTCGCCGCGCGCGCTAGCGTCCGCCAGCGGCACGGACAAGCCATCGTAGGTATTCAGATAGCCCAGCTGCAGCGCCGTCACGGCCAATCCCTGCGCGCGGAAACCTTCGCGCAAGGCATCGGCGATGCCGTTCAAGGCGAATTTCGAGGCGCTGAACGTCACTTCCGGGCGACCGCTCTGGCGCAGGCCAGAAGTGGACCCCGTGAGTATCAGCTGCGGCTTGCTGCTGGCCAGCAAGCGCGGCACCAGGCGCTTGAGCAGCAATATCGTCGCTGTGATGTTGGTATTGACCATGTCGACGATGGCCTCGTCCGCATCGCCGAGAAAAGCGTAGTCATCACTGAAGGCTTTTTCTTCCCACACGCCCAGGTTGTAGATCACCGCGTCCAGCACGGCGGGCGCGACACGCGCGATGCGTTCGACGGCCTCGGCGGGCACGGCCAGGTCCGCCGCGATCCATTGCAGCTGTGTGCCCTGGCCAGCAGGCAAGTCGGCGGGTTGCTGGCGCGATACGCCGATGACGGTATGGCCGTCAGCGAGCAAACCGTCCACCAGCGCGCGTCCCAGGCCCCGGCTGGCGCCCACGATCATGATGTGCATTGTGTGTCCTTTCCAATGAAGTCAACGCTGATGATAGCGGCGTTGTATTAAGCACAGCTGAGGCTGTTCCCCATACGCACCGCATTTACTCACACGGCGGAAATGCGTATGCTAGGTCTGGCAATCTCCGATAACACACAAGAACGAGACACATGCCTACTTCCAACACCGCCGCAATCAACGCCGCAAGCCGTCCCCTCACCAAACAAGACTACAAGACCCTGTCGCTGGCCGCCCTCGGCGGCGCGCTGGAATTCTACGATTTCATCATCTTCGTCTTCTTTGCCAACGCCATCGGCCAGCTGTTCTTCCCGCCGGAGATGCCGGAATGGCTGCGCTTGCTGCAAACCTTCGGTATCTTCGCCGCCGGCTACGTCGTGCGTCCGCTGGGCGGCATCGTCATGGCCCACTTCGGCGACTTGCTGGGCCGCAAGCGCATGTTCACCCTGTCCATCCTGATGATGGCCGTGCCGACCCTGCTGATCGGCTTGCTGCCGACCTACGCCACCATCGGCCTGGCCGCCCCGCTGCTGCTGCTCTTGATGCGCGTCTTCCAGGGCGCGGCCGTGGGCGGCGAAGTGCCGGGCGCCTGGGTGTTTGTGTCCGAACACGTACCGAGCCGTTTCACGGGCTTTGCCTGCGGCGTGCTGACGGCCGGCCTGACTGTCGGTATCTTGTTGGGTTCGCTCGTGGCGACGGGCCTCAACACCGTCTACACGCCGGCAGAAATCACCGATGGCGCCTGGCGCTATCCGTTCTTGCTGGGCGGCCTCTTCGGCTTTGGCGCCATGTATCTGCGCCGCTGGCTGCATGAAACCCCCGTCTTTGCGGAAATGCAGCAACGCAAGGCGCTGTCCACGGAAATGCCCCTGAAATCCGTGCTGCGCAGCCACCGCGGCGCCGTCGCCGTGTCGATGTTGCTGACCTGGATGCTGTCGGCCGGCATCGTCGTCGTCATTTTGATGACGCCTGCCCTGCTGCAAAAGATCCATCACATCGCGCCGCGCACCACCCTGGTGGCCAATACCGTGGCCACTCTGTGCCTGGCCTTCGGCTGCATCATCGCCGGCATGCTGGCCGACCGCCTGGGCGGCAAGCGCGTGATCTTCGTCGGTTCCGTGCTGCTGGCCATTTCCACGTATATTTTCTACACCACCGTCGGCAGCCGCCCCGACCTGCTGCTGCCCCTGTACGCGATGACGGGCCTGTTCGTCGGCGTCGTCGGCGCCGTGCCCTACGTGCTGGTGCAAGCGTTCCCGGCCCAGGTGCGCTTCTCGGGACTGTCGTTTTCCTACAACTTGTCGTATGCGATTTTCGGCGGCCTGACGCCCGTGGTCGTGACCTTGATGCTGAAGAACAACGTGCTGGGCCCTGCCTATTATGTGATCGGCGTGTGCGTGGTGGGCATGCTGACGGCGCTGTTCATCAAGGACCAGCGGCAGACCGTGGGACGATAAACGCGCCGCCTGCGCCCCAAGCCACCTTCGGGTGGTTTTTTTTCGCCCCGATATGTCGCGCTGCACCAAATTCTGAAAAGGCGTTTCACATCGCGAAATTTCAAACAGCAGACTCAGACATTGATGCTCTCACTTTTTGAAAATTCATTTCACATCCTGAAAAATCATAATTAAACCATTGAAAAACAAAGACTTAATTTAAGTTATATGTCTTATATAAGACTTGAACATTGGCGCCAATCGGCCTACTATTTAGTCATGCAGTTGGCTTCGACAAACGCGCTGGCGCACCGGCGACGCACTTCCCCATTTTCTCAAACTTAGTTTTTCTTTTTAGGAGATTCACATGTCCCAATATCAAGACGACATCAAAGCTGTTGCTGGTTTGAAAGAGCAACAAGGCAGCGCCTGGAACGCCATCAATCCCGAGTCCGCCGCCCGCATGCGCGCCCAGAACAAGTTCAAGACCGGCCTGGACATCGCCCGCTACACGGCGAAGATCATGCGCAACGACATGGCTGCCTACGATGCGGACCCATCCAAGTACACCCAGTCGCTCGGCTGCTGGCACGGTTTCATCGGTCAACAGAAGATGATCTCGATCAAGAAGCACTTCAACAGCACCGACCGCCGCTACCTCTACCTGTCCGGCTGGATGGTCGCAGCCCTGCGCTCCGAGTTCGGCCCGCTGCCAGACCAGTCGATGCATGAAAAGACCGCCGTCACCAGCCTGATCCGCGAACTCTACACCTTCCTGCGCCAGGCCGATGCACGCGAACTGGGCGGCCTGTTCCGCCAGCTGGACGCTGCCCAAGGTGCTGACAAGCAAGCGATCCAGGCCAAGATCGACGGCCACATCACCCACGTCGTGCCCATCATCGCCGACATCGACGCCGGTTTCGGCAATGCGGAAGCCACCTACCTGCTGGCAAAACAGTTCATCGAAGCGGGCGCCTGCTGCATCCAGATCGAAAACCAGGTATCGGACGAGAAACAATGCGGCCACCAGGACGGTAAAGTCACGGTGCCACATGAAGACTTCCTGGCCAAGATCCGCGCCATCCGCTACGCCTTCCTGGAACTGGGCGTGGACGACGGCATCATCGTTGCCCGCACCGATTCGCTGGGCGCTGGCCTGACCAAGCAGATCGCCGTCACCAATGAACCAGGCGACCTGGGCGACCAATACAATGCCTTCCTCGACTGCGAAGAAGTGTCGGCCGACGCGCTGGGCAATGGCGACGTCATCCTCAAGCGCGAAGGCAAGCTGCTGCGTCCAAAACGCCTGCCGAGCAACCTGTTCCAGTTCCGCGCCGGTTCCGGCGAAGAGCGTTGCGTGCTCGATTGCATCACCTCGCTGCAAAACGGCGCCGACCTGCTGTGGATCGAAACGGAAAAACCACATATCGCGCAAATCGGCGGCATGGTCAGCGAAATCCGCAAGGTCATCCCGAACGCCAAGCTGGTGTACAACAACAGCCCATCGTTCAACTGGACCCTGAACTTCCGCCAGCAGGTGTATGACATCATGAAGGCCGACGGCAAGGACGTGTCCGCCTACGAACGCGCCCAGCTGATGAGCGTGGAATACGACCAGACGGAATTGGCGATCACGGCCGACGAGAAAATCCGCACCTTCCAAGCCGACTCGGCCCGCGAAGCCGGCATCTTCCACCACCTGATCACCCTGCCGACCTACCATACGGCCGCCTTGTCGACCGACAACCTGGCCAAGGAATACTTCGGCGACCAGGGCATGCTGGGCTACGTGGCCGGCGTGCAGCGCAAGGAAATCCGCCAGGGCATCGCCTGCGTGAAACATCAAAACATGTCCGGCTCGGACATCGGCGACGATCACAAGGATTACTTCAGCGGCGAAGCGGCGCTGAAAGCAGCTGGTAAAGACAACACCATGAACCAGTTCTAAGTTTTTGGTTTGGCTGTAGAGTAAAAAACCCGCTTCGGCGGGTTTTTTTGCGTCTGCGCTGCAGGCAGGCGGCAATTTCGTAGGTCGGCTTAGCGAACGCGTAAGCCGACATGCACGGCCGCAGGCGCATCGGCTTTGCGGCCTGCGATCTCCCCAGCAATAGCGCTGATACCAACTCACTTACCGGCAGTCGATATCGATCTCGTTCTGCCCGGCCTTGCTGCCTTTTCTGTAGGTGAATTGGCAAAGGCTGACGCTGTCGTCCATTCTCCTCGACAGCGTAACTTCCCCATGCACGCCGTAGCTGCATTGCAGCCACTTGCCGTCTGGATAGCGGCCTTCCAGACGGTAGCTGAGCGTCGTTTTCCCTTTCTTCTTGCGCTCCCCGCTGGGCACGAGCTGCCCCCTGCGCTCCGGTGCGCCATCGATCGGCGCTGCGGCGCTCAGGTAGAGCGGGCTGTCGATATACGGCGTCCAGCCGGCCGGCACGGCATTCAGGCTGATCGATGCCGCAGGCACGCTCTCCGGGCAAGCATATGAGGCGGTCATGGCTGCCTGCGACAGCACCGGGAAAATGCAGCAGGCGGCGCCGGTCAACAAACGTTTAGCTTGCATGGATACTCCCTATTCGATGACGAAAAAAGCATCGGCATTGTTGCTGGGATCGATATGCAAGCCATTCTTGTACTGGCCTTTGGAACGCAAGGTGCGCGAAGTCACGATGCCCAGGCGCTTGCCCGACCACTGATCCATGACAATGATCCCGTCCAGCGTCTGTCCCATATACAGGGCTGCGTGATTGCCTTGTTGATGATTCGCATACTTCCCGTTGATAAACGTGGCAATGGCCGTGCCCTTGCGCAGCAAGCGATTTCCCAGCACTGCTTCCCCCTGCTTCCAGGCCAACGTGGCCGGCGCGCCCGCGTAGTGGCGGACCAGGGCGACGCATTGATGGTTGCCGACCATGGTGGTTTTTTCCAGGTCGTCGACTTTGGTGTAGGTGTAGGACATGGGACTCTCCGGGGGTGGTGGGAGAGGCTTACGATACATGCGGGAAACTATGGGGGAGTTGAAAAGGGACAAGGTTTGCGGGGGAGCAATGCAAAACCGCGCCCGCGTGCCAAGCCAGTCTCAGTCCAGTCGGCTGGCAGCGAAGCGAGAGGGGGATTCGAATCATAGCTGGCAAAGCGCATGGATGGCTGATTTTGACGGGTAGTAGATTGAAGAATACCCTCAACGATGCCCTTACCAAAAAGTTGCCTACCTGCACTATGAATTAATGCAACACAAAATATCCATTCGAGCTAAGGATTGAAAATCATTGTGTCGGTGATTTGACCGTCGCTAAGTATAGCCATCCAGCTCGGTCCAAATGTAAGTGATTTCGCAAAAGCGCTGTTCGGCGCCACCGAATTGAACTCACGGTTCAACACATTGGCGGCAACCGGAAAGCCGTGTTTGCTGTATGCCGCCAAGTGTCATTTTGTGTATGCGATGGTAATCGTTCTACAGCGCATGCCTCCCGTTAATCGGCTAGTACCGTCATATAGGTTGGCCAAACCCCAAGATTGCTGACTAGGACGCATCCCTGCCGTTCGCGCATCGCCTTCAGCTGTACGTCAACCGGCGCGTTGAAATTGAACGTCAGTTGATCACGATACAGCGCGCGTGGCGCCCAATATCCCATGCCTTGGTCGAGCATAATGCGGCTCTGTTTTCCGGAGGACCAGGTAACCGTAATCATCCGACTGTGCTGAACCTCGTTTGGCCTTTGACGGATATCGATCGCGAGTGCTGTATCGAGTTCCTCAGAGAGCCAGCGGCGCAGCATCTCCGACTGCACCCGTTCCGTTTCCCAGTCATGTTTCAGTTCATTCGATGGGCGCTTTAATTCCGGCACCAGCGATTGGATCTGTACGCTGCGCAGTGCTTCGTTCTTAAACACTGACAGCAATCCACTCAACAACATCACCGACCATGGTGACTTGATGTAGCGGTCGGAGTAACTGATCGCGACCGCACGGTCGTTGTCGATCAGCGCCGATAGCGTCGGTACCTTGGTCGCGAACAGTTCGCGAAGCCTAGCGCCTAGCGACGCGACCGTACCGTTCAGTTCCGCAACAATTTCCAGTACTGTCGCCCCGGTTGGCACCTGGTTCCAAGTACTGGTGTCGACGATCCCGGCGTCCAGCACACCGATCTCTTCCGACGTCGCCCAGACTGTCGCCGCGTCGGTCGCAAGCCACTGCTCGCCCGGCACCAGACACCTGTAGTCAGTCGCGAACAGGGAACGGACTTTGCCCTGTCCAACGATTTGGGCAGCCACCGGCACATCGGACACGGCGCCGTTACCGCTCAGTGCAACGATCCGTACTCCCAGCGCGCCATAGGTGGCCAACACGCGCCTTGACTCGTCGGGAAGTTCGGCCGGGAGCCGGACAGCGATGCAGACCTCCAGCTTGTCCACGGCTGACCAGGTCAAGATCCGGTTACGAAATTCCGGGTAGTTTAGGTCCCAGTCTTCCGGCTCACCACGCAGGACCAAGGTGATGCCGGTGGCGCCTTGGTTGATCGTCTGGCGAATGAAGCGCTGCGGCTCGAACGAACAATAGCGCGCGCCGGCGATTCCGGCGATCCCGGGCGGCAGCGCGAGATGACTCAGGTAGACATTCTCGTCGAGCCATTTTTTGGCGCCGAGGCGGTCTAGCTCTTCGGATTCGGCACGGCTGTCCTGGCCAGCGAGGCAGCTTGAACACACGTTGTCGCAGTTGGCTGGGCACACCAGTTTACTGGCCAGCGCCTGCAGGAATACCACAATATCGTCAAGCGCGGCCAGGACGAAACCAGCGCCTCCACTGACCTGATCGAAAAGCTGGATCACGGAGCGGCCGCTGTTCGAGACAAGATCCTTGTCAAGCCGGAAACCGTAGCCGATCTCGCTGCTGGCGATGCCTAGGCTGCTGGTGATGGTATCGCGCATCGCCAGGGCCAGCGTCCTGGCGACGACCTGATGCTCCGCTGAATCGCTCAGCCAGAGATGCGTCGTGGGACTCCGCAGGAATAGTTCGAGTACATCGGTCCAAGTCTGGAACCCAAGATGCACGTGCGCCTGCACGCCGGTTCCCGGGCAGACTTCTTCGCGCTTGCTGCCAGTAATACCGCCGACTGGACGGTGGCTACGGTCGGCGCGCAAGTCAAGCGGAACTTGGTCGTCGGCGGTCATTGAATCGGCGCGGCCGCAGGTCAAACAGATCGCATACCCGTTATCGTGCTCACCGGAGGAATGATGGAACACCGTGCCGTTGTGGCCAAAACGCAGGAAACCGCAACGTGCATCAGGCAGCGCCAGTACTTCGCCATCGAGGGCGACGCGCGGGCGCGCCACACGGATGAATTTTTGATGATCGATATCATTGGTGCTTTCCTCCCAGAAGTCGGTGACGAACCCAGATGGACGCAACACTAGTTTTTGTTCCGTATCGGGAATCGGCACGTTGCAGTTGCTGCATTGCAGATTTTCGCTGTTCAGGTAAGCGTTCTCCATGACGCCAGTGCAGCCGCACGTAGCGCAGCGCCACGACTTGTCGAATTTCTGAGCTTCGCGCGTCCCATCGCCTTGCCACGGCAATGCAATGCCGGCCGAACGATGCACGCGGCCATCAATGACGACCTGCGCCCCTGGCGCATATTCCCGGATCGCCACGTCGAGGCTGCGGGTCGGCTGTTCCTTCATTGTGAAGATATTGTCTTCCCGTTCATTCGTGTCACGCTGGCGCCGGGTTTCTGCGAATTCGGCGATGTTGTAGGTATTCAGGTTGACGACGTTCGTCGGAAAGCCGTAGCCGGGAAGGAACGCCCGTGCGGCCAGCTCGTGTAGCAAGAATGCCTCTTCGTGCCGCTTGAGCTCGAACTTCAGTGCACGTGTGTACGGTCCGTCCTTGGCGCCGAGGAGCTTGGTGCGCAGCTTGTCCGCTTCCGAAACCCAATAATCGGCGATCCGCCGCAACCCGCCTAACGTATCGGCAGCGATCGACTCAAAGGACCGTCCTCCCAGCCCGGTGCCGCGCACAATTCCCCGCAGATCCGCGCCGGTCTGCACTGGCAAGGCGCCGAGCCAGTCGGCAAACCGCCGCGCTGGCGCGTCCTCGCCACCGTCGAAGAACCACTTAACGTGCAGCCTGGTGCGGTCACCCTCGTCGGCCGGACTGTTTTCGAGCAGGAATGCGGAAAGTAAAAACGAATTCGCATGACGCTGGACGATCCTGTCAGAACTAAGCATCACGGTGGGCGCCGGGATGGCGGTGATGAAGGGCCACTTGGGCTGGCTGAACACGCGCCGGTTGTGTGGGTCTCCCTTGCACAAGGTATATGCAATGGCTCGGGCTTCGTTGCGGCGGCCGGCGCGGCCAGCGCGCTGCAGGTAGTTGGCTGGGTGGGGCGGCACGTTGTTCATCACGACTGCTGAAATGCCACCGATATCGACGCCCATCTCCATCGTAGTCGAGCAATTCAACACGTTGATTTTCCCCTCCTTGAACATTTCCTCGTAACGCTGCAGCTTGTCCGCCGACTGCTGCGCCGAGTGTTCGGCAGTCCGGTAGTAGAAGCCACCCTCGACGGTCCGGTCCGACATGTCGGTCCACAGGTTCTCCGATCGCAGGCGGGAAACTGCCGGGTCAGATGCCGTCAGCGCGCGAATCTGCGCCAGCTTGCCGGTGATGCCACCATCGGTCTTCAGCGCCGATAACTGAGGCAGGTCGATTTTGCGACATTGGAATAGTCCAGCCACCTTCTTGGACGGAAGGTAAGGCGTCAGGCCGCGGAAGGCGGTGTCGAGAAGGCGGTTCGTTACCGGGCAAATCCAGGCCTGCGTTGGCAGTGAGAATCCCAAGCGCGACAGGGACAACGAGTAAAGGCCATCGGTCTCCTGCAAAATGTGTGCGTTGACCAAGTCGCGCCAGGCTTGCTCCAACCACATGTTGATGAGAACGCGCTGTCGGTTGTCAGTGCGCGCGTTAAATCCGGTGGCCCGTTCGAGCAGCTTGACCAGGCGCCCACCTTGCCCACCGCGCAACTGGGGCCAGCGCTTGACGCGGGTGGTGTCGACAATGTCGCGGGTGGGCGGCACCAGTGTTTTTGGACTGAACCGACTTCCCATCCAGAACTGCATCGTCTGCTCAAGCTGGATGTAAGTATTTTCGCGCACAAAAAAGTCGAGTGTAACCTTCAGAAAATCATTCCAGTCGCGCTCGGTGAGGTGCTCACCGTAGCCATCGGCACCGACAACGCTAACAGCACGCGTGGTGAGCCATTCAGCGGGCGCCGGTAGCCGTCCGAGACCGAGATAATCGACCTTGACCAGTCCCAGCGTTTCCGAGCTGTTCTGGTGCTTCGGACGCCGCGCAAATTCGCGTGCCAGCAGCAACCTGGCCATCGTCGATTCGCCACCACCACCGGCAAACAGCGCCGGGTTTGCATAGCGATTGTAGTTGAGGATGGACTCCTTGACGGCCGGCTGGGACGCGAGTCGCTCGACCAACGTCTGCCATGCCATCGGAGGCGCCACCGTCATTGCCTGGCCGGCACGTATGGCCGCGACATCTGCGCGGATTTGCTCGGCCATCGCTTTCATCCCCATCCCCTCGAGTTTGTCGGCCTGGGCCAGCAACGCTTCTGGCGAAACAATCGGTGTGTCGCGCGGCGCGAGGTCCTCGGCTGCCTGCTCATTACGCAAAATTTCGAACACCAGGCCACGCAGCTTTGAGCGCTCGGCTTCCTGCTGCATTCGCACTGCCATCCGTGCCGTGCCTTGGCGGCTATCGGTAAACGTAATCAGTCGGCGTCCTCGCGCCGGCAACTCGTCCGGTGACTTGCCTTTCAGGTCGGCGGGGTCCGGATCTGGGCAATATTCCAGCACGGTGGGCACGACGTTGGCGACAAAAAAAGGGGCACCAAGGTATGACTTGCGCATATACACACGCTCATTTGCATGATCGCTGCAACAAGCGCATACGCTGTCCTTTTCGTCGGCCAAGTAGACCGGCAACTGGCGCGATGCGGATACGCCGCCCAACACTGCGCTGTCGAGATCGAGCCCGATGGCTATGTAAGCGTCGGCATTTTCACTGGCGACGGTGCGCACCAGTTTGCGCACTGCCCCGCGATGGTGCCCTCCCACTTCCTCGTTCAGGTCGCGGTCGTCGTCGTTTGCTTCATATCTCAGGGCAAACTCATCTCCCGCATTTACGTTGCATTGCATCAGTTTGCCGTCAATGTCTTCGGCAAGCAGATGGGGCGTCTTGCACTCATCACAGAAAGCAAGTTCGTAGACGGGCGCTCCGCAGTCGCAACGCGCGCGTTGCGTCACGTACACGTTCCCGAACGCCCACTCGGCAAGGCGTGCGGTCTTATAACCACAGTTGGGATCGACGCATGACCACAAGCCATGCAGCATGCGCTGGAACAGGTGGATCCGCAGTTTCAGGAACGGCGGCTCGGTGGGCGCCCTGGCAGTACCAGTCATCAGATCGAGCCATGCCAGCACCTGCCGCTGTTGTGATGCCAGATCACCGGGGGCAAGTTCTTCCGCAACGTTGGCTACCAGTTCGTTCAGACCGACCGGTTTTCCGCTACCCACGATGTGATGGCGTATCCGGGTCGCAACCATATTTTCCGACAAGGCGGCGAAGCGCTCGGGAGAGACCGCCTGGTCAGGAGCGATTTCCTGGATCGTGGCCGGGCCGGCACTCTTCAGGGGAGTCGTTGCAATGATTTCCGGTACGACGCGCGATCCGCCGATGACCACGACCCGTTCGGGCCTGACGCCGGCCAAGCCGGCGAGATAATCCTGCAACCGCTTGCTGGCGTTGTCATCGGCGATGGTGGCAGAGGTTGCGATGAATCGGATTTCTTCCGACTGCTTGCCGAACGCATGCACGACCCGACGCAGTAGCAGCGACAACTCGGCCGCCTGCGAGCCGACGTACGTGTGCGCCTCATCAAGCACGATCCAGCGCAGCGATCTTGCGTCACGTGAAATTTGCAGGATGGGATTGTCGACCTGGCGCACAAGCATGTATTCGAGCATTGTAGCGTTGGTCAACAAGATCGGCGGCGGCGCGCGCCGCAACGCCTGGCGCGACAGCACCTGATTAGGACCAAATTTATCCGGATTGTCGCGTTGCAGATGGCGAACCTGCGCATCGCTCTCTTTCGTCTTGCCGTTGTAGAGGCAGAAACGCACCTTGTCCCCGAACCGACGCGTCCAGGCATCGAGACGTTCCTGTTGAGAATTAATCAACGCATTCAGCGGATAAAGAAATAGTGCGCGCACACCGACCAGCGATGCGTTCCGCTCGGCCTGCTCGCGAATCAGGTCTTCCAAGATAGGAACCATGAAACACTCGGTCTTGCCCGAGCCTGTGCCGCTGGTGATTACCGCCGACATGGGTGGCTCGCTCAGCAGCGTTTTCCATGCCTGGACCTGGTGGGTGTAAGGATGAGACGCTGGCAAAAAACGGTAGGCATGGGCATGCTCCAGGTTGGCGAGCATCGCGGGTGACAGCAGCTCGCCCAGGATCTCAGGTGCCTCCTTCCAGCCGAAGGTATGTTCAAAGACGGGCGGCGCCAGAAAACTGCCCTCGGCGCCTAGTTCGTCACTGAACTGCTCGTTAAGATGCGCACGCAGAGCTTGGTCGCTGATGCCCAGCACGCTAAGGCTGGCTTCGCGGCTTCGATTAAGGCTTTGTTGGATAAGTTCGCTGAAATAGTGCATGTATTTTTGCCTCTACTGGCGGGTTAGGTACGAAACGAGGAGCGCATAGACCGGGTTGTACCAGAGGGCACGATCGAAATCGGCGATAAGCTTAAGCGCGAACCTCAGCGTCAGCGGGTCGTCGGACAGTTCGTCCAGCGTGGCTTTGCCGCTGGTCACATGCGCAAGAAAAATTGGCAGGTAGGTCACAGCATCGGTAAAGTTGGCATTTGACAGGCTGGTGATTTCTCGCGAAAACGCCGGCTCGCGATGCTGCATCCAATCCTTCAGCCGTTCCCCGAGCATGGATGGCCAGTCGAGGTTGCCTGAATGCGTACGGCGCAGGGTCTGATACCAGTCAGGTAGGATGAACTCCAGCGGCGGCACTTTGGGGAGCGAGCGCCGCTCACCAGTTTCAAGATAGGGACCAAACTGATCGAAACCGGGCACCACCGTACTGAGCGCCGCCGTGCGGTTCGCAAGTAAGTTCGACTGATAGCTATCGGGCAGGCCATTGTTTAACAGCCAGTCGCGTATCAGGCCGTAGATCTTGACCCAGAGCGGCAGGGGAATCGATTCCCAGATCAGCGCCAGTTCGTCGCGGATGCGCTCGCAGAAGGCGGTATCGAGTTCGAGTCGAAATACCGCCACTGCCACCGCTTCCGGATTGGCGGCCAACGACTGCCAGGGCAAGAAAGTCGAGAGTGGCAGGTGCGCGAAATGACGCCGCAGATCCGCGAGATATTGCCAGCCGCTGTGCGCAAAATCCTGCGTCATTGCAACAATCTGTTCATCGATGACATGGGGGGCGCGCTTCGGATGGAACGCCACCGCCGCATCGTGCAGCGATGCGATGACAAGCGGTGC
The DNA here is from genome assembly GCF_002327145.1 of Janthinobacterium svalbardense. Taxonomy (NCBI): domain Bacteria; kingdom Pseudomonadati; phylum Pseudomonadota; class Betaproteobacteria; order Burkholderiales; family Oxalobacteraceae; genus Janthinobacterium; species Janthinobacterium svalbardense. The sequence continues at coordinate 1,607,563 of NZ_CP023422.1, read as the reverse complement.
AGCTTCCACCAGCGCGGGAATGTACAGGCGAGGACGAAACAGCACCGGTGACTCCGGGAGGGGGTAGATCAACCATGGTCCACCCTGCTGCATTTCAAGGGCCACCTCGAATTCGCCGACCGGCTCATCCGGGCCAGTGCGCTCCTTCAGCATCAGCGACGGTTTCCCGGGATCGGCCAGTTGCATCGCCGCCACTAGTGCGCCGGAATGCAACTGCCGGGCGCCAGCGCTGACGATGGCAAATGCACCGTCGTCGAGGAGAGTCAGCGCGGCATGGTAGCGCCGGATGTCCATCGACAGCAGCTTACGGTTCCCCTCGACGGTCAGGCGGACATATGCATCCTGTTCACTGACCACGCCGAGCATCTGAATGATGTCATTCTGGTAGCTAAAAAGATTCACTGCCAGTGGCGCCACGCCCGCATGCAGGCGGTAGCGTCGCCAGGGACGCGGATGTGGCAGCGCAGTACTGAAAAGTTCGAGTTGCAGCTCGAATGTCTGGCCACAGGAATTTCCTGAAAACAGGACAACGCTGGCGCCAAGCAGTTCGTCGAGCAGCAACCCAGACGGGGTGCCGGGGCGGCCATCGGCGCCGAAGAAGCAGGCGCCTTGGTATGGGTATGGGAACCGCAGTTCGATGCCTTCGGTACGTCCAGCGCGGCGCAGTTTGAGTACCAACTTTTCCGGCAACTGTCCCGGCGTGGCATTCAACGTGATGGTCGTTTCATCCGCGCTGCATTTCGCCGCTGCAGTGACGTTCGCATTAATTACCTTTACGTCGAGGCCGGTGCTGTGGCGCAGCACGGCACGGGCTGGCACGCCGGGGTGCAGGGTGATCCCAAAATCCGCCGGCACGACCCCGAAACTGCGCCGCAGCAGGGTTTCTCCCTCTAGCGTGCGGACGCTGTAATGAATTAGCCCGACGCGTTCTTGCACCCGAAGCGTCGCCAGCGGCTGCCCGTTCACGAATTCACGCAGCGTCTCGCGCGCTAGCGGATAGTCGACTGGCAGGTCGAGACGCGGCCAGCCGATGTAGACCAGCGCTGGCGACGATTCACATGGCAGGCAGTGGCCCCTGACATTGAGGAAAGAAAGCTCGTCCGCCTCCTTCCCGAGCCTGATGCGAAAGACTTCACCGTCGCTGCTGCAACAGATGTCGCTGCGGGCGTCGATCCAGCGGGCGCCGTTCGCCTCGCCAGCGACGTGCGTGATGGCATCGCCCGTTACATTGAACCCAGCCGGAATGCGCAGCCGGACATAGGCGCAGGCCAGCGCGCAGGATGCGCTGCCAATCAATTTCCATCCGCTGCCGTCCGGCTCGAATACCAGCGGGACATCGTCGTACTGGACGGCACTAGCGTCGAAATGAAAAGCGTGGACCGCAAGACCATCTTCCAGCAGCCTAAGACTGAGTGGCGCCGTGATATCGCGCCGCGCGATCTCCAGCCGGGGTTGCGGAAAACGCACTTTCCAGCCGGACTCGGCCTGCTGCACATAGACGGCGCCGCCCTTTGCGAGCAACCGGTCTCCTTCAAACACAGCAAGCTCGAGACGGGTATTGCGCAATGGAGTCACGCTGGCGTCGAACCATGCTGACTCGCCGAGTACCAGCTCGGACCTCAGGCGCCAATCGGGCAACGCGCCGGTGAGTCGGTGCGCACAGGTGAAGGCGACCGTCCGTGCAATTTCCTGGGCACGTTGATGGCGCTGTTGCTCCGCATCCTTGAGCCAGTCGTTGAGCAGTCGCCGGCCATTCGCCTCATCAAGAGGGATGGGAAAAGTCGCGCGCCAACCCTGGATCGTCTGATCGAGAAAGGCGGAAGGATCGGCATGGCCGCGCAGAGGATAGGTCTCGGCAAGATGCATCAATTGCTGGACTATGCCCGCAAGCAGCTGGCTGGTTTCCAGGTTTTGAAAAACCTGAGGCAGATAGCGCAAAAATTCACTCATTAGATCGGAGGTGGTGCGCCGCTCGGTCTGTGCCCTGTAGAAATTGCGAAGACCTGCGTGGATGGCACGTCCAAATCCATGCCCATCTGCCTGCAACAACATCCATGGCAACCCGCCTTCCGCAAACAGCGACCCCAACAAATCCCGTCCACTTGCGCGCAGGCGAATCGGCCGCTTCCAGTAACCGGCGAGACCGTCGTCCGTGAACTCTGCGTGTTGGGCAATTGTGAAGGTGACGCGCGCGCCGATGCGGCATTCAAACGTCTTCCAAGACCAACCGTCCCCGCCGGCGTCGTATTCACGTCGGTAGCATTCGGCAATGAAAAGGCAAAAGACCGCCGCCCAGCGCGGGCGTGGTTGCGGATTTCTCCAAGTTGCCAGCAGCAACGCGTGCAGTTCCTCGTACTCGGTTTCAGTGACCCGGTATGCATGTAACGGACGCCCGTCCGGCCGGGAGAGTCCCCGTAGCAACAAGAATTCCCCTAGCCAGGATTTCACTGAGTTAGTTGCCAGCACGTCCATGTCACCGTCCAGTAGCGCAGCATCGTGCAGCACAGGCACCACCGCTTGAAAGAATAACAACTATACCAAACTGGATGAATATTTAAAATAGAAAACTTATACACGCGCATAGCAGGGTATATGCTAAATGCGTAGCTCACGGCGATCGGACAGATCACTTGCTCAATCACATTATCGGACACACGCTTGTCTCACACGTATGCAGAAAGAAATGCCGCACTGATTCAAGATAGCTGGCATCCAGTCGCAGAGATAGCCGTGGTCGAGCGAAAGCAAGTCGTCACCGGAAATTCTAACCGGCCTGCGCAGAGAGGAAATCTTACAGAGCCACCACGAGCATGTGAAGCTAGAAAGAGAATCACCGTTCCTCTACAAAACTAAAAATGGCCGCTCACGCGCAGCATTCAAAATGCGCTCCTCGCCTGGCCAACTCGCGGCAAGCACCTTGCGAAATACTTTCTCAGTTGCTACCCAAATACTACAATCCCTCGACCGATGCCCCATTCCTACTCAACCAGTCTTTCCGCAATTCGTAGTCGGGGAGCGCACGTTCAACGCGTCGCCAGAAATCGGGGGTGTGATGTGGTTCATGCAGGTGCGCCATCTCGTGGACAACAACATATTCCGCAATTCGCGCTGGCAGCAGAATGGTCTTCCAATGGAAGTACAGCAGCCCCCCTTTGCCGCATGAGCCCCAGCGGTAGCCGAGGTCCTGCACCTTCACACCGGCCGGCGCAAGCTCCATCCGCGCGGCGTAGTCTTCGACTTTCGCCGATAGCCAGCGCGTTGCGTTGCCGCAGTACCAGCGAATCATGTGTTCACGCCCTTCGCTCGCGAGTATCTTGGACATCACGAAACGTCCACCAACTAACTTGACTGGCGCAATCGATTCGTCAACCAGGCGCAGACGAAAATTGCGGCCGAGGTAGAGAAAGCCCTCGCCATCGACGAACATCTTGTTGGGCACCTCGCGCGTCAAGGTCTCCTGGCGCGCCAGCTGCTGGTAGACCCACATACGCTTGCGTTGGACGAAATCGCGCAAGGTGGCCTCTGGAGTCTCTGCAGGCGCTGACAGAATCAGATCACCATTACGGTCAACAGTAATCTCCAAGGTCCGACGCACGGCGCTGCGTCGGACCTCAAAGCACAAGTCATCGACAGTCAGCATGTTCATGTCGTCACTAGTTTTTCGTGGTTGGCGCGCGCCAGTTCCATCAGCTTGTCGACCAGAGCTTCGATCTGCGGCGTGGGTAGCAAGCGTGAGCGCATCAGCAGTTCGAAAATGCGCGTGTTCAACGCGTCCTGCGCCGGCTGGCGGTTGGGGCGCCAGAAGTTGGGCGTCAACTCCGAAGTAATGGTGTCCACTACTTCAACGCTCAGATCCACCAGCTTCTTGCGCTCGACATCGGCCATTGCAGCGTCGCCGACGGCCGTATCGACCAGCAAGCGAAGGAAGGGACCGTATTGTTCGGGCAGGTCAGGCAGGCGGTCGTCGTGGTCCACGCAGCCGCTGCGAATTTCGTCAACCAATCCCTTCAATGCTAGCGCCAGCTGGTCCCAATGATCACCCAGCTTATCGAGTAAATCCTTCAGGCGTTCGCTCAACTTGCGGAATGCCACCGGGTCCTGATCCATGTGCTCGCGGATGTGCGCCCGCACCGCGTGTTCCATCTCCGACGCCTTGGCACGGTCGTTCGGCTCGCGCGCCACCTTCATGGCAAAGTCGGCATCGGTAAGTGAGACGGGTGCTATCTTTGGGTCCACGCCCAACGATATGACGTGCTCATCGATCAGCTTGCGCACCTTGGCGCCCACGTCCTTGCCCAGCACCGGCGTATCGCGATAGCGATTGCGGGCGCGGGCGTAGATGAAGGCCAACAGTTTCGCATCCGGCGCGAAGGGCAAGCCTTCCGGCCTTGGCAGCACCACATCGAGCGTATTCAAAAACTGCTTGAGCTTGACCGTAAATTCGGCACGCAGCCGTTCGTCGGCGAGCGTTTCGACACAAGTATCGAAATCGTTCAGGCTCTCAATACCCCTGCTACGAAACAGATCGACGACACGCAGATGCCGGTCACGCAGTACCGGAATTTCGTCCTTCAAGCTTTGCAAAGCACCGTCGATGTCTTCATCCGCATAAACATTGAACGCCTGCTTGAGATGATGGGCCAGGCCAAAATAATCGACCACGATGCCGAACTGCTTATCGTACCCAGTGCGGTTCACGCGTGCGATGGTCTGCAATAGCTCGGCCTCGCGAATCGGGCGATCCAGGTACATCACGCCTTCGATCGGCGCATCAAAGCCGGTGAGCAGCATCGACTTGACGATCAGAAAGGCCAGCGGATCCGTCTTCGCCGCGTCTTTGTGCAAGAGTGGCTTTTTGAAACGCTTAATGCGCTGCTCCTGCGCCACACCGTCGGTCCACTGCTTCCACACGGGATCGTCGTTATTGCCACCGGAAATAATCGGCGCGAACTCGATCGCGCGCAAGGTGTCGCAATAGCGCCACGCCTGAACCTGCGCCTGCAACAGCGGCGACCGGCGGCACAAAGCCTCGTCGTCCATCGCCTTGTCTTCCGGGCTCAAGGCCTCGGCTTCAGCCAGCAGCGCATCGCGCGCCACAAAAAAGGCATCCACGTATCGCACCACGGCGAGTCGGCTGTATGCCACCACCTGGGCCTTGAAGCCATTGGGCAGAATGTGTGTCACATAGTGGCGCAGCATGTCGCGCGCCTTGTCGGCAATGAGCGCGGGCGCCTCGAAAATCTGCCCCTTGGTCGCGTACTTCTTGCGGATCGCTTCGAGTTCCTCAGGCGTATGCTCGCGGAACAGGTCCTCGAACAATTCGTCCAGATTGGCCCCCTCCTTGACCGCACCATTGGCCGTGCGGCCTTCGTAGAGTATGGGGACGATGGCGCCATCCTGCTCGGCTTCGCGGATCGTGTAACGGTCGATGAATTCGCCGAAAATTTCATACGTGCGCTTCTTGTCGCCCATCAGAATCGGCGTGCCGGTGAAACCGATGCGCGCGCAGTTGGGCAAGCCGGCCTGCAGCGCTGCCTGCAAGTCGCCGGCCTGGCTGCGATGCGCCTCGTCCACCAGGATCAGGATGCTGTCGTCTTCGTTGAGCACTTCGGCGGGCGCCGACTGGCGCACCGCATACCGTGGCAAGTCTGCAGGCTGCAGACCAGCCTCGCCGGCAGCATCACCGCGTGCTTTTTGGATCATGCCGAACACCAGACCTGGGCCGCGACGGCGCAGCATCGCCTTCAACTTGTCTGCCGATGTGGCCCGCTCCACCGTTTCACCCGTCAATGCGGCGGTCAGGGAAAGCTGCCGTTCCAGATCGGTACGGTCGGTCACCACCACCACCTTGAAACGCCGCAGTTGCGGATCGGTGCGCAGCTTGCGGATCAGGAATACCATGGTCAGGCTCTTGCCAGAGCCCTGCGTATGCCAGACGATGCCGCCGCGCCGGTCATGCTCGCCATCTTGGAGGCGCGTCTTGCCGCTGCGCAGACGCTCGATGGCGCGGACGACAGCGCGGTACTGCTGATAGCGGCATACGGTTTTGACCGTGTGGCCATCCATATTCATGAAAAGCATGAAGTGGCGCAGCACGTCGAGCAAGGTGCGTGGCTCGAACAGGCCGGCCACCAGGCGCTCCTGCTCGGACAGCTGGGCCTTGCCCAGCTTCTCGCACACGGCTTCCTCGGTCATCGGCGCGACAGTCTTCCAGGCCGCGTAATGACGAAATTCTGCGCCTATGCAAGCCACTCTGGCCTCATCGAAACTGGTCGCCACCAACAGCTGATTGGTGTGAAACAGTGGCTCATTGCCCTCATTGTCATCGACTTCGCCGCTGGCCCGGCGCGCGTTGCTATAGCGGCGCAACTGGTCCACGGCCTCGGCCAATGGCTCGGGAACCGACGGGCTCTTGCACTCGATCACCGCCAGCGGAATGCCGTTTACCAGCAGCACCAGATCGGGCACGATGAACGCCTTGCCCCGGTTGTAGCCCGGCGGACAGTCCACCCGGTACTGGTTAACAACGGTAAATTCGTTGCGTTCAGGGTGAGTCCAGTCGATATAGTGAATGGTCTGGACGCGGCCGCCATCCCAATCCGGCATGCCGTCGACCGTGATACCTCCGTGCAGCAACTCGGTGGCCACGCGGTTTGCCTCCATCAAGCGGTGCGTGGGGATGCGCGTGATGGCGCCGACGGCTTGCGACAGGCGTTCGTCATCCAGCCAGGGCTGCGCCACCCCGGCCACATCGCGCAGATTCAGGTCGTAGAGCTGACGGCGCAGCGTAGCTTCTTGCACCACCTCGGCGAAGCTGGCGCGGCCGGTATTGGCAGGCTGGTCCAGGTCACCTGCCACATAGCGCCAGCCCATCGCAGTCAACTGTTCAACAAACGGACGTTCGACTTCGTCCAATTCCCAATGCATAAATATCCAATCCAATCGTTAAGCCATTGATTTCATTAGCACTATAGGAAATAGCGACATCCAAAACCATCCGATTCCATCCGATTCCATCCGTTTAGGCGCCGCTTATCCCTTTGGACCAAGCCGGTAGGCAGCGCTGCGGCCCGCCCCTTCCAGCAACAGCAGTTCATTCGTCTTCATCCGCTTGAGCAGGTCTTTTGCTTGCCCCTCGGATAGACGGCAAAGTTCAATCACTTCGGCGCGTCGAATTGCGCCATGCTGGCGTACATAGTTCAGCACCAGTTGCTCATGCTGGAGATTGCTAAAACCCATCTGCCGCGTGTAAGCAGCCTTGCCTCCTTCAGCCTGGTAAACGCCGGCTGCAAGCGTATAGGTGCGGCCACGCGTCGTGCCATGGGCTTGCGCAAGGCCAGCCTCCACCAACGCCTCCAGGGTGCGCTTCGCTTGCGCCGGCTCGCGCTGGATATGGATGGCCAGTTCCTCAGTCGTCAGGCGCTTCAGGCCACGCAGCGCTGCCAGGGCGATCAGGCTGTCGATCGGCAATGCACTGCCGCGCCGCCCCTCTTCCTCGACCACGCGCTTCAGGAAAGCCTCGTCGGCATCCGTCGTAGCCAGGCGCAGGATGACGCTGGTGGCATCGGTGCGCCGGTAATCCGGCTCGGGACGCCCGAAGCGCAACATGCCGCGATAGATTTTGTCGACGCCACGCCCCGAGCGCTCGACCACGCCGATGCGCTTCATCGCGTCGGCCAGTGTGCGATTGCGCGGGCGCGGTTCGGTGGTCAACAAGTTCGCCAGCGTCACGCCATCCATCAGGCCACCCGGGTTGCTGATCGTCAGCCCTTCGTCGTCCATCCGCACATGCACCGCGCCCATGCGGTGATAGTCACGATGTACCAGCGCGTTGGCGACCGCCTCGCGAAAGGCGCCCAGGTCTACCTTGGGCACGGGGACGCGGAACAGGCCGACCTGTATTTCACGCTCTGGATTGTAAGGGCGGAAATTCGTCTCCAGCCAGTCCAGCGCCTTGAGCAGGGGGAAGCGGCGAAATTCGTTGAAGCCGACCGCCTCGCGCGCCAGCACCTGGAACGCGAATTCATGCGTGCCAACCAGTTCGCGCAGCGCCAGCTCCTTGCCCAGCAACAGCAGGCCCGTCAGCGTGGGCACGCGCGTGCCATCGCTCTGGCGCGCGGTCAGTCCAAGCGCGCCATCGAGCGCTTCGTCATCGAGTTCAAGCAGCACGCGGTCACCGCCATATTGCTGCACGCTTTGGCGCAGCCGTTCGCGCTCCAGCGGGTCCAGGTCACTCAGCTTGGCACCGGTCACCGCCTGGGCAGAGGCGTCCACCAGGCCAAAGGTAGTGGCGCGGCTGGCACGCTCATGCGGCAACATCGCCACGCACTCGGGCTGGCCGTCGGCCTTCAGGCGCCGGCGCAGATACATGCCGCCGGTGGTCGCCACTTCGCCATGCGCTTTGGGTATGGCGATACGCGCCACATGCACAGCGCCCAGTGTGACCGGTGTTACCGTGACCGCCAGCGACGGCGATGTGCGCGCGGCCACCAGCCCCGCCAGTCCGGCAAGTTGCATATGCTCGGCGTGCAGGCCCGTCGGCGTGCCATCGTCTTCCACACCCAGCCACAGTTCGCCACCATCGGCGTTGGCCAGGCAAATGACGGCCTCGACCAGATCGTTGTCGGACAGGCGTTTGCGGTCGCTCTTGAACTCGACGGTGAGGGATTCGTGCTGGGGCAGGATAGGGATCATGGTTACGCGCCTAACGTTTCGAGTAGTTCGGTAACGCGGACACGGCCGGTTAGAAGATCATCTGACAGTCCCAATTTGATCTTACGTTGAGTCTCGATAAATTGAGTTTCACCGTTGATGTGTGCAGTTGCCGCCGCCAGCGTGTCGAGTATTCGATTTTGCTCCTGCGCATCAGGAATGGCCACACTCAAATTCATGACCGTCAGGCTACTTATCTTAACCATGCTGCTCGACGTACCAGATGCGCTCGCCTGTATTTGCCGTCGAACTGACGGTGATCCAAGAACGACTTCTAAGAAGGCCGCTGATGTCTTTGTTGACGGACTCAATCGCATCATCAGGTCAGGGTAATAGCAAGGCGTACCTACGTCGCGGTAAATTCCCACGAGTCCGACCAAATCACGTGTGTTCGCTCGACTGATCAAAAAATCACCGTTTGAAAGTAGGGCAGATCTCAAGAGAACGTCATCTACCGGCGCATCTTTAAGTTGCCGTGCTCGAAATCCATCCGGAGTAAGGCAACCAAGCCCAAGCATCTGACTTCCCGTCCAACGCCCCGCTGCCTGCGGAGAATAACCATTTTTTGGTCGGCCATCCAGCGAATCGGACAAAGGACCTGCTGACCATTCGACTGGAATCCAGCCCAGTGGTGAGTGTTTATACAGATGTGGCGCCTGGCTCTGCGGCGGACGCAGTTCGCCGTTGGCGTCGATGCCACGGGTCAGCAGGTCGTGCAGCAGCCCCTGCTTGACCAACTTGAGCTTCTCAATGATCGCTTCAGTCTGGCGAATAGTAGTATCAAGGGTATCTAAAATACGCGCCAAGGCCGCCTGTTCCGCAAGCCCTTCCGGTATGACGACAGCAAACTCGCTCAGTTCGCCCCGTTTGATATGTTTCATGGTACTGCCGTGTGCACGCTTGTCCATCTCCGCAACTGATTTTTGCAAGATGTGAAAGAGGTATAGTCGCTCAACCGCTCGCGCTGGGATCACTTTGAATAAATGTTGATTTAGCCAAGCTGCACCGCCTTGCCATCTTACGACTGCTAGCGTCCCACTCCACGAAAAAATAAGGTCACCGCTTTCGAGCCGATAAGAACTTGGGAGTCGCCCGGCAAATCTATCCACAACATCTTGCGTTCCGGTGATTTGAGCAATACGAACAATTGGGAGTCCAGCTTTGGACCAATATCGTTCGTTAAACGCAAAGCCATTGACGTATTCACCAAGTGCCGCAAGGTTTGTTCTAATCCACCCCGTCGGAATCTGCAATTCAGACATATCCCAGTCCTTGAAGAAATACTTGCAACGTCTTGGCAGCAGTATCCCGTTCACGCTCAATCGCCGCCAACGTCACACGGTACTTGTCCCACCAGTTCTCAAACGCGATCACCACTTGCTGCCTGTGCGCGTCGATGCAACGCACCAGAATTGCCTCCATGTCGTTGCGCAGAATGGTCAGCAACAGGTCAGCGGCTTTTTTCTCGTCCAGCACATCGACAGCCGAATTGAGCCGAACGGTAAAGCCCTGCTCCAGCGTCTTGATCTCCTTCTTCAACGCGACTAGCTGCGTTTTCCAAACCTTGATCTGCGCCTCGTCCACGGCAGGCTCGTCGCCAGCCGCTTCGGCTTCATCGCCATCGTCAACCACGCTCTTGCTGGCCATAGCCGCCTTGATCTGACTATCCAACTCGGCCTTGCGCGTTTCCAGCACCGCCTGCGCATCCACGAAGTCGGCCATCAAGAACTTGACCAGCTTATGTTCAAATGGCTGGTCCTTGCTTTGCTCGTCGTCCATCGCCGCCAGTATGCTGGTGCGCCAGGCATCGACGACGCCTTTGGCGCCACGCGCCATCAAGGTCATGAACTCGTACTTGGCATCGTCCCAGAAGCCGGCCACGATGCCGCGCACCTGGAAGCGTCCCAACACACCGGCCGACTCCATCGCCTCGGCAAAGCTGTGCAACAAGTCGTTGCGCAGGCCCACGATGCTGGCCGCGCCGGCAATGGCAGTGATGCGCGGGCTGTGCGCCCGCCACCATGCGTCAAAGGCGTCGCGCACCGCTTGTTCGCGCTGTAGCAGGCCGGGGTTGGTATCAATGGCGAGCTTGATGGATTGGCGCGTCGACAGGTGCGGCGCAAAGTCGAAGTAGCTGACATCGCGCTCGGTCAGCAGCGCCAGCGGATCGAGGCCGTGAGTGGCCAGCATTTCCATCTTCGCCGCCACTTCGGCCTTGGGCACACCGCCGAGCAAGTGGGCGCGCACGTCGTGCGGCTCAGGCGCGGGGGCGTTGTCGGCGTAGCGGCGGATGTTGAGGTTGTAGTCATTCTCGCGCAAGGTTGCCGTGCTGACGATGGCAGAAAAGCCCGGCTCGGCCTTGAAGTTTTCAAAAGTGTTGACGATTTTTTCGATATGCTCGGGTAGCAGGTAATTCTGTGCGCGGCCCTCGAAATATTCGCGGTCGGCGTTGATGAATAGCACCTGCCCACGGCGTCCGGCCTCCTTGCCGCTGGCGTTGCCCTGGCGCTGGCGCATCACCAGCACGCAGGCGGGAATGCCGGTGCCGTAGAACAGGTTGGCGGGCAAGCCGATTACCGCTTCGACCAGGTCGGCCTCGATCATCGCGCCACGGATGGCACGCTCTTCGCCACCCCGGAACAGCACGCCGTGTGGCATCACGGTGGCAAGCTGGCCACCGTCGCGCAGCACTGCCACCATGTGCTGTAGGAACATCAGGTCGGCCTTCTTGCTGCCTAGGGACACCTCGCCATAGCGGAAGCGCTCGACGCGGAACTTGGGCGCCCAGACGGACTGGCCGTTGCGGTCTGTGTCGGCGCTGCCCCAGTTGATCGAGAAGGGCGGATTCGACAGCACGCGGTCGAAGCGCATCAACTCGCCCCCTTCCACGTGCTGAGGCTCGACCAGCGTGTCTTCGTTGCGCAAGTCGGCAGTGCTGATGCCGTGCAAAAGCATGTTCATCTTGGCGATAGACCAGACGGTGCCATTCGCCTCCTGGCCGCACAGGTCGGCGCGGCGACCATCGCCGCCATGCTCATCGATGTACTCCTTGGCCATAATCAGCATACCGCCCGAGCCGACGCAGGGATCGTAGATGCTGTGCTGCTGCTCGGGCTTGACCAGCCGCACCATCATGCGCACGACCGAACGCGGCGTATAAAACTCGCCGCCCTTCTTGCCGGCCGAGTCGGCGAACTCGCCGATCAAATATTCATAGGCCGCGCCCAGCAGGTCGGGAAATTCAAAGTCCTCGTTGCGCAGGCGGTAGGTGCCGAAGTGGCTGATCAGCTGGCGCAGCTTGATGTCGGGAATCTTGCTCTGGCCGACCTTACGGGAAAAGTCGATGTGTTCGAGCACCTCGGCCAGGCTGGAGTTGTTACTTTCCAGGCCGCCGAGCGCACGGTTGAGAAAGCCGCCGACATCGACGTGGGCCTCGTTGACCAGATAGTCCCAGCGCGAGGTAGGCGGTACGTAGAAGGACTGACCGTACCAGCGTTTGAGCTCGGCACTTGCCTGTGCATCAGCCTCTGACTTGCCCCCCGCCTTTTCCTGCGCGACCACCTGTTCGCGACGCTGATCGAACACATCGGAGCAACGCTTCAAGAACAGCATCCCGAAGATATATTCTTTAAATTCTGAGGCATCCATCTTGCCGCGCAAGATATCGGCGGCCTTGAATAGATGACGTTCCAGCTGTGGCAGTGTAATTGGCATGAAGGTTGATGAAGGGGATTCAAAGAGGGGGCGATAATATAACATTTGCGCACGGCAAAGTATGCGTTGACATAGCGGCAACCGTCAAATCCGCAGCGCGTGATGAATGTTTCGGGTACAACCTTATTTGGCGTGGCCCAGCAATTATGCACCAGCGCGTGAACGCACGTGTTCAACACACGCGCCCTCGGCCGCCGGGCCTCGCAGAGCAGGATACCGTTGAGCGCCGCAGGCGCGAATAAGGGATGTGAAGTTAGCTAACCGCAGGTTAGCTAACTTCACCTATCCTGCCCCGCTTCGCGCAGCGACTAAACCACAAAAATCGTCGGACACAACTTCGACCAAACCATTTTTTTACAGGTACGAAAGCAAATTTAGCAGGAATGTATGCCAAAACTAGCACGGTAGTTCCGCCCTTTGCAGCGACTGAAACCCTTAAATCACCGGGCAATACCTCGGTCGAACCATTTTTTTGCAGGTACGAGAGCAGATTTAGCAGGAATGTATGCCGAAAGTAGCACGGTTGATCAGCGGCAATAGGCAGCGTCCAAGTGGGAACATTTGACATGCATCTGGGCCAACCTTGATCAATGTCAGCAACAAATTTTCATAGGCTGCTTTACGAGTTCTACACGGCAATAGCGCACTTCTCCTCCGATGGCTGCGCCTTTCTGCACGGACAGAAAAACTTCCCCTGCTGGGCGGGTCGATACGATTGCTGGAAGGTATTAATGACGCGGAATGCAAGCAGTCGCATGCGCGTGTGGCGACTGTACAGCAAAGGGGCCAACGAAAACCAGTCGATGGCAATGCATCTATCGCATGAAGAATGCACTGTCGATTGCCCAATTTTTAGCTGCTAAAGCTTCCACGAACCCGCTCCTGTGTCCAGCCTTGATCTCACACAAAGTGCGCGGCAGGCTTGATCCAAGTGGCATGGCAGGCCGATTCTTGTTGCACCAGCGATTACGGCATTCGATACTGGACCCATGTTTTCGGAATAATGATTGCGAGCGCGTCTAGACGAAAGACGAATCGGTCGCAGGGCAAGGCCTGCGGCATATGCCATTCGCCCCGGTGCTGCCGCTGGCATTTTTGATTCACGAAGGGGGACGCCATGAAAGCAGCGACAGCCGAATTCCTGAAAGAGCGCCGCGTGGAACCTCGCATGGGCGAAGAGCGCTTCATCCGCCTGGGCGAAGTGCTGGCAACCTGCGGCAAGTCGCGCAGCAGCGTTTATGCAGGCATCAAGGAAGGCACCTTCCCTGCCCCTGTCAAGCTGCAGGGACGTTCCTCCGCCTGGCTCAGGAGCGAGGTGCTACGCTGGATGCAAGCGTGTATCGAGGCCAGCAGACCTGCAGACACGGTATGCTCAATAATCGACACTTCATCAAGCACCAGGCCAATCGGCAACAAAGGGACCAGAGCCGAATGAAGCCGGGAGATACCGGGATACCTGCGGCATAGCGCCGTTCACTTCCGCCGCTGCACTACCCTGGCATCCCTCATGGCCTCGATCAAATCATCTTCATCAATGCCCAATCCAAGGCAGCCAAAGATCATGTCGGCACAGTAGTCGTACAGCAAATCAATCACCTCTGCGCTGCGCTCCTTCTGGATTTTCTCCAGCATGATCTGCATGTCGTTTCGCACGCCTTCGTCGGCCACGACGCGGCTCAGCGCCGGGAATACAAGGCCGAGCAAGCGCTCCAGCGCCTGCCTGCCAACCTGGCTTACGCAGCGCTCCATCTTTCTATCGTCCATGGCAACGGGAAGCAGGCAATGCCGCCTGACGGGCTTCGGTGGACGCATATGGGCCGCGTCGAACTCGGTGCGCGGATCCAGCCCGTCATGCAACATCTGGCGGGCGACTGCGCGGCGGCATCGAGCAAGCGCCGACGAGACTTCCGGGTAGTGGCCGAATGTCAGGGCATTTTCCTTACCGTCCGTCTGGCGAAATTTCATGCGCCAGACCTTTGTTCCAGTCGGCATGACTTCAACATACAGCCCGTAGCCGTCGAATAACTTGAATGGCTTGTCTCCAGGCGCCGCCTGTATCAGCTGCTGCTCTGTCAGAGGTTCAATTCGTCTTGGCATGGCTGCCTCCTTAACGACGTGGCGCTGGCCACACCAGTTCCAGCGATCCATGATGGCCTGGCTTCGGCGTATCGCCGCGCTCCACGGCTTCCAGGTAGTCGGCCCACTCCTGCATCATCTTGCGCCGCTCGGACAGGAACTGGGCGCGGTCGTAGGCGCTGGCCACCTTGTCCTTTGGCGCGTGTGCCAGCTGGCGGTCTACCACTTCATGGCGGTAGCCCAGGCGCTCCTTGATGGTGCTCATGGCCAGCGCCCGGAAGCCGTGGCCGGTCATGCGGCCCTTGTAGCCCATGCGGGCCAGCGCCACCAGCAACGTGTTGTTGCTCAGCGGCTTGTCGTGGTCGCGCTGGTTTGGAAACAGGTACGTGCCGCGGCCCGTGATGGTGTGCAGCTGGCGCAGCAAGGCCAGCGCCTGGCGCGAAAGGCAGACGTGGTGGTTGGTCATGTCTGGATTGACGGTCAGCTTGCCGCGCTTCATGCGCTGCCAGGGAACGATCCACTCGCCCTTCTCCAGATCGACTTCGCTCCATGGCGTCTCTATCAGTTCGCTGGTGCGCACGAAGATCAGCAGCATCAGGCGCAGCGCGATGCGCGTCGGCTCGAACATGCGCGCCTCGTTGCGCGCCAGCGTGTCCAGGAAAACGGGCAATTCATCGGTATCGATGGCGGCGAAGTGCGAAACGCGCTTGGTCTTCAGGACGTCCTTCATGTCCACCACCAGGTTGCGGTCGGCCAGGCCGCACTGGATGGCGTAGCTGAATATCTGCGAGCAGACGGCCTTCAGGCGATGCGCGATCTCGGTGGCGCCACGCTCCTCGATCTTGCGCAGGGTGTCAATCAATTCACGGTGCCTGATTTCCGTGATCGGCCTGTCGCCAATGCGTGGAAAAATATCGGCTTCCAGGCGCTGCAGCATGTTCTTGGCTGTGCGTTCGCTCCAGGTTGGCACCTTGTTTGCGTACCACTCTCTGGCGATTTTCTCGAAGGTATTGGATGCTTTTTCGGCGGCGAGCCGCCTGACGTCGTCGCGGTGCTTGGCGGGGTCTATTCCTTTCAGCAGCATCCGGCGCGCCTCCAGACGCTTTTCTCGCGCATCCTGTAACGTCACTTCTGGATAAGGGCCGAAGGTGAGCCGGTTTTCCTTGCCGTCCAATTGGCGAAACTTCAAACGCCAAATGCGCGAACCGCTGGTTGCGACTTCAAGATAGAGTCCACCACCATCAAATAGCTTGTAAGGTTTTTCCCTGGGCTTGGCATTCCTGACCTGCATCTCGGTCAGCGAAACGTTGTTCTTGGCCATGGTAGTCTCCCTCGGCACAATGCCGGAAACTACTTTTGACCAACTTCCGGGGGCAAGGTTCCTAGAGCCGGGGGCATACGACCTAGGTAATGCCCCCGATGAGCTGGATGCAGCTGGACAGTACTGGACGCCAGAATACAAAAAAACCGCTTTAGCACGGGCTAAAACGGTTTTTTGTGGACGTTCTTGGACTTCCTTGAACTAGCCAATTTGTATCTTTGGCGGAGAGAGGGGGATTCGAACCCCCGATAGAGTATTACCCTATACACGCTTTCCAGGCGTGCGCCTTCAGCCGCTCAGCCATCTCTCCTGAAGGCAATGTGCGCGTCTTGCTTGCTCACATTGTGTACTGCATATCGCTTGTCGCGAAGCCGCAGATTATAGCAAAGATTCTACAGACTGCCAAAGTTATTTACCCTGGGGTAAAAGTTTGGCCAGGCCTGGCGGAAGGATGCGCCACAGTGGTGCGCACGGCCCTTCCGGAGGGCCTGGCCTGTCTGTTACGACGTTTCCTTCAACTGATCCAGAATCGCCGGGTTTTCCAGGGTCGAGACGTCTTGCGTGATCGTCTCGCCCTTGGCCAGCACGCGCAGCAGGCGGCGCATGATTTTGCCGGAGCGGGTTTTCGGCAGGTTGTCGCCGAAACGGATTTCCTTCGGTTTCGCGATCGGGCCGATTTCCTTGCCGACCCAGTTGCGCAACTCAAGCGCCAGTCGTTTCGCTTCCTCGCCCGTCGGACGCGCTTGCTTGAGCACCACGAAGGCGCAGATCGATTCGCCTGTCGTGTCGTCCGGACGGCCCACCACGGCCGCTTCGGCCACCAGCGGGTTGGCTACCAGGGCCGATTCGATTTCCATCGTGCCCATGCGGTGGCCCGACACGTTCAGGACGTCATCGATGCGGCCCGTGATGGTGAAGTAGCCGGTGTCCTTGTTGCGGATGGCGCCGTCGCCTGCCAGGTACATCTTGCCGCCCAGTTCTTCCGGGAAATAGCTGGACTTGAAACGCTCGGGGTTGTTCCAGATCGTGCGGATCATCGATGGCCATGGACGCTTTACTACCAAAATACCGCCCTGGCCGTTCGGCACGTCGTGGCCCGCTTCGTCGACGATGGCGGCCATGATGCCTGGCAATGGCAGGGTGCAGGAACCGGGGACCATGGGCGTGGCGCCTGGCAACGGGGTGATCATGTGACCGCCCGTTTCCGTTTGCCAGAAGGTATCGACAATCGGGCATTTCTCGCCGCCGATGTGCTTGTAGTACCACATCCACGCTTCCGGATTGATCGGCTCGCCAACCGTACCCAGCAGGCGCAGGCTGGTCAGGTCGTAGTTGCTTGGATGGACTTTCGGGTCCACGTCGGCTGCCTTGATCAGCGAACGGATGGCCGTCGGCGCCGTGTAGAAGATGCTGACGTTGTGCTTCTTGATGGTTTCCCAGAAACGGCCCGCGTTCGGGTAGGTCGGGATGCCTTCGAACACCACTTGCGTGGCGCCCACGGCCATCGGGCCATACGCGATGTAGCTGTGGCCCGTTACCCAGCCGATGTCGGCCGTGCACCAGAACACGTCGTCCGGTTTGATGTCGAAACTCCACTTCATCGTCAACGCGGCCCACAGCAGGTAGCCGCCGCTCGAATGCTGCACGCCCTTCGGCGTGCCCGTCGAACCGGAGGTGTACAAGATAAACAGTGGATGCTCGGCATCGACCCATTCCGGTTCGCATTGCGCGCTCTGGCCTTCGACCAGGTCGTGCAGCCACGTGTCGCGGCCGGCCACCATCGGCAAGTCGCTGCCCGTGCGTTTGTAGACGATGACGTTTTTCACGCACTCGCAGCCGCCCAGCGCCAGCGCTTCGTCGACGATGGATTTCAATGGCAGCTTCTTGCCGCCGCGCAATTGCTCGTCACCCGTGATGACGGCCACGGCGCCCGCGTCGATGATGCGTTCCTGCAAGGATTTTGCCGAGAAGCCGCCGAACACGACGGAGTGGGTGGCACCGATGCGCGCGCAGGCTTGCATAGCTGCAACGCCTTCGACGGACATCGACATATAGATGATCACGCGATCGCCCTTGGCGATGCCCTTGGCTTTCAGGCCGTTGGCGAACTTGCAGACTTTTTCGTGCAGCTCTGTATACGTTGCCTTGGTGACGGTACCGTCGTCCGCTTCGAAGATGATGGCCGTCTTGTCGCCCAAGCCATTTTCGATGTTGCGATCCAGGCAGTTGTAGGACACGTTCAGCAGGCCGTCTTCGAACCATTTGTAGAACGGGGCGTTGTCTTCGTTCAGGGTGCGGGTGAACGGCTTTTTCCAACTCAGGTTTTCGCGCGCCAGCTTGGCCCAGAAGCCTTCGTAGTCGCGTTCGGCATCGGCCACCATGGCGCGGTAGGCGTCCATGCCGGAAATCGTTGCCTGTGCGGCAAACGCTGCCGACGGTTGAAATACGCGCGACTCTTCCGGTCCCTGCTGCTCAGTGCCCTGCCCTTGGTTCTCTATAGCGGCCATGCTAGTCTCCAGTGTAGTAATTGTTTGGTAACACCATATTCCTGCTGTCTTACGGACGCCTTACATGCAGCGTTTTCCTCGATCCCCTAACCATAGTCGCCACCGGCGATGGGCGTCAAGAGCGCGCCGTCCAGCATTCTGGATGGAAAAACTGATAACTCACCAACTACTTGATGCCACTTTGTGTTTCATCAAGGCCAAGAATCGAAATCGAGGGCATGCGCAGGGATCAGCAGCAAGTGTAAAATGTCGGGCATACCAAAAATTGGTATTTACCCCCAGGAAACTCCAGATGATCGACCATTCACAAAAACCCAAACATAGCAAACTGCATCCCCTGTCCGCCTTCATCTTCATGTCGCGCTGGCTGCAGCTGCCACTGTACCTGGGCCTGATCCTCGCGCAATGCGTGTACGTATTTCACTTCTGGGTGGAACTGTCGGACCTGATCGGCGCCGTATTCGGCAACGATGCGGCCCTGCAGCACGTCATCAGCGCCGTCACCGTGGCCGGCGTGCCGCCACCGGTCAAGCTCAATGAAGCGACCATCATGCTGGTGGTATTGGGCTTGATCGACGTGGTCATGATCTCGAACCTGTTGATCATGGTCATCATCGGCGGTTACGAAACGTTTGTCTCGCGCATGCACCTCGATGACCATCCGGACCAGCCGGAATGGCTGTCGCATGTGAATGCGTCCGTGCTGAAGACGAAACTGGCGATGGCCATCATCGGCATTTCGTCCATCCACCTGCTGAAGACCTTCATCAACGCCACCGCGTATGCCAAGGAACCGAATGTGGTCATCGCGCAAACGGCGATCCATATGGTCTTCATCCTGTCGGCGATGGCGATTGCGTACACGGACCGCATCATGACGGTGACGCAGAACCAAGCCAGGGCACCCCACTAAGTTCGGGCGCTCCTATACTGATTAGCAACAGCAAACAGCATCAAAGTCTTACCCTTCTTATCCACCGCGAGAACACCATGACTGTCATAAAGCAAGAAGACCTGATCGAATCCGTCGCCGCAGCGTTGCAGTACATTAGCTACTACCACCCTGCTGATTACATCGAGCACCTGGCGCGCGCCTACGCGGCCGAGCAAAGCCCGGCGGCAAAAGATGCGATCGCGCAAATCCTGACCAATTCGCGCATGTGCGCGGAAGGCAAGCGTCCTATCTGCCAGGACACGGGTATCGTCAACGTCTTCCTGAAAATCGGCATGGGCGTGCGCTTCGAAGGTTTCTCCGGCACGGTTACCGACGCCGTCAACGAAGGCGTGCGCCGCGCGTACAACTTCGACGACAACAAGCTGCGCGCTTCCATCGTGGCCGACCCGCATTTCGACCGCAAGAACACCAAGGACAACACGCCAGCCGTGGTGCACATGGAACTGGTCGAAGGCAATACCGTCGACGTGAAAGTCGCTGCCAAGGGCGGCGGTTCGGAAAACAAATCCAAGATGATCATGATGAACCCGTCCGACTCGCTGGTGGACTGGGTCATGAAAACCGTGCCAACGATGGGTGCTGGCTGGTGCCCGCCTGGCATGCTGGGCATCGGCATCGGCGGCACGGCCGAGAAAGCCATGCTGATGGCAAAAGAAGTGTTGATGGAAGACATCGACATGTTTGAGCTGAAACAGCGCGGCCCGCAAAACAAGCTGGAAGAACTGCGTATCGAGCTGTGCGACAAGATCAACTCGCTGGGCATCGGCGCGCAAGGCCTGGGCGGCCTGACGACCGTGCTCGACGTGAAAATCATGATGCACCCGACGCATGCCGCGTCGAAGCCGGTCGCCATGATCCCGAACTGCGCCGCCACGCGCCACGGCCACTTCGTGCTCGACGGCTCCGGCCCTGCCTACATGACGCCGCCATCGCTGTCGTCGTGGCCGGAAGTGCACTGGACGCCGGACACGGAAAAATCCAAGCGCGTCGACCTCAATACCCTGACGAAGGAAGAAGTCGCTTCGTGGACGCCGGGCCAGACCTTGCTGTTGAACGGCAAGATGCTGACGGGCCGCGACGCCGCGCACAAGCGCATCCAGGACATGCTGGCCAAGGGCGAAGAGTTGCCGGTCGACTTCAAGAACCGCGTCATTTACTACGTTGGCCCGGTCGACCCGGTACGCGACGAAGCCGTCGGCCCGGCCGGTCCGACGACCGCCACGCGCATGGACAAATTCACCGACATGATGCTGGAAAAAACGGGCCTGATCGCCATGATCGGCAAGGCCGAGCGTGGCCCCGTCGCCATCGAATCGATCCAGCGCCACAAGTCTGCTTACCTGATGGCGGTGGGCGGTGCCGCCTACCTGGTGTCGAAAGCCATCAAGCACGCCAAGGTGCTGGGCTTTGCCGACATGGGCATGGAAGCGATCTACGAATTCGACGTCGTCGACATGCCGGTGACGGTGGCCGTGGATGCGAAAGGCACTTCGGTGCACAACACGGGTCCGAAAGAGTGGCAGGCGAAGATCGAGCAACTCAATAGCGTCAGCAAGATTCCCGTGACGGTCGCTTAAACAAGCTCTACCATAGACGCCGCGCGGCAACATCAGCGCGGCGTTTTTTTATCTTCAACGGTTCCCTATGACTTTTACTGCAAGCATTGCCCGCCCGGACGCGCCCATCGGCATTTTTGATTCCGGCGTGGGCGGCCTGTCGGTGCTGCGCCATATCCGCGCGCAGCTGCCGCAGGAAGATTTGATGTACTTTGCCGATTCCGCCTATGCGCCGTATGGCGACAAGACGGAACAGCAAGTGGTCGACCGTTCGCTGGCGATCACCGCCTTCTTATTGCAGCAAGGCGCGAAAGCACTGGTGGTGGCGTGCAACACGGCCACCATCGCCGCCATCAAGGCGCTGCGCACGCGCTACCCCGACCTGCCCATCGTCGGCGTCGAACCGGGCCTGAAACCGGCGGCGTCCATCAGCCGCAACGGCAAGATCGCCGTGCTGGCGACAGAACGCGCCTTGCGCGGCGACAAGCTGCTGGCCCTGCGCGAACAGGTGAGCGCCGCCACGGGCGCCACGTTCATCTTGCAGCCCTGCATCGGCCTGGCCGACCGCATCGAGCAGTGCGAGCTGGGCAATGATCCGACGGACGCTACCAGCGCCATGCTGGAACGCTACATCGCGCCCATGCTGACGCAAGGCGTCGACACCCTGGTGCTCGGCTGCACCCACTACCCGTTCGTGCAAGACGCCATCGTACGCACGGTACGCGCGCATACGCAGGAACAGATCACCCTGGTGGACACAGGCGACGCCGTGGCGCGCCAGCTGACCCGCTTGCTCGACGCGGCAAGCCTGCGCCGCACCAACAACGACGCACCGCAACTGCAAGGCTACACGACGGCCAAGGTCGAGTCCCTGGCACAAGCCTTCGCCGGCTTGCTGGACTTGCAGCCGCCCGTCGCGCACCTGTCCGTGTGAGTAGTGTGAGCAAAAGCGACCGTTTTCATGCAATCTTTCGATTCTTTAAAAAAGACTGCATTTAGATTTGCCACTTCGCCGAGTTCTTTGTATAATTCGGCACCTGTTCAGCAAAACAGCTAAACAGGCAAGTAAGACAGTGGTGGCTGTAGCTCAGTTGGTAGAGTCCAGGATTGTGATTCCTGTTGTCGTGGGTTCGAGCCCCATCAGCCACCCCATTGTCCCCTAACCCCTTGATTTCACTTGAAAACAAGGCGGCATATAGGATAAATAAACGTAGTTGCTACACAGCCTGTTACACAACAACAGACTGGAGCAAAAACGTGAAATCCACATCAGAGCATCTCTTCTCCCGCGGAAAAACTGGCAATTTCTACATTCGCCGCCGCATACCCACTGCAATCTTGGCAGCTTACCCTACAGGTAAGGCCGAAATAATTCGTAGTCTGCGCACTTCCGACAAAGCTGAGGCGACCAAACGGCTTCGGCTTGAACAGGTTCGCATCGACGCGGAGTTCGCCGCACACTCGCTCTCGCTGAAAGAGCGCAATGAAGCATTAAAGCTATCCCATGTTAAATCTTTAACCGACGAGCAGATTTGCGGCCTTGCGAAGTACTGGGCTCACGGAGTCCTGCTACGCGACGAGCAGGTCCGCCAAAAAGGAATGGACGAAGACGAGTTCGATGAACATGGAGAGGTTCTCTCGCATCAACGTACGGAGCTCGGGAAATTACTTGCGCGTGGGCATGTCAAACCGATTTTGCCGGCAATGTTCGGCTTCATGCACCTTTGCGGTATCGATGCGGAACTGAGCTCTGAAGCAGCACATAAAGCTGGTTATGTCTTCCTAGAATCCGTCGTGAAGACCTTGGACCTTCAATTGTCACGTCAAGCCGGTAACGTCATTAATACCAACGTCGTCGCCCCCGAGGTCCCGCACCCAGCAAAAATCGGAATCGAAACCTCCACTGGCTCCGGATGGGATGACGTGTTCAAGTCATGGCAAGATTACGTCAGTGACCGTCCCAAATCCACTGTTATAGGCTACCAGACGCCATGGGGACAACTGAAGACGTTTGCTGCAGACCTAAACTTGATAGACCCTGGGGAACTGACTCCAAAGCACATCTCTGCATTTGTAAGCGGCATGAAGAAGGCAGGGCTGGAAGTGCCGACCATCAACGGCCGCATCCTCAAACTAAGAGAGATTTTCAAAATCGCAGTCGGAAAAGAACTGCTATTGAGAAATCCCGTCGAGAATACGCTAGGATTCAAGGCGTCCAAGAAGGAAAAGGGCGAAAAAAAGCGCCTGCCATTTACGCCGCAGGATATCGATGTGATTTTCGGCTCATCAGTGTTTACTCAACATCTGCGCTCATCCGGCCAGGCGGATGAGGCCTCATACTGGATTCCTCTCATGATGTTTTATACGGGAGCTCGCCCCGAAGAAATCGCAGGATTAGAGCTTTCTGATATTCAACGAGACGAAAAATTCGGCTGGCGCTTCGACATTACCGATTTGACAGACGGTGATGACTGTCTCTTCGATGAAGAATCGAGCGCCGAAAAAGATGCATCAGAAAAACGCTTACTCAAAAATAACGCATCGCGTCGGCAAATTCCGATTGCCAAGGAGTTGATTGAGCTTGGCTTTCTCCGATATGTCGAATGGGTACGCGGTCAAGATGCGACGCGTCTGTTCCCCACTTTGTCCAAAGATTTTCACGGGAAATTGGGCGGCGCGTTCTCCAAATGGTTCGGGCGCTACAAGACCGAGCTTGGCTTTACCTCGCCAAAAAAGGTCCTGTATTCGCTCAGGCACAACATGAAAGACCTCTTGGAAGCCGCTAAAATACCGACCAAGCCCTTGAAACGGATACTTGGTCATGCCAGCGGCGACGGCACCATCACAGATGGTTACGGCTCGGGCGTTCCATTCGATGTGATACATGAAGAGTTCAGCAAGATTAAATTTCCAGCGATTCCCGCTCTTCCTTGGCAGCCAGGCGTGGGATATTGGAGAAAAGAGAAACGCAACCCGGCGACGAAATGAGCGTTACGAGCATCGCGGCCAGCACCGGATATATGAATTAATTGTTGCCCGTCACCATATGAGTCAATTGAAACGCCCTTCGGGGTGTTTCCTTTTTTTGACGTAGCTATACGAGATACCACTCCCCTCCCCGGTCATCTCCAATGCCCCCACGCGAACTCATCTACGAATTTCACCTGCCCGAACCAACGCCTTCTAACAATGCAATCAAAGGCATGCATTTCCATGCCTACAAAAAACTGCGCAACGGGTGGCGCGCCAGTGTGCTGGCGGCGATTGGCGACGAAGCGCCCGCGGCGCCGATTTCCAGAAGCGCGCTGGAGATAGAACGGTACTGCGCCGGCAGTTTGGACTGGGACAACGCGTATGGCGGCCTGAAACCCTTGGTGGACTGCCTTGTAGTGGTAAGCGCACGGAATTCGGATGGCTTGGGGCTGGTTGAGGATGATAGCCCCAAGTTCATGCCTGAGGCGTCGCGTGTGTTCCAGTTGCCAGCAAGGAGGGGCGCAGGTACGCGGTAGTGCGAATTTACGCAGTTGATTCATCGGCTGTTGGTTAAGGTAATGCCTAGGGCCACCGAAATCCGTCAATCTCCCTCCCTAACGGCTGGAGTTATTCAGGCCTAGGAGTGCTAACGGTAACGGGAACTACACTCATCGCGGACAATCGCAGTTCACTACATAAGCTTGACATCATACGTGTTCCGAGAAGTCGGACGCGGAGTGCACCTTCTTTAGGGTTCTTCAATTTAGTCGCACTGAACTACCCCATATCATGGATAATTGCTTAACAAGGAAAAGTGCCTCACGACGGTCTTTAATAATACAAAAAGGGAAACATGGCGTCTTCAGAAATATCGCGTGTGCGGGAACGGTCTAAGTGCCGTAAGCGATTAAATGAAATTTACGATGAGGCAATCAACGCATATTTGATTCACTACTCTTGTGAATCTTTCTATGCACCGGATGCTAAATCTCCGCTAGAGCACTCGACAAGGGTTACCTCCATCGCTGTGAGAAATTTGAAATCTGGTCAGACCAAAACGTGGTCCATTCACAAGTCTGCCGAGTTGAATAATCAATTACAAAACTTGAGCAAATTGATTAAGGAAAATGCACCACTAGCTACTCAAGACGAAATTTCTCAGACGCAGCAAGCGGATTCGACCGCACATATCCGTGAGATACTTAATCCGCTTGAGTTCGATATGCTGAAAGGATATTTTTCATTTCTTGGCGACCATTCTGACAGTACGTATATTCACTGGAACATGCGAGACGACAATTACGGATTTTCTGCTCTTGAACATCGATTTCGGGTTTTAGGTGGAAATCCTATAATGCTACAGGATAACAAGAAATTTGACTTGGCTCGTGAATTAATAACGCTTTTCGGCAAACGCTACGCAGCTCATACCTCTTCAAAAGGAAGGAAAGGGCGATTAATGAGTGTAATTGAGTTAAACAGGATAGCTGATGCCGATGCCCTTCAAGGTGCGGAAGAAGCTGCAGCCTTCGTCAATGGCGAGTTCATCAAGCTTCAACAGTCCACACTTCGTAAAGTCGATGTTTTGGCAAATATATTTGACAGAACCCACGACAAAAGCATTAAGACGGAGGCCTCTTTTTCTGACAAGTACGGAATCCACCCTGTAGCAATACTAGAAGTCGCTAGGAATAATCCAGTTGTTTTAGGTGTAATTTTTTTCGCCGGCGCTCTCGGTGCTGTAGTTCGATACAAGGATAGCATTTCATCAATTATGTCTTGGTTCTAAGAATTCTTCACATCACTCTGAAAGTATTCGCGACGACAGTCGGATTATAGCCAACTGCTGGCAGTCCTGAACGCAAACAGCACACTGCCAAGATTGTGCTAATTGGCCTATGCAAACCATTGCTGATAGAGATTGACTACCCCGTCTACTAATCAGTGGGAAGGGAATCAGCTCAAGCCTGTCTCATTTCGCGCCATCATGTTACATTGCATATATTTATCCCTTTAAATCATTTACATTTTGGAGACGCTATGACGTCGTACGCAGAGTATGTTGAACAAATCGCAAAATTGCAATCCCTTGCCGAAGCTGCCCGCAAAGATGAACTCAGTGGCGCAATCCAGAAAATCAAGGAACTGATGCAGCTGCATGGCATCACCGTGGAAGACCTGTCCTCGGGAGCTCGCACGAAGCCAGCAAAAGTCAAGAGCACGGTTGCAGCACAATTCAAAAATCCTGAAACAGGCGAGACGTGGACTGGGCGTGGTCGTGCACCACGCTGGCTTGATGGCAAGGATAAGGAACAGTTCCGAATCACGAACTAATTCGATTACGAGCTGGCTAGCCGTCAGGCATAATTGACCGCTATGACCGTACTCACATTCAAGTCTCGGCAAGCAGCTGAGCAACCCCAGCCAGTTAAACCTGTTCGCGCCCGCCTTGAGCTCGAGCAGCTTCCTGTCGCCCCCACTACCAACCTTTACCTGGAAGACGCAGTTCGCGGTCGGCTTATTATTGGCAAGCATACCATCGAGTCGCTCGACGGAATCCAGCTTGGCCTGGCCGCCTATGTCGCGAATGTTGGCTCCGTCGAAGTGCTCGCCCCGAGCCTCGCTGGCGAAGTTATCATCCTTTCGGGCAGTCGCCAGGCACCGGTGGAACTAGACAACTTGGAGCATGTTGCTGGCAAGAGCATGAAGGCAAAGCGCCAACGTGCCGAATTCTGGTTCCTTAAGCGACTGCATGTAGCGCTCCGGGCCGCGCGCAACTCGAAACGCGCTCCGCTGGGCTCGCTTGACGGCTGGGAGCGCGAAAAGCTGCCCAACGCTATCGCCTTGGTTCCCCTAGAGTTGCGCGTCAATAACCGGTTCAAGCGCGCGTCCGGCTACAAAGAAGATGGCAGCCCTTTAACGGCAAAAGGTATCGAACTAGCGGCCCGCAATCACCGCGTCCTCAGCGCTTTCAAGGCGGACAAGGCTGCCTACAACATCGACATTCCTTGGGACTACATCCACCGCAGCGAGAGTCCGCAAGGTCCGGTTGCTATCAACGGCCCAGCCTACCTAGCAGTGCAACGGATGCTGCGCAAGTGGCTCTTCCCCCGAATGCCAGCGAACTACGCAGAGCTGTGGACTTCGTTTGAATTTTGCCAGGATTTGGAAATGATGCTTTTCTCTCCGTTCGGGGGCCCAGTCGACCCGGAATGGGTAAAGTCGCACCGCGCCGCACGTCGAAAACTCTATCCAGAAACGTCTGACCTGTTCGAGGCATGCCTAGCGGGACAGGCAAGCGCCATCGTCGCGCTGCAGCTGCACCGCGACTGGCTGGCCGTCCTATCCACCCAGTTCGTCGAAGTCACTACTGACGCATCCGGCGAGCAATAGTCCCCCAACGACAGGTGCAAAACTACTTTCTTTCGCAGAGGCTCTTGCTCGCAAAAAAAGGCTAACATGCGATTTGCGCCGCCGGCGTTCGAGCGGAAGCCGGGCGCCTCGCCTATGCGCGCTACGCGGTTACAGCGACGTACTCAACTACCAACTTGGCGACATTCAAGGCCATCGTGAAGAAGTATCCCCACATTCCAAGGGAGACCATTTTGCGAGACCTGGTTGCGAGCCAGCCGGGGAATGAAGGCAAGTGGTTTGCTGCAGCCAAAGATGCGGGATTTTTTGAGCTTTCCATCGAGCTGGCGAATCAGAGTCCGTCAGACCCTCGTACGCTCATGCGCGCGGCTAGGGACTTTGCGGTGGAGCGACCGGAATTTGCGTTGGCGGCCGGCATGACGGCGCTACGCGGTATCGTGAATGGGTGGGGCTACGACATCACAGGTGCCGACGTCTTGAACGCATACGATGCGATTATCGCGGCGGCCGGCGCTGTGGGCATGGATGAGGCTGCGGCCAAAGCGGACGTGCGGGCGATTATTGCTGCGAACCGCGGTGGCGGGGAATTCGCCGGTCGGATGTTGAGCAGCCAGTTGGCCACCTAACCTACCTCATCGGTGCTGGAGAGTCTTCACCTACCGTCAGCTCGGGACCGGCCATTCATCGCGCCGGCAACGAGCAGAAGTATTACTGGCCGAACTACCTTGCTCACTTGATGAGCTCCACAACGGCAGTGCGTACCGCCGCTATCAAGCGGCGCGGCCGGGAGCGCTAATGTATATTTCCGCTGCGCTTTGAGGGAAACTGATGGCGAATAAAATTTACACACTCCAATTCATACCATGCGACTATGGATTGGCAGAAATCCCTTCCTTGTCTTGCGGTGGACGTTGCCATTACGTCAAAATCAGCTCGTGATTGGTCTAGCCCATCGCTGCGCGACGTAACATACCCATGAATGGATGTGTTCCTGGCCTGCCGCCATTCATCAATCGCGGTAAAAAGCTCTGTAGGCAATTCTTGGTGCGCTTTATCGCTAGTCAAAATTTTATTCAACAGTGTATGAAATGATGGATTCGTAAGACGGACGCCGACGTTATCTAAAAAGTTAAAAAGGCAATTACTCACAAGACACTCTTCTAAAGTGATAGCTTCTAAGAAATAGCCATCATTAATTGCTGCTTCAATTCTATTTAGTGCCGCTTGATATGACGCATGACGCGCCTTCAGCAGTTCCTCGGCTTCGTCAAAGTCGATGTTTTTTCTACGCGACAGATGGAGTGCCTCAAACAGCGAGTATCCTTTTTCTGCAATTCTAGCCTTATCAATTCTCTTCTGAAATGCGTAAAAGGCATTGTGATAGCCGTTTATGAAGGTGTGAACTGCAAGCCAATCCTCTTTAACCCATGCAAAGTATTTGCCCCCTTCAGCTGGTTCCGGAATGCGCATCAAGTCGTGACCGATGCCATAAATCCAG
This sequence comes from Janthinobacterium svalbardense, assembly GCF_002327145.1. Taxonomy (NCBI): domain Bacteria; kingdom Pseudomonadati; phylum Pseudomonadota; class Betaproteobacteria; order Burkholderiales; family Oxalobacteraceae; genus Janthinobacterium; species Janthinobacterium svalbardense. The sequence goes on along the minus strand of NZ_CP023422.1, from coordinate 1,578,879 downwards.
ATGTGCGATACGTGTACAAGCGCAGAGGGATGAATGCAAGTTTTTGTTTTTTCGGGAAAGATGTACGCCATATCTGGAGTCCAGTCCGATATTCTCTGATGCCGGATGTAGCGATTGGCGTCCGTGGGACCTAGAGTTTCTCGGATGATGTCCAGCAATAGCAGATACACATCCCTTGGCTGCGGAGAAATCTCGAGGATTCCATCGAAACCGAAGCAATGCGATAAATAGACGCAAAATGGCTCCAGCTCTAACCGGCCGTCGTCTCTGATGTAGGGGTACTCTATTATTGCATCAAAGAATTTCTGCCTTTGTTTTTGTTCAGTTTCCTTCATACCTCATCCGTTCTGGTTTAACACCCTGATTACCTTGGCCATGCTATTCCACACCCAACGCTTTAAATACGGCATCCACCGGGTCCGAATAAAAGCTTGTTTGAAACTTGGCAAACAACTCCCCAGGAACCGTCGCAATATCGGTCACGCTCGACATTGGCAGCAGAATGCGTTTGGCACCAGCATCAAACGCCACCTGCATGCACTCAGCCAGGTTGCGCACTTGCACGATGGTGCCGCCCAGACTCATATCACCCATCACTGCCAACTGCGACTGCACGGGCTTGCCCAGTGCTGCCGAACACAGCGCGATGAAGCCGGCCAGAGTCAGCGCCTGCGGGGCACCGCTGTTCTGTAACTCAACCAGATGGGTGTGGAAGTCACGCTCCCCCGGTCTGATGGAGGCACTGACCCGCGAAGAGTTGGCTTTGAAATAATCGAACGCCACCCGTACTGCTTCACGAGGCGCCACGCCCGATACGTTCGCTTTGCCTGTGCCGGGAATGGATTGAATCTCCAACCGATAGATGCCGGGCATCTCTGCCGCACCCATACTGATTGTATGCAGCGTTCCTGGCTGTAGGCGCCCTTCAGGCACCAAAGCCCCGCCCGACTGCTCGGGCACGGTCACAAAGCGCTCAACGCCATCCTCTAAGTCGATGTAGCTGAAATGCACGTCGTAAAACTCCATGCCGCCAATCTTCTTGAGCTGCTCCTTGATGCGACGGCGTGCCTCCAGCGCATATTCCAGGCACTTGCGCACAGAATCCTTGGTGTATTCGCCGTTCGGGCACACCAGCTTGAGCAGGCCTGAAGTCGTACGCCTCACAGCGATGGTGTCGCGCTGATTCAGGTTATTGCCCAGCTTGAACCATTTGTCGATGGCGTCCGCAAAGCTTTGCTTGCGCATCTCGCGCAAGTATTCAGCGAGATAATCGACAATCAGCCCATACTGGTTGGTGAAAAACTCCGGCCGCATTTTAGGAATTTCCCAGCCTGGCACATAGGCGTGGAAACGGTCAAAAAATGCCGAATCAATCATCGCTTCAGGGAATGGCGCCAGCAGGTGTGAGGTCTTGACCAGCGACTCTACGCTCTGGTTGATGTTGCCCACAAATACCATTGCGGCGCTGGCATTGATGGACTCCCTCCCCCGGCTGAAAGAGCCCGAAGCCATGTAATCCTTCATGATTTGCACGCCGTCATGGTCTTTGAAATTGATGCCGGCCACTTCATCGAACGCCACCACGTCCCACAAGCCAACCAAACCGACCTTGCGCGCGCTCATGTTGTAAAACAGGTTGGCCACCGTAGTTTGTCCGCCCGACACCAGAATACTGTTCGGACTGATTTCCTTGTAGATGTGGCTCTTGCCGGTGCCGCGTGGGCCGAGCTCGCAGAAGTTGTAGTTGTTTTCCACCAGTGGCACCATGCGTGCAAGCAAGTGCCACTTGACCCGTTCCTTGAAGTGGCTGGGCTCCATTCCGGTCGAGCGAATCAAAGCATCAATCCACTGCTCATCCGTGAACGACTTGCGTGCCTCGAACAGAGCTGCCATGTCCATGTTCGGCATCTGAATGGGCTTAAGCTCCGTTACCGTAAACGGTGACCCCTTCTGGTCCTCCTCATAGAAGTATTTCAGTGTGACGATGCACCAGATGCCACCTACCAGCAATTTTTCGAACTGACGCACATAGCTGCTGGAAATCTCCGCGTTCTTCACCCCAAGATTGGACAGCAGCGCCTCGTACACGTCCCGCTTTTCATTGAGCTTGACCGTGACCTTGTCGATTACCTTGTAGGTGCCGCTTTCGCGCACCTTGGATTTGACCTTCTCCGCCTCGTCCGCGCGCACGTAGTTTTCCGTGAGAATGCGCTTGACGTTGACCAGACCGTTCTGGATGACGGCTTCATCATTGCTTGCGCAGTACATGCCCAGCAGGTACTCCAACACGTACACTGGCACGTTCGCCCCCTCTTTAATCAGCTTGGTCAGGTCTTTACGCACGACCTTCCCAGCAAAGTGGGTGTTGAGCAGCGTGTCCAGACTGCTTTCCGTCAGTTCATGGGCAGATGTGTCGGCGGGTGTCGAGTTTTCCATCATTTCAATCTTCAAAAGTCATTACCAAAGGCTAAGTCTACCTTGACGGGCAGGCGCAACACTTCCACGTTGCTCACGGCATCGCGCATCACCAGGTCATAGTGCTTGTGCGGGTCATGCGCGCCAGCCAGGACGGTTAACAGAATCCAACGTTTACGTTCATCGAGCAACTGTGATGTGCTGTCAAAAGTGATGGATTGCACGTTGCTGATGGGTTTGTCGTTATCCAAACCATCGCGCAGCGAGACCACCACGGACCGCGCCAGCACCCGCTCCGACACCGCATCGGTCTGAATGAACTCGAAGCGTTGGGTGTTCGTCACCACCTTGTTCACGGCACCCAACAGGCTGACGCTCACGTATTTTGTCTTTGCATTTTCCGCTTCGCTGACCCGCACGGTGATGACCGGCACCACAACCTCTTGCGGCATGGCGCTGCCATGGACGAAGCGTGCCCCTCCGGCAAAGTGGAACCGACTGGCTCCCTTGGGCACCCAGAAATCCAGACTGCCTTCCAGTGTGGTGCCCGCCGTCACCGCCGTATTGCCAGACCAGGCTTTGGGGGTAGTTCCCAAATCACGGCCAATCAGGTAGCGCTTCTTGGCTTTCAATGTTCCAGCGGGTTTTTCGTCCAGAGTGGACTTGTCCGATTCATCCAGCGCCGATTCCTGGTACATGAATCCATGGTCAGCCGTGACCAGCACCGCAGAGCCATTGAGGCTATGGATGATGAAGCCCAGCACGTTGGAGAGCTCCTGCACGGTTTGTGCCGCCGCCTCAAAAGTCTTGGTCTCTGACGACTGCTTGTCGCCAGTCATGTCGATGCGGTCGTGATAGACGTAAATCAGCCGCTGGTCGCGCACCAGTTCCCGGCCCTTCTCTTTGCCCAGTCCCATCAGGTCTTCGGCCTTGATGGCCAAGCCGCCAAATCGTTGAAGATGTTCGCTGCGTTGTTCCAGCGTCGCCACGGCATGCCCATCGGCAAGCACATCCAGGTTGGCACTCTCTTTGTAGGCCAGCGTCTTGTGCGGCAGCAGCGCGGCCATGCCCAGCGCCGTGTAGCTCGGCAACACACCCAACATGCCGTCCAGCGACGCCTTGAAGCGACTCTTGCTGTTTGTGTGCTGCACCAGCTCCTGAGCCACCTCGTACCTAAATGCGTCGGATATCAGAACGAAGACTCGCTTCACCCCGCCGTCAAACAGCGGCAGCACCTTGCGCTCATAGAATGCCTGTTGTGGCGTCACCTCAGGTAGCGTCCAGTGCTGGAGCAAGCCCTGCGGCCCCTCTACCACTTTAGACCAGGCAGTGCTCAAGTGCGGAATGAACCAACCGGAATACACGCCCTCAATCGTCTCGCGCAACTCGTGCAGCACGGCCCAGCCGGTGGGTTCGACCGCGTCAGCCGCCGTGTGAAAGTGCCGGTACAACTGGTCAAAGCGGAACAGCTCATCGCGATAATGTGCAAATGCGGTGCCTGCGTCAGCAAAACTGAAGCCTGCGGCATGGGTCGATTTCAGACTGAAGAAATCGGCAGCAGCGGTCAAGGCATCGTAACAAGCAGCCAGCGCGCGGGTGCGTTCGTTAGCGCTGGCCAGCAAGGGATTCGCCCAATGCCCATCGCGGCGGCGCGCCATTAGCGCGCGCACCACATCCATGTTGGCGCCGGCACCGGCAACGATGCGTTTTTTAAGCTCTTGCACCATCCGCAATTCGACATCTTCAAACGTCATGCATTCCACCAGTTGCTCGGCAGACTGGCTCGACAACAAACTTACCAGCTCAAGTTCATTGGCCACAGCCTGCGCCAGCGCGTTGTAATTGCCAAACTGCGCAATATCCGAGCGCCAACGCCCGACAAACACCGACGCATTCGCAGCCAGGGTGCGGTCAGGCAGCACAAAGTGCGCCAATTGAGGGGGCGCATCACCCTGCAGGCCCCGGCAGAAATCCGTCACCAGAATACGGAACAACAGGTCGCGCAAGCTAGGGCTGGCCTCAAGATATCCCAGTTGCAGTTGCACCAATTCCCAGAATGCAGGCGTCAAATCGTTGGCAGCGATATCTTGCCAGGCTTTCGGCTCAGCCGACAAGTCCGCCACGCCATCCACCACCACGGCACCGTACAGGCGCTGCAGCATGGCAAACAACTCGGGTTGGTCGGCACGGGTCAGCACCGCTAACATCTTGCGGTCGAGGTCCTGTGCGTCATCGCCCGGTAGCACCATCCGCTTGAGGCGGTCCACCCTGTCTTTGGCACGCAGGAATTTGGCACGCTCTTTCAGGTGCTGACGCAGCCCTTGGGTGGTCAGGCCCAGGTCTTCCAGCAAGATGGAGGTGGTATCCGCCTGGAACGACTTGCTGCGCATGCGCACATCAAGCAGCCAGTCTTTGGTCGGCTCCGGCTCGGGCTTGGCGCTATAAATCAGCCAGCGCTGGTCTGGGGCACCCTCAATGTCGAGCTTCACCCGCAGCGCTGGCATGTCGTCCAAGCGCACCAATTGCACGCCGTCGAGCTGCAGGCTATCCACTGCGGAAGCAAATTCGGCCTCCACGTCGTGCCAAAAAACCACCGGGTGGGTAGTGAATAAAGTGGTCAAACTTTCAAACAGGCGTTGTTGGCTCATCGGTGATTTGTCTTATGTTTTTCTGAATTGCTGACTCAATGCGAGAGTAAATCAAAGGCTCGCAGCAACATGCTCTTGCCAGCGCCACTCATACCAATCAGGCGCTTTGATTAATCTGGTTGCAACGACACTGCGCCCAAAGGCTTGAAATTTCTCACGTGTCTAACTTCAACCATCACCGCCCCTATCTGTTTTTATCTGACTCTCGCCCCGTTGGGGGGCACCTGATTACTTCCAAGGCTAAGCAGCGTATCGTGAAATAATTTTGCGCTATGACAGGCGGGGTGATTGGCAGCTTGCGCTATTTCAAATCCATGACGCCGGCACATCTGCATTGCAAACGCAGGTTTATTGGGACCTGGTCCGCGTGCCCCTTTTTCCATTGCAAGGGCCTTAAGGCGTTCCCATGGCATACCAGGGGTATTCTCAGGCGCTGCCTCATGCACATTATCAATTTTGAGCCATCGTTGAAGTGCAAGCGTGTCGGCCAGAAACCATGCCTCAATTGCCTTGACAGCCACAAATATATATTCTGTGTGTGTCGTTGTAATCCTGGCTTTGACACTGTCGATATCCGCTTCGTTCTCCAGGTCGGTCAGGATGACGATATGCTCAGGAGCGGCCTGATGAAACTGTGCAAGCATAGGCTCTATATGATGTGGCAACAGATTTCCACCACCTTTAGCATTGATGACAGGTGCACAAATTTCAATATTATTAGCCTTCGTCCAAGACCTGAAAGCTGTCGATTCAATAAGAATTTTTTCTGTATCACCCTCCACGATAAATCCAATTTTCACCATGGCAACCCTCCATCAAACAAATTCATAAGCCATGCTGTATCGAGATTCAACTGACCAATATTGGAACTGCTTTCCGCAGCATTTTTTGCCACAGTTTTACCATCCATTTTATTAACTAACCAAAGCTCTTCCACACTGGATGCGCGCACCAGCGATTCGCTGTGTGTCGTGACAAAAACTGGATGCTCAGGAGTCGCATTTTCCCGCATAAGGTCTGCCAAGGCCTCGATACCTTTTGGGTGGATACCTCGTTCAGGCTCCTCTATTAAGGTGATGCCATATCCCTCTGAACGGCTTAACACCGCAGTCATGATGCACAGGGCGTAGATAGTGCCATCGGAAATCAAATTAGCAGGAAAATGTGATTTTATTCCATATTCTTTGAATTTAATGACGGTACCACCGCTTAGTCTTTCAGGTTCAGTTCGTACCTGCTCCATGCCCGGCACCAAAAGTGTCATCCAATCAGTTACTTGGGCACGAAATTCGTCATTTTTTTCCAACGTGGCAAGCATGGTTGCCACGTTGTGACCATGCGGGTCCAGCACAGTGGCATCGGCACTAGAGGCATCCGGCTCCTTTGCACCCATGGGGTCAAAACGAAATACCTGAATATTGGTCAGGTATTCATATAAGGGGACACTTTGTATGAACATCAAGGCTGAATAATCGACTGGCAACAACTCAATAGTTGACTTATTACCATCCGCCTTGGTGATAGTTGGAACCCCTCCTTTTTTTCGGCTCAGCAGAGTTTCCCCGTCCACGCTCAAACGCTCTTCCAATTGCGGATTTAAGTGCAGGTCATGAATCTTCAAACTATAAGCAAGCTTCTGCTCGTTCATCGTTGCATGAATATCAAATTCAAACGTTCTTGCATTATTTCTGCGCAACTTGTAACAGTGAATCTGTGGAAAACCCCTGAATTTGCGTATGGCTTTGACTGCACCCAACTCAATGACGGCACTCACAAAAGCCAGGGCATCCATTAAATTACTTTTGCCCGAGCCGTTAGGCCCCGCAAACACGCTATATGGTTTCAGTTGATTCAATGTCAGCCGAGCTACGCTCTTAAAGCCCGCTATTTCAATTTGGTCGATATTCACTCATTATCCTTTCCACCATGCCCAGCAAGACGTATTACACCACCACCCGTGAGCAACCATATTCGATGACTTTGGGCTTGTACCAAACCCGCTCTTCGTGAGTCTTGAGCTTGAGCTTGCTCAGCAGCAGGGCCTTCCCTCACGGCAAAAGTGCAACAGCCTGTTGCACAAAATCGGTTCAATCATCGCTTGCCCCTCCAGTTACGGCCTTCACCTCTGCCAGCAAACTCCCGAACTTGCCATAGTTGACTTTAACACCATCGTCCAAGTCGAGCGTGATGCGCATGTCGGCGTGGTGGCGCAGCAGTTCATCGTAGGCCAGCAGTTCGACGTGTTTCTTCTTGAGTTTTTCGACTTCCTTGGCCAATTTGTTGCGGGCGGCGGTGCTAGTCGCGGCTGCCGCATCTTTCTCCAACATATCGATGCGCGACTGAATCTTGCCGGTCAGGGGCACGACATATTCGGCGCGCATACGGGCCAGCGTACCCTCGTGGTAGCGATGCAGATAGACCAGCGCCTGAAAGGCACCTTGTTTTCCGCTGGAAAAGAGCCAGTAGATGGGGCGCTTTTTGTAGGTTTGCAGGTGGTCTTTGTAAAACTTGTCGGCGAGGTAGCGACGGATGGTTTCATCCGGGGTTTCGCCGGATTTGGTGCCAAGGCTTTCCGCCAGCCAGGCCATGTTTTCAGCCAAGGTATCGACGCCCCAGACGGCGAGCAGGAATTCGCGGATTCGACTGGCGGCTTCGTCCTCGAACCAGAGTTCATCGGTGAACGGCACGATGCCGTCGGCGTCTGCGGGAAAGCTAGAGTATAGGCCGATGTCGAAGCCAACGTTACCGGCGCTTGCATAAATCAGGCCAGGCGCGTCTAGGCTGTAACGACCCATCGTGCAACCGATGGCGTAGGAAACTAATCGTTGTGAATCCTTCTCACGGTCGGCACGAGCTAGGATAATTTCGGAATCTGGGACTTCGGACGAGACTTCGCCTTGCAGGCCATAAGCTTCAATGAAGAGCCGATTGTTTTCTTCTTCCAAATTTTTAAGTTTTTTAATTTGATTTAGAGTATGGTCGACCCAACGCCGCCAACAGCTGGCAATTTCTCGATTGTTTTCGCCGAATTTAATCAAAAAATTAGATTTGAAATTCCATGAAACTTCCGAGGTATTCCAGTCGTCCATTGAAATATCAATGGCTTGTGCCGGAATTTCGCTACTAACACTACGAAAGGCAACTTCAAGGAATGGTAGAGTCGAAAAATTGCCAGCTTGGAAATGCAAAGTTGGGTTTGTTGTTTCTATTATCCATCTAGCCAAATTAGTATTGCAGAAACCCAACATTTTTAATGTGAGCGTCTTATCATCTGAGAATGCAGACATACCTGTCACATCATGTATGAAACCACGAGGAAAATATCTAAATGCGGTATTGCCGGATGTTATATCAGACCAACTAAGTGACTCTCTAAAATAGGTATCAACATTTTGTGGTCTTGACCTCAGCCGTCCATTGACGCCCATGAAATTCTTAATTTCATACCCATCATTTTCCCAATTTACAACAAATTCCTGATTTCCATACCACTTCCTAAAGTCTCCGCCTTTATTATATGGAAACCATTTTTTCTTCAAATGGCAAGAATTATCTACACCTCCATTATTGAAGTATATATTCTTATTACTTACCTCAAACCAATATCTTACGAAACGATTATTTTCACCAGTTTGCAATCCAACTGCAACCTTTATGGCGCTGCCGAATGGCCGGGAACTGGAAAACAGACTTCTAAAATTGTCGTTAACCCAATAAGCTATAGGGCTCCCAGGAATTTTTTTGAAGTCATCTGGCTTCACGGAATAATACCAACCACACTTTCTATTTTGAATGGATTCAAGCGTTTTCGGCCCTTGTTCCGATGGACGACTAAAATCCACAAGACGAATAAATTCTCCAAAACGATTAGAAACATGTATGTTTGTAAATGTAAAAGCACATATGAAAACTGTTGCCCCGTCAAAACCGCTATTACTCAACTGAATTAATGTATTTAACGAATTATCACCGAGAAGCCATTTTCTCATTTCCTCATATGAAGATAAAAACATCCAAACATTAGACGACATCATGGCTACTTCGCCACCACTTTTTGCGAACACTGCGTTTCTCGCAGCAAAAGCAGAAAAAAGGTCTTTCTCGAAACCATTATATTTGGCTTTTACGTAGTCTTTCAAAATCGGTGTCAGGTATTTCGTTCCCATGTATGGAGGATTTGCCACTACCGCATCAAACTGCATACCAAGCATCTTTGCCTGCGCCACCAGCGGCGAGAGGTCCTCGGCGGCAGCTTGGGCGTAAAGGTCACCGTTCTGGAGTGCCAACTGCAAACGCTCGAGCATCGTTGCTAGTTTCGCGTTCAGCACCGGAGGAATCTGAATGAGCGAACCAAAGGTCTTCGCATGTGCAAAGGCAGCTATAAGCTCGGCAATCGTCTGTCGCATCTGGTCCACCCCCATATACGCCGCGCTGGACTCACCAAGGCTTAATTGCGGGCGGGTGCAGGGGAAGAGGGAGCCTTCGCCAAATTCGCTGCTGGCTACACCGTCCGCACTCTGCAGGTTGACGCCACCAACCTGCAAGGCACGGGCGAGTTCGTCTGCATCCAGCCCTTTGCTCTCCTGCAAGGACAGCACGTTGAGCTTGACCGGCTCATTGAACAGGCGCCGGTCGTCGGTGCGGGCTTTCATCATTAACGCAAAACCGGCCATTTGCGCAGCGCGGTCGTCAATATCCAGACCGAACAGATTCTTTTCCAGAATCAGGCGTGGAATGGAGCGCGGCTGATAACCACGCTCCAGGTAGATGGCCTTGAGCACCTCGTAGGCTTCTACAAGAATGTGGCCAGAGCCACAGGCCGGGTCTAGCAAGGTAATGGACTCTGGATTCAGGCTGTCGCCGTCCTCACGAACGCGGTTCTGAATCAGGGTATCGAGCTGGGCTTGCACTTCAACAGCCTGGTCGGCAGGCTCAATGTAGTACGGCCACTGAGCCTTCAAGGTGCTAGCCGGATTGGCCATCAGCCACAATCGCCCGACGCTGTTTTGCACCAGGTATTGCACTATCCAGTTGGGCGTGAACAGCTGAGTGGCGGCAGGGATGTCTTCACTCTTGACCACCTTTCCGATGACTTCATCTTTTTTCTCGCTAATGTAGAACTGGTAGAGCCACCCAATAATCTCGACCTGTTTCCAATCCTCTTCGGCAATGCTGCTGACCAGCTTGGCAATGACGGAATCGGTGCGCAGTAGGTTGTCAGGTAGCAGCAACTCGGTTTCGTCGTCGATGCGTTCGAACAAAAACGGCATGACGTTGCTAAGCGCGTTGCACTGAGCAACCAGCAGCATGCTGTATAACTCGCCGTCGCGGTTGCCCGCCAACTTCATCTCAGTGACCAGCGCAGGCTTCAGCCCTGGCAATCCGCCGTCTACAGCACTAATCTGCGCCAGGTCTGTGGCGTGGGCCAGGATATCTGGCAACGTACCCTCCAGACTGGAAAGCGCCCGGTGGCCGTGGCCCAGATAGTCGTGCAACTCCATGTAGCGCAGCGCCGCAAAGCGGTTGAACCAAGTGTAGGCCACCGCTTCCATGGTTTGGGCAAAACCGTCTTTTTGGATACGGGTGATGAGTTGCTGACGTTGACTGTGGACTTTGATGGACCAAGCTTGGCCTGCAATCACTGTCACGTCGCCCTGTGGCTGGCTGGCAGCCACTTCCAGATTGCCCGCCTTTTCTGACAAGCCGAGCAAGTTGGCACGAGCGGTGACGGCGGCAATGAAGTCTTTTCGGGCTTGCGGGGCGTAGGACTTGAGTTTGGCTTTGTTCATGGGTCAGATAAGGTTTTCAGCTGCCCCGTGCATGGCACACGGGCAGCGTTTGAATAGGTTGAGTGAGGGGGATAGCGGTTGTCGAATGCGTTATTGAATCCGCGCTATTTGACCGGCGCGCACGGTTGTCAGTAGCGCGTCTTTCAGTTTGCTTACATAGGCGTCGACATCGGCTTCGGTTTCCAGGTATGTCTTGCTGGAGAGTTCGGCGGCACGAATGACGCGCGTGGTCTTGGCGACGGGCGCTGCTACGTTGGGCTGGCCAGTCTGCAGCGACTTGGCGGTATTGCCGGGCATCGCAACATGGTCAGGGACTTTGGTCGCAGCCGCTTCAATGAGATTGATGGCATTGTCCATCGCATCGCCGCCCGCCCCTTGTAGCAGCATAATCTGCGCAATGCTGGTCTGGCTGGCGATGCGCGCTTTCAGGTCTTGCAGCGGGCGCAGAGCTTTGTTGCTGAGGTCAGGTGTGGCAGCCGCTGCTCCAAGTTTGGTTTGAACTTCAGCCAACTTGGCATCAAGGGACAGCAAGGCCCTTTCGCGTTTTTCTTGCGCCAGTTGCTCGTTGATAGCGGTGACGGAGGCCAGCAGCGGCTCGATGCGGTTGACTTGGCCGTAGGGTTTGGGATTGTCGCGGATTTGGGCCAGGTCAACCAAGGCGGCTGCGGCTTGAGGCACTTTGGTCAATGCTTCACGATTACTTTCGAACGCGCTAAGTCCATCCAGCAGCTTGCGCCAGGCGGTAATCTGGGTCTTGTAGAAGTTGACCAGGTCATGGATATCATCCGCGGCATCGAGCCACTCGTTCTTGGCCGCCAGCAGGGCTTCGATGAAGGCGAAGCTGTCACGTATGCTGAGTTGCTGGGCGATGCGGGTGAGCGCGACGTCGATGTCTGTCTTGCCGGGGTGGTGCGGCGTAGCGGCTGTGTGAGCGTAGCTTTTGAGTTCAGCTTGCCAATCCGTTAAACGGATACGGAAGTCGGCGACCAGGCTGTCTTCTTCCTCACGACCCATTTTTTGGAACAAGTCTTTGTACAACTCGCGGGCGCGCTTGATTGCAGTGGCATCGGCAGTCTTGCGCTTGAGGATAGACACCTGCTTGAAGCGGACGGATTTGGTGAGCGGGTCGGCTGCGGATGCGGGGTCGAGGTCAGAGCCTTCGAGCATGAGCTTGATTTCGCCGGACATAAACAGGCGGGCGATAAGCAACACGGTTTCCCACTCGGGTTTCCAACCCCAGGGGATACCAGCAAAGCGGTCCACTACGTCTGACAGCAAGACCCGGTTCTGGCTGGCAGCCAGTTGCAAATATTCACGCATTTCTTTGATGGCGAGTGCGTTGCCGGCCTCGCCGTCCAGGCCTAACGAATGCTGGCCCAAGTCGTCTGCGTTGAGCACGGCCTTGATTTCGCCTATCGGGTCAACTTGGCGCACTTTGAGATACGGCAGCTTGCTGTAGGTATTAGTGATGAGGTAATTGAGCAAATCATCGAGCACCTTGTCGGTGCTGGTGGACTTGATTTGCACAGGCTGGCCCAGGGCATAGAAGTCACCCGTGGTGATGAGTTCCGACAACTGATGCACCAGGCGCAGCCGGCGCTCGCGGTTCTCGTCCTTGCGGTCGGTCAGGATGCGCTTCAGAGACGGCGAAGCCTGGTCCGCCTTGGGGCTGATGATGTATTTTTCGATTTGCAGATAGAGCGCCAACTCAATGTCCAGGCGCTCGCCCTCGCCCAAGCGCACCAGGGCCCGGCCATTGCCCTCACTGCTTCGCAGAATGCAGCGGTCGGGCTGGAGACGTTCGTAATCATCACCCAACGGTGTGAGCACTTCAAAGCTCAGGGCGTGGCTTGCCTGGCGCCAAGGTGCGCCGTCCAGCAGGCGGTTGAATTCGTAGTCAGCCTTGGTGTCGCGGTGGCGCACCTTGGTTTGGTCCTTGAAAATATCCTCAAAAATCAGCTTGGCCAGTTCGCGGGACTTTTCAGCGGCGGAGACCTCGACGTGACCGATTTCGCGGGCGACATCACGCTCTTCATTGGTCAAGAAGAACCACAGGTCACCGTTGCGACTGACCAGGCGCTCCCGCTCGAGGCGCGCCAGACTTTCCTGAATCTTGCGCTTCAGTGCGAGCTTGTCCGCGTCAATCTGGTCTATGCACAGCGTGGCAAGATTATCGATGGACGGCTTGACGATGTCGGGGATGTAGCGAATGAGGAACATCGCCTTCAACAGCAGACTGTCGTAGTTCTGCAAGCCGGGATTGTCCGGCGCCTGGTCTATCGAGCGCTTGGCGACGCCGTCGATGAAGCTCTCGATAGCGGGATAGAAATCGTAAAGCGGAACCAGAATATCGATGCCGTGGGGCGCATTGCGCACGGCCGCAGACTGGAAGGCGTCGAGCAGCGAACGCTCCCCGCGCGACAAATGCTTGCCGGTGGCGCCCACCTTGCGGATGGATTCAAATATCTTTTGCAGCAGCGTGAACTGGTATGGCGCGAACGGGTAGTAGGTGACGAATTCAGCGGCGTCCTTGTAACCACGCAAGGTCACCGAGTTGCCCGAGAACCCGAGCTGATTGTTGATGACGTCACTTTTGCTGGCGAAGGTATCGCGCAGAGCAACGTGAGCGGCCTCCGTCTTGGACAGCAGGCGCTCGCCGATGACTTCGTCGGTGTTGCTGCTGGCCAGCGACAAACGGGTGTGAAAACGGGCTTGAATCTTGGAGAAGTCCTGGCCCTTGGACTTATTGTCTTCACCAATTGCCGCATCGATGTCTTCCTGACTCGTGACGATGACCCACGCGCGGCCCTTGCACTGGGCACCGAGCTGCTCGGTGATTGTCTGCAGGTTGAGCATGAGCGGGGAGCTGGCCCCGATGAATTGACCTACTTCATCGACCAAAAAGATAACCTTGTGGCTGGATGGCCGAGTAGTTAGGTAATCGTTGACGACCTTGGCGAACCCTTCAAGGGTAATGCGATAGTCATCTCTTGCATTGTCGAACCACTTGCCAGCGGATTCAGGCGTCATTTTCAAGGCTTGCGCAAGTGCCGTCACAATATCGTCACGATAAAATGCGACCGCATCACTCTCTTGCTCCCAGGTGCCACCGTTGGAGGCGGCAAAGGCGGCCTTGAAGTTTTCGAAAGCACCCTTGGCTATCAGATGACGTTCCATGTCCGCGATGTACGGCGTATCGCCCGACAAGCCCACCTTTTCATTGAACACCCGCAAGAAGACCTGCAAGATGGCGTCGGGGTCGGACTTGTTGGCCTTGGCGTCGATGTTAAACAGGATGACGTCGGCGGTGCCTTGCACCGCGCGCTGAATGTCAGCGTGCAGCATCGCGTCTTTGATTTTTTGGTGGTCAAAGAATTGGGCGGCGTTACGCTTCTCCCCTGTCTCAGGATTCTGAGCAGCGATGTTTTCCAGCAAATAGGAAAGTATCTTGATGAAGTGCGACTTACCCGAGCCAAAGAAGCCGGACACCCAGACACCCATGCGGTCGGTGATGGCCGCATCATGCGGACGGTCGATGGCCGCCAAGTAGGCGTCAAAGAACTTGCGCAAGTATTCACTTATCTGTTTGGTGACGACGTACTCTTCCAGTTCTTGCCAGACGCTGGCGGCGTCCATTTGGTCTGCTTTGATGACGCCATTAATTGGGCGGTCAATGGGCTTGAGGAAAAGTTCGCTGATTTTCATATTGTGATGGTTCCGTGATTGACTGGAATGTGCTGGCGGGGCTGCTCTACGTGTTCTCTGGCACTAAACGGAAGGCGCGGTAATAGTGGTCTTCGGCCAATGTGTTGAACAGTCGTAATGAATGGCCGTCGTAGCGGCCGGGAAAGAACATCAGCAAGGGCGTGTTGCCCATGATGGGATGCAGCGCAGACAGTAAGGTGTGCGTGCGTAGCATCGGATAAACGGCGCCAACGCCAGTCAAAATTAACAGGTCGAGGTTGGCGATATCATGTTGAGATGCGATTTTCTGGGCAATCTTGTCCTCTTTGAGAACCGAGCGCAGCGCAGCCAGCGCGCTGTCGTCACCTTTGCTGAGCTGCATATCCATGGCTTTGTCGAGCAGGTTGCGCTCCTCGAGCAAGCCCTTCACCAGTTGCAGCAAATCGATAGCCTCGGCGCGCAGAGCCGGCACATGTTTCGTCAACGCGGGTAGTACGGTGCCATGGAGAAAGCTGCGCATATCCAGCTCGCGGTCAGGCGGGTAATCAAAAATCCAGAATCCAATTTCATTGCCCAGGCCTTTGCTGTACAGGAAATCACGCGAGGTTACACGAGGCAGGATTTGGTTGAGGCGTTCGTCAAAGCTCAGATTCATCTCACACGTTCCAGACAGTCAAGGACATAAGTTTCATTACGTGCGCTCAGATAACGCCGCACGTCGGGATGCAAAGATTGCGGGGTCAACTTCATCGATTTTGAACTATCAATGTACTTCCCCTCGACCAAAATGCGCAGGATGACCTGAAGCATCTTGTCCTTCGTGGATTGGGGCCATCCGGCCAATGATGGGTCGTGATGTTCACATTCAGTCAAGAAATCCTGCCAATCGGACCGAGACAGAGCTGGCTCGAGGCGTCGCTGCCGGGCCGCATAAACGCGAAGCAAAAAATCACCTAAAAGTAGGCTATGTTTAACGGCTGCAGACATGAGCATTTGAATGACCACCTCGCTCTCGCGCTCGGAAATCATCTTCCAGCCTTCGGCATCCAACGTTGTCAACCGCCTACGTAACAGTCTGGCCTGCCGAGCCGCAGTGGCTGCGGTCCTCTTCTGCAGGATATTTTCTATCTCGATGGCATTCGTCCATGCTCGCTGGTCCGGTTCGGTCAGCAACAATCGCGCAATGCGTCGGCTCTCCAGCGGCAGCAAAGCGCCTACATAGATTTCTGCGTTATACCGCGTCATACAAATGCTGTAGTTGGGTGGTGGTGACCTGCTTCATGGCTCTCAAACAGATTATTCCTTGGGCTGGTCAGTCTAACTGATGACATTCTGCTAGTGCAATGTCTTCGAAGCTATTCCAAAGACGTTTCCGGCAAGAAAACGATGAAATTCGATTAATTCTCGATTGAAGCCACGCACCAATGGAAATTGCGAGCAATTCTCCCCAATAATCACCAAAGAAATCGCAAGAAGCGCGAAATTTCCAACGCGCCCCAGTGTTACCGAAACACCGACAAGATGACAAGGAAAATCTCTACGTTCCGAAATGGTCAGCCATTATGGTTCTAAAGTTACTTGACATTGCACGGCGCGTGGCAGTGCGAGAGCAATGTGCGACATCTGGTTGCCAAGCGACTCGTGGACCTGAGTCATTGCTTAGGAACTGGGCACCAAGTCGCGGAATTTTCATTGAGTAAGAGGGGCAATGGACGAGTTCAGGTACAGATGACCTTCGAGGACCAGCAGTTATCTCGCCAAAATCGTCATTCAACTTTCCGACCATCACCGTCATTAATCAGTCGTTGAACGCACGCTCAGAGGGTAAAGTTCGCAGGTCCAGTTGCCTTACACACGGTCATACATGCGCTGGCGGCGCTTCAAGATGTTCAGTTCATTGAGCCATCAACGAACCCGAGCGCCTGTAGCCAGGCTCCAAGACGTCAGACTGATTGTATCGTCATAACGATTTATACCGTTATGACGGTTTTTACAGTACGAAACCACCTCATAACTCAGCAAGCCACAAGTAAAGGAACATGGCAACTGCGGTTGCGTGCGCTTATAAACTACTTTGAAATAGTATCTGCAGAGTCCTGTATCGACTTGCCGGCGGTTTTAAGCGCATCATTATCAGTAACTTCACCGATAACTTCAATCGCTTTTCCTGCAAGTTCGACAACAGACAATGGGACGCCGATTAAATCTGAAAAAAAACTCACGGCACTCCCCTTGAATTAATAAAAAATCTATATCGATTTACATACGTCTTTTCTGTCTAGCTTGAATTCCAGCGCAAAACTATTTCTTTAACCATTTATAGAGGCCGTAGCCTGCTGCACCAATTGCTATCGGCGCGGCAGCAGTGATAACCAGGCCCGACAGCATGCCACCCCCAACAACCCCACCAACAGCAGCAAGGCCAGAGGTAATTCCCGCAGCACCTAAACCGGCAACTGTGCCTGATGCAGCAACGGCTCCAACCGAACCGGCCGCGCCAGCCGCGCCAGCGCCAATTCCTGCAAATGCGGCACCTTTATCATTATCGCTCATAAAGTTCACTCCTCGAATAAGTTAATGTTTAGAAATTAATTTCCCAATAGTAACTTAATTTTTAATATGAAAACTATCCAATAGTAACAATGTAGCAGCTCTCCAATCGGGTGACGGACTACCATCAAGACAAATCAATGTTTAGCCTCGGGCTTGTCTACTGATGAGCCGGCCGTAGAGTTGCGCGGCGGCGACAGTGACGGCCCCGGCCAAGAAGGCGATGGCGTGAGACTTAAGAAACTCCATAGGGCTGGGAAAAATGTCAATCTCCTTTGATGGCTTCGCCACATTCGTTACAGAAACGTGCGGCTCGGTCATTCCGTGCACCGCAAACAGTACATGCCGTGCTACTCGATTCGACGATAGCCTTCTGTCGCATATAAGCAATTTGCACCACACAAGGCACTGTGACCCTGTACGCAGGGCTCGCCATGTCAGCGAGCGTCCAAAGGCCGGTGACGACCATTCCGATTGGTCCAAGGACTAAGCCGATAGTCCGCGTTGCCGCCGCGTTGACGACGAAGGGCAATCCTCGACCAAGCAGCGCCTTGGAGACCGCGTTCGCTACGACAAGAGCGAGCTTATAGGTAGCGAAGCCACCAGCGCGCCCAGCCGCGATAAGCGCAGCGCTTGCAGCCGGCGCAAGCATTCCTAAGTCAGCGACATTCAGCTCTTTCAGCACTGCGGCTCTCTCATCAGGCGACATCCTTTCGAAAGAGTCTCGCAGAATTTTACGCAAGATACCGCTTTCGACAACCAGTACATCCTCGTTCTTATCGAAAGGAACCTTAAGGTGCGACGCCACGTCCTTAACTACCTCATCGTAGGAGATGGCAGCTTCAACATCAGGGAGAACCTTGTCTAAAAGCGAACCAAACGCGAGACTACTACGGACGTCACGATAAACATTTGTAAGCGTGTTGCCGCCGAAGGCACGAATTTCTCGCCCAATGCGTGAGCGGTCCTCTTCCGAATAAATCTTACGCGCCTTACACTTAACAAGCCTCGCGCAGACATCGTTATTCAGCGAAATTCGGCCTTCACCATTATCGGTAATGTAGTCGACGAGGATATCCAAGTCAGCGACATCTGCTTGCGCGAGCAACAACGAGAGACTGCCCGGTTCTTTGATAAATTCTTCGTTCATTGGTTTGCCCTTGCGGTAGTAGTTCCAAGAATGCTGCAGATGGTCAGCAGCGCAGGTAGGTGAGAGGTAGCGACGCCGCCCATGCGAAACGGAATCGATGCGGCTATAGTTACGATGGACACCTTCGACGCGTGTCGAAAGGCGCGGACCTCTTGCGAGACCCGTGGGTCATGGGAATCCTCAACAGTCTTGAGAAGTTTTCCAACGCGCAGTGCCGCTTCCGCGATGCGATACGAGGTCGTCGAATCGAGCGATTGAAGCTCGGCCGCGAGCTCCGTGAATTTTGGGTCCGACATCGCCTGAAGAAAGGTCAACATCCCGCTTCCTAGGCTGGCCCAGTCCTGCGGACGCATCAACAAGATAGCAGGGGGGACTCCCACCGCTTCAGCCAACTGACAGATGATTTTCAGGTCCGGGTTGGTACCTTCTGAGTTACTTCCCAGGTACTTGTTCAAAGTCGTCCTACCCATATTGGCACGTTCGGCAAGCTCGGTCTGCGACAGCGCATCAGGTATGCCGTCCTCGTCTTCACCTGCTACCCTCATACTCCGACGGAGAGCCTCCACGAAACATCGCGAGACATCGCTGAATAATGGGTCTTCTACGGTTTCGTTGCTCACTCAGTTTCTCCTTGTTGATGGGTGGCATTTTAGGATGCGTTGAACAAACGCTCAACCAAACTTGTCTGCGATGATGAACACCCGTCGGTTGTATGTGGCCAAGTACTATGCTATTTCGCGCGCAACAGCACTGGGAAAGACGTAATTGTCTACGCGGCTAGACAACCACGTAGTTAAGCATTGCATTGCAGCACTCGGACATGGCACAGTCTATCGGCCGCTTCGCAAGGCGGGTGGCGAGGGCTAACGAACCCAGAATCGTTAAGCGTCCTTGGTAAAAGCCAATTTAAAGGAGAGGTCATGAGCGTGCAGTACATCGTTTGGTTGGGAATCGCTGTAATTTTTGTCACGGGTGGCCTAATGTTTTTCCAGCGACGCAAATCAGACAACATGCCTCACGCGTCGAATACGCAGGCTCTCCAGCTCATCCCAAGGGGTGAAGCAGTTCTGACTTCGGTCGCAGACTCAGTCGAGAGCAAGCCATGGCTACCACTTGCCATCGTATTGGGTGAGGACGCCCAACGTCCAGGTGTCCGCATCACCTCGCTTTCGGATGGAGAGCGCTTTCGAACAGCAAAAGCACTTCCCAAAGAATCTGGTTTGGGAGCGCGGCTGAGTGCAGGATTCCAGGCTGTTCCCGCATTGCTGGTCGAAGAGGGGCATCGCGGCAAGCAATTGATGGAGGTGGTCATTAGCGGCGAACTGGTTCGAGCGAAAGATGGCGTGGGTCTGCGCGCATGGGCGGTTGGTGCTGATAACAAAATCTCGGAGCATGCCAAGCTCCTCGACGCTAACGATTTGCAAAGTATGGTTAATGCTGCCGCAGTTTGGCAAATCGCTTCAGTAATCGTGGCACAAAAGCACCTGGCTGATATCTCGGCAAAACTAGAGGACATCCGCAAGGGGATACAGAACGTCGCTCACTTCCTCGACGAAGGACGGCGGGCAAAGGTCTCAGGAACCTATGAGTATCTAGAGTTGGCAGCATCTGCGATTGCCAAAGGCGAACTGTCGGCAGCGATTAGAAGCGAACTCGAGAGTTGCGACCGCGAGCTGCTGCAGATACAGCACCATCTGCAGCAAGAGCTTGAGCGCCGTTGCACTCAAGCCATCGAACATAACGAACTGGCGGGCACTGGAGACCTGGAAAAAGAAGCTGTGACCAAGTATGAGAAACTCAAAGACCTTGCCAAGGACATGCGTCTGACGCTTAAAACCCGTGCACTGGCTTGGCACGTGTTGTCCCTATACCCAGGTGAGCCGGCGCTCAAACAGGCGAGAATGGAAGGGTTGCTGCGCAGCGCCGAAGAGGTTGCAAACCGCCTTCAGAGCATCGAGGAGAGCGCTGAGCGCGACTGCCGGCAGTTCACTTCCTTTTGGAACAAGAAAGAAACGCTGGCTATTCGCAGAACCAACGTACGCGAAGCGGCGCGGGCGCTGGCGAGCGACCTGCGTAATGCCACCTCGGAGGCCAAGACCGAAGTGAGAGTATCGCACACGTCCCTGCTGACGCATGACGCGCCGACTTACGTCTTCTTCGAGGTCGAGGACGGCCATATTGGCGAATTCCGTGTTACCGAACCGCTAATCAGCAAGGCTTGACGGGTCACAGCCTCGTGGCCGTGCAAACCCTGCAAAGAGACTTGTGGACCCGTGCCATCGGGTTCATCGGAAGACGGCACATGCCGCCTGGTTAGCGTCTGACGACAATGAACGCCCGTGCCGAAACCGTTGGCCAACTGAGAACGTACAAGTCCGCACGGGCCAAGTCTCAGCTCTGCCTTGTCTCTATGGTCCGCTTCTTCGAACCAAATTGAGAGCAACCCACGCATGTTCGGTGGTCCATCGGGATGGCCACTGGTGAGCCGTTTGCCGTCGCCGGCCTCTACCGGGAATGGGAAGAAGAGAATGGAAAGAAGTCGTTTTCTTTCACCCAGTTGACCATCAACGCCGACGACAATCCGTTCATGAAACGCTTCCACCGGAAGGGCGAGGAAAAGCATTCGCTGGTCATTGTTCCGGCGTCGGACTATGACGAATGGCTTGGATGCAAGGACCCCGAACGCGCGCGGACATACCTACAGCCCTACCCGGCCGAACTGATGGCAGGACAGTCGGCGCCAAAGGTACCCATTGTCAAGCAGAGCGAACTATTTTGAGCTGGCGGCAGTAAGCGCAGACTGCGGTCGCCGGCATCCAAACAGCTCCAACGCCGGGACAAGGTTTCTAGCTACCACACGCGTTGTATGAATCGGACGATTCCAACGAGTAGCACGAGTTAAGCCAGTAATATTGTTTATACCATTTGCGGCATGTCAATCCATACCATCGTTTGCGCCATCGGCGCTGGCTAAGGCTCAACCGTCCCTTCCCTGACCTTTCGTGGCATCTTTAGGTTTAACCGAAGGCGTCGCGTCTGGCGTTTCTGCTAGTTGCTTGCCTCGATTTCCTTGGGCCTGGTCGTACTGTCGGTTTCTGCCAGGCGTGCCCTTGTTGGCATTCCCGATATTGGCACTATTGTCCTTAGGCGCAATTTTCTTGTTCATTTCGACCTCCGTTAGAAGTTGGCAATTGCGTACCCGGTCGCCCATCGACTCAAAGCAGTCGAACGTCTGGATAGGCTACAACGCAGGTGCCGAGTAATGCTTCGCTCACGTGTACGCGAACCGATGTTACTACTCGGTCGGCGAACGCAGCGCCCCTTTGGACAACTCGAGCGATACCGCCGCCTGCAGGGAAGCGCTTACGCGGCGCGCCGTCTGGGTTGGAAGGTTATACCACCGATTTTTCCGGCCCCATACCGAGTGCTGTGGGCACCCTTGCAGCCGGCACAAAGCAAACCGATGGTCGTCGCCCGACAAGAAGTGCCAACTGGCTATTGTAGACTTCCCGAAGTCGTTTAATGCAGCGCCCGGCTCACGTCTGCTCGTTCGACAGCAGCGGCTGCTCATGCAGGGGGTCGCCATCCCAAATCAGCGTCGGACAAGCCTGGTAGCGGTGCGACACCCGCGATGCCGTCACACGACGGCTCCCAGGTGCACTGCCAAATCAGCGTCGGCACCGCCGACTTGGCTCCAAGCAGAAAACGCCAAGTACCCAGTGTAGGTGTCCATTGTGGCTGGAAGTTGCGAGCTTGGCAACCTCGCGAATTTCGGTCTCAGTCCAACCGGCACGACGAGCTGCGCAGATAAATCCGCCCAGCAGTGGAAACGCATTGATATGCGTGAGCGCGTAGATGACCGGGACGCGACTATAAGGCACCAGATTGGCCTTTTTCAAAGACTCTGCCACCGTCATCGCATACCCATGGAATTTCTTCCATTTTTGTAGATTCTGGTCAGTTGCTGGTGTCACGAACACGTTACCGTGAGGATTCCATTTCGCCGTCTTGAAAATCGTCCGGAATATGCCATTAAGCCAAAACGGCACATCCAAATGAAACTTGGAATCGATAGTGGTAATTTTTGGCAAGTCAATCATTGAGAACTCCTGAATTTAGTGATGCTGATTTTTTCGGCGAGCCGTTCGGCGCAGCGCAGCTTGAGAGCCGGTTCCGAATAGCCTTCGGTGTCTATATCGATTAATCTTCAAGCGTGGCCACCAGGGCCTTGACCGCAAGATGCTTTGGCGAATCTGTGCGCATAGTCCCGATGCGTCCGTCTGCCTCGGTCCAGAGATGCGTACTGCGGCTAAACCGCTCGCACGCTACAGCGCCATCGAAGGGCCCCAGAGCCGCGTCGAAGACCTCAATGATTCCGTGCCGACAGCGGCCAACCCACTCGTACGCGATTCCGTATTCCAGACCTCGGCGTTTCAGCAGCGCGAGGAAACGTGCTGCTGTAACGGCGGTCGGCTCTTGCGCCGTACGGCTTTCGAATTTGTTCATTGCGGCTCCCATTCTTGAGCTGATGATTACGACTGCAACGCGTAGATATCTGCGTTGTCGTGACCACCACCCGGAGCTGGGGAATACAAGCGCCCTCCGCTGCCGCTCTCGCTACCGTCAGGTGAAACTATCCACGCGGGAGAGCAGCTCACACCTTCGGCGCGCAGATTGGCGCACTCTGCTGATGTCAAGTTTCTGATGCTGCGAACGGGTGAATTCAGGATAAATACGCGGGTCATGTTTTGGCTCCATGTTGGTTAAGGTTTGATATGTAAGTGATTCGTCACTCACCCGAAATCTAGGAAGTGCGTTTATATTTATCCAGAGTTCTCCAGAGAAAAAGGGCTGAAGCTAGCTGATGATTTTGAAAAAACGAGGATTTATAAGGGATAAAGAAATTTTAGAGAATCTCATCTAAAATCTGGAATGACATCGATTCAGCGCGAACGCCCCAACGATTGCTTTGGGACCCCGCAGCCGCGCCAGAGCAATCGCCATCGCCATCGCCATCGAGGGTGCGCACCCGCTCGAATTCTTCGATGGCGGCATCGGGCTGCAGGTGCCCAAGAACTCCGCAGGGGCACTTCGCTGCCCTCGAACTATGAGTCCGACGTCAGCTCTCCCTAGCGCAGCCTGACCGACCATTGCTGCGCGGTCGAGCCGCCGACATCCAGGCTCCAACATAGGGCAAGGCCAAAGTCGAGCACGGCGTGCTGGAGGCCACGCGCCGGCGACGGCGCGGCTACGCCACAAACGCTCTCAAGCTCAACAAGCTCAACCAGCAACGGCCTCTCTACTTGCCAACCTGAACCAGCGACGCGTCAAGAAGCTAGCAAGCGGCCGCGCGAGAACCTCACCTGGACGGACAAGTGGGCCATTCACTCGCAGCCCGAGCCGCGATATAAATACGCCGGACGGAAGATTGCGACATCGGCGTCAACTACAAGGTCAATGTGGGCACCGCTACTCGGAGCAGTCCGGTGGTTGCGGCTCAGGCTAACGGGCGGGTGGCGCACACGACGGTGGCCGGTCATATGTTGCTGGCGCATTGCCATGTGGCCGACTTGGCAGCGGAGGTGCTCAACGTGCGGCCGAAGCCGTCCGGCCACGCTTAGCGACTTTGGCCGAGCGGTTATGGGGTCAGCGGTAGCATCCGCAGCGTGCTCCCCGTTTTTTACGGGTGCGCGCCATAGCGGGGCAAGGCAGGACATTATCCTGCTGAAGACGGCCCGCATACTTGCGCTCAAGCACAGCGCAGTCAGCTGAAAGGCGTGCCGGCCGGCTACCCATCGGGCGTTGGCACGCAATCATCGCCGACGCCACGTTGGCTGACGCCATCCCGAATATTCCCGTCGCGGAAAACACCGGCTAGAATCAAGCATTCTCCGGCAGCCAAGTCATGCGATTACTCATCAGTTCGACTTTCAGGTCAGCGATTTCCATCGTGCCAACATGGCCCCACCAATCACTCTGCCTCGCGTTAACTTTTTCAGCAGCCTTTGCGAGACCGCGCCATATCTTTGATTTCATCTTTGCCTCCTTGCGCAAGTTTTCGCCAAACTTAAGACGGCTAACTGGGCAACGGAAACGAACCAACCCGCCCGCCATTTCACGCAGCTCTTCCAGCGTCAGCATACGAATAAAACCTTGGGCTCCGTGTAATGGCTTCATAGCCGTAGGTTCAAACTTCGGGTGCGTAGAGAACCAAAGAATTGGGCGTTCGGGAGCAATTACTCCGATGTCGGCGGGTAGAAGCAAACCGGATTTTTTGATTAGCTCGTATTTATCGCCTGTGGTGTAGTGCCAAGAAATCATTGAAACCGCTTTCATTTAAATGTGTGCCTGCTAGGCTAATTGACGATGTCAACTAGCCGGTTCCGAGCCGATTCCGACCGCGGGCGCCATCGCCGATAAAAGAGGTGCATGGATAGCCATAGCAGCCCCTGAACCTAACGCCGCACGGCAATCGTATCAATACCTTTGAATAACTCATCGAATCTACAGAAATCGACACTTGCCTAGAGATAGAATATCTTTCCAGCTGCTTTCAAACATAGGCCCCATGAGGGCTGGGTCGTAGACCAATGCCGAACAGCACCAAAAGTTCAAGCAGTCCTCAAATTCCCGCCGTCCGGATATGTTCCGGTCCCAAGGTTCCTTCTCCGCTAGTTTTCCAATCCAAGCTGTGATGAGGTCATACTGCCCATCAATATGGCTCGGCTTGGCCACTACCACAATCCGCGACGTCTCCTGTCCAAACTCGCCAACACTTGCAACACGTGATGGCAGCTTGCGATTCTCCCGAAGAGCAAATAGCGCGCGCTCTCCAATTTGAAGCGGACCGGTTTTTACAATGCCAACCCGCCCAATGATTCTGTCCATTTCGATTTCGCACTCAAACTTCTTCTGGCTTGTAGGCAAACGTATCTTTCCGATAGCTGCACTCAGATGTTCAACAACATTCGGATGAGCGTTCAAATGTTGTTCGACTTGCGGCGGAACGTTAATTACGCCATTACATTTAGTTTTATACTCAATCATGGATTTTTCGCCTCTATGTATATTAATTATGTGAAACGCTTCAACACGCAAGGGCAAGTTTGCCAAAGTGGACGCTGAGAAATTACGCGGTTAATACCTTCAAATCTTGTGCAAACTGTCTGGAGTCAGCAAGGAGATGCTTGAGGTTCTGTATGCGGTGAGCCACGTTTTTTCTTACTTCTTTGAGCACGTCTCTCGAAGGTTTGTACCGAGGCTCGTGTACATCTAAGCGGCGATAGTAATCGCGTTTTCCGGTGTACCTATCTTCCTTTTCTAACGTTTGTACAAGTACATGACCATCGACGATAAATGAAGCAATCCAGAGAAGGTCTCTCGGCGATATTTTCTTGACGATGGAGAATTTGACCCCGACATCTGCGTAGTACGAATGTGGAGAAATGCTCCCTGCCGGCTCAATGAAGCACTGTATTGCCTGGATAAATAACTCAGCATCTCTACTGCATTCGGCGCGAAAACGGTATCGGTCCCCGATGGTACCTTCGGCACTTGACGAAAAAACTTCCAGTGCACGCTTACGTCCATTGACTTCTTCTAACTCCCACGCGTCGCGTAGTAAGCATTGCGCATCAGCCACACTCATTTCGCCGGAGTGATATTTTTCGATGGCGACTTCGACCGCATTCAATTCAGCATCTTGCATATTATTTCCTTTTATAGAAAAAGATTTTCAGCTAGGTTAGTCGAGCAATATCAATAAATTTTAGCAACACGAATCCCTCGACATCTGCAATGCCGATTGAAAACCTCAATTTAAATCAGGGGTAAGAATCAGAGCGACGGGCAGCGCTGACTATGGGCCTCACGTATCAGTCGGAAATGTGATGATGCCAACCAGCGTAGATTCCCTCTATCTGCACCTTGGCCACCGAACAAGTCATTTAATGCAATGACATTTTCAGAGCTATCGTGGGTTCGCTGCGATGGGCACTGTACACCTTTGAGGGATGGGCGAAGCGCCTTTGAGGTAATAGTCTGCTACCGTACCGGGCTCTAAATCTGACATGGCCGTAATATCAACATTTTCCTCGAAAATTGGTTTATAAATTTCCTCTCCATCATGCAAATATGACAAAATATTACTCTAAGATAAAGTTGCATCACGCCAACCTCATCGACAGACGCCATCGTAGTCAGGAATTTTTCACGTGTCGCCGATTATTTGGGCAAATTGTGCGTGAACGCACAATTTTCTACCGATTTCTGCTGTACCAGTTACGGCCACGTCGCGGCGGCTGCATATTTCACTTCATGTTCGGTGACATACTCATCCGTTCATGAACTGTTCGCCGGTTGTGCCAGAGATTGACAGCGGAGCGGGGCTTGCGCGCAGGCTGCCGAAAGAGATACGCCTGAAGCGTAGCCGGTAGCCACCCGTTGGGTTGTAACGCCAGAGACATAGCTTCCGCTATCGGTCTAAAATTGCACCGTTATCACGATTTGCGCGGCTTGGATGGGTCGCACAGGTTGCACGGGTTGTATAGGTTGGACGAGTTGGACGGGTTGTATGCACTGCACGGATTGTACGAAACGCTAATCGCCGCGGGAAACTTGGACAGCCAACGTTATGACCCGCGAAATATAGTCCGCGCCGCTAACGCCCGTCGGCCTGGCCGTTAAACTCTAAGGCGAGGCTGTTGTCAGCATCGACCTCGGACACCACGCGGCACCCCATTCCCGGTGTAATTCAACCTCAATGAGTTTTCCACAATCGCGCACCAGGCTCCCAACTGAGGGGAGCGCAGATATGAAAAATGGCCCCTAAGATGCGGGGGCCAAAAATTAAATAGACCTTTTATTGGTCATCGCGCTCTCTTCGCTTGCGGAGAGCTTCTTTGAAAATAACCAGACTCTCTTTTATGAAGTCTATGGCACCGAGCAATGCAAAAATCGCGATTATCAGATATGCCATGTTCAGAATTGCTTGCAGCACGGACATTGAATTGTTCCTTTTACGACTCACTCAACACCAAACACCAAACACCACAGCCTCCAACTGAATCAGCAATACGGGTAATACACGTAGCAATTCCGCGCCCGCAACTCCTTTTTGAATCCCTTCGGTGCCGGTGATAACGGAGCGATTCGGATTAGACTCTTGTCCATGTGATAAATTGCAGTGCGCAAATGCAGGTCCGCCTGGTCGTCGAACGGCAACGGGTGTAAAAAATCAAATCGGGAAAATGTTGCAAAACCACTCATGAAATCGGCTTGGTCCTGATTGCTGAGCAGAGACGCCAGCACGACCAAATCCTCCGTTTTAATCGGAAAGGCGAATTCTGCTTCTCCCTTGTCGGATTTGAACACTAACGTACGCCCTTCCATTGCGAAAATTGAAGCAGCAATAGTCGCTGGATGTGTTGTCGCGATTACCCTGTCCTTTCCTCCTCCAACAAAGAGGTTCCCAATAACAGCATTACGACTATTTTTGTAGAGAGAAAGTACAATTTTGTTTTCCATTATTTTCCTGTGATTTTTATTGGCCTAAGTGGCGTGTGCGATTGACCTATGTGGAGAGATTTCTCTGCTCCCTTACCTCGTATAGGTACAAATTCGAATTCTTGTGGTACAAGTCAAATAATTTTTCGGCCTCTCGCATGGACTGCGAAAATCAGGGATAACCCGCGGTACTCTTTGGTTGAGGCGGTGTTCAAATTCGTAGGTTCATTGTTGAGGAATACATATCACATGTATCGCGGTCGAAGCTGAGGCGCTGACGAGAGTCCAATTGGCCATAAGTCACCCGTACCGATTTTTTGTTTTATTTTCCAGCGGAGCTCTTCCATGGAAGCACTTTCACCGGTCCGAAATGGGCTCTTAGGTTACCGAAGTAGTGGGGAAATTGAAGGCGAAACAAAATGGTCCATATCCACTGCCGGGTCTGTAAACCTGATGCGCGTGGCTGTCCATTCGTTTGGTTTTTAAAGAGCAAAAGCCAACCCATAAGAAAACGTGGACGAAAAAAAACCTCTAATGGCACTTGGCCATAGAGGTTTTTTTCTCCAAACCCTATTGCACATGGCATTAGGGCCCAGAAAACCACGTCCGCTTTATGGGGGGACGCCGCATCATTGTGATGCGATAAATTCAGTATTCCACGCGGCAACTTTATTGTCAACTGTTATTAGTTCTTCTCGTAACCTGTCGCTTGCTCTATCAGAGTCGGCTTACGGCAGCACGCGTTGCCTGGGCAAGTCGACGTCCCCTTTAAGTGGGCACATGGTGCTCGGCGCAGGAAGAGCGCCATGAACATACCTGCCTCAGCGTTGGCCAGTATCAATCGCCGCCGGCCTTGATGACCGAGCGCGCATATAAATTCATCCGCTATACCGCTCAACAGTACGCCACGTACTGGCACGTATGGCCGGCAACATACCAACGCAGGCCTGTACATCCACCGTCACCAATGGGACCTGCATGAATAACGCACTACTAGATTTGAACGAACTCAGCGCCATGCTTGGCCGCAGCCCGGAAACGATTAAGAAAGACATGAAACGGAATCGGCTTGCTGTGCCGCCGCGGCTTCACATTCCAGGAACACGATTACTCCGCTGGCGGCAAATCGATGTAGACCACTGGCTCGCCAGCCATGTTGAAAGCCGCCAGGGGACTTGGAATGAAGAAGATAATTCCGTTGGGAATACGCGCCGCACTTAGCGCCAACGCACCCACGCTCGACTTCGTCCTTCCCGGGTTAACGGCCGGGTCCGTCGGCACTGTGGTCGGTGCAGGGGAGTGGGGAAAACGATGTTGCTGACCCAACTAGGGATGGCAGTGGCGACCGGCTCGCCGGCTTTCGACAATCCTCTGACGCCACGCAGCGCGCCGGCGCGCGTAGTGCTCATTGCGGCCGAGGAATCGTCCGACATCCTTCGCATTCGCCTACACGCGATAAAGAAATGGATGGACCTTCAACGTGAAAAATGTTCGGCCTCGACCGTGGCCGCCGAAAGCGAATTTACTACTCTGCTGGAAAAGAACCTGCTGCTCGTGCCAGCGGCAGGACAGTCGGTTGCCCTGATTGACAATGGCGCGACCACCGAATTTTTCGAGACCCTTTGTAAATTCTGTGCAGGAGCGCGATTAGTCATCATCGACCCTTTACGGCGATTGCACGACGGCGACGAGAATAGCTCTTCGTCGATGACCTACATCGTGCAGGTGCTTGAGGCGCTGGCAAAACGCACCGGCGCCGCCGTGATTGCGGCGCATCACATAGGCAAAGGGGCGATATACAACGACGCCACAGACCTTGCGGCAGCATCGCGCGGTTCCAGCGCGCTTACCGATGCCGTGCGTTGGCAAGTCAACCTGTCAGCCATGTCCGAGACCGTAGCGCGGAAGCATCGGTTATTGGGACATCACAAATCGTATGCCCGACTCGATTTTGCCAAGGCAAATTACATCGCGCCCGAACCGACAATATGGCTCAAACGAAACGAAGGCGGAGTGATGACGCACACGATTTTGAAGGGGGTGTTGGGTGCCACGCAACACGGCGGTAAGGAAAGCAATAGCGCGGCAACAAGTGCTAGTAAGGAGAGAATCTATGACTGGTGAGATGCGTTTCGACTTTGCACTTCAAGAACCCGCTCTGGCCATCGCGCCGGTGTTTTTGGTACTGAAGAAAACAGCGCGTGCAAAGCTCGACGTTACCCGCTCGTTTGGAGTCTCCTCGGTGCGCTGGCGCGGCCCCGATGCACTGGGCATTCCGGAGCAATCGGCACTATTAGCACTGCTGTCTATTGCGGGGCAACAAGCGTTTTCCATCGACCCGAATAGCGCGGTAGGCGACAAAGCGAAGCTCCTGAAACAACTATCCTGCGAGGGCCCGCAATCTGACGTCGCAGTCGTAATCGCACATTGGCGAAAGATTGAAATTGCAGCCGGTTACAGTTCTCATAGCGGGAACAACATCACGAACATTAAATCCGCTGTGAAACGGCTGGCGGAGACCACTATTTGGGAATGCCGTGACGGAATCGAATATGAGTCGAGGCTACTGTCCTGGATTCGCGGCAATGATAATGGTGTAATTATTGCGCTAAATCGGCGAGCGACAGAGGCGATTTACGGCCGCCAGTTTATCAAAATTTCACTGGGCGAACGCAATGCGCTGCCGGACGAATCGACCAAGGCCCTGCATGCCTACCTCAGCGGTTCTATGCGCACTGGCACAACGCGGCGTCTGACTATCAGCAAGCTGCACGCGCATATCTGGAGCGGCGAAGCGACGGGAAGTACACTCCGCAGCAGGGATAATAAGCTGCGTGCCGCGCTACTGGCAATTGACCTGCTGCCCGCGTGGCGTTGCATTCTAATACCTCGCGGCCAGGTCGACATCCATCGCATCAAGCGGGACATTATCGACGGCAAAACGGCTGACAATCCCCGTGCACCAGAAAGCAGCGCCTAGCGCTAACGGCTCCGATGCAATCGGTAGATGCCCCTTTTTGATGGCGTGCTACGGCGACGACTTCGCCGGAGGTTCTGGAAGTGCCATCGCTATCGCCGCGCCCTCCACCTGCGCGCGGCTCGTAGCGCGAGCGGAGAGTCCGCATGCCTGGCAACGGGATGGTTCAACCCTTCTCTTCAAATACAATAGCTGTCCAAAAAATATCGTACCAGCCGGCGGGCCAGAACGGGCTTGTTGGGTGTGACGGGGGCTTTTACTCGGAGCGAGCGCGGAACTTTCGCCGCAAGCGTCCGGCGAGCGTCCTGACAACGACAAATTGGAGGTCCCCGGACGCCGGCGATAGAGCACATCTTTGACTGGCCCACGCATAGCTGCAGTGGCGCGCCTGGCGCCGGTGCAAAGCCCACAGCCCGCCACTAATATCCCTACCCTGCTTTACCGAGGAGCGCCGCAGCCTCCGAGCAAGAAGCCGTGCATTGGGGGGCGCACAACACCTCGGTCAACCCGGCACTGAACGCTCTTCACGCCGGCGTGCTCTTTCCACCAATTCCCGCCGCCCACGCCCTGGGCGACCGCTTCCGCTACCGGCCACCTTCAAAGCCCGTATGGCTTCGGGATGCTGCAGCGTCGTCGAAAAACACGCGGCCTTCAGGGAAGGACACAATATTCGAAACCGAATAAAGAGGTGGGAACTATCGACGACAAAACCGGGAACTATCGCCGCGCGCCGGGAACTATCGACGACAGCAAAAAAACACACGAAACAAAGGGAAAGTTCACCCAGAAACAACGTCTGCGGGGCCACTGCCGAGCCCCCACTTGGAATAACTACCGACGACGCTTCGGTCCGCGCCTATGGGCGCCGCCCTTGCTTGAAAAACGGGCTTGCCTGGCAACGAGACCCGTACTCAGACTCCTTCTTAAAAAACTTATTTTAAGAAAAAATGAAAGTGGCGCTGGCGCGCAGTTGTCCAAGGGGCCGCTTGCCCCAATTCCGCGTCCCGGCGCCGCTGCGGTATTCGCCCATGGATGACCGCTTGCATACCTGCCGGAACTGCACGGCCTTCCTCGAAGTGGGATGCTGACCTCGGAGAAAAGTGGGAACTATCGACGACAAAACCGGGAACTATCGCCGCGCGCCGGGAACTATCGACGACGGCAAAAAAACGCACGAAACACAGGAAAAAATCCACCCCAAAGTACCGTAGGAGGGCCACAGCCAGACCTCCACTAGGAATGACTATGGCGACGCTTCGGTCCGCGCCTATGTGGCGCCGTCCTCGCTTGAAAAAACGGACTTGCCTGGCAATGAAAGACGGGCAGGGACTTTCTTCTTATAAAACTTGTTCTGAAAAAAAGTGCCCTAAATGCGGTTGGCCAAGAGCGTTTGGCGCGCACAGGAAACCATCCGCAATCGATACCGCAACGCGTCAACGGGGACTCAGACAGCGACCGTGAGACGCAGTGCGCCAATGCGGCACACAATTCCAGGGCCACCCACCGGCATCTGCTGTTCCTTGGCCAACAGAATTGGCCTGTCCGTCGCACTGTAGCCTTGGCCGCGCGGCGTGCCGCGCTCCCACGCTTATCGCACATATTACTTCCACAGCCCTCAATCTACGATGCGGGGTGTCGTTCGGCATCGCCCGTCCTGGAGCGCACGCGCGGCTCCTCGGTAGGCTGAGGTCGTACAGAAACCCACACGTTATTAACGGCACCCATCGCTCGGGTGCTGTCCAGTCACTAAACCTGACCTGGCAAACACACTTAGGATGTTGAAATTACCGTATAGACCATTAATATCGTTTATATTATTTATACCATAAAACTCATTCCATTCTGTCGCACAGGTTGTATCGTAATAGCTTGTTGCGTGCTGCTCCACTTCTGGCCGGACCAGTACCGTCTCTCAACTCTCAACTCTCACCGCTGCCACCACCAGAAGTCGCCTACCCCCAGCCAGCCATTCGCAACGTCATCCCTCTGCTCAAAAATTTGATATCGCCAGCGCTGTTTCCACCGCGCGTTCGCTATACGTGCATAGACCCCAACGCGAACAGGATTTGTAACACATCGGTATGCGCGCCATCGCACTCTGTCACTGCCTTCTGCAGTCGCCTGGTTCGCTCCGAAGACCGCTCCAGCTTGGGCCGCGTTCCACCGCCGATATAAATCCATTGGCTACAT
Source organism: Janthinobacterium svalbardense (assembly GCF_002327145.1). Classification (NCBI taxonomy): domain Bacteria; kingdom Pseudomonadati; phylum Pseudomonadota; class Betaproteobacteria; order Burkholderiales; family Oxalobacteraceae; genus Janthinobacterium; species Janthinobacterium svalbardense. Next base: position 1,545,972 of record NZ_CP023422.1, on the reverse strand, counting down.
ATCAGTAGAACGAATACCACCGTTCCAACCGAAAGCACTGTCAATAAGAGGAAAACTATATGCATACTCAAGCACGTTTAATCGCCGTAACCCATCCAAAAGGCGGAGTTGGTAAAACAACCACTACCATGGTCCTTTCTGCAGAACTCGCTGAGCGGGGGCATCGCGTTCTCGTCGCTGATTGCGATGCGCAGGCATCAGCGTCCGCCTGGGCAAATGCAGCACCGGAGGGCAAGCCGTTTCCAGCGGCGGTGGTCAACCTATCGGCGTACGCGGGAAAAGTACATCGTGAGATTCAAAAGCACCTCGATAACTATGATTTCATCATCGTCGACTGTCCGCCGGGATTGGATTCGTTAAGCCCGCAGTCGGTGATTCTCGTAGCCGACTTGGTCATCGTGCCGTTGCCGCCCTCGCCTGCAGACTTATGGGCGGCTCGTGGAGTCAAACGTTTGATTGAACGGGGAGCAGATTTCAATCCAGCGTTGAAGGCCGTCATTTTGCCCAACAGAGTCGTAAGGACATCGCTATCAAACGCCATCATGCAAGAATTGAGTGAATTCGGCATCCCATTGATGTCGTCGAGGCTGACGAACCGAACCGCGTATCAGGAAGCGGTCGTGAGCGGCGTATCGGTGTCGGCTTTGGGCCGCGATGCGAAGGCGGCCGCAGATGAGGTCAAAGCACTTGCCGACGAGGTATTGGCGCTACTGGGAGACGGAAAATGACGAAAAAGATGTTCGACAATGTGAAGGTTCGGGCGACCGTCACGCAACAGGATGTAGCCTTGGTGGAGCGATTCGACAAGGCAGATTCTATCCTGCTGAAGGCGCCCGAATCCGCCACCGAAACCAGGCCAACTGCAAAAAAATCATCCGTCGTACGGGATACATTCTCCATGCCCCCGGATGACTATGCACGAATCGAGGAACTGCGCATCATGGCCAACAAGGAGGGTCGAAGTTCGACCAGCAAAAGTGAGGTTGTGCGTGCAGGATTGCATGCATTGGGTCTGCTCAGTGCTCAACAATTAGTCGAGTTACTTGGCCGGCTTGAAAAGCTTGTGCCTGGCAGGAAAAGCTGATTCACTCTATACCGTTATAACGCTCATCGCGCTATAACGGTATTTTTACACACCTATGACACCCAAATACCCTACCTGGTGTTTTGGCGGGCAATCGGGGTAGAGTCGCAATAGCAACAAGCCTATTACTTCATCGCGCTGCTGCTGTTAGTGGCGATGCGCGCCTTCAGGTCGGCGATACGTTGCGCGGCTGCGCTGCAGTCGGCGGCAGCCATCTTGCCCTGGCTGTCAACCTGGTAGAACGGATAGCGGCTTGTGTAGTAGACCGACGCATTGCTGCGGCACGCCGTGTCCATCACAAAGTCGGCAATCATGTAGCGGCTCACGTACTCGCCCAGGCGTGGCGCAACCTTGGCCCCAGCATCAATGACCTTCTGGGTCTCCGGCGTCTTCGTGTCCATCAGCGTCTTAAGCGTCATGGCTGCGGACGTCACAAACACACCGTTGGACCAGGCGCCGACGTTGATGGCGCTGCCAGCGCCGTCCACGCCGCCGGCTGCATAGCCACCCTGAGCCGAAGCACCGACCGCCTTGGCCACTGCGCTGGCCGGCAGGTCCAGCATCACGCCCAGGTATTCCAGACCATCGAGCAATTCCCGGCTCTGCAGCGACTGGCCGCCAAAGTACAACGTGTCGCTCTTGACGGAGCCCTTTAGGACATTGAGGTACACCGTCTTGTCTTGCATCATTAATAGATTCGCAGAGTCCAAAGCCAGCAGGTTCTGCATGCCGGTCGAGAACGCATTGGCAAGCGTAGCACCCTTGCGTGCTTGATAGGTCATCGCATTGGCGGCGATGTCCGTCAGTGGACTGATTTTGAAGTTGTTGTACTCGGTGGTCACGAACGGTGCCACGAGTTCGAGCGTGCCGCTTGGCTGTACAGTGTTGTCCGCCGCACGCGTCGTCTTGCCTCCAACTGCGACCAAACGCACCATGCCAAGCGGCGCTTGAGTAGCGCCAATTTTGAAGTCGCCATTGATGTCGGCAGTGGCCGGCGCACCTAGCACAGCGCCAGCGCTGCCGTCAGACTGCACACCATAGGCTGTCACGACGGCGCCTACACTGGCTGTGCCGAAAATGGCCGTTGTCGCCACGCCTGGCGCAACTGCACCGGTCAGCGGGTTAGTCACCATAGTTCCAGCCGTCGCCGGGGGAGTCGTCGAGGGCGTGGTCGGGGTCGCCGCGTTACCGTTGCTACTCGAACCACCACCGCCGCAGCCGGCCACCACGACCATCGCGGCTACCGCCAAAATTTTCAATGTCTTCATGCATTCCTTTTGATGTAAAGTACAAACAGGCCACTTAAACAGCCCCTAAACTAGCTCATCGACAGTCATTAGCTTTTGCCAACGAGTGCCCCACTTGGCAACTCGGTGAGTTCAGGCTGGCCTTCAATGCGGACGGCTTTTGTGCCAGTTACGTTTTCGATGGCGTGCACCGTGTCGAGAATCGTTTTGTTGACCCATTGCTCTGGTGTACCAACCAGCGAGTTGGCAATGTCACGCGAGACCTGGCTTAGGCCGCCTTCGGTTTTCTGAAACACAGCATAGGTGTCAAGGCGGTAGCCGGCCTGGTATTTGTACAAGCAGCTATACAACGTCAAATTGCTCGAACCTGCGATACTGCGCTGAGCGCGCGACGTCCAGACCGCGTCATCGCATTTCGCGGCTTTCATGCTCACGCCGCCGTTCTGCATCGCTCCCATTTGCATCAGCGCGCCCAGACCAGCGTTCGAGGCAGCAAGTTTCGCCCCGACATCCTCAATGACGAATCTCCCAGGTTCAACTGGCACCGTTTTACCCATCTGCAGCGGAGTAACCTGATTGATGTCACTCGTGTTTTGAGCCAATCCATCGGCCGCTGCCTTGACTACGATGCCGGTGCCAGCATTGGTCTTGATATCAAAGATGTGGTACATCTCGACCGTGGTGGTGCGGTTGGCGAGATAACTGTTGCCTGCGGCGCAACCGGTGAGCGTCGCAACGACAGGAAAAGTTATAGCGATGACAAGTCTATACATATAAATCCCAGTAAATTTGAAATATATTCAGCGGCATGCTGATGTTCGGGCTCTATACCAAGTTTTACGTTTAGAGCGACGCAACCGGCGGATATCGGCATTTTCGCTAACAGCCGTCAGCCTTCCACTCCCATTTTCCGGTGAATGGGTCATGACAATAAGGGGCTTGGAATCGGACAGTGCATCCGTTCTCGAATGTCCTGGTGCAGTCACCGTTATTGCATTGATAGGTCGACCGTACAGTCCGGCCAGGCGGTGGTCCACAGGCTTTAGCTGGAGCAGAATTTTGTGCGGTTTGTTTCCGGTATCCGGCATCGTCCCACCAGCTAGTTATTGCGGTTTTTTGGCACTCAACATACTTTTGCTCCTCGCATTGTTGATATGCCCGGTCTACCGCAACCTGCTCGCTCTCGTAGCCAGTGCTTACTGCGCATCCCTTTTTGCCACAAACAACTGCTCCCGCTCCCGCCCCCTTTTGTCTGTGCCACACCTTGCAATTTGTCGCTAACTTCGACAGGCCGGCTTCCTTTGCTACCGTTCTACAACCGTTCAACGCCGTGGAGTCCGCAATCTTCTGTGTGGGAAAATTCCCTCCGACATAAGTAGTAGCCGAGTTTCCATCCGCACCGGCGACGGCGGAATAGGCATGGCTGACTACGGGAAGTAGCAGAATGACAAATGCAAGAAAGGCCTGAAACGCCCTAATTAATTTCTTTATGCTTAAAGCCATCATTGCGTCCTTTCCGTATGCCAAGCACCGATAGTTTACGTAAAACAACATTTTACATCAATTTTAATATCGTTTTATGTCATTTCAATAAAATGGTGACCATCCGACCATGCTGCATTTTCGTGAGAAAGTCACATGCCCAGGAAACCCAAGGCCGCCAACGGGAGCACCCTCGGCATTCGTATTGGCCGCAACATCAAAATCGCCAGGCTCGCCCTCGGACTCACACAGGCGCAGGTCGCCGAGTCCCTTGACCTCGAAAATGTCACGTTATCGCGCCTTGAAACGGGTGCCCAGCTACCCTCCATTGAACGTTTGGATGAAGTTGCAAGGGTATTGAAAGTCTCCCTCACCGCCCTTTTGGCCGACACAGACAAGGACAGCGCAATGGCGGATATGCTGGTCGAGGTCATAAAAGACCTGCCGGCGCGCGAGAAGAAGTTTGTCTATGAATTTGCTGCGTCGTATGCAGCACACTGGAAGGCTGGCAAGAAGAAATAATTGTCGCCCAGCTTTGCGAGATAATTCCCACTATCGAACCATCACCCAACGAGCATAGAGCGGTGCTGCCCGCGTCTGCCGGCAGCGCATTGGCCCTACTATGGGTTAGGTCTCAGTAGGCCAAGGCCGGACCGCTTCCAACGGAGCTATCAGTCGAAGGGCGGACCGGTATTGAACGTCTACTCGAACTCACAATTGTCAAACATTGACGCGCTGTCATCGTTGTGGTTCGTGTCGAATCCGAACGCGTTTCCCATACCGTCAAAGCCTCCCATACCGCCAGTCATCGGAAGACCAGTCGCCGGGTTGACCATAAATTCATCGGACCATAGAAAATCGTTTGCGTCGCTTGTGCATATCACACTCGAATCAGAATCGAAAACGCCGGCTGGAGCGAACAGCAGGTCGTAGAGGTGCGCCAGAAATTTCATCTGTTTTTCTTTTGTTCTATTATAGGATTTAAAATTCTAGCAGCATTTTTCTTAAATAGATATGCCTATTTTTTAATCAAATAAAAAGAACGAGTTATTTTTAATCGAAATATTTTTTAAAGCCACCCAAGAAAAATCATCACATCCAAAAATCTGTCGCTATACGTGTTAACAGCGATAAACCCTGTCAACCGGAGTATAAGGACATACGATATGATTAGTACCAAGGATATGTTTGAATTCACAAAATCGGGCCAAGTCATCGCGTTCATTCAGGCAAAAAGTAAGAAACAGGCGCGGCGCCGTACTCAGCTCGTCAGCCACCTGGTCCGTATACCTCAAGGCTGTAAAGTGAGGGTCGTCGAGAAAGGCACCCTCTGTAGGGCACCGATTTTCTTCGAGAAACATTTACGTTCTTTGGAGGATGCCATCGAAGATGCACTGGCTGAAGCTTAATGCCTCAGCCATCGTCTTCATTTGAAAGTCAGCCCCATCAACCAGGACGGCCGGCGCAGACGCGAGCGGCGTCACAACAATTAGGACATCGTTATGCGACCAATCGACATTGGAGATATCGTTGACAGACTCTTGGACTTACGCACTTACAGTCCGGAATTAGCTCAGCGTATGGAGCATGAGAAGGAACTGCCTGAAGACGCTGTCCCGTTTCTCATCGAACGGATTGAATCATCGTTTGCAGCGTGCGAGGACGTTACTGCTGAAGCCAAGCCACGAGCCTTCTCGGAGTTGACGGCCTGGCTGATTATCAGCTATCAGTTTTACCTGATGCGCTTAGCACGGGATGGCGGCACCCCTTGGATGTTCACCTTCCCAAAAACGGGGCTCGAAGTGCATCATTAATTTAACCAAAAGCTCAGACTAGAAGAGCCAATCCGCACCAACAGGTACGGGAAAATCGGCCCATCTCTTATTTACCAATAGCGAAATCTTTTGATTTCGCTATTTTTTTCATGACATAAACTACAATGACAATGGATGGCAGGTCGAACGACCGCTTACGCCCCTAAGCGGACATTGGATTTTTTATTTCGAGTCAAAATGGTAGCAAATTTATTTGCTAAGCATCCGCAAATCCAGTGCCACCACATTTCCAGCATCGACCACCTGCCCCGCCATCTCCGCCACATATCCCACACATAAACGGTTTAATTTCATCCGCTATATTGACGTCAGGCAGCCTGGCTTGGACAACTATAAAATTTCTACTACTGCACTCCGTGCACCTCAGCCTCTTCAACATTCCCTGGTCAAGACGTAGAAGCCTAGAGGCTCCAACTCGCTGCGCTAATTCGTCTAGCCATACGTGCGTCACTGTGAGTTTGTGAAGGCACTTTGCACATTCAATCACATCGTTAACATCAGCACCTTGCGGCAGAGTTACGACCAGTTCTTGCCCATTCTCACTTTCAAACTTTACATTGTCTAGCGTTGGGTTTTCGTCAAGCGCAGCTGGTGAGCTATTAAGTAAGTCTATCTTTTTCAGGCTGCTGAAAGATAGGCCATCGAAATTAAGCAATTGCTCTTGCGGCGCCACAATAGGCTGGCGATGCCTCGGAATTTTTTTCTTAAGTTCATCAATTAGGACAGGAGCAAAATATGCCCCAGTTCCAAGCACAACCCAAAGAGGAACTCCTATTGCGGTACCAAGCGCTGCTATTCCCGCCCCTTGCGTCCCAAAGAGTGTAAGCCCAATGCCGCTTCCAATAATGCCAAACCTGCTTTTGGTTCCTCGTTCGTCCCAGCCAAGCCTCTTAACTTCGAGTGAAAGTATTTTCACAATTGGCCAAACTACCTTACTTTCCAAAGTTAATTTCACTGCACTGCGAGCCTTCTTCCAGTTTGAAAGATGACTCTCACGAACTTGAATCAACTGAAACATCCAGAGAAGTAACGCCTCACGCTCTAAATCATTTGCCGAATTTGCGACTCTTACCGCTACGGCTCGACGTTCAGATTCTTTTTCCAAAATTACTCCCGATACCGGATAGAAAATACCAGACTGTTAGCGTCACACACCTCAGTTTTAAGGCAAGTGCATCTTACGACGGGCGGCCGCTTTTGGCCGAACCCGGCCCTTTGGCTAAACATAGTGGTTGCCAAGTTGAAAGTCAGACGGCAACGACGACAAGCCAGAATCGACTCAAATCCGTCATTAGAGATTACGGCCCGTAAGCTAGGCTGGTGGTTACGGCTACGGCGAAACAACGCTACAAATTGGCTTCGGCATATATTGATATTGCCTGAGCTAGGAATGGGACCATATTCCGATGATAGCCATTGTGGAATTTCATCATGTCTTGGTCTTCGCCGTAGAAAAGGCTCATTCCAATATATGCCTTCTTTGATGGTTTATAGAATCGGGAAACTATGCGGTAATGCTCTGCGATAAGTGCTTGTACCGGTTCTGCGGAAGGAAGAAGCACCCCTATCACTGGTACCATTTCCCGATATAGCTCATCCCAATCGGCATGTACCTTTTGTTTATCGACGTGAGCCCAGTTCGCCGTTATGGCAAGAGAGTGGGTCTGCTCGGAGCTGAGGGCAGCTCTGCATTCGTTTAAATAGTTTTCTGATTTTGTATTCATCGAAAAGGTCTGGTAAACCTAGAAATCCCACGATTGATATCGGCGGTGCACTTTGCGCGACCGTCCAGTTGTGGACGAATTCGACCGGCCAAGCAAGGATAGCATCTTGCTATCCTGAAATGTTCACACTTCGTCACCTCGTCTGGCGAATAGCTCTAGTCGGTGGCCCGTTCATCATGCTGGCGCGACCTCAAGCCCCCTCTTTCAGGGATGCGGTCACACTTGGGTTGCGGGGCATGGGTAAAACGGGGGCAGGTTCGCCGCCCCCGTTTTGGTTAATAAAAATATCCGATATACCTTCATCGTTCGCACCCGCCAAGGTGCCTAATCTTCTCCGAAATCCGGCCAAGGAATCGGAATCTGCGCCGCCGCCAAGCAGCACAGACCAAGCCATAACGAAACACACAGTTGACGCCTTTCGCGTCGGTTAGGACTTTCGTGTCGCTCCTGGGGGAGCAAGCAAACAGGTTTTTCGTGCGAATCTTCCTGATGCCTGGCTTGCGCCATCACTAATCATCTTGCAGCCGTCGGCACGGTACGGTTTCCCGCATCTCGGATTCTGCATTGTCTACAGGGTAGTCAGCCCCATCATCAACAATGCCGTCACCGGCCAACATTCCCGTCTTCACAATGGAGTATTTACAAAAAAGTAGCCGTGCCTAAGAATCATCGAATCCCGTTTCCAGCGGGCGAACACCATGGTGTCCCGTCGCGCAGCCAAGAGGCCCAAACGCTTGCGCTTCTTCGAAGTTCCATCAGTTCGCACCGACGAGGGGTACCACCCGCCTCATCCCACGGCAAGACCTTGCGGTCCGTTTCTTTTTCTCCCAATGCAACGCCTGGTCGATAGCATCCCTGCCCTCAACGTTAGTCGCAATTACACCCTTAAGCTCTCCCCGAACCCATCATGCTTGCGCACGATGGTGCCCCGCGTTTACGCCGCTCTCTTTCGAGGTCACGGTCGTATCTCTTCGGTAGTTGAGATGCGCACCAAGCCCTTTACAGGTACTTGGCAGAGTTCTAGGTGTGGGTAGCTTGCGGACGCTTTCGCGCCCCGATACAAGTCCAGGATTGCCTACCTGGTCTCTCCATAGCTTCGGATTTCATCTGCTTTCACATACCGGGAGCCCTTGCGGACACCGGTTGCTCCTGCAGCGCCGCTCTCTTGCGAGGCGGTCCTTTGAGACGTTCGCGCCCTCTCGCGTACAACCTCGAGTGTGGCGGTGTGGGTCAACCAGGGAGTGGCGCTCCCTGGCTGCCCGTTATCGCCGGACGGGCACAATTACGTGCATCCGGCGGTCCCGACGCTGCTGCCTCCTGCTCGACTAAAGCAGCTTGCAGTGCATCAACTGTGTGTGTCTGGCTCTAGGGGGCGTTGGCGCGCCCCCAGAGCCAACGAAATTGGCTTGAGGGTGGCTAGCCCCTGCATAACACTTGCAATGAGTGTCCTGGCCTGTATAGCGACTTCGCAAAATCCTTCGCAAAAATTTTCTTGGCCTCTTTTTAGGTGCCTTCGGCACAGGGGATGAAACCACACGCCTCCGGCTGGAGCCATCGAAATTCCGACCCTTTCGGTATCTATGGCGCCTGAAATCTGCTCCGTGCGTCCCTGTCGCTATACGAAGGAACAAAAACATCAGGGGCTTTAAAATGACCGGGAAAAATTACGACCTTTCAATCGCAATCACCAAATCTGCGGCGATGCGCTACATCGCGGAAACCGCCGGACATGGCTATCACCTATTTCAGGCCGGCACGGTATCGGCTGAAAAGGTTCTGCAGCTTATCGAGAAATTTGACAAACAATACCGCGTGCTGGCTACGCGCGGGATGCGTGACAATGACAGGTTGCGGGGACGCTCCTGTGCGCGGCTTGTACTTTTTCCGAAAGATAGCTATCCGGTGGAGCGTCCCGAACGTGAATGGTTATTTTGGCTCATGGCCACCGATGGCATCGGCACACTCGCTAGCGAAAAATGTACGCTTGACGCGCGCCAGCCTGCGACACGCCTGCCCTGGCTGAAGCAGTACAACTTGGTGTCCCGACCGGTTCGCCGGCGCAATGGCGAGCTGGCCTACGTCTGGACGTGGGTGATGCAGGAGCACTACATCGCACGATGGCGCCACGTACTCACCAAGGCTGCCGGCCGAGTTCGCTCAAGCAAAGAAAGAAAGCCAGACTTCCTCATCAAGTTGGTGGAATCTCTGCGCCGGGTGCCCGGATTTCAAGGCATCAATCGGCAGAAGAAGGCGCTCATTATGAACGCTGATATTCCTCGCCTTTGGCACACCGAACTCAATCTTCAACTCTTGGGGACGGTGGTCAATAAGTCCCTTCCAGTTTTCAGCCCCGAGCATACGGTCGTGTCCATGCTTGGGAACGCCAAATTGCGCAGCACCGACGCTTAACTCAGCAAATCGAAAAAGGAGAACAGGATATCGGCGCTGAGCCGCCCCAGACGGAAGATGTCCTAACCCTGACAACAAGACGCACGTGAAGGGGCGGAGTGTCTTTTTTTGCGAGAGTAACGCCGTCAGGTCGATACTTTCGTCTTGAAATACCCGCCCGTCGCCGTCGCACGCCCTTCCCACATCGAGTTCTTGCCGCCTAGCACAGGGCACAACATAAATTTCCTATAGAAAACATTCCAGTACAGAATTTCTGAAAGTGTTGCTATACATGCGTAGGACCATATTACTTAGGATACTGAAAATGTCGACGAAGAAAAAAGCAGTGAGCAATCCGGAGAGCGGTTACGTGTTTGGCAAGGCTGCAAAACAAGTTGCATGCGCGGCAAGCGCTGAGCTTAGCAAAGAACATGCGCGTATCGAACGTTCAAACCTATTCCAACAGGCTAGTACCACGGAAGAAGGCCTTCTGGAGTATGAAAAGTACGCTATCGAGGGACTCTGCGAAGTCATTACCAAGGGTTACACTGAAGTTGGCATGGGGGGCCTACTGAGCTCGCTACTGGATATTGTTCACCAGTGCGACGCCGTAGCAGCTGAGGCAGCCCAGGGCGGTGATGACGAGCGGGATTCGAAAGCGCGGTATGCGGTTGCTAGGCATCTGCGTATGATGACGATGATGAGCCGACCGGAATACGTTGGCGCAATCGAGATGCTCACCGCACAGCAAGCAGGGTAAAGTGAATTATTGATTCAAGCCCTCGTGGAGAAATCTTCGGGGGCTTTTTTTCGTCCCGCTATTTCGTTGGTACTCCTTGCCCAACAGGATGTTGTCAAAGGCCGCCGGTTTCGTTGCTGGCGGTTCTCCCAGCCGCGGGTTACGTTGACACGACTCCCAGGCCGACCCAGTCGGTGTCAAGGCAGGCAGTGACTGGGACTTCGGCCGCGACCACAACCGCGAATGGGACCTGAGCTAAATACTAATGACCGGCTGTTTTGCTGGAGGTGTAATCGTCGCCAAACAGAGCCAAAAATTTCAGAAATACTGGCATCTAACGTCGGTATGAACGGTAAATCTGCTACACTAACTGCTACACATAGCTGTGTAACAACACGCCGCGAACCCGCATGAACACTGGGGTCTGCGGGTAGGTGGTGGTTCCCCATCAGCCACCCCACAGAATTAGCGGCAAATAAAAGGGTTACATGCTTCGGCTTGTAACCCTTTTTTGTTTTCAGGATAATTCATTGCGAGCATCATCGTACATGTTAATGACAGGCAGCCTAGACTGCCCGTCAGCCCACACAGGGCCGCCCGATTTTACGATTTCGCCGCCAGCGCAGGGTGCTGCGCATCAACACAATAACCGTTCCAGTACACTTCCTCGAACGAGGTCAGGGAAATCCCTTTTCTTGACGCCTCTTTGTCCTGCATGCTGGCCTCATCCATCTCGACAATATACGTATCAAAGGTGTTGAGCTTTTCATTATCGGCACTGACGGAAACAAAACGCGTGCCGCCGGTATATGCCCCAAAGCCATTCTTGCCGTCAACGATACCGCACACGACGATCTCCATCGTTTCGCTGTCCTTGCGCTTGTGAACGAGATACGAAGAGCGGATTACCGTCGAATCGGGATCTTTCATTTTCGCCTTCAATGCCTTGAGAGCATCGTCCTTAGCCCAGCCATCGGGTCCGGCCATCTTGTTACGCACATAATAACCTGCAGCCATTAACGATGGCACGCCAATAACAAGCACCACCACAGCAATCAGCAAGTACTTCAGAAATTTCATACCCACCCTTCAAAGATCAACGTCAGAGAATGCACCGGCCGTGCAAATACACTGCCAGCGAGCAATAAAACTATCGCATGATCATTTGAATATGTTTGAATGTCAACTTCCAAAATCCCCAGCCTTAGCACACCAGGTTTGGCCCGCTTGCGCACGGTAAAGGAAGACAGGCACCTGCGGGACGGAGCCCTTTCGTGCAAGCGGGGCAGCTGAATCCCAAGCAAAATAGGCAAGCAAAGGCTCGCCAGGCAGTGCCTGACGATGCGAAAACCTAGCCCGCTAACACCGACTGCAACGTCGTCGCCAGGTCTTCCAGGCGCACGGGTTTGACGAGGAAGTGGCGGAAGCCGACGGCCAGCGCGTCGTCCATGTACATGGGCAGGCTGTGGCCCGTGACGGCGATCAGCACGGCGTTGGCCGTCTCGGGATTATGGTGCAGGCGGCGGCCGATTTCGATGCCGCTGATGCCGGGCATTTCGATGTCGAGGTAGACGGCGTCGGGCACGCACAGCTTGACTTGCTCGACGGCCATCTGCCAGTTGCGCACCACCACCGCGTGGTGGCCCAGCGCTTCGAGCAGCATGGCCAGCGATTCGCCCACTTCCTGGTTGTCGTCGACCACCAGCAGATTGAGTTTGCGCGCAGCACTTGCCGGCTGGCCGTCCTGGCGGCGTTCCACGGAGGAACTGCCTGGTGTCGTTTCAGTTGTCTGGCTCATTGTACCTTCATGTCTGACGGCTGCAAAAACGGCAGTATACAAGAAGCGCGCGCAATGCCGTCGCACCCCAGCAATGCTGCCAAGCAGCAATCCAGGCGCCCCGCTGTACCGCGCCAGCAACACTTCCCTACCCCCGAGCGGAGAAAGCAGGCCTACGCAGTTTGCGCAATTGACGGATAAAATGAGAATCATTATCATTCTTATCCCCTTGCGCCGGATGTCCACGCTACGCTGTTGTCGCGCCGCCTGCTTGCCCGCGCAAACATTGTCATTACGGAGATCCATGCATGGCCGCCACACTTTCCCCACTGCCGTTTTCCCTGCGCCCATGCGCGCTGGCCATTGCCCTCGCCTGCCTGGGCACTTCCCTTGCCGCGCAGGCACAGGATGCCAATAGCGCCGAGAATGCCGGCCCCATCCTGGAATCGATCCAGGTCAGCAGCAACCTGCTGGGCACCAGCATGGCCGCCAGCACGAAAAATTTCGCGGGCGCCCGCACGGTGGTGCAAAAGGACGATATCGACAACTCGGGCGCGACCAGCCTCAGCGACGTGATGCGCCGCATTCCCGGCGTGCAGATCAGCGACAACTCGGGCAGCGCCGGCAGCGCCATCGCCCTGAATATCGGCGTGCGTGGCCTGGCCGGACGCTATTCGCCGCGCAGCACGGTGTTGCTCGACGGCATCCCGATGTCGGTGGCGCCGTATGGCCAGCCGCAACTGTCGTTCGCGCCCGTCAGCCTGGCCAATGTCGAGACGGTCGACGTGGTGCGCGGCGGCGGCGCCGTGCGCTTCGGTCCGCAAAACGTGGGCGGCATCATCAACTTCAAGACGCGCCGCGTGCCCACCACGCCAGGCATCACGGGCGACGCCAGCGTGCGCTACAACTCTTACAGCGAAGTGGGCCACAACACGCAGGCCAGCGTGTTTGCCGGCACCCAGCTCGACAGCGGCCTGGGCCTGGCGGTGCTGTACTCGGGCATCCGCGGCAGCGACTGGCGCGTCGGCAGCGACGAGAAGGTCAACGACTTCGCCCTGAAATTGCGCTACGACCTGAGCCCCACGGCCGAGGTGTACGCCAAGCTGTCCTACTACGACGTGACGTCGCGCACGCCGGGCGGCCTGACGTCAGCCCAGTACAAGGCGGATCCGTTCCAGAACACGCGTCCGACCGACTTCTGGAGCGGCGAGCGCAAGGCCTTCGACATCGGCTATCTGAATGCCCTGTCCGGCACGCAGGAATTCGAGGTGCGCAGCTACTACTACAAGAGCTCGCGCGAAAGCACACTGATCAACGCCGGCCGCACAGGCCTGGGCCACCAGCCGCGCAACTATGAAACGACGGCCATCGAGCCGCGCTACACGCAGCGCTTTACCACCGGCAAGGTTTCGCAGGACGTCACCGTCGGCTACCGCTACCTGGCCGAACGGGCCGACGAAACCATCTACAACGTGGTCATCGCCAGCGGCGTGCAACAAAAGCCGACGCGCTTCGCCAACAATGCCACCGATGCACAAGCCGTGTATATCGACGACAAGATCGCCATCGGCGCCTGGCGCATCACGCCCGGCGTGCGCTACGAGCACATCAAGACGGAACGCTACAACCACTTGCCGCTCGACCAGAAGATCGAGTTGCTCAACAACAAGGCCCTGCCTTCGCTGAACGTGGCCTACTTGCTGAGCAACAACGTGACCCTGTTCGGCAATTACAACAGCTCGTTTGGCGCCGTGCAAAATACGCAGCTGAACTCGCAGTCAAGCAAGAACCCGTTGCAGCCGGAACTGGCGAAAACAGCCGAGCTGGGCGCACGCTGGAAGAGTGGCCAGCTGTCGGCCGAGGCGACCTTGTTCAACATCAAGTTCGACAACCAGATCCAGTCTGTCGGCAGCGGCGAGAACGCCGTCTTCTACAACGTGGGCGCCACGCATCACCGGGGCCTGGAAACGGCCGTCGATTACCATTTCGACGAATCCGGTCCGCTGGCCGGCGTGAACGCCTACGCCACCTACACTTACACCAAGGCCACCTTGCAGGATGGCGTGAACGCGGGCAATGACGTACCCTTCTATTCGCGCACCACGGACACCATCGGCGCCCACTACCAGCTGGGCGCCTGGGGTTTTGATTTGTCGAGCAGCCACCAGAGCCGCCAGTTCGCCGACGAGGCCAACACCGTGGCGGAAAACCCGGCCGGCAACCTGGGCGTGATTCCCGGCTTTCGCACCTGGAACACGCAAGTAAAATGGAAAGTGCCGGGCCAGAAGGGTCTGGAGTTGGTCGCCGGCGTCAACAACCTCGCCGACAAGCGCTACTTCACACGCACTTCGGACGGCAACCTGGGCAAGCTGGTGGGCGCACCGCGCATGGTCTATCTGCAAGGCCGCCTGGCGTTCTGAGCGCTGCATGCGGCAGTGCCTATCGAATCGGTGACGCCGCAGCCGCACATACCCTCAAAAAACCTGCATCGTTGTTATTATGATGCAGGTTTTTTTACGCCCTGATGTTACAAAAATACTGCCATGCAAGAAGGTTCATAGTCGCGCTCGCCTTGCATCACGCCAGCAATTGCCTCGCAATGGAAATTAATTGCATTACAGACATAAATAATTTCACAATTGCAAATATTTTAATCGGCCCTGGTTTTTTGGCGTGAGTATCGGCCCGGTCTCCGCACCGACCTATGGCTCCTACCTGGACAATGTCTCGGTGATGGCCGCCGTGCCGGAACCGGAAAGCTACGCCATGATGCTGCTGGGCTTGGGCTTGCTGGGTTTCATGGCACGCCGCAAGACTGCCGCCTAAATCCTAGGTCGTTGCACAACAGCCGCTCCGCCACTTGGCCGGGCGGCTTTTTCATGGGCAAACGGGTGCATTACCTCAGGAAATGTTGCAAAGAAGAATTAAATTGGCGCTACAATAGCGAGGTATCAAGCAATGCCAAGCATCGCTCCGCCAGGGCCCCTACCCCGCCCTGAATATCAGCACGCATTTTTTGAACAGGATGACTGGCGCTGCCGGGCCCGATTGTGCTCCCGGTACGGCCGCCACACACGCACCATGTCTGCAGAGAAAACCATTACCGAAACCAGTTCCTACGGCAAGGATACGCCCGTGGGACGTCCCGACATCGATGGCCGCGCCGGCATTTTCGTGCCCACCGCGGAATTTGACCTCGACAACACCACCACCATTCGCAAGGGCGCGGGCATCGTCGGCTTCGGCAACCTCGATGGTACCCTGACCGTGTATTTCGAAGCGAACCGCTTCGACGAAAGCACTCTGCACAAGTGGGAGCACAAGGCGCGCAAGGCGTATGACCGCATGGTCATGGGCGCGCCCACGGTGTCAAAGGCGAAAATCGATGCGCGCATGCTGGAACAGGTCGGCATCATCGATGGCATGGGCATCAATCTCAAGCATCCGGAACGCCTGACGCACTGGCTGGCGATCTCGAACGTGGCGGACACAGGGCCGGAAGAGCCTGTGGTGCGCTGGAAAAACAGATAGAGAGCGGAGAGCTAGGCGGGGCGCCAGGCACGAGGCGTTGTCCTACATCGCGGCGGACATTCATCCGATGCCCCAGAGCATCGACTCAACCTATGATGAAAGCCTGACCACACATTTCCCACCACTCAGGAGTACGACATGTCCCGCCTCATCCCGATCAGCTTTGGCGCCTTGCAAATAGGTCTGGCAGCGGCGGCGATGTATATCCTGTGCTCGGCGGATGTGCTGCACCAGAGTTCGGTATATTTCCACTAGTAAAATGAGATAGCCGGGCAAGCAACGCTTGTCCGGCTATGTCCTGCATGCAAGCGCAATAGATTAGCGGCGGCCGTGGTAGCGGCCATGCCCACCCCAGCCGCCCCGGTGTCCACCGTAGCGTCCAAAACCAAACATGAAGTCCAGCCCGATCGATACGGGTGGATTGTAATAATACGGTTGTGGCGCGTACACGGGCGCCGGCACATACACAGGTTGCTGCACGTACACAGGCTGCTGCTGCACGTAGACGGGCTCATTCGTGTATTCCACGCGCGGTGCGCTCATCACACGGCCCGACTGCACTGGCTCGGAAGAGACCGTATGCCATTCATAGGGATTGTAGGCCCCCTGCGGCGCGCGCGAACCGTAATACGCGGGACCGGGGGGCGCCACGGCGCAGCCACCCAAGGCGGCCAGCGAGATTACTGCCAACAGGGTTTTCATCGCAATTCTCCTAATGTGTACTATCAGTACTATAAGAAATTACGCCGGGCTTTGCTGCGCTTTTACCGATTGTTACACGCCGACGCACGCCGCAACATGAAATGTGGCAATGCGACCACAAGCAGACCAGACGGCATGTTTCCTCAAATAAACGGAATCGCACACGTGTCGATGGCCTTGCCGGCGGCATCGTAGCGCTGCACGCACACCTGGTAGCGCACGCCGTAATCGAGTTCGACTTGCTCGACCTTGCCATACTTCAATTTCCAGCTGGGCTGCACGCGCTGCTTGCCCGCCAGCGCGGCCACATCCTGCGGAATCGCCATCGCCGTTTGCGTCTCACCCTGGCGCGCATCCTGGCGCCGCGCCACGTCGATCGATACGCTCACGGCCAGGTCGACCCCGCCGTCCACATAGGCCAGCGTGGGCGCGCCGCGCTGCGCCCGCATCACGCCCCAGGCGCAAGGCTTGCCGTCCGTACCGCATTGTTTCAACTGCGCCAGCGGAAAATACTCAGGGACAATCTTGCCATCCTTGATGGGCCAGCTGGTGCGCACGCCGTCGCGCTTGCCCGTCAGGGGATTGTCCCAGCTCAGGCTATTCACGACGGCCACGGTCTGCCCCGCCTGCAAGCCCGCAGGCGTGCCCAGCGATGCGCAAGCGGAAAGCAGCAAGCCGCTGGCGGCCAGGGTGGAAAGTGTCAGGATGCGCTGCATGGTAAGCCTCTTGTGATGGGATTTCCCGAAGGTATATTTCGAGGGTAACAGAATCGGCAGCGACGGTGCCGTTGGCTGGCGCACATAACAGAACGGGCGGCACCCTTGCAGGCGCCGCCCGTAGCGGAGTGGCCATGCCGGGAGCGACGCTCCCGGCGCTACGTGGATCAGTCCAGCTTCCAGGCGTAATCGACCTTGGTCCAGGTTTGCGCTGCGGCGCCGTCCTTGGTGCCCGGCTTGAACTTGCATGCGGTCAGGGCCTTGATGGCGGCCTTGTCCAGGTTCTTGAAGCCGCTGCTCTTGTCGAGTTTCGAATCGGCAACGCTGCCATCGGCATTGACCAGGAAGGACATCGACACGGTGCCCTGCTCTTCGTTCATCAGCGAGGCTTTTGGATAGTCGGCCTTGCAGTTCTTGGCATCGAACGACGCCGGCACCTCGGCCGCGAAGGCGGCGGAAGAAACGGACACCAGCAAGGCTGCTGCAACACTCATCAAACGCTTATTCTCAAACATGTGCTTCCCCATGATTATCAGATACGGTAATTACAACTTCCTGAGCGCTGTTGGTCGCGCTTAAAACTCTTCCCACTCGTCATTGCTGCCGGCGCCTGCCGCCTTGCGTGGCGCAGGAGCCGCTGCGGGAGCGGCCGCTTCCGTCTTGCGTGTCAGCGACTTGAGCGGACGCAATGCCGGCGCCGGCTTGCGCGCGGCCACTGGTGCGGCGGCCACGGGTGCCGGCACATACGCTGCCGGTTTCTCTTCGCCTTCGACCAGTTTGAAGATGCTGACCACGTGGGCCAGTTCGGCCGCCTGGTCTTGCAAGCTCTGCGCCGCAGCGGCCGCCTGTTCCACCAGGGCCGCATTTTGCTGCGTCATGCCATCCATCTCGATGATCGACAGGTTGACCTGTTCGATGCCGGCGCTTTGCTCCTGGCTGGCACTGGCGATCTCGCTCATGATGTCGGTGACGCGGCGCACGCTGTCGACCACTTCACCCATCGTCACGCCAGCCTGACCGACCAGTCGCGTGCCCCGTTCCGTTTTCTCGGCCGAATCGTCGATGAGGATCTTGATTTCCTTGGCGGCGCCAGCGGAGCGCTGGGCCAGATTGCGCACTTCCGAGGCCACCACGGCAAAGCCGCGGCCTTGCTCGCCGGCACGTGCCGCTTCCACGGCCGCGTTCAGCGCCAGGATGTTGGTCTGGAAGGCGATGCCATCGATGACGCCGATGATGTCGACAATTTTCTTCGCCGATTCATTGATCGAGCTCATGGTGTCAACCACTTGCGACACCACGGAGCCGCCCTTCAGGGCCACGTCCGAGGCGGTGGCGGCCAGCTTGTTGGCTTCGCGCGCATTGTCCGCATTCTGTTTTACGGTCGAGGTCAGCTCTTCCATGGCGGAAGCGGTTTTTTCCAGTGCGCTGGCCTGCATTTCGGTGCGCGAGGACAGGTCGATAATGCCGTCGGCGATTTCATGCGAGGCCGTGCCGATAGTTTCCGTACCGACCCGCACCTGGCCGACGACGCCGACCAGGCTATTGCGCATCTCTTTCATTTCCGCCAGCAGGCTGGAATTGTCCGAGCTTTGCGTATGGATGCCGATCGACAGGTCGCCCTTGGCGATGCTGCCGGCAATCGAAGCCGTGTAGTCGGGTTCGCCGCCGAGCTGCTTGAGCAGGCCGCGGGTAATCATCAGTGCCGCCGCCACGCCCATCGCCACGGCCAGTACGCCGAGGATGATCATGAACAGGCGCGCACTGTCAAACGCCTTGCGAGCATCCGATTGCATCTGCTCGTTCAACTTGTCTTCCAGGGTGGCCAATTGCTCCAGCGCATCGATCCATTTTTTCTGTACCGGGCGGATTTCCTTGATCATCACGCGCGTGGCGCCTTCCGCATCGTTGGCCATCCACAGTGCCGACGCCTTGGCGATGGCCGGCATGGCGGCCGCCTCGTATTCCTTGATCGAAGCGAGCAAGGTTTTTTCTTCGGCAGTCGACTCGACGGCGAATTTCTCTTCGAGCTTTTTCTGCGTTTCCTGATAGGTGCTGGTCTGCGTCTTGATACGCGCCATTTCCGGCTCCATATCGCTCGCGTCGGTCATCAGGGTAAGGATGCGCAGCGAGGTGATGCGGTCGCTGACGTTGCCACGCATGTCGATCACCAGGCGGGTGACGACATTGTTGACATTGATCACGTGATCGAGACGTTCCTGGATTTGCGCCATGCGCGCGATGCCGAGGACGGTCACGGCCACCAGCAGAACCAGTACCAGGGCGAATCCCAGGCCCAGGCGGGTACCAACCTTCATTTTTGCTAAATTCATTTCGGCTCTTCGTAAATGAAACTATTGATAAGAATTTTTGCCCGGCACGACAAGACGAAGGCCGCGAGACACCGGTATCCGCCCTTACCCATTGGTATGCTGGCGGTATCCGGCCGCACGCAGCCTGGTGTACTTCCTGGTCTACAACAGCCCTGAAAACGCCAGTGACTGCGAATGCAAATTTGTTCCACACACTGAATTGTTGACACCGTTAATATGAAATCAACATCAAAAATTCATATGAGAAATATTTGTCTATAATCAATTATAGGTGTAAATTTTGCCTCAAAGCAAGCAATAAGTACCTGAATAAATGCCTGATTAACTTTCTTCGGGGAAATGGCAACAACGCCGTTTCTTGCCCCATAGAAATGCCCCACGACAGTGCGGGCGTGCGCCGAAACAGCGCATTTACAACACATGGCGTAGCCATATTGCATCGTTTTTGGAGAGGTACTCAGAGGAGGGGGTAGTGCGGACAATACCACTACGCCGGGGCAGCGGTATAGACAAGTTGGATCAATTGTCCCAGCTGCAATGCATCACATAGGCGTGACACTCTGTACCAAAGACAAAGACGCTCCAGATGGCGCCCAATTGCCTGGCCAGGCTGCGCTGGCCCGATGATACCAGTTGATACCAGTGCGGCTCGCTGCCCAGCAGCTCGGCCAGTTCGCGCTCGAAACCGTCGAACAGACGCGCGTCGAGCGGCTGGCGGTCCGCCTCGCTGATCGGGTGCAAGCGCTCGAGCAGCCACTGGCGCGGCGTGCACAAGGCGCCGCTGCACACGACTGCTTCTATCGGCTGCAGGCGCAGGCCGTCCGGCGCTATTTCCAGCGCGCGGCACAGCGCGTCAAAGGACGCCTGCGGCGGCAACGCGCCCAGATAGGTACAGCCAAAGAGGCTGCCATCACCCTTGAGCGCGCTGACGGCCAGCAGGTAGCCGTCGATCAGGCGCGCATGGCTGTGGCAGTCACCGCGCATCAGGCGGGCAGAGACAAGCGCGCCGCCGCTTCCAGCAGCAGGCGCGGGTCGCCCGAGGCCAGCTTCTTCGAGTCGGACAGTGTCTGGCGGAAACCGCGCGCGCCAGGCAGGTTTTGCATCAAGCCCAGCATGTGGCGCGTGATGCTGTTGAGCTTCAGCCGCCCCGCTTCCCTCTCCAGCTGCGCACTAATATACGGAATCATCGCTTCAAGCACCTGTTCGCGCGTTTTCACGGGCGTGTCGTCGCCGTAGTAGCGCTGGTCGAACTGCGCCATCACGTACGGGTTGTGATACGCCTCGCGGCCCAGCATCACGCCGTCGAGGTGCTGCAGATGCAGGTCGATCTCGTCCAGGGTCTTGATGCCGCCATTGATAATGAACTCGAACTGGGGAAACTCGCGCTTCAAGCGGTAGGCATAGTCATACTTGAGGGGCGGCACTTCGCGGTTTTCCTTCGGGCTCAAGCCTTTCAGGATGGCATTGCGCGCATGCACGATAAACGTCTTGCAACCGGCATCGGCCACAGTGCCGACGAAATCGCGCACGAAGTCGTACGACTCGCTGTCGTCGATGCCGATGCGGTGCTTCACCGTGACGTCGATATCGACCACGTCGCGCATGGCTTTCACGCAGTCGGCCACCAGTTGCGGCTCGGCCATCAGGCAGGCGCCAAACGCGCCTTTCTGCACGCGCTCGGACGGGCAGCCGCAATTGAGGTTGATTTCGTCATAGCCCCATTGCTGGCCCAGCTTGGCGCTGGTGGCCAGGTCCTTCGGGTCGCTGCCACCCAGCTGCAGCGCCACCGGGTGCTCTTCCTCGTTGAAGCGCAAATGGCGTTCCACGTCGCCGTACACCAGCGCGCCCGTCGTCACCATCTCGGTGTAGAGCCAGGTGTGGCGCGTGATTTCGCGGTGGAACTTGCGGCAATGGCGGTCGCTCCAGTCCATCATGGGGGCAACGGACAGGCGGCGGGAAGGCAGGGTTGGGACAGTCACAATACGCTCGCTACAAAAAAGGGAATCCAGAACGGCAAACCCGCTGTGTCGCATCACCGCAAGGTTATGCAAGCACAGCGGGTCTGGTTGGCGCGGCGACGCAGCGCCGCACCACTACAACAATTACGCGTCGCGGCCGGCGCGCTTACGCTCGTTTTCTTTCAGGAAGCGCTTGCGCAGACGGATCGATTTAGGCGTGATTTCCACCAGTTCGTCGTCGGCGATGAATTCCACCGCGTATTCCAGCGACATTTGCACTGGTGGTACCAGGCGCACTGCTTCATCGGTACCCGACGAACGCACGTTGGTCAGCTGCTTGCCCTTGATCGGGTTGACGACCAGATCGTTGTCACGCGAGTGAATACCGATGATCATGCCTTCGTACACTGGATCGTTGTGGACCACGAACATGCGGCCGCGATCTTGCAGTTTCCACAGGGCGTAGGCAACAGCGGCTCCGTCATCTTGCGAGATCAGCACGCCGTTACGACGGCCAGCCATTTCGCCACGGGTGTTGTCGACTGGCGCGTATTCGTTGAATACGTGGCTCATCAAGCCGGTGCCGCGGGTCAGGGTCATGAATTCGCCCTGGAAGCCGATCAGGCCACGCGCCGGGATCAGATACTCGAGACGCACGCGGCCCTTGCCATCCGATTCCATGTTTTGCAGGTCGCCACGACGACGGCCCAGCTCTTCCATGACGCCGCCCTGGTTGACTTCTTCCACGTCGACCGACAGGTTTTCAAACGGCTCGTGGCGCACGCCATCGACCATCTTGTAGACCACGCGCGGACGCGATACGGCCAGCTCGAAGCCTTCGCGACGCATGTTTTCGATCAGAATCGTCAGGTGCAATTCGCCGCGGCCCGATACTTCAAAGATCGTGTCGTCGTCGGTCGGCGCTACGCGCAAAGCAACGTTGGCTTTCAGTTCGCGGTCCAGACGGTCACGCAATTGACGCGAGGTCACGAACTTGCCTTCGCGGCCAGCCAGTGGCGAGTTGTTGACCATGAAGTTCATGGTCAAGGTTGGCTCGTCGACGGTCAGCATCGGCAGCGCTTCCGGGGTATCGAGTGCGCACAGGGTCGAACCGATGCCGATTTCGTCGATACCGTTGATCAGGCAGATGTCGCCGGCGACAGCTTCGTCTACCAGCACGCGTTCCAGGCCCTTGAAGTTCAGCACTTGGTTGATGCGGCCTTTGGTCGGCGTGGCGCCTGGACCGTTGATGACCAGCACGTCCTGGCCGACCTTGACGGTACCGCGGTTGACGCGGCCAATGCCGATCTTGCCGACGTACGACGAGTAATCGAGCGAGGTGATTTGCATCTGCAGCGGGCCTTCCGGATTGTCATCACGGACAGGCACGTGTTGCAGGATGGCGTCGAACATCGGCTTCATGTCGCCGCTGCGTACGTCTTCGGTCAGGCCGGCATAGCCGTTCAGGCCCGAAGCGTAAATGATAGGGAAATCCAGCTGTTCTTCGGTAGCGCCCAGTTTGTCGAACAGTTCGAACGTCTGGTTGATGGCCCAGTCCGGACGTGCGCCTGGACGGTCGATCTTGTTGACGATGACGATAGGCTTCAGACCTAGCGCCAGCGCTTTGCGCGTGACGAAACGGGTTTGCGGCATCGGGCCTTCTTGTGCATCGATCAGCAGCAATACCGAATCGACCATCGACAGAACACGCTCCACTTCGCCGCCGAAGTCGGCGTGGCCTGGGGTGTCGACGATGTTGATGTGGGTGCCTTGGTACTCAACAGCGCAGTTCTTCGACAGAATCGTAATGCCGCGCTCCTTTTCCAGGTCGTTCGAGTCCATGACTCGGGTGTCGACCGCTTGGTTTTCACGGAAGGTGCCGGATTGGCGCAGCAGCTGATCCACCAGCGTGGTTTTGCCGTGGTC
Source organism: Janthinobacterium svalbardense (assembly GCF_002327145.1). Taxonomy (NCBI): domain Bacteria; kingdom Pseudomonadati; phylum Pseudomonadota; class Betaproteobacteria; order Burkholderiales; family Oxalobacteraceae; genus Janthinobacterium; species Janthinobacterium svalbardense. The sequence goes on along the minus strand of NZ_CP023422.1, from coordinate 1,522,533 downwards.
AACGTGGGCGATAATGGCGATATTACGAATTGCGCGTTTTGTATTTGACATGGTCGTAGTAGTTACTGAAAAACTGCGGAGTGCGTACAAGGTGTACGAGATACCCGAATGCTAATCTATTTCCGGAACCGCGTAGTATAGCATGTTGCGTTGCAACGCTATCTAAAAATGCTGGCGGCTCCCACAGTCGGGGACGATTTGTTTAAAAAAGCGACACTGTTTAACGAGTGTCGCTGGGTAATATGACGTTGCTGTGACTTATTGATGTGCCGTGGCAATCAAGCGTTCCGGCGCCAGGATGCTGTATTCCTGCAACTGGCCCGTGCCCAACAGCTTGCTGTCGTGATACACGCGCACCCTGCCCGGTTCGGCTGGTACGGCGACCTCTTCCTTGCCCAGTGCGATGCGCTGGCCATGCAGGAAACGCTTGGCCAATTCTTCGGTCAACTGGACGGCGGGGAAACTCGACAATAATGCATCGACGGGCGCCAGCAAGCTCAGCGGCGCGGCATGCGCCGTCAGCTCGTCCAGCGTGACGACGCCGTCCAACGTCAGGCTGCCCACCTGCGTGCGGCGCAAGGCGTTCAGATGGCCGCCGCAACCGAGGGCATGGCCGATGTCTTCGCCCAGCACGCGGATATACGTGCCCTTGCTGCACATCACGGACAATTTCAGGAACGGGGCTTCGTAGCCGAGGAACTCGAGCTTGTGGATGGTCACCGGGCGCGCTTCGCGCTCCAGGGTGATGCCGGCCCTTGCATACTCATATAAGGGCTTGCCGTCGCGTTTCAAGGCCGAGTACATGGGCGGCGTCTGCAAAATCGGTCCGCGGAACTGCGCCAGCACGGCTTCGATCTGCTCTTCGGTGACGTTGACGTCGCGCGTTTCCAGCACCTCGCCCTCGGTATCGCCCGTAGCCGTCGTCTGCCCCAGGTGCACCAGGGTTTCGTAGGTTTTATCGGCTTCCAGCAAGTCCTGCGAGAACTTCGTGGCTTCGCCAAAGCACAGCGGCAGCAAGCCCGTGGCGAACGGGTCCAGCGTGCCCGTATGGCCCGCTTTTTTTGCATTCAGCACGCGCTTGGCCTTGATCAGGGCATCGTTGCTGGACCAGCCCACGGGCTTATCGAGCAGCAAGACGCCATCGACCAGGTCGCGCACCCGCTTGATGCCGGGTGGTTTCTTCGGACCCGCCACGTTTATTGCTCGTCCGCTTTGTCAGCAGGCTTTTCGTCCGGCTCGGCGTCGGCCGCGCGCGTGGCGTTGGCCTTGTCGATCAGCAAGGACATTTCCATGCCGCGCGACGTCGAGCTGTCGTGCACGAAATGCAGCATCGGCAGAGTATGGATGTGCAGGCGCTTGCCCAGCAAGCCACGGATGAAGCCAGACGCGGCCATCAAGCCTTCGGTGGTGTTCTTGATGGCTTCCTTGCTGTCTTTCAACATCGTGAAAAACACCTTGGCATGCGCGTAATCGGGCGTGATCTGCACTTCGGTGATGGTGATCATCGTGCCCACGCGCGGGTCTTTCAATTCGTAGGCGACGATTTCAGCCAGATCGCGCTGGATCTGGTCGGCCACGCGCAAGCCGCGCGCTGGCATGGTTTTGCTATGTTTAGCCATGATTTTATGCTGTCCTAAGTGCCGCAGGGCGCATGGGTCAAACGGTTGCCCGTTGACCAATGCGCCCCACGTGTTTGCGCGGACATCACTATGTCCGCGCCAATACTGCTGTGATTACAGGGTACGAGCGATTTCCTGGACTTCGAACACTTCCAGGGTGTCGCCAACCTGAATGTCGTTGTAGTTGCGCAGCGACAGGCCGCACTCCAGACCGGCGCGAACTTCTTTCGCATCGTCCTTGAAGCGTTTCAGGGAGTCGATCTCGCCGCTCCACACCACGATGTTGTTGCGCAACAGGCGGACGGAAGAAGCACGCTTGACCACGCCATCGGTGACCAGGCAACCGGCAATCGCGCCCACTTTCGAGACCAGGATAACCTGGCGGATCTCGACCTGGCCGATGACGGTTTCGCGTTTCTCTGGTGCCAACATGCCCGACAACGCCGATCGGATCTCGTCGATCGCATCGTAAATGATGTTGTAGTAGCGAATGTCCACGCCATTCGACTCGGCCAGCTTGCGTGCCTGGGCATCAGCACGGGCGTTGAAGCCGATGATGACCGCTTTCGAGGCGACTGCCAGGTTGACGTCCGATTCCGTGATGCCGCCGACTGCCGCGTGAACCACTTGTACGCGTACTTCGGAGGTCGACAGTTTCTGCAACGAACCAACCAGCGCTTCTTGCGAACCTTGTACGTCGGTTTTGATGATCAGTGGCAAGTTTTTCACTTCGCCTTCGGCCATCTGGTCGAACATGTTTTCCAGTTTCGCAGCTTGCTGCTTGGCCAGTTTCACGTCGCGGAACTTACCTTGACGGAACAGACCGATTTCACGCGCCTTGCGCTCGTCAGCCATGACGACGACTTCTTCACCGGCAACCGGCACTTCCGTCAAGCCCTGGATTTCGACCGGAATCGAAGGACCCGCTTCAGCGATGGACTTGCCGTTCTCGTCCAGCATGGCGCGAACACGGCCATACGAAGAGCCAGCCAGAATCACGTCGCCGCGTTTCAAGGTACCGGACTGCACCAGAATCGTCGCAACAGGACCACGGCCCTTGTCCAGACGTGCCTCGACAACCAGGCCGCGCGCAGGCGCATCGACCGGTGCCGTCAGTTCCAGCACTTCGGCTTGCAACAGCACTTGTTCCAGCAGATCGTCGATACCCTGGCCCGTTTTGGCCGACACCGGCACGAATGGCGATTCGCCACCGTATTCTTCCGGCACGACTTGCTCGGCGACCAGTTCCTGCGTCACGCGGTCCACGTTACCACCCGGTTTGTCGACCTTGTTGATCGCCACCACCAGCGGTACGCCGGCTGCTTTCGCATGGGCAATCGCTTCTTTCGTTTGCGGCATCACGCCATCGTCGGCGGCAACCACCAGAATAACGATGTCGGTTGCCTTGGCGCCACGGGCACGCATGGCGGTAAACGCTTCGTGGCCCGGGGTGTCGAGGAAGGTGATCATGCCGCGTGGCGTATTGACGTGGTAAGCGCCGATATGCTGCGTAATGCCGCCCGCTTCGCCGGAGGCAACCTTGGCGCGACGGATGTAATCGAGCAACGAGGTCTTGCCGTGGTCGACGTGACCCATGACGGTGACCACCGGTGCGCGCGGCTTCGACTCGAAGTGCGCGTGTTCGCCCACATCGGCCAGCAACGCTTCCGGATCATCCTGCTCGGCGGCGAACGCCTTGTGGCCCATTTCTTCCACCAGAATCATGGCGGTTTCCTGGTCCAGCACTTGGTTGATCGTGCACATCTGGCCCAATTTCATCAAATGCTTGATGACTTCGGATGCCTTGACGGACATTTTGTGTGCCAATTCGGCCACGGTGATCGTTTCCGGTACGTGCACGTCTTTGACGACGGCTTCCGTAGGTGCCTGGAAGTTCGATTCACGGTCGTCATGGTGCGTCGGGCGACGGCCCTTCGCGCCACCGCGCCAGCTGTCACGGCCGCCTGGGCCACTATTGCCGCGTGGCTTGGGACCACCGGTGGTGCCGCGTTTTTTCGCGTCATCGGACCAGGTGGACGACACATTGGCCGACTTGATGGATTTCTTGTCTGCAACAGCAGGCTTCTTGTCGCCCGGCTTGTCGCCAGGTTTCTTGTCAGCAGGCTTGTGCAAGGTGCCTTCCGGCGCCTTCGGCTTGACCGGAACCGGTACGGGTTCCGGTGCCTTGATGGCGCGGCGTGGCGCGTTCATCATGGCCTTGATCTGGGCAACTTCGTCGGCAACAGCCTTGCGTGCACGGTCCGTGGCTTCCGCTTTGTCAGCGGCTTCCTTGGCGGCAACAGCGGCGGCAGCGGCTTTCTTCTTCGCTTCTTCAGCGGCAGCAGCTTTTTTCGCTTCGGCAGCGGCGTCGTCAACGACAGGCGCAGCGGCGCTGGCGACAGGCGCAGCAGCAGCCTTGGCAGCCGCTTTCTTCGCTTCCGCGTCAGCTTCTTTCTTCGCAGCCAATTCAGCCTGTTGCGTGGCTTTCGCCTGGGCTTCTTTTTCCGCGTCGAGCTTGGCCAGACGTTCTTGCTTTTCGCGCAGATCGGCTTCCTGGCGGGCGATCAGTTCAGCCTGTTTACGGGCATCTTCTTCACGGCGCGCCACATCGGCGGGATCGATCACCGGCGCGGCAGGCGCGACCGGTTCTGCTGCGACCGGCGCAACTTCGTCACGCTGGACGAAAGTGCGTTTCTTGCGCACTTCCACCTGGATGGTGCGCGACTTGCCGGTGGCGTCAGCTTGCTTGATTTCAGTCGTTTCCTTGCGGGTCACGGTGATTTTTTTCTTTTCTGTGTCAGCCGCTGCGCCGTGTGTGCGGCGCAGATGATCCAAAAGCTTGTCCTTATCATCTTTCGACAATGGATCTGACGTCGAACTTTTCTCGACGCCGGCAGAACGCAGCTGCGTCAGCAGCAAATCTGCAGGCATCTTCAGTTCGGTGGCAAATTGGGCTACGTTGTTACTCGCCATTCAGTCCTCTTTTCTATGTGTCGCGGAGATGATAAAGATACTCAAATTAAGCCTTTGCGGATTCGGCCAGACTCCATGCCTTGGCTTGCAACGCCTTGGCACGATCGTCATATTTCGAGTCAACCAACTTCATCTCATCGTCGGTCACATCTTTAAATTCACTTGTAATCAGTTCACGCGCACGGTCCGCAGACAAGGCCAGGATTGCGCCAAATTCGTCGTATGCCAGTGCTGCAAATGCTTCAACGGTCTTGATACCAGCCAGACCCAGCTTGCCGGCGGTAATGCGGTCCATGCCTTCCAGACCCACCAACGCCTCGTCCATGCCTTCCAGACCCTCTTCCGAAGCAATCGCTTCGGTCACGAGCGCATCACGCGCACGGGTACGGAGTTCATTGACGGTATCTTCGTCAAACGATTCGATTTCCAGCATTTCGGAAATTGGCACGTAAGCGATTTCTTCCAGACTGGCGAAACCTTCTTCCACCAGAATATCGGCCACTTCCTGGTCGACATCGAGCTTTTCCATGAACAGGATGCGCACGGCAGCCGTTTCCTGGGCAGCTTTGTCAGCCGATTCTTCGGCCGTCATGATGTTGATCTTCCAGCCGGTCAGGTCCGAGGCCAGGCGCACGTTCTGGCCGGAACGGCCGATCGCGATTGCCAGGTTTTCTTCATCCACGACGACATCCATCGCGTGTTTTTCTTCATCGACCATGATCGACGACACGTTCGCCGGCGCCAGGGCGCCGATGACGAACTGCGCCGGATCTTCCGACCACAGCACGATGTCGACGCGTTCGCCACCGAGCTCGCCGGTAACAGCCTGCACGCGCGAACCGCGCATGCCGACGCAGGTACCGATCGGGTCGATGCGCTTGTCGGCCGTGTAGACGGCGATCTTGGCGCGCACGCCGGCATCGCGGGCTGCGGATTTAATTTCCAGCATGCCTTGCTCGATTTCCGGCACTTCCAGTTCGAACAGCTTCATGATGAATTCTGGCGCGGTGCGCGACAGAATCACTTGCGGGCCGCGCATATTGCGGTCGATGCGCAAGATGTAGGCACGCACACGGTCGCCGATACGCAGATTTTCTTTCGGGATCATCTGGTCGCGTGGCAGACGCGCTTCGATCTTGCCCGATTCGACGATGGCGTCGCCGCGTTCCATGCGCTTGATGGTGCCGGTGACGAGCGAATCGCCGCGTTCCAGGAAGTCGACCAGGATCTGTTCACGTTCGGCGTCACGCACGCGCTGCAGGACGACCTGTTTGGTATCCTGGGCGAAACGGCGGCCGAATTCAACGGATTCGATCGGCTCTTCGATGTGGTCATCGACTTCGATATCGGAAATCTGTTCTTTTGCTTCGAAATGCAGGATCTCCTGATCCGGCAATTGCAGGCCCGCTTCATCGGGCACCACGTGCCAGCGGCGGAACGATTCGAATTCGCCCGTTTCGCGGTCGATCGAAACGCGGATGTCTACCTCACCCTCATACCGTTTCTTCGTGGCTTGCGCCAACGCGAATTCGAGGGCGCCGAAGACGACATCTTTATCGACGTTTTTTTCGCGCGCCAGCGCGTCAACCAATAATAAAACTTCGCGGCTCATGCTTTGCGTCCCTTAAAAACCACCTGCGGCACCAAGCGTGCCTTATCCACATCCGCGAGCGTAAACTCCAACATCGCCGGACCATCCTTACCTTCAAATTCCAACGACAATTTATCGCCCACGGGTTCTTGCAAGATCCCCTGGAACGATTTCCGGTTGTTCGTACCCGGCATCGCCACATTCAGCTTGACGATGATTTCCTGGCCTGCGAAACGGACAAAGTCTTCCAGCTTGCGCACCGGACGATCCAGACCCGGGGAAGAAATCTCGAGACGCTCGTAAGGAACGTTCTCTACCGTCAACACATGCGATAACTGGTGACTCACCGTGGCACAGTCTTCGACCGTGATCGGACCTTTTTCAGCGGCATCGGCGGCGCTGAAATCAATAAAGACGCGCAGCATTCCGCGCTCGGCACGTTCGACATCAACGAGCTCATAGCCCAGACCTGTAACTGTCTTTTCAATTAATCCCAACTGCTGCAAGAAATTCTCCAGAAATAAGGCCCGTTTTCGGCATGACAGCGCCGCATTGAGCGCCGACAACATGCAAAAACACGCATTCAAGTCATATATGGCCCCTTGCGGAGCCATGACAAACGGTTCAACAAAAAAAAAATGGGCATCTGCCCATCTTTCTGTATTTCCCCAACCAGATAAGCACTCCCCGCCAAACAACCCTGCGGAGAACTTTTATTAGGCTGCAGATTATAACCTCTTATTAACTTCGCCGCAATGCCGCACACAAGGAGCGGCCCGGCTTACAACAGTTACAAGAGCGCGCGCACGCAGCAGATTAGCGGGCGCGCAAGAAGAAATCCCCTGATTTAACCTTTGCTGCGACGGCGCGGCATGCCATCCATGCCGCCACGGTCCATGCCGCCACGCGGCTGGCCACCGGAACGCGCTTGCCCACCTGCACCGCCCGCATTGCGGCGCGGACCCGTGTTGGCAAAGCCGAAGGTCGTTTGCAGCGGATCGGGCTGGCGCGGTGCGCGCTGCGGCGCGCGGCCTTCACCACCGGCCGGACGTCCCTGCCCCTGGCCCTGGCCTGCCGCACGCGGCGGACGACCCTGGCCTTGGCCTTGGCCTTGCGCACCGTCGAACGATGCCGACGAACGCGGCTGGCCGCCCTGGAACGGACCTTGCGCCTGGCCACGGCCAGGACCACGCGCTTCGCCTGGACGGCCGGTGCCGCCTGGACGGCCCTGGCCTTGCGGACGTGCAAACTGACCTGGCGGCTGGCCACGGCGCGGCGCGACCGGGAATGGATCGGCGTTGCGGTTGCTGACATCGATGCGGTTACCATTCGGCTCGTCATCGCGGTCCTTGCGTTCGACCTTGCGCGCTTCGCGGCCCTTGGCTGCGCCAGCGGCACGGGGGTCGCCCGATGCCGGCATTTTCTTTTCAATGCCATAGGCGGTCAACAGATCGCGCACGGTGTTTTCTTCCATTTCTTCCCAACGGCCGCGCTTCAAGCCGCTCGGCAGGGTCATGGCGCCGTAACGGGTACGGATCAGGCGCGAGACGGTCAGGCCGATGGCTTCGAACATGCGGCGCACTTCGCGGTTACGGCCTTCGCCGATCACCACGCGGTACCACTTGTTGATGCCTTCGCCGCCGCCATCGGCGATCTTCGAAAACTGCGCCAGGCCGTCTTCCAGCTCGATGCCGGCCAGCAGCTTCTGGCGCATGCCTTCTTCCAGCTCGCCCAGGGTACGCACGGCGTACTCGCGGTCGATGCCGTAGCGTGGGTGCATCAGGCGGTTGGCCAGGTCACCGGAGGTGGTAAACAGCAGCAAGCCTTCCGTGTTGAAGTCGAGGCGGCCAACGGCCAGCCATTTGCCGGCTTTCATGGTCGGCAAGCGGTCAAACACGGATGGACGACCGTCCGGGTCGTTGTGGCTGACGATTTCGCCGGCCGGCTTGTGGTACACCAGCACGCGTGGCGGCTTCTTGCTGACGCGGCGCTGGATCAACTTGCCATTGATGCGCACGTGGTCGCTTGGCAAGATGCGCTGGCCGATGTGGGCCGGCTCGCCATTCACGGACACGCGGCCCGACATGATCAGGTCTTCCATGTCGCGGCGCGAACCGAGACCCGCTTCGGCCAGCACCTTGTGCAGCTTCGGCGCGTCGTCATCGGACGTCAGGTCGCGGCGTACGGCCACTTTCTGCACGCGGCCCGTGCCGCCTTCTTCACTGTCGAACGCGTCGGAGGTGACGAACGAGAAGACCGCATCAGCGTCGCTGAGCTTACCAGGCGCAGCCTGGCGGCCCTTGCCCTTCTTGCGGCTCTTGCCGGCATTCTTGCCGGCGCCCGGCACGTCGTTGCGTGGACCGCGCGGCAGGCGCGGGCCGGACACGAGGTTGCCTTCGGCATCGAACACATCGGCGACAGGCGCAGCTGCCTGCTCGGCGGCAGGCGCTGCTGCAACGGCTTCGGCGGCCTGCGGCGCTTCGGCGCGCGGCGGCTGGCGCAGCGCGCGTTCCGCTTGCACGCCACGCATCTGGCGCGGACCACGGGTAGTGCGTGCTTCGGCCGGCTTGTCAGCGACGACTTCCGGCTCCGCTTCAGCGACGGCGGCAGCGGCCTTGGCGGCGGCGCGGGCGCGCGGCGGACGCGGCGCCGGGGCGGCAACCGCCTCGGCAGCGGCTTCGGCGGCGTCGGCGACGGCCTTCAGGGCCGGCTTGGCGCGGGTTTTCTTGACGGCTGGAGCAGCTTCGGCAGCAGAATCGCCAGCAGCAGCGACGGGCGCGTCGGCGGCCACGTCGGCTTTGGTGCGGCGCTTCGGCTTGGCAGCGACGCTGTCGCCGGCAGCAACCGTTGCAACGGCAGCAGCCGCATCGGCTTCGATTTGGGCCTTGGTGCGGCGCTTGGGCTTGGCAACGATGGCTTCGTCGCTGGCGATTACTGTCTCGGGTGTGTTCGGATTATTCATTCTTCGTTTCTTGGCTGTGCTGACCTGGCGCAGCGTCAACCGTTAGTTCTGGCGCAGGGTCGTGAGTGTAGGCTTCGTCCGTGGGCGAAGCATCGGGGCCGGTATCAAGGCTTGCTGTCACATCTACATCTGTCACAGCCGTATTGCTACCTGCACCAAGCTGGGGGACAAGCTCATTGCTTGCCTTGTCAAAATTTTCTTGCAGGGCCGCTTCCAGGGCTTCGAGCCCATTGCCCTGCATTTCACTGATTTGCTGCAAAGGCGGCAGCTGGGACAGCGAATGCAAACCCAGGTCATCCAAAAACTGCTTGGTGGTGGCCAGCAAGGCCGGCCGTCCCACCACGTCGCGGTAGCCGATGGCGTCGACCCAGCCACGGTCTTCCAGCATCTTGATCGTCTGCGAATTGACGGCAACGCCGCGAATCTCCTCGATATCGCCGCGCGTCACCGGCTGGCGGTAGGCGATGATGGCCAGGGTTTCCAGGGTCGCCCGCGAATACTTGGGCGGCCGCTCGGGCGTCATGCGATCCAGATACATCTTCATTTCCGGGCGGCTTTGAAAGCGCCAGCCCGAAGCCAGACTGACAATCTCGATGCCGCGCCCTTCCCACTCCTGCCGCAATTCTTCCAGCAATTGCTTGATCGTGTCGGCGCCGACGCCGACACCGCGCACGCGACCGTTCTCGTCCGCATCGACGAACAGCTTTTTCAGGCTGTGGATCGTCAGCGACTCACGAGCGCACAGCAACGCGGTTTCGAGGACTTTTTTAGCCTCAATTGTATTCATAGCAATTCTGTGCGGATGTGTATTGCAATTCGTAGGCAGAGAAAGAAATCAAAAACGTTCATTTCAACGTAACAGATGGCAGACATCGATGATGACGCCGTGCTGGGTTACAAGTTGAGGCTGTTTTTCCGACGCCTTGGCCGATGCGCGCAAAGCGGGATTAAAGCGGATGCAGTGAAAGTCCTGCCATCCATGGTGCTGGCCTTAATTAACCTTCACTAAGTAACCAGCAATGAAACGATCTCCGGAGCAGCTGCAATTCCCGTGGCGAAGATTCAGCCAGACAGGAGAGCGACAGTCGTCGTTTCATCCAACGATGCCAATTGTACCTGATAAAAAGCGGAAAAGCGCAAAACCGGGCAAAACACGCGTTTTACCCGGCCCTGGCGCGACACATCACCCACTGCCCGCATCACAGGGAGGCGAGTTTCTCCGAGAGAATGGCCGATGCACCCAGGAAAGCTGGATACTGCGCCGTGATGACGAAGGTCGGCACTTGCGAGACATAATTGGCAAAGCGGCCCTTGCGCTCGAAGCGGGCGCGGAAACCGGAACGGTCGAAGCGCGGCCCCAGGCGTGGCACGATGCCGCCGCCAATATAAATACCGCCGAGCGCGCCCAGCGTGACGGCGACGTTGCCCGCCACCGTGCCCAGCATGCAGCAGAACGCTTCGATGACGTCATCGCACAGCTGGGATTCGCCGGCCAGCGCGCGGCGCGTGATTTCCGCCGCCGGCAAGGCTTCCGCCGGCACGCCCGCGCGGTCGGCCAGGGCGCGGTAGATCAGCTCCAGGCCATCGCCGGAAATCAGGCGTTCGGCCGAGACGTGCTCGTATTCGCGCCAGGCAAATTGCAGAATGCTCACTTCCACTTCATTGAACGGCGCAAAGCTGACGTGGCCGCCTTCGCTTTGCAGGGCGATCCAGCCGCCGTGCGAGGGAATCAGGCCCGACACGCCCAGGCCCGTGCCAGCGCCGATCAGGCCGATGGCCGTGTTCGGTCGGGCCGTGCCCGCGCCCACCTGGTGCTTTTGCTCGCTCGACAGCTGCGGCAAGGAACGCGCCAGGGCCGTGAAATCGTTGACCACGTCCAGGGTCGTGAAACCGCACTCTTCGCGCATGGCGCGGATCGAGAACGACCAGTGATGGTTCGTCATGCTGAGGAAATCGCCGTCGACGGGGTTGGCGATGGCGATCACGGCATGGCGCACGGCTTGCCCGCCGGCGGCGGCGATGTGCGGCAGGGCCAGGTAGGCTTGCAGGGCGGCTGACAGGCTCGGGTAATCGGCACAGGGCAGCACTTCCACCAGGGTGATGTGGCCGGCGGCCACTTCCAGGGCGAAACGGGCATTCGTGCCGCCCACGTCGGCCAGCAGGCGCGGTCCATCGGCAAAGGCGGAAGTCGGCAGTACGGGAGAAGACGAAGCGCTCATGATTTTAAATGATGAAGTGGGACGCATGGGACGCCAAGCTTAAAGGATGAATGCGCCCGGAGGCAAGCAAAGTTTGTAGTTTAAGTACATCAAAATCAGCCTTTATTGGTAGTTCCACTCCAAATGCAACAAGTGGCGCCAAAACTACTCAAAAAAAATAATTTATAGTAAGTACTTGCACTCGGCAAGCGCACGAAAAGCATGCTGCACAGCAGCAGGAGTCGCCCTTCACGGAGAGTATGCCGCAGTTTGCGCAAAGCCGCTTTGTATGGAACGGAGCAGGCGTGGCGCTGCCGTCCCGGTGGCCCGGCGACGGTGTTTTCGTATTATTACTACCGGTTTTTACTGATCAGGTGGGCATGCCTTCACCCAGCAGGCTGGCAGGCGCCGGCTGATCTGAGCGGTAGGCGGCATTCCACGCATCGAGGCCGCCATGCAGGGGCTTGGCGCGGTGAAAGCCGTGCTGGTGCAGCAGCTTGGCCACTTGCGCGGCCGTCACGTCGTTGGGGCAGCTGCAATACACGATGATGTGGCGGTCCTTGTCCATGGCGATCATGGCGGGCACCGGTTCCTTGCCATTGAAGAACAAGGCGCCCGGTACGGCCGGTTCCAGTGCTTGCGCCGTGGCGCTGCGCGCGTCGACCATCAACGGTTCTTCTCCCTGCTCTATGAGTTCGAGCAATTCATCGATGCCGATGCGCTCGATCTGCAAGGCCTGGCGGAAACGCCGGCGTTCGAGGAATTTATACAGCAGGAACAAGCCCAGCAAGGTGGCCAGCATCAGCAAGGCGGTGCTGCCCATGGTGCTTAGCAAGTCGAGCACCTGCTGCACGCTGGCGTGAAAAATCACGCCGACGACGATGCCCGTGCCGCTCCACAGCAAGGCGCCCAGGCCCGCATACAGGAAGAACAGGCCCGGCGGCGTGCCCAGCGCGCCCGACATGGGCGCGGCCACGGTATTGAAACCAGGCACGAACTTGGAGACAATCAGGGCTTTCGGCCCCCAGCGCTTGAACTTGTCTTCCGTCTGGCTGACGCAGTAATCGGGCGACAGCGAGATGCGGCACAGCAGGCGCAGGATGCGCTTGCCGAAATGGCGGCCCGCGCGGAACCACGTGAAGTCGCTGATAAGGCAGGCACCCAGCGCGGCGGCCAGCACCAGCCCTCCATTCATGTCGCCATCGACGGCCAGCGCCCCCGCCACCACGAGGATGGGAAAGGCGGGAATCGGCAAGCCAAGCTGCTCCACCAGCACGATGCCAAAGACAATCAGGACACCGTAATGTTCGAGCAGGTAAATGAGGTTGGGCATGGCCGCTATCTTACCGTAAAAATCCCCCTACAATTGCACGCCCTTCGGGATCGCACTCAACAGGGTGCGCGTGTACGGATGCACGGGATTGCGGTACAGCTCGTCCGAATCGGCCAGCTCCACCACTTGCCCCTTGTGCATCACCATCACCTGGTCGGCGATGTATTTCACCACGGACAAATCGTGCGAGATGAAGATGTAGGACAAGCCGAACTCATCCTGCAAGTCCTGCAGCAAGTTGAGTACCTGCGCCTGCACCGACACGTCCAGCGCCGACACGGATTCGTCGCACACCAGAATTTCCGGCTGCATGGTCAGGCAGCGGGCTATCGCAATGCGCTGACGCTGCCCGCCCGAGAACTCGTGCGGATAACGGTGGAAAGCCTGCTCCGGCAGCCCCACCTTGTCGAGCAGCCAGTAAGCCTTGGCGATGCGTTCCTGATCGTTCGCGCCGATCTTGTGGATGCGCATCGGTTCGAGCAAGATCTGCCCCACCGTAAAGCGGGGGTTCAGCGAGGCGTATGGATTCTGGAAGATGATCTGGATGCGGCGTTTATACGGCAAATACTCCTTGTTCGGCATGGCAATGAGGTCCTTGCCGTGGAACATGGCCGTGCCGCCCGTCGCCTGGTGCAGGCGCAGCAAGGTCAGGCCCACCGTCGTCTTGCCGGAACCGGACTCGCCCACCACGCCCAGTGTTTTTCCGCGTGGCAAAGTGAACGACACGTCCTTGACGGCCTGGAATTCACGCTTGCCGAACAGGCCTACCCGCGTATAAAAGCTTTTACTTAAGTTATTGACTACCAGCACCGGTTCATCGCCCGGCGTGTAGCCGCGCGTGCGCTGTTTCATTTCGATGCCGGGACCGGCTTTGCCGTCCATATAGTCAGCGATGACGGGCAAGCGCCACGGGCGCTCGTCCAAGGACGGGCGGCAATGCAGCAGGGCTTTCGTATAACTGTCTTGCGGCGCTTCAAACACTTGCCGCACTTCGCCCGTTTCGCGCACTTCGCCGTGGCGCATGACGATCACCTGGTCGGCGATCTCTCCCACCAGGCCCAGGTCGTGGGTAATGAAGAGCACGGACATTTGATGTTTCTTTTGCAGCGCCGCGATCAAGTCCATGATCTGCTTCTGGATCGTCACGTCCAGCGCCGTCGTCGGCTCGTCCGCGATCAGCAGTTTCGGTTCGCAGGCGATCGCCATGGCGATCATCACGCGCTGCTGCTGGCCGCCCGACATCTGGCTCGGGTAGGCGTCGATCTTAGTGTTTGGATCGGGTATGCCCACTTCGTCGAGCAACTCCAGCGTGCGCGCGCGCGCCTGCTTGCGGTTCATGCCCATGTGCTGGCGCAACACTTCTGCGATCTGGAAGCCGACCGTGAAGACGGGATTCAGCGACGACATCGGCTCCTGGAAGATCATCGAGATATCCTTGCCGCACATGGTGCGCCGCTCGGCGATCGACAGTTGCAGCAAGTCGCGCCCGCCGAAATGGATGCTCGATACAGGATCGATGATGGTGTTATCTGGCGGCAACAAACCCATCACGGCCAGCGAGCTGACGGACTTGCCGCTGCCCGATTCGCCCACCAGGGCGACGGTGCTGTTGCGCGGCACGTTGAACGAGATGCCCTTGACGGCTTCGAACGTGGTCTTCTTGTCCAGGCGGAAGGTGACGCGCAGGTCGCGCACTTCCAACAGGTTATTCTGGTCCATGAGCAACTCCTATTTCACTTTGGGGTCGAGCGCATCGCGCAAGGCATCGGTAAACAGCGAGAACGCCGTCACCAGCACGGCCATCGCCGTGGCGGCGGCGGTCAGCTGCCACCATTTGCCCAGGATCAGTTCATTTTGTGCCTCGTTGAGCATGCTGCCCCACGAGACGGTGCCCACCGGCACGCCAAAGCCGAGGAAGCTCAGAATCACTTCGGCCTTGATGAAGCCCACCACCAGAATCGACATTTGCACCAGCGCCACGTGGCTCACGTTGGGGAAGATGTGCGAAAACATCTTGCGCCAGTGCGAGGCGCCGATGGCGTCGGCCGCCATCACATATTCGCGCGCCTTGTGCTTGATGTATTCGGCGCGGATCAAACGGTACGGCCCCGTCCAACCCGTCAAGCCCAGAATCAGCACGATGGTCAGCACGCCCTTTTGCTGCAGCACGGCCGCCACAGTGAGAATCATCAGGATCGATGGAATCGAGGTAAAAATGCTGTAGAACCAGTTGAAGAAATCATCGACGATGCCGCCGAAGTAGCCGGACACGGCGCCAAACAAGGTGCCCAGCACCACGGCCAGCAAGGCTGCCACCAGGCCGACGACGATCGACGTTTCGCCGCCCTTGATGGTTTTCTGCACGATGTCATGGCCCCACTTGTCGGCGCCGAACGGCAAGGTTGCCGCCTTGTGCGTGACGAGTTTCTTGGCCTTGCCCATGCCGGCGCGCAAGGCCGTCAAGTCGTCGGCCAGCGGGTCGGTGACGCCGTACATCTCGACGCCAGCCGATGGGTTACTACCCATCTGCGCGCGCAGTTCGGCGATATCGTCGG
The DNA here is from genome assembly GCF_002327145.1 of Janthinobacterium svalbardense. Classification (NCBI taxonomy): domain Bacteria; kingdom Pseudomonadati; phylum Pseudomonadota; class Betaproteobacteria; order Burkholderiales; family Oxalobacteraceae; genus Janthinobacterium; species Janthinobacterium svalbardense. The sequence continues at coordinate 1,507,302 of NZ_CP023422.1, read as the reverse complement.
CCAGCGGATCGAGCACGTTGACGGGTGTGGGCGCGCTGCGCTCATCGGGCAATGGAATCGCGCCATCGGCGGCGACATCCTTGTCGGCGCCCACAAACGTGGGCGGCGCATAGCTGACGGCCACTTCGTCTTCCCAGTTCGAGGCGAGCAGGCCGCTGGCGGAGGCCAGCACCAGCAGGAAAAAGGCGCCGACCACGGCCAGCGATACCATTGCAATCTTGTCGCCGCGCAAACGGCGCCACGCCAGGGCCCACAGGCCGGGCGATGTATGAGGTTTCGACATCGTCTCTTTCTACTTCAGTTGTACGCGAGGATCGACCGCCTGGTACAGCAGGTCGGTGAGCAGGTTGAAGAGCATGGTGGCGGCGGCAACATACACGGTGATCGCCTTGATCACCGGAAAGTCGCTGCGCTCGACGGCCAAAATCACTTCACGCCCGATGCCGGGGATGCCGAAAAAGCGTTCCAGCAGGAAAGCGCCGATCAGCAGGGCCGGCAAGTTCGACATCACATAGGTAATGATGGGAATGCCGGCATTGCGCAGCACGTGCACCCACATGATGCGGCCTTCCTTGAGGCCCTTGGCGCGCGCCGTGCGCACGTAATCCTGGTTCGCCTCGTCCAGCACGAAGGTGCGGAACAGGCGCAGGGTCGGCGCGATGGAGACGGCCAGGCCGATCAAAATCGGCAGGGTCGAATAGCGCAGCAGGTTTTCCCAGAAGCTGTCGCCCCAGCCCTGCACGGGGAACAGGCCCAGCTTGTAGGCGAAGCCGTACTGGAAGACGATGATGTAGACGAGGATGGAAATCGACATGCCCACCGTGCAGGCGATCATCACCATGCGGTCCGTCAGCGAACCGCGCACGAAGGCGATGGCCAGCGCCAGCGCCACGCCAAAGAAGGTTTCCAGCACGGTCAGCGGAATGAGCACCATCATCGACGGCCCCAGGCGCGAGGTGATGATGTGCGACACGGATTCCCCCGTGGCCCAGCTCTGGCCGAAGTCAAACGTGACGATCTGCTTGATGAAGATCCACAGTTGCACATAATACGGCTGGTCGACGCCGAGCTGGCGGCGGATGTTGGCGATGCTTTCCGCACTCGACATCTTGCCGGCCAAAATATACGCGGGATCGCCGCCTACCCAGTTGAACAGGATAAACACCAGCAGGACCACGCCCAGCATGGTAGGCAGCATCTGCCACAGGCGGCGCAGGATATAAGCAAACATAATGATTCCTTGTTTTTATAAGCCGCGCTTATTTAGCGGCTGGCGCCGGAGCTGGTGCGCCATTGCTGTCGATGTCCATGAAGGCCCACTCCTGGAACAGGATCGGGTGCTTCTTGTAGCCTTGCACCGTCTTTTGCGCCAGCATGTTGCGGTAGCGCGCATAGCCGATCAGGGCGCCCGCATTGACTTCCAGGCGGCGCGCCATCTTGTGGAACAGCTCATCGCGCTCGGGGCTGGCCGGCATGGCCTGGCTGGCCGCGTACCATTTATCGTACTCGGGATCCTGGTAGCAGCCGTTGTTGTTCTGGTGCGTGTTCGGGCCATAGAACAGCTGCATGAAGTTGTCGCCGTCCGGATAATCGGCCAGCCATGGCGCCGTGCGCGTCTGCATCTTGCACTGCTTTTCCGTCTTCAAAATGTCGGAAAAGATCATGCGGTCGTTTTCCATGCGGATGCCCAGCGAGTTATACGTCTTGCGCCACATTTCCGCCTGCAGCACGCCATTGGCTTCGTTGCGCGAAGCGTAGCGGATCAGCAGCGGCTTGCCATCTGGCAAAGTACGCCAGCCATCGGCGCCCTTCTTGTAGCCGAATTTATCCAGCAATTTATTCGCCAGCACGGGATCGTATTGCAGCAGGGATTTGTAGTGCGGATCGTAGCCGACCACACCCGGCGGTATCGGATAGTCGAGGCGCTTGGCCTGGCCATTCCAGATGATGCGGATTTCTTCATCGATATTGTGCGCCATGGCAATGGCGCGGCGCAGGGCGATCTTTTCCTTGCTGAAGCCACCGAGAGTCGGGTCTTGCATATTCCAGTAGTAATAGCTAATTTCCGGGTCCAGCAGGCGCGACAGTTGCACGCCCTTCTCCGCCAGCTCGGGACGCAGCTTGCCGTTGAGCAGCGCTTTCGGCGCCAGCGGGCCGTCGAGCCAGAACACGTCCGTGCCGCCGCTCTGGAACGACAGCCAGCGCGACTGGTCTTCGATCATCACGGAAATTTCGATGCGGTCGATGGCGGGAATGCGCTTGCCCTGCATCTGGCGCACGATGCGCTGATCATCCGGGTCGTCGCCGGCCATGAAATTCCACGTCTCGGGCAAGTGCTGCGGGTTGCGGTTCAAGACGATGCGATTGCCGCGCGTCCACTCACCGAGCGTGTAGTAGCCGGTGCCGACGGGATTCGAGCCCACTTCGCCCTTCACGTCGCCATACTTGTCCACCACTTCGCGCGCCACGGCGGCCGTCGGCACGTAGGCAAGGATCATGGGGAAGTTGAAATCGGTCTTGGTCAGCGTGATGCGCAAGGTGTACGGGTCGAGGATTTCCAGGCCGGCCACCTTCTTGTTGAAATCAAGTTTGTTCGTCTTGGCCGCTTCCTTGGCCAGGTCGTCCAGGCCCACCACCTTGCCTTCAAACAGCCAGCTGTGCGGCGACGCCAGGCGCGGGTCGAACAAGCGCTTCCACGAATACACGTAATCGGCCATCGTCAGTTCGCGGCGCTTGCCGCCGAACGCGGCGTCGGGCGTAAACAGAATGCCTTTTTTCAGGCGGATGGTGTAGGTCTTGCCGTCGCTTGATACTTCCGGCATGGCGGCGGCGGCGGCCGGCACCACCTTGACGGGGCGCGCCAGGTAGTCATACGTGTACAGGGTGTCGAAGACGGCCTGCGTGATGTGGTTCGAATACAGGTCGCGCGCGGTGGCCGGATCGAAGCCCGTCTCGGCGGCCGGCAAGATATAGCGCAAGGTTTTGACCGGCGCGGCCGCAGGGGCAGGGGTGGCATCCGCGGCAGCGGCAACGGCCGCCAGCGGCAGGGTGGCCAGGCAGGCGAGCAGCGCCACGCGCCGCATCCATGGTGACTTCATGTAATACCCTTCATCTCGATTATCTGTCGCACCGTATTGGTGCGCTTGTACTGGCTTCCCCCTGGGATACAGGATTCCACCGCCAAAACCAGTCCATCCTCGCAAGATCTGTGCCTTGTTCGCAGCCGTCTCGACTGCCTGAAAAACGCGTAACGATAACGCAGTTTCGCCCTCGCCGACAAAGAGAAATGCAGGGGCCGCCACTCCCGGCCCGCTACCCATCCGATTTTGCTGCATTGCACCACACCCGATTTTCATCGGCAAGGAAAAGACCGGCCGGACATCTACGCTGCAGTACAGCATTGCGTGCCGGGGCGCACGCTACGCAGCAAAAAACAGTTTCGGCGGGGAATACATCACTAAACGAGGACACTTTGTTTCAAATCAACATCACTGAATGGAAGCCGTTGTTTAAAAACACAAAGTACAACACCCTGTTGACAAAGAGTTTTGTTAATCATTACATTCGATCAATTGAAAAGAGATAAATCATTTCGCATTTTCAATATTCTCGGACGTGCTTACCGGCGCGGCCGTTCTTGCCCTTTTAGCCAACCGCTTTATCAGGAGTCTTGAACATGATTAGAGAAATATGCCTGTCCCGCTCCATCCGTTTGATCTGCGCCGGCGGCCTCGCCGCCGGCATCCTCAGCCAGCCGGCACTGGCCCAGGAAACCGGTGAAACAACCGGCATGCAGCGCGTAGAAGTCACAGGTTCTTCCATCAAGCGGCTGGTTTCGGAAACAGCCACCCCTCTCTCCATCTTCAAGGCCGAAGACTTTGCCAAGCAGGGCCTGACCACGGCCCAGGAAGTGCTCAGCAAGATACCCTCGAATTCCTCCAGCATGGGCAGCGGCAATGCCGTCGGCGGCAATACCAGCGGCTTGCCCACAGGCGGCCAGGCCAGCGCCGACTTGCGCGGCCTGGGCGGCGACAAGACCCTGGTGCTGCTCAATGGCCGGCGCATCGCCAACCATCCGTATGACGGCGCCAGCGTCGACCTGAACATCATTCCCATCGCCGCCCTGGAGCGCGTCGAAGTGCTGCGCGACGGTGCCTCGGCCATCTACGGCACGGACGCCATCGGCGGCGTCATCAACTTCATCACCAAGCGCTCCATCAACGTCACCAACATCACCGCCGAGGTCGTCGCGCCCGAACACAAGGGCGGCGGCGAACACCGCATCAACCTGTCGACGGGCTTCGGCAAGCTCGATACGGACGGCTACAATATTTTCGGCGTGGTCGATTACCACAAGCAAAATGTGCTGACCTCGCAAGACCGCGCCTTCTCGGCAACGGGCATCATTCCCGAACGCGGCCTGTCGCTCACCAGCGGCACCACTTTCCCCGGCAACTACTTCGATGCCGCGGCCAACGGCGGCAAGGGCCTGGCCGGCAATCCGTATGCGGCCACGGGCTGCAACCCGCCCCTGTCCGTGGCGGCTGCCAACGGCACCTGTCGCCAGGACTACACGCGGCAGATCGACGATCTGCCGGCACAGGAGCAGGTGGCATTCTTCGGCAAGGGCGCCTTCAAGCTGGGCGGCGGCCACCTGGCCACGCTCGAATACTTGCATTCGGAAAACAAGGTGAAGGCGCGCACGGCGCCGCCACCACAAACGGGCTTGATCCTGCCCATCAGCAGCAAATACTACCCGGGCAATGCGGGCGGCGTGCCGGCCCAGCCGGGGCTGTCGGGACAGCCGCTGAGCGTCAACTGGCGCCCCGTGGAAGCGGGCCAGCGGCAGATCGATTCCACCGGCAAGGCGGACCGCCTGGTGCTGGCGCTCGAAGGCGAGCTGGCTGGCTGGGACTACAAGACGGGCCTGAGCCATGCGATCAGCAAGTCGTCCGAGAAATTTACGGGCGGCTATGTGCAGGATGCGGGTTTTGCCGCTGGCGTGCTGAACGGCATACTGAACCCGTTTGGCGTGCAGGATGCGGCCGGCAAGGCTTACCTCGACAGCACGGCCCTGCGCGGCGAAGTGCAGAGCGCCAAGGTCACCACCACGGGTTTCGACATCAAGGGTAGCCGCGAACTGATGCAACTGGCCGGCGGCCCGCTGGCCATCGCCTTGGGCGGCGAACTGCGGCGCGAAAAAGCCGACTTCAATGTCAACCGCGAGATCGCTAGCCAGGCCACCAGTTCCGGCCTGTCCGGTTCGCTGTCGAAAAGCGGCTCGCGCACGATCCAGGCCGTCTTCGGCGAAGTCAACTTGCCATTGATTAAGGATCTGGAAGTCCAGCTGGCGGCCCGCTTCGACCATTACAGCGACGTGGGCAGCACCACCAATCCCAAGCTGGCCCTGCGCTACCAGGCCAGCAGCGCGCTGGTGCTGCGCGGTTCGGCCAGCACGGGTTTCCGCGCACCGACCTTGTTTGAAAAGAACGCGCCGCCGTCGAAGAACGATACCAATGATTCCTACGACGACCCCATCCTCTGCCCGGGCGGCGTGCCGCAGCCGGGCGCCAATCCCCTGCGCGATTGCGACTTGCAGCAATTCAAGCTGCAAGGCGGGAATGAAAAGCTGAAACCGGAAAAATCCACCACCTTCGCCTTCGGCCTGGTGCTCGAACCGGTCAAGGAAGTCACCGTCGCCATCGATTACTGGAACATCCATCTGAAGGACAAGATTTCGTCCTTGCCCGAACAATCGATCTACGGTAACTACGAAAAATACAAGGCCTTGTTCCTGCGCAATCCCGACGGTTCGCCTTTCGCCATCCTGGACTTGAACGACAACCTCGGCGAAGTGAAAACCGACGGCATCGACGTCAGCCTGAATGCCCGCCTGGGGCGCGGCGCCTACGGCGATTTCAGCGTGTCGGTCGACGGCACCTGGACCCACAAGTATGACTACCAGAATGAGCGCGGTGGCGAATTCATTGCCAACGTCGGACGCTATGCGGACAACAATCCTGTGTTCCGCTGGAAACATACGGCGGCCCTCAACTGGCGCTTGGGAAACTGGGGCGCCACCGTGTCGCAATCATTCAAGTCCGGCTACACGGACCAGAACCAGGTCGATCCGCAGTACCGGCACGATGTGCCCTCCTACAGCCTGCTGAACGTGTCGGGCAGCTACGTGTGGAAAGGCTTGCTGCTGACGGCCGGCGTGAAAAACCTGTTCGACAAGGAACCACCGTTCTCGAACCAGGGCACGCTGTTCCAGAAAGGTTATGACCCGCGCTACACGGATCCGATCGGGCGTGCCTACTATCTGCGCGGCAGCTATACGTTTTAAGGGGAATTTTCAGGTCGATAGATAAAACAGGCAGCGCTGGCAACAGCGTGCCAGCAACAGAAAAGCGGCGCCATCAGCGATGATGTGCGCCGTTTTATTTTACCCATCTGAGCACGCCTGACAAGGGTTCACGATACTTTATTACTGAAGGATTATAAAAAAAACAGGAAAATGTTGCATTTCATCCAAAAAGTCTGCACGAAATTGACAATCTGAATCATGAATGTTTTGATGAGGGCCCAGAAAATTTACAGAATTTTCATTGGTGGATTTTCAAAAAGGCAAATAAATTGTTGGCAAGCAACAAGTTATTTCAAAATAATTGCCGCCTTTATCACAATAACAAGGAATTTCAGATGATGATAGAAAATGTAATATCGCGGTCGCTGCGCCTGATGTTTGCAGGCGGCATGGCCCTGAGCATGCACGCCGCGTATGCACAAGAAACAACAGATGGCACCATGCGACGCGTGGAAGTCACGGGGTCGAGCATCAAGCGCCTGGCATCGGAGACAGCGCTGCCGATCACCTCGATCAAGGCCGATGATTTCGCCAAGCAAGGCTTGACGACGGCACAGGAAGTCCTGTCCACCATTTCCATGAATCAGAGCTCGCAAAGCAGCTCGCAATCCGTAGGCTCCGGTACGGGCGGCCAGTCCGTCGCCGACCTGCGCGGCATCGGCGGCGACAAGACCCTGGTCCTGCTGAACGGCCGCCGTATCGCCAGCCACCCATTCAACGGTTCGTCCGTCGACCTGAACATCATTCCGATTTCGGCCCTGGAACGCGTTGAAGTGCTGCGCGACGGCGCCTCCGCCATCTACGGTACCGATGCCATCGGCGGCGTGATTAACTTCATCACCAAGCGTTCCGTCAAGGGCGGCTCCGTCACGGTCGAACATTACGAGCCACAAAAAGCGGGTGGCGGCGACGAGTCACGCCTGAACCTGTCCGGCGGCTACGGCGATCTGAACAAAGATGGCTTCAACGTCTTCGGCGTGGTTGACGTACATCGCCAGTCGGCGCTGAGCACGGCCGACCGTTCCTTCTCGAAGAGCGGCTACATCCCAAGCAAGGGCGTGGATAACCTGAGCGGCACCACCTTCCCTGCCAACTTCTACGATACCGGCAATGGCCTGATCGGCAACCCGGCCTTCGCCGGCGGTTGCGTGGGTGAGAACCTGTACAAGAATACTTCGGGCAAGAGCACCTGTGCCATGGATGTCACACCATTCATCCAGGCCATCCCGAAAACCCAGCAGGAATCCTTCCTCGGCAAGGCCAGCTTCAAGCTGAACCAGGATCACCTGGCCACCATCGAATACCTGCACTCGCGCAGCACCAACGAGGCGCGCATCTCGCCGCCGCCGATGTCGAACATCGGCATCCTCATGTCGTCGAGCTCCCCTTACTATCCAGGCGGCAGCGGCGGTGTACCAGCCGTGGCGGGCCTGTCGGGCGAGCCGCTGGACATCAGCTGGCGTCCGGTGGCGTCGGGCCAGCGCAGCGGCTTCGACACCAGCACCTCGGACCGCCTGGTACTGGCTTCCGAAGGCGTCCTGGGTGCGTGGGACTACAACGTCGGCCTCAGCTACTCCGTCAGCAAGGCCACCAGCGCCTTCACGGGCGGCTACCTGAATGACCAGCGCATCATCGACGGCATCGGCAATGGCATACTGAACCCGTTCGGCGCGCAGAGTAGCGCTGGCGATGCGTACCTGAAGGACTCCGTCCTGAAAGGCGAATACCTGAGCGCGAAGATGACCAGCACCGCGGTCGATGCCAAGGTCAGCCGCGAGCTGTTCAACCTGCCGGCTGGCGCCGTCGGTTTCGCCGTCGGTACGGAATTCCGCAACGACAAGGCCGAGTACAACGTGAATCGGGATCTGGCCGGCCAGGCGTCGAGCTCCGGCTACGCCGAAGCACAGAACCAGTCGGGCAGCCGCAATATCGCCGCCATCTTCTCGGAACTGAGCATTCCTGTCGTGAAAGACCTGGAACTGTCGCTGGCAGCCCGTTATGACCACTATAACGACGTCGGCGGCAGCTTCAATCCGAAGGTCGGCGTGCGCTGGCAGCCAACGAGCCAGGTGCTGCTGCGCAGCTCCTACAACACAGGCTTCCGCGCGCCAACACTGTATGACCTGCATGGTCCGCAAACCAAGACCTTCACGGCCAACAAGTACGACGATCCACGCCTGTGCCCAGGCGGCGTACCGATTCCTGGCGCCAACAGCAATGTCGCCTGCGGCGCGCAGCAGTACATCCGCTCGGGTGGCAATCCGGAGGTCGGCCCGGAAAAATCGAAAACCTTCAGCGCCGGTATCGTCATCGAACCTACCAAGTCGCTGACCGTCTCGCTCGATTACTTCCAGATCAAGCTGCGCGACAAGATCGGTACCGTGGCCGAACAGACCCTGTTCGACAACTACGCCAAGTATCAGAACAACTTCATCTATACCGCTGATGGCAAGCTCGATTACGTGCTGGCCACCCTGGGCAACCTAGGCGAAATGCACACCTCGGGCATCGACTTGGGCCTGAACTGGAAATTGCCACGTAGCCAGTATGGCAACTTCACGTTCGCCTTTGACGGCACCTGGGTACAGAAGTATGAGTACCAGAACGAACGCGGCGGTGAATTCGTGCAAAACGTGGGCGTGTATGGCGACAATGCACCGGTATTCCGCTGGAGACACAATGCCTCCCTGCAATGGAATATGGACAAGTGGAATGCCACGCTGTCGAACAAGTACATGAGCGGCTACCGCGACCAGAACTATGTCGATCCGCAATTCGAGCAAAGCGTCAAGGCTTACTCGGTATGGTCGCTGTCGGGCGCGTACTCCGGCTTCAAGAATACCGAAGTCACCGTGGGCGTAAAAAATCTGCTGAACGAAGATCCACCGTTCAGTAACCAGATCGGCACCTTCCAGTCCGGCTACGATCCGCGTTACGCTGATCCGCTGGGCCGCACCTTCTACGTGCGCGCCACGTACAAGTTCTAAGTACACCTGACACAAGCTACTGCGCGTCGCGAGTTGCGGCCTGCGATGCTCACTGGCTCAAGCACAGTTCCGCGTCTCGGCCGCAACTCGCTGCCGCTCGCTACGCTTTTGTCAGGCGTCTTGAATTAAGTAAAAAAGCCCGGAAAGCTTTAGCTTTCCGGGCTTTTTTTCATGCTGCGCGCCACCTTATTGCGCGTCGCCCTGCAGGCGGCGCTGCTTCACGGCCGCCGCCAGGTTTTCCAGCACGGCCACGCTGGCGCTCCAGTCGATGCAGCCATCCGTGACGGATTGGCCATAGATCAATTCCTTGCCCGGGATCAAATCCTGGCGCCCTGCCACCAAGTGCGATTCCACCATCACGCCGACGATGCGGCTGTCGCCGCCCGCCACCTGGCTGGCGATGTCGGCACACACGGGGATCTGGTTTTCCGGTTTTTTCGAGCTGTTCGCATGCGAGGCGTCGATCATCAGGCGCGCCGCCAGGCCTTGCGCGGCGATCGCCTTGCAGGCCTCGTCCACGCTGGCCGCGTCATAGTTCGGGGTTTTACCGCCGCGCAAGATGATGTGGCAATCCTCGTTGCCGTTGGTCGAGACGATGGCCGAATGGCCGCCCTTCGTGACGGAGAGAAAATGGTGCGGCTGCGAGGCGGCCTTGATGGCTTCCACGGCGATTTTCACATTGCCGTCCGTGCCATTCTTGAAGCCGACCGGACAGGACAGTCCCGAGGCCAGCTCGCGGTGCACCTGCGACTCCGTGGTACGCGCGCCGATGGCGCCCCAACTGATCAGGTCGGCGATGTATTGCGGGCTGATGACGTCGAGGAACTCCGTGCCAGCCGGCAAGCCCAGCTCATTGATATTGCGCAACAGTTCGCGCGCCATGCGCAAGCCGTCGTTGATGCGGAAGCTGTTGTCCATGTACGGGTCGTTGATCAGGCCCTTCCAGCCCACCGTGGTGCGCGGTTTTTCGAAGTAGACGCGCATGACGATTTCCAGTTCGCCAGAGAAACGCGCACGCTCCTTGACCAGCAGGCGCGCATATTCCATCGCCGCCTTGGTATCGTGGATGGAGCAAGGCCCGATGACCACCATCAGGCGGTCATCCTGGCCGTGCAGGATGCGGTGCAGGGCGATACGGGCGCTGGCAGCGGTCTGTTCGGCTTGCTCCGAGCAGGCGAATTCGCGGATCAGGTGGGACGGCGGGGTCAATTCCTTCATTTCGCGAATTCGCAAATCATCGGTGCGGGGCATCATTTTCTCCAAAATTTAAGGAAGGGTAAAACATCTGGGTAAAAAAAAACCGCCATCAGTGGCGGTTTTTTAGAATTTGCTGGGATCTCGTTTTTTGCTGCTACGTGAACCGACCGCTACTCCACCGCCTTTGGGTTGGAATTGCTAAAGTAAAAATAAGCGGTAAAAAAGTGGCGAGCGAACATGCGAGTCATCCATAAGTGATGAACGACTATAAACCTAAATTGCAAGGATTGGCAAGTATATTTGTCGGCAAAGCCGCATGCCGCTGCCGTTTTAGACGGCAAAGCGCGTAAAAAAGCATAAAAAGTTGCGCGCCGTTAGACCGGCATGGTCGGTCCAGTCCAGTGCTGAGCCCGTCGTGGCGCGCACACCACACGACGCCCATTGCGGCGACGGCAAGCGACACACTACTGATCAAGATCTAATCGCGGGCAGACCGGACGGACAAGACTCAAGGACGCATCGACGACCTTTGATTGCCTGACCTTTCCGGAGAACACAATGAGCCCTACCCCCTTGCTTCAGCCCGCTGCCTTTTCGCCACCACGCCTGGGCCTGGCACTGGCCAGCGCACTGCTGAGTCTACCCGTCCTGGCACAGGACAATGTTGCACCCGCGCCCCTGCAGCGCGTGGAAATCACCGGCTCGAACATCCGCCGCGCCCAGGCTGAAACAGCCTCGGCCGTGCAAACCCTGAGCGCTGCCGACATTGAAAAATCGGGCAAGGCCAGCGTGGCCGAACTGCTGCAAACCCTGGCCGTCGACAATCAGGGTTCCGTCCCTACCAGCTTCAGCGGCGGCTTTGCCGCCGGCGCGTCGGGCATCTCGCTGCGCGGCCTGGGCACGGCGTCGACCCTGGTCTTGCTGAACGGGCGCCGCGTGGCGCCCTACGGCCTGGCCGACGACGGCCAAAAGGTATTTGCCGACCTGAACATCATCCCTCTGGAAGCGGTGGAACGGGTGGAAATCCTCAAGGATGGCGCCTCGGCCATCTACGGCTCGGATGCCATCGCCGGCGTCGTCAACGTGATCCTGCGGCGCGATTACCAGGGCACGGCCGTGAAGGGCAATTACGGCAAGACCAAGAACTGGGACGGGCGCGAGGCGCGTGCGTCCATCACGCACGGCTTCGGCGATATCGACAACGACCGCTACAATGTGCTGCTGAACCTGGAATACAGCGAAAAAGGGGCGATCTCGAACCGCGACCGGGCCGGACGGGGCGCCGTCGGCCGCAGCGACTTGCGCGACCTGGGCTTCAGCGCGCAGGAATCGCTCAGTGGCGCCGGCGCCATCACCGACAACAATGCGGCCGGCAGCGCCGTCAACGGCAATGTGCGCAATCCCGACACCTTCGATTACTATAACCGCGGCAACTTGGCCGGCGCGGGCTTTACGCGCACCTTCCCCGGCGCCGCCTGCGGCAATTTCACCACGCACCCGCAAGGCGATCCGGGCGGCGGCTGCCTCATCGATGCGGCGCAGCAATACGGCCAGATCCAGCCCAGGCAAAAGAACATCAATTTTTTTGGCCGCGGCGCCTGGCAACTGACGCCGGCACTGCAAACCTATATGGAATTGAATCTGTATCACAGCGAATCGCGTTCCGTCACCACGCCGTCGACCATCAGCGGCTCAGTCGGCTATCCAGGCGGCCCGGTCAGCAATGCGGCTGTGGCGCTGGGTGCCGGCCATCCTGACAACCCCTACTTCGGCCGCGAGGCGCGGCTGCGTTACCTGGCCGCCGACGTCGGCCCGCGCACCTCGGAAGTCGATTCCACCTTTGCGCGCTTCGTCGCCGGCATCAAGGGCAGCGTGGCGGGCTGGGATATCGACAGCGCCCTGCTGTACTCGCAAAACAAGGTCGCGAACGAGCGAAGCGGCTTCCTGCTGCGCGATGTGGCCTTCGCCCTGCTCAACCCCACTGCCGCCAATGTGGCCGCGGCCAGCCTGAACCCGGCCTATGCGGCCCTGCCCGCTGGCAGCGTATGGCGCATCGGGGAAAACGCGGGGCTCAATTCGCCCGCACTGTACGCGGCCCTGTCGCCGCGCATCTCGAACGACGCCAAAACGCATATCGCGCAGATCGACTTCAAGGCGAGCCGCGAGGTAGCCAAGCTCGATGGTGGCGGCCTGGGCGTGGCCGTGGGCGCCGAATTCCGCCACGAAGCGACGGAACTCAACCCGACCACAGGCACGGAACGGGGCAATATCATCGGTCTCGGCTATTCCGCCTACAAGGGCAGCCGCAACGCCTCGGCCCTGTATGCCGAAGTGCTGGCGCCCGTGCTGAAAAGCGTGGAGCTGTCGGGCGCCCTGCGTGCCGACCACTTCACCGATGTGGGCAATTCCTACACGCCGAAAGTGGGCGTAAAATGGACGCCGCTGCGCGAACTGGCCCTGCGCGGCACCTTCGCCAAGGGCTTCCGCGCGCCCAGCGCGGCGGAAAACGGCGTCGGCGGCCTGGCCGCGTTTTCCACCGCCAGCGACCCGCTGCGCTGCGCGCTGGGCGTCACCCTGGCCTGCGACCCGGCATCGATCGCCGTCATCACCTCGCCCAATCCCAAACTGTCGCCCGAGCGTTCGCGCAGCTATTCCGTGGGCGCCGTGTGGGACCCGCTGCCGCGCACCAGCCTCTCGGTCGATCTGTGGCAAATCCGCCGCAAGAATGAGATCAACCAGGAACAGACGGACACGGCGATTGCGCAGGGCCATGTGGCGCGCGACCCGTCCACGGCCAGCGACAAGCCCGGCGATCCGGGTGCCATCACGGCCGTGCTGGCCAGCTATGTCAATTCCGCGCAAACCACGGTGCGCGGCATCGATATCGACGCGCGCCAGCGCTTCAACCTGGGCGGCGACCATGGCAACCTGGTGTTCGACCTGAAGTGGACGCATTTGTACAAATGGCTGCGCACGGAACAGGATGGCACGCAGCGCGATTTCGCCGGCACGCACGGCAATTGCGATGTCTCCAACTGCATGGGCACGCCCGATGACAGGGTCAACCTGAGCGCCACCTGGGAGCGTCAGAACTGGCGCGTTTCGGCCAATGTCAACTACCGCGCGCCGCTCGACAATATCAGCTTCAAGAACGATCCGGACGGCTGCGCCACGCACTTTGCCGACGGCACGGACGCGCCGCGCGGCTGCCGCATCGCCTCGTTCACGACGGTGGACCTGACGGCCCGCTGGCTGGCCACGCCCAAGCTGGAAGTGTTTGCAACGGTGCAAAACCTGTTCGACAAGATCGCCCCGCTCGATCCGCTCACGTATGGCGCCACGGGCTACAACCCGCTCGACTACGCGGGCGCGGCGGGACGCTTTATCAGTGCGGGGGTAAAGTACAAATTCTGATGTAAAACACGCTTACCCCAACAGCAAATACCGGGGTCGGACCATGCAGGTCCGCCCCCAGCATTCGACGTTGGGTTGAAGGTCAGGCCGTGCCGCCGACGGTGATGCCGTCCAGGCGCAAAGTCGGCTGCCCCACGCCCACAGGCACGCTCTGCCCCTCCTTGCCGCACACACCCACGCCCGAATCGAGGCGCATGTCGTTGCCGATCATGGAGACGCGGTTGAGCACGTCCGGGCCATTGCCGATCAGGGTCGCCCCTTTGACCGGATAGCTGAGCTTGCCGTTTTCGATCATGTACGCTTCGCTGGCCGAGAAGACAAACTTGCCGTTGGTAATATCGACCTGGCCGCCGCCAAAGTTGACGGCATACAAGCCATTTTTCACGGAAGCGAGGATGTCACCGGGGTCCCGGTCGCCGCCCAGCATATATGTATTCGTCATGCGCGGCATGGGCAGGTGGGCGAACGATTCGCGGCGCGCATTGCCCGTCACGGGCATCTTCATCAGGCGCGCATTCATCGTGTCCTGGATGTAACCCTTCAGGATACCATCCTCGATCAGGGTGGTGCACTGCGTCGGGTTGCCCTCGTCGTCGATATTCAGGGAGCCACGCCGGCCAGCCAGGGTGCCGTCATCGACCACCGTGACGCCCTTGGCCGCCACGCGCTCGCCGATGCATCCGGAAAACGCGGACGAACCCTTGCGGTTGAAATCGCCTTCCAGGCCATGGCCGATCGCCTCGTGCAGCAGGATGCCGGGCCAGCCCGGTCCCAGCACGATGGTCATGGGGCCGGCGGGCGCGGGGCGCGCTTCCAGGTTCACCAGGGCCGAGTTGACGGCGTCGGCCGCGTATTGTTCCAGCACGGCATCACTGAAATAGTCATAGCTGTAACGCCCGCCACCACCGGCCGAACCCGTTTCGCGGCGGCCATTCTGCTCCGCGATCACGGTCAGCGAGACGCGCACCAGCGGGCGGATGTCGGCCGCCAGCACGCCATCGCTGCGCAGCACCAGCACCACGTCGTACTCGCCCGCCAGGCCCGCCATCACTTGCACGACTCGGGGATCTTTCGCCCGCGCCATCTTTTCCACGCGCTCAAGCAATTGCACCTTGGCCGTGGCGTCCAGCGAGGCGAGCGGATCATTGGGCAGGTACAAGGAGCGCCCGCCCTGCGGCTGCATCTGGCCCGCGATCTTGACTCTGCCGGCACCCGCGCGCGCGATGGTGCGCGTGGCCGCTGCCGCTTCCAGCAAGGCCCGCTCGGAAATGTCGTCGGAATACGCAAAGGCCGTCTTGTCGCCGGACACGGCGCGCACACCCACGCCCTGGTCGATGGAAAAACTGCCCGTCTTGACGATGCCCTCTTCCAGGCTCCAGCCTTCGCTCCTGGTCGACTGGAAATACAGGTCCGCATAGTCGACCTTGTGCGTAAACATCGTGCCCAGGGCTTTGAGCAGCTTGTCTTCGTCCAGGCCGAACGGCGTGAGCAGGATGTCGCGCGCCACAGCCAGGCTAGACAGATTGGGTTCAAATGGAATCATGGCTATCTTTTCTCAACATTCAATTTACATCGTCCGATGGGTTAGCGCGGGCAAGGATTCGCGCACGCCCGCCAAAAACACCAGGTCGATCTCGGCGCTGACCACACCCTCGCCTTCGGGCAACACGGCTCTCACTTCGCCCCACGGGTCGATCAGCATGCTGTGGCCCCAGGTGCGCCGGCCGTTCGGATGCAAGCCGCCCTGCGCCGAGGCCAGCACATAGCACTGGTTTTCGATGGCGCGCGCGCGCAACAGCACTTCCCAGTGGGCGCTGCCCGTCGTATAGGTAAATGCGGCCGGCACGACGATCAGCGCGCAATCGCCCATGGCGCGGTACAGCTCGGGAAAGCGCAAGTCATAGCAGATGGACAGGCCGACGCGGCCGAACGGCGTCTCGATCGCGCGCACTTGCGCGCCGGGCACGATGGTGCGCGATTCATTGTACGACTCGGTGCCGCGCGTAAAACCGAACAGGTGGATCTTGTCGTAGCGGCCGGCCGGCTCGCCTTGCGGGTCGTACACCAGCGTGGTATTCAAGACCTTGCCCTCCTCGCCGGAAATCAAGGGCAAGGTGCCGCCGATCAGCCAGATGCCGTGCTGGCGCGCCATCTGCGCCATGCCATCCTGGATGGGTCCGCTGCCGGGCTGTTCCGCATGGGCCAGCTTGTCCGTTTCCTGCTGGCCCATGATGGCCCAGTATTCGGGCAACACCACCAGCTGCGCGCCAGCGGCGGCGGCCTGTGCAACCAGGCGCCGCGCCGTGGCCAGGTTCTCTTCCACGCAAGGCGAGGAAATCATTTGTACTGCTGCGACTGTATGCATCATTGCCACCTCTTCTCCATTCGAACGCCTCGCCTATTTCGCCACCGCCTCCACGGCTGCGGCAGCAGGCACGGCGACAGGCTCCAATTTACCACCATCGAGCTTGGTCACGACGGGCGACTTCCACGGGCCGGCGATCTGCATGTGATAGGTGAGCGCCTTCATCACGGGGGCACGCAGGAACAATTGCGCCAGAAAACTACCCAGGCCGATGACGGGGTTGACGGCCAGCGCATACACGAGCGGCCCCGTGCCCAGGTTAAATTCCGGGATCACCACCACGTGCAAATTCGTCGTTTCATTGGCGATGTCGGCCTTGCCATCCATCAGCACCGTGGCCGCCACGCCGTGCATCTTGAGGTTGTCGGTGCTCACCACGCCCCGCTTGATGCTGGCGTTGGCCGTGATGCCGTCGAAGGCCAGCCCTTCGGAAAACACATCGTGGAAATCGAGTTTCAGCAAACGGGGCAAGGCTTGCAGGCTGAGCACGCCCAACAGCTTGGCCGCGCCCGGATCCTGCTTGAGGAACTGGCCCGATTCCACATTCATTTCGATCTGCCCCGACAGGGTGGGAATGTCGAGCGAATACGGCAAGCCGTTCCAGGCGATGTCGCCACTCAGGCGCCCCTTGCCGCGACGCACCGTATCGGCAAAGCCGAAGCGGTCGAGCAACTTGCCCGCATCGACGATATCGAGGCCGAAACGCAGGCTGGTCGTGCTTTGCCCATCCTTGATGACCCATTTGCCATTGCCGCTCAGCGCACCATCGGGATTCGACAACTGCAGCTTGCCCACGCGCCACTCGCGCCCGCCCGCCGCCATGGTGTTATAGGCCTGCAACTCCAGCCGGCCGATCTTCTTGTTGAACAGTTCAAATTGCTCGGCGATGATATCGAGCGACGGAATCGACTGGGCGCCGCTCTTGCCTTCCAGTAAACTCTTCACATCGTTGGCGGCCGATTCCGGAATGATCAGCGACGACAGGCGCGCCGTCATCTTGCCCAGGCCGGACGGCGTTTCCAGCCACGTCACATAGCCCGACACTTGTTTCGCGTCAATATTGGCTTGCCACACGTCCTTTTGATGCGTGGCGCCCACCACCACGTTTTCCAGCTTGCGCTCGCCCAGCATCAGTTCGCCGGCGCGCGCCGCCATCATGTCCGGCACCACATATTGCGCGATATCGGGTGCGTCATCGGCGTTGCCACCCGCCTCGGCCGGTGCCGTGGCGTTGCCGGCGATTTCGCCGCCGACGTCGATCCAGCTGTCCACGTCCAGGGTTTTCATATTCACGTTGAGCATCATGCCGCTGTCCGGTTCCGGCGCCGGCACGTTCACGCCGATGCCGCCGCGCAGCAGGCGCCAGACATCCTTGCCCTGCTTCTGGCGCTGGTAGCGGGCTGCGATGCCAGACCCCAGCGCGATGCGGATATCGTCCGTGCGCAGGCCGGCGCCGTTCGCAGCATTGCCCGTCAGGGTGAATTTTACGGGCAGGCTGTCGCCGGCAGGCTTTTTCAGGGGCGCGGGAAAATCCAGGCCCAGGCCCGTCAGCGGCGACTCGACATTGACCACCACCTGGTGGTCGCGCGCCGTGATCAAGCCGCTGTAACGGGCACCGCCATTCAAATGCTTCGCCAGGCGCTGCAACACGGGCGCCGGATACGTCTTGCGCAAGCCATCGATGGTCATGTTGCCGGCAATTTTCACCTGGATGGAATTGTCCGCCTGCGTGCCGCCCGAGATGGCCAGCGGCCCGCCCAGCAAGCTGCCGTTCAAGCCATTCAGGTTGACGCCCTTCTCGTTGAATTCGATCTTGCCCTGCGTGCCCAGCACGGGCGGCATGTCGTGGAACAGCACCACGTCGTTGCCCGCCAGCTGCAAGCTGCCCTGCACGGTCGTCTCGAGCATGCGCTCGATCGGCAAGTGCAATTTGAGGGCCAGCCTGGCGTTGCCCGTCGCCGTCGTTTCGTCCGTGAAATGCTCGATCCAGCCCAGTACGGGACTGGCCGTCACGTACTTGAGGAATTCCTGCATCGGGCCGGCCGCATTGCCCTCGATATCGAGCAAGGTGTCGAACACGGTCAGGTCGGGGATCACGGCTTTGACATTCGTCAAAGCCACGCCGCCCGTGGTGGCCGTGTCGCCGCGAATTTCCATGCGTGCCCGCTCGAAAATAAAGCTGCCCTTGATTTTTTCCGCCTGCGGCCACAACGGCGCCTTGCCCGCCAGCGGGCCGTTTTCCGCCAATTCGCCCGGCGCATAATTGAGGATGCCGTTCTCAAGCTTGCCGGCCACGCGGAAGTCGCCGCGATTGCGCTGGGCGAGCGTGTCGGCCTTGAAGGGGAAATGTTCGAGTTCGCCGCGCAGGCGCAGGCTGACATCGCGCGCCACGCCGCCTTCCAGCGCGCCCGTCAGCCAGTGTCGCAGATGCTCGGGCGTTTGCAGCGGCAGATAGCGGCCGATGGTGTTGATCTGGAAATTGTCGATCGTGCCCGTCAAGTCGACCTGGCCCAGATTCTTGCCGTCGAGCGGCATGCGGTGCGTGCCCTGCAAGGCGACGCGCAAGCCTTGCTGATCGAAGTCCAGCTTGTCCAGCCCGACTTGCAGCATATTGCCCGCTTCAAAGGTCCAGCGCGCCTGCATGGCGAATTGTTCGAACGGCAAGGCCGGCTCGCTCAGGTAGGTGGGGAACTGCAACACCAGGTCCTGCGCGTCGATGGCAATGCTGCCGCCCTTGTCATTGGCGTCGATGCTGCCGCTCAAGTGGTCGAAGCCGGGAATGGCCGGCGCAGCCGCCTGTGCAGGACTGGTCGCCGTCTTCGCCACAGCCAGGCGCGCCGGCTGCGCATTCAGGCCAAGATCGATGAGCTTGCCGCGCAAACGGTAGCTGGCGGGCGTGGCCATATCGCCTTCCCATTGCGCTGAAAAATCCTGCAAACGCCCGCGCGGTGCCAGGGCATCGAGGCGCTGGCGCTGCTGCTCGCCTAGCGGCAGCTTGTCGGCCAGCGCGGCCAGGGTGTGCAAATCGAGCGACCTGGCCGTGATTTCCGTACGCGCCGGCTTGCGTTTGCTTGCAGCAATGTAGCGCTCGGACAAGGTCGTGGGCGGCAAGCTGAGGCCATCGCGGGTTTCCACTGCGAAATTCGTCAACTCCACCTGGTGTCCATTCGCGCCAAAGGTTGGCTTGCCGTCCGGCACCTGCGCCGACAGCTCTTCCTTTGCCGAAATGCGTCCGCTGACCGACAGCAAGTCGAGCGGCGCGATATGCTCGCCCAGTTGCGCCTGCACATCCGTCAAGCCCACATCGGCCGTGAAGCCGGCCAGGCGCGCGTGATCCAGGCTCAGCCAGGCGCGCAGGGCGCCCTTGCCCTGGCTCAGCTCGAACGGGTAATCGAGATAGCGGCGCCAGGCGGCCAGGTCGGCGTTTTTCAGGTCGGCGTACAGCTCGCCCTTCCACATCGACACATCGGAGATGCGCGTGCTGAAGGGCGGATGCGTGAAGTGAGCGCGCACATCGACAGGGGCGGCCAAGCTGGCGGGCGGCGTGGCCTGCAAGCCCAGCCGGTGGCTGCGCCAGCGGTTGCGCAGCAGCAAGTTGACCTGGCTTAAAGCCAGCTCCGGCGTGCCGCGCGCTTCGTCGGTCCAGCGCACCTTGCCGTCGCGAATGATGATCTCATGCTGCGACAGCAGCCAGTCGGCACCCTTGCCATCGCTGCCTTGCGTGCTGTCGACCAGTACGCCTGCCACATACAGCTTGCCATCCTTGCTGCGCCGTACGTCCAGGTCGGGCCGCGTGATTTCCAGTGCCTCGAAGCGCACGGAACCGAGTACGCTCCACCACGACACGGTGGCCGAGACGCTCGGCAGGCTCAGCACCTGGCGACCCGCCTGGTCGCGCAGGCTCACGTCGCCGAGGAAGAGATTCGGCCGCACGCCATGCCAGGAGGCGTAAATACGCGCGATGCTGACAGGGTTGCCCAGCGCGCGGCTGGCCGCCCGCTCGATATCGCCCTTGTAGTAATCGATATTCGGCAAGATGGCGTAGCGCAGGAATAAAAACAGCACGGCGAAGGCGAAATACGCCAGCAGCACCAGTTTGATGGTAAAACCCAACACATGATGGGTGGCCAGATTGGCCATGCGATAGGCGGCACGCAGCCGCTGCCAGCGCAGGGCCAATGGCACATGTTCTGTCACGCTTGCTTCTGGCGGTTTTTGCATCAATAAGCTAATAAACTGGCCCGGCGTCAAATAATGGCAAAAATCGTCTGCATTCGTGGTGCGCGCCTGCATCCTTGCGCTTGCTTCTGAGCAAAGCCTCCCTTACCATCGTCCGGAAGAGCATGCACTGCCGGCGGCATTCGCGCCAGCGGCACAATTTTACCGCATCCCCCGCCGTTCACAGCCAAGTTAAACAAGAACCATGCAAGCAGCATTCACGAGAGCCTTACCGACACCATGAGCACACAGCCTTTGATCTCCGCCTCCCGTTTCTACCAGCGCTGGCTGAGCGCCGCCCCCGAGCGCGCCGCGCAGATAACGCAACTGGTGCGCGCGCCGCTGGACAAACTCGACTTTGCCGCCGCGCTGGCCGACCAAGCGAACGCCGCCACGCCGCCGCTGCCGGCCGAGCGGGCCATGCGCCGCCTGCGCAACCTGCTGGTCTGCGGCCTGATCGAGCGCGACCTGGACGGCCAGGCAGACTTGAACGAAGTCGTCACGGCCATGACGGGCTTTGCCGATTTCGCCATCCGCACGCATGTGGACGCCATCATGGCCGAGATGGTGGCCTTGCACGGCATGCCCGTCGGCGAAGAATCGGGCGAGGAACAGGCCTTGATGGTACTGGCGATGGGCAAGCAGGGCGGCGGTGAGCTGAATGTCTCGTCGGATATCGACCTGATCTTTGTTTACCCGGAAGATGGCGACACGCAAGTCACCGCGCCGGGCCAGCGCAGCCTGTCGAATCACGAGTTTTTCATTCGCATGGGCAAGAAACTGATCGCCTCCCTGGCCGAGATCACGCAAGACGGTTTTACTTTCCGTGTGGACATGGCCTTGCGTCCGAACGGCAACTCGGGTCCGCTGGCCGCCAGCCTGGGCATGGTGGAACAATACCTGATCGTGCAAGGGCGCGAATGGGAGCGCTATGCCTGGGTCAAGGCGCGCGCCGTGACGGGCAAGCCGGAAGACATTGCGTCGCTCGACGCCATCGTGCGCCCGTTTGTCTTCCGCCGCTACCTCGATTTCGGCGTCATCGATGCCATCCGCACCATGCATGGCCAGATCCGCGCCGAGGTCAACCGCCAGGAGCGGCTGCATCCCGACCGCAGCAACAACGTCAAGCTGGGCCGGGGCGGCATCCGCGAAATCGAATTCCTCGCGCAAGTGTTTCAATTGATACGCGGCGGGCGCGATGCCGAACTGCGCGAGCGTTCCACACGCGCCACCCTGCGCACAGTGGCGGACAAGGGCTTGCTGGAACCGGCCATCGTGGAGCAATTACTCGGTTCCTACACTTTCCTGCGCAACCTCGAACACCGGCTGCAATACCTGGACGATGCGCAAACCCACACCCTGCCCGCGAATGACGCCGACCGTCTCACCGTGGCGCAGATGATGGGTTTGCCCGACACGCCTACCCTGCTGGCCCAGCTCGAAGCGCACCGCGTGTTTGTCGCAGGACAGTTCGATGAGATGTTCAGCGACAAGAGCAGCGGTACGCCGCCGGCCGACACGGGCATCGACCCGCAGACGTCGAACGACTGCGCCGCCTCGGACCAGCAGGAAGCCATCGAGGCGCGCTTCGCCGCCCTGGGTTTCCACGAGCCGGCCGCCTGCGCGCGCCGTTTGCTGGCCACGTGGCAGGCGCCGCGGCTGCAATCCTTGCCCGAGGCGAGCCGCACGCGCCTGGTGGCTCTCGTCAATTCCGCCCTGCCCCTGATCACCGATTGCTCCGTTTCCAATGGCAACGCCAGCCAGCTGGCCACCCTGGGCCGCCTGCTGGACTTTTTGGAAGCCATCGCGCGCCGCTCGGCCTATCTGTCGCTGCTGACGGAATATCCACATACGCTCGAGCGCGTCGTGCGCATGGTGTGCGCCAGCGGCTGGGCCGCCACCTTCCTCACGCAACATCCTATCCTGCTCGACGAACTGCTCGATGAACGCATCCGCAACACGGTGCCCGATCCAAACGCGCTGGCGCTGGACCTGCAGCGCCAGCTCGACGACGCGCCCGGCGACACGGAGCGGCAGATGGATATCCTGCGCGAAACGCACCATGCGCAGCTGTTCCAGTGCCTGGCGCAAGACCTGGCGGGCGACCTCAGCGTGGAAAAGCTGGCCGATTACCTGTCGCAGCTGGCCGACATCATCGTCGCCGCCACCGTCCAAGCCGTGTGGCAAACGTTACCTGCGCGCCACCGCGAAGTGCCGAAATTCGCCGTCATCGCATATGGCAAGCTGGGCGGCAAGGAACTGGGCTATGTCTCGGACCTCGACGTCATCTTCCTGTTCGACGACGACGACCAGGAAGCGCCCGGCCTGTACGCCAAGCTGGCGCAGCGCTTCATCACCTGGATGACCTCGCACACCTCGGCTGGCATCCTGTTCGACATCGATATCGCCCTGCGCCCCGATGGCGCCTCGGGCATGCTGGTTTCCAGCGTGCAGGCATTCGAGCGCTACCAGGGCAGCGCGGCCTGGGTGTGGGAGCACCAGGCGCTCACGCGCGCGCGCTTCTGCGCCGGCGACGTCGCCATCGGCAAGCACTTCGAACGCATCCGCGACACGATCTTGCGCAAGGAGCGCCCGGAAAACGGCCCGCTCAAGGGCGAAGTGGTGGCCATGCGCAAGAAAATGCTGGACGCCCACCCGCCGCGCCCTGGCAGCTTTGATTTGAAACAAGATCCGGGCGGCATGATCGACATCGAGTTCATGGTGCAATACCTGGTGCTGCAGCATGCGGCGCAGTATCCGCAGCTGACGGCCAACTCGGGCAATATCGCCCTGCTGCGCCTCTGCGGAGAGTTAAAACTGATCGACGCGCAGCTGGCCGCCCTGGTGGCCGACGCCTACCGCGCGCTGCGCAAGCTGCAGCACCAGTTGCGCCTGCAGGGCCACGACCTGGCACGGGTGGAACCGGAAAGAGTGCGCGTGCATGCCGACAATGTGCGGCGTTTATGGCAAGCCATCTTCCAGGATGCGCGCTGACAGGTCTGCCGTAACCTGCCCTCCCGTTCGCTGCTGTCGCAAACTTACCACAGCGAACGGAAGAATCTCTCGCCTCTGAGCCAGGTCCAACATGCCTCCCTTGGCGCGCCAGCGAGCCATGAACGCAGTACCAGGCGCCCAGACAAAACGAATCAAGCACGCCAAGCCACTGCATTTCTGGCAACGCTCATTATCCTCGTTAACACGCAATAAAAGTCCGCAGATTCCCGTCGCACGTTGTTTCTCAATAAACATCATGAGCGCGGGCCACATTTTATTCATACCAAAAAATAATCAAATTATTCCCCGCCTGTATATCGGCGATCACGGCCGTGAACGAGCGATAGCCGCATGCGAAAGGCGCTATCCATTTCCAGTTTCCACCACATCACCGCCCACTGGCATGCAGGAGAAAAAATGTCATCAAACTACCTATGCTCTCTATATGCGAGGATTGCAAAAGAATATCAAAAGTTTCAAAATTGCAATATATTAAATAAAAAATAAAATATACTAATTAATATCCATTAACCCGAAATTAATCACCGCAATAAAATATCAATAAATTAAAGTTAATTTAAAAAAAAGTTCCCGAGCAAGGCCGATTTAATCCTTCCGGGAAAAAAAGAAGACGGCATTTCCCCCTCTTCACCGCATATTGTCTAGACAGGCAAGACAAAAATTCAGGGATTGGGTACGGCAGAGTTTTTAGTGAACGAAAATATTGCCTGCGCTTTCATTGCAGTTACCGCTGCATGAATATTCATGTTACTCATCATGAAAATATATGCGACCGCACAAAAGTTAATTAAAATGCAACTTGCTGTTATTCTTTAAATATTGCAAGTATTAAATTGACTTGCAACTTGTGCCTAGGTACAGTCAATCGTCGTAAAGTTCTTAAAACATAACTATTAACTTACAGCACAAGGGAATCGACAATGTTGAATGAAACAGTTCTAGCGCGTTCAGTCAGGCTCATATGCGCAGGCAGTATCGTGCTCACCATGCACTCCGCATTTGCTCAGACACAAGAGGAAAACGTCACCAGGGTGCAAGTCACCGGTTCGCGTCTGACCTCGCCAAATGCCGTATCACCATCCCCGCTGCAAATCCTGACATCGGCCGATATCGCCGCTTCCGGTGCCACCAACTTGCAGGAACTGTTGCTGAAAAATCCAACATTAGGCACGCCAACCATCAGCCGCACCAATTCCAACTTCCAGACCGCCAGTGTCGGCGTGGCTACGGTTGACCTGCGCAACCTGGGCACGTCGCGCACCCTGGTGCTGGTCAACGGCCGCCGCTTTGTCTCCGGCATTCCAGGCGAATCCGCGGTCGACATGAACACCATTCCGACCGACTTCATCGAACGTGTGGAATTGCTGACCGGTGGCGCGTCCGCCGCATACGGCTCGGACGCCGTGGCAGGCGTAGTCAACATCATCTTGAAACGCAACTTCAATGGAGTACTGGTCGATGCATCGCTGGGCCAGAGCGACCACCACGACGATTCGAAGAAAAAACTGGCCATCACCTTCGGCACCAGCAGCGCAGACGGCGCCAGCAATGTCATGGGCCATTTCGGCTACTCCAAGCAAGGTGCCGTGTACTCACGTGACCGCAATGGCACCGATGTCGACAACCAGTCGAAAGCAGCCATCACAGGTAAAGCTGCCGACATCTTCACCCCCATCTCGCCGTTCTACTCGAGTATCTCGCCACAGGGTCGTTTCTTCCATGACACAGGCGATTTCACGTACGACAAGGCCGGCAACGTCATTCCATGGAGCACCAACGGCACTGCCGCCCTGGCGGCGACGGGCTTCAACCGCAATGCCTTCCGTACCATCGCCGTACCGACCGAACGTTTCCTGTTTGCCACCAATGGTACCCATGCCTTCGATGAGAATCACAGCGCCTTCTTTGAAGGCACGTATTCGTCGACCAAGGTGACATCGCGCATCGAACCATTCGCCCTGCAAGCTGGCGACATTTTCCCGGATACGGGCCAGGTTCCTGCCGGCACCCTGGTCAATGGCGTCGTGGTGCGCAATCCACTGGTTCCGCAATACCTGTATGACCGTATTACCGACAACGATGGCGATGGTATTCCCGATTACTCGTTCACGCGCCGGCTGTCCGAAGTCGGCACGCGCGGCAGCACGGCGGAACGCGATACCTTCCGCCTGGCGACCGGCTTGAAGGGCACGATCATGGACTGGAACTATGAAGCCTTCGTGTCGTACGGCAAGACCAAGGAAGCACAGAATTCGAGCGGCCAGGTGAACGTGCAAAACTTCCGCAATGCCTTGCTTGGCACGCCTGACGGCGCCGGCGGCGTGCAATGTTCGGATGCCATCGCGCGTCAGCAAGGTTGCGTGCCAATCAATATCTTTGGCTACAACACGATTTCGCCCGAAGCATTGAAATACGTCACGGCGCCAGGTTCGTTGATCACCTCAACCACGCAAAAAATTGCTGGTGGTAACTTGAGCGGCGAATTGTTCCAGCTGCCAGCGGGTAAAGTCGGCCTGTCCGGCGGTTTCGAATGGCGCCAGGAAGAATCGAGCAGCATACCCGATCCGCTGACGCAAGCTGGATTGAATGCAGGCAACGCTACGCCGCCGACGTACGGCAAATTCAATGTCAAGGAAGCCTACCTGGAAACCTTGGTACCGCTGCTGAAAGACAAGTTCCTGGCGAAGCAGCTCGACTTCCGCGCCGCCTACCGCGTCGGTGACTACTCCACCGTCGGCCACACCAACAGCTGGAACATGGGCCTGGAATGGGCGCCGACATCGGATGTGAAGTTCCGAGCCACACGTTCGATCTCGACCCGCGCGCCGAACATCAACGAACTGTATTCGCCACCGAGCCAGGACTTCCCAAGCGGCCTGACCGATCCATGCCTGGGCGTCACGGCCGGCACGCCTGGCGCAACCGCAGACGCATGTCGCGCCAATCCTTACGTCTTGGCTAATATCCAGGCAAATGGCACGTTCAAGCAGTCGCAATCGGACTTGCAGGGCATCAGTGGCTACAACCGCGGCAATCCTGACCTGAAGGCCGAGCAAGGCCGTTCGACAACCGTCGGCGTGGTACTTACCCCGCGTTCGATCCCGATGCTCAGCAAGTTTACCTTCACGGCGGACTACTTCGACATCAAGATCTCGGATGCCATCGTCAGCACGCCGCGCCAGTATGCCCTGAGCCAATGCTACGGTGGCGGCAACCCGGCATTCTGCAGCTTCATCACGCGCCGTGCCGCTACCAGTGGCGACAACAACGTCGGCGCCCTCACCTATATTGACTCGGCCGTGTCGAACAGCGGCGGCCTGGCCACTGAAGGTGTCGACTTGACCGCATCTTGGGTCGATATGGTTGGCCCAGGCCGTCTGAGCGCCAAGATTCAATATACGTATGTCAAAGAGGGTTACGTCATTCCTCTGAAAGATGCGGACAAGAGCAAGGAAAAAAGGGATCTGTTTGCGGGCGAAATCGGTGCAGCCAAGAACAAGGCTAACCTGAACCTGGCCTACAAATGGGGCACCTTCGGCATCAGCAGCACCACGACCTTCATCGGCAGTTCGGCGCTGGATGATCAGTACCTGGCACAGTTCAAGCTCCCAGCCGACTCCATCAAGGTTGGCTCGCGTACCTACCAGGACTTCCAGCTCACCTTCGACGTGAAGAAGCAAGTGCAACTGTATCTGGGCATCGACAATGCCTTCGACACATCCGCACCAATGATCTTGAGTGGCGTGACCGGCAACAGCACCGGCACCAACACCAACGCGGGTACGTATGACCCGATTGGCCGCCGCTACTATGTCGGCGTGCGCGTGACGATGTAATCCTGCACGGGATGGCGGGCTTGACGGCCAGCCATCCTCGCAACAACGGTGCGCTACGGCGCGCCGTTTTCATTTCCGCAGAAGAAAACAAGGGGAACCGACATGAGAAAATTATTACTGTTGCTGGCAGTTTGTGGCCCCGCCCAGGCCGACGACGCGGCAACCTTGCGCTGTCGCACGCTGAGCGACGGTGCGGCACGACTGGCCTGCTATGACGCCATGCCCGTCGGCGGCCCGGCAGTGGCGGCCGTGCCTCCCACCGTGGAACAGCAAAAACAGGCATTTGGCATGGAAGGCAGGCAAAAGCGTGCCATCGATGCCATGCCGGCGCCGCAGCTTGCCAGCCTGAGCAGCCATATCCCGGGCAAGTTCGAGGGCTGGCAGCCGGGCCAGACCATCACCCTGGCCAATGGCCAGCGCTGGAAAGTAGTCGACGGCAGTGATGGCGTGGTGGTCGGCAAGGATTTAAAAGCCACTCTGGTACGCGGCATGCTGGGCGCCATCTATCTCGACATCGAAGGGGCGTCCCGCTCACCCAAGGTGGTACGCATTCAGTAGCGGGCACCCAGTGAAAGTTTCTTTGAAGATATTCCACGGCCACGGCAGGGCGTATGATGGAGGTCACTGCCGCGTTGACGAAGGAAATCTACCGCCATGCCATTGCACTACCTGTCCCGCCTGAGCGGCGCGGCGCGCGACACGCAAGCCAATTTGCAACTGGGCTGCGTGCTGGCGCTGGTGGCCGGCGCCGTGAATGCGGGCGGCTTTCTCGCCATCGGCGGCTATACTTCGCACATGACGGGCATCGTTTCCGGCATGGCGGACGACCTGGCGCTGGGCAATATCACGCTGGCCCTGGCCGCGCTCGGCGCCTGGCTGGCCTTTGTCAGCGGTGCGGCCGTGACGGCCATCATGGTGAACTGGGGCAAGCGGCGCCGGCTGCACAGCCAGTTTGCCGCCAGCCTGCTGCTGGAAGCGGCCCTGCTATTGCTGTTCGGCTTGACGGGCAATTATCTTGCCACCATGCCCGACGTGCTGGGCCCCGTCACCATCTTGCTGCTGTGCTTTGTCATGGGTCTGCAGAACGCCATCATCACCAAGATTTCGGGCGCCGTCATCCGCACCACCCACGTGACGGGCCTGTCCACCGATATCGGCATCGAACTGGGCAAGATGGCGTATTACAACCGGCGCCACCTGCCGGACCGGATGGTCAAGGTCAACCGCGGCAAGCTGAGAACGCACAGCCTCTTGATCAGCTGCTTTTTCATCGGCGGCGTCAGCGGCGCCCTGGCCTTCAAGCACATCGGCTTTCCGGCCGCCACCATCCTGCTCGCCGGCGTGCTGACCCTGCTGTCCGGCGTGCCCGTGCTGCGCGACTTGCGCGTGCTGTGGCGCTTCTACCGACGCCGTTTTTAATCATACAGACGAAAAAAACGCCCTTAAGGGCGTTTTTTCTTATGCGGTCAAAAATTACTTGGCCGACATCAGTGCAACGGTGGTGTCGAGCATGCGGTTCGAGAAACCCCACTCATTGTCGTACCACGACGATACTTTCACCAGACGGCCCGAGACCTTGGTCAGGGTCGAATCGAAGTTCGACGAAGCCGGGTTGTGGTTGAAATCGATCGATACCAGCGGTTCGGTCTGGTACGTCAGGATGCCTTCCAGGGCGCCTTCCGACGCGGCCTTCATCAGCGCGTTGACTTCTTCCACGGTGGTATCGCGCTTGGCGATGAAGGTCAGGTCGACCAGCGACACGTTGATGGTCGGCACGCGGATGGCGAAGCCGTCCAGCTTGCCATTCAGCTCAGGCAACACCAGACCAACGGCGGCAGCAGCACCCGTCTTGGTCGGGATCATGCTCATGGTGGCCGAACGGGCGCGGCGCAGGTCTTCATGCATCACGTCGGACAGCACCTGGTCATTGGTGTAGGCGTGCACGGTGGTCATCAGGCCCGTTTCGATGCCGATGGCGTCGTTGAGTGGCTTGACCAGCGGTGCCAGGCAGTTGGTGGTGCACGATGCGTTCGAGATGACGGTGTCGGTCGATTTCAGTACCGAGTGGTTGACGCCGAACACGACGGTTGCATCGACGTCCTTGCCGCCTGGTGCCGAGATGATGACTTTTTTCGCGCCGCCCTTCAAGTGAGCCGAAGCTTTCTCTTTGGTGGTGAAGAAACCCGTGCATTCCAGCACGACGTCCACGCCCAACTCGCCCCATGGGATTTCAGCAGGATTGCGCTGTGCAAACACGCGGATCGGATCGCCATTGACGATCATGTTGTCGCCTTCGACGGTGACCGTGCCCGGGAACTTGCCGTGCGCGGTGTCGTAGCGGGTCAGGTGGGCGTTCGATTTGGCATCGCCCAGGTCGTTGATGGCAACGATCTGGATATCCTGTTTCTTGCCGCCTTCGTAGAAAGCGCGCAACACATTACGGCCGATGCGGCCGTAGCCATTGATTGCAACTTTGATCGTCATACTCTGCTCCTGATTAAAAAAGAAGGTACATGCACGCCCCCGGCGAGCACATCGCCAGGACCGTTAAAAATCAATATTAGCCAGCGATAACGGCTTTCACCTTGGCGACAACGTTCTCGACCGTGAAACCGAAATGCTTGAACAGCACGCCGGCAGGCGCCGATTCGCCGAACGTGTCGATACCGACCACGGCGCCTTCCAGGCCCACGTATTTGTACCAGAAGCTGGTCACGCCCGCTTCGATGGCCACGCGCGGCACGCCCTTGGTCAGTACGCTGGCCTTGTAGGCGGCGTCCTGGCGATCATACACGTCGGTCGATGGCATCGACACCACGCGCACAGCGATGCCTTCCGAGGCCAGCGCGCTGGCGGCAGCGACAGCCAGTTCCACTTCGGAACCGGTAGCGATCAGGATCGCCTTGGCGTCCGCCACGTCGTTCAGCACATAGCCGCCGCGGTAGATATTTTCAATTTGCTCGCTGGAACGCTCCTGGTACGGCAGGTTCTGGCGCGAGAAGATCAGGGTCGACGGGCCATCCTTGCGGCGCACGGCGGCGCCCCAGGCAGCAGCCGACTCGACGGTATCGCATGGACGCCAGTTGTCCAGGTTCGGGATCAGACGCATCGACGAGACGTGCTCGACCGATTGGTGCGTCGGGCCGTCTTCGCCCAGGCCGATCGAATCGTGGGTGAACACGAAGATCGAACGCAGTTTCATCAGCGCGGCCATGCGCAGGGCATTGCGGCTGTAGTCGGAGAACGTCAGGAACGTGGCGCCGAACGGGATGTAGCCGCCGTGCAAGGTGATGCCGTTCATGATGGCGCTCATGCCGAATTCGCGCACGCCGTAGTTGATGTGGTTGCCTGGCTGGCCCGAACGCACGGCCACGCACTCTTTCCAGTTGGTCAGGTTCGAACCGGTCAGGTCGGCCGAGCCGCCGAGGAATTCCGGCAGCGACGACGCCAGTGCCTGGATGGCGTTCTGGCTGGCCTTGCGGGTGGCGATGTTTTCTTTCTTTTCCACGCAGGAAGCGATGGCGGCGCTCAAGGCCGCTTCGAATGCCTGCGGCAACTCGCCCTGCATGCGGCGGGTCAGTTCAGCGGCTTGCTGCGGGAATTCGCGGGTGTAGGCGGCGAAGCGCTCGTTCCAGTCCGCTTCCAGCAGGGCGCCTTGTTTCTTGGCATCCCAGGCGGCGTACACGTCGGCCGGCATCTCGAACGGTGCGGCATCCCAGCCGATGTATTCGCGCACGGCAGCGATTTCCTTGTCGCCCAGCGCGGCGCCGTGGACCTTGTCGCCGCCTTGCAGGTTCGGCGAACCCTTGCCGATGATGGTCTTGCAGCAAATCAAGGTTGGCTTGCTGGCGGTCTTGGCGGCGGCGATGGCGGCAGCCACGGCGGCAACATCGTGACCGTCGACAGCGCGGATGACGTTCCAGCCGTACGCTTCGAAGCGGGCCGGGGTGTCGTCCGTGAACCAGCCTTCGACTTTGCCGTCGATGGAAATGCCGTTGTCATCGTACAGGGCGATCAGCTTGTTCAGGCCAAGGGTGCCGGCCAGCGCGCACACTTCGTGCGAAATACCTTCCATCAGGCAACCGTCGCCCAGGAAAGCATACGTGTAGTGATTGACGATGTCGTGGCCAGGCTTGTTGAATTCAGCGGCCAGCAATTGCTCCGACAGGGCCATGCCGACGGCGTTGGCGATGCCCTGGCCCAGCGGACCAGTGGTCGTTTCCACGCCTGGCGTGACATCGACTTCCGGATGGCCCGGGGTTTTCGAATGCATCTGGCGGAAGGCCTTGATGTCATCCATCGACAGGTCGTAACCGGTCAGGTGCAGCAGCGCGTAGTGCAGCATGGAGCCGTGGCCGTTCGACAACAGGAAACGGTCGCGGTTCTGCCATTTTGGATTCGCGGGATTGTGGCGATAGTGACCACTCCACAGGGCAACTGCGATCTCGGCCATGCCCATCGGCATGCCTGGATGGCCGGAGTTGGCCTTTTGTACAGCGTCCATTGCCAGTGCGCGGATCGCATTGGCCATTTTGGTAGTCGGGAGCGTAGTTGTCATGATGGTGTGGGTCAGTCGCGAGTTTGGGATTCGTTTGCAACAGCACGGACAAGAAAGAACCCAGGCCGGCTGCTTTATGTAGTCAACTATTTTACCAGACTGGGGGGCTGCAAATTAGAATTGCGGCGTACTGGCCCGCCAAATGGCTATACTTTGACGTCTTTCCACCCCACTTACCCCCGTTGAGGATTTGCATGCCGCGTTTTTTCTGCCCCCAGCCGCTCGTCGCCGGCGCCACCGTCTCCCTGCCGGAGGCTGTCGCCCACCATATCCAGGTCGTGCGCCTGGCGCCGGGCGACGTCATCACCCTGTTCAATGGCGAAGGCGGCGAAGTGCAGGCCAGCCTGGTGGCGGTCGCCAAGCGCAGCGTGACGGCGGAAATACAGGCGCACGTGGCGCGCGAAGCGGAACTGCCGTATGCCGTGACCCTGGCCCAAGCGCTGCCGGAAGCATCGAAAATGGACTGGATCATCGAAAAAGCCATCGAACTGGGCGCGGCGGGCATCGTGCCGCTGGCGGCGCAGCGCTGCGTGGTGCGCTTGTCGAGCGAGCGGGCCGAGAAAAAGCTCGCGCATTGGCAAGGCATCATCGTCTCCGCATCGGAACAATGCGGCCGCAACCGACTGGCCCAGCTGGCGCCATTGCAGGATTTTAGTAGCTGGAGCAGCCAGCAAGATCTGCATAAGTGCATCATTTTGACGCCGCGCGCGGAGCAGTCGCTGGCCGACTGGGCGCGTCACCAGCCGCCACAAGCGATCACCGTGATGGTGGGGCCGGAAGGCGGGTTTACCGAGGCGGAAGAAAAAGCCGCCATCGCGGCTGGCGCCATCGGCTTGGCGATGGGGCCGCGCATCCTGCGCACGGAAACGGCGGGATTGACGGCGCTGGCGACGCTGAGTGCATTGTGGGGTGGGATGTAGCGAGGTTTCGCCCACAACACACGGATCCGCGCTGCGCCAGTGGCTCGACGTAGCAGCGACGTCCCGCCAATTTGCAATATGGAGTTGCAGATGCGTCCGGCAACGGACGTAGAAAGCAAAAAGGTCCACCAGGGAATCCTGGCGGACCTTATTCAAACGTTCATCAGATGCTCCTTGCGGAGCCTCAGATTAGAACGACTGGTTGTAGCGTACGTACACGAAACGGTCGATAGGCAGGTTAGGATCTACCGACGACGACGACGACGGGCCAGAGTAGTTGCTGTTGGCGCTGTAGTTGACGGTTGGAGCCTTGTCGAACACGTTGTTCGCGCCTACCATGATGCGGCCTTTCCATGGAGTTGCGTAAGCAACGCTCAGGTCGGTATAAACATAGGCGCCGATCTTGTTGTAAGCGCCAGTTGGCGATACTGGGTTCGAGCACTCGATGTTCGCGCCGAACGCGCAAGCAGCCTTGGTGCCGGAAGTGTAACGCGACGTGACCGTTGCGCTCCAGTTACCCAGGCTCCAGTCCAATGTCAGGTTCGACTTCAGGCGTGGCGAACCCCACTCACCGTTCGAATCGTACCAATCGGCAGTCGCGCTGCTCTTGGTCAGGAACGATTTCACCCAGGTCGATTGCGAATTGACAACGAACTGGCCGTATGCCGTACGAGGCAGACGGTAGGACAGGCCGATATCGACGCCTTCGGTTTCCATGGTACCCAGGTTGGTATTGCCGCGGCTCAGGCCGACGATCTGACCAGTCGTATCACGCGTCACGTTGTTGCAGAACTCGGAGACGTTGTACAGATAGCACTGACTCAGGGTGTATGCCACGCCAACTGCCGTGATGCGGTTTTCGATGGTGATCTTGAACCAGTCCAGGGTACCGCTCAGGCCAGGCACGAACGATGGGTTGTACACCAGACCCAGGGTTTTCGTCTTCGCCGTTTCTGGTTTCAGGCTGTTGTTGCCAGCGCCCGTGTTGAATGGAACTGGCGTTTGTGCTGCAGCCGTCACTTCACCACCGGTAGCATTACGCTGACGGAAGTTAGCAGGGACACCAAGTCTGGAGCAATTGCCAGCGATCGTCGGATTGGCCGTTTGACCATACTTGCTGTCACAAATGTCCAGGTAGCTGTCGTACGACTGCGAACCGCCGCCGAAGGTATCGTTCAGCGATGGTGCGCGGAAACCTTCAGCCCAGGTACCACGTGTCAACAGGTCGTTGACCGGTTTCCACATGAAGCTGGCTTTGCTGTTGGTGGTCGTGCCGAAGTTGCTGTAGTCCGAATAGCGGGTAGCCAGGTCGATCGACAACAGTTTTGCGAATGGCGCGTCTTTCAACAAAGGCACGTTCGCTTCCAGGTACATTTCCTTGACGGTGTAGCGGCCATAGGTGGCATTGCCAGCCAGGTCGGTCGTCAGGTTCGACTGCGCGAATTGATCCGGGATGTCATAGCCGCGCACTTCACGACGCTCCAGACCACCGGCAACGCCCAGGGCGCCTGCCGGCAGGGTCAGCAGTTCACCGCTGACATCGGCGGTAATGCTGTTGACCGTGCTACCGTACGTTGCCTGACCATTGGCCGTGATGTATTTCAGCGCTGCCGGGGTCGAGGCAGATGGGCCGCCCAGGATATTGAAGGGGGTGCACTCTGCCAGCGAAATCGGGCTGGCAGCGGTACCGCACTGCACCACGCCGCTGGAGTTCAGGAACGATGGACCCAGAGCCTTTTTCAGGTTGATCAGGTTCTGGTTACCAGTGCTCGACGACAGGCCGGTTACGGAATTGTGGTTGTAGCCCGTGCTCCAGCTCCATGGCAGACCGCGCAAGGTGAAGTCGCCTTCCAGCGATGCATCAATGTGCACGGTCTGGTTCTTGCTCTCAGTAACGCGCGGCATTTCGACCATGCGGCGGTAGAAGAATGCATCCGCGCCCGTGCCGCCTGTGACGGAAGCGCCGATCGGGTTGTAGTAGCTGTTCTTGTCCAGATAGACAGGATACTTGGATTGGCTCAGGCTGTTGACAGGGTAACCCGCGTTCTGGCGGCTGGAATTGCGCTCGGAGAACATGGCCGTGCTGGCAAAACGAATGCCCATCGGCAGATCGAACGTACCTTTGGTAAACATCGTCGTCAGCGCGTTCGGCGATTCGAACATCATTTGCTGCGTCGAGTTGTACAGGTCGTCAGGGCTAGGAGCGGCAGCTGGGTACACATGGTAGTTCAGCGGATTGCGCGAATCCTGGCCAACACCGTTCGGGTTCTGCCACGTGCCGGTGTGGTTCAGGTATTGGTTGACGCCCGTCGCAGCGCCGCTGGCGCTGACTTGACGGTAACGACCCCACTCACCTACACCCAGACCATTCGTTGGATGATTCGGGCCGTACGTGGTCCGCGTGGCTTCACGGTCCTTCGACCAGACCACGCCCGACGTCGTATGCGACAGGCCGAACATCAGCGAGGCTTTTTCATCACCGGCGCCATACGAGAAGCTGTAGTCCGAATTCTTGCCGTCGCCCTTGTCGTTCTGGCCGTGGTAGACGCTCAGGTTGGCGCCTTGCATGGATTTTTTCAGAATGATATTAACAACACCAGCGATCGCGTCGGAACCGTAGATGGACGATGCGCCATCTTTCAGGATATCGATGCGTTCGATCATGGAGGTCGGTACCGTCGACATGTCGGTGTAGCCAGCAACGGTGGTAGTCCAGCGCTTGCCGTTGACCAACACCAGCAGGCGCTGCGAACCGAGGCCGCGCATATCGATGTACTGGCCGCCTTGCTCGCGGTTCGACGTCAGCGTCGAGCCCTTGCTGAACGCTGGAGGGCCGGCCGAAGTCAGTTGATTCAAAACATCGCCTACGGTAACCAGACCGGTCGCCTGGATCTGTTGCGCCGTCATTTTCAGAACAGGTTGAGCGGTCTCGAGATCGACCTGGCGGATACGCGAGCCGGTAATCTCCACGCGCTGCGGTGCTTCAGCTTCAGCTTGTGCCTGGGCAAACACGGTCAGCGAGTTCAATGCCATTGCCACTGCTACAGCAATTTTAGTGCGTTGATGCATAAGTTCTCCGATTTGAAAATACTATACCTACTGATCTAGTCAGGCTCTTGTAGACATAGCAAGTATGTCTAATGTCTTTCTTAACCTGGTGCTGTCGGCCATGTGCCCAACCGTTTATCGCTTTATGAGCGAGTCAGCAAGATTGCTATGACATCTCATCATCAAACCATTTCCAAAGCGGCACTGTCAATAATCGTTGAAAATGGATTCATCAAAGAAACAACACTTTTCCTCTAAGCATTTCCTGTTTCCCGTAGAAAAAAGAGCATGTAGTGCTCGATAGCAATACCGGATGCACCAGGCGTGAGCAATAGTCGGACTGATACGAACTCGGCTGCTGCATTGCAGTGCGCTGTCGACGCTTGCCTGGCGTACGGAAAAATAGGGAATGGTACGCAAACCACCTGCAACTACCAGCAAAAGCATCAAATCCCCACGTTCTCGCTTAAATCAAACGCACAAAAATGGTGCAACGCCAGAAAAAAACAGTGTTTTTCCAATCGCGACTTTGCATGGATGCGATTTTTTTGCGCCAGAGGCATGGGATAACGGCCAAGAGTTGCAAAAACACAACAATGGAAGTTAAATCCGTCACAATCTCATTTTTTCATTATATGATGCAGGGGTAAATAAAAAGCTTCTCCTCATCTGCACGCTCGGCCATGAATACAGATATTCATGCGCACCCAAATGCAAATTGCTTTTTTTTAAAACAATCCGCGCTCCATTTTTATTCCAAAGATAAATTATATTTTCAGGAATAAAAGATAGCCACGTCCTGCCCAAATATAACCGAGTAAATCTCAATACACCGGCTGATGTATCTCGCCTGATCATTTCTCAAAAAATAAAACTGCTACGCCGGTTATAAGATACAAAATGCTTTTCATCGGTGCGCGCCACGGTTTTGGTACGCTTCCGGATGATTCCCTCCTGCATTCCTGTGCTTGTCCATCTGCGGTGCTTGACGCGAGCCGGTTCGTACGCCTGCGCATACCGGATGCGGCGCGCCGTAGTCGCTTGCGGCTGCCTTAAGTCACGTTATGCTTCCCGTTATATTTCTGTTGGCACTGCGCCCGGCGGCCTTCACGGCATGCTTGCACCACTACCCCGCCGCACCGCAGCCCAAGCGACCCAGGCCCGGTCTTCTCAAAAAAACGCCAGCTGCAGGTAAAATGGCGGCTTGATGGTAGCGCGCATGCGCTGCCTCACAGACTCTCCGCTAGATACGGAGCCCGGCCATTTATATAGACAGATATTATGTTGCGACTCAACGAAGTAAAACTCCCCCTCGAACACGACGATGCAGCCCTGCCTGCCGCCATCCTGGCGCGCCTCGGCATTGCCGCGGAAGAGCTGCTCGGCTTTACTGTCTTCAAGCGCAGCTATGACGCGCGCAAGCGCAGCGCCGTGGTGTTGATTTACTCGCTGCATGTGGACGTCAAGAATGAAGCGGCCGTGCTGGCGCGCCTGGGCCACGATATCCACCTGATGCCCGCGCCCGACACCGACTACAAATTCGTCGCCGGCGGCGAACAGCTGGCCGGCCACACGTATGAAGCGCGTCCCATCGTCATCGGCACGGGGCCATGCGGCCTGTTCGTGGCGCTGATCCTGGCGCAGATGGGCTTGCGCCCCCTCATCCTGGAACGCGGCAAGCAGGTGCGCGAACGCACGGTCGACACCTTCGGCTTCTGGCGCAAGCGCGAACTGAACCCGGAATCGAACGTGCAGTTCGGCGAAGGCGGCGCTGGCACCTTCTCGGACGGCAAGCTGTATAGCCAGATCAAGGATCCCAAGCACTATGGCCGCAAGGTATTGACGGAATTCGTCAAGGCCGGCGCGCCCGAGGAAATCATGTATGTGAGCAAGCCCCACATCGGCACCTTCCGCCTGGTCAAGATGGTGGAAGAAATGCGCGCCAATATCGAACAACTGGGCGGCGAATACCGCTTCAGCAGCAAAGTGGTCGATCTCGACATCGTGCCGGGTGCCGACGGCGGCCAGGTACGCGGCGTGGTTCTGGACAATGGCGAGACCATCGCCAGCAACCACGTGGTGCTGGCCATCGGCCACAGCGCACGCGACACCTTCGAGATGCTGCACCGCCGCGGCGTGTACATCGAAGCCAAGCCGTTCTCGATCGGTTTCCGCGTGGAACACCCGCAATCCTTGATCGACAGCTGCCGCTTCGGCCCCAGCGCCGGCCACCCGATTCTGGGGGCGGCCGACTACAAGCTGGTGCACCACGCCAGCAATGGCCGCTCCGTCTACAGCTTCTGCATGTGCCCGGGCGGCACGGTGGTGGCTGCCGCCTCGGAGCCAGGCCGCCTGGTGACGAACGGCATGAGCCAGTACTCGCGCAACGAGCGCAACGCCAACAGCGCCATCGTCGTCGGCATCACGCCGGCCGACTATCCGGGCGACCCGCTGGCCGGCATCGCCCTGCAGCGCGACCTGGAAGAGCGTGCATTTTCCCTGGGCGGCGGCAACTACGATGCGCCAGGCCAATTGGTGGGCGACTTCGTGGCGGGCCGCGCCTCGACGGAGTTCGGCAGTGTGATTCCTTCGTACAAGCCGGCAGTGCACTTGACGGATCTGGCGCCGGCCCTGCCCGAGTACGCAATCACGGCCATGCGTGAAGCGTTTCCGGCATTCAACAAGCAGATCAAGGGCTACTACAAGGCCGACGCCGTGCTGACGGGCGTGGAAACGCGCACTTCCTCGCCGATCCGCATCAAGCGCCGCGACGACAACCTGCAAAGCCTGAATACGCGGGGCCTGTTCCCCGCAGGCGAAGGCGCCGGCTATGCGGGCGGCATCCTGTCGGCGGCCGTCGATGGCATCAAGGTGGCAGAGGCGGTTGCGCTGTCGATGGCGGCGCGCGGAAAATAAGCAACGGCTGCCGTGCCACACGGCCAGGCAAAAAAAACGCCCGGGTTTTCACCCGGGCGTTTTAGCTTTCAGCCTGCAACAGACTTAGAAGGTATAACTGCCGCGCAGATACACGGTACGGCCAATGGCGTCCGCGTAACGTGGATCATAGCCAGCCTGGAAAGTGTTGGTTTGATAGCTCAGTGGCGGTTCGCGGTCGAACAGATTGCGCACGCCGACGGTCAGGGTCACGTTCTTGGTGGCAGCAACCGTTCCGAAAGCGTCAAAGGTGGTGTAGGACGCCACTTTGTTCTCTTCATCCTGGTCCAGGTAGCCAGACTTGTAATGACCCGACATGCCGGCACTGAAAATACCGCTGTTCCAGTTCACGCTAGCCGTGTGCTGCCAGCGGAAGATCGGACCGGAGCCGGAGAAGACGCCGACGTTCTGCTTCCATTTACCGCCTTCGGCACTTTGATACTCGTACTTGTTGACGTAAGTGCTGTTGGTGATCAGGGCGAAAGTGCCGAAGTCGCTGGTGCGCAAACGGTAGTTGACGCTCAAGTCGAGGCCGCGGGTCTTCACGCCACCCAGGTTCTGGGTACGCAGGTCGACATAGCCGCAGGTGGCCGGATTCGGGCATTGTGAACCGTCGGTAGCCAGGTTGCCGTTGGCCGTGCGGTGGTACACGGCAGCGTAGGTAACCGGGTCGCCAAACACATCGTCTTCCTGCAGGGCACCGATCGAATGGTCGAGCTTGATATCCCAGTAATCGATACCAATGCTCAGGTTGGCGACCGGTTCGAGTACGACACCCACGGTGATGTTGCGCGACTCTTCAGGCGACAGCTTTTTATTACCACCAAACAAGGCCTGGAATTGCTGTTCGCAATTCGTTGCCTTGGGTTTGCCTGGCAATGGCTTGCCGCCAGGGCAATTGATCGGATCATCACGCTGACTGGTATTGGTGTACGTTTGCGAAGAATTGATCTCATACAGCGATGGCGCGCGGAAACCGGTCGAATACGAACCGCGGAACAGCACTTCTTTTGTCGGCTGGAAGCGGAACGCCACTTTCGGATTGGTTGTATTGCCGAAGTCGCTGTAACGGTCATAGCGCACGGCGGCGGTCACGTCCAGTGTCTTGAGGATAGGCACGTTCAACTCGGCGTACACGGCTTGCGTGGTGCGCGAACCTTCATCATGCGTGTTCGGATCGATGCCGGTACTGGCAACGACCTTGGCCGCATATTCCGAATTGGCGGTGCTGAGGAATTTCTCATGTCCCGCTTGCGCACCCACGGCCAGAGCGGCAGCACGGCCAGCGCCCAGCCAGTCACCGAGCTCGCGGCTTGCATTGAAGTCGGCGACCTTGGTCGTTCCCTTGGCATTGCGGACATTACCGTTCAAAGCAGCACTTTGAATCAAGGCCATGCCGGCCGCATCTTGCTCGCCAAATGGGTTGATGATGCCGTTCAAGACACCCTTCGTGATAATGCCGCCGTCACTGTACCCCATCAGATTCACAGCGACCTTGTTTTCATTGAAGGTCAGCGCCGCGTTGTAATCCCAGCCAGCGAGGTTGCCATTCAAGCCAGCGACGAAACGCTGTTGCTTGTTGATATTTTCATCAGCGCGCGAACCGTTCGGCAAATCGCGCCATTTGACGTTCACGAAGCCAGGATTGACGCCTGCAGGCATGAAGTTGGGATCGACGTAGTTGGCATCGAGCGGAATGTTCGGCGTGAAATTGCCATTGCCCGGGTAGAACGGATTCGGCGAGCCATCGAGGCGCGTGCGGTTCTGGCGCAGGCCACCATACGGTACAGGGGCGATGGCGCTGTAGACCTTGCTTTCGCTGTTCAGGTATTCAAGGCTGATCTCGTGATTCGCGTTCAGCTTCAAGACGCCTTTGAGCAAGCCAGTCGTGCGCTTGCTTTTCGGTACATAGTCGACGAAGTTCGAGGTCGACATATTGCAGCTGAGACCATCGCCACCAGGTACCAGGAAGGTACCCGCAGCGCAGCTAGGCGCGGTCGGATTGCCGGTCAGGTCGTCCTGATAGTAATTGGCGGGACTGGTGGTAGGCGAAATGCCACCTGGATAGCGCTTGTTGTAATTGCGCTGGGTACCGGTAATGGCACGCTGGCTCTGGGTATCGAGCATACCGAAAATATTAAAGCCATCTTTATCCAGATCGCCATAGCCGAAACCGACATTCGCATTCTTGGAGAAGCCACCCGATTGTTCCGGCATGTCGCCACCGATGCTGACGATGCCGCCTTGGAAGTCCTTGCGCGTGATGAAGTTAATCACGCCACCGACGGCATCGCTGCCGTACAGCGACGACGCGCCATCGCGCAACACTTCGACGCGTTCGAGCGCGGCAAACGGGATCATGTTCAAGTCGGGCGCCGAGCTGTCGAGCGCATTGTTGGCCATGCGCCGGCCATTCAGCAAGACGAGAGTCTTGTTCGCGCCAATACCGCGCAAGTCGGCGAACGACGCGCCGCCGGTACCCAGGCCGACGACCTGGCTGGTGCCTTGCGAAGCCTGCGAAGCGCTCAGGTTCGACATCACTTGCTCGATGGTGGTAATACCCTGTTTTTTCAGATCATCCATTTTAATAATGGTGATCGGCACCGAGGTTTCACCATCGATCCGCTTAATGGCGGAGCCGGTGACTTCAACACGCTGCATGGGTGCATCGTTCTGTTGTGCCATGGCTGGCTGGGCCAGCATGGTCAGGCCAGCCACGACGGCGCTACCCGTAAACATCAAACGCAAAGAACGAGACAAGACTGTTTCCATCATCATTGCAAACTCCCTTTGATATAGTTTTATGTTGCATTATTATCATGTAAACTCGGCGCCACT
The DNA here is from genome assembly GCF_002327145.1 of Janthinobacterium svalbardense. Taxonomy (NCBI): domain Bacteria; kingdom Pseudomonadati; phylum Pseudomonadota; class Betaproteobacteria; order Burkholderiales; family Oxalobacteraceae; genus Janthinobacterium; species Janthinobacterium svalbardense. Next base: position 1,465,605 of record NZ_CP023422.1, on the reverse strand, counting down.
GAACTACGCATGCGGCGCTCCGTGCAGGGAGGCTATCTGCTCATTAACATTTTTATCGTTATGAAAACCGCATTCAGGCTTGCGCCAAAGGGCTTCCCGAATTTAATGAATGATGCATAGCCGCCATGCCACTACCGGTCAAAGGCCCAGCTGCCATTGGCAAAACTAAACCTTAATGAGCCATCAAAACACGCGGAATTGGGAGGTGTCAACGATGTACTGAGCGTGGGAATAGAAAACAACAATTTATAATTCAGTAATACTATTTTGCACAATCATGGTGTACGGTATGCACCAGGAATAAGCGTCGCTGCACTATGTCAGTGAGATTTTTTCACGCCTGCGTGGAGGCCAGCGGCAGCCTGATCTGTATGTGACAGCCGGGAGTGCAGTCGATGGCGCACACCTGGCCGCCCAGTTGCTGCACGATGGTGTAGACGATGTGCATGCCCAGGCCGGAGCCGCCCTGGCCCCGCTTGGTGGTGAAAAACGGTTCAAACATATGTTCGCGCACGGCCGGCGCCAGGCCGATGCCGTCGTCGGAAAATTCCAGCAGCAGCCAGCGCAAATCGGCCTCATCGCCGTCCGCCTCGATGCGCGCGCGTATCGTGATGCGCCCTGGCCCACCCTGCGGATAGCCATGGCGGGCGCTGTTCATCAGCAGGTTCGAGATAATTTGCGACAGCTTGCCGGCCGCCAGGCGCACCTGGCAATCGGGCGCGATATCGAGTTCCACGCCCAGCGCCGCCTTGCGCAGCTCGGGGCTGTGCGCCGACACCAGGCCGTGCACATAGTCGTGCAGCGCCAGGTCGGCCACGTATTCGCTGACCTGGTCCACGGCCAGCTGCTTGAAATTGCCGATCAGGTCGGCCGCGCGCGCCAGGTTGCGCTCGATCAAGGCCGCTGCGCCTTTGAGCGATTCGGCAATGTCGATCAGTTCGGCGCGGCTGACCTTGGCGCCGCCCAGCAGCTGCACCAGCTGGTCGGCATAGCTGCCCATGCTCGACGCGGCCGTCAGCGCCACGCCGATGGGCGTGTTGACTTCATGCGAGACACCCGCCACCAGCGAACCGAGGGCCGCCATCTGTTCTTGCTCGACCAGGTTCGCTTGCGCCGCCAGCAGCGATTCGGTACGCACGCGCACGATTTCTTCCAGCTGCTGCGTGCGCTCCTGGTGCTGCAGCTCGGCCGCGCCGCGGGCCGAGAAGATCGACAGCAGCAGCAAGGCCAGCAAGCGCTTGTTTTCATCGATGGGACGCGTGTCGATGGCCGACAGGATGCCCAGGGTCTTGCCATCGGTATCGATCAGCGGCATGCCGACATAGCTTTCCGCCCGCATGTCGACCAGCAGGCTATCGAATGGAAAGCGACGCTGGATATCGCTGCCATGAAAACACATGCTTTGGCAGGTTACGTCCTGGCAAGGCGTGTGCTGCAGGCTGTATTCGATATTCGGCTGGTAGCCGTCGCCGCCCCACAGGGCCAGCGTGCGGATGCCTTCGCTGCCATCGTCCATGTGCACCAGGCGCCCGGCGATCACATAGTGCACGTCGAGCGCTTCGGCCAGGTCCTTGACGAGGATGCGCAGGAAGTCGTCGCCACGGGCGTGCGCCGTCGAGGCCGTAATCGAGCGCAGGGCCGCTTCCGCCAGGGTGCGTCGCTGCTCGGGATCGAACAGGGGTTCTTGCGAATTCACATCAAACAACGGAATACTCATGAATGCTCCTGCGCAGCATTGGAAGCGCCAGACAACCTGCCGGCGTGGCAACCCTCAGCCATGGCCCGCCCGAGCGGACCTGCCGCGATTGTACCCCTGGCTATTGTTTAATAATACAGATACGCAGGAATTTTTTATAGCCAGCCGGAACGCTTGAACAAGTAATACATATAACCGCAGACACAACTCATCAGTCCCACGGCCACGGGATAGCCGTATTGCCAGTCCAGCTCCGGCATGAACTTGAAGTTCATGCCCCACACGCCGGCAAACGCGGTAAATACGGCGAAAATAGCTGCCCAGGCCGCCAACTGCTTGTTCACTTCGCTCTCGTCGATGGCCACCATCGACAGGTTCACCTGGATGGCAGTACTGATGGTGTCGCGGATGGTGTCGAGCGTGCCATTGATGCGCGCCAGATGATCGTGCACGTCGCGGAAATACTCCTGGGTATCGTGGCACAGCGGCGGCACCCTCCCTCCGTGCAGCTTGCCCACCGCTTCCATCAGGGGCGCCACCACGTGACGCAAGACCATGACTTTGCGTTTCAATTGATACAGCCGTTCGATATTGTCGCGCTCGGTGCCACGGTCGAAGATGCGGTCCTCGATCAGTTCCAGTTCCGATTCCAGCGCGTCGAGCACGGGAAAATAACGGTCGACGACGGCGTCCATCAGCGCGTACAGCACGAAGGCCGAGCCCTGGCGCAGCAAGTGTGGTTCGCGCTCGGCGCGCGCGCGCACGCCAAGAAAACCTTGCGAGCTGTTGCTGCGTGACGAAAGCACGTAATTGGCGCCGACAAAGATGTCGACTTCACCCATGACCAGTTCGTTTTCGACCATTTCCACGGTTTTCACCACGGCAAACAGGGAGTCGCCATATTCCTCGATCTTCGGACGCTGGTGGCCCCGCTGCGCATCCTCGACGGCCAGTTCATGCAGGCAAAACTCGTGCTGCATCTGTTTCAGCTCGTCCGGCGTGGCATCGAGCAGGGCTACCCAGACGAAGCAATCGGGGCGCTCGACGTAATCGCTGATATCGTCAATCGGCAAGTCGGCCAGTTTTTTGCCATCCTGGTAGGCCACGCAGTTAATCAGCATACAGTTCCACAATGAAAGTTAAGACCGGACGAAACCGTCCGGCAAGCGCCAGCTTACCTTATCGCCTGCTGTGGGTGTTGTGGCGTGCAAGAAACACCGGGAGGGAACGCGGACGGGACAGACGTCCCGTCCGGAAGATAGATCAATCGTCCTTGGCGCCGTCGATGCCCAGTTCGGAGATCTTGCGGGTGATGGTGTTGCGGCCGATGCCCAGACGCACGGCGGCGTCGTTCTTGCGCCCGTGCGTATGCTTGAGCGCCGTCTTGATCAGGGCCGACTCGAATTGCCGCCCCAGCACCGCCATGACTTCCTGTTGCCCGGCACCCAGCATGCCGGCCGCCTGCAATTCCAGCAAACCGATCCAGCCCGGCGGCGCACCGGTGGCGGGCGCGGCGGCGTCAAATACCTGGCCGCCATGCGGATGAGCCACGGCCGGCGGCGGCGCTTCGCCATGCGCTGCGGGAGCGCCGGCATCGCCCTGCCCCTGCGTCAATTCCAGCGGCAAGTCCTTGATTTCCACCGTCTGGCCGGGCGCCATCACGGTGATCCAGTTGCACAGGTTTTCCAGCTGGCGCACATTGCCGGGCAAATCGAGGCCGCTGAGAAATTGCATCGTCGGTTCGCTCATGCGCTTGGCTTCCACCCCCAGCTGGCGCGCGCTTTGCACCAGGAAGTGGCGCACCAGGATGGGGATATCCTCGCGCCGCTCCCTCAAACTGGGCAGGCGCAAACGGATCACGTTCAGGCGATGATACAAGTCTTCGCGGAACAGGCCGTCGCGCACGCGCTGCTCGAGGTTCTGGTGCGTGGCCGTAATGACGCGCACGTTGGCCTTCATGGGCTGGTGCCCGCCGACGCGATAGAAATGGCCATCGGACAGCACGCGCAACAGCCGCGTCTGCAGGTCGAACGGCATGTCGCCGATTTCATCGAGGAACAAAGTACCGTTCTCGGCTTGCTCGAAGCGACCCCGGCGCGTCGTCTGCGCGCCCGTAAACGCCCCCCGTTCATGGCCGAACAATTCGGATTCCAGCAAATCTTTCGGGATCGCCGCCGTGTTCAGGGCAATGAAGGGCTGCGCCGCACGCGGACTGTGCTTGTGCAGCGCACGCGCCACCAGCTCCTTGCCGGAACCGGATTCACCCGTGATGAGCACCGTCACATTCGATTGCGACAGACGGCCGATGGCGCGGAAGACTTCCTGCATGGCCGGTGCCTGGCCGAGGATCTCCGGCGTTTCCGACGGGCCCGACTCGACGCTGGTCTCGCGCAGACTCTCTTCCAGCGCGCGGCGGATCAGTTCGACAGCCTTGTCGATGTCGAAGGGCTTGGCCAGGTATTCGAAGGCACCGCCCTGGAAGGCCGCGACGGCCGAATCGAGGTCGGAAAAGGCGGTGATGATGATGACAGGCAAGCCGGGAAAGCGCGACTTGACCGTCTGCAACAGCTCCAGGCCGGACGCGCCCGGCATGCGGATATCGGACACGAGCACTTGCGGCGTGTCAAACTCCAGTGCAGCGATGGCGTCGCGTGCATTGGCAAAACTCTTGGTGGCGAGATTTTCCCGCGCCAGGGCTTTTTCCAGCACCCAGCGGATTGATTCGTCGTCGTCAACTATCCAGATTGGCTTCATTAGTGTGTGCGTCCCGCAATGGATTTCATGGGTGGGATACTTCCTCGCTTATGGCAAGGGGAGAACGATCCTGAAATCGGTGTATCCAGGCCGGCTTTCGCACTCGATCACGCCCAGGTGCTGTTGCACGAAGGTTTGCGCCAAGGTCAGTCCCAGCCCGCTGCCGCCATCCCTGCCCGACACCAGCGGGTAGAAAATCCGGTCGCGGATCTGGGGTGCGATGCCCGGTCCATTGTCAATGATATGCAAGTCTAATGCCAGGTTGTAGCGGACCTTGGCCAGAGTCACCTGGCGCGCCACGCGCGTCTTGAAAATCAGCTCTGCATCGCCCGCCTCGATGCGCTCGGCCAGCGCTTGCGCCGCGTTGTGCGCGATATTGAGCACGGTCTGTATCAATTGCTCCTTGTCGCCGCGAAACTCGGGGATCGAAGCATCGTAATCGCGCGAAATGGTCAGGCCGCTGGGAAACTCGGCCAGGATCAGGCTGCGCACGCGCTCGCACACTTCATGGATATTCACGTCACCCACGATGTGCGGGCGGCGGTGCGGCGCCAGCAGGCGGTCGACCAGGGTTTGCAGCCGGTCCGCTTCCTTGATGATGACTTGCGTGTATTCGCGCAGCTCGCTCAGGTGCAGGGCCGGCAACTCCAGCTCCAGCAGCTGCGCCGCGCCGCGGATGCCGCCCAGCGGGTTCTTGATTTCATGCGCCAGGTTGCGGATCAGCTCCTTGTTGACCTGGCTCTGGTCGAGGATACGCTCCTCGCGGTCGAGTTTTAACTGCTGCACGTTTTCGCGCAGCTCGATCAGCACGCCGTCGCGCGGCGCGTCGAGCGCGCTGACGATGCTGTGCACGCGCAGCGGTTCGCGCCCCAGGCGCTCCAGGCTCAGGTCCTGGCGCAAGTCAGAAAACTTGTGTTCAAGCGCCTGCGCGCAGATGCCGGCCAGCTCCTCGGGATTGAGGAACAGCGCCGTCAGCTTTTGCCGCGACAAGGCTTTCAACGAGCTTTCCAGCAGGTTTTCCGCGGCCGCGTTGGCATAGCTGATGCGCCCGTCGCCGTCAAGCAGGATCACGGCCGAAGCGAGCAAATCAAGGCCGGCCAGGTGGGCGGGACGGCTGGAATGGTTGTCTATTGTCATGTGCTTTACCGAATATTCGCAATCTCGCGTTTCAGGGCCTCGACGTTCTGCTGGGTCCGGTTTATATTCTCTTTCAACTGCGCCGCTCTTTCCTGATACTTGGCATAGTTGCGTTCATTGCCCTGGCGTTCAGGCTGGCCCTCATTGAACTCCAGGCGCTGGGCCGCCAGTTTCTGCTCTTCGCTGCGCAATTCGTCCTGCAGGATCTGGCGCCGGTCCAGGTCGCGCGCACGCTGCTCTGCACCATCGACCTTGGGAAACGCGCCAGCGACAGGCGCCGCCGTGGCCACCGCCTGCGTGGCGGGCCGCGCAGGCGCGCCGGCCAGCGGCGCCGTCTTGCGTGGCGGCTCCGTCATGGCGCCCGGCAAATCGAGCAGCTGGCAATGCGCGCCAGCCCGCTTGTCCGTGTACGTCTTGTGTCCTTGCGCATCGGCGCACACATACAACTGCCCATGCGCCTGTGTCGCCGCGCCCAGCAATCCTGCCATCAGCGCCGTTCTGTAATGCTTGGTCAATCTTCACTCCTGTCGGCACATGCCGCATCGTTCCTGGGCCGACTATACAACACTGCACTGGCGCCGCCTTGGCGCGCCGCATAAAAAAACGCGGGCAAGACCGATCGCCTCACCCGCGTTTTTTATTCACTACCGGCAAGTTGCCGGCATGGCGCCATTACAGCGAGTAGTACATGTCGAACTCGGCAGGATGCGTGGTCATGCGCATGCGCTGCACGTCCTGCATTTTCAGTTCCAGGTAAGCGTCGATCATGGAATCGCTGAACACGCCGCCACGGGTCAGGAACTCGCGATCCTTGTCCAGGGCTTCCAGTGCTTCTTCCAGCGAAGCGCACACGGTCGGGATCAATGCGTCTTCTTCTGGCGGCAGATGGTACAGATCTTTCGAGGCGGCTTCACCAGGATGGATCTTGTTGGCAACGCCGTCCAGGCCAGCCATCAGCAGTGCGGCGAAGCACAGGTACGGGTTCGCCAGTGGATCCGGGAAGCGCGCTTCGACGCGGCGGCCTTTTGGATTGGCCACGTGCGGGATACGGATCGAGGCGGAACGGTTTTTCGCCGAGTACGCCAGTTTCACCGGAGCTTCGTAGCCTGGCACCAGACGCTTGTACGAGTTGGTGCCCGGGTTGGTGATCGCGTTCAGTGCCTTGGCGTGCTTGATGATGCCGCCGATGTAGTACAGGGCGAAATCGGACAGGCCGGCATAGCCGTCGCCAGCGAACAGGTTTTTGCCATCTTTCCATACGGATTGATGCACGTGCATGCCCGAACCGTTGTCGCCAACGATAGGTTTCGGCATGAAGGTGGCGGTCTTGCCATAGCTGTGCGCCACGTTCCACACCACGTATTTCAGGTTTTGCGTCCAGTCGGCGCGCTCGACCAGGGTCGAGAAGCGGGTGCCGATTTCATTCTGGCCTGCGCCAGCGACTTCGTGATGATGTACCTCAACCGGGATGCCCAAGGACTCCAGGATCAGGCACATTTCCGAACGCATGTCCTGGAAGCTGTCCACTGGTGGCACGGGGAAGTAGCCGCCCTTGACGGTAGGACGGTGGCCGCTGTTGCCGCCTTCGATGTCCTTGCCGGTCGACCACGAACCTTCGTCCGAACCGATCTTGACGAAGCAGCCCGACATGTCGATCTTCCAGCGCACGCTGTCGAAGATGAAGAATTCTGGCTCAGGGCCGAAGTAGGCGGTGTCGCCCATGCCCGACGATTTCAAGTAGGCTTCGGCGCGTTTCGCGATCGAGCGCGGGTCGCGGTCATAGCCCTTGCCGTCCGACGGTTCGATCACGTCGCACTGCATGAACAAGGTCGTTTCTTCCATGAACGGGTCGATATTGGCCGTGTTTGGATCCGGCAGCAAGATCATGTCGGACGCTTCGATGCCTTTCCAGCCAGCGATCGAAGAACCGTCAAAGGCGTGGCCCGACTCGAATTTGTCCATGTCGAAGTGCGACACGGGAACCGTCACGTGCTGCTCTTTACCACGGGTATCAGCAAAGCGGAAATCAACGAATTTGACTTCGTTTTCTTCTACCATCTTCAAGACTTCTGCGGCTGTCATTGCCATGCGTATCTCCTAAATGAATGTGGGGTGAGCCGACCTTAATGCGTCTGGGCTGATGAAGCGAAGCAAACATTGCGTGCCACCAAAACTCATAAGGATCATAGCAGATTCCATGCCAGCTCCTGAAGCGCCTTGGCCCCGGCAGCAAAATGACTGCCATCCCAGTGAAAGTTTTCCTGCCCGCGCTTTTCACGCGCGGTTGCGCCACATCAAGAATGCACTATGCAAGTGCAAAAAACGAATAACGCACTATTATCGTGCATTTTTCACGACTTCCTGAAAAATGCCTTCTTGTGGTGCATGCGCCGTGCACCGTGCTTTCCCGTTTGCGGGGCGCGGACGGCGCACTATAATCGTTCACACCTATCCACTTTCATCGAGGACGCCATGACTACCGCCGCCGACATCCTGACCACCGCCCGCAGCCGGGCCAATGAAGGTACGCCGTATGCCGGCGCCATCACGCCGCAGGAAGCGTACGAGCTGCTGCAGGGCGATGCCGCCGTCAAGCTCATCGATGTGCGCACGAATGCCGAGCGCGACTGGGTCGGCCGGGTCGACATCGCCGATACCCAGCATGGCGCGGTGCAGTGGGCCACCTACCCGGGCGGCGTGCCGAATCCCGACTTCCTCGCGCAGTTGGCGGCCCAGGCCGGCAAGGACGAGGTGCTACTGTTCCTGTGCCGCTCCGGCGTGCGTTCGCGCCATGCGGCCAAGCTGGCGACCGAACACGGCTATATCAATTGCTTCGACATCCTCGAAGGTTTTGAAGGCGACAAGGACGCGGACGGCCACCGCAAGCAGATCGGTGGCTGGTGCAAGGCCGGGCTGCCGTGGCTGGGCGCCTGACGCTGGCCGCCTGACTATCTGAACCGTGTTTGATCTGGCGGGCCACCTTGTGGCTCGCCATGGGCTACAACCATCCATGCGCGCCTGTTTTCTTCCATTGCGGCGCAAATTCCCCTTGCGAACATGTACCTTATATAGTACAACGTAGAGGTGCGTCATGGATGCTTCCGGCTTGCGGCAGATTACCCTGCTGTTTTATGCAAACGGCAATGGCGGCGAACCCGTGCGCGACTGGCTCAAATCGTTGCCCATCGAAGAGCGCCATGTGATCGGGCAAGACTTGATGCATGCGCAATGGCGCTGGCCCGTGGGCATGCCCCTGTGCCGGCATCTGGGGCAAGGTCTATCGGAAATTCGCAGCAGCTTGCCCGGCAACCGCATCGCCCGCGTGCTGATCTGCCATCATGGCGATTGCCTGGTGGCGCTGCACGGCTTTATCAAGAAAACCCGCGCCACGCCGGACGACGACCTGGCGCTGGCCCGCAAACGCTACAAGGAACTGACATGAACGCCACCTCGCCCCATCTGGGCAGCAGCCTGGACGACTTCCTCAAGGAAGAAGGCATCTTCGAGAAAACGCAAACCCAGGCCATCAAGGAAGTGATCGCTTGGCAACTGACGCAGGCGATGCAGGAACAAGCGATGTCGAAGACGCGCATGGCGGCCCTGCTGCAGACCAGCCGCTCGCAGCTCGACCGCCTGCTCGATCCTACCAGCGACGTGACCCTGTCCACCCTGGAGCGGGCCGCCGCGCTGGTCGGGCGCAAGCTGTCGATCACCTTAGTTTGATTCCGCCGGCTGGTGCTCGCCCATCAAGGTCAAGATGCGCTTGCGCACGAAATTGATGTGGCTGCGCAAGCCATACAAGCCATCGGCAAACGACAGGGGAATCGAGATCTGGTTGACCATTTCCTCGATCTGGTCGAGCCGCGTCAATTGCGCCGCATACACTTGTGCACGCTGCTCTGGCGGCACATCTTCCAGCGCCTGCTCCACCGTGCGCAGTTGGCCATACCAGCGGTACACGCGTGAGCGGATGCGCCACACGTACAGCGGTGGCACCACGCGCGACAGCGGCAATATCAAGGCACCGAGCGCCACCACCAGCACCCACATGCGGTCGAAGAAATTGGCCAGCCAGAAACTCATATAGCGCTGCAGCACGGGTGCGCCATCCTTGTAGAACTTCAGCGCTTCGGGCGCGACGGGAATTTCCGTATAGCGCGCGGATGGGAACTGCCCCTGCTGCTGGAACCAGCCCGTGCCGCCGTGAATACTGGCCGCCGCCTGCACGAACAGGTCGATCAAGGCCGGATGCAAGTCTTCGCGCGCGACCAAGGTGGCGGTCGGTGCGATCAGGTGGTAATCCTGCGCGGGGATGTTACGCCCCAGGTCGACGATACCGCGTGGCAAGACCACATGTGTGAGGAAAGGCAGGCGCCGCGTATAAGCTTCCGCCTGGGAAAAATCAAACAGCTTGATGCCCGGCGTTTGCAGCAGCATCTGAATCAGCGGCGCTTCCGGCGCCGAGCTGAACACGAGGCCATCGATGCGCCCTTCCAGCAGCTCCACCGTGGCGGGCGTGTTCTGCAAGTCGCTGACGGTCAGTTCATTCGCTTCCACGCCATTCACGGACAGCAACTGCCGGAACAGGCTGGGCACGCCCGTGCCTTCCGGTCCCAGGTTGAGCTTCATGCCTTTCAATTGCGTCAGTTCCGTCACCGCCTTGTCTTCGCGCAAGAACAGCCACACGGGTTCCGTAAACAGGCTGCCCAAGGATATGAGGCCATGCCGTTCGGCATCGGCGTGCTCCGTCGAGCCGCTTTGCACGAAGGCAATATCGGTCTTGCCGCTATTTAAGCGCTGCAGGTTTTCCTGCGAGCCCAGCGACGGCTGCAAGGTCACCTTGACGCCGTGCCTGGCCAGGGTAGCCGCGTATTTCTTGCCGAATTCTTCATACGCGCTATTGTCCTGTCCCGTCGACAGGCTCACCTGGCGCGGTGGCGCCGGGTCGACCAGCCAATAAGCGAGCGCGCAAAACGCGCCGACCAGCAGCAGGGTGGGACCGGCAGTGGCGAGGAAATCGCGCACGGAAAAGCGACTGAACGCGAGGATTTTGGACATGTGGTGGCGCATAGGTTTCATGGGTGGCTACGATGCCAAGAAAACCTCAACTATGCAAGGCACTTTCACCGGCGCCGCGTGGCAAAATCCGCTACAGTGATAGATCGATCACCTGCCCCATGGAGCCCCGCATGCTGAAAATTCTTGGAAAAGCCGCCTCGATCAATGTCCGCAAAGTCCTGTGGACGTGCGAGGAACTCGATCTGCCGTACGAACGCGAAGACTGGGGCAGCGGCTTTCGCGCCACCGACGACCCCGCCTTCCTGGCCCTGAATCCGAACGCCATGGTGCCCGTGCTGCTTGACGGCGACCTGGTACTGTGGGAATCGAACACGATCTGCCGCTACCTGTGCGCCCAGGCGGGCCGCGACGACTTGCTGCCAAGCACACCCCGCGCCCGCGCGGAAGTGGAAAAATGGATGGATTGGCAAATGGGCGACCTCAACAACAGCTGGCGCTACGCCTTCATGTCGCTGGTGCGCCACAGCCCCGCACACCAGGATGCGGCGCAGCTGGCAGCCGGCATTGCCGGATGGAACAAGATGATGGGCATCCTGGAACAGCAGCTGCAGCGCACGGGCGCCTATGTCTGCGGTGAAACGTTCACCCTGGCCGATATCGTGCTGGGTCTGTCCGTCAAGCGCTGGCTGATGGCGCCGATGCAACGTCCAGAGACTCCGGCCATTGCCGCGTATCACGCACGCCTGGAAGATAAAACCGCCGTATTTGCCGGCTAATCGAGTTCGATTGCCTCGACCGTGCCGCCGATGACGTAGCAATCGCCATCGCGGCGCACTTCGTCCAGTGTCGCGGGATCGTCGTGCGTGTAGGTGCCGTCGACATCGACGCACCAGACGTCGCCGAAACGCAGCAACTTCACGCCGCAGCAGATGCGGTTGATGAAGTTGCCCGGCGTCTTGAGCAGCACTTCCCGCACTTCGCCCACCGTGATGGCGACCTGGCGCCAAACATCGCCATCCAGCGCATGATTTCTTGCATACAAGACGATGCGCACGGCTTGCACGCCCCCGGGCTGATACTGCTGCTCGATGGACACGAGCGCGCCATCGTCAAAGCGGTGATATTGCTGAAAAATCTGCTGCGTCTTGTCCAATTGCACTCCCTCAAAAAAAACCGGCCCGTGAAGGCTAATGCCGTTCAGAGAGCGCCCCTATGCGACCAGTAGACCTGCAACACGGATTAAAGCCCCGGTCGCCCGCACAGGTGTACCGGGCCAAGCGAGCCTGAAAAATGTCGAGGGCAAGGCGCAGCGACGAAGACAGTACGCATGTACGGCTAGGAGCTGCAACGCCGCCATCGGCATTTTCTCGGGCTCGCGTCTCCGGCCCGCCATTTTTATGTTTTTACGCCTTACACCTTTGCCTTTAAATGCGTCGGACAGCTTAACTGAACGGCATTAGCCCGTGAAGGCCGGATTTCAGCTGCAACAATACCTTAATTCGTGCACTGTTTCGCCACGCCCTCGGCCGGCGCGGGCGGCTCGATCAGCGGCATCAGGCTTGGCGCCAGCGACACCAGCAATTGCACGGGCAAGGCGCTGGTGAAATCGTAGTTTTTCGATTCCGGCCCGCGCACATACGCCGTCATGCTGCCATAGAAGCGCTCGCCGATATTGAACACGAACGTGGCCGAGCGGTTCACATAGCGCGACTCGATCAGGCGGCCACCGGCGCCATACACGTCGAAGCGCTGGTCGCCCGTGCCCGTCTTGCCGCCCATCGGAATCGGCACGCCATCGGCACCGACAAACGCCGTCTTGGCCCGCTTCGCCGTACCATCCGACACCACTTCGCGGATGGCCTTGGCCACGGCTTTCGCCACGTCCGGCGACAGCACTTGTTCCGCCTCCACCTTGCTGCCCCGCTTGAGCATGGTGTCATACGGCGTATTCGCGGCGAAATGCATGGAATCGATGCGCACGCTTGGTTTGCGCACGCCATCGTTGATGATGATGCCCATCAACTCGGCCAGCGCGGCGGGACGGTCGGCCGACGCGCCCAGGGTCGTCGCGTAAGACGGCACCAGCGAATCGAACGGGTAGCCCATCTTCTTCCATTGGCGGTGGATTTCCAGGAACCCCTCCACTTCCAGCAAGTTGGCGATACGGCGGTCCTGCGCATGCTTGCGGTGCGTATTGAACAGCCATTTATACACTTCCTGGCGTTCCTTTTCGCTGGCCGCCACCATCTGCGACAGGGTGGAACCCTCGTGCTGGCGCAGATACGCCACCATCCACAGCTCCAGCGGATGCACATTGGCCAGATAACCGCGGTCGGCCAAAGACCAGTTTTCCATCGCATACTGCTGGTACATCTTGGCCACGCGCTCGGGCGGCACTTCATTTTGCGACGGCAAGTTGGCGTTCAGGAAATCGCCGAATTCCGCCACCGTGCCCTTCGGATTGATGGTGCGGAAGATATTTGCCAGGCGCACGGGGGTCGGGCGGATGCTGGCCAGCAGGATCTTTTCCTGCTCGTCGACGCTCTTGCCGCGGTACTTCTGATAGAAGCGGTGCAGGAATTCGCGCCCTTCCTTGTCGGCAAAACGGCTCAGGTACTGCGCGCGGCGCGGATCGTCCGCGTCCGCCAGCAGCGAGGCCGAGGAATCGGGACGCGAGAACATGTAGTAGCGGGCCACATCGCGCATCAGGCGCACGAACACCAGGTTGGTCGACTGGCGCAGCGCCTGCTGCACCGTCATGATGCGGCTGTCGTCGAGCTTGGAGAAGTTGCCGAAATGATGCAAGCCGCCGCCCGTGAAGAAGCCTTCACCCGGATTGCCCGAATACTGGCGTTGCATGGCGGCCGCCAGCATGGCGGGCAAGTTGCGCGCCTCGCCCAGCGGCAATGGTTTCAAGTAGGCAATCGCCCACTGCGACAGCATGTCCTTCGGATCGACGGCGATTTTATTCAGTTCGGCGGCGCCCATGCCGCTGTAGCGCTGGTGCAGCTGGTCGATGATGTCCAGATACGTGACCAGGGTGCGCAACTTGGCCGTCGAACCGAGGTCCAGCTTGGCGCCCTCGTTGATGTCGAGCGGCTGGTCAAAATTATCCGTTTGCACGCGCAGCAAGTTGGCTTGCTCGCCCTTTTGCAGCAGGGTAAAACTGTAGACCACGTTGGCCGGGTCGCCATTTCCCAGCATGCCCTTGCCCGTCAGCCCGGCCGCTTTCGCCACTTCCGGGTCGCGCAGCTCACGCAAGACCTTGGTGACGGCGTTTTGCGCCTGGGCGTCGAGCGTGCTGACCACCTTCAGGTCGAGACGGTCGAGGTTGTACAAGCGCGGATCGCCGAGCATGCTGGCCAGATGATTGCGCACGGCATTCGACGCCTTGCGCGTGACGAACGAGGTCGATGCTTCCGACTGCACGCCCGAGGCCGTCGACGGGCGCAGCTTCTCGGCGATAGCCGCATCGCGCAGCTGCGGCGAAATCACGCCCGCTTGCGCCAGCAGGCGCAGATGGCTGTTGGTCAATTCTTCCAGGTCGGCGCCGCCGGCCACCAGGTAATGCGAAGGACGGCGCTGCGCAATCAAGAGGCTCAGCGCCTGCTTGTAGGCCAGCGCACTGTCCGGCTGGTCCATATTACCCTTGAGCAAAGTTTTCACTTCGGCAAACGGCCGGCCATACCAGACCCACATGCCGTCGCCAATGCCGTTGACTTCGCCAAAGCCGCTCTTGGCCGACAGCGGCACGGTATTGAGGTAATTGACGACGATCTTGCGCCGCGCTTCCATGGTGTTTTCGCCATCCTGGTACGAGCGCAGGCTGGCCGAAATCATCTGCAGCAATTTATCCTGCATGGAACTGGTGCGGCCGTCTTCCGAATGGCGGTATTTTTCGATCTGCGTGGCCAGGGTACTGCCGCCACCGCCGCGGTGGCCGCCGAACAGGTTCAGCGCCTTGTCGAAGGCGGCCTTGCTGAGGCGGTCCCATTCCACGGCCGGGTTACGCTCGGGCGTGCCCGGGTCGAGCAATTCGCGGTTTTCGATGAACAGCAGGCTTTGTACCAGCGCGGGCGGCGCGTCGGCAAAGCCGTCGAACATGCGCTCGGGATAGCTGGCCGCGAACAGGGGCGCGGCGCGGCAATCGAGGATGGTCAGTCCGGCGCGATTTTTCTCGTGATACGTGGCAAAGATGCCCCGGTCGACCAGCTCCACCATCTTCGGCGACATGCGCGCCTGCGCCGTGACGGCATAGTCGCGCGCATTCAGCTTGGTGATGAAGTCAGGCAGGCTGGCATAGCCGAGCCGCTCATCGTATGGGCCGTGCTGCGGATAGCGAATGGCGCCCGCCGGCGCGGGGCCAGGCTCGACCTTGAACGTCAGCTGGCGGTCCAGACGCGTGAAAAACTCGGCCTGCAGGGCCGAGGTGCGCACTTCGCGCATGACGAACCACGCCACGCCGGCGATCAGCGCCAGCACGATGATGGCAAAGATCGGCCAGATGCGCGAACGGCGCTTCTTCGGCGGGCTCGCCGGCGGCGGCGCCTCGGCAGCTGGATCAGAGGGGGGCCGCTCTTGCGCAGCCAGGTTGACGCCTGTGTCTTTCATGGGATGCTGGGGTAAGGTTGGGTTTGGACGGCGCGGAAAATACGGTAGCAATACCGCTCCGCGCAGGATAAGACGAGGGCCGGCCAGGGCCGGTCACTACAGAACTTGCTTAACATGATGTCCATACCGGTGAATCAAAAAAACACGCTGCTGCACAGGCAGGCAACCCCGCGTTTGACACGCCAGGCTCCTGTTCACCATTCCACCACATCGGCATGAAAACGACTGGCGAGCGCACACAAAAATCTTGCTTCATCGAAGATTTTCGCAAAAAAACAACGTCCTGGAACGGTCGCTTGCGTACATAGATTAGATGCAAGGCGGGCTGGACGCCAGCGAAAAAGCCGCCGGCGCCGGACTGGCAGCAGCTCAGATGGTGGTGTATTCCGCCTGCAGGGCATCGAGCGCGGCGCGCATGTCCGCAAAGGCGGCCGCCGCTTGCGCGGGCTCGCCCTTCACGCCCAGTTCGATATGCCGGCGCGTCTGCGCATCG
Source organism: Janthinobacterium svalbardense (assembly GCF_002327145.1). Classification (NCBI taxonomy): domain Bacteria; kingdom Pseudomonadati; phylum Pseudomonadota; class Betaproteobacteria; order Burkholderiales; family Oxalobacteraceae; genus Janthinobacterium; species Janthinobacterium svalbardense. The sequence goes on along the minus strand of NZ_CP023422.1, from coordinate 1,449,895 downwards.
CCCACGCTGGGCAGGCTGAACACCTTAATCAGCGGAAACTCCGCTTCCAGGCGCACCATCAGCGGCGTCAGCAGGGATTCGGCCGTTTCGTACACGAGCAAGGCATGTTCCGCATGCGGCACCTGATTGAACAAATGGCTGTAATGCGTGTCGAGCACCCATTCGATCATGGGCCAGGACATGACGGGAAAGCCCGGCACGAAATAATGCTCGCGCACGGCAAAGCCGGCAATCTTGTTGTACGGATTCGGAATCAGCTCGGCGCCTTCGACAAATTCCGCCATTTTCAGGCGGTGCAGGTTTTCCGGCGAGTTCAAATCGGCCGGCACGCCCGCCTCTGCTCCCATTTCCGTGATGCGCTGCTGGATATTGACCTTGCCCTGCGGATGCAGCACCAGCGGCAAGCCCAGCGCATCGGCAGCCGCCTGGCGCGTATGGTCGTCCGGCGTGGCGCCGATGCCGCCAAAGCTGAAAACGATGTCGCCGCTGGCAAAACTGCGCTTGAGCAAGGCGACCAGGCGGGCCGGTTCATCGCCCACGTATTCCGCCCAGCTCAGCTGCAAGCCCCGTGCCTTCAGCATGCTCACTACTTTCGGGAAATGCTGGTCCGTGCGCTTGCCCGACAGGATTTCGTCGCCGATGATAATCAATCCGATAGCCATGAAGCTCCCTCGTAGAATTCGATAAAAATACTCAAGCGTCCGCCGGCGCCACGTCGGTCATGCCGCGTACGCCCCGCAAACGCGACAGTGCTTCCAGGCAGTAATACTGGAACCACAGACCCGTAAAGATAAAGATCAGTACATACAGCCAGATGGCGAACGCCGCCAGGAAGGGGAAGAACACCACCGACATCACGCCACCCATCCACAGCATGCCCGGCACGGCGCCGGCCGCGCCGGAGACCATGCCGATGGCCAGCAGGGGCCAGCGCTGCGTGCGCATGATGGCGTGGCGCTCTTCCACGCTGGCGTAGTCGGCCATGGCGTCATACGCCATCACGCGGTAGGTCAGCCAGCCCCACAGCACGGCTTGCCCCACCAGTGCGGCGGGCGGAAACGCGTACAACGGCAGCATGAGCACCCAGACGACGATGAACAGCAAAAAGGTAGCCAGGGAGGTGCCGACGCTGCCAAGCAGGCTGCCGCCGTGTTTCTTTTCCAGCTGCGGAAAATGCCGCCCGCCAATATGGCGGCCGATGGCCGGCATGGCGAACAGGCCCATGAAAATGAGCGCCGTCAAGATCATCAGCGGCAACAGCATGAACATGGCGATCAGCGGCACGATGACGGCTTTCAGCACGCCCAGGCCGAAGGTGGCCAGCACCTGCCCGCTGGTGCGGAAGAAATCGTACTGCGTGAACAGCGCATGCAGGCTGTCGATCAGCGGCTGCAGGCCCACATACAGCAGGGCGCCCCACAGGATCAGCGAGAGGATGAAGGGCGCGACGCTCAGCAGCAGTATCTTGCCGTGCAATTGCGATAGCAAGGCGCGGCCATACGAATTCAACACATTACGCATCAACGGCGTCCTTTTCGTTTCAATCTTGCAAATTCCACCATGCGGCGCAGGCCCAGCCATTGTTGTTGCCAGAAGCCGCGGCCATACTCGCGTCCCGGCCGGCCTACGCCATTGCTGTCGATGCGGGCCAACTGGTCGCGCACGCCCGTGCGCGCATAGCCCGCCGAGAAATTCGCGGTGCCCAGCAGCATATCCCAAATCGGCAAGACCACGCCGAAGTTGCAGCCCCCCATGCTGCCCTTGCCTTTCGACTCGTGCCCCACGCCGATCGCGTGGTGCGTGCGGTGGAAACGGGGCGAGATCAGCAGCCGCTCGCCGATGCGGCCGAAGTGCATCCTCACATTCGCATGCTGCAAGCTTTGCAGAATGCGCGAAATCGACACCAGCAGCACATACTGGCCCGGCGGCACGCCGATACCCAGCGCCACCAGCGCCATCACCACGTCGCGCAGGAAGTCATCGAGCAAGTGGTTGCGGTCATCGCTCCACAAGTTCATGTTTTGCTGGCTGTGATGCAGGCTGTGCAAGCCCCACCACCAGCCGAAACGGTGCGAAGCCCGATGGTAGCAATAATCGACGAAGTCCAGTATCACAAAATAAATGATGAAACTGAACAAGGGACTGATGCCGGGCAACAGCGACTCCAGGTTGAATGGATGAATATTATCGAAACGCAAAGCACCGGCCAAGGCATCCATCAGCGGATCGAGCGTAAAGAAGACCAGCACGGAAAACAGGCCGATGCGGTGCAGGACGGTATACAGAAAATCGTTCCAGCGGGCGCGCGGGTCGGTCATCTTTTGCGCGGGAATCAAGGCTTCGAGCGGACGCAGCACGAGAAACAGCAGCACCAGTTCGCACAGGCCGATCAGCAGCCATTCCGTGCCCTCGAACGCCTCTTCCGTGAATTCGCCAAAGCCCAGGTGATACACGAGGGGATTCACCACAGTCTGGAATAGCCAGCCTTGCGCCACGCCAAAGGCGTCGACCACGGCATCGATGGCGGGCGTGACGAGGCTGACGATGTCGGCAACGGTCATGGCTGGCCCTTCTTCTGCGCGTAGGCGGGATGCTCGCGCAGGGTGGCAAAGCAGAAACCCTTGTCTTGCAAGCCGGAAATCAAGGCATCCAGGTTGGCGGGCGCCCACGGCTCCTTGCGCGACCAGATGCCCATGTGCGAAATGAAAATGTCGCCGCTGCGCAAGTTGGCCAGCGCTTTTTTCAGCAGCATGGCGTTTGGATACTTCTCGCTGGGCAGCTCATCGCCCGAGTAGCCCGCCGGCGCCCAGCCCGCGTGCTGGTAGCCGCAAGCGCTGCCGGCTGCCAGGGTACGCGGCGAGGTGTAGCCGCCTGGCGCGCGCCAGAACGGATCGAGCTTGCGCCCGGTCAGCTCCTGGAAGCGTGTATCGACGCGGCGCAACTCCTCGCAGAACTGTTTATCAGTGAAGGAGGCCAGCTTGCCGCCATCCTTGCCGAACTGGGGTTTGACCTGGATCAAGCCATTGGCCAGATCCTTCTTCCAGTACACATGGTCAAACGTATGCGTGCCGAACGCATGGCCTTCGGCGACCCTGGCTTTCCAGTACGGCGCCCAGGAGGCATCGAGCGAATAGTCGCCGCGCGTGGTTTTTTCATTGGCCAGGAAGAAGGTTGCCTTCACATGGCGTTGATTGAGCACGTCGGCGATCAGTTGCGCTTGCGACTGGCTGCCCGTATCGAACGTCATGTAGATGGTGCCCTTGCAGGCGGCAGGCGCGGCAGTAGGGGTAGCAAAGGCGGTGGCAGATGCGACTGGAGCGACAGGTGCGGCGGCATGCGCGGGCGACAGCATGGTGCTGACGCACAGCAGCATGGCGGGCACATGGCCCGCAAAAATAAGGCGTTGCATCATCACACCCGTCATCACATGCGCGGCGAATGGGTGGCGAAATACACGCCATGGGGCGAGCGGCCCACCGGTATCGTCTTGATCACCTTGCGCGTGGTCAGATCGATCACGGCCACTTTCTTGATCCAGCGCAAGGTCACCCACATGGTCTTGCCATCGGGCGTGATTTCCATGCAGTCCGGGCCACCGGGCACATTGATGGTGCCCACGTTTTCCAGGGTTTGCTGGTCGATGATGTTGATCGTGTTCGACACGCGGTTCGAGACAAACGTCATGCGGTTATCACCGAGCGCGCGGAAATTATGCGTACCGGCGCCCGCCTTGATGCGCTTGACGGTCTTTTGCGTGCGCCAGTCGATCACTTCCACGTAATCGCTGCCCATGATGCCCACCAGCAAATGCTTGCCATCGGGCGTCATCGTGATGCCGGCCGGCGCCGGGCCGACAGGCATGGTCCATTTCACCGTTTGCGTGGCCAGGTCGATGGCGCTGACCTGGTTGCTGCCCTGCTGCGTAATGAAAGCCATGGTGCTGTCGGCCGTGAAGGCCATATGGCTGGGCAATTTTGGTAGCGGAATGCGCTTGGCCAGGGTCAGGTTCTTGCCGTCGTAGCGGTACAGGTCGATGCGGTCCAGGCGCAGCGAGTTCGAGATGAACCATTTCTGGTCCGGCGAAAAGCCGATCTGGTAAGGGTCGAGGATATTGCTGATGCGGCGCTGGATCTGGCCCGATACGGGGTCGAGGAAGATCAGCTCATTGCCGACGGAACTGGCGACGATCAGCGACTTGCCGTCCGGCGTTTCCATCAGGTGATGCGGTTCCTTGCCGACGGCAAAGGTAGACAGGGGAGCATGGGTTTTCTGGTCCAGCAGTTGCACCGTAGCATCACGGGAATTGAGCACCACCACCACTTCGGCTTGCGCCGTCGATATTGCGGAAACCAGGCACAGCGAGGAAAAAACAAGGCGGCGTAGACTGCGGAACATGGAAGAAATCACTGTTAAATACAAAACAGGCATTTTACGTGGAACACTGTATTTATTGTGTGAAATCCCCCTTAAATGCTGCGGGCAGCCACACATCGCCGTCATTTGCCCTTTTTCCCTGTCCCGCGCCTGGAATGGCGCTTTGCAACTCATTGCTCTACAATCTGAAGCTTTCATCGCCTACACAAGGATTATCATGACCACCACCACTACCGCTTCCGGCCTGCAATACATCGATACCGTCGTCGGCGAAGGCGCTGAAGCGCAAGCCGGCAACAATGTTGTCGTACATTACACGGGCTGGCTGCAAAACGACGACGGCAGCGCCGGTTCGAAATTTGATTCGAGCAAGGACCGTAACGACCCATTCGAATTCCCGCTGGGCGCAGGCCGCGTCATTCAAGGCTGGGACGAAGGCGTGCAAGGCATGAAAGTGGGCGGCAAGCGCCAGCTGATCATCCCGGCAGCACTGGGCTATGGCGCACGCGGCGCCGGCGGTGCGATTCCACCGAACGCCACCTTGATTTTCGACGTCGAACTGCTGGGCGTATAAGAACGGACTCCGCAGCGCTCAAGCGACTGTCTCTGGCGCCGCCCCTGTTCACTCAGCGGCGGCGCTTTTGTTTTGAGTGTGTCCTCTAATGCACGGCGCGCTTTTTTCACTATGATGTCAGGCACTGCAGCACGCACGGTGGCCACTCCGCCGCGCCTGCCGCACTTTTCCAGCGATTCCATCAGCACACAGGAGCCATCATGAGTTTACAAGAGCAATTCGAACAAGCGCAGCTCGATTCCAAGACCCTGTCCGAGCGTCCGGACAATATGACCTTGTTGAAAATCTACGCCTTGTTCAAGCAAGCCTCGAGCGGCGACGCCACGGGCGAGCGTCCTGGCATGACCGACTTCGTCAACCGCGCCAAGTTCGACGCCTGGGCGGCCCTGGCCGGCACCTCGAAGGAAGATGCGCAGCAACAATACATCGACTTGATCGAAGACTTGAAGGATTAAACGCGAGCAACGCCTGCTTGACAGAGAAATCAGCCGTAAACGGCTGAAAACTCACGAAAAACCACCAAAACAGGTGAAAACAGGCCGAAAACGCAAAAGTGGCTACCGAATCGGTAGCCACTTTTTTTACGCCGGTATCAGCCGTAAATTACTTTTTCGCTGCCGCCAGCGCTTGCGCGATCCAGCCGTCAAACGTAGCCTGGTGGTACTTGATCCAGCCGGCCGTATGGCGCGCGATATCGGCCTGCGTGTTTTCGCCTATGCGCATGCGCTCGTTCTGTGCATTGATGTCGGCAATCGGCAGTCGCATGACTTCAAACAGTTTCACGGCCGCCGGATTCTTGGCGGCCCAGTCGCGGTTCACGACGATGCGTGTGGTATTGACGGCAAAACCATAGTCGCTGCCATCGTCAAGGCGGGTATTCGTCTTCTCGGGTGTGGACGAGAACGGTACTTTCAGCCACACAACATCCTTGCCCGGCACCAGCACGCCACTGACCCAGTAAGGTGTCCACGTGTAGTACAGGATCGGCTCGCCACGCTTGTAGCGGCCGATGGTATCGGCGATCAGCGCAGAATAGCTGCCCTGCACATGCTTGACCGTTGCCCGCAGCTTGTAGGCGTCCATGTGGTTTTCGATCATCGCCTCGCAGCCCCAGCCGGGGTTGCAGCCCGTTAAATCAGCCTTGCCATCGCCATCATGGTCGAACAGCTTGGCCAGGGTGGGATCGCGCAACTGGTCGATATTGCTGATGTTGTACTTCTCGGCCGTCGCCTTGTCGATCATGTAGCCTTGCGCGGCAGGACCGGCATACTGGCCCGTGCGCAGCAGTTTGGTGTCGCCGCCGGCATTGTTGTAATAGTCCTTGTGCAAGGGATCCCAGTGCACGGCCAGAAAGGTCGCGTCGCCGTTGGCGATGGCGATATGCGCGGTCGGATATTCCACTTCCTTGATCGGCTGCATTTCATAACCGAGCTTTTCCAGGGCGCGCTCGACAAGCATGGTCTGGAAGGTTTCTTCCGCGATCGAGCTTTGCAGCGCCTGCACCTTGATGCCCTTGCCGGGCAACGCATCGGCGGGCGCAGCCGGCGTTTGCGCCATGGCCAGGCTGGTGGTCAGGGCCAGGGCGGCGAGCGCCAGGGCCGAAAACAGCTGGAACTTGCGTTGCGATTTTTGCGTCACTTTAAAATTGTCAATTTGATGCATGTGCTTCCTTTATTGTGCGTTGGCCAGCGTTGCTTGCTGTTCAACATTATTTTTCTTCGCATTGCCGCGCACCAGGCGCAGCACGAAACCGGCAGGACCCGTCTGATACCAATGGCGTACGCCACGGCGCGGCTGGCCCATCGCTTGCGTCAAACGGTCGAGAGTGATGGCCAGCAGCACGATGCCCAGGCCACCCACCGTTGCCAGGCCCATGTCCAGGCGGCCAATACCGCGCAGCACCATCTGACCCAGGCCACCGACGGCGATCATCGAGGCGATCACGACCATCGACAGCGACAACATCAGCGACTGGTTGATACCGGCCATGATGGATGGCATGGCCAGCGGAAACTGCACACGGGTCAGCAACTGCCACGGCGAGGCGCCATACGCGCGGGCCGCTTCGATCAGGTCCGGACGCACCTGGCGAATACCCAGGTTGGTCAAACGCACCAGCGGCGGCAGGGCAAAGATGATCGTCACGATCACGCCTGGCGCATTACCGATACCAAACAGCATCACCACCGGCACCAGGTAAACAAAGGCGGGCGTGGTCTGCATGGCGTCCAGCAGGGGGCGCAGGATATTCTGTGCGCGGTCGCTGCTGGCAAGGAAAATGCCCAGCGGCAAGCCAATGGCCAGGCAGAAAGCCAAGGAGGTGAGCACCAGCGACAAGGTGATCATGGCTTCCGGCCAGATACCCAGCATCGATACCACCAGCAGCGCCAGCACGGTGCCGATGGCCAGGGTGCGGCTGGTAAATTGCCAGGCCAGCAAGCCGACGATGGCGATTACGGTCAGCGACGGGGCTGCCAGGAGCAATTCGCTCACGCCATTCAGGGTGCTGTCGATCGGCGCGCGCACGGCCTGGAAAAACGGACGGAAATTGGCAACGACCCAACCCAGGCCCTGGTTGATCCAGGCTTCCAGCGGCAGCGAGCCGTCAAACAGTTGCGTCAGGTGAAAGCCGCTGGCGTGTTCGGGCGTGGCGGCAGACGCGGCAGCGTCCAGCCAGGAGGTATCGCTCGGCGCTGCCGGCAGCCAGGGATTGATCTGGGCCGCCTGTTCAACAACAGGTTCTACTGTGGAAACGGTGCTTGGGTTCATGCTTGTCCTTTCTGTAATTGTGGCTCGGCAATGGCTGGCGTATCGCGGTCGAGGAACTTCAGCAAGGTCGTCTTGCTGATGGCGCCGCGGAAGCTGCCGTCATTGGCCACCACAGGGACGGCGTAAGGCAATTGCGCCACCTGGCCGAACAGGCCGGCGACTGGCTCCTCTGCATTGATGGTCTGCACGTCGGGCAAATAGGCATGTGCCAGGCCCAGCGGGCCCACATGGCCGTCGAGCGCACTGCGCAGCGAATCGACCGAGACGACGCCGAGGAACTTGCGCTGCGGATTGACGACGTAGGCAAACGCGCGATCCTGCTCTTCCAGCATCGACAGCGCGGCGCGCGAACCGCGGCTCGGCGACTCGGACACGACGATCTGGCTCTTGCGGGCAATATCGCTGGCCTTGAAGACGGCCGCCGCATCGACGCCGCGCACGAAGTTGCGCACATAATCGTTGGCAGGCTTACGCAAAATCTCTTCCGGCGTGCCCACTTGCACCACGTGGCCGTCTTTCATGATGGCAACGCGGTCGCCGATGCGCATGGCTTCGTCGAGGTCATGCGAAATGAAGACGATGGTACGGCGCTTGATTTGCTGCAAGCGCAGCAGTTCCGATTGCATTTCCGTACGGATAATCGGATCGAGTGCGGAAAATGCTTCATCCATCAGCAAAATCGATGGATCGCAAGCCAGCGCACGGGCCAGGCCCACGCGCTGCTGCATGCCGCCCGACAATTCGTCGGGATAGCTGGCGCCGTAGCCGTCCAGGCCGACCTGCTCCAGCGCTTGCTGGGCCAGCGCATGGCGCTCGGCCTTGGGCATGCCGGCCAGTTCCATGCCGAAGGCAGTGTTGTCGAGCACGGTAATTTGCGGCAGCAGCGCGAACGACTGGAACACCATGCTGATGTCCTTGCGGCGCAGGGCACGCAGCTGGGCGTCCGGCAAGGTATTGATGTCGTTGCCGTCGATCAGGATGCGGCCGGCGGTCGGCTCGATCAGGCGGTTCAGCATGCGCACCAGGGTCGACTTGCCCGAACCGGACAGGCCCATGATGACGAAGATTTCGCCCGCTTCAATGGTAAAGGTGGCGTCGAAGACGCCGATGGTGCAGTCGGTCTTGGCCAGGATATCCTGCTTGCTGGCGCCCTTGCGGACGAGTTCAAGTGCTTCTTCTGGCTTGTCGCCGAACACTTTGAACACATGGTCGATAATGATTTGTTTTGCCACGATGTGGTTCTCCCTCGATTTGACGAATGGAATGAAACCCAGCAAGCTGCTAGCTTGCGGCGGGAATCTGCAAACCCTGTTGCGTCGGCTACGCCACGGCGCAAAAGCACACGGGAGCGACAGTAAACAGGGGGTGACACGCGTGTGACCAGCGGATGGCCAAAGCCGATGCCTGGGTGCCGTGTGCGTGCTAAAAGAGGCTGTGGTTCAGGACTTTTAACAACGCTAGCGCCATGCAAATACATGGCACCAAATGTATTTGACCGAAAAATCGACCAAACTACTTTTAACTGGATGCGGGTGTAAAACCCAAAGAATTATTCACCACTCAGCGAGCGGAGAGTACTGCGAAGCAGAAGGTGAAACGCGGTGTAGCTGTTGTAAATATGACTCAAGTATAACGCAAAAAGACACTAAAGTCCAATGGCTTTCCAAATAGAAATGTGATAGCAATGTTCGCCAGCGTACAGTCATACGTAAAAAAGGCGAAAAGAGATGTGCTGGCATCGTCTTTTCGCCCATCGCTGCGACGCCTGCCCTAGCAGCAGACAGGGCGCCAGACAAGCGGGTAGAACACCATCAAACTGCTTCGGTAAACACCTTGCGCATCTTCTCGGCAATCTTGCCTTCGATGGTGGAAGCAAAGGCGCTGAGCATGAAGCCCAGCTTGATTTGCAGTTGCGCCTGCTCTTTTTCCAGGGTCAGCGAACCATCGACGCCGCTGCGCTCGAAGCGCAGCACATCGCCATCCCAGGCACACGCCAGGTCATATTCCTGGGCCAGCTTGTCGGCCACTTGCTGCGCCGCTTCGCGCGCCTTTGCTGCTGTCAGCTTATGTTGCTGAACTATATTTATATCCGCCATCAAACGATCCTTTTATTATAAAAACGGGGGCCATACGGCCAGCATCATACCAGCCGCCATGCGGCAGGCACGGCCGCAGCGGGCACTGACCTGGCAAAAAAACGCCCGCCGTCCCGCATCTCGTTTGCGCGGGATCAAACCGGACACGCCGAAGCGGGACGACTATTCCAGTTCCAGCTGCGCGTATCTTGGAGAGCTACCATGGACCAGAAAGTCATCGTGCCGGTCGAAGCCGTGCTGACCAAATGCGTGTCCCTGCCCGTCGGCTATGTCCCTACCCCCTCGGCGCCATACCGCCAGCACCGAAAGAATGCGCAACTGACCCTGCAGCCAGGCCCGCCCCGCCTGAGCGAGGCAACGGCCCGCAACCTGGCCGCCGTGCCCGTCGGTTCGCGCGTGTTGATCTGGAAGCAAGACCCGTCCGTCAGCGACCTGGGCACGCGCAAGGCTTTTTTGCCCGGCCTGATCCTGCAAGGCCCACGCGACGCGCGCATCACGTTTGGCGAACCGGGCATCGCGCAGGTCAGCCCGAATGCCTTCGGCGACTTCATCGTCTCGCCCAACACAGACCAGTTCGACGCCGTGCACACCTTTGCCATCGTGCGCATGACGCTCACCATGTACCAGCGCGCACTGGCCAGCAACGACACGGCGCCGCCCCTGCCCTGGCAATGGAATAGCGCCAGCAATACGGCGCCCCTGCGTGTGTTTCCGCACGGCTTGCCCAATGTCATGAACGCGTACTACAGCCGCAGCGACAAGGCCCTCAAGTTCGGCGACTTCATCCCCAGCGGCGCCACCGAGCGCGTCTACACCTGCCGCTCGCTCGACATCGTCTCGCATGAAACGGGGCACGCCGTGCTCGATGGCCTGAAACCGAACTGGCTGCTCAGTAACAATCCACCGCAAACGGGCGGCTTGCACGAATCGTTCGGCGACCTGACCGCCATCTTCCTGGCCCTGTCGCAGCTGGACCAGGTGGAAGCGGTGATCGCCCAAACCAAGTCCGACCTGCACGACAAGACCTTCCTGGCCGACCTGGCGGAACAGTTCGGCCTGGCCCTGGGCCGGCCAAACGGCTTGCGCAATGCCGACAACGACATCAAGCTATCGGAAGCAGGCACGGAAGTGCACGCCATCTCGCAAGTATTTACGGGCGCCATCTACGACATCCTGGCCGACATCTTTGCCCACGAACGCCAGCCCCAGCTGGAAGACGACGCGGCCGTGCTGCACCGCTGTGGCGACTACCTGCGCAGCCTCGTCTTGCGCGCCCTGGTGGCATCGCCCGAGCAAGCCGCCACGTATGCCGACGTAGCCGGCCACATGCTGACGATCGCCGAGGCCGATGGCAATGGCGCCTACCTGGACTACATCCGCAACAGCTTTACCGTGCGCGAAGTACTCAAGGCCCATGCCATGACAGAAGATGGCCAGATGAGCTTTGCCCCCGGCGTCGTCGACGGGGACGGCGCAGTGCAAGACAGGCGCGCCTGCTGCGGTACCATGAACCATGCGGAATACAGCGAGTCGGATCAATTGCTGGAAGCGGAGCGCGAAGCGCTGGCCGCCTGGTGCCGCAGTTACGGCGCCCGCTAGACAGTACAACTGCGCAGCACAAGCACGCAGTACAGCAGCGCACCAGCACGCCCGCTTCAGGCCTGCCGGACTGGCCCCCACCACCATCGACAACAAGGAGCAGCATGAAAATTTCAGCCCGCAGCAGCGGCGGCTTTGCCGGCCTGAGTGAACAGTATGACATCGATACCCAAGCCCATCCGGCTGGCCCCGGACTGGAAGCGGCACTGGCCAGCAGCGGCTTTTTCACGCATCAGCAAGCCACGGGTGAACAGCTGGGTGCCGATATCCCCCGCTGGCAGATCACCGTCGACGCGCCCACTGCGCGCCGCACCATCACGTTTGCCGAGGATGGCAGTGCTGAAAATGCACGTTGGCAACAGTTACTGACGCAAATACGTGCCAGCGCCTGATTTTTCTGGCATGTATTATGTGTCGATCTTGATTTGAGTAAAACAAAAACACCACACGGCAAGTCGGCACGCCGCCCGCACTGCGCCCTGCCGCATCGGGCGACTGTCGCTTTCTTGCCGCGTTCGTCATGGCAACGTCCCGGATAGTCGCTGAATTGCACTCACTGCACGGCAACGGCAACGCGAAAAAATGAATTTGCTTATACGTATTGTATATAAGCGGGATTTGTGAGAAATAGCGAATTGCCTTAAAATACAATGCTTTGCTTTAGTATGCGCCGCCGAGGTTCCTGCAGGCGCTACAGCACCTCCCCCAAAAATTGATAGGACTGTTATGACCCACGTTGTCACCGAATCCTGCATCGCCTGTCGCTACACCGACTGCGTCGATGTCTGCCCGGTAGATTGTTTCCGGGAAGGCCCGAACTTCCTGGCGATCGATCCGGACGAATGTATTGACTGCGCCGTCTGTGTGGCAGAGTGCCCGGTGAACGCGATTTTCGCGGAAGAAGACGTGCCGGGCGACCAGCAAGCTTTCATCAAGATCAACGTCGATCTGGCCCGCAACTGGCCTTCGATCACCAAGACGAAGGCTGCCTTGCCGGAAGCCGAGCAATTCAAGGACGTCAAGGACAAGCTCGACATGCTTGTGCGCTAACGCACGGCAGTTGCGGCAGTCGTTCTGGCGGGGATTCGCCTTCCCCGCCGGGGCGTAGCGGCAAATAAAGGTACAAAAAGCAGCGGAAACGCTGCTTTTTTTGCTTTTAAAACATCGTTGCAGGTCTATCCACGCAAGTGTGGCGCGCTGTCACATCGATGCGCAAACTATGGACCTATGCGCGGTAAAGCACATTTTGTCCTCAACAAATATCGTAGAATTGGATTATGATATTTGAGCCGATATTGGCGCTTGGAATTAAACAAGGACTCTATATGCTTTACCAACTGCACGAACTGCAACGCTCTTTCCTCACTCCGGTGATGCAATGGGCAGACATGTCCTCCAAGTTATTTACCAACCCGGTTTCCCCACTGGCCCACACTCCGTTTTCGCAACGCATCGCAGCCGGCTACGAGCTGATGTACCGCCTTGGCAAAGACTACGAAAAACCGCAATTCGACATCAAATCCGTGCTCGTCCAGGGCGAGAGCGTCGAGATCCGCGAACACGTTGTCGTGACAAAACCGTTTTGCCGCCTGATTCACTTCAAAAAAGAAGCCACTGGCTTGCAACAGCCCAAAGTTTTGCTGGTTGCCCCCCTGTCCGGTCACCACTCGACCCTGCTGCGCGATACCGTGCGCGGCTTGCTGGCCGAGCACGATGTCTACATCACCGACTGGACGGACGCGCGCATGGTACCGCTGACGGAAGGCCCGTTCCACCTGGACGACTACATTTATTATGTGCAAGAGTTCATCCGCCTGCTGGCACCTGACCTGCACGTGATTTCCGTCTGTCAACCGACCGTGCCGGTGCTGGCCGCCATCTCGCTGATGGCAACGGCAAAAGATCCGCACATGCCGAAGACCATGACGATGATGGGTGGCCCCATCGACCCGCGCCGCTCGCCCACGCAAGTGAACAACCTGGCGACGGAAAAGAAATTCTCGTGGTTTGAAAACACCGTGATCTACGCGGTGCCGCCGAACTACCCTGGCTTTGGCCGCAAGGTGTATCCGGGCTTCCTGCAGCACGCCGGTTTCATCGCCATGAACCCGGGCCGCCACGCACAAAGCCACCGCGAGTTCTATATGCACCTGGTGACGGGCGATGACGAGCCGGCGGAAGGCCACCGTCAGTTCTACAACGAGTACAACGCCGTGCTGGACATGCCGGCCGAGTACTACCTGGAAACCATCAAAACGGTGTTCCAGGAATTCAGCCTGCCGACGGGCACCTGGAAAGTGGGCGGCCAGCTGGTGCGTCCGCAAGACATCACGAATGTGGCGCTGTTTACCGTAGAAGGCGAACTGGACGACATTTCCGGCGCCGGCCAGACGCAGGCGGCGCATGACTTGTGTTCCGGCATCCCTGCCGAGATGCAGCAAGATTTCGTGGCGCCGAAATGCGGCCACTACGGCATCTTCTCGGGCCGCCGCTGGCGCGAGGTCATTTGCCCGAAAATCGGCGAATTCATCCAGAAACACGGCTGATACACAGCATATCCATCAAAACGCCACGCCAGTTCACACTGGCGTGGCGTTTTCTTTTATGCCCAGCTCATGCGCGCGACGTTTCGATTTTCACTGTCGGGCGCGTATTGACAACGATCTGCTCGACTCGCGGTTCGCCCGGCCCCGGCTTCTTCATCGCATAGCCATTCACGGGCTGCGAACGGTTCACCCACAGCGCGTAATACAGATGGTCGGCACGGGGATCTTCCGTATTCGGGTGGATCAATATCGTCAAGCCCAGGCTGTTGAGCTGCAACCATGGCACGATCACGGGCAGCAAATCATTGGTAAAGCCGAAATAGAACGAGGGCGTCACGTGCGGGCCGCGCGGCTCCAAGTTCCAGTCGCCCAGCTCGATCTGGAAGCGCTCGGCCGCCCACTTGCGTATCAGCGCCGCCTTCTGATAGCTGTCTTCATCAAAATAGATATGCGCGTGATAACTCTCGATATCCGTGTAGGCGCGCGGCTTGCCCGGCAAGGTTTCCTCGCCGGGCCGCACGCTGACAGGGCGCGGCGTGGGCGCCGTATCCGTATGCTCGCCCCACGGACTTTTACCGGGTGCTGGTTGCGCGCGTTTGACGGCGCCATCCTGCGCCAGCGCCGAAGCAGCCAGGCTAGAGGCGGCCAGCGCCGCCACCAGGCCGCCGCCGCGCAAGACCGTGCGGCGTTGCGGCGAAAGGAGATTGGCCCATTCCAGATCGATGGCCGCGTGTTGATTTTTGTCAGACATAGAGGATTTCCCGTTCTTGATTATAAGTATGGAGATAGCGATGGCAGATCAAAAGTGAATCGTGGCGCGGGCGTAGTAATAGCCGCCAAGGACGCCTAATGGCCCCGAGTTGTCATACGCGCCCGTGTACTGCGCCAGATTCGACGCGCTGCGTGCCTCGCGCGGCACCTGGCTGGGTTTCTGGTCGAAGACATTGTTGGCGCCCACCGTCAGGTTGATGCGCTTGCTGATGTCGTAGCCGACGCTGACATCCGTCACGAAGGCGGCTTTCAGTTGATAATCGCCGCCTGTGATGGCGTTCAGGCGCTTGAGTTTGCCGTAGCGCGTCTCGCGCAGGTTGAACGTCCAGCCGGCTTTTTCATACGCCAGGGTGAGGATTTCCTTGTCGCGCGGTGCCCGGTACAGCAAGTCGTACTCGGCCGATTTGCTCAGGGTGCCGATATTCGGCAAGCCTTGCAGCACCGTTGGCAGTGCCGCCTTGCCCACCAGACTCGTCTGGTTGAAATTCGCCGCCGCCGTCCAGCGCAGCTTGCCCTCGGCCACGCGCAGCACATCTTCCACCGTGAAATCGATGCCGCGCGTGCGCGTGTCGCCCACGTTGGCAAAGTAATGCGCGACGAGGCCATTGCCTACCGTCAAACCCGCCGAGCGCAGCAGGTTTTCAATGACGGTTGCTTGCGCCGCCGTCAACGGCCGGCCGCTGCCGTCGAGTGCCACGCCCGAGCTGCGGTCGATGCCGATGCTCGACGACACGCCCAGGCGGTCGCTGACCTTGATTTGATACGCATCAACGGCCAGGCGCAGGGTGGGCGTGGGATTGAAGGTCAGCCCGGCCGACAAATTCGTCGATTTTTCCGGTTTCAACGCTTGCGCGCCCAGGGCACGCGCCGCGGCCGAATTCGGCTGCGCCAGGGTGTAGGGCACGCCCGCATGGTCCGAGGTGTTCGAATACGATTGCGTCACCAGGCTGGGGGCGTGGAAACCATTGCTGACGGTGCCGCGCACGGCCACGGCGGGCGTGACGTCATAGCGGGCAGACAAACGCCCCGTCGTCTTGCTGCCAAAATCGGAATATTTTTCGGCACGCAGGGCCGTGTCGAGCAGCCATTGCGGCGTCAGTTTGGCGCCCAGGCCGATATACGCCGCATAGCTGTGGCGCGCCGTGTCGGACGCATCGACGGGCAGGTAGCCGGCCAGCGCCGATGAGCCGCTGCCCTGCCAGGTAGCAGGTTCGCCCGGGCTGCGCTGCTGCGTTTCATGCGAATACTCGAGACCGACACTGAGGTCGGCCGGTTCGCTCAAGCCCAGCGGCACGGGACGGCGCAGGTCGGCGTTGGTGGTCGAGCGGCTGTAGCGCTGGTTGCCGATGTCAAAATCGGTCTTGCCACCCGGATAGGTCAGGGAGTAATTGGCCGAGTGCTCCACGCCCACGTCGATATCGTCGCGGCCGTAGGTGCTGCTGATATCCCAGCTCCAGCCCGCCGTCTCGCCCTTGATGCCACCCGTCAAGGAAAAATCGTTTTCGCTCGTCGTTTCATACGGCGTGAAGCCGTCGGGATACACGGACAGCAAGCCTTTGTTGTTATTGAAAATGGTATTGGGCAATACGGAAATTCTGCGCCGAGCGGGCATTGCGGTGGGCATACGTGCCGAAGCCGTACAGTTGCACCTCGTTCGACACGTCATAGCCGAGGTTGGCGCTGAGCGACGCGGTCGTGCTTTGCGGCACGCCCGTATTGCGCCACGGATTGCTGTTGCGGTTCGCTTCGACCGGGTTCGGCGAGGCGCCGGCCGGCAAGCTGTTGTTCGGCCCCAATTTGACCAGCTGGCCATCGCTGTTGCGTACGGCCGGATACGACAGATAGCCGGGATTCAAGCTGAAATTGCGCACGGCGATGCCCTGGCGCTGGACTTCGGCGCCGAAGTGGGCAAAGCCGTGCTCGCCCAGGCGCGTGCCGCCATCGATGCGCGCGGAACCGTTCGTGCCGTCGCCATCGTAGGTGGAACCGAGCTGCGTGCTGAAGCTGCCCTTGTCATCGGATTTCAAGATGATGTTGATGACGCCGGCGATGGCGTCGGAGCCGTAGATGGCCGAGGCGCCGTCGCGCAGGATTTCCACGCGGGCAATGGCCCCCGTGGGGATCAGGGCCAGGTCGGTCGCGACGGAACCGGGAAAGCCATCTTCATTGACGATGGCCGTCGTATGCCGGCGCTTGCCATTCACCAGCACCAGCGTATGCGATGGGTCGAGGTTGCGCAGCTGGCCGGCGCGCACGATGCTGCCCAGATCGGGCTGCACGCGGGCCGGCAAGTTAAACGATGGCAAGGCAGTGTCCAGCGCATCGAGCAAGTTCAACTTGCCCGTGGCTTGCAATTGCTGCGCGCTGATCACGTCGATGGGTGCGGCGCTGTTGGCCACGGTGCGGCCCGTGCCGCGCGCGCCCGTGACGATGACGGCGTCGAGCGCGCCAGCGCCATCCAGGGCGGCTTGCGCATGCGCCACGCCGGGCGCTGCCAGCGCCAGCACGGCCACCGAGACGGCGTGCGCCAGTTGCCGCAGGCGTGCTGCGGGGTAGTGCTTGTGAATCAGTTCCAGCATACGAAAACACCCCTTCAAAGTCGTCAACACAGTGGTTGCAGACTAAAGGATGGACAAACAAACAAGAACGAATGGTTTCGTATTTAGATATTTCGTTTTGGCAACGAACAACAGTGGCGCGACAGCTCAGGGATTCGGTGGAGCCGTCGCCAGGCTCTGGTCGAGCCGCTTCCAGTAATCGCGTTCCAGCCGGGCCGTATCGATATCGCGCGCCGCCTCGTTGAAGCGCTTTTGCTGTACCGCGCCGTCTGCGGTGCGCTGGAAGCACACATGCACGGGGCGCTCCTTGAAAACGGTATCGATAATGGCGATGCGCTCACGCTCGGCCTTGCTGAAGTTGCGTCCCATCAGCAAGTGCTGCAGGACGTGGCGCTCGATGACGATCACGCGGTAACGCTTGATGAACAGTTTCTTCAGATTCGTCGCATCGTTCAAGCCCTCTTCCGTCTTCAGTTCGCCACGCGCCACCATGCCATCGAACTGCTCGCCATTCGAATAGCCGGCCACGGTGCCGATGCGCAGCTTGCCCAGTTCGGCCAGGGTGGCGCCGGGCACGCCATCCTCCTTCAGGTAGGCCAGCACGCCTTGTGTGTTGCCAACTGCAACAGAAAAGTGGCAGAGTTTTTCCCGTTCGGGCGTGCGCCAGACGGCCAGGAAGCCCGCGTAGCGGGGACTGGCCAGGCCGAACTGCATGGCGCGCTTCCACGGAAAATATTCATACCTGACTGTATAGCCGAGACGCTCGAAGACGGCGCTGACCATGGCGCCCGACATGCCATCGGCAGGCAGGCTATGGGAAATGAAGGGCGGCCAGTCTTCCGCCGCGAAACGGACGATACGCGAACTGGCAGCACCCGGTGCCGCCATGGGGGAAGTCGCCTGCCCGTGCGCAAGGGCAAGCGTAAAGTGCATGAGCAAACAGAAGGGCAAACCAACTGTCCGGAGGAAACGCATGTTTTGCTCCTATGGCCTGGCGCGTCTTGCAGTGCAGGCGCGGCAACAGGACTGGCGGTCGGCTTTTTTTTTGGATTACTGGCTTGATAAAAATCATGCTCCCACAAAAAAAAGAAATTTCAAAGTTGTTTATTTACACTTTGGCATTCTCGTGAGAAATAAAATACGATTGCGGCGTGCCTGCAACAGCCGGGCACGGCGCACGTTATCCCCCTCTCACAAAACAGGTTTTTACTTGTGCGCGGCCCAGATGGCCGATAATAACGTTTTAGCGTATTGAAAATGACCGTGCCGCATCCCGCCTCTCCCTCACTTGCCGACCAGATCGAAGACTTGCTGCCGCAAACGCAATGCACCAAATGCGGCTACAGCGGCTGCCGCCCGTATGCGGAAGCGATTGCCGCAGGCAGCGCCGACATCAACCAGTGCCCACCGGGCGGCGCGCAGGGTATCGTGCGCCTGGCCGGCTTGCTGGGCAAAAAAGTCATTCCGCTCAATCCCGTCAACGGCCTCGAACGTCCGCGATCGGTCGCCTATATCGATGAATCGCTGTGTATCGGCTGTACCCTGTGCATCCAGGCCTGTCCCGTGGACGCCATCGTCGGCGCCGCCAAGCAGATGCATACGGTGGTGACAAGCCTGTGCACGGGCTGCGACCTGTGCGTGGCGCCTTGCCCCGTCGACTGTATCGTGATGTATCCCGTCAGCGGCGACGCCACGGGTTGGGATGCCTGGAGCCAGATGGACGCCGACGAGGCGCGTGCGCGCCACGATTTCCGCACGCAGCGGCTGCGCCGCGAAGCCCAGGCCAACGACGCGCGCCTGGCCGCCAAGGCCGTCGCCAAGATGCAGGAAGTGACGCAGGAAGTACCCGTCACGCCCGATGAACAGGCGGAAAAGGAACGCAAGCGCGCCATCATCGCTGCCGCTATGGAACGCGCGCGCGCCAAGGCCGCCGCCAGCGCCGCCACCCAGACCGAACCGCCCGCCCCCAACACGCCGAAAAAAGACGCATGAACGCTGTCAAACGCCTGGAAATCTTTACGCGCTTTCGCGCCGCCAATCCGTCGCCGAAAACAGAACTCGAATACACGACGCCGTTCGAACTGTTGATCGCCGTGCTGCTGTCGGCGCAGGCGACGGACGTGTCCGTCAACAAGGCGACGCGCTTGCTGTATCCGGTCGCCAATACCCCGGCCAAGATACTGGCGCTGGGTGTCGACGAGCTGGCCAGCTACATCCGCACCATCGGCTTGTTCCGCACCAAGGCGAAGAACGTCATCGCCACCTGCCAGATCCTGCTGGAACAGCACGGCGGCGAGGTACCGCGCGACCGCGCCTCGCTGGAAGCCTTGCCCGGCGTGGGCCGCAAGACGGCGAATGTAGTCATGAACACGGCGTTTGGCGAACCGACCATGGCGGTCGACACGCATATCTTCCGCGTCTCGAACCGCACCGGCATCGCGCCAGGCAAGAATGTCGATATCGTCGAGCAAAAGCTGCTGAAATTCATTCCCAAGGAATTCCTGCAAGACGCCCACCACTGGCTCATCTTGCATGGCCGCTACACGTGCACGGCGCGCAAGCCGCAATGCTGGAACTGCATGATTGCCGACCTGTGCGATTACAAGGACAAGTCGCCGATGCCGGCCGTGGTGTAAAGCAAAAAACGGCCCGCAAGGGCCGTTTCGATATGTCACGCACAGCAAGTTGGTGTTTACAGCAACACCATATTATCGCGGTGAATCAGCTCATGGCCTTCCATATAGCCGAGAATCGACTCGATCTCGGTGGAGGGCTTGCGCATGATGCGGCGCGCTTCGCCGCTCGTGTAGTTCGACAGGCCGCGCGCCACGGGCACGCCATCGGCATCGACGCAGGTGATGACGGCGCCGCGGCCGAATTCGCCGTTCACACCCGTCACGCCGATCGGCAGCAGGGACTTGCCTTCCTGGCGCAGCTTTTGCACGGCGCCCGCATCCAGCACGACGGCGCCGGCCGTGTGCAGATGATCGGCCATCCACTGCTTGCGCGCCGTCAACTGTCCGGTTTGTGCCAGTAACTGCGTACCGATCGCTTCGCCCTGGGCCAGGCGGCTGAGCACGTCGCTGTCGCGGCCCCAGGCGATGATCGTATGGGCGCCGGACTTGGCGGCGCGCTTGGCGGCGAGGATTTTCGTCAGCATGCCGCCACGCCCCAAGCTGCTGCCGGCGCCGCCGGCCATCGCTTCCAAGGCCGGATCGCCCGCCACGCCTTGCGTGATCAGGTAGGCATTCGGGTCCTTGCGCGGGTCGGCCGAGAACAGGCCGTGCTGGTCGGTCAGGATGACCAGCGCATCGGCCTCGATCAGGTTGGCCACCAGGGCGCCCAGCGTATCGTTGTCGCCGAACTTGATTTCATCGGTGACGACCGTGTCGTTTTCATTGATGATCGGCACCACGCCCAGGCGCAGCAGGGTCGTCAGGGTCGAGCGGGCGTTCAGGTAGCGTTCGCGGTCGGCCAGGTCGGCGTGCGTCAGCAGCACTTGCGCGGTGCCAAGCTGGTGGGCGCGGAAGCTGCTTTCATAGATCTGCGCCAGGCCCATCTGGCCAACGGCGGCGCACGCCTGCAATTCGTGGATATCGGTGGGGCGCCGCTCGAAACCGAGGCGCAGCATGCCTTCGGCGATGGCGCCGGAACTGACCAGCACGACTTCCTTGCCCAAGGCGCGCAAGCCGGAAATCTGCGCAGCCCAGCGGGCAATGGCAGCATGGTCGAGTCCGCGGCCATCGTTGGTGACCAGCGAGGAGCCGACTTTGATGATGATGCGGGTAGCTTTTTGAATCACGGAATCCATGGGGCGGCGCTCTTCACTTAATAGACGTCAGCGCGCAGAACGCAGCAGCAGCAAGGCCAGCCCCACCGTCAGCTCGATTGCGCACATGAACAACACAAAACCCTGGGGCAAGCCGAAACTGATGGCCGCGTACAAACGGCCGGCGGGCTGCGCCAGGACCAACATTGCAGTGATATCGCCGAGGATGGGCGGTTCGCCCTGCCGTGCTGCGAACAGCGCCAGGAGCACGGTAGCGCCCCAGACACCGACATGGGAGGCGTAGAACTGGCTGTAGCCATTGACGCCATTGAGGAAGATGCCCATGCCGGCCGCCATTTCATCGGCGAACAGCAGGCAGGTAACCGCGCTCAGCCCGTAAGCATACGCGATCAGATGCAATACACGGCGCTGCCACGCTTGCTTGCGCGAAGACGCGACAGCGACCGCCTGTACTGACATCAGGATACTACCTTAGTCGAGGATCTTGAAACGCGGATCATCCGGGTCGATCGACGAGATACCGCGTGCTTCTTCGGTCATCTGCGTTTCTTCGGCACGGCTTTCGCTGTGTTTCTTCGCTTCCAGATGTTGATAAATCGCATTCACCAGTTCCGGGCAACCCTGATGGTTCAGCGCGGAGATCTCGAAGACGGGACCTTTCCAGGCGAAACGCTTGAGGAAGTCCTTCACCAGCTTCTTGCGGTCTTCTTCCGGCACCATGTCGAGCTTGTTCAACACCAGCCAGCGCGGCTTGTCGACCAGCGACTCGTCATATTTCTTCAGTTCCTTGACCAGCGCCTTGGCTTCCTTGACAGGATCGACGTTGGTTTCAAACGGCGCCAGGTCGACGATGTGCAACAGCAGACCCGTGCGCTGCAAGTGACGCAGGAATTGATGGCCCAGGCCCGCGCCTTCGGAAGCGCCTTCGATCAAGCCGGGAATATCGGCGATCACAAAGCTCTTCTCGTGCGACACGCGCACCACGCCCAGGTTCGGGTGCAGGGTGGTAAATGGGTAATCGGCAATTTTTGGGCGCGCGTTCGAGACGGCCGAAATGAAGGTCGACTTGCCGGCGTTCGGCATGCCCAGCAGGCCCACATCGGCCAGTACTTTCAGTTCCAGGCGCAGTTCGCGGCGTTCGCCTTCTTTGCCCTCGCCTTTTTGGCGTGGTGCACGGTTGGTCGAGGACTTGAAGTGGATATTACCCCAGCCGCCTTCGCCGCCCTTGGCCAGCATTTCGGTCTGGCCGTGTTCGGTCAAATCGGCCAGGATTTCGCCGCTCGCGTTGTCGATGATCAAGGTGCCGACGGGCATGCGCAGATGGATGTCATCGGCGCCCTTGCCATAGCAATCTGCGCCACGGCCAGGCTCGCCATTGCGAGCCTTGTGCATTTTGGAGAAGCGGAAATCGACGAGCGTGTTGATATTGCGGTCGGCGACTGCCCAAATGGTGCCGCCCTTGCCGCCATCGCCGCCATCGGGACCGCCGAAAGGCCGGAATTTTTCACGGCAGAAAGAGGCGCAGCCGTTGCCGCCATCGCCCGCGATGACTTCGATTTTTGCTTCGTCGATAAACTTCATAATTTTGCCGCCATAAAACTAAAAAGGCTCTACCTTGGGCAGAGCCTTTCGATTGAAGGCTTGCGCCTTACATCATGCGATCACGGCGGAGCGAACTGGCGCCCCGCGATGAATTACGCTGGTACTGCTGCGTTAGGTACAACGGTCACGAATTGCTTCGAGCCAGCACCTTTGACAACGAACTTCACTTTGCCCGCGATCAACGCGAACAAGGTGTGGTCTTTGCCCATGCCTACGCCTTCGCCGGCGCGCACTGGCGTGCCGCGTTGACGAATGATGATGCCGCCAGCATTGATAGCTTGGCCGCCGTAGACTTTAACGCCCAGACGTTTTGATTCTGAATCACGGCCGTTTCGCGTTGTGCCGCCGCCTTTTTTATGTGCCATTTAAGACTCCTTGATAGCTGATTAATTCAAACAGCGGCGATTAGCCGTTGATCGAAACGATTTGGATTTCGGTAAAATTCTGGCGATGGCCTTGATGCTTTTGGTAATGCTTACGACGACGCATCTTGAAAATTTTGACCTTATCATGGCGACCATGCGCCACAACCGTAACCAGTACCGTTGCACCTTCGACCAATGGCGCACCAAACTTAATGGTGTCGCCCGCGCCTACTGCGAGAACTTGATCGATGGTGATTTCGGAACCAATGTCTGCCGGTATCTGTTCTACTTTAAGTTTTTCGCCAGCGACAACTTTGTATTGTTTGCCACCGGTTTTTATGACCGCGTACATGATTTGAAACCTCATCAAATGTTGAAAGAATTTGTCCCACTGTCACGCAAAGCAAGCCGTACACAACAGGGGGAACCAGCGATTATACACGGACTGAGAAATTGCGTCAAAAACTATTCACAAAGCTTGACGATCGTGGTATGTCGACAACCTGACCATCATGTCAGGCTTGCGCCAGGCCGACAGAAAAGCACGCGCCAGTGCCAACAAGGTCAAACAATTGCTCTACAGTCATAGGCAAACATCACGCTCGCGCAAGCCATGTCGTATAATCGCCGCACCCACAATCTAATGCAGGTTCGCCTTGTCTGACGCTAACAAACACGTTAACCAAAACACCATCGTGCAAACGATTGCCGCCGATATGGACGCAGTCAATACGGTGATCCGCCAAAAACTGCACTCCGACGTGATTCTGATCAACCAGATCGCTGAATACATCATCAGTGCAGGCGGCAAACGCATCCGTCCCGTGCTGATTTTGCTGGTGGCCAATGCCCACGCTTATCGCGGCACGGCGCACCATGAACTGGCTGCCGTGGTCGAATTCATCCATACCGCCACCCTGCTGCACGACGATGTCGTCGATGAATCGTCGATGCGCCGCGGACGCCAGACGGCCAACGCCCTGTTCGGCAATGCCGCCTCGGTGCTGGTGGGCGACTTCCTGCATTCGCGCTCGTTCCAGCTGATGGTGTCGCTCAATAATATGCGCGTCATGCAAATCCTCTCCGACGCCACCAACGTGATCGCCGAAGGCGAAGTGCTGCAGTTGCTGAACATGCACGATCCGGATGTGACGCAAGAGAGCTACCTGAACGTCATCCGCTCGAAGACAGCCAAACTGTTCGAAGCGTCGGCGCAACTGGGCGCCCTGATCGCCGGTGCCAGCGAAGACGATATCGAAGCGGCTGCCGAATACGGCCGCTCGCTGGGCACGGCCTTCCAGTTGATCGACGACGTGCTCGACTATGCAGGCGACGCCACCGAAATCGGCAAGAACGTGGGCGACGACTTGCGCGAAGGCAAGCCGACCATGCCGCTGATCTGGCTGATGGAAAACGGCACGCCAGAGCAACGCGAACTGGTGCGCAGCTGCATCGAGCAAGGCGATGAACAGCATTTCGATGCCATTCTGGCCGCCATCACCAGCAGCGGCGCACTCGACTACACGCGCAAGCAGGCGGAAATCGCCGGCCAGCGCGCCGCCGATGCCATCGCCGGCTGGCCGGACAGCGTCTACAAGCAATCCATGCTGCAACTGTGCTCGTTTGCCGTGGACCGCAATCACTGATCACGTTTCACTTTCAGCAATAAAAAACGGCGCCACTGGCGCCGTTTTCTTTATGTGCCGCTGCTGCGTTCATGCTCCATGGCCGCGCCCGCCAATGCCTGCACGATGGCCGGCTCCGCCTCCAGCCGCTCGCTGTAGCGGCTGCCCAGGTAATCGCGGCGATCGCGTACCAGCAGGGTGAATTTGTACAATTCCTCCATCACGTCGACCAGGCGCTCGTAGTACGGCGACGGCTTCATGCGGCCCGCATCGTCGAATTCCTGGTACGCCTTGGCCACCGAAGACTGGTTCGGAATGGTGACCATGCGCATCCAGCGTCCCAGCACGCGCAAGCCGTTGACGGCGTTGAACGATTGCGAACCGCCCGACACTTGCATCACCGCAAGGGTGCGTCCCTGCGTGGGCCGCACGCTGCCCGTTTCCAGCGGCAGCCAGTCGATCTGCGATTTAAAGACGCCAGTGACGGCGCCATGCCGCTCGGGACTGCACCAGACCTGCCCTTCCGACCAGAGCGACAGCGCGCGCAGCTCCTGCACTTTCGGATGCTCGGGCGAGATGCTGTCGACCATGGGCAAACCGTGCGGATCGAACACGCGCGTGTCGGCGCCAAAATGGCGCAGGATGCGTTCTGCTTCCAGGGTCAGCAGCTTGCTGTACGAGCGCTCGCGCAAGGAGCCGTACAGCAGCAGGATGCGCGGCGCGTGGGTGGACACCTGCGCTGGCGCCAGCTTGTCCAGATCCGGCACATCCAAGTGCGCGGCGCTGATATTCGGTAGATCCTCCATGGCCGGCCTCTCAAGCCACCGGCTTGCCGTCGGCGCCCACCACGGCCTGGCCATCTTCCTTGGCAAAGGCGCCTTGCTGCGGCAGCGGCAGGATCTCCAGCACTTTTTCCGACGGCCGGCACAGGCGCACGCCCAGTTCCGTGACGACGATGGGGCGGTTGATCAAGATAGGATGGGCTTGCATGGCATCCAGCAGGGCCGCATCGCTCAGCTCGGGATTGGCCAAGCCCAGCTCGTCGTACAGGGCGCCCTTGTCGCGCATCACGGCGCGCACGGACAGGCCAGCACGCTGGATCAGGTCGACCAGTTCTTCACGCGATGGCGGGTGCTTGACGTAATCGATGATGACGGGCTCGACGCCCGTGTTGCGGATCAGTGCCAGAGTATTGCGCGAGGTGCCGCAAGCCGTGTTGTGATAAATGGTGATCGTCATGTCGTGGTTTCCTTCAGTAAATGTGGTTCGCTGACGCAGCAAGGCGTACCAGCGCAGCAGTTCTCGGTCAAAAAGGCCAGCAAGCCGTTCATGCCCGCATAGTTGGCGGCATAAATGATGGAGCGGCCCGCCTTGCTCGCCGTCACCAGATCGGCGTGCGCCAGTTCCTTCAGGTGAAACGACAGCGACGAGGGCGCAATGGACAGCGCCTCGGCAATTTTCGTCGCGGCCATGCCCTCCGGCCCCGTCTGCACCAGCAGGCGGAATACGGCCAGCCGCGATTCCTGCGCCAGCGCCGCCAGCGCCGCGATGGCGGCTGTGCTCGTCAGCGGCCCCGCTTGCAGCGTCATTACGTTTTCATTTTCCATACTTCAATAATAATCGAATTATGGAATCAATGCCAGCAATCGCGATGCGTACGTAACCCAGCGCACCGACCGATAGGGCCTATCGGTCTACCTTGATGACAAATCACTGCGATTGGCATCCCCATGACACGTTCGACACCCCTGAAAATCCTCGGCTGGAGCCTGGCCGCCCTGCTGGCCCTGATCGCCCTCCTCGTCATCTTCGTGCTGACCTTCGACTGGAACCGCGCCCGCCCCTACATCAACCAGAAGGTGTCGGAGAGCACGGGCCGCAGCTTCGTCATCGAAGGTGACCTGCAAGTCAAATGGAAACAAGGCCTCAAAACGGAGCAGGGCTGGCGCCGCTATGTGCCGCGCCCTGTCATCAGCGCGCAGGACGTGCGCATGAGCAACCCGGACTGGGCCACGGCAGGCCCGCAACTGGCCAGCGCGAAACGCATCGACCTGGCCCTCCATCCACTGCCCCTGTTGCAGCATCGCGTGGTGCTGACGGACCTGGCGCTCGAAGCGCCAAACATTGCCCTGCAGCGGCGCGCCGATGGCAGCAATAGCTGGACCTTGAAGGATAACGGCCCTTCGCCATGGGAGGTGGAAATCCAGCGCATGGCCTTTGGCGACGGCACCATCCGCTACCTCGACGAAGGCATCGCGCTGGACTTGCGCGCCAAGGTCAGCTCGACGGCGCCCGACGCCACGCCGGATGCGGTGCCAAACAGCGCGCCAGTGGAAAAATACGGCATCGCCTTTACCCTGGGCGGCAGCTACCGCAAGGCGCCCGTGACGGGCGGTGGCAAGGCGGGCGCCGTGCTGTCCCTGACCGACAACAACACGGTGTATCCCGTGCAGGCGCACGCCGTGCTGGGCAAGAACAAGGCCAGCATCGCCGGCACCCTGACGGACCCGCGCGCATTGTCGGGCATCGATTTGCAGCTGAGCCTGGCGGGCGCCAGCATGGCCGACCTGTACCCGCTGACGGGCGTGTTGCTGCCGGAAACGCCGGACTACGCCACCAAGGGTCGCTTGCTGGGCAAGAAGGATGGCGCCAGCTGGACCTGGACCTATCAAAACTTCAAGGGCACGGTGGGCCAGAGCGACCTGGCCGGCACCCTGCAATACCTGCCGCGCCAGCCGCGTCCCTTGCTGCGCGGCGAAGTGACGTCGCAGCAGTTGCGCCTGGAAGACCTGGGCCCCACCATCGGTGCGGACAGCAATGCGCAGAAACAGGCGCGCGGCAAAGCGCCCGTGCAGCCGGATAGCAAAGCCTTGCCCGTGGAACAATTCAACACAGCCAAATGGAATGCGCTCGACGCCGACGTGAAGTTTACGGGCAAGAAACTGGTGCGCACGCATGACATTCCCTTCAACAACGTCGTCGCCAATATCCACATGAAAGACAAGGTGCTGAGTCTGACGCCGCTCAACTTCGGCATGGCCGGTGGCGACATCACCTCGAATATCACGCTCGACGGCCGTCAAAAGACCATCGCCGCGCAAGCCAAGGTGGCGGCACGCCACCTCAAAATTCGCGAACTGTTTCCCAAGCTGCAATCGATGCAAGCGAGCTTCGGCGAAGTGTATGGCGACGCGGCACTGACGGGCCACGGCAATTCCGTCTCGGCCATGCTGGCCAGCGCGAATGGCGAACTGGCGGCCACTGTCAGCGAAGGCTCCGTCAGCCAGTTCATGCTGGAACTGGCCGGCCTGAACCTGGCCAATGCCGTCTTCGTGAAAATCTTTGGCGACAAGCAAGTGCATCTGAACTGCCTGGCCAGCGATTTTTCCGTGACGAACGGCCAGGCCGACGTGCGCCGCTTCGTGCTCGACACGGACACGGCCGTCGTGAATGTCACGGGCAACATCAACCTGGCAAGCGAAACCCTGGACCTCGACGTGCGCCCGCGCACCAAGGGCGCCCGCATCATCACCCTGCGCACGCCGCTGTACGCGAAAGGCACGTTCAAGAACCCGGACGTGGGCCCGCAAAAAGGCCCGCTGGCCCTGAAAGCCGGCGCCGCCGTGGCGCTGGCCACCATCGTCACCCCGCTGGCCGCCCTGCTGCCGCTGGTCAACATCGACAAAGCCCCCGACACAGACTGCGCCGCCGTCATGGCGCAAGCGAACGCCACGCGCAAGGCCCCCACTTCACCAGCGACGCATGCACCGGCAAAAAAAGTCAGCGAAGCGGACATCAAGAAAGCGCAGCAGGAAAAGAAATAGGCCTTGACGCAGCCGCTTGAAAGCCACCCCGCCATCTGCTGTAATGAAGGAAAGCGGGGTGTGGCTCAGCCTGGTAGAGCGCTGCGTTCGGGACGCAGAGGCCGGAGGTTCGAATCCTCTCACCCCGACCAAATTTCTTTTTTACAAATCAGGAACTTAAAAAAGCCACAGTTACTGGGCTTTGTCAGTAGCGCGACACAACGCACAAACAATCTCAGCTGAACTCCTCTGGCTCGGTGTGGCCGGAATCGTCCCCAGTACCAATCGGCCGGGCTCGGCTGATAGCGTAGAGGCAAATATTGCCAAGTCAATAGCACTGCATCAGCCTGCTCGAACCAGAATACGGACGTGAGGCCAGGAGTTCCATGACTCACCGTGGCCCGCCGTTCGCCAGCATGACGGCAGTAAGCTGATCCAATAAATACCCCAGGGAAAACTCATGATGATCTTGTCCAAAAACAAGATGGGGCAGGAACTAGCAAAGCAAAATGGCATCTCGGAATAGACAATCCGTACGCCTGCAGCTTGGCTTGGTTAGCAGCCTCATCTGGGTAGAGTTGAAGGGCCGGCCACGCAACGGTGCACCGATTTGACCAATTAACGGCCCTCGTCATGTTTGGGCAATGGAAAACAATATGCCGCATGAACACGTCACCGCGCGTACCGCTCTGGTATTGGAGACGAATAACCTGCGCGGCGGCGCCGGCTTGGATGCGGCCGGCACCAGCCTGCTGCATGTGATCGGCCTGCTGGCACAACAGAGCGTAGCACTAAGCGCACTCGCGCAAGTGGTCGTCACGCACGACGGCTTGTGCGAGCGCATTCGCACAAGCGCGGAGCGCCTGGCAGGCCGCAGCATCGACTTCGTGCGGATCAATGCCAGCACCGGCTACTACCAGGCCAAGAACGACGGTTTCGACGCCATCCATGCCGACCGCTGCGACTACGTCTGCTTCGCCGACGCCGACTGCAAGCCCGAACAAGACTGGCTTGAACAGTTGATCGCGCCGCTGACGGACGCAGCGCCACCGGCAGTGGTGGCCGGCCGCACCAGCTACGCCGCCACCGTGTCAGGCACCGCACTAACCACGATTGACTTCATGTACTTCCCCAGCCAACTGCAAGCTCACGCGACGCGCAACTTCTACGCCAACAACGTGGTGTTCTTGCGCGAGGTGTTCGCGCAGCACCGCTATCAGCCACTCGACGGCGTGTACCGCGCGCACTGTCAGGTGCTGGGCCTGCGCCTCCAAGCTGCGGGCGTGGCTCTGCACTACGCGGCGCGGGCACACACCGAGCACAAGCTGCCCGATACCCGCTTCGAGCTGCTCAAATTGCGCTGGATGCGCGGACAGGACACGCTCGGCCTGACGCCCCACCTGGTGCGTACCTATCTGCCAAGGTCCATGCAATGGCTGGGTCATAGCGGCCCTGTCGGACCGCTCTGCGTGCTGACGGCGCGGCTGTGGTACAGCCTGCGCGCACTCAACCATCAGGATGCAGCGCCGGTGCGCGGCCTGCGCTGGGTGGCGGCCGTCATCCTGATCGGGATTTTTTCCGGGCTGGACATGCTTGGCGCACTGTGCCGGGGCCTGGGTATCCGCAGCGCTGCCGCCGAGGGCGCCGACGCAGAATCGCTGTCCTACCATGAACGCTAACCACGGGAAACCCTGCCATGACCTTGCACCGTTCCTACACCATTTTCCAATGGGCAGCCCTGAGCGCGCTGGCGCTGACCGGTAGCGCCCGCGCCACCGACATGGAGGGGCGTGGCGTTCACTATTTTGCATCAAACAGCGGCTGCCCGCTTCCCGAGGTGAGCATGCGCGCCAAGATGTGCAACCGCATCGGCCTCGACGACCTTGCCACCACGGCAGCAGTCGACACCAGCTCGCACCAGATCCACTTCAACAATGCCCGCAGTTATGACAAAAAGACCATCGTCGGCGACGTGCTGTTGCAAGGCTCGGCACTGGACAAAGCGGGCCGCCGCGTACCGGTCAGCGTCCACCTGATATTGAGCAAATCCGGAGACGGCTGGTCAGTCAGCAGCCATGCGCATACACCGGTCAAGGGGGCGTTCAGCGCGGTACGCATCGACCCCTATCTGGTGGACGTGCCGGCAGCAAGTGGCCGACGTGTGCTGGTATCGTTCGAGCAAGCCACAAAGCTGGTGTCCGATCCCGCCCTGGCAACGCGCCTGTCCAGCCACCTGGTGCAGGTACGTGACAACCGCGGCGCGAACACGGGCGATCCCGACATCACCATCGCGCTCGGTGCGGCCAAGGTAGCCAAGCCGGTGATGCGCGCACGGTTGCGCAGCGATCCGCCTAGCGCCGGCAACGCCGGCGGCCTGCTGGCGCACGGCACTTGGTCATTCGAGCTGGAAGCGCTGACCGGTAAAATCCCCGACCACGTGGTCCAGCGCGAACTGTTCCTGTACGGCCTGAGCGACCAGCCGCTGCTCAAGCCGCTGATGAAGCGTGGCTTCGCCGCGCGCGACAAGCTGACCATCGGCGCCGTGCACGGCCAGGGCTACCTGCGTTACGGCGATCAGCAACAGGCCTTTGCCGGGGCCGGCGATGCGGCGGCGGCTTTCCTGCAGCAAAGCTTTATCGGGCTGGTGCTGGGCAATCAACTGGCGGCAGGCGATGCGCTTGCACGCTGATGGATGGCCGCTGCCGGCCCGCTTGGCAGCGCCGCCACTACGCGGCTTGCCGGCCATGCAGGCACGCTGGGTCGACAGCATCAAGCGTGCCGCCCTGCGCCAACTGCATGCCAGCGTGGCCGGTGAAAGGCTGCTGTTGCGTATCTACTTGATCGGCGAGGAGTCCAGCGAAATCGCGCTGCAGTCTGACCTGCTGGGCCAGCCGCCGGCCTGGCTGGCGCGACAAATGGAAAAGCACCTGGCGGACGAACGGCATCATGCTTCGCTGTTTGCCGCTGCGCTAACGGCGCGGGGCGGGATAGCGCCGATGCCTTTGTCCGCGCGGCCCGATGCGCTCACCCTGCGCAAGATCGCGCAATGGCGCACACTCGCGCATCGCTACGCTACCAGCTTTTCCGCAGGCCACCTCATCCCGGCGTTCGCTATCGGCTTGTGCGCCGAACAGACGTTCACCCGCGTTCTACGGCGCCATTGCGCGCTGATTGGCGCAGTTCATCCGCTATATCCGCTGTTGGTTGGCGTGCTGAGCGATGAAGAGCGCCACGTGCGCTTGTGCCAGCATACGCTGACGCGTCTGGTGCTGCCGTCCGAACACGGGAGCCTGGCATCGCTGCTCGATGAGATTCGCGCCATCGACCGTGCCTGGGGCGTCTCCAGCGCACTCATCATGTATCTGGCCGGCGCCGCGTTGCGGCTGTGGCCCGTACGTCCATGAACACCATCAAAGTGACCTATCTGGCAACGGCAGATGCCCGCGGCCACCTGATGCGCGCGCAACTACTCACGCATGCGTTGCGCGAGTACGGCGCCGATGTCGATGTACTGACCACGTCGGACGAAGGGGTCGCTTTCCTGGCCGGCTTCGGCATCACTGCGCACGTGCTGTCGCAACACTACGCAGTCCAGTTCGACACCCGACAAAACATGCTGCCCGCAGAAACCGACGCAAATATCGCCAACTATCTGTTCCGACCGTCGCGGATGTGCCGCGACATTATGCAACTACGCGTCGCTCTGCACAGCGCGGACTTAATCATCAACGACTCCTTTCACCCGGCACTACTGTTCATGGGCTGCATGCCGGCATGGCGGGGCAAGGTGGTACACGTCTACGGCGCCAGCTTGCGGCAGGCAGTCCAAAACAATTTTTCCGGGCGACTACCAGCTATCCTGTCACGCCTGTTCCATCGCATCGTCGGATGGCAGATCAACGCCAGCTTAGCGCGCATTGAGCACGACTTCAGCTACGAGGCGACTTACGACGGCGCCACATTCCGCCTGCCGACTCCGGTCGTTGTGGCCGCGCTGTTTGACGCCGCAGTGCCGCGCGCGCAAGCGTGCGCAGCCGTCTACCTCAATCCCCATTTCCGCGACCCCTGTCTGGCCGATGGCGTCGAAAACGGCTTGGACCTGGCCGGCATGCACGCAACGCTGGTCGGCGAAGGCTATGCCGGACGCGCGCGATGGGGGGCGCAGAACGCCGACTGGGTGCGGCAAGCTGCCGCCAGCAACCTGATCGTCTCCGCACCCGGCATGGCAGCGTTGTCGGTGGCGCTGGTCTACGGTCGGCCCATCGTGCTGGTGCTAACCGAGCAGCCGGAGCAGAAAATCAACGCGGCGCGCGCGGCGGCGCTGGGGCTGGCACATCGCATCGTCGTCTGGCGCGGCGACGCGGCAACGTTCGCCCACGACCTGTGCAGCGCGTGCGCCGATCTGCTACAGAGCGCCCCCACCTTGCCTGCGCCGGACGGCCGCGCGGTAGCCGGCGCACGCCTGCAGAGCTGGGTAGCGTTGCTGTACCAGCTGGCCGCGCGGTCTGTCCACCGATGAGGCGCCCATCATGAAGCCCCCATTACCGGCGCATCTCACAACGATCAGCAATCCGCGCGCACTACTCGCCGTCGCGCTTGACTGGGCGCTGATTGCTGCCTGCTTCGTCGCGGCTATCCGCTTTTCCCATCCGCTGGTGTTCCTGCTGAGCGCGATCCTGATCGCCCGCACCCAGCTCGCGCTAGCCGTGCTGATGCATGAAAGCGCTCACGGTACCCTGCTGTCGTATCGGCGCCTGAACGACATCGCAGGCCAGCTGTTCGCTGCAGCGCCACTGCTGCTGGTGATGGACTTCTATCGCAGCGGGCACTTGCAGCATCACCGCGCGCCGATGGTGGCCGACGATCCGGTCGCCACCATATTCGGCATCGACGACTACCCCGTGACGCGTAGGGAATTGGTGTGGCGTTTGTTAAAAGATGCCACCGGCATTGGTTACTTCCTCAGCGCACGCAATCTGGTGCGCACCAGGCAGCGTGGCCGCAATCCGCACAAGGCTGCCGGCCACAGCAAGGGGTTCTACGCAATCGCCAGCATCGTTGCGGTGCAGGGCGTGATGATCGGCCTGCTCGCGGCGGCGGGACATGCAGCGCTGTATTTCGGGCTTTGGATCTTGCCAGCGCTGACCTTGCTACCGCTGTTCGGGCGCATACGCGCGATCACCGAGCATGCCGGCTACCGGGCGTCGGAAGATCAGCGATTCAGTGCGCGTACCGTCGTCCGGCGCAGCTGGCAAACTTTTTTCGTCGGACCCCATCGAATCCATTACCATATCGAGCATCATGAATATCCACGCGTACCCTTCTATCGCCTGCAGCAGGTGCATGCACTAATGGCGCAACAAGGCCGCCTGCCGGCGGCCAACTTGTATCGATCATATGGACAGGTGCTGAGAGACGTCAGCCAACTCAAGCAAACTGCTGAACACTGACCGCATGCTTTGCGTTCGTACACGATCAATTGCTGAGCTAAGCGTCAATGCCATGATGAATCATTTTCCAGAGCAACCAGTAAACAAGAAGAAAGCGTATCTGCTTGGGCTGCTCATCGGATTTCTCCCGATCCTCGCCTTTTTCCTGCTCCTGATCGATCACCCGACTGAGTTAATTGGGATATTCACAGGTATCAGCGTGCCTGATTTCAACGACAGACCACTGAAAATTCCGCTTGCGTGCGTCGCTCTGTGCCTGTTTCTTTGGGCATCGTTCAAGCTGCAAAAATCAGGCCAAATCGCAATGGGCGAGCAGTATGGATTGGTTTTTATTACAACACTCATTGTCGTGGTGCGGTTCTTGATTTTCCTGCAGCAACTGGGGCAAGAATTGAGGGGCCCCGGGTGGTAATAACTGCGACGAAGCTGAAGCGGTCAAAGTTGCTCACGAGACACCGCAGCGAGGCATGCTTCAAATCGCGACAAAGTATTTAGGAAGTGACAGATAAAGAAAATCATATCCATATTTCTAATGCTATCAACAACAAACTGTCATGCAATCCATAGTTACTTAAAAAACGTTTATATTGATAACGAAAAAATGTTCATATCATTTCTGCAGAGGGCCGAGATGAAAAAATAAGCAAGAGCGGCGATGCGGCAGGCGCGACCTTGTCACCCGATAAGCGTAGCGCTGCCTGGCGAGTGCTAAATTCATGGATTGCGGAAGGAGATACCGAACCAGGTGCCAGCCAGCTTGCAATTTACAGAGACGGTCAGCTTCGACATATAAAGTGTGAGCCATTCATACGAGATTATTGGTTTTGGATGCAAGGCAGGCAGGTCGCCATCGATTGTGGTGGTCGGCATTTTGCAGGAACCCAATCCTTATATGACATCAATACCTTGCGTATGATTGAATCATTCTTTCAACCGGAGATCCCGGAAAATAGACGCCCAGTTTGGTCCAAATAGGAAGCAATCTCCCCCGCTGATTGACCACCGGCGGTATTCCGTCGGCCGTCCATGGCTGCAAGACGGCGTGCAGATGCTCGCTCATTGGCAAGGTCAACGCCACAGTAGGATAGCTGGCCGTTGGCGTCTATATCTACGCGCAATCCTTGACCCACGCGTTGGCATGTTGCCGAGAAGTATGATATTAATTGAACAATTGATTAATTAAACACTTCCATCGCGCAAGGGCCTGACCGATGTCTTTCCTGATAGTTCTGGCCGCACTGGCCTTCCTGATGCTGGCCGCCTACCGCGGCTACAGCGTGATCCTGTTTGCACCCGTCGCCGCGCTCGGTGCCGTGCTGCTTACCGATCCGTCCGCCGTGCCGGCCGTCTTCAGCGGCATCTTCATGGAAAAGATGGTGGGCTTCATCAAGCTGTATTTCCCCGTCTTTTTGCTCGGTGCCGTGTTCGGCAAGCTGATCGAGATGTCCGGCTTTTCCCAGTCCATCGTCGTGGCGGCCATCCGCTATATCGGCAGTTCGCGCGCCAATGCCGTCATCGTTGCGGTGTGCGCGGCCCTGACTTACGGCGGCGTGTCGCTGTTCGTGGTGGTGTTTGCCGTGTATCCGTTCGCAGCCGAACTGTATCGCCAGAGCAATATCCCCAAACGGCTGATGCCGGGCGCCATCGCCCTGGGCGCGTTCTCGTTCACCATGGACACTTTACCGGGCACGCCGCAAATCCAGAACATCATCCCCACCACCTTCTTCAACACGACCGGCTGGGCTGCGCCATGGCTGGGCACCATCGGCGCCGTGCTGACGGTGATCATGGGCCTGGCCTTTCTGGAATGGCGCCGGCGCTCCGTCATGGCGACGGGCGAAGGGTATGGCGTGGAAGCGGAACAGGCCAAAACCGGCGGTGGCGAGCTGCCCCATCCGCTGCTGTCGGTGGCGCCTTTGGTGCTGGTGGGCGTGGCCAACTTTGCGCTGACCAAGCTGATTCCCCAATGGTATGGCGCCAGTTACGTGCTCACCGCCGACGCCCTGCCAGGCTTGCATGCGCCCGTGACGACGGCGATAGCCTCCGTGACCG
This sequence comes from Janthinobacterium svalbardense, assembly GCF_002327145.1. Lineage (NCBI taxonomy): Bacteria > Pseudomonadati > Pseudomonadota > Betaproteobacteria > Burkholderiales > Oxalobacteraceae > Janthinobacterium > Janthinobacterium svalbardense. The sequence continues at coordinate 1,413,921 of NZ_CP023422.1, read as the reverse complement.
GCATCTGGGCCGTGGAAGGCGCCTTGTTGCTGGGCATCTTGCTCGTCTGCGTGACGGCCTTCGGGCGCATCCGCGCCGCCTTTGCCGAAGGCACCAAGGCGGCCGTGGGCGGCGCCTTGCTGGCGGCCATGAATACGGCGTCAGAGTATGGCTTCGGCGGCGTCATCGCCGCGCTGCCCGGTTTTCTTGCCGTCAGCAATACCTTGCGCAGCGTGCCCGATCCCCTCGTCAATGCGGCCGTGTCCGTGACGACCCTGGCCGGCATTACTGGTTCGGCCTCGGGCGGCATGAGCATCGCGCTGGCCGCCATGTCGGAGAGTTTTATCCAGGCCGCGCAGCAGGCGCACATTCCGCTCGAAGTCATGCACCGCGTGGTGGCGATGGCCAGCGGCGGCATGGATACCCTGCCACACAATGGCGCCGTGATCACCCTGCTGGCCGTCACGGGCCTCACGCACCGCCAGTCCTACCGCGACATTTTCGGCATCACCATCATCAAGACCGTGGTGGTATTTTTCGTCATCGCCATCTACTACCTGACAGGGCTGGTGTGAGCGGGGCCTGACTTGAACAAATGGCTGATGCCCATGGTCAGCAGCGGACCGGCCAGCGCCAGGTAGGAACTGTCCACGCCGTACGGATTGCCCGCCAGGAACCAGCCGATGGTGGCGATCACCGAGACGATCACGCCGACAAAGGCGCCGCGCGGCGTGCCGAATTTCGGCGCATAGAAGGCCATCAGCACCAGCACGGCCAGGGTGGCGCGCAAGGCCTTGCCGAGGAAGGCGATCATCAGCAGTTTTTCCGCATACAGCGCCAGCACCAGCGGCAGCAGGCCGGCCACGATGATGGCGATGCGCAGGAACATCAGCGATTTCGCGTCGTTCTTCGCCTTATTGTACCAGGGATCATAAAAATCCTTCATGGCCAGGGTGGCCGATGCCAGGGTGGTGGCGGAAATGCCGCCAAACAGGGCGCCGGCCAGGCCGACGATCATGATGCTGGCGGAAAACGCCGGCATGTGGGCGATCAAGGTCGGGAAGGCATCGATCGACTTCATGCCCGGATACAACACGGCGCTGCACATGCCGATCAGGGCCGCCATCAGGCCGAACGGTATCATCAGCGACGACACGTAATAACAGGCGCGCTTGGCCACGGCCGGGTTGTCCGTGCTGACCAGAGCCTGGATCACATATTGCGTGGCGAAGATGGAGCCGATGCCGCCGATCATCCAGGCGATGATCTGGCCCCAGCCGATCTCGACCCAGTTGAACATCTTGGCCGGCAGCTGCGCCTGCAGCGCGCCGATGCCGCCGGAGGCTTCCAGCGCATACGCCAGCGCCAGGATCACGCCCAGGTATTTGACGATGGAGTGGGCAAAATTGGTGTACACCACCGAACGCATGCCGCCCAGGCTGACATACATCACGGTAATGGCGCCCACCAGCAAAATGGCCACGGTTTTATTGATGTGCAGCACGGCCGCCAGCACGGCGCCGCCGCTCGCGTACAGGGCGACGGCAACGATGCCCAGCGCGACGATGGTAAGAATGGACGCCGCATAGCGCACGGGTTCGCCATACGTTTGCGCCAGGATGCCGGAAATCGTCGACTGCCCGCTTTCCTTGTATTTTTTGACCAGCACGATGGCCAGCAGCAGGAAACCCAACGACAGCGCCACCAGATTCCATGCAGCGGAAATGCCCAGCTCATAGCCTTTTTGCGCCGTACCGATGCTGACGGAACTGCCGATGAATTCCGACAACAGCAGCGCGCCGATCAGGTAGGCGGGATAATTGCGCCCGCCCGCTGTCATGCCCTCGGCGCTGTTGGCATGCTTGCGCACACTATACGTAATGTACGACATGAGGGCGAAATAGCCCACCGTGACCGCAGCGATGATGATTAATCTGTTTTCCATTCGTCTACTCCAAGTCTGCTTTTCTTATTATTATTTTTCAAGAAAGCTTCCCCTGCCGCGTGCCGGACCAGCCGGTGGCGGTGCTCAGGGGAAAGTCAAATTCCTGCCGTACCGATACGGTACAGCAAGCCTCACACCAAAAAGGTCCGCAACTGCGCCGTAAACAAGTCAGCCGCCTCGATGTTCGAAATATGCGAGGCGGGCAGGCTTGCCAGGCGGGCGCACGCGATCTGCTGCTGCAGCCAGCGCGCGTCGTCGACGGTGGTTACGGGATCGTGCTCGCCCGCGATGATCAGAGTCGGTACGGCTATCATGCCGACGCAGCCGTGCAAGTCCGCCTGGGCCAGCATGTCGCAGCAGGCCGCGTAGCCGCCGGCATCCTGGCCGCGCAAGGTGCCGACCAGGCGCGCCACCGTGTCCGGCGCGCGTTCGATAAACTGCGGCGTGAACCAGCGCGCGGCAGCGCTCCCGGCCACCGCGGCCATACCGTCGCGGCGCACTTGCTCCGCCCGCAGCTGCCACGGCGCGGCGCCGCCGATGCGCGCCGCCGTATTCGCCAGCACGAGTTGCGTCAAACGCTGCGGCTGGTGTATGCCCAGCCACTGGCCCGTCAAGCCGCCCATGGAAATGCCGCAGAAGGCGGCACGGGCGATATCGAGGTGGTCGAGCAGCGCCACCACGTCCAGTCCCAGCCGGTCGATGCCGAATGGCGCGCTGCCGCTGGCAGACTGGCCATGGCCGCGCGTATCGTAGCGCACAACAAAAAAGTCGCCGGCCAGCGCGGCCGCTTGCGCATCCCACATGGACAAGTCCGTGCCGAGGGAATTCGACAGGACCAGGCAAGGCTTGCTGCGCTCGCCATCCGTGCGGTAATGCATGCGAATACCGTCCACCTCGCACGTTTTCCTGGCAGTGTCGTTGCTTGTATGCGTCATTGCATGCCTCCTCAGGAATCGTCGTCGCGGACCGACGAGGGATGGCGGCACAGCGGCATCACGTCGACCTGCATGTAGGGAAACAGCGGCAGCGAGGTGAGTAAATCATGCAGTTCGTCGACGCTGTCGACGTCGAAGATGCTGACGTTGGCGTACTGCCCGGCGATGCGCCACAGGTGGCGCCACTTGCCCTCGTGCTGCAGGCGCTGAGCCAGTTCTTTTTCCGTTTTTTTGAGCTGCGCCGCCTGTTCCGCCGGCATGTTCAATGGCAGGTTCACGTTCATGCGTACATGGAATAACATGGTTTCTCCTTTGACTTTCTTATTGACGCTGCATGGAACGCAGCTTGTCCATATCGATCTCGACGCCCAGGCCCGGACCCGTCGGCACTTGCAGCATGAAGTCGCGGTACACGAGCGGCTCGCGCAAGACTTCCTGCGTCAGCAGCAAGGGGCCGAACAGTTCCGTTCCCCAGGCCAGTTCCGCAAACGTGGAGCAGACGTGGGCCGTGGCAGCCGTGCCGACGCCGCCTTCGAGCATGGTGCCGCCGTACAGGCCCACGCCGGCCAGGCGCGCCACGGTGGCCACTTCCAGCGCCGGCAGCAAGCCGCCCGACTGGGTGATCTTCACCGCATACACGTCGGCCGCATCGGCCTGCGCCAGCGCCAGCGCGTCGGCGGGGCCGTGCAAGGCTTCGTCGGCCATGATGGCCACGTCGAAGCGCTGCTTCAGGCGCGCCAGCGCGGCGCGGTTGCCGGCCTTGACGGGCTGCTCGATCAGGTCGATGCCGCCCGCGTCCAGCGCGGCGATGCCGCGCACGGCGTCCGTCTCGCTCCAGGCCTGGTTGACGTCGACGCGCACGCTGGCCCGTTCGCCCAGCGCCCGCTTGATCTCCAGCACGTGGGCCACGTCGTCCATCACGTCGCGCAGGCCGATCTTCAGCTTGAAGATGCGGTGGCGGCGCAGTTCCAGCATTTTTTCCCCTTCGGCGATATCGCGCGCCGTGTCGCCGCTGGCCAGCACCCAGGCCACGGGCAGCGCGTCGCGCACCCGGCCACCCAGCAATTCCGACAGCGGCACGTTCAGGCGGCGCGCCTGCGCGTCCAGCAGCGCCGTTTCGATCGCGCACTTGGCGAAGCGGTTGCCCTGAATGACCTTGCGTACCTTGGCCATGGCCTTGGCCACTGCGCTCGCTTCCATGCCGACCAGCAGCGGCGCGATATAGGTATCGATATTCGTCTTGATGCTTTCCGGGCTTTCGCCGCCATAGCTCAAGCCGCCGATGGTGGTCGCCTCGCCCCAGCCGGTGATGCCGTCAGCGCAGCGCAGCCGCACCAGCACCAGGGTCTGCGTGTTCATGGTGGCGACGGACATCCGGTGCGGGCGGATGGTTGGCACATCGACCAGGTAGGTCTCGATATTTTGAATCATATTTATTCCGTATAATTCCGTAGGGTGGTGACACGATATGCCCCGAATGTGGCCACGTCCAACACCGAGTTGGTATCAAACCTATACCTGAAAGGTATGAAGATGGAATTACGGCACTTGCGCTACTTCGTTGCGGTCGCAGAGGAAAGGAACTTCACGCGGGCCGCTGCGCGCCTGCATATCGCGCAGCCGCCGCTCAGCCGGCAGATGCAGCAACTGGAAGAAATCCTCGGCGTGGCGCTGATCGAAAAGGGCTCACGGCCCCTGCGGCTGACGGAAGCGGGCGAGTTTTTCCTCGCCCATGCGCGGCCCCTGCTCGACCAGGTGCGCGACCTGAAGGCGATGACGCAACGCGTGGGCAAGCTGGAACGCACCCTGTCGATCGGCTTTGTCGCCTCGACCCTGTATGGCGAATTGCCCGACATCGTGCACCGTTTTTGCGAACGCCATCCCGAGGTCGACGTGACCCTGCATGAAATGACGACGGTGCAGCAGCTCAAGGCCCTGAAGGAAGGCCGCATCGACGTGGGCTTTGGACGCCTGAATAGCGAAGACCCCAGCATCCGCCGCATCCTGCTGCGCGAAGAGCGGCTGGTGGTGGCCCTGCCGCCCGGTCACCGGCTGGCCAAGGGGGAAGGCGGCTTGCGCCTGACTGACCTGATCCACGAAACCCTGCTCGTGTATCCGAAAGCGCCCCGCCCCAGCTTTGCCGACCAGGTGCTGGCCATGTTCAGTGTAGGCAATGTCACGCCCGGCCCCGTCACGGAAGTGCGCGAACTGCAGATTTCCATGGGACTGGTGGCGGCCGGCCAGGGCATTTCCATCGTGCCCGAAAGCGTGCAAGCGATGCATCACCGGAACGTCGTGTACCGCAAGCTGGACGACAAGCATGCGTTCTCGCCCATTTTATTCAGCATGCGGCATAGGGACCGCTCGCCGGAACTGGACAACCTCCTCGCCGCCGTATATTCGATCTACGATGCACTCGGCATTGCACACGTCAAGGAAAGCCTGTAGCAGCTAGAGGGCGGCGTCGGCCAGCAATGCCGGGCGCAGCGCGCGGATACGCAGTTCCGTGAAATAGCCGCCCGCCTCGTTGTAGCGCAGGTAGTGGCGGCCGCAGTTCAGGCAGCGCGCCACCTGGCTCAGGTTGGCGGGATAGTAGCGCGGCGCGATGGGCGCATCGATGCTGTCATAGCGCGTGCCGTGCGGGTGGTACTCGGCAAACGTCGGTTCTTCGTACGGATCTTCGCGCAGGGTGCCGATTTCTTCAAACCGGTCCAGCTCCAGCGAAGTGGGCAGGCGTTGCCAGGCATCGAGCGGGACGGCGCAGCAGCTGCATTTTTTTGTCACCAGGGCCGACGCGGCGGCCAGTACGGACAAGGCGGGAAAGTCGATGAATAACATGCGTCAACCAGTACAAGGGTGCGGCCCATGGCAACGAGCCTGGCCGCGCCCCTTATTCTAGCGCAGACGCATCCTGCCGATACGCGCACCCCATTTCGCCAGCAGGAGCTCCAGCAGCATCAGCATGCAGCCGGAAATGAGCAGCAGCGGCATCAGCGCGCACATGCCGGCCGCCACCAGCCAGGCCAGCGCGGACGGCGAGGTCCAGGCGCCCGGCAGCAGCCGGGGCAAGCCCAGCGAGCCTGGCAGGCGGCGCTTGAAGAACATCACCCAGCCCGATACCAGCGAGAACAGCACGCTGGCGCCAAACAGCAGCAGCAAGGCCTGGTTCCACCAGCCGAATTCGCCGCGATGAAAGGGAATGCCGATGGCCGTGGCCTTGCCGAACGCCGTCTGCGCCTGCCACCCCGCATAGTACAAAGGCTTGCCGCTGTAGGCGTCGAATTGCAGGTCGAAGCGCAAGGTGGGCTGGCTGCGGTCGGCCATGGTGGCGCGCCACACATCGTCCTGGCTGGCCGGCGCCGTCAGCTGCACGGCGATGGCCGGTGCATGGCTGCGCGCCACTTGCCAGGCATCCTGCCAGTCGAGCGGAGCGCCCTCCTCGCGCGAATGCAAACCGCGCGGCACGGGCGGCGGCGCCTGGCCGCTGGCATCGCGCAGTGCGCGGATGCGCCCGCCCGCCTGCTGGCTCCACGTCAGCCCTGTCGTCAGGATCACGACGCTGACGATGCCCAGCGCCACGCCGAGAAAAGCATGCCACTGGCGCCAGCCATTGCGCCCGCGCGCGCCACGCTTCGGCAAGCCCGATTGCGCGCCGCGCGGCCACCACAGCACCACGCCCGTCACCAGCATCACCATCAGCCAGCTGGCGGCCAGCTCGATCATCCAGCGCCAGCCATCGTTTTGCAGCAGGCGCGAATGCAGCTTTTTCGCCCAGTTGCCGAAGCGTTCGCTGCCGGCCAGGCTGCCCAGCACGCGCGCGTCATACGGATTCACATACACGATGATGGCTTGCGCGGGCAGGCCGAACTTCGGTTTGGGGGGCGTGGCCGGCGCGGCATGTCCGCCATGGCCTGCATGTTCATCCTGCGCGCCGCCCGGTGGCGCGAACGCCACCTGCACCGCGTCGTCCTGTTGCAACGGCGGCACCACGTGCTGCACCGCCCAGCCACGCGGCGCCGCCCGTTCGGCTGCCGCCACGGCGGCGTCCAGCGGCAGCATGGACGCTTGCGGCACCACATGGTCGAGGTGCTGGTACAGCCTTGCCTCTATCTGCGGCGTGAACACATACAAAATGCCCGTCAGGGTAGCCACCAGCGCAAACGGCGAGGCGATCAGCGCGGCCCAGAAGTGGATGCGCCAGTACAGGCTTTTACGCCGTGCGATAAGAAAGGTGTGATCGTCCATGGCCAGCCTCACAGTGCGTTGAAGGTATAGCCCAGGCCCAGCATCACGCTGCGCGGCGCACCGGGCGTGTACTGGTTCTGCGTATTGGCCGCGTAACTGCCCACACCCGAATAACTGCTGCTGGCCGAATCGGCATAGCGTTTGTCCATCAGATTGCGCACCTGCGCCCACGCTTCCAGCCCGCGCGCGAGCTGGTAGCTGGCGCGCAGGTTCAGCAAGGCGTGGCCCTTGTACTCCACCGTATTGGCGTTGTTCATCCAGTAGCGGCCCTGGTGCACGGCTTCGAGCGCCACCCTGGCGCCGGCCACGGGCTTGTAGCCGATCTCGATCGAGGTGATGTCGCGCGGCGCCTGCGGCATGCTGCGGCCGCTGTAATCGAGGCTGGCGGAGACCTGGTAACGCAGGTAGCGGTGGCGTGCGATGGCCGTGGCGAAGCGCGCGTCGAACGGGCCGCTGTCGTAGTTCAGGCCCAGCTCCAGCCCTTCGCTGCGCGTGCGCCCTGCATTGCGGTTTTCGCTGTTGCCCGGCGAGAGCGTATAGCTGACGATGGTGTCGCGCCCGTCGAGGCGGTACAGGGCCGTGTCGAGTTTCAAGCGGCCCTGCAAGAAGGCCCAGCGCAAGCCCAGTTCATAGTTGTTATAGACGGACGGCTGCAGGTCGGCGATGCCCGTCTTGCCATACAGCTGGCTCACCTCGGGCGGGGTAAAACCCTGGCTGACGTTCGCATACGCGCTGCCCGCCTGGCCGATGGCGTAGGTGGCGCCCAGCTTCGGGCTCACATGCGAAAAGCTGCGCGACTCGTCGGGCGCGCCATAATTGACGCTGCCGCCGGGCGCCAGATTGTTATGGTAGTCGTAGCGGATGGCGTCCGAACGGCCGCCCAGCACCACGCGCGTGCCGGCCAGCGGAGAAAATTCCCATTGCGCGAAGACGGCCGTGTTCAGAATGTCCGTCTGGTAGTCGCGCACGCCCTGCGGATTGGACGCATTGGCCAGCGTATAGCGCAGGTAGCGGCCCGTGGCCGCATCGCGCACGATGGACAGGTTATCGCTGACAAAGGGATTGTCGCTCTTGTCCACGTAAACGCCGGCGATCAGGCGCGAACGCAGCCACGCGAATTCCTGCTGGTGTTTCACGTCCAGCCCCAGCGAATCGACGTGGTTGTTATTGATGACGCCCTTGCACAGCATGCCCGCGCAACTGCCGATGGAATACGCGGGAATCTGCCCATGGTCATTCTTGCGCGTAAACACGGTGACGGTGCTGGTGCCATTGGCCGTCGTCGCACCCTCCCACGCCAGATTCATGCGCGTGGTCTTGTCCTTGCGGTAGGTAAACGTGTTCAGGCTCTTGCCCGGATTGGCGCGGTAGTCATTCTCGAACAGGCTGCCCGTCATGGCCGCATCGAGATCCGTGTGGACGATGGTGGCGCGCAGCTGCGAGGTGGGGCTGAGCGCATAGTCGGCGCGCAGCGAGAACGAATCTTTGTCGCCATAGCTGTACTCTTGCCAGTTATCGCGCGAACGGCGCGAACTGTAATGAGAAAAGCGCAATCCCAGCGGACCCCAGGTATCACTGGCGGACGTGTCGTAACGGGTGTAGCCGCCCACGTTATCGCGCCGCACGCCCACCTTGGCCGTCGGCGTGGCGCTGGCGCCGGCCGTCAGGAAATTGACGGCGCCACCGACGGCATTGCTGCCATACAGCGAAGAAGCGGCGCCCTTCACCACTTCCACGCCGCTGGCCCCTGCCATGTTCATTTCATTGAGCGAGTTGTGGTTGAAAACGCCCAGCGGACGAATGGGGATGCCGTCTTCCAGGTACTGATAGACGGCATTCGTGCCGATGGGCTGGCGGATGCTCATGCTGTGCTGCTCGTTGCCCAGGTCATTCCAGTACACGCCGGCGATGCGGTTGAGGATATCGCCCATGGTCTTGGGCTTGTCGCGTTCCAGCGTTTTGGCATTGACGACGCCGATGGCCTGCGGCGTCTCGGACAGCCATGATTGCGCGCGCGAACCGGAAACGACGACGGTGTCGATGGAGTGGTCGGTTTGGTCAAGTTGCTGCGCCTGCGCGCAGGGGTAGGCCAAGGTGATGGCGACGGCCAGTACCAATAATTTCTTGTGCATGTGATTCTCGTTTAAGTGTGCGGATGCGGCGCGTCACACCAGAAGGTGGACAGCGCAAACATTAAAAATGCAGAAACTTAGACGAGGGCGGGCGGCGCGCGCGACTGCGCGGTGGACCAGATGAACAGCGGGGATTGGGACTGGTAGTACAGCGCCGGGAAAATCGCCGTGCCGCTGGCGACGGGCAGCGGCAGCACGGGGCTGGTGGGCGTCAGGCCGACGGAACCCGCATGCGTGGAACAGAAGGCGCAATGCTCCATCTGCATGGCCTTGCCACCGGATTTTTCATCGGCGGCGCCATCATCAGCCTGCACAAGCGGGACAAAACGGATGCCGGCCACCGAGCAGATTTCCGCCCAGCCGGAGCCCGATTCCTGCTTGGCATTGGCGACGGCCTGGGAAATCGATGGCGCGAGCGCCGCCAGCAGGATCGCAAAGCAGGCGATCCAGGCGGCAAAGCGGCGCGTGAACAAGGTCATTCCCATGGCCGCATTTTACCAGCGGCCGCCGGGACTGGGTAGCGCAATGCCGCTCAGACGGCCGGGCAGGCAGCGTTACCGTTGTCAAAAGCACGCACCACGCTGGCCGCATCGGCGGCGATGCGGTGCACGGCGCGGCGGTGGCCCAGCACCAGTTCATCGTAGCCGCCGCCCACCTTTTCATTGGCTAGCGTGCGGCAAGTGACCACCTTGTTGCTGGCCAGCTGGCGCACGCTCCACACGGCATCGATCAGCGCATACTGGCCCATCACGGACTCGAAACGCTGCACATTGGTGCTGATGCGGTACACGGGCAGGTTGTCGGGATGCGGCGTGCGGAACACATCGATGGCGCCCAGATCGTTCGTCACGGCCGTGGACAGGGCCTGGCCGATCTCGCCAGCCAGCGGCCCCGCCCAGCGCTGCTGCTCCAGCAATTCGATGCGTCCCGACGGCGCCGTCACAACAAACTGGTTGCGGCTCACCTGCTGCGGCACGCTGACGGCCAGCACCTCGACATAGTATTTGACGGGTTTGGCCGGCTGCGCGTCGGCGCCGCCGCTGAGCGTATAGAAATGCTCGGGCTGGGGTGTGGAGCAGGCGCCCAGCAGGACGGTCGCCAGCAGCGCGGCAGACATCGGCTTCATCATTTTTCATCTCCTTTTTTACCGCGGATCAGGGACTCGGGGTGACGCTCCAGGTAATCCGACAAGGCATTGAGCGATTGCAGGGTTTGCGTCAGTTGCTGCAAGGCCAGTCTTACGTCCGACTGCAGCGGCGAATCCTTTTGCAGCACCTGTTCGGCCGTGCCGAAGGTCTGTTTCGCCGCCGTCAGGGTGTCGCGCATTTCCGGCACCACCTGGCCATCGAGCTGCTTGAACAGGGTATTGGCCTGCTTGATGGTGGCGTTCAGGTTGCTGCCGATCTCCGCGTATGGCACCTGATCGAGCTTGCGGGCGATGCTGGCGATCTGCGTCTGCAGTTCGTCGAGGGTATTCGGTACCGTGGGCACTTCCAGCGGATACCTGTTCAAGTCCAGCGCCACCTTCGGCGCTTTCGGGAAGAAGTCCAGCGCGATGTACAGCTGGCTGGTGAGCAGGTTGCCCGTGCGTAGCTGGGCGCGCAAGCCACGGCTGACCATGCGTTCAAGCAGCTGGTGGCCGGCCGAGCCTTCCGCATCGTCGACGGCCGTCTTGAAACGCATGCCCAGGCGGGCCGGATACAGATTGACGGTGACGGGCATGCGGAAGTTCTTCTTCACGGGATCGAATTCGATGCCCACCGAGCGCACCTCGCCCAGCACGATGCCGCGGAAGTCCACCGTGGCGCCTGGCTGCAAGCCGCGCAGGGACTGGTCGAAATAGAATACGGTGGTGATCGCCTCGCCATCGGGTTCGCGCATGGCGCTGGCCTCGTCGGCAGCCAGACGGAAATTGGTATTGGCCGGCGCGGGCTCCTCGGGCTTGCGGCCGTTTTCCGCCTCGAAGGCGATGCCGCCTACCAGCATGGCCGCCAGCGACTGCGTATTCAATTTGAAGCCGCTCGAATCGAGGCGCACGTCGACGCCGCTGGCATGCCACCAGCGCGCATTCTTGCCGACGAACTGGTCGTATGGGGCGTTCACGAAGACCGACATGGTGATGCCATTGCCATCCTTGTCCAGCGCGAAGCTGACCACCTTGCCCACGCGCAGGCGGTGGAAGAACAGCGGCGAGCCCACGTCGACGGAGCCGAGGCTGTCCGCATGCAGGGTGTACAACTTGCCCTTCTGGTCGCCCGCCACGGCGGGCGGATTTTCCATGCCGACGAAGTTCTCCTTTTTGGCTTCCGACTTGCCCGTGTCGACGCCGATGTAGGCGCCCGACAGCAAGGTGCCCAGCCCCGTCACGCCACTGGCGCCGATCTGCGGGCGCACCACCCAGAAGCGCGAATCGGCGGTGGCGAAGCGCCGCGCTTCCTTGCTCATGTCGATCGTCACCAGCACCTTGCTCAAGTCCTCGCCGAGGGTAATGGCGCGCACCTGGCCGATGTCGACGTCCTTGTACTTGACCTTGGTCTTGCCCGGCTCCAGCCCTTCGGCGCTCTTGAAGCTGACTGTCACCGTGGGGCCCTGGTCGAGGATGGACTTGGCGGCCAGGCCGGCACCGATCAGCGCGGCCAGCAGTGGAATGAGCCATACCAGCGACGGCAGCCAGCGGCTGCCCTGTTCCACATCGGGTTGCGGCAACGGGGGACGCCCTGGCCACCCGTTTCGGCAAGGTCGCCTGCTTCTTTGTCAGACATGCTGTTCTCCAATCACTGTATTGTTTCCGGTATTTGCCACCACCACGGGTTCTTCCTCGCCAGGTACCTGCCCGTCGACGGGGTCCCAGATCAGGCGCGGGTCGAACTGCATCGCCGCCAGCATGGTCAGCACCACCACGGCGCCAAAGGCCAGCGCGCCGGGTCCGGCCGTGATCACGGCCAGCGACTTGAAGCGCACCAGCGCCACCGTCAGGGTGACGACAAAGATATCGAGCATGGACCAGCGGCCGATGAATTCGACCATGCGGTACAAGATGGTGCGCTGGCGCGGCCGCCAGCGCGAACGCCGCTGCGCCGTGAACGCCAGCAGCGCCAGCACGCCCAGTTTCAACATCGGCACGACCACGCTGGCGATGAAAATGATGATGGCCAGGCCTTTCGAGCCGCTGGTCCAGAACAGCACCACGCCGCTCATGATGGTGTCGTTTTGTGCGCCAAACAGGGAATACGTCACCATCACGGGCAGCAGGTTGGCGGGAATGTAGAGGATCATGGCGGCGATCAGCAAGGCCCAGGTGCGATTGATGCTGTCCGGTTTACGTACATGCAGGGCCGTGCCGCAGCGCACGCACGCCAGATGCTTGCCCTTGCCCAGCGGCGGCGCCACCAGGCCACAGGCGTGGCAGGGCACAATCTTCGCGCCCGGCGCGAAGGCCTTGTAGCGGATGCCCGGCAGCGCTTGACGGGTCAGGTCGTCGCCCAGGTTCCACAGGGCCTTGGGGTCGAACGAGACGACGATGGCCAGCATCAGGGTCAGCGCGCCAAACGCGAACAGCCCCGGTTGCGGCAGCACGGTGGCCAGGCTGGTCATCTTGACGACGGTGATCAGAATGCCGATCATCAGCACTTCCGTCATGCCCCACTCGCGCGCCGTCTGCACGGCGCGCAGCACGCGGTTAAAGCCCGGCACCTTGACGCCGCCGCGCAGGCCCAGCGCCACATACAGCAGGGAAGCGAGTTCGATGGCGGGAAAGAGGATGGTTAACAGGAAGACCATCGTCGCCACGATCTGCATCTGTTCAAGCCACAGCACGCGGATGGCGCCGAGCAAGGTGGCGCTGGAGGTCAGGCCATTGACGTCGAGTTCGACGATGGGGAAGAACTGGGCGATCAGGAAGACGAAGGCGGCGCCCAGGGTCAGCGCCACCACCTTGGTCAATTCGGCCGAGGCGCCCCGCGCGTGGGCGCCGCGATACAGCACCGAGCGGCAACGGATGCAGCGCGCCTTTTCGCGCGGACGCAGCGGACGTTTGCGGTACAGCACGCCGCAGTCATGACAGCTAATCAGGTCGTATCGGTGCACAGTTGAAGTTTGCCGGCGCCCGAAGCGCGACTATCCCATGTCAATGCCAGCTATCATATTACAAACCCGGCATTTTCCTGCACTGAGGCACTATTCTTTTCCACTCCCCCGCAGCAGCGCCTCCACGGCGCGGCCAATGTGCAGCACGGTATCGTCGGCGCCGGCCAGACCGCAAATGCCCAGCCCCACCGGCAGCTCACCCTCGGCGTGGCAAGGCAGCGACAGCGCGCAGCCATCGAGGAAGTTGATCACGCTGGCGTTGCGCAGCACCAGGCCGTTCGTGGCAAAGAAGGTGGCGTCATCCGCTTCCAGCGGGGCAACTTCCGGTGCGAGAATAGCCACGCTGGGCATCAGCCAGGCGTCGAATGGCGCCAGGCGCTGCTTCGCGATGGCGATCAGGCGCGCGCGCGCATCGAGCAGATCGATGTAGTCCGCTGCGCCCTGCTGCTGGCCGCGGCGGATACGCGCCGCCACGCGCTGGTCGTATTGCGCGCCCTTCTCTTCAAGTAACACCTTGTGCCAGTGCCAGGCTTGCGCCGCCACCAGACCGCCGCCGCCATTGATACCCGGCAGTTCCAGCAATTCGGGGAAATCAAACTGTTCCACCTGCGCGCCGGCCGCGCGCAATTTGTCCAGCGCGGCATCGAAAGCCTGCTGCACCTGCGGCTCCACGTGCGTACCGACGTAGTCAAGGGTAAAGCCGAAGCGCAAGCCTTTCAATGCTGGTGCCTGCGCGCCGATGTCATGGCCAGACAACGCTGCGTACAAAATGGCGCAGCAATCGACACTGTGCGCGATAGGGCCGGCCGAATCGAGGGAGCGCGACAGCGGCAGCGTGCCCGCCAGCGACACGGAAGCCGCTGTCGGCTTGAAGCCCGTCAGGCCGCAAAAGGCGGACGGAATGCGGATCGAGCCGCCCGTGTCCGTGCCCAGCGCGCCGGCTGCCATCGCCAAGGCCACCGTGACGGCGCCGCCCGAGGTGGAACCGCCCGCCACGCGCGCGTCGTCGTGCGGATTGCGCGGCGTGCCGTAATGGGGATTCAAGCCCAGGCCGGAGAATGCAAATTCGCTCATGTTGGTGCGGCCCAGCAGGACAGCACCGGCCGCGCGCAGGCGCGCCACGGCACCCGCATCCACGTCAGCGGGCGGCGCATCGGCCAGCGCCAGCGAGGCGGCGCTGCTGACCTGCCCCCTGACGTCGAACAAGTCCTTGATGGAAATAGGCACGCCGGCCAGCGGCGAGGCAACGATGCCCGCGACGCGCGCCGCATCGCTGGCCCGCGCTTCCATCAGCGCCTGTTCGCCATCGAGGCTGACATAGGCATGGCCGCCTTGCGCCCGGTGCGCCTCGGCGCGCGCCAGCATCTGCTGCGTCAGTGCCACGCTGGTGATACGACCGGCGGCCAGCTCAAACGCCAGTTCGCGGATGGTCTTGGTCAACTGGGTCATTCTCTTATCCTTCCACGGGCAGGGTTTGCACGGCATAGCGGTGCTGCAGGCAGCGCTGCAAGGCTGGATCATACAGCTCCAGCTCGAACGCGTCGCCATGGCCCATCTCGCCGATGATCGGTTGCGTGCCACAGAACATGGCGCTGCCCACGGGCAGGGTCGCTTGCCCCGTGTAGCGCAAGATCAGATCTTCCGGCGACAGCATGCGCGTCACGGGGCCGTCCTGATACAGGGCAGGTACGCCGGCGCGTTCGCGCCACGAGCGCATCTGCAACTGATCCCAATGGCCAGCCACGTCGGCATAACGCCACAAGGTGTCGCCAACGGGCTTGCCGCACATCTGCTTGGACACCGTCACGCCATAGCTTTCCACCTTGCGGTCCGTGTGGTCGGAGCCTATCCCCACCAGCAAGCCGTATTCGGTGGAAAACAGCACGAACTCGGCCTCGCCGGACGAGTCCAGGCCCGGCACTTCGATGGCGGCATCGCTGGACAGCAGCGCCGCCGCCACGCGGTAAAACGTCGGCACGCTTTTCGGGCGCGCCACGCCGATGGCTTCCAGTTCGGCGATATGGTGTTCGACCATCGCCACGTCGCGGCCCGTCCAGCCGGCGATGATGAGATTGTCGATGTCGAAGGTAACGGGGCCGTGGCCTGCCAGTTGAAAACTCAATGTCGTCATGATGTTATTCCTCAAGAGGGCCGCGGCCCGTTTCTCTCGCCGCGAAAACGGCGGCGCCGGTGATCAGCAACGCCGCCGCCACATACAGCGAGACGGCCATGGTGCTGTTGTACGAGCGGTACAGGCTGGCGATGACGAGGGGCGCGAAGCCGCCGCCGATCACGCCGGCCAGGGTGTAGGCCAGCGAGGAACCCGCATAGCGCACCTTGGTGGGGAATTGCTCGATGACGAAAGCCGCCTGCGGGCCGTACATAATGGCGTGGATGACCAGGCCCACGACGACGGCCGTGACGATGGCGGCTGGGCTGGCCGTATCCAACAAAGTGAAGAAGGCAAACGCCCACACCAGGCCCAGGATGGCGCCCAGCGCATACACGGGACGGCGGCCGATCTTGTCCGACAGGGCGCCAAACAGGGGCACCGACAGCGCATTGCAAGCCGTGCCGATCATGATGGCGGTGAGCGCCAGGGTCGACGACAGGTGCAGCACCGTTGTCACATACGTGAGGGTGAACACCACCACCAGCGCATACAGCACGTCCGAGCCGATGCGCACGCCGCCGGCGATCAGCAGACGGCGCCAGTAGATGCGCAGCACGTCGCCGATCGGCGCTTCCGCCTTCGCATCCTGCTGGTCGAGCTCCTTGAACAGCGGGGTTTCCTCGATGCCGCTGCGTATCCACATGCCGAAGGCCACCAGCAGCAGGCTGGCGATGAATGGCATGCGCCAGCCCCAGTCCATGAACGCTTCATGCGGCAGCAGATAGGTGATCAGGCCGATGCAGCCCGTCGCCAGCAAGGTACCGAACGATGGCCCCACCTGCGTCCACGAGGCGTTGCGGCCACGCTTGTCCGCTGCCCCGTGTTCGACGGAGATCAGCACGGCGCCTGCCCATTCGCCACCGAGCGCGATACCCTGCACGAAGCGCAGCGCCACCAGCAGGACCGGGCTCCAGATACCGGCCGTGGCATACGTTGGCAAAAGGCCCATCAGGCCCGTCGTCACGCCCATCAGCATCAGGGTGACCACCAGCACCCAGCGGCGTCCCAGCTTGTCGCCCAGGTGGCCGAAGATCACGCCACCGATGGGACGCGAAATATAACCGACGGCATACGTGGAAAAGGCCAGGATGGTACCCGTCAGCGGATCGAATGAAGGGAAGAACAGATGGTTGAAAATCAGCGCGGCCATGGTGTTGTAGACGGTGAAGTCATACCATTCCAGGGTCGTGCCGACCATGCTGGCCGTGGCCAGGCGGCCCGTCTTGGGTTTTTCGGCCGGTGCGTCTGTGTGCGCGCTGATGTGCGTACTACCTTGCGCGGTGGTGTGTGTAGTCATTGCCTACCTCTCTCGTCAGTTTTTTTTGCAGGCCCGGCGCAGGATGCTATGCCCTGCGCCGTGGCCCGTGTCTCGTGTTATCCGTGCCGGCAAGATGCGCGTGCCCGCGTCAGGCGGCGTGCAGGTCGGCCTCGCGCAGCTGCCAGGACAGCTGCAGGATGGCCGCCTGTTCGCCGTCGAGCCCCAGCGCCGCACTGGCCGCATCGGCCGCCGCCACGGCGGCGCTTTCCGACGAGGCGTCGATCAGGAAGATCGGGTCGAGCACGCGGCCCTCCTTCTGCTCTGCCGGCAGGGGGCCGGACAGCTTCGCGTCGGGCGTCAGCAAGCGCGTGGAAATCACGCCGTCGATCTGCAGCAATGTCGCTCCCAGCGTGGCCATGGTGGCCACCGCGTGCGTGTCCTGGCCGATGGCTGGCGCCCCCAGGCGCAGCACGGCCAGCCAGGCGCCCGTGCCCATGCCCGTTTCCGCCTCGATGGCGCAGACGCGGCGCATCGGGTCAAGCATGCGCTGCAGATTCGTCACCGACCATGGCGTCTGCTGGCCGAAGGCCTTGAAGTAGTCGGGGGTCTGGAAGGCATCCAGCGAGTCGGTGCGGTACAGGCCCAGGTATTTACGGGGACCGCGCACGCTCTGGTAGCGCGTGCCGCTGACAAAACCGGGAATGCGCACGCGCTCTTCCACGTGTTCGCGGTCGTACCAGCGGTTGAAATCGAGCTCGTGTTCCGGGTCGGCGCTGGTCCAGACAAACAGGATGCCGGGCAAGGTGGGGGACGTCGTCATGATGGTTCCGTTCTGCGTTATGGGTGGTGTGCCAACCCAGAATAGGTGGCGCGCCATCACTTGGCAAACGGGTTATTCTGAACGCGACTGATAAGTTTTTCTTGTGGGTCGCAGTGATAACAGCAATTTAATTGTCACGCCCGCGTACCGGCGCCATACTCCTCGCCCAGGCCCAGGGTGAACCTGGCAGCTTCTTCGCACGCCAGCATGGCCACCAGCTGGATCGCTTCCGTGGTGATGTCTTCGCTGTAGCTGATGACGATGCGCTGCGGTGCCAGGGCGCTGGCGCAGGGAATCAGGGCGATGTTGCCTTGCTCGATTTCCTCGCGCAGGGGCGCCAGCGGCAGCACGGCGATGCCGAAGCCCGCTTTTACCAGGCGCACGATGGCGGAGATCGAGCTGACGCAGTGCACGCGGCCCAATTGCACGCCCTCGTCCTGGCACAGCGCCTTCAATGCGGAATGCGGCTGCGAGCCGCGGTTCATGGTGATGATCGGGTGCTGCGCCAGTTGCGCCACCGTGAACGGTGTGCCCGTGTCTGGCCAGTCGGCCTTTCTGCCCGCCCAACCCATGGCGATGGCACCGCTGCCCGTGCTGCGGATATGGTCGCCCGTCAGCATGTCCGTCTGCAGCGCGATATCGAGCTCGCCCTGCTGCAGCTGTTCGTGCAGGCGGCGCGTCGATTCCGACGTCAATTGAATCTCGATACCCGGATAGCGCTCCTGCACGCGCTGCAGGAACGGGATCAGCCAGGTATGCACGATGGTTTCGATGACGCCGATACGCACCTCACCCGTGATCTGCGCGGGCGAGGAATTGGCCGCATACATGTCGCGGCACAGTTCCAGCATGCGTTCGGCGTACACGAGCAGGTTGCGCCCGGCGAAAGTCAGGCGGATTTCACGCGCGTCGCGGTCGAACAAGCGCGTGCCGAAATCCTGCTCCAGCGAGGCGATGCGGTTGGAAATGGCCGCCTGCGTGATGTGCAGCTTGTCGGCCGCCGTGCGGAAGCTGCCCAGCCGCGCAGCCCAGACAAACGCTTCGAGAAAACGGGTATTCAATTTGGCTCTTCAATCAATGGGGACTCATCTTCACAGTGTGAGTGTTCGCCCCATTGTAAGCCAAAGCGCCCTGCCCTATTTTTCACCCAGGAAGTCGAGCAGGGTCAGGGCGACGATCTTGCTGGCCTTGCGCAAATCGTCGAGCGCCAGGCGCTCATCGGCCTTCTTCGCGTTCGACTCGGGCACCGTGCGCGGACCGGCGCCATACAGTACGGCGGGGATGCCCCGTTCGCCATACAGGCGCGCATCCGCATACAACGGCGTGCCGATGGCGGGAATCGTCTCGCCAAGGATGGCTTGCGCATTTTTCTGCAGGCTGCCGACCAGCTGTTCGGAGCCGGGCAAGGGCCGCAGCGCGTGCGACAGCAGCAGGCGGCGGATCTCGATGCGGATGCCAGGTTCGCCCCGCACGGCGTCTTCGATCAGGGCGCGCACCTGCGCTTCTACCGCCACCGGATCTTCTTCCGGAATCATGCGGCGGTCCATCTTCATGACGACTTTGCCCGGCACCACATTGGTATTCGTGCCACCGTCGATGCGGCCCACCAGCATGGTGGGCGAATCGATGCCGGCGACTTTTGACTTGATCTTTTTCAGCTCCGGCAGCTGGCCATAGATGGCGTTGAGGATCTTGTTGGCCGCCTGCAGCGCGTCATGCCCCGTCTCCGGCATGGAGCCGTGGCCGGACTTGCCGTGCACGGTGATTTCCAGCTGCAGGCAGGCGTTGTGCGCCGTGACGATGCCGTAGCTGAAACCGGCGGCGATGACGAAATCGGGCTTCGTCAGCTGCTGCTCCAGCAGCCAGCCCGGCCCCAGCAAGCCGCCGAATTCCTCGTCATAGGTAAAATGCAGTTCCAGCTGGCCCTTCAAGGGAATGCCCAGCGCTTCGAGCGCGCGCGCGGCAAACACGTAGGTGGCGAAATCGCCCTTCGAGACGGCCGTCGCGCGGCCATACATATAGCCGCCGTCGATCTGGCCGCCATATGGCGGATACGTCCAGTTGTCGCCGGGCGGCACCACGTCGCCATGCGCGTTCAGCGCCACCGTCGGCCCGCCTGCCGCATACGGGCGGCGCACGATCAGGTTGGTGATGCTCTGCATGCCATAGGCCACCACCTGGTCGTTTGGGACCGCGTGTTTTTCCGCCTGCCAGCCATATGCCTGCAGCAGCTGCGCCACCAGCTCCGCATGCGGCGCGTTATTGCCGGGTGGCGTATCCGTCGGCTGCTGCACCACCTTTTGCAAAAAGGCGACTTCCTCGTCGAAGTGTGCGTCGATCCAGGCCGTGATTTTTTCTGCGTGCGTAGTCATTTTGCTCCTTACATGGTCTGTTGCAGCCAGGCGCCCAATTCGCTGCGCTCGGCCTCCGTCATATTGGTCAGGTTCCCGATCGGCATGGCTTTGAGCTCGATGGCCTGCTTGTAGATTTGCGCCGCGTGCTGGCGGATTTGCGTTTCATTATCCAGCATCATGCCGGCCGGCGCCGTGGCGAAACCCGCTTGCGTGGGCTGGGCCGAATGGCAGGTGGCACAGCGCTGGGCGATGATCGCATGCGCGCGCTTGAACTGCGCGGCAGGGTCCACCGCAGGCGCGGCCGCCACGGGCGCTTTCGGCGCGATGGCGATAGCTACGGCCAGCAGCAGGGCCACGCCGATGGCAGGATAGCGCCACTCCACTCTGCCCTTGTGGCGCAGGTTGAAGAAGTGGCGGATGAAGACGCCGGCCGCCATGATCAGTGCCAGCACCAGCCAGGCGTGATCATTGCGGTAGGTCATCGCGTAGTGGTTGCTCATCATGATGAACAGCACCGGCAAGGTAAAGTAATTGTTATGCACGCTGCGCTGCTTGGCCTTCAGGCCGTGCTTCGGGTCGGGCAGCTTGCCGGCGGCCATGGCTTCGACCATCTTGCGCTGGCCGGGAATGATCAGCATCAGCACATTGGCCACCATGATGGTGCCGATCATGGCGCCCACGTGGATGTAGGCGGCGCGCCCGCTGAGCAAATGCGTGAGCACGTACGCGGCGGCGCCGATCAGCGCAAACACCGTCACGCCAAACCACAGCTCATATTGTGCCAGCCTGGAGCGGCACAGCAGGTCGTACACGGTCCAGCCGATGACGAGGGTGGCGATGCCGATGCCCACGGCCTGCCCGCTGGAGATATCGGCCACGGCCTTGTCGATCATCATGGCCTGGGCATTGAAATAATAGGCAATCGTCAGCAGCGCAAAGCCCGACAACCAGGTGGAATACGCTTCCCATTTGAACCAGTGCAGCTCCTGCGGCAGTTCGGCGGGCGCCAGCAGGTATTTTTGCGGGTTATAGAAGCCGCCGCCATGCACGGCCCACAACTCTCCCGAGACGCCCTTCTTCGCCAGCTCGGAGCCGGGCGCGGGCGGGCGAATCGAGTTGTCGAGCCAGACGAAATAAAAGGAGGCGCCGATCCAGGCGATGCCCGTGATGACGTGCAGCCAGCGGACGATCAGGTTCAGCCACTCCAGGCCGTACGGAATCAGGTAGGCAAATACTTCCATAAATTTCCTCTAGTCAGACCGAACCCATATTCGTGCCAATCTACACAAGATAAACGGATTTACCGCCCTTCACATGAAAAATATCGTATATTTGACATATTCAAATCGATATACAACAGAGCCGCCGCCACATGTCCAGCCTGCCGCAACACCTCGACCTGCACCTGATCCGCATCCTCTACCTGCTGCTGGTGGAAAAGAATGTCTCGCGCGTGGCGCTGAAACTCAACCAGCCGCAGCCTTCGATTTCCGCCTCTTTGCGCAAGCTGCGCGAACTCACGGGCGACCCGCTGCTGGTGCGCGGCGCGCGCGGCATGGTGCCCACCCAGCATGGCGAAAGCCTGCTCAATCCGGCCAAGCGCATCCTCGACCAGACGGAGAGCCTGTTCATCAAGAAGACGCCGTTCGTGGCGCAGGAAGAGGCGCGCACCTTCCATATCGCCGCGCCCGACTACCTGGACAGCCAGTTCCTGCCCAATGTGGTGGCCCAGCTGCGCCGCGGTTCGCCGAAAAGCCGCGTCGTGCTGCACAGCCTGGGACCGGGCATCGATCATATTCGCCAACTCTCCGATGGAGGGCTGGATCTGGTCATCGCCAACTGGGACGAGCCGCCCGCCCATCTGCACATTTCGAAGCTGTTCGAAGATCCCATCGTCTGCGCCATGCATGCGGAAAACGCCTATGCGCGGCGCACGGCGAGCGACGCCATGACCCTCGACGATTATCTGAGCCTGCCCCACGTGGCGCCGTCGCAGATGATGCCGGGCTACCACGGCGTGATCGACTCCTTCCTAGAACGGCAAAACCTGCAGCGCAACGTGGTGGTGGAATCGGCGTATTTCGGCCTGATCCCCTACATGCTGACGCAGACGGACCTGGTACTCACCACGGGCCGCCAGTTCATGCGCTTCTATGAAAAAACCCTGCCGCTGAAAACATATACCGTGCCATTGAAATTCCCGCCGATGCGCTTTTACCAGTTGTGGCACCAGCGCGTGCACCAGGCGCCCGAGCATAAATGGCTGCGCGACCAGGTCAGCGCGGCGGCCAAGGCGCTGGTGCAGCGATAGCCGCTATCAGCACGCGCATATAATGGATGCAGGAACGGGGCGCTATCATCACTGCTTGCATGATCGGAAAACCATGACCACCCTTTCAGACCTGAACGCCGGCAGCCAGGCCGATTTTATCGCACAGCTGCATGGCATCTACGAACATTCACCCTGGATCGCCCAGCGCGCAGCCGCCGCGCGGCCGTTTGCCAGCCTGACGGCGCTCAAGACGGAATTGCAGCGCGTGCTGGCCCTGGCCTCGTCCGAAGAACAACTGGGACTCATCCGCGCCCACCCCGAACTGGCCGGCAAGGCCGCCGTCGCGGGACAGCTGACGGCCGAGTCGACGCGCGAACAGGCCAAGTCCGGTCTGAACCTGTGCAGCGCCGACGAATTTGCCACCCTGCAGCGCCTCAACAGCGAGTACAACGCCAAGTTCGGCTTTCCCTTTATCCTGGCCGTCAAGGGCCCGACGGGCGAAGGCTTGACGCGCCAGGACATCATCGCCACCTTTGCCCGGCGCCTGAAGAACCGGCGCGCCGATGAACTGGCCGAATCGCTGCGGCAGATCAAGCGCATCGCCGAGCTGCGCCTGAACGACCTGTTCGACGTGCGTCTGGACTTCGGTCCGGCCATCATGCAGCACGCTGAAACACTGGCCGGCTGGAGCGACAGCGATTACAACCTGACCTGCGCCTACCTGACGCCGGCGCACCAGAAAACGGCCGCGCAGCTGGCCGACTGGATGCGCGAGGCGGGCATGCAGGTGCACATCGACGCCGTCGGCAATGTGGTCGGCCGCTATCTGTCGGACGCGCCCGGTGCAAAAACCCTGATGACGGGATCGCATTACGACACGGTGCGCAACGGCGGCAAGTACGATGGCCGGCTGGGTATCGTACTGCCGATCGCCGTCGTGCGCCACCTGCACGAACGGGGCGAAAAGCTGCCCTTCCACGTCGAGGTCGTCGGCTTCGCCGAAGAGGAAGGCGTGCGCTTCAAGAGCACGTTTTTGGGCAGCACGGCCGTCACGGGCAGGTTCGACTTGTCGCTGCTGGAACAATGCGACACGGATGGCGTGAGCATGCGCGACGCGCTGGCCGCCGCCGGTCACGAGGCGAGCGCCATCGGCGCCATCGCGCGCAATCCGGCCGATTTGCTGGGCTATGTGGAAGTGCATATCGAACAGGGCCCCGTGCTGCTCGAGCGCGACTTGCCGCTGGGGATCGTCACGGCGATTGCCGGCAGCTCGCGCTACCTGCTCAATCTTGGCGGCGTGGCCAGCCACGCGGGCACCACGCCCATGATCATGCGCAAGGATGCGGCCAGCGCGGCGGCCGAAATCATCCTGCTGGTGGAACAGCGTTGCAACCAGGGCGAGGCGCTGGTGGGCACCGTCGGCCAACTGCAGGTGCCTAACGGTTCCGTCAACGTGATCGCCGGCGCCTGCACCCTGTCGCTCGACATCCGCGCAGCCAGCGATGCCGTACGCCAGGCGGCCGTCGACGACATCCTCGATGGCATTGCCGCCATCTGCGCGCGGCGCCAGATCGACTACCAGCTGGAACTGCTGCTGTCGGCGCGTGCTGCGCCGTGCGCGCCATGGCTGATGGCGCAGCTGGCACAAGCCGTGGAATCGGTCGGCATCGAACCATACGCGCTGCTGTCGGGCGCCGGCCACGACGCCATGGCCATGGCCGCCATCACCGATGTGGCCATGCTGTTTACGCGCTGCGGCAATGGCGGCATCAGCCACAACCCGCTGGAAACCATGACGGCCGACGACGCCGACATCGCGGCGCGCGCGCTGCTGGCGTTCCTGCGCGATTTCCAGCCCAAGCCCAAAGACTAAGAGTCTATCCCGGTAGATGAATACATCGCCTGCTGGCGCCAGTGCGTCAGTTGCTCGGCCACCTGCGCGATCAGCGGTGCCCAACCGCCTGGCGCAGGCTGGTGGAACAGGCGCATCGCGCGATACCAGGGACTATCGCTGCGCCCCGCCAGCCAGCGCCAGTCGGGCCGATAGTGCGGCAGCAGCAACCAGCACGGCGTACCCAACGCGCCCGCCAGGTGCGCCACGGCCGTATCGACGCTGATCACCAGGTCCAGGTTGGCGATCAGCGCCGCCGTATCAGCCATGTCGCCCAGCGCCGCGCCACCACCGACCAGGGTCAGTGACGCCGAAGTGTCATCCTCGCCGGCGCCCTTCTGCAAGCTGACAAACTGCACGCCGGCCACCCCTCCCAGCGGCGCCAGCGTGTCGAGCGCCGCCAGAGAACGCTCGCCATCGTTTTCAAATGCGGGATTGCCTTTCCAGGCCAGGCCCACGCGCAGCGGCGCGGGCGGCAAGCGCGCGGCCCAGGCAGCCACGGCGCGCGCATCCGCGTGCAGATACGGCACGTTCGACGGTATCGTTTCCAGGACCGTACCGCACAGGCCGGGAATGCTCAGCAGGGCGACCCAATAATCGCGTCCGCCCTGCGCGACCGCCTCGCCGATGGCCAGCACCTCGTCGATGCCAGGCACGGTCCGCAGCAGCGCCTTGAGCGGCGCATGGCACAGTAGCGACACGCTGGCCGCGCCCAGATCGCGCAGCAAGGGCACGTAGCGGCACAGCAGCAGCATATCGCCCATGCCAGCTTCGGGGCAGATTAGCAGCGACTTGCCGGCCAGCGACTCTCCCTGCCAGCGCGGGAAGTGGAAGTAGTCGCCAAACGCTGACGGTTGCGGCCGCGCTTCGAGCATTTTCCAGCCTTCCGCCAGGCGGCCCTGGCGCAGCAGCAAGTAGGCGAGGTTATAGCGCGCGTTCGCGTAGGCCGGATCGAGTTCCATGGCACGGCGGTAGCTGCGCTCGGCCTGTGTTTCGTGCTGCAGGCTGGCCTGCAGCACGCCCAGGTTGGACCAGGCGGAAGACCGTTCGGGCTCCAGCGCCAGCACGCGGCGCAAGATTTGCCCGGCTTCGTCCATGCGACGCATGCGCAGCAGCAGCGCGCCCAGGTTTTGCAGCAGATGCGCGTCGTCCGGCATGTGCGCCAGTGCGCGCAGGTACAAGGCCACGGCCTGTTCCAGCGCGCCCTCCTGCTCCCGCATCCAGGCCAGGTTGGCCAGGGCAAACACGTTGTCGGGGTCAAGTGCCAGCGCCTGCTGGAAACACGCCTGCGCGCCCGCCACGTCGCCCATGGACAGCAGTTCGCCGCCACGCGCGGCATGCAGCGCGGCCGGACGCCGCCGGGTATCGGAATCGGTATCGGAAATGCTCATCGCTGGGCCGCCTGTTGTCGCAAGGCGCCCAGCATAGCACCGCCGCGCAGCGGCAGCTAACGGCAGTTTGTTAAGTGCGGAGCACGCTGATTTGTCATCCAGCATTGAAAACCCTGCTGGCCATGCTGTCTGGCGTTGACCGCTTATATGCGCTCAACGAAGTCATCGGTGCGGTGGAGGCATCGCTGCAGAGGAAAAGCGGAAATCATATGTCTGGCGATTACAAATATTAAATGGCGCGCATACTTGCGAGGACATGGTCAGGAGACGGCAGTTGACGCCACGGCAGCATAACCGGAAAATCGCAGTGTTGCATTAACGCCATCCCTTGTGATGCCGAAGAGCATTCAGGGAGGAGGCGGAATCAGCCCTGTTGCGTATATAATAGTCAATCAGCAGGAAGAAGTCGCAGCCTCGCTTGAATCAAGCGCCACTCCACATTATTCATATTTGAATTTAATTTCATTGATTGAAATTTTTATTTAATGGGATAACCTCCGACAAGGTAATACCATGCCTGACAAAAAATCAATTTTTATGGCCGCTTTTATTCTCCTTTTCCCCGGCACTGCATTCGCCTATGTCGATCCGGGAACCGGGGCCTATCTGCTGCAGCTTTTGATCACCGTCTTCGGCGCGGTGATGTTTTATATTTCACGGCCTGGCCAATTATTCAAGTTGATCCGGAATTTTTTTTCAAGAAAAAATAAAAAATAATGACGCGTCTGAATACGGCAACAGGTTTGTCCCTGCTTTATGCATCGGCTTATTTTCTGAATTTTTTAAATCCGTTGACGCTTTATTTTGTGCCATCGTTTTTTGATTATATTGTTTATCCGTCGCTGGTCACCGTTTTTTGCCTGGTACCGGTTATTTTGCTGGCGACCAGTTCCCTGCCAAGTGCCGGCATCAAGCGCAAGTTGATGTTTTTTGGTACTGCGGCGTTGACACTGGTGGCGATAAAAAGCGCTTTTAATGCGGCGGATTATCCATGGGGTAATCTCGCACAACTCGTCTTGCCATCGGTTTTTGAATCGACGAATCGATTTGGTATCGGGAAAATCATGCTGGTCGGCGCTACGCTGGCGATTATCTTCGGATGTCTATATCTGACCCGAAACAACTTGTCAAAGTGGATACGCGCGCTGTCAACGATGGGATATGCCTTTGTCTTTCTTGCGCTGTATCGTTGTATCGCTCTTGACTTCTTTTTTCAACCCGAGGCACCTGCGGCGGTCACGCCGGATCACGCGGTGACCACCGTCGATCGACGCGTGGTATGGGTTATTTTTGATGAAATGGACTATGCACTGAGCTTGAAGCCGGGTTCCGGCATGGCCGCTGCCATGCCAAATTTTTCGGCGTTGACGGCGCGTGCGATCAGTGCAAACCAGGCGTTTTCACCTGGCCAGGACACGTCATATTCCATCCCTGCGTTATTGACGGGCACAGCGCTATCGGGGGTCACGATCAGATCCCAAAACAGACTCGATTTGGTGGATCAGCAGCACAAGATGGTACGTTTTGGCCCGGATAGCGCCATATTTTCGCAATTGCCCGGCGGGCCACAGGCCGCAACGGTGCTGGGTTTTTATCACCCCTATTGCAAGATATTCCCGTCATTGCAATCTTGCAATAGCACCTATGCAGTCAATGCGGGCAGATGGTTTGACAGCCTGACTTTTTTCAGCACAGCACTGATTTCAGCGATCAAGAATATCAAAGGGGCCACCCAAATTTTGCCGGAATTCGTGTTATATCATTTTGATCATATGTACCGTGCGTCCGATAACGTGCTGTCTCACCTCGACGCAACACTTGCCAACCAGCGCAGTTCATTCGATTTCATCCATATGAATTTGCCGCATTTGCCCAATATCTATGTGCAGCGCCTGTTGAAGCAGCCGGTAGAAAATGACACCGATGCCTACAGACAAAATTTGATCGGCGCCGACATGGTGCTTGGACGTGTCGTCAAAGATCTGCAAGCGCTTGCCGACAAACAAAATATTCTCCTTGTCGTTTCTTCCGATCATTGGCTGAGGACACATTCCAAGCAGCCGGCCGCGATTCCCTTTGTCGTCTGGAAGGTGGGCGCCAGTGAGCCCATTGTCTTGCCGGACCGCATCAGCACCGTCCATAGCAAGCAACTGGCGCTGGATTTTTTGTCCGGAAAACTCGATACCCAGCCTGAATTGGCCGATGCGTTGCGGCGTACACCCTATTATGAAACCTGGAGCGCGCCGGATGGCTACAAATATTGAAATCCTGAAAAAAGTTTCCTGGCGCGACCCGTCCGGTTTTGTCGCAAAGAAAAATGGCCGTATTTTTCGCGCCGTCAGTACGCAAAAAGTCGATGATGTAGAAACGTTGATCAACGCGCCCTGGTATCGACAAGGAGTCGCCGATGGTTGGTTCCCGCAATCCGAGTGGGTCGCCGGCCGCGTCGAATCTGTCACTGATACGGCGCCTTTACGCTGGCTGGAACACCGCGCTGTCGATTTCCCATGCTATCCGCATGAAATTACCGCTTTGCAGTTGTATGACGCGGCAAAAATGACACTGCAAATCGCCAGGACAGCTTTGGCACACGGCTGGATCATCAAGGATGCATCGGCGTGGAATATCCTGTTCGAACATGGCAAGCCGAGGTTTTGCGATATCCTGTCATTCGAGCGTATGGATGAGTCTGGCGTTTGGATCGCGTATGCACAGTTTTGCCGGCATTTTCTGATCCCCTTGTTGCTTTATCGCCACACCGGCATGCAGACGTCCGCTCTGTTTGTCCAGTACCGCGATGGCGTGCAGCCTGAGCAGGCCAGACGCATTATCGGTGGCTGGCGCGCCTATGTGCAGCCGGCGTTGGAAGCGGTGACCTTGCCGACGTTTTTCGGCGGAATGGGCCAATCGCGTACCAGCGGCGGCGCCAGCGCGCCGAAAGCCAGGTCAGCCGAACTGGCGATGTTCTTGTTGGCGCGTACCTTGAAGCGGCTGGAGAAACATGTCGATGCGCTCAAGCCCGCCGCGTCGGCCAAACCGTCCAAATGGGAAAATTACGAGGCTGACCGGGACCACTACAGCGCGCCCGACGTCGTGGTGAAAACTGCTTTCGTGCGCGCTGCCGTGGACCGGCCCGACATCGCCACAGTGCTCGATCTTGGTTGCAACGCTGGCGAGTTCAGCAAGGTTGCGGCCAACGCCGGAAAAACAGTGGTGGCGGCAGATTACGATCATGGTGCGTTGTCGCGGCTGTACCAGCAATTGCGCGACGTGGCGTTGCCGATTTCCCCGATCCTGCTCGACATCGGACGCCCCACGCCGGCGGTGGGCTGGATGAACCAGGAGGTGGATAGTTTCATGGCGCGGGCTGCGGGCAAGTTCGATTGCATCATGGCATTGGGTCTGGTGCATCACTTGCTCGTTTCCGAACGCGCCAGTCTGCCGATGATCCTGGAATTCTTCCTGTCGCTAGCGCCGCGCTTCCTGGTATTGGAATGGATAGAACCGCAGGACCGGCGTTTTGCCGAAATCGCCGGCATCAATGAAGAACTGTATGCGGGGATGTCGATCGACAGTTTTGAACGCGTATTTTGCGAAAAATACACCATCGAGAAAAAACAGCCACTCGTCGCCGGCAACCGGACGCTGTACTTTCTTGAAAAGAAGAATTGACGACATGCCGCCCTGAGCGTGACCTGGAGCAAGTTCCAGCTACGCGATAGCGGCGGCCGGGAATTAATCTAGCCTCCATAAGCGGCGCGCTGCTGTGCGGCCGTCCACTTGCGCTTGCGCCCAGTGTGACGTCCTTGGTACAGGCCCATCAGGCCTTGCTTGTTCCAGCGCTGCCGCCACGCTTCGATGCTGTTCAGGTGGACATGGAATTCGTTCGCGGTTTGTGGCAACGTCAATCCTTGGCTCAGCCGAACTATCGCTTGGGCGCGTATGCGTACACGTGGGTGGGGATGAAAAATACCCATCTCGCGCAATGTCTGCTGTTCAACCTGCCGCAATATCAGTAGTTTCATCACATCAACTCCTGCGTCGTTGCCTGTCAGGCTTTGACAGCAAAAATTGACGAACTACTTAGCAGTGCCTGTACTGCGTCGCGGCGGGCGCCTTGCATCGCATCCGCTTCTGTTCGCTATAAATTCACAATAATTCCCCGAAGATTACTTAAACGGCCACGGCCCGCTCCAGCATCGCGTGCAGCAGCACATTGCAGCCCGCTGCCAGGTGCTCGGGCTTGGCATCCTCGATTTCATTGTGGCTGATGCCGTCCTTGCAGGGCACGAAGATCATGCCGGCCGGCGCCAGCCGGGCCGCGTAGATGGCGTCGTGACCGGCGCCGGAGACCACGTCCATCACGGAGTAACCCAGCTTTGCGGTGGCATTGCGCACGGCGCCCACGCAGTCGGGATGGAACGGGCATGGCGGGTAATAGGACACCCTTTCCAGTGAAATGCCCAAGCCTGTTTTTTCGCGCGTGGCGTCGATGAAGGCCGTGATCTCGCCATGCATGGTGTTGAGCAGTTCGTCGTTCACATTGCGCAGGTCGATGCTGAATGTCACTTCACCGGGGATCACGTTGCGGCTGTTCGGGAACACCTGCACCATGCCCACCGTGCCGCGCCCATACGGCGGGTAGCGGTTGGCAATGGCGACGACTTCCTGCATGATGACGGTGGCCACCTGCAGCGCATCCTTGCGCAAGCCCATGGGCGTGGGACCCGCATGCGCTTCCATGCCCGTCACCACGCAGTCGTACCACGACAGGCCCATCACGGCAGGCACCACGCCGATGACTTTATCGGCGTCTTCCAGCACGGGGCCCTGCTCGATATGCGTTTCGAAATAGGCGCCGATCGGATGGTCGCCCGGCACCTGGTCGCCCTTGTATCCGATGCGCGCCAGCTCCTCGCCCACCGTTTTACCTTCCGTGTCTTTCGCCGCATACGCGGTTTCGAGCGAGAAGGCGCCGCAAAAGACGCCGGAACCCATCATCACGGGCACGAAGCGCGAGCCTTCCTCGTTGGTCCAGAACGCCACCTCGATGGGCGCCCGCGTCTTGATCTGTAAATCGTTCAGGGTGCGCACCACTTCCAGGCCCGCCAGCACGCCGTAATTGCCATCGAACTTGCCGCCCGTGGGCTGCGTGTCGATATGGCTGCCCGTCATCACGGGCGGCAAGGTGTTGTCCGTGCCGTCGCGGCGCATGAAGACATTGCCGATCTGGTCGATGGTAATGCTCATGCCAGCCTCGCGGCCCCAGCGCACCACCAGGTCGCGCCCCTGTTTGTCGAGGTCCGTCAGGGCCAGGCGCTTGACGCCGCCCTTCACTGTCGCGCCGATCTGCGCCAGTTCCATCAGGGCTGCCCACAGCCGTTCGCCATTGATGCGTAGATCATCCATTATTGTCTCCTGACTTCATGCGGTGGTGGCGGCAAACGCCGGGCGCTCGATATAGCGCCCTGCCCCTTCGACGGCCGTCAGCTCGCCCTGGTGAAACACCACCTTGCCGGCGGCAATCGTAGTGTGGGGGATGCCGCGCACGGTGCGCCCTTCGAAGACGTTGAAGCCCCCTTTGGCGAACTGCGTGGCGGCGGAAATGGTACGCGTGCCCTGCGGGTCCCACAGCACGATGTCGGCATCGCTGCCCGCAGCGATGAGGCCCTTGCGCGGATACATATTGAAGATCTGCGCCGCATTGGTCGACGATACCTTGACGAATTCGGAGGGCGTCAGCATGCCGGAATTGACGCCCGCATCCCACACCACGGCCATGCGTTCCTCGACGCCGCCGCAGCCGTTCGGGATGCGCGTGAAGTCGTCCTTGCCAGCCGCCTTCTGCTCGGCGCAGAAGGTGCAGTGGTCGGTAGCCGTCGTGTGCAGGTTGCCGCTTTGCAGGCCGTGCCACAAGGCCGTTTGATGGTGCTTGCCGCGAAACGGCGGGCTCATGACGTGGCCCGCCACGAAATCAAAATCATCGCTCTGGTAGACGCTGTCGTCGATCACCAGGTGGCCCGCCAGCGCTTCGCCATACACGCGCTGGCCGTTGGCGCGCGCCCGCGTGATGGCGTCGAGCGACTCCGCGCACGAGACGTGCACGATGTACACGGGGGTATTCAACACATTGGCAATCGCGATGGCGCGGTTGGCCGCCTCTGCTTCCACGGCGGGAGGACGCGACAAGGGATGCGCCTGCGGCCCGGTAATCCCCTTTTTCAGCAAGGCTTGCTGCAACTGAAAAACCAGCTCGCCGTTTTCCGCATGCACGGTGGGCAACGCGCCCAGCTCCAGCGAGCGGGAAAAGCTTTTCACCAGCGTTTCATCGTCGGCCATGATGGCGTTCTTGTAGGCCATGAAGTGCTTGAAGCTGTTCACGCCATGCTCGCGCACCAGCACTCCCATTTCTTCATGAACCTGCTCGCTCCACCAGGTGATGGCCACGTGAAAGGTGTAGTCGCCAGCCGCCTTGGCCGACCATGCGCGCCACTGGTGATACGCCTCGATCAGCGACTGCTTCGGGGCAGGAATGACGAAGTCCATGATGGTGGTGGTGCCGCCCGCCAGTCCCGCCGCCGTGCCCGTGAAAAAATCGTCGGACGTCACGGTGCCCATGAAGGGTAAATTCATGTGCGTGTGGGTGTCGATCCCGCCCGGCATCACGTACAGGCCACCCGCGTCGATCACGGTGGCGCCAGCTGGCACCGGCAAGTTCTCGCCGACGGCGGCTATCGTGTCGCCCTCGATCAGCACATCGGCGCGAAACGCGCGGTCGGCGTTGACGACGGTACCGCCACGTATCAATGTAGTCATCTTGTCTCCTTCTCGAAAAGATCAGGACTGCGGCACCTGCTGCACGCGTGCCGCTACCTTGCCCTTCATCATGACGCCGTAGACGACTGCGGCGATGGCCACGCCCACGAACCAGGCGTAGGTGTAAATGGTTTTAAAGCCTTCGGCAACGTCGGGAAACGCCGTGGGAAAGGCCGCGTTCAGAAAGCCCGGGATATTCGGCAGCACGGCGATGACAAAGGCGATCAGCGCCGCCATGTTCCAGCCATTGCCATACGAGTAAATGCCGTCATCGCGGTACAACTGCCTGACGTCGAGCTGCGTCTTGCGCACAAAATAATAGTCGACGATGAGGATGCCGGCGATGGGTCCCAGCAGGGCCGAGTAGCCGATCAGCCACGTGAAGATATAGCCCTGCGTCGACTCGAGCACTTTCCACGGCATCATGACGATGGCGATGAAGGCCGTGATGTAGCCGCCCATCTTGTACGAAATCTGCTTCGGCGCCAGCGAGGAAAAATCGTACGCCGGGCCCACCAGGTTGGCCGCCAGGTTGACGCTGACCGTGTCGATCAGCAGGATGATCAGGGCGACCAGCACAGCGGCGCCCGTCATGCGGCTGGCCAGGTCGACGGGGTCCCAGATGGCCTTGCCGTACATGACCACGGAGCCGGCAGTGACGATCACGGCCAGCATGGCCAGCAACCCCATGGGCACGGGCAAGCCGACGGACTGGCCGATCACCTGGTCGCGCTGCGTCTTGGCGAAGCGCGTGAAGTCGGGAATGTTCAGTGCCAGGGTGGCCCAGAAACCCACCATGGCCGTCAGCGATGGCCAGAAGACGCTCCAGAACTGGCCCGCCTTCTTGCCGCCCGGGATGAACTGCGATGGCTGCTCCAGCAGCGCGCCCACGCCACCAGCCTTGCTGTGCACCCAGTACAGCAGCACGAAGCAGATGAGGATTTTCAGCGGTGCCGTATAGGTTTCGAGCTTGCGGATCGACTCCATGCCGTGCAGGATGTAATAGAACTGGATGGCCCAGAAAGCCAGGAAGCACAGCAACTGGCTGCCGTTGATGCCCAGGCCCGCGATCTTCTCGCCGCCCAGTTCATGCCCCATCAAGACGCCCATCAGGGTGTAGATCATCTGGCCGCCGAACCAGGTCTGGATGCCGTACCAGCCGCAGGCGACGATGGCGCGCATCAGCGCCGGCAGGCGCGCGCCCATGGTGCCGAACGAGGCGCGCGCCAGCACGGCATACGGGATGCCGTACTTGGTGCCCGCATGGCCGATCAGCAGCATGGGCAAGAGCACGATGGCGTTGGCGAGAAATACCGTGAGCACGGCCTGGTAACCGGACATGCCGCTGTCGATCAGACTGGCCGACAGGGTGTAGGCGGGAATGCACATCACCATGCCCACCCACAGCGCGGCAAAGTGATACCAGCGCCAGGTGCGCTGCGCTGCCGTGGTGGGCGCCAGATCTTCATTCCACAGCTGCGTATTGCCTGAATAGTCGTGGTTCACAGGTATTCTCCATCGGTTAGGCCGCCGGCATCTTGAATGACGCCAGGGATACGGCATTGTGTAAACTGCGGCAGTCTAGCTTACTGCAAAGACAGGCTACAGTTTATAAAATAAACGTACGCAAAAAACGTGCCCTAAGCCGTTTCCACCAATGCACGAGGATTCCTGGGATCCTGCGTCCAGTTCATGTATGGCTTGCCCGTGGCCTGCGGCACCATCGTGATGCAGCCCTGCACCGGACAGGTGATTTCGCACAGGTTGCAGCCCACGCATTCCTCCTTGATCACCTCATACGTGCGCGTGCCGGCAGCGTCGATCAGTTGCGCAATCGACTGGTGCGAGGTGTCTTCGCAGGCCACATAGCACTTGCCGCATTTGATGCAGTCGTCCTGGTTGATGTGCGCAATGACCTGGTAATTCATGTCCAGGTATTTCCAGTCCGTCGTGTTGGCCACGGCCTTGCCGGAAAAATCGCTGATGCTTTCATAGCCCTTTTCATCCATCCAGCGCGACAAGCCATCCTTCATCTCGTCGACGATGCGAAAGCCATGCAGCATGGCGGCCGTGCACACCTGCACGCAGCCGGCACCCAGGGCGATGAATTCGGCCGCGTCGCGCCAGTTGCCGATGCCGCCGATGCCGGAAATGGGCAAGCCGCGCGTCTGCGGATCGCGGGCGATTTCCGCCACCATGTTCAGCGCGATCGGTTTGACGGCAGACCCGCAATAGCCGCCGTGCGTGCTGGCGCCGCCCACGATGGGCAGAGCCACCATGCGGTCCAGGTCCAGCGAGGTGATCGAGTTGATGGTATTGATCAGCGAGACGGCGTCGGCGCCGCCCGCCTTGGCCGCGCGCGCCGGCATGCGCACGTCCGTGATGTTCGGCGTGAGCTTGACGATGACGGGTAGCTTGCTGTGCTTCTTGCACCAGGCGGTGACCATCTGCACATACTCGGGCACCTGGCCCACGGCCGCGCCCATGCCCCGCTCCGGCATGCCGTGCGGGCAGCCGAAATTGAGTTCGATGCCGTCCGCTCCTGTCGCTTCCACCTTCGGCAAAATGTCGGCCCAGTAGTGCTCTTCGCAGGGCAGCATCAGCGAGACGATCATGGCGCGGTCGGGCCAGTCCTTTTTCACCTGCGTGATTTCGCGCAGGTTGATCTCCAGCGAGCGGTCGGTGATCAGTTCGATGTTATTGAAACCGACCACTTCGCGGTTCTTGCCGTACAGGGCGGAGTAGCGCGACGAGACGTTGACGGCGGCCGGGTCTTCACCCAGGGTTTTCCACACCACGCCGCCCCACCCCGCCTCGAAGGCGCGCACCACGTTATAGGCCTTGTCGGTGGGTGGCGCGGACGCCAGCCAGAAGGGGTTCGGCGCCTTGATGCCGCAAAATTCGATGCTGAGATCAGCCATTATGCAGCCTCCACTTTATTCAATAAATCGGAATGGATGGCCAGTGCGGCCAGCTTGCCATGCTGGACGGCTTGCACCGTCAAGTCCTGCCCCGGCGCCACGCAGTCGCCGCCCGCGTAGATCCCCGGCAGCACCGTGCGAAAGCCTGCATCGACGGCGATCTTGTCGCCTTCGCGCTGCAGCAGCGACGCCATCGGGTCGTGCAGCACGCCGGTGTCGAGGCTCTGGCCGATGGCCTTGAAGATGGCGTCGGCCGCCACGTCGAACGTTTCGCCCGTGCCCGCCAGGCGCGTGCCCTGCATGCGCGTTTTCTCGAAACGCATGCCGGCGACATGGCCAGCCGCGTCGAGCAGCACCTGCTGCGGCTGGGCCCACGTCAGCATGCGCACCTGGTTGGCCTTGGCGATCTCCTGCTCATGGTGGGTGGCCGTCATGGCGTCGAAGCCGCGCCGGTAGACCAGGGTGACTTCCTCTGCGCCCAGGCGCTGTATCTGCACGGCCATGTCGATGGCCGTATTGCCGGCGCCGATGACGATGGCGCGTTTCGGCACGGGCAGCGCGGCCAGGTCGTCCGCCTGGCGCAGCGCGCTGATGTAGTCGACGGCGGCCAGGAGACCCGGCGCATCTTCGCCCGTCAGACCCAGCTTGCGGCTGGCGCCCAGGCCCAGGCCCAGGAACACGGCGTCATACTGCGCGTGCAGGTCGCGCAGCTGCAGGTTCTCGCCCAGCACCTGCCGACATCGGATCTCAATGCCGCCGATGCCCAGCAGGAAGTCGATTTCCTTTTGCGCGAAGTCGTCCGTCAGCTTGTACTTGGCGATGCCGTATTCGTTCAAGCCGCCGGCCTTGCCTTCCTTTTCAAAGATCACCACGTCGTGGCCCAGCATGGCCAGGCGGTGCGCGCACGACAAACCCGCAGGACCGGCACCGACGATGGCGATCGTCTTGCCCGTGCTTGCCGCCCGCCGGAACGGGTGCGCCGCGAACTGCATGTGGTCGACGGCGTAGCGCTGCAACAGGCCAATCTTGACGGGCTGGCCTTCCGCGTCGTGGTTGCGCACGCAGACGTCCTCGCACAGGATCTCCGTGGGGCAGACGCGGGCGCAACTGCCGCCCAGGATGTTCTGTTTCAGGATGCCGGCGGCGGCGCCGTTGATGTTCTTGTCGTGGATGTTGCGGATGAAGCTGGCCACGTCGATTTCCGACGGACAGATGCGGCTGCACGGCGCGTCGTAGCAGTACAGGCAGCGGGCGCTTTCGATGGCCGCCTGGCGCGCCGTCAGGGGCGGCGCCAGGTCCGTGAAATGGCCCGCCAGTTCCTCATTGGGCAGGGCGGGATGCGGCAAATAGTTCAGGGACTCGATCATCGCGTTTTCCTTCGTTGATCCTGCGGTGGACTTTTAGTTTTAAACCGTCACTTCATCTGGGGAAAAGCAAATTCCACACCAGCGCTTGCCGTGTTCGGCCAGCGCTGCATCACGGCCTTGTGGCGCGTGTAGAAACGCACGCCTTCGGGACCATACGCGTGGTGGTCGCCGAACATGCTGCGCTTCCAGCCGCCAAAGCTGTTGAAGGCCATCGGCACGGGCAAGGGGATGTTGACGCCCACCATGCCGACCTGGATCTGGCGCACGAATTCGCGCGCCACGCCGCCGTCGCGCGTGTAGATGGCCACGCCGTTGCCATACTCGTTGGCGTTGATCAGCTCCACCGCATGCACCACGTCAGGACAGCGGAGCACGCACAGCACGGGGCCGAAAATCTCTTCCTTGTAGATGCTCATGTCGCGCGTGACGTGGTCAAATAACGTGCCGCCGACAAAGAAGCCGTTCTCGCGCCCCGCCACCACATGGTTGCGGCCATCGACCACCAAAGTCGCGCCCTGCTCCACGCCTGAGGCGATGAGTTTTTCGATCCGCTGCTTGGCGGCCAGCGAGACGACCGGTCCCATTTCCGCACCATCTTCCATGCCGTCGCGCACTTTCAGTGCGGCCGTGCGCGTTGCCAGTGCATCGATCAACTTGTCGCCCGCGTCGCCCACGGCCACCACCACCGAGATGGCCATGCAGCGTTCTCCCGCCGAACCGTAGGCCGCACCGATCAGCGCATCGACCGTCATGTCCATGTCCGCGTCGGGCATCACCACCATATGATTCTTCGCGCCACCCAGCGCTTGCACGCGCTTGCCACTGGCGCTACCGCGCGCATAGATGTATTCGGCAATCGGCGTCGAGCCGACAAAGCTGATCGCCTGCACCACGGGGTGGTCGAGCAAGGCATCAACGGTGACTTTATCGCCCTGCACCACGTTGAAGACGCCGTCGGGCAAGCCCGCCTCCTTCAGCAATTTCGCGTGCAGCAGGGAGGCCGACGGATCGCGCTCGGACGGTTTCAAGACGAAGGTATTGCCGCAGGCGATGGCGACGGGGAACATCCACATCGGCACCATCACGGGGAAGTTGAATGGCGTGATGCCGGCCACCACGCCCAGCGCCTGGCGCATGGACCAGGCGTCGATGCCGCGCGAAATCTGGTCCGTGAATTCGCCCTTTAACAATTGCGGGATGCCGACGGCAAATTCCACCATCTCGATGCCGCGCGCCACTTCGCCCTGGGCATCGGCAAAGGTCTTGCCATGTTCGCGCGTGAGCATGGCGGCAAAGTCGTCCGTGTGCTGCTGGCACAGCTGCAGGTAGCGAAACAGCACGCGTGCGCGCGTCAATGGCGGCGTGGCCGACCAGGAGGGAAAGGCGGCGGCGGCGGCCTGCACGGCCGCATCCACGTCTTCCACGGTACCCAGCGCCACGCGGGCGACGGGTACGCCCAGTGCGGGGTTGTAGACGTCGCCGTAGCGGCCACTTTGGGTGTCGATCTTGGCGCCGTTGATGTAGTGGGTGATGGTGTCGAGAGTGTTCATGGTGTTCCTATTCTTAACCCGAGGGCAAAGGCTGGGGTCAGACCCGGCGGGTCTGACCCCGGATGTTGTTTTGGGTTTGCCGTTCAATCGAGATTTTTGAGCACCTTGGCCAGCTTGCCAAACAGCTCGTCGACATGCTGTTTTTCCAGCACCAGCGGCGGCGACAGGGCGATGATGTCGCCCGTCGTGCGTATCAGCACGCCGTCGGCGAATGCCTGCTTGAAGGCGCTGAAGGCGCGCGTACCGGGCTTGCCGGCGATGGGGTCGAGTTCGATGCCGGCGATCAGGCCGATGCTGCGCAGGTCGATCACGTGCGGCAAGCCTTTCAGGGAATGCACGGCGTCGCTCCAATACGCCTGCATCGCTTTGGCGTGGCCGAGGATGTCCTGTTCCTCGAACACTTGCAAGGTCGCCAGCGAAGCGGCGCAAGCGAGCGGGTGGCCGGAATACGTGTAGCCGTGGAACAGTTCGATGCCCGGTGGCGCGTCCATGAAGGCGTCG
Source organism: Janthinobacterium svalbardense (assembly GCF_002327145.1). Lineage (NCBI taxonomy): Bacteria > Pseudomonadati > Pseudomonadota > Betaproteobacteria > Burkholderiales > Oxalobacteraceae > Janthinobacterium > Janthinobacterium svalbardense. The sequence goes on along the minus strand of NZ_CP023422.1, from coordinate 1,375,285 downwards.
TGGATATACTTTTTGCTGAAGACGGCGCCCATCGGCACCATGCCGTTGGTCAGGCCCTTGGCCGTCGTCATCAGGTCCGGCTCGACGTCGAAATAATCGGCGGCGAACGGCGTCGTCATGCGGCCGAAACCCGTGATCACTTCATCGAAGATGAGCAGGATGCCGTGTTTGGTACACAGCTCGCGCAAGCGTTTCAGATAGCCTTTCGGCGGAATCAGCACGCCCGTGGAGCCGGCCACCGGCTCGACGATGACGGCCGCAATCGTCGAGGCGTCATGCAGGGCGACGATGCGTTCCAGTTCATCGGCCAGGTGGGTGCCGTATTCGGGTTCGCCCACCGTATAGGCGTTCTTGTCCAGGTTGTGCGTGTGCGGCAGATGGTCCACGCCTGGCAGCAAGGGGCCGAAGGTCTTGCGGTTGCCGCCGATGCCACCCACGGAAATGCCGCCGAAGCCCACGCCGTGATAACCGCGTTCGCGGCCGATCAGGCGCGTGCGTGCGCCCTCGCCGCGCACGCGGTGATAGGCCAGCGCGATTTTTAACGCCGTATCGACGGCCTCGGAGCCGGAGTTCGTGTAGAAGACATGGCCGAACTTGTGGCCCGTGTAGTCCATCAGTTTTTCCGCCAGGTCGAAGGCGGCCGGATGGCCCATCTGGAAGGTGGGGGCGAAGTCGAGCTGGCCCACCATCTCGCGGATGGCGCCGACGATCTGCGGCTGCGCATGGCCACACGGCACGCACCACAGGCCGGCCGTGCCATCGAGGATAGCGTTGCCATCGACATCCTTGTAATACATGCCTTCAGCCGACACCAGCAAGCGTGGGTTGGCCTTGAAATCGCGGTTATTCGTAAACGGCATCCAGAATGCCGACATCGATTCCGGCCTTGTTTCGTTCATGATCTTCTCCTTGGGATGGGCTGGCGCGGCGCCAGGATCGTTTTTGACGAAGCGTAAAATAATTTACCAGTTGGCAAAAAGCTGATGTAATAATAGACAGGCCATCCCCAATGGCACAGATACACAAACGGCAAAGTATCCCAACCGTACAGGTCGAAAAAACAATACAGTTTTTTTGTGCAAGGCAGCATAAGGAGCCACCGGTGACGCACAACGTGAAGCAGGACGAGGGCGAAGGTAACGCCAGTGGCTGGCCCGTGCTGGACATCGACCGCCAGAAAAAGGGCGGTCTCGTCGAGCAGATCGTCATCGCCATCAGCGTCATGGTGGGTAGCCGCGCCCTGCGCATCGGCACGCGGATGCCGTCCGTGCGCCAGTTCGCCCGCTGCAATGGCATCTCGACGTTCACTGTCGTCGAATCGTATGACCGCCTGGTCAACCTCGGTTTGCTGTCATCGCGGCGCGGCTCCGGCTATTTCGTCGCGCGCCACGATATCGCCGCCTCGCCGCAGGCAGCACTCATAGCCAACACCCTTGCCAGCCCCACCGCCATCGATGCCCTCACGCCGGACCTGTACTCGGGCGTATCCGATGCCCTGCCCGTGGGCGCGGGCTGGCTGCCGCCCGAGATGTATGGCGAAGCGACCGTGCTCGATGCCGTGCGCCAGGCCATGCGCATACCCGCCAGCCGGCTGCGCGGCTATGGCCACCCGCTGGGCTTTGCCTCGCTGCGCCAGCACCTGGCAAACAGCCTGTCGGAAGAGCTGTTCCAGGTGGAGCCGGACCAGGTCTTGCTGACGCACGGCGCCACGCATGCCTTCGATCTGATCCTGCGCAGCCTGACCAAGCCGGGCGACACGGTGCTGGTGGAAGACCCCGGCTACAGCAATCTGCAGTCGCTGATACGCCACCACGGCTGCATCCCCGTGGGCATTGCGCGCAGCGAGGCGGGCCTCGATCTCGATGCGCTGGCCGTTGAAGCCGCGCGCACGCAGCCAAAACTCATGTTCGTCAACACGGTGCTGCAAAATCCGCTCGGTACCTCGCTGAGCCAGGCGCAGACGCACCGTCTGCTGGCGCTGGCCGAGCAGTTCGATTTCTGGCTGGTGGAAGACGATATCTACCGCGAACTGGCGGCGCGCGGCGAGGCATCGCTGGCGGCGATGGACGGCTTGCGCCGCGTGATCCGCGTAGGGAGTTTTTCCAAGACCCTGTCGCCCGTGCTGCGCGTGGGGTCGATTTGCGCCTCGCCGCCGCTGGTGGCCGAACTGGTGCGCGTGAAAATGCTGGCGGGGCTGACGACGTCGGAAATCAACGAGCGCGCCGTCTACCACGCCATCTCCGCGCGGCCCTACAAGCGCATGGTGGAACGCCTGGTGGCGCAGCTCGAGGCGGCCCGCGAGCGCAGCATCGACTGCCTGGCACAGGCGGGCATGGCGCCCGTGGCGCGTCCGCGTGGCGGCATGTTCGTCAGCGCCGGCTGGCCCGACGTGCAGACGCCGGAATGGAATGGCAAGATCATCGCCGACATGGCATTAAAGGCCGGCATCCTGCTGTCGCCGAACGAATTTTTCATGCTGCGCGCGCCCGAGACGGTGTGGTTCCGCTTCAACGTGGCCTACACCGATACCCCCGTGCTGCAAGCCTTCCTGCAATCGATCCGCCCACGCTAAAGAATCCGCCATGGCCAGCGACAAATCCCCTGCCCTTCCCGTGAAAAATGCCGGCGGCCGGCGCCTGCAAAACCGCGACCGCCTGGAAGCGGACATACTGGAGCAAGCCGTGCGCGTGTTCGCGGAAAGCGGCTATGAAGGTGCGTCGATCGCCAGCATCGCCGAGCGGGCCGGCCTGTCGAAGCAAAACCTGATGTATTACTTCCCGTCCAAGCAGCTGCTGTACCAGCGCGTGCTCGACGATGTGCTCGACGACTGGCTGGCGCGCATGGAATCGCTGGCCAATGAACACGACGAGCCACGCGACGTGCTGCGCGCGTACATCGGCGCGAAGCTGCGTTTTTCGCGCGAACAGCCGTGGGCTTCGCGCGTGTATGCGCTGGAAGTGATCAATGGCGCGCCCCTGTACGGCGCGCAGATACGCGACCGGGTCGTGCCGCTGCTGCGCAAGGATATCGCCGTCTTCGAAGAATGGATCGCGCAAGGCCGGATCGCCGCAGTGAACGCCACGCACCTGATGTTCGCCATCTGGGCCATGACGCAATCGTATGCGGATTTTTCAGCGCAGATGGCCCTGGTGCTGGATCGCAAGCAGCTCACGCGCAAGGATTACGAGGACGCGGAAATCCTGCTCACGCACATGGTGCAGGCGGCCATCGCCCTGCCTGCGGCGGCACCCGGCGCGTGATGAAATTTCCAAGGAACAAACGAGCAGTGATAGCATGGCGCGCTGGAGCGTTTGCAATCGCGGCGCCATAGCGACAGGACAAGGAACAGGCATGAAACAATGGTCATCGGCGCGCACCGCGTCATTGCTGGGCAAGGTCGCCTGCGCGGCGCTGCTGGCACTGGCATCCACGGCACAGGCGCAGACAGTGGGCATGATAGACAATCAGCCGCTGAGCGAAACCTGGCTCAACGCGGGCTTTTATTCGTATCACTTTCAGCGCGACAAGAACCTGAACGACAGCAATCCGGGCCTGGGCGCCGAATACCGCTTTTCCACGGTTGCCTCGGTCACGGCCGGACGCTTCTACAATAGCGACCGCGCCTACTCGAACTACCTGGGCGTGTACTACCAGCCCATCAAGGTAGGCCCGCTGCGCATCGGCGCCGTCGTTGGCGGCTTCAGCGGCTATCCGAAGATGCGCGATGGCGGCTGGTTCCCGGCCCTGGTCCCCACCATCAGCTATGAATACCAGCGCGTGGGCGTGAATATCGCCATCGTGCCGTCCTACAAGGACCGCCTGTATGGCGCCCTCAGTTTCCAGCTGAAACTCAAGGTGTTCGAGTAACCGTTTGTCCCTGCCCGTCGCCGTTCGCTCCGCCATTCCTGCCATTCGTCGCATACAAGATGTCTGGCAGCAAGGTTTTGCCTATAGTGGATTCATCGCCAGCCTGCATACGGCAGCGGCAACCACAGGAGAACGGCATGAAAGACATCAATTCGGCACCGGGCAGCACTTCCTTCAGCGCTTTCTGGAGCGAGCTGTGCGCCTACGCGCGCCAGGGCATGGCCGCCCTGCGCGCCATGTCCTGGCCCATGCTGCTGGTGTGCTGCGTGGGACTGGCGTTCGTGATCACCATCTTGCCGTTGGCCATCATGCTGTTTGCCCTCGTCATGCTGCTGAAATGGGCAAGCAGCAGCGACGATACAGGCACGGACACGAAGGCAGCGAACTCTTCGCAGTCGCCGCAATAAAAATTTGCGTCGTGGCAAGAGTGCAATGATGGTTCTATGGCACTATGAGTGCGCGCAGCATTGACGGGCATCAAACCCATCTCGATGGAAGGGTTGGAGACGGAACGCTACGCTGAATAGACGATCAAAGCTACTCCCCCTCAGCCATAGGAGTTTTCTGATGACCACGACAGCAAAAGCTACAACCGGCACGACCATTCCCTGCCTGCGCTACCGCGACGCGCCCGCCGCCATCGAATGGCTATGCACGGCGCTCGGTTTTGAAAAACAATTGATCGTGCCTGACGGCAACGGTGGCGTTGCCCACGCGCAACTGAGCTTTGGCAACGGCATGGTCATGGTAGCACCGGCCCTCGACAGCGACTATGGCCGCCTGATGAAACTGCCTGGCGAGATCGGTGGCGCCAACACGCAAAACTGCTACCTGGTCGTCAACGATGCCGATGCCGTCTACCGCAGCGCGCGCGAGGCGGGCGCCGAGATCGTGCTCGACATCAAGGATGAAGATTACGGCGGACGGGGCTTTACCTGCCGCGACCCGGAAGGCCACATCTGGAGCCTGGGCACCTACGACCCATGGTAAAACGGAGAACAATGATTATCAGTACCCTCACCGCCGCCAGCCTTGCGCTGATCGGCGGCTTCCTGTCCGCTCCCGTCCTCGTGGACGAGCACCTCAACCGTGTCCACCCTCCCTCTGGCAAGGCGCCTTCGACAGCCACTGTAGCCCTGCACCAGAGCCTGTGGATCGCCGACCTGCACGCCGACAGCCTGCTGTGGCAACGCAATCTGAACCGCGACGGCCAGCGCGGCCATGTCGACTTCCCCCGCCTGCAGCGGGCCAACGTGGCGCTGCAAGCCTTTTCCGTCGTCACCAAGACGCCGCGCAAGATGAATATCGAACGCAATGGCAGCGACACGGACAACATCACGGCGCTGGTGGTGGCGCAAGGCTTGCCGCCCGCCACCTGGAACAGCCTGCTGGCGCGCGCTGCCTACCAGGCCGACGAACTGCGCCAGCAAGCGGCCAAGAGCGACGGCAAGGTGCGCGTGATCGGCAGTCGCGCCCAGCTGCGCAGCTTCATCGCCGCGCGCGAAAAGAATCCGAACCTGCTGGCCGGCTGGCTGACACTGGAAGGCGCGCATGCGCTCGAAGGCAAGCTGGACAACCTCGATACCCTGTACCGGGCCGGCTACCGCATGGCTGCGCCCACGCATTTCTTCGACACGGAACTGTCCGGCTCCCAGCACGGCCTGAAAAAAGGCGGCCTGACGCCGCTGGGCCGGCAATGGCTGCGCGCCATGGAGCAGCGCAAGATGATCGTCGACCTGGCGCACGCCTCGCCGGCCACCATCGACGACGTATTAACGTTGGCGAAACGTCCCGTGATGGTCTCGCACACGGGCGTGCGCGGCACCTGCGCCAACGGGCGCAACCTCAGCGACGCACAATTGAAACGCATCGCCGCCCAGGGTGGCCTGGTCGGCATCGGCTTCTGGAATACGGCCGTCTGCGGCAAGGACGTGGCGTCGATCGCGCGCGCCATCGCCTACACGGTCAAGCTGATCGGCGCGGAACACGTGGCCTATGGCTCGGACTTCGACGGCGCCGTCACCACTGCCATCGATGCAAGCGGCCTGCCGCGCCTGACGCAGGCACTGCTCGATGCGGGCCTGTCGGAGGCGCAAATCCGCCGCGTGGCGGGCGAAAACGTGCGCGACTTTTTACTCAAGAACCTGCCCGACGACGACGCCTAGCCCAGTGCGCGGATCAAAGCCTGGTCCGCCACCTGGCGCGGCCGGATGCGTATCAGCTTGCGGTACAGCGGCGGCATGGCGTCGCACAGCGCCAGCAGCGCGTCTTGCGCCATGGCCGGGTGCACGTACTGGAATTGTGCGGGATTATTCTCCGGCAGCGCCCCTTCCATGGTGGAGCCGTAGGCGCCCAGGGTCATGAAACTGGCTGCGCTGTCGTCCGGGCCGATGGCCAGCACGAAAGTGCCGTGCTTGGGGTGGCTCAGATAGCTTTTGATTTCTTCCTGCAGCGCCGGCTCGGCGCCAGCCATCAACTCATAACGCAATTGCGCGTACTGGCGCGTGCATTCCATGAACGGCGTGCGAATGACGGAGCGCGCCAGCTGGCCAGGCATGCATAGCAGCAGGTTGCCAAAGGAATCGAGCAAGGCGGCTGCGTCGCCCTGGCCGCCCTCGCGCACATCCTGCTCCATGGCCGCCTGCAGGAATGGCGCCAGGCCCGCGTCGGGCGCATGCGGGTCGCAGCGGTAAGTCAGGGCATCGGGATAGCGGCGGCGCAGGGCGCGCACCACGGCATGCTCGGACGGCAAGGTAGCGGGATCGCGCCGGTGCACGTCGTCGCCGGCGTTCAGCAACTGCATCACCTGCGCCGATGTCGCTTCGAACACCAGCGAGCACAGTGCCTGGGTCGCCTCGTGGATGCTCTTGCCGATGAAAAAAGATTTGGGCGCGGCGCCGGAAGGCAGGCGCGCATACTCGGTGGCGCCGCGCACGGCAGGATAGCAAAAGCTGCGGCCGGCCTGTGCCTGCAGCGGCGCCGGCAAGGCCGTGAACGTGGCGGCGCCATCGTAATTGATACCCGCCTTGACGTCGGGGGCGGCCACCACCACGTTGAAACCGGCCGCCAGAATCGCCCCCGTGCACATGCAGCATGGGTCGAGCGAGGTGACGATGGTCAGTTCGCCCGGCGGCGGCAAGGGCGTGCCCTTGGCCCGCTCGGCGAAATACCAGTCCACCAGCTGGCGCTCGCCATGCGCGGTGGGATCGAATACCAGGCCCTGGCGCACGACGTTGTTGTGCATCGATTGCAGCACGTTGCCGGCGCCGTCGAGCAGCACGCCGCCCACGCCGAAGGTGCCCTGCGTCTTGGCTGCCATGGCTTCGGCCGCGGCAATCGCCACGGCGGCCTGGATGTCGATCGTCTTGTTCAAGCGTATCCTGTTACTGCATATCCAGGTCGGAATTGCCGAAGCCGTGCGGCAGCAGCCAGCCCGCCGTCACTTCCATGACATCGTTTTTCAGGTTCGTCAGGATTACCGGCAGGTCGGTGCCACCCATCTCGAAGATCACCTGGCGGCAGGCGCCGCATGGCGAGATCGGTTCCGCCGTATCGCCCGTGACGGCCAGCCTGGCGAAATCGCCCGGTTTGTAGCCATGCGCGATGGCGCTGAAAAACGCCGTGCGCTCGGCGCAGTTGCACAGGCCATACGCGGCATTTTCCACGTTACAGCCACGGAAGACGCGGCCATCCTTGCACAGCAGCGCCGCGCCCACCTTGAAACGCGAATACGGCGCGTAGGCCAGTTCACGGCCGGCGTTGGCTTCGGCGATCAGTTCTTGGTTGTTCATTTGCTTATCTATCTGTAAAACCCGCGAAAGGCCGGGGTCAGACCCTCAGGGTCTGACCCCAGATTTTGCCTCAAGGGTTAAGTTACGGTCGAATGGTACGGTAAATCACCGGATTGGCCGCCAGCGCCACCGCGCTGATGGCATACGCTTCCTGGATTTCCTTGACGGCTTGCTGCGCCGCCGCTTGCGTGCGCGCATGCACCATGGCCAGCGGCTGGCCAACGGCCACTTGCTCGCCCAGGCCCACCAGGTCCGTCAGGCCAACAGCGAAATCGATGCTGTCGGTCGGACGGCGACGGCCACCGCCCAGGGCCACCACGGCCAGGCCGATGGCGCGGCAATCGCGCACATTCGCGTAACCGGCGGTGAGCGCCGGTGCCGGCACGACGAACGGCGCTTTGTCCAGGTGCTTGTCCGGGTTCTCGACGAGATCCGCCGGGCCGCCCAGGGCGGCGACCATGCGCGAGAAGCGCTCGGCTGCTGCGCCCGAATCGAGGGCCGCCATCAATTTCACGCGCGCTTCCTCTTCGGTGGCCGCCAGGCCACCCAGCACCAGCATCTCGGCGCACAGCGACAACGTGACTTCGTGCAGGCGCGCGGGACGCGAGCGGCCCGTCAGGTAATCCATGGCGCCGCGTACTTCCAGCGCATTGCCCGCGTATGGCGCCAGCGATTCGTTCATGTCCGTCAAAATGGCCGACGTCTGCATGCCCGCGCCATTGCCGACGGCGACGATGCTCTCGGCCAGTTCCACCGATTTGTCGTAGGTCGGCATGAAGGCGCCCGTGCCCACTTTCACGTCCATCACCAGCGCGTCCAAACCCGCCGACAGTTTCTTCGACAGGATGGAGCCGGTGATCATGGCCACCGATTCCACCGTGGCGGTGACGTCGCGGATGCTGTAGAAGCGCTTGTCGGCCGGCGCCAATTGGGCCGTCTGGCCGATGATGGCCACGCCAACTTCCTTGACTACCTTGCGGAACAGTTCATTGTCCGGCACCGTGCAATAGCCGGGAATGGCGTCGAACTTGTCCAGCGTGCCGCCCGTGTGGCCCAGGCCGCGACCCGAGATCATCGGCACATAGCCGCCGCAGGCGGCGATCATGGGGCCCAGCAGCAGGGAAACCACATCGCCCACGCCGCCCGTCGAATGCTTGTCGACGATGGGGCCAGGCAGGTTCAGCGAACGCCAGTCCAGCACCTGGCCGGAATCGCGCATGGCCAGGGTAAATGCCACGCGCTCGTCCATGTTCATGTCGTTGAAATAGACGGCCATGCCCAGCGCCGCGATCTGCCCTTCGCTGACGCTGCCGTCAGTGATGCCGCGCACAAAAAACTGGATTTCCTCGGCGCTCAGCACGCCCTTGTCGCGCTTCTTGCGGATGATTTCTTGGGTTAACAACATCGAATAACTCCCATCATGAGATCTGAGGTCAGAGCCGACGGCTCTGACCCCAGCTTTGCAACGCTAGTTGTCCATCAGACGCCGTAAGGAATCCACACGTTTTTCACTTGCGACGCATGCGCCAGCACGGCACGGCCGCCGCTTTGGGCCGCGCTGTACCAATCGCGGCCTTTGGCGCCACCGACCCAGGTGCGCTTCAGGGTGCCGGCCGACAGGCGCTCGACTTCCGCGCAACCGTCAAGCGAGCCGTCATGGCGCCAGACGGCATCGATATCGGCGTGCGTGGCCAGAGTGCGCGCCAGTTCATCGGCGTTACCGCTGATGATGTTGACGACGCCGCCCGGCAGGTCGGAGGTGTCGAACACCTGGTACAGGTCCAGCGCGGAGAGCGGATGCGCTTCCGACGGCACCACCACCACGCGGTTGCCCAGCGCGATGGCCGGCGCCACCAGCGAAATGAAGCCGAGTAACGGCGCTTCGTTCGGGCAGACGATGCCGATCACGCCGACCGCTTCGTTCAGCGCCACGGTGATGCCCTTGGTGGGCGGCTGGTGTGCCAGACCGTCGTACTTGTCGGCCCAGGCGGCGTAGTAGAACAGGCGTTCGATCGATGCCTGCACTTCCTTCTCGGGGTTCTTACTGCCCGTCATGGCGGCGATGCGGGCGGCAAATTCGTCGGCGCGCGCAGCGAGGTTTTCGGCGATGTAGTACAACACTTGCGCGCGGTTGTGCGCCGTGGCGCTGGTCCAGCCAGACGCTTTATGCGCCGCTTCGACGGCGTTGCGGATATCCTTGCGGCTGCCCACGCCCACTTCGGCCAGCAGGGCGCCATTCGCGCCAAATACGGGCGCGCTGTAGGCGCTGTCAGGGCGTGCCTGCTTGCCGCCGATGTACATCTTGGCCGTGCGGTCGATGGCGAATGGGTCGGCTGCCGCCGGCTTCACATTCGCCTTGGCTTTGGCTTCCACCACCGGCAGGGCCGGGCGCGCATCTTCGGCCAGGGCCGTCATGTATTCCAGCATGCCTTCGCGGCCGCCTTCACGGCCGAAGCCCGATTCGCGGTAGCCGCCGAAGCCGCAGGCCGCGTCGAACTGATTCGCGCTGTTGATCCACACCACGCCAGCCTTGATGGCGGGAGCGATGTCCAGCGCCAGGCTGATCGACTCGGTCCACACGCTGGCGGCCAGGCCGTACACCGTGTTGTTCGCCAGTTGCACCGCTTCTGGCGGCGTGCGGAAGCTCATGGCCACCAGCACGGGGCCGAAGATTTCAGCCTGCGCCACGGCGGCGGAGGTCGATGCGCCCGTGATCAGGGTCGGCGGGAACCACGAGCCGTCCGCCGGCAGTTCGCACGCCGGTTGCCATACGTCGCAGCCTTCGGCACGGGCCGAGTCGACCAGCGCGGCAATGCGCTGGCGCTGCACGGGATCGACCAGCGCGCCCACGTCCATCGATTTGTCCAGCGGCGAGCCGAGGCGCAGGTTTTGCATGCGCGCGCGCACCTTGTTCAGGAAGCGTTCCTGGATCGATTCCTGTACCAGCAGGCGCGAACCGGCGCAGCACACTTGTCCCTGGTTGAACCAGATCGAATCGACCAGGCCTTCCACGGCGCCGTCCAGGTCCGCGTCTTCAAAGACGATGAACGGCGACTTGCCGCCCAGCTCCAGCGAGAGCTTCTTGCCGCTGCCGGCCGTCGCGATACGGATCAAACGGCCCACTTCCGTCGAACCCGTAAAAGCGATCTTGTCGACGCCAGGATGGTTGACGATGGCCGAGCCCACGCGGCCGTCACCGGTGACGATGTTGACCACGCCGGCCGGCACGCCCGCCTGCAGGCACAATTCGGCGAACAGCATGGCGGTCAGCGACGTGAATTCAGCCGGCTTGAAGACCACCGTATTACCGGCCGCCAGGGCCGGGGCAATTTTCCACGACAGCATCAGCAGCGGGAAATTCCACGGCACGATCTGGCCCACCACACCCACGGCGCGGTAGTCGGCAAATTCTTCCGATTGCAGCTGCGCCCAGCCGGCGTGATGATAAAAATGGCGCGCAGCCAGCGGCAGGTCGATATCTCGCGTTTCGCGGATGGTCTTGCCGTTGTCCAGCGTTTCCAGCACGGCGAACAGGCGCGCATGCTTTTGCAGCAGACGGGCCAGCGCGTACATGACTTTGGCGCGGCCGTGGCCACCCATGCCCTGCCATACGGGCAGCGCGCGGCGCGCCGCTGCCACGGCGCGTTCCACGTCAGCGTCAGTGGCTTGCGTCAGTTCGGCCAGCTGCGTGCCGTCGGCAGGGTTGGTCGAGGCGAACAGCTCGGCCGGCTCGCTCCAAGTGTTGTCGATGAACAGACCGAATGTGCGCTGGTGGCCATCGAGCCACGCCTGCGCTTCTTTTTGACTTTCGGGAGCAGGGCCGTAGTCCATAGTAGTGAGAATCTCGTTAATTGTTGGCATGACGATTGTTCTTTAAGGTTGTGCGTGACGATGATTGGCCGAGTAGCTGCCGGTGACGTAGTGCTCGAGCTGGCGCTCGATGTCGGTCAGCAGGCTGGAAGCGCCGATGCGGAACAGGTGCGGCTGCAGCCATTCGTTGCCCAGTTCTTCCTTCATCAGGGTCAGGTATTGCAGCGCGCTCTTGGCCGAGCTGACGCCGCCGGCCGGCTTGAAGCCCACCTGGAAGCCCGTCTGCTCGTGGTATTCGCGGATCGTGCGCACCATCGTCAGGGCCACGGGAATGGTCGCGTTCACACCCTCTTTGCCGGTGGAGGTCTTGATGAAATCGGCGCCGGCCATCATGCAGACCCACGACGCCTTGGCGACGTTTTCCATGGTCAGCAAGTCGCCCGTGGCGAGAATCGCCTTCACGTGCGCTTCGCCGCAAGCCTTGCGGTAAGCCAGCATTTCGTCGTACAGCACTTGCCAGTTGCCGTTCAGGACGTGCTGGCGCGTGATGACGATATCGATCTCGGAAGCACCTGCTGCGACCGACAGCTCGATCTCGCGCAGCTTCGTTTCCATGCTCGTCAGGCCGGCCGGGAAACCCGTCGACACGGCGGCGATGGGCAAGCGGCCCTGTATGACCTTCACGGCCGGTTGAATCATCTCGTGGTACACGCACACGGCGCCGGTGCTCAATTGCGTCAGGCCCAGCGCATCCATCAGGTCGGCGCGCAGTGGGCGCATGGCCTTCATGCACAGGCGTTCCACGCGGCCCGGCGTATCGTCGCCACCGAGAGTGGTCAGGTCGATCATCTGGATGGCTTTGACCAGCCAGGCAGCCTGGTATTCCTTTTTCACCGTACGGCGGTTCGCCAGGCTGGCCGCGCGGCGGTCCGTCGCGGCGCGGTTGACGCGGATCTGGTTGATCCAGCCCAGGTCGAGGCCAACGGCCTCGTTACGCTTGAATTCGGGGTGCATGAGTGTCATAACAAGCTGGTTCCATTAGCAAGTGGTGGTACGCCAAGGTGCTTGGCGAGGGTTTGGCCAATATCGGAGAAGGTCTCGGAAATGCCCAGTGCGCGCGGGGCGACGCCGGGACCGAAGAAGATCATCGGAATGTGTTCGCGGGTGTGGTCGGAGCCATGCCAGGTCGGGTCGCAGCCATGGTCGGCGGTGATCACGACCAGGTCGCCTTCCTTGAGCTTGGCCATGAATTCCGGCAGGCGACCATCCATTTCGCGCAGTGCGTCGGCATAGCCTTCGACGTTGCGGCGGTGGCCGAACGCCTGGTCGAAATCGACGAAGTTCACGAAGGTGAGCGACTTGTCCTGCACTTCATCGGCTGTTTTCAATAGCGCTTCGAACAGCGCCATGTTGTCGACGCCCTTGACGACTCTGGAAATGCCCTGGGTGGCGAAAATATCGCTGATCTTGCCCAGGCCGACGACTTCGCCGCCCGCATCCTTGACGTGATCGAGCAGGGTCTTGCTTGGCGGCGCCACGGCATAGTCGTGGCGGTTGGACGTGCGCGTGTAGTTGCCATTGCTGCCCGTGAACGGGCGGGCGATGACGCGGCCGATGTTGTACGGTTCGACCAGCTTGAAGGCCATTTCGCACACTGCATACAGACGCTCGAGGCCGAACGATTCTTCGTGCGCGGCGATCTGCATCACCGAGTCGCCCGAGGTATAGATAATCAGCTTGCCCGTGGCGACGTGTTCATCGCCATGCTTGTTGATGATGTCCGTGCCCGAGGCATGGCAGTCGCCCAGGAAGCCGGGCACGCCCGACAGGGCCTTGAGCTTGTCGGTCAGGTCGGCCGGGAACGATGGCGTGGTGCGGGGGAAGTAGCCCCAGTCGAATTCGACGGGCACGCCGGCGATTTCCCAGTGGCCGCTCTGCGTGTCCTTGCCGGTGGAGCGCTCGCGCGCCGCTCCGTAGGCGCCGGTGAAACCGTCGCGCTGGTCGAAGCCCGTGGCCCATTCGCCGCTGGCCAGGTGCGCGGCGGCACCCAGTCCCAGGCGTTCCATGTTCGGGAGTTTCAAGGTCTTGCCGCTTTTGGCGACAGTGCTGGCAATGTGGCCAAAGGTATTGGCACCTGCGTCGCCATACTTGGCGGCGTCTGGCGTCGCGCCAAGGCCGAAGGAATCAAGCAGGAGGATAAATGCGCGTGACATGATAAGGCTCGCTTTATGGATTGATGCGGGGGTGATGCGGACAGTGTAGGCCGGATTTTCCCGGCCTGCCGCGCGGCAGCGCCGGTGGCCGGCGCGCCGCTACTGCATAAAAAAGTACTCAGGCTTGCGGTTTTTCAGCGACTTTGGAGAGGAAAGCCAGAATCAGTTTGACCAGGTCTTTCGCGCCGATGGCCGCGTATTTCAGGGTTTGCTCGTGCGACAGGGCGAATGGCGACATGCCTTCGGCCAGGTTGGTGATGACGGACACGCCCACCACTTTCAGGTCGCAATGGCGGGCCGAGACCACTTCCGGCACCACCGACATGCCGACCGTGTCGGCGCCCAGGCGGGCCATCATGCGGATTTCGGCGGCCGTTTCGAAGTTCGGGCCAGGGTAGGCGACGAACACGCCTTCGTGCAAGGTGATGCCGTTCGAGGCTGCCGTGTCCTTGACTTGCTGGCGCAGTTCGGCGTCATAGGCATTGGCCATGCTGAAGAAGCGCGGGCCGAAGCGGTCGTCGTTCGGGCCGACCATCGGCGTGCCTGGCAGCAGGTTGATATGGTCGCTGATGGCCACCAGGCTGCCGGCGTCCACTTCAGGGCGCAGGGAACCGGCGGCGTTGGTGACGAACAGCATTTCGCAGCCCAGCAGTTTCAAGGTGCGGATGGCGCTCGTCATCACGCCCATGCCATAGCCTTCATAGAAGTGGCCACGGCCCTTCATGCAGACGACGGCGACGCCCGACAGGGTACCGACTACCAGTTCGCCGGCATGGCCGTGCACGGTGCTGATCGGAAAACCTGGCAATTCGTCAAAGCTGATGCTGACGGCGTCCGTCATCTGCTCGGCCAACACGCCCAGGCCGGAGCCGAGGATCATCGCCACGCGCGGCTTGAAATTTTCAGGAGCGCGGGCGCGGATGATTTCGGCGGCGTGGAAAGGGGTGTTGTTCGACATGGTTATCCTCTGATTGACTAATGATGATGGTTGCTGCCTGCGCGGCAGTACAAAGCAAGATGCTGCGGCCCAGGTATCGGGTATGTATGGTGTTACGGGACTATCGAAATGCGTATGGCTGCTATTTGCCGCCACTATGCATCAAACGGAATATGTATGGCAAATACCATTTTTCTTGCCCATTTATACAATTCAAATATAAATGGCCGATATTATAGTCGAGGCTAGCCCAGGCCTGCCATGCCCGGGGAATCCATGCATACAAGCTCCATACGAGCAGTTTTCGCGCACGCTTCGCACGAGCTTGACACTGATAAGACAAATGTTTACAGTCACAGACAAATGTTTAACCCTTCAGCGAAAACCAGTGACCGATACCAATAAAAAAGACCAGCTGTACACGCTGATCCGCAACAACCCCTTCATCTCGCAGCAAGACCTGGCGAGCGAACTGGGCTTGTCTCGCTCGGCCGTCGCCGGCCATATCGCCGGACTCATACGCGAGCGACGCCTGCTGGGACGCGCCTACGTGCTGCCCGACAGCCGCCCCGTGCTATGCATAGGCGCCGCCAACCTCGACCGCAAGATGCGCACCCTGGCGACCCTGCAGATGGGTACCTCGAATCCCGTGCGCTCGGAAGAAGTGTTTGGCGGCGTGGGCCGCAACATCGCGGAAAACCTGGCCCGCCTGGCCATCCCCGTGGCCCTGCTGACGGCGCTGGGCGACGATGCGGCCGGCCACGCCCTGCAGACGCATGCGGAAGATGCGGGCATCGACATGCGCGGTAGCTTACATCTGAGCAACACCAGCAGCGGCACCTATACGGCCGTGCTCGACGAGCATGGCGAAATGCTGCTGGCGATGGCCAATATGCAACTCTACGAACAGCTGACCCCGGCCTTCTTGCATAGCCGCCAGCCGCAGCGCGCCGCCGCCGCCCTCACCGTCTGCGACCTGAACCTGGGCCACGACAGCGTGCAGGCACTGCTGGCCGATGCGCGCCAGGATGCTGCCCAGGGAAATAGCCCGGCGACGCCGCTGGTCATCGTCGCCGTCTCGCAGCCGAAGATGGCGCACCTGCCGCAAGACCTGACGGGCTTGCATTTGCTGATCCTCAACCGGGGCGAACTGGAAACGCGCGTGGCGCGGGCCTTGCCCACAGCGACCGAGCTGCGCGCCGCCTGCCGCGAGGTGCAGCGCCAGGGCGCGCGCCAGGTGATCGTCACCTGCGGCGGCGAAGGCGTGTACTTTACGGATGGCGACAGCCTGGACGCGCCCATCGTCCACCTGGCCGCGCGCGAAGTGGCCGCCGTCGACGTGACGGGCGCCGGCGACGCGTTTTCCGCCGCCGTCTGCTGGTCGCTGTACCACGACAGCAGCGACTTGAAACTGGCGTGCCGGCGCGGCCTGAAGCTGGCCGCCATGACCCTGGAATCGGCTGCCACTGTCTCCCCCAAGATTTCCGCCGGCGCGCTCGACGACATCGACGATGCCGACCTGGCGCCGCCTCCCCCTACCCTCTTTCAACAGGATTGACACATGACGCAATTGAATAATTTCCTCTCGTTCTCGCAAGAAGTGCTAGCCGCGCGCGCCGCCGGCAAGGCCATCGTGGCGCTGGAATCGACCATCATTTCGCACGGCATGCCGTATCCGCAAAACGTGGAAATGGCGCGCGAAGTGGAACAGATCATCCGTGACGGCGGCGCCGTGCCGGCCACCATCGCCATCATCGACGGCAAGATCTGCGTGGGCCTGTCGCCGGAACAGCTTGAATTGCTGGGCACCTCGCCCGATGCCATGAAAGTCAGCCGCCGCGACCTGCCGTTCGTCCTGTCGCAGCGCAAACTGGGCGCCACCACCGTGGCCGCCACCATGATCTGCGCGCAACTGGCCGGCATTACCGTGTTCGTCACGGGCGGCATCGGCGGCGTGCACCGCGGCGCGGAAACGAGCTTCGACATTTCCGCCGACTTGCAGGAACTGGCGCAAACCTCGGTCGCCGTCGTCTGCGCGGGCGTCAAATCCATCCTCGACATCGGCCTGACCCTGGAATACCTGGAAACGCATGGCGTGCCCGTCATCAGCGTGGGCCAGGAAGGTTTTCCCGCCTTCTTCACGCGCGAAAGCGGCTTCAAGGCCGATTTCCGCCTCGATACGGCCGCCGAGCAGGCCGCTTTCATCGGCACGAAATGGCAGCTGGGCTTGAAAGGCGGCGTCATCGTCAGCAATCCGGTACCGGCCGCGCAAGCGATGCCCAAGGAAGAAATCGACGCGATCACCAAGCAAGCGCTGCAGGAAGCGGACGCGGGTGGCGTGAAAGGCAAGCAAGTCACGCCATTCCTGTTATCGCGCATCAAGCAGTTGACGGACGGACGCAGCCTGGCGACGAATATCGCGCTGGTCAAGCACAATGCCCAGGTCGGCACCGCGCTGGCCATTGCCATGCAGGCGGTCGTGGCACGATAATAGGACCGCTGTAAAGAAAGCGCGCGCGCCTTCACGGGTTCGCGCGCTGTTCCATCGCCTAGCAAGACGCAACGCCAAGGAAAGCATGTCCATCGATCTGAAACAGTTAAAGTATTTTCTTGCCGTTGCCGAGGAGAAAAGCTTCAGCCGCGCTGCCGAGCGCCTGCATATCTCGCAGCCGCCCCTGAGCCAGCAGATCATGAAACTGGAAAGCGAGCTGGGCGTGCGCCTGTTTGCGCGCACCACGCGCACTTTCGAGCTGACCGTGGCGGGCAAGGCGCTGATGAACGAGGCAGCCGAGCTGCTGGCCAAGATGCGCATGACCATCGACACCATCCGCCAGATCGACCGCGGCGAAGTGGGCCGCTTGCGCGTGGGCATCGTCGGCTCGGCCATGTGGGGCCCCATCCCCAGCCTGCTGGAAGAGTTCCAGACCAAATTTCCCCGCGTCAGCTGGACCATCCATGAGTTTGGTCCCACGGTGCAATACGAAGCCTTGCGCGCCAAGCAGATCGACGTGGGTTTCTGGCGCGAACCGAAACTCAATGACGACGACTTGCGCCACGACAACCTGCGCCAGGAGCTGTGCTTCCGCGAAAACGTGTGCGTGGCCGTCAACGAACACCATCCGCTGGCGAAAAACACGGCCATCGAGCTGATCGACATCGCCCACGAGCCCATGCTCACCCTGAACCTCGACAAGTCGGCCTTTCCCCGCTACCTGGTGCAATGCTGCATCAATGCCGGTTTCGAACCCGTGATTTTCCAGGAAGCAAGCGAGCCGCAAACCCTGCTGGCCATGGTGGGCGCGGGCCTGGGCGTGACCCTGGTGCCGGAAACGACGAGCCGCATCGGCTGGCCCGGCGTCGTCTTCCTGCCGATCAAGACCAATCCACCGTCGGCCAACTTGTACATCAGCTACACCACGCTCGACGACGCGCCCGTCGTGCGGGCCTTCCTGAATATCATCAATCCCCCAGCTAATTGAGGCAAAGCCTCAAGCGTCAGCAAGCAACGCCACCCCGAAAAGCAGCAAGACCGGGGTCGGACCTTCAGAGTCCGACCCCAGCCCTTCGTTTTGGGTTTGCATGCCAATTTATATGGCTATCATATAAATAGCTAAACAAAAACGTATTTGTCATACATATCTGGCATGATGCATAGTGATTCGGACGCCCATCGCGGCGCCGGTCCTGCGCCTGCCCTGCCCGTCCATTGACGGCGCATCCCGGCCCGCTCCGGCAGCCCCATTCGATGTTGTAACCATAAAAGAGACGGGGTGCGACTGTTGCATGAGCATCACACTGTCAACATAAAAGCATCCGATGCCAGCAATGATCTTGTGCATGATCTTGTTCAATACGGTGCAATGTTGATAAGGAATTATCATCTCGTGCATCAAAAACAGGCTAAATCGGCCCCAAATTATATGTTTCACCTATAAAAAATATACAATATCGATCTTCCAGGAGCCAATTCATGAAACTTACACAATTTAGTTTGACGATCGCAGCCGTATTCCTGACTGCTCAAGCGTCCGCGGCTACCCCAAAATTGGGTGTCGTGTATGACGCGGGCGGCAAGTTCGACAAGTCGTTCAACCAATCCGCTTTCGAAGGCGCCTCGCGCTTCAAAAAAGACACAGGCATTTCCTTCATCGAAGTTCAGGCATCGAGCGATACGCAAGCCGAGCAAGTCATGCGCGGCCTGGCCCGCAAGAAACTCGACATGATCGCCGCCATCGGCTTTGCGCAAACGCAAGCCGTGCAAAAAGTCGCAAAAGAATTCCCGAACGTGAAATTCGTGCTGATCGACGGCCAGGCCGCCGGCAGCAACGTCAATTCCGTCGTCTTCAAGGAAGAAGAAGGCTCTTACCTGGTGGGCGTGGCGGCAGCCATGGCCAGCAAGAGCAAGAAGGTCGGCTTCATCGGCGGCATCGATATTCCCCTGATCCGCAACTTCGCCTGCGGCTACGCGCAAGGCGTGAAGGCCATCAATCCGAAAGCGGAAATCACGCAAAACATGGTCGGCACCACGTCCGGCGCCTGGAATGACCCGGCCAAGGGTGGCGAACTGGCCCGCTCGCAATTCGAACGCGGCGTCGATGTCGTTTTCGCCGTGGCCGGCGGCAGCGGCATGGGTACGCTGCAAATGGCCAAGGAAAAAGGCAAGCTGGCCATCGGCGTCGATTCGAACCAGAATGGTTTGTACCCGGGCAGCATCCTCACTTCGATGGTCAAGCGCGTCGACAACACCGTGTATGACAGCTTCATGGAAGTCAAGAACGGCACCTGGAAGGGTGGCGTCAGCTATAAAGGTTTGAAAGAAGGCGGCGTGGATTGGGCGCTCGATGCCAACAACCGCAAGCTGATTACGCCGGAAATCGAAAAGCGCGTGTTGGGTGCGCGTAAGGACATTATCGATGGCAAGATCAAAGTGATCGATTACCGCGTCGGCAGCAGCTGCCCGGTTTAATTTTTCTCCATATCTTCTAGCGCGCCGCCGGGGCCTGTCTCCGCGCGGCGCGTTTCCATGAAACTATCCAGTTATGAACCTATGCAGCCAGCAGTAGAATTTCGCAGCATTTCCAAGCAGTTTGGACATGTGAAGGCGAACGCCGACGTCAGTTTCTCCATCGCCAAGGGCAGTATCCATGGCCTGGTGGGGGAAAACGGCGCCGGCAAATCGACCTTGATGAGTATCCTGTACGGGTATTACCGTGCCGACGGCGGAGAAATCTTGCTCGACGGGAAAGTACAGCCTATCCGCAACAGCCAGGAAGCGATCAATCTCGGCATCGGTATGGTGCACCAGCATTTCATGCTGGTCGAGAACTTCACCGTACTCGACAATATCATGCTGGGCACGGAAGGCGGTTTTCGCCTGGCCAGCCACCGTGCCGAAGCGGAAGCCAAGCTGCGCGAGATTTGCGCGCGCTACCGCCTCGACGTCGACCCGCTGGCAAAGATCGAAGACCTGTCCGTCGGCGCGCAACAGCGCGTGGAAATCCTCAAGCAGATTTACCGCAGCGCCAATATCCTGATCCTCGACGAGCCGACGGCCGTGCTGACGGCCCAGGAAACGGCGTCGCTGTTTGAAATCCTGCGCCTGTTCAAGGAGCAAGGCAAGACCATCATCCTGATCACGCACAAGCTGCAAGAGATCCTGGAAATCACCGACAACGTCACCGTCATGCGCGGCGGCACGGTGGTGGGCGCCGTGGCGACCGCCGGCACCTCGAAAGAAGAACTGGCCAACATGATGGTCGGGCGCCCCATCCAGAGCCATTTGCCGCGCGCGCCGTACAATCCGGGCGCCACGGTACTGGAAGTGGCTGATTTGCAACTGGCCGACGCGCAACAGGTCAAGCTGCTGGCCGACATCGGTTTCAACTTGCGCGCCGGCGAAATCGTCGCCATCGCGGGTGTTTCCGGCAATGGCCAGAGCGAACTGCTGGAAATTTTGTCCGGCATGCGCTTGCCGACGTCCGGCAAGCTGCGCTTCCTGGATAAAGACTTGCCGTTTGGCAAGCGCACTGACGCCGACGGCTTGCCGCTGGCCTTCCGTGAACTGGGCATCGCCCACATTCCGGAAGACCGCTTGCGCGATGGCGTGGTGAAGAATTTTTCCGTCATGCAAAACACCATCCTCGGTTACCAGGACCACCTGAAAAACCGCTGGGGCCTGTTCAACTTCAAGGCCATCGGCGCGCGCTGCGCGGAACTGCTGAAAACCTTCGACGTGCGTCCGGCGAACCCGGACCTGCGCATCGGTTTATTGTCAGGCGGTAACCAGCAAAAGGTGGTGATCGCGCGCGAAGTGCTGGCCAAGCCGAAACTGATGCTGGTGGGCCAGCCCACGCGCGGCGTCGATATCGGCACCATCGAAAGCATCCATACGCAATTGCTGGCCCTGCGCGACGCGGGCGTGGCAATCCTGCTGGTGTCCGTCGAACTGGAAGAAGTGCGGGCGCTGGCCGACCGCATTCTGGTCATGTGCGGCGGACGCATCACCGGCGAACTGAAAATTGAAGAATTCGATACCACCCGCATCGGTCTGTTGATGGGGGGAATGCATAAATCATGAATAACGACTTGCCACGCTGGGCGACAGCCTTTGTCATGCCCATGTTAAACCTGCTGTCGGCCTTGCTGGTCGCCGCCCTGGTCATTTATATGCTGGGAGAAGATCCGGCCGAATCGCTGGGTATCCTCGTCAACAGCGCCATCCTCAATCCGGAAGGCTTGAGCTACACGCTGTTCTACGCCAGCACCTTCATTTTCACGGGCCTGTCGGTCTCTGTGGCGATGCAGGCCGGCCTGTTCAATATCGGTTCCGAAGGCCAGATGTATATCGGCGGCCTGGGCTTGACGGTGGCCATGCTGGCCTTCGACCAGACCCTGCCCGCCTGGCTGTTGATTCCGGCGGCCATGCTCGGTGCGGCCCTGTTCGGCGCGCTGTGGGGCTTCTTGCCCGGCTATCTACAAGCCAAGCGCGGCAGCCACATTGTCGTGACCACCATCATGTTCAACTTCATCGCCGCCAGCCTGATGAACTTCGTGATCGTGAAATACCTGATTCCGCCGGGCGAGCAAAACACGGCCAGCCGCGTGTTTGCGGAAAGCGGCGAAATGCCGCGTCTCTCCACCTGGTTCCCATCCTTGGGCGACACCCCGCTGAACATCAGTTTTATTCTGGCGATCGCCGCGCTGGTCATCTACGGCGTGATGGTCTGGCGCTCGTCGTGGGGCTTCAAGCTGCGCGCCACGGGCCTCAACAAGCATGCGGCCCACTATGCGGGCGTGTCGATCAGCAAGATGATCATCATCGTCATGCTCATTTCCGGCGCGCTGGCGGGCCTCGGCTCCGTCAATTCCATCATGGGTTCGACGCATTATCTGTCGCTCAATTTTGTGGGTGGCGCCGGCTTCATCGGCATCGCCATCGCCCTGATGGGCCGCCAGCACCCGGTCGGCATCTTTTTGTCGGCCGTGCTCTTCGGCGCGCTGATACAGGGCGGTTTTGATTTGTCGCTGGAAAAACCAAATATCCCGACGGAAACGTTCATTTTCATCCAGGGCTTGATCATCCTGTTCTGCGGCGCCATGGAAAACTTCTACGCACCGGCCATTTCCGCCCTGCTCAAGCGCACCAAAGGCTAACACCATGACACTCGACGACTTTCATTTCGCCAGCATCCTGGTATCGACCGTGCGCAATGCGCCCGTCCTGATCTTTGCCGCCATGGCCGGCCTGTTCGCCGAACGCAGCGGCATGATCGACATCGGCCTGGAAGGCAAGATCCTGGCCAGCGCCTTCGCTTCCGCCGCCGTGGCCTACACGACGCAAAACCCGTATTACGGCATGGCTGCCGGCATGCTCGTGTGCGTCGCCCTGGCCCTGCTGCAGGCGTACGTCAGCATCACGCAAAAGGGCAACCAGCTGGTGGCCGGCATGGCGATCAATATCGCCATGAGCGGACTGACCTTTGTTCTGGCGCAATTTTTCTTCCAGCAAGGCGGCCGCACGCCCGACCTCGGTTCGGCGCGCCTGTTCGACGTCGTCTTGCCGGGCACGCAGTACGTGGAACACATTCCGTTCATCGGCTGGGTGTATGCCCATTTGATCGGCGGCCATTCCATCCTCGTGTATGTGGCGTTCCTGCTGATCCCGCTCGTGCATTGGCTGCTGTACCACACGCGCTTCGGCCTGCGCCTGCGCGCCTGCGGTGAAAACCCGCATGCGGCCGACTCGGCCGGCGTGAGCGTGGAAGCGACGCGCTACCTGGCCATGCTGGTGGCCGGCATCCTGTGCTCGTTCTCGGGCGCCTATCTGGCCATCGTGCAAAGCGGCTTCTTCCTGCGTGACATGTCGGCCGGTGCCGGCTACCTGGCCCTGACGGCCATGGTGTTCGGCAACTGGCGCCCCATCTACACGTTCCTCGGCTGTCTGATGTTCGGCTTCTTCGCCGCCATCCAGATCCAGATTGAAGGCGTGGACTTGCCCGTCGTGGGCCGCATCCCCGGCTCTTTGATCCAGATGGTGCCGTATGTCGTCACCGTGATCGTGCTGGCGGGCTTGATGGCGAAATCCATCGCGCCAAAAGCGATCGGTATTCCGTTCGTCAAATCTCGTTAAATTTCAACGAGCGAATGCAAAAGCGAAGCCTGCGGGCTTCGCTTTTTTTACGCCGGTGCAATCTCGTCCAGTGAAAAAAATACGGAAAGACCCAGGCTGCGCGCCACGGCCACCATCTGGTCTGCCCCAGCCGATGCACCACCAATCCGCAGCACCGCATCGCAGTGACTCAACAAGCGCGTCGCATGCGCGTGAAATAGTTCCTCGTACACGGCGTCGCCCACCCGGGTGGAACCCGCCAGCGCCAGCATGGGCAAGGCCAGCCATTCACCGAGCACGGGCATGTGTCCCTTGGCATACAGGGGCAGGCAAACGGCTTGCATGGCCGCCACATTCGCCGCCATCAGTGCGGGATCGTCGCCCGTGCCGGAGCGGTAGGGGCCGGCAACCAGTATCTGCATGCCAAGTTTGCGCGGCATCAAGTGCAGCTGCGCATGCTGCAGCAGCATGATGGTCTTGCCGTCGCAGATGCGGCCGTCCATCACCATCTGCAGCGCTTGCGCCAGGGGCAGTTCCAGCACTTCGATATCTTCTCCCTCATGCGCCAGGCCGCCGCCATCGCCGATGCGGCTGGCGGGGTCGTATTCGGCGACAAAGAAATGCAGGCGCTCCGTCACGGAGCCGGGACTCATGAAGGCTTCGAAGACCTTGTGCACCTGCCCCACCCGGTAACCGGTTTCCTCTTCCACCTCGGCACGGATGCGCTGTTCCGCGCTGGCCTGTTCCAGCAAGCCGGCCGCTGCTTCGATGAGGAAACCATCGTGGCCCTCGCGATACGTGGGAAAGCGGAACTGGCGGATCAGGATCACCGTGCGCTTGATTTTGTTGTAGAGCAGGATGGTGGCGCCATCGCCGCGGTCATAGGTTTCCCGCGTCTGTGTCTGCCATTCGCCGTCGTGGCGCAGGTAATCGAACGTGGTCTTTTGCAATAGATACCAGTCGTGCGACAGGGTCTGCACCTGCTGGATGCGGACCCGTTCCTGCTTTGTACTTTCTTCGCGCATTTCATCTCCTTGTGCTTGCGTGTGCTTGCTTTCGCCGACTTTATCATGCAAACTCGTGTAATATCAAGAAAATACAAGAAAAAGCATGCTGACACATCAACGCAAACAATACCTGCTGGACTTGCTCCAGCGCGAAGGCCAGCTCGTCGCCAGGGCCGTCAGCGATGCCCTGGGCTTGTCGGAGGACACGATACGGCGCGACTTGCGCGAGCTGGCAAAAGAAGGCTTATTGGAACGCGTGCACGGCGGCGCCCTGCCCTTGCTGCCGCGCTCGCCCGCGCTGGCGCCATTTGCGGGTCGCGAACAACTTTCGCCGCAAGCCAAGCCCGCCATCGGCCGCGCGGCCGGTGCCATGATACAAACGGGACAAGTGGTGTTTCTCGATGGCGGCACGACCGCCGTGCAACTGGCGCGCCAATTGCCGCGGAAATTGCACGCCACCATCGTCACGCACAGTCCGTCGATTGCCGTCGAACTGGTGAATCACCCATCGATCGAAGTGCTGATGCTGGGCGGGCGCCTGTACAAGCACTCGATCGTGGGCGTCGGCGCAGCGACAGTGGAAGCCATCGGCCGCATCCGCGCCGACCTGTATTTCATGGGCGTGGCCAGCCTGCATCCGCAAGCGGGCATCACCACCGGTGATTACGAAGAAGCGTGCGTGAAACGCGCGCTGAGCGATGCCTCAAACCGCACCGTCGTGTTGGCCTCGCCGGAAAAGTTCAACACAGCCTCGCCATTCCAGATCGCGCCCTTGAGCCAGGTCAACGACATCATCGTGCACCGCGACGTGGACGAGGCCCTGCTCGCGCCCTACCGCGAGATGGGAATCAACATCACCCTGGCATGAAAAAAGCGGCCCGCAGGCTAATGCCGTTCAGATAGCGCCCCTACGCGACCAGTAGACCTGCAAAACGGATTAAAGCCCCAGTCGCCCGCACAGGGGTACCGGGCCAAGCGAGCCTGAAAAATGTCGAGGGCAAGGCGCAGCGACGAAGACAGTACGCATGTACGGCGAGGAGCTGCAACGCCGCCATCGGCATTTTCTCGGGCTCGCGTCTCCGGCCCGCCATTTTTACGTTTTTACGCCTTACACCTTTGCCCTTAAATGCGTCGGACAGCTTAACTGAACGGCATTACGGCCCGCAGGCCGCTTTCAAATGACACTGTTACTATGGCCAGATCGCCTGCAGCACGGCCGCCAGATGATAGCCGCCCTCGATCAGCTGCTGCTTCGCCAGCGCCGAGCTGGGCACGGGATAGTTGTCCGGCACCGTCAAGGCCCACACCTTGTAGACCTCACCCTTGCGGCTGGTCTGCTGTGTGGCCGGACCGGCCACCACGTCCGTGAACGCAATCTTGGACGCCGCCAGCGCGGCATCGGCCCACTGATACGGCCAGGTGGCGGGGTCGCCAGTATTGGCGCTCACCACCGGCGTGCTGGCGATCACGGTACGCGCAAACTGCTGCGGCGTGCGCGTGCTCAGGCGGCGCATGGCGTAATCGACCACGGTCGTGTCCCAATACGAATGCAGAGGCTTGGTGGGCGACTTCGGATAGGCTGGAGCTTTCGCGGCTCCCTCTTCCGCCGGCAGCGGCGCGGGAATCACGGCGTCGGACAAGGCCGTCATCTTCGCATCGTCGAGCAGCAAGTCATTGCCACCGCGTGCATTGAAAATGGCGATGTCATCGATCTGCGCCTGCGTGGCGGGCACGAAAAACTGGCCATCCTTGCCGAGAAACGCATTGCCCACATGCAAAGGCTGGTGGATATCGCCTACCAGGTGCGTAATCAGAATCAGTGCTTCGCGCTGGCTGAAACCGTGCGGATTGCTGGCCGCATCAGCCTTGCCCTGCAGCACCAGGATCGCCTGTTTGAGCGTTTGCACGATATCGTCGTCAGCCGTGCCCACGCCATGGTCGTGGTAGTGCGCATTCTGGAATGGCACGTTCGTGTAGTGGTATTCGCCATGCTTCGGATTGGCCGCGACATAGGTCAGCATTTCCGGCGATTGCGGGCCGCAATACGTGCCCTTCACGCAATCGGGCCAGTTGGCGATCTTTTCCAGGCTTTCGCCGGGCAACAGCAACTTGGCCACTTGCGCCTGGGCCACGCTACCTTTGAGCAATTGATCGGCGATGGCGCCCACGGCGCGGTGGCCGTCATTTCCCCAAGCCAGCACATTGCCGGAGGCAAAAGCGGCCCCCAGCGCCAGCACACTCAACAGTTTTTTCATGTTCACCATCACTCCTTGCCTTGCGGCGTGGCCTTGGCCGGTTTCGGATACTGCTTATTGATGTCGATCGGCTGCGCATACGCCGAGCTCCACGTCTGCTCATGCAGGGCGGCGATGCGCTGCGCCATGGCATCGTTGCGCAGCACCACTTCCAGGTTGCGCGACAAATCGAAATAGCCGCCCGCCCAGTTGCTCGTGCCGACCCAGGCCAGCTTGCCATCGATGCTCATGGTCTTGCTGTGGATCACGCGCGCAAATGGAATGAACCCCGTCGAGGCCGCAGGAATCGTCACAATGCGGATTTCCACGTTCGGCACCAGGGCCAGGCTTTTCAGGTAGGCGATGGCCGGCGCTTCCGTGTTCCAGCTTGACACCATCAGCTTGATTTTCACGCCACGCTGGGCGGCCGCGCGCACGGCGTTGTCGATCACGGCGTAGTACGGGCGCGTGCGGTTCGGACCGTAGGACAGCGGTGCGTAATCGAGCAGTTGGATGCGCACTTCGCTTTTCGCTTCGGCCAGCAAGGCGGGCAAGCCCGTTTCCGAGTCGCCCACGCCAGCGGGGTTATACGCATTCGGGCTGGCCAGCAGGAAAGCGTTTTGCGCGTAATTGGCGGGCACCACCTTGCTGTTGAGCACCGTGGCGCGGCTGCCTTGCGACGTCAATGCCTGCGCTTGCCAATCCTGTTCGAAGATAGCTTGCACCTGGCTGACCATGGCGGCTTCCGTGATTCTCAAGCCCGTTTCATGGATGTGCTCGAACGAGCGCCAGTCGAAATTCTGGCTGCCGATGTACGCGACCTCAGCATCGACGGCCAGGTATTTCGCGTGCACGATGCCGTTGCCCGTGATTTTATTGAAATCGATGAGGCGCAAGTCCAGGTTCGGAATCGCCTTGATCCGGGCGATGGTCGCCGCTTCCGACAGGCCCACGCCCTTCTGGTCCAGCAGGAAGCGGATCTTCACGCCACGCTGGCCGGCGGCCGTCAGGCTCGCCAGCACTTTTTCAAAAGCCGTGCCCGGTTTGCTGACGGCATAGAACTGGGCGATGACGATCTCTTTTTTTGCCGAATCGAACAGCTCGCGCCACACGGCGACAGGCTCGCGCAGGTCGGGATTGGTCAAGGTGGTTTCCACGGGCGAGGTGTGCACCAGCTCAAAGCCGGGAATGGTGAAATCGGCGTGGGCCGTGCCCGCGAACAGGGTAGTGACGAGCAGGGAAACAGATAAATGACGCATGCTTATTCCTTGTAAATTATTTGACGCGCACGATGCGGCCCGCTGCCGTTGCGCTGCCAGCGGGCTTGCCGGCACGCGCGCGGGCGATCAGGTAATCGCTGAAGGCGTCGATGTCGCGCACGCCCGTGTCGAGCCGGCGCGTGCCGGCCGCCAGCACGGTAAAACGGTCGCCTCCGCCGGCGAGGAAACTGTTGGCGGCGACCCGGTATTGTTGATTGTCTTCAAGAGCAATGCCATTGAGCATGATGCTGCCCGGCAGCACGCGCTGGCCTTGCGGCTGCGTGCTGTCCCAGCGGTAGGTAAAACCTTCGGACACTTGCAGCAGATTGTTCTCCTCCGCTTCGGCACCCGGCCATTGCTGTTCGAGCAAGGTACGGATTTGTGCACCGGAAAGACTGACGACGATCAGGGTATTGCCGAACGGCACCACGGCCTGGTTCTGGCCCACGTTCGTCATCAGGTCGGCGCCCGCTTCCAGGTCCTTGCGGATGCCGCCATTGTTCATCAGGCCGATTTGCGCACCGGCAGCGCGCGCGCCGAACAGGGTGCTGTCGGCTACCAGGTCGCCCAGCGCGGAAGCGCCGCTGCCCTTGGTGCTGCGGCCCACGCTGGGCACGGCGATGGCGGCGACGGGACGCGACAATTCGGCCGCACTGCGCTGCTTGACCGATTCCAGGTAGGCAGCCACGGCCGGGTCCGGCTCATACATGCCTGGCAGCATGACGACGTTGTGCGCACTGGCATCGATCAGCGCATTCTTGACGGGATCGACCTTGAGCTTGATGCGCGTCAACATGTGTCCGCCCATCTGTGCCTGGGTCACGAGGCGGCCATCGACACGGCACAGATAGCCCTGGTGCGAATGGCCGCTGATGACCAATTGAATGGCCGGGTCGAGGCGTTTCACCACGTCGACCACTTCGCCCTTCAGGTGGCTGCAATCGGGCTGGTCGACGGCTTCGGTCGTCTCGCCGCCCTGGTGCAGCAGCACGACGAACACGCCCACGCCTTGCGCGCGCAACTGCGGCAAGGTGGCGTTGATGGCGTCCGCTTCATCGCCAAACTGCAGGCCGGCAATGCCGGCGGCCGTCACCACGGATGGCGTATCTTTCAGCACGGCGCCGATCAGGCCCACCTTGACGCCATGCGCCTCTTCGATGCGGTAGGCGGGCAGCAGGGACTTGCCCGTTTGCGTGTCGATCACATTGGCCGCCATATAGGTGTAGCTGGCGCCCTTGAAGTCGGGCGTGAACTTGCACGCCTTGTCCGCGCGCGACGACGCGCAACCGCCGCGCTGCTGGCGCAGCAGTTCCGCCTTGCCCTGGTCAAATTCATGGTTGCCGACGGAACTGGCCTTCATGCCCAGCATGTTCATGGCGACGATACTCGGTTCATCGGCCCACAGCGCCGACATGGCGGGGCTGGCGCCGACCAGGTCGCCATTGCCGACAAAAATCAGCTGCGCATCTTCGCGCCGCCAGGCCTTCAATGCGCCGGACAGGGTATCGATACCGCCCGCCTGCACCGTCTTGCGCTCGGCATCGACGGCGCTCGTGTAGGTAAATTTGCTGCGCTCGAGATTGCCGTGGAAGTCGTTCAGGGCGACCAGATTGATATCGACGGGCGTCGCGGAAGGCGTGGAAGGCGTGGCGCAAGCGGCCAGCAGCAAGGTTAGGGCCGCCGCCGCGGCGAGTGGTGTCAGATGATGTTTCATGGTCCCCACATGGTTATCAGTATTCAAAAATGCTATTTCATCCGGGGGGGCGCCACGCGCCGCAAGCCCGTCCGAGCCTTACAGGAAAGCAGAACATAAACGAAAAAACGGCCGGTGTCGCCACCAGCCGTTCGGAACGTCAGTCAAGCGTCGAGATTAGAACTCGTACTTGACCGTAGCCTGGATTGCCCATTGGGACTCACCCTTTTGTTGACGCACGGTATAGTCTTCTACCTTGTCACGCACTTGGTAGATATAACGGCCTTGAGCATCGAGGCCGGCAAAATCAACAAAGTTACGCGTTTGACCACCAGCCGAGCGGAAAGCCATTTCATTGATACGGCCCCACTTGCGGTTGATCATGTTGCCCACGTTGAAGAAGTCCATCGTGAACACGCCTTTGTTGCCTTTGAAGAAGCCTGGGACTTCCTGGCTGACACGCATGTCGAAGCTGTTGGTCCAAGGCGAGAAACTATCGTTACGCTTGACCACACCGCCTGCGGCACTACGCAGATCACCGTTTGCATTAACAAATGCCCAGAAACGGTCTTCGTTGGCATGGCTGGTCGCCGTATCGCCACGGAATACCACTTCGCCGGAACCTGGTTTCGATGGGACGTACATCAAGTCGTTGCCACTGACGCCGTCACCGTTCAAGTCATTGCTGTAAGTCCAGCTAAATGGCTTGCCCTTGCGGCCTTCATAGAACAGGCCGAAGCTGGTTTTGTAGTTATCAAAGAAGCGCTTCTGGAAGTTCAACACAGCATTGAAGCGGTCTTTTACCAGGTAGCCGGAATTGGCGGCAACGTTTTCGTTCGGATTGAAGATCGAACGGGCGTTAAAGTTCGACGTCGATACCGACGAGGTCAGAGGCGAGACTTCGGTTGCATCCGTATAGGTGTAGGCAACCGACCAGCCGAAGCCCTTGGTCATCGGCTGGCTGACCGACAGGGTCACCAGATTGCCTGCGCCCTTGTCCGTTTTCTGGGCAACCATGACGTTGTTGTAGGCAGGATTCTTGAGTGCCTTGGCGAAAGAACCCGAGCAGCCTGCATTGGTCGACGACAAGCCGCCGGTAGATGTCCAGCAATTCGTATTATAGGCAGTGTTCGAGTAGTACAGCTCACGACCATCGGTACCGGTACGCGTCGCAGCACCCAGATTCAGATGCTCATAGTAAATGGCATCCTTGTTTTGCGTACGCAGGTATTCCGCGCCGAAAACCAGACCCATCCATGGCAACTCATGTTCGAAGGCCAGGTTGCCCTTCCAGATCGATGGCTGGCGCAGATTAGGCGACAGGAAGTCCACGTTGGCTGCAGGTGCAGCGTCAGCAAAGTTCGTCGGCTGGGCGTTCGGATCAGGATTGAACAAGCCACCTACCGATGGGCAAGCCTTGAAGCCGCTGGTACCGCAACCGACGATACGCGTCGCCACGCCAGGATTGGCGAACGGATTCGACATCCAGACTGTCGCTGCCGCGCCCTGGAACAGGCCGAAGCCGCCGCGCAATTGGGTAGGACGGGCGCTGTCAAACTTGTAGTTGAAGCCTACACGTGGCTGCCACAGCGTCTGGCCATCGATGGTTTGCGTATTGTTCAGTCCAAAACCGCCGCTTTGTACTTTGCCAGTCTGCGCGTTGCCAGCTACCATAGGTGCGGCCGCAGCAGCGTTATACAGCGGACGGTCGCTGATACCTGCCTTGTCGACACGCACGCCATACTGCACGGTCAACTGCTTGCTGACGGTCCATACGTCCTGAGCGAAGAAGCCATAGTTTTTCAAGCTGAAATCAGCAATGGCATTTTCCAGGGAACCACCTGGCAACGGTACCTGAACCTGGTAAGAGCTAGGGCGTCCCGTACGGAAGTTTTCCAGTACGGCTTGTTCCTGAAGGGCAGCTGAATTGTTGCAGTTGAAAGTAGTGCTACCGTCCGGATTCGGTTTGACAAACGAGTATCCAACGTTATTGATACAACCGAAGGTGTAGTTACCGTTGATGTTCTGCAGGAACGCATTGTAGACATCGTTCTTGCTGAAGTCGGTGCCGAACTTGACTTCATGATCGCCCAGGGCCCAGTTGGCGCCCAGGTAGGCATCTTTTGTCTTGGTGCGCAAGACGTTGAACTGGTACGACTGGTCGGTACCGAAGTTCAGGAAACGGTCATTGGTCGACACGCCTGCGGGAGATCCCGCCGGCAATGGTCCCGTAAACTTGAGGGACATGGTCGGCAAGGTGGAATTGTTCTTCGGCAGACTTTCATAGTCGCGCGACGATACTTTGAATTCCGTCGAGAAATTCGGCGTCCAGTCGGCAAACCACTGTCCGACGATGGTTTCGATCGACTTTTCCTGCGAACGCCAGGCCGAGTTCAAGGCGATGCCGCTTGACGTTACGCCCGTAAACATTGGCTCGGACTGATCGGTTTTAGAGTAGCGAACCATCGCACGATGGTTGTCGTTGATGTTCCAATCCAGTTTCAACAAGACATCGTCTACCGTCAACTTCGTGTTAGCAGGTACGGCAGTGGTACCGACTGGCAAGTTGTACTTTTCCTTGGCAATCGTTTGTAAAGCCGAAATAGCGGACTCGGTAACGCCGACGTTCGTCATCGAGCTGCCCAGCGGACCAAAGTTTGGCGCCGTGCGGGTACTTTCCAGCTTTTCCTTGTTGGCAAAGAAGAACAGCTTGTCCTGGATCAGCGGGCCGCCGACGGAAATACCCTTGGTCGTTTCGCGGAACGGCGCTGGTGCGTAATAGCTGTCTTTGACGTTGTCGTAGCGGTCGCCGGCCATCCGGTCATTACGGAACACGTAGTAGACGCTGCCCTTGACATCATTGGTACCGGACTTGGTCACGGCATTGATATTGGCGCCCGTATAGCCTTTTTGCGTCACGTCATAGTTGGCGACGTTCACTTGCACGGACTGGATCGCATCGATCGAGATCGGTTGCTTGGCGGTCGGGCTGCCATTTGATTCCAGACCAAACGTATCGTTCACGGCCACGCCATCGATGGTCATCGAGTTGTAGCGCGAGTTCTGGCCGGCAACGGACAATTCGCCGCGCTCTTTGTCGGTTTGCGAAACACGCGGATCGGAACGGGCGTAATCTTGCAAATTGCGCTGGATCGACGCCTGCATGGCCAGCTCATTGGCGCCGATGTTGGTGCCGGCACCCATATTGCTGCGATTAAAGATCTGTGCGCGTGCGCCCGTACCCGTCACGTTCACGACTTGCAGCTGGGCGCCCAGGGTGGCGTCCACATTGGCCGTTTCGGCCAGTTCCAGGAACACGCCTTCGCGTTTTTCCACTTCACCATTCTTGGTGATAGTAATGGTGTATGGACCGCCAGCGCGCAAGCCGCGGGCGACGTATCGGCCTTCCGCATCGGTCGTCACATTGCTGACAGAACCCGATTCGGTATGCACGATGGTAACAGTGGCGCCAGCTGCCGGCTTGCCATCGGTGGCCGAGATACGGCCGCCGATGGAAGATGTAGTGTTCTGTGCGAACGATGGTACCGCCGCCAGTGCAATAGACAGGCTGAACGCGATTTGCGTCAGCCGAAGTCGCTTGTGATTGATCATCTTTAACCCCAGAAAAGACTATTATTTTTGAAAATCCTGGATTGCCCCACCGTCCGGCTATGCCGCACAGCAACACAAACACAACATTTCCTCTTTACGATGCTGCAACTGTTGCGCCGGCTGGACTGGCTGCGGTCTTGACAAGACCATCACAAAACGCCGCTCCACACATCACTGCTATTCCTATCCAGACAATAACGGCGGAAAAATAGCGACCGATCCGTATGACCCAAGGCGCTAGCACCTGTGTCATTCACCCGACATGCCTACCCGGCTAACATGGCAAGCCGCGAGTGTAATTGTTAAATATTTCAAGACTGTGACACGGCGATAAAATGCAGTGAAATGTCGTCACTTAACTGCGCGACTGTTTGTTTCACACTGCATCTCACCTTTATTTACTGCAAATACCCATCTTCATACGATATCGCCCATATGAATTGTGACTTTTTAATATCACATCCATCTCACTATGCATCAACAAAAAATGGATGACAAATACGTTTTTTTTTACATATTTATATATTTTAAGTATAAATAGCATGGAGTAACTAGCTGGATTGATATCGTGCTGACAGCGTCCGGGCTTATGGCGCGAGATTATAAATGAGCAATATGTACTTGAAATTGATTCATCCATAAAATTGGATAAAGTCGTGTATCTGTCGTTAATTGTGTCGCATGGCCGCCACAAAGTTAACAAAATAACAGCTTGGGGATTTGGGAGGGGGAATGGAAAACGGCCGGAAAATCCGGCCGCCTTGATAGTATCAGTTGTGAACGTCGCGCAACTTACGGTTTTTTGCTCTTGCCTGCCTTGTCGGCGGCGGCAATTTGCGCTTCAAAACGGCTGAAACGGGCATCGAGCGCTTTCAGCAAACGTTGCTTGTCGGCTTCAGCCAAAAACGAATAACGCAGGCTGTTATACGACAGCTTTTTGATTTCCGCATAATCGGTCTTGTACTGGCTGGCAAACAGCACGTACTCATTCGACAGGGTATTGCGTGACACGCCCGCGTCATCGGTAGAAATGACAAAGGGCACGCCATATTTGCGGTACAGGGTGATCGGATGGGCCTGGCCCTTGATGCCGAGAATGTAATCGTTGCTGGTCAGGTTCACTTCCACGGGGATGTTACGCTCGCGCATCTTTTGCATGGTCGCCAGCGCATCGTGCTCGTACGCGATATCCATGCCGTGGCCGATACGGTCGGCGCCCGCCACATCGACGGCTTCGGCGATATGGAACGCCATGCCTTCCGGCGGCACCATGCCCAGCGCCAGCTCACCGGCATGCAGGGCGATTTTGACGTTCGGATATTTTGCCTTGAGGAACTTGAACATTTCCATGTGCAAGCTGTAATCGCGCATGGACACATTCACGCTTTCCTGGCCCACGATGTTCACACCCACCAGCAGCGGATTCAGGCTGGCTGCCTTGAACGCGGCCACCATGGACGAGAACACTTGCGATGGCGACAGGAAACGCAGCACATACGCCTGGTAACGCATGGTGAAATTCGCATCGTCGATGCCGGCGCTGCTGGCGTTGACGTTGTCGTTGTAGGCGGTGATGCTTTTCTGAAAACTGGCGTCCTGCTCCAGGCTGCCTGTCCAGTTGGCCAGCACGGCTTGCAGGGCTGCCGGCGGCAAGCCCGGCGCCAGCACTTGCTGGTCGAACTGCGCGTTCTGCACGAACGGCGACAGCTCGAAAATCGTCTCGATGTAGCTGAGGTTTTCCGCGATGGCGCGCTGCTTCAGGGTTTTCAGGCCGTCCGCCGTATTGCTCGATGCGACGGGGCCAAAGTAGCCAAAGGTGTCAAAGAAAGTACGGTCCGGTGGCGTCTGGATGGCACCGTGGTTGTAGAAATCCTTGGTCGACCAGCGCTGCAGCAATTGCGCATACAGGCCCGCATCGGCAAACACTTCTGTGGACGACAGGCAGCCACGCTGCGCGGGCGGCTTGGCGCGCTCGGCCGCCACGACGTCCTTGCTGCTTTCGATGCGGTATGTTGTCTTGTTGACGCAATAGTTTTCCTTGTCGACCCAATCGAGGAATTGCTCGGCGTAAATGGCGCCCGAGTAATGGTGATGCAAATCGCCGCCCTTGGGCATCATGGAAAAGAACAGGCTCAACTCGGCTGTCTTCGGCTGCGCACCGGCAAGCAGGGCGGCAAAATGGCGCGCGGTGGCCGCTTCGTTGGAAGACGGGGTGGCCACCGCCTTGGCGGCCTGCGCCGTTCCGGTCAATGCCAGCCCGGCGACAAGCGCCAGGCCAGTGAGTTTCTTGTGCATTCGCGTTCTCGCTCAGGATAATTCGTATGGAACAACGGGTAGGTCAGCCCTGCCCCCGCACATGCACGCATTGTCCGCCTGAATAGGTGGCGGCCACGGCGCGGTCGTCGCCCAGCAGCGCAAAGGCAAACAGCAATTCCTCCAGGCTTTGACAGCCGGCCGTGCGGCGCGCCAGCAGCGGCGTCGATTGCTTGTCGAGCACGATGAAGTCCGCTTCCGTGCCAGCCGCGAAATTGCCCAGGGTACCTTCCAGTTGCATGGCCCGTGCAGCACCCAGGGTCGCCAGATAAAACATGCGCAAGGCGGGCAGATAGCTGCCTTTCAAGCGTGCTACTTTATAGGCTTCGTTCATGGTTTGCAACATCGAGAACGAGGTGCCGCCGCCCACATCGGTGGCCAGCGACAACAGCACTTTCGCCGCATCGGCCCGCTCGAAATCGAACAGGCCGCTACCGAGGAACAAGTTGGATGTGGGACAAATGGCGGCCGCCGAAGCTGTTTCCGCCATGCGCGCGCGGTCGCGCTCATCGAGCCAGATGCAATGGCCGAACATGGCGCGCGGGCGCAGCATGCCGTACTGGTCATACACATCGAGGTAGCTGCGCGCCTGCGGATGCAGTTCGCGCACCCAGCGGCACTCATCCTCGTTTTCCGACACGTGGGTTTGCAGATACGTATCCGGATAGGCGCGCGCCAGTTCGCCCGCCAGGTGCATCTGCTCATTCGTCGAGGTGGGCACGAAACGGGGCGTAATCGCATACAGCGAGCGGCCGTGCTTGTGCCAGCGCCGGATCAGCTCTTCGCTTTCGCGCGCGCCGGACTCGGCCGTGTCGCGCAGGAATTCGGGGCAGTTGCGGTCCATCATGACCTTGCCCGCCACCATGCGCAAGCCGCGCGCCTCGCTGGCGCCAAAGAAGGCGTCCACCGATTGCGGATGCACGCTGCCATATACCATGGCCGTGGTGGTGCCGCAGCGCAGCAGTTCATCGAGGAAAAACTCGGCGACATTGCGCGCATGCACAGGGTCTTCAAATGCGCGCTCGGTGGGGAAGGTATACGTCTCCAGCCACGGCAGCAAGCCCGGTGCGGGCGAGGCGATCATTTCCGTCTGCGGGAAATGCAGATGCGTATCGATGAAGCCGGGCACGATCAGCTTGCCACGATAATCGACGATCTCGGTGCCGGGTGGCAAAGTCGCTTGCAGCTGCGCGTAATCGCCGGCCGCCACGACCTTGCCATCGGCGACGATCAACAAACCGTCCGCATGCCAGGCGTGTGCCTCCTCGGTGAAAGCGGGATCGGCGTGGAAGTGCAGCAAGCTGGCACGGTAAGCTTGCAATGTGGCAGGAACAATCGGCATGACGTCTTTCTATAACGGGTGAGTGGCGGCGCGTGGTTGGCGGCGCGGTGGCGCGCTGGCAGAGGCCAGCCGCAGCGGTGCGGCCAGGGCCGCGCTGGCGGCTTCCTCCCACACCATGAGTAATTGACAGGCAACGGAAGCGGCGATCACGGCCGGCGTCTTGTTGCGGATGCCGGGCATGCCGATCGGGCAGACCATGGCGGCAATGCGCTCGTCCGGCACGCCGCGCGCTTGCAGGCGGTGCTCGAACTGCTTGCGTTTCGTGTGCGAACCGATCAAGCCAAACCAGCCCGCATCCTCGCGCGCCATGATGGCTTGCGTCAAGCGTTGATCGAGCGCATGGCTATGCGTCATGACGAGAAAACTGCCACCGGGCGGCGCCATGGCGACAAATTCCTCGGGCGTGTCGGTGGCAGCGATGCGCACATTACTTGGCAACCCCACCGGCAACGCTGCGGGAAACATGTCTTCGCGTTCATCGACCCAGGTGATAGTGCAGGGCAAGTGGGCCAACGCCCGCACGATGGCGGCGCCCACGTGGCCGGCGCCGAACAAGGTCAGATGGGCGCGCGGCGCCAGGCAGGGGTCGACCAGCCAGCGCCGCCCTTCACTGCCCTGCGCGACATGGGTACTGCGTTCGCGTGCAAACGTATCGGGCGCCAGGCCTGGCATGCCAGCGATCAGCGTGCCCTCCGCATCGAACAGAACCGACGCGGCATCGCCATCGAGTGCCGTCAGGCGCCAACTATCGTGCTGGCGGCGCTCGCGCAAGGCGGCCAGCAATTCCTGCAGGCCGGCATCGACATATTCAAAGGCCAGGTGGACGACGCCGCCGCAGCATTGCCCGAGGCTGGGACCGAGCGCAAAACGCTCGAGCCGCGCATGCGTGTCTCCTGTCGCCAGCATGGTCCTGGCGATTTCCACGGCGCGCAATTCCAGGTGCCCGCCGCCGATGGTGTCCATTTGACCATCGAGGGTGACGCGCATCTTCGCGCCCGCTTCGCGCGGCCCGGAACCTTCCACCAGGGCCACCGTCACCAGCACGGATGCCTGCGCGTCATTCTCGATTGCTGTCAGCCAGTCGCTCATCATCAGCTCCTTAAGCGGCCACACCGGCCGCTTGCACGGCCATGACCGCCTTGAGGATTTCCTCACTGGTGGCGGGGGCATTCAGCGGTGGTTGCACGGCGTGATGGCCCACGCTGGAAATGGCATCGCGGATGGCAAAGAACACGGAAAACGGCAACAGCAGCGGCGGCTCGCCCACGGCTTTGGAGCGGTGGATGCTGTCTTCCACGTTGCGGTTCTGGAACAGCTTGACGCGAAAATCTTCCGGACAATCGGAAATGCCGGGAATCTTGTATGTCGATGGCGCGTGCGTCATCAGCTTGCCCGCCGCATTCCACCACAGCTGCTCCGTCGTCAGCCAGCCCATGCCTTGAATAAATGCCCCTTCCACCTGACCCAGATCAATCGCAGGATTCAATGACTGGCCCGCGTCGTACAAGGCGTCCGCACGCAGCAGTTTCCATTCCCCCGTCAGGGTATCGACCACCACTTCAGCCACGGCCGCGCCATATGCATAGTAGGAAAATGGATGGCCCGTCATCGTCTTTGCATCCCACGACAGGCCCGGTGTGGCATAAAAACCGTCCGACCACAGTTGCACCCGCGCCAGATACGCCTTCTGCACCAGTTCGGCAAACGCGACGACATGGCCATTCACGTGGACGTGGTTATCGAAGAAGCGCACAGCAGAAACGTCGCCGCCATACAGTTTGACAGCGTAATCGGCCAGGCGTTCACGGATCTGACGCGCCGCATCCTGCGCCGCCTTGCCGTTCAGGTCGGCACCGGTGGACGCTGCCGTGGCCGACGTGTTCGCCACCTTGCTGGTGTCGGTGGCCGTAGCGCGTACACATTCCAGGTCCAGGCCCAGCTCGTGCGCCACCACCTGCATGACCTTGGTATTGATGCCCTGCCCCATTTCCGTGCCGCCATGGTTGACCAGCACGGAACCATCCACGTACACGTGGACCAGCGCACCGGCCTGGTTCAAATGCGTGACGTTGAAGGCGATGCCAAATTTCAGGGGCGTGAATGCCAGGCCCTTCTTCAGGATGGGGCTGGCCTCGTTGTAGGCGTCGATGGCGCGGCGACGCGCGCGGTAATCGCTGCTCTCTTCCAGTTCCGCGACGAGTTCATGGATCACGTTGTCGACGATTTTCTGGCCGTACGGCGTGACATTGCGTCCTTCCCCATCATTGCGGCCATAGAAATTGAGCAGGCGGATATCGAGCGCATCGCGTTGCAGATGGCGGGCGATTTCATCGATCACGTACTCGATGGCGATGGCACCCTGCGGCCCGCCGAAGCCCCGGAAAGCCGTGTTCGACTGTGTATTCGTCTTGCCGCAGGCGGCGCGAATATCCACGTCGGACAGGTAATATGTGTTGTCGAAGTGGCAGACGGCGCGCGTGGCGACGGGGCCGGACAGATCCGCCGAGTAGCCCGCGCGCGTGGTCATGTCGACCTTGGCGGCCAGGATTTTACCGTCGTCGTCGTAGCCCACTTCGTATTCATAGTAAAAACAGTGGCGCTTGCCCGTCACCAGCATGTCGTCGTCGCGGTCGGCGCGCAATTTTACGGGACGTTTCAGTTTGGCCGCCGCAATCGACGCCGCCGCCGCCCATAGGGCCGACTGCGACTCCTTGCCGCCGAAACCGCCACCCATGCGCCGGCATTCGACGGTGATGTTGTGTGAATGCACGCCCAGCGCATGCGCCACCACGTGCTGCATCTCGCTCGGGTGCTGGGTCGAACACAGCACCAGCATGCCCTGCGCTTCCTTCGGGATGGCGTAGGAAATCTGTCCTTCCAGGTAAAACTGTTCCTGCCCGCCCACATACAGCTGGCCCTTGACCACATGCGGCGCAGCATCGAACGCGGCCTGGTAGTTGCCGCGCGTCAGCTGCATCGGCGGCAGCACATACGACTGTGCCGCCTTGGCCGCCTGCGGCGTCATGATCGCGGGCAATTCCTCGTACGACACTTGCGCCAGGCGGGCGGCGCGGCGCGCATGGTCGTGCGTATCGGCCACCACGATGAAGATGGGCTGGCCCACGTATTGCACCAGCTCCGCAGCCAGGATGGGGTCGTCATGGATGATGGGACCGCAATCATTGGTGCCAGGAATGTCCTGCGCCGTGTAGACGGCGACAACCCCTTGTGCACCGCGCACGGCCGACAAATCCATGGCCGTGATGCGCGCGTGCGGCTTTTGCGACAGGCCCAGCGCCGCATGCAAGGTGCCTTGCAGTTCGGCGATATCGTCCGTGTAGGTGGCTTGCCCCAGCACATGCAATTGCGCCGATTCATGGGGACTGGGCTTGCCCACGGCGGCCCAGGCGGCCGCTTGCAGTTCGGGCGTGACAGGATGGTTCATGCGGGTCCTTTCAGGCGCGGCAAGCATAGGCGTTGACGGCAGTGCGCAGCAACGGCGCACCGGGGCGTGTTTCCAGCCAGAAGCGACGCAACAGGTTTTGCGCCGTCGTCATGCGATAGGTATTCGAGGCGCGCATGTCCGACAGCGGCGCGTAATCGTCGGCCAGCAAGCGCATGGCGATGACGAGATTGTCTTCCGTCCACGCCTGTCCGCGCAGGAACGCTTCCGTTTGCACGGCCCGTTGCGGCGTGGCCGCCATGCCACCAAAGGCGATGCGCGCATCGATGATGCGCTCGCCGTCGAGTTGGAAGGCGAATGCGGCGCACACGGCCGAGATATCCTGGTCGAAGCGCTTGGCCAGTTTATACGTGCGGAATTGCACCTCGGCACGCGGCAAGGGCACGCGCACGGCTTCGACGAATTCACCGGGCTGCAGATCTTTCTTTTGGTAACCTTGATAGAAATTTTCCAGCGGCATGACGCGCTGGCCGGCAAGTCCGCGTAGCACGATCTCACTGCCCAGCGCAATCAGCCACGGCATCGAGTCGCCGATGGGTGAAGCATTGGCGACATTGCCGCCCAGGGTCCCGGCATTGCGGATCGGCAAGGAAGCAAAGCGCTGCCACAGTTCCGATAACTCGTCTGGATAGTGCTTGCACAGCGCCGCATAGGCCTCGTTCAGGCTGGCGCCAGCGCCGATGTGCAGCTTGCCATCATCCACGGTGATGTTTTTCAGCGCAGCCACGTTGCCCAGATAAATGATGTCGCCCAGGTCGCGCAATTGCTTGGTGACCCACAGGCCCACATCGGTGGAACCGGCCAGCAGGCACGCCTGCGGCTTTGCCGCGCGCAGCGCCACCAGTTCCTCGATGCTGCGTGGCGCGTGGAAGTGCTGGCCGCCGTGTTCATAGGTGCTCAGGCTGCCGCGCTGCAGCGCCTGCAATTGCTGCGCCAGGGCATCGCGGTCAAACGCGACACGCGGCAATTCTCCCATGCGCCGTGCAGCGTCGATGATGGGACGGTAGCCGGTGCAGCGGCACAGATTGCCAGACAGTGTGTCATCGATTTCACAGCGCGTGGGCGTCTCGCCATTTTTCTGCAGATACATGCCCCACAGCGACATGACAAAGCCGGGCGTGCAAAAGCCGCACTGGGAGCCGTGGCATTCGACCATCGCCTGCTGCACCGGGTGCAGCGTGCCGTCGGGCTGCTGCAAATCTTCCACGGAAAACAAGGCCTTGCCATCGAGCGTGGGCATGAGCTGGATGCAGGCGTTGACGGCCTTCATCTCGACCTGGCCATCGACCAGGCTGCCGATGACTACCGTACAGGCGCCGCAATCGCCCTCGGCGCAGCCCTCCTTGGTGCCCGTGCAATGCAAATCCTCGCGCAGGTGCTGCAACACAGTCTGCGTAGGGGCGGCGTTGCGTACTTCCTGTACGGCACCACGGTAATAAAAGCGGATCGGTTCTGACATGCTGGCCTCGGTATAGTCCCAGTATAGGAGATTAACACCGGCATATGGGACAACTATATGCTAAGACTGATTTTACTTATCACTCAATATCAATACAGATCAGACAGTGCAAGGATGCGTCACATGCCAGTGTTCAGCGATATCGATGCGGCGCGTGATCCACACCTGCTCGTGGCGCTGCACATAGTCGAGAAAGCGCGCCAGCGCCGCCGCCCGTCCCGGCCGCCCGACCAGGCGGCAATGCAGGCCCACCGACAGCATCTTCGGCTGATTCAAGCCGTTCGGATCACCTTCCGCATACAACACGTCAAAGGCATCTTTCAGATAGTCAAAGAACTGCGTGCCCGAGTTAAAACCCTGCATGGCGGCAAAGCGCATGTCATTCGTGTCCAGGGTGTAGGGCACGATCAGCTGCGGCTGCACGGCCGGCATGCCGGCGGCATCCGTGTACGCCACCTGGTCCCAGAATGGCAGGTCGTCGCCATAATAATCGGCGTCGTAGCGAAAACCGCCATGTTCGACCACCAGTTTGCGCGTATTCGGTGAATCGCGCCCCGTATACCAGCCTTGCGGGGCGGAACCCGTCAATTCGCGGATGATCTGCACGGCTTCACGCATGTGTTCACGTTCCGTCGCCTCATCCATGTTTTGGTAGGAAATCCAGCGCAAGCCATGACAGGCGATTTCATGCCCCAGTTGCTGGAAGGCGGCCACCGCCTCCGGATTGCGTTTCAAGGCCATGGATACGCCAAACACGGTCAGCGGCAGGTGCCGCTCCTCGAACATGCGCAGCAGGCGCCATAGCCCGGCGCGCGAACCGTATTCATAAATCGACTCCATGCTCAGGTGGCGCGCAGGAAAAGCGGCCGCACCGATCATCTCCGATAAAAACGTTTCCGAGGCGGCATCGCCATGCAGCACGCTGTTTTCCGCCCCTTCCTCGTAATTGAGGACGAATTGCAGGGCAATACGGGCCTTGCCCGGCCATTGCGGATGGGGTGGCGTGCGGCCATAGCCGATCAAGTCGCGTGGATAATGTTCGTAATTGTTCATGCGGAGGCGCGCCTATAGGAGGACAATGTTGGCTATATGCCCAATCATATAGCCCGGCGCAGTCACCGGTATATGATTTGCACGATAAGCACATTCACTCACCCTATATACAGGATAGCAAATGGGAAAACTCAGCACGCATGTACTCGATATCGCCCACGGCAGGCCGGGAGCCGGCGTCAAGGTAGCCCTGTTTTCAGTCGCGCCGGAAGGCAAAGTGTTATTGAAGATGGATATGACGAACAGCGACGGCCGTTGCAGCACGCCCTTGCTGGAAGGCGACAGCATGAAGGCGGGCCAGTACGAACTGGTATTCAACGCAGGCGACTACTTCGCCGCCCAGGGCGTGGAACTACCCTCGCCCCGCTTCATCGACCTGGTGACCCTGGCCTTCGGTATCGCGCATACGGATGAAAACTACCATGTACCGCTGGTGGTGTCGCCGTGGTCGTACTCCACCTATCGCGGTAGCTGATATCGGGGTCAGACCCGCCGGGGGGATGCGCCCCAATGGGGCACATCCCGATCACGAAGTGACTGACCCCAGCCTTTGCCGTTGGGTTTATCACCCACAAACCAGCAGGCGAAAAAAAACCCGACCA
Organism: Janthinobacterium svalbardense; assembly: GCF_002327145.1. Classification (NCBI taxonomy): domain Bacteria; kingdom Pseudomonadati; phylum Pseudomonadota; class Betaproteobacteria; order Burkholderiales; family Oxalobacteraceae; genus Janthinobacterium; species Janthinobacterium svalbardense. Next base: position 1,332,022 of record NZ_CP023422.1, on the reverse strand, counting down.
TTGCTGATCGGGTTTTTCTCTACTGCGAATAACAAGCCTGACGATAACCTACTTTCACACTGGTTGCAGCACTATCATCGGCGCAAAGTTGTTTCACGGTCCTGTTCGGGATGGGAAGGGGTGGGACCAACTTGCTATGGTCATCAGGCATAACTTGTACTGGCATTTGTCCTCAATGGAGCGACAAAGCCTGAATCTGGAAGAAGCAAAGATTGGGGTAATGAATTGTAGTATCAACAAACGCACAACGTTGTACCGTCTTATCCTCTGTACCTGCTAAGGTTATAGGGACAAGCCGTACGGGCAATTAGTACTGGTTAGCTTAATGCATTACTGCACTTCCACACCCAGCCTATCAACGTCCTGGTCTCGAACGACCCTTCAAAGAGCTCAAGGCTCTGGGAAATCTCATCTCAAGGCAAGTTTCCCGCTTAGATGCTTTCAGCGGTTATCTCTTCCGTATTTAGCTACCCGGCAATGCCACTGGCGTGACAACCGGTACACCAGAGATACGTCCACTCCGGTCCTCTCGTACTAGGAGCAGCCCCCTTCAAATTTCCAACGCCCACGGCAGATAGGGACCAAACTGTCTCACGACGTTTTAAACCCAGCTCACGTACCACTTTAAATGGCGAACAGCCATACCCTTGGGACCGGCTACAGCCCCAGGATGTGATGAGCCGACATCGAGGTGCCAAACTCCCCCGTCGATATGAACTCTTGGGAGGAATCAGCCTGTTATCCCCAGAGTACCTTTTATCCGTTGAGCGATGGCCCTTCCATACAGAACCACCGGATCACTATGTCCTACTTTCGTACCTGCTCGACTTGTCAGTCTCGCAGTTAAGCACGCTTATGCCATTGCACTATCAACACGATGTCCGACCGTATCTAGCGTACCTTCGAACTCCTCCGTTACACTTTAGGAGGAGACCGCCCCAGTCAAACTGCCTACCATGCACTGTCCCCGATCCGGATAACGGACCAAGGTTAGAACCTCAAACAAACCAGGGTGGTATTTCAAGGTTGGCTCCACGAGAACTAGCGTCCCCGCTTCAAAGCCTCCCACCTATCCTACACAGATTGGTTCAAAGTCCAATGCAAAGCTACAGTAAAGGTTCATGGGGTCTTTCCGTCTAGCCGCGGGTAGATTGCATCATCACAAACATTTCAACTTCGCTGAGTCTCGGGAGGAGACAGTGTGGCCATCGTTACGCCATTCGTGCAGGTCGGAACTTACCCGACAAGGAATTTCGCTACCTTAGGACCGTTATAGTTACGGCCGCCGTTTACTGGGACTTCAATCAAGAGCTTGCACCCCATCATTTAATCTTCCAGCACCGGGCAGGCGTCACACCCTATACGTCCACTTTCGTGTTTGCAGAGTGCTGTGTTTTTATTAAACAGTCGCAGCCACCAGTTTATTGCAACCCTTTCACCCTCATGGAGTAAACCATTCAAGCTACCGGGGCGTACCTTTTCCCGAAGTTACGGTACCAATTTGCCGAGTTCCTTCTCCCGAGTTCTCTCAAGCGCCTTAGAATACTCATCTCGCCCACCTGTGTCGGTTTGCGGTACGGTCTCGTATGACTGAAGCTTAGAGGCTTTTCTTGGAACCACTTCCGATTGCTTCATGCACAAGTGCACTCGTCTCAACCCCTTGAATTCCGTACCCGGATTTGCCTAAGTACCTTCTATGAGCCAAAAACCAACTATTCCAACAGTTGGACAACCTTCCGCGATCCGTCCCCCCATCGCATCATACGACGGTGCAGGAATATTAACCTGCTTCCCATCAGCTACGCATCTCTGCCTCGCCTTAGGGGCCGACTCACCCTGCTCCGATGAACGTTGAACAGGAAACCTTGGGCTTACGGCGTGGAGGCTTTTCACCCCCATTATCGCTACTCATGTCAGCATTCGCACTTCTGATACCTCCAGCATCCTTTACAAGACACCTTCGCAGGCTTACAGAACGCTCTCCTACCATATCCAATAAAGGATATCCGCAGCTTCGGTGACTGGCTTAGCCCCGTTACATCTTCCGCGCAGGACGACTCGATCAGTGAGCTATTACGCTTTCTTTAAATGATGGCTGCTTCTAAGCCAACATCCTGACTGTTTTAGCCTTCCCACTTCGTTTTCCACTTAGCCAATCTTTGGGACCTTAGCTGGCGGTCTGGGTTGTTTCCCTCTTGACGCCGGACGTTAGCACCCGACGTCTGTCTCCCAAGCTCGCACTCATCGGTATTCGGAGTTTGCAATGGTTTGGTAAGTCGCAATGACCCCCTAGCCATAACAGTGCTCTACCCCCGATGGTGATACTTGAGGCACTACCTAAATAGTTTTCGGAGAGAACCAGCTATTTCCAAGTTTGTTTAGCCTTTCACCCCTACCCACAGCTCATCCCCTAATTTTTCAACATTAGTGGGTTCGGACCTCCAGGGCGTGTTACCGCACCTTCATCCTGGCCATGAGTAGATCACTTGGTTTCGGGTCTACACCCAGCGACTGATCGCCCTATTCGGACTCGATTTCTCTACGGCTTCCCTATATGGTTAACCTTGCCACTGAATGTAAGTCGCTGACCCATTATACAAAAGGTACGCAGTCACGGAACAAGTCCGCTCCTACTGTTTGTATGCACACGGTTTCAGGATCTATTTCACTCCCCTTCCGGGGTTCTTTTCGCCTTTCCCTCACGGTACTGGTTCACTATCGGTCGATTACGAGTATTTAGCCTTGGAGGATGGTCCCCCCATATTCAGACAGGATGTCACGTGTCCCGCCCTACTTGTCGTACGCTTAGTATCACCGGTCCAATTTCACATACGGGGCTATCACCCACTATGGCTCCTATTTCCAGAGGATTCTGTTATCGGTCCGACTATCACGTACAGGCTCTTCCCATTTCGCTCGCCGCTACTTTGGGAATCTCGGTTGATTTCTTTTCCTGCAGCTACTTAGATGTTTCAGTTCGCCGCGTTCGCCTTGCATACCTATGTATTCAGTATGCAATACCCTAAAAGGGTGGGTTGCCCCATTCGGAAATCTGCGGATCAAAGTGTGTTTGCTCACTCCCCGCAGCTTATCGCAAGCTACTACGTCCTTCATCGCCTGTAATCGCCAAGGCATCCACCATGTGCACTTATTCGCTTGTCCCTATAACGTTAGCCTCTCATCATTTGCATAATGAAAGAGCGCTACAGGGATAAGAAAGTACAACGTTGTTGCTTGTTTGTTGATACATACAATCATTACCCATCGATTTGCTTTTTACGGCAAACCAATCAATAAATAATCTTTACTTCTTCCAGATTGTTAAAGAACGAAACAGCTTTGATCGCTAAAAGATCAAACCTAAACCACAGTCTTGTTGACTGGCTTACGTTTGCACTTTCAAAGTATTGGTGGAGGATGACGGGATCGAACCGACGACCCCCTGCTTGCAAAGCAGGTGCTCTCCCAGCTGAGCTAATCCCCCAGGATATTTCTACGACTCGGGTCTTGCTGGTAGGGCTGGTTGGACTCGAACCAACGACCCCCGCGTTATCAACACGGTGCTCTAACCAGCTGAGCTACAGCCCCAACGCGGAACTACTACGACTACTGTTTCTTCTTAATTAAACAGCCGATAAGTGTGAACATTTGATGCGTGAATCAGTTACCTGATTCGTGCAAACTCTAGAAAGGAGGTGATCCAGCCGCACCTTCCGATACGGCTACCTTGTTACGACTTCACCCCAGTCACGAATCCTACCGTGGTAAGCGCCCTCCTTGCGGTTAAGCTACCTACTTCTGGTAAAACCCGCTCCCATGGTGTGACGGGCGGTGTGTACAAGACCCGGGAACGTATTCACCGCGACATGCTGATCCGCGATTACTAGCGATTCCAACTTCATGCAGTCGAGTTGCAGACTACAATCCGGACTACGATACACTTTCTGCGATTAGCTCCCCCTCGCGGGTTGGCGGCGCTCTGTATGTACCATTGTATGACGTGTGAAGCCCTACCCATAAGGGCCATGAGGACTTGACGTCATCCCCACCTTCCTCCGGTTTGTCACCGGCAGTCTCATTAGAGTGCCCTTTCGTAGCAACTAATGACAAGGGTTGCGCTCGTTGCGGGACTTAACCCAACATCTCACGACACGAGCTGACGACAGCCATGCAGCACCTGTGTACTGGTTCTCTTTCGAGCACTCCCTGATCTCTCAAGGATTCCAGCCATGTCAAGGGTAGGTAAGGTTTTTCGCGTTGCATCGAATTAATCCACATCATCCACCGCTTGTGCGGGTCCCCGTCAATTCCTTTGAGTTTTAATCTTGCGACCGTACTCCCCAGGCGGTCTACTTCACGCGTTAGCTGCGTTACCAAGTCAATTAAGACCCGACAACTAGTAGACATCGTTTAGGGCGTGGACTACCAGGGTATCTAATCCTGTTTGCTCCCCACGCTTTCGTGCATGAGCGTCAATCTTGACCCAGGGGGCTGCCTTCGCCATCGGTGTTCCTCCACATATCTACGCATTTCACTGCTACACGTGGAATTCTACCCCCCTCTGCCAGATTCTAGCCTTGCAGTCTCCAATGCAATTCCCAGGTTGAGCCCGGGGATTTCACATCAGACTTACAAAACCGCCTGCGCACGCTTTACGCCCAGTAATTCCGATTAACGCTTGCACCCTACGTATTACCGCGGCTGCTGGCACGTAGTTAGCCGGTGCTTATTCTTCAGGTACCGTCATTAGCAAAAGATATTAGCTCTCACCGTTTCTTCCCTGACAAAAGAGCTTTACAACCCGAAGGCCTTCTTCACTCACGCGGCATTGCTGGATCAGGCTTTCGCCCATTGTCCAAAATTCCCCACTGCTGCCTCCCGTAGGAGTCTGGACCGTGTCTCAGTTCCAGTGTGGCTGGTCGTCCTCTCAGACCAGCTACTGATCGATGCCTTGGTAGGCTTTTACCCTACCAACTAGCTAATCAGATATCGGCCGCTCCACGAGCATGAGGTCTTGCGATCCCCCACTTTCATCCTTAGATCGTATGCGGTATTAGCGTAACTTTCGCTACGTTATCCCCCACTCTAGGGTACGTTCCGATATATTACTCACCCGTTCGCCACTCGCCACCAGAGCAAGCTCCGTGCTGCCGTTCGACTTGCATGTGTAAGGCATGCCGCCAGCGTTCAATCTGAGCCAGGATCAAACTCTTCAGTTTAATCTCTGTTTAATGTCATTTCTGACAGGTCGGACAGTATCACTACCATCCAAATCTTTTACATTGCAAAAGATTTGCTCACTCAAAAAACTGACAGGCTACTTCCGAAGAAGTATCCTATTTCATTATTTCTTGTGAACATTTGATATTTTAAGTTAGACGCCAATCCGAAGATTGACGCTGCACTTACATCAAATGCCCACACTTATCGACTGTTAATTGTTAAAGAACGGTATTCGGTACTGCTTTCGCGCTATCGACAAAGCGTTGTGTTTGTCAGCTGCGAAGAAGGAAGAGTATGGAGCTTTTTCAGCATTTCGTCAACCTTCTTTTTTACTCGCCTCACTCAGCATTTGCATGCATCGTTCAGCGAGGGGGCGAATTATAGCCTTGGGCTGCGCGTCCCACAAGGGCTATTTTGCAGTTGGGCAAATATTGCTGTGTGATATCGTAGCGCCAACAATCCCCTGCCTCACCCACTTTGACTCCCATGCCTATCCCACACATCACCCCCACCGCCAATCCCCCAATGGCCAGCGCACTCGAACATGCCATCAATAGCAAGACCAAGCCGCTGGGCAGCCTGGGACTACTGGAAACGCTGGCCCATCAGATCGGCCTGATCCAGCAAAGCACGCAACTGGCATTGCACCAGCCTGCCATCATCGTTTTTGCGGCCGACCATGGCGTCGTCGCCGAAGGCATTTCTGCTTATCCACAAAGCGTGACGTGGCAAATGGTGGAAAACTTCCTAGCCAACGGCGCCGCCATTAATGTCTTTGCCCGTCAGAACAATTGCGCCTTGTATATAGTAGATGCGGGCGTCAACCACGACTTCGGCCCGCGCGACGGCTTGCTTGACCGCAAGCAAGGTGCCGGCACCCGCAACTTTGCCAACGAAGCCGCCATGAGCAAGGAACAGTGCATCGCCGCCATGCAGGCGGGGATGGACCTGGCCGCCACGCTCGATGGCAATGTGCTGGGCTTTGGCGAAATGGGTATCGGCAACACCACCGCCGCCGCCGCGCTGATGCACAAGCTGACGCAAACACCGGTCGCCGATTGCGTGGGGGCCGGCACCGGCCTGTCAAAAGAAGGCATATTGCACAAACAGCATGTGATCGAAGCGGCCGTCGCCCATCATGCGGCAGTCAATGCTCCGCTCGACGTACTGGCTACCTTCGGCGGTTTCGAGATCGCCATGATGGCAGGCGCCATGCTCAAAGCGGCCGAACGGCGCATGATTTTGCTGATCGACGGCTTCATCGTCAGCAGCGCCTTGCTGGTGGCGGCCCGTCTGCAGCCGGCCATCCTCGATTACTGTGTGTTTTCGCACTGCTCCGATGAAAACGGCCACCGCCAGTTGCTGGCCAACCTGGGTGCGCGTCCGCTGCTGCAGCTCGATTTACGCCTCGGCGAAGGCACGGGTTCGGCCCTGGCCTTGCCGCTGCTGCACGCGGCCGTCAACTTCATGCGCGAGATGGCGACCTTCGCCTCGGCCCAGGTCAGCGAAAAGTCCACGCCAGACTAAGACCATGACCAATCCCGTTTCCGCCGCAGTGCATCAGTGCCGCCTCTTCTTCATTGCGCTGCAGTTCTTCACGCGCCTGCCGATCCCGCGCTGGGTGGGTTTCGAGCCGGCCTGGCTGCAACACGCCTCGCGCTACTTTCCGCTGGTCGGCGTGCTGGTGGCGGCCATTTCGGGCGCCGTGTATCTGCTGGCCAGCTGGCTCCTGCCTTCGGCGATGGCCGTGCTGCTGGCCGTCGCCGCCGGCATTTATCTGACGGGCGCCTTCCATGAAGACGGCTTCGCCGACATGTGCGATGGCTTTGGCGGTGGGCTGACGCGCGAGCGGGTACTGGAAATCATGAAGGATTCGCGCATCGGCGCGTATGGCGCCATCGGCATCATCTGCCTGCTGGCCATCAAATGCGCGGCGCTCGCGTCGCTGCCGCCTGCCACGGTGGTGGCGACCTTATTCATCGCCCATCCTTTGTCTCGCCTGGCCGCCGTCTCGCTGATCTGGGCCATGGACTATGCGCGCGATGAAGGCAAGGCCAAGCCGATGGCGCAGGAAATGACTACCGGAGAGTTCATCATCGCCGCTACCTGCGCCCTGTTGCCCGCCATAGCCTGCGGCGTGCTGGGAATATTTGACTGGGCCGCGCTGGTCTTTGCCATCGTGGTCGCGGCAGCTGTCGCATTCTGGCTGGGCCGCAAATGCCAGCGCCGCCTGCAAGGCTACACGGGCGACTGCCTGGGCGCAGTACAGCAAGTGGCGGAAGTGGCGATTTACCTGGCCATCCTGTCCAGCTTCCAGCCGCCCCTACGCTTGTATTAACATGCGACTGATTTTAGTGCGCCACCCCGCGCCGCAGGTGACCAGCGGCACCTGCTATGGCCGCAGCGACGTGGCGGTGGCGCCGCACGAAATGGCCACGGTGCGCGCCAGCCTGCAAGCAACGCTGCCGACCGGCGTACCGCTGTATGCCAGCCCGCTGCGCCGCTGCGCCGGCCTGGCGTCAGCATTGGCGCAAGACTTGCCTTCCAGCGGCTTGCACTTCGACGCGCGGCTGGCCGAGATGGATTTCGGCGCGTGGGAAATGCAGCCCTGGCACGCGATTGCACGCGCGGACATCGATGCCTGGGCCGCCGATCTGGCCTGGTACCGTCCCGGCGGGGGGAGAATGTGCTGGCGATGGCCGCCCGCGTCGATGCGTTTTTAGGCGATCTGTTGCGCGAACAACACGAAACAGCCATCATCATCTGCCACGCGGGCACCATCCGTCTGCTGTCGGCACTGCAAGCCCGGCTGCCATTGGAAGAAACCGCCGTGCTGGCCGCCCGTTCCGCCCACAAAATCGCCTACGGCGCGACGGTCGTCGTCGATTTCTGATATCGAATCGTCCAGCCAGGCATTTCAGTCCACGCCTGCTGCACGTATAATGGCGGGGTTTTGGTGCCCGCGCTCATGTCCATGAGCGCAGTTAAACGGGAAACACGATGCCGCTCCTGCGGCGAACGTGTGCTGCCCCCGCAACGGTAAGCAAGTGTCGCCCCTCCCGACAGGAAGCGGACGACAAGCTATCTCTGACAACCACTGTGCTTGCAATCATCGAGCATGGGAAGGTGGGATAGCGGTACTTGCCAGCCCGGATACCGGCCAGGACAGGTGGAAGTGTGCGAACGGGGATGTTCGCGATCCGAATGGCCCATGGCCATCTTCGATCGTCATCGTCAGTTCCCACTTCTGTTCAATCTGGCCTACGGGGACGTCGGCTGGTTGCATATTACTTACTGAAAATTATCATGACCCATGCTGTTTCCCGCCACGCGGCCCTCACGTCGCTCGCGCTAGCCATTGCCGCGCCTGCCGCTTTCGCCCAAGCCACGCCAGATACCTTCGACCCGATCGTCGTCACCGCCAGCCGCTACCCGCAACACCTGAGCGAAGTCTTGAGCGATACGCAGACCATCAGCTCGGAAGACATCGCGCGTTCGGGTGCCAGCTCGATTGTCGATCTGCTGCAAAAACAACGCGGCATCGAAGTGGCGCGCAACGGCGGCCCAGGCACTGCGGCCAGCGTATTCATTCGCGGTGCGAACAGCAACCAGAATATCGTGCTGGTTGATGGTGTGCGCATTGGCTCGTCCACCCTGGGCACGGCCAACTGGAGCGCCTTGCCCCTTTCCAGCATCGATCACATTGAAATCGTCTATGGTCCACTGAGCACCATGTACGGCGCGGACGCCATCGGCGGTGTGATCCAGATCTTCACGAAAAAGGCGATGGTGCCACGCGCGTCTCCGCATTCGCCGGTTACGGCAGCAACAACACGCGCCAGGTCGAAGCGCAAGTGGCCGGCTCCACCGCTGGTCCGAACAGCTTCAGCTATGCGCTGGCAGCTGGGAAGGAAAAATCGGATGGTTTCTCGGCCTCGAAGCTCGGTGCATCGCCTGAATACACCTACAATCCGGACAAAGACGGCTACGACAAGGAAAGCTTCAGCGGCCAGTTCGGCTATCAGATGGCCAAAGGCCATGAAGTGGGCCTGACATTCCTGAATAGCGAACTGAAAGCGCAGTATGACGCCGGTCCTGGCTACGATGCACGCAGCAACGAGAAACTGGAAAACGTCTCCGTCTTCACGAAGAACGAATTCCTGCCCAACTGGACCAGTGAACTGCGCTATGCGGAAGCGCGCGACAAGGCCGGCAATGATGGCGGCACCGATTCGTGGAGCAAGAGCCAGATCAACACCAAGCAGACCGACCTGACCTGGCAAAATGACATCCGCTTCGGCCGCGACAACCTGCAACTGCTGGCCAGCTACCGCGATGAAGACGTCACATCGAGCTCCACGCCCGAAGTCACGGGCGCACGCCATACCAAATCCTTCGCGGCAGCGTACAACATGGTACGCGGCGCGCACCTGGTCAGCATCAGCGGCCGCCGTGACGACAGCTCGGCATTCGGCACGCACAACACGGGCAGCGTCGCCTACGGCTACCGCATCACCAACGCATTACGCGCCAGCGCCAGCTACGGCACCAGCTTCCGCGCACCGACCTTCAATGAGCTGTACTACCCGGGCTATGGCCTGGCGACGAACAAGCCGGAACAGGGCCGCAACGCCGAAGTGGGTCTGCGCTACGACGACGGCGTGTCGAAACTGAGCGCCAGCTATTACCACAACAAGGTCAGCGACCTGCTGGTGAATGCCTCGCCTTGTCCCGATCCACTGTTCACCGGCTACGGCTGCGCCTACAACGTCAACAAGGCGCTGCTGGAAGGCCTGACGATTGCTGGCGCACGCAAGTTCGGCGCTTTCAACGTCAGCGGCAACATCGACCTGCAAGACCCGCGCGATGAAACCAAGGACAAGCAACTGGTACGCCGCGCCAAGCAGCACGCCAACTTCGCCGTCGACTACACGGCTGGCGCGCTGACGTCGGGCGCCGAGTGGCAATTGTCGGGCAAGCGTTTCGATGATGCCGCCAACAAGAACGTCCTGGGCGGATATGGCCTGGTCAATCTGTACGCCAGCTACCAATTCACCCACGACTGGTCGGTGCTGGCGCGCTGGAACAACATCGCCAACAAGGATTACGAACTGGCGCGCTTCTACGCGACACCAGGCTCGAAAGTCTTCGTCGGTGTGCGCTACGGCATGAAATAACCATGAAGTAATGATGTAAGCTGCGGGCGATGGCATGCCGCCGTCGCCCGCAGATGCAGTTCTGCAGTCCCCGTTTTTAAGGCAGTACATGCACCCATTTTTCCGCAACATGCGCCATCGCGCCACCGTGATCCTCACGGTGCTGATCGTGTGCGCAATTGCCAGCCTGATTTTCTCCGGCATGATCGGTTCGATCGCGATTCCGCTCGCCGACCTGCCTTCCGCCCTGTTCCATGTGGTGCAGGGCAAGACCGACACCCTCGCCGCCACCCTGCTCGACCTGCGCCTGGGCCGCGCGCTGACCGCCTTTGTCACCGGTGCGGCGCTCTCCTTGGCCGGCGTCATGATGCAGGCGCTGCTGCGCAACCCGTTGGCCGACCCGTACGTGTTGGGCATTTCCGCCGGCGCTTCCGTTGGCGCGCTGGCCGCGCTGCTGTTCATGTGCACGCTGTGGGTGGTCGATGCGGCCGCCTTTGCCGGCGCCGTCGGCGTGTCCATGCTGCTGTATTTCTTTGCCCGCCGCGACCTGCGCGGCGGCACGGCGGCCGAAGGCGGCGCCTCGCTCTTGCTGCTGACGGGCGTGATCCTGGCCTCGGCCTGCATGGCCATCGTCACCCTGATGCTCTCGATTGCCCCGGAAAGCCGCTTGCGCAGCATGGTGTTCTGGATGATCGGCGACCTGGCCGGCGCGCCGGCGCGGCTGATGCCCTGGCTGGTCCTGGCGGGCGCCATGGTCTTTGCGCTGCGCTGCGCGCGTTCGCTGAACGTCATGGCGCTGCACGCGGAAGCGGCCAGCACGCTGGGCGTGCGCGTAGGCGCCCTGCGCAAGGGCCTGTTCTTCTGTTCCGGCCTGCTCACGGCCAGCGCCGTCACCAGTGCCGGCAGCGTGGGTTTTGTCGGTCTGATCGTGCCGCATGCACTGCGCTTTGCCTGCGGCCCCGATCATCGTCTGCTGATACCGGCAGCCGCACTGGCCGGCGGCACTTTCCTCGTGCTGGCTGATACCTTGGCGCGTACCGTGCTGGCGCCCTTGCAGCTGCCCGTCGGCGTGGTCACGGCCATGATAGGCGCGCCCGTTTTCCTGTACCAGCTGCACCGATTGCGCAGGGGATGAAAAAAGCATGATACGCACCTACCAACTCGGCCTGAAGGCGGGCACACGCTGCCTGGTGGAAAACCTCACCTGGCACATCAAGGATGGCGAATGCTGGAGCGTGATCGGCCGCAATGGCGCTGGCAAGAGCACCTTGCTGCGCGCGCTGGCCGGTTTGCGCGAACCGGATGCGGGCCACGTGACGATACAGGGCCGCGCCCTGGTCGACTGGCCACTGGAGGAGCTGGCGCGTGAACGGGCCTTCCTGGCGCAAGCGCGCCACGATGCGTTCTCGTACCGCGTCATCGAAACCGTGCTGTCGGCGCGCCACCCTTATCACGACAACCATTACTGGGAAGGCAGCGACGACCAGCGTGTCGCCCTGGCGGCGCTGGCATCGATGGAAGTGGAACACCTGGCCGAGCGCGACGTGCGCAGCCTGTCCGGCGGCGAACGCCAGCGCGTGGCGATCGCCGCCATGCTGGCGCAGGATACGCCCTTGCTGCTGCTGGACGAACCGGCCAATGCGCTGGACCTGGCGCACCAGGTCAGCGTCATGGGCCTGCTGTCGAAACTGTGCCGCGAACAGAATAAAACCGTGGTGATGGTGGGACATGACCTGAACCTGGCACACAGCGTCTCGACCCATGCGCTGCTGCTGATGGGCGACGGCGGCTGGCTGGCCGGCTCCGTGGCCGAGGTGATGCAGGCATCCATCCTGGGCGACTACCTGGGCCACCCGATCGAGATCATAGCCCACGGCAAACGCAAGATATTCATACCCAAAGAGGATTAAACATGAGCGACAACATCAACGCAGACACCGCAGCCAATACCGCTGCCATCAACGAACGCCACCGCGTGCGCATGGAACGAAAAAAAGCCATCATCGACGCGGCCATCACCAAGGCCGACAAGGAAATCGGCATCATCATCGTCAACACGGGCAATGGCAAGGGCAAGAGTTCGAGCGGCTTCGGCATGGCCATCCGCGCCATGGGCCACGGCATGAAAGTGGGCGTGGTGCAGTTCATCAAGGGTGCCATGTCGACGGGCGAAGAAAAATTCCTGCGCCGCTTCCCCGACGAAATCAGCTTTCATGCGATGGGTGAAGGCTATACCTGGGAAACGCAGAACCGCGAACGCGACATCGAAAAAGCCGAACTGGCATGGGAGCAAGCCAAGACCTTCCTGGCCGACCCCAGCTATGGCCTGGTGCTGTTCGATGAACTCAATATCGCCCTCAAGTACAACTACCTCGACGTGCATAAAGTCATCGCCGACCTGCTGGAACGCCCGGCCATGCAGCACGTGGTCATCACGGGCCGCGGCGCACCGGACGAATTGATCGCCATCGCCGACACCGTCACCGAAATGGCCGTCGTCAAGCATGCGTACGCGGCCGGCATCGGCGCACAAATCGGCACCGAGTGGTAACAGCGCCATGACGCGCACCCTGGTCTTCGGCGGCGCCCGTTCCGGCAAGAGCGCCCATGCGGAAAAGCTGGCCCGCGAGTCGGGCAAGGAAGTCGTGTATATCGCCACCGCGCAGGCGGGCGATGCGGAGATGGCCACGCGCGTCAGGCACCACCGTGCGCAGCGCCCGGCCGAGTGGGCGACACTGGAAGAACCGCTGCGCCTGGGCGACGCCATCCTGCGCGAAGCATTGCCCGGACGCCTGCTGCTGGTCGACTGCCTGACCTTGTGGCTGACGAATCTGATGTTTTCCAGCGGCGAAACCTATCCCGACGTGGGCGACATCGCCCTGCCCGAACTGTTCCACAGCGAGCGAGCGCACCTGCTGTACGCGCTGGCCGAACTTGGCGATACCGATTGCGACCTTATTCTGGTATCGAACGAAGTGGGCATGGGCATCGTGCCGTATGGCGCCATCTCGCGCTGCTTTACCGATGAAGCTGGCCGTCTGAACCAGGCCGTCGCGGCCATCTGCGACAGGGCCGTGTTTGTGGCCGCCGGCCTGCCCCTGCACCTGAAAGGCGCGCCATGCTGAGCGGCTTGTCGCTGCCCATGCTGGCAGGCCTGATGACGGCCGGCGTGCTGCTCGATCTGATCCTGGGCGAGACGCGCCGCTGGCATCCGCTGGTCGGCTTTGGCCGCCTCGCCAGCGCGCTCGAACGCCTGCTGAACCGGAGCCGCGGGCGTTTTCTGCGCGGCGCGCTGGCGTGGGTATTGGCCGTACTGCCGATCAGCTATGCCGCCTGGTGGCTGTGCGGCCTGGCCGGTGCGGCCCTGCATGTCTTCCTGCTGTACCTGTGCCTCGGCCTGCGCAGCCTGCGCGACCACAATCAACCGATCGCCGATGCCCTGGCCATGGATGACCTGGACAAGGCGCGCCTTCTGACGGCGCGCATCGTCAGCCGCGATACAAACAACGCCGATGCGTCCAGCCTGGCCAAAGCCAGCACGGAATCCCTGCTGGAAAACGGCAACGATGCCGTCTTCGGCACCCTGTTCTGGTTTGCCGTGGCGGGCGGCCCTGGCGCCGTGCTATTCAGGCTGGCCAATACCCTCGACGCCATGTGGGGCTACCGCAACGAACGCTACGACTGGTTCGGCTGCTGCGCCGCGCGCATCGACGACCTATTGAATTACCTGCCGGCGCGCCTGACGGCCCTGTCGTATGTCGTCATGGGCAAGACCATGGCGGATAAAAAACGCGCCTGGCAGTGCTGGCGCAGCCAGGCGCCCAGCTGGAACAGCCCGAACGCAGGCCCCGTGATGGCCAGCGGCGCCGGCGCCCTCGGCCTGGCCGTGGGTGGCGACGCCATCTACGACGGCGAGCTGGAACGCCGCCCGCCGCTGGGCGCCGGCCGTCCGGCCGAAGCGCGCGACATCGACCGCGCCTGGCGCCTGGTGGCCGAAACGGCCGTGCTGTGGCTGATCTGGGTGGCGCTGCTGGCCGGGCTGTATTACCTGCGGGGGAAATACCTTGCTTGAACATGGCGGCAACCTGCGCGACGCCGCGCGCGAATATGGACGACCACTGGCCGACTGGATCGACCTGTCGACCGGCATCAATCCGCACGGCTATCCCGTGCCCGCCAGCAGCGCCAGCGCCTGGCACCGTCTGCCGGAAAGCAACCCGGCGCTGACCGCCGCCGCCTGTGCCTACTATCACGCGCCAGCCATGCTGCCGGTGGCCGGCACGCAGGCGGCCATCCAGGCCTTGCCCCGGCTGCGCGCGCCATCCTGTGTGGTCGTCGCCGCGCCCTCGTACGCGGAACACGCGCACCACTGGGGCCAGCACGGCCACAGCTTGCGGCATGTACCGTATGCGCAACTGGCCAATGCGGTGGACAGCTGCGACGTGATGGTTGTCTGCAACCCGAACAACCCCACGGGCGCGCGCATTGCGCCCGAAGTGCTGCTGGACTGGGCAAACAGGCTGGCCCAGCGCGGCGGCTGGCTGGTGGTCGATGAAGCGTTTGGCGACACGCAGGCGCAAGCCGGCCTGGGACCGCACGCGGGTCAGCCTGGACTCATCGTGCTGCGCTCGGTCGGCAAATTCTTTGGCCTGGCGGGACTGCGCCTGGGCTTTGTCGCCGCCCATCCCGAACTACTCAGCAAGCTGACCGACATGCTGGGGCCATGGACCGTCAGCGGCCCGGCGCAGCAAGTGGCCCTGGCCGCGCTGACCGACGCGCACTGGCAGGATACGATGCGCCTGCGCCTGCGCGACGAAGGCGAACGCCTGCGCCAGCTGCTCGCCAGCCACGGCATCGCCAGCGGCGGCTGCGCGCTGTTTCAATGGTGGCCGGAAGAAGACGCCGAAGCCTTCTGGCACCACATGGCGCAGCAGGGCATCTGGGTGCGCCTGTTCCGCCACGCCGCCTACGGCATCCGCCTGGGTTTGCCGCCGAACGAAGACGCCTGGCTCCAGCTGGAACAGGCACTCACCACATGGAAGAAGCGATGAACCACTTGAAAACAGCATTGCTACTGGCAGGACTGATCTCGACCCAGGCGCACGCCGCCATCACCGTGCGCGATGACGACGGCAATACCGTCACCGTGGAAAAACCGGCGCAGCGCATCCTGGCGCTGGCGCCGCACGTCACGGAACTGCTGTTCGCAGCCGGTGGCGGCGAGAAAATCGCCGGTGTCGTCAGCTATAGCGACTATCCGGAAGCGGCGAAAAAAATCCCGCAGGTAGGCGACAACCGCCAGTACGACATGGAACGCATCATCGCCATGAAGCCGGACCTGATCGTCGTGTGGATGCATGGCAGCGCCGAGCGCCAGATCGCCATGCTGCGCCAGCTGAAGGTGCCGATTTATCACAGCGAGCCGCGCAAGCTGGCCGACATCCCGGACAGCATGGAACGCCTGGGACAGCTGATGGGAACGGAAAAAACCGCCAAGCCGGCCGCCGCGCAGCTGCGCGCCAAACTGGCCAGCCTGACGGCCCAGTATGCGCAGCGCCCGCCCGTGCGCGTGTTTTACCAGGTGTGGGACAAGCCCCTGTACACCTTGAGCGGCGCGAGCATCATCAGCGACTCCATGCGCGTGTGCGGCGCGCAGAATATCTTTGCCGCGATGAAGGTGGTGGCGCCCGTCGTCACGCCGGAAGGCGTGCTGCAGGAAGACCCTGAAGTCATTTTCGGCACCAGCGAAAAAAGCGATCCGCGCAGCGAAGGCGGCCTGGCCATATGGCGCGCCTTCCCGTCGATGACGGCCGTGCGCAGGAATAATCTGTTCCGCCTGAATGGCGACCTGCTGAACCGCGCCGGCCCGCGCATGATCGAAGGCACGGCCGCCATGTGCGAACAGCTGGAGGTGGCCCGCCAGCGCCGCAGCGCTCCCGCAGCCAAGACGGCGCCATGAGTCACTACCAGCGCATCGCCTGCCTGTCGACGGAAGCCGTGGAAACGCTGTATGCGCTGGGTGCCGAAGACATCATTGCAGGCATTTCCGGCTTTACCGTGCGTCCGCCACGGGCGCGCGAGGAAAAAACCAAGATCAGCGGCTTTTCATCCACGAACCTGGAACGCATCCTGGCAGTGAAACCGGATCTCGTGATCGGCTTTTGCGACATGCAGGCTGATATCTGCCGCGACCTGGTCAAGGCCGGCATCGAAGTGCACCAGTTCAACCAGCGCACGGTGGACGGCATCCTGCGCATGATCGCCGTGCTGGCCGCGCTGGTGCAACGCGAGGATGCCGGCCGCGAACTGATCGCCAGCCTGCGCGCGGACATCGCCGCCGCCCGGGCCCGCGCCGCCGCGTGGGCGCGCAAGCCCGTGATTTACTTTGAAGAGTGGAATGATCCCCTGATGAGCGGCATCGGCTGGGCGGCGGAATTGATCGGCATCGCCGGCGGCACGGACGCCTTCCCGGAATTGTCCGAGCAACCGGGCGCGAAAGAGCGCATCATCGCCGATCCTGTGGCCGTGGTGCGGCGCGCGCCCGACATCATCATCGCCAGCTGGTGCGGCAAGAAGTTCCAGCCCGCACAACTGGCGGCACGTCCGGACTGGGATGCGATTCCCGCCGTGAAAAACCAGATGCTGTTCGAGATCAAGTCGCCCGATATCCTGTCGCCCGGTCCGGCCGCCATTACAGAGGGGTTACGCCAGATCAGCGACATCATCGCGCAATGGCAGGAGCGCCAGCCATGAACAACCCCTTCCCCGCCCTGATGGTGCAGGGCACGACGTCCGATGCGGGCAAAAGCACCGTCGTTGCAGCCCTGTGCCGATTGTTGATGCGCCGCGGCGTGACGGTAGCGCCATTCAAGCCGCAAAACATGGCATTGAATAGCGCCGTCACGGCGGACGGCGGAGAAATCGGCCGCGCGCAAGCCTTGCAGGCACTGGCCTGCGGCATCGCGCCGCACACGGACATGAATCCGGTACTCTTGAAACCGTCGTCGAACACGGGCGCGCAGGTGATCATCCATGGCAAGGTGCGCGCCGAGATGGATGCGCGCGACTACCAGCAATATAAAACCATCGCCATGGGCGCCGTGCTCGAATCGTACGCGCGACTGCGCCAGCAATATGCCGCCGTCATCGTCGAAGGCGCCGGCAGCCCCGCCGAAGTCAACCTGCGTGCGCGCGACATCGCCAACATGGGCTTTGCGGAAGCCGTCGACTGTCCCGTGATTCTGGTGGCCGACATCGACCGTGGCGGCGTCTTCGCGCACATCATCGGCACCCTGGCGTGTTTGTCCGACAGCGAGCGCGCGCGCATCCTCGGCTTTGTCATCAACCGCTTCCGCGGCGACATCTCGCTGCTACAACCCGGCATCGACTGGCTGGAGCAGCAAACTGGCAAGCCCGTACTGGCCGTGCTGCCCTACCTGCAAGGCTTGTTCCTCGACGCGGAAGACGCCGTCGAAGCGATGCAGACAGAACGCGGCGCCTTCAAGGTGCTGGTACCGCAACTGCCGCGCATCAGCAACCACACGGATGTCGATGCGCTGCGCGCCCATCCCGGCATCGACCTGCAATTCATCCAACAAGGACAGCCGATTCCGCCGGCCGACCTGGTGATCCTGCCCGGCAGCAAGAACACGCGCGGCGACCTGGCCTGGCTGCAGCAGCAGGGCTGGCCCGCCTATCTGGCGAAGCACCTGCGCTACGGCGGCAAGCTGCTCGGCATCTGCGGCGGCTTCCAGATGCTGGGCCTGAGCGTGTGCGACCCGCTGGGTGTGGAAGGGGATGCTGGAGAATCGAAGGCACTGGGCCTGCTCGATATGGTGACTGAACTGACGGCGCAAAAGCGCCTGCAACAGGTGCGCGGCCACTGCGCGTTTGCTGGCGCCCACGATGCGCGCGTGGCAGGCTATGAAATCCACATGGGCGTCTCGCAGGGCGCCGCCCTGCTGCAGCCGGCGTTCATGATCGATGGACGGCCCGAGGGGGCCGTATCGGGCGACGGGCAAATCCTGGGCAGCTATTTGCACGGCATGTTCGACACGCCCGCCGCATGTTCGGCGCTGCTGCGCTGGGCGGGGCTGGACTCCGGCCACACGGTGGACACCGCCGCCCTGCGCGAGGCCAGCCTGGAGCGCATCGCCGACGCGGCGCTGCCTCTGCTGGCCGCCCTGGAGCAAATCAAGCGCTGACTATTTTTTCAGGCACATGCCCATGTACGAACGGTCGGTCGAAAACTCGACTGCCATGCTCGACGACACGGGCATGAACATCGAATAGTCGGCCGGCACATCGGCCGGGTCCTTGAACACGGCGATGCCATCGAAATCGACGGCTTGCGCACCCAGGCCCAGCTTGTTGACGGTGATGGTTTCCGCATGCGTCTTGCCGGTCGTGTTATTCGTCAGAGTGGCGGTGCTGCCGGCAACGACGATGTTCGCGCTGATGCCCGACGCCGCGCAGGCGTAACTGCCGGCGATTTCGGTGCCGATCTTCTGTTGTTTGGCTGCCACGATGGTGCCCACGCGCAACACGTTCTGCTGGTTGCGGCTGTAGCGGTCGATGAACAGCGCCAGCCCCCGGTCCCCCGCATGCACGTGCACGATGCCGAAGTCCTGGCCACCCTGGCGAGCGACGAGCAAGCCGTTCTTCGCATCCTTGACCAGGGTCAGGCTGGCGTTTTCCGCTTCCAGCTGCGGCGATACTGCAGAGCACACGCCTTGCGCGTTGAACACGCCGCCATTGCACAGTTGGGCCGCTCCGTCGGCTGCGATCTTGAGACTGCCTTTCGGATTGAAGCGGTCAGCGCCGTTCGATGCATTGCGCATGGCACCCAGGAAAATATAGTTGCCGGCCAGCTTGGCCACGTCACCCACCGCATAGCCGCTGCCGCTGACGGTCGAGACCATGTTACCCAATTTGATATTGCCCGACAGGAGACGCGTGCGCGCATCGACGGTAACGCTGAAATCCGTTGCCGTGTAGGTGGTCAGATTACCGGTGGTAGTAGCGCTGAACGTGCCGCTGCGGTCGCTCAAGCCGAACTGCGTCGACAGGACACGGATGGCATAGGTTTTCTTGACGCTGTCAAACGTGATGCGCCAGGTGTCGCCGATATCGGCGGCCACGTCATACACGCTTTCGTCAGCACTGGCACCGGCAATGACACTCAGGCCAGCCTCTTTCGCCACGGCTTCCGATGCTACCGTCACGCTGTCGGCGGGGATGACGGGAGGCGTCACCACGACGGGTGGCTTGGCGGGGATTTCCGGCGTGCCGCCATCGCTGCCGCCACCGCATGCGGACAGGGCCGCGCCCAGGACAAGGAACGTAAGTGCATTTTTCATGTGGTGTGACTTTCGGAAAAAGATGAGGTCGGAGCTGCCAGAAACACATGCTAGCCTTACCCGCAATCTATTGCCATGGAACAAATGTTCCATGGACGCCGCCCCCGCACGCTGCCAGAATGACGGGCGCGGGCGGCACGCAGGCGCCATTTATGTGACAATTCATCGTACTGTCGGCTCCGTTCTTCTTCCTCAGGCTCGCATCCATGACCAGTTCCCCGATTAAAAGCTACCTTCCCTGGGTGGTCGCCACCGCCCTGTTCATGGAGCAACTCGACTCCACCATCGTCAACACCGCCATTCCCGCCATGGCCGCCAGCCTGCATGTGACGCCGCTGAGCCTGAAAGCCGTCGTCACCAGCTACATCCTGAGCCTGGCCGTGTGCATTCCCATCAGCGGCTGGATGGCCGACCGCTTCGGCACGCGGCGCGTATTTTCCGCCGCCGTTGCCATCTTCACCCTCGCCTCCATCCTGTGCGGCCTGTCCGTGAATGCCCCCATGCTGGTGGCCGCGCGCCTGTTGCAAGGGGTGGGCGCGGCCATGATGATGCCGGTGGGCAGGCTCACCATCATCCGCACCTTTCCCAAGTCACAATTGCTGGCAGCCATGAATTTCGTCATCATCCCCGCCCTGATCGGCCCGCTGCTGGGGCCCACGGTGGGCGGGCTGATCGTGCACTGGCTGTCGTGGCGCGAGATTTTCTTTGTCAACGTGCCAGTCGGCCTGGCGGCGCTGTACCTGGCGCACCGCTACATGCCCGATTACTACGGCGACAAACCGCGTCCGCTGGACCTGATCGGCCTGGTACTGTTTGGCACGGGCATCGCGCTACTGTCGTGGCTGCTGGAAATTTTCGGCGAACATCGCATCGATGCCACCTCGTTTGCGGTGCTGCTGTTCATTTCCATCAGCCTGCTGGCCGCGTATGCCTGGCATTCGAGCGAAGTACTGCACCCGCTGCTGCGCCTGACCCTGTTCAAGATCCGCACCTTCCGCGTCTCCGTGGTGGGCGGCTTCGTCACGCGCCTGGGCGTGGGCGGCCTGCCTTTCCTGCTACCGCTCTTGTACCAGCTGGGCCTGGGTTTGCCCGCCTGGCAGTCCGGCTTGCTGATGATGCCGTCGGCGGCCGCTGCCATGGGCATGAAATTCATTTCCGCGCGCGTGCTGGCCCGCTTCGGCTACCGCCAGGTGCTGATCGTCAATACCGTGCTGATCGGCATCACCATCGCCATGTTTTCGCAGGTGGGCGCGGGCACGCCCCTGTACGTGATCGTCGGCATCAGCCTGTGCCTGGGCTTTTTCAATTCGCTGCAATTTTCCAGCATGAACACCATCGCGTATGCCGATGTCGACAAGACCGACTCCAGCATGGCCAGCACCATCGCCAGCTCGATGCAGCAACTGTCGATGAGCTTTGGCCTGGCCTTCGGTTCGCTGATCACGGGCTGGTACCTGGGCGACATGCCGCAGTCGGACCGCGCCATGCTCAGCACAGCCCTGCACCACACCTTCCTGACCCTGGCGGCCCTGACGGTACTGTCCTCGCTGACCTTCTGGACCTTGCGCCGCGACGATGGAGAAAGCATCAGCAAGGGCACCGACAGCGACGAGGAAGAGGCGTCCGACGTGAAGGCCCAGGCCCTTGTGCAGACGGAAGTACAAACCACAAAAGGCTGAGCCACCTCAAGCTTGCCGCCGGCGCCGCTGGTGCTTTTTCCTGACGCTGCTACCGTGACGGCAGGAGGTGCACATGGCGGCCGAGCGGCGCTTTGCATGGAAGGGCACGGACCGTCATGGCCAGGCGGTCGACGGCATCTTGCGCGCCGCCGACGCCAGCGCGGCCACGCTCGCGTTACGCCGCCAGGGCATCCTCGCCACCCGTGTGCAGGCTGTGCGCGCCGCGCCCGGCAAGGCCATCACGCGCAAGGATATCGCGCTGTTCACGCGCCAGCTGTCGACCATGATGGCGGCCGGCGTGCCGCTGCTGCACGCCTTCGACATCGCCGGCAAGGGCCACGCCAAACCCGCCGTCACCGAGCTGATGCGCGACTTGCGCCACGACATCGAAGCGGGCAGCAGCCTGCAGCAGGCCTTTCGCCAGTTCCCGCTGCTGTTTGACGAGCTGTACTGCAAGCTGCTGGCGGCCGGCGAACAGGCGGGCATCGTGCAGGACTTGCTGGCGCGCCTGGCTACGCACCAGGAAAAGGCCATCGCCCTGCGGCGGCAAGTGCGCGGCGCGCTGATGTATCCGCTGGTCATCGTGCTCGTCGCCATCGCTGTCACGGCCATCATCATGAGCGTGGTCGTGCCCGCCTTCCGCCAGGTCTTCGACAGCTTCGGCGCGCCCTTGCCGCTGCCCACCCTGCTCGTCATGGACTTATCCGCTTTCGTTGTCCGCTACTGGCTGGCTCTGTTGGCGGCGCTCGTGCTCGCTTGCCTGCTGCTGCACCTGGCCTGGCGCCGCTGGCCCGCCTTGCGGCGCAACACGCAGCTGCGGGCATTGCGCCTGCCCGTGTTCGGCCCACTGTTGCGCAAGGCGGCGATTGCGCGCTGGACGCGCACCCTGGCCGCCATGTTCGCCGCCGGCGTGCCGCTGCTCGACTCGCTCGGCCTGGTGGGCGCCGCCTCCGGCCACGCGCAGTACCAGGAAGCGACGACACGCATCGAACGCGAAATCCGCGCCGGCGGCAGCCTGGCCCTGGCCATGGAGCACAGCGGCGTGTTCCCCCCGCTGCTGACGCAACTGGCCCTGATCGGCGAGGAATCGGGCGCACTCGACGCCATGCTGTCGCGCGCGGCCGACATCATCGAGGCCGACATCGACGCCACGGTGGCCACCCTTTCCGCGCTGCTGGAACCGGCGCTGATGGTGGTGCTGGGCGTGCTGGTCGGTTCGCTCGTGATCGCCTTGTATCTGCCGATTTTCAAGCTGGGCGCGGTAATTTGACTGCGTGCCTGCAGGTCGCCACCGACACCCGGCATGCACCCATGCATACACCCATGCGTGTAATACATCTACCTTCCCATCAAATAATAGTCATTGACTATGCAATAGATGTGAAATATTATCAATTAATAGATAGCAGGTATCGTATATTCATACCGCAATGCAGGGCGTCAGGCAATCCCAGTGGGGGCTACCCGCTCGCCGTCGCACTGCTTACATGGTTGGGCCAGACTTGATTGTTTCGCCCCGCCCCGACATTCCACTCTTCTTCAACTTTCGATCATGCGTACTTCCAAAGCCCAACAAGCCAAAAACCATCGGCTGATCATTCAGACCGCAGTGGACCTGATGACCCAGCATGGGTTTGAGGGCACCACCATGAAGCAGATCGCGCGTGCCGCCGACGTGGGTGATGCCACTATCTACAAATACTTCCCGACCAAGGAGAAACTGGTAACCGCCTACTTTCAGCAAGCAATTGCAGACGCAGTGGCGCAGGCCGACAAGACGCAGGGACAGAACGAATTTTCGCTGCAGGAGCGCCTGCAACTGGTGGTCGAGAGTCTGCTGGAAGGTTTGCTGGCCGACCGCGAATTTGTGGGTCTGGCGCGCGGCATGGTGGAGCGTGCGCCCACGCTGCTGTTGGGCGAGCAACTGCCCGGCAAGCCTTTGCTCCAGAAAACCTTCCTCCAGATGCTGGAGCAGGCCGAGACGACCGGTGAAATCGCGCCTTGCGGCTTCAAGCCCAGCCTGTCCGGACTGTTGGCCGATTATGTGTACGGCGTCATTGCGTACTGGCTGCGCGACACCTCCGACCAGTTTTCCAACACCACACAAATGGTCGATTTAAGTTTGGGCGTGCTGGTGTTAGCCTTGCGCAGCGGCCTGGTGGACAAGCTGCTGGAGCTGGGCGGTTTCATGGTGCGCAGCCAGCTGGCGCGCCTGATGCAAGACGGTAATGGCTTGCTGGATCTGCTGCAATTGGCCCGCCGCGGCTTGGGCGGGGTACGCTCATGAGGCCCACGACCAAGACGAACAAAGTTGCGCAATTGCCGCGTACCGGGCGTCTTTCACGTGGCGCGATTGTCGGCATGGCAGTGGCGCGGGCCGGGCTGACCCACCTGGGCCATAAGGCCAAGTCGATGACGCGCGACGATGCGAAAACGGAACAGGCCCGCGTCGAACATGGGGCGGAACTCGGGCGCATCCTGTTTGCCGCGTTGAACCAGCTCAAGGGCACGGCACTCAAAGCCTCGCAGCTGCTCAGCATGGAACTAGGCTTTCTACCCGAGGGCATGCGCCAGGAACTGGCCCGCGCCCACTACCAGGTCACGCCGCTGAACCGCGCGTTGGTGATCAAAGTGATGCGCCAGGAGTTTGGCCAGGATCCGCAAGCCCTGTTCCAGCAATTCGATCCGATCGCCTTTGCTGCCGCCAGTCTGGGTCAGGTCCACGCCGCCATCATGACCGATGGTCTGGCAGTGGCCGTCAAACTACAATACCCCGGCATGGCGGACTCCATTGGCAGCGACATGCGTATGCTGCGCAGCCTGCTGCAAGCCTTGGGGGAACGCTCGGAGATGATGCCCAAAGCCGATATCATCGCGCGCATGATGGATGACATCGAGCAGAAACTGGCCGAGGAGCTGGACTATTTTCACGAGGCACAGACCATGCAATGGTTTGCACAGCATCTCACGCTGCCGGGCCTTGTGATCCCCCAGCCGGTAATGGGCCGCACCACACGCCGCGTGCTGACCATGCAACGCCTGCCGGGACTGCATCTCAACGAATGGTTGCTGACCGAACCCGATCAAGCCGCACGTGACCAGGCTGGTCAGTTGCTGTTTGACGCCTTCTTTCATTGCACCTTTGTGCTGCACCGCTTGCAAGCCGACCCGCATCCGGGCAACTATCTGTTCATGCCGGACGGCCGACTGGGCCTGCTGGACTTTGGCTGCACCCACGCGCTGGACGCTGACTTTTGCCAAGCGCTCAGCGCGCTTTGGTCGGCACAGTTGCGCGACCCTGCGGACCACAGTGCCATGCATCAGGCCTATCGGGACTTGGGCCTGATTGGGCCGAATCTGAATGAGCAGGACTTTTGCCAGCAACTGCTGCCGGCAATGGCCGAGCGGCATGCCTGGCAGAAGTTGCCGTTTACCGTGGCGGTGTATGACTTTGGGCAACACCCGCCATACCCACGCCCATCAGCCGAGCATCAGCGCCAGGCACTTCGGCACCTGCAGTCCTTGCCGGAGGAACTGCCCTACGTAGACCGGGCCTATTTAGGTCTGCTCCAGCTTCTCAAAACCCTCGGTGCACGTGTGCGCACCGCCAATCCCTGGATTCGTTAAATGAATACCACGTTTCTGCTTTCGCGATGCGCAGTTTTCATCATGCCTGGCAGCAGCCGCGCCGCGCTTGCGCAGTATCCGACCACCACAGTTCAATCACCCGGTGCTGCACTTGATCCTAAGCTTGAAACCACCAAGCCTATCGGCAACTCTCTCGAAAAAGAAAAACATGTCCAAGTCTGCGTATAGCGCCAAAGTATTCGCCATCTACTTGTTCGTCGTTGGGCCCGTGTTAGTCGTCGCGCCAAACTTCTTGCTGTCGATCGTACAAATGCCTCCAACCTCCGAGGTCTGGATTCATTTGCTTGGCGTTGTCGTATCCATGCTTGGCGTCTATGCGTGGGTCGCGGCCAAGCACGAAAACAAGCCGTTTCTGGTGGCATCGGTATACACGCGCCTCTTCGTGTTCGCGGCCTTCACGACCTTCGCTTCCATAGGCCTTGCCAGCCCAATGATCGTTTTTTTCGGCGTCGCAGATCTGCTTGGAGGAATGTGGACCTACTTCGCACTGAAAGCCGACGCGCAGTCGGCAAGAACTGTCATGGCGGGCCAGCACTGAGGCCCGTCCAATGAAGTGCTTCAGAAACAGATATTTGACGGACTTATTCACCACTGCGGACGCAAAAAATGTAGTGCTCGTCCGTGGTCTCATTTTGAATCGACGCAAACGGCGGAGCGCAACATGAAGAAAATAGTCATCGTGATTTTTGATCATTTCACCGATTTGGATTTGTTCTTGATGTGGGACATCCTCGGGAGGAACAAGACGGACTGGCAAGTGAAGATATTGGGAACAAAGGAAGCACATCAATCCGCAAACGGTCTGCTTATCAAGACCCACGGGTGCATCAGCGAAGCGAATGACGCAGACGTTGTATTGTTTTCCAGCGGTAAAGTTGGCGTGAAAGGCGCTATCGCCAACCAGGATTTCATGCGTGCATTTTCCCTGAATCCAGATACGCAGCTCATTGGATCGATCTGTGCCGGCTCGTTTATTCTTGCCAAGTTGGGTCTGCTGGCATTGGGGCCAGCCACGACTCATCCCGATGCCAAAGAGGAATTGCAAGCCCTGGGAATTGAGGTTCTCGATTTGCCCTTGGTATGCAAAGGGAATGTGGCGACCGCAGGTGGCTGTTTGTCTGCCGTGTATCTGATCGGTTGGGCCGTTGAGGCCTTGTTCGGCCGGGACAAACGTAAAGAAGCACTCAGAGAACTTATTCCGGCCGGCCAAAGCGCAATCTATGAACGACTAATTGATACGAGTATCCGAGACGCCATCGCCCCGAAAGCAGGCGTTGGCGCAATATTAGATGAAGCATGCCGGCCCATGTGACCACGATGCAAGCATTCCGTCCGCCAGAGCACGTTTGCAAACTTGGAATGCGCGCCAATCAAAACAATGCAGTCCGACCATCACTCACTTTACAGAGAGAGTTTTATTCATGACAAACGAAGCAAACAAAGTCTTCTTCATTGCCGCACCGGCAGCAGCCATGTCGGCGTCAGGATTGACGCGTATTGATTTCTCCGACGGCTATTCCGGTCAGGGGGATCGAACCTACGTGGACGCCGAACAAGCGGGGCGCGCCGTGTTCGCTGAACCGCATCGCATGCTCACCTGGCTCATTATTCTGCGCAACGGAATCGTCGCACCGTTGGGACTAAAGAAAAGTATCAGCTTTAGCGATCGCGGGCTGGGGAAGATCGGCATGTTTCCGATTATTTCAAGCACGGGCACTGAAGTCGTCGTCGGTGGTGACGACAAGCATCTGGATTTTCGGATCTGGATAAGCATTCAACCGAGTCTGAAGGGATCGGAAGTGACGGTTTCAACCTTGGTTAAAATAAACAATCTCTTTGGAAGAGTTTATTTGTTTATCATCATGCCGTTTCATAAGTTGCTGACTCGCTCGCTGTTGGAGCGCGCGGTCAACCGGCGCGACAAGGTGCAGCGCAAGCCATAAAGGTGACCTCATTGTTGCCGCTAGCCGAATAGTGACCATCTAAAGGCAGCGCAGGAGTTTCCAGCACCCTGCGCAAAACATCCCCATGTGCTGGCAGATGTTTTACACTGCGGCAGTGCCAGGCAATGTTTGCGCGGCAACATCATCACCTCAGACCCATCCACCATGCTGCAAGATACCCTGCTGTTCGCCGCGCCCGGCAATCTGCCCGTCGCCCTCGTCGCCGCCCTGTTCGGCCTGATCGTCGGCAGTTTCCTCAACGTGGTGATCCACCGCGTGCCGAAAATGATGCAGCGCGAATCCGATAATTATGTGGCGGAAGAAAGCGGCTTGCCCTTGCCGCATACGGACCGCTACAACCTGATGCTGCCGCACTCGCACTGCACCGCTTGCGGCCACCGCATCACGGCCATGGAAAACATCCCCGTCATCAGCTACCTGCTGCTGCGCGGCAAGTGCAGCGCCTGCAAGGCCCCATCTCCGTGCGCTATCCACTGGTCGAGCTGCTGACGGGCGCGCTGTCGGCGCTCTTGATCTGGCACTTCGGCAGCGGCTGGACGGGCCTGGCCACGCTCGTGTTTGCCTGGCTGCTGATCGCCATGACCTTCATCGATGCCGACACGCAAATGCTGCCCGACGACCTTACCTTTCCCTTGCTGTGGGCGGGCCTGCTGATCAACATCAATGGCACCTTCGTGCCCCTGCAGGACGCCGTGATCGGCGCGGCCGCTGGCTACCTGGCCCTGTGGGCCGTGTACTGGGCCTTCAAGCTGGCGACAGGCAAGGAGGGAATGGGCTATGGTGACTTCAAATTGCTGGCGGCGCTCGGTGCCTGGCTGGGCTGGACCATGTTGCCGACGATTATATTGTTGTCGTCGCTGGTCGGCGCCGTGGTCGGCATCGGCCTGATCGTCTTCGCCAGGCGGGGACGCGACAAACCGATTCCGTTCGGCCCCTACCTGGCGGCGGCGGGCCTGATCGCGCTGCTGTACGGCGCGCCCCTGTCGCGCCTCACGCTGGGTCTGACCGGCTGACCGGTATAGCACTGCGCCCCTATGGATAAATACATGCAACGACAAAACGTCCCTTATTTCAGCGTCGGCCTCACCGGCGGCATCGGTTGCGGCAAGAGCACCGTGGCCGACCTGTTCGCCGCGCACGGCGCCACCATCGTCGACACCGACCAGATCGCCCACAGCCTGACGGCACCGAACGGCGCCGCCATGCCGGCCCTGGTGGCGGAATTTGGCCCCGACTACGCCGATGCGCGCGGCGCCCTCGACCGCACAAAAATGCGCAAGCTGGTGTTTTCCGACGCCGCCGCCAAGGCGAAACTGGAAGCCATCCTGCATCCGCGCATCCGCCAGGCCACCCTGGCGGCCGCCGCCGAAGCGACGGGCAGCTACGTGATCTTTGCCGTGCCCCTGCTCGTCGAGTCCGGCGGATGGGTGGAAAGAGTCAACCGCGTGCTGGTCATCGATTGCCTGGAAAGCCTGCAAGTGTCGCGCGTGATGGCACGCAATGGCTTATCGGAAGAACAAGTCAAAGCCATCATGGCCACGCAAGCCACGCGCGCCATGCGCCTGGCGGCGGCGGACGATGTGATCGACAATAATGGCGATTTGGCCGCCCTGGCGCCGCAGATTGCCCAGTTGCACGATTTATATCTGGCATTTTCAAAAAGAATGGCCTGAATCGGGCCGCAACGTTTGTAATTTGTCGACGCTTGGTTCAAAATCACGGGATTGTTTGCAGGTCCTTACTTAAGGGAATTATTTTGATTGTCTACGAATACCCTTTCAACGAACGCATACGTACCTTGTTGCGGCTGGAAGACCTGTACGACAAATTCAAGTTCTTCATCCAGCAAGAGCATGCAATGCAGCACCATGTTGCCTTGGCAACTATTTTCGACATGCTCGAAGTGGCCGGCCGCGCCGACCTGAAGTCCGACCTGCTGCAGGAACTCGAGCGCCAGCGCCAGAGCCTGCTGGGCTACCGCAGCAATCCGAACGTGGAGCCGGAAACCCTGGACGCCATCCTCGGTGAACTCGACAGTGTCAGCGGCGCCCTGGTGGCGGCGCAAGGCAAGACGGGGCAGAATATCCGCGACAATGAATGGCTGATGAGTATTCGCGGCCGCACCATCATCCCCGGTGGCGCCTGTGAATTCGACTTGCCCTCCTACTTTGCCTGGCAAAAACGCAGCTCCGAGCAGCGCCTGACCGATATCCACGCCTGGTTCGCACCGCTGGCGCCCCTGTTCGATGCGCTGGCCCTGGTCTTGCGCCTGCTGCGCGATTCCGGCGGACCCGTTAAACTGATCGCCAATGGCGGCAGCTACCAGCAAATGCTGCAAGGCAAGGTGTACCAGATGCTGCGCCTGAGCCTGGATGAAAACATCGGTGCCATCCCTGAAATTTCCGCCAACAAATATATGCTGTGGGTACGCTTCACTACCCAGGGTGGCGACTTGAAACCCAAGCCGCTGGAAGAAGATGTTCCGTTCGAGCTCACGCTCTGTAATTTTTAACTGTTACTTATTTGCCCCATCATGACCGTCGTTAATTGCCCTACCTGTGCCGCCAAAGTCGAATGGACTGAAGCCAACAAATTCCGCCCCTTCTGCTCGGAACGCTGCAAGCAGATCGACCTGGGGGCCTGGGCCGAAGAGAAATACACGATCCCCGCCGCCGATCCGTTTGAAGATCCCCTCGCAGACGAAGACAACAAGCCGCAATAAGCTGCAGTAAGCCTCAACTAAACGGATTTTCCAGGCGCAGTCCCTGCGTCACGAAACTGTCGAGCCTGCCGCTGACCACCGTCAAGCCATAGGCGATGCCCATCGCCGCGATCTGTCCATCGACGCCGTGCGCGAGGCCCCGGCCATGCAGGCGCGCGCACACGAGTGCGCAATCAAGGTCGAATTCCAGCAGCCGCGGCGCATACTCTGCCAGCACGGCTTCCAGCCAGCCTTCCAGCGCCAGTGCTTCCAGCGCCGCTTCGCGCCGCCAGCTGCGCTGTATGCCTGCACGCAACTGCGCAATCACCTGCACCGGCACATAGCACGCTTCAGGCGCTACCCGTTCGAAAAAGGCGAGCACGCCTGGCGGTGCCGCGCCGCCCTTGCGCGCCGCAACGATCACATCCGTATCGACCAGGTAGGCGGCCATGATTCAAGGGCGGCACTCGAAATCCGTGTCGACCCCCACGTCGGGCATGCTGCGCAAAATATCCTCGAGCGGACGCTTCGGCAGCGGTCGCAAGGCGCTGCGCAGGATGTCGCGGTGCTCCTCTTCGATGCTGCGCCCATGCGCGCGGGCACGCTTGTACAGCGCGGCGATCAGCAATTCATCGGTATCGGTAAAGGTCAGTGTCAGCGGCATGCGAAACTCCCCCGTGCGTGATGCAAGCACTGTAGCGCAAAGCGCGCACGATACAAGGTCAGACACAGGAAAGCTTGCGCCAGCGCGCAGCATGGCGCTGCCCGCTGGCACAAGTAGAGATTAACAACACCTAACAAAACCGTAGCGAGCGGAAGGGAGAGGTGGCTAAGAAGCGCAACCGTACGAAGGTACGGTGAGCATCGCAGGCCGCCTATACCGACGCGCAGCAGGTTTTGATAGGTGTACTAAGCAGGCGCCAGGGCTTCCAGGCGCACCTCATCGAGCCATTCCAGCAGGGGAATGGTGGCAGGCAGCAAAGGTTCCACGCCGACCGTGCCCTGCCAGGCGAACGCCTGCCCTTCCAGGCTTTGCGGCTCGCCGCGCCATGCGCGGCTGATATAGAAATGCAGGCGCACAAGGGCGTGCGGATACACATATTCGACGCCGCACCAGGCTTCGGCACTGTCGATGTATAGCCCCAGTTCCTCGACAAACTCGCGCTTGAGTGCATCCAGGATGGCTTCGCCCGGTTCGACTTTGCCACCCGGGAATTCCCAATAGCCGTCATACGGCTTGCCGGCCGGGCGCTGGCCCAGCAGCACGTCGCCATTCGGTTTCATCAGGATGCCGACAGCCACATCGACCGGTTTGACTTTCACATCGCTCATTGCGGCAACTTTCCCGCAGGTAGTTTCCCAGCATAATCGCGTGCGAATTGCCAGGCTACCCGGCCCGAACGGGAACCGCGCTGCAAGGCCCAGCGCAGGGCGTCGCCGCGCGCTGCCGCGATCTGCTCCGGCGTGCAGCCGAAGGAAGCGAGCCAGTGGGCCGCGATATCGAGGTAGTCATCCTGCTTGAACGGGTAGAACGACAGCCACAGGCCGAAGCGCTCGGACAGCGAGATTTTCTCTTCCACCGTCTCGCCCGGATGCAGATCGCCATCGTCGTCCGTCTTGTAGCTGCTATTGTCCGACATGCGTTCGGGCATCAGGTGACGGCGGTTCGAGGTGGCATAGATCAGCACATTATCCGATTGCGCGGCGATGCTGCCATCGAGCGCCACCTTCAGCGCCTTGTAGCCGCTCTCGCCCTCTTCGAACGACAGGTCGTCGCAAAAGATGATGAAGCGCTCGGGGCGTGCCGCCACCAGGTCGACGATGTCGGGCAGGTCGGCAAGATCCGCCTTGTCGACTTCGATCAGGCGCAAGCCATGGCCGGCGAACTGGTTCAGGCACGCCTTGATCAGGGAAGACTTGCCCGTGCCGCGCGCGCCCGTCAGCAGCACATTGTTGGCCGGACGGCCACTGACGAACTGGCGCGTGTTCTGTTCAATTTGCGCTTTTTGCGTGCCGATATTGTGCAAGTCGTCCAACGCGATGTTCGACACGTGGGCCACCGCCTGCAAATACGCTGCTGCGCCCTGGCGCCGGCGCCAGCGGAAGGCAAAGCTGGTCCAGTCCGGCGCTGGCGTCGCCTGCGGCAGGATCGCTTCCACGCGCGCCAGCAATCTTTCCGCGCGCAGCAGGAATTGATCGAGGCCGGTCATGAGCGGTAGTCGGCGTTGATCGACACGTAATCATGCGACAGGTCGCACGTCCACAGGGTCGCCGTGGCATCGCCGCGCGCCAGCTTCACGCGGATGGTGATTTCGCTTTGCTGCATCACGCGCTGGCCATCCTGTTCCTGGTAGTCGGGGTTGCGGCCGCCATTCTTGGCCACCCACACGTCGTCCAGGTACAAATTCAATTGGCCCACGTCCAGGTCGTCCACGCCCGCGTAGCCGATGGCGGCCAGGATGCGGCCCAGGTTCGGGTCGGAGGCGAAGAAGGCCGTTTTCACCAGCGGCGAATGGGCGATGGAATAGGCGATCTTGCGGCACTCTTCCACGTTGCGGCCGTCTTCCACGGTCACGGTCATGAACTTGGTGGCGCCTTCGCCGTCGCGCACGATGGCTTGTGCCAGGAAGGTCGACAGTTCGGTCACGGCAGCGGCCAGTGCCGCATAGTGCGGCGAGTCGATGGAATCGATGACCAGGCTGCCGGCGCCCGTGGCCACCAGCATGAACGAGTCATTGGTGGACGTATCGCCGTCGATGGTGATGCAGTTGAACGATTTGTCGGCCGCCTGCTTCACCAGCTGGTCCAGCACCGGTTGCGCCACCGTAGCGTCAAACGCGAGGAAACCGAGCATGGTGGCCATGTTCGGCTTGATCATGCCGGCGCCCTTGCTGATGCCCGTCAGGGTCACCGTATGGCCGCCGATGGTGAGCGTGCGCGAGCCGGCCTTCGGCTGCGTGTCGGTGGTCATGATGGCTTCGGCGGCCGAGAACCAGTTATCCGATGTCAATGCCGATACGGCTTGCGGCAAGCCGGCCACCAGGCGCTGCACGGGCAGCGGTTCGAGGATCACGCCGGTAGAAAACGGCAGGATTTGTTGCGGCGTGCAGCCCAGCAGCTCGGCCAGCGCGGCGCAGCTGGCCTGCGCATCGGCCAGGCCCGATTCGCCCGTGCCCGCATTCGCGTTGCCCGTATTGACCAGCAGCGCGCGGATGGGCGCGGCGCCGGCCGTCACGGCCGCCAGGTTGGCTTTCGCAATTTGCACGGGCGCGGCGCAGAAGCGGTTCAGGGTGAATACGCCAGCCACGGTGGCCGTCGGCGCCAGTTTCAATACCAGCAAATCCTTGCGATTGGGTTTCTTGATGCCGGCTTCGGCAACACCGATTTCAATGCCGGCGACGGCTTTCAAGTCGGCGGCGACGGGCTTGGGAGAATTGACGGCCATGGTGATTTCTTCTGCAAGGGAAAAGGGAAGCGCTATTGTAGCGCCTTCGCGGCGCCGTTGAACATACGGCAAATGAATAGTCGCAACGGCCCCGGCTGCGCCGCAGCGGGTCGGCAGCGTGGCCAGGTTTGCGATTTATCAGAACCATGCCACCTGGCGGCGCTAAGGTAGGGGAATGGACGATGGTGAGTCATGCCATCGCACCGGCCAGGGAGGATGTCATGGCGCATGCTCAGTCAAACCGAATGCAGCACAGCGATGCGGGTCTGTCATGCCTGTTGCGTCTGTTGCGTCTGTTATGCCTGTTTTGCCTGCTGGCATGGTTGACGGCCTGTACGGTGCAGGATGGTGTGGCGTACCGTTCGAACGCCGACTCTGCCGGACTGGCATCTGAAGCGCCGCCTGACGCGGTAGCACAGCCATCGACGATCGGGCCGTCGGGTAGCGCATGGTCGGGCATGGGTGGCTTGCTGGGCAGCCTCGGCAATCTGGTCGGCAGCACCGGCAGTGGCGGCACGCTGGCGTCCGGCAACGAGACTGCGCCAGCCGGCGCCATGCACGTCACCGTGTATTACGCCACCGACAGGCAATACCAGGCCGGCAGCCACAATTATGGCTGGCAGCCCAACCGCGCGGCGCCCTACCTCAGCTATGGCAGCGTCGTGGTGAGCATCCCTGAAAAAAGAGCGCCGGGCGAACTGCCGTTGCCGCCCTGGTACGCCATCCTTTCCGGCGATAATGCGCAAAAATATGTGCTGATCAAGGGAGCCACGCGCCTGTCGCGCGCGGATTTTCTCGCCACCGTCAAGGCCAGGATACAGGCTGCCCCGGAACGGCAGGCCGCCTTCATCTACATCCATGGCTACAGCAACTCGTTTGACGACGCCGCCAGGCGCACGGCGCAGATGGCGGTCGACCTCGATATCGGTGCCCTGCCCGTGTTCTACAGCTGGCCGTCGAAAGGCACCTTGGCCGGCTATGAATACGACCAGAATTCGGCCGAATGGACGCAGGCCCACCTGCAGGCCTTCCTGGCCGACTTCGCGGAACATTCTTCCGCCACGGATATCTACCTGATCGCCCACAGCATGGGCAACCGCCCGATGACCGTGGCCCTGGCCAACCTGCTGGAAAAACGCCCCGACCTGCTGCCCCTGTTCAAGCAGGTGGTGCTGGCGGCGCCAGACATCAATGCCGATGTCTTCCGCGACCAGATCGCCCCCCGTTTTTCCAGCCTCAAGCTTCCCACCACGCTGTACGCGTCCGCGAACGACAAGGCCATCCGCGCTTCCTACACCTTTGCCGACTGGGACAGGATAGGCGACATCCGCGGCCCATCGTCGGCATCCCCGGCATGGAACTCGTCGATGCGTCGACCGTCATCATGAACTTCATGGGACACGATTACTTCGCCAGCAATCGCGTCTTGCTGACCGATATCGCCACCATGATCAAGACGGGGCAACGGGCAAGGAACCGTGGCGGATTGAAAGGCATTCCGTCGCAGGCGCCGCAATACTGGGCCTTTCCATGACTACGCAGCTCATGCCATCGCGGGCATAAAAAAACGGAGACCGCGGTCTCCGTTTTTTGTTCAGGCTGCGAAGCCGGCTTTAGGCCAGCTTGCCGTGGCAAGCCTTGTACTTCTTGCCGCTGCCGCAAGGGCATGGGTCGTTGCGGCCCACTTTGACGCCCATGCTCACGCTCATGTCATCGACGTTGTCCAGGTTGCCGCCTGCCGCAGGCGCCAGCAGTTCTTCCGGCGCCGCGTTCGGATCGAACTCGGCGTGCTGGTAGTGCACGTTTTCCACGTGCGACTGCTGCATCGCCTGTTCGGCCGCATCGACTTCTTCGCGCGACTGGATGCGCACCGTCATCACGTGTTTCGTGACGTCGTTCTTGATCATGTCGAGCATCTGGCCAAACAGTTCAAACGCTTCGCGCTTGTATTCCTGTTTCGGGTTCTTCTGCGCATAACCGCGCAGGTGTATGCCCTGGCGCAGGTGATCGAGTGCCGCCAGGTGCTCACGCCAGTGGCTGTCGACGCTTTGCAGCATGACATTGCGCTCGAAGCCGCCAAACGATTCCTTGCCGACGATATCGATCTTCGACTGGTACACGGCATCGGCCGCGACCAGCACTTTTTCCAGGATCTCTTCGTCCGTCAGGGTCGAATCGGCTTCCAGCATTTGCTGCAACGGCAAGTCGAGCTGCCATTCGCTGGACAGGGTATTTTCCAGGCCTTTGATATCCCACTGCTCTTCCACCGATTCATGCGGCACATACTCGTGCACCAGGTCGGTGAACACGCCATGGCGCAGCGAGCCGATCATGTCCGAAATGTCTGTCGTTTCCAGCAACTCGTTACGCTGCTGGTAGATGACTTTACGCTGGTCGTTGGCGACGTCATCGTATTCCAGCAATTGCTTGCGGATGTCGAAGTTGCGCGCTTCGACCTTGCGCTGGGCCGATTCGATCGAACGCGAGACGATGCCTGCCTCGATCGGTTCGCCTTCCGGCATTTTCAGACGGTCCATCACGGCGCGCACGCGGTCGCCGGCGAAGATGCGCAGCAGCGCATCGTCGAGCGACAGGTAGAAGCGCGACGAACCCGGATCGCCCTGGCGACCGGCACGGCCACGCAGCTGATTGTCGACGCGGCGCGATTCGTGGCGTTCGGTGCCGATGATGTGCAAGCCGCCCGCATTGACCACGTGGTCATGCAAGGATTGCCATTCATCGCGCAAGGTCTGCGACTGGGCAGCCTTGTCGGCATCGCTCAGTTCAGGATTGGCTTCGATGAACTTGATCTGGTTCTCGACGTTGCCGCCCAAGACGATGTCCGTACCGCGACCAGCCATGTTGGTGGCGATGGTGATGGCTTTCGGACGGCCTGCCTGGGCGATGATTTCCGCTTCGCGGGCATGCTGCTTCGCGTTCAGCACGTTGTGCGGCAAATCGGCCTTGGTCAGGATGCCCGACAGCAGTTCCGAGTTTTCAATCGAGGTCGTACCCACCAGCACGGGCTGGCCGCGCTCGTAGCAGTCGCGGATGTCGTTCAACATCGCGTTGTATTTTTCCGCCGACGATTTGTAGACCTGATCCTGGCGGTCCTTGCGCTGCAGCGGACGGTTTTGCGGGATCACGACCGTTTCCAGGCCGTAGATTTCCTGGAATTCGTACGCTTCGGTATCG
Source organism: Janthinobacterium svalbardense (assembly GCF_002327145.1). NCBI lineage: Bacteria > Pseudomonadati > Pseudomonadota > Betaproteobacteria > Burkholderiales > Oxalobacteraceae > Janthinobacterium > Janthinobacterium svalbardense. Next base: position 1,295,652 of record NZ_CP023422.1, on the reverse strand, counting down.
GCCGTACCCGTCATGCCGGCCAGCTTGGCGTACATGCGGAAGTAGTTCTGGAAGGTGATCGAGGCCAGGGTCTGGTTCTCGTTCTGGATCTTGACGCCTTCTTTCGCTTCGACAGCCTGGTGCAAGCCATCGGACCAGCGGCGGCCCGTCATCAGACGGCCCGTGAATTCATCGACGATGACGACTTCACTGTTCTGCACCACGTAGTGCTGATCCTTGAAGTACAGCGCGTGCGCGCGCAGGGCCGCATACAGGTGATGCACGAGGGTGATGTTGGCCGAATCGTACAGCGAAGCGCCTTCCGGCAGCAGGCCCATTTCCATCAGGATGCGCTCGGCCTTTTCGTGGCCCGCTTCCGTCAGCAGCACCTGGTGCGCCTTTTCATCCTTGGTATAGTCGCCCGGCACGTCAACCTTGCCCTTGCCGTCTGGCGTTTCTTCGCCGATCTGCAAAGTCAGCAGCGCAGGCACTTCATTGATCTTGTAATACAGGTCCGTGTGGTTCTCGGCCTGGCCCGAAATGATCAACGGCGTACGCGCTTCATCGATCAGGATCGAGTCGACTTCATCGACGATGCCGAAGTTCAGGCTGCGCTGCACGCGCTCGCGCGCTTCGTAGACCATGTTGTCGCGCAAGAAGTCGAAACCGAATTCATTGTTCGTGCCATACGTGATGTCGGAGTTGTACGCCTGCTGCTTGGCGCTGTGCTCCATCTGCGACATGTTCACGCCCGTCGACAGGCCCAGCCACGCATACAGGCGGCCCATGGTCTCGGCATCGCGCTGCGCCAGGTAATCATTGACGGTGACGATATGCACGCCCTTGCCCGACAAGGCATTCAGGTAGGCGGGCAAGGTTGCCATCAGGGTCTTGCCCTCGCCCGTGCCCATCTCCGCGATCTTACCGAAATGCAAGACCATGCCGCCGATCATCTGCACGTCGAAGTGGCGCATGCGCAGGACGCGCTTGCTGGCCTCACGGCAGACGGCAAATGCTTCCGGCAACAAGGCATCGAGCGCTTCGCCAGCGGCGATGCGTTCCTTGAAGGCAGGCGTCTTCGCTTGCAGCTCGGCATCCGACAGCTTTTCGATTGCCGGCTCGAGCGCATTGATCTCGCGTACCGTTTTTTGGTATTGCTTGAGCAGCCGCTGGTTGCGGCTACCGAAAATCTGGGTCAGTAATGACATGCTTGAATTCTTGAAAAAACGCCGTTAAAAAAAGCTCGGTAGGTGACAACGAGGTAACAATCGCGTGACCGCACGGAGTTCGACTATGGCAAAAGACGATGATTTTATCATGCGTCCCGTCAAGGTTGGGCTAATGCACCATATAACAATAGCTTAATGACAAACAAATGGCAGAAATTGCGGACATTTTCCATACTGTAAGGCAATACGGCCGGCCAGCCTGCGCCGCACCCGCCGCCGCACTCGTCATGCGCAGGCGAGTGTGCTATGTTTCGGCCATGCGAACTCCCACTTACTCTCCGGCACCGCGCCGCGGCTACGGCTTTGCCCGTTCAGGCCCGGCCGTCACGGGCGCAACCGATTTTCTGCGCGGCAACGCCACGATGGCCTCCCTGATGCCCACCGTCACGCGCCTGGCCGCCCTGCAAAAAGACTGCGCCAAGGCCTTGCCGGCGATGTTCGAGCATTGCGACATCCTGCAATTCGAGGGCGGCCAGCTGGTGCTGGCCACGCCGAACGCGGCGCTGGCGGCCAAGCTCAAGCAGCAATTACCGAAATTGCAAGGGGAGCTGGAAAGAAAGGGCTGGCAGATTTCAGGCATCAAGCTGAAAGTGCAGGTCATCAGGAGCATCGCGCCCATCGTGCATACGCGGGCGCTGGTCTTGCCGGAAAAAGCCATGACGGCCCTGGAAGAGCTGAGCACGGCCCTGCCCGCGTCGAAGCAGAACGAGCAATTGATCGCGGCGCTGCGCAATATGCTGCGCCACCACCGCGAACCTAAAGATTAGCAACGCCAGGCGGCAGCACGTAGGTCGGATTAGGCCCTTCGGGCCGTAATCCGACCTTGTATTATTCCCTTCATGCCGTTCGCGATATTGCGGACGGTATCGACCTCTGTCAAAATCTTGGTAGGCATATCAAGACCGGGTAACTGGATGCCGTATCCGCCCTTAGGCTTCGAGCCAGTTTTGTAGATCTCGCACCAGTTACCCATCCTCAATGTCAAGATCGGACAGTATCTTTGGCACCGGCATGCCGGTTAGCCCGCATTCACAAGGTAGATCGCAAGAGGACCACAGCATGTTTAATTTAGGAATCGACGTTGCCAAGGCGAAGCTCGACTGCGCGCTGCGCCTGCCTAATGGAAAACACCGTAACAAAGTAGTAGAAAACAATCACAAAGGATTCGTTGCACTCAGCGAATGGCTGCTCAAGCACGATGCCGGCAGCCCGCGCGTGTGTATGGAAGCGACCGGCACCTACTGGGAAAGAGTGGCCGAATATCTGGCGGGACGGGGCATGCTGGTCAGTGTCATCAATCCGGCGCAGATCAAGGCCTTCGGCGCTTCGCGCCTGGTGCGCACCAAAACGGACAAGGTCGACGCGCAGCTGATCGCCGACTTCGCCCATGAACGCCAGCCCGAGCCGTGGCTGGCGCCGTCGCCCGCCGAACAGGCACTACGCGCCATGGTGCTGCGCCTGGAAGCCTTGCAGACCATGCGTCAGCAGGAATGCAATCGGCTCGATGTGGCACGCGAAGCCGTGCGCCAGGGCATCGTCGATCACATTACCTGGCTCGATGGCCAGATCAAGGAGCTGATCCAAGCCATCAAACGGCATATCGATGACGACCCGGATTTACGCGGCAAGAGTGAGCTGCTCGACACCATTCCTGGCCTGGGCGAGCGGTCAATTCCGGTGCTGCTATCCTACTATGCCAATCCCGAACGCTTCGACAGCGCCAAGCAAGCCGTGGCGTTTGCGGGACTCGACCCGCGGCAACACGAGTCAGGCTCCAGCGTACGTGGCAAGCCACGCATGTCGAAGGTCGGCCACAGCTTCCTGCGCAAAGCCCTGTACATGCCCGCCATGGTGACGGTGTATCGGACGGCCTGGGGCAAGCGCTTCGGCAAGCGACTCAGCGCTGCAGGCAAGGCACCCAAACTGATCATCGGCGCCATGATGCGCAAGCTGGTGCATGTGGCATTCGGCGTGCTCAGGTCGGGGAAAATATTTGATCCGGCCCTGCACGTCGCTTGACGGGGATAACAGTATCTACGTCAGGGACCACTCGCGCTCCATTTGGCGCAGGTACGATTGCGGCGCCGCCTCGTTGGTATCGAACGAGACGATTTCATACGCTTCCGGCTGTTCCAGCAGCGCCAGCAGCAGCTGGTTGTTCAGTGCGTGGCCGGACTTGTGCGCCGTGTAATACGCCAGCAAGGGGTGGCCCACCAGGTACAGGTCGCCGATGGCGTCGAGGATCTTGTGGCGCACGAACTCGTCTTCATAGCGCAAGCCATCGGCGTTGAGGATGCGGTATTCATCCATGACGATGGCGTTTTCCAGCGAACCGCCACGCGCCAGGCCCATGCCGCGCAAGCTTTCCACGTCCTGCATGAAACCAAAGGTGCGCGCGCGCGCCACGTCATGCACATACGACACGTCGCCGAAGTCGACGGAGGCGCGCTGCATCGTGCCATCGACGGCCGGATGATTAAATTCGATGAAGAAATCGAGCTTGAAGCCGTCGTACGGCGACAAGCGCGCCCATTTCTCCGCGTCACCCTTGCCGTGACGCACTTCCACCGGTTTGATGACCTTGATGAATTTCTTCGGCGCCTGCTGCTCTTCCACGCCAGCCTGCTGCAGCAGATAGACGAAGGACGAGGCGGACCCATCCATGATGGGAATTTCTTCCGCATTCACGTCGATGACCATATTATCGACGCCCAGGCCGGCCGCCGCCGACATCAGATGTTCCACGGTAGACACCCTGGCGCCATCCTTGATCAGCACGGAAGCCATGCGCGTATCGCCCACGGCCATGGCGCTGGCAGGAAACTCGACGATGGGATCGAGGTCGATGCGGCGAAACACGATGCCCGTGTCGATCGCGGCAGGACGCAAGGTCAGCTCGACCTTGGTGCCAGAGTGCAAACCGACACCGATGGTGCGGACCTGTTGTTTGATAGTGCGTTGTTTTAACATCTGTCGATTATATCTATTTGCTGACTGTTCGTTGCGGCACGGCATGGGCCAAGCTAGAAAAACCACATCCGGCCGTCATGGATGTTCGCTCTCGGCGTGCACGGCTTCGCGCCGCACCAGGTAAATCCCGCTGCCGATGATGATGGCCGCGCCGATCAGGGTGTATTCGTCGGGCAAGGCGCGCCACAGCAGCCAGTCCAGGGCCATGCCCCAGGCCAGGGCCGAGTATTCGAACGGCGCCACGCTGGACGCCTTGCCAAAGCGGAATGCCTCCGTGATGGCCAGCTGCCCCAGGAATCCGCTGACGGACAGGCCCGCCAGCAGCCACCAGTCTTCGCGGCGGATGCTCACCCACTCATGCGCCGACAGGGCCACGCCGCCGATGGCCATCATCACCATCAGCCAGAAGACCATGCTTTCGCTGGCGTCCGTACGGCTCAGGATGCGTCCCGTGACGGCCGAAATGGCGTAGCAGGCGGCCGAGCCCAGCACGGCCAGGCCGGCCAGCGAGAAAAATCCCGAGCCGTCCGGGCGCAGCGCCACCAGCACGCCCAGCAGCCCCACGGCGATGGCGCACCAACGCGCGACATCGACTTTTTCCTTCAGTATAAAAACCGACAGGACCGTGATCAGCAAGGGCGCGACGAAGAACAGCGCATACGTCTCGGCCAGCGACATGCGCTTCAAGCCGTAGGCGAACAGGGTGATCATCAGCACGCCCAGCGCGCCGCGCAGCAAGTGCAGCGGCCAGCGCACCTTCAGCACGTTCTTGAAAGCGCCGCGGTACAGCAGGTACAGGCACACGAGCGGCAAGGAAGACAGCGCGCGCAAGGCCGTCACCTGCATGGCCGGATAATGGGCGGACAGCAGCTTCATGGCCGTGTCCATCAGGGAAAACATGGCGACGGCGATCAGCATCACATAGATGCTGCGCAGGTTTTGGTTGCGGGGTAACAGGACAGACTCCGGGCAAAAGAGCGGGACCGTCATCATGGCGACGGCCGGAGCCAGGACCGGCGCGCAAGGCCACACCGTCAGCCCGATTATAGCAAGCGCGGCCGTTTACCTTATGACACCGGCAACAGCATCACCAGTTTCAAGTCGTGCTGGCGCGCCAGGTGCAAGGTCACCTGATTGAACTCCAGCAGCCCCTGCTGCGCATGCTGGAAGCGGCGCAATCCCCCATCGCGGCCCTGCACCTGCTGCGCGCCCCACCACTGGCGAAATTCAAGGCTGGCGCCGGCCAGTTCCGCGATCAGGCCGGCCAGCGGCGCCTGGTCGGCCTGGCGGCCGATATCGGCGCGGAATTCCGCCACCAGGCGCTGCGCCCGTTCGGGCCAGCCGACGACCAGCTCGCGCGCCCCCGCCTCCAGGAACATGAAGCGCAGCTGGTTCGGTGTGTCCCCGGCGTCATGCAGCCAGCCGGCAAACAACGCGGACGCCGCCCCGTTCCACGCCACGGCATTCCATGCGCGGTCGAGGATATATGCAGGCGCGTCGATGGCGGCGACGATGGCGGCCAGCTCGGCGCTAGCGGGCCCTCCGCCCTCGCCTGTGCCATGACTGGGATCATGCTTGTCGGCCACCTCGAACAGATAGGCGCGCTCGGCCGGGCTCAGCTGCAGCACCTGCGCCAGGCGGGCCAGCATCTTGGCCGACGCCGACACGGGCCGCCCCTGCTCCAGCCATGTCAGCCAGGTGGGACTGACATCGCACAGCTGCGCCAGCTCTTCGCGCCGCAAGCCTGGCGTGCGGCGGCGCCCACCTCCAGGCAAGCCGGCCATGGCGGGGGTGACGGCTTCGCGCCGGGCGCGGATGAATTCAGCGAGTTTGCTCGACATGACAGGGATGCATGGTAGTAGATATACCAGTATAAGTTATGGTCTTGTTACAGGATAATTTTATCCCTATTCTGCAGGAACTCACCCATTAACAGGAGAAAACCATGCAGCAGCACGATGTCGTTACCGAACAGTTTGGCAAGACGGCGAATGCCTACCTGAGCAGCGCGGTACACGCGCAAGGCGCCGATCTGGTGCTGATGCAGGAATGCGCGCGCCGCCATGGCAAGCCGTCCATCCTGGACCTGGGCTGCGGCGCCGGCCACGCCAGCTTCGCCGTCGCCCCCGTGGCGCAATCGGTCGTCGCGTATGACCTGGCGCAGCCCATGCTCGACGTGGTGGACTGCGCCAAGGTGCAGCGCGGCTTGCACAACATCCGCACGCAGCAGGGCGATGTGGCCCGTTTGCCGTTTGCCGATGCCAGCTTCGACATGGTCGTCACGCGCTTTTCCGCGCACCACTGGAACGACGTGGCGGGCGCGCTGGCGGAAGCCTGGCGCGTGCTGCGCCCAAATGGCACTTTATTGGTGGTCGACATCGTCGCGCCGAAAACGGCCCTGTACGACAGCACCTTGCAGGCGGTGGAAATGCTGCGCGACGCTTCCCATGTGCGTGATTACCGCACCTGCGAATGGGGCGCCAAGTTCGATAATGCGGGATTCACGCACAGCTTGCGCAGCGTGTGGAAGCTGACGATGCAGTTCGACGAGTGGGTGGCGCGCATGCGCACACCCGCCGAACGCGTCGCGGCCATCCGCAACCTGTTCGATGGCGCACCCGAAGAAGCGCGCAGATATTTTGCGCTGCAGGACGATTATTCGTTCAGCATCGATGCGGCCATGTTCGAGGCGACGAAACCGTCGGTGCAATAAAAATGGGGTCGGACCCTTTGGGTCCGACCCCATTTTTTGATTTGGGTTGGTAGCAGGCTTTAGCCGGACATTAACCCCACATCAATTGCTGGGGTCAGACCCGAAGGGTCTGACCCCGACCATCAAGCCAGCTGGCCCAGCAGCGTCTCGGCATTCGACACTTCAAACTTGCCGCCCTGCTCGACGTTCAATTGCGTCACGACGCCATTGTCGACCAGCATCGAGTAGCGCTGCGAGCGCGTGCCCATGCCGTGCTTGGAAAAATCGGCGTCCAGGCCCAGGGCCTTGCTGTAGGCGGCATTGCCGTCAGCCATCATGCGTACCACGCCGGTGGCTTTCTGATCGCGGCCCCAGGCGCCCATCACGAACGCGTCGTTGACGGAAATGCACCAGATTTCATCGACGCCTTTGGCTTTCAGGTCGGCAGCGTGCTGCACGTAGCCTGGCACGTGCTGTGCGGAGCAGGTCGGGGTGTAGGCGCCTGGCAAGCCGAAGATGGCGATCTTCTTGCCCTTGACCAGGTCTTGCACGTTGAACGTGTTCGGGCCCAGTGCGCAACCTTCGGTTTCGCTTTCGATGAATTCGGCCAGGGTGCCTTCTGGCAGGGTGTCGCCGATCTTGATGGTCATGTTGACTCCTTGTGTACTGTCGGTTGAGGATGCTGCCGGCATGATGCCGACACTGCGCAATAGTATGCCTGACTTGCCGTATTTGTGCAGAAAGTGGCCGGAAAGGCAAAGGCAAAAGTCAAAAAACGGCAAAAAAACGGCGACCCTCAGGCCGCCGTCGTGTTTGCTGACATCAGATCACCTTAATCGGCCTGTTTGCGCAGGAAGGCTGGGATATCGTAGGTTTCCATGCCATTCTTTTCCATCGCGCGCACCTGCTCGGAAGCCGATTCGCGGCGCCATACTGCCGGCGCCTTCATGCCGTCGAAACCGGCAGCCGGCGTGGCCACGCCAACCGTCGTCGTCGCCGCTTGCGCGCCGCCCATCGCCGCCGACGGGATCAAAGGGCTGTTATGGGTACCAGTGCGCAGCACTTGCTGCGGTACCAGCTGGATGTTTTTCTTGGCGCGGCCCAGGCCCGTGGCCACCACGGTAACGCGGATGTCGTCGCCCATGGCGTCGTCGTAGGCGATACCTTGCGCGATCGAGGCGTCCGGCGCGGCAAACGCGCGCACGGCAGCCATGACTTCCTTGATCTCTTTACCTTTCAGGCCACGGCTGGCCGTGACGTTGACCAGCACGCCGCGCGCGCCAGAGAGATCAATGCCATCCAACAGCGGCGAAGCGACAGCCTGTTCGGCGGCGATGCGCGCGCGGTCGACGCCGGAAGCCGTCGCCGTACCCATCATGGCCTTGCCCTGCTCGCCCATAATGGTTTTCACGTCGTTGAAGTCGACGTTGATATGGCCCGGCACGTTGATGATCTCGGCAATTCCGGCCACCGCGTTGTTGAGCACATCATCGGCATGCTGCATCCATTCCAGCATGCTTTCGTCTTCGTAGATTTCTTCCAGTTTTTCATTCAGGATGATGATCAGCGAATCGACGTGCAGCGACAGCTGCTCCAGGCCTTCGTCGGCGATGTCCATGCACTTCTGGCCTTCGTACGAGAAGGGCTTCGAGACCACGGCGACCGTCAGCGCGCCCATTTCCTTGGCCACTTCGGCCACGATAGGCGCAGCGCCCGTGCCCGTGCCGCCGCCCATGCCGGCAGCGATGAAGACCATGTGCGCGCCGCGCAGCGCGTCGGCGATGCGCGCGCGCGATTCCTCGGCCAGCTGGCGACCGACGGCAGGCTTCATGCCGGCGCCCAGACCGGTATCGCCGATCTGGATGATGTTGTGCGCCTTCGATGTCGACAGGGCCTGTGCGTCGGTGTTGGCGGCAATGAACTCCACACCCGACATGCCTTTGTTGATCATGTGTTGGACTGCATTGCCACCCGCACCGCCGACGCCGACGACCTTGATGACGGTACCTAAAGCTGTGTTATCGACCATATCGAACTCCATGATGTGCTCCTATCAGATGCGGTTTCCAAGCGCCAGGCCTCATATTGGTAGGAGAACTGGAGATTGAAAACTGCGGTTAAATATAAAATAAAGTTATGTGTGTGTACCTGCGATGCTGCCAAAAAACCTGTGCTGCCGGGCGTAAATCAAGCCCTTAAAAATTGCCTAAAAACCATTCCTTCATGCGCTGCCAGACGGCCTTCACCGAGCCATCCTGACGCGTCACAATGTGGCCGCGCAGGTATTGCTTCTTCGCTTCCAGCAGCAGGCCCAATACCGTGGCATAGCGCGGACTGCGCACCACGTCGGCCAGCTGGCCCCGATACTCGGGCGTGCCCAGGCGCGCCGGTTTCAGGAAAATGTCTTCCGCCATTTCCACCATGCCGGGCATGATGGAGGTGCCGCCCGTGAGCACGATGCCCGACGACAGCACGCCTTCGTAACCGGATTCGCGCACCACCTGGTGCACCATCGCGAACAGCTCCTCGACGCGCGGCTCGATCACTGCCGCCAGCGCCTGGCGCGACAGGTTGCGCGGGCCGCGGTCACCCAGGCCTGGCACTTCCAGCGATTCGCCGGGATCGGCCAGGACCTGCTTGGCCACGCCATAGCGGATCTTGATTTCTTCCGCTTCCGCGGTCGGGGTACGCAAGGCCATGGCGATGTCGTTGGTGATCTGGTCGCCGGCGATGGGAATGACTGCCGTATGGCGGATCGCGCCATCGGAGAATACCGCCACATCGGTCGTGCCGCCGCCGATGTCGATCAGCACCACGCCCAGTTCCTTCTCGTCGGGCGTGAGCACCGCATCGGCCGACGCCATCGGCTGCAGGATCAGGTCCGACACTTCCAGGCCGCAGCGGCGCACGCACTTGACGATGTTCTGCACTGCCGACACGGCACCGGTGACGATATGCACCTTCACCTCCAGGCGGATGCCGCTCATGCCGATAGGCTCGCGCACATCTTCCTGGCTGTCGACGATGAACTCTTGCGGCACCGTGTGCAGCAATTGCTGATCGGTCGGAATGTTAACCGCTTTTGCCGTCTCGATGACGCGCGCCACGTCGGTCGCCGTCACTTCCTTGTCCTTGATGGCCACCATGCCGCTGGAATTGAAGCTGCGGATATGGCTGCCCGCAATGCCCGCGTACACATTGCGGATCTTGCAGTCAGCCATCAGCTCAGCCTCTTCCAGCGCGCGCTGGATGGATTCCACCGTGGCCTCGATATTGACCACCACGCCCTTTTTCAGGCCCTTCGATTCGTGCTGGCCCAGCCCGATCACTTCGTGGCGTCCATCGGACATCACTTCGGCTACCACCGCCACCACTTTCGAGGTGCCGATGTCGAGGCCGACGATCAGGTTTTTCGCGTCTTTTGTCATTTCTGTCGCCTAATTTTTTGGGCTATTGCTAAATTGATTATTAAGTTAAGTCGTTTTTTTAATCGGACTGCCATTTTTCTTCTTGATCGCCGCTGCCGGCTTGCCGTCCTTGCCTTCGGCCGGTATCACCAGGCCGGCTGAACTGAGCGCCAGGCCATTCTGGTAGCGCATATCGATCGTGTCGATATTCTCCAGCCGGCTCGCCAGCTGCGGGTAAATGCCCACCAGCCGGTCGACCCGCGCCTTCAGGGTCGTATGATTTTGCTCGCGCCCCAGCGCCACGCTCATGCCGTTATCCAGTTTCACGGTCCACGCATAGCGGCTCGACAGCGACAGCGATTCAGGCACCATCTTCAACGGTGAAAACCACTTTGCCAGCTGCACATAGGTGGCCAGCACTTCCTTCTCGCTGCCATCGGGGCCGGCGAAGGCAGGCAACTCATGGTCATCTTCGGCTTCGGCCACATTGGCCGTAAACACATCGCCCTTGACCGACAGCAGTCGTCCATCCTCGCCCCAGGTGCCTAGCGCTTCGTGTTCTTCCAGCGCCACGATCAGCTGGTTCGGCCACTCGCGCCGCACGCTGGCGCGGCGCACCCAGGGCACCGATTCGAACACGCCGCGCACGCTTTCCAGATTGGTCGTGAAAAAATTGCCCTTGATGCGGCCCAGAGTGCCGCTGCGCAGGGTCAGGTAATTCACGTGGCGCAGACCCTTGTCGTCCGCGCTTTCCACCTTGATGGTGCGCAGGTCGAACATGGGACGCTGCGACACCCACCAGACGCCGGCGGCCACGCACACGACCAGAACCGCGGCCAGCAAGCCGTTGGCAGTCGTATTGAGGCTTTTAGCGTCATGCCACATATCAGTGCTGTCCCTTGTGCATTTTCAGACGCGCGCCGGCGAGGATTTCCAGGCACAGGTCTTCATAGCTGATGCCCAGCGCGCGCGCCGCCATCGGCACGAGCGAATGGCCCGTCATGCCTGGCGAGGTATTGACTTCCAGCAGGAACAGCTTGCTGTCGGCCGCGCGCATCAGCACATCCACACGTCCCCAGCCTTCGCAGCCGAGGGCACGGTAGGCTGCCACGGCGATGCGTTCCATTTCCGCCACGATCGTCTGGTCCAGCTGCGGCGGGCAGAAATACTGCGTGTCGTCCGTGAAGTACTTGTTCTGGTAATCGTAATTGCCTTGCGGCGCGACGATTTCAATCGGTGGCAGCGCGCGTGCCGTGGCGCCCTGGCCCAGGATCGCGACGGTGAATTCGCGGCCCTTGATGAATTCCTCGGCCAGCACCGAATCATCGAGGCCGGCGGCGATATCGTAGGCCGCCTGGAAGGCCGATGCTTCGTTGACGGTGGTGATGCCGATGCTCGAACCCTCATGCGGCGGCTTGACGATCAGCGGCAAGCCCAGTTCAGCTGCCACCTTGGCCAGGTCGGAGCTGTCATTGAGCACCGCGTACTGTGGCGTCGGCAACTGGTGCATCAGCCAGATCATCTTGGTATAGACCTTGTCCATGCCCACCGCGCACGCCATCACGCCGCTACCCGTGTAGGGAATGCCCAGCTGCTCCAGCGCGCCCTGCAGGCTGCCGTCTTCGCCGAAGCGGCCGTGCAGCGCGATGAAGACCCGGTCAAACTGCTCGGCGGCCAGTTCGGCCAGGCTGCGTTCGCCCGTGTCGAACGCATGCGCATCCACGCCACGGCTTTTCAGTGCAGCCAGCACGCCCGTGCCGGACATCAGCGACACTTCGCGCTCGGCCGAGCTGCCGCCGAACAGGACGCCGACCTTGCCCAATTGTTTAACGTCGATAGCTGAAGCTTGGTTCACGTCAGGCCTTTACAGTGTGAGATTGATACGTTGTCAGTTGTTGCGGGATGCCGCTGATCGAGCCGGCTCCCATGGTCAGCACGACGTCGCCGTCGCGCGCCACGCTCATGATGGTGTCGGCCATGTCCGTCATGGACTCGACGAAAATCGGTTCGATCTTGCCGCGCGCGCGCAGCGCATGCGCCAGGGCGCGGCCGTCGGCGGCGACGATAGGCGCTTCGCCTGCCGCATACACTTCGGACAGCAGCAGCACGTCGGGCGCACCGAGCACCTTGACGAAATCCTCGAACAGGTCGCGCGTGCGGCTGTAGCGGTGCGGCTGGAAAGCCAGCACCAGGCGGCGGCCAGGATAGGCCGCGCGCGCAGCGGCCAGGGTCACTTCCGTTTCCACCGGATGGTGGCCGAAATCGTCGACCAGTGCAAAGGTGCCGCCATTCGGCAGCGCCACGTCGCCATAGCGCGTGAAGCGCCGGCCCACGCCGGAAAACTCAGCCAGGCCTTGCTGGGTGGCGCTGTCGGCGATGCCGATTTCGCGCGCGATGGCGATCGCCGAACAGGCATTTTGCACATTGTGCATGCCAGGCTGGTTCAGCACCACGTCGAGGTCGGGATAGCCTTCCTGCTGCACCGTGAAATGCATTTCCAGGCCCACGGCGCGCGCATTGATGGCGCGCACTTCGGCGTCTTCCGCGAAGCCGTAGGTGGTGACCGGCTTGGTCACGAACGGGATGATGGCGCGCACGTGCGGATCGTCGATGCACAGCATGGCGCGGCCATAGAAAGGCAGACGGTGCGTGAACTGCACGAACGCCTGCTTGAGCTTTTCGAAATCGTGCTCGTAGGTGTCCATGTGATCGGCGTCGATATTCGTGATCACTTCGATCATCGGCGTCAGGTTCAGGAACGAGGCGTCCGACTCATCGGCTTCGGCCACCAGGTAGTCGCCCGAACCGAGCTTGGCGTTAGCGCCGGCGCTGGTCAGGCGTCCACCGATCACAAAAGTAGGATCGAGGCCGCCCTGCGCCAGCACGGACGCGACCAGGCTGGTGGTCGTCGTCTTGCCGTGCGTGCCGGCGATGGCGATGCCGCGTTTCAAACGCATCAATTCACCCAGCATCACGGCGCGCGGCACCAGCGGGATCTTGCGCGCACGCGCAGCCACCACTTCCGGATTGTCTTGCGGGACGGCGCCCGACGTCACGACCGCATCGGCGTCGCCGATATTCTCGGCCGCGTGGCCGAGCATGACAGTCGCGCCCAGGCTCGCCAGGCGCTGCGTCGCCGCATTGCTGCCCAGGTCGGAGCCCGACACCTTGTAGCCCAGGTTGACCAGCACTTCGGCGATGCCGCTCATGCCGCTGCCGCCAATGCCGACAAAGTGGATATTGTTTACTTTATGCTTCACAGAGCTAACCTCATGCCAGTTTTTCCAATACGTTTGCGATCGCCTCATTGGCGTCGCGCTTGCCTGCTGCCAGTGCCGCTTGCGCCATCTGCTGGCAGCTGTCTCGCGTCAAGGACGCCAGCAGGGTGCTCAGCGACACCGCACTCATTTCCGTCTGCGGCAGATGAATCGCCGCGCCCTGCTTCGCCATCCATTGCGCGTTATCGCGCTGGTGGCTGGTGGTCGACGCCACCAGCGGCACGAGCACGCTGGCCACGCCGGCCGCCGTCAATTCCGACAGGGTGATGGCGCCTGCGCGGCAAATCACCAGGTCGGCCTCGGTATACGCCCTGGCCATGTCGTCGATGAAGTCGACCACATTGGCTTGCACGCCTGCCTGCGCATACGCGGCATGCAGGGCATCGATATTCTTCTTGCCCGACTGGTGCGTCACCAGCGGACGCTCGGCTTCCGGCATCAGCGCCAGCGCGGCAGGCAGATTGTCGTTCAGCGCTTTCGCGCCCAGGCTGCCGCCCACCACCAGGATGCGCAGCGGCCCGCTGCGGCCCGCAAAGCGGGACGCCGGCGGCGCCATGGCGAGGATCTCGGCGCGCACGGGATTGCCCGTGACGACGGCCTTGCCGGCGGCGCTGCCGAAATCGGCGGGAAAACCGAAGCAAACCTTTTGTGCCAGCGGCACCAGCGTCTTGTTCGACAGCAGCAGCGCCGCGTCGGCATTGACCAGCACCAGCGGCACGCCCTTCAGGCGCGCCATCAGGCCGCCCGGCACGGTGACGTAGCCGCCCATGCCCATCACCACGTCCGGCTTGCGGCTGGCGATGAAACGGCGGATGGCAAAAAAGCTCGCCAACATCCTGAAGCCGCCTTTGACCGTGTGCGCCAGGCCCTTGCCGCGCATGCCGGAAAATTCGATGGCATCCATGGGAATGCCGCTCTTCGGCACCAGTTCCTGTTCCATGCCATGGGTCGTGCCCAGCCAGCTCACTTCCCAGCCGCGCGCGCGCATCGTCTGCGCAATCGCCAGACCAGGGAAAATATGGCCGCCGGTGCCGGCCGCCATGATCATCAGTCTTTTCGTCGTTTTCAAGTTCGTCACGTTGTTCATAGCCGGCCTCCGCGCATCAGGATCCGGTTTTCGTAATCGATGCGCAGCAAGATCGCCAGGCCGATACAGTTAATCAGTACGCCCGTGCCACCATAACTCATCAAAGGCAAAGTCAGGCCCTTGGTCGGCAGCAGGCCCAGGTTCACGCCCATGTTGATGAAGGTCTGCACGCCGATCCAGATGGCGATGCCTTTCGCCGTCAGGCCCGCGAAGGTCTGGTCGATGGCGATCGCCTGGCGGCCGATGTCGAAGGCGCGCTTGATAATCCAGTAGAACATGCCGATCACGATCAGCACGCCCACCAGGCCCAGTTCCTCGCCGATCACGGCCAGCAAAAAGTCCGTATGCGCTTCGGGCAGGTAGTGCAGCTTTTCCACGCTGCCGCCCAGGCCCACGCCAAACAGTTCGCCGCGCCCGAAAGCGATCAGGGAGTGCGTCAGCTGGTAAGCCTTGTTCAGCGCATTGTCTTCCTGCCAAGGATCGAGATACGCAAAAAACCGCTCGCGGCGGAATTTCGACAAGGCGATGATGGTGACGAAAATCGCCGTCAGCATGGCGCCGATGCCGCCGAACCAGATGGCGTTGACGCCGCCCAGGAACAGAATGCCCATGGCGATGCAGACGATCACGCCGAAAGCGCCCAGGTCGGGCTCCATCAGCAGCAGCAGGCCGACGAAGCTGACAGCCAGCGCCATCGGCATGAAGCCCTTGGTCAGCTTGTGCATGTATTCCTGCTTGCGCACGGTGTAATCGGCAGCGTACAGCACCATCACCACCTTCATCAGCTCGGACGGCTGCGGCCGCAGGCCCGGCAGGTTCAGCCAGCGGCGCCCGCCGTTGACCGACACGCCCAGACCAGGTATCAGCACCATCACCAGCAGCACCAGGGTGCCGATGAACAGCCACGGCGCCATCTTTTGCCAGGTGGCCACAGGGATGCGGAACACCAGCGCGCCGACGATGATCGATATACCGATGAACAATGCCTGGCGCACGACGAAATAATTGTTCGTGTAGGCGGCGAACTTGCGCGCGTCCGACAGCGAAATCGAGGCCGAATACACCATCACCATGCCCAGCAACATGAGCAGCAGGACGACCCACACCAGCGGCTTGTCATAGTCCATCATCTTCGATTGCCGCGCGCGGCTATCCAGCGGCTTGGCAGCCGAGCCGGAACCAAAGCTGAAGGGCAGTTGGAAGGCCATCAGATATCCTGTCCGTTTTCCAGTGCGATATCGCGCACGGCGTCGACAAACACCTGCGCGCGGTGCGCATAGTTCTTGAACATGTCCAGGCTGGCGCAGGCGGGCGACAGCAGCACGGCGTCGCCGGCCAAGGCAAGGCTGCTGGCGCGCTTGACGGCTTCCGGCAAGGTGGCGCAATCGATGACGTCCACGCCAGCCGGCTCCAGAGCAGCGCGCAGCGCTGGCGCATCGCGGCCGATCAGCACCACGGCACGCACGTAGCGCGACACGGGTTCAGCCAGCGGCGAGAAATCCTGCCCCTTGCCGTCACCGCCGGCGATCAGCACCAAACGCTGTTCCGCGCCGCCAAACGCCTTGCCCAGGCCGAACAACGCAGCCACGGTCGCGCCCACATTGGTGCCCTTGCTGTCGTCGTAGTATTCGACTTCATTCACGGCCGTGATCAGTTCCACCCGGTGCGGCTCGCCCTGGTATTCGCGCAAGCCATGCAGCAGCGGCGCGAATGGCAGGCCGATGGCGCGGCACAGGGCCAGCGCCGCCAGCGCATTCGAGGCATTGTGCTGGCCGCGGATTTTCAGCGCATCGGCCGGCATCAGTTTCTTCGCCATCGTCGGCACCGGTTCCGGTGCCGGATCGTTCTTCTTGCGTTTTTTCTCGATAACTTCTTCGCTGGGCACGGCTTGCGCCAGCCAGAAGATGCCCCGTTCATTGACCAGGCCAAAGCTGTCCACGTCAAGCGGTTCGCCCGTGCCGAAGGTGATCGTCGCGGCCAGCGGATCGGCCATGTGCATCACGGCAGCATCGTCGCGGTTCAGGACGCGCACGGTCTGGTCACCGAAGATGCGCGCCTTGTCGCTCGCATAAGAGGCCATGTCGCCGTGCCAGTCCAGGTGATCCTGCGACAGATTCAAGACCGTGGCCGCATCGGCCTGCAGGCTGAACGTCGTGTGCAGCTGGAAGCTGGACAGCTCCAGTATCCATGCTTGCGGCAAGGTGCTGGCGACCGGTTCCGCCGCTTCAGCTTCTGCATCGACCGGCAGCGGCGCAGGCTCGGCATCGAGTACCTCGCGCAGCACGTCCAGCGCCGCCGGGCTGATATTGCCGGCCACGCGCGTGACCAGTCCGGCGCGTTCGCACAGCAAGCCCACCAGACTGGTCACCGTCGTCTTGCCGTTGGTGCCCGTGATGGCGATGATTTTCGGCGCATAGGCGCGTTCCGCCTTGAGTGCGGCCAGCGCTTGGGCGAACAGTTCGATCTCGCCCCACACGGGGATATTTTTTTCCACGGCGGCAGGTGCAATCAATGCCAGTTCGCGGCCCGGCGCCAGGCCGGGGCTGACGGCGACAAAATCGACGCCATCGAGCAATTCGGCCGTGAAGGCACCGGCGATGAACTGCGCCTGCGGCACGGCCGCCTGCAGCGCGGCCAGGCGCTCGGGCGCCTCACGCGTGTCGGCCACGCGGACTAGAGCACCGCTGCGGGCCAGCCACAGGGCCATGGCCAGGCCTGACTCCCCAAGGCCCAGTACCAGTGCGGTTTTAGCGTCGTACATCATCAGCGCAGCTTCAAGGTGGTCAGGCCGAGCAGCACCAGCATCATGGTGATGATCCAGAAACGCACGACAACCTGCGTCTCTTTCCAGCCTTTTTGTTCAAAATGGTGATGCAACGGCGCCATCAGGAAAACGCGGCGCCCAGCGCCATAGCGCTTCTTGGTGTACTTGAACCAGATGACCTGGATAATCACGGACAGCGTTTCGACGACGAAGATGCCGCCCATGATGAACAGGACGATTTCCTGGCGCACGATGACAGCCACGGTGCCCAGCGCGCCGCCCAGGGCCAGCGCGCCCACGTCGCCCATGAACACTTTCGCGGGGTGCGTGTTATACCAGAGGAAGGCCAGGCCGGAACCGGCCAGCGCGCCGCAAAAGATCACCAGTTCGCCGGCGCCCGGGATGTGCGGGATGAACAGGTAGCGCGCATACGTGGCGTTACCCGTCAGGTAGGCGAACAGGCCCAGGGCCGTGCCCACCATCACGGTCGGCATGATGGCCAGGCCATCGAGGCCATCGGTGAAATTGACGGCGTTGCTGGTGCCGACGATGACGCAGTAGGTCAGCGCGATGAAGCCCCATACGCCCAGCGGATAGCTGATGGTTTTAAAGAAGGGCACGATCAGATCGGCCTTCGGCGGCAGGTCCATGGCGAAGCCGGACTGCACCCAGGCGTAGATCAAATTCCACACCTGGCCCGCATCGGGTTCCGACACGGACACTGAAAACGCCAGGTAAAAGGCGGCGGCGATACCGATCAACGACTGCCAGAAGTATTTTTCGCGCGAGCGCATGCCTTCCGGGTCCTGGTGCACCACCTTGCGGTAGTCGTCAGCCCAGCCGACGGCGCCAAAGCCCAGCGTGACAATCAGCACTGGCCAGATGAAGCGGTTCGACAAGTCGGCCCACAGCAGGGTGGAAATGCCGATGGCGATCAGGATCAGCACGCCGCCCATGGTGGGCGTGCCGTGTTTTTTCAGATGCGTCTGCGGGCCGTCCGTGCGCACGGCCTGGCCGACCTTCATGCGCGTGAGCATGCGAATCACGGCAGGACCGGCGCACAGCCCGATCAGAATCGCCGTCAGGGTAGCAAAGACGGCGCGGAAAGTGATGAAGTTAAAGACCCGCAGTGGGCCAATGTCGTCCTGGAAATAATGAGCGAGCCAGAGCAGCATGATTAGTGAGCTTCCTTGTTATTGTTGTTTGAACCAATCAAATGCTGCACGGCCCGTTCCATTTTCATGAAGCGGGAGCCCTTGATTAATACTGTTGCATCCGAACGGCCGGACAGATGCGCATCGAGCGCCGCCAGCAAGCCGTCGAACTGTTCGAAATACTCCACGACCGTGCCCGATTCCTGGCTGGCGGCAGCCTGCGCCGGATTCACCAGATGGCGCGCCAGGCCGCCCGTCGCCAGCACGTATTCGATGCCTTTGATGGCGGCGTAGGCGCCGATCTCTTCGTGGAACTGCTGCCCCTGCGTGCCGACTTCGCCCATCTCGCCCAGCACCAGGATGCGTGGTGCCGCAGCCTGCGCCAGCACATCGATGGCCGCGCGCGCCGAATCCGGATTGGCGTTATACGTGTCGTCGATGATGGTGGCGCCGTTGGCGGCACGTTTTTTCTGCAGGCGGCCGTTCACTGGCGCGAACGCCTCCAGGCCCTGCTTGATATGTTCGATGGCGATGCCGGCGCCAACGGCGCATGCCACGGCCGCCAGCGCATTGCGCACATTATGCTCGCCCGCCGCCTGCAAGCCGACAAAGAACTGGCGCAAGCTGCCGTCCTGCGCGCGCACGCTGACGAACATGTCGCTGCCAAAATCCGCGGCCGCGCGATGCGTGCAGCTCACATCAGCATCCTTCGA
This sequence comes from Janthinobacterium svalbardense, assembly GCF_002327145.1. Taxonomy (NCBI): domain Bacteria; kingdom Pseudomonadati; phylum Pseudomonadota; class Betaproteobacteria; order Burkholderiales; family Oxalobacteraceae; genus Janthinobacterium; species Janthinobacterium svalbardense. The sequence goes on along the minus strand of NZ_CP023422.1, from coordinate 1,276,379 downwards.
CAGGCCAAACGTAATGACGGCGCGCGCGCCGGCCAGCTCGCGCCACACGGGCGTGAACTCATCGCCATGCGGGAAGACGGCCACGCCGTCGTCGGCCAATGCCGCCAGCGCCGCGCCGTTCTCGCGCGCCACCGCTAGCACCGTATGCATGAATTCCTGGTGCTCGCGCTGCGCGTTATTGACCATCGCCAGGGTCGGCGCGGCAATCGCGGCCAGGCGGCCGATCTCGCCCGGATGGTTCATGCCCATCTCGATGACAGCCGCCTTGTGTTCTTCATTCAGGCGGAACAGGGTCAGCGGCACGCCGATCTCGTTATTCAGGTTGCCGCGCGTGGCCAGGCGCGCTTCTTCGCCGAAGGCCGCCGCCAGGATGGATGAAATCATCTCCTTGACGGTGGTCTTGCCATTGCTGCCGGTGACGCCGATGACGGGCAAATTGAAACGGCGGCGCCAGTGATGGGCAATGCGGCCCAGCGCGACCAATGTATCGGCCACCACGATGGCCGGCACCTTGCCGCTGTCCCAGCCTGCAGGCAGGCGCTCGACCACCACGGCGGCAACGCCGCGCGCGGCCACCTGGTCGAGGAAATCGTGGGCGTCGAAACTCTCGCCGCGCAAGGCGACGAAGAGCGAGCCGGCTTGGGCGCTGCGGCTGTCGGTGGAGACGCCGTCAAAAACGGCATCGCCCGTCAGCTGCGCGCCGTCCAGCGACGGCATCAGTTCTGTCAGGGTGCCGCGCATCAGTTCGTCCTCATCATGGTCAGGCGCGCGGACAGGGCCAGCTGCGCATGATCGGCATCGGAGAACGGCAGTTTCTTGCCCTTGATTTCCTGGTACGGCTCATGGCCTTTGCCAGCCAGCAGGATCACGTCCGGCTTGGCGGCATGCTTGATGGCCGACAGGATGGCGGCAGCGCGGTCTTCGATAGACTGCGGCTGCGGGCCGTCAGCACGCATGCCGGCGACGATCTGCGCGATGATGGCGTGCGGGTCTTCGCTGCGCGGATTGTCGCTGGTGACCAGCACATGGTCGGCCAGTTGCGCGATGGCGCCCATCTGCGGACGCTTGCCCGGATCGCGGTCGCCGCCGCAACCGAACACGCACCATAGCTGGCCACCCCGCTCCTGCGCCACCTGGCGCAAGGCGGCCAGGGTTTTTGCCAAAGCGTCCGGCGTATGCGCGTAATCGATGACGACCATCGGCGCTTCCTGTCCACCCACCTGCTGCATGCGGCCGGGAGCCGGCTGCAGCGATTCGATGCCATCGATGGCGGCGCGCAGGCCGGTGCCATGCGCCAGCAAGGCGCCCAGCACGGCCAGCGCGTTGCTGATATTGAAGTGGCCCACCAGCTGCGTCTTGACCAGCGCCACGCCCAGCGCGCATTCCAGGTGGAAGTCGGTACCGGCATGACGGCTGCGGAACTGGCTGGCACGCAGCATCAGCACGCCCGGCAAGTCAGGCTGGCTGGCCGCATCCTGCAAGGTGTAGCCGATGACGGGATATTCGCCCGTCAGCTTGCCATCCACGTGGCGCGCCAGGCGCAGACCCATGGGGTCATCGAGGTTGATGACGGCCGTTTTCAGGCCGGGCCAGTCGAACAGCTTGACCTTGGCCGCCTCGTAGGTGGCCATGTCGCCATGGTAGTCGAGGTGATCGCGCGTCAGATTGGTGAACATGGCGACATCGAAATGCATGCCGGCCGCGCGTTCCTGGTCCAGGCCGATCGACGACACTTCGATGGCAACGGCTTGCGCGCCGGCGTCGCGCATGGCGGCCAGTTTGCGCGCCAGCAGCACGGCGTCGGGCGTGGTGTAGCCGGTGACGTCGAATTCGATGGCGCCGCGTGGCTTGCACAGGCCCACGCCCAGGGTACCGATGACGGACGAGGTTACACCCAGGCGCGCCAGGGCCTGCGCCAGCCACAGCGCGCACGAGGTCTTGCCATTCGTGCCCGTCACGCCTGCGCTGAACATGGCGCTGTCGGGCATGTCGTAGAACGCATGTGCCACGGGGCCGGCCAGGCGTTTCAGGTCGCTGACCAGCAGATGCGGCACGCTCCATGCGGCGTTCCATTCCACGGCGTCATGCACGATGGCGGCGGCGCCCTGCTCAATGGCGGCGTCGATGAAATGCGTGGCGCCCGCGTAGGCGAAAAACACGTCGCCGCGCTGCACGCGGCGCGAATCGGACGTCAGCTGCCCGGACGGGGCAGCCGCTTTGATCCACAAACTGATGTCTTGTATGGTCATGAGTGACTTCACATGGCCTCCGGGCCGGCATTGGCCGGGACCACGATTTCGGTAACGGAGGAATCGGGCGGTACGTTCATCGCGCGCAGCGCGTTGGTCGCAATCGCCGCGAAAGCGGGAGCGGCAACCTGGCCGCCGTAGTGGGCAGGGCCGGTCGGTTCATCGATCATCACGGCAATGATGAAGCGCGGCGCCGACATCGGCACCATGCCCACGAACGAGCCGATGTATTTGCGCGGCATCGCATAGCGGCCGTTTTCCACCTTGTAGGCGGTACCCGTCTTGCCGCCCACGCGGTAGCCGGCGACCTGCGCGCGCTTGGCCGAGCCGTGCGCGCCGGAGACCACCAGTTCCAGCATGGCGCGCATGTCGGCGGCAGTCTTCGGCTTGATCACCTGCTGGCCCACGGGCAGCTCATTGACCTTCTGGAATGACAGGGGGATCGTGTCGCCATCGCGGGCGAACATCATGTAGGAGCGCGCCAGCTGGATCAGCGAAACGGAAATGCCGTTACCGTAGCTCATGGTGGCCTGTTCCACCGGGCGCCACGATTTATATGGACGCACGCGGCCGGCCACGGCACCGGGGAAGCCCCATTTCGGCTGCTGGCCGAAGCCCACCTTGGTAAACATTTCCCACATTTCCTGCGACGGCATGCCCAGCGCGATCTTCGAGGTGCCGATGTTCGACGACATCTCGATGATTTCGGAGACACTGATCACGCCGTGCGGCTTGGTGTCGGTAATGGTGCGGTCGGCGATGGTGTAGCGGCCCGGACCCGTGTCGATCAGCGTGCCCGGCTTGACTCTGCCCGTATCGAGCGCCAGCGAGACCGTGATCGGTTTCAGGGTCGAACCGGGCTCAAAGGTGTCGGTCATGACGCGGTTGCGCAGCTGCTGCCCGGTGAGCTTGCGGCGGTCGTTCGGGTCGTAGCTGGGGTAATTGGCCAGGGCCAGTACTTCACCCGTGTGCACGTCGAGCACTACGGCACCGCCGGCCTTGGCATTGAATTTTTCCACCGCTTCCTTCAACTGCGTGAAGGCGATGTACTGGATCTTGCTGTCGACGGACAGGGTCAGGTCCTTGCCGTCATGCGGTTCGTGGATGAAGCCGATGTCTTCGACGATGTGGCCCAGGCGGTCCTTGATCACGCGGCGGCTGCCGGTGGTGCCGACGAGGGTTTTCTGCTGCGCCAGTTCCATGCTTTCCTGGCCCACGTCTTCCACGTTGGTAAAGCCGACCACGTGGGTCATCACTTCGCCCTGTGGATAAAAGCGCTTGTATTCCTTGCGCTCGTCGATGCCGTCGATGCCCAGCTTGGAGATCTTGTCGGCCACGTCCATCTCGACCTGGCGTTTCAGGTAAACGAAGCTGCGGTCCGAATCGAGCTTCTTGCGCAATTCGTTGACGTTCATTTCCAGCAGGCCGGCCAGCGCGTTGATTTTCTCGGGCGACGCCTGCAGCACGTCGTCGGGAATGGCCCAGATGGCTTTCACGGGCACGGACGACGCCAGCACCTGGCCGTTGCGGTCGGTGATCTTGCCGCGCGTGGCCGGCAGTTCCAGCGTGCGCTCGTAGCGGGCCTTGCCCTGCTTTTGCAAAAACTGCGTCGACACGCCCTGCAGCCACAGCGCGCGCGCGCCCAGGCCGGCGAAAGCGAAGAACAGCAGGAACAGCACGACGCGCGAACGCCAGACGGGCAGACGCACTGCCAGTACGGGGTTCTTCGAGAATGGCACGCCTTTCGATGCCGCCACCCGGCCGTTGCTATTGCCGCCCAACTTCATTACTCGCCCTCCGTCAGGTATTGCGTACGTGCCGCCGTCAATGGCGTCATGCTCAGGTCGCGCCGTGCGATCGATTCAATGCGTTCATGCTTGCCCAAAGTGGACTGGTCCAGCTGCAGCTGCGCCCAGTCGATGTCGAGCTGGCGCGACAACGCTTGCGCGCGCTCCAGGTCGATCAACAGGTGGCGCGACTGATACTGCGCGTTCACCAGCGACAGGCCGCAGCACACCAGCAGGGCCGACAGCACGACACACAGCTTGCCAGTCATCGGGCGCCGCCACTAACTGGAATGGGCAAACGCTGCGCCACGCGCATCACTGCCGAACGCGAACGGGGATTACCCTCGATCTCGGCATCGGACGGCTTCATCTTCAATATCAGCTTCATTTCCGGCTGCGGCAAGTCGACCGCACGGATCGGCAGGCGGCGGTCAGGCTGTTCCACGTTCGCCTTCGAGGCGAAGAAGCGCTTGACCATGCGGTCTTCCAGCGAATGAAAACTGATCACGGCCATGCGCGCGCCGGGCGCCAGGCAGGCATACGCCTGGTTCAGACCGATCTCGAGATCCTCGAGCTCTTTGTTAATGAAAATGCGGATTGCCTGAAAGGTGCGGGTAGCGGGGTCCTTACCCTTCTCGCGGGTCTTGACGGCGCCTGCCACGATGCCGGCAAGCTGTCGTGTGCTTGAAATTGGCTGGACTGCCCGGCCAGCAACAATCGCCTTTGCAATCTGAAAAGCAAACCGTTCTTCCCCATAATCGCGTATCACTTTCTCTAATTTCTGCTCGGTTTCCACCGCCAGCCATTCGGCCGCGGAGATGCCGCGCGTCGTATCCATGCGCATGTCCAGCGGTCCGTCGTTGCGGAAGCTGAAACCGCGCGCCGCATCGTCGACCTGCGGCGACGAGATGCCCAGGTCGAGCAAGATGCCATCCACCTGCTGCACGCCACGCGCGGCCAGGCTGGCCGTCATGGTGGCAAAGCTGTCATGGACAATTTCAAAGCGGGGGTCGCCGATCTGTTCGGCCGTGGCGATAGCTTGCAAATCCTTGTCGAAGCCGATCAGGCGCGCGTCAAGCGCCAGGCGCGACAAAATCAGTCGGCTATGCCCGCCGCGGCCAAACGTGCCATCGACGTAAATGCCGTGCGCGCGGTCGCCCGTCAGGTCGAGCGCATCGACCGCTTCATCAAGCAGCACCGTGCGATGCTGAAATTCCGGCACCGTGAGTTGTGTCATTACGGAGCCTTAAAAAGAAAAATTGGAAAGTACATCGGGGGTGCCGGCATCGATCGCCTGCTGTTCTTTGTCGGCCAACTTGGCGGCATCCCATATTTCAAAGTGGCTGCCCATGCCGATCATCATGACTTCACGCGACAGCCCCACGGCGTTGCGCAATTCGGGCGAGATCAGCACGCGGCCGGCCGAGTCCAGCTCGACGTCGACGGCGTTGCCGAGGAAGATGCGCTGCCAGGCGCGCGCCGACATGGGCCAGGCGGCGATTTGCTGGCGGTGGCTTTCCCACACGGGTCGGGGGAAAAACAGCAGGCAGCCATCGGGGTGCTTGGTCAGGGTCAGACGGCCTTCGCATTGAATCGCCAGCGCGTCACGGTGCTTGGCAGGGATAGACATCCTGCCTTTGGCATCGAGATTGATTGCGGACGCGCCTTGAAACACGGAAGACCTTTTTTGAGCTTGGGTTGCGACGCTTGCGCATCATGATGAAAAGGGGAAATTTCCCACAAAAACACACTTTTTCACACAGTTGCCCACTTTAGAGTAAGCAAAGATAGTGGTCAAGCGGTTTCCGATTGGCAAAACAGGAATTTTATTAATGAAATTAAGGACTTAGCGCATATCGTTGAAGCAGTCTCAAATAAAAATATATCGATAAATTAGATACTTATGAAAGATAGTGAATGTGCTACCTCATCTGCACACATGTGTTTTCCTACCGTAAACATCGAAAAAGACGAAATGTAATAATTGAATTTTTTACAGTTAGTTGACACATGACAATACTTTCGACCTCCAGGCACAACAGCAAGCAGCCACAGCAAAAGACTTGGTTTAAGGCAAAAAAATTGCGCCCTTGGCGCGTACCGGCCCTGTTTTCCGGGGCTGGCCTGATGCGGGTCAACTATTTTTGCAATGCAGCAATTACTTGAAAGGAAGAAACTTTAACCAATTGTCCATTTTAGTTGTATATACAACTTTATCTTGACTGCACTATTTTTAGAAACAAAAAAAGCCCCTTTGCGGGGGCTTTTTGGAGGCGCGCAGCAAGCAAACCGCTGCGGCCGATACACTCCCCGGCAGACCAGGGAGCTAAAATTCAAGTGAAGCAGGCCGGTAGGCCGGATTTTGTTACGGCGCCTTCCCTTGCAGGTTGGCGCTATGACAGTCATTCCTCTAGGCGCCAGATTACTCGGGCGCTCAAGCTTTCTACCCGCACGCTCCGCGAGCAGCATCATCGCGTGCCTATTTGAAATTGCACCAGGTGGAGGTTACCGCGTTTCACCGTAACTTAATACGCTCGTCTCTGTGGCCCTATTCCTCGCCTTATACCTTACGGCTTTCAGCGGACGGCCGTTAACCGTCACCCCGCTCTATGGAGTCCGGACCTTCCTCCCGCCAGCGCATTGCTGCGCCGGCCAGCGACTGTCTGGCCTGCTTCACCCGCCATTGTACCGCGTTGCAGCATGTTTCTGCAAAAAGGCCGGCGCAGGAACGACACCGCTCGCCGGGCCCCGGCCCGGGGGATTGTGTAATTCGGTGTCGCCATTTCAAAAGCCGGGCCAAATCGGCTCACATAGAATGAGGCAAGCTGCTTGCATGCAAGCGCATGCGCACCGCTTGCCCCACTTCTTTGCCACCCACTAGAATATAAAGAGCCGAACATGACGCAACAATCCCGTACCGGCGGCCAGATCCTGGTCGATGCCCTGCAGATCCATGGTGTCGACACCGCTTTTGGCGTGCCTGGCGAAAGCTACCTCGACGTGCTCGATGCCCTGCACGATTCGGGCATCCGCTTCATCATCAACCGCCAGGAAGGCGGCGCCGCCTTCATGGCTGAAGCCTACGGCAAGCTGACGGGCAAGCCGGGCATCTGCTTCGTCACGCGCGGACCGGGCGCCACCAACGCCTCCATCGGCGTGCACACGGCGTACCAGGATTCCACGCCGATGATCCTGTTCATCGGCCAGGTGGGCAATGATTTCGTCGACCGCGAAGCGTTCCAGGAAATCGACTACCGCCGCATGTACGGCCAGATGGCGAAGTGGGTGGCGCAGATCGACCGCGCCGAGCGCATCCCCGAATACCTGGCGCGCGCCTTCCAGGTCGCCACCAGCGGCCGCCCCGGCCCTGTCGTGCTGGCCCTGCCGGAAGACATGCTCATTTCACTGGCCACGGTAGCCGACACGCGCGCCTACCAACCCGTGCAGGCGGCGCCATCAGAACAGCAACTGCTGCAATTGCGCGCCATGCTGGCCGATGCGCAGCGTCCGCTGGTCTTGCTGGGCGGCACCACCTGGACACCGCAGGCATGCGCCGACCTGCAACAGTTCGCGGTAGCGAATTACTTACCCGTCGCCTGCGCCTTCCGCTTCCAGGACTTGCTCGACAATGCCCACCCCAACTACATCGGCGACGTCGGCATCGGCATCAACCCGAAACTGGCCGCGCGCGTGAAAAATGCCGACCTGGTCATCGCCATCGGCCCGCGCCTGGGTGAAATGACGACGGGCGGCTACACCCTGTTCGACTCGCCCGTGCCGCGCCAGCGTCTGGTGCACATCCATACGGATGCAGAGGAACTGGGCAGCGTTTACCAGGCCGAGCTGATGATCAACAGCGGCATGCCGCAGGTCTGCGCCATGCTGGCCGCCATGGCCCCCGTCGACGCTTCCGCATGGAAACATACGCCCGGCGAAGCCAAGGCCGAGCTGGCCGCCTACCAAGAGCGCCCACCCATCTTCCAGGATGGCCAGGCGCCGCTGGACCTATGGCAAGTGACGCAGGAAATCATGGTACAGGCGCCCCTTGACACCATCCTGACGAACGGCGCCGGCAATTACGCCTCGTGGGCGCACCGTTTTTATCGTTACGGCGGCATGCGCACGCAGCTCGCGCCGACCAACGGCGCCATGGGCTACGGCGTACCGTCCGGCGTGGCGGCGAAGATCGTGCATCCGGAGCGCACCGTGATTACCTTTGCCGGCGATGGCGAATACATGATGAATGGCCAGGAACTGGCCACCGCCGTGCAATACCAGGCGGGCGTGGTCATCATCGTCTTCAACAACCAGATGTTCGGCACCATCCGCATGCACCAGGAACGAGACTACCCGGGCCGCGTGTCGGGCACGACCCTGCACAATCCGGATTTTGCCGCGCTGGCACAGGCGTATGGCGCGCATGGCGAAGTGGTGACTACGACAGAAGAGTTCGCCCCCGCCCTGCAGCGGGCGCTGGCGCACGCCAGGGCGCACAACTTGCCGGCCCTGATCGAGCTGCGCTATGACGGCAACCTGATCACGCCGAACGCGACACTCGCTACCATCCGCGCCACGGCGGAAAAGGCGCAGGCGGCAAAATAAGCCCGTTTCAGCGCTAAAAACAACAAAGGCCCGGTCGATACCGGGCCTTTTTCTTTTTGACAGCGGCAATCGCTCAGGCAGCGGGTACTGGAGCGCTTTCCTCGGCAGGCACGGCCTCGGCGGGCGCTTCCGGCACCGGCGGGCATGGCGTGCAATTTTTCAAGGGACGGCCGAAATCGCGCACGCGGCTCAGTTTCATGGGCATGCGCACATTGCCGCCGCAATAATCGCCTTCCAGGGTCAGGGTTTGCCCGTCTTTGGAGAACTTGCCGACGATGGTGCGTTCTTCGCTGTCGGCACCGGCGATGGTGAAGTCGAAGGCGCCCGTGGCGGCGTCCAGGTTGACGTCGTTGGCGACGATAGGCCAGCTCAGTGCGCCAGCCGTGAATTCGTAGATGACGGAGTCGGCCTCGGCAAAGCGGTGCAGGGTCACGCGCTGGCCACCGATCTCGCCGCTATCTTTTTGCAGGCACAGGTCCGAGTAGACGGCCACGCCGTAGCGCTCCAGTCCGGCCGGTTTCTTGCCCTTGACGGCAGCGACAGCGGCCCCCGTGGCGCCAGCAAGCAGCAGCGCGGCCAACATGGCGGTCAGGCGTGGCGAGGTGAATGAATACATGGCATTCCTTTACTTGAGTAACGGCGCCATTATAACTGGCGCCGCCCATGCAAAAACGCGCCGTCAGACCGAAGCCAGACAGCGCGTTTCTTTGCTTGCAGCATCCCCGAAGGGATGCCTCAGCGGTACTAAGCTTCGCTTGCGCGAATATTAGAACGAGTGACGAACACCAACGTTGAAGGCTTTGTCGCCCGTACCAGCGTTGCTGTTGTTGCCAACAGTGTAGCCAGCGTTGTTTTTGTTCGAGATCTTGGCGTACGAAGCGTAGGTGCTGGTGCGCTTCGACAGAGCGTACGAGTAGCCCACTGCGAACTGGTTCGCATCGGCGTTCAGGCCCGATTTGTCGTTCACGTGGATAACCGAAGCCATCACGGTGCCGGCTGGACCAACTGGTACCGTTGCGCCGATCAGAGCGGTGGTGCTGTCATCGCTGGTCTTAGCCGAGATATAGTTGAATGCATTGACATTACCGTTGTTACGGGTCGAGCTGTTCAGGCCTTTGTTGACGCCGTATGCAACATACGCTTTCGCTACTGCGAAGTCGTAGTTAGCTGCAGCCAACCAGTTACGTGCGCTGCCAGCATCGCTGATGGCGGTTTCGTTGCTGGTGGTGTTGTAGGCCAGACGTGCATTCAGAGGACCGTTAGCGTAGCCAACCGACGCGCCCATTTGGCGACCGATTTTGCTGGATACCAGGCTCTCTTGGCCGTTGTTGGCGGTGCTGTAAGCAACGTCAGCATCGAAGCCGTTGAAATTAGGCGAGGTGTACAGCACGGTGTTGCTGGTGCGGGTCGTGTTCGCTGGGAACAAGTTCTTAGCGGAACCAGCGTAGCCAGCTGCGAATGGATCAGCAACTTTCGACAGGGTGTTGTACCAAGGGGTGTATTGACGACCCAGGGTTACGGTACCAGCCGTTTTGCTGCTCAGACCAACGTAAGCCTGACGATTGAACAAGGTACCTGCAACGTCTTGTTGACCGTTGTCAACGCCGAAGCCCGATTCCAGAACGAACAGAGCCGACAGGCCGCTGCCCAGATCTTCGGTGCCTTTGAAGCCGATACGGGAAGCCGAAGCAATGCCGCTGTCGATTTTGTTAACGTTGCCGTTAACACCGCCGCGCTCGCTGACGAAACCAGCGTCAACGGTACCGTAGATAACAACGCTCGATTGAGCTTGGGCTACGCCGGTGGCTGCTGCCAGGACTGCCAGGGTGATCAGAGTTTTTTTCATTGCGATTTCCTTTAATTTTTGAAGCAAAAAGTAATACAGCCTATGCATCTCGAGCTGCGCTCTAGCAGAGCGCTTTTTATGAGTGAGGGCAAGGTCTCCACCTGCCACATTGCTGTTCCGGTCAGGGGAACATTCATATCGGTATCGGCACGCTATTGCACCGATAAGCTTGAAGGCTGCATAACGACCGTCATTCGTGCGCCGGTTCGGTGCTCAAAGGGCACCGGAAGCGGCACTATAACGACCGTTTCACATTCCATCAAGTTCCAACATGTTACTTCCGGTACCAGGCCGGGGGCTTTTTCAGGCATCCCGACCATCGCCAACCGTACTACGCGACAGAGCCAGTGCCCCTTGCCAACCAATGCATGGGCCTGATTGACCATTCCATCATAGCGCATGGCTTGCTGGCACCCGTTGTATTAGTGCAACAGTATCAGGCGAGTGATTAAAACGTCAACATGCTTTACCCATCATTTGCCCTCCAAGACTTACGCGACAAAGCGCACAATTTGTCAGGCGATAATGGATAATCGGGACGAAGCATACACGGCATCGCCAATGTTTGCTGCCGGATGCCCAAAAACGGGAAATAATGCGCGCTGTTTTGGTGCGTTGCCGCATTATTCAGGGGCGTAGGGGTCAATTTGCGCGTCGGCGTACGCGTCCAAAAAATGGCCAGAGTAACAATTAAATTACTGACTTTCCGGTAATTTAAATTGCTCACATATAAATGTTTTCCATGTTTACCAGCGCATGCGCCTGCTCCCCCCAAGGAACGCATGAGGACGACTCTTGCTTGCAAATTGCGCATCAATTGAAACAATTTCTTACAATGTTGCCTTCTCAATATTTTGACAAATTTGTGTCAAAAAAACGACACATTGATCGGAATCAAGTTTTTCTCTGTCCGATTTCACACAATTTGCTTCTTCTTTTTTTGATTTTTTGCTTAGAAGCATCAAGAAACAAGCTTAACGCTGGCTTGCGCGCCGGAGCAGGCGCATGAAACCGCCCAACAACGGCAGTTTTTCATACAATTCTTCCGCCGCATCCCAATAATCGCGGTGCAAGACCACCCGTCCCTGCGCATCGAAGCGCACATGGGTGGCGCCACGAATACATTGTTCGCCAGATACCAGACGTTTCATGCGGAAACGAAACTCCCACGTCAGGAAGGCTTGCGTCCCCTGCCCCAGGCTTTCCAGCACGTCAAACCGCGGCGCATCGACTTGCACGAACATGTGCTCGAAGATGGCCAGGATGGCGGCATGCCCCTGCACCTCGTTGAACGGATCCTTGAAATGGGCATCCGGCGCGTACACGGCGCCCAGTTGCGCCAGGTTGTCGATGCTCAGGTGCTCGTAAAACGCCACCAGGCGCGCCAGCGGGTCATCCATGCTTGCGTTCATAGGCCAGTCACCTTGCGGATCAGCCAGAAATAGGCACGGTACGGCAACAGCCGCGCCAGGCGCAGGATATTCGTGAAGCGTTTGGGAAAGTGGATGTGAAACTGGCCCCGCTCAATGCCGTCGAGCATGGCGGCGGCCGCGTCCTGCGCCGTCATCAGCGCCGGCATCTTGAAATCATTGTCCGCCGTCAGGGGCGTGGCGACGAAGCCGGGATTGATTTGATACACGTCAATGCCACGCCCATGCAAATCCAGATACAACGATTCCGTCAGGTTGATCAGTGCCGCCTTGCTGGCACCATACGCGAGCGCCTTGGGCAAGCCGCCATAGCCGGCCACCGAGCCGACGATGCCGATGCCGCCACTGCCCTGGCGCAACAGCCACGGCAAGGCCTGCTCCAGGCAATTGAAGACGCCGCCCACATTCAGGGCCAGCAAGCCCTGTGCTGCCTCAAGGTCAAAGCTATCGGCACGCATGGCCTGATAGCCGCCGGCCACCACCAGTATCAGGTCGATATGCGTCCACTGCTGCTGCAAGTCCGCGCAGACGGCCCGCAGCTGGGCGGGCTGGGTGATATCGAGCGGCAATGCCTGCGCCAGGGGCTGCCCCTGGCACAGCAGTTCCAGGCTGGCGCGATGGCGGGCCGACAAGGCCACGCACGCGCCCTGCTGCAGCAGCAAGGTGGCGCACGCGGCGCCGATGCCGCTGGAGGCGCCGATGATCCACACGCGCTTGCCGGCCCAGTTGGTGATCTTGCGATTCATGGGGCCGCCTGTGGACGCTTGCTGAACGATAAAGTGACGGCGCCCAGGCTGAAGCCGAATTTGCTCATGGCGGCGCGGTTCAGCATGACCTTGTCATCCATCAGGAACATCCAGTCCTCGAAATCGACGTGGTAGACCGTGCCATCGACGGGCAGCGCCAGCACGTATTGCCAGCGCAGCGCATTGCCGGCCACTTCGCCGATGGCCTCGCCGACCACGTCGGGCGCCGTGCCGATGAAGCGCCCGGGCGCCGTCTTGCGCAGAGTCCACACGCGGCGTTGTTTGCTGCCGTCCGAATACGTGAAATCCTCGTCCAGGGTGCCCGTCTCACCCACCCAGCTGGCCCGCATCACCACAGTAAAGCGCTTGACCACCTTGCCCGAGCGGTCCTGAAAGATGCCGTGGGCATCGAGCGTGCCGTTGAAGTACTGCTGCAGATCCAGTACGGGCAGTTCCTGTGCATAGGTGGCGGGGGTGGGCGGCGTGGAGCAGGCGGCCAGCGCCAGCAGCACAGCCGCCGCCGCCATGCCGCGCCGGCAGCATTTCATGAGGTGCATGGTCGAATCTCCAGGTGGTCGCTATATATATGTTGTAAGGGCGCGCGCCACAGCAGCAGCGCGGCCAGCAGTTTCAAGGCACAGGGCAGCAAGGCGTAGGCAGCCGACAGGGCCGGCAAGCCTGTGCTGCTGCCCGGCACATAGCCGAGCCAGGCCAGCAGGGGCAAGGCGATGCCGGCCGCCAGTGCCAGGCTCATTTGCACGCCCCAGTTCCACCAGCCGAAATACGCCGCTTCGTGCCGCCCGGCATGGCCGGCCGCGCCGATCAGCCCTGCCAGCAGGGCCGGCGGCAAGGCCAGGTCAGCCCCCAGCGCCAGGCCCGACAGCAGGCAGATACTGGCAAAGCCCCAGGCGGCACCCGCGTCGAGGCCATACGCCCAGACAAACACGCACGCTGCCAGCAGCATGGCGCCGCCCCAGGCACGCGCTTCGCCAAAGCGGCGCGCCAGCGCCACCCACACGGGCATCGAGGCGGCCGCCGCGCAAAAATACACGATCAGGAACGGACCGGCGTAATGTCCCAGGCGCAGATAATCGCCGGCAAAGAACAGGAACAGGGTGGCGGGAATGGCGGCAGCCACACCATTGACGAGCAGGACGGCGAACAGCCAGCGGAACGCGCGCTGGCGTAATGGGACTTTCCAACCGCTGCCGGCGACCGCGCCCCCTGCACTGCGCAAGGCTGGCCGCGGCGCGCGCGCCAGCAACAGCGCGCCCGCCGCCAGCAGGCAGACGGCAAAGGCCAGCGACAAACCGTCATAGCCGAGCACGGAAGTCAGGGCCGCCGCCAGGATCACGCCGAGCAAGCCGCAGCCTTCGCGCACGGCCGTCACGCGCGCCCGCTGCGTCGGCGCATGGCTCAAGGCCGCGCCCCAGCTCTGGTGCGCGATGCCGGCCAGGCCATAGGCGGCGTACACGAGCAGCAAGGCGGCCAGGAACCAGGCCAGGGTCGCCCCATGCGACAGGGATGGCGGATGGAACAGGGCGCCAAAGCCCAGCAGCAGCAGCGGTAGCGACGCAGCGACATAGATGGCATAGCTGCGCCCACCGCGCGCCATCCAGGCACCGAGGGCAGGATCGATGAAGGCGGCGGCGATGCGGGCCGCCAGCAGCACGGCCCCGATTTGCGCCAGGTCAAGGCTGCTGCGCTGCGCATAAAATGGCGCCACATATATATAGATGGGCAGTGCCAGCATGGCCAGCGGCAAGCCGAACAGGCCATAACTGAACAAGGCAGGCAAGGTCAAAGCGCCGGCCCCGCTACTCATGGCAGTGGCGCCGCACTCTGCAGCAGGGCCGCGCGCAGCTTCGGCGCCGTCGACTCGGGCGACAGCCAGATGGCGAAGAAGGCGCGCGCAAAGTCGCCATCGCTTACGTCGGCCAGCACCTTGCCATCGAGATAAAAGCGCACGCCGGGCGCGATGCCGGCCCGGTAGGCGCCCGCGATGCGCTGGTCTTCCTTGACGTCAGGAAAGATGCGCTGCATCGTGGCCAGCCACGCCAGGCGCTGCTGCTCCGTGCCGAGGCCCAGCTTTTGCATCTGCTCATGGCTGGCTTCGGCGATCTTCTTGCCGTCGAGCGCACGCGCGTAGCGCAATTCCAGCACGAACGGCGCCGTTGCCGACGCCACGCCCTGGTAACCGTTCGCGCCCACCCACAGTTGCGCCCGATAAATACGCATGCCGAACCACGTGTATTCGCCCTCGCCCGCCAGGCGGGCCTCGGGCACGTCGGCAGCGATAAAAGCCGGCGGCGCGGCGACGGCAGCGAACATGGTCAGGGACAACACAACAGTGGCAAGCAGGCGGCGCATGGTCAGTCCTTGATCAGGGTAAATTGCATCACATCCGTGTTGTGCGCCTGGAAGGCGGCCTCGCAATATGCGAGGTAAAACTCCCAGGTCAGCAGGAAACGGCCATCAAAACCCTGCTTTTCCAGCGCTGTGCGCTGGGCCAGGAAACTGGCGCGCCACTGGCGCAAGGTTTCCGCGTAATCGAGGCCAAAGCTGAAGGCGTCCACCACGCGCAAGCCCTGCGCCTCGGCGGCGCGGCGAAATTCCAGCGGCGAAGGCAACATGCCGCCCGGGAAAATATACTGTTGAATGAAGTCCGTGCTCTTGCTGTAGCGCTGGAACAGTGCGTCGGCGATGACGATGGTCTGGATGCAGGCGCGTCCGCCCGGCTTCAGGTTGCGCGCCACGCACGCGAAATAGCCGGGCCAGTAGCTTTGCCCCACCGCTTCGAACATCTCGATCGAGGCGATGGCGTCGTACTGGCCGGCGCTGTCGCGGTAGTCGCACAACTGCAGGTCGGCCTGCCCTGCCAACCCCGCATCCTGCAGGCGCTGGCGCGCGTACGCGAGTTGCTCCGTGGACAAAGTCAACCCCGTCACGTGGGCGCCGTAACTGCGCGCCGCCGTTTCCGCAAAGCCGCCCCAGCCGCAACCGATTTCCAGCACGCGCTGGCCCGGCTGCAGCTGCAACTGGTCCGCAATACGACGGTATTTGGCACCTTGCGCCTGCTCCAGGCTGGCGCCTTCGCTAAACAGGGCGCTCGAATACGTCATCGATGGATCCAGCCACAGCTGATAAAAGGCGTTGCCGATATCGTAATGGGCGTGGATATTTTTCTTGCTGCCGGCGCGCGAATTGCGGTTGAGCAAATGGCGCACCTTGTAGATCAGGTTGCCCCACCAGTTGCCGTAGATCAGCGATTCAATCTGCGCGCGGTTGCGTATCATCAATTCGATCAAGCCAGGCAAATTGTCCGTGCGCCAGTCACCGGCGATGAACGTTTCCGCAAAGCCGATGTCACCCGAACGCAGGGCAGCCGCACACAGGTGCCAATTGTGCAAGTCCAGGGTGACGGGGTGGCTGGCGTCGCCGTACAGCAAGATCCTGCCATCCGGTGTGCGCAGGCGCAGGGCGCCATATTGCAGTTTTTCCAGCAGGCGCAGAATCATGCGCGCAGCAGCGGGCAAGTCCAGATGTTCATGCACATGGGTCGGGGACGGGCCGCTGCGCGCATGCAGGCCGGTCGGCAGGGAATCGGAGCTCATCGGGACACCTTTTTTTGTGGGGGGTGGGGTTTGCTGAAAAACGGCACGCGGCGCAGCCACAGGCGCAAGGCTTGCCAATGGATGCGCGCCATCACGCCAAACGTCATCAGGGGGTAGCGCAGCAAGGCCCAGGCGATGGCGCCATCGCGCAACGGCTGCGCCGTGCCGGACAAGCTGGTCTGCAAAATCGGACCGTCGAGGTCGTCATAATCGACGCGGGCCAGGTGGCGCTCGCCATCCTTGTCGTGGTTGCGCAGGAAACGGAAACGGTACTGTCCTTCCACCTTGCAGAACGGCGACACATGGAAAATCTTCTTGGCGACCAGTTCGCTGCCATACGCGATGGCGCCGCCCTGCACGAGCAAGTACAGATGGCGCTCGCCAAAGGTATTGCGCACATCGCAGAGCACGGCGCGCAGCGCGCCATCCGGGCGGTGGCAAAACCAGAAGCTGATGGGGTTAAAGACATAGCCAAACATGCGCGGCATGGTTTGCAGCCAGATTTCGCCACCCGCGTCCAACACGCCATGCTGCTGCAGCAAGCCATCGATCCACTCCAGCAACGGTGTCGTGCCATCGCCGTGGTCGCTGTCGCGGAAGGCCAGCACGTTGGCGCCATTGCGCGACATCAGGCGGGCCGCGAAATCCTGCGCGCCCATGCTGCGCAGGGGCAGGCGCAGATAAAACATGCCATAGCTGAACGCATGCGCGCGCGGGCGCAGCCGCGCATGGCGCACCAGGCCCAGGCATAGCTGCGGCTGGGCCGGTTGCGCGGGATCACGCGGCATGGCCGAGCTCCGCCGTCGCCATGCCATTGAGCGCTTGCGCCACGGCCAGGCCCGACTTCAAGCCGTCCTCATGGAAGCCGTAGCCCGTCCAGGCACCCGCGAACCACGTGTGCTGCGCGCCCTGGAAGCCGGCCAGGCGCGCCTGGGCGGCAATGGCCGCGCCATCGAACACGGGATGGGCATACGAAAACTCGTCGAGGATGGACGCCGGGTCCGGTTCATCGAGCGGATTGAGCGAAACGATGACGGGAGTGGTGAACGGCAGCGGCTGCAACTGGTTCAGCAAATAATGCACGCATACTTGCGGCGCCTCGCCTTCCGCCACTGCCGGCCGGCCCTGGTAATTCCAGGCCGACCAAGCCTTGCGGCGCTGCGGCAGGCAGGACGCATCCGTATGCAGCACGGCGCGATTGGGCTGGTAGCGTACGGCTTCGAGCACAGAGCGCTCGTCGTCACGGATATCTCCCAGCAGGGCCAGCGACTGGTCGCTGTGGCAAGCGAGCACGACGTGATCGACATGCTCGACGCCGGCGGCCGTGTGCAGCTCGACCATGCGCGCGCCACCATGAGCCTGGCGGCGCACGGCCAGCACGGGGCAAGCCAGGCGCTGCTGCGGAATGCCCGCCAGCAGTTTTTCCACGTACACGCGCGAACCACCGCGCACCGTACGCCATTGCGGCCGGTCGCTCACTTGCAGCAAGCCATGGTTGTGGCAGAAACGGATAAACGTGGCCAAGGGAAAGGCCAGCATCTGGCGCGCCGGGCACGACCAGATACAGGCGGCCATCGGCAGCAGATACCAGTGACGGAATTCATCGCCATAGCCGTGCAGGTCGAGAAACTCGCCCAGCGACAGGGCCGGCGCCGGCACGCTGGCCGTGGCCAGGGCGCTGGCCTGACGGTTGAAGCGCACGATATCGCGCAGCATGCGCAGGAAGGCGGGGCGCAGCAGATTGCTGCGCTGGGTAAACACGGTATCGAAATTGGCGCCAGCCCATTCCAGCACGCGGGCATCGGGCGTAGTGCCCAAGGGCATTTTCACGGAAAACGACATATCGCTGTCGGCCGCCTCGACACCGAGTTCATCAAACAGTTGCACGAGGTTCGGGTAGGTGGCGTGATTGAACACGAGAAAACCCGTGTCGACGCCATGCGTGACACCATCGAGCGTGACGTCCACCGTATGGCTGTGACCGCCAAAATAGTCACCCGCCTCGTACAAGGTAACGTCCTGGCCCGCTTGCGCCAGGCGATAGGCACACGACAAACCGGCAATTCCTGCTCCGACGACGGCGATCTTCATGACTGTATCCGTTTCATGTTTGTCCTGGACAAATTAAGTTTTCTGCATAGTCAGTCAAATATTGATCTATGTCAATGAGGGCGCGAGCCGCTCACAAACTTATACGCAGGCAAGTTTCAATCGGATTCAGCTATTTGGTCCGGGGCGATGGAAGGCGTAAAATGCATCCCACGTTCTTTTGGCATGCGAGCAAGCCCCCTGTATGGATACTGATTTGCAACCGCTGCACCCCCCTTCCGCCTTCAGCATCAGCGATGTCGAGCGCGATACGGGGCTGGCCAAGGAAACCTTGCGTGTCTGGGAGCGCCGCTACGCCTTTCCCCAGCCCCAGCGCGACGCCTTTGGCGAGCGCAGCTACCCGGCCGAGCAAGTGCAAAAATTGCGCATGGTCAAGCGCCTGCTGGACCTCGGATTTCGTCCTGGCAAAATCATGCAACACAGTACCGTGCAACTGCAGCAGCTGGCCAGCGCCGGCAGCGCGGCGCCGTCCACCCGGGCACCCCAGCTCGAACACTACCTGGCCCTGTGCCGTGGCCATCAGATGGCGGAATTGGGCGACGCCCTGCGCCAGGCGCTGGCCGTGCTGGGCTTGAAAGCGTTCACCATCGACGTCATCGCGCCCCTGACGGGCATGGTGGGCGAAGCGTGGGCTTGCGGCGACCTGGCCATATATGAAGAGCATCTGTATAGCGAAACCTTGCAAACGGTGATGCGCCATGCCATTTTTTCCCTGCCGCAGGCAAGCAGCCCGTCGACGCGCACGCCGCGTATCGTCCTCAGTACCTTGCCGCAGGAGCGGCATGGCCTGGGGCTGCTGATGGCCGAGGCGCTGTGCGCGGCGGCCGGCGCCCATTGCATGTCGCTGGGGTGGAAACGCCGCTGGCAGACATCGTCGCGGCCGCCCGCGCGCAGCGTGCCGACATCGTGGCACTGTCGTTTTCCAGCGCCAGCAAGCAACGGCAGACGCGCGACAGCCTGCAGCAGTTGCATGCAAGCTTGCCGCCAGACATGGAATTGTGGGCTGGCGGACGCAGTCCCGTGCTCTACAAGCAGCCGCCGGCGTTCCTGCATGTGCTGGACTTGCGGCAAGTCGAGGAAAGCATCGCCGACTGGCGCCGCCGCCATCAGGCGCTGGCCCTGCAAACCCATTGATCCGGCTGGAAAGCGCGGCAACTGCGGCGATCTCCGTGGATAGCCGCGCAATGTTGCCAATCAAACAGTAAAGCATGAAGGGCCGGGCGCGCTCTGGTAGAATAGCCCGTAACACAGTGTCCGGCGCCGCCGGGCCTTAGGTCAGCACCCGCCACCACACATCCATGTTTAGTTTCTTCAAGAAAAAACCCACCGCTCCCGAGGCTGCGCCAGCCGAGCCCCTCGTCCTTCCCGCCGCCACGCCGCCTGCCCCGCAGCCTGCCGCCAGGCCCCTGAGCGGCGCGCCGGCCGAGCTCGTGCCCGTGATCGTGGCTGCCGAACCCGAGAAAAAATCGTGGATGACGCGCCTGAAGGCCGGCCTGTCGAAAACCTCGAACACCTTGTCCGTGCTGTTCGTCGGCGCGAAGATCGACGACGCCCTGTACGAAGAGCTGGAAGCAGCGCTGCTGATGTCCGACGCGGGCATCGACGCCACCGAATTCCTGCTCACGGAATTGAAAAAAAAGGTCAAGGAAGACAAGCTGCTCGACGCCGCCGCCGTCAAGGCCGCGCTGAAAGTGCTGCTGATCGACCTGCTCTCGCCGCTGGAAAAGCGCTTCGAGCTGGGCCGCCACAAGCCGCTGGTGATGATGATTTCCGGCGTGAATGGCGCCGGCAAGACCACCACCATCGGCAAGCTGGCCAAGCACATGCAGTCGAACAAGCAGTCCGTGCTGCTGGCCGCAGGCGACACCTTCCGCGCCGCCGCGCGCGAGCAGTTGATGGTCTGGGGCGAGCGCAACAACGTCACCGTCATCTCGCAGGAATCGGGCGACCCGGCTGCCGTGGCCTACGACTCCGTGCAATCGGCCAAAGCGCGCGGCACCGACGTGGTGATGGTCGACACGGCAGGCCGCTTGCCGACGCAGTTGCACCTGATGGAAGAGTTGAAGAAAATCAAGCGTGTGATCGGCAAGGGCATGGAAGGCGCGCCGCATGAAACCCTGCTCGTCATCGACGGCAACACGGGCCAGAATGCCCTCACGCAAGTGAAAGCGTTCGACGATGCCCTGCAATTGACCGGCCTGGTGATTACCAAGCTCGATGGTACCGCCAAGGGCGGCGTGCTGGCGGCGATTGCCCGCGTACGCCCCGTCCCCGTGTATTTCATCGGCATCGGTGAGAAAATTGAAGACTTGCAGCCTTTCGTGGCTGCTGAATTTGTCGAAGCGCTGCTCGGATAAGCCACTACATGATTGAATTTCAGCACGTCTCCAAGCAATACTCCTCCGATGCCGTGGCCCTCAGCGACATTTCGCTGAGCATTGCCAAAGGCGAGCTGGTCTTTCTGGCCGGCCCGTCCGGCGCCGGCAAGTCCACCCTGCTGAAAATGATCGCCGCCATGGAACGCCCCACGTCAGGCAAGCTGATCGTCAACGGCCAGGACATGGCGAAAATCAAGCCGGCCGGCGTGCCCTTTCTGCGCCGCAACATGGGCCTGATCTTCCAGCAGCAAAAACTACTCAACGACCGCTCCATCCTGGCCAACGTCATGTTGCCGCTGCTCGTCGTCGGCGCGCATAAAGTTGCCGCGGAGCAGCGCGCGCGCGCTGCCCTCGATAAAGTGGGCCTGCTCGACCGCGCCATGGCGCGTCCCCTGTCGCTGTCGGGCGGCGAACAGCAGCGCGTGTCCATCGCACGCGCCATCGTCAACCGGCCACAGATCATCCTGGCCGACGAACCGACGGCCAACCTGGACCGCGCCAGCGCCAACAAGGTGCTCGACGCCCTGAAAGCGTTTCACTCGGTGGGCGTGACCTGCCTCATTTCCAGCCATGACGAACAGATGCTTGACGCCGCCGCCCGCGTGATCCACCTGAAAAACGGCCAATTAGTCGCCATCGACAAGGCCACGCAGGCACCCGTCTTCGCGCCGCCCGATCCCGATTTTGCGCCCTCCCCCGGCCCCGACGATGTGCAGGGAGAACAGGCATGAGAGGCTGGTTCCGTCAACACCGCTTCGCGCTGGGTTCGGCGCTGATCCATTTGCGCAAGTCGCCAGGAGGCTTCCTGTTGAACGTGCTCGTCGTCGCCATCGCCCTGTCGCTGCCGTTCGCCGGCTTGACCATGCTCGACAATGTGCGCCCCATGTCGGAACAGATGTCGGTCGACCCGGAAATCAGCGTTTTCCTGAAGATCGACACGCCGCGCGAGCAAGCCGTGGCCCTGGCGGGCGCCATGCGCAAGGTCGTCGGCGCGCAAAAGGCGAAGATCGTCTTCATCCCGCGCGAACAGGCGCTCGACACCCTGAAAAACAAGAACGGCCTGGCCGACGTGCTCAGCACCCTGGGCGACAATCCCTTGCCCGACAGCTATGTGCTGAAACTCGATGCGTTCAGCAGCGCCAGCGAAGCGCAGGATGTCGATGCGGTGGCGGAGCAGCTGCGCCACCTGCCAGGCGTGGAATCGGCGCAAGTCGATTCGGCCTGGGTCAAGCGCCTGGCGGCTCTGCTGGGCGTGCTGCGCCTGGTGCTGCTGCTGCTGGCCATCACCCTGGGCGTGGCCGTCATCGCCGTGGTCTTCAATACCATCCGCCTGCAAGTAATGCAGCAGCGCGATGAAATCAGCATCTCGAAATTGATCGGCGCCACGGACACCTTCATCCACCGCCCCTTCTATTACACGGGCGCCCTGCTGGGCCTGTGCGCCGGTGCGCTGGCCCTGGGCGCCGTGGCGCTGGCCTTGCAACCGCTGAATACCGCGATTGCCGAGTTTGCCCGCCTGTATGCGTCCGAATTCCAGCTGGTGCCGCTGGCGCCGCTGCCGATGGCCGGCTTGCTGGCCGTCAGCGCCGGCCTGGGCCTGATCGGCGCCTTCCTCTGCGTGCAGCGCCATCTGGCGCGCCTGAACTGACCTTGCCTTCCCTTCCATGGCGGCGCCCCAGGTGCCGCCATGCGTCCCCACAATGCTGTTATCTTGATATTTAGCAAGTATTCTTAAGGTTCGCTTCAGCCAGAGGCCGTAGACTGGCTACGTTGTCGTGAAGCGGCCTGCAGCGCTGTTCAGATCACCGCTCATCCACATTTATCAAGCATTCATTCGCCATAGCATTTAGGCTATCAGGACGATTAAATGTGCTGATTGGCACTCTCAAGCAGAGAGTGCTAATATAGGGACATACCAACAGCAGAACCGCCATGGACGCCAAATGAAGATGGTGCCGCGATCTGCAAGTGCAAGACCGCATACGCAAAACGAACAGACAATCGGGCCACGTCGCGTGACATGGCCAACTGGAACAAAGCAAGACTACGAGGGAGAAAACATGACTATGATGTCCGCAACATCCGCATTGGTTCCGACCAAAAGTAATGCGCTGGGCCTCGGGTTCACTGGCAATCTGGGCAATATTGACGCCTATATCTCGGCCGTGAACCGCCTGCCCATGTTGACCCACGATGAAGAAATTTCGCTGGCGACACGCCTGCGCGAAAAAAATGACCTGGCCGCCGCGCAAGAACTGGTGCTGTCGCACCTGCGCCTGGTGGTCTCGATTGCCCGCGGCTACCTGGGCTATGGCTTGCCGCACGCCGACCTGATTCAGGAAGGCAATATCGGCTTGATGAAAGCCGTGAAACGCTTCGATCCGGACCAGGGCGTGCGCCTGGTATCGTACGCCATGCACTGGGTGAAAGCCGAGATGCACGAGTACATCCTGAAAAACTGGCGCCTGGTCAAGGTCGCGACGACGAAGGCACAGCGCAAGCTGTTCTTCAACCTGCGCAGCCACAAGACGGGCCTCGATGCGATGACGCCGAAGCAGATCGATGCGCTGGCCAAGCTGCTCGACGTGAAACGCGAAGAAGTGATCGAAATGGAAACGCGCTTGAGCGGCCGCGACATTGCACTGGAATCGCCGACCGACGATGAAGACGACAAGTTTTCGCCGATCGCCTACCTGTCGTCGGAGCAAAGCGAGCCGACCAAGGTGCTGGAAGCGGAACAAGTGACGCGTCTGCAATCGGAAGGCCTGGAAACGGCACTGTCCAAGCTGGATGCCCGTTCGCGCCGCATCATCGAAGCGCGCTGGCTGGCCAACGACGACGGTTCCGGCGCCACCCTGCACGCTTTGGCAGAAGAGTTCGGCGTATCGGCCGAACGCATCCGCCAGATCGAAGTGGCGGCGCTGAAAAAAATGAAGGGCGCGCTGGCCGCCTGGGTGTAAGTACAAGCAATGCCGCAATGCAAAAGGCGCCGCAAGGCGCCTTTTAGTTTTACAGTGATATTTATCAACAGATAAACATTGTCAGCCCTTATGCTGCAGCCAAGCCCTTGGTGATCAGCTCGGCGACCAATTCATTCAGATCCGCATCGCGCTCCTTGGCCAGGGTCTGCAATTGCAACACCAGATCGCTGTTCAGCTTGACGGCGAATGGCACCAGGCCCAGGGCCTGATCGCGCTTGCGCTGCTCGCGGCGGTCGACGACCACCGCTTCCTTACCGAATGCACCGGCGCCGGGAACATTCATCTTTCCCATCAGTTTCTTGGCATCGCTTTTCGCCAGGGCAGTTTTTTTCATGGTTGTTTCCTGATTTTCAAAACAGCCATTCTACGCAGTAATCGGCGCGCCGCGTGGCCGGCGCATCAATTCATCGGCAACGCGCCAATGGTGCGCCGAAAAAATATCATTTTGTTATTATGATTTTCATCCCATGCGTGAACGCCACGCCGGGGAGATTTTACCTGAAAGGAAAAACATGCCTACTCTGACCCGCTCTTATCGTAGCCTGCTGCTGCCCCTGCTCATCGCCTGCCTGGCCGTACTGGCTGGCTGCGGTGCGGCCGGCAGCGCCGGCGACGCGGAAAACACGCCGCGCAGCGTCACCCACGTGCTCTCGCCGGGCGAACAGGTCGCCATCACGGCCACCGATACCTTGAAACTCGAGCGTGTCAACGACAGCCGCTGCCGCAAGGGCGCCGTGTGCGTGTGGAAAGGTTACGTCAGCTACAGTTTCAGTTTGCTCAACAGCGCAGGCGCCACCGACATCGTCCTGTCCGAGTCCATGCCCGGCGCCGCCAGTTCCGTCAGCGTCAACCACCTGACATTCACCCTGCTCGACGTCGACCCGGCCACGCCGCCCGCCCTCAACGCGGCCGCGCCCACCTACCGGGTCAAGGTCAAGATCACGCAGGGCGCGCTGGAACGCCCATAAATCGACCACGTCTGGATAGCACGCTATCATCTTGCCATTGTTAACATTCTTGCAGGGCACACGATGATCGCATTCCAGGGTTTGTCCAAACGCTACGGTACCTTCGACGCCGTCCACCCGCTCACCTTGCAGGTGGGGAAGGGAGAAGTCTTCGGCTTCCTGGGACCGAATGGCGCCGGCAAGACCACCACCATTCGCATGCTGATGGGCATCCTGGTGCCCAGCAGCGGCCGCGTGCTGGTCGATGGCCTCGATTGCCACCGCGACGGTGCCGCCGTCAAGCGCAAGGTGGGCTACCTGCCCGACAACCCGATCTTTTACGACTATTTGCGGGGCCGTGAAATCCTGCAATTCGTCGCCGAAATGCATGGTTTTTCGCGCGCGGATGCGGCCGACCGCGCGGCGCGTCTGTTGACGGAATTCGGCCTGGACGAGGCGGCCGAAGACTTTGCCGTCAATTATTCGCTGGGCATGAAGAAAAAACTGGGCCTGGCCTGCGCGCTGATCCACGATCCGGCCGTGCTGATCCTCGATGAACCGATCAACGGCCTGGACCCGCGCGCCTCGCGCGAAGTACAGGAACGGCTGCTGCGCATCGCCGCCGCCGGCACCACCATCTTCGTTTCCACGCATTTGCTCGACATGGCGGAAAAGCTGTGCAGCCGCGTGGCCATCATCCACCGCGGCGCGCTGGCGGCCACGGGCAGCCTGGACGAAATTCGCCGGCAGCTGTCCAGCGACGGCAGCCTGGAAGAACTCTTCCTGCAACTTACCGATGAAACGGCCGCCGCATGACGCCGGTGCCGCTCACCGCCTGGCGCGCCATCTGGCTGCTGACCCGCTTGCGCCTGCAGCGCCTGCTCAACGTCAGCGGCCGCGGACTCGCCTTCAAGAAGCACCCGCAGGGCCGCCCCGCCACGCCGGGCAAGAAACAGGGCCGCTGGCTGCTGGGCGTGCTGCTGTTCCTGCCCATGCTGTTTTCCTTCGGCACTATCGCGCGCCATGGCGTGCTCAACATGCATTGCCTGCTCGACCAGGTGGCCGCCTGCCAGGCGCAAGGCAGCATGCAGGCGGGCGAACGCCTGCTGGCACCCGTCATCGCCGAATTGATCGGGCACCCGTTCAGTACGGCGCTGGCAGGCGGCCTGGCCCTGCAATTGATGCTGTTGTGGCTGGTCAGCGTGTTGTTGCCGCTAGGCATGGGCGAGCTGTCGAAACCGGACTGGGACCTGGAATGGCTGGTCACCTTACCGGTCGACAAAACCACGCTGCTGTGGGCGCGCGTGCTCGAACGCACGCTCGTCAATCCGGCCGGCCTGCTGGCCTTGTGGCCCAGCACCACCATGATCGCCTGGTATTCGGGCCAGGGCTGGTTTTCTCCGCTGTCCGGGCTGGCGGCCAGCCTGCTGCTGCTGGCCCTGGCCGCCATGCTGCGCACCCTGGTCGATACGGGCTTGCGCCTGTCGCTCAGTCCGGCACGGCTGGGTAACCTGCAGGCGCTGCTGTCGGTGGCCGGGGTGTTTCCCATGTATATGGGCATGTCCTTTGGCATGGGCGCGGGCGGCTTTGCCCATGGCTGGGCCGCGGCCATGCCCGCCTGGAGCAGCTGGACGCCGCCCGGCCTGCTGGTGCGCGTACTCAATGCCGCCAGCCTGGCGGCCGCGCTGCTGCCGGCCTGCCTGCTGCTGGCGCAAGTGCTGCTGTTGATGTGGCTGGGCATGGCGATGCTGCGCCGCCAGTTGCGCCACGGCGTGGTGGGCGCAGGCCAGCGCGAAGCCAGCCGCAAGCGCACCCCGGCGGCACTGCCCGCTGGCCGGTGGCGCGCCCGCATCGGCACGGTGATCCAGCGCCGCGAATTGACCCTGCTGATGCGCGACCGTAATTTCATGGTGCAAACGCTGCTGATGCCGCTGCTGATCCTCGGCGGCCAGGCTCTTTTTTCGGGCCAGGCGCGCGACTTGCACACGCTGCTGGCCAGCCCCGCCCTGCTGGCATCGACCGGCTTTTTCCTCGGCAGCTATGTGCTGATGATGTCGGCCTTCCAGACCCTGAACAAGGAAGGCGGCGCGCTGTGGCTGCTGTACACGTTTCCCGTTTCCGTTGAGCAGGCGCTGCGGCAAAAGGCGCAATTGTGGGCCGTGCTGGCCCTGCTGTATCCACTCATCCTGTTTGGCGCGGCGCTGGCCTGGCTGCCCGCATGGCGCTGGGACATGGCGGGACTGATGCTGCTGGCCCTGGCCGGCATTCCCCTGTATTCGATGATCGCCGTGGCGCTGGGGGTGTTTGCCAGCGATCCGCTGGCCACCGAAGCGACGGCGAAAATACGCCCCACCTATATGTACCTGTATTTGCTGCTGACCGGCTTGTACCTCGCCGCGCTGGCGGCCGGCAGCGTAGTGCAGCAACTGGTGTTTGTCGTGCTGACGCTGGCGCTGGCCCTGGCACTGTGGCAAAAGGCGCGCGACGAGCTGCCGTACCTGCTCGATCCGGCCGCCTCGCCGCCGGCCAGGGTTTCGGCGTCGGATGGCTTGATCGCCGCCATGCTGTTTTTTATCCTGCAGACACTGGCCTTGCTCCTGCTCAAGGACGCGGCCGGCGCAACGCTGGCGCACGTGGCCATCGCCTTCGGCAGCGCAGGCGCGCTCACCTATATCCTGGTGCGCCTCGTCTACTGGCGCAGCAAGACGGCAGGCGTGCCGCGCATCGGGCCTGGCCGGCAAGCGTGGCGCCGGGGCGCGGCAGGCGCGCTGCTGGCGGCCCTCTTCGGCATCGGCTACCTGGCCATCGGGCAAGCCTGTGGCTGGTCACCTGTGCGCGCGCCGCTGTCGGCCGGGGCCGTCTGGGACGGAGTCTGGCTGGCAGGACTGACCCTGCTGGCCGCACCCTTGTGCGAGGAATTCATTTTCCGTGGCCTGATCCAGGGCGGCCTGCGCCGCTCGCTGCCCGCCTGGCAGGCGATCGGCATCGGCGCGGCCATCTTTGCCATCGTGCATCCGCCTGTCTCCATGCTGCCCGTCTTCGTGCTGGGCCTGTGCGCGGGCGCCGCCTATGAACGCAGCCGTTCGCTGCTGGCGCCCATGCTGGCGCACGCCGGCTACAACGCGGCCATCCTCGCGCTGCAACTGTATGCATGAGCATAGGCAAGTTTGTTAGAATCGCACACGTTTCCGTCCGTATCCCAACCCCTGACTACGCACAGATCACGCATGCATCCACGCTTGTTCGCACCCTTTGTCCTCGTTGCACTGCTGAGCGGCTGCACGGTACTCGCCCTGCGCCCCAACAGCGGCGTCGAAAACCGCACGTTTACCGTGCAGGAAACCCCACGCCTGCGCATCGATGCGCCCAAGGCACGCATCCAGAATCCGATGCCCAACGACCACTTCATCGGCATCGCCCTGTCCGGCGGCGGCAGCCGCGCCGCCAATTTCTCGGCCGCCTCGCTGGAGCAGCTGGAAGAGTTTGGCCTCGTCAGCGGCGCCTCGGCCATCTCCGGCGTCTCGGGCGGCGCCATCGCGGGCGGCTACTATGCGCTGCATGGCAAGCAAACAAATTGGCCCTTGCTGCGCAGCAAACTCAAAACGGATTTCTTCGGCCAGACCATTTTGAAACCGGCCAACCTGACGACGATGTTGCTGACGAACAAGACACGCACCTCGTTCCTGTCCGACGTGCTGGACGATGTGCTGTACGACAAGAAAACCTACCAGGACTTGCCGCACGACGGCCCCATCTTCCTGGCCAACGCGACGGACGCCACCGATGGCGGCAAGCGCGTGGTGTTTTCTTATGAGTATTTTTACGGCACCCTGCATTCACCGATCCAGGATATCCGCCTGGCCACGGCCGTGGCCACCTCGGCCGCCTTTCCCGGCGTGTTCGATTCCGTCACCTTCGAGCGTTTCCGCCCGAAAAACAGTTTCGTGCCGGAACTCGGTTCCGAATCGCGCGAATCGCCGTCCTACGTGCACCTGTTCGACGGCGGCGCGGCCGATAACCTGGGCGTGGAAACCCTGTGGGACGTGGCCCTGACGCAGCTGTACGGCAACGACATGGCCATCGTGCCGCCCCGCCTGAACAGCAAGCCCTTCATCCTCATTGCCATCGATGCCAACGCGCCCAATTCCAGCGCCGTCTTTGAAAAGATGTCGGACGAACGCCAGCCGCTGGACCGCATCTTCAACAAGAATATCTACGATGCCGTCGACGCCCTGTTTTCGCGCCAGCGCAAGGAAAATCTCGTCAAGATGGGCTTTGGGCAAGCCCGCTTCGATACCATCACGCATGAAAACTTCGGCGACCTGAGCCAGAAATTCGTCAAGGGAAAACGTACCTCGGCCTTTGCCATTCCCGTGCTGTGCCGGCCCCATCTGGGCCAGTACCGCTGCGAAGTCGATGCGGCCGATCCCTTGCCGGGCCAGATCCGCACGCGGCTGGAAGGCTTTGCCTGGCATATTTCCATCGACCAGATCGCCTCGCTGGCGCTGCGCCTGTCCAGCGGCGATGCGCAAGTCGATGGCGCGCGCAAGGAAGAGCGCGCCGCCCTCGTCAAGCTGCAACGCCTGGCCACGCAAACGAAAACCCATCTGAAGCTGACGGGCCCGGAAAACTGCAGCCCGGACGTCTTGCAAGCGGCCCTGTACAGCGCCGCGCGCGTGCTGATCCTCGACGACGAAGAATCGCGCTTCGCCCTGTGCGACTACATGCTGGCGGGCCAGCTGATCAATGACGATACCGTCTGCAAGCAGCGCTACGTGCATGCCGTGCCCCGCTTCGCCATCGAAAGTGAAGATTTGCAGTACCGCAACCTGAGTTCGGATGGCAATTCCGTGAACGTGCCGATACGCTGCAAGAAGTGAGCGCGCGCAAAAAAACCCGCATGATCGCTCGTGCGGGCTTTAGCGCAAGGATTCCAAGCGCCCGGTTGATTTAAATCAATCGACCTTAAATCAAGCGACTACGCCTGCGCATGTAGCTGCGGCTTAATGCACCTTCCAGTTCCTGCTCCGTTTTATGCTGGTTCACCGTGTGCAGGGCCCACAGGGCCGCCGGCGCCCAGCCGATCACAGTGCACTGCAAGATCAAGGCGGCGGCACCGGACAGCGGGCGCCCCAGCATGAAAAACGTGAGACACGGAAGTAGCAAGGCTATCAGCAATCGCATCACGACATACTCTCCTAAACTTAGAGCAGCGGACAAGGGCCGGTATCCGGTCCGTCCCCCGCCCGCTGCGTACTGCTCCTTATAGATGCACGGTAATCTGCGGCATCAAGTCGTCAAACGTGCGACCGTTGCCGTTTTCACCGATGGCGTGCATCTTCCATTCGCCGTTATGGCGGTACAGCCTGGCCATGATCTGTGCCGTGTGGGAACCTTGCACAGACAGGTTGAAACGCGCGACTTCCTGGTTATTGCTGGCATTCAAGATGCGGCAATAGGCGTTTTCCACCTGCGAGAAGTTCTGGCCAGTAAAGCTGTTGACGGTGAAGACCAAGCTTTTCACGTGCGCCGGCACTGTCGACAGATCGACATTGATCTGTTCGTCGTCGCCCTCGCCCGCGCCCGTGCGGTTGTCGCCCGTGTGAACGACACTGCCGTCCTTGCTTTTCAGCTGGCGGAACCAGACGATGTCGGACGTGCTCTTGTTCTCGTCGAACATGACGCACGACGCGTCCAGGTCGACGGCTTCGGTCTTCGAACCGAAGCCGAGGAAACCCTTGGTCTTGACCGCATCCCAGCCCAGGCCCATGGTGATACGGGTCAGGGTGGCACCAGCTTCTTTGTCCAGAGAAATCTTCTGGCCTTTGCTCAAATTGACAGACATACGCATAGCTCCTGTTAAGTTAGTTACTGCTTGATTACGCCGGCTTGCTTTGCGTCCAGGCGAGGAAGGCTGCGCGGTTGCGCGAGCACACGAGGATTTTTCCCGTGCCTGAAAATTTCAGTACGACGCCCTCGCCGCTGGTCTGGCTATTGATCAGGTTACCCAGAAAGCCGCCGCTGCTGCCGGTCGTCATGGAAATTTCGTATTGCAGGCGGTTATCCCAGCACACGACGTGCGAGTTATCGATCACCACGTCCTTGCCAGGCGTCACTTCCAGTATCGACATCGCGCCAAAACCGGAGACCGCCAACTGGCCACTGCCTGCCGTCTCGGTGATGAAAAAACCACCGCTCTGGGCAAACAGCGCATTGCCAAGGCTTTGCGTGCGCACCTTCAATTCCACGCCAGCACTGGCCGCCACGAAGGCGCCGTCGCTGATCATGTATTGCTGGGCGCCCACATCCAGCACCCGCATCGCGCCGGGCAAGGTGGGTGACAGCAGACAATCGCCGTCGCCCCGCATGGCCTCGATATGCTGCTGAAAGAACGATTCGCCGTTGGCAAAGGTGCGCATCAGCGCAGCGCCGATGCCGCCGGTCATCTTGCCTTTCAGCTCAAGATTGGTTTCCATCATCACCATCGCGTTGGATTCGCAATAAATCTTCTCGCCCTTGGCAAGCGACACATGCAGGAACGGGTCGACATCCCCGGTAATACTAAAAACTGGCATCTGACTGTTCCTTCCTCAACTCAGTAATGATGGGGGCGGCCCGCACAGCGGACCGCCTTTGCTATTGACTACTTAGACGCCGACACCGAAAGACGCTGCCAGTGGGCCCAGGCCGCCTTTATATCCCTGGCCGATGGCCTTGAATTTCCAATCGGCGCCATTGCGGTAGATTTCACCGAAGACCATGGCCGTTTCCGCCGAACCGTCTTCCGACAGGTCGAAGCGGGCGATTTCCGTGTTGCCGTTGGCATTCACGCAACGCACGTACGCCTTCGATACCATACCAAAGTTTTGCTTGCGCGCTTCGGCATCGTGAATCGTCACGCAGACGGCGATCTTGTCGATCTCGGCTGGCACCGTGGCCAGGTCGACGATAACGGTTTCATCATCGCCATCGCCAGCGCCGGTGGTGTTGTCGCCCGAGTGGGTGACGGAACCGTCGCTCGATTTCAGGTTGTTGTAAAAAATCATGTCGACGTCGGCGCGAACCTTGCCGTCGGCCTTCAGCAGGAAGATCGAACCGTCGATGTCGAATGCGGCGCCGTCAGTGGCGCGGGCATCCCAGCCCAGGCCGATGATCATCTTCGAAATGCCGGGGGCTTCTTTGCTCAGGTTGACGTTGCCGCCTTTTTGCAGACTGATTGCCATGATGTATTTCTCCTAATGGGTTGTGTATGACCAAACACCTGGCGCCCTCCACCGGCCTGACTCCCCAGGCCGGCAGCGACGCTTGCTACAACTTGCCGACAAACGGGTGTAGTCGTTTGCCGCGCATTCTTTACACTGCCTTGACCGGCTCCAGCGCTTGCGTCTGGCCTTCTTCGAGGGCCATCCTGCGCTTGTAGCGGATCGACGACCACAGCGAGGCGAGAATGAAGGCCACCCCAATCAGACCCGTGAAGATCTCGGGAATGTGGAACTTCATGCTGACCAACATGATCACGGCCAGGATACCGATCGCATAGTGCGCGCCGTGCTCCAGATAAACGAACTCGTCGAGCGTGCCCTTGCGCACCAGGAACACCGTCATCGAACGCACGAACATCGCGCCGATTGCCAGGCCCAGCATGATGATCACGACATCCTTGGTGATGGCAAACGCGCCGATCACGCCGTCAAAGCTGAACGATGCATCGAGCACTTCCAGGTACAGAAAGCCGCCAATACCGCCGCGCTTGATGATGTCGCCCATGTTGCCATCGCCGTTATCGCCTTCCAGCAAGCCGCTGATCACATCGACGCCCACGTAGGTCAAAATACCCCACAGGCCAGCCGTCAGTACCACCAGTTTCTGGCCTTCGTCGATCATCGACAGGCTGGCCATCAGGGTACCCAGCGCGATCATCACGGAAATCGACGAGATCTTGCCCAGCGCGCCCAGTTTTTCTTCAATACGGCCCAGCCAGTGCGTTTCTTTCTCCGAGTCCAGCAGGAAGTTCAGGAACACCAGCAGCAGGAAGATGCCGCCGAAAGCCGCCACTTCCGCGTGGTGATTTGTCAGGTGCATCGAATACTGTTCCGGATTGCTCAGGGCCAGATTCCATACTTCCAGCAAGCCCAAATCCGCCGCTTGCGCCACGATGACCAGCGGGAACAGCAGACGCATGCCGAACACGGCGATGATGATACCCACGCCGAGGAACAGGTTCTGCCAGAACTTGTCCCAGTTCTTCAGCACCGAGGCATTGACCACCGCGTTGTCAAACGACAGCGAGACTTCCATCACGCTCAGGATCACCGCGATGCCCAATGCCGACAGCATGGTCGACACGCCACCGTGCGTGTAACCCCACCAGGCAGAAATGCCCAGGCAGATAAATGTCACTAGAAATGACACTCTGAAATGTTTCATCGATAGTTCCCTTTTATCCCAATTCAATGAAACGTAGTATAAGGACATGTGACACATTTAAAAATGGAAGATAATGGAAGTATTACTTCGTAAAAACAGAAGATAGGCGCACACGATGAAAACCACCGGTTTCAATTACCGCCATTTGTACTTCTTTTGGGTGGTCGCCAAGGAAGGCGGCGTGACGCGCGCGGCCGAGCGCCTGGGCCTGGCCGTGCAAACCATCAGCACCCAGCTGGCCTTGCTGGAAAAGGAGCTGGGCAGGTCGCTGCTGCAGCCGCAGGGACGGCGTTTGGTGCCGACGGAAGCGGGCCGCCTGGCGCTCGGCTACGCAGACCAGATTTTTTTGCTGGGCGAACAGATGCAGGAAGCGCTGGCCGACACGGATGCAGAAAAGATGCGCCTGACGGTGGGCATTTCCGATTCCTTGCCAAAACTGATGGCCTACCGCATGCTCGACGCCACGCGCAGCCTGGACAAGCCCGTCAAGCTGGTGTGCCTGGAAGATGAATTCGAGTCCTTGCTGGCCGACCTGGCCCTGCACAAGCTGGACCTGGTATTGACGGACCGCGCCGTGCCGGCCGGCGCCAGCCTGCGCGTCTCCAGCCACCTGTGGGGCGAAAGCGCCATGAAGCTGTTCGCCATCCCCGCGCTGGCCGAGCAATACCGCGACAATTTCCCGCACAGCCTGCACGGCGCGCCATTTCTGCTGCCCGCGCGCAATAACGCCCTGCGCGGTCGCATCGACGAATGGATGGTGCAGCAAGGCGTGCGCCCCGACGTGGTCGGTGAATTCGAAGACAACGCCATGCTCAACGCGTTTGGCCGCAAGGGCCTGGGCCTGTTCTTCGCCTCGGCCAGCCTGGCCGGCGAGATCGAGGAGCAATTCGGCGCCGTCCTGGTGGGCGACGCCTCGTCCCTGCGCGAGCAGTTTTATGTGATTTCGAACGAGCGCAAGATCATGCATCCGGCGCTGGACGTGATCCTGGCCGCCATCCAGAGTCACCCGAAGATTCACAAGGAAACCTGATAAATCCATTCGAAAATAACGTTTGAATAATCAATCAAAAGCGATTGTAATGAAGCCTGAGACAAACACGCGCCTGTCCCTCGCCGGAAGGGCGCGACCACCATAAAAAACAGGAGCGGCACCATGTCCACGGCAGGCAAGACGATCGATATTCCCGATCTCATCAATAACAACAAGATCGGCTCCTTCCAGATCGGCATGCTGATCCTGTGCGGGCTATGCGTCATCATGGATGGCTTCGATGTACAGGCGATGGGCTATGTGGCGCCCGCCATCATTGCCGATTGGCACGTCAGCAAGGCCAACCTGGGCCCCGTGTTTGGCGCGGGCTTGCTGGGCATGCTGGTCGGCTCGCTCGTCTTCAGCATCACGGCCGACAAGTTCGGCCGCCGCCCCGTGCTGATCGGCTCGACCATCTTCTTTTCGCTGTGCATGCTGGTCACGCCGCTGGCGACGAACATCGAGCAATTGCAGCTGATCCGTTTCATCACGGGACTGGGCCTGGGCGCCGTGATGCCGAACGCCATGGCGCTGGCCGGCGAATACAGCCCGCTGCGCAAGAAAGTCACCCTGATGATGCTGGTCTCGTGCGGCTTTACGCTGGGCGCCGTGCTCGGTGGATTATTGTCCGCCGCGCTGATTCCCGCCTTCGGCTGGCAATCCGTGTTTTACGTGGGCGGCGTGGTGCCGCTGGTGATCGGCGTGCTGATGTTCTTCCTGCTGCCGGAATCGATGCAATTCCTGGTATTGAAGAAACGCAAGCTGGACAAGGTGGCGCAGTGGCTCAAGCGCATCGATCCGACGGTGAGCATCACGGCCGACACGCAATACGTCGTGCATGAGAAGGAACACAAGGGCGCGCCCGTGCTGCAATTGTTTACGGACGGCCGCGCGAAGATGACGATCTTGCTGTGGGTCATCAACTTCATGAACTTGCTTAATTTATATTTCCTCTCCAACTGGCTGCCCACCATCGCCAAGGAAGCGGGCCTGTCCACGGCCAACGCCGTGCTGGCAGGCACAGCCCTGCAAGTGGGCGGCACCATCGGCACCCTCGTCATGGGCCAGCTGATCGACCGCTCCAGCTTCCGCCGCATCCTGCTGCCGTGCTTCCTCGTCGCCGCAGTCGCCATTGCCCTGATCGGCCGTCCCGACGTGTCGCTGGCCTTCCTCTTCATCACGATTTTCATCGCGGGCTTTTGCGTGGTGGGCGGCCAGCCGGCCGTCAATGCCCTGGCGGCCAGCTACTACCCGACCACCTTGCGCTCGACGGGCATCGGCTGGAGCCTGGGCATCGGGCGCATCGGCTCCATCATCGGCCCCGTGCTCGGTGGCGAGCTGATCCGCCTGAACTGGCCCAACAGCACGATTTTCCTCGTCGTTGCCATCCCCGCCATCGTCTCGGCCGTCATGGTCTTTGCCATGCGCGGCGGACCGCAAACGGCGGCCAACAGCTGAAAAAGCGTGGGGAAACCACCGCGCGCGCGCGCCTGCACGGGCGGCGTGCGCGGCAAAAATTAGGCTATGGCGCCCTTCGTCGTTTAAGATGACGTTTTGACAGCCCATCTTCCGCGCCCCCATGCACAATGTCTTGCTAGTCCTGCTCGCCCTCTTCCTGGTCGCGCTGAACGGTTTTTTTGTTGCCGCCGAGTTTGGCATCGTCACATTGCGACGCACGCGCATCCGCGCCATCGCCAAGACACAGGGATTGCGGGGCAGCATCCTGGCCAAGGTGCATGGCCAGCTGGACGCCTACCTGTCCGCCTGCCAGCTGGGCATCACGCTGGCATCGCTGGGCCTGGGCTGGGTCGGCGAACCGGCGTTTGCCGGCTTGCTGGAACCCGTGTTCGGCGCCATCGGCGTCACCTCGCAAGAACTGATCCACGGCGTCTCGTTCGTCGTTGCCTTCAGCGTCATTTCCTTCCTGCACATTGTGGTGGGCGAACTGGCGCCAAAATCGATGGCCATCCGCAACCCGGAAGCCGTCGGCCTGTGGAGCGCCATTCCCCTGTATGGTTTCTATTGGGCCATGTATCCGGCCATTTACCTGCTCAACGCCAGCGCCAACTGGGTGCTGCGCATGGCGGGTCTGTCCGGCAAGGGCGGCCACGATGCCCATTACTCGTCCGAAGAACTCAAACTGATCTTGCGCACCAGCCAGCCCGGCGAAAAATTTACGCGCGACGAGCGCAACATCCTGGCGCAATCGCTCGATTTCGAACAGATGACGGTGTCGGATCTGATGCGCCCGATCAATGAAGTGATCGCCCTGTACGCGTCAAACACCGTGGAAGAAAACCTCGACACGGTGCTGCGCAACCGCTTCAGCCGCTATCCGTATTTCGACACGAATGAAGACGACGTGCTGGGCGTGGTGCACCTGAAAGACCTGTTCTTTGCCCAGCAGGCGGGCAAACCGATCACCTCGCTCACGCCGTTTTTGCGTCCCGTCGACATCATTTCCGCGCGCACGCCGGCGCTGGAACTGTTCCGCCGTTTCCGCGACGGCGCGCCCCACTTCGCCCTGATCGGCGAAAAGGGCAAGCGCCCGCTGGGTTTCATCACCTTGGATAACTTGCTCGGCGCCATGGTGGGCGAAATCCGTGATGAATTCCGCCGCAATGAAAACGACTGGCTCAAGCAAAGCGACGGCACCCTGATCGGCAAGGCCAGCCTGCCCATCTTCTCGCTCGAACGCATCCTCGGCATCGATATCGAAAACGAAGAACTGGGGCTGGACGATGTGGAATCGGTGGGCGGCTTGATCATGGTCAAGCTGGGGGACATCCCGAAGCAGGGCCAGCGCATCACCTTTGTCGACTTCGACATCGTCGTCAAGAAGATGAACGGGCCCCGCATCGTACTGATCAAGGTGATCCCCAAGCAGGAGCGGGATCTGGATGCGGACTTACGCGATTAATCTTTTTTCAAGGTCAGCGTATCTTTTCCCTGTGGCATGGTGGTTTCGCCTACCGTCCACGTTTGCAGCAAGCTGTACAGCACCGCCAGCAGGGTCGGGCCAATAAAAATGCCGACGAAGCCAAAGGCCAGCACGCCGCCCAGCACGCCCAGCAGCACCAGCAAAAACGGCAGGCTGCTGCCGCGGCTGATCAGCATGGGTTTGACCACGTTATCCACGCCGCTGATCAGCAAACCGCCCCACACCAGCATGAAGATGCCCCAGCCCGTCTGGCCGTCATTGAACAGCCAGATGGCGGCGCCGCCCCAGATCAGGGGCGGGCCCACGGGGATCAGCGAAAAGATGAAGGTGGCCACGCCCAGCAACGCTACGGCCGGCACGCCAGCGATCAAAAAACCCACCACGGCTACCAGCGCCTGCGCCAGCGCCGTACCCAGCAAGCCATACATGACGCCGCGCACGGTGCGGCTGATGGTCAGGCCCACGCCCGGCGCGCTGTCGCCGATGATGCGGCTGGCGCCCGTCATCAAGGCACGGCTCAGTAGCTGGCCATCGCGGTAGAGGAAGAAGCTGACGAACACGGCCAGGCTGGTCTGCGCCAGGCCCGTACCCAGCAAGATGCCGCCGGAAGCAAGGAAATGGCGCGCCGGCTCCAGCATGGTCTTACCCAAACTTAATAATTCCTCGCGGTCTTCCAGCAAGCGCCGCACGTAGCCATCGATGGTTTCGCCCACCACGGGGATGCTGGCCAGCCAGGCCGGCGGATGCAGGCCGCCCGATTCCAGCGCGACGCGGATCTGCTCGTACACGCGCGAGACATTGTCGGCCAGGTTGTAGGTGACGAGGGCCAGCGGCAGCACGATGACCAGCACCAGGGACAAGGTCATGATGGCGGCCGCCCAGTTGCGCCGGCCTTTCAGGCGATCGAGCAGCAGCAGATACAAAGGCCAGCTGGAAATGCCCACGCAGGCGGCAAACAGCATGGCGGCCAGGAAAGGCCGCAAGACGAAAAAGCAGCCTATCAGCAAGAAGATGATGGCTGCCAGGCGGGCGTGGGGCTCGAAACGTTTGTCCATGTACTGCAAATCCTGAAGATGGCGCCTGGGGGCGCGACCGGATCAGGATAGCAGAAGTTTAAGATCGTGCGCGATGGCGGCAGGTTTTTCGCCGTGACGCACGAACAGGCGGATCTTGCCGTCGCGGTCGAACACATAGGTGCCGGCCGTGTGGTCGACCGTGTAGCTGCTATCCGTTTCGCCCTCGACCTTGGCGTAATACACCTTGAATTCCTTGGCCACCTTGGCCGTCGCGGCCGCATCGCCATACAGGCCGACGAAACGCTTGTCGAAGGCGGGTACGTACTGCGCCAGCAAGGCTTGCGTGTCGCGCTCGGGGTCGACGGTGACGAACAGCACTTGCACCTGCTCCGCTTGCGGGCCCATTGCCTGCATCACCTGCGCCATGTCGGCCATGGTGGTGGGACAGACGTCCGGGCATTGCGTGTAGCCAAAGAACATCAGCACCAGCTTGCCCTTGTAGTCGGCCAGGGTGCGCGGGTGGCCCGTGTGGTCCGTCAGCGCGAACTCGCGCGCATAGCCGAGGCCAGTCACGTCCGTATTCTTGAATTCCAGCTTCGGTGCGGCAGGCTTGCCGCAGCCGGCGAGGACGGCGACCAGGGCGGCCGCCAACAACAGGGTCAGATATTTTTTCATATGCCGAGGGGAATGTAGTGGTCGACCAGCAAGGCCGCGAACAGCAATGCCAGGTAAATGATGGAATACGTAAACGCTTTGCGCGCGATCAAGTCCGTGTAGTGGCGGTACATTTTCCACGCGTAATACAGGAAGCCGGCGTTCAGCACCACGGCGGAAGCCAGGTAAATCAGGCCGCTCATGCGCACGGCAAACGGCAGCAAGGTGGTGGCCGCCAGCGCGATCGAGTACAGCCAGACATGAAATTGCGTGAATTGCATGCCGTGCGTGACGGGCAGCATGGGCAAGCCCGAGCGCGCGTAGTCGTCGCGGC
This sequence comes from Janthinobacterium svalbardense, assembly GCF_002327145.1. Lineage (NCBI taxonomy): Bacteria > Pseudomonadati > Pseudomonadota > Betaproteobacteria > Burkholderiales > Oxalobacteraceae > Janthinobacterium > Janthinobacterium svalbardense. The sequence goes on along the minus strand of NZ_CP023422.1, from coordinate 1,237,288 downwards.
GATACATGGCCAGCGCCCAGAAATGCGGCGGCGTCCACACGAAAATGATCAAGACCAGCAGCCACGCCTGCATCGGCACGTCGTTGGCGACGGCAGCCCAGCCCAGCGCGGGCGGCATGGCGCCGGACAGGCCGCCGATGACGATGTTTTGCGGCGTGGCCGGTTTCAGCACCATGGTGTAGATCAAGGCATAGCCGACAAAGGTAACAAAGGTCAGCCACATGGTCAGCGGATTGACGAGGTTGTACAGAATCGCCATGCCCAGGCCGCCGATCACCAGCGCGAAGACCACCGTCTGCTTGACGGTAATGTCGCCCATGGCCATCGGGCGGCGCGCCGTGCGGGCCATGCGCGCATCGATTTCGCGCTCGGCCAGGCAGTTGACGGCAAACGCGGCGCCAGCCAGCAGCCAGATGCCGAGGGTGCCGAACACCACCGCGCGCCAGTCTGGCAACTCCTCGCTGGCCAGGAACATGCCGATGACGGCGCAAAACACGGCCAGTTGCGTCACGCGCGGCTTGGTCAGCGCCCAGTACTGGGCGATGCGGGGGATGGTTTACGGCTGATGGTCTGAGTAGTCATTTATGCGGTACGGGAAGGACTGGCTGGTGCCGTGGGCACTGGCGCGGAGGCGCAAGCGCGCTGAACAGTGCGCGCAACATCGAGTTGGAATTTAGCCTTGTAGTTTAACATGGTCAGCAACAACACGAGCAGCGCCGCCCCGCCGTTATGCATGACGGCAATCGACAATGGCCAGCTCAGGTAAATCGTCGCCAGGCCAGTGGCCACCTGCAGGGCCAGCACCAGTGCCACCCAGCGGGCCGTGCCGCGCAGGGACGGCAGTTTCCACGCGCGCAACACGGTGTAGCCGATGCCAGCTGCCACGATGAAGGCGAAATTGCGGTGCACCCAGTGGATGGCTGTCAGCGCGGAAAACGGCAAATAGTGGCCGGCGGCCGTCTTGCCCAGCTCGCGCCACAAATGGAAACCGTGTTCAAAATCCATCTCCGGAATGACTTTGCCGCCGCACAGGGGAAAATCCGTGCAGGCCAGGGTGGCGTAGTTGGTGCTCACCCAGCCGCCCAGCGCGATCTGCACGGTGAGCAGCACCAGCGACATGACGGCCAGCGCGCGCACGGGGCGCAGTACGGACGCATCCGCATCGGCGCGCAACAAAGGCTTGACGGCATGATCCTGGCGCCCGCCCAGCCACGTCAGCATGGCCAGCAGCCCCATGCCCAGCAGCAAGTGGATGGTAACGATCACCGGCTGCAGTTTCAAGGTCACCGTCCAGGCACCGAACGCGCCCTGCAGGCAGACGAACAGGAACAGCGCCGTCGGCAGCGCCGGGGCGAATTCCTGCCGTTTGCTTTTCTTCCACTGGCGCCACGCCTGCACCATCATCGCCACGATCAAGACGCCAATGGCCATGGCCAGGTAGCGGTGCGTCATTTCGATCCACGCTTTCACCACCGTCACGGGCCCCGTCGGCATCAGGGTTTCCGCCGCCACGATATGCTCGTGCGCCAGGAAAGGATTGGCCGAGCCATAGCAGCCGGGCCAGTCCGGGCAACCGAGACCGGAATCGGACAGGCGCGTGAAGCCGCCAAACATGATCAGGTCGACCGTCAAAAAGACGGCGATCCACACCAGCTTGCGGTATTTATTGGCGTCCGCGGACACCCACACCATGCTCAAGGGCAGCAACGCCACCAGCAAACCTGTCAAGCCCAGCTGGGCCAGCGCGGAGAGATGCATCGTCGGCATGCAGACTCCTCAACCGATCGCCGAAGCTTTGAGCAGCTTGGCGATGTCTTTCTTGATCTTGTTCGGGTCCGCGTCTTTCGGGAAGCGCATCATCAGATTGCCCAGCGGGTCGATCAAATACAAATGGTCGCTGGTCTTGCCGCCTGCCTCCACGGGCAGCCAGGCGTTCAGGGCGTCGTTATTCACGCGCAGCATGCTGGTGCCGTCATATTCGCGCATCACCAGGGTGTCGAGCGGCTGGGTGTCCGTCACCAGCCAGACTCTTTCCAGGCGTTCGCGTTCCTTGCCTTGCATGAGGCGTAGTTGTTGCATGTCAAACAATTGCTTCTTGCACGCTTCCTGGCAATCGGATGGGCCCGTTTGCAGCAGCACCCACTTGCCCTTGAATTGCGCCAATGGCGCCGCCTTGCCGTCCAGTTCCGTCACCTGCAGCTGGGCTTCGGGTATCGGGTGCAAACGCGGATCGATCAGCGCGCCGTAGTTATTGCGGCCCGTGGGCTTGATGATGTAATACGTGAAATACGAGGCGATGATGGGAAAGGCGCACACGGCCACCACGGCCAGCAGTTTCCAGCGTCCCGTGTTCTGTGCCTGCTTGTTGCTGTTGTCTTGCGTTGCTTCAGGGTTGTTTGTTTGCACGTCGAAATCCTGTAAAGACAAAAAATAAAAAAGCCATCAGTGCCAGTGCGTACCACTGGAAGGCATAGCCGCGGTGCTTGTCCGCGCCCAGGTCGGGCGCCGGCCAGTCGCGCACGGGAAGCGCGCTGGACGCTGGCGCCGCTGTCGGGTCAACGGGATCAGCTGTTTGTTCAAGAATGAAGGGCTGCAAGGCCAGGCCGCTGGCCCGGACCAGCTGGCCGATATCGGCATTTTGCACGATGGCGTGCGGCGCCAGGGCCGGCGCCGTGCCCAGTTCCATCACGTGACCCGCGTTCAGGCGCGCGATGCCGGTGATGGTGACCGTGCCGGCCGGCGTGGCGTAATCGGGAATACGCGTGCGCTCGGCATTGTTGCGCGGCAGCCAGCCCTGCGCTACCAGCACATGCATGGCGGAACCGTCAATCTGGAATGGCGTGAGCACATGGAAGCCGGCCTGGCCCTTGTAGGGGCGGTTGTCCAGGTACACCGTCCAAGCGGGCACGAAGCGGCCCGTGACGGTGACGCGGCGGTATTCGATCGCTTGCGCATCGGCCGGCCGCAGGGGCGCGGCCGTCAATGCCAGCGGTGCGGCCAGGTTGCCCGCTTCGAGTTTGGCGGCGCGGGCGAGTTTCTCGTCGCCACGGCGCTGCTGCCATTGCGCCAGAGAGACCCCCAGGGCCACCAGTAGCAGCATTACAACAAATGGAATCCATCTAAAATGGAAGCGGATACGCATTACAATGAAACCTCCTCAAGCCGGGCGCTACCATCCATGAAAATCCTCGTTGCCATCGCCTTCATCCTGATCCTGGGCAGCCTGGGCTCGGCCCTGTTCTTCCTCATGCGCGACAAGGGCAAGAGCAACCGCACCGTGCAGGCGCTGGCCTTGCGCGTGGGGCTGTCGATCACGCTGTTCCTGCTGATCCTGCTGGCGCATCATCTGGGCTACATCCAGCCGACGGGCATACACTGAACCCAAGGACAAGTACCGGGGTCGGACCCTGAGGGTCCGACCCCGGCTGTACGACGGGTTTGGCGTCAGCATTCTCTTGCCTCTATTGCAAAAAATCCCTTATCAGAAAAAAAGCCGTACCCAGAATCTCCTGGTACGGCTTTTTTATGCTGCAGGCGCACCCTTCAACGGCGCGCGCCCTGCCCCGCCATTATAACCAATACACGACCACGTACAGGCCCAGCCAGACGACGTCGACAAAGTGCCAGTACCAGGCTGCGCCTTCGAAGCCGAAGTGGTGGTCGGGCGTAAAGTGGCCTTTCAGCACGCGGTACAGGATGACGGACAACATGATGGCGCCCAAAGTCACGTGGAAGCCGTGGAAGCCCGTCAGCATGAAGAAGGTGGCGCCGTAGATGCCGGACGTCAGTTTCAAATTCAGTTCGCTATACGCGTGCATGTACTCGTAGACCTGGAAGCCCATGAAGATGGCGCCCAGCAAGATCGTGGCAAACAGGAACAGCGCCGTCATGGCGCGGTGGCCGGCGCGCAGCGCGTGGTGGGAAATCGTCAGGGTGACGCCCGACGTCAGCAGCAAGGCCGTATTGATGGTCGGAATCCAGAACGGCGTCATGGTGGTAAATTCCTGCACCGTGCCGGCCGGGCCCGTATTGCCCCACTGGGCGGCGAAATCGGGCCAGATCACCTTGTGGTCAAGGTCGGCCAGCCACGGCATGGAAATGCTGCGCGCATAGAACAGTGCGCCGAAGAAGGCGGCGAAGAACATGACTTCTGAAAAGATAAACCAGCTCATGCTCCAGCGGAAGGAGTGGTCGATGCGCTCGCTGTACAGGCCCTGCTCCGATTCGCGGATGGCGTCGCTGAACCAGAAGTACAGCACCAGCAGGATGCCAGCCAGTCCCAGGTAATTCACGTACGGGCCCCAGGAAACGTCGTTGACCCAGGCCGAGGCGCCGATCATGGTCAGCAGCAGGCTGGCGCCGCCCAGCATGGGCCAGCGCGACGGGCCGGGCACGAAATAATAAGGTACGGCGGCGTGGTTGGAACTCATCATCATCTCCTCAAAAACTTATAGGGTGGTTTTTTTATAATTTATAAAACGACGAATTTAACAATCGAAATCAATATGCCGATCAGGCAAGCCACCACCAGGAAGCCGGCGATGACGATGTGCACGGGATTGAGCCTGGCCGAATCCGTGTCGAAATCGCTCTTGCGGCGCAGACCCGTGAATGACCACACGACGGCGCGCAGCGAATACAGGAACGACGCTTTTTCCGGCTGGTCTGGCTTGCCCATGGCACTCTCCTATTGGACGGCCGGCGTCTGAGCCTGGCTCAGACCGGCAATCTCGAAAAACGTGTACGACAGGGTGATGGTCTTTACCTCTTTCGGCAGCGCCGGATCGAGGAAGAACACCACCGGCATCTGCCGCGCTTCGTGCGGTTTCAAGGTCTGCTGCTTGAAGCAGAAGCACTCGACCTTCTTGAAATGCGGCGTGGCGCTCTGCGGCGCGTAGCTGGGAATGGCTTGCGCGTTGACGACGCGGTTTTGCGTGTTGACCACTTCATACATGACGGTCACCAGTTCGCCCGGATGCACCTGCATGCTCGAGACAGTCGGGCGGAAGCGCCATGGCCCCTGCGCATTGCCGTCGAACTCGACGGTGATGCTGCGCGTCGTGTCGACCTGCGTATTGTTGTCGTAGGCCACCGTGCCATCTTTTTGCGTCAGCACGTTGATGCCCATCACTTCGCAAATCTGCTTGTAGACGGGAATCAGGGCATAGCCAAAGCCAAACATCAGCACGGCAATGACGATCAGCTTGCCCAGCATCTTGCGGTTCAGGCCGCGTGTTTCCTGTTGGTGGGGCGTCGTCACGTCAGAGCCACATGCGCTTGACGAATACGGACAGGAAGAAGAAGGCCGCCAGGGCGGCCAGGATCAGCCCGGTACGCAGGTTGTTGGGTTTTTTACGCTCAGTTTTCACTTCGGTCATGACAGGCACTTTATTCAAGACGGGCCGCGCAACACGCCGGCCCGGGATACCTCACTTTACTGTCGGCGGCGTTTCAAACGTGTGGAAAGGCGCCGGGCTCGGCACGGTCCATTCCAGGCCTTCCGCGCCTTCCCATGGTTTCGCTGGCGCAGCCTTGCCGCCGCGGATGGTTGGCAAGACCACGAAGAACAGGAAGTACACCTGCATCAGCCCAAAGCCGAAGCCACCGATCGAGGCGATCATATTGAAATCCGTGAACTGCGCCGGATAGTCGGCGTAGCGGCGCGGCATGCCGGCCAAGCCCAGGAAGTGCATCGGGAAGAAGGTCACGTTGAAGGTGATCAAGGACAGCCAGAAGTGGATCTTGCCGCGCGTCTCGTTGTACATGTGGCCCGTCCATTTCGGCGACCAGTAGTAGAAGCCGGCGAACAGGGCAAACAGCGAACCGGCCACCAGCACGTAGTGGAAATGCGCCACCACATAATAGGTATCCTGCAGCTGGATGTCGATCGGCGTCACGGCCAGGATCAGGCCCGTGAAGCCGCCCATGGTGAAGACGAAGATGAAGCCCACCGAGAACAGCATCGGCGTCTCGAACGTCATCGAACCCTTCCACATGGTGGCGATCCAGTTGAACACTTTCACGCCCGTGGGCACGGCGATCAGCATGGTCGCGTACATGAAGAACAGCTGGCTGGTCACCGGCATGCCGGTGGTAAACATGTGGTGCGCCCAGACGATGAAGGACAGAATCGCGATCGAGGCCGTGGCGTAGACCATCGAGGCATAGCCGAACAAGGGCTTGCGGGCAAACGCGGGCAGGATCTGCGAGACGATGCCGAAAGCCGGCAAGATCATGATGTAGACCTCGGGGTGGCCGAAGAACCAGAAGATGTGCTGGTACATGACGGGGTCGCCGCCGCCAGCCGCATTAAAGAAGGAGGTGCCGAAATGGCGGTCCGTCAGGGTCATGGTGATGGCGCCGGCCAGCACGGGCATGACGGCGATCAACAGATACGCGGTAATCAGCCAGGTCCAGCAGAACATCGGCATTTTCATCAGGGTCATGCCGGGGGCGCGCATGTTGAGGATGGTGACGATGATGTTGATCGAACCCATGATGGACGAGGCGCCCATCAGGTGCATGGCGAAAATCGCCATATCCATGCCGGGGCCCATCTGCGTCGACAACGGCGCATACAACGTCCAGCCGGCAGCCGTGGCGCCGCCCGGCACGAGGAAGGACGTGGCCAGCAACAGCGCGGCCGGCGGCAGCAGCCAGAACGAGAAGTTGTTCATGCGGGCAAACGCCATGTCGGAGGCGCCCACTTGCAGCGGGATCATCCAGTTGGCGTAGCCGACGAAGGCCGGCATGATGGCGCCAAACACCATCACCAGGCCATGCATGGTGGTCAGTTGATTAAAAAATTCAGGGTGGAAGAATTGCAAGCCCGGGTGAAACAGTTCCGTGCGTATCATCAGGGCCAGCACGCCGCCCGACAGCAGCATGATGAACGAGAACCACAGGTACAGGGTACCGATATCCTTGTGGTTGGTGGCAAACAGCCAGCGGCGGTAGCCAGTCGGGTGGTCGTGGGCATGGTCGTGACCGGCGTGGTCCAAGGTGCTCGTGCTAGTACTCATGTGCGGCTCCTAATTACTTGCGTGCAGCCACGACTTCGGCTGGTTGAACGATGTTCTCTGCGGCCTTGTTCGACCAGGAATTGCGCGTGTAAGTGATCACTGCGGCAATTTCCGTGTCGGACAGCTGTTTCCATGCTGGCATTTCAGCGGGATACTTGCCGCTCTTTTGCCCGTTCAGCAAGACGTGGATCTGATCCGATTTCGGACCGTTCACCACGGCAGAGCCGTCCAGCGGCGCAAATGCCCCTGGCACGCCCTTGCCTGTCGCCTGGTGACAGACCACGCAGTTGGCCGCATACACTTTCTCGCCCTTGACCTTCAATTCATCGATGGTCCACACCTTGCTTGGATCATCCGCCAGTGCCGCCATTTCCTTTTGTTTTACATCAACCCAGGCCTTGTAGTCATCTGCCGAGACAACCTTGACGACGATGGGCATGAAGGCGTGTTCCTTGCCGCACAGCTCGGCGCAATTGCCGCGGAAGGTGCCGATATGGTCGGCCTTGAACCAGGTGTCACGCACGAAACCGGGAATCGCATCCTGCTTCACGCCGAAGGCGGGCACGGACCAGGCGTGGATGACGTCGTTGGCCGTCAGCACCACGCGGATCTTCTTGTTGACCGGCACGACAACTTCGTTGTCGACTTCGATCAGGTAGTTTTCGCCGCGTTTTTCCGTCGGTGGCACGCCAGGTGCGCCCACTTGCGAGCGCGGCGTGGCCAGGTTGGAGAGGAAGGAAATGCCTTCGCCCTCGCCTTTCAGGTAGTCATAGCCCCATTTCCACTGCATGCCGGTGGCCTTGATGGTGATGTCGGCGTTCGAAGTGTCCTTCATGCCCACCACGGTGCGCGTGGCAGGCAGGGCCATGCCGATGACGATCAGGAAAGGCACGACGGTCCAGGCGATCTCGACGGTGGTGCTTTCGTGGAAGGTGGCCGGTTTGTGGCCCAGGGACTTGCGGTGCTTGAAGATGGAATAGAACATGACGCCGAACACGGCCACGAAGATCACCAGGCAGATGATCATCATCAGGGTGTGCAAATCGTAGATTTCATGGGCGATCTGCGTCGCCGGCGGCTGCAGATTCATTTCGAACGGCACGGGACCGCCGGTGCCGGGATAGGTGCTGGCAGCCGGTGCCGCCGTGGCCCATCGCCCGATGCCAAACGCTGTCAAAGACAGCCCGAGCAGCAACGATAGCAGTCGCTTTGCATGTGTCATGTTTTCCCCAACCACCCAAAAATAATGATATTTTAAACGGCTGCGGATTTCTCCGTACTGGACCGCTGCCGCTCCTCCATGAAAGCAACACGGCCAGAATACGGCCATGTGCGTCAAGCACCAGCGAATTCCATGCTGGCTGCGGCAGCCAAAACGCTGACGGACAACCATGCTGGAACCCTGTTTTTCTTCCCCACCTTGAAATGGCCTCGTGTGGAAGATGGTTACTATACTAATGCAGTAACTTCGAATAAGTCTTGCTTTGTTTTTTTTATTTTGTATGCAGCCCTTGTTTTTCAGGCTTAGCAAGCTGACAAACAGTCAACGATTATAGTCAAGTAAACTTGAATCCATCAAGCAATAATCGGCTTTGTGCATGCCCTTCTGCCGGCCGCCGCGCGCTTTGCAACGATTGCTGCAACGTCCATGCGCGGATGGCGACCAAGTGTCGGTTTCTTTGCCGATTTATTTGGGTTTGCGCGGCAAATCGAAGCGGATGATGGCCTCGCCATTGCGCGTCACGCGCGGCGCGGGACGGAAGGCGTGGCCATAGATGACCTCGAAACTCAGGCCCAGCTTGCCGTCGGGACGGCGCCTCTTTTCCAGCGCGGCCAACATGCGCTGCCAGGCGGCCTTGCCCATCAGGCCGCGCCGGCGCGTGGTGAGCGGGTTGCCGCCGAAGGCGCGCACGTCCGCCAGCAGTTTTTCCGCCGTGTCGTAGGTCACCGTAATGATTTCCATGTCCAGCACGGGCGTGGAAAAACCCGTCTCGACCAGCATGTCGCCAAAGTCGTGCATGTCGACAAAAGGCAAGGCGTGCGGATATAAATCCGCCTCGGCAAACGCGTCGCGCACTTCGCGGAAGGTGTCGGGGCCGAAACAGGAAAACATCAGCAAACCATCGAGGCGCAGCGCGCGCCGCCATTCGGCAAACACACGGTCGGGCTGGGCATGCCAGTGCAGCGCCAGGTTGGACCACACCAGGTCGATGCTGCCCTGCGCCAGCGGCAAGTCACCGAGGTCGCCGCACAGCAGATCCACGCCCGCCTTGGCCGGCAAGAGTTTGCTGAGGAACTGGTTCAGGCTGGCCAGTTTCGACGCGGGCGCGCGCGCCGCCCGCATCATCGCTTGCGCTGCATCGAGACCGATAATCTGCGCGGCGGGATAATCCTTGTGCAACTGCGCCAGGTCCGCGCCGGGGCCACAGCCGGCGTCGAGCACGCGCAAGGGCGTGATTTTCACCAGTTCCAGGCGCTCGTGCATGCGTGCCGACACTTCGCGGCGCAGGAAATCGGACGGCGCGACGCGCGCGGGACGGGAAAAGAAATCGCGTACTTGCACCGCATCGATGGGCGCACTCATTTTGGGTGGATTGGCGGGAACTGGCATGTTGAAACCGGTGAGGTGAGATAATGTCGGCAGTGTACATGGAACGACACCATCGCGATGCGGACCGCCACCCAGCCCCGCCTTGATGCCGCCTGGCAGGCGCTGCGCCAGTGGCTGGGCACCACCTTGCTGCCGGCCCAGTGCGCACTGTGCGGCATCGGCTGCGCGGAGGTGCTGTGTTCGCCCTGCCGCGCGCAGTATATCGGGCAAGGACGGGGGCAACTGCGCCACCGCTGCCGCCAGTGCGCCAACCCGCTCGCGGACATCGAGGTGGCGCTGCTGTGCGGGCGCTGCCTGCACCAAAGGCCCGCGTATGACGCTACCGTCACGGCGTTCGATTATGCGGCGCCCGTCGACCAGTTGCTGCTGCAGCTGAAATTCGGCGCGCGCCTGGCGCTGGCGCCCCTGTTGGCAGAACTGCTGCACGTTGCTATTCAGCAACAACAAGCGTGGGACGCGCCGCAACTGCTGTGCCCGGTGCCGCTGGGCCGGTCCCGGCTGGCCGAACGGGGCTTCAACCAGGCGCTGGAAATCGCGCGCCCGCTGGCGCGCCGGCTGGACGTCCCTTTGCAGCCCCGCCTGGCGCTGCGCGTGCGCGATACGCGGGCGCAAAGCAGCGTGGCGCCGCAGGAACGGCGAGCCAACCTGGCGCACGCGTTCGCCATCGCGCCGGACTATGCGGCGTTATTGCCAGGATGCCATGTAGGCATCGTCGACGACGTAATGAGCAGCGGCCATACCGTCAACGCGCTGGCCGCCGCCTGCAAGCACGCGGGGGCGGTGAAGGTCAGCATATTGGTGGTGGCGCGCACGCCGCCGCATTAATTTAGCTATATATTAGATACAGATAGACCCAAGGAGAGCATTTTGTTTCACGTTGTTTTGGTAGAACCTGAAATCCCGCCCAACACGGGCAACGTCATCCGCCTGTGCGCCAACACAGGTGCGCAGTTGCATCTGGTCGAACCGCTGGGCTTTCCACTCGACGATGCCAAGATGAAGCGCGCCGGCCTCGATTACCACGATTACGCGAAGATGAAGGTGCACAAGAATTGGGCAGCGTTCCTGGCCGACACCCAGCCCGACCCGTCCCGCATGTTCGCCATGACTACGCGCGGCTCGCGCCCGTTCGGCGACGTGGCCTTCTTGCCGGGCGACGTGTTCGTGTTCGGTTCGGAAACAAAAGGCCTGGATCCGGCCCTGCGCGACGGCTTTCCGGCAGAGCAGCGCATCCGCCTGCCGATGCGCCCGGACAACCGCAGTTTGAATTTATCGAATACGGTGGCCGTGGTCGTCTACGAGGCCTGGCGCCAGCACGGGTATCAGGGCGGGGCTTAACGCTGCGCCAATTGCGGCGCGGCGCCGTCCGCCTCCAGCATCACCAGCTGCGTGCGCAGGTCGCGCGTGGCGGCCAGCTTGCCGTTGACATATAAATTCGTCTTGACGCCATACACACCCTGCGACACGCCGGCAGGCAAGGTCAACTCGAACGAGTTTTCAAAGCGCCCGCCCGATTTGTTGCTGCTGGCCAGGGCTTTCGAGCCGGACTTGAATGGCTGGCCCTGCGGATCGAGCACCACCAGCTCTTCGCGCACGTCGTTGACGCTTTGCGTGCTGCCATTGACTAGCTCCACCACCGAATGCACCTTGAACGGCTGGCCGCGCTTGACGGTCGACGCGCTCAACTGCGGCGTGTACGACACCACTTGCGGCTCGCGCGGCAGCGCGCCGCGTGCGCGAATATAGTCGCGGTCCGCCTGCGCCGCCGTCTTGGTCTGGCGTGAATTGACATTGATCGCCAGGCAACCGGCCGCCGCCAGGCCGCCGCCGATGGCCGCACCCTTCAGCGCGCCATTCTTTCCGCCCGCCAGCGCGCCCAGCAGCGCCCCCACGGCCGCGCCGGCCGCCGCCGACGTGCCCACGCTGCACGGGTCTTCATCCGTGGCCGCCTGGGTACCGCCTTGCGGATAGGAAACGTCCTGGCGCACGCCGTTCGGATTCATCGGTGCCGTGGCGCAGCCGGCCAGCATCGCGGCGATGGTCAATGCGGCGGTGGCGCGCAAGGTAGTGTGATTGAGCATGCTGCCCCCTGATAACTAATTGATCGTTGTTTCCGTCTGCAGCACTTGCCGCTCGCGTTCGCGGATGCGGCGCGACAGGTTGTCGATGCGCGCATTGCCGGGATCGACGCGGCGCGCGCTTTCCAGATACGTCTTGGCCGCATCGAACTTGCCTTCCAGCAAAGAACGCTCGGCGTCGCGCAGGAACGATTGCGCCATCTCGCTGCGCATGGCAGCGCCGCTATCGACGGGCGACGTTTCCAGCGGACGGCGTTCGGCCACCGCTGAACGTTCGACCACGCGCACGGGCGCCGGTTCCGTTGGCACGCTGCGGGCCGCTGCCGTTTCCAGCGGTGCCGGGGCTGAAACGGGCGCAGGCGCCGCAGGTGCCGACAGCGCTTGCACGTCGGCCTTCAACTGCGGCAATTCCAGCGCTTCGCGGTCGATCGCTTCCAGCCGGGCGATGCCATTCCTTGCCGCCGCCGCATCCTTGCCATCGAGCGCCTGGCGCACTCCCACCAGAACGGACGCGGCTGCCGCCTGCTGGCGCGCCAGCTGCTTGCGCAAGGATGCCACGCTGGATGCGCCCGCGCAATCGGCGTCGAGCGCGGCGATGCCGCTGGCCGCGCTTTGCAATTGATGTGCATCAATAGCGCGCTCGATGGCACGCACGCCGCGCTGGCAACTGCCCGATGCGGCGCCCGCCTTGCCGATCGCCGCCTGCAAATCGTCCGCCTTGGCGCTGGACTTGCCCGTGCAGACATTTTTCGCCGTCGCCAGCTTCTGGCGGGCGCCATCCAGGCTGCCATTGGCCACCAATTTCAAGCCGCTGTCGATGGCGTCATTGCAAGCCGCATCGTTCTTGCCGCCCGGCTTGCCATTCATGTAGACGACCACAAACGCCAGCACGGCAAGGCCGCCCAGCCAGCGCAGCCACTTGCGCGGCGGTGACGGCGGCACCGCCGCGGCCGGGGCTGGCGCCGGGGCAGGTACAGGCTTCGGCGCAGCCTGCGGCTGCGGCTGCGCCGGTTTCGGCGGTGGTTTCGGCGCAGGCGCCGGAGCTACCGGCACGGGCGGCGGCTTGGGCGCCACTGGCGGCGCTACTGGCATAGGCACGGGCACAGGCGCGGGCACGGGCGGCAGCGGTGGCGGCACGGCCGCCGCTGGCTTGGCCGCGCCAGCCACGGCGTGACCGCAGTAGGGGCAATGGCTGACAGCACTGAACAGGCCGCCCTTGCATTTGATGCAGATATCCAAAACTAATCCTTCATTGCTACGTCATTCCAGCGTTCACAGGGGCGGCGGCATCAACGGTGGCGGCGCGCTGAGGAACAAAGGCGCCAGTTCGGCGAACTGGGCCAGGTCGGCCCAGGCCGGCAAGCCGGCGCGCCACACCTTGGTGGTGGCGGGCACGACTTGCCCCGCCTGCACGTACTGCACGATCTGCTGGCCCGTGAACGGTCCCTGCTGCTGGCCGTTTATGCCCAGGAAATACTGGTATTCCACCAAAGGCGGCGGCATGCCGCCCAGCGGTGGCGGCGCCATGGCGAACACCGGCGCCACGGGAGCGGCGGCAGCGCTGACCGGACGCAACAATTGCTCCAGGCGCCCCGCTTCCAGCATTTCCCCCTTGATCGCGTATTTCAGACGCGGCTGGCCATCCGCTTCCGGCTCGCGCACTTCCCAGTCATAGGCATCGCTGTCGGAGTCGCCGATGACATTCGCCCATTCCTTCAGGCGTCCCAGCAAGGTTTGAACCGTGTGGTCGAGCTCATCGCTGGCCATGCCCTTGCGGCGTGCAGAATCGCGCAAGCGCGTGCCCACTTCGGCGGAAATGGCGCTGCCAAAGCCGATATACGGCAGCTGCGAGCCATCGGCCTGCGCCACCAGCTTCGGTGCATACACGCCCCGTTCATAGTATTTTGCCAGCGCCGCCAGGGCCGCCGTCTGCACGGCATCAAGCGCAGCGAGTTTTTCCTCGATGCGCAAGGCGATATTTTTCTCGTACGAGGCGGGCATGCCGTTCTGGCGGATGGCCCGTTCATTGCCGATGCGGCGCAAGTCGCCCGGTTCGACGGCAAACTGGTACTGGCCCGGCGGCACGACGCGGCCCGTGTGGCGCGTCAGTATGCCCAGCATGATGGCTTGCAGGAATTCGCCGAAATCTTCCGCCAGGCGTTTCATCTCGTCCGTGTTCGGCGCGATCGGATGCGTGAATTGCGTCGGATCGATATGCGTGTGGGTCGGCGCCTTGTCGTTGTCGCCCTCCTTGCGGTAGCTGGTGCGCCAGCCTTCCAGACCGCGCAGCACCGTCATCGGCACGCCGGCCAGTTCGCAATAGCAGACGGCGCGCCCGCGGATGCCCGTTTCGACAATTTCCAGCTGGCTCACCGTGATGCCCACCTGCGTCGGCACACACGATTCGAGCTCGGCGCCGAACTTCGCCTTGAAGGCGGCCGCGTTGGCCACGCCGATCACGCATTTGAACTGGTCCGACACGACCGTGAAGTCGCCCGCCATGTTGGCGTCGATCCACGGCATGGAGCAGGCCAGCAGCTTGCGGAAACGGTCCAGGCGTTCGGACACATCCATCTGTTCCAGCGCCTCGAACAGGGGGTCGGGCGTACTCGTCGCCCCTTCCACCAGGCCCGCCGTGGCGATCATGTTCTCGGCCATGCGCGTCACCTTGGCCAGGATCAAGCCCCGTTGCGCCGGTTCGGCCAGCATGGGGAACAGCGCTTTCGAGCCGCCCATGTCCTTGAACGCTTCATCGGCCCACTGGCGCAAGGTGGCTGCCGATGGCAGCGCAATGTCTTTTTCCGTGACGGGAATGACGATCAGGGTCGCGTGCTCCTTGTCCAGGTCCTTTTGCAAGATGGTATTGGCCGTTTTGAGTTCCGCCAGCATCGCCAGCACGCCTTCGCGACCCGTTTGCAGCTCGCCCACCAGACCATTCCACTGCGCGCGGCCTTGCGCATCGACGCCGACCCGGTTGCCCAGCCAGCGCGACAGTTCGCCCAGCAGGACGACGGACTCGTCCGCCGCCTTGGCGCGCAGATGGAATTTCAGCGCATTCGCCATTTCCGTGCGCAAATGGTCCATCACCACGCCCGCCTGCTTTTCGCCATTGCTGAGGAAACCGAAGGTGCTGCGCGTCTGTTCCAGGTTGTTCAGCAAGCGCTCGTATTCGCGTGAACGCACGGCTTCCTTGATCTCGCGGTAGCGCTCGGCATTGTTGCCGATCTGCGCCGTCAAGCCGCTGCCCGGTGCCTCGATGCGGTCCTTGATCTGCTCCACCAGCGACAGCACGTATTCCAGGCCGCCGAATTCCTTGTTGTCAAGATAGCCATACAGCTGGTCGCGCACGACCTTTTTCACGTCATCGAGCACTTCGCGGCGGCGCTTGCTGATGCGGTCTTCCGTCGTGTCGGCCGTGGAATCCTGGTCGCGCACGGCGTCGCGTTCCAGGTGTTTCATGGCGTCGCGCACTTGCGCCGGCCATTCGCTGCGGTCGAAACCCGTGCGGATATCGTTGATGCGCGTGTTGACCCGGTTTTCCACGCCGGCCAGCAAGTGGCCGTGGCGATCTTCCAGCAATTCGTCGACGATGCGGAAATCGATGAAATCGCCGCTGGAGCGCTTCAGTTCGATGCTCTTGTCGGAAAACTCGGGGAAATCGCTGAACGGCGTGCCCTTCAGGAACATATTGGCGGCGAGGAAATTATCGCGCTGCGTATCCGTGGCGCGGTTGGCGCCCGCATCCGTGCCGCCCACGCCAAAGAACGCTTGCAGCATGGCGCCGGCCCAGCGGTGCGCCCGCTCGTCGCGCGCCGCTTCCTGGCGCGTATCGAGCACGGCCATGCCGAACGAGGAAAAGCGCTTCGAGAAATACAGGCGCATGTCGCCGAAGCGGTCTTGCGGCACGGGCGCGTTGTACAGCGAATTCTTGTGCTGCGCCTGATTGACGGCGATCGAGCGCTTGGCGCGCGCGAAGTCGGCCGAGGCGAAATCCTCGAACAGCGAGTCGGCCACCATATGGTAGACGTCGCTGACATCCTTGGTGTGCTGCTGGGCAAGATTACCCGAGTCGATCAGGTACACCTCGCTGTACGGCTCGCGCGTCAATTCCGGGCGGTCGTAGGCATCCCAGCGGCCCACATAGCCCTTGTTGCCCATCATCGCCGATTCCAGCTCCATCAGCGCAGCATAGCCGTTGGCCTCGACCCGGTCCTTGTTGGCCTTGGTGTAGCCTGTCGGCAAGAACAGCATCAGCTCGACGTCGGCCGCGCCCACTTCGCTGCGCGCCAGCCAGCGCGCCAGCAAGCCCATGTCGAGGAAGGAACCGGAACCCGTGCCACCGGCCACGGAGCCGACGATGACGATGCGGAAACGGTTCGTTTCCATGCGCAAACCCAGTTCGGCCAGCTGGCGCTCGTGCGACAGGCCCGCCTTCAGGGCTTTCAGTTTCAAGCGGATCTTGTCGCGGATCTTCGCGTACTTGTCGAAGAAATACAGGCGCGACACGGCGCGGATCTGGCCGGCGCCGCTGCTCATGTCGAAACGCAATTCGCGGATGCGCTGCGGCGTCAAGGGCAGCCATTCCTTGATGTGCGGATATTTCTCCAGGGAGTCTTCATCGCGGCTGTACTTGTCCATGTCGAACGATTCGACCACCTTGTCGTCGTCCGTGAACTTCACCTGGTCGAACTGCAAGTCCTTCGCCTGCGACTCGCCGCTTTCGATCACGGCGCCATTGTCGAGGTCGAAATGGATGAATTGCGCGATGGGAAAGTCGGCCAAGCCCTCGATGCGCGTGCGCTTGCCCGCGCCGCCCCACAGGGTGTTGAGGATGCGCCGGCGCACGCGCATCAGCACCTGCATGCCCGTGCCGCCGATGCCGATGAACAGGGTCGGGCGCAGTTCGATGATCTTGTCCTGCTTGCGCTCGCTGGCGCCGCCGGTGATGGTTTGATTCAGGTTCTCTGCCATGGTGATTCCTTCGATGATGCGTACGACGGCGTGCGGCTTAGCGGCGGCTCGATGTAAAGGTCAACAGCAAGGCGACCAGGCCCACCAGCACCAGCGGTCCCATGAACAGTGGCGCGAGGAATTTATGCGCGTTCACGGCCGCCAGCACGACACCGGTCGCCAGGCTGGCTAGGAAGATGAACAGCCACCAGCCCGAGGCGTTGGCCTTGTTCGGCGGCACGCGCTTGGCCACCAGGCCATTCGCATAGGCATTCTTGGCAAAGAAAAAAGCGATGAACAGCAGCAACAACACCACGCCGCCGACCAGAGTGTCGCGCGACGAGGTATCGGTGGTGCTGGCAGGGTCCAATGCTGGCGCAGGCTCGGTGGTGGCCGTGGTGGCGGACGCTGATGCGCCCGCTGCATCGGCAGCCGGTGGCACGGACGCCGGGGCCGTTACCGGGGCCGGCAAGGTAAAACCTGCGTTGTCTTTGGGAGTGTCTTGCGCCATGGTATGCCTCTGATGGGTTTGAATAGTTTAAAAAAAATACTTGTCAGGCCAGGCTCAAGGTATGGCCTTCGGCCACGCGCGCGACGGCCGGCTTGCCCAGTCCACGCTTGAGTTCGCCGATATCTCGGCCGTCATCGTCGCGGATCTGCACGCTTTTGAATGGTTTTAATAACACTTGCCGCTGCACGCCGTCAGCCATCACCTTGTAGCGCGTGGCGCGCGTGCCCAGCAAACCCAGCGCCAGCAGACCCAGCACGAGCGCCAGCACGCCGCCGAGGATCACCAGCACGGGCAGCAGCGGGTACTGGATGCGCACCAGCAAGGGGATCGTCGCCTGCGAGGCGCGCACGCTGTCAGGCGGCGTGAACACGTCCGAGATCGGGTCGCCGGGGAACAGTTCCTGCAAATCCTTGCCAAAACTCGGCGCCAGCGCCAGCCGCTGTTCCGACAAGCCCACCTGCGCCTGCATGGGCAGCATCACTTGCTTGCCCATGGCGGCGATCGCCTGCGCCGACCACGGCGACGGAATCTGCGCCATCGGCAAGGCAAACTGTACCTGCACGGCCTGGCTGGCGCCCGGCTGCAGCTGGCGGATTTGATCTGGCGCAACGTGCAGGGGCGCGCTCTGGCCCGCCAGGCTGGCGTGCACCTTGCCGCTGTCGATCACGTACGGGAAAAACATGTTTTGCAAGGACGCCTGCAGCACCACTTGCGGCACCAGGTTCGCCGCATCGACGTCGAGCACAATGGTGCGCCCGTCGCGGCCCAGGCTGGCGTGCACATTGGGACTGTTCTTGACGGACTGGGGCACGATGCGCACGGCATCCTGGTCCACCGGTTTTAATCGCGCGGGCGGGCGCGTCAGCACTTGCGACAGCCGCCCTTCCGCCAGGATGCGGGTCAACGCCTCGGACGCCGGCTGGCCATACGCGAGCGCATACACCATCAAGCCTTTGGCGCTGTACAGCTTGCCCTGCACGGGCATGCGCAGCGGAAACACCACCGTCTTGGTGATCGACGGCTCCAGGTGCAGCAAGCGGTAAAAGTCGCGGTTGCGCTCGGCCGTCTGGCTGTCGTTGTTCGGGCTGTTCTTGTTATTCGTAAAGATCCACACGATGCCGGAGGCGGACTGGAACGGCCCCGTGATGGTTTTGGTCACGGCTTCCTGGAAATCCGTGTCGGCCAGCGCGCCGCCGGCGCTCTTGCGCGCCAGGCCCAGGCTGGCCAGCTGGCCCGCCACGCCGGCGCCACCCTGCCCCTGCCCGATCAGTGCGGGCGACACATTGCTGCCACTGCTCTGGCTGAAGGCCAGGGTGTAGACTTTATCGGACGGGCTCGTGGCGGCCTGCGCCACGGCGCCCACCAGGGCTTTCAGTTGCGAATGTTCATCCGTATAAAACGGCTCCATCCAGCCCGAGTTTTGCACCAGAAACGCTTGCTGGATGCCGGCCGCATGCGCGGCGGCAGCGCTGAAAAACGCGGCGCAGGCCACCGTCAGTAAGCGCGCCTTCATGCCTGCAAGGCCCAGCCATCGATGCGCGACAGCAGCGGGTGGTACGCCCACAGCGTGCCTTCATGCACAAACAGGCGCACGCGCCACGGCTCGCTGACGGCAAACGTATGAAACACGGTTTCGCGCAATTCATCATCCTGCACCAGCTGGGCCGCCAGGCGCTCGTTCGAGCGCAGCACGCTGGACAGGCCGGCGCTGGTGGCAAACTTCACGCCAAAGACGCTGTTGCCAGCACTCGATTCCAGCAGCGGCATGACAGCCTGGTTCTTGCCGCCATCGTCGCCGTGTTCCGGCTCTTCCCACGGCGCCGTTTTCAGCTTGGTGGCGAAGCGGTAATTGAAGCTGCCCGAACACAGGCGCGGCGCCAGCGCGTCGGCCTTCTCGACCTGTCCACCCAGCTTGACGTAGACATAAGTGCCGCGGCGGCTTTCAAAGCACAGTTGCCACAGGCCACCGTCGCGCGACAGGTAAGGGCTGCCAAATTCGAAGTGCGGCACCAGCCCTTCGGGCCAGGGCGTCAACGACGCGGCCACGTTGCCATCCGGCTGCAACTGCAAGCGCAGCTGGCCGTTGGCGCACGGCCACACGGCCATGCGGTTGTAAGCGACGGGCGCGCCGACGGCGCCCAGATCCACGACGCCGTCAAGCAGCACGTCGCTGCCCGACTTTTGTTGCGCGTCAAGATTGACGAAGCGGATGCGGCCATCGTCGTCGCGCAAGGGCGCCCACAAACGATTCTGGAACCAGACAGGCGCGGCCACACACGGCGCGCCACCCACATGCTCGACCACGTAAGTGAGCGAAGGCACGTCGGGACGGATGCAAGCGAGGCCATGGCTGGTCGGCAAGACCAGCACGCTGTTGAACTCCGGCACCAGCTCGGCGCGCCAGGCGCCGTGGGCCAGGTCCGATTCGGCCAGCAAGCTGCCATGGTCGGGGTCCAGCGCCAGCCAGCGTTTCGAGGCGGGCAGCCAGGCGTGCAAGACGGCCTTGCGCGGGTCCAGCGCCAGCAGCGCGGGCGCGCTGGTGCCGAACTGGGCGGAAAAGAATTCATATTCACCGGGCGGCGGCATGGGCAACGAGGCGTCGGCCTGCGCATGCTCTTCGCGCACGCGCTGGTCCGCCAGCTTCAGGGGCACGCTGGCCTGGCGCAAGCCGGCCGCGCCGGCCGGTGGCACGTCGCTGACGGGCTGCGCGCCGAAAGGCGGAACCCAGGGCGGTGTAAGCGCCGTACCAGGCGGCACCTGCAAGGCCGCGCCGGTGGCGGGGTCGAACGAGAATTCAGGCGGAAACAGCCGCACGGGCGCGCCGGCGGCGGCGGGCAGGCGCCGCGCATGCATCAGCAGGCCGATATCGGCTGGGCTCAGCAAGGGCGAGACGTTCTGGCCGTCCGCGCTGCGCTGCATGCTCCACGCGCCATCGTCATCGACGTACCAGACGCCGGAGGGCACTGCCCAATCCCCAGAAGTTTTAAGATCCATGTATTTTCTATGACTAGCAATGCAGTTCAGACGGTGTAACGGGTGCTGGGGCTGACGCAACGAGGTCGCAACCCTGGCAGTTCTCATAGTAACGTCTTTTTATCTGTATGGAAACATTGACGGCGTTCCTCAGCCCTGCTGCGTGCGCACTTTCGTCAGCAGCTTGGTGGTCGAGCGGTCGTGCGCGAAATCGATGGCCACGGCCTGGCCGCCATACGCCAGCACGGCCTTGCCTTCGGGGATGACCGCCATGTCGTAGTCGCCGCCCTTGGCATAGATTTCCGGTTCGATTTCCTGCACCACTTCCAGGGCGCTGTCTTCCGAGAACGGCACCACCAGGCTCACCGCTTCCAGCGCTGCCAGCACGGCCATGCGGTCTTCGCAGCTGTTCAGGGGACGGTCGTCGCCCTTGCCCAGGCGTTTCACCGAGGCATCGGTATTCACGGCCACCACCAGCGAAGCGCCCAGCGCGCGCGCCTGCGCCAGATAGGTCACGTGGCCGCGGTGCAGAATGTCGAACACGCCATTCGTCACCACCACCGGTTTCGGCAGGGCCGCGGCGCGGGCGCGCAGTTCGTCACGCTCGCACAGTTTGTTTTCAAAATCAGGCATGGATATCTCTTGTTGGGTTAAATAGGGTCACGCTCAGGCGTGGCTATCGCCTTGCATGCCAGCGCCTGCAGCCATCTCCCTTCGCTGCCCGCTCCCGTATTATAGGGGGCGATCCGCTACAATACGCCATCGGCGCCACAGTTTCACGTGCGCGCCACCTTTCATTCATTGCAAGTAAGTACTTCCTGTGTTTCAATCAAACTATGACACTGACTGAACTGAAATATATCGTTGCAGTCGCGCGAGCGAAGCACTTCGGCCATGCCGCCGAAGCCTGCTTCGTTGCCCAGCCCA
Organism: Janthinobacterium svalbardense; assembly: GCF_002327145.1. NCBI lineage: Bacteria > Pseudomonadati > Pseudomonadota > Betaproteobacteria > Burkholderiales > Oxalobacteraceae > Janthinobacterium > Janthinobacterium svalbardense. The sequence continues at coordinate 1,216,216 of NZ_CP023422.1, read as the reverse complement.
CCCTGTCAGTGGCCATCAAGAAACTCGAAGACGAACTGGGCGTGGTCCTGTTCGAACGGGGCGGCGCGGAAATCTCCGTCACGCCCCTGGGCGCGCAGATCATTGCGCAAGCCGAACGCGTGCTGGAACAGACAGCCGCCATCAAGGAACTCGCCAAACAAAACAAGGACCCGCTGGCTGGCCCCCTGCGCCTGGGCGTGATCTACACGATCGGCCCCTACCTGCTGCCACCCCTGGTCAAGGCCATGATAGACCAGGTGCCGCAGATGCCTTTGATCTTGCAGGAAAACTTCACGGTTCGCCTGCTCGAATTGCTGCGCCAGGGCGAACTGGACGTGGCCATCATGGCCCTGCCCCTGCCCGACCACGGCATGGCCATGCAGGAACTGTATGACGAACCGTTCGTCGTGGCCATGCCGCGCCAGCATCCGTGGACCGCGCGTGAAAAAATCGCCGCGCAAGACTTGAAATCGGAAACCATGCTGCTGCTGGGCAATGGCCACTGTTTCCGCGACCAGGTGCTGGAAGTGTGCCCCGAAATGGCGCGTTTTTCCTCGCCCGGCAACGGCATGCAGCGCACGTTTGAAGGTTCATCGCTGGAAACCATCCGCCACATGGTGGCCAGCGGCATCGGCCTGACGGTCTTGCCGCGCGCCTCCGTCGCCAATATGCACGCCACCGAGGGCATGCTCGAATACCGGCCCTTCGCCGCCCCCGTGCCATCGCGCAGGGTGGTGATGTTGTGGCGCAAGAGTTTTACGCGCAAGGCGGCCATCGATGCCTTGTGCGCGGCCATCGCCAGCTGCGACTTGCCCGGCATTACCCCCTTGTGCAAAGACGCAGCCTAGCGGCCAGGCGTCAAAATAGTACATTTACATACTATTTGCGATAATCGACCTTTCTCTTCAACAAGATCGAGTCTTCCATGAACAAGCTGGCGCTGTATTTCCGCCTGATACGGCTGGACAAGCCTATCGGTACCGTATTGCTGCTGTGGCCAACCCTGTGTGCGCTGTGGCTGGCGCAGCAGGGCGTGCCGGACTGGCGGCTGCTGCTCATTTTCATTCTTGGCACTTTCCTGATGCGCTCGGCTGGCTGCGCCATCAACGACTACGCCGATCAGGATATCGACAAATTCGTCAAGCGCACGGTGGACCGCCCCATCACCAGCGGGCGCATCAGCGGCAAGGAAGCGCTGGCCGTGGCCGGCGTGCTGACCGTGCTGGCCTTCTGCCTGATCCTGCCCTTGAATGCCCTTACCAAGCAATTGTCGGTGGCCGCCGTCATCATCGCCGGCACCTATCCCTACTTCAAGCGTTTCTTTGCGATTCCGCAAGCGTACCTGGGCATCGCCTTCGGCTTCGGCATCCCCATGGGCTTTGCCGCCATCACGGATTCCGTGCCCGTCGTCGCCTGGTTGCTGTTGCTGGGCAATGTCTTCTGGGCCGTGGCCTACGATACGGAATACGCGATGGTCGACCGCGACGACGACTTAAAGATCGGCATCAAGACCTCGGCCATCACCTTTGGCCGCTACGACGTGGCCATCATCATGCTGTGCTATGCCGCTTTCCTGCTGCTGTGGCTGGTCTGCGGCTGGCACCTGGGCTTGCGCTACTGGTATGTCGCGGGCCTCGTAGTTGCGGCCGGCTGCGCCGTTTACCACTACACCCTGATCCGCGCACGCGAGCGCATGCCGTGTTTTGCCGCGTTCCGGCATAATAACTGGCTAGGAGCAGCGGTGTTTGCGGGCGTGGTGCTGGACTTTGCTTTCCGTTAATCAATGATCCTTGCGCCGCAGCAGCCCTTGAGGCGGCGCAAGACTAGCCTGACCGCAGCTGCCTACACTGGTATTTCACTGTGCAGTTTCACTTCCATGAGGTAATACATGAGCTCGATACATACCGGAAAATCCAGCAGCGACAGCATCCTCGCCGACGCCGACAAGGCCCGCGACAAACTGGTCGGCGACCTGAAAACCGTCATCAATGAAGCGGAAGGCTGGCTCGATGGCGCCAAGGATCAGACGGGCGAGAATGTCAAAGCCGTCAAGGACAAGTTCATCGCCACCCTGGAAACGGCCAAGAAAGACTTGATCAAGCTGGAAGAAGACTTACTCGAACGCACCAAAAAGGCGGCCAAGGCCACCGATGAATACGTGCAGGACAATCCATGGAAAGCCGTGGGCGCGGGCGCCGTCGTGGGCGTGCTGTTCGGCCTGCTGCTTTCCTCGTCACGCCGCTAGATAGTAACTAGTAACGACGCAGTACCGACGGCGCAGGCCGTCTCCTGACGCGAAAGGCAGCATATGGCTATCGTGCACCATGTCGCCCAAGTCGCAGCGACTCTCGCCGCCATCGTCCAGACCCGTCTGGCCCTGGCGGCCGTGGAAATGGAAGAAGAGTCGCTGCGCTTCCTGTCCTATCTGGCGCTGGCCATGCTGGCGCTGCTGTGCCTGTTTGTCGGCCTGGTGCTGCTGGTCTTCCTCGTCATCGTGTTATTTTGGGACACGCACCGCATCGCCGCCATCGCCATCACGGCCGCCGTCTTCATCGCTGCCGCCCTCGCCACCCTGCTGGGCGTGCGCGCCAGTTTCCGCAGCAAGCCGAAACTGCTGTCCTTCACACTTTCCGAACTGAACAAAGACCTGGACGAGCTGCAATTGCTGGCGCGCCGGGAATCGGAGCGGCCATGACCACGCATCCCACCAAACTGCCGCATGTGCACACGGCCGCCAGCCTGGCGCAGCGGCGCGACGCGCTGCTGGCCGAATGCGCGCTGCAGCGCCTGGCCCTGGGCGTGCAGACGCGCCAACTGCTGGAACCGCTGACGGGCGGCAATCTGCGCCACACCCTGGCCACGCGTTTCAAGGTTCCCCTGATGATAGGAGGCGGCGTGCTGGGCCTGCTGCTGGTGCGCCCGCGCCGCTTCCTGCCCCTGCTGCGGGCCAGCGGCGCGCTGCTCAAGCACGCCACCACCGCCATGCCCGTCGTGCTGGCGCTGGCCCAGCGTTTCAGCAAGAAAGACACGCCGCCTTAAAATATTTTTACCTGGCTGCATCCAAATGGCAGGCCCATGCGTAGTAATCGTATCAACCAACCGGTTGAGCCAACTACCAGGAGTTTGCCATGCTTGCCACCATCGCCCCACGCAATACCGCCCCTACACTCACCGTGCTGTGCGTCGCCCTGCTCGTGGCCGCCTGTGCCCCCATGAGCGCGCGCTATTCGCAGGAACAATTACCCGCCGCCGTGAAAGTGCCCGATGGCCATCAAGTCGCCATGCAGACGGTGGGCGTGGGCAAGATCGCCTATGAATGCAAGGCCAAGAAAGACATGACGGGCCATGAATGGGTCTTCGTGGGACCGGACGCGGCCCTGAATGACCGCGGCGGCATGCAAGTGGGCACGTATGTGGGTCCTCCTGCCACCTGGGCCAACCTGGACGGCTCGAAAGTGACGGCGACGCAAGTGGCCGTGGCGCCGGCCGGCGCCGGCAACATCCCGTATCAGCTGGTCAAAGCCAACCCCGCCACGGGCAGCGGCGCCATGCAGGGCGTCAGCTATATCCAGCGCGTGGCCACCAGCGGCGGCGTGGCGCCAAGCAGCCCGTGCGGCATGGAGTCCGTCGGCGCCAAACAATGGGTGCCCTACCAGGCTGACTACATTTTTTGGAAATCGGCATAAATCCTTTCAAGCGACGGCTGGCAAGCTGGTTTTTGACCTATACTCGGCCTTGAAAACTTGCTAACCGTTCACTCAACGATTGCGCCAACCTTGCCAGCCCCAGCCGCCCCTTACGATTACGATGCCGCCCTGCGCGCCTGCGCCAGGGGCGAGCAGCAGGCATTGCACGGCCTGTACCAGCAGGAAAGCCGCTACCTGCTGGGCGTGGCCCTGCGCATCGTACGCCAGCGGGCCCTGGCCGAAGACGTGCTGCACGACGCCTTCCTGAATATCTGGCGCCGCGCCGGCAGCTTCGACGCCACGCGCGGCAGCGGCAAGGGCTGGATCTATGTGGTGGTGCGGCACCAGGCGCTGAACGTGGCGCGCGCCCGCGCCCATGAAGTATCGGCCGACGAGGACACCGTGGAAACCCTGCTGCACCAACGCCAAGGCGACGACGCCGACGCCACCTCGGACGCCTACGCCCTGCAGGCGAACATGGGCAAGCTGCACGATTGCCTCGGTCATCTGGACGAATCCAAACGCAATAGCATTCTGTACGCCTACGTCGATGGCTGTACCCACAGCGAAATCGCGCAGCGCCTGCAAGCGCCGCTGGGCACCGTCAAGGCATGGGTCAAGCGGGGCCTGGCCGCCTTGCGGGAGTGCATGGGATGATCAATAGCGACGAGCAATTGCAACGGCTGGCCGGCGAATACGTGCTGGGCACCTTGGCGCTGGCCGAGCGTGCGGAAGTGGAACAGCGCTTGCTGCGCGAGCCAGCGTTGCGCGATGCCGTCGATGCCTGGGAACAACGTCTGCTGCCCTTGACGCCCCTGGCGCCGCCCGCAACACCGTCCGCGCACCTGTGGCCGCGCATCAGCGCCAGCCTGTTCACGCCGAAAACCGTGCGGCAAGCGGGCGGCTGGCAGGCATGGTGGAACAGCCTGGCGTTCTGGAGGCTGCTGGCCGGCGGCGGTCTGGTGGCCACGGCCGCACTGGCCGTGCTGGTCACCATGCAACTACAGGCGCCAGCCGGACCCGGCTACCTGGTCGTCCTGGTGGCGCCACAGGATAAATCGCCGGGCTGGATCGTGCAGGCGGGCGGACGTGGCGGCAAGAACCGCGACCTGAGCCTGATCCCGCTGGGAGCAACAAATGTGCCGCAGCAAAAAGCCCTGCAATTCTGGACCAAGGGCAAGGATTGGGGCGCGCCTGTCTCGCTGGGTCTGGTCAAACCTGGGCAAAGCCTCAAGCTGACATTGGACAAACTGCCGCCGCTGCAACCGGAGCAACTGTTTGAAATCACGCTGGAGCCGGAGAAGGGTTCGCCCACGGGCCGGCCGACGGGGCCGATTTTGTACATCGGCCGCGCCGTCAAGGTGATGTAAGCCGAATTTATTTGCCCAGCTCGTCCCCCATCTCGCGCCCCCGTTGCGCGGCCGCCTTGATGCCCTTGACGATGGCCGCCTTCACGCCGCTCTCTTCCATGCTGGTCAGCGCCGCATACGTCGTGCCGCCTTTCGACGTGACGCGCTCGCGCAACAGCGACACGGCTTCGCTGGAGTTCGCCGCCAGCTGCGCCGCGCCCGTAAACGTGGCAATGGCCAGCTGCGTGCCCTGCTCGGGCGTGAGACCCAGTTCGGCGGCCGCCTGCTGCATCGCTTCGATGAAGTAAAACACGTAGGCGGGGCCGCTGCCCGACACAGCCGTCACAGGGTCGATCTTCGCCTCATCGTCGAGCCAGACGGTCTGGCCGACGGCGCGCAGGATGGCGTCCGCCGTCTTTTTCTGTTCCTCGCTCACGCCGCTGCTGGCCACCATGCCCGTGATGCCCATGCCGATCAGGGCCGGCGTGTTCGGCATGCAGCGCACGATGGCGCGGTAATCACCGAGCCATCGCGACAGGTCTTGCGCTCGGATGCCGGCCGCGATCGACAGGATCAATGGCGCCCGTTCCCCGTCAAGGAAGGGCAGCAATTGCGCCGCCACTTCGCGCATGCTTTGCGGTTTGACGGCCAGCACGATCACGTCCACGCCGCGCAGCGCTTCGCCGGCGGCAGTCGCCGTCGTGACGCCGAACTGCGCCTGCAATTTTTCCAGCGCGGGCGCATGGGGGTCGATCACGTGGATATTGCCGCCCAGGGTCAGCTTGCCGGCCAGGCCAGCGATCAGGGCGGCGGCCATATTGCCGCCGCCCACAAAGGCGATGTTCAATTCTGTCGTCATGGTGATTCTTTCATTCAATCAGTGAGAGTAATTACGGGAACCGAAGATGGCAATGCCCACGCGCACGATGGTGGCGCCTTCCAGCACGGCGGCGCGCAAGTCGGCCGACATGCCCATCGACAGGGTGTCGAGCGCCAGCCCGTCGGCCTTCAATTGTTGGTACAGCACGCGCAATTGCGCAAAGGCAGCGCGCTGAAGGTGGACATCCGTTTCCGGCTCGGGAATCGCCATCAGGCCGCGCAAGCGCAAGCGGGGCAGCTGCGCCACGGCGCGCGCCAGCGCCGGCAATTCCGCTGGCGTCACGCCGCTCTTGCTCGCTTCGCCGCTGATATTGACTTGCAGGCAGATATTCAGGTCCGGCAAGCCGGCCGGGCGCTGCTCGGACAGGCGCACGGCGATCTTTTCCCGCTCCACCGTGTGCACCCAGTCGAAATGCTCGGCGATGGGGCGCGTCTTGTTGCTCTGGATGGGGCCGATGAAGTGCCATGCCGGGACGTGCTGCGGTGCGGCCTCCTTCACAAAGGCGATCTTGTCGAGCGCTTCCTGCAGATAATTTTCGCCAAACGCCGCCTGGCCCGCGCGCATGGCTGCCAGCACGGCGTCCGCGCCGAAGGTTTTTGAGACGGCCAGCAGGGCCACGTCGGCCGGCGCACGCTGCGCGTCAGCGGCGGCCTGCGCAATACTCTCGCGCACGGCTTGCAAGTTCTGTTCGATTGTGGACATAATCATTTTCTAGTGTATAGGGGCGGCGGCACAGTGCGCCAGCCCATCAATGCAGGCACAGGGATTATAAATGGACATCTCCGAACTACTCGCTTTCTCCGTCAACAACAAGGCTTCCGACCTGCACCTGTCTTCCGGCCTGCCGCCGATGATACGCGTCCATGGCGACGTGCGCCGCCTGAACGTGGCGCCGCTCGAGCACAAGGAAGTGCACAGCATGATCTACGACATCATGAACGACAGCCAGCGCAAAGCCTATGAAGAAGCGCTGGAATGCGATTTCTCGTTCGAGATTCCCGGCCTGGCGCGCTTCCGCGTCAACGCCTACAACCAGGAACGGGGCGCTTCGGCCGTGCTGCGCACGATTCCCTCAAAAGTGCTGACCCTGGAAGAACTCAACGCCCCGCGCATCTTCGGCGAGCTGGCCATGCGTCCGCGGGGACTCGTGCTGGTCACGGGCCCGACGGGTTCGGGCAAGTCGACCACCCTGGCGGCCATGGTGAACCACGTCAACGAACGCCTGAACCACCATATTCTGACCATCGAAGACCCGATCGAATTCGTGCATGAGCCGAAAAAATGCCTGATCAACCAGCGCGAGGTGGGGTCGCACACGCATTCGTTCAGCAACGCGCTGCGCTCGGCGCTGCGCGAAGACCCGGACGTGATTTTAGTGGGCGAATTGCGCGACCTGGAAACCATCCGCCTGGCGCTGACGGCGGCCGAGACGGGCCACCTCGTGTTCGGCACCCTGCACACGTCGTCGGCGGCGAAATCGATCGACCGCATCATCGACGTCTTCCCCGCCGAAGAAAAGGAAATGGTGCGCGCCATGCTGTCCGAATCCTTGCAAGCCGTCATTTCGCAGAACTTGCTCAAAACCAAGGACGGCAGCGGCCGCGTGGCCGCGCATGAAATCATGCTGGCCACGCCGGCCGTGCGCAACCTGATCCGCGAAGCGAAAGTGGCGCAGATGTATTCGGCCATCCAGACGGGCAGCAACGTGGGCATGCAGACCCTGGACCAGTGCCTGTCCGACCTGGTGCGGCGCGGCACGATTACGGCGGAGACAGCCCGCGCGGCCGCCAAGGTTCCCGAAAACTTCCCCGGATAACTCATGCAAACGACGCAAGAACACTATGGCGCCATGCACGCGCTGCTGGCGCAAATGCGCGCACGGGGCGGCTCGGACCTGTTCATCACGGCCGGCTTTCCGCCCGCCATCAAGCTCGACGGCAAGCTGACGCCGCTGGTAGGCACCGCGCTCGATACGCAGCAGGCGGCCGGCTACGTGCGCGCCGTCATGAATGAACGCCAGGCGGCCGAATTCGCGTCCAGCCGCGAAGCCAATTTCGCCATCAGCCCGGACGGCCTGGGGCGTTTCCGCGTGTCCGCCTTCGTGCAGATGGGCCAGGCAGGCATGGTCTTGCGCTTGATCAATACCGCCATCCCCACGCTGGATGGATTGGGCCTGCCCGCCATCCTGCAAGACATCGTGATGAGCAAGCGGGGCCTCGTCATCATGGTGGGCGCCACGGGCTGCGGCAAGTCGACCACGCTGGCAGCCATGGTGGGCCACCGCAACGCCCACAGCCACGGCCACATCATCACCATCGAAGATCCTGTGGAATTCATCCATCCGCATGGTAACTGCATCGTCACCCAGCGCGAGGTGGGCGTCGATACGGACGACTGGGCCACGGCCCTGAAAAACACCCTGCGCCAGGCGCCCGACGTGATCCAGATCGGCGAAATCCGCGACCGCGAGACCATGGACCACGCCATCGCATTCGCCGAGACGGGCCATCTGTGCCTGGCGACCCTGCACGCGAACAACGCCAACCAGGCGCTGGACCGCATCATCAATTTCTTCCCCGAAGAGCGGCGCCAGCAGCTGCTGATGGATCTGTCGCTCAATTTGAAGGGCATGATTTCGCAGCGGCTGATCCCCAACAAGGAAGGCGGCGGGCGCAAGGCGGCGCTGGAAATCCTGCTCAATTCGCCGCTGATGAGCGACCTGATCTTCAAGGGCCAGGTGCACGAGATCAAGGAGCTGATGAAAAAATCGCGCGAGCTTGGCATGCAGACGTTCGACCAGGCCCTGTTCGACCTGCACGAAGCGGGCGCCGTCAGCCATGAAGATGCGCTGCGCAATGCGGACTCCGTCAACGACCTGCGCCTGGCGATCAAGCTCAAGGGCGCAACGGCGCCTGCACCGGCCCCGCAAACGGGCACCACCACGCTGGGACTGCTCTGACATGCGCAGCATCCACGCTTTCCAGGCCGAGGCGCTGGACGGCACGCCGGTCGACCTGGCGCGCTACAAGGGCAAGGTATTGCTGATCGTCAACACGGCCAGCGCCTGCGGTTTCACGCCGCAATACCAGGGCCTGGAAGCGCTGTACCGCGAATTCCACGACCAGGGCCTGGTCGTGCTGGGCTTTCCCTGCAATCAATTCCGCCAGCAGGAACCGGGCTCGAACGGGGAAATCGCTGCCTTTTGCGAGAAAAACTTCGGCGTCACCTTTCCCCTGTTTGCCAAGATCGATGTGAATGGCCCGCATACCCATCCCCTGTTTGCGCAATTAAAACAGGCGGCGCCCGGCATATTCGGCACGCAGTCGATCAAATGGAATTTCACCAAGTTTTTGGTGCGCAAGGATGGCAGCGTATTTCGCCGCTATGCGACGGCCAGCAAACCGGCCAGCCTGGCGGCCGACATTCGGCAATTAATACAGGAATAGCACGCGACGCTTTGATTTAAAACAACAAACATTGAAATCAAGCTATCCGTATTTATTTCATGCTTGATATTAATATTGTGTTTCCAATAGCAAATTTCGGTGATAATGTTGACATAATTATTCGCAGATATCGATCAAAAAACGATGCCAGTCTTTGGGAAAATAATATCTTTATGGATGCGGATGGGCATATATCCCCGCCTATTCATTCCTATTTTCTTCCTGATATTCTGCGTTTCCGCGATCCGTTATCACGCCCTGCTCGGTACGGAAAGCGCGCTGGCCAATGCACGCTACCAGAGCGATGCCCGGCAACTCGACCTGTTCCTGGCCAATAGCGTGCTGCCGCTGGCCGTGCGCACGGACAATCACACGATGCACGACAGCGTGCGCCAGGTGCTGCGCAGCGCCCTGCCGCTGAACCGCAGCCTCGCCTCCGTGCGCTGGGATGCGGCTGGCGGGCATGTCGAAGTGCTGGCCGACAAACCGCTGGCCGACAGCATGGCGGCCGCGGTGCCGGCGTGGTTCGCGCGCCTGGCCGGCATCACGGCCATCCGCAGCCGCCTGACGGTGGCGCTGCCGGACGGCGGCGACGGCATCCTCGACCTGCACTACACGCCCGGCCTGCCCCTGGCGCAGGTATGGCAGCGGGTGCGCGAACAGGCCGTCCTCAGCACCATCAATATCGCGCTGGTCTTCCTGCTGCTGGGCTCGATCCTGGCCACGCACCGCCGCTTGCTGGCGCGGCTGGTGCAAGCAACCGACCGCTTCCGCGAAGGCAACTTCGCCGTGCGCCTGGCGGCTGGCGCCACGCCCGAAGCGCAAGCCGTATCGCACTCGTTCAACAGCATGGCCGGCGATGTCGAAGAACTGTTTTCCTCGCTGAAGACCAGCCAGCGCCAGCTGGGCGAGCAGCTGAACGAAACCGTGCACATGCAGCAGGCGCTGCAAAAACTGTCATGGCAAAACTACAATGATGTACTGACGGGCTTGCCCAACCGTGCCGCGCTGGCCGCCCGCTTCGAACAGGAACTGTTCCTGGCGCGCGAACGCCAGCGCCTGCTGGCCGTCTGCCTGTTCGACCTCGACCACTTCCAGGTCATCAACGACCGCTACGGCGCCGAAGCGGGCGATGAAATCCTCAAGCAGGTGGCGGGCCGCCTGCACAGTTTTACGGGCCAGGTCCACTACGCGGCGCGCCTGGGCGGCGATGAATTCGTCATGCTGCTGTGCGGCCAGGCCAATATCGCCAGCATCGAGCAGAACGTCACGCAATTGATGCAGGAACTGAGCCGCCCCTACCAGTGCGACCAGCAGGCGTTGCACATGACGGCCAGCGTCGGCATCGCCGTCTATGCGGGCAAGGACTTGAATACGGAAAGCCTGCTGCGCCACGCCGACCACGCCGTCTACCAAGCGAAATTGACGGGGCGCAACCAGTATCACTTCTTCGATACCAACCTCGATGAAGAAGTACGCACCCACCACAACCAGCGCACGGAAGTGCGCCAGGCCCTGATCAACGGCGAACTGCGGCTGTACTACCAGCCCAAGGTGAACATGCGTGCCGGCACGGTGGTGGGCATGGAAGCGCTGCTGCGCTGGCAGCATGCGCGCCGCGGCGTGCTGGCACCGGCGCAATTCCTGCCACTGGTGGAGCAGACGGACCTGATCATCGACATCGGCGAATGGGTGCTGCGCCAGGCCCTGTGGCAGTTGCAGCGCTGGGTGGCTTGCGGCAAGCACTGGGTGGTCAGCGTGAATATCGCGGCGCGCCATTTCCAGCAAGCCGATTTCGTCTCGCGCCTGGAAACCATCCTCGGCGAATTTCCCGGCGTGTGCGCCAGCATGCTGGAACTGGAAATCCTCGAATCGTCAGCCCTGCACGACATCGAGGACGTGCGCCGCATCATCCGCGCCTGCCAGGCGCTGGGCATCACGTTCGCGCTCGACGATTTCGGCACCGGCTACTCGTCGATGTCGTATTTGAAGCGCCTGCCGGCGAACATCGTCAAGATCGACCAGAGCTTCGTGCGCAACATGCTCAACGACCGCGACGACCTGCACCTGGTGCGCGCCGTCATCGGCCTGGCCCGTTCCTTCAGCTTGACGGTGATCGCCGAAGGCGTGGAAAGCGTCGAACATGGCGCGCGTCTGATCCAGCTGGGTTGCGACCTGGCGCAAGGCTACGGCATCGCCCGCCCCATGCCGGCCGACGCCGTGCTGGAGTGGGCGAACAATTTCATCCCGGCGCCGCAATGGAAAACTGCGCAATATAGCGAAGTGTCTATTTGACCTGGGATAAAGCGGAGTCGATCAGCTCGATCCAGTGCCGCACGGGCGTCTCGGTGCCCGACTGCAGGTGGCTCAGGCAGCCGATATTGGCCGACACAATTTCATCGGGCTCGCACGCTTCCAGGTTTGCCACCTTGTTGTCGCGCAGCTGCTGCGACAGGGCCGGCTGCAGGATCGAATACGTGCCCGCCGAACCGCAGCACAAATGGCTGTCGGCGCACAGGCGCACGTCAACGCCGACGGCGCGCAGCACCTGCTCCACCTTGCCGCGGATTTGCTGGCCGTGCTGCAGGGTGCAGGGCGGGTGATACGCGACTTTTTTGCCGATGCGCCCTTTCAGCTGCGCCACCAGCTCGTTTTCAAACGCCGGCATGATCTCGGACAAATCGCGCGTCAGTGCGGCGATGCGCCGCGCCTTGTCCGCATACTGGGCGTCGTGCGCCAGCAGGTGGCCGTATTCCTTCACCGTGGCGCCGCAGCCGGACGCCGTCATGACGATGGCCTCGGCGCTGTCGACATACGGCCACCAGGCGTCGATATTGCGGCGCATGTCGTCCAGCGCCGCTTCCTGGTCGTTCAGGTGATGGCGCAGCGCGCCGCAGCAGCCGGCCTTCGGCGCGACGATCAATTGCACGCCCAGCGCATCGAGCACGCGCGCCGTGGCCGCGTTGATATTGGGCGACATGGCCGGCTGCACGCAGCCGTCGAGCAGCAGCATGCTGCGCGCGTGCTGGCGCGCGGGCCATGCGCCGGCAGCGGCGCCGGGACGCAGCTTGTCCTGCAAACTTTTTGACAGCAAGGGCCGCAGCGCCTGCCCCGCCTTGTACACGGGCGTAAACAGCCAGCGGCGCGGCAGGGCTTCCTTCAGGGCGAAGCGCAAGGCGCGTTCGCGCAAGGGGCGCTGCACGCGCTGCTCGACGACGTTGCGGCCGATGTCGACCAGCCGCCCATACTGCACCCCCGAGGGACAGGTCGACTCGCAGTTGCGGCAGGTCAGACAGCGGTCCAGATGCGTCTGCGTCTTGGCCGTGACGGGCGCGCCTTCGAGCACTTGCTTGATCAGGTAGATGCGCCCGCGCGGGCCATCGAGCTCGTCGCCCAGCAGCTGGTAGGTGGGACAGGTGGCCGTGCAAAAGCCGCAATGCACGCAGGCGCGCAGGATGGCTTCGGCTTCGTCGCCTGCCGGCGTATTCTTGATGAAATCGGCGAGATTGGTTTGCATGCGCGCTCAATACATTCTGTACGGGTTGAAGATGCCGGCAGGGTCGAAAGCCTGCCGCAGGCGCTGGTGGATGGTGGCAATGGCGGGCGCCAGCGGGTGGAACACGCCCACCGCCTTGTCGCCGCCACGGAACAGGGTGGCGTGACCGCCAGCGGCAGCCACCGCCTGGCGGATTTCCTGGGCGCCTTGCACATCGGCGTCGCCATCGAGCTTCAGCCAGCGCTGCGCGCCGCCCCACTCGATCAGCTGGCGCCCTTTTACAATCACGGCGCTGGCGTGCGGCGGCAGCGACAGGCGCCACAAGCTGCCCGCGCCCGCAAAGAAAGCGTGCGTCTGCTCGCGCACGGCCAGCCAGAAGGCGGCCGCCTCATCGGCTGCCAGCAGCTCGCCACCCAGCGTGCGCAGCGCCGCCGATACGGCCGCCTCGGCGCCGGACAGGCGCACCGTCAGCACGCCGTCATGCCAGCAGCTGGCCGATATCGGCAGCGGCTTGCCCGCCCATTCATTGAGCAAGCGCAAGGCGGCGATTTCCGCGCACGCCACGCGGAAAGTCGCTTCGCGCAGCGGCAGGGGCAGCACCTTCAGCGACACTTCCAGGATCAGGCCTAGGGTACCCAGCGAGCCGGCCAACAGGCGCGAGACATCGTAGCCGGCCACGTTTTTCATGACTTGCCCGCCGAAGGCCAGGCGTTCGCCGTGGCCGTCCATCAGCACGGCGCCCAGCACGAAATCACGCAGCGCGCCCGCGCTGGCGCGGCGCGGGCCGGACAGCGCGCTGGCGACGACGCCGCCCAGCGTGGCGCCAGGACCGAAGTGCGGCGGCTCGAAGGCCAGCATCTGGTTGCGCGCGGCCAGCGCCGCTTCGATTTCCGCCAGCGGCGTGCCGCAGCGGGCCGTAATCACCAGCTCCGTCGGTTCATAGTCGATGATGCCCGCATACGTGCGCGTGTCGAGCACCTCGCCGTCGAATTGCTGGCCATACCAGTCTTTCGTGCCGCCGCCGCGCAGGCGTAACGGCTTGCCCGCCGCGCTGGCCGCCAGGATGGCCTGCCTGAATTGTTCCACTATCGCTTGCAAAGGAGTCTCCGGCAAATTAAAAACGGGGCAGGTTGGCGAATGGCAGGCGCCCTGCCGTCACATGCATCTTGCCGAATTCGGCGCAGCGGTTCAGGGTGGGGATCGCCTTGTCCGGGTTCAGCAGGGTATGCGGGTCGAAGGCGTGCTTGACGGCAAAGAAGGCATCGAGTTCAGCGCGCGTAAACTGCACGCACATGGAATTGATCTTTTCCATGCCCACGCCATGCTCGCCCGTGATGGTGCCGCCGACGGCCACGCACAGGGCCAGGATGTCGGCGCCAAACGCTTCGGCGCGCTCGAATTCACCGGGCTTGTTCGCATCGAACAGGATCAGCGGATGCAGATTGCCGTCGCCCGCGTGGAACACATTCGCGCAGCGCAAGCCATGCGTCGTTTCCATGCCGGCGATGCCCGTCAGGACTTCCGCCAGTTTTTTTCTCGGGATGGTGCCGTCCATGCAGTAGTAATCGGGCGAGATGCGCCCGGCGGCGGGAAACGCGTTCTTGCGGCCGGACCAGAACTTCATGCGCTCCGCTTCCGACTGCGAGACGGCGATGGCGCTGGCGCCCGCCCCTTCCAGCACGGCCGTCATGCGGGCGATTTCCTCTTCCACTTCCTCGTGCGTGCCGTCCGCTTCGCACAGCAAAATGGCCGCTGCATCGATGTCGTAGCCGGCCTTGACGAACGGTTCGACCATGCGCGAGGAGGTCTGGTCCATCATTTCCAGCCCGGCCGGGATGATGCCGGCGGCAATCACGTTGGCCACGGCGTTGCCGCCCGTGACGACGTCGTCAAAGGACGCCATGATGACCCTGGCCGTGGCCGGTTTCGGGATCAGTTTCACGGTCACTTCCGTGACGATGCCCAGCATGCCTTCGGAGCCGATGAAAATGGCCAGCAGGTCGAGGCCCGGAGAGTCGAGGCATTCGCCGCCCAGTTCCAGCACGTCGCCATCGATGGTGACGATACGCACGCGCAGCACATTGTGCACGGTCAAGCCGTATTTCAGGCAATGCACGCCGCCCGAGTTTTCCGCCACGTTGCCGCCGATGCTGCAGGCGATCTGCGAGGAGGGATCGGGCGCGTAGTACAGCGCGTGGGGCGCGGCCGCTTCGGAAATGGCCAGGTTGCGCACGCCCGGCTGCACCACGGCCGTGCGCGCGTAGGCGTCCAGACGCACGATGCGGTTCAGGCGCGCCGTCGACAGCACCACGCCGTCGGCGATCGGCAAGGCGCCACCCGACAAGCCCGTGCCGGCGCCGCGCGGCACGATCGGCACCTTCAGTTCCCGGCAGACGCCGAGGATGGCGATGACCTGTTCCTCCGTATCGGGCAGGGTGACCACCATCGGCAGCTGGCGGTAGGCGGCCAGGCCATCGCATTCATACGGGCGCGTATCTTCGGCGTCGGACAGCACGCAGCGGGCCGGCAGCACGGCCAGCAAGGCCGCGACGACGGCTTGCTGGCGCGCGGCGGTCAATCCAGGTTCAGGGGCAGCATTGAGCATAAGATGGGGGGAAAGGGCATGGGCGTGCAACGATTGTAAGCACAAAAGTGGCGCGCAGCGCTTTTTTTGTCCATTTCGAAGCCAAATCCGCGGCCAGGCGGCGCGCAGTGTCGTATGCTGCCCCCATTCTTCATTGACAGGATCAGCATCATGGGCAATCGACTCTCGAAAATCGCCACGCGCACGGGCGACAATGGCAGCACCGGCCTGGGCGACGGCAGCCGCACCAGCAAGGACAGCGCCCGCATCCACGCCATGGGCGACGTGGACGAACTCAATTCCAATATCGGCTTGCTGCTGTGCGAAGCCATGCCCGACGCCTTGCGCGAAGAGCTGGTGGCCATCCAGCACGACCTGTTCGACCTGGGCGGGGAAATCTGCATCCCCGGCTACCAGCTGATCAAGGAAGAGCATGTGCTGCGCCTCGATGATTTACTGGCGAAATACAATGCGGACTTGCCCGCCTTGAGTGAATTCATCCTGCCGGCCGGTTCGCGCGCCGCCTCGCTGGCGCACGTATGCCGCACCGTGTGCCGCCGCGCCGAGCGCAGCATCGTCGCGCTGGCGAATGCGGAAACCATCCACGAGCATCCGCGCCAGTACGTGAACCGCCTGTCGGACCTGCTGTTCGTGCTGTCACGCGTGCTGAACCGCTTTGCCGGCGGTAGCGACGTGCTGTGGCGGCATGATCGCACGCGGGGCTAACGTCGGCAACGCCGGCCTGGCCAGCGTACAGACCAGCCGGCAAACTGTATTGAATGCTAGTCTTGAGCGCAGCGGTTGTAGCACAGCTGATGAATCTTGGTGCAGGCGCCTGGCGACCTAGGATGATCCGTCATGCACTGGTCCAGCCCTTCATCGCATTGCGCATAGCATTCCGGCTCGCCGCCGGCAATCGCATACGAGGCGCTGACGCCCATGGCAAACAAAAAGAAACCCAGTTTTTTGAACATAAGCACTCCTGTTGAATTGACAGACGATCACTGACATCCATGGCGCGCCGTCTCTTACGCGCCATCCGGTAATCAGATTCTCTTCAGCGCCGCTTCCAGCGCGCCCGTATTGAAACCCTGGATTTTGCGGTTGCCGATCAACACCACCGGCACGCCGCCGCCGCCGAGTTCCTCATGGGCTTTTTTTGCTGCCGGGGATTTCTCGATATCGAGATCGACAAATTCGATCTTGTTTTCCTTGAAGTACGCACGCGTCTTGGCGCAATAGCCGCACCAGTCCGTGCCGTACAACACCACCTTCGCCTGGGCATTCGGGAAATACGCGGCGTAATTGCCCTCGGTGTAATTTGACTTGAGCAAGCCGGGCAACAGGGACAAGCCATAACCGCTGCCCAGGCCGGCGGCCAGGATCAAGCTATACATGACGATGGTTTTCATTTTCTTTTGTATCATGACGCCGCCTTGACATCGTTACCTTTAAGAACGCCTATCAAAACCTACTGCGCGTCGTAATTTGCGGTCTGCGATGCTCACTGTACCTTCGTACAGTTGCGCTTCTCAACCACAACTTCCTTCCGCTCGCTACGTTTTTGTTAGGCGTTGTAAACCGGGGCGATTGTTCTCCCCGGCAAACCCGGTTTTCTTAATTCAAGGCGCATTCGGCCTTGCATGCATTTAACAATGCCTTGCATGTGTTATTGGAATGACCAGAATCCATGCAATCGGTAAAGGCGCCATAGCACTCGCGCTGGCAGTCACTCAAGCCATTGCCGGCCGCCCCTACCGAATAGGATGCACTGACACCAACGGCGAACAGGAAAAGTGCGATCTTTTTAAACATTTTCTACCTTTCGATTGACGTGGAAAAAGGAATACCATCTGCAGTGCGATGCTTATTACTTTATAGAATTTACATCCTGCAAAAACGAATATAGACCGCACTTATTTTAGAGTCAACGTTTCCTTTCGATAAATTTCCACTTTGGAAAATATATCGGCAAAGCCCGTGAAATGTGGCATTTGGAGAGATTGCGGGACGCCAAACGTCTATACAATATCGGCGCCGCAAGCAGGAAAGGCCGGTTGCGGGCGCAACCGGCCGAGCGGCTACAACGCTTCAAGAAAACTCTTCAACGCGATAATTTCCCCGGACGTCAGCTGCAATGGCTGCAGCAGGGGCGAGGTGACGGGAAACTTCGGATCGGCCGCCTGCTGCGCGTTGTGCGGCACGGGACGCGACATGCCCGCGTTATACATGTTCAGCAAGCCCACCATCTGCGGAAACAGGCCGTTGTGCATC
Source organism: Janthinobacterium svalbardense (assembly GCF_002327145.1). Taxonomy (NCBI): domain Bacteria; kingdom Pseudomonadati; phylum Pseudomonadota; class Betaproteobacteria; order Burkholderiales; family Oxalobacteraceae; genus Janthinobacterium; species Janthinobacterium svalbardense. Next base: position 1,198,501 of record NZ_CP023422.1, on the reverse strand, counting down.
CACGGCCCCGATTGCGCCACGCCGCGCAGGCCCGGCGTGCGGAACTTGCCCACGTCCTCGTCCCTGCCCGTCACCAGGTAGCGCCCAAGGTCTTCATATTTCTTGCGGCCGTAATACGTCAGCCCCAGGTTATGGAATTGCTGGTCCGTCAGCAAGGCACCGCTGTGGCAGGTCATGCAGCGCGCCTTGGTGCGGAACAGATGCAAGCCCAGCAGCTCGCGGTCGTTCAGGGCCGTGCGTTCGCCTTCCAGGAAAGTATCGAAACGCGTGACGGGCGGCAGCAGGGTGCGCTGGTAGTCGGCCAGCGCCGTCAGGATGCGCGGCAGGGTCACGCCAGCGCCCTGGCCAAAAGCCGTATCGAACTGCGCCGTGTAATCATCGAGCGTGGCCAGCTTGGCCGGTAATTGCGCCGCCACGGCCGCCATTTCATCGGGATGCTGCAAGGGCCCCAGCGCCTGCTCTTCGAGAGCGCTGGCACGGCCATCCCAGAACAGCAGCGGGCTTTGGCCCACGCCCAGCAAGCCAGGCGTATTGCGCTGGCCCAGCCGCCCTTCGTGTCCGACGGAAACGCGCTTGCTGTCGGCAAAGCTGTGCGCGGGACTGTGGCAGCTGAGGCAAGCCACCGCATTCGAGCGCGACAAACGGGGGGCGCTGAACAGGCGCTGCCCCAGCGCCACGACGGCCGGCGCAGCGGACGGCACGGGCATGGCCGAGACGGGCGCCATTTCCGCCGCTGTCACGCCAGCGGGCAATTGCGGCCGGGGCCAGCCGGCGATGGGCCGCGCATACGTCTGGCGCAGACAGGCCAGGTCCCAGCCATCGTGCGTGGCGCAGTCCGACGACGACGCTTCACGCGCCGCGCCGCCCTGGCTGAACAGCAGTCCGGCTGCCGTGGCCAGCACGGCCAGCGCCGCATTTTTTTTCATCCACCCATCTGTCATGACTCTACCCTGCCCCACATCCATATTGGTATCGGCAAATGATAACAATGAGCAATTGCAGTCACCGCATGAACGCGCGCGGCCGGTTCTATTTTGTGACCTGCGTCAAGTTTCCCGGACTTCCCTCCGCCTGCACATGCACATGCTCGCGCAGCAAGCCGCGCAACAACTGCACCTGCGTCACGGCGTCGGCCTGCAAGGCAGTCAAACCCTCGGCCGCACAGGGCCCGGGCGCGGATGCCGGAGGGACACCGCGCAGCAAGGCATCCATTTCGGCACTGACCTCGGCAATCCACTGCTGCAGCTCGGGCGGCGCCGGCTCGGCCTGGGGACTCAGGCTGATGCGTGCGGTGCTGCCCGCCACGCGGCGCAGCAGCGGCAAGGTGCGCAGCGCCGCCAGGCCCACGCCGGCGCTGCGGTCGAGGCGGCGCTCGATGCGCAGACGCTGCAGCACTTGTTCCGCGTTATTGCTGGCCAGCCCCGCCTCGCGGCGCAGGTGCGCGATGGCGCTATCCCATTTACCGCCGGCCGCCAGCACGGCCAGCAGGTATTTCAGGTTGGCCGATACGGCTTTCGCCAGGCGCTGATCCAGGTCGTCCGCTTCGCGGTCCGGCCACAGGAAAAACGTGGCCAGCAAGGCCAGCACGCAGCCGAGCACGTTGTTGCCCAGGCGGCTGGCCGCATACACCATCTCGCTGGCCGGGGCCGCATAGTCGGCCACCAGCACGAAGGCGGGCGTCATGAACAGCACGTGCAGGCTGTAGCTGACGCGGCGCAAAGCCATGGTGGCGACGATCAGGGGAAACACCACCAGCGAAATCGCCAGCGGGGTGTGCACGGCCAGGCCGATCAGCACGGCCAGCACGGCGCCCAGCACGCTGCCAGCGACCCGCTCGATGCCGCGCGGCCAGGTGGTCGACACGGACGGCTGCAGTATCAGCAAGGTCGCCATGGTGGCCCAGTAGCCGAACGGAATGTGTAGCGCCTCGACCAGCAGGAAGCCGGCCGTCGTCGCCAGCGACACGCGCGCCGCATGGCGCCAGCTCAGCGACTGCGGCGTGGCGTTGACTTTCGCCGTCTGCCACGCCTGCCCCAGCGCCAGGAAAGCCGCCTCGCGCCACGGTAGCTGCGCCGCGCGCGGCAAGCCCAGTTCCATGAAGTCCACGTTCAGGCGCAGCGGCAGCAAGGCGCCCAGCGCCGCTTCCAGGCGCCGTCCGCAGCCCGCCAGGCGGCGCTGCAATTGCAGGGGTGGCGTTTCCGGCTGGCGCTGCACGGCTTGCCCCAGGCGGCGCAGCAGCACGGCCATCACTTCCAGGCTGCGCCGCGCGCGCGGGTCCCGGCGCAGGCGCTGCTGCTCGCGCTCGCAGGTATGCGTGACGGCGATCAGATAGGCGAAGATGCGCTCGGCGTCGCTGAGCGCCAGCAGCAGGTTGTCGTACAAGGCGCTGCGGCCCGCGCGCGCGGGCGGCACGGCGGCCAGCGCCACGCGCGCCGCTTCCAGCGCGGCGCGCGCCTGCGAACGGTAGCTGGCGCCATGCGCGGCAACACCCGCTTGCGCGGCGTCATGTTCGAGGAAGCGCGCATTGTCGCGCGCGATGCCGGCCAGGCGCGAATACGCGGCGCGGATGGCACGTCTGGCAGGGCTAAACGGGTGGATGCGCCAGACGGTAAAACTGAGCACGGTGGCAAACAGACAGCCGAACATGTACAGGCCCAGGAATGGTGCCGTCTGCGTCATCGATTCCAATGGGTGCGTGACCATCACCACGCAGGCCGTGGCCGCCAGGATGGCCACTTGCGCCGTGGCCGCGCCCCAGATGCGCGCCAGCGCGCCGGCCCAGGAAAACAGCAGCACGGCGATGGCGGCCGTCGCCACGCCATGGCCAGCCGCCAGCGCCGTCAGGCCGCCGGCCACGCTCGACAGCAGGCCAAAGCCCAGCATCGAGACAAAACGCATGCGCCGCGTACCGGCCGCGTCGGCCAGGCAGGTCCAGAAGGCGCCGATGGCGGCCCATGAAAAATCGGGCTGATCGAACAGCAGGCCCAGCAGCAGCATGGCGCTGGAAGCACAGGCGGCCCGCAAGCCCTCGGACAGATTCGTTTCGTCGATGGCCAGGGTGACCATCCACAGGGGGCGGCGCTGCGACAGCTTATCTGTGTAGGCGTGCATGCCCGTCAGCCAGCGGCCGGCCAGTGCACGCGAACGGCGGTGAAGTTTCCTGAAATGCAAGGTGGACTTTGAGAAGGTATCAAAGCGTCATCGTAGCATTCCCGGAGGATAAATGTTGCAGTGCAGCGTGAAATCTCGCCAGACGAAACGACACCGCAGTGCCGCTGGTATCTTGCTTGAGCGTCTTAGCTGACCATCGCCAGGCGTGGTCCAGCGGACGGGAAGCGCTGCTCGATCGAGGCGGCGATGCCGGTGGCGTCCAGGCCCACGCTTTTCAGCAGTTGCACGGGGTCGCCATGGTCGATGAAGACGTCCGGCAAGCCCAGCATCAAAATCGGCTTGACGATCCCTTCCGCTGCCAGGGCCTCGGCCACGGCCGAACCGGCGCCGCCCATGCTGCAGCCCTCTTCCACCGTCACCAGGTAATCGTGCTCGGCCGCCAGCTGTTTCACCAGCGCCACGTCGAGCGGCTTGACGAAGCGCATGTTGGCCACCGTCGCGTCGAGCTTCTCGCCCGCCGCCACGCTCGGTGCCACCATGGAGCCAAAGGCCAGAATGGCGATGCGCTTGCCGTGGCGCTTGAGCTCGCCCTTGCCGATCTCGATGCTGGTCAGTTCCGACACGATGGCCACGCCAGCACCGGCGCCGCGCGGATAGCGGATGGCTGCCGGGCCCGGATAGTGGTAACCCGTCGTCAGCATTTGACGGCATTCGTTTTCGTCGGACGCGGCCATGACGACCATGTTCGGGATGCAACGCAGGAACGCCATGTCATAGTTGCCCGCGTGCGTGGCGCCGTCGGCACCCACCAGGCCGGCGCGGTCCAGCGCGAACGTCACGTCCAGGTTTTGCAACGCCACGTCGTGGATCAGCTGATCGTAGGCGCGCTGCAGGAAGGTGGAATAAATGGCCACGACGGGTTTCAATCCCTCGCAAGCCAGGCCCGCGGCAAAGGTCACGGAATGCTGCTCGGCAATACCGACGTCAAAGTAGCGGTTCGGGAATTGCTGTTCGAACTTGACCATGCCCGAGCCTTCGCGCATGGCCGGCGTGATGCCCACCAGGCGCTTGTCGTGCGCGGCCATGTCGCACAGCCAGTTACCAAACACTTCCGTGTACGTCATCTTGCCCGGCGCCGTGGCCGGCTTGATGCCTTCCAGTGGATTGAACTTCGGCGTGCCGTGGTACAGGATCGGTTCGGCCTCGGCCAGCTTGTAGCCTTGCCCCTTCTTGGTGACCACGTGCAGGAATTGCGGACCCTTCAATTGCTTGATATTTTGCAAGGTCGGGATCAGCGAATCGAGGTCGTGGCCGTCGATGGGGCCGATGTAATTAAAACCGAATTCCTCGAACATGGTGGCGGGCACGACCATGCCCTTGGCGTGCTCTTCGAAACGCTTCGCCAATTCCAGCACGGGGCCGGGCAAGACGGACTTGCCGACATTTTTTGCTGCCGCATAGAACTGGCCTGACATCAGGCGCGCCAGGTGGCGGTTCAGCGCGCCCACGGGTGGCGAAATCGACATGTCGTTGTCGTTCAGGATCACCAGCAGGTTGATATCTTCTTGCACGCCAGCATTGTTCATCGCCTCGAAAGCCATGCCGGCCGTCATCGAACCGTCGCCGATCACGGCGATCGCGTGCAGCGGGTCGCCCTTGATCTTGGCGGCCTGCGCCATGCCCAGCGCGGCAGAAATGGACGTCGACGAGTGCGCCGTGCCGAAGGTGTCGTACTCGCTCTCGTCGCGCTTCGGAAAGCCGGAAATGCCATCCTTCTGGCGCAGGGTATGCATGCGCTCGCGCCGGCCCGTCAAAATCTTGTGCGAATAGGTCTGGTGGCCCACGTCCCACACGATGCGGTCGTGCGGCGTGTTGAACACGTAGTGCAGCGCGACGGTCAGCTCGACCGTGCCCAAGTTGGACGACAAATGGCCGCCCGTCTTGGAAACGGAGTCGAGCAGGAAGCTGCGCAATTCCTGCGCCAGCGGCACCAGTTGCGAGCGGGCCAGCTTGCGCACTTGCGCTGGTTCATTGATGGTTTCTAACAGTTTCATTTATGCCTTCCGCTGCACGACCAGGTCTGCCAGCTCGCGCAGACGGCGTGCCTTGTCCCCGAATGGCGCCAGCGCCGCATGGGCGTCGCACCGCAATTGTTCTGCCAAGGCTCTCGATGGTTCCAGCCCCAGTATCGATACGTAAGTGGGCTTGTTGGCGGCCGCATCCTTGCCCGCCGTCTTGCCCAGGGTGGCCGAATCGGCCGTGGCGTCGAGCACGTCGTCCACCACCTGGAACGCCAGGCCGACGGCGCGCGCATACGCGTTCAGCGCCGTCATCTCGTCCGGCGCCAGGTCCTTGCCCGCCAGCGCGCCCAGAATCACGGCCGCGCGCAGCAAGGCGCCCGTTTTGAGTTGATGCATCTGTTCCAGCTGCGGCAAGGTCAAGGCCAGGCCAACGCTGTCGAGATCGATCGCCTGGCCGCCGCACATGCCGGCTGAGCCAGACGCGTGCGCCAGCAGCTTGATCATCGCCATTTGCCGCCCCGGCGGAATCGCCGCGCCGTCGGCCAGCAGCATGAACGCCTGCGATTGCAGCGCGTCACCGACCAGTAGGGCCGTCGCTTCATCGTAGGCGATGTGCACGGTGGGCTTGCCACGGCGCAAGGCATCGTCATCCATGCATGGCATGTCGTCGTGCACGAGCGAATACACGTGAATCATTTCCAAGGCGCAAGCGGCGCGCGCGAGGGTATCTTGATCGGCATCAAACAATTCACCGGCCGCCATCACCAGCAACGGACGCACGCGCTTGCCGCCGCCCAGCAGCGCATAGCGCATGGCCGCGTGCAACTTGTGCGGTACGGCGCCCGCCGCAGGCAGGAATTGGTCGAGCCGGCCTTCCACGCCCGACTGGGTCGCTTGCATCCAGTCGCCGAAGGTCACGCCGTCTTGCTGTACGCTGGCCATCATTGCGCGGCCTCGCCGGCATCGACGAACGGTTTCAACATGTCGCCTTCCAATACTTTCACCTGCGCCTCGACGCTATCGAGCTGGGTGGCGCAATACTTGACCAGTTCCGAGCCGCGCTGATACGCCGCGACCGATGCTTCCAGCGGCAACTGGCCCGCTTCCATTTGCGTTACCAGCTGCGCCAGTTCCGCCATTGCCTCTTCAAACGAGGCCGGCGCTGCGGCAGCGGCAGTTAATTTCTTCGACATAGACTCAGATCTCTTCGTGGCACGAGGGGTATGTAGGGAGACGCCGGGGACTCCCGGCCAGCATAGAAGCGTTATTTTAGAACAAACCACACTATTAAGTGAAAACTAAAGCGCAATCGGCGTGCTCAAAGGGGAAGACGTTACCAGCTTGACAGTCAATTCTAGCGCAATCGCCCCCATCGGCCGGAAATTGCACGGTAAATGACAATGTTCATCACTAAAGTAACCTATTTGCCGGAGGGGTTTGGCAATGCCGAGGCCGATACGCGCTATAATCGCCGGTTCTGTCCGAAATACCGTTTCAACAAATTTGAATTCAGGTCTTTGCGGATTCTTTCTCTCTGTAGCGGTTGCCCAGGGAATGGCCTGGGGCACTGCTGACCGTTGTACATTTATGGGGGTTGGGATGTCCGATCTGGCTACTCACGCCAAGCTGGCGCGTTCAAACGCGCAACTTCCGGTCCACGTCTATTTTGACGAAACGCTGTTGCAGCGTGAAATGCAGCAATTGTTCCAAGCCGGCCCGCGTTATGTCGGGCATGCGCTGATGGTGCCGGAAACCGGCGATTTTGCGACCCTGGCGTCTGAGAACGAAGGGCGTATGCTCGTGCGCAACGCCAATGGTATCGAAGTGCTGTCCAACGTGTGCCGCCACCGGCAGGCGCTGATGTTCAATGGCCGCGGCAATGCCAATAACATCGTCTGCCCGCTGCACCGCTGGACCTACGACCTCAAGGGTGAATTGATCGGCGCGCCGCACTTCCCCGAGACGCCGTGCCTGAACCTGTCGAAAACGCCGCTGCAAAGCTGGAATGGCTTGCTGTTCGAGCAAAATGGCTACAACGTGATGGAAAAATTGAAAGATTTGTCCGTCTCGAAAGACCTCGATTTTTCCGGCTATATGTTCGACCACGTGGAAATCCACGAGTGCGACTACAACTGGAAGACCTTCATCGAAGTCTACCTCGAGGATTATCACGTGGAACCGTTCCACCCGGGCCTGGGCAGCTTTGTCAGCTGCGACGACCTGCGCTGGGAATTCGGCAAGGATTACAGCGTGCAAACGGTGGGCGTGCACCGCGGCCTGCAGCAGGCCGGCTCGCCCGCCTACAAGAAATGGCAGGAGCAGGTGCTGCAATTCCGCGGTGGCGAAGTGCCGCCATATGGCGCCATATGGCTGACCTTGTATCCGAACATCATGGTCGAATGGTATCCGCACGTGCTGATCGTCTCGACCCTGTGGCCGGACGGCCCGCAAAAGACGCGCAACGTGGTCGAGTTCTATTACCCAGAGGAAATCGTGCTGTTCGAGCGCGACTTCGTCGACGCGGAACGGGCTGCCTACATGGAAACCTGCGTCGAGGACGATGAAATCGCGCTGCGCATGGATGCGGGCCGCAAGGCCCTGATGGCGCGCGGCGAGAACGAAGTGGGCCCTTACCAGTCCCCCATGGAAGATGGCATGCAGCACTTCCACGAGTGGTACCGCAACAATATCGCACTGTAATAGTAGAGGGGCCGCATTGCGCGGCCTTTTTCATTTTCATCACCAGGATTACTCATGCAATCGCTATGGATGTTATTCGCCAGTTTCATGTTTGCCATCATGGGCGTGTGCGTCAAACTGGCGTCGGAGATGTATTCGACCTCCGAAATCGTCATGTACCGCGGCATCATCGGCATGACCGTCATGAGCTGCACCATTCTGTACCAGGGCGGCAGCTTTAAAACGACGATGCCGGGCCAGCATCTGTGGCGCGGCGTGGTGGGCGTGATCGCCCTGTGGCTGTGGTTTTATGCCATCGCCATCCTGCCACTGGCCACGGCCATGACTCTCAATTACATGGCGCCCATCTGGATTGCCGTCATCCTGCTGGCCGGTGGCTGGTGGAAAGCGACGAAGCAAGTCGAGTGGCCGCTGGTAGCGGCCATTGCCATGAGCTTTGTCGGCGTGACTCTGCTGCTGCAACCCGTGTTCGAGACCGACCAGGTGGGCGGCGCCGTCACGGCCTTGATTTCCGGCATGCTGTCGGCCCTCGCCTACTTGCAGGTGCGCAAATTGGGCTTGCTGGGCGAACCCGAATACCGCGTCGTGTTTTATTTCTCGGTCGTCAATTTCCTGGCCGGCGTGATCGGCCACGTGGCCAGCGCCGGCGGCGGCCCCGTCGTCTGGCATGCGCACACGAGCGCCTATGGCATCGGCTTGCTGGCCGCCATCGGCCTGTGCGCCACCATGGCGCAGATGGCCATGACGCGCGCCTATCGCCTGGGCAAGACCCTCGTGGTTGCCAACTTGCAATACACGGGCATCATCTTTTCCAGCTTCTGGGGCGTGGTGATCTTTGGCGACCTGTTCGACTGGCACGGCTGGGCCGGCATCGGCATCATTCTCTCCTCCGGCATCGCCGCCACCTATTACAATACCCGCAACACGGCCCGTGGCGCGGCGATCGCGCGCACGGATCCCATCGCCAGCGAAGTGTAAAGGAGCGTTCCTGATGTACACCACCTTGATCCAGGCCAGCGAACTGGCCAGCCACCTGAATGACAGCGACTGGGTCATCCTCGATTGCCGCCACGACTTGCTCAACCCCACGGCCGGCAGCGACGCGTTTGTCGCCGGCCACATCCAGAACGCGCAGTTTGCCGATATCGACACGGCCCTGTCCGGTCCCAAGACGGAGCGCGGCCCCCAATTTACCGGACGGCATCCCTTGCCCGACCGCAACGCCCTGCTGGCCACCTTGCGCGGCTGGGGCATCGATGACGACACGCAAGTCATCGCCTATGACGGCCAGGGCGGCATGTTCGCCGCCCGTTTGTGGTGGCTGCTGCGCTGGCTCGGCCATCCAGCCGTCGCCGTGCTCGACGGCGGCCTGGCCGCCTGGCAGGCGCAAGGTTTACCATTGGTCACGCCCGTGGCGCCACGCCCTGTCGGCAAGCTGACGGAAAAAGCCAGCCTGACGCGCACGGTCAGCGTACGCGACGTCATCGCCAACCTGGATACGCAAGCTTTGACCATCCTCGACGCGCGCGCCCCCGACCGGTATCGTGGTGAAAACGAAACCATCGACCCCGTGGGCGGCCACATCCCCGGCGCGAAAAACCGTTTCTTCAAGGATAACTTGCAAGCGGACGGCCGCTTCAAATCCGCCAAAGAACTGGAGCAGGAATTCGCGGGGCTAATCAGCACGGCTGAATCTACCATCCTGCAGTGCGGCTCGGGCGTGACGGCCTGCCACAACCTGCTGGCCCTGGAAGTGGCCGGTTTAAGCGGCGCGGCCCTGTATCCGGGTTCGTGGAGCGAATGGTGCGCCGACCCGGCGCGGCCGGTGGCGACGGGGAATTAAAAAATGGCGGACCAGACGGTCCGCCATTTTTTCACCCGTGGATAACTATTAACTTATCCCCAGCGCCTGATTCAGCTGTTCCAACTCCGCCAGCCACGCCTGCTGGCTGGCCGGCTTCTGGTGGCGCGGTTTTCTCGCCAGGTCTTCCGCCAGCAATTGCTCCAGTTCGCACAAACGCTCCAGCTGCACGTCGATGTCCGTCAGCACCGCGGACGCCTGCTCCACGCGCGGCGCGGGTGTCAGCGCCGGCCCGTCCTCGGCGCTCAGCCGTGCATAGGCGCTGGCCGCGTCTGGCCACTCTTCCAGCTGGCCATCGGCCACCACCCAGTAACGGTTGCAGGCCGTCTCGATCAGGTCGCGGTCGTGCGACACCAGCAGGCAGCCCCCCTCGAAGCCGCGCAAGGCTTGCCCCAGTTCCGCCTTGCCCTGCATGTCCAAGTGGTTGCTGGGTTCATCGAGCAGCAGCAAATGATAGCTGGCCAGCGACAGGCCCAGAAACAGCAGCCGCGCCCGCTCGCCGCCGCTCAGGGTGGCCACCGTCTGGCCATGGCGCGCATACGGGAAACCGGCTGAAATCAATGCTTGCTTGCGCGCCACCTGGCTGCGCGCAGCTTCGTTTTGCACGGCAAACGGATACAAGGCGTCGGACAAATCCGCTTCGTCGGCCAATTGCTTGAGCGACTGGTCGTAGTAACCGATGTTGGCCGCGTGGTGGTAGCGCAAGTCGCTGCGTTCCTCCTGTGCCTGGATCGCTTGCCAGCACAGGCGCAGCAGCGACGACTTGCCACTGCCGTTGGCGCCCAGCAAGGCGACCCGGTCGCCAGGTTTCAGCCACAACTGGCCGACACGAAACAGCACGGGAGACGTCGGCACGGCGCGCACATCGAGTTCGTCCAGCACCAGCAGCTGGTCGGCCGCCAGCGCCTTGCCGCGCAGGCTCAAGCGCCAGGGTGCGCCATCGCTGACGAACGACTGCTCATCCTGCAACTTGTCGATGCGCCGCTGCATGCTCTTGGCCTTGCGCGCCATGCCGACGTTATCGTAGATCTTGCCCCACAAGGCCAGGCGGGTGCTGCTGACGGCCAGGCGGTCGATTTCCTTCTGTTCGGCCGCATGGCGGGCGGCAGCGGCAAGATCGGCTTCGGCCAGCGCCGCCAGCGCGGGGCCGCACGGCAAGTCGAAGTCGTACAGCCGGCTATCGCGCAAGATCCAGCTGCGCGTGGCCACGTTGTCGAGCAGGCGCTGGTCGTGCGAGACGAGGATGAAGGCGCCGCGCCAGGCCAGCAGGAATTGCTCCAGCCACAGCAGCGACGGCAAATCCAGGTGATTGCTCGGTTCGTCGAGCAGCAGCACGTTCGGTTCCTGCAGCAGGGCACGCCCCAGCAGCAGCCGCGTGTGCTGGCCGCCGGACAAGGAATGCACGGGCACTTGCGCCGTCTCGACGTCAAAACCCAGTTCGGCCAGCAGGCTGTCGATCCGCCAATGCAGTTCCGGCTGCTCCAGCACGGGCGCCAGCAAGGCGTCGTACAGGCTCAGGCTGGCAAGTTCGGCCGGCAAGTGCTGTTCCACGTGCTGCAAACGGCAGGCACGGGCGACATGGATGGTGCCGGACGTGGCTTCCCGCGTGCCGCTGAGCAATCCCAGCAAGGTGGATTTGCCGCAGCCATTGTGGCCGATCAGGCCGATGCGGTCGCCCTGGCGCAAGGTAAAGGCGAGTTCATTGAAGAGGAAACCGTCGTGGGTGTCCAGCTGTAAAGCTTGGGTAGAGATAAGGGTAGTCATGGCTCTTGTCTTTGTTCGGGATGCAAGCATCCGCGTTAACAGGAGCGCTAACGACAACGGAGTACCAGGAAAGGACTCGTCTAGGAGGGTAACTTTGCTCTGGCCAGGTTATCGCAGCGCGATAGAACGTGGGCAAGAGCTGGCAAATGCGCTTAAAGAGCGTGCGCGCCACAAGGCGAGCAACAAGTTTTCTTCCATTATATTTTCCTCCTTTCTGTGCAAGTTAGTCAAAAAGGCAATACTACACCCAGCGAGCCAGTGTATCAACCGCCGTGGCGCTTATGCGTCAAAAACAGCACGATGCACACGCCCAATCCGATCAGCAGCACTTGCGGGATGGTTTCGCGCAGGGTGGCGCGGCGCTGCATCTGCGGCATCAGGTCGGACAGGGCAATATAGATGAAGCCGGACGAGGCAAACACGAGCACGTAAGGAATCAGATTGCTGGCGCGGTCCAGGGTGAAATAGCCGAGCAAGCCACCGGCCACCGCCATCAGGCTGCACAGCAGGTTGAAGATATAGGCACGCAGGCGCGAAAAGCCGGCATTGAGCAGTACGATAAAATCGCCGATTTCCTGCGGGATTTCATGCGCGATGATGGCCAGGCCCGTGACCAGGCCCAGCTTCGGGTCGGCCAGGAAGGCGGCGGCGATCAGGATGCCATCCGTGAAATTGTGCATGCCGTCGCCCACTAAAATCATCCAGCCGGCCTTGCCCGCCTCGTGCTTGTCGTGGCCGTGCGCATGGTGGTGGCCATCGCCTTCGTGGTGGTGCGAATGGCGCAGGATGGCAAATTTTTCCAGCATGAAAAAGGCCAGCAAGCCCGCCAGCAAGGTCGCGAACAGGCTGCGCGGATCGGCCTGCGATTCGAACGCTTCGGGCAAGGCGTGCAGCAATGACGTCGACAACATGATGCCGACGGACAAGCTGACCATGCGCTCGACCACCTTGGACAGGAATGCAAACGAAAAAATCGCCGCCGCGGTAATGCTCAACACGCCCGCGAGCGTGGTCGCGAGCAAAATAGATATAAGGACGGGATCGATGATTTTCTTACCTCAAAATGGCGCCGGGTCACTGGCGCCGCGATGCTGGCGTCTGGCCTGATGAATGCGTTGTTATCTATTGTTTAATTTTTTGCGCGTTTGGCGGCAGCGTAGCGCGATGAAGATGCAATTGTACTGCATTGACGCGCAGCGGGCATTTTACAGCCCGGTGCGCCTTTCGCGTTAACTTCTGGGAAATGCGGTGTTTTTCTGCTGCAGATCACGCCACACCGTGGCTCTTGAACCAAGCTAAACAACGCGCATAGCCGTCTTTTGCATCGGCCGCCACATAGCTGGGGCGGTAATCGGCGTTGAAGGCGTGGCCCGCATCGGGATACACGACAAACTCGGATTGGTTGCCGCCCTTGGCCAGAGCGTCCTTCATCTTGGTGATCGATTCCTGGCTGATGCCCGTATCCTTGCCACCATACAAGCCCAGCACGGGGACTTTCAAAGTCGGGGCGATATCGATGGGGTTGCTCGGCTGCAAGGCAGTCGCTTCGCCCACCAGGCGGCCATACCAGGCCACGCCCGCCTTGACGGCCGAATTGTGCGCCGCGTACAGCCACGTGATGCGCCCGCCCCAGCAAAAGCCCGTGATGCCCAAGCGGCTCGTGTCGCCGCCATTCTGTTTCGCCCACGCAACAACCGCATCGAGGTCCGCCATCACTTGCGCGTCCGGCGTCTTGGCGATGATGCCTTTCATTAACTCCGGGATGCTGGCCACCTTGGTCGGATCGCCCTGGCGCACGAACAGGTCGGGCGCCAGCGCCAGATAACCCTGTTTGGCGAAGCGGCGCGCCATGTCGGCGATATGTTCATGCACGCCAAAGATTTCCGAAATGACCAACACGACGGGCAAACCCGTCTTGCCCTCCGGCTGGGCCGCATACACGGGCACGGCCTGGCCATCGACCATCACCGACATGCTGCCCGTGACGAGCCCGGCGGAATCCGTCTTGATGACGTTTTGCGCCGCGACGGGCAGCACGGCCACGGCAAAACCCGCGCCCAGCGCCACCTTCAGGAAACCACGCCGGCCGTCCGGCCCGGACAAGCTGCTCTGGCCCAGCAAACTCTCACAATCGGTGATCATGTCGCTCATGCGTTTCTCCTGAAAATGTTGCGTTTGAAAATTAGTGCGCTTCGTCCCAGTTTTTACCGATACCCACCTCTGCCGTCAATGGCACCTTCAATTCGGCCACGCCCGCCATCAGTTCCGGCAGCTTGCGCTTGACCAGTTCCAGCTCGGCATCCGGCACTTCCAGCACCAGTTCATCGTGCACCTGCATGATCATTTTTGTTTGCAAGCCGTCCGTTTCCAGCCAGCCTTGCACGGCGATCATGGCCAGCTTGATCAGGTCGGCGGCCGTGCCCTGCATCGGTGCATTGATGGCCGCCCGTTCCGCGCCCTGGCGGCGCGGGCCGTTCGGCGAATTAATTTCCGGTAACCACAGACGGCGGCCGAACACGGTTTCCACGTAGCCGCGCGCTTTCGCTTGCTGGCGCGTGTCTTCCATATACTGTTTCACGCCCGAGAAACGGGCAAAGTAGCGGTCGATATAGCTTTGCGCGGCCGTGCGGTCCACGCCCAAGTTACCGGCCAGGCCGAATGCGCTCATGCCGTAGATCAAACCGAAGTTGATGACCTTGGCGTAGCGGCGCTGTTCGCTCTGCACTTCCGCGGCCGGCACGCCAAAGATTTCAGCGGCCGTGGCGCGGTGAATGTCGATGCCGTCGGCAAACGCGCGCAGCATGGCTTCATCGCCCGAAATATGCGCCATGATGCGCAATTCGATCTGCGAATAGTCGGCCGAAACGATGTGGCTGCCCGGCGGCGCGATGAACGCTTCGCGAATGCGGCGCCCTTCCGCGCTGCGGATGGGAATATTTTGCAGATTCGGATCGTTCGACGCCAATCGCCCCGTCACGGCCACGGCTTGCGCATAGTTCGTGTGCACCCGGCCCGTCGTGACGTTGATCATCTTCGGCAATTTATCCGTGTAGGTCGATTTCAGCTTGGCCATGCCCCGGTATTCGAGCAGCACTTTGGGCAGTGGGTAATCCTCGGCCAACTTTTGCAACACTTCTTCATCCGTCGAGGGCGCGCCCGTCGGGGTTTTTTTAATTACCGGCAACTTCAGCTTTTCAAAGAAGATTTCGCCGATCTGCTTGGGCGAGCCTAAATTAAACGGCTGCTCGGCCAGTTCATACGCCTTCTTTTCCAGCTCCAAAATCTTCACGGCCAGCTCGGCCGACTGGATGTTGAGCAATTCATCGTCGATCAGCACGCCGTTGCGCTCGATCTTTTGCAAGACCACGGCCGTCGGCATCTCGATCTTTTCATAGATGAAGGTGAGTTTTTCATCATTCGCCACATTGCCCCACATGGCATTGTGCAAACGCAAGGTCACATCGGCATCCTCGGCCGCATACTTGGCCGCCTGCTCTACCTCGACTTGATTGAACGTGATCTGCTTGGCGCCCTTGCCGCACACATCCTCGAACGGGATCGTCGTGTAGTTCAGGTGACGCAGGGCCAGGCTGTCCATGTCGTGCTTCTTGTGCGACTCGAACACATACGATTCGAGCAAGGTATCGTGGGCGATGCCGCGCAACGTCACGCCATGGTTGGCAAAGATATGGCTGTCATATTTCAGGTTCTGGCCCAGCTTGGGCTTGTTGGCATCTTCCAGCCATGGGCGCAGTTTCGCCAGCACGTGCTCGCGGCTCAACTGATCCGGCGCGCCCGCGTAATCGTGCGCCAGCGGGATGTAGCAGGCGGCGTGTTCGGCCACGGAGAGGGAAATGCCGACCATTTGCGCCGTCATCGGTTCCAGCGAGGTGGTTTCCGTATCCACAGCCGTCAACAGCGCCGCATCGATCAGGGCGATCCATTTGTCCAGCTGTTCATCCGTCAGCACGGTTTCATACACGGCTTCGACCTTTGGTGCGGCATCGGCGAACATGTCGCCCGTCGTGTTCGTCGTGGCTGCCGGCGCACCGACGGGTGACATCGGCGGTGGCACCGCGCCCAGTTCGCGCAGCAGGGCCTTGAAGCCGTAGCGGTTGAAGAAGGCCAGCAGCGCTTCCTTGTCTTCGTGTTTCGCCACCAGCGAGTCGGCGATCGTCGTCATGTGCCCGGACAGATCGCAATCGGTCTTGACGGTGATCAAGGCGCGCGCCTGCGGCAGCCATGGCAGGGCCGTGCGCAGGTGCTCACCCACGGCGCCGCCCACCTTGGCCGCGTTTTCCATCACGCCTTCCAGGCTGTCGTACAGGGTCAGCCACTTGACGGCCGTTTTCGGGCCGCATTTCGATACGCCAGGCACGTTGTCGACGGTATCGCCGATCAGCGACAGATAATCGATGATGCGGTTCGGCGGCACGCCGAATTTGGCCAGCACGGCCGCTTCGTCGAGCTTTTCATTGCTCATGGTATTGATCAAGGTCACCTGGCTGTTGACCAGCTGCGCCAGGTCCTTGTCGCCCGTGGAGACCACCACGTTCATGCCGACGCTAGCGGCCTGCACGGCCAAAGTCCCAATCACGTCGTCCGCTTCCACGCCGTCGACCATCAAGATGGGCCAGCCCATGGCGCGCACGGCTTCGTGGATCGGTTCGATCTGCAGGCGCAGGTCGTCCGGCATCGAGGCGCGCGTAGCCTTGTACTCGGGATACATGTCGTCGCGGAAAGTTTTACCCTTGGCATCGAACACGCAAGCGATGTAGGCGGCCGGGTAATCGGCGCGCAGGCGGCGCAGCATGTTGACCATGCCGTGCATGGCGCCCGTGGGATAACCGTCCGGGCTGCGCAGGTCGGGCAGCGCATGGAAGGCGCGATAAAGGTAACTGGAACCGTCGACTAACAGCAGAGTGTTTTGCATAATGCCAATAAAATAAGGTGAGCCGCGCCAGCCGGGAAAAAACAGCGGCGGCGGGTGGAATATCGCCCAATTATCGCAGAGTTTAGGGCCGCGCCACCGGCCGCAACGCGTGCCGTTCCTGCCGTTTTTGCCACTCTGGCGACCCCGTGCGTGCGCGCGGGCTGCCACTGCCAGCCATTTCGCCTCATTTAAACAGCATTGCCTACCAGTTTGTTACAATGCCTTATAGATAAATTGACGGCAATACAGCACTGCACGCGCTGCAGTCCCACACATGGAAGCGAACCCATCATGATGCGTACATCGACACTCTGGACATTCCTCGCCCTGCCCCTGCTGGCATGTTCGGCCATCGCCAGCGCCCAGACGCCGGCCAAACCGAGCGAAGCGCCGCCACAGCTCGAACGTATCGAGGAAATGGGCGAAGCGCCCATCACCGTGGCGCCGGCCGCCGCCAAGCAGCAGATTACCGAAAAACGCGAAGCGGGCGTCACCAGCGAAGTGAAAGTCACCACGGGCGGCAGCACCTATTACATGAAGCCGGCCGCCGGCGCCGACCAGGCCAACGGCAATGCCCTGCGCGGCCCGCAATGGAAAGTACTGGAATTTGATCTGGGCAAGAAGAAACAGAAACAACGCGACGAAGAGGCAGCGGACGCGCCAGCGCCGCCCGCAGCAGCGAAGTAAGCAGCCACTCTCTTCTGCCCTGCCCCGGCCACCTGCGGGGCAGCAGGCTTTTTTTGACCTTTTAGACCATTCCCCTCTTTCCCATGGCAGTTTTTACCGCGCTACACCTGGACGATATCGGCCAGTGGCTCACGCAGTTTCCACTCGGCAAACCTCTGGCGCTCAAGGGCATCGCGTCCGGCATCGAAAACAGCAATTTCTTCCTGAGCACGGAGCGCGGCGAGTATGTGCTGACGATCTTTGAAAACCTCAGCTTCGAGCAATTGCCGTTTTATCTGCAACTGATGCGCCATTTGGCGGACCGGGGCGTACTGGTGCCCGCGCCGATCGCCAACGCCGATGGCGAGCTGGTGACGGCCTTGCAAGGCAAGCCGGCCGCCATCGTCAGCAAACTCGACGGCAGCTCGCAGATGGCGCCGCAAGCCGTGCATTGCGCGGCCGTCGGCGCCATGCTGGCGAAGATGCACCTGGCGGCGCAGGACTTCCCCCTGCAACAGCCGAATTTGCGGGGCCTGCAGTGGTGGAACGCCACCACGCCGCTGGTCTTGCACCACCTCGACGATGCCAGGGCGCATTTGCTGCGCGCTGAAATCCATTTCCAGGACGCCTTTGCTGCCTGCGATACGTATAAAGCCATCCCGCGCGGTCCCGTGCATGCCGACTTGTTCCGCAACAACGTCATGTTTGACGGCGAGCAACTGACGGGCTTTTTCGACTTTTATTTTGCCGGCTGCGACACCTGGCTGTTCGACGTGGCCGTCACCGTCAACGACTGGTGCGTGGATCTGGCCACGGGCGTGCTCGACAAGGTGCGCGTGCGCGCCCTGCTGGACGCCTACCGGGCCGTGCGCCCGTTCACGCACGAAGAACAAACGGCATGGCAAGCAATGCTGCGCGCTGCCGCGCTGCGCTTCTGGCTGTCACGCCTGTACGATTTTTACCAGCCGCGCGAAGCGGAAATGCTGACCCCGCACGATCCCACGCATTTCGAACGCATTCTGCGCGAACGTATCGCCACACCTGCTCCGGAACTGTTTTAAACATGGAAAAATTACCTGCAAGTACAGGTTGGCAATGGGTGAAACAGGGCTTCTCCCTGTTTCGCAAGCAACCTGGCGGCATGTCGATGCTGTTTCTCGGCTATATGTTCTGCATGCTGGCCGTCAGCATCGTGCCCCTGCTGGGCCAAATGCTGCCCGTCATCCTGGTCCCCGTGTTTTCCATCGCCTTCGTGCAAGGCTGCCTGAATATCGACCAGGGCAAGCGCGTCTTGCCCAGCCTGTTGATCTCGGGCTTCCGCAAGCCGGCGTTTCCTTCCCTGCTGGGCCTGGGCGTGCTGTACATCCTGATGGCCATCGTTGCCATCGGCGCATCGACCCTGGTGGACGACGGCTTGCTGTGGCAACTGGTCACGGGGCAATTGACGGAAGAAGCGGCGCGCGCCGCCATCCCCGAATCGCGCATGGGCCTGGGCATCCTGCTGGCCATCATGCTGTATGTGCCGGCCGCCATGGCCTTCTGCTTTGCCGCGCCGCTGATTTACTGGAAACAAACCGGCCTGGGCAAGTCGCTGTTCTTCAGCTTTTTCGCCGTCTGGCGTTCGCTGTCGGCCTTCATCGTCTTTGCCGCCACCTGGTTCGCCATCAGCGTCGTCACCAGCCAGTTGCTGGCCGTCATCTTTGGCCGCACGCCGCTGATGATGCAGCTGATGATGCCCCTGTCGATGATCTTGACCATCATCATGCATTGCTCGTTCTACGCCGCCTACCGCCAAATCTTCGGCGTGCCCGTCGATGAGAACAAGACGGTGTCGCTGGACAAGACCGGCGAGTGATCGCCGGCCAGATGTAAAAAAGGGCAGCCTGCGCAGGCTGCCCTTTTTGCCGAATGCCTTGCAATACCACACGTAGGTCGGATTCGCCGAAGGCGTAATCCGACAACATTGTTAGCGCCCGCGTTGGTGTCGGATCACCGTCCCAATCGTTCCAGCTTGGCAATCCCCAGGTCCAGCACCTTCATGCCATGCTGTCCGAAGTTGATTTGCGCGCGCGCATTGCCGCCGCCGCCTTCGATATTGACGATCACGCCTTCGCCGAACTTGGCGTGCGCCACCGATTCGCCGATGCGCCAGCCGCCACCCGTGGCTTTTTGCGCGATCTTTTGCGCAATCGCATTGTCCGACCCCAGGCTGGCCACCTTGGGCGCTTCGTCCCAGGCCGACTTGCGGTTGCCGAACCAGTTCGCCTGCACCTTCGGCGACAGCCATTTCAGCGCTTCTTCCGGCAACTCGTCAAAGAAGCGCGACTTCATGTTGTAGCGCGTCTGGCCGTGCAGCATGCGCGTCTGCGCAAAGCTCATGTACAGCCGCTTGCGCGCGCGCGTGATGGCCACGTACATCAGCCGGCGTTCCTCTTCCACGCCATTGTCTTCCTTCGAGCTGCTTTCGTGCGGGAACAGGCCCTCTTCCAGGCCGGTAATGAACACGTTGTCAAATTCCAGACCCTTGGCCGAGTGCACCGTCATCATCTGCAGCGCATCCTGGCCCGCCTGCGCCTGGTTGTCGCCGGCTTCCAGCGAAGCATGCGACAGGAAGGCGGAGAGCGGCGACATGACGGCCGGCAGCGGCGCATCGGCGTCGAGTATCTCGATGCCATCCTGGTTGACGACGGGCGCGCCCGACTGCGCCTGGGCGGCTGGTCCCAGATGGGCCGGTGCCGCCTGGCCGAAACCTTCCTCGGAAACGAACTGGCTGGCCGCGCTGACCATCTGCTCCAGATTCTCGATGCGGTCGGCGCCTTCTTTTTCATTCTGATAATGCTGCAGCAAGGTACTCGCTTCCAGCACCACCCGAACCATTTCCGGCAAGGATAGTTGCTGCGTTTCGAAACGCACGCCTTCAATCAATTTCACGAAGCCGGCCAGCACGCTGCCCGCCTTGCCCGCCACGTAGGGCACGGAGGCGTACAGCGAAATGCCGTACTGTTCCGACGCGGCCTGTAATTGCTCGATCGAGCGCATGCCGATACCGCGCGTGGGGAAATTGACCACGCGCAAGAAAGCGGAGTCATTGTGCGGATTGTCCATCAATTGCAAATAGGCAATCGCGTGCTTGACCTCGGCGCGCTGGAAGTAGCGCTGGCCACCGTACACGTGGTACGCAATGCTGGCTGAAAACAACGCATGTTCGATCACGCGCGACTGCGCATTCGAGCGGTACAGAATCGCGATTTCGCTGCGCGAGGCGCCATCGGCGATCAGGCTTTTTGCCTCTTCGATGATCCACTGCGCTTCCTGCAAGTCGGAACTGGCTTCATACACGCGCACCTGCTCGCCATGGCCCGCGTCCGTGCGCAAATTCTTGCCCAGGCGCTTGCTATTGTTCGCGATCAACACGTTGGCGCTGTCGAGGATGTGGCCGTGCGAGCGATAGTTCTGCTCCAGCTTGATCAAGTTCTTCACCTGGAACTCGTGCTCGAAGGCGCTCATGTTGCCGACATTCGCGCCGCGAAACGCGTAGATGCTCTGGTCATCGTCGCCCACGGCAAAAAGGGCGCCACCATCGCGGCTGCCGTGGCCGGCCAGCAATTTCAACCAGTTGTATTGCAGATTATTCGTATCCTGGAACTCATCCACCAGAATGTGGCGGAAACGCGCCTGGTAGTGTTCGCGCAAGGGCTGGTTGCGGCTGAGCAATTCGTACGTGCGCAGCAGCAATTCGGCAAAATCGACGACGCCTTCGCGCTGGCACTGGTCGTCGTACAGCTGGTACAGCTCGACCATCTTGCGCTCGTGCGCGTCATACGCTTCCACGTCCGTGGCGCGCAAGCCCTGGTCCTTGGCGTTGTTGATGAAATACATCACCGTCTTCGGCGGGAATTTTTCATCATCGATATTGTTCGCCTTCAACAAGCGCTTGATCACGGACAACTGATCCTGCGAGTCGAGGATCTGGAACGTTTGCGGCAAGGCCGCGTCGCGGTAATGCGTGCGCAGCAAGCGGTTGCACAGGCCGTGGAAGGTGCCGATCCACATGCCGCGCGTGTTGATTGGCAGCATGGCCGACAGGCGCGTGAGCATTTCCTTGGCGGCTTTATTGGTAAACGTCACGGCCAGGATGCCGGGCGGCGATACCTGCTGGGTCTGGATCAGCCACGCGATGCGGGTGGTCAGCACGCGGGTCTTGCCCGAACCGGCGCCAGCCAGGATCAGCGCATGCTGGGCCGGCAAGGTGACGGCAGCCAATTGTTCGGGATTGAGGTTGTGAAGAAGATTTTGCATGCCGTGATTATACCGGCATGGCTAAAAATACTGTGCATTTGTCCAGCGGTCGCGCCAGTTTTCCATGTGCGCGCTACAATCGGCGTCCCGACACAGCGGCTGTATCCCATGACACCCCCCACTCACCTCGACGGCGCCTGCGTACTGGCCTGGGCCTGGTCCGACTTGCCGTTCGGCCATGTCACCGATGAGCATGGCGCCGCCCCCATCGCCATCCACGGCCTGGCCGTGTGCCGCTACGCAGACGAGGCGCGTGTTTATCGCTTCAGCTGCGACGCACACTGGGAAACGCTGCAGGATGCCGTGCATGCCAGCGTGGACGAGGCCAGGGAGCGGTTGCCGGCGCAATACAGCGCCGTGGCCGCCGTGTGGAACACGCCGTGAACTACGCCATCCGCGCAGCCACCCGCGCCGACCTGCCGTTGCTGGCCCAGGTCGAGCGCAGCGCAGCAGCCCTGTTTGCGCAGGCCGGGCCCGGACTGGCGTGGCTGGTTCACGGTGAACCCTTGCCACTGCGCACCTTGCAGGCGCTGCAGCAGCATGGCGGAGTGTGGGTGGCCGCCGATGGGCAGGACAGGCCATCGGGCTTCCTGGCCGCCCAGCCGCTCGACGGCCAGTTGTTCATCGTGGAATTGTCCGTTGCACTGCCACATCAACGGCAGGGACTGGGCGTGCGCCTGATCGACGCGGCGGCGGCCCACGCCCTGGCGCTTGGCTGCGCTTGCCTGACACTGAGCACCTACCGCCATCTGCCTTGGAACGCGCCCTACTATGCGCGCCACGGTTTCAACGAAATCGATGCCGTAGCACTGGGCGCGGGTCACGCGCTCAAGCTGGCGCGCGAAGCGCAGGACGGGCACGACCCGGCGCTGCGCTGCCTGATGCGCAAGCCGCAGGCGCACTGACTCAGCGCACCGGCTTTGCCTTGCCTTCGCTGAGTGCCTGGGCGATCACCTGGCGCGTGGTCTTGTCGGCTGCTTTCGATGCCCTTTCCTGCTGGCGTCCCAGCGCTTCCATTTCCTTGCCCAGGGTTTCCATCGGCTTGCCACGCTGATCCATCTGACGCGACAGCGCATCCACTTTGGCCGCTTCGCGCTCTTGCGTGGCGGCAATGCGATCGTTGACCTCTTCCATGGCATCCTGCGCATCCTCTATCTGCTGCTGCAGGCGCTCCACCTCGCGCCCTGCCGCACGGCGCGCTGTCTCCGTGGTCGCTTGCGCCTGGCGGCGCGCCGCCTCGCCCATCTTGCGGCCCAGTTCCTGCTGCTGGCGGCCCAGCGTTTGCAGCTGCTCCGCATCGCGCGTAACGCCATTCGCCTGCGCTGCGCCATGGGCGCCCATCTTGCGGCCCATTTCGCCCATGGCCTTGCCATGTTCGCTCATCTGCTTGCCCAGGCCGCTCATTTCCAGCCCCAGCTGCTGCGACGGCTTCCAGGCGTCGCGCACGCGGGTCAACAGCGCGGCATCCTGCGTCACATAGCCCTTGCCCTGGTCACGGAACCACAGGAAATGCCCCTTCAGCGAACGCTGCAGCTGCTTGATCTGCTGGCCATCGACATCGGTGCCTGCCATCGTGACGCTATCCTCGCTGCTGTCGACGAGCGCATAGCCATCGCCGCTACCCATGGAGATATTGATTTTCTTGCTGGGCGCGGCCGGTGCGGTCGGTGGCACGGGCGGCTCGGGCGGCTGCACGGCCAGCGCGCTGCTGCCAAGCACGATACCGGCCAGGCTGAGGATCAAACGGTGGGAAGTGGACATGGCTGCCTCGTCGCAAAAGTAGTGGAGCGTTGACTGTAGCGGCGGATGGCTCACGGCTCCAGCATGGTGCGACAGGCTGCACAAAAGCTGGCCTGGACGGCAGGCTTGCGCGACGGATGGCGGGCCGTGGGCAAAAAAAAGGAGGCCAGGGGCCTCCGTAAAACCGCTGTGGTACAGCGACGAGCATCACGATAGCCGCTGGCCGCCGGCACTGCCAGCGCCGTGCGATGAGCTGCCGGGATGAAGGATCGGGCGGCCCATAGGCCCGATGGATGGTAAATGCGGCGGCAAAAAAAGCGGAGGCCGCAGCCTCCGCAAAAACGCCGTGGTACGGCGTAATTAATACAGCACGACGGAGCGGATCGATTCGCCGCTCTTCATCAAGTCGAAACCCTGGTTGATATCGTCCAGTTTCAAACGGTGCGTGATCAAGTCATCGATATTGAGCTTGCCTTCCATATACCAGTCGACGATCTTCGGCACGTCCGTGCGTCCGCGCGCGCCACCGAAGGCGGAACCTTTCCATACACGCCCCGTCACCAGCTGGAATGGACGGGTGGAAATCTCCTGGCCGGCCGCCGCCACGCCGATGATGATGGACTGGCCCCAGCCCTTGTGGCAGCACTCGAGCGCCTGGCGCATGGTGGTGGTGTTGCCGATGCATTCGAAACTGTAATCGGCGCCGCCATCGGTCAGCTGCACGATGGTGTCAACCACGTTGTCCACTTCGTTGGCGTTGACGAAATGCGTCATGCCGAACTTGCGCGCGATGGCCTGGCGCGCCGGATTGATGTCGACGCCAATAATCTTGTCCGCGCCGACCATCTTGGCCGCCTGGATCACGTTCAGACCGATGCCGCCCAAGCCAAATACCACCACGTTGGCGCCCGCCTCGACCTTGGCCGTAAACAGCACGGCGCCCACGCCCGTCGTCACGCCGCAGCCGATGTAGCAGACCTTGTCGAAAGGCGCGTCTTCGCGGATCTTGGCCAGGGCGATTTCCGGCACGACGATGTAATTCGAGAAGGTGGACGTGCCCATGTAGTGGAAGATGGGTTTGCCGTCGATGGAAAAGCGCGAGGTGGCGTCCGGCATCAGGCCACGGCCCTGGGTCGAGCGGATCGACTGGCACAAGTTCGTTTTTTGCGACAGGCAGAATTTGCACTGGCGGCATTCCGGCGTGTACAGAGGAATGACGTGGTCATCCTTTTTCAGGCTTTTCACGCCAGGCCCCACGTCAACGACGATGCCGGCGCCTTCATGGCCGAGGATGGACGGGAAGATGCCTTCCGGGTCGGCGCCCGACAGGGTGTAGTAATCGGTGTGGCAAATGCCCGTGGCCTTGATCTCGACCAGTACCTCGCCCTCGCGCGGGCCGGCCAGGTCGACTTCTTCGATGGTCAAAGGCGCGCCCGCCTTCCATGCAATGGCTGCTTTGGTTTTCATGTATGTCCTGTGTATGGTTGAAACGCTTACTTGGTTTTCGCCCGGTTCAAAAAGGCACCGTGCAGGCCGTTCAGGGTTTCCTCGGCCAGCAGCAGCTGGCTGGCGATTTCATTGATCTTGCGGCGGCTGGAGCGGGCGTGGTCGCGCAGCACTTCGAAGGCCGTGTTGCGGTCCGTCTGGAACTTGCCCATCAGCAAGCCGACGGCCAGACTCGTTTCGCGTCCCGCAGCCAGGGCCGCGTTCAGGTTCAGCTCGGTACGCCGCAACTGGCGGATCTCGTCGGCACGCGCCAGGCCCGCTTCGAAGGCAGGCATCAAGCGGCCTTCGTCGACGGGTTTCACCACATAGCCGACGGCGCCGTAGGCGGCCGCCTGCTTGCCCGATTCGCTGTCACCGCTGCCGGACAGGAACATGAACGGCACGCCCGTCTCGCCATGCAGGCGCTTGGCCAGTTCCAGGCCTGACATGCCCGGCATGTGGATGTCGAGCAAGGCCAGATCCGGCTCGCGCTGGGCGACCATTTGCAGCGCCACTTCGGCCGAATTGGCCAGGGCCGTCTCGTAGCCGGCATGGCGCAGGATTTCGCCGAGGAATTCCAACAGGAGCTGGTCATCGTCAACGATCAGGATAAGGCGTTTCGCGGCGGCTGGCTGACTCATGGGTAAAGGGACCTCGGTAATGAATGATGTTCTTATTATATGCCGATTATTCCCCCAAATCAGCCTTCCATTCCCGTGCTCATGCCGCAAACAATTGATTGAATTGCTGCACTGCAATATCCATGTCGTCCGCTTGATAGACGCTGGTGATGGCCGCCACCATGTCGGCGCCGCGCGCCACCAGCGGCGCCGCGTTTTCCGGCGTCATGCCGCCGATCACCACGCACGGCAAGCTGATCTCGCGTTTGGCTTGCAGCACGATATCGAGCGGCGTGGTGACCGGGTACTTTTTCACCAGCGACGCATAAAAGCCGCCGAAGGCCACATAGCTGGCGCCGCCCGCCTCGGCCGTCCGTGCCAGGGTCATGTCACCATAACAGGAAGCGCCGACGATCTTGTCCTTGCCCAGGCGCGCGCGCACCTGCGCCACGGAGGCGTCCGTGCCGCCCACATGTACGCCGTCCGCGTCGAGCTCTTCGCACAGCTCGATAAAATCGTTGATGATGAAGGGCACGCCATATTTTCGGGCCAGCGCCAGCAAGGCGCCCGCCTGTTCGCGCCGTTGCTCCGCCTCGGCGCTCTTGTGGCGGTATTGCAGCAGGGCCACGCCTTCCTGCAAGGCTTGCTCACTCACGTCGAGCAGGCGGTCGGTGTCGTCCCAGTTCGGGGTGACCAGATACAGTCCACGCATGATGATTTCCTTATTGAATGAATCGTTGCGGCATGAGTTGACCTGGCGCAATCGCATACGCATCGGCCAGGGCCGCATGGCAATAGCTTTGCGCCAGATCCAGCGCTTCGGGCAGTGCCTGGCCCAGTGCCAGGCGCGCCGCGATGGCCGAGGCCAGAGTACAGCCGCTGCCGTGGAAGGCGCCCGGCAGGCGTGGCCAGCGCCATGTCTGCTCCCCGCCTCCGGCATCAAGCCAACGGTTGAGCACTTCCTCACCGTCGCCATGCCCGCCCGTCAGCAGCACGTGCTGGCAACCTTGCGCGCGCAAGTGTTCTTCGCCACCGAGGGCCGCCGCTTCCGGCCCGTTCGGCACGATCACGGTCGTCAGCGGCAGCAAGGGCGCCAGCGCCAGCACGGCATCGTCCCGGCTGAGCACGTCGCCATGGCCGCTGGCCAGTACGGGGTCGAGCACCACGGCCAAATCGGGCCGCGCCTGCCGCAATTGACGGACCAGTTGCGCGATGACAGCCGCATTCGCGGCACTGCCCGGGATGCCGATTTTCACGGCATGAATCGCGACCTTGTCGATCAGCGCCTGCGCCTGCCGGCGCAGCAATTCCGGCGCCACAGCTTCGACAGCAAACACGCGGTCATTGTCCTGCACCGTCAGCGCCGTGATCACGGGCAAAGCATGCGCGCCCTGCGCCGCAATGGCCAGAATATCGGCGGCAAGGCCGGCGCCGCCCGAAGGGTCGAGGCCGGCAAACACCAGCACAGTGTGGCGCATCGGCACCATCACGCCAGGCGGCCCGCCATCGGCGACGAAGGCGAGGCGGCAAATTTGCGCGGCATGCGCCCCGCCAGGAACGCTTCGCGCCCGGCCCGCACGGCCAGCTTCATCGCACGCGCCATGCGCACGGGGTCGCGCGCGCCAGCAATGGCCGTATTCATCAGCACGCCATCGCAACCGAGTTCCATGGCAATGGCCGCGTCCGACGCCGTGCCCACGCCCGCATCCACCAGCACGGGGACTTTCGCCTGGTCGATGATCAGCGACAAATTCCACGGATTCAAAATGCCCATGCCCGAGCCGATCAAAGAGGCCAGCGGCATGACGGCCACGCAACCGATGTCTTCCAGAATCTTCGCCTGGATGGGATCGTCGCTGCAGTAGACCATCACGTCAAAACCGTCCTTGACCAGCGCTTCGGCCGCAATTAACGTTTCCGGCATGTGCGGAAACAGGGTCTTTTCGTCGCCCAATACTTCGAGCTTGACCAGATTGCGCCCGCCCAGCAGCTCGCGCGCCAGTTGCAGGGTGTAGACGGCATCTTTCGCGTTGTAGCAACCGGCCGTGTTCGGCAAAATCGTGTACTGGTCCGGCGGCACGAAGTCGAGCAGGCTGGGCGCGTTCGGGTCTTGCCCGATATTCACGCGCCGGATGGCCACCGTGATGATTTGCGCCTCTGCCGCGTCCGTCGCTTCGCGCGTCTGCGGCAAGTCCTTGTACTTGCCGCTACCGACCAGCAAGCGTGATTGATACTGTTTTCCTGCGATGGTCAGCAGGTCGTTGTTGTTATTACTTGTCATTGCTTTTTCCTTAGTCTAGCCGCCGCCGATGGCGCGGACTATCTCTACTTGATCCTGGCTTTGCAAGGTCTTGCCCGGCCACGCCTTGCGCGGCACGACGTTGCGGTTGACGGCCAGCGCCAGCGCCTGGTTTTCCAGCGACAGGGCGGCGATCAGTTGGTCCAGGGTTTGCCCCGGCGGCACCTGGTGTGGCGCGCCGTTGAGCGTGATGGATATCAATACAGGCATCACGCTCTCCTTCAGACCTTGCGGTACAGCTCGGCGCCGTTCTTGATGAATTCGATGGCTTTCACCTCCATGCCCTGCTGGAGCGCCTTGTCTTCCGCGATGCCCATGCCGGCCGCGTATTCGCGCACTTCCTGCGTGATCTTCATCGAGCAGAAATGCGGGCCGCACATGGAGCAGAAATGCGCCACCTTGGCCGAATCCTTGGGCAGGGTTTCGTCGTGGAATTCGCGCGCCTTGTCCGGGTCCAGGCCGATGTTGAACTGGTCGTCCCAGCGGAATTCGAAGCGGGCCTTCGACAGGGCGTTGTCGCGGATTTGCGCGCCCGGATGGCCTTTCGCCAGGTCGGCCGCGTGCGCCGCAATCTTGTAGGTGATGATGCCGTCCTTCACATCCGCCTTGTTGGGCAGGCCCAGGTGTTCCTTCGGCGTCACGTAGCACAGCATGGCCGTGCCATACCAGCCAATCATGGCCGCGCCGATGCCCGAGGTGATGTGGTCATAGCCGGGTGCGATGTCCGTGGTCAGCGGTCCCAGCGTGTAGAACGGCGCCTCACCGCACTGCTCCAGCTGCAAGTCCATGTTTTCCTTGATGAGCTGCATGGGCACATGGCCGGGGCCTTCGATCATCACCTGTACATCGTGCTTCCAGGCAACTTGCGTCAGCTCGCCCAGGGTTTTCAGTTCGCCCAGCTGCGCTTCGTCGTTGGCGTCGTAGATGGAACCGGGGCGCAAGCCGTCGCCCAGCGAAAACGAGACGTCATACGCCTTCATGATGTCGCAGATGTCTTCGAAATGCGTGTACAGGAACGATTCCTGGTGATGCGCCAGGCACCATTTCGCCATGATGGAGCCGCCGCGCGAGACGATGCCCGTCAGGCGCTTGGCCGTCATCGGCACGTAGCGCAGCAGCACGCCCGCGTGGATGGTGAAGTAGTCAACGCCCTGCTCCGCCTGCTCGATGAGGGTATCGCGGAAAATTTCCCACGTCAGATCTTCGGCCTTGCCATTCACCTTTTCCAGCGCCTGGTAGATGGGCACGGTACCGATGGGCACGGGGCTGTTGCGCACGATCCATTCGCGCGTTTCGTGGATATGTTTTCCCGTCGACAAGTCCATCACGTTATCGCCGCCCCAGCGGATGGCCCAGGTCATCTTTTCCACTTCCTCGCCGATGGAAGACGTGACGGCCGAATTGCCGATGTTGGCATTGATTTTCACCAGGAAATTGCGGCCGATGATCATCGGTTCCACTTCCGGGTGGTTGATGTTGGCGGGAATGATGGCGCGGCCGCGGGCGATTTCCTCGCGCACGAATTCCGGCGTGATCTCGGCCGGGATGCTGGCGCCAAACGACTGGCCCGGATGCTGGCGGCCCATCAGGTCGGCCAGGCGCTCGCCCATGGGACCGGAGGCTTGCAGTTCGCGCAAATACTCCTGGCGGCGCATGTTTTCGCGGATGGCGACGAACTCCATTTCCGGCGTGATGATGCCTTGGCGCGCATAGTGCATTTGCGTCACGTTCTTGCCGGCAATGGCGCGGCGCGGCTTGCGGTGCAAGTTAAAACGCAGCTCGGCCAGTTTCGGGTCCGCCAGGCGGGCGATGCCGTAGTCGGAGGTGGGGCCGGGCAATTCTTCCGTGTCGGCCCGCTCCATGATCCACGGCAGGCGCGGCGTGTCGAGGCCCGAGCGGATGTCGATCTGCACGTCCGGGTCCGTGTAGGGGCCGGAGGTGTCGTACACGTAGATCGGTGGATTCTTTTCGCCGCCGAACGACGCTTCCGTGTCGGACTGGCTGATTCTGCGCATGGGCACGCGGATGTCGGGGCGGCTGCCTTCGACATAGATCTTGCGCGAATTGGGCAGCGGCGCGATGGCGGCTTCGTCGACCGTGGCGGTGGCGGAGAGGAATTTCGGGTTGGCGTTCATTTTGGCTCCTTGGCTAGACTTGTTTTAAGCCTGGAGCCAGCTAAGGAGGTTCGGAATTGCGCACGCGGAAAGGCGGGGTGCGTTCATCCTAAAGCTTCCCTTCGCTGGCATTATCCAGATCAGGTTCGGAGGGTATTTCTCACCCGCGCTTGCACTGTGTTTCCACAGCGAAAGGCAGGACCCCTAGCGTTTGCCGCCTTGCGGCAGCGAGCCAATTATACGCGGTTCACGCCGCGTGGCCAGATGATTTCTTGCTTTGTCGTCTTGGTGCTTCGGCCTTACTTCTTCTTGCCCCAGCGCCAGGCAGTCGGTTCGCCCTTCAGCTGGCAGATAAAAATGAGCGCGGCAACGATGGCCACTTCATACACGATGTAGCCGACCAGCATGGTTTGCGGCGGGAACAGGAAGGCGCCGCAGGCGAACAGCGCCAGCGCGGCCAGGAACACCAGCCAGCCTTGCCAGGTGATGGGCAAGCCCCAGCCCCAGCCATAGGTCTTGGCGGGAAACCAGTAGGAGGGAGATTTGTCAGCCATGATGCTTTCCTTGAGGAGATGGATAGCAGCAAGTATAAATCAGGCGCTGCGATGGCGCTCCGTGACATCGAGGCCGATGCCGCGGTAGCCGATGAAGCGGCTGCCATTGTCGAACATCGGTTCGCCGCTGACCTGCAGATACTGCGTGCTGCCGTCGAGGTTGGCGCGGCTGTAGATGAAGTCGAGGAACGGTTCGCGCGCGGCTATTTTTGCGTCGAGCAAGGCGCGTTCAGCCGCGTTCCAGCGCTGCGGCTCTTCCTCGCTGCCGATGCCCAGCATTTCAGCCACGGGACCGGAAAAGCGCGTCAGGTTGCCCTGCGCATCCTGTTCCCAGTACCAGTCGGACGACAGTTCCGTGAAGCGCTGGAAGCGCGCTTCGCTTTCGCGCAGCTCCGCCGTGCGTTCTTCCACCATCTGTTCCAGCGACTTGTTGTATTCGGCCAGCTTCTGGTACAGCAAACGCACTTCCAGCATGTTGTGGATGCGTGTTTTGACTTCCACCAGGTCGAAAGGCTTGCTGACGAAGTCCTTGGCGCCAGCCTGCAGCGCGCGCAGCTTGTGGCCGGGCTGGGCCGTGATCACCAGCACCGGCAGATAGCTGCCCGCCTCGATGTCGCGCAAGCCTTCCATGACTTCGAAGCCATCCATTTCCGGCATCTGCAAGTCGAGCAGGATCAGGTCATAGCGGTGCTGCTGGTGCAGCGCGTGCACGGCTTGCGGGTCCATGGTGGAGGTGATGCGCGTATAGCCGGCGTTGCGCAGCACCTGTTCCAGCAGCATGACGTTGGCCTCCTGGTCATCGACGATGAGGATGCTGGCGTTCAGGATCTCGGTGGCTTGAAGCATGGCGGTATTCCTAAAATTAAATGCTGAATTAGCGTACTGTGTGAGTGTCGTCGGCCAGGCCGTGCGCGGCCGCATGGTGCAGGGCCACGTCGAGCGCATCCATGAATTCGACGACCTTGATGGGCTTGGTCAGGTAACGGAAGAAACCCGCTTCCAGGCCTTTCTCGATGTCGCGCGGCACGGCGTTGGCGGACAGGGCCATGACGGGAATATGGCTGGTGAGGGGATCATCATGCAAGATATTCAGGGCGCCATAGCCGCTGATGCCGGGCAGGTTGATATCCATCAAGATCACGTCCGGCTGGTAGGTGCGCGCCAGGTCGATGCCCAGGTGCGCATCGATGGCCGTCAGCAGTTTCAAGTCGCTGCGGCGGGCGATCAATTGCTCCACCAGCGCCAGGTTGGCGGGATTGTCTTCCACGTACAGCAAGGTGCGCTGGCTTTCCTGGTCTTCCTGCACCACCGGCAAGGCGACGCCCTGTTCCAGGTGCAGTTCGGGCGCGCGCGAGGCCTTGAATTCCACCCAGAAGGTGGTGCCCACGCCGACCGTGCTGTCGACGCCGATGGTGCCACCCATCAGTTCGACCAGCTGCTTGGTGACGACCAGGCCGATGCCCGTGCCCTCTTCCGTGCTGCTTTCCTGGCCCAGGCGGTTGAAGGGCTGGAACAACTGACTCATCTGTTCGGCATTCAGGCCGGCGCCGCTGTCGGTGACGCTGGCGCGCACGCGGTCGGCATGGCGGCTGCACTCGACCTTCACGCTGCCGCCGCTCTGGTTGTACTTGATGGCGTTCGACAGCAGGTTGATCATCACCTGTTTCACGCGCGTGCGGTCGGCATGCACATAAAAGGACTTGCCGCAGCGGGGAAAATGCATGCTGATGCCGCGTTTTTCCGCCTGCGGCGCGATCATCGCCTGGCAATCCTGCAACACGTCGAGCAAGGACATTGCCTCTTCCGACATGGTGACCTTGCCCGACTCGATCATGGCCAGGTCGAGGATTTCATTGATCAAACGCAAGAGATACCAGCCACCCTTGAGGATCTGGTCGATCGAGCGCTGCTGCGGCAAGCTCGGTGCCGGCGTCTCGGACGCCATCAGCTGGGCAAAGCCCAGCACGGCGTTCAAGGGCGTGCGCAATTCATGGCTCATGCTCGACAGAAACTCGGACTTGGCCAGGTTCGCTTTTTCCGCCGCCTGGCGGGCCTTTTCCATTTCGATATTCGTGTCTTGCAAGGCTTGCTCGAACTGCTTGCGTTCCGTCACGTCGCGGGCGGCGGCAAACACGCCCTGCAACTTGCGGTCGCGGTCGTGGAAGGTCGAGGCGTTGTAGGAAACAAACGTCTGCTTGCCGTCGCGCGCCAGGGCCGTCAGCTCGTAATTGGTCACCTTTCCTTCGCGCAACACGCGTGCGATGGCTTCCTCGGCCCGTTCAGGTTCCGTAAAGTAATTCTTGCATGGCGCACCGATCAATTCGTCGCGCGTGCAGCCGGTCAGCGCTTCCATCTGCTGGTTGACGTCGCTGATGATGCCGCGCGGGTCCGTCGTCATCAAGGCATCGATATTCGATTCGATCAGCGAGCGCGTGTAAAACTGCTGGTCGCGCAAGCGCTGGTCCAGCAAGGCCTGTTCCGCCTCGACCTGCTTGCGGGCCGTGTTGTCGGTGCCGATCAGCAAGTAACCGATGACCTTGCTCTGCATGTCGCGCAGGGCCGTCACGGAGACGATGGCGGGGAAGCGGCTGCCATCCTTGCGAATGTAGGTCAGCTCATAGATGTCTTCGATGCCGCGCGTGGCCTTGAACACCAGCGCTTCCACACCGGGCGTGATGACCGTGTCGAGTTCGGCACTGAGAGCGGCGGCGCGCGCGATGATTTCTTGCGCGTCGGAAATACCGGCCGGGGTCAGCTTGTCGACCACGTCGCTCGCTTCATAGCCGAGCATGCGTTCGGCGCCCACATTGAAAATCTGGATCACGCCCTGCGCATCGGTGGCGATGCACGAGAAATTGGCGCTATTGAAAATTGCATCCTGCAAGGCGCCCGCCTTGAGCAACTGGCGCGGCAGGCTGGCCGACAGCGTGCGCCGGTACAGCGCCACGAGCAGCATCTGCAGCAGGAAGACCAGCGCATCGATGACGCAGGCCGTCTCGAACGGCGCGCGCCAGGCCAGCACGCCGATGGCCAGCAGCACGATGGCGCTGAATGAAAACGCCAGTGCCATGGGCCAGCGCGACGGTGCGCGCGGAGGAATGTTTTCAACAGATTGCATGAGGTAGCCTGGGCTGTAACAACGATAAGAGAGTGGCTGCGGTGATCAGGAACCCTGGCGCTGGCGCACGTCCGACAGCAGGCGCGTGAATTCTTTTTTGACCACGCCATAGCATTCGCACACATGGCCTTCGAGGCCGGCGCGGTCCAGCACGGAAATATGGCCGCGCCGGTAACTGATGAAGCCGCGCTGCTGCAAGCGCCCGGCCGCTTCCGTCACGCCTTCGCGGCGCACGCCCAGCATGTTGGCAATCAACTCCTGTGTCATGGTCAGCTCGCGGTTCGGCAGGCGGTCCATGGTCAGCAGCAGCCAGCGGCACAGCTGCTGCTCCACCGTATGGTGGCGGTTGCACACGGCCGTCTGTGACATTTGCGTGATCAGGGCTTGCGTATAGCGCAGCAGCAAGCGCATGACGGGGCCGGCGCGGTCGAATTCTTCCATCAGCAAATGCGCCTTCAGCCGATAGCCGATGCCGCCCGTCTGCACCACGGCGCGGCTGGGGGTCGAGTTGCCGCCCATAAACAGCGACACGCCCACCACGCCTTCATTGCCGACGCCGGCAATTTCCGACGAGCCGCCGTTTTCCAGCAGGTAGTGGATGGAAACGATGGCGGTGGTGGGAAAGTGCACATGCTGCAGCTTGTCGCCCGAATCGTAGATCACTTCACCCAGCAACATGGAGACTTGCTCCAGATGGGGCGCCAGGCGCGCAAAATCGGCGTCGAGCATGGCGGCGAGCAAATGGTTTTGATTCGGGTTGTGCAGCTGGGCATGCGGACTCGACATGGGCAGTTTTCCTGGTTTCCAGTCGTCAGCTAGGGGATAGATGAAAGGCGTCCGAACGAGGGCCGCCATATGCAGGAGCGTAACACAGCGTCTGCACAGTGCCGCCACTATATTTCTTGCTGGCATCGCCGTCTGTTCGGCAGCGAACGGACGGCCACGTGCCCCGCGCCCTACAGTCAGTCACTGCCAGGGCTGCCGGATCACGGATCGGCGCCGGCGCTGCTTACCGGACGCCATCATGCAATCATTTTTCAAACGCATCTCCATTTCCGTTTCCACCTCGGCCCTGATCACACTGGCGGTCGGGCTGAGCCTGACGGCCCTGTGCTACGCCTCGGCACGCCAGATCGAGTCGGAAAGCACCCGGCTGCTGCTGCAGTACCACGCTAGTGGTCACACGCTGCGCGCCGCCATGCTGCCTGCCAACGGCATGAGCCTGGATGCAAACCATCGCGGCTCGCTGTATGTGCTGCTGGGCGGACTGCTGTCGAGCCTGCTGGCAACGGCATATGTCTTTCAGCTCGTGTCGCGCAACTCCGTGATTGCCCGCATCACGGGCGAACGCACGGCGGCGCTGCAGTTTGCCAATTTGCGCCTGTCCGAAGATATCGCGGCGCGCATGCACACTGAAAAGTCGCTGCGCTTGCGCGAACGCATCATCGAAGTGTCGGCCAATGCCATCATCCTGTGCAGCGCCGACGCGCCGGGCTACCTGATTGAATACGTCAATCCCGCTTTCGAGCGCATCACCGGCTATGCGGCTGGCGAAGTCATCGGCCAGCGCCTGGAAGACTTGCAGGGCCCCGAACAGGGGCGGCAAGACATGCATGAGATTACAGCGGCCCTGCGCGAACAGCGCGAAGGCAAGGCCATCGTGCGCAATTTCCGCAAGGATGGCAGCTGCTACTGGAGCGAGCTGTTTGTCGCACCCGTGCGCGACGATGGCGATGGTCCCGTCAGCCACTTTGTGGTGGCGCAATACGACATCAGCACCGTCATGCGCTTCGAACAGGAACTGGAATTCCAGGCCAGGCACGACATCCTCACGGGCCTGGCTAACCGGGCCCTGCTGCGCGAGCGCCTGGAACAGGCGATGGCCGTGACGCGGCGCAGCGGCCTGCCCTTGTGGGTAGTGTTCATCGACCTCGACCGCTTTAAATTCGTCAACGACACCCTGGGCCACGATGCGGGCGACACTGTGCTGAAAAACGTCGCCGAGCGCCTGCGCGACGCCACGCGCGAAGTCGACACGGTGGCGCGCCTGGGCGGCGACGAATTCGTACTGCTGCTGCCCCAGCATGGCAATGGCGAACCGGGCGCGGCCATTCTGCAGCGCATCCAGGACGCCGTGGCGCAGCCGCTGCAACTGGGCGAATATGAATTTTTTCTCAGCTGCTGCATGGGCGTGGCCGTGTATCCCGACGATGGCCAGGACGCCGACACCTTGATCAAGCACGCCGACATCGCCATGTACCGCGCCAAGGAACAGGGACGGGGCCACTGGCAATTCTATGCATCGAGCATGAATGCGGGCACCCTGGAGCGGCTGGGACTGGAGAGCGAGTTGCGCCATGCCCTGGAACGGGGGCAGTTCCATCTCGAATACCAGCCCCAGCTGGACTTGGCCAGCGGCAAGGTAGTGGGCATGGAAGCGCTGCTGCGCTGGCAGCATCCGCAGCTGGGGCGCATTGCGCCTGCCAGCTTCATCGGCCTGGCCGAGGAAATGGGCTTGATCATCCCCATCGGCGACTGGGTGCTGCGCACCGCATGCGCCCAGGCGCGCGCCTGGCAGCTGGCCGGCCATGGCCCGCTGCGCCTGGCCGTCAACCTGTCGGCGCGGCAATTCAAGCAAAGGAATCTGCTGCATGCGGTGGCGCAGGCGCTGGCTGAAACGGGGCTTGCCGCCGCCCATCTGGAATTGGAATTGACCGAAAGCATGGTCATGCATGACGTGGAACAAGCCACGGCCATCATGGCCAACCTGAAGGCGCTGGGCGTGCAACTGTCGATCGACGACTTCGGCACCGGCTATTCCAGCCTGGCCTACCTGCGCCACTTTCCCATCGACGTACTGAAGATCGACAAGACCTTCGTCAGCGACATCACGCACGACGATGACGCAGCCATCGTGCGCGCCATCATTTCGCTGGCGCACAGCCTGCGCCTGAAAGTCATCGCCGAAGGCGTGGAAACGCCGCAGCAGCTGGCCTTCCTGCGCCAGCACGGCTGCGACCAGATGCAGGGCTATCTGTTCAGCCGCCCGCTGACCGTGTCCGCCTTTGAAGCACTGCTGCACGAAGGCAGCATGCTGGCCGCTGCTTAAAACGCGTGGCGCAGGCCGACGTTGAAGGCGCGGTTGCCCGTGCCCACTTCCGTCGCATTGCCCACCATGTAGGCGGCGTCGTTGCGGTTGCGGATGTGCGCATAGGCCACATAAATCTTGCTGCGCTTGGACAAGGCATACGTGGCGCCGATGGCCAGTTGCTGCGCATCGCGGTTGGCCGCATTGCGGTCATCCTTGTGCACATACGAGGCCAGCAAAGTCGCCGCACCGAGCGGCACGGACACGCCGACGATGGCGTCGCGGCTGTCCGTCGACTGGGCCGGTGCCTGCGCCGCGCCATACGGGTTTTCCGCAAAGAACATGGTGCTGCCATCGCCCGTGTTGCGGCCATAGCCGGCAAACGCCGTGGCCACGCCGAAGTTGTAGTTGCCGGCCAGAATGGTGTTGTTGGCGGCAGCCTTGCCCGGCTCGCCGGCACGGCTCTGGCGCGCCAGGCGCAAGGTCAATGGGCCGTTGACATAGCCCAGGGCCAGGCCCAGCGAGCGCTGATCTGCCACCACACCCGTATGTTCGCCAAAACCATACATCACGGTGGCGGTGACGCCGCGCAGCTCGGGCGAGGTATAGCGCACGGTATTGTCGATGCGCGTGGCCGAATAGCCGGCCAGGTTGGTCGCCGCGCCGGCCAGGCCGCCCTCGAAGGGATCGGCCACGTCCGTCAGCGCCTGGCTTTGCAGATTGTACTGGCGGCCCATGGTGAGCATGCCCAGCGGGCTATTGAGGCCGACAAAGGCCTGGCGGCCGAACAATTGCCCCCCCTGGTCGGAGCGGCCCGTGTCGCCCTGCACGCCCGCTTCCAAGGTAAACACGGCTTGCAGGCCATTGCCCAGTGCTTCCGTGCCACGAAAACCCAGGCGCGAACCGGCCGAGATACCGCTGGTGAGCTTGCTGACGCCGCCTTCCTGCACCAGGCCCGCATCCATCAAACCATACAGGTCGAGGGACGACTGGGCGTGTGCGGCAGGCAAGGCGCCCAGGGTGGTGGCAAGGCCGGCAACGATGGCGATTTTTTTCATGATGATTTCCTTGTAAAAGCGAAACCAGGAAAGCGGCGGCCACGGCAAGGCCACAAGCGGCCAGGCGCTGCGGAACATGCCGTATCAAAAGACGACGCGCCGGACAAAAGATCCTGGCTAAGCTGTGACGGCAGCGGCGTGCAATGGACGCGCCGCTTTGATTCCGCCGTGAATGGTGCACCGCTGGCGGTGCGCGTGGCTCAGGCGCCCGGCCCGAAGGGGACGCTCTGAAGGTGGCTGGCATCGCAGATGCGCTGGCCTTGAGACGCGGACGAGTGCTGGATATGAAGAATTAATACAACCGCGTCTGCTGGCGCCGTCCGCAAGGATGGGGCAGGAGGCGCCGAGGCCGGCATTATAGCATCGGCGACACCGCCATCCCCGTTCTGTTGCAGGAAAACGACTCGCCAGGCCGCCAAAACACGGCCATGCCGCCGCGCAAGATGGCGCATGCGGTCCAGGGCCAGCACTGTTGCAGCGGTGTGGCTGCCGGAGTCTAGCGCGCCGCGGCGGCCGCCTTCAGCAAGGCCAGCACGGCGTTACTTTCCGGCGTCGGCGCCCGTTGCTGCGCCATCTTCAATACGGGCATTTCCCCGCCCAGCGGATCGGCGCCCAGGCCCAGCAACAGCTTGACCATCGCCGCGTCGCTATTTTCGACGGCTGCCAGCAAGGGCGGCAGATAACCGTCGTTGACGATGGGCGCGCCCATCGCGGCCAGGCGGGTGACCCAGTCGTGCCGCTGGCTGCGCACCGCATGCCACAGCAGCGTCTCCTTTTCCAGACGCCGCGAATCGAGCGCCGCCTGCTGTCCCTGGTAAGACTCTTCGGCGGCGGGTCCGACTTGCTGCCATGGCATGCCGGGCATCACCAGTTGGCGCAGCACGTCCTCGGACGCCGGCTGGTAGTTGTACATGGCGCGCATCGCAGCGTCGAGCCAGCGATCCTTTCCCTTCGCGTCATGCCGGGGCACGCGCTGCTTGAGCCAGTCCAGCGCGCCGACGTTGCCCGCTTCGGCGGCATAGGCGTACAGCGACTTGTCCTGCTCATCAGTATTCGGCGTGGTGCCGGTGGCCAGCATTTTATCGAGCACTTCGGTGCCGCGCGTCAGGCGCAGCAAGCGCCCCCATACCAACGCATCGGCCAGCGGCCGTTCCGCTGGCTGCGCAGCCCCGCCTTTCTTGGCTTTTTTCTCTGCCAGGTACTGATCTACCAGCAAATATGGCCGGCCCGCGCCTGCGTCGAGCAAGGCGATCATGCTGGCCGTCCGTTCCTTCGCGTCGACCAATTCCGGCAAGATGTCCGCATCCTCCTGCTGCAAGGCGTACTCCAGTGGCGCCATCGTGTGGTGTTCGCCGCCATATTGCCGCACATCGGCGCCATGCGCCAGCAACAGGCGCACCATCGCGGCATTGCCGTACAGGGCAGCCAGATGCAGCGGCGCGGCGTGGTACAGCGTATCGCCTTCGCCGAGCGGCACGCCGCGTTGCAACAGCAGCGTCATCATGCGCAGCTTGGCGGGCAGCAGCGCGGCGTGTTGCTCACGCAGCGCCTGGCGGCGCGCCTGCAGCGATGCCTGCGCCAGTCGCTGCTGATCGTCGTCCTGCCAGGTTTGCGCCTTCAGCCATGCCGCTTCGGCTTTGACCATGCTCGATGGGGGCAAGATCAAATAGTTCAGCAAGGGAAGCCTGTCGAGCGCATAGTTGCCCGGCTCGGCGACGCCGGCCAGCAGCTTGCCGAAGGCCGCTTCATCGCCCTCTCTGGCAGCCTTGAACAGCGCCGTCACCTCTGGCGTCGGCGGCAGCTTGTTGCGGGCCTCACGCACATAATTGATCAAGCGTTCCATGCCGTGCACCGAGACCAGCGGCAACGGCATGCCAACCTTCCATGCCCGCGCCAGCTGATCCGCTTCGGCGTGTTGCGCCGCATTCAGTTTCTTTGCCCAGCGGGCCACGCTGACGCCGGCCTCCGCCGCGCCGCCCGCCGCCGCCAGCTGGCTCAGCATGGAAGCGAGCACATAGTCCTGCGGCACGCCTGCCTCCTCGCCATACAGCACGGCCAGCTGTAACTGGGCCTTGGCACTACCGCTTTCGGCGGCTTTGCGCAGCCAGCGGGCGGCCTGCTTTTCATCCAGGCCGCCCGTGCCTTTCCAGCACAGCAAGCCCAGCTGATAGGCGGCTTCCATGTCGCCACCCTCGGCGGCGCGGCGGTACCAGTCCTGCGGCGAACGCTGCCCCGTCAGCGACGTCGCCGGCAGGGGCGCGCCCCGCTTCCAGCTGGCAGCAAGGCGCACGGCTTCATCGACCTGATCCGGCGACATCCTGCCACGCTGCGCCGGCAGGGACTTCTCCATCGCGGCCGCGCCGCTCCACTCCTTGTCTTGCAGCGCCAGCAGCTTGAGCGCATACGACAGCACCCGGTCCACCGGCCCGCCTTCGCCCCGCTCATACATTTGTGCCAGTTCCTGCAGGGGCTTGCCGTCACCGTGCGCGGCCATGATGCCCAACCAGGGCCGCGCGCGCGATGGATTGCGCATGCGGCCCGGCGCGTATGCATACATGAAAACCAGCGCCTCCTGCGCGGCGCGATCGCCGCCCTTGGCCGCCAGCAGATACCAGCGCTCCGCTTCGGTATCGCTGCGCTCCACGTCCCGGCATCCTTGCTCGCCCACGTAGATATCGCCGAGGACTTTTTGCGCCTCGACATGGCCACCCTGCGCCGGTCCGCGCAATTGCGCCACGGCCTTGCTGCAGCGCCCATCCTGGAAAGCCGCCATCCCTTCCGGAACGCCGGCGCATGCGCCACCGGCAACCCATCCAGCGCCGAACACGGCCAATTGCCACAATTTTTTCATGATTGCCTGAGCTTTCAAATAATGTTGCAAAGATGATAGCTTGAAAAAAATACAATGCAGCAATATTGCGCAATCGTG
Organism: Janthinobacterium svalbardense; assembly: GCF_002327145.1. Classification (NCBI taxonomy): domain Bacteria; kingdom Pseudomonadati; phylum Pseudomonadota; class Betaproteobacteria; order Burkholderiales; family Oxalobacteraceae; genus Janthinobacterium; species Janthinobacterium svalbardense. Next base: position 1,158,141 of record NZ_CP023422.1, on the reverse strand, counting down.
CGCGGCTTTTCGGGCCATCCAGGCCCGCTATTTGCTGCGCATGCTTTATGCACCCCTTATAATGGTTCCTTTTGCCAATCACACGCCAAATCATGGAATTAGCCAAGTCTTTCGAGCCCGCCGACATTGAACAATTCTGGCGCACCGAGTGGGAACAGCGCGGTTACTTTACCGCCACCCTCGATGCGGGAAAACCTTCCTTCAGCATCCAGTTGCCGCCGCCGAACGTCACCGGCACCCTGCACATGGGCCATGCGTTCAACCAGACCATCATGGATGGCCTGACCCGCTACCACCGCATGCTGGGCCACAACACGGCCTGGATTCCCGGCACCGACCACGCGGGCATCGCCACGCAAATCGTCGTGCAACGCCAGCTGGACGCGCAAAAGATTTCGCGGCATGACCTGGGGCGCGAGAAATTCGTGGAAAAAGTGTGGGAATGGAAAGAAAAATCCGGTTCCATCATCACCGGCCAGATGCGCCGCCTGGGCGCTTCGGCCGACTGGCAGCGCGAATATTTCACCATGGATGAACCGCGCTCGAAAGTCGTCACCGACGTCTTCGTGCGCCTGTTCGAGCAAGGCCTGATCTACCGCGGCAAGCGCCTGGTCAACTGGGACCCCGTGCTGGGCACGGCTGTCTCCGATCTGGAAGTGGTGTCCGAGGAAGAAGACGGCTCCATGTGGTACATCAAGTACCCGCTGGTCGACGGCAGCGGTTTCCTGACGGTGGCGACGACCCGTCCTGAAACCATGCTGGGCGACGTGGCCGTGGCCGTCGATCCGACGGACGAGCGCTACGCAGCGCTGGTGGGCAAGATGCTCAAACTTCCGCTGACCGACCGCGAAATTCCCATCATCGCCGACGAATACGTCGACAAGGAATTCGGCACGGGCTGCGTGAAGATTACCCCAGCGCATGACATGAACGATTACGCCGTGGGCCAGCGCCACAAACTGGCGCAGATCGTCATCCTGACCCTGGACGCGAAGATCACCGACGACGCGCCCGAGGCCTACCGCGGCATGGACCGCTTCGCCGCGCGCAAGCAGATCGTCGCCGACCTCGATGCACAAGGCTTGCTGGAACAGGTCAAACCGCACAAGCTGATGGTGCCGCGCGGCGACCGCACGGGCGTCGTCATCGAACCGATGCTGACGGACCAGTGGTTCGTCGCCATGAGCAAACCGGCCCCGGAAGGCACGTTCTTCCCCGGCAAGTCGATCGCGGAAACGGCGCTGGACAAGGTCGCCAATGGCGAAATCAAGTTCGTGCCGGAAAACTGGAGCACCACCTACAACCAGTGGCTCAACAACATCCAGGACTGGTGCATCTCGCGCCAACTGTGGTGGGGCCATCAAATCCCGGCCTGGTACGACGACAAGGGCAATATCTTCGTTGCCAAGACGGAAGCGGAAGCCATCGCCAAGGCGCAGGCCGCCGGCAGCACGGGCACGTTGAAGCGCGACGACGACGTGCTCGACACGTGGTTCTCGTCCGCCCTGGTGCCGTTCTCGACCATGGGTTGGCCTGAAGAAACGCCGGACATGAAGGCTTTCCTGCCCTCGTCCGTGCTGGTGACGGGTTTCGACATCATCTTCTTCTGGGTCGCGCGCATGGTCATGATGACGGCGCACTTCACGGGCAAGGTGCCGTTTGAAACCGTCTACGTACACGGCCTGGTGCGCGATTCGACGGGACAGAAAATGTCCAAGTCGAAGGGCAACACGCTGGACCCGATCGACCTGATCGACGGCATCGACCTGGAAGGCTTGATCGTCAAGCGCACCACGGGCCTGATGAACCCGCGCGACGCGGAAAAGATCACCAAGGCAACGCGCAAGGAATTCCCGGACGGCATTTCGGCCTACGGCACGGACGCCGTGCGCTTCACCATGGCCAGCTATGCCTCGCTGGGCCGCAACATCAACTTCGACCTGGGCCGCTGCGAAGGCTACCGCAACTTCTGCAACAAGATGTGGAACGCCACCCGTTTCGTCATGATGAATACGGAAGGCAAGGATTGCACGCCGAACGAGGCCGACCTGTCGCAAGCGGACAAGTGGATCATCTCCTTGCTGCAACGCGCTGAACTGGACGTGGCCAAGGGCTTTGAAGACTTCCGTTTCGACAATATCGCCGCCACCATCTACAAATTCGTCTGGGACGAGTATTGCGACTGGTATCTGGAAGTAGCCAAGGTACAAGTCCAACAGGGCACGGAAGGCCAGCAGCGCGCCACCCGCCACACCTTGCTGCGCGTGCTGGAAGTGGTGCTGCGCCTGGCCCATCCGATCATCCCGTTCGTCACGGAAGCGCTGTGGCAAACGGTGGCGCCATTGGCCGGCAAGACCCTGAAAGCTGAGGGTGATTCGATCATGATGCAGCCGTATCCAATCGCCAACACCGACAAGATCGACGAGTCGGCCGAAGCGTGGATGCAGCAGCTGAAAGCCTTGACGGACGCGACACGCAACCTGCGCGGCGAAATGCAAATCTCGCCTTCCGTGCGCGTGCCGCTGATCGTCGAAGCGGGCAATGCGACGGAAAAGGCCGCGCTGGCCTCGTACGCACCGTACATCCAGTCGCTGGGCAAGCTGGCCGACGTGCAGATCGTCGATGCGCTGCCGGACTCGCCAGCGGCCGTCGCCATCGTCGGCACCACCAAGCTGATGCTGAAAGTGGAAATCGACGTGGCTGCCGAACGCGAACGCCTGGGCAAGGAAATCGCCCGTATCGAAGCGGAAATTGCCAAAGTGAATAGCAAATTAGGCAATGAAAGCTTCGTCGCGCGCGCCCCGGCCGCCATCGTTGCGCAAGAAAACGAGCGTTTGCTCAGTTTTTCGGCCACAATTGAAAAATTGCGCGAACAGTTTGCTAAACTAGCCAGCGCATAAGGCAAGTTTGGAAGGATTGCGCGGCCGTCCCAGTGACGCCGCGCAGTACCGCTGGTCTTGCCTTGGTATATAAACTGTTCGTGACCCGATCAAAAAAACCATTGGAGACTGGCAATGCATACAATATTCAAAACAAGCATCACAACAAGCATCATGATGGCCGCCCTGGCCATCGCCGGCAGCGCCACCGCGCGCGACGGCAACTACACCCCCGTCGGTACGTGGAAAACCATCGATGACGCCAGCGGCAAGCCGAAATCGCTCATCGTCATCACGGAAAACAACGGCGTCTTGCAAGGCAAGATCGACAAGCTGTTCCGCGGCCCTGACGAAGACCAGAATCCCAAGTGCGACAAGTGCACGGGCGCCAACAAGGACCAGCCCATCGTCGGCATGGTGATCCTGTCCGGCCTGAAATATGACGGCAAGGAATGGACGGGCGGCGAAATCACCGACCCGGCCAATGGCAAGACCTACAAGAGCAAGGCAGAACTGACGGAAGGCGGCACCAAGCTGCAAGTACGCGGCTATATCGGCGTGCCGATGTTTGGCCGCTCGCAGACGTGGGTGCGCGCAGAGTAATCACCGCACGCCCTGCCCTGATGAAGCCGACCCTTGCGTCGGCTTTTTTACGTCTTCTGCCCGCATACGCCGTTGTTTTTCAGGCCGAATCCTTCCTTTTTGAACAGTTTTCCAATTGCCGACAAGCTAAGCGCGCCAGCGCACATACCTCCAGTTTCCTAAATGAAATAGTGCATGCCTGTGACGCCATCGCCCTGTAGCGACGGGCGGCATGGCTCTGCCGGATGACCTCATCCGCGGATGCCCGGCAGTGACTGCCATGCACAAAGGAACACACATGAACCTCTTCAAACGATATCTGAACCCGCTGCTCGTCTCGGCAGGGCTGCTGGCCATGGCCGCCCTCGCCGGTTGCGGCGGCGGCGACCAGGGACGCGATCCCATCCTCGGCTTGCCGGCTGCCACCTTGTCCAGCCTGGCCGTCACGCCAGCCACGGCGACGGTCGCCATCGGTGCGGGCCAGCAATTCACGGCCATCGCCACGTATAGCGACGGCTCCGCGCAAGATGTCAGCGCCAAGGCGGCCTGGACGTCGGCCACGCCGGCCAGCGCGACCGTCAATGCCGCCACGGGCTTGAGCACCGGCATCGCTGCCGGCACTTCGAACATTGCTGCCGCGTTCGGCGGCAAGAGCGCGGCGGCCCAGTTGACTGTCTCGCCCGCGACCTTGACGGCCATCGCCATCACGCCGCTCGCGCCATCCATCGCTATCGGCGCAACGCAGCAATTCACGGTAAGCGGCAGCTTCAGCGACGGCGCCACGCGCGACGTCACGGCCGTATCGGCCTTTGCCTCCACCACCCTCGCCACGGCCAGCATCAACGCCAGCGGCCTGGCACTGGGCAAGGTTGCCGGCACGACGCAGATCACTGCCACCACGGGCACGCTCACGGCCAGTACGGTCTTGACCGTCAACCCGGCCACCTTGCTGTCGATCGCCGTCACGCCGCAGAATCCCATCGTGCCCGTCGCTGCGACGCGCCAGCTGGCCGTGCTGGCCACGTATTCAGACGGCAGCAGCATCAACGTCACGAGCGGCAGCAGCTTCGTTTCAGTCACGCCCGCCTCGGTCACCGTCGCCAGCGGTGGCCTCGTCACCGGCGCTGCCTTTGGTAGCAGCGTCGTGAATGCCAGCTTCAACGGCAAGACGGCCAGCACCACCGTCACCGTCCCTGCCGCCACCATCGTCAGCATCGCCGTCACGCCCGCCACCGCCAGCATCGCTGTCGGTACCCAGCAGCAATTCGTTGCCACGGCAACCTATTCCGACAGCTCGAACGCCATCATCACCAACGGCGCCAGCTGGACTTCGGGCACCGTCGCCAATGCCACGGTATTGAACACGGGCGTGGCCACCGGCATCGCCGTCGGCACCAGCAGCATCACGGCCACCGCTGGCGGCCAGTCGGGCAGCGCACTGCTGACCATCACGGCAGTGGCCATCCCGCCCGTGCTGAACCCGATCATCCTGGGCCGCGCGGCGCCATTCGGCGTGCTGGCAGGCACCTCGATCACGAACAATTCGGGCGGCACCACCCTGATCACGGGCGACGTCGGTGCACCTTCGCAGACCACCGATCCGACCCAGGCGGCCGGTTTTACCAACTACAAATCGGGTGCCATCCTGGCCGGCGCCATGACGGATCTGCAAGCGGCGATCACGGACGGTAATAGCCGGACCTGCGACGTCAGCTTTGCCGGCGGCATCGACCTTGGCGGCCAAACCTTCGGCCCCGGCGTGTATTGCTATGCGGGCGCCATCAGTATCACGGGCACCCTGACCTTGAACGGTCCCGGCGTGTACATCTTCCGCACGGCATTGACGCTCGATTCGACCGTCAACTCCATCGTTGCCCTGAACAATGGCGCCACCGCCGACAACGTTACCTGGTTGCCCGTCGGCCCCACCACCCTGGCCGCCAACAGCGTCTTCAAGGGCAATATCCTGGGCCAGTCGGCCGCCATCACGGTGGGCGACAACACGACCCTGCTCAATGGCCGCGTGCTGACGGCCGCCGCCGTTACCCTGCGCAACAACCAGATCACCAAATAATCGGGACATGACGATGACTATCGCACACACACTGGGCGCCTTGGGCGTGATGACGGCCTCGCTGCTGGCAGCGCAAGCGGCGCAGGCGCAAGACAACACTTTCATCAACCCGGACTGGGCCAACAGCGCCTGGTACATCGGCGCGGGCGTGGGCCAGTCGCGCGCCAATATCGACGAACCGCGTCTGCGCGCCAGCCTGGCCGCCAACGGCGAGACGGTCACCGGTTTTAGCAAGGACCAGCGCGACACGGGCTATAAATTGTTTGTCGGCCGGCAACTGAACCAGTATTTCGCCGTGGAAGCCGGTTACTTTGACCTGGGCAAGTTCGATTTCAAGTCGACCACCAGCGGCAATGGCGTACTCAACGGCGAAGCGAGCTTTCGCGGCGTGAACCTGGACTTGCTGGGCCAGCTGCCGCTGTCGCAGCGCCTGTCCTTGCTGGGCCGGGTCGGCATGCATTACACCAAGACCAACACGGAATTCAGCGGCAACCGCCTGCTGGGCTCGACCAATACCCATGCCAGCGAGCGCAAGCTCAACGCCAAGCTGGGCCTGGGCCTGGAATACAAGTTCAGCGAAGCGCTGGCCCTGCGCGGCGAAGTCGAGCGTTATCGCCTGAACGACGCCGTCGGCAACCGTGGCGATGCGGACCTGTATTCCATCAGCCTCGTGTATAAACTGGGCCGCCCGGCCAGCGCCACGCCAGCCTACCAGCCGGTGCCAGCGGCATTGCCGCCCATCAGCGAAACCATGCCGGCCCCTGTGGCCGAGGTGAAGCCGGCGCCGGCGCCCGTCTCGGAAAAAGTGTCGTTTGCTTCTGAAGCGCTGTTTGATTTCGATCAATCGACGCTCAAGCCGCAAGGCAAGGCGGCGCTGGACCAGCTGCTGGGTCAATTGACGGGCATGGACCTGGAAGTCATCGTCACGGTCGGCCATACGGATGCCGTCGGTTCCGACGCCTACAACCAGAAACTGTCGCAGCGCCGCGCCGAAGCCGTCAAGGCCTATCTGGTGGCGCAAGGCGTGGAAACGAACCGCGTCTACACGGAAGGCAAGGGAGAAACGCAGCCCGTGGCCGACAACACGAGCGCCGCCGGGCGCGCCAAGAACCGCCGCGTAACGGTGGAAGTCGTGGGCACGAGAAAAGTCATGCGTTAAGTTTTACGCGCACAAAAAAACCGGCTTGCGCCGGTTTTTTTACGTCTGCGGCGCTGCCGGCTTGCGGTGATGCTTGCTCAGATGCCGGTCCAGGCTATTGGCAAACTGCTGCCGGTCGGACTGGCTGAAGGCGGCCGGGCCGCCCGTGTCCACACCGCCGCTGCGCAACTCTTCCATGAAGGCGCGCATCGTCAGTTGCTGGGCGATATTGTCCTTCGTGTAAAACTCGCCGCGCGGATTCAGCGCAAAACCGCCCTTGCTCAGCACGTCGGCGGCCAGCGGAATGTCGCCCGTGATGACCAGGTCGCCGGGATTGAGCAAACGCACGATTTCCTGATCGGCCACGTCCGCGCCGGACGGCACTTGCACGGTGCGGATGAAGCGCGACGGCGGCACGCGCAAGCCCTGGTTGGCCACCAGAGTGAGCGGCAGCTCCAGGCGGTCGGCCACGCGGTACAGGATTTCCTTGATGACCACGGGACAGGCATCGGCGTCGATCCAGATCTGCATACCCGGCATGCCCGGCCTTCCCTCTTCCGCCATCACAATTCCCACGCTTCGCCGCCCGGGCCGATGCGCGGCGCGCTGACGCCGAAGTGCAGATACGCGGCCGGCGTGGCGACCCTGCCACGCGGTGTGCGCTGCAAGAAACCTTGCTGTATCAGATACGGTTCCAGCACGTCTTCGATGGTATCGGCCGCTTCGCCGATGGCCGCCGCCAAATTGCCGATGCCGACGGGGCCGCCGCCGAACTTGAACAGCACGGCTTCGAGCAGCTTGCGGTCCATCACATCGAAGCCGGCGGAGTCGACATCGAGCATGGCCAGCGCGCGGTCGGCCACCACCTTGGTGATTTCGCCATTGCTTTTGACTTCCGCGAAATCGCGCACGCGGCGCAGCAGGCGGTTGGCGATACGCGGCGTGCCGCGCGCGCGCTGGGCAATCTCGTGCGCGCCCTCCGGATCGATCGGTGCTTTCAGCAAGGCGGCGCTGCGCGTGACGATCTTCGTCAATTCGCTCGTGTTGTAGAACTCCAAGCGGGCGACGATGCCGAAGCGGTCGCGCAGCGGGTTGGTCAGCATGCCGGCGCGCGTGGTGGCACCGACCAATGTAAACGGTTGCAGATCAAGCTTGACGGAACGGGCGGCCGGGCCTTCGCCGATCATGATATCGATTTGATAATCCTCAAGCGCCGGATACAGAATCTCTTCCACCACAGGCGACAGCCGGTGGATTTCATCGATGAACAGGACGTCGTTCGCTTCCAGGTTCGTCAGGATCGCCGCCAAGTCGCCCGGGCGCTCCAGCACGGGGCCGGAGGTCTGGCGCAAATTGACGCCCATTTCGCGCGCGATGATGTGCGCCAGCGTCGTCTTGCCCAGGCCCGGCGGGCCGAACAGCAAGGTGTGATCCAGCGCTTCCTTGCGCTGGCGCGCGGCCGTAATGAAAATCTCCAACTGGTCGCGGATCTTTTCCTGTCCCACATACTCGTCGAGCTGCTTGGGCCGCAAGGCCCGTTCGATCGCCTCTTCGTTGTGCGAGATGGGCGCCGCGTCGATGATGCGCTGCTCCGTGAAGATATCGGTCTGGATGCTCATGCCGTGTTCCCGTTAGCCTTTCGACAGCGCTTTCAGCGCCAGTTTGATGCCGTCCGATACGCCACTGCTGGCCGGCACGTTTTTCACGGCCGCCATTGCTTCCTTGTCCGAGTAGCCCAGCGCCAGCAGGGCATTGAGGATATCGGACTGCGCATCGGGCGCCGCATGCGCGCCAAGCGGGCCGAGATCCGCACCGATCTTGCCCTTCAGTTCCAGCAGCAGGCGTTCGGCCGTCTTCTTGCCGATGCCGGGCACTCTGACCAGGCGGCCCGAATCCTGCAAGGTGATCGCTTGCGCCAGGTCGGCAATCGTCATGCCGGACAGGATGGACAGCGCCATGCGCGCGCCCACGCCCGTGATCTTGATCAACTGGCGGAACACGGCCCGCTCGGCCGCATTGCCGAAGCCAAACAGCAAATGCGCATCTTCGCGGATGGCCTGGTGCGTGAACAGCACGACTTTTTCGCCCACATGGGGCAGGTTGTAAAAGGTGCTCATCGGCACGTCGACTTCATAGCCGACGCCCTGGCAATCGACCAGCAATTGTGGCGGATTCTTTTCAAGCAAAATACCGGAGAGACGGCCTATCATCGCGTGTTCCTAATGTTAAATTTGAGAGTGATTATCCAACTAAACGGCCGCGTTTCATGCGCAGACCCTGCAGTTGCGGCGCCAGCGCTTTGATCATGGCCAGCGCATCGATGCTGTTGGCGTGGCAAATGGCCACGCCCAGCGCATCGGCCGCATCCGTGCCAGGCAAGCCGGGCAGTGACAAGAGCCGGGAAACCATGTCCTGCACCTGTTCCTTGGCCGCCTTGCCGTGGCCCGTGACGGCCTGTTTCACTTGCAGGGCCGTATATTCGGCCACCGACAGGTCGGCGTGGACCAGCGCGCAAATGGCCGCGCCGCGCGCCTGGCCCAGCAGCAGGGTCGATTGGGGATTGACGTTGACAAACACTTTTTCGATGGCGGCACAATCGGGCTGATAGGTGCCGACGATTTCGCTCACGCCCTGCAGGATGATCTTCAGGCGCGGCGGCAATTCCCCTTCGGAGCTCGTCTTGACGGTCCCCGACGCGATATAGCGCAGCTTGTTGCCGTGTTTTTCAATGACCCCAAAGCCCGTGGTGCGCAGGCCAGGATCGATGCCAAGAATAATCATCGCCAGATTCTATAATGAATACGGCAGGCACCGGTGAATAACCGGTGCCTGCCGTATTGTGTCGCAGCAACCCAGAACAACATCTGGGGTCGGACCCTCAGGGTCCGACCCCGGTCATTGCCGTTGGGTTCAATTATCAATGACGGAAATGACGCGTGCCCGTGTAGAGCATGACCACGCCGCGCTCGTCCGCCGCATCGATCACTTCCTGGTCGCGCATGGAGCCGCCCGGGTGGATGACGCAGGTCGCGCCCGCGTCGACGACGACGTCGAGGCCATCACGGAACGGGAAGAAGGCATCCGACGCCACCACGGAGCCCGTCAGCGACAAGCCCGCGTTTTGCGCCTTGATGGAAGCGATGCGGGCCGAGTCGATACGGCTCATCTGGCCAGCGCCCACGCCCAGGGTCATGTTATTGCCGCAGAAGACGATGGCGTTCGACTTGACGAATTTCGCCACTTTCCAGGCGAACATCAGGTCGGCCAATTGCTGAGGCGTAGGCTGCAGTTTGCTGACCACGCGCAAGTCGCCGATACCGACGTTTTTCGCGTCCGGCGATTGCACCAGCAAGCCGCCGCCGACGCGCTTGAAGTCCATGGCGTTGACGCCGCTGCCCAGCGGGATTTCCAGCATGCGCACGTTTTGCTTGCTCGACAGAATCTGTTTTGCTTCGGCGGAGAAGGATGGGGCAATCAGCACTTCGACGAACAGCTTGGCGATTTCGCCGGCGGTGGCGCCGTCCAGTTCGGTATTAAACGCGATGATGCCGCCAAACGCGGAAGTCGGGTCCGTCTGCAGGGCGCGCGCGTACGCTTCGGCCGCATTCTTGCCCAGGGCGACGCCACATGGGTTCGCATGCTTGACGATGACGCAGGCGGCGCTTTGCTCGAAGCCGCCCAGGCTCTTCACGCATTCCCAGGCCGCATCGGCATCGGCGATGTTGTTGTACGACAATTCTTTGCCTTGCAGCTGGCGGTAGTTGGCCAGCGCGCCATCGATGGTGACCAGATCACGGTAGAAGGCGGCGCTCTGGTGTGGATTCTCACCGTAGCGCATGTCTTGCACTTTCTCAAATGCAACGTTCAACACTTGCGGATAGGCGCCGCGCTCGGCGTGCACTTTCGTCGGGCCCAGGCTGGTCAGGTAGTTGGTGATGGCGCCATCGTATTGCGCCGTGTGCGCAAAGACTTTTTTCGCCAGCATGAATTTGGTGTCGTAGCTGACCGTGCCGGCAGTGCCGTCGGCCGAGCGCAACTCCGCCAGCACGGCGTCATAGTCGGTCGGATCGCAGATGACGACCACGTCCTTGTGGTTCTTGGCCGCCGAACGCAGCATGGTCGGGCCGCCGATATCGATGTTTTCGATCGCGTCTTCCAAGGTGCAATCGGCCTTGGCAACCGTGCCCTGGAACGGGTACAGGTTGACCACCACCATGTCGATAGTCGGCATGTCGTGCTCGACCAGTTTCGACATGTGCTCAGGGAAATCGCGGCGCGCCAGGATACCGCCGTGCACTTTCGGGTGCAGGGTCTTCACACGGCCATCGAGCATCTCCGGGAAACCCGTGTAATCGGCAACTTCCGTGACGGGAACACCGTTATCTGCCAGCAATTTAGCGGTGCCGCCGGTGGACAGGAGGTTGACGCCGAGGGCGGACAGGGCACGGGCGAATTCGAGAACGCCGGTCTTGTCGGAAACGGAGAGGAGAGCTTGTTTGATCATGGCTGTGGCTAGGTGGTTAAGTGTTCTTGGCGAATGGCACCGCTCGGTCGTCTGACCGAAGCGGCGGCGGATTCAAATCTTGGCGTCACTTGCATGCCGGCATTACAGCAAACCGTGCTCCTGCAATTTCTTGCGCAGGGTATTGCGGTTGATGCCCAGCATCTGCGCGGCGTGCGACTGGTTGCCATCGGCGCGTGTCATCACGACTTCCAGGATGGGCTTTTCCACGGTCAGCACGACCATGTCATAGATATTCGACGCTTGCTGTTCGCCCAGGTCATTGAAGTAATCTTCTAGACTTTTCTGTACGACTTCCTGAATGCTTTCTTTGCTCATTTGTATGCTTCAACCGGCTGAACACCTGACAATCCGCTGCCGCGCCGCTCATGCGGTCCGCCTGCTGCCCTCTTGCCTCGGTGTTGTAATTAATATTGCATGACGCTCTGTATATAGGCGCTCGCCCTTGTCCTGCTGCTAACTGACTACCCTGCTTGTTGCTATCTGCTCATGCTGCCGTGGCCGTAGTTTTGATCACATCGATCAGGCCACTTTCACTGGATTCGGAGAGGCGGTATTGTAACCGTTCGCCAAATTTCCATTGCGACTCAAAAAATTGATCCACGGCCAGCAATTGCGCGTCCGTCGACTCCAGCAAGTTCATTTGCTGTCGGAATGCTTCGCCGCCGTCCAGATCCCTGACATACCAGCCGATATGCTTGCGCGCCGTGCGCACGCCAAGGAATTCACCATAAAACGCGTAATGGGCGCGCAAATGCTCATCCATCAGGCTACGCACCTCATCCACGTAAGGCGCCGGCAGCAAGGTGCCGGTGCGCAGGAAATGCTCGATCTCGCGGCAAATCCACGGCCGGCCCTGCGCCGCGCGCCCAATCATGACGGCATCGGCGCCCGTTTGATCGAGCACAAAGCGCGCTTTTTCGGGGCTGGTAATGTCGCCGTTGGCCACGACGGGGATGCCCACCGACGCTTTCACGGCGGCAATGGTTTCATATTCGGCATCGCCCTTGTAGCCATCGGCGCGCGTGCGGCCGTGCAAGGTCAGCATCTGGATGCCGGCCTGCTCGGCGATGCGGGCGATGCTCAGGGCATTCTTGTTTTCGCGGTTCCAGCCCGTGCGAAATTTCAGGGTGACGGGCACGTCGACGGCATTCACGACGGCGTGCAGGATCTTTTCGACCAGGCTTTCGTTTTGCAGCAGGGCCGAACCGCACCAGCTGTTGCATACCTTCTTCACGGGGCAACCCATGTTGATGTCGATGATCTGCGCGCCCCGGTCCACGTTGAACTTGGCGCAATCGGCCAGGTCTTGCGGATCGGCACCGGCGATTTGCACGGCTTTCGGCTCCATTTCGCCTTCGTGGTCCGTGCGGCGCGTGCTTTTTTCCGTCGCCCACAGGCGCGGATTCGACGCCGCCATCTCCGACACGGCATAGCCGGCACCCAGCTGCTTGCACAACTGGCGGAAAGGCCGATCCGTCACGCCCGCCATGGGAGCGACGAAAACGTTGTTGCGCAGAATGTGAGGGCCGATTTGCACTGAAGAACCTGGAATGGACGGAGGAACCTGCTATTTTAACCGATTCCCTGCCTATTTAATAAGCACTATTTTTTGAATTAGTGCGTCAGAGTGACGATGGGGCCGCTTAGCCCAGCTCGTCCATCGCGGGTGCACTCAGATGTTCGATATTTCCCCAGTGCACTAAATGCAGCTTGCCGTCAGCATACGAAAAACGGTTGACGCTGGCATTTTTCACCTGGAAGTCGCGTGGACTGTCGAGCGTCATGCCGACCGCCTCGCGGTAAGCACATTCGAGCACGCCGCCATGCGCCACGATGGCGATCGTCTGGCCGTCATACTGTTCGGCCCAGCGGGCGATGGCGCCGTTCGCGCGCGCATAGAACTGGCGAAAGCTCTCGGCATCGCGCTCGCCGGACGGCATCACGGCATCGATCTGCCGCGATTGCCATTGCGCATACTCGTGCGGATAGCGCGCGGCGATGTCGGCATACAGCAAGCCTTCGAAAGCGCCGTAGCAGCGCTCGCGCAGCAAGGGGTCCGTCTGCACGGGCAAGTCTTTCACATCGGCCACGGCTTGCGCCGTTTGCTGCGCGCGCTGCAGATCGCTGGCGAGAATGGCGGCCAGCGGCTCATCGGCCAGCGCCTGCCCCAGCGCGCAAGCTTGCGCCAGGCCCGCCTCGTTCAGGGCGATGTCGATATGGCCCTGCAGGCGGCGGCCCGCATTCCAGGCCGTTTCGCCATGGCGTATCAGTAAGATCGTGGTGCTCATGCTTTATTTCTTCAGGGTAAGTGCCAGCTCGGGGTTGAGCGAGTAGGCAACGACGAGCTGGGCTTCGTCGAGGATGTGGCCGTACATGGCGGCATGGGCTTGCTGCCCCGTAAAACGTTCGGGCAAGGCCAACTTTGGCACGTCGAGCGCATACAGGCGGAAAATATAATGGTGGATGCGCTCGTCATTCCACGGCGGGCACGGACCATCATAACCGTAATAATCGCCAGCCATGGCGGCATCGCCGGCAAACCAGCCCGTGTAGTCGTTGATGCCCTGGCGCAACAAAGTACCAGCAGGCTTGCCGCGCGGCGTGATGCCGCTGGAAAACTCCCCGGCGGCAACAACCCGCATGGCGGGCGGCAAGTCGAGCAAGCTCCAGTGATAAAAATCGCCTCGCGGCGCGCTCAAAGGCAGCGATTGGCCATCGCGGTTGGCCAGGCTGGCGTCTTGCGGCGCATCGGGGTCGATGCAGAACAGGGCCAGCGACTCGGTGCCGTTCGGCACCTCGTCCCAGGCCAGATGGGGATTGCGGTTGCCGGCGAGGCGCACGCGGCTGGCCGGATCGATCTCGGCAAAGGCATACTCGGCCGGCATCAGGCCGCCATCACGAAACGTCACGCTCCACAATCTCATCGCCTGCTCCTCTTTATCGTTATTGTTTTACGTTCACTTGTAGCCAGAACGTGACGGGCCCATCATTCGTCAGCGACACCTGCATGTCGGCGCCAAACTGTCCCGTTTGCACGTTCGCATGGCGGTGGCGCGCCTGCTCCACGAAATGCGTGAACAGGCGCAAGCCGTCCTGCGGCGCGGCCGCTGGCGTAAACGACGGGCGCGTGCCGGACTTGGTATCGGCCGCCAGCGTGAACTGTGGCACCAGCAGCAAGCCGCCGGCCACGTCAGTCACGCTGCGGTTCATCTTGCCCGCTTCGTCGGCAAACACGCGATAGCCGAGCAATTTGGTCACCAGGGCGTCCGCTTCCTTTTCCGTATCGCCCCGCTCCGCGCACACCAGCACCATCAGGCCGGCGTCGATGGCGCCGATAGTGGCGCCGGCAACGTCGACTTTCGCCTGGGTAACGCGCTGCAGCAGCGCGATCATGCCGTCAAGGTGACGCGCGCGAAACTGCGCTTGCCAACTTGCAACACGAATTCGCCTGCCGCCACTTGCAAGCCCTTGTCGCTGATGACGGTGCCGTCGATGCGCACGCCGCCCTGGTCGATCTTGCGCATGGCTTCCGACGTCGATGGGCACAGGCCCGCTTGTTTCAGCAATTGCGGGATGCCCAGCGGCGCGCCAGCCAGGGTCACTGCCGGGATATCGTCGGGAATGCCGCCCTTCGAGCGGTTGACGAAGTCGGCCAGCGCATCTTCGGCCGCCTGCTGCGAGTGGAAACGGGCGACGATCTCTTGCGCCAGCGCAACCTTGGCGTCGCGCGGATTGCGGCCTTCTTCGACTTCGCGCTTCAGCTGCGCCAGGTCGGCGATCGAGCGCCACGACAGCAGCTCGTAGTAGCGCCACATCATGACGTCGGAAATGCTCATCAGCTTGGCGAACATGGTGTTGCCCGGTTCCGTGATGCCGATGTAGTTATTCTTCGACTTGGACATTTTTTCCACGCCGTCCAAACCTTCCAGCAGCGGCATGGTCAAAATACATTGCTGCTCCTGTCCGTACTGCTTTTGCAGTTCGCGGCCCACCAGCAGGTTGAACTTCTGGTCCGTGCCGCCCAGTTCCAGGTCCGATTTCAGGGCCACCGAGTCGTAGCCTTGCATCAGCGGGTACAAGAATTCATGCACGGAAATAGGAATGCCGCCCTGGAAGCGCTTGGTGAAGTCGTCGCGCTCGATCATGCGCGCCACCGTGTAGTGGGAAGCGAGCTGGATGATGCCGCGCGCGCCCAGCGGATCGCACCACTCGGAGTTATAGCGGATCTCGGTCTTGCTGGCATCCAGCACTAAAGATGCTTGCGCGAAATACGTCATCGCGTTAATCTCGATCTGTTCCTTGGTCAGCGGCGGACGCGTGACGTTGCGGCCCGAAGGGTCGCCGATCATGGAAGTGAAGTCGCCGATGAGGAAAATGACTTGATGGCCGAGGTTTTGCAGCTGACGCATCTTGTTCAGTACGACAGTGTGGCCCAGATGCAAGTCGGGTGCCGTCGGGTCCAGGCCCAGTTTGATGCGCAGTGGAACACCGGTTTTCTCGGAACGTGCTAATTTTTGCGCAAATTCGCTTTCGATCAAGAGTTCGTCGACGCCACGCTTGGTAATCGCGAGGGCTTCTTGTACTCTGTCCGACAGTGGAAGTGCGGTCTGAGCGGCGTTAGCCTTGGCAGGCGATGCGGTGGTGTTGATTTCCATAAAATTTGACTATAAATCTCAAAATGGTAGTAGGTTTGCGGAGTTTGTTATAATGCTCGATCCCATCAATCTTGCCGTATGAAAACGAACCAAAATAACAATAACAAAGAGCATTAGTTCAGGTCACGTTCAAGGGCAAATTTTAACTGATTGCATGAACCCTATACATAAAATCACAAGCTCACGCTTGTACACACAGCTGACGACGACACGCAAGGCACGCATTATCGGCGCGTCGGCAGTGCTGCTCGCCGTGGCCGCCTTCGGCGCAGTCGCTGTGTCGCCCATGGCGCCCGACGCATCCGACTTGCCGGTCACGTCCATCGCCCAGAACCTGGAAATGCCTGATCTCGCTTCGCAAATTTCCGCGATGGAACAGGTAGACCAGAATTTCACCCACGAAGAAAAAGTCCGCGCCGGCGATACCCTCGCCACCCTGCTGACCCGTCTCGGCGTGAATGATCCGGCGGCCGCCAATTTCATCAAAACCGACAAGATCGCGCGCGGCGTGATGTTGCTGAAATCGGGCAAGCGCGTGCAAGCGCAAACGACCGAAAACGGCGACCTCAACTGGATGCGCGCCACCCTCGTCGATGGCACGGACAAATCGGTCAAGAACATCCTGATCACCCGCAAGGGCGACAAGTTCGTAGCCACGGAAGTGGCAGCCCAGCTGGAACGCCGCGTTGAAATGCACGCGCGCAAGATTACTTCCACCCTGTTCGCCGCCACCGACTCCAGCCTGGACGGCACCCGCCTGCCAGACTCGATTTCCGCGCAAATCGTGGAAATGTTCTCCACCAATATCGACTTCCGCTCCGACCTGAAACGCGGCGACGCATTCAATGTCGTCTACGAAACGTTCTGGCAAGATGGCGAATTCGTCCGAGCGGGCCGTATCCTGGCCGGTGAATTCACCAACCGCGGCACGACTTACCAGTCCGTTTGGTTCGAAGACCCAGCCAGCAAGCAAGGCGGCGGTTACTACAGTTTCGACGGCAAGTCCCTCAAAAAAGCCTTCCTGAAATCCCCCTCGAATTCTCCCGCATCTCGTCCGGCTTCTCCATGCGCGTGCATCCGATTTCCGGCAACTGGAAAGCGCACAAGGGCATCGATTTCGCCGCAGCGACGGGCACCCCCATCCGCGCCTCGGGCGACGGCGTGGTCGATTCCGTCGGCAGCCAAAACGGCTACGGCAATGTTGTTGTCCTGAAACACTGGGCCAACTACACCACCGCCTACGCCCACATGAGCCGCTTCGCTTCGGGCCTGAAAAAAGGTCAAAAAGTCAGCCAGGGCGATGTGATCGGCTACGTCGGCACCACCGGCTGGTCCACGGGCGCCCATTTGCACTATGAATTCCGCGTCGGCGGCGTGGCACAAGACCCAAGCAAGCTGAACGTACAAGCCCAGGCGCCACTGACGGCCGGCGAGCTGAGCCGCTTCCGCATGGTCTCGGCCGACATGATGCACCGCTTCACCCTGCTGCGTCCAAACGACACGGCACTGGCGTCGCGCTAAGCAACACTGCCTTCGGGCAATCGTCAAAGGCACCGCCCATGCAGATGGCCGGTGCCTTTGTTTTATGTACGCCGGAAAATGCGGCACAATGTACCCATCACTGACGCCTTCAAGGAAATACCCATGCTGTATATCGGTTTGATGTCGGGCACCAGCCTGGACGGCGTCGACGGCGCCCTGGTCGATTTTTCCGACGATGGCAGCGTGCGCAGCCTGGGCGACGCGTATATTGCCTTTCCCGCCAGCCTGCGCGCCGACCTGATGGCATTGCAAAGTGCCGGCCAGAATGAAATCGAACGCGAAGCGCTGGCGGCGAATCAACTCGTGCGCCATTACGCCGACTGCGTCGCCATGCTATTGAGCAACGCAGGCATCGTCGCGGACGCCGTCGCCGCCATCGGCGCGCACGGCCAGACCATCCGCCACCGCCCTGAACTGGGCTTTACGCGCCAGTTGAACAACCCGGCCCTGCTGGCTGAACTGACGGGTATCGATGTCATCGCCGACTTGCGCAGCCGCGATGTGGCGGCCGGCGGCCAGGGCGCGCCGCTGGTGCCCGCTTTTCACCAGGCCATTTTCAATTTGCCCGGCCACACGCGCGTGCTGGCCAATATCGGCGGCATCAGCAATATCAGCGTGCTGCACGCGGACGGCACGGTGACGGGCTACGACACGGGCCCCGGCAATGCCCTGATGGATGGCTGGACCCTGCGGCACCTGGGCCAGCCGTACGACGCCAACGGCGCCTGGGCCGCCACGGGCAACGTCTTGCCTGCCCTGCTGGCGGATTTGCTCAATGACCCGTATTTTGACTTGCCGGCGCCGAAAAGCACGGGCCGCGACCTCTTTCACGCCGACTGGCTGCAAGGCAAGCTGGCGAATCACCCTGGCGCCCAAGCTGCCGACGTGCAGGCCACCCTGACCCAACTGACGGCCGCCAGCCTGGCGCACGCCATCGCGCGCGACGGGGCGCAGGCGGAAACCGTGTATGTGTGTGGCGGCGGAGCGCAGAACGCCAGCCTGATGGCGGCCTTGGCCGGGCAATTGCCAGGCATGGCGGTGGAGTCCACGCAAGCGCTGGGCGTGGCGCCCAGCCAGGTCGAGGCGCTGGCGTTTGCCTGGCTGGCCTGGCGCTTTACGCAGCGCAAACCGGGCAACTTGCCGGCGGTGACGGGCGCGGCGGGCTTACGCGTGCTGGGTGCGCTGTATCCACGTTGAGCAGATGTAGAAACACAAATAGCGGATCAATGATCCGCTATTTTTACATTCCGGTAAAACTACTTTATACCGAGAACGAAGAACCGCAACCGCACGTCGACGTCGCGGTAGGGTTTTTGATCACGAACTGCGCGCCTTCCAGGTCATCCTTGTAATCGATTTCCGCGCCGACCAGATACTGGTAGCTCATGGAATCGATCAACAGCTGGACGCCATTCTTGACCATGGTGGTGTCATCTTCATTGACGATTTCGTCGAAGGTGAAACCGTACTGGAAGCCGGAACAGCCGCCACCCTGCACGAAAACGCGCAATTTCAGGTCGGGATTACCTTCTTCTTCGATCAGCTGCGCGACTTTTTCAGCGGCGCTATCGGTAAAGATAATGGGTGAAGGGATCACATCTTGCATTTCAGCGACGGCATTCATATCGGACACTCCTACTAGAAAACATTAACTCATTATAGACTGTTGCCGCAACTCGCGCTGCGGCCGCGGCTGATGCCGCTGGGCGGTGTTGTTCCTGCTCACATTTCCGACACGGCCAGGTGCAGCACGGGGTCGGCGCTGTCATGGCGGCTGAGCTTGCCTTGCACCAGGGCGCCGCTGTGCATTTCCAGCACCTTGTAATAGACCTCTCCTACAATGCGGGCTTTTGGCTGGATTTCAAGCATTTCGGACACATATACGGGGCCATTGATCTCGCCGCTGACGACCAGGCTGGAGCAGCGCACTTCGCCATCGATGCGGCCCGCCTCGCCCAGCACCACATGCGTAGGCTCGCCCGGCTCGCCCGTGACATTGCCACGCACATGGCCATCGATGCGCAAGCCGCCGCAAAACAGCACGTCGCCCTCGATCCGCGTGGAAGCGCCGATCAGGGTATCGATGGGGTTTTTCGCGTTGCGCTCGAACATGAACGTCATCCTGTCGGGGGTGGTGGCAATCCAATTTATCACAGGTCCGGCAAAAAGGCGCCGGACCTGCGCAAGCACGCCTGCCTATTTTTACGGCAGCAGGGCGATGTGTTGCAAACCGGCTGTTTCTTTCAGGCCAAACATCAAGTTCATGCATTGCACGGCCTGGCCGGAGGCGCCCTTGACCAGGTTGTCTTGCACCACCAGCACGATGACGGTATTGCCGCCTTCGGGACGGTGCAAGGCCAGGCGCAGCATGTTCGAGCCGCGCGTGGAGCGGGTTTCCGGGTGCGAGCCGAATGGCATCACGTCGACGAATGGCTCATCCTTGTATTGCTCTTCGAACAAAGATTGCAATTCTTCATTGCTGACATCCTTGTTCAGCTGCGCGTACAGGGTCGAGTGCATGCCACGGATCATCGGCACCAGGTGCGGCGTGAAGGTCAGCGCCACTTTGTCGTTTGTGAAACGCTGCAATTGCGCCGTCGTTTCCGGCAGGTGGCGGTGACCGGCCACGCCGTAGGCCTTGAAGCTGTCGCTGCTTTCCGAGAACAGGATGCCGATTTCCGCCTTGCGGCCGGCGCCGGACACGCCCGACTTGCAATCGGCGATCAAGCCGCCCGCGTTGACCAGGCCCGCCTTGAGCAGCGGGTAAAAGCCCAGCTGCATGGTGGTCGGGTAGCAACCGGGGTTGGCGATCAGGCTGGCTTTCTTAATGTCTTCGCGGTTCAGTTCCGGCAAGCCATACACGGCCTGCTCGATCAGCTCGGGTGCCGTGTGGGGAATCTTGTACCACTGCTCGAACTTGGCCTGGTCTTTCAGGCGGAAGTCGGCGGCCAGGTCGATGACTTTCACGCCGGCGGCCAGCAGGGCTGGAGCTTGCGCCATGGCAACACCATGCGGGGTGGCAAAGAAGACCACGTCGCACTGTGCCAGATTCGCCTTGTCCGGCGAGGAAAACGCCAGTTTTACGTGGCCACGCAGGGAAGGATACATGTCAGCAACGGGCAAGCCATCTTCCTTGCGCGAGGTAATCGCCGTCAACTCGACATCTGGATGGGTAGCCAGCAAGCGCAGCAATTCCACGCCCGTATATCCAGTGCCGCCGACGATGCCAACTTTGATCATGTTCTTTCCTTGTGTATAGGTTGAGATTGCATAAAGATGAAGGGAAACGCTACCCCTGCGGGTTTTCCGCGTATTTTACAGCGCAACGGCGCATCCCGCTGAAATGCAAAAAAGCCGCGGGACCGAAGTCCAGCGGCTTTTCGACCAGCACCTCGAAAGATGCTGTAGCGTAAGAATTAACGCTTCGAGAATTGCTTTGCGCGACGTGCTTTGCGCAGACCAACTTTTTTACGCTCGACTTCACGTGCATCGCGTGTTACGAAGCCGGCTTTAGCCAGTTCCGGTTTCAACGCTGCATCGTAGTCGATCAGAGCGCGGGTGATGCCGTGACGAACTGCACCAGCCTGGCCCGACTCACCGCCGCCATGGACGTTGACTTTGATGTCGAAACGTTCGACATTGCCGGTCAGTTCCAGAGGTTGACGGATGACCATCAGACCCGTTTCGCGCGAAAAGTATTCGTTTGCTGGTTTGCCGTTAACAACGATCAAGCCTGTGCCAACTTTGATAAAAACCCGAGCCACTGCACTTTTGCGACGGCCGGTTCCATAATTGTAATTACCGATCATGTCAGTTCCTTAGAGAACAAGTGCTTTAGGTTGCTGAGCAGCGTGCGGATGGGAACCTTCCGCGTACACTTTCAGCTTCTTGATCATTGCGTAGCCGAGTGGGCCTTTAGGCAGCATGCCCTTGACCGCTTTCTCAAGCGCGCGACCTGGAAAACGCTGTTGCATTTTCTGGAAGTTGGTTTCGTAGATGCCGCCTGGATAGCCAGAGTGACGGTAGTAAATTTTCTCAGTAGCTTTGGTACCGGTCACACGCAGTTTGCCTGCGTTGATGACGACGATAAAGTCGCCGGTATCGACGTGAGGAGTAAATTCTGGTTTGTGTTTGCCGCGCAGTCGGAGTGCCACTTCGCTGGCAACACGTCCGAGGACTTTGTCCGTCGCGTCAACCACGAACCAATCGCGCTGGACTTCATGTCCTTTAGCGGAAAATGTTTTCATGTTGACTTCCTAATAGATTACACGCTCAAATGGTGGTTCCGCCGATGCTGCTATGCGGACTCTGCCTTATTTACTTTTCCTGAGCGAACGGAAAGCCGACAAGTATAAGCGGCTTTGCCTTGCCGCGTCAAGCTGCTATGCAGACCGGCTGCGGGCCGGCGGGCGGCACATGGACAGGCATTCCTCTATTACAATACAAAACGCTTACAATTTTCGGAGAGTACGATGGAATGCAAAGTCAGCTGGAATGGCCCGTCGGGCATGAGTTTTCGGGCAGAAACCGGCTCCGGCCACCTGGTGAGCATGGATGGCGCGCCCGATGGCGGCGGCCACAACCTGGCGCCACGCCCCATGGAAATGGTCTTGCTGGGCACGGGCGGCTGCACCGCCTATGACGTGGTGCTGATCCTGAAACGGGGGCGCGAAGCCGTCAGTGGCTGCGAAGTGACCCTGAAGGCCGAGCGCGCCGACACCGATCCGAAAGTATTTACCAAGATCCACTTCCATTTCACCGTGCGGGGCAAGGCCCTGAAACCGACGGCCGTGGAACGGGCCGTGACTTTGTCGCACGACAAATATTGCTCGGCGTCGATCATGCTGGCGAAAACTGCCGAGATTACGCACTCGTTCGAGATTATTGAAGAATAATTCTTACCCCCAGCGGCGAAATGCCGGGGTCGGACCCTGAGGGTCCGACCCCAGTTTTTGCGTCTGGGGTAAAAGTAACGTTTATAAGTAATACGCCGTCTTCGTCATCACTTTGCCCATGATGCCCATCAGCGCCTTCACCGGCGCCGGCGTATCGATGGCGCCCAGTCGCTGGGCGGCGGCGCCGTGTTCCACTTCATCGATGGCCATCTGCTTGACGATGGCGCGCGACTTGGCGTCCTGCGGCGGCAATTGCTGCAAGTGGCTGGCCAGGTGCGCTTCCACCTGGCGCTCCGTTTCCACCACAAAACCCAGGCTGCGGCCGTCGCCCATGCGTGCGGCGATGGTACCCAGCGCAAACGAACCCGCATACCACAGGGGATTGAGCAGGCTCAGACGCGAGCCCAGCTCCGTCAGGCGCTGCGCCGTCCAGGCCAGGTGATCTTCCTCTTCGCGTCCCGCTTCGTCGAACTGGGCGCGAATGGCCGGGCTGTGCGCATAGCGCGCCTGCGAGTTGTACAGGGCTTGGGCGCACACTTCGCCCACGTGGTTGACGCGCATCAAGCCGGCGCTGTGGCGCTGCTCGGCCGCGCTCAATTCCGCATCGGGCGCGTGCGCGGCCGGCGAGGGACGCGAGGCCAAGGCCACGCCCGCGATGACGCGCAAGGCCTTGTCGGCGCCAACAATCAAACGATCCAGGGGGTCAAAATGGCGGTTCGCGGTCATCGTGGCTATTCATGTAAGGGAAAACATGAATTATAGGACGATCGGAGCCAGCCGTACCCACGCCGCGTGCAGGGTGAACGGGGCTTTATTGACTTGTGCGCGCTTTTTCCTGCTCGATCCAATCGACCACGGGGCCGACGGCGTCCAGGCCGGACAGGCTTTTCGCCACGCCCAGGTTCAGTGAAATCAGGAAGGAAATGCTGTCGACGGGGATGTCCGGGCAGTATTCGGTAAACGCGGCGCGAAAACGCTCCGATTGCAGCACGCGCAAGACTTTCTCGCCACTCATGAATTGCAGCACGCTAGCAATGCTGTGCCCGCCACCTAGCGAGTGATAGATAAAGCGGTTGTACTTCGCGTCGATCTGCTTGAAATCGAGCGCTTCTTCCGTCATCAGGCCGGCCAGGTAATACAAGCCCAGGCTGACACGGAAGAAACCGATGGCTTCGGCACTGGTCATGCCGGCGCGCGCCACGGCCAGTACCTTGTCCTGCATCGCCTGATCGATCGTTCGCATTGCACTCTCCCGCGCCGTCCGCCGGCGCCTACCGGGCCAGCTTGCATGAAGATGCTGTTTTTTTCAATAGACCAAACGATATTTCCACCTTGCAAGTTACATTTTTTGCATGCTACTCTCGTTCTTCACCGTCAAATGGATGAAGCACATGATTGAAGTCAAGCACCTGGCAAAACGTTTCCGCATGCCGCCCCACAAGGGCAAGGGCGTGCACGTCAGCGATCCGCGCGAACATGAGGGCTGGTTTCACGCCGTGCGTGACGTCAGTTTCAGCTGCGCCCCGGGCGAAGTGCTGGGCCTGCTGGGTCCGAATGGCGCCGGCAAGACCACCACCTTGCGCCTGCTGTCGACGGCCCTGCAAGCGGACGCGGGCAGCGCCCTCGTCAACGGCGTCGATGTGCTGCGGCAACCGCTGGTGGCGCGCCAGAGCATCGGTTTCCTGTCCGGCTCGACGGGCTTGTATGGGCGCCTGACGGCGCGCGAGAACGTGGAATATTTCGGCCGCCTGCACGGCATGCCGGCCGACAAGCTGAAACGCCGCTGCGACGAGCTGTTTGCCCTGCTGCAGATGGAGGAATACGGCGGCAAGCGAGCCGATCAGTTGTCGACAGGCATGAAACAGAAGTGCGCGATCGCCCGCACCGTCGTGCATGAGCCGCAGGTGGTGATCCTCGACGAGCCGACCACGGGCCTCGATGTGATGTCGGCCAAGATCCTGCTCGACTTCATCGCCAGCTACAAGGCGCTGCGCGTGCCGCTGATCTTTTCCACGCACCATCTGCACGAGGTGGAAAAGCTGTGCGACCGCGTCTGCATCATCAACCGCGGCACCACCGCCTTCAACGGCACGGTCAACGAACTGCGCCATCTGGGCGGCAGTGCCGATCTGTACGATGCCTTCGTCAGCGTCATCAACCAGGGAACCTGAGCCATGTGGACCATTTATCTGAAAGAGTTGCTGGAGCTCACGCGCGACCGCAAGACGCTGATTTTCACCATCCTCATCCCCATCTTTGCCATGCCGCTGATCTTTGGCGGCTTCGCTTATGTTTCAAGCAATATGTTCAAGAACGCCAAGACGGCGGAAATGCGCTATGCGCTGTTCGGCAAGGACCATTCACCGGGCTTGAGCGCGCGTTTTGCGCAGCAGCACAACTTGCGCGAAGTGCCGCTGGCCAGCGAGGCAGAGATTCGCCGCGCCATCGGCGACGACAGCATCAAGTTCGCCGTCGTCATTCCGCCGCATTTTGAAGAGGCGCTGCAGCAACACCAGCAAGCCAAGGTCACTCTGCATTACAACAGCGCCAGCACGGTCGACGTGACCTTGCAGCGGGTGCGCGAGATCGTCGAGGCCTACAACGCCAGCCTGCGTGAAAGCGCGCTGTCGGCCCTGAACCTGAGTCCGGCCCAGCTGGCCTTCGCCCTGCACCCCATCGTGCTCGACAAGCAGTCGACGGCCAACGAGCGCGAGCAGATGGGCGCCATCGTCGGCGGCATGCTGCCCTATTTGCTGCTGATGGTGTGCCTGACGGCGGCCATGTACCCGGCCATCGACCTGGGCGCCGGCGAAAAGGAGCGGGGCACGCTGGAAACCCTGCTGCTGGCGCCCGTGCCGCGCAGCGCCATCGTGCTGGCCAAGTTCCTCGTGCTGTTTACGGTGGGCATGACCTCGGCCGTGCTGATGGTGGGCAGCATGGGCGCCCTGCTGGCCATCTTCGGCAGTTCTCTGGAAGGCAACATGGCCGTCATGGTGCGCAGCATCGGCTTGCCGGACTTGGCCATGGTGACCCTGATGCTGGTGCCGACAGCCGCCATCTTTGCCTCGCTGCTGCTGTCGATCTCGATCTACGCAAAAAGCTACAAGGAAGCGGCCGGCATGATCACGCCATTGATGCTGTTCGTCATCCTGCCCACGGTAGCGGCCATGCTGCCCGGCGTCGAGCTGAACTGGATCTGGGCCATGGTGCCGCTGACCAACGTGTCGCTGGCCATGAAGGAGCTGGTCAAGGGCACCATGGATTACCGCATGTTCGGCGTGATCCTGGCCTCGACCACGGTGATCGCGGGCGCGCTGCTGATGCTGTGCCGCTGGTGGTTCAACCGGGAGTCGGTTTTGTTCCGTAACTGATACTCTCATGGCGGGCCGAAAGAGCCACAAGCGGCCCGCCGTCCACCCCCGCCAACTGCACTCTGGGCACGCGAACATGCCGTGTATCGCATGCAACTGCCCAGTACGTCTTAAATTCAATACAATGCCAGCATAGAGTATGCCCTGTAGCATCGGGCAGCAACGCATGAGTCAGGAGTTGTATGGAATTGCAGATTCGCAAACTATCGAAGACCTACGCGAATGGCGTGGTGGCGCTGGATAACGTGTCGCTGACGATACCGCCCGGGATGTTTGGCTTGCTGGGCCCGAATGGCGCCGGCAAGTCGACCCTGATGCGCACCCTGGCCACCCTGCAGGAGTGCGATTCCGGCTCCATCTTCTTCGGCGACTACGACGTGCTCGACGACAAGGACGAGATCCGCCGCATGCTGGGCTATTTGCCGCAAGACTTCGGCCTGTATCCGAAGGTGACGGCCTACGAATTGCTCGACCACTTCGCCATGCTAAAAGGGCTGTCGCAGCGGGCGCGCCGGCGCGAGGTCGTCGATGGCCTGTTGCAGCAAACCAATTTGTTCGACGTGCGCCACCAGCGCCTGGGCAGCTTTTCCGGCGGCATGCGCCAGCGCTTCGGCATCGCGCAAGCCCTGCTGGGCGACCCGAAACTGATCATCGTCGACGAGCCGACGGCCGGCCTCGACCCGCAGGAGCGGGTGCGCTTCCATAATCTGCTGTCCGATATCGGCGAAGACAAGACGGTGATCCTGTCGACCCACATCGTGTCCGACGTGGCCGACCTGTGCGCCAACATGGCCATCATCAACAAGGGCCATTTGCTGCTGTGCGGCAAGACCCAGGAACTGATCGATGAAGTCAGCTGCAAGATCTGGGCGCGCTTTGTCGAAAAGAAAGAACTGGCCAGCTTCCAGCAGCGCCACGCCGTCATTTCCACGCGCTTGCTGTCGGGCCGCACCCTGATCCACGTCTACAGCGACGACGACCCGGGCGACGGCTTCGAGGAAGCCATCGGCGACCTGGAAGACCTGTATTTCGCCACCATTGCCGGGCGCCACCGCGTCGCCCCGCAGTGCGACTGAGGGGGCGGCCATGTTTGCCATCGCCCGCTTTGAAGCGCGACAGCGGCTCAAACTGCTGTCCACCTGGGTGTATTTCGCCATGTTCCTGGCCCTGGCCATGCTGTGGATGGCCGCCGCCGGCGGCGTCTTCAAGGAAGCGAGCATCAGTTTCGGCGGCAAGTTCCTGATCAACGCACCGCGCTCGCTGGCGTTCACGTGCAGCCTGCTGGGCTGCTTCGGCGCCGTGGTGGTGGCCGCCATGATGGGCCGCTCGGTGCAGCAGGATTTCGAGTACGGCATGCAGCATTTCTTCTTCAGCGCGCCGATCAAAAAATACCAGTATGTCTTTGGCCGCTTCCTCGGCGCCTATCTGGTGCTGGCCGTGGTGTTTTCCAGCATCGTCATCGGCGCCTGGCTGGGCGCCTGGCTGCCCGGCATCGATCCTGAACGGCTGGGGCCGCAACGCGCGCTGGCCTATTTGATGCCGTATGTATTTACCCTGCTGCCGAACCTGTTCATCTTCGGCGCCATCTTCTTCGTCATCGCCGCCCTGACGCGGCGCATGCTGCCCGTGTACATCAGCTCGGTAGTCATGCTGATCGGCTACCTGGTGGCGCCCTCGCTGGCGCGCGACCTCGACTACAAGACCCTGGCCGCCCTGATCGACCCCTTCGGCACCACGGCGCTGATACGCCTGACGGAATACTGGCCGAATGCGGAGCGCAACACGCGCCTGGTGACATTAGAGGGCGTGTATTTGCTGAACCGTGCCATCTGGTCCGGCTTCGCCCTGGTGGCCTTGCTGCTCGGCTACTGGCGCTTCCAGTTCCACGCCACGACGGACGCGGGCGCCAGCAAGCGCCGCAGCGACGGCGATGTACCGCTGCGCCTGTCGAGCGCTTCGCTGTCCACGCAGGAAGCGCCTGATTTTGCGCAGCGCAACCTGGCCGCCCTGCTCGTCAAGATGAGCTGGCTGAACCTGCGCGAAACCATCAAGAACATCTATTTTGTCGTCATCGTGCTCGCTGGCGTGCTGACCATGTATGCGGGCGCGCTCGACATGGGTTCCATGTACGGCACGAATACCTATCCGGTGACGGAAAAAGTGCTGGACATGGTCAGCGCCTCGTTCGCCCTGTTCATGCTGATCATTACCACCTTCTATGCGGGCGAACTGGTGTGGCGCGAACGGGAAACGCACATCGAGCTGATGCTCGATGCCCTGCCCGTGCCGAACTGGCTGCCGCTGCTGTCAAAGCTGTTCGCCCTGATCGGCCTGCAAGCATTGCTGAGCCTGGTCATCATGCTGTGCGGCATGTCGATCCAGGTCTTCAAGGGCTATTACCGCCTCGACCCCGGCCTGTACCTGGAGTCGCTGTTCCTGTCGCACCTGCCCTACTACGCACTGATCGCCGTGCTGGCCATCTTTTTGCAGGTAGTGATTAATCACAAGTACCTGGCGTATTTCGCCATGATTCTGTACCACATCGCCAGCATCAGCTTTGCCTCGCTGGGCTTGGGCGACCCGCTGCTGCTGTACGGCAGCACGCCGGATTTCATCTATTCGGCCATGAACGGCGCCGGCCACTTTGTGTTGCGCGAGCGCTGGTACTTGCTGTACTGGAGCGGCGCGGCCATCATGCTGACGGTGCTGTCGCTGCTGTTCTGGCCCCGCGGCGCACAGGACAGCTGGCGCATCCGCTTGCGCCTGGCGCGCCACGGCCTGACGCAAGGCGTGCTGGCCAGCTTTGCCATCGGCCTGTTGATTTTCGTCAGCGCCGGCGGCGTGCTGTTCTACGTCTTCCACGTGGCCAACGATTACAAGTCCGAATTCGCCCGCGATGCGGACCGCGCCAGTGTCGAGCGCCAGTACCGCAAGTTTGCCGCCACGCCGCAGCCGAGAATCACCGACGTGAAACTCGACGTGGCCATCTACCCGGCGCAGCGCACCCTGGCCGTCACGGGCCGCTACATGCTGCAAAACAAGACCAGCCTGCCGATCAGCCACATTTTTGTGCAGCAAGACCCGACGGCCACCATGCGCCTGCGTTTCGATGCGCGCGTGCATCCCGGCCTCGATGACGGCAAGCTGGGTTTTTACAGCTACCGCCTGGCCGCGCCGCTGGCGCCGGGCGCCAGCCTGGGCCTCGATTTCGACGTCCGCTACGCGCCGCGCGGCATCTTCGGCCTGGGCCAGGACACGCCCGTCGTGGCCAACGGCACCTTCTTCACGAATGCCGTGCTGCCGCACATCGGCTACCAGCCGCAGCTGGAATTGACGGACCCGCGCGACCGCAAGAAACACGGCTTGCCGGCGCGCGAACGGGCCTTGCCGCGCGACGATGCACGGGGGCTGGCCGAC
Source organism: Janthinobacterium svalbardense (assembly GCF_002327145.1). Lineage (NCBI taxonomy): Bacteria > Pseudomonadati > Pseudomonadota > Betaproteobacteria > Burkholderiales > Oxalobacteraceae > Janthinobacterium > Janthinobacterium svalbardense. Next base: position 1,129,063 of record NZ_CP023422.1, on the reverse strand, counting down.
AATTACATCAGCATGGACGCCGACCGCATCAACTTTGACGCCACCGTCAGCACCGTCGATGGCCAGACGGCCATCGCGCCGGGCATGCTGGACAACGACTGGATCGCCAAGGGCCGCCATTACTTCCATTACACGATGGACCAGCCGATCCTGAATTTCTACGCGTTCCAGTCGGCCCGCTACGCCGTCAGGCATGAGCGCTGGCAGGATGTGGCCATCGACGTGTATTACCATCCTGGCCATGAATACAATCTCGATCGTTTCGTGCGTGGCAGCAAGGAAGCGCTCGACTACTACACGAAAAACTTCGGCCCCTACCAGCACAAGGTCTTGCGCATCGTGGAATTCCCCCGCTACGCCACGTTTGCGCAGTCGTTCCCGAACACGATTCCGTACTCGGAAGGCCTGGGCTTCATCGCCAAGGTGGACGACAAGAATCCGAAGGACCTCGACTATCCGTTCTACATCACGGCGCATGAAGTGGCGCACCAGTGGTGGGCGCATCAATTGGTGGGCGGCAACACACGTGGCGCCACCGTGCTCAGCGAAACCCTGGCCGAATATTCGGCCCTGATGGTGATGAAAAAAACTGCGGGTCCAGCCAAGATGCGCCGCTTCCTGCGCTATGACCTGAATCAATACCTGATGGGGCGCAGCGAAGAACGCAAGAAGGAACTGCCGCTGGCCGAGAATGAAAACCAGGCCTACATCCATTACCACAAGGGCAGCCTGGCCATGTATTTGCTGCAGGACATGATCGGCGAAGACAAGGTCAACGGCGTGCTGCGCGAGCTGCTGAAGACTTACGGCCAGAAGGGACCGCCGTATGCGAGCGTGACGGCGCTGGTGCAGGGCTTGCGCCAGGTCACGCCACCCGAGCAGGCTTACCTGATCGATGACCTGTTCGAGAAAATCGTGCTGTTCGACAATCGCGCCCTGTCGGCCACGGCCACCAAACGCGGCGATGGCAAGTACGCCGTCACTCTCAAGGTGCAGGCGAGCAAATTGACGGCCGGCGAACAGGGAGAGGAACACGATGCGCCCCTGCATGACTGGATCGAGATCGGTGTCGACGACGCGAATGGCCATCCGCTGCTGCGCGAACGCCTGCGCATGACGGCCCGCGAAGCGAGCTATACCGTCATCGTCGGCAGCCGGCCCGGCAAGGCGGGCATCGACCCCGACAACAAGCTGATCGACCGCAAGCCCGATGACAATATGCTCACTATCGAGCTCGACGAACCATGACGAAAAATGGCCACCCTGGACAGGTGGCCATTTTTTTCAGTGTCACACGGGAATCAGGCCGCAGCGCAGCGCGTCACCAGGCTCAGACTGATGCCCATCTCCGTCAGGTGCTGCATGTCGGCCAGGGTCAGGTCCAGCGGGGCATCGAGCGTATCGTCGCCATTCAACTCCAGTTGCAGCTCGGCCACGATGCGCGGCATGCTGAACGTGACGCCGCGCGAGCGGCATTCGGCCAGGTAGCTGCGTATGCGCGAGGGCAACACTTGCGCTTTGGACGCCTGCGCGATGACGACTTCGAAGCCGGAATCGAGATGCACGCGCCCCGCCGTGCCCTTCGCCTCGCCCTTGCGCCATTGCCGCTCCGGATCCGTGGGCAAGACTTCGAGAATGGATTTGAGCGTGGGATCGTCCCCATGCACCGACAGCTTCACCATATTCATATTGCAAGACTTTCTAGTCAGGATGCCGCCAGGAAGACGGCACCATCATCAGACCGACAAGTCTACGCATGGAAGACAAATATGTCCATAAGGCAATATTTAATATCTGTCAGCAATTTGGGCTACATCAACAACAGGCGGAACAGGATAGGCCCGCCTGCAACACACACTACAGCGCCACGCCGCGTTCCTGCAAGGCGGCCCGCACGCCGGCGCCGTAGGCCGGATCGGCCTGGTCGAAGTGGGCCAGTTGGCGCTGCAAGGTTTCCGGCCGCACCATACTCAAGGGACCGGCCAGGTTGTCGAACAGGTTTTGCTTTGCCTGGGCCGACATCAGACGGAACAGATTGCCGGCCTGCGTGTAATCGTCTTCCACGCCGCGCCCATCATAACGCGCCGCGCCGCCGTCGAGCGCCAGCGCTGGTTCACCATGGCCCAGCCCTTGCGGCTGCGTGCCTGCCGCCGCCACGTTGGCGTAGTTCTGCGCCGAACTGCCATTGTGGATCGCCATGCCGCCGTCGCGCTGCTGGTTGTGGAAGGGGCAGCGGGCCGCATTCACGGGCAGATGCTGGTGGTTGGTGCCGACCCGGTACAGCTGGGCGTCGTGGTAGGCGAACAGCCGGCCTTGCAGCATCTTGTCCGGCGAGTAGCCCATGCCCGGCACGGCATTGGCCGGCGAAAAGGCCGCCTGTTCGACTTCCGCGTGGTAATTGTCCGGGTTGCGGTTCAGCTCGAAAATACCCACCGGCAACAACGGGAAGTCGGCGTGCGGCCACACTTTCGTCAGGTCGAACGGGTTCCAGCCAGTGCGCTGCTCCCATGCATCGAGTTGCTCCTGCGTCGCCACTTGCAGCTTGACTTCCCACTGCGGGAAATCACCGCGTTCGATAGCGCCGAACAGGTCGCGCTGGGCGTAGTCGGGGTCGGCACCGGCCAGGCGGCCCGCTTCCGCCGCAGGCAGATTCTTGATGCCCTGACGCGTCTTGAAGTGCCATTTCACGTACACGCGCTGGCCCTCGGCATTGATCAGGCTATATGTGTGGCTGCCGAAGCCATCCATGTGGCGATAGCCGTCCGGCGTGCCGCGGTCCGAGAACAGCATGGTGACCTGGTGCAGGCTTTCCGGCGCATGGCTCCAGAAGTCGAACATCATTTCGGCCGATTTCAAGTTGCTTTGCGGATCGCGCTTTTGCGTGTGGACGAAATCGGGGAACTTGATCGGGTCCTTGATGAAGAACATGGGCGTGTTGTTGCCAACCAGGTCCCAGTTGCCCTCTTCCGTATAGAAACGCACGGCGAAGCCGCGCGGGTCGCGTTCCGTATCGGCACTGCCACGTTCGCCACCGACGGTGGAAAAGCGCGCGAAGGTGGCCGTCTGCTTGCCCACCTCACTGAACAGCCTGGCCTTGGTATGGCGGGAAATATCATGCGTGACGGTAAAGGTGCCGTAGGCGCCCGAGCCTTTTGCATGCACCACGCGCTCGGGAATGCGCTCGCGGTTGAAATGCTGGAGTTTTTCGATCAGGTGGAAGTCTTGCAGCAGCAGCGGGCCGCGGGGGCCGGCGCTGATGGAATTCTGGTTGTCGGCGACGGGGATGCCCGAGGCAGTACTGAATGGCGGCTGTTGGCGCATGGCTGCTTTTCCTTCGTTGTTGACTAATAGAATCAGTGTAACGAGGTCAACAACAAAGGAAAAGATAATTGATTTTATCGAACCAATAGATATTTACAATGAACAACCGTGGGCATCGCATACGCCGCCCAATTGCGCCTGCAGCTTCGCCGGCTGGCCCAGGTAATCGCCAATATCGATCAGGGACAACTTGCCGCTGCCATCGTCGAGCACGAACGTGGGAAAGCCCTGTCCGCCCACTTGTGCCAGCAAGGCGCGGCTGGCGTCGATGTGCTGCTGCGTGGCGGCGCCCGCCTGGCGCGCATATTCCGTTTGGAATGCCGCGCCATCCATGCCCAGTTCTTGCGCCAAGGTCACCAGCACGGGCACCTCGGCGATGCGCAAGCCGTCCACGTAATGGGCGCGTTGCACGCGCTGCAGCATGTCCAGGCCCTTGCCGGCCAGGACTTCCGCCGCCAGGATGGCCGTGATCGGCGGTGCGGAATCCATCATGGCCGTGGTGTCGTTCAGCAAGCCGTTGACATAGGCGTCGCCGAAGGGCTGGCCCGACAATTGCTCGATGCGCCGGTCATGTGGCAGCACATAGCCGCGCCATTCGGACGTGATCTGGCGGCGATTGCTGCCCGTCATCATGCCGCCGCCGTGGAAGGCCACCGTCAGGCCGGGCACGGCGCGCGCCGCCTCGACCAGCGGCGCGGCGCCGTAGCACCAGCCGCACAGGGGATCGAAAATGTAGTGCAGTGTGGGCATGAGAGCCTCCTTGTTGCCGCTTACCATTTCATTTCGCCTTTTGCCACTTTCGCGCTCGTTTCCAAAGCGCCATCGAGGCCCAGCTTCGGATAGCGCATTTTCATCGCCTCGATCAGCGCGGCCGAATTGGCGGCCTTGGCCGTTTCCGCTTCGAACGTCACCAGGTAGTCGCGCGTAAAACCGATGCTGTCGGGCGTCAGGGGCGAACCCACCTTGAAGTGGCCCGGCACGACGGTCACAGGTTTCAAAGCGGCAATGCCGTCCAGGGTCTTGAGCCAGTCCTGGCGCGATTGCAGGCTTTGCGTATCGGCCGTCCAGACGTGCAGGTTGCCAAACAGCACCACGCCGCCGACGACGGCCTTGATCGACGGAATCCACACATAGGTGCGCGAGGGCGTCGGGCCGGCGATATCGAGCGACTGGCCTTCCAGCGTGATGCGCTGGCCTTTCAATGCTTCGGGAATGACGATGCTGTGCGGCGCGTTGTCTTTCAAAATCGGGCCCCAGTAGGCGACCTTGGCGTCTGCCTTGCGGCGGATCTCGGCCACGGTGTCCGGCGTGGCGACGATTTTTGCCTGCGGGAAAGCTGCCTTGATCACGTCGAGGCCAAAGTAAAAATCGGGATCGCTGTGGCTGATGTACACCGTCGTCAGTTTCTTGCCGCTGGCGCGGATCTTTTCCACCAGCTTGAGCGCTTCGCCGCGCGAAAACTGTGCATCGATCAGCACGGCGTCATGCTTGCCTGCGACCAGTACGGAAGCGACGGGGAAGATGGCCGCTTCGCCCGGGTTGAACACTTCCAGGGTCAGGGGAGCACTGGCGGCGGCCGAGGCGGCGCCGGCGGCAAACAGGGTGGAAACAAGAACGCTGCTGATAGATTTGGAGAACATGATGCGCCTTCACAAGATGATTGGGATGCATGCATCTTACGTTGCTTGATCCGGCAGAAAAATACGGCAAAGCGCAATAGTTTGTTGCATATTCCGATGCAATCTAACGATGGCAGGCACGCTACGCTGTATTTTTCCAGCGAGGACGTGCGCTAAAGCCACACCACAGGCTGCCACGTAGCGGCGCCACAAAAGGTGTCACGGCGTCATGAGGATGTCACATTGAATTGTTATCTTGCTAGCTCTTTCAAACCTAGCCGGATGAACCACATGACACGCAGAAAAATTTCCGTCGCTGGCTGCAGCGTCGCCATCACCCTGATGCTGGCCGCCTGCGGCAGCGACGCAAAAAAAGAAGACGTGGCGCCCGAAGCCCCACCGAAAAACGTCATCTTCTTCCTCGGCGATGGCATGGGTCTGACCACCATGACGGCCGCGCGCATCTATTCGGTAGGCGAAGAAGGCGCACTGACCATGGACACCTTGCCGGAAACGGCCTTCGTCAAGACCTTCTCGAACGATGCGCAAGTCACCGACAGCGCACCATCGATGGCCGCCTACATGACGGGCGTCAAGATGAACAATGAAGTCATTTCCATGTCGGCCAACACGCTCGCCATCGATCCGGGCAAGGATGCCAACGGCAACAAGCTGGTCAACAAATGCGGCACCGGCAACGGCACGCCCGCCACCACCTTGCTGGAACTGGCCAAGGCCAAGGGCTACGCGGCCGGCGTCGTCAGCACGGCGCGCGTGACGCACGCCACGCCGGCGGCGACCTACTCGCACATCTGCCACCGCGACCTGGAAAACGATATCGCCGCAGCCCTCGTACCAGGCGGCACGGGCTACAACAGCGCCCTGGGCACCACGGGCCTGGAAGTGGTGCTCGGCGGCGGCGCGCAATTCTTTACGCCATTCAAGAACGGCGGCAAGCGTTCGGACGACCGCGACCTGGTGGCCGAACTGAAGGCGAAGAGCTACACCATCGCCAACAACGCCACCGACTTCAAGGCTGTCGATGCGGCCAAGACGGATCGCCTGTTCGGCGTATTTACCTCCAGCCACATGAGCTACGACCTGGACCGCGATGCGGCCAAGGAACCTAGCCTGGCGGAAATGACCACCAAGGCCATGGATGTATTGGCCAAGAACAAGAAGGGTTATTTCCTGATGGTCGAAGGCGGCCGCATCGACCATGCGCTGCACGAAACAACGGCCAAGAAGGCCCTGCAAGACACGGTTGCTTTTGACAACGCCATCAAGGCCGCCATCGAGAAAGCCAAGCTCACCGATCCGACCCTGGCCAATACCCTGATCGTCGTCACGGCCGACCATGACCACACCCTGGTGCTGAACGGCTACGCCAAACGCACGGGCAAGACGGCTGCCGGCAACGCTGGCGTGCTGGGCGTGGTGAAGAACTACGTCACCGGCGCGGTCGAAAAAGACCTGGACGGCGCACCGTACTCGATCATCGGCTTCGGCAATGGCGAAAAGCGCACGCAATCGAGCCGCGCCGCCATGGCCAGCCTCGATGAAACCGTCACCAGCGCCAATACTTACCACCAGGAAGCGGTGATCCGCACTGCGGCCGGCAATGAAACCCACGGCGGCACCGACGTCTTCCTCGGCGCCATCGGCAAGGGTTCGGAAACCTTCCTGGGCACCATCGACAACACCACAGTATTCGGCCTGGTCAAGACCGCCGGCGGTCTGTAATCCCCAAGAGACAAGAATTGGACAAGCACATGAAACTCGCATCGACACCCGCCGCACTGAAATCGGCCCTGAAACTCTCCTTGCTGACCACGCTTGTGGCCGCCAGTGTCGCCAGCGCCTACGCCGCCGACGCCAAGAACGTCATCTTCTTCCTGGGCGACGGCATGGGCCCCTCCGTCGTGACGGCGGCGCGCATCTTCAAGTACAAGGAAGAGGGCAGCCTGAACATGGACAAGCTGGAACGCACGGCGCGCATCAAGACGTTCTCGAACGATGCGCAAACGACGGACAGCGCCCCATCGATGGCCGCCTACATGACCGGCGTCAAGATGAACAATGAAGTCATCTCGATGGCGCAGGACACCATCGCCAAGGAACCCGGCCGCGACGCCAACGGCAACCTGGGCGTGGACAACTGCCCGGCCGGCGGCAAGAGCGTGCCGACCATCCTGGAACTGGCGAAAGCCAAGGGCAAGGCCGTGGGCGCCATTACCACCACGGAATTGACGCACGCCACGCCGGCAACGACCTTCTCGCACATCTGCAACCGCAATGCGCAATACGCGATCGCCGCGCAAACGGTACCCGGTGGCGCCGGCTACAACGCGGCCCTGGGCGACGGCGTGGACGTGCTGATGGGTGGCGGCCGCAACCACTTCACGCCATGGTCCGCCAGCAACAAGGCCGGCCGCGCCGACGGCCGCGACCTGCTGGCCGAATTCGCGGCCAAGGGCTACACCGTGGCCGCGACGAAAGCGGAAATGGCGGCAGCGACTAGCGGCAAGAAGTTCATCGGCCTGTACAGCGCGAAGAGCCACCTCGACTATGAACTGGACCGCACCTCGTCCAAGCCATCGGCCGACGGCGCCAACCAGCCTAGCCTGTCGGAAATGACGCTGAAAGCCATCGACCTGCTGTCGAAAAACAGCGCTGGCTACTTCCTGATGGTCGAAGGCGGCCGCATCGACCACGCCTTGCACGGCATCAATGCCAAGCGCGCGCTGGTCGACACCATCGCCTTCGACGACGCCATCAAGGCGGCCATCGACAAGGTCAGGGAAACCGATCCGAAGCTGGAAAATACCCTGATCGTCGTCACGGCCGACCACGACCACACCCTGGCGTTCAACGGCTACGGCAAGCGCGGCAACCCTATCCTCGACATCAACCGGGGCTACAAGGATAACCAGCCAAGCAAGGATGAAGACGGCAATACCTACACCACCCTGGTGTTCGGCAACGGCCCGAACCGCCCTGACCTGCGCACCAACGTCGACAGCGCCACGGCCCTGTCCGACAACTACCTGCAAGAAACAGGCGTGCGCCTGGCCAGCGAAACCCACGGCGGCGGCGACGTCAAGCTGCTGGCCACGGGCGCCGGCGCCAAGGCCTTCAAGGGCACGCTGGATAACACCAAGGTGTTTGACTTGCTGAAGGCGGCATTCGGCTTCTGATCTGCAGCAACACGGTAACCCCACCGGGGCGGATGGCAGCGTTGCCCTCCGCCCCTTTGCACGATAAAGGCAACACCATGAAATCGACTCTGATCGCCGTCCTCCTGGCCGCCGGCTTTGCCGCCAGCGCGCAAGCCGCTCCTGCCACCCCTTCCGCTCCCGCCGACCTGGACCTGGGCATCACCTATTACAGCCGCGTGCTGACGCCGGAAGGCGTGACGCGCGAAAGCCGCTACGAAGAAAAAATGCTGCGCCGCCCCGGCCACGTGTGGGTCGAGCGCGTACTGGCGCCGTCGACCGATGCGCATGCCGGCCACAAGCATGGCGACAACACCAAAGTGGCGCTGAAGGCCACGCAGCATGAACACAAGCACTTCAATCCTGTGCTGATACCGCGCCACGTGATGCTGGAAAAGAACACAGTGCGCGTGGAATACATCGATGCGCACGACAAGATCGTCGTCTCCATCCCCAAGGCCGAGTATGAAAACGTGAATTTCGACGGTTCCTGGGAAAACAGTTTTTATCTGCTGGACCCGAAACTGGTCACCGCCATGCCACTGTCGAAACAGGCATCGAACGTGACGGGTGCGCGCTGGCGCGAAGTGGAAAAGAATGGCGTGTTCCAGCGCATCCTGTGGGATGAGCAAAAACAGATTCCGCTGGTCATCGAAAGCGGCGACCGCGCCAACACTTTCTATCGCCGGGTCGACGTCAAGCTGCAAGCGACTGTCAGCAAGGCGCAGCCGTGGGCGAATTTGCAGAACTACGCGCAGCGCGAATATTCCGATTATCTGGACTAGTCGATAGCCTTATGACGTAAAAAAGCCAGGGACATCCCTGGCTTTTTTGTGGCTGGCGCCCGATTACTCCGCCGCTGCCGCTTTCTTTGCCGGCGCCTTTTTGGCGGCCGGCTTTTTCACGGCCGCAACCTTCTTCGCTGGCGCTTTCTTCACGGCCGCCTTCTTGACCGCCGTTTTCTTCGCCGGCACTGCGCCTTCTTCGCCTTCGACCTCGGTCGCTGCAGCCTTGGGCTTGGCGCCCGGCTTGGCCTTGCGCTCTTCAAACTCGAAGCTCACCTTGCCATCCTTGCCGCGCACGAGGAAAGCCTTGAACGGGCGACGGGTACGCTGCGATACAAAGCCCGGCAGCAAGTCCGTCTTGCCATCGTTGAGCAGTTTTGCCATTTGTTCCGGCAAGATTTCCTGCTGCAAGATGATGCGGCCGCTGCGGAAATCGCACGTCTTCGGCTTGGCCATGCTGTGTTCGCACACATAGGCCAGGCCCATCTCGTACACCCCGGCGTTGCACTTGGGGCAAGGTCCCACGGGCGTCTGGCCCGTGAAATCGACGCCTTCGCCATCTTCGCTTTCGTCGTTCTGGCCGAAATCAAATTCCAGCTTGAAATTCTTGATCTCTTCATCGCGCACGATGCGCAGGATGGCGGCGAACGGACGGCCCATCTTCGAGCGGAAACCTTGCAGCGGGCCGATGGTGCGGTCCTTCAGCAATTGCTCCACTTCGGCGATTTCGAACTGGCGCGAACCCGGCGTCTTGCTCATCGAGAACTCGCACTTGGTGCAGGCGAAACGACGGTAGTTTTCCTTCACCACGCCGCTGCAATTCGGGCAGGGCGTTTCCAGGGTGGCGTAATCGCCGGGAATGGTGTCGTTGTCGTATTCCTTGGCGCGCTTGACGATGATTTGCGTCATCTGCGCGATTTCGCGCATGAATTCTTCACGCGAAATCTTGCCTTTTTCCATCTGCGACAGCTTGTATTCCCACTCGCCCGTCAGCTCCGGCGCCGTCAATTCATTGACGCCCAGGCCTTTGAGCAAAGTCATCAGCTGCGAGGCCTTGGCGGTCGGAATCAGTTCCCGGCCTTCGCGGATCAGGTAGCGTTCCGTCAGCAAGCCCTCGATGGTGGCCGCACGCGTCGCTGGCGTGCCAAGACCCTTGCCAGCCATCGCATCGCGCAGCTCGTCGTCGTCGATCAGCTTGCCGGCGCCTTCCATGGCCGACAGCAAGGTCGCCTCCGTGAAGCGCGCAGGCGGTTTCGTTACCAGACCGTTGGCGTTGACGCTTTCCGTCTGCACTTTCTCGCCCTTGGCGACCGGCACCAGGTTGCCGTTGCCATTGCTTTCCTTGTCCGCGTCCGTCGATGCTTCCTTGCCGTAGATGGCCAGCCAGCCCGGATTGGTCATGACCTTGCCTTCAGTCTTGAACTGATGGCCGGACACTTCCGTGTAGCGCGTAGTGACCTGGAATTCCGCAGGCGGGAAGAACACGGCCATGAAGCGGCGCGTGACCAGGTCGTACAATTTTTGTTCCGGCTCGGACAAATTCTTTGGTGCGATCGTCGTCGGGATGATCGCGAAGTGATCCGAGATCTTGGTATTGTCGAAGATGCGCTTGTTCGGCTTGACCCAGCCCTTGTCGATGATCTGCTTGGCGAACTGGTGGTAGTTGCTGTTGTCCTTGACCGTTTCCAGCGCCTGCAGCACGGTCGGGATGTAATCTTCCGGCAGGTGGCGCGAATCGGTACGCGGATACGTCAATACCTTGTGCTTTTCATACAGCGCCTGGGCCAGGCCCAGGGTGTTCTTGGCCGAGAAGCCGAAACGCGAGTTTGCTTCGCGCTGCAAGCTGGTCAGGTCGAACAGGCCCGGCGCCATCGAGGTGGTCGGTTTCGATTCTTCCGTGACGATGCCCTGGCGGCCGCGGCAAGCAGTGGCGATCGAGTCGGCAGCCGTCTTGCTCCACAGGCGCTCGGCGCGCTTCTCGGGGTCGTTCTCGTCTTTCTTGAACTTCGTGTCGAGCCAGCGACCTTCATAGATACCGGCCGCGCAGACGAATTCGGCGCGCACTTCCCAGAAGTCGCGCGGCACGAATTTTTTGATCTTGTCTTCGCGTTCAACGACGATGGAGAGCGTTGGCGTCTGCACGCGGCCCACGGTGGTCAGATAAAAACCGCCCTCTTTCGAATTGAACGCCGTCATGGCGCGCGTACCATTGATACCGATCAACCAATCGGCTTCCGAACGGCAGCGGGCCGCGTCGGCCAGCGGCAGCATTTCTTCATCGCTGCGCAGGTGCGAGAAACCGTCGCGGATGGCGCCCGGCGTCATCGACTGCAGCCACAGGCGCTTGACCGGTTGCTTGGCCTTGGCGTTTTGCGCGATCAGGCGGAAAATCAGCTCGCCTTCACGCCCCGCATCGCATGCGTTGATGAGGGTGGTAACGTCTTTACGTTTGATCAGCTTGTTTAATACTTTGAGGCGCGCTTCCGTCTTGGCGATCGGGTTCAGCGCGAAATACGGTGGAATCATCGGCAAGTGCGCGAAACTCCATTTGCCGCGCTTCACGTCGAATTCTTCCGGTACGGCGATCTCCAGCAAGTGGCCGACCGCCGACGACAGGACGTATTCATCCGATTCAAAGTACTCATCGTGCTTGGTGAAGCCGCCAAGCGTCTTCGCGATATCGTTCGCGACAGAAGGCTTCTCGGCGATGATGAGGGTTTTTGTCATATTTTGTGGTCTCGAAAAATGCTCTAGGATAGTTTCAGCATGCGCATCATACAGTGCATTGCCAGGCGCCGACGCTTTTGTCTGCGCAAGGCCTTGTGACTTGTGGTCTTGTCAAGCGGCCAATGATAAGCGCCTATTGAAGAATTCGGCAAGTTATCTGCAAGCAAGAATGCGCAAGCGCAAACACAATGGGCTGGCGTGCGCGCTGGTGCTGGGCATCTTAAAGGGGATGGCGCGGCAGCGGCGCCAGGATCAGGCCAACGGCTGCAACGCAGCCAATGATGACACTATATTAGTGCAACAAGCGGGGAGGCAAGTCTTCGTCGTCCACGAATAAATCGTCGAACATCAGCGCATCCGGTTCCTTGCCCTGGCTCCACAGCAGCATCAGCACGATGACTTTCAGCTTGCCCAGCGAAACGGGCGCCTCGTCGAGCGCCAGCGCCCGTTCGATGACGATTTCACGCTGCAGCGGCGAGAGCACCTTGGCGCTTTCCAGGAACTGGATGAAACCGATGGCGGCCGTGCCCAGCACATCGCTTTCCTGCTTGACATAGAAGCGCGTGCCCGTGGAACTGGCCGTCAGGGTTTGCTCGACACCGGCCATGGCGTTCAAGTCCGTCAGCCAGACAAGCGCTTCGGAAATCTCCACGTCGTCGAAACCGACGGCCGACAGTTTGCGCGCCAGGACGGCCGGCTCGGGGCAGGCGTCGGGGCGATAGTAAGTCTCGTAGAGGTACACCAGGATATCGAACATGGCTCTACTCTATCAGCTAAGTTCGCTGCGACACAAGGGTGCGCACCGACAAAGCGCGCCCGTGCGGCAAGGCCGCCACACAAGTGACAAGCTGTCATTTGCAGCGTTGAAACAGTCCTCCCGGCAAGCGTTCAAGCAGGCCCGCCAGCTCCAGCGCCAGCAACTCGCCCATCAGCACGCCCATGGCCAGGCCGCTGCGCGCGGCCAGGGTATCGGCATCGAGGGGATCGTGGCCCAGTGCCGCCAGCAGCGGCGTCTCGTCTGCCACCGCTGGCGGCACGAGGGGAACGCCGCCCGGCCACTGCAACTCTTGCAGCACGTCATCGGCCGACTCGACCAGCTTGGCGCCCTGCTTGATGAGCGCATGGCAACCCTTGGCCAGGGTGGCATGGATGGAACCAGGCAAGGCATACACATCGCGCCCCTGCTCGCCGGCCAGGCGCGCCGTAATCAATGAACCCGATTGCGCGGCCGCCTCGATCACCAGCACGCCGCGCGCCAGACCGCTGATCAGCCGATTGCGACGCGGAAAGTTACCGGGCATGGCCGGCAAGCCCAGCGCGTACTCGCTGACGATGCAGCCTTGTTCGGCAATTCTTTGCGCCAGATCAAGGTTGCGTCGCGGATACACCAAATCGGCGCCCGTGCCGATCACGGCCACGGTGGCGCCCGCGCCGCGCAAGCCGCCCTCGTGCGCGTGCGTGTCGATGCCCAGCGCCAGCCCGGAAATGATGGTCAAGCCGGCCGCGCTGAGGGCGTGCGCAAAAGCGGCCGCATTCTGCATGCCTTGCGCGCTGGCATTGCGGCTGCCGATGATGGCTACGCCGGGACGCGACAGCAGTTCCGCCCGCCCCCGTACATATAACAATAGCGGCGGATCGGCGATTTCCAGCAACAGCGGCGGATACGCGGCATCGGCCAGTGTCAGCACGGCATTGCCGGAGCGCTGCAGCCACTGCAGGGTAAGCGCCAGCTGGCTGTTGGCCACCGGTTTGGGCGGTTGCACGATGGCACGCGCCACGCTGGCCGGCACCACCTCGCGCAAGGCATCGAACGGTGTGGCAAAGATTTTCGGCGGCAAGCCGAAGCGGGCCAGCAAGGCGCGCGCCGCCACCGGCCCCACGCCGGGCAGATGCTGCAGGCGCAGCCAGCCCGCCAGTTCCGTGGCCGTGTCTGCCGTTGTTGCAATTGCATGCATGACAACCTCACTGTGTACTGTGCCCTCCCATGCTAGCGCCCTGGCAGGCGCGCGATACCGACGCGCGCAAGGATGCGTGCAATGGCGCTGCAAAACGCTCCCGCGTCCACAGCCTCATGGGCGTCTGTGATAAAATTTCCCTTTGCAGCAAACGAATAGCGCATTGGCAAACGCATCTGCCGCGTCGTTGCGCCATACGCGCCCAACCGTAGCGTACTCAAATAAAATAGCCCTGCCATCGTCCGCATGGCCCAGGCATGAATAATCCGGCGCACCGGCGCCCACCTTAACCAGTCGAATCCGTATGTCCATATTAAATATCCTGCGTTACCCCGATCCTCGCCTGCACACGATCGCCAAGCCCGTCACCGAATTTGGCGAGCGCCTGCAAACCCTGATCGACGACATGGCCGAAACCATGTACGACGCCCCTGGCGTCGGCCTGGCCGCGTCGCAAGTGGACGCGCATATCCAGATGATGGTGATCGACATCACCGAAGAGAAAAACCAGCTGCAAGTGTTCCTCAACCCGGAAATCACCTGGGCCAGCGAAGAAAAGCAGATCTACGACGAAGGCTGTTTGTCCGTGCCTGGCGTGTACGATGGCGTCGAGCGTCCGGCCCGCATCAAGGTGCGCGCCCTAGACCGTCATGGCAAGCAGTTCGAGCTGGAAGCCGATGGCTTGCTGGCCGTCTGCATCCAGCATGAGATGGATCATTTGCTGGGCAAGGTATTCGTCGAATACCTGTCGCCGCTCAAGCGCAACCGCATCAAGGCCAAGATGATCAAGGAAGTCCGTGGTCTTGAGCGCGAAGCGAGCCTGCGCGCTCAGAACCGCCGCTTCTAAGCCACTGCTGGTAGACTAAGCAGCAACAGTAGCCGTTCCACCATGCCAGCCTGGCGCCTCCGGCGCGGGCCTGCGCACCTCACGTCAAGGAACCATATGAAAGTGATCTTCGCAGGCACGCCTGAATTCGCCGCCACGGCCCTGAAAGACTTGCACGAAGCGGGCTTCGACATTCCGCTGGTGCTGACCCAGCCCGACCGCCCGGCCGGACGCGGCATGCAACTGCACGCCTCGGCCGTCAAGCAATATGCGCAGCAGCATGGCATCGAGGTGCTGCAGCCCTTGTCCCTGCGCATGGACAGCAAGGACCCGCAGCGCGCCGCCGAGGCAAAGGCGGCCCACGAGCGCCTGTTGGCCACCGATTACGATGTGATGGTGGTAGCGGCCTACGGCTTGATCTTGCCGCGCAGTACGCTCGATATCAAACCCTGCATCAATATCCACGGTTCATTGCTGCCGCGCTGGCGCGGTGCGGCGCCGATCCACCGCGCCATCGAGGCCGGCGACGATGAAACGGGCGTGACCATCATGCAAATGGAAGAAGGCCTCGATACAGGCCCCATGCTGGCCATCGAGCGCACGCCCATCGAAGCGGGCGATTCCACCGCCAGCCTGCACGACAAGCTGGCCACGCTGGGCGGCAAGATGATCGTCGAGACCCTGCGCAAGATGCAGCAGCAGCCGCTCGAAGCGGTGCCGCAGCCGGAAGCGGGCGTCACCTACGCGGCAAAAATCGCCAAGGACGAGGCGGCGCTCGATTTTAGCCAGCCTGCGCTGGAACTGGGCCTGAAAATCCGCGCCTTCAATCCGTTTCCCGGCGCCTGCGGCCAGGTCGATGGCGTCACCATCAAGATCTGGGCCGCCGAGGTGATCGAAGCGGACAGCAAGGAAGCGCCGGGCCAGGTACTGGCGGCCGATGCTCAGCACGGTATCGTCGTGGCCTGCGGCGATGGCTCCCTGCGCCTGACGGAACTGCAAAAACCGGGCGGCAAGCGTCTGCCTGCCGCCGAATTCATCAAGGGTTTCCCGCTGGAAGGCAAACGTTTCGTTTAGATTTACGGCAAGCGCCCCATGGACCAGCTAACCGCCCTGCGCGCCCTGCGCCGTGTCGTGGAACTGGGCAGTTTCACGGCCGCCGGCGCCGCGCTGGGCATCTCGCACTCCATCGTATCGCGCCAGATCCGCCAGCTGGAAAGCCAGTTGGGCGCCCAGTTGCTCAATCGCACGACGCGCCGCTTCGCCCTGACGGCCGCCGGCCAGGAATACTATCTGGCCAGCCGCGACATTCTCGACGCGCTCGATGCGGCCGACCGCGCCGTCGCCAGGCACCAGGCGCAGCCGTCCGGCAGCCTGCGCATCAATGCGCCGATGGCTTTCGGCACCCTGGAACTGGCCGCCTGGCTGCCCGCCTTCAGCCGCCAATACCCGCACATCCACATCGACCTCGTCTGTAATGACCGCATCGTCGACCTGATCGACGATGGATTCGACGTGGCGCTGCGACTGGCGCGCGGCTTGCCCGATTCCACCCTGGTGGCGCGCCAGCTGGCCAGCAGCCGCACGCTGGCCATTGCTGCGCCCGCCTACCTGGCCCGCCATGGCCATCCGGCCACGCCACAAGACCTGACGCAGCACAATTGCTTGATGTACACATCGGGCGACAAGCCGGCGGAGTGGTTGTTCACGGATAGTGACGGCGCCACGCACAAGGTGGCCGTGCGCGGCAGCCTGCAAGCCAATACCAGTGTCGCCCTGCGCGAAGCCGCCGTGGGCGGCATGGGGATTGCCGGCGCGGCCGCCTTCATCGTGCGCGACGCGCTGCACAGCGGACAGCTGGTCGAGATATTACCCGGCTACACCTTGCGCCCGCGCACCTTGTACGCACTGTATCCCCACAGCCGCCAGCTGTCGCCGAAGGTCAGGGTCTTCATTGATTTTGCTGTGCAGCACTATCAAGATCGCCACTGGGATTAATCACGACTGCTGCAGCGCCTTGCGCACGGCGCGAAACTGCTGCGTCAAGCCGCCATAGCCCCAGGCCGCCTGGCGCGCGTCATGCACGTGGATGTAGCTGACGTCATGCAAGGCGCCGAGATACTCCTGCATGGCGGCGAACACGGCGGCGATATAGGCGGCTTTTTCCGCTGCCGTGTTCGTTTCATCGCTGATCAGGATATCGAGAAAAAAACTGGCCTTGCCCTGGGCTTGCAGCGAGGGCCCGCCAACAAACCAGTGCGCCGCATCGACATGGCTGATCGCCACCGACGTCAATTCGGGCGCCTTGTGCAGCAGCCGCGCCGTCAGGGCGCTCAGGGTGGCGGCGATGGCGGCCGACTGGCGCGCATCGGGCGCGGTGGACAAACGCAGGTTCAGGATGGGCATGGGATGCTCCGCAAGTGGATGAAGACCCATTCTAGGCAGACAGGATGAAAAGTAGCAGCCTCCGCCAGGCACAGGATCTGTGCAGTTTGTGCACCAATGCCTGCGCGATCGGCACAAAAAAAAGGGCTTGCTGCGGCAAGCCCTTGTTGCATCCGGCGTTAGCGCCTAGCGGCGCTGGACGTTCATCAGGCGTGCGCGGACGGACGACGACAGGCTGACCTCGAAGCGGCCGCCGGCCGGCAAGGCGCTCACGTCGACGCTGGCACTGCCACCCGTCAAGCCGCTGGCGACCACCGTCTTGCGACCATCGGTCGCCACGTGCAGCACAGCCGCATACGGCTCCGCTTGCGCATCCCAGACCAGCGCCAGCTTGCCGCCGCTTTGCGTTACCTCAAAGCTGCCATCATTGGCGGCCTTGCTACGGCGAAGCGGGCGATCCAGGGTGGCCAATGCCTTGCCTTTTGATAATACTTTCACGTCGCTGATATCGCCCGGATTGGCGAAGCTGACGCGGAAGTGGCTCATGGCGCTGTCGCCATGGTCGGCCACGGTCACGGCATCGAAGGGCAAGTCGATAGTCGCTCCGGACGCCGTCAGTATCCGCAAGGTGTACGCCTGGCCGCTGCCGCTGGCCGCTGCGCCAACGCGCGTGGACGAGGCAACGGCTGGGCGCAAGGCCACGCCGCTTGGCGTGATGCGGCCGGAAATGGTCAGATAGCCGTTCTCGGCCACGGACATGCTGGCGGCCAGCACATTGCTGCCCGTAATTTGCGTGCTGCGTTTTTCCAGGAATTGCTGCACCCGCGCATAGCTGTAGTCGGAGAACCAGGCGCCGCTGCAATAGCTCATCACGTCCTTCATCGGCGTGCTGCCATAGACTGCCTTGCTCAGCTGGCCGATGTTGCCTGCATAGTTGCTGTTGTACAGCGGCTGCGGGCCCAGATTGCCATCGGCATACGGGTAGTCGACAGCGGCGCCAGCCGGGCCGCCGCAGGCAACGTGCTGCAGCGAGTGGTTGTGACCCAGCTCATGCACGAGCGTGGTCAGCCATTCAGGCCATTGATTGCCGAAAGGATCGACCGATGCGATGCTGTTGAACCTGGCATCCAGGCCGATGGCCGACGTGAAGTCGTTGCCGCTGCTGCGCTGGTTGATGTAGGCCAGGCCGGCGGCGCGGGTGGCGGACATTTTCGGCACGAAACCATAATAGTAGGCACCGCTGTCTTCCAGCGCGCGCTTGTTTTCCAGCTTGCCCAGGGTATCGCTCCACCAGCTGTCGGCCGTGCTGCTGCCTGGCATGCTCAGCGCCGCGCGCGTCGTGATGCTGATATTTTCCGTCGCATACGGATACACGCGCAGCAGCGCAGCACGGATCACCTCGGCGTCAGGCAGTTGCGCCACGCCATCGTCGGTGCTCAGGGGCACGAGCACCAAGCGGATTCTGGCCAAGCTGGCCACCACGGGCGCCGCTTCCTGGCTCACTTGCACGCCGTCATTGCCGACGGCCGTCACGCGCACGCGCACGCCGGGCAAGATCCAGCCGGACGGCAGGACGGCACTGAAGTTGCCATTGAAACTGTCATCGTTCTTCGTCGTCGGCAAGAGCGCCGGCCCCGTCATCGCGATGCTGCCCAGGTTGCTGCCATTGGCGGCGGTCGCATTCAGGGTGACTGCCGGACTGGCCTGGCCCGCCTGCGTGGCCAGCACGGACACGCGCACGGCGGTCGGCTTGCCGCGCGTCAGGCGCAAGGCCGTATTGCTGGCGTTCAAATTCAGTACTTGCGCAAAATCAATGCTGCCCAAGGTAAAGGCCGACACCGTGCCCGCATTGACGGCGATGCGCGAAGCGGCCGACAGCATCACGTTGCCCGTTGCCGCAGCTGGCGCGGACAGCAGCAGCTGGCTGGCACTGGCGCTGACGATGACAGCCGGCGTATTGCCCACCGAAACCGAGCTGACCTGGTCGAGATTGCTGCCCTGCAGCGTCACCGACAAGGTCCCGCTGTTGACGTTGGAGGTGATCGACGTCACGACCACGCTCGCCAAGACCTTGTACGTATCGCTGCTGATGGCATCGTTGTAAAGACCGCGCACCGTCAGCGCCCCCGTTGCCGCGCCCAAGGGCACCACCACGGTCACGCTGCCGGCCGTCTGGCTTTGCGGCGTCGCCGCCGCACCATTGCCAAACTGCACCGCCGTCACGGTACCCATGCCGCCGCCCGTGATCGTCACGCTGGAACCGACGCCGCCCGTCGCCGGTGCGACGCTGCCCACGCTCAAGGGCAGGTACACATTGACGTTATAGCTGCTGGCCGCCGTGCCGCTGGCGCTGACCAGGCTCAGGGCACCCGTTACGGGCACGCCAGGCATGGCCAGGGTAACGCTGGTCTCGCTGGCGGCACTAGTGGCAACCGTCACGCCCCCCACCTGGTAGGCCGTCACGCGGCTCAGATTCGTGCCCGTGAGCACCAGGCTGCCACCCACGACGACATTCGCCGCCGAGACGGCCGTCACGGCAGGAATCTGGACGGGAGTACCCGAAGTGGTCGCCACCACGGTGTCGCCACCACCGCCGCCGCCACCGCCGCAGGCGGACAGGCCCAGCATGACAAACAATGCGACAAGCAGACGGTTTTTCATGGCTGGCAACCAGGTTGATGCAGCGCGGTGCCGGGGAGGACACAAGATAAATGTGACATATTGGTGACTTTTGGTGAGAATTTAATTTCTAGGAACCAATATTATGGGTTAATTCGATTCCTAAAGACAACTATTAATGCTTTTGATTCAATTGGTTTTGATAATAATGAAAATATCTGTTTGGCAAAATTTATTCTGAGCATTATTCCTCTCACTCTGCAGCGTCTATAATCGAATTTATTTTCCATTACAGCTATTGCCATTCGATTCATTAAAAATAGGCTGATATGGCATAAATAATGTGGAAATTTTTCCACAGCCTAGAGGGCATATATTTCCGCCAATTTTGGTGGAAGAATTAACGTTTTGAGTAAGATTTTCATAAATGTCATTTCAGGAGCAGGCACGGCGCAAGGCGATGTGTTGCAAGAAAGCTTGCGGTGGGGTGAACGACCGCTTTTGCTTAAAACCAAAGCAGCCTGATGCCGTATAATTTTAGACCCGGTGAAATCAGGCGATTGCCACCTTTCTGCCTGCCCTACCCGGCCGGCAACTCTCCGTCAGCGGATCCTGCTGACCCGCATCCGCCTCGTAAAGTCTTGTCGCCGCGCCGCCGCCCGTTTGCCTATTGAAAGCATGAAATGAACGATACCGTGATCCCCGCCATGTCCCCGACCGAAGCCACCTTGCGCGCCATTCTGGCGCAGCGGATCATGATCCTCGACGGCGCCATGGGCACGATCATCCAGCAATACAAGCTCGACGAAGAAGCGTACCGTGGCGGCCCCGCCGGCCGCTTCATCGATTTCGCCGCGCCGGCCGACAGCGGTGCACGCGAACTTTTCGTTAAAGGCAACAATGAGCTGCTCACGCTCACCCAGCCACACATCATCCAGGAAATCCACGAGCGCTACCTGGCGGCCGGCGCCGACCTGATCGAAACGAATACCTTCGGCGCCACGACGATCGCGCAAGATGATTACCACATGGCCCACCTGGCCTATGAAATGAACGTGCAGGCGGCCAAGCTGGCACGCGCCGCCTGCGATAAATATTCCACCCCGGACAAGCCGCGCTTCGTCGCCGGCGCCCTGGGCCCCACGCCGAAGACGGCATCGATCTCGCCCGATGTGAACGACCCGGCCGCGCGCAACGTCAGTTTCGACCAGCTGGTGGCCGCTTACCTGCAGCAGACGCAGGGCCTGGTGGAAGGGGGCGCCGATGTGCTGCTGGTGGAAACCATTTTCGATACCTTGAACTGCAAGGCGGCCCTGTTCGCCATCGACCTGTTCTACGAGCAAAATCCGACCGTCGTGCGCCTGCCCTTGATGATTTCCGGCACCGTCACGGACGCCTCGGGACGCATTTTGTCGGGCCAGACCGTGCCCGCCTTCTGGAATTCCGTGCGCCACGCGAAACCGCTGACCATCGGCCTGAACTGCGCACTGGGCGCCGCTCTGATGCGCCCGTACGCGGAAGAACTGGCCAAGATCGCCGACACCTTCGTCTGCATCTACCCGAACGCGGGCTTGCCCAACCCCATGAGCGACACGGGTTTCGACGAGTTGCCAGCCGACACGTCCGCCCTGCTGCGCGAATTCGCCGACGCGGGCTTCTTGAACATGGCGGGCGGCTGCTGCGGCACCACACCCGAGCACATCGCCGCCATCGGCGAGTTGCTGTCGAAGAACACGCCGCGCAGCGTGCCGGCCCCATCGCACGACTTGCGCCTGGCCGGCCTGGAACCGTTCGTCGTCAACGACGAATCGCTGTTCGTCAACGTGGGCGAGCGCACCAACGTCACGGGCTCGAAAGCGTTCGCGCGCATGATTCTCAACGAGCAATACGACGAGGCGCTCTCCGTGGCACGCCAGCAAGTGGAAAACGGCGCGCAAGTGATCGACATCAACATGGATGAAGCGATGCTCGACTCGTTGGCCGCCATGACGCGCTTCCTGAACCTGATCGCCTCGGAACCCGATATTTCGCGCGTGCCCATCATGGTCGATTCGTCGAAATGGTCGGTCATCGAAGCGGGCCTGAAATGCGTGCAGGGCAAGGCCATCGTCAACTCGATTTCGATGAAGGAAGGCGAGGCAGAATTCCTGCGCCAGGCGAAACTGTGCCGCCGCTATGGCGCCGCCGTGATCGTCATGGCCTTCGATGAGAAAGGGCAAGCCGACACCTTCGAGCGCAAGATCGAGATTTGCGCCCGCGCATATCATTTATTGATCGATGCGCTAGATTTCCCGCCGGAAGACATCATTTTCGACCCGAACATCTTTGCCGTCGCCACCGGCATCGAAGAGCACAATAATTACGCCGTCGACTTCATCAACGCCACGCGCTGGATCAAGGAAAACCTGCCGTACGCAAAGATTTCGGGCGGCGTGTCGAACGTGTCGTTCAGTTTCCGCGGCAACGATCCAGCCCGCGAAGCCATCCATACCGTCTTCCTGTACCACGCCATCAAGGCCGGCATGACCATGGGCATCGTCAACGCCGGCATGGTGGGCGTGTACGACAACCTCGATCCGGAATTGCGCGAGCGCGTGGAGGACGTGGTGCTGAATCGCCGCGAAGACTCCACCGAGCGCATGATCGAGATCGCCGGCACCCTGAAGGCGGGCGGCAAGGCCGAGGCGCAAACCCTGGCCTGGCGCGAAGGCACGGTGCAGGCGCGCCTGTCGCACGCGCTGGTGCACGGCATCACGCAATTCATCGTGGAAGACACGGAAGAAGCGCGCCAGGAACTGCTGCACAATGGCGGGCGTCCCATCCACGTGATCGAGGGCCCGCTGATGGCCGGCATGGACGTGGTTGGCGACCTGTTTGGCCAAGGCAAGATGTTCTTGCCGCAAGTGGTGAAATCGGCGCGCGTGATGAAACAAGCCGTGGCCCATTTGATCCCGTTCATCGAGGAAGAAAAGCTGCTGGAAGAAAAACGCACGGGCATCGTCGCCAAGCCGAAGGGCAAGATCATCATGGCGACCGTGAAAGGCGACGTGCATGACATCGGCAAGAATATCGTCACGGTAGTCTTGCAATGCAATAACTTCGAAGTAGTCAACATGGGCGTCATGGTGCCGTGCTCGGAAATCCTGGCCCGCGCCAAGGTGGAAAACGCGGACATCATCGGCCTGTCCGGCCTGATCACGCCGTCGCTGGAAGAAATGGCCTATGTCGCCAAGGAAATGCAGCGCGACGAACACTTCCGCATGCTGAAAATTCCCCTGCTGATCGGCGGCGCCACCACCAGCCGCGCCCACACGGCGGTGAAAATCGCGCACAACTACGAAGGCCCCGTGATCTACGTGCCGGACGCCTCGCGTTCCGTGTCCGTGGCGCAATCGCTGCTGACGCCGGAACAGCGCGACAAATATGTGCAAGACATCGAACTCGACTACGCGCGCATCCGCGAGCAGCACGCCAACAAGAAGGCGCTGCCCATCCTGCCGCTGGCGCAGGCGCGTGCCAACAAGATGCTCGTGCCCTTCGACGGCCCCTGCACTCCCGTGAAACCGAAGTTCATCGGCCGCCGCGTGTTTAAAAATGTCGACCTGGCCACCCTGGCCAACTATATCGACTGGGGCCCGTTCTTCCAGACCTGGGACCTGGCCGGCCCCTTCCCCGCCATTTTGACGGATGAAGTGGTGGGCGACGCGGCCACCAAGGTCTATGCGGAAGGCCAGGCCCTGCTGAAAAAACTCATCGACGGACGCTGGCTGACGGCCAATGGCGTCGTGTCCCTGCTGCCGGCCAACAGCGTCAATGACGACGATATCGAGGTGTACACGGACGATACGCGCAGTAGCGTGGCGTTCACCTACTACGGCATGCGCCAGCAGGGCGTCAAACCCGTGGTCGACGGCGTGCAGCGGCCGAACCAGTGCCTGGCCGACTTCATTGCACCGAAGGCATCGGGAGTGAAGGATTACATCGGCATGTTCGCCGTGACGTCCGGCCTGGGTATCGAGAAATACGAAAAGCGCTTCGAGGATGCGCACGACGATTACTCGTCCATCATGTTGAAGTCCTTGGCGGACCGCCTGGCCGAGGCATTTGCCGAATACCTGCATGAGCGCGTGCGCAAGGATTTGTGGGGCTATGTGCCGGAAGAGCACTTGAGCAATGACGACATGATCGGCGAAAAATATGTCGGCATCCGCCCCGCGCCCGGCTACCCCGCCTGCCCCGAGCACACGGTCAAGAAAGAGATGTTCGAGGTCATGCAGGCCGAGGACATCGGCATGCAGCTGACGGAATCGTATGCCATGTTCCCCGGCGCGGCCGTCTCCGGCTTCTATTTTGCCCACCCGGAGTCGAAATACTTCGTCGTCGGCAAGATTGGCATGGACCAGGTGGAAGACATGGCCAAGCGCCGCGGCGCCAGCATCGAGGACGTGGAACGCTGGCTGGCACCGAATCTGTTGTAGTGCCATAATATAAGCACAAGGCGCGCGGAACTTATCGTGCGCCGCAGCGCACTAACGCAGTATGCCGGTCGGCATGCTGCATGCCCGCTCCGGCCCGTTCCCTGACTGGCTAAGGAGGATATATGGCAAGCAATTTCAAACTGAAACGCTGGCAAGATCAAGTGATCCTGTTGCTGGGCCTGTGGCTGCTCGTTTCGCCATGGGCGTTTTCCTATCCCGAAGGCTCGCCACAGATGATCAACGCCTTTGCCTCGGGCCTGGTGATCGCCGTGCTGGCCGCCTTCGACCTGTACAAGACCTATTTCTGGGCCGTCGTCGTCAACCTGCTGGTGGGCGTCTGGGTCGGCGTCTCGCCATGGGTGCTGCGCATCGCCGAACAGCGCGTCGTCCTGTGGAACGAGCTGATCGTCGGCATCGCCGTCGTCGTGCTGGCCCTGTGGGAACTGCGCACCGACCCCGAGCTGCACAAGCACTGGCCCGGTGCGGCAGCGTAGCGGCGTAAAAAAGCCCTGTCACGGCATCGCCGTCCAGGGCTTTTGAAGAACGCGCCAACAATGTTGTCGGATTACGGCCCTTTGGGCCTCGGCGGCCCCACCTAATCCGACCTACAGCGCGTATCTGACAACGTTATCGCTCCATTCGTAGGCCGCCATTTCCAGCTCTACCAGGTCGTCCGGCGACATGGCCAGGTCGCGCAGGGTCGGTACGATCTCGCCTTCCATGTCTTCGATGCGCTCGATGCATTCGGCCAGGCGCAGCAGGTCGCCGTAGAAGCCTTCGCGCGACAGCAGCGCTTCGGCCACTTCATCGATTACTTCGATCTGGCTGAGGATTTCCGACATCGGCACGCCGAAAAGGGTATCCATCAGGGACATGATGCCGACCGTAAAGGCGATATCGGCCGAATGGGGCTGGTTCGGGCGCAGTTTATGCGCGAGCAATTCGAGCAAACGGCCGCGCGTGGTGGCCAGCATCAGCAGCGGCGTCATACTATGGCCGCGCTTGCTTGGCTCCGCGTACAGCATGATCTGCAGCCAGCGCTGCAGCTGGCGACGGCCCAGCACGGTAACGGCCTGGCTCAGCGAATCGATGCGCTGGCGCGCGCCCACGGCCGGTGTATTCACCAAACGCAACAGGTTCAAAGCCAGCGACACATCGCGCTTGATGGCGCGCTCAATATCCATGTTGTCGGCGTCGGAGGTGACCAGGGTCATCAGTTCCATGACGGCCAGTTGCGATGGCGACAGCTTCTTGCCCGTCATGATGGCGGGCTTGGCGAAATAATAACCTTGGAAATAATCGAAGCCCAGGTCCAGGCCCGACTTGAATTCTTCGCGCGTCTCGACCTTTTCCGCCACCAGTTTCTTCTGCTCCTGCTTGAAACGGGGCGCCAGCGCCGCCAGCACTTTCGGGTCGACCGTGCTCATGTCCATCTTGACGTATTGCACCAGCGGCAGCAGTTCCTGCACTTGAGACGTGTCGGCCACCACGTTTTCCAGCGCGAAAGTAAAACCATGGCCCACCAGTTCACTGATGCGCGCGCGCACTTCCGGCGTGACGGGCATCGATTCGACGATTTCCAGCACGACTTTTTCACGCGGCAGGAAAACGAAGATATCGCTCATGATCACGTCGGCATCGACGTTGACGAAACCGAGCGCGTCGCCGATGACCTTTTCCATCCCCAACTGGGAGGCGTGGGCGATCACGGAAGCCGTGGCGGACAGGTCGCTGGTGATGTTGGCGGGACCGACCGGAGCGTTGCGGAATAGCAACTCATAGCCAAACAGGGCTTGATTGCGGTCAAGGATAGGTTGTCGCCCCAGATAGAACTCGCGCACGCGCAAGGGTTTCGGGGTGATGTCGTTGCTGGAAATATCGATCATTAAGTCTTCATCAATCAGGTCGAGTGACACCGGCCGCGCGGTGCCCGCATCAAGGTTCACTATTGACAATACTTTAGCTGAATTTCGCCCGCGCTGTGGGTATTTTGGCAGCAATCCGGCGTATTGTCGTCAACAAATTAGGCCACTGGCGTGTCTTGCACCATCCCGTCGACAAATAATTTCAATTCGCCGGGCGCAAACGCCGTCCACTGCTCATTCGTCGTCAGCGGCTGGGTAACGATCACGGCCACGCGGTCCTGGGGTGTCGTCACCTGGGAAAAGTCCACGCTCAGGTCTTCATCGGAGAGTTTAGCAGTTGGAAACGGATGTTGTCGCACCAGATAGTGCAAGCTGGTCGAGCAATGGGCAAACAGCGCCTCGCCGCTCGACAGCATCATGTTGAAAGTGCCGTGGGCGGCGATGCTGGGCAGCAATTCCGCCAACGCGGCATGCAGTTGCGGCAAGGCCGGCGGAGCATCGCCAAAGCGCGCATGCAATTGCTGCAGCAGATAGCAGAAAGCCAGTTCGCTGTCCGTGCAGCCAACAGGGCGGTAACTGCCCGTCAGCACGGGATGAAATTGTTTCAAATCACCATTGTGGGCGAATACCCAGTAGCGGCCCCACAGTTCGCGCACGAACGGGTGGCAATTTTCCAGCGCCACCTGGCCTTGCGTGGCCTTGCGGATATGCGCGATGACATTGCGCGACTTGATCGGGTAGCGTTTGATCAGTTCGGCCACGGGCGAGGCGATGGCCGCCTGGTGGTCGACGAAATGGCGCACGCCAGCACCCTCGAAAAAGGCGATGCCCCAGCCGTCATGGTGGGTATCGGTATGGCCGCCGCGCATGGCGAAGCCGGTAAAACTAAAGACAATGTCCGTGGGGACATTGCAATTCATTCCGAGAAGTTGGCACATGGTCTGTTTGCGGCGGGATAACACGGCCACCATACCATGCCGCCCGGCGGATTGGTATGGTGACGATAGCCACCACCCTAGTGCAACAGGACAGGCTGGCTCATGAGGGAATCATAGCTGCCCAAAAATTCATCGATCTCTTCCATGCTGGGTTCGCTGGCGATCAATTCCGTGACGTCGCGGCGGAAGTTTTGCGCAAGGATGCCAGCGATAAACGTCTCGCGTTTGCCGCCCTTGTCGACGATTTCATAGCCGCCAAAGCGCAGGGCTTCCAGGTCGACGTCGGCGCCGAATTCCACGACGCTGTATTGTTCGCTGTTATAGATCAGGTTCATTTTGCATCCTTCGCTCAAGCAAGAGAAACTCCTGCGGTTTCAGAACAGAGGTGGGGCTGATACGGCGCCATTTCAAGCGCCATGCCACCCGGCGGGCTACAGAGTTGTAACGAGATGCAAAAGCAAGTGCGGGAATTCCATCAGGAAATCGTCAAGAAAGCACGATGTCGGCTTGCAGCGCCAGCAGGACGTCGTAGGGACTGGCAGTGAGCCAGGCGCGCAATTGTTCGATGTGCGTGGCATCGGCCAGGCTGATGAACAAGCGCGCGGGAGGATGGCGCAGCAGACGATTCAATGTTACACGCAATACGAGATTGCCGCTGCAGCACAAGCAACCGGGCGCGATGCGCAACAGTTGCAATGGAAATGGTGGAGAAGGGGAAGCTTGCCCGGCCAGGTCGGCCAGGATGGCGTTGCCGTCAGCCAATCCCTCGAGGATCACGGCGGCCGGCTCGTCCGGTGCCAAGGCTTGCGCGATGGCGGCCTCGCGCCCGGCGGCGCGTCCACCGCTGACCAGGGTCAGCGGCATCAAGCGCCGCACGGCTGCCGTCACAGGCTTTTCTTGGCCAGCTTGCCCGGTTCGACGCCCAGCTGTTTCAGCTTGCGGTACAAATGGGTACGTTCCAGGCCTGTTTTTTCCGCCACGCGGGTCATGCTGCCGCCTTCGCGGCCCAGGTGGTGTTCGAAATACATGCGCTCGAACGCGTCGCGCGCCTCGCGTAGCGGCAAGTCGAACGACAGGTTGTAGCCATGGCCTTCAGCCACCGCCGGTACGGCGATGCCTGGGCGCACCATCAGCTGTTGCGGCGCACTGCCGCCAAAACTGGGCACGGGATGGCTGCTTTCCTCGGCCACCACGGGTGCCACGGGACGCGGCGCCACGCTCGGCGCGCGCACGGTTTCCTGTGCCCGCGTCAAGCCTTGCTGGACTGCTTTCAGCAGTTTTTGCAGGGCAATCGGTTTTTCCAGGAAATTCATGGCACCGATGCGCGTCGCCTCGACCGCCGTATCGATGGTGGCGTGGCCCGACATCATGATCACCGGCATGGTCAGCAAGCCGTCACGCTGCCATTCCTTGAGCAGGGTCACGCCATCGGTGTCGGGCATCCAGATATCCAGCAATACCAGATCCGGCGCACCGGCGGCACGCGCTTCACGCGCCTGCTGCGCATTTTCGGCCAGCTGGATAGCATGTCCTTCGTCGCCCAGAATTTCCGAGAGCAACTCACGGATACCCATTTCATCATCCACTACGAGTATGTTTGCCATTCGTGTCTTGCCTTCCTCATTTCGCCGGCCCTCGCGCACAAGATGCACACGGCGGACAGCTATGATTTTATTAGTGTTTTAAATACTAAACCAGACCCTCACGCCAGGAAATCCTGGGCAGGAGTGTCGGGAGCTAACTTTAACAGCAAAATGACCACCGAAGCGCCATTGCCGTCGACCCGGTTCTCGATATCGATGCGTCCGCCATGTTCATCGATAATTTTCTTGACCATCGCCAGGCCCAATCCCGTGCCGCGCGCCTTCGAGGTCACATAGGGTTCGAAGGCGCGCGCCAGGATTTTTGGCGCGAAACCAGGGCCATTGTCGGTGATGGCCAGCCGCACGGCGATATTCACGCCGCCGTCCGCACTGCGATAATGAATTGCTTCCGTCCTTACGTCAATCCGCGGATGCGGCGAGTCCGGCGGCAGGTCGGCCATGGCGTCCTGCGCGTTCTGCAGCAAGTTATGGATCACCTGGCGCAACTGGGTCGGATCGCCCATCACCATCGGCAAATTCGGCGCCAGTTGCGGGTGGATGATGTCGCCATCATCGCCGCGCAGGTACAGGTTCAGGATCTCTTCGATCAGTTCATTCAGGCGCAACGGCGTGAGCACGGCCGGCGGCGTGCGCGCATAGTCGCGGAAGTCATCGACCATGCGCTTCATCGCATCGACCTGCTTGACGATGGTGGTGGTGGCGCGGTTGAGCAAGTCCGCATCCGGCTGCTCCAGCTTGCCTTCGAGCTTCATCTGCAGGCGCTCGGCCGACAGCTGGATGGGCGTGAGCGGATTCTTGATTTCATGCGCCAGGCGGCGCGCCACCTCGCCCCAGGCGATCGAGCGCTGCGCAGAAATCACGTCGGAAATATCATCGAAGACAACGATGTAGCCGCTGCCGGACTCCAGCGGCAATCGCGAACCGCGCGCCAGCAGGGTGATGTCATGCTCGTCGGCACTGCTGCCCAGGCGGCGCGGAATCTCGATCTGGCGCTGCCAGTGCAGGCGCTGCTGGTTGCGGCCCGACGCCGATTGTGCGCTTTGCGCCGTGAAGGCGCTGATGATGGCGCCGCCAAACTCTTCCATTCCAGCAATATGCGCCAGCGGCTGCCCCACGATGCTCATGCCCGAATGCTGCAAGATGCGCTCGACCGATTCATTGCACGTCACCAGCTTGAAATCGCCGTCGAGCACCATCACGCCGGCCGACATGTTCGCCAGCACCGATTCCAGGTGGGCCTTGGCGTTTTGCAGCGCGGCACGGTTGCTTTCCACGGCCGTGCGCGCATCGAGCAACTGGCGCGTCATGATGTTGAACGACTGCGTCAGCGTGCCCAGTTCATCCTTGGTGGCGACGATGGGGCGCGGCGACAGGTCGCCCTCGGCCACGGCGCGCGTGCCTTCTGCCAGCAGCAGCAGGGGCTGGGCCAGATTGCCCGCGATCAGGAAAGCGCTGCCGATGGCGCCAAAGATGGCCAGCAGCAAGGTCAAGGTGAGGATTTCCATATACATCTTGCGCAAGCCCACGCGCGCGACGAAACGTTCCTTGTATTCGCTGTAGGCGGCGCGCAGCACCTCGCCATTCGTCGCCAGCTTGGGCGGCACCGCTTGCAGCAATTGCAGGTAGCGCGGCGAGACGGAGGGCCCCGGCACGGCCACCAGCACGCGCAAACGCAGGCTGGCCGCCGTTTCCAGCGATGCCGGCGTGCCCGCGCGGAAACCGCCGCCGCCCGACTCCGTGCCATCGTCGTGCAACTCCAGACCCCCTTCGGCGGAAGCATAACCGGCTGGCGAGGCGGCCTGCACCAGCATGGCCGGCGTGGGCAAGTCGGCCGCGCTGTGCGGCCCGGCGCTGGCCAGCAGCACGCCGTCGCTGCTGACAACCATGACATTTTGCATGCCTTCTTCGCGTAGCAGGCTGGTCAGCACGGCCGGACCGGCCACCGGATCGCTGCCCAGTTCCGCGACCGCCTTGTGACCCCGGTGGTCCAGCTCGACCAGGGCCGCATCGAGGCCGGCGCGGCCCAGCTCAATCCCCGATTCCAGCGCCGCTTCGATCTTGACGTTGAACCAGGACTCGATGGAGTGGGACACGAATTGCACAGAAACAAGAAAAATCACCAGGCCCGGCAGGATGCCGACGGCGGCGAACAGCATCACCAAACGTGTCATCAGCTTGGAGCCGAACTTGCCGCTCTTGTAGCGCACGTACAAACGGCCCAGGGAAATGCCCACCAGCGCCAGCAGCGACACGGCCACGGCGGCGTTCAGGCCCAGCAGCCAGGTGTAATAGCGGTCGAAAAAGCCGGAATTGTCGGAAGCCGACGCCAGCAGGAACAGCAGGATACTGACAATGCCGCCGCCCACTACCAGCAGATAGCGTAATGCTTGACTCACTACTCCGCCGTATACAAGAAGGTTTTTTTATTCGAAGCCAGGCGCCAGTCGCTGTTATTGAAGGCATTGACCTGTATTGGCTTGGGCAGGTAGTCGCGGTCCATGCCCATGCGCAAGGTGACGTTATACGTCTGCCCCACTTTCAGCGCGCCGCGCGGCGCCACCAGCCAGCGGCTGGGGCGGCGGATCAGGAACAGCGCATCGTCGAGCGTGGGGAAGCTTTGCTGCAAGCCCCCGCCCGACACATGATACTGGCGCGTCAGCACGTTGTACGACAGCCGGCTGGTCTGGCGCGCCACGATGGCCTTTTCATCGAACCAGTACCAGCGGGGCCGGGTCAGTTCGATTTCTGTCGTGAAAAACAGGGGCACACCATGCTGCACGGCATCATCGAGGTCGTGATTGAGATCAAAGGAGTAGGTGGCGGCCAGCTTGTAGCCCTCTTCGCTCGACTCGATGTAGGCACGGGTGATCTCGACCATGTCGGCGGCTTGCGCGCGCGGCATGGTACATGCCAGCATCAGCAGCAGGGCCAGGAGTCGGAAGAGTCGTGTTGTCACAAGTGTGCCGGTGGTGTCCGTAGGAAAAGGTTCGACGAATCGCTCAAGCCGCATTTTTTTGGAATAGCGCATAGAACAAACCGTCATGGTCCTGCTCCGCGCTGCCAGTCGGCAACAGCTGGCCAGGCGCTGTCAATCGGGTCGCATTATTGCGCACCGCAAATGCCGCCGCCTGTGCCTCGGATTCTTGCGGCCACAATGAACATGTCACGAACAGCAATTTACCATCGGGGCGCAGCATCTGCCACAGGTTGTCCAGAATTTTGGAGGAAAGTGTTGCAAGTTGGAACGCATCGCCCTTGCGGCGCAACCAGCGAATGTCCGGATGGCGACGCACGATGCCCGAAGCCGTGCACGGCACGTCGGCCAGGATACGGTCGTACTGCTGGCCGTCCCACCACGCGCTCGATTGCGCATCCTGCGCCTTCAGGGTGGCGTCCAGGCCCAGGCGTTCGAGGTTTTCCGCGATGCGCGGCAGGCGCTTGGCGTCCGCATCGATGGCCGTCACGTGCACGTCGGCCAGTTCCAGGATGTGGCAGGTCTTGCCGCCGGGCGCCGCGCAGGCGTCCAGCACGCGCATGCCGTCTTGCAAGTCCAGCAGCGGTGCGGCCAGTTGCGCGCCGGCATCCTGCACGGAGACGACGCCCTGCTCGAAGCCGGGAATCAGCGCCACGCCGATGGGTTTGTCCAGCCGTACGGCAAACGGTCCCACCTGGCGCGCGGCGATACCCGCCTCGTCCAGCACGGCAAGGTACGCCTCAACCGTGCTCTTGCGGCGATTCACGCGCAGGGTCAATGGCGGCACGGCATTGCCGGCCGTCAGAATGGCTTGCCAGTCGCGCGGGTAAGCCAGGCGCAGTGTATCGATCCACCATTGCGGATAATTCCATTGCGCCAAAGGTTGCTGCAGGGCCGCTTCCAGCAAGGACTTTCGCTCGCGCAAGAAACGTCGCAACACGGCATTCACCATGCCCTTGGCATGCGCCAGGTCAGGGTGCGAGGTGGCCACCGTGACAGCCTGGTCGACAACGGTAAATTCTTCGTAGGGCTGTTCGCCCGGCTCGGCCGACATCAGCGACAGCGCGCAGCACAGCAGCGCGGCCAGCATCGGCGGCTCGGGCGCCTTCGACGTCATCAGGCCGACCAGGGTTTCGCTGCGGCCCAGCTGGCGCATGGTGCGGTAGGAAATATCCTGGATGGCGCCGCGTGCCTGCGGGCTGGCGTTCGATTGCGCAAACACCTTGGCCAGCGCCTGCGGCAGGGCCGTGCCCGTGCGCACTTGCGCCACGGCATTGGCGGCGCCCAGCAGGCAAAACGCCAGCGAGTCGGCGCGCAAATCGGGTTGGAAGCCTGGCTGCAAGACCGGTTTCAGGTCGGGATGGTAGCTGGGACGCAATTTCGGTGCGGCAGGGGCCTGGCCTGGCGCCGGCTTGGTTTTCAATTTCAGCGTGGGGCGCTTGTTCATAGTTATCCGGTGTGGCTGCGCGCGGTGGGCTGCATGGTAGCAAAGTCGCGGCCGCGCGTTATCAATAAAGGGTCGATTGTAGCGTTTGTGGCGCCCTCTGGCCCAAGCGATTGCAGCGATACCTGTAAATTGCGGAAAAAAACTGCATATATACAAGCAGAATGCGCCATGCTGATGTTTTCATGCACCAACATGAGCATGTTGTCCTGATAATATCGTGAAATGCGCCGGCACGGGGACCTTGCTGGCAAGCGTATTGTTCCCGCCGGCAAACCAGTATAATTGACGCAGTCTGGGCGGCTTGGGTACTGGCCGTCCGTTTTGCTTTTTGATTCATTCTATTCATTCTTAACGCGGTTCCACCGCCATCCTGCTCATGCTCGCCCAACAGAAACAAGAAATCATCGCCCTGTTCCAGGCCGCCCTCGCTCCCGTCCTGGCCGGCACTACGCTTGAGCCATCCGTGGTGCTCGAGCGACCACGCGACGCATCGCATGGCGACGTCGCCTGCAACATCGCCATGCAACTGGCCAAGCAGCTGAAACAGAATCCGCGCGAACTGGCGCAAACCATCGTCACAGCCGTGCTGGCCAACCCGGCCGGCAAGGGCCTGGTCGAGGCAGTGGAAATCGCCGGTCCCGGCTTCATCAACGTGCGCGTGTCAAACGCCGCCAAGCAAGCCGTGGTGAAAACCATCTTGAGCGAGGCCGACAGCTATGGCCGCAGCACGGCAGGCGCCGGCAAGCAGGTCATCCTCGAATTCGTCTCGGCCAACCCGACCGGCCCGCTGCACGTGGGTCACGGCCGCCAGGCGGCGCTGGGCGACGCCCTGTCGTCGCTGTTCGATGCGCAAGGCTACAAAGTCACGCGCGAGTTTTACTATAACGACGCGGGCGTGCAGATCCAGACCCTGGCCAATTCCGTGCAGGCGCGCGCGCGCGGCTTCAAGCCGGGCGACGCCGAATGGCCGGAACCAGCCTACAACGGCGACTACATCGCCGACATCGCCAACGACTTCAAGGCCGGCAAGACGGTCTCGGCCAGCGATGGCTTGCCCGCCACGGCGAATGGCAACATCGACGACATCGATTCGATCCGCCCGTTTGCCGTCACCTACCTGCGCAACGAGCAGGACATCGACTTGCAGGCGTTCGGCGTGAAGTTCGATAATTACTACCTGGAGTCCTCGCTGTACGCGGACGGCAAGGTCAACAGCGCCGTGGAAACCTTGATCAAGGCGGGCCACACCTACGAGCAGGATGGCGCGCTGTGGCTGCGTACCACCGACTTCGGCGACGACAAGGACCGCGTGATGCGCAAGACGGACGGCACCTACACGTATTTCGTGCCGGACGTGGCGTATCACCTGGTGAAATGGCAGCGCGGCTTCGTGCAGGCCATCAATATCCAGGGCAGCGACCACCACGGCACCATCGCGCGCGTGCGCGCCGGCCTGCAAGCGGTCGACATGGGCATCCCGCAAGGCTACCCCGACTACGTGCTGCACAAGATGGTCACCGTCATGAAGGACGGCGAAGAAGTCAAGATTTCGAAGCGCGCCGGCTCCTACGTGACCGTGCGCGACCTGATCGAATGGTCGGGCGGCGGCGACATCGCCAAGGGCCGCGACGCCGTGCGCTTCTTCCTGATCTCACGCAAGGCCGACACGGAATTCGTCTTCGACGTCGACGTGGCGCTGAAAACCACCGATGAAAACCCGGTGTATTACGTGCAGTACGCGCATGCGCGCATCTGCCGCATCCTGGAAAACTGGGGCGGCGATGCAAGCATTTTCAACAACGTCGACTTGTCTCCCGATTTGTCTCCGTTAACGGCACCGACCGAAGCGACCCTGCTGGCGACCCTGGCCGCCTACCCGGAAACGCTGGCGCGCGCGCAAGCGGAACTGGGACCGCATCAAGTCGCCTTCTACCTGCGCGACCTGGCCGCCAATCTGCACAGCTTCTACTTCGCCGAAAAAGTGCTGGTCGAGGACGACGCCGTCAAGATGGCCCGCCTGGCCCTCGTCATCGCCGCGCGCCAGGTGCTGCGCAACGGCCTGGCACTGATCGGCGTATCCGCGCCAAACAAAATGTAATCGCGAAGGTCTAACCGTCAATGAGTCACGCTTCCCCCACGCTTCCCGCTTCTCTTCGACCCGGCGCCAGCAGGGCAACACGCTGGTCGGCATCATCATCGGCCTGGTCATCGGCCTGGGCATCGCCGTGGTGGTCGCCCTGGTGATCACCAAGGGCGCCTCGCCCTTCACCGACAAGTCGGGCAAGGCTGGCAAGTCGGCCGAACCGACGGCCGGGCAGATCGCCGATCCGAACAAGCCGATGTACGGCAACAAGGAAGCGGCCAAGGAAGCGGCGCGCGACTTCTCCAAGGAGCCGCGCGAGATCGTCGCGCCGACGCAGCCTGCTGCGCCGGCACCCGCTCCCGCGCAGCAGCCGAAGGCACCGCCGCCGGACGCGTTGCAGGAACTCATCGGTACATTGAAGGACAAGCCGGCGCCGAAAACGCCGGCGGCAGCAGCGCCAGCGCCGCAAGCCAAAGCCGATGCCGCCAGCGACAAATGGATTTATTATCTGCAGGCCGGCGCCTTCCATGACATGTCGGACGCCGAAAGCACGCGCGGCAAACTGGCGCTGCTGGGCTTCGAAGCGGCCATCAGCGACCGCAGTACCGATGCCGGCGTGCTGCACCGCGTGCGCATCGGGCCGTTCAACCAGCTCGAAGCGATGAACCGCGCGCGCACCAAACTGTCTGAAAACGGTATCGATGTGGCCGTCGTCCGCAACCAAAAATAAGGAACCAGCATGCGCTTTCTGAAGAAAATCCTGTTCGCCGCCGCCCTGTGCACTGCCGCCCTGGGCGCATCGGCCTCGCCGGCCGAGCCGAAGAATGGCGTCGAATACGACACCCTGGCCACGCCGCAGGTGACGGAAGCAGGCAAGAAAATCGAAGTGACGGAATTTTTTGCGTATTACTGCCCGCATTGCAACGTACTCGAACCGCAACTGGCGGCCTGGGTCAAGAAACAGGGCGACAACATCGTCTTCAAGCGCGTGCACGTGTCGCGCGATGACAGCGTGACGCCGCAGCAGCGTTTGTTCTTCACCCTGCAAGCCATGGGCCTGCTCGACAAGCTGCACACCAGCGTCTTCCACGCCATGCACGTGGAGCGCAACCGCCTGGCCACCGACGACGCCGTATTCGACTTCGTCGCCAAGCAGGGCGTGGACCGCCAGAAGTTCATCGACACCTACCGTTCGATGGGCGTCTCGGCCCGCGTGCGCCGTGCGGACGCCATGATGCAGGGCTATAACGTGACGTTCTGGCCCATGATCGCCATCGACGGCCGCTACATCACCTCGCCTTCGCAAGCCGATCAGGGCAGCAAGTCAGCCAAGAACGAAGAGCAGCTGAACGCCCAGGCACTGACCGTGATGGACGTGCTGCTTGCGAAAGCCAAAGCGGAAAAGAAATAAGCATGGCCACTTCCCTGGCGCGCCCGGGCATCGCCTGATGCACAGCGTGCTTTACAGCGTATTCATCACGGGCGCGTCGAGCGGATTGGGCGCTGCCCTGGCGCTGCAGTACGCGCGCCAGGGCGCCCATTTGGGCTTGCTGGCACGCCGCGGCGAGACCCTGCAGCAACTGATCGCGTCCCTGCCCCACCCTGAACGCCACCGCGCCTACGCCGTCGATGTGTGCGACCATGCCGCCCTGAAAAGCGCGGCGCAGGACTTCATCGCCCATGCCGGGCATATCGACGTCGTCATCGCCAGCGCCGGCGTGTCGTACGGTACCCTGAGCGAACACGCGGAAGACCTCGACGCCTTCGCGCGTTTGATGGCGATCAACGTCACGGCCACCGTCGCCACCTTCGCGCCCTTCATCGCCGCCATGAAAAGCCAGGGCAGCGGACGCCTGGTGGGCATCGGCAGCGTGGCGGGCATACGCGGCCTGCCCGGCGCCGAAGCCTACAGCGCATCGAAGGCGGCCGTCATCAGCTACTGCGAATCGCTGCGCCTGGAATTGAAACCGGCCGGCATCAAGGTCGTCACCATCACGCCCGGCTACATCGACACGCCGATGACGCGCCACAACGCCTACCGCATGCCCTTCCTGATGCCGGCCGAAAAATTCGCCGTGCGCGCCGCGCGCGCCATCGCCGACGGCGACAGCTACCGCGTGATCCCGTGGCAGATGGGCCTCGTCGCCAAGCTGCTGCGCGCGCTACCGAATGCCATCTACGACCGGGTCTTCGCGAATGCGCCGCACAAGGCGCGCAACTGAACTGATCACCATGACGAAGCACTCAGACTTGAACAGCGCGGCCATCGCCGCCCATTGCGCCACGGGCGCCTCCCACGTGGCCATCGAAGTGGTCGACGAAACGGGATCGACCAACGCCGACCTGCTGGCGCGCTGCGCCACCCTGGCCGGCCCCACCCTGCGCATCGCCGGCCAGCAGACGGCCGGCCGCGGGCGGGCCGGGCGGCCGTGGGTGTCGCAGGCGGACGCCAGCCTGATGTTCTCGCTGGCCTGGCGCTTCAAGGGGCCGCTGCATCAGCTGGTCGGCCTGCCGCTGGCCGTCGGCGTGGCGCTGGCCGAAAGCATGACGGCGCTGGGCGTGCCGGTGCAACTGAAATGGCCGAACGACCTGCTCAAGGATGGCCATAAACTGGCCGGCATCCTCGTCGAGACGCAGCAGGCGCCCGAGGGCAACGGCGTGTGGGCCGTGATCGGCTGCGGCATCAATTTGCTGATGCCCGATGCGCTGGAACGGCAGATTGGCCGCAGCGTTTCGGCCGTGCCGTGGTTGGCGCAGATGGAGCGCAATACCCTGGTGGCGGCGCTCCTGAGCCGCCTGGCCGGCGTGCTGGCCGAATTCAACGACACGGGTTTTACGCCATTTGCCGAACGCTGGAACGCACTGCACGCGTGGCAGGGCCTGCACGTGAAAATCCTCGACAGCGGCCAGCTGCTGCAGCAAGGCGTGGCGGCTGGCGTGGACCACCTGGGCCGCCTGCTGCTGCGCACCGATGGCGGCCTGCAGGAAATCATGTCAGGCGACGTGTCCTTGCGCCTGAGCGGGGAGTAAGCGCATGCTACTGCTGATAGACGCCGGCAATACGCGCATCAAATGGGCACTCGTGGCCGCCGATGGTGCCGTCGGCGGCTGGCTGGCCAGCGGCGCCGTCACGCATGCGCAGCTCGACACCCTGGCGGCGCAATGGGAGAAACTCGCCATCAGCGAAGTGCTGCTGTCGAACGTGGCGGGCAGCGTCATCGGCATGCGCCTGCGCGCCATGCTGCCGGTAGCACCCTGTGACTTTGTCTCGCTGCCGCAGTTGGCCGGACTGAGGAATGGCTACCGCGCGCCGTCGCAACTGGGCTGCGACCGTTTTGCCGCCGCCATCGGCGCGCATGCACTGGCGCCTGGCCAGTCGCTCATCGTCGCCAATTGCGGCACCGCCACCACCATCGACGCCATCACGGCCGATGGCGTTTTCCTCGGCGGGATGATCTTG
Source organism: Janthinobacterium svalbardense (assembly GCF_002327145.1). Lineage (NCBI taxonomy): Bacteria > Pseudomonadati > Pseudomonadota > Betaproteobacteria > Burkholderiales > Oxalobacteraceae > Janthinobacterium > Janthinobacterium svalbardense. The sequence continues at coordinate 1,090,765 of NZ_CP023422.1, read as the reverse complement.
CCGGGACTGGGATTGATGGCCAGCTCGCTGGCGCGCAACACGGCGCAGCTGCCGCAAATCGCCGGCGACGCCATGCTGCCGGCCGGCTTTGCCGACAACACGGACGACGCGATTTTGAGTGGCTGCCTGGCGGCCCAGGCAGGCGCCATCGAACGGGCCGTGCGCATGCACGGCGCCAGTGCCTGTTTATTGTCCGGCGGCGCCGCGCTGCGTATCGCACCGGCCCTGGCACTGCCGGTACCGCTGCATCTGGTGGACAATATCGTCATGCTCGGCCTGCAGGCATCCGCACGCGCCGACGCGGCAGGAACACAAGGAAACCACGTATGCTGAAATTCGTCTTCTGGCTGCTGGCCGGCGTCAACCTGCTGGTCCTGGCCATCGGCCAGGGCTATCTGGGCAGTTTTCGCACGGAGACGCGCGAACCGGCGCGCCTGAATAACCAGCTGCAGGCGAATAAACTCACCTTGCTGACGCAGGAGCAGGCCACGGCGCCGGCCGCCGACGAGGCCGCGACGCCGGCGGCGGCCGTACCTGCGGCGCCGCCATCGTATGCCTGCACGGAAGTGGGCAATTTCCTGCTGGCTGACGGACGCCGCTTTGAAGCGCAAGTGGCAGCGCTGGAGCTGGGCGATCGCCAGTCGCGCCGCAACTTGGCCGGCCAGGACATTTCCAGCTACATGGTGTACATCCCGCCGCAGGGCAGCAAGGAAGGTGCCGACCGCAAGGCCGGCGAGTTGAAGCAGCTGGGCGTGACGAATTACTTCATCATGAACGAAAGCAGCCCCCTGCGCTGGGGCATTTCACTGGGCGTATTCAAGTCGGAAACCAGCGCGCAAAGCCAGCTGGCATCGCTCAACAAACAGGGCGTGCACAGCGCCCGCGTCGCGCCACGTTACAGCGCCAGCAAGCAGATGGCTTACCAGTTCCGCGACCTCGACGCCGCCACGCGCGCGCGGCTGGAGAAAATCAAAACGCAGTTCCCGGAGCAGGAACTGCGCTCCTGTAAATGACACATGACAATCGCGTCGGATTACGGCGATTGCGCCTAATTCGACCTACGCTTATCTTTCGATGACGATGGGCTTGATGCCCGTCGACTCAGGCAAATTCGCCGCCGCCCGCGCCGCCTCGGCACGGCTGGAGAACGGTCCGCCATACAGGCGGAACAGGTTACCGGCTTGCACCACCCCAAGCGTACCCAGGGCTGCCGCGTATGGCGCCAGGCGCGACCGCCCCGTTTCCGCATTGTCGGCGCGCGAGTAGGCACCCAGCTGCAAATAATAGCCGCTGCTCAAAGCGGCCGGCGCTGGCGCGGCCACCGTGGCATCCATCTGCGTCGACACTTCCGGCTGCACCACGGCGCCCGTCTCGGGCGGTGTATCGATGGAAATGGCCACCACGGAAGGCACCGGCTTCGGCGCTGCGCGGGCAGCCAGAATGGCATCGATATCGGCCGGCAGCAGCCGTTCCACGACCACCTGGTGGCTGCCCTTGCCCAGGAAGCCCAGTTTCAGCGCCGCCGTGTAGGACACGTCGATCACGCGCGTGGCGTGGAAGGGACCACGATCATTGACGCGCACGATCACCTGTTCGCCGCTGTCGATGCTCGTCACGCGCGCATACGACGGAATCGGTAAGGTGGGGTGGGCCGCCGTCATCTTGTACATGTCGTAGATCTCACCCGACGAAGTGCGCTGGCCATGGAATTTCTTGCCATACCAGGTGCCCGTGCCCTTCTGCTTGAATGGTTCGTTGTCGGTGATCGGCGTGTACGTCTTGCCGAAGACGACATACGGGCGATTCGAGCGCGTCGAATACGGCTCGTTGCGCACTTCCGCATCGGGCACGTCGCGCAGGTTGGCCGGCGGATTCTCGCCCGGGCCGTCATCCTTGTAGTAGCCGCCGCGCCCGGAGCCGGCCGCCGGCAACGCCGGCAAGGTGGGGTCCTGGCGCACGGGGGACTTGACCTTGCCGCCTGACGGCAGCGGCACGTTAGTCGATGCGGGCTTGTGCGGCGTGGTGCCGCAGGCGGCCAGGGTCAGCAGAACGGCCAGGCCCAATCCGCGCATGGCGACGGTATCGACAGGCGCGCGCATCAGGTCTGCACCAGCTTGCGATGGCGCTGGATGCTCATCAGGATACCAGTGGCCACGCCCAGGGTCAGCAGCGCGGTGCCGCCATAGCTGAGGAAAGGCAGGGGAACACCGACCACCGGCACGATGCCGCTGACCATGCCCATGTTGACAAACGCATACGTAAAGAAAATCATTGTTATCGCTCCTGCCAGCAGGCGAGTGAAAAAACTGGGGGCGTTGGCGGCGATCATCATGCCCCGTCCCACCAGCAGCAAATACATCAGCATCAGGATCAAGTTACCGACCAGTCCGAATTCCTCGGAATATACGGCAAAAATAAAATCGGTCGTGCGCTCCGGGACAAATTCCAGGTGGGCCTGGGTGCCGTGCGTCCAGCCCTTGCCCGTCATGCCGCCGGAACCGATGGCGATGATGGACTGGATGATATGGAAGCCCTTGCCCAGCGGGTCCTTGGTCGGGTCGATCAGCATCATCACGCGGTCGCGCTGGTAATCATGCAGATGCGACCAGGCGATCGGCAAGCAGGCAACAAAGGTGATCAGCAAGCCGGCCAGCACCTTCCACGACAGGCCCGCCAGGAAGATGACGGTGAAGCCAGCCGCCACCACCAGCAGCGCCGTGCCCAAGTCGGGCTGGCGTGCGATCAGGTAGACGGGTGCCAGCAACAGCACGGCCGCCATCAGGAACGATTTCCAGCGCAGGGCGCCCGCATTGTGCTGGAAGAACCAGGCCAGCATCAGGGGCGTGGCGATCTTCAGGAACTCGGAGGGCTGGATGTCGATCACGCCGATATGCAGCCAGCGCCGCGCGCCCAGCTTGATGGTGCCGAACAGTGCCACGGCCACCAGCAGTATCACCGATATCGTATACGCCGGCACGGCGATGCGCATCATCATCTGCGGCGTGATGTTGGCCGCCACCCACATGACGAAAAAGCACAGCAGGATGTTGCGCAGGTGGTCCTCGATCTTGCCGGGGATGCCGATGCTGGCCGAATACAGGGTCAGCAGGCTGGTGCTGAGCAGCATCAGGATGATGATCATCAGCGGCGGATCGAACACCGCCAGATAGGGTTTGGCGCGCCGCCACAGCGAGCGCCTCTCGTTAATGGGCATGTGCTTCCTTTATTGCCTGGCAGGCGGCGCCGGGGCGGCCTGCTCGTCAGTGATTTCTTCCAGGGTGCGCACTTCGTCGACATCTTCCTTGGGCACCTTGGTGGTGTCCTTTTCCTTGTCGCTCGGGCGCTTGCCCAGCAGGTAGTAGTCGAGCGCCTTGCGCGCAATCGGCGCAGCCACGCCGGCACCAAAGCCCGCGTTTTCCACCACGATGGCAATCGCGATGCGCGGCTTGTCGGCCGGCGCGAAGGCCGTAAACAAGGCATTGTCGCGCAAGCGTTCGGCCAGCAGCTTGGCATTGTACTTCTCGTTTTTCTTGATGCCCACCACCTGCGCCGTCCCCGTCTTGCCGCCTACCGTGTACTGCACACCGGCGAAGATGCGCGCGGCCGTGCCGCCCTGCTCGCTGGTCACGCCCACCATGGCGCGCTTGATGACGTCGATGTTTTCCTGCTTGAGCGGAATGCGGTAGCTTTCCTTCGGTACCGTCAGGGTGCGCGCGCGCGTGGCGGCGTCTTCGATGATCTTCACCAGATGCGGCTTCATCACCACGCCGTTATTGGCCAGGTTGGCCGTCGCGTGGGCGATCTGCAGCGGCGTATACGAGTTGTAGCCGGAGCCGTTACTCACCGAAATCGTGTCGCCACCCACCCATTTTTTCTGCTGCGGCGTCTTGAAGCGGTTGCGCTTCCATTCCATCGACGGCAGCACGCCCGTCTTTTCATTATTCAGGTCGATGCCCGTCAGCTGGCCGAAACCGAACGGCTTCATGAAGTCGTGGATGGCATCGATGCCCATGTCGCGGCCCAGCTGATAGTAATACGTGTTGCACGAGACGACGATGGACTTGTGCATGTCGACCGTGCCATGGCCGCCCACCTTGTCGTCGCGGAAGGTGTGGCCGCCCAGGATGAAGAATCCGGGATCGGAAATCGACTGGCTCGGCGTGCGCTTGCCCAGTTCGAGTGCGGCCAGTGCCATGAAGGGCTTGAAGGTCGAGCCGGGCGCATAAGTACCGGACAGGGGCCGGTTGACCATCGGCCGGTCCAGCGAGGTATTGAGTTCATTCCAGCTTTGCTGGTCGATGCCGTCGACGAACAGGTTCGGGTCGTAGCCGGGCTTGGAGACGTAGGCCAGGATATCGCCCGTGGCCGGGTCGATCGCCACGGCCGCGCCGCGCCATTCGCCGAACGCTTCCTCGACCACTTTTTGCAGTTCGATGTCGATCGACAGGATCAGGTTGTTGCCAGGGGTGGCCGCCGTGCGCGACAGGGTGCGCATGGCGCGTCCGCCGGCCGACACTTCCACTTCTTCGTAGCCGGTGGTGCCGTGCAACTGCTTCTCGTAGCTTTTTTCCAGGCCTTCCTTGCCGATATGGTCGGTGCCGTTGTAGTTGGCCGCGTCCTCGCCCTCATCGAGCGCCTTGGCTTCATTGCGGTTGATGCGGCCGATGAAACCCACCACATGCGAGGCGATTTCGCCCATCGGATACTGGCGGAACAATCGCGCCTGCACCTCGACGCCGGGGAAGCGGAAGCGCTGCGCCGTGAAACGCGCCACTTCCTCGTCCGTCAGGCGCGTGCGCAGCGGCACGCTGACGAAGTTCTTCGAGTCTTCCAGCAGCTTCTTGAAGCGGCGGCGGTCCTTGATGTCGATCTGCACCAGGGTCGACAGCTCGTCGATCACCGAATCGAGGCTGGCACTCAATTTCGATGGCGTGATTTCCAGCGTATAGGCCGAGTAATTGCGCGCCAAGACCACGCCGTTACGGTCGAGGATCAGGCCGCGCGTGGGCACGATGGGCACCACGGCGATGCGGTTGTCTTCGGCCTTGGTCGCGTAGTCCTCGTGCTTGATCACCTGCAGCCAGATGAAGCGCGCCAGCAGCAGCGAAAAGCAGACGAAGACGAGCGCGCCCAGGATGGTCAGGCGCATGCGGAAAAAATGCAGCTCGCGCTCGGTATTTTTCAGTTCAGTCATGGCAGGCGCCCGTCAAATCGGCCGGTTATGGTCGCGGTCCACGGCGCGGCGCTGTGGCGCCAGCAAGACCCACGTGACGAAGGGCCACAGGGCCACGGCGACGAAGCTCTCGATGAAATTGAGCCAGCCGGGGAAACGGCCCGAGACGATCAGGCGCGTCAGCAATTGCAGCGCCTGCGTCAGCAGCAGCAGCGGCAGCACATGCAGCGCCTGCGTCAGGATGGGGAACCACAGCACGCGGCGATGCATCATGATGGCGAAGTAGGACAGCAAGGTGTAGGCCAGCGCATTCTCGCCCAGCAGGGTCGAGTCGTGCACATCCATCATCAAACCCATGAAGAACGCCACGCCGATGCCGACCTTGCGCGGCTGGTGGATGCCCCAGAAGACCAGCACCAGGGCGACGAAATCGGGCACGCCGACGAACTGCCCCCATGGCAGCAGGTTCAGCAGAAAAGCGCACAGCAGGGAAAAGCCGATGAACAGGGGGCTGACCGGCAGCAGGATGTAATGCGGGCGGTTCATCGTGTCGCTTCCTTCGGTGGCACGGCGGCAGGTATTGTGGCAGCGGCCGGCGTCGCCGGTTTCGGAACCGGGCTTGCGGGCGGCTTAGCGGCCGGTGTGGCGGGCGCGGTGGCCGGCGCGGGCGCTGCCCCGGCGGCGGCCGGCTCCTTGGCAGGGTCCTTGATCGGCGCCATCTTGCCGGCGATCTTGCGGCCCGTCTTGACGTCTTCGACTGGCGGACGCGCCGGGATCTCCGGCGACGTCATCAAGATGAGCAGTTGGGTGTTGCGTTCGATGCCGGCCAGCGGCTGGCACACGACGCGGCCAAACGGGCCATGCGCATTACGCTCGACCAGGGTCACGCGCGCCACGGCCAGGCCGGCCGGATACAGGCCGTCGAGGCCAGAGGTAATGACGATGTCGCCGATCTGGATGTCGGCGGTGGGCGCCGTAAAGCGCAGCTCCATGGTGCCGGACTTGCCGCGGCCGATGGCCACGCTGCGCACCCCATTGCGCAGCAGCTGCACGGGAATGGCCTGTTCTTCATCGGTCAGCAAGGTCACTTCCGAGGTGAACGGGAACACGCGCGTGACTTGTCCCACCACGCCCAGGTTGTCGATCACGGGGCGGCCCAGTTCGACGCCATTCTGAATGCCCCGGTCCAGCACGATCTTGCGCGTGGCCGAATCGCGCGTGTCATACAGGACTTCAGCCATCATGGTCTTCACGGGAACGCGCTCGCGCGCTTCCATCAGTTTGCGCAAATGGTTGTTCTCAACGATATTGAGCTGCGCCTGCTGCATGATCTGCGCCGAGGCGATTTGTTCGTGCTTCAGGTCGCGCACCTGTTTTTCCAGGGAGGACAGCGAAGAAAAGTAGTTGCCGACGCCAAGCGCCACATCGCGCGGCACCAGGGCCGCCATCTGCACCGGATACAGCACGGTACCGACTGCCTGACGCACGGCCGTCAAGGCGTGCATGCGCGAATCGACCAGCAACAGGGCGATAGAAATTCCGGCGAACACCATCATCTTGACGCGGGCGGAGGCGCCTTGTTTGAAAAGTGGCGGAGGACTGTATTCCATGACATCCAATAATCAGGCGCGGTGCGCCAACGTGCAGGCCCCGGTCGAACGCCGGTGCCAAAAAAAGGCCGGAGTGATTTCCGGCCCTTCTGTCAGATTATTCGTAGGAGAAGATCGAGCCGAGCTTGTCCATACGTTCCAGTGCCATCCCGGAACCGCGCACCACGCAGGTGAGCGGGTCCTCGGCCACCAGCACCGGCAGGCCGGTTTCCTCCATCAGCAGGCGGTCCAGGTCGCGCAGCAGTGCGCCGCCGCCCGTCAGCATCATGCCTTTTTCGGCGATGTCGGCGCCCAGTTCCGGCGGCGTCTGTTCCAGCGCGTTCTTCACGGCCGAGACGATGTTGTTCAGCGGATCGGTCAGCGCTTCGAGAATCTCGTTACTGGAAATGGTGAACGAGCGCGGGATGCCTTCGGACAGGTTGCGGCCCTTGACTTCCATTTCCTTCACTTCCGAACCCGGGAAAGCCGAACCGATGGCCTTCTTGATGGCTTCGGCCGTTTGTTCGCCGATCAGCATGCCGTAGTTGCGGCGGATGTAGTTGACGATGGCTTCATCGAACTTGTCGCCACCCACGCGCACGGAACCCTTGTAGACCATGCCGCCCAGCGAGATGATGCCCACTTCCGTGGTGCCGCCGCCGATGTCGACCACCATCGAGCCGGTCGCTTCCGATACCGGCAAGCCGGCGCCAATGGCGGCCGCCATCGGTTCTTCGATCAGGTACACCTGCGAAGCGCCGGCTCCCAGGGCCGATTCGCGGATCGCGCGGCGCTCGACCTGGGTCGAACCGCACGGCACGCAAATGATGATGCGCGGCGAAGGACGGAAGAATTTCGAGTCGTGCACCATGCGGATGAACTGCTTGAGCATCTGTTCGGTCACGGTAAAGTCAGCGATCACGCCATCTTTCATCGGACGGATCGCTTCGATATTGCCCGGCACCTTGCCCAGCATCTGCTTGGCTTCCTTGCCGACTGCCTGAATGGTCTTCTTGCCATTCGGACCGCCTTCCTGGCGGATGGCGACGACGGACGGTTCGTCCAGGACGATACCGAGGCCGCGCACATAAATAAGGGTGTTGGCCGTGCCCAAGTCAATGGCCAGATCGGTGGAGATATACCTGCGTAAAAAACCAAACATGAGTGTCCTGTAGCGCATCGAGCTGCGCAAAAGCTGTTTATGGGGAGTTTCAAAGCGGGCGCTTTCAGGCACCCTGAAAATCCATGAAGGCGATTTTTCCGGGTTTCGCTTGGCGCTTGCGCAATCTTTTCTATGCTGCGGCAGCGGTCCATCAGCGCCGGCAACGCATTAACCCGCCATTCTACCTTATAATTTGAATGCGATTTGCTCAAAAACCATGGAAAAGTGCGACTCTTGCAGCCGCGAGTTACGCGGCATTCCCCGGCTTTTGTGAGCAAAAAAGCAGTAAATATTCGCGTTTTATCGAAACGCCAACTTAATACTAATGCGCGGCACTCCGCGCCATTCGCCATGTCCCTGACACTCTCCGACGTAAAACGCATCGCCCACCTGGCACAACTCGAAATGGCCGACGATCAGGCCGTCACGTCCCTGGCCCAATTGAACAAGATTTTTGCCCTGGCGGAACAAATGCAAGCCGTCAATACCGATGGTGTGGCCCCCCTGAGCCACCCGCTGGCTGCCCACATGGACAATATCGCCCTGCGCCTGCGCGAAGACATCGCTACCGAAACAAATCACCGCGACGCCTACCAGGCCGTGGCGCCGAAAGTCCAGGATGGTCTGTATCTCGTGCCCAAGGTTATCGAATAAACACGCCGTTGCGCCGTTCCCGCCTTCTTGCCGAATATCAAAATAGAAACGCCATGCATACAAAATCCATCAAACAGCTGTCCACGCTCTTGCAGAACAAGGAAATTTCCGCCGTTGCGCTGGCGACGCATTTCCTCGACCGCATCGCAGCGGACAACTCGAATGCCTTCCTGCACGTCGACCGTGCCCTGACCCTGGCGCAAGCTGCCGAGGCCGACGCGCGCATCGCCGCTGGCACGGCCACGCCGTTGACGGGCGTGCCGATCGCGCACAAGGACCTGTTCGTCACTCAAGGCTGGCGCACCACGGCCGGCTCGAAAATGCTGGCCAACTACGCCAGCCCGTTTGACGCCACCGTGGTGGAAAAATTCCGGGCAGCCGGCATGGTCACCCTGGGCAAGGTCAATTGCGATGAATTCGCCATGGGTTCCGGCAATGAGAACTCGGCCTTCGGCGCCGTACAGAACCCGTGGGACAAGAACGCCGTACCGGGAGGCTCGTCGGGCGGCTCGGCTGCCGCCGTCGCCGCCGGCCTCACGCCAGCGGCCACCGGCACCGACACGGGCGGCTCGATCCGCCAGCCAGCCGCTTTCTGCGGCATCACCGGCATCAAGCCGACGTATGGCCGCGTCTCGCGCTTCGGCATGATCGCCTTTGCCTCGTCGCTGGACCAGGGCGGCCCGATGGCGCGCTCGGCCGAAGACTGCGCCCTGCTGCTCACCGCCATGGCCGGCTTCGACGAGCGCGACTCGACCAGCCTGTCGCCGGAACAGGGCGGCGTGGCGGAAGATTTTTCACGTGAACTGGGCCAGCCGTTGACGGGCTTGCGCATCGGCGTGCCGCGCGAGTACTTCGGCGAGGGCTTGGCCAAGGACGTGGAAGCGGCCGTGCGCGGCGCGCTGGCCCAGTATGAAAAGCTGGGCGCCACCCTGGTCGACATCTCGCTGCCCAACACCGCCCTGTCGATTCCCGCCTACTACATGATCGCGCCGGCCGAAGCGTCGTCGAACCTGTCGCGCTATGACGGCGTGCGCTACGGCCACCGCGCCGCCGAGTACAAGGACTTGCAGGACATGTACAAGAAGTCGCGCGCGCAGGGCTTCGGCCCGGAAGTGCAGCGCCGCATCATGGTCGGCACCTATGTGCTGTGCCACGGCTACTACGACGCCTACTATCTGAAGGCGCAAAAGATCCGCCGCCTGATCGCGCAGGATTTCGATGCCGTATTAAATGGCCCGAACGCCGTCTGCGACGTCATCATGGGCCCCGTCGCGCCGACCGTCGCCTGGGACCTGGGCGACAAGACGGACGACCCGGTGGCGAACTACCTGGCCGACATCTACACCCTGTCGACCAGCCTGGCCGGCCTGCCCGGCATGTCGATTCCATGCGGCTTTGGCACTGGCGAGAAAAACAGCAAGCGCCCTGTCGGCCTGCAAATCATCGGCAACTATTTTGGCGAAGCCAAGCTGCTGAACGTGGCCCACCAGTTCCAGCAAGTGACGGACTGGCATACGCGCACTCCTGCCGGCATCTAACTATATATTTGCGCCGCTTTGCCGGCGCCACCAGAAAAAAGCGAGAACACTATGCAATGGGAAGTCGTCATCGGTCTTGAGAATCACGTGCAGCTCACGACCGAATCCAAAATTTTCAGCGGTTCGCCGATCAAGTACGGCGCCGACGCCAACACGCAAGCGAGCCCCGTCGACCTGGCCCTGCCAGGCGTGCTGCCCGTCATGAACAAGCAAGCCGTCGAGCGCGCGATCCGTTTTGGTTTGGCCGTGGGTGCCACCGTGGCGCCGCACTCGGTCTTCGCCCGTAAAAACTATTTTTATCCCGATTCGCCCAAGGGCTACCAGATCAGCCAGTTCGAAGACCCCGTCGTCATCGGCGGCGCCCTGACCTTCGGCTACGAAAAGGATGGCGAATTCGTCACCAAGACGGTGAACCTGACGCGCGCCCACCTGGAAGAAGACGCGGGTAAATCGCTGCATGAAGACTATGCGGGCATGAGCGGCATCGACTTGAACCGCGCCGGCACGCCGTTGCTGGAAATCGTCTCGGAACCGGAAATCCGCAGCGCCGCCGAAGCCGTGGCCTATGCCAAGGCGCTGCATTCGCTGGTCATGTGGCTGGGTGTTTGCGACGGCAACATGCAGGAAGGCTCGTTCCGCTGCGACGTCAACGTCTCCGTGCGCCCCGTCGGCCAGAAGGAATTCGGCACCCGCTGCGAAATCAAGAACCTGAACTCCTTCCGCTTCATCGAGGAAGCCGTGCACGTCGAAGTGCGCCGCCAGATCGAACTGATCGAAGACGGCGGCAAGGTCGTGCAAGCGACGCGTTTGTACGATCCGGACCGCAAGGAAACGCGCGAAATGCGCAGCAAGGAAGACGCGCAGGATTACCGCTACTTCCCGGACCCTGACCTGCCGCCGCTGGTCATCTCGCCAGAGTGGATCGCCACGGTCAAGGCCTCGATGCCGGAACTGCCGGCCGCCATGCGCGCGCGCTTCATCAGCGAATACGCGCTGCCCGACTACGATGCGCTGGTGCTGACGCAATCGAAAGCCATGGCCACCTATTTCGTCGCCGTGGTCGACAAGGCCGGCAAGGAAAACGCCAAGGCCGCCGCCAACTGGCTGATGGGCGACGTGTCGTCGACCCTGAACCGCGAAGGCGTGGACCTGGACGACGCCCCCGTCTCCGCCGCGCAGCTGGCAGCCATGCTCAAGCGCATCGCCGACGGCACGATTTCGAACAAGGCGGCCAAGGAAGTCTTTGCCGGCATGTGGGAAGCGAAATCGAACGACGAGCACCTGGTCGACGCCGTCATCGACGCCAAGGGCCTGAAGCAGATTTCGGATTCGGGCGCACTGGAAGCCATCGTCGACGAAGTGCTGGCAGCGAACGCCAAGTCGGTAGAGCAGTACCGCGCCGGCAAGGAAGCGGCCATCAACGCGCTGATCGGCCAGGCCATGAAGGCCTCCAAAGGCAAGGCCAATCCGGCCCAGCTGACGGAACTGTTGAAGGCCAAGCTGGCGGGATAATTCCCACGGCCCCCAAGGAAAAGACGCTGCGGCGTCTTTTTTTTTCGCTTGTACGCATCGTTTATAAACAGCCTTGTCTAGACTTTTCCTCTGCACTGAAGGGCATTTGCAGACCGCCTCAAATTAAAGTATACATTTTTGTCTACAAGGTTTAATCTAGCCATATTGAATTTCAGGCAAGAGGAAAACAGCATGACCAAGACGCACGACATCCCGAAACCGACTTCAGCCGAACTCGATCTGCTGCAAACACTGTGGCCGCTGGGCGCCGCCACGGCCAAGCAGGTGCACGAGGCGATGACGTTGACCAAGCCGGCCATCACGTATGGCACCGTGCTGCGCTTGATGCAGATCATGCACACCAAGGGCTTGCTGATCCGCGACGCAAGCCAGCGTTCGCACGTGTATGCGCCGGCACAGGCACAGGACAGCCTGCAGACGAATCTGCTCAAGGAGTTGATGCAGAAGGCCTTTGCCGGTTCGGCCAAGGCGCTGGTGCTGGCGGCGCTGCGCACGGGCGTGTCGCGCGCCGAACGCGAGGAAATTGAGAAAATGCTCAAGGACGATCAGTCATGAGCGGCTTCGTGCCAGCATTGGGCTGGACCCTGCTGCATTTCCTGTGGCAAGGCTTGCTGATCGGCTGCGCCACGGCGCTGGCACGGGCGGCCCTGCGCAATGCGCGTCCCGAGGCCCGCTACGCCGTCGGCTGCGGCGCCCTGCTGGCCTGCCTGGCATGGCCGGCAGCGGGCTTGTATTTGCGCCTGGCCGATGGCGATGCCACGGGTGCCATGTTCTCCAGCACCTTGCTGCCCGCCGCACTGCTCATGCCCACGACCTTGCCGGACCTGGACCTGCTTCTTCGCGCCGTCGTCGGCGTGTGGGCCCTGTGCGCCGCCGTGCTGGCCGTGCGCATGGCACTGGGCATGCTATGGATAGAGCGCAGCGCCAGAAACACAGGCGCCACACATGAACAACTGCAGACAAGGCTGTCGCGCATGGCGCAGGATGCCGGCGTGGCGCGGCCCGTGCGCCTGCGCGTACTCGACAACATCGCCAGTCCGCTCACGGCCGGCATCTGGCGCCCCATGGTGCTGGTGCCCGCAGCGCTGATCACCGGCATGCCGCCGCAGCTGCTCGATGCGCTGCTGGCGCACGAACTGGCGCACATACGGCGCCACGACTATCTGCTCAACCTGTTGCAAAACGCCATCGAGGCGCTGCTGTTCTTCCACCCTGCCGTCTGGTGGATTTCTCGCGGCGTGCGCCTCGAACGCGAACATATTGCAGATGATTTCGCAGCAAGACAACTGGGCGAACCGCGGCGTCTGGCTCTTGCACTCTCGGAACTGGAACGTCTCCAGTTCTCAACCCACCACCTGGCCCAGGCGGCCAACGGAGGAGATCTTATGTCACGTATCAAACGATTGCTGCGCCCTGCACCACAGCCCCTGAACTGGAAAGCGGCCGTGCCGCTGCTGGCCCTCGCCGGCGCCTGCCTCGGCATCTACGGCCAGGCCGTCGCCGCCGACAGTGCGCCGGTACTGGAGCGCCGTCCCATCATCGACTTTGGCGTCTGCGGCAAACCGGTCTACCCAGCCGCATCGCTGCAGGCGAAGGAAGAGGGCACGGTCAACATGTCCTTTGACGTCGATGCCGCCGGCAAGGTAACGAATTCGAGTGTGGTCAAAAGCAGCGGCCATCCGGCCCTCGACGAGGCGGCGCGCAGCGGCATTGCCAAGTGTACGTTCAAGCCTGCCCTCGCTGGCGGCAAGCCCGTCAGCGCCAGCGTCAAGGTGCAATACGTCTGGAGTCTGAAGTAATGTCTGGGCGGCGGCATCGTGGCAACATCGCAGCAGCGGTGCCGCCGCCCGCTTGCAGGTATGATCATGGATTCTTCCACGCACCTGTGAACCCGCCATGAACAAGATCAAGACCGGCCTCGTCGGCTACGGCTTTGCCGGCTCCACCTTCCACGCTCCCGTGCTGTCCACCATCGAGGCCCTGGAATTGACGGCCGTCGCCTCCAGCAAGCCCGAGCTCGTGCACAAGGATTGGCCGCACGCCACCGTGTATGCGGATGCGGCGCAGCTGTTTGCCGACCCATCCATCGAGCTGGTCGTCATCGCCGCGCCCAATGAGGCGCACTTCAGCCTGGCGCAAGCGGCCCTGCAAGCGGGCAAGCACGTGGTGGTCGACAAGCCCTTCACCATTTCCAGCGTTGAAGCACAGACCCTGATCACCCTGGCGCAAGAGCGCAAGCTGGTGCTCAGCGTGTATCACAACCGGCGCTGGGATGGCGACTTCCTGACCCTGAAAGCGCTGCTGGCGCAAGGCACCTTGGGGCGCATCGCCAGCGTCGAATCGCATTTCGACCGTTTCCGCCCCGAAATCCGCCAGCGCTGGCGCGAATCCGACGCACCCGGTGGCGGCCTGCTGTACGACCTGGGTCCGCACATGCTGGACCAGGCCATGCAGCTGTTCGGCCAGCCGGAAAAGCTGTACGCCGATATCGCCCTGCAGCGCGATGGCGCGCAAGCCGTCGACTATATGCACATCGTTTTGTACTACGACCAGCTGCGCGTGGTGCTGCAGGCCGGCTGCCTGGTAAAAGCGCCAACGGCGCGCTTTGCCGTGCATGGCGACAAGGGCAGTTTCGTGAAGTTCGGCCTCGATCCGCAGGAAGACGCCCTGAGGGCCGGCGGCAGGCCGGGCCAGCCCGGCTGGGGCGTGGACCCCGTGCGCGGCGCGCTGCACCTGGGCACGCAGCCGGACGGCCATTGTGAACACCTCGAGATGCAGGCCGGCCGCTACCAGGACTTTTACCAGGGCATGGCCGACGCCATCGGCCACGGCGCACCAGTGCCCGTGGCGGCCGTAGATGCGGCGGCAACGATACGCCTGATCGAACTGGCGCTGCAAAGCGCCGCCGAAGGGCGCGTACTCGCGGTCAGCTGATCGGGCTGCCGTCGCAGCATCAAGGCCGGCCCTGGTTCGTTCCCGCCGGCCAGACCAGCTCCACGCGCACGGAACTACCCGCCTTGACCTGCACCTTGCGTTCCAGCAATTTGCCGGCCAAGGTGGCGCGCAGGCTGTAGCTGCCCGGTGGCAGTTTCGCCAGCAGGAACGGTCCGCTGGCCGTCGTTTCCAGCACCGGCGCGCCCTTGGCGTCGCGTATTGTCAGCTTCACGTCGGAGGCAAATTCCGCCTTGCCCGCCGCCTGCACGGAAAACACCAGGCTCAAAGGCCATTGCCGGCTGGCGCTCTTGATGGCCGTCGATTCATCGAGGCCGATGCCGCCGCTCAGGTACTCCACCGCCCCGCTCTTCTGCACGGGCGGCAAGGCACTATCGCCCTGCGCCTGCGCCGCACTTCCCAGCAACAGCCCGGCGGCCAGCATTGCCGCCGCCAGGTTCAAGGTACCGCGTCTGTCTGGTGCCATCTCACTCTCCTCATGTCGGTTGAATCAAGATAGGAAGCGCAGCTTAGGCCAGTCTTGGCTTAGCGCCGGCGCATGGCCTCGGCGATCTTCTGGTCCGTCTTGTACTGGCTCAGCGAGTACACGGCCCAGATCGTCGCTGGCAGCCAGCCGATCACGGTGATTTGCAGGATCAGGCAAATGATGCCGGCAATGGGGCGTCCAATGGTGAAAAAAGTCAGCCACGGCAGTAACAGGGCAATCAGCAAGCGCATCGTTCGTTCCTTGAGTATTCCCCTGTGCCGCGGGGACCGGGCCGGCATGCACCGGCGGTCAATTCATTGAGCCGATTATAACGATACTGGCGCCTCATGCCGGCACGGGTGCCAGCAGTTTCTCGATCCAGGCCAGGATCGCGGCAAAAATCACCTCGCGATTCACCTCATTGAAGTTCTCGTGATAATTGGCCGGGTAAAAATGGTAGTCGAGCAGGCCATCGGGCACGCTGCGCAGCATGCTTTCCGTGGCACGGCTGTCGGCCAGCTTGTCGTCGCCCGCCACCACGGCGAACAGGGGGAAGCGCCAGTCCGACAAGCCGCCCGCCAGTTCCTTTTGCGCCGACATCAAGGCATGGGCGAAGCGCACCGACGCTGCACTGGCGCGGATGCCGTCGCGCTCATCCTGGAAATGGCGCGCGGTGATGGTTTGATCGTGCGTCAGCAGCATGGTCAGATTCCCCAGCGGTACTTTCATCGTCGGGAAGCGCTGCGCCAGCCAGCCGGACAACATCTGCAGCACCTTCGGCACGGGAATCGCATTCACGTAATACGGCGATGAGATGATGAAGCCTTTGATCGCCGGGTCGCCCGCAAAGCGCCGCAGCCCCAAATGCGTGGCGATCAGGCCGCCCATGGAATGACCCATGACGAAAATCGGCACGCCGGGATACGCCTGCTTGACCCAGGCGAGGAACAGCTCTTCATCGTCGAGGAAGGCATCGAACGAGGGGATATCCACCTTGCGCTTGCCATCGTGGCCCACCATGTCGAAGCTGACGGTGGCGATGCCGTGCTGGCGGAAGGTCAGCGCCGGCGTGACGTAGTCGCCCGCGTGCGCCATGCCGCCGTGGATCGCCAGGATCACGGCGCGGGGATGCTCCGGCTGCCATATGTGGATGGGCCGCTCGACCTGGTCGCTGCACAGCAGGCTGGCCATCTTGTCTTCTGAAAAACGCATCGCTGCTCCTGTCATGCCCTGTCACGCCTTCAGATGATCGATCAACTGGCGCGCATACAGGGGTAATTCACTGAACTGGCGCACGCAAATCGTCAGATTGCGTACCGACCAGGGATCGGATAATTCCAGGCAGCGCAGCGCCATCGTCTGCTGGCAGCGGCTGGCCGCCGCCAGTGGCACTACGCTGATGCCCACGCCGCTGGCCACCATGCGGCACACGGCATCGAAACTGCGCAGGCGCACGCGCACCTTCAACGGACGGCCCAGGCGCGCCGCGTGCATGCCCAGATACTGCTGCATCGCGCTGTCGTCGGCCAGGCCGATGAAATCGTGCTCCAGCAGCGTGGAGAACGCGACGACGCCATCCTGGCCGAGCGCGCGGTGATGCACGCCATCGGCCGCGGCGATGACCACCAGCCGGTCGGGGCGGAACAAAAACGTCTGCAAGCCGCGCATGTCGACCGAGTCGGACACGATGCCCATGTCGGCCAGCCCTTCCGAGACGGCCTTGACGATATCGTAACTGAGGCGCTCTTCCAGGTCGATGGTCAGGTTCGGATGGCGGTCGAGAAAAGCACCGAGCGCTTCGGGCAAAAATTCGCTGAGCGCGGCCGTATTGCACAGCAGCCGCAACTGCCCTTTCAAGCCCCGTGCAAATTCACCAAGCTCGCCGCGCATTTTCTCCATTTGCAGCAACACCAGGCGCGCGTGATGCAGCAGGGTCTGCCCTACCGGTGTCGGCTCCACGCCGCGCCGTCCCCGCAGCAGCAGGGGCATGCCCAGCGCCTCTTCCATGCCGCGCACGCGCGCACTGCTGGAGGCCAATGCGAGATGGCTGCGCGCGGCGCCCGCCGTCAGGCTGCCCGCCTCCACCACGTTGACAAACAGCTGCAAATCGACCAGATCAAAGCGCATCGCGGCTCCCCTTTTCGCCATCTTATCAGCCTTCGTATTCTACTTAGGCTGACTCAAAATAATCCACCTTGGCGAAAGTCCCGGGCAAGCGCAGAATCCACGCAAAATCACTGTGGGATAAAAAAGATGGAGACGTCATTCCTGCTGGCCGTCGGCGCCAGTTTTCTCGTCGCTGGCTTCGTCAAGGGCGTAGTCGGACTGGGCTTGCCGACGGTGGCCATGGGCACGCTCAGCCTCGTCATGCCGCCCGTGCAGGCGGCCGCCCTGCTGATCGTGCCGTCGCTGGTGACGAATGTGTGGCAACTGGCGGCCGGCCCCGGCCTGCGCGCGCTGATGCGGCGCCTGTGGCCCATGCTGGCCGCCGTCATGGCCGGTACCCTGGCGGGCGGCGCCCTGCTGCCGCAGGACAGCGGCACCTGGGCCATCGTCGCGCTGGGCGTGGCGCTGATGCTGTATGCGCTGGCGGGATTGTTCTCGCTGCAGCTGCGCGTGCCGGCGCGGCACGAAGCCTGGCTGGGCCCCGTGATGGGCGCGGCAACGGGCCTGGTGACGGCCGCCACGGGCGTGTTCGTGATCCCCGCCGTGCCGTATCTGCAGGGACTGGGCCTGGCGCGCGACGCCTTGATACAGGCGCTGGGCCTGGCGTTTACGGCATCGACCGTGGCGCTGGCGGCCAGCCTGGCCCTGCACGGCGACTTCAGCCTCGGTGCGGCCGGCGCTTCCGCGTATGCGCTGCTGCCGGCGCTGGCCGGCATGCTGGCCGGTCAATGGCTGCGCGGGCGCATCGCGCAGCAGGTGTTCAAGCGCTGCTTTTTTGCCGGGCTGTTCGCCCTCGGCCTGCATGCGGTGCTCAAGCCATGGCTGGCGTGATGCACATCGATTGGCAAGGGGACAGCGCGCTGTGCGCGTGGATCGACGGCCAGCAGGTGGCCATGCTCGACATCAGCAAGAACATGCATGGGGTGACGGTGAACATGCTGTTCGTGAAACCGCCGTTCCGCAGGCGCGGCATCGGCGGCGCGCTGTTGCGGCGGCTGTTGCAATGCCATCCATCGGCCGGTGCTGCCTGCAGCGACCCGCGGCTGCGGGCGCTGCTGGATAAGACTACTTAAATGCCGTACCGATTGCGGTAGGCGGAAACAGCCTCTTTATGTTTCAGCAGTTCCGGATCGGCGCCCGCGCCATTCAGGTAGCCAAACAAGTCGTCCAGGTTGCCGATCGAGATGACGGGAATGCCATATTGTTTCGACACTTCCTGCACTGCCGAACTTGGCGACAGCTGGCCGTCCGGGCCGGAGCGCTCCATGCGGTCCAGGGCGATCAGCACGGCGCAAGGCTCGGCGCCGGCGGCGCGGATCATGTCCACCGATTCGCGCACCGAGGTGCCGGCCGAGATCACATCGTCAATGATGACGACTTTGCCATGCAGCTTGGCGCCGACGATGGTGCCGCCTTCGCCATGGTCCTTGGCTTCCTTGCGGTTGAAGGCGAACGAGGTGTTGCGGCCCTTGCCGGCCAGTGCCACGGCAGTGGCCGACGCCAGGGTGATGCCCTTGTAGGCGGGACCGAACAGCATGTCAAATTCCACGCCCGAGTCGAGCAGGGTTTGCGCGTAGAACTGCGCCAGCTCGGCCAGGGTGGCGCCGTCATGGAACAGGCCCGCATTGAAGAAGTACGGCGACTGGCGTCCGGCCTTGGTGGTGAACTCGCCAAACCGCAAGACTCCCTTGGATACTGAAAACGCGATAAACTGCTGGCGTAAATTATTCACATTAGCCTCATTTTTTAAAAGTGCCTGTATTTTAATCCGCGCGCAGCGGCGAGACAATCGCAATGCCGCGCCCGCAGGCCCCGTTCAGCGCCGCTAGCGCTCACCATTGACTCTCGACCTATGCCAAAAATTATCTCCGCCAACCTGAACGGCATCCGTTCCGCCGCCAAAAAAGGCTTTTTCAACTGGATGGGCACGCAAACGGCCGATTTCATCTGCGTGCAGGAATTGAAGGCGCAACTGCCCGACATGACGCCGGAATTCCTCAACCCGCACGGCTACCATGGCCATTTCCACTATGCCGAGAAAAAGGGTTATTCCGGCACGGGCGTGTACAGCAAGGTGGAACCGGATGCCGTGCATATCGGTTTCGGCAGCCCCGAATTCGATGCCGAGGGCCGCTACGTGCGCTGTGATTTTGGCAACCTGTCCGTCATTTCCGTGTACTGCCCGTCCGGTTCGTCCGGTCCGGAGCGCCAGGAAGCCAAGTTCCGCTTCATGGAACTGTTCCTGCCGCACCTGCTGGCATTGAAGGCACTGGGGCGCGAAGTGGTCATCTGCGGCGACTGGAACATCGCTCACCACGAAATCGACCTGAAAAACTGGAAGGGCAACAAGAAGAATTCCGGCTTCCTGCCGGAAGAGCGCGAGTGGCTGACGCGCGTCTTCGACGAAGTGGGCTTTGTCGACGTGCACCGAGGCCTGGACAAGCGCGAAGACCAGTACACATGGTGGAGCAACCGGGGCCAGGCCTACGCGAAGAACGTCGGCTGGCGCATCGACTACCACGTCGCCACCCCCGGCATCGCGGCCCAGGCGCATACGGTCAGCGTCTACAAGGACGAGCGCTTTTCCGACCACGCGCCCTTGATCATCGATTACACGATCAAGGCTTGAGCTTCGAGGCTGCGCCGGCTCTCAAAATGGCGCGGCTCGCCGCTCAAAGGGTCCGTGAAATCGATGGCGCGCGCCAGCAGCTGCAGCGGGTGCGACATGTCGTCTTCCTTGCACTGCTGGGCCAGCGGATAAAACGCATCGTTGACGATGGGGATGCCGAGTGAAGCCAGGTGCACGCGCAGCTGGTGCTTGCGCCCCGTGTGCGGCTGCAGCCGGTACAGGTTCACCTCGCCGCGCCGTTCGATCACGTCGATGATGGTTTCCGAATTCGCCTCGCCCGCTTCCTCGCGCATGAGGAAGAACTGCGCGCCCTCGACCATGCGGCTGCGGTAGGTGAACGGAAAATCGCAGCCATCCAGATGCGGTGCCAGCGCCTCATACGTCTTGCGCACTTCGCGGCGCTGGAACAGCGTCTGGTAGGCGCCCCGGCTGGCTACCTGGCGCGAAAAAATCACCACGCCAGCCGTCTCGCGGTCGAGGCGGTGGATCGGCGTCAGCTCGGCGCAGTCCAGGTTTTTCTTCAGGCGCGTCAGCAAGGTCTCCTGCAAGAAGCGCCCGGCCGGCGTCATGGGCAAGAAGTGCGGCTTGTCGACGACGATCAAATGCTCATCCTGGAACAGGATCTCTTCCTGGAAGGGGATCGGCGTTTCGCGTTCCAGCTCGCGGTAGTAAAAAATGCGCATGCCGCGCTTGTACGCACTGCCGGGGCCGAGCACGGCGCCGTCGCCATTGAGCACTTCGCCGCGCGCCATGCGGTCCAGCCATTGCGCGGCGCCGATCTGCGGATAGCGCTCGATCAGAAAGGTGAGCATGTCGGGCCACTGCCCTTCTGGCAGCCACAGATAACTGGGCGCCACGCCGTCGCGCATGGGCAAGGGTGCGGCGGCGTGACACTTCGCCATCCTAGCGCTGCGCGATGGCGTTGCTGCGGTACGGCGGCAAGGCGTCCACGCTGACGCCCTTGCTGCGCGCGTACAGCGGCAGCACTTGCGCCATGTGGCTGTTCATCTGCGAGATACGGTCCTTGCCCGACGGGTGGGTCGAGAGGAATTCCGGCGGCGCGCCCTTGCTCACGGCGGCCATTTTCTGCCACAGGATCACGCCGGCACGCGGATCGAAGCCGGCGCGCGCGGCCAGGTCCATGCCGATCAAATCTGCCTCGCGTTCATCGTCGCGCGAGAACTTCAGCATCACGCCCTGCGCCGCCATATTCGTGGCGGTACTGGTGATGTTCGGATCGACGCCGAGCCAGGCTGACAGCCCGGCGCCGGCCAGCTTGGCACCGACGGCGGCCAGGTTGCCCTTGCCGGCCTGCGCCTGCGAGTGTTCGCGCAGGGCATGCGAAATTTCATGTCCCATGACGACGGCCACTTCATCGTCGGTCAAATTGAGCTTGGTGATGATGCCGCTGTAAAAAGCGATCTGCCCGCCAGGCATGCAAAAGGCATTGACCTCGTCCGAGTTGAGCAGGTTGACCTGCCAGTTCCAGTTGGCCGCCGCCTCGTTCCAGCGCGTGGCGAACGGGATGATGCGCTGGGCGATGGCGCGCAGGCGCTTGACCTGCGGGTCGCTATCGGGCACCAGCGCGTTTTTTTCCTTCGCTTCGTTGACCAGCTGCGCATATTGCTGCTTCGATTCTGCATTGAAATCGGCGCCGCCGGCAAAGATGCGCGAGGTCGACAAGGGTCGCACCTTGATACCATCCTGCACCGTCGCCTGCTGGGCGTGGACGGACAGGGGGGCCAGCGCGGTGGCCGCGCACAGGCTGGCCAGGACGGCGTAACGTTTAAGGGATATTGGTGCCATTGGCAGACCTCCATGGAGCGATTTTAGGCAGCATCATCATGGCCGGGAAGGCCAGGAAGAAGCACACGATGAAAAACGAGAACCAGCCCAGCTCGGCGACCAGAAAGCCCACCGAGGCATTGATCAGGGTGCGCGGCACGGCGCTCAGGCTGGAAAACAAGGCATATTGCGTGGCCGTGTAGCGCGGGTCCGTGGTGCGCGACAGGAACGCGACAAAGGCGGCCGCACCCAGGCCCAGGCTGGCAAAGGCTTCAAAACCGATCACGGCGCTGAGCAGCATGGTGTTCGGCCCCACCTGCGCCAGCCAGGCGAATCCCAAAATCGCGATCGCCTGCAGCGCGCCAAACACCCACAGGCCCCGGTTGATGCCCAGCTTGAGCATCCACACGCCACCCACCACGCCGCCGGCCAGGCTGGCCCAGAAACCCGTGGTGTTGGCGGCCAGGCCGATCTGCGTCATGCTAAACCCCAGATCCAGATAAAACTTCGTCGCCAGCGCCGTGGCCATGCTGTCGCCGATTTTGTAGAGTAATACGAAAGCGAGGATCCACATTGCGTTACGCCAACCATCGCGCGCGATAAATTCCTGGAACGGCAAGATGATCGCTTCGCGCATGGTCTTCGGCGGCGAGCCGTAGACGGTCGGCTCCCTGATCATCAAGGTGCACACGAGGCCAGGCAGCATGAAGGCGGCCGTGATCCAGAAAACAGGCTGCCACGGCATGCGGTCGGCCAGGATCAGCGACAACGCACCCGGCACCATGCCTGCCACTTTATACGCGTTGACGATGACGGCGGCGCCCAGGCCCTGCTCGTTATCGTCCAGGATTTCGCGCCGGTAGGCGTCGATGACGATGTCCTGGCTGGCAGACAGAAAGGCGACGCCACCGGCGGCGGCCGCGATCAGGCCGATTTGCGTGAGCGGGTCGAGCATGCCCATGCCGCCGATGGCAAAAAACAGCGCCACCTGCGTCAATGCCATCCAGCCGCGCCGGCGCCCCAGTCCCAGGATGCGGTAGCGGTCCATCAAAGGCGCCCACAGGAATTTCCAGATATACGGGAACTGCACCAGGGCGAACAGCCCCAGCGCCTTGACGTTCAAGCCCGACTTGGCCAGCCATGCCTGCAGCAGATACAGCAGGATGAACAGGGGCAGGCCGGAACTGAAGCCCAGCACCAGCACGGCCAGCATGCGGCCATTGGCATAGGAACGCCAGCCAGGCGCCGGGCTTGTGGTCATCAATGCACCGCTTTTTTACGCAGGCGGAAGACGGCCAGGTCGCCGCGCAGGTTCGGCAGCACGGAGACCATCTTGCCTTCGGCCAGGGCCACGCATTCGATCACTTCCAGGCCGCATTCCTCGGCCAGTTCGCGGAAGTCGTTGATGGTAGCGCAGCGCACGTTGGGCGTGTCGTACCACTGGTAGGGCAGCGATTTCGACACGGGCATGCGGCCTTTGAGCAGCGCCACGCGGTGCGGCCAGTAGGCGAAGTTGGGGAACGAGACGATGGCCTCGGCGCCCACGCGCACGATGTCGCGCAGCAGCGGCTCGACCTGCTTCATCATCTGCAGGGACGACAGGCACAGCACCGTGTCGAAGCTGTTGTCGCCAAAGATGGCCAGGCCTTTTTCCATGTCCTGCTGGATCACGTTGACACCGCGCAGGGTGCTGGCCAGCACCTTGTCGTCGGCAATCTCGATGCCATAGCCGCTGCACTCCTTGTCGCTTTGCAAGTACTGCAGCATCACGCCTTCGCCGCAGCCCACGTCCAGCACATGCGCGTTGTTCGGCACCCAGTGGGCGATGAAGGCCAGGTCGGGGCGCAGTGCGCTCAATTCGTCAAAAGTCATGCGGTCTCCTTGGCGCCCTGGCGGACGGCGGTGTGCGGTGCAGGAGCGGGCAAGCCCGCCCCGATGTCGTGCCAAACCTGGCCATAATAGGCGCGCACCATATTCATGTAGCGCGCATCTTCCAGCAAAAAGGCATCGTGGCCGTGCGGCGCGTCGATTTCCGCATAGGTCACCTGGCGGCGGTTGCACACCAGCGCTTCGACGATTTCGCGGCTGCGCTCGGGCGAGAAGCGCCAGTCGGTGGAAAACGAGGCGAGAAAGAACTTGGCTTGGGTAGCAGACAGGGCCTTGGCCAGGTCGCCGCCATGCGCGCGCGCCGGGTCGAAATAATCGAGCGCCTTGGTAATGAGCAGGTAGGTGTTCGCGTCGAAGTACTCGGAAAACTTGTCGCCCTGATAGCGCAGATACGATTCGATCTCGAAATCGATGCCGAAGCCGAATTTGTAGTCGCCCGTCTGCGCCGCATCGCGCAGCTTGCGGCCGAATTTCTCGGCCATGTCGTCATTCGACAGATACGTGATGTGGCCCACCATGCGCGCCACGCGCAAGCCGTTCTTCGGCACCACGCCATGCGCATAGAAGTCGCCGCCATGGTAATCGGGGTCGGACAGGATGGCCTGGCGCGCCACGTCATTGAAGGCGATATTTTGCGCCGACAGTTTGGCCGTCGAGGCGATCACCACGCAGTGACGCAGCCGCTCGGGGAACATGATGCTCCACGCCAGCGCCTGCATGCCGCCCAGCGATCCCCCCATCACGGCGGCAAACTGAGTGATGCCCAGTTCATCGGCCAGGCGCGCCTGCGCGCTGACCCAGTCTTCCACCGTGACGACGGGGAAGGAAGCGCCATACGGCTTGCCGGTGGTGGGATTGGTGTGCATGGGGCCAGTCGAGCCGAAGCAGGAGCCCAGGTTGTTGACGCCGATGACGAAGAATTTATTGGTGTCGAGCGGCTTGCCCGGTCCCACCATATTGTCCCACCAGCCCGTGCTTTTCGGCTCGTCCGCGTAGACGCCGGCCACGTGGTGCGAGGCGTTCAGGGCGTGGCAGACCAGCACCGCGTTCGATTTGTCGGCGTTCAGGGTGCCGTAGGTTTCATACATCAACATATAGTCCCGCAACGATGCGCCGCTTTGCAGCTGCAGGGGTTGCGCAAAATACATGGTTTGCGGCGAAACGATTCCAATGGATGACATGTGTGTCGGTTTATAAAAGGGGGTGGCCCCACGGGCCATGGTCGATGCGGCACCGCGATGATAGGTGCTGCAACTGTAGCATCAGGACACCTCTTGCCGCGCGCGATGTGTCCTGATGCTGATAGGTGACAGTTTACATGAGCTGCAGTTGCTGGACAGCTTCCGCGATCACATTTGGTTCCATGGAACGCATAATTTTGCGCATTTGTGGTGCGATCAGGCCCAGGTCGCTGTTGAGGATCTCTTGCTTGACCGCCAACAGCTGGGCCGGATGCATGGAAAACTCGCGCAGTCCCATGCCCAGCAGCAAGCGCGTGAGCTTCACGTCGCCCGCCATCTCGCCGCACACGGCCACGTCGATGCCCGCCTTGTGGCCGGCGGCGATCGTCATCGAGATCAGCTGCAGCACGGCCGGGTGCAGCGGATTGTACAAATGCGCCACTTCGTAGTCGACGCGGTCGATGGCCAGCGTGTACTGGATCAGGTCATTCGTGCCGATCGACAGGAAATCCATGCGCTTGACGAACATGGGCAGGGCCAGCGCGGCGGCGGGAATTTCAATCATGGCGCCCACTTCGACGGCATCGTCGAACTTGACGCCCTCCTCGCGCAGGCTGACCTTGGCTTGCGCGATCATGGCCAGCGACTGGTCGATCTCGAATGCATGCGCGAGCATGGGGATCAGGATGCGCACCTTGCCGAAGGCCGAAGCGCGCAGGATCGCCCGCAGCTGCGTCAGGAACAGTTGCGGCTCTGCCAGGCAATAACGGATGGCACGCAAGCCCAGTGCGGGATTCAAGGCCGTATGGTCGGACTGGTCGAGCGGCTTGTCGGCGCCGATGTCGAGCGTGCGGATGGTCACCACGCGCCCTTTCATCGACTGCACCGTGTTGCGGTAAGCCTCGAACTGCTCATCCTCGGTGGGAATCTTGTGGGCGCGGCCCATGAACAGGAATTCGGAGCGGAACAGACCCACGCCGCTGGCGCCGGACTCCAGCGCAAACGGACAATCCTCGGGCAGTTCGATATTCGCCAGCAGGGTGATGGGGGTGCCGCATTTGGTGACGGCCGGCGTCTTTTTCAGCTTGCCCAGCTTCTTGCGCGCGCGCTGCATGGCCACCTGGCGCTCGCGGTACTGCTCCAGCACCAGCGCGCTGGGGTTGGCGATGACCACGCCGGCGTCGCCGTCGATGATCAGCCAGTCGTCCTGCTCGATCAGCATCGACGCCTGCGACATGCCGACGGCGGCCGGGATATCCAGGCTGCGCGCGACGATGGCCGTGTGCGAGTTCTGTCCGCCCACGTCGGTAATGAAACCGATGAAGGAGCGGTCGCGAAATTGCAGCATGTCGGCCGGAGAAATGTCGTGCGCGACGACGATCATCTGCGCCATCAATTCGTCTTCGGCCACGGCCTTGGGCAGCAGCTGCTCCGTGCCCAGCAAGACTTTCAATACGCGCTCGGCCACCTGCTGGATGTCGGCCTTGCGTTCGCGCAAATACGGGTCTTCGATTTCATCGAACTGCGCCGACAATTCATCGATTTGCGTCAGCAGCGCCCATTCGGCGTTGTAATGGCGCGAACGGATGATGTCGAGCGGCGCTTCGGCGATCAGCGGGTCCGACAGGATCAGCGCATGCACGTCGATGAACGCACCCAGCTCGGTGGGCGCGTCTTTCGGCAGCTCGTTCCACAGGGTTTGCAGTTCCTTGTGGACGGCGGCGATGGCGTTTTGCAGACGCTGGACTTCGGCTTCGATCTGTTCCTGGGCGACCAGGTAGTGTTTGACGTCAAGGGCGGCCGGCGCCAGCAGATGCGCGCGGCCAATGGCGATGCCACGGGAGACCGGGATGCCGTGGAGCGTGAAAGATGCCATGGGGTGACCTGTCGGAATGCGGCTGCGGCTACGTTCGGCGGGCATTACTCGCCTTCGCCAAACCTGTCATTAATCAGGGCGGTGAGCGCATCGACACATGCCTGCTCATCATCGCCCTCGGCTTCCAGGGTCACTTTCGCTCCCTTGCCGGCGGCCAGCATCATCACGCCCATGATGGATTTGGCGTTGATGCGGCGCGCGTTACGGGTCAGCCAGACGTCGCTCTTGAACTTGGCGGCGAGCTGGGTAAATTTGGCGGAGGCGCGTGCGTGCAGTCCCAGCTTGTTGATGATTTCGAGTTCTCTTTGAATCATTTTTGTATGGTCTCTATCCCTGAATGCACTGCATTGTTGCCAGCCCTAGCTATAAAACCCGCCGCCTTCAGGGCGGCGGCCATGTCACTCTTTACTCGCCCACGCGGATGCGGTTATCGACGCGCACGGCGCCGCTTTGCGCACCGGCCAGCGCCATCTCCACCACCACGTCGAGCGTGTCGCGGCGATACGTGATGGCGCGCAGCAGCATCGGCAGGCTGATGCCGGCGATGACTTCCACCCGGCCCGCATCGGCCAGCTTGTTGCAGCAGTTCGACGGCGTGCCGCCCTTCACATCGGTAATCACCAGCACGCCGGAGCCGTCGTCGAGGCGGCAGATGGCGTCCGATGCAAGCTTCTGCACTTCCGCCAGGTCCTGGTCGGCGACGACGTCGATGGCTTCAAAACGTTCCGTTGGCCCGCGAAACACATGCGCGCAGGCGGCGATGAAGGCCTGTCCCAGCGGGGCATGTGTCATGAGCAAAATCCCTACCATGGTCATTTCACCTTCTGATGCTGCTGCGCTTGCGCAACGCCATGCTCGACGGCATCGACAAACATGGCAGCCACATCAAAACCCGTCTGCTGCATGATTTCCTGGAAGCAGGTCGGGCTGGTGACATTGACTTCCGTCAGATAGTCGCCGATCACGTCCAATCCTACCAGCATCAGGCCGCGCGCGGCCAGGATCGGGCCCAGTTTTTCAGCGATTTCCAGGTCGCGCGCCGTCAATGGCTGCGCCACGCCCGTGCCGCCGGCGGCCAGGTTGCCGCGCACTTCGCCCGCCTGCGGGATGCGCGCCAGCGAAAACGGCACCGGCTTGCCGCCGATGACGAGGATGCGCTTGTCGCCCTTGACGATGTCGGCGATAAAACGCTGCGCCATGATGGTTTGCGCGCCGTTCTCGCTCAAGGTCTCGATGATGGCGCCCAGGTTCAGGCCATCGGCCTTGACGCGGAAGATGCCCGTGCCGCCCATGCCGTCGAGCGGCTTGAAGATGACGTCCTGGTGCTTGGCGTGGAAGGCGCGCAAGCGCGCTTCATCCGACGTTACCAGGGTCGGCGAGGTGAATTCGGAAAACTGGGCAATGGCCAGCTTTTCATTGTTGTCGCGGATGGCGGACGGCTTGTTGAAGACGCAGGCGCCCTGCTTTTCCGCCAGTTCCAGCAAATACGTGCCATACACGTATTCCATGTCGAACGGCGGATCCTTGCGCTCAATGATGGCGTCCAGGGTCGACAAACGTACTTCCTCGGTGGAGACCACCTTGTACCAGTCATGTTCATCACCGGTCAGCTCGATGTGTTTTACCCGTGCCGTGACGATGCCCTCTTCCAGCGCCATGTCCTTCTGTTCGAAGGCGTACACGGCGTGGCCGCGTTTGGCCGCCTCGCGCATCATGGCGAAGGTGGAATCTTTGTAAGTCTTGAAGCCTGCCAGCGGGTCGGCAAGGAATGCAATTTTCATGGTGCGTCCAATCGGGGAGCCTGGATAAGGAATGCTTGATTCTAGCCGAGATCGCCAGGCGCGGTAGTCACCACGCCCGGCAAGCTGCCGGGAGGGATCAATACACCTCGGGATTCGGGTCCGTGCGCTCCATTTCCAGCGACGCGGCCAGCAAGGCCAGACGCGCGACCACGCCGTACACATAGAAGCGGTTTGGTGCGGCCGTGCCCGGCTTGGCCTTCAAGTCCGGCACGGCATGCTGCTGGGCAAACGCCAGCGGCACGTACTGCGAGCCGGGCGCGTTCAGGTTCTGGTCCACGCCACGCTCCGCGTGCACGCGGTAGAAGCCGCCCACCACATAGCGGTCGATCATGTAGACGACGGGCTCGGCCACCGCATCCTTGATGCTCTCGAAGGTCGGCACGCCTTCCTGGATGATCACGTCGGTTACCAGCTGGCCATCCTTGACGATCGACATTTTTTCGCGCTGCTTGCGCGACAAGTCGCGCACTTCGCTGGCGTCGCGCACCGTCATGATGCCCGTGCCATACGTGCCCGCATCGGGCTTGACGATGACAAACGGCTTTTCCTTGATGCCGTATTCCTTGTATTTCTTGCGGATCTTGGCCAGCAGCACGTCGACGCTGGCGGCCAGCGCATCTTCGCCCTCGCCTTCCTGGAAGTTGACGTCGCTGCACTTGGCGTGAAAGGGGTTGAGCATCCACGGGTCGACATCGATCATCTTGCCGAATTTTTTCACCACTTCATCGTAGGCCGTGTAGTGGTTGCTCTTGCGGCGCAAGGCCCAGCCCGCGTGCAAGGGCGGCAGCAGGCTTTGTTCATGAATATTTTGCAAGATATCGGGTATGCCGTCCGACAAGTCGTTATTCAGCAAAATCGTGCACGGGTCGAAATCCTTCAAGCCCAGGCGGCGGCCGTTGTTCAGGCGCACGAGCGGCTCGATGACGAGCATGTTGCCATCTGGCAACGCCAATGGCGTCGGCTGGGTGATCTCGGGCGACCATGAGCCCAGGCGTACGTGCAGGCCCGTCTGGCGGAAGATCTGCATCAATCGCGCCACGTTTTGCAGGTATTGCGGCGTGGTGTTGTGCAATTCCGGCACCATCAGCAGGTTGCGGGCGTCCGGACAATACTTGTCGATGGCGGCCATGGCCGCCTGTACGGACAGGGGCAGCATTTCCGTGGCCAGGTTATGAAAACCGCCAGGGAACAGATTGGTGTCGACGGGCGCCAGTTTGTAGCCCGCGTTACGCAAGTCTACCGAGCAATAAAAGGGTGGCGTATGTTCTTGCCACTCCATGCGAAACCAGCGCTCAATGGCCGGCGTCGCGGCCAGAATCTTTTTTTCGAGGTCGAGCAGCGGTCCGGTCAGGGCCGTGACGAGATGGGGAACCATAGTTACATCCTTAAATTATGTGCAGTATTCAAAAAAGCACACAGAACTGCTGACTATATTACCGTGTAAGTACCCCAAATCGGGGCAAAAGCCTTGTTTTAAAGACCTTTTCCATTCGCACAACGAAAAAAAGGCACCTCAATGAGGCGCCTTTTCCAGCCAGACATGCCGCGCCGGGGCGCTGGCATGCCATATTGCCATCATTTAACCATGATATGCCTGCTCGCCATGGCTGGTGATATCGAGGCCTTCGCGCTCCTCTTCTTCCGGTACGCGCAGGCCGATGACGATGTCGACCAGTTTATAGGCGATGACGGAAACCACGGCCGACCAGATGATGGTGGTGCCGACCGCTTGCGCCTGCACCCACACCTGATGGCCGATCGAGTACGGGTCAGCCGACATCTTGTTGGTGACGTAGTCGAAGATGCCTTGACCGCCCAGTTGTGGTGCAGCAAACACACCCGTCAGCAAGGCACCCAGGATGCCGCCCACGCCATGCACGCCGAACACGTCGAGCGAATCATCGGCGCCGATCAGGCGTTTCAGGCCATTCACGCCCCACAGGCAGATGACACCGGCCAGCAAGCCGATGACCAGGCCACCCATCGGGCCGACAAAGCCGGCTGCCGGGGTGATCGCCACCAGGCCGGCTACGGCGCCGGACGCGCCACCGAGCATCGATGGCTTGCCTTTGCTGATCCACTCGCCAAATACCCACGACAGGGTGGCGGCGGCAGTGGCCAGCAAGGTGTTGACGAAAGCCAGGGCCGCCACGTCGCCCGCTTCCAGCGAGGAACCGGCATTGAAACCGAACCAGCCCACCCACAGCAAGGATGCGCCTATCATGGTCATCGTCAGCGAGTGCGGCGCCATCGATTCACGGCCGTAACCGACGCGCTTGCCGATCATGACGGCGCCTACCAGGCCGGCAACGGCGGCGTTGATGTGCACCACGGTGCCGCCGGCAAAGTCCAGCGCGCCTTTTTGCCAGATCCAGCCAGCCTTCAGGGCTTCGCTGGCCGAGGTGGCGGCGTTGGTGATCAGGTCAGGACCGGTCCAGAACCACACCATGTGGGCCGCTGGCAGGTAGGCAAACGTGAACCACAGCACGACGAAGGCCAGCACGGCGGCAAACTTGGCGCGCTCGGCAAAGGCGCCGACGATCAGTGCGCAGGTGATGGCGGCAAACGTGCCCTGGAAAGCCACGAAGACGAACTCGGGAATGACGACGCCCTTGCTGAAGGTGGCGGCGGCGGCAAACGTGCCCTTGGCCGGATCCCAGATACCGTTCAGGAACAGGCGGTCGAAGCCACCGAAGAAGGCGGTTTTTTCCGTGAAGGCGATCGAATAGCCGTAGATGCACCACAGCACGATGACCAGCGCGAACACCATGAACACTTGCATCAGCACCGACAGCATGTTCTTCGAGCGCACCAGGCCGCCGTAGAACAGAGCCAGGCCGGGGATGGTCATCAAGATCACCAGCAAGGTGCTGATCATCATGAAGCTGGTATCGCCCTTGTTGGCGACGGGCGCGGCGACTGGCGCAGCAGCGGCCGGGGCCGGAGCGGCGGCAGCGGGGGCGGCGTCAGGCACCGGCGTCACGGCGGGCGCGGCGACGGCCGTGGTCGTGGCCGCCTCCGTCTTGGCGGGCGCATCGGCAAAGCTTGGCGTGGCGACGCCAAACGCACACAGGCAGGCTATCCCGGCGAGCAATTTTGTTATATTTTTATGCATCAATATTCCCCTTAGAGCGCTTCGTTGCCGGTTTCACCGGTACGGATGCGGATGACCTGTTCCAGGTTGTAGACGAAAATCTTGCCATCGCCGATTTTACCGGTACGCGCAGCACCTTCGATTGCTTCGATGGCCTGGTCGACAATGGCGTCATCGACGGCCGCTTCAATCTTGGTCTTTGGCAAGAAATCGACGACATACTCAGCCCCACGGTAGAGTTCCGTGTGACCTTTCTGGCGGCCGAACCCTTTCACTTCGGTGACGGTAATGCCTTGCACATTGATAGCCGACAAGGCTTCACGCACTTCGTCCAGTTTGAACGGTTTAATGATTGCGGTAATCATTTTCATGGCATTCTCGCTTAAAAGGTTTTGGACACGGTCAGCACGAGACCGGATTTCGCCAGGTTCTTGCCATTCGGTGCCAGCGACGTAATATTGGCTTTGACGTAAGCCAGGGCGACTGTTGCCATGCCAAAATCCTTGGTCACGCCGATCTTGTAATCGTTGTAGCTGAGGGAATCGTTATGCGCGACCTTCTGGCGGCCCACATGCAGGTTCAGCAGATAACCTTCGTACATATCGATATTCGCGCCCACATCGAGGTAGCCGCTGTTCTTGCTGTCGGCGACACCAAACAGATTGGTCGTCGAGTGCGAGTACTTGATATAGGCAGGCCCGTAGCCAAGTTGGCCGTACAGCTCGAAAGTGTTGGCATTGGTGCTCAGTCCATTCGAGGGATAGAAATAGTACAGGCCGCCCACATCATAGGTAAAATCCTTGCTGATCTCGCCCCGCTTGCCGCCGTAGATATCCCATTCCAGGTTGGTATCGCCGCCGCCATCCTTGATCCATTTGATGCTCGACAACCAGGTGCCCACATACAGGCCCGTCGGATTGTGGGTATAGTCGGCACCGCCGCTGATGGCAGGATCGAGACGGCTTTGCGACACTCCACGGTAACGATAGTCGCTGGTCAGCGCCACGTTGTAGCTCACCACGTTATCAGGTACGGCTTCGGCCACAGCAGGTGCTGCCACTGCATCCTGGGCCATGGCGCTGCCGCACACGGCGGTCATGGCCAGCGTCAACGCTGCTACTAAAGTCATGTTCTTGGAGAGATTCTTCATGGCGATTTCCTTTTATTGAACTTTTAAAGCGGTTGAGGTTTAAAATCTTGGCTGGAGATCACAAAGCGTTCATCACTTCTTTAGCAGAATACGTGCCAGCTCTCTTGCCACCTTGATAGGTGCATTTTCGTCCATACATACCCGGCAAGCCGCCAGGACTGCGGATACGGGCTGCTGAAGCACAATGGACCGCCCAGTTTCGCACCAGATTAACGCCGCTGTGCACCGCAATGGTGCGATGCACAGGCCGCACCATAAAAGGACTGACCATGGACATGAATACCTTCTTTAACGACTTGCAAGGCAAGATCCATCAAGCCATCGAAAACTCGCCAGCCAAGGATATCGAGAAAAACGTGAAATCGATGATGACCCAGGGCTTCGCCCGTCTCGATCTCGTCACGCGCGAGGAATTCGATATCCAGGCGCAAGTGCTGGCCAAGACCCGCGCCAAGCTCGATGCTTTGGAATTGCGTCTGATCGAACTGGAAACGCGCCTGAACGACCCAAAGGCATAAAGTACCGCCAGCAAGGTCGCGTTATACACGGCCTTGCTGGCATATCTCAAGCCTGACGGCGCTTCAAGCGCTAGACTGATCCTGACCGCGCTCGCGCCACAGGGGAGTCTGATGAGTCTGGCCGTCCTGAAAAGCCGCGCCCTGGCCGGCATGGAGGCACCCGAGGTAAGTGTCGAAGTCCACCTTGCCAATGGCTTGCCCTCGTTTACGATAGTTGGCCTGCCGGATACGGAAGTGAAGGAATCGCGCGACCGCGTCCGCGCCGCGCTGCAAAACTGCGGCTTTGAGATGCCGGCGCGGCGCATCACGGCCAATCTGGCGCCGGCGGACTTGCCCAAGGAATCGGGCCGCTTCGACTTGCCCATTGCGCTGGGCATCCTGGCCGCCTCCGGCCAGTTGCCAGATGAGCAATTACACCACTACGAATTCGCGGGCGAACTGTCACTGTCGGGGCAGCTACGTCCCATCCGCGGCGCACTGGCCATGACCTTTGCCATGCAGCGCAGCCAATCGGGCACACCACGCGCCTTCATCCTGCCGCAGGCGAACGCGGACGAGGCGGCGCTGGTCAGCGATGCCTGCATCTATCCCGCCCACAGCCTGCTCGAGGTCTGCGCGCATTTTGCCGCGCCCGCCAGCCAGACGGCCCTGCAACGCCATCAGCCTGTGCTGGCAGCGCACGCTTTTGCGTATCCCGACTTTGCCGATGTGCAGGGGCAGCAGCAGGCGCGACGCGCACTGGAGGTGGCCGCCGCAGGTGGCCACAACGTGCTGATGGTGGGGCCGCCTGGCGCGGGCAAGACCATGCTGGCCAGCCGGTTTCCCGGCGTGCTGCCGCCCATGAGCGATGCAGAGGCGCTGGAATCGGCCGCCGTGCATTCGCTGGGCGGCCACTTCAAGGTGGAACACTGGAAACGCCGCCCATATCGTGCCCCGCACCAGACGGCGTCCGGCGTGGCCCTGGTGGGCGGCGGCAACGTGCCGCGCCCAGGAGAAATCTCGCTGGCGCACTGCGGTGTGTTGTTTCTCGATGAAATCGCCGAATTCCAGCGCCGGGTCCTCGATGTCTTGCGCCAACCCATGGAATCGGGCGTCATCAGCATTTCGCGTGCGGCCCGCCAGGCCGAGTTTCCTGCCCGCTTTCAGTTGATCGCCGCCATGAATCCCTGCCCGTGCGGCTATCTGGGCCACGCTTCCGGCCGTTGCCGCTGTACGCCCGACGCCGTGCTGCGCTATCACAGTCGCCTGTCCGGCCCGCTGCTCGACCGTATCGACCTGCAAATCGAAGTTGCCGCCATGCCACCGGCGGCGCTGGGGCGGCACGCAGGCGCCGGCGAAAGCACGCAAGCCATCGCCACGCGGGTAGCGGCAGCCTTTGCCCTGCAACTGGCACGCCAGGGGAAAGCGAACCAGCGCCTGAGCAGCATGGAAATCGAACAGCATTGTCGCCTGGAGCCACATGGTGAGCAGTTGCTGCATGACGCCATGGCACGCCTGCACTGGTCGGCGCGCACCTACCACCGGGTACTGCGCGTGGCGCGCAGCATCGCCGACCTGGCAGGCAGCCCCGCAATCACGCAGCCGCATGTCGCCGAAGCGATTCAATACCGGCGCGTACTGCGTGAAATGTAAGGAGTGCAATGAACGCCACACGTGCGCGATTGCGCGTGACTGGCGGCACTGCTACCATCTGCTGATGAAAAAACCATCACTTGCTCTCTTGCTGGCTACGCTCGCGGCCGCCAGCATCCTGTCTGCCTGCAGTCCGAAATTCGACTGGCGCGACTATCGCAGCCCCGACGCCCAGTTCACGGCCCTGTTTCCAGGCAAGCCGGCCGTGCTGACGCGCGAGATCGATCTCGATGGCAAGAAAGTCAGCCTGACCATGACGGCCAGCGAGGTTGATGGCAATACCTTCGCCATCGGCAGCGCCGTGCTCGACAGTACGGAACAGGCGCAAGCGGCCCTGCCCGCCATGCAAACCGCCCTGTTGAAAAATATCAACGGCACTGTGCGCAGCGAAAAATCCGCATCGGCAGCCAGCAGCACTGCTGCCGGAATACATCAGCGCAGTTCACTCAGCATCGAGGCCAGCGGCACGCAGCAAGGCAAGCCTGTGGTGCTGGTCGGCCGTTTTGTGGCACAGGACAAGCACATCTTCCAGATCATCATTCTCGGTGAAGAGCGCAAGCTGTCGCGTGACACCATCGACACCTTCATGGACTCGGTGAAACTGGATTGAGACTTAACGATCGCTTAAACAGGCAGTTTCCTGGAACAGCCGCCCTTGTAAATACGTGCGTTGTCCAACAGATGGCGATATCCGGCCCGCAAATGTGCAGTCCGCGCAATCGGACAGCCTGTGCGATATTTCAAGTCGTGATATTGTTTCGACACTAACAACAAGTTTCAGAAAGCGCTTATGTTGATCTCATTCAAATCCAAATCCTCCCCTGAAGTACTGATGTATCAGGAACATGCCCAGCGTATCCTCGACATCCTGCACAAGAACCCCACGCGCGGCGTCATCACGCCAACGGAAGCAGGGGATGCCCTGGCCCTGCTGGAAAAAGAAGTCGCGGAAAGCAAATTGCATCCGGAAAATGACATCGAGCACGATACCCATACGCCGGAAACGCTGGAAGATGGCGAAACGGGCACCCATGCGCGCGCGCAAAAGGTACATTTTTCGCAGCGCGCCTATCCCTTGATGGAGATGCTGCGCTCGGCCAAGGCGGAAGGTGAAAGCATTACCTGGGGCATCTGATCCCATGAACGTTGCAGACGAAAAAAAACCCCGCACCTAGCGGGGTTTTTTTATATAACAAGCCTGACGATAACCTACTTTCACACTGGTTGCAGCACTATCATCGGCGCAAAGTTGTTTCACGGTCCTGTTCGGGATGGGAAGGGGTGGGACCAACTTGCTATGGTCATCAGGCATAACTTTTTCAACAGCCTGCTCCCAACGGGGCAGCAAACCATCTGATCTGAGGAGGCGAATTATATACGAATTTGTCTGAAGATGGGGCTAAAAATGGCGCTTTTACAGCGATAAACGCGCCAGACGAAAAAAAACCCGCCAATTGCTTGACGGGTTTTTCTCTAGGTGAAACAGCCGGGGGGTGTTTCACCAAATAACAAGCCTGACGATAACCTACTTTCACACTGGTTGCAGCACTATCATCGGCGCAAAGTTGTTTCACGGTCCTGTTCGGGATGGGAAGGGGTGGGACCAACTTGCTATGGTCATCAGGCATAACTTGTACTGGCATTTGTCCTCAATGGAGCGACAAAGCCTGAATCTGGAAGAAGCAAAGATTAGGGTAATGAATTGTAGTATCAACAAACACGCAACGTTGTACCGTCTTATCCTCTGTACCTGCTAAGGTTATAGGGACAAGCCGTACGGGCAATTAGTACTGGTTAGCTTAATGCATTACTGCACTTCCACACCCAGCCTATCAACGTCCTGGTCTCGAACGACCCTTCAAAGAGCTCAAGGCTCTGGGAAATCTCATCTCAAGGCAAGTTTCCCGCTTAGATGCTTTCAGCGGTTATCTCTTCCGTATTTAGCTACCCGGCAATGCCACTGGCGTGACAACCGGTACACCAGAGATACGTCCACTCCGGTCCTCTCGTACTAGGAGCAGCCCCCTTCAAATTTCCAACGCCCACGGCAGATAGGGACCAAACTGTCTCACGACGTTTTAAACCCAGCTCACGTACCACTTTAAATGGCGAACAGCCATACCCTTGGGACCGGCTACAGCCCCAGGATGTGATGAGCCGACATCGAGGTGCCAAACTCCCCCGTCGATATGAACTCTTGGGAGGAATCAGCCTGTTATCCCCAGAGTACCTTTTATCCGTTGAGCGATGGCCCTTCCATACAGAACCACCGGATCACTATGTCCTACTTTCGTACCTGCTCGACTTGTCAGTCTCGCAGTTAAGCACGCTTATGCCATTGCACTATCAACACGATGTCCGACCGTATCTAGCGTACCTTCGAACTCCTCCGTTACACTTTAGGAGGAGACCGCCCCAGTCAAACTGCCTACCATGCACTGTCCCCGATCCGGATAACGGACCAAGGTTAGAACCTCAAACAAACCAGGGTGGTATTTCAAGGTTGGCTCCACGAGAACTAGCGTCCCCGCTTCAAAGCCTCCCACCTATCCTACACAGATTGGTTCAAAGTCCAATGCAAAGCTACAGTAAAGGTTCATGGGGTCTTTCCGTCTAGCCGCGGGTAGATTGCATCATCACAAACATTTCAACTTCGCTGAGTCTCGGGAGGAGACAGTGTGGCCATCGTTACGCCATTCGTGCAGGTCGGAACTTACCCGACAAGGAATTTCGCTACCTTAGGACCGTTATAGTTACGGCCGCCGTTTACTGGGACTTCAATCAAGAGCTTGCACCCCATCATTTAATCTTCCAGCACCGGGCAGGCGTCACACCCTATACGTCCACTTTCGTGTTTGCAGAGTGCTGTGTTTTTATTAAACAGTCGCAGCCACCAGTTTATTGCAACCCTTTCACCCTCATGGAGTAAACCATTCAAGCTACCGGGGCGTACCTTTTCCCGAAGTTACGGTACCAATTTGCCGAGTTCCTTCTCCCGAGTTCTCTCAAGCGCCTTAGAATACTCATCTCGCCCACCTGTGTCGGTTTGCGGTACGGTCTCGTATGACTGAAGCTTAGAGGCTTTTCTTGGAACCACTTCCGATTGCTTCATGCACAAGTGCACTCGTCTCAACCCCTTGAATTCCGTACCCGGATTTGCCTAAGTACCTTCTATGAGCCAAAAACCAACTATTCCAACAGTTGGACAACCTTCCGCGATCCGTCCCCCATCGCATCATACGACGGTGCAGGAATATTAACCTGCTTCCCATCAGCTACGCATCTCTGCCTCGCCTTAGGGGCCGACTCACCCTGCTCCGATGAACGTTGAACAGGAAACCTTGGGCTTACGGCGTGGAGGCTTTTCACCCCCATTATCGCTACTCATGTCAGCATTCGCACTTCTGATACCTCCAGCATCCTTTACAAGACACCTTCGCAGGCTTACAGAACGCTCTCCTACCATATCCAATAAAGGATATCCGCAGCTTCGGTGACTGGCTTAGCCCCGTTACATCTTCCGCGCAGGACGACTCGATCAGTGAGCTATTACGCTTTCTTTAAATGATGGCTGCTTCTAAGCCAACATCCTGACTGTTTTAGCCTTCCCACTTCGTTTTCCACTTAGCCAATCTTTGGGACCTTAGCTGGCGGTCTGGGTTGTTTCCCTCTTGACGCCGGACGTTAGCACCCGACGTCTGTCTCCCAAGCTCGCACTCATCGGTATTCGGAGTTTGCAATGGTTTGGTAAGTCGCAATGACCCCTAGCCATAACAGTGCTCTACCCCCGATGGTGATACTTGAGGCACTACCTAAATAGTTTTCGGAGAGAACCAGCTATTTCCAAGTTTGTTTAGCCTTTCACCCCTACCCACAGCTCATCCCCTAATTTTTCAACATTAGTGGGTTCGGACCTCCAGGGCGTGTTACCGCACCTTCATCCTGGCCATGAGTAGATCACTTGGTTTCGGGTCTACACCCAGCGACTGATCGCCCTATTCGGACTCGATTTCTCTACGGCTTCCCTATATGGTTAACCTTGCCACTGAATGTAAGTCGCTGACCCATTATACAAAAGGTACGCAGTCACGGAACAAGTCCGCTCCTACTGTTTGTATGCACACGGTTTCAGGATCTATTTCACTCCCCTTCCGGGGTTCTTTTCGCCTTTCCCTCACGGTACTGGTTCACTATCGGTCGATTACGAGTATTTAGCCTTGGAGGATGGTCCCCCCATATTCAGACAGGATGTCACGTGTCCCGCCCTACTTGTCGTACGCTTAGTATCACCGGTCCAATTTCACATACGGGGCTATCACCCACTATGGCTCCCATTTCCAGGGGATTCTGTTATCGGTCCGACTATCACGTACAGGCTCTTCCCATTTCGCTCGCCGCTACTTTGGGAATCTCGGTTGATTTCTTTTCCTGCAGCTACTTAGATGTTTCAGTTCGCCGCGTTCGCCTTGCATACCTATGTATTCAGTATGCAATACCCTAAAAGGGTGGGTTGCCCCATTCGGAAATCTGCGGATCAAAGTGTGTTTGCTCACTCCCCGCAGCTTATCGCAAGCTACTACGTCCTTCATCGCCTGTAATCGCCAAGGCATCCACCATGTGCACTTATTCGCTTGTCCCTATAACGTTAGCCTCTCATCATTTGCATGATGAAAGAGCGCTACAGGGATAAGAAAGTACAACGTTGTTGCTTGTTTGTTGATACATACAATCATTACCCATCGATTTGCTTTTTACGGCAAACCGATCAATAAATAATCTTTACTTCTTCCAGATTGTTAAAGAACATACAGCACTTGATCTCGAAAAGACCAAACCTAAATCCCAGTGCACTTATCAGCACTAATTTACGTTTGAACTTTTGGTGGAGGATGACGGGATCGAACCGACGACCCCCTGCTTGCAAAGCAGGTGCTCTCCCAGCTGAGCTAATCCCCCTAGGGTATTTCCAGACTACAGAAACTGGTAGGGCTGGTTGGACTCGAACCAACGACCCCCGCGTTATCAACACGGTGCTCTAACCAGCTGAGCTACAGCCCCAAATGCTGTTCTTTATATTAACAGCCGATAAGTGTGAACATTTGATGCGTGAATCATTACTGATTCGTGCAAACTCTAGAAAGGAGGTGATCCAGCCGCACCTTCCGATACGGCTACCTTGTTACGACTTCACCCCAGTCACGAATCCTACCGTGGTAAGCGCCCTCCTTGCGGTTAAGCTACCTACTTCTGGTAAAACCCGCTCCCATGGTGTGACGGGCGGTGTGTACAAGACCCGGGAACGTATTCACCGCGACATGCTGATCCGCGATTACTAGCGATTCCAACTTCATGCAGTCGAGTTGCAGACTACAATCCGGACTACGATACACTTTCTGCGATTAGCTCCCCCTCGCGGGTTGGCGGCGCTCTGTATGTACCATTGTATGACGTGTGAAGCCCTACCCATAAGGGCCATGAGGACTTGACGTCATCCCCACCTTCCTCCGGTTTGTCACCGGCAGTCTCATTAGAGTGCCCTTTCGTAGCAACTAATGACAAGGGTTGCGCTCGTTGCGGGACTTAACCCAACATCTCACGACACGAGCTGACGACAGCCATGCAGCACCTGTGTACTGGTTCTCTTTCGAGCACTCCCTGATCTCTCAAGGATTCCAGCCATGTCAAGGGTAGGTAAGGTTTTTCGCGTTGCATCGAATTAATCCACATCATCCACCGCTTGTGCGGGTCCCCGTCAATTCCTTTGAGTTTTAATCTTGCGACCGTACTCCCCAGGCGGTCTACTTCACGCGTTAGCTGCGTTACCAAGTCAATTAAGACCCGACAACTAGTAGACATCGTTTAGGGCGTGGACTACCAGGGTATCTAATCCTGTTTGCTCCCCACGCTTTCGTGCATGAGCGTCAATCTTGACCCAGGGGGCTGCCTTCGCCATCGGTGTTCCTCCACATATCTACGCATTTCACTGCTACACGTGGAATTCTACCCCCCTCTGCCAGATTCTAGCCTTGCAGTCTCCAATGCAATTCCCAGGTTGAGCCCGGGGATTTCACATCAGACTTACAAAACCGCCTGCGCACGCTTTACGCCCAGTAATTCCGATTAACGCTTGCACCCTACGTATTACCGCGGCTGCTGGCACGTAGTTAGCCGGTGCTTATTCTTCAGGTACCGTCATTAGCAAAAGATATTAGCTCTCACCGTTTCTTCCCTGACAAAAGAGCTTTACAACCCGAAGGCCTTCTTCACTCACGCGGCATTGCTGGATCAGGCTTTCGCCCATTGTCCAAAATTCCCCACTGCTGCCTCCCGTAGGAGTCTGGACCGTGTCTCAGTTCCAGTGTGGCTGGTCGTCCTCTCAGACCAGCTACTGATCGATGCCTTGGTAGGCTTTTACCCTACCAACTAGCTAATCAGATATCGGCCGCTCCACGAGCATGAGGTCTTGCGATCCCCCACTTTCATCCTTAGATCGTATGCGGTATTAGCGTAACTTTCGCTACGTTATCCCCCACTCTAGGGTACGTTCCGATATATTACTCACCCGTTCGCCACTCGCCACCAGAGCAAGCTCCGTGCTGCCGTTCGACTTGCATGTGTAAGGCATGCCGCCAGCGTTCAATCTGAGCCAGGATCAAACTCTTCAGTTTAATCTCTGTTTAATGTCATTTCTGACAGGTCGGACAGTATCACTACCATCCAAATCTTTTGCATTGCAAAAGATTTGCTCACTCAAAAAACTGACAGGCTACTTCCGAAGAAGTATCCTATTTCATTATTTCTTGTGAACATTTGATATTTTAAGTTAGACGCCAATCCGAAGATTGACGCTGCACTTACATCAAATGCCCACACTTATCGACTGTTAATTGTTAAAGAACGGTATTCTGTACTGCTTTCGCGCTACTGACAAAGCGTTGTGTTTGTCAGCTGCGAAGAAGGAAGAGTATGAAGCATTTCACTACATCCGTCAACTCCTTCTTTTCCTGCTCATCGCCGTTTCCGGTGATCCTCAAGTGCCGCATTTGACTGCGTCTCATTGGGGAGGCGAACTATAGCAAAGCCATCCACAGGCGGCAAGCTTTATTTCAGCAATTCGGCAACCGCCATGCCCACCTCGGTCGTACTGGCGCCCCCACCCATATCCGGCGTACGCGGACCATGCTCGAGCACCTGCTCGATGGCGCGCACAATCGCGTCATGTGCGGCCGTGTACCGGGCGTCGCCATTGCCGAGGAAATCGAGCATCATGGCGCCCGACCAGATCATACCGATCGGGTTGGCGATATTCTGGCCATAGATATCGGGGGCGGAACCGTGCACCGGTTCAAAGACTGACGGGAAAGTGCGCTCCGGATTGATATTGGCCGACGGCGCGATGGCGATCGTTCCCGTGCACGCGGGGCCCAGGTCAGACAGGATGTCGCCAAATAGATTCGACGCCACCACCACATCGAAACGCTCCGGGCTGAGCACGAAACGGGCTGCCAGGATATCGATATGGTATTTATCCCAGTGCACATCGGGAAAGCCAGGACCCATCGCTTCCACCCGTTCATCCCAGAATGGCATGCTGATCGCGATGCCATTCGACTTGGTCGCCGATGTCAGGTGTTTTTTAGGCCGACTTTGCGCCAGCTCAAACGCATACTTCAGGATACGGTCAACGCCCTTGCGCGTAAACACGGATTCCTGCAGCACCGTTTCGCGCTCTGTCCCCTCGAACATGCGCCCGCCCACGGACGAATATTCACCCTCGGTATTTTCCCGCACTACATAGAAATCGATATCACCAGGCTTCTTGTTCGCTAGCGGGCATGGCACGCCCGGCATCAGCCGCACGGGCCGCAAGTTGACGTATTCGTCGAACTCGCGCCGGAATTTCAATAGGGACCCCCATAAGGAAATATGGTCAGGCACTTTGTCCGGCCAGCCCACGGCACCAAAATAGATCGCGTCGAAGTCCTTGAGCTGGCCAAACCAGTCCGAGGGCATCATCTGGCCATGCTCGAGGTAATAGTCGCAATTCGCCCATGCCATGGTCGTGAACTGCAAGTCGATATTGAAGCGGCGCGCGGCGGCCTCGACAACACGCAGCCCTTCCGGCATGACTTCATTGCCTATGCCATCGCCGGCGATGACGGCGATTTTATGTGTGCTCATGGGAAGCCCTGTTGGAAATAGGCGATGGAAGCCCGTATTTACATCTGCTGCGCCACATCCGGGTACAGACGCGCCAGCACATCGGCAGTAATCGCCGTGATAATGGGCTGCACACGCTCGGCCGCCACTTCAGTTGATTTCTCGCGGCGCACCTCTTTCCACAACTCGGCCAATGCGCCTTCATGGCGCGCCACCGCTTGCTCGACCTCGTCTTGCCAGAAGGCTGGCGCCTCGCTTTCCACGAAGTTGCCGCGGCCACGGCCAAAATGCGCCACCGCCAGGTAACGCAGCACGCCCGCCACCACCAGGGTACGCAGGAAGGCATCCGTAAATTGCATGGTGGGCTCGTTGCGGTCCGTGCCGGAATTAAAACCCCAGGCTGCGCCCGCAAACGTCAGTGCACCGACCACGCCGCCGAGCAAGGCGCCTGTGCCCAAGGTCAGGCCGCCGGAAATCAGGTCAGCCGACAAGCCCGTCGCCGCACCGGAAATCATGGCGCCCAACAGCCCCGCTTGCGCCTTGTCGATCGGCGCGCGCACGGCAAAATTATCGCGCACCCGAGTATTGATCTTATGCGCATCGGTAGGGTCGAGTTTGTGCAAGATCAACAATTCACGCGTCGTTTCGCCGCTATGCGTATTGAGCCGCGCCACCAGATTGGCCATCGCCTTTTCTTGCCTTTGCTGTTCAGCATTCTTGCCGATACCCACGACTTGCAAGGCTGATTTCAGCAAGCCCTTGGAGGCGGGCTCGATGGCTTCGCGATCCTGCCCAGCCACGGCCAGCTGCGTGGCCAGCAAATGCATGGCCTGCTGGAAACGTGCCGTATTCTGCGTTTGCCAGGTAGCAAACAAGCGCGCATAGCCAGCTTGCTGCGACTGTGGCAACAACTTGCCCACGGCTTCGTAAAACACGCGTTCATGTACCCAGCAGCGAGCAAAGGCATCGAGCGCCAGGACGTCGCGCACGATCGGATATTGCTGTAAATGCTCGCGCCAGCGCGCCTGCTCGCCGTGTTCCTCATTGCCCGGACGCGGCGGCCCCATCTGATTGAGCAAGACCACCACGGGCTTGCCCAACCATTCGAGGATTTTCATTTCCGCCGGCAAATAACCCGCATCCCTGGGATGCTCCGAGGAATTGACCAGGTACAG
This sequence comes from Janthinobacterium svalbardense, assembly GCF_002327145.1. NCBI lineage: Bacteria > Pseudomonadati > Pseudomonadota > Betaproteobacteria > Burkholderiales > Oxalobacteraceae > Janthinobacterium > Janthinobacterium svalbardense. The sequence continues at coordinate 1,046,643 of NZ_CP023422.1, read as the reverse complement.
CACCACGTCGGCCGCATCCTTGGCCGTGCGCAGCGCTTGCTGGCTGAGCCAGAACGGGCGGTCGCGATAACGGTCCAGCACTTCGCGCAGGAACCAGCCGATGGGATTGCCCGCCTGCCCCAGCCGCTTGAGTAAGCGCACGGAGTCGCCAAAGCCAGGCGTGTCCCACAATTGCAAGGCATCGCCCTGCGGCGTCGCCAGCAAGGTGTGCGATTCGGCAAACACGGTCACGTGGGCGGCGTCGCGCACTTCGCCGATATCCACGCCCACCAGGGTGCGCGCCAGGGTGGTCTTGCCATTATTCGTATGCGAAATCAGTGCAAACTGAATCTGCACCGCATCATCCTGAATATCTTTATTCACATTCACACTCATGCTGCTGCCGATACTTTCAGCCCGACACCGGCGTCGAGCGGGTGCAAGGCGGGATTGAGCAAATTGACCAGGGTGGCCGGGGCTTGATGGAACAGGCAGAACTGTTGCCACAAGGCGACTCTTTCCGCCAGGCGGGCGGCATTATCCGTCTGCTCGCCAGCACGCTCCAAATAGCTGGACTCGTCGATCAGGACGGCGATGCCGCGCGCCGACGATTGCACCAAGTAATCGAGGAAGGCGCCGTGATTTTCCTTTTCCGGCGTCGCCGTCAGGTTGAACAGCACGGCCGTGATATTGACTTGCGGATCATTCAAGTCGGTACCGCGCAAGACCTCCTGCGGCTCTTCGCCATACGACGTCGATGGACGCAACATCATGCGCCCCTGCTCGCCAAACAGCATGATGGACAGCTGGCCCAATCCCTTGTGGCGCGCCTCATCGACAGTAAAGCTGTACGGCAAGACGCGCAGCATGCCGCCCGTGGCCACGCCGATGCTTTCATTGAGCTTGCGGAAATACGGTTGATCGAGATCCAGTGGAAAGTCCTTGGCCAGGCGCGCGGAGCGCCAATTGTTGACCAAGGCCAGGATCAGGCGGGGGACAACGACCAGCAGGAAAATCGTTGCCGCATACAAATGCACCCAGCGCGCGCCGCCTTCGACGGTCGTCGTTTGCGGGAAACGCAGCGCTTCGATCTCCGCCAGCGAAAAGCCTTGCAAATGAAACAGAGCAATCGCCGGCGCAAACAGGGTCGAAAGCAGGCTGTGCACCTGACTGGCATTCAGAAAGGTGCTTTCCCACCCGGCCGCGTATTGCGACAGGAAGCCGCGCGCATACAGCGAGGCGACGGCGCCGATGGCAAACATGGCGGCGCTCAAATGGATGGTACGGCTCAGGCGCGCGGCCGTCAGCTTGGCGCTCAGGTGCGCCCATTCCCCCATGAAACTGAGCAAGCCCGAGGACAGAGCGTGCGGCAGTTTGCGCGGCAAGGCCAGGCGGCCCACGCTCAGGTGGCGCACCAGTCCCGCTTTTGGCCAGCCCAGGGAGTGCGAGGGGATGCATAGCCAGATCAGCAAGCCCAGGTAAACCAGCACATTCCAGGCGATGATTAGCAGCAAGGGCGCCGACAGCAGGTCGACGCGGTGCGGATCGGTGATACGGTCGAGGCCAGCACCCAGCAGCAGGGCCAGCAATGGCAAGGTCAGCGCCAGGGTTTTCATGCCGTTGCGACGCTTCGCAAACGCAGCGAAGGCGGGGGTGCGCTCGGTGATGCGCTTGAGGATCAGCTCGGAGCGCTGCTGCAGGAAATCGTCACCTGTCACTTCGGCCTGCTTGCCCGAAGCTTGCCACTGCGCAAGCTCACGCGCGCTGCGGCTGGCATACATGCGGTCATCCTCACTGAGGACTTCTTTTTTCTGGTCGGCCGTCTCGATAGCACGGACCAATACCACTTCTCTCGCAATCTGCTCGTTCATGGTGCTCCTGTTTTTGTATGAAACGACAACTAGACAGGCAGATTGTGACGTACTTTTGTGTTTCAGGCCAACGCGTCCTCGGCCCGGAACAAATGATGCAGCAGATATATCAGAAAAGCAGCGATCCAGGCAGACCACAAGGTGTGCGTAAAAAATTGCGTACCTTGCAACTGCTGCTGCCAGCCTGCCGCCAAACCGCACAACAGCATGATCCCTGCCAGCAGAAGCGCCATGCGTGGCCGTGCTGGCAGGCAGAACAATGGTAAAGCCAGCGTCCACCAGGCAATGTTTGCCTGGGTCGCCGGCAGGCAAGCCATGGCAGACGCACTGGCGGGTAATGTTTCCAGCAGGCGCGCGTAAGGTTCCAGTCCGCCATAGCGCAGCAAATCCGTGGGGCAAGGCACATCGCTGAAGGTGGAGAGCAAATAGATACTTGGCGGCACCAAGATGGCCGACAGGGCCACGACGCGCAAGGCACTGCGGCGTGATGCAAGCCAGGCCAGCGGACGCAAGGTATCCCAGATGGCCAGGCCGATCACGGCGGCGCCAAGCAAGGTCATGCCAAACTGAAAACTGCCCACCAACGCGCTGTCAGCGCCGGCAAATTGCCCACGCTGCCCATCAAACATACTGTCGGCGATCATGAGGTCGAGGTTGCTGTAATTGCCGATCCAGACGATCAGCATGGCTGACAGCATCAGGATGCTATCAATGCCTTTGGGAGTTTTGATGAGTTTAAGCTTGGCCAGCATGGGTGCACACATTACTTAATGAGATGAAAGGGACTGGCGGCACAGGATTGCAGCCATGGAAGTCATCGTACAGTGTCAATATGAAGAGAACATGACGCTGCGCGCCGCGCACAACACGGACGGGGCAAGACGCGCTTCCATAATCACCTTACAAGTAACGGCATGAATTGCGCGTCAACAGGGCGTTAAGTTTTCGTTAAGTGCTCGCAAAAAGCCGGCTTAAATGAAATCAATCCGCAGCATGGTGCCGCCAGCGGGGCGGACATTGAACGCCAGGTCCGCGCCCAGATACAGGCAGATGCGTTGAACCAGGCCCAGCCCCAGACCTGTGCCGGATGAACCACTCAGATTGGCCGGTACGGGTTGATGCAGAAGGCGCGCGCGGGCCGCTTCGGGTAAGCCCGGCCCCGTATCCTCGACGATCAGCGCGCGTCCGGCCAGGCGCACGATCACTTCTCCCTGCAAGGTGTACTGGCAGGCATTGCGCACCAGATTGCCAATGGCGGCGGCCAGCAATTCACGCGGGGCGTTGACCAGAAAATCCTCGCCATCCGCAAACACCAGGGTAAGCGGTTTGCCTGCCGTATATGATTGACAGCGCAGGCATTCCTGGCGAGCCAGTTCCGCCACGGAGAGTGACGTGCACTCCAGCAATTCCGGCGCGCGCGCCAGGCGCAGCAGCACCGTCACGGAGTCGCTCGCTTCGTGCGCAGCCCGGTAGATCCGTTCGGAGGCGGAGCGCACCAGCGGGTCATCGCCGCCGTGTTCCATCAGGATTTCCGCCGCCCCCGTGATCACGGTCAGCGGCGTGCGCAATTCATGACTGACATCGCCCGTAAAAAAGCGTTCACGGTCAAGAACTTCGGTCAACTCCGCCGTACGTTCGGCAAAAGCGCGTGCCAATATCCCCAATTCATCGGCACTGTCCTGCAGTGGCAACGCCGCCTGTCCGGCCTTGACGGCCTGCGTCAGCGACATGATTGGCGTAATCAAGCGATTGGCGATAAAGGCGCCCAGCAGCGAAGCACAAATCAGGAAACCGATAAAAGCAAGGGCAAACATGCTGTACACCACCAGCTCGATCTTTTCATACTCGGTGGCATGATCGATGACGACGAATTCCCCATGCACATCGCTGCCGACCAGCACGTGCAAATCGACACCGTCGACGGTTTTCTCGTGCATGCCGGGCGCCAGGCCACGCAAGGGCAACGGCGTATCTTCAGCATGATGAAAGCTCAAGCCAGTTGGCATTCCGACAGACAAGCCGGCCGCATGCCTGGGTGAGGCCCAGGCCGCCACTTCTTTCAGGCGCTCGTCGACCAGGCGCACTTCGATACCCTCGACGGCAACGGCGGCGATAATGGCAAAAAAGATGCTCGCCACGAGAGCAAACAGCAGGTAGGCGACGATGATGCGCCGCTTCAGCGATTTAAACGGACGCATCGCTACTCAATAATTTATAGCCGATGCCGGGAATGGTGCGCAGCATGGGAAAGGCATACGGTTTGTCGAGCACTTGCCGCAGCGCATGGATGTGCGTGCGCAGGGCATCGCTGTCGGGCCGGTCATCGCCCCAGACCTCATGTTCGAGCAGCTCGCGCGGCACCAGCTTGGGCGCTTCGTTCATCAGGCATTTCAGGATGATGTAACCGGTCCTGGTCAAGGTCAGGGTCTGGCCCGCGCGTCGGACTTCGAATTTTTCCGTGTCGAAACGCAGCTCACCCACAGCCAGCACGGCGGCCGCCGTCGTTTGCCCGCGCGCGCGGCGCAGCAAGGCTTTCAGGCGGATTTCCAGTTCCAGCAGCGAGAATGGCTTGACCAGGTAATCATCGGCGCCACTATCAAAACCGGCGACCTTGTCTTGCAGGGTATCGCGCGCCGTCAGCATCAGCACCGGCGTGCTATTGCGCAATTCACTGCGCAGTTTCTGGCACAGTTCCAGTCCCGTCAGGCCGGGCAGCATGACATCGAGCACGATCACATCGTATTCATGCTGGGCCAGCAAGGCCAGGCCGGCATAGCCATTCATGGCCGAATCGAGCACATGACCCTTCGGTTCCAGATAGGCGTAGAGATTGGCGAGAATATCAGGGTTGTCTTCAATGATCAGAATGCGCATACCGCCATTGTAGGTCGAATTAGGCCGCAAGCCGTCATCCGACACCAGCACCAGCACCAAACAAAACCGCAAGACGAAAAAAAACCCGACCATTGCTGATCGGGTTTTTCTCTACTGCAAATAACAAGCCTGACGATAACCTACTTTCACACTGGTTGCAGCACTATCATCGGCGCAAAGTTGTTTCACGGTCCTGTTCGGGATGGGAAGGGGTGGGACCAACTTGCTATGGTCATCAGGCATAACTTGTACTGGCATTTGTCCTCAATGGAGCGACAAAGCCATGAATCTGGAAGAAGCAAAGATTGGGGTAATGAATAGTAGTATCAACAAACGCACAACGTTGTACCGTCTTATCCTCTGTACCTGCTAAGGTTATAGGGACAAGCCGTACGGGCAATTAGTACTGGTTAGCTTAATGCATTACTGCACTTCCACACCCAGCCTATCAACGTCCTGGTCTCGAACGACCCTTCAAAGAGCTCAAGGCTCTGGGAAATCTCATCTCAAGGCAAGTTTCCCGCTTAGATGCTTTCAGCGGTTATCTCTTCCGTATTTAGCTACCCGGCAATGCCACTGGCGTGACAACCGGTACACCAGAGATACGTCCACTCCGGTCCTCTCGTACTAGGAGCAGCCCCCTTCAAATTTCCAACGCCCACGGCAGATAGGGACCAAACTGTCTCACGACGTTTTAAACCCAGCTCACGTACCACTTTAAATGGCGAACAGCCATACCCTTGGGACCGGCTACAGCCCCAGGATGTGATGAGCCGACATCGAGGTGCCAAACTCCCCCGTCGATATGAACTCTTGGGAGGAATCAGCCTGTTATCCCCAGAGTACCTTTTATCCGTTGAGCGATGGCCCTTCCATACAGAACCACCGGATCACTATGTCCTACTTTCGTACCTGCTCGACTTGTCAGTCTCGCAGTTAAGCACGCTTATGCCATTGCACTATCAACACGATGTCCGACCGTATCTAGCGTACCTTCGAACTCCTCCGTTACACTTTAGGAGGAGACCGCCCCAGTCAAACTGCCTACCATGCACTGTCCCCGATCCGGATAACGGACCAAGGTTAGAACCTCAAACAAACCAGGGTGGTATTTCAAGGTTGGCTCCACGAGAACTAGCGTCCCCGCTTCAAAGCCTCCCACCTATCCTACACAGATTGGTTCAAAGTCCAATGCAAAGCTACAGTAAAGGTTCATGGGGTCTTTCCGTCTAGCCGCGGGTAGATTGCATCATCACAAACATTTCAACTTCGCTGAGTCTCGGGAGGAGACAGTGTGGCCATCGTTACGCCATTCGTGCAGGTCGGAACTTACCCGACAAGGAATTTCGCTACCTTAGGACCGTTATAGTTACGGCCGCCGTTTACTGGGACTTCAATCAAGAGCTTGCACCCCATCATTTAATCTTCCAGCACCGGGCAGGCGTCACACCCTATACGTCCACTTTCGTGTTTGCAGAGTGCTGTGTTTTTATTAAACAGTCGCAGCCACCAGTTTATTGCAACCCTTTCACCCTCATGGAGTAAACCAATCAAGCTACCGGGGCGTACCTTTTCCCGAAGTTACGGTACCAATTTGCCGAGTTCCTTCTCCCGAGTTCTCTCAAGCGCCTTAGAATACTCATCTCGCCCACCTGTGTCGGTTTGCGGTACGGTCTCGTATGACTGAAGCTTAGAGGCTTTTCTTGGAACCACTTCCGATTGCTTCGTGCACAAGTGCACTCGTCTCAACCCCTTGAATTACGCACCCGGATTTGCCTAAGTGCCTTCTATGAGCCAAAAACCAACTATTCCAACAGTTGGACAACCTTCCGCGATCCGTCCCCCCATCGCATCATACGACGGTGCAGGAATATTAACCTGCTTCCCATCAGCTACGCATCTCTGCCTCGCCTTAGGGGCCGACTCACCCTGCTCCGATGAACGTTGAACAGGAAACCTTGGGCTTACGGCGTGGAGGCTTTTCACCCCCATTATCGCTACTCATGTCAGCATTCGCACTTCTGATACCTCCAGCATCCTTTACAAGACACCTTCGCAGGCTTACAGAACGCTCTCCTACCATATATATCTGTGATAAATCACAGAACAATATCCGCAGCTTCGGTGACTGGCTTAGCCCCGTTACATCTTCCGCGCAGGACGACTCGATCAGTGAGCTATTACGCTTTCTTTAAATGATGGCTGCTTCTAAGCCAACATCCTGACTGTTTTAGCCTTCCCACTTCGTTTTCCACTTAGCCAATCTTTGGGACCTTAGCTGGCGGTCTGGGTTGTTTCCCTCTTGACGCCGGACGTTAGCACCCGACGTCTGTCTCCCAAGCTCGCACTCATCGGTATTCGGAGTTTGCAATGGTTTGGTAAGTCGCAATGACCCCCTAGCCATAACAGTGCTCTACCCCCGATGGTGATACTTGAGGCACTACCTAAATAGTTTTCGGAGAGAACCAGCTATTTCCAAGTTTGTTTAGCCTTTCACCCCTACCCACAGCTCATCCCCTAATTTTTCAACATTAGTGGGTTCGGACCTCCAGGGCGTGTTACCGCACCTTCATCCTGGCCATGAGTAGATCACTTGGTTTCGGGTCTACACCCAGCGACTGATCGCCCTATTCGGACTCGATTTCTCTACGGCTTCCCTATGCGGTTAACCTTGCCACTGAATGTAAGTCGCTGACCCATTATACAAAAGGTACGCAGTCACGGAACAAGTCCGCTCCTACTGTTTGTATGCACACGGTTTCAGGATCTATTTCACTCCCCTTCCGGGGTTCTTTTCGCCTTTCCCTCACGGTACTGGTTCACTATCGGTCGATTACGAGTATTTAGCCTTGGAGGATGGTCCCCCCATATTCAGACAGGATGTCACGTGTCCCGCCCTACTTGTCGCATGCTTAGTTCCACACATCGCATTTCACGTACCGGGCTATCACCGTCTATGGCTCCTATTTCCAGAGGATTCTGTTATGCGTCATGCTAAAACATGCAGGCTCTTCCCATTTCGCTCGCCGCTACTTTGGGAATCTCGGTTGATTTCTTTTCCTGCAGCTACTTAGATGTTTCAGTTCGCCGCGTTCGCCTTGCATACCTATGTATTCAGTATGCAATACCCTAAAAGGGTGGGTTGCCCCATTCGGAAATCTGCGGATCAAAGTGTGTTTGCTCACTCCCCGCAGCTTATCGCAAGCTACTACGTCCTTCATCGCCTGTAATCGCCAAGGCATCCACCATGTGCACTTATTCGCTTGTCCCTATAACGTTAGCCTCTCATCATTTACATGATGAAAGAGCGCTACAGGGATAAGAAAGTACAACGTTGTTGCTTGTTTGTTGATACATACAATCATTACCCATCAAGTCGCCTTATGCATTGCTGCACGCATAGACTTGATCAATAAATAATCTTTACTTCTTCCAGATTGTTAAAGAACGAAACAGCTTTGATCGCTAAAAGATCAAATCTAAACCGGGTCTGTTTGACTGGCTTACATTTGCACTTTCGAGTAAAACGTGGTGGAGGATGACGGGATCGAACCGACGACCCCCTGCTTGCAAAGCAGGTGCTCTCCCAGCTGAGCTAATCCCCCAGGATATTTCTACGACTCGGGTCTTGCTGGTAGGGCTGGTTGGACTCGAACCAACGACCCCCGCGTTATCAACACGGTGCTCTAACCAGCTGAGCTACAGCCCCAACGCGGAACTACTACGACTACTGTTTCTTCTTAATTAAACAGCCGATAAGTGTGAACATTTGATGCGTGAATCATTACTGACTCGTGCAAACTCTAGAAAGGAGGTGATCCAGCCGCACCTTCCGATACGGCTACCTTGTTACGACTTCACCCCAGTCACGAATCCTACCGTGGTAAGCGCCCTCCTTGCGGTTAAGCTACCTACTTCTGGTAAAACCCGCTCCCATGGTGTGACGGGCGGTGTGTACAAGACCCGGGAACGTATTCACCGCGACATGCTGATCCGCGATTACTAGCGATTCCAACTTCATGCAGTCGAGTTGCAGACTACAATCCGGACTACGATACACTTTCTGCGATTAGCTCCCCCTCGCGGGTTGGCGGCGCTCTGTATGTACCATTGTATGACGTGTGAAGCCCTACCCATAAGGGCCATGAGGACTTGACGTCATCCCCACCTTCCTCCGGTTTGTCACCGGCAGTCTCATTAGAGTGCCCTTTCGTAGCAACTAATGACAAGGGTTGCGCTCGTTGCGGGACTTAACCCAACATCTCACGACACGAGCTGACGACAGCCATGCAGCACCTGTGTACTGGTTCTCTTTCGAGCACTCCCTGATCTCTCAAGGATTCCAGCCATGTCAAGGGTAGGTAAGGTTTTTCGCGTTGCATCGAATTAATCCACATCATCCACCGCTTGTGCGGGTCCCCGTCAATTCCTTTGAGTTTTAATCTTGCGACCGTACTCCCCAGGCGGTCTACTTCACGCGTTAGCTGCGTTACCAAGTCAATTAAGACCCGACAACTAGTAGACATCGTTTAGGGCGTGGACTACCAGGGTATCTAATCCTGTTTGCTCCCCACGCTTTCGTGCATGAGCGTCAATCTTGACCCAGGGGGCTGCCTTCGCCATCGGTGTTCCTCCACATATCTACGCATTTCACTGCTACACGTGGAATTCTACCCCCCTCTGCCAGATTCTAGCCTTGCAGTCTCCAATGCAATTCCCAGGTTGAGCCCGGGGATTTCACATCAGACTTACAAAACCGCCTGCGCACGCTTTACGCCCAGTAATTCCGATTAACGCTTGCACCCTACGTATTACCGCGGCTGCTGGCACGTAGTTAGCCGGTGCTTATTCTTCAGGTACCGTCATTAGCAAAAGATATTAGCTTTCACCGTTTCTTCCCTGACAAAAGAGCTTTACAACCCGAAGGCCTTCTTCACTCACGCGGCATTGCTGGATCAGGCTTTCGCCCATTGTCCAAAATTCCCCACTGCTGCCTCCCGTAGGAGTCTGGACCGTGTCTCAGTTCCAGTGTGGCTGGTCGTCCTCTCAGACCAGCTACTGATCGATGCCTTGGTAGGCTTTTACCCTACCAACTAGCTAATCAGATATCGGCCGCTCCACGAGCATGAGGTCTTGCGATCCCCCACTTTCATCCTTAGATCGTATGCGGTATTAGCGTAACTTTCGCTACGTTATCCCCCACTCTAGGGTACGTTCCGATATATTACTCACCCGTTCGCCACTCGCCACCAGAGCAAGCTCCGTGCTGCCGTTCGACTTGCATGTGTAAGGCATGCCGCCAGCGTTCAATCTGAGCCAGGATCAAACTCTTCAGTTTAATCTCTGTTACTTTGCCATTTTATTGGCACCGTCTTGCGACGGGTCGCTCACTCAAAAAACTGACAGGCTACTTCCGAAGAAGTATCCTATTTCATTATTTCTTGTGAACATTTGATATTTTAAGTTAGACGCCAATCTGAAGATTGACGCTGCACTTACATCAAATGCCCACACTTATCGACTGTTAATTGTTAAAGAACGGTATTCGGTACTGCTTTCGCGCTATTGACAAAGCGTTGTGTTTGTCAGCTGCGAAGAAGGAAGAGTATGAAGCATTTCGCCAAATCCGTCAACCTTCTTTTCTACTACCCAGCCCCTGAAGGCTGTCCCTTTTGTGCCGCAAACTAGTGCGTCTCATCGGGGAGGCGAATCATATCAAAGACCATCGAAGTTTGGCAAGCGCTTTTCCAGGAAAGCGTGCATGCCTTCTTTTTGAGCAGGCGTGCCGAAGGCAGCCTGGAACAAGCGCCGCTCGTAGGCGACGCCATCGGTCAGCGTGGTTTCGAAGGCGCGGTTGACGCAATCCTTGATCATCATGGCAACCGAGGTCGGCATGGCGGCGATGGTCTTGGCGGCGGCCAGGGTTTCTTCCAGCAATTTATCGGCTGGCACCACGCGCGACACCAGGCCGATGCGTTCCGCCTCGGCAGCGTCGATGGTGCGCGCCGTCAGCAGCAGATCCATGGCCTTGGCCTTGCCAATGGCGCGCGGCAGACGCTGCGTGCCGCCTGCGCCCGGCGTGACGCCAACCTTGATTTCCGGTTGACCGAATTTGGCGCTGTCGGCGGCGATCAGGAAATCGCACATCATGGCAAGTTCACAGCCACCACCAAGTGCGTAGCCAGCTACGGCGCCCACCACCGGTTTGCGCACGCGCAAGATATGCTCCCAGTTGCGGCTGATGTAACCCTGGGTAAAGGTGTCCGGGTAGGTGTAATCAGCCATGGCGGCGATATCGGCGCCAGCAGCAAACGCTTTTTCGCTGCCCGTGAGCACGATGCAGCCGATATTCTCGTCCGCGTCGAATTTCAGCAGGGCGTCGCCCAGCTCATTCATCATGTTGTCGTTCAAGGCGTTGAGTGCCTTCGGGCGGTTCAGGCGGATGACCGCCACTTTGTCCTGGATATCGATGATCAAGTCTTCGTATTGCATAGTGTCTCCTCTGGATGAACGGTGTGACGATTGTAGCGGCTAACGGCGGCGGCGCGGCAGGTGCGCTGCTATTATTGTGAGCCCGATCACCTTTATCGAGCAGCGTATTCTCTCTTCCTTCTTCCAGTACTGCGCCCGCCACCTGCGCGGCGACGGCAGCGCCGCCAGCGTCAATTTTCTCCGCTTGTGGTTCAGCAACGGCCTCAATTGCTTCGGCGCCCAGATCACCTCGCTGGCCCTTCCCCTGTGCGCGGTATTGTTATTACATGCGACGCCAGAACAAATGGGGGTGCTCGTCGCCCTGCAGGCGCTGCCGTTTGCCCTCTTCGGCTTGCCCGTCGGCGTGCTGCTGGACCGGCGCAGCAAGCACCCGATCATGCTGTTCAGCGAAACCATGTCGGGCCTGGCGCTGGCCAGCGTCGCCGTCGCCTACTGGTGCGGCGTGCTGTCGATGCCCTGGTTATATATAGTGGGATTCATCATCGGCACGGGCTTCGTCGTCGGTGGCGGCGCGGAACAGGTTTTCCTGACCTTCCTGGTGGGCCGCGACGGCTTGATCGATGCGCAATCAAAATTTGCTGCCACCGAATCGGCTTCGCGCCTGATCGGTCCCGGCCTGGCCGGCGTGCTGGTGCAAGTCCTGTCGGCGCCCGTCGCCATCCTGTGCACGGCTTGCGGTTATCTGGTTTCTGTAATCAATTTGCGCGCCATGAGCGTGCGCGATCCACGTCCCGCGCCGTCCGACAAACACGCCTTGCGCGACATCGCCGACGGCTTGCTGTTTGTCTGGCGCGAACCGCTGCTGCGTGCGCTGGCCTGGGGCGCCGGCATCTGGCACTTCCTGTTTTACGCCAGCATGGCCTTGACGGTGCTGTTTGCCACGCGCGACCTGGGCATGAGTCCTGGCGTGCTGGGCATGACGCAGATGCTCGGGGGCGCCGGCGTGCTGCTGAGCGCCTTCATCGTCAAGCCATTGACGCGCCGCTATGGCGCCGGCCGCACCATTCTGATCGGACTGGCGTCCACCTCCGTCTGCTTTGCCCTGACGCCCACCATCCCCGCCGCCTTGTTCGGCAACGCAGCCGCCAGCGCTGTGGCGTATGCCGTACTGATGTTCTTTTTTGATTGCGGCGTGATGCTGTTCTTTATTCCCTACCTGGGCTTGCGCCAGAAAGTCACACCCGACCCCATGCTGGGCCGCATGACCTCGACCATGCGTTTCCTGACGGTGGCGACGGCGCCACTGGGCGCGCTGGCCGCCGGCTGGGTAGCGGAACACTTTGGCGTGCGCAATGGGCTGGCCTGCATCGCGGCAGGCAGCATCGCACTGACGATCGCCATGGTGTGGGGCACGCCGCTGCGTAGCGTGCGCACCTGAAGCGATAAACGGGCATACACTGCTGAAAGATTGCCTTGGCGACACTATTCATGCCAAAGCCTGTGAGTTTTGATTTACATCAAGGAATTAATTGAGGTAAATCCATAAGCTGTCTTACATCACTCTAGGAGCACGTCATGTTTAACACCATCTTATTTCCCACCGACGGCTCGCCGCTGTCCGACAAAGCGGCCGAGACGGCCCTCGCCTTTGCTCAATTGAACAAGGCCAAGCTGGTCGCCCTCAGCGTGGTGCAACCGTTTCCGTTCTCGCCGATGGCCGATGGTGGCATCGTGCTCGACGCCAGCCTGTATGAACAGCAGATGCAGGAAGCATCGCAACGCGCCGTCGACAAGATCGGTGAAGCGGCGCGCGCCGTCGGCGTGCCCTTCGAAGGCGTGGTCGTCGTCTCGCCCAGCCCGCACGAGGAAATCGTCAATGCGGCGCAAACCTACCATTGCGACATCATCCTGATGGCCTCGCATGGCCGCAAAGGCTTGAACAAGCTGTTCGTGGGCAGCGAAACGCAAAAAGTGCTGGCGCATACCCATTTACCAGTCATGGTCCTGCGCTAAGCGACACCACGAACTGCCCGGCGCCGCGAGAATCTCAGCGCGCCGGCGCCTGCTTCGGCAACAACACCCACACGGCGCCACTCTGCTTCATGCGGCCCGCATTCTCGGCCGCTTCCGCACCGAAACCAAAGAAGTAGTCGACCCGGATGGGGCCGCGAATGGCGCCGCCCGTATCCTGCGCCATCACCAGCCGCTGCATGGGAATCTCGCTATTGGCTTGCGTGGTGGACAGGAACACGGGCGCACCCAGCGGCAGGAAGCGCGAATCGATGGCCACCGAGCGCTGCGGCGTCAACGGCACGCCCAATGCGCCCTTCGGCCCCACTTTCGGGTCGGGCAGGCGCTCTTCCTTGAAAAAGACATAGCTCGGATTGGCGTTGAACAATTCATCTTTGCGCGTGGGGTGGCCGGCGATCCACGCCTTGATGCCCTGCGCGGACGCCTGGCTGAGCGTCAGCTCGCCCTTGTCGACCAGGTAGCGGCCGATGGATTTGTACGGGTGGCCATTCTGGTCCGCATATGCCACGCGCACGGTTTCCTGCGTATCGGTCAGTTGCACGCGCCCGGAACCCTGCACTTGCAGGAAGAACGCTTCGACTTCGTCATCCACCCACAGCAATTCCTTGCCCGTAACTGCCGTGGCGCGCTCGATGTCGGCGCGGGTCGCGTACGGGATCACCTTCTTGCCCACCAGCTTGCCCCGCAAGCGCATGTTCTTCAATTCCGGATATATGCCTGACAAGTCCACCGAAACGAGATCGTCTGGCACCTTGTACAGCGGCGTCTGGTATGGACCGCCCCGCTTGCGCGCGCCATGCAGCAGCGGCTCGTAGTAGCCCGTCACCAAGCCGGTACTGGCGCCATCGGCGGTGACGACTTGATTGGGCACAAAGAAGGTCTCGAAGAACAGGCGGATGGCCTTGTCGCTATCAGCATTCACCTGACGCGCAATCGTGCACGATTCCTTCCAGTCCGGGCGCTTCACCAACACGCCGCACGAAGCCATGAACGCGGGCCAGGCGGCGCGCATGTCGTCGCGGGCCCAGCCTGGCAAAGCGGCAAATTTGGCGGGCACGAACGTTGGGGCCGCAGCATCGGTCGCGTCCTTGGCATCCTTGGCATCCTTGGCCTCGGCCGGCTTGGCCGGCACCGGCCTGACGACGGTCGGGGCGATGGCTGGCGCCTTGCCGCCGGTGGCAGCGGGTGGGGTGGACGGCGTGGTACAGGCGGAAAGCGCAAGCGCGACGGCGCCGACTGAAACGGGTAGACTACCGCGTGTCAACAGACGGCGGGTAAATACTAAGCTGCGGGTAAATAACATAGGGGTGCGTATGTGGATCTTGATGATAGAGGCGCTGGTAGCGTTCTTCTTGCTGGCATTTATAGTCTGGTGGACCATGTATTCGGGTAAAAAACCCGCGCCACCGGCGCGCAAGCAACTCGGCGAAGAACAGGACAGCACCGAAAAGCTGAAGTAAGGGGGCAAGCCCCCGGCGTTGCGTTAATGCAGGGTACGCGGCACCGACAGCACAAACTCGGGAATCGACGCTTCGAACTGATGACCATCCTCGGCCACGCAGAAGTATTCGCCGTGCATCGAGCCTTGCGGCGTGCCCAGCATGGTGCCGCTCGTGTATTCGAACTGCTCGCCCGGCTGCAGCAGCGGCTGGTGGCCGACGGCGCCCAGGCCACGCACCTCTTCCACCTTGTTGTTCGCATCCGTGATGACCCAGTGGCGCGAAATCAGTTGCGCGCCTGCCGTGCCCGTGTTGACGACGCGAATCGTGTAGCTGAACACGTGCCGCCCCTGGTCGGGGGCCGATTGCTCGGGCAGATATTGTGTCTTGACCGTTACCGTAAATTCATAAGTCGCCATCGTCATTCCTATTCAGACATTGCCAGTCGTATATTGTGTGTCGCGCGCGCCGCATTGGCCATCGCGCGCCGTGTATTCTGCGTTCCAGTAAGGCATGGTAACGGCGTCAAGCGTAAAATAGCGCATCTTCGCACTTTCTACTCTTAGCCCTAAGCCACCATGACAACATTCCGTATCGCTCCCAGCATCCTGTCCGCCGACTTTGCCCGCCTGGGCGAGGAAGTGCGCAACGTCGTTACCGCCGGCGCCGACATCATCCACTTCGACGTGATGGATAACCATTATGTGCCGAACCTGACCATCGGCCCGCTGGTGTGCGAAGCGATTCGCCCGCACGTGCAAGTACCCATCGATGTGCATCTGATGGTCAAGCCTGTCGATCGCATTATCCCGGATTTCGCCAAGGCTGGCGCGAACATCATCACCTTCCATCCGGAAGCGTCGGATCACCTTGACCGTTCCTTGCAGCTGATCCGCGACAATGGCTGCAAATCGGGCCTGGTGTTCAACCCGGGCACGCCGCTGCACTACCTGGAACACGTGATGGACAAGATCGACATCATCCTGATCATGTCGGTCAACCCGGGCTTCGGCGGCCAGTCCTTCATTCCGCAAGCGCTGAAAAAAATCGCCGAAGCGCGCCGCATGATCGACGAATCGGGCCGTGACATCATGCTGGAAGTCGATGGCGGCATCAAGATCGACAACATCGGCGCCGCCGCTGCCGCCGGCGCCGACACCTTCGTCGCCGGCTCGGCCATCTTCGGCAAGCCGGATTACAAGGCAGTCATCGACGCCATGCGTGCCGAATTGGCAAAAGTGACGGGCGCCTGATGCAAGCGGGCATGGTAAAAGACCACGTACTGGCCGGCGTGCGCGCCGCCATCATCGACCTCGATGGCACGATGCTCGACACCGTGCCCGATTTTCATGTCGCCATCAACGGCATGCGCGCCGAATTCGATCTGGCGCCCATCAGCGCCGACGCCATCAAGCTGATGGTGGGCAAGGGCTCGGAAAACCTGATCCGCGCCGTACTGGCACTCGACTTCGACGCGGCCGGCGTGGAACAGCATTTCGAGCACGCCATGGACGCCTACCAGCGCCACTACCTGGCCGTCAACGGCCAGTACAGCACCCTGTACCCGGACGTGGAAGCAGGCCTGGCGGCGATGAAGGCGGCGGGCCTGCGCCTGGCCTGCGTCACCAACAAGCCGATCGCCTTCGCCCTGCCCCTGCTGCAACAGAAAAACCTGGCGCAGTATTTCGAGATCGTCTACGGCGGTGATTCGCTGCCGCAGAAAAAACCGCATCCCATGCCGCTGCTGCAAGTGTGTGCGGACTTCGACCTGGCGCCCGCCAAAGTGGTGGCCATCGGCGACTCCTCGAATGACGCGCAAGCGGCACGGGCTGCGGCTTGCCCCGTGTTGACCGTACCGTATGGTTACAACCACGGACACTCTATACACGACACCGATTCCGATGGTATAGTAAATACGCTGCTCGAAGCGGCGCATTTTATTAGCATGCACAACAGACCAGCATACTGACCCTACCTAACACCATATCGTGAACACGTTTCTCATCAAAAAACACAATGTCACCCAAACCGGCTCGATTGAGGCCTGGCTTTGGCGACGCTGGCAATCCTGGCAGGCCTAAGGGCCGAGCCGTGTAAGATTGCTGTCGGCGGCACGCGCGCATTTGCGTGTTGTATGCGCCGGCAGGTTTTTTGATAACCCACCGCAGGATCTGTGCTTTTAAGCACGACGCACACGCGTACCCTGGCGGCATGGAGAAACACATGACCGAACTCGAATTCAAATCGCTGTCCCAGCAAGGCTACAACCGCATCCCCCTGATCGCGGAAGCTTTTGCCGACCTGGAAACCCCGCTCACGCTATACCTGAAACTGGCGCAAACCCAGCAAGGCGGCAAGAACACCTTCTTGCTCGAATCTGTCGTCGGCGGCGAACGCTTCGGCCGCTATTCCTTCATCGGCCTGCCCGCCACCACGGTGCTGCGCAGCCATGGCAACCGCACCGAGATCGTCAGGAACGGCGCCGTGATCGAAGAGCACGAAGGCAATCCGCTCGACTTCATCGAACAGTACCAATCGCGCTTCAAGGTGGCCCTGCGCCCCGGCATGCCGCGCTTTTGCGGCGGCCTGGCCGGCTACTTCGGCTACGACACCGTGCGCCACATCGAGAAAAAGCTGGCCGGCGGCGCGCCGAAAGACGACTTGAACCTGCCCGACATCCAGTTGATGGTGACGGAAGAACTGGCCGTCATCGACAACCTGTCCGGCAAACTCTACCTGATCGTGTATGCCGACACCACGCAACCCGAGTCGTTCTCGAAAGCGCGCCAGCGCCTGAAAGACTTGCGCATAATGCTGCGCCGCGGCGTCGATGCGCCCGTCACCAGCGCCTCCGTACGCACGGAAACCATCCGCGACTTTTCCAAGGAAGACTACCTGAAGGCCGTCGCCAAGGCGCATGAATACGTGATGGCCGGCGACTTGATGCAGGTGCAGATCGGCCAGCGCATCCGTAAACCGTATGTCGATTCGCCGCTGACCCTGTACCGCGCCCTGCGTTCGCTCAATCCGTCGCCGTATATGTACTTCTATAATTTCGGCGACATGCAGATCATCGGCGCCTCGCCCGAAATTTTGGTGCGCAACGAGAAGCTGGCGGACGGCGGCAATAAAGTCACCTTGCGTCCCATCGCCGGCACCCGTCCGCGCGGCGCCACGCCAGAGCGCGACGCCGAATTGTCGGCCGAACTGCTGGCCGATCCGAAAGAGATCGCCGAGCACGTGATGCTGATCGACCTGGCGCGCAACGACATCGGCCGCATCGCCGAAACGGGCAGCGTGCACGTCACCGACCGCATGGTCATCGAAAAATACTCGCACGTGCAGCACATCGTCTCGAACGTGGAAGGCACGCTGAAAGATGGCCTCTCGAACCTGGACGTGCTACGCGCCACCTTCCCCGCCGGCACCCTGACGGGTGCGCCGAAAGTGCGCGCCATGGAAGTGATCGACGAGCTGGAAATCACCAAGCGCGGCATCTATGGCGGCGCCTGTGGCTACCTGTCGTTTGGCGGCGAAATGGATGTGGCGATCGCCATCCGCACGGGCGTGATCAAGGACGGCATGCTGTATGTGCAGGCTGCGGCCGGCATCGTGGCCGACTCGATCCCCGAAATGGAATGGCAGGAAACCGAAAACAAGGCGCGCGCCGTATTGCGCGCCGCCGAACAAGTGCAAGATGGCCTGGATGGGGAGTTTTAAGATGCTGCTGATGATCGACAACTACGACTCCTTCACCTACAACATCGTGCAGTATTTCGGCGAGTTGGGCGAAGACGTGCGGGTCTACCGCAATGATGAAATCACGCTCGAACAAATCGAAGCGCTGAACCCGGACCGCATCTGCATCTCGCCCGGCCCGAAAGCGCCGGCACAGGCGGGCATTTCGGTGGCAGTGCTCAAGCACTTCGCCGGCAAGAAACCGATACTCGGCGTATGCCTGGGCCACCAGGCCATCGGCGAGGCGTTTGGCGGCAAGGTCATCCGTGCCAAGCAGGTCATGCATGGAAAAACTTCCCTCATCGCGCATACGGGCGTGGGCGTCTTCAAGGACATTCCCAGCCCCTTCACAGTGATCCGCTACCACTCTTTGGCGATCGAACGCGCCTCGCTGCCTTCCTGCCTGGAAGTGACGGCGTGGACGGACGACGGCGAAATCATGGGCGTGCGCCACCGGGAATACGATATCGAGGGCGTGCAATTCCACCCCGAATCGATCCTCTCGGAGCACGGCCACGCCCTGCTGAAGAATTTCCTCGAGCGCTGATCCCATGCGCACGCCACGGCGTGCCATCAGTGTCCTCCTGCGCCATCATTGAAGAAGGAAGCATCATGCCGATCACCCCACAAGAAGCCCTGCTGCGCTGCATCGAACACCGCGAAATCTTTCACGACGAAATGCTGTACCTGTTCCGCCAGATCATGTCCGGCGAAATGTCGCCCACCATGATCGCGGCGCTGACCATGGGCCTGCGCGTAAAAAAGGAAACCATCGGCGAAATCGCCGCCGCCGCGCAAGTGATGCGCGAGTTTTCCACCAAGGTGCCCATGGCCGACACCACCAACCTGCTCGACATCGTCGGCACGGGCGGCGACGGCGCACATACTTTTAATATCTCCACCGCCTCGATGTTCGTGGCGGCGGCAGCTGGCGCGCGCGTGGCCAAGCATGGCGGACGCAGCGTCTCTTCCTCGTCCGGCAGCGCCGACGTGCTCGACTCGCTGGGTGTCAACATCAACCTGCAGCCCGAGCAGATCGCCCAGTCGATCGCGCAAACGGGTATCGGCTTCATGTATGCACCGAACCACCATGCGGCCATGAAGCATGCGGCGCCCGTGCGCCGCGAACTGGGCGTGCGCACGATCTTCAATATCCTCGGTCCGCTGACGAATCCGGCCGGCGCGCCAAACATTCTGATGGGCGTATTCCACGCCGACCTGGTCGGCATCCAGGTGCGCGTGCTGCAGCGCCTGGGCGCGCAGCATGCCATCGTCGTGTATGGCCGCGACAATATGGATGAAGTGTCGCTCGGTGCCTCTACCCTCGTGGGCGAACTGGTCAACGGCGAAATCCGCGAGTATGAAATCCATCCGGAAGACTTCGGCATGTCGATGATCGCCAGCCGCAACCTGAAGGTGGCCGACTCCATCGAATCGAAGGCCAAGATGCTGGAAGCCCTGCGCGGCGAACCCGGTGCGGCAGCAGACATCGTCGCCCTGAACGCGGGCACGGCGCTGTACGCGGCCGGCGTGGCCAGCTCGATCGAAGACGGCCTGGCGCGTGCGCGCACTGCCGTCAGCTCGGGCGCCGCCCTGGCAAAACTGGAACAATTCGTGCAGGTGACGCAGCAGCTTGGCACACCAAAGCAAGCGTAAGCTCCTCGCCCTCCTTAATAGAATAGCGACCATCATGTCCGACATACTCGATAAAATCCTGGCCGTGAAGGCCGACGAAGTGGCGAAGGCGAAAGCCCACCGCAGTCTGGCCAGCCTGCGCGGCGACGTGGAAAACGACAGCGCCCTGCGCGCAAATCTGCGCGGCTTCGAGGCGAGCCTGCGCCAGCACATCGCCGCCGGCAAGCCCGGCATCATCGCCGAAGTGAAAAAGGCGTCGCCATCGAAGGGCGTGATCCGCGCCGACTTCCGCCCGTTTGATATCGCCGCCAGCTATGCGGCGCATGGCGCGGCTTGCCTGTCCGTGCTGACAGATGAACAGTTCTTCCAGGGATCCGTGGCGTATCTGCAGCAGGCGCGCGCCGCCTGCTCCATTCCCGTGCTGCGCAAGGACTTCATGGTCGACATTTACCAGATCTATGAAGCGCGCGCCATGGGCGCCGACTGCATCCTGCTGATCGTCGCGGCGCTCGACCACGGTCTGATGGCCGAAATGGAAGCGTGCGCCCACGAACTGGGCATGGGCGTGCTGATCGAAAGCCACGATGGCGACGAACTGACGGCGGCACTCAAGCTCAAGAGCGCGCTGATCGGCATCAACAACCGCAACCTGCGCACCTTCGAAACGTCGCTGGAAACGACACTCGGCCTGCTGCCGCGCATCCCGCAAGACAAATTGATCATCACGGAATCGGGCATCCACAGCACGGCCGACGTGCAACGCATGCGCGATGCGCACATCCACAGCTTCCTGGTGGGCGAAGCGTTCATGCGCGCGCCCGACCCCGGCGTGGAACTGGAACGCCTGTTCAGTTAAACCATGGTAGGCTGGCAGGCATGAGACACGCGATGATCGTCCTTGCCGCCGCCAGCCTGCTGTCGGCTTGCCAGACTGCGGCCCCGCCAGCGGCGCGCACGCCCGCACCTACGCCCCCTCGCACGCCGGCCGCGCTACAGCTTGCCGCCAGCATCGACGCCTACAAGTCGCTGGTGGCGCAGCAGATCATGGCAGCCAACGCAGAATATACGTTCAGCGGGCGCCTGCCGCCCATGCTGCCGGCCATCGTCGTGCTCGACCTGAGCGTCGGCCCCGACGGCGAGCTGAAAAGCGTACATGTACACCGTTCACGCGACAGCGAAGCCTCGGCTGCGGCGCTGGCCGCCGTGCGGCGCGTGCCAGCGTTCTTTCCGCCGGCGGCACACCTGATGCGCCGCCACGCACGGACCTTCGATTTCTCCGAAACCTTCCTGTTCAACGAGCAGTACCGATTTCAGCTGCGGACCTTGTCCGGTCCTCAGTAATCGCACAAGCATCGAGTTCGATGCGGTCGCGTCCCCGCTCCTTGGCCAGGTACAGGGCCGCATCGGCGCGCGACAGCAATTCTTCCAGCCCCTCCACCACCGAGGCCTGGCAAGCGACGCCTATGCTGACGGTACACGAAGGCAGTCCCGCATGACTGGACTCGCGCAGCAAGGCGCGTATGCGTTCGGCCACGCCCAGGGCATTATGTACAGGCATATCCGGCATCAGCACGACGAACTCCTCGCCGCCGAAACGCGCCACGCAATCCGATTCGCGCAAGGCACCTTTGATCACGGTGGCCACATGCGCCAGCACCTGGTCTCCCACCGCGTGACCGTAGCGGTCATTGATCAATTTGAAGTAATCGAGGTCGATGCTGAGCAGTGTCAATGGCACACGGCGGCGCCGCAGATTATCTATCTCGCGCGCATAGGCATCGCCAAAGCCGCGCCGGTTCAGCACCTGCGTCAGCGGATCGTGGGTCGAGCGGCGCTCCAGTATTTGCTGCAGGCGGCGCGTCGCCACCGTCATGAAGCCCACCGTCAGCAGCAGCGCCATGAAATTGGCGACCGCCAGATAGATGCCCGCCGGCGTGCCGGCCACCGCCAGGTTCACGCTGGCGCCGCCATGCAGCAACGCCGACACGCCGCGCGCCAGTACCACGACAGCTTGCAGCAGCATCAGCACACCGAAGAAAAAACTCGAAAAATGGCGCTCGCCGTAGCGCCATACCAGCTGCACCTGGCGCGCATAAAACAGGAAGACCAGCAGGGAGAAGACCGCCACGCGCGCCGAGAAGTCGGGGTGCACCAGCAGCCACCAGCTATTGCCGGCGATGGCCAGGACAAGTATCAGCAGATAGGCGCGGCGGCTCGTCGCCAGGCCATAGAATTTCTCCGTGCCCAGCATCGACAGGCCGATGCCGGCCACCAGCGCCGCATTGGCTGCGATCATGGACAGTGCCGGCGGCAGCACCTCGCGGGTGCCGAACAGCATCGATGCGCACACCAGCAACAGCAAACCGGCCGCCCAATGTCCCAGGCCATGCACCTCGCGCCGGAAACTCCGATACACCGAGAACATGACAATGCTCATCGCCCCGCACATCAGGGTCGTCATCAGCATGATCGTTCGTGGATCGAGGGTTTGCACGTTGGGCGCGATCTAAAAGAAACAGTTCGGCAATTTTAGTTTAGTTGAAGGAAAATTAGTTCATTTGCGGTAAATATGATGGCACAGCGCCAATATTGGTGGATTACTTGCATTCAAGAAGTGGCATCCTGAAATGAAAAACCGGCCATAACGGCCGGTTTCTGACTTAACGCATGTTCATCAGCATGAGCGTCATGCGGCGCTAGGACGCTTCGGCCCCGTGGCTTTCTTTGGCGCCGGCAGCAGTGTCAAGCTGACGCCAGGAACACGGTCGCCCTGCAATACGGTGGCAAACGTCATCAGCTCGTCGCGGCGGAAGGCGTGGATGGCCACCCTGGCGCCGACGGCGTAACGGCCCAGCAAGGTATCGAGGTTGGTGCCCGTCACGCGCAAGCCATCGACCGCCACCAGCACGTCGCCCGCCGACAGGCCAGCCACGTGGGCGGCGCCGCCCTGGTGCACCTGCGCCAGTTTGGCGTCGTTGCCATCGCGGCCCAGGTTGACGTCCAGGCTGGGCTTTTCCGCCTTGCGCGAGTCGCTGTACTTGACACCGAATGGCGCCAGCAGGCGCGCCAGCGGCACGTCGTCCGTGCCGCGGATGTAGCGCTCGAAGAACGGCTTCATGCGCGTGCCGGAAATCTCATCGAACAGGGCTTCGACTTCGGCCGGCGTCACGCCGCGGCCTTTTCCTTCTCCCTTGCCCTTGTAGAAATCGCGGCCATAGCGCTGCCACAGCGCCTGCATCACGTCGTCCAGCGATTGCTCGCCATGCGTCTTGCTGCGGATCGTCAGGTCGAAGGCCAGCGCGATCAGCGAACCCTTGGTGTAATAGCTGACGATGGCGTTCGGCGCGTTTTCATCCTGGCGGTAGTACTTGCCCCAGGCGTCGAAGCTGGAATCGGCCACGCTTTGCTTGCTGCGGCCGCTGCCGCGCAGCACACTGTTGACGGTCTTGCCCAGCAATTTGAAATAGGCTGCCTCGTCGATCAGGCCCGCGCGCACCAGCATCAGGTCGTCGTAATAGCTGGTGAAGCCTTCGAATAGCCACAGCAGCGGCGAATAGCTTTCCGCCTGCAGGTTGTACGGCGCAAAGGCGGCCGGCTTGATGCGCTTGACGTTCCAGGTGTGGAAGTACTCGTGGCTGCACAGGCCGAGGAATTTCAGGTAGCCCTCGCCGATCTCCGTACTGCTTGAAGCCGTCGTCGGCAAGTCGGCGCGGGCGCAAATCAGCGCCGTCGAGGCACGGTGTTCCAGGCCGCCGTAACCGTCGCCGACGGCCATGGTCATGAACACATAGCGGTCCATCGGCGCTTTTTTTGTCTTCGGCTCGAAGAAGGCGATCTGCGTTTCGCAGATGGCTTTCAGGTCGCGGCACAATCGCGGCAAGTCCAGGTTCGGCACCTTGCCCGTGACGACGATATCGTGCGGCACGCCATGCGCCTTGAAAGTGGCCAGCGCGAAGTCGCCCATCTCCACCGGGTGGTCGATCAGCTCATCGTAGTTGGCCGCCTGGTAACTGCCGAAGCCATAGCGCTTCGCCTTGAGTTCCGGCAGTGTGGTGGCGACTCTCCAGGTCTTGCAGGCCGCATCCTTCGGCTGCACGATGTGCACCTCGTGCGGCTCGGCCTCCTGGCCCAGCACGCGCAGGAACACGCTGGTGCCGTTGAAGAAGCCGTGATTCTGGTCCAGGTGCGCGGCGCGCACGGACAAATCCCAGGCGTAGACCTCGTATTCGAGCGTCAAGGCGCCCTTGCACGGAGCCGCTTGCCACGAATGCTTGTCCAGCTTGCTCAGCGCCACGGCCTTGCCCTCGGACTCGGCGCGGATGCTGACGATGTTGCGCGAAAATTCGCGGATCATGTAGCTGCCCGGGATCCAGGCCGGCAAGGACAAGACCTGGCCGATGGCGGCCGGCGACTTGACCGTCAAGGTGACCTTGAACATGTGGCCCGCCAGATCAAGGGCGGCGATGCTGTAGATGATGCCGGCGGCGGGCGCCTTGGCGATGCTTTTTTTAATTGGAGCTTTTTTCATGTTTATCTCGTGTCTGGCATGGATGTTCTAAAGTCGCCCGGGCGCGCCATGCACCGGCGACAAATCGTCAGGTGTATCAATATCGCGCAAGATGCCGCTGTCGTCCACTGCCACGTCGCATACGGCATGGCTGTTGACGATGCTGCGCGCGCCCTGGTCGCCATCGAGCGCCAGCAACAGCGGCAAGTGAAAGGCGCTGAACGCGACAGGATTGCCGCGCCGGCCCTGGAACACGGGCACGGCGATATGCGCGCCATCGCCGATGGCTTGCGACAAGGCGGCGATTGTAGCCGCTTCTACGTAAGGCATGTCGCCCAAGGCGATCAGCCAGCCCGGCGCACCACGCACATAGTCGATGGCGCAGGTCAGCGAGGCGGCCATGCCCGTGTCCGCATCATGGCAGACGCGCACCTCGCAGCCCAGCGCACCGAGTGCGCGCGCCACCTGAGTATCGTCGGCGCGCACCACGGCCAGCACGCGCGGCAAAGCGGCCAGCATATTCCTGGCCGCCGCCACCACGACGGGCAAGCCCGTATGCGGGCCTTCCGTCAACGGCTGCAATAATTTGTTCTGCACGCCGGAAGGATCGAACCTGCGTCCCCTTCCGGCTGCCAGCAAGATGCCGACCGTACTCAAAAAACGGCTACCGTCATGCGGCCGCCAGGTCGAACGGCAGCTTGCGCAGGCGCTTGCCCGTCAGGGCAAACAGCGCATTGGCAAACGCGGGCGCCAGCGGCGGCACGCCCGGTTCGCCCATGCCCGTCGGTGCGTCGCCCGATGGCACCAGGTGCACCTCGATCACCGGCATGTCGGGCATGCGCGGCACAGGATAGTCGCCGAAGTTCTGCTGCTGCACCACGCCATCCTTGAGCGTGATGGCAGCACCGGGAATGGTCATGCCCAGCGCCATCAGCGCGGCGCCCTGCACTTGCGCCTCGATCGTCAGGGGATTGACGGCCAGGTTGCAATGCACGCCCGCCCACACCTGGTGCAGCCTGGGCGCACCTTCCACCACCGACGCCGTCACCACGTAGGCGACCACGGAATTGAACGATTCATGCATGGCCACGCCCCAGGCTTGGCCTTTCGGCAGCTTCTTCCTGCCATAGCCGGACTTGGCCACGGCCAGGTCCAGCGCGGCGATATGGCGCGTGTGCTTCGCGTCGATCAGCTGCTTGCGGTAGGCGACGGGGTCCATCTTCGCCACATGCGCCGCTTCGTCGATCAAGGTTTCCATGACGAAGGCCGTGTGCGTCGAGCCGACGGAGCGCCACCACAGCACGGGCACGTTCGCCTTGGCCGTGTGCACGGACAGCTTCATCGGCAAGGTGTACGGCTCGCCCATGCCTTCGACCATGGTGCCGTCGACGCCATTTTTCACCATGAAGGCTTCGAACGGCGTGCCTGCCATGATGGACTGGCCCACGATGGTATGGTCCCAGGCGAGAATTTTCCCTTTGGCGTCGAGGCCGATCTGCGCGCGGTGCACATGCGACGGCCGGTAGTAGCCGCCCTTGATATCATCCTCGCGGCTCCACATCAGCTTTAATGGACCGCTCTTGCCCGCCGCCCGGTAAGCCTTGGCGACGTTGACGGCTTCGACCACGTAGTCGGAGGACGGCACGGCACGCCGGCCGAAGCCGCCGCCCGCCATCATCGTGTGCAGCGTCACCTGCTCAGGTTTCAAGCCGGAGGTAGCCGCGATGGCAGCCTGGTCGCCCGTCTGGAATTGCGAGCCCACCCACATCGTGCATTTGTCGGCCTGCAGGTCGACGACGCAGTTGAGCGGCTCCATCGGCGCGTGTGCCAGATAGGGGAATTCGTAGACGGCCTCGATTTTTTTCGGCGCCTTGGATAATGCGGCGACATCGAATGCGCGCGCCACCGTACCCGGCGTCTTGGCCAGCGCCTTGAAGGCCGCCAGCTGCTGGTCGCTGCTGACCTTTTCCACCGCGCTGCTATCCCACTCGATCAGCAGCGCGTCGCGTCCCTGCTTGGCCGGCCAGTAGCCATCGGCAATCACCGCCACACCGCTGCCGCCACGGTCGGTCTTCACTTCCAGCACCTCCAGCACGCCCTTGATGGCCTTGGCCTTGCTGGCGTCGAACTTCGCCACTTTCGCGCCAAACACGGGCGGGCGCGCCACCATGGCCACTTTCGCGCCGGGCGGCTTGAAGTCGATGCCGAACTGCTGTTTTCCCGTGGACTTGGCGGCCGCGTCGAGCCGTTTCACGGGTTTGCCGATGATGGCAAAGTCGCGCGGGTCCTTCAGTTTGACGCTGGCAGGTACCGGTTGGCGCATGGCCGCGTCGGCAAGTTCGCCATACGTCGCCTTTTGCCCGCCGGGGCCGTACAGCACGCCTTTCGCGGCGCGCACCTGGTCGGGACTGACTTTCCATTGTGCGGCAGCGGCGCCTACCAGCATGGCGCGCGCCTTGGCGCCAATTTCCCGGTACTGCGTAAACGAATGGGCGATGCTGCCGGAGCCGCCCGTCATCTGCATGCCGTAGGCGGCATCCTTGTACTGCTCGCCGGCCGGCGCCAGCGCGCCCGTTACCGTCGACCAGTCGGCGTCGAGTTCCTCGGCGATCAGCATGGGCAAGCTCGTTTGCACGCCCTGGCCGAATTCCAGCCGGTTCACCTGCACCGTCACCGTATTATCGGGAGCGATGTGCAAAAAGGCGTTCGGCGCATACACGGGCTTGGCGGGGGTGGCATCGGCCGCCTGCGCCAGCTTGCCTGCGCCGGGCAGGAAAAAGCCCAGCATCAAGCCGCCGCCAGCCACCGCGCCGGCCTGCATGAAACCGCGCCGCGAGACGCCATCGGCCGCGCCAACCACAGCCACCGGCGCCGCTGCCAGCGCCGCGCCCAGGGTCACGCCGCCATGCTGCAATGCTTCCTGATTCAACCATTCGATACGCATGTCGCTCTCCTCAGGCCAGGGTCTTGGCCGCGTCCTTGATGGCTGCGCGGATCCGTTGATAGGTGCCGCAGCGGCAGATATTGCCGCTCATGGCGCCGTCGATATCGGCATCGCTGGGCGCCTTGTTGCTGCGCAACAGCGCTGTGGCGCTCATCACCTGGCCGCTTTGACAGTAGCCGCATTGCGGCACGTCGTGGCGCACCCATGCCGCCTGCACGGCCTTGCCCACCTGGTCGTTTTCCATCGCTTCGATGGTGGTGATCTTTTGTGCGCCGACCGAGGAAATCGGCGTGATGCAGGAGCGGATAGGCTGGCCGTCGAGATGCACCGTGCAGGCGCCGCACAGGGCCGCGCCGCAACCGAATTTGGTGCCCGTCATGTTCAGGTTATCGCGCAGCGCCCACAGGATGGGCGTGGAAGGATCGGCGTCGACCTGCGTGTCGCGTCCGTTGATATTCAAGGTAATCATCTGCTGCTTCCCCTTTTTGGATTGTTATGGCGTCTACAAACAACACTTGATGATACGACAGCGGAAAAAAGTACAAAAAAAAGCGCGCCTTGCGAGGGCGCGCCGTCCAGCCTTCCTGGCGACAGCCCGGATTACTTAATGGTCGAGAATTTCTGTTCCAGCGTTTTCGCATCGACTGCGCCCGGGATGCGGCTGCCGTCGGCAAAGAAGATGGCCGGCGTGCCCGAGACGCGCAACTGCTGGCCCAGGGCCAGGATTTTTTCATGCGGGTTGGCGCAAGTGGCAGCCACCGTGGCCGGTGCCTTGCCGTTCAACATCCAGTCATCCCAGGCCTTGTTGCGGTCCGGTGCGCACCAGACATTGCGCGACTTGACGATGGAGTCCGGCGACAGGATGTTGTACATGAAGGTGTAGACGGTGACGTTGTCGATTTCCTTCAGCGCGTTCTGGCGGAAGCGCTTGCAATAGCCGCAGTTCGGATCTTCGAACACGGCGATCACGCGCTTGCCGTTGCCCTTGACGGATTTCATGGCCGAATCGAGCGGCAGGTCGGAGAACTTGATGCGATTGACTTCGTCCAGGCGCACCTTGGTCAGGTCTTGCGAGGTCTTGGCGTCGAAGACGTGGCCCACGAACAGGTATTGCGCGGCCTTGTCCGTGTACAGGATGTCGCCACCCGTGCGCACTTCGTACAGGCCGCCGTACGGCGTTTCCTTGACCGAATCGACCTTGGCGCCTTCGCCCAGACGCGGCTCGATCAGCTTTTTGATGCTCGCTTCCGTTGGCGTTTCCGCGCCGGCGCACGACATCATCAGGCCCGAGGCCATCAGCAAGGCGATTTTGCTCATGCTTCTGTTCATTGTTATCACTATCACTTCTCCACTTGAAACGCCTGACGGAACTGGCCCTGGCCCGACGTCGTTATCTCTTTGACAAAACGATCGCCGCAGACCAGCTGCGGCGACCTTGAATTTTCACTGCTACCATTATCCAGCGATATCTTAAGACTTACTGATTTTCACTGATGCCCCAATGCGTGCGAAATCATTTTCCGCTTCAGGGCCGGTAATTTATCCAGCAAGTTTAATCCCAAATTGCGAACCACGCGCAGCGGTTCCAGATCGGCGCCGAATAATCGCGCCAGGCCATCGGTGGCCAGCTGCATCAGCAGCACGTCTTCCTTGCGCGCGCGCGCATAGCGGGCCAGCACGCGCTCGTCGCCGATGCCACGGTGCGCCTCGCGCTCGCTGATCGTCTTGACCAGCTGCGCCACGTCGGCAAAACCCAGGTTCATGCCGTGGCCGGCCATCGGGTGCACCACGTGGGCGGCGTCGCCCACCAACGCCACGCGCGGCGCCACCATGGCGTGCGGGCGCATCAGGGTCAGGGGAAACGCGCGCACCAGCTCCGGCTGCAGCGGCGTCAGTTTACCAAGTTTGTCGTGGCAATACGCGGCCAGGCGCGCGGCCAGGGCGTCGGCCGATTCGGCCATCAAGGTATCGGCCAGCGCATCGGGCGCCGACCAGACCAGTGAAACGCGCTCGCCCGGCAGCGGCAGCAGCGCGACGATGCCTTCGCTGCCCGTAAACCACTGGTGGGCCGCGCCATGGTGCGGCTTTTCGCAGGCGAAGTTGCTGACCACGCCGCGCTGGCCATACGAGCGGTAATCGAGGCCGATGTCGCACTGGCCGCGCACCCACGATTGGGCGCCATCCGCGCCCACCACCAATGCGCAGGTGATGGTGTCGCCGCCATCGAGGTACACGATGGCCGAGTCGTTCGTCCATTCCAGGCGGCTGGCGCGGCCCTGCAGCACGCTGACGTTCGGCGCGAATTTCAGGGCGGCGTCCAGCGCCTGGCCCAGGTTGCGGTCTTCCACGATCCAGGCCAGGGTATTCACATGGGCGCCGTAGGCGTCGAAACCGAGTCCGCCCGCCTGCGCGCCGTCGCCGTTGACCAGCATGGCGTCGACGGGCGCCACCCTGTCGCCCTCCAGGGCACCCCATACCTTCAGCGACGACAGCAACTGGTGCGCCGTGTGATTGAGCGCATACACGCGCACATCCCAACTGGCTTCGACCGGCTTGGCGATGGGTGCCGGAGGACTCGCCGGCGATAACAGGGTGACGCTTTGTCCTGCCTGGGCAAACGCCAGCGCCGTGGTTTTCGCGATGGCGCCATTGCCGACGATACAAACGTCGCTGTGGCTATGCATGAAGCGCCGCATGGTAGGGGGAGTGGGACTGTTCATGCGGTCATTATAGCGTTTGCCGGCTCCGTTTCAGGATGCGCGTGCGCCAGCGCAAACGGGGAAAAGCCAAAGATTTGCACTATTCTTGATCTTGGCGCAGAAATGCCTGCGCCCGCTCCAGCACTTCGTCACGCCCCGCGCGCAAGCCGGCCACGCTGGGCGCGACCATGATATGCGGCTGCACACCCACTCTTTGCAGTTGGCGCCCGTCAGCATGACGCACTTCCAGCCCCGAATACCAGACATGGACTTTTCCAGGAAGCACCACTTCCCGCAAATCGCCATCCGCGCCCGCGCTGGGCGTACCGATGAAGGTGACGGGAGTGGCCGCCTCGACCGCCAGCGCCAGATGCTCGGCCTGGCTTTGCGTGTGTTCGTTGATCAGCATGACGACCTTGCCGTGGTACAGAGGAGCGCGTGCGGGGAGCAGGAAGTCGGGATACGCCAGTTGCACGCCGTAACTGGCCTCAGGAGCCGTCACCAGCGGCTGGTAGTTCATGGCAAAGATACTGGCGTCATTGACATTGAGCCGTTCCGCTATGGCGCGGCCCGTGCCATTCGGATAGCCGCGCATATCGAGTATGAGGGCGCGGCTGCCTTTTATCTTGTCAAACATGGCGTCCACCTCGCCCGCTTGCAAGCGGTCCAGATCGACGTAGGCAATGCCCTTGTTCACTGAGATCATCGGGCGCGCGTGGCGCGGTGCCAGCGCATCGTCCAGCGGCGTAGGCTGCAGCACCACCTCGCGCCGCTTGCCATCGCCGCCATCGACCTGCAAGGTCACGCTGGCGCCGGGCAAAAAGGTCAGCATCTCGGCCATGGCCTTGCGCCAGCGTCCCGCTTCGTTCGAAGCGGCCGTCGCGGTGCGCAAGCGCGCCAGACGCGCGCCCACATACTCGCCATCGATTTGCACGATATCGTCGCCCACCTTCAGCAGACCCGAACGCAGCAAGGCGGGGTCCGTCACGTGGGCCACCAAGATAGCCTCATCGATGGCAGCCAGCACCACGCCAATGCCGTGCGTGCGACTGTTCCCGCCCAGCGCCCGGCTGCCCACGCCGACATGGCTGTCATCCAGACTGCTCGCCATCTCCTGCAGGATCACGCCATACCCGCGCGCATCGCGCACCTGGGCCATCTTGTACAGGCAGCGCTGCAAGACCTCATCCCAGGAACTGCTCATCAGGCGCTTGGCCGGAAAGTAATTGTCCAGCGTGGCCCACAGCTTGATGGCGGCCAGCATGCGCCACTCGCGCTCGGGCAAGCGCATGTCGCGATACGGTTCGTCGTCGTGGCGCACCGGATACAGCGCAGCGGATGCCGGCGGCGATATCACCGATATCACCGGCGTCGATGGTTGCGCCAGCAGCGCCAGCGCCGCCTTGACGGGCGCGCTGGCCGGCCCGGTGGCGCGATCCATGCGCAAGGTGCGGTCGGCGGCCAGCACGGCGACGCTGCCGTCCGGCCAGGCCAGCTGGCCGGACGCGAATTGCACGCGCAAGCCATCGCCTATCGACAACGTTTGCACGGGATCGGCGCGGCTGCGCCAGGCGCCCTCCTCGGCCACGATGCGCGCACGGCCGGTGCGCTGAAGCGCCAGCACGGCATGCGGCACCGTCTGCGTGTCATTGACGATGAAGACCATGGGCAGCGCCCGCGCACCAGGCGCCGGCTGCAGCCGTTGCACTTCCATTTGCATGAAACCCGCCGTTATGCCTTCCCAGTGCCCGGGATTCTTCGGGCGCGGGCCGGTGGAAAAGCGATAGCGCTCGGCCGGCAGCAGCAAGGGTTCGGCGATCAACTGCGCCAGCACGGCATGCAGCATGGCTGGCGACGGCGCGCGGGAAAGCTCCCTGCGCGGACGCAAATCAAGTATGACTTGCCTGGCCCTGGCTGGCAGCGACGGCGGGCCGCCATCGCGCATGCCAGGATGCAGGTGCAGCAACGCCGTGTCACCGGGCAGCCATTCCAGCACATCGCCATCGGCCGGCCAGCGCACGTACGCCGGCGCCGCAGCCCCGATGCGCAAGGCCTCATCGTGCAGCGGCGCCATCAGGGTCGCGACGGCAAACCGCAAACTGGGCTCATCGTCTTCGTCCCGCAACTGGGACAAGGCCGCCACCAGCGCGCGGTCCCAGTCGATGCGGTCGTCAGCCAGGGCCGGATGCGTGGCGCGGGCCGCGCTCCACAAGCGCGCCAGCGATACGATATTCTCGTCGCCCGCCTGTGCCGGCGCTGCCGCGCAAACCAGCACCGCCCCCAGCAAGCCCGCCAGGGCGCGCCGCGCGCGCCCATTTTCTACCGCCATGCATTGCATCGCCATCCCGGTTTCCCTGTTCCGCCATTGAAGCCAACGCCTGCGCCGCACATAAAAAAACCGGCTAGCGCCGGTGTGTACATCGCGATGCAGATTGACTGGTTTGATAAGGAATTAATTATCAAACAATAATACTACGCACGCAAGAGCGTTCGCCTGCAGCGCTCCCCTCCATGGCTAAACGGTACATCCCTATCTAAAAAGGCAGGTGCACCCAGAAAATCCAGGAAAAATTACAGCCGCCTCTTGCATTCCCGTTTTGGTCTGCTATAATTCGCCACCTTGGCCTGGTAGCTCAGTCGGTAGAGCAGAGGATTGAAAATCCTTGTGTCGGTGGTTCGATTCCGCCCCGGGCCACCAAGAATTCGTATTACTTTCAAAAACGCCACCTTCGGGTGGCGTTTTTGCGTTTATCGTCCCATCCCGCTTTCGCGCTGCGCATCGCGCTGCCGCACCAGCGACAAGGCCTTCTGCGGCTCTTGATTCATTGAATCCAGCAACGCGACCACAGCCAACTCGATGGCCCGCCACTCATGCAGATGGCTGCGAAAGTAGCTGACTTGGATATGAGAATTTCTCAAGCCGTGCAAGAAAATATCGTGCGAGCAGCTAGGGCCTATTACCAATTTCCCACGCTTCTCCAGCGCGTTCGCCCTTTCCGTACCGGGATCGGGAAAAAAATCCGGGGCGCAGACAATCTGCGTTTCTATCCGCTCGCGCGATGGATATAGATACAAGTCCTTTTCATAAAACACCGTGATCACATCTTCCCGTACGCGCTGCGGCAGATCGTTGTGCTCATAGCGCAGCAAGCCATGACGTGACGCCACCTGCTTGCGATTGGGCATCCAGATCGAGCTAAAGCGCTGGGCAAGCTGATACTTTTCGGCCAGCGTATTGGCGTCAAAATGCTGCACCAGAATGGAGACTTCATCCTGATAACTGATCCAGATAGGCGTATTGTCATGCGGAGCGATGAAGGGCAGCAACTTGCCCCGCTTCCACTGCGCTTGCAAGAGCAAACCCGGCCTGTTGCCGGCTTGCGCGTACAAACCCCGCATATAGCTTGGAATATAGTTCGCGGGAATGAGCAGATGATTGCCATTGACCATCATGTGTAGTTCGGTCGCCGGCTGTTTGCGTGGCGACGCACACCAGGCCAGGGTGGCCAGACAGCAAATGACGAGCAAGATCTTTATTGTCAAATGTCGCTTGCGCGGGGACGGTTGCATCATCTCACTTCCCCGGCATCAGATGAGAGAGGTCCTGCGGATGTTTGTTCATCGGACGTAGACGCTCCAGACGGAACAGCCTGTCCAGGTCCAATTGCATCGCGCTGCCGCGCCAGCGACAAGGCCTTCTGCGGCTCTTGATTCAATGAATCCAGCAATGCGACCACAGCCTGCTCGATGGCTTGCCATTCATGCAGATGGCTGCGAAAGTAGCCGATGTCGATATGAGAATTTCTCAAGCCGTGCAGGAAAATATCGTGCGAGCAGCGGGGATTAATGAGCAACTTACCGCGCTTCTTCAGCGCGTTCGCCCTTTCCGTACCGGGATCGGGAAAAAAATCCGGGTCGCAGACAATCTGCGTTTCTATCCGTTCGCGCGATGGGTATAGATACAAGTCCTTTTCATAAAACACCGTGATCACATCTTCCCGCAAGCGCTGCGGCAGATCGTTGTGTTCATAGCGCAGCAAGCCATGACGTGACGCCATCTGCTTGCGATTCGGCATCCAGATCGAGCTAAAGCGCTGGGCAAGCTGATACTTTTCGGCCAGCGTGTTAACTTCAAAATGCTGCACCAGAATGGAGACTTCATCCTGATGACTGATCCAAATGGGCGTATTGTCATGCGGAGCGATGTAGGGCAGCAACTTGCCCCCCGTCCATCGCGCTTGCAAGAGCAAACCCTGCCTGTTGCCGGCTTGCTCGTACAAACCTTGCATATAGCTTGGAATATAGTTCGCGGGAATGAGAAGCTTGTTGCCATTGACCATCATGTGCAGTTCGGTCGGTGGCTTTTTGCGTGGCGACGCATACCAGGCCAGAACGGCCAGACAGAAAATGGCGAGCAATATCCTTGTTGTCAAATGTCGCTTGCGCGGGGACGGTTGCGTCACCTCACTTCCCCGGCATCAGATGAGAGAGATCCTGCGGATGTTTGTCCATCGGACGTAGACGCTCCAGGCGAAACAGCCTGTCCAGATCCAATTGCTTGCGCAGCCGCTCAGGCGCCATGTCCATGCCGAAGCTGCCATCCATGGTGGCCGGGTAATCGAAATGCATGCGCGACCAGGCGCCATTCGCGTAGCGCCAACTGCCGATCTTGTCCGCGTCGGCATAGGCCTGGAATGGATCGAGGGCGTAGCCTGACGTGAGCACGCCAATTTTTCCCAGCCAGGCGGCATGCTCCATGGAATTTACTCCGTTCAATAACGCGCGCCCTTCCGACCGCAGAACACGCGATGCATTGACATAAAAGCGCTCATCGAGCATGGCCTGCCAGACTTTCTCCGCGCCTGCGACATCATGGGCATCCAGATAAGGAGACAGAGGAACATGCGCGGTCCACGCTTCTGAGTCCAAAAGAAACTCTTTGAAAATTACAGTGTGATATCTCGCCACGTCTTCCACCGAAAGCGGTGCGATTTTCCCCAGCGCCATCGAATTCGGCAGATATTTTTCACGATATCCAAGATCAGCCCGCATCAGCTCGATGCCAAACTGATGCCAGTCGCGCTCGCTCATCACTCTCCCAAGCTGATCTGCCCGCATCTGTGCATAACCGTTGGCAATGACGCCGCTGATGGTGTCATTGCGCACGACACCCAGCGCCAGCCGCGCATAACGGTCGCCGCCGGCGGCCAGATAGTTCCAGTAAGCTTCACGGTTGCCCTGGGCCGCGTAGAAGCGCAGGATTTCCATGTCGCGCGCGACCTTGTTTGCGTTTGCTACCACGCCTTTGACGGCAGTGGCCGGCGCGGTGTGCGCCAGCATGGCAGGCGCCGTCTCGATCGCCGCCGTTCGCGCCTGCAAGGACGGATGCCTGGCCAGCGCCAGTTCATTGCGCGCCAGCCACATGGCGACCTTGGGGCCGAGCCGCGCATTGTGCATGGCGGCGCCGAGTATGGCTTGCCGCCGCATGCTGCCATGGCGTAAACCGAGGCTCACGCTGCGCAGCATGGCGGTGACGGCGAGCGCATGGCCATGGGCGAAATCGGCGGCAACCATGCTGGCATGGGGCGCTGGGCGATGCAAGTCAGACACAACAAAGCGGGCGTGCGCAGGATCAGCCCCCCATAGTTTGCCTAAGCCCATGCGGTAAGTGCTGCCGGCGTCGCGCAGGCCGGCCAACATGGACTTGCCCATGGCGCCCGCGTTGAACACCTGCGCCAGCAAGGCTTCCAGCGCCGCCTGCGATGCCAGCGTCGCCATACCCAGGCACAAGGCGACATCATGGCAAATTTCGCTCAGCTGTGGCCATATGGTGGCAATATCGACCTGCGGAAACTGCAGGCGCAAACGCTTGAGCGCTGGATCTTTGGCGTAATCGAGCGCCTGCAGCACGCGACGCGAGCGGTTCTCAGCACGCATCAGGACAGCGGCATCATGCCTTGCATGCAACAGATGGCGCCGCAGGTCACGCTCGGTTTGCTGATCGAGCGCCACCAGCATGGCATGCAGGCGCGAGCGGTCGTAGGGAAGTATCGTCATGGCATGCCCGATGGGAAGATTCCCACAGCATGCCGCGCTGGGCTGTGCCGACCTTGAGCAGCCTCAGCGATTGCTCTTATTTTCTTGCTTGCAGCATCTGCATTCGTGTCTCAACGCTGCAAGCGCGGCCTTACCACATCAAATCATCAGGAATCTGGAACGCCGCATACGGATCGTCCTCGTCCACTTGCGTGCTGGCCTGTTTCACGCGCACGACGATGGCGGGATCGCGTTCGGCGATCTTGTCGGCGATGATGCGCGGTACCAGTTCCACGGCGCCGCCCAGGCAGATGATCACCAGACGGCCCGCCACCAAGTGGGCCTGCACGGCGGCCGTCACGTAGATGCGCTCGATTTTGTTGTTAAACGTGAAGTTGTACGGCAGCTCGCCGTGGTTGCCCTTGCTCTGGCGGTTTTTTTGCACCATTTGCGCAATCTGCGCCACGATGGCTTTCTGGTTGGCGGCCGCGTCGCGCTGGGCGTTCAGCTCGCGCGCGCGTTCCGCGTTCTTGCGCTGCGTCTCGAGCGCGGCCAGGCGCACCTCGTCGACACTTTGCGTGCCGCTCTTGCGCTCGTCCTTTTTCTGCTTGCTCTTGTCCTGGTTGGCCAGCTTGACCTTCTTCTTGTCGACCAGGCCGGCCTTTAAAAACTGCTCTTGCAACGAGACCATAACTACTCCGTATTGAGGGTGCGCCGGCCAAGACAGCGGCATCGGCCGGTGGAAAGACGCTAGCATAGCAAAAAACAGGAGCGCTGCCGCCGCAACATGACTGCCCGGGCCAGCCGCTGGATGCCTGGCGCCTGACAGTAACAAAAAGACACACACGAGTGGAAATTTTGTTGATAAATGTCATATAGTTAGTTACGTTCTGCATATCGGCAGTGAACTGCCGATTGCACGTCCCCATCCATCGCCTGCGTCTACAAGGATTTGCCATGAAACAATTAATCGCCCTCTGCATCGCTGCCGCGTTTGCCAGCACCGCCTTTGCCGCCGCACCGGAAGCGGCCCCAGTCGCCAAGACGGCGCAACAGTCGAAAATGACCACCTGCAATGCCGATGCCGCGGGCAAGAAGGGCGATGAGCGCAAAACCTTCATGAAGGAATGCCTGAGTGCCAAGCCGGCACCGGCCATGACGCAGCAAAACAAGATGAAAGCGTGCAATGCCGATGCCAAGGACATGAAGGGCGACGCGCGCAAGGCATTCATGAAAGAATGCCTGAGCGCGCCCAAGAAATAAGCGCGGGTTCGAAGCGCCATTGTGCGCTTCACCCCCATAGCGCCAGCCGAAAGGCTGGCTTTTTTTTGTTCCGAATATGGAGTTCCCTTTTGCCCTATCGCCTGCCCCCTTCCTCTGCCAGCAGCCTGCTGGCCACCGCCTGCCTCGCCATCCTCCTGGCAGGCTGTCACACGGCCACGCCGGCGCCCATTTCCGCGCCCGTTTCGGCACCTGCCGT
The DNA here is from genome assembly GCF_002327145.1 of Janthinobacterium svalbardense. Classification (NCBI taxonomy): domain Bacteria; kingdom Pseudomonadati; phylum Pseudomonadota; class Betaproteobacteria; order Burkholderiales; family Oxalobacteraceae; genus Janthinobacterium; species Janthinobacterium svalbardense. The sequence goes on along the minus strand of NZ_CP023422.1, from coordinate 1,008,978 downwards.
GCGCGTGCCGGCCAGCATGCCTGCTGCTTGTACTCCGCCAGCCTGGCCCCCGGGCGAGAAACGGCGCGGCGCCCAAGGCAGAGTGACCTTGCACTTCACGGTGGAGGCGGACGGCAAGGTCAGCGCAGCGGCTGTCATCCGCTCCAGCGGCTATCCCGCCCTCGACCAGGCGGCCCGCGATGCGCTGGCCCAGTGCCTCTTCCAGCCGGAAACGCTGGATGGCAAGCCCGTCGCCAGCAAGGTAATCATGCCCTACGAATGGATCAATGCATCCGTCGACAAGGCTGAACGTTGAACGCCGGAAATCATGATGAATGATCAAGATGACATGGAGAAAGATAGCGCGTAGTATTTAGTCAACCTACTGCTCAGTACGGTTACACGGCATTCTGGAGAAAGGACGGCAGCGTGGCGGCGTCGAACGATCTCGCGCACTGGCGCGGCCAGGTCTTTAAGCACCTGCTGCAGGTGGTACTGCTGCTTGGCTTCGTGACGGCCATTCCCAGCGCGCTGCTGGCCGCGAGCGAAGCCATCTGGTCCATTGTCGCCCTCGACTTGCTGGCCCTCGGCTGGGTCGGCGTCATCTGGCATCTGCGCGCCATGCCCTACCGCTGGCGCGTGTGGCAATTCCTCATCGTCGCCTATCTGGTAGGCGTGGGCCTGCTGCTGAAAATCGGCCCCGTCAGCCAGATCTACATGATGCTCATGCCCGTGCTGGCGGCACTGCTGCTGGGCATGCGGCCAGCCCTGTCAACCTTGGCCCTGACCTCGCTGACCATCTTTTTCCTGGGCCTGCATCCGGACGTCGCCCTGCACCTGCCGGGCACGCCCGATTCTCCCGTGCTGCGCGCGCTGATCGTGGCCCTGAACTTCCTGTTTATCGCCGCCGTGCTGACCCTGTCCTGCGCCTTCCTGCTGCGCCACCTGGAAGACAGCAGCCAGGCCCTGTCGCAACGCAACGCCGAGCTGCGCTTGACGGCGACCGCGCTGGCCCGCCTGAACGACATGGTGATGATCGCCGAAGTGCTGGACGGCCCGCCCGGCCCCGGCGCCGGGACGGTATCGGCCACACGCATCATCTTCGTCAACGATGCCTTCGAGCGCAGCAGCGGCTATGCGCGCGCCGAGGTGCTGGGCCGCAGCCTGCTGTTCCAGCAGGGCCCCGCCACCGAGGCGGGCGAATTGGCGCGCGTCACCGCCGCCATGGCCTGCGCCCAGCCGGCCAGGGCGGAGTTATTGAACTACAACAAGGCCGGCAAGGCGTACTGGGTCGAAGCGGAACTGGTGCCGTTTACGGATACGGACGGCAGGCAAACGCACTGGGTGGCTGTCGAACGCGAAATCGACGAGCGCAAGCGATCGGAAGAGGACATCCACCGCCTGGCTTTCTACGACGTGCTGACGGGCTTGCCCAACCGGCGCCTGCTGATGGACCGCATCGCCCACTTGCTGGCCGCCGCGCCGCGCGACCATAAAATCAGTGCGCTGATGTTCATCGACCTCGACCACTTCAAGCACATCAATGACGCGCGCGGCCATGCCACGGGCGACGCGCTGCTGCGCCTGGCGGGCGAACGGCTGGCACAGCTGATGCGCAAGGCCGACACGGTGGCGCGCATCGGCGGCGACGAATTCGTCGTGCTGCTGGCTCACCTGGCCGATGACTTGCACGGCGCCGCCCATGCGGCGGCCCAGGTGGCCGAGAAAATCCGCACCGCCATCGCGCGCGACTTCGAGATCGGCGGGCAGTCGTATCATTGCAGCGCCAGCATCGGCGTGACCCTGCTGCCGAAAGCGCAGCAGCAGGCGCATGACTTGCTGCGCGAAGCCGATATCGCCATGTACCGCGCCAAGGCGGAAGGGCGCAACGGCATCGCCTTCTTTGAAGCGGCCATGCAGGCGGACGTGGAGCGTCGCCTGACCCTGGAACGGGCGCTGGCGCGCGCGCTCGATGCCAGTCAATTATGCATGCACGTGCAGCCCCAGGTCGACCGCGATGGACGGGTGACGGGCGCCGAAATGCTGATGCGCTGGCCGCAGCCGGACGGCAGCTTTATCGCACCGGGCATTTTCATCCCCATCGCCGAGGAATCAGGGCTGATCGTCAGGCTGGGGCATTGGGCCCTGCGCGAAGCGTGCCGCGCCGCCAGCCTGCTGGCGCAGGCTGGCCGGCCCGTTCCCCTGTCGGTGAACGTCAGCCCGGCCCAATTTCGCCAGCCCGATTTCGCCTCCCGCGTGCAGGCGGCGCTGGCCGAACACGGCACGCCGGCCGGCGCCCTGATCCTGGAGCTGACGGAAGGCTTGCTGATCGACCAGCGCGACGCCTCGCTGGCGCGCATGCGCGAACTGGCGGCCCTGGGCATCCGCTTTTCCATCGACGATTTCGGCACCGGCTATTCCAGCCTCTCTTACCTGACCTCGATGCCGCTGTACGAACTCAAAATCGACAAACGCTTCATCGACGACACGCCACACGACACGGCCATCGTGCAAGCGATCCTGGCCATGGCGCGCCACCTGGGTTTGCGCGTGGTGGCCGAAGGCGTGGAAACACAGGAGCAAGCCGACTTCCTGGTCGCCCACGATTGCGACGGCTTGCAGGGTTATCTGTATGCGCGGCCGATGCCGCTAGCCGACTTTCTCGCCTGGCTGGCCCGGCAGCAAGCTTAGCTTTCCGACATTTCCTGTACGAAACTCCTCCGCTAAAATACCGGCTTCATAGCCTGTACCTTCACCATCCCCTTTTTTAAAGCGATCCCCGATGCGTCTGGTTCTTCCCCTGCTGCCGCTCCTGCTGCTAACTCTGCTACCCGCCGCGCATGCGGCCCCTTCCACCACCGCAGCACCCACGCCCATCACCCTGGACCAGGCCATGGCCGATCCCGACTGGATCGGCACACCCGTCGAAGCGGCATGGTGGGGCTGGAATGGCCAGCTGTATTACAAGCAAAAGCGCCTCGGCTCGCCCCTGCGCGACACCTATCAATTGCCAGGCGCGAACGCCAAACTGAATAGCGGCAAGAAGGTCGATGACGCACAGCTGGCCAATCTCGATGGCCAGCAGATGCTCGTCAACCGGGCCGGCACGCGCGCCATCCTGCTGCGCAATGGCGACTTGTTCGAGCGCGACTTGAAAAACGGCGCCTTGACGCAAATCACGCGCGGCGTCTCGGCCATCAGCGACCCGCAATACTCCGCCGACGGCGGCGCGGTGCAATACCGCAGCGGCACAGACTGGTTCAGCTGGAGCCGCGTTGACCGCCTGAGCGCCCCCGTCGCCCTGCTGCGTGCGGCCAAGGACCCGGATGCCAAGCCGGAAGCGGACGCCCTGCGCGAACTGCAGCTGCGCCTGATCGTCAACCTGGCGCGTCAGAAGGAAGACCGCGACGCCAGCCGCGAGCGCCGCCACGAAGAGCGCCGCCTGGACGCCACGCGCGCGCCGGAACCGATCTACCTGGGAGATAAAGTCACGATTTCCGGCAGCGCCCTGGCGCCGGATGGCCGCTGGCTGCTGTTCGTCACGCAGGACAAGGCCGCCGAGAAGGGCAAGCTGGGCAAGCTGGCCCGCTACGTCACGGAAACGGGCTACCCGGAAGCGGACGACGAGCGCACGCGCGTGGGCCGCAACATGCCGATCGCGCAAAGCCTGAAGCTGGCCGACCTGCGCACGGGGTCGGTGCGCGAGATCGCTTTCGACAGCCTGCCCGGCATCGCGGTCGATCCGCTGGCGCTTCTGCGAGCCGAGCAAAAGCTGCCGCCGTTGAAAGGCAACCGTCCCGTGCGCATCGACGCCCAGCGCGACGGCATCGCCTGGACCGATGACGGCAGCAAAGTTGCCGTGCGCGTGCGCGCCATCGACAACAAGGACAGCTGGATCGCCAATGTCGACCTGGTCAACGGTGCCCTCGTGCCCGTGCACCGCATCAGCGACGCGGCCTGGGTCAACCGCCGCGCCGACGAATTCGGCTGGCTGCCCGACAACGCCACCCTGTGGTACCTGTCCGAGGAAAGCGGCTACGCCCACCTGTACACGAAGACGGGCGCGGCCCCGGCGCGCGCCTTGACCAGCGGCCAATGGGAAGTGAGCGCCGTCGAATGGAGCCGCGACGGCAAGAACGCCTATTTTATGTGCAACCGGCAAGCGCCTGGCACCTATGAAGTGTGCGCCAGCACGGCCAGCGATGGCGGCGTGCGCGAAGTGACGAATTTGAAAGGTGTGGAAAATTTCGGCCTGTCGCCCGATAACGGCAAGCTGCTGCTGCGCTATTCGACCAGCTATGTGCCGGCCCAGCTGGCGACGGTTTCCGTTGCAGGCGGCAAGGCGAATATTCTGACGGATACGCGCAGCGACGCCTTCAAGGCGCGCAGCTGGGTCATGCCGGAGCTGGTGCAAGTGCCGTCCACGCATGGCGCAGCACCGATCTGGGCCAAGCTGTACCGGCCCGCAACACTGGAAGCAGGAAAACAATATCCGATCGTCATGTTCGCGCACGGCGCCGGCTACCTGCAGAACGTGACGCAGCGCTACCCCGTCTACTTCCGCGAGCAGATGTTCCACAACCTGCTGGTAGAGCAAGGCTATATCGTGCTCGACGTCGACTATCGCGCCTCGATGGGCTACGGCAGCGCCTGGCGCACGGCCATCTACCGCCAGATGGGCCACCCGGAACTGGACGATTTTATTGACGGTGCCCACTGGCTGGCGCAGCAGCACCAGGGCGACATCAAGAACGTGGGCATCTATGGTGGCAGCTATGGCGGCTTCATGAGCCTGATGGCCCTGATGCGCGCGCCGGACGTGTTCAAATCCGGCGCCGCCCTGCGCCCCGTGACGGACTGGACCACCTACAACCACGAGTACACGGCGAACATCCTGAACACGCCGGACATCGATCCGCAAGCGTACAAAATATCGTCGCCCATCGAATACGCCGACAAACTGACAGGCAACCTCCTGATCGCCCATGGCATGATCGACGACAACGTGTTTTACCAGGATTCCGTGCGCCTGTCGCAGCGTTTGATCGAGCTCAAAAAGGATAACTGGGAAATGGCCAGCTACCCGATGGAGCGCCACGGCTTCGTGCAGCCGGAAGCGTGGTATGACGAGTACCGCCGCATCTATCAGTTGTTCCAGAGAACATTGAAGTAAACCTCGATGCCCGCTTGTATGCGGGCATTTTTTATGTGCAGCTTACTCAGTCAAACGGCACCGGCCGCGGCGTCGTATCCGACGATGGCGGCAGGATCGGCAGCACGAGCTGCGGCTGCTTGCCCGTCAGGGTTTTCAGGAAGGCCACCAGCTTGGCGTTTTCGTCTGGCGTGAAGGTGCGGCCCAGTTGCAAACGGCCCATCACGTCGACGGCTTGCGTCAGGGTGGCCGCTTCGCCATCGTGGAAGTAGGGATACGTCAATTCCACGTTGCGCAGGGTGGGCACCTTGAAGTTGAAACGGTCGGCATCCTTGCCCGTCACGGCCGAGCGCCCTTGCGCCGTCATCGCCGTTTTATACGGTTCCACCACGCCCATCTTCTGGAAAGTGTTGCCACCCACGGCGGGACCGTTATGGCAGGCAATGCAGCCGCTGGATTTGAATAACTGGTAGCCGGCCAGCTCGTCTTTCGTCAGCGCGCTTTTCTTGCCCATCAACCATTGGTCGAAGCGGGAACCGGGGGTCACCAGCACTTCCTCGAAAGCGGCGATGGCGCGCGTGACTTGCTCGATGGTCAATTTATCCTGGCCGAACACTTGCCGAAATTGCGCGCGGTAGGCGGGAATCGAGGCCAGCACGTCGATGGCCAGCTCGTGCGTAAAAGCCATCTCGCCCGGATTGGCGATTGGCCCGCCCGCCTGCTCCTGCAAATCCTTGGCGCGGCCATCCCAGAACTGCGCCACGTTCATGCTGGCATTGAGCACCGTGGGTGAATTGATGGGCCCGCGCTGCCAGTTGTGGCCAATCGAGGTCTTGATGTTGTCCGTACCGCCCATGCTCAGGTTATGGCAGCTATTGCAGGAAATAAAGCCCGAGCGCGACAGGCGCGGGTCGAAAAACAATTTCTTGCCCAATTCGACCATCGCCGGATTGGCCACCTTGGCGGCATTGATCGGCTGGATCGGTTCCTTGTCGGCGGCGTGCAGCACACCGCCGAAGGCCAGGCTGGTGATGAAAAGGAAGGGTGAGAGGGTGCGGCACATAGTCTAACTCCTGGAAACATTCCCGAATCGGCGGCGCGCGCCGGCGCGGGAATGCAGCACGCCGGCCCGGTTGCCACCCGTACATCGCTGGTTGGATGTTGATTTATATTAACTTTGACTGCTTGGCAATGAAAATGACGGGGATCAAGGATAGTCCAGCGCGCGAATCGCGCTTGCCATTTGGGCAAGCGTGGCACATGATGAAGGCATGCAAACGCCAACCTACTCCGTCCTGCGCGCCGCGTGCGCCGCCATCCTGCTGCTTGCCGCCAGCGCCTGCGGCAGCGCCCCCACGCAAAATGATGCGCCCCCCGCCCCCGGCAATGCCAGCTTGCTGGCGCAAATCCAGGCGGAAGTGGGCGCCGCTGCTTGCGATTCCACGCAGCAATGCCAGACCCTCGCCATCGGTGCCAAAGCCTGCGGCGGGCCCGAACGCTACCTGGCCTGGTCCAGCAAGGACTATGACGGCAAGAAACTCAAGGCACTGGCCCAGGCGCAAGCCGAGGCCAGCCGCAAGCAGCAGCAGGCGGACGGCATGATGTCGACCTGCTCCATCGTCACGGACCCGGGCGCCACTTGCGAAGCGGGACGCTGCGTGCTGCAAAAGAGCGGCCTGGGCGGCAACTCGGCGATGTAAAAAAAGCCGCTGGATCAGCGGCTTGGGGGTTCTGCGACGGGTCAGGACTGCAGCTGCAAGGTCTTGATAATTTTGCTGTCCACCTTCTCGCCCGCACCCGAGGTGGCATTCTTGCTTTCCTTGCGCAGCAACAATAAATGGTCGCCGCTGACGCCATACTGGCGCGTCTCGTCCGTCTTTTGCGTAAAGCTGATGACGACGAAAGCGCGCCCGCTCACGTCAAAGTGGAAATGGCTGGCCAGCGGCGTGCCGTCGGCAGCGATCCACACCTCGAGGCCGCCCTCGAACTTCTTCACATACTTGCGGTCCTTTTCCGGCACCTTGTCGAGCGACAAGGTAAAGCTGAGCAGGCGCGCCGGCTTGCCCTTGTAGTTATCTATCTTCTCGCCGCTGAACACGGCTTCCTCGATTTCGCGCGACAGGGCATCCGCCGCCGACACCATGGAGTGCAGCTCCGTCGCCTTCATTTCCCCCAGCGCAAAGCCGATCGGCGTCTTGACCTTCGGATCTTTCACCCTGGCGCGCTGCTCGGCTTCCACTTTCGCCAGCACCTCCTTACTGTAGAGCACCTGCAAGCCCGCTGGCCCGCTGTCAACAGCCACCGTGGCCTGGCCGCTATCGTCTTCCGCCGTCTTGCCCTCGCCCTCGCGGCGCCAGGTTTTCGATTCGACCTGCGCCTTGATCGGCATCCGGCCCTGCAAACGCGCCAGCGCCGCATTCAGATCGGCCAGGCCATCGGCCCGCGCCGTACCGCAAAACAAACTGAACAAGCCCACAGCCGCCAGGCCTTGCACTCCCATACATCGCCGCATCGCCACATCCCTTCAGGTCATACAAGGATGCCAAAACACCATGTTTTGGCCTTCTGTTGCATTTGAACACAGCTAGCTCTGGTCAGGTGGAAAGTCTTTCTGCTATAATTCGCCGCCTTGGCCTGGTAGCTCAGTCGGTAGAGCAGAGGATTGAAAATCCTTGTGTCGGTGGTTCGATTCCGCCCCGGGCCACCAAGAATTCAGCAGTACATAGCAAAAAGCCACCTTCGGGTGGCTTTTTTGTTTTCGCCTGCAAACAACGTCATGCCATCCATCGCCAGCTATGTACGCAAACGTACGGACTGCTGCGGCCCAAGAGCCCATGCTGCAGGCAGACCAAATCCCCTCCCGCCGCCAGCGCCCTGCGCGACACGGCAGACGGGGTGACAGGTCCGCTCTCCCCGCCACACCGCCATGCGAAACTCGCGCCCGACGCCGTCGAGCCGTTCCGTACATAACGGCACACTGCCAAAGGATGCATCATGAAACCTACCCTGATATTGCTCGCGCTCGCCTCTACCCTCGCCCTGACCGCTTGCCAGCGCGAAACGCCACCCGCTCCTACCGTCGTGCAAGTCGTTCCCGGCCCTGCCGGCGCGCCTGGCCCAACAGGCGCCACGGGTGCCACGGGCGCTGAAGCCCCTGCCGGCGCGACGGGTGCCACCGGCGCCACGGGCCAGACTGGCGACAGCGGCATGCAAGGCAACGATGGCGCCAAGGGCGACGCTGGCGCTGCCGGCGATGCAGGCGCCAAAGGCGACACGGGCGCCAAGGGCAAGACGGGCGACACGGTGATTGTCGTTCCACCACGCTAATACGCCTCGCGCCAGACACCACAACGCCAACCCATGCGGTTGGCGTTGTGTGTATGCGCTGTACCGCACAGTAACATCGGCCGCATCGGCCTACCCTGTACTTAGAGCCTATTCCAGTAGATGAATACATCCCCTGCTGGCGCCCATCAGAAGCGGGGACTGCGTTGATCGTCGTTGCGTGGCTCGCCACGCGTCCTCCTCACGCCTTGTCCTCGCTCCTGATGAACTGCCAGCAGAAGACGCTCACTACTGGGATAGGCTCTTATTACACATGGAGATATCGCATGCTGATGATCATACTGATGGTGGCCCTGCTGGGCCTAGTTGCACTGTTCGCGCCCGGCCCCGTGCGCCGCGCCCTGCTCGCTCCGCGCCTGCTGGCCCTGTTCAGGCGCATCCTGCCAACGATGTCCGACACGGAACGCGACGCCCTCGAGGCAGGTACCACGTGGTGGGATGCCGACCTGTTTTCCGGCCGGCCCGACTGGACAAAACTGCATGCCTATGGCCGCGCCACGCTCACCGCCGAGGAACGCCACTTTCTTGAGCATGACGTCGAACGGCTGTGCGAACTGGTCAATGACTGGGAAACGCAGCAGCAACTCGACTTGCCACCACAAGCCTGGGCCTACATGAAAAGCCAGGGTTTCCTCGGCATGATCATCCCGAAACAATATGGCGGCAAACAGTTCTCCGCCACCATGCATTCGCAGGTGGTCATGAAACTGTCGAGCCGCTGCTCGGCGCTGGCGGTGAGCGTGATGGTGCCCAATTCGCTGGGACCGGCCGAACTGCTGCTGCACTACGGCACCGAAGCCCAGAAAGATTACTACCTGCCGCGCCTGGCCGCCGGCACCGAGATTCCCTGCTTTGCGCTGACCAGCCCGTATGCGGGTTCCGACGCGGCCGCCATTCCCGACCTGGGCGTGGTGTGCATGGGCATGCATGAGGGGCGCGCCACTCTGGGTTTCCGCCTCAGCTGGAACAAGCGCTACATCACCCTGGCGCCCGTGGCAACCTTGCTGGGCCTGGCATTCCAGACCAGCGATCCCGAACATCTGCTCTCCGACAACGATGCACCGGGCATCAGCTGCGCCCTGATCCCCGCCAGCCACGACGGCGTGGTGATCGGCCGCCGCCACCATCCCTTGAACGCCGCCTTCCAGAACGGCCCCACGTCCGGCAACGATGTCTTCATTCCCATCGACTGGGTCATCGGCGGCCAGGCGCAAGTGGGCAAAGGCTGGCGCATGCTGATGGAATGCCTGGCGGCGGGACGCGCCATCTCTCTGCCCTCGTCCAGCGTGGGCATGGGCAAGATGGCCGTGCGCGGCACCGGCGCGTACGCGGCCCTGCGGCGCCAGTTCAACATGCCGATCGGCAAGTTCGAGGGGGTGCAGGAAGCGCTGGCGCGCATGGGCGCCAACCTGTACCTGATGGACGCGGCGCGTACCCTGGCCGCGCACGCCGTCGACCTGGGCGAGAAGCCGGCCGTCATTTCCGCCATCGTCAAATACCACGTCACGGAACGGGGACGCGCACTCGTCAACGACGGCATGGACATTCTCGGCGGCAAGGGCATCTGCGTGGGCCCGAACAATTTCCTCGCCAGCGCCTACCAGCAAATCCCCATCGCCATCACGGTCGAAGGCGCCAACATCCTCACGCGCAGCCTGATCATCTTCGGCCAGGGCGCCATCCGCGCGCACCCGTATGTACTCAAGGAAATGGCCGCCGTCCAGGAAAACGATGGTCGCAAGGCCGTGCGCGATTTTGACGCTGCCTTCTTTGGCCACGTGGGCTTTGTGCTGGGCAACCTGACCAGGGGATTGTGGTACGGACTGGGCGGCGCGCGCCTGGCGGCCGTGCCCGACGCCGGCGCGCCCGCACTGGCACCCTACTACCGCGCGTTGACGCGGCTGTCGACGGCGTTTGCCGTCATGACGGATATGTCGATGTTCGTGCTCGGTGGCGAACTCAAGCGCCGCGAACGGCTGTCTGCCCGGCTGGGCGACGTGCTGGCGCAGCTGTACCTGGCTTCGTCCGTGCTGAAGCGTTACGAGGACGATGGCCGGCCCGAGGCCGACCTGCCCTATGTGCACTGGTCGCTGCAAGACGCGCTGGTGAAGGCGCAGCAGGGCTTGACGGGCGTGCTCGATAATTTCCCCGCACGCGTGCTGGCGGTGCTGCTGCGTACCCTGCTGTTCCCGTTTGGCCTGCCGCACCGTCCGCCGTCCGACGAACTGGGCAGTGAAGTGGCGCTGGCCCTGCAAACGCCGGGCGCCGACCGCGAGCGCCTGCTGGCCGACGGCCATGTGGCCAGCGACGCGGCAGATCCCGTGGCCTGCGCCGAGCGGGCACTGGCCTTGCTGCCCGACGTGCTGCACATCGAAAAGCGCCTGAAAGACACGCCAGAAGGGGCAGCCCTGCGGCACCTGCCGCAAAGCTTGTCCGCCATGCAGCCATGGCTGGCGGCAGCGATGGCGGCAGGCACCGTCAGCTGCCAGGAGCACAATACCTTGCTGGAATATGCGCGCCTGGTCGATGGCTTGATCCAGGTCGACGATTTTGCGCCGGCCGCAGCGCAGGAAACGCAGGCCGCCTATCCCCGCGATGACGCCGGCGTGGTCGAGGCCAGCGACAAGCCCAGCACGAGCGGCACCAGCGCCGCGTACACGACGATCACGGACAGCCAGACGGCGCCTGGCCAGTACGCCCTGACGCCAAAGTAAATGCTGGCAAACACCAGCGGACAGAGCACGGACGCCAGGCTCACGGCCGAAGCCAGCACGCCCTGGAACTGGCCTTGCCGGTCCTCGGCGACTTGCCGCGTGGCCAGCGACTGCAGGGCCGGCGCGCCGATGCCGCCCAGGGCGAACACGGGCATGATGGCGAAGATCATCCAGCTGCGGCTGGCAAAGGCCATGACCACCAGGGCCACGCAGGCGCAGGCCACGCCCGCCAGGATGGTGGCGCGCTCGCCCAGCAGCCTTACAGCCGGGCCGGGCAGGAAGGCCTGGGCCAGTGCCTGGCACACGCCGAAGGCCCCCAGCGAGAGGCCAATCCACAGCCCGTTCCACTCGAACGCATCGTGGCCCCACAGCGCCCAGCACACGCCATACACTTCGCCCGCCGCGCTGAAGGTAAAGAAGATGACGGTGATCGGCAGCAAGCTTTTCTGAGAAAAAACCCAGCGCAACGGGCGCAGGGGATTCAACGCCGCCAGGTCGATTTTCCCACCCGTGGGCTGGCGAGACTCGGGCAACGTCAACAACGCCAGCAGCAGATTGCCAGCATTCAAAACGGCGGCCGCCATGAACGGCAGGCGCAGCCCGTAATCACCCAGCGCGCCACCGAGCACGGGGCCGATGATGAAGCCGGCGCCGAACATGGCATTCAACAGACCGAAGCGGCGCGCCCGCGTGGCTTCGGGAGAAATATCGGTGATGTAGGCGGTGGCCACGGAGACGTTGGCGCTCGTCAGCCCCGCGATGGCACGCCCCAGCAGCAGCATCCACAGGCTAGGAGCGAAGGCCAGGAACAGGTAATTGGCGGCCGCGCCCGCCAGCGAGAGCAGCAGCACGGGGCGCCGCCCCAGGCGGTCGCTCAGCGCGCCCAGCACGGGCGCAAAGATGAACTGCATCAGCGCATACAGGGCCGTCATGATGCCGATATACGGCGCCACATTGGCCGTCCGCGTGACCTCCTGCAGCAGCGCGGGCAGGATGGGGAAGATCAGGCCGATGCCGACGGCATCGAGCCCGACGGTGGCGAAGATGACAGGCAGCGCTGCCACGGGAATGGACGGTTTCATATACTCAATCTAAATATGTACTCAGTACATAAATAGTACGCCCAGCCTGGCTGCGCCATCAAGCGTTATCTGTACTCAGTACACTTCGTGTATGATCGGGGCAACATGACGATTCCTGCCGACCTCCGCTCCCGCAAACGCCTTGCCACCAGGCAAGCCATCTCGAATGCCGCCACACGCCTGTTTTTCGTGCGCGGCTTCGAGCAGGTGACGGTGGACGAGATCGCCGCAGCCGCCAGCGTGGGACGCATGACGGTGTTCAACCACTTCCCCCGCAAGGAAGACATGTTCTTCGACCGCGAGGAAGAGGGGCGCGAACTGCTGCGCGAGGCGCTGCGCCAGCGCGATCCCGCCATTTCCCCCGTCGACACCCTGCGCCTGCTGGCGCACCGGCTGGCACTGGAAGACAGTCCCTACATCACGTTCTCCGCCGCCGGCCAGGGTTTCATTGCCACCATCGAGGCCAGCGATACCTTGAAAGCGCGGGCGCGGGCGATACGCGACGAACTGGCGCACGTCGTCGCGCAAGCGCTGACGGAATCCACGGGACGGGAAAGCGACGATCCCCTGGCCCAGCTGGCGGCCAGCCTGCTGCTGGCCACCTGGAGCACCGCGCTCATCGAAGCGCACCGCGCCTTCCGTCTGCATGGCGACGCGCAGCTGGCCAAGGCAGGCTTTCTCGCCCTGGTGGACCAGGGGCACACTGGCTTGAACGCCGCCATGGCGGGTACGCCTTACGCCTGAGCAGTACAGCATGCTGCCGGAATGGCTAATTCCTTGACACAGGGCAAGGCGTCGCCGTGCCACCCCGCATAGAATGGCCGGCTTTGCCCCTCGCCCATGCGCCACGCTCCCGAACTTCTCCTGCCTGCCGGCTCACTGGCCAAGATGCATGCCGCCTTCGACTATGGCGCCGACGCCGTCTACGCGGGCCAGCCGCGCTACAGTTTGCGCGTGCGCAATAACGATTTTTCGACCTTGCAAGCCTTGCAGGACGGAATTGATGGCGCGCATGCGCGCGGCAAGCAATTCTTTGTCGCCAGCAACATCTTCGCCCACAATGCCAAGCTGAAAACGTATTTGCACGACATGGAACCGGTGATCGCCATGCGTCCCGACGCGCTGATCATGGCCGACCCGGGCTTGATCATGATGGTGCGCGACAAGTGGCCTGACGTCCCCGTGCACCTGTCCGTGCAAGCGAATGCCGTCAACTGGGCCGACGTGAAATTCTGGCACCGCATGGGCCTGACGCGCGTGATTTTGTCGCGCGAACTGTCGCTCGACGAAATCGAGGAAATCCGCCAGCGCTGCCCGGAAATGGAACTCGAAGTGTTCGTCCACGGCGCCCTGTGCATCGCCTATTCGGGCCGCTGCCTGCTCTCCGGCTACTTCAATCACCGCGACCCAAACCAGGGTACCTGCACCAATTCCTGCCGCTGGGACTACAAGGTGAAAAATGCAGCCGAAGACGCCAGCGGCGACCTGGGCGGCATGCAGGTAGTGCCGCTGGAATTTCACCAGGCGCTGGCCGAGGCCGACAACAATGCGTTTTCCGCCCTGCACCAGCAGCCGCGCCACCCGCTGGCCGACCAGCCCTATTTTATCGAAGAAGCCCAGCGCCCGGGCCAGCTGATGCCGATCCTCGAGGACGAGCACGGCACCTACATCATGAATTCGAAGGACTTGCGCGCCGTCGAGCATATCGAGCGCCTGGTCAAGATCGGCGTCAATTCGCTCAAAGTCGAGGGCCGCACCAAGTCGCTGTACTACGCAGCGCGCACGGCGCAAGTCTACCGCCAGGCCATCGATGACGCCGTGGCGGGCCGTCCCTTCGATATCAGCCTGCTGGGTCAGCTGCAAGGCCTGGCCAACCGCGGCTACACGGACGGTTTTTACCAGCGCCATCACACGCAAACGCACCAGAACTACATGCGCGGCGCCTCCGAGGCGGACCGCAGCCAGTATGTGGGCGACGTGCTGGGCGTGACGGACGGCTGGGCCAGGGTGGAAGTGAAAAACCGCTTCGCCGTGGGCGACCGCATCGAAGCCCTGCATCCGGGCGGCAACCGCGATTTCACCATCGCGCGCATGCTCAGCGATGACGGCAAGGAGATCCAGGTCGCGCCCGGCAGCGGCCACTTCGTGCGCATCGAACTCGACGGGGCGCTGGACAAGGCCTTGCTGGCCCGCTATTTGTAACCGCCAGTCTGGCAAGCGGGGTGGCGAAGCAGTTTCCAAGTGTTTGATTTGACAAGAAAAAATCCGCAGGGTAGCGCTTAAACAATTTGTTTAAGCCTCAACATTGCTATACGATACGGCCACCCTGCGCCCGGGGCCGTTATCGGAACCCGGTGCGTCCCTGACACGTTCACCGGAATCCCCGATGCCACCTGCCACACCCGCCCTCATCACCAACGACGCCGTCGTCCTCGGCCTGCTCGCCATGACTCTGGGGGCCGTCTTCTGGAGCGCCTCCCGCACGGACGGCTTCTGGAAAAAGTTCTATACCTATATCCCGTCCTTGCTGATGTGCTACCTGATCCCGGCGCTGCTCAACACCTTCGGCATCATCGACGGCAACGCTTCCGGCCTGTACGCCGTGGCGCGCGACTATCTGCTGCCCAGCGCGCTGGTGCTGCTGTGTGTGGCCATCGATTTCGGCGGCATCCTCCGCCTGGGACCCAAGGCCATCATCATGTTTCTTACAGGAACTGTCGGCGTGATGCTGGGCGCCCTCGTCTCGTTCGAAGCCTTGCGTTTGATCCACCCGGAAACGGTGGCGGGCGACACCTGGCGCGGCATGACGACTGTCGCCGGTTCGTGGATAGGCGGCGGCGCCAACCAGGCGGCCATGAAGGAAGTGTTTGAGGTCGATGCCACGCTGTTCGGCCAGTTCGTCGCCGTCGACGTGCTGGTGGCCAACGTCTGGACGGCCGTGCTGCTGTTCCTGGCGGGCCGCGCGGGCGCCTTCGACCGCTGGACGGGCGCGGATTTATCCGCCATCAATGCGCTCAGGGACAGCATCGAAAGTTATCGGGCCCAGCACGCGCGCATCGCCAGCCTGACCGACATCATGATCATCCTCGGCGTGGGCCTGGGCGTGACGGGCCTGTCGCACTTCCTGGCCGGCCCGATCATCAGCTGGATCGCCACCCTGCCGGCCGAGTGGCGCTTGCAGGATTACAGCCTGACATCGAACTTCTTCTGGATCGTCGTGCTCGCCACCACCTTCGGCCTGCTGCTCAGCTTTACCCGCGCGCGCAGCCTGGAAGGCGCGGGCGCCTCGACCATCGGCTCGGCCATGCTGTACGTGCTGGTGGCCACCATCGGCATGCACATGGATTTGAAAGCCCTGTTCGACAAGCCTTTCCTGTTCCTGCTGGGCCTGATCTGGATCGCCGTGCATGGCGGCCTGATGCTGCTCGTCGCCAAGCTGATCCGCGCGCCCCTGTTCTTCATGGCCGTGGGATCGCAAGCCAACATCGGCGGCGCCGCCTCGGCCCCCGTCATCGCCAGCGCCTTCCACCCATCGCTGGCACCCGTCGGCGTGCTGCTGGCCGTGCTCGGCTACGCGCTGGGCACCTATGGCGCCTACATCACGGGTTTGATACTGCGCGGCATGGCGGGGTGAGGCCTGTCCTGGCCTGACCAGCCTAGCCCGCAACAACAACGCCAGCCTTCGGGCTGGCGTTGTCGTTTACTGCTCGCATCGTCCGCAGAGTCCGAAAAATCCCCAAAATGTAGCAGAAACCCCTCAAAACCAAATTTCTGCACCATTTTCGTGCGAAATCTGCGATGATAGTTGCCCAAATAACCGATTACCTCCATGGAATTCTGATGAAATACGCATCTGCTCACGAGTATGTCCAGCATGTCGCCGCACGCAATCCAGGTCAACCCGAGTTTCTGCAAGCCGTCACCGAAGTCATGGAGAGCTTGTGGCCATTTCTGGAACAGCACCCGAAATACGCGGAACAAGGCTTGCTGGAACGCTTGATCGAGCCGGAGCGCGTGGTGATGTTCCGCGTGTCGTGGGTCGATGACCATGGGCAAGTACAAGTCAATCGCGGCTATCGCATCCAGCACAGCATGGCCATCGGGCCGTACAAGGGAGGCATCCGCTTCCACCCTTCCGTCACCCTGTCCGTGCTGAAATTCCTCGCCTTCGAACAGACGTTCAAGAATGCGCTGACCACGTTACCGATGGGCGGCGGCAAGGGCGGCGCCGATTTCGATCCGAAGGGCAAGAGCCCCGGCGAAGTGATGCGCTTTTGCCAGGCTTTCGTCAGCGAACTGTTCCGCCACGTGGGCTCGGACACGGACGTGCCGGCAGGCGACATCGGCGTGGGCGGGCGCGAAGTGGGCTATATGGCAGGCATGATGAAAAAACTCAGCAACCGCGCCGACTGCGTGTTCACGGGCAAAGGCGCCAGCTTCGGCGGCTCGCTGATGCGGCCGGAAGCGACGGGCTACGGCACTGTATATTTCGCCGAAGAAATGCTGAAAACGCGGGGCCGCTCCTTCGAAGGCATGCGCGTGTCCGTGTCCGGTTCGGGCAACGTGGCGCAGTACGCGGTGGAAAAAGCCATGGCCATGGGCGCGAAAGTCATCACCGTCTCCGATTCGAGCGGCACCATCATCGATGAAGACGGTTTTACGCCGGAAAAGCTGGCCATCCTGATGGAGATCAAGAACCATTTGTATGGCCGGGTCAGCGATTACGCCGAACGCACGGGCGTGCGCTTCGAAGCGGGCGTGTCGCCATGGCATGTGCCGGTCGACATCGCCCTGCCCTGCGCCACGCAAAATGAATTGAACATCGACGACGCGCGCATCCTGATCGCCAATGGCGTGCAATGCGTGGCCGAGGGCGCCAACATGCCCACCACCATCGAGGCAGCCAAGGCCTTCGAGGCGGCCGGCGTACTGTATGCGCCGGGCAAGGCCAGCAATGCGGGCGGCGTGGCGACTTCCGGCCTGGAAATGAGCCAGAACGCGGCCCGCATTTCGTGGCCGCGCGAGGAAGTCGATGCGCGTTTGCTGCAGATCATGCAAGGCATCCACGCTGCGTGCAAGCAGTACGGCACGCGCGCCGATGGCACCGTCAGCTATGTCGATGGCGCCAATATCGCCGGCTTCGTCAAAGTCGCCGATGCCATGCTGGCGCAGGGGGTGATTTAAGGGGGTAATTTAAGCGGCCTAACGACACCTGACAAAACCGTAGCGAGCGGAAGAGAGAGGTGGTCGAGAAGCGCAACCGTACTCAAGTACGGTGAGCATCGCAGACCACCTATATCGACGCGCAGTAGGTTTGGTCAGGTGTCTACAACATTTCAGGTTTCATCAGGCTCTTGCGGCTGATGGTGCGGCCCGATACCATGAACTCGCCATTCCCCCGGTAGTGCAGGGTTTCGGGCAGCTTGGGCGAGGTGGCCACGTGGGCCTTCACGCACTCGAAAATGAAGAAGCCGCCCTTCGGATTGCCCGCCACCTGCGCCAGCTTGCATTCGAAGTTGGCGTAGCACTCGGCGATCAGCGGTGCGCCCACCAGCTCGGCCGGCTGCGGCGTCAGGCCGAATGCCGTGAATTTATCCGTGTCTTCGCCGCTGCAATTACCGATGGCGACCACCTGGTCGACCATGTCGGCCGTGGGCAGGTTGATCACGCATTCCATGCTGCGCTTGATCATTTCATAGCTATGGTTCGCATCGGAAATGAAGCAGCCCAGTAACGATGGCGTAAATTCCATCAGCATGTGCCAGGCCATGGTCATGACGTCGCTCTCGCCCTTCCACGTTGAACTGACGAGCACCACCGGCCCCGGTTCGAGGAAGCGGCGGATATCGGCGACGGGATAATCTTCTTTGTGATAATTTTTCATCTAGTCTCCAGGACGCGGTACGCCATAGCATAGCCCAACGGCGCCGTGCCGGGCGCGCGGCTGTCATCCGCGCCGCGATTTGTGCCATTCATCGCAAATTTCTCCCTCTCGGAGTACTTGCGCCCTAGAATACACTGATCAACTACTCAAGGAAACCGCCATGCGCCCTTTGTTCCTGTTGTCAGTCCTGTCCCTCGCTTGCCTCTCCACCCTCGCGCATGCCGACGAGCAAACCCGCACCGTCGGCGCCTTCAACGCCATCGACATCCGCGGCCCCATCAGCATCGAAGTCGAATCGGGCAAGGAGCAAAGCCTGCTGCTGCGCGGCGACCAGAAATTCCTCAGCGGCGTCATCACGGAAGTGGTCGATGGCGAGCTGAAAATTTCCATGAAGGACAAGGACATCAAGAAGACCGAGGGCGACCCGCGCATCATCATCACCATGCCCACCTTGCGCAAGCTGATCGCGGAAGGCGCGGGCGAGAAGATCTTGACCAAGCTCAATGGTCCAAGGGTCGACATCAGCTACAAGGGCGCGGGCCGCCTGGCCGCCGATGGCCAGGTCGACTGGCTGCGCCTGAAGGCGCAGGGCGTGGGCGAAGTCGATACGAAAGCATTGCTGGCGAAAAACGTCGATGTGAATTTCGAAGGCATCGGCTCCGTCAAGGTGTATTCCTCGGGCGAACTGAACGCCGTGGTGCGCGGCATGGGCGAACTGACGTATTACGGCAAGCCGAAGATCGTGCACAAGTCGGTCGCCGGCATCGGCAGCGTGAATGCCGCCAAATAAGATTTCCTAGAACAACAAGGCCATCAGGCCACTGGAGACCGCATGACCGTTTTACACGATACCGATGCACCGCTGGTGCTGCGCGAGGATGAGGGTGGCCTGGTCACCCTGCGTTTGAACCGCCCCCTGCAATTCAATGCCCTGTCGGAAGCCATGCTGGCGGCGCTGCAGGAAGCGCTGGACGCCATCGCGCAGCAGCCGCACGTGCGCTGCGTGGTGCTGGCCGCCGAAGGCAAGGCCTTTTGCGCGGGCCACGATTTGCGCCAGATGCAGGCTACGCGCCAGCTTGATTATTATCAGACCCTGTTCGCGCAATGCTCGCGCGTAATGCAAGCCATCCAGGCCTTGCCCGTGCCCGTGATTGCCCGCGTGCACGGCATCGCCACGGCAGCCGGCTGCCAGTTAGTCGCCAGCTGCGACCTGGCTGTGGCGGGTGCCTCCGCGCGCTTTGCCGTGTCCGGCATCAATGTGGGCCTGTTCTGCGCCACGCCATCGGTCGCCCTGTCGCGTAATGTCTCGCCCAAGCGGGCCTTCGACATGCTGGTGACGGGCCGCTTCATCGACGCCGACACGGCCGCCGACTGGGGCCTGATCAACGAAACGGTGGCCGATACGGCGCTCGACGAGGCCGTGGCGCGCCTGGCGCAGCAAATCATGGCAAAAAGCCCGACGGCCATCCGCTACGGCAAGGCCATGTTCTACCGGCAGCGCCAGCTGCCACTGGACGACGCGTATGCGTATGCGGGAGACGTGATGGCGCGCAACATGATGGAAGAGGATGCGGACGAAGGCGTCACCGCCTTTTTAGAGAAGCGGCCGCCCAGCTGGGCGCGGCCTTGACTTCCTAGTCTTAACGATTGTCCTTCATCTGCTGCTGGACGGAAAGACTCAAGGTACCGAGGTCTTCCTTGCCCAGCAGCGGCAAGTGCGCCAGCAGCTGCATCAGGGTCGAGCTGCCCGTCACGTCCAGCTCGGACGATTGCACCAGCACCGTGCCGGCGCCCGTGAAGTCGATCTGCTTTTCCTCGCCCGACAAACTGAAACCTGTCAGTGCGCCGGCGGCCGAGGCCCAGCCCTGCACGTGGGCGTAATCGTAGTGATACGAAGGGCTGGGGCAATCGGCCCAGCCCAGCACGGCCTGCTCGTCCACGCGGCACGGCAACTCGAGGAAATGCACGGGGCCGTTCGACGAGGCGATGACTTTCCCCGTGCCTATCATGGTCAGATAGCCGGGTAAGGTTGATTCCTGGCAAATCACATCCTTGGTAAAACCCAGCAGGTTTTTCGCGCGGATGGTCATGTTGGCGTTGTCCAGGTCGTAGCATGCCAGGTCGTTGCCGTTATCGCCCAAAATCAATTGACCCTGCCCTTGCGCCACGACAAAGTGGTGGATGTACTTGGGCGCATTGAAGGCATTGCGCACGATCAAGTCGAGCACGCTGCTGCCCATGGCTTCGAAGCGCAGCTCGCCATAGAAGGCGATCATCTTGCCCTTGCGAATGAAGATCTGCTCCTTGACGTCGATGACATACGAAAAACGGTTCAGGTTATCGTTCTTCGGCAAGGTATCGGGATTATAAATCGTCATGGCTTACCTTTCGCTCGCTTGGATGTAGACCGTGCCCTGGCCCGTAAACTTCACCTGGTACGACTCGCCGGACGCCTGGCCGACGAAGGTTTTCCAGTTCAGGTCCGTGACGATGGTCGAGCTCAGCTGGCCCGTGTGGCCGATATACGCTTGCGGGTCGACAAACACGGGCACGTCCGACGTGACGGGCAAGCCGATGGCATTGCCGTCCGACAAAATCGCCACCTCGCCCGTGCCTTGCAAGGTGGTGGTAAACAAACCCTGGCCTGAGGCCATGCCGCGCACCACGCCCTGCACGCCGCCCTGGTTGCCCAGGAACATGGTGCCGGCCGTCAGGCGCGCATCGAAGGCCAGAAGGGAGTCGCTTTCCACATAGAACGTTTCACCGCGCACGGGCACGATGCTGACGAACAGGCCGCCCTGCGCATAAAACACGCTGCCTGTGCCACGCGCCGACATCAGCGCATAACCCTCGTTTGTGACGGCGCGCATGGCCAGGCTTTGCACGCCCTGGCCCGCCAGGAAGGAGCGGCTGAACGCCACGTCGCCCTGGTACGACACCATGGCGCCCTTGCGCGCGAACACTTCTTCATTGCCGAGTTTGACCTCAAGCATCTTTTCATTGATCTGCTGATAGACAGGCATAACGGCTCCTAGCGTTCGGCGGGCTGGATGAACACCACGCCCTGGCCTGTGAATTTATGCTGGTACGATTCGCCCGAGCTCTGGCCGATCATGGTGCGCCAGTTGACGTCAAAAACGAATTCCTGGCGGATCTCGCCCTTGAAGCCGACGAAGGCGTCCGGATCCACGCGCAGCGGGTGCGCCGGCGTCACTTCGAGCATGATCAGGTTGCCGCGCGATATGACGGCCAGGTTGCCATGGCCCTCGACGGTGGTGGAAAACAGGCCCTGGCCCGAGCTGGCACCGCGCAAGCCAGCAAAGCTGGTGCCCGTCTTCAGGCCGGTGTCGTAGGCCAGCAGGCTGCTGCTTTCGATGGTCAGCTTTTCGCCGGCCAGCGCCATGACGGTGATCTCGGCTGCATTCTGCGCGAAAAACACCGTGCCGCTGCCTGAAGCCTGCATCACCTGCATGCCTTCGTTTGTCACCTTGCGCTTGAGCGCGCCGAAGATGCCCTCGCCGCCGAGCAGGGATTTTTCAAATTTGATGCTGCCCGTATAGGCGACCATGGCGCCGGCGATCGCCAGCACTTTTTCATCCTGCAGGCGCACTTCCAGCAGGCGGTCGGTATTGGTGCGGAAACTGGTCACGCGCGACTCCCCAAGAATGCCAGGGCACAAAGCCATGGCTATCCGACAAGATACCGGTGGCTTTGCCGGTGCGCAAGCGCTATTCCTCCCGAACGGGGATGAGTGAATAAAAAAAGGCGTGCCCGGAGGCACGCCTTGCGTTCACGCAAAGAACGGTTTATTCAGCCAGCACCGGCCTGGCGCCGCGTGCGTTCTGCAACATCGGCACGGGGTCATTGGTATTGACCTCGACCACCGTGACGCCCTGCAGCACGCCAGCCACTTGGTAGCCGACGGCGCCCAGGTGGCGCTTGCCTTCGGCCAGGTTGGACCAGCTCAGCGAGACAGTCGCCGTGCCGCCCGTGTAAGCCGTGCCCGGCATCAGCGCCTTGAAGCCGCCATTCGACAGGCCAGGCGCCAGCACCCACGACGACAGGGTGTAGTCGGCCTGGCCGCCTTGCGGCGCGTAGCCGATCACGCACACCTTGTACGTGCCAGCGGCGGGCAGGCGCAGTTCCACTTGCTCATTGGAACCTTCATTGCCGCTGCTGCCGACCAGCACATTGGCGGCGTTGTAGACCTCCATGTCCATGTCGGTATTTGCGCCGCCCGTCGTTTCCGCGTCGTAGGTGGCAAAGCGCGCCGCCAGGGTGCCGGCCGGGATCACCACGTTGTGCACATTCACACCCGTGGCGCCACCGGCCTTGCAGCTGGCCGAGGCCGTGCTGTTGTTGGCCTGGCCGATCGTGCGCGCCTGGCGCACGGCTTCGACGAGACCCGACTTGACGCCCACCAGCGCGCCCGTGAAGCCCGTGCCCAGGGTCAGCACCTTGCTGCCCGTGGCCGCTTCGCTGCTGACCAGTGGAATGACGGCCAGCGAGGTGCCGCGCGCCGTCAGCGGGCTGCGTACCGTGTGCGTGCCATCGGTCCAGCTCAAGGCGCCGTAGGTCCAGGTATTGGCTGGCGCCGTGGTGCGCGTCAGCTTGACCTGGTACTGCGCCCTGGCGCCCGGCGCCAGGCTCAGGCTGGTTGGCGTCACCGCCACCGTATAGCCGGGCAGGCTGGCCGAGACGTTGTAGACGGCGCTGCTGCTGCCCACATTGGTCACCGTGCGCGTCAAGGTTTGCGTGCCCAGCACGTTGGCCGCCGTCAGCGACGCCAGATTCAGGTTGTAGGCAGCGATACTGCCGATGGCCTGGCAGGTGGCGGCCGTGTAGACCTTCAGATTCAAGCCGCACAGGAAGCGCGCATAGTCGATTTCCGACATGTCATACACGAGGCCCGGATCAGCCGCGCTGTTCGGCGCGATGTGGCCGGCGCCCTGGCCCCACGGCAGCTGGCCCGAGTTCTTCGCCGTGGCATCCCACGACACGGAACCGTTCAAGCCATCCGAATAGGTGCTGAAGGCCGTCGTCATCAGCGCCGACTTGATGGCCGCGGGCGACCAGTCCGGATGCTGCTGCTTGAGCAGCGCCGCCACGCCCGCCACGTGCGGGCTGGCCATCGAGGTGCCGGAATAGAAATCCCACTCCGCCGACGGCGCCACGCCACCGGCCGCCACGGCATCGCGCTGCGCCTGCGTCAGATCGGCCGTCACGCCGGCCAGCACGTTGGTGCCGGGCGCCGACAGGTCGGGTTTCAGGATGTTCGCATTGGCCACGTTCGGCCCGCGCGAGGAACGGTCGCTGACGATCGGCGCCTGCACCGTGGTGTCGGCGATGGTATGGATTTCGCCCAGCGCCGCCGTGCCGTCGGGCGTCGCCGCCATGAAAGCCTTCAGCGCGTCGCCCTGCGTCTGCGCCAGGTGCACGGTCGACAGCGCATGTGCCTGGTTGATGATGGTGTTGACGCCACCGGCCACGTTGGCGATGATCACGCCCTCCGCGCCCGCCGTTTTGGCATTCGCGCTCTTGTTGACCAGCACGTTGCCGCCACGGTCGCACACCAGCACCTTGCCCGCCACTTTCGCCGGGTCCAGGTAGGCCGAGGTGACATCGGCCGCGCCGAAGCAGCGCAGCAGGTTGACATCCGTCGGCGACACGCCGGCCAGGCCCGCGTCGCGCGAGCGGATCAGCGGCAGCGCGGGCGTCTTCGCATTGCTCGACGCGCCTTCCAGCTTGCTGCCGTTGCTGAGGATGACGTTGCCCGCGTACAGGCGGTTGTGGGTGGAATTGGCCACCGTTGCCAGCCACGGGCTGATGTGCGACACGGGCGCCGGCACGTCGGGTGCCGGCGTGGCCGGACCGGAATTGCCGCCCGACGTGGCGACAAACACACCGGCCGCCGCCGCACCGAGGAAGGCGACTTCCGTCGGCTCGTCGAAAGCGCCACCGCCCGCGTTCGGACCGATGGAGAAGTTGATGACGTTGACGCCATCCTTGACCGCCTGGTCGATGGCGGCCACGCTGTCGGCCGTGGCGCAGCCGTTGCGCCCCGTCGAGGCAGCCGTCCAGCAGACTTTATAGGCGGCGATGCGGGCGCGCGGCGCCATGCCCGACGCCTTGCCCAGCGAGACGCCGTTCGAGGTGGCCAGGGCGCCATTGTTGCCGCCGGCCGTGGACGCCGTATGCGTGCCATGGCCGCCGTGCCCCGTCAATCCGGCGACGGAATCGCGCGGCGATAAAAATTCCGTCCAGTGCAGCGCCGACGTGGCGGCGCGGTAGTAGCGCGCGCCGATCAGCTTGTTGTTGCAATTCTCGGCGGAAAATCCCTCGCCGGTCTGGCACGTGCCCTGCCAGCTGGCCGGTGGCGCGCCGTACACGACGTTGTTGCCATTGTGGCTGGGCACGCCGTTCTCGTCGAGGCGGTCGGCAAAGGCCGTGTTCTCCGGCCAGATGCCGCTGTCGACGATGCCGATGATGATGTCTTCACCCGCGTGCGCCTTGCCGCCCAGCTGCTCCCAGATGCCGCCCGGCTTGTCCAGGCCCAGGAAGCTGGGCGTGTAGCTGGTGTCGAGCTGCAGGATGGAGTCGGCGCTGATGCTGGCCACGCCGCTGTTCTTCTTCAGGGCCCGCACTTCATCGTCCGTCAGCAGGGCGGAAAAGCCGTTGAAGACGACGCTGTACTGGTGCGTGATTTCAGCCGCACTGACGGTACCGGCCACGGCGGCCTGTTTGGTGTCGAGGTAGCTCAGGTAGGCCTGTACATCGGCGGCGCCCACGTTGATGCGTGCCCCCGGGGCCGGCTTGGTGGCGGCCAGGCCGTTGACCTGGCCCGTGTAGGTGGCGGCCGGCTTGTCGACCAGTTGCACGATGTAGGAGCGGCGTTCCTGCGCCTGCGCCGCTTGCGCCAGACTGGCGGCCAGCAGGAGGATACCGAGCGAAACGGGACGTAATTTCATCTCACGCTCCTTGCACGGTGGAAGCTGCGAACTTGCCGCTGCGGCGGCGCGACAGCATGCCGATGGCGCCCAGGCCGGCCAGCATCAGCATGTAGGTCGACGGTTCCGGCACGGCGCTGACACTGAGGTTGTCGAGCGCGAACTGGCCCTGGTTGAATGCGGGCGAATCGAGGGAATTGCTGCACGCGCCCGTCTCGTTGAAGATGCACGCATTGAAGGTCAGGCCCGTGAAGGCGTAGTTGCTGAAGCCGCTGAGCAGGGACGCGCTTTGGAAATAGTAATTGCCATCGCTGCCCTGGCCCGGAAACGCCCACGACGTGCTGATCACCTGGCCGTTGCTGAGGGTACCGCTCAGTTGCAGCTGGCCCCAATTCATGTTCGGCAAGCCCGTGATGGGGGCGATGAAGGAATAGTCGAAACCGGCCAGGGTGAATGCCCGCTGGTCGGCGCGTGAGAAATTCACGCCGCCATCGTTGAGGATGGCCAGGTAGTTGCCAGTGGCGCCTTGCGGGCAGGCGGCGATATCGCACGACGAGCCCAAGCGGCCATCGAGGATGGCGCCCACACCGCTGACGCCGCCGCCGGCTGCCGTAGTCGGGTCGGCCAGGAACTGCAGCTTGTAGTTCGACGTATTGAGCGTCTGGCCGCTTTCATACACGTCGGGGCGCAAGTTATCGAAGCTCAGGACACCGGCCATGGCCGGCGCCGTGGCCAGCACGGACAAGGTGGCCAGCGCGGCAAAGACGGTAGAGCGACCGCGGGTAGCGGGCGGATTGACGATGGCGGGCGATACCCGCGCAGGTGATAAACGATTCATTCTATTCCCTTGATTGTTGTGGATAGATAGGTCGGCAGGTCTGGCGCCCGCTTTCAGCTTTTTCACAAAAGTGTCAATAAATATAGCAAATTGCATAAAATAAATATCATATATTTAATATCATTAATTTATTTTTTATCTAACTCTGCGAAACTTTATTTTGTTTTACCTATGAAACCTTGAGGAATCTCAATGTTACATTTGAACAACAACTCATCACGCAGCTGACGTGCGCGCCAACGGACCGGCCCAACTTCAGATAAGCTCGAAAACCGCGCTTGCAAAGCCATCACATCGGCGTCACATCGCGGTACACCTGTTCCATCCTGGAACACTGGTCTGTGCCCCTCCGTTCCCACAAGACGCACCTCTCGGGCTATTGCGTCGATGGCATGAAGCTTGCACAACAAGGGGATCGACCGTGCTCAGGGAGCAACATCATGGAACACTACCAACTGGCCGGCAGCGGCCGCTCAGGCACGCGGCCGGCCTGGCGCAGCATCGTGTGCAGCGCGCTGGCGCTGGCTTTTTTCCTGCTGGCAGCCAGGCTCGACCTGGCCGAACGGCTGACGCATGCCCTCTGGCGCCAGGAGCACTGGCAACTCGATGAATTGGCCCTGAGCCTGCTGCTGCTGGTGCTGGTACTGGCCGGCTTTGCCGTCTGGCGCGGACGCCAGGTGGCCCTGCTGCTGGCGCAAAACCGCGCGCTCACGCAGCGCCTGCTGCGCGCGCAGGAAGAGGAACGCTGCGCGCTGGCGCGCGAGCTGCACGATGAAGTGGGACAAGACTGCACGGCCATCCGCGCCGCCGCCAGCTATATCCTGCGCGCGCGCGATGGCGACCAGGCGAACGTGCAAGCCTGCGCCGCCAGCATCGCCCGCTCTGCGGAAGCGCTGCATGCGATGGTGCGCAGCATGCTGCGCCGGCTGCGCCCGCCCGTGCTTGACAGTCTGGGCCTGGAAGCGGCCCTGCAGGCGCTGTGCGACAGCTGGGCCCAGCAGCACGGCATCGCCTGCCGTTTCGCGCCGCAGGCCATCCCCGCCGACCTTGACGACAGCATCGCCACGGCCATCTACCGCCTGGTGCAGGAAGGCTTGACGAATGTGGCGCGCCACGCGGGCGCCGACCAGGCCACGGTGGAATTGCGCGCCGATGCGCACGGCTTGCTGCACCTGGCCATCGAAGACAATGGCCGGGGCTTGCGCCAGGACATGCAGCAGGAATCCGGTTTCGGCATGCTGGGCATGCGCGAGCGCGTGGCCGGCTTGCGCGGCCATATTCGCTGGATCAGCGCGTTGGGCAACGGCTTGCGCATCGAAGTGGCGCTGGCGGCACGGTGCGCGGCATGAACGCCATGCACAACGCCCTGCAGCCGATCCGCGTCATGCTGGTGGACGACCACCCGGTGGTGCGCACGGGCTACCGGCGCCTGCTGGAACAGGGTGGCGACATCGCCGTCGTGGCCGAGGCAGGCAATGGCGAGACGGCGTATGCCTTGCATCTGCAACACGCGCCCGACGTCTGCGTGACAGATTTGTCCATGCCCGGCATCGGCGGCCTGGAATTGCTGCGCAAGCTGCTCGCGCGCGATGCTGGCGCCCGCGTGCTGGTGTTTACCATGCACGACACGCCACAACTGATCGCGCGCGCGTTTGACGGCGGCGCCTGCGGCTTCATCAGCAAGCAAGCCGACCCGGAGCACCTGGTCGACGCCGTGCGCGCCGCCCACGCGGGCCGGCGCTACCTGGACCCGCACAGCGCGCCCGGCGTGCTGCAGGGCACGGCCAGCATGGAAGCGCAGCGTTTAAACAGCCTGAGCCAGCGTGAATTCGAAATCTTTCGCCTGCTGGCCGAAGGCCGCAGCGCCGCCGACTGCGCCCGCCTGCTGCACGTGAGCAGCAAGACGGTGGCCAACCACCAGACCTGCATCAAGGAAAAGCTCGACGTGCCCGGCCCCGCCGCTTTGGTCCACCTGGCGCTGCGCAACGGCATCATCGAGCAGCGCCAGCTTTGACAGTTTAAAACGCGTAGCGCAAGCCCGCATTCACGCTGCGCGGCGCACCGGCCGCATAAAACGTCGCGTTGAGCATCGGATACGCCCCGTTCACGGCGGGCAGCGGCCGGGCGGCAAAATTGCCGTTGGCGTCGAAAGCCGTGGCGCCCAGCTGGGCCGCCGTCGCATACTTCCGGTCGAACAGGTTATTCACCTGGGCAAATATGCTCAGCTGCGGCGTCAGCTGGTACTTGCCATTCAGTTCCACCACGGCATAGCCGCCGCTCTTGCCCGACCCCAGGTACGCTGGCCCGCCCGCCTGGTGCTGGTTGTTTTCATTGCCGCGCGCAAAGGCGCTCGACACGGCCGTCATGGCCAGCCCCACCGTCCAGTCGCGTCCGCCCTGAACATCCACGTGCGCCTTCAGGATATGGCTCGGTGTCAGGGGTATCCGGTTGCCCGGAGTGATGACGATATTGCCTTCCAGGCCAGCTGCGTCCGCGTCGCTGCTGCTGTTGGCGCTGCCGTTGACCACCTCACGGCTTTGATACGTCGCCTGCAGCCAGGTGTAGTTGACGCCGAAGTCCAGCCTGCCCGCCTTGCCATCGACCGCCAGCTCCACGCCCTGATGGCGCGTCTTGCCGAAGTTTTTAAAGTAACCAAATCCCGCCTGGTTGTCGGCCACGAACAGGATATCGTCGTGGTTTTCTGCGCGGAACACGCCCGCGCTCCAGCGGGCAATCTGGCCAAGCTTGCCGCGCACGCCCGCTTCCCACGTCTTCGTCACCACCTGTTTTAATGGCGGGTCGCCGGCCATGGCATTGGGCAGGCGGCACGGGTTTTCCGGGTCGGCGCAACCGAGTTCGATGGCCGTCGGCGTGCGGCTGCCTTCGTTGTAGCCGAGATAGGCGCTCACGCCCTTCGCCGGCGCATAGGCCAGGCCGATGGCGGGATTGAAGCGGCTGAAACGGTGGTCGCCATCGAGCGAACCGCTGCCGCCGCCTGGCGTGATGGCGTCGCGGTTGCGCACCGTGCTGCGGTTGTAGCGGCCGGAAACGGTCAAGGTCAGACTTTGATTGAACGCAATACTGTCGCTTGCATACACGCTCCAGGTGCGCACGCGCCCGCTCAAGTCGACCCGGTTGTCGAAGGGCGTGCCGTCGTCATCGATTTCCGTGCCGTCGGCAAAGAAGTCGACGGGCGTGATGCTGCGGTCCGGGTTCAGGTAGCCGAACTGGCTGGTCTGGCGGAAGGTGGCGTGGCTGGCATCGAAGGCGGCGCCGGCCGTGACGGCATGGCGCGCTCCCGCCAGGTCGGCCAGCACGGTGAACTGGCCGGAGAGCCCATAGTTTTCCTGCTGCGTATGGCTGCGGTTGAGCATGCCATTGCATTTTTCGGCCGGCTCATCGTTCAGCAGCACGTTGCCGATGCAGCGCCACTTCGGAAACGGTGTATTGCTTGCATTCGCCCCGCTGGCGGGAAAGCCCGTGTAGCCGGCCGCCGCCAGGGCCGCCCGCTCGGCCGCGCCGGGCTGGTAGACGGACTGGTCGAGCGACTCGTCGTTCAGGTCGCCATTAAACGTGTGCGTGTCGATCTTGCGGTAGTAGACATTGCCGGACAAGAGCAAGGCCTCGCTGGCCTGGTGCTTGCCCGTCAGGTTCAGCAGGGTCGACTTGTTCTGCGTCTGATCGGGCTTGGTGTAGACGCTGCGGTAGTCGCGCGCCAGCAGGCGCTGTTCCTGCAAGCCGTTGCCCGTCAGCGCATTGTCCGCGTGGGCCACGGTCAAGGCGATATCGCTGCGCGCATCGCTCCAGCCCAGCTTGCCAAACACCTGGCGCACGTCGGACGGCGAATCGTCGCGCCAGCCATCTTCCTTGAAGCGGTTGCCGGTCACATACCAGTGCCAGCCCTGCGCATTGCTGCCGCCATGCTCGAACTCGACGCCGCGCCGTTGATCGGAGCCCAGGCGCGCCTCGATGGCGGTGCCGGGACTGCTCCTGCCATCCTTGGTCTGCAGGGCCAGCGCACCGCCCAGCGTGTTGAGGCCAAACAGGGGATTCGAGCCGGGCATCAGGGTCAGCGATTCGATGGCCATGCGCGGGATCAAGTCCCAGCTGACGACATCGCCAAACGGCTGGTTCAAACGCATGCCATCGAGATACACAGAGAGTCCTTGCGGCGTGCCCAGCAAGGGCGAAGCCGTATAGCCGCGATAGCTGACGTCGGGCTGGAACGGGTTGTTCTGCACTTCGTTCACGTAGACGCTGCCCAGGTTGCGGCGCAGGAAGGCGGAAATATCGAGCGCGCCGCTGCGCGCGATCTGCTGCGCGCTGGCCGTCTGCACGGGCGCGGCCAGCGCATCGCGCGGCTGCTCTACGGTGGGCAGCGGCATGCTGCCCGTGATGATAACGGTGGGCAAGTCGTACGCAAGCTCCAGGTTGGCAGGATTGGCAGGATTGGCAAGGTCGGCGGCCTGCGCCTGGCACAGCGCCATGGCGGCGGCGGCAAATAAAGTCAGTTTCATGCGGTTCCCCGTTTTTATAGTGGTTTTATTGCTGTCCAGTATCGGGCAGCCACCGGGGATGGGCTAGGGAAAAACTCCCGCCGTGTACAAGCTTACCGTTGCAGGGGCAAATAGCTCTGCTTGAGCTGGCGCAACACGAAACTGGATTTGCTGTGGCGGATGCCGGGAATTTTGTATAGCCGCTCGCGCAGCAGGCGTTCATAGTCGCGCGTGTCGCTCACCGCAATGCGCAGGTAGTAATCGTAATCGCCGGAGACGAGAAACGCTTCCAGCACTTCCGGGATCATGGCCAGCGCGTGGCCGAATTCGAACAGGGCCTGGTCGGAATGGTCGTCCAGCGTCACTTGCACGATGACGGTATCGGCCAAGCCCACCTTGGCCGCGTTGACGTTCACCGTGTAGCCCTCGATGACGCCATCGTCTTCCATGCGCTTGATGCGCGCCCAGCATGGCGACGAGGTCAGGCCCACCTTGGCGCTCAGGTCGTGCAGGCTGATGCGGGCATCCTGCTGCAGGGCCGTCAGGATGGCGAGGTCGAATTTATCCAGCTTCATTCTTTCATATCCTTATTTCACAGAAAATTTTGCTTAAATAAGCATTCTATACGAGAAAACCAGCAGCCTTTTCTGCCGTATCAGGCAGAAAATAGGGCCATGAAACCCGATCCCGCTCCCCTCCTCGCTCCCGCCCACGATGTTGCGCCGCGCAACGGCGCCAGCACCCTGATCGACACCCTGCTGGCGCTCGGTGTCGACACCGTCTTCGGCTATCCGGGCGGTGCCGTGCTGCCCCTGTACGACGCGCTGCACGCCCAGCCCCGCTTGCGCCATGTGCTGGTGCGCCACGAACAGGCGGCCGTGCACGCGGCCGAAGGGTATGCGCGCAGCACGGGCCGGCCCGGCGTCGTCTTCGTCACGTCCGGCCCCGGCATGAGCAATACCACCACGGGCTTGCTCGACGCCCTGTGCGATTCGATTCCCGTCATCTGCATCAGCGGCCAGGTGGCCAGCACCAGCATCGGCACCAACGCCTTCCAGGAATGCGACGCGCTGGGCATTTCGCGCCCCGTCACCAAGTGGAACCGGCAAATCCGCACGGCCGACGAAACGGCCGCCGTCGTGCACGAAGCATTTATGCAAGCCACGCAAGGCCGGCCCGGCCCCGTGCTGATCGACTTTCCCAAGGACTTGCAACTGGCGGCCGTCGCGGACAACACGCCGCTGCAGCCCGCCGCCACAGTGACTGCGCCCCTGCCCGACAGCGCCGACCTGGAACGGGCCGCCAGCCTGATCACTGGCGCGCGCCAGCCCGTGTTGTATGGCGGCGGAGGTCTCATCAATTCCGGCCCGGACGCCTGCGCCGTGTTTCAACAATTAGTGAAACTGGCGGCCGCGCCCTGCACTCTGACCCTGCTGGGCCTGGGCGCCTTTCCCGCTTCGCACCCGGCCTTCCTCGGCATGCTGGGCATGCACGGCACCCTGGAAGCGAACCTGGCCATGCACCATGCGGACGTGATCGTCTGCGTCGGCGCCCGCTTCGACGACCGGGTCACGGGACGGCTGGATGCCTTCTGCCCCGGCGCAAAGATCATCCACATCGATATCGACCCGGCCTCGATCGGCAAGGTGGTGCGCGCCGAGGTGGCCCTGCGCGGCGACTGCGCCCCCGTGTTAAACGCCCTGCTGGCGCAGCTGCGCGGCCGCCTGCTGGCGGACCGCCAGCCGTGGTGGCAGCGCATCGATGGCTGGCGCGCGCAAGACAGCCTGGCGTTCGACGACACGCCGCAGGTGATCGCGCCGCAGGCGCTGATGCGCCGGCTGCAGGCGGCCCTGGACAGAATGGATAGCGGGGACGCCATCGTCTCCACCGATGTGGGCCAGCACCAGATGTGGGCGGCGCAGCACTTGCGCTTCGAGCAGCCGCGCCGCTGGCTGACCTCGGGCGGCGCAGGCACCATGGGCTATGGCTTGCCGGCCGCCATCGGCGCGCAGATCGCCCATCCCGAAAAATGCGTGGTGTGCATCAGCGGCGACGCCTCGATTTTGATGAATATCCAGGAACTGGCCACCGCCGTGCAGCACCGCCTGCCCGTCAAAGTGGTGTTGTCGAACAATGGCGCCATGGGCATGGTGCGCCAGTGGCAAGAACTCATCCATGGCGGGCGCTACAGCCACAGCTACATGGAAGCGCTGCCCGATTTCGTCGCCCTGGCGCGGGCATTCGGCTGGCAGGCGCACACGGTGCGCCGGCGCGAGGAACTCGACGCGGCATTGGCTACCTGCCTGGCCTCCGAAGGCCCCTACTTCCTCGACGTGCGCGTGCATGGCGCAGAAAACTGCTTCCCCATGATGGCGCCCGGCGCGGGGCACCATGAAGTCACCTTGCGCAAGGGCGTGGTGTATGCCGCATAAAAAAGCCGATCAATTCCATATCCTATAAATCCAGTAACTTTCATCTTCCTTCATGGCGCGCGCCAGCTCGGTAGGGCTCAAGCCCGTGATTTCGCGCGTCTCGCGGCAGAAATGCGCCTGGTCGGCGTAACCGCCGCTGGCGGCGATATCGGACCACGACACCCTGCCTTGCAGGATGGCGCCGCGCTCGTCGAGGAATAGCTGCTCCGCGCGGCGCATGCGGCGCAAGGTGCGCATGGGCTGCCCGGCCCAGGCCTTGATGCGGCGCTCGATATGGCGCGCGCTGCGGGCCAGGCCCGTCGAGGCCGCCTGCACGCCCAGGCGGCGCACCCAGTCCTGCACGGCGCCGGCCGATACATCGCTGCCCTTGCGCGCCACCTGCCAGCGCGGCGCAAGAAAAGCCTCCACCAGGCCGATGCGCGCCTCATCGTCGGGCGCCGCCAGCACGGCGTCGGACAAGGCCAGCCAGTCGGCATCGAACAGCGCATCGAGCGGGCGAAACTGGTCCAGCAAGGCATCCATCGATACGCCCGTCAAGGCATGCAGGGCGGCCGGATACAACATCACGACAAACGAATGCACGGGGCCGGGGTTGTAGCTGACCAGCGGATACGAGCGGGGGCCGCCAAACAGCGCGGGCGGCATGCGCACGTCCGGCAGCGACAGGCCCGGCGCGGCCGCCTCCACGTCGCCCGCGACGGTCCAGATGATGCTGCACATGGGCGCGGCAGGAAAACGGTTCAGGCGCTGGGCCGGCGGCAAGGGCGCGCAGCGCGTGGTGTCGCGCACGAGGATGGCGCGCACGCAGGAAGCGAGCGCGGTGCGCGGCGCGATCAGGCGGGTCAGGGGCGTAGGGGCGGCAGGCATGGCGACGATTGTACCGGCAATTTCTGGCCGCGCACGATGTCGTATTCGTTCAATACAAACGGGCCGCAATCGCGTAGAGTATGGCCATTATTACAAGCAATCCTTGTACTTTCACCGTATCGACAGGAGATGTCCATGCCGCCACTCGACCACGCCGCCACGCCCGACATTGCGCGGCCGCTGCGCCAGATCCGCCGCTTGCCGGGGCCCTTCGCCTTGCCCATCGTCGGCAACAGCCTGCAGATCAAGCTCACGCGCATCCACCGCGACGTGGAACAGTGGGTGCAGCGCTACGGCCCCTTCATGCGCGCCTGGTTTGGCCGCACGCTGGTGCTGGTGGTGGCCGACAGCGAGGCCGTCGGCGCCGTGCTGCGCGACCGGCCCGACGGCTTTCGCCGCCCCCTGAGCAGCTCCGTCGTGTCCGACGAAATGGGCGGCGTGCCCGGCCTGTTCCTGGCCGAGGGCACGGAGTGGCGCAACCAGCGCCGCATGGTCATGGCCGGCATGGCGCCCGGCGCCATCAAGGCCTATTTTCCCGCGCTGGTGACGGTGGCGCAGCGCCTGCAGCGGCGCTGGCATCTGGCCGCCACGCAAGGCCAGGCGATCGACCTCGACGGTGACCTGAAACGCTACACGGTCGACATCATCGCCGGCCTGGCCTTCGGCACGCAAGTCAACACGCTCGAATCGGGCGAAGACGTGATCCAGCGCCACATGGACGACATCCTGCCCGCCGTGGCGCGGCGCAGCCTGTCCATGTTCCCGTACTGGCGCTATGTCAAGCTGCCCGTCGACCGCCGCCTGGACCGCGACGTGGCAGCCCTTTCCGCCGCCGTGGCCGACCTGGTGCAGCAGGCGCGCACGCGCATGGCGCACGACCCGGCGCGCCGCGAGCGTCCGCCCAACCTGCTCGAAGCGATGATCGCCGCCGCCGACCTGGAAGGCAGCGGCGTGACCGACCGCAACGTGGCCGGCAATGTGCTGACCATGCTGCTGGCGGGCGAAGATACGACGGCCAACACGGTGTCATGGATGATCTATTTGTTGCAACGCCATCCGCACACCCTGGCGCGGGCGCGCGAGGAAGTGCGGCGCCTGGCGCCCGACGTGGCCCGCTTCACCATCGAGCAGATGGAGTGCCTCGACTACGTGGGCGCCTGCGCCAGCGAAGCCATGCGCTTGAAACCGGTGGCGCCGTTCCTGCCCGTCGAGGCGCTGCGCGACACGGTCATCGGCGATATTGCCGTGCCGGCCGGCACCCTCGTATGGTGCGTGATGCGCAACGACACCGTAGCCGATGCGCACTTTCCCGACGCGCAAGTCTTCCAGCCCGAACGCTGGCTGGCCGAAGGCGGCGAGGCGAACAACAAGCGCGCGTCGATGCCTTTCGGCGCCGGCTTGCGCACGTGCCCGGGCCGCTATCTGGCCTTGCTGGAAATCAAGATCGCCATGGCCATGCTGCTGGGCAGCTTCGACATCGCCGGCGTCGACACGCCCGATGGCGGCGAGGCGCAGGAATTGATGGGTTTTGTGATGTCGCCCATCGGCCTGACGCTGCGCCTGGCGCGGCCGCAGTGATACCATGGGGGAATCTCAGTCAACGTGCTTTCCCCCATGCAAATTCACCTGGAATCGCCGCAACAAGCCGACGTGCAAACCCTGATCGCCGAGCTTGATGCCTATCAGCAGACCCTGTATCCGGCCGAGTGCGTGTATTCGCTGGACCTGGCATCGTTGCCGCCTGACACCCTGCTGTTCGCCGTCGCCCGCGATGCCGCAGGCACGGCGCGCGCCTGCGGCGCCATTGTCGTCACGCCCGATTTCGGCGAGGTCAAGCGCATGTACGTGCATCCGGACAGCCGTGGCCTGGGCCTGGCCAGGCGCCTGCTGGCCTTGCTGGAAGAGCAGGCGCTGGCGCGCGGCTGCCGCTTGCTGACCCTGGAAACGGGCATCCACCAGCCCGCCGCCATCGCCCTGTACGCGCGCCACGGCTACCAGCGGCGCGGGCCCTACGGCGACTATCCCGATGATCCGTTCAGTGTCTTCATGGAAAAACCGCTGCAGGTGGCGGCATGAACGCGCCGGCCGACAGCTTGACGGACATCCGCGCGCGCCTGCGCGCCTTTGCCGCCGAGCGCGACTGGGACCAGTTCCACACGCCGAAAAACCTGGCCATGGCCCTGTCCGTGGAAGTGGCGGAACTGGCCGAGCACTACCAGTGGCTGCCCACGGGCGCGGACAGCGAACTGGACGAAGCGGCGCGCACGGGCATCCGCCACGAACTGGCCGACGTGCTGATGTACCTGGTACGCCTGGCAGACAAGAGCGGCGTCGACCTGCATGCGGCCGTGCTGGAAAAGATGGCACTGAACGCGCAGAAATACCCAGCGCAGCAGGTGCGCGGCGACGCGCGCAAATCGACGCAATACTGACAACCATGCGTGCGTGGCTGCCGCGCAAAAAAGCGTAGCATCAAGCTATGCGTATTCCTCTATCCCTGCTGCTCACCGGCTTGCTCGCCGGTCCACTCTCCAGCACTGTTGCGCTGGCGCAAACCGCGCCCGTGCCGCAAGTGAAAGTGGACGCCACGCGCGACCCCGTGGATAAATCCTACCGCAAGATGCTGCAGGGCGTGGAGCGTTTCGAGCGCGACCATGCGCTGGCGCCGCAAGCGGTGCTGCGCTTCCGTTTGCTGCCGCGCCAGCCGGGCGTGGACATGAAGGGCGTGCAGCTGCGCATCGCCGGCGACAGCGTCAGCATCCCCTTGCCCTTGGCCGAGGACAACAGCTTTGCCCCCGTGCGCAATGCGCAGGCCGCGCGCGAAGACGCAGTGCTGATCGCCAACCGCAAGGCCACCACCATGAGCTGGCGCGCGCAAGTCATCACGCCCGGCTTGCCGCCCGGCACGCGGCGCCTGGGCGACTTGCGCTTGGAATGCCGCGCCGGCATGGATTCTGGTCTGATTTCGAACGACCCGCAGATCATCGCCTGGCTGTCCAGCATGCTCTACAGCACAGACAAGGTCTGCTCCGAGCCGGACGGCAATTATCTGTTTTTCACGGACCGCCGCCTGTTCGGCGTGACCCTCGTGCATGGCGAACGCAGGGTGTCGCTACCGTTCACCATGCTGTACGCGGGCGGCGAGCAAACGCCCGCCTCGCTGCCCTATTGCGATTGCCAGGTCTTGCTTGACCGCACGTATTACGCGCCCCTGTGGGATACGCGCTGGCCCGACGATACCCTGCTGGAATTTACTTACATGGACGAGGTGGCGCCATGAAGCGGCTGATGATCGCCTTGCTGACGCTGCTGGCCGCCTGCTCCGGCACGCGCGCCTTGCAGGCAAGTAAAAATGTGCCGTACGCCACCCTGGAGCAGACGGTGCAGCCGGGCAGCAGCACGCGCGAGCAGCTGCGCGCGGCGCTGGGCGAGAGCACGTCCATCCGTTTCGACAGCGGCAATGAAGTGTGGATGTACACCTACCCGGCAGCCGCGGGCGCGCAGGGGGAATATGTGATTTTGTTTGGCGGGGATGGGGTGGTGAAGAAGGTACGCAGCGGCGAGGTATACCAAGTACGCAAGTGACCCCGCCAGCGTTGCGCCGGCGGGGGTGGCAGGCTTATCTTGCCTTCAGCAAGGCCCGCGAGGCCATGCCGGCGCAGCGCCCCGCGCCGGCAGCCTTGCGCTTGGGGGACGCCTTCAATTTGAAGATGCCGATCGACTGGGCCACGCTATCGGTGCGCTGCGCCAGATTGGTGGCGGCAGCGGCCGCCTGCTCCACCAGCGCCGCATTCTGCTGCGTGATGCCATCCATCTGGATGACGGCCTGGTTGACTTGGCCGATGCCCTGGTTCTGCTCGCGCGTGGTGGAGGAAATCTCGTCCATCACTTCCGTCACGCGGGCCACCGAGGCGATCACTTCCGCCATGGTGGCGCCCGCATTGCTGGTCAGCACGCTGCCCGCATTCACGGTGGCGATCGAATGGTCGATCAGGTGCTTGACTTCCTTGGCCGCCGTCGCCGAGCGCTGCGCCAGGCTGCGCACTTCACCGGCCACGACGGCGAAGCCGCGGCCATGCTCGCCCGCACGCGCCGCTTCCACGGCAGCGTTCAAGGCAAGAATGTTCGTCTGGAAGGCGATGCCGTCGATCAGGCCAATAATGTCGAGAATCTTGCGCGACGAGGTGCTGATTTCATTCATCGTGGTGACCACTTCACTGACGATGGTGCCACCCTTGGCCGCGACGGTCGATGCCTGCGCCGCCAGGTCGTTGGCCGTGGCCACGTGGTCGGCGCTGTTTTGCACCGTGGACGTCAGTTCTTCCATGCTGGCCGCCGTCTGCTCCAGGCTGGACGCCTGCGATTCGGTGCGGCTGGACAAGTCCATATTGCCCGTGGCGATTTCCGCCGTCGTGACGCGGATATCCTCGAAGTTGGCGCGCACGTCGCCGATGATGCTGTGCAAGTTGATATTGGTCTGGCGCAAGGCTGCCATCAATTGACCCATATCATCATCACGCACCTTGTCGATGACACCCGTCAAGTCGCCACCGGCCATCTTGCGCGCCATCGTGATGGCGTCGCCCAGCGGCGCGACGAGGGAATTGTGCAGATGGGCCCAGAAATACAGCATCAGTGCGACGGCCGCGGCGGCAGCGCCGCTGAGCCAGCTGCGCGTGGCCGTGCTCGTGTCGCCATCGATATTCCACACGGCGCAGCCGAGGATGGCCAGCACCACGCCAAAGACGATGCAATGCAGGGCCAGGTCTTGCGACAGGCTCAGCTTGCGCCACTCGGCCAGCTTGGCGACCCAGCCCTGGCGCACGACGCGGCCATTGCGGAATGCCAGCCTGGCGGTATTGCCATCTTTAAAACTTTTATACAGGGCTGCCGCTTCGTTGATCTGCTCGCGCGTAGGCTTGGTACGCACGGACATATAGCCGATCGGGCGGCCGTTTTCAATGACGGGCGTGATATTGGCAAAGACCCAATAAAAATCGCCATTCTTGCAGCGGTTCTTGACCATGCCGGTCCATGGCATGCCCGTCTTGATGGTATCCCACAGGTCGGCAAAGGCTTCGGCCGGCATATCGGGATGACGCAGGATATTCTGTGGTGCACCCAGCAGTTCCATTTCTGAAAAACCGCTGACTTCAATGAAATACTGATTGGCGTAATTGATGTTTCCCTGTAAATCCGTGGTGGAAACAATCGTCATGCCTTCATTTAATACGTATTCCTTTTGCGTGATAGGCGTGTTGACCCGCATGTCGCTCCTCTATTTTTTTAACTAGCATAACAAAAACATAAAAACAATATACCACATCAAGCACCGGCGAGATATCGCAACGAGGACAGTGACGCTGGTCAAATAATTTAATAAAAGTCAATTTATTTATGTTTTAGAATTTACTTTGATTCAACTTGATTGATTTTATTGAAATACAAAATTCAAATTGCATGCAGATGCAATAATTAATAAAAAATTATGTATCGATGCGGCAGGCAATCAATAGGAGGTTTGCGACTATAAAAAGACGCGGAAGCATTGCGATAAAGGCCAGCATATGGCGACGCCTGCCGCCAACAATAATGCAGCAACAATATTCATTTCTTGAGGGAAAATAAAAACTGGCGCGAATGCGCCAGTGGGGGAACTGTCTCCAATCCGCGACACAGGCGCCGGGGCGGCACCTGTGAAGAGATTACTTACTTATAAGTTTTACGCGGAGGAGATTTAGGACGCGCTGGCGCCGGTTTGCGCTCCGTCGTGCCGTCATCGAGGCTGATGCGCAATTTCTGGCCCGACACGACGACCGATTTCAGGTGGTCGAGGATTTCCGGCGGCATGCCTTCCGGCAGGTCCAGCACGCTATAGTTGTCAAAGATATCGATACGGCCGATATGCTTGGCTTCCAGGTTCGCTTCGTTGGCGATGGCGCCCACGATGTTGCTTGGCGTCACGGCGTGCTCACGGCCCACTTCGATACGGTAGGCCGTCACGCCCGGGCGTGGACGTTCCTTCTTCGGCGCGCGCGGCGCAGGTGCTACCTCGCCCGCGTCCGCTGGTGCATCCTTGAACGCTGGCGCGGCCTTGGCGGCAAACGGCTTGCGCGACGCGGCGGGCGGCGCCAGGTCCGGTGCATCGCCGTCGCGGCTGATACGCAGTTGCTGACCAGCAACCCAGACGGACTTCAGCTGATCCAGCAATTCTTTCGGCATGGTATCTGGCAAATCCAGGACGCTGTAATCGTCATAGATTTCAATGCGGCCGATGTTTTTCGAATCGATGCCCGCTTCGTTGGCG
This sequence comes from Janthinobacterium svalbardense, assembly GCF_002327145.1. Classification (NCBI taxonomy): domain Bacteria; kingdom Pseudomonadati; phylum Pseudomonadota; class Betaproteobacteria; order Burkholderiales; family Oxalobacteraceae; genus Janthinobacterium; species Janthinobacterium svalbardense. Next base: position 968,935 of record NZ_CP023422.1, on the reverse strand, counting down.
ATGGCGCCCACGATATTGCCCGGTTTCACGCCATGCTGATGACCGACTTCAATACGGAAAGTCTGCATGCCGGCGTCGGCAGGACGGGAGATGCGTTCCTTTTTCGGGAAGGCCGGGCGTTCGCCACGCTCGCTGCGCTCGTTACGCTCGAAGCGCTCGCCCCGTTCCGGACGGTCGTTGCGTTCGAAGCGGTCTTGGCGCACAGGACGGTCGTCTTGCCAGGTGGCTTGCTCGCGCGCCTTGTTCTTGTCCAGCAACAAAGGCACATTGCCACGCGCCATCTTCGCCAGGGCGGCAGCGATTTCGATGGCGGGAATGTTCTGTTCGCGTTCGAAGTCTTCGATCAGCGACTGGAACTGCTCCAGTTCGCCCAAGGCCAGGGTTTCGCTGATCTGTTCCTTGAACTTGGCGATACGCACGTCGTTGACGGCCTGGATCGTCGGCAGTTCCAGCATGCCGATCGGCTGGCGGGTCGAGCGTTCGATGGCTTTGAGCAAGCTCTTTTCACGCGGGGTGATGAACAGAATCGCTTCGCCGCTGCGGCCGGCACGGCCCGTGCGGCCAATGCGGTGGGTATAGCTTTCCGGATCGTGCGGCACGTCGTAGTTGATGACGTGGCTGATGCGCTCGACGTCCAGGCCGCGGGCGGCCACGTCGGTTGCCACGAGGATGTCAATCTTGCCGTCTTTCAACTGCTGGATCGTGCGCTCGCGCTGCGCTTGCTGGATGTCGCCATTGATGGCGGCAGCCGAGAAGCCACGTGCTTGCAGCTTGCCAGCCAGCTCTTCCGTGCCCAGCTTGGTGCGGGCAAAGATGATCATGCCGTCAAACACTTCCGCTTCCAGGATGCGCGTCAATGCGTCGAGCTTATGCATGCCCGACACCAGCCAGTAGCGCTGGCGAATGTTGTCGGCCGTGCCCGTCTTGGCGGCGACCGTCACTTCGGCCGGATTCACCAGGTACGTCGTGGCGATGCGCTTGATGACGGAAGGCATGGTGGCCGAGAACAGGGCCGTTTGATGGCCTTCCGGCGTTTCTTTCAAGATGCGTTCGACATCATCGATAAAGCCCATGCGCAGCATTTCATCGGCTTCATCCAGCACCAGCGTTTTCAGCTTGGACAGGTCGAGCGAACCCTTGTCCAGGTGATCGATGACGCGGCCAGGGGTACCGACGATGACGTGCACACCGCGGCGCAGGGCCGACAGTTGCGGGCCGTAGCTTTGGCCGCCGTAGATCGGCAGCACGTGGAAGCCGGGAATGTGGGCGGCGTACACCTGGAACGCTTCGGCGACCTGGATGGCCAGTTCGCGCGTCGGTGCCAGGACCAGGGCTTGGGGTGAGCTTTGTTTCAGATCAATGCGCGACAGGATAGGCAAGGCGAAGGCGGCGGTCTTACCCGTGCCTGTTTGCGCCTGGCCCAGCACGTCGCGGTTAGCGAGCAATAATGGAATCGTGGCCGCCTGGATAGGCGACGGTGTTTCGTAACCGACATCCTTGAGCGCGCGAATCAGCGGCTCGCTCAGGTTAAGGTCGGAAAATAAGGAAATTGGTGTATCAGACATGAAATCACTCACAAGTTCGCTCGAATCGCCCAATGCGAAAGAGTGTATCTGCTAGTTTACTCTTTACTGGACCTTACCGGGTGGCTGCATGCCGAAGAACGCCGTTTTTTGCGGCATATCTACCGAAAAAAGGCAGAAAAATCGGCTATCCACACGCAATCGACGCGTGATTTTGCCAACATTAAATGATACACAACAATGTGCCGCCTGCGCCTGTTCTGCGCGGCAACAGCAACGGCGGGCACCTCGCCAGCATGGCGCCCGCCCCGTTTCAGGTGCGCAAGAACTCCAGCAAGTCTTCGTTCAGGCGGTCCTTGTGCGTCGTCGCCAGGCCGTGCGGCGCGCCTGCATACACGAGCAGTTTGCTGCCGATGATGAGCTCGGCAGTGCGCCGCGCCGAGGCGGCAATCGGCACGATCTGGTCGTCGTCGCCATGGATCACCAGGGTCGGCACATCGAACCGGGCCAGGTCGCTGGTGAAATCCGTTTCCGAAAATTGCTTGATGCATAAATAGGATGCCGGCATGCCCGCCTGCATGCCCTGCAGCCAGAAATGCTCGCGCACGCCCTGCGACGGTGTCGCGCCGGGCCGGTTGTAGCCATAGAAGGCCTCGCTCAAGTCGCGGAAGAACTGGCTGCGGTCGGCCTGCACGCCGGCGCGGATGGCGTCAAACGCGGACAGCGGCAAGCCCAGCGGATTTTCAGTGGTTTGCAGCATCAGCGGCGGCACGGCGCCCACCAGCACGGCGCCCGCCAGGCGCTCGGTGCCGTGACGGCCGATGTAGCGCGCCACTTCGCCGCCGCCCGTCGAATGACCGACCAGGGTGGCGCCCGTCAAGTCCAGCGCCTCGATCAGGGCGGCCAGATCATCGGCATAGGTATCCATGTCGTTGCCGGCGAAAGGCTGGCTGGAGCGGCCATGGCCGCGCCGGTCGTGCGCGATGACGCGGTAGCCGTGCGAAGCCAGATAAAACATCTGGTCTTCCCAGGCGTCGGACGACAGCGGCCAGCCGTGGCTGAAGACGACGGGCGGGCCGCTGCCCCAATCCTTGTAATAAATCAGGGTGCCATCGGCGATACGCAGGGTTTTGTTTGAATGCAAGTCAGTGGCAGTCATGCAACGCTCCTTGTCGGTGGGCCAGCGGCCATTGTGGCCGCAATGGCGCGCGCACGCCGCGCGCTACGCCAGAGCATTGCGGTAGAGTAAGATTACCGCTGCTTTGCTTTCCCGTACTCACTTTTGGAGTTGTCATGCGTTTACCCTTCGTCCTCGCCGCCAGCCTGTTCAGCACGGCCGCCCTCGCCCAACCGCTCGTCGCCGAAGCACCCCTGCGCGCCCATCTGTCTTTCCTGGCCGACGATTTGCTCGAAGGACGCGGCACGGGCCAGCGCGGCGGCGACCTGGCCGTGCGCTACCTGGAAACGCAGGCGGCCGTGGCCGGCTTGCAGCCATTGAAAGATGGCACCTATCGCCAGGCGCTGACCATCGTCGGCAGCAAGGCCTTGCCATCGAGCACAGTGACGTTCAGCGCGGGCGGCAAGACCTTGTCTCCCGCCTTTGGCCAGGACATCGTCTTTGGTGCGGCGAATGGCCAGCAGAAAGTGGCGTTCGACGCGCCCGTCGTGTTTGCCGGCTACGGCATCCGCGCGCCCGAAGAAAATTGGGACGATTTCAAGGGCGCCGATCTGAAGGGCAAGCTTGTCATCATGATGGTCAACGATCCGCAACCGACCATTGCCGAACCAAACCGCTTTGCCGGCAAGTCCCTCACGTATTACGGGCGCTGGGTCTACAAATACGAGGAAGCGCTGCGCCAGGGCGCCGCCGGGGTCTTGCTGATCCACACGACGGCATCCGCCTCGTATCCATGGTCGGTGCCCGCCAACGGTTTCGGCCACGAGCGCTTCAACCTCGCCGGCGCGGGCAATGCGATGGAAGGCTGGCTGCAGGAAGACATGGCGCGCACCCTGTTCCAGCAAGCGGGGCAAGACCTGGACGCCTTGCGCGCGCAGGCGGAAACGCGCGCGTTCCGTCCCGTGCCCCTGAACGCGACGGTCAAGGTGGCAGTCAATAGCCAGATCCGCAGCATCGAGCAATTCAACGTGGCCGGCATCGTGCCGGGCACGGACCCGACACTCAAGGACGAAGCTGTCATTTACTCGGCGCACTGGGACCACTTGGGCAAGGATGACGAGGGCAACAGCCAAGGTGGCAAACAGGGCCAGAGTGACCACATCTACAACGGTGCCATCGACAATGCCTCGGGCGCGGCGGCCCTGCTGGCCATGGCGCAGGTGGCCGTGAAACAACCGGCGCGCCGCACGCAGATCTTCCTGTGGCCGGCTGGCGAGGAAACGGGCATGCTGGGCAGCACGGCCTACACGCGCAAGCCCTTATGGCCGCTGGCGAAAACGGCCGCCGACCTGAATCTGGACAGCATGAATTTTGTCGGCAAGACGCACGACATCGGCGTGGCCGGCGCCGAGCGCAGCAGCCTGTACGCGAGCGCCGCCAAGGTGGCCAAGCGCATGGGCCTGCGCCTGGCGCCGACCATCCCCGACCTGTCCGGCGCGTTTTACCGGGCCGACCATTTTGCGTTTGCCAAGGCCGGCGTGCCCGCCTTCAACGTGGGCTCGGCAGTATTCTCCGGCGACGGCTCCTTCGATTTCGTCAAGGAACCGAAAGCCTCGGGCGCGCGCCTGGTGGCGTTTAAAAAGGATTACCACCAGGTCACCGACGAGTACCACCCGTCGTGGGATCTGTCGGGCATGGTGCAGCAGGCGCAGTTCACGCTGAACCTCGGTTACGAAGTGGCGAACGACAAGAACTTGCCTACTTGGAACAAGGGCGAGGCGTTTGGCAAGGTAAAACGTTAAGAGGGTAACAATGTTTTAACCCGCAAAGCAGAAAGGCTGGGGTCGGACCCCAATCCACCCAAGTTAAGCAACAGGCTGCCATCAAGCAGCCTTGTAGGCCATGTATTTATGGGGCTTGTAGGCGTTGGTTTGCCGTGACCTTGATTGTCCTGGGCGATGTAGAAACGTTCGCTTGGCGATCAGAGCCAGCGCGTCGGCAAGCAAGTGTGCTGCCGCCAGCCCAAGCAGCAACGATGGCAAGAGCGGCTTGAGTACCGAATGGACATAGGCGCGGTTGATGCGTCTGTCCGTCGGCAATGCATCTTGCTGGCCGGCGGCACAGCTCGCCAACGCCTGCAGGTTATCGCATATTACCTTGGCGGCCAGATCCTGCATCAGGGCCTGCTGTGACAGTCCCGTCACGTGCTCCAGATGGAGGCGGTGTTTGATGCGCTTGAAGGCTTCCTCAATGCGCCAGCGTTGGTGGTAGAGGTCTCCGAACAATGCGGCAGGGAATTGTTCAACGTCCAGTAAATTGGTCATCAGAACACGCACCTTGCCGGTCGAGGCAACGTGGCGTATCAGGCGCACGGTCTGCGGTTCAGCGGGACATTCATAGTCAAGCGCATCGCGCCGATCCGGCGCCCGCAGCGTGACGATCTGCTCCTGCAGCCCCGACTTCAGAAACTGATTGACGCAGGGAAAGCCTCCGCCGCGGGCCTGCTCGACACGCATGCAGAAGGCAATGCGGCGCTGGTTCAACACGGCGGGCATCCAGTAACATGGATAGCCTCGGTCCAGCAACAGCAGATCTTCCTTGCCAAGCTGGTCGAGCTGTTCGAACAGCATCTGGCGTTCGCCGACGTCGGTACTGTATAGCGAGGCCGAGAGCATCAATTCGGCACCGGGCAGAAACAAGCCAAACACCAGTTGATCGGCCACGGCGGCGCGTTTGACATGGCTGGCGCGCAAGCCAAAGCGAACGGTCGAGGCGTCAGCGGCGACCAGCCTGAAACCGTGCCAGCGCGGCAGGTAGCCATGCTGCTGTGCTTGTGCAATGAGCCAGTCGTTAAGCTCTGGGATGGCCGTGGTAGCAAGTTTTGAGCGTGCCTGAGCGAAAGCCTGGGCGCTCACCTGGTGCGTCAGTTGCGCCTGCTGTTGCAGATGGCCAAAGAATTCATCAAGTTCGGTTTGCACGCTCTTGCGCATGCCGGTGAGCATGAGCGCCACCAAGGATGGCAGCGGCAGTTTGCGGCGACGTTGAAACGCCATCGGATGATCAGGATGGCGGGCGCTAAGCCGAAACTGGTCGGATTGAAGATGGTCGGAGAAATCGGACAGCAAGGAAGCGAGCGACATGAAGGGCCAATGAAGATCAAAAGACCTTCATTGGCCGCCGCCTTGCCGCTGTCGAAAAAAGAGAGGTCAGCAAGGCGGCGGCCGCGCAAAGCCAGTGCCACGTCAAGCACTATTTCATTGAATTGCCAGCAATTGCGCGGGCTTGCTCCTTAACTTGGGTGGATTGGGTCGGACCCTCAGGGTCCGACCCCGGTATTTGCTATGGGGTTTGGCAATTCAAATCGCCATGATGCGTTTCAGGTCGATGAACGCCGTTTCATACAAATGTTGAAACGCGCCCACCATGACCTCTTCCACGCCTTCGGCCGCGTCGAACTCGCTCGACCATTCCGCCACGCAGGAAGCGCCGCCCGGTTCGCCCGTGACGCGCAGGGTGGAGCGGTAGTTCTTGACGGGGATCGGGCCCGAGACGATGGTGTAGCTGTAGCTCTTGTCCGCTTCGCTGTAGCTTTGCAGGCGTTCGGCGATGATGGCGCCGTCCGTGGTTTTCAGGCGGCGCACGCGGCCGCCATGCTCGGACAGGCTGGTCTTGATGGAGCTCGACCATTCAGCCAGCGACTGGAAGCCGCCGATAAAATCCCACACTCGTTCGGCGCTTGCCGCCAATGTCACAGAAACAATTACTTGGGCCATCTTTGATTCGGTTCCTCATCCAGGTTTGCCGGGCGCTGCGCCCGGCCGGCCGGAGATGCCCGGCACAGGCGCTATTTTAGCGCCCATGCGGCTTTACTGCCGAGTCGACAGCGCTGGCGGCGCTCCCGCTTACAGATTTTCCGCCAGGAAAATCAAGGAATTGCCGTGCGCCTGGGCGGCGGCGCGCTGCTGGTAGCTGTCGCGGTGGGTGCAATTGAAGCCGTGCTCGGCGCCCGGGTAGATATGGATTTCCACGTCTTGCCGGTCTTCGAAACGCTCGGCGATGGTTTGCACGGCTTGCGGCGAAATATGGCTATCCTGGCCGCCGAAATGCATGAGCAACGGCACCGTGATCCGGTCGGCCAGCTCCAGCTTGTTCTGGATGCCGCCGCCGTAATAAGCGATGGCGGCGTCGACCAGGCCGGCTGCCGCCGTCTGGAATGACAGGCGGCCGCCGAAGCAGTAACCGATGGAAGCGAGCTTGCCTTCGACTTCAGGCCGCGCGCGCAGGGCGGCGACGGTGGCGGCGATATCGGCGTCGGCATGCGGATTGTCGGTGGCCTGCATCAGCTCCACGGCGCGCTTCCAGCCGGCTTCGTCATAGCCCAGCTCGATGTGCGCGCCCGCGCGCCAGAACAGGTCGGGCACCAGCACCACGTAGCCATCGGCCGCGTACTGGTCGGCCACGGCGCGGATGTGCTCGTTGACGCCGAAAATTTCCTGCAACAGGATGATGGCGGGGCCTTTGCCGATATGCGGCACGGCCAGGTAAGCCTGGAAGCTGCCGTCCGGGCCGGCGATATCGATCCACTGCGATGTTGTGCTCATAGAAACTCCAGTCTGAGGTTGGGGGGAATGCCACAGCCAGGCATGTTACTGGTTTTTCACGCCGCCTGCGTCCGCACCCCTTTGCCCAGGCTCAATACATCTCGCGCAGGTAAATCACGGGGCCCGATCTGAGGATGCCAAAGACAACAACGCCCACCGTGCTGGCCAGGTAGGGATGGTTGCCCACGGAAACGTCGACTCTGCCGGCCTTGCCGGCGCCGGGCGCCAGCAGGGTCAGGCGATTGGCCTGCGGCAACGCACCTTGCACGACGGTATAGGCCAGGTCATCAGCGGCCAGATTGCTGCAGTCCAGCGTTTTCTTGCAATTGACAAACAGTACCTGCGACTTGTTGAACGCACTGATGCTGTCGAGCAGGTTCGTGATCCATTTCGTGCCATTCCAGTACTGCACTTGCACGGCCAGCCGGACGGGCAGCAACTCGGAGCCGTAGCCGTGGGCGACCTGCCATTGCCCCGACAGCACGGTCATCCTTGCCTCGTTCTGTATCAATGCCGAACTTGAGCTGACGACGGCGCCGCCGGGATACGTGCTGCTGGCGCGCAGCAGCACGTCGGTGGGCGCCACCGTCACCGGCGCGCCTGCCTTGCCCGGAAAACGGTAGGCGACCATGGTTCGGGCGATGCCGAGGGTGAATTTCGCGGGCGCCACGCCGGTGACGGTGGTTTGTGCCTTGCTGCCATCGGTGAGGCGGCTGCTGCCATCAGGGGTGCTCGGTGGAAAGGAAATCGTGCCCGTGGCCGCATTCAGGCCTTCGAGCAACACGGGCGCCAGGACACCCGGATTACGCTCGTCATAATTGGCCGTCGTCGCTCCCCCCAGGGCACGCGCCGTCACGCGCACGCCTATCGCCTGCCCCGAGTAGGCGTAGCGGCCTGTTTCCCCATCGTTGGCGCAGGTGAGCGGGGCAGCGCACGGCGTGGCGATGCCGTTGGTCGCGGCCGGCTCGTCACTGTCGTCCTTTTTGATCAGCTCCGTGATGAAGTGGTGCGGGATGAACTGCACCTCCTCGCTCACGCGCGAGGGCTTGGGCAAGTCCGGCACGGTAACATTGGCATCCAGGTAACCGTTGGGGTTAGCCAGTTTGAAGGCGATGGTGATCGTTCCCACTTCCGGCCAGCTCAAGTCACTGCTGGCAACGCTGCCATTCTTGAAGACCATGCCACCCTGAATGTCCGGCTTGGCTGGTTTGCTAATCTCGATCGTCGTCGGCTTTACCAGGCTGGCCAGCGTAGGCAGCGCAGTTTCTGACGGTTTTTCATTGCCGAAGTTCGGCGTCACGGCGCCCGCGCTATTGAGCGCGCTCATGCTGACCGTCACTGGCGCGCCTGCGCGCTGGGGGTTCGCGATGGCAACGACGCTGAACGCGTCCGGCACGACGATGACATCGGCGTTGCCCGTCATGCTCAAGCCAGTGTCGCCGCTTGCGCTTGACCCCGTATAGGTCGCTTTCAAATTTACCTTTCCCACATCCGCGTAGGACATGACGGCCGTGGCGACGCCCTGGCCGTTGAACGCCAGGTTGACACTCTTCCCCAGGGCACTGCAAGCACTGCTGTTATTCGCCGCCAGGGCAATGAAACCACCCGTGCCTTTGACAAAGACCGGCAAAGTGCCGCTGGCGGGATTGCTGTAGCCGCAAGCGAGCGTCAAGTCCTTGTTTTTATTCGCAAACAGGGGCACGCAGGCTTGCTGGTCTCCGCTGGCCTGCACGGCGCTGATGCCAAACGACGGCTGCGTGCCCGAGATATGGTTGGTGGGCGTGAGCATCAAGCCCGTCGCCGCGAACGCCATGTTGCAGCTGTTGCTATTGTCCGAGCGGCGCTTGCACACCAGCGCGTCCGTGGCGCCGGGCACGCTGGTCAGGCTCAGGGTGGCCGTGCCGACGGTGTACTGGCGCACGCTGGCCGTAGCCACCCCGCTGCTGTCGATCTGCGTCGCCGTGCCGCCGGGGCTGACGGTGACATTCGCGCCGCCCGTGTACTTGGCGCTGCAGGCCGCATCCGCGCACGCCGTCACCGTCACGCTTTGCGGCGCGCACGTCAGGGCCGTGCCTGGATGGTCGATCTGGAAGTGGTGGGGTCCGGTGGGGGTGCCGGGGCCGCATTTCGGGCCGTTGACGCTGCCGGCAGGCCAGCCACTGTTGTTGGTGACGCAACTGCAGGGGTTGGCTGGAGTATAGGCCTTGCAGGTAATGGTCTGCTGCACCCGGCCGTGATAGCCCAATGTAATGTGATCAACCAAGGCGTTGCCGGTAATGGTCGCATCGGAATCCCCAAGGGTCACGTTTCCACCTTCTATATCGCCCTTGATGGTAGCTTTGTTCTCAATGACCAGCGTCTGGGATGCCTTGACATTGCCCGTCACAAGCAGGTCCGCCGACTTCAGTTGGATGGAAGGGGCAGTCAGGTTGCCCGTCACCTTGCTTGCAGACTCGATCAAGAGCGAGGTGCTGGCGGTGATGCTGCCATCAATAACGACAGCGGAAGCGGTAACGATGGTGGTACCGGTAATAGCCCCCGTGACATTCACTCTCGATGCAAGATTTACTGGCCCTGTCGAGCTAATACCGTTTGTGACCTTGGCATCCGCCTCGATGCTCACGGAGCCGCCCTGGATAGCGCCATTCACGGTCGAACTGGCAGAGATAGTGACGGCACCCGTGGCATTAAGATTGCCTGTCACGCTGATCGGACTGCCGCCCAGCTTGATCGACGACGCGATAATATTGGCGACTATGTTTTGTCCGTTCTGCCCGCCTGCGATAAAAGTGCCGCCATTGGCGATAATGCTACCGCCACTTATTTTTAACCTCGCTGGCGGGTTGTCGCTGACATTGATATCTCCCTTGGCCGTCAGGGTAGCCGTGCCTCTCATCGTCAAGCCTTGGTTATACGTTATTGTCACAGGGCTGTTGACCGTCACACGGTAGCCGCTCTCAATGACCATCTCGTCATTCCATAACATCGACAAAGAGGCGCAGGTATATTCGACGCCGCTATTGCTGCAGTCCGTGACGGCAGCACCGTTAAAATTGAGCGTTCCGGCGCGGGCTAGGCCAGTGCACAGCGAAAATAGTAAAGCGGCAATGAAAATATATAGGCGCACGGTGTTCGGCAATCTGATGAATGAGAGGACAAACGGTTTGTAGCAAATTTCATGCTAATCTGCATGCCAAAACCGCAGTTGCATTATGGCACTATCTCATTTATCTCATTCATTGCATGATCAAGCACAGCCCGCAAGAATTTCCATTACGTACCGTCGATATCATCGTCTACCCCGGTTTCAAGGCGCTGGAAGCCATCGGTGCCATGAAAGTGTTTGATTACGCCAACACCCATTTACGCCTGCGCAATCTGCCCGGCGGCTACGACGTGCGCATCGTGTCGACGGCCATTGGTCCCGTCGAGTCCGACACGCTGATGTCGCTGCACGCCAGCAAGGCGCTCGATGTGAACCGCCTGCCCGACCTGGCCGTCATCGTCGGCTGCCACCACGTCGAGCAAGTCTTGCAGGATATTCCCGCCCTCGCCGCCTGGGTGGCCGAGGCGGCGCCGCGCATCGATACCCTGGCGGCGCTGTGCACGGGCTGCTTCTTCCTGGCCGAGGCGGGTGTGCTCGACGGCAAGAGCGCCGCCACGCACTGGAGCGCCGTGGACAGCCTGCGCCAGCGCTATCCATTGATACAGGTCAATGCCGATGCGATTTTCGTGCGCGCAGGAAAATTCTGGACGTCGGCCGGCGTGACGGCCGGCATCGACTTGGCGCTGGCCCTGGTGGAAGACGATTTCAGCCGCGATATCGCGCTGGAAGTGGCGCGCGACCTGGTGGTGTACCTGAAGCGGCCCGGCGGCCAGTCGCAGTTTTCCGTGCACCTGTCGAGCCAGATGACCACGCATCCGACCATCCGCCAGTTGCAGGGCTGGATCATGGAACACCTGGGCGAAGAGATCACGGTGCCGCTGCTGGCGGCCAGGCTGGCCATGAGCGAGCGCAATTTTACGCGCGTGTTCCAGCGCGAAACGGGCAGCAGCCCCACGGAATTCATCGAGACGGCCCGCTTTGAAGTGGCGCGCCGCTTGCTGGAAGACAATGTGTCTTCCTTAAAACAGGTCGCCGTGCAGGCGGGCTTGCGCAGCGAGGACAGGCTGCGCCGCCTGTTTCAAAAGAAACTCGCCATCACTCCACGCGACTACCGCGAGCGCTTTTCCAGCACGGCGCGCTAGACGCACGCAGCAGTCATCAGCGCGACTTGTTGCTACGCACGTGGCGCGTGGCCAGCTGCTGGCGGTGCCAGGCCAGCGGCGTAAACATCAGCGCGCACAGCAGATAGGTGGCCAGCAGCGCCAGCCAGATGGCGGGCGTGGCGAGGATGGCGGCATTGCTCCACCACAAGGCCAGCAGGGAGGACAAGGCCGCGCCGAGAAAGACGGGCAGCATGCGGCGCAACGTGGCGAGGTAGGCAGTGGCAAACATGGGCGGCTCCCAAAGCAAGGCGGATACCTTCACACTAGCAGGCGCAGGCAGCGAAGTACAGCCTGCCGCCCTGCCCCGTCCGTCAAGTGTTGCGCAAGGAGTACATCCGATAAGATTAGTACAACACCACGGAACGGATCGATTCGCCGCTCTTCATCAGGTCGAAGCCCTGGTTGATATCTTCCAGTTTCAAACGGTGCGTGATCAGGTCGTCGATGTTGAGCTTGCCTTCCATATACCAGTCGACGATTTTCGGCACGTCCGTGCGCCCGCGTGCGCCGCCGAAGGCCGAACCGCGCCACTCGCGCCCCGTCACCAGCTGGAATGGCCGCGTGGAAATTTCCTGGCCCGCTGCCGCCACACCGATGATGAAGGACTTGCCCCAGCCCTTGTGCGTACACTCGAGCGCCTGGCGCATCAGGGTCGTGTTGCCGACGCATTCAAACGAATAATCGGCGCCGCCGTCCGTCAGTTGCACGATGGCATCGACGACGTTTTCCACTTCATTCGGGTTAATAAAATGCGTCATGCCGAACTTGCGCGCGATGGCCTGGCGCGCCGGATTGATGTCGATGCCGATGATCTTGTCGGCGCCGACCATTTTCGCCGCCTGGATCACGTTCAGGCCGATGCCGCCCAGGCCGAACACGGCGACGTTGGCGCCCGCCTCCACCTTGGCGGAGAACAATACGGCGCCCACGCCCGTCGTCACGCCGCAACCGATGTAGCAAACCTTGTCGAATGGCGCGTCGGAACGGATTTTGGCGAGAGCGATTTCCGGCACGACGATGTAGTTCGAGAAGGTGGAGGTGCCCATGTAGTGGAACAGCGGCTGGCCATTCAGCGAAAAGCGGCTGGTCGCGTCAGGCATCAGGCCGCGGCCCTGCGTGGAGCGGATGGCCTGGCACAGGTTCGTCTTTTGCGACAGGCAGAACTTGCACTGGCGGCATTCCGGCGTGTACAGGGGGATGACGTGGTCATCCTTTTTCAGGGTCGTCACGCCCGGGCCCACGTCGACGACGACGCCGGCGCCTTCATGGCCGAGGATGGCCGGAAAGATGCCTTCCGGATCGGCGCCGGACAGGGTGTAGTAATCGGTATGGCAAATGCCCGTGGCTTTCAGCTCGACCAGCACTTCGCCGGCGCGCGGGCCGGCCAGGTCGACTTCTTCGATGGTCAACGGGGCGCCCGCCTTCCAGGCAATCGCGGCTTTGGTTTTCATGGGGATTCTTCCTGCTCGGTTTCAGATGCGCCATTATCGGGCGCGTGAGGGCGTGACGCTGCAGCTGGCGCCGCGCTTGTCTGAAAACGCCACGCATTTGTCCGATGCCGCTGCACGGTGCAGCAGCGCACGGAAGCGCGGCAGGCGCGGGGCGTATGCTGGCGTCAGTGCGATGTCCGTTTGCGCCAGCTCAATCTTCCCGGCAGACAGACGCGCATTCTTGGCACAAGCGCCATTCATCGCGTAGCCGTTGCGTCGTTGCCGCAGGAGACTGACATGCGCCATCTTCTTTCCCACTTTTCCCGCCCCTGGCTGCCCCTGCTGCCGCTGCTGCTGGCATGCTGCCTGGCCCTGCTGGCCGCCTGTGGCGGCGGCCATGACGACGACCCGCCCGGCGCCACCACGGGTGACCTGACAATCAGCATCGGCGGCTTGCCGGCCGGAGTGGCGGGCGCCGTCACCCTCAGCGGCCCTGCGTCCTACAGTAAGACGTTGACGGCGAGTACCACGCTCACTGGCCTGGTGCCCGGCGCCTACACGCTCAGCGCCGCCAGCGTGGCGCAAGGCACGGGAACGCTGGCACCCACGCCCGTCACGCAGCAGGTACAAGTCAATGCGGGCGCGACGGCCAGCGCCAGTATCACCTATGCGGCCACTGCACCGCTGGCACTGGCCCTGCAAGAGGTGGCCAGTGGCTTGAGCGCACCCATCTTCCTCACGGCGCCGCCCGGCGACAGCCGCCTCTTCATTCTCGAGCGCCCCGGCCGCATCCGCGTGCTGCAGAACGGCACCCTGCTGGCCACGCCCTTCCTCGATATCAGCCCGCTCACCACTACCAGCGGCGAGCGGGGCTTGCTGTCGATGGCCTTCCATCCGCAATACGCCAGCAACGGCTATTTCTTTATCTATTACACCAATCTGGCCGGCGACATCGTCATCGAGCGGCAGCAAGTGTCGGCGGGCAACGCCAACGTGGCAGATCCCCTGTCCGCCCTGACCATCCTCACGATACCCCACCCCACGTTCAGCAACCACTATGGCGGCTTGCTCAGCTTTGGCCCGGACGGCTACCTGTACGCGGGCACGGGCGACGGCGGCAGCGCGGGTGACCCGTCCGGCAATGCGCAAAACACGAATGTGCTACTAGGAAAACTGCTGCGCCTGGACGTCAACGCCAGCACGGTAGCCCAGCCTTACGTCATTCCACCGGGCAACCCATTTGCCGGCACACCGGGCACACGCGGGGAAATCTGGGCGTATGGCTTGCGCAACCCATGGCGCTACGCCTTCGACATACCGGCCCAGCTGCTGTATATCGCCGACGTGGGCCAGGCCAATTGGGAAGAGGTCGATGTGCGCCCCGTGGGGCAGGCGGGCAACAACTATGGCTGGAACATCATGGAAGGGTTGCACTGTTACAACAGCAGCAGTTGCAACCAGGCGGGGCTGGTCCTGCCCGCCATCGAATACGCCCACGATACGGCCGGCGGCTGCTCCATCACGGGCGGCTATGTGTACCGGGGCACGGCCCTGCCGGAACTGGCGGGGCAGTACCTGTATTCGGACTACTGCAGCGGCTGGCTGAAAAGTTTCAGCTACGGCAATGGCACGCCCTCCGCAGTGACGGACTGGGGCATCACCAACGTGGGCAATATTCTGTCGTTTGGCCAGGATGCGCAAAACGAGCTATACATGCTGAGCGGCACGGGAAAGGTATACAAGGTTGTACGTAAATAAGTGGGTATAAATAAGCATACGCAGGCAGTCATGGCGGCGCACGCGGCAGAGGGCGTTTTTCGACGGGGCGCGGGGAACCGGCTAGAATGGGTTTTTCCCGTCGCGCCACGCGCACCAGCCCAAGAGAACACCATGGCCCGTTTGAAACTTGAATTCCCCGAAGACCAGTACTGCTATTCCTCGCAACTGACGGTACGCACCACGGACATCAATGCCGGCAATCATCTCGGCAACGATTCCATGATTTCCATGATTTCCGAGGCGCGTGCCCGCTTCCTGTTTGAATTCGGCGTGCGCGATATTGAAGCGGACGGCACCGGCATCATCGTCACCGACCTGGCTACCACCTACCGTGCCGAAGCCCATGCGCGCGACCAGTTGCTGTTCGAAGTGGGCGTCATGGATTTCAATAAATATGGCGGCGACATCACTTTCCGCATCACGCGTCCCCGCGACAACACCCTGATTGCCATGGCCAAGTCCGGCTTTGTATTTTTCAACTACAAGCGCAGCCAGGTCGTGCCCATGCCGGAAGAGTTCGGCAGCAAGTTCCCGCAGGTAAACTGGATCGATTAAGGGACAGATTAAGCGGCTCGCCCTGCCGCCATGCTGTATGCTTGCCAGGAAGACATTGAAACTGGAGCGGCATGCAAGCAGCGATAACGGCAAGACTATGCCTGGCCCTGGCGCTGTCGGGCGTGTGGCAGACCGCCCTGGCCGCGCCGCAAACCGTCATCCTGTATGGCGACGACGACTATGCGCCGTACAGCTATGTGGAAAACGGCGTCTTCAAGGGCATGTACGTCGATATGCTGCGCGCAGCCGCCACAAGCATGCCGGAGTATCGGCTGGACCTGCAGCCGCGCCCCTGGAAAAGGGGACTAGCCGCGCTGGAAAAAGGCCAGGTATTCGGTCTGTTCCCACCCGGGCGCAAGACGGCGCGGCCGTACGTGCAACCGTATTCGGCCATGCTGTACCGCGAATCGGTGGTGCTGTTTTGCCATGACGCCGTCATGCGCAAGCCGCGCACGCATTTTCCCGCAGACTTCGCCGGCCTGATCATCGGCGTCAACACGGGTTTTTTGCTGTCGGAAAAATTGATGGTGCCGGCCCGCCAGGGATTACTGCATCTGGAAGCGGCCAAGGGCAACGATGCCAATCTGAAGAAACTGGCCCTGCGGCGCATCGATTGCTACGCCAGCGACCGCGGCGCGGCCCGCCACACGGCACGCCAGCTGCAAGGAGAACTAAGCAGCTACGGCTTTCAATTGCACGAAGTGCTGGAACTGTCGTCCGAAGCCACGTACATCGCCTACAGCGCACGCAATACACCCGCTTACAAGGCCGATTTCATCGACAAGATGAATGCGGCCTTGCTTGCCATGCGGCAGAACGGCCAGCTGGCACGCATCGAAGAGGCTTACCTGCGCTGAATTACCGGCGCTGCACTTCGCGCGGCTGCAAGCTCATGACGGGACTGCTGCGGCCCTGGGGCCTGACGCCGAAGGTATTCTTGAACCAGTCGTCGATCATGCGCTTTTCGTAGCGCAAGGCATCGTTGCTGGAATAACGATTGATATGCTGCAAATAGGACATGTCCGACAGATAAGCGTTGCCGCTGGCAATGACCTTGCCATGCTGCTCGAGCGTATAGCGCAAGCGCAGCCGGGGCCAATCAGCACGGCCCGTCATCACGCGCACATCGAAGGCGCCGCGCCGTGACGGGTCTTCGCGCCCTGCCAGGTCGACATCGGTGATCTCGATCCGGAGGTCCTGGCCGGGGGGCAAGCTCTTGCCCAGCCAGGTGAAGTGATTCGCCAGGCCCGCCAGCACCTGTTCCCGGTCGCGCGAGCTGAACGGAACATCGGAATAGTCATCGGGTTTGTCGAACGTCACCTGCACGCCCGCCCAAGCGCTGCTGCCGGCGGCCAGCGCCAATGCGGCCAGCCATGTTTTCGCCATCGTGGAAATACGCATGTGCATTCCTTTCAGAAAAGTCACGGGAAGGCAGATGCCGCCATGACGCATCTGCCCACCCCCGTTTGACTATAGCCTGAAGTGAAAATTTCCGTAACGCAATACGTTTCGCGCGGCAGCACGCGCAGCGGCAAGCCGCCTGACGGGCTGCGTACCTTACTTGCGTTACTTGCGCGCCTGGCGCTTCACCTTGATGCCGAAAGTATCGGCATACCAGTCATCGATCATCAACTTTTCATAGCGCAACTTTTCATTGCTGAAATAGTGATTGATGCGGTTCAGGTACGACATGTCGGAGAGGGCTGCATCGCCACTGCGAATGACCTTGCCATCCTGCTCCAGCACATAGTGCAGGCGCATGCGTGGCCAGTCGACCCCTCCATTCAAGACGCGGATATCCTGCCCGGCACGCACGGAAGGATTTTCACGTCCCGCCAGGTCCACATCCGTGACGTCGATTTTCAAGGTCTGCCCGGGCGGCAGCGATGCGCCCAGTTTTTCGAAATGCCGGCTCAGTTCCTTCAATACGTCTTCCCGTTCCTGCGGGTTGAACGGGACATCCGTGTATTGATCCGGTTTGCTGAAATGCACTTCCGTTCCTGCCCAGGCCGCACTACTGGCCAGCAAGGCCAGGCCGGCGACCAGGACGCGCGTCGTTTGCTTTTGCATGATGTACCCTTTCAGGAAATGTGAGTGGCATGGTGCCACTTCTTATACCTATTCAATATAGCGCGCCGCACCCCATTCTGACGCGCAATTCATACCTTGTTACTTTTCTGATTTTCCGTCAGAAAGGCAAGACGCCGACTTTTTTGCAGATTCATTGGCAATATTAATTAAAACAAAGTATTGTCTTGAAAATATAGTTGCCTAAGCGATAAAGCAAAGATAGTGTCAGCAGCCTGGATTTAAAGTGTTTTTTAAGCATGGGTGTTGCATGTTTTTAGTCAATTTTTCTTGCATATTGTTAATATTTAGCTGTCAGTCTACAATCGACAAAATGCGCCCGAAAAATGCGCAACGCCGGTAATAGCGCACAGGAATTCCTGGCGCAGGCGTCTCAACATTGCGTCAGTTATGCCTTTTAGCGGAACTCGTCCTCATGTCATTTTTGTCTTCAGCATCGCCCAAGTTACCCCCCTGGAAAGTCCTGCTCGTCGATGATGAACCCGACATCCACGACATCACCAAACTGACGCTGAGCCGTTTCCGCCTGGAGGGCCGCGCCCTGAGCTTCGTGCACGCCTACAGCGGCGCCGAAGCCAAGCAGGTGCTGGCGCGCGAAGAAGGCATCGCGCTGGTCTTCCTGGACGTGGTGATGGAACGCGAAGACAGCGGCCTGGAAGTGGCGCGCTGGATGCGCGAAGACCTGGGCAACCAGTTTACGCGCATCGTGCTGCGCACCGGGCAGCCGGGACAGGCGCCGGAAGAACGGGTGATCGTCAACTACGACATCAACGACTACAAGGAAAAGACGGAACTGGACCGCACCAAGCTGTTCACCACCACCTTTGCCGCCCTGCGCGCCTACCGCGACATCATGAAGGTGGAAGAGGCGCGCCAGGCCCAGCTGCACTACCGCGAAGGCCTGGAAAGAGTCATCGCCGCCTCGGCGCATATTTTCAAGCAGCGCAACCTGCGCGACTTCGCCAGTGGCCTGCTGCAGCAAGTCGTCGCCCTGCTGCGCCTGGAAACGAGCATGCTGCTGCGCCTGCGCGGCGCCAGCGCCATCTCGGGCGAGCAGGACTATGAAATCCTCGCGCAGATCGGCGACCATGAAGCCGATGACGGCATCCTCAGCCCTTCCCTGCTGTCACAGTTGGACGATGCCAAGAGCAATAAAATCTCGCGCCTGCACGGCGACACCTATGTCGGCTATTTTCCGAATAGCAGCGGCAAGGCTTCGCTGCTGGTCTTAAAGGGCGTGGAAGAAATTTCCGACCTCGATGCGCAATTGCTGGAAGTATTCTGCTCCGGCGTGGCGATCGCCTTCGACAACATCCTGCTGACGCAGGAAATCACCGATACCCAGGCCGAACTGATCCTGCGCCTGGGCGACGTGGTCGAATCGCGCTCGCACGAAGGCGGCAACCACGTGCGCCGCATGGCCGAAGTATGCCAGCTGCTGGCGCAAGCCTCCGGCATGTCGGAAGAAGAAACCATGGTGCTGCGCCACGCGGCGCCCATGCATGACATCGGCAAGATTTCCACGCCAGATGCCGTGCTGCTGAAACCCGGCAAGCTTGACGCGGCCGAGTGGGAAATCATGAAGCAGCATCCGACGGTGGGCATGTCCATCCTCGACGGTTCGCAGCGCCCACTGCTCAAAGCAGCCGCCGTGATCGCCCACCAGCACCATGAAAAATACGACGGCAGCGGCTACCCGCAAGGCCTGGTGGGCGAAAACATCCACAAATACGCGCGCATCGCCGCCGTCGCCGACGTCTTCGACGCCCTGATGCACAAGCGCTGCTACAAGGACGCCTGGCCGTTGGAACGTGTAGTGAGCTACCTGCGCGAAGTGAGCGGCAGCCACCTCGATCCGCAGTATGTGGAGTTGCTGATCGCGAATCTCGATGCAGCACTGGCGCTGAATCAGCGTTTCCCGGATTAAAAGCTAGCCGATGTTGTCGGATTACGCGGCTGCGCCGCTAATCCGACCTACGCGATACGCCACCGGCAAAACACGCTTCGGCCCAGGTCTCCAATACGGGAATTCCGGGCCAAGCGGACCTGAAAAATGTCGAGGGCAAGGCGCAGCGACGCAGACAGTACGCATGTACGGCAAGGAGCTGCAACGCCGCCATCGGCATTTTCTCAGGCCCGCGTCTCCGGCCCGCCGTTTTCAAGTTTCAAATTTCAAGCACTCTTCGGCTCCAGAGGGGCTGGGGTCAGGTCCCCATTCCGACACAAACCCAGCGATGCCGCTACAAGTGCGGACCAAGACGGCCAAGGCTGAGAGCGTGTGCAAATGACGGACCTGACCCTGGCCACGCTCGGCATCGTAAAGCCCACTTCCACTCAAGCTTTCTAACACAGAGTGTGAGACAATGAGACATGGTTAAAACGACTACCGCAACTGTTGCTGGAAAGAAGCCGGCGGCGAAAAAGGCGCTTGCAAAAGCGGCTGCGCCTGCGCGCGTAGGCCGGTCTGTTTCCGCCAGCGCAGCTGTAGCCGCAGAGGCTGCTCTTCCGCGAAAAACAAGCTATGCGGCCTTGGTCCGCCGCCTTGCCAAAGACTATGGCGTCAAAGTCGCTTCGGCACCTGCCGCTTCGCCGGTCAACCCGTATCGCACGAGTGAGGCCGTAACCAAAAAAGCTCTGCAAGGCGCAGGGGTTTTAACCCGTTACGGTAATCTGGCGCCGCACTTGAAGTGAAGACTGGGCAGCTGGTATTCGCTTATCACGGTTGTGATGTTACTCTGCGTGATGACTTGGTCAGCGGTCGCATCACTGAACTGAAGCCGAGTGCAAACAAGTACGACTGGCTCGGTGCTGGAGCATATTTCTTCGAGAACGATTACAAACGCGCACTGATGTTCGCGAGCGCAGCGCAAGCGAATCCGACGAAGCGTTTCACGAAACAACCGATTACGACGCCAGCTGTAGTAGGCGCAGTCCTGCAATTCGATTTCATCCTGGATATGACTACGCAAGAAGGTATTGAAGAGTACTGTCTTGCGTACGAAGCAATGGTTGAATATCTCACTGCTAATGGCCTTCCCGAGCCAAAGAACTCGAAGGCTAATGACGATGATGAAGACATCATTGTTCGTCATCTAGATAGCGATGTATTTAATTTCATGCATCAGATCCGCGAGAAAACTGATCAGCGGATGTTTCAAGCTGTCCGATCAGCATTTCCGCAAGGCGAGGAGGTGGCGCCGTCATCAGCTTTCAAACGCAGCTCGCACATCCAAATTGCGCTACGCGAGAACTCCTGCGTTCGTGCCTGGTTCCTGCCGTCGGGTGCGCAGCTTATGACAGAACAGCAATATGAAGCAGCCGAGAAAAAACTTGCTGCGGCCAAAGCTGCATATGCTGCTCAAAAGCCGCGTGTCCGAGCCGCTCCCCAACAGTAATAAGATATCGCACCGCGTTCGATAGCAATGAAGCAATACAGCGTTTGAGTTTTTGTGTGATAACGCATAAGCCTAAATCAAGAGACATTCGCAGTCACAATGAGCGCCATTGAGGATAGCTGATCAAAGCTTTCGCAAATATGTGCTGATTGCAGTGAATGGTGTCGCTGCGGGCTGGTCATCAGCATAGCTTTCGATGAGGGAGATGTCTTTTAAAACCTAATCCGGTCTTCGTGACACGCAGTGAATTTTCCAGCCTGGCAACCAACTAAGATGGGTCGAACGGCCGGGTTCGACCACAAGCCGCCGGTCATGGGACAGCCAAATGCCCCCTGAGCAATACGCACACCGGCAAACCACGCTTCGGCCCAAGACTCCAACTTGGGCGCTCCGGGCCAAGCGGGCCTGAAAAATGTCGAGGGCAAGGCGCAGCGACGCAGACAGTACGCATGTACGGCAAGGAGCTGCAACGCCGCCATCGGCATTTTCTCAGGCCCGCGTCTCCGGCCCGCCATTTTTAGGTTTTCAACGACACGTCATTGAAACCGAGAGGGAAGCGTATCTTGTAATGCAATCCCATCCCCGGCGCGCTGACCACCTTCACCGTGCCGCCCAGCGGCCCCGTCACCAGGTTGTACAGGATATGCGCACCCAGGCCGCTGCCGCCGGAGCCGCGCTTCGTCGTGAAGAAGGGGTCGAACAGCTGGCCCAGGGTGGTGCTGTCCATGCCCATGCCATCGTCGCTGTAGTCGAGTTCCAGCATCTCGCCGGCCATCCTGGCACTGATTTTGATCTTGCCCGGCTCACCTTCGACAAAGCCATGCACCAGTGAATTGACCACCATGTTCGTGACGATCTGCGAGACGGCGCCCGGATAGCTGCGCAGCTGCACCTCGGGCGCGCAATCGATCTCCACCTTGACCGGTTTGCCCTTCAGTTTCGGCTGCAAGGAAAGCAATATTTCATCGAGATATTTGCGCAAGTGAAAGCTGCGCAATTCGTCCGACGACTGGTCCACGGCCACCTGCTTGAAGCTGCGCACCAGCGCCGCGGCACGCTGCGTATTCGTCGTCATGATGCGCAGGGTCTGGTCGATGATGTCGAAAAATTGCCGCAAGCCGTCTTCATCGAGCTGGCCGCCGTCCAGGTCTTCGCGCGTGAGTTTCAATTCCTGCACCAGGTGGCTGGTGGCCGTCACGCAAATGCCCAGCGGCGTATTGATTTCATGCGCCACGCCAGCGACCAGGCGTCCCAGAGAAGCCAGTTTTTCCTGGCGCACCAGTTCCGACTGCGCTTCCTGCAAGGCGTTCAGGGCGCTGTTCAGGGCCGCGTTCTGCTCTTCCAGCGCTTCCTTGGCCTGGCGCATGGCGCTGTCGGCCTGGATGCGGGCCATCGCCACAGCCACGTGGCTGGCCATGAAGGCCAGCACGTCCAGTTCCGCCTGGCCATACACGACGGATTCGTCGTAGCTTTGCACGATGATCACGCCATATTTGCGCTCGCCCAGCAGCATGGGCGCACCCATCCAGCTGGCGATGCCCACGTTGCCCAGCGGCTCGTCCATCTCGCCGCTGGCCACCAGCGCCGCATAGCTGCGTGCATCGAGCAAACACGCTTGCCGGCGCGCCAGCACGTACGAACTCATGCCGATGCCGTAATGAAAGCGTTTCACGGGCGCCTGTGCATCCTTTTCATCGACAAAATACGGGATCGTGATGTCCTTGTTGTCGGGATGGTACAGGGCGATCAGAAAATTCTTCGCCGTCACCAGCTCGCTGATGATGGCATGCAGGCGCGCATACAGGGTCGTCGCGTCGGCCGCCTGCGCCGACAGGTTGGCGATTTCATACAGCGCATGCTGCAGGTTTTCCGCGCGGCGCCGTTCGGCTACCTCGTGTGCCAGCAGGGCCGTGCGCTCCTGCACCGCCTTTTCCAGCCGGTCCATGCTTTGCATGCCCTGCAGCGCGCTCGACACGTGCGTGGCGATCAGCGCGAACAGGGCCTGGTCTTCCAGGCTGAAGCGGTGCTGCGCGTCGTAGCTCTGGATGACGATGGCGCCCAGCACCTGATGCTGCTGGTCCAGCAGCGGACAGCCGATCCAGTGCTCGGCCGCCGTGCCGCCACCCCAGGCGCCGCCACCGATGGCGCGCATGGCGTCGTCGTCGGCCGTCATCACCAGCTGCTTGCGGTTGACGATGACCCACGCCGTGGGCGACTGCGCGGCACTGGCCAGGCGCACGCCCTCGTCCGGGTCGGGCGCGGCGTCGAATTCATCGACAAAATAGGGAAAGCGCACCAGGCCGTCGTCGTGGTCGCTCAGGGCCACATAAAAGTTCGCCGCATACATGATGCGGCCCAGCGCCGCATGCACCGCCTGCAGGAATTCGCTGATATCGCTGCAGGTGCTCGAGCGCTGCCCGATTTCCAGCAACACGGTTTGAACGGCTTCCAGGCGACTGAGACGGCTTTCCATGGGTAACTGTGTGCCTTGTGTAAGTATATGTTCTGAAAATCAATATTATCAGTTCAGCCCAGCCTTGGCACGGCATAAAACGCACAATCTTGCCTTGAGGCAGCGCAACACACGCCACGCCGGCATTTGCCACCTTGGCGATACAGTGGCAGACTAGGCCCCTTCCTACAGACCAGACCGTCCTCATGACCGCCACGCTACGCGCCTCGCTCCGCCCCTATACCCTCGCCGGCCTGCTGGTCTTTGCCGCGCTGGGCATGCCGCCGCTGTGCGCCGCGCCCGCCAAGGCGCCGGCGGCGGAGACGGCCGATGGCGGACGCTATTTCGGCCCCCTCGTCGCAGGCAAGATGCATGGCCAGGGCCGGCTCGAGTACGCGAGCGGCGCGTTTTACGAAGGGGGCTTCGCGCGCGGCGTGTTTTCCGGCGAGGGCACGCTGCGCCAGGCGTCCGGCGTCGAGTACACGGGCGCCTTCCGCCAGGGTGCCTTCGACGGCATCGGCCGCTACACCTCACCCAAGGGCGAGATTTATGCGGGCAGCTTCATCAAGGGCAGCTTCGAGGGGCAAGGCCGCTTCCAGGGCGCCGACGGCGCCACCTTCGAGGGACAGTTCAAGCATTGGCGCCCGCATGGCGCCGGCAAGCTGACCGATACGGACGGTACCGTCTTCGAAGGCGAATTCGTCCAGGGCCAGGTGCAGGGCAAGGCGAAAGTCAGCACCAGCGACGGCATCCACTACGAAGGCGAGCTGAAAGACTGGAAATTCGAGGGTACAGGCGTGCTGCGCACGGCCGACGGCGACGAATACCGGGGCGGCTTCAAGAATGGCCAGTTCGACGGCAAGGGCGTGCTACGCTACGCCGTGGCGCAGGCCGACGGCCGGCGCGAAGACAGCGGCAACTGGACGGAAGGCCAGCTGGACGACCCGGCGGCCGACAAGCTCACGCGCGACAATATCGAGCTGGCCCTGTATCACCAGCGCACCCTGCTCGACGGCGCCCTGGCGCGCATCGCACCGCGTGATGCGGCGAAAAAAATCAATCTGTATTTGCTGGGCGTGGCTGGCGATGGCGCGCAGGAAGTGTTTCACCGCGAAACGGCCTTCGTGCAGCGCCAGTTCGACCGCGATTACGGCACCGTGGGCCGCTCCTTGATGCTCGTCAACAGCCGCCACACGGTGGCGCAGCAGCCGATGGCCACGCGCACCAGCATCGCCGCCAGCCTCGACAGCTTGGGTGCGAAGATGGACAAG
Source organism: Janthinobacterium svalbardense (assembly GCF_002327145.1). Lineage (NCBI taxonomy): Bacteria > Pseudomonadati > Pseudomonadota > Betaproteobacteria > Burkholderiales > Oxalobacteraceae > Janthinobacterium > Janthinobacterium svalbardense. The sequence continues at coordinate 944,455 of NZ_CP023422.1, read as the reverse complement.
CAGAACGACATCCTGTTTTTATTCCTCACCAGCCACGGTTCGCCCGAGCACGCACTGGCGCTGGCGCAAAACGGCATGGACTTGCACAGCTTGCCTGCACAGGATCTGGCCAGCATGCTCAAGCACAGCGGCATCCGCTGGAAAGTCATCGTGATCTCGGCCTGCTATGCAGGCGGCTTCATTGCACCCTTAAAAGATGACAACACCCTCATCATCACGGCCGCGCGCAGCGACCGCACCTCGTTCGGCTGCGACGACCAGAACGATTTTACGTATTTCAGCGAAGCGTATTTCAAGGAAGCGCTGCCCAAAAGCGCCGGCTTTGCCGAAGCGTTCGAGCAGGCCAAGGTGCTGGTGCAGGCGCGCGAGGCGGCCGACTTCCGCGAGGGCGGCATGGAAGCGGAAGAGCATTCCGAGCCACAGCTATTCCAGGGCAAGGCCATCGCCGCGCAGCTGAAGGCGTGGCGCGCCCAGCCGCGCTAAGCCGGGTACGGTCGTCCGCCTTTCTGTACAATAGCCGTCACCATGCGTAAATTCTTCCTCATTTTGCTGCTGTTCGTGCTTCCGCTCCAGATGTCCTGGGCCGCGGCGAGCGCGTATTGCCTGCACGAGGAAGGCAAGGCGGCGCAGCACCTGGGCCACCACAGCCACCAGCACAAGGCGGACGCGGACAAGAAACCCGTGGCCGATAAAAAGCTAGCTGACAAGCAATCCAAAGGCCAGCCGCACAGCGACTGCAACGTCTGCCATGGCATCGGCCATGCGTGGCTGCCGGCCGGCTCCAGCCTGCCCATCGGCGACATGGCGTCCGTCAACGCAGACACTGCCCCCTTCTTTTACGCTTCCCACATCCCGGACGCTCCCAAGCGCCCTGACTGGTCGTCGGCCATCTAGGCCGACGGGACGTTTCAATAGCTTATCGCCATATGTGCGCCTGACTAACTCAGGCGCAAGCCTGCGCGTCCCGTCGAATTCTTTTTCCGAACCTTGGAGAATTCGATGCACCGATCCATCTATCTGTTATGTCTCTCCGCTGGCCTGCTGGCCGGCAACTTTACGCACGCGCAATCTAGCGTGGAACCCGCAGCGCCCCTGACCTTGCCCGCCGCGCTACTGCTGGCCGAAGGCGGCAACGCCACCCTGTCGGCCGCCCGCCATGAACTGGCGGCGCAAGGGGGTGCCCTGCAACAGGCGCGCGCCCTGCCCAACCCGGAACTGCAAACCGTGCTGGAAGACACGCGGCGCGCCACGCGCAGCACCACCGTGCAGCTCAACCAGCTGATCGAACTGGGCGGCAAGCGGGGGGCGCGCACAGCCGTCGCCCAGCGCGGCGAAGACCTGGCGCAAGCCGGCCTGTCCCTGCAGCAAGCCGACACGCGCGCGCTAGTGACCACCGCCTTTGTCGACGTGCTGGCCGCGCAGGAAGGCTTGCGCCTGGCCGACAGCGCGCAGGCGCTGGCCGCGCGCGCCAGCGACATCACGGCGCGCCGGGTGACGGCCGGCAAGGCCTCGCCCGTCGAGGAAACCCGCGCCCGTGTCGCCGAAGCGAGCGTGCGGCTGGAGCTGAACCTGACCCGCAGCACCCTGGCCAGCGCGCGCAAGCGCCTGACCGCCCTGTGGGGCAACGCCACGCCACGCTTCAGCCTGGCGGAAGGTCGCCTGGAAACCTTGCCCGAGCTGCCGCCAGCCAGCGAACTGGCGGCGCGCCTGGCCCAGGCACCCACCGTGCGCCAGGCGCACAGCGCGCTGGCGCAGCGGCAAGCGATGCTGGACGTGGAACAGCGGCGCGCCACGCCCGACGTCACGCTCAGCATCGGCATGAAGCGCTCGGAAGAACTGGGCCGCAACCAGGCCATCATCGGCCTGGCCTTGCCGCTGCCTTTGTTCGACCGCAACGCGGGCAACAAGCTCGACGCCTTGCGCCGCAGCGACAAGGCCAGCGACGAGCTGGCCGCCGCCCGCATCGCCGTGCAGACGGCCGTGGCTGCCGCCACCGAACGCCTGGCCACGGCCCGGCTCGACGTGGAAAGCTTGCGCCAGGACATCTTGCCCGGCGCCCAAAGCGCCTACGACGCGGCCAGCAAGGGCTTTGAGTTCGGCAAGTTCGCCTTTCTCGACGTGCTCGATGCCCAGCGCACCTTGCTGCAAGCCAAAAACCAATACCTGCGCGCGCTGACCGAAGCGCAACACGCCGCCGCCGAGATCGAGCGTCTGCTTGGCGCCCCCGCTCCCCTGTAAGGAAGACCCGACAATGAACATCACACTCAACAAAAAACAGACGATCGCCATAGCCTCCATCGCGGCGGCCGGCATCGTACTGGCCATCCTCATCCTCGGCACGGGCAAGTCCAGCGCCCCGCCAGCGCCTGCCGTCAAGGCGGAAGCACATGCTGAAAAGAAAGACGAACACGGCCACGAAGAAGTGGAAGGCCGGCTGGAATTGACGGCGGCGCAAAGCCGCGCGGCCGGCGTCGTCATCGCCACGGCCGCGCCCGGCCGCATCAAGACCACCGTCGCCCTGCCCGGCGAAATCCGTTTTAACGAAGACCGCACGGCCCACGTCGTGCCGCGCCTGGCCGGCGTGGTGGAAGCCGTGCAAGCGGACCTGGGCCAGTTGGTGAAAAAGGGGCAAGTGCTGGCCGTCATCGCCAGCACGGAACTGTCGGAACAACGCAGCGCACTGCTGTCGGCGCAGCGGCGTTTGTCGCTGGCCCGTTCCACGTATGAACGCGAAGAAAAACTGTGGCGCGAGAAAATTTCGGCCGAGCAAGATTATCTGCAGGCGCAGCAAGCGTGGCGCGAAGCGGAAATCGCCGTGCAGAATGCGCAGCAAAAGCTCAACGCGCTGGGCGCCAGTGGCGCTGCCAAGGGTCCGCTGAATCGCTACGAGATCCGCGCGCCGTTCGACGGCATGGTGCTGGAAAAACATATCACCCTGGGCGAAGCCGTCAAGGAAGACGCGAACATCTTCGTCATTTCCGACCTGTCGACCGTGTGGGCGGAAATCGCCGTGCCGGCGAAAGACCTGGCCACCGTGCGCATGGGAGGCAAGGCGGAAGTCAAAGCCAGCGCATTCGATGCCAGCGCGCAAGGCACGATCACCTATGTGGGCGCGCTGCTGGGCGAGCAGACGCGCACGGCGAAAGCTCGCATCAGCTTGCAGAACCCGGACATGGCCTGGCGTCCGGGCCTGTTCGTCACGGTGGAAGTGGTGTCCGGCGAAGCGGACGCGCCCGTCACCGTGCAGAGCACGGCCATCCAGACGGTGGAAGACAAGCCCGTCGTCTTCATCCAGGTGAAAGATGGCTACCAGGCCACGCCCGTGGTGCTGGGGCGCAGCGATGGCACCTTGACGCACATCAAGCAGGGCCTGGCCGCCGGCACGCCGTACGCAGCGCAAGGCAGTTTTGTCCTGAAATCCGAGCTGGGCAAAGATTCCGCCGGCCACGAACATTGATCACGTCAACGCTAAGGAAACCATCATGTTTGAACGCTTGATCCGCTTCGCCATCGAGCAGCGCTGGCTGGTGATGCTGGCCGTGGCCGCCATGGCTGGCCTGGGCATCTACAGCTACCAAAAGCTGCCCATCGACGCCGTGCCCGACATCACCAATGTGCAGGTGCAAATCAATACCCAGTCCGCTGGCTATTCGCCGCTGGAAACCGAGCAAAGGGTGACGTTCCCCATCGAGACGGCCATGGCCGGCTTGCCGAATCTGGAACAGACGCGCTCGCTGTCGCGCTATGGCCTGTCGCAAGTGACGGTGATCTTCAAGGATGGCACGGACATTTACTTTGCCCGCCAGATGATCAACGAACGCTTGCAGGAAGCCAAGGAGAGCTTGCCGGCCGGCATCACGCCGAAGATGGGGCCCGTCTCCACGGGCTTGGGCGAAATCTACCTGTGGACGGTGGAAACGCAGGAGGGCGCGAAAAAGCCCGATGGCACGCCGTACACGCCGACGGACTTGCGCGAAATCCAGGACTGGATCATCAAGCCGCAGTTGCGCAATGTCACGGGCGTCACGGAAATCAATGCCATCGGCGGCTACGCCAAGCAATATCAGGTGGCGCCCTACCCGGAAAAACTGGCCGCCTACGGCATCAGCCTGCAAGACGTGGTGACGGCGCTCGAACGCAACAACAGCAACGTGGGCGCCGGCTATATCGAACGGCAGGGCGAGCAACTGCTGATACGCGCGCCGGGCCAGGTGGCATCAAAAAACGACATCGCCAACATCGTCGTCGCCAATGTGCAGGGCGTGGCGATCCGCATCCGCGACGTGGCCGACGTGGTGCTGGGGCGCGAGCTGCGCACGGGCGCGGCCACGGAAAACGGCCGCGAAGTGGTGCTCGGTACGGTCTTCATGCTGATCGGGCAGAACAGCCGCGCCGTCTCGCAAGCGGTCGACAAAAAGATGATCGAGATCAACCGCAGCCTGCCGAAAGGCGTGCACGCCGTCACCGTGTATGACCGCACGGTGCTGGTCGACAAGGCCATCAATACGGTGAAGAAAAACCTGCTCGAAGGCGCCGTGCTGGTGATCGCCATCCTGTTCCTCTTCCTTGGCAATATCCGCGCGGCCATCATCACGGCCATGGTGATTCCGCTGGCCATGCTGTTCACGTTTACAGGCATGGTGCAATACCATGTCAGCGCCAACCTGATGAGTTTGGGGGCGCTGGACTTCGGCATCATCATCGATGGCGCCGTGGTGATCGTGGAAAACTGCGTACGCCGCCTGGCCCATACGCAGCAAAAACTGGGACGGCCGTTGACCTTGCAGGAACGTTTTCATGAAGTGTTTGCGGCATCGCAAGAAGCGCGCCGGCCTCTGCTGTACGGCCAGTTGATCATCATGGTCGTGTACCTGCCCATCTTCGCGCTGACGGGCGTGGAAGGGCGCATGTTTACGCCGATGGCCCTGACGGTGGTGATCGCCTTGCTGGGCGCCATGCTGCTGTCGATTACTTTCATTCCCGCCGCCGTGGCGCTGTTTATCGGCGACAAGGTAGCGGAGAAGGAAAACGCCATCATGCGCGCCGCCAAGCGCTGGTATGCGCCGCTGCTGGGCAAGGTGATGCGCAACACGCCCGTCGTGCTGACGGGCGCGGCGGTTGCCGTATTGCTGTCGGGCTTGCTGGCCACGCGCATGGGCAGCGAATTCGTGCCCAGCCTGAACGAGGGCGACATCGCCATCCAGGCCCTGCGCATCCCCGGCACCAGCCTGAGCCAATCGCTGGCCATGCAGCAGCAGCTGGAAAGCAAGCTGATGAGTAACCATAAGGAAATCGCCCGCGTGTTCGCCCGCACGGGAACGGCCGAGATCGCCTCTGACCCCATGCCGCCGAATATTTCCGACGGCTACATCATGCTGAAACCCCGCAACGAGTGGCCAGAACCGAAGAAATCGCGCGAGCAATTGCTGGCGGAAATCGAAGCGACGGCCACCAGCTTGCCGGGCAACAACTATGAGTTTTCGCAACCGATCCAGCTGCGCTTCAATGAACTGATTTCCGGCGTGCGCAGCGACGTGGCCGTGAAACTGTTCGGCGACGACATGCTTGTCCTCGACAGTACGGCGGCGAAGATCGCTAGTGTGCTGGGCAAGATACCGGGCGCAACAGAGGTGAAAGTCGAGCAGACCACGGGCTTGCCCATGCTGACGGTGCAGATTGACCGCGAGCAGACGGCCCGCTACGGTTTGAATATTGCCGACGTGCAAGCGGCGATTGCCACGGCCATCGGCGGGCAAGAGGCAGGCACCCTGTTCCAGGGCGACCGCCGCTTCGACATCGTCGTGCGCCTGCCCGACAGCCTGCGCAGCGACCTGGAGCAGTTGAAACGCCTGCCCATCGCCCTGCCCCTGGGCGCGGCGGCGGAAGGCCGCGCGCGCTTCATCCCGCTCGGTGAAGTGGCCAGCCTGCAAGTGGCGCCGGGGCCGAACCAGATCAGCCGCGAAGACGGCAAGCGCCGCATCGTCGTCAGCGCCAACGTGCGCGGACGCGATATCGGCTCGTTTGTTGCGGAGGCAACACAGCAGTTACAGGCGCAGGTGGCCATTCCTGCCGGCTACTGGACCAGCTGGGGCGGCCAGTTCGAGCAATTGCAATCGGCCACGAAGCGCCTGGAACTGGTGGTGCCCGTGGCGCTGGCCCTCGTCTTCGTCTTGCTGTTCGCCATGTTCGGCAACGTGAAAGATGGTTTGCTGGTGTTCAGCGGCATCCCGTTCGCCCTGACGGGCGGCATTGTCGCGCTGTGGCTGCGCGACATTCCCATGTCGATCTCGGCCGCTGTCGGCTTCATCGCCCTGTCCGGCGTGGCCGTGCTCAATGGCCTGGTGATGATCGCCTACATCCGCCAGCTGCGCGAACAGGGCATGCCCTTGCAGGAGGCGATACGTGTAGGCGCCATCACGCGCCTGCGGCCCGTGCTGATGACAGCGCTGGTGGCCTCGCTGGGCTTCGTGCCGATGGCGATTGCCACGGGCACGGGCGCGGAGGTACAGCGTCCGCTGGCCACTGTGGTGATCGGCGGCATCCTGTCGTCGACGGCCTTGACACTGCTGGTGCTGCCATTGCTGTACCGGCTGGCGTACCGCCGGCAAGAGGAGGTGGAAATGCAGGCCGCGCCCGAAGGCGCGGCGGTACAGCTGAGTAAATAGCGACGCGCGCTACCGCATGGCCTTAACCCGGCTTGCGGTAGCCGCCCTCGATCCAGTTCGCCGCTGCGGTAGCATTGAACTTGAAGGCGGCCGAAGTGCGCACCTTGGCGATCTGTTCGCCGTCCGCGTCATAGGCGCTCAGTTCCGCGTATGGGTGCTCTTCGTCGGGCACGATGTCGAACATCACCTTGATTTGGCCCTCGTCGGTAGCGATAAACAGGTTCTTGTGCAATTGCGCGTGCAACTGCTGTTCGTGGCGGCGCAGCACTTCCGAGGCTGTCTTGACCAAGGTATTGAACGCGTTGACGTCGAGCGGCTTCGGGTTTTTCTTGTCGCGGCCCATGGTCCACGGGCCCACCAGGGCCGGCTCCGGCTCGCCATCCTTGATCATGGCCACGGCCCAGCCTTCATCTTCCTCGTTCTTGATCACGCGCGCCGTCCAGCCATTGCCTACCCACAGGCGCGGCTCCTGGATCGGGGCGTCATTGTCCTGCTCGGCTGCTTCGTCGGAAAAATCGGGGAAATCGGTACTCATGGCGGTGCTCGTGATGGAAGGTCGGGGCTAGCATGATAGTCGAAAACGTCCGCCCGTGCCGCCTTGCCGCAAGGTAAAGCGCGGCCCGTCATAGTCGATCTCGGCAATAAAACAAGCTATCAATGTAGTAGCTTTATTCTAGCAATCGAGCTTTGATATTGCTCAACTAAGACTATTATTATTTTGCAATCTGAATTATGTTTTTTATATTTCAAATATTGCATTTAGTAATGCTTGGCCTCAAGAAATTATTTCATCATGCGACGTCCCTCGTCCCCGCACGCCGCCTTGCATCGCCACGCCAAGCACTTCTGCCTGTCCTGATCAAAACAGCTGCGTACACCAATATATCTTTGAGGGAATAAACATGAAAATCTTGTCCACACTGGCATGCGCGACGCTCGCTGCCGCCGCCGGCAGCGCCAGCGCCGTCCCCACATTTACGGCCGGCGGTACAGCCCTGGCTGGCGAAGGGCTGGTGACATCCGTTGCAGGCGCCACCACGATCGATTTCAACAGCGGCATCCTGCCCGCCAACTACATCGACGGCGCGCTGTTCACCGGCACGAATGGCAACCATGCCGCGCCTCCTGGCGATATGAGCAAGTATTTGTCGGCAGGCACTTCTTCCGACCAGCACTCGCCCGTGACCGCCAGCTTCAGTAGCGGCTTGAGCTATTTCGGCTTCTACATGGGTTCGCCGGATACGTACAACAGCGTAACCTACACCTTTGCCGACCACAGCTCGACCACGCTGACGGGCACGCAACTGGCAACGCTGGCCGGCGATACCGCCAACGGCAATCAGTCCGTGGGCCTGTACGTGAATGCCTTCGCCGGCGTTGGCAGCAAGATCACCTCGGTTGCCTTCCACTCCACGCAGAATGCCTTCGAGACGGATAACCACGCCTTCATCACCGCCGTGCCGGAGCCGGAAACCTATGCCATGCTGCTGGCCGGCCTGGGTTTGCTGGGTTTCATGCTGCGCCGCAAATCCTCCTGACGCAGGCAGGTACTGGCAAAAGCCCGCGATGCGGGCTTTTTCACTGCCAGGCCTGGCGGCTGCCGTCCGCCGGTGCCGTCAGCACATGGACATCGCAGGCCGGTTGGGCCAGGTCAGCGGCGGACCGGGCGGCACCCAGCGCGGGTCGATGGCTGGCAGTGGCGCATGGTAATTAAAGGGATTGATGATGATCGGCGGTATCGCCGATGGCGCGCCGACGGGCTCGGCGCAGGACTGCGGGGCGCTACGCTGGCGCGTGGTTCGATGGTGGGAAAGGGATAGCGATTGATCCCCGGTATCTGCAAACAAAAGCATGTTGCCCTCCTTGCGAGACTGAGGTATTCAGTATAGGACGGCTTGCGCGTATTACAAGAAAAGAAATCTTGTTACAGATCAGTGTTTTCTGCCCGTACAAGCCTCCCATACCGTGAAAATGACGGCCTGTCGCACGCCGCTGGCAACACCTGCCGCGCGCCGCTACAGTGTGATCATGCAACACCCCATCCCCCACACGCCGAGGCTTGCCATGAAAAAATTACTCACCTTCGTCCTCCTCGTCATGCTCGCTTGCCTGTTCCTCGACAAGGTCGGTGGCAGCGACATGCACATGCAGTTCAACGGCGACGAGATCGACGGTCCGCTGGAGTGGCTGTTCGGCCTGGTGTTTGCCGGTGGCGGCTTGCTCGTCGCCGCCATCGCGCTGGTGTGCGCCGCCGTCGTCACAGGCGTGGTACTGGCCGGCGTGGGCGTGGTGCTGATCGCCGTGCTGGCACTCTGCGTGGTGCTGGTGCTGGCGCTGAGCACGCCCGTGCTGCTGCCGCTGTTGATTCCCGTCGCCATCGTCTGGCTGATCGTCAGCCGCAAGCACAAGCAGGCACAAGCGCATCAGCACAGCCTGTAATCACTGCGCCATGAACTTGCTGAGCACGCCGTCGCTGCCGCCGTCATTCTGTTCGACGCGGTTGCGCCCGCCCCGCTTGGCCCTGTATAACGCCTCGTCGGCGCGTGCCAGCACGGCGTCGCAATCGGCATCCGTGCCGGCCATGGCAGCCATGCCGATGCTCACCGTGATGGTGATCAGGATGCCGCCATCGGTGGTCAGGGAACTTTCCGCCACGCGCCGGCGCAAGCGTTCGGCAAACACGGCCGCCGCCGCCAGGTCGGTGCCCGGCAGCAAGATGGCGAACTCTTCGCCGCCCACGCGGCCCGGCACATCGACCTTGCGCAGCGCCTGGCACATCAGCGCGCCCAGGTGGCGCAGCACGGTATCGCCCACGGCGTGGCCATACTCGTCGTTGACGCGCTTGAAGTGATCGATGTCGAGCATCAGCACGCTGGCGCAACTGGCCAGTTCGCGCTGCAGCCGTGCATGCTCGTTTTCGAGTGCCGCCATGAAGTGGCGCCGGTTCGGCAAGCCCGTCAAAAAATCGGTGGTGGCCAGTTGCAGCAGTTCCGCGTTCATGCGCTTGCGCTCGGTGATGTCGAGCGAGGACACCATGACAAAGTCCAGGCTGTCGGCATGGCCGGGCATCACCAGCAAGCTCAGCTCATTTTGCCGCGCCGCGCCATCGAGACGCAAGAAGCTGCTCTCGCACTCGTACAGGTGGGCGCCGCCAGCCAGCGCCAGCAGCGCATCGCCGAAACGGGGCAAGGCGCTGGCATCGAAATTCTGCGCCAGGCCCAGCGCGCCGCGGCGCTGGTCGCCCTCGTTGGCGCGTACCTGCGCCAGCGCGGCGCCGTTCGCATCGATGATGCGCACCAGCCCCGCCAGCCGCTGCAACGCGTCCGGATGGGCGTGGAAGTGGGCGCCCAGGTCGCGCACGCCCGCTTGTTCAAGCGCATCGAGCGCGGCGCGCACGGCCGACCAGTCCTGTTCCCACAGAGCCACGGGCGCATGGTCGTACAGGCTGCGGAAACGCGCTTCGCCGGCGCGCAGGGCCAGCGCCACCTGCGCCTGTTCGATGGCCATGCCGGCCAGGTGCGCCGCCTCGCTCAGCCGCGCCAGATGCGCCGCACCCGGCAAGGTGGGCTGGCGGTGATACGCCATCAGCACGCCCAGCAGCTTGCCCGAGCCGCCACGCACGGGCTCGGCCCAGCACGATTGCAGCTGGGCCCGCCACGCCAGTTCCATCGTCTCTTGCACATTGGCAGCGGCATGCAAGTCGCCCACGATCACGCGCTGGCCATCGCGCAGCGCTTGCGCGGCGATGCCATGCACGCCCTGCAGGGTGTCGAGGTCATGGCCATGGCTGGACAGGTTGAAAAACGCGGGCAAGCTGGGCGCCGCGCCCAGCACCAGGCGGTGGCGATTTTCATCGAGCAACAAGATGCTGCACAGCATGGCGGGATGGTCGGCTTGCACGCTCAGCACCACGCTTTCCAGCACCCGTTCCAGCGGTGCGCCCGTGGCCAGCATTTCCAGCACTTGTCGCCGCGTATGCTCGCGCCGTTCCATCTGGCTGCGCTCGCTGATGTCGCGGAAGGTCCACAAGCGCGCCTGTTCATTGCCCAGCTGCATGCTGCGCACGTATTGCTCGACCACCCGTCCATCGCGCAGGTGCAGCACGTCGCGCCGCTCGCGGTGGCCATGTGGCGCGTGGGCGCGTGCTCCCAGGAAAGGCACCGCCTGCTCCAGCTGGCTTTCCACATGACGCACCAGTGCCGCGCCGTCCGCTTGCCAGTCGAGCGCATCGGGCACTTGCCACAGGTCGCGGAAGCGCCGGTTCGAGGTGAAGATGCGGCCTTCGATGTTATCGACCAAAATGCCGTCGATGGTCGAATCGAGGATGCTGCGCAGCATGGCCTGACTGCGCTGCGCCGCCTCGGCCATCGCCAGCACGCTGGCCTGGCCCTGCTCCAGCTGCTCCGTCAGCTGGCTCGAACGCACCAGCGCCGCCTGAGCGCGGGTGCGGCCTGCCGCCAGCAGCCAGGCCGCCAGCGCCAGCACGATGCTGGCCAGCAAGCCGGTCCAGGCCACCAGACGAGGCCGCGCCAGCAGCTCGCCATCGAAGCCCGGCATGGCGCGCACGCGCAAGGTCCAGGCATGGCCGGCGATGCTGATCGCCTGCTGCGACACCCGGCTGTCCGACGTGGCCGCCGCCAGCATGTCCGGCAAGCTGTCATACATCAGGGCCGCCTCAGCCTGTTGCGCCCCATCATAGATTTCCAGGTCCAGCTGGCGCGCCCCCTCGCCGCCTACCCCCGCCATCAGGTCGACCATGCGGAACGGCGCAAACACCCAGGCGCGCAAGGCGGCGCGCCGCTGCGCCACGCTGGCATGCGGCAAACCATTCTCATACACGGGCAGCACGACCAGGAAGCCATGCGTCTGGGCACTGCCGCCATCTTGCACCAGCTGGATCTTGCCCGTCATGGCCGCTTGCCCCGTGTCGCGCGCCTGTTCGAGCGCGGCGCGGCGCACGGGTTCCGACCAGATGTCATAGCCGAACGCCAGCAAGTTGCTTTCGCTTAAAGGTTCCAGATAAGTGATGGGCGCATGCCAGGCGCGCTGGCCCGGTGGACGCACGGCATAGCCAGGATAGCCCTCCGCGCGCACGCGCGCTTCGTGCCGCGCCAGCCCGGCACCGGGTAACAGGGGCAGGTAGCCGATGCCGTGGATGCCGGGAAAGTGCCGGTCCACCTGCTGCACCGCCAGATAGGCATGGAATTCGCTGCGCGTGACGTCCTGCGAACTGGCATACAGTCCCTGCACGCCGTGCAGCACCTGGATGTAGGTCTGCATGCGCACGACGATGTTGCCCACCAGTTCGCGCACGCGGAAGTCAAAATCGGCCTGCACCTGCTGTTCGCTGGCATCGTGGGCATTGCGCCAGGCACCGTACGTCAGTCCCAGGCACAGCGCCAGCACCAGCGCAGCCAGCACGCGCGGCTCCACCCAGTGCGACACTGACCGAGCAAACCACGACGTAGACGCGCGTGTAGGCATGACAGGCGGACAAGCAGAACGGACATCAAACCACTACACGGCCAGCAACAGGGCTGGCAGCGGGCTGCACGACTACCGTCGGTAGTCGATGAGAATGATAGTACGTTACAGCGGGCGCCCTTGCAATGCTGAATATTGTATTAAAAAGACCACACATTTCGTACATGCAATGATGTGTACTCCAGGAAAATTCGATGCCACGAAAACCATCTCCTCCCGCTGGTATGATCGCTCCGCAATCCATCACCTGGGAGCCGCGTTTGCAGCACGATAGTTGGCAGGGAACACTATGGCTGGCGCCCGACTTTGCCATCTTGCATGGCGCAGCGGGCGCCACGGACAGCCACGCGCATTACGCGCACCAGTTGATGCTGAGCACGGGTGCGCCCTTCACGGCAGAGCTCGACGGCATCGTCCACACGGCGCGGCACTTGCTGGTCGAGAGCCTGCGCCCGCACGCCATCCTGGCCGCGCCGGCGCCCATGCTGACCATCTATGCGGAGCCGCAGCGCCTGAGAGGCGCGGCCCTGCTGGCAGCAGCCGCCAGCGCAGGCGCGCCCAGCCTGAACAGCCTGGCCGCCGCGCTGCAGGCACAGCCGCGCGAGCAGCTGGCCGACGCACGCGTGCAGCGCGCACTGGACCAGGTCGATGCGCTGCTGTCGGGCAAAGTCAGCGCCGCCGCCCTGGCCCAGGCGGCGCATTTGTCGCTGAGCCAGCTGGAGCGCCTGTTCAGCGCCCAGCTGGGCCTGCCCGTGCGCCGGCTGGTACTGTGGCGGCGCCTGCGCCTGGCCATCCGTTTCATCTTGCTCGGCGGCACATTGACGGATGCGGCCCACGGCGCCGGTTTTGCCGATGCCGCGCATTTTTCGCGCACCATGCGCAGCCTGTTCGGCGTGCGCGCCGACCGCAGCTTGCGCCAGTTGCAGGTCACGCTTCTCGACTAAGCCCCTGGCGCAATCGCGCCGGCAGCTCGGGCGCGCGCACGCCCTCTTCCGCGCGGAATGGTTCGATCAATTGCGGCAGGTAGGCCACGGGATAATCGGGACGGCTGCCGATGCCCAGGTCCTCGCCCCGCATGCGATAGTCCGGCGCGTCGAAGCAGGTGCCCAGCAAGCGGTCCCAGAAGGTAAAAAACAGGCCGAAATTCACGTCGCCGGCCGTGCCGTATTTCATGTGGTGGAAACGGTGCACGGGCGCCCAGGCAAACACGTGGCGCAGCGGCCCCATGCGCATGTCGACATTCGCATGCTGCAGCAACAATTGCACCGCCACGGCAAACGCCAGCACGGCCATGACACGCTCCGGTATGCCCAACAGCAACAAGGGCAGCATGCCGCCCGCCGCTTCCAGCAGCAGATGCAGCGGATGTTTCATCCAGCCATTGAAACCGTACAGGCGCTGCACGCTGTGGTGCACGGCATGCAGTTTCCACAGAAAGTAATAACGGTGGCTCAGGTAATGCACCAGGGTAATACCACAGTCGGCGATGACAATCGCCAGCAGTAACTGCCCCCAGAACGGCAGCTGGCCGGGCCAGAACGGCCCCAGCGCCAGGTGTCCTGCCAGCAGGGGAAAAATGGCCAGGCCCAGCAGGTACAGCGCCTCGTTGACGAGCGCATGCAGCACGTCGCGCCAGCCGTCGCCGTGCGCGTGGTTCCAGGCATCGTCGTACGGCAGATAACGCTCGGCAAGAAAGGAAGTGAGCAGGGCCAGCAGCAGCAAGGGCGGCAAGACCCAGAGAGAGGTGTCGCACACCGCGATCAGGTAACTGGCGGCGCCGATGAAGCCGGCCCAGAAGACGGGGCCGTACAGCGCGGCAAAGAGGGATTTCATGGCAAGACGCTCCTGTGGCAAAAACCACAGCATGGCTGGTCTCCCCGCCGCGCCGCTTGAAGAAACGGCGCAAAATTACTTACTTGGCGGCCTTCCTCGCCGCGTATTGCTGGTAGCCGTTCGCGCGCAGGGCACAGGCAGGGCAGGTGCCGCAGCCATAACCCCAGTCGTGCAATTGCCCCCGCTCGCCCAGGTAGCAGGTGTGCGTGCCGCTGCGGATCAGGTCGACCAGCGGCTGGCCGCCCAGGTCTTGCGCCAGATCCCAGCTTTGCGCCTTGTCCAGCCACATCAGCGGCGTTTCCAGTTTCAAACGCGTGTTCATGCCCAGGTTCAGCGCCACTTGCAGGGCCTTCATCGTATCGTCGCGGCAATCCGGGTAGCCGGAAAAATCCGTTTCGCACATGCCGCCCACCAGCACCGTCAAGCCGCGGCGATACGCCACGGTGGCGGCCACCGTCATGAACAGCAAGTTGCGACCCGGCACGAAGGTGTTCGGCAAGCCGTTTTCCTGCATGACGATCTCGACGTTCTGCGTCATGGCCGTATCGGAAATGGCGGCAATCAGGGACAGGTCGATCATATGATCCTGGCCCAGGCGGCTGTCCCACTCGGGCGATTGCTGGCGCATCTGTTCGAGCACGCCAGGACGCACGGTCAGTTCGATCGCATGGCGCTGTCCATAGTCAAAGCCGATGGTTTCCACGCGGCTATAGTGTTTCAAGGCCCAGGCCAGGCAGGTGGTGGAATCTTGTCCACCGCTAAAGAGCACCAGTGCGGAGTCCGTTGCTAGCATAATTTCTTTCTTTTCAGTTTTACTCTGTTGCAATCGTGCGCGGGGAAACGTGATTCCCAGCGCAAAAAATACTTATTCGTCCGCCATCAGTTTACCTATTCCGGTAACATGCAGTCAGCATTTACTCATCTGGAGCACCATGTTTTCTGCACGACCCATACGGCATACGGCTGCCGGCAAGGCGATACGACCACGAATTTTGGCACAAGTAGTGACAAAAGTAATGGGTCAACTGACACTGGCGGCCGCCGGCGGTGCCATCTTGCTGTTCCCCATCGCCCATGCTGGCGCCCAGGAGGGCACGCAAGATGCTGCTCCAGAGAGCGCCAGCGCCACGGAAGTGGCACCGGCGCCGCTGCAGTACGAGGTCAAGGTCAATGCACCGGGCGACCTCGACGAGTTGCTCGAAAAAAACCTGGACCTGGAACGCTTCCGCGGCAACCCGCGCATGGACCGCGAGCAATTGCAGCGCCTCGTGCGTGATACGCCCGAGCAAGCCAAGAATCTCATCGCCACGGCCGGCTACTACACGCCCGTCGTCACGGTGCGCGTCGATACGACGGGCGCCAAACCCGTCGTCATCGTCGACGTCGAACCGGGGCAACCTGTGACCATCGACAAGGTCGAGCTGGAATTGCGTGGATTCGACCCCACGCCGCCACTGGCAGCTTCCGAACCCTACGATACGGAAGCGCTGAAGCGCAGCTGGTCGCTGAAATCGGGCAGCGTGTTTCGTCAATCCGACTGGGAATCGGCCAAGCGCGCGCTGCTGCGCGAAGTGGTGCAGACACGCTACCCGCGTGCCCAGCTGGTCGACACGCAAGCCGTGGTCGATCCGGAAACGCATAAGGTCTCGCTGCTGGTGGTACTCGACAGCGGCCCCGAGCTGCGTTTCGGCGAGCTGCGCATCGAGGGGCTGAAACGCTACGATGCCAACATCATCCGCAACCTCGACAAGATACGCCCGGGCGACTATTACAGCGAATCGGCGCTGCAATCGTTGCAGGCGCGCCTGCAGGACACGGGCTACTTTGCCAGCGTGGAAGTGAGCGCCGACATGAGCAGCATCCTGGGCGAGCAGATCGAGGCGGGCCAGGAAAGCCAGCAAGCCGAGGTGGCCGGTGCCACTGCCGAAGCCAAGCCCGTCAACCGCGGCCCCGCGCCGCTGCTGCCGCTGGTGGTGCGCGTGACGGAAAACAAGCAGCAAAACGTCAGCGCCGGTCTGGGTTTCAGTACGAATACGGGCAATCGCGCGCAGCTCAACTATGACAACCTCAACGTGTGGGGCACGCGCTTCAAGAGCGCCCTCACCATGGAGACGAAGAAACAGGCGGCGCACGCCAATTTTTACTTTCCAACGACCGAACGCGGCTATAACGACAGCGCGGGCGCCTCGTTCGAACGCAGCGACATTTCCAACGAAATCACGGCCGTCACAACCATCTCGGCCAAGCGCAACTGGGGCGGCACCAACCTCGAGCGCAGCCTGACGTTCGAGTTCCTCAGCGAAGACAAGACGGTCGTGGGCCTGGAACAGACGCGCAGCAAGAGCTTGCCTCTGACCTATGCCATCACCAAGCGCAGCCTCGACAGCCTGCTATTCCCCACCAAGGGCTATGTCATCAATGCCCAGGTGGGCGGCGCCCTGCTGCCCGTGCTGACGGACGAGCGCTTCGTGCGCGTGGCCGGCAAGGCCGTGTATTACCGTCCGCTGGGTGAAAAAGGCGAGCTGATCGTGCGCGGCGAAATGGGCGCGCTCGGTTCGAAGGAAAAACGCGGCGTGCCGGCCGTCTACCTGTTCCGCGCGGGCGGCGACCAGTCGGTGCGCGGCTATGGCTACCAGGAACTGGGCGTGAAGGAAGGCGAGGCCACCATCGGCGGGCGCTACATGCTGACCGGCAGCGCCGAATACCAGTACTGGTTCAAGCCGAAATGGGCGATTGCCGCCTTCTATGACGCCGGTAACGCGGCCGACACCGTCAAAGCAGCGATGACGCCGAAATCGGGCTACGGCCTGGGCGGACGCTACAAGAGCCCCGTCGGCCCCATCAATGTCGACGTGGCATATGGCCACGCCGTCCAAAAATACCGTTTGCACTTCTCTCTGGGATTCACTTTCTGATGTCCGATATGACTACCGAGGCGCCGAACGCGGCGCCCCAGCCCCCAGTAAAAAAACCGCGCCGGGTGTTGCGCTATGTACTGATCGCCGTCGCCAGCCTGGCCGTGCTGCTGGGTGGCGCCTTCTGGTTCCTGGGCCGCGAATCGACCTTGCAGATGCTGGTGCAAAAAGTGGCCAGCGCCAGCGGCGGCGAAATCGCCGTCACGGGCGTCTCCGGCTCGCTGTACAACCGCATGCACCTGGGCCACGTCAGCTACCGCAGCAAGACGCAGCACATCACGGCCGACAACATCGACATCAACTGGTCTCCGTTCCAGTTCTTTTCGGAAGGCATCGCCATCAGCGAACTGCACGTGGCCAGCCTGTCCGTGGCCAGCACGGCGCCGTCCGAGGAACCGTCGACGATGCCCGCCAGCCTGGCCGCGCCTTTTAAAATCGGCATTGCCGACGCGCGCCTGGACAAGGTGACCCTCATCAGCGCGGGCGGCAACACGGTGTTTGAAAAAATCCATTTCACCTTGTCGGGCGACAAGACGCAATGGCAGCTGGAAGATGCCTCGGCCCTGACGCCGTTCGGCCAGGCCACGGCGAGCGCGACGATTGCCGCCACGCAGCCGTTCAAATTGTCAGGCAAGGCAGGCTTGACGCAGCTCAATGCCGCCGCCGGCGAAAAACCCGCCGCCTTGAATCTGCAACTGGGTGGCGACTTGAACGTGCTGAACGTGACAGCCAAGGGCAGCGCGGGCGCGGCCACGGCCGACGCCCAGCTGGCGCTGGCGCCGTTCGACCCCGTCATCATCCTGCGCTCGGCCAGCATCCGTGGCCGCAACATCAATCCGGGCAAATTCGACGCGACTTTACCGCAGGCGGACCTGAGCCTGGAACTCGATGCCGCCATCGACACGCGGCCAACCAAGCAAACGGTGTCGGGCAAGCTGGCCATTCTCAACCACGCCACGCCGGGCCCCATCGACCAGCAAAAGCTGCCGCTGCGCCAGTTCGAAGCGCGCCTGGGCGGCACCCTGACGGCCACGACGCTCGAATCGGCCATCATCGATTTCGGCAACGCGGGCAAATTCACGGGTAGCGGCAGGCTCAACCGCGACACCGTCGACGGCCCCATCGGCAACGCGCAGCTGACCTTGCACACAGACAAGATCGACTTGCAGCACATGTACAGCAGCATCAACAGCACCAAGATCGTGGGCGACATCGTGCTCGACAGCGATGGCAAGACGCAAACCCTGCGCGCCAAGCTCGGCGAAGCCAAGCTGCGCCTGGACGTGGAAGCGACCCTCGCCGATTCCTTGGTGCAACTGCGCAAGGCGACCTTGCAGGCAGGAAAAAGCAGCGTCAACGCGACGGGGCAGATCAGCCTGAAGGACGAGCAGCCCTTCAAGGCCGTGGCCAACGCCAGCCGCCTCAATCCCGCCGATTTCGGCGCCTTCCCTGTGGCCGACCTGAACCTCGACGTGCGCGCCAACGGTCACGTGGCCCCCAAGTGGCTGGCGAATGCGGACTTCACCGTGCGCCCCAGCAAGCTGCTTGACCAGCCCTTGTCGGGCAAGGGCAAGCTGACGGCCGATGCGGCCCATTTCAGCGGCATCGACGTGCAACTGGCGCTGGGCAAGAATAATCTCACGGCCAAGGGCAACTTTGGCGGCGCCGGCGAAAAACTCAACTGGAACGTCGATGCGCGGCAACTCTCCGCCCTGCAGAGCGACTTGCTGGGCGCCGTGCAAGCCAGCGGCGTGGTGCAGGGAACCTTGCAGCAGCCGCGCACGACGTTTGTTGCCGATGCAAAAGGATTGGGCCTGACCAGCGGCAAGCGCCCTGCGCCTGACAGCGCCATCCACGCCAGCGGCGACGTGGGCTTGACGGGTCCGAAGCAGGTAGCGGAATTGAAAATGACGGGTTCCTTGCAAAAGATCAACCCGGCAGCCTTTGGGGCGACATTACCCAACGGCAACGTGAATGCGGACTTCAACGGCAGCGGCCGCCTGACCAGCGACTGGCAAGTGGCCCTGAACCTGGCCCTGCGCGAATCGACCCTGCAAAATGCCCCGCTGGCCGGTTACGCCAAGCTGTCGGCCAACGCGAAACGCATCGACAGCGTGGATGCGGAACTGCGCCTGGGGCCGAACAGCCTGCTGGCCAAAGGCGCGCTGGGCGGCGCCACCGACAAGCTGACGTGGAAACTCGACGCGCCGCAATTGTCGACCCTGGGTCCCCGCTTTGCCGGCGTGCTGCAGGCAGCCGGTTCCGTCTCCGGCAAGATGGACGCGCCCGCCGCGCAACTGACGCTCGATGGCAAGGATTTGACCTTGTTTGGCGACCAGCAATTGAAATCCATCAAAGGCAGCGCCAGCGTAGGCGCCGGCCAGGGCGCGCTCGACCCCATGGTCAGCGCGCTGGACATCACGGGTTACAGCACGCCCACCTTCAAGCTGGGCAGCGCCCGCCTGGGCACGACGGGCACGCGCGGCAGCCATACGCTCAGTTTGACGGCGCGCAATGACGCTTTCGATGCCAGCGTACAAATCCGCGGCAGCCAGAGCGGTGCCGCCTGGACGGGCACCATCGACAGCCTGCAAAACAAGGGCCGCTATGCGCTGGTGCTGCAAGCGCCCGTGCCCGTGAAAGTGGCGGGACCGGCCGGCAGCGGCGTGGCGGGCCTGGGCCAGCCTGAACAGATCAGCGTGGGCAACGCCGTCATCAAATTGCCGGCAGGCAGCATCAGCATGCAAAGCCTGGTCAAGAACGGCCCGCGCTGGAGCAGTTCCGGCCAGGCGGCCGGCGTGGCCCTGACCTATCTGGCGCAAGTGATTCCCTCGCTGCAAGCCAATGCGCGCAGCGACCTGACCCTGGGCGCGCAATGGTCGCTCGACATGCAGGTGCCGACGGCCAAGCAGAAAGACCCGTCGTTGGCCGGCATGCTGCACATCTACCGCGAAAAAGGCGACGTGACGGTGGGCGTGGAACAGCCGCTGGCGCTGGGACTGCGCACTTTCGATGCCCGCGTGGATGTCGCCAACCAGCAGCTGCGCCTGGCCGTGAAACTCGATGGCGCACGCGCGGGCCAGAGCGATATCAATGCCACCGTGCAAATGCTGAACGGGCGTATCGGCAACGACAGCGCCCTCTCGCTGACGGGCACCACCAGCATCGATACACTGGCCTGGCTGGCGCCGCTGACGGGCCAGCCGGGCCTGGAGCTGGGCGGCGCCTTGAAAGTGGCCCTGTCCGGCAGCGGCACCATCGGCGCGCCGCAATTGAATGGCGACATCAACGGCAGCAAGCTGCTGGTGAACTGGGCCGACCAGGGCTTGAAATTGCGCAATGGCGTGCTGCAAGCCAAGCTGGCTGGCGATCAGCTGCAATTGCAGCGCCTGAGCTTTGACGGCGGCGACGGCAAGGTGCAGGCAGATGGCTGGGTACGCTTTGCGAATGGCGAAGCGAGCCTGGAACTGAAACTGATGGCCGACCGCCTGCAGGCGCTGTCGCGCCCCGACCGTACTTTGATCCTGTCGGGCAACAGCACCCTGGTGCGCAACGACAAGCGCTTCAGCTTCGAGGGCAAGTTCAAGGCCAACCGCGCGCTGATCGAACTGGCGCCGCAAGATACCCCCACGCAAAGCAGCGACGTGGTGGTGCTGGGCAAGGAAGTCAAGGGCAGCAAGGAAGCGCCATCACTGCCCCTGAATATCGACCTGGAATTTGACCTGGGCAATGCCTTCCACCTGCGCGGCATGGGACTCGACGCCGACCTGGCCGGCAATGTGCGCGCCCGCGTCATCAACCGCGCCGCGCCGCGCGTGACGGGCAGCATCAAAGTCAGCAACGGCCAGTACGCCGCGTATGGACAGAAGCTGTCGATCGAACGGGGCTTGATCGCCTTCACGGGCGCCTACGACAACCCGTCACTGAACATCCTGGCCGTGCGCAAGCGCCCCGAGGGCGAAGCCTTGTCGGAAACGAATGTGGAAGCGGGCGTGGAAGTGCGCGGCACGGCGCAGGCGCCGACGGCCAAGCTGGTGTCCACGCCGAGCGTCTCGGACAGCGACAAGCTGGCCTGGCTGATCCTCGGCCACGGCGCGGAAACGGCGGCCGGCGATGAAATGGCCTTGCTGACGACAGCCGCAGGCGCCCTCTTCGGCGGCTCCGGTGGCGGCTTGCAGGGCAAGCTGGCCAGTTCGCTGGGACTCGATGAAGTGGGCCTGTCGCAGGCGCAAGGGCTGGAAAGCACGGTCGTCACCGTCGGCAAGCGCCTGTCCTCGCGCGCCTACCTGACGTTCGAGCAAGGCACCAGCACGGCGACGAGCCTGGTGAAACTGCGCTACAAATTGAATCGCCGCATCACCTTGCAATTCCAGACGGGCACCAACAATGCCCTGGACGTGTTGTACACGTGGGCGTTTGACTGATTTAACGCAAGCGCAAAACAGCACAAAGGGCGCCTCGGCGCCCTTTTCTTTGCTCTACCACAAACAGTTTACTCGGCCACGTCGAGCCCCCGCTCGATCATGCCTTCGACATACGCGCACAGGTATTGTTCCAGCGCGGGGCCGGACAGCACGTTGGCCGTCAGCGCGCCGTGCGGCGAGCCTTTCAGCACGCCGTCGTGGTACACGCGCGCAATCCAGGCCACGTCCGCGCCCTGGGTGTAATCGAGTTCATAGTCAAACGATTCTCCGCTGACTTTGCGTGTGTAGACTTCCTTGACAATTGCCATCTGAAACAGCCTTTCTTGACGGGGTTACTCAGGATGCGGGTGCGGCACGGGATCGTCCTGCGGCACCGGATGCACGGGCCCCGGCTGGCGCCCGGGCGCTTCTTGCGGCTCCGGCGCCGGCATGGGTTCATCGACAGGCGCCGGATCGGGCGCGCGGTGGGCGTGGATGACGGACATGGCTGGCCTCCCTGCAGACAAAAGAAGACCATACCACGAGAAATGCGCCTCCTGCCCTGCGCGCCCCTTATTTCGCTGCCGGCTTGACGTCGGCGGCCGGTGACGGGGCGTTCTTCACATATTTTTCCAGCCAGTTGTTGCTTTCATACAGCATCTGCATGATCGATTCGCGCGCGCGGTAGCCGTGGCTCTCGTTCGGCAGCATCACCAGGCGCGCCGTGCCGCCCAGTCCCTTGACGGCTTGGAACATGCGCTCGCTCTGGATGGGGAAGGTGCCCGAGTTGTTGTCCTGCTCGCCATGGATCATCAGCAGCGCATCCTTGATCTTGTCCGCATAGTTGAACGGCGACATGGCCTGGTAGACGGCCGGCGCCTGCCAGAATTAGCGCTCTTCCGCCTGGAAGCCGAACGGCGTCAGGGTGCGGTTGTAGGCGCCGCTGCGGGCGATGCCGGCACGGAACAGCCGCGTGTGCGCGAGCAAATTTCCCGTCATGAAGGCGCCATACGAGTGGCCGCCGATGGCGATGCGGTTGCGGTCGGACACGCCACGGCGCACCACTTCATCGACAGCCGCTTCAGCATCGGCCACCAGTTGCGGCAGATAGGTGTCGTTCGGCTCCTGCTCGCCGTTGCCGACGATGGGGAACGATGGGTTGTCGAGCACGGCGTAGCCCATGGACAGGAAGGCGGCCGGGCCCCAGTAGCTGACGGCATTGAATTTGTACGGCGAGCCCGTGGTCTGGCTGGCGGCGCTGGCCGTCTTGAATTCCTGCGGATACGCCCACATCAGGGTCGGCAATGGGCCGTCGCGTTTGACGTCGTAGTTCGGCGGCAGCATCAGGGTGGCCGTCAGGTCGACGCCATCGGCGCGCTTGTAGCGGATCAGCTCTTTCTGCACGCCCTTCAATTGCGGCAAAGGATGGGGGAAGTGCGTGAGGGCCGTCAATTGCGCGGCGCCCTGCTGTTTCAGGTTGCGCACATAATAATTCGGCTGCTCGGTGGGCGATTCGCGCGTCGACAGCAAACGGCTGCCATCTTCGTCCAGCACGGCCACCACGTTTTCATAGTAGGGCGCGGCGCTCTGGAACAGGCGCTGCTTCTGTTTCGTCGCCAGGTTCAGGCGGTCGACGAAGGGGCGGTCGCCGTCCTTCGAGGCGCCCCGGCCGTCGAGCAGGATGGAACCATCAGCAGCGATGAGCAAGCGCGGCAAACCGGCTGCATCGGCACGCATGACGGGCTGGCCCGGATCGTTGTAACGGTCTTCGAACGATCCCGCATACACGAGGTCGGCTGGCGTGGAAGGTTGATCTGGCGAAATTTTCCACTGCTTGACGGCGCGCGTCTTGTACCACGCTTCGCTGAGCAGGGCCAGGTCGCCACGGCCCCAGGCCACGCCCGCATAGCGCGAGCCCAGCCTGGCCAGCACGGCCGGCTTGCTGGTGAACGGCGCCGCCTGCGCGTAGACGATGTCGCGGATCTCTGCGGCCTTGGCCGGATCACCGCCGTCCTGCGCTTCGGCCCACACCAGGGTGGCTGGCGCATCGACGCGCCAGCTGACGGAACGCACGCCGGCGGACACGGCGTCATTGCCTGGCGGCAGCCCTTCCTCCAGCGGCAGGGCCGCCACCGCGTGCTCCACCTTGCCATGCAGGTCGCGCACGTCGATTTTGTGGCCAAAGTCATGCGCCGGCACGATATAGGAATACGGACGCACGATGCTGGTCGTCAGCAGGTGCTTGCCATCGGGCGAGGCCGACACGCGCGAAAACTGACCGGGCTGGCCCACCAGGCGCTGCTTGCCCGCCACGTCCAGCAAGGCCAGCTGGACGGTGATGTAGTGTTCGAACAGCTGCGCATCCTGTTCGTTCTTCAACAGGTCGGGATAGGTGCGCAATTGCTTGACGCCACCACCCGGCACGCTGTCCTGGATGGACGGGCCCGTCGGGATGCCGCTCGCCACAGGCGCCCCACCCAGCTTGGCCGGTTTCAGCTGCAACAGCAAGGTCTTGCTATCGGGCATCCAGGAAAAACCACGGCCATACACGCTCGACAGGGGTGCGCTGGCCAGCTTGCGCGCCGCTTTCGTCTGCACGTCGAGCAGCCACAATTGCACGCCCGATTCCTTCACGCCCTTGGCCGGATCGGCATAGGCGACATGCGTAAACGCCAGGTAGCGCTGGTCGGGCGACCAGGCCAGATCGGCAATGCGGGGCGACGCAGGCAAGCCGCTGACCTTGATTTCCTTCTGCGTATCGATGTCGAGTAAACCCAGGCCCGTGTGGAAGCTGAAGCGGCTGGCCGAATAGGTACGCGGATTGATGCGCAAGCCCGCCAGCTTCAGTTCCGGCTGCGCCACTTCGCTGATGCCGGGCAAGGATGGCGTGGGCAGCACGGCGGCCAGGTTGCGTTTCGGGCTCAGGCTCAGGGTCGGCGCGCGCGGTGCATCGACGATGGCTTGCAGGGGGGCCGGCGGCATTTGATAGCCGCCATCTTGCGCCATGGCCAGGGAAGACGAGGCCAACAGGCCGACAGTGATGGGCAGCAAAGGCAAACGAGTAGACATGGAACTCCAGTGTATGAAGGTGGCGACAACAAGCGAGCGCACCGCACCGCTCATGGCGGCGCATTGTGCCAAAGCATAGTGCGTTCATGCCATGTAAATGTCAACCAGCAACTTTTACCGTTTGACAAGCATCGCCGCCCGTCCCCATCTCGCTTACAATCGCTGTTTTATCCGCCCCCGAATGCCTACATGGAAACCACCACCCTCGCCCTGCTGTTATTGGTCCCACTGCTGGTCTGGCGCATTTATTCACGCCTGAAGAAACTGGTGGCGCGCCAGAAATCGCAGCTGTGGCGCCACTGGAGCGTGGCGATCGCGTTTCCCGCGCTGCTGCTGTTTCTGGTGACGACGACCAAATTCGAGGTCCTGCCCCTGTCCAGCCTGGGCGCGGGCGCACTGGCCGGTGGCTGGCTGGGCGTGCTGGGCTTGAAGCTGACGCGCTTTGAGCAAGTAGGAAAAGATTTCTTTTTTACCCAGCACCGTTACCTGGGCCTGGCCATCACGATGCTGTTCATCGCCCGCTTGCTGTACCGTGGCATGGAAATCTATCTGAACACGCGCCTCGACGTGCCCGTGCCGCCGCCACCGTTCGGCCAAAGCCCGCTGACCATGGCCGCCTATGGCCTCGTCATCGGCTACTACGCCATGTATGCGTGGGGCTTGCTGCGCTGGCGCCAGCGCAACCAGCCACTGCAGGCGCCCGAGTAAGCCATCCCGTCAGTAGTACTGGCACAGGCCGGTACACGTCGTCACCGCCAATGCCTGGCGTATCGTCGCCAGCGCCGGCGCCAAGGCGGGATCAAGGCCCTTGTCCGCATCGGCCAGGCTGGCCAGCAGGCGCTCGCGCAAGGGCGGCGCCATCAGATTGGCATTCGCCGTGGCGTGCTGCGCCGCCGCTTCCAGCATGACTTTCTTTTGCGCCACGTTCCAGAACGGCACCTGCATGAACTGCAATACGCCCGTGTAAACAACGGCCGTATTCTTGCTGAACGCCCGCGCGCGCAGCCGCTCGGGTCCGCTCACCGCGTCCGCTGGCTGGGCACTGAATTCCTGCTCCATCAGCGCTATCAAATGGCCATGGCAATGCATGCTGAAAGCAAACAAGGTGCTCATTTCATCACCATAATTGCCCAGGTTCTGCCTCGCTTGTTCCTTGCGCGCCTGCTGCAGCTGGGCGCCGGACAGCGGCAGCGGCCATGCGATGCCAAACGTATAGTATGTTTGTCCCAAACGCATGGCCTTTTCGCACACGGCCACGCTCTGGTTCACGTCCTGCAGCGCCGTGACGGGTACCTGGAACAGGCGCGGGCCATCGGCGATATGGGCAAACAGCTGCGCCACGGCAGGATCGCGCAGGCGCGGCAAGCCGCTGTGCGGCGTCGCCTTGGCCATCAGCTCTTCCAGCTGGCCGCTGGCTTGCTGGAAATCGGCATAGCTGTCGGCCCAGGCGGCGGGCGCCATGAGGGTGGAGGAAAGGCAGAGCAGGCGGCCGAGGCGGCGCAGCGGCGAAGAAATCAAAAAGGACATGGGATCAGGAGAGCACTATTGGATAATTAGCAATTATAAGCAATCTATATCCATACTGCATCCAATCAGGCGATGATGGTGACGCGCGGCCAGCGCGCCGCATAGTCCTTGCTGGCCAGGCGCTGCGCATAGCCGTCCAGGCTGATGCGCGCCGGGTTGCGCCGCACCACCATATTGAACAGGTCATCGAGGCCATGCGGCGCGACGATGCCGATCTCGCCGTCAGGCCGCAGCCAGATGCCAACCGAGGTGGCAAACTCGGGCCAGGTAGCGATGGCGTCGTCGAGCGAGCACAAGGGCGGCACAGCATAGCCAAACTCAGCCTCGAACCACAGGTGCACCCGGGCCTGGTTGCATACCTCCCACGGCACGCCGGGCAGCAAGGTTGCCAGGCGCTGGCGCAGCTGCACCTCACTTTCCGCAAGCAAATCGTGCGCATCGAAATACGCCACGTCGATGTCGCTCAATGCCGACGGTTGTGAGTAAGCATGCAAGGCGTCCCACACCAGGTTGCGCACGGCGCCGGCGCCGATGCAGCAGTGGGGCAAGCCCAGCTGCGCTACGGCGTGCAGCGCTTGCATGCACCACGGCGTGGCGCGGGCGATGGCGCGCAGGCGCGCCGCCAGTGCCTGCTGCTCACTCATGCTCACGGCCGTATCTGCGGCGCCACGCCGTCGTGGCTGACCGTGCCTTCGACATTGCCGAAGTACACATCCAGATCCTGCTTCGGATGGAAGTTGCGCAGCTTGACTTGCAAGGTGGTGGGGTTGATTTTGGTGAACGTGCCGGGGAAGCAAAGGCTGACCAGCTCGTCATGCTTGCCCTTGATCAAGTTCAAGGTAAAGTCTTCGATGCCATTCTTCCAGGTGTTACCCGTCGTCAAAATGTACGAGACCCAGACAGCATTGACGAAGCCGCTTTCGCCCTGCTTGGCCGCCAGGCGGTTCCACGTCTTGTAAAAGGCCTTGTCGCCGCAGTATTTCTTTTCAAAGGCATTGCCATCGCCCAGGTAGGACGCACCGGGGCCGGCCGCGACGAATGGCGCATATTGATGGCGCACGCGCACGACTTTGCCAGCGGGGAATTTCTGCTGCCACAGATAGATGACTTTCACTGTCCAGGCAGGTACCCATTCTTCGTCATACAACTGGGCCAGCAAGCCTTCGCCGATCATGATCTTGCTCTGCGCGGCCGTCAGCGGCGCCACTTTTCTGTCGAACGGCGTGTGCGAGGGGAAATACGCGATCTGCGCGTCCGACAAGCCCAGCTGGCGCAAGCGGGCCGTCACATCGTTGCTGTCGAGCTTGGCGACAAACGTGGTTTTATAGTCCTTGCGCTTGCCATCCACGTCGACAGTAAACTGCTGCGGCTGGCCATAATACGTGGGCGAACCATGGTAGCCGGCCGCGTATTCGGGCAGGGGGAAGAAGATCGTCTCTTCCACATCCTTGGCCGATTCATTGAGGAATTCGTACTCGACCTTGATCAAGTCCGTGCTCACGCTGAGCACTTCCTTTTTCATGGCCACGGCATCGGTCTTGCCGAACAAGATGCCACCCGCGCTGACGGAACCGATGCCGTCATTGGCCACGGCCGTACCGGCCAATGCCAGCGACAGGGCTGCGGCCAGAACGAGCTTGCGCACGGCCATCACGCGGCCTTGCCCGACACGGGGTCGATGCGCCGTTGCAGCACGAAAATCGGTTGCGCCCATTGGCTATCCTTTTTCTTTTTGCTGGTGATCAACGTCAGCTCCGACGGATCGTAGACATCCGTGTTGTGCGTCAACGGCGTCGTCATCAGGTATTGCGCTTGCGTATTTTTCAGAAATTCGCCGACCAATTGAATGTTGCGGATATCGAGGTGGGCAAACGGTTCGTCGATGAAGACGAAGCCGCCGGAACCGTCTTCCGATTTCAGCAAGCCGATCAACAGCACCAGCGACTTCATGACCTGCTGGCCGCCCGACGCTTCGCCATCGTTCATGCCGATGACGCCCTTGCCGTCAAATTTGAAACGCACGTGCAAGCCCGCCTGCGACAGCTGCACGTCATCGTTTTCCAGGCGCACGGGGTCGGCATGCACTTCGATGCCGGCCAGCTCGCCGAGCTCCTTGATGTTCTTGCTGTAGGTCTTGATGGTGTAGCGCAAGCGCTCCATGTAGGCGCCACGCGCATTGCCCGTCGCTTCGATGGCGCGGTTGTTCTGGTAGCGGCGCTCGTCCGTTTCCGACTGGCGGCCGTGCAGTTGGTCCGACAGGCGGTGATGCTGGTCGATGACGGTGGCATCGAGTTCCCAGTCGTCGCGCGCCAGGCTGTTTTGCAGGCTGGCCACGCGCAAGTCGACCTGGTGCGCGTTCTGGTGCTCGGCGACGAGGGCCGCGCGGCGCGCAGGGCGGCGCCAGCTTTTCGGCAAATGGCGCCACGCATGGCGCAGGGCCAGCAAGGCGCGCGCATGCTCGGCGCGCTGTTCAATCTGTTTCTTGTAGCCGAGGCGCGCACCCGCTTCCGCTTCGGACAAAGCCAGGCGCGCGTTTTGCCACACCGTATCGGCACGCGTGCGCACCACGGTGGCGTTCTTCGTCAGATTTTGCAGCTCGCCCAGGCGGCCGCCCACTTCCAGGCGCTCTTCCTTGAGCGGCTTCGAATTGCGCAGCGCTTCGGCGAATTCTTCCTGGCGCGCACTGAGTTCCTTGGCCGCGTCGACGCCGGCGATGCGCGCCTTCAAGGCGCCCACTTCCGCCGCCAGTTTGGAAATGGCCAGGGTCAGCGTATCTTCCTGCCCTTCCAGGCCCGGCAGCGAGCGCAGCAGCGCTTCCAGGCGGCCGCTGCGGCCAGCCTGGCCGAAGCGGTAGCGTGATGCTTCCACGAACAGCGAGCGCCCGCCGCGGCGTTCGCGGTGATACGCCTCGGGCGTGATCCATTCCTCATTGTTGCCCAACTTGAAACCGGCTTCGACGGAATCGACGCGGGCGATGCGCGACAGCTGCTCGATCAGCCAGCTGGGCACGGGCGCGGAAAATTTCACCACCGCCAGCAAGCTCTCGTCTTTCGCGACAGGCGCCGTGACCAGCTCGGGCACGATGAAGTGGCGATAGCGCTCCTTCTCGGCCAGGCGGTAGGCGGCAGCCGCGTCCTTGGCCTTGTCGAGCAAGACGACCGAAGCGTAACCGCCCAGCACGCCTTCGACGGCGCCCTGCCAGCGGCTGTCCGTCACTTCGACGATGTCCGACAGCATCGCGTGGCCGATGCCCGCGTCGCGCAGCGCGCGGCGCATGCCGCGCACATTGTCCGGCTCCGGCATGGCCGTCTTGCCTTGCAGCGCGGCAATCGTCGCCTGCTCGCCCGCGATGCGCGCCGACAAGGCGTCACGCTGCTGGCGCTGCTGCAGCAATTGCGCTTCCTTCTGTTCCAGCTGGGCCGTCACTGCGGCGATGTCGCTGCCCGAGTCGGCAGCCAGCTTGTGCAAACGGTCTTTTTGTTCCAGCAGGCTGTCCAGCGGTTTCAGCTTGCTATTGATCAGGGACAAGCGGCTCTGCAAGCCAATCGATTCCTGCTCCAGCAAGGTCTCGTTCATCTGCGCGTCGGACAGGGCCTTCGCTTGCGCCGCCAGCGCATTGCGTTTATCGGTCAGCTGCTGGTCCGCCTGCGCCATCGGTTTGCGCGCATCGCGCAATTGGCGGCTGGCCTGAGCCGCCTTTTCGCGCGCCTCGTGGTATTGCAAGCTGGGCAGCACTTCTTCCAGCAGGTTGCGGCGCTCTTTATGCAGCCCTTCCCACTGGTGGTAATTGGCCACGCGCAGGCGCAAGCCTTCCAGGTTGGTCTTCGACGCTTCCAGTTCCGTCTCGAAGCGTTTCAGCTCCACTTCCGTATCGCGCTGGTGGCGCTTGGCTTCGTCGTAGGCGTCCAGCACTTCCTTGTCGCCGAACACCTGAAACACCAGGTCGAGCAACTGGCGCGGCGCGTATTCGCACAATTTGTCCGTCTCGCCCTGCTCCAGCGCCAGCACTTTCGACATGGCAGGCGACAGGCCAGCATTGGCCAGGCGCTTGCGGTAGTTTTCCACACCCAGCCAATCGTTGGCATCCGTGATGTCCTCGATCTGCACATTGCCTGGACGCATCAGATACTGGCGCTTCCAGTCGCCGCCATTCTTCTGGATCTGGCAAAACAGGGTCACTTCATCGTCGCTGAAGAAGCCGGAGCTGCGAAACGGCCGGTTCGACAGCTGCTTGCCCACGTTCTTGTTGTCGACCACGGCGCGCAGCCAGGCCGTCTGCTGGCCCGAGTGGCGCGCATAATGTTTATACGTGCGGCCCATCGAGCAGTCGAGGCCGAACAAGGTGCGCAAGGCGTCGAGCAAGGTGGTCTTGCCCGAGCCGTTCTGCCCCGCGATGGTGATGATCTTCGCGTCGAGCGGAATATTCTTGATGCGCTGCCAGTAATCCCAGTGCACCAGTTCAAGTGATTTGATATGAAACATGGGCGCTTTCAGTGAGGGAGGTCGGACGAATCGGCGTCACCGGCGTCTGGCAAGTCGCCGATGTCGACGGACTGGTCGTCTGTCAGGTCGGCATCCGGATCGACAGCCACAAGGCGCGCGGGCGCCCGCTTGAACACGTCGGCCAGGGCGCCGTTGATGATGCGTTCCTTGAGCACGTCGGTATCCATCATCAGGTCCAGCAGCGGGCCTTCCAGGATGAAGTCGCCGCGACGCTCGATGAAGCCCAGCTTGGCCAGGGTGCCCAAATTCATGTCCATGCGCGTCTTCTTGCCCAGCTTGTCGCCGAAGTCCGACAGCAGCGCCTTGTAGGAAATGCCGATCGAGGCGTCTTCCGCGCGCGGCAGCGGTTTTTCCGTGCCAAACATATCATTTTGATCGTCATCGGCGTGCTGGTGCGTTTCCTGGCGTTCGCGCTTGGGCAGGATGATCTGCGCCCACAGCACCACCAGCAAGGCCACGCCATCGCGCGCCAAACCGAAATTGTTGTTTTGCCAGACGTCGCGCGCGCCGAAAATCTTCGGTTCGATGGTGCGCGTCAGGGCCAGCGTCACGTGGTCGGCATACACGTTGTCGAGCAGCTTCAAGCCGCAGGCCAGCAGGCGCGCATCGATTTCGGCGCGGAACAGCTCGTCGGACAGCACGCGCTTGACGAGCTTGTCGTCGCGGCGCAGGGTTTGATGCGTGAGCAGGCGCGCAATCAGGATTTGGGAATCGTCATTCATCGGCAGTGCCGCTATCTAAATCAAGTGAAACATTCAGTGAAAGCGAGGCGATCGACATGGCCGCCACGTGGGGGTCGGTCAGCTGGACCATCTCGTCGGTCGGTGTAAAGGTGATCGGCAAACGGGCCAGTTCGGCCGTCGAGCCTTGCAAGCTCGCTTCGGACACATCGCCCAGCAGCGGCAGCATCGAGGCGCGGTACGAGGCCACGGCAAAGCTGGCAGGCAGCAGCGAATCCTGCACCGGTACGGATTTCGGCCCTTCTTCGCCGATGCTGGGGAAATTGCCCAGGCTGGCAAAATTCGACAGGCGTTCGAGCAAGTCATCGAGTTCAAGCTGCATGGCGGGACCGTCGCTGATGGTGGTGGGCGCGTCCTCTCCGCTGGGCAGGCCCGTATTGATGACACCTGCCGCCCGTTCGGACAGCAGTTCCGTTTCCGCCACGTCGATCATCTCGGCCGGCGTGCTGAACAGGGGCACGACGGGCTGGTCGATGGCGCCTTCGGCCAGGCTGGCCAGGTCTTCATGCAGCAAGAGCCAGCGCTTGATGTCGGTGGTCGACAGGCCCGACTGGCCCAGGTGCACGCGCTGGCGCTCGATCTGGTTCAGCGCGCGCGAAAACATGCCTTGCATATTGAGCAATTTACTTTGCGCGCGGCCGATCGCCTGCGCCGCCTTGTGCGTGGCGCTGTCCGCGTTTTCATCGGAGGTGATGGCCACGAGAATCTCGGAACCCTTTTCCACCCAGTCGCACGCCATGTTCCACTTCGCCTGCGCCGTGCGCAGCCGGAATTCGGAACCGGAGGCAATCGCGTCGGAGAACTCTTCCGTCAAATCCACCAGGCGCCCCAGCAAATGCTGGAGTTGTTCAACGGACACGCCGCCCACGGCTTGCGCACCGGCCACCTGCGACAACAGAAAACCCATTTCCGCTTCGTCTTCCGTCTGGCCCAGGCCCAGCAAGCTGTCGATGGCGGACAGCACGTTGCGCGCCATGGGCGTCACGCGGTACACGCCCTGCTGCGCATCCCAGGCCAGCAACTGATTCGAGCGCAGGCGCAGCAAGACCGTTTCCAGGCTTTCCGGCAACAGATACGCCAGTTTCGTATTGATATCGGCGCGCGTATAAGCGGACGTGGCCGCATCGGACGCCAGCTCGCGCAACACCAGCAGACGTACCAGCACGCCATCGAAACCGCCATGGAACAGGGCCGTAAACACTTGCAGCAAAGGCTGCGCCCGCTTCAAGTGAAAAACTTGCTCAATTTCATCGGCCGAAATATTGGGCTGGAAATGCGCCTGCAAGGAATCGTGATGCTCTTGCTCTGTCTGATGTGCATCCGTAGCCACGGCTGCACTTGCCATTATATCAATCATTCTTTTCCGGATGAGTGTTCAGCGGGCGGCGCAGCGGGCTAACGCAGCGCTGCGGGGCGGGGGCGTCAGTATATCAGTTCTGACATGCAATTTAGCGCGTGGGAGGGGGCGAACGGGCCGTCAGTCTGCCGAGTGTTGCATTGACGACGTCCCCAAAGGCGAAGGGCCGGGGTCGGACCCTGAGGGTCCGACCCCAGTTTCTGCATCTGGGTTGGTAATTTGAGGCAAAACTGCGCAGCAAGCACTTACTTCTTGACGATCTTTTGCAAGGTTTGCTCGACGTAATCGCCATCTTCATCAGCGAACGTCACCTTCACGGGATACCATTCCAGCGACGGCGCCAGCCACAGGTCCACTTGCTGGCCCTTCTTGTCCGGCGGCGGCGCCTTGACCAAGTGGATGGCAGCCACTTCGCCCAGACCGGTGGCGACCTTGTCATCCTTGACGACCTTGAAGGTCCACGGCTCGGCGTCGTGGCGACCTGCCACGAAGAAGCTCCATTCCGAACCGGGCGTGAATTTCTCGGGCGTGGCGCGCGCCACGCTGACCAGTTGCCAGACGGTGCTGTTACGGTCCTGCTCGCCGCCTTTCAACGGATAGCTGTCATCGCCCTCGCTGAAGACGATGGTCTTGCTGTCGCGCTTGAACGTGGTGGTGGCCGCTTCCTTACGGAAACGTTTTTCCACGAATTGCGCCGGCGCCAGGCCGAAATCGTCCACAGTGCCTTCGCTGCGCTGCTCCAGAATCTTGCCGAACAGGGCCGCCTTGGTTTCAGCCAGCAGCGAATACTTGCCATCGCCCACGCGCCAGTTGCTGACCGATTCGCCGGACAGTCCGATGCCGCGCTGCCTGGCCTTGATCGAATAGACGAGGTCAGCCGATGGCGCCAGCTTGTAGGGGCGCTTGATGACGGGATGCTCAACGGGCGCGTCGGCCATGGCGGGAGTCAGGGTGGCGGCCAGCAAGCTGGCCAGCACCACGCGTTTTAAAGTAGTCAAAGTCATCATTTATTTTCCTGTAGCGTCATTGACGCGAATGTGGGTCACGGTTTGCGTGGTCAAAGCCCCGCTCGCCTCGGTATTGCGTATTTGTACCGGATACCATTGCATGGACGGCGCCAGCCAGATATCGAGCTGCGACGAATAGGTGCCGGGCTTCGGTGGCCGGCGCAGATGCCAGGTCACCAGACGGCCCATTTTGGTATCGAGCTCTTCCTCGCCCACCAGCTGGAAGCGGAACACGGTCGCTTCCTTTTCCTCGCCGACGAGGATATCGATATTGCCGGCCAGCTGGTTGACGTCGGCGCGGCCGATGGCGGCCAGCTGGAACGGCACCGTGGCCTTGTCCTGCGCCCCCTCCTGCCATGGAACCGTGGCCGTCGTAGCCGAAAACGTGATGGCCCTGGCGTCGCGCTTGAAATGCGTGGCCGTTTGCGCGCGGCCCTTGCGTTTCTCCGTGGCCGTGACGGGCACGATACCGCTGGTATCGATCACGCCCTCGCTGGTCAGCACCAGCAGGTTGATGCGCGTGATCAGCATGCTCAAGCCCACTTCCAGTGTCAGCTGATACGTATCGCCCCGGTTTTCCCACGCCATGGCGGCCACGCCCTGCCACTTGGTGCCGTCGGCATCGCGCCGGTCCACATGCAAGTCGAACTG
Source organism: Janthinobacterium svalbardense (assembly GCF_002327145.1). Taxonomy (NCBI): domain Bacteria; kingdom Pseudomonadati; phylum Pseudomonadota; class Betaproteobacteria; order Burkholderiales; family Oxalobacteraceae; genus Janthinobacterium; species Janthinobacterium svalbardense. Next base: position 910,301 of record NZ_CP023422.1, on the reverse strand, counting down.
GGCCGAGGCAGGTACATTCGTTTTGTAGTGCCGTGCCTGTTCGACGGCCGGTGGCGGCGGCGCGGCAGCTGGTGCGGCCGCCACGGCGGGCGCGGGCGCCGTGATGACCGGGGCAGCCACTGCGGCCGGCTCGGAAGTAGCGGGGCCTTCCGGCACGTCGCTGGCAGGCGCCGTCCACTGGGGCGCTTCGCTCGACGCCAGCTCCGTCGGCGGCGGCGGGGCAGCGGCCTGGGCTTGGACATGGGGAGCTCGGGCGGCGGCGGTGGCAACACTGGCAGGGGCCTGGGTGGCTCGGCGATCAAGGCCATGCTGACCACCTGCGCATGATTCTGCCCCAGCGGCACCATGCGGGCATGCGAGGTGAGCCACTCCAGCGCCACGTAATGCAGTGCGCCGATGACCGCAACAAAAATGACGGTACGGCGGCGCGGTGGCGAAAAGAAGGAGTCGGGCATCATAGGCCGTAGTGTAACGCTTCCACCCCACTTCCCGCTTCTTGCCCGCGCTCAACTCTTGATGTTTTATGTAAGAAAATGTTGGCAGCGTTGCGTCAGTTGCAAGCTGATATCTGCTACGCTAGGGCCATCCACCTACCAGGAGATTTCGCATGGCAAATCCGCAAATGCCCCAAATACCGGGCGCAGCAGTTGTGACCGATACCCTCGACTTCGTCAAGAACCTGTGGGGCAGCATGAGCGTGCCCGGCATGGGCATGCCCGGCATCACGGCGCCCACCATGTCGGTGGAAGAGCTGGACAAGAAAATCAGCGACCTGAAAGCCGTCGAAGCATGGCTGAACCTCAATACCAGCATGCTGCGCGGCAGTATCCAGGCGCTGGAAGTACAGCGCGGCACCATTGCCACGCTGAAATCGATGGGTGCTTCGCTGGCGGCGGCCATCACCCAGCCAGGCGCCAGCGAGAAAACTGTCTTTGAATCGGTGCCCTACGCTTCCGCGTTTTTCCAGCAGGCAGCGCCTGCACCGAAACCGGCGCCCGCACCTGCACCCGCGCCAGAACCCGCTGCGGCGGCGCCCGACGATGCCGGCAACCAGGCAGCAGCCCAGTTGGCCAATCCAAGTGCTTGGTGGAATTTGTTACAAGATCAGTTCAAGCAGGCCGTGTCGACGGCGATGTCGCCCGATGCTGCCAGTGCGGCAGCGGCCAGTTTCGGCGGTGGAGCGGTTGGAGCGAAGGTCAAGCCAGCGGCCAGCAAGTCCGCCAAACCGGCAGAAGCCGGCACGGCAGCCAAGGCCAAGGCCCCGCTGCGCAAGGCGCCCGCGAAACGCGCAGCGCCCAAGGCTAAAGCGCCAGGCAAGGCCTGACGCGTCAAGCCGGCGATATGATCAGGCGATACGATGAATGCGGATCGCCTCGATCATGTTGTCGGGCTGGCGTTTTACGTCACCGATCGTGATCAGGCCTTCGTCGGCCAGCGCCTTGGCGTGCTCGTACGAAGACTGGAATGTTTCCAGCGTGTCTCCCTTGGCGGCGACCGGGCGTACCCAGGCAATACTGCCGACCTTCATTTTTTTGTACACTTCATTGACCACATCACGCATAGTTTCTTCCTTATTGTTGTAAAGCAACTCAAGCACGGGCGAACCCACGCTGGCCCCTAGTTTATCATCCGGCACGCTCGCGCACGGATTTTCCCCCTTTTTCCGGCGCCGACGGCGCTTTTTCCGGCACCTCGACGGCCGGTTCCGGCCCGAGCGGCGGCGTCAGCTGCACCAGTTGCTCCATCAATTGCGCAAAGCGCTGCTGTCCCGGTGCGATTTTGTCTACATACAACAACACTTCCATGGCTTCGACCGCCAATTCCGCCTGGTAACCGCGCTGCTCCAGGAAAGACACGATGATTTGCGCGGAATTGAACAGGATGCGCAGGTTGTTCGGCAGTTTTTCGCGTGCCGCACGCATCCAGGCGACCGCCTCGTTGAGCTTGTCCGTCTTCCACAGCAGCACGCCCTTGTTCATCAAGTCAGACGCTTCCTTGCGCGCGGCGATGATCAGGCTGGTGCCTTCGTCGCCCATCTTCGCCTTGTCGAAGATCTTTTGCACTTCGTCCTGCACCACCTGGTTGTCGTGGTTGTTCTTCACCACGTAGCACAGCAGGCTGGCCGGCGCATCCTTGACGCCGACGGCGAACAGCAAAGTTGCCAGTTCCATGCAAATGCTTTTCTCGGGCCGCGCCGGGTCTTCCGCCAGCATGGCTTCGAGTTCGTCGCCGCATTTGCGCGCGCGCCGGTAATCGCCCGTTTCGTGGTGCACCATGCCTTCCGTGATCTTCGCGCGCAAGCCGATCTGCTCGGGCGGGAATTCACGCTGCGCCAGCAGCAGCCATTGCAGCGCCTCCTTGGCATCCTTCTTCAGTCCGCACACGCGCGCCAGGCCCAGGTAGGCATCCGGCGTCTTCATGACGGAGAATTCACCGATGGAAATACACTTGCGAAAAGCCTTTTCCGCCATGCTGACATTACCAACTTTCAAGGCCGCCAGCCCCAGATTGCGCTGGCGCGGCACCGAATTGGGCGACAGGCGCGCCGCCTTTTCCAGCACGCCGCACGCTTCCTCGTGCTGGCCCATCAGCTGGTAAGCGACGGCCATCTGATCATAGGCATCGATGTAATACTTGTTTTCGACGATCACGCCCTGGAAGATCTGCCGCGCCGCCTCGTGCTCGCCGTTATTCATGCGGATCTTGCCCAGGCCCGCCTTGGCCCAGCTGTAATCGCGCTCGGCCAGCACTTTTTCATACACGGCGCGGGCCTTTTCCGGTTCGCCACTTTTCAGCAGCAAACTGGCCTTCATGCGCAGCAATTCCAGCGCGTGCAGCTTGTTGAGCTCGATCTGCGCGTCGCACAATTTGGCCGCGCGCAAATAATCCTTTTCCATGCAGGCCTGGTCGATTTCGCGAAATACTTGCTTCTTGTGCCACACGCGGTTCAGCCGCGTCAACAGCACGCCTTCCGTGATGGGTTTGATCAGGTAGGCGTCGGGCTGGTGCTCGGCCGCGCCCATCACCGATTCCACGCTTTTCTCGGCCGACACCATCAGCCACACGCTCGACGGCGCCGTCAGGTTGCGCACGCGCGTCTCTTCCAGCACCTGCTGGCCATTCTTGCCTTCGCCCAGGTTGTAATCGCACAGCACCACGTCATAGCGGGTCTTGGCCAGCAGCTTCATGGCTTCACCGCCGCTGGCCGCCTGGTCGATATGGCGCGCGCCCAGGTTGCGCAGGGATTCACGCAGCAGGATGCGGATGCCGATGAAGTCGTCGACCAGCAGATAATGCTTGTCGGCCCAGTCGGTGCTGCCCGCTTCGCCGGCGGTGGCGTGGCTGTCTGTCGTCATGAATTCCTCGTTCAGGGCAGGCGCAGGATGAAACAGCCGCCGCCCAGCGCGCCGCCATTTTCCAGGGCGATGCTGCCGCTACTGCCCCGGTGCTTGTGCATCTTCGCCACTTCGCTGGAGAAATACAGGCCCAGTCCCGTGCTGTTGGTGGAAAAGTTCACGCCGGCCGCCATGCCATCCATGGCTGCGCTGCCCGCGTCGAGCAGCGCCTGCGAGTAGCCGTCGCCATTATCTTCCACGCGCAGCTCGAGCATATTGTCGTGCTCCTGCACCGACAGGCGGATCGTGTCTTTCGTGTAGCGGATGGCGTTGTTGATGGCATGCGCCAGCACGCCGATGACCAGGTCTTCATCCAGGGTCCAGATCAGCTCGGCCGGGCACGCCGTCTCCAGGCGGATGCCTTTCGAGGCCAGCAGGATCTTTTCCTGGTCCACCACCTGGTCGACCACCTGGCTCACCAGTTGCGGCTGCACGTCGAACGGATAGCCGGGCTTGCCCACTTCCTTGTACAGGGCCAGCAGCTGGATCAGGTTATCGTTCAGGCGCTTGGTCTGGTACAGCATTTGCGCCATCTGCAGGTAGGCGGGATCGGCCTGCGGCGCGTCTTTCGCCTGTTCGGCCGCCAGCAAGGATTCCAGCGTGCCGCTGACGACGCTGATCGAATTTTTCATGTCGTGCACGGTCGACGCCAGGAACAGGAAAAGCTCGGGCGAGCTGTGTTGATTTTCCACCGGATATCTCCTTGGAGCCGCAGCTTGAATATTGCCAAGGATAAATTATACCGCCAGCCTGCAGACGCCAGCCAGGCGCGCGCAAAGTCCGTGACCTGACGCAACAATGCCGCCCCCGCTGGCGCAAGGGCGGCATAGTCTTGATAAGCCGGCAAGATCAGCGGCGCGCACCCGCCAGGCGGCGCACCACCGCGATCATGCGGTCGATTTCCTCATACGTATTGTAGAAGGCAAACGATGGCCGCACGGTCGCTTCCACGCCGAAGCGGCGCAAAATCGGCTGGGCGCAGTGGTGGCCCGAGCGCACGGCGATGCCCTCGTCGTTCAGGGCGCACCCCACTTCCGCCGGCTCGTAGCCGGCCAGCACGAACGAGGCCACGCTGGCCTTCTCGAATGCCGTGCCGATCAGGCGCACGCCGGCAATCGCCTGCAGGTGGTGCGTGGCGTATTCCAGCAGCGCGTGCTCGTAGGCGGCGATGTTGTCCAGGCCGATGCGCTGCACATAATCGATGGCCGCACCCAGGCCCACGGCATCGGCGATATTGCCCGTGCCCGCCTCGAAACGGTTCGGCACGCCCTGGTAGACGGTGCGCTCGAACGTCACGTCGGCGATCATGTTGCCGCCGCCCTGCCACGGCGGCAGTTGCTCCAGCAAGTCCGCCTTGCCATACACGGCGCCGATGCCCGTCGGCCCAAATACCTTATGCCCCGAAAACACGTAAAAATCCGCGCCCAGCGCCTGCACGTCGACGCGCAGGTGCGACACGGCTTGCGCCCCATCGACCAGCACGCGCACGCCGGCCGCATGCGCCAGCGCGATGATCTGCGCCACGGGCGTCACGGTCCCCAGCGCATTCGACACCTGCGTCACGGACACCAGCTTGGTACGCCCGTTAAGCAGCTTGCGGAATGCATCGACGATGATCTGGCCGCTGTCGTCGACGGGAATCACGCGCAGTGTCGCGCCCTTTTCCGCCGCCAGCTGCTGCCACGGCACGATATTGGCGTGGTGTTCCAGCTGCGAGACGATGATCTCGTCGCCGCTGCCGATGTACTTGCGGCCAAAGGTATTGGCGACCAGATTGATGCCTTCCGTGGCACCGCGCACGAAGATGATTTCATTGGGCGAAGCGGCGCCGAGGAAATGGGCGACCTTGGCGCGCGCGGCCTCGTAGGCATCGCTGGCGCGCGCCGCCAGTGCATGCGCCGCGCGGTGAATGTTCGAATTCTCGTGCGCATAGAAATACGACACGCGGTCGATCACCGACTGCGGCTTGTGCGTGGTGGCCGCATTATCGAACCACGCCAAAGGCTTGCCGTTGACCCGTTCGGCCAGCACGGGAAAATCGCGCCGCACGGCATGCACATCGAATGGCGCGGGCGTTTGCCCTGGACCTTGATGCCGCGCAGGCAGCTCGGTCTGGAAATAGAACTGCGGCTGGCCGGCCGCAGGCGCGCCCGGCTGGCCCAGCCCTTGCTGCGCCAGGCCATCGAGCTTGCCATGCGACGCGGGATAGCCATGCGCGCCGCCGACAAAATAGTAGGGCGACGGTGCACCAAGGCTTGATGCCCGTGGCGTCGGCACGGAAGCAGGCGCCGGCGCCACGCCGGGGGCGATGGCGGCGAACGAAGGGCCGGGCTGCGGCGGCGGACGGTTCACGTAGCGGGGCGCCGCATCGAGCACGCTGCCGGAACCGCCAAGGCTGGGCGACTTGTCCAATGCGGGGGGGCAAGCCCGGAAAACGCGCGAAAAACTCGCCCGCCAGGCGGTTCAGGGTCGCTTCGTCGGGTAAAAACGGGACGCCGGGCAAGGCCGCCGCGCCATCACTTGTAGGTGTCTGGGTAGTCATGGTATTTACCGATCTCCACGTCTTCCAGTACGGCCAGCGCATCGTCGGTCAGCACGGCCAGCGAGCAATACAGCGAAATCAGGTAGGACGAAATCGCGTGGCGGTTGATGCCCATGAAGCGCACGGACAGGCCCGGGCTTTGCTCGCCCGCCAGGCCAGGCTGGAACAGGCCGATCACGCCTTGCCGCTGTTCGCCCGCGCGCAGCAAAATAATTTTCGTCTTGCCGTCTTCGATCGGCAGTTTGTCGGACGGCACCAGCGGCACGCCGCGCCAGGTCAAAAACTGCGAACCGAACAGGCTGACGGTCGGTGGCGGCACGCCGCGGCGCGTGCATTCGCGCCCAAAAGCGGCTATCGCCAGCGGATGCGCCAGGAAGAAGCCCGGCTCCTTCCACACTTTCGTCAGCAGTTCGTCGAGGTCGTCCGGCGTGGGCGCGCCCGTCAGGGTAAAAATGCGCTGGTCGTCGTGCACGCTGGCCAGCAGGCCGTAGTCGGGATTGTTGATCAGTTCGCTTTCCTGGCGCTCCTTGATCGTCTCGATGGTCAGGCGCAGCTGCTCCTTGATCTGGTCGTGCGGGCTGCTGTACAGGTCCGACACGCGCGTGTGCACGTCGAGCACCGTGCTGACGGCATTGAGAAAATACTCGCGCGGCTGGTCATCGTAGTCGACAAAGGTTTGCGGCAATTCCGACTCGTCGCGCTGCGAGCAGGCCACGCGCACATCCTTCGGATTTTTCACGCGATTGAGGCGGTAGATACCCGCTTCCACGGGCAGCCATTGCAGCAGGTGCACCAGCCAGCGCGGCGTGATCGTGGATAACTGGGGGACGCTCTTGCTTGCATTGGCCAGCTGGCGCGCGGCGTTATCGCCCAGCGCGAACTGGCTCTCTGTTGCTACTGTCATGACTACTCCTGATGAGAAAAGTGAATATGCTTATCTGAAAAACAAATAAAGTATCAAGCGTCTCCCCCTCTTCCCTCAACATGCTATCGCCATCAAAACACGCTTAACCAAACCTACTACGCGTCGCGATTTGCAGCCTGCGATGCTCACTGTGCATTCGCACAGCTGCGCTTCTCGGCCACAACTCACTGCCGCTCGCTACGGTTTTGTTAAGCGTTTTACCCGTTTTTAATCCACCAGCTCCGGTTCGCAGCGGGCCATCAATCCCGCCAGGCCGACGCCCAGCGCGATGGCCAGCTTTTCCACCGTCAGCAGCGACGGCGTGGCGGCGCCCCGTTCGATTTCGCCGATGAAGGAGCGGTTCAAGTCGGCCGCTTCGGCCAGCCGCTCCTGCGACCAGCCATGCCCTTCACGCAACTGGCGCACGGCCAGTCCAAACTGTTTGATCAACATGCTGTCCTCATGGGTGGTGGGCAAAAGCGGGGTGCGATGGCGCCGGCAAGTCCGCTGCTTCCTGCTGGTTGTGCGCTTGCGTGACATGGCTGCCGGGCGCCACGCTGCGGGTCAGCCAGACATTGCCGCCGATGACGGAACCCTGGCCGATGGTCACCCGTCCCAGGATCGTCGCACCCGCGTAGATGACCACGTCGTCCTGCACGATGGGGTGGCGCGCCAATCCCTTTTTCAGCACACCATCAAAGCCGGCGGGAAAGCGCTTGGCGCCCAGGGTGACGGCTTGATAAATGCGCACCCTTTCGCCGATGATGGCCGTCTCGCCGATCACCACGCCCGTGCCATGGTCGATGAAAAAGCTGCTGCCGATATTGGCGCCCGGGTGGATGTCGATGCCCGTCTGCGAATGGGCCACCTCGGCGATGATGCGCGCCACCAGCGGCGCGCCCAGTGCATACAAGGTATGCGCCAGGCGGTAATGGATGATGGCCAGGATGCCCGGATAGCACAGCAGCACTTCATCGACGCTGTGCGCGGCCGGGTCGCCATGGAAGGCGGCCGCCACGTCCGTGTCGAGCTGGGCGCGGATGCGCGGCAGCGCGCGGGCGAAGCGCTGCACGATGGCCAGCGCCTGCTGTTCGATGGAGACCGTCTGCTGCAAGCCGTGCTGGCGCGCGTGGTAACTGAGTTCGCGCCGCACCTGTTCGTGCAATCCCGTGAGGGTCGTGTCGAGCGTGTGGCCGACAAAGAAATCTTCGCTCTCCTGCTGCAGGTCGAGGGGGCCCAGGCGCATGGGGAACAGGGCCGCGCACAAGGCTTTGATGATGTCGCGCAAGTGCTGGCGCGACGGGAATTCGCGCGCGCCGCACTCCTGGTTGCTGGCCAATCCTTCGCGCCACTGTGCGCGCACGGCGCGCAATTCATCGACGATCTGGCGCAGTTCCCATTGCGGCTGCGCGGCAAGGGAGGCGGGGGAATGGCTCGCTGGTTCATGGTGGTCCCGGAAAGAGATTTAATCTTGCAGCCAGGGCAGCGCATGCCAGCGCCAGCCGCCGCTATGGCCACGCTGTTGCTGCGCGTCGAGGTCGCCCTCGAAGCCTTGCGCGATATTGAAGACGTGCGTGAAACCTGCCTTGGCGGCCGCTTCTGCGGCCAGGGCCGAGCGCTTGCCGCTGCGGCACAGCAGCACCACGACGGCATCCTTGCCGCCCGCCTTCGCTTCCAGTTCGCGCGTAAAGCGGGGATTGCGGTTCATGGCCGTGCCGGTGGCCCACGCCACGTGCAGCGAGGCCGGCACGTAGCCGACGAAAGTGCGTTCCTCGTTGGTGCGCACGTCGACCAGCACGGCTTTGCCAGCCTGCACCAGCTGCCATGCATCCTGCGCGCTGACGATGCCCGCATACGGCAAGCCCTGCGCCTTCGCCTGGGCGCGCGCGAGATGGAGTACTTCGTCAAAGGCCGCCTCGCCGTGCGCGGCGCGTGGGTCGAAAATCAGTTCTGCAGCAGCCATCGTTCCACCTCTTTATTGCGTCGTCAAAAACCAGCACGAGTCCACTGTAGCGAACTTATGTTGTTCGGAAAACAAATTAAAAAGAGTTTGGAAAGCTGAAAAACGTATATGGGGCCTGCGATCACGCGCGTTGGCGCCATCTCTTGATTGTTAACCCAAGAGCAGACGCTGGGGTCGGACCCTGAGGGTCCGACCCCAGAATTTGCCTCTGGGTGTCATCAGGAAGCGCGGCGGCGCTCGCGCAGCAAGAAGCGGGCAGGATCAAGCGCCTCTGCCAGTTGGCGCTCCAGCGGCAACGGCTCGCCCTCCAGCTGGCAAGCCAGCATCTCGGCCGCCAGCGGCGCCCAGATCAGGCCGCGCGAAGCGTACCCCAGCAAGCCAAACAGGCCGGGCCAGCGCGGCACGTCGCGCAAGCGCTCGCAGCGGCCTGGCGCGCCGGGATCGGGCAAGGCGCCCGCCAGCGGCAGGCGGTCCGGCGCCATGCAGCGAAAGCCCGTGCGCCCGGCCAGCGGCGCGTCGAACGGAGCCACATCAAGGATGTCGGAGATCTTAGCGATATTGTCGTGCTGACTATCCATGCGCAGGCTGCTGTCTGCATCGGCAGCATAGGTCGCGCCCACACACACGACGCCCTGGTATGCGGGCGTCATGTAGGCTTCGCGGCAGACGACGAACGGCAAGGAGGGCAGACTGCCTTCGGCCAGGTGCGTGACTTGGCCGCGCACGGCGTCCAGCGGCAGACCGGCCGCCTGTTCGAAATCGACGGCACCCGTGCCCGCCGCCAGGATGACGTTGGGCGCCGCCGCGATCAGGGCGCCGTCCGCATCGCGCACCAGCCACTCCTGATCGCCACGCTCCAGTCGCAGGGCGCTGCTGGAAAAGCACCGCGTGAGCAAGCCGCCGCAAGCGTCCAGCATGGCCGCGCAGACGGAAGACGGGCGCGCCCAGCCACCCTGTGCGAACCACCAGGCGCCATCGGGCGCCGGTGCGCCCAGCATGGCGCTCGCCTCGGGCGCTTCCAGCCAGCGGGCGAATTCGCGCGGATACAGGCAGCTGGCGGCGATCTGCCGCTGCACCTGCGCATGCGCGCCGTCGCGCGCCAGGTGCAGCACGCCGCTCTGCACACCCTCGATGGCGGCGCCGATGCCGCCCAGGTCTTTCCAGCGATTCAGCGAATACAGGTAGGCGGCGCGCACCAGCCGCGTGGGGATATTGTCATCCTTCGACATCAGCGGCATGAAGATGCCGGCCAGGTTGCCCGACGCCTCGCTGGCCGGCTGCGCGTGGCGCTCGACCAGGGTCACCTTCCAGCCGCGCGCGGCCAGCCGTTCGCAGGCGGCCGCGCCGGCCACGCCCGCGCCGATGACGATGGCGCGCCGCTCGGGTGCGGTGACGGCCGCGTGCTCTGCGCGCCGCGCATAAAATACGGCGCGCAAGCGGCTCTCGTCGAAGACAAAACCATTCTGTTGCAACGCCGCGCGCTGCGCCTCGTCCAGGTGCAGCGCATGCAGCTGGCCGCCATCGACCATCAGGCGCGCCAGCACCGCCACGGCGGCGGGTACCCAGGCCAGCAGCACTTCATCGATGCGTGCCGACAATTGCGCCAGGCAGGCATCGGGCTCGCCGATCAGCACATCGAGCGTGACGAAGCCATCGTGCGAGACCATGCGGTGCAAGCCCGGCACGCAAAGCGGCCACTGTGTGCGCCACTCTTCGGGCAAGTGGCTGGCATCGACGGGACGCGGCGCCAGCGCGACGTAATGCAGGCGCCGCCCGCCATGCGCCGCACAGGCTGCGCCAAAGCGGGCGCCGTCAAAATCGGTGTCGAGCAGGACCAGCGCGCGGCGCATCAATGCCCCGCGCGGCAAAAGCAGGTCGGCGCATGGTCGTTGACCATGCCGATACCCTGCATGTAGGCGTAGACGATGGTCGAGCCGACGAACTTGAAGCCCAGCTTGAGCAAGTCTTTCGACAATGTGTCGGACAAGGCTGTCTTGGCGGGAAACTCGCCCGGTTGCCAGCTATTGACGATGGGCTGGCCATCGACATACGCCCACAAAAAGCTGTCCAGGGTCTGGCCTTGCGCGCGCAGGCGCAGGTAGGCTTGCGCATTCGTGATGGCCGCCGCCACCTTCAGACGGTTGCGCACGATGCCGGGGTCCGCCAGCAGCTGCGCCACCTTCTCCGGGCCATACGCGGCGATCTTTTCCGCATCCCAGTCGTCGAAGGCGGCGCGGTAGGTGTCGCGCTTGTTCAAGATGGTTTCCCAGCTCAGGCCAGCCTGCGCGCCTTCCAGGTTCAGCATCTCGAACAGCCGGCGCTCGTCGTGGCAGGGCACGCCCCACTCCGTATCGTGGTAGTCAAGGTAGCGGGGATTGGCCGGATTGGCCCAGGCGCAGCGGGTGATGGTCGCGTTGATCGTCATGGTCATGGTCTTCGTATGCAGGCAAGCACCAGTATAGTTTATCGGCCGCGCAAGAGGCGCCCCAGTTCCAGCAGGCCGTGCTGCATCTCTGCCGGGGGAATGGCGGCAAAGCCCAATAACAGCCCGGGCGGCGTGGCGCAGGCGGCACCGGCGTCAGGGTCGGCATAGTGCCCCAGCGGACGCAGTTCGATACCCCGTTCCAGTCCCGCGCGCGACACCGTTTCTTCATCATGGCCAGCGCGAAAATACGCGCACAGTTCCAGGCCGCTGTCGGCCGGGCCGCACGCGAGCTGGTCGTCGAGTTCGTGCGCCAAGCCGCGCACCAGCTGATCGCGCCGTTCGGCATTGCTGTCGCGCGTGCGGCGGATATGCCGGCCAAAGTGGCCCTCGGCGATGAAGTCGGCCAGCGCCATCTGCGGCACGATGGCCGTGTGGCGGTCCATCACGGCCTTGGCCTGCACCAGCGCCTCGGCCAGCGCGGGCGGCGCCACCATATAACCGAGGCGCAGGCCGGGGAACAGCACTTTCGACAGGGTACCCACGTAGACCACGCAGCCATCGCGGTCCAGGCTTTGCAGGGACGCCAGCGGCGCGCCCGAGTAGCGGTATTCGCTGTCGTAATCGTCTTCCACCAGCCACGCCTTGTTGTGTGCGGCCCAGGCGAGCAGGGCCAGGCGGCGCGGTAAACTCATGCTCACGCCCAGCGGCATCTGGTGCGATGGCGTCACGTAGGCCAGCTTCGCCTGCGGACAGTGCGCCACGCCATACGCCACGTCCAGTCCCTGCGCATCGACGGGAACGGGAAAGACGCGCGCGCCGGCCGCGCGCAACGGACCGCTGGCGCCCCGGTAGCCGGGCGACTCCATCCAGGCCGAGTCGCCCGGTGCCAGCAAAATAGTCGAGAGCATGAACAGCGCCTGCTGCGACCCGGAGGTGATGACGATCTGCTGCGGCGTGCACTGGACGCCGCGCGAGGCCTTCAGGTACACGCACAGCAGTTCGCGCAGCGGCAGGTAGCCGGCCGGGTCGCTGTAGCCGAACTGGTGGTCGGGGCGGCGCCAGCGCCGCGCTTCCAGGCGGTTCCACACGTCGAACGGGAAGTGGTCGATGCGCGGCATGCCGACGCGGAAAGCGCGCAGCGGGCCCCGGTGGAACGCCACCTGGCGCATGGCCGCCACCACGCCCTGCCCGCGCGCCGACAGGGGCCGCAGCAGGCCGGGCGCATCCAACTTGCCGGCCGGCGCAGCCACCGGTACGGACAAGGGAACGTCGCGGCTGACAAAGGTGCCGCGTCCCACGGCGCCATCGAGATAGCCTTCCGCCGTCAACAGCGCATACGCATTGAGCACCGTCTGGCGCGACACGGCCAGCAGGCGGCAAAAGTCGCGCGTGGGCGGCAGCTGCATGCCGGGACTCATGCGGCCATCGAGGATGGCGGCCTTGATGGCCGCATACAGCTGGCGGAACAGCGGTTCGGTGGCGCCGCGCTGCAGCGGCAAGGCGGCGATGATCTGATTCAGGTGGGAAGCTGGCATGGTGGCGCTCTTGAATTGGTAGCTTAAAGATAGCACTTATTGGCTATTTTAAATAGCCAAGACTGGCGCTAAGATGACGCATCCCCTCACTCCCGTGGAGCACCCATGCATCAGTTTTTCGCCACCGTGGCCTGGCAGCGCGACGGCCAGGATTTCGCCGGCCAGCGCTATAGCCGTGGCCATGCATGGCAGTTCGACGGCGGCCTGACGGTACCCGCCTCGTCGTCGCCCTTGTCCGTGCCGCTGCCCATGTCGGTGGCAGCAAATATCGACCCGGAAGAAGCGCTGGTGGCCGCCACGTCGAGCTGCCACATGCTGTTCTTCCTGTCGCTGGCCGCGCAGCGCGGCTACGTCATCGACGACTACCGCGACGACGCCGTCGGCGAGCTGGGGAAAAATGCTGCGGACCGCGTGGCCATGACGCGCATCGTGCTGCGCCCGCGCATCGTGTTTTCCGGCGCGGCACCCTCGCCAGAAGCATTGGCCAGCCTGCACCACGACGCGCACGAGCGCTGCTACATCGCCAATTCGCTGGCGGCCGACGTGGTTGTGGAAGGAGTCGCCTAGATGTACACGCCCGCCAGCTTCCGCGAAGAACGCCTCGACATGCTGCATGGCCTGATCGACGCGCATCCGCTGGGCGCGCTGGTGCGCCACGGCGCCGATGGCCTGTGCGCCGACCATCTGCCGTTCGAGATCGCCGCGCCCACGCTTGACGCCCCATTCGGCATCCTGCGCGCCCACGTGGCGCGCGCCAACCCGCTGTGGCGCACGGCCGGCGAAGAAGATGACTGCATGGTGATCTTCCAGGGGCCGCACGCCTACATCACGCCCGCCTGGTATGCGGAAAAGCAGCGCAGCGGCAAGGAAGTCCCCACCTTCAACTATGCGGTCGTGCACGCGCACGGTCCCCTGCGCGCCATCGACGACGCGGCATGGCTGCTGGGATTGGTGGAGCGGCTGACGGCGCGCCATGAGGCAGATCAAGCCGCGCCGTGGCGGGTGAGCGATGCGCCGGCCGACTATATCGACAAGCTGTTAAAAGCCATCGTCGGCATCGAAATCCCCCTCACGCGCATCACGGGAAAATGGAAGCTGGGGCAGAACCGCAGCCTGCAAGACCAGGCCCGCATGGCACGCGGCCTGGCACTGGAGCATCAACCCGGCGCGGCGCAGGCCTTGGGCGCGCTGATCGCCGCCAACGTCAAGTCAGCCAGCTGACGGCCGCTGAAAACGTCAAAAACGACAGCGCCGTCGAGACCAGAATGATGCGGGCGATGCGCGCCGTGTTTGCACCGAAGCGTTCCGACAGCAGCGAGACGTTGCTGGCGCTGGGCAGGCAAGCCACCAGCACCATACAGGTCAGCGCGAACGGATCGAGCGGCGCGCCGAGCCAGATGGCCGCGTGGCCGATGCCCCACACCAGCAGCGGATGCAGCAGCAGTTTTTTCAGCGCCACGGGCACATACTCTTTCATCGGCGCCGGGTCGCTGGTGCTCATCTGCGAACGGGCCAGCACGGCGCCGATGGTAAACAGAGCCACCGGCGAGGCGGCGTCGGCCAGCAGGCCCACCGTCTGCGTCAATGGCTTGGGCAAGGCCAGTGCCTGCCACGACGTCAAGGCACCCAGCACGATCGCCCATGGCATGGGGTTGCCCGCCATGCCCTTCATGGCGTTGACGACGGCGGCGCGGCTGCCGTGCGCGCCGCCGCTACCGATGCGCGACAGGGCGATGCACAGCGAGCTGGTAATCAACAGGTCGACGACGATGGTAACGATGACGGGGCCCGAGGAACGCGGCCCGAGCAAGGTCAATAGCAGCGGCACGCCCATGAAGCCGGTGTTCGGGAAGGCCGCCACCAGCGCGCCGAAGGCGGCGTTGTTCCAGTCGATGCGGTGGCTCAGCGTCATGGCCGTGGTGACACCCACCATGATCAGCGCGCATAGCAGGTAGACGCCGAACACGCTGGCGTCGAGCAGCTGCGCGATGGGCGTGGCGGCGCCGAAGCGGTACAGCATGCAGGGTAGCGCGAAGTACAGGACAAAACTGTTCAAGCCGCCGATGGCGGCCAGCGGCAGCAGCGTGCGCCGCACGGCCAGGTAGCCGCACAGCACCAGGGCAAAGAAGGGAGACGTGATGGCGAGAATGGTCAGCATGGAGCGCCATTGTAGCGCGCCCACGTGCAGCATCTCCCGGCACAGGCCGCGCGCACGGCCATGCTTGACGCTGGGCGCGGATCTCGCCCGCCGTCACACCCTCACGCCAGATGGCCTTCCGCCACCCAGCCCCGGTTGGCGGGCGCTGGCTTCGGCTTGGGCGCAATACCGCTGCTTTTTTCCGCATCGAGGATGATGCTGCGCATGCTGTCGCTGGCGGCCGGCCCCGGCGCAAACGCATAGTACTCATCATTGATGGGCAAGCCCGTCATGGCGTCGACCAGCACCGGATCGGCAGCCAGGCCCGTGTCACGGCTGGCGATGACGAGGCTGGCGCCTTCCGGCGCGAAGTTTTCATTGCCCCAGGCGATAAAGGCCAGCAAGACGGGCTTGAAGGCGCGCCCGGACTTGCTCAGCACATAGTCGTAACGGGGCGGCTTGGCGCAATACAAGCGGCGCGTCATCAAGCCGCCCTCCACCAGGTCCGCCAGGCGGCGCGTCAGGATGGTGGGGGCAATCTTGAGGCTTTTTTCAAATTCGTCGAAGCGCGTCTTGCCATAAAACGCTTCGCGCAGGATGAGGATGCTCCACCATTCACCCACCTTGCCCAGGCTGCGGGCAATCGGGCAAGGCAAATTATTAAAGTTGGTATGTTTCACGACCATCTCCTCACATTGATTCAACACAACAATCGAAAAAATCTCAGTTACAACACGAAAACATGTGTTTTCCTGCGCGACGAGGCCAGCCTCGCCACGGACAAGGCGGAGGTTAAGCGACAGGGAAGCAGAACCGGCCTGCACGCAGCGCCTGGCTTGACAGTCAACGGTGGCCGTGATGCCCGACTTGCAGGTATCGGGCGCCGGTGCCGTTCAGATACACGGCCGCGTCGGCGCCACGCGGCAGCAGTGCCGTGCTGGCGGCAACGATAAGGTGGGGGGAAATAACTCGCAACATGATACCTCCTGATGATCGAACATCATTAATGAGCCCGTCAATATGAAGGACATCGAGGATAGTCACGGTATTGCTGGCGTTTTTTGGGGCACGCAAACCAGGACAACAAAATATCAGCGCCGAGAGCCAGGAACCTGAGGGCGTCGGTTTTTTGCCGCATTTGCAAAACAGATTTTTTAATAATCGACATTGCTTTAAGTCAATGCATGGGTGAATTATTAGCGATCTGGGAAATCGCCGCTTCTTCTGGCGGAGAAACCTCTTTTGAAACACGAGAAAAGCAGAAAATAAAAGAAAAAGCGAGGCATAATAAGCCACACTTGCTTTTTGGTTAAGTCATCCATGCCATGCCATTGACCAGCGAAACCGTCAAAAAAAACATCTTGATCGTGGACGATTCCGCGTTCGAGCAGCGCATGCTGATGGAGCTGCTCAGCGAGCAGCCCTACCGTTTCAGCATCGCGTTCAACGGCTACCAGGGCTACCAGCTGGCGCTGGCCACGCTGCCCGACCTGATCCTGCTCGACGTGCGCATGCCCGAGATGGATGGCTACACGGCATGCCGATTGCTCAAGGCCAATCCCGAAACGGAACAGATACCCGTCATCTTTCTCAGCGGCGCCGATGCCGCCAAGGAACGCATCATGGGCTTGCAGGTGGGCGGTGTCGACTACATTTCGAAGCCGTTCACGCCGGAAGAGCTGGCCGCGCGCATTCATATCCACCTGGGGTTGATGCGTAAAAGCAACAGCACCTTACCCATCGCGGTCCCGGCCAGCGAGCGCCAGCAGCATCCCGACCTGGTGTTCGTCAATGCGGTCAAACAGCTCATTCTCGACAACCTGGGCAGCCTGCCCAACCTGTCCGAGATCGCCCGCAGCGTGGGCACTTACCGCGAAAAGCTGACCCTGATGTTCCGCGAACAAACGGGCATGACGGTGTTTGCCTTCATCCGCGAAGCACGCATCGCGCGCGGCGTGGCATTGCTGCAGCAGACAGACATCGACGTGCAGGATGTCGCCCTGCTGATCGGCTTTCACAACGCGGGCAACTTCGCCACCGCCTTTCGCGAACGCATGGGCATGACGCCCAGCGCCTACCGCCAGCGCCTGCAGGAACAGGCGGGCCAGCGGCAGGTGTCAAACGGGCATTAGAACTGCAGATCAGAACTTGTAGTTCAGCTTGAGCGAGGCGAAGCGTCCGCGCGGGTCGGCCTGCGTATAGTCGAAGCCCGAGGCTGAGTAATCCCACGGCGCGCGCTTGTTGGCCAGGTTTTGCACGATGAAGGTGACGTTCGCCTTGGGTGTCACCTGCCAGCTGGTGGTCACGTCGAAAGTGCTGAAGGCGGCCACCGATTCATCGAGATGCGTGTTTTGCGCATAGCTGCCCACATAGTTCCAGGTCAGCGTGGACGACCATTTGCCCTGCTCCCAGGTGGCCGAGGTGACGCCGCGCCATTTCGGGATGGAGCCGAAATAATTGGTGCCGGCGCCGTTCGTCAGTGGCGCGCCATCGGACAGCGGCTCGGCAAAGCGCAGCACGCGGCTCAGCTGGCCGGCCAGGGTCAGCTTGCCCCAGTCCTGGTCGACGAAGCGCTGGCGCAGGTCGAGGTCGATGCCCGACACTTCACGCTGTCCCTGGTTGCGGTACTGGCGGTACAGGGTCGTGATGCGGCCATCGGCGTCACGCGTGATCTTCTGCGGCGCCGACGCTTCATTGGCGAGTGTAGTGGTGGCGCTTTCCGTGCCAATCACGCCATCTTGCTTGATGCGGTAGTAATCGAGGCCGATGCTCGAGCTGCTGGTCGGCGACACCACTACGCCCAGGTTCAGGTTATTCGACCGTTCCGGACGCAGCGCCGTATTGGCGATGGTAATGGCCGTCACGCCGCGCGTCTGCGTCGGCGTGACAGGGTCCTTCGGATCGAGCACGCTGACATAGCTGACGGCCGTGCTTTGCGTGATTTCCGGCAGCGACGGCGCGCGGAAGCCGCGCGACACGGTGCCGCGCACCAGCAGCCACGGTGCCGCCTGGTAGCGGGCGCTGGCTTTCGGCGAAAACGCATTGCCGAAATCGCTGTAATGGTCGGCGCGGCCCGCCAGGTTGACGGACAGGTCTTTCACCACAGGCACGTTGAATTCGGCAAACAGGGCCGACACGCTGCGCGAGCCGTTGATGATGTTGATCGCCGGGCGCAGCTCCGTGCCCGACAGCACGGCCGTCGAGGTTTGCGAATCCATCTTTTCGCGGCGCCACTGCGCGCCAGCGGCAAAGCCCAGCGGACCGGCCGGCAGCTGCCACAAGTCTTTCGCCGCCGAGAAATCGACGGTATCGAGGGTCGACTCGGCCGGACGCAGGGTCGACAGGCGCAAGCGGTTGCGCACGGCCTCGCTGTTTTGCGACTGGTCAAAGAAGTTATAACTGCCGTCGGCCAGCACCTTCTGGAATTCATAGCGGTTGACGAAATTCTGCACCGTCTCTTCCAGCTTGCTGCTGGAGTGGCCTACGGCCGCATCCCAGTCCCAGCCCGCCAGGGTACCCTTGGCACCGGCCAGCGCGCGGTAGAAGGTGACCTTGTCCTGCTTCAGGCGCGGTCCCAGGTCGAACAGGGTAGCCGTGAACGGCAGCGGCGTCGCACCCGGATTGTTCGGGTGGCCGACAGGCAGCACGACAGGAATGGTGTCGAGCGCCTGGGTGGCGTTGTTCCACACGCGCGTGGCATTGTTGACGCTGAGCGGCGCGCTGAAGGTCTGGTCGGCGCGCGAATAGCTGTGCAGCAAGTCGACATACGCTTCCGTATCCGCGTTCAGTTTGAAGGTGGCGCGCGCGGCCGTGTGCACGCGCTCGATGCCGGGAATCAGGGTTTTATACGGCGACGGGTTATACGCCAGCACTTGGCCCGTCTTGCCGGGCGTGATGTCGCCATAATTGACCAGTTGCAATGGTCCGCGCACGCCGCCCAAGGTCCGGGTCGGGTCCGTGCCCGCGTAATTGGTGATGGCCCAGCCCAGGCTGCCCCGCTGCTGCTTGCGGAAGTCCGCATCGCGCATCCACGCCACGTCGCTTTGCTGCAGCTTGTCGCGCTGCTGCGCATCGATCGAGAAGACCAGGCTGTAGCCGTCTTCCTCCAGCTTGCCAAAGCCCGTCTGCAGCGCCGCGCTCTTTTCATGCTGGCCCGTGCCTTCGGTCGAGCCGCCCCACTGCGCCGTGACGTCCGTGCCCGTGAATTCCTTGTACAGGATGATGTTGACCACGCCGGCCACGGCGTCGGAACCGTAGACGGACGAGGCGCCATCCTTGAGCACCTCGATGCGCTGCACGGCCGCCATCGGCAGGCTGTTCAGGTCGACAAAGGTTTCCTGCAGGTTTTGCGCCGTCGCATAGCTGGCCACGCGCTTGCCATTGACGAGGATCAGGGTATTTTTCTGGCCGATGCCGCGCAGCGACAGGCCCGAGGTGCCGGCCGAGAAACTGCCCGTATATTGTTCGTTGTAGCTGTTGCCGCTGTTGGCGGAGATGGCGCGCAGCACATCCGAGACGCTGGTCTTGCCGCTGGCTTTCAATTCCTTGGCCGTGATGACCTGCACCGCGCTGGCGCCCTCTTTTTCGCTGACGCGGATATTCGAGCCGGTGACGTTGACCCGCAGCATGTCGTCCTCGGCATGGGCGAAGGCAGGAAAGGCGGCGGCAATGGCAAGACTGATGGCGAGTGGTTTGAACATGGTTTCCTCTTATTGGGATTGAGCCTTTTTCAGATAAAAAAGGCCGAGCAGGGGCACGCGGACCGGGTGGGCCTACGGGCAAAACGACGACGGGGACAGGAAGGAATTACGGGATGCGTGGACGGGCACGCACCGGCATCGACTGCGCCATGCATTGCATGGTCAGCTGGTGCGGGGCGGCATAAAAACAGGCAGAAAGACTAAAGCGCAACATAAAAGACACCGGTAAGCGGGGAAAGGCCACTATATCTCGGCGTCTTTATGGCGTGAACGAATTAAAAATTGATTGTATATACGATTTGAATCTAAGGACTTGGCGTTTGGCAATGTCAGGCGTCGGCCATCGCCCGCGGCGCGGCCGCCGCGCGGCGTGCCTGCACGCCCCACCAGTACCAGGAAATCAGGGCATTGACCCAGTAAGCCGCATACAGCACGGCCGTCAGGTGCAGGCCGCGGCTGTAGTAGAGCGGCACGGCTACCGTGTTGACCAGCAGCCAGAAGGCCCAGGTTTCGATGCGCCGGCTCATCAGCAAGAATTGCGCGATGATGCTAAATACCAACACTGCCGAATCGATGAAGGGCGCGTAGGCATTCGTAAACCGGTGCAGCAGCATGCCGTAGATGGCCACGGAGGCGATACCGGCCGGCACCACCCAGGCCAGGCTGCGCCAGCCCGTGCGCGTGATCGGCAACGGTTTGCCGCCGGCGCCACGCCGCCATTGCAGCCAGCCGATGACGCAGGTGACGATGAAAAACAGCTGCAGCATCACGTCGGCATACAGATTAACCTGGAAAAACAGCACGGCAAACAGCACGCAGCCGATGATGCCGATCCACCAGGAATGAATATTATTGCGTCCGGCCAGGATGATGGAAGCAGTCATCAAGACATTGGCGGCGATCTCGAGCGGGGGAGTCAAGCGGATTTCCTTTGAGTGAGGCACGCCGCCACTATAGCCCATTTGATCTCCGCAACCGGCCATGCACTGCCTGACTTCCGTGGCCATTCTGGCAGTTTGCTAAACTGTAACCCTGAACCACTGCGGAGATGTTCCATGCGCTTGCGCCACCTGCTGCTTGCGGCAACGCTGCTCGGCAGCGTCCTGCCCGCCCAGGCCTGCCGCATGACGATGGCGCTTGAGCAATGGCCGCCCTACCTGTATCGCGATGCACAAGGCAACTATACGGGGCTGGACCTGGAGCTGCTGCGCGCCATCTTCAAGGAAGCGCGCTGCACCTTGCTGAGCGTGCCGGAACTGCCCACGGCGCGACGCCAGCTGCTGTTCCAGAAAGGAGGGCTGGACCTGATGCTGGCCGCCTCCGACACCTCGGAGCGCCATGCGTATGCGCGTTTCAGCGTGAGCTACCGCGACGAAGCCGTGGGCATCTTCGGCAAGGCCGGCACGCACGCAGCGCAGCGCCATGTCGGCAGCTTCGCGCAGCTGGCGCGCGGCAAGTCGACCTTGCTGGCGCCCAAAGTGGGCTGGTATGGCGCGCAGTATGCGGCGGCCCGGCCGGCGCTGGAAAAGGCCGGCCGCCTGAATACCTTTGGCAGCTTCCGGCAGGGCATCCGCATGCTCGACGCGGGCCGCGCCGACCTGTTGCTGGGCGACGTGCTGGCCGTACGCCACGAAGCGCGCCTGCAGGGCGTCGCCTTGAACACCCTGCCCTTCCTGGTCCTGCGCGCCCCCGTGCACCTGATGCTCAATGCGCGCACGACCAGCAGCGACGACCTGGCGCGCCTGAACGCCGCCATCACGCACCTGGAACAGCGCGGCGTGCTGGCGGCGATACGCAACAGCTACGAAGCGCCGTAGAACAAGCCGCCCTGGTGGTCGAGCAGCAACATGGTCTATTGCTTACTGCCTGCTGCACCAATTACGTCGCGATACGGGCGAAGCGGCCGCTGTTGAAATCCTCGAACGCCTGCGCGATTTCCGCCTCGGTATTCATGACGAAGGGGCCATGGCCGACGATGGGCTCATCGATCGGCGCGCCGCTCAGCAGCAGTACCACGGCATCGCTGTTCGCCTCGACGGTGATGCTGTCGCCATCGCGTGCGAACAGCGCCATCTGCGCTTCGCGCACCACGCTCTCGCCATTCACCAGCAGCGTGCCGTGCAGGACGATCAGCGCCGTGCTCCAGCCGGCGTGCACCGGCAGCTGCGTCAGCTTGCCCTGCGCCAGGCGCAGGTCCCACACCCGCATCGGCGAAAACGTGCGGGCCGGGCCATGCAGGCCAGCGAAATCGCCGGCGATCACGCGCACCGAGCCGCCGCCGTCCGGCAGCGTCACGGTGGGAATCGTGTCGCTGGTGATGGCCTGGTAGCCGGGCGCCGTCATCTTGTTTTTCGCCGGCAGGTTCACCCACAGCTGCACCATTTCCAGCGTGCCGCCCGACTGCGTGAAGGCAGGCGAGTGAAACTCTTCATGCAGGATGCCGGCACCGGCCGTCATCCACTGCACGTCGCCGGGGCCGATCACGCCGCCCTTGCCCGTCGAATCGCGGTGCGCCACTTCGCCCTTGTAGACGATGGTCACTGTTTCAAAGCCGCGGTGCGGGTGCGAACCGACGCCGGGCGGACGCGTGCCGGGCGAAAATTCGGCGGGGCCGGCATAGTCGAGCAGCAGGAAGGGGCTCAGCTGCTTGCCATGGCCGGTGTACGAAAACATCGAGCGCACGGGAAAACCGTCGCCGACCCAGTGCTGGTGCGGTGCGCTGTAGATACCTGTGACTGTGTTCATCTCAATCTCCTGTGGGGTGTGCATGACGATGGAGTCAGAATACTCTTGCAACGATAGAGGCGCTAGACGGTAAAATTCGCCATCAGCGTTCCAAAAATAGAACGATCAAGGAGGCGGCATGCAGGATTTGAATGACTTGTATTACTTTGTGCAGGTGGTCGACCATGGCGGCTTCGCCCCGGCCGGACGCGCGCTGGGCATGCCGAAATCCAAACTCAGCCGGCGCATCGCGCTGCTGGAAGAGCGTCTCGGCGTGCGCCTGCTGCAGCGCACGACGCGGCATTTTTCCGTCACCGACGTGGGCCAGACGTTTTACGAGCATTGCAAGGCGATGCTGGTGGAAGCGGAAGCGGCACAGGAAGCGATCGAGCTGACGCGGGCGGCGCCGCGCGGCACGGTGCGCCTGTCCTGCCCCATTGCCCTGCTGCATTCGCTGGTCGCGCCAATGCTGGCCGGCTTCATGCGCGAACATCCCCAGGTCACGCTGCTGCTGGAAGCGAGCAACCGCCGCGTCGACCTGGTGGCCGAAGGCATCGACGTGGCCATCCGCGTGCGTCCGCCGCCGCTGCCCGACAGTGACCTGGTGCTGCGCGTGCTGGCCGAGCGCAGCCAGTGCATGGTGGGCAGCCCGCTGCTGTTCGGCGACGCCGCCAGGCCAACCGCGCCGGCCGACCTGGCCGACTGGCCCAGCCTGGCCCTGGGTCTGCCGCAACAGCACTACCAGTGGGACTTGCACGGCCCGGACGGCGCGCGCGCCCAGCTGCGGCATACGCCGCGCTTCGTCACGGGCGACATGCTGACCCTGCGCGACGCGGCCGTGGCCGGCGTGGGCGTGGTGCAGCTGCCGACCATGATGATCGTCGAACAGGTAGCCAACGGCAGCCTGCTGCCGCTGATGGCGCAGTGGCGGCCGCAGCGCGAAATCATCCACGCCGTCTTCCCGTCACGGCGCGGCCTGCTGCCGGCCGTGCGCGCGCTGATCGACTACCTGGCGCACAGCTTCGCCGCGCTGGAAGAAGAGTGAGGCTTTTCAGGTACGATGGCGTACCCGCCAATCGCCTGGATACCGCATGCGTTTATTGATTTTGTCGGACCTGCACCATGAGTTATGGCGCGAGGATGCGCCGCAAGGCGATCTTGCGCTCAGCCTTCCCGATGCCGTGATCCTGGCCGGCGACATCGACACGGGCACCCGCGCCGTCGCTTGGGCGGCCAGCACGTTTGCGGGCCTGCCGGTGCTGTACGTGCATGGCAACCACGAAGGCTATGGCCACCATCTGGACAAGGTGCGCCAGGAGCTGCGCAGCGCCTGCGCCGCCACGCAGAACGTGCATTTTCTCGACGCCGACAGCCACGTCATCACCGACCAAGCCGGCAAGCAGATGCGCTTCCTGGGCGCCACCCTGTGGACGGATTTCCGCCTGCTGGGCGACGACACGCGGCAAGCGGCCATGCACGACGCGCAAGCCATCATGAACGACTACAAGCGCATCCGCCTGGCCAACATGGGCTATCGCAAGCTGCGCGCGGCCGATACGGCCATGTTCCACGCGCAGCAAAAGGCCTGGCTGGCGCGCGAACTGGCGCAGCCGTTCGAAGGCCGCACCGTCGTCATCAGCCACATGGCGCCGTCGCTGCTGTCGGTCGATGATGCGTATGGCAGCGAGGCGTGTTCGCCCGCCTATGCTTCGCGCCTGGACGACCTGGCCGCGCAGGCGGATCTGTGGGTGCATGGCCACCTCCACGTCTCGCGCGACTATCGGATCGGCCAGTGCCGCGTGGTCAGCAACCCGTGCGGCTACAAAACGCGCAGCGGCACGCCGCAAAATCCCGCTTTTGATCCGAACTTCATCGTCGAGCTGCCAGCCCGTTAATCCTCAGGCTTCAGACGCCCCGCCAGCCACTGCTGCAGGCGGTGCTTGCCGGCGAGGCTTCCGACTGGTGCGCGCCAGCGCCGCCGCGCAGCCTGGCGGCGGCCAGCCGAATACACGGCTTGGGCGTGGCTTTCACTTTGATTTTCATGGCACCATGCGCCAACGTTGTTAATTTGTCGCAGCCGCCTTTTCCTTGGCGATGCGGGCATCGAGCTTGGCCTCATTTTTGGCCGCGTAGTCGCTGCACGCCAGCGCATCGATGAAGGGATTCGGCGTGACGCCCTCCAGCAATTGCGTCAGCTTGCGGTCGCCGCCGGAGTGGTCGGGATGGGCCGAGATCAGGATGTCGCACGGCAGTTTGGCAAAGTCCTGCATGACGCGGCGGAAGGCCGGCGTCAGGTCCGCATGGCGTTCATCGCCCAGGTAGTGAAAATCGTCGGCCGCCACCGGCGTGAGGCTGGCGCCGAACACCACGTTCAGGCAGTCCTGACGCTGCGCATCCTCGCACGAGACCCAGGTCCAGCTGGTGCTGCCCGGCGTATGGCCGGGCGTGTAGCGCGCCGTGACGCTCACGTCGCCCAGCTGCAGGGTTTCGCCATCGGCGATCTCGCGCACGTTTTCCACCGCCGGCATGGGGTCGATTTCGCCCGCTTGCGGGTCCAGCGCGAGCACCGCTCCCGCGCGCAGCGCCTCCGCACCCAGCGGACTGGCGACCACTTGCGCACCGCTGTCGCGGGCCAAGGCGGCGATGCCGCCCGAATGGTCGAAATGCGCTTCCGTATTCAGGATGAATTTGATGTCTTGCAGGCGAAAGCCCAGCTCGAGGATATGTTCCTTGATGGCGGCCACCGATTGCGGCAACGCGCCATCGATCAGGATCAAGCCTTCGCGCGTGTCGATCAGCACCACGCTCAAGCCGCCCACGCCCACGTAATAGGTGTCGCCGTGGATGCGCGCCGGTTGCTGCGGGCGATTCCACTGCGCCGCATACGGCGAGGCGATCGGCTGCGTCAGGGGATCGATGGCGGGCGTGGCGGCATGTGCCGTCAACGGCAGCGCCATGGCGGCCAGCGCGATACTGAGCAAGGTCTTGGGAAGGAAGAAAGGCGGCATGCGGCTCCAGGAGTGAGTGTGTGGTAATCGATGCCATAGGGTAACGTCGCCACCCTGGCGCGGTCAAGCAGACGGACGCAGCGACTTGCGCTAGGATAGAGGCCCATAGACCTGCCGCGCGCCTTGCCGCGCCCACTGCCATGCGTTTGCTGATCCTGTCCGACCTGCACCTGGAAGTCTGGGGTGAAGACACACCCGCCATCGACCTGGCCACCAGCCGCCCCGACGTGGTGATCCTGGCCGGCGACATCGCCACGGGCAACCATGCCATCGCCTGGGCCGCGCGTACCTTCGGCGCCCTGCCCGTGCTGTATGTGCACGGCAATCACGAGGGCTATGGGCACCAGCTCGAACACATGCAGGACGCCGTGCGCGATGCCTGTAGCAGCGCCAATGCGCAGGGCGCCAACATAGGCCTGCTCGACGGCGACGCCGTGGTCTTGAACGGCGTGCGCTTCCTCGGCATCACGCTGTGGACAGACTTCCTGCTGTTCGGCGCCGACAGGTACGAGGAAGCCTTGAACGCGGCGCAAGCCTACATGCCCGACTACAAGCGCATCAGCACGGGTGGCGACGCACCGCGCCTGCTGTGCGCCAGCGACACGGCGCAGCTGCACGCGCGGCACAAAACCTGGCTAGCCGGGCAACTGGCGCAACCGTTCGCCGGCAAGACCGTCGTCATCACGCACATGGCGCCATCGATGCTGTCGGTGGACGAGCAATACGCGGCCAACCTGGGCTCGCCAGCATTCGCCTCGCAGCTGGACGAACTGGTGGCGCAGGCGGACTTGTGGGTGCATGGCCACATGCACGCTTCGCTCGACTACCAGATAGGCGAGTGCCGCGTCGTGTGCAACCCCTGCGGCTACAAGCGGCCCGATGGTACGCCGGAAAACGAACGCTACGATTCCGGCTTCATCGTCGAACTCGATAACGCGGTTGAAGGTTTCCGATAGCGCAGCTGTACCACACCGCTCGGTAGCGGGCGCGTGTCTTCCAGGCGCCAGTCGCTGCGCGGCAGCGCGTCATCGAACAGGCGCACGCCCTTGCCCAGCACCACGGGCAACACGGACAAGGTCAGGCTGTCGATGACGCCCTCGCGCAAGCCGGCGCGGATGACGGCGCCGCCATCGAGATACACGTGGCGGCAGCCCTCCTCGGCCAGACCTGCCAGCACTTCGCGCACGCCGCCTTCGCGGCGCTGCTCGCCATGGCGCGGCGCGAAGTCGCGGTGGCTGAGTACCACCACGCGCTTGCCCGCATACGGCCACGGCTCGAACCCCAGCACGGCGTCATACGTGGTGCGGCCAATCAGCAGCGTATCGACTTGCGCCATCAAGGCCGTGTAGCCGGTGGCGTCGGGCGAGTCGGGCGCCAGCTCGGCCAGCCAGGACAGGTCGCCGTTCTCTCCTGCGATGCAGCCGTCGATGCTGATGCCAAGAAAAACGCTGACGAAAGTTTTTTGCATGAAGTACTCCCCAATTAATTCTACAGTGTAGAATTATGCCCATGAAACCGCCAAAACTTCAAGCTATTGAAAATCCCGTGCGCCGCGCGGGCCGCCCCCGCCGAATCGCGCCCGCACTGGACAACGCCAGCATCCTGCACGCTGCCCTGGTCCTGCTGGAAGAACAAGGCGAAGCGTTTTCCATGCGCGCGCTGGCGCTAAGCCTGGGCGTCGATGCCATGGCCGTGTATCACTACTATGCGGGGAAAGAAGAGTTATTGCTGGCCTTGATGGCGCAGCGTTTTGCCGCGCTCGATCCGCGCCAGCCGCCGTTTACGCGACGCCAGGCAGCGCCACGGCGTGTGCTCGCGCTGTGCGCGCTGTACCTGGAACTGGTCAGCGCCACGCCGTATTTCGTGCGCCTGATGGCGCGCGGGCTGGTGACGCAAGCCGACGTGGCCGAGCGGTTCACGGCACTGTTCGAGCAGGCCGTCGAGGGCCTCGATCTGCCTGAAAAAACCCGGCTGCGCGGGCGCGATGCGCTCGTCGATTTTTTACACGGCTATGCGCTGGCGGGCAGGCCCGCCAGCGAGACGCAATGGCACGCCTCCGTCCGCCTGATCCTGGCGGGCATGACCGCCGGTCACTAGCCTGGCATCAGGCCAGCAGCTTGAGCAGCGCCTGCGCGGCCGCTTCCGACGATGCGGGATTCTGGCCCGTGACCAGCAAGCCATCGGTAACCGCATACGGCTGCCAGTCGCCCAGCTTCGAGTAGACGCCGCCGTTTTGCTTGAGCATGTCCTCGACCAGGAAAGGCACGATGGAGGTCAAGCCGACGGCGTCTTCCTCGGTATTCGTAAAGCCCGTCACCTGTTTGCCGCGCACCAGCGGCGTGCCATCCTGCGCCTTCACGTGGCGCAGCACGCCCGGCGCGTGGCAGACGGCGGCGACGGGCTTGCCGGCGGCGATCATTTGCTCGATCAGCGCGATCGAATGCGGGTCTTCGGCCAGGTCCCACAGCGGACCATGGCCGCCCGGGTAAAACACGGCGTCAAAGTCAGCCGCCTTCACGTCGGCCAGCTTGCCCGTGTTGGCCAGCACTCCTTGGGCAAGCGCATCGAGCTTGAAGCGGCGCGTGGCGTCCGTTTGCGAATCCGGTTCGTCGCTTTTCGGGTCCAGCGGCGGCTGGCCGCCGTTGGGCGAAACCACCGTCAGCTTCGCGCCCGCTTCCTGCAAGGCATAGTAGGGCGCGGCGAATTCTTCCAGCCAGAAGCCGGTTTTCTTGCCCGTGTCGCCCAGTTGATCGTGCGAGGTCAGTACCATCAGGATGTTCATGTTGTTTCCTTTTATGTCAGGGTTACAGTGCTGCTTCGAGGATACGGCGGCTGCGCGCGAGGTCGATATCGCGGTGTTCGCCGAGCGAGGTCATGCCGTGTGCTGCCAATTGTTTCAGTACCGCTTCCACCGCTTCCTGGCCCAGCTGGTAAGCGGACAAACGGGTCGGGATGCCCAGGCCTTCAAAGAAGGCGCGGGTGCTGGCGATGGCCATGTCGATGCGCTCGTCGTCGCTGCCCTGCGTGATGTTCCAGACACGCTCGCCATACTGTAGCAATTTGCCGCGTTTCTGCTCGCGCTGTACGTCCAGCAGCGCGGGCAGCACCAGGGCCAGCGTGCGTGCATGGTCGATGTCATACAGGGCCGTCAGTTCGTGGCCGATCATGTGGGTGGCCCAGTCCTGCGGCACGCCGGCGCCGATCAGGCCATTCAGGGCCAGGGTGGCCGTCCACATCAGGTTGGCGCGGGTAGCGTAATCGTCAGGCGCGGCGACCGCCTGCGGGGCGATCTCGACCAGGGTCTGCAGCAAGCCTTCGGCAAAGCGGTCCTGCACCATCGCCTGCGCCGGATAGGTCAAATACTGTTCCGTCGTGTGCACGAAGGCGTCGACCAGGCCATTGGCCACCTGCCTGGCCGGCAAGGTAAACGTTTTGCTGGGGTCGAGCACGGAAAATTGCGGGTACAGCAGCGCACTGCGAAAACTCAGCTTGTCATGCGTGGCTTTTTTCGTCACCACGCCGCCGCTGTTCATTTCCGACCCCGTGGCCGGCAAGGTCAGCACCGTGCCAAACGGCAGGGCTTGACGCACATTGGCGCCGCCGCGTTCGGCGATTTCCCATGGCTCGCCGTCGTACAGGGCGGCCGCGGCGACAAACTTGGTGCCATCGATGACGGAGCCGCCACCGACGGCCAGCAGGAAGTCCAGCTTGTCACCACGCACCTGCGCCACGGCACGCATCAAGGTTTCATAGCTGGGATTGGGTTCGATGCCGCCAAACTCCTGCACCGTGCGCTGGCCCAGCGCAGCGCGCACTTCGGCCAGGGTGCCGGTCTTTTCCGCGCTGGCGCCGCCGTACAAGATCAGCACGCGCGCATCGTGCGGCACCAGCGTGGACAATTTGGCGACGGTATCAAGACCGAAGACGATACGGGTCGGGTTATGGAATTCAAAATTTTTCATGCTGTCGCTCCAAATTATTAGACTGGTCGTCTATGACTCATTCAAAAAAACGCGGACGTGCTGCGTCCGCTTGCTGGCTGTCTATCGGTAACTGTCCGCCGGCAGCTGCAGCATGGCCAGGGTCGCCCGCCAGGCCGTTTGCAAGGCGCTGGCGTCGCGCCGCAGCTTGGTCAGCATGGCCGCTCCCAGCCACAGCTGGTACAAGGTGGCGGCCATTTGCGCCGGATCGGCCACCGATGGCAGCGAATCGTCCACCCTGCCCCGCGCGATGGCCAGGGCCAGCCTGGCGATGATGCGGTGGGTGCCATCGAGCAGCGCCACGCGCATCGGTTCGGACATGTCCGCCACTTCGCTGCTGAGCTTGACCACCAGGCAGCGGCAGTCGCAAGCGCTGCCATCGAGACTCTCGCTGGTCCAGCTGGACCAATACGCCATCAGCGCCTGCGCGGCATTCTTGCCTGGCTGTCCCAGCACGTCTTCCATCCCGGCCAGGTAGCCGGTAAGGTAATCTTCCAGCATCGCCTCGCCAAACAATTCCTTGGACTTGAAGTAATGGTAGAACGAGCCCTTGGGCACGTCGGCGGCCGACAAAATCTCGTTCAACCCCACGCCGGCAAAGCCCTTGCGCGTGATGATGGCCTTGCCCTGGTCAATAATGTGCTGGCGCACGTCGATGTATTCAGCTTTCATGCGAGGCATTGTAGCACAATTAGACCAGTCGTCTAGCTCAAATTAAACCCAGAGAAAAATTCTGGGGTCTGACCCTGAGGGTCCGACCCCGGCAGTGCCGCATTTGGGTTTGCTTCCTGGAGCTTATGCAAACTTCTTGAAATCCGGCTTCCTCTTTTCAAAGAAGGCCGTAAACGCTTCCTTCGCTTCGGCGCCGCCCAGCATGGCGCTGAACAGTTTGTTTTCCTCGGCGATGGCGGCCTTCATCGGTTCCATGCGGCTTTGCTTCATCAGGCGCTTGGTGGCGCGGATGGACGCTGCCGGCAGGGCCACCAGCTTGGCGGCCTGCCCTTGCGCGTACGTCATCAGGTCGTACAGGGGCACGACTTTCGACACCAAGCCCATTTCCAGCGCTTCGCTGGCCGGGAAGGACTCGCCCAGCATCAGCTTTTCCGCCGCGCGCGGGTAGCCGGCCAGTTGCGTGAGCAGCAGGCTGGAGCCGAATTCCGGGCACAGGCCCAGCTGCGTAAACGGCATCGAGAAGCTGGCGTTGTCGGCCGCATACACCAGGTCGCAGTGCATCAACAAGGTCGTGCCGATGCCGATGGCCGGGCCGGACACAGCTGCCACCACGGGCTTGCTGCTGCCGTACAGGGCGCGCATGAACTGGAACACGGGACGGTCATGGTCGAGCGAGCCATCCTTCGGGCGCGCCGTCTTCATGAAGTCATCGAGGTCGTTACCGGCCGTGAAAATCTCGCGCTTGCCGCAGATCAGGATGGCGCGTACTTCATCATCCGTCTCGGCCGCCACCAGCGCATCGGCCAGGGTCTGGTACATGGCGCCCGTGATCGCGTTCTTGCGTTCCAGGCGGTTGAATTCCAGGGTCAGGATGCCCTCGCTCTTGCTGCACAAAATATCCATGTCGTCTCCAAAAAGATAAAGGGCGCCGAGGTAATCCCGCAGCGCCCTGTTGTATTGCTTTAGCCCGTCAAGCTTATACGCGCTCGAAGATGCCTGCCGCGCCCATGCCGGCACCGACGCACATCGTGACCATGCCGTACTTCTGCTTGGTGCGCTGCAGTGCGTGGATCACGGTGGCCGCGCGGATGGCGCCTGTGGCGCCCAGCGGGTGGCCCAGGGCGATCGCGCCGCCCATCGGGTTGACCTTCGATGGGTCCAGGCCCAGGTCGCCGATGACGGCCAGGGCTTGCGCGGCAAACGCTTCGTTCAGCTCGATCCAGTCCAGCTGGTCTTGCGTGATGCCGGCGGCGGCGCACGCTGCAGGAATGGCGAATTTCGGACCGATGCCCATGATTTCCGGCGGCACGCCGCGCACGGCGAACGAGGAGAATTTCGCCAGCGGGGTCAGGTTATGCTCGCGCAGGATTTTCTCGCTGACGATCAGCAGCGCACCGGCGCCATCGGACATCTGCGAGCTGTTGGCGGCCGTGACGGTGCCCTTGGCGGCAAACACGGGTTTGAGTTTGCCCAGCGACTCCAACGTCGAATCGGCGCGCGCGCCTTCGTCGGTGTCGACCGTGCGGCGCGATACATCCACCTGGCCGGTGGCCAGGTTCGGCGTGCGCGTGATGATTTCGACGGGCGTCGTTTCGGCCTTGAAGAAACCGGCTTGCTGCGCGGCGATGGCGCGCCGGTGCGATTCAACGGAGAACGCGTCCTGCTGTTCGCGCGACACTTTCCATTGCTGCGCCACTTTCTCGGCCGTCAGGCCCATGCCGTAGGCCATGCCGATGTTTTCATCGCTGAACATGTCCAGGTTCATCGATGGGTGGTGGCCCATCATCGGTACCATCGACATCGATTCGATGCCGCCGGCGATCATCACGTCGGCTTCGCCCACGCGGATGCGGTCGGCCGCCATGGCGATGGCCGTGATGCCCGAAGCGCAGTAACGGTTGACGGTGACGCCGCCCACGGTTTTCGGCAAGCCGGCCAGCAGCACCGAGTTACGCGCAATATTAAAACCTTGTTCCGCTTCCGGGAACGAGCAGCCGATGATGGCATCGGTGATCAGTGCCGGGTCGAGGCCAGGCGCTTGCGCCAGGGCCGATTGCAGCACGCGCACCAGCAGGTCGTCCGGGCGGGTGTTTCTGAACATGCCGCGCGGCGCCTTGCCGATCGGGGTGCGGGTTGCAGAGACGATGTAGGCGTCTTGAAGTTGTTTGCTCATTTTATTCTTTCAAAGATGTTGAACGAGGTTCGTGTTCTGTCGAATGTCCGGGATGCTGGTCTATCGCTTCTGCGACAAATACCAGTCCACCGTCACCTGTGCCGCCAGCGTGCCTTCGGAGTCGAAGATATCGACTGCCACGGGAAACGCCACCTTGCCATCCTGTGCCAGCTGCGCCTTCAGTGCAGCCAGGTCGCCCGGTACCCGGCCTTCGGCGCGCGTCGCGCCCCGGGCCAGCTTCTGGTACTGAATGCGCGACTCCTTGGCCACCGGGCGCAAGCCCAGTATCAGCTCGGCGAAGCCGCCAGCCATGGCCGCGCCGGACGCCGTTTCGGCCAGCGTAAACAAGGCACCCGCGTGCTGCGTGCCCAGGTGATTATGCAGTTTTGGATCGTCCGGCATCGACACCTTCGAGGTGCCGGCGCCGATGTCGTCGATGCTGATCCCCAGCAGCCGCACGAAGGGCAAGGTGTCCATCATCTGTTGTTTGATACGGTCATACACCATGCTTGGCCTCACGCGCAGCAGTACTTTAAAAACAAGGGACAGGATCGTCATCGACGTTGTGCTTAGTTGCGTACCGGCTTACCGGTCTGCATCATGCCCATGATCCGTTCCTGGGTTTTCGGATGGTTCAACAGCTCCAGGAATGCCTTGCGTTCCATATCCAGCAGCCACTGCTCGCTGACGAAACTGCCCTGGTCCACGTCGCCGCCCGATACGATCTCGGCGATCATCTCGCCCAGCTTGAAGTCGTGCGCCGAAATGAAGCCGCCGTCGCGCATGTTGACCAGCTGCGCCTTGATGGTGCCCCAGCCGTAACGGCCCGTGACCTGGATCAGCGACGGCAGTTGCGGACGGAAGCCCGCGTCAAACATGGCGCGCGCTTCGACCTTGGCCACGTGCAGCAGCTCGTAGGCGTTGAACACGATCACGTCGTCTTCTTTCAGGTAGCCCATTTTTTTCGCTTCCAGCGCCGATTTCGACACGTTGGCGGTGGCCGCATTGGTGAAGCCCGTTTTCAGGAATTGCAGGATGTCGTTACCCTTGGCTTCCTTGTAGGCGCGCTGCGCCGCTTCCTTCAAGCCGCCGCCGGCTGGAATCAGGCCCACGCCCACTTCCACCAGGCCGATGTAGGACTCGATCGAGGCCACGCGCTTCGAGGAGTGCAGCGCCAGCTCACAACCGCCGCCCAGGGCCAGGCCAGCGACTGCAGCGATCACCGGCACGTTCGCGTATTTCAGCGACATGAAGGTGTTTTGCAGTTCGGCGATGATCGGGTCGACCGCTTTCACGCCGCCTTGCATGAACGCCGGCAGGGCCGATTGCAGGTCGGCGCCGGCCGAGAAGGCACCGCCTTCGGCTGCGTCGGCGTGCCAGATCACCAGGCCCTTGAAGTTCTTCTCCGCTTCTGCCAACGCGAGCTTGAGTCCGTTAATCACGCCTTCGCCGATCACATGCATCTTGGTCTTGAACGAGATGATCAGGACATCGTCGCCCGTATGCCAGACACGCACGGATTCGTCTTCAAACACGGTGGTGCCGGCGGTCTTGCCGTCGATGGCACCGCTGCCCAGGACGGGCGCGCGGAATGGCTGGCGGTCATACACGGCCAGGCTCGAACGGGGTACGAAGCTGTTCGACACGGCCGAGTAGGAACCTTCGGGCGTGTGCACGCCGCCTTTTTCAGCGACCGGACCTTCGAATACCCAGGCTGGCAAAGGTGCATTGCACAGCGCATGGCCGGCGTCGATGTCTTCCTTGACCCAGTTGGCCACTTGCAGCCAGTTCGATGCCTGCCACGTTTCAAACGGACCGACGTTCCAGCCGAAGCCCCAGCGCATGGCGAAGTCGATGTCGCGCGCATTGTCGGCCACGGTGTCCAGATGAATGGCGATGTAGTGGAAAGCGTCGCGGAAGATCGCCCACAGGAACTGGCCTTGTGGATTCGTCGATTCGCGCAGCGCCTTCATCTTCTTGACCGGATCCTTTTCTTTCAGGATGCGGGCGATGATGTCGGCAGCCTTGGCGCCGCCAGCGACGTATTCACCGGTGGCGAAATCGAGGCGTTGAATCTCCTTGCCGACTTTCTTGTAGAAGCCCGCGCCGCTCTTCTGGCCCAGCGCGCCTTTTTCCACCAGTTGCGCCAGCACGGCCGGCGTCTTGTAGACGGCAGCGAACGGGTCGTTCGGCAGGTAGTCCTGCATGGTCTTGATCACATGGCCCATGGTGTCCAGGCCGACCACGTCCGCCGTGCGGAAGGTGCCCGACTTGGCGCGGCCCAGCTTGGAGCCCGTCAGGTCATCGACGACGTCCACGGACAGACCGAATTTCTCGGCTTCGTGCACGATGGCCAGGATACCGAACACGCCAACGCGGTTGGCGATGAAGTTCGGCGTATCCTTGGCGCGCACGACGCCCTTGCCCAGGGTGGTGGTCAAAAAGCCTTCCAGCTGGTCGGCGATTTCAGGCTTGGTGAACTCGGTCGGGATGATCTCGACCAGGTGCATATAGCGCGGCGGGTTGAAGAAGTGCACGCCGCAGTAGCGCGATTTCAGGTCGGCGTCGAAGCCTTCGGCCAGCTTGGTGATCGACAGGCCCGAGGTGTTCGAGGCGAAGATCGCGTTCGGGCCGATGTGCGGTGCGACCTTTTGATACAGGTCGTGTTTCCAGTCCATGCGCTCGGCGATGGCTTCGATGATCAGGTCGCAACCGGCCAGCAGGTCCAGGTTGTCTTCGTAGTTGGCGACCTGGATCAGCGATGCATCATCCTTGTTGCCCAACGGCGCAGGCGACAGTTTTTTCAGGTTCTCGATGGCGCGCAGCACGATGCCATTCTTCGGCCCTTCTTTTGCCGGCAGGTCGAACAGCACGACCGGCACTTTCGCGTTGATGCAATGGGCGGCGATCTGCGCGCCCATCACGCCGGCGCCGAGGACGGCTACTTTTTTAACGATGAAATTGGTCATATTTTCCTCAAGTCTTAGAACAGGTCTGCGTCGAGTGCCATCAGGTTGGCCGAACCGGAACGCGCCTGACGGATCAGGGTTGCCGTTTCAGGCTGCAAGCGGGCGAAGTAGAAACGTGCGGTAGCCAGTTTGGCGGTGTAGAAGGTGTCGCCGCTGGATTCTTTTTCGAGAGCGATCTTGGCCATCTGCGCGAACAGGTAGCTGTAGATCATGTGGCCGACGACACGCAGGTATGGCACGCATGCCGCGCCCACTTCGTCAGGATTCTGGAAGGCTTTCATGCCGATTTCCATGGTCAGCTTGGTGACTTTGTCGCCCAGGTCGCCCAGTGGGGTGACGAATTCGCTCATCGCTTCATCGGTGCCGTTGTCTTCGACAAACGCCTTGATCTTTTCGCCGAACTTGCGCAGCTTGGCGCCGTTGTCGCCGAGGATCTTGCGGCCCAGCAGGTCCAGCGACTGGATCGTGTTCGTGCCTTCGTAGATCATGTTGATGCGCGCGTCACGCACATACTGCTCCATGCCCCACTCCGAGATGTAACCGTGGCCGCCGAACACTTGCATCGCTTCCGAGGTGGCGATCCAGGCGTTGTCGGTAATGAAGGCCTTGATGACAGGGGTCAGCAGCGCCACTTCGTCGGCGGCTTCCTTGCGCACGTCGGCGTCCGGGTGGTGCAGTTCGCGGTCGATCTGCAGCGCCACGTAGGAAGTGAAAGCGCGCGCGCCTTCGGCGTAGGCTTTGCCCGTCAACAGCATGCGGCGCACGTCAGGGTGCACGATGATGCGGTCGGCCGGCAGTTCAGGGTTCTTGATGCCGGACAGCGAACGCATTTGCGTGCGGTCCTTGGCGTAGATCAGTGCATTCTGGTAAGCGATTTCCGTCAGGCCCAGCGATTGCATGCCCACGCCCAGGCGGGCCGCGTTCATGAAGACGAACATGGCGTTGAGGCCCTTGTTCGGCTGGCCGATGATCCAGCCCTTGGCGCCGTCCAGGTTCATCTGGCAGGTCGAATTGCCGTGGATGCCCATTTTTTCTTCGATGGCGCCGCAGGTGATCGGGTTGCGCTCACCGACCGTACCGTCCGCGTTCGGCAGGAATTTCGGCACCAGGAACAGCGAGATGCCTTTCGAGCCTTCCGGCGCGTCCGGCACGCGGGCCAGCACCAGGTGCAGGATGTTTTCCGCCATGTCGTGCTCGCCGGCCGAGATGAAGATCTTGTTGCCGGTGATGGTCCAGGAACCGTCCGCCTCAGGCAGCGCCTTCGAGCGCAGCAGGCCCAGGTCGGTGCCGCAGTGCGGTTCGGTCAGGCACATGGTGCCCGTCCATTCGCCCGACACCAGTTTCGGCAGATACACTTCCTTCTGGTGGTCGGTGCCGTGTTCCTTCAAGCACTCGTAGGCGCCGTGCGACAAGCCAGGGTACATGGACCAGGCCTGATTCGACGAGTTCAGCATTTCATAGAACGAGTTGTTCAGCACGACAGGCAAGCCCTGGCCGCCATATTGCGGATCGCAAGCCAAGGCCGCCCAGCCGCCTTCGACGTACTGCTTGTAGGCTTCTTTAAAGCCTTTAGGCGTGGTCACGCTTTTCGTGACGGGATCGTGGTGGCAGCCTTCGCGGTCGCCGGAGTGATTCAGGGGGAACAATACTTCGGAAGTGAACTTGCCGCCCTCTTCCAGTACCTGGTTGATGATATCGGCGTCGACGTCGGCGTACGACGGCATTTGCTTCAGTTCTTCTTCCACTTGCAGGAACTCATGCAGAACGAATTGCATATCCCGGATTGGCGCGACGTATTGACCCATAATTTTTCTCCTGAAGGCGTTTAGCTAAAGTGTTGTACTTGTGAACTGCGTGTGCGTTGCTGCGGATACTGCCTGACGGCTTATTTGCTTGTGACGGAATTCTGGTACGACGCCAGCAGGCGGATAAAGCCCGCTTGCGCCCGTTCGATGCTGCCCGGCACGCGCAGGAAGCGCGCATCGTGATGCAGGGCCAGGATCAGGCCATACATCTCGTACACCAACTGCTGGGCGTCCGTGTCCGCCTTCAGGTCGCCCGTGGCGATCGATTGCTCGACACAGCGCAGCAGCGCGCCTTGCCAGGCCCGTACCATGGCCACCAGGGAGTCGCGGATGGGGCCGGGACGGTCGTCATACTCGACGGCGCCGCTGATATAGATGCAGCCGGAAGCGATTTCCACGCTGACCCGCTTGACCCAGCGCGCAAACATCGATTGCAGGCGCTGGATGCCGCGTGGCTCTTTCATGCTGGGAAAAAAGACTTCTTGCTCGAAACGATAGTGGTAGAGCTTCAGCACTTCCATCTGCAAGTCTTCGCGCGAGCCAAAGTGGGCAAACACGCCCGACTTGCTCATGTTCATTTTGTCCGCAAGCAGCCCAATGGTCAGGCCTTCCAGGCCGTCGCGGCTGGACAAGTCCAGCGCCACGTCGAGGATGGCTGCACGGGTCAGTTCGCCCTTGCGCATGAATTTGACTGAAGTATTCAAGAGGTCCGTTCTAAAAGTGATGTTGCCGATTTGGCGGACTGAAGCGAGGGTAAAAAAAAGCACGCTCCGAAAAAATCCGAACGCTCGTACTATTATCCACTACCACGTAAAAGTCAAACGGGAACTTTAGAGCCGGTGTTCTATTGGTGCAGCGCAGCATTTTTTGGCCGCGTGTTTGTAGCGATTTCAGGCAGGCAAAAGCGGTGCGCGCCCTTGCATGACAGCAACAAGCGCGCCTCAGTCGAGGCCGCCTGCCTTGCTCAATTGACGGCGGTCGCGCTTGGTCGGCCGCCCTTTGATGGTGGTGCCCGGCTCACGGAACAGCTTGCGCTCCTCCGCCAGCTGCTCGCGGCGGGCGATGCTGGCCGGCGTTTCGCCGTACAGCAGACGCGCCACAGGCGCCGCGCCGCGCTTGTCGGACAGGCCCAGCACGGCCACTTCCCAGGTTTCCGCGCCATTGTCGATGGCCAGCTCGTCGCCCACGCGCAGGCTGCGCGCCGGTTTCACGCGCTCGCCGCCCACTTTGACCTTGCCCGTATCGACGGCTTCGCTGGCCAAGGAGCGCGTCTTGAAGAAGCGCGCCGCCCACAGCCATTTATCCAGCCTTACCGTTGTCATCTCGTTCATGCGTACTTGCCTACTGAAAAAATGCGCATCACCAGCCGGTACACGAGGAAGGCGGCTTCGTAGCCGATGCGCCGGACACGGCCGATGTGCTTGAAATCGTCCTGGTGAATCACGATGCCGTCGGCCACGCCCTGCTCGATGTGCTGGCGCAGGCTTTGCGCGAAGGCCACGTCCTTGATGACCACGTTCGCTTCCTGATTCAGGAACAGGCTCAGCGCGTCAATATTGCTCGAACCCACTGTCGCCCAGTCATCGTCGACCACGGCCACCTTGGCGTGCAGCTGCGTCTTGCGGTATTCGACGATTTTCACGCCGGCAGCCAGCAGTTTCGGATAGAACGAGTGCGCCACGGCATCTTGCATGCGAAATTCGCCCACGCCGATCAACAGCACCACGTCGACGCCCCGCTGGGCCGCCTGGGCCAGGGCGTGGCGCAGCTTGTGCCCGGGCGCGAAATACGGGTTGGCCAGCATCACGCTCTTGCGCGCCTGGCCCAGCGCCTGCAGGTAGGCGCGCTGGATGGTACGGCGGTTGCGCAGGTTGTCGCGCACGACAAAGCCGGCCACGACGGGGTTCTTCGCCAGTTCCTTGCTGACCACGCGCATCTTGCGGTACAGCTTGATACGCCGCACCAGGTTCATTTTTCCCAATCTTGCCCACTGCGCCTGCACTTCCTCATGGATGGCGTCCACCAGCGGGCCCTTCACCTGCACGGCGAAATCCCAGCGCGGCGCTTCCAGGCTGATGCTGTGGTCATAGTCGCAAAACATGTCGTCGTTGATATTGATGCCGCCCACCAGGGCAATTTCTCCATCGGCGACGCAGATCTTGCGGTGCGTGCGCGTGATGCCGCGCCGGAACCAGGGGTTGAAGATGCGGTGGTGCACGCCGGCCGCTTCCAGCTGCGCATGCATGGCTTTCACGCGGCGGTTGCCCGTGCCAAACCAGTCCGTGATCATGCACACCAGCACGCCGCGCGCGGCCGCGCGTTTCAGGGCATCGAGCACCAGGGTGCCCGTGGCGTCATCGGCAAAGATATACGTCTCGAAATACACTTCCGAGCGCGCGCCATCGATGGCGGCTATCAACGCGGGAAAGTAATCGGTGCCGCAATACAGCAGCTGGATGTCGTTGTGGGCGATGAAATTGACTGTGCGCATGCGAGCAGCCTACGCGAGTTTCAAGGCAGCAACGATCGGCGCGTGGTCCGACAGTTTTGCCCACAGCGTGCCATGCATCACTTGCGCGCCTTCCACGTGGAAACCGCGCACATAGATGCGGTCCAGGCGGAACCACGGCAAGGCGGCGGGAAAGGTGCGCGCCGGTACGGGGACCGGTGTTTTCGTCTGGCGCCGCGCCAGGGTGCGTACCAGGTCGCCCAGGGCCGAGTTCGACGCGCGCTGGTCGAATACCTCGACCACGCCGAGCGCATTGCGCAGCTTGTCGCTGAGCGTGTTGCGCCAGTCGTTGAAATCGCCCGCGATGATGACGGGCTCGCCATTCGGCGCCGATTCCAGGACGGCGTCGATCAGCGCCTGCGTCTGGCGGCCCCGCCCCGATTCGAACAGGCCCAGGTGCACGACATAGCAGTGCACGTCGGCCTGCGGCGTCTTGAGCACGCAATGCAGGATGCCGCGCTGCTCGTAGGCATGGTCGGAGACGTCGTGGTTGGTTTGCGAGGCGATGGGAAACTTGCTCAGCAAAGCGTTGCCGTGGTGGCCATGGTCATACACGGCATTCATGCCATACGCGGAATGGTGTTCGGCGCCGGCAAAGAATTCATGCTGCGACGCTTCCGGCCAATGCTTGTGGCCGTTGTTCTCGGCGCCATAGCGGGCCGCATTGCGGTCATGCTTGCCTTGCACTTCCTGCAAAAAGACGACATCGGCATTGAAGAGAGCGATCGCCTGCTTCAAGGCGTGCACCCTGGGCAAACCCCGCACGGAGGAGACACCCTTGTGTATATTATAAGTTGCTACGCGGATTTTCATGCCATGATTCTACTCCCAGACACGCCCCGCGCGGCGCCAACGTAGGTGCGCGTGCGCACCTAAACGCACACAATCACGCCAGCATGCGTCCCACGCCCGCCGTCACGCTGACGAGCAGCGCGGTAATGCCGGCCGCCCAGACGATCTTGACCAGCAACGGTGCGCCGCGCCAGGCCACGGTGCGCTTGCCCTTGGCAAAGGCGCCCGGATGCAGCAGCCAGCCAATCGCCATCAGCGGCATGCCGATGGGCGGCGTGCGGCCGGGCACGGTGGAGCTGAACAGCAGAAAAATGAAGCACAGGCAGAAAACGATGCCCAGGGTGCCCAGCAGTTTTTGCTGCGCAGTCAAGTGTAACCAGTTCAACATGGAATGCTTTCTAGGGAAATCAGGTGGGACGCGCCAGGCCCGTCATGGCCGGCAATTGCAAAATCGCTTCCGCATTGGAAGAGGAAAAACACCGGTCGGCCGCCGCCAGGTACGGCAGCCACGCGTAATGCAGGTGTTCGCGGGGACTCAGCGTAATCAGCGTGTCGCGCGGCACTTGCACGCTGAACACGTGTTCCGTGTTGCGCGTCACGCCGGGCGCATAGCGGTGGCGCCAGATCGGATAGATCTCGTACACATTCGACAAGTTCCAGTCGCGCAGCACGATGTGCTGTCCATCGACGACGATGCCGGTCTCCTCGCACAATTCGCGCGCGGCCGTCTGCAGCAGCGGTTCGTCGACGGCATCGACGGAACCGGTCACCGATTGCCAGAAACCGGGCTGGCCCGCGCGCTCGATCAGCAAGACGTCCAGATCAGCCGTATGAATGACGACCAGCACGGAAACGGGAATTTTATGAGTCATATCAACAAAGGCGCCTTAAAGCGCCTTTTTTTGCATAGCATTATCAAACAGCGGCCGCCGCAGCGGCCGCATGCTGCATTACGCTACTTTTGGCTCGGCGCCGCGTAAACGGATGTGCAGTTCGCGCAATTGCTTCTCGTCCACTTCCGACGGCGCTTGTGTCAGCAGACACTGGGCGCGCTGGGTTTTCGGGAAGGCGATCACGTCGCGGATCGAATCGGAACCCGTCATCATGGTCACGATACGGTCCAGGCCGAATGCCAGGCCGCCATGCGGTGGCGCGCCGTATTGCAGGGCGTCGAGCAGGAAGCCGAACTTCAGCTGCGCTTCTTCGGCATCGATTTTCAATGCGCGGAAGACCTTGCTTTGCACTTCTTCGCGGTGGATACGGATCGAACCGCCACCCAGTTCCCAGCCGTTCAAGACCATGTCGTAGGCCTTGGCGATGCAGGCGCCCGGATTGGTTTCCAGCATGTCTTCATGGCCGTCTTTCGGCGCCGTGAATGGATGGTGGGTTGCCGTCCAGCGGTCCGCTTCTTCGTCGTGTTCAAACATCGGGAAGTCGACCACCCACAATGGCTTCCACACGTCCTCGAACAGGCCGGCTTTCTTGCCGAACTCGCTGTGACCGATTTTCACGCGCAGCGCGCCGATGGCGTCGTTGACGACCTTGGCCTTGTCGGCGCCAAAGAAGATCAGGTCGCCGTCTTGCGCGCCCGTCTGCTCGAGAATCGTGGCCAGCACGTCGGCAGGCAGGAACTTGACGATCGGCGATTGCAAGCCTTCAGGGCCCTTGGCCTTCTCGTTGACCTTGATGTAAGCGAGGCCCTTGGCGCCGTAGATGGCGACAAATTGCGTGTAAGCATCGATTTCCGAACGCGGCATGCTGCCGCCTTGCGGTACGCGCAGGGCCACCACGCGGCCGCCCTTCATGTTGGCGGCGCCGTTGAAGACCTTGAACTCGACCGTTTTCATGATGTCGGTCAAGTCCGTGAAGGCCAGCTTGACGCGCATGTCCGGCTTGTCGGAACCATACAGGCCCATCGCTTCGGCGAAATCCATTACCGGGAACGGGTTCGGCAAGTCGATGTTCAGGGTGTTCTTGAAGACGACGCGGATCATGTCTTCGAACAGGTCGCGGATTTCCTGTTCCGTCAGGAACGAGGTTTCGCAATCGATCTGCGTGAATTCAGGCTGGCGGTCAGCGCGCAAGTCTTCGTCGCGGAAGCACTTGGTGATCTGGTAGTAACGGTCAAAGTTAGCGACCATCAACAGTTGCTTGAACAACTGCGGCGATTGCGGCAAGGCGAAGAAGCTGCCCGCGTTGACGCGCGACGGCACCAGGTAGTCGCGCGCGCCTTCTGGCGTGGACTTGGTCAGCATCGGCGTTTCGATGTCGATGAAGCCCAGCGCGTCGAGGTACTTGCGCACTTCCATCGTTACCTTGTAGCGCAGGCGCAGGTTGTTCTGCATTTGCGGGCGGCGCAGGTCCAGCACGCGGTGCGTCAGACGCGTCGTTTCCGACAGGTTGTCGTCATCGAGCTGGAACGGCACGGGCACGGACGGGTTCAGCACTTCCAGTTCCGAGCAGACCACTTCGATCTTGC
This sequence comes from Janthinobacterium svalbardense, assembly GCF_002327145.1. NCBI lineage: Bacteria > Pseudomonadati > Pseudomonadota > Betaproteobacteria > Burkholderiales > Oxalobacteraceae > Janthinobacterium > Janthinobacterium svalbardense. Next base: position 867,589 of record NZ_CP023422.1, on the reverse strand, counting down.
CCGATTTCAGGTTGTTGTTGATGGTGCCGTCGATACGGTTCGTCACGACGCCCGTCACGCGCAGGCAGAATTCATTGCGCACGGCTTCGGCGACCTTGAACATTTCCGCTTGTTCCGGGTTGCAGACGATTTGCACCAGGCCTTCACGGTCGCGCAAGTCGATGAAAATCAGGCTGCCGTGGTCGCGGCGGCGATGTACCCAGCCGCACAGGCTGACGGTTTGTCCCAGCATGGCTTCGGTGACGAGGCCGCAGTATTCAGTACGCATAGACATAAAATTCTCAGTTCAGGTTAGTGAGTGTTCAATCCGGCCACGTCCCGCGTGGGACGCCTGCCTTTATTCTTTGGCTGCCGGGGCCGGTACAGCAACAACTTCCGCAGGCGCTACCACGCCCATCGAGACGATATATTTGAGCGCCGCATCGACGCTCATGTCGAGTTCGACGACATCGCTACGTTTCATCATCAGGAAAAAGCCCGATGTCGGATTCGGCGTCGTCGGCACGTACACGCTGACATAGTCGCCTACCAGGTGATTCGCCGCATCGCCGCCCGGCACGCCCGTCAGGAAAGCGATGGTCCAGGAATTCTGATGCGGATACGGCACCAGTACAGCCTTGCGGAAGGCATTGCCCGACGGGGAAAACAAGGTATCGGACACTTGCTTGACGCTGGAATACAGGGAATTGACGATGGGTATGCGTTGCAGCAATTTTTCCCACAGCTTCACCACATAGTTGCCGACCAGGTTATTCGTCAGCAAGCCCGTGAAGAACACGATCAGTACCGTCAATACCGTGCCCAGCCCTGGAATGGTGCTCAGCGCGGGAAGCTGGTGGCCGAACCAGACGCTGGGCTTCGTACTGCCGGGCACCAGCAACAGCGACTGGTCCATCGTGCTGATCACCAGATTCAAGACCCAGGCCGTAATGGCCAGGGGTACCAAAATCAGTAATCCGGTAATAAAGTATTTACGCATCGGTTTCTCGGTAATGGAACGTATCGGCGCGGCGCGCTTGTCAGTCCGCTTTCGGCGCAGCGGCAGCCGGGGCGGACGCAGGCGCCGCGGCAGGCGCGCTCTCGGCAGCCGGGGCGGGCTTGGCGCCATCGGCCGGGCCCGTCGGAATGGCCGTGGTGGGCGCCGTGCCGCCACGGAAATCGGTCGCGTACCAGCCAGTGCCCTTCAATTGGAAACCGGCGGCCGTCAATTGTTTCTTGAAACTGGGCTTGCCGCACGACAGGCACACCGTCAGTACTGGATCGGAGATCTTTTGCAAGACGTCCTTGGCAAAACCACACTCGTCACAACGGTAAGCATAAATCGGCATCTCTACTCCGAGAAAATCATCAAAAACCCTGAATTATAAAGCTTTTCCGCCATTCCCAGCGGAAAATGCCCGCTCGCTCAGCCGCTAGCCTCAGTCCGCCCGGCGGCGCCAGCTCATCCAGCGTTCCTTGCCGGCGAAGACGGCGATGGAATCGTCCACGGCCTCATCGGCCAGGCAGTCGAAATGCGGCGCCAGCAAGGCCTGCAATTGCTCACGCGACATGCCGAACGGCGGTCCCTTGGCATTGTCGTCAAAGAAAAAGTAGCCGGCCAGCATGGCGCCCGGCGCCAGCAGTTGCGCCCAGCGGGCCGCCACTTGCGGCCACATGGCGCGCGGCATGGCGCACAGGAAGGCCCGTTCATAGATCAGGTCCAGCGGCGCTGCTGGCTGCCAGGCGAAGAAATCGGCTTCCACCACCTGCCCTGCCCGCGCACCGACGACGGCGCGCGCGGCGGCCACGGCGGCCGGCGAAAAGTCGATGGCCATGGCATCCCAGCCGTGATCGAGCATGAAGACCAGTTCATAGGCCGAGCCGCAGCCGGGAATCAGGCAGCGCAGCGGCGCCGGACTGTCGGCAACGAAGCGGCGCAAACGCGCAGGCACGCCGCCCTGGTCCCAAGGCGTAAATTGCTTCTCGAAACGCTCGTCCCAGAAGGCCGGCGAGAGCGGATCGCGGGTTTGGAAGTTAGCCATCACTTACGTCCTGATCCAGTTAAAACGGCAGTTGATGCCAGCGCATGAACACTTGCAAGCCCAGCGCGCCGAGCGCGAAAGCGCCCACGAAGTACACGATAAAACTCAGCAAGCGGTTCGTCTGGCGTTGTTCCGCCAGCAAGGTTTTCATCAATTCCACATCGTTTTCGCGCGGCTCGCCATGCACCGTCAAGGCCTGGTGCAGCAAACGCGGCAATTGCGGGAAGATGTGCGCATAGCGGGGCGCCTCGGCGCGCAGGCGTTCCATGAAGCCTTGCGGCCCCACCTGGTTGCTCATCCATTTTTCCAGATACGGCTTGGCCGTTTGCCACAGATCCAGTTCCGGATCCAGCTGGCGGCCCAGGCCCTCGATATTGAGCAGGGTCTTTTGCAACAGCACCAACTGCGGCTGCACTTCCACATTGAAGCGGCGCGAGGTCTGGAACAGCCGCAGCAATACTTGCCCAAAAGAAATATCTTTCAGCGGACGGTCGAAGATCGGTTCGCAGCAGGCGCGCACGGCCGCTTCCAGTTCATCGACACGCGTGTCTTTTGGCGCCCAGCCCGATTCGATGTGCGCCTCGGCCACGCGCTTGTAGTCGCGGCGGAAGAAGGCGAGGAAGTTTTGCGACAGATAATCCTTGTCGTAATCGTTCAACGTGCCCACGATGCCGAAGTCCAGCGCGATGTAGCGGCCGAACGATTCGGGCGCGATCGACACGAGAATATTCCCCGGATGCATATCCGCATGGAAAAAGCCGTCGCGGAACACTTGTGTGAAGAAAATCTCCACGCCATCGCTGGAGAGCTTGCGCAAATCCACGCCGGCCGCCACCAGACGGTCGATCTGCGACACGGGAATGCCCACCATGCGTTCCATGACGATGACGCTGCTGGAGCAATAATCCCAGTGCATTTCCGGCACCAGCAGCAAGTCCGAATTGGCGAAGTTACGGCGCAGCTGGCTGGCGTTGGCCGCCTCGCGCATCAGGTCCAGCTCGTCGTGCAGGTATTTGTCGAACTCGCCCACCACTTCCTTGGGTTTCAGGCGCTTGCTGTCGGCCCACAGGCGGCTGGTCCAGTCGGCCGCGATATGCATCAGGGCCACGTCTTCGTCGATCAGCTTTTTCATGCCTGGACGCAAGACCTTCACGGCCACTTCGCGGCCATCTTTCAGGGTGGCGAAGTGCACTTGGGCAATAGAGGCGGACGCCACCGGCTCGCGCTCGAAGCTGGCAAACAATTGATCCGGGTGCGCGCCCAGCGACTTGACGATCTGCGCGATGGCCAGGTCGGAATCGAACGGCGGCACGCGGTCTTGCAGGCGCGCCAGTTCTTCGGCGATGTCGAGCGGCATCAGATCGCGCCGGGTCGACAGCACTTGCCCGAATTTCACGAAAATGGGGCCCAGCTCTTCCAGCGCCAGGCGCAGGCGCAGGCCCCGTGGCGACGACAGGTCGCGCCAGAAAATCAGGGTGTCGATCAATTTGGCGGTGCGGGGAACTTGCAGACCAGAAATCGCTATCTCATCCAGACCGTACTTAATGGAAACACGGATGATTTTAAACAGGCGCAGAAATTTCAATATCATGTAGACAAATCCGGTGAGGAGGACTGCGGCTGGAGGGCGGCGGCCGCCTTTTCCAGCCGGGCAAGGCGCTTGGCCAGGCGTTCGACATCATCGCGCACGCGCGTCACGCCAGCGGAATACTCTTGCAGGGTAGCAGGACGGATCAGCATGGGCTGTTCGTCGAGAAAATATTCAGCCACGTTTTCCGCCAGCTTTTGCTGGCCCGTGCGCACAAAGGCGGCGGCATCTTTCGCACCGGAAACAAGGCGCATAGCCAGCATGGGACCGAGTACTTTTTCCAGGTCGTGCTCGGCTTCCCAGCGCAAACCCTTGCTCAATTGCGAAATCGCATTGGCAAACTCGGCATCGCCTTCGATTTTTACATACGAAAACGCCCGCTCGCGGTTTTGCAGGATCAGCGGCACGTCGGACAATTTGACGCGGATGGTGACATTGGCCGGCATATCGGCCGGCGCCGCTGCCAGCATGCCGGCGCTGTCGACACGCAGGCGCAAGGCTACGGCGCCCGTGTCGATGCAGGCCAGCTTGCCGGCGTGCACGGCCAACTGCTGGCGCGCCCACGGCTCTTGCGCCAGCAAATGGTTGATGGTCGCGATGACGGGCGTCATCAGGGAGAGATCGGAAAATGGTGCCATCTATATACTGCGCGCCGCGCGCGCCCCTAAAAAGAAAAAACCGCCCGTAAAACAACGTGGGCGGTTTCGATCTTACCAGTTCGGCAGGAAATATCTGTCAAGCATCATGCATTGCGCATGAACTTAAGCCATTATTCAGCAAGTCTTGACAATTAATTCAATTGCTGAATGCCTGCCAAGACCCAGCCGCTGTTGCCGCTGACGGGTTTCGACATATTCCACACTTCCGCGAACGGTTCCGCTGCCGCGCCCGGCGCCGAACGGATCAGGCCCGTAAACTTCACGCTGGCCAGGTAGTCGTTGACGCTCGTCTCGATGCCCAGCAATTCGGCATCAATGGTGACGACATCGGTAAAGTCTGGCTGCGCGCCCCGTTCCTGGATTTGCATGCGCAGTTCCGCATACACTTCCGGCGACGTGAATTCACGGATATCGTTGACGTCCGCCTTGTCCCAGGCCGCTTGCAGGCGAATGAAATTGCTTTTCGCGTGGCGCAGGAAGGCTTCCTTGTCGAAGTCGGCAGGCACGCCCCATGGCGCGGCAGCCGGTGCCGGCTTGTCCAGGCCTACGCCAGACGAGACAGGTTGAAGCGGCGGCAGCGGTGGAATGCCCGAACCGATGTCGGGCACGTTGCCGGCCGGTGCAGGCTGGTTGCCGAAGCCGGCGAACGGCGCATTGCCCGAGTTGGCATTGCTGTCGCGCTTGCCGCGCACCATGCGGTAGATGAAGTAAGCCACGCCGGCCAGCAAAGCCACCATCAGCAGGGTACTGATCATGCTGGCCAGGGCGCCGCCCAGGCCGAAATGCGACAGCAGCGCGCCTAGGCCCAGGCCCAGCAGTGCGCCGCCCAACAAACCCTTCCAGCGGCTCGGTGCCTTGGCGGCAGGTGCCGGTGCCGGGGCTGGCGCAGGTTGCGCCTGGCGTGGCGTGGCAGCCGGTGCCGGGGTCGGCGCCGGTGCGGGCGCCTGGCGGCCCACGTTTTGCGACTGGCGGCCAAACGAACGGCCACCGCCCATCGGACGGGCCAGCGCCTCGCCCAGCATGGATACCGTGGTCGCGGCCAGCATCATGCCGACCATAAATTTCTTCAATTTCATTCCATCTCCTAAAATCACCAACATTGATGCATTACATCTTGATACCGGTATGCAAAGCGGCAATGCCTGCCGTCAAATTGTAGTACTGCACGCGCTCCAGGCCCGCCGTTTCCATCATGGTCTTCAGCGTTTCCTGGTCCGGGTGCATGCGGATCGATTCGGCCAGGTAGCGATAGCTTTCCGCGTCGCCGGCGATTTTCTGTCCGAACCACGGCAAGACCGAGAACGAATACAGGTCATACGGCTTTTGCAGCGGCGCGGCCACCTTGGAAAACTCCAGCACCAGCAGCTTGCCGCCCGGCTTCAGCACGCGGCGCATTTCGGCCAGCGCCACATCCTTGTGCGTCATGTTGCGCAGGCCAAAGGCCACGCTGACACGGTCAAAATAGTTATCAGGGAACGGCAGTTTTTCCGCGTCACACAACAAGGTGGGGGTGAGCAAGCCGCGATTCAAGAGGCGGTCGCGGCCCACGCGCAACATCGATTCATTGATATCGGTCAACCAGACTTCGCCCGTCGGGCCCGCCTGCTTGGCAAACGCCTTCGACAGGTCGCCCGTGCCGCCGGCGATGTCGAGCACCTTGAAGCCGGGGCGCACGCCCGCGTTGGCAATGGTGAACGTCTTCCACAGACGGTGCAGCCCGCCCGACATCAAGTCGTTCATCACGTCGTATTTGGCAGCGACGGAATGGAACACCTTGGCGACTTCGCGCACTTTGTCGTCTTCTGCAACTGTTTTGTATCCGAAATGGGTCGTATTGGTCATGGTAGGCAGTCTGTTTGAACTTGCACGCATTATACAAGCGGCAGGCGCATTTCCCCCTGACGCCGGAGAAGGTATTGCCTTTCCACTGCATTTGAAGCAAGCATTGCCGCCTGTGCATACGCCGCCAGCGCGCCTGAGCAGTCACCCTGGCGGCGCAGCAAGTCGGCCCGGGCCGCATGCAGATAATGCGAGCTGGCAAGGCTGGGCATGGCTTCCAGGCGATCCAGCCACGCCAGGCCGTGTTCGGCACCATGCGCCATGGCACAGGCAATCACCGCATTGAGCAAAATCAAGGGTTCCGGCTTGTGCCGCAGCAAGGCGCCATACAGGACGTGGATCTGGCGCCAGTCCGTCTGGCTGGCTGTGGGAGCTTTGGCGTGCAGGGCGGCAATGGCCGCCTGCAGCTGGTATGGGCCCGGTGCGCGCGCCGGCAGGGCCAGCGCCAGCACGGCCAGTCCCTCGGCAATCAAGTCACTCTGCCACAGGCGCCGGTCCTGCTCTTCCAGGGTCAGCAGCTCACCGCCTGGCGACAGGCGGGCCGGGCCGCGCGACGCCTGCAGCAGCATCAGGGCCAGTAAACCCTGCACTTCCGGCTGGCCCGGCTGCAGGCTGTCGAGCAGCCGTCCCAGCCGCAGCGCTTCCGCGCACAGGTCGGCGCGCAGCAGGCTATCACCGCCGCTGGCGCAATAGCCTTCGCTGAACACGAGGTAAATCACGTGCAACACTTGCGCCAGCCGTAGTGGCCAGTCTTGCGCTGGCGGCAACGCGAAAGGGATGCGCGCTTCGGCGATCTTGCGTTTGGCGCGCAATAGACGCTGCGACAGGGCCGCTTCCGCCACGCCGAAGGCGCGCGCGATCTCGGCCGTGGACAGCCCACACAGGGTACGCAGGGCCAGCGCCACCTGCGCTTCAGGTGCCAGCGCGGGATGGCAACAGATGAACAGCAGGCGCAAACGGTCGTCCTCGATGGCGTGCGTTTCTTCCATCACGGAAGCAGGCAAACAGGACAGCACGGCCTCGGCATCGGTGATGCTCTTGCCCGCGCGGCGCACGTAATCGAGGCCCGCGTTGCGCGCCACGGCACTGAGCCAGGCGGCGGGATGATCGGGGATGCCCGTGCGCGGCCACAGTTCCAGTGCCTTGCGGCACGCTTCCTGTAACACATCTTCCGCCAGGCCCAGGTCGCCAAAGCGCCGCATCAGGCCGGCCAGCACCCTGCCCCGTTCCTGGCGAAAGACGTGCTCGACGGCCGACAGGGCGTCGCCGGCCATGGCTATGCCGTGACAGGCCGCACTTCGATGGTGCCCAGCGAGGCTGCCGGGCAACGCCCGGCCCAGGCCAGCGCCTCGTCCAGGTGGGCGCAGTCCAGCAAATAGTAGCCGCCCAGCTGCTCCTTGGTTTCCGCGAACGGCCCATCCGTGATGATCTGCTTGCCATTTTGTACGCGCACGCTGGTGGCGCTGCTCACGGGCGCCAGTTCGGCGCCGCCGCGCAGTACGCCAGCAGCCTCCAGTGCCTGCGTATAACTGGCAAAGTCGGCCATCAGGCTGGCCATCTGTCCTTCCGGCATCGTTTCATAGCGGGATTCATCGGCGTAGATCAGGATCAGGTATTCCATAGTTTCTTCTCCAAAAGAAAAATGCCCGCAAGCGCGGGCATTCATACGACGAATGGATATGCGGCAATCCGACAAGATTACCGCATTATTTTTTCACTTTAGTGTTTATGCCCGCAACTGGGTCCATGCACGTGACCGGAAGATTGCTTGACCGTCATGTCCGCCTTGGCGTCGCGGCCGCTGTCGCCGGGGTAGCCGGCCGCCGCCAGCTGGTCCAGGTAGGCTTGCCACAATGTCGCTTGCTGCGCGCCCAGCTTGTACAGATAAGCCCAGGTGTACAGGCCGGAATTGTGGCCATCGCTGAAGGTGGGTTGCACGGCGTAGTTGCCGACAGGCTCCAGGCCCGTGATGCCCACCAGGCGCTTGCCTAATTGCAAGGTTTCCTGGCCCTTGCCATGGCCCTGCACTTCGGCCGACGGCGAATACACGCGCAGGTATTCGAACGGCAACGTAAATGTGCTGCCATCGTCGAAGGCCACATCGAGCACGCGCGATTGGTTGTGTACGGTCAAGCCGGTCGGTTGGGGTGTTGCTGTTTTTTCAGTCATGACGATACTTTATGCGGATAAACGTTGAATGATGGCGTCGCGCAAGGCCGGCAACAGGGCGCGGCGCGCGGCCAGTACTTCCGGCGCCGTCTCGCGCTGGAACACCGCCCAGCTGGGATTCGGGAAATGCGCATCGTCGCGGTAGCGGGGTATCACGTGCCAGTGCACATGCGGCGTCATGTTGCCGAAACTGGCCACATTCACCTTTTCCGGCTGCATGACTTCACGCACGGCCAGCTCGACTTGCCACACGACTTCCATGACGTAATTGCGCTCACCGGGCGTCAAATCCGTCATTTCCTTCACGTGCTTGTTCCAGATCACGCGGCAAAAGCCGGGGTAACTTGGATCATCGACGGCCACCACGCACAAGCGCTCGCTGCGCCACAGCAAGGTTTCCAGACCCTGCTTGTTAGCGTAGCCGTCCAGTAACTGACACAGATCGCAACCCGTGGACATTACACCAGCACCCGTTCGATGCCGCCGTCATTGGCGCGTTTCACGTAATCCGGCATCCAGTTCTCTCCCAGCAAGTGTTTGGCGATCTCGACGACGATGTAGTCGGCCGTCGTGCCCGAATCGTCATTGTAGCGCGACAAGCCTTGCAGGCACGACGGGCAGCTGGTGAGGATTTTCACGTCGCCCGTGAACCCGTCGCCGCGCAGCTTGTCGGCGCCCTTGACCATCTCTTCTTCCTTGCGGAAACGCACTTGCGTGGAAATGTCGGGGCGCGTGACGGCCAGCGAACCCGATTCGCCACAGCAACGGTCATTTTTCTCGATCTTCACGTTGTCCACCGTGCTGATCAGGGAATTGATGGTCTTGCCCGATTCCTGCAACTTCATCGGATTGTGGCATGGCTCGTGGTACATATAACGCGTGCCGTTGACGCCCTCCAGCTTGACGTTTTTCTCCAGCAAGTACTCATGGATATCCATGATGCGGCAGCCGGGGAAAATCTTTTCAAACTGGTACGTTGCCAGCTGGTCATAGCAGGTGCCGCACGACACCAGCACCGTCTTGATGTCCAGGTAGTTGAGCGTGTTGGCCATGCGGTGGAACAGGACGCGGTTGTCCGTCATCATCTTCTCGGCCTTGTCGAACTCGCCAGCGCCCCGCTGCGGATAACCGCAGCACAGGTAGCCCGGCGGCAAGACCGTCTGCACGCCCACTTCCCACAGCATCGCTTGCGTCGCCAGGCCCACTTGCGAGAACAATCGCTCCGAACCGCAACCGGGGAAGTAGAACACGGCTTCCGTATCGGCCGTGGTCGTCTTCGGATTGCGGATGATCGGGATGACTTTATCGTCCTCAATGTCGAGCAGCGCGCGCGCCGTTTTCTTCGGCAAGTTGCCCGGCATTTTTTTGTTGATGAAGTGAATCACCTGCGCCTTGACAGGCGGCTTGCCCGTCGATGGCGGCGGCGCCTTGGTCTGCTTCTTGGCAAATTTCTTCAGCAGATCGTGGCCCAGGCGCTGTGCCTTGTAGCCCCAGTCGATCATGACCTTGCGCGTGGCATTGATGGTCACGGGATCGGTGGCGTTGAGGAACAGCATCGTCGCCTTGGTGCCCGGATTGAAGCTTTTCTTGTCCATCTTGCGCAGCAAGTTACGCATGTTCATCGACACGTCGCCGAAGTCGATGTTGACGGGACAGGGCGTGACGCATTTATGGCACACCGTGCAGTGGTCGGCCACGTCTTCGAACTCTTCCCAATGCTTGATGGAAATACCGCGCCGCGTCTGCTCTTCATACAGGAAGGCTTCGATCAGCGAGGACGTCGCCAGGATCTTGTCGCGCGGCGAGTACAGCAAATTGGCGCGCGGCACATGGGTCGCGCAGACGGGTTTGCACTTACCGCAGCGCAAGCAATCCTTGACGCTGTCGGCAATGGCGCCGATGTCGCTTTGCTGCATGATCAGCGACTCATGGCCCATCAGGCCGAACGATGGCGTGTAGGCATTGCGCAAGTCGGCGCCCATACCCGGCAAGTTCAGCAATTTGCCTTTGTTGAAACGGCCTTCCGGATCGATGCGCTGCTTGTAGCTGCGGAACTCGCCGATTTCTTCTTCCGTCAAAAATTCCAGCTTGGTGATGCCGATACCGTGTTCGCCCGAAATGACGCCATTGAGCGAGCGGGCCAGGATCATGATGCGGCCCACGGCGGCGTGGGCATCTTGCAGCATGTCGTAATTGTCCGAGTTGACGGGCAAGTTCGTGTGCACGTTGCCGTCGCCCGCATGCATGTGCAGCGCGACAAATACGCGCGAACGCAGGATGCGCGCATGAATCGCCGTCGCTTCGTCGAGTATCAGTTTAAAAGCGGCGCCATTGAAGATCTGGCGCAGCTGGGCGCGGATTTCTTGCTTCCAGGTGATGCGCACGGTGCGGTCCTGCACCACGTCGAACAGGGTGGCGTCCGGCTGTGTTTCCAGGCGTGCATCGAAGACGGGCAGCAAACGCTCCATGCCCAGTTCGGCCAGTTCGCCCTTCACGTCGGTCAGCGGACGGTCCAGCTGGGCCAGCAGACAGGTCCAGCGTGCCGTGACTTGCGCCAGCAACTGCTGCGCCTGCTCGGCACGGTCGCCCAGCATTTCCGCGTCATCGACCCGGTCGTCCGAGGCGTCGTCGCTCTTGCCAATTGGCAAGTTACCCTTGGCAAAGAATTCACTCAGGGCATCGGCCAGTTGCAGCTTGTTCTTGATCGACAGCTCGATATTGATACGCTCGATGCCATCCGTGTATTCGCCCATGCGATTGAGCGGAATCACCACGTCTTCATTGATCTTGAACGCGTTGGTGTGCTTGGCGATCGCTGCCGTGCGGGCGCGGTCGAGCCAGAACTTTTTGCGCGCTTCCGGGCTGACGGCCACAAAGCCTTCGCCCACGCGGGTGTTGGCGATGCGCACCACTTCCGACGCCGCTTGCGCGACGGCATTTTCATCGTCGCCGACGATGTCGCCAAACAGGGCCATCTTCGGCAGCACGCCCCGCTTCGACTTGGTGGCGTAGCCGACGGCACGCAGGTAGCGTTCGTCCAGGTGTTCCAGGCCCGCCAGGCGGATGCTCGTGTATTGCTCGCCCTTGACCGGCAAGCCATCGAGGTAATCCTTGATTTCCACGATCGACGGGATCGCATCGCGCGCCTGGCCAAAGAATTCCAGGCAGACGGTGCGGGCGAATTTCGGCATCTTGTGCAAGATCCAGCGCGCCGACGTAATGAGGCCGTCGCAGCCTTCTTTCTGGATGCCCGGCAAGCCGGCGAGGAATTTGTCCGTCACGTCCTTGCCCAGGCCCTCTTTACGGAACTTGCGGCCAGGAATTTCCAGGATTTCCGTCTTGAACGGCGCGTTCGGTTTCGTCGCGTCGCGCGTGCTTGGGTGACGCCATTCCAGCTGGAAACGTGCCAGTGCGATATCGTGGATCTTGCCCAGGTTATGGTCCAGGCGCGTGACATCGAGCCAGTCGCCGTTCGGGTCGACCATGCGCCACGACGCCAGGTTGTCCAGCGCCGTGCCCCACAGCACGGCCTTCTTGCCGCCCGCATTCATGGCGACATTGCCGCCGATGCAAGAAGCGTGGGCCGAGGTCGGGTCGACGGCAAACACGAAACCAGCCTTTTCCGCCGCTTCCGACACTTTATTCGTGATCACGCCCGCGCCCGAATGGATCGTCGCGTATTCGTGGCTCAATCCCGGCAAGACCGTCATTTCCACGGCACCCAGGGTGATGAGTTTTTCCGTATTGATGACGGCCGACATCGGCGTCAATGGAATCGCGCCGCCCGTGTAGCCGGTGCCGCCGCCGCGCGGGATGATGGTCAGCCCCAGCTCGATACAGCCCTTCACCAAGCCGGCCATTTCCTCTTCCGTGTCGGGCGTGAGCACAACGAACGGGTATTCGACGCGCCAGTCGGTGGCATCCGTCACGTGCGACACGCGCGTCATGCCGTCGAAGCGCACATTGTGTTTTTCCGTGTAGCGGCCCAGCACCTTGACCGTGCGTTTGCGCAAGTCATAGGTCTTGCGGAATTCGTCGCCGAAGTCGGCCACGGCCTTGCTGGCCGCTTTCAGCAACAGTTCCACGTTGGCGCTGCGCGCCTTGGCCACTTCCGGCGCTTCGCCACTGGCCGCGACGTCGCCGCCGGCCGCATCGATGCCCAGGCGGCGCTTGTCGACTTCGGCCAGGCGGTGATGCAAGGCATCGATCAAGCCCTGGCGGCGCTTCGGGTTGTCCAGCAAGTCATCCTGCAGGTAGGGGTTGCGGCGCACCACCCAGATGTCGCCCAGCACCTCGTACAGCATGCGGGCCGAACGGCCCGTCTGACGGGCGCCGCGCAGCTCGTCGAGCAGGCGCCAGGAGTCCTCCCCCAACAGGCGTATGACGATCTCGCGATCGGAAAACGACGTGTAGTTATACGGGATTTCGCGCAGGCGGCTTGCTGCGGGAGCATTCGGCGTTTCTGCCAGTAAAGCTTGGAGTTGTGCGGGAGCGTTCATGGAGTGTGGTGACGATGTGGACTGGACCCTAAAGGACCATTTTATCTTATTGCGCCGCACCATGCCGGAACAGCCTTAGGCCGCCTAAGGTTTAAGCACCTCATCCGCTACCATAGCAAATACGGAAAAGCCTACTTTTACATGAATAAAAAACCAGTTCCCATGATTTTTTGACGCAAAAATGCCAAGAATCGGACTCTACTGCAAACTATCGAACTGCCCAAAAATAGGGCAAACAGGCGTTGCATTACGCCCGTTTGCCTGCCGTTTACGCCAGCATTTGTCCGATCCGGTGCCACACGCCATCGGGCACGTACAGCAGCAAAGCCGTCATGCTCAGGTAGCGCGCGCACTTGCCGATGGCCATGTAGGCCACGCTGGGCCAGAACGGCAGCTTGAGCCAGCCCGCCAAGGTGCACAGGGGGTCGCCCACGAGGGGCAGCCAGGCCAGCAACATGGTCTTGGCGCCATAGCGAGCCAGCCAGCGGAACCAGCGCGTGTCGCGCTCCTTGGCGAACGCCTGCTTGGCCCGGTAGCCCATCCAGTAGTCGACCATGCCGCCCAGGGTATTGCCCAGGGTGGCGACGCCGATGGCGGCCCAGAACAGTGCAGGATTGGCCTTGATGACGGCAAACACGGCCGGCTCCGAGCCGAGCGGCAGCAAGGTGGCGGAAATAAAGCTGATCAGAAAGACCGAGGTCAGCCCGACTTCCGGTGCTGCGATCAGCTGCAGCAGCCAGGCGATTGCGGATTCGATCATGGAACACTTCGCGATGCAGTAAGGCTCTCCATTATAATGAAGAGCAGCCTGCGCGCCGCACACATCGCGCCAGCCGGCAAAGGCATACCCGCCCGCAGTTCCACAGAGCATTATTGTCGCCAGGCTATCCGCCGCCGCGCCGCCGCTATCGACCGACACGCTCCAGTACCTTTCTGGCCCAGAATCACTTGCTAGCAGACTATGAACATCGACTACCTCAAGAAAATCCTGACCGCCCGCGTCTATGACGTCGCCACCGAAACGCCGCTGGAACTGGCCCCTGCCCTGTCGCAGCGCCTGAACAACCAGATTTACTTCAAGCGCGAAGACATGCAAAGCGTGTTTAGCTTCAAGATTCGCGGCGCCTACAACAAGATGGCCCAGCTCAGCGATGCGGAACGCAAGCGCGGCGTCATTTGCGCTTCGGCCGGCAACCACGCCCAGGGCGTGGCCCTGTCGGCCGCACGCATGGGCTGCCGCGCCGTCATCGTCATGCCCACCACCACGCCCCCCGTCAAGATTGACGCCGTGAAGGCGCGCGGTGGCGTGCATGTGGAAATCGTGCTGCACGGCGAGTCCTACACGGACGCCTACAACCACGCACTGACCCTGGAAAAAGAACAGAAGCTGACCTTCGTGCACCCGTTCGACGATCCGGACGTGATCGCCGGCCAGGGCACGATCGGCATGGAAATCCTGCGCCAGCATTCCGGCCCCATCCACGCCATCTTCGTGGCCATCGGCGGCGGCGGCCTGATCGCCGGCGTGGCTGCGTACGTGAAACAGATTCGCCCCGACATCAAGATCATCGGCGTGCAAACGGTCGATTCGGACGCCATGGCGCGCTCGCTGAAAGCGGGCGAACGCGTCACCCTGCCCGACGTGGGCCTGTTTTCGGACGGCACGGCCGTGCGCCTGGTGGGCGAGGAAACCTTCCGTTTGGCGCAGCAATATGTCGATGACATCATCATCGTCGACACGGACGCCATCTGCGCCGCCATCAAGGATGTATTTACGGATACGCGCTCCATTCTGGAACCGGCCGGCGCACTGGCCATCGCCGGCGCCAAGGCCTACGTGGAGCGGGCCAGCCTGAGCAAACACCCCATCGTCAACCAGACGCTGGTCACCATCGCCTGCGGCGCCAACATGAATTTCGACCGCTTGCGCTTCGTCGCCGAGCGTGCCGAGCTGGGCGAGTTCCGCGAAGCCGTGTTTGCCGTCACCATGCGCGAACAGCGGGGCAGCTTCAAACGCTTCTGCTCGCTCATCGGCGCGCGCAACGTGACGGAATTTAACTACCGCATCAGCGATGAAAAAGCCGCGCACGTGTTCGTCGGCATCCAGATTGCCGACCGGCATGAATCCGGGGCGATGGCGAAGAAATTCGAGGAGCATGAATTCAAGACGCTGGACTTGACCCACGACGAGCTGGCCAAGTCGCACATCCGCCACCTGGTGGGCGGCAAGAGCCGCCTGGCGCAGGATGAGCTGCTGTACCGCTTTGAATTCCCCGAGCGCCCCGGTGCGCTGATGCGCTTCCTCGACAGCATGGCGCCGAACTGGAATATTTCCCTGTGTCATTACCGCAGCCAGGGCGGCGACGTGGGCCGCATCCTGGTGGGCCTGCAAGTGCCGCCCGATGAAATGGGAGAATTCGCCCGCTTCCTCGATACCCTCGGCTATCGTTACTGGGATGAAAGCAGCAATCCTGTGTATAAGCTGTTCCTCGGGCAATAAGCCCAACTGCAAATACTGGGATCGTACCCTGCAGGGTACGACCCCAGTCGTCGCCGTTGGGTTGAAATAGGCTACCATGCGTCCTTGACCGAACTACGCCACACGACCATGACCACCACCAACGACCTCGCCGAACTGTCTCCCCTGGGCAAAAGCTCCGCCTACCGCAGCGATTACGCGCCGGAATTGCTGTTTCCGATTCCGCGCCAGGGCAAGCGCGACGAACTGGAATTGCACGGCACACTGCCGTTCTTCGGCCTCGATATCTGGAATGCGTATGAACTGTCGTGGCTGAACCAGCGCGGCAAGCCGCAGGTGGCCATTGCCAAGGTCAGCGCGCCGGCCGATTCGCCCAACATCATCGAGTCGAAATCGTTCAAGCTGTACCTGAACTCGTTCAACCAGACCAAGCTGGATAGCCCGGAAGCGTTGCTGACCTTGCTCAAGCAGGATTTGTCGAACGGCTTTGGCGCGCCCGTGCAAGTGGAACTGACCTTGCAGGAAGATTTCGGCAAGCTCAAAATGGGCGAGTTCGACGGCGTGCTGCTCGACCGCCTGGACCTGGAAATCACGCAATACACGCCCTCGCCGCTGCTGCTGAAGGCGGCGTTCGATGATGCGCCGGTGGAAGAAAAACTCGTCTCGCACTTGCTCAAATCGAATTGCCTGGTGACAGGCCAGCCGGACTGGGGCAGCGTGCAGATCGCGTATGCAGGACCACAGATCGACCAGGAAAGCCTGCTGCGCTACCTGATCGGTTTCCGCGAACACAATGAATTCCATGAGCAATGCGTGGAGCGCATCTTTGTCGATATCTTGCGCCAGTGCAAGCCGCAAAAACTGTCCGTGTATGCGCGCTATACACGCCGCGGCGGGCTCGATATCAATCCGTGGCGCAGCAACTTCAGCACGGGCACGATGCCGGGCAATCTGCGCAATGCGCGCCAGTAATACCAGGCAACAGCACAAAACCATGCCAACAGGAATGTTGGCTGTGTTTTAAAACAACGTTGCAGTAGTGCCGCAGAGCATGTCAAAGACGCTGAAAAATCGGAAAATCGGCATTCGGCGGCGGAAAAATCTGTTCGCCGTGTGTTTTTAATCAAGAAATAGCCGATACACCCCGATGTTATTTTTTTGCTAAAATGATGGCGACATGGGCTGTAGCGCGCACTGTGCCCGCAGCGCGCGTATACTGTTGAGAATTGGCGTTACAGGCCGCAGAAACAGGCCTATAATTCGGCTCGCAAGCCCTCTGCGCATTGCACCATTTCATTGAGTGTCATGACTAATCTTAGCAAAATACTATCTCTCGAAAACGTCCTGCTGGACCTGGAAGTGTCCAGTAAAAAGCGCGCCTTCGAGCAAGCCGGCCTGATCTTCGAAAACAATTACGGCATCGCCCGCTCTACCGTTTCGGACAATCTTTTTGCCCGCGAACGCCTGGGCTCGACAGGCCTGGGCCATGGCGTGGCCGTGCCGCATGGCAGGGTCAAAGGCAGCAAGACCCTGAAAGCCCCGCTGGGCGCCTTCGTGCGCCTGGCCGAGCCGATTCCCTTCGAGTCGCCCGATGGCAAGCCCGTCAATCTGCTGTTTTTCCTGCTGATTCCCGATCATGTCACCCAGCAACATCTGGAAATTTTGTCGGAAATCGCCGAAATGTTTTCCGACGATGCCTTCCGCACGGCGCTGGCCACGGATCCGGAACCGAAATCCGTGCATTCGCGCATCGTCAATTGGCAACCCAGTCTGCAAGCGACGGGTTAAACTTCAGGTATTCCTCCACTCCTGAAGAAGACTGCCATGTTGCAAACGCCGCTGACGATACAACGCCTGTACGACGATAATCGTGAAAGTCTGCAACTGGGCTGGTTCGCCGGTTTCCCCGGCGGCGAGCGCCTGATCTCGGGCGATGTCTCGTCGGCCGCCGACCAGGTGGGCCACTTGAACCTGATCCATCCGGGCCGCATCCAGGTCTTCGGCCACCAGGAAATCAATTATTATCAGCGCCTGAAGGTCAACACGCGCACGCATGTGATCGGTGAACTGATCGCCGGCGGCCCACCCGCGCTGATCATCGCGCAAGGGCTGGAAACGCCGCCCGACATCCTCGCCATCTGCGACGAGCAAAACATTCCCCTGTTCTCGACCCCGCTGCCGGCCGCGCAAGTGATCGACTTCCTGCGCGTCTACCTGTCCAAAAAGCTGGCGCAGCGCATCATCATGCATGGCGTGTTCATGGACGTGCTGGGCGTGGGCGTGCTGATCACGGGCGATTCGGGCCTGGGCAAGAGTGAGCTGGGCCTGGAACTGATTTCGCGCAGCCACGGCCTGGTGGCCGATGACGCCGTGGAATTCTCGCGCATCGCGCCCAACATGATCGAAGGCCGCTGCCCACCCCTGCTGCAAAACCTGCTGGAAGTGCGGGGCCTGGGCTTGCTCGACATCAAGGCCATCTTTGGAGAAACGGCCGTGCGCCGCAAGATGCGCTTGAAACTGATCGTGCACCTGGTGCGCCGCAACGCGCTGGAAGAGGAAGTCGAACGCCTGCCCTTCCTGTTCCCCACGGAAGACGTGCTCGGCTTGCCAGTGCGCAAGGTCGTCATCCCCGTCGCCGCCGGCCGCAACATCGCCGTGCTGCTGGAAGCGGCCGTGCGCAATACGATTCTGCAGCTGCGCGGCATCGATACCTTGCAGGAGTTCATGGAACGGCAGAGGTTGGCAATGAGTGGCGACTAGCGTTGCAAGGAGTTCACCCATGCATGGGCGAACCGTTAGTACAGTCTAAATTGCAATAATCTGTAAAGATCATTGCTTTGGGAGCGCAGTGCCGATCTTTATTGTATGATCGGCGTATGCATATCGTCCTTATCACCGGAATATCCGGCTCCGGTAAATCCGTCGCGCTCAATGTGCTGGAAGATACCGGCTACTATTGTGTCGACAACCTGCCACCGGCCTTGCTGCCCAGCCTGGTGCAAACCTTGCTCGACGAAGGCACACCGCAACTGGCCGTCGCCGTCGATGCGCGCAGCGCCGAGTCGCTGGCCAGCCTGCCGCACAATGTGGCCCTGCTGCGCGACCAGGGGCACGACGTCAAGGTGATGTTCCTCACGGCCACCACGCATTCGCTGGTGGCGCGCTTCTCGGAAACGCGGCGCAGCCATCCGCTGTCGCACGAATTGCGTCCGAACCAGAACCCCGCCAGCCGCCGTACCCTGATCGAATGCATCTCGGAAGAACGCGAGCGCCTGTCGACCATCGAACAGCTGGGCCATGTGATCGATACCTCGGAACTGAGCGCCAATAAATTGCGCGCCTGGATCAAGGATATCGTCGCCTCCGAACGCGCGCCGCTGACCCTGTTCTTCGAATCGTTCGCCTTCAAGCTGGGCGTGCCGCTGGACGCCGATTTCGTCTTCGATGTGCGGGCCTTGCCGAATCCCTATTACGACCTCGCGCTGCGTCCGCTCGACGGACGCGATGCGCCCGTGATCGCCTTCCTCGACGCGCAACCGAGCGCGCTGGAACTGCTGGCCGACATCCGCGCCTTCATCGAGAAATGGTTGCCATCATTCAAATCCGACAACCGCAGCTACCTGACGGTGGCGCTCGGTTGCACGGGCGGCCAGCACCGCTCCGTGTACATGGCGGAACGGCTGGCGCAATACTTCGGCCCCAACGAAAGAGTCGTGCTGCGCCACCGCGAGCGCGCTTAATCAGTTGAGGTGGCGCAGCGGATGCGCCGTGGCCGGCCAGACGGGCGCAAAGAACCGCGCCACCATGGCTGCATCGACCTGGTCCAGGCTGGCGGGGTTCCAGCGTGGCGCATTGTCCTTGTCGACCACCAGCGCGCGCACGCCTTCCAGCACTTCGCCATGCGCGAAATTGTGGCGCACCACGCTGCGCTCCAGGCGCAGGCAGTCGGCCACGCCCAGGTGGGCACCGCGCTGCAGCAATTCCATGGTAACCGACATCATCAGCGGCGAACGCAAACGCATGGCCGCCAGCGCCTTGCCTGCGAACGCGCTGTCGTCCTGCGCCAGCGAGGCCATGATGGCGGCCACGGAAGGGGCGCCGAAATGGCGGTCCAGCGCCGCGCGCGCCGTGGCCAAAGGAGAAGCCCCCGCCTCGGCCTGGAACGGTGCCGCCAGCGCCTTGATGGCCACCGGCAAGGCCTCGCCCGGCGTCGATTCGAACAGCGCCAGCAGCGCCCCCATCTGCGCCTCGGGCAGATAGACATCGGCCAGCCCCGTGTACAGGGCATCGGCCGCGTTGATCGTCAAGCCCGTCAAGCCCAGGTACAGGCCCAGCTGGCCGGCCAGGCGGGACAGAAAATAACTGCCACCCACGTCCGGGAACAAGCCGATATTGACTTCCGGCATGGCCATGCGCGTGCGGCCCGTGACGATGCGCAAGCGATTGCCGGGCCCGGCTTGCGCCACGCCCATGCCGCCACCCATGACCACGCCATCCATCACGGCGATATACGGTTTCGGGTAGAAATGAATGACATGATTTAAGGCGTATTCTTCCGTAAAGAAATCTTCCAGCAATGCACTGCCGCCTTGCGGCGTAGCCAGGCCCGCATCATAAAAGAAACGGATATCGCCACCGGCGCACAGGGCTTTTTCGCTGCTGGAACGGATCACGACGGCGTCCACCTGCGGATCGTCGCGCCAGGCCAGCAAGACGGCACTCAGGGCGCGCACCATCTCCAGCGACAGGGAGTTGAAGGCTTTCGGACGGTCGAGCACGATGTGCCCGGTGCGGTTGCGGATGGAGGTCTGGACGAAGTCGCTCATGGCAGGCAGGAAAGAAGTGAAAGTGCCAACATTTTAGCGCCTGCGCGGGGAACATTGCGTTCGACAGGTACGGGCGCAAAAAAGGGCGCAAGATGTGCGCCCTTAGTTGATCACAACTGCTGGAAGCGGGTGGCCTTAAACGGCGACGACGGCGTCTTCCTCGGAGTTGTCTGGCAGATGCTTGATCGCCTCTTTACCGTGCCCTTGCACTTTGGTTTTGTACTTCATCACTTGCCTGTCCAGCTTGTCGATCAGGGTATCGATTGCGGCATACAGGTCGTGCGCCAGGCTTTCCACATAGACTGTTTTGCCACTCAGACGCAGGTTGACTTCGGCCTTTTGACGTTTTTCTTTCTCTTTGAGGTTATCCACGGTCAGAATCACGGCGATATCGATAACTTGATCGAAATGACGTTTCACGCGCTCCAGCTTCGTTTGTACGTATTCACGGATGGCTGGTGTCACTTCGAGATGATGTCCGCTGATGGTGAGATTCATACACACTCCTAAAGATGATCGGGTTCGTGCGGTCCATCCTATCCGGCCCGCAGAGGAACCGAAAAAAACTTACAAACACTTACGCAGGCTCACTGGCGGAATTTTCAACGCTTCCCGGTATTTGGCAACAGTACGTCGCGCAATCACCATGCCTTGTTCCCCCAGCATGTCCGCAATCTTACTGTCGGATAAAGGATTTTTAGGGTCTTCTGCTCCTGTCAGTTGCACGATCAATGCCCGTATCGCCGTCGATGATGCTTCGCCCCCCGCTTCGGTGGCGACGTGGCTACCAAAGAAATATTTCAACTCAAACATGCCATGCGGGGTCAGCATGTACTTTTGGGTTGTTACCCGCGAGATAGTACTCTCGTGTAAACCCAGTGTATCAGCTATTTCACGGAGCACAAGGGGGCGCATGGCAACGGCCCCATGCGAGAAAAAGTTCTTTTGTCTTTCTACTATCGCCTGCGCCACACGCAGGATCGTGTCGAAACGCTGGCGCATATTCTTGATCAGCCACTTGGCTTCCTGCAATTGCGCGCCCATGGCGCCCTCGCCCTTGCCCTGCTTGAGCAAGTTGGCGTACATGGCATTGACGCGCAGGCGCGGCATGACGTCGTTGTTCAGGGTGACTTGCCAGCCATTGCGCGCGCGCTTGACGACGACATCGGGCACCACGTAATCGGACACATCCGAGGCGAACACGGCGCCCGGATGCGGATTGCACTGGCGAATCACCGTCTGCGCTTCACGCAAGTCTTCCTCGTCGCAATCGAGGGCTTTTTTCAGCTTGTTGAAATCGCGCTGGGCAAACCAGGCCAGGTGCTTTTCCACGATGACGAGGGCCATGCGCCGCGTCACCATGGCGACGTGCGGCAAGCGCTTGATTTGCAGCGCCAGGCATTCGGACGCGTTGCGCGCACCCACGCCGGGCGGATCGAAACTTTGCAGCAGGGACAAGGCCGTACGCATCTCGTCGGCGTCGATTTCCAGCTCTTCCGGCAGGCGCGCCAGGATGTCGTCGAGCGACTCTTCCAGGTAGCCATTGTCGTCGAGCGCGTCGATGATCAGCTCGACCAGCGCGCGGTCGCGCAATTCGAGCACCGTCACGCGCATCTGCTCCATCAAGTGCTCGCGCAGGGTGCAGTGATGGGCCTCCAATTGCGGACGCGAATCTTCGTCGTCGGGCGCCTTGCCCCGGCTCGCCTCGCTCCAGTCGCTGTCGCCACCATCCGCGGCGGCCGGGCTGTCGCCCGCTTCGCCGTCAAAGGTTTCTGCTTCGGCCGGCGCCGCGGGCGCATCCTGGCCTGGCGGCTGGGGCGGTGCTTCGGCCGGCGCGGCCGTGGAACTCAGGGCCCCGTCGGACAGCAGGCGCAGCGAATGGTCGAGCGGATCGTCGAGGCGCTCGAGCAAGGGATTGTCCGTCAGCAGTTGCTCTAGTTCCTGGTGTAATTCCAGGGTAGACAATTGCAACAGGCGTATCGATTGCTGCAACTGCGGCGTCAGTGCCAGGTGCTGCGAAGTGCGCAGCTGCAATGATTGTTTCATTGGCTCACATGCGGAAGTGTTCGCCCAGATAGACCCGGCGTACCGACTCGTTCGCGATGATGTCGTCGGGGCGTCCCGACGCCAGCACCGAGCCCTGGTTGATGATGTAGGCACGGTCGCAAATACCCAGCGTCTCGCGCACATTATGGTCGGTGATCAGCACGCCGATATTGCGCTCCTTCAAGAAGCGCACGATGCGCTGGATCTCGATCACGGCGATGGGGTCGACACCGGCGAACGGTTCGTCGAGCAGCACGAAACGCGGGTCGGTGGCCAGCGCGCGGGCGATTTCCACACGGCGCCGCTCGCCGCCCGACAGGGACAGCGCCTGGTTCTCGCGCAACTTTTCAATTTGCAAGTCGGCCAGCAATTTATCCAGGCGCTCCTCGATCTCGGCCTTCTTCAGGGGACGGCCTTCGACGGTCTGGATTTCCAGCACGGCGCGGATATTGTCTTCCACCGTCAGCTTGCGGAAGACGGACGCTTCCTGTGGCAGATACGACAGGCCCATCTGCGCGCGGCGGTGGATCGGCAGGCGGGAAATATCCACGCCGCTGATATCGATGGTGCCGCCATCGGACGGCACCAGACCGACGATCATGTAGAACGAGGTGGTCTTGCCGGCGCCGTTCGGGCCCAGCAAACCCACCACTTCGCCGCATTCGACTTGCAGCGAGACATCATGCACGACTTGCCGCTTGCCATAGGTTTTTTGCAGCCCGCGAACGATCAGGGTGCTGCCGCAACGAGTATTGTCCATTATTTCTTTCCTGGCGCGGGCGTGGCCGGTGCCTTGGGCTTCGGCTGGATCACCATGCGCACGCTGCCACCGTCCGGGGTGCTGGTGCCGCTGTCGGAATTTTCCATCGCAAACACTTCCTTGCGGCTGTCATACGAGATGAAGGCGCCATTGGCCACGTCGGTCACTTTCGTGCCTTCCAGGCGCGTCAGCTTGGCCCTGGAAAACAGCTTCACCACTTCCGTCTTGTTGTCGTATTCCACGCGCTCCGCTTCGCCTTCCACCCACAGGTCGCCCGCGCCATCGCGCTTCTGGCGGAAGGTGGCCAGCTTGCCGGGATCGGCCCAGAAAGTGATGAACTGGTAGCCTTGCGGATCTTCCGTGATCAGGGCCCGGCCCGCCTTCATGGTCAGGGTGCCCTTGACCAGCACCACGTCGCCCGTCAGGGTGCGAATCTGCTTGACGTCATCGACATGGCCGCTGCGTGCCGTGATGACGGCTTCCTTCTCGGAATCGGCCTTCTCGGCATGCGCCACGCCCATCATGGCCAGAGAAAATACGGTCAACAGCAAGATGTTCTTCATAGTATGGTTTCCTTGTTTCATTCTGTCATTTTGCCGCCGCGGCCGGGCGCGGTTTCGGCGGGAGGACCATGCGCAGCGCATTCTGCACTTCCACCACGCCGGTGGCGTTATTGGCCTTCATGCCGATGCCATTGAGGCGCGAGGTGCCCGTCAGGATATCGACAGGCACGTCCGTTTCCATTCTTTCCTCGTCCGGGAATACCGTCAGCGCTTCCGTCTTGACCGTCAGGTTCTGCGCCTTCGGACTGGCCGCGCGGTCGATCACGACATTGCGGTGCAGTTGCAGCCGGGTATTGTCCTGGTCGATATGCGCCAGTTCCGCATTCATGTTCATCGGCGGCATGCCTGGCGTGAGCTTGCGCACGAAAGGCTGGTCGATATCGGAAGAATCGTCCAGCGGATAATGCGTGAGCTTGGTGCCCGACACGATATAGCTGGGCTTGCCCGTCAAGTCCATGCGCACCAGGCTGAAATTGGTGATGAAATAGTCGGGCTCATCCTGATGCTTGCTGGCCGTGATGTCCTGGGCATTCTTGTTCATCACTTCCAGCAGCCAGAAGCTGCCCAGCGCAAAGACAACTGCCCCCAGCACGGTAAACATCATGCGCCAGCGATGGGCGCCTCCTGGCTTACGCATAGGATTTCACTCTTTCAAATGTCACTGGCGGCAAGGCGCGCCTCACTCCAGGAACGGCGCCATGACGCGCGCATAGTTGTCCTGGGCGCGCAGCAGGAATTCGCAGATCTCGCGCACCGCGCCACGGCCGCCACCGGCCTGCGTCACATGGTGCGCCAGGCCCTGCACTTCCGGACGCCCGCCCGGCACGCTGACGGCAAAGCCCACGCGGCGCAGGATGGGCGCATCGATGACATCGTCGCCGATATAGCCGCATTGCTCTTCCGTCAAGCCCGTCAGCGCCAGCAGCTCGCGAAACGGCGTCAGCTTGTCGTGACCGCCCTGGTGCACATGCGTAATACCCAGGTCTTGCGCGCGGCGCGCCGTGATGGCCGAGCGGCGCGCGCTGATGATGGCCGTCTGCACGCCCGATTCCTGCAGCAGCTTGATGCCCAGGCCATCATACACATTAAACGTTTTCATCATCTCGCCATCCGGGCCGAAATGCAGGCTGCCGTCGGTGAGCACGCCATCGACGTCAAAGATCATCAGTTTGACCTTGGCTGCGCGCGCCAGGTTGTCCGCTACGCTGTCCATCAGATCACCTTCGCTTGCGTCAGATCATGGATATGCAGCGCGCCCACCAGCTTGCCGTCGGCATCGACGACCAGCATCTGGTTGATGCGGAACTGCTCCATCACGGCCACGGCGTCGACGGCCAGGCGCTCGGGTGCGATGCTGCGCGGCTGCGCATGCATGACGTCGCGGATCGCCACTTGCGTGAAATCCTGCACGCGCTCGAACATGCGGCGCAAGTCGCCATCGGTAAACACGCCCACGGGGCGGTTGTCCGCATCGACGACGGCCGTCATGCCCATGCCCTTCTTCGTCATTTCTTCCAGCGCCTGCAGCAAGGAAGCGTCCACGGGCACCTTCGGTACTCGTTCGCCGCTGCGCATGACGTCATGCACGTGCGTGAGCAGGCGGCGGCCCAGGGCGCCGCCCGGGTGCGAGCGGGCGAAATCTTCTTCCTTGAAGCCGCGCAAGTCGAGCAAGGCCACGGCGATCGCGTCGCCCAGCGCCAGGGTGACGGTGGTGCTGGCCGTCGGCGCCAGGTTCAGCGGACAGGCTTCTTTCTCAACAGAAATATCCAGGTGCACGTCGGCCAGCTGGGCCAGACTGGAGTTCGGCTTGCCCGTCATGGAAATGAGCACGCCACCCATACGCTTGACGACGGGCATGATGGCCATCAGTTCCGACGATTCGCCGGAGTACGATATGGCAATAAAAGCATCTTCCGAGGTGACCATGCCCAGGTCGCCATGGGCCGCTTCGGCCGGATGCACGAACAGGGCCGGCGTGCCGGTGGAAGCGAGGGTGGCGGCAATCTTGCGCGCGATATGGCCGGACTTGCCGATGCCGGAGACGACGACACGCCCCTTGCATTGCAGCAACATCGCCACGGCGCGGCCCACGCTGTCGTCCGTGGCCAGGCGCGCGCGCAGCGCAACGATGGCGTCGGACTCGATCTGCAAGGTGGTACGGGCCAGCGCGACGGCGCGCTCGGTCGTCGCTTGCATGTCAATTCGATCAAAAGCTTTCAGCATTGTTTTTTCATGGGTTACACTCATGCCCAAAGTATAAACGAATTAGGAAAGCAAAAAACTTGCCAGTCACAACAAACAACGATTTCCATTGAGCGCACCGGGCAACCCATGTTTTCCTCGCTTGAACTGACCCTGATGTTACTCGGCAGCGCCGTGCTGGGCGTGGTCGCTTTCAGAATGTTGCATCTGCCGCCCATGCTGGGCTACCTGGCCGTCGGCATCGTCATCGGCCCCCACGCGCTGGGCCTGGCAGCCGAGAACGAAGCCAGCCATACCCTGGCCGAATTCGGCGTCGTCTTCCTGATGTTTTCCATCGGACTCGAATTCTCGCTTCCCAAGTTTCTCGCCATGCGGCGCATCGTCTTCGGCCTTGGCATGGCGCAGGTGGTCACCACCATCATCGCCACCGTCGTCTTCGGCTGGTTCGTCGGACGCTACCTGTCCGCCTACATCCACCTGAGCTGGCAAGCCGCGTTTGCCCTGGGTGGCGCGCTGGCCATGTCGTCGACGGCCATCGTCTCGAAAATGCTCACGGAGCGGCTGGAACTGGAAAGCGAACACGGCCGCAAGATCATCGGCATTTTGCTGTTCCAGGACTTGGCCGTGGTACCCCTGCTGATCCTGATTCCCGCCCTCACGCGCGATTCCGACAATCTGGCCGAAACCCTGGCCTGGGCGGGCGGCAAGGCCCTGGTTGTCCTCATTCTGCTGTTGTTCATCGGCCAGAAGCTGGTGCGCGGCTGGCTGACCATCGTCGCCAAGCGCCGCTCGCAGGAATTGTTCATGCTCAACCTGCTCTTGATCACGCTGGGCGCGGCCTGGATCACGGAGCGGGCCGGGCTGTCGCTGGCCCTGGGGGCGTTTGTTGCCGGCATGCTCATTTCCGAGACGGAATTCAAGCACCAGGTGGAAGAGGATATCAAGCCCTTCCGCGACGTGCTGCTGGGCCTGTTCTTCATCACCGTCGGCATGCTGCTCAATATCCGCGTGGTGCTCGACAACTGGTGGCTGGTCTTGCTGCTGCTGTGCGGCCCCGTGCTGCTGAAATTTGCCCTGATCGCGGGCCTGGCCCGGCTGTTCGGCTCCAGCAACGGCGTGGCCTTGCGCACGGGACTGGGACTGGCGCAGGCGGGCGAGTTCGGCTTCGTGCTGCTGAACCTGGCGGGCGGCATCAAGCTGATGGATCCGTTCGTCGTGCAGGTGGTGCTGGCCTCGATGGTGCTGTCGATGCTGGTGGCGCCCTTCCTCATCGCCAAGTCCGACGCCATCGTCATGAAGCTGGCGGCCAACGACTGGATGATGCAATCGCTGGCGCTGACCAAGATCGCCACGCGCACCATGGCGTCGCAGAAACACGTGCTGATCGCCGGCTTCGGGCGCAGCGGGCAAAGCCTGGCCACCCTGCTGGCGGAAGAAAAGATCGAGTACCACGCGCTGGACCTGGACCCGGAACGGGTGCAGGAAGCGCAGCTGGCTGGCGCCCACGTCTCGTATGGCGACGCGGGCCGGCGCGAAAGCCTGGTGGCGGCCGGCATCTACCGGGCCAGCGCCGTGGTGATCACCTATGCGAATACCCCCTCGGCACTGAAGTTATTGCATTTACTCAACGACATGGCGCCCACCTTGCCCGTCATCGTGCGCAGCCACGACGACAGCGACCTCGACCAGCTGAAAAGCGCGGGCGCGGCCGAAGTGGTGCCGGAATTGATGGAAGGCAGCCTGATGCTCGCCTCGCACGCGCTGATCATGATGGGCGTGCCCCTGCGCCGCGTGGTGCACCGGGTGCAGGCGGCGCGCGAGGAACGCTATGCCTCCCTGCGCGGTTATTTCCATGGCTCCAGCGATGCGGGCGACGATGCCGAGCTGGAACGCCTGCATACGGTCACCGTCAACGAGGGCGCGCAGTGCGTGGGCTTGCCCTTGAGCACGCTCGACGTGGCCGGCTGCGGCGCGACCGTGACGGCCATCCGCCGCGGCCGTGGCCGCCTTGATGTCACGCCCGAGACGCAGCTGGCCAGCGGCGATGTGATCGTGCTGCGCGGCAGCGCGGATGCCGTGGCCAAAGCCGAAACATTATTATTGAAATAGTCAGCCGATCTTGGTCAGCCGATCTGCGCCTGCCAGCTGATGACCTTGTTACGTCCGCCCGCCTTGGCCTGGTACAGGGCCTGGTCGGCGTGCGCTACCAGCTGCTGCGCCACCGTTTCGATGGGTAGCAGTGCCGCGTCCGCTTCCAGGCTGGCCACGCCGATCGACACGCTGACCCACGCTTGCGCGCTGCCCGGCAAGTCAAACATGGTGCTGGCGATGCTGGCGCGGATGCGTTCGGCAACGAAGGTCGCGCTGTCGAGGTCGGCATCGATCAGCAGGACGACGAATTCCTCGCCGCCGAAGCGGCCCAGCGCATCGGAACGGCGCAATTCCGTGCGGATGCGCGTGGCCACTTCGCGCAGTACTTCATCGCCGCCCTGGTGGCCATAGGTGTCATTGACCAGCTTGAAATGGTCGATATCGATATACATACACGAAATGCAATAATTCTGGCGCCGCGCGCGGCCGATTTCTTCCAGCAGCCGGCGGTCGATATAGCGGCGGTTATAGACGCCCGTCAAGGAATCGGTCAGGCCGATGTATTTCAGCATTTCATTGCTGATCACGTTTTCCAGGCAAATGGCGATGATGGAGGCCATGTGCTTGATGAAATCCGTGCCCAGCGAAGGCGTGAAGCGCGTCATGTCGCCGCTGGCCAGGTTCAGGCTGCCAATCAGGCGCTTGTTGCGCAGCAAGGGCACCAGCGCCACGCTGCGCAGGGGAGCGTCGATGCCCGGAAAACGGGGGCCATGCACGGCGGCGTCGAACTGTCCCAGCAGGGGCAAGGGCGGCAAGGCCGCTTCCCCTTCGGCCACGGGCTTTGGTGCAGCAAAACCCAGCTCCGCCACGGCATGCACGAACAGCAACTGCGGAAAGGCGCTGAAATCGACGCCCAGTTTTTCCATCACCAGCACGATATCGTCATCCTCGTCGAGCAGGCTCAAGGTGACGCCGTCGAGGTCGGAGATCACGGGCAAGGTACGAAAAATGGTGCCGATCAGTTCGGGAAAGGTGGACGCGCTGACGATTTCCAGGTCAAACGCCTGGTGGCGGCACATGATGTCGTGGTTGCGCTCAACCTGTTCCAACAGGAAAGCCATGCGCGCGCGCAAGGCCTGGTTTTCGGCTTCGAGGCTGGCAATGCGCGGGTCCGGCGGTATTGCTTGATTCATAAAAACCTTAAACCCTTCTGTACGGGCGCCATGCTTAAAATGCCAGTTCGAAACCGATGTCCTGCCCCACCACGATGCGCTCGTCGCCGCCGTCGGTGACGATGGCGTTCATGCCGAAGCAGATGGCGCCATCGAGTTCGGGCTTGGCGCGATAGCCATGCATGACGTCGAGCGGGTCCGGTCCGGGCACGCCCGTGGCCTGGTCCACCGACGGGATCGGGCAGCGCGAGCACGGCTTGACGGGTTTTAGCACGGTGGCGCCGAATTGCAGGAACGCGGCGTAGTCTTCCTCGAAGGCGCCGATATCGCCGATCACCAGATTGGGACGGAACCGGTTCATCGGCAGCGCCTCGCGGCCGGCGGCGCGCAACTTGTCATTGACGTCGTCGAGCGAAGCACTGCCGGCGATCAGCACCGGGTAGCCGTCGGCAAACATGGTCGCGGCGGCAATGCCATTCGTCCATTCCCTGCTGGTGGCGCGCACCACGTCCGGGTGAAAGCGCACCAGGCGGCACGGCACGCCGATGGCGTTGGAAAACCAGGTGGCCGTGACGTCGTCGCAATCGTAGGCGCGCACGCTATCGTCCCACACTTGCACCTCCAGCATGGGCGCCAGTTGCGGATGCGGCAAGCCCAGCTCGATTTCCAGGCGCAACATGCCCGGCGCGCGCAGCTCCAGCGTGGTGGCCTTGATGGAGGGCACGATCAGCGCCATGCGCGGATGTTCGCGCTGGGTCAGGAAGCGGCCCTGCGCATCGACCACCATCCATTCGCGGTCGAACACGTGCTCGCTCATCAGCCCGGAATGCGTGAGCACTGCCTCCTGCAAGTGGATGCCGGCGCACGATTTGATCGGATACAGGATGATGTCAGACAGGATAGCCATGAACAGGGGACAAGGAACAGTATTGCTGCTTCTGCCAGTAAATTATTCAGATGCGAAGTATGGCAGCAAAGCGGGCTAGCGTAAATCAGCCAAGCCCAGCCGCAGTGGCTGGGCCGGCGTGACGGCGATCAATAGGTATAGAAAATACGCTGGATTTCTTGCGTACTGTTGGTCTTGGTCAAGGCCAGCATCAGCAGGATGCGGGCTTTTTGCGGGTTCAGGGTGTCGGAGACGACACTGTCGAGTTCATCGTCGTTGGCTTCGCCATTGCGCGCCACGATGCCCTGGCCGACGCGGCTGGAGCGCACGATCAGCACGCCCTTCTGGCGCGCTTCCACCAGAGCCGGCTTCATTTGCGCGGCCACGCTGCCATCACCCACGCCCGCGTGGATGATGCCCTTGGCGCCGGCGGCAATAAACGCGTCCATGCCGACACGGTTCATGTTGGCGTAGCCATACACGATGTCCACTTGCGGCAGGGCATCGAGCTTGCTGATGTCAAATTCCGATTCCAGGGTGTGCTTGCGCGTCGACTGGCGGTAGAAAAAGGCCTTGCTGCCCTGGATGTAGCCAAGCATGCCCAGTTCCGGCGACTTGAAGGTGTCGGTGGTCGAGGTGTTCGTCTTGGTCACTTCGCGCGCCGCGTTGATCTGGTCGTTCAAGGCCACCAGCACGCCCTTGCCCACGGCTTCCTTGCTGCCAGCGAGCATCACGGCGTTGTACAGGTTGATGGGACCATCGGCCGAAATGGCGGTCGATGGCCGCATGGCGCCCACCACGACCACGGGTTTGTGGCTCTTCACGGTGAGGTTCAGGAAATACGCCGTCTCTTCGATGGTATCGGTGCCGTGCGTGACGACCACGCCATCGACATCGTTCGAGGCCAGCAGCACGTTGATGCGTTTGGCCAGGGCCAGCCAGTGGCTATTGCCCATGCTTTCGCTGGCGATCTGGAACACTTGCTCGCCTTTCACATTCGCCACTTTTTTCAGTTCCGGCACGGCCGCGATCAGGCGCTCGACGCCCACGGTGGCCGAGGTGTAGCCGACGGTGGTGGTGCTGTCGGCGCCACTGCCGGCGATGGTGCCGCCCGTGGCCAGAATCACCACATTCGGCAATTTGACGGCCGCTTGCTGCGCGCGCGCAGGGGACGCGGCGATAAAGCCCATCAGCAAGGTGGTCAGCATCAGCTGTGCACAAGAATGGAATTTGCGTGAAAACATGGTGCTCCCGTGAGGTGTACTGTCAAAAATAACAACGTCGTGTGCAAATTATATGTCATCCATGCCGGGGGAAATCTCCAATTCATGCGTAGCGCGCAAACGTGCGCACCTGCGCATGCGCTACAGTGGCGCCATGTCCACACTACTCTGCCTGCGCGCTTGCCTCGTCCTGCCACTGGTCTTGATGGCGCTGGGCGCCTGCTCCACGCAAACCGAACTGCGCATGGCGGCGCAGCAGGAGCAGTTCGCACGCGAGGCGGCCAGCCAGGGCGACTGGGAGCGCGCCATGCGCAGCTATGCGGCTGCGGCCGACAATGCCGAATTGGGCCATGGCGACTTCGCTTGGCAGGCGCGCTTGCATCACCAGGCGGGACGCGCCGCCAGCGGGGCCTGCCGCTCCGATGCGGCCGAATTTCATTTCCGCCAGGCCATCGCGCTGGCAAAGAAAAGCGGTCAATCGAGCGCCCTCAGCGACAAGGCGCTGGAATCGCTACAGGCCGGCAAACCTTGCACAGTCCTTCGATGAACACCGCCCGCACCTTGTCGGCCGCCTGCGCCCTCTTCGCCGCCATGGCGCCGGCGCAAGCCGCCGCAGCACCGCTGCCCTTATGGGAAGCGGGCGTCTTCGGCGGCACGGCCGTCACGCCCGCCTATCCCGGCGCCAGCGAACGCTCGACGCGCAGCCTGGCCCTGCCCTATTTGATTTATCGCGGGAAAGTGCTGCGTGCTGACCGCTCAGGCGTGGGCGCGCGCCTGCTCGACACGGAGCGGGTGGAATTCGACGTGGGTTTCGCCCTGTCCTTGCCGGCCAGATCCAGCGACGTGCCGGCCCGGCGCGGCATGCCGGACCTGGGCACCCTGGTGGAATTTGGCCCGCGCCTGAAAATCAAGCTGGCCGAACCGACCCGCAACAGCCGCCTGGGCCTGGAACTGCCCTTGCGCGCCGTCATCGAGGCGCGCGGCGGCCTGCGCCGCCAGGGCGCCACGTTCGAGCCACGCCTCGTGTATGCACTGCAAGGCGATCAGCAGGCATGGCACGTCGATGCCAGCCTGGGCACCGTACTGGGCAATGCCGCCATCAACGATTACTTTTATGGCGTCAGCCCCGCGTTTGCCACCGGTCAGCGTCCGGCGTATGCGGCAAAAAGCGGGCTGATGCTCACGCGCCTTGGCCTGGGCGGTTCCTACCGGCTGCACCGGGACTGGCGCGCCTTTGCCTTTGTACGCTACGACACTTACGCAAGCGCCGCCAACCGTAGCAGCCCCCTGCTGCGCCAGAACAGCGGCACCTCGGCCGGCATCGGTCTGATGTGGACTTGGCGCCGCTCGGACAGCCTGGCGCGCGGCCCGCACGACTAGCCGGCTTAAAAGTCCGTCGTGGCCGACAGCATGAAAGTGCGCGGCGCGCCCAGCCCCAGGCTGGTCCATTGCGGCAACGCCCAATACGCCTTGTTGCCCACGTTGCTCACGCTGGCGCGCACGGTCAACGGCCGGCCGGTGGCGCGGGTGGCGTAGCGCGCGCCCAGGTCAAATACGCTGCGGCCCGGTACCGACAATGAATTGTCTTCATTGATGTATTGCTTCGATGCCACCGTCGCGTTCGCCGTCAGGGTCAGCCCCGGCACCGGCGGCGCATCCCACTCCACGCCCAGCTTGGCCTGCAGCTTGGGCACACCCGCCGCCTGCTTGCCCTGGTTGACGCCGTCATCCGTCCTGGCCAGGGTCGGATCCACATAGGCGATACCGCCCATCAGGCGCATGTCGCGCACGGGCGAGCCGAAAAAGCCCCAGTCGACGCCGCGGTTGCGCTGCTCGCCGCCAAACGAAAAGATATTGCTGACCGGGTCCACATAGCTGCTGGGACGCTTGATTTCGTACACGCTGAGCGTATGGGCGAATTCGCCCAGGTCGACCTTGACGCCGGCCTCCATCTGCTTCGATTTATACGGGGCAAACACTTCGCCCGCGTTGGCCGCCGTCATGGGGGCCGTCGCACCCTGACTCAAGCCTTCGATGTAATTGGCGTACAGCGAAACATTCCTGGCGGCTTTGACCAACAGGGCGACGGCCGGCGTCGTGGCAGCGGCGTCATAGCGGGAGGTTCGCGCGCCCGTCTTCACGTTGAAGCTATCGTTGAGCACTTCCTGGCGCCGCAAGCCCACCGTCAGTTGCACTTGATCCTGCGCAAACGACAGGGTATCAACCAGACCAACACTGGCCAGGCGCAATTCCGTCTTCGAAATTTGCGGTGCCTCGAAGCGGGTCGCTGGACCCCAGACGGGATGGTAGATATTCGTGATCCAATCTTGCGCCAAGGTATTCCTGCGGCCGAACTGCTTGTCCGTGTGGTGGTAATACGTCGCGTTGGCCGCCCATTGATGGCTGATGCCGGCTGTGCGGAACTTGCCCTTCACGCCCACTTCCGCTGATTGTTTTTCCAGCTTAAAACCCAGGTCGGCCAGATTGGTGCGGTAGTCGCCGGCCGTATTGAACACCTGGATCAGGTAGGCGCCCGTCGACTGGTAATCGGCCTTGCCAGCGCCGATGGCGGCATACGCCATCAGTTGTTCGTTGACGTCATATTCGCCGCGCAGCATGGCGCCCTTGTCCTTCGTGTCATAGAAGGCCCAGCTGGGATTGAGCAAGGTCTCCGCTTTCGGCGGACGCGGCACGGGCAGTCCCGCGACCAGGTTGACGCCACGGTTCAAGCCACGCGCGCGGTCTTCGCTGCTGTACAGGTCGGCGGACACGCGCGCGCCAACGCCGCGCCAGTCGAGTCCCACGGATGCGAGCTGGGTCTTCTTTTTCTGATGCTCGATAGCGCCATCGCCGTCGCGGTAGACGCCGTTGATGCGGATGCCGAATTGCTTGTTTTCACCAAAGCGCTGGCCCAGATCAACATGTCCACCGAACTGGGAATCCGAGATATACGACGCCGTCACGCGCGCCAGCGGTGCATCACCCGCGCGCTTGGGCACCAGATTGATGCTGCCGCCCACCGAACCGCCCGGCGGCATGCCGTTGAGCAAGGCCGACGGGCCTTTCAGCACTTCGATGCGTTCGAACATCTCGGGCGAGGTACGGTACACGGGCGAGACGCCGAACAGCCCGCCGAACGCGACGTCGCTGGTGCCGGAACTGAAACCGCGTATCGAGTAATTCTCGCCGATGATGCCCGTCATGCCGCTGCTGAAGACGGTGGGATCGGCGGCCGAGATCACATCGGTGATATCGCGCGCTTGCCGGTCTGCGATGAAGGTATCCGTATAGCTGATGGTGTTGAACGGGGTTTCCATGAAATCCTTGTCGCCCAGAAAACCCACGCGCCCGCCGGACGCCACTTGCCCGCCTGCGTAGGCATCGGTGACAGTGTTGCCTGTGCCCCACACCGTCACGGCCGGCATGGTTGCGGCGGCCTCTGCACTGGCGCTGTGCGCCAGCTCGCGGCGCAGCGTGTAGCTGCCATTGCCCTCGCGCACAGCCTGCAAGCCGTGTCCGCGCAGCAATTCGTAAAATCCTTCGGGCACGCTGTAGCTGCCGGACAGGCCGGCGCTGTGCTTGCCCTGCAGCAAACCTGCATCGACCGTCAGTTCGACGCCTGCCTCGGCAGCAAAGGTGTTGAGCGCCAGGCCCAGTGCACCGGCCGGCACGCTGAACGCTTGCCGGACTTGCGCCGCTTGCGCAAAGGCCGGCGGGGCCGCCACGCTCAGCGCCCCCATGGTCAGGCCCGTGACGAGCGCCAGTTGCACGGCAGTGGCGATACGGTTCAGGTTCAAGGCGGGAAGGTGGCGTGTCGCCATGCGTGTTGCCATAAGTTAAGTCCTTTTCAGATTGGATGATTGCTTGTTCTCACCCTATCTCCCGAACGAAAAGGCAAAACCCTCAATGCAAATACGAATCATTAAAAAAATAACTTATATTATTCATACCCCTTGAGCACATCGTCGATCACCCGTTTCAGCGACGTCACGCTGGCTGCCGTGATGTACCAGGCATCGGCATCGACGAAGACGACACGGCCATTCTTCCAGGCATTAGTCTGGCGCAAGAGCGGATTGGCCATCTGTTCGGCCGTCATGACGGGACGGTGTTCCATCACGGCCGTACGGTCGACAACATAAATGATGTCGGGATTGGCTTGCTGGATGAACTCACTGGAAATGGGCTGCCCATGCAAGCCCGCTTCGATGGCCGTGCTGGCCGGTTTGACGCCGAGCGCATCGAAGACGAAGCCGTAGCGCGACTGCACGCCGAATGCACTGAAGGCGCCGTTGTTGTGCAGCACGATCAGCGCCTTCTCGGGACGCTCCTGCATCACCTTGCGCGCGTCCGCCACCTTCGCATCGAGCTCGGCGGCCTTCTGGCGAGCAAGGTCTTCCTTGCCGAAGATACGTCCCAGTGTCAGCAAGTGTTGCTTGACCACCTCGATGTGCTTGCTCTCGCTGTTCTGGTAATCCACGTCGAAGTGCAAGGTGGGCGCGATCTGGCTCAGCTCATGATAGTGGTTGGCCTGGATCGAGGTCATCAGCACCAGGTCGGGCTGGAGCGCGTGGATATGTTCGAGATTCGGCTGCACGATGGCGCCCAGGTCGCGGATGTCCTGGTCGTCCTTGTAGCGGGTGAGAAAGTGCGGCACGTAATCCTTCACCATGCCGGCCACGGGCACGCCCAGCTGGTCGAGGAAATCGACTTCATTCATGTCGAGCACGGCCACGCGCTGCGGCCGCTTGTCGATCACTGTCGTGCCCAGCTTGTGCACGATGGTGATGGGAGCAAACGCCGGCTGTGTGGCCGAGGCGGCAGGCGCCGGCGGTACGCTCGCCGTCTTGTCGGTACAGCCTTGCAAGACCGCCATGGCGGCGAGCAGCACGGCGGTTGCCAGACGGGGTTGGTTGCAGATCATCTCAAGCTCCTGTGGGGGTAAAGTAATTGCAGACGCAGCCGCGTTCGTTGCGCACGATGTGGAAATCGATGTCGTACAGGGCGCGCAAGCGTTCCTCGGTGACAACCTCGTGCGCGGGGCCAGCAAAGCGCACGGCGCCGCCCTGCATGGCGACGATGTGGTCCGAGTAATTGGCGGCGAAGTTGATGTCGTGGATCACCAGAATCACGGTGCGGCCCTGCTCGTCGCACAGGCGGCGCAGCGCGCGCATGATCTGCACGGCGTGTTTCATGTCGAGGTTGTTGAGCGGCTCGTCAAGCAGCAAAATGTCCGTCTGCTGGGCAATCGTCATGGCCAGGAAGGCCATCTGGCGCTGGCCGCCGCTCAGTTCATCGACATACGCGGCACGCAGCGCTTCGAGCGACAAAAAGGCGATCGCCTCATCGATGGCGAGCCGGTCCTGTGGCGTCAGCGTGCCACGGCTGTAGGGGAAGCGGCCGAAGGCGACCAGTTCTTCCACCGTCAGGCGCAGGTTGAAATCGGGCGACTGGCGCAGGGTGGCCACTTGCCGTGCATAGTCAGCAATGCGCATGTCCGCGATGCTGCGCCCGCCAAGCAGAATTTCCCCCTGACCCGGCTCCAGCAGACGCGCGATGAGCATCAGCAAGGTGGTCTTGCCGGCGCCGTTGGGGCCGATCAAGGATGTCACTTTCCCCCTGGGAAACTGCGCGCTGACGTTGTCCAGCACGCGCCTGGCACCGTAGCTTTTTTCAATCTGTTTGACGTGGATCATGTGGTGCCTCGGGTGCGGACCATGAGCGCCAGAAAGTACGCGCCACACACCAGGTTGACAAGGATGCCGACCGTGGTCCGGTAGTTAAAAACGTGCTCGACCAGCAACTGGGCGGCCAGGAAGATGGCGATGGCGATGGCGCAGCCCAATGGCAAGGTCACGCGATGGCGCGCCGTGCGGGCCAGGGCATAGCTTGTGTTCGCCACAAAGATGCCCATGAAGGCCGTCGGACCCAGCAGACTCGTCGACACCGCCACCAGCACGGCGATCAGCGCCAGCTGCAGCTGCACCATGCGCCGGTAATCGATACCGAGCGAGATGGCTTGCTCGCGCCCCAGCGCCAGCACGTCGAGCGCCGGCAAGGTTTTCAGCACGGCCACGCAGGCGGCGCCCACCAGCAGGGCCGCAGTCAGCAATTGTGCGGGTTGCGCCTTGTTGAACGATGCCTGGCTGAATCCTTGCAAGATGGCAAATTCGCCGGGACTGATGCGCAGCTGGATGAACTGGGTAAACGTGCCGATCACCATCGTCAGCACGAATCCCAGCAGCAAGAGGAAATACACGTTGTTCTTGCCATCACGAAACAGCCAAGAGTGGATGGCCCAGGAATACGCCAGCATCAGCGCGATCGACACGACAAAATTGCCGTTGTGTCCCAGCAGCACCACGCTGTGCATGCCCATCGCCAGGATCAGCAGCGACTGCAGCAGCAGGTACACGGCTTCGTAGCCCATGACGGCCGGCGTCAATATCCGGTTGCCGGCGATGGTCTGAAACACGATGGATGAGACCGCCACGCAGACGCCACCGATGACGATGGCGGCCAGACGCGACAATCGTTTGGGAATGACGTAATCAAAATCGAGATTGGCGCCGAGGAAGAGGAAGGCCAGCGCCAGGGCACACACGACCAGCCACAGCGTCCGCTGCTTGAATAGCCGCTTCATCGGCGCCCCCGGATGATCAATATGAGGAACAGCACGCCGCCCACGCCACCCGCAGTCAGGCCGATCGGTACCTCGAACGGGTAGATCAGCAAGCGCCCGGCGATGTCGCAGGCCAGCAGCAGCGAGGCGCCGCACAGGGCCACGATGGGCAAGGTGCGGCCCAGGTTGTCGCCATGGCGCAAAGCCACCAGGTTCGGGATGGCCAGCCCGACAAACGGAATCGCCCCTACCGTGATCACCGTGGCCGCCACGGTGACGGCCACCAGCATCAGGCCCAGCGCCACCGTGGCCGCATAGTTCAGGCCGAGGCTGGTGGCCATGCCTTCTCCCATGCCCAGCACGGTAAAGCGTTGCGCGTACAGATACGTGAGGGCAACGATGGGCAAGATCAGATAAATGATTTCATAGTTGCCCTGCACGATGCGCGAGAAATCGCCGAGCAGCCAGCCCTGCATGCTTTGCAGGATGTTGTTGCGGTAGGCATAGAACTCGGCCACGGCACTCAGTACGCCGCCATACACGAGGCCGATGACGGGCACCAGGATCGTGTTCTTGAAGCGGATGCGGCGGATCAGCGCCACATACAGCAAGCTGGCGGCAAAGCAAAAGGCCAGCGCGAACGCCATCTTGCCCGCCGTGCCCGCTGCGGGCGCCACGGTCAGCGACACGAGAATGCCCAGCTTGGCCGCGTCGAGGCCGCCCGAGGTGGCCGGCTCGACAAATTTGTTGCGCACGATATGCTGCAGGATGACACCGCAGACGGACAGGCCCACACCCGTCAGCACCAGCGCCGCCAGGCGCGGCAGGCGGCTGGCCGTGAGGGTCAGCCATGCATCCTCGGACGACGACAGCAATTGGCTCCACTCCATCTGCCTGGCGCCCACCAGCAGCGAAGCACCGCACAGCAGAAAAAACAAGAAAAACCAACGCACGCGTGTCAAATGCCGGACTCCGTTCCAGGCTGGCGCGCGGGCGCGGCGATGCGCCAGCCCTTGGCCGCCCGGCGCTGAGCCAGGAAATGCGCATACAGGCCGTTCTGTGCGCGCAAGGTGGCTGGCGCGCCCTGCTCGCGGAGCGTGCCGCCATCGAGCACGACGATCTGGTCGGCCATGGCCACCGTCGACAGCTGGTGGGCGATGACGATCAGCGTGCACTTGCCGCGCAGCCGCGCCAGCGCCTCGGCGATGGCGGCCTGGTTTTCCGCATCGAGCGCGGCTGTCGCTTCGTCGACCAGCAAAATCGGCGCATCCTTGATCAGCGCGCGGGCAATCGCAATGCGCTGGCGCTCGCCACCGGACAGACGCGCGCCGCCCTCGCCCACGGGCGTATCGAGTCCCTGCGGCAGGCGGGCGATGATTTCGGCCACGCCCGCCTGGCGCGCCGCGTCCAGCACTTCGGCATCGCTCGCGTCCGGCTTGCCTATGCGGATGTTGTCGCCGATGCTGCCGTGGAACAAATAGCTGTCCTGGAAGATCTGGCTGATCTGCCCGGCCAATTGCTCGCTGGACAAGTCGCGCACATCGACACCGCCCACCAGCACGCTACCCTGGCTGGCATCGAAGAAACGCGCTATCAGGCGTACTAACGTCGTCTTGCCGGAGCCGGAAGCGCCGATCAGCGCCGTCATGCTGCCCGGTGCAATCTGCAGATTGATGTCCGTCAATACGTCAGGCTGATCCTGTGCATAGCGGAAAGCCACGCCGCGCAGCTCGACGGAACCATCGCGCGGCGCTTGCGGCGCTGGAGCTTCCGGCAAGGGCTGCACGGCGAAAATGTCGCGCGCAGCGTCGAGCGGGCCGCGCGCGCCGCGCAGCACTTCGCCATAGCTGGCCACTTCCTGCAGCGGGTCGACAAAGCGCACCACCAGCAGCAGTGCCACGATGACAGAAATAGCGTCACCCGCAGCAGATGGCGCACCCAGCAGGCTCTGCAGCCACAGCGCGGCAGCGGCCAGCAAGGCGGCGAAGATGGCTTGCACGGCCCAGGCGTTGAGCACCGACGACAGGGCCGACAGATAGATCAGCCGCGTGCCGGCGTGGCGTTGCTCGTCGATGGCTTGCCGCAAAAAACGCGTGCCGTCGCCACCGCCGTTACCATCGCCGTTACCATTGAAAGCGCGCAAGACGGATTGCGCTTGCGCAAACTCCACCAGGCGCTGGCTGGTCTGGGCAAAATGCCGGTGGTAGGCGTCGTCGGCGCGCTGGCCCAGGTGCGCCGTGAGCCGCAAGGCGCCCGCCAGCAGGGGCAGCGCCAGCAGCGCCATGACGCCCAGCTGCCAGTGCAGCGCGAACAGCGCGGCCACCAGCACCAGGGGCGTGACGGCGCCGCAAATGACGGGCGTGAGCACGTGGGCCGGCAGTTGCGCCACGTTCATCATGCCCTGCGTGATGACGTGGCCCAGTTTCGCCGTGTTGTCCGGCGTGAACCAGCCGACGGGCAGGCGTGCCACGTGGTCGCCCAGGCGCTGGCGCGCCCCTTGCAGCACCGTCACGCCGACGCGCACGCCCGCCTTTTCCACCTGGCGCCGCCAGCCCCAGCAAGCGACCAGCCCGGCCAGCAGCACCAGCAGCCACAGGGCCGCGCCGCCCGTGTCACCAGCCAGCAGCCGGCCCAGCGCCAGCACCAGCGCGGTGATCGTCAGCCCGCTGAGCACGCCATACGCGAGCGCCATGGCACAGTAGCGGCGGAAAACAGGCGCATCGTCGCCCAGCAATTGTATGAAAGTCTTCAGCATGACGGGCTCGCCTCTTCCTGGGTATCCTGATAGCCGCCCAGCGTCCACAGTTGCGCATAGCGGCCCTTGTCTGCGAGCAATCCGGCATGGCTGCCCTGCTCGACGATGGCGCCGTTCTCGACGACGATGATGTGGTCGGCGTGCATGATGGTATCGAGCCGGTGCGCGATCACCAGCAGGGTGCGGCCCAGGGCAAAGCGCGACAGCGCGTCCTGGATCGCCACTTCGTTTTCCGCATCGGCCGCCGCCGTGGCTTCATCGAGCACCAGCACGTTTGGATCGAGCAGCACGGCGCGGGCGATGCTGACGCGCTGCAACTCGCCGCCAGACAGTTGCGCATCCTCGCCGATCACGGAATCGTAGCCGCGCGGCAAGGCCAGGATGCGTTCGTGGATGTTCGCCAGGCGCGCCGCCTCTTCGATCTCTTGCGCGCTGGACGAGGGCCGGCCCAGCGCGATGTTCTCGCGCACGCTGGCGTGGATCAATCGCACTTCCTGCAGCACGAAACCGATGCGCCGGTACAGCTCGGGTGTGGCGATGTGCCGCAGGTCGACGCCACCGAGGGTGATGCGCCCCTCGCTCGGGTCGAAAAAGCGCAGCAGCAGCCGCGCCAGGGTCGACTTGCCGGAACCGGAGGCGCCGACGATGGCCGTCACCGTGCCAGGACGCAAAGTCAGCGTGATGTCCGACAGCACCTTGTTGTGACCATCATAGGCATAGCTGACGCCTTCCAGGCGGATCTCGGTGCCGTTCGGCAATTGCTGCTGATCCGGCGCTGGCTGCGCCAGCACGGGCGTATCGAGCAAGGTTTGCACGCGCTGGGCGGCGCCGGTGGCGTTGTTGAGGTCGTGCGTCAGGTAATGCAACAGCAGCATGGGCGCGGAAATGCCGGGCGCCACCAGGGCGAACGGCAGGATGTCCACGGGGGCCATCGCCCCAAGGGCCACGAAGACGGTGCCGGCAAGCACCACCACGCCCAGCACGGCCACGGGTGCGATCAGCGCATTGGCATTCGCCATCGAGCCGACCAGGGGGCGCGTGAATGCAGCAAACGCATCGGCAAAAGCGTCGACGGCAGCGCGGTAGCTGCCATGCGCGCGGCCCGTGGCGCCGAAGGCCTTGACCACGGGAATGCCATTGACGAACTCCACCACCGCATTGTTGATGCGCCCCATGCCGGCGACGAATTGCGCCATATTGCTCCCGCTGGCCTTCATGGCCCGGCCGAAGAACAGGAAAAAGCCGGGGAATGGCAATAGCGAGACGATGGCCAGGCGCCAGTCCATGGCGAACAGGTACACCACCGAGATAGCGATGGCGCCGACGGCGCGTCCCGTCGTCGTGTAGAAGTGCGCGGTGAGACTGTGCAAGGTATGGATGTCATCCTGCATCGCCTGCTTGACCTCGCCCGAGGCCCGGCTGGTGAACCAGCCCAGCGGCACTTGCCCCAGGCGCTGCATGGCTTGCAAGCGCAATTGATGGGTGAGGCGGTTATCGGCCAGGTGGGCGGCCAGCTCGCCCAGCGACATCAGCGCCATGCCGGCAAACAGGCAAGCGACGCTGGCGACGATGACGGGCCAGAGCTCGCCTTGCGCCAGTACAGGGTCCAGGGCGATTTGCGCGATGTGCGCGATACCCGCCAGCGGCACCAAGGTGAGCATGGAACCCGTGCCGGCGAGCACAGCAGCGACGATCAGGCGGCCGCGGATGGGGTGCAAGATCCGGCTGATGGGGCCGGCTTGGCGGCTTGGGCTACTCATGGGAAAAGCGGAAAAAAACGTGCATAAGGTCTATGGATAAGGGTGGCTCTTACCTATATCCCGAACGAGAATGCAAAACCCTCAATCGGGCCCGTGAAATTGTCAGGCAGCAGCCTGGGGTATGGCTTGCACCGTCACCCAGTAGCGCGTGCGCGCAACAATCTGCACCGGCAAGGCCAGCGCCAGGTTGTGCAGCGCGCGGTCCGTATCGCGCAAGGAAAACACGCCGTTGACGCTCAGGCTGGCCACGGCCGGGTCGCAGCGCAGCAGGCCCGGCCGGTAGCGGGCCAGTTCCGCCAGCAGGTCATCAAGGCGCATGTTGTCGGCCACCAGCACGCCCTTGGTCCAGGCTGCGGCGCTGGC
Organism: Janthinobacterium svalbardense; assembly: GCF_002327145.1. Classification (NCBI taxonomy): domain Bacteria; kingdom Pseudomonadati; phylum Pseudomonadota; class Betaproteobacteria; order Burkholderiales; family Oxalobacteraceae; genus Janthinobacterium; species Janthinobacterium svalbardense. The sequence continues at coordinate 825,066 of NZ_CP023422.1, read as the reverse complement.
GGAGGCAGGCGCGCCAGACTGCACGATGTCGGCCGAGAAGACGGCGCCCTGGCCCGTGGCGATGCGCACGGGCCGCTCCGGTGCATGCGCGAGGCGCACCTCGACGGCGCCCTCGAAGACGGCGACGCGCGACGTGTGTTCGTCTTGCCGCAAAGTAAAACGCGTGCCCAGGGCCCGCACCGTGCCGTGGCGGCCCTGCACGCGGAAAGGCCGCTGCGCCGGGTCGTGGGCCGTGGTGACGAGGATTTCCCCTGCCCGCAGGATCAGCCGGCGCTCGCTGGCGTCGAAGCGCACATCGATGGCAGAAGCGGAAGCGAGCATCACGCGCGTGCCGTCAGGCAACATGATTTCGCGAATTTCCCCTTTCTCCGTAGCGTGGCCGGCCATGGCCACTTGCCAGGCATCCATGCCGCGCGCCGCATACAGCATGCCGCCCACGGGCAACAGCACGGCCAGCACCTTCAGGGCACGGCGGCGGTTCAGGTAGGCGGCGCAGGCCGGTTCGCGCAGTGCATGGCGGGCCACCTCGCGCGGCACGCTGTGCAGCTTGCCTTCGAACGCTTGCAGGCGCTGCCAGGCGAGGTCGTGGTGCGGATGGGCAGCGCGCCAGCGGGCGCACTCGGCCTGGTCCTCGTCGCTGGCGTCATCGGACCACAGACGCGCCATCCACCGGGCAGCCTGCTGGACGATGGCGGGCGCAATCAGCACTTCCATGGCTCAGGCATCCTGCCCATGCAAGGCCTGGTAGCAGACCAGCAAGCCGGCGGCGATGTATTTTTCAACAGACGAAACAGATACTTGCAGTTCGGCGGCGATGCCGCGGTAACTCATACCGTCGAGTTTGCATAGCAGCAAGGCTTGGCGCGCCTTGGCCGGCAGCCGGTGCAGCACGGCGTCGATTTCCGCCAGCGCTTCCAGCACCAGAGCGCGCTCTTCCTCGGACGGCGCCAGCGCTTCGGGCACCAGGGCCAGCACTTCCAGGTAGGCCGCTTCGATCTGGCGGCGGCGGTACAGGTCGATGACCATGCCGTTGGCGATCTGCGTCAGATGACGGCGCGACTCCCCGGCCGGCGGTACGCGGCCCGTCTTCATCAGGTGCAGGTACACGTCGTGCGCCAGGTCGGCTGCATCGAAGGCATTGCCCAGCTTTCGGCGCAACAAGCCCCGCAGCCAGCCATGGTGGTCGGTGTACAAACTGCTGACTTGCTGCTGAAGCGCTAACTCGGCGGTGCTCACGTTACCCTTCCTGTGGTCGATGGCCAGCGGAACCGCAGGCGCACAAATATAAATGAGAATTATTCTCATTGTACGCGGAGTCACAAGGAAAGCGCAATACGGCGACGCGCAGCAAACGCTGTCAGTGCTGTTGTTGGACCGGCCTCAGCAGCCTGAAGGCGGCCCACAGCGAAGGCCGGTAGACGTGCAGTGCGGCCGCCAGCAGCACGCACCATGCCAGCGGGGCAAGCGGCCCCAGACGCTGCGCAAAAAACGCATGGCTCTGGTGCAACTGACTGCCCACGCCAGGCCGTCCGTCTTGTCCGCGTGATGCACGCGGCGATGGGAAGGAAATTTGCTAAAATATCCTTTGTCATGTGGTTTAGCAACACAGACAGCAGCGTCTTTCACAAAACCACAGCGCCTGTCGCTCAACAATATGCAGCCAGCCCTATCCGACCGGAAGCGGCCGTTGCGAACAAAGGGCAGTAAGCATGAACGACATTCACCGCGCCGGTACCGCCGCACGCGCAGCCCAGCCTGCGCTCCTGAAAGCGGGAGTACTACAGGAAGCCATCTTCAGCAGCCCCTATTTTTCCTGCATCGCCACCGATGCACAGGGTGTGATCCAATTATTCAATGTCGGTGCCGAGCGCATGCTGGGCTATCAGGCAAACGAGGTGATCGACCAGATTACGCCGGCCGGCATATCCGATCCGGCCGAGGTCATCACCCGCGCCGCCGCCCTCTCGCAAGAACTCGGTACGCTGATCGCTCCCGGTTTTGAGGCGCTGGTCTACAAGGCGTCGCGCGGGATCGAAGACAGTTATGAGCTGACGTATGTGCGCAAGGATGGCAGCCGCTTCCCGGCGATCGTCTCGGTGACGGCGCTGCGCGATGCGGACGACGCCATTCTCGGCTATCTGCTGATCGGCACCGACAATACCGTGCGCAAGCATGCGGAGCAGGAGCGCGAGCTACTCAATCGCGTGCTGAGCGACAATAGCATCGAACTGGAAAACGCGCGTGCGCAAGCGGACAAGGCCAACCGCGCCAAGTCGGAATTTTTGTCGAGCATGAGTCATGAGTTGCGCACACCGCTCAACGCGGTACTGGGCTTTGCCCAGCTGATGGCGTCGGACACGCCGCCGCCCAGCGCCTCGCAGCAACGCTCGCTGGAGCAGATCCTCAATGGCGGCTGGTATCTGCTACGCCTGATCAATGAAATTCTCGACCTGTCGATGATCGAATCGGGGCGGGTCGCCATGTCGCGCGAGGCGATGGCGCTCACCGAAGTCTTGCGCGATTGCCGCGCGATGATCACGCCGCAGGCGCAAAAGCGCCACATCACGCTGACCTTCCCTTCGCTCGACCAGCCGTTCTACGTACATGCCGACCTGACGCGCGTCAAACAAGTGGTCATCAACCTGCTGTCGAATGCGATCAAATACAACCGCGCGGGCGGCAGCGTGCTGGTGGAATGCAAACCGCGTGGCGACAAAGTGCGCCTGAGCGTGCGCGACACCGGCAACGGCCTGAGCGCCGAGCAATTGCAACAATTATTCCAGCCGTTTAACCGGCTGGGACAGGAAGCCGGCGTCGAGGAAGGCACCGGCATCGGCCTCGTGGTCACCAAGCAACTGGTCGAGCTGATGGGTGGCACGCTGGGGGTGGAGAGCGAGGTCGGGGTCGGCACGCTGTTCTGGATCGAATTGGCAGCCTCATCTGCTCCTGAACTGCAACTCGGCGAGCATGCCGGGAATATGGGCCGGAAGCCATCGGCTGATGCGCCGCTCGATGCGCCGCGCCGCAAGGTGCTGTACGTGGAGGACAATCCGGCCAACCTGATCCTGGTCGAGCAATTGATCGCCCGCCGCAGCGACCTGGGCATGCTCAGCGCCGTCGATGGCCACCTCGGCATCACGCTGGCGCGCCAGCACCAGCCCGACCTGATCCTGATGGACATCAACCTGCCCGGCATCAGCGGCACCGAGGTGCTGGGCTTGCTGCGCGTCGATCCGCTGACGGCGCACATCCCCGTCATCGCCTTGTCGGCCAACGCCCTGCCGCGTGACGTGCGCAAAGGCCTCGACGCCGGCTTCCTGCGCTATCTGACCAAGCCCATCAACGTACCCGAGTTCATGGAGGCGCTCGACACGGCGCTCAGCTTGACGACAGCGTCGGCAAAGGGCGCCACAACGCCATAGCGTGCTGTACGCGCGCCAGAAACAAAAAAACCTCGCAAGCTGCGAGGTTTTTTTTATCTGCCAGACGTCTAAGTTTAGACGTTGAACAGGAAGTTCAGCACGTCGCCATCCTTGACCACGTATTCCTTGCCTTCGGCGCGCATCTTGCCCGCTTCCTTGGCGCCGGCTTCGCCCTTGTAGGCGATGAAGTCGTCATAGGCGATGGTTTGCGCGCGGATGAAGCCGCGTTCGAAGTCGGTGTGGATCACGCCGGCCGCTTGCGGTGCCGTGTCGCCCACATGGATGGTCCAGGCGCGCACTTCCTTCACGCCCGCCGTGAAGTAGGTTTGCAGGCCCAGCAGCTTGTAGGCGCTGCGGATCAGGCGGTCCAGGCCGGGCTCTTCCAGACCCATGTCGGCCAGGAAAGCGCCCTTGTCGGCGGCATCCAGATCGGCGATTTCCGCTTCCATCGATGCGCAGATGGCGACGATGGGTGCGTTTTGCGATTGTGCGTAGGCCGTCAGCTGGTCCAGCAGCGGGTTGTTGGTAAAGCCCGTGTCGGACACGTTGGCCACGAACATGGCCGGCTTGGCCGTGATCAGGCACAAGGGCTTGATCAGTTCCATTTCGTCGGCGTCCAGGCCCATCGCGCGCACCGGTTTGGCGTCGTTCAGGTAAGGCATCATGCGTTCCATGATGGCCAGCAGCTTGGCCGCGTCCTTGTCGCCCGAGCGGGCTTTCTTGTTTTCGCGATGAATCGCTTTTTCCACGGTGCCCATGTCGGCCAGCGCCAGTTCGGTCTGGATGACTTCGATATCGTCGAGCGGGCTGATCTTGCCGGCCACGTGGATGACGTTGTCATCTTCAAAACAGCGCACGACGTTGACGATGGCGTCCGTTTCGCGGATGTGCGACAGGAACTGGTTGCCCAGGCCCTCGCCCTTCGATGCGCCAGCCACCAGGCCGGCGATGTCGACGAATTCCACGATGGCGTTGACCGTGCGTTCCGGCTTGACGATGGCGGCCAGGGCATCCATGCGTGGATCCGGCACTTCAACGACGCCGACGTTCGGCTCGATGGTGCAGAACGGATAGTTTTCAGCCGGAATGCCGGCTTTCGTCAGTGCATTGAACAGGGTGGACTTGCCGACGTTCGGCAAGCCGACGATACCGCATTGGAGACTCATGGAAAACCTTTAATAATCAAAGCACATGGCGCCGTCTATCGGCGTGCTTGCCGTGCTGTTAGGGAAAACGGGGCGATGGTTCGCCATTTTCCGGGAATGGTGCGTGTGCTGCATTTCAAGGGGTCAATTGTACCCCTGACAGGCGCGCTTCAAAAGCCCGATGATGGGCAAATGACGCCAAAACAGCCGTATCGTGACGCCATCAGGCCCTGTTCTCAAGCCGTATGCAGCTTCATGGTCGCCGCCTCGAACTTGCCTTCGACGATCTGCGGCATCACCTGCAAGGATTTCTCGATGGCTTGCTCGATCAGTTCCTGGTCTTCGCGGCGCGGCCGGTGCAGCACGAAGTCGGCCACCTGCTGCTGCAGGCTCAGGGTGCGCGGGTGACCGATGCCCAGGCGCAAGCGCCAGTAATCCTGCGTGCCCAGCGCGGCCGTGATGTCTTTCAAGCCATTGTGGCCGCCGGCCGAGCCGCCCTTCTTCAGGCGCGCAATGCCGGGCATCAGATCGAGCTCGTCGTGCACGACCAGCACTTCATCGGCGGCGATCTTGAAAAAGCGCGCCAGCGCGCCCACGGACTGGCCCGAGCGGTTCATGAAGGTCAGCGGTTCGAGCAGCCAGACTTCCTTGCCGGCGATCGACGTTTTCGCCAGCATGGCGTTATAGCGCGAATCGCGCTGCAAGCGCGTGCCGGGCAAGCTGTTGGCAAGATTGTCCACCAGCCAGAAACCGGCATTGTGGCGGGTTTGTTCGTATTCGGGTCCCGGGTTGCCGAGGCCGACGATCAGGCGTATGGGCATGGCTGTGTCTGCAATGAAAAAGAAAACATTATCGGTGAAAACAGGCAGAAAAAAACCCGCGCGGCGAACCTGGCGGGTTTTTCCTTGCAACTACCGCATTGCTGCGGCGGCAAAATTACTTCTTGTCGGCGTCAACAGCAGCAGCGGCTTCAGCTTCGGCGGCAACCGCGCCAGCTGGAATCGAAGCGGTAGCGATGGTCAGGTTGTCGCCATGGGCGACAACGGTCACGCCAGCTGGCAGGACCAGGTCGCCGACGTGCAGCGAGTGACCGACGTCGATGTTCGACAGGTCAACGTTGATGAATTCCGGCAGTTGGCCTGGCAGGCACGAAACTTCGATTTCGTTGGCTACGTGGCTGATGGTCGCGCCGTGCAGTTTGACTGCTGGGGAAACGTCAGCGTTGATGAAGTGCAGCGCCACTTTCACGTGGATAGCTTGCTTCGAGTCAACGCGCTGGAAGTCAGCGTGCAGAACCAGTTGTTTGTATGCGTGGACTTGGAAGTCGCGCAACAGAACTTGCTGGGAAACGCCGTCGATTTCCAGATCCAGGATCGACGAGTGGAACACTTCTTTTTTCAACGCGTGGTACAGGGCGTTGTGATCCAGCGAGATCAGCACCGGGGCTTCAGCGCCACCGTAGACGATACCAGGGGTTTGGCCGGAAATGCGCAGGCGGCGGCTCGCTCCGGAACCTTGCAATTCGCGTTTAAATGCGATAACTTTCATGTGAAACTCCAAGAAGAACAAGGCTTGCGCCTTGTGTTATGAAGATTCCCGCGACCAGGAATCTTCGGAAATGGGCGCAGACGCGCCCCGAAAACTAAAACACTGCGGCGCAACAGGCAAAAAGCCGGTCGCGCCGCAGGCATTACGTCTGTTGCTGCTCTTACCGAATTAATCGATGAACAGCGAGATGACGGAGTCACCCTTGATGATGCGCTTGAACGTCTCGGCCAGCAGCGGCGCGCACGTCAATTGACGAATCTTGCCGCAGGCCAGGGCCGCTTCGGACAGGGGGATCGTATCGGTCACGACCAGCTCATCGAGTGGCGAAGCCGAAATACGGTCGATCGCCGGGCCCGACAGCACCGCGTGCGTGCAATACGCCACGACTTTTTTCGCGCCGCGCTCTTTGAGCACTTCGGCAGCCTTGGTCAGGGTGCCTGCCGTGTCGACCATGTCATCCATGATCACGCAGTTGCGGCCTTCGACTTCACCGATGATGTTCATCACTTCGGACACGTTCGCTTTTGGACGACGCTTGTCGATGATGGCCAGGTCGCAGCCCAGGCGTTTTGCCAGGGCGCGCGCACGTACCACACCGCCGACGTCCGGCGACACCACCAGCAAATCCTGGTAGTTTTTCTTTTGCAGGTCGCCCAGCAAAATTGGCGAAGCGTAGATATTGTCGACTGGGATATCGAAGAAACCTTGAATCTGGTCAGCGTGCAAGTCCATGATCAGGACGCGCTCGACACCGGCTTCTTCCAGCATGTTCGCCACCACCTTGGCCGAAATCGCCACACGCGCGGAGCGTGGACGACGGTCTTGGCGGGCGTAGCCGAAGTAAGGAATCGCGGCAGTGATGCGGCCAGCGGAAGCACGTTTCAAGGCATCAACCATCAGCATGATTTCCATCAGGCTGTCGTTGGTTGGAGCACAGGTGGATTGCAAAACAAAAACATCCTTGCCGCGCACGTTTTCGTTAATCTCGACCATTACTTCGCCGTCGGAGAATTTCGAAACGTTTGCTTTACCGAGAGGAATGCCGAGGTTTTTTGCGACCCCCTCTGCCAACGCTGGATTCGCGTTGCCGGTAAAAACCATCAGGTTTTCGTAAGCCATGGGAGTCCCAAGAGGTGATATAGAAGTCTTGAAAAGCACTAACCGGGCATAGGCCCGGTCAGTCATTGTTTAGAATATGCCGCGTGGCGACATATCTGCTTTTTCCCGCACTGGACGCTGACTTCGCATCGACAGACTACGGTGAAATGGTGGCAGGGGAAGAAGGATTCGAACCTTCGCATGCTGGAATCAAAATCCAGTGCCTTAACCAGCTTGGCGATTCCCCTACGTTACTGACTGCTTGCCGTCATGTTGGCCAGTATTATACCGACTATTTGACGCTAAGCAAAATCTTTTTTTGCTCTCTACAGCATGGTGAGCATCGGGTGGCGACTCAGCGCTTTTGCCTTCCAGGCGATCCAGACTGGTGGCACATTGCTGAGCACCGCATCCGCTTCTTCCTGACTGCCAAACGCACTAAACACACAAGCTCCGGAACCAGTCATCCTGGCCTCACCGTAAGCACCCAGCCATTCTACCGCATCTGCTACCGGCTTGAAAAGACTGCATGCTACTTGCTGTAAATCATTCTTACCAAACCCGCCCGCATCGTTTCCTTCTGCGAGGTACCTGGAAAAGTCCGCTATTGTGACGGGTTCGGTATTTCTCGTCAAGCCTTCCGCGCAAAAAATTGCAGCGGTGGGTACTTGCACGCCCGGCTCGATCACCACATACCAGCATTCTGGCGTGGCGACGCTCTGCAAGGCCTCGCCCACGCCTTCGGCAAAGGCATTCTCGCCAAAGATGAAAAACGGGATATCGGCGCCCAGCGGCAAGCCCAGCGCCATCAATTCCTCGCGCGTCAATCCAGCCTGCCACAGGCGGTTCAAGGCCATCAGTGCCGTGGCCGCATCGGACGAGCCGCCCCCAGACCGCCGCCCATGGGCAGCACCTTGTCGATGGCGATATCGACGCCGCGCGGCAAGGCGCCCTTGCGGCGCCGCACTTCGGCCTGCAGCAATGTCGCTGCGCGGATGATCAGGTCCTGCTCCTGCGGCACGCCGGCGAGCGCCGTCACGCGGACAATCGCCGTGTCGTCGCGCAGCGCAAAGTGCAAGGTGTCGCCATGGTCGAGCAATTGGAACACCGTCTGCAGGAGATGGTAGCCATCGGCGCGGCGGCCGTTGACGTGTAGAAATAGGTTCAGCTTGGCCGGGGCCGGGCAATGGTTCAGGGTCGTCAGTGTCATGGTGCAGGTGCGGAAGTGGCGGGATCGAGCACGATGCGCAGCGAGACGGCATCGGCCTGCGCGCTGGCATTGCGTTCGGCATCGATACGCCGCGGTTGGGGCAAGGCGCCCGGTGTATTGTCGGCCGCATTTTGCCCTACTTCTTGCCACGACACATAGCGCAAACGCCAGCCGTCTTTGGTCGTCACGCTGTCGTTCGCGGGCGAAGCGACAAAGCGCTTGCCATCGGCGCCCACGGCGTATCCCTGCAGCCAGTCGCGCAAGCCCGACACGGGCAAGGACCAGCCCAGCATCTGCGCGGAGAGGGTATCGACATCGGGCGCACTGCGCGGCGCCTTGCCGCTTTGCGTCAACACAGCCTGCTGCGGCGTGACGGCAATCGTCGCCAGGGTGCTGCCGACGGGCGAATACAGCGTCACATCCGTGCGCTGCGCCGTCTGCTGCCAGTTGAAATTGACGGTGGCCGATTCGGGCTTGTCATCCTTCTGGTACACGACGTTCAGGCGGCCCGTCAGCTCCACCTGCTCACGGTAGGGCGCGACGGTTTGAGCGGATGGCGCGGCGCCGGACGAGAATGGGGAAGTCAGGGTCGAGCAGGCCGAGAGGGACAGGCACAGGACAGTCAGGGGGATGAAGTTTTTTGGCATGGGGAATTTTTTGAGCTCACCCCAAGTGCAAAATCCGGGGGTCAGTCCCTGCGGGATCGGAAGGCGTTCCATTGGAACGTCTTCCCCCATCGGGTCTGACCCCAGCATTTGTCCTTGGGTTCAATAATCACAAACTGACATTCAGTCGCGCCAAGGTACTTTTCAGCGCATCGTTTTTCGGGTCCTTGCTGCGCGCTTCGCGCCACAGTTTTTGCGCTTCATCCTTGTCGCCCTTCTGCCACAGCACTTCGCCCAGGTGGACGGCGATTTCCGGATCGCTGCGCACGGCATAGGCGCGGCGCAAGGCGTTTTCCGCTGCGGCCAGGTTACCCATGCGGAACTGCACCCAGCCCATGCTGTCCATGATGAACGGGTCGCCCGGCGCCATCTGCAAGGCTTTTTCGATCAGCGCATGGGCTTCCGGCAAGCGGATACCCCGCTCGGCCAGCGAGTAGCCCAGGGCGTTATACGCATGCTGATTGTCGGGCGCCAGCGCCATCACGCGGCGCAGGCTCGCTTCCATCAGATCGAGTTTATCCAGGCGCTCGGCCAGCAAGGCGTAGTCATACAGCAGTTCCGGATTGTCGGGGAAGCGCAGCAAGGCGTTTTCCAGCACCGTGTAGGCGCTTTGCACATAGCCGGCGTCGCGCAGGAATTGCGCATCGACCAGCAGCACCTGCGCCTGGCTTGCCGGATCGTCCGTTTCGATTTCCGTCAGCGCCTTGCGCGCCGCATCGAGATTGCCGCCACGGGCGATCAACTGGGCGCGGCGCAAACGCGCCTCGACATAACCGCTTGATGCGCTATTGTCGACCTTGTCCAGCCAGGCGATGGCGCCGGCCGTGTCGCCGCGCGTCTCGGCGATCTGCGACAAAATCATCAGGGCCTTGAACGGATCGCGCGTGTCGCCAGGGGATTTTTCAAGCACGGCGAGGAAGCGCTTGAAGTACTGCTCCGCGCCCTTGCTATCTTCCAGCTGCAGCGCCACGATACCCAGCGCATACAGGGCGCCCACGTTATCAGGCGCGCTTTTCAGCAGCAGCAGGAATTGGTCGCGCGCTGGCTCCAGCTGTTTTTGTTCGACCAGCAGGCGCGCATATGCACCGCGCACTTCGACGGCGTCCGGATTCTTTTGCAGGAAAGTGGCCAGCACCTTGCCCGCCGCCTCGGACTCGCCCGTCACCTGCGCCAGGGTCAGCACGGCCAGCTCGGAGTTCGGCTTGATGGCCAGCGCCTTGTTCGCTTCGCCGATGGCGCGTTCACGCTCGCCAATCGACAGGGCGCCCTGCGCCAGCACCAGGTGCGCTTCGAACATGTCCAGGTAGGGCTGCGCCAGGCGCGTCACCATCGAATAGGCATACAGCTTGTCATTCGAGCGCGACAAAATCTGCTGCATCTGGAACAGGGCCACGCCGCGCGCGCCCGCCGGCGCATTGGCCAGGCGCTCGGCGAAAATCGGTTCCGCTTCTTCGATCTTGTCCGTCAACACGACAAAGCCGAGGAAGAACTGCGTCGCCTCGTCCGAATCGGGCGCCAGCTCGCGCCACAGGCGGATGGCTGCCAGCGCTTCGCCACCCTGCTTGGCGGCCAGCGCCATTTCCGAAGCGCGGCGCGCCAGGCGCGGGTCGCGCGTCTGCTGCGCCGCCACCATCATCGTCACGTACGGCCCTTGCCACTGGCCACTCTTGAATTCCATTTCAGCGCGGGTCAGCTTGTACAGCAAGTCGCTGGTCAATTCGACCTTCGGCAACTCGCCGCCGCCGGGCCCCTCCTTGGAGGTGGCGTCCGGCTCCTGCGGCGCGGCGGGCGCGGCCGCAGAGTGGCTGGCCGCCGCATCGGCGGGGCGACAGGCGTCTGTGCCATGGCATGCGTGGCCATCAGGGCAGACAAGGTTACAATGGCGAAAGCGTTTTTCAAAGGCGGATCCTGGCTAAACGGCAAAGTTTGATTCTACGCCCAACACGGCTATCGCGTACTTCACGTATGTAACGAAATATATACGTCGTGCCGGAGTAGCCAGCCCGGACCAGCCATCGGCCGGCAACCCGCCTGTTTTTACCCGGTTTTCAACCATTCGAGCCCTATGCCAGAATTGCCAGAAGTCGAAGTCACACGGCGCGGTGTCGCGCCCCACATTGAGGGCCGCGCCGTGCGCGCCGTCGTGCTGCGCCGCGACGGCCTGCGCTGGCCCTTCCCCCCGGCCCTGGGCGAACAATTGTCGGGGCAAACCATCGGCCTGACGGGACGGCGCGGCAAATACCTGCTGATCCACTTCCGCCACGGCACCCTGATCATCCACCTGGGCATGTCGGGCCATTTGCGCGTGCTGCCGACGGGGACGGAGGCGCAAAAGCACGACCATTTCGACCTCGTCGTGGAAGACGCGGACGGCGGCAGCCAGGTGCTGCGCATGACGGACCCGCGCCGCTTCGGCGCCGTGCTATGGCACGACGAGGCCGACGGCCCGCTCGATGGCCATGCGCTGCTGCGCGGCCTGGGCACGGAACCGCTGGAAGGCGGCTTCACGGGCCAGCTGCTGTTCGAAAAAACACGCAACAAGGGCACCAATATCAAGCAGGTACTGATGGCGGGCGACATCGTCGTCGGCGTGGGCAATATCTATTGTTCCGAAAGCCTGTTTCGCGCGGGGATCAACCCGAAGACGCCAGCCCGGCGCATCGGCCTGGCGCGCTATGAAAAACTGGCGCAATCGATCCGCGACGTGCTGGCCGAAGCCATCGTGCAAGGCGGCAGCACCCTGCGCGACTTCATCGGCGTGAACGGCCAGTCCGGCTACTTCCAGCAGACGTATTTCACGTACAACCGCGCGGGCAAGCCATGCCGCGTGTGCGGCGCGACTATCCGCCAGATCGTGCAGGGACAGCGTTCCACGTTTTACTGCGTGAACTGTCAAAAGTAAAGGGGGCCTGATGGTCAGAGATTTGGAACAATACAGCGCATGGCGGCAGGACGTACAGGCCGCCTTGCAGGCATACCGGCAAGCCGCCAGCGCGGCGGGCCTGGTCGACGGCGCCTCCGCGCTGCGCCTGGCGCGCTGTGGCTCCCGCCTGCTCGATGACCGTTTATCCGTCGCCTTCGTGGCGGAATTCTCACGCGGCAAATCCGAGCTGATCAACGCCATCTTCTTTGCCGGCTATGGCCAGCGCATCCTGCCCTCGGGCGCGGGCCGCACCACCATGTGCCCCACCGAGCTGCTGTACGACGCGGCCTGGCCGCCATCGATCCGGCTGCTGCCCATCGAGACGCGCGCGCAGAACCTGTCGACCAGCGACTACCGCGACCTGCCCGCCGCCTGGACCGTCCTGCCCCTGAACATCGATGCGGGCGACGACATGCAGGAAGCCATCCGCCAGGTCAGCCTGACGAAAACAGTCAGCGTGGAAGAAGCGGCGCGCTACGGCCTGTACGACGCCGACGACGCGGACGCTCCCGCCATGCTCGACGAAGACGGCCAGGTGGAAATCTCGATGTGGCGCCACGCCATCATCAACTTCCCCCATCCGCTGCTGAAACAGGGCCTCGTCATCCTCGATACGCCGGGTCTGAACGCCATCGGCACGGAACCGGAACTGACCCTGAACCTGATCCCGAATGCGCATGCGGTGCTGTTTATTTTAGCGGCCGACACGGGCGTCACGCGCAGCGACATCGAGGTATGGCGCAACCATATCGGCGCCGGCGCCGGACGCCTGGTGGTGCTCAACAAAATCGACAGCATGTGGGACGAATTGCGCGGCGACCTGGAAGTGGCGCAGGCCATCGAGCGCCAGCAGGCCAGCGTGGCGCACCTCCTGACGCTGGACGCTGGCCAGGTGTTTCCCGTCTCGGCGCAAAAGGCCCTGGTGGGCAAGATCAACCACGATGCGGCGCTGCTGGAAAAAAGCCGCCTGCAGGCGCTGGAGACGGCCCTGTTCGAGGAGCTGATCCCCGCGCGCAAGGACATCATTCGGCGCCAGCTGGCGTTTGACCTGGACGCCATCGAAGCGGCGCAGCAGGTGCAGGCGGCGGCCCGCGCGCGCGGCATCGCCGAGCAGCTGCACGAGCTGCATAGCATGCGCGGCAAGAACCAGAGCGTGATCGCCCACATGATGCGGCGCATCGATATCGAGAAGAAGGAATTCGACAGCAGCCTGTTCAAGCTGCAAGCGACGCGCGCCGTGTTTACCCGGCTGTCGACGGAGCTGTATACGAGCCTGGGCATGGACATCGTGCGCGACGATATCGATGGCGTGCGCGCGGCCATGCAGCGCAGCCGCTTTTTCACGGGCCTGCGCGAGGCCGTGCGCCAGTATTTCGAGCGCATCGCCAGTAACCTGGACCGTTCGGAAGGCAAGACGGCCGAGATCACGGAAATGATGAACGTGATGTACCGCAAATTCGCCTCCGAACACGGCCTGGCACTGGCCGCGCCGATGCCGTTTTCGCTGGCCCGCTACCGCCAGGAAATCGCCGACATCGAAGCCGTGTATCACAAGCAGTTCGGCACGGCGACCCTGCTCACCACCAGCCGCGTCGTGCTGATGGAAAAATTCTTCGACACCATCGCCTCGCGCGTGCGCCGCAGTTTCACCAACGCCAATGACGACGCCAGCGCCTGGCTGAAAGTCATCATGGCGCCCCTCGAAGCGCAGATCGTCGAGTACAAGGAACAGCTGAAACTGCGCTTTGCCTCGATCCAGCGCATCCACGACGCCACCGGCAGCCTGGAACAGAAAATCGCCGGCTTCGAGGCCAGCCTGGCGGCGCTCGAACGCGACAAGGCGCAGCTGGCGCAATTGCTGGCCGCCTTGCGCGCGGCCAGCGCAAGCTGAACGCAACATCAGCACCATCAAACAACAGAACACTGGAATCCCGCATGAAACGTCTGCTGCATCCGCTCTCGCCCGCCACGGGCGCGGCACATTTTGAAGATTACGCCGACCCGACTTTTTCCGCCACCGTCATCGCCTGGCAAAAGCAGCATGGCCGCCACGCGCTGCCGTGGCAAAACACGCGCGACGCCTACCTGATCTGGCTGTCCGAAATCATGCTGCAGCAAACGCAGGTCACCGCAGTACTCGGCTACTATGCGCGCTTCCTTGAACGCTTCCCCACCCTGCGCGATTTGGCGGCAGCACCGGTGGAAGACGTGATGGCGCAATGGAGCGGCCTGGGTTACTACACGCGGGCACGCAACCTGCACAAATGCGCGCAGCGCGTGGTGGCCGAATACGATGGCGTCTTTCCCAGCGACCCGGCCCTGCTGGCCGACCTGCCCGGCATCGGCCGCTCGACGGCGGCCGCCATCTCCGCGTTTTCCAGCGGCACGCGCGCGGCCATCATGGACGGCAACGTCAAGCGCGTGTTTGCGCGCACCTTCGGCATCGACGCCTATCCCGGCGAGAAACGGGTCGAGGAAGCCATGTGGCGCCGCGCCGAGGCGCTGCTGCCTGAAACCGGTATCGAAGCCTACACGCAGGGACTGATGGACTTTGGCGCCACGCTGTGCACGCGCAGCAGCCCCGATTGCGGCCGCTGTCCGCTGCAACCACGCTGCGTGGCTTACGCCACCGGCCGCACCAAGGATCTGCCTGTACGCAAGCCGAAGAAAACCAGCCCGGAAAAGCACGCTGTCATGCTGCTCGTCATCGACAACGGCCAGGTGCTGCTGGAGCAGCGCCCGGGCTCGGGCATCTGGGGCGGCTTGCTGTCGCTGCCCGAACTCGATGGCCATATGCTGGCCGATGCAGACTCGCCGCGAGAGATAGACCAGCAGGTACTGGCACGCGCCGTGGCGCCGTTCGGCGAGATCGAGACGCAGGAGCGCTTGCTGCCCATCGTGCATGTCTTCACCCACTACAAGCTGCACATCGTCCCCTGCCGCATCACCCTGGCGCGCCGCCTGGCGCTGGCAGGGGAAGCCACCCACGTCTGGTACGACGGCACGAAAATCGCCGACGCGCCGCTGCCCGCGCCCATCAAGAAACTGCTGCTGGAACTGTTCGGCGATGCGCGTGCGGCGCAGCGCAGCATGTTCTAGTGCGACGTTTTTTACTGTTCGCGCTGATGGCGCTGTGTTTGCACGACGCGCAAGCGGCTGACGCGCTGCCGGAGGTACGCATCGGTGTACTCGCCTACAAGGGCGGCGACGCCGTGCAGCAGGACTGGTCGTACGTGACGCGCCACCTGCACGCCAGCATCCCCGGCATCCGTTTTACATTGGCCGACTACGACCAGGCGGGCCTGACGCGCGCCGTGCACTCGCAAGCGATCGCCTTCGCCATCACCAGCAGCGGCCATTACGTGGCGCTGGAACACAGCGACGGCGCCAGCCGCATCGCCACGATTGAATCGCCGTGGACGGACTCGCCGCGCCAGGCCATCGGTTCGGCCATCGTCGTGCGCAGCGCGTCGCCGCTGCATGACCTGGCCGACCTGGCGGGCAAGAACGTGATGGCGGTGGCGCCCGACGCCTTTGGCGGCTACCAGATCGCCGCGCGCGAACTGCGCGAAGCGGGCATCGATCCCACACATGATTTCGCCAGCCTGCGCTACAGCGGCTTTCCCTCGCAGCAGATCGTCGAAGCCGTGCGGGCGGGACGCATGGATGCCGGCATCGTGCGCACCTGTCTGCTGGAACAGATGGTGGCGCGCAAGGAGGTACAGGCAGATGAACTGCGCGTGATCACCACGCGCCCGATTCCCGGTTTTCGCTGCGCCAGCTCGTCGCGGCTGTATCCGGACTGGCCCTTCGTGGCCCTGCGCCAGACGCCGCCGGCGCTGGCGAAAAAAGTGGCGCAGGCCCTGCTGGCCATGCCGCGTACCGATGAAGGTTACAGCTGGACGGTGCCCAGCGATTACCAGATCGTCGATGAACTGTTCCGCGAGCTGCGCATCGGCCCCTACGCCTACCTGGACAAGCTGACGTTCGAGACGGCCCTGCGCCGCTACTGGGGCTGGATGCTGCTGGTGCTGGCCTTGCTGGTGGCCTGGGCCGTGCATACGGTGCGCGTGGAATACCTGGTCAGCCGGCGCACGGAGCAATTGCGCGCCGCCCAGCACCAGCAGCGCGCGCTGGAAGAACAGGCGCGCCAGCGCCAGGCCACGCTCGACCACACGGCGCGCCTGGCCATCCTGGGCGAGATGGCCAGCGCCATTGCGCACGAATTGAACCAGCCGCTGGCGGCCATCGGCAATTTCGCGCGCGGCATGGCGCGCCGCATCGCGGCGGGCCGGCTCGATGCGGCACCACTGCTCGACGGCGCGCAGGAAATCGCCACGCAAAGCGAACGCGCGGGCGCCATCATCCGGCACATCCGCGCGATGGCGCAAAAGCGTCCCGCGCACAGCACGCCCTTCGCCCTGGCCGACGCCGTGGAGCAGGCGGTATCGCTGTTCCGCGCGGCCCATCCGCAAGCGCGGATCGATTGGCGCCACGACACGGCCAGTCCTGACGCGCGCGTGCTGGCCGATCCGCAGCAAGTGCAGCAGGTGCTGCTCAATTTGCTCAAGAATGCGCTCGATGCGCAGGTGGAAAACGACAATCCGGGGCACCCCATCGGCGTACTGCTGCACCGCGAAAACGGCGCCTGCACGGTGGCCGTGCGCGACGCCGGTTGCGGCCTGCAGGCGGCGCAGATGGCGCGCCTGTTCGAACCCTTTTTTACCACCAAGGCCGAAGGCCTGGGCCTGGGCATGTCGCTCAGCAAAAGCATCATCGAATCGTTCGGCGGCAGCCTGTCGGCGCATGCCAACACCGATGCGCCAGGCTTGACGGTCTGGTTCCGCCTGCCCGAAGATAGCGGCATGGAAGCGCACAAGGAAAACCAAGAGGAAACACCATGAACGAAAGCGATGCGATCATCTTTGTCGTCGACGACGACGCCGCCATGCGCCGCTCGCTGGCCTATCTGTTCGATTCGGCCGGCTGGCAAGTGGCGACGTTTGAATCGGCGCGCGACTTCCTGCAGCGCTATGATGGCCATGCGCCCGGTTGCTTGCTGCTCGACGTGCGCATGCCTTTGATGAGCGGACTGGAACTGCAACAGGAGCTGGCGCGCCATGCGATAGCGCTACCCGTGATTTTCCTCAGCGGCCACGGCGACCTGGCCATGGCCGTGCAGACGATGAAGGCCGGCGCCTGCGATTTTCTGGAAAAGCCGTGCAAGGACCAGGTGCTGCTGGACGCCGTCTCGCGCGCCGTGGCCCGCAGCGTGGATGAGAGCCGCAACGCCGCCAGCGCGAATACGGCGCAGTCGGCGCTGGCCAGGCTCACCGCGCGCGAGCGCGAAGTGGCGCTGCTGATGGCCGAAGGCAAAGCCTCGAAAGTCATCGCCCGCGAGCTGGGCATCAGCGACAAGACGGTGCAGGTACACCGCCATAACACGATGGAAAAACTGGGCCTGCACTCAGCAGCCGAGGTAGCCCGGCTGCTGATGGCAGGTGGACAGATTTAAGCCCGCACGATGCGCGCCGGCAGTCCCTGCCGCACCGACGTGCCAGAAACAGGATCGACAAACACGTTCTTGTCGCCGCGGCTCGGATCCGTCAATCCCAGATCGTTCAGGTTGATGCCCGCGCCGATGGCCGGCTCGTCGGGCTGACGCGACTTGCCGATGCGGTGGGCGCGCGCGCCATGCTCCTTGTGGCCAAAGCCATGTTCAATGGCGATCACGCCGCGCTGCACCCCATGGCGCAGCATCACCGTGGCCCTGGCCCTGCCGCCCGGCGTTTCCAGAACAATTTCATCGCCATTTTCCAGTTTCAAACGCGCCGCATCGTCGGGATGCACGGCAACCGGGTTGTCAGGATGGATGCCGCGCAAGCGCCGTGCGCCGATGCTGTAAGAGTTCTGCAGCGCCGATTTAAAACTGATCAACTCGAATGGCCACTCGCTGGCCGGATACGCCTTGCGCACGGGCGTGCCGTCGGCAAACGCCGCCACTCTCCAGGCGGGCGTACCGGGGAAGCGTTTGCCGCTCAAGCTGTTCTTGCTCACGCCCAGGCCCTCGTTGTACAGCATCATGGGTTTCAGATAACGGTGCGTGGACCAGTCCTGCGGATACGGCATCTCATCAAGCACCGGCACGGGAGGCACCGGCGCCTTGGCATTCGCGGGCGGCGGCAGGCGCAGGCCGAACATCTCGCCATAGCTCTGGTAGCGTCCTCCGCGTGCCAGCATGAAAGCCACCTTGCGCCACTCTTCCGGCTTCAGGGTGCGCTCCAGTTCGGGGCGGATGCGCGCCACGCCGGACAGTTCGATGTCGTCGTCGCTCGCCTCCGGCACGGCCGTCTTGCCCTGCCAGGCGATGTTGGCGCCGCCGCGCAGATACCAGTCTTCCGCGCGCAGCAAGGGGAAGCGCTGGCCATCCATGTCCTGCAAGGCCTCCGGGCCGAAGCCCGGCAAGGCCATCGTTTTGGCCAGCGCGATGAAGAACGATTCCATGCAGATGGTCTGGCCATCCGGCGTTTTCTGCACGCGCGGTTCGACCACGGGCCAGCGCGCCGTGCTCATTTTGACGGGCATGCCGCCCCAGGCGCCGGCCCAGCCCCAGCTTTCATACAGCAAGGTATCGGGCAGCAGGTAGTCGGCAAACGCCGAGCTTTCATTGATGAAGGGGTCGATGGCGACGATCAGGGGAATCTTCTTCGGATCGGCCAGCTCCTTGCCGATCTGCGCGCGCAAGCCCGTGATGCCGTAGACAGGATTGCAGCTCCACAGGATCAGCGCCTTCAAGGTGTACGGATAGCCGTTCATGGCGCTGGTGAGCCACTCGGTCGCCAACGCGGGCGCGTTCGGATACCACGGCGCCCTGGCCGGATACGCCTTGCCCGCTTCCTTCTTCAGCTTGAATTCCGAGGTTTTTTCATAGGGCACATTGCGCCCGATCGGCATGCCCGTCGCCTTGATCTCGCCGTCGAAACTCTCGAGGTTATAGCGCGGCCCAGGCCCCGCATCCTTGAAGCTGCCGCCATTGACCAGCGTGCCGCCCTTGCGGTTCAAGTTGCCGATCAGTGTATTGAGCATGACCAGCGCATAGGCGTTATAAAAACCCGCGCCCGACATCATGCCGCCATGCGCATTGACGGCGGCGCGCTTGCCATGGCTGGTGAGTTCCTGCGCCAGGCCTTCGATGATGTCGCGCCCGATGCCGCAGGCAGCTGCGTATTCATCCATGCTGTGGCGCTGCGCTTCTTCGTTCAACATCGTCATGGCCGTCTTCAGGTGCAGCGGCGCGCCCGCCACCTCCAGCGGACCGTCGAAGAACAAGCGACCCTCGCCCTTGGCGGCATTGTGCGGCACGATCGCTTGCGTGGCGGCGTCGATCACGCAGAAGGCGTCGCCGTCCTTGTAGCGCTCTTCTTCCGCCAGTTCCACCGCGCCGATGTCCGACGCGCGCAGATAGCGGCCATCGCGCGGATGGCCCTTTTCGTTGATGATCAAATGCGTGGCATTGCACCAGGCGGCCTCGCCCGCCGCTTCCGCCACCTTCAGGTTCGGCTGCGCGAGGAAGTTGCGGTCATAGCGTTCCTGCTCGATGATCCAGCGTATCATCGCCATGGCCAGCGCGCCATCCGTGCCCGGCTTGATCGGTACCCAGCGGCTGCGGTCGCCCGCGGCCAGGCTGTCTGCGTTCGTCAGCACGGGGTCGACGACGACGTAGCTGAACTCGCGCTTGCCGGAACGAGCCTTGGCGATCAGGGTGCCCTGGCGCTTGAATGGGTTGCCCGCATTGCCCGGCGCCGTGCCGACAAAAAT
Source organism: Janthinobacterium svalbardense (assembly GCF_002327145.1). Lineage (NCBI taxonomy): Bacteria > Pseudomonadati > Pseudomonadota > Betaproteobacteria > Burkholderiales > Oxalobacteraceae > Janthinobacterium > Janthinobacterium svalbardense. The sequence continues at coordinate 805,237 of NZ_CP023422.1, read as the reverse complement.
GCAGAATTCCGTGTTTTCCAGGTCCACTTTTGCATGCGGCATTTTCTTCATGTCGCCGAACATGGCGCCCGAGCCGCTGCGATACGCGCCGCCGCAATACGAACCATGGTTGACCAGGTTCAAGCTGCCGTACGACTGCTTGAAAAAGCGCGTGCCAAACGCCAGGCGGCCGTCGTCCGTGCTGCACATCAGGCCCACCTGGTTGACTTGCGGGCCCAGCTCCGGCTGCGCCGGATCGATCGGCTTTTCCAGCTGGCGCAAGGCGCGCAGCCCCTGCACGTGGCCTTCGCCAAACAGGTCGCCGCCTTCCGTCACTTCCTTCACCAGTTGATCAAAAGCGATCGGTTCCCACTGGCCGCCGCCGCGCGGTCCCACGCGCTTCATGGGCGCCAGCACGCGGAACGGCGACTCCATCTGTTCCAGCACGCCATTGCCGCGGCCGCAAGCGGTCGAGCGGCCTTTCAGCCCCTTTTCCTGGAAGCGCGAGAGCGACACAAAACTGTCGCGTATCGAGGTCTGGTAAGGCAGCGCCGGGTCGGCCGACATGGGGCTGTAGGGATTGCCCGCCACGCGCAGCACCTTGCCGCTTTTTTTATCCAGGCGCACGCGCACGCCGCAAAACGTGGTGCAGCCCATGCACATGGTGTAGCTGACCTGCTGGTCGGGATTGACGGTCAGCTTGCCCGTTGCCGTGTCGACGGAAAACTCGGGCGGCAGGGAATTGCCGTGCAAGCGCTGTACGGGTTTGTCCTTGCCCAGCGCATGGTCGACCATGCGGCCGGCCGTGGTGGAAAAGCTGGCGGCAAAGGCGGCCAGGCCGCCGCCGATGGCGCCGTAGCGCAGCAGCTTTCGGCGCTTTTCGTTTTCATCTTCAGGGACGTCGTTGCGGTCGTCGTTATTTGTGTGGTCGTTCATTTTTGACTCCTCAGTGCGTGGCCATGGCAGGACGGCTGCGTGCAGCGACGACGCGTCCCGCCCATGGCAAAAATTCCAGCATCAGCAACAGCAGCGCGATCCACAGGCCGGCCGTGCCGATGATCCCCAGCAAGCCGTCGTTCCCCATCGGCAGGTGGTAGTCGTACAGGCCCGCGCCCGTTTTCGGGATCGTCTGGCCACCGATAAAAATCGTCCAGCGCATCATCCAGGCGCTATGCAGCGCGATCAGGCCATTCACCAGGCCACTCGTGGCCGGGCGCCAGATGGCCAGCGCCATTGGCACGATGGACGACAGCACGGCCCAGACAGCCGTGAACTGCCATTGCGGCATGCCCGCCACCTGGGTAAACGCCATGCTGTGGCTGGCGCTCACGCCGGAGAGACTGACGAACAGCCAGCCGCCGCCCAGCGCCAGCACCAGCGACAGCGACAGGGCCAGCGCGCGGTTCAGCGATACTTCCAGGGCCTGCTCGCGGCCCGGCAGGAAGCGGTTGAACAGCAACGCCAGGCCAACAGCTCCGACAAAGGCCGTGGCGGCAAATTGCGCCGGCAGGAAAGGCGTGAACCACAGCGGACGGGCGCGCACCACCATCACTTCCATGCCCGTGTACAGGCCCACGACAAATGCGGCGAGCAAGGTGAAGGCGGCGGCGATACGGATGGCCCGCAGGGAGGCGGCGCCACCGCGCCCGGCCAGGCGGTACAGGAAGGCCAGACGGTCCTGGCCCTGCCCCCGCGTGGCGAAGTCCACGCGCAGCGCCAGCCATGCGTACAGCATCAGGCAGCCCAGATACAGGGGAATGAAGAACGCGCCCCACGACATCCACGACTGCGGCTGGAAGTAAATATAGAAGTGATAGAAGCGGCCCGGCCCGTGCAGGTCGGCCAGCAGCGCCACAGGCGCCGTCATGCCGCACACGAGGGACGCCAGCAGCGCGATGCGCCCCAGGCGTTCATACGCCTTGCGGCCAAAGACGAAGTACGGCAAGGTCAGCATGAAACTGCCGTAACTGAGGCCGATGAGAAAAAAATACTGCACCGCCCACGGCAGCCATGCCGCTTCGCGTGTGACGTTGACAATTTCGGTGATGTGGCTGTCCATGGTTTATTTCCCGTGTTTGCTCGGTTGCCAAAGTGTCGCTTCGCCCTCGACGTGGCCGGCGAAGCGCGTGTCCAATCCCAGGTAGAACACGTGGGGCTGGGTACCCTGTTCGGGCTTGAGCACTTTCACCTTGTTCTCGGTGAGCAGCTGGTGCACCATGCTTTCAGGGTCATTCAGGTCGCCGAAGATGCGCGCGCCGCCGACGCAGGTTTCCACGCAGGCCGGCAGCAAGCCTTCGTCGACGCGGTGCGCGCAGAATGTGCATTTGTCGGCCTTGCCCGTTTCGTGGTTGATGAAGCGCGCGTCGTACGGACAGGCTTGCACGCAGTAGGCGCAGCCCACGCAGCGGTCGCCATCGACGACGACAACGCCATCCTTGCGCTGGAAGGTGGCGCCCACGGGACAGACGGGAATGCAGGGAGGATTGGCGCAGTGGTTGCACAGGCGCGGCAGCATGTAAGTGCCGCAGCGGTTCTCTTCCTTGACTTCATAGGTCGAGACGACGGTGCGGAAGCTGTTTTCCGGTACGGCGTTTTCCATGATGCAGGAGACCGTGCACGCCTGGCAGCCGATGCACTTCTGCACATCGACCACCATCGCCCAGCGCTGCCCGCCCTCGCCCTTCGTTGCAGCCTTGCCGGGCAGCGGCGCGATGGCCGCGCCGATGGTAACGGCTGGCAAGGCGCGCAAAAAACTGCGGCGCGATTCAATCATGACACTCTCCTTGACTATGGGCGGCAAGCCCTTGTTGACTTGCTGCCATGATAGAAAAGAAGTTGCCGTACGGATATTGGGGTGATCGGGTGGGGGCCTAGATGATCATGCCAATTGACAGGGAGGGGAAATGAGGGTATCGCGCCTACAGTTCGTCGAGCGAATACAGCCGGCGGTGCTCGCGGATCGCGTAGCGGTCCGTCATGCCGGCGATGTAGTCGGCGATCTTGCGCGCCTGCTTGGTCACATCATCGCCATTGACCTGATAGTCGGGCGGCAGCAGGGCCGGTTCGGCCATGAAGCTGTCGTACAGTTCGCGCACGATGCGGCTCGCCTTGACCCGCATGCGGTTGACCTGGTAATGGCGGTACAGGTTTGCTCTTAAAAAGCGTTTCAGGTCCGTCGCGTCACGGCGCATGGCGTCCGAAAAACGGATCAGCGGGGCACTGGCACGTACTTCGTTCACATCGCGCGGTGCCGCATCAAGAATCAAGGTATTCGACGTGACGATCAAATCGTCGGCCAGGGCCGTGATCAATCGGCGCAGGGTTTCATAGATGGCGCGCCGGCCCGACAGGCCTGGGAACGCCTGCTGCACCTCGCGCCACAAGCGGCCGAAGAATTCCACCTCTTCCAGCTGTTTGATGGTGATCAGGCCCGAACGCAGGCCATCGTCGATATCGTGGCTGTTGTAGGCGATTTCATCGGCCAGATTGGTCAGCTGCGCTTCCAGCGTCGGTTGCGTGCGGTCGATGAAGCGCTGGGCCACGGGCCCCAGTTCGCGCGCATGCGCCAGCGAGCAGTGTTTCAATATGCCTTCGCGCGTCTCGAACATCAGGTTCAAGCCGTCAAAGGCGCCGTAGTGCTCTTCCAGCGTATCGACCACGCGCAGGCTTTGCAGGTTGTGCTCGAAGCCGCCGTGCGCCTGCATGCATTCATTGAGCACGTCCTGGCCCACGTGGCCGAATGGCGTATGGCCCAGGTCATGCGCCAGGGCGATGGCTTCCACCAGATCTTCATTCAGGCGCAGGTTGCGCGCGATGGAGCGGCCCACCTGCGCCACTTCCAGGCTGTGCGTCAGTCGCGTGCGAAACAGGTCTCCCTCGTGATTGAGGAACACCTGGGTCTTGTATTCGAGGCGGCGGAAGGCCGAGGAATGGATGATGCGGTCGCGGTCGCGCTGGAACTGGCTGCGTGAGGCGTGCGCCGCCTCGGCAAAGCGACGTCCCTGCCCCTGTGCCGAATGGGCCGCATAGGGAGCGAGGAAGTCTTCGGGCATCATGATCAAGCCACTCCGGCGGCCAGGGTGGCCAGCACCAGTTCATGCGGCGCCGACGTGATGCACGGGCTGCCCAGGGGTTTCAACAGGATGAACTTGATGGCACCGCCCTCGTTCTTCTTGTCCACTTCCATCAGTTCCAGCCAGCGCTCGACACCGAGGTCGGGCGCCTTGACGGGCAAGCCGGCAGCGGCGACGAGTTTGCGCAAGCGCTCCACGGCCGCCTGGTCGATATACCCCATGCGGCAGGACAGGTCGGCCGCCATCACCATGCCGCAGCCGACGGCTTCGCCGTGCAGCCAGTGGCCGTAGCCCAGGCCCGCCTCGATGGCGTGGCCGAAGGTGTGGCCGAAGTTCAGGATGGCGCGCAAGCCGCCTTCGCGCTCGTCCTGGCGCACCACGTCGGCCTTGATTTCACAGGAACGAGCGATGGCGTAGGCCAGAGCGCCCTTGTCGCGCGCCATCAGCTTGGCCATGTTCGCCTCGATCCAGTCGAAAAACGCCGCATCGATGATGGCGCCATGCTTGATCACTTCGGCCAGGCCGGCCGACAGTTCGCGCGCCGGCAGGGTTTCCAGGGTCGAGGTGTCGGCGATCACGGCGCGCGGCTGGTAGAAGGCGCCGATCATGTTCTTGCCCAGCGGGTGGTTGATGCCCGTCTTGCCGCCGACGGAGGAATCGACCTGCGCCAGCAAGGTGGTGGGCACCTGCACGAAGCCGATGCCGCGCATGTAGCTGGCCGCCGCATAGCCGGTCAGGTCGCCGATCACGCCGCCGCCCAGCGCCACCAGGGTGGTCTTGCGGTCGCATTTGTTGGCCAGCAGCGCGTCGAAGATCTGCATCAGGCTGGCCCAGTTTTTATATTCTTCGCCGTCCGGCAGGACGATGCAGATCACTTCGCGGCCATCGCTGGCCAGCGCTGCCTGCAGGCGGCCCAGGTACAGCGGCGCGACGGTGGTATTGGTGACGATGGCCACCTTGTGGCCGCTGATATGGCGCAGCAGCGCATCGGCGTCGGCCAGCAAGCCGGGACCGATGGCGATCGGGTAACTGCGTTCGTCGAGGTCTACGCTCAACAACATTTTGGATTGCTCGTTCATCGAAGGCTCTGCATGAATGACGCAGTTGGGGGAAGCTTCGCATTCGAGGCTGGCCAGCTGCATCAGGATGGTCTGAACCATCGATTGTACGTTAGGACGGCCCGTGTCGATGACAATGTCGGCCACTTCCATGTAATGGGGCTCGCGCTGCGCCGTCAGCTCTTCCAGCTTCCTGCGCGGGTCGGCCGTCTGCAGCAGCGGACGATTCTTGTCATGGCTGGTGCGCGCCAGGATGTTGCTGACGCTGGCGCGCAGATACACGACCGTACCCCGTTCCTTCAGGTAGGCGCGGCTGTCGGCATTGAGGATGGCCCCGCCGCCGGTGGCCATGACGATGCCTTCCTGGGCGCTCAAGTCGCGAATGACCTCGGCCTCGCGCCGGCGAAAGCTGGCCTCGCCCTCGATTTCAAAGATCCACGGGATGGTCGCTCCCGTGCGTGCCTCGATTTCGTGGTCGGAATCGACAAAGCGCAAGCCCAGCTTGCGGGCCAGAATGCGCCCGATGGTGGTTTTGCCTGCGCCCATGAGGCCGACAAGGAAAATATTACTGTTGGAAATTTCAGACACTTTTTATATCAATCAGAAAATAAGCGGGCACCGCCTTTACGGCGCCCGTTTCCCCTTGCGTCAAGGACAGGAGAATGTCAGTCTAAACGGGTAACTGGTGGCGTTACCCAGCGGCGTCGTCACTGTTACATTAAACGTGCTGACCACATTCGCTACACAATTTGTCGGCGTCAGGCTGTTAATTGTAACGGCATGCCGGCTTCCCTGGTTACCTTGAATGTTGCCTCCGGTACGGTCATCCACGCCAAGCGTGTTGTGCGGATAGATATTTTGGATGCTATCCGGGGTGATGGAGCCGACTCCATTGATCATGTTCGTGATCGCGACAGTCGTCCCGGAAGGCATGGGGTTTTGATGCAAATCGCTCAATCGCAGGCTGAATTGACGCACTGCAGAGGCCGAAACGCTCCCCAGATCATAAGTGCTGCGATCCAGGCTTACCTGGGCCGACTGATCAAACAGCGTGACATTGTCGGCATGACTACCGCTTAAAAAGATGGCGATCTTCGCGAACAGCGTCTTGCTGCCGTCCGAAGTGCTGGCGCAGACGGTTGCCAAGCCTGGCCACAGGCTGTCGGGCGTGCCGCCATTGCTGACGTCATTGCAGGGCGTGACCGGCGGATTGGTCGCCACGCGCGGGTTCTGGCTGCGAAAGTCGACCGAGCAGCCGCCGTTCATGGTGGTGCAGCCGCCCATGCTGGACGAGCCGATGGCGCCCAAATTGCTCTGAAATGCCACTGGCGTGCCGTCAGGAACGGGGTTGCCCGCTTGATCCGCCAGCAAGATAGTGACGGTTGTGGCAGGGGTGCCTACGGGGCTGTCATACGACCAGCCTTCCACGCTGGACTTGACGGCGCTGAGCGAAAACGCTGTTTGCACCGGCAAGCCGGTGGAGACAAGTACGGAGTCGGACAAGGTGGAGACGCCGGAGGCCAGGCTGGCCTTGACGCGGAAGGTGGTCGGGGTGGTGCCGGAATTGACGGTCGTGATGACTTCGCCGTTGGCTTTGCTCGTGTCCTTGTCTTTATTTAAAGTCATGCCAGGGCCATTAACCAGCTCAAACGTGACTTCCTGGCCCTCCAGCGCTTTGCCGAAGGTATCGACGACGCGGAATGTGAGAGTGGCCGTTTCCATGCGCGACAGACCACCCTGGCCTTTAATCACGATCGATTTTCCTACCGGACTGACGGCGGAAAACTGTACCGATGCCGGCGCGACGCGGCCGATCGGCAGCGTCGCGTGATACATGGAAGCGCTGCCCATCACTGTGGCATTGACCATATCATAGTCATTGCAGCCCAGGTCGCGGAAAACAGCTGTGGCCTTGCCATTGACTACCGGCACGCCGCTGGTCACGCTAGCCTTGCCGACCTGCACGCAAGTCGAACTGAAATTGACCGTCTGACCTGATCCCGTGTACAGGCTGGTACCAGCCATGACATCGACCGTGACGTTGGTGGTGCCATAGGCCGCGATGCTGGCGGGCGAAAACCGCATGTTCTCCACACTCAGGTCGGTCGCTCCCAGCACATAATTGATCTGACTGCTGGCGACGGCGCCATTGGCCGTCGTCGTCGCCTGCAAAGTGGCCGCGCCGCTGGCGGACAGGCTGAATGGCCGCAGCGTGATGCTGGCCGTGCCTGTCGCATCGGTCAGTGCCGTTCCTACCGATGGTGACATGACGGCCAGGGTGTTGTCAGTGGAGAACGCGACCAGGGCGTTGGTGATTGGCTTGCCGTTCAAATCGGTCACCAGTGCCTTGGCTGTCAGCGGCGTGGCGCTCGACAATGCATTGCTGGCGCTATTACCGTTCAGCAAGGAAAGCGTCATTTTGGCGCCCGCAGCCTGCGCCGCCTTGACTTCATAGCTAGCCTCTCCGGTGACCATGGCGGTGCCCGCCGCGACAGTGGCCGTCAGCTTGCCCGCACCGGTGACCGTCGCATTCAAGGCCGAGACAGTGATGCTGGCATAGCCTTTGGCGTCCGTCAGCGCCGTGCCATTGGTCGACGACAGCTTTACCAGTGTGGGATCGGAAGCGAAAGTGACGACCGTATTGCTGATCGGAGCACCATTTTTATCGACCACCAGCGCCTTGGCCGTCAGCGGCGCAGTGCTGCTTAGCGTACTGCCAGGCTGGTCGGCTGCGTTCAACAGGCTCACCGTGACCGTCGCGGCCACGCCGCCCGTCGTACCACCGCCATTACCGCCATCAATGGTCGGATCACCGCCACCGCCGCCACACGCGGCCAGTACCGTGCTCAAGACCAGCAAAGCCAGCCAATTCAATGCCCTACTCCAAGAAGTATTGCCTAAAGAGAAATTCCGCATAGTCGCCATCAGTCCGCTTTCGTTTGCATTGTTACTTAAACGTAAAGATGTGACATTAACGTGTTGCTGGCCGATCTGCCACTATTTTCGGCGTAATAAACACCATCAGTTCCGTTTTTTCTTGACTGCGGCCCGTGCTGCGGAAAAAAACACCGAGCACGGGGATGTCGCCCAGCAGCGGCACCTTGCTGTCCGTGCCCCGTTCGGACTGCTGATAAATGCCACCCAGCACCACCGTGCCGCCGTCTTCCACCATCACCTGCGTGCGCACATGCTTGGTGTCGATGGCGAAGCCGGAACGCGTTTCCTGGCCCACGCTATCCTTGTTCACATCCACTTCCAGCACCACGTTGCCGTCCGGCGTGATCTGCGGCGTCACTTCCAGGCGCAGGTTCGCCTTGCGGAACGTGATCGAGGTGGCGCCGCTGCTGGTAGCCACCTGGTAGGGCAATTCGATGCCCTGCTCGATCAGCGCCAGCACCTTGTCGGCCGTCACCACGCGGGGGCTGGAAATGATCTTGCCCCTGCCATCGGCTTCCAGCGCGGACAATTCCAGGTTCAAGAAGCGGTTGGCGGCCGCCGAAAACAGGCTCAGGGCGAAGCTGGCCGGTTGCAAGCCATTAATGCTGGCAGCCGGCAAGTTGACGAATTGCGTGTTCGGCACGAAAGCGCTGCTGCCTGCCACCGTTTGCCCCGTCGCCTCGCCCACGCCCTGATACGTGCCGCCGATGGCCGCGCGGCGTCCGCTGCCGCCCAGGGAAAAACCGGGCAGTTGGCCTGCTGCCAGGCGCTGGTCCGTAAAACCCAGGCGCGCGCCCAGGTTGCGGCTGAAACTGTCGTTCGCCTCGACGATGCGCGCCTCGATCATCACTTGTCGCGTTGCAATATCTGTCTTGGCGATCAGCTGACGGATCTGCTCCAGGCGCGCCGGCACGTCGCTGACGAACAACTGATTTGTGCGCGGCTCGATCAGCACGCTACCACGGCGCGACAGCAACCGGCTACGCCCTTCCCCCGCATCGAGGCCGAACACGCTGCGGAACGCTTCCGCCTTCTGGTAATTGAGCTGGAAGATGGCTGATTGCAAGGGTTCGAGTTCCGCGATCTGCGCGCGCTGCTCCAGTTCCAGTTTTTCGCGCGCCAGCATTTCCTCGCGCGGCGCGATCCACAGCACGTTGCCATTGCGCCGCATGTCCAGTCCCTTCGCCTGCAACAGAACGTCGAGCGCCTGGTCCCACGGCAAGTCGCGCAGTCGCAGCGTCAGGTTGCCCGTCACGCTGTCGCTGGCGATGATGTTTTGCCCCGACGCATCGGCCAGGATGTGCAGAGCCGCGCGCACGCCCACGTTCTGGAAATCGACGGAGATTTTCTCGCCGGCATACAGGCGCGGCGCCGTCACCTGCACCACCGCCTCGTCACCGGCCAAGGCGGCACCATGCAGCAATAGCCAATACATCGAACACATCCACACAGACGGCTTCATGGCGTGGCCTCCGGCACACTGGCCCTGGCGTCACCCGGTTTTTGCAGGGACAGGCTGCCATGCCGCTCGCGCCACCCGCCACCCGCGTCCGGCAGCAACTCGTTGTACTGCAGCGCCTGTTCGCTGATTTGCGTGACCCGGCCGTGGTCTGGCCCCAGATACTGGCCCACCGCTACCCGGTACACGCGCTGGCCCGCCAGCAGCAACGCGCTCAGGCGGCCAGACTGCTGCACACTGCCGACCATGCTGATGGCCGGCAAGGCGACGCTTTCCAGCGGCTCGCGCACGCGGCGCGGGTCGGGTCCGGCCACGCCGCCATGCTGAGCCGGTGCGCTTGCCTCCAGCAAGGCACCAAAAGGGTCGGCCAAGGCAGCGGCCGCGTACGGCTGCGGCGCGACAGCGGCAAGCGGGCGCCATGCTGGCGCGCCGGTCTTTGGAGGCAATGCCGCTTGCGCCGCCAGCTCCCCCGCTGCGGGCAAGCGATACGCGTGCAGCACGGCATCGAGGGTCAGCAAGCGATCCTTGCCCAGGGTCAAGGCCAGCTCATGCACCGTGACGATGCGCGCCAGGCGCGCCAGGTCCGCCAGCAACGCGCCCATGGCGTGATAGCCGCCGCGCAACTGTATGGCGATCGGCAAGGCGACATACGGCGTTTGCGGCCGGGCCGCGCCTGGTTTGAACAGCGAAACTTGCAGGCCGCGCGACTGGCCTGCGGCGTTAATGTCCGTCAACAACAGCGCCATCGCCTGCGGGTCGGGCAATTGCCGTTCCAGCTGGGCCAGCTCGGCGCCAGCCTGGCGCCGCTGCGCACGCCACTGCGGCAACTGGCTCGCCCTGGCTTGCGCCGCCAGATACCCGGCGCGCAAGCGGCCCTCCTCTCCTTGCGCCACCTGCACGGCGGCCACCAGTCCAGCCAGCCAGGTGGCGTGCAGCAGCGCGGCCACCAGCGTACCGGCCAGGGCAGCGCAAGCGAGGCGCGCGGGCAGCGGCCACAGCGACGCGGTCTTCAAGCTCAGCATGATCAACCTCCACAGACTAAGATTGCCCAGCGGGTGCCAACGCCAGCCGTATCGTCCATTCCACGGCGCCCTCTGCCGCGCGGGGCCCTTCCAGCCGCACTTCCACCAATGCCGGCCGGGACCAGGGTGCTGCCTGCTCCAGCGCCTGCAGCAATGCTGCGACCTTTTCCTGCGAAATGGCATGCCCTTGCAGGCGCACCATCGCCGATTCCTGGCGCACACTGTGCAAAGCCACACCGGCCGGCATCGCCCGCGCCAGCGCGTCCAGCATGCGTACCCAGGCATTGCGTTGTTCTTGCAAACTGGCAATGGCCTGCTGGCGCAGCAGCAGCGCCGCCGTCTCGCCCTGCACCCGCTTGCCGGAGACGAGGACGGCATTCACCTGCTGCATGGCATGGCGCAAGCCCTCCTGGCGGCGCAGCTGCGCGTCGAGCTGCTGCTGCAGCCAGGTGCCTGCCGCCAGGGCCAACAGCAATCCCAGCAGCGCCCCACAGGCCAGTTGCCACAGCAGCAGCTGACTGCGCCGGCGCCGTACCGCCTGGCGATGCGGCAACAGGTTGATGCCTGGCACTTGCGCCACGGCCGTCATCGCGCGTACCGGTGCAACGCCAGCCCCCAGGCCAGCTGATAACTGAGGCCGCCGTCCGGCAAGGCTTGCCAGCCACCCTGCGCGAGTGCCGCCTGCAGGGCCAGCGCCTCGCTATCCATGACGACGGGCGTCAAGCCGGCCGCCGTAGCCGCATCGAGGCGGCGCTGCACGCTGGCGCGCCGCGCCGCCACCAGCAGCACTTCGATCTCCTGCTGCGTCTGGCCGGCAAACGGTGGCGCCGGCCCCAGCTGGTAAAAATCCAGGCTGGCGTCTTCCAGCGCAAACGGCATGTATTGGGCCGCTTCCAGTTCCACCAGGATTTCCAGCTGTTCCTCCGGCAAACCGGCGGGCAGGCGGATCGCATGCGTGATCAGGGCCGTGGCCGGCATGGCCAGCGCCACGCGGGTGCAGGCGCTGCCACTGTTGCGGCATGCCAGGCGCACGGCGCTGGCCAAGCCCTGCGGATCTTCGACATGACCTTCAAGCATCACTCCTGCCGCCAGCGCGGCGCTGCCGCTATGCCGGCATGACAGTTTTCCCCGCCGGCGTCTTAACTCGACCACGCGCACGGCATCGTCCGCCATGTCGACGCCCAGCAAACCGATGCCAAGAAAACTGCGGATGGATATGTTTTTCATAGAGAAACGTCAGCGTGGGAGGGGTTGCTGCCATCCGCAAGCCTAGTCCTGGCAGCGCTGGCTTGTAAACGGATTTCACGCTGTTGTCTGCGGCGCGCGGCGCCTATCTGGCCCGGCCGTGATCTGGCGCAGAATAATTGTTACCAAATCCTGGTTGCCAGCGGGCCAATACACGCTTATATAGAGTATCGACAAGTTTCCACACTCCCCCAGGCAAGCGCCACGGCGCGCTGCCACCCCGGCAAGCTCGCTTATAATTGGCCGGCATAATTAACCGAAAGACATACGACGCATGACATCTTCAAACTCCGCTGGCTCCGCTGGCTCGAAGCCGCCCACCAAGGGCAGCAAACCCAAACGTTTTCTGCTGATGGCACTGGTATCGCTGCTGGGCCTGGGCATCGTCGGCGTCTTGCTGGTGGTCTTTGGCCTGGCCATGGCCTATCCGAACCTGCCGGCGCTCGATACCTTGACCGATTACAAGCCAAAAATGCCGCTGCGCGTGTTCACGTCCGACAGTGTGCTGATCGGCGAGTTCGGCGAAGAACGGCGCAACATGGTGCATATCAAGGATATTCCCGATGTCATGAAGAAAGCCGTGCTGGCCATCGAAGATGACCGTTTCTATGAACATGGCGGCGTCGACTATCTGGGCATCACGCGCGCGGCCCTGCACAACCTGACGGGCGGCGCCAAGCAAGGCGCCTCGACCATCACGCAACAGGTGGCGCGCAATTTCTTCCTGTCCAGCGAACAGACCTTGAAGCGCAAGGCGTATGAAGTCTTGCTGGCATGGAAAATCGAGAAAAACCTCAGCAAGGACCAGATCCTCGAAGTGTATATGAACCAGATTTATCTGGGACAGCGCGCCTACGGTTTCGCCTCGGCCGCGCAAATCTATTTCGGCAAGAATATCCAGGATCTCACCGTCGCCGAAGCGGCCATGCTGGCCGGCTTGCCGAAGGCGCCGTCGGCCTACAACCCCGTCGTCAATCCGAAACGCGCGCGCATGCGCCAGCAATACATTCTGCAGCGCATGGCGCAGCTGGGCTACATCACGCCGGCGCAGTTCGAAGAAGCGAAAAATGAAGAGCTGAAAGTGAAGACCGACAGCAGCGCCTTCGGCGTGCACGCGGAATACGTGTCGGAAATGGCGCGCCAGCTGGTCTACGAGCAATTCAAGGAAGACACGTATACGCGCGGCCTGAACGTCTACACCACCATCACCAAGGCCGACCAGGACGCCGCCTACATCGCCTTGCGCAAGGGCGTGATGGATTACGAGAAACGCCACGGCTACCGCGGCCCGGAAGCGTATATCGAGATTCCGAAAACCAAGGCCGAAGCGGACGACGCCATCGAGACGGAACTGGCCGATCACCCGGACAGCGACGACATCATCGCCGCCATGGTGCTGCAAGCATCGCCCAAATCGTTGCAGGCAGTCACGTCGGCCGGGGAGGAAATCACTATTACCGGCCCCGGCCTGACCTTCGGCGCGGCCTGGCTGTCGGAAAAAGCGGCGCCGAACCGCCGCATCAAGCGCGGCGCCGTGATCCGCGTCATGCAAGAAAACAACGCCTGGGTCTTGACGCAGATGCCGGAAGTGCAATCGGCGTTCGTCTCGGCCAGCACCACCGACGGCGCCATTCGCGCCATGGTGGGCGGCTTCGATTACAACCGCAACAAGTTCAACCATGTCACGCAGGCGTGGCGCCAGCCCGGTTCGGCCTTCAAGCCCTTCATCTATTCCGCTTCGCTGGAACGGGGCCTGTCGCCAGCGACCATCATCAACGATGCGCCGATCTCGTTCGACGCGGGCCAGACGGGTGGCCAGGCGTGGGAACCGAAGAACTACGACAGCAAATACGATGGCCCGATGACCATGCGCAAGGGCTTGATGAAATCGAAGAACATGATTTCCATCCGCATCCTGCACAAGATCGGCGCCAAGTATGGCCAGGAATACGCGACGCGCTTCGGCTTTGACGCAGACAAGAACCCGCCGTACCTGACCCTGGCCCTGGGTGCCGGCAACGTGACACCGTTGCAGATGGCGGGCGCCTACGCCGTGTTCGCCAATGGCGGCTACAAGATCAACCCGTACCTGATCGCCAAGGTGACCGATAGCGATGGCAATATCCTGTCGCAAGCCAAGCCGGACCTGGCGGGCGAGGAAGCCAACAGAGTCATCGACGAGCGCAATGCTTTCATGATGAACAGCATGCTCAACGACGTCGTGCGCTTCGGCACGGCCAACAAGGCCATGGCCTTGAAGCGCCCTGACCTGGCCGGCAAGACGGGCACCACCAACGATTCCATCGACGCCTGGTTTGCCGGTTACCAGGCCAAGCTGGTGGGCATCGCCTGGATCGGCTACGACCAGCCGCGCAACCTGGGCAACCGGGAAACGGGCGGCGGCCTGGCCTTGCCGATCTGGATCAGCTACATGGCGAAGGCATTGAAAAGCATTCCCGTCGAGGAACGCGCCGTGCCGGAAGGCCTGATCCGCGTGGGCGACGAGTATTACTATGCGGAAAATCCACCGGGCACGGGCGTAGGCAGCCTGGAAGGCGCGGCGCGCGGCACGCCGGAAGAAGAAAAAGCGAAAGAAGCCGTCAAGAACGAGTTGTTTTAAGCTCGTTTGATGCAAAAAGGGCAGCCTGAAGAGGCTGCCCTTTTTTATTGCGCGCGGCTAATACAATTACTTCAGCACCACGGGCGCACCCGCCTGCTCGCTGGCCATGCTGGACAAGGCCGCAAACAGTTCCGAGCCGTCGCGCGTGTTGATCCATTCATCGCCCACGCGCTTGTAGTGAAAACCGCCGGAACGGGCCGCCACCCACATTTCGCGCATGGGGGCCTGGCTGTTGACGATGATTTTTGTGCCGTTGTCGATGAATTCGATTTCCAGCACATTGCCGCTGCGGCTGCATTCGACGTCGAGCACGTCTTCATCGTTCAGCCGGTCCAGCGCCGTGGCGATCTGGGTCAGGGTGGCTTCGGCCAGGGCCAGGAATTCCGATTCGCTCATGCTACACTCCAAAGATCTTAATCAAACCGTGATTCTAATCGTGAAGTCATCCTCAGCGTTTTATATCGGCACCGCCATTGTGGTTTCCAGCGTCATGGCCGGCTGTGGCCAGCCCGGCCCCCTGTACCTGCCCAAGCCGCCGACGGCCAAGGGTGCGCCGACAAAAGGCCCCGTCGAACCGGCGCCCGTGCCGCCGCCACCCGTGATCGTGCCAGCAACTTAAGCAGAATGCACCGGGGTGGCTGCCTTCGCCATCCTGGCGCTTTTGACGCGTTTATTCCAGGCAAAAGCCACGCGAATTAACAACAGTAGCGCGACGATGCTGCCGAACAGGATCGGTTGCGCGAAATTATGCTTGCCCGCCTTCATCCACCAGAAGTGCAAGATGGCCAGCGGGGCAATGACATAGATCAGCCGGTGCAGCCACTGCCAGCGCTTGCCACCGAGGCGCTTGACCATGCCATTCGTGCTCGTCACGGCCAGCGGAATGAGCAAGATAAAGGCAACAAAACCCACCGTGATGAACGGGCGCTTGAGCACATCCTTCCACATTTCCTGCACATCAAAAAAGTGATCGAACCATAAAAACGTGGTGAAGTGCAGCGCCGCGTAGAAAAACGCGAACAGGCCCAGCATGCGGCGCAGCTTGATCAGCCAATTCCATTGCGTGAAGCGCCGCAAGGGCGTGACAGCCAGGCTGATGCACAGGAAATACAGGGTCCAGTCGCCCGTGCCGCGCGTGATGAATTCCAGCGGCTCCACCAGCTGCCCCGTGTACGTCAGCCAGACCATGCGCGCGAATGGCAGCAGCGCCAGCAGAAAAACCAGGCTTTTGAAGAGCGACAATTGTCTCGGCGTGGGGTTGAGGGCCATGGTCTTTCCTTAAAAGAACTTCTTCAGATCCATGCCCGCGTACAAGGAAGCGACATCGTTGTAGCCGTTGAACATCAGGGTCTTGCGCTTGCGCGTAAGAAAACCGTCTTCGCCGATGCGCCGCTCGGAAGCCTGCGACCAGCGCGGATGATCGACGTTCGGGTTCACATTCGAGTAAAAACCGTATTCGGACGGCGCCGACAGGTTCCAGGATGTGCGCGGCTGCTCCTTGACGAAACGGATCTTGACGATGGATTTGGCCGATTTGAAACCATATTTCCACGGCAAGACCATGCGCACGGGCGCGCCATTCTGGTTCGGCAAGGTTTCGCCATACATGCCCAGGGTCAGCAGCGCCAGCGGATGGTTCGCTTCATCGATGCGCAAGCCTTCCGTATAGGGCCACTGCAGCACGCGGCTGCCCACGCCCGGCATTTGCTTCTTGTCGGCCAGGGTGATGAATTCCACATACTTGGCATTGCCCGTCGGTTCGACCTTCTTGATGATTTCCGAGAAGGAATAACCGACCCACGGGATGACCATCGACCAGCCTTCCACGCAGCGCAGCCGGTAGACGCGCTCTTCCAGCGGCGCCAGTTTTAACAGCGCATCGAGATCGAGCGTCATGGGCTTCTTGACCTCGCCTTCGATGCTGACCGTCCACGGCCGCGTGCGCAAGGTGCCCGCGTTTTGCGCGGGGTCACTCTTGTCCGTGCCGAACTCATAGAAATTGTTGTAGCTGGTGGCGTCTTTATAGGCCGTCTGCTTTTCCAGCGCCGAATAGGCGGGATTGAGTTTGGCAGCCAGCTTGGGATTGGTGCCTTGCGCGAACGCTTCGCGGCTGGCCATTTCCAGCAAGGCCGCACTGGACATCGAGCCCAGCGCTACTTGCTTGATGAAGCTGCGGCGCGATTCAAACACGGCGCGCGGCGTGATTTCGGAAGAAAACGGCAACTCAATGCCGTTGGGACTGCGCTTGATCAACATGGCGGCTCCGGAAAAAGGTGATTGGATATACCTTACACCAGTTTTTCCGGGCCGTTCATGACGCTTCTGTCATGCAAAAATCAATTACAACTTGCCGTAGGAATGGAGTCCAGAAAGGAACATATTCACGCCCAGGAAGGCAAACGTCGTCACCAGCAAGCCCACCAGCGCCCACCACGACGCGACGCGGCCGCGCAAGCCCGTCATCAATCGCATGTGCAGCCAGGCTGCATAGTTGAGCCAGACGATCAGCGCCCACGTTTCTTTCGGATCCCACGACCAGTAGCCACCCCACGCTTCGGCCGCCCACAGGGCGCCCAGGATGGTCGCTACCGTGAAGAAAGCAAAGCCCACGGAAATGGCCTTGTACATGACGTCGTCGAGCACTTCCAGTGACGGCAGGCGGTCGACCAGGTAGCCGCTCGACTTGAGCAGATACGCCGCCGCCACCATGGCCGACAGGGCGAACGTGCCGTAGCCGATGAAGTTGGCCGGCACGTGGATCTTCATCCACCAGCTTTGCAGGGCCGGCACCAGCGGCTGGATTTCGGCCGCGTCGCGCGTGACCGTGTACCACATCAGGAACACCACGGCTGCCGAAATGACCAGCATGACGAAGGCGCCCAGCTGGCGCGTCGCATAATGCTGCTCGTAGTACAGGTAGAACATGGCCGTGATCAAGGAAAACAGGATGAACACTTCATACAGGTTCGACACGGGAATATGGCCCACGTCGGCACCGATCAGGTAAGACTCGTACCAGCGCACCAGCATGCCCGTCAGGCCCAGCACCACGCCGGCCCAGCACAGCAGGGAGCCGACGGACGAGCCGAATTCCGAGCGCGCCACCAGGCCGATCCAGTAGAACAGGGTCGACAGCACGAACAGGGTGCCCATCCACAGGATGGCGGATTGGCTCGACAAGATGTATTTGAGGAAGAATTTCTGGTTCGCCATCTCCAGATGGCCTGCGTACAGCTCGATGGCAAACAGCGACAGCACGGCCGCCAGGGGGATCAGCCAGCGCACGGGCTTCCAGTACCAGCCCAGCCACGCAAACGTGGGCGCCGCAGCCAGAAGGATGGTCTTTTCATAGATATCCATGAAGGCGCCGAAGCGCATCAGGCCGAACAGGGAGGCCGCCAGCAAGCCGGCGCCATACAGCCAATCGATCAGGCTCAGGCGCTTGAAAAATCCTGGTTCCTGCGTATATATTTGCTTGTTTGCCAATTCCATCATTTTCTCCATTCCCGGCGACGCGCAAGCGTCCCGAAACTCAGCCAATCCAACTCAGCGCAGCTTACGCCGATTGCGGCAGCTTTGCCTTCAAAGTCTCAAATTCTTTTTCAAAATCCAGTGTCTTGCGCTGCGTGCTCATGGCCATCAGCGCTTCGCTGCCGCCTTCGCCATCCTTGATCCACACCCACAGGCGGCGCTCGCGGATATAAAACATGGAAAACACGCCGATCACGAGGAACAGGCAACCGAGGTACACCACGCTCTTGCCCGGCGAACGCGTCACTTGCAGCACGGACGCCTTGACTTCCGTGAACTCGTCGAGCTGCAGATACACGGGCGCGCCATAGAAGAAGCTGTCGGACAGCGCATTCGTGGCCAGCTGCAGGAAGCGGCCGTGCTTGTCATCGGCCTCGATGGCTTTCAAGCCATCCTGGGCGCGCGCCGCCTGCCACAAATCCCACAGGCTGCCATTCAAGATCTTCATGAAGATATCGGCCGCTTTTTCTTGCTCGGCGGCAGGAATTTTCTCCAGGAAACGCGAAATGGCGAGGAAACCGCCCTCTTGCCCATTGCCGGCAAAGATGCCCAGGCTTTTCGCCGCCGATTCCTGCAACTGGCCGCGCAGGGCTTCCGCGTTCGCCTGCGGCATGGCGCGGGCCGCATAGCGCGCGGCAGCTTGCTGGCGCAGCGCGGGATCTTGCAGCGCGGCACGCAAACGCATCCATTCCGTCACGCTGTAATTATCATCGACGGGAATGCGCAGATAGCTGAACGGGTCGCTGGGGTTGACGCGCATGCCGGCCAGAAACACCGTCGTGCCATCTACGGTGACAGGCTGCATGTAATTCTGGTACTCGCGCGCCTGGCCCGTCTTGTCGCGCAATTTGTATTGCACCGAGGGACCGACGTTCTTGAGATCCTTGTTGTTCGCGTTCTTTGCGGCCGAACCAAGGCGTTTATCGAGACCGACGGCAAATTTATCGTTGAAACTTTCCGCCTTGCTGACGGCGCGCACATCCTGGCCGGCGCTGAGGTTTTCCACGTTGAAGGGGCGGAAACCCGACCATTCCACCGTGTAGGAATTACCATCGCTGCGCTCGAGCGGCGTGCTGCCGCCCACTTCGCCGCCGATATCGAAGCGTTTCGTCGTCTTGCCCGTCATGGGAAAACCCGTCAGCTTGAGCTTGCTGCCGCCATCCTCAAAGCTGGACTGGTACAGGGCCAGGCCCTTGTACAGCAGCGGCTGGTTGACTTTGATGGTGGCTGGGAAACTTTCACCCGTGACATGGTCGGTGATGACGACATCGCTGGCGAACAGCTTCGGCATGCCCGTGCTGTAGAAATCGATGTGGAATTTTTTCAGCAAAATCGTGATCGGCAGATCCTGGATCAGCACGCCATCGGCCTGGGGAATGATGGCCGTGTTGCTCGACGAGCCTTCCGGGATCATGGTGTTGCCGCGGAAAGTAGGATTTGACAGACTCAAACGGTGCTGGGCGGGAATGTCGGCGATCACGCCGCTGCCGGAAAACGGCGTCTTGCCAAAGAACCATTGCTGTACGCGGATCGGCATTTCCGAGTCGAGCAAGCCGCCCACGCAAATGATGACGATGGCGCCGTGGGCAAAGATATAGCCCCATTTATTGGCCGCGCCGCGTTTGGCCGCCACCAGGGTGGCGTTGTCCTTCTCGACCACTTTGGCCGCATAGCCGCTGTCTTTCAGGCGCATCACCATCTGCTGTGCCAGCACGGCGCGCGGCAGCGGCACCTGCCATTCCATCTTGTGATGGAAATTGCGCAACGATTGCTCGCGCACATTGTCGCGCCAGCTGCGCATATCCTTGAGCATCTTCGGCGCATTGCGCACGATGCACAGCGAGGTCGAGGCGACGAGGAAACCCATGATCACCAGGAACCACCAGGCCGAATACACGGAATACAGGCTCAGCTTGTCGAAGATGGCGAACCAGAACGGACCGAACTGGTTCACATAATTGGGCATGGGCTCGTTCTGCTTGAGCACGGTGCCGATGATGGAGGCGACGGCGATCAGGGTCAGCAGGCTGATGGCAAAGCGCATCGACGAGACCAGCTCGACAAATTCAGCCAGGCTGCGGCGTTGGGTCTTTAACTCGATTCCGGTCGTGCCTGTGCTCATACGTGGATACTCATACGGGATATGCAATCTTCAAGAAGTGTGGCATGGAGCAGATAGTTTCTGCGCGCAAGGCGGCAGCATACTCCAGTTTTGGCCCCTGCCATAAAAAAGGGCAGCCTGTTGAGACGGCCGCCCTGGTTCATGCGCGATGGTGCGCTTGGCAATCTCTTGCCACTATGAAAACTTACTTCAGGCCGGCGATGTAATCGGCCACGGCGGCAATCTCGTCATCCGACATGCGGGCGGCGATGGTGTGCATTTGCGCGCTATTCTTGCGGGCATCAGCCTTGGTGCTGCGGAACATGGTCAGCTGAGCCACCGTGTAGTCCTGGTGCTGGCCGGCGATGCGCGGATACTGGACGGGAAGACCATTGCCCGTCGCGCCATGACAGCTGGCGCAGGCAGCAACTTGCTTGGAAGCAATGCCACCGCGGTAGATTTTCTTGCCCAGGTCAATCGTATCCTTGTTTTTCGCGGCGCCCGGCTTGGACAACTGCGCGCCCAGGTAAGCGGCGATATTCTTCTTGTCAGCGTCGCTGAGCATCTTCGCGTATGTCGTCATGACGGGCTGGTTGCGCTCCGGCGTGGTGAAATCGACCAGTTGCTTGTAAATATAGCTTTCGTGCTGGCCGGCCAGCTTCGGGTTGACCGTGATGGTCGAGTTGCCGGCCGCACCATGGCAAGACACGCAGGCAGGCAAGCCGCGCGCCGCATCGCCGTCGGCGTACAGGGTAGCGCCCTTGGCGGCATCGGCCTTGACGGCCGGTTTCGGTGCTTCGACCGCGGAAGCAGTTGCCGATACAGCCAGCAAAGCGAGCAGCATGGATTTGAACAACGGTGAAAACGCACGATTCATTCAGGCACCCTGAGACAGTGAGAAATTAGTGGTGGACATTGCCGCGCTCCTGAGATTTTTGATTTATTTTCAGGGCCGCAAGCCGCATCGCTGCTACGCCGGCAACAATTAACAATCCCTTATTGTACAATAGCTTCTTGGCGTTATCGCTCCCTTATCGCTCCATTTTGTTGCTTTACTACTCCCATGTCAAAACTCTGGCAAGCCCGCTTCTTTACGACCGTCAACCAATTGCGTGACCTGCCCGATACCACGGTGCCGGAAATCGCTTTTGCCGGCCGCTCCAATGCCGGTAAATCGACCGCCATCAACATCTTGTGTAATCAGAAAGGCTTGGCGTTCGCCTCCAAGACACCTGGCCGTACCCAGCACATCAACTACTTCTCCATCGGCGGCGCCCACGTGGCGCAGCACCGCAAGGATGCCACCATCGTCGAAGAGATCGAATGCCTGCTGGTCGACTTGCCTGGCTACGGCTACGCGGAAGTCTCGGGCTCGGCCAAATTGCACTGGCAGCGCCTGCTGGGCGACTACGTGCAGCGCCGCGAGCAATTGGCGGGCCTGGTCCTGATCATGGATTCGCGCCGTCCGTTCACCGACCTGGACGTCCAGATGCTGGAATGGTTCGCCCCCACGGGCAAGCCGATCCACTGCATCCTGACCAAAGTCGATAAGCTCAACCGCAATGAATCCGTGAACGCGCTGCGCCAGGCGAAAGCCAAGCTCGACAGCTATGTGGACGAAGACGGCATCGGCTTTCCGTTCACCGTACAACTGTTTTCCGCATTGAAGCGCGTCGGCATCGACGAAGCGAATGACAAGATCATGGAACTGGCCGGCATCAGCGAAGATGGCGCGGCCCAGATGGTCGAACTGATCGACATGGAAGACGACGTCGAACCGGAAGCGGGAACCGACAAACCGGCTTGATTCACATCAACGCTGCGTAAAAAAAAGGCTGCCCGTTCACACGGTGCAGCCTTTTTTGATTGCGCTGGATGTTAGCGCCGTCCCGGCCCTGGCCGCTTCTCCGAAAAGAATTCCTGGCGCAGGAAGGCGCTCAGTTCGGCCGTGTCTTCCACGCGGGCGCTGAGGTTGACGTTGCGCCCCAGGCGCCGCGATTCCCACACGAAGTCGCCGGGCTTTTCGGCGCGGATCAGCTGGATCATCTTCTTGATGATGGCCGTTTCGATATCGGGTTCATTACCCAGTTCGACTTTTTCCTGCTTCAGCCAATTGCGCTTGAAGTTGCCATTCCAGCCCTTGAACTTGACTTCGGCGCTGAACGAAGTCTGGTTGACGATGGAAAACACGCCGCCCGAATCCTCGCGGTCGCTGCCCGAATTGCGCCCCTGTGCGCCGGCGATATTCGCCTTGGCCACGCGCATGGCGCGGTCGTTCTCGCTTTCCTCGGCCGGCGGCGTGGGGTTCTGCGCCTCACGCTGCTTGCGGCGCTGCTCGATCATCGAGCTCATGTCTTCAGCCGGCGGCGGCGGCAACGGCACTTTCGATACCAGCGGCGGCGTGAATGTTTCCAATTTTGGCTTGTCGCGCGGCACATCCTTCGTCACCACGCGCTTGCTCGGGGCCGGCGGCGGTTTCACCTTGGCCACTTTTGTGTCCTTCGGTTTCGGCGTGGGTTTCGGCTGCGGCTTCGGTTGCGGCTTGTCCTTCAGGGGCGCGATGTAGACCATCGCGCTTTCCTTCTTCGGCGGCGGAATCTTTTCAATCGTGTCGCTGCGAAACAATGCATACGCCGCCAGCAGCACGTGCAGCAAGACGGACACGCCGAGCGCAACCTTGCGCGTGGTGCTGGTCTTGGACCCGTAGGCCGGCAGTGGCTGGATCACTTGCCCGCAGGTGGGGCAAACATCGGAATCGGCAGCCAACAAATGGGTCGTGTCATGCAAAATGAATCGTGCTTTCTGTGTAGCGAAGAAATAACATTACAGGGCAGCCATAGTGCCAGAGTCCCTTGCTTTTGGGAACACTTCCTCGGCCTTTCCAACCCGAAGCGTACAGGATAGCGACATTCCTTGCAGCGCTGACCAGAGTACCCGAGCCGTCTCTTGACGGTTGTTACCGTATGTATCACTACCCATACAAAACCGGCGCCCCATTCACGCAGGAATGGGGCGCCGGTCACGGGTCAACGGCTCAAAGGGCAGCGGGCAACGCAAGCGCTCAAGCCTTGTTGTCGAGTGCCACCAGTTGCTCGTCCGTCACCGGCCCCGTGCCGCTGTACTTATCCAGGAATAAATAGATGACGGGGGTGATGAACAGGGTAATCACTTGCGAAAACAGCAATCCGCCGACCACGGCCAGACCCAGCGGCTGGCGCAGCTCGGCACCGGCGCCCAGGCCCAGGGCGATCGGCAAGGCGCCCATCAAGGCCGCCGCCGACGTCATCATGATGGGACGGAAACGCAGGATGCAGGCCTGGCGGATGGCTTCAGGCGGGCTCATACCCTCGTTGCGCTGCGCATGCAGGGCAAAGTCGATCATCATGATGGCGTTTTTCTTGACGATACCGATCAGCATCAAGATACCGATGATGGCGATCATGGTCAGGTCCATGCCGAACAGGCGCAAGGTCAACAGCGCCCCCACAGCCGCCGACGGCAAGCCGGCCAGGATGGTCAGCGGGTGGATGTAGCTTTCATACAGCACGCCGAGCAGCACATAGATCACGGCCAGCGCGGCGATGATGAGGATGATCTGGCTGGACTGGGAATCCTGGAACACGGCCGCGTCGCCGCCGTAGCGCGTGATGATGGAGGCCGGCAAGCTCATGTCCTTGCCCATCACGTCGATCTTGCCCGTGGCGACACCCAGCGGCACGTCCGGTGCCAGGTTAAAGGAGATCGTCACGGCCTGCAACTGCCCCTGGTGATTCACGGACGTGGGGCCAATCGTGCGTTCCACGTAGGCAATACTCGACAGTTTCACCAGTTCGCCCGACTTGCTGCGCACGGACACGCGCGTCAGCGCATCGTCATACTGGCGATCCGCCGTGGCCGCTTCCAGGATCACGTAATAGCTCGCTGCCGACGAATAAATGGTCGACACTTGCCGCTCGCCAAAGGTGCTGTACAGGGCCGTGCGGATATCGGACATTTGCACACCCAGCAGATTGGCCTTGTCGCGGTCGATCCGCAGGGACGCCTGCAAGCCCTTGATCTGCGAATCGCTGGTGACGTCGCGGAACGCGGGATCGGCGCGCATGCCAGCAATAAACTTTTCCGCCCAGTCATTCAAGGCATCGGGACTGACGCTTTGCAAGGTGTACTGGTAGCGGCTCTTGCTCTGGCGTCCGCCCAGCTGCAAGTTTTGCACGGGACGGAAATACACGGCCATGCCGGGCACGGTACTCGTCGCGCGGCGCAGGTTTTCCAGGACCACGGGCATTTTCGGCCGTTCGCTGCGCGGTTTCAGCACCATGAACATGCGGCCCGTGTTGCCGCCGCCGACGAACGAGGTCACATCCTGCACGCTGGGGTCCGCCTTGAGTACGGCCGCCACGCGCGCTTGCAAGTCCTGCAATGCCGCCGAGGAAATATCCTCCGACGCTTCCGTATTCACCTGGATCTGGCCCAGGTCTTCCTCGGGGAAGAAACCCTTCGGAATGGTCGCGTACAGCAGCACCGTCAGCGCAAAGGTACACACTGCGATGAACAGCACCACGTTGCGGTGCGCCAGGGCCTTGTCGAGCAGATGCACATATCCGTTGCGCAACTTCGTGAACCCCGCCTCGAAGTGGCGGCCGATGAAGGACTTTTCGCCATGCGTGGGGTCGCTGTCATTGTGTTCGCGCGAGTCGGCCGGCAGGAAGCGGCTGGCCAGCATCGGCACCAGGGTCAGCGACACGATGGCCGAGACGAGGATGGACAGCGAGACGACGACGGCAAACTCGTGGAACAGCAAGCCGATCACGCCCGGCATGAAGAAGATGGGGATGAACACGGCCACCAGCGAGACAGAAATCGAAATAATGGTGAAACCCATTTCCTTGGCGCCCACCAGAGCCGCCTGGATCGGTTTCTTGCCCATCTCGATATGGCGCACGATATTTTCCAGCACCACGATGGCATCGTCGACCACCAGGCCCACGGCCAGGGTGATGCCCAGCAGGGAGATATTGTCGAGGCTGTAGCCAAGCCAGTACAGCAGGGCCAGCGCACCGAGCAGGGAAATGGGCATGGTGACGGCCGGAATGAAAGTGGCGGCCGCGCGGTGCAGGAACAAAAAGATCACCAGCACCACCAGGATCACCGTCAGGGCCAGGGTCAGATTGACATCGTGGATCGCTTCGCGGATCGAGACGGAACGGTCGTTGACCAGGCTGATCTGGATGGAGGCAGGCAATTGCGCCTTGAAACCTGGCAAGAGTTTGCGCACGGCATCGACCACTTGCACCGTGTTCGCATCCGGTTGGCGCTGCACCAGCAAGGTGATCGAGCGCTCGCCATTGAAACTGCCAGCCGTCTTGGTTGACTGGAAACTATCTTCCACTTCGGCCACTTCCTTCAGCCGCACGGGCTGGCCATTGCGCGTGGCGACGATGAGTTCGGCAAAATCGGCCGCCTTCATCATCTGCGGGTTGCCCTGGATGGTCAGCGTCTGGCTGGGGCCGTCGAGGATGCCCAGCGGCGAATTCGTGTTCGAGGCGCGCAGGGCCTGGGCCAGCTCGTCCATCGTCAGGTTGCGCGCGTTCATCAGGTCGGCACGGGCACGCACGCGCACGGCGAAGCGTTTCTGGCCATTCACGCTGACCTGGGCCACGCCAGGCAAGGTCGACAGGCTGGGCGCAATCAGGTTTTCCGCATAATCATTCAGATCCGACAAGTTCAGCGATGGCGACGTCATCTGGATGAACAGCACCGGCGCATCGGCCGGATTGACTTTGCGGTAGGACGGCAAGTCCGTCATTTCCGTCGGCAACTGGCGCTGCGCGCGCAGCAGGGCCGCCTGCACGTCGACGGCGGCCTCGTTCACATTGATGCTGGCGTCAAACTCCAGGGTCAGCGACGTATTGCCCAGGGTACTCGTCGAGGTGATCAGGCTCAGGCCGGCAATCGTGGAAAACTGCTTTTCCAGCGGCAAGGCCACGGAAGACGCCATGGTCTCGGGGCTGGCGCCGGCCAGGTCGGCGCTGACGTTGATGACGGGCGTGTTATAGCTCGGCAAGGCCGCCACGGGAATGTGGCCATACGCCAGCACGCCGGCCAGGATGATGGAGAGGGACAGCAGCACCACCATGACGGGGCGGCGGATGCTCAGTTCGGACAGGTTCATGCTGGCTTGCCCTGCGGTGCGGCAGCGCCATCGGCGGCCTTGTGTTTTTCCGCCAGGCGCACCTTGCCACCAGGACGCAGGTTCTGCTTGCCGTCGACGATGACTTGCTCGTCGCCGGTCAATCCGGTGACGACGGCATTCGGGCCGAACGCATACACGCGGGCAATCTTGCGCACCTTGGCCGTATGATCGGCTTCCATCGAATACACGAAGATGCCCGTGGTATTGGTGATGATGGCGTTTTGCGGGATGACCAGCGCATCCTTGAGCGTGCGCACCGTCAGCTGCGTATTCACATACTGGCCAGGCCACAGGTCGGTACCGCCATTGTTGAAACGGGCCTTGACCTTGATCACGCCCGTGGCGGGATCGACGGCATTGTCGATGAAACTCAGTTTACCGTCGAGCTGCTTGCCGCCGGCATCGGCCAGCAGCGCCTTGACCGCCACCTCGCCCGCCTTCTGCGCCGCCAGCAAGCCCGACAGACTGCTTTCCGGCAAGGTGAAGACCACATCGATCGGGTCGAGCTGGGTGATGCTGGTGAGCGAAGTAGTCGGCTGCACCAGGCTGCCCGCGTACACATTGATGGCGCCCACGCGGCCCCCCTGCGGCGCGCGCAGGACGGTGTAGCTGGAATCGACCTGGGCGGCGCGCAAGGCGGCCTGGTCGGCGGCCAGCAAGGCGCGTGCCGCATCGAGCTGGCTTTGCAGGGTATCCACGGCGCCCTGGGCGATGAAGTTCTTGCTCAGCAAATCCTGGCTGCGTTTGAGCTGGCGTTCGAGGTCCAGCACCGAGGCGCGGTCACGCAATACTTGCGCCTGCGCCTTGTCGACATTCGCGTGCTCGCTGCGGGCGTCCAGCGTAAACATCAGTTCGCCCTGTTTGACGAACTGGCCTTCGCGGATGTGCACCTTGGTGATCGTACTGGTCGTCTGTGGATGCAGGTCGACGCTGCTGATGGGCGTCACGCTGCCATTGGCTTGCAGCAGCATCGGCACATCCTGGCGCACGGGCGCGATCACGCTCACGGTGGTCGGTCCCTGTCCGCCCTTGCCCCCTTTGCCATCCTGCCCACCGGCCGCTTTGCCCGACTGATGATTGAAATACCAGATGCCGCCACCGATACACAGGGCCGCACCCACGAGGATTGCCAGGCTAGTCTTTTTCATTGTTCTGTCACGCTGTTGCAGCGCAGGGCCGCAGGTTGAAGGTAGTTGCCAGGGGGCGTAAAGCCCAATATTGTCGCACGGAAATGCTCACTTTCCCGCGTAATACTCTGGCACGATCAGGGTGACTTCCAGTCCACCGTCGACATGATTCAGCAGTGAAACCGTGGCGCCATGCTGCTCGGCGATGTTGCGCGCGATGGTCAGGCCCAGGCCCGTGCCACCCGATTCGCGCGAACGCGAGGTTTCGATACGATAAAACGGTTCGAACACTTTGGCCAGTTGATCTGGCGCAATACCCGGCCCGCCGTCGCGGATGCGGATGCGCGCCGCGCCGGCGATGCGCTCGACCGTCACCTGCGCATACTGGCCATATTTGACGGCATTGTCGATCAAGTTCACCAGGCAACGCCGCATGGCGATGGGCCGGCCCATCAAGGCCATGCTGGCCTGCCCGGCCAGGGTCACGTTCTGGCCGGCATCGGCCGCGTCGGAGCAGACGCTGTCGAGCAGGGAATCGAGATCGAGCGCCTGCATCGCTTCCGTGCTATCCATCGAACGGGCCAGGTCCAACCCTTCCTTGACCATGCTCTGCATGGCCGACAGGTCGCCCACCAGGCGCTCATACAACTCCGTATCGGCCACCTTTTCCAGGCGCAGGCGCAGGCGCGTCAGCGGCGTTTGCAAGTCGTGCGTGATGGCCGCCAGCATTTGTGTACGCTGGGAAATATGCTGGCGTATGCGCGCCTGCATGGCATTGAAGGCGGCGCTGGCCTGGCGGATCTCGCTGGCGCCCGACAGGGTCAGCGGCGGATGGTTGATGTCGTTGCCCAGGTCTTTCGCCGCCTGCGCCAGCTGTTTCAGAGGGCGCATGGTCATGCGCGTGACCAGGTAAGCGAGGATGGCGATGCTGATCAGGAAAGGCAGCAGAGTCATCCAGTCATTATGTTCATTGAACGGCGGCTGCTGGCGCGGCGGCAAGACCATCAGGCGCAGCACGTGGCCATCCTGCATGCGCACGTCGAGGTTTTCGCAGGTGCCGCCCCAAGGCTTGGCGCCGAACATGCCCGGCGACTGGCGCGGCTTGACGCAGGCTTCCGGGCGTTCGGCCAGCGCGCTGACCTTGAAACCCTCGCCCAGCTTGGCTTGCAGGGCGCTGGAAAATTCCGTCGGCATACCGGGCTTATGTTCCGTGTCGGGACGCAATTCCAGGCGCACGCTGCCCTTGTTGGCCACCTTCAGGTAAGCGGCGCGCGAGGCCAGCGGCACCACGTCGGCCGCCATCACCAGCTGCTCGGCCCGCTCGACGGCGTGATAGTCGCGGTATTGTTCGATGGCGCGCTGGCGTTCGCCCACGGCCAGCCACTGCGTCAGCGCGGCCGAAGCGACGATGCCGATCAGCAGAAACATGAAGACTCTGCCCGTCATCGACCCCAGAAAGGCCTTCACGCGTGCGGCTCCACGTTGACTTGCCCGGCCAGCACGTAGCCGCCATTGCGCACGGTCTTGATGATTTGCGGCAAACGGGCATCTTCACCGAGCTTTTGCCGCAAGCGGCTGATCTGGATATCGATCGAGCGGTCGAACGGGTCGGCGTCGCGCCCCTGCGTCAGGTTCAGCAACTGGTCGCGGTTGAGCACGCGGTTCGGGTGTTCCAGGAATACGCGCAGCAAGCGGAACTCGGCGCCCGACAGCATGATCACCAGGCCCGTGGGATTGAGCAGGTGGCGCGCCGTGAGGTCCAGGGTCCAGCCGGAAAAGCGGATTTGCTGCGCCTTGTCCGAGGGCACGTTCGACGGCATGGCATGGCTGCGGCGCAGCACGCTGCGTATGCGCGCCAGCAATTCGCGGGGCTCGAACGGTTTCGGCAAGTAATCGTCGGCGCCCATTTCCAGGCCCAGGATGCGGTCCAGCGGCTCATTGCGCGCCGTCAACATGATCACCGGCACAGTCGATTGGGCACGCAGCTTGCGGCACAAGGTCAGGCCGTCGTCGCCAGGCAGGTTCAAATCGAGCACGATCAGGTCGGGCCGCGTTTCATCGAGAATCTTCCACATGGCCGTGCCATCTGCCGCGCCCAGGGTGCGGTAAGCGTTCGTTTCCAGGTAATCCGCCAGCAAGCTGCGGATGTCGCGGTCATCGTCGACGATGAGAATTGTAGAAGTGGGTTCCATGCTACGAATTATCCCCACTTCCCCCGCCCTTGCACAGCGCATTTGTATCGTCTTGTATATAGGAGACCCGAAGAAACATATAGATACAAACTGTCTGGCAGCGGACACTTCGGGGAAACATGGAGCGTCCACCATGGATTCATGTGCAGCAACATGTACATCCCTCATCTTTTACAAAGGAATCCAGATGAACGCCTCAATGACAACCTTGCGCAAGAATTTGATCATCGCCATGAGCGTACTCGGCATGGGTGCGGCATCGCTGACCGTCCACGCCCAGGAAGCGGCCGCCAGCGCGCCTGCCGCCAGCACCAAAATGCAACATGATGGCCAACGCGGCCCGCACCGCGGTGGCAACCCGGCCGAACGCATGGCCAAGTACCAGGCCCGTCTGCACGACAAGCTGAAGCTGACAGCCGCGCAGGAACCGGCCTGGGCCACTTTCACGGCCGCCAATGCGCCGAAAAAACCGATGGGCGACTGGAAAGCCAAGCGCGAAGCGATGGCCAAGCTGTCGGCGCCGGAGCGCATGGAGCAGTGGATCGCCATGTCGAAGGAACGCATCGCCAGCCAGGAAAGCCGTTTGGCCTCGCTGAAAACCTTTTATGCCGTGCTGACGCCGGAGCAAAAGAAAGTGTTTGATGACAGCGTGCCGGGCGGCAAGCACGGCGGCCATCGTGGTGGCCACCATGGCATGCAAGAGCATCCCAAAGCTGGGTAGGTCGGATTAGGTCCGCAGGACCGTAATCCGACAACGTTGACGTGTGCGGTGGTGTCGGGTTACGCCCTGGCGGGCTAACCCGACCTACTCCTCCAGCTTGCGCAGGGAGGTCAGGAAAGTGGCAGCATTCTGGAAGCCGATCACGCGCGACTGGGCGATCTCCTGCCCCTGCGGGTTGAACATGATGATGCCAGGCGGCCCGAACAGCTGAAAACGTTTCAGCATGGCCTTGTCGTCCGCATCATTGGCCGTCACGTCCACTTGCAGCAGCACGGCTTGCCCCATCTTCTCGCGCACGGCAGGATCGACAAAGGTCAGTTTTTCCATCTCGATGCACGACACGCACCAGTCCGCATAAAAGTCCAGCAAGGCTGGCTTGCCACCCAGCTGGGCCAGCGCCGCGTCGAGCTGCGCCACGGTCTTTACACGTGTAAAAGGTTGCGCGTGCACCTGGCCACCGCCCAGGTGCGCCAGCGGCGCCAGCGGGTCGCGGCCACCGCTGGCCACGCCCACCAGTTGCATCGCACCCAGCACGGCAAACACCAGGCCGAAGGCCTTGGCGACCCAGGCGTGCTTCGCACCGCTCTTGCCCACCAGCAGATACATGCCGTAACCGACGAACAGCACCGTCCAGCCCAGCATCTGCACGGCGCCCGGCAGCACGGGCGACACCAGCCACCAGGCCACGCCCAGCTGCAGCACGCCAAAGAAGCGCTTGACGGCATCCATCCAGGCGCCGGCGCGCGGCAGCAAGGTGCCGGCCGAGACGCCCACCAACAGCAACGGCACGCTCATGCCCACCGCCATGGCAAATAAAGCGCTGCCGCCGATGACGACGTCGCGCGTCTGGCTGATATACAGCAAGGCACCGGCCAGCGGCGCGGCCACGCATGGCCCCACGATCAGCGCGGAAATGGCGCCCATGACGAATACGCCCGCCAGGCGGCCCGACGATTGCTGGTTCGACACGGACGTCAGCTTGCCTTGCAGGAAAGCCGGCACTTGCAGCTCATAAAAACCGAACATCGACAGCGCCAGGCCCGCCATCAGCAAGGCGAAAAAGCCCAGCACCCACGGATTTTGCAGTTGGGCCGCCAAGCCTTCGCCCGCCAGCCCGGCCGCGACGCCCAGCGCCGTATAGACGATGGCCATGCCCAGCGCGTACGTCAGCGACAGCAGCAAGCCACGCGAACGGCTGACCTTGGCGCCATCGCCGATGATGATCGACGACAAAATCGGCACCATCGGCAGCACGCATGGGGTGAACGCCAGGCCCAGGCCCAGCAACATGAACAGGGGCACGATGACCAGCAGCTTGCCGCCCTTCAGTGCCGCTTCGATCTTGCCCATCTCGCTTTGCGCAGGCGCGGAACTTGCCGCCACGGGGGCCGCCGCTACCGGCTCGGGCGTGCTGGTGATGTCCGCCTGGGGAATGCTCAGCACGGATACGCCAGGCGACGCTTGCGCCTGCGGCCCGTTGACGGCCGCCGTGTCGACTGCCGGCGCGGCCGGCAAGGCAAACTTCGACGCCACGCCGCCCGGCGCCATGCTCTGGCCGCCACCACCGCCCACCAGCTGGGCCGTGGCATCCTGCGGTGCATAGCACAGGCCCTTGTCGGAGCAGCCCTGTCCCGTCGCCTTCAGGGTAAACGCGCCAACGGCCTGCACGGGAATGGTGATGGTGAGCGTCTTGCGGAACGTTTCCACGTTCTTCTGGAAGGTCTCATCGAACTTGACCTTGCCAGCCGGATACACAGGCGTGCCCAGCTTGGCGCCCACGGCCTCGAACTTGAAGCGCTCATGGTACATATAGTAACCATCGGCAATCACATAGGTGACGGCGATGGTGGAAGGATCCTGCATGCGGGCGGAAAATTTGAAAGCCAGCTCGGGATCGAGGAATTCATCGTCGGCGCGGGCATGGCCGGTGCCAAAAACGGCGATCAACAGGAAGCAACAGGCAGCAAACCAGGTGAGCAAAGGATGGCGTGGCGCGGCGCGCGCAGTGGCGCTGGAGAGGAGACGGGACATGAACTACCTTTTCGACCATTCGACAGAGGACGCGCGGAGCAGGCAGCGCTTGTGCCGGGCCGGCGCGAAAGGAGAATAGTACACTGCGGTAAGAATGACTGCAGCAGAAAACAAAAAAGCCAGGCTAGGCCTGGCTTTCTCAGATACAACTGGCGGGATTACTCGCCAGCGATTTCAACTGCTTCGGTCGTGTCTGGACGATCCATCAGTTCGACGAACGCCATAGGAGCGTTATCGCCTACGCGGAAACCCATTTTCAGGATGCGCACATAGCCGCCGTTACGGTTGGCGTAACGTGGGCCCAGTTCAGCGAACAGCTTCAAGACCATTTCACGATCGCGCAGGCGGTTGAAGGCCAGACGCTTGTTTGCCAGGCAGTCAGTTTTGCCCAAGGTCAGAATTGGCTCGACAACGCGGCGCAGTTCTTTTGCTTTTGGCAGGGTGGTTTTGATCGCTTCGTGACGCAGCAGCGATACTGTCATGTTGCGCAGCATTGCCAGACGGTGGGACGAGGTACGATTCAGTTTACGGAGGCCGTGACCGTGACGCATGATAAATCCTTTCGGTGAGTGTTTAAATTCCAGCTCTTCGATCGATGAAGCTAGTGCAACATCGCGGGCCGGTTTGGTGCTTCAAAATAAAAGCCTGGGACACCTGTCCCAGGCAGTTTGCTACAAAACGAATTACTTTTCCAGGCCTGCAGGCGGCCAGTTTTCCAGCTTCATGCCCAAGGTCAAGCCGCGCGATGCCAGCACTTCCTTGATTTCGTTCAGGGACTTGCGGCCCAGATTTGGCGTTTTCAGCAGTTCGTTTTCCGAACGTTGGATCAGGTCGCCGATGTAGTAGATGTTTTCCGCTTTCAGGCAGTTCGCCGAACGCACGGTCAACTCCAGGTCGTCGACTGGACGCAACAGGATAGGATCGACCAGCGGAGCGCGCGATGGCGCTTCGGCGGCAGCTTCCGTGCCTTCCAGGGCAGCGAACACATTCAACTGATCCACCAGAACGCGGGCCGACTGGCGGATCGCTTCTTCCGGCGAGATCACGCCGTTGGTTTCGATGTTGATGATCAGCTTGTCCAAGTCGGTACGCTGTTCGACGCGAGCCGATTCAACGAAGTACGATACACGGCGCACTGGCGAGAACGACGCGTCCAGGATGATGCGGCCGATGGTCTTGTTCGTGTCTTCCGACAGGCGACGCACGTTACCAGGAACGTAGCCGCGGCCTTTTTCAACCTTGATCTGCATGTCCAGCTTGCCACCAGCGGTCAGGTGGGCGATCACGTGGTCAGGGTTGATCAGTTCGACGTCATGCGGCAGGTCGATGTCGGAGGCCAGGATCGCGCCTTCGCCTTCTTTTTTCAGGGTCAGGGTTACCGAATCGCGGTTGTGGACTTTGAAAACCACACCCTTCAAGTTCAGCAACAGATCGACGACGTCTTCTTGCACGCCATCGAGGGAGGAATATTCGTGGACGACGCCGGCGATCGTCACTTCGGTCGGCGCGTAGCCTACCATCGACGACAGCAAGACGCGGCGCAACGCGTTACCCAATGTGTGGCCATAGCCGCGCTCGAACGGTTCCATCACGACTTTGGCGTGACCTGCACCGAGAGCTTCAACATCGATAATACGTGGCTTCAACAAACTGTTTTGCATGAAATGTCCTTTTCAATACCCTCGGCTCATTACACCGATAAGGCTGATGGCATTAGTAAAACGCCCACTCGATCGAGTGGGCGGTGATGGTGCTAACTACTATTAACGCGAGTACAGCTCGACGATCAGCGATTCGTTGACGTCGTTAGCGATTTCGTTACGCTCTGGCAGGGACTTGAAGGTGCCTTCCATTTTCTTGGCATCAACCGAAACCCAGCTAGGCATACCAACTTGTTCAGCCAGCGACAGTGCTTCAACGATACGCACTTGCTTTTTCGATTTTTCACGAACAGCAACGATGTCGCCAACTTTGACCGCGTACGAAGCGATGTTGACAACGATACCGTTCACGGTGAACGCTTTGTGGCTGACCAATTGACGCGCTTCAGCGCGGGTCGAACCAAAGCCCATGCGGTAGCAAACGTTGTCCAGACGCGTTTCCAGCAACTTCAACAGCGTTTCGCCGGTGTTGCCTTTACGACGGTCTGCTTCAGCGAAGTAGCGGCGGAATTGACGTTCCAGCACGCCGTACATGCGTTTTACTTTTTGCTTTTCGCGCAGTTGGTTACCGTAGTCCGAGGTGCGGGCGCCGGATTTGACACCGTGCTGGCCTGGTTTGACGTCCAGTTTGCACTTGCTGTCGAGCGAGCGACGTGCGCTCTTCAGGAACAGGTCAGTACCTTCACGGCGGGAGAGTTTTGCTTTAGGTCCGATATAACGTGCCACGATGCTTCCTTTTTTTAATGATAACGCCCCAGCCACATGCATGATCAAACACGCTGCTGCGGTTAGGCGCTAGTCTGACTCAGCTTCAATCAGACGGTGGCTGAAAACGAAAAACCCGCCAAATGGAATTTGACAGGCAAGAACAGCCGGGCAGTATAACCGTTTCCGGCTCACTGCTCCAGCGATTTCACACAACTGTACTGAGTTACAACAGATAACAAAGCAGCTGGCGCCGAAGCGCCCTCTGCAACACTATCTTAGATACGACGGCGTTTCGGTGGACGGCAACCGTTGTGCGGTACCGGCGTCACGTCCTGGATCTCGGTGATCTTGATGCCCAGGTTGTTCAGCGCGCGAACAGCGGATTCACGACCAGGACCTGGGCCCTTGATACGTACTTCCAGGTTCTTGACGCCACACTCAACAGCCACTTTACCAGCGGCTTCCGCGGCGACCTGCGCTGCGAACGGGGTCGATTTACGCGAACCCTTGAAGCCTGCACCGCCGGAGGTAGCCCACGACAAGGCATTACCTTGACGATCGGTGATGGTAATGATGGTGTTATTGAACGAAGCGTGGACATGTGCAATGCCTTCAGCGACGTTCTTTTTAACCTTTTTACGCACGCGTGCTGATGCGGCGTTATTTTGCGACTTAGCCATAATTATTCCCTAGCGGATTATTTTTTCAGCGATTGAGCGGCTTTACGCGGTCCCTTGCGGGTACGTGCGTTCGTACGCGTACGCTGGCCACGGCAAGGCAGACCCTTGCGATGACGCATGCCGCGGTAGCAACCCAGATCCATCAAACGCTTGATGTTCATGGACAGTTCACGACGCAGATCGCCTTCGACGATGAATTTACCTACTTCATCGCGCAGTTTTTCCAGTTCGCTGTCATCCAGATCTTTGATCTTTTTGTTGGTTGCTACACCGGTCGATGCACAGATTTTCTCTGCGCGTGGACGGCCAACACCGTAGATGGCTGTCAGGCCGATAACGGTATGCTGATGATTTGGGATATTAACCCCTGCAATACGTGCCATTTGTTATTCCTCGATTAACCTTGACGCTGCTTGTGACGTGGTTCCACGCAGATTACGCGGACTACGCCTTTGCGCTTGATGATCTTGCAGTTGCGGCAGATCCGCTTGACTGATGCGAGAACTTTCATTTTTGGGCTCTTTCTTTCGCTTCTTTGGTTTGATTCAGTGTGTTACTTGGTACGGAACACAATGCGGGCTCGGCTCAGGTCGTACGGCGTTAACTCCACCGTCACCTTGTCTCCAGGGAGAATGCGAATATAGTTCATCCGCATTTTACCTGAAATATGCCCGAGCACCACGTGTCCGTTCTCCAGCTTCACTCGAAATGTTGCATTTGGGAGATTCTCAAGAATCTCGCCCTGCATCTGTATGACGTCGTCTTTTGCCATTCGGTATGTTTACCGCGCTTAACGCGTCGGAATTCCGCCCTTGAAATTTGCTTTGCGCAGCAGCGAATCATATTGCTGCGACATCACGTAGTTCTGTACTTGCGCCATGAAATCCATGGTCACAACTACAATAATCAATAAAGAAGTACCGCCGAAATAGAATGGTACTTTCCACTGGGCTTGCATAAATTCCGGCAATAAACACACCAGGGTGATGTAGACTGCGCCGGCAAGTGTCAAGCGTGTCAGGATCTTGTCGATGTAACGGGCTGTCTGCTCGCCTGGACGGATCCCGGGAATGAACGCACCGCTTTTCTTCAAGTTATCCGCTGTTTCTTTGCTGTTAAACACCAACGCTGTATAGAAGAAACAGAAAAACACGATCGCCACTGCGTACAACAGCGCATGGATAGGCTCACCAGGCCCCATCGATGCTGCCAAATCTTTCAAGAACCGCACCGCAGGGTTAGCGTTGTCGGCGCCCTTTGAAAACCAGTCCACGATAGTGGCCGGAAACAAGATGATCGAAGAAGCAAAGATCGGCGGGATCACGCCGGCCATGTTCAGCTTCAACGGCAAATGGCTGGTTTGACCGCCATAAATCTTGTTGCCTACCTGGCGCTTCGCGTAATTGACCAATATTTTGCGCTGACCGCGTTCGACGAATACAACGAAGTACGTTACCAGTGCTACCAGAATCACGATGAAAATCGCGCTGAAGCTGCCGATCGAACCATTCGACACCTGAGTGAACAAGCCACCCAACGCCGACGGCAGACCTGCTGCAATCCCGGCAAAAATGATGATCGAGATGCCATTCCCCAAGCCACGCTCGGTAATTTGCTCACCCAACCACATCAAAAACATTGTTCCGGTCAACAAAGTGACGACCGTCACGAAGCGGAATGCAAGACCAGGTTCCAACACCAGACCAGCTTGCGACTCCAGTGCGACTGCAATGCCCAACGCTTGGAACAGTGCCAGGGCAACCGTGAAATACCGGGTGTACTGGGTGATCTTGCGACGACCTGCTTCGCCTTCTTTTTTCAACGCTTCCATCTGCGGTGACACGATCGACAGCAATTGCATGATGATCGAGGCCGAGATATAAGGCATGATACCCAGCGCAAACACTGTAAAACGAGACAAGGCACCGCCCGAGAACATGTTGAACATGCCCAGGACGCCGCCTTCGTGCTCCTTGAACAGCGAGGCTAATTGTGTCGGGTCAATCCCGGGAACCGGGACGTGAGCACCGATACGATAAACCACCAATGCGCCAAGCAAAAACCAGAGCCGTCCCCAAGGGAAACCGGCCGCTGCACTTTTAGCAAGTTGTGGATTAGTCGCCAATTTTCGCTCCGATCAAGCTGTTAGCGGTCAACTCAGGCTACCGAGCCGCCGGCTGCTTCGATGGCGGCTTTCGCGCCAGCGGACACTTTCAAGCCCTTCAAATTCACCGCTTTGGTGATTTCGCCGGACAAGATCACGCGCACGTCACGGGCCAACACGCCCAGAACGCCAGCTTGCTTCAAGACCAGAATGTCGACATCGCCAACCGCCAGGTTGTTCAGATCGGACAGGCGCACTTCAGCTTTGAAGGTTGCGTGCATCGATTTGAAACCGCGCTTAGGCAGACGGCGTTGCAGAGGCATCTGACCGCCTTCGAAACCGACTTTATGAAAGCCGCCCGAACGCGATTTCTGACCTTTGTGACCACGACCCGAGGTTTTACCCAGGCCGGAGCCGATACCGCGACCGACGCGACGCTTGTAGTGCTTAGCGCCTTCGGCTGGTGCAATAGTATTCAATTCCATGATTTGCTCCGTTCGTGTAAGCCCGAAGGCTTACCCGACAACTTTAACGAGATACGATACTTTATTGATCATGCCGCGTACGGATGGGGTGTCTTGCAATTCGGAAACCGAATTTACACGACGCAGACCCAGACCGCGCACGGTAGCGCGATGCGATTCGCGCGTACCGATCAAGCCCTTGACCAATTGCACTTTGACTGTGTTTGTCATTTTGTCCACCTTAAGCCAGAATGTCTTCAACCGACTTGCCGCGTTTGGCAGCGATATCGGAAGCAGTGCTCATTTTCGACAGGCCGTCCAGCGTAGCGCGTACCAGGTTGTATGGGTTGTTCGAACCGGTGGATTTCGCCACCACGTCCGTCACGCCCATCACTTCGAAGATAGCGCGCATGGCGCCACCAGCGATCACGCCAGTACCAGGCTTAGCTGGGTTCATCAGGACCTTGGAGGCGCCGTGACGACCAACAACCGTGTGATGCAAGGTACCGTTTTTAAGCGGTACTTTGATCAGGTTGCGACGGGCTTCTTCCATTGCCTTCTGCACGCCAACTGGCACTTCTTTCGATTTGCCCTTGCCCATGCCGACGCGGCCATCGCCATCACCAACTACGGTCAGCGCGGCGAAACCCATGATACGACCACCCTTGACCACTTTGGTCACGCGGTTGATCGCGATCATTTTTTCGCGCATGCCATCATCCGGCTTGTCGCTTTGCATTTTTGCTTGCATTTTTGCCATGATTGATCCTTAGAACTTCAGACCGGCTTCGCGTGCGGCTTCTGCCAACGCTTTCACACGGCCGTGGTAACGGAAACCGGAGCGGTCAAACGCAACTTCGGTAATCCCTGCTTTCAACGCTTTTTCAGCGACGCGCTTGCCGATCAAGGCTGCAGCAGCGGCATTGCCGCCTTTGCCGGATTGGCCTGCCAGTTCAGCGCGAACTTCCGCTTCAGCCGTCGAGGCCGAAACCAGGATTTTTGCATCCGGGCTGATCAGGTTGGCGTAAATGTGCAGGTTGGTGCGATGCACCGACAAGCGATTTACTTTCAATTCCGCAATCTTGATGCGGGTTTGGCGTCCGCGGCGAAGCCGTGATTCTTTCTTATCCATCGTCAGCCCCTAATTACTTCTTCTTGGTTTCTTTAAGCTTAACCACTTCGTCCGCATAGCGAACGCCCTTGCCTTTATAAGGCTCAGGAGCGCGGTAAGCACGAACTTCAGCGGCTACCTGTCCAACCTGTTGACGGTCGATACCTTTAATCAGGATCTCGGTCGGGGTTGGTGTTGCGCAGGTAACGCCAGCTGGCATGTCATGCACTACAGGGTGCGAGAAACCCAGGGACAGATTCAACTTGTCGCCTTGAGCTTGCGCCTTGTAACCCACGCCTACCAGGTTCAGCTTTTTCTCGAAACCCTTGGTGACGCCAACAACCATGTTGTTGACCAGTGCGCGCAGCGTGCCGGACATGGCATTGGCTTCGCGGCTGTCGTTCGCCACGTCGAAACTCAGGGTTCCTGCATTGTTTTCTACTTTGACCTGGCCGGTGAGGGCCTGGGAAAGTACGCCCAGCGGGCCTTTTACGGTGATCGCTTGTGCGGAGATGGCGACTTCGGCGCCAGCTGGCACTACGATAGGCATTTTAGCTACTCGAGACATGTGTAACTCCTTAAGCCACGTAGCAAATAACTTCGCCGCCGACACCGGTAGCGCGTGCTTTGCGGTCAGTCATGACGCCTTGCGGAGTCGACACGATCGCCACACCCAAGCCATTCATCACAACAGGGATCTCGTCTTTACCCTTGTAGACGCGCAGACCCGGACGGGACACGCGCTCCAAGCGCTCAATAACGGGACGGCCAACATAATACTTCAAACCGATTTTCAGTTCCGCTTTGCCACCAGCTTCGGTAACAGCGAAATCTTCAATGTAACCCTCGTCCTTCAGGACGCTGGCAATCGCAATTTTGACTTTCGACGATGGCATGGCCACGGTCGTCTTTTGCACGCCTTGTGCATTGCGAATGCGGGTCAGCATATCGGCGATAGGATCGCTCATACTCATTGCATATTCTCCTATTACCAGCTTGCTTTTGTCATACCCGGAATTTCACCACGCATGGCGAATTCACGGAGCTTGATACGACCCAGACCGAATTTACGGAATGTGCCGCGCGGACGACCGGTGATGGCGCAACGATTACGTTGACGCGTCGGGTTCGAGTTACGTGGCAGCGCCTGCAATTTCAGGCGAGCTTCGTAGCGCTCTTCTTCCGATTTCGATTGATCATCGACGATGGCCTTGAGAGCTTCGCGCTTAGGGGCGAATTTCGCCACCAGGTCAGCACGCTTGATCTCACGATTAATCAGTGACAGTTTGGCCATGATCAGTTCCTGAAAGGGAATTTAAAGGCGGCGAGCAAAGCTTTGGCTTCGTCATCGGTCTTAGCGGTTGTCGTGATGCTGATATTCATACCGCGCAACGCGTCAATCTTGTCGTATTCGATTTCAGGGAAAATGATCTGTTCCTTGACACCGATGTTGTAGTTACCACGACCATCAAATGCACGGCCGTTCACACCACGGAAATCGCGTACGCGTGGCAGAGCCACGGTAATGAAGCGATCCAGGAACTCGTACATGCGAGCGCCGCGCAGGGTGACCATCGTACCGATCGGGTAACCTTCACGGATTTTGAAGCCTGCGATCGCTTTGCGGGACTTGGTGGTCACTGGCTTCTGGCCGGCGATCTTGGTCAAGTCAGCAACTGCGTGCTCGAGAACTTTTTTATCCGCGATTGCCTCACCAACACCCATGTTCAGGGTGATTTTGGTCAGGCGTGGAACTTCCATTACCGACTTGTAACCAAACTTGCTGGTCAGGTCGGCAACGACTTTTTCTTTATAGAATTCTTGGAGACGTGCCATGATTTCTTAAGCCTTCACTACTTCGCCGGAGGATTTAAAGATGCGAACTTTCTTGCCGTCCACTTCTTTGAAACCCACGCGATCTGCCTTGCCAGTCGCTGCATTAAACAATGCAACGTTGGACACGTGAATTGGCATGGTCTTATCGACGATACCACCAGTTACGCCAGTCATCGGGTTTGGCTTAGTCGCTTTTTTAGCGATGTTAATGCCGTCAACCACGATATGTTCAGCATCGATACGCTGCTGTACCACACCACGTTTGCCCTTGTCTTTCCCGGTCAGAACGATGACTTCGTCGTTTTTACGAATCTTATCCATTACGACTCCTTACAGGACTTCCGGTGCCAGGGACACGATTTTCATGAACTTCTCAGTACGCAGTTCGCGTGTGACAGGTCCAAAAATACGGGTACCGATCGGTTCCAGCTTGGCGTTCAACAGAACGGCGGCGTTGCCGTCGAACTTCACCAGGGAACCGTCTTGGCGGCGAACACCTTTAGCGGTGCGCACAACCACGGCGTTATAAATTTCACCTTTTTTGACACGGCCACGTGGCGCAGCAACCTTAACGGTTACCTTGATCACATCGCCAATGCCAGCATAACGGCGCTTGGAGCCGCCCAATACCTTGATGCACATTACTTCTTTGGCACCGGTATTGTCAGCCACTTCGAGCCGGCTTTCAGTTTGAATCATAGTATTCTCTTTCCCAACTTAAGCCGAAGAATCCACACAATGTAGACCCACGGTCAGTCTTGGTCCCGCCAGAGCCGCCCTGCTGGGCTTCACTGTTTGGGTGCATGACCTTCATACATTAACTGACCGCGAATGCTACTGTCTGTGACCAGACACTTTGCGGCGTTACATGAACGAAGCCCGCAAGTATTACATACAATTTGCGGGCCTGCAAGTACTAATTAAAAGCCACCGCCGAAGCGGTGGTTTTTATTTAAACGGTTGGTGCGGCTTGAACCACACGTGTCACCGTCCATGCCTTCGTTTTGGAGATCGGGCGACCTTCCTGGATCTCGACCGTATCACCGGCCTTGACTTGGTTGGTCTCGTCATGCGCGTGATACTTGTTCGAGCGCATGATGATCTTGCCATACAAAGGATGTTTTACGTGGCGCTCGATCAGAACGGTAACGGTCTTGTCCATCTTGTCCGAAACCACTTTACCGATCAGCGTGCGCTTGAGCGACTGTTTCACTGGTTCGTTCATTTGGCTTCCTTCAGATTCATTACCGTCTTCACACGCGCGATATCGCGGCGTACCTTCTTGAGCTGCGAAGTGTTGCTCAGCTGCTGCGTAGCGATTTGCATACGCAGGCCGAACTGTGCCTTCAACAAGTCATTCAGCTCTTTTTGCAGAGCTGGCTGGTCTTTGCCGCGGAGT
This sequence comes from Janthinobacterium svalbardense, assembly GCF_002327145.1. NCBI lineage: Bacteria > Pseudomonadati > Pseudomonadota > Betaproteobacteria > Burkholderiales > Oxalobacteraceae > Janthinobacterium > Janthinobacterium svalbardense. The sequence continues at coordinate 762,985 of NZ_CP023422.1, read as the reverse complement.
TCAGTTGCTTTCATATTCAACTCCAATTATTGGCCGACTTGACGTACGACAAACGTCGTAGCCAGTGGCAGTTTAGAGGCGGCAAGACGGAAAGCTTCCCGTGCCAGCGCTTCATCAACGCCATCCATTTCGTACAGTACTTTGCCTGGCTGAATTTCAGCGACGTAGTACTCAGGATTACCCTTACCGTTACCCATACGGACTTCAGCCGGTTTGTTCGAAATCGGTTTGTCCGGGAAAATACGGATCCAGATACGGCCACCGCGCTTGATGTGACGCGTCATTGCACGACGCGCCGCTTCAATTTGACGCGCAGTGATACGACCGCGCGCAACTGCCTTCAGACCGAATTCGCCAAACGACACGGCGGTGCCGCGGCTGTGCGAAATACCGGTATTACGGCCTTTCTGCTCTTTACGATACTTTCTGCGTGCTGGTTGCAGCATGATTATTCTCCTGCTTTCTCAGCTGGTGCTGCTGCGGCGGCCGGTTTAGCGGCGGTACGCACACGTGCACCTGGTGCTGTGGATGGTTTCGCACCGGCACCGGCTGGACGCGGACGGCCAGCTGGCTTGCCATCGTCACGGCGTGGGCCGCGGCTTTTCTTCTCGTCAGCTGGGGTATCGATGACTGGCGCATCGCCGTTAGGCGCGCGGTCACCTTTGTATACCCACACCTTGACACCGATAATGCCGTAGGTGGTCGACGCTTCGCTGGTACCGTAGTCGATATCGGCGCGCAGGGTATGCAGAGGCACGCGGCCTTCGCGGTACCACTCTTTACGCGCGATTTCGATACCGTTCAGACGGCCGGACGACATGATCTTGATACCGAGAGCACCCAGGCGCATTGCATTTTGCATTGCACGCTTCATGGCGCGGCGGAACATGATCCGTTTTTCCAGCTGCTGAGCGATCGAATCGGCGATCAGTTGCGAGTCGATTTCTGGCTTGCGAATTTCTTCGATGTTCACGTGAACAGGTACGCCCATGATCTTGGTCAGCGCGGACTTCAGTACTTCGATGTCTTCGCCTTTTTTACCAATGACCACGCCTGGACGCGAGCTGTAGATCGTGAAGCGCGCGTTCTTGGCTGGGCGCTCGATAACGATGCGACCAACGGATGCGTTCTTCAGTTTCTTTTTCAGGTAAGCACGTGCTTTCAAGTCTTCGTTCAGCATGGCAGCGAAATTACCGTTGCCTGCATACCAGCGCGAAGCCCAGTTACGGGTGACCGCCAGACGGAAACCGGTTGGATGAATTTTCTGACCCATCGTGGCTCCTTAGTTACCGACAGTCACGTAAACGTGACAGGATTGTTTCGAAATACGGTCGCCACGGCCTTTTGCACGCGCGGTGAAGCGCTTCAGGACCGGGCCCTTTTCGACGTAGATCGTTTTCACGAACAATTCGTCGATGTCCGCACCATCATTGTGCTCGGCATTCGCAATAGCGGATTCCAGAACACGTTTGATGATCGCAGCACCTTTTTTCGGGCTGAATTGCAAGATGTTGAGTGCAGCGTCAACTTTCTTGCCACGGATCAGGTCAGCAACCAGGCGGCCCTTTTGGTCCGACAGGCGCACACCTTTGAGGATAGCTTTAGTTTCCATTATTTCTTAGCCTTTTTGTCAGCTGCATGACCCTTGAACGTACGGGTCAGTGCGAATTCGCCGAGCTTGTGACCAACCATGTTTTCGGAAACATAAACCGGCACGTGCAGCTTGCCGTTATGAACCGCGATCGTCAGGCCGATAAAGTCAGGCATGATTGTCGAACGACGCGACCAGGTTTTGATTGGCTTTTTGTCTTTGGCTGCTTGCGCGGCTTCAACTTTTTTCACCAGGTGGGCGTCACAGAACGGCCCTTTTTTCAATGAACGTGTCATGTGCTACCCCTTATTTCTTGCCGCGGCGCGAGACGATCATGGAAGTCGTACGCTTGTTGCTGCGTGTTTTCTTACCCTTGGTCTGTTGGCCCCATGGCGAAACTGGATGACGACCAGCTGCTGTTTTACCTTCACCACCACCGTGCGGGTGATCGACCGGGTTCATGACCACACCGCGAACGGTAGGACGAACACCGCGCCAGCGCATCGCGCCAGCTTTACCGATTTTACGCAGGCTGTGCTCGGCATTACCGACTTCACCAACCGTTGCACGGCACTCGATGTGCACGCGACGTACTTCACCCGAGCGCAGACGCACTTGAGCATAGGTACCTTCACGTGCCATCAGCACAACGCCAGCGCCAGCGGTACGTGCCATTTGGGCACCTTTACCTGGCAGCATTTCGACGCAATGCATCACGGTACCGACTGGGATGTTACGGATTGGCAAGCAGTTACCCGATTTGATCGGTGCTTCCGAACCGTTCATCACGCTGTCGCCAACGGCCATGCCTTTGGTTGCGATGATGTAGTGACGTTCGCCGTCGGCGTAGCACAGCAGAGCGATATTCGCGGTGCGGTTTGGATCGTATTCGATACGTTCCACTTTCGCTGGAATACCATCTTTGGTGCGCTTGAAGTCGATCAAGCGATAGTGTTGCTTATGACCACCACCGATATGACGGGTGGTGATGTGACCGTTGTTGTTACGACCAGCGGTCTTGGATTTCTTTTCAACCAGGGCAGCGAACGGACGACCTTTGTACAGGTCTGGGTTCACCACCTTTACCATGCCGCGACGGCCTGGCGAGGTTGGTTTCATCTTAACGAGTGCCATTATGCAGCCTCCTCGGAGAAGTTGATTTCCTGGCCAGGCTTCAGGCACACGAAAGCACGCTTGGTATGGTTACGACGACCGTTGAACTTGCCGGTGCGTTTCTGCTTACCTTCGCGGTTTGCAGTTTGCACGGACAGGACTTCAACCTTGAACAGCAGTTCGACCGCTGCCTTGATTTCAGGCTTGGTTGCATCCGGCAGTACGCGGAATACAATTTGCTCGTTCTTTTCCGCGACCATGGTGGCCTTCTCGGAAATCACGGGCGCCAACAGCACCTTCATCAAGCGTTCTTCGCTATGTTTCAAAATCGCGCTCATGCCAGCATCTCCTCAATCTTGGCCAATGCAGCTTTGGTGACCAGGATCTTCTTGTAGAACACCAGGGACATCGGGTCTGCGTGACGTGGCTCAACGACGAGTACGTTAGGCAGGTTGCGCGATGCCAGTTCCAGGTTTTCGTTCAGAACGTCGGTGATGATCAGAACCGAATCAAAGCCCAGGCCGTTCAATTTTTGCGACAACAGCTTGGTCTTTGGCGCGTCGATCGTCAGATCGTCGATGACGATCAGGCGCTCTTCGCGAGCCAGCTGCGACAGGATCGAGCAGATACCTGCGCGATACATCTTTTTGTTCACTTTGTGGGTGAAGTTTTCGTCAGGCGAGTTCGGGAAAATCCGACCACCGCCGCGCCACAGTGGCGACGACGACATACCAGCACGAGCGCGGCCGGTACCTTTTTGGCGCCATGGCTTTTTCGTCGTGTGGTGAACTTCTTCACGGTCTTTTTGCTTGCGGTTACCACTACGTGCATTCGCTTGATACGCGATGACGACTTGGTGGATCAGCGCTTCATTGTAGTCACGGCCGAAAATCGTATCGGCTGCAGCAACGTTCGAGGCGGCTTGACCTTGCGCATTCAGAAGCTTGAGTTCCATCGTTTAAGCTCCCTTCTTGGCTTTGGTTTTGATGGCTGGCGAGACAACTACCTGGCCATTTTTCGCACCTGGAATCGCGCCTTTGACCAGCAACAGCTGACGGTCGGCATCGATACGGGCGATCACGAGGTTCTGGATCGTACGGTTAACGTCACCCAGATGACCGGTCATGCGCTTACCAGGGAAAACGCGACCTGGATCTTGTGCCATACCGATGGAACCTGGAACGTTGTGCGAACGCGAGTTACCGTGCGTTGCACGGCCAGAAGAGAAGTGATAACGTTTGATAACGCCTGCATAGCCTTTACCAATGGTAACGCCTTGCACGTCGATCTTTTGACCGACTTCGAACAGGGAAGCAGCGACAACATCGCCAGCTTTCAGTTCAGCGGCTTTAGCAGCATCGACACGGAACTCTTTCAACAGAGTACCGGCTTCAACACCAGCTTTAGCGTGATGACCAGCAACAGCTTTGGTCACGCGGGAAGCGCGACGTTGACCGAATGCGACCTGAACAGCGGAGTAGCCATCTGTTTCAGGGGTTTTGATTTGCGCAACACGGTTGTTCGATACGTCCAACACGGTGACCGGGATCGAATCCCCTTCATCCGTGAAAATGCGCATCATACCAACCTTGCGACCGAGAAGGCCTAGGCTCATTTTTTCTCCATTCCCACCTGCGATTGGGCGGGGCTTGTTTAACTACAAAGTAACGTAGGATCCAAAAAAGACGAATCCATACCGAAGCCGACTAGTATATAGCACAAAAACCCTTGACGCAACAAGTTAACACGAGGTATGTCAAAGTGTTGCGCGCCGCCTCTGCGACAGTTGCCGGCGGCGCTGCAAAGGTCGGCTAATGTAGCATACATCGCCTATTCATGCGGCTCTGCAGCGGGCGCCACTGCGCCCTTGCCCACTTGATACCAGTCAACTTTACGCGTCGCCACCATGATGGCGGCCAGCACGGCGAACAACAGGATGCTGCCCATCACCAGCGCATTGTTTTCCGAGCTCAGCAAGCCATACAGGGCGCCATACAGCGCCGTCAGCGCCAGGCCGAAGCCGATCCCGCGCCAGGCATTGTGCAGCACGTGCGCCAGATAAAAGCTGGTCAGCGCAATACAGGCGGCGCTGGCGATCAGGTAGGCGGCGAGGAAGGCGATGTGCTCGGCCAGGCCCACCAGCAGCAGGAAGAAGATCACCAGCGACAAGCCCACCAGCAAGTACTGCACCGGGTGGATCGGCAGGCTCTTCAGGATTTCAAAGATGAAGAAGGCGGCAAAGGTCAGCGCCACGAACAGCAAGCCATACTTGGTGGCCCGATCCGATTGCGAATACACGTTCACCGGCTCGATGAAGCCCACGCTGAAACGGTCCACCTGGCCCAGCGGCGCGCTGTCGGGCACCTTGAATTCCCCCTCGATCGTGTTCAGCTGCGTTTGGGCATTGGTCGCCAGCGAGGAGATGCTCCACTCGACCTGAAAGCCATCGGCGTTGATCTGGCGGAATTTCGGCGACGGCAGGAAGCGTCCGCCAAACTGCGGATGGGGCCAGTTCGACTTGATGCTGACCTGGCTGTTTTTCGCCACCGGCACGAAATGCTGGCGTTCGATACCGTCCAGCCCCAGGTCAAAGCTGAATTTCACCTGTTGCGCTTGCGCCAGCGGCATGGCGCCCAGCGGCGCGTGCAGGCCGCTGCGGAAGGCAAACAAGTCGGTGCCCTGCTCGAACTCGATCTTCTGGCCGCCCCAGTCGATTTTCGGGATATTACGGATGCCGCGCACGTCCTCGATGGATAGCGCGACGAAAGGCGTGCCCAGGGTCATGCGCGAGTCCGGCGACTTGCGCGGCAGCTGGCCGACGGCCGGCAGCGTGAAGTCGCCCTTGAAGGCATGCTGGCCGCTGTACACCAGCACCTGGTGGATGCCGCGGTAGCGGCGGTCCGCATCGATGCTGCCATTGATCAGCAGGTTGTTCGGGTACACGAGCAAGCGGCGTTGCACCGTGCGGTGCAGCAACTCCGTGCGCACAGGCGCTTTCGCGTCCCTGTCATCGCCTTTGGCCACTTCCACGCGCTCTTCATATTGCTCCGTGTAGGGGATCACCAGGATGGGACCGATGATGGTTTGTTCGCGCACCGAATCGGCGGCGATGCTGTTGACGGCTTCCTGGCGGAATTCCATCCGTTCCTTGATCGTTTCCTGAATCATCAGCAGAGGCAGGCCGATCAGCAACATCAGGCCGAACACGATCAACGCTTTGACGAAGAGAGTTTTTTGCATGGCGCATCCTTGAAGTAAGGCGGCCAGTGTAGAAAAATCATGTGCGCTGATGATGCGCTGCGTGTGAAGTCTGGAAATAAATGCAGGCTAAGCCAGGGGCAGGCACAGGCGCGCGCAGGCGCCGCCATCGCGATGATTGAGCACCTCGACCGTGCCGCCATGCAGGGAGGCGACCTCGCGCACGAAGGGCAGGCCCAGGCCCGTGCTCTTGCCAGTACTCGGGCGCGGCAGGGAATAAAAGCGCTCGAAGATACGTTCCAGCGCATACGCGGGGATGCCCTCACCGCGGTCGCGCACGGCGATTTCCAGCTGGCTGCCCTGGCGCTGCGCCGTCAGCTCGATGCAGCTGCCCGGTGGCGCGAAGCCGGCCGCGTTGTCGAGCAGGTTGCCCAGCGCCTGGCGCAGCAACAGGGCGTCGCCCGCCACACTCGCCTCGTCCGCCTGCACCTGCAGGCGCACGCCGCGCGCCGCCAGGGTGGCGGCCGCGTCCTGCGCCACTTGCGCCAGCAGCGGCCCCAGCGCGATGCGCTCGGGATGCTCCAGCCGTTGCTGCTTCTCCACGCGCACCAGGGCCAGCAGCTTGTCGATCAGCTGCCGCTGGCGCGCATTCTGTTCCAGGATACTGGCGAGGAACTGGCGCCGTTCGGCCGGCGGCATGTCTTCCTGCAGCAGCTCGGCCGATGCCTGGATGGCGGCGATCGGGCTTTTCAATTCATGCGCCAGGGTGTGCATCAGCTGCTCCACATATTCCTTGCCTTCCAGGCGCGTGCGCATCGCCTCCAGCGCCCGCCCCAGAGTGCCGATCTCGTTCCTGCCCAGCGCCGGCAGCGCCACCTTGCGCCCTGCTTCCACGTCGCCGATGTAATGCATCAGCTTGCCCAGCGCATGGTGCAGCCACCAGGCGAATGCCAGGCCGATCAGCAACGACAGCAGCAACAGGATGGCGCCGCGCTGCAATATCTTGCGCTGGCTGCGTTCAACAAAGGCTTGCACGCTGGCATTCGGTTTGGCCACCGTCAGCACGCCGATCACTGCATTGCCGTCGCGAATCGGCGCGGCCACGTGCATCACCGTCGACATCTCGTCGTCGGGCCGGCTGCGCGTGCTGCGCGCGCCATACTTGCCCTGCAAGGTCAGATACACGTCATTCCAGCGCGAATAGTCGCGCCCCACGTCGCGGCCGCTGGAATCGAACAGCACGATGCCGTGCCGGTCCGTGATGGTGATGCGGTAGTCGAGCGTGCGCTTGCGCACTCCATTGATATTGACGTCCACGCCATGGCGCGCATAGTCCTGCATGCGCTCGGCCACGGGCGACTGTGCCAGCGTGCCCGCCTTCACATCGGGCGCCACCAGGCTGGCCAGCAGTTGCGAGGTATCGACCAAGGTATCTTCCAGGGTCGAGCGCACACCCGGCTTGACCTGCTCCATGAAGACGTTCAGCAAGAACCACGCGGCCAGGCCGACGATCAGGAAGTAGCCGAGCAGGATGCGCAGGCCGATCTTCATGCGCCGGCCAGGCTGTAGCCGAGGCCACGGTGGGTGTGGATGGGGTCGGCCTGCGCATCGATGGCGCGCAGCTTGGCACGCAGCGATTTGACGTGCGCGTCGACGGTACGCTCGAGCGTGTCGGGCGCCCCGCTCCACACGCGCGCCATCAGCTGCGCGCGCGACAGCACGTGGCCGGGATGCTCGAGCAGGATTTTCAACAACAGGTATTCATAGCGGGTCAGGTCCAGCGTCTGGCCGTGAAACAGCACTTTCGCCTCCAGCGCGCGCAATTCGAAGCGCGCCGGCGCGGTCGCGGCGACAGGTGCGGCTATCGTCATGCCAGTCTCGCGCGGCACCTGAACGGCACCTGCGCGGCGCAGGATGACGCGGATGCGCGCCACCAGTTCGCGCGGCGAAAACGGTTTGGTGACGTAATCATCGGCGCCGATTTCCAGGCCGACGATACGGTCTATCTCATCGCTGCGGGCCGTCAGAAAGATCACCGGCACCTCGGAAAACTGGCGCAGCCGGCGGCACACTTCCAGCCCGCTCATGTCGGGCAAGCCCACGTCGAGCACCACCAGAACGGGCATCTGCGCGGCTTCGCCGGGCGTTGGACGTAGCGCGGCCAGGGCTTGCTCGCCCAACATCACATGGCGCGGCGTAAAGCCGTCCGTGCGCAAGGCATAGGCGATGCTGTCGGCAATCGCCTGTTCATCTTCCACGATCAGGACAGTCTTGGACATGGCGGCGGCACGCATTAGTGGACAGACCCGGAGTATCCCTGAAGCACACAAGCGGCGTCAATCGCGCGCCTTGCGGTGCGCCGCCAAAAAGCCACCCGCCCCAAAAAACTTATAGTATATTTATCGCAGCATGACTCCACTGATACACCGCGTCCAACACCCGTCCGAGGAGACTATGAAGAACCATACCATCAGCCTGCTATGCGCTGTCAGCCTGCTGGCCGCTTGCGCGGCGCCAGCGACGCTCACCACTTCCAACGCACAACACGACGCCTGCAACGCGGCCGAGCTCAAAGGCCAGTTTGGCGAAGCGGAACTAGCTTGCGTACAGGCGCTGCGCAGCGCCGAGCAGGCCGGGGCCAGCGCGGATATCCTCTCGCAGCGCCAGTACAACCTGGGCCGCATCAAGCGCTTGCAGGGCAAGAATGCCGAGGCGGAGCAGTTGTACCGGCAAGCCCTGGCCACGGAAGAAGCGGCGCAGCCACGCAGCGATGCGCGCGTCGGCCGTCGCATGGTGGAGCTGGCGTCGGCGCTGGCGGCGCAAGGCAAGTGGCAGGAAGGCACGGGATACTTGGAGAAAGTGCTGCCGCTGCTGCCGAAGCTGTCGCCCGCCTCGCGCACGTATTCGGCGGAAGTGCTGCGCCAGTACGCCAGGCAGCTGCAAGGCAGCCCGCAGGCGGCACTCGGCAATCGCTTCGACGCGGTGGCGGCCAGCCTGTAATAAGAGACTCCCGGGGCCCGGCCTACGGCTGGGCGACGTGGATGCTGGCCTTGATGTGCTTGAGGTGGGCCACGATGGTGAACGTCATCACCACCAGCAGCGACCATGAACTCCATTTGCTGACATGCACCACCGACCAGGCACCAAGCTGGTTTGGATAACGCCACACGCCCCAGAAGGTGCTGATGTTTTCGGCCAGCCAGATAAAGAAGCCGACCAGCACAAAACCGAGCAGCAAGGGCATGCTGCGGTCGCGGTCGAGCGGACGGAACACCACGCTGGTGCGCGCGTACAAGCCCAGCGCGCAGGCGGCAAGATACCAGCGGTAGTCGCCGATGTAGTGATGGGTGAAGAAGTTGGCGTAGATGAGCAGCGCGATCAGCACCGCCATCCAGTACGGCGGATGGTGGCGTATGCGCATATCGAGCAGGCGCCAGGTCTGGATGATGTAGCTGCCGACGGCCGCATACATGAAGCCGGAAAACAGGGGCACGCCGAACACCTTGGTATAGGCGAAGTCGGGATAGCTCCACGACTGGATCGTCCCCGAGACCTTGAACACTTCCAGCGCGAAGCCGACCGCATGAAACAGGCAGATGGCTTTCAACTCATCCCACGTTTCCAGCCCGCTCCATACCATGGCAACCTGGATCGCCAGCGCTACCAGCAGCAGCACGTCATAGCGCGGCAAGCCGAACAGGCCGGCGCGCGGCACCAGGAACACGGCAGCAAAAAACAGCCCGACGAACAGGCACGCCCTCGCCTCCTTGATGCCGAAATACAGGAATTCGGTCAGGAAGCGCGGCCAGCCGCGCAAGCGCAGACGTGGAGTCGCATTTAACAGATGGGTATCGAGGGCATTAAGCATGCGGCAACTTTATCGTCCAGCCTCAGCACTGTAAAGCGATTTTGCATGCGTACGGCGCAGCCGCCAATGTTCGCCATGCACCAATAGCAATGGGGCCGGGCGCACTCACGATTGTGAGCAGGCCCGGCCCCATCATCAGGCAGCGGGACACCCCGCCGGCCTGGAACAGCTGTCAACACCTGATGCTACGGTATTGTCAGCCGCCCTTGAAACTCTTATTGCAGTTTGATTTCAACATCAACACCAGCTGGCAGGTCCAGCTTCATCAGCGCGTCAACGGTTTTGTCCGTTGGGTCAACGATGTCCATCAGGCGTTGGTGCGTACGGATCTCGAACTGATCGCGCGAAGTTTTGTTGACGTGCGGGGAACGCAGCACATCGAAACGTTGAATACGGGTAGGCAGTGGTACTGGGCCTTTGACGACAGCGCCGGTGCGCTTCGCGGTTTCAACGATTTCCAGAGCGGACTGGTCGATCAGTTTGTAATCGAAAGCCTTCAGGCGGATACGGATTTTTTGGTTTGGTGCCGACATGATATTTCCTTAAAAGAACGAACCGTGCAGTCTGCACGGCAATGAGGTCATACGGGAATTTCTGACGCAACAACCGTCAGGGTCGACATGATAGCACCAAAATGCTTGCCAACCCCGCCAGTTGAATAAAAAGAAGGGCGCCGGGCGACGACGCGTCTTCTTTTATGCAGGCTTAAGAATTAAGCCAGGATTTTTGCAACAACACCAGCGCCGACGGTACGACCGCCTTCACGGATAGCGAAGCGCAGGCCTTCTTCCATCGCGATCGGGTTGATCAGCTTGACGGTGATCGACACGTTATCGCCTGGCATGACCATTTCTTTGTCTGCTGGCAACTCGATCGAACCGGTTACGTCCGTCGTGCGGAAGTAGAACTGTGGACGATAGTTGTTGAAGAATGGCGTATGACGGCCGCCTTCGTCTTTCGACAGAACATAGATCTCGCCGGTGAAGTGGGCGTGTGGCTTGATCGAGCCTGGCTTGGCCAACACTTGACCACGTTGCACGTCTTCACGCTTGGTGCCGCGCAGCAGCAGACCAACGTTGTCGCCTGCTTGACCTTGGTCCAGCAGTTTGCGGAACATTTCCACGCCGGTGCAAGTCGTTTTGACGGTATCGATGATACCGACGATTTCGATCTCTTCGCCGACTTTGACAATGCCGCGCTCGATACGACCGGTCACAACGGTACCGCGACCCGAGATCGAGAACACGTCTTCCACTGGCATCAGGAAAGCACCGTCAACAGCGCGCTCTGGCGTTGGGATGTAGGAATCGAGAGCATCGGCCAGACGCAGCACTGCGTCAACGCCCATTTCGCCTTCTTTGCCTTCCAGCGCCATACGTGCCGAACCTTTGATGATAGGCACGTCGTCGCCAGGGAACTCATACTTCGACAACAGCTCGCGCACTTCCATTTCAACCAGTTCCAGCAGCTCTGCGTCGTCGACCAGGTCGCACTTGTTCAGGAACACGATGATGTATGGAACGCCAACTTGGCGGGCCAGCAGGATGTGTTCGCGGGTCTGTGGCATTGGGCCGTCAGCTGCGGAGCATACCAGGATCGCGCCGTCCATCTGCGCAGCACCGGTAATCATGTTTTTGATGTAATCGGCGTGGCCTGGGCAGTCAACGTGCGCGTAGTGACGCGCTGCCGTTTCGTACTCGACGTGGGCGGTGTTAATCGTGATACCGCGCGCTTTTTCTTCTGGTGCTGCATCGATCTGGTCGTATGCTTTAGCTTCGCCGCCGAATTTCTTCGACAGAACCGTTGCGATTGCAGCGGTCAGCGTGGTTTTACCGTGGTCGACGTGGCCGATGGTGCCGACGTTGACGTGCGGCTTGGTCCGTTCGAATTTACCTTTTGCCATTTTATTCTTCCTTAGAACAATGATTTAAATGTAGGGACCGGCATTCTCGTGAAAGCCGGCCCGGAACTTCTATTACTTAGCTTTCGAGCTTACGATCGCTTCAGTCACATGCTTAGGTGCTTCAGCATAGTGCTTGAATTCCATCGTGTAAGTCGCACGACCTTGGGTCGACGAACGCAACGATGTGGCGTAACCGAACATTTCCGACAGAGGCACTTCGGCCTTGATGATCTTGCCGCCACCACCAGCAATTTCATCCATGCCTTGCACCATACCGCGACGCGACGACAGATCGCCCATCACGGTACCGGCGTAGTCTTCCGGCGTTTCCACTTCCACGGCCATCATCGGCTCCAGGATGACTGGCGATGCTTTGCGGCAGCCATCTTTGAATGCCATCGAAGCGGCCATGCGGAATGCATTTTCGTTCGAGTCAACATCATGGTACGAACCGAAGAACAGCGTGACTTTCACGTCAACAACTGGATAACCAGCCATCACGCCCGAAGTCAGCGTGTCGCGCACACCTTTTTCAACTGCAGGGATGTATTCGCGAGGAACGGTACCGCCCTTGATCGCGTCAACGAATTCGAAGCCCTTGCCCGGTTCTTGCGGTTCGATCTTCAGAACCACGTGACCGTATTGACCACGACCACCCGATTGCTTGACGAATTTGCCTTCCGACTCTTCGCACACTTTACGGATCGTTTCGCGGTAAGCCACTTGTGGCTTGCCGACGGTCGCTTCAACGTTGAATTCGCGCTTCATGCGGTCAACGATGATGTCCAGATGCAACTCGCCCATACCGGCGATGATGGTCTGGCCCGATTCTTCATCGGTACGCACGCGGAACGATGGATCTTCTGCTGCCAGACGGTTCAGCGCCAGGCCCATTTTTTCCTGGTCGGCCTTGGTTTTTGGCTCGACTGCCTGCGAAATCACCGGCTCAGGGAAGACCATGCGCTCCAGAACGACGCTTGCCTTTTCGTCGCAAAGCGTATCGCCAGTGGTGGTGTCTTTCAGACCCACGACGGCAGCGATGTCGCCAGCGCGCATTTCCTTGATTTCTTCGCGCTCATTGGCTTGCATCTGCACGATACGGCCAATACGCTCACGCTTCTGCTTCACGGAGTTCAGGACCGAATCGCCCGAATTCAACGTGCCCGAATAGCAGCGGATGAAGCACAGCTGACCCACGAACGGATCGGTTGCGATCTTGAACGCCAATGCCGAGAATTTCTCATTGTCGTCAGCAGCACGTTCAACTGGCTGCTCGTCCTCGTCCAGACCTGGGACAGGTGGAATGTCGATTGGCGATGGCAGGTACTCGATGACCGCGTCCAACATGGCTTGTACGCCCTTGTTTTTAAAGGCGGTACCGCACAGCATTGGAACGATTTCGCTGGCGATGGTACGCTGACGCAAAGCAGCCTTGATCTCGGCTTCCGTCAGGTCGCCTTCTTCCAGGTACTTGTTCATCAGTTCTTCGGACGCTTCAGCAGCGGCCTCAACCATGTTTTCGCGCCACTTGGCAGCTTCAGCCGCCAGATTCGCTGGAATTTCGCCGTATTCAAACTTCATGCCTTGCGAAGCGTCATCCCAGATAACTGCTTTCATCTTGACCAGATCGATAACACCGGTAAAGAGGTCTTCAGCGCCGATAGGTATCTGGATAGGCACTGGGTTGGCCTTCAGACGCGAACGCATCTGATCGTAGACCTTGAAGAAGTTGGCGCCGGTACGGTCCATCTTGTTCACGAAGGCCAGACGTGGCACTTTGTACTTGTTAGCCTGACGCCAAACCGTTTCCGATTGTGGCTGCACGCCGCCGACTGCACAGTAAACCATGCAGGCGCCATCCAACACACGCATCGAACGTTCTACTTCAATGGTGAAGTCAACGTGGCCTGGGGTGTCGATGATGTTGATGTGATGCGGAGGGAAATTGTTTGCCATGCCCTTCCAGAAGCACGTAACAGCAGCCGAGGTAATCGTGATACCGCGCTCTTGCTCTTGCGCCATCCAGTCGGTGGTAGCGGCGCCATCATGGACTTCGCCCAGCTTGTGGTTCACGCCCGTGTAGAACAGAACGCGCTCGGTGGTGGTCGTCTTACCTGCATCGATGTGAGCGGAGATACCGATATTGCGGTAGCGCTCAATGGGGGTCTTGCGGGCCATAATTAATCCTAAATGAATGGACAAAACCGAGCAGCATTTTTTTGCAAAAATGAGCCCGGCCTCGAACAACAGATGCTTGACAGCCACCTTGCGGCAGCTGGCTTTATATTAGAAGCGGAAATGCGAGAACGCTTTGTTCGCTTCAGCCATACGATGGACTTCGTCGCGTTTTTTCATCGCGCCGCCGCGGCTTTCAGCCGCTTCCATCAGCTCACCGCCGAGGCGTTGTGGCATCGATTTTTCGCTGCGCTTGTTAGCAGCTTCACGCAACCAACGCATGGACAGAGCCATACGACGGACTGGGCGAACTTCGACCGGCACCTGGTAGTTTGCACCACCGACGCGACGGGATTTCACCTCAACCAGCGGCTTGGCGTTGTTGATTGCGGTAACAAAAACTTCGAGCGGATCTTTGCCCGATTTTGCTGCGATGTGCTCGAAAGCACCGTAGATGATGTTTTCTGCAACCGATTTCTTACCGGACAGCATCAGCACGTTTACAAATTTAGCGACATCAGTGTTGCCGAATTTTGGATCTGGCAAAATTTCGCGCTTGGGTACTTCACGACGACGTGGCATATCAATTCCTTTCAATCTTCAGTTGAGCGCGCGTTCTTCGCACACTCGCGGACGACCATCATAGTCTTCCACTTACTCGACCAGATGCGGTCGACTACATTCACTTAGCTAGTTGCCACTGAGCGAAACTTGGGTTTGCTGCGTACAACTTATTACTTCTTGCCTGCTTTAGCGCGCTTGGTACCGTACTTCGAACGCGATTGCTTACGGTCTTTGACGCCTTGGGTATCCAGAGCACCGCGAACCATGTGGTAACGCACACCCGGCAAATCCTTGACGCGACCGCCGCGCAACAGCACAACACTATGCTCTTGCAGGTTATGGCCTTCACCGCCAATGTACGAAATGACTTCGAAACCATTGGTCAGGCGAACTTTAGCGACTTTACGCAGAGCCGAGTTAGGCTTCTTTGGAGTCGTGGTGTAAACACGTGTGCAAACGCCACGTTTTTGCGGGCTGTTTTCCAGCGCCGGCGATTTGCTCTTCACGGTCAAAGCGACGCGTGGATTGCGAATCAATTGATTGATGGTTGGCATCGTTATAAATCCAACAAAAAACTACGATTAATAACCCGGGCAAGATGCCCGGCGACTAAAACCTCGTCCCACTGTCATCTACTGCGCACCGGAGGCGCCCGCAGCCACTCGATAAGGAGCGGCCATGAAATGCCAGGTAATGCGTAAACGATGAGCAGAATAAAATCGAGAACTCGCTAGTCTAGACCTTGTGCTACAGGGGGTCAATCGGTTTACCGCTTTTTGCTATAAAAAAAGGCAAAAAAGAGGTGATTTTGTGGCATTTTGACTAATCTTTGGCTGCGGCGCGTGGACGCTTGCACCTCCTGGTGCTTGATGATTTGGCACTCTTTCTCTACAACCAAGCATCGGACGCGCGCATTCTTGTACGACCGCAAGACAACAAAAGGATTGATAATAGCGGACATTTTTCGCGGCCCTCCCACCCCCCCCTTATGCGCTCCTTGCTTCGCCCTGCCACTCTGTTCCTGCTCCTGACGTATGCCTTGCTGACGGCCGTACCCTTCGTCCCCGCGCTGCTGGGGCGTGCGCTCGAGCATCCGTGGCAGATGCTCACCTTCGAGCTGCTGGCCTGGCTGGCCGTCTGGAGCGTGTTCAAGCGTCCCGCCTGGTTCCACTGGCTGCTGGTGCCCGCCTTCCTGGCCCTGCCGACGGAAATCTACCTGTTCATTTTCTATGGCCAGGGCATTTCCACGCACCACCTGGGCATCATCTTCGAAACCAGCCCCAAGGAAGCGATGGAATTCCTCGGGCAAAAAGTGTGGCTGATGGGCGCCGTCATGCTGGGCGTGATCGCCTGGTGCGGTCTGGCTTTGTATGCCGCCACGCGCACGCGCGAGCTGGACTGGCGCGGCAAGACGCGCCCGGCCGCCTTCGTGCTGCTGCTCCTGCTGGGCGGCTTCTGGTGGTATGGCTACGAATTCGGTTTCGAGGCCAAGGTTCTGCATGGCGTCCCCGCCTCGGCCAAGGCCAGCGGGCCGTCGGCCAGCGGCAAGGCGGGCGCCTCCGGCTTCGGCGACGCCAGCTCCGCCGAAGACGACACGGCCGAAGAAGACGAGGAAAGCAGCAAGCCGGAGAACGCCAGCATCGCCGGCGCCGACGAAACGGGCCTGGGCTGGCCCAGCCTGCCCCACTGGGCGCGCCTGCCGTACGCCTTTGACACCATCAGCAATTCCTGGCCCTTCGGCCTGGCCGCGCGTGGCTTCGATTTCTACAAGGAACGCAAGTACCTGGCCGAGCTGGGACAGAAAAGCAGCCGCTTCCGTTTCGGCGCGCACCAGCAACAGCCCGATGCCCATCCGGAAGTGGTGGTCATGGTGATCGGCGAATCGTCGCGCTACGACCGCTGGAGCCTGAATGGCTACGAACGCGACACCAATCCCCTGCTGAAACAGGAAGCCAACCTGGTGCCGCTGGCCGACGTCATCACGGCCGTTTCCGCCACGCGCCTGTCCGTGCCCGTCATCATCTCGCGCAAGCCGGCCACGCAAAGCCTCAAGGATGGCTTCTCGGAAAAATCCTTTATCACCGCCTACAAGGAAGCGGGCTTCAAGACTTACTGGCTGTCGAACCAGATTTCCTTCGGCCAGTTCGACACGCCCGTGTCCGTGTTTGCCAAGGAAGCGGACGTGGTGCAATTTTTGAACCTGGGCGGCTTTACCAACAGTTCCAACTTAGACCAGATCCTGTTCGATCCGTTCAAAAATGCGCTGGCCGACCCGGCGCCGAAAAAACTCATCGTGCTGCACACGCTGGGCAGCCACTGGAACTACAGCCAGCGCTATCCGAAGTCCTTCGACAAGTGGCAACCGTCGCTGTTCGGCATCGACAAGCCCGTCTACACGGACACGGCCATCAAGCCACAGCTCAACAACAGCTACGACAGTTCCATCCTGTACACGGACTGGTTCCTGTCGAACGTGATCGGCATGCTGAAGGACGATGGCCAGCGCACCGCCCTGCGCAGTTCGCTCGTCTACGTGGCCGACCATGGCCAGACCCTGTACGACGGCACCTGCCGCCTGGCCTTCCATGGCCACAACACGCAATTCGAATTCCACGTGCCCGCCTTCGTCTGGTATTCGCCGCAATTCCAGCAGCACTATCCGGAAAAGGTGACGCAGCTGCAGCGCCATCAGAAGGCGCGATTGTCGACGGAAAACATGTTCCACACGCTACTCGACCTGGGCGACATCCGCTTTCCCGGCGAACAGCCCGAATGGAGCATCGCCAGCCCCCGCTTCAAGCAACACAAGCGCTACGTCGACAGCTACGGCTGGACCAACTACGACAACGCCATCATCCGCGGCGATTGCCGCGAAGTGATCGACAAGAGCACGCCGGAAAAGCAGGACAAGTAAGGGCGGCCATCAGGCCCGTTCGAGCACGCCGCCGCAATCGGCCGGTTGCGCCATGTGCGTGCTGAGCCAGTCGAAGACACGCCCGGCCTTGTCCGCGATACCGGCGTCAAAACCGCGCTGCGCCAGCAGGGCGATGCCATTCGTGGCCTGCAGCACGCCGGGCGCCAGCTGCAGCGCGCCCCCTTCATCGCGGCGCACGCACCACGGCGCCAGGCAGTCTTCCAGCAGCGGCCCCAGCACCAGGTTGTGTGACGAGACGATCACCAGGTGGCGCGCGGCCAGGGAATGCAGCACGGCGGCCGCAGCCGCCACCGATTCAAGGTGGTTGGTGCCGCGAAAAATCTCATCGATCAGGAACAGCGCCGGCGCCCCGCCCTCGGCCAGCGCCAGCAATTCGCGTGCGCGCCGCAATTCGGCGATATACAGACTTTCGCCGCCATCGAGCGAGTCTTCATTCTGCATGCTCGAATACAGGGGCAGCATGGGCACCTGGGCCGCCTGCGCATAGCAAAAGCCGAAGGCGCGCGCACTGATCAGATTGAGGCCCACGGCGCGCAGCAAGGTACTCTTGCCGATGGCATTCTGGCCCGAGATGAAGGCGCCGCGGCCATCGAGCTGCAGCGACAGCGGCACGGCGCCGTCCAGCAGCGGATGCACCATGGCATCGAGCGACAACTGTCGCGCATCGGCTTCCTGCGCCCAGCAAAACTGTGCGCGACCGCGCAGGTGGCGCGCCAGGGCCAGATCCGCCTCCAGGTCGGCCAGCAGCAGGAAACTCTGGCGCAAGAAGGCGCGTTCGCGCCGCACCACGCGCAGGCTGTGAAAGTAGCGCCGGATATTGCCCAGCATGAGCCAGTCGTCATATTCGCCCAGCAGGGGAATCATCTTGATCCAGCGTAGCGGCGTGATCTGGCGATTGATCACGCCGGCAGCCCGCCCACCTTCGCGCAGGTCCGCCGTGAACGCAGTATCCAGCGCGCCCAGGCGGCCATGTACCAGCAGTATCTGCTGCAAGGTAAAGACGCTGCGCTCCCACGGTTTGCAACGCTCGTAAAAGCGCATCTGCAACGCCATCAGCAAGAGCCAGACGGGCACCGCAACGGCCCATGCCAGCGGCGCAAACAGCCACGCGGCCAGCAGCGACGCCAACAGCGCCAGCGTCGGCAGCAGCAGCCAGCGGCTCCACCACGGCGGTGCTGGCGGCGCTGCACCGCACAGCAGCGCCGCCACTTCCATGTCTGCCGTGCGCAGCGGCCGCATGGCTTGCTCGATCATCGCCTGCTGTGCCGGCGCGCCAAGCAAGGCCGCGATACGCGCCCGCGAGGCGGCGTCCGCCGTGCCGCCGGCCAGGCGCTGATGCAATCGCTGCTGGCCAAGAATGCTGGTCTGATCGGCGAGCTGCATATGGTAGTCATCGACCAGCATTTCGTCCCAGGTCTGTTCATCGAGCTGGACCGGGCCAGCTTCGACCTGCTGCAACATGGCAATGTCGCTGCGGGCAAAGGGGTAATCGAATTCCGCCGGTTCAGGCAGGCTGGCAAACTGGCGCAGCCAGGGGCCCAGGCGGGCAAAAAGGGAGGGCGAAGGCAACATCATGCTCCAAAGAAGGGGGCCAGCGTGGCGCCGCGCGCCATCACTGCATGGGCCGCAGATCAGGTCGATTGCCAGAATATCAAGATCCATGCGCACACGCCGCGACACTGCCGCGCACGCGGACACCGACTGGACAGTGCGGACATGGCGGACAGCCGGACGCCAAAAATTTTTCCCATTCAAATCAACGACTTGATAACTGGCACGGATCGTGCATTAGAAAAATCATTCTCCACGAGACCTGACCATGATCCGCGATACCTCCTCCCAAGACGCCGTACTGTCCGCCCCTCCGGGCCAGCGCCACAAGCAACGTGCCCTGCTGCTGGCCGGCGCCGTCATCGTCATCGGCGCGGCCGTCGCTGCCGTTGCCGGCTGGCGTAACAGCGAACATTCCGTCAACAGCAGCCGCCTGCGCATCGCCGAGGTCACGCGCGGCACCCTGATCCGCGACGCCGCCGTGAATGGCCGCGTGGTGGCCGCCATCAGCCCCACCCTGTATTCGACCACGGTAGCGACCGTGACATTGAAGGCCAAGGCGGGTGACACGGTGAAAAAAGGCGACATCCTGGCCGTGCTGGAATCGCCGGACCTCTCCGACGCCCTGAAACGGGAGCAATCGAGCGTGCAGCAACTGGAAGCGGAAGTGGCGCGCCAGCAGATCCTGGCCAAGAAGCAGAAGCTGCTGGCGCGCCGTGAAGCCGATACGGCCGAAATCGAGCGCCTGTCCGCACAGCGTACGCTGGAACGCTATGAAAGCGTGGCGCAGGTCGGCATCATCGCCAAGATCGATTACCAGAAGGCCAAGGATGCCTTGAATTCTGCCGAGATCCGCAGCAAGCACGCTTCGCAGGCGGCGGGCCTGGAAAGCGAGGACGTGACCCTGGCCTTGAAAACCAAGGCGAATGAACTGGAACGCCAGCGCCTGAGCCGTGACAACGCCCAGCGCAGGGTCGACGAACTGACCGTGCGCGCCCCCGTCAACGGCTTCATCGGCACCCTGTCGGTCGCCAACCGCAGCGTGGTGCAAGCCAATACGGCGCTGATGACCCTGGTCGACCTGTCGCAGCTGGAAGTCGAGCTGGAAGTGCCGGAAACGTATGTGGCAGATATCGGCCTGGGCATGCGCGCGGAAATCGAAACGGGTGCCATCAAGGCGACAGGCAAACTCTCGGCGCTGTCGCCGGAAGTAGTGAAAAACCAGGTGCTGGCACGCGTGCGCTTCAATGGTGAACAACCGGCAGGGCTAAGGCAAAACCAGCGCATCACGGCGCGCCTGCTGATCGACGAAAAGCCGAATGTGCTGATGCTGGCGCGCGGCCCCTTCGTCGAGGCAGAAGGCGGCCGTTTCGCCTATGTGGTGCGCGACGGCGTGGCCATCCGCACCCCCATCAAGATGGGCGCCACCAGCGTCTCGGCCGTGGAAATTCTCGATGGCCTGAAGCTGGGCGACAAGGTCGTCGTCGCCGGCACGGAATCGTTTGAAAACGCTGCCCGCATCTCCCTTAATTAATCAGCTGCATCCACTCCATTCCATCAAGAGGTCCACCATGCTGCGCATGCAAAATCTGAACAAAGTCTATCGCACCCACATGATCGAAACGCACGCGCTGCGCGGCTTCGACATCCACGTCAAGCAAGGTGAATTCGTCACCGTCACAGGCCCTTCCGGCTCCGGCAAGACGAGCTTTCTGAACATCGCTGGCCTGCTGGAAGAATTCACCGACGGCGAATACATCCTCGACGGCGTTAACGTGAAGGGCATGAACGACAATGCCCGCTCGCGCCTGCGCAATGAAAAACTGGGCTTCATCTTCCAGGGCTTCAACCTGATTCCCGACCTGTCGCTGTTCGACAATGTCGACGTGCCGCTGCGCTATCGGGGCTTCAACAGTGCCGAGCGGCGCGAACGCATCGAGGATGCCTTGGCCAAGGTGGGACTGGCGTCGCGCATGAAACACTATCCGGCCGAACTGTCGGGCGGCCAGCAACAGCGCGTGGCGATCGCGCGCGCGCTGGCCGGCTCGCCCAAACTGTTGCTGGCCGATGAACCGACCGGCAACCTGGACACGCAAATGGCGCGCGGCGTGATGGAACTGCTGGAAGACATCAACGCGCAAGGCACCACCATCCTGATGGTCACGCATGATCCCGAACTGGCACTGCGCTCGCAGCGTAACGTGCACATCATCGATGGCCAGGTCTCGGATCTGGCGCACAAGGGGCCGACGCTGGCCAGCAGCCAGGCCAAGGCCGGCAACAACGCCGCCACTGTCTGAGGATCGCCCATGTTCCAGTACTACTTTCTGCTCGGCCTGCGCAGCCTGCGCCGCAACCCTGCCCTGACGGCACTGATGGTGCTGACCCTGGCCATCGGCGTGGCCGCCAGCATCTCTACCCTGACCATCCTGCATGTCATGTCGGGCAATCCCCTGCCGCACAAGAATGGCCGCATGTTCGTGCCGCTGGTCGACAATGGCTCCCTCTCCGGCTATACGCCGGGAAATGCATCGGGCGACAAGCAGCTCAGCTACCGCGACGCCGTCAATTTCCAGAACAGCAAAATGGGCGAGCGGCGCAGCGTCATGTTCGGCGTGGGCGGTGCCATCGAGCCGCAGCGCAAGGACATCGGCGCCTTCACGTCGCAAGGCCTGGCCGCCTACCGCGATTTCTTTCCCATGTTCGAGACGCCCTTTCTGCATGGCCAGCCATGGAGCGAGGCCGACGATGCCGCCGGTGCCGACGTCATCGTCCTGTCGCGCAAGCTGGCAGAAAAGCTGTACGGCGACAGCAATCCTGTGGGCCAGCGCATGACGCTCATGGGTTTCCAATACCAGATCACGGGCGTGCTCGATACATGGGAACCCGTGCCGCGCATCCATCGCATCATCGGCAGCGGCGCCTTTGGCAGCGAGGACAGTTACTTCATCCCGTTTACCAGCGCGATCCGCCACCAGACCAGCCATAACGGCAGCATGAACTGCAGCGGCAACCGGGAGCCGGGCTACCAGGGCACGCTCGATTCGGAATGCACGTGGATGCAGTTCTGGTTCGAGATGGCCAACGATGGCCAGCGCGGCGAACTGCAAAACTACCTCGACAGCTATGCGCAGGAGCAGCGCAAGCTGGGCCGCCTGAAGCGCAATGCCCCCAACCAGCTGTTCAGCATCGATGAATGGCTGGTGCACCTGCGCGTGGTGGGCAATGACAACAAGCTGTCGGCCTGGCTGGCCTTCGGTTTTCTGGCCCTGTGCCTGGTCAACACCATCGGTCTGCTGCTGGCCAAGTTCTCGGTACGCGCCGCCGAGGTGGGCATCCGTCGCGCACTGGGTGCCTCGCGCAGCGATATCTTCCGCCAGTTTCTCGTCGAGACCACCGTCATCGGCCTGGCTGGCGGCATGTTGGGACTGTTGCTGTCCTTCGGTGCGCTGGCACTGATCGGCATGCAGTCGAAGCAGCTGACCGTCGCCGCGCACATGGACTGGGTGATGCTGGCCATGACCTTCGTCATCTCGGTGGCCGCAGCGATCCTGGCGGGCCTGCTGCCAACCTGGCGCGCCTGCCAGGTGACGCCGGCCATCCAGCTCAAATCCCAATGACAGAATCGACCGCACACGAATAGGAACACCATGGAAATCCGACCCATCCTGTCTGCGCTGATGCGCAGCAAAACCGGCGCCATCCTGGTCGCCGTGCAAGTAGCCCTGAGCCTGGCCATCCTGGCCAATGCCCTGCATATCGTCAACGTGCGCCAGGAAGTGGCGGCGCGCCCCAGCGGCGTGGCGGCGGAGGGCGACGTCTTCCACCTGCTGGCGCGCAACCTGCGCCCGCTGGGTCACAACGAAGAACTCGCGCTGCAAAAGCGCCTGGCCGCGGCCGCGCGCGCCGTGCCGGGCGTCGTCTCGGTAGCGCAGGTGAGCCAGGTACCGTTGTCGCGCAATGGCAGCAACAGCGGCTTCGCCGCCAGCCGCAAGCAGGAAAATAGTTCCGCCATTGCCGCCGTGTATATCACGCCCGACCCCCTGATCAAGACCTGGGGGCTGCAGCTGCTGGAAGGACGCGACTTCACGCCAGCGGAGATCGTCGAAATCGACCAGAACGTGACGGAAGAATTCCCCCCGCAAGTCATCGTCACGCGGGCAATGGCCGAAAAAATCCACCCTGGTGGCGGCAGTGCGCTGGGCATGCCCCTCTTCCTGGGTACCGGCGAAGGAGCGCAGCAATTGCAAGTCGTCGGCGTCGTTGAGCGGCTGCAGAGCCAGGGTGCGGAAGTGGGTGACAAGGGCGAGTATTCGGTGCTGTTTCCCGTACGCCTGACGGGCGACGGCGATACCCTGCTGACCATCCGTGCCGAAGCAGGCCAGCGCGACCGCGTGATGAAAGAAGCCGAGCAGGCCATCCGCGCAGCCACGCCGGACAAGCTGATCGTGCGCCTGCGCACGCTCGATGAAGACCGCGACACGCGCTACCGCGCCGACCGCGCGATGTCGTGGATGCTGATCACGGTTTCGGCCCTGCTGCTGCTGGTCACCGCCAGCGGCATCGTCGGCATCGCCAGCCTGTGGGTGACGCAGCGGCGCAAGCAGATCGGCGTGCGGCGCGCCCTGGGCGCGCGCCGCGTCGACATCCTGCGCTATTTTTTGACGGAGAATTTCATGATCACCAGCGTCGGCGTGATGTGCGGCGTGCTGCTGGCCCTGGGCTTGAACCAGCTGCTGGTGAGCCAGCTGGAAATGGCACGCCTGCCCCTGCCCTACCTGCTGGGTGGCGCGGCCGTCTTCTGGCTACTGGGCCTGGGCGCCGTGTACGGCCCGGCATGGCGCGCAGCCAGCATTTCGCCAGCCACTGCCACCCGCAGTACCTGAGCAGGCACCTGAGTGATATGCTGCGCGCATGCCTACCGTACTGATTATTGACGACAATGCCGCCGTGGCCATCGCGCTGGACGTGCTGTTTTCCCTGCACGAGATCGACGCCGTGCGCGCCGCCTCGCCCGAGGAGGGAATGCACCTGCTCGAGCGCCACGCCATCGACCTGGTGGTGCAGGACATGAACTTCACGGCCGACACCACCTCGGGCGAGGAAGGCAGCGCGCTGTTCCACGCCATCCGCGCGCGCTACCCTGACCTGCCCGTGATCCTGCTGACGGCATGGACCCAGCTCGACGCGGCGGTCGACCTGATCAAGTCCGGTGCGGCCGACTACCTGGCCAAGCCATGGGATGACCGGCGCCTGATCGCTTCCGTGCAGAACCTGCTGGAACTGGGACAGGCCAACCGCGCGCTGCGCCAGCGCGTGGTGGCCGAGCGGCGCCAGCGCCACGCCCTGGAACACGACTTCGACTTGCGCGGCATGGTGTGGCAAGACCCGGCCACCGAAAGAGTGGTGCACCTGGCGTGCCAGGTGGCGCGCGCCGACGTGCCCGTGCTCATTTCAGGGCCGAACGGCAGCGGCAAGGAACGCATCGCCGCCATCGTGCAAGCCAATTCGCAGGTCGCCAGCGGTCCCTTCGTGGTGCTCAATTGCGGCGCAGTGCCGGTGGAGCTGATCGAGGCGGAACTGTTCGGCGCCGAGGCGGGTGCCTATACCGGCATCACGCGCGCGCGCGACGGCAAGTTCGACGCGGCCGACGGCGGCACGCTGTTCCTCGACGAGATCGGCAACCTGCCGCTGGCCGGACAAATGAAACTGCTGCGCGTGCTGGAAACGGGACGCTTCGAGCGCCTCGGTTCCAACCGCGAGCGGCAAGTGAAAGTGCGCGTCATCAGCGCCAGCAACGCCGACCTGCCGGCGATGATCAAGGCGGGCACGTTTCGCGAAGACCTGTTCTACCGCTTGAACGTGATCGAACTGCGCCTGCCGCCGCTGGCCCAGCGCCCGCTGGACATCCTGGTACTGGCGCGGCATTTCCTGGGCAGCGAAAAAACCCTGGACGCGCAGGCACAGGCCACCCTGCTGGCGCACGGCTGGCCGGGCAATGTGCGCGAACTGAAAAACGTCATGCAGCGCGCCAGCCTGCTGACGGCCGGCCCGGTGATCGGTGCGCAGGAAACGGGTTTGCCGCTGGCGGATGTTGCATCGCCGCGCGCGCCGCAGGATGCCGCCGCGACGGAACCGGACCGCGACAGCGTCGTTGCCGCCCTGGCGCGCGCACACGGCGTGGTGGCGCAGGCAGCGCAGGAACTGGGCCTGTCGCGCCAGGCGCTGTACCGGCGCATGGAACGCCTGGGCATCGCGCGCGGCTGATGGCATACCGCCCCATGCGCCTCTCCCTGCTCACACGCTGGACGGCGCTGATCGTCACCTTGCTGGTGCTGGGCATCGTCATCGCCCTGCTGCTCGCGCATTTTTTACCTGGCCAGCCGCTGCTGGTACTGGCGGGCACCCTGCTGTGCGTGCTGCCGGTGGCCGTCATTACCATCCGTGCGCAGCTGCAATCGATGCTGTCGCTGTTTCGCGCCTTGAGCGGCACGGTCGCCAGCTACCAGGACGGCGACTTCGGCTTCAGCTTGCGCTGGCCGCAGAACGATGAACTGGCCGACCTGGTGGCGGCCCACAATGCGCTGGGCGACGTGCTGCGCAAGCAGCGCCTGGACCTGGTGCAGCGCGAACTGCTGCTCGACACCATGGTGCAAAACACGCCGGTGGCCATGCTGCTGGTGGCCGAGGGCAGCGCCATCGTCTACGCCAACCTGGCCGCGCGCCAGTTGCTGCACCACGGCCGCCGGCTCGAAGGACGCCACCTGGCCGACATCGTGCGCGAGGCAGCGCCGGCCTTGGCCGAGGCGCTGGCGCGCCGCAACGACGGCTTGTTTACCAGCGGAGAAGGGGAACAGGAAGAGGTGTATCACCTGGCGCGGCGCAGCTTCAGCCTGAATGGGCGCAAGCATGAACTGCTGCTGCTGCGCCAACTGACGCTGGAACTGCGGCGCCAGGAAGTACAGACCTGGAAAAAAGTCATCCGCGTCATCAGCCATGAGCTCAACAACTCGCTGGCGCCACTGGCCTCGCTGGCCCATTCCGGGGCCGAGCTGGTACGCCGCGGCCAGACCGAACGCCTGCCGCAAATCCTCGCCACCATCGAAGAGCGCACGCGCCACCTGGAAACCTTCATCCTCGGCTATGCGCGCTTTGCCAAGCTGCCCGCACCGCGCCTGGCGCCATGCGAGTGGCCCCCCTTCCTCGACAGCCTGGCTTCGCAAGCGGCCTTCACGCTCGACGGCCCGCCGCCGACGCAGGCCGCCGTGTTCGATGCGGCGCAAATGCAGCAGGCACTGCTCAACCTGCTCAAGAATGCGCTGGAGTCCGGCTCCAAGCTCCAGCACATCGGGCTGCACGTCAGCCAGGCGCAAGGCCAGTTGCGCATCGAAGTGCGCGACCGGGGGCCGGGCATGAATGGCGCCGTGCTGGAAAACGCGCTGGTGCCGTTTTACTCCACCAAACGCAGCGGTACGGGACTGGGCCTGGCCCTGGCGCGCGAGATCGCCGAAGCGCATGGCGGACGCATCACCCTGGCCAACCGCGAAGGCGGTGGACTGGCGGTGACATTGATTCTTCCCTGCTGAACCTGGTTCCGGTTGCCGAGCCGGAAACGTATGCCATGATGCTGGCAGGCCTGGGTATACTCGGCTTCCTGACACGGCGCAGCAAGCAATCTTGAGCTCCCCTCCCACAAGACGCTGCGGCGTCATTTTTTAGGTGGCTGCTACACTGACGCCATGACGACCGACTTTACCTCCACCAGCCATACCGCTTTCAGCCACCCGGGCCACCCGCCGGCCACCACCACCGAACACCGCGGCATCCGCTACCTGCACCTGGGTACCAAGTGGGTACAGGGCGCCATGCGCCTGGACAAACCCGATGCCATCGAGCTCGAATACGTACAGATGATGATGATGTGGATGCTGTTCAAGACGCAGCCAAAACGCATCGTGCAGCTGGGACTGGGCAGCGCTGCGCTGACCAAATTCAGCTACCGCCGCTTCCCCGATGCCACGGTCACGGCCATCGAGCTCAATCCGAACGTGATCGCCATCTGCGGCGCCCAGTTCGCGCTGCCGCCGAACGACGCGCGCCTCGACGTGCGTGAAATGAATGCGCTCGACTTCGTGCTCGATCCTGCCAACCATGGCACGGTCGATGCGCTGCAAGTGGACCTGTACGACGAAGACGCGCGCGGCCCCGTGCTCGACACGCCCGAGTTCTACCAGGCCTGCTTCGACTGCCTGACGGACGACGGCATCATGTGCACGAATGTCTTCGGCGACTTCCCCAACTACGACAAGAACTTGCAGGCGATGGAACTGGTCTTCGACGCCGTTGTCTGGGTGCCGGAAACGGAGGATGAAAACATCGTCGTGCTGGCCTTCAAAAAATCGCCATTGCTCGATTTCAGCGACTTGTACGAACGCGCCGCCACCATCAAGAAGCAATTCAACCTGCCCGCCAAGAACTGGGTCAACGGCTTGAAGCAGTGGATGCAGGACCAGCAGTAAGGCGGTAGCGCCGCATCACGCCGGCAGCAGCGCGCCCAGGCGGCGCGCCAGACCGTCCATGTTTTCGGCCGGCACCTGCGCATAACCGAGCAGGAAACCGTTCCAGCCGGCGCCCTCGCCCCTCCTCTCACCCGTGCCATGCGCGGACAACGCCAGCGCCACGATGCCGTCCTGCGCGGCGCGGCGGCTCAATGCCAGGTCATCCCACTGCACGTCTTGAAAACGCAGCGCCAGGTGCATGCCGGCCGTGCCGCCATGGATGACCGCGCCCGCACACGCATGGCGCTGCAATGCCTCGCTCAAGGCGTCGCGGCGCTGGCAATACAGGCGGCGCATGCGACGCACGTGGCGCGCAAACAGGCCGCTGCGCAGGAACTCGGCCAGCGCCAGCTGTTCGGCCACGCGCCCCCGTGTGGCGCCCTGCGCCTGCATCTGCGCGAAGGCCCCGGCCAGCCCTGCCGGCACGACAATAAAGGCCAGCCGCAAGGCCGGAAACATGGTCTTGCTGAAGGTACCCAGATACACGACGGGCGCATCGCTCACCAGTCCCTGCATGGCCGCCAGGGGCGGGCCGCCATGGCGAAACTCGCTGTCGTAATCGTCTTCGATGATCAGGGCGCCAAAGGCGCGGGCACGTTCGAGCAGCGCCATGCGGCGCGCGGGACTGAGCACGCTGCCGGTCGGATACTGGTGCGACGGCGTGGTGTAGATCAGGCGCGGCGGCGCCACGTTCCAGTCGTCGTCCGTCGGCGCGATGCCATCCATGTCGACGGCGACACCCCTCACCTGCAGCCCGGCGCCACGGCCCGCCGCCAGTGCGCCGCCATAGCCGGGGTGCTCGATCCACAAGGTGTCGCCCTGGTCGGCAAAGGCGCGCAAGCACACATCCAGGCTGCTCTGCGTGCCGTCCGTGATGAACACCTGGCCCGCATCGCACACGACGCCGCGCGCGGCGCGCAAATGGTCGGCGATGGCCATGCGCAGCTGCGGCTCGCCGGCAGGGTCGCCGTAATTGAGCTGGCGCGGCGTCAGCGCGCGCCACGCGCGGTCCAGCATGCGCCGCCACTGCGCCAGCGGGAATTCGTCCAGCGCCGGCACGCCCGGCGCGAACGCCCCCATCGCGTCTGCAGGAAACACCACCGTCGCATTCACATCCTGTCCCGCCACGCCGCGCAAATGTTGTGCGCGGCGCGACAAGCCATCCTTGCTGCCGGCCGGTGGCGCCACCACTGGCTGGCCAACGTTGCCGGCGACTACGGTACCGCGCCGGTCCGGCAAGACAAAACCTTCGCTGGCCAGCTGCTCGTAGGCGTACAGCACGGTATTGCGCGCCAGTCCCAGTTCGACCGCCAGCACGCGCGTGGCGGCCAGCCGCGTGCCGGGAGCCAGCTGGCCACCGCGGATCGCCGCGCGCAGGCATTCATGCAGCAGGCGCTGGCGCGACCAGCCCCGCTCGCGGTGCGTACGTTCGAAAGCGTTCAGCAGCAATGCATAATCCATGCGACTCCCTTTATGGCTCCAAATTATTTCTAACTTCTGGATCTTTTTTCAGGGCCAGATGCCGATTATAGTGCGGCCTGCTTCCTCAACCAACCGGATTTCCGCCATGACCGCTGTCGCCCTCCCTCCCAGCCCCCGTACCCGCGTGCGCCGCGTCGCCGAACTGGCCAGCTACGAGCAAGCCACCGTGTATGCCATCGTCGACGCCGCCTTCCTGTGCCATATCGCCTTCCGCGACGACAAGGGCAGCCATTGCATCCCGACCGCCTGCTGGCGCATCGACGGCCACCTGTACATCCATGGCTCGAACGGTAGCCGCATGCTCAAGCAACTCGTCAACGATACCGACGTATGCGTGACCATCACCCATCTCGACGGCCTGGTGCTGGCGCGCTCAGCCTTCAATCACACCATGAACTACCGCTCGGCGACGGTCTACGGGCAGTTTGACAAGGTGAGCGACATCGGCCAGCAGCATGCGGCCATGGATGCGCTGATGGAAAAGCTGGCGCCGGGACGCCTGGCGCAGGTGCGCGACGGCAGCGCCAAGGAATACGCGGCCACCACCGTGCTGCGCATCGCGCTCGACGAATGCGCCGTCAAGCAGCGCAAGGGTGGCCCGCTCGACGACGCGGGCGACATGGCGCACGTCGTCTGGACGGGCGAACTGCCTTTTACGCACGGCCGTGGCGCGGCCATCGCCGATGCGCTCAATACTAGCGCGCTGCCCGCGTATGCCGCCGCATGGAGTACGGAATCCGCTTGACCGGCCAGCGTGCTTGCCCGATGATCGGCGTTGATGGCGATAGCCACCAATCGACCCACTCATGAATGGAGCAGATGATGATGAAGCGAGTATCCCTGGCCGCGGCCCTGACGGTCATGCTGGCCTGCGGCAGCAGCGGTGCGGCACTGGCGGCCGACAGCAGCGACGCAGCCTTGAAGGCGGCCATCGCAGGCAACGCCCGCACGCCGGCCAACGCGCTGCGCGACAGCGCCCGGCACCCGTATGAAACATTGACGTTCTTCGGCATCAAGCCGGGCATGACGGTGGTGGAGCTGGCGCCCGGCGGCGGCTGGTACACGGAAATCCTGGCGCCCTACCTGCGCGACAACGGCAAACTGATCGCCGCCGGCAACGACCCGCAGTCAAGCAGCGAAGGCGCACGCCGTGGCGCGGCGCGCTTCCAGCAAAAACTCGACGCCAATTCCGCTGCTTTCGGCAAGGTGGAGATCGGTGCCTTCGCACCGCCCACCACCTACCGCATCGCGCCCAAGGGCACGGCCGACATGGTGCTCACCTTTCGCAATATCCACAACTGGATACCCATCGGCGAAGCAGGCATGCAGCCCTTGTTCAAGGAAGTGTATGACAGCCTGAAACCGGGCGGCGTGTTCGGCGTCGTCGAGCACCGCCTGCCGGCCAGCAAGGCACAAGATGCCACGGCCAGCAGCGGCTACATGCACGAAGCGTATGTGATCAAGCTGGCCGAAGGCGCAGGCTTCAAGCTGGCGGCCAAGTCCGAGGTCAACGCCAATCCGAAAGACACGGCAGACCACCAGGGCGGCGTCTGGGCGCTGCCGCCGACCTACGCCAACAAGGATGTGGAGCGGGCAAAATACACGGCCATCGGCGAGAGCGACCGCATGACCTTGAAGTTCGTCAAGCCATAAAGTGAGCGTGTCGGGTTACGCGCTGTGCGCTAACCCGACCTACCGCTTTACTTCTTCGTTTCCTTCGGCTTTACCGGCGCCAGGTTCAGGTCCTGAAAGTCGTAGCTGAAATCCGTCTCGGCCGACACGGGCGCCATTTTCACGCGGTCGATGCTGCCATCGGGATTGAGGGAGAACGTCACGTAGGCATCGGCGTTGAAATTGCGCTCCTTCCAGCGCACGATGAATGTGTCGTGCTGCCAGTGTTCCAGCTCGCCCGTCAGGTCCGGCGTGCGCGTGAAGCTGAGAATGTGTTTTTTCCCTTCCGGCTTGATCACGATCTTGCCATACCAGGCATCCTCGTACTCGCCGTCATACGCGGCCAGCGGCAGCGATGGCTGCGATTTCGCCGCACGCGCGCTCGATGCCTTGCCCTGCTTTTTCACCTCTTCGGCATGCTGGTCCTGCTCCACCTTGGCCACCAGCGCCAGCCAGTCCGACGCCGGCGCCTGCAGGTAATGGTCGAGGATGCGCCATTGCAGCGCCGTCATGGAACCGCCATTTTCTGCATTGGTGAGTATGGCCACACCCAGTTTCGCTTCCGGCACCATCACCACGCGCGAATAAAAGCCCTGCAGCGCGCCGCCGTGCATGGCCACTTTCATGCCCTTGTAGTCGCGCAGCTGGAAGCCCAGGCCATACGCGCTGAAGTTCGGTTTCGTGGCGGCCAGCGCCGGCTTCGGCTCGGCAATCTTGATCGGCGTTTGCGCCGTCCACATTTCGCGGCCCTGCTTTTCGCTGAACAGGCGCGCGTCCTTGCCATCCTTGTCTTTCACGCCCGCGATCTTGCCTTCGTCGAGCAGCACCATCATCCACTTGGCGATATCTTCCGCATTCGTGTTGATGCCGACGGCGCCCACGGCGTTCGGCACGGGCATCGATTTGACGGCGGCGATCTTGCCGTCGATCTTGCTGTGCGCATTGGCGACGTCGGGGTTACCCACGTTTTCCGCCAGACTGGTGGTGGTACCCGTCATGCCCAGCGGCGCCAGGATGCGCTCATGCATGGCCTCGCCCCAGCTCTTGCCCGCCTTGTCGGCGATGATCTTGCCGGCCACGATGTACAGCAGGTTATCGTAGGCATAGCTATTGCGAAAACTCGTGGCCGGACGGATGTAGCGCAGCTTCTCGATGATTTCGTCCGTGCTGAAGGTGGTGGTGGGCCACCACAGCAAGTCGCCCGCACCCAGGCCCAGGCCACTGCGGTGCGTCAGCAAGTCGCGGATGGTCATGGCGCCCGTCACGTAGGAATCGTGCATCTGGAAGCCGGGCAAATGTTTGGTGACGGGATCGTCCCAGGCCAGCTTGCCTTCGTCAACCAGCATGGCCAGCGCGGCGGCCGTGAAACCCTTCGAGTTCGATGCCACTTCGAACAGGGTCTTGGCGTCGACGGATGCCGCTTCGCCGAGTTTACGCACGCCAAAGCCCCTGGCGGTGATGACCTTGCCATCCTTGACGATGGCGATCGCCATGCCGGGCACGTCGAACACTTTCAGGGCAGTGGCGACGTCACGCTCAAGATCGAAGGCCGGCGCGGGGGCCAAAGCAGCGGCAACGACGGGGGCGGCGTCAGAGGCCAGCGCCGGCACCGTGATGCTGGAAAACGCCAGCACGATGGCGGCGGCGAGGCGGTTCATGGTATGCATGGTCAGGATGTCCAAATAAGGTTCAATGCGCTTGCGCGGCCATCAATTTATCGACGCTTTCCTGCGTCACCGGGTGGTAGCGTTCACGCGCCTGCGCATACACGTCCTTGGCCCAGGCATGGCCTTGCGGCGTCTTCATCAAGGCGCCGTACAGGGGTACGACGAACTTCTGGCGACCCACGCTCATCAGGAATGCCTGCAAGGGCTGGCGCACGCCGTAGCCGGCGTTCACGGCAGCCAGATAAAAGCGGTAGGCGACTTCATTATTGCCGCTCTTGCCCACGCCGTAGACCTGGTCCAGTTCACGCAATTGCGCCGCGCTGGCCTTGTTGTTGATATCGTTCAGGAAGTGCATCGATTCGATGGCGATCCACTTGTCCATGCCCAGGTCTTTGGTGGACAGCTCGCCCTTGAGCCAGGCGTCACGGTGCTGGTCGAGCAGCGCCAGGCGCGGCGAGACGACGCGCTGCGCGCTGGCCGGCACGCCCGTGCCATACAGCCATTCATCGAGTTCCGCTGGCGGCATCACGTCCGGATGCTGCGCCAGCAGGTTCTTGCGCAGGTAGGCGATGAACTGCTCCGTCGTCACGCTCTGGAACGCGTGCTGGTCGAACCAGCCGCGCAGGAAAGGATCGAACACGGCGCGGCCGGCACGCCGTTCCATGGTGGCCAGGAACCAGGCGCCCTTCGGGTAGATGATGCCATCGTCCGTATACGTTTGCGCCGGGTTGGCGTCCGCATCGCGCGTGATCAGCGCCGTTTTCGCCGCCGGCAATTCGCGGATCGAGGCGGCCAGTTCTTCCTGGTCGACCTGCACGCCCATCTGCGCCACGTCGCTGCCATACAGCTGCTCGACGATGCGCGTGGTGACGTAGGTGGTGAAACCTTCGTTGAGCCACATGTGCTTCCACGAGGCGTTGGTGACCAGGTTGCCCGACCACGAGTGGGCCAGTTCATGCGCGATCAGGTCGACCAGGCTGCGGTCGCCCGCGATCATGGTCGGCGTAAGGAAGGTCAGGCGCGGGTTTTCCATGCCGCCGTAGGGGAACGATGGCGGCAGCACGATCATGTCGTAGCGCCCCCAGCCATACGGCCCGTACAGCGCTTCGGCTGCCTGAATCATCTTTTCCGTGTCGGCCAGCTCGTATTCGGCCGCCTTGATGCGCGGCGGCTCGGCATACACGGCCGAACGGGGGCCAAGTTTGCGCACTTCCAGTTCGCCGATGGCAATGGCCAGCAGGTACGATGGAATCGGCTGCGGCATCCTGAATTTCCAGCCGCCCTTGCCCGTCGCCTTCTCGTCATTCTCGGCGCTCATCACGACGCGCATGCCCGCTGGCGCATCGATGCGCGCGCTGTAGGTAAAACGCACGGCCGGCGTATCCTGCGATGGCACCCACGAGCGGGCGTTAATGCTTTGCGACTGGCTGAACATGAAAGGCAGCTTGCCCGACATGGTCTGCTGCGGCGTGAGCCACTGCAGCGCGATGGCGTTTGGTGCCGTGTGATAGTAGACGCGCACCTTGCCCGGCTGGCCCGTGGTGGTGATACGCAGCGCCTGACCCTTTTCCGGGTCGGCCTTGTCCAGCTGATACGGCGCCATCTGCCATGCGCCGCGCTTGTCCTGCACCTGCACTTTCGCGATCGACAGATCGCGCGTATCGAGCACCAGGGTGCGCGCTTGCGGGTCGATCCAGTTCAAGGACAGCTCGGCATAGCCGCTCAAAGTCTTTTGCTTGAAATCGGCTTTCAGGTCCAGCTGCAGGTCGCGCGTGCGCACCTGGTCGTAACGCGCGTAGCTGAGGGGATCGGCGTGTGCAGCCAGGGTTACCTGGCAAAGTAGCGCACAGCCCAGCGCGCGCAGGAAGGTCAAAGTTTGCATGGTCGTCTTTTGAATGATTTGCGAAAGCCCCGGTCCGTGTGCGCCGGGGCGTCGCGCAGAATAGCACTTCCGGCGCAGGCCGGCAGAAAAAAGCGCCGGGCTGGCCGGTAATGCCTTTCAGATAGCGCCCCTATGCGACCAGTAGACCTGCAACACGGATTAAAGCCCCGGTCGCCCGCACAGGTGTACCGGGCCAAGCGAGCCTGAAAAATGTCGAGGGCAAGGCGCAGCGACGAAGACAGTACGCATGTACGGCTAGGAGCTGCAACGCCGCCATCGGCATTTTCTCGGGCTCGCGTCTCCGGCCCGCCATTTTTACGTTTTTACGCCTTACACCTTTGCCTTTAAATGCGTCGGACAGCTTAACTGAACGGCATTACGGGCTGGCCGGCGCTGTTTCCCTACTTCGTCACGGCCTTGGCTTCCGGCTTTGCCTCGGGCGCCTTCAACGGCGTATTAACATCCTTCATCAAGTTGTTCTTGTCGCGGTCCAGCTTGAACAACTCCAGGCGCGATGGCGTGATTTTTCTCGGCCAGGCGTTGTTGCTGGTGTCGATGTCGGCCGTTTCCCAGTACGGGTCCTGCACCAGCCCCACCATCGGTTCGTCCGTGATGATGACCTTGCTGATCTTGTGCGGCGCATAGCGCCACACTTCGGCCGGCACGCGCTCGATGATCTTCTTGCCGCTTTTCAGTTCGATTTCCAGGATCAGCGGCATCACCAGGCCGCCGAGATTCGAAAAATCGACCAGGTACAGATGCTTGCCCATGTTGCGCTGCTCCAGCAGCTTTCTCTCCCACGGCTCCAGCGTTTCCTGCTCTTCCGCATAGCTGTTGCGGTCCTTGTTGGTGACCGTGAATTCATCGTGCCGGTTATAGAAATCCTTCAGCGCGGGGTCCAGCTCCACCTTCTTCGGCAGCGCCTTGTTGCGCTGGTCCGAGATCGAAATCGGCTGCGCCGCCTTCTGCGCCTTCTTCCACGCCTTTTCCGTTTCCGGATTCTTTGTGCTCACGCCATATTCGCTGATGCCGTCGATGCTGATGTCAACCGCGTCGGTGGTATAGAACCAGCCGCGCCAGAACCAGTCCAGGTCGGTGCCGGAAGCGTCTTCCATGCTGCGGAAAAAGTCGGCCGGCGTGGGCCGCTTGAACTTCCAGCGCAAGGCGTACTGCTTGAAGGCGAAGTCGAACAGCTCGCGCCCTAAAATGGTTTCCCGCAGGATGTTGAGCGCCGTGGCCGGCTTGTCGTAGGCATTCGCCGTGAACTGCAGCAAGGACTCGGAATTGGTCATGATGGGCACCTGGTTCTGGCTGCGCATGTAGTCGACGATCTTGCGCGGTTCGCCATTCCAGGAGGGGAAATGCTCTTCCCACGCCTGCTCGGCCAGGTACTGCAGGAAGGAATTGAGGCCCTCATCCATCCACGTCCACTGGCGCTCGTCCGAGTTGACGATCATGGGAAAATAATTGTGGCCCACTTCGTGGATGATCACACCGATCAGGTCATATTTTGCCGTCTTCGAATACGTGAGTTCACCCGTCTTCTTGTCTTTCACGGGACGCCCGCCATTGAACGCAATCATCGGATACTCCATGCCGCCCACGGCGCCGTTGACGGAAATCGCGTTCGGATACGGATAGTCGAAACTGTACTTGTTGTACTGCTCGATCGCGTGCACGACGGCGCGCGTGCTGTACTGCTGCCACAGCGGGTTGCCCTCGTTCGGATAATACGACATGGCCATCACGCGCTTGCCGCCGCTGTCCAGCCCCTGCGCATCCCAGATGAACTTGCGGCTTGACGCCCACGCCACGTCGCGCACATTGGCCGCCTTGAAGTGCCAGGTTTTCATCCCGGCTGCTTTGCCTTTTTCCGCCGCCAGCGCTTCGGCGGGCGTGATCACCAGCAGCGGCGTATTGCTGTTTTTCGCCCGCGCCAGGCGCTCGCGCTGCACCGCGCTCAACACGGCCGCAGGATTTTGCAGCTCGCCCGTGGCAGCCACCACATGGTCGCCCGGCACCGTCAGATACAGTTCGTAGTCGCCAAATTCCAGCGTGAATTCGCCGGAGCCGAGGAATTGCTTGTGTTGCCAGCCAACGGCGTCGTAATACGCGGCCATGCGCGGAAACCACTGTGCGATCTGGAAAATCGTGTTCTTGTCGTCTTCAAAATATTCGTAGCCGGAGCGCTCGACCAGCACCTTCTGGTCATTGATTTTGTAGGACCAGTCGATGCCAAAGCTGATGCTCTGGCCGGGCGCCAGCGCCACCGGCAAATCGATGCGCAGCATGGTCTGGTTGACCACATACGGCAACGGCTTGCCGCTGGCCGCTTTCACGGCGGTGAGCTTGAAGCCGCCGTCGAATTCGCGGCCCGCATGGAGGGCGCGCAAGTCCTCGAATTTCAGCGCTTCCTCTTCAGTGCCGCTGAGCCAGGCCTGGCGCGACGGCGCGCTCAATACGCGGCGCTGGTCCGCATCCTGGCGCAAGCCATTCTGGTCCAGCTGCAGCCACAGATACGCGAGGCTGTCCGGCGAGCGGTTGTGATAGGTGATCTGCTCGCTGGCCGTGATTTCGCGGCGCGCTTCGTCCAAGGTGGCGCGGATCACGTAATCGGCGCGCTGCTGCCAGTAGGCGTGGCCCGGCGCGCCGGACGCGGTGCGGTAGTTATTCGGCGTGGGCAGCAGTTCTTCCAGCTGGCGGAACTTGTCGTCGAAGGGCGCGGCGGCGCACAGGCCGGGCAAGGGAGCAAACAAGGTCAAACACAAGGCAAGCAAGCGGACAAGGACCGGCATGGCGCATTCCATCTGGGAGTCGTGGACAGACTGCATTCTAAGTCGAGTCTGTTTGCAAATCGCTCATTGTTGTGGAAGTCCCACACACCAGCCAGTGCCATGCCCCGGCAGCACTGGCGCCGGCACGGGCATTGGCGTATGATGCGCCTCGAACATTGGGGAGTAGTCGTCCCGCGGTCCTGCCGCGGGAACCTGTATCAACATAATTGGCCCGCAGGCCATGGTGCAGGTGGTTGCAGAACTTGACGAGACCATTGATCCAGGGCGGCCGCATGGGCCGGAGTCGCCCATGGATCATTGGTTAATTCGTCCGGCCCGCGTACCTCTTGCAATCTCATGGAAGCATTCCTCATCTCCACCGGCATCGTCGGTCTCGCTGAAATCGGCGACAAAACCCAACTCCTGGCCTTTTTGCTGGCGGCCAAATTCCGCAAGCCTTTGCCCATCGTGCTGGCGATTCTCGTCGCCACCATCGCCAACCACGCGTTTGCCGCCGCCGTCGGCGCCTGGATCACCAGCATGCTGGGACCCGACGTGCTGCGCTGGGTACTCGGCGTATCGTTCCTGGCTATGGCCGCCTGGACCCTGATCCCCGACAAGCTCGACGAAGACGAGACGAAGCTGGCCAAGTACGGCGTCTTCCTGACCACCCTGATCGCCTTCTTCATGGCGGAAATGGGAGATAAAACGCAGGTGGCGACCGTGGCGCTGGCGGCGCGCTACCACGACATTGTTTCCGTCGTGCTGGGCACCACCTTCGGCATGATGCTGGCCAACGTGCCGGCCGTGTACCTGGGCGACAAGATCGCCAACCGCGTCTCGCTGCGCCTGGTACACGGCATCGCGGCGCTGGTCTTTGCCGTGCTGGGCGTGGCGACCCTGCTGGGCGCGGGCGCAGCCCTGGGCTTCTGACCAATGTCGGCAACATGCAACCGGCGCGCTGATCCTGAACGGTCAGCGCGCTTTCTTGAGACGTGGGCGAGACTACACCAGCAATAGCACCGCATACTCGCGGCCCTCGTCGCGCAGGGCGATGCTGTTGCCCTCCTGCGCCACGCCATCGAGCGACAGTCCTGCAGGCCGCCCCTGTGCCTTTTCCACCGTGATGGCATAGCTGCTGGCACCGAAGCGGTAATGCAGCTTGAAGCTGTCCCATTCGGCCGGCATGGTCGGCAGCAGGCGCAGCACGTTCGCTTCGCGCGTCAAGCCGAGCAGGGATTCAAGGATCAGCCGGTACAGCCAGCCCGACGACCCCGTGTACCAGCTCCAGCCGCCGCGCCCCACGTGCGGCGCCACGGCATACACGTCGGCCGTCACCACATACGGCTCGACCTTGTAGCGTTGCACCGCCTGCGCATCCACGCCATGGCGTACGGGATTGATCATGCGCAGCAGTTCCCACGCCTTTTCGCCATCGCCCATGCGGGCAAACGCCATCGCCGTCCAGATGGCCGCATGCGTGTACTGACCGCCGTTCTCGCGCACACCCGGCACATAGCCGCGGATATAGCCGGGATTGAGATCGGATTTGTCGAACGGCGGATCGAGCAGCTGGATCACGCCGGAATCTCGGCGCACCAGGCGCGCATCGACCTGGCGCATGGCGCCGGCCACGCGCTCCTTGTTGGCCGCGCCCGACAGCACGCCCCAGCTTTGCGAAATCGAATCGATCTGGCATTCCTCGTTGGTGTGCGATCCCAAGGGCGTGCCGTCGTCGAAATACGCGCGCCGGTACCACTCGCCATCCCACGCATGTTCCTCGACATTGGCCGCCAGTTTCACGGCTTCGTCGCGGCAGAATTGGGCGAACGCCGCATCGCCGCGCAGCACGGCTACCTCGGCGAAGCGCTGCAGCACTTCGTACAGGAAGAAGGCCAGCCACACGCTCTCGCCCTTGCCGTGTTCGCCCACCTTGTCCATGCCGTCGTTCCAGTCGCAGGAGCCCATCAGGGGCAAGCCGTGCACGCCCAGGCGCAAGCCATGGCGGATGGCACGCACGCAGTGCTCGTACAGGTCGGCCGACTCGCCCGAACGCACGGGCAGGTCGTAATACGAGTCTTCCTCCGGCTTGACGGCGCGCCCTTCAATAAAGGGGGCCACTTCCGACAGCACGTTGACGTCACCCGTGGCGATCACATAGCGGCAAGCCGCCAGCGGCAGCCACAGGTAATCGTCGGAGCAATGCGTGCGCACGCCCCGGTCCGACGGCGGATGCCACCAGTGCTGCACGTCGCCCTCGACAAACTGGTGCGCCGCGCACAGCAGCAAGTGCTTGCGCAGCAGCTGCGGCGCCGTGTGGATCATGGCCATCGCATCTTGCAGCTGGTCGCGGAAACCGTAGGCGCCGCCCGACTGGTAATAGCCGCTGCGCGCCCACAGGCGGCAGGCGATGGTCTGGTACATCAGCCAGCCATTGGCGATCACGTCCAGCGACGGATCGGGCGTTTCGATGCGCACGGCGCCCAGGGTACTCTCCCAGTGCGCGCGCACCGCGTCGAGCGCACCGCGTGCCGCATCCTTGCCCGCATGGCGCTGCACCATGGTGCTGGCGTCGGCATTGCGGCGCCCGCCCACGCCGAGGATGAAGACAATTTCGCGCTCCTGCCCCGGCTGCAGTTCAAACGGCACCTGGATCGCTGCGCACGGGTCCAGCCCCGTGCCCGCCTTGCCGGACAGGCGCACGCGCCGCAGCGCCGCCGGCTGCGCCAGACTGCCATTACGGCCGATGAATTCATTGCGGTCGCAGGTGATCGAGCGGATGCTGGCGTCGGTATTGAAAAAGCCGACACGTCCTGAAAACTCCGTGTTGTAGTTATTGCGCGCAAACAGCGCGCCGCTGATGGTGTCGACCTCGGTCGCCACGTGCATGCAGGACTTGGCGCGCAGGTCGCCCATCACCCACTCCACGTAGCCTGTGACGGACAGACGGCGCGGCACGCCACTGTCGTTGCGCACCTTGATGACGGAGTATTTGACGGCCGCGTCGAGCGCCACATAGGTGCACAATTCGGTGGCGATACCGCCCTCGCTGTGTTCAAAAATGCTGTAGCCAAAGCCATGGCGCGTCACGTAGTCGCCGCTGCCGCGCGCCGGCAGGGCCGATGGCGACCAGAACTGTCCAGTTTGCTCGTCGCGCACGTAAAACGCTTCGCCGGACAGGTCGGAGACAGGGTCGTTCTGCCATGGCGTGAGGCGGAATTCATGCGCATTCTCGCTCCAGGTATACGCCTGGCCGCCTTCCGACACCACGGTGCCGAATTGCGCGTTGGCCAGCACGTTCGACCAGGGCGCCGGCGTCTGTGTGCCTTCGCCCGTGGTGATCACATATTCGCGCCCATCGGGCGTAAAACCACCGAGGCCGTTTTCCAGGATCAGCGCGCGCGCCTGCGCCCGGTACGGCACGCCGCCCTGTTCACGCGCAGAATCCTGCAGCAGCGGCGGCATGCGCAGCACGGGGCTGGGCAGGCGCTTGACCTGTTCGGCCAGGGTGCCGCGCAGGTCGCTGATGATGGCGCGCGCCACCGATTGCAGCAAGATGCGGTCTTCGTTGGCAATCTGCTCGGCCAGGCGCACGAAAATGCCGCCCGGGCGGTCGATCGCCTGCGCATCGATGCCCGAGGCGATCAGCCCCATGATCTGGTCGTGCAGCAGCTGGCGGTAGCCCGACTGGTCCTCGTACCAGATCACCAGATCGACTATCAATCCTTTCAGGCGCCAGTAGGCATGCGCCTGCACCATCTGGCGCGCCAGTTCGATATTGGCCACGTCGCGTATCTGCAGCAGCACGATGGGCAAGTCGCCGGAAATGGCATATGCCCACAGGCCGGACTGGCCGCGCTGGTTCTTGATCAGGATGCCGGCCTCGGCACGCAGGGTCGCATTCGGGTAGATCACTGCATTGGCCAGGCGCGCATACAGTTGCGCGTCCGCTTCGCTGGCATTCAACTGGCGCAGCACCACCTGGCTGTGCGTCCAGGCCAGTTCGAACACGCGGTCGGCCAGGTGGCGATCCTGGTATTTGTCGATCAGGTGCAGCGCCGCCTCGCGCTGTTCCACCATGCCGGTCACGCTATCGACCGTAACCGCCTGGTCCGGTTCGAGCGTGATGACGTAACGGATGGCCACGATGGGGTCGAGCACGGAACCATGGCCGCCACTCAGCGGACCACTCTCCTGCAGCGCCAGCGGCAGCTGCGCCGTGTTGCCGCGGCCGATGAAACGGGCGCGGTCCGTCTCGAACGACACGGCATAGTGTTCGATATCGTGCACCGTCATCACATGCAGCAGCCACGGCATCTGTTCATCCTTCGAGCGGGGCCGGCGCGTGCATAAAATCGCATTTTCATGCGCCAGGATTTCCGTCTGTACGAACAGCTTGCTGAACGCGGGATGCGCCGCATCGGCCGCCGCCGGCGCCATCACCACTTCGGCAAAGCTGGTGATCTCGATGCGCCGCTGGCGGTTCGAATTGTTGCTGATGCGCGTGCGGCGGATTTCGATGTCGTCCTCGGGCGAGACGACGATTTCCGTGTACAGGTCGAGGCCATGGTCGGCACGGCGAAATTCCGCGCGCCCCTCGGAGAAAATCACTTCGTACTTCTTCGGTTCGGCCAGGGTCGGTTGATACATGGTGGACCAGACGGCACCGTCGTCGAGGTCGCGCAAATAACAGAAATTGCCCCAGTTATCGCGCGTGCTGTCCTCGCGCCAGCGCGTCACGGACAAGTCTTTCCAGCGGCTGTAGCTGCCGCCCGCATTGCTCACCATGACGTGGTAGCGGCCATTCGACAGCAGCTGCGTTTCGGGCACGGCGCTGTTGGCCTGGGTGAGGATGCGCATCGGCATGGCCTGCTCGGGCGTGCCGCTGCGCAGCACCGCCAGTTCGGCCGTGTTCGAATAAAACGCCCCTGCCTGCGGCGTACGCTCCTGCAGCACCAGCAAGGCCGATTGCAGCAGCGGATCGGACTCGAAACGGCGCTGCATGGGGCGGTCGTGCAGCAGATAGCTGAGGGCCAAAAATCCCATGCCCTGGTGATGCACCATGAAGGAACGGATGACGGCGCTGCCCTGCCCGCGCGGCAGGCGCGCGGTGGTGAAATCGATGGCTTCAAAAAAACCGTAGCGGCCCATGTAGCCGGCCGCCTGCATGCGCTGCAGGTTCTGGCACGACGCTTCCGGCTGCACCATCAAACCCATCATGCTGGCGTATGGCGCCACCACCAGGTCGTCGGCCAGGCCACGCTTCAGACCCAACCCCGGCACGCCAAAGGCGCGGTACTGGTAATTCAGGCTGGCGTCGACCGTGTTGTAGCCGGATTCGGAAATCCCCCACGGCACGTCGCGCTGGCGGCCATAGTCGATCTGCGCCTCGATGACGGAGTGGTAGGTCTGGTCAAGCAAGGTGTTCGGATAATTCGGCATCACCAGCAGCGGCATCAGGTACTCGAACATCGAGCCGCTCCACGACAGCAGCACGGGCTGGCCGGCCACCATGCACAGCTGGCGGCCCAGCGCGAACCAGTGCTCCTGCGGCAACTGGCCCTGGGCGATGGCGATGAAGCTGGCCAGGCGCACTTCGGAAGCGAGCAAGTCGTAGTAGCTGGGGTCGAGGCGCCGTTCGCTGACGTTGTAGCCGATGGCCAGCAGTTTGGTCGACGGGTTGTACAGAAACGCGTATTCGATCTGCGCAAAGTCGCGCGCCTGGCCCGCCGCATGGGCGATGTCGCGCATGTGGCGGCCCGCCTGCTCGCGGCCTTGCGCCAGCCATGCGGCCAGCTCGGAAGGCAAGCCTTCCGGCGTCTCCAGATTGGCCAGTTCGCGCAGGGTCGGCACGCGCAGCCACGCCGCATCGAGGCCCGCCTGTGCCGCCCACGGCGCCAGTTGCAGCAACTCGGCCAGCGCCGCGCGGCACTGGCGCGCCAGCGCGCCGCTCCACATGGCCAGCTCGCCATCGTCGCTTTGCAAGGTCAGCGACAGCAGCGCGTCGGCCGCGCCATTCGCGGCACTCAGGTAGGCATGCCATGCGGGCAGGCTGGCTGGCACGGCCGGCATCTGCAGCAGCGCCAGCGATGCGCGCACCGCCTTGCCTTCGCCTTCCGCGGCGATGAATTCCTGCAGTACCTGCGCCGTCGTGCGGATGCCGTCCACGATCTGCGGCCCCATGATCGGGGCGTCGTACAGTTCCACCAGTCCGGGCTGCAAGGTCAGCAGATGGCCGGCCAGGTTGCCGCTGTCGACCGTCGAGATGTACATGGGCTGCAGCGCCTTGAGCGTTTGCGTGTCGTACCAGTTGTAGAAATGCCCCTGGAAGCGCTCCAGCTCCCCCATGCTGTGCAAGGTGGCGCGGCTGCGCTCGATCAACTGGCCCATGGTGAGATAGCCGAAATCGTAGGCCGTCAGATTGGCCAGCAGGGCCAGGCCGATATTCGTCGGCGAGGTGCGGTGCGCCACCACCAGGTTCGGATGCTCCTGCATGTTATCGGGCGGCAGCCAGTGATCGTCCGGCCCGACGAAGGTCTCGAAATAGGCCCAGGTCTTGCGCGCCACGCCATGCAGGAAACGTCCCTGCTCGGCAGACAGGCGCGCCACGGCCCGTTCGATGGGGCGGCTGATCCACCAGGCGATGGCGGGCGCGGCCAGCCACAGCAGCAGCACCACGGCGGCAGCCGGCAGCGCTGCCGGGCGCCAGTGCAGCAAGGCGGCAAAGGTGGCCAGCGCCAGCGCGGGTG
This sequence comes from Janthinobacterium svalbardense, assembly GCF_002327145.1. Lineage (NCBI taxonomy): Bacteria > Pseudomonadati > Pseudomonadota > Betaproteobacteria > Burkholderiales > Oxalobacteraceae > Janthinobacterium > Janthinobacterium svalbardense. The sequence goes on along the minus strand of NZ_CP023422.1, from coordinate 719,304 downwards.
AGCACCACATGGCGCGCCAGCTGTCTGCCTGCGAGCCGGAAGACGTATGCAGGTTCGAGGCACGCCAGTCGAGCAAATGCTTGTGCGACACGCCCAGTCGCCACAGGGTGCGGGCGATGGCATCGAGGCTGATCCAGGCCTCATAAGGCAGGAAGACGAGGGTCAGCATGGCGTGCGAAAACTGCACGCCGCAGCGCCGCTCGAACGCGGCCAGATGCTGGCGCCACAGGGTGTCGCGCGGTTTGCGCAGCAGATCGTACAGGGCCGAAAAAACGGGCGGCAGGAAGATGATGGCCAGCACCGCCACGCTCCAGAAAACCACGTGCGGCAAGAAACCCCACACCAGCAGCAGGGACAAGGTGGTGGCCGGCGCCACGATGCTGCGGCGCAGGTTGTCGAACAGCTTCCAGCGCGACAGCATCGACAGGGGATTGCGTTCGCGCTTGCCGGCGCGGCCCGGCACGCGGCCCAGCAACCAGCCGATCAGCTGCCAGTCGCCGCGTATCCAGCGCTGGCGGCGGCTGACATCGGCGTCGTAGCGGGCCGGGTATTCCTCATACAGTTGCGAGTCGCTGAGCAAGCCGGCGCGCAGGTAGCAGCCTTCCAATAAATCATGGCTGAGGATTTTATTGTCGGGCAGGCGCTGGCCCAGCACGCGCTCGAACATGTCGAGGTCATAGATGCCTTTGCCGATGAAGGAGCCTTCATAAAACACATCCTGGTACAGGTCGGAGACGGTGCGCGTGTAGGGGTCGATGCCCGGTTCGCCGCCGCACAGCAGTTCGTAGCGCGAAGCGTTCGCGCTGGGCAGCGCCACGGCCACGCGCGGCTGCAAGATGCCGTAGCCGGCCACCACGCGCGTGCCGGCAGCATCCAGCACGGGACGGTTCAGCGGGTGCATCATGGTGGCGATGAATTCGCGCGCCGCGTCGCGCGGCAGCTGCGTATCCGTGTCGAGCGTGATCACATATTTGATCGTGCGCAGGCCGCGCAACTCGCCTTCCACCAGCGAAAATTTGTCGCGTGCGCCGCCGCGCAAAAACGCGTGCAGGTCGGACAATTTGCCGCGCTTGCGCTCCTGCCCCATCCACGCATTCTGCTGCGAATTCCACAAGCGCGGACGGTGCAGCAGCAGGAACGGCCCCGCATGACCCAGTTCTTCCGGGTCGGCCGGCTCACCATTGTCCTTGAACTCGCTGCCCTCCACGCGGTATTTGTCGTTCAAGCCGCGGATGGTCTCCTGCGCCTGGCGCAGCAAGGCCTCGTCGCCCGGCATCGTTTGCGCGGACGCATCGACAAAATCCGTCAGCAGGCAGAAACGCAGGTTCGGATCGCGGTTGGCCAGGTAGCGCACTTCCAGCGCCTCGCACAGGGCAGCCACGTTGTCCTCGCTGTAGATCAGGGTCGGCACCACCACGATGCCGCGCCCGTCCGACGGAATGCCGGCCTGGTAGTCCATGCGCGGCAGCGGATGGGGCGACGTCATCAGGGTTGCCAGCCAATTCACCACGGCCACGGCCAGCTGGCTGCTGCCCAGCAGCGCCAGCACGCCGAGCGCCGCCAGTGGCCAGCCCTGCACGCCATGGCGCACGGCGCGCTCGAGCAGCAAGGCGCTCGTCGCCAGGGCCAGGAACGAGATGGCCCCAAGGTAGACGGCCAGCGGTGCGGCGCGCGCCGTATGCTGCAGCGCCTCGATGAAAGGCAGCTTCGCACCGGCCTGCTTTTCCAGCACCAGCACGCCGCGCCCCACCAGGTAAAAGCCGATGTGGCCACGGCGCGCGTCATTGCCGTTGCCGTGCGTATGCGCCAGCTGCACCACCATCTCGGCCACGTCCACTTCGCTGCGCGCGCTGCGCCTGGCGATGCGTTCGATGGCGTGGCGGTAACTGTCGCGCGTGGCGAAATCCATCAAGCCATACGTGCCGGCCGGGTCCAGGCGCAAGGTCTGCTCGACCACGCTCATGGTCTCGACAAATTCCTGCCAATCCATGGTGCCGAGAAAACGCAGGCTGCCGATGCTGTTGGCGATCGACACCTGGTCGGCCGCCTGCTGCCCGATCTCGGACTGGATCTGCTGCTCGATGGTGAGGCCCGACTCGGCCAGCTTGTGCGTCAGCCACGACAGGGCCAGGGTCAGCGAGGAACTTTGTCCCTGCAGGCGGCGCGACAATTCGGCCACGAAGGCGCTGGTCATCGGCGGATTCGAACGCGCCATGTCGGCTACCAGCAGGATCAAGCCGCTGGGATTGCGCTCGGCGATGTCCATCATCTGGTCGGCCCAGGTATTGGCCAGGTCGCGCTGCATGCGGTCGTCGGCCACGCGCGCGGCGACGCGGCGCAGGTTTTCGATCAGCGCCAGGCGCAGCATGATGGGCACGGCCCACAATTCACCCAGCGTCAGGGTGGCGACATCCTGGTAAGCCTCGACGAAGTGGCACAGGTTTTCCAGGTCGACCCTGCCGTCGCCATGCGAGATGATTTCCAGCGCAATTTTGTACACGCGCGGGCAACCCGCGTCCACGCCCGACGTCAGCCGTGGCAGCTCCTTGCTGTAGTTCTTCGGCAAGTGGCGCCGCGTGGTGCGGATCTGCTCTTCGATCAGGTAAAAATTATCCAGCAGCCACTCCGAGGCGGGCGTGACCTGGCGCCCGCTTTTCACCGTGGCCGTCAGCTCGTTGACGGTGGCCGTGATCAGGGCCGCATTGTCGGCCAGGCGCGCCAGCAAGCGGTCGCGGCCATGGTGCTTGCCCACCGCGTGGCCGGCGGCCACGTGCTTGCCGTGGGCGGCCATCTGCATGGCGCTGAATAACTCGGAACGCAGGGGCAAGGCATCGTCGCGCGCAGCGTCGAAACTGTCCGGTGCAAGGGGATGGTCGCGGAAGATTTCCTTGAATTTGGAAAGCCGTTCCTTGATCTGCTGCGTGACGACTGCGGTGTACTCTTTCAACTTGGCCTCGCTAGGTGCGCGCAGGCAACCAGCGGCCACCGTCACGCTGGCCAAGTCTGGAAGAACACGATCGGACACTGGCGAAGACGGAAAGCGAAGCGCCGGAGCGTTGCGACGAATCTCAGGGTATAGGGAGATTTTCTGAACTTCATCGTAGGTGCGCCCTGCGGGCAAGACCGTGCGCTAGCGTACATACCCGAGGTTTTAGGGACGTGCAGGCAAAGAAATCAGCCCGTTCAGGGTGGAAAAATGCCGAGAGGAAACGAAGGGGAGAAAATAAACGGAGACACCGTACCAATGATGGCACGGCGCAACATTTCTGAGGAGAAACTTCAGCCCCGTCAGGCCGCGATGGCCAGCGGGTGGCGCGCCGCTTCCGCCATCGCCATGCCGCCGTTAAGTTGCCATGCCGCAGCATGGCCCAGGCGGCGCAGACAGGCGCCAGCGCGCGCGCTGCGGTTGCCGCTGCGGCAGAAAAAGACCAGCGGGCGTTGAGGCTGCTGCAGCCATGCGGCCACCTGCCCTGCCAGGCGACTCAGCGGTACGCTGTGCACGGCGCAGCCCTCGAACACGGTTCCGGCGCAGGCCGCGTGTTCATACGCTTCGCGCACGTCGACGAGGATGGCGTCGGGATGCTGGCGCAGGAAAGCGGGCAAGCTGGCCGCATCGAGCTGCAGTTCGCTCGCGGGGGCTGCGTCTTCGCGTGCGGCGCGCACGGTGCAGCAGATGCTGCCATCGTCGCGTGCGCCGCACAGCACGGTGTCCGGCGTCAGCAGCGCCGCATCCAGCAAGGGCCTCAGCGCCTCGGGCGACAGGGTGCCGATGAAGGCGAAGCGCTGCCCCAGCAAATACACATGGTTTTCGCCACACTCGACGCGGCGCAAACGCTGCTGGCCCAGTGCCAGCTCACCGTCGATATCGATGCGGCCCACCTGTTCGATAGCGAGTTCCTGCAACAAGGCCAGGCGCGCCACGCCATGGTCGGCGGGCGCCGTCGTGTGCACGATGGCGCGCAAGGCCAGGTGCTGGCAACGGATGAAAGCGGCCAGGCGCGGCACGAGCGCGGCGACAGGATCGATGACGACGCAACTGGCGCTGGCAGCGTCGCTGAGCAGCCAGGTGCACTGGCCATCGACGCTCAGCTGGATTATGCCGTCCTGCGGCGATGGCGCCAGCGCCGATGGCAACAAACAGCTGCTGCGCAGCGCTTCGCCGCAGCGCTCGATGCGCGCGCAGGCGGCCGCTATCGTCGCCGCATCGATCAGCGGGCCGAACGACAAACGGATGGCCGAGCTGGCGCGCCATTGCGGCACGTGCATCGCTTCGAGCACATAACTGGGCAGGGCCTTGGCGGCGGAACAGGCGCTGCCCGAGCTGACGCGCACGCGCGCCGCGTCGAACAGGTCCAGCAGCTCTTTCGAGGACAAGCCCGGCACGGAAAAATTGAGCGTCGTCGACAAGGACAGGTCGAACGGCATATTGAAAACGATGCCGGGGAAAGCGCGCTCCAGGCTGGCCACCAGCTGCGTGCGGAAAGCCGCCAGTTCCGCGTGGCTGCGGAAGGTCTTGCCATCGTCCAGCGCGGCCAGCACGGCGCCCAGGGCGGCGATGCCGGCCATGTTCTCCGTGCCCGAGCGCAGGCCCGCTTCCTGGCCGCCGCCCATCATCAACGGTGTAAATGGCGCGCCGGCGCGCACATACAGCATGCCGATGCCCTTCGGTGCATACAGCTTGTGGCCGGAGAACGGCGCGTAGTCGATGCGCGTGGCGGCCAGGTTCAGTTTCAGCTTGCCCAGCGCCTGCACGCAATCGACCATCCAGTAGGCGTCCGCACCGCGTTCCTGCAGCAGTTGCGCGATGGAGGACAGGTCGCTGATGACGCCCGTTTCATTATTCGCTGCCATCGTGCACAGCATGGCCGCGTCGCCGATCAGCGCATCGAGTGCCTGCAGATCATGGCGCCCGTGTGCATCGACGGGCAGCTTGCGCACTTCCAGGTTCAGGCCCAATAAACGGTTCCAGTGCGCCAGGCTTTCCGGCACGGCCTTGTGCTCGGTCGCGCCATACAGCAGCAGGCTGCCGATGCGCTTGCCCGCGTCGCGCCGTTCGCGCAGCGCGCACAGGGCCGACAGCACGGCCGTCTGGATGCCTTCAGTGGCGCCGCTATTGAACATCAAACGACCGCCTCCCACGCCCAGCAGGCCGCCGGCGCGCTGGCGTACGCCATCCAGCATGGCCTTGGCCCGCAATCCCGTGGCATGGGTGCTGCTGGGATTGCCATAGCCCTGCTCCATCGCTTGTCTGGCCGCGGCAACGGCGGCGGGCAACACGCAAGTGGTGGCATTGCTGTCGAGGTAGATTTCTTTCATGATGGCAGTCTGAGTATTCTCTAAAAAGGATGCAGCGCAAGTGGCTGGAACGTATGGATAGTTTACCGGCAGGGTGCCGTGAAGATATGCCAAAAGACACTGCAACTACGCTACTATGCAGCATGTTCATGCTATAAAAATCGGAATAGTAAAATGAATTCACCAAACACCACGCTCGACAAATTCGACTGTGCCATCCTCGCCGCCCTGCAGCAGGATGGCACCCTGTCGATCGCCGCCCTCAGCGAGAAGATCGGCTTGACCAGCACGCCCTGCTGGAAACGCGTCAAGCGCCTGGAGGAAGAGGGCTATATCGAGAGTCGCGTGGCCATCGTCAACCGGCAAAAAGTGGGCTTGCCCGTGACCGTCTTCGTCAGCGTGCGCACGGGACAGCACGATGAAAAATGGCTGCGCCGCTTCGCCGCTGCCGTCATCGTCTTGCCCGAGGTACAGGAATTTCACCGCATGAGCGGTGACATCGACTACCTGCTGAAAGTCGTCACCACCGACATCAAGGGCTACGATACCTTCTATAAAAAGCTCATCAAGGCCGTGCAGCTGACGGGCGTGTCGTCCGCCTTTTCCATGGAGCAAATCAAATGCAGCACGGAATTGCCGCTGGAATTGATCGCCCACGGCTTGCCTGCCTGAACGCTTTTCCACCCCGCGCAGGCGGACATGAAAAGCACGCATGTTAACGGCTTGCGCTTGTTCCCGTAAAGCAACACAACACATTAAATACGGCATACCTCCTCTATATCCCTGTTATCCGTCGCTATACTGCGCACTTGTCCGTCCCTTTCTGGCAACCTCTGCCGGTCGCGCGGGCCCATTCCCAGGGTCTTCCATGCATCTGCTTCGCCATCTCTCCATCCAGAAAAAACTGATGTTCAGCATGGGCTTATGCCTGCTGCTTTTCATGGGAATTTCATCCTTCCTCAGCGTGCGCATGAGCAGCGACTATGTGCGCGAACGCGTCGTCGGCCAGGAACTGCCAGCCCAGGTGGGCGAAATCCGCAATGATGTGCTGCGCCAGATCAACCAACCGCTATCGGTCGTGCAAACGATAGCCAATGATGTCTTTTTGCAAGACTGGGAAGACGCAGACCTGGCGGACAGCGGCTTGCCGACCTTCCAGCGCTACGCGAAGATGCTCAAGGAAAAAAACAAGGCAGCCGTCGTCAGCTGGAGTTCGCAAACTGCGTCCAAGTACATGACCGATGCGGGCCTGATCCGCACACTGGACAAGCAACAGCCAGCCGATCATTGGTTCTTCAGCATGCTCGACGACAACAAACAGTACGCGATCAATCTGGACCGCGATCCAGCCTCGGGCAGTTTCATGCTGTTCCTGAATGCGCGGGGCCAGACGGCCGGTGGCAAGGCCGTCATTGCAGGCATGGGCTTGAGCGTCGACGCCATGGCCGACACCATCCGCAGCTACAAGGTCGGCCAGACGGGCCATGTCTACCTGGTACGCGCCGACGGCAACCTGCTGATCCACCGCGATCCGGCCCTGGCCGACGGCAAGCATCAGTTGCAGGACTTGCCCGGCTTTAATGCCGCATTGAGCAAGACTCTGCTGACCGGCAACAAATACACCTATGCGAGTTATGCGGCGCCGGCCGGCAAGCAGCTCGTCGCCGCGTCCTTCGTGCCGGAATTGAATCTGTATGTGATGGCCGAAGTGCCGGAAGCGGAAGTGCTGGGCAATGTCACGCGGTCGGCCCTGATCGCCGCCCTGATCGCCGGGCTGGTCGGTGGCGGCATCGCCCTGTGCATCATTTATGTCATCAGCCGCGCCATCGCCGCCCCCGTCGCACGCGCAGCGGACATGCTCAGCGAGATCGCCAGCGGGAACGGCGACCTGAGCCGCCGCATGCCCGTCGAGTCGGAAGACGAGGTTGGCGCACTGGCTGCCGCCTTCAACCGTTTCGTCGCATCGTTGAACGTGACGATACGCGAAGTTCGCGACAGTACCGGGGCGATTGCCAGCGCATCGAGCCAGATCGCATCGGGCAATTTGGACCTGTCGGCGCGCACGGAAACCCAGGCGTCGAGCCTGGAAGAGACGGCGGCAGCCATGGAAGAACTGACGTCGACCGTGAAACAGAACGCGGACAACGCGCGCCAGGCGAACCAACTGGTGGTATCGGCTTCAAGCCACGCCGTCAGGGGTGGTGAAGTGGTCGGACAAGTCGTGCAGACGATGGGCGCGATTACGGAAAGTTCGCGCAAGATCGCGGACATTATCGGCGTGATCGACGGCATTGCCTTTCAAACCAATATCCTCGCCCTGAACGCGGCGGTCGAGGCGGCGCGCGCGGGCGAACAGGGCCGCGGCTTTGCCGTAGTGGCGACAGAAGTGCGCAACCTGGCGCAACGTTCGGCAGCGGCGGCCAGGGAAATCAAGGACTTGATCGTCGACTCGGGCAGCAAGGTGGAAGCGGGCAGCAGGCTGGTCGACTCGGCCGGCGCCACCATGCAGGACATCGTCGTGTCGGTCCAGAGGGTCGCCGACCTGATGGGAGAAATCGCTTCAGCCAGCCAGGAGCAAAGCCAGGGCATCGCGCAAGTCAATGCCACCGTCACGCAAATGGATGACGCGACCCAGCAAAATGCGGCCCTGGTGGAAGAAGCAGCAGCGGCAGCCCAATCCTTGCAAGATCAGGCCGGCCGGCTGGCGCAGGTGGTCAGCGTCTTCAAGCTGGAAGAAATTACATCGCCGGTGCTTTCACGCTCGCCGCTTGCTTGAAGAAATCATAAATGCCGCTTTCACTCATGCGGCGCGCATTCGCCAGTTCGCCACCCTTGGTGGCGTACAGCACCTGGTTATTGTCGCTCGATACCAGCACGGCAGCCGGGATGCCTTTCTTGAGCGGATTGCCATAGGTTTGCGCCACGTCCAGGTTATGGTCGAAGTTGCCCACGTCGACCTTGACGACCTTGAACTGCTGTTGCATCAACTCGGCGTTCTTGCCTTCTTTCAAGGCCTTGTCGAGCGCGCGGCAATCCTCGCACCAGTTGGCGCCAAAGATCAGCAAGACAGGCACGTGCGCCGCCTTGGCCTCGGCCAGCGCGCGGGCCACGTCGGCCTTGGCGTCGGCCGCCGCGTTGTACGGCAAGTGTGGCGTGGCGACAGGGTTGCTTGGTGTCGGCGCGGCGGCAATGGCGGTGCCGGCAAGCAGCAGGCTGGCAAGAAGAATGGAAAAGCGCATCAGGGCTCCTGAGAGAAATCGTGAGGCCAGCTGAACAGCTGCCAGCGGGCGTGATTGTCTAGAATATGCCTGCTTGTGGGAAATATCCACCATTTAATTGCACTGTGCTTATGCGGAAAACGTATAAGCGGCACCAAAAGAGCCTTCCATCATCGCGGCCTCCAGGAACTTGCTGGAGCAACACGGCTTGCAAGCGCTCTGCGCGCAAGAGTAGCACCGGCAGCGAAATGCAACGCATGGGATAATCTCGGGCTCACACAGAGCAACGCGGCCCGAACGCGCCCTCCCCCATGACGACTTCTTTCCTGGCACGCTGGCTGCCGCAACCGAACAACGGCAGCCGCCGCGAACAATTGCGCGCCTGCGCGGGCGCCATCTGCGGCCTGTTACTCACTGGTCTCATCTGCCATTTCCTGCTGGCCCCCGACAGCGCCAGCGTCTACCTGATCGCGCCCATGGGCGCCTCGGCCGTGCTGCTGTTCTGCCTGCCAGCAAGCCCGCTGGCGCAACCGTGGTCGGTGGTCGGTGGCAATGTGGTCTCCGGCCTGGTCGGCATGGCCTGCGTCAAATGGCTGGGGCCCAGCGTGGGCGTGGCGGCGCTGGCCGCCTGCCTGGCCATCAGCGCCATGTTTGCCCTGCGCTGTTTGCATCCTCCGGGCGGCGCCGTGGCGCTCACCACCGTGGTCGGTGGTGCCAGCGTGCATGCGGCCGGCTTTGAATTCGTCTTCATCACCGTGCTGTTCAATTCCGCCGTGCTGGTCGCTTGTGCCGTGCTGTACAACAACCTGACGGGCCGCCGCTACCCGCACATCCAGCAACTGGTGGCGCCGCATCCGCACGCCACCAGGGATGAGGTTCCCAGCAACCGCCTGGGCTTTTCGCCCGATGACCTCGACGCCGTGCTGCGCCAGCACAGCGAAGTGCTCGACATCAGCCGCGACGATTTGCAAGCCATCTTCCTGCAAACGGAAATGCGCGCCTACCAGCGCCGCTTCGGCGTCGTCACCTGCGCCGACATCATGTCGAAAGATGTGCTCAGCGTGGAATTCGGCACGCCGCTCGATGTGGCCTGGCGCACCATGCGCGAGCACGATGTGGGCGCCTTGCCCGTGCTGAACCGGGCACGCCGGGTCATCGGCATCATCACGCAGACGGATTTTCTGCGCCATGGCGGCCTCGACGATTATCAGGGCATGCGCCAGCGCCTGCGCGGCCTGCTGCAGCGTAGCGGGCTTTCCCACAGCGACAAGCCCGAGGTGGTGGGCCAGCTGATGACGCCATCGCCGCACACGGCCCGCCTGGGCACGCCCATCATCGATCTGGTGCCCCTGATGGCCGACGCCGGCTACCACCATATTCCCATCCTTGACGATGAAGAGCGCCTGGCCGGCATCATCAGCCAGTCCGACCTGATGGCGGCGCTGTACGCAAGCCGCTTTGCCGAGGAGGCCGCATGACGCCATTCCAGGCACTGCTGACGGGCCCCGAGGGCGGCGCCGCCGGCACGCCCGTCAGCGCACATTTTTTCGGCAGGCAGCTGGCCATCAACGCGCCCGGCCATAACGTGGATGTGGCGCAGCTGGTCGTCAGCGTGGGCGGTGTCGATGGGCCGGAACTGTTCCTGAACTGGCTCGATGCACAAGGACGGCAAGCCTCGCTCAAGCCGCTGACAGCGGGCGACATCGCCATCGTCTTGCGCGAAGCACCACCCGCGCTGCAGCCGCAACTGCAGCGCCTGTGGAGCGAGCGCCAGCGCAACCGGCGGCAAGTATCGGGCTGGCTGGCCGGCTTGACGGGCGCGGCCGTCGTCGCCTCTGCCCTGCTGTGGTGGCAGGGCAGCCATGCCATCGGCGCGCTGGCGGGTTGGATCCCCTTGTCGACGGAAAAGCAGCTGGGTGAACTGGCTCTGGCGCAAGTGCGCGCGCAGGGCGGCATCAGCGAGCACGGCGTGGCGCAGCAAACGCTGCAGGAGATCGGCCGCAAGCTGACAGCGGGGTCGCGCTACCAGTACCGCTGGCTGGTCAAGCAGGATGACACGGTCAACGCGTTTGCCATGCCGGGCGGCATCATCGTCGTGCATACGGGCTTGCTGCGCCAGGCGGGCGATCCGGGCGAGCTGGCCGGCGTGCTCGCGCATGAAGTACAGCATGTGGAACAGCGCCATTCGCTGCGGCAAATGATCAGCAGCCTGGGCTGGGGCGCCCTGATGGGCCTGACCATCGGCGACATCAGCGCCGTGGCCGCCATGCTGGCGCACCAGGCCGGCACCCTGTATTTCAGCCGCGACATGGAAGAGGAAGCGGACCGGCTCGGTTTGCTTGCCTTGCAGCGCGCGCAGATTCGCCCCGATGGCATGCTGCGCTTTTTCCAGAAGCTTGATGACAAAGACAAGGCCAGTGTGCCGGGATGGATTTCCTCACACCCGCAAACGGCGGCGCGCGCGCAGCAGATCGAGAGCCTGATCTCCGCCACGCCCTGCCCCGCCTGTCTTCCCTTGACCAGCGGGCACTGGCAGGCGATGAAAGCAGGCCTGCCGCCTACGGCGAAATAGCAACATTCCCCTCATACAATTTATCCAACCGCGCTGGGCAATGGCGTATGCTTACGCCCCGGCTGCTCCATCGCGACCGGCCACCCCGACCCCCAACGCCTCCGTTCATTCCCTCCTTACAAAGGACATCGCGCATGAAGCATCGTTTTGCCGCCGGCACCCTCGGCACCCTGGCCATCTCCCTGTTGCTCGCCTACGCGCCCATGGCGCAAGCAGTCCAGCCCATTGCCAAAAGCGTGGCCGTCAGTGCGCCGAAAGCCAAGCAGCAGTTGCAAGTGCTGGCCGACCAGTACTACGATGCGCAGGCCCGTTTCGAGCCGATCAATGCCACCGAAAGCGGCGACAACCGTTTTGACGACCAGCTCGGTTCAGCCATCGTGCCTGCCGCGCGCGCAAAACAGTTCGCCCTGTACCGCCAGTACCAGAAGACCCTGCGCAGCATTGCCCGTGCGCAGCTGTCGCACCAGGACCAGATCAACTACGATATCCTCGACTATGAACTGGCGACGGCGCTGAGCTTCGAGCGCTTCCCCGAATACCTGCTGCCGTTGAACCAGATGGACAGCATGCCCGTCACCCTGGCCAATTATGCGGGCGGCGAGGCATCGCAACCGCTGACCACGGTCAAGGAGTATGACGCTTACCTGAGCCGTATCGGCCAGTTGCCGGGTTGGATAGACCAGGCCATCGCCAACATGAAAGTCGGCATGCAAAAGGGCATCGTGCTGCCGAAGGCGCTGACGGAATCGGCCCTGCCACAATTCAAGAAACTCGTCAGCGCCACGCCGCAAGACAGCGTCTATTACACGCCCATCAAGAACTTGCCGGCCAGTTTTTCTGACGCGGACAAGGCGCGCCTGACACAAACCTACACCGTCATCATCGCGGCCAAGCTGATGCCTGCGCTGCAGCGCCTGTCCACCTTCATGGAACGCGATTACCTGCCGGCCGGCCGCACGAGCAGCGGCTGGAGCGCCCTGCCCGATGGCGCTGCCTGGTACCAGGCGCGCGTGGCCAGCAGCACCACAACGGATTTGAAACCGGAGCAGATCCACGCCATCGGCTTGAAGGAAGTGGCGCGCATCCAGGAACAATACGCGATCGTGGGACCGAAGATGGGCTACACCGGCCCGGCCGCCGGCTTGCCCGTGTGGGTCTCGGAACAGGCAAAATACCGCCCGTTCAAGACGGAGCAGGAAGTGCTCGACGTCTACCGCAAGCTGAACGTGCTGCTCGACAGCAAATTGCCCGCGCTGTTCACCCTGGTGCCGAAAGCGCCGCTGGACTTGCGCCTGGAGCCTGAACTGAGCCGCGACACGGCCGCCGATCACTATACGGCCCCAGCCGCCGACGGTTCGCGCCCCGGCGTGTTCTGGTCCGTCGTCACCGACCCGAAACAGTATGGCGATACAGGCATGACCACCTTGTTCCTGCACGAAGGCAAGCCTGGCCACCATTTTCACCTGGCGCTGGTACAAGAGATGGACTTGCCGAACTTCCGCCGCTTCGGCGGCAACAATGCCTTCACGGAAGGCTGGGCCCTGTATGCGGAAACCCTGGGCAAGGAAATGGGCCTGTTCGACGATCCGGCCCAGTACTTCGGCCACTTGAACGACGAGATGCTGCGCGCCGTGCGCCTGGTGGTCGACACGGGCTTGCATACCAAGGGCTGGACACGCGAGCAGACCATCAAGTACATGCGCGACACCCTCGGCTATGACGCCGTGGCGAAAAGCGAAACGGAACGCTACATGGCGTGGCCGGGCCAAGCGCTGGGCTACAAGATCGGGGCGCTGAAGATCGTCGAACTGCGCCAGCGCGCGCAGCAGGCATTGGGAGACAAGTTCAGCCTGCCGAAGTTTCATGAAGTGGTGCTCGGCGACGGTACCCTGCCTTTGAAACTGCTGGAAGCCAAGGTCGACCGGTGGATCGCGCAGCAAAAGTAAAACGCAAGGCCTGAAGACAAAACGGCAGCACCTCGATGGCGCTGCCGTTTTTTTCGCCGGTAGCGTTTTCAGCTACACCAGCAACGCCGCACTCATCGAGCGTACTTCCTCGTTTGACTCGGCCAGGATGCTTTGCAGGGTTTCGTTGTCGATAATGAAATCGATGACAGAATCGGAAGGTGTAAGCATTTCCACGTACGTCACCTGCAACGGCGACGGCACGGGCGACAGTTGCTTGGCCAACAATAAAGTATCGAGCAGGGAATCGGGAGGAATGGACAGCAAGCCATCGCGCAAGCCTTCGATGGCGTCGCTCACGGCCAGCGGTATCAGCAGCTTCTTCATGACTTCGCGGGAAATGATTTCTTCGGCGGACTCCATCCAGTGATCCGCATCGTCGTCGAGCAGGCCAGGAAATTCATCGGCACGCGACAACAAGTAAAAACCACCCACCTCATGCACGATGCCGGCGAATAGCGCCGTGTCCGCATCGACGTGCGTCACGCGGCGGGCCAGCACGTGCGCCAGCGCCGCCACGTGGGCAGTGTGCTCCCACAGCTGTGTCGCCTTCTGGCGCAGCACGGGGTCGATGATCTTGCTGCCGAACTGGCGCACCACCATGGCTGCCACCAGCGCGTACAGATTGCGGTAACCCATGCGCATGACGGCGGCGCGCACGCTGGTCACGGGCGCCGCATCGCCACGGCTGTACACGGCAGAGTTGGCCAGGGCCACCGTGCGCGCCGCCAGCAAGGGCTCGGCCAGCACCAGTTTGATGGCATGATCGATATGGCAGTCCGGTTCGGCCAGAGCCAATTGCAATTGCAGAGCTGAATTAACACTCGTGGGAAACGTTAATTCACCGCGCACTGCCTGGGAAACAATTAAACCGAAAGCCTGTAGTTTATTCATCATACGATCAATCCGCCTCAGAGTTTTTTCTAGCTAAAAATTTCATGCAGCAGAAATTGAATGCCAGACCCGGCCTTTAGAATACAGATGGCAAGTCATTCACTTGCAAGGAAGCGTCTGGTAATGCCAGCGCCTGCAATAGCGATTCATCGCCGATGACAAACAACTTCGGCTGCTGTAATACCTGCAGCAGAAATGGCTGACCTTCGCGCAGACGCCGGCGATAATCGGCCAGCGTATATAAGTTGGGATTGATTTTACGCCGTAAGGTTCGCTCGGCCGGGGCCAATCCTGTCAACAGATCGCCATAATTGGCGTCCTCGCCCACCAGCAGCAAGTCGATGGCGCTACCGGGCATGTCCTGTCCCTTCGCTGTGGCACCAGACACAAAGGCCAGGTGCAACTGGGCTCGCAAGGGCGCCAGAGTCGCACTGAGCACGCCGACGATGCCGAAGGTCTTCTGCACCAGTCCGCTCAGTTCGGGATACACGAGGCTTTCCTTGTTGGGCCAGAAGCGACGCACATTGCCGATCCGCTCAGAAGTGATCAGGCCGGAGTCATGCAGGCGTCGCAGTTCCCGCTGCGCCGACGCGCTGCCCAGGCCCGTCAAACGCATGATCTCGTTCAAGTGAAAGCCTTCATTCACGCGGACAAAGAGCAAGCCCAGCAGTTTCTGCTGGGCGGGAGTAAACAGGGCTTGGGCAATCATGCGCCAGATCTTAGCATGAATAAACTGGAAACTGGCGTGCCGAGGGCAATAGTACGTGATAGCACCACGACGCGGTGCTACGCGATCAGCAGCAGTTGGGCGAACACATGCGGGCGACGTAGCGCTTGCCCAACTGCGGGTAGCCAGCCATCAGTCATCCTTGTGAGCGCTCACTTCCAATCCATTGATACCAACCGCATCACCTGGGTTTACCTATCCATTCAAACATTCCCATGCAACAGTAACTCGGCCATATTGATTCACAAACCAAACGGAATAATCTCGGCATATAGCGTTGATTCCAATCCCAGCCATGAATAACAGTGCGACTTTCATTGCATCGTGCATTTTCCACTTACCCGTACAGCCAATATTTCAATCCACCATATAAATAACGTTTTTTTCAGTAATGAAAATCCGGATATAAATGGCTCACCATGATTCTTCGCATTCCCCGCTATTCGTGCGCAGGCTTCGGATAAGCGCACAGGCATAAAAAAAACGGCACCCGAAGGTAATGCCGTTCAGATAGCGCCCCTACGCGACCAGTAGAGCTGCAAAACGGATTAAAGCCCCAGTCGCCCGCACAGGTGTAGCGGGCCAAGCGAGGCTGAAAAATGTCGAGGGCAAGGCGCAGCGACGAAGACAGTACGCATGTACGGCTAGGAGCACCTCGTTATACACAACTTTTGAGCGCCCCAATTTCACGTAGCGTGCGTATCGTTTCCACCGCCACGTGAACATCCTTCAATCCAAGCCAGATCGTCTTAACGCCGGGCTCGCCATCGCTCTTGCGAGCCAGGAACCCGCCGATACAGGCGACCTGGCGCAGAACGTCATTCAGGCGGGGTTTGTCTGGCGGTGTTTTTTTGCGCAGCAGGTAGGCCGCTTGAATCTCATCGGGGTCGAAGAACAGTTCCGCGTCCAAGTCCGGACAGGTGCGGCCCAAGCGCATCAAACGCGCAATGCGCCAGGCCACCACCATGAACAGCGCCAAGGCCCGTTCAAGCTGTGTGATCGACCCCAGTTGCATCGCCTCAACGCGGCAGGCGTTTTTCAGAACGTCAAACAGCATCTCGATTTCCCACCGCGCGCGGTACCAGTCGATCAGCTCGACGACCGCCTCGGGCGTGGCGGCCTTGCGGTTGGTCAGCAAGCGCCATTCGATCGGCTTGACGCCGTCCGGCGCATCGATCTCGCGCGCGATCACGCAGGTCGCGACGACGCTCTTGCCTTTGCCCGCAGGCAGACTCACTGTGCGTACCCACAACTGCTGGCGCACCGTGCGCGCCTTCACCCCGTGCCGTGCCGCCATCGCGAACGTCAACTCGCCGATCGGCGCGCCTGTGCCCGTATGCTCCCACAGCTTGTCGCCGTCGGGCAGGCAGCGGTTGTGTTTGGCGCGCACCAACCAGTCGGCCGGCGCGCCCAATTCCTGCGCGCGCAGCATCAGCGGCACCAGATCGGCCTCGCGGTCGGCCACATATACCAGCCGTGTGGCGGGCAACTGCACCGCCATCTCGGCGATCCGTTCGTAGCCTTCGATCCAGCGCAGGCTTTCCTTCGGGCCGCCGCGAGCGCCAGTCTTGTCCTTCTTTTCACGCGCCCACATCCACGCGTCGATGATACCCAACGGCTCGCGCGCGGGTGTGACCGCGTACGTCGGATGAAGGTACATGCCGCGCTGGGCTTCGTAGCTCAACGGACCGAGGCCGAACGCGCGTTGGCCATTGAAATCGAGCTCGGTCGTATCCTGCAGGCACAGCACCACCGGCAGCGCGGCCATGCGCTGTGCGGTTTGCTGCCAATGCGGCGCCATGATCGCCTGCCAGTCGACGCTGTTGTTGTCGAAGAAGCGATACGCCGCCATCGTTTCGCCCCAGCCTTGGCACGCCTTCGGCACGCTCGCCGTCGGGTCAGCCGCAAATCGTTCCATCAATATCCTCGCTCGTTTGTTCAGGCGTGCATCGCCCAGGTCGAGTTGTTCAAATTCCGTCTCGGTCCAAGGTATTGCTACTGGTGCTATCGCCAATTCGTCCACGCAAAAGGCGAGAGTAAACCTGAATCGTGGCCAGTTTACAAGGGGCGTGTTAAATCCTTGAATATAAACGTGTTTTTACGCCGACTGGGCAGCGGTACGGACTTGTGTATAACGAGGTGGGCTAGGAGCTGCAACGCCGCCATCGGCATTTTCTCGGACTCGCGTCTCCGGCCCGCCATTTTTACGTTTTTACGCCTTACACCTTTGCCTTTAAATGCGCCGGACGGACAAAAAAACGGCACCCGAAGGTGCCGTTCTTGTCAGCTGACAGCGTAGATTACGCTTCGTCGCCGTGGTGTTGCTGGCTTTCGATATCCTGCAACGCTTCGGCAGCTTCGCCGGCCATCGAGGCTTTCTCGGCCAGCAGCAGTGCTTGACGCTCTTCCACTTCCCACGCTTCTTTTTCTTTGCGTGCGCGGTGGAAGGCCAGGCCCGTACCGCCAGGAATCAGGCGGCCGACGATGACGTTCTCTTTCAGGCCGCGCAAACCATCGCGCTTGCCCATGATCGCCGCTTCGGTCAGCACGCGGGTGGTTTCCTGGAACGATGCGGCCGAGATGAACGAATCGGTCGACAACGAAGCCTTGGTAATACCCAGCAGAACGTTTTCGTAGGTTGCAGGAATTTTGTTTCCGGCTTCCATCAGGTCGTTCTGATCCAGCAGTTCCGAACGCTCAACCTGCTCGCCAACGATGTAGTTGGTGTCGCCAGCATTGACGATCTGTACGCGGCGCAGCATCTGACGCACGATCACTTCGATGTGCTTGTCATTGATCTTCACGCCTTGCAGACGGTACACGTCTTGTACTTCGTCGACGATGTAACGTGCCAGCGCTTCGATACCCAGCAGGCGCAGGATGTCTTGCGGATCGGCCGGGCCGTCCACGATCATCTCGCCCTTGTTCACGACTTGGCCGTCATGCACCAGCACTTGTTTGTCCTTGGTGATCAAGAACTCATGCTTGTTGCCGTCCATGTCCGTGATTTCCAGACGCTGCTTGCCCTTGGTTTCTTTACCGAACGCAACCGTACCCGTGACTTCCGCCAGCATACCGGCATCTTTCGGCGAGCGCGCTTCGAACAGTTCCGCTACGCGTGGCAGACCACCGGTAATATCGCGCGTTTTTTGCGATTCGGTAGGAATACGTGCCAGCACTTCACCAACCGATACCTGCTGACCGTCCTTGACCATGATCAGCGCGCCGACCTGGAAGCCGATCGCCACCGAGTGTTCGGTGCCGGCGATCTTGACTTCTTCGTTCGCCTCGTTGATCAGCTTGACTTGCGGACGCAACGTTTTCGTCAACGAACCGCGACGTTTCGCATCGATCGCCACCAGGGTGGACAGACCGGTAACTTCGTCGACCTGACGGGCGACGGTGACGCCTTCTTCGACGTTCTCGAAACGCACTTGACCGGCGTATTCGGTAATGATCGGACGGGTCAGCGGATCCCACGTTGCCAGGGCCGTACCGGCCTTGATGACCAGGCCGTCCTTGACGATCAGGGTCGCGCCGTACGGCACTTTATGACGCTCACGCTCACGGCCATGGTCGTCGGTGATCAGCACTTCGCCGGAACGGGAAATGACGATTTGCGCGCCCTTGCCGTTCGTCACGTAACGCATGGTTGCCGTGAAGCGGATGGTACCGTTCGACTTGGCTTCCACCGACGATGCCACTGCTGCACGCGATGCCGCACCACCAATGTGGAACGTACGCATGGTCAGCTGGGTACCCGGCTCACCAATCGACTGCGCTGCCACCACACCGACGGCTTCGCCGGCGTTGACCAGCATGCCGCGGCCCAGGTCGCGGCCATAGCACTTGGCGCACAGGCCGAAGCGCGTGTCGCAAGTCAGTGGCGTACGCACCTTGACTTCATCGATGGACAGACGCTCGATCTCTTCGACCATGTCTTCGTCCAGCAACGAACCGGCTTCGTACAGCGTTTCCTGAGTTTCAGGATTGACGACATCGTGCACGGTAACACGGCCGAGGATACGGTCGCGCAGCGCTTCGATGACTTCACCACCTTCGACCAGCGCCTTCATCAGCGCGCCGTTCATGGTGCCGCAATCGTCCTCGATCACCACCAAGTCTTGCGTCACGTCAACCAGACGACGCGTCAGGTAACCGGAGTTAGCCGTTTTCAGCGCCGTATCGGCCAGACCTTTACGCGCACCGTGGGTCGAAATGAAGTACTGCAAAACGTTCAGACCTTCGCGGAAGTTCGCGGTAATCGGCGTTTCGATAATCGAACCATCCGGTTTGGCCATCAGACCACGCATACCGGCCAACTGACGAATCTGGGCTGCGGAACCGCGCGCGCCGGAGTCGGCCATCATGTAAATGGCATTGAACGATTCTTGCGTCGACTTGGTGCCGTCGCGGCGGATCACGTCTTCGACTTTGAGCTGGTCCATCATGGCCTTGCCGACTTCATCCGAGGTTTTGCCCCAGATATCGACTACCTTGTTGTAACGCTCGCCGGCGGTCACGAGACCCGAGGCGTATTGCTGTTCGATCTGCTTGACTTCCGATTCGGCCGCCGCGATCAGGGTGACTTTTTGCGGTGGTACCAGCATGTCGTCGACGCAGATCGAGATACCGGCGCGTGTCGCCAGGCGGAAACCCGATTGCATCAGTTTGTCTGCGAACACCACGGTGGCGCGCAGGCCGCACTTGCGGAACGACGTGTTGATCAGCTTGGAAATTTCTTTCTTTTTCAGCGCGCGGTTCAGGACGGAGAACGGCAGGCCTTTCGGCAGAATTTCCGACAGGATCGCACGGCCGATCGTCGTTTCGTAGCGGGTAATCGTTTTCTCGAATTCGCCCGTTTCGGCGTTTTTCGGGTATTCGGTAATACGCACGGTCACGCGGGTCGTCAGTTCGACTTCCTTGTTGTCGTAGGCGCGGATCACTTCCGAGACGTCAGGGAACATCATCCCTTCGTTCTTCGCATTGATCGCTTCGCGCGTCGCGTAGTACAGACCCAGCACGATATCCTGCGATGGCACGATCGACGGTTCGCCGTTCGATGGGAACAGGATGTTGTTCGATGCCAGCATCAGGGTGCGTGCTTCCATCTGCGCTTCGATCGACAGAGGAACGTGGACCGCCATTTGGTCACCGTCAAAGTCGGCGTTGAATGCGGCGCAGACGAGTGGGTGCAACTGGATGGCCTTGCCTTCAATCAGGACTGGCTCGAAGGCCTGGATACCCAGACGGTGCAGCGTCGGTGCGCGGTTCAACATGATCGGATGTTCGCGAATCACGTCTTCCAGGATGTCCCACACGACCGGCTCTTGAATCTCGACCAGCTTTTTCGCTGCCTTGATCGTGGTCGCCAGACCCATCAGTTCCAGTTTATTGAAAATGAATGGTTTGAACAGTTCCAGCGCCATCAGTTTCGGCAAGCCGCACTGATGCAGTTTCAATTGCGGGCCCACGACGATGACCGAACGACCGGAGTAATCGACGCGTTTGCCCAGCAAGTTTTGACGGAAACGGCCGCCCTTGCCCTTGATCATTTCTGCCAGGGATTTCAGCGGACGCTTGTTGGCGCCGGTCATCGCTTTGCCGCGACGGCCGTTGTCCAGCAGCGAATCGACTGCTTCTTGCAGCATGCGCTTTTCGTTGCGCGTGATGATCTCTGGAGCGCGCAGCTCCATCAGGCGTTTCAGACGGTTGTTACGGTTGATGACGCGGCGATACAGATCGTTCAGATCCGAGGTCGCGAAACGGCCACCATCCAGTGGTACCAGCGGACGCAGTTCCGGCGGCAGCACCGGCAGCACTTCCATGATCATCCAGTCAGGCTTGATGCCCGAACGCTGGAACGCTTCCAGCACTTTCAGGCGCTTGGCGTATTTCTTGATCTTGGCTTCAGATTTCGATTCCTTCAGTTCCACGCGCAGCGTTTCGGCATCGCGGTGGATGTCGATCGAGCGCAGCAGTTCACGGATACCTTCGGCGCCCATGAAGGCGGTGAAGTCGTCGCCGTACTCTTCGTACTTGGCGGCGTAGTCGTCTTCCGACATGATCTGGCACTTCTTCAGCGGGGTCATGCCTGGATCGGTCACGACGTATGCTTCAAAGTACAGCACGCGTTCGATGTCCCGCAGGGTCATGTCCAGGACCATGCCCAGACGCGACGGCAGCGACTTCAGGAACCAGATGTGCGCGGTTGGCGAGGCCAGCTCGATGTGGCCCATGCGCTCGCGGCGCACCTTGGCCAGCGTGACTTCGACGCCGCACTTTTCGCAGATCACGCCGCGGTGTTTCAGGCGCTTGTACTTACCGCACAGGCATTCGTAATCCTTGATCGGGCCAAAGATCTTGGCACAGAACAGGCCATCGCGCTCAGGCTTGAAGGTACGGTAGTTGATGGTTTCCGGCTTTTTGACTTCGCCGTAGGACCACGAACGGATTTTCTCAGGCGAAGCGAGACCGATCTTGATTGCATCGAAGGTCTCGTTGGTCTGTACTTGCTTGAATAGATCGAGCAGTGCTTTCATGTATCACTCCAGAGGTGATTAAATTTCTATATTCCTGAGACTACATTGCCCGGCGTGGTTTCCCAGCCGGGCTTTGTGTTTCCCAAACCAAATGACAGGTGGCTGTCTTTTAGTTGCGTTCGAGGTCGATATCGATACCCAGCGAACGGATTTCCTTGACCAGCACGTTGAACGATTCCGGCATGCCGGCGTCGATCACGTGGTCGCCCTTGACCAGGTTCTCGTACACTTTGGTACGGCCATTCACGTCATCGGACTTGACGGTCAACATCTCTTGCAAGACATACGACGCGCCATACGCTTCCAGTGCCCAGACTTCCATCTCACCGAAACGCTGACCACCGAACTGGGCTTTACCACCCAGCGGCTGTTGCGTCACCAGCGAGTAAGGACCGGTCGAACGCGCATGCATCTTGTCATCGACCAAGTGATGCAGTTTCAGCATGTGCATGACGCCGACAGTGACCTTGCGTTCGAAGGCTTCACCGGTGCGACCGTCATACATGGTCACCTGGTTCTTCGACGGGGTCATGCCCAGGTTCTTGGCGATGTCGTCCGGATACGCCAGGTCCAGCATGCGGCGGATCTCTTCTTCGTTCGCGCCGTCAAACACTGGCGTGGCGAATGGCACACCTTTTTTCAGATTCTCGGCCAGTTTCATGATCTCTTCATCATCAAACTTGTCCAGATCTTCCGCGCGGCCATTGTCGTTGTAGATCGTCGTCAGATACTTGCGCATTTGCTCGACCTTGGTTTGCGCCTTCAGCATTTCGCCGATGCGGATACCCAGACCCTTGGCAGCCCAGCCCAAGTGAGTCTCGAGAATCTGACCAACGTTCATCCGTGAAGGAACACCCAGCGGGTTCAGCACAACGTCGGCTGGCGTGCCGTCGGCCATGTATGGCATGTCTTCCACAGGAACAATACGGGAAACCACACCCTTGTTACCGTGGCGACCTGCCATCTTGTCGCCCGACTGCAGGCGGCGTTTCACGGCCAGGTACACCTTGACCATTTTTTGCACGCCTGGTTGCAGCTCATCGCCTTGCGTCAGTTTCTTGCGCTTCTCTTCGAAGGCCAGATCGAACTGGTGACGCTTCTCGTTGATCGATTCCTTGATCGCTTCCAGCGCTACCGCTGCATCGTCGTCCGCAGGGCGGATGTCGAACCAGTGGTATTTGTCCAGATCGGCCAAGTAATCCTTGGTGATCTTGGCGCCTTTGGCCAGCTTTTTAGGGCCGCCGTTGACAACTTTGCCGATCAGCATTTTTTCCAGACGCTGGAAGGCATCACCTTCCACGATACGCATCTGGTCGTTCAGATCCAGACGGAAGCGTTTCAGTTCGTCATCGATAATTTGCTGAGCGCGCTTGTCGCGCACGATGCCTTCACGCGTGAAGACTTGCACGTCGATCACGGTACCGATCATGCCCGAAGGCACGCGCAGCGACGTATCTTTTACGTCCGAAGCTTTTTCGCCGAAAATCGCGCGCAGCAGCTTCTCTTCCGGGGTCAGCTGGGTTTCGCCTTTAGGCGTCACTTTACCGACCAGGGTGTCGCCGGCTTGGACTTCAGCGCCGATGTAGACGATACCGGACTCGTCCAGACGTGCCAGCTGATTTTCAGCCAGGTTCGAGATGTCGCGCGTAATTTCTTCCGCGCCCAGTTTCGTGTCACGGGCAACCACCGACAACTCTTCGATGTGAATCGAGGTGTAGCGGTCGTCCTTGACGACGTTTTCCGAGATCAGGATCGAATCTTCGAAGTTCAGACCATTCCATGGCATGAACGCCACGGTCATGTTCTGGCCCAGTGCCAATTCACCCAGGTCGGTCGATGCGCCATCGGCGATCACGTCGCGCTTGGCAACACGGTCGCCCACTTGCACGATAGGACGCTGGTTGATGTTGGTGTTCTGGTTCGAACGGGTGTACTTGATCAGGTTGTAGATGTCGACGCCCACTTCACCAGCGGTGGCTTCGTCATCGTTGACGCGAATCACGACACGGCCCGCATCGATGTAATCGACGATACCGCCACGCAAGGCTTGCACGGTGGTGCCCGAGTCGACCGCAACGGTGCGTTCGATACCGGTACCGACCAGCGCTTTTTCAGGACGCAAGCAAGGCACAGCCTGGCGTTGCATGTTGGCGCCCATCAATGCACGGTTTGCATCATCGTGTTCGAGGAACGGAATCAGCGAGGCAGCGACGGAAACGATCTGGCCTGGCGCCACGTCCATGTACTGGATGCGCTCCGGGGAGACCAGGATGGTTTCGCCGGCTTCACGGGCCGAGACCAGTTCATCGGACAGCGTACCTTCATCGCTGATGGTCGCATTCGCCTGAGCGATGATGTAGCGGCCTTCTTCGATGGCGGACAGGTAGTCGATCTGAT
Organism: Janthinobacterium svalbardense; assembly: GCF_002327145.1. Classification (NCBI taxonomy): domain Bacteria; kingdom Pseudomonadati; phylum Pseudomonadota; class Betaproteobacteria; order Burkholderiales; family Oxalobacteraceae; genus Janthinobacterium; species Janthinobacterium svalbardense. The sequence continues at coordinate 695,695 of NZ_CP023422.1, read as the reverse complement.
CGGTAATCTTGGAACCTTCGACCTTGCGGTACGGGGTTTCCAGGAAGCCGTATTCATTCAGGCGGGCGTACAGAGCCAGCGAGTTGATCAGACCAATGTTCGGACCTTCCGGTGTCTCGATCGGGCAGACGCGGCCGTAGTGGGTCGGATGCACGTCGCGCACTTCAAAGCCGGCGCGTTCGCGTGTCAGACCGCCGGGTCCCAGAGCCGATACACGGCGCTTGTGGGTAATTTCCGACAGAGGATTGGTTTGGTCCATGAACTGCGACAGCTGGGACGAACCGAAGAACTCGCGAATCGCAGCCGAAATCGGCTTCGAGTTGATCAGATCGTGCGGCATCAGGTTGTCCGCTTCGGCTTGGCCGAGGCGTTCCTTGACGGCGCGCTCAACACGCACCAGGCCGGCGCGGAATTGATTCTCGGCCAGTTCGCCCACGCAACGTACGCGACGGTTACCCAGGTGATCGATATCGTCGACTTCGCCGCGGCCATTGCGCAGTTCCACCAAGATCTTGATCACGGCCAGCACGTCTTCGTTCGACAGGGTCATGGCGCCGGTCAGTTCATCGCGGCCAATGCGGCGATTGAACTTCATGCGGCCCACGGCCGACAGGTCGTAGCGGTCCGAGTTGTAGAACAGGCCATTGAACAGCGCTTCAACGGAGTCTTCCGTTGGCGGTTCGCCTGGACGCATCATGCGGTAGATCGCCACTTTCGCAGCCATCTGATCGGCGGTGTCGTCGATACGCAGGGTTTGCGAAATGTAGGCGCCTTGATCCAGGTCGTTGGTGTACAAGGTCTGGATTTCGGAAATGTTGGCGTCGCGCAGGCGACCCAGCAGGTCTTCCGTCAGCTCATCGTTCGCGGAAGCGACAACTTCACCGGTGTCGCCATCGACGATGTTCTTCGCCAATACGCGGCCCAGCAGGTAATCTTCCGGTACCGAAATGTGCTTGATGCCGGCAGCTTCGATATCACGCACGTGCTTGGCGTTGATACGCTTGTCTTTCAGCACCAGGGTCTTGCCCGACTTGTCGACGATGTCAAAGCGCGCCACTTCGCCGCGCAGACGTTCGGCGACGAATTCCATTTCCGCGCCTTCGGAGCGCAGGTTGAAATTGTCGAAGACAAAGAAATTGGCCAGGATTTGCTCATGCGACATGCCGATGGCTTTGAGCAGGATCGTCACTGGCATCTTGCGGCGACGGTCGACGCGGAAGAACAGGATGTCTTTCGGGTCGAACTCGAAGTCCAGCCACGAACCGCGGTAAGGAATGATACGCGCGGAGAACAGCAGCTTACCGGACGAGTGAGTCTTGCCGCGGTCGTGCTCGAAGAACACGCCAGGCGAACGGTGCAGCTGGGAAACGATAACCCGCTCCGTGCCGTTGATCACGAACGAACCAGTGGTCGTCATGAGCGGCAATTCGCCCATGTAGACTTCCTGTTCCTTCATCTCTTTGACGACAGGCTTGGTTGGCGATTCCTTGTCCAGGATCACCAGACGCACTTTCGCGCGCAGCGGCGACGCGAACGTCAGGCCACGTTGTTGACATTCTTTGACGTCGAAGGCAGGATCGCCCAGAACGTACGACAAGAATTCGAGACGCGCAAAACCATTGTGCGACACGATAGGGAAAATCGAAGTGAAAGCCGACTGCAGGCCATCATTCTTGCGGCCGGACGGTGCTATGTCCTCTTGCAAGAAGCTATGATAAGACTCGAGCTGGGTCGCCAGCAGGAACGGAACGTGGTGAACGTTGGCGCGCTTCGCGAATGATTTGCGAATGCGTTTCTTCTCAGTAAATGAGTAGTGCATGGACACTCCGTGAGTGACAGAAAGGATAGAAAATTCAGGTTTTGCAAGTGTTCGTTTGCACCGCTGCGTGTGACACAGACGAAACCTCAAGGCTCTGCTTTCCGGCTTGAATCGAATAAAAACTGCTGCTACAACTACATGACAAATACGATGCAGACGACAAAGGAGCCAAAGTCGGATTTCCCCCCTTGCGAGGGGAAACCTCAGACTTTGACTCGGGCGCTAACTGCCGCCGGTACAGATATTACTTGATCGAAGCGGTTGCGCCGGCTTCTACCAGTTTCTTCTGTGCTGCTTCAGCGTCAGCTTTCGACACTGCTTCTTTCACAGTTTTTGGTGCGCCATCAACCAGGTCTTTAGCTTCTTTCAAGCCCAGGCCGGTGATTTCGCGAACTGCTTTAATGACGCCAACTTTGTTTGCGCCGAAGCTGTCCAGAATGACGTTGAATTCGGTTTGTTCTTCAGCAGCTGCTGCTGGGCCTGCTGCAGGACCGGCCGAAGCCATCGCTGCTGCGGACACGCCGAATTTTTCTTCGAATGCTTTAACCAGGTCGTTCAGGTCCATTACGGACATGGCGCTAACTGCTTCCAGGATATCGTCTTTGCTAATTGCCATTTTGAAACTCCTAAATTTATTACGTTAGTTACATCAGATTGGTACTGAGAGAAAAAAGCGCGCGCAATTAAGCGGCTGCTGGGGCTTCTTCTGCTGCTGCTTCTTCTGCAGGAGCTTCGGCGCCTTCGCCTTTTTTCGCTGCCAGGGCAGCCAGACCACGTGCAAAGCCCGAAACCGGAGCCAGCATAACGCCCAACAACTGCGAGATGAGAACTTCACGGCTAGGAATGCTCGCCAACGCGGTGACAGCAGCTGTATCCAGCGGCTTGCCTGCGTAGTTACCTGCTTTGATGACCAGTTTGTCGTTGGTTTTAGCGAAGTCAGCGATGACTTTAGCTGCTGCAACGGCATCGGCCGAGATCGAGTAGATCAACGGGCCGGTCATGGCATCTGCCAGGCTGGCGAATGCGGTACCTTCAACGGAGCGACGAGCCAGAGTGTTTTTCAACACACGCAGGTACACGCCTTGGGCACGCGCTTTAGCACGCAGTTGCGTCAAGTGACCAACCTGGATGCCACGATATTCGGCCACGACGATCGTTTGCGCATTTGCTACTTGTGCGGAAACTTCGGCGACGACGGCCTTTTTGTCATTCAGATTGAGACTCACGGTCAACCTCCTTAAATGATGTTCGGCAATCACAACCGAGTGGTTGAGCGCCTTGCATCGGTTCGAACACGGCGTCCGAAGTCAAGAAGTACTAAACTGAGCGGATGAATTCACGCAGCATGAGGACTACAAAACTTGTTCGGGTACACCATCTGCGTTGGGCACTTGCCGTTGCCGGCAAGCCTATTAACCTTCTGCATGTGCGATCACAGTCGGCCCAACGGTCTTTGATTGTCTGCCTGCCTGGTGCGAACACCGGGCAGACAGCCCAAAGATGCGCCCGCAGCGCCCGAAGGCGCCACAGGACTTGATTCTTTACTTAAGCTGCCAGGCTAGCCTGGTCAACACGGACGCCAGCGCCCATGGTCGACGACAGCGAAACTTTGCGCAGGTACACGCCTTTGCTCGATGCTGGCTTGGCTTTGTTCAGTGCGTCGATCAGTGCGACCAGATTCGATTTCAGATCTGCGTCAGCGAACGATTTACGGCCGATGGTAGCGTGGATGATACCGGACTTGTCGGTACGGTACTGAACTTGACCGGCTTTCGCGTTTTTCACGGCGGTAGCGACGTCAGGAGTAACAGTGCCAACTTTCGGGTTAGGCATCAGGCCGCGTGGGCCCAGGATCTGACCCAGGGTACCAACGATACGCATGGTATCTGGCGAAGCGATAACGATATCGAAAGGCATGTCGCCGGCTTTGATACGCTCAGCCAGGTCTTCCATACCAACGATGTCGGCGCCAGCTGCTTTAGCAGCTTCTGCTTTTTCGCCCGACGCGAAGACTGCCACGCGTACGGTTTTGCCGGTACCAGCTGGCAGCACGACGGAGCCGCGCACCACTTGGTCGGATTTCTTAGGATCAACACCCAGTTGCACCGATACGTCGATCGATTCATTGAACTTGGCCGTTGCGCATTCTTTGATCAGAACGACAGCGTTGTCGAAAGCGTACACTTTGGTACGGTCGACTTTGGCTTTCAAAGCCTTGATACGTTTGGATAACTTAGCCATTATACAACACCTTCCACCGTGATACCAATCGAACGAGCGGAACCAGCGATGGTGCGTACAGCAGCATCCATGTCGGCAGCGGTCAGATCAGGGGTTTTCAATTTAGCGATTTCTTCAGCTTGTGCGCGGGTCAGCGTACCGACTTTGTCGGTATGTGGCTTCGGCGAACCTTTGGTGATCGCAGCAGCTTTTTTGATCAGGTAGGTTGCTGGAGGCGTCTTCATCACGAACGTGAAGGACTTGTCCGCAAACGCGGTGATCACGACTGGAATCGGCATGCCTGCTTCCAGACCTTGGGTCTGTGCATTGAAGGCTTTGCAGAATTCCATGATGTTCAGACCACGTTGACCCAGAGCTGGACCGATTGGTGGGGATGGGTTTGCTTTACCAGCTGGTACTTGCAGCTTGATAAAACCAATGATTTTCTTTGCCATGATGGCTCCTATCTTGGATTGAGTAGTAGCGCCCCGCCGATCCTACCCTGGCGGGGCTCCTCTGACCGGATTTCGCTTTGACTACCGCGACGCTCCTGGTGGCGCTTGATACAGACTTAAACTTTTTCGACCTGGCCGAATTCGAGTTCCACCGGAGTAGCGCGGCCGAAGATGGTGACCGAGACGCGCACTTTGGATTTCTCGTAATTGACTTCTTCGACATTGCCGTTGAAATCGGTGAACGGACCATCCTTGATGCGCACTTGCTCGCCCACTTCGTACAAGGTTTTTGGACGGGGCTTTTCAACACCTTCCTGCATCTGCTTCATGATGCCGTCGATTTCGCGCGCGGAGATCGGCGTCGGCTTGTTCGACTTGCCACCAATGAAACCGGTAACCTTGCTGGTGTTCTTCACCAAGTGCCAGCTCTCGTCCGTCATTTCCATTTCAACCAGCACATAGCCAGGATAGAAACGACGTTCGGTGACGGACTTCACACCATTCTTGACTTCGACCACTTCTTCGATCGGCACCAGGATCTGGCCGAACTGGTCTTGCATGCCCGCGCGCTCGATGCGCTCGGTCAATGCGCGCATGACGCTTTTTTCCATGCCGGAATAAGCATGCACGACATACCAGCGCTTGCTGCTGACTGGCACGCTCAGCGCGGCACCAGTGTCCGCTACCGGAGCGTCGCCCGGAACGGACTCGTCCGCCGCTTCATCATGCACATTTTCGCTCATTATTTTTTCCAACCCAGAATTACGTCATACAACAAAAACTCGAGCAATTTATCCGTGCCCCACAGGAAAATCGCCATGACCAGCACAAAGGCAAACACGATCGCAGTAATCTGCGTGGCTTCTTTGCGGGTAGGCCAAACGACTTTCTTGGTTTCGCGCACAGCTTCTTTGGCGAAATTGAGAAATTCACGGCCGGTCGTCGAGATATACAAGAGTGCAACAGCAATAACCAAACCAGCCACAAGCGCGCTTGCACGCACCAGAGCTGGTTGGCCTGCCAGGTAATAAAACCCGACTACTCCTGCAATCGCAGCCACTATTGCCAGCGCGACTTTTATCTTGTCACTCGACGTGCTAACGGTTTGCACGGATTGATTTGACATTTTTCTACTTTCGGTGCCCTGCACCTTGACGGTGGCAGGGACGGAGGGCATCGAACCCCCAACCTTCGGTTTTGGAGACCGACGCTCTGCCAATTGAGCTACGTCCCTACGTAAAACTTTCGAGGAGTGCCATTCTACCACCCAGGACGCCCCGGGTGGAAGCATAACATTTCCTTATGCGAGGATTTTTGCAACCACGCCGGCGCCGACGGTACGACCGCCTTCACGGATAGCGAAGCGCAGACCCTCTTCCATTGCGATCGGGTTGATCAGCTTGACGGTGATCGACACGTTATCGCCTGGCATGACCATTTCTTTGTCTGCTGGCAACTCGATCGAACCAGTCACGTCCGTCGTGCGGAAGTAGAACTGTGGACGATAGTTGTTGAAGAATGGCGTATGACGGCCGCCTTCGTCTTTCGACAGAACATAGATCTCGCCGGTGAAGTGTGCATGCGGCTTGATCGAGCCTGGCTTGGCCAACACTTGACCACGTTGCACGTCTTCACGCTTGGTGCCGCGCAGCAGCAGACCAACGTTGTCGCCTGCTTGACCTTGGTCCAGCAGTTTGCGGAACATTTCCACGCCGGTGCAAGTCGTTTTGACGGTATCGATGATACCGACGATTTCGATCTCTTCGCCGACTTTAACAATGCCGCGCTCGATACGACCGGTCACAACGGTACCGCGACCCGAGATCGAGAACACGTCTTCCACTGGCATCAGGAAAGCACCATCAACAGCGCGCTCTGGCGTTGGGATGTAGGAATCGAGAGCATCGGCCAGACGCAACACTGCGTCAACGCCCATTTCGCCTTCTTTGCCTTCCAGCGCCATACGTGCCGAACCTTTGATGATAGGCACGTCGTCGCCAGGGAACTCATACTTCGACAACAGCTCGCGCACTTCCATTTCAACCAGTTCCAGCAGCTCTGCGTCGTCGACCAGGTCGCACTTGTTCAGGAACACGATGATGTATGGAACGCCAACTTGGCGGGCCAGCAGGATGTGTTCGCGGGTCTGTGGCATTGGGCCGTCAGCTGCGGAGCATACCAGGATCGCGCCGTCCATCTGCGCAGCACCGGTAATCATGTTTTTGATGTAATCGGCGTGGCCTGGGCAGTCAACGTGCGCGTAGTGACGCGCTGCCGTTTCGTACTCGACGTGAGCGGTGTTAATCGTGATACCGCGCGCTTTTTCTTCTGGTGCTGCATCGATCTGGTCGTATGCTTTAGCTTCGCCGCCGAATTTCTTCGACAGAACCGTTGCGATTGCAGCGGTCAGCGTGGTTTTACCGTGGTCGACGTGGCCGATGGTGCCGACGTTGACGTGCGGCTTGGTCCGTTCGAATTTACCTTTTGCCATTTTGAACTCCTAATGATTTGATTAGATTGCTCAGGCACACGCCCGACGGTCTGGTTTGAATTGCTTCTGTACTGCCTGCTGCGAATTCTGGTGCCCTTGACGTGGATCGAACACGTGGCCTCTCCCTTACCAAGGGAGTGCTCTACCACTGAGCTACAAGGGCTGTAATTTGTTGCATGCGATGCATCAAGCATCTGAACGGAAACTGGAGCGGGTGAAGGGAATCGAACCCTCGTCGTAAGCTTGGAAGGCTTCTGCTCTACCATTGAGCTACACCCGCGAGGTATCGTTCACTTATCTTCACTTACTTGCTATTACTTTATTACTTTGCTACTACCCAGTTTTCCTTGCAAAAACTTGGTGGAGGGGGCTGGATTCGAACCAGCGTACTCATAGAGAACAGATTTACAGTCTGTCGCCTTTAACCACTCGGCCACCCCTCCGCGGGAACCGCAGAGTATGAAGCATCTACTCACAACTGTCAACCTTATTTACCGATGCCTGACTGCTGCATTTGCATATAAAGAAGAAGTTGGCTGCTTCGGGGCGTGATTATAAGCTCCCGATTTGAGAATGTGCAAGGGTTGGCGCGAAAAAGTCGACTTTTTTTCGCATTTTTTTATCACCCCCCGCTGCAAGCCGCATTTTTCCGTCATTCGCCCCGTATTTCTCCCTGTCACCGGGCGTCAGGCGGATGCATCCAGGAATTGCCAAGGGGCTTATATTTACGCAACAACTGCTGATGCAAGCCCGATAGCACGGGCAATTTGGGGTTGCGTGGGTCCAGGCGGCGCACACCGGCAATAAACGTCAGCGCCTGCTGCCCCATGCGCTCATCCCAGCCTTCGTGCTCCAGGCATTTCAATACCGCCACGGCCGCATTGAAGACCACTTGCGGATTGTCGGGCAAGCGCGTGACGGCTTCGCCCATCAGATCGACGGCGCCGCGGAAATCGCCGTCTCCCGCCCTGGCGGCGCCCGCTGCCACCATATCGGCCACTTCCTGGCGGCTTTGCCGCGCCAGCGCCTTGGCCAGTTCCTCGCGCCCCGCCAGTTCGAAGACGGCCATGGCGCGCGTCATGGCCGCGCTGTCGGGCGCATTGCGCATGACTTCACGCATCACCTCGGCGGCGCCGTCTTCGCGCCCGTGCGCCAGGCAGTGGCGCGCCAACTCCGTTTTCAGCGTATTCGAGCTGCCCACGCTATGCCGGTTGGCAGCCAAGGCGGCGTCGAGCGATTGCTGCAGGCGTTCGGCGTTGCCCGTATGCGCATGCAGCATGGCGCTGCACAGAGCACTGCACAGCTCCGCATTCTTTTGTCCGCCCATCGACTTGTCGAGGTCGCGGATCACGGCGCCCACCTGCAGCGGATCGCCCTTGCGCACCAGGGTCTGCACCAGGCGCACATGGTCTTCCGGGTCGCGGAACTCCGAATACTTGGCCTTGCTGACCACCAGCTTCATGGCTTTTTCCGCCATCTCGATATCGTCGGCCGCCAGGGCCGCCTCGCCCAGCCGGCGCAAGCGGCGCACGGCATGCGGCGACAGGGCCACCGCCTCGCTCAGCGCCGCCTGTGCCAGTTCCGGCTTGCCTTGTGCCAAGTGCGTGCGCGCCAGCCAGTCATACGCATCGAGAAAGCGTTTGTTGTTTTCCAGCAGCCCTTCCAGCGTGCCCTGCGCCGCTGCGTACTCGCCCAGCAGGAATTGCGTCTTGGCCTGCCCCAGGCGCGCCCAGCCGATGGACTTGGCTTGGTACAGGGCTGCGTAGATCGGCTCGGCGTCGGCCGCCTCGCCCAGCAGCAAATGCAATTCCGCGCGCAGGCGCAGGAAATCGGTGGCGTAGCGGGGATACAGGCTGGCGCCCTCGGCGCAGGCGGCAATCGCCGCGCGCTCATTGCCCACGTCAATCAGTGCATACACGGGCACGAAGGCATTGCGCTTGTCCAGCGCGCGGCCGATGCGCTCAAGCATGTTCTCAGCGGTGAAGGGCTTGAGGATGTAATCGGTGGGCAGCAGCTCGACGGCGCTGACTACCTTGGCAAAGCTGCCTTCGCCCGTGACCATGAAGAACATGGTCGACGCATGCATCAATTTGTGGTGGCGCAAGTCTTCCAGCATCTGCTGGCCATCCTGCCCGCCGTCGAGGTCGTATTCGCACAGGATCAAATCATACGATTTGCTACCCAGCATGCGGATCGCCTGGCCCGAGCTGGCCGCGTCATCGATCTTCGCCAGGCCGCACAGGTTGAGCATATTGTGCAGGCTGGCGCGCATGCCCGGATGCGGCTCGATGATCAGTGCGCTGAGACCCTTGAGTTCTTTCATGTCGTAATGTCCGAAAACTCCGCGGCGCGCCACACTGGTGCGTGGCGCCGGCCAGCATGAGGCAGCCGAGTATATGACGGCGCCGCGCGCAAGGGAATGGTGTGCTGCCGAAAAACGCCAACTCAGGTGGTGGCGCGCTCCGGATGCCACAGTTGCGGCTCGTGGTCGATCAGCTCCAGCAGCGCCGTCACCACTTCCGGATCGAACTGGCTGCCGCTGCGCTGTTCGATGTATTCACGCACCTGCGGATACGGCCACGGCTCCTTGTAGGGCCGCTCGTGCAGCAAGGCATCGAAGACATCGACCACGGCAACGATGCGCGCAGCCACGGGAATGTCGCGTCCCACGAGGCCGTTCGGATAGCCAGCGCCATCAAAATGCTCATGGTGGCCGCCGGCGATCTGCGCGCCATACGTGAGGTAGCTGACGCCGTCGACCATGTTGGCGGCCCGCTCGAGAATGGTGCGCCCGACGCTGGCATGCAGCTGCATCTGCGTGCGCTCCTCGTCCGTATGCTTGCCCGGTTTCAGCAGCACGGCGTCCGGCGTGGCCACCTTGCCCACGTCGTGCAAGATGCTGGCCAGGCCGATCATGTCGAGCAGCTGCGGCGTGAGCTCATCCGGGTACACGGCGCGCTGCTGCATGCGCCGCGCGATCGCCTCGGACAGCAGCTGTACCCGCCGCACATGGCCGCCCGTGTCGCTGTCGCGGAACTCGGCCAGGTCGGCCAGCGCCACCACGGTCGCTTCCTGCGCCTTGCGCAGCTGGCCGAACATGTACAGGTTGTCGAAGGCGGCGGCGATGCGCTGGCAAAATACTTCCAGCAAGTCGCGCTGGATCTGCGCCAGCGGCCACGGCGGCGTGACGGAGATGGCCAGCTCGCGGTTGCCTTCAGTATGGATGAACAGCACATTGGCCGGATGCTCGAACTGGCTGCGCTTTTCCGCAAACGCCTTGGCGATGGTGGCGGTGAGCGCATGCTCGGCCGGCATAGCTTCCGACTCGGCCAGCATGGCATAGCTGCCCGTGGCGGCGACCACCTCGGGCCGCCCGGCGCCGCCCTGCATCAGGCACAGCACGCCGTCGGCACCCACGTCGAGGATGGCGCTGACCTGGTTGAGCACGCCGGAAGCGAATTCGCGCAGCGAATGGATCTGGTACAGATTGGTGGCGCCGGCGAGGATCTTGCCCAGGCCGATGCGGCTGCGCTCGAGCATCATCAGGCTCTCGTAGGCACGCAACGCCGAGATGACGGTGGTAAACAGCTTCTGCGTCGTCAGCTCCGTCTTGGCCTTGTAATCGTTGATGTCGTATTCGATGATGACGCGCTGCTCGGGCGCCTGGCCCGGCTGGCCCGTGCGCAGCACGACGCGCACGATGGAGTTGTTCAGGTCGGCGCGGATGCGCTTGGCGAGGATCAGGCCGGCATCATCCGTTTCCATCACCACGTCGAGCAGCACCAGCGCGATATCGGGCGTGTCGCGCAGGATGTCATACGCTTCGCGGCCGCTGTAGGCGGAGAACAGTTCCAGTTCGCGCCCCTTGAAACTGACATTGCGCAGCGCCAGCCGCGTGACCGCATGCACATCGACATCATCATCGACGATCAGGACACGCCACAGGCGCTGGTCAGGCGCGGCCAGCCCGGCAGGACTGGCCACCGGCTCATCTTCGTCGAGCAGCCAGTTATCATCTGCATCGGCTTTGAGGTCGGTCATGAATACTCCTAATGGATAAGGTCGATGTGGACGCTGCGTTGACGCATATCAAGCATAATCAGATTAGATGCTGCTTACAACAGGATTCTTCACACCATCCTCGCCAACGGCCGGCGCCGGCGCCGATGCGCCGCCACGCGTGGTGCCGCCACAATTGTCCTGGCCAGGCCCGACTGCCTGGTAGCGCACTTCATACTTGCCAGCGCTGAGCTGTTCCACCAGCAGTTTGTCGTTCGCGAGGATGTACAAATAGCGCACGTTCGAGCGCCGCTCCGTGTCATACAGTTTGACGAACATGGGCGCGGCATTGTGGCTGTTGTCGATGCTGATGGCCAGCTCCTCGCCCTTGTTACCGATCAGGAAGCCATCGACATAGCCGGAATGCGCCGGCCAGGGCTCGCCATTCGGCGCCACCAGCGCTGCCGACTCGGCCTTGCCTGTGCCATCGCAGACGGGCGGGATGGCTTTCAAGCTCAGCTGGGAAACGGCCAGCACGCGGATCTCGGGCGTCTTCGCTTCCTGCGGTTCGGGTGCATACGGTTTGCCCACCGCCCAGCTGTCGACCGCCACCGCCTCGCCTTTCGATGACGGCGGCGCGGCGCTGGCCGCTGGCGCATGCGGCTGGGCGCCATCGCGGGCCAAGCCGTTCCAGGCCGATGCCAGCGCGACCGGCACGGGCGGGGAGGTATCGAGCATCAGCAAGGCGCCCAACCAGCCCAGCAACAGGCAGACAAGCAGGCTCAGCCACCAGCGCCAGTTGCGCCAGACGGGCTGCAGGCCGCGTCGCGGCTTGCCCTTGGATGGCGGCACATCTTGTGCCCATGCATGCTCATGCGACTGGGCATGGCCTTTCGCGCGGCCATCGCGGCCCTTGCCTTCTTCGTGATGGGTGCTTTCCAGCCATTCGATTTCCCACTCCTCGGCAGCGATCCACTCGTCGTGTTCCCTGCGGCGTTGTGGATCGGACAAGGTGCCATAGGCGCTGTTGAGGATCGCCATGATGCGGGCGGCCTTTTCGTCGCCTGGGTTCTTGTCCGGGTGGTATTTCTGGCTGAGGGCTTTGTACGCGGCACGTATGACTTCCTGCGGCGCCAGGCGCGCCACCTTCAGGTTGTCATAGTGTGTATGTATCTTTCCCATCGTTCTATCTTGAAATCGGTGCGCGGCGACGGGTTCTTGCAGGATGGAACCGTGCTGTGTCGGTCATCATAAACGATATGACAAGATAATAACCACCGGCGGACAGGAAATTACAGGGCGACACTGCCCTGTCTTGATATTGCCGCGCTTACAGGCGATGACTGCGGTCGCTGGACAACAGGGCTTCCGGCAACGCCACGCGGTGCCCCACCGCCAGCACCTTGAACAATTCCCCCATCTCGGCCGGCGAGACCAGCTTTTGCACGGCGCTGGCCTGCGGCAAGTACGTTTTGACCTGCTCAGGATCGGTGCGCAGCAGCAAGTCGCCGATGCCAGAGCCCAGCAGGAAGGACGCCTGGTTCATGTACGCGAGCACATCGAGGCCCGCGTTCTGCGCCGCCACCGCCATGGCCGTAAAGTCGACGTGGGCCGTGATGTCTTGCAAGCCGGGCAGATAAAACGGTTCCGCATGGGCGTGGTGGCGGTAATGGCACATCAGGGTGCCCGTGGCGCGCAAGTCCAGGTAATACTCGTGCGCCGGGAAGCCATAGTCGAACAGCACGGCCGCGCCGCCCTTGCCATTGGTCAGCATGCGCGCCAGCGAACGCATGAAGCCGCAGGCGACGCCGTGGATTTCGCTGACATAGCCGACGGGCAAGGCATCGGCCTCGGGCACCTGGGCGGCGATCTGCGCGGCCACGTCGGCACCGGCCGGACGTTCGACAAACACGAACTGGCCATCGGCAATGCTGACATCGAGTTCGCACCAGCCGGCGGGTGTCTTGCTGATCAGGTTGACGGGCATGGCGTCCAGCACTTCATTGCCGAACACGGCGCCCTCGAAACTGTCGGGAAAACCGTCGAACCACACCACTTGCGGGAAGGCGGCCAGCGCCAGCTCCTGGCGCGCGCGCAATTCGCCGGATAACTCGACGATCGCATACTGGTCTATATGGATGCCGGCGCTGGCCGCTTCCGTCAGGATGTCGCAGGCCAGCTTGCCCGTGCCGGCGCCGAATTCGAGGATGCGCGGGGCCGTTTGCGCCATAATAGCGGCTGCCACATGGGCCAGGGTGGCGCCGAACAGGGGCGAAATCTCCGGCGCGGTTGTAAAATCGCCATCTTTGCCCAGCTTGGCGGCGCCGCCGCTGTAATAGCCGAGGTCAGGCGCGTACAGCGCCAGCTCCATGAAGCGGGCAAAGGGAATGGCGCCGTCATTGCGCGCGATTTCGGCGGCAATCTGGTGCTGCAAGGCATGGGACGCGGCCAGCGCGTCGCTATCGGGTACGGGAAGAGACATACCCGCATTGTAGCGAATCGGCGGCGCATGCCGCCAGTGTGGCATCCACCGAATATCTCAACCATAGCAAAGACATGACAGAAGCAACGACAACGCCATTCGACAGCACTCCCCGCGTCGCCCTCGTCACGGGCGCGGCGCGCCGCATCGGCCGCGCCATCGCGCTGGGCCTGGCGCGCGACGGCTGGGATATCGCCGTCCATTATCGTCACTCGCGCGAGGAAGCGCTCAGCCTGGTGGCGGAAATCGTCGCGCTGGGCCGCCGCGCGCAAGCGTTCCCCTGCGACCTGGCGCAGGAAGACGCCGTGCGCCAGCTATTGCCGCAGGCGCAGGCGGCGCTGGGGCCGGTTACTTGCGTGGTCAACAACGCATCGTTGTTTGAATACGACAATGCGGGCGATTTTTCCGTCACGGCGCTCGACGCCCACATGCACGCCAACCTGGCCGCCCCCATCCTGCTGGCGCAGGCGCTGTACCAGGCCACCCCGGCAGGCGAACAAGCCGTGGTCATCAACTTGCTCGATCAAAAACTGTACAATCTCAATCCTGATTTTTTGTCGTACACCCTGTCCAAGGCGGCGCTGCTGTCGGCGACCACCATGCTGGCCCAGGCGCTGGCGCCAAAAGTGCGCGTGGTGGGCATTGCCCCCGGCATCACCATGGTCTCCGGCGAGCAGACGGCAGCAAACTTTGCCAAGGCGCATGAAAACACGCCGCTGGGACGCTCCAGCACGCCCGAGGATGTGGCCGACTGCGTCTGTTACGTGGCCGGCGCGCGCGCGCTGACGGGCACGACCCTGCTGGTCGATGGCGGCCAGCATTTGATCGGCTTGCCGCGCGACGTCATGTTTTTGACCAAATAATCAGCAGTCCTACCCAATAAAAACATTAGCATTCCAGCATCCCCTAAAAGGTAAAACTATGTCGTCCGCCCTGTCCCACCCTCGCCTGGCCGATTGCCGCCGCCTGTTCCTGCGTAATTACGAAATCCTCATCAACATCGGCGTCTACGACTTCGAGAAAAAGGGCGAGCAGCGCGTCCTCATCAACGTCGACCTGTACATTCCCCTGGCCCTGTCGACGCCCAAGGATGACCAGCTGGAAGAAGTGGTCGACTACGACTTCATGCGCGAAACCATCGCCAAGCGCATGGCGCAAGGCCACGTGCAGCTGCAGGAAAGCCTGGTCGACGACGTGCTCGCCGCCATGCTGGCGCACCCGCGCGTGCGCGCCGCGCGCGTGTCGAGCATGAAACCGGACGTGTATCCCGACTGCGAAGGCGTGGGCGTGGAAGTATTCAAGATCAAGGATGAAGCATGAACAATATGAGCAATAGCGCAGTGATGGAACCGACGACCACGGCCGTGGAATTCCCGGCCAATGTGGAAGCGCAGAAACTGGCACGCAAGAAGGCGGAAAAGATCGCCCTGGAAAACAACAAGCTGCACAAGCGCTTGTGCCGCCTGGTGGGGCAAGCCATCGGCGACTTCAATATGATCGAAGACGGCGACAAGGTAATGGTGTGCCTGTCCGGCGGCAAGGATAGCTACGCGCTGCTGGACATCCTGATGACCTTGCGCGAACGCGCGCCCATCCATTTTGATATCGTCGCCGTCAACCTGGACCAGAAGCAGCCGAATTTTCCGCCGGAAATCTTGCCCGCCTATCTGACGGAACTGGGCGTGGCTTTCCACATCGAAAATCAGGATACCTACAGCATCGTCAAGCGCCTGATCCCGGAAGGCAAGACCACCTGCTCGCTGTGCTCGCGCCTGCGCCGCGGCATCCTGTACCGCGTGGCCGATGAGCTGGGCGCCAACAAGATCGCCTTGGGCCACCATCGCGATGACATCCTGGAAACGTTCTTCCTGAATATGTTCTTTGGTGGAAAACTGAAAGGCATGCCAGCCAAGCTGCAATCGGACGACGGCAAACACATCGTCATCCGCCCGATGGCGTACGTGAAGGAAGAAGATACGCTGCGCTACGCGGAAGTCAAGGGCTTCCCCATCATCCCATGCGATCTGTGCGGTTCGCAGGAAAACCTGCAGCGCAAGCAGATCAAGGGCTTGATGCGCGAATGGGACAAGAAATTCCCCGGCCGCGTGGAAAGCATCTTCTCGGCGCTGTCGAACGTGGCGCCGTCGCACCTGATGGACCCGAAACTGTTCGGCTTCAAGGATTTGAAGGCCGATGGCGTGGCCAGTCCCATGGGCGACATCGCGTTTGACGAAGAACCGTGTTCGACACCGACCACGTTCGGCACCATCCCGCTGCAGCAAGGCTGATGCTGACGCACGGCGCCATCATGGCGATGGCGCCGCCGTCCGTTCCAACTTAAAACTCTTCCCAGTCGTCGCCGGCCAGCGCTTTCGGCTGCGCCTTGACGGCGATGCTGCGCGCGGCAACACGCGGCGCTGGCGCAGGGCGCGCGACTGCCGGCCGTGGCGCAGGGCGGCGCAGCAAGCCTGGCTGTTCGCGCAACTTGAATACACTGACCACTTGCGCCAGGCCGTGCGCCTGCTCTTGCAGCGAACCGGCCGCTGCCGCCGCCTCTTCCACCAGCGCCGCATTCTGCTGCGTCACCTGGTCCATCTGGGTAATCGCCTGGTTGACTTGCCCGATGCCGTGCGTCTGCTCTTGGCTGGCACTGGAAATCTCGCCGATGATGTCGGTCACGCGCTTGACGCTGGAGACCACTTCATCCATCGTCGCGCCGGCCTGGTCGACGAGCCTGGCGCCCACGCCCACCTTGCTGACGGAATCGTCGATCAAGGCCTTGATTTCCTTGGCCGCCTGGCTTGACCTCTGCGCCAGGTTGCGCACTTCGGACGCCACCACCGCAAAGCCGCGCCCCTGCTCGCCGGCCCGCGCCGCTTCCACCGCCGCATTGAGCGCCAGGATATTCGTCTGGAAGGCGATGCCGTCGATCACGCTGATGATGTCGACGATCTTGCGCGACGACTCGTTGATCGAGCCCATGGTCGCCACCACTTCCGCCACTACCGAGCCGCCGCGGCTGGCGATGCCGGCCGCCGTGATCGCCAACTGGTTGGCCTGGCGCGCATTGTCAGCATTCTGCTTGACGGTGCTGGTCAGTTCTTCCATCGACGAGGCCGTTTCTTCCAGCGAACCGGCCTGCTGTTCCGTGCGCGATGACAGGTCCAGGTTGCCGGCGGCGATTTCCGACGATGCCGTGGCGATGCTGTCCGTGCCGCTGCGCACCTGGCTGACGATGCCAACCAGGTTGTTGTTCATATTGCCCAAGGCCGTCAGCAGCGCCCCCATTTCATCCTTCGCCGTCGTGGCGACGGTCTGCGTCAGATCGCCGGCAGCCACCGTTTCGGCCAGCGCCAGCGCCTGGCGCAGCGGACGCGTAATGCCCGTCGTCAGCAGCCACGAACACAACACGCCGAACGCTACCGCAAATAGGGTCAGCAGGCTGATAACGGTGGTGTCATGCACGGCAGACGCATCGATCTGCTTGGCCGTCGCATCGATGCTTTCGCGCTGCATGGTCACCAGTTCCTGCAGCAGGTCCTGATAAACCTGGGCGGCAGGCGTGAACGCGCCGTCGAGGATTTTCGCCGCGCCTTCCACGTCGCCATCGGCCTTGGCCTTGACGGCGCCGTCGCGCGAGGCGCTGTACACCTTGCGCTGTTCGAGGATCTTGGCAAACAGGGCTTTTTCCTTGTCGCCCGCGACCAGCGGCTCGATCTGCTTGAGCAATTCGGCCGCCTTCTTCACCGACGCGGCCGAGTCCTCCTTGAAATACGGTCCCAGCGCCGGGTCGCTGCTCTTGACGATGGCGGCCGTGCGGCGGATCGAGGCAAAGTTCAAACCATACCAGTCGGTAATCAGGCGTTCTTTGGTCAGCGGTTCGGCCATCATGGCGCGCGTGGACGTCGCCACTTCATTCAGGCGCCACACGCCCACAGTAGCGATCAGAACGGTCATTGCCAGGATCAGGACAAAGCCGATGCTCAGGCGCTTGCCGATCTTGATATTTGCGATAAAGCCCATGGTGTCTTTTCTCTAAAATCTTACGTTGAAGATATTTATAATTCCTTACAGAATTATTTATATTGCAGATTATACATTATTGAAATATATGTAGCTGGTTTATTGATTTTGAGAAATGTTTCTGTTAATTTAAAAGTCTCCTCAGCAACTACAGGCGTGTTGCGCGTCTCCGCACGCCTGCTTCTCAAAGAAACCCATGAAATTTTCCACATTGCATCTGAAACAAATCACCCTCGCCGCCGCCCTCGCCTGTGCCGGTAGCGCCCACGGCGCGGCTCTGCCGCCGGCCATCGCGGCGCAACTGAACGCCAACTATCCCGCTGTCGAAAACCTGTACCTGGACCTGCACCGCCACCCGGAGCTGGCGTTCCAGGAAGTCGAAACGGCAAAAAAACTGGCCGAGAAGGTCAAGGCGCTCGGTTTTGACGTGACCACCGGCGTTGGCGGTACGGGCGTCGTCGCCATCCTGCGCAACGGCCCAGGCCCCGTCGTCATGCTGCGCACGGAAATCGACGCCCTGCCCGTGCTGGAAAAAACCGGCCTGCCGTTTGCCAGCAGCGCGGTGGCGAAAAACGCGGCCGGCGAAAGCGTGCCCGTGATGCATGCCTGCGGCCACGACGTGCACATGTCGGCCTGGTATGGCAGCGCCAAGCTGATGGCCGACAACCGCCAGCACTGGAGCGGCACCTTGATGCTGGTGGGCCAACCGGCCGAGGAGCCGCTGCTGGGCGCGGCCGCCATGCTGAAGGATGGCTTGTTTACGCGCTTCCCGAAACCGGACTACGCCCTGTCCTTCCACGATGAAGCCACGCTGCCATCGGGCACGGTCGGCTACCACGCCGGCTACTTCCGCGCCGCCGCCGACACCATCAGCATCACCGTGTATGGCCAGGGTGGCCACGGCGCCGCACCGCACGACACGCGCGACCCCGTGGTGATGGCCGCGCGCATCGTGCTGGCACTGCAAACGCTGGTCTCGCGTGAAAACAATCCGATGGACCCCGTCGTCATCACCGTGGGCAGCATCCATGGCGGCACCCAGGCCAACATCGTGCCCGACCAGGTCACCATGCAGCTGACGGTGCGCACCTTCAAGGATGCCGTGCGCAAGCGCGTGCTGGCCAGTATCGCGCGCGAAGTCAAGGGCGAGGCGTTTGCCGCCGGCGCGCCGAAAGAGCCGCTGGTGGAGATTCGTCCCGGCACGGATGCCGTCTACAACGACCCGGAGCTGACCCTGCGCATGGTGTCGACTTTGCAAAAATCGCTGGGCGCGGCCAACGTGACGGAAATGCCGGCCAAGATGACGTCGGAAGACTTCGCCAATTACGGTCAGGCCGGCGTAAAAGCCGTGCTGCTGCATATCGGCGCGGTGGAACCAGGCAAGCTGGCGGCCGCCAAGGCCAGCGGCAAACCGCTGGCAGGCCCCCACTCGCCGCAATGGGCGCCCGAGTACCAGCCAACCATCAAGGCGGCGATCACGGCGGAAACGTCGATCCTGCTCGATTTGCTGGGCAAAAAGCAGTAATCGCGTAGTGCGCGGGGATGCTGGCCTTCCCCGCTCCCTCGCCCGCCTCCCGAAGTGCTTTCCTTCGTCCCCCTGCTGCGCTAAGCTCGGAGTCTGCCACCACGCCCGTGCTGGCATCCCTTGCAACCAGACCATGAACGGACACTGTATGCCGACGACCGCGCTCAAACGCCCCGTACTGACCCTGCTGGCCCTCAGCTTTGCCCTCTCCACCGCCTTCGCCGCCCCCGCACCCGCCGACCGGCAGGCCGACCGCTGGGACCTGACGGCGCTGTATCAAAACGACGCCGCCTTCGACGCCGACGCGAAAAAGCTGTCGTCCCAGCTGCAGCAACTGGGCGCCTGCAAGGGGCAATTGACAGCCTCGCCGGCCCGCCTGAAAAGCTGCCTGGAGCTGGTCGCCGATGCGCGCAAGCGCGTCAACATGCTCACCACCTACGCGGCGCAGTACTATGACCAGGATACGGGCGACAGCAAGGGTAACCAGCTGAACCAGCGCGCCGCCCTGCTGGGCAACGAGTTCACCCAGGCGACGACCTTTTTGCAGCCGGAAATCCTCGCCCTGGGCAGCAAGCGCATCGATGCCATGCTGGCCAAGGACCAGGGTTTGCAGCTGTACCGTTTTCAATTGAGTAACATGCTGCGCAGCGCGCCTCACACGCTCGACGCGGCCGGCGAACAGCTGGTGGCGCAGTTCGGCCTGGCGACAAGCTCGGCCGCGAGCGTCTACCGCACCCTGGCCAATGCGGAAATCCCATGGCCGACCGTGAAACTGTCGGACGGTACGCAAGTGCGGCTCGACCAGGCGGCGTACACCAAATACCGGGGCGACGACCGGCGCGCCGACCGCAAGCTGGTGTTCGACGCCTTTTTCGGCAAGTGGAAGGAATATGAACGCACGTTCGGCGAAACCCTGTACGGCCAGCTCAAAACAGATGCCGCGTACGCGAAAGTGCGCCATTACACCGATTCGCAAAGCGCCGCGCTGGACGCCGACCATTTGCCGCCGGCCGTCTACCAGACCCTGATCGCGCAAACCAACGCCAACCTGCCCACCTTGCACCGCTACTTCAAGCTGCGCGCGCGCATGCTGGGCGTCAAGGACCTGGCGTACTACGACGTCTATGCGCCGCTGCTGAAAAGCGAGCGCACGTTCCCGCTGGCCGAGGGCAAGCAGATGATGCTCGACTCAGTCGCGCCGCTGGGCCCCGACTACGTCAAGGCGCTCACCGCCGCCGTGGAAGCGCGCTGGATGGATGTGTACCCGCGTCCGCGCAAGGTGGCGGGCGCCTACATGAATGGCGACGCGTATGACGTGCATCCGTTTGTGCTGCTCAACTACACGGACAATTACGAAGCCGTCAGCACCCTGACGCACGAATGGGGCCACGCCATGCACTCGGTGCTGGCCAACAAGGCGCAGCCATCGATCTATGCGCCGTACAGCATCTTTGTGGCAGAAATCGCCTCGACGACGAACGAAGCGCTGCTGCTCGACGCGCGCCTGAAACAGGCCAAGGATGACGAGGAGCGCCTGCTGTACCTGGGCGCGGCGCTGGAAAACCTGCGCGGCACCTTCTTCCGCCAGGCCATGTTCGCTGAATTCGAAGCAGCCATCCACGGCAAGGTGGATCAAGGAGAATCGCTGACGGGCGAGCAGATGACGGCCATCTATGCCGGCATCCTCAAGCGTTACCACGGCGAAGCGCAGGGCGTCATGAGCATCGATCCCGCCTACGCGCTGGAATGGGCGTATGTGCCGCATTTCTATCACGGCTTCTATGTGTTCCAGTACGCCACCTCGATCGCCGCAGCGCAGGATTTCGCGCAGCGCATCCTCGACAAGGAACCGGGCGCCCTGGCCGCCTACCTGAAAATGCTCAGCGCGGGAGGCTCGGCCTACCCGTATGAGCTGGTGAAGGCGGCCGGCGTCGACCTGGCCTCGCCGAAACCGTACCAGGCGCTGGTGGCGCGCATGAACGGCATCATGGACCAGATCGAGGCGATTGAAAGCCGCCGGGGGAAGTAACCCTGAAAGCAAAGGCTGGGGTCAGACCCGAGGGTCTGACCCCGGTTCTTCCACCTTCTCTGCCGCAAACGCCGCCGCATCGCTCTCGAACATGTCTTCCAGCTCTTCGCGCGCCTGGCGCGTGAGGGACATGACTTTTTGCTGGTCCTGGAAGTGCGGCGCCACTTCCAGCAGGGTCTTGAGGTTATGCGCACGGAAGATGCCGGCCGCGCGCTGCGCCCGTTCCGCGCTGTAGCCCACCTGCTGCAAGGTCTGCTCGCCCAGCAGCAAGGCCGCGGCAAAGGTCTCGCGCTCGATGATGGTCACGCCGCGCTTCATCAACTCATAGTAATGCGTGACGTTGCGCGCGCGCGCCAGGATCGTCAGTTCGGGCAGGCGCAGGCGCACGGCGTCGACCAAGGCCAGGCTGTCGTCCACGTTGTCGATGGCGATCACCAGCGCCTTCGCCTTTTCGATACCGGCCGCCACCAGCAGGTCCACGCGCGTGGCGTCGCCATAAAACACTTTAAAGCCGAACTTGCGCAGCAGCTCGATCTGGTCCGGGTCGTGGTCGAGCACCGTCACGCCGATTTTATTGGCCGCCAGCAGGCGGCCAATGATCTGGCCGAAGCGGCCAAAGCCGGCGATGACGATAGGGTTATCCTGCGCCTCGATATGGTCGTCGGGACGGCGCTTCTTGTCGCCTTGCAGGCGTGGCGCGACGAACTTGTCGTGCGCCAGCAGCAGCAAGGGCGTGGCCACCATCGACAGGGTCACCACCACGACCAGCAGCGCGGCCGTCTGCGGCGCAAACACGTGCGCGGCCTCGGCGGCGGCAAACACGACGAAGGCGAATTCGCCGCCCTGCGACAGCAGCAGCGCAAAGAACAGCTGCTGGCCGCGGGGAATGTCGACAAACTTCGACAATGCATACAGCAAGGCGATCTTGACCGCCAGCAGACCCGCCACCAGGGCCAGGATCAGCAAGGGCTGGGCGTGCAGCACACCAAAATCGACGGACATGCCCACGGCGATGAAAAACAGGCCCAGCAACAAGCCCTTGAACGGCTCCAGGTCGGAAATGAGCTCATGGCGGTATTCGGAATCGGCCAGCAGCACGCCCGCCATGAAGGTGCCCAGCGCCATCGACAGGCCCACCGATTCCATCAGCACGCAAATGGCGATCACCAGCAGCAGGGCGAAGGCCGTGAAGATTTCGCGCAAGTCCGTTTTGGCGATGAAGCGCAGGATGGGGTTGACGAGAAAGCGCCCGCCGATCACCAGCGCCGCCAGCACGGCGGCCAGCTTGGCCACACGCAGCCAACCCGGTTCGCCACTGTGCGTGACCAGCCCGCCCAGCAGCGGCACCAGCGCGATCATGGGAATGGCGGCGATATCCTGAAACAGCAAAATGGAAAAGCCGGCGGAACCGGCCGGCGTGCTCATCAATTTTCGTTCGCCCAGGGTGGCCAGCACGATGGCCGTCGACGACAGCGACAGCCCCAGCGCGGCCACCAGCGCCGTGCGCCAGTCCACGCCAAAGGCCATGGCCACGGCGCACAGCCCCGCGCTGACGACGCCCACCTGTGCCCCGCCCCAGCCGAAAATGGGACGGCGCAGCAGCCACAATCGTTTGGGTTCGAGCTCCAGGCCGATCAGGAACAACAGCAGCACCACGCCGAATTCGGAAAAGCTGAGGATCACCTCGACATTCTTGATCAGGCCCAGGCCCCAGGGACCGATGACGACGCCAGCCACCAGGTAGCCCAGCACGGCGCCCATGCCCAGGCGCTTGGCCAGCGGCACCATGATGATGGCCGCCACCAGGTAAAACAGTATGTTGATGAGAAAGCTGTGGTGTTCCATGCGGATTCCGGAAAAACGTGATTGGAATCGCAATCATGCCTGAAGTGGCGCGCCGGCGGGGGTCAAGGCTGCGGAGAGTCGATGCGCGCGCGCAGTTCGTCGAGATTCACGCGCGACAGATAGCGTTCGATGTTTTTCCACACGGCGTGGTAGCCGTAACCGCCATTTTTCAGCTCATCGATCGCCTTCTCGCGCGGCCAGCCCTGGTACAGCATGCGGTACATGGCGGCCATCATGCCCGTGCGGTCGGCGCCGTGCAGGCAGTGCAGCAGCACGGGCCCATCCTGCCCGGCGGCGCGGATGGCACGCATGGTCGCTATCACATGCCGGTCGCCGATGGCCCAGGTATTGATGGGAATGCGGATGGCGCGGATGCCGCTGCCATCGAGCACCTGCGTATCGGAGTGGAAGGAGCGCAGGCTGATCACCGTCTTCACACCCAGCGCCTGCAACTGGGCCACATCGGCACTATCGAGCCTGGCGCTGCGGTACAGGCCCGGCGTGACCTGGTGCAGGTTCGACACCTGCGGCAACGGCGTCGCCCAGTCCGGATGGCGTGGCGGCGATGATTGTGCCCCGGCCGGCGCGGCGGCCAGCCCCAGGGCGAGGGTCAGTAGTACTGCATGCAACATCATGGCTTCCTTGTTATTCAAGAGCGGCGCCAGCGCGTAGCACCTGCGCCAGCACGTCGGCGGCGGCGCGCGGGCGGCCCAGGGCCAGGGCTTTCGCGCGCATGGCTTGCAACTGCTGCGGATGGTCGAGCAACAGGCGCACGCGGTATTCCAGGGTCACGGCATCGAATGCCTTCAGGGCCACGCCCTGCTCCAGCAGATAGTCGGCGTTGCGCTCTTCCTGGCCGGGAATCGGCGCGTTGACGATCATGGGCAAGCCCAGCGCCAGGCATTCGGAAGTGGTCAGGCCGCCCGGCTTGGTGATCACCAGGTCGGCGCACGCCATCAACCGCTCCACTTCACCGGTAAAGCCCTGCGCCAGCAGGCGGCCCGGATACTGGCCGGCCAGTGCCTGCAGCGCCGCCAGCGCGGCGGCGTTTTTCCCCGCCAGCACGATCAGCTGGAAATCGCCTGGCAACGCCAGCAGGCGCGCGGCGACCGTTTCAAGGCTGCCCAATCCTGCTCCGCCGCCCATCAGCAGAAGCGTCGTGCGCTGTGGATCGAGACCGAACGCCTGCGCGCACTGCACGCGCTCGGGCACCTGCGCAAACGCGGGCATGATGGGGATGCCCGTCACGTGGATGCGCTCGGCGGGGATGCCTTCGTGGCGCATGCGGAACGCCACCTCGTCGGTGGCAGCAAAATAGCCGTGCATTCGTTCGTGCACCCACATGCGGTGCAAATCGAAGTCGGTGACCTGTACCCATACGGGGCAGGTCAGCTGTTCCTGGCGCAGCGCGCGCGACAGCAGTTCGGCCGGCAAGAAATGCGTGCAGATGATGGCGTCGGGCTGGAAGGCGGCGATCTGCGCCATCAGGGCACGCGTGTTGAGGCGTTCGATGCCACGGCGCAAACGCTGCATCGAGCTGTCGCGCGGCGCGTCGTGGCTGGCGTGATACAGATAGCCCCACAGCGCGGGCGCCTTGTTGACCAGCTTGATGTAAAAATCCGTGTACAGCTTGCGGAATGCGGGCGTGACGAAATCCATCACATCGAGGTGGCTGGCGATGGCGGCACTCCCCTCGCCGTCATCCTGCGTGGCATACGCCTCGATGGCTTGCGCCGCGCGCAGGTGGCCAGCGCCGGCCGAGACGCTCAACAGGAGAATTTTTTTCTGCTTTTTGCTCATAATGGGCCTTGTCTATCCATGAAACTGACGGGCGCCACGTCGACGCGCATGACCGGGTACTGGTTCAAGCGCTCATCCCACGAGGCGTGGCGGCGGGCGAAAAACTCCAGGCGCGCATGCGCATTCTTGGCAAACTCGGGTTCGTCGACCAGCTTCTGCCGGAACTGCGCCGCCAGTGCCGGGTCGGCCGCCAGTTGCGCGCGCGCCACATCCTCGGCCACATAGTCCTCCATGTATTCCTTGCGCTCGAACGCCGTGTTGAAGCTGCCCCAGGCCAGCAGCGAGTCCGGCGCGCGCGGCTCGAGCAGCGCCATCACCAGGCGCGCCTTCGGCTGGTTGACGGGCACGTACAGCACGCAGCTATCGACCAGCCGCACTTCCCGCTGCCATTCGCCCTGTACCGCCAGCGTCTGGTGTCCTTCGAACGACTGCGCGCCGAACTTCACTTGCGTGGCGCGGAAGATTTCCACATTCTGCCGGGATAAGAAGCCGGTCATTTCATTGTAGGCGATACCGTGCTGGCGCAACTTGGCGCCCACCATCTTCGCCTGCGCGCATGGCACCAGGTAGCCGGCCTTCGGCGCGGTCACCTGCAGGTCGGGCACGATCTCGTCGCGCAGCGGCACGTTCCAGATTTGCGGCGTCTTGTCGTCATAGCGCGTCATCAGCGCGCCTGACACTTCGGACGGCGTGCGCGTATAGGCATAGCCGCGAAATGCGATCATGCGGCTTTTCTCCGTGGTTTTATACGTGAGCGGCAAGGTGCTGCCGGCCATCTGCGCGGCGCGCGCGTCCGCCTCGAGCGCCGTTTGCCGCCACTGCGCTCCATGCTGGGCCACTTGCGATAGCAGCGAGACGATGGTGTTGCGCGTGATGCGCACGCGGGTCGCGTAGTCCTTCCACGAATGGGTTTCCACCAGCACGCCGAAACGGTTACGCAACAGGAAATAGCCGTGCGAAAAGCGCGGGTTCGGCGTCGAATCGACAAAACCCGACTGCGGATTGTCTTCTTCGGCAAACGACATGTAGAACGGCTTCGGATCGGAACCCTGCTTTGCCAGGTCGGCCAGCACGCCGTCGCGCAGCGCCGTTCCCGCCGCGCGCAAGGCCGCATCGCCCGCCTGCACGGGTTCGACCTGGATCGAGATATCGGGTTCGAACTGCGCGCCGTCCGTCACGTGCAGGTCGACATACGCCAGCGGATCCCAGGCATTGACCAGCGCCAGCATGTGCTGCATCTCGGGCGAGTCGGCCTTCATGTAGTCGCGGTTCAGATTGTAGTTTTGCGCCGTGCTGCGCCAGCCCATTTCCACGGGACCGCGCTGGTTCGGCCGGTTCCACTGGCCGAAGCGCTCATGGCCGTCGACATTGAAGACCGGCACGAACAGCACCACCTGCTTGTCCAGCACGCCGGCGGCCGCCTTGCCTTCCAGGACTTGGCGCAGGGCCAGGAAGCCCGCATCCTTGCCGTCGATCTCGCCCGCATGGATGCCGCCCTGCACCAGCAGCACGGGTATCTTGCGCAGCCTGGCCACGTCCGGCGTCAGCGCGCCCGTGTTGGAAACGGCCAGCGCCAGCATCGGGCGGTCTTCCGGCGTGCGGCCAAATTCAAAGCAGCGCACCTGTTTCGGGTGGTGGACCTCGAAGCGGTGGCACAAGGCTTCCACTTCCTCGTAGCGGCCCGTACTCTTGAAACCTGAGTACTCGGCCGCCGTTTTCAGGGAAAACAGCCGCATATCGCGCGCGGCATGCGCGTTGACGGCAAACAGGGACAACATGGCGGCGGACAGCAGGGCGTGGCGTAGCATGGGTCAAACTCCATCGAGAGAGGACAAGCGGGCAATTATAGAGTGGCGGTCAGGTAAAAACGCCGTGGCAAATAAAAAAGCCGGAACAGCGTCAGCTGCTCCGGCCTTGCTCTCGCAAGCGTGAATTATGAGCCAAAGTGGTAGTTGAATTCTACCCAACCCTGGCGTCCTTGCGGGCTATAGCTGCCCACCGGATAGTACGGCCAGCCGCCACTGTCGTCGCGCTTGATCTTGTCGAACACGTTGTTGACGATCAGCGACAAGGTGGCGCGGTCGTTGATGCGGTACACGGTACTGATGTTGGCCAGCGCCGTCGGCGTCAGGTAGCCGGTACCGCCGCCGTTCGGGATCTTGCTATAGCGGCTGACCAGCAAGGTGTTCGACCAGTCGCCCGCAGCCCAGTTGACGCTCAGGTTCAGCTTGTCACGCCAATCCGAATTGTTCAGCGATTTGAGCTCGTCGATCTCTTCGTCGCCGGCAAATTGCTGCGATTTATTGCTCAGCACCTTGGCGTAATTGGCCTTGAAGGCAAAGCGGCCATAGTCCGCCGTGCGCAGCAAATACTTGACGCTGATGTCGATACCGCTGCTGCTCTGCTTGGCCGCGTTGATCGGATTGACGGTGATGGTCTTGATCTCGCCGGCGCGGTTCAGGGCATTGGCCGCGAAACGCTCGACGCGGCCCAGGGTATCGGCGCAGGTAGGCGAATTGATGTCGAGCTTGCCCAGGCGGCAATCGGCTTCGTCGCGCAGGATCCTGTCGGCACTCAGGTTCGTCACCAGGTCGTCGATCTTGATGTTCCAGTAATCGACGGAAACGTCGAAATTCGAACTTGGCGACCAGACGGCGCCCACGCCGAACGACTTGCCCTTTTCCGACTGCAGATCCTTGCTGCCGTTCTGCACATAGTCGGCGCCAGGTGATTTATTCGCGTAGTCGCAATCCTCGATGGCCTGTCCGGCAGCGCCGCAGCGGTAGTAATCAGTGGTGCTCGAGTAGTAACCGGTGCCGCGCGCCTTGTAGATATAGTTCATGTCCGGCGCGCGGAAGCTGGTGGCGTAGTTGGCACGGAACAGCAGCTCCGGCGCGGGACGCAGTTCCAGGCCGCCGTTGTAGGTGAACTTGCCATCGCTGCGGCCGGCAAAGCTGTAGCGGTCATAACGGCCAGCCAGGGTACCTGTCAGCTTTTCATGCAGCGGCAGGTTCACTTCCGCGCCCAGCGCATAACGCGTGCGCGTGCCGGCCGTGATATCGGACTTGGTGGCGACGTTGAAGTAACCGTCGTTCAGGCGCGCATCGGGAACATTGCTGAAGCCCTGCTTGCCCACTTCGGCGATGGTGGCGATCTTTGCCACGCCAGCGGGCAGCTGGAACAGGTCGCCATTCGTGGCCAGGCTCAGGGTATTCGTCCAGGCCTTGTCGTCGCTGTCGGAATTGCCCGTGATGCTGTCAAATTCGGCCGCCGTCACGCGGCGCGACAGGCGGGCCGGATCCGGTGCGTAGATCGGCACGCCGGCAGCGTCGGTGCCCAGTTTCGGCCCCAGGAAGAAGCTGTCGATATTGGCCAGCGCGCGCGGCGTGTGGCTTTCGCTCTTGTACACCGAGGCGTTGTAGTTCGCTTCATACTGCCAGGATGACGTGCCGGGAATGCGGCCCTTGGCGCCCAGCGAGATGGCGGTGGCCAGGTCGTCCCACTTGCGGTTGTAGCGCTCCACGCCGCCCATTTCCTCGGGCGAGATATAGCGCGTCCACGCTTCGTATTTGTTCGTGTTCTGGTTACGGAAATAGCTGCTGCCCGTCGACGACGACGTCCATGTCGGTCCGCGCGTATTGTTCTCGGTCGAGTTTTTGCCGATCAGGAAATCGGCGAACAGGGTCGTTTCCGGCGACAGCTCATAGTTGGCGCTGCCGAACACGTTCTGGCTGCGGTTCTTGGTTTGCGTGGTCCAGTAAGTGGGGCCCACTTTCGGGCTGGCGCAATAGCTGCCGTTCTTCGCCTGGTACTTGACGACGCTACCGCCGAACAGGTCGCCGAACTGGTTGCAGGTGTCGCCCAGGTCCACATACGTGCCGGAGGTGCCCGCCTGGACCACGCGGCGCGACGCGATATTCGTCGGCGTGCCCGAGCGGGTGGCCATGAAGTCGCGCTGCAGGCTCGACAGCGGATCGCGCTGGCTCAGCTCAACGCTGAACAGCGTATGCAGCTTGTCGAAATTGCCGCCGCCCGTCAGCTGCACGCGCTGGTTGCCGGCGCCGCCGCGCGTGGTGCCGCCCGCCTTGACGTTGATATCGAAACCTTCCGTCTGCTTTTTCAGGATGACGTTGACCACGCCGGCGATCGCGTCCGAGCCATAGATGGCCGAGGCGCCGCCGTTGAGTATCTCGATACGGTCGACAATGCTCGACGGGATATTCGCCAGGTTGGTGAAGTTGACCGTGCCTTCATAGGCGACGGGGAAGTCGGCCAGGCGGCGGCCATTGAGCAGAATCAAGGTGTGGTTCGGGCCCAGGCCGCGCAGGCTGATGGTATTGGCCGACGGCGTGAACGTGTTGCCGAAGTCCTCGCCTTGCGTAAAGCCGCTGTTCTGTACCTGATTGGTCAGCGCATCGAAGACGTTTTTGTACCCTTGCTTGGTGATTTCATCGCCCGTCAGGATGGTGACGGACGATGGTCCCTCCAGACTGGCGCGGGGAATGCGCGAACCGGTGACCACGACGGCTGGCGGGGTGGCCGCCGGCTGCTTGTCCGCTGCGGGCGCTTGCGTTTGCGCGTGCGCCTGCCATGCGGAGCCGCCCAGGATGGCCAGTACGGCGATGGTGAGTGGTGGCAACTTGAATTGTATAGGCATCTTTGGGCTTCTCAAGGTTAGGGAGAAGGCGAAAGATATCAAGATGCCAGCAATTACAAAACGAATGGATTCATCTTTCCATATATCAAAATTGTTATATGGAAAGATTCATGAGCAGGAAAACGCCATGCGCCATGGCGAGGCCATGGCAGAAGCAGACGCTTTAACGGCGAATGACGGCAATTTCCTTGTAGGCCGGGCGCAGCAGCCGCGTCGCCGTGTCGGCCGGACTCTGCATCGAACTCAACAGCCTGGTCGCGCCTGTGGCCGGCGTGCAGCTGCCACTGCTGCGGTAGCGCAGCGCCGCCGCCAGCATGCCTTCCGCCGCGTCGCCCAGCTGGTGCTGATAATCATCCGTCACGTCGCAGGTCGGCGCCATGCCGTCGGCAAAGTCGCCAAAGCCCTTGGCGTTGACGCCCTGGAACTGCACCGCGAAATAGGTGGTGCCGCAATTCGGTGCAGGGTAAAAACCGTAGGGCTTGCCGCACGTCGTGCCGCCGATCAGGTTGACTTGCACATTCACGCCGCGCAAGCCGTTGATGATGGCTTCGCTGGCCGAGCAGGTATTGCCCGTCGTCAGCAAGGTCACCCGCGTCAGCCCCAGCGAGGGCAATGGCGTGCCCTGGGGGAGGGGATTCGGGCCGGGAAAGCCCTGGCTTTGCGCATGGAATGGCACGGGCGCTTTCGGCCGGGTCTTGTCATTGAAGAGCACCTGCTCGAAGGTCTTGCCGGTGGTGACTTGCGGGCCGGCAATCATGTAAGCGAGTTCGCTGGCGACATCCAGATAGCCGCCGCCGTTGTAGCGCACGTCGAGCACCAGGTCGCTGATGCCGGCCGCCTGGAAGCGGCGCATGCTCTCGACCAGCTGGCGCTCGGCGACATTATTGTGGGTGTTGAAGGTCAGATAACCCACCTTGCCCGTGGGCGTGTCGATGATGCGCTCGTTCTGCACGGCGCTGGTGCTGACCTCGACCGCCTGCAGGGTGGCGTTTCGCACCGTTCCGTCACGGCTGAAACTGAGCACATGCGTGCCTTGGGCCTCAGGGAACAGGCCCGCGTTGATGATCTTCACGCTGGCCGCGTCCGCGGCATTGACGAAATCGACGCCATCGATGCTTTGCAGCAGGTCGCCCCGCTGCAAGCCCGCCAGGGCCGCCGGCGAACCTGGTTCGACGATCGAGATCACGGCCTTGCGCGGTGGCGTGTTACGCGTCTGCGCCAGCAGCATGCCGTAGCCCAGTTCGATGCCATTCTGCGCATTTTCCCACTCTGCCGTTGGATACGTGAAATGGAACTGGTCCTTGGGCTTGCCGGACGCCGTCGTGGCCGTTGTTTTCAGCACGTCAAAATACGCGATGGGCGTGGTGAAGCTTTGCGGCTGGTACGAGGTCGGCACTTCGCGGTACCACAGATACGTTTCATCGATCCAGCTGCGCACCCACGTCAGTTCATCGAGCAGGGTGCCCGGCTTGTCGATGCTGCTGCCGCTGCGCGGCGCCTCACAGCGGTTCGCCACCGTGGATGCAGCGACCAGCGCCGCAGGATCCGTCGGCGTGACGGGCGGCACAACGGCCGCGGTGTCGCTGCCGCCACCTCCGCCGCCGCAGGCACTCAACAGCAACGCAATGGAAAGGACGACAGGACGAGCAAGGGGCACAGGCAAAGAAGAAAAGCGCAGGGAACGCATGACAAACTTTCCGAAAAGAAATTATCGAAAAATTATAATATGTTTTGCAAGCAGTCGTTGTTTTCTTTGACACAATGGCGCCCGCAGGCGCCATTGTGTCAGCGTCATACTCACACCATCACACCATCACGCCACGCTGGCCGCCACGGGCGCTGCCACGACGGGCGGCAGCGGCGTCGGCGCGTTGAAGGCGATCAGCAAACTGGCTTCCTTCTCTTTCGCCGCCTTCAAATGACGTTCCTTCACGTGACCATAGCCGCGGATGTCTTCCGGGATGCTGGCAATGGCCACGGCTTGCGCCAGCTTGGCCGTCGTCAGTTTCGGCAGCAAGCCGCCCACCGTCGCGCGGTATTCAAGAATCAGCGCGCGCTCCGTCTTGCGCTCTGCCGTATGGCCGAACACGTCGAAGGCCGTGCCGCGCAAGCCCTTCAACTTGGCCAGCACGCCGAAGGCCTTCAGCATCCACGGGCCATATTCCTTCTTGATCAAATGGCCCTGGGCATCCGTTTTTGCCATGATCGGTGGCGCCAGGTGGAACTTGAGCTTGATGTCGCCCTCGAACATGGCGGCGATCTTCGCCTGGAAGGCGCCGTCCGTGTACAGGCGCGCCACTTCATACTCGTCCTTGTAAGCCATCAGCTTGTAGAAATAGCGGGCCACGGCTTCCGTCAGGCGCAGATGCGGGCCATTCAGGGCGCTTTCGGCCGCGCGTACCTGGCTGATGAAGTCCAGGTACTGCTGCGCATAGGCGCGATCCTGGTAGGCCGTCAGCAAGGCGACTCTTTTTTCGATGATGTCGTCGAGCGTGTCGATGCGCTTGAATTCCACCACCTTGGCGGGGGTTGTCATGCGCACCAAGCCGGCCGTATCGTGGGCGCCGGCGCGGCCCCAGTTGAAGGCGGCCTTGTTGAACGCCACCGAGACGTTGTTCAGGTCGATGGCCGTCATGATCGACGCCTCGGTGAGCGGCACTTTGCCCTTTTGCCAGGCATAACCGAGCATGAACATGTTCGTCGCGATGGAGTCGCCCATCAGCGCCGTGGCGATCTGGCCCGCGTCGATGAAATCGACATGATCCGTACCGCAGGCCTTTTCGATTTCCATGCGCGCGGAAGCACCGGGGAATTGCCAGTCCGGGTTTTTCACAAACGCGGCCGTCGACGAGCTGGTCGAGTTGATCATGGCCCAACTGCGGCCTTCTCCCATGCGCGACAGGGCATCGCGGCTGGCCGTGACGATCAAATCGCAGCCGATCACGAGGTCGGCCGCACCGGTGCCGACGCGCGTCGAGTGAATGTCTTGCTGGCGGTCCGCCAGGCGCACATGCGACATCACGGGGCCGCCCTTTTGCGCCAGGCCGCTCATGTCGAGCACGGAACAGCCCTTGCCTTCCACGTGCGCCGCCATGGCCAGGATCTGGCCCACGGTGACCACGCCCGTGCCGCCGATGCCGGTGACCAGGATGCCGAACGGCTCCGCCGTCGAGGGAATCGTCGGTGTCGGCAAGGCCGGCGCGGCCGGCGCATCCTTGTCGGCGGCAGCGGCTTTTTTCGGCTTTTTCAGGCCGCCGCCTTCCACCGTCACGAAGCTGGGGCAGAAACCCGTCGTGCACGAGAAATCCTTGTTGCAGGATGACTGGTTGATCTGGCGCTTGCGCCCCAATTCCGTTTCCAGCGGTTCCACCGACAGGCAGTTCGATTGCACGGAGCAGTCGCCGCAGCCTTCGCAGACGGCTTCGTTGATGACGGCGCGCTTGGCCGGGTCCGGGTATTCATTGCGTTTCCGGCGGCGGCGTTTTTCCGAAGCAC
The DNA here is from genome assembly GCF_002327145.1 of Janthinobacterium svalbardense. Lineage (NCBI taxonomy): Bacteria > Pseudomonadati > Pseudomonadota > Betaproteobacteria > Burkholderiales > Oxalobacteraceae > Janthinobacterium > Janthinobacterium svalbardense. The sequence goes on along the minus strand of NZ_CP023422.1, from coordinate 662,855 downwards.
AGGTCTGGTCGTAGATCATGGCCGACACGCCCGGCATGTCGCGCAGTTCGCGCTGCACGTCCATCAGTTCCGAACGGTGGCGCACGGTGACGCCTTCGGCCCAGGCGTAATCGGACGGGTATTTTTCCGGCTCATCGGTGACGACGATGATGGGACCGACGCCTTCGGCGGCGATCTGGCGCGAAATGATCGCCGGAGATAATGGCCCGTCGAATTCCTGGCCGCCCGTCATGGCCACCGCATCGTTGAACAGAATTTTGTAGGTGATATTCACCTTGGCCGAGACGGCGGCGCGGATGGCCAGGATGCCCGAGTGGAAATACGTACCGTCACCGAGGTTGGTAAACACGTGCTTTTCATTCGTGAACGGCGCTTGCCCCACCCACGTGACGCCTTCGGCGCCCATGTGGGTAAATGTCGACGTTTCGCGGTCCATCCACAGCACCATATAGTGGCAGCCGATGCCGGCCAGCGCACGCGAGCCTTCCGGCACCTTGGTCGAGGTATTGTGCGGGCAGCCGGAGCAGAAGAACGGCGTGCGGTCCTTTTGCGGATCGGGTTTCGCGCTGATGGCCTTGAGGACGTTTTCCTTCGCTTCCAGGTAGGCGATGCGCTCCTTCACGCGCTGCTCGACGGGGTGACCGGCGTAATAGCGCGAGATGCGGCTGGCGATCGCGCGCGCGATCATGGCCGGGTTCAGTTCATACGTGGCCGGCAGCAGCCAGTCGCCGTGTCCCGTGCCCTTCTGGTTGCTCCACTCGCCCGTGTCGTCGAACTTGCCGACCACGCGCGGACGCTCGCCATCCTTCAGGTTATACAGTTCTTCCTTCAGCGCGTATTCGAGGATTTGGCGCTTTTCTTCCACCACCAGGATCTCGTCGAGACCCTTGGCAAATTCGTGCACGCCGTCCGCTTCCAGCGGCCAGGTCATGCCGATCTTGTACAGGCGGATGCCGATGTCGGACGCCGTCTGCTCGTCGATACCGAGATCCGCCAGCGCCTGGCGCGTGTCCAGGTAGGATTTGCCGGCCGTGATGATGCCGATGCGCGCCTTCGGGCTGTCCCAGATGATCTTATTGAGCTTGTTGGCACGCGCATACGCCAGCGCCGCATACCATTTGTAGCTGTTCATGCGCACTTCTTGTTCCAGCACCGTGTCGGGCCAGCGGATGTTCAGGCCACCGGCCGGCAGTTCGAAATCGGTCGGCAGCACGATCTGCACGCGGTCCGGGTCGAAATCGACGGCGGCGCCCGACTCGATGATGTCGGTCACGCATTTCATCGACACCCACAAGCCCGTGTAGCGGCTCATGGCCCAGGCGTGCAAGCCGTAGTCGATGTATTCCTGTACCGACGACGGGTACAGTACGGGGATGCCGCAAGCGTTCAGGATGTGGTCGGACTGGTGCGCAGTGGACGAGGATTTCGCCGCATGGTCGTCGCCAGCCAGCACCAGCACGCCGCCATGCTTGGCGGAACCGGCGTTATTCGCGTGTTTGAATACGTCGCCGCAGCGGTCGACGCCGGGGCCCTTGCCGTACCACATGCCGAAGACGCCGTCGTATTTCGCGTCTTCGAACAGATTCGTTTGCTGCGTGCCCCAGACGGCCGTGGCGGCCAGATCTTCGTTCAGGCCCGGGTGGAATTTGACGTGGTGTTCATCGAGGTATTTCTTGGCCTTGATCGCCGTCATGTCGACCGACGTCACGGGCGAGCCGCGGTAGCCGGTGATGTAGCCGGCCGTATTCAGGCCAGCTTTCAGGTCACGCTCGCGCTGCAGCATGGGCAGGCGGATCAGCGCTTGCGTGCCCGTCATGAAGGCGCGGCCACGTTCGAGCGTGTATTTGTCGTTCAGGGAAATCTCGGACGCGTGCGCGCCCGGCTCAAGACTCGAGCCCTTGATTGGTGCATTCATTACTTGTCTCCATTATTCTCTGTGCTACGCGTGCAAAGTCGGTTGAACTCACACGTACCGGCTGGGCTTTGTGAGCATGCCGGTGCGGAAAAATGACTTGTTTGTCGTAGACTACCACAGGAATGCGCGCAGTTCTTTTGCTGCACTGCACTCCCGGGCGGGCACTTCTTTTACTACTTTTTGTTACAGCAGCGATTTATGCTGCGTTCGTATCTTTCAGCACGCCGCGCTTGATCTGGTCCAGCTCGATCGATTCGAACAGCGCGCGGAAATTGCCTTCGCCGAAGCCCTGGTCGCCCTTGCGCTGGATGATCTCGAAGAAGATTGGGCCGATTACCGTCTGCGTGAAGATTTGCAGCAGCAGTTCGCGTTCCGTTTCCGTGCTGTGACCATCGATCAGGATGCGCAGGCGGCGCAGTTCTTCCAGCTGCTCGCCGTGGTTCGGCAGGCGGCGGTTGACCAGTTCATAGTACGTTTCAATCGTATCCTGGAAATCGATACCCGTGTCGCGCATGCCTTGCACGGAAGCATAGATATTGTCCGTGCCCAGCGCGATGTGCTGGATGCCTTCGCCATGGTACTGGTCCAGGTATTCGGCGATCTGCGACTTGTCGTCCGACGATTCATTGATCGGGATGCGGATCTTGCCGCAGGGCGAAGTCATGGCCTTCGACTTGAGGCCCGTCAGCTTGCCTTCGATGTCGAAATAGCGCACTTCGCGGAAATTGAACAGGCTTTCATAGAAGCTCGCCCATTCCTTCATGCGGCCACGGTGCACATTGTGCGTCAGGTGGTCGATATACGTCAGGCCATGGCCGACGGGGTTGGCGACGGCGCCAGGAATGGCGACGAAATCGACGTCATAGATGCTGATGTCGCCGATGCCGCCCGGTGCGGCAGCGCCTTCCTTGTCGGCGCCCTTGCCGCGCCAGCGGTCGACGAAGTACAGCAGGGAATCGCCCACGCCCTTGATGGCGGGGATATTCAGCTCCATCGGACCCGTTTTATTGTCGAAACCCCAGGCACCCAGTTCCAGCGCGCGGCGGTACACAAAGGCCGCATCGTCGACGCGGATGGCGATGGCGCACACGGACGGGCCGTGGTGGCGGGCAAAACGCTGCGCGAACGAATCTTGTTCGGCATTGATGATGAAATTGATGTCGCCCTGGCGATACAGGGTCACATCCTTGTGGCGGTGGCGCGCGATGGCCGTGAAGCCCATGTTCTCGAACAGCTTGCCCAATGCTTTTGGGTCTGGTGCTGCATACTCGACGAACTCGAAACCATCGGTACCCATCGGGTTATCCCAAGGCTGAAATTGCATGATGTCTCCTCCAAGAAGTAGCGCACAGTATAGGCGTGGGTCACGGGCATTAAATGCCAAAGATCTCCCGAACAATCATGATTTGCGCAATAATATTGCGTGAAACGAGAACCACCGGAGGGAGCATGAGCAAAATTACGCTGGATAAAACGGACCGCAAGATCCTTGCCGTCCTGCAGGCCGATGGCCGCCTGTCGAATCAGGACGTGGCCGAACAGGTCAGCCTGTCGCCGTCGCCATGCTTGCGCCGCGTCAAACGACTGGAAGAAGCGGGCGTCATCCGCCAGTACGTGGCCCTGCTGGACCCGGAAAAGATCGGCCTGGGCTTGCTCGCCTATGTGAATGTGCGGCTGGAAAAGCACAGCGACGCCACCGCGCACAGCACGGCGCGCGTGCTGGCGCCCAACCTGGTGACGAATACCTCGCCGCGCGCCGACTTCGCCGTGGCCGTGGCGCATTGGCCGGAAGTGGTGGCCTGCTATGCGATGACGGGCGAAATGGATTATCTATTACGCGTGCACGTGGAAGACATGGAGCACTTTTCGCGCTTCATGATGGCCACCCTGTTGCGCCACCCGGCCGTGCTGGACGTCAAATCGAGCTTCGCCTTGCAGCGCATCAAGGATACGACGGCCCTGCCCTTACTGTGACGGCGGTGACGGTGGCTCGGGCTTCTTCTTGCGCCCCGGCAAGCGATCCCACAGTTTGAATGCGGCGCGCGCGTTCGCCTTGAGCGTGTAGTCGAACATGGCAAACTGCTCCTGCACGGCTTCCTGCAGCATGCTGGTCGGGTTCGGCGGCAATAGTTTCAAATAAGCATCAGCTTCGCCATAGTCGCGCTGGATTTCCATGCCCGCCTTCTTGGCGATATGCATCATCGTCTTGTTGGACGACAAACAATGCATGTACAGGGTATCGACATCGTTGTTGCGGCAGTGAATCGCCGCCCGCTCGAACAGTTTCGACCCGACGCCCATGCCGCGCATGGATTTCGACACGGACACGCCAAACTCGGCCACCTGCTCCTTGTCCGTGACGACACTTTTCGCCGGCGACTTGTCCTTCGGCGCGAACGCCAGATGCCCCACGCCCACCAGCTTGAACAGGCTGTTGTAGACGCCATAAATCATGTCGCGCGAAAAATCCATCTTCTGCACGTACTGGGCGACCAGTTCATCGGGCAAGGTGCTGCCGAAGCGCAGCAAACGGTCGCTTTTCTCCAGCGACAGAAAATGCTTCATCATGCGGCGCCGGTCGCGCTCATGCAACTGCTTGACGAGCACGCTCGGGCGCCCGCCGCCGCTACGGCTGAGCCAGCGGCGAAACGGATTTTGAAACAGCTTGGGTAAGGTCACGACGACTCCTGGGGGCGGTGCTGCGGCACATCAGGCCGATATTGTGCAGTGCAACATTGTGGCGCCATTGTAGCCTATTCCCGCCATTCAAGCCTGGGCCAGGAATGCTTGCACGGCCGCCACCCGCGCCGCGTGGATGACTTCGGGAATACGCTTCGGCTCCGTACAACCTTGCGCCAGCGCGCCCGCGTTGACGGCGCGCGCCGCGTCCAGCCCGCCCTGCAAGCGCGCCGCTTGCGGAAAGTCCCCGGTGACCAGCCCATCGCACGCCACCGCTTGCAGCAGTTGCGCAAAGCGCTGCGGTTTACGCAAGCCGTCGCAGCGTTCGCACAAGCTCACCACGGCTTCGGCGTGCAAGTCCAGCGCGCCATTGATCTGCTCCAGCTCGCGCGCCGCCATGACGGCCAGCTCGCGGCACTCGTTGGGCACGCGCAGGCGCTCGCTCAGCTGCTCGATGGCATCCTTGCTCACATGCAGCATCAGGGCGGCGAAGCGCACGGGCAAATCAAGGCCTTGCGCGGCCGCATGGTCGATGACCTGCAGCAAACGCTCGCTCAACTGGATTTCTCCCATGATGCGCGCCAGCGCGCCGCATTCCTGCAGCACCGTCAGCATGCGCGACGGCCGCGCTTCCATCAATCCTTTCGCCACTTCCTGCCACACGCGTTCGGCCACCAGGGCATCGACTTCGCCGTCCAGCACCATCTGGCGCATCAGCGCCAAGGTGGCGGGCGCGACAGTGAAAGTATGAAACCGGGCGGCAAAGCGGGCCAGGCGCAAGATGCGCACGGGGTCTTCGCCGAAGGCGTCGGAAACGTGGCGAAACACTTGGTTTTGGATATCCTGAATGCCGCCGAACGGGTCGGTCAACGTACCGTCCTCGGCTTGTGCGATGGCGTTGATGGTCAGATCGCGCCGCACCAGGTCGTCTTCCACGGTGACGTCGGGCGCCGCGTGGAAGACAAAGCCCCGGTAGCCGGGCGCCGTCTTGCGTTCCGTGCGGGCCAAGGCGTATTCCTCCTGCGTCTTCGGGTGCAAGAAGACAGGAAAATCCTTGCCGACGGGCCGGAAGCCCTGGCGCAGCATGTCCTCGGGCGTGGCGCCCACGACGACGTGGTCGTGGTCTTTCACGGGCAAGCCCAGCAGTTGGTCGCGCACCGCGCCACCGACCGTGTAAATCTTCATGGTGAACTTCTCTTTAATCGGGTAATTCCGCGTCGTGCTTGGCCGCGACTTCCGTCTCCGCCAGCGCTTCCGTGATCCAGCGCGCCACGGCAGGGTGCGCCTGCACGCGCTCGCAATACGCGTTCAGGGCCGGTGCCAGCGACACGCCATACGTGCGGAAGCGCATGACGACGGGGGCAAAATACGCATCGGCGATGGAAAACTCGCCAAACAGGAACTGGTGGTGGCCAAAGCGCGACAGACACTCTTCCCAGATTTCGCTGATGCGGCCAATGTCGGCCTGCGCGGCGGCCGTGCGGCCACGGCCCGGCAACGTCGCCTTGATATTCATCGACATGTCCGTGCGCAAGCCCGTGAAACCGGAATGCATTTCCGCGCAGACACAACGCGCCATGGCGCGCGCGGCCACGTCTTGCGGCCACAGGTGTTTATCGGGAAACTGCTCGGCCAGGTATTCGCAGATGGCCAGGCTGTCCCAGATCGTGATCTCGCCCGCCAGCAGCACGGGGACCCGGCCGCAGGCCGAATACTCGGCGATTTTGGTGGCCGTGTCGCTCTGGTCGAGCAGTACGCGCACTTCCTGGAACGGGATGCCGAAGGCCGTCATGGCCACCCACGGGCGCATCGACCACGACGAATAATTCTTGTTGCCGATGATGAGGGTCAGGCCCGGCGCGCGCGCGGCGGCCAGGGTTTGCGTCAGGCTGGGGTCAAGGATGGTCGTTTGCATGGACGGGTATCAATTCATTGGGTTACGGCAAATCGGCCGCGATGGCGCTGTTTTTCGGTCCCACGGTACCCAGGCGCGCTTTCAGCGACTGCGGGCGCTTCTCGAACAGGGCCGCGTAATAGGTGGCGTTGGCCATCACGTTTTTCACGTAGCCGCGCGTTTCCGTGTACGGAATGATCTCGGCAAAGATGGCGCCTTCCAGCGGGCGCGTCATGGTGGCGCGCCAGATGCGCAAGCGTCCCGGCCCCGCGTTGTAGGCGGCGCTGGCCAGCACTTGCGAACCATCGAGGCCACCGAGCACCATGTTCAAGTAATTCGTGCCCAGCAAGACGTTGGTGCGCACATCGCTCAAGGTTTCCGCGACGAAATCGGTAAGGCCGATCTTCTTGGCGACATAACGGGCCGTCGATGGCATCACCTGCATCAGGCCGGAAGCGCCCACATGCGATTGCGCATCCATGATGAAGCGCGATTCCTGGCGGATCAAGCCATACACCCAGGCTTTATCCAGGCCCAGGGTTTGCGTGGCCGGGTGCATGACATCGTCGTGCGGCGTCGGGTAGCGCTGCGTATAGTCCACTTCCAGGCGCGTGCGGTCGGACGTATTGACCATGCGATCGAGCACATTGTTCTGGCGCGCAAATTCCGCAGCCGCCAGATGCTGGCGATCCGTCATCGAACGCAATTCCCAGTTCCACTCGCGCGTGCCTTCGAAGCGCAAGCGCATGTTGAAAAATTTCAGCGCCCGCTGCAAGCCCGGATTGGCGGCCATGGCGGCAATTTCCGTGGGGCTGACGGGCTGGCCCGGCGGCGGCAAGACCAGATGGTTGCCCAGCTCTTCATTAGCCAGCAAGCCATAGAAATTCGATTGTTCGCTAATCGAGCGGTACAGGGTGTCGGCTTGCGCATTCGGGCGGCCCGGCGTTTCCGCCTGCTGCGCGCGCGCCAGCCAGTAGACCCAGGTGGGGTCCGTGCGCAGCGAGGCCGGCATGGCCTGGATGGACGACTTCACCACAGGCCAGTTGCCTTCGCGCAAGGCAATGCGCGTTTTCCACTGCATCTGCTCCTGGGTCAACGGTGCGCCATTGGATTTTTGCCAATATTCAAACGCTTCCGGCGCCAGCGAATACGATGCCTGCAAGGCCAGGCTGGCCCAGCCGATGGCCTGTTCCTGCGCGGTCAGCTGCGCGCTGGCTTTTTGCAAGGCCACCACACCGAGTTTTAATGTGCTTTTCGCCATGCGGCCGACAGCCACCAGGTACATTTCATGGTCGGCGCGGCTGGGCCCCGGCCCCTTGGCCAGCATCAGCGCGGGCAAATCGATCGCTTGCGCCATCTTCGCGTCGGATGCGCCCAGCAGCAGCGCGATGCGGCGCGCCGGGCCGGTGGCGTTGGTCTGGCCCGCCAGGCGGATTTGTGCCCACAGGTCGTTCGTGTCGAACTGGCCATTTTGCGCCAGCACGGCGATCAGGCTGCCGCACGCTTCGCCATAGCCGGGCGGCGAGACCAGCAGGTTGCGCGCTTCGGGCGCCACGTTCTGCCCCTTGGCCGCGCGCGACATCAGCGCATAGCACTTGAGCTGGGTGTCGTCGTCGAGGGCGAATTGCGGATATTGCTCATCAAACAGGACCCAGTCACGCTTGCGGCCCAGCTCCAGCAGCCAGTCGTTGCGGAAACGGTCGGCGATGGCGCTGCCCTTGTAGCGGTTCAGGTAATCGCGAAATTGCGCTTCGGTCAGCAGTTTGATGCGCGGTTTCAGCCGATAATAGTCAACATACGATGGAATCTGGTAATTCGTCAGGCGCCCCGCATAAAAGTCGGCTTTTTCGGCGTCATCCTTGCGCGCAGCGTCGCGCAGCAGCAGGAAGGCATCGTCCTCGCTGCGCGTGTCGGGTGCGGCAGGAGAGGCGGTGGCGGACACCTGGGCCAGGGCGGCCAGGGGAGACAAGGCCGATGCAACACACAGCATCGTGCCGGCAATCCATTTCAGTGGGGAAATCAATGTACGACTCTCAATCTTAACTTGATGGTGATATGAATAGCGACCCTAGAATAACATGCGATCCGGCTACACGGCCACCCATTGCGCCACAGGATAAGGCCGGCTTGCGCAAGGCCCTGCTGGCGGCCCGCCGCGCCCTGCCCGAGACTACCCGCGCGGGATGGGATGCGGCCATCGCGCAGCGCCTGCTGGACTGGTGCGCACAGGAAAAAGTCGAGGAACTGGGCGTGTACTGGCCCCTGCATGGCGAGCCGGACTTGCACGGCGCGTATGCGCAGCTGGCCGCGCGTGGCGTGCAATTATGCCTGCCGGTGGTGCTGGAAAAGCATGCGCCGCTGGCATTTTCCGACTGGACGCCCGGTGTCGCGATGGTGAAAGATGGCATGGGCGTGGCCGTGCCGGCCCAATTGCGCCTGCGTGCTGCGCCCGCCACCCTGCTGGTGCCCTGCCTGGGATTCAATGGGGAACGGTATCGCCTCGGCTATGGTGGCGGCTATTACGACCGCACGCTGGCGCAAGCGCCGCCTCCGCGCACCCTGGGCATCGCCTATGCCTGCCTGAAAGCAAGTTTTCCGAACGGCGAATACGACATCGCCCTCGATCACATCGTGACCGAGGGCGATTTATACTGACAAGTCAGGATAACTTATTTCACCAGGCGCTGCCACAAGGCGGTCGTGGGCGCCGCCTGGTTCATGCTATAGAAATGCAAGCCTGGCGCGCCGCCTTCCAGCAAGCGTTCGCACAGGCCCGTCACCACGTCCAGGCCAAAGGCCTTGATGGACGCGCTGTCGTCGCCGAAGCTGGCCAGTTTCAGACGCACCCAGCGTGGAATTTCCGCGCCGCACATGTCCGAAAAGCGCATCAGCTGTGTGTAGTTCGTGATCGGCATGATGCCGGCCACGATAGGCACGTTGATGCCCATCTTCTGCGTCTGCTCGACAAACTGGAAATACGCGTCGGCATTGTAGAAGTACTGGGTGATGGCCGCATCGGCACCGGCCTGCACCTTGCGCGCAAACGCCTGCAGGTCGTCTTGCGGCGAACGGGCTTGCGGGTGCACTTCCGGATAGGCGGCCACTTCGATATGGAAATGGTCGCCCGTCTCGGCGCGGATGAATTCCACCAGTTCGTTGGCGTAGCGGAACTCGCCCGAGGCGCCGTAGCCGCTGGGCAAGTCACCGCGCAAGGCGACGATACGGCTCACGCCGGCCGCCTTGAAGTCAGCCAGCACGGCGCGGATCGATGCGCGCGAACCGCCAACGCAAGACAGATGCGGTGCGGCCTGTTCGCCGGCCGCCAGGATCTCGCGCACGGTATCGAGCGTGCCCTGCTGCGTGGTGCCACCGGCGCCGAACGTCACCGAAAAATACTTCGGATGCAATTCAGACAACTTGATACGCGTGGCGCGCAGCTTTTCCGCCCCTTCCGGGGTTTTCGGCGGGAAAAACTCAATACTGAAATTATGCTTTTCCATCGTCATTACTCAAAAGTAAGGTCGACAAGGCCCAGGAAATGATGCTGTACAGAATGGCACCACCCACGGCAGACCAGAAACTGGCGACATGGAAACCATCGATCACCTGCGCCACCAGCCAGAACAGGAAGCCGTTGATGATCAGGATGAACAGACCCAGCGACAAAAACGTCACGGGCAGGGTCAGCAGGATCAGCAAAGGACGGATCAGCGCATTGACCAGCCCCAGCACGGCAGCGGCCAGCAGCGCCGTCCAGCCGCTGCTCATCGTCACCGAGTGCATCAGGTATGGGACGGCAAACAGGGCTGCCGCATTGATAAACCAAATCAGTAGCAAGCGCATTTCTCTAGCCTGTCAAAAGTAGGGTCAGGCCGGCGGCAGGCGCCGGCCCTCAGAGGGTGAGTTACAGCCCCGGACTACCGATTAATAACGATAGTGTTCAGGCTTGTAGGGGCCTTCTTGACGCACGCCGATGTAGTCGGCTTGCTCTTGCGTCAGTTCCGTCAGCTGCGCATTCAACTTTTTGAGTTGCAAACGGGCGACTTTTTCGTCCAGGTGTTTTGGCAAGGTGTACACGCCGACCGGGTAGTTGGCCGTGTTCGCGTACAGCTCGATCTGCGCGATCGTCTGGTTGGCAAACGACGAGCTCATCACGTACGACGGGTGGCCCGTACCGCAACCGAGGTTGACCAGGCGGCCTTCGGCCAGCAGGATGATGCGGCGGCCCGACGGGAAGATGATGTGGTCGACTTGCGGCTTGATGTTTTCCCACTCGTATTGCTTCAACGAAGCAACGTCGATTTCATTGTCGAAGTGACCAATGTTGCAGACGATGGCCTGGTCTTTCATGCGCGTCAGGTGATCGTGCGTGAGGATGTGATAGTTGCCGGTGCAGGTGACGAAGATGTCGCCGTGTTCGCAGGCGTAATCCATGGTCACCACGCGGTAGCCTTCCATCGCCGCCTGCAGTGCGCAGATCGGGTCGACCTCCGTCACCCACACTTGCGCCGACAGGGCGCGCATGGCTTGGGCAGAACCCTTGCCGACGTCACCGTAACCGGCGATGACGGCCACTTTGCCGGCGATCATCACGTCGGTGGCGCGCTTGATGCCGTCGACCAAGGACTCGCGGCAGCCATACAGGTTGTCGAATTTCGACTTCGTGACGGAATCGTTGACGTTGATCGCAGGGAAAGCCAGCTTGCCTTCCTTGTGCATCTGGTACAGGCGGTGCACGCCGGTGGTGGTTTCTTCCGTCACGCCGAGGATTTCCGGCAGGCGCTTCGAATACCAGGTCGGGTCGGTCAGCAAGTGTTGCTTGATCGAGTTGAACATGCAGATTTCTTCTTCCGAACCGGGATTGGCCAGCACCGACAAGTCGGTTTCCGCGCGCACGCCCAGGTGCAGCAGCAGGGTAGCGTCGCCGCCATCGTCGAGGATCATGTTCGAGTAGACAGCCTTGCCGTCCACGTTCGGCCATTCAAAGATGCGGTGCGTGTATTCCCAGTAGTCGTCCAGCGACTCGCCCTTGACGGCGAACACAGGCGTGCCGGCGGCAGCGATGGCGGCGGCAGCGTGATCTTGCGTCGAGTAAATGTTGCACGATGCCCAACGCACTTGCGCGCCGAGTGCTTCCAGGGTCTGGATCAGCACGGCGGTCTGGATGGTCATGTGGATGGAACCGGTGATGCGCGCGCCTTTCAGGGGCTGCGCTGCCGCGAATTCTTCGCGGATGGCCATCAGGCCAGGCATTTCCGTTTCAGCAATCTTGATTTCTTTGTTGCCCCATGCGGCCAAAGTGATATCGGCGATGGTGTAGTCGTGTTGCGATTTGAGTACGGCGTTCATCACGCCCTCCTTTCAGTTGAAAAAGGTACGTGAGCGCAGTTGCAGGATATTCCGAGCCTGGCGAATTTCTTCGTCGCAACGCTCCTCGGACAGTGCATCATAACATTGGCCATGCGCCGGCGGCAACCATTAGTCAAGCGGGCCGGCGGCCTGGCAAGTCCGCGACGCGCGCTGGCGTGCTATGGTTTCTGCGGCGGCCAGTTCTTGCCCTGGCTGAGACAGCTGGCGCGCGCGTCGGCATCGAGGCGCCGCATTATTTCATCGGCCAGGTCGCGCAGGATGGGTATCATGTCCGTATCGGCCTTGCTGCCGTCGGTCGGGTAATTCGCGGCGCGCATGGCCCATTTGCAGGTAATCACGGGATCGGGCTTGATATTCGCGCGCCAGGCATCGGGATCCGTGGCGAGAAAACCACTGTCCGCATAGATGGTGAGCACATGCAAGGCCTGGCGTGCCGACATTTGCCCCATCAACTCGATGAGTTCGGGCCGCATCTGGACCGGCGTTGCCAGCGAGCCATCGGGGAAAATAAATTTGCCGCCCGCCGCCAGAATCAGCACGGCATGGCCGTCGCCCCCTTCTGCCTTGTCCAGCCATTGTCCCACCGTCAGCGTGGCTGGCGCCGCCACCGCCAAGGCAGCGGACAGGCCGAATGCCGCCACCAGAACAACCAGCAGCGAGCGTACGTGCAACAAGGTCATGCCATTCCCCAATTGGTTTATTTGCAATGAATTGTAGCGTATCCCTACGGCAACGCCGTTCCGTATGCACTGTCGCGTGCGCCCATGAAAAAAGCGCCCGCGGCCAGCTGGCCGGGGCGCTTTTCTTGCAAGTCGGACTAGATTACTTCAGGCCGGCAGCGTCGCGCAGCAGGGCGACCTTGTCGGTGCGTTCCCACGTGAATTCCGGCTCTTCGCGGCCGAAGTGGCCGTAGGCGGCGCTCTTCTGGTAGATCGGGCGCAGCAGGTCGAGCATTTGCACGATGCCTTTTGGACGCAAATCGAAGTGCGCCAGCACCAGCTTGGCGATTTCCGCGTCAGGAATCACGCCCGTGCCTTCCGTGTAGACGGTGATGTTGATCGGCTTGGCCACGCCGATGGCGTAGCTGACCTGCACCTGGCATTGGCGCGCCAGGCCGGCCGCGACGATGTTTTTCGCCACGTAGCGGGCCGCGTAGGCTGCCGAACGGTCGACTTTCGATGGATCCTTGCCCGAGAACGCGCCGCCGCCGTGCGGGGCTGCGCCACCGTAGGTATCGACGATGATCTTGCGCCCGGTCAAGCCGCAATCGCCTTGCGGACCGCCGATGACGAAACGGCCCGTCGGGTTGACGAGGAATTTGGTCTCCGTCAGCCATTCGCGCGGCAGAATCGGCTTGATGATTTCTTCGATGACGGCTTCTTCGATCTGCTTGTGCGAGATTTCCGGCGCATGCTGGGTCGACAGCACGACCGTGTGCACGCCGACGGGGCGGCCATCGACGTAGCGCAGGGTCACTTGCGATTTCGCATCCGGACGCAGCCATGGCAAGCGGCCATCCTTGCGCAGCTGCGACTGGCGCTCGACCAGGCGGTGCGCGTAGTGGATGGCGGCAGGCATCAGCTCGGCCGTTTCATCGCAAGCGTAACCGAACATCAGGCCCTGATCGCCAGCGCCTTGATCCAGATCAATACCCGCACCTTCATCGACGCCTTGCGCGATGTCGGGCGACTGCTTGTCGTAGGCCACCAGCACGGCGCAACCCTTGTAGTCGATGCCGTATTCCGTGTTGTCGTAACCGATACGTTTGATGGTTTCACGCGCAACTTGAATATAATCCACATTGGCGTAAGTGGTAATCTCGCCAGCCAGCACCACCAGGCCCGTGTTGCACAGGGTTTCGGCAGCCACGCGGGCGGTCGGATCCTGGGCCAGGATGGCGTCAAGGATGGCGTCGGAAATTTGATCGGCAACCTTGTCGGGATGGCCTTCCGAGACGGATTCGGAAGTGAAGAGATAGTCGTTTGACATTGCAAGCTCCTGATTACTATGTGAATGTTCTGTCGCAGTAAAGAGGATATTGCCTGCGACGCTTTAGCGATATTTATATTCCGCTTCGCAAGTTGTCTATTAACTCAGCGGTTACTGCATACGTGGTATTTTACGCTTCTTAAAAAATTTTGGCACGGCAACACGCCATTCCTGGAAACAGCTTATTCATGTTAGTCCCAATTTTCCGCTTTTTATCCCTCTTTCCCCTGCCCGTCCTGCATGGCCTGGGCGCTGCGCTCGGCTGGGTGATTTACGCCATTTCCCCGTCCTACCGGCGCCGCATGCGCGAGAACATGCAGGGTGCGGGGTTTTCGCAACACTTGCACACGGCCGTGGCCGAAGCGGGCAAGAGCGTGCTGGAATTGCCCTTCATCTGGTGTGCGCCGCCCGAACGCGTGGCGCGTCATGCCACCGTGGAAAACTGGGAACTGGTGGAAAAAGCCTTGCAACACGGCCGCGGCATCGTCTTCCTGACGCCGCATTTGGGCTGCTTTGAAATCGTCGCCCAGCAAATCGCCCTGCGCACGCCGCTCACAGTAATGTACCGCCCGCCCAAGCGCGCCGCCCTGAAACCGCTGATCGAAGGCGCGCGCGCGCGCGAAAACCTGATGCTGGCGCCGGCCAACATGTCGGGCGTGCGCATCTTTGCCAAATGCCTGAAAAAAGGCCAGCCCATCGGCCTGCTGCCGGACCAGGTGCCGCAAGAGGGCGAAGGCGTGTGGGCCGATTTCTTCGGCCGTCCCGCCTACACCATGACCCTGCCGGCCAAGCTGGCGCAGATGGGCGGCGCCGAAGTCATCATCACCTATGCCGAACGCCTGCCGGGCGGGCGCGGCTATATCGTGCATTTTGTGCCATTTACCGAATCGCTGGACAGCACTTCTGCCGAGCAGGCGCGCACCATCAATGCCGCCATGGAAGAATTGATCGCGCGCAGCCCGGCGCAATACCTGTGGAGCTACAACCGCTACAAGGTGCCGCGCGGTGCGCCGCCGCCCACGCCGGCCGGCCCCGATGCGACCAAGGAGCAGCCATGAGACTGCTGATCGCCTTCATGTGGCTGCTGCACTGGCTGCCCCTGCCCATCCTGGGCCGCTTCGGCGTGGCCGTCGGCAGCCTGTTGTTCATCGCCATGCCCACGCGGCGCGCCATCGCCTTGACGAATCTGCGCTTGTGCATGCCGGAACTGACGGAACGGCAGCGTGTGGCCCTGGCGCGCCAGCATTTCCAGGCCTATTCGCGCAGCGTGTGGGAGCGCAGCATCCTGTGGTGGTCGTCGGAAGCACGCCTGAACCGCTTGATCAAAAAGGTGCCCGCCTTTCCGGGCCAGCAGATCGCGGCCAAGCCCACCATCCTGCTGTGCCCGCACTTCGTCTGCCTCGACGTGGCCGGCGCCGCCACGGCGATGGAAATTTCCGCATCATCGATGTATGTGCAGCAAAAGAACGCCGCCTTCGACCAGGCCCTGCGCGCCGGCCGTTCGCGCTTCAAGCCACCCAAGCTGTTTACGCGCCAGGATGGCATCAAGACGATTCTGCGCGCGCTGCGCGACGGCTTGCCGTATTTCATGCTGCCGGACATGGATTTCGGCGAAAAGGATGCGGAATTCGTGCCCTTCTTCGGCGTGCCCGCCGCCACCCTGACGGCCACGGCGCGCCTGGCGCTGGCCGCCAAGGCGCAAGTGATTCCCGTCATCGCCACCTTTTTGCCCAATTACCAGGGCTGGCAAGTGACCTACTATCCAGCGTGGGATGACTATCCGGGCGACGACATCACGGCCGCCACGCGCCGCATGAACGAATTCATCGAAGAGCGCGTGCGCGAAGCGCCGGCCGAGTATTTCTGGACGCATAAACGCTTCAAGACGCGTCCGCAAGGCGAAGCGTCGTTCTATAACCAGCACAAGTGATACGGCAAAACATGAAACTCCAATTTACCAAGATGCATGGCGCCGGCAATGACTTCATCGTCATCGATGCCATCAATCAAACTATCGACTTCACGCCGGCCCAGTGGCAGCGCCTGGCCGACCGCCGTTTCGGCATCGGCGCCGACCAGATCCTGGTGGTGGAAAAGCCGCGCCTGCCTGGCTGCGACTTCCGCTACCGTATCTATAACAACGATGGCGGCGAAGTCGAGCAATGCGGCAACGGCGCGCGCGCCTTCGTCAAGTTCGTCAGCGAAAAAGGCTTGTCAAGCAAGGCGAGCATCCGCGTGGAAACCATGGCCGGCATCATTGCGCCGCGCCTGGAGGCGGATGGCAGCATCACGGTCGACATGGGCGCGCCTGTGCTGGAACCGGCACTGGTGCCATTCGATGCCGCTGGCCTCGCCGGTGTAGCGCAAGGCAGCGACACCTTGTGGCCGCTGGACCTGGCGCTGCCGGGCCACAGTAGCCCCGTGCTGGTGTCCGTCGTCTCGATGGGCAACCCGCATGCCGTGCAAGTGGTCGAGGATGTCGATGCGCAAGACCTGGAACAATCGGGCCCGCTGATCGAGCAACATCCGCGCTTTCCCCGCAGGGTCAACGCCGGCTACCTGCAGATCGTCGACCGGCATCACGTGAAACTGCGCGTGTATGAACGGGGCGCGGGCGAAACCCTGGCGTGCGGCACGGGCGCCTGCGCCGCTGCCGTGGCCGGCATCCTGCGCGGCCGGCTCGATTCCCCCGTGCGCATCAGCGCGCGCGGCGGCGAACTGTCGATCGCCTGGCAAGGCCCGGGTCATCCCGTCCTGATGACGGGCCCGGCCGTGACCGTGTTCGAAGGCACGATCGAGCTGTAAGCAAATAAACGTCAGGCCGCCAGGAACTGCTGTTCCTGCGCGACACCCAGTTCGGCCAGGTAGCACTTCAGGCGGTACAGGCGTTGCCGGTAATTGCCTTCCGGCCCCGTCACGCCGCAATCGACGCGTTCGAACAGGCGCACCACCTGATCGAGCAGCTGGCGCTCCTGCGCCGTGCGGATCAGTACCAGGCGCCGCTTGCCGCGCCCATGCGTGGCACTGATATCGATCAACAAACAATGCCCCTGGTCGGCCGCATGCAGATCGAGCAGCAAGGCCTCGGCACGCGACAGGTGAAAGCGGCGCGCCAGCTCCAGCCGCGCCGCCAGCAAAGGGTGGCTCTGGCCCAGCTGGCGCAGTTGTCCATCGGCATGCAGGGCGGCACACTGGCCCCAGTCGCCGGATTCGCCGTGTGGCGCGATCTTCGCCAGCGCCGCCTCCGCTTCACTGCTGCCCTGCGCCTGCGCCTGCAGCAGCCAATAGGCGGCACGCACATCGTTGTTGACATCGTCGCGGCGATTGCGCCAGGCATGCATGCCGCACTCGAGCTGGGCAGGGCCATGTCCCAGGTCGGCGGCACGCTCCAGACAGGAATGGGCTTCGATCACATTGCGCTGGGAAAATTCCGGTTTTGTATAGATGCGCGACAGCACGAACCAGGCTTCGGCCAGGCCCTGCTCGCCCGCCTGCGTCAGCCAGCGCACGGCCCGCTTGAAATTGGCCGCGCCGTTGCGCGTGGCCAGCCGCTGGCCATGCGCATCCATGCGCGCATAGCCGAGTCCCAGCTCCAGCTGCGCCGTGCGGTCGCCGCCATGCGCGGCCAGCTCGCAACATTGCCATCCCTCGGCATCGCCGCCTGGCGCCAGTGCCTGGGCGCAACGCGACAGCAACTGCACCTGCTGCGTATCCAGCGCAATCGTGCGCGCCCCCGCAGCGGCCTGGCGCTGCAACAGCTCGCGCGCCAGCGGCAAGCCTTGCGACAGGAAGCCGGCGTGGTTGCCCTGGCTCCAGGCCTGCTCCAGCCAGGCGTACAGGGGCGTATCGCCATCGAGGGCATGCTTGCCAGCGACGCCGGTATCCGGCACGCAGCTTGCGGACGATCCTTCTTGCATGGATAACAACCATTGCGCATCGGGCAAGCCGGCGCGCACGGCGGCGTCCAGCGCCACGCGTGCCTTGGCGCGCAAGGTTTCACAACTGCTGGCGGCGTTGCCCAGCACCAGTTGCGCCAGCACCAGGCCGGCCTGCACCAGACCCGCATCGAACGCCTGCGCGTAATACGGAATCAGCGTCCTGGCAGCCGGTTGCGCCACTTCGAACGGCACGTGCGTACCGATCAGCAAGCATGCTTCCTGGCTATCCTCCTGGGCCGCCCGCGCCAGCCAGTGCAAGGCGGTCGGCAAGCTCTGCGGCACACCCTGTCCGAACAGATACAGCCGTCCCAACGCCAGTTGGCAAGCCACATCGCCCGCGCGTGCGCCCTTGATCAATCCTAATGTTTCGCGATTTGCCATCGATTCTCGATATTGAGTCAATGATTCTAATAATAGTGCGTCGTCTCCGGACCCATCAGCGCAGGCCGTCCCTTAGTGTACCGTCCTTGTGTCATAAATCCGCCACAGCCGGCTCAAGAACTTGATTCAACGCAACAATGTTCCGGCCAAAACACGCCAATATGGCAAGGTGCCGCCACCGTGGCGATGGGAGAACGCCGGCTATCGGCGCAGGATCGGCAGAAACCGCGCGTTACAAAAATACAACAGGGCCATGGATTTATGACGCTTTTCACCAATTTTTTCACGCACATTTGACCAATCCCGCACGTCTTGCGCGCCGACGAATTAAGGTTCACTCATCGAAACGCGGTAATTGGCGCATTTCAATCTGCTCGGATCTCGGACGGAACTCACTTTTAATAGGGAATAAGACATGAAAAAATCACTCGTTGCCCTCGCACTCTTCGGCGCCTTTGCCGCAACCGCACAAGCGCAGTCGTCCGTCCAAATCTACGGCACGATCGATGCAGGCCTGGGCAAAGCGACTGGTTCGACCACCGCCGTCACCAAGCGCGACAACAACAAACTGGGCTTCAAGGGCACGGAAGATCTGGGCAATGGCTTGAAAGCTATTTTCCAATTGGAAATTCGCTATGAATCCGACACCGGCACCGTCGAAAACACCTCGGGCATCAATTCGCGTCCGCTGTTCCAGGGTCAAAGCCGCGTCGGCCTGCAAGGCAACTTCGGTACCGTACGCCTGGGCCGTGGCCTGACCGCTTTCCAGGAAACGAGCACCGGTTTCGAACCATGGTCGGGCATGCCGACGCCAGCCGGTTTCCAGACCGACCTGACCGTGGCCGCCTATAGCAGCGATCCGCTGAGCGCGCCAGGCAACTCGAAAAACCGCTTCTCGAATGCCGTGTTCTACAACTCGCCAGTCATCAGCGGCTTCCAGTTCAACGCCACCGTGGCCGCCAAGGAAGCGAACAACAACGCCGCCGTCGCAGCCTCCGTGCGCAACCTGACGACGAATGCCACCGGCAATTTCGCCGTAGCAGCCAATGTAGCGCCAGCATCGAACCCGTACTCGGTTTCGGCAACGTACAACTACGCCCAGTTCGCCGCCATGGCTGCCTACGAGCGTAACGGCCTGCAAGCCAAACTGTGGTCGGTCGGTGCATCGTTCAATCCGATCGCGGAATTGAAACTGATGGCGTCTTACCAGCATCAGGATGACGGCAATTTCAAAATCGTCAACACCGACACCAAATCATGGGTGCTGGGCGCGAACTACGACGTCGGCCCAGGCAAGATCCGCGCTGGCTACGGTCAGAAAACGCCGGATGGCGTCGCCAAGACCAAGCAAGCATCGCTGGGCTATGACTACAATCTGTCGAAGCGTACCTACCTGTACGCAGATATTTCGAACAAGAAATCGGCCAGCGCCGCAAACTACAACAACACCACCTCGGTCAGCTACATCGGTCTGGGCGTACACCACAATTTCTAATGCCCCGCACGTCACCCGCCACGGGTGATTGCTGAGCAAGAAATGCAAGGCGGCATGGGTAACCATGCCGCTTTTTTCATGCGCGCGCGGAAAATGCATCGGCGCCCTGCCCTTTGCGCCTATGTCGGCGCACTCTCGGTTAGAATGAAGCGTTCATCCTTCTCTCTTCTGACTATCAATGACCGCCACACTCGATTCCAGCACCGTCGCCCAGTACCTGAGCGAGCATCCGACTTTCTTCGCAGAGCATACCGCGCTGCTCGGCGAGGTCAAGCTGAGCAGCCCGCTGACGGGACGCACCATCTCGCTGCAGGAGCGGCAGATGGAAGTGATGCGTGACAAATACAAGGCGCTGGAACTGCGCATGTCCAAGCTGAGCCGCCTGGCCGAGGAGAATGGCGACATCGCCAGCAAGTTCCACGGCTGGAACCAGGCCATGCTGCAAGTGCGCAGCGATGCGGCCATGCCGCGCGTGCTGGTTGATGCCCTGCAAAGCAATTTCGACGTGCCCTATGTCAGCCTGCGCCTGTGGCAAGTGCTGCCGGAACACGCCAATGGCTGGTTCACGGAAGATGTCACGGCCGACGTGCGCATGTTCGCCAACAGCCTGCAAGCGCCGTACTGCGGCAGCAACCGTGATTTCGAAGCCGTGCACTGGTTGCAGGCGGATAAAATCGAATCGACCGTCATGATCGCCCTGCGCGCGCCCGGCACCACAGGCACCTTCGGCTTGCTGGTGCTCGGTTCGCCCGACAGCGAACGCTTTACCTCCAGCATGGGCACGGACTTCCTCGTGCACATCGGCGCCACGGCCAGCGCCGCCCTGGCCGCGCTGCGCGCCTGAGAACCCCGTGGACGAAGCGCGCGGCAAGGCCGAATGGCTGAGCAGCTACCTGGCGCAGCTGGCCACGCAGCGCAAGCTCTCGCCCCACACCTTGGACGCCTACGGGCGCGACCTGCGCGCCTTGCTGGAACTGAGCGGCAATACGCCGTGGACGGCGCTGGCGCACAATGAAGTGCGCCGCTACACGGCCAAGCTGCATGCCGGCGGCCTCGATCCGCGCTCGATCGCCCGCAAGCTGTCGTCGTGGCGCGGCTTTTTCAACTGGCTCAGCGGCGAAACGGCACTCGACGCCAATCCCGTCGACGGCATCCGCGCGCCCAAGCGGGCCAAGACCTTGCCCAAAGCCCTGTCGGTGGACGACGCCGTGCGCCTCGTGGCGCCCGCGCAACACCAGCAGGGCGCCGCCGAGCCGGAACAACTGTGCAACCGCGCCATGTTCGAGCTGCTGTATTCGAGCGGCTTGCGCGTGTCGGAACTGACCAGCCTGGACACCCACTACTGCAAGGCCGAGAACGGCCGGGAGGCCTCGCTGGGCTGGCTGGACATGGCCAGCTTCGAAGTCATCGTCACGGGCAAGGGCAGCAAGATGCGCAAGGTGCCCGTTGGCAAGGCCGCCCTCGTCGCGCTGGCCAGCTGGCTGGCCGTGCGTCCGCCTGCAAAGGATGGCAGCGCTGCCTTGTTTTTAAGCACACGCAACACGCGTATCTCGCCGCGCGTATTGCAGCTGCGCCTGAAGGCGCATGCACTGGCCACCGACATTCCCGCGAATGTGCACCCGCACGTGCTGCGCCACTCGTTCGCCTCGCACCTACTGCAATCATCGGGCGACTTGCGCGCCGTGCAGGAAATGCTGGGCCATTCCAGCATCACCTCGACCCAGGTCTACACGGCCCTCGATTTCCAGCATCTGGCGCACGTGTATGACCAGGCGCACCCGCGCGCCAAGCTCAAGTAGACCAAACGGCCTGATGCATATCAAGCGGATGGGCGCGCATTTGCAAGCATTTGCAAAATTCCGGCATAATCGTCCGCATTCTTCCGCTTGCGCGGTGGCACCATCGATTACAGCATAGGCATCTCTCATGGCACTGATTCCAACCACCATCCTCACCGGTTTCCTGGGCGCCGGCAAAACCACCTTGCTCAACCGCATACTGCAGGAAGACCATGGCATGCGCATCGCCGTGATCGAGAACGAGTTTGGCCAGGAAAACATCGACAATGAAATCCTGGTACAGGATAGCAACGAGCACATCATCGAGATGAATAACGGCTGCATCTGCTGCACCGTGCGCGGCGACCTGATCGTGGGCTTGACGGAACTGGCACGCAAGCGCGACGCCGGCCTGCTGGCATTCGACCGCGTCGTCATCGAAACGACGGGCCTGGCCAATCCCGGCCCCGTGGCGCAAACCTTCTTTGTCGATGAAGAAGTGGGCAGCCACTACATGCTCGACGCCATTATCACGGTGGTCGATGCCCGCCATGCGATGAAACAACTCGATGAATACGAGGAAGCCCAGCGGCAAGTGGGCTTTGCCGACAAGCTGCTGCTGTCGAAAACCGACCTCGTCAGTGAGGACGACGTGGCCACGCTGACACGCCGCCTGAAGCGCATCAATCCCCGCGCCCCCATCGCCAAGGTCGATTTCGGCCGCGCGCCGCTGGCCGAAGTGCTCGACATCCGCGGTTTCAACCTGAATGAAAAGCTGGAACTGGACCCGGATTTCCTGGCCACCGAAACGGCGCACGTGCACGATCATGACCATGCGCACGAGCACGCGCACGAACATGCCGGCGAGAAAGCACATCATCATGAGCACAGCGACGACTGCGCCACCGATTGCGGCCATGCGGACCACCACCATGCGCAGCACAGCGACGATATCGCCGCCTTTGTTTTCAAGAGCACGCAACCGTTCGACAGCGCCAAGCTCGACGAGTTCCTCGGCGGCCTGGTGCAAGTGTATGGTCCGCGCATGTTGCGCTACAAGGGCGTGCTGCTGATGCAGGGCGCCGAACGCAAGGTGGTCTTCCAGGGCGTGCACCAGTTGATGGGCAGCGACCTGGGCGCCAAATGGGGCGAAAACGAAGTGCGCGGCAGCAAAATGGTGTTTATTGGCAAGAATCTCCCAAAAGACATTTTTATTCGCGGACTCGAACAATGTTTGGTATAAACTAGCCGGGTTTTGCAAAATACCCGTTGCAAAGCAGAAACAAAAGGGAAAGTTAAGCACGCTTTTCCGCTGTCCGACACCCGTCTTGCTGGTATAAACCAACAAGTAGCCGTCTCTGATCGGCTAGGCAACAAATCGGGATGGCAATATAAGGCAAAGCATGCCAAAATCAGCGACGAAAACGGCCCATGTCGTTCGCCTGTCATAAAATGCTGGCAAACTGCCGCTGGCCGCATGCCAGGCATGCAAGCGATCCACCCAACACGCCCGTTGTCGCGCGCATAGCGCGACTGGCATAGAGCGGTAAAAAGTTATCAACATGGCACCATAGCCTGCCGGTAGTCCTGGCTTTCGCCGGCAAGCCAAGGTCGCACGCAGTACAGCGGGACAGCAATGCCAAGCGGAACCTGTACAGTTGCTCGGTATCGCCGCATCAACTGATCAATTTGAAAACTCTGTCGTATCGAAGGTAAGCGAAGTTATGACCAAAACTAATAAATCGACCCCGGCCGCCAGCCAAGACATCCCCCTCATCAGCGAAGATCAAATTCGCGCCATGAGCGAAGATGACTACATGAATCCGGCACAACTGGCATTCTTCAAGGCACGCCTGCAGCAGCTCGAAAAAGACCTGCTGAAAAACGCCGGCGAAACCACGGAACACTTGCGTGAAACCGTGCTGGTCCCGGACCCTGCCGACCGCGCCACCATCGAGGAAGAGCATGCGCTGGAACTGCGCACGCGCGACCGCGAGCGCAAATTGCTGAAGAAAGTGCAGCAATCGATCGCCAGCATCGACGCCGGCGACTATGGCTGGTGCGAAGAAACGGGCGAGCCTATCGGCATCCCGCGCCTGATCGCCCGTCCGACCGCCACCCTGTCGCTGGAAGCCCAGCAACGGCGCGAACTGAAGCAAAAGCTGTACGGCGACTGATCGCCCTTCCCCTTGCGCGGCCGCCCCGGCGGCTGCGTGGCGGCAGAAAAAAAAGCACACAACCCGCGTTGCGTGCTTTTTTTTCGCCCTGCGCCGACTACACTGAAGCAGGCACTGCCGCTTGCAATTGCCTTTTCCATCCCCACTTTTGAGCCATGGGCGCGCAGGCACATGACGCTGCACGCATCGGCACGAATCTTTTGAGGTCACTATGGAACAATTTCACGGCACCACCATCCTCTGCGTACGGCGCGGCAAGCAAGTCGCCCTGGGCGGCGACGGCCAGGTCACGCTGGGTAACATCGTCATGAAGGGCACGGCCCGCAAAGTGCGTAAGTTGTATCAGGGCAAAGTCCTGGTCGGCTTTGCCGGCGGCACCGCCGACGCCTTCACCCTGCTCGACCGTTTTGAAGGCAAACTGGAAAAGCACCAGGGCAATTTGCTGCGCGCCTCCGTCGAACTGGCCAAGGACTGGCGCACCGACCGCGTGCTGCGCCGCCTGGAAGCGATGCTGCTGGTGGCCGACAGCGAGTCGACCCTGGTTATCACGGGCAATGGCGACGTGCTGGAACCGGAAGACGGCATCGGCGCCATCGGCTCGGGCGGCACCTTCGCCCAGTCCGCCGCCAAGGCGCTGCAGGAAAACACGGACTTGTCGCCGGCCGAAGTGGTCAAGAAATCGCTGACCATCGCCGCGGAACTCTGCATCTACACAAATATGTCCCACATCATCGAAACCCTCGACTAAGAGTCCCCGAGAAAACGCCCATGGCTGCGTTGCATGGCCTGGGCGTACAAAAACGTACTGCCTGCGGCCACGCGCCTTGCCCTGAACGTTTTTCGGGAACTCTACGCAAAGAAGATAGAAAGCCAACTATGATCATGAACATGACCCCGTCGGAAATCGTCACCGAACTCGACAAGCACGTGGTGGGCCAGGCCAAGGCCAAGCGCGCCGTCGCCATCGCCTTGCGCAACCGCTGGCGCCGCCAGCAGGTGGCCGAGCCCCTGCGCCATGAAATCACGCCAAAAAATATCCTCATGATCGGCCCCACGGGCGTCGGCAAGACGGAAATCGCACGCCGCCTGGCCAAACTGGCCGAGGCGCCGTTTATTAAAATCGAAGCGACCAAGTTCACCGAAGTGGGCTATGTGGGCCGCGACGTCGACACCATCATCCGCGACCTGATCGACATCGGCATCAAGCAGACGCGCGCGCTGGAAATGAAGAAGGTGCGCGCACGCGCCGAAGATGCGGCCGAAGACCGCGTCATCGATATCCTCGTGCCGCCGGCACGCGACTTCGGCTTCACGCCGAATACGCCAGCGGCCGTGGACAGCGGCAGCGGCAGCGGCGACAGCACGCGCCAGACCTTCCGCAAGCGATTGCGCCAGGGCGAGCTCGATGACAAGGAAATCGAGATCGAGCTGGCCGAGGCGGGCCCGCAGATGGAAATCATGGCGCCGCCGGGCATGGAAGAAATGACGGAGCAGATCAAGTCCATGTTCTCGGGCGTGGGCGGGCAGCGCAAGAAGGCGCGCAAGGTCAAGATCCGCGAAGCATTGAAACTGCTGGTCGAGGAAGAGGCGGCCAAGCTGCTCAACGAAGATGAGCTGAAACAGAAGGCCATCCAGAACGTCGAGCAGAACGGCATCGTCTTCCTTGATGAGATCGACAAGATCGCCTCGCGTTCGGAGTCCGGCGGCGCCGACGTCTCGCGCGCCGGCGTGCAGCGCGATCTGCTGCCGCTGGTCGAGGGCACGACCGTCAACACCAAGTACGGCATGATACGCACGGACCACATCCTGTTCATCGCTTCGGGCGCCTTCCACCTGGCTAAGCCGTCGGACCTGATCCCGGAACTGCAGGGGCGTTTCCCGATCCGCGTGGAACTGGAGTCACTGTCGATTTCGGACTTCGAGCGCATTTTGACGAGCACCGACGCCTGCCTGACGATGCAGTACGAAGCCTTGCTGGCGACGGAAAACCTGACCTTGCAATTCGCCCCGGAAGGCATCACGCGCCTGGCGGAAATCGCCTATGCAGTCAACGAGCGCACGGAAAACATCGGCGCGCGCCGTCTGCACACGGTGATGGAAAAACTGCTGGAAGAAGTGTCGTTTACGGCCAGCGAAGGCAGCAGCACGACGGAAAACCTGCTGGTGATCGATGCCGCGTACGTGAATGAACGCCTGGAAGCGCTGTCGGTCAACGAGGACCTGTCGCGCTACGTGCTGTAATCAGGGAGGGGAAAACCGATGGCAAACAAGGCATTGGCGACGCGGCAGAAAATGCAGTTCCGCGTCGAACCCTCGCAAAAACCGCGCAATCCCGTCGCCACGGCCGCCCTGCAGCGCGTCGCCGGCGCGCACGTGAAGACCGTCTCAGGCCAGCGCCAGCAGGAAAAACGCCTGCTGGCGAAACTGCTGCTGAAGGTAGAAACGGACAAATAGGCCGCCCGCGGACACCCCGTTCCGGGGGCGTCCGCCATCAGGCCACTCTCTGCCGCAGCATCATCCCCTTAGAAACGGTAGGACGCGCCCAGCGAAAACATGTCGACCTTGGTCGTTTGCTTGCTGTTGTACTTGACGGGCACGCGGTCCCAGTCGAGGTGCAGCGACCAGTTCTGGTTCAGCGCATATGCGGTGCCGATGCCGTAGATCAGGCCAGCCTTGTTCTTCTTGGCCGAACCGCCGCCCAGATAATCGACCTTGCCCTGCGTGTAGGCCACGCCGGCGCGCCCGCTCAGGGTAAAGGCGTCAAACTGGTAGCCGAGCACGCCCTGCACGCCGAGGCCGGAGAACTTGCCGCGACCGGCAACCTTGCCGGCGCCCGTGTCGAAGCCGGACTTGACCTCGCCGCCTGTGTACCCCACCAGTTCAACCGAAGGCAGGGCCACGCCGCCCTGAAACGGCAGCACGTCGAAACTGTAACCCAGGTAGGCCTTGCCATTGCGCTTGCTGCTTTTGTCGCAATCGGCTTGTCCTGGCAGGCAATCGAGGCCGCTATTGGCGCGAAAGCCATAGCTGGCGCCCGCGTAGACGGGACCCGGTGCAGGATCGGCAGCGGCGGCATGCAGGGGGGCGATGGTGGCCAGCGCCAGCAGCGCTGCGGGAAAACGGAAAGATGGGAACATGGATAACCTCTACAAGTGGATGGATTGCCTGGTTGTAGCGCGCTGCGCGAGCCACAAGCGGGAGTGTCATCGCTTTTGCCGAAAAGTACTATCACCTTGTGCAAAGTGTCATTAAGGGCTACATTCGGTACCGTCATCCGCCACCAAACTTGTAAAAAAGGATATCTCGTGAGTTCACCTGAACTGGTTTTGCGCGTGCTGCGCACCCAATTGCGTGCCGCCGGCATCACGTACAAGGTATTGGCCGAGCGCATCGCCATGAGCGAATCGAGCGTCAAGCGCATGTTTGGCCAGCACGACATGTCGCTGTCGCGCCTGGCCCTGATCTGCAAGGCCTCGGGCATCGCCATGGAAGATGTGCTGCGCGGCGCGGCCGACATCACGCCGCATGCCGATACGCTCACCCTGGTGCAGGAAAAGTCGCTGGTGGCGCATCCGCGCCTGCTGCTGGTGGCGATCTGCTGCCTGGGCCACTGGAGCCTGGAGCAGGTGGTGGAAACGTATGCGCTGACGCAGGCCGAGTGCATCGGCTGCCTGGCCGAGCTGGACCGCCTGGGCTTGATCGAACTCAAGCCGCTGAACCGCTACAGCCTGCGCGTCTCGAACGCCTTCCACTGGCTGGCCGACGGCCCGGTGCAGCAGTACTTCCGCGAACACGTGGTGGCCGATTATTTCAGCGGCCACTTTGACGGCGCCGGCGAAACCCTGATGTGCATTCCGGCGCGCCTGTCGCTGTCGAGCGCGCAAGAACTGGTGCAAAAAATCCGCCAGCTGGCCGAGGAACTGGCGCGGCTGCACCAGAACGACCGGCGCCTTGCGCCCGCCGAGCGCGATGGCTTTACCCTGCTGCTGGGATTTCGCTCATGGGAATTTGCCGCCTTCACGGCCCTGCGCCGCAGCACGGCCCCCGCCGGCTACCAAACGGGCCCCAGGAACAGATAGAAGGTGCTCTCGCCGCCCTTCGATGCGCCCGAGGCCACGTACACGGGGCCGAAACGCGTATCGACGGAGATGAAGGCGCTGCTGGCCTGCGTGAACTTGCTGGCTTTCCAGCGCTCGCTCTGATCGAAGCCGCCGCCCATTTCCAGCGAAAAACCGGCCCGCACGACGCCGCCCAGGGTGCTGGGCAAGGAACCGATGCGGCGCGCCATCACGAAGCGCGCAAAGGCGATACTGCGTCCTCTCACCGAGTCAAATTCCGTGCCGGACAAGCGCAGGAAACCACCGAGATTGAGCGGCGCTTCGTCACGCTGTGAGCGCGCCCATTCGCCATACACGTGACCGGCCCAGTTGCCGCGGCCAAAGGCCTTCAACCCCGTGATGGACGATTGGCCCAGGGCCGCCTCGCCCGCCCCCGTCGTCGTATCGCGCGCCCAGGTGGCCTCAAGCAGGACGCCGCGCGTGGGAAAGCCGGGCGAATCGAGCGTATCGGCACGGAATCGCACGAACTGCGTGGTGCCCAGCGCGCGCGACTCCGGCTGCGTAGGGTCGGCCGGAATCGCCAGCTTGCCCTTGGCTTCCGTACGAGAGACGCCGAACTGCAGATCGCCCCAGGTACCGAACTGGCGCCCCAGCACCAGTGCAGCTGTCTGGCCGTTATACGCCAGGCGCGCGCTGCGCCGGCCCTGGTCGAACAAATCCATCGCCGACGAAGTGTATTGCAACTGCGGCGCGAAATACCACGGGTTGCCGGCGCCCAGCGGCTGCCAGAACTGCACGCCATAGCCGCGCGTATTACCGATCTGCGCCGTGCTGCGCAACTCGCCGCCCCAGCTGTTCAGGTTCGAGCGCGCATGCAGCAGCTTCAGGGCGAAATTATTGCTGTCCCTGAAATCGCTGGCCAGTTCCAGGCCTACGCGCAGGCGGTTGCTGGCCCACGGCGCTTCGACCGCCTTGATGCTGACCGTGCGCTGATCGCCGGCATCGACCACGTCCGTCTCCACGCGCGCCACGTCGCCGCGGCCATACAGCCTGGCCGATGCCTTGAGTACATCTTCCTGGCTGACGGCCTGCCCTTCCACCAGGCCCGATTGCGCCTGCAGGATGCGCGGATTGATGTCGCCTTCGCTCTCCACGGCCAGGCGCGTGAGCGGCAGGGCCACGTCCAGCAAGGCCGGCGCCGCGAGGCGCAGCTGCTCGCGCGCCGCGTACTGTTCCGGCGGCAGGGCCAGCGGCGCCAGGCGGGCGGCCAGCGCCTGCGCCGCCTGTTCGCCGGCGCGCATGGCGCGCGCATAGTTTTCGAAGTCGAGGAAACTGACGCCCGTCAGATCCGGCGCCACCAGGATATCCTGCGGACGCAATTCCTTGAGCGAGCGCTGCACATTCTGCTCCGTGAGGATCTGCAGCATCTGCTGCGCCACGCCGATGGCGCTGCCCAGGTCTTTTTCCGGCGCCAGCGGCGTGCCCACGTTGACGGCGATGATGATGTCGGCACCCATGGCGCGCGCCATGTCGACGGGCAGGTTGCGCACCAGGCCGCCGTCCACGACCAGGCGGTTGTTCACGCGCACGGGGGCAAACACGCCCGGCACGGCCAGCGAGGCGCGCATCGACAGGAACAGCGGCGTGTCAACCAGTTCCACCAGCTCGCCATTGACCAGGTCGGACGCCACCGAGCGGAAGGGCAGCGGCAGCTGGCTGGCGGGGCGGTCGCGCATGCCGGCCGGCAGCAGCCGATTCAGCGCCATTTCCAGCGCCGCATTGCTGGCCGCGGCCGGCGGCGTGGAAATGCCGTTGCGGCTGATGCCAAACTCGATGCGCGACGGCAGCAATAAATCTTCCTCGCGGCGGCGAAACGCCAGTTCGTCGCGCGGCGGCCGGTCGGCCACCACGCGCGCCCAGTTGGTCTCGCGCGCCATCTTTTCCAGGTCCGCCACGGAAGCGCCGGCCGCATACGCGCCGCCCACCACGCCACCCATGCTGGTGCCGACCACCATGTCGATCGGCACATGCAGCTCCTGCAGCACTTTCAATACGCCGATATGCGCCAGACCACGCGCGCCACCGCCCGACAGCACCAGCGCGATGCGCGGGCGCGCCGCTACGGGCGCAGGAACAGCCAGGGCGGGAGCGGAGGTAGCGGTGGTGGCGGGAACGTCAGCGGCGGCGCCAGCTTGCGGCAAGGCGCACAGCGCCGCCACGCAGCCTGCTGCCAGGACGGCACGGATCGAAAACATGATGACTCCTGTCGCGATGGCGGCACGGCGCCATCAGCATGATGGTAATGGGGTGGTTCCGAAAATCAGCTCAATTCGACGGCGGCGTGCTGGTGGTGCTCACCTGCGGCGGCGCCGGCATCATGGTTGCCGGACGCTGCTGCTCCATCGGCAGCGGCGGCGGTACCAGATTCGTTGCCGGCGCAGGGGCAGGTGCCGGAGTGGCTGACACTTGCGCCGGCAAGGCCAGCGCCTTGTCGTCGGCCACCAGGTCGATGCGCTTGCTCACGCCACCATCGCGCAGCAGCACATGGCGCGCATGCACTTCCAGCACCGTCACGCCGGGCACCACCTCGGCGCCTTCCGGCAAGGCCACGGACGGCTTGCCATCGGTGGCGATGATGGCCACGCTGCCACGGCCATTGCCGGCCGCTACCACGCCCTTGAGCTGGTAGTTGCTGGCCGTGGCCACGCTGACCTGGCCGCCGAACAGCGAAGCGCCCGCCTCCACGCTGGCATCCTGCACCACCGGTACGGCGGGTGGATTGATGGGGCGCTGCGGCGCCTTGAACAGCTGCATGGCCCAGTAGGCCAGCGAGACGGACAGCGCCACGACGGCGAGCAAACTTGTAAATTGAGGCAAACGCTTCATGGCTTCCTTGAGTTTCTTATCTGACGAGCTGATTGATTTCGATAATCGGCATCAGCACGGCCAGCACGATCAGCAGCACCACCACGCCCATGGCCAGGATCAGGGCCGGTTCCAGCAAGCCCGCGATGGTCAGGGTGCGGCGTTCCAGGTCTTGCTCCTGCGCACTGGCGGCACGTTCCAGCATGGCCGGCAGCTCGCCCGTGATTTCGCCCGCGCGTATCATGTGGATCAGCATGGGCGGAAAATGCTTTTGCGCCGACAGCGCGCGCGCCAGGCTGACGCCCTCGCGCACGGCGCCGCTGGCTTCTTCCACCAGTTCCTGCATCGCCACATTGGTCAAGGTATCGCGGCTGGTGTCGAGCGCGCGCAGGATCGGCACGCCGGAGCCCGTGGTGATGGCCAGGGTGCTGGCGAAACGCGCCGTATTCAGGCTGCGCTCGAACTTGCCGTACAAAGGCGCCGTCAGCAGCCAGGTATGCCAGCGCCGCTTCAAGGCCGGCTGCTGCAGCGCGCGGCGCCAGGCGAACCAGGCGCCAATCAGGACGATGCCCACCACGATGCCATAGTGGCGCACGAAGTCCGACAGCGCCAGCATGATCACCGTCAGCATGGGCAGCTTCTGCTTGGTGTTGGCGAATACGGAAACGATCTGCGGCACCACGTAGGTAAGCAGGAAGATCACGATGGAAAACGCCACCACGGTGACGATGGCCGGATAGGTAAACGCCAGCTTGACCTTCTGCACCAGCGCATTGCGCCGCTCGATGTAGTCGGCCAGGCGCGACAGCACGCGCGACAAATGGCCGATCTGCTCGCCCGAGGCCACCAGCGCCCGATAAATTTCCGCGAAATCGCGCGGATGGCGTGCCAGCACGTCGGAGAACGCGGCGCCGCCGATCACTTCCGAACGGATCGAAGCGATCAGGTCGCGCAGATACGGCCGCTCGGCCTGTTCCAGCAGCGCGGAAAACGCCTGCTCCAGCGGCAGGCCCGCTTCCAGCAGGCTGGCCAGCTGGCGCGTAAACAGGGCCAGCTCGGTGCTGGACAGGCGCTCGCCGAAGCCGCGCCGCTTGGTGACGCCGGCGGCATCGACCTGCGCGGCGATCGGCTCGACGGCCAGCGGCACCAGGCCTTGCACGCGCAGTTCGGCGCGCGCGGAGCGGGGACTGTCGGCATTGAGCACGCCCTTGCGGGTAGCGCCCTGGGCGTCGACGGCTTCATAACGGAATGCGGGCATGGTGGCGGGCCTAGTCTTTGGTCACGCGCAGCAACTCGGCCTGCGTGGTGGTGCCGTCGCGCAGCCAGCGTTCGCCGTCGTCGCGCATGCTCGTCATGCCGTCCTGCAGGGCAACGGCGCGCACGTCCGCTTCCGAAGCGCGGTTGTGGATCTGCGCGCGGATCTGTTCCGTCGTGCGCAGCAGTTCGTACACGCCCACGCGGCCTTGGTAGCCCGTCTGGCCGCACTGCTCGCAACCGACCGCCTGCCAATATCCGCTTTGGCCATCGAAGGTCTTGCAGGAACCACACAATTTGCGCACCAGCCGCTGCGCCAGCACGCCGAGCAAGGACGACGACAGCAGGAACGGTTCGATGCCCATGTCCAGCAAGCGCGTGACGGCCGCCGAGGCGTCGTTCGTGTGCAGGGTCGCCAGCACCAGATGGCCCGTCAAGGATGCCTGCACGGCGATCTGCGCCGTTTCCAGGTCGCGGATCTCGCCGATCATGATCACGTCAGGGTCTTGCCGCAGAATCGCCCGCAGCGCCTTGGCAAAGGTCATGTCGATGCGCGGATTGACCTGCGTCTGGCCCACGCCGGCCAGGTCGTACTCGATCGGATCTTCCACCGTCAGGATGTTCGTGGTGGTGGCGTTGAGCATCGACAGCGCCGCGTACAGGGTGGTGGTCTTGCCCGAGCCAGTCGGACCGGTGACGAGCACGATGCCGTGCGGCTGCGTGATCAGGCCATCGAACTGTTTCAACATGGGCGCGCTCATGCCCAGGTGCTGCAGGTCGAGGCGGCCCGCTTCCTTGTCCAGCAAGCGCAACACGGCCCGTTCGCCATGCCCGGTGGGCAGGGTCGAGACGCGCACGTCGACGGGCTTGCCGCCCACGCGCAAGGTGATGCGGCCGTCCTGCGGCAAGCGTTTTTCGGCGATGTCGAGCTGCGCCATGATCTTGATGCGCGAAATCAGCGAACCGTGGATGGCCTTGCGCGGGCGCACCACGTCGCGCAGGCTGCCATCGATGCGAAAGCGCACGACGGAGGTCTGCTCGAACGGCTCGATGTGAATGTCGGACGCGCCTTCGCGCAGCGCCTGCGTGAGCAGCGCGTTGATCATGCGGATGACGGGCGCGTCGTCGGACGATTCGAGCAAGTCCTCGATGGCCGGCACGTCCTGCAGCAGCTTGGTGAGATCCAGGTCGGCATCGAATTCATCGGCCATCTGCGAGGCGTCGCCGCCGCCGCCCGCGTAGGCGCCTGCAATGGCCGCATCGAGTTCGCCGCGCGGCAGCACCGTCAACTGGATCTGGCCGAAACGGCGCGATACTTCGGCAATGGCCGCCGGCGCCGTGGATGCGGCCACCAGCACTTCGACCGGGGCGCCATCGACCGCGCCGGGCCGGGCCAGCAAGCCGAAATCGCGCGCGTAGGCGTAGGGAAGCAGATTGCTCATGGCTGTCCCATCACTTCTGTGGCTGTTGCTGCTGCTGGTATTGCTGCAGCAGCGGCTGCGGCGGGGTGGCCGCGTTGGCCGGCGCGCCTGGCGGCGGCGTCGGCGCCGGCGGCACGGGACGCGTCACCATGTTGCCGCCCACCGGCTGGCCATCCTGCAGGGCCGGCAAGACGGGCGTACCCAGGTCTTTCAGCATCAGGTTGCCCGTGGCCGGCACGGCGGCCGTCTCGGCCGAGCGCATGTAGTCGTAGCGGTCAGCCGCCAGGCTGCCGCTCTGCTCCTTGTTGCGCACGATGACGGGGCGCAGGAAGATCATCAGGTTGGTTTTCTTGCGCTCGCGTGTCTGGTACTTGAACAGGTTGCCGATCAGGGGAATGTCGCCCAGGCCGCGCACTTTTTCCGCGTTGTCGCCCGTGGTGTCCTCGATCAGGCCGCCGAGCACGATGATCTGGCCATCGTCGGCCAGCACATTGTTTTCGATCACGCGGTTGTTGATGGTGATGCCGCTGACGGCCGACGCGGTGGATTTGTCCACGCTCGACGTCTCGTGATAGATACCCAGCTTGATCGTGCCGCCCTCGGAAATCTGCGGGCGCACCTTCAGGGTCAGGCCCACTTCCTTGCGGTCGATGGTCTGGAACGGGTTCGTATTGGTGCCGGCCGTGCTGGTGTACTGGCCCGTCAGGATAGGCACGTTCTGGCCCACCTTGATGGTCGCCAGTTCATTGTCCAGGGTGATCAGGTTCGGCGTCGACAGGATATTCGCATTGCCGTCCGATTCCAGCGCATGCGCCACGGCGCCCAGACCCAGCGCGCCGTTGATCTGCTTGAAGATGCCCAGGGTCAGGCCGCCCGTCGGCAAGACCTTGCCGCCGCCCGTGGCGATGGCGCCGATGTTGTTGGTAGTGCCGCCGGCGAACGACTGCAAGGCGCCCACGCGGTAGTTGCTGGTGCTGTCGCCCGACAGCCCCAGCCACTGCACGCCGAATTCGGACGCCTTGGCCGACGTCACTTCGACGATCAGCGCCTCGATGTAGACCTGGGCGCGGCGCACGTCGAGCTGGTCGATCACGGCGCGCAGGTTGCGGTACACGGCTTCGTTACAGGTCAAAATCAGCGTATTCGTCGACGCATCGGCCTGGATGAAACCGGCCGCGCCGCCGGACGACAGCTGCTGCGGCGCGTTGTTCAGCGAAGCGCCGCCGGTGCTGCCGCTTTGCGTATTGCCGCCCAGACCAGTGCTGTTCATGCCGCTGTTGTTCTGGCTGATCTGGTTGTTCGTGTTCTGGTTGCCGACGCCCTGCTGCGCCGTGGCGGCCGTGCCGTCCGACGTCACCACCGAGCGCAAGGTCTGCGCCAGCTTGGTGGCGTCCGCATTTTTGAGGTACACCACGTGCACATTGCCCAGCTGCGTGGTGGGCTGGTCCAGCTTCGAGATCAGCGACTTGGCCAGGTTGGCGCGCGCCGCCGACGGCGCGCGCAGCACCAGCGAATTGGTGCGCGGGTCGGCCAGCACGGAGACCTTGCCAGCGTCAGCCCCTGCGGCGGCGCCCGCATTCCCGCCTTCCATCAGTTTATTCACCATCGAGGCCAGGTCGGAGGCGATGGCATAGCGCACGGGGATCACGTCCAGGTCCGTCGAGGCGGGCACGTCGAGCGCGGCGATGATCTTCGCCAGGCGCTTGAGGTTATCCGCGTAATCGGTGATCACCAGCGAATTGTTGCCCGGATTGGCGTTGATCGTGTTGTTCGGCGAAATCAGCGGGCGCAGCACGGCCAGCAGGTTGGCCGACGATTCGTAGTTCAGGTAAAACACCTGGGTGGCGATCTGGTCGCCCTTCACCTGGCTGGCGCCATTGCCCACCTGGGTCGGCACGGATTGCAGCTTGGCGTCCGCTTCCGGCACCACTTTCGCGTAGCCGTCGCCGGAGACCACCGCATAGCCCTGCAGGCGCAGCGCGGAGGCCAGCAGCCCGAAGGCCTGAGTTTTGCTGATCGATTTTTCCGACACCAGCGTGATCGTGCCCTTGACGCGCGGGTCGATGACGAAATTGATGTTGGTGTAATGGCCCACGGCCTTGATCACCGACTCGATGTCGGCGCCGACGAAATTGAGCGCCGCTTCATCGCCGGGCGCGGCCCAGGCGGGTGCCGGCATGCCGGCCACGGAACAGCACAGCAAGGCGGCGGCCGACAGGCGGCGCAGCGAAAAGGAGAAAGTATGGGGGCTCACGGATGGTTTTTTCATTGTCTGAACTCTAAGGCGATGATGTTTTTTTCGCTATTGCTACGGCGCTGTCCCAGCAAATTCAACAAACTCGCCAAGGTCTCTTCATATCCTGCTGCGGCTTGGGCCTGGCCGGAAAACTGCATGCGCCCCTGTTGCAGGCTGCCGCTGCCGTCGAGCAGCAGCGGTCCCTTGATGGAGCGCAAGGTCAACGTCGCCTGCTGCCCCTGCCAATCGAAATCGAGCTCGTAGCTGCCCAGCGGACGCAAGGACGACAGGCGCGACGCCATGTCCGTCATCTGCAAGGTGGTGCGGCCGACGGCGGAAAACTGCCGCTGCTCCAGAGCCAGCTGCAGGGTGCTCCACGACAGGCGCATGCTGCCCGTCGGCGCCACGGTATTTAACGGTGCACCGAGGCCGCCCAGGCCATCGGCCGGCAGCAGCAGGGCCGCCGGGCTGACCTGCCAGTGCGACCACGAACCGCGCAGGTTCACCGGCTGCGACAGCGCCTGCGGGTTTTGCAGTTCCACGTCCGCCGATCCCCACAGCACCGAGGGCGAAATGCGCCAGCTGAAACGCCCCGGCAGCAGCGGCGTCACGGCGCCGTTCGCGCTGGCCGCCCCGCCGATAAAGGCCGAACCGCGCCACAGGGTACCTTGCGCGTCGCCCAAGGTCAAACGTCCGCCCGTCTGCTTTTCCACGATGCCGGCGACCCAGCCGGCCGGGAAAAATACCAGCAGGGTGACGCAGACGCTGACGCTGATGGCCAGCAGCCAGCCAAGCAAGCGCCTCATCGTGCCGCGCCAGGGCTCTGGTGCAGGGTCAGACTGGCGTCGACCAGCCCCGCCTTGCTCTGCGCCGTGATCTTCGCTTCCTGCACCGCCACGCGGCCTTCGCGGCGCAAGCCGTCCAGCCACAGCATGACACTGGCAAACGGCACGCCGTTCAACTGCACGCGCGCGTACTCTCCCGTCAGCGACAGCGATTGCGGCGCCAAGCCGCGCGCTTTCAGCGATGCGTCTATGCTGTCACGGCTCATGGGGGCGACCTGCACGGGCGCCTGGCGCGCCAGTTCGCCCGCCTCGCGTGCCAGCGCCTGCAACTGGGCCGCGTTCTGGCGCAGCTCGGGCAAGCTCTTTTGCAAGGCGATGCGGCCCGTCCAGGCCGGCTCGAAAAACACCGCGTAGACGAGGGCCAGCCCCGCCACCACGCCGCCGATGGTCAAGAGCTTGCGCTCCTGCTGCGTGCGCTCGGCCCAGAAGGCCTGCACATTTTGCCGTTGTCCCGCCAGCGCGGCGCGCGCCTGATTGACTGCTGCACTCATGCTTTTGCTCCCGTGGCCGGCGTGATCTTCCACACGCCCGGCGCCGTTTCATTCAAGGCCAGCTTGCGCGCGGCCAGGCCGTCGCGCACCTGCGCCTGGGCGCTGGCATCGACCATATCCGGTTTCAATGTGACGATCAAGCTGCGCTCGCGGTATTCCAGCGAGGCCACCACGCCGCGTCCGGCCAGAGCGCCCAAGGCCTCGCCCAGCGCCGCGCTCATGCTGGTGAAATCATCCATGCTGGCTTGCCCGCTTTGCAGGCGGGCGGCAGCGATATTGCGCCGCATCTGCTCCGCTTCCAGGCCATACACCGGCGCTTCATTCGGATACGCGGCCTTGAAGGTTTGCTGCATCGAGGTGCGCACGGTGGCGGCCTCGCGCTTCAAGCGCATCCATTCGATATTCATGCCGGCCAGGTTGACGACCACGGCCAGCAGCGCCAGGCGCAGCGGCCAGCGCCAGCGGCGCCATTCGGTGGCCGATCCCGTGGCCGTGCCCAGCGCGGGCGCCAGGTCCAGCCCAGCGCCCTTGGCGCCGGCGATCCAGTGCGCCCAATGGTCGCTCTCCAGCGTCACGCCGTCCATGCCGGCAGCGAGCTGCTGATACTGCGCCAGCTCGGCCTGCGCCACGTAGACCGTCAGGGGCACGTCGCCGGCAAACGCACGCGTCGTCAGCAGCGCCTGCTGCGGCTGGGCCGGCAAGACCAGGCCCAGCCCCTCTTGCGGCGCCTGGCGCAAGGCCAGTTCCAGGCCGTCGCCGGCCGCCTGCAAGTATGCCGTCACGCTGCCCGGCTGCAAGGGCAGGCATAGCTGCGACGGCAGCAGCGCCACCTTGCGCGCCCCCTGCACCAGCAACGCTTGCACCAGTACCGCGGCCCAGGCGCGCTGCGCCACGGCGACCGTGCGCATGCCGGCAGCATCGGGCGCACCGGCGGCCAGCAGGCAATCCTGAGTGTCACCGAGGATATGTTCTTCCACCAGGCCCGGCAAGGCCGCGCGCAGGCGGGCGCCGGCCAGCGGCGGGGTTTTCAGGCGCAGCAGAGTCACGTCGGCCGCCGCCAGCAGCAAGACCACCTGCTTCGCGCCGGCAATCAACTGCCCCAGGCTGCCCAGCGGCGCGCTGCCCTGCTGCAGCAGGGCGCCGCCATCGCCGGCCAGCACGAAGGAGCAGGCAGGCGCGCTGTCGGTGGACGCCCTGGCCGGGTGACGGATATACAATATTGTCAAAGTGACTCGCTTTCAGGGGTTAATTTTCCCGCAACCAGACCAGGCTGGTGGTGCGCTGCGGATCCGTATTTCGATTGACAAGCGCCACGGCATCGAGGGCGGCGCGATCCAGCCGCACGCGGATGACGGTGAGGAAGTAGCGGCTCTTCACGTCGAGTTCCACGGTAGCAATCAGTTCGGCATTAATATTATTCTTGAAGTTTGCCAAATCGACAAACTTTTTGCGCGGATTGCTCAAGGTCAG
Source organism: Janthinobacterium svalbardense (assembly GCF_002327145.1). Classification (NCBI taxonomy): domain Bacteria; kingdom Pseudomonadati; phylum Pseudomonadota; class Betaproteobacteria; order Burkholderiales; family Oxalobacteraceae; genus Janthinobacterium; species Janthinobacterium svalbardense. The sequence continues at coordinate 624,599 of NZ_CP023422.1, read as the reverse complement.
GGCGCTGGCCTCGGACAAGGACATCATCGTCACGGCCGCCAGCACCGCGGCCGGCGCCGTATTCACGTTGACCGGCGTGAGTTCCGGCAAGATGATGACGAAATCGCGCAACTGCTCGATCATCTGCGGCGTGTAGCCGGGCACGGCCAGCAAATCCTCGATCTGCGTGAACGCCACCGGCTCGCTGCTGCCGTCCGATGGGGGCGCGGCGGCGGGCGTCTTGCCATCGCTGCCGCTGTCCATGGCGCGCAGTTTCGGCTTCGCGCGCAGCACGGCATCGGCCGTTGCCTGCGCCAGGCCGCTATCGAGCCGCAGGTTCGACAGCAAACGCTGGTAAGCCAGCACCTGCTTCGGATTGATGCCGCCCGTGGCGGCGACCAGGTTGGTAATATTAAACCGCGCCTGCGCATCGAGCGCGCGGCCCGAGACGGTGGCGTCAAATTTTTCCGTGTCGACCTTCTCGCGGTCGACGTAATCGTCGAGCCGCGCTTCCTCGATGGGCGTGGCCCACACGCCGTCCAGCGCCGTTTGCGACGGATTGTCCTGGCGCAGCCAGAAGCGGGCGAAATCGACCATGCCGCGCATGGCCCACTGCGTTTGCAGGCGCAGGCGCTGGTTTTCCATCGAGCGCACCTGCACTTGCTGCTGCCAGAACAGGCTGGTGACGACGGTAATGGCCAGCGCCGTCAGCAGCAGGGCCGTGATGACGGCCACGCCGCGCTGGCGGCCGGGGCGAATAAACGGCTTCATCCCGGCCCCAACAAGAAGACTTTGGACAGGCCCGCGTCCTGGCCCGGCATTTGCAAGGTCACTTCCAGGCCGACAAAATCCTCTGTTTTTGTACCGGCAAGCATGCTGATCCACTCAGGATTCGGCGTATTTTGGCGCTTTTGACCGCGCATGACCATGCTGTCGACGCCATGCATCAGGGCCACGTCGGCGTTGGAGGTATCGGTATCGTCGCGCGCCGCCTGCCACAGGGTGTCGAGCACGGCCAGGTCGCGCGTGCCGTTCGACTCGCGCCGCGTCAGCACGCCGCCGCGCAGACGGTAAGTGACCACTTGCAACTGTTGCGGCTCCTGTTCCGATGCGGCCAGGCGCACCAGGGTCAGGCGGTCATTTTCCGCCGACAGGTTCAGGCGGCCATTCAGCAGGCTGTTGTTCAGCCCGGCGCCGGCCAGGTGGTCGCAATCGCTCTGCATCTGGGCAAACGCCAACTGCATGCCGCGCGCCTGCTCCAGCTGGCTGGTCAGCACTTCACGCGAACGCATGATGCTGTCCAGGCCACGCCAGCCCAGCACAGCGACCATGGCCAGGATGCCGATCGCCACGAGCAGCTCGATCAAGGTGAAACCCGCGACGGAAACAGTGCGGCGCGCCATCAGTCGTTGAACGCCAGCAAGACCAAGCGCACGATGCGCCGGGCCGGGTATTGCACGTCGTACACATTCACGCGCACTTGCCGGATGCGGGGATTCGGCGTGGCCACCACTTCCTCCTCGCAGATCAGTTTTAAATCGCCCTGCGGGCAGTCGACCGTGCGCTTGCCCGTCTGCGGGAAGGTTTTCGCCAGGCGCAGCCGCACCAGGTGGTTTTCCGCCGACCAGGTGGCCATCATGGCGCTGCGCAAGCCGTCGCTGTTCTGCGTCAGGCTGCCGACGGCGCGCAGCGAGGCGCCCAGGGCCGTGCCGACGATGACCAGTGCCACCAGGACTTCCAGCAAAGTGAAGCCGCGCTGGCGGCGTGGTCGGGAGAGGCCCATCATTGCTCGACCGTGAAATGGCCGATGCCGTCGGCGCGGATGGCCACGCTGCGCTCGCCGCTGGCCAGGGTCAGCACGAAAGGCTTGTCGACCGGTTCGCGGCCGAAAATGATGCGCAGCGGCTGGGCCACGCTGTTCGACGGCTGCACGCTGAGCAGCATGGGCGTGTTGGCAAACGCGCGTTCGCGCAGCAAATCGTCCTGCGTCACGGGTTGCCACAGCTTTTCATTGAGGACCAGGAAACGGTATTGATTTTCGTCAGCCTCGAACGCCACTTGCCGGCTGCGCACGATGGCTTCATCGCGCGCCAGCTGCAGCAGCAGGGCGATGCGCTCGGCTTCCTTTTGCAGCGCTTGCTGGCCATTCGGCATGGCGTTCAGCGACACCAGGCCCAGGGTCACCCCGATGATGACCATCACCACCAGCAATTCGATCAGCGTGAAGCCGCGCTGGCGCAGACCGGTGGTCATGGCAGGCATGCAATGAAAAACTTACAGTTCCCAGGAGCCGATATCGGCATCGTCGCCGCTACCGCCAGGCTGGCCGTCGGCACCCAGCGAAATGATGTCGACTTCGCCTTTCACGCCCGGTGACAGGAACTGGTATGGGTTGCCCCACGGATCTTTCGGCATCTTTTCCAGGTAGCCGCCCGCCTTCCAGCCATTCGCGGCCGGACCCGTGGTCGGCTTCTCGACCAGGGCACGCAAGCCCTGTTCGGTGGTCGGGTAGCGCTGGTTGTCCAGGCGATACAGTTTCAAGGCTTGCATCACGGTGGAGATGTCGACTTTCGCCGCCGCCACTTTCGACTCGCCCGTGCGGGCGATCAGCTTGGGTACCACCAGCGAAGCGAGGATGCCCATGATCACCACCACGACCATGATTTCGATCAAAGTGAAGCCGCGCGCGCGGCGCTGGCGTATCGGATGGTTTGCTGCGTTTTGCATATGAAAGAGAGAAGAAGGTGAGTAATGAGAGCAGAGTATAAAGCGGAAATATGACAAAGCCTGTCATATGGGGAAAAATTTGTGCGGGGCTACTCAGAGTGGCAAGACCACTCCACCGCAAACGGCGCAGCCGGGGTCGCGCGCGACGCGCATGCTGCTCCATTCCATGTGCAAACCGTCGAGCAGCAGCAGCCGGCCGGCCAAGGATTCGCCCACGCCCATGATGAGTTTCAGCGCCTCGGCCGCCTGCATGGCGCCCACCACGCCCACCAGCGGCGCGAACACGCCCATGCTCGAGCACGCCTCGTCCGTGAACTGCTGCTCCTGCGGGAACAGGCAGGAATAACATGGCTGGGTGCCCGTGCGCGGGTCGAACACGCTCACTTGCCCGTCGAAACGGATCACGGCGCCCGACACCAGCGGCACCCGGGCCGCCACGCAGGCGCGGTTGACGGCGTGGCGCGTAGCGAAGTTGTCGGTGCAATCGAGCACCACCGTGGCGGAGCAGACCAGTTCGGCCAGGCGCGCGCCGTCGAGGCGCTCTTGCAAGGCGACGATGGCTATCTCGGGATTGATGCCGATCAAGGTTTCGCGCGCCGACAGCACTTTCGGCTGGCCCACGCGGGCCGTGGTGTGGGCGATCTGGCGCTGCAGATTGGTCAGGTCGACCGTATCGTCATCAACCAGGGTCAGCTTGCCGACGCCGCTGGCGGCCAGATACATGGCGGCCGGCGAGCCGAGCCCGCCCGCGCCGATCACCAGCACATGCGCATCGAGCAAGGCTTGCTGGCCTTCAATGCCGATCGGATCAAGCAGGATATGGCGCGAATAGCGCAGCAGCTGGGCGTCGTTCATGGCGGCGACTACGGTTTTTGCACAGGAATCTTCTTGTCATCGGCCTTGATGTCGGAAGCAATTTCCGGCTTGGCGCCGATCTTCTCCGCCTTCGGGTCCACCTTGGCCAGCTGCACCGGCAAGCCCTGGAAGTGGTTCAAGGCTTGCTGCAGCTGGAAATCGTCCTTGGCGCCGTATTCGAGCGGCTTGCGCTTTTTCGCCGTGGCGATCAGGCGCTGCTCTTCTTCCAATTGATCCTGCATGCCTTCCATGGTCGGCTTGGCCGCTTCCGGCTTGCCATCGTTGCTGCTCAAGTGTTTTTCCAGGTCCGCCTCGCGCACGCGCAGGCTGTTCCAGCCATCGCCTTCGGCCGTTTCATCGACCAGCAAGTCGGGCACGATGCCGCGCGCCTGAATGGCCCGGCCTTTCGGCGTGTAGTAGCGGGCCGTCGTCAGCTTGACGGCCGTGTCGGCTGTGATCTGGCGCAAGGTTTGCACGGAACCCTTGCCGAACGTTTGCGTGCCGATGACGGTGGCACGCTGGTAATCCTGCAAGGCGCCGGCGACGATTTCCGAGGCGGACGCGGAGCCGGCATTGACCAGCACCACCAGCGGCACGGTTTTCAGCGCGGCAGGAAGCTTGGCCAGCGGGTCGGCCTTGGCGCCCGGCGGCGCATAAAATTCGCGACGGCCATAAAACACTTGCTTCGACTCGGGCAACTGGCCCTTGGTGGAAACGATCACGGAATTACCCGGAAGAAATGCCGTCGCCACGCCGATAGCGCCCGGCACGACGCCACCGGGATCGTTGCGCAAGTCCAGCACCAGGCCCTTGAGCTTGGGGTCTTGCGCATACAGCGCGTTGATCTTTTTGACCATGTCATCGACGGTCGGTTCCTGGAACTGGGCGATGCGCAGCCAGGCGTAGCCGGGCGCGACCATCTTCGCCTTCACGCTTTGCACGCGGATTTCCTCGCGCACGATGGGGAACACCAGCGGTTTGCTTTCGCCCTTGCGCGACATGGTCAGCACCAGCTTGCTGCCGGGCTGGCCGCGCATCTTCTTGATGACGTCCTCCAGCTGCAAGCCCTTCAGCGGGATATTGTCGAGGCGGGTGATCAGGTCGCCAGCCAGGATGCCGGCCTTGGCGGCCGGGCTGTCCTCGATGGGCGAGACGACTTTCACGTAGCCGTCTTCCATGCTCACTTCGATGCCGATACCGACAAACTTGCCTTGCACGCTTTCGCGCATTTCCTTGAAGGCATTTTTATCCAGGTAGACGGAATGCGGGTCCAGCGACGAGACCATGCCGGAAATGGCTTCCGTCAAGAGTTTCTTGTCTTCCACTTTCTCGACATAGTCGGACTTGATCAGGCCGAAGACGTCGGACAGCTGGCGCAGCTCGTCGAGCGGCAGCGGGGCATTCGTGATTTTCTGCGCCACGGCCGGGAACTGCAGCGACATGCCGATGCCGGCCAGGACGCCCAGACCAATCAGGCCGATACTTTTAACTTTGATACCCATGTATTCTTCGCAATCTACAAATTCGCTGGGGAACTTAAAACTTCACCCAGGTGGCGGGGTCGAAGGCGCGGCCCTGATGGCGCAATTCAAAGTATAGCCCTGATTCCTCGTTGCCGCCGCTATTGCCCGCGCTGGCAATGGCGTCGCCGCCCTTGACGGCATCGCCCACGCGTTTCAGCAAGGATTGGTTATTGCCATAAATACTCATGTACTGGCCGCCATGGTCGACGATGATCAAATTGCCGAAACCGCGCAGCCAGTCGGAAAACACGACCCGGCCGCCGGCGATGGCGTGGATTTCGCTGCCTTCGCCCGTGCGGATGAACACGCCCTTCCAGCTGGGGCCGTCACCGCGCTTGCTGCCGAAGCGGGCGGCGATCTTGCCCGCCACAGGGGCGCGCAACTGCCCTTTCAGGCTGGCAAAGGCGCCGGCCGGCGCCGCCGGGCCCAGGCTTGGGCGTTCCGGCTCCGGTTCCGGCTTCGGCTCTGGTTTCGGCGTTACCTTGGCCACCTGCGGCGGCTCGTCGTCGTCGATCGGCTCCAGTTTCACGGGCGCTGGCGGCGTCTGCGGCTTGATCTTGCCCGATTTGTTCTGTTGCTCTTTCGCCAGGCGCTCGCGTTCGGCCTGCGCCTGGGCGGCCTTGGCGCGCGCGGCCAGCAAGCGTTCGCGTTTTTCCGCGGCGATCTTGGCGTCGGCGGCCGCTTTCGCGGCGGCGCGCTGCTCGGCCAGCAATTGCTGGCGTTTCTTTTCTGCCGCAGCGGCGGCGGCCTGCTCTTCGATCAGTTTCGCCAGCTTGTCGACCAGGCTGCCCATGCGCTGTTCGTCGCGCTCGACATTGCCCACTTCCTTGCGCTGCGCCACCAGGCGCTGCGACAAGCTTGTCAGCAAGGCGGCGCGGCGCGCCTTTTCCTGCACCAGCAGGGCCTTCTGGTCGCGCTCTTCCTGGGCGATTTCTTCCAGTTCATCCTTGGCGTTCTGCACGTCCGCCTGGTTTTTCTCCACCGCCAGCAAATTGGCGCGCAAGGCCTCCAGCAGGCGCGCCTGCGCCTGCGACACATAGGCCATCAATTGCAAGTCGCGGTTGATGCGGTTCGGATTGTCGCCCGACAAGAGCAGCTTGATGCGGTCTTCGTTGCCTGCGACATATTGTTCACGCAGCAATTTGGACAGCTGCGCTTTTTGTTTTTCGACGGTGACCGTCAGTTGCTGGTGCTCTTGCCCCAGCGCATTGAGTTTCACGCCCGTCGCGCTTTGCTCCTGCGCCAGGTCGCGCAAGGCGCGGTTGGCGTTGGAAATGGCCTCTTCCGACTCGGCCAGGGTATCGGCCGCGTCGTCCTTGGCACTTTCCGTGCGGCTGATGTCGCGCTTGAGTGCCGTCAGCTTTTGTTGCAATCCAGCACGTTGTGCTTCCGCGACCGCTTTCTGCTTGCTGCGTTCGGTGGGCTTGGCACCCTGTGCGGCAGCGCTGGAGAACAGCAGCGCTGCGCACAGCATGGCGCCGGCGCGCCACGCCGGCAGGGGTCGTTCAGCAGAGGGGGCGATCGCTGTGCCGCGGAAGAAAGACAACAAGTTACTTGGCCTTCCCTTGGTTCGCCACGGCCGCTTGCGCTGCCGCAATCGCTGCCGGGTCGCCCAGGTAGTAATGACGGATCGGTTTCAGGTCGGCGTCCAGTTCATACACGAGCGGCTGGCCGTTCGGAATGTTCAGGCCGACGATATCACTGTCGCTGATGCCATCGAGCATCTTGATCAGCGCGCGCAGGCTGTTGCCGTGGGCCGAAATGATGATTTTCTTGCCGGCGCGGATGGCCGGGGCGATTTCCTCATCCCAGGACGGCATCACGCGCGCCACGGTGTCTTTCAGGCATTCGGTCAGCGGAATCGACGCTTTCGGCAAGCCGGCGTAGCGCGGATCGTTGAACGAGGCGCGGTCATCGTTCGCTTCCAGCGGCGGCGGCGGCGTGTCGTAGCTGCGGCGCCACACCAATACTTGCTCGTCGCCATACTTGGCGGCCGTCTCGCCCTTGTCCAGGCCTTGCAAAGCGCCGTAGTGGCGCTCGTTCAAGCGCCAGTCGTTCTTGATTGGCAAATACATCATGTCCATCTCGTCGAGCGCCAGCCACAGGGTGCGGATGGCGCGCTTCAGGACGGAAGTGTAGGCCACGTCGAACGTAAAACCTTCCTGCTTGAGGATCTGGCCGGCGGCCTTGGCTTCGTTGACGCCCTTTTCCGTCAGATCGACGTCGGTCCAGCCGGTGAAGCGGTTATCGAGATTCCAGGTGGACTCGCCGTGACGCATGAAAACGATTTTGTACATAGTTCTATCTTCTCAAGGGGTTCAAATCAAAAAAGCAAAACGTAAAAAGACCTCGTCCAGCTTCTATTTTATAATGCGCGGATTGACTTAAACCATTGGACCCTACGTGAAATTCATTATCGACCACATTTTTCTGTTTGCCATCGTCATTATTTCCGGCGGCGCCCTCCTCTGGCCACTGCTGTCGATGCGCGGCAAACGCGCGACCGTGCTGGAAGTCACGCAACTGATCAACCGAGGCAAGACCATCATTGTCGACGTGCGCAGCGCGGAAGAATTCGCCACGGGCCACTTGCCTGACGCAAAAAATATGCCGCTGCCGGAACTGGCAAAACGCCTGGGCGAGCTGGAAAAATTCAAAACACGCCCCATTGTAGTGGTTTGCCAGAAAGGTTCGCGTTCGGCAACGGCCGTCGGCCTGCTGGGCAAAGCCGGTTTCGCTGAGGCAACGAGCCTGGAAGGCGGCATCGACGAATGGAAAAAGCAGGGTTTGCCATTGAAAACCTTGTCGCTGGCCAAGTAAGCCGGCCTTAACTGAAGGAAGCATCATGACCGTACCAGTAATTGTTTACAGCACCGCCGTGTGCCCGTATTGCGTGCGCGCCGAGCGCCTGTTGGAAGCCAAGGGCGTGACCGTGCAAAAGATCCGCGTCGACCTCGACCCGGAAGAGCGCATCAAGATGATGGAACGCACGGGCCGCCGCACGGTGCCGCAGATCTATGTGGGCGAAACCCACGTGGGCGGTTTCGACGATTTGTATGCGCTCGATCAAGCCGGCAAGCTGGACCCCTTGTTAAATGGCACGGCAGCCTGATATAAAGCGGGTTCGAGAAATTGCTTGGTTTTTTGTCGTATTGTTTTGATACAATTGCCCTCGCACCTGATCTGGCCGCGCCTACCCGGCGCGGTTTGAATACCGCAAGCACCATATTTGAACGGTGTGCCGTTCTTGTCCCTTACAACGAAAGCGTTCCATGTCTGACGAAAACCTGCAACCAGTCTTCCAAATCCAACGCGTCTACCTGAAAGACATGTCGCTGGAACAACCAAATTCCCCAGCTATTTTCTTGGAACAAGAAGCACCAGCGATCGAAGTGGCTCTGGACGTGGGCGCTGCGCCTCTGGCCGACGGTATCTTCGAAGCCACCGTGACCATCACCGTTACCGCCAAAGTCGGCGATAAAGTCGCTTTCCTGGTCGAAGGCAAGCAAGCTGGTATCTTCGAAGCACGCAACATTCCTGCTGATCAACTCGATCCGCTGCTGGGAATCGGCTGCCCGAACATCATCTACCCTTACCTGCGCGCCAACATCGCCGACGTGATCACCCGTGCCGGCTTCCCGCCAGTGCACCTGGCCGAGATCAACTTCGAAGTGTTTTACCAACAACGTCTGCAAGCTATTGCTGACGCCGCTGCCGCAGCACCAGCAGCCAGCGAAACGCACTAAGAACATCTCACCAAACCTGCTGCGCGGCGCGCCTTGCGGTCTGCGATGCTCGCTGTGCTCTAGCACAGCTGCGCTTCTCGGCCACAATGCACTGCCGCTCGCGACGGTTTTGTGAGTGTTCTATACTGCAGGTAAGAAACGGCGGCCTGGCCGCCGTGTTTCGTTAAGGTTCAAAATATCATGTTGAAAAGTGCGCTCTTGAGCAAGTTCCGCTGGATCGCCGGCGCCGTGCTGCTGCTGGCCACCGCCGCCAGTCACGCCGTCGATTTCAAAACGGTGGGAGCAAACCCCGTGATCCTGTACGACGCGCCGTCCGCCAAGGGCGGCAAGTTGTACGTGGCGCCACGCGGCATGCCGCTGGAAGTCGTGCTCAGCTACGGCGAATGGGTCAAGGTACGCGACGCCAGCGGCGAAATGGCCTGGACCGAAGCCAGGGGCCTGTCGGCCAAGCGTAACGTCGTGGCGCGCGCCGCGAACCTCAAGGTTCGCGCCAGCCCCGACGACACCGCCTCCGCCATCATCCTCGTCGATAAGGGCGTGCTGCTGGAAATGAGCGAGCAACCGAGCTCCGGCTGGATTAAAGTGCGCCACAAGGATGGCCAGAGCGGCTACGTCAAGACCAGCGAAGTGTGGGGCTTGTAAGCACCGCGCCCGTCCCCCCTGCCCCGTTGAGGTTGCATGCAAGTTTCTCCTGAAGTCACTCCCGATAGTATTCCCGCCGTCCGCAAGATCACCGTCCTGGGCGCCGGCGCCTGGGGCACGGCCGTGGCCATGGCCCTGGCCGGCCGCCATGACGTGCTGCTGTGGGGCCGCAACGCCGAAGCCATGGCCGCCATGACCGCCAGTGGCGAAAACAGCTATCTGCCCGGTTTCCCTTTACCGCCGCAACTGCGCATCAGCGCCGATTTCGACGCCGCCGTCGCGCATGCCAGCGGCGAACACGGCCTCTTGATCGCCGCCTGCCCCGTGGCGGGCTTGCGGCCGATGCTGCATCAACTGAAAGACAGAGCCATCGGCAACCTGGTGTGGCTCTGTAAAGGCTTTGAAGGCGGCACGGGCCTGCTGCCGCACCAGATCGTGCAGGAAGTGCTGGGCGACAAGATCCCCGGCGGCGCCCTGTCCGGCCCCTCTTTCGCGCAGGAAGTGGCGCGCGGCTTGCCGTGCGCGCTGACCATCGCCTCGCACAGCGCCGCCTTGCGTGGCGCCGTCGTCTCGGCCTTGCATGGCGGCACCATCCGCGTGTATGCGAGCGACGACCTGGTGGGCGTGGAAGTGGGCGGCGCCGTGAAAAACGTGCTGGCGATCGCCACCGGCGTGGCCGACGGCCTGGGCCTGGGCTTGAATGCGCGCGCCGCGCTGATCACGCGTGGCCTGGCGGAAATCACCCGCCTGGGCACGGCCCTGGGTGGCCAGACGGAAACGTTCATGGGGCTGACGGGCATGGGCGACTTGATTCTCACCTGCACGGGCGACCTGTCGCGCAACCGCAGGGTCGGCCTGGGCCTGGCACAAGGCAAGGCGCTGGCCACCATCGTGGCCGAACTCGGTCATGTGGCCGAAGGCGTGCCGTGCGCCAAGGCCGTGCGCGAACTGGCGCACCGCATGGGCGTCGACATGCCGATCACCAACGCGGTGGCCGGCGTGCTGTTCGATGGCGATTTGCCGCACGTGATGGTGCAGCAGCTGCTGTCGCGCGATCCGCGCGACGAAACTACCTGAAAAAATGACAGGGCCGGGCCTAACGTCCCGCCTTGGCCATCAATATCGTCAGCAGCACCAGACTGTCTTCGCGCGCGGCCAGCGCATGCGCCTGGCCGCCGTGCAGATACAGCATCTGCCCCGGCCCCAGCACCTGCTCTCCGCCATGCGCTTGCACCGCCACCTGCCCTTGCAGGCACAGCAAGGTGATTTCACCGAGCACATGATGCTCGGGCATGGTCTTGCCCTTGGGCATGCACATGCGGATCAATTCCAGTTCATCCGTTTTGGCCAGCGCGATGGCGGAAAACTGCGACAGATCGTCGCCATCCCTGCGCAGCACCTCGATCACCTGTCCTGAACTTGCGTGCTCCAGTGCCATTATGTGCTCCTTCAGCAATTACTCGGGGACTTCCTCCGGCTCTTTCGCGCCGCGCATCCACTCGACCAGCGGCCATGCGTCCTGCAAGCCTTGCGCCAGGGTCAGCAGCAGTTTTTCCGGTTCGTTGACGGGCAGTGGCACTTCGGTCCAGACAAAAAAGCTTTTCAGCTTGATGAATTCGATATGTTCGGCATCCGCGTCAAACCCCTTGGGCGGGCGCTGCAACTTGCCCTCGTTCTGGATGCTGCCGAAACGGGCTTTCAAGCGCTTATTTTTCAGCACTTTGGAAAAACCTGGCGCGTCGTTGACCATGTGTTCGCGCAGCGCCTTCAGGCGGCCCGGTGGCGGCATGTATTCGCCGGCACCGAACAGCAAATTGCCCTGGCCATCGATCTGCAGATAATACGTGGGGCCGCCCGCCTTGCTGGGGCGGCGCATGTCGTTCGGCGCGATGGCGGCCGAAAACCGCGTTTTATACGGGCTTTTATCGTGCGCGAAACGCACGTCGCGGTTGATGCGGAACATGGCCTTCTTCGGATTGCAGTATTTCACGGCCGGATCGAACTTGCCGAGTTCAGCAATGAGTGACGTCACCAGCGCCAGGAATTCCTCGCGCAGGATATCGTAGCGGGGCTTGTTCATGACAAACCAGGGACGGTTGTTGTTGTCGCTCAGTTCACGTAAAAATTGGGTCAAATCACGCACATGCATGTGTCAAATTCCGATCAGCAACTATTTGGAAAGCTCTTTCGGGATGGGGCGCTTGCCCACCATCACGTCGAGCGCCGCTTCGCGATTCTTGCGCAGCACCGTCATTTTAGCTTTTTCGCCGGGCGGCAGTTGAGCGATCAGGTTCAGCATTTCCGTCGTGTCGCCCACAGGCTTGCCTTGCACCGTCAGCAGGATATCGCCGGGCACGATGCCCGCCTTGTCGGCCGGGCCGTTGCGCACCACGCCGGCGATGATGGCGCCGCTTGAGCGCTGCAAGTTGAAGCTTTGCGCCAGCTCGGGCGTAATGTCCTGCGTTTCCACGCCGATCCAGCCGCGCACCACGTGGCCATCCTTGATGATGGCTTCCATCACCGTCTTGGCCGTCGAGACGGGAATGGCGAAGCCGATGCCGACGGAACCGCCGCTTTGCGAGTAAATTGCCGTATTGATGCCGATCAAGTTGCCGCGCGTATCGACCAGGGCGCCGCCCGAATTGCCGAAGTTGATGGCCGCATCCGTCTGGATAAAGTTTTCAAAGCTGTTGATGTGCAGATTGTTGCGGCCCAGGGCGGAGATGATGCCCATGGTCACCGTCTGGCCCACGCCGAACGGGTTGCCGATGGCCAGCACCACGTCGCCCACGCGCGCCAGTTCCGACTGGCCCAGCACGATGACGGGCAACTTGTCGAGATTGATCTTGATGACGGCCAGGTCCGTTTCCGGGTCCAGGCCGACGATCTTGGCGGGCGCCTTGCGGCCATCGGTGAGCACCACTTCGATTTCGTCGGCGCCTTCGACCACATGGTTGTTGGTCAGCACATAGCCTTCATGGCTGACGATGACGCCGGAACCGAGGCTGTTTTTCAAGTCCTCGCCATCCTCAGCGTCCGGGTCGCGCTCGCCGAAGAAACGTTTGAAAAAGGGATCGCGCGCCAGCGGATGGGCGCCGCGCTTGGGCACTTGCAGGGTGAGGATGTTGACGACGGCGGGCATGGCGCGCGCCGCCGCGTCGCGGTAGGAACCGGGCGCCAGACTGCTCGACGCCGTTTCCACCACAGGCACCGGCTTGGCGGGAGAGCCCAGTTGCTGTACCCGGCTGGCCGGGCGCAGCGCGCCATACACAAAGTACAGCGCCAACGCGATCGTCACGGTTTGCGCAAACAATAACCAGAATCGTCGCATAGTTCTCAGCCCAGGTCAGCCGGCCGGTGCCGGAACGACTTATTTTGCCAGATTGTTGCTGTTGCGTGCGTTCTGCTGCAGGGAATCGCGGATTTCACGCAGCAGCACGATGTCTTCCGGCGTGGCCGGTGCCGGTGCCGGCGCGACCGGTTCGCTGCGGCGGGCCTTGTTCATCAAGCGCACCATCTGGAAGATGATGAAGGCAAGAATGACAAAGTTGAGCAAAATGGTCAGAAAGTTACCGTAGGCCAGCACGGCGCCCGCCTTTTTCGCTTCCACCAGGGTCATCGTCGTGGCTTGGCCGTTCAGGGGCAGGTAGTAATTGGCGAAATCGAGGCCGCCGAAAATGCGGCCGATGGGCGGCATGATCACGTCTTGCACCAGGGAATCGACAATCTTGCCGAAGGCGCCGCCGATGATGACACCGACTGCCAGATCGACAACGTTGCCTTTCATTGCAAATTCTTTAAATTCTTTCATCATTGCCATGAATTTCTCCTTCGGATAGATATAAAAACATGCCGATCATACTATTGATTCCCAGTGCCACCAACTTGTGGTTGTCGGCGAGACCAATTCGTGCACAGCCGGGCGCATCTAGTTCGAAAGAACTAGCCACCTCCTGCAAAAGTATATAAATTATGGTACAAGCAACGTTTTTGTTCTATTCGTTGTTTGCTTCACTTATAATTTGCGGTTGCCAGAAGTGGATTTTTCACTTCCGGATAATCAACAAGAAACTGGCATGGGCTGCGCCATTGGCCGAAGTTCCGCAGGGATGTTGCCACTTTACCGCGCAAAGACGCGGGTTGCGGCAATCAGTGGGAAAGAGCTTCGGCGACGGGTTTTTCGCGGCTGCCACTCATAATAAAGATTCGCATTTTGACTGATTGGGGTTTGCATGAGTAACGAAAAGCAGGTCGATTCAGGCCGTCGCGGCTTGCTCGTCGCCACGTGCGCGGCGGGCAGTGTAGTTGGATTGGCAACCGCGGGAGCCTTGGTAAGCACCTTCCAGCCGTCGGAGCGCGCGAAAGCGGCTGGCGCGCCGGTCGAAGTAGACATCACCACCTTGCAACCCGGCGAAATGCGCACTGTCGAATGGCGCGGCAAGCCGGTCTGGATTCTGAAACGCACGCCGGAAATGATCGCGTCGCTCAAACAAACCGATGGCAAGGTCGCCGATGCCAAGTCCCAACGCAACCCCGACGAATTTACGCCACCGTATTGCATGAACGAGGCGCGCTCGATCAAGCCTGAAATTCTCGTCGCCGTCGGCATCTGCACCCACCTGGGCTGCTCCCCTTCCTCGAAATTTACCCCCGGCCCGCAACCGTCGCTGCCCGATGACTGGGAAGGCGGCTTCCTGTGCCCTTGCCACGGCTCCACCTTCGACATGGCAGGCCGCGTGTTCAAGAACAAGCCGGCGCCGGACAACCTGCAAGTGCCGCGCCATATGTACCTGAGCGACACCAAATTGCTGATAGGTAAAGACGAGAAAGGCGAGGCTTGATCATGGCAGCTTTTAAAGAAACGAAATTCCCGGCAGACGCTCCCGTCGCCGAAAAAGCGCTGGGCTGGGTCGATGACCGCTTTCCCCTGACCAAGCTGTGGAACGACCAATGGGGCAAATACTACGCCCCGAAAAACTTCAATTTCTGGTACATCTTCGGCTCGCTGGCCATGCTGGTGCTGGTCTTGCAGATCGTCACCGGCATCTTCCTGACCATGCACTACAAACCGGATGCGGCCCTGGCCTTCAATTCCGTCGAGTACATCATGCGCGAAGTACCGTGGGGCTGGCTGGTGCGCTACATGCACTCGACGGGCGCCTCGGCCTTCTTCATCATCGTCTACCTGCACATGACGCGCGCCCTGCTGTACGGCTCGTACCGCAAGCCACGCGAACTGATCTGGCTGTTCGGTTTCGCCATCTTCCTGTGCCTGATGGCCGAAGCATTCTTCGGCTACCTGCTGCCATGGGGCCAGATGTCGTACTGGGGCGCCCAAGTGATCGTCAACCTGTTTGGCGCCATTCCGTTCATCGGCCCTGACCTGTCGTTGTGGATCCGCGGCGACTACGTTGTGTCCGACGCGACCCTGAACCGCTTCTTCGCCTTCCACGTGATCGCCATCCCGCTGGTACTGCTGGGCTTGGTTGCAGCGCACTTGATCGCCCTGCATGAAGTCGGTTCGAGCAATCCGGACGGCATCGAAGTGAAGGAAAACCTGGGCGCCGATGGCCACCCGGTCGATTCGATTCCATCGCATCCGTACTACACCGTGCATGACCTGTTCGGCGTCTCGATCTTCCTCGTCATTTTCAGCGCCGTCGTGTTCTTCGCGCCGGAAATGGGTGGCTATTTCCTGGAATACAACAACTTCCTGCCCGGCGATTCGCTGAAAACCCCGCTGCACATCGCGCCAACCTGGTACTTCACGCCGTTCTACTCGGTGCTGCGTGCCACCACGGCCGACTTCATGTACGTGCTGATGGGTGTCGTGGCGGCCTATGTGGTGTTCATCTGGCTCAAGTCGCGCCTGTCGACGACCGTCAAATCTATCATCGCCGGCATCGCCATCGTCGCCATCGTCGGCATGCTGCCGCAGGTGCTCGATGCGAAATTCTGGGGCGTGGTGTTCTTTGGCGGTTCCGTCGTGATCCTGGCCTTCCTGCCATGGCTCGACCATTCGCCCGTGAAATCGATCCGCTACCGTCCGAGCTGGCACAAATATGTGTACACCATCTTCGGCCTGTCGTTCCTGATCCTGGGCTACCTCGGCACCCAGGCGCCAACGGATACGAAAACCATCGTGTCGCAAGTGTGCACACTGATTTACTTCAGCTTCTTCCTGCTGATGCCGTGGTGGAGTGCAATGGGCAAGTTCAAGACCGTGCCGTCGCGTGTGACGTTTCACCCGCACTAAGCCGCTCTCACGCCACGCTCAAAGGACATACATCATATGAAGATTGCAAAAAAACTGCTCGCCATCCTGGCCTTCGTGCCCGCCATGGCTCTCGCCAACGAAGGCGGCTTTCCGCTGGACAAGGCTCCTGACCGCCAGACCAACATGGCAGCGCTGCAGCATGGCGCCAAATTGTTCGTCAATTATTGCCTGAATTGCCACGCCGCCGTGTCGATGCGCTACAACCGCCTGCGCGACCTGGGCTTGACGGAAGACCAGATCAAGCAGAATCTGTTGTTCTCCGGTGATAAAGTCGGCGACTTGATGACGACTAGCCTGGCACCGCAGGACGCCAAGGCCTTCTTTGGCGTCGTACCGCCGGATTTGTCGGTAATTTCGCGCGCGAAATCATCTTCCGCTGGCACTGGCGGCGACTACCTGTATACTTACCTGCGTACGTTCTATAAAGACGACACTCGGCCGACCGGCTGGAACAACATGGTCTTGCCGAATGTTGCCATGCCGCATGTATTGTGGGAATTGCAAGGTGTCCAGACTGCCAAGTTCGTGGAAGAGACGGATCCCCACGAGCCCAGCAAGAAGATCCACAAATTTGCCGGCTTCGAGCAGGTCAAGCCCGGCACGTTGAACAAGATCGAGTATGACAATGCGGTAGCCGACCTGGTCGGCTACATGGAGTGGATGGCCGAACCGGCACAGCAAACACGCAAACGCCTGGGCGTGTGGGTGCTGCTGTTCCTGTCGGTATTTGCTCTGCTGGCATGGCGCCTTAACGCGTCGTTCTGGAAGGAAGTCAAATAAGTGAGGCGCCGGCCATAGGCCGGTTTATGCCTGTTTCTGCATTGTCCGCATGAGTGGACAAGCGACCTGGGGTGAGCCGTTCGCGGCTTCACCCCCTTTGTTTCTAAGGAACTATAAAAAATGATGGTTCTCTATTCGGGTACAACCTGCCCATTTTCGCAACGCTGCCGCCTGGTCCTGTTTGAAAAAGGCATGGACTTCGAAGTGCGCGACGTCGACCTGTTCAACAAGCCGGAAGATATTTCGACCATGAACCCGTATGGCCAGGTGCCTATCCTGGTCGAGCGCGAACTGATCCTGTATGAATCGAACATCATCAACGAGTACATCGATGAGCGTTTCCCGCATCCGCAACTGATGCCGGCCGATCCGCTGATGCGTGCCCGCGCGCGCCTGATGCTGTTCAATTTCGAAAAAGAACTGTTCGTGCACGTGCACGTGCTGGAAAGCGAACGCGCCAAGAGCAACGACAAGGCCCACGACAAGGCACGCGCGGAAATCCGCGACCGCCTGACGACCCTGGCGCCGCTGTTCCTGAAAAACAAGTACATGCTGGGCGACGAATTCTCGATGCTCGACGTGGCTGTCGCGCCGCTGCTGTGGCGCCTGGACCACTACGGCATCGAACTGTCGAAGACGGCCGCACCGCTGATGAAATACGCCGAACGCATCTTCTCGCGTCCAGCCTATATCGAAGCGCTGACGCCTTCCGAGAAAGTGATGCGTCGTTAAGATATTCCCGGCAAGCCACGCTTGCCGGGGTATCTGTGTCTTTTGAACTACCGGTGCGCCCGCCTCATGCTTGATGGGGGCGCTCCCGCCTCACAGTGTCTACCATGTCTGAAATCTCAACCAAACCTTATATGCTGCGCGCCATCTACGAATGGTGCACCGACAGCGGCTACACGCCTTATCTCGCGGTCAAAGTCGATTCGCGCACCACGGTACCGATGGAATACGTGAAAAAGGGCGAAATCGTGCTCAACATCAGCTTCGGCGCCACCAGCGGCCTGAAGATGGACAACGACGCCGTCCGCTTTCACGCCCGCTTTGGCGGCGTCTCGCGCGAAATCTACGTACCGGTCGACAACGTGATGGCCATCTACGCCAACGAAAACGGCCAGGGCATGGCCTTCGAGCCCGTGCTGGGCAACGATGACCCCGACGCGCAACCAACGGACAGCCCGGCCTCAGCCGACCTGCCGCCGCCAGCGCTGGCCCCGGTCTCCAGCGCCCCGACCCTGTCGTCCGTGCCGACCAGTTCCCCCGAACAACGCGACAACGCCACGCCCGGCGACGACGAGCCACCAAAAAAAGGCGGCCGCCCGACCCTGACACGCATTAAATAGCGTATAATTCGCAACGCACAGTTTTTGCCGACTTAGCTCATTTGGTAGAGCAGTTGATTTGTAATCATCAGGTGGCCAGTTCGAAACCGGCAGTCGGCACCAATAAATTCAAGCACTTAGCCCAATCCTCAGGATTGGGCTTTTTGCTTTCTGGGTGCCATCTCACCGCTGGGCCCGCCGTACCTGCAGCCCAATCACATCGAAACGCCAGCTATACGTGTTCGGCATGACTGCGCAATGATCGCGACACACGCCCTGTTCATTTTAAAAAAGACATTCTTTCTTAAATATCAATATGTTATAATTTAGCAACCAACCCTGTGGCTTTCCAATTCACAGAAGGATCAAATGGCCCGTCCACTCATCGTACTTGGCGACAAGACCAATCATGGCGGTACCGTGATCAGCGCCGACATGACAGTCGATATCAACGGCAAGTATGTGGCCAGGTTGGGCGACATGACCGTATGCCCGAAATGCAAGGGGACATTCCCGATCAACTCCGCCGCCGACGACCTGGTCGACGGATCAGGCAGGGGTTATGCCAGACACCTCGACACGACGGCCTGCGGCGCCAGGCTCATATCAGGACAGATCACGACGATCTGGCTGGACCAGTCCAGCGTGGGCGAGCCGGCCGATGTCGACGACAATGACGTGATGGAAGCTGCAGGCAAGATCGCCGCAAATACCGACTCCGGCATTTGCCTCGAATGCTTGCTCTCCGCCGCCGCCGCCGGCGCAACCACCGTCATCCGGGAGTGACAACATTGATCGACGTCGCAGAACGCCTGAATCAACTTCAGGCACATCACCCGGCGCTGTGCCTGTACGCATTGGTCGACGGTGTTCAATATGAGACACACCGCCAAGCACGCCTGATACAGAATACGAGCTGTTACCCGCTGTTCACCGGCACACCCGATGCTGCGCTTGCGCATGCTGGCCCGTGGTTGGTCGACGTGGCAAGATCGGCGCCTTCCTTTGTTGAGAATCTGGCTGCACTGGAACAAGAAACACCTTCCGTTACCTGGCTGTTCGCCGTACAGGACCTTGGCGGCCTGGCGCAGTTGCTGCAACTACACTTGGAAACACGGCTGCCGGATGGCCGCACAGCGCTACTTCGCTTTTGGGATCCGCGCGTGCTGGTGAAGCTGGCGCAAATACTCGACCCGACGCAGCGGGAGGCGATGTTTGGCCATATTCATGAATGGCACTTGCTGCTCGACGCCAAGCGCGCAATCATAGGGAGGCGCAATGCTGACGTTTAGCGAGGAGCAATGGCGTGCAGTGCAGACGGGCGACACGACAGATTTCGTCATCGCAGTAGCGGACCAATTCTTGGCCAAGCGGGCCGACATGGCAAGTCAGCCAGGCCGGGCGGCCGTGATTGCGCGCATGCTGGCTGCGTATACCTACGCCATTCGCATCGGTTTCAGGTCCACGCCACATATCGTACATCTGATGTATCTGGCGGCCGACGCGCCTGGGATTCATGACGACCCGCTGGTTGATGCCTACCTGCGCAAGCCCGGCGCCACGCCGGAACAGCGGTTCGACGAAGTGATCGCGGTGATGGATAAAAAACTGGAAGGGGAGCAATAATGCCCGCGCTACCGATATTAGTTATACCAGCAGTCGTGGAGAAAATTTTGTTAGCCTTGGGTGTCGCCGCCGCAGGAGCCGTGCTCACGGACGATGCATTGCGCAAACGCAAAAAAGAGGCAGAAGAGGCAAAAGACGCCCGCGTCACGCCCATTGCGCGTGCCGAGACGCGAAGCGAAGCGAAGGAAAGATGCCGTTGCCCGCCAGACAAGGGTACGCTTATGGCTGTTAAACACAGCATGTCGCCCGCCGCGCGCGATTATCAAGCCCGTATCACTGGTTTTCTGATTGGCATGGAATGGGTGTTTGAAGGGAAGGACTTTGACGGTTTTCAATCCCGCTTGTGCTTGTTGCAGGAAGCAAAAGCGGATTATGATCAATTTTTCAAGGAAAACGGCGAATTCAGATACGATTTTCAAGAAAATATTTTCCTGAGGATGGAATTAAAGCAGGCCACGGATCAGTCAAAGATTGTCATGCCTAACCCGCCAGCCTCGCTGAAGTGGTACTTCCAAACGCCACTCGCTTACGAATATATGGAGCCCAAATTAGCTGCGTTGGGGATTACCACCTACTACGTTCCATGAAAATATGACAATAATCAATGTTTCTTATAAGCGAGATGCAACGCGCACCTCCGTCGCTTTCCGACCCAACGTCCAGGAAATCGCGACGATTGTCCGCTTCTTGCAAAAAACTGAGGCGTTTGGAAAGAATTGGTTTCTGTCGCAGGAAACAGAAGCAGAGTCGTTTCTGTATCCGGTTTTCGACGCGTCGGGAGAACTCACCACTGCGGCCGAAGCCGTACTCGAGGCCGAGTTCAAGGGTGAGACATCCCGATTTCTCAGCGCCTGGAATGGCGAGCTCGGAGACGGTGAGGGCGCGAGTATGGCGCTTGGGTTCAGCGACGGTGACTGGCCCGCCCGGACTTTTAGGATCAGCGATCACGGTCAAGGCGCGAGACGGCTCGGCATTGATGGCGTGAAAGAGCTACTGTCCATTATTGCGGGTTCTCTGCGGCCGGTCTTTATGACGGTTGCACGTAATCAGTATTTTAAAAAACAAGTCTTCAAGGATCGTCCAGGTGTTGGCTGGATGTTGTACGTGCCGCGCATACTCACGCTCCACCAGGTGCCCGAGGCACGCGCTTTAGTGCCAGTGATGGCGATGGATGAGCAAGGTCAAGACAAGCAGATCGGCACCATCATCGTCAGCGTCACCGACGAGCCTTTCAATGATGAGAACCCCGAGCATGTCAAGATCGCCAATGCCATTGAAATTCGCTTGGTCGATCAGGACTTGCTGCCTCGCTACGTCGATATTTGATGAACGATAGCTCGTCCCGCTTGGCTTGCGCGACGCATTGCTGCACCGCGCAATGACGTCCAGCGCATTTGGCACTATGGGCGCTTGCTGGCGAAGGGGAATTGTCACTTATCACATACAATGACATTATGATAATAAACTCTTTGTTCAAACGCGATGCAGCTAACACATCCATTGCGTTCCGACCTACCGTCCAAAAAATCGCCACGATTGTCCGCTTCTTGCAAAAAACTGAGGCGTTTGGAAAGAATTGGTTTCTGTCGCAGGAAACAGAAGCAGAGTCGTTTCTGTATCCGGTTTTCGACGCGTCGGGAGAACTCACCACTGCGGCCGAAGCCGTACTCGAGGCCGAGTTCAAGGGTGAGACATCCCGATTTCTCAGCGCTTGGAATGGCGAGCTCGGAGACGGTGAGGGCGCGACCATGGCGCTTGGATTCAGCGACGGTGACTGGCCCGCCCGGACTTTTAGGATCAGCGATCACGGTCAAGGCGCGAGACGGCTCGGCATTGATGGAGTGAAAGAGCTGCTATCCATTATTGCGGGGTCCCTGCGGCCGGTATTGATCACAGTTGCACGTAACGATTATTTTGAAAAACAAGTCTTCAAGGATCGTCCAGGTGTTGGCTGGATGTTGTACCTGCCGCGTGTACTGACGACCCAGCAAGTGCCAGAAGCCCGCGCCTTGGTACCCGTCATGGCGACGGGCGAGCAAGGCAAAGACAAGCAGATCGGCACCATCATCGTCAGCGTCACCGACGAGCCTTTCAATGATGAGAACCCCGAGCATGTCAAGATCGCCAATGCCATTGAAATTCGCCTGGTCGATCAGGACTTGCTGCCTCGCTACGTCGATATTTGATGAACGATAGCTCGTCCCGCTTGGCTTGCGTGGTGCATTGCTGCACCGCGCAATGACGTCCAGCACATTTAGGCGCAAGATGAGCACGTGCTTGCGCAAAGCAGACTCCCGATGTCTGGCTTGCCTACCTAGGGAAACATCATGTCCGCACACACTTACAAGCTGATCGAACTGGTCGGCACATCGACCGAGAGCAGCGATCAGGCGATACGCGATGCCATTGCCAAAGCGGCGCTGACGGTCAAGCATATGGACTGGTATGAAGTGACCGAGTCGCGCGGCCATATCGTCGACGGCAAGGTGGCGCACTTCCAGGTCACGCTGAAGGTCGGCTTCCGACTCGAATAGGGCAAGGCGGCGCGTTCACCGCCGCCCGACCACTGCCCGGCTCTCCAGCCACTCCCGGCCGCCGTTATCCAGCGCGGTCTCAATCACCTTTTCCGACAAGCTGTAGACGGTTGCCCAGCTGGCGCGGCCATCCTGCGTATTCGCGGGAAAGCTGTGCGTCTCGATGGGCCAGTGGTATTTGCGTTTCAATGCCTTGACGATGGCGGCCAGGGAGACGCGGCCTTGCAGCGGTTCGGCGCCGGACTGGTCGCGGTTCGACAGCAGCACGGCCAGGACCTGGCCGCGGCCCGTGCGTGCGCCGGGGAAGGTGGGAGTTTTGTTTGCCATGGCCTATTTTACCGGGCAATGTTGGACGAGATGCGATGTGCCGCACCTTTGATCTGGCGCAAGCGCCGCACCAGCTTTGCGGCCACGATGGGTATTTCGCCAGGCGTGCCGGCGCCCCTCCGGCAGCCTGGGCCACTCATCACGGGGCACAGGAGCCTATCGTGCACAGCCTGAACATCCACGCCATGCAATGGCAACCCGTTGCCGATATTTCCGCCGTCGACCCGCTGCTGCCCGCGGATCTGGCCTGCTTCCGCGAACTGCGCGATGTGCTGCAGCGCTATGGCGCACTCGACCGCTTCGGCATTTCCCTCATCCACCGCCCTCGACATCGCCGACGACGAGGAGCTGATGGAATACACGGATGTGGAAGAACGCACACTGACGGTAAAACCTGTCAAGAAAAGTGACATCGACTGGCAGCACACGACCATTACCAACTGGAAATTGACGGAAGGCGAGGAAGTGGCGCGCATCGGTTGCGGTTGTGCAAGCAATTCGGGTGGCCACCTGGGCTATCACCGTGGCACCTGAGGCTTGCCAACGCTACCCGTCAAGCGGCGTCGGCCTTTCTTACACTTCGCCCTATCCAGCTCAGTCTGCTTTGCGCAAGTAATTGATTCAATTTACTTTTTTTGTGTGGCACGCAAGCTGCTTATCTGTGTCTACGAGATGAATCCAGGCAAGTCATTCTGGATTCTTTGTCCCCCGGATTTTCCGACACTGACCACGATAAGAGGCTGCGATGAACGTCGATCACACACGAAGCAAGACCCTGGGCTGGCTGGGCGCACTGGCGGCGGCAAGCCTGCTGGCCAGCGGTCAGGCGCAGGCCGGCGCCTACGGCCTGGCCGTCAATGAGTTGAACAATTTCCGCATCACCACCAGCGCTGGCGCGCTGTCGCTGGCCGGCGCCAACCGCAATGCCAGCGACAGCGCCTTCTTCGAAGGTGGCGTGGCCGTCAATCCGCGCGCCGTCAATACGGGGCCGGCCGCCAACGCCGACGTGCTGCAAGTGTGTTCGGGGGCGGCTGCAGCGGCTTGCCGCAAAACCACTACGCACCCAGCCCCAGTTCCACCCTGGAATTTGCGCGCGGCGATGCGCACGCCTTCGGCAATATGCTCAATGGCGGCGCCAGCGTGCAAGCCGTGGCGGAAGCACAGCGCAACACGGTTGGCGCCGCCACGGCCATGGCCGGCGACACGCTCACCGGCTCCGTCAACCTGACCCTGTCGAGCGCCGGCTTCATCACCTTCAGCTTCATGGGACGGCGCGACTTGCGCACCAGCGTGACGACCATGGGCGACAAGTCGAACGTGTCGATCATGGATATCTTCAATATCTCCTGCAACAGCGCCAGCCCCGTCGGCTGCCTGTCGAACGCGAATGCCGATGGCGTGATCTTCCAGTTCGCCCCCGACGGCAACCCGAACAATGGCAGCGATATCAACGGCAACCATGGCGCCGGCAGCCTCGACCCGTTCAGCCTGAACTTGACGGCCGGCACGAATGACCCCGCTACCGGGCGCGCCTTCACGAATGGCTTTGCGCTGTTTTCCCTGACCTCGAGTTTCGCCCTGCCCGCCGGCAGCTATACCTTGAACTTTGCCAAGTCCACGCGCACCGACATCGTCGTCATCGATCCCCTGGCCGTGCCGGAACCGGGCAGCCTGTTCCTGCTGGGCCTGGGGCTGGCCGCCCTGGCGTTCACGCGCCGCCGCCAGCCGCAATAGATACCGGCAGAGGCGTTTTACCCCAGCCGTGCCAGTGCCTGTCGCGCCAGTTGCAACTGCTGCAGATAGTAGCGATGCAGCATGGCGGGGTCACTCAGGTCGCGCCCGAGTACCAGGCGCAGCTCGCTGGCCGGGCAGTCGGCGGCCTGGGTCTGCACCTGCGGTCCAAGCTGGCGGGCCAGCTGGCGCGCCGCCTGCTCTTGCGCGGGCCGGTATTCGACGCGCGTGCGCGCCACCTGGAAGCTGGTTTCATTGGCCAGGCGCACCACCTGCACAGGAGCGCCAGCCAGGCTGCGCGCCAGCGCGGCGGCCATGCCCGGCACGCCGTTGCCATTCACAATTTCCAGGCGCGGCTGCGGCGCGGGCACCGCCGGCGTGGGCCGCTCGGGCACTGCGGAGGGTACGCTGCGCACCGCCGCCGGCACGCGCTGCAGCTGGGCCATGCCATCGCTCTGCGTGATCTCCACGCGCGCCATGGCGGGCGCCTCCGGCAGCGGCGCGGGTACAGGCACAACCTTCGGCGCCGCCGCGCCGCGCAAGACCGCCATGTCGCGCCGTAGGTCGTGTTCCCGCAAGCTGGCCGCCTGGCGCTGCATGAGGGCGGCACGCTCGTGTTGCCCCAGCCGTTCGAGCACCTGCGCCAGGTGCTGCCAAGCCAGCGCATTGAGCGGATCGAGCAAACACGCCTGTTCCAGCGCGGGCAACGCTTGCGCATCGCGTCCGCTCAGAGAATAGGCATGGCCGAGATTGCTGAACAGATAGGCCTGCTGCGGCCGCGCCATACCCGCTTCCTGCGTCAGCACCTGCCACTGGGCAATGGCGGTGGCGTGTTCGCCCCGCTGCGCATGCAGCACGGCCAGACCGTTGCGCGCATTCACGTGGCGTGGCGCAAGGCGCAGCGCTTGCTCATAGGCCGCTTGCGCGGCGGGCAAGTCGCCCCGCTCGAAATGCTGGCGCCCCGCTACATAGGCGGCATCGGCGTCAGGCCACGCCGGCACCGGTGCATGGGCCAGTTGCGTGGTACAGGCGGCCAGGCCAAGGCAGGCACAGGCGGCGGCCAGGCGGGAGAGCGTCAAGCGCATGGTGACTCCTTTCAGCGGCTGGCCATGGCCGGCACAAGCACGCGATAGACTTCGATCACGGCCGGCCCCATGAGCACCAGCATGAGGGTGGGAAAGACGCAAAATATCAGCGGGAACAGCAGTTTCAGGGCGATCTTCGCCGCCGCCTCCTCGGCCAGCAGGCTGCGCTTGCCGCGCAGGTTTTCCGAATGCACGCGCAGTGAATCGCCCATGCTGGTGCCGAAGCGTTCCGATTGGATCAGCATGGCGACGAGGGTGTCGACATCTTCCACGCCGCTGCGCAGGGCCAGGTTGCGCAGCGCCTTTTCCTTGGAAAAGCCGGCGCGCATTTCCATCAGTACCAGTTGCAATTCCTGCGCCAGCACCA
The DNA here is from genome assembly GCF_002327145.1 of Janthinobacterium svalbardense. Classification (NCBI taxonomy): domain Bacteria; kingdom Pseudomonadati; phylum Pseudomonadota; class Betaproteobacteria; order Burkholderiales; family Oxalobacteraceae; genus Janthinobacterium; species Janthinobacterium svalbardense. The sequence goes on along the minus strand of NZ_CP023422.1, from coordinate 599,072 downwards.
TGCTTTTGATGTGGATTTCGCCTGACACCTTCACCAGCGCGCGCTCCAGGCTCAGGCCCGCTTCCACGCACACGGTCAGCAAGTCGAGCGCATCGGGGATATTTTCAAAGATGTCGCGCTGGCGCCGCTTGGCCGTGCTGGCCAGTACCAGGTTCGGCAAGTAATAGCCGATGGTGGCGCTGACGCACAGCAGCAACAGCAGCACGCTGCGCAGCTGCGCCGCCATGGCGCTGGCCGCGTACAGCCCCAGCACGGTGGGAAACAGCAGGGCCAGCAAGGTTTTCGCCGCAAAGTACAGGGCGGGCGCGCTTGCTTGCCGCCAGCCCGCATTCATGAAGCGCGTGCGCAGCGGCGAGCGCTCCCAGCCCTCTTCCGGCAGCGACAGCTTGCTGAACGGCTGCGCCACGCGCGCCACGCGCTCCACCCAGCCAGAGCCGGCCACCGCATCGCTGGCCGCTGGCGCCGTGGCGCCGAACAGGCGCTGGCGCAAGGCGCCGGGAAAGAAGATCAGCCACGCCAGCAGGGCCAGCGCCACCACCACGACGAAGACAATCACGAGAAACAGCAGTTGCGAAGCGCTCATGCCACCCCCTGTTTTATATGCGGATACGGATCACATTGCGCATCCAGACCACGCCCAGCGCCACCATGCCGGCCGCGTACCACAGCAACTTGATGCCGCTGGGATCGGTCCACAGCAGGCGGATGTATTGTGGGTTGACCAGCGCCATGACGCCGATCATCACCACCGGCATCAGTCCCAGCACCCAGGCCGACATGCGCCCCTCGGCCGACAGCACGCGCACCTGCCCCAGCAGTTTCAAACGGGCGCGGATGATGCGCGCGATGCTGACCAGCACTTCGGCCAGATTCCCCCCCGATTCGCGCTGCACCAGCACGGCGATGACGAGGTAGCGCAAGTCCGTCAGCGGAATGCGCGCGGCCAGGTTTTGCAGCGCCTCGTTCATCGGCACGCCGTAATTGATTTCTTCATGCGCCATCTTGAATTCGCCGCTGATCGGCTCGCTCAATTCATCGCCCACCATTTGCAGCACATTCGAAAACGAGTGCCCGGCGCGCAGCGCGCGGGCCAGGAAATCAGCCGCTTCCGGCAATTGCGCCTCGATCTTTTTCAGCCGCGCCGCACGCGCGCGCAGCACCAACAGGCACGGTCCGCTCACGGCGCTGGCCAGCAGCAGCAAGGCGCCGGGAAAAGGCATGGGCCAGGCCGCCAGTAGCAGCAAGGCCGCCAGCAACAGGGCACCCGTGACGCCGATGAATTGCGCCACCGACCAGGACAAGCCCGATTGCAGCAGCAGGTGGTCGAGCTGCGCCGCCTGCGGTGCGCGACGCAGCAGGCGCTCCAGGCCGGGCGCACGCGCATAGCGGCGCTGCTTGAGGATGGAGATCCGCTCCCCACCGGCCTCGCCGCGCGCCGCCATCAGCCGCAAGCGCCGGTTGATGCGCCGCGCCGCGCTGCCATGCGTGCCCGACCACCACAGCCAGGCGCCTTCCACCATCAGGATGCAGGCGGCAAACAGCAGTACGGCAAAGCCGTAGAACACCAGGTCCATGCTGCCTCCTATTCGTAGATGCGATCCGGGTCGAACACGCTGTCTGGCACGGGTGCGCCGAACATGCGCAGGCGCTCCGTGAAGCGGGGCCGCACGCCCGTCGCGCAGAAGTGGCCCTGCACCTTGCCCTCGGCATCCACGCCCGTCTGCTCGAAGCGGAAGATTTCATGCATGGCGATGATGTCGCCTTCCATGCCCGTCACCTCCTGCAAGCTGACCAGCTTGCGCGCACCGTCCGTCAGGCGCGACACTTGCATGACCACCGTCACGGCCGAACAGATCTGCTGGCGCGTGGCGCGCGGCGTCAGGTTCACGCTGGCCATGCCGACCATGTTTTCCAGCCGCGCCAGCGCATCGCGCGCCGTGTTCGAGTGAATGGTCGCCAGCGAACCCTCATGGCCCGTGTTCATCGCCTGCAGCATGTCGAGCGCCTCGGCGCCGCGCACCTCGCCCAGGATGATGCGGTCGGGGCGCATGCGCAGTGCATTGCGCACCAGCGCGCGCTGGCTCACTTCGCCCTTGCCCTCGATATTCGGCGGACGCGTTTCCAGGCGCACCACGTGCGGCTGGCGCAGTGCCAGTTCGGCCGCATCCTCGATGGTGACGATGCGCTCGCTGCCGGGAATGAAGCCGGACAGCACGTTGAGCAAGGTCGTCTTGCCGCTGCCGGTGCCGCCCGAGATCAGGATGTTGACCTTGGCCTGGCCCAGCGCCTGCAGCACCTGCACCATGGGCGGCGTCAGGCTCTTGTAGTCGAGCAGGTTGGCTATGGTCAGGGGCTGCACGGCAAAGCGCCGGATCGACAATATCGGGCCATCGACGGCCAGCGGCGGGATGATGGCATTCACGCGCGAACCGTCGGGCAGGCGCGCATCGACCATCGGGCTCGATTCATCGACGCGCCGTCCCACGCGCGAGACGATCTTTTCGATGATCTTCATCAGGTGTGCATTGTCGTGGAACGTCACGTCCGTCAGCTGCAGCCGCCCGCCCCGCTCGACATACACCTTGTCGCAGGTATTGACGAGGATGTCGGACACGCTGGCGTCGGCCAGCAAGGGCTCGAGCGGGCCAAAGCCCAGCATCTCGTGCTGAATGTCGAGCACCAGGCTATGCCGCTCATGCTGGTTCAGCACGATGCGCTCTTCCTCGATGACGCGCTGCACCAGCAGCGCCAGTTCGTGCTTGAACTGCTCCGCCGTCAGGCGTTTCAGGCGCTCCAGGTCGATACGGTCGAGTATCGTCTGGTGCATGGTCTTTTTCAGTTCCTGGTAGGCGTGCAGCGCCAGCGCGCCCTGTCCATTGCTGGCGGGGCGCACCGTTTCATTTGCCGCCAGGCGTTCGCGTAAAGTCATCTCGGCTCCCATGATGGCCCCCGGCGGGAGCCTTGACATCTCTCCGGTCCTAGGCCTCGCTGCGGCTGAACAGGCGGTCGAACAGGCCGCGGCTTTCCGTCACGCGGCGCGCCGTCACCAGCTCCACCAGCTCGGCCAGGCTGCGCGCCACGGCGCTGGTGCGCGACAGCTGCAGCAGCGGGATGCCCTGGTTGACGGAGTCCGTGGCGGCGATGTAATCGTTGGGCACCGTGTGCACCACTTCGGCGCCCAGCGCCTGCTCCAGGTCCGCCAGGCGCAGGCGCCCGCCCTTTTCATAGCGGTTGACGATCAGGCGCAGGCGCTCGCCCGGATAGCCGAGCGAGCGGAAGATGTCGAGCAGACGGCGCCCGTCGCGGATGTCGGGCAGGGCCAGCTGCAGCACCGGATAGATGGCGTCGGCGTTGTCGAGCGCGCGCAGCGACAGCGCATCGATCTGGCGCCCCACGTCGAGCACGATGTAGTCGTAGTGCTGGCGCGCCACGGCCAGGATGCGGTCCATGTGCTCGGGCTGCATGTCGACCTTGTGCGCGGGATCATCGGCCGCCGCCAGCACGCCGAAGTTCGGCGTCACGTGCACCAGGCACGAGGCGAGAAAGGCGCCATCCATGCGCGCGATCTGCGCGCAGATATCGGACAGCGTCATGGCCGGCTTCTGGTCCGACACGTACAAAGTGGCGTCGCCGAACTGGCCGTGCAGATCAATCAGCAGCACCTTGCAGCCGGCCAGGCTGGCCAGCGCGTAGGAAAAGTTCGTCGACAGGAAGGTGGCGCCGCTGCCGCCCTTGCACGAAATAAAGGCCAGCACCTTGCCGTCGCGCATCTGCGTCACGCCGGCCTGGATGTCGACCCGGTCCATCGCCTCGTGAAAGGCCTTGTGCACCAGCGGCAGTTGCAGCACCTCGCGCATGCCGGCGCGCATGGCGCGGATCAGCACATCCTGCTGCTGGCCGCGCGTGAGCAGCATCAGCACGGCCAGCGGATACTGGCGCGCCAGCCGCTCCAGCAAGTCCGCCTCTTCGGCGTCGATGCCGCTGGCGTCGACGATCACCAGCTCGGGCGCTTCGGGCAGCATGCGCTCGACGGCATCGCGCAGGCCGCTGCGCCGCTCCAGCAGACGCAGCACGGGCATGCGGGCCGCGCCTTGCGCGGCGATTTCTTCATGCAAGCTGGCGTCGCGGCTAATCATCAAGGCTTTCATCGCACTTCCTCGCTTCTTTCAGGTCAACACAGTCGGCTGCCACCGTCCGGCGGCATTCAGGGACAGAAATTCGGGTTGTCCGGATAGCCCAGCGACTCGGCCACCGCCATGGTGCTACCGCTGGGCAAACGCACGGCTCCTGCGCCGGAGGGAAACATCATCCCCAGCAGGGGTAGGACGGGCCGGTATGGCACGCGCTCGCAGCGCGCGCCATCGCCCGGCACGCACAGGCGCGCGCGCACGAAGCGGATACAGCTGGCGCCATGCGGATCGTCCTGGCAATTGATGCGGTTGCGTTGCGGACAGCCTGGCATCACCGTCACCGGCACTGCCGCCAGCGCGGCGCCGCCGCTGCTCTCCGACAGATAGTCGATGCGCACATACGCATCGCTGATACCGCCGCCCAAGGGCAAGGCGCCGGGGCCGGTGCGCAGCACGGCGTGTTCCCGCAAGGCCTGCAGCGCGGCAGCGTTGCTGAAATCGGTCACGGCGGCGGCGCGCGCGGCGCGGCGCGTGATCTCGTGCACCATATTCCAGACATACACGGCGCGCGCCACTTCGATCATGGCAAAGACAAACAAAAAGAACAGCAGCGCCAGCATGGCGAATTCGACGGCGAAGACGCCGCCCTGGCGCCGCCGCCGCCGGATATGCAGATTAGTTGACATAGCGCAATGTCGCATTCGCACGCAGCGGAATCGGCGCCATCTGCGGCAGCCATGCACGCGTCAGCTGGGGCAGGATATCGACGGGCATGTCCACGGACACCTTGATACGCACCTGCAGCGGCGCCGTCGGGTAGTTGCCGCAGTTATAGAAATCGTCGGCATAGATGCAATCGAGGCTGACGCTGAGCGCTTGCAGCTGCGGCGCCGTTTCCGCCATCGCATCGAGCACCAGCTGCCGGGCAAAAGCGCTGTGCTGCACGATAGCATCGCCGTTGGCCATCTGCGGTAACGGCAAGGTAGCCAGGTAGCGCGCCGCGTCATGTGCGCCTTTCTGCAAGGCGGTATAGGCGAAGAACGCGCGGCCAAACAGCAGCACGACGGGCAGCAGAGCCATGAAGAACAGCATGATCAGCGCCAGCTCGATGGCCGCCAGGCCATCCTGCCGGATTGATGCGCGGCAAGGCGGCTTCATTGCAGCAGCTCCGCCGGGCCGGCCAGCGCGCCTTCGGGCACCGTGCCGGCAAATTCGGCGCTCAGCACGCCATTGCTGGCCGGCGCCGTCATGTAAAAACGGCCGATGCCCAGCACCTGCGCCAGCACGTCGCTGCCAGCTGGCACGGGGCACGCCAGCAAGGCGATATTGAGCGCGCGCCGCTGCGCCACGCCCATGTTGCCGGTCGGCGCCGTCTGGAATCCCAGCGTCAGGTAAGGCGTGCCGCTGATCGGATAACCGGACTTCGCTACCGGCGGCGCCGGCGTCGCCGGATACAGCTTGGCCCAGTCGCCGGGGGCAAATGGCGGGTAGCCGCCGGCGGGCTTCGTGGCGCTGTACTTCGCCGCCCTGGAGAACGACCACAGCGGGCCGTAGCTGCCAAGCGCGGGCGGGATCGGAGGTGAGTCCAGGTCCGCCACGGACAGCAGCGGATTGCCCGTGCTGAGCGCGCTGGGCGCGTCAGGCGCATTCATCATCCACCAGCTCGCTGCCGTATTCGGGAAGGCGCGGATATTCGTGTCGGGCGGCGCCGTGACAGGGTGGCAGCCGCTGCCCGCGTACTGATTGAAGCGCGCGTTGAAGGCCGGCCACAGCGCAGCAGGAAAGGGCCGGTGCACGTGCACCTGGGCGCTGCCGACGCGCGGGTACAGCACCGTGCCGCTGCAGACAAACGGCAGCACGCTCGACTCGCTGATCTGCAACGACGATCCCAGTATGCCGGGCTGTCCAAGCGGATTGAGCACGAAATGTTCGGCTGCCGGGCCATGCGGATTGAGCTTCAACAGGTTATACGCCACGCCGCGGCGAAAGCCATATTCCAGCAACTCGACGGCCGGCAGCAGCGCCGCATTCGTACGCGGGCTGGCCGCGCTGGCCGACAGCGCGCAGACAGCCAGCGGCGTCAGGTGCAAGCTGGACCGCCAGGCCACCGCGCGCGCGCCCGTATCGAGCGTACGCAGCGCCGGCGACCAGGCGCCCAGGAACGCCGTCGCCACCTGCCCCAGCGATGGGTCATTGGCCTGCGTATCGACGCGTACGAACAGCGCCGTGGTGGCGTCGGGCACGGCGCCCGCCGCATGCCACTCGGTGGCAGGCGCATCGGGCGTGCTGGCGAAACGGATGCTGGCGTCCGACAGGATGGCACCCTGCATGCGGCGCCGCCATGCGCTCTTGTCGGCAGCACTGCTCTTGGCCTTCGTCACGGCGTTTGTCAGCCCTTCGGGCGTGCCCACCAGTTCCGCCGCTGCCGCCAGCGCCGCGTTGTCGGCCAGGTTCTGCAATTCCGTCTTGCGGCCGATGACCTGCCCCACGTCCAGTGCCAGGCCGATAAAGCCCAGCACCACGATGAGCAGGATGGAAAAGGCGATCAGCATCGCCCCGCGCTGGCGTCTATTTGCCATTGCCGCCTCCCAGCATGAATTGCACCGGCTGCGGCGCCTGGCCGTTCGGTTCGGCAAACGAGGCGCGGTAGCGCTGCATGACGGCGTGCGCGCTGGGGCCATCGAGGCCATCGGCCGGGGTGCGATTGCCGGCGCTGGCCGGATCGCGTACCTGCTGCGCCATGGCCAGGCGCACGGCGTCGCCGAAGCGCCGGTCCAGCTGCGGCGTGCTGCCGTGTGTGCAGGCGGCCAGCTGCAGCGCCAGCAGCAGCGCCGCCAGGCGCCGCAGCGACATCAAAAGCGAGTTCGGCATGGCATCTCTCCCCGTCTCATTTCAGCTCGAAACCGTTGGCCGCGCGCAGTGGCGACACGGGCGGCGGCGCCAGCGTCCCTTCCATCTTGCCGCCCAACATCAAGTCCGTGCGTGAAGGGGGCGCCATCTGCGCCGTCGGCAGCACGGCGTCCGCCGGCAAGGGTTTCACCAGGTGCGCGGTAATGACGAACAGCAATTCCGTGCGGTCATGCTGGAAATCCGTGCTGCGAAACAGCGCGCCAAGGATGGGCACTTCGCTGAGCCAGGGCACGCCCGTGATGTTGCTCACCTGGTTGTTCTTGATCAAGCCGCCGATGGCGTAGCTCTGGCCGTCGTACAGCTGTACCGTGGTCGAAGCGCGCCGCGTCGTGATGACGGGCAAGATCGAGCGGCCGCTGACGCCGGCAGCGGAAATGCCCACCCCCTCGCGCGACAGTTCCGACACTTCCGGCGCCACCTTCAAATTGATGCGCCCGCCCGACAGCACGGTGGGCGTGAAACGCAGGCCGACGCCATACTCGCGCTCTTCCAGCGTGATCTTGTTGTTGTCCTGGCCGACGGGAATGAAGATCTTGCCGCCGGCCAAAAAACTGCCTTCCTGCCCGCTGATCGCCATCACCGTCGGCTCGGCCAGGATGCGCACCAGGCCATCCTGTTTCTGCGCCTCGATGGTCAGCTGCTGGCCATTCGACTTGCGCACGTCGAGCAAGCTATTGGCCGTGCCGCTGAGGAAATTCGACAGCAAGGTGGTGGCCCAGCTGCCGGACGCGAAGCGCAGGGTGGCGCCCACTTCCAGGCGTTCCAGCAGCGACTTCGACACTTCGGCGATCTGCACGGCCAGCATCACCTGCTGCGGCGCACTGACGTCGAGCATATTGATGATGCGGCTGTTCGCGCCACCCGCACCACCGGCCGGCGCCGTGGCAGCCACCGGCAAGGCGGCGCCATCGGCGGGCTTGGGCAACGCCAGCGGGTGCGTAGCGCGGCGCACATACGCGTGCGCCAGATCGACGGCGCGCAGCACGGCGCCCGCATCCTGCACCGTGCCCGACAGCACCAGGGTATCGGCCACGGCTGTCACGCGGATGGCTTTTTCTTCCGGCATCAGGGCCGCCAGGGTCGCTTGCAGGCCGGCCGGGTCCATGCTGACGCTGACGTTCACCACGCTGCACACGCCGCTCTTGCCCTGGATGATCATGTTGGTGCTGCCCACGTCGACGCCCACCACATATAAGGTATCGGGCGCCACCAGCATGGCTTGCAGCACAGCCGGATTGCCGACGCTGCGCTGTTGCACGGCTTCAGGCAGGCGCAGCATGCTCGACTTGCCCACCTGCAGCTGCAAGTTGCCGGGGGTAGCCGCTTCGCCGCCGCAGCGCGGGCCAGGATCGGCCGCCGCACCGGCAAGCGGCAACAGCAGGCAGCACAGTGTCAGCAGGGCGCGGTTCATGAGCGTGTCCATGGTTGGCTAAAAACATTCGCGCGACTGGCGCGTCCCGTCGATGACGCCGCTGCACTGGCGCGGCGGCTCCGCCAGCGCCTTCGCCACGCGCACCGGGCGCGGTGCCACGGCCAGCACGGGGGCAGCGGCAGGAGCGGGCTCGGCTTCGTGCGGTCCACCCAGCAGGGTCAGCTTGGTGGCGCCCGCCGTCACGCCCGGTTGCGGGTCGACCTGATTGCGCAGCACCAGCGAAAGGCTGCCCACGCTGCGCGCCAGGTCCAGGTTTTCCGCCTGTTCCGGCGTCACTTCCAGGGTCACCGCATTGACCACGCGCGGCTTGGTCTCGTCGCGCCCCACTTCCTGCGCCACGGCCAGCACCAGGATGCGTTCGAGCACGATCTTGGAAATGTTGCGGCTTTGCGGAAACGCGCGCTCGCCGGCATCTTGCTGGGTACTCACGATGATGTCGACATAGTTGCCCGGCAAGGCAAAGCCGGCCACGCCGATCACGTCGTTGACGCGCACGGTGATGGCACGCCGCCCTTCCGTGATCAGGGCTGACAGGCCGCCCAGGGTGCCGGCCGGCGCCAGCTTGGCTTCGCTCAGCGGTTCGCCGCGCAGCACGCTGGTTTTCAGCACCCGTCCCGCCAGTTTTGCCGGGTCTTGCAGCGCGCCCTGTGGCAAGCTTTCCGCTGGCCACTCGGCCAGGCGCAGCATCTCGGGCGTCAGGCGCTGGCCCAGGTTGACATCGCTGCCGGCCACGACGATCTTGCCCTTGCCGGCCGGCGTCTGGCGCAGCAGCCAGTGCGAGGCCAGCAACACGGCCAGCAGGCCCAGCACCACAGCCAGACCCATCATCAAGAGGGCGCGCCGGTTTTTCATGCGATACGCTCGCACAGGCTGGCGGCCGGCATGTCGCAGCTGGCAAACAGGCTGCTCCAGGCCTGCTCCAGGGCGGCCACCGTCAGGCGCGCTTCACAGCCGGCAAAGCCGGCAAAGTCGCCTATGCGCGCCAGCAATTCACCAGGATAGCTGGCCAGCAAGGGCCGTCCCTGCGCGCCATGCAGCTGCAGCAGGTGGTTCAGGGCCAGTTCGTCGATGGCCATGCCGGCCAGGCGGCATTGCTGGCGAAACAGGGCGCGATAGGCGCTCTCGGCCAGCGGCCCCACCTGCACCTTGTAGCCGATGCGGCGCAGCAAGGCGGCGTCAAACAGCTCGCCCGGCGACACATTCGTGGCCAGCACCAGGGCATTGTCGAACGGCACGCTGATCTGCACGCCGCCGGGCAGGCCCAGCTGGTCGCTGCCCCGTGCCAGCGGCTGCATCAGCCGCGTCAGCAGTTCTTGCGCGCCCAGGCGCTGACGGCCCAGTTCGTCGATGATCAGCATGCCGTTATTCGCCCGCACATGGGGCGGCGCCTGGTAGCAGCCACCGCTGGCGTCATGGCGCAGCTCCAGCATGCCCGCGTCGAGTTCAGCGCCCACGTGGATCACGGGACGCTGGCACAACACCCAGCGGATGTCGGTGCTGCGCCGTTCGAGCGCCTGGCGCGCATGGCTGACATGCTGTGGCGCGGGCGGCAAGTGCTGCGCCGGATCGTACAATTGAATGATGTCCTGGCCGACGACGATGGCGTAGGGCACGGCCACCAGCCCGTGCAGCAATTGGCCCAGTTGCAGCGCCAGGGTCGACTTGCCGCTGCCGGGCGGACCGTACAGCAGCAGCGAGCGCCCCGAATGCAGGGCCGCACCCACCACGTCAAGCATGCCCGGCCCCGCATGGGCACTGCCCAGCACGGCGGCCAGGTCGTCGCTGCCGACGCGCTGTTCCTGTGCCAGCCACGACTGGCGCGCCACCATGGCGCGGTACGCTTCCAGGGTGACGGGGGCGGCGCCGATATACGCGCAGCGCTCAAGGAAGGCGTTGGCGCGCTGCTTGCCGGCGCCCGTCAGTTGATACTGCACGTCGATCTCGGATTCACCGCGCCAGGCCACTTCGGCCATCTGCTCGGCCACCATGAAATCGAGCACTTCGCGCAAGACATTGATCGACAGGCGCAAGCGCGTCGTCATTGCGGACAGGTGCGTCTTGCCGCTCACAAACATCAGCTTGGCGATCAGTTCAACCACCAGCGGCCGCTCCAGGCCCGTTTCGCGCAAACTCTTCGGCTGCGGCGGCAAGGGCGGCATCAGGTTCGCGTCGGCGGGGCGCGGCGCACTCTCGCTGCTCATGGAATAGTCGACCTCGGTCATCCTGTGTCTCCAATCCGGTTAAGACTGCATTGAACAGAATTCATTCTAGCCAGCAGGGACTGGCGCCCATTGATTCAGAGCAATGAATAACAATCAGAAATAATGTCGCCCTTGCACCACCAGGCAACCCAGGGCAATGGCCAGTCCGTACGGCATGTTGCCCACGCTGGCACCGCTACCCAGCGCAGCAGGCGCCAGGGGAATGCCGGCCATGCGCGCGATCATCGGCCACAGCAGCTGGCGCAGATTGCCCAGGCAGGCGCGCCACTTGCCCTGGTACGTGATCATCAGCACGGCCATCAGGCCGCCCAGCACAAAGGTGGCGAAACAGATCTGCAGCACGGGCCACGGGCCGGCAAAGGCGCCCACCATGGCGATCAGCTTGACGTCGCCGGCGGCCATGCCGCGCAGCACGTATAAGGGCAGGAACAGGAAGAAGCCCGTCGCCATGCCGCCCAGCCACAACGACGGCACGCTTTGCGGCCACAGCCACAGGTGTAAAGCCAGCGCGGCGAGCATGCCGGACAGCACCAAACCATTCGGTATCTTGCGGCGGATCAAATCACTGACGGCGGCCCCCGTCACAAAACACAACAACAGCAGGTCGCACAAGGCAATTGCAGACATGGCATACCTCCTGAAAAAAACCCGCCACCGGCCGGCCAGCGGCGGGCACCCGCTTAGGGCGTCAACACCAGGTTCGAGGAAATGTCGGTGAGGACGGCCAGCAAGTTGGTCTTGATCAGCAAGAAACCGGCCGTGATGGCGGTCGCCATCAAGGCCGCAATCAAGCCATACTCGATTGCCGTAATGCCATCCTCATCCTTGACAAACTGCTGTACTGCCGACAGGAAGGTATGCATGACAAGCTCCCAAAAGTGAATCACAAGTCCCTGGCGCAATCGGGTGTGAAACATTGCCCATTCCTGCTAATATGTTTCCTGCCGTAAATTTCTGCGCCATTGGATTGACTATAAAGCGTCCATCATTTGGCAAATTGACGCGCCACAAGTTTCCATATGGAAATTATCAAACCTTGTTGAAATGACGGCTGACGCAAACAAATGTTGCGATCAGGATTGAAAGTCTTCGTCAAGGCAAGTTTTTTGCAACGCAGTGCATGAATATCATGTATTTACATGAAATATTGCATACGTTAATTGCCTATTAGGCAAAAAGACATTATCCTGCTTAGCTCTTCTTTGGAACGGCCTCTCGCCCTGCGGTAAAGAGCGTCATGCCACCAAATAAATCTTGGCTTCTTGTAGACGGACGCGAATTGCTTGATGCAATGCTGCTATGACGACACTTGTGTGACTACTTTCCAGAGATCGACAATGGATTCCCTACTGAAACACATGGTGGACATGACCGGGCACCGCGACCACACGATGCTCGACATCTCCGTGATCTCGGCGGTTCAGGAGCTCGCTGCCGCGTCGCAGACCCGTGTGCTGGCAATGACCAGCGTGCGTGGCCAGGTGTTCGTGCGGTCGCGGGCCATCATCGTGGCAGGCAGCGTGGCCCGCATGGAAGAGCATAACGACCCTACCCTGCCAGGCGAACCGCTGTCCGACTACCCGGCCCTGGCCGCCTGCATCGCGCGCCATGAAGCGAGCGCCGATACCCTGTGCGCCGACGGACGCCACCTGCTGTGGCTGCCCATCTGGATCGGCGACCAGGTCACCACCTGCCTGGAAATCACCAACCCCACGCCCTATACGGGCGCCACCATCCAGGTGATCGGCGGCATCGTCAGCGTGTACCGCAATTTCCAGAACCTGCTCGACTACAGCGAACGCGATTCGCTCACCGGCTTATTGAATCGCAAGACCTTCGACGACCAACTGGCGAAAATCCTGCACAGCCGCGGCGAACCGGAAGCGGACAAGCCGCTTCCCATCGATGCAGAGCGGCGCCACCATACGGACACGGAACGGCAATGGCTGGCCGTGATCGATGTCGATCATTTCAAATTGGTTAACGATAAGTTTGGCCACCTGTATGGCGATGAGGTGCTGATCCTGATCGCCAACCAGCTGCAATCGTCGTTCCGCTCGCAAGACCGCATCTTCCGCTTCGGCGGCGAGGAATTCGTCGTGCTGCTGCGCTCGATCACCCTGGAAAATGCGCAGAAAATCATCGACCGCTTCCGCACCAATGTCGAAACGCACGACTTCCCGCAAGTGGGCAGAGTCACCGTCAGCGTGGGCTTCGTCAGCATCAACGCCTACGAGGCACCCGTCATCATTCTCGGCCGCGCCGACCAGGCCCTGTACTACGCGAAAAGCCATGGCCGCAACCTGGCTTGCCATTACGACGAGTTGGTAGCGAAAGGTTTATTGACGACCATCGCCTCGAACGATACGGCGGAATTCTTCTAGGCATCCGCGAGGGAAATAAAGCGCATGGGATCGACCTGCCACTTGGCAGCCGACTCATGGCCGACGATCTTGTCGCCGCCGCCGAAGCCGATGCCGCGCGACAGGTCGACTGTCTCGGGCTTGATGTAGGCATTGCTCTTCGTACTGAAAAACACATTCACCTTCGGCGCCAGCAGGTTGCTTTCGTGCGCTTCGATGACGACGGCCAGGCGGCCCGATTCCAGCATGACCATGGTGCCCACCGGATAGATCCCCACGCAGCGCATGAAATCCTGCGCGAACACGGGGTTGAAATGGAATTTGCTCCACTCATAAATCTTGCGCAAGGCTTCGGCGGCGGCGATGCCCTTGTGGTAGCTGCGGTCGGACGTCAGCGCGTCATACACGTCGACGATGGCGGCCATCTGCGCCAGCTCGCTGATGGCGTCACCGGCCAGCTGGTCCGGGTAGCCGCTGCCGTCGCGCCGCTCATGGTGGTGCAAGGCGATGTCAAGGGGAATCGCGCCCAGCTCGGGCGAACGGCACAGGATGTCGTAGCCATCGCGCGGATGGCGCTTGATCAGGGCAAATTCTTCCGGCGTCAGGGGGCCGGGTTTGTTCAGCACGCTATCGGGCACCAGCGCCTTGCCTGTGTCGTGCAGCAAGCCGCCCAGGCCGGCCTGGTGCGTAGTCGCCCCATCGACGCCGCGCGAGCGGCAAAACGCCACCAGCAGCGCGCACACGCTGACGGAATGCAAGAAGGTGTAGTCGTCCTTGTTCTTGATGCGCAACAAACCGACGAGGGCGCCGGGATTGCGCAGGATCGATTCGGTAATATCTTGCACCGTATGCTGCACGCGGTCGATCTCGACGGCCTTGCCCAGGCGCGCATCAGCCATCACCGTACGCACCAGGCTCGATGCCTGCCGCCGCACCTGCGTGGCGCGCGCCAGCTCCATGCCCAGCGACACCCGCGTGACCACCTGCGGCGCGGTAGCGATCTGTACCAGTTCGCGTTCCGTCTCGGCGCGCGCCTGCGCCACGGTAGGCGCATCCTGCACATCGAGGCCCTTGCCGCTGTCGATCACCACGTCGTGGATGCCGGCTTGCACGATCTTGCGGATTTCATCATCGCTGCGCAACAGGAAACGGTTGCGCACGAACGGATGGGTCATCCAGTCGCAGCTGAGGTCGTGGACATACATGCCCACTTTTAATTGAGACGAATCAACTTTCTTGAGCATGCTGTCATCCCACAAGTACGCGTCTGGAGCACCGAAGGCGCTAGAATGAGTATAACAAAATTGTTATTCTGCTGGCCGCGTTCGGCGCTGCGGCGCAACACCCTGTTTTTTCCGATCACCGCACCCTCAACGCACCGCTCTTGGGACCCATGGAACTGCGCCAATTACGTTACTTTGTTGCCATCGTTGACCACGGCTCGCTGTCGCGCGCGGCCCTGGTCCTGCATGTGGCGCAGCCGGCCCTGACGCAGCAGCTGCGCCAGCTGGAAGAAGAACTGGGGGTACAGCTGCTGCACCGCTCGGCCCAGGGCGTACTCAGCACGGACGCGGGCAAGGTATTTTACGAACACGCGCAAGCGATCCTGAAACAGGTGGCCGACGCCCGCTCGGCCGTCACGCAAAGCGCCACGCGGCCGTCCGGCAATGTCACCCTGGGTTTGCCGCACAGCATCTCCGGCGCGCTGGCCCTGCCCCTGCTGCTGGCCGCGCGCGAACGCTACCCCGAGATCACCCTGCAACTGACGGAAGAAATCACGGGCAACCTCAATGAACAGCTCAAATCGGGCCGCATCAACCTGGCCGTGCTGTTCGACGATGGCCAGCTCACGCCTTTTGCCTGCAGCCCCCTGGTGGAAGAAGAAATGCGTTTTATCTGCCGCAGCGATTCGCCGTTCACGCCCGCCGGCCATGCCGTGTCGTTCCCGCAAGCCTTGAGCGCCACCCTGATCCTGCCGGGTCTGCAGCATGGTGTGCGCCCGCGCATCGACAGCCGCGCGCGCGAACTGGGCCTGGAGACGGCGAACGTGATCGAGATCAACTCGATCGCCATCCTGAAATCGGCCATCCTGGCCGGCATGGGCGCCACCATCTTGCCGGCCGCGCCCCTGCTGGCCGAACTGGACAGCGGCGCCATGCGCAGCTATGCCATCCACAGCCCCGTGCTGTCGCGCACGGTGGCCCTGTGCGCCTCAAAAAACATTCCCCTGACGAATGCAGGCAACGCCGTGAAAAACCTCGTGCTGCAAGTGGCCGCCGAGCTGTGCGGCAGCGGGCGCTGGGTGGGGGCGCACGTGCTTTCGCCCATCACATAAGTATTTCTTATACCCCCATCGCCAAAGCGTATTTGCCCCTTCCCCTCGGTCGTTCTACACTGACCACATTAACTATTTTAAATTTAAAATAGTTATGTGCCGCCCACACGCGGCCATCCCGTCTGCACAGCGCGCGCCTTACCGGGTGCGCCCCTTGTACAGCCGCTATCTGAAACACCCTTTTGGAGACAGCCATGTCCGTGACCACGGAAAACGGCTCCGCAGCGTTCGCTAGAAACGCCGGTGCCGCGCCATCTACACCGCTTGAACCTTCCCGTTTGACCAGCGTCAGCCTCGACGACAAATACACCGCCACTTCCGGCGCCATCTTCCTGTCCGGCATCCAGGCCCTTGTGCGCCTGCCCATGATGCAGCGCCTGCGCGACCAGGCCGCTGGATTGAATACGGCCGGCTTCATTTCCGGCTACCGCGGTTCGCCCCTGGGCGGCCTGGATGAAAACCTGTGGAAAGCGAAGAAGCAGCTGGAAGCGCACCACGTGCAGTTCGTGCCCGGCGTCAACGAAGACCTGGCCGCCACGGCCGTCTGGGGTTCGCAGCAGGTGGACCTGATCGGCCCGGCCAAGTACGACGGCGTGTTCGCCATGTGGTACGGCAAGGGCCCGGGCGTGGACCGCTGCGGCGATGTCTTCAAGCACATGAACCATGCGGGCACATCCAGATTGGGCGGCGTGCTGCTGGTAGCCGGCGACGACCATGGCGCATACTCGTCGACCCTGCCGCACCAGTCCGACCACCTGTTCTCCGCCTCGATGATCCCGGTCTTGTATCCGTGCAATGTGCAGGAATACCTGGACCTGGGCATCCACGGCTGGGCCATGTCGCGCTTTTCCGGCTGCACCGTGGCCTTCAAGGCCCTGGCCGACACGGTCGAATCGTCGGCCTCCATCGATGCCGACCCGTTCCGCGTGGAAGTCAAAATCCCGCTGGATTTCATCATGCCCGAAGGCGGCCTGAACGCGCGCCTGTCGAGCATCCCGCTGGGCCAGCAGGCGCGCAACCAGGAAGCGCTGATGCAGGACTATAAGATCTACGCAGCCCTGGCCTACGCGCGCGAAAACAAACTCAACCACACCACCATCGACAGCCCGAACGCCAAGCTGGGCATCATCGCGTCCGGCAAGTCCTACCTGGACGTCCTGGAGGCGCTGGAAGAGCTGGGTATCGATGAACAGATGGCAGCCGAGGTCGGCATGCGCCTGTTCAAGGTGGCCATGCCGTGGCCGCTGGAACCGGACAGCGTGCGTGAATTCGCGCAAGGCCTCGATGAAATTTTAGTCGTGGAAGAGAAGCGGCAAATCGTCGAATACCAGCTCAAGGAACAGCTGTACAACTGGCGCGACGACGTGCGTCCGCGTGTCATCGGCAAGTTCGATGAAAAAGGTGAATGGGTGGCGCCGCGCGGCGAATGGCTGCTGACCTCGAAGGCGGACTTTTCCGTCTCGCAAGTGGCCAGAGTCATCGCCAGCCGCATCGCGCGCCTGATTTCCGACCCCGTCACATGCGACCTGATCAAGGCGAGATTAAGTTTCCTCGACGCCAAGGATGCGGTATTGAAGAAGGCCGTCAACACGCCGTTCCGCCCCGCCTTTTACTGCTCCGGTTGCCCGCACAACACCTCGACCAAGGTGCCGGAAGGCAGCCTGGCGCTGGCCGGCATCGGTTGCCACGTGATGGCCACCTCGATTTACCCGGAAATGAACAAGCTGACCACGCACATGGGTGGCGAAGGCGCGCCGTGGATCGGCCAAGCCGCATTCTCCGAACTGCCGCACGTATTCCAGAACCTGGGCGACGGCACGTATTTCCATTCCGGCTATCTGGCCATCCGCGCCGCGCAGGCGGCCAAGGTCAACATCACCTACAAAATCCTCTACAACGACGCCGTCGCCATGACAGGCGGCCAGCCCGTCGACGGCTTGATTACCGTACCGATGATGGCGCAGCAGGTGGCGGCCGAAGGTATCGCCCGCATCGCGCTGGTCACGGAGGATTTAACGCGCTACAGCGACCGCAGCAACCTGCCCGCCCACGTGACCTTGCACGACCGCAAGGACATGGATGCCGTGCAGCGCGAATTGCGCGAAGTAGCTGGCGTGTCCGTGCTGATCTACGACCAGACCTGCGCGGCCGAGAAACGCCGGCGCCGCAAAAAAGGCGAGTATCCGGACGTGGCCAAACGCATGGTCATCAACGATGCCGTCTGCGAAGGCTGCGGCGACTGCGGCGTGCAATCGAACTGCGTCTCGATCCTGCCGAAGGAAACGGAGTTTGGCCGCAAACGCACCATCGACCAATCTTCATGCAACAAGGATTATTCGTGCGCCAAGGGTTTCTGCCCCAGCTTCGTCACCGTCGAAGGCGGCAGCCTGAAGAAAACCAAGACGGGCGCGGGCAAGCCGGGGGAGACGGACAACTTCGGCCCCCTGCCAGAACCTGTATTACCCGCCTGCGACGCGCCGTACAACATCCTCATCAACGGCATCGGCGGCACGGGCGTCATCACCGTGGGCGCGCTGATGGGCATGGCAGCCCACCTGGAAGGCAAGGGCGCGTCCGTGCTGGATATGACGGGCATGTCGCAAAAGAACGGTTCCGTCACCTCGCACGTGAAAATCGCCAAGTCCCCTGCGCACATCCGCGCGCAGCGCATCGCCACGGGCGAAGCGGACCTGATTTTAGGCTGCGACATGCTGACGGCCGGCGCGCAGGATGCCGTGTCGAAAATGCGTCCAGGTAGAAGCCTGGCCGTCGTCAACCTGCACGAACAGCCGCCGGGCACGTTCGCGCAGAATGCCGACTGGCAATATCCAACGGCGGAAGTGCGCCAGCTGATCGAGGAATCCGTGGGCGGCGCCGAGGCAGCCGACTTCATCGACGCGACCAAACTGGCGACGGCGCTGATGGGCGACTCGATTGCCGCCAACCTGTTCATGCTGGGCTACGCCTGGCAAAAGGGCCGCATCCCGCTGACGCAAGCGGCGCTGCTGCGCGCCATTGAACTCAATGGCGTCGGCATCGAGTCGAACAAGAAGAGCTTTTTGTGGGGCCGCCGCGCCGCCGTCGACGTGCGCAAGGTCACGCAAATCGCCACGCCGTCGCAAGCGATCCTCGTGCAAATGCCGCAAAGCCTCGATAGCGTCATCAAAAAGCGCGTGGAATTCCTCACCGCGTATCAAAATGCCGCGTATGCGGATGGCTATTTGACTTTGGTGAAACAGGTGCGCGACCGGGAAAACACCTTGGGACTGGGCCAGAAACTATCGACCGCCGTGGCGAAAAACTACTTCAAATTGCTGGCCTACAAGGACGAATATGAAGTGGCGCGCCTGTACACGGATGGCCGTTTCGTGGAGCAATTGCAGCAGCAGTTTGAAGGCAATTTCTCCGTCAAATTCAACCTGGCGCCGCCGCTGTTCGCGAAGAAGGATGCGAAAGGGCATTTGGTGAAAGCGGAGTTCGGTTCCTGGATGTGGCGCGCCTTCAAGCTGCTGGCGAAAGCCAAGGGCTTGCGCGGCGGCAGCTTCGACATCTTCGGTTATACGGCCGAGCGCAAGATGGAACGCGCGCTGATCGTCGAATACCGCGAACTGCTGGCCGGCCTGCTGGTGAACCTCACGGCGGAGAACCTGGCCACCTGCGTGGAACTGGCGACCCTGCCCGAGAAAATCCGCGGCTTCGGCCACGTCAAGGAAGCGGCTGTCGCCACGTATCGCCAGGACAAGGCGAGATTGCTGGCCGTGCTGGCGGATGGAAGCAAGCACGCGGCATAAGACTCTAAGCTACAGCGCTTGATTCACAATGCGCTATGTCGGCAGCAATACACACTGCCGGCATAGCGCATTTTCGTTCAAGCCTGGACATTTTTTATCACACCAGAAAAACGACAACATCACATTCCTCATAAAAATCAGTCACTTACTATCACATGACCAAACACTGGGTCACCCGGGCCATCGCGCTGCTTCAGTCAATCCGCGACCCGGTACCGCATGAGATCAATGAACTGGATTGGAAGCTGAGCCTGTCTGGCAATAAAGAGCGCCTTATCGAGCATGTGATTGCCTTCGCCAATCCCAATAGGACTCGTGACGGCGGCTTTTCAAGAAATATTAAATTGTTCATATTTTCAATAAAAATAATTTCATTTACGTTATCTAAATCGTCTCATAATTTTTCTCTGAATTTTCCTTTTTCATAAAATCCGATTTTCATTGCCACGAAGATGAAATTCGTGCAAAACTTATTCGTTCATTCTGTACTTCAACAGGAACGAGTACGTTCACGCATTTCTACCCACGTCATAGGAAAAGCAATGGATTTAATCGACCAACTCAGAGCACTTGCCTCCCGAATCGCAGCGACCAAGGATATTATCCAGACGGAGGAAGCCACAAAAAACGCGATGATCATGCCTTTCATCCAGATGTTGGGCTACAACGTATTCGATCCCACGGAAGTGACACCAGAATTAATTGCCGACGTCGGTACAAAAAAGGGAGAAAAAGTCGATTATGCCATTCTCAGTGATGGCAAGCCGATTATTCTCTTCGAATGCAAGAAAAGTGGTGGAGACCTGAGCATCAATCATGCTGGGCAGTTGTTCAGATATTTCCATGTCACCGCAGCACGATTCGGTGTGTTGACAAATGGGCTTACCTATAAATTCTTCACCGATCTTGAACAACCCAACAAGATGGACGAAAAACCCTTCTTTGAATTTAATATTCTGGACTTCAAAGAGCGGGATGTGGATGAGCTCAAGAAATTTGCAAAATCTCAATTCGACGTCGATACCATATTAACGACAGCGAACGATCTAAAATATACACGTGCCATCCAGAATCGTCTGGCAGAATGGACACACAACCCCTCCGAAGAATTTGTAAAAATACTGTCATCAGACTTACTCGGCGGAAAGCGCTTTACACCCGCTGTCAAAGATCAATTTACCGTCATTACTAAGCGGGCATTTGAGCAATTGTTGGGGGAGCGTATCAATGATCGCCTCAAGGGTGCCATGACGCCGGAATCGTCGCCAGCACAGGAATTGGCCCCCGTTATTTCTCCTGAAGGTGTGGTTGAAAACCCGATTATCACGACAGCAGAAGAGATCGAAGGATTGCACATCATTCGCGCAATACTGCGTGGCGTCGTCAGCTCACGCCGCATTGTCATGCGTGATTCGCAAAGCTACTGTGCAATTTTGCTAGACGACAATAATCGCAAGCCAGTCTGCCGCCTACGCTTCAACAATACTGAAAAACTTGCCGTTGGTCTGTTCAATCACAAGAGAGAAGAGGAAAAGTTCCCAATTGCCAGCCTAGACGATCTGTACACGCATGCAGAACAATTAAAGGCTACCGTCCTGATGCATTTGCCTGCGGAAGATGCAGAAAAAACAGCGTAAGAGATAGCATTAGGTACAGTAGAACCAAGTCCGGGACGAATCCCGGACTTGCAACGTATCCTGATTCAGTCCACGCAACGCCCCACGGTCGCCCCCGGCAACAACACCGGTTGCCAGATTTCCTGCAACCGTTCCGGCGGCGTGCCGGCCAGCAGGGATTGCAGCATTTCCACCATCTTGGCGCCGGCGCGGCGCAGGTCGGGCTGGTCGATGGTGGTGACGTTGATGCCGATCAAGGTGTCTTCCACATTGCCCCAGACGATGACGGAGATTTCCTTGCCGATCTCGATGCCCGCATCCATCAGGGCGCGCACCACGCCCACGCCGGACAGGTGGTTGTCGACGATGACGGCCGTGGGACGGGGCGAACAGGCCAGCAATTGCTGCATGGCCTGGTAGCCGCTGCGGCGATCAAGAGTATTGTCGAGCAGATAGTGGGGATCCAGCGGCAAGCCCGCTTGCGCCATGCAGCGGATAAAGCTTTCCTTGCGCTCAAAGGCAAAATGCAAATCCAGCGGCGCGCTCAGCAGGGCGATGCGCTGGTGGCCATGCGCCGCCAGGAATGACACGGCCAGGTCGATGCCCGTGTCATTGTCGTAGTCAAAATATGCGTACGGCGCGTCGATGCGCGTGCGGCCATTCGCGACAAAGGGAAAGCCCACCTTCGTCAGGTAGGCGATGCGTTCATCAACCACCTTGGTGCGGCCCACCACCAAGCCATCGACCTGGCGCCCGCGCACCATGGTTTCATACGAGGGCTGTTCGTTCTGCGGTGACACGGGGGCGATGATGAGACTCATCTTCGACGCTTCCACGGCGTCCGACATGCCATTCACCACGGAAAGGAAGACGCTGTCGCCCAGGTCGCTGGGCAGCAGGGGATAGATCATGCCCAGCACATTGGTACGGCCGACGGCCAGGCTGCGCGCCAGCGGGTTGGGCCGGTAGCCGACTTTCTTGGCGGCGGCCAGGACGATTTCACGGGTGCGGGAATTGACTTCCGGATAGCCGTTCAACGCCCTGCTGACTGTCGTTTTCGACATGCCGAGGGCAATTGCGAGGCTCTTGAGATTCATGTGTTAACTACCTGTCTGTATGGCAAAAAAAACCAACTCTGACCGTCAATTATAGCCCAGAGCGCCAAGCAGGCCGCGCATTACCGCGCGCTGCCATGGTAGAAAAACAACAACATATTGGCCTATAAAATTATCAATAAAACATAATTAGCTGGAACTATGCGAGAATTTGTCCTACTCTTGATTCAGGTGAAGATTACCTGCAGACATGTCGCGCCCCCCCGGCCTACATTCTTCCTCTTCTGCGCGCACCTGGACATACTTTCAAAGGTGAACAATGTGGTCACGCTAACGTCCGTCAACAATCTGCAAGCCTCGCTGGCCACGGCGCAACGCCGGGTCGAGCAAGGCCAGAACCAGGTACAGCGCGACAGGGAACAATTGGCGCAAAGCCGCCAGTCGCTGGCGCGGGAACAGGAGTCGCTGAGCCAGACGCAGCGCAGCAGCCAGCAAGCCCAGGCCGATGCCCCTGCCGCCGTGAAGGCGCCGCAGCTGGATCAGGCAATCAAGCTGGCCGTGCCGCAGCAAGCGCTCCCCGCCACGCCGAAAAGCACGCCCCAGCTGAACAGCTATGGCCAGACCCTGGGCCGCCTGATCAACGTGACGGCCTGAACCAGCTTTACCGGGCCATTTCCTCTTCCAGCATCGCCAGCCACCACTTATTCCCCTTCTGAGGTTGCGTCAGGTCGACCGTCTCACCCATCTGCGGCGTGGCCAGGTGCACACCCTGCTTGGCCGCCAGCCCCGTGATGCGGTCGAACGGTTCATGCCAGGCGTGCAGCCCCAGGTCAAAGGTGCCGTTATGCACGGGCATCAGCCACTTGCCGCGCAAGTCCTGGTGGGCTTGCAGGGTCTGTTCCGGCTGCATGTGCACGTCCGGCCACAGCTTGTCGTAGGCGCCCGTCTCGATCATGGTCACGTCAAACGGGCCGTACTTGTCGCCGATTTGCTTGAAACCATCGAAATAGCCGGAGTCGCCGCTGAAAAACACGCGCACGTCCGGCGCGTCGATGACCCACGACGCCCACAGGGTTTGATTGCCATCAAACAAGCCACGTCCCGAGAAATGCTGCGAGGGCGTGGCGACGAGTTTCACGCCGGCAATCGTGGTGCCCTGCCACCAGTCGAATTGTCGCACCTTGGCGGCCGGCACTCCCCAGGCAACCAGGGTGTCACCCACGCCCAGCGGCGCAACAAAATGTTCGGTCTTGGCGGCCAGTTGCAGCACGGCGGCATGGTCGAGGTGGTCGTAATGGTCATGCGACAGGATGACGGCCTTGATCGGCGGCAAGTCGGCGATGCTGATGGGCGGCTGGTGAAAACGTTTTGGTCCCGCCCACTGTACCGGCGAGGCGCGCTCGGAAAACACGGGATCGGTGAGGAAGAATTCGTTGTTCAGTTTCAGCAGCAGGGTCGAGTGACCGAGGCGAAACAGGCTGTTGTCGGGGGCGGCCAGCAACTGCGCCTGGCTCAAGGCTTGCACGGGTACGGCAGCGGCCGGCACTGTGCTGTCGGGCTTGTCAAAGAGAAATGTCCACATTAGCTTGAGCGTGGCTGCCGTGCCCAGCTTGTGCATCTGCACGGGATTGCGGAACTTGCCGTCGTGGTGTTGTGGCGATTCAACAGGCGCCGCAGGCGCGGCGCGCAAAGTGCAAGAACTCATGATGATCAGGACTCCCAAGAATAAGATGCGGTGCATATGCGATCCGGTCAATAAAACACAAGGATTAAATTACACTACACAGTGTAGTTCCTATTTCGAGCAAAGTAAACCAGGAGGTGTAAAATATTGTTTTCAAAGGAGATTTCCCGCCATGGCCGCACCGCAACGCCTCACCGACCGCAAGCGCGTCGCCATCGTCGATGCCGCCATCGCCGAGTTCCGCGAGCACGGTTTTGACGCGACCAGCATGGACAGGATCGCCGCCACGGCCGCCGTTTCCAAGCGCACCGTGTACAACCATTTCCCCAGCAAGGACGAACTGTTCGCGGAAATCCTGCGGCGCATGTGGGAAAGCAGCGTGGCCCAGCCCGCCGTGCCCTATCTTGCGGACCAGCCGCTGCGCCCGCAGGTGCTGGCCCTGGTCGAGCAGAAAATGGGCTTGCTGTGCGACCCGGCATTCATCGACCTGGCGCGCGTGATCTTTGGCGAAACCATCCACTCGCCCGCGCGCGCGCAAGCGATGGTGGCGCGCCTGAATGAAAAGGAAACGGGCCTGTATCTGTGGATCCGCGCGGCGCAGCAAGATGGGCGCATCAAGGCGGGCGAGACGGTGGAAGTGGCGCACCTGCTGATGTCGCCCTTAAAAACCTTTGCATTCTGGCCACAGATCACCCTCGGTGAGCCTCTGCTGGGCCCGGCACGCCGGCGCGAAGTGGCGGAACTGGCCGTCGATATCTTCCTGTGCTACTACGGCGTGGCAAAACAGACGGCATAAACGGGCGGCAAGTGGGCAGACACCGTCTGCCAATGCTCGCCCTCGTCGCCGGAATACCAGGCGCCGCCCGTCGTTGACGCCATCAGCAAGCTGCGCCCATCGTCGGCCAGCGCCAGCCCATGGCGGTACACCAGGTCGTAGCAATGCTGCTGCGGCAATCCTGCGCGCAACACCTGAAACGTCTTGCCACCATCGCGCGTGCGCGTCACGGCCAGCGCGCCATCGATGGGGATGCGCAGCACGTCCGCCTGCGCCGGCACGAACCAGGCCGTGTCGCCATCGCGCGGATGCACGGCAACGGCAAAGCCGAAATGCGACAGCGGCGCCGTCGTCACTTCCTGCCAGTGCCAGCCGGCGTCCTGCGAGCGCCAGATGCCGTTATGGTGCTGACACCACAGCGCCTCGGGCGTGCCCACGCTGCGCACGATGCGGTGCGGGTCTTGCACGGCTTCGTTTTCATCGAGCTCGGGCGGCATGTAGTCGGCGCGCATGCCCGTCGCGCTCAAGGCCCAGCTGGCGCCGCCATCGAGCGTTTGCCAGACACCGCCGCAGGACACGCCGACCAGCACCTTGCTGCTGTCGCGCGGATCGACGCAAATGCTGTGGATGCCGGGCACGTCGTAGCCGCCGCCAAACCACTGCGCCCGCTGCGGCACGTGCCACAAGGACTCGGCCAGCTGCCAGCTGTCGCCGCGGTCGGCGGAACGGAACAGGCCGCCAGGCAGGGTGCCCGCCCACAGCACGCCGGGCTGGTCCGCGCCACCGGCCGCCAGCGACCAGATCTGCCGCAAGGTCCAGTCCACGGTATCGCTGCTATCTTCCGGCTTGGCGGGATAGGCGGGCACGGCGATCTCTTGCCATGTGGAACTGCCCCTGTCCAGGCGGTGCAGCTTGGCGCCGAAGTGGCCCAGGTTCAGGGCCGCGTACAGGGCGCCGTCACGCCCATCGTGCAGCAGCATGGAGACGGGGTCGCCGGCAAACTGCACCAGCGCCAGCTGCCAGGCGCCGGCCGCATCGACATCGAACTGGAACAAGCCCTTCCGGGTGCCGAGATACGCGCGCTGCGGAACTGCTGTCATGGCGTCAACCTCCTGAAAGTGCCTGCAAGATATACACCTGGCTGTCGGGCCGCAAGACGTCGTCCAGCACGCGCCGCTCGCGGCAGCGGGCGCCATCGATGAAGATCACCACGTTGGGGCGCAACACCCCCTGCTCGTCGAGCACGTAGCCGCGCAGGCGCGGCTGCTGCGCAAACGCGGCATCGAGAGCGGCGCGCAGGCGTGGCGCGGCCACGTCCACGGTGGGGACGTCCAGGAAACGTGCCAGTTGCTGGGTAAAATGCAAGTGCGCCATGCTGCCTTCGACGTCATCGGCCTGGACTCATTCTAGTCCGCTGTGCGGCCAATACAATTAAAATAGCGGCAAGCACACAAGGAGGCCAGGCATGACGATTACCCCGGAAGAACTAGCGGTGCTGATGCAGGAAGTGGAAGTGGCCGATCCCATCGATTTTGCCGACCTGCCTTTCGACGAGCAGGAATTGCGCGGCCTGATCGCCAACCACCTGTGCGAGATGGCCGATGCGATGGAAAGTTTCAGCCCGGAAGACCGCAACCTGGCCCTGCTGGCAGTGGCGGCCAAGCTGGTGCTGGAAAACCTGGTGCTGCACGTGCAACTGCTGCGCCGCCACGGCTTGCCCGTCAGCGACAGCGTGGACGCGCTGCTGCAGCGCCTCAAGGGCCCAGGCAAGGCCTAGCCACCGCGTGGCAAGCGGCTATTGCAGGTTGATGGCCGTCACGCGCGACATGCCGTTGCCGTTGTCGCTCACCGAACGGATGTAGAGCACGCCATTGCGCGACAATGCCAGCGTGCCGGCAATCCGGAAACTCCAGACGGTTTTTTGGCTGGCCAGATCCAGCGCGTACGTACCCTTCTGGCCAGCAATAAACAGCAGCTTGTTGGTGACGATCAGGTCGCCTCCAAAGCGCTCTTCCTTGACCGCCGACAGGGGCCAGCTCCACAGCACGGCACCCGTCGCCAGGCTGCGCGCTTCGAGCGACGCCGTGGCGTGATTGCCCACATACAACACGCCCTGCGCCACCACGGGCTGCGTGGTGAACTGGCCATTGACGCTCCAGCGCACTTGGTGGCTATCCGTGTCGACCAGGGTCAGGCTGTTGTCAACGGGAAAACTAGTGGGAAGACGCTGGTTCAACAGCAGTACGCTGTGCGCATCGGCCAGCACGGGTGCCTGATACAGGCTGGACCGGCTCAATCCAGTCACCACCTTTCCCGGCACGGCCACGCTCCATTGCTGCGCGCCATCGGCACGATTGAACGCGCGCAAGGCACCCACCGTATTGCTGTACACCGTGCTGGCATTCACGGCCGGCGTCCACTCGTCGACATTGCCCAACTTCGATAATCCCAGGCTGGCGGACCACAGATTGCGGGCCGTCGTGGCATCGGCGCTGATGACGTCGTTGTTGCCGCCGACATAAACGCTCGCGCCTGCCAGCGTGGGGGCGGTCAGCGGTGAGCTCGCCGTCAAGATGCCGTTCGTCTGCGGCTGCGTGGCAGTGGCCAGCTTGACGCCGCTCACGGCGTCAAACGTATGGACGCTGGCCAAGCCCGCCATCGCCAGGCGCGTGCCCGACACGCCAGGCGCGCTCAGTGCGCCATCGAGCGTCTGCGGCGTGCGCCATTGCACGCTGCTGTCGTGCTCCGACAGGGCCATCAAGGTATTGGTATAGATGATTTTCTTCGCATCCTGGCTATCCGCCGCGGATTGTTCCAGCGAGAAATAGACGAGGCCATTCGCGGCCACTGGCGGACTCACACGATAAGTTTTTTCTCCGCCAGCGTATTCCCACGTCCAGCGGCGCGAAAATTTGCCCGCATCGAGATCGACGGGCACCAGACCCGTGTGTGCCGCATTGCCATTCGTGCCTTCCCAGTCCACCGCACCCGGCAACGCGCCCAGGGCCGGCATATTGCCCTTGAGCGGCGCCACCACCACCTGGTATGGGATGCTTTCGGGCAAATTTCTGTATTCGAATTCGAACAAATTCAGGGGAGACAGCGTAATCCGTCCCGTGTAGGTGCCAGGCGCCAGGCCAGGCACGGGCTTGAAGGTGATGCGCCAGCTGTTGTCCGACAGTTTCTGATGATCCGATAGCTGGAAAACAGTCACGCCGTTCGCGTCGGTGGCGCTCCACAGTGGACGCTCGGCCAAATCGCTGCGCACCACCACGTTCACGTCGGTACAGGCTTCACCCGGCGCCATGTTGCAGTTGCTGCTCACTTCAGACAGGTGCAGCACACGGCGCTCTTCCGGCCCGAAGACTCCGCCCCCTCCGCCACAACTGGCAATGAATGGCAACGCCAGCATCAGGGCAGGTAACGCGGCGGCGCGATACGATCCTTGCATCGTTATAGTCATGTATCTTCCATGTTCTGGCTTTCCCATCCGCCACCATGGCAAGATGCAAAACTCATCAAATCTTTTAACATGAAAAAATACAAAAAATATCACACATTCTCACCAGTGCAAGGCAACATCAAGTGCGGCGCACGGCCCGCGCCTGCAAGGTGAGATCGCTTTCGGCCACGGCCACGCAGGGCAGGATGTAGCCGTCGAGCCGTTCATCGGGGCTGATGCCGGGCCAGTCCACCGTGTAGCGTATCTTTCCTTCGGGCATGTGGCAGATGCACGTGCGGCAAGTGCCGTTGCGGCAGGAACTGAGCAGGCGGATGCCGACCAGCTCTGCGGCGGCCAGCACGGTGGTGCCGGCCTCGGCCGTGAATTGCCAGCCTTGCGGAAGGATGGTGATGGTAAAGGAGCGCATGCCCCAGTGTAACAGTCAGCTTGCCAAGGTCGTCCACTGCGCGCCAGCCGCATGGCTGCGCAGCACGGCTTCGGCAAAGGCCAGGCCCGCCACGCCGTCAAACACCGTCGGCAGCCAGCGCGCTTCCTCGGGCACGGGCAAGCCCGCTTGCAGGGCGCGGATGGCCAGGGCCGCATCCAGGTACAGCTGCGCAAACGCTTCCAGGTAGCCTTCCGGATGGCCGGCCGGCACGCGCGTGGCGTGGCGCGCGGCCGCACTGTCGACCCGGCCCGGGCGCAGCAACTGGCGGTTGCCGCCCTGCGGTGTACACCACAGCGCGTTCGGTTGTTCCTGGTCAAAGTCCAGCTGCGCCTTGCTGCCGAACAAGCGCAAGCGCACCGTGTTTTCGCAGCCCGTCGCCACCTGGCTAGCCCACAGGGTTCCTTTGGCCCCGTTGGCGTAGCGCAACATCACCTGCACGTGATCGTCCAGGGTGCGGTGCGGAACAAAGGTCGACAACTCCGCCAGCACGGCATGCGGCGTCAGTCCACTGACGAACTGCACCAGATGATACGCGTGCAAGCCCACGTCGAGCAGAGTACCGCCGGGACCGGCCTTGTGCGGGTCGTTATGCCAATTGCCTTCGTTCATGCCGCCTGCCGCGATCGCATCGGCCAGCCAGTCTTGCGAGTATTCGACCTGCACCAGGCGCAGCTCGCCGATCTCGCCCGCCTCGACCATGGCCCTGGCGTGGCGCAGCAGCGGATAGCCGCTGTAGGTATGCGTGAGCGCAAACAGCAGGTTTTTGCGTTGCGCCAGCGCCGCCAGCGCCTGTCCCTCGGCCAGCGAGATGCCCAGCGGCTTGTCGCAGATCACGTGGATGCCCGCTTCCATAAAAGCCGTGGCGACGGGTGCGTGTAAATGGTTCGGCGTGACGATGGCCACCGCCTCGATGCCGTCCGCGCGCGCGGCCTCCGCCTGCGCCATGGCGCGGTAGTCGCTGTAGCAGCGTTCAGGTGAAAGATGCAGCGCGGCGCCGCTCTCGCGCGCACGCTGCGGGTCGGACGACAGGGCGCCCGCCACCAGCTCATACTGGTCATCGATGCGCGCCGCGATGCGGTGCACGGCGCCGATGAATGCGCCCTGCCCGCCCCCTACCATGCCCAGCCGTAAGCGTCGCTGCATGTCGTCTCCTTATTTCAAGCCAAGCAAGTGATGGATTTGCTCCTGGTCCACCGCGCTGCCGGCGAAATCGTCAAATGCGTGTTCGGCCACATGGATGATGTGGTCACTGATAAAACGCGCCCCTTCTGCCGCCCCATCCTCCGGGTGCTTCAGACAGCATTCCCATTCCAGCACGGCCCAGCCGGGAAAGTCGTACTGCGCCAGCTTGGAAAAAATCGCCTTGAAATCGATCTGCCCATCGCCCAGCGAGCGGAAGCGCCCGGCCCGGTCTTGCCAGTCGCCATAGCCGCCATACACGCCCTGGCGCCCGTTCGGCCGGAATTCCGCATCTTTCACATGAAACGCCTTGATGCGCGCATGGTAAATGTCGATGAAGGCCAGGTAATCGAGCTGCTGCAGCACGAAGTGGCTGGGGTCGTACAAGATAGCCGCGCGCGGGTGGTCGCTGACGGCGGCCAGGAAGCGCTCGAAGGTCACGCCATCGTGCAAATCCTCGCCCGGATGCAGTTCATAGCAGAGGTCCACGCCGGCCGCATCAAACGCGTCGAGGATGGGCAGCCAGCGTTTCGCCAGTTCCGCGAACGCCGTCTCCACCAGGCCCGCCGGGCGCTGCGGCCACGGGTACAGATACGGCCAGGCCAGGGCGCCGGAAAACGTCACGTGCGCCGTGAGACCCAGGCGCTGCGAGGCACTGGCCGCCCACAGCAATTGCTGCGTGGCCCACGCCGTGCGGGCGGCCGAATCGCCCCGCACGTGCTCGGGCGCAAAGCCGTCGAACAGCGCGTCATAGGCGGGATGCACGGCGATCAGCTGGCCCTGCAAATGCGTCGACAATTCCGTCACCTGCAAGCCATGGCGCGCCAGCAGGGTTTTCACATCGTCGCAGTACTGCTGGCTATTGGCCGCTTGTTCCAGATCAAACAGGCGCGGCGCCGTGGGCAGCTGCAAGCCCTTGTAGCCCAGGCCGGCCGCCCATTGCGCCAGGTGCTCGAGCGAGTCGAACGGCGGCTCGTCGCCGAGAAACTGGGCCAGGAAAATGGCCGGGCCCTGGATGGTTTTCATATCGATGTCCTGTTAACCCAAACCGAAATCCGGGGTCAGACCTTAAGGTCTGACCCCAGCCCTTGTTTTGGGGTGTCGTTAAAAAGGCGAGTTCGGAAAGTAAAACTGCTTGGCATTCTCGCGCGTAATCAGCACCGAGGGGATGATGGTGTTGGCCGGCAATTTATCACCTTTCAGGCGCGCTTCCGTCGTCAGCTTGATGGCGTCGTACATGAACTTGGGCGAGTACGACACGTCGGCCACGATCAGCGGATCGGAACCGTCCATGATCTTTTTCACCGCGCCCTTCGCGCCCGCGCCGCCGAACACTTGCTTGATGTCCGTGCGCTTGGCTTGCGCGATGGCTTTTTGCACGCCGATGGCCATGTCGTCATCGGCGGCCCAGACGGCGTCGATGTGCTTGAAGCGGGTCAGATAATCCTGCATGACCTTGAAGGCATCGTCGCGGTTCCAGTTGCCATACTTGGCATCCAGGACCTTGATCTCGGGATGGCCTTTCATCACGGCGGAAAACGCGTCGTAGCGCTCGTTATCGAGGGTGGTCGGCATGCCGCGCAGCACGACGATATTGCCCTTGCCATTCAAACTTTTCGCCAGATACTCGGCCGGCAGCTTGCCAAACGCCGTGTTGTCACCCGCAATGTACGCATCCTGCGACTGCGTGTTCGTCAAGCCACGGTCCACCACCGTCACGTACACGCCCTTGTTTTTCACTTGCGCCACGGGCTGCGTCAGCGAGGCTGATTCGATGGGGAAGATCACCAGGGTGTTGATCTTGTTCACCGTCAACATGTCCTGCAACTGGTTGGCCTGCTCAGGCGCCGTGGCGGCCGTCTTGACGATGATTTTCAAGCCCGGATGGGCCTTTTCCAGCTCCGCCTTGGCCTGGTTCGCCCACCACACGATGCCGGACGTAAAACTGTGCGTGGCCGTGGGGATGGCCACGCCGACGACCAGCTTTTCAGCCGCCTGCGCACTCGGCAAGGCCCACGCCTGCATCACCAGCACTGCCATCCCTGCTACCCGTCTAAAGCTCTTCATGCTGCTCTCCTCCAAGGTTGTGGGCGCCCGTTGGCTGCCCTTTCAGAACGCCGCTGTGTTTTTATTTGCGGCCACGCTGCAGGAAGGCGACGGCGATGATCACCACGCCTTGCACTGCGGCATTCAGGTAGACACTGATGATGCTGGTCAAATTCAGGATATTGCTGATCACGGAGAGCAGGATGGCGCCGATCACGGTGCCGACGATGCGCCCTTCTCCCCCTTTGAGGGCCGTGCCGCCGACGACGACGGCGGCGATCGCTTCGAGTTCCCACAGCAAGCCCGTCGTCGGCGTGGCCGAGCCCAGGCGCGGCACGTACAGCACAGTGGCGATGCCCACGCAGACGCCCAGCAGCATGTAAGTGGCGATCTTGACTCTGTCGACGTTGATGGCCGCATAGCGCGCCACTTGCTCGTTGGAACCAATCGCCTGCACGTGGCGGCCAAAGGTGGTGCGATTGAGAATGATGGCACCAAACGCCGCAACGATCAGGAAAATCCAGATCGGGATCGGTGCGCCCAGCACGCTCGTGTAATACACGGGGCTGTACAGCTCGGACAGGGTGGCGTCCAGGGTCAGGGCGCCGCCATCAGCCAGGTACGTCAGCACGGCGCGGAAGATACCCAGGGTGCCCAGGGTGACGATGAACGGTTCGATATTGCCCTTGCTAATAAGCAAGCCATGCATCAGGCCAAAGCCGGCGCCCAATATCAAGGCCATGGCGATGCCCAGCACCAGCATGGTGATCGGCGCCAGGTTGCCGCCCGCGCCTTGCGCCAGCGCATTCATGAAATAGATCATGCAGCCAGCGATCAGCGCCGCCATCGAGCCCACCGATAAATCGATGCCGCCGGAAATGATGACGAAGGTCATGCCCACGGCGATGATGCCGATAAAGGCCGTGCGCGTGAGCACGTTCATCAGGTTGTCCAGGGTGGCGAAGTCGCCATTGAGCAAGGTTCCCGCGATGCACAGCGATAACAAGCCCAGCACGGGCCAAAGCCCTTGATGCGCGCGCCGAAGCTGGCAACGGCGGCGGCGAGCGGGGATACGGTGGTGTCAGTGCGTGCCGGTTGCATGGGCAATCAACTCCTCTTCGGTCAGGTGGTCAGCAGACAGGGTGGCTTGCAAGGTGCCGGCGCGCATCACGGCCACGCGGTGGCACAGGCCGATCAATTCGATCAGTTCCGATGAAATCACGATCACGGCGCGCCCTTCGGCGGCCAGGCGGTGGATCAAAAAGTAAATGTCGCGCTTGGCGCCCACGTCCACGCCACGACTGGGCTCGTCGAGCACGACGACACGCGGGTCCGAATGCAGGTATTTCGCCAGCGCCAGCTTTTGCTGATTGCCACCCGACAACATGCGCACGCGGCTGTCCAGGTCGCCCGTGCGGATATTGAAGTCAAGCACGGCCCTGGCCAGCGCCGCCTTCTCCGCCTTGACATCGAGCCACGGCCGCGCATAGCGCTGCAGCGTCATCATGGTGAGGTTTTCGCGCAAGCCCAGGTTCACATGCAAGCCCTTGCCCTTGCGGTCTTCGCTCAAATACGTCATGCCGTGCTGCATGGCTTGCTTGGGCGTGCGGATGTCCACCGGCTGGCCATTGATCTCGATCAGCCCCGCACTGCGCGGGCGCAAGCCCAGCAGTGCCTCGAACGATTCCGTGCGCCCCGCGCCCACCAGGCCCGCAAAGCCCAGCACTTCACCGGCGCGCACCTCGAAGGACAGGTCTTTCGACCAGCCGGGCACGCACAGGCCATCGACCTTCAGCAGGATCGGCGCATCCGGTGCGAGTGGCACTTTCGCGGGGAACATGTCGGACAATTCGCGCCCCACCATCAGGTTCGCCATCTGCTGGCGCGTGAGGCTGGCCGTCGGTTCGCGCGTGACGAAACGCCCGTCGCGCATGACGATGACCTCGTCCGTGTTGCGCTCCACCTCGTCGAGCTTGTGGGAAATGTAGAGGATGGTGACGCCGTCCGCTTTCAACTGGGCCATGACAGCGAACAATCGCTGGGTTTCCGACGACGTCAGCGTGGCCGTGGGTTCATCCATGATCAGGAAGCGGGCGCGGCGCGACAGGGCCTTGGCGATTTCCACCAGCTGCTTTTCAGCGACGATCAGGTCGCGGATTTTCGTCTCGGGCGAGACGTCCAGCCCCACCTGTTTCAAATAGCGCGACGCCTCCTCGCGCATGGCGGCCTCGTCGAGCAGCCAGCCACGCGTTTTCTCATGGCCCAGGAACATGTTCTGCGCCACCGTCAGGTGTTCGGCCAGATTGAATTCCTGGTGGATCAGCACGATGCCAGCAAGCTCCGCCGCGCGCGAACTGGTGAAATGCCGGGGCTGGCCATCGATCAGCAACTGCCCTTCGCTCACGCTCTCGTAGCCGGCGAGGATTTTCATCAGGGTCGACTTGCCGGCGCCGTTTTCGCCCAGCAAGCCATACACGCGCCCGGGCGACAAGGTAAAACTGACGCCATGCAAGACGCGCACGGGGCCGAAATCCTTGCAGACCCCCTCGAAACCGACGGCAACGCTCACTATGCACTCCCTCGCAAAATTAATCGGTGTTGCAGCAGCACGCCAGGCACGCTGGCCGCCGGGTTGGCCAGGCGCTGCAGCAATAAGCGCGCCGCCGTCTCGCCCAGCTCGCGCATCGGTTGCGCGATGGTGGTCAATCCCGGGTCGATCTGCGCGGCGATGGCGATGTCGTCGAAGCCAATCACGGCCACGTCTTCCGGCACGCGTTTTCCCAACTGGCGCAGCGCGCTCAGCACGCCAATGGCCAGGGTGTCGGAGACGGCAAAGATGGCCGTCGGTGCATCGGGCTGCGCCATCATGCGCAAAGTGGCGGCCGTGCCCGCTTCATAGTCGAGGCTTTGCACCGTGTGCACCCACTGCGGCAGCACGGGCAGGCCGGCGCCCGCCAGGGTGTCCAGATAGCCTTGCTGGCGTTGCCGCGCGTACAGATAGCGTTCATCGGAGTTGATCAGGCCGATGCGCGTATGGCCACGCGACAGCAGATGCGTGACGGCGTCGGAGGCGGCGCGGTGGTTGTCGATGCCGACATAGGGCACGGCCACGGCGGGGTCAAATTCGCAGCACGCCACCCATGGCAAGCTGACGGACTCATGCGACAGGGCATGCTGCACTGTGTCCGGATCGAGGCAGATGGCGCCGTCGGCGCGGTGCATGCGCAGCAAGTCGAAATACGAGCGCTCGCGGCCCGCATCGGCGCCCGTGTCGCATAGCAGCACGAAATAGCCGTGCTCGCGCGCCACCGTGTCGATGCCGCGCACGATCTGCGCATAGAACGGGTTGCCCACATCGGGCACCATGGTCAGCAGCATGCGGCTCTCGGCCGTACGCAGGCTGCGCGCCAGATGGTTCATGCGGTAGCCGAGCGCGGCCACGGAAGCGAGCACCTTGTCGCGCGTGGGCGCCCGCACCCCGGCTTGCTCGTTCAGCACGCGCGAGACGGTGGCCACCGACACCCCCGCATGCGCGGCGACGGCGCTGATGGAGACGGTTTCTGTCGGCAAAGGGGATGGAACGGCTGGCTGCATGGGGTTTTCACATAAATGTAATCGATTACATTTATAAGCCAGTCGCGCGCGCGATGCAAACATTTTCGATGCTGCAATGCGCAAAAAATAGGCAAGGAAGGCGGCAAAAGCGGCCCTGCACGGGCCCGCCGCAAGCGGCTATTTCTGTGGCGGCGAGGTATTCTGCTGCACGGCAAAACCACCGTCTCGCAGAGAAGAGATAACTTACTTCATCATCGCGCAAAACGTTTCGGGATTGCCGTCAAGAATGACACCGCTGGGCCAGCGGTGGCTGCGCTGCTGGGCGCGCAGCAAGGACGCGGCCAGGGCCGAGTCGCCATCGACGGCGTAGACGAAGACGGGCATGCTCAGGCTGGCCGCGTCGGCCAGCAAATTCGGGTTGGCGTCGAGGCTGCGCGCGTCCACGTGCACACCGGCGGGCATGCCGATCTGCTGCTGCACGCGCTGCAGCCACGGCTTGTCGAGCTTGGGCGGACGGGCATTTTTCGCGATATAGCGGCTGACCCGGTTCGCGCCGGCCGCCTGCGCATTGCGCGCGTCAAACACCAGCAAACCCAGGTAGCCTTGCGGATCGGCGCGGCGCGCGCACGCCAGGTTGTTCGGCACGCCCGACGTGAGGAACCAGTTGCCATGCTTGATGTTCGCGCGCAACTGCCCCACCAGGGTGGCAATCGGCGCGCACGACGACACGACATCCTTGATTTCCGCGTTCAGGGTCTTGTTCGGGAAGGCCGTCGCCAGGCCGGCGACATCGCTGACGAAGGGCGGCGTTTCCGCCGTGACCACGCCGCGGTTCTTCATGCTGGCGGCGCGCCAGTCGTCGGCCGTCAGTTGCTTCACGGTACGGGGCGAGCCCGTATCGACGACTCTGCCCGTCAGCAGATCGTGGTGCACCACCCAGCTGCCGTCGCCCAGCAGCTGCAAATCCGTCTCGACGCCATCCCAGGTGCCGAAATACGTGTTGCGCAGCGCGCTCAGCGAGTTTTCCGGCGCATTGCCGGCGCCACGGTGGGCGTGCACCTTCATGCCCAGGCAGTCGGCTTGGACGGCTGTGCTGGCCATGCAGAGCAGCAAGGCCAGGGCGGCCGCCTTATTTTTGTTGCGGATGATAACCATATTCGATTCCCTGCAAAACATTGATGCGGATCGCTTCGTTGACGGGGTAGCTGTAACCCTGCCCCACCGCCACGACGTGCGTGATATTGGCCAGCAAGCCCTTGCCGGCGATTTGCCAGCGCGTGCTGTCGTCGGCCGCCTGGCGGTTCCAGTCCAGCATCTGGCGGAACAAGTCGCTCTTCGTGACGTTGTTGTCGAGCAGGGACAAGATGCCCCAGGTTCCCAGGAAGGCGCCGGCCAGCACGCCCGTGGCGATCCAGGCGGAACGGCGGCTCAGCTGGCCATCGGCACCCGCCTGCTCGCCGCGGCGCGCCGCCAGCACCAGCAAGCCCACCGTGGCGATCAGGTACAGCAGTTTCGAAAAGTGGCCGATGGCGCCCAGCAGGGAGAAGAACAGGGCCACGGGCGGCACGATGGCCGCGCGCGCCGCTTCCTTGCCCTCTGCAAAATACTTGCCGCCCACTTCGAAGTCGCTGCGGCTGGCGCGATATTCCACCAGCTTTTCCGCCGTCTGGCGCGCGGCGAATTGGTCGAACAGACGGCTGAACTCGGCGGGACTGGCATACGCGTCTTGCACCACGGCGCCCTTCGGCAGCCGCAAGCCCTTGCTCGCTTCGCTACCGTCGCCACCGTCCGGCCCGTCGCGCAGAACGGCCTGGATGCCGGGGCGCGCCACGAAGGCGGGGAAGGACAAGCCAGGCGGAATGCGCTCGCCCTTGATGTTCAAGCCCTTGCTGGCCGCTTCCGACGCATAGCGGCGCTTGACGGCGGCGCGGAAACTCAATTGATCGGCAGGATGCCAGTTGGCCGATACCGGCACCTTTTTACGCACATTATTGACCACCGCCGCGCGCCGGCGCGCCGGCACCGATTCCGGTTGCCAGCCATGGCGCGACAGGCTTTGCCGGTAATCGCTCCATGCCGATTCCTGCTGCTGGCGCAAGCCCGCATCGTCGTCGGGAATGATACCCGAATACAATTTCCACTTCTCGTGCACCTCGCCTATCGCCTTCTGGTACTTGTCATAGTAACCGGCCGCGCCGCCGGCGATCTTGCGGACGTTGAAATTGATCAACTGTTCCTTGGCGGGCTCCATGCGCTCGTCGAGATGGCCGACCGAGACGGCCAGGAACGGGAACAGCGCCAGGAAGGCCTTGCCTTCGGGCTTGGCAAACAGGGTGGGATCATCGACCAGGCCCTGCAATTGCAGGCTGCCGCCCACCAGCGAGCGCTGCATCAGGGTGGTATTGAAAGCCAGGCGGCGAAACTGCGCATCGCGCGTTTCGACCAGCACCGTGACCGTGGTTTTCAAAATGCCGAATACGACCGCCGCCGTGGCGAGGCAACAGAAGATGATCTTTTTCCAGCTGGGGCCGCTGCCATTGTTCTTCAGGCGGCGGCGCCACATCAGTTGCAGCACCACCAGCGCGGCGGCGATGCCAGACAGGCTGCGGCCATAGAATTCCACGCCCTCCACGTCGTGCGGCTTGACGTCGCCGCCCACCACGTCAAGCAGGCGGGCATTGAAGCCCAGCTCGAAGCACAGATAAATAATCGTCAGGACGATCAGGATCAAGGTCTGCCGGATTTGCAGACTGCGCAAACTCGCGGCCATCTTATTTCCTCAAATCGATGACGACGGGCTTGATCTCTTCGGCCTGGAAGATCATCGGCGCCGCCGCAGGTGCTGCGCTGCGCGGCGCGGGCAGGCCGATGGCGGCGGGCGCCGCCGCCCTGGCCGGGGTCTCCTGGCGGCGCGGTTTGGCGCTGGCGCGGCTGCCCGCTTTCGGCGCGGCGGCGGGCGCCGGGGCGGCTGCCGGCGGCGCGGGAATCACGCGGCCGCTGTCGCTGCCGCTCCCAGGCAGGGTGGCGATGACGGGGCCGGTGGCGCGCAAGGCGTCGTCGGCAAACGGCTGGGCGCGCGTATCGACGCCGGGCGGCACGGCCACGCTGGCGTTGAGCAAGCGGTTGTCCGTGTAGATCATGCGCGACAGGCGGTTGTAGTTGGGAAAGTCGATATTCAGCGATTTCGCGTCCGCCGCCAGCTCCACGCGGGGGCGGTCCTTGCAATTGCCGACCGTCCACTGCAGCACGTCCGTGCCCTGGAAAGCCAGCACTTCATAGCGGTAGGCGCAGCCGCGCTCCTGCGTTTCCACGATCACCACTGTGCGCTCGCCCACATTTTCCACCCTCGCCACGCGGGCCGTCATCGCCTTGGCCAGCGGCACGACGCGAAACGCCTGCGACAGCTTGATCGAATACTTGCCTTGCGGGTCCTTGCGCAAGGTGCCTTCCGTGCCGTCGCGCAAGCGGAAGGTGGAAATCGGCGTGCCGAACAACTCGGCAGTATCGATGCCCACCATCACGCCGCCACGGCCGTTCGGCGTCATGGCGCAGCCCGTCAACAGGACGCCAACTGCCACGCCAGCGATCAATGTGCGCCAGTGCGCGGATGCAAAATTCTTATACGTTGTCATGCTGGATAACTTTCTCTTATTTCACAATTCAGGGATTGATCACGGCCAGGGGATTGCCCGGTCCCGGTGGCGGCAAGATTTTCTGGCGGTCGCGCGATAACAGCGTGAAGGCGCCCAGGGTGTCCGGTCCGGCAACGATTTCCAGCTGCTCGCGCTGCAGCCAGGTGCGAATTTCCGCTTCCGTGGCCTCGGCGCGGAACAGCACGCGCGTGCGCACGCCCGTTTCGACGCCGCTGCCGCCATTACGGAATTCCGCATTGCCGACCACGGCCTGATCTTTCGGCAGGAACAGCCACGCCGATTGCACCAGCATCACACTGGCGGCCACGGCCGTGACGAGCTTCAGCCAGCGGTTCGCATTCGCAGCCCTGACTGGCGTGGCTACCGGTGCCAGAGCATCGGCCGGGGCGATCTGCAACTGCTGCAGCCCCTGGCGCAGTAATTGCCGGTAGGCCAGGCGGCCATCCTTGCCCAGGTCTCGCGACAAGGGTGTGCCCATCAAGGCGTAATCGTCGCCGGGCAGGGCCACGCGGGCGATCACGCCGGGCGCCGCCGTGGCGACATTCGCGCGGCCATGCGTTTCCAGCCAGCGCGCTGCCTGCAGGCGCTCCTGGCTGAACACGCCCAGGCAGGCGCCCAGGTCCGTCACGGCCAACGTCACGGGCATGTCGCACAGCACCAGGCCGGCACGGGGATCGGCGGGCGCGTCGCGCTCTTCGACCACAAGGCCGCAGGCATCCGCATACGCCGTATCGGGCGTGACGAGCCAGCCGCGCCAGCGCTGCCGCGTGCTGTCCCAGGCATCGAGCAGCACGGCGCCGAAGCCGGGACAGCGCGCCAGCAAGTGAATCTGTCCGCCCGCGATGGGCCGCGCGGCCAAGGGCGCGGCATCGCTGCGGCGCGCAAAGCGTTGCATTAAGTGTTCCGGCACGGCAATGCCGCGCCAGTCGGGGGTATCGCCGCCCACCTCCGCGTCCAGCAAATCGGCGGACGATGGGGGAGATGGCAGGCGCGCGGCAACGATGGCCAGCGAGGGCGTCAATGCAGTCATGCCGGTGGCCTTTCATCAGGGTTCGGGGAGGTGGTTATCGGGTCCAGCTGCAGGGATAACGCGGCCACGCACAAGATATCCAAAACTATTTGCGCCGCCTGCAGATCGCGTGCGGTCAGGGCATCGCCCACGCGCAGCTTGAGCAAGCTCAAGACCCAGCTGCCCAGCAGAGTAGAACGGTGGGCCGCTTCGACGATCTGGCGTCCCGCGCTGAGGCTATCGCCCTTCTGCCTGTGCACCAGGCCCAGCTTGCCGCCGTGGTAATGCGCGGAGGCGATCTGCTCGGCCAGTTCCTTGACGGGCATGCCGCCGCAGCCGCAATGGCGCAGCAGCAAGATCAAGTCACGCGGCAAGGTGGCGATAAAAACGTCGGCCGCCTCGCGCACTTGCCGTGGCGTCAGCTGGTAATCGCGCAGCGGTTCGGCATAGGCGTCGGGCGCGCGCAGCTCGCAGCCCTCTTGCGCATCGGCATCTTCATCGTCGCGCTGCTTGCGCAGCTGGTCGATGATGAAGCGCTTGAAGTACAGGAACAAAGCACCGACGTGGTGGGGCGCCGCGTCGCTGTCGCTGTGCAGGACTTTTTCGATGAAGAACTGGTGGCGCAAATCCGCCAGGGAATCACCGAGCGAGGCCGCCTCGCGCGGGCGGCATGGGGTCAGCGCGGCGATGACGCGCTGGTAAAACTCACCCAGTTCGCCTTGTGTCAGCTGCTGGCGGCGGGTCCAGAAAGCATGAATCCGTTCAAATTGTTCCGATTGCACAGCCGGTCCGATCGTGTGTTGGGGCGGCACGCGCCACTGGCCGGCGGCGATGCGCACAGGCAAACTAGCAATGCGCTGGCCAGACAAGAGAAACTTGTCAGTAAGGTAAAATGCATTTAAGCAATTTTCTCATATCACAGTAAAAATCGCTAACTTTTGTTACTTTCACGACAATTCCCGAGAAGCCCATGCATCGCCTGATTCCCCTGTTTTTCAGTCTGTTCTTTTTACTGGGCAGCAATGTGGCGCACGCCGCTGTGCCAGCGGCTCCCGGCAAGCGCATCGCCCTGGTGATCGGCAACGCGGCCTATCCGCAGCCGCTATTGAATCCCGTCAACGATGCGCGCGCCATGGCCGAGCGCTTGCGCCGCCTGGGCTTTGAAGTACTGTTGCGCACGGACATCACTGCGGCGCAGCTGCAAAAGGCGTCGGCCGAGTTTTCCACGCAGGCGCGCGGCGCCGATATCGCCCTGGTGTTTTACGCGGGCCACGGCGCGCAGGCAGGCGAGGCCAATTACGTGCTGCCGTTGGGCGCCAACATGAATGCGCTCAGTGCTGCCGCCATCGCCGCGCAGGGCGTGTCCGTCTCCAGCCTGGCGGGCAATCTGCAGCGCACGGGCGCGCGCGGCGCCGTGCTGATCCTCGACGCTTGTCGCCAGGAATATACGCGCGGCGGCGCCGTGATGGTTCCCGGCGGCGGCAATGCGGCCAGCCATGGCTTTGCCGACACGCAAGCGCCACGCGGCGTGGTGATCGCCTATTCGGCGGGACCGGGCGCCCTGGCGCGCGATTTCTGGTCGCCCGATTCGCGCAACAGCCCGTATACCAGCGCCCTGCTCGACGCGCTCGATGCGCCGGGCTTGCCGATGGGCGACGTCTTCTCGCAAGTGGCGGCGCGGGTCGCTGCCATGACGCACGATGTGCAAAAACCGCGCGTCTCGTTTGGCGAAACGTCGGCGCGCCTGGTGCTGAACATGGGCAGCGGCAAGGGCGTCAGCCAGCCGGCGCCGGGCGTGCTGGCTTCCGGCAACAACGGCATGCGTGCCCCCGTCCCGGCACCAGCGCCAGCGCCCGCCACCACCGCCTCTGGCGCGAAAGTGTGGCCAGGCAATGTCTTACAAGACATCAACTATGAAATCCGCATGCAAATCGCGGCCCGCCCGTTTCCCCGCCAGCAGCTGGAAAAGCGCGCGCGCAGTGGCGACCTGGTGGCGCTGACGGCCCTCGGCTATGGCATCGGCGGCGGCGATGCAGGCATCAAACAGCCGAAGGCGGGCATGCAGTGGCTGGAAAAGGCGGCCGCCAAGGATTTTCCGATTGCCCAGACTTATCTGGCCGAATTGCTGATGGTCAAGGGCGACCCCGCCTCATTAAAAC
The DNA here is from genome assembly GCF_002327145.1 of Janthinobacterium svalbardense. Lineage (NCBI taxonomy): Bacteria > Pseudomonadati > Pseudomonadota > Betaproteobacteria > Burkholderiales > Oxalobacteraceae > Janthinobacterium > Janthinobacterium svalbardense. Next base: position 557,268 of record NZ_CP023422.1, on the reverse strand, counting down.
GCGCCGGCGTGCTGCTGGACGCTGCCTCCCAGGCGGGCTATACGGCTGCGCACGCCTACAAATTCGACCTGGCGCGGCGTACGGGCGCGCCGCCGCAGGATGCGGCCCGCCACTTGCAGGACGCCTTCATGGGCTTGATGAAGGATTACCAGGGTGCCGCCAAGGACGTTTTACAGCCGCCAAAAAAATAGTTTTAAATAATTTTAGATTTCCCTGAACTGCCCCCGTTATCCGTGGGTACATGCAATACAGCATGACAGTGACCAGGGAAATCCCATGCAAGCATCCAGCCCAGCAGCAACCATTACCACCGGCCAACGGGGCCGCATTCTCGCCTACCAACCGAGCGGACAAGGTTCCGTCAGCGTGGCCGGCATTCAACATGCCTTCGACGTGGCCACGCACTGGCGCTCGGACGTGGCGCCCGCCATCAACGCCGTCGTCGACGTGCGCTTCGATGACGCCGGCAGCCTCGCCACCGTCAGCGCCGTGGCAACGCAGCAACTGGCACAGGAAGAGATGGCCGGCGCGGCCAAGCTGGCGCGCGACAAGGGCCAGCAACTGTGGGGCCAGGCCGTCTCGGCGCTGGGCATCAAGGTGCTGGCGACTCTTGGCGTGCTGATCGCCGGCGCCTTTATCTTCAACACCATCGGCATCCGCCTGTTCGCCTCCGTCTCGCGCACGTATTGGCAGCTGCTGGGCCTGTCCGCCGACAGCCTGGAAAGCTTTGCCCGCGATGGCGGCGGCGGTTTTACCTCCGCACAATTCTTTTTCCTGCTGGCCATTGCCGCCTGCTGCGCCACCATGGCCAGCAATAGCCCGAAAGCCGCACTGGGCAAGTGCGCGCCGCTGCTGTTCGTCGTCATCCACAGCAGTTTGCTGTTCATCAAGATCAAGGGCGCCGTCAGCGATGCGGGCAACGCCATGGGCGGCATCATGGGCAGCCGCGCGGCCCGCATGGCCGAGCAGATGGCCAGCGAAATGCTGGGGCAAGTGTGGCAAGGCTTGTCGTTCGGCATCGGCTTTTACCTGGTGCTGGCGTCTTCCATCGTCCTGGCCGCTTACGGCGTCGGCGAATACAAACGTAAAACCATCGGCTAAGTCACCTCACACATTCACTCAAGGAAATATCATGAACCGTACCCTCCCCGCCCTGCTTGCCATCGCCGTAATCCTGTCCGCCTGCGGCAAGACCGACACCGCCACGCCGGCCGCCTCCGCCCCCGTCGCCGCGAATATCGCCGACATGGCCGCCAAGGCGCAAGTCAAGGCGGCCGCCGCCAGCCTGCCACAAGCGGACCCGGCCACGCCAAGCGCCAGCTATATCGACATCACCAGCGGCAACCAATTGATGTACAGCTACATCGCCCTGTCCGGCGTACCAGCTGACTATGCGGCCGTGGCGCAGCGCATCTCGCGCGAATATGCGGGCAGCAACGACGCCTTCCGCAAGCAAGAAGTGCTCGACGCGCTGAAACCGCAGATCGACGCCAAGGTCAGCGAAGCGAAAACCAAACGCTACCTGCGCTACCAGATCAATGGCCAGGGCGCGCTGTCGCCCTACGCCATGGACAAGGCCGCCTTCCCCGCCAAGTTCGCCGACGCTGGCACGTATTACTACATGTATGACAACGGTGACTACAAGCTGGCGTTCACGAATGGCGACGGTTATTCCTTGCTGAAAGTGGACCAGGAGGCGGCCCGCAAGATCGAGGCGGCGCGCAGCGGCTACAAGGACTTCGCCATCGTCGTGTATGCCTACGCCCAGGAAGCGGACATGGCCAGCAACCAGGTCAAGGCGCAGATCGTCAAGGTGGCGATCAAGCTGAACGGGGAAGAAATTCCTGTGCAGCAAGCGCTATAAACCCAAGGGCAGGTACCGGGGTCGGTCGCTGCGCGATCGGAAAGTGCCCCATTGGGGCGCTTTCCCCCGCAGGGTCCGACCCCAGCCTTCGTTTTGGGTTCACGACCTCGCCACTTGCAGTTACACTATTCGCCAACAACATCGAGAGTGAGACATGGGCGAACAGACACTGGCGGAACAACAGCTGGCCAAGGGCCGGAAACTGCAGCAGCAAGGCAAGCTGATCGAGGCGATCAACGCTTACCAGGCCGCGTATCAACAGGACCCGGCCCTGGCCGAAGCGCAGCATTTCCAGGGCCTGGCCATGCTGGAACTGGGCCAGGGCACCATCGGCCTGGGCCTGTTAAAACTGTCGCTCAAGCAACAGCCCGACAATGCCCTGTTCCACTACAACCTCGGCAACGTGCTGCGTGGTACGGACAGCGAGGCGGCGCTGGCCAGCTACGCCACGGCGGCGCGGCTGGCGCCGCACGAGCACGATTTCTCCATCAGTCACGCGGAATTGCTGCTGGGAAAACAGCGGCTGGCGGACACCATCGCCGAACTGGAACGCGCCCATGCCCTGCGTCCGCAGCGCTGGCAAACCCTGCAGGGCCTGGCCGAACTGTACTACCGCACGGGACAGCAGGATCTGGCTTTGGCCCGCTACGCGCAAGCGCTGGCGCTGCATCCGGCGCTGGCGCACACGTGCCGCATCGGCTTTGCCAGCCCGCAAGCGGAACAGGCGGAAACGTTGACACCGCTCAACGTCGCGCCAGCGCTGCAGGATTTTTTGCGCGAAACGGATTTGCACATCCTCGACGATTTCCTGCCCGATCCCGCCGCCTGGCGCGCCCAGGCGCTGGCTCTGCCGTTCGAGCAGCAGCGCTATGCGGGACAGAACTATCCGGGCAGCCAGACGGCGGGCCAGCCCAGCCAGGCCATCATGGAGCGCATCGCCACGGCGCTGGGCCGCCCCATCCGTTTCATTTCGCCCGACAATGGCTCGTATCGCCTCAGCTATGCAGACGCGATGGCACGCACGGATATCCATGTGGACAACGAGACGGGCAACAATTTCAATTTCTATGCGGGCGTGCTGTATCTGAACCCGCCCGAGCAGTGCCAGGGCGGCACCACGTTCTGGCGCCACCACCCCAGCGGCTGGTACCGGAGATTAGCCGAAGCGGACGTGAAAGCGGGCGGCTACGCCAGCTTCAAGGATTTCCAGAAACGCTGGCTGCCGAACAGTAAAGTGCAAAAATTCAACGATTTACAGGAACAGCGCGACAGTTGGCAAGCGCTGCTGGAAGTGCCGATGCGCCACAACCGATTGATCGTCTACAAGGGCCATTATTTTCACTCGATCAGCAATGTATTTGGCGACACGCCGGAGAATGGCAGACTGGTGCAGCTGTTCTTTTTTGAAGTGCCCGATTAAAACCCCAAAGCAGAATCTGGGGTCAGACCCTGAGGGTCTGACCCCAGCATTTGCCGTTGGGTTTAATACATGTCCGCCGCCGTGGCCCGCACAGCTTTTAAAAGCATATCTGCCCCCGGCGACAGCAAATGATCCTGCTGGCGGATGATGCCGAAGGCATCCATCTTGCATGGCAGCTCGATGGGCAGGATGCTCAGCACGTTCAACGATTCGTAGTAGTGCGCCACTTCCGTCGGCATCACGTGCAGGGAATCCGTTTGCTGCAGCAGGGACGTGATCAGCAGCAAGGCGGTGGTGTCGACGACGTCGACGGGCGGTTCCAGGCTGGCGCGGCGGAACATCATGTCGAAGCGGTGGCGCAGGATGCTGCCTTGCGGCGGCAAGATCCACGGCTGGCCCGCCAGGTCCTTCAATTGCAGATTCTTGCGCGACAGCAGCGGGTGGCCATTGCGCGCCACGGCGCTGGCCGGCTCTTCCGTCAATTCCTCGTAGATGAGTCCCGCGCTGCTTTCCTTTTCCAGGATGCGCCCGATCATGAAATCGAGCGTGCCATGCTGCAGCATGTCCATCAGGGTATTGCTGTGTTCCAGGTGCACGCCGATGCGCATCAGCGGCGCCTGCTGCTTGATGCGGGCAATCGCGCGCGGCAGCAAGGCCATGGCCGGCGTCATGATGACGCCCACTTCCACCTGGCCCGTGAGACCCGACTTCAGGGCGACGATGTCGTCATGCGCCAGCGACAGGCTCGTCAGGGCCATGCGCGCGTGGCGTATCATCGTTTCGCCGTAGATGGTCGGCTCCATACCGCGCGGCAACCTGTCGAACAGGCGCACGTCGAGCATCTCTTCCAGGTCCTTGATTTGCTTGGACGCGGCCGGCTGCGTCATGTGCAATTCTTCCGCCGCGCGGTGGATGTTGCGCTGCTCGTCAAGGGCGATCAACAGCAGCAATTGCCGCGTCTTCAGGCGGGCTCGCAAGAACCAGTTGGGGTTGAGGGTATCCATGAATAAATCATATCATGATCGATATCAGTTTTAACTCAATATCGATATTCCAGATATCGGTGTGTCTCCTTTTTGTAGGTGCTCAACAAGCGTTCAGGATGCCTTGCAGGCGGCGCTGGGATTGGCTGCCGGGCCAGCCGTTTGATGGATGAATTCGATCGTGCCGTCCGGCTTGTATTTCAGTTCTTCCACGGCCACGGAGCGCCGGTATTCTCCGCCGCCGGGCAACTTGTCGTTGTGATAGAAGATGTAGGACTTGCCGTTAAATTCGATGATGGCCTGGTGGATGGTTTTCACCACGGCATTCTTGTCCATGATGGCGCCGCGGAAATGCCACGGCCCCGTCGGCGTCGGCCCTGTCGAATACGCCGTTTCTTCGGGGAAGTTGCGCGAGTACGACAGGTAATACGTGCCCGCATGCTGGTGCAGATACGCCGCTTCCGTGAACGCATCCATGCCGAAGGTCAGAATCGGGCCGTCCAGCTCCGTCATGTTGGCTTTCAGCTTGGCGTATTTCAAGACCGTGTTGCCCCAGTAAAGGTAGGCCTGACCATCCGTGTCGATGAAAACAGCCGGGTCAATGTCATCCCACGGGATCGCCGTCTGTTTCGTCATGTCGTTCGTGATCAGGGCGCTGCCGCGCGCGTCGACGAACGGCCCCGTCGGGCTGTCGGACACGGCCACCCCGATGGCCTTGCCGGCGATGGTTTTATGGTCGACGGTCGAGTAAAAATAGTATTTATTGCCGCGCTTGACGATGTCGCCGGCCCAGGCATCCTTGCCGGCCCAGGCAAACGTGGAAAAGCGCACGGGCGAGCCGTGGTCCGTCCAGTTGGCCATGTCGCACGTGGAATACACGCGCCACTCGTTCATCCGATAGTCCGTGTCGGTGGCGCTCGCTTCATCGTGGCCGACGTACAAATACACCCTGCCATTGTCGACCAGCGCGGCCGGATCGCCCGTGTAGATGTTTTTCACGATGGGATTGGCCGCCGGCGCGTTGACTGCAATACAGGCGAGCGCCACCGCCATGCCGATGGCTGCGGCACGTTTATTCTGCTTCAACATCAAAGTTAACTCCCGTTGGTATGTTTCTGGCCCATGGCCATCAGTCTTTGCACGACACAAAAGACGAACAGCAAGCCGCCGATGACGATCTTGGTCCACCACGAGCTGAGCGTGCCGTCAAAGGCGATCAGGGTCTGGATGGTGCCCAGCACCAGCACGCCGGACAAAGCACCGGCCACGTAGCCGTAGCCGCCGCTGAGCAAGGTGCCGCCGATGACGACGGCGGCTATCGCGTCCAGTTCCGTGCCTTGCGCATGCAAGCCATAGCCGGACAGCATGTAGAACGCAAACAGCACACCACCCAGTGACGCACAGAATCCGCTGAAGGCGTAAATGAAAACCTTGGTGCGGCCCACGGGCAGCCCCATCATCAGGGCCGACTGTTCATTGCCGCCAATCGCATACACTGCGCGGCCGAATGGCGTGGCGTGCGCCAGCCAGATGGCCAAAAGCAAGGTCGCCACGGCGATCACCACGCCGGGTGAAACGAAGCCGCCCAGGAAACCCAGCTGGGTCTGCGACATGGCCACGAACAGCGGGTCGGTGATGGTGATGGAATTAATGCTGATCAAGTAGCACAGCCCGCGCGCCAGAAACATGCCAGCCAGGGTGACGATGAAGGGCTGCAACTTGAAATAATGGATCAGCGCGCCCATGCCGGCGCCAAACACGCTGCCCAGCGCCAGCACGGTGGCGATCACCAGCAGCGGCGGCCAGTGCGCCACGTTCAGCAGCCAGGCGGCGATCATGGTCGACAGGGCCAGCACGGACCCGACGGACAAATCGATGCCGCCGGAAACAATCACGAAAGTCATGCCGACGGCGATCACCAGCAAAAAGGCGTTATCGATCAACAGGTTGAAGATCACTTGCGTCGACAGCAGGCCCGGATAGGCGGCGCCGCCCAGGCCCAGCATCACCACCAGCAGCAAGACGGTGACGAGCGAAGTGAAATACGGGGTGTGCAGCAAGCCCTTCATGCTTTTCTCCGATGCAGCAATTGCTTGAACTCCGACGATTGCGACAGGCAGACGAGGAAGACGACGACGGACTTGACGACCATGTTCACTTCCGGCGGCACGCCCAGCGAATAAATCGTGTAGGTCAGGGTCTGGATGATGAGCGCGCCGATCATGCTGCCCACGAGACTGAACTTACCGCCCGCCAAGGACGTCCCGCCCAGGGTCACGGCCAGGATGGCGTCCAGTTCCAGCATCAGGCCCGCATTGTTGGCGTCCGCGCTCTTGATGTTCGAGCTGATCATCAACCCCGACAGGCCAGCGCAGGCGGCGCAAAACACGTAGACGAAAAAGATCAGGGTGGCCGTCTTGATCCCCGCCAGGCGCGCGGCAACGGGGTTGATGCCGACGGCCTGGATGAACAGGCCCAGGGCCGTCTTGCGCATCAGCACGGCCGTGATGATGAAGACCGCCGCGACGAGGAACAGCGAGAACGGCAAGCCGAACAGGTAGCCGCTGCCGATGAAAAAGTACGGCTGGTAGTAGACGGTGACGATCTGCCCATCCGTCAGCAGTTGCGCCAGGCCGCGCCCCGCCACCATCAATATCAAGGTCGCGACGATGGGCTGCAAGCCGAGACCGGCCACCAGCACGCCATTCCAGGCGCCGCACAGCAGGGCCGCACCCAGGGCGGCGGCCAGGGCCCAGCCCATGGGGATGTTGCTCACATAGGTCGGCACGCCGTTGTCCATCACCATGGTGCCGCCGATCAGCATGGCGGCCACGGTGCCGGACAGGGCCACGACGGCGCCCACGGAAATATCGATGCCGCGCGTGGCAATCACCAGGGTCATGCCCAGCGCGGCCAGCATCAGCGGCGCGGCGCGGTTGACGATGTCGATCACGCTGCCGTACAGATGGCCATCGCGAATTTCCAGATGGAAAAAGCCGGGGATGGCGAAGAAATCAACCAGCAGCAGCAACAGCAGCGCGGCCAGGGGGCGGCTCAAAGGGTGGTGCAAGACGCTCTGCAACATAGAAGCATTCGTAAGGGAAGCCGCACGCGCCAAGGGCACGCTGGAGGGTGTGGATAAACTCATGTGGCGTCTCCGGCAATCACTTGCAGCACGGAACTGTCATCGAGCTCGCCGCGCGCATAGTCGCCGCAGGCCTTGCGGTCGCGCATGACCACAATACGGTCGCTGCAGCGCAGCACTTCCGGCAGCTCGGACGAGATGAACAGAATCGCCATGCCCTTGCGGCACAGTTTGCTCACATAACTCATGATTTCCTGCTTGGCGCGCACGTCGATGCCGCGCGTGGGTTCGTCCAGGATCAGCATGGCCGGCGAGGTCACCAGCCAGCGCGCCAGCAAGGCTTTCTGCTGGTTGCCACCCGACAGGCTGCCAATCGGCGTTTCGATGCTGGCCGTCTTGATGCCCAGCGCCTTCACGTATTCGTCGGCCAGCGCCTGCTGGCGTTTATAGGGAATCGCGCGCAGCAAACCCGTGCGGGCTTGCAAGGCCAGGATGATGTTTTCGCGCACGGACAGCGACAAAATCGCCCCCTCGTGCTTGCGGTCTTCCGAGCAAAAGCCGATATCCCGGGCAATCGCGTCGCGCGGCACGGCGAACTGGCGCGGCTGACCCTGCATGGTGATGGAACCGGAATCGGCCTTGTCGGCGCCGAACAGCAGGCGCGCCAGTTCCGTGCGGCCCGAACCGAGCAAACCGGCCAGGCCCAGCAATTCACCCTGGCGGATGTGGAAATCCATGGGCAGCAAGGCGCCCTTGCGGCCCAGGCCCTGCGCTTCCAGCACGGCGGGACCGAAACTGGCCGCGCCTGCTTCTTGCGCCAGATCCAGCGCCTGTTCCTGCGTGTCGGCCGCCACGCCGATCATCTTGTTCACCAGCGCCAGGCGCGACAGCTCGCTGCACGCATATTCCCCTTCGCGCTCGCCATTGCGCATGACGGTGATGCGGTCGGAAATGGCGTAGGTCTGGTCAAGAAAATGGGTGACGAACAGAATCGCCATGCCCTGCTCGCGCAAACGGCGCAGCACGGAAAACAGCAGATTGACTTCCGCCTCATCGAGGCTGGACGTGGGTTCATCGAGGATCAGCACGCGGGCCGAAATATTCAGCGCGCGCGAAATGGCCACCATTTGCTGGATGGCCAGCGGAAAGCTGGACAATTGCGCCGTGACATCGATATCGATCTGCAATTGCTGCAGCAAGGCACGCGCCTGTTGCTGCATGGAACGCCAGTCGATGATGCCGAAACGGCGCGGGTAGCGGCCGATAAAAATGTTTTCCGCCACCGACAGGTTCGGGCACAGATTGACTTCCTGGTACACGGTGCTGATGCCCAGCGCCTGAGCGTCCGACGTGGACGCGGGGGCGATGGCTTTGCCATCGAGCAAAATCTGGCCGCTGTCGGGCGTATAAACACCCGTCAGCACCTTGATCAGCGTCGATTTCCCGGCGCCGTTTTGCCCCATCAGCGTGTGCACTTCGCCCGGATACAGGCGCAGGGCAACATCGCTGAGGGCTTTGACGCCGGGAAAGGCTTTACTGATACCGCGCAACTCCAGCAGGGGAGCTGGCGCGGCCGTGTGATGCGCTTGCGTCTTCATCATGCGGCAAGCTTAGTACTTACGGTTCGGAAATTCCTTGGCGGCCACCTCGGCAGGGAACACGCCTTCCACCGTCGTGATGCGTGCTGGCACGGGCTTGCCGGCCACCACATCGCGGGCGATGGACATCAATTGCGGACCCAGCAGCGGGCTGCATTCCACGGTGACGTTCAGCTTGCCGGCGATCATGGCCTCGAACGCGCCTTTCACGCCATCAATCGAGATGATGATGATGTCCTTGCCCGGCTTCATGCCGGCTTCTTCGATGGCCTGGATGGCGCCGATGGCCATGTCGTCATTGTGCGCGTACAGCACGTTGATCTTCTTGCCTTCGGCCTTGAGGAACGCTTCCATCACTTCCTTGCCCTTGGCGCGCGTAAAGTCGCCCGTTTGCGAACGGATGATCTTCATCTTCGGATTCTTGCCGATGACTTCCTGGAAGCCTTCCTTGCGGTCGATGGCCGGCGCGGAACCGACCGTACCCTGCAGTTCGACGATATTCAAGGTGGCATCCGGGGTTTTCTTGGCGTGCTCGAGCAGCCATTGGCCAGCGCGGCGGCCCTCTTCCACGAAGTCGGAACCGATGAAGGTGACGTACAGCGATTTATCGGCCACGTTAACGGCGCGGTCCGTCAAGATGACGGGAATCTTGGCGGCCTTGGCTTCGCGCAAGACGGTATCCCAGCCCGATTCCACCACGGGCGAGAAGGCGATCACGTCAACTTTTTGCGCGATGAACGAGCGCAGCGCCTTGACCTGGTTTTCCTGCTTTTGCTGCGCATCGGCAAATTTCAGGGTGACGCCATCTTTCTTGGCGGCCTCCTTGATGGAGACGGTATTGGCGGTGCGCCATTCGCTCTCGGCGCCTACCTGCGAAAAGCCCATGACGAGGGGCTTGGCGGCAAAGGCGGAAGAAGTAGCGGACAGTGCCAACAACATGGCGCTGGCGAGGAGTGTGCGGCGTGTCAATTTCATTCTTGTCTCCAGTTTTTTTTTGGAATACCATCACAGCCGGATGCCGGATGGGCGGTTTTTTATGAACCCATGGTAGGAGAAAGCAACATAGCCATCCAATCAATTCTTTTTCGCTTGCGATACCGATTTGCGTATCACCGGATGCTTGCCTAGCTTCCTGCCTCCCGTCAGCGCAGCAGGCGCAGCCCGTACAGGCCGCCCGCCACGGAATCCTTGCCGGCGACAAATTTCACGCGCAATTTGCCTTTGGCCGCTTTGACCAGCTCGGCAGGCAAGGCCACATCCACCGTATGCAGCTCCTGCGGCGCATCAGCCGCCACGGCGATGGTCTCGACCTTGACGCCGTTGATCAAGACGTCGAAGACACGCCCCGCGTCCAGGGTGGACAGGGTCAGGCGCAATATCGCCGCGGCACCTTGCGGGTCGCTCAGTTCATAGCTGAACCAGCCCGTGGCATGGCGCCAGTGCCGGCCCTTGTTGACGCCGTTTTCTCCCCCCTCGGCCTGGAAGTTGTGGTCGGACTCGGGCTGCTGTTGTCCGGGGGCCACCTGGTCGATGGTGAGCGCATCGAGCGCCAGGCGCTGCGCCTCGGCTTGCCGGGTGGTTTCCTGCAGCTGCGCCAGGCTGGCGGGCGTGGAGACGGGCCAGTACAGCATGTAGCGAGAGTCATGCAAGCGGAAGAACGGGATCAGTTTTATCTTCGCCGCATCCTTGCCCTGGATCAGCCCGGGCGCCGTGAACGTCAGCGGCTGGCCTTTTACGGGTTTGATCTTGTGCATGAACTCTTTTGTGTCGCTGACGAACAGCGGCGACGATTCCAGCGGACAGACTTGCCCCTGGGCGATATGCCCCATGCGCGAGTCGTCGGCAAAATAGTTCAGTTGTTCATTCGCGAACGGCTGCGTCTTGGCGGCCAGCACGATGGGGCCATGCAGCACGGCATAGTAATTCGACTGGTCCGGCATCTGCTCCAGGCGCGTCGTCATCGGCAGGGTCACGTCCACGGTGTCGCCCGCTTTCCAGGCGCGCGTGATCGTCACGTATTCGCCGGGGGCGCCGTTCACGCGCATGGCCTTGCCGTTGAGCTTCAGGCGCAGCTTGCCTTTGGCTACCCACTGCGGGTAGCGGATCTTCAGGCTGAACGTCTTATTTCCCTGCACGGTGATGCGCGTCGTATCCTGGTCGGGGAATTGCGTGCTCTGGATAATCCTGACGCTCTGCGCCTGCCAGTCCAGGGTGGAGGCCATGAACAGGTTCACGTACAGGGCGTCACCTTCATGCGCGTAGATGAACTCGCCATATTTGGCCTGGCTCTCGATGCCGGAACCCACGCAGCACCACATGCCCTTGTCCACCTGCGAATACACGCGGTAGTGATTCGGGCGCATGGGCGTGAAATACACGAAACCGCCGTTGCCAGGGCGCTGCGACGACAGGATGTGGTTGTACAGCGCACGCTCGTAGTAATCCGTGTATTTCACTTGCTCGTCGCGCTTGAACAATTGCTCGGTCAGCTTGAGCATATTGTAGGTATTGCACGTTTCCGGCCCCTCGACCTCTTCCACCATCGAAGAAAAGTCGTGTTCGTCGTGAAAATGCTCCTTGACGCTATTGCCGCCGATGGCCACCGTGCGCTTGTCATGCACGGTTTGCCAAAAGAATTGCGCCGCCTGCTGCCAGTCGCGCCGGCCAGTCAATGCGCCAATACGCTCGAAGCCAATCACTTTCGGGATTTGCGTATTCGCATGCAGGCCCGTCAGCTTGTCCTGCTGCTGCGCCAGAGGCTGCAGGATGGCCTGGTGCGAAAAGCGCACGGCCAGGTCCATGTATTTCTGCTCGCCCGTCATGGCGTAGACGTCGGCCAGCACTTCATTCATGCCGCCATGCTCGGCGCGCAGCATCGCTTGCATCTGCTCGTCGGTGAGTGAGACGGATAGCTTGACGGCCCAGTCCGACAAGGCCACCAGCATAGTTTTCGCCTGCGCGCTGCCCGCCTGCTGGTAGGCGTCGCGCAAGCCCGCATACACCTTGTGCAAGTTGTACCACGGCACCCAGCGCCCGTTGACGGAAAAAGTGTCGGCCTGCATTTCCCCCCTGGCAACGGCTTGCCAGGCCGCGCTGCCATCGGGAATGCCGCCCAGATAGCCATTACCATTGGCGTCCTGGCATTTCTGCAGTTCCGCCAGCACATAATCGAGGCGCTCGCGCACTTGCGCGTCACCCGTGGAAGCGACCATCAGGGCCAGCGCCGACAGATAATGCCCGCCCATGTGGCCGTCCAGGCCCGTCGATTCCCAGTTGCCATAGCTGGGCTGCGGCAGCGGCAAGCCCGCTTCGCGGCGAAACGGCGCCAGCAATTTTTCAGGGTCGAAAGCCATCAGATACTGCAAGTCCGTCGTTTGTGCATCGAGAAACGGCCCCGCCCCCAGGCGCACGGACGAGAGGGGGAACAGTTCAGCTGCCTGCAAGTGCGGCGTGAGCAGGCCGCCGGCGGCCAGCGCCAGCATCAACATGGTTTTCTTCATGGCGGCCCCTTACGGCTTGGCAGCGGGCAACTGGCGGCTTTGATAGCGGTTCAGGTCGCGTGCATCGACTTGCGGCCAGCCCTCCTTGTCCCACGTCATGGGCAGGATCTTGAGCTTCTGCAAATAATTGTCCGCCGTCTCATACGCATGCAGCACCAGGTAATCCTTGCCGTCGAACGTGTAGGCGCTATTGTGGCCCAGGCCTTGCCAATCCTTGTCGCCCTGCAGCACTACCGTGCCGCCGCCCTGCGCCATGTCGCGCCCGTTCTTGTCCAGATACGGCCCCGTCACGCTCTTGGCACGGCCCACGGCCAGGTGATAGGTGCTTTTCTCCTTCTGGCAACACAAGCCCCACGAGACGAACAAAAAGTAATCCTTGCCGTGCTGGAAGATGAACGGCGCCTCGATCTCTTCAGGCGCGGGCTTGAATTCACCAGCCCGTGGCGGCAGCGGCGCCCGGCGCGCCAGCGAATGCCACTCTTGCGGTTCCGCAATACGGGTCCAGTCGGGCGTCAACTTGACCAGCTTGATGCCGTTCCAGAACGAGCCGAACGACATCCACGGCGTGCCCTTGGCATCGGTGATGATGTTCGAATCGATGGCATTCCACTCGTCGCGCTCGGGCACCGATTGCAGCAGCATGCCCTGGTCGACCCAGCGGTAGTCGGGCGAGCGGGGGTTGAGCGTGGTGTTGACGGTCACGCCGATGCCGGACTTGTTCTTGCCAAAACCGGACACCGAGTAATACAGGTAATATTTCCCGTCATGAAACTGCACGTCAGGCGCCCAGATATGGTCGTCAAACGATGGCGCGGCCGTCTTGGCCCACGTGGGCTGGCCCGCGAAGACGCGCCCTTCCGGCTGCCAGTCGCGCATATTTTTTGAACTGTAGAAAGTGATGCCGGGACCTGTGCTGTACAGATAATACGTATCGCCTTCCTTGGCCATCACGGGGTCGTGCACGCTCACTTGCGCGGCATGGCAGGACAGTGCCAGCAAGGTGGCGGTAACGGCGGCCAGACCGCGCTTGAGCATTCGCATCATGTTTTCCTTCCTTTACTTAGAACTATTAATTGCCCGTGCGGGCGCCCCACAGCGACACGCCATCAGCAGACTGCGCCGTGAACGTGACGACAAAGGCGTTGGCATTGCCATTCCACTGGCGCGACAGCACGCCGTTGAACAGGCCGCCGGATGCCAAGGTGATGGCGAACAAGTTATTGCCTTGGTGCTCCCACGTGCCTGTCTGCGCGCCCGTGATCGTGCCGTCCGCCAGCAAGGTGATGGCTTGCGACAGCTTGAGCGCCGTGGAAATATCCTTGCCATGGTTGATCAGTTGATAGCTGCCCGCTACCTCTGCGGCTGCCACCTGCGCCGCCAGTGGCGTGACGCTCCTGGTCAACGGTACGTAGCGGAATGGCGCGGCCACCAGCCAGCCATCGCCATTGATGAACAGTTCGTGCACGCGGATCTCGTGCAACTCGCCCGTGTTCGGGAAGCGCGTATGGAAGATCAGGAAATACTGCTGCGTGGCGGCATCGTATACCGCCGAATTGTGTCCTGGCGACACATATCCCAGCGGCGTGCCCGTTTCTCCCGCCGCCAGCGCGAATTGATGATTGCCCATCAGCTTCTGTCCAAACGGCGCGATGGATGCATCGTCGAACAGGGGCAAGGCGGGATTGGACTTGACCTGCGTCATGTCCTTGCCCTTGGCATCGACATACGGGCCGTCCGGAGCGCGCGAACGGGCCACGCGCATATTGTAGGCGCCGTTCGCATCCAGGCCACCAAACGAGGTGAACAGGTAGTAATACTGCGTTTGCGGGCTGTACAGCACGTAGGCGCCCTCGATGCGGCTATGGTTGCCGCCGATCACGTGCTTGCCATAACCCTGCCCTGCGACAGGCAAGCCCGTGGCCGGGTCCATGGCCAGGATGAAGATGCCGCCCGAATACGAGCCGTAGATCATCCACAGCTTGCCGGCAGCGTCGCGGAAGGTGTTCGGGTCAACCACGTTCGGTTGCGTCAGGGCATCGTAGATGGTCACGCCGTCTTCGCTGAGCTGGCCCCACATGCCCGATTTCAAAAAGATGCGCTGGTTCACGTACGGCCCGTCCACCTTGGCGGCCAGGGCCAGGCCCATGGCGGAACGCGGTGAATCGCCCTTGCAGCTGTTGTAATACATGGCGAACTTGCCATTGTCGAGCTGGATGACATCAGGCGCCCACAAGCCCGTCACTTGCGACCAGGAAAACGTGTCAGCCAGGCTGGTAACGACATTGTTGAACAGGGGGTTGCTGGCATTGACGCCGTCGGCCATCTTGGTCCAGTTCATCAGGTCCGTGGACTTGGCGGCCGCCAGGTGCGAGCCGAACACATAATAGGTATCGGCCACCTTGATGACGGACGGGTCGTGCACGGAGACATTGCTAAAAGTGATGGCGCCTTGTACTGGTGGAACGACAGCGGGAGGGACGACGGGAGGCACCACGGGCGGCGTGACGGAGACGATAGGCGCGCTATCGGACGAACCGCCGCCACAGGCGGCCAGGGCCATGGCGCTACCGAGCGCCAGCACAGATTCTCTTCTGTTCATGGAATACTTTCTCTACAACGTGCAGCACGATGCGGCTGGCCGGCGCGGGATTCGCTTCCCGCACCGGCACAGAGTAGACAGCAGGAAGCGGGGCGTTTATTCGACGGCGACCACCACCACGGCCTTGGCCGGCACCGACACGGTCAGCTTGCCACCTTGCGCCTTGGCATTGAACGCCACCGGCTGCACGGCTTGCGGTTGCGCAAAGCTGTTGACGGCGTCCATCTTGCCGGCGGTCAGCACGCGGCCCGTCACGCTGGCCACTTGCTTGCCGGCCAGCGCCACATTGACGTCGACGGCCTTGTGCGGGTTCGTGTTGACCAGCGACAAATACACCTTGCCATCCTTGCCGCGCGCGGCCGAGGCGCTCACTTCCGGAATGCTGACCTTGCCCAGGCTGTACTTGCCATTACCACTGATGGCGACCGGCAGGGTCGTGGCATCCTGGAACGGCACGTACATTTCAAACGCGTGATACGTGGGCGTCAGGAAATAGCTATCCTTGTCCGTGATGATCATGGCCTGCAGCACGTTGACCATTTGCGCGATATTCGTCATGCGCACACGGTCCGCGTGTTGGTGGAAAATATTGAAGTTCAGAGCCGCGACCAGGGCATCGCGCAAGCTGTTTTGCTGGAACAAGAAGCCCGTATTGGTGCCCGGCTCGACGTCGTACCAGGTGCCCCATTCATCGACGTACAAGCCCGTCTTTTTCGAGGGATCGTTCTTGTCGATGGCGGCGATATTGTTCTTGATCAAGCTATCGATACGCAGGGTGCGGCTCAAGGTGGAAATCCATTCATTTTCACCAAAGCCCGTGGCCGC
Source organism: Janthinobacterium svalbardense (assembly GCF_002327145.1). NCBI lineage: Bacteria > Pseudomonadati > Pseudomonadota > Betaproteobacteria > Burkholderiales > Oxalobacteraceae > Janthinobacterium > Janthinobacterium svalbardense. Next base: position 541,394 of record NZ_CP023422.1, on the reverse strand, counting down.
GCCCTTCTTTTCCCACACACCGGTCGGCACCGTGTAGTAGTGGAAACTGATGGCGTCCATCATGTTCGGCTTGATTTCGCGGCTCAGCGTGCTGGACCAGCTGATGTCGTCGTCATTGCCGCCGCTGGCGATGAATTTCGGGCGCGCGCTTTCCGGCGTCTTCATGAAGGTGTGATAGTGCTTGTACAGGTCGGCATAGTACTGCGGGCGCATATTGCCGCCGCAACCCCAGGCTTCGTTGCCGATACCAAAGTAATCGACTTTATACGGCTGCGCGCGGCCATTCTTGCGGCGCAGCTCGGCCAGGGTCGACTTGCTGTCCGAGGTCATGTATTCGAGCCACTCGGACATTTCCTGCGGCGTGCCGGACCCGAGGTTGCCGTTGATATAGGTTTGTGCGCCCAGCAGCTCGGCCAGGTCGAAGAATTCGTGCGTGCCGACGGCGTTCGACTCTTCCACGCCACCCCAGTTGGTGTTGACCTTGGTCGGGCGCTTCTCGCGCGCGCCGATGCCATCCTTCCAGTGGTATTCATCGGCAAAGCAGCCGCCAGGCCAGCGGACCAGGGGCACGTGCAACTGTTTCAGCGCGCCCAGCACGTCGTTGCGCCAGCCTTTCGTATTCGGGATAGGCGATTCCGGCCCCACCCACATGCCTTCGTAGATGCCCGTGCCCAGGTGTTCGGCGAACTGGCCATACACGTTCTTGTTAATCACGGCACCGGGCTTGGCCACGTCGATGGTGACATTGACGGGCGCGGCAAAGGCGCTGCCGACGGCCAGGCTCAGGCTGAGGGCCGCGATGCTGGTATGGATGAATTTCATGCTGTCTCCTGTTGTTTTAATTTCATACCAACCCAAGTGCAGAAGCTGGGGTCGGACCCTGAGGGTCCGACCCCGGTATTTGCTTTGGGGCTTATTTAAAGATTGCTACGAAACCGCCATGCGGCTTGATCGTGATGACGGCCTTGCCGGCCGAAATTTCCTGCTGGCTGAATGCGCGCTCGCCGGCGCCGTCCGTGATCAGGGCGCCATGCTTGCCTTCCAGAAAGGACAAGTCCACCGTGAACGTCTGCGCCGTGACCTGGGCATTGATGCCGGCCACATACCAGCGCTCGCCCGCCTTGCGCGCCAGCATCAGGTACTTGCCCGGCACGCCATCGATGAAGCGGCTGTCATCCCAGCTGCGCGGCAGTTCCTGCAGGAAGGTTTTGACATAGGCAGGCACGCTGGCCATGCCGGCGGGAATCTCGGCAAAGTTCTGCACGCCCGACAAAAACAGCACGGGCAGCGCCAGTTCGAAACCGTTGCGCGTGGCACGGCGGATGTTGGGCACGTCGCCAAACACCATGGGCGTGAAATCCATGGGGTCGAACAAGTTGCGGGCGAACGGCAGCATGGCCGCGTGCGCGGGCATGGCGTCCTGGTCGCGCTGCTCGAAGGTGGTGAATTCCAGTCCCTTGACGGCCTCGGCCGTCATCAGATTCGGGTAGGTACGGGCCCAGCCCCGTGGCAAGGTAGCGCCGTGGAAATTGACCAGCAAGCCGTGTCTGGCCGCATCATTCAGGATGCCCAAATAATAGGCAATCATCGACTGGCCGTCGCCGGCAAAGAAGTCCACCTTGATGCCCTTGATGCCCATGGCCGCCAGGCGCGAAAATTCGTGTTCGCGCTGTGCATGGGTCAGCAGCTTGCCTTTCGGCGTATACTCGGTCTTGTTCCAGCTGCCCGACGAGTTGTACCAGAGGAACAGGCCCACGTCTTTCGCGGCCGCATAGCTGGCCAGCTCGGCAATTTTCTCGTAGCCGATCTTGCGGTCCCAGTCCGCATCGACGAGTACATAGTTCCAGCGCATGTCCGCCGCGTAATCGATGAAATCTTTCTGCACGCCATACACGGTGGCGTCATCCTTCAGCAAGCCCCAGCTCCAGGCTGCATGACCGGGCAGCACCTTGGCCGTATCGAAGGCGATAGCGGGCGCGGCCAGGTCCGTGCCCAGGGTCGAGTCCATGATGGTGGCCAGGCTGCCGATGGCCAACACCCGCCATGGCGTGCGCAAGCCCGTGGCCGCCTGTGCCAGCAAGGCGCCGCCGGGTGCCACTTCGGCCGCCATCGGCGTGCCGATGCGGTAGATGCCGCCTTTCGAGGCCGCCTGCAGGCGCGAGGCGTGGAAACTGCCATCCATGCCAGCTTCCGTCAGCGCCACCCAGGTCTCGCCCGCCTTGAACAGGGCCGGGAAGACCCAGCCAGCCGCCAGCGGCGACGGCGTGCCGACGGCAATATCCATACGATAATGTTCTTCGTAGGCGGGATTGGTGTTCATCCAGCCCGTCTGCGCCACCTGCATCGGTTGCAGCCAGGCCCGCGTGGACGGCGCAAAGGCAAACGATGTGCTTTCCTGCAGCATTTTTCCGGCCGAACTGGGCACCTGGCCCAGCTCGTAACGGAAAGCCACGCCATCGTTGGAGACGCGAAACACGACGTCCATGGCTTGCCCCCGCGCATTGTGCACCGTGAACGTCTGTTCATTGGCCGCGTAATCGATGACACGGCGCTTGCCCGTGGCCATCGTGTAGCGCTCGGCAACAGAAGTAATGGGAGACGCCGCGCCCAGGCTCAGTTTCTTCGACAGGTTCAGGCCAGCAAATTCCAGGCCCAAAGTTGATGACTGGATCACGGGCACGCCGCTGCGCGAGATGCTGTAGTGGATGCTGCCAGCTGGGCCAGGCGCGACCTTGACCTGCAGGGTACCGTCAGGACTCTGCAGCCCTTGCGCATCAGCAAAGCTGGCAAAAACAAGGGCGACGCTGCAAACAAGAGGTTTCATCTTCAATGTCCGGATGTGGCGATGCCTCTCCTGCCGCGGGGTTGGGGCGGCATGAGGGGTGCTTCAAGATCGGAGGTGCCGGTCAGTGCCGGCGCGAATAAACGGCGCGGCGGCGCTTACACCCAGCCGGCGTCAACGATGAACTCTTGACTGGAGCACATCGCGCCATCGTCCGATGCGAGGAACAGCACCATGGCGGCGATATCCTGCGGCATCAGCTTGCTTGGCAGACACTGGCTTTTCTTGATTTCCACTTCGGCCGCCTCGTCGACCCACAGCTCGATCTGGCGCTGTGTCATGACCCAGCCGGGCGTGACCGTGTTGACGCGGATATTGTGGGCGCCATAGTCGCGCGCCAGGCCCCGCGTCAGGCCCACGACGGCGGCCTTGGTGGTGGCATACACAGGATAGCCGCCCGACTTCATGTGCCAGGAAATCGAGCTGACGTTGATGATGGAACCGCCGCCCCTGCGCTTCATGCCCTCGAAGACGGCCTGGCAGGTGAAGAACATGGGACGCTGATTGATCGCAATACGCTCGTTCCAGTATTCCAACGTGACGTCCTGCGCCTGGTGGCGCTGGTCGTTGGCCGCGTTGTTGACGAGGATATCGAAGTCGCCCAGCTTCTGCGCCAGTTCGGCCATGACGGCTTGCAGCGATGCAATATCCGTGATGTCGCAATGGCGGAACAAGGGCGCCGTCAGGCCCGCTGCGGCCAGGCGGCGGCACAGGGCCTCGCTCGCTTCCACGGCGATGTCGACAAACGCCACCAGCGCGCCCTGGGCGGCAAACTCCGCCACCAACGATTCGCCGATGCCGCTGCCGCCACCCGTAATGAACACGCGCTTGCCCTGCAAGCTGCCATATTTCGCCAATTGCTTCATCTTGTCTCCGCCTGTTTATTTTTATTTTTTATGATTAAGAACACCTATCAAAACCTACTGCGCGTCGCGATTTGCGGTTTCCGATGCTCACTGTGCATTCGCACAGTTCCGCGTCTCAACCACAACTCACATCCGCTCGCTACGGTTTTGTCAGGCGTTGTAAATTTATGATTAAAGTTTGCCTAATACGCCATCGTGACGGCGCCAGATCCCCAGCGGATTATCGTCGCGCAGCGACTCCGGCAGCAAGTCCTGCGGCAGGTTCTGGTAGGACACGGGACGCAGGAAACGGTTGATGGCCGCCGTGCCGACCGACGTGCTGCGCCCGTCCGAGGTGGCCGGGAACGGGCCGCCGTGCACCATCGCCGTCGACACTTCCACACCGGTCGGGAAACCGTTGGCCAGGATGCGGCCCACGCGGCGTTCCAGCACGGGCAGCAAACGGCGCGCATCAATCACGTCGCCGGCATCCATCTGCAAGGTGGCCGTCAGCTGGCCTTCCAGGCTTTCCGTAATCGCCAGCAATTGATCCATGTCACGGCACGCCACCAGCAGCGAGGCCGGACCGAAGACTTCGTCGCGCAGATCGTGCTTGCCGAGGAAAGCCTCGCCCGAAGTGACGAACAGGGCAGCGGCGCCCTTGCCTTCCTCGCCAGCGTTTTGCACCAGCGGCGTCACATCGGCGTGCTGCGCCAGGGCGGCGACGCCCTTCGCATAGCTGCTGGCGATGCCGGCCGTCAACATGGTGGCGGCCGGTGCCGGGGCCAGCGCTTCGGCGGCGGCGGCGGCAAAGGCCGTAAAGTCGGCGCCTTCCAGGCCCAGCACCAGGCCGGGATTGGTGCAGAACTGGCCCACGCCCATCGTCAGCGAAGCGGCAAAACCGCTGGCGATCGCCGCACCACGGGCAGCCAGGGCTTGCGGCAGCACGAACACGGGGTTGATGCTGCTCATTTCCGCATACACGGGGATTGGTTGCGCACGCTCGGCCGCTACCTTCATCAGGGCGATGCCGCCCGAACGCGAACCCGTAAAGCCCACCGCCTGGATGGCCGGATGGGCCACCAGGGCTTGGCCGATGCCATTGCCCGTGCCCGTCAGCAAGGCGAACACGCCTGCCGGCAGCTGGCAAATCTCGATGGCTTTGACGATGGCGCGCGCCACCAGCTCGGAGGTGCCAGGGTGGGCCGAATGCGCTTTCAACACGACAGGGCAGCCGGCCGCCAGGGCCGAGGCCGTATCGCCGCCGGCCACCGAGAAGGCCAGCGGGAAGTTACTGGCCGCAAACACGGCGACGGGGCCCAGGCCGATCATGCGCAAACGCAAATCAGGACGCGGCGGCGTGCGCTCGGGCAAAGCCGAATCGATGCGCGCATCGGTCCACGATCCTTCGCGCAGCAAGCCGGCGAACAGTTTTAACTGACCCACCGTGCGGCCACGTTCGCCTTCCAGGCGCGCGCGTGGCAAGCCGCTTTCCGTCATGGCGCGCACGATCAGCTCGTCGCCCAATTCGCCGATTTGCGCGGCGATGGTGTCGAGAAAATCGGCGCGCTGCGCATCGCTGGTGGCGCGGAAGGGGTCGAACGCGGCCTGTGCCAGGCGGCAAGCCGCGTCGATTTGCGCTACGTCCACCATGTGGAAGGCGGGCGCGATGTGCGCGCGCGCGGCCGGGTCCCACGCTTCGAAGGAGCCGCCATTGCCCTTGACGGCGACGCCGCCGATCAATGCATCACCGGTGATATTGAAACTCATAATGTGCTCACTTTCGCAAATTCGGTTGGGAAGACGTCGAGGCGGTTACGCAGGGCGGGGCCAAAGGCCGGCGCTTCGATTTCAAAGGTTTCGCCCGGCGCCACGCTCACGCCATCGGCAAAGCTTAACGTCGCTGTGCCGAAGAAGTGCACGTGCACGTCGCCAGGGCGCTTGAACAGCGGATACTTGAAATGGTGGTGTTCCAGGTTGGCAATCGTGTGCGACATATTCTCTTCGCCGCTGACAAAGGCCTTTTCCCAGCGCACCTTGCCGGCAATGTCCAGCACGCGCGAGGTACCGTCTATGTGCGCGGGCAATTCGCCCACCAGCAAGGCCGGGCCGACGCTGCACATGCGCAGCTTCGAGTGAGCCAGGTACAGATAATTCTGGCGTTCCGTCACATGGTCCGAGAACTCATTGCCGATGGCGTAGCCGACCCGGTACGGCTGGCCGTCGTCGCCGATCACGTACAGGCCGGCGATTTCCGGCTCTTCACCGCCATCGAGGGCAAAGTCCGGCATGCGCAGCGGCTGGCCGCTGGCGCGCACGATGGAGCCGTCGCCTTTATAAAACCATTCTGGCTGGGCACCGGCCGTGCCATCGGCCGGCTTGCCGCCTTCCACACCCAGGCGGAACATTTTCATGGAGTCGCTCAGGGAATCGGCATCGCCGCCGATCTTCTTGTGCATGGCGTCGCGCGCGCCGGCGCTGCCCAGGTGGGTCAGGCCCGTGCCCGTCACGTAGCAGTGCGCTTCGTCCGCATGGTCGAGCGGAGGCAACACACGCCCGGCAGCGGCCACGTCCGCATAGGAATGCGTGGTGTTGCCGACGGTGGCGTTGACCAGTTCCGCCAGGTTGACCTTCTTGCGGATGGCGTCTTGCGCCAGCGCATACGTCGTGTTGTAGCCTTCGATGACGCGGATGACGTCATCTTGCAGCAGGCCGACGAGGCGGCCGCCATGTTCATTCATAAATTGCAGCAACAGCATGGAGTTCTCCGCTTAATGTGAGTGGCGCGGCACGGCGGAACCGCGATTGCCGACCAGGAAGTCGAAATCGCAGCCTTCGTCGGCCTGCAACACGTGTTCGATGTACAGCTGCTGGTAGCCGCTCTTCGGTCCGGGCGCGCTGCCCAGTTCGCGCTTCGCCAGGCGCTCGGCGATTTCCGCGTCGCTGATGTCGATGTTCAGGCTGCCGGCGTGGCAATCGAGGGCGATCATGTCGCCATCCCTGACGATGCCCAGCGGGCCACCGGCCATCGCTTCCGGCGCCACGTGCAACACGACGGTGCCGTAGGCGGTGCCGCTCATGCGCGCATCCGAGATGCGCACCATGTCGGTGATGCCTTGCGCCAGCAGTTTCGGCGGCAAGCCCATGTTGCCCACTTCGGCCATGCCCGGATAGCCTTTCGGGCCGCAGTTCTTCATCACCAGCACGGAGTTCGCGTCCACATCGAGGTCCGGATCAAGGATGCGCGATTTGTAATGTTCAAAGTCTTCGAAGACGACGGCCTTGCCACGGTGCTGCATCAGATGCGGCGAGGCGGCCGACGGTTTCAAGACGGCGCCGCGTGGCGCCAGGTTGCCGCGCAACACGCAAATGCCGCCATCGGCCAGCAAGGGGTTGTCCAGGGTGCGCACCACTTCATCGTTGTAGATCGGCGCTTCGACGCAGTTGTCCCAGATCGACTTGCCGTTGACGGTCAGCGCATTCTTGTGCGGCAACAAATCGCCCTCGCCCAGGCGGCGTATCACGGCCGGCAAGCCGCCCGCGTAGTAAAACTCTTCCATCAGGAAACGGCCCGACGGCAGCAAGTCGACGATGGTCGGCGTGCCACGGCCGACCTTGGTCCAGTCTTCCAGGGCCAAAGGCACGCCGATGCGTCCGGCAATGGCTTTCAAATGGATCACGGCATTGGTCGAACCACCGATGGCGGCGTTGACCTTGATGGCGTTTTCAAACGCCTCGCGCGTCAGCACTTTCGACAGGCGCAGGTCTTCGTGCACCATTTCAACGATGCGAATGCCCGACATATGCGCCAGCACGTAGCGGCGCGAATCGACGGCGGGGATGGCCGCGTTGTGCGGCAAGGACGTGCCCAGCGCTTCGGCCATGCTGGCCATGGTCGAGGCCGTTCCCATGGTGTTGCAGGTACCGGCCGAGCGCGACATGCCCGATTCGGCCGACATGAACTGGTGCAAGGTGATCGATCCCGCCTTCATCTGCTCGTGCAACTGCCACACGGCGGTGCCGGAACCGATGTCCTTGCCGTTGAGTTTGCCGTTCAGCATGGGGCCGCCGCTGACGACGATGGTGGGAATGTCGACACTGGCCGCGCCCATCAGCAGCGCTGGCGTGGTCTTGTCGCAGCCAACCAGCAGCACGACGGCGTCCATCGGGTTGCCGCGGATCGATTCTTCCACATCCATCGAGGCCAGGTTGCGCGTCAGCATGGCGGTCGGGCGCAGATTCGATTCGCCGTTCGAGAAGACGGGAAATTCCACGGGGAAACCGCCCGCCTCCAGGATGCCGCGCTTGACGTGTTCGGCCAGCTGGCGGAAATGCGCATTGCAGGGAGTCAGTTCGGACCAGGTATTGCAGATGCCGATGATGGGCTTGCCGTGAAATTCGTGGTCAGGTATGCCCTGGTTTTTCATCCAGCTGCGGTACATGAAGCCATTCTTGTCCTGCGAGCCGAACCACTCGGCCGAGCGCAGGGCCACCTTCTTTTTTGTCTCAGACATGCCATTCTCCTGGTTGTGCCATGCCGGATCTAATGTCGTCGGCCCGGGCAGCGATGTTGGAATACTAAAGAATCCTGCCATGCCTTTCCAATCAATTTTTAATGCGTTCCGATATCGAAAACGATATCGGCATGCGCCAATGAAAACGCCCTGCGGGCGCATGGCGGCAGGGCGTGGGCTGTTTTGGCTGCGGTGCTTACTCGGCGGAAAACCGATATACCGTTTCCGTCTGATACACCTGGCCCGGGCGCAAGATGGTGTTCGGGAAGTGGGACTGGTTCGGCGAATCCGGGAAATGCTGGGTTTCCAGGCATAGCGCGCCACGGTAACTGTGGGCGCGCAGCTTGCCGTGCTGGCTACCGTCAAGGAAATTGCCCGAATAAAACTGCACACCGGGCTCCTGCGTGGTCACCTGCATCACCCGCCCCGAAACGGGCTCGCGCACGCTGGCGGCCAGCTTCAGCCTTTGCTCCGGCTGTTGATTGAGCACAAAGTTATGGTCGTAACCGCGCCCGATGCGGAGCTGTTCATGCGGCACATCGATGCTGTCGCCGATGGCGGTACTCTGGCGCAAGTCGAACGGCGTGCCGGTCACGTCCGCCAGTTCGCCCGTGGGTATCGATCCCGCATCAACGGGCAGGTAGCGGTCCGCGTTGATCGTCACCTCGTGGCCGAGGATACTGCCCTGCCCCGCCAGGTTGAAATAGCTGTGGTTGGTCAGGTTGATCGGTGTGGCCTGGTCCGTCACGGCGTGGTAGTGCAGGCTCAGGGCGTTGTCGTCATCCAGTTCATAGGTCAGCGTCACGTCGAGCTTGCCCGGGTAGCCATCTTCGCCGTCCGGGCTGCTGCGCGTGAACGTGATGCCCACGGCGTCAGCCTTCGTGAAAGCCTCGGCCTGCCACATCACCTGGTGAAAGCCTTGGTTTCCACCATGCAAGTGATTCGGTGCATTGTTGACAGCCAGCTGGTAATCCTTACCGTCCAGACTGAAACGTCCCTGCGCAATGCGATTGCCATAGCGGCCGATGACGGCGCCCAGGAAAGCGCTGTTGGCCAGATACGGCTCGATGCGCTCGAAACCCAGCACCACGTCGGCAAAAGTGCCGACGCGGTCCGGCACCTGGATTGCGCTGATGATGGCGCCAAAGTCCAGCACCTTCACCTGCATGCCCTGGCGGTTCGTCAGGGTATAGACCGTCACGGGCTGGCCGTCGGGCAGGATGCCGAACGGCGCTGGCGTCACTGAAACAGTATCAACTGGGGTCATGGCGTCGGGTCCGGAATGTTACAGGGTCGATGAGCGGCCAAACACGGGCATGCCTTGCGCATCCCAGCGCAGCGGCTTCACAAATGTATGGCGGTCCGGGTTCCACAGGGGGTCGCCGACGATTTCCGTGTAGGTGCGGGCATGGTACACCAGCAATACACCGTCGCCATCCTCGGCCGTGGTGAAGCTGTTGTGGCCGGGGCCGTAGATGCCGTGCTCGTAGCAGGTGGCAAACACGGGCTCGGGCGACTTCGTCCACGCCGCCGGATCGAGCAAGTCGGCCGTGTCATCGGCCCAGAGCAAGCCCATGGCGTAGTTTTCATCGGTGGCGCTGGCCGAGTAACTGATGAAGATCTTGCCATTGCGCTTCAGCACGGACGGCCCCTCGTTGACCCAGAAGCCGCGGATTTCCCAGTCGAATTCCGGTTTGCTCAGCATCACGGGCGGACCGGCCAGCTGCCACGGCGTGGCCATCGGCGCGAGGTACAGGTTGGAATTGCCTTCGATGGCCACATCTTTCTGCGCCCACAGGTAGTACAGCACGCCGTCGTGCGTAAAAGTGGTGGCGTCCAGGCAGAAGGTGTCGATGCCCGTGTCGACCTGCCCCATGAATTCCCACTCGCCTTCCATTGGGTTGGCGTTGGTATTACGGATCGCATACATGCGGTGCTGGAACAATTGATCTTTGATTTCGCGGCTCGGCGCGGCGGCGAAATACACATACCAGGCGCCCTGGTTGAAATGCAGCTCGGGCGCCCACACCAGCTCGCTGTATGGCCCCGTGTCCGGCTTGTGCCACACGTCGACCGCTGGCGCGCCGGCCAGGCCGGCGATGCTGTCGGCGCGGCGCAGTTCGATGCGGTCGTACTGGGGCACGGAAGCCGTAAAGTAATAGTAACCGTCGCTGTGGCGGTAGATATGCGGGTCGGCGCGTTGTTCGATCAGCGGTTTCAAGATGTCTGCCATGTTGCTTGCTCCATTCAATTATTCTTACGCAGCCACGTAGCCACGCTTGTGCATTTCGGTTTTCACGCCCGTGTAATAGCTGTCGCTGATGCGGTACTTGAACATCAGCAAGCCCATCAGCAAGTGAAAGAAGCCGGGGATGATCGACAGCATCAGGGCGATGCCGTTCAGGGCAAATTGCGTTTGCTCATGGTTGGGCTGATAGTCGAAGTACGACAGCAGCATGCCGACCAAAAAGCCCGCCACGGCCATGCCCGCCTTCTGGCAGACAGAGATGCCGCCAAAGGCGAAACCGGAGACGCGCTTGCCCGTCTTGACTTGACCATAATCGATGGTTTCCGCGATGGCCGACCAGAACACGGGCGCGTGCAAGTCCACCACAAAGGACAGCAGGAAATACAGGGCGAAGGCCAGCACGGTGTCGCTCGGCGTTACAAAAAAGTAGATCGCCAGGCTGATCAGCGCGACGCCGATTTGCGAGTAGCGGAACAGCTTGACCTTGCAATAAAACTTGGTGATCCAGGTCGAGGCGATCATCGCCAGGATGGCCGCCACCACGCCCGTGGTCAGAAAGGCGGCCACCGTTTCCGTGCTGCCACCCAGATAGTATTTCGCATAATAAATGGCGACGGAGCCGCGCACCACGTAGCCGACCGTGCCCGTGACGCACACACCGCACAGCACCAGCCACTGGTCGTTCTGCAGCAGCACCTTCAATTGTTCCAGCAACGATTGTTTTTCCACCACGTGCACGACGCGCTCGGTGGTGGTGAAATAGCAGAACAGGAACAGGGCCACGCCCATCACCGCCATCACGGCCATGGCCGCCTGGTAGCCGACGGCCGGGTTGCCGCCGCCCCAGCGCTGCGACAGGATCGGCACGACGATGGTCACCATGAAGGCGCCGATCTTGGCAAAGAACAGGCGGTAGCCATTGGCCGACAGGCGCTCGTGCGGATCGCTGGTCAGGCCGCTGATCAGCGAAATGTAGGGGATGCCCACGCCGGCCGTCATGATCGTCATCAGGATATACGTCGAATACGCCCAGATCAATTTGGCGTCATAGCCCCATTCCGGCGTGGTGAACACAAAAAACACGCTGACGCCGAAGGGCACGGCCAGCCACAACAGATACGGGCGGTAGCGGCCCGAGGCAAAGCTGTAGCGATCGGTGATCTGCCCCATGACCAGGTCGGCGATGGCGCCCACCACTTTGACGGCCACGAACAGCAGGGCCAGGTCCGTGGTTTTCAAGCCATAGATATCGGTATAGAAAAAGGTGATGATCAGCATCATCGACGAGATGACGACATTGAGCGCCATGTCGCCCGCGCCGAAGCCGACCTTTTCAACGGTGGATAATTTTTGCGTCTCCATGCTTTCCGTCCATTCTTTTGATGATGAATCGTGTCTGACTGCCCAACTGCAACGCAAGCGGCGCTGCCGGCCGAAACCATGGCAACGCCCTTGATTTTTTACTCTGTGATCAACTTACATTTTCCAGCGCAGCGATACACCGACTGTCCTGTCATAGCGCCGCGTATCGCGCGGATACACGCCTGCCTCGTTCCAGTAATCCTTGAACTTGGTGTCGAGCAAGTTATTGCCATCAAGGGTCACGGTGAACTGCTCGTTGATCTTGTACGACAGCGATCCGTCAAGCTGGGCCGTCGGCGCCACCTTCAAGTCCAGGCCGGGACCACCCTGGTTGTAGCTGTCGATGAATTTCGAGCGCCAGTTGTAGGCCAGGCGGCCCGACCACGCATCTTTTTCGTACAGCAACACCAGGTTGTAGGCATAGCGCGACACACCCGTGATGGCATGGCTGCCCGTCTCGTCGTCGGTGCTGCCGCTCATGTAGGTGCCGTTCGCTTGCAAGCCCAGGCCACTCAACAGGCCCGGCAAGCCGTCATAAAACTGCTGGTAGCCAATTTCCAGGCCCTGCAGCTTGCCGGCGGCCGTGTTGTACGGGCGGTCCACATCATAGGCCTTGCCGGCGATGGTTTCGCTGGCAATGCGTTGCTGGATATAGCCGTCGAACTTGTGGTGGAACACGGTTGCCGTGACGGAACCGGCCGGCGCGAAATACCATTCCAGTGCCGCATCGACATTGTCGCCCGTCACCGGTTTCAGGTTCGGATTGCCGCCCGCGCCCGTCGCCTTCACCGTTTCCGTCGAATTGACCAGGGCTACGCCCGGGTTCAGCTGTGCAAAGCCGGGGCGGCTGATGGTGCGGCCTGCGGCGAAGCGGCCCACCAGGTCGGCGCGCAGCTTGATCTTCAGGGCTACGCTGGGCAGCACGTCGGTGCTGGCCGTGTCGCTGATGACGGGCGTGTAGACGCCGTCTTGCGAACTATTGCCTTGCAGGCTTTGCTCGGTGCGCACGACGCGCACGCCCACGGTGCCATCGACGGGGTAGGCACCCAGCTTGAAGGCGATCTTCGCCTTGGTATAGATGGAATACGTCTTTTCCGTATCCTTGAAGAAGGAGCCCGGGTCCATGGCGCGCGCTGCGCTATTGCCCGTGACGGCTTGGCGGATCGTGCCCGTGTTATTGAGCAGGAAGCTGGCGCACGGCGTGTACCACTGCTTCAAGCCATAGTCGGGACCGCCGCTGGACATCGATTCCGACAGGCAATTGAGGCCGGGAATCGACGTCACGCTCTGGCGGCTGAACGGAAACGCCGCGCCGGATACGTCCGGTGCTTCCGCATTGCCCTCGAAGCTCTTGATCGATTCGGCTTCGCGTTTGACGCCGCGCACACCGACGCTGATTTCCTTGAAGAAGCCGCCGGCACTCGGCGTGTACGCCAGATCGGCGCGCAGGTCGTTCGAACTGCCCTTGTCTTCGCCGTAGCGGTCGAAAAAGCCCTTCAGATAGTAATTCGACGGGTCTTGCAAGTCGCTGCCCGTGTAGTCGACGTGCAAGGTGCCGTTCCGGTTGGTATTGATGCTGGCGTTCGGCACGACGGTAATGGCGTCGAGAATCGGGTTGCGCCAGGTATAGCTGCTTTTGGTGCTGGCCACTTCCGACGTGAAACGCCATTCCGGGTTGATATCCCACAAGCCGCCGACGGCAAATTGATGCGTCTTGGTCTGGTTCTTGTTCGCCTGCGTCGACATGATGGTGTTGACGTTGGTGGAAGTGAGCGTTTGCAGCTGGTTGCTGCCGGGAATTTTGGTGGCCGAGACGGGCGTGCCCCACCATGGCAAGCCGACGAAGTAGTCGGATTCGGCATCGAGCAGGAAACGCGTGGCCATGCCTTCGGCGTACAGTTCAACGTCGGCGTTCGGACGCCATTGCAGCACAGCATTAGCGGTGCTGCGGCGGCGGTCGCCCTTGATCGGCAACAAGCCCACCTGGTCCGGCCCCGTCAAACCCGGCGACAGGAAACTTTTGTCCACGGGGGCCGTACTGAACGCGCGTTCTTCATGGTAGCGCTGCTGCTGCTGCGACAAGCCCAGCAGCGCGCCCACTTCGCCGATGCCCGTCTTCCAGCGATTCGACAGCATGCCGCTGATGTTCGGGTCGGTGGCCTTGGATTTGTCGCTGTAGACGGCGCGCGTATTCACGCTGGCGGTCAACTCCTTGAAATCGAAGGGGCGATTCGTGCGCACGTCGATGATGCCGGCCACGCCGCCTTCGACCTGGTCCGCGCCCTGCGATTTGTACACGTCCACGCGCTGCAGCATGGTGGCGGGAATGTCGGCCAGGTTGACGTAGCGGCCCGTGGTGGTGAACAGTTCGCGGCCGTTGAGCAAGGTCGTGACATCGCGCAAGCCACGGATCATGACGGCGCTCGCTTCGCCCGAATCGCGGCGGATCTGGATGCCGGAAATGCGCGCCAGGGTTTCGGCCACGTTGTTGTCAGGGAATTTGCCGATGTCGTCGGCCACGATGGAATCGATGACCTGGTCCGAGCGCATCTTGATCTGCTGCGAATTTTGCGCCGAGCGGCGCACGCCGCTGACGGTCACCACCGACACTTCCGCCGCAGGCTCGGCATTGGCATCGGACGCCACCGCCTCCTGCGCCCAGACCGAAGCCGTGCTCAGCAGGCCGATACCGGCCAATGCCGCAACGGCTGCCTTCAAGGTGAATGGACGAGGGGAAGTGGCCGCGAGCGGGCCGGTGGCGTGGCGCATCATGAATCTCCAGATATTGTATTGATATTGTTGTACCGCTTGCATGTCGTGCGCATGCTCGGCGTTTATCTTAGGGGCTGGACGATAATCTCTCCAATCAATTTTTCCACTGTTTCGATATCAATTTTGATATCGGTGGCTGGAGGACTTTAGAGGTTGTAATGCGACAACGGCAGGGGCGTCAGGAACGTTTTCGGAAGAAACCGCACAAAAAAACGGCAGCATGGCCATCCCGGTGGAATCGGGCTGCAGGCGTTGTGGCAAGGGTGAACGTCGATCGGCACGCATTGACATGCCTGTCGCACTTGTTGATAATGACAATCATTCTCAGGCAGAGAATCATACGGGCAACGTTTTCCTGCCAGCTCCTGCCTGTCAACAGTCACTGGCGCACCTCGGCTTCTTTGAGTCGATAGCTTGCCGCCAACAGTGCCATTTCTTCGCGGCCATGGCGTCTGCGTTGCAATCCTCAGTGCGGCCATGGCATTCCCACCCTCAGTCTGAAGGACATCTAGTGAAGTTATTCAAAAGCATGCCGTTGCCTTACCATCCCCTGTACGCCGCCCTGATGGCTGCCCTGGCGGCGCCATCCGCCGTGGCGCAGCTGGCGGTGGACGGCAGCGGGACGGACGGCCAGATGCAGGCCGTGGTGGTGTCCGCCTCGCGTTCGAATATCGCGGCAGACAAGGCGCCGCAAACCGTGGTCATCATTGGCAAGGCGGAAATCGCGCGGCAGATGGCCATTTCCGGCAATTCCTCGGATGTCCTGAGCAGCGTGCTGCCGTCCTACACGCCCAGCCGCGGCAAGATGAATGGCTCGGGCGAAACCCTGCGCGGACGCACACCGCTGATCCTCGTCGACGGCGTGCCACAATCGAACCCCATGCGCCCCACGGGACGCGAAGCCCATACCATCGATTTTTCCATGGTCGAGCGCATCGAAGTGATCCAGGGCGCGAATGCCATCAATGGCCTGGGCGCCACGGGCGGCACCATCAACATCATCACGCGGCGTCCTGAAAAGGGCAGCTTCAACCAGCACATTGACATCCAGGCGACAGCGCCGACGGCGCAAACGGGCTCCGATGTGATGAATTACAAGACCAGCTACCGCCTGGATGGACGCACGGACAAGCTGGAATACCTGCTGGCCGCCTCGTACGAAGACCAGGGGCTGTATCTGGATGGCAAGGGCCGCCCTATCGGCAGCGACAATACGCAGGGCGACCTGATGGATTCGCGCACGTATGACGTGCTCGCCAAACTGGGCTATGTCATCGATGACAACCAGCGTCTGCAAGTGTCGCTCAACCGCTACAAGATCAAGTCGAAGGCCGGCTACCTGGTCGTCGCCGGCGACCGCGCCACGGGCTTGCCCAGCGTGTCGGTAAAAGGCGAGCCGCCAGGCATTGCACCGTGGAACGATGTCTGGACTTCCAGCCTCAGCTACAGCCACGCCAACCTGGCCGGCATGGAACTGTCGGCCATGGTCTTCAACCAGGAATTCGAAGGCTTGTTTGGCGCGGACAATTCCGCCACCTTTCAGGACGCCAGCATCGCTCCCGTCGGCAAGCTGTACGACCAGTCGCGCGCCGTCGCCTCCAAGTACGGCAGCAAGGTCGGCCTGAGCCGTTCGGACTTGCTCGATGGCCGCTTGAAACTGACGGTAGGCTTCGACACCCTGTTCGACAAGGGCAAGCAAGACCTGTACGCAACGGGACGCACCTATGTGCCCGAGTCCGAATACCGCAATCTGTCGCTGTTCCTGCAGGGCGAATACAAGCTGACGGGCCAGCTCACGCTGCACGCGGGCGTGCGCAAGGAAAATGCGGACCTGCAAATCGACAGCTACCAGACACTGGCCCAGTACAAACGCGTCAAGGTGACGGGCGGCAAGCTGAAATTCAATGAAACCCTGGTCAACGCCGGCCTCGTCTACACCCCGCTGCAAGACATCACAATCTTCGGCAGCTACTCCGAAGGCTTCGGCATGCCCGATATCGGCAGAGTATTGCGCTCGATCAATACGCCGGGCCTAAGCATTGCCAACATGCACAACCTGGAACCGATACTCACGAAGAGCATCGAGGTCGGTACCCGCGTGCGCAAGGGTGCGTGGGATGCGGACGCCAGCTATTTCCGCTCCGATTCGGATTTCGGCACGCGCATCGTACCCATCAATGGAGCCTTCATGATGGCGCGTGAAAAAACCCGCATCGAAGGCGTGGAAGCGAGCGTCGGCCTGCGCCTGAATGCGGCCCAGCGCGCCAAGCTCGCCTATTCCTACACCAAGGGCCGCTATGACAGCGACGAGAACGGCAGCCTGGACGCCCGCCTCGATGGCTTGAACGTGGCGCCCAACCGCCTGATCGCCACCTGGTCGGCCGACTGGAACGCCCAGCTGAAAACCTTCGTGCAAGCACAGCACGCCTTCCGCCAATCGTTCGACGACCCGGCCAAGGATTTCAGCGGCTACACGCTGGTCGATGCCACGGCCAGCTACCGCCTGCCCAAGGGCGAGCTGCGCCTGGCGGTGGCCAACCTGTTCGACCGCGACTACATCACGTATTACTCGCAAAGCGCGCTGGTCGAGCCCAAACGCTACTTCGCCGGACGGGGACGCACCTTGTCGCTCGGCTACTCCTTGCGCTTCTAAGCGGCACGCATGATGACGCGCGCGCGCTCCAGAGTCACCGGCATCGTCGCCCCGGCACGCATGCTGCTGCGCGTGACAGGCGCCGTGGCAGGTGGCTACGCCGTCACGGCGCTGGGCGTGACGGCGGCCGGCGCCGTGCTGGCGCGCCTGGGCATGGCCCGTTCGGAAGCGGTCGTGCTGGCGGCGATGCTGGGCTTTGTCGTGTATTTGCTGCTGTTGCTATGGGGCTTTAGCGTGCCGTCGCTGGCACGCCTGTGGCTGCGCCTGGGCGCCAGCGCCGCGGTGCTGGCCATCCTGATTTATCTGATCACCTAGGAAGCGGCCGCATGGAACGCACGTTTGGCAAATCCATGGTCTGGCTGCACAGCTGGGCCGGCGTCATCCTGGGCAGCGTGCTGTTCGCCATTTTCTGGATGGGCACCCTGAGCGTCTTCGACGCCGAAATCGACCGCTGGATGATGCCGCAAACGCGGCTGGCGCCCGCCACGCAACCGCTCTCCCTCGACCGCATCGCCCGCGCCGTGCTGCCGGCCGTGCCGGCCGGCGCCAGCCAGTGGCGCGTCGACCTGCCCACGCCACGCGAACCGACATTGGGGTTTTCCTATCGCCTCGGCAAAAACAGCGTGGCGCACCAGCTCGATCCCGCCGGCCATGCCTTTATCCCTGACCAGGGAACGGCAGGGGGATCAGGCTTTATCTTTCCATTTCACTACAGCCTGCACCTGACATGGCTGGACCTGGGCAAATGGCTGGTGGGACTGGCGGCGATGGCGATGCTGGTGCTGCTCGTTTCCGGCGTCGTCATCCACAAGAAAATCGTCGCGCAATTCTTCACGTTTCGCCCCCGCAAGCGCCTGCAGCGCAGCGCGCTGGACCTACATAACTTGAGCGGCCTGGCGGCGCTGCCGTTTCATTTCCTGATCACCTTGTCCGGATTGATCATTTTCATCACGATCTACTTTCCGCAGGCGCACGAAGCCACGTACGGACGCGGCGAACAGGCCAAGAGCGCCTTCATGGCGCAAGCGTATGGTCGCTTCAAGCGCCCCAAAACGGGACAGCCCGGCACGCTGACGTCGATCGACGCCATGGCCAGGCTGGCCGAACGCGAATGGCATGGCGGACAGCCGTATTTCATGCGCGTCTGGCACCCGGGCGACGCCAACAGCTACGTCGAGCTGCGCCGTTCGTATACGAGCGATATCACGATGAACCTGGACCAATTGTATTTTGACGCCGGCACGGGCGCGCTGCTGCAGCGTTTCCAGGCCGCGCCCGTGATGACGGCGCAGCGTGTCATGTCCGGCCTGCATTTCATCCGCTTCAACCACTGGACCTTGCGCTGGCTGTACTTCCTGGGCGGCCTGTCCGGCTGCCTGCTGATCGCCACGGGCTACCTGTTCTGGCTGGAGGGACGCCGCGCGCGGCACGCCAGGCAAGGGCTGCACGGCGTGCGCGTGGTGGAGGGACTGGCCATCGGCAGCGTGACGGGCATCATGCTGGCCACGCTGGCCTTTTTTGTTGCCAACCGCCTGTTGCCGCTCGACGCCGCCATGGCCGGCATGCCGCGTGCCAGCCTGGAAATGGCGGCCTTCTATGCGGTCTGGGTCGCCGCCTTCCTGCACGCCTGGCTGCGCGCCGGCCATGCCTGGCGCGAACAGGCCTGGCTGATAGCCGCCATGGCGCTGCTGGCAGTGCTGCTGAACTGGCTGACCACGGGCGACCATCCCCTCCACGCGCTGGCCATGGGCCAGCATGCCGTGGCCGGCATGGACCTACTGCTGCTGGCGACGGCCGTGCTGGCCGCAGCCAGCGCACGCCGCCTGGGCCGCAAGGCGGGGAAAGGCTCACATGCTTGAACTGTCTATGACCTGCGCTGCCGCAGCAGGCATCTACCTGGCGTTTGCCTTGCTTGCGCTATCACAAGAAGAACATTGGGCAGCGAGCGTCGGCACGCACCCCGCCGCGCCCTCGGCACGGCTGCGCCACCGCTGGCGCTACGCTGCCGGCACCGCCCTGGCGCTGGCCGGCGCACTGTGCGTGGCGGGTCACGGCATCGGCTTTGGCCTGTTGCTGTGGGTACTGATGATGGGTGCCGGCATCATGGCCGTGGCCTTCACGCTCAGCTGGAAGCCCCATTGGCTGCGCGGCATCGCGCAAGGCGCAGGCAAATGCACGCCACGCTGAGACCAGCGATACGGTTAAACCAATAGAGGAAATGACACAGGGAAAATCTTGGTGCGGCTGGCGGGGATCGAACCCACGACCCTTGGCTTCGGAGGCCAATACTCTATCCACTGAGCTACAGCCGCGTAGGGGGAATTTCTGAAGTGATGCGAAGGATACCGTTTTTCTTTACCTACGTCTACGGAAACTGTCGTATCGCTGGCAATTGCATGTCGCTGCTCAATTTTTGTGCCTATAATTGTGGGTTTCACAAAGGTTTACATCCAAGCATGTAAAAATGCTACCTTACACGGCCATCAGTTTCAAATCTGGACTAAGGACATCATGAGCGACGCACATAACGAACAACAATCAGCGATCAAAACGCCTAAACAATTGCTTGCCGCCGTAGCTGGCTTCTTCCTCCTCACCGTCATCGGCATCATCCTGCTGGTGCAGTTCGTCACGGCGCAAAAACTGACGGGCGCCGGGACGGACAGCCAGTCGCCGGAAGCCATTGCCGAGCGCCTGAGCCCCGTGGCCAACGCCGGCTTTACCTTCAAGGATGCCAGCGGTCCGAAAGTGCTGCAAAGCGGCGAAGCCGTCTACACGGCCACCTGCGTGGCTTGCCATGGCGCCGGCATGGCCGGCGCACCGAAGTTTGGTGATGCGGGTAGCTGGTCGGCCCGCCTGGCCCAGGGTTACGATACGGTCCTGAAACACGCCATCGAAGGCTTGCGCGCGATGCCGGCCAAGGGCGGCAATCCCGACCTCGACGATGTAGAAGTGGCGCGCGCCGTCGTCTACATTGCCAACGCTTCGGGCGGCAAGTTCAAGGAACCGGAAGTGCCGGCACCGGCCGCAGCCGCTGACGGCGCTGCCGCACCAGCGCAAGAAGCCACGAAATAAGCGCGATGCCGCTTCAGGCGGCGCGTTGCAACGGCCCCAAGGTTGCTTCAGATGTGAAAAAGCCGCCCGGTTCAAACTGAACCGGGCGGCTTTTTTAATGTCCGTGCGCGGCGCGCTACAGCTTGAATGCGCCGATGATCTGTTCGAGCTTGGCCGTCTGCTCCTGCATCGAATGGGCTGCCGCTGCCGCCTGCTCCACCAGCGCCGCATTTTGCTGAGTGGTGTCGTCGAGCTGAACGATGGCCTGGTTGACCTGGCCGATGCCCGTTTCCTGCTCCTGGCTGGCCAGCAGGATCTCGCCGATGATGTTGGCAACCTTGTCGGTGCCGGCGACGATCTCGTGCATGGTGGCGCCAGCCTGGTCGACCAGTTTGGTACCGGCGTTGACGTTGTGCACCGATTCAACGATCAGCGCACCGATCTCCTTGGCCGCCGTGGCCGAGCGGTGCGCCAGGTTGCGTACCTCGGACGCCACCACGGCAAAGCCGCGGCCCTGTTCGCCGGCCCGGGCCGCCTCGACGGCCGCGTTCAACGCCAGGATGTTGGTCTGGAACGCGATCCCGTCAATGACGCTGATAATGTCGGCGATTTTCTTCGACGAGTGTTCGATCGCGCCCATCGTCTCGACCACCTGCGTCACCACCGCGCCGCCCCGCGCCGCCACCTTCGAGGCGTCCAGTGCCAGCCGGTTGGCCTCCTTGCCGCTGCTGACGTTCTGCCTGACGGTGCCGGTCAACTCCTCCATCGACGCGGCGGTCTGCTCGAGCGCGCTGGCCTGGCTTTCGGTGCGTGCCGACAGATCCTGGTTGCCGCTGGCGATTTCACGCGAGGCGAGCGCGATCGACGCCGTGCTGGTGCCGATTTCGCGCATCATCTGCTGCAGCCGTTCGATGAAGGCGTTGAAGCTGCCGGCCACATCGTTGAACTCGCTGCCGCCGCCGCCCGGCAGGCGCCGCGTCAGGTCGGCGTCGCCGGCCGACAGCGCATCGATATTGCTCTTGAGTACGCCCAGGCGTCCCATGAACAGGCGGATGCTGCCGATGAACATGGCCAGCAACAGCAAGGCAATGGGGATCTGCACCATGCCCAGCTTGCTCAAGATGCGGTCGCTTTGCTCGGTCAGCTGGCGGGTCGGCAAACCGGTCGCCAGCACCCACGGACTGCCCGGTATCGCCTTCAGGAACAGCGTGTGGGGCGTGCCATCGCTGCGATACTCCGATTCGGCCACGCCCTGCGCATCGAGCTTGGGCAGCAGGAGGCCGATGGCCGCCACCATCGGCGAACTGGACGCCAGATCCTCGACTTTCTTGAGTACGATCTCATCCTTGATATACGTACTGTTGCTGATGATCTTGCCGTCGCGTTCGACGATCAGGATCTGGCCGTGGATCGTTTTCTCCATGTCGGCCACCAGGCGGTTGAAAAAGCCCAGCGTGACATCGATGGTGGATACGCCGTACAACTCGTTGTCCTTATAGATCGGCATGGCGCAGTTGGTGCGCGGCTGCGCACTGGCGTCGTCCTTGTAAGCCTTGGCCCAGTCACAATGCCCCTTGGCAGACTTGAGCCCGCCCAGATACCAGCTCTGCTCGAAGTACTTCAACGACTCCGGCGAGTTCCAGTGGGTGTTGATGACCAGTTTATTGGCGCCATCGCGGGCGAAAAAGGTGCTGAACTTGTCGCGCTCGGGATCGCGCTTTTTCGGCAGCGGCCAGATGCCGCCGCCAAACACATTCGGGTCGGAATACTGGTCGACCAGT
The DNA here is from genome assembly GCF_002327145.1 of Janthinobacterium svalbardense. NCBI lineage: Bacteria > Pseudomonadati > Pseudomonadota > Betaproteobacteria > Burkholderiales > Oxalobacteraceae > Janthinobacterium > Janthinobacterium svalbardense. The sequence goes on along the minus strand of NZ_CP023422.1, from coordinate 519,323 downwards.
CCCGGCAGCAGGACGTCGATCGCGGCGCTGTCCATCAGCGCCACCGTCTGGGTGATGCTGCGCTGCTGCGCCTCGACCTGTCGCAACTGCTCGGTAATCCTGGTAGAAATTTTGCTGACGTCAAAACCGACCACCATGCCCTCGGTGCGTTTCAAATCCGGCGTGACGAAAAAATGGATGACGGCCAGGGTCATGACCAGCAACACCACAAAAACAAGACTGAACAGGGTGATAAAACGGGCTTGGCTGGTACGAAATATGTCTCTCACAATGTTTCCTTTTTGATGACATACGGGGCGCTACACAGGTTTATTCTTGTTTTCATCCAGATATAGGCGCTTCAAACTTCGTTGTCAACGAGCAAGAAAAATCCCCCCTAGTCGCGCAACACTTCCCTCATTCTGCTCAGCTTGCTTTCGCAGTAGCGCGGCCATGTCGGGCGCAAAAAAACCGCCCGGCTTGCGCGGGGCGGCTGGTAACTTATGCCTTGAACAGCCGTCTTACCACATGATGACGCGGTCTTTCGGTGGCAGATACATCTTGTCGCCCGGTTTCACGTCGAAGGCCTGGTAGAAGCCGGGCTGGTTGCGCATGGTGCCGTTGGCGCGGAACTGGCCTGGCGAATGCGGGTCCGTTTTCAGCAAGACCAGTTGCTGCGCTTCACGCATCTTCATGCGCCAGACCTGGGCAAAGCCCGCATAGAAGCGCTGTTCGCCCGTGAAACCGTCGATAACGGGGGCTTTCTTGCCGTTCAGCGACAATTTGTACGCTTTGTAGGCAATCGCCACGCCGGAATTGTCGGCGATGTTCTCGCCCAAGGTCAGTTCGCCGTTGACGAAGTGGCCCTTGACGGGGCTGAAGCTGTTGTACTGCGCCACCAGTTGCTTGGTTTTCTTGGCGAAGTTTTTATGGTCGGCCTTGGTCCACCAGTCGCGCAGATTGCCGTCGCCGTCGTACTGGGCGCCCTGGTCGTCGAAGCCGTGGCTGATTTCATGACCGATCACGCCGCCGATGGCGCCATAGTTGACGGCGTCGTCCGCGTTGGCGTCAAAGAACGGCGCTTGCAAGATGGCGGCCGGGAAGACGATCTCGTTCAGTTCCGGGTTGTAATAGGCGTTCACGGTCTGTGGCGTCATGCCCCACTCGTCGCGGTCGATAGGCTGGCCCAGCTTGTTCAATTCGCGGTTGTAGTTGAGCAGGTGCGAACGCTGGATGTTGCCGATCAAATCGTCCGGCGCCACCGTCAGGCCCGAGTAATCGCGCCATTTGTTCGGATAGCCGATCTTGGTGGTGAACTTGGCCAGTTTAATTTGCGCCTGTTTCTTGGTGACGGGGCTCATCCAGTCGAGCTTGTCGATGCTTTGCTGGTAGGCCGTCATCAGGTTTTTCACCAGCGCTTCCATGCGCACCTTGCGTTCGGCGGGGAAATATTGCTCCACGTACAACTGGCCCACGGCTTCGCCCAGCGCGCCTTCGACGGCGCCCACGCCACGTTTCCAGCGCGGACGCATTTCCGTCACGCCCGTCAGGGTGGTGCCGTAAAACGCGAAGTTTTCATCGACATACGCTTTCGGCAGGTAGCCGGCATTGGCGTGCAGCAAGTGCCACTGGAAGTACGCTTTCCAAGTCGCCAGCGGCGTCTTGTTGGCGATCTCGGCAAAACCTTTCAGGTAGCTGGGCTGGCTGACGATTACATAATTGACCTTGCCGGCGATGCCCGTGTCCTTCAGGTAGCGGGCCCAGTCGTAGCCTGGCGCCATGGCGGCCAGTTTTGCCAGCTCCACCTTGTTGTAGGTCTTGACGGGGTCGCGGTTCTGCACATTGCTCCATTGCGCCTTGGCCAGATCCGTTTCCAGCGCGAGGATAGCCTTGGCGTTGGCAGCAGCATTCGCGTCGCCAGCCAGGCTGAGCATTTTTTCCACGTGGGCCAGGTATTTGGTGCGCGTGTCGGCCTTGCCCGCTTCCAGGTAGTAATCGCGGTCAGGCAAGCCCAGGCCGCTTTGCACGATGTCGGCCACGTATTTGGTGGAATCCTTGGCGTCCTGGTGGATGCCGAAGTCGTACGGCGAGGTCACGCCCAGCTTGCTGAAATGGGCGATGACGGCAGGCAACTCCGCCTTGTCCTGCAGCGCGGCAATCTTCGCCAGCTCCGCGTTCAAGGGTGTCAGGCCCAGGCTTTCCAGCTTGGCTTCATCCATGAAACTGTTATAAAAATCACCGATTTTCTGGGCATTCGAACCGGCGGCGCGGGCCTTGTCGGCGCTAGCGCCTTCGACGATGCCGCGCAGCTGCGTTTGCGTATCGTCGGCCAGCTTGGCAAAGCTGCCCCAGCTCGACTTGTCGGCAGGAATGACGGTTTCTGCCAGCCATTTGCCATTCAGGTGCTGGAACAGGTCGTCCTGCGCGCGCACGGCAGGGTCGACGTATTCGACAGCGATCCCGGACGTCAGCGCGGCGGCGGCGACGGCCGTGGCGGGAGCGGCTTTCTTGGCCGTATCAGCGGCGCCAGCCATGCCGGACACGCCGGCCAGCAAACTCAGGGTCAATGCACTTAACAAATAACGATTCACGGTTGTCCTCTATATTATATTGTGTGGAATATAAGGGTCAGAAGGCCCAGGGCTTCTGGCCCGGTTTTTGACTGTAGCATACCGGCCGAAACGACAGAAAGAACTTTGGCAGGAATACAAAAAAGACCACGCAAGTGGTCCTTTCTGTTGTGACAAGATAACGTTTACATGGCGTAGGTCGGCTTAGCCCGGAGGGCGTAAGCCGACAATATGGTGAGCGCCATCGGTGTATCGGATGACGCTTACCAGATGATGACGCGGTTTTCCGGCGCCACATACATCTTGTCACCCGGTTTCACGCCAAACGCTTCATAAAAACCTGGCTGGTTGACCATGGTGCCATTCGCGCGGTACTGGCCCGGCGAATGGGGATCGGTCTTGATTTGCACGATCTGCTGCGCTTCGCGCATCTTGCTGCGCCACACCTGGCCAAAGCCCATGTAGAAGCGCTGGTCGCCCGTCAAGCCATCGAGCACGGGCGCCGGCTTGCCGCCCAGCGAGATCTTGTAGGCTTTATAGGCAATCGCCACGCCCGAGTTGTCGGCGATGTTCTCGCCCAGGGTCAGCGCGCCATTGACGTGGTAGCCAGGCAATGGGCTGTAGCCATCGTATTGCTTGGTCAGCGCATCGGCCTTGGCGGCGAAGTTCTTGCGGTCGGCCGGGGTCCACCAGTCGCGCAGGTTGCCGTCGCCATCGGACTGGCTGCCCTTGTCATCGAAGCCGTGGCTGATTTCATGGCCGATGACGGCGCCGATGGCGCCATAGTTGACGGCGTCGTCCGCGTTGGCGTCGAAGAACGGCGGCTGCAGGATGGACGCGGGGAAGACGATTTCATTCATCGTCGAGCTGTAATAGGCGTTCACCGTCTGCGGCGTCATGCCCCACTCTTCGCGGTCGATCGGTTTGCCCAGCTTGGCCACCTGGCGGGCGGAACCAAAGTTGGCGGCGCGCATCATGTTGCCCACCAGGTCGCCCTGGACGATTTGCAGCTTCGTGTAATCGCGCCATTTGTTCGGATACGCGATCTTCGGCGTGAACTTGGCCAGCTTGGCTTGCGCTTCTTTCTTGGTCTCCGGGCTCATCCAGTCCAGCGTGTCGATGCTGTCCTTGTAGGCGGCCAGCACGTTCTTCACCAGTTCCTGCATGTGCACCTTGCGCTCTGCCGGGAAATATTGCGCGACATATAGTTTGCCCACCGCTTCACCCAGCACGCCTTCGACGGCGCCTACGCCACGCTTCCAGCGCGGCTGGTTTTCCGTCACGCCGCTGAGTACCGTGCCGTAGAAGGCAAAGCTTTCATCGACGAAGTTTTTCGACAAATAGCTGGCGTAGCTGCGCAGCAGCTGCCATTCGAAGTACGCTTTCAGGGTGTCCAGATCGGTGCTAGCCAGCACCTTGTTGTAGCCGGCCAGGTAGCTCGGCTGGTTGACGATGACATAATCGACCTTGTTGGCGATGCCCAGGGCAGCCAGGCCGGACTTCAGGTCATAGCCGGGGGTCAGGTCATTGAGCTTGTTGATGTCGGTCTTGTTGTAGCGTTTCACGGGGTCGCGGTTCTCGACCTTGGTCCATTGCGCTTCGGCCAGCGATGTTTCCAGAGCCACTACCGCCTTGGCGTGCGCGGCGGCGTTCTTGTCGCCGGCCATGGCCAGCATCTTTTCCACGTGCGCCTGGTATTTTTCTTTCACGCCAGCTTGCTTGGCTTCCAGATAGTAGTCGCGGTCAGGCATGCCCAGGCCGCTTTGGCTGACATAGGCGGCGTATTTGGTGGAGGCGCGGGCATCCTGGCCCACGTAGACGGCGTACGGGGTTGACACGCCCGTCTGGCTCAGGTGGGCGATCAGGGCGGGCACGCCCTTCTTGTCGCGCAGCGAACGGATGCGGTTCAGTTCGCCGGCCAGCGGCTTCGTGCCCAGCGCATCGAGTTTGGCTTCATCCATGTAGCTGGCGTACAGGTCGCTGATTTTCTGTGCTTCGGAACCGGCCTTCTTGTGCTTGTCCTGTTGCGTGGCTTCGATGATGCCGCGCAACTGTGGCGTGGTGTCATCGCGCAGCTTGGCGAACGAACCCCAGCTCGACTTGTCGGCAGGAATCTCGGCCGTGGCCAGCCACTTGCCGTTCAAATGGGTGAAAAAGTCGTCCTGCACGCGTACGGCAGGGTCGATGTACTGCACGTCGATGCCAGAAACGACGCCAGCGGCGGCAGGCGCGGAAGGTGCGACACTGGGCGCCACGGTCGGGGCGGCCACGGCGGATGCGGGTTCGGCGGCATGGGCAAACGCAGCCAACAGGGTCAGGGTCAGACTGCTCAAGAGATAGCGATTCACGGATTGTCCTTATGGGGCATGTCAAAAAAGACCGGGCAGATAGCTGCGGGCGGATAGCCCGCCGCGCCAGGCGCTGCAGGAATGTAGCACGCGAGCATGCCATTTGGCCATCCTTGCCCCCCGGTTGCCCCTCAGTTGCCCCTCAGTTGCCGGGCAACGTCATGCCAGCGCCGCCGCTACCCATGCTCACGCCCGCGCCGCCCATGCCTCCCTTGCCGCCCTTGCGCCCGCCGTGTTCGCCAGCGGGCGCGCCGCGCGATTCACTGCGGGGCGCGGCGGCGTCCATCACGCGCGCCATCTGCCCGGCGATGAACTGGGCCACCATCTGGCGCTGCTGCTCGTCCAGGGCATCGTTGACGCTCAGCCACCATTCGCGCACCTGCTTTTCTTCGGCCAGGCTCTGCGTGCTTTCCGTGTCCAGGCCCGCGAGCAAGTCGCGCAACTCCAGCCGGGGCGTTTGCAAGCCCTGCGTCACAGCCGCTTGCAGGCGTTCGCGGCGCGCCTTGCGTTCGCGCAAGAGTTGACGGGTTTTTCCTTCCACCTGCTGCCACAAGGTGGTTTGATTCGCATTGAGTTTCAATTCCGTCCTGAAATCGGGGGCCATCGGCAGCAAGTCTTCCAGGCGCATCTCGGCAATCGGCACGGCCGAGGCCGTCAAGGCGGTGGTGCCCAGCAGGAAAGCCAGGCCGAGGCGGCGCAAGGCGGGGGAAAAGATCAGCGAGGTCATGGGGGCTCCGGATAAAAAAAAGCCTGCGTCCGCAGACGCAGGCAAAACCACTTCGGGTCGAGAATGCGAGTCCACTATAGGGCCGCCGCACACGCATTTTTTCGACTCTTACAAATGCTTACTCCCCTCAAGAGTAACTATACATCGCATACAAAGCCGCAACATATGGCAAGCTGACAGCCCCGTTTTCGCGCGTAGACTGGGGCGAGGTACGCTTTTTCCACGGCCGGCCCACGCCGGCAGAGATTCAGGTCTATACTTTCAGGAAAGCGCCGCTCCACGGGGACTGGCGCTTGTGCAAGACACGCTAGCTGCAAAGGTGCAATGATGGGCAAACTCAAAAATACCGGCTTGATCGGCTTGGGCGTGGTGGCCGGCGTCGCCGTGTCGCTGCAATTTTCGGCCATGGCGCAAAAAACCGTCGAGCCGCCCCTGCCGCTGGAAGAGTTGCGCCAGCTGGCCGATGTGTTTGGCCTGATCAAGTCCGATTACGTCGAGCCGGTGGAAGACAAGAAATTGCTGGAAGACGCCATTTCCGGCATGGTCGCCTCGCTCGACCCCCATTCCGCCTACCTCGACAAGAAAGCCTACGCCGAGCTGCGCGAAGGCTCCGAAGGCAAGTTCGTCGGCCTGGGCATTGAAATTGGCCTGAGCGAAGACGGCTACATCAAGATCGTCTCGCCCATCGAGGATACCCCCGCCTACCGCGCCGGCATCAAGGCCGGCGATTTGATTACTCGCCTCGACGGCCAGCCCGTGAAAGGCGTCAGCCTGGACGACAACGTCAAGCGCATGCGCGGCGAACCGGGCACCAAGGTGTCGCTGACCATTGCCCGCAAGGATGAACCGCAGCCGCTGGCCTTCACCATCACGCGCGAGGAAATCCATCAAAAGAGTGTGAAGGCGAAGATGGTCGAACCGGGCTACGCCTGGCTGCGCGTGTCGCAATTCCAGGAACCGACCGTCGACGACATGGCCGCGCAGATCACGGCGCTGTACCAGCAAGATCCAAACATCAAGGGTATGGTGCTGGACCTGCGCAACGATCCGGGCGGCGTGCTGCAAGGCGCCATCGGCGTCTCGGCTGCCTTCCTGCCGAAGGACGCGGCCATCGTCTCGACCAACGGCCAGTTGCCGGACTCGAAACAGGTCTTTTATGGCCGCGCCGAATACTATACCTTCCGCGCAGAAGGCGACGCGCTGGCGAAATTGCCGGCCGCTATCAAGAAAGTGCCGCTGGTGGTGCTGGTCAACACGGGTTCGGCCTCGGCCTCGGAAATCGTCGCCGGTGCCCTGCAGGATTACCAGCGCGCCACCATCATCGGCACGCCAACCTTCGGCAAGGGTTCCGTGCAAACCATCCGCCAGCTGACGGCCGACACGGCCGTCAAACTGACGACGGCCCGCTACTACACGCCGAAAGGCCGCTCGATCCAGGCCAAGGGCATCGTGCCCGATCTGCTGGTCGACGAAAATGCGGACGGCGACGGCCTCAACGGCTTGCGCATCCGCGAAGCGGACCTGACCAAGCACCTGAGCAACGACCGCGACCAAGGCAGTGCCAACAACGGCGCCAAAGCTGCCCCCGTCAACGACGAGATGGAAGAGCAATTGCGCATCATCGCCCTGGAAAAGACCCGCAAGCCGCTGGAATTTGGCAGCAAGGACGATTTTCAATTGCACCAGGCGCTGAACCACCTGAAGGGTTTACCGGTTCAGCTGGCCAAGGCCGAACCGCTGGTGGTGCAAGCCGACGTCAAGAAAGAACAGAAGAAGTAAGCAGTACCGTGGGGGGCGCCATGCCCCCTGGTAACCCGTCCACGCGACAAAAATCAATCTTCCGCCACACATCCCCCTCTCGCGCAACACGAAACTCTCTACAGTCGAGCCCGTTTGTGTAAAATTTGCTTCACTTATCGGCAGCGCGCCGATTGCCAAATTTGAAAGTTTAACCATGAAACAAGTCGTCATCAGCGGTACCGGACTGTACACGCCGCCATTTTCGATCTCCAACGAAGAGCTGGTCATCTGCTTCAATGCTTACGCGGAAAAGTTCAATGCCGATCACGCCGACGCGATCGCCGCAGGCACGGTGACGGCGCTGGAGCTGTCGAGCGTGGCCTTCATCGAAAAGGCATCCGGCATCAAGTCGCGCTTCGTGATGGAGAAGGAAGGCATCCTCGATCCGGCGCGCATGGTCTCGCGCATCCCGGAACGGGGCGATGACGAACTGTCCGTGCAGGCGGAAATGGCGGTCGCCGCCGCGCGCGATGCGCTGGCGCGCGCCGGCCGCACGCCGGCCGACATCGACATGGTGCTGGTGGCGTGCAGCAATATGCAGCGCGCCTATCCCGCCATGGCGGTGGAAGTGCAAGATGCGCTGGGCATCGACGGGTATGGTTTTGACATGAACGTGGCATGTTCGTCCGCCACCTTCGGCATCCAGCAAGCCGTGGCCGCCGTGCAAAGCGGCCAGGCGCGCGCCGTGCTGGTCTTGAATCCCGAAATCACCAGCGGCCACCTGAACTGGCGCGACCGCGACAGCCATTTCATTTTCGGCGACGCCTGCACCGCCATCATCGTCGAAGCCAAGGACACGGCCGTCTCTACGCACCAGTTCGAGATCATCGGCACGGAACTCAAAACGCGCTTCTCTAACGCCATCCGCAACAATTTCGGCTTCCTCAACCGTTTTGACGAGTCCGGCGTGGGCAAGGCCGACAAATTGTTCCGCCAGCAAGGCCGCAAGGTCTTCAAGGAAGTGTGCCCGATGGCGGCCGAGATGATCAAGGCGACCCTGGCCAAGGCCGGCGTGGAAGTGGCGCAAGTCTCCCGCTACTGGCTGCACCAGGCCAACCTGAACATGAACCTGCTGATCGCGCGCCTGATCCTGGGCCGCGACGCCGAGGCCAACGAAGCGCCCGTGATCCTCGACACCTACGCCAACACCTCGTCGGCCGGTTCCATCATCGCCTTCCATACATATCAGGATGACATGGCGGCGGGCGCCATGGGCGTCATCTGCTCGTTCGGCGCCGGCTATTCCATCGGCTGCGTGGTCGTGCGCAAGGTGTAAGCATTGGGAGCGATCTGCGCCTGATTGCCACAATTAGGCGCAGATCGCAGTCGATGGCATGCGTTCGGTGCCAGCTGGACCAAGATATAGCGCAAATTTTTTGTAAAAGAAGCGGCAGGAAAATTCCAGCCGCAGCTTTGTTGCGTTTATACTCGATCGCTGAACACCCTCTTTTTCCATCCGCACGTCCCCATAAGGAACCCACCACGCATGCCCCATGACATCAGTCTGATCACCACCATCGCTGCAGCCCTCGGGTTCGGCCTCATCTTCGGCTTCATCGCCGCGCGCCTGAAACTGCCGGCATTGGTCGGCTATCTGGCCGCCGGTATCATCATCGGACCGGCCACGCCCGGTTTTGTGGCGAATGCGGAAATTGCGGGGCAATTGGCGGAGATCGGGGTGATGCTGATGATGTTCGGTGTCGGCCTGCACTTTTCCATCGACGATTTGTGGGACGTGCGCAAGATTGCGCTACCCGGCGCCGTCCTGCAGATCGGCGTCGCCACGGCGATGGGCATGGGCCTGGCCCACTGGTGGGGCTGGACCCTCGGTGGCGGACTGGTCTTTGGCTTGGCCCTGTCCGTGGCCAGTACCGTGGTGCTGCTGCGCGCGCTGGAAGAACGGGGCATCCTCGACTCGCTCAATGGCCGCATCGCCGTCGGCTGGCTGGTGGTGGAAGACCTGGTCACGGTATTGGTGCTGGTGCTGCTGCCGGCGTTCGCCGGTGTGCTGGGTGGCAAGGTCGCGCCGGATGCCGAGGCCGCCAGCCTGTGGCAAACCCTGGCCGTGACCCTGGGGCAAGTGGCCGGTTTCATCATCTTCATGCTGGTGGTGGGCCGCAAGCTGTTCCCGTGGATTTTGTGGCAAGTGGCGCGCACCGGTTCGCGCGAACTGTTTACCCTGTGCGTGATCGCCGCCGCCGTCGGCATCGCCTACGCCTCCACCAAGCTGTTCGGCGTGTCGTTCGCGCTGGGCGCCTTCTTCGCCGGCATGGTGCTGCGCGAATCCGAACTGAGCCACCGCGCCGCGGAAGAGTCGCTGCCCCTGCGCGACGCGTTTGCCGTGCTGTTCTTCGTTTCCGTCGGCATGCTGTTCGAGCCGAATATCCTCATCGACAAGCCGCTGCAAGTGCTGGCCGTGTGCGCCATCATTATCTTCGGCAAGTCGATCGCCGCCTTTTTACTGGTGATGGCCCTGCGCTATCCGCCGAAAACCGCCATCATCGTCTCGGCCAGCCTGGCGCAGATCGGTGAATTCTCGTTCATCCTGGCCGCCCTGGGCCTCTCCCTGGGCCTGATGCCACAGGAAGGGCAAAGCCTGATCCTGGCCGGCGCCATCCTGTCCATCGCCCTCAACCCGCTCGTCTTCAGCATGGCCAAGCCGCTGCTGCGCGTGATCGGCAACAGCGATTTTGCGCGCAAGTTCGAACGCACCACCGACCCGCTGGCCGAGCTGCCGATGACAGTGCCGCAGGAAAAGCTGTCGGGTCAAGTCGTGCTGGTCGGCTACGGCCGCGTGGGCCGGCGCATCGCCGCCGCCCTGATGGAACGCGGCATTCATTTTGTCGTGGCCGAGGAAAACCGCGAAATCGTCGACCAGCTGCGCAAGCAGGGCATTCCGGCCGTGGCCGGCAATGCGGGCGAACCGGCGGTATTGATCCAGGCGCACATCACGCACGCCACCATGCTCGTCATCGCCACGCCGGACACCTTCCACGTGCGCGCCATGATCGAGACGGCGCGCGCGCTGAACCCCGCCATCCTGACGGTGGTGCGCACGCACAGCGAGGAAGAGGCGGAATTGCTGCGCGCGGAAAACGCGGGCAAGGTCTTCATTGGCGAGCACGAGCTGGCGAATGGCATGGCCGAGCACGTGCTGCAGAGTTTTGAGGCGGCCAGCAAGGGGCATGGCGGGCATTAAGCCAGCGCCCTTTCCGTCCAGCAAGCCTGCCCGCACCCCAGCCGGCAGGCTTTCTTTTTACAGGCTGGCGGCCAGCTCCGCGCCTTCGCGTATCGCCCGCTTGGCGTCGAGTTCCGCCGCCAGCGCGGCGCCGCCGATTTTATGGAAACGCGGGCCGCCCACCTGCAGCGGCTTGCCATCCTTGCCGACGGGCGGCATGAGTTCCGTCAAGCTGTCCTGGCCGGCGCAGATGACCACGTTGTCGACCGCCAGCAAACGCTGCTCGCCGCCCACGGTGATGTGCAAACCCTGCGCGTCGATCTTGTCGTAGCTCACGCCGGCCAGCATGGCCACGCCATTGCGCGCCAAGGCCGCGCGGTGTACCCAGCCCGAGGTCTTGCCCAGGCCCGCGCCCACTTTCGACGTCTTGCGCTGCAACAGGAAGATTTGCCGCACGGGATGCGGCGCCACGGGCGGCACCAGGCCGCCGCCGGTGGCCGCATTCAAGTCCACGCCCCACTCGCCCGCCCAGGTCGCCACGGATTGCGGAAGCGGGTGCGCCGGGTCGTGCAGCAGATATTCCCCCACGTCGAAGCCGATGCCGCCCGCGCCGATGATGGCCACGCGCGCGCCGACGGGTTTCTTGGCTTGCAGCACATCCAGATACGACAGCACTTTCGGATGCTCGATGCCGGGAATAGCCGGCAGGCGCACCTTGATGCCGGTGGCGACGATGACGTCGTCATAGCCGCCGGCCAGCAATTGCTCGCGCGTCACGCGCTGCCCCAGGCGCAGCTTGACTTCCAGCAGCGCCAGCCGGCGCGCAAAGTAGCGGATGGTTTCCGTGAATTCTTCCTTGCCCGGTATCTGCATGGCCACCTTGAACTGGCCGCCCACGCTGTCGCTGCTGTCGAACAGGGTCACTGCGTGCCCGCATTCGGCGGCCACGCAGGCGGCCGACAGGCCGGCCGGCCCGGCGCCGACGACGGCCACCCGGCGCGGCACGGCCTTTTTCGCGTACACGAGTTCCGTTTCATGGCAGGCGCGCGGGTTGACCAGACAGCTGGCGCGCTTGTTGGCAAAGGTGTGGTCGAGACACGCCTGGTTGCAGCCGATGCAGGTGTTGATTTCGTCGGCGCGGCCTGAAGCGGCCTTGGCGACAAAGTCAGGGTCGGCCAGGAAGGGGCGCGCCATCGACACCAGGTCGCAGTCGCCGCGTTCCAGGATGGCGTTCGCTTCGTGCGGCATATTGATGCGGTTCGAGGCCACCACGGGAATGGTGACTTCGCGGCGCAGCCGGCCCGCCACGCTGGCAAAGGCGGCGCGCGGCACGGAGGTGACGATGGTGGGCACCCTTGCCTCATGCCAGCCGAAGCCCGTATTGAGAATGGTCACGCCGGCCTGCTCCAGCGCCTTGGCGACCGTTACCACGTCGTCCCAGGTATTGCCGCCCTCGACCAGGTCGAGCAGGGAATGGCGGTACATGATGATGAAGTTGGGGCCGACGGCGGCGCGGATGCGGCGCACGATCTCCACCGGCAGGCGCATGCGGTTCTCGATCGTGCCGCCCCAGCGGTCCTGGCGCAGATTCGTGCGCGCGCACAGGAACTGGTTCAGCAGATAACCCTCGCTGCCCATCACTTCGATGCCGTCGTAGCCCGCCTTTTGCGCCAGGCGCGCGCAGCGCACGTAGTCGCAGATGGTGCGCTCGATGCCGCGTTCGCTCAAGGGCCGCGGGCGGAATGGTGAAATCGGCGATTTCTTCGCCGACGCCGAGACGACGAACGGCTGATAGCCATAGCGGCCCGCATGCAGGATCTGCATGACGATCTTGCCGCCCTCCTCGTGCACGGCGCGCGTCACCTTGCGGTGATTCGGCACGTCGCCGAGGAAATTGAGGGTACCGCCGAACGGCAGCAGCCAGCCCTGGCGGTTCGGCGAGATGCCGCCCGTGACGATCAGCCCCACGCCACCGCGTGCCCGTTCGCGGTAAAAGGCGGCCAGCTTGCCATAATGATAGAACCTGTCTTCCAGGCCCGTATGCATGGATCCCATGATGACGCGGTTGCGCAAACAGGTAAAACCCAGGTCGAGCGGGGCCAGCAGATGGGGATAGGCAGTCATGGTCGGTCCGATAGATGGTGGTATGCAGGCCGTACGGTAACAAGCATTGCTGGCCAGCGCAGCGACTTTCTCTAGACCGGGAGTTCTAAATCGCCGGGCGCGCCCGCCGGCGATGGGTACAGCTTGTGCCGGGCGCTACTTTCCCGTAGGCTGATGGCATGACGCGACTCTTCCTCTGCCTGCTGATGCTGTGCGCCGTCCCCGCGACCGCGCTGGCACAGGCGATACGCCTGGACAAGCTGAAGGTCGAGGTCAAGCGCATCGAGGTTGACGGGCAGCGCATGTATGAAGTCGATGCCAGCGGCAGCGTGCAGGCGCCGCCGGCGTCCGTGTGGAAAACCTTGACGACCTACGAGCGCATGCATGAATTCGTGCCCGACCTCAGTTCCTGCCGCGTGCTGTCGCGCAACGGCAATGAAATCATCATCGAACAGCAGGGCATGGCGCGCTTCCTGTTCATGAACCACCCCATCCACTTGGTAGTGCGGGCCACGGAAACGCCGTTTACGGCCATCGATATCGCCCTCATTTCGGGCGACATGCGGCATTACGAATCGCGCTGGAATTTGTATCCCATCCCCGAGACGGGCGGCACGCGCATCGTCTTTTCCAGCCGGCTGATGCCGGGCTTCTATGTGCCCGGCATGCTGGGCACGACCATGATACGCGGCGATATCGAGCGCATGATGGCGGCCGTGCTGGCCCGCATCGACAGCCAGCACGCGGAAAAGGCAGGCTAAATCAAGCCAGATACGTATCGCGGTCGCGAATTTCGGCGAAGTTTTCCAGGCTGCCCAGTTTGACTGTGACGGGGTTCAGGCTGGCCTGCGGCTGCATCGAGCGCCAGGCGAACAGCCATTCCTGCTCGGGCGCTTCGGCGCGCGTCTTGGTGAAAGTGGCGCCCAGGGCGGCGCGCTGGCCATATTCGACGACGCCGTCGATGCCGGCCCAGCTGGGCAAAGTGCGCTGCACGGCGCGGTGCAGGCGTTCGCCGAATTCTTCCGTGTTATGGATGATCAAACAGGCGTCGGCCGGGGCGAACAGGTCGAACAGGTGCTTGTCCCATACTTGCGAAAAACTGAGGGTCAGGCAATTGCCCGCTGGTATCAGACGGAACTGGCCCAGGCTCAGCGCCAGCTCGAGTTCGCTGCGCTGGCCGTAGCGGTGCAGGGTGGGGGGACGTTTGTAATCGTGCATGCTGGACTCGTTCTTCAATAGTAGGGTAAAACCGGCGCGGCCGCTTAACGGGGCGGGCGGATATGGCGCCGGATGCGCTGGGCCCTGGCGGCCAGGTAAATTTCGCGCAGTAAGTAAATAAAACAGCCGATCAGGCAAATCACGGCCAGCACAAAGAAGGCCGCAATGTATTTGTCCAGCGTCAGGTTCATGATATCGCCCAGAAACAGCATCGCGATGATGACGCAGACGAAAAAACCGCAGGCCGTGCTCAGGGAGATCGAATAATTGATCAGATGGGTACGCGTATAGAGCGTATCTAACTCATCCATGTAGAAATCGTTGTAACCGATGTCCAGCCGGTCTTCCAGCACGCGCGTGCGGTCGATGATGCGGCCCAGGCGGTTGGTCAGCACCACCAGCATGGTGCCGATGCCGGTCAGCAGGAAAACCGGCGCAATCGCCAGCTGGATGATATGGCCGATGTCGCCGATCTGTATGTTCATGGGTAAAAAAAGGTAAGGTCGCACTGCCGCCCGCGGAAGGCGGCGGCACAGGCGCTAGTGTAGCAGGTGGCGCACGCCGGCTGGCCGCTTTGCCAACCGGCGTGTTGTAACGTCATGCGAAGCCGCGCCCCGGGACGAAGCGCTCGGTGGCGCGCACCAGCGCCGAAGCGATGCCGTGCTCGAGCGCGCCATGGCCCGCGTCCGGTATCATCTCCAGCTGCGCGCCGGGCCATGCCTGCTGCAGGCGATAGGCCGACAGCGGCGGGCAGATGGCGTCGTAGCGTCCCTGCACGATGACGGCCGGCAAGTGCGCGATGCGTCCCATGTTGCGGATCAACTGGTCTTCCTCGAAGAAACCGAGATTGGCCATGTAATGCGATTCGAGCCTGCCCACGCCCAGATCCAGCGCATCGTTCGGCGCATCTTCCGGCTGCGGCATCAGGTACACGCGGCGACCCTCGAAGCGGCTCCAGGCGCGCGCGGCAGGCCAGTACACGGCAGGATCGCTGCTGAGGATGCGTTGCACGTAGGCGGCCAGCAAGTCACCCCGCTCCTCTGGCGGAATGGGCGCGGCAAATTCTGCGTACAGTTCCGGATAGAACCAGCGTACGCCTTCGATGAACCAGTCGATTTCCGCCTGCGTGCACAAAAAGATGCCGCGCAGCACGAAACCGAGGCAAGCTTCCGGATGCGCCTGGCCATACGCCAGCGCCAGGGTCGACCCCCAGGAGCCGCCAAACACCAGCCATTGATCGATGCCGAACTGGGCGCGCAGCACTTCGATATCGTCGATCAGCAACTGCGTCGTGTTGTTGCGCCATTCACCCAGCGGCGTGGACTTGCCGGCGCCGCGCTGGTCGAACAGGATCACGCGGTAGCGCTGCGGATCGAAGAAGCGGCGGTGCTGCGGCGACAGGCCCGCACCGGGGCCGCCATGCAGGAACAGCACGGGAATGCCATCGGGATTGCCGCACTCTTCCCAATAAATGGTGTGGATATCATCGACCGCCAGCATGCCGTGCCGGTTCGGCGTCAGGGCGGGAAACAGGGGCGACAGGGAGTCTGGCATGGCGGGCGGTCCTTGGAATGGCGGTCAGGGCGCCAGGCACGATTCCTGGCAACTGTTCCAATTATAGTGCGCCCCCGGCGCCTCAGGCCAGCGGCAAAGGCAGGCGGTTCGACGACTTGATTTCGCGCATCGACAGGCTGGACTGGATTTCCGCCACGCCGGGCAGGCGGCGCAACACCGTCGAGACGAATTCGCCATACGCTTCCAGGTCGCGCGCCACCACTTGCAGGAAATAATCGGCTTCGCCCGCCACATTGTGGCACGACAATATCTCGGGAATCGTCGCGATGGCTTGCTCGAACTGCGACGGCTGCTCGCCGCCATGGTTGGCAAACACGACCCGTACAAATGCCACCAGGCCGATGCCCAGCTTCTTGCGGTTGAGCAAAGCCTGGTAGCCGGTGATAAAGCCTTCCTCTTCCAGGCGGCGCAAACGGCGCCAGACAGGGGTTTCACTGAGCTTCAAGCGCTCGGCCAGGCGCGCATTCGACAGCCGTCCTTCATCCTGCAACAGCCTGAGTATCTGCAAATCGGTGGCGTCGAGGCTAACTTCTGAAATTTTCATCTATTTTTTGTTTTTATAGGAGTGGAATCTACCCGAATACTAGGGTATGCAGGGCAGGAAAAGCAAGCACATTTCATCACGACAAGAACATAATGGGACCCGGCGAGCATGCGGCAAGCTGCCGTTGCTCCCGCCCTTACTTTTTGCCTGTGACCGAGCTGCACCATGTCCGATTCTACCTTCCTGATGTACCTGCTGGCACTGGCCGGCGCCTTTTTATTACCCGGCCCCGACATGGCGCTGGTGCTGGCGGCAGGCGCCGCGCGCGGCGTGGCGACGGCGCTGGTAACGGCGCTGGGCATTGCCGGTGCGCGCGCCGTGCACGTGGCGCTGTCGGGCGCGGGCCTGGCGGCGCTGATGGTGACGCATCCGCAAGCCTTGCAGTGGGTCAAATGGGCGGGCGCCGCGTATCTGCTGTACCTGGCGCTGCGCCTGCTGCAGTCGGCCCTGTCGAAAAAAACGCTGCAGGAAGCAGCCGCCCCCGCCACGGCGCACGGCGCCCGCGCCAGCCTGGTGCGCGGCTTCCTGACGAATCTGCTCAATCCGAAGGCACTGCTGTTTTGCAGCATGTTCCTGCCGCAATTCGTCGTCGGCAGCGAGCAGGTTGGCATGCAATACCTGCGTCTGGGCGCCGTCCTGGTGCTGGTGGGCTTGCTGTTCGATGCCCTGTACGCCGTGCTGGCCGCGCGCCTGGCGCGCCGCCTGCGCGGTAAACCTTCGCCTTACGGCAAGTTCGTACTGCCCACCGTCTTCGTCTTGCTGGCCGGGCGGCTGGTGCTGGGCTGAACTTCAGGCGCAAGCGTCGTCCCGCCGGCAAAGAAGGCGGGGTAGTCGTGCAACAGGCTGCGCTCCAAATCGTTGACCTTGCGAAATTGCCGCAGCGACGGCGCCATGGCCCGGCCCGCATCCCAGCTGCGCCAGGCGTTCGGCGCATCGAATTGCGCCAGCAAGGCGTCGCCCAGGTCCTGGTACACGGCTGCCATGTGCGGTTTCACCTGCAGCACTTGCAGATACAGCGCGGTCGCTTCGGGCCATTGCCCCAGCTTGGCGCGCAAATTCCCTTCGAACAAGGCCAGTACGGGCTGTTCCAGCCCCGTTTGCTTCCTGGATGCCTGCACGGTGGCCAGCGCGGCCTGAATGCCCTCCTTGTCCTTGGCCAGCAATGCGCGCGTCAAGTCATGGATGGGCTGGCACTCCTGCATGGCCAGTTGCTGCTGGGGCGTGAGTTTTTCCACCAGCGCCCCCGTGGAAAAATGATCTTCCAGCATGCTGAGGAAGGCGTCAAAGGGTTTCTCTTCCGCAAACAGGCGCTCCGCTTCGGCGCGCAGCGCCGGATGCGCCTGAGGTCCCAGCGGCGGCAGCCGCGCCGCCTGCGCCAGCACTCTTTCAAGCGGGGAGGCATCGGCCGCCAGCGGGCGTGGCCGGTAGGCGGACAAGCTATAGGTGGCCGGTGCGCCAGCCGTCATGGTGCTGATGCGGAAATGGCGCGTCACCGCGCCGCCTACCTCCTGGTAGTGCAAGGTGAATGCGGCGGGAATGCGCTTGCCGCCGGCCAGCATCTTCAATACCAGCGGGTGGCCGCCCCAGGTGTAGCGCAAGTACTGGGCAAACGCCGTGGCATCGTCGCCGCTGACGGGGCTGCCGGCGATTCCCAGGCGCAGCAGGGGCTGCTCATCGAGCGACCACAGTACGGCGCCGTCGAGCACCTGCGGAACCAGCGCGCCGCGCCGCCTTGCCGCCGGCACGGACAGCGATTGCTCCTCATACACGAGCGGCGTGACGTGGGCTTGCAAGCCGCCAGCCTGGAGCGCGCCGGCCATGCCCTTGCGGTGTTCTATCTCGAAACGCCGAAAACCCGCCACGTCAAACAGCGAATACGTGTCGTAGGTGGAGGCCGCCGTATCAATCATGTAGCGGCGGCGCGTGGCAAAATCGAGCACGGACAGGCTCTTGCCATCTCGCACGCTGATAAAATGTTCGCCCAGCACCACATCGCTGTCCTGCGTATCGCGCGCGGGCAGGCTGGTTTTCACGCCGGGCTTGTTGACGCGCTCGGTAGTCACCGTGACGTGGAACGCGACGCTGGCCTGGGCCGCGCTGGCGCCCAGGAAAAGGATGACGGCCACGCTGGCGCGGCGCAAGGCAGGAACAAGGGGCATGGAGAATGATGCGGTGAAGAAATGCTGATTCTAAGGCAAATCCCATCTTCCCCTTGTTTTGCTGGCAAGCATAAAAAAAAGACAGCCGCAGCTGTCTCTCTGTTTTACCTCAACAACGATTACGACATGTGCTGGCCGCCGTTGATCGAAATATTCGCGCCCGTGACGAACGCGGCTTCATCAGAAGCCAGGTAGGCCACCAGGCCGGCCACTTCTTCCGGCTTGCCCAGGCGCGCCATCGGAATTTGCGGGATGATTTTGCTGTCGAGCACTTCCTGCGGAATGGCCATGACCATCTTGGTGCCGATGTAGCCTGGCGAAATGGTGTTGACGGTGACGTTCTTGCGCGCCACTTCCAGCGCCAGCGACTTGGTGAAACCGTGCATGCCGGCTTTCGCGGCCGAATAGTTGGTCTGGCCGAAAGCGCCCTTCTGGCCGTTCACGGACGAGATATTGATGATGCGTCCCCAGCCGCGTTCCACCATGCCGTCGCAGACAGGCTTGGTCATGTTGAAAACGGAGTCGAGGTTGGTGCCCATCACGGCATCCCAGTTCGGCTTGTCCATCTTCTTGAACGTCATGTCGCGCGTGATGCCGGCGTTATTCACCAGCACGTCGACAGGACCGATGTCCTTTTCCACGGCAGCCACGCAGGCAGCGGCCGAATCGTAGTCGGCCACGTCGCACGGATACGCCTTGAAGTCATAGCCCATGTCCTTGGTCGTCGCCAGCCAGTCCGCGACCTTCTGATTGCCTGGAGAATAGGTCGTGACCACACGATAGCCGAGCGCCGCCAGCTTGAAACAGACTGCTTCGCCCAGACCACCCATGCCACCAGTTACCAATGCAACTCTTGCCATTTTTCATCCCCTCAGTGTCGTTCTATTGCTAAAAAGTTAATCATCTACTTAAAGCTATCCACATCCGCCGTGGAACGGCAGCCAACCGCCTCGAACCAGGCCGCCGCACACTGCGCGCGACGGCCCGGGTTCGGTGCTAGCGATTAATCCCGCTCGATGGCTAAAGCTACTCCCATGCCGCCGCCGATGCACAATGCTGCCAGGCCTTTCTTGGCGTCGCGGCGGATCATTTCGTGGATCAGGGTGACCAGGATGCGCGCACCGGACGCGCCGATCGGGTGGCCGATGGCAATCGCGCCGCCGTTCACGTTGATCTTGCTGGTATCCCAGCCCATTTCCTTGTTGACGGCAATCGCTTGCGCGGCAAACGCTTCATTGATTTCCATCAAGTCCAGCTCTTCATGCGTCCAGCCGGCTTTTTTCAGGCACAGACGCGAAGCGGAGACAGGGCCCATGCCCATGAGGGCCGGGTCCAGGCCCGACGAGGCGTACGCCTTGATGCGTGCCAGCGGCTTCAAGCCCAGTTCTTTCGCTTGCGCAGCGGACATCATGATGACGGCGGCGGCGCCATCGTTCAGGCCGGAAGCATTGCCGGCGGTGACGGTACCGTCCTTGGCGAACGCAGGGCGCAGGCCGGTCAGCGATTCCAGGGTCGAGCCCGGCTTGATGTATTCGTCGCTGTCGAAGACCACGGTGCCTTTTTTATTGGCGATTTCCAGCGGCAGGATTTCATCCTTGAACTTGCCCGCTTTTTGCGCCGCTTCCGCCTTCAGTTGCGACTGCAGCGCGAATTCATCCTGCTCCGCGCGCGTCACTTCGTATTTCTTGGCGACATTTTCCGCCGTGATGCCCATGTGGTACTGGTTGTACACGTCCCACAGGCCGTCGACGATCATGGTGTCGACCATCTTGAAGTCGCCCATGCGGAAACCGTCGCGCGAGCCGTTCATCGCGTGCGGCGAGGCGCTCATGTTTTCCTGGCCACCGGCGATGATGATGTTGGCGTCGCCACATTTGATCGCTTGCGCCGCCAGGTGTGTAGCCTTCAGGCCGCTGCCGCATACCTTGTTGATGGTGAATGCCGGGATGGAGCTGGGCAGGCCAGCCTTGATGACAGCCTGGCGCGCGGCGTTCTGGCCGACGGCAGCCGTCAGCACCTGGCCCAGGATCGCTTCGCCGATCAGGTTCGGGTCGATGCCGGTTTGTGCCAGCAAGCCCTTGATTACATGCGCGCCCAGTTCGGACGCAGGAATCTTGGCCAGACTGCCACCGAATTTGCCGACTGCGGTACGGCCGGCGGCCACGATTACGACATCATCCATTTATTTCTCCGATATGCAGGCCACGAGGGCCAAGGTGAAGGTGTTAATACAATCCAATGAATCCGGGAAGACACAGCAAGCTATGTTTCATTCTAGCGTGGCATACGCCACAGTTCCAGCGCCACACCGCAGGCGGCAGCGATGGCGGCCTGCCCTGCAGTGGCGGCGGGCGGCCTGGCGCGGCGGATAGCCGCTGCCGGGCCACAACGCGCCTACGCTTGACGAGCGGGACGCGTGTTTTTATTTTTATCATACCCTTCATCGGCGCCGCCGAAAGTGGTTTTTAGAAAATTATTGAAGGGAATAATCAGGGGCACGGGCGTTTGCTTTACCACCTGCACCAGCTCGCCAAATTTTTGACGCGATGCAGCAAACTCACCCTTTGTCACAGTGTCGAATTTCTCCTGGGTTTCCTGAGCAACATCCTTTGCCTGGCGGCCATATGCACCGATGCGTTCGATGGCCAGTTGCGACTGCGTGCGCGACAGTTCCAGCAGCGCTTGCGGGTCCTTCGCGGACAGCAGCTGATTGCCCGCCACCGTAGCGGCCGCCAGCGCCGCGCGGGCCGCGTCGAGCTGCAAGTCCAGCACGCTGGCGCCGCTCTCGACGGCGGCCTGGGCATACGCTTGCGCGCTGATCAATTGTGCTTCCACCACGGCCTTGCCGGCGAGTGCCCATTGCTCGGAAAATGAAAACATCGTGTTCCTCCCCAAAGAGTAGGCAGCGCCATGTTGCGCCGCACAGTGCTCAACTGTAAGCGGTGGTTCATTGCTAAACCTTGATATTTATCAAGCTTTGCTGTTGGTTTGTTTCCAACTCAACGTTGATCAGGACAACAACTTGATACCGTCAAGCGAGGCCGCGCACTGCTCGCGTATCACGCTGACGAAATCACGCACATACGCCTTGTCCTGCAACTGCTCCGGCACGGACACGTACAAGTCGCTCCACAGGCCGTGCTCGCCCACCGGGCGCGCCACCACATAATCGTAATCGACATAATTCTTGATGGCCCAGTTCGGCAAGGCGGCGATGCCGCGCCGGCTCGCCACCAGTTGCAGCACGGCCACCGTCAGTTCCGCCGTGCGGCGTTCAAACTCGATGCCGGCAGGGCGCAGCACTTCGCGGATCAGATCGATGCGCTCTTCCGGCACGGGATAAGTGATCAGGGTCTCGCCCGTAAAGTCGGCCGCCACCAGCCGGCGCTGCGCCTGCAGCCGGTGCTTCTGCGCCATCACCACCAGCATTTCAAAGCGGAACAGGGGAAACACGGTGAAGTCGGGGCCATATGGCGAGCCGATCACGAGATCGGCCTCGCCCGAGCGCAGCAAGTCCGCCGGTTCGCTGTGAAAGCCCGATACCAGGTCAATCTCCACTTCCGGCCAGCGCTGGCGGAACGCATCCATCACCGGCATCAGCCAGTCGAAGCAGGTATGGCATTCGAGCGCCACGCGCAACTGCCCCTTGTCGCCCTGCGACAGGCGCGCCACGTCGCGCTCGGCCAGCTCGATCTCGGGCAGCAGCTTGTCGGCCAGTTCCAGCAGCCGGCTGCCCGTGGCCGTAAACGCGATCGGCATCGACTTGCGCTCGAACAGGGGCGCCTTGTAGCGCTCTTCGAGCAAGCGGACCTGGTGCGACAGCGCCGACTGGGTCAAATTGAGCAACTGCGCGGCGCGTACCAGGCTGCCGGAGGAACGCAAGGCACTCAGGGTGCGCAGGTGGCGGATTTCTAGCATCGGGGAAATGGATTCTGTACGTGAATTATTTTCATGTTATTCGGTAAAATGTTTCGTTTTGATTATAGATCAAGTTGCCGCACACTCTAGCGCATTCACATTAAATCTCGATGACATCATGCCCATTCGTACCCACATCCTTGGCTTTCCCCGTATCGGCGCCGCGCGTGAACTGAAACTGGCACTGGAAAGCCATTGGCGTGGCGAGGTGTCCGAGGCCGCCCTGGAGGCGACGGGCCAGCAACTGCGCGCACGCCACTGGGCGCAGCAGCGCGACGCCGGGCTCGATTACGTCACCGTGGGCGACTTCGCCTTGTACGACCAGGTGGCCAGCCATATCCAGCTGCTGGGCTGCGAACCGGCGCGTTTCAACTTTACGCCGGAGCAATCACCGCTGGCGCGCTATTTCACCATGGCGCGCGGTGCAGCAAGGCATGCGCAACACGCGGACTGCGGCCACGCGCACCATAGCAACGCCGCAGGCACTGCCGCGCTGGAAATGAGCAAGTGGTTTGACACCAATTACCACTATCTGGTGCCCGAATTGTCGCCGCAGACGCAGTTTTCGCTGGCTGGCGAGCGCCTGCTGGCCGAAGTGGCCGAGGCGCAGACGCTGGGCCACAAGGTCAAGGCGGCCCTGATCGGCCCCCTCACCTTCCTCTGGCTGGGCAAGGAAAAGACGCCGGGCGAGTCTGGCTTCCATCGTCTGGCCCTGCTGGAACAATTGCTGCCCGTGTACGGCGCCCTGCTCGACCGCCTCAAGCAGCAAGGCGTGACATGGGTGCAGCTCGACGAACCGATTTTGGGCCTGGACTTGCCCAACGCCTGGCGCAGCGCCTTCGAGAGCGCTTATTGGCAGCTGAACCAGGTGGGCGTGAATATCTTGCTGGCCACCTATTTCTCGCCGCTGGAAGAAAACCTCAGCCTGACCTGCCGCCTGCCCGTGGCTGGCCTGCACGTGGACGGCATCCGCGCGCCGCATGAATTGATCAGCGTGACGGACTGGTTGCCCGCGCATAAAGTCTTGTCGATCGGCATCGTCGACGGGCGCAATATCTGGCGCACCGACCTCGACGCGGCCCTGGCCGTGCTGCAGCCGCTGGCAGCCAGGCGCAACGGCCAGCTATGGCTGGCGCCGTCGTGCTCGCTGCTGCACGTGCCGTTCAGCCTGGAAGCGGAAACGGCGCTCGACGGGGAAATCAAGCGCTGGCTGGCGTTTGCCACGGAGAAACTGACGGAACTGTCGCTGCTGAAAAATGCGCTGGCCGGCCATCCCGACGCCGCTGCGCTGGCCGCGTCTCGCCTGGCCATCGCCGGACGGCGCGCCAGCCATCAGCGGGGCAAACTGGCGGGCGCCGGGTATGAACAGCAGGTGCGCGCCGAAATCTCCCACGCCGTGGGGCGCCAGGAAACGCTGGGACTGGACGTGCTCGTGCATGGCGAAGCGGAACGCAACGACATGGCCGACTACTTTGACGAGCAATTGGACGGTTTTATCTTCACGCGCCTGGGCTGGGTGCAATCGTACGGCGCGCGCTGCGTCAAGCCGCCCATCATCTACGGCGACGTGCAGCACCCGGCCGCCATGACGGTCGCCTGGCCGGTACACGCGCAAAGCCTGACGCATACACCGGTGAAGGGCATCCTGACGGGTCCCGTCACGCTCTTGCAATGGTCGTTCGTGCGCGACGACCAGCCGCGCGCCGCCACGGCGCTGCAGCTGGCCCTGGCCATCCGCGACGAAGTGGCCGACCTGGAAACGGCCGGCATCGGCATCATCCAGATCGACGAGCCGGCCATGCGCGAAGGCTTGCCGCTGCGCCGCGGCCAGTGGGTCGCCTACCTGGAATGGGCCACGCGCGCCTTCCGCATCGCCGCGTCCGTGGTCAAGGACACGACGCAGATCCACACGCGCATGTGGGTCAATCCGGACTGCGGCCTGGAGACGCGGGGCTGGACGGAAACGGAAGCGGCTTTAAAAAATATGGTCGCGGCGGCTCAGCAGATGCGGGCAGCTTGATGCCATAGGCGTACTCAAGCCGCATTCTCGGCTGCGCTCAGGGCGGCGCAGCGGTTTTCCGCGGCGCCGCCCTTGTTTTTTGACATGAAGTAGGTGTTGCCCTGCGGAATAGCACGCGCCAGGCCCCTGATGCTGATTTTTTTGCAGTAGAATGCAAGAAATTTACTGCTCCCATTGTTGCCGTACGGAACATCTGGCCTGCCGCAGTTTCACTTTGATAAATGTTTATGTCCAAAAGCCCGTCGCAGAAGCCTATCGAAATCAAGATTTCCACCGTCGTTGCTGTCTCCGCCATTATGCATAGCGCCGATACGCAGGCACTCGATGCCGCCTTGCGCGACATGACGGGGGGCGTGGCGGACTTTTTCGAAGATGACCTGGCCGTGCTGGACGTGGCCGACTTGCCGCCTGGCAGCATGTCCGTCGATTGGGCTTCCCTGGTGGCCCTGCTGAAAAAATACCGTTTGAATGCCGTGGCCGTGCGCAATGCGCCGGCCGAGATGCAGGACGCCATCCTGGCGCAAGGCTTGAGCCTCGATAGCGGCAAGACGCGCGACGATGCGCCGCCCAAGGATACGCCCACGGCGGCCGCCCAGGCGGGCGCCGAAGCGCAAGTGATGGTGATCGACACGCCCGTGCGTGCGGGCCAGCGCATTTATGCGCGCGGCTGCGACCTGATCATCACCGCCGTGGTGAACAATGGCGCCGAAATCATCGCCGACGGCAGCATCCATGTGTATTCCTCGCTGTATGGCCGTGCGCTGGCCGGCGCCTCGGGCAATGCCCAGGCGCGCATTTTTGCGCTGGCCATGGAGCCTGAACTGGTGTCGATCGCCGGCGTCTACCGCACCTTCGAGGATGGTTTCCCCACAGAAATGGTGCGCGGACCGGCGCAAATTCGTTTGGCTGGAGACAGAATCGATATACACTCTGTCAATCCGGTCACTCCCGTGAACCGCTCTTAAGCTGCACAATTCAAGAGATATCTGAAAAGGATTATTTGTGGCAAGAATTATTGTTGTGACGTCCGGCAAGGGCGGTGTCGGCAAGACGACCTCTAGCGCCAGTTTTTCCACTGGCCTGGCCATGCGCGGCCACAAGACAGCCGTGCTCGATTTTGACGTGGGTCTGCGCAACCTCGACCTGATCATGGGTTGCGAGCGCCGCGTCGTCTACGACCTGATCAATGTGATCAACAAGGAAGCCACGCTGAACCAGGCCCTGATCAAGGACAAGCACTGCGACAACCTGTTCATCCTGCCTGCGTCGCAGACGCGCGACAAGGATGCCTTGTCGGAAGAAGGCGTGGAACGCGTGTTGAACGACCTGATCAACATGGGTTTCGAGTTCATCATCTGCGATTCGCCGGCCGGCATCGAGCATGGCGCACTGATGGCGCTGACGTTTGCCGACGAAGCCATCATCGTCACCAACCCGGAAGTGTCATCGGTGCGCGATTCGGACCGCATCCTCGGCATCCTGCAAGCCAAGTCGCGCCGCGCGCAGACGGGTGGCGAACCGGTCAAGGAACATTTGCTGATCACCCGTTACTCGCCGAAACGCGTGGAATCGGATGAAATGCTGTCCTACCAGGACGTGCAGGAAATCCTGCGCATCCCGCTGGTGGGCATCATTCCGGAATCGGAACAAGTGCTGGCCGCCTCGAACCAGGGCAATCCGGCCATCCATTTCAAGGGCACAGACGTGGCGCAAGCCTATGAAGACGTGGTCTCGCGTTTCCTCGGCGAAGAGGTCGAGTTGCGCTTTACCAACTATGAAAAGCCTGGATTACTCCAGCGCATTTTTGGGGCGAAGTGATATGGCCTTGCTTTCTTTCCTGTTCCCCCCAAGCCGAAGACGGCCACCGCCGCCAAGGAACGCCTGCAGATCATTATCGCCCGCGAACGCAGCGGCCGCGGTGGTCCGGACTTCCTGCCCGCCCTGCACAAGGAATTGATCGCCGTCATTTCCAAGTACACCAAGGTCAATGCCGACGACATCAAGATCTCGCTGGACCGCCAGGGCAACCTGGAGGTGCTCGACGTCAACGTGGTGCTGCCGGACGCTTAAGGTCTTTAATCCGGCCTCACCGTGAGCAACTCCTGCGCCACCGCGGCGCAGGCATTCACGTGCTGGTTGCCGATCTGGCGGAACACGGCGTAGCCGATGGCTGCCGCCACCACCTGCCCGGCGAACGGCACGAAGCGCGCCACCTGCTTGGTGGCAATCTTGACGCCACTGCGCTTGAGCAGCTGGAGGATCAGTTCGCGCGACACCAGTTTTCCCACCAGCATGCCGCCCATGCCCACCGCCGCGCGGTAGGCCATCATC
Organism: Janthinobacterium svalbardense; assembly: GCF_002327145.1. Lineage (NCBI taxonomy): Bacteria > Pseudomonadati > Pseudomonadota > Betaproteobacteria > Burkholderiales > Oxalobacteraceae > Janthinobacterium > Janthinobacterium svalbardense. The sequence continues at coordinate 492,853 of NZ_CP023422.1, read as the reverse complement.
TTGAACTGCGGGTTGAGGCGCTCGATCTGCTCGGGCGTGAGGCCGAATTCGTGGTTGATATCGTTGATCAGCATGGAAAACAGGCCGACATCCGACATCAGGTCGATGCCGGGAATGGGAATGGCCGAGGCGCCCGCCGACATCACGGCACGCCGCTGCACCAGGCGCCGGCAGCGCTCGCGCACTTGCTCGATTTCGGTATGACTGGCCGGTATCAGGGTCCAATCGGTACTGCTCTTGTCTGCCATGCGCGTTTCTCCGCTAGTAGGGGGTAGATGAACAAGTGTAACGTAAAGAATGTGGCCGCTGATTTCACTGGACACAGTTGCAATCTCTGTTATATTTCACTTGAGCATTCCTTAACATTACGATAAGCAGAGCGGACCGTCTGTTTGTTGCTACACATTCCAGCCCATTATGCGAATTGCCGTACTCGATAGCGACCATAGTCAGGCAGAACTGATCTGCCAGGTGCTCACCGCCGCCGGCCACGCTTGCCACGAGTTTCAAAGTGGCAAGGAAATGCTGGGGCAATTGCGCAAGGACAGTTGCGACATGCTCATCCTCGACTGGCATGTGAGCGATCTGGACGGTGCCGAAGTATTGCGCCGTGCCCGGGAAAAACTGGCGCCGAAGGCGCCCGTGTTGTTTATGACCAACAGCTCGGGCGAAGATGATGTGGTGGCCGGCATGACGGCCGGCGCCGACGACTACATGATCAAGCCCTTGCGGCGCAGCGAACTGACTTTGCGCACCCAGGCGCTGCTGCGCGTGGCCTACCCGGCGCAGAATGGGGCCGAGTACTTGCAATTTGGTCATTACACGTTTGAAACCCGCCCCAGCCGCCTGCTGAAGGATGGCGAAGTGCTGGACGTGACGCACAAGGAATTCGCCCTGGCGCTGCTGTTTTTCCGCAACATGGGCCGTCCCCTGTCGCGCGCCTACATCCATGAAGCCGTGTGGCAGCGCGACACGGCCCTGCCCTCGCGCACCATGGATACCCACGTCTCGCGCGTGCGCAACAAGCTGCAGCTGAAACCGGAACACGGCTACCGCCTCGTGCCCGTCTACAGTTATGGCTATCGCCTGGAAAAACTGGGCGGGTGACGCCCACGCATCCGGACGAAAACAGGCGAACTGCTCAAAGAGCGGGCACAAGGCGTTATAATGTCGGCATAAGAATTCCCAACAGCCCTGAAATGCAACTGCTCGCCGTCGGCCTCAACCATACCACCGCCCCAGTGTCGCTCCGCGAACAGCTGGCGTTTGCGCCTGAGCATCTGGGTTCGGCGGTGATGGCGGCGCGTACCTGGTTCCAGCGCATCGACCTGCGCGACAACGACGAAGCGGCCATTCTCTCGACGTGCAACCGCACCGAGCTGTATGCGGCCAGCCATGTGCCCAATCCGCTCGACGCGGGCGCGCATTTCCTGGCCGACTACCACAAGCTCAACTACAGCGAGCTGCGCCCCCACTTATATATGCTGCCGCAGCACGATGCCGTGCGCCACACCTTCCGCGTCGCCTCCGGGCTGGACTCGATGGTGCTGGGCGAAACGCAGATCCTGGGGCAGATCAAGGACGCCATCCGCACGGCCGACGAGGCGGGCGGCCTGGGCACGTATCTGCACCAGTTGTTCCAGCGCAGTTTTTCCGTCGCCAAGGAAGTGCGTAGCAGCACGGAAATCGGCGCCCACAGCGTGTCCATGGCGGCCGCCGCCGTGCGCCTGTCGCAGCGTATCTTCGACAAGATCGCCGAGCAGAACGTGCTGTTCATCGGCGCCGGCGAAATGATTGAATTGTGTGCCACGCACTTTGCCGCGCAAAATCCGAAAAGCATCACGATTGCCAACCGCACCATGGAACGGGGCGAGGAACTGGCGCACCGCTTCAACGGCAAGGCGATCCGCCTGGCGGACTTGCCAGAAATGCTGCACCAGTTCGACATCGTCATCTCGTGCACGGCATCATCGTTACCGCTGCTGGGCCTGGGCCTGGTCGAGCGCGCCATCAAGGCGCGCCGCCACAAACCCATGTTCATGGTCGACCTGGCCGTGCCGCGCGACATCGAATCGGAAGTGGGCCGCCTGAACGACGTCTTCCTGTACACGGTCGACGACCTGGGCAAGGTCGTGCAGACGGGCCTGGAAAGCCGGCAAGCGGCCGTGGCGCAAGCCGAGACCATCATCGAAACGCGCGTGCAATCGTTCATGAGCTGGGTCGACGACCGCGCCATGGTGCCCGTCATCCAGCATTTGCATGAAAACAGCGAAGCGCTGCGCCTGATGGAAGTGGAACGGGCGCGCAAGATGCTGGCCAAGGGCGCCGACATCGACGCCGTGCTCGAAGCGCTGTCGAAGGGCTTGACGGCCAAGTTCCTGCACGGTCCGCAGCAGGCGCTGCACCATGCGCAAGGCGACGAGCGCAAGCAGCTGGTCACCCTGCTGCCAAAATTGTTCCGTCCCCGCCGTTAGCGCAGCCCCGCTGGCCGCCCGCGCGGCCGCCCCTGCCCGCCTGCCGGGCGTGCCGGACCCGCACCATCCTTACACTCTCACCACGAATCGCTATGAAACCATCCATGCTGGGCAAACTCGATCAACTGGCGAACCGCCTGGTCGAACTCGACGAACTGTTGATGCACCCGGACGCCACGTCGAACATGGACAGCTACCGCAAGATGACGCGCGAGCATGCCGAACTGGGCCCGCTGGTGGCCCTGTACCATTCCTACCAGGAAGCGGGCAACGATATCGCCACGGCGCAAGAGATGCTGGGCGACCCGGACATGAAGGAATTCGCGCAGGAAGAAATCGAGGCGGCGAAAGCCACCATGGCGCGCCTGGAACGCGAATTGCAAACCATGCTGCTGCCGAAGGACGTCAACGACGAGCGCAATATTTTCCTGGAAATTCGCGCCGGCACGGGCGGCGATGAATCGGCCCTGTTCGCCGGCGATTTATTACGCATGTACTCGCGCTTTGCCGAGCGCAACCGCTGGCAAGTCGAGCTGGTGTCGTCGTCCGACTCCGACCTGGGCGGCTACCGCGAAGTGATCGTGCGCGTGGTCGGCAATGGCGCGTATTCGAAGCTGAAATTCGAGTCGGGCGGCCACCGCGTGCAGCGCGTGCCGGCCACGGAAACGCAGGGCCGCATCCACACATCCGCCTGCACGGTGGCCGTGATGCCCGAGGCCGATGAAGTGGAAGACGTCAACATCAACCCGGCCGACCTGCGCATCGACACCTACCGCGCCTCGGGTGCGGGCGGCCAGCACATCAACAAGACCGATTCGGCCGTGCGCATTACCCACTTGCCGACCGGTATCGTGGTGGAATGCCAGGATGACCGCAGCCAGCACAAGAACAAGGCGCAAGCCATGAAAGTGCTGGCCGCGCGCATCAAGGACGTGCAGCTGCGCGAGCAGCAGTCGAAGGAAGCGGCCACGCGCAAGAGCCTGATCGGCTCGGGCGACCGCAGCGAGCGCATCCGCACTTACAATTTCCCGCAGGGCCGCCTGACGGACCACCGCATCAATTTGACCTTGTATAAGCTGGACTTCATCATGGATGGGGATTTGACGGACTTGACGAATGCTTTAGCCGCCGAACACCAGGCCGAGCTTTTAGCAGCGCTCGGTGATTAAGTAGCCCCAAGCAAAGGCTGGGGTCAGACCCGCCGGGTCTGACCCCGCGTTTAAGTAGCGGCTAAGCAATAAAAATCCGGCCTTGTGCGAAAATGACCAGCTCGATTCCATCCACCTCACCGTGTCGCCCATGAAAAATTCACGCACCGTCCTCCTGTCGATCGCCGCCCTGTGTTTCCTGATGCTGGGCGTGGCCATGTATTTGCAGCATGCCATGCACATGGCGCCGTGCCCGCTGTGCGTGATCCAGCGCTACCTGTTCCTCGCCATTGGCATCGCCTGCCTGGCTGGCGCGGCCGCCAAGCGGCCGAAAATCGGCGCCGGCATCGGTATATTGGCGGCCCTGGGCGGCCTGGGTGTGGGCGCCAAGCATTTGTACGTACTGGCGCACCCCGGCTTCTCGTGCGGCATCGACCCTGTGGAAACGGCGCTGAACAAGATCTTCACGGCCGAACTCATGCCCTTCATGTTTGAATCGTATGGCGCCTGCGAAAACGCCGGCGAGCCGTTTTTCGGCCTGTCGATCCCGCAATGGGCGTTCATCTGGTTCGCCATCTTCGCCATCGGCCTGCTGTGGACCTTGCTGCGCCGTCAGAAATAATTGAAAGCACCATGCCAGAAACACTGATCCCCGCCGGCAGCACTGTCGGCGCGCTGCAAATCCGTCCGCTGCTCGATCCGCTCGACAACCGTATCCTGCTGGGCCACGCGCTGGGCTTGTCGCGCGTCTCGCTGATCACGCAATCGGAGCGCGTGCTCACTTCCGATGAAACAGAACGCCTGTCCGGCTTGCTGGCGCGCCGCCTGCAAGGCGAGCCGATCGCCTACATCGTGGGCCAGCGCGAATTCTTCGGCCTGCCGTTCGAAGTCAACGACGCCGTGCTGATCCCCCGCCCCGACACGGAAGTGCTGGTGGAACTGGCGCTCGAGCGCCTGCCACCGGGCGGACGGGTGCTCGACATGGGCACGGGCAGCGGCGCCATCGCCGTCGCGCTGGCGTACACGCGGCCCGACGCCGTCGTCACGGCCCTGGACGTCAGCAGCACGGCGCTGGCCGTGGCGCGCCGCAACGCCAGCGCTAACGGCGTCAACATCACCTTCATGGCCAGCGACTGGTTCGAAGCGCTGGGCACGGAAAAATTCGACCTGATCGTCTCGAATCCCCCCTACATCGCCAGCGGCGACCGCCACCTGGCCGAAGGCGATTTGCGCTTCGAGCCGGCCGGTGCGCTGACCGACCACGCCGATGGCCTGTCGGCCCTGCGCACCATCGTGGCCGGCGCCGCGCGCCATCTGGCGTCGGGCGCCTGGCTGCTGATGGAACACGGCTATGACCAGGCACCGTCCGTGCGCGCCTTGCTGGCCGACGCCGGCTACAGCAAAGTGCAGAGCTGGCGCGACCTGGCCGGCATCGAGCGCGTCAGCGGCGCCCGCCTGGGCTGACCCATCCACGTGCGCGGGGCTTGATCCGGCAACGCGCCAGATGCTCCGCAGTTTGTTAAAATATCAAGCGAATTCCTGACCGAAGCGCCGCCCCTCTTGCCCGGGGCGGACGCTGGCGACGCGGCGTTTTTTGGGCCGGCGCCGACGCATTTGCCAAAATTCGGTTAATCTCAGCACAAATTATTTATATGCTGCACAAGAAAGGAAGCTCAAATTGCCCAACCTGTTGACTCGCCGCCTGGCATTGCTGACCGAAGATGCCAACCGCGCGCTGCTGGGCGGCTTGCGCGGCATCGAGCGTGAAACCCTGCGCGTCGACCCTGCCGGCCATCTGGCTTCCACGCCCCACCCCGCTGCCCTGGGCTCGGCGCTGACGCACCCTGAAATCACCACCGACTACGCCGAAGCGCTGCTCGAATTCATCACCCCGGCTGAAAGCGACATCGCCACGACATTAAGCAAGCTCGATACCGTACACCGCTACGCGTACAGCCGCCTCGGTGACGAGTTGCTGTGGAGCCAGTCGATGCCCTGCCAGTTGCCGCCCGAAGCGCAGATCGAGATCGCCAACTACGGCAGCTCGAACATGGGCATGCTCAAGCACGTCTACCGGCGCGGCCTGGCCTTGCGCTACGGCAAGGCCATGCAATGCATCGCCGGCATCCATTACAACTATTCGCTCGACGAACAGCTGTGGCAAGTGCTCGCCAGCAACCCGGACACCAGCGCCAGCCCGACGCAGGCAGCTGCCTCGCCGAAAGACGTGCAGTCGGAAAGCTATCTGGCGACGATCCGCAATTTCCGCCGCTACAGCTGGCTGCTGATGTACCTGTTCGGCGCTTCGCCGGCCCTGTCCAGCGGTTTCCTGCGCGGCCGTGCGCACAAGCTCGACACCTTGTCCGACGACACCCTGTTCCTGCCGTACGCCACCAGCCTGCGCATGAGCGACCTCGGCTACCAGAACGATGCCCAGTCCGGCCTGCGCCCGCACGAAAACAGCCTGGAAGACTACGTCAGCGCCCTCACGCACGCCGTCAACGACCCGTATCCGCCGTATGCGGCGCTGGGTACAAAGAAGGATGGCGAGTGGATTCAATTGTCCACCAACGTGCTGCAGATCGAAAATGAATACTATTCGACCATCCGCCCGAAACGCGTGATCCGCACGGGCGAGCGCCCCATCCAGGCCCTGTGCCTGCGCGGAGTGCAATACATCGAAGTGCGCTGCATGGATGTCGACCCGTTCGAACCGGTCGGTATCAGCCTGGAAACGGGGCGCTTCCTCGACGCGTTTTTGCTGTTCTGCGCGCTCGACGACAGTGCGTCCATCTCGGCCGAGCAAAGCGCCTGCTACACGCACAATTTCGCGCGCACCGTCAAGGAAGGCCGCACGCCGGGCCTGACCCTGCGCCGCGACGGCGCAGACATCACCCTGCAGGCCTGGGGCGAAGAATTGCTGGCGCGCATCGCCCCCGTGGCGGCCTTGCTCGACGCGCGCATTGGCGGCACGGCGCATGCGGACAGCCTGGCGGCGCAAGCCGTCAAACTGGCAGACCCGGACACGACGCCATCGGCAAAGGTATTGGCCGAGCTGCGCGCCAATGGCGGCTCGTTTGCCGCCTTCGGCCTGCGCCAGAGCGAGCGCCATGCCGCCTACTTCCGCGCGCAGCCGGCCAGCAAGGAACAAAGCGCGTATTTCGACGCGATGGCCGCCAGCTCGCTGGCCGAGCAGCGCGCCATGGAAGCGGCGCCCGCCGGCAGCTTCGACGATTTCGTCGCCGCCTACCGCGCCAGCACCCTGTGCTCGCACACCTGACCTTGCACAAAACGTCCCGATGCTGACCTTCTACAATGAATTGCACAGCCAGCACCGGGGCCGCTTCGAAATGTTTCGCGGCACCATGGTGCCCTGCTTCGAGACGCCCGAACGGGCCGACATGGTGGTGGCCGAACTGGGACGGCGCAACCTGGGCCGCATCGTCACGCCGCACGGTGTACCGCTGACGTCGCTCGAACGCATCCACACGCCCCGTTACCTGCACTTCCTGCGCCATGCCTGGCACGACTGGCTGGCGCTCGACCCGGACAATGCCAACAAGGATGCCTTGCCCTCCGTGTGGCCCGTGCGCACCTTGCGCAGCGATATCGAACCGGACGACTTCACGGCCAAGCTGGGCCTGTACTCGATGGACAATGGCACGCCGCTGACGGCCGGCACGTGGACGGCGGCCAAGACGGGCGCCGACTGCGCCGTCAACGCGGCCCACGCGCTGCGCCTGGGAGAACGGGCCACGTTTGCCCTGACGCGCCCGCCGGGCCACCATGCGGGCAGCGATTTCTTTGGCGGCTACTGTTTTCTCAACAACGCGGCCCTGGCCGCGCAGCATCTGCTCGACGACGGCGCCCGCAAGGTCGCCATCCTCGACATCGATTACCACCACGGCAACGGCACGCAGAGCATTTTCTATGCGCGCAACGACGTGCTGTTCGCCTCTGTCCACGCTGATCCGCGCAGCGAATACCCGTTTTACCTGGGGCACGCCGATGAAACGGGCAGCGGCGCGGGGCTGGGCTACAACGTCAACCTGCCGCTGCCTGCCGGCAGCGCCACGGCCAACTGGTTCGCCGCGCTGGAAACGGCTTGCCTGCGCATCAATATGTACGCGCCCGACGCGCTGGTGGTGTCGCTCGGTGTGGATACCTTCGTCGGCGACCCGCTGTCGCACTTCGCCTTGCAAAGCGGCGACTACCTGCGCGTGGGCGAACGCCTGGCGCATCTGAACCTGCCCACCGCCTTCATCCTCGAAGGGGGCTATGCGGTGAAGGAACTGGGCATCAATGTGGTGAACGTGCTCGAAGGCTTCGAGACGGCCGACTAACGCTACATATTGCGGAACAGCGCCATGAACGGCTGGCTCACGGCCAGGGTTTCCGGCCGCGTTTTCAGGCGCAAGACGCCGCGTCCCACCTCGTCGCGCGTGACCGCCGCCACCATCTTCATGTTGACGATGGTGGAGCGGTGAATCTGCTTGAAAATCGCCGGATCGAGCACGTCGAGCAGTTCGCGTATCGGCTTGCGCAGCAGCGCCTCGCCGTCCGCCGTCATGACGGCCGTGTACTTGGTGTCGGACTGAAAATAGGCGATATCTTCCACCATGATCAGGCGCGTGTCCTTGCCGCTGCTGGCCGTCAGCCACACCAGCGGCGGCGACTTGGCCGCCGCCGGCAAGGCGCGGCTCAATTGCTGCAGCAGGCCGGCCAGTGCGCCGTCGCCCGCCTGGGCCTTGCCGGCCCGCACCTGCAGGCGCTGCAAGGTCGCTTGCAGGCGCTCGCGGGCGATGGGTTTCAATAAGTAATCGACGGCACCGTTGTCGAAGGCATCGATCGCGTACTGGTCGTAGGCGGTGACGAACACCACCTGGGTGGCGGGACTGGCTTCGAGCGCGCCAGCCGCCACTTCCAGCCCCGTCAAACCCGGCATGCGGATATCCAGGAAGGCAACGTCGGGTCGCAGGGTGGCGATGGCGTCGAGCGCCGTGCCGCCGTCGTCGCAGGCGGCGACGATGCGCAGTGCCGGCCACTCTTCGGCCAGCAAGGCCACCAGCGCATCGCGCAGCAGGGTTTCATCTTCGGCGATGACGCAGGTCATGCCGCTCAAGGTGTCATCCATACGACACTCCTTGCGCCGTGCTGTCAGGCACCGTGATGGTGGCCGTCACACCATCGGGGAAATTGGCGACTATGGCAAACGCGGCGGCATTGCCGTAGGTCAGGCGCAGGCGTTCGCGCACATTGCGCAGGCCGTTGCCCGTGCCGGCGCCATCGTCGCTGAAACCCTTGCCGTCGTCGGCCACCGTGACGATCACCGTGCCATCGCCGCTGCGCGCCATGATCCAGATGGTGCCGCCGCCGCTCTTCGGCTCCAGGCCATGCTTGATGGCGTTTTCCACCAGGGTTTGCAGCATCATCGGCGGCAGCTCTGCCTGGCGCAGGTATTGCGGTACCTCAATCTGCAGGTTCAGGCGCGCGCCCATGCGGATTTTCAGGATATCGAGGTAGGCGCGTGCCCGTTCCAGCTCCGTGCCCAGGGTCGACATGGCTTGCTCCGTGCGCGGCAGCGAGTGGCGCAGGTACAAAATCAGGTTGCCCAGCATCTCGTCGGCGCGCACGGGGTCGCTGCGCGTGAGCAGCTGCGCGCTGGCCAGGGTGTTGTACAGGAAGTGCGGCTCGACCTGCGCGTGCAGCAGGCTCAGCTTGGCCACCGTGAGTTCCTTTTCCGTCACCGTCTGGCGCGCCTCGGCCTGCTCGCCGCGCCGGCGCTGCGCCACGCGGCGCGTCAACGCCCGCGTCACCGCTTCCGCGTTTTCCAGGTTGCTGCCATGGTCGACGAGGAACCAGTCGGTCCAGGCATTGCGCGCCGGTTCGCAGATCAGGGTCACGCTGCCCGCCTCGCCATTCGGCGTGACGGTGGCGAGGATCTGGTTCGGCCGCGGCTCCAGAAAACCCAGCAGGCGCATGCGGGGCAAGCCCGTGTGCGTGTACGGCGCCGCGCGGCGTACTCTAGCCTGCACCTGCAGGCTGTCGCGCGCGCTTTCGACCACTTCGCTGCCCGGCAGTTCGCGGATAGCCGCGTCGATCATGTCGAACACCTCGCCCGCCTCGAACGGAATCTCGATCTGGCGCCGCTGGCGGCTCGACAGGGTGCCGGCATTGACGGCGCCGGCGATCAGGCGCACGCGCCGCACGTGCGAAAACGCATTCGTGATGACGGCGCTGGCCAGCAGCGCGCCGACGATGACAAAGAAGCCCTCCGTATTCCCGAAGATATAGCGCAGAAAATTCTCGACCAGAATCGCCGTAGCGATGATGTAAGTGAGCATCGTGGCCAAGGTGATGCGCAGGATAAAGAAGAGGCTAGTCATGATTTTTTCCTTGGGGTGTGAAGTGGGCCCAGCATAACCATCGCCCCCGGCGACGGTGGCCATTATGCGACGGAAGGGCAATACTGGCGACAAAGGCAAGAAAATAAAGCACAAATATGCGTCGCGTGAAAATAAAATCGCTTGCAATTAAATAGTGCGCGATATATATTGAGCACATGGACGCCGGCAATCGCTTCTGCAGACGGGCATCTTGGGGCAGCAGCCCATGAAACAAGCAGCACACTATTTAATCGTTAACTATTTAATTTACTCAAGGAAACCACCATGTCGATCAAACAAGTCCTGTACCGCGCGCAAGCCACCGCCACCGGAGGCCGCGAAGGCCGTGCCGTGTCGTCCGACAATGTGCTGGACGTCAAGCTGACCACGCCGAAAGAACTGGGCGGCAATGGCGCCGTGGGCACCAATCCGGAACAACTGTTCGCCGCCGGCTACTCGGCCTGCTTCATCGGCGCCATGAAATTCGTCGGCGGCCGCGACAAGATCGCCTTGCCGGCGGACCTGTCCATCGAAGGCAAGGTCGGCATCGGCGCCATCGACACGGGCTTCGGCATCGAAGTGGAACTGACCATTTCGCTGCCGGGCATGGAGCGCGCCGCCGCCGAAGCGCTGGTCGCCGCCGCCCACATCGTGTGCCCGTACTCGAACGCCACGCGCGGCAACATCGACGTCACCCTGACGATCGTCTGAGCACACCTGGCATAAACTGCTGCGCGTCGCCATCAAAACCGCACTGCCATGAAGGCAGCGCGGTTTTTTTTCACGTGTACCTTTAGAATGGCGCTCTTTTCCTGATTTTTCCGGAGTACGCATGATCGCCTGGCAATGGAACACGTTCGACGAACTCGGCCCCCACGCTTTGTACCAGGTGCTGGCCTTGCGCCAGCGCGTGTTCGTCATCGAACAGCAGTGTATTTACCCGGACCTCGATGGCCATGACCAGCAAGCCATGCACTTGCTGGGCTGGCAAACGGTCGATGGCCAGCGCCGGCTGGCCGCGTATCTGCGCGTGCTGGCGCCGGGCGCCAAATACGTGGAAATGTCGCTGGGCCGCGTGCTGACGGCGCCCGAAGCGCGCAGCACGGGCGCCGGCAAGCAGCTGCTGGCGGAAGGCATTGCGCGCGCCGAACGCCAGCACCCTGGCCACGCCATTCGCATCGGTGCGCAGCAATACCTGGAGCGCTTCTACCAGTCGTTCGGCTTTGTCACCGTCAGCGCTCCCTACGACGAAGACGGCATACAGCACGTCGACATGCTGCGCGCGGCGCGGGCGGCAGCATGACGACGGCCCTCATTTCCTGGAGCGGCGGCAAGGATTCCTGCCTGGCCCTGTGGCGCGCGCGCAACGCCGGCCTGCGCGTGCCGCTGCTGATCACGGCCATGGATGAAGATGGCCGCAAATCGCGCTCGCACGGCGTGCCGCCTGAATTACTCGAAGCGCAGGCAGCCAGCCTGGGTGCGCGCCTGCAGCGCTATCACGCCAGCTGGGCCAGCTACGAGGAACAATTTATCGCCATGCTGCGCGCGGCGAAAGACGAGGGCATAGCTCATGCCCTGTTTGGCGACATCGATCTGCAGCCGCACCGCGACTGGGAAGAAAAAGTCTGCGCCGCGGCCGGCCTGACCGCCCATCTGCCCCTGTGGGGCGAAGCGCGGCGCGCGCTGGTCGACGAATTTCTCGCCGCCGGCTTCAAGGCCATCGTCGTGTGCATCAATGGCCGGCACCTGCCACGCGAGTTTTGCGGGCGCGAGTTCGACGCTTCCTTCCTCGCCGACCTGCCGCCCGGTGTCGACGCCTGCGGCGAAAACGGCGAATTCCATACCTTCGTCTACGACGGCCCCGCCTTCAGTGCCCCCGTGGCGCTGCGCCGCACGCAGGTGCTGCAATATGACGCGCCAGCCGATCTGGGTGGCGCCACGTATTATTTCCAGGAACTGGCACCAGCCTGACAGAGACAGAGCCCGCAAAGCAAAAAGGGCGATTCCGTGGAATCGCCCTTGGTATTGGCAGCCCTGCGCTGGCTTACTTTTTCGACACGTTCACAAGCTTGACTTCAAACAACAAGCCCGCGTAGCCGGGAATCACCGGTGGCTTGCCCACCTTGCCATAACCGAGGTCATACGGAATGGACAGGATGCGCGTGCCGCCCACCTTCATGCCGACCAGGCCGCGGTCCCATCCCAGGATCACGAGACCCTTGCCCAGCTGGAAAGGCAAAGCCGGGCCAGACATGTTTGTCTCGAACTGCTTGCCCTTGTTGTCCGGCTTGCTCGCGTCATACAACCAGCCCGTGTAGAGCACATCCAGGGTATCGCCCGCTTCCGCTGTCGCGCCGGTGCCGACCACCACATCGGGGAAGGTGAGTTCCTTCACCTGCGTATTCGGGTCGAGCACGACCGGCTTTTCCGTGTTTGCGGCGGCGCCGCAGGCGGTCAGGGCCACGGCACAAGCGAGCGTGGCGATCAATTGAAATACCGATTTCATGGTTTCCCTTTAAATATTGGTGTGTGACTGGGGCCCGTACGGTGCGGACCGGTACGGGCTGGAGTTTAACAGGTGTCGCCGGGCCCATTTGTAAGCAGACGTAAGCACGACGCTGAATGGTGCGCCGATGCAACGCTGCCAAAATGGCCACAATATTTAGATTTCCACCTGTGTGCCCAGTTCGATCACCCGGTTGCTCGGGATCTGATAGTAGTCGGCCGCCGTGCGCGCATTGCGCGACATGGTAACGAACAGGTGCTCGCGCCATGGCATCATGCCGGCCCCCGGCGTCGAGATGATGGTCTGGCGCGCGATGAAGAACGACGTTTCCATCATCTCGAAATCGAGTCCCTGCTCGGCGCATTGCGCCAGCGCCGCCGGAATGTCCGGTTCATCCTTGAAGCCGTAATGCACATACACCTGGTAGCACTGGTGGCCCAGCTCCACCACGCGCACGCGCTCGGATGGCAACACCCACGGCTCTTCATGCATGGAGACGGTGAGGAAAATGACGCGCTCATGCAGCACCTTGTTGTGCAGCAAGTTATGCAGCAGCGCATGCGGCACGCCATCCGTTTCGCCGCGCAGGAAGATGGCCGTGCCGGGCACGCGCAGCGGCGGCGCGATGAACAGCGACGAGAGAAATTCGTTGAGCGGGATCGCGTGCTTTTCCAGGTTCTGGAACACCAGTTGGCGGCCCCGTTTCCAGGTCAGCATGATGATGAACAGGACGGCGCCCAGCAACAGCGGGAACCAGCCGCCGTGGAACAGTTTCAGGGAACTGGCCGCGAACAGGTTCACATCGATGATCAGGAAGAAGCCTGTGGCGGCCCAGCACAGCAGCAAATTCATCTTCCAGCGGTAGCGGATGACGAAGAAGGTCAGGATCGTGGTGGCCAGCATGGTGGCGGTGACGGCGATGCCGTAGGCGGCGGCCAGCTTTTCCGACGAACCAAAACCGACGACGGCCATCAGCACGACGGCCAGCTGCAGCCAGTTGACGGCAGGAATGTAAATCTGGCCGATTTCGCTTTCCGACGTGTGGCGCACGCGCATGCGCGGCAAGAAGCCCAGCGCGATGGCTTGCTTGGTCATCGAAAAGGTGCCGGAAATGGTCGCCTGCGAAGCGATCACGGTGGCCATGGTCGACAAAATCACCAGCGGATACACGCTCCAGGCGCCCAGCTGCTGGTAGAACGGATTGGAAATGGCTTCCGGGTGCGCCAGCAGCAGCCCGCCCTGGCCCAGGTAGTTCAGCGCCAGCGCGGGAAAGGCGATCAGGAACCAGGCCATGCGGATCGGCTTCTTGCCGAAGTGGCCCATGTCCGCGTACAGCGCCTCGGCGCCCGTCAGTGCCAGCACCACGGCGCCCAGCGACAGGAAGGCGATACGGCCATTGTCGAGCAGGAAAGCCACCGCATGCAGGGGATTGACGGCGGCCAGGATGCCTGGCGACTTGATGATATTGAGCACGCCCATGCAGGCGAGCGCGACAAACCATATCAGCATGATGGGAGCGAAGAAACGGCCGATGCCGGCCGTACCGTGCGACTGCACCGAATACAGCGCCACCAGCACGGCGATCGTCAACCACACCACGTACGGGCTGAAGGCAGGCGTGGCCACTTCCAGGCCTTCGATGGCCGACAGCACGGAAATAGCCGGCGTGATCACGCTGTCGCCATAGAACAGGGTGGCGCCAAACACGCCGATCACCATCAGCGGCACATGCCAGCGCGACGACTTGCTGACGGACGACAACACCAGCGCCATCAGGGCCATGATGCCGCCCTCGCCGCGGTTGTCGGCACGCAGCACCAGGGTCACGTACTTCAGCGAGACGATCAGGGTCAGGCCCCAGAAGATCAGCGAGACGATGCCCAGCAGGTTGTTATGCGTGACAGACAGGCCGTGGGCCGGGTCGAATACCGTTTTGAGGGTGTATAGCGGACTGGTGCCGATATCGCCATAGACGATGCCGACGGCAGCCAGTGTCAAGCCGACCAGGCCGCTTTTTTTGTGTTCCGACGTCAAGATTGCACCCATTTTTGTTTTGTTGCATCGCACAATATGATAGGTATTAGCAAATAGCAAGAGTATTTTTGCATGGTTCCGCAGCTGCCCCAAAGTCGTGGTTTTGTACCGCTCCGCCTTGCTGCGCGGGCTTGCGGCCATTGATTTGTTGCCATTCTACGCCTCGCCAGCGGCGCCGGGCAGCCCCCGATGTTTTCAGCCATAATGACAGACTGTCTACTCTCCAGCGAGCCCCATCATGAATCCAGGCATGTTGTACGCCTCCCTCGCCTTCCTGTGCTGGGGCCTGTTTCCCCTGTATTTCCATGCCATCGGCGAGATCGCACCACAGGAAATCCTGGCGCACCGCATGGTCTGGTCTCTGTTGTTTCTAGGCATCGTGCTGACCGTACGCCGCCAGTGGAGCTGGCTGGGTAGCCTGAAAGCGCAGCCCAGGGTCGTGGCCAGCTTCGTCGCCAGCGCGTTTTTGCTGTCCGCCAACTGGTTCATCTATATCTGGGCCGTCAACAATGGCCACGTGGTCGACGCCAGCCTCGGCTACTTCATTACGCCCCTGATCAATGTCATGCTGGGCTTTATGCTGCTGCACGAGCGCTTGCGCCGCCTGCAGTGGCTGGCCATCGGCCTGGCCGCCTGCGGCGTGGCCTGGCTCACCTGGCAAGCGGGGCAAGTGCCGTGGATCGCCCTGCTGCTGGCGGCCACCTTCGGCGGCTATGGCTTGCTGCGCAAGACGGCCGCGCTCGGTGCGCTGGAAGGCCTGTCATTCGAAACCTTGATTTTGTTTCCCCTGGCGCTGGCCTACATGCTGTGGCTGGCCTGGCACGGACAGAGCGGCTTCGTCAATACAGATTCCACCGCCACGCGCGCGCTGCTGCTGGCGTCCGGCCCCATCACGGCCATTCCCCTGCTGCTGTTTGCCGCCGGCGCGCGCCGCCTGCCGCTGGCCGTACTGGGCTTATTACAATACATCGCCCCCACGGGCCAGCTGCTGATCGGCGTGTGGGTTTTCCACGAATCGTTCACCCAAGAGCGCATGCTGGGCTTCCTCGTCATCTGGACGGCGCTGGGCCTGTATGCGGCCGAGGGGCTGTGGAACAGCCGCCGCGCGCGCCTGGCCGCCTGACCGACCCGCTCCGGCAGCGCGCAGCGCTGGCCGGAAGCGGGCGTTTACCGTATCCTGTCCGTCTTTGTATATCACCCGAGATTTCTAATGGCAAATTACGTCTACACCATGAATCGCGTGGGCAAAATCGTCCCGCCCAAGCGCCAGATTCTGAAAGATATTTCCCTCTCCTTCTTCCCAGGCGCGAAGATCGGCGTGCTGGGCCTGAACGGCTCCGGCAAATCGACCCTGCTGAAAATCATGGCCGGCATCGACACCGACATCCAGGGCGAAGCCGTGCCGATGCCGGGCCTGAACATCGGCTACCTGCCGCAGGAACCGCAGCTGGACCCGGAAAAAACCGTGCGCCAGGAAGTCGAATCGGGCTTGGGTGAAGTGTTTGAAGCGCAAGCCAAGCTGGAAGCCGTGTTCGCCGCCTATGGCGAGGAGGATGCCGATTTCGATGCCTTGGCCACCGAGCAGTCGCGCCTGGAAGCGATCATCGCCACCTCCGACGGCGGCAATTTGAATTTGCAGCTGGAAATGGCCGCCGACGCGCTGCGCCTGCCGCCATGGGATGCCAGCATCGGCGTGCTGTCCGGCGGTGAAAAGCGCCGCGTGGCGCTGTGCAAGCTGCTGCTGTCCAAGCCCGACATGCTGCTGCTCGACGAGCCGACCAACCATCTGGATGCGGAATCGGTCGACTGGCTGGAACAATTCCTGCTGCGCTTCCCCGGCACCGTGGTGGCCATCACCCATGACCGCTACTTCCTCGACAACGCGGCCGAGTGGATCCTGGAGCTGGACCGCGGCAGCGGCATTCCATGGAAGGGTAACTACTCGACCTGGCTGGAGCAGAAGCAAGCCCGCCTGAAACAGGAAGAATCGACGGAATCGGCGCGCCAGAAGGCGCTGCAGAAGGAATTGGAATGGTCGCGCCAGAACCCGAAAGCGCGCCAGGCCAAGTCGAAAGCCCGCCTGGCCCGCTTCAACGAGCTGTCCGAGCACGAGTACCAGAAACGCAACGAAACGCAGGAAATCTTCATTCCCGTGGCCGAACGCCTGGGCAATGACGTCATCGAGTTCAAGAACGTATCGAAAGCGTTCGGCGACCGTTTGCTGATCGATAACCTGAGTTTTACCGTGCCGCCAGGCGCCATCGTCGGCATCATCGGCCCTAACGGCGCCGGTAAGTCGACCCTGTTCAAGATGATTACCGGCAAGGAACAGCCGGACAGCGGCGAAGTGGCCATCGGCCAGACGGCGCGCGTGTCCATCGTCGACCAGAATCGCGGCGACTCGCTGTCGGACAGCAAGACCGTCTTCCAGGACGTGTGCGGCGGCGCCGACATGTTGACGGTTGGCCGCTTCGAAATGCCGTCGCGCGCCTACCTCGGCCGCTTCAACTTCAAGGGCGGCGACCAGCAAAAAATCGTCGGCAATCTGTCCGGCGGTGAACGTGGCCGTCTGCACCTGGCAAAAACCCTGCTGATGGGCGGCAACGTCCTGCTGCTCGATGAACCGTCGAACGATCTGGACGTGGAAACCCTGCGCGCGCTGGAAGACGCCTTGCTGGAATTTGCCGGCAGCGTGATGGTCATCTCGCATGATCGCTGGTTCCTCGACCGTATCGCCACGCACATCCTGGCATTCGAAGGCGATTCGCAGGTCACCTTCTTTGACGGCAACTATCAGGAATACGAAGCCGACAAGAAGAAACGCCTGGGTGACGAAGGCGCGAAACCGAAGCGTATCCGCTACAAGCCATTGACCACGTAATTTCGGTCCGGCCATGCAAAAAGGCAGTTACCTCGCGGTAACTGCCTTTTTTTCAGCAAACTTCTGTTAAATTAGAAGTTGTAGCGTGCGCCTAAAGCGAGACCGGTAGCCTTGCGGCCCTGGTCGGCACTCTTGCCGAAGTGTTCCACTTCCGCCGTCAGCGAGACTTTCTCGTTGAGCGCGTACTGGGCGCCGACGGAAGCGTACACGCCCGTCTTGTCGTTGCCGCTGATGCCGGTCGACAGACCCGTGCCGCTCAGGCTATTCTTGACCTTGGCCACACCGAGCTTGCCGAACACGCCCACTTTATCGCTCACCGGCATACTGGCCTTGCCGGCCAGGTAGTAGCCGTGCGAATCGCTTTTCACGGAACCGTTGCCGGCACCGGTGACATAGCTGTAATCCTTGCTGCCGAAATCGGCGTAACCGCCCTCGACCGCCCAGGTTTTATCGAAATCGTAACCGGCGAAGATCTTGGCGCCGGCCTTGTAGCCGCTGTGATTATCGGCGCTGGTGGCGCCAGGAATATCAAAATTGTAGCGGTTGCCCGTGACGCCGGCACCCACATAGGCGCCTTCGGCGTGCGCGGCGCTCATGCCGGTCAGTGCAGTAGTCGTAGCGATCATTGCAAACAGGATTTTCTTTTTCATCATGTTCTCTCTCTCAAATAGTTGACGTGCCTGGATTCGCAGTTCAGCGAAGTGCGATGAGGACACAATAACAGCCGAAAAAAGCTACGTCTTTCTCCATTCCGTAAGAACTGTGACAAGATGTAAGCAGAGATTCCAAACTGACAATAACCATAAAATGCGCACCGTTGAGCGAACTTAAGATAGACTTAAGCGCAATTTGAAATTCAGACGAACAGGAGAAGTGCATGCACAAACGCCAGTTTCTCGCGGCCGGCGTGGCCGCTGCGGCCTTGCCCGCCATCGCCCGGGCGGCGCCCGCCGGCCTGCGCGGTCCGGCCTTGCTGACCATCACGGGCAGCATAGCCAAACCCAACCGGGGTCCGTTCGACGCCGTGCGCGACCAGATGATGCACAAGCAGAAAATCAGTTTTGAGCGGGCGCGGGCATTCGACTTTGCGGCGCTGGCGAACTTGCCGGCACACACCATCCACCCCACCCTGGAATACGATGGCAAGGCGCATGGCCTGCGCGGGCCGCTGCTGGTCGATGTCTTGAGGGCGGCGGGCGCCCCGGAGGGAGATGATGTGCGCCTGCTGCTGCGCGCCGTCGATGGCTATGCGGCGGCGCTGACCATGGCGCAGGCGCGCGCACAGCGTTTTATGGTCGCCACCCACCTCGACGGGCAGGCGATGGCGCTGGGCGGCCTGGGACCGCTATGGGCGATCCATGATGCCGACCGCATCGCGGCCGTGGCGGCCCTGCCCCTGGCCGAACGATTCGCCAGCTGCCCGTGGGCGCTGTATCACATTGGCGTGGAGGCGGGTTGAAGCAAATTAAGCGTAGGCTTCCGCCATCGACATAACCCGTGGGGAGATAGTGATGCCGTGCTCCTCGAACAGCGCCGTGATGGCCGCCAAGTTGAGTGTGCACTCCTCGGTTTTCCAGCCCTTGAAGATATCCGTGCCATCCTTCTGGAAATGCAAATCCAGCACCTTGCCCCCATCCTTGTGCAGGTAGGGGGAACTATAGGTGTTCTCGTAGCCGAGCACCTTCAATTGTCCCAGCAAGGCATGCGGTGGATGATCGGGATCGGTGGCGAGGAAAATGCCAAAGGTCTTGCCCGGTGGTTTGGCGGCGATGTCGACCTCATAAATGCCGGAGGCCTTGCTGACAGACGTACTCTTTAAAAATAACATACTACACTCCCTGCGCGTGGTGTCCTGCGCCTGAAACGGACGGCAAGACAGGGGCTGTGCGCATTGATTCCCATCGTCAAATCTTATTGCTAATTTGCATCTTTGTCGACAAATCGGCACTTTTATTTGGTAAGTCGTGGTTATCTTGTCGCGGATACCAGCGCAAATTATCAATAAAGCCAGTTATCATTGCGCCAATACCAGGCCTGCTGCATACTTTTGGCTTGCGTAAAGATTGCCTTCCCGCCTGCCACTTTCACGTCTCCATGCGCCTTCTGTCGATCAAGTACCGCCTGCTCATCCTTCTGACCCTGATCCTGGGGGCGGGCTTCATGGCCACCAGCCTGGCCAGCTACCTGGCCTCGCGCCAGGCCATCGAGCATGGCATCGCCGACCAGACCTTGCCTTTGACGGGCGACAATATCTATTCCGAAATCCAGAAAGACATGCTGCGCCCCGTCTTCATCTCCTCGCTGATGGCGCACGACACCTTCGTGCGCGACTGGATACTCGCTGGCGAAAGCAACCCGGCGCAGATCGTGCGCTACTTGGCCGAGGTCAAGAAGAAATACGGCGCCATCACCAGCTTTCTCGTCTCGGACAAAAGCAGCAAATATTATTATGCTGAAGGCACGCTGAAATCCGTCAGCCCGGAAGCGACGCGCGACCTCTGGTACTACCGCGTGCGCGCCATGGACAGCACCGATTATGAAACCAATGTCGACGTGGACATGGCCAACCGCGACAGCATGACCATCTTCATCAACCACCGCGTTTATGATTACGATGGCCAGTTCATCGGCGCCACGGGCATCGGCCTGACCCTGGACACCATGAGCCACATCATCGACCGCTACCAGGCGCGCTTCCACCGCAACATCTACTTTGTCGACGGCGCCGGCGCCCTGGTACTGGCGGGCAAGACCATGCGCGACGGTCGCGGCAACATCCGCAATTTGCCTGGCGTGAACAGCATTGCCGACCAGATCATCAACCACCAGAGCGCACCGACGCACCTGTCGTACCAGCTGGGCCGTGCGCAAATCCTCGTCAACTCGCGTTTCATTCCCGAGCTGGGCTGGTATCTGGTGGTCGAGCAGAATGTCAGCGACGAAGTCAAGTCGCTGCAGGGCGTGTTCATCCTGAATCTGGCCATCAGCTTTGGCGTCACCCTGCTGGTATTGCTGCTGACCCTGTTGACGGTGAACCGCTACCAGCGCCGCATCGAACGCATCGCCTCGACGGATGCGCTGACGGGCTTGCTGAACCGCCAATCGCTGGAATTGCTGTTCCAGCGCGCCATGCTCTTGTCCAAACGCAACGAGCAACCGATGTCGGCCATCCTGTTCGACATCGATTTCTTCAAGCGCGTCAACGATACCCACGGCCACCTGTGGGGCGACAAGGTCATCCGTGGCGTGGCGGACGTGGCGCGCGCCACCGTGCGCGAAAGCGACGTCATCACGCGCTGGGGCGGCGAGGAATACCTGGTGCTGCTGAATAACTGCAGCCTGGCGCAGGCGATGGACGTGGCGGAAAACCTGCGCGCCGCCGTCGAGCAGCACGATTTCGGTCTGCCCGCGCCGCAGCACCCCGTGACGATCAGCCTGGGCGTGGCCGAGTACCGGCGCGACGAAAGCGAATCGGCCTTCTTTTCGCGCGCCGACAGCGCCCTGTACCAGGCCAAGCATCACGGCCGTAACGGCGTGCACGCCGCCTGATTCATCCCCCGCGCTTGCGCCTGGCCAGATCTTGCGTGGGCGCCACCAGCGCCCGGTACAACTCCCCCGTGGCGGCATCCCAGCTTTGCACCGCCTGCTGCTGGCGTTGCACGGTGGCCGCATCGCCGCGTGCGATGGGGCCGGACAGCGCGGGCGCGGCGCCCAGGCGGAACACATTGGCCACCGCTTCCGTCACCAAAGGCTGGGCCAGCTCGCGCGCCACCGGCTCGGCAATGCCGGCCGCCTGGTAGGCGCGCAGGGCGGCGTCGAGCACCGTCACCAGGTAATTGCTGGCAAACACGGCAGCGGCGTGATACAGGGTCTTGGCGGCCGGGTCGATGGGCACGGGCCGCGCGCCGATGGCATGCAAAGCCGGCGTGAGGAAGGCCATTGCCAGCGGATCGCCTTCGACGCCGCAAAACGTGCCGTCAAAGGTGGCGGCCACCTGCTGCGGGTCGGCAAAGCTGCGGATCGGGTGGGCGCTGGCAACAAAAGCACCGGCCTGCGTGGCGGCCAGCAGCACGTTCGAGGCCAGCGCGCCGCTGCAGTGGAACACGATGGCGCCCGCCTGGCGTCCCTCGGCCACCAGCGCCGCGCAGGCCGGGCCGATCTGATCGTCGGAGACGGCCAGCATGGTGACGTCCGCGTGGCGCAGGGCCGCATAGCTGGCGACGGGCGTGCCGGCGCCGATGAAAGCCACGGCCGCTTGCGCCGAGGCGATCGAGCGCGTCAGCACATCCTGCACGGCGACACCTTCCACGCCGGCGAACAAACTGCCCAGCACACGTCCCACGTGGCCGGCGCCGATGATATTCAAAGTGACATTCATGATGATGTTCTAAAAACTCGATCCCGGCTGGCGCAGGAATTCCACCTCTTGCGGCGTGGAAGCGCGCCCCAGGATGGCGTTGCGGTGCGGGAAGCGGCCGAAGCGGGCGATCACTTCCTGGTGGCGCTGCGCATAATCGAGCATGCCATCAAAGCCGGGATGCGCCTGCGACAGCAGCTGGAACAATTCGACGGCGCGCGCCTGCATGGCCAGGTCTTCCGCATGTTCGAACGGCAGGTAGGCGAAGGCGCGCAGCATCGGTGGCAATTGCTGGTCCTGCGCCGCTTGCGTCAAGGCGACGGCCAGCGCCAGCGCCTGGGCGTCGCCGGCAAAGGCGCGCGGCGTGCCCCGATAGACATTGCGCGTCAACTGATCGAGCACGATGAGGCGCGCCAGCGCGCCGTGCGGCGTCGCGTCCCATGCGCGCAAGCCGCCATCGAGGGCGGCATCGATCAGCGTGCCGAAGCGCGCGCGTATGTGCGCGTCGAAGGCGTCATCCTTGCGGAACCATTCCATGCGCGACTGGCCGTAGTCAGGGTTATCCGGCGGCAGGAACCAGAAATCGAGTACGTCTTGGGCCTGTGCATCCATGTCCATCCTTTTCAGTTGCGTGCGTGCGACAGCTGGAAGCCGGCGATGCCTTCGAAGGCGGCCAGTTCGGCCGACATGGCCGACAGGCTGGCACCCGTGTTCTTGCCATGCGCGATGGCGACAAAGCGCCATTCCTGCATGCCGTCGGTGCTGCCGATGGTCAGCGAGCCGCCGGCGATGTCGTAGCCGCGCTTGGCAGCCATGCGCCGCAGCGCATCTTCGCGCGGGACAAACCCTTGCTTGAAGCGCATGGTGATGGCCACTGCGTGGCGCGACGGCAGCCAGTTCTCCAATTTTGACAGAAAAATCATCGCCATCGCGCACATGAAGGCCAGGCCCATGGCCGACAGATAAAAGCCGATGCCGACCATGATGCCGATCACGGACGAGGCCCAGATCGAGGCGGCCGTCGTCAAGCCGCTGATATTGAAGCCTTCGCGCATGATGACGCCGGCGCCGAGGAAACCCACGCCCGTGACGATACCCTGGATGATACGCGTCGGGTCGCTGCCGACGATGGTGCCATGGCCGCCATACCAGAACTCCGGATAGCCGCCCAGCACCGTCAGCGCGGCCGAAGCCATGCAAACCAGGCCATACGTGCGCATGCCGGCGGCGCGCCCGTGATAGGAACGCTCATAGCCCACCAGCAAGCCCAGCAGCAACGCGCCAAGCAGGTTCAGCAGAATCACGCCATTCGTTGCCAGCTCGGCCGGCGACCAATACGCGCGCAGGAAGTCGATGGTCGGCATCTAGGGCTTTTTCGTCAGCTGCTTTTCAAACGCCACATCGAGCTTGCTGACGCGGCGCGCCTTTTGCGGCCCCAGTCCATTCACGAAGGCGACAAAGGCATCGAGTTCCAGCGGCGGGCACAGGGGCGGCAAGCCCGGGCCTTCGGTCAGGAAAAACAGTTCATCGCCCGTGCGCGCCATCGTGTAGAGGCGGTGGCCGGTACGTTCCTTGAGCCGCTCGATGGCGGACGTGGCGCGGGTCGAACGCATCAGATGGCTCCCGTGCGCTGTTCCAGCCACGCCAGCGCAGGCGCATCGGCCGGCGCAGCCAACAACGGCGCGAGGCGCGCGCACACGGTGGCGTGGTAGTCGTTGAGCCAGGCCGCCTCGTCGTCGCGCAACAGCGAGCGCTCGACGCAGCGCGTATCGATCGGGCACAGGGTCAGGGTTTCAAAACGCAGGAATTCCCCGAACTGCGTCGTCCCTGCGGGAACGTTCAATACCAGATTCTCGATACGGATGCCCCACTGGCCAGGGCGATAAATGCCCGGTTCGATGGAGGTGATCATGCCGATCTCCATGGCCGTCTGCGGCTCCGGCATGGCCGACTGCGAAATCGATTGCGGCCCTTCATGGACATTCAGGAAAAAGCCCACGCCGTGGCCCGTGCCGTGGCCAAAGTCGATGCCCTCGGCCCACAGCGGTGCGCGGGCAATCGCATCGAGCATGGGCGACTTCACGCCGCGCGGGAACTGCGCGCGCGACAGGGCGATCATGCTGCGCAAGACCAGGGTGAAATCGCGCTTGTGCTCGGCCGTGATCGTGCCGACGGGGACCACGCGCGTGATATCCGTGGTGCCGCCCAGGTACTGGCCGCCCGAATCGATCAGCAGCAAGCCGTCGCCTTCGATGGTGGCATCGCTACCCGCATGGGCGTGATAATGCATGATCGCGCCGTGCGCATTGAAGCCGGCGATGGTGCCGAAACTGGGGCTGACAAAACCGGCACGGCGCGCGCGGCATGCCGTCAGGTGTTCGTCGACGCCGATTTCCGTCAAGGGCGCGCGCTGCGGATCGGCCAGGGTGCTGTCTAACCAGCTGAAAAATTCGCACAGCGCGGCGCCATCTTGCTGCATGGCGGCGCGCACGTGGGCCGCTTCGCTATCCGTCTTGCGCGACTTGGCCAGGGTGCTCGGATTGATGGCTTCGACCACCCGCACGCCCTCGGCCACGGCCTGGCGCGTGCCGAACGTAATGCGGCGCGGGTCCAGCAGCAAGGTGGCGCCGGCCGGCAGCGCGGCCAGCGCGGCCGCCGTGCGGTCATACGCGGCCACGTCCACGCTTTCGCTTTCCAGGGTAGCGCGCAGGGCGGCGGGCAGCTTGCCGTCGGCGACGAACAGGGTGGCGCGCTCGGGCCCCACCAGCGCATGCGCGAGGAAGACAGGGTTGTAACTGACGTCGGCGCCGCGCAGGTTGAACAGGTAAGCGATATCGTCGAGGGTGGAAATGACGTGGTGGCTGGCGCCGTGCGCCGCCATGCTGGCGCGCAGGGCCGCCAGTTTTTCAATACGCGACAGCGATGGATACGCCGCCGCGTGTTCAACCACTGGCGCGGCGGGCATGGCCGGACGCTCTGGCCACACGGCTTGCAGCACATCGGTATCGGTGCGCAGGGTCACTTGCTCACCCAGCACCTGCTGCAGCAGGCGCGCATTGGCCAGGCCCAGCACGGCGCCATCGACGGCTACCGTCTGCCCCGGCTGCATGGTCTCGCCCAGCCAGTCGATATACAGCACGCTGGCGCCGGACGGGATTTTCTTCAGGACGATGCCGCTGCCGGACAGTTCGTCTTCCGCCTGCTCCCAGTAGCGGCCATCGGTCCACACGCCGGCAAAATCCTGCGTCACGACCAGGGTGCCGACCGACCCCGTAAAGCCCGACAGCCACTCGCGGCCCTGCCAGCGCGCCGGCAGGTACTCGGACAAATGCGGGTCGGCCGAGGGTACGATCAGGGCATCGATATGCTGCGCGCGCATGGCGGCGCGCAGCAAGGTCAAACGGGAGGCGGGATTACTGTGAACGGATGTCTGCATGGCGGCGAAAAGGTGCTGTGCTGGGAAGTGCCTATGATACCGCGATTAGCAGCCGGGCTGCACTCGGTGCAACGCCAGCAGCACCCCGGCGGTAGCGGCGATTTTTTCCAGCAGCGCCTCATCGTGCGGCAGCCACGGCACCGCGCCCAGCTTGTTCCCCATCGCTACCAACTCGATCACCACCTCGGCGCCGTCCTTCGTGACCCTGCCGGTGGTCAGGTGGATCGCATGCCGGCCTACCGTCAGGTGGCGCGCTTCGAGCGCCATGCGGCCTTCCTCGATCTGCTCCGCGAAGACCTGTTCCAGCACGGTGCGCCGCATGCCCGCCATCGGCCCCGGTGCCAAGTTGGCCAGGTAAAACAGGCGTTCTGCGCGCTGCACGCTTTGCTCTTCTTCCACTAGCGCCAACGCGCTGGCGCTGACCAGCAGATCCACCGCGCGGCACGCTTCCGAATATGCCACCGGCGCCATCGGCATTATCTGCGCAGGCGCCAGTCCGTTTGACGTGCAAGCGCCCTCTGCACCCGGATACACGCGTCCCTCGATGCGCAGCGACACGCGCCAGGCGCCGAACTGGCGCGACAGGCCTTCATCGTAGTCCAGGCGCCAACCTTCGCGGCGCGCCAGTCCCAGCAAGGTACGCACCGACAACTGGTAGCCGGCAAATGGGGCACTGGCGTCGCCGGGCGGTTCATATATTTCACGATAAACCTGGCGCAGCGGCTGGCGCCAGCGCCGCTGTGTGAGCAGCGCCTGCCAGGCGGCGCGCTGCTCCCCGCTGCCGTGCAAGGGGTGCCACAGGCCGATTTCGCCTTGTTCAGGCAATTCCACTGGCTGCCCCTGCGCATCGATGGCGCCCTTCCCGTCGAGCATAAAGGCCAATCCGTCGCCCGTGCGCCAGACCAGCGCGCGCGCCACCACATCGATATCGGCATCGTCGCGCAAGGCGCGCCATTGGTCCAGGCGCAGACGCACGTCGCTGGCATAGCCCGCCTCCAGGCGGCGCGCCAGCATGGCCTGGCGCCGCTTCCCCATGGGACCGGGCATGCCGACCCTCCAGGCGATATCGGGCCGTTCGGCCAGCGCCCGTTCGGCCGGCTTCAGATTGCGTTCCAGCTTCTTGCGGATGCCCGCATGGCGTACCTGCGCCAGCGCCGTGCGCAGGGCCAGCAAGCTTTCCGGCGTGGGAATGGTTTCCACCGCATGGCCCAGCGCCATCGCCAGCGACTGCGACGGCGCGCTCTTGGCCGCGCCGGGCGCCACGCATGCCAAAGGCAGCAAGACGGTGATCACGGGTCTGAACCATGCATCATCGCGATAGGCGGCGACCCGCGCGGCGCGCGCCAGCACCGGAGAGTCTGCCGTGGCAAAGGCGGCATCGGCCGCATACGGCACGCTGCCGTCATGGACGGCGGCGATATGGCGCGCCGCCTGTTCCAGTATCGTGCGCGCAAAGTCCACATACGCCGCATCGTCGGCCAGCACCTCGGCGGGATCGGCCTCGCCGATACTGTCGCGGTTCCAGTGGCCGCTGTAGCGCGAGCCGGCCAGCGCCAGTAGCGATGCTTGCGCCAGCTGCGGCAGCACGGCCAGTTCCTGCAAGGTCAATGGCATCGGGTAGCGCGCATGGCGCTCGTCCATCATCTGCGCGAATTGGGCCGGGGCATCGCCGCCGGCCAGCTGCGCCAACAGCCAGACAGCAAAATGCTGCTCACCCCAGTGCGTCGGTTCGTCCAGGATGCGCAGTGCCAGTTGCGCACTGCCTTCCGGTGGCGTGCCATGCAGGCAAGCCAGGCAGCCAATCGCGTAGTCCCAGTCGTGCACGCGGGCCGCGTCCAGCGCGTCAAGGAATACCTCACCCGCCAGCAGGGGCGCCAGGTTCGTGCTGCTGGCCTGTGCCAGCAAGGTCGCCGCCAGTTCACGGTGTGCCGGATCATCATGGCCGAAACCGGAGGCGCGGTGCAGCGCGCCCCAGACAAGGCCCAGCTCCTGCGGCGTCCAGTCACTCAAGTCCACGGGCGGTCCCGTGAAGCGCGCATGGTCGACTACGGCGCCCTCGAGGCGTGCGCGCAGCGCTGCGGCGCGGGCGGACTCAGATGGCATCATCGGCCTCGTAGCGGCGCAAGCCTTCCAGGTCCAGCACGCGGATGCCGCCGTAATCGAGGCGCAGCAAGCCCTTTTTTTCCAGCACCTGCAAGGCCTGATTGGCGCGCTGGCGCGAAGAGCCCGACAGCAGGCCGATCTCTTCCTGCGACAGCTGCACCAGCGTATCGACGCCAGGGTACAGGTGCGAGTTGAACATCGAGGCCAGGCAGCGCGCCACGCGCGTGTTCAGGTCGAGCAGGCGCTCGTTTTCCACCATGCCGATGAACTGGCCCAGGCGCTCATTGAGCTGCATCAGCAGGAAACGCGTAAAGGGCAGACTCGTTTCCAGCAGCCAGTGAAAAGTGGCGCCGGGCAGGCGCGCCACGCGCGTGTCGCGCAGCGCCATGGTGTCGTATTTGCGGATTTCCCTTTTCAGCAGCGAACCTTCGCCAAACCAGCTGCCGGGCGGCACGCCGATGAAGGTCATGGCCTTGCCGGAAGCAGAAAAATTATTCATCTTGACCATGCCGCTGATAACGCCGATCCAGTTGTCCACCGGCTCGCCCTTGCGGCAGACAAAGCCGCCTTTCGGCACGAAGGTTTCAAACACATCCGCCTCGACCCGGGCCATTTGCACGGGATCGAGCAGCTGCGCCCAGTTGGCCGCGCGCACGGCATCCTTCAAACTGATATCAGGGTAGGTCATTGTGCGATGCACCATCGAAAAGTGGGTAAATGTCCCCGAAAAGACAACTCGGCAAACTAACGCAAGCTACTATCATTGCACAAACGCCTTATACATAAAAACACAGAGCGCCATCCAACGAGGTGGAGCCTGAGACAAGCAACAGGGAGACACTGGTGCAAACGACTACCACAGCAACGATGCCGACTTTTCCGCGGCGCTTATTGCAACACGGGACAGTACGATCCGACAAGCCCGCATTTCGCGAAAAACACCTGGGCATCTGGCAAACCTGGACCTGGTCCCAGGTCAACGAGGAGGTGCGCGCCCTGGCCTGCGGCCTGGCTGCCATCGGCTTCCAGCGCGGCATGAACCTGGCCATCATCGGCGACAACCGTCCCCGCCTGTACTGGGCCATGCTGGCCGCGCAAAGCCTGGGCGGCGTGCCCGTGCCACTGTATCAGGACGCGCCGGCCGCCGACATGGCCTATGTGCTGCAGGATGCGGAAATCCGCTACGCCATCGTCGAAGACCAGGAGCAGGTCGACAAGCTGCTCGAACTCAAGGCCCTGTATCCGCACATCGCCCACATCGCCTACGACGATGAACGGGGCATGCGCCATTACCGCCAGCCGGAGCTGACGTCCTTTGCCGCCCTGCAGGTGCTGGGCCGGGCCTACGACCGCGAACATCCGGGCTTTTTTGACGCCGCCGTGGCAGCGGGCCAAGGTAGCGACTCGGCCGTGATCCTGTACACCTCGGGCACCACGGGTAAACCGAAGGGCGTGTGCCAGAGCCACACGGCGCTGCTGGCCGCTGGCGTTGGCGGCGTGGCCTTCGACAAGCTCACCGACGAGGAAGACATCCTGTCCTACCTGCCCATGGCATGGGTAGGCGACTGCCTGTTCTCGCTGGCGCAGGCGATGGTGGCCGGCTTCACCGTCAATTGCCCCGAATCGGGCGACACGGTGATGATCGACATGCGCGAAATCGGCCCCACCTGCTACTTTGCACCGCCGCGCGTGTTCGAAAACATGCTCACCAGCGTGATGATACGCATGGAAGATGCGAGCAGCATCAAGCGCCACATGTTCAGCCATTTCATGGACGTGGCCAAGCGCTGCGGCGCGCAGATCCTGGATGGCAAACCCGTGCCGCTGGCGGATCGCCTCAGCTACAAGCTGGGCGAGCTGCTGGTCTACGGTCCCCTGAAAAACGTGCTGGGACTGTCGCGCGTGCGCGTCGCCTACACGGCCGGCGCCGCCATCGGCCCCGACCTGTTCCGCTTCTACCGTTCCATCGGCGTCAACCTCAAGCAATTGTACGGTTCCACCGAAACCTGCGCCTATGTGTGTCTGCAGCCGGACGGCAATATCAAGTTCGACAGCGTGGGCCTGCCCGCGCCGGGCGTGGAAGTCAAACTGGCGGCCAATGGCGAAGTGCTGGTCAAGTCGCCGGCCACCATGAGCGGCTACTTCAAGCGTCCCGAAGCCACGGCCGAAGTGATCGATGCCGACGGCTACTTTCATACGGGCGACGCGGGCGTATTCGACAGCGAAGGCCACCTGAAAATCATCGACCGCGCAGCCGACGTGGGCAAGCTGACGTGCGGTGCCATCTTCGCGCCCAACTACATCGAGAACAAGCTCAAGTTTTTCCCCTTCATCAAGGAAGTGGTGGCCTTCGGCCATGCGCGCGACCAGGTGTGCGCCTTCATCAACATCGATATCGAAGCGGTGGGCAACTGGTCGGAGCGGCGCGGCATCGCGTATGCCGGCTACACCGACCTGGCGGCGCGCGCCGAAACCTACGGCTTGATCCGCGACTGTATCGAGCAGGTCAACGCGGAACTGGCGACCGATCCGCTGATGGACCGCACGCAGATCCACCGCTTCCTGGTGCTGCACAAGGAACTCGACCCGGACGACGATGAACTGACGCGCACGCGCAAGGTACGCCGCAAATTCATCGCCGAAAAATACGCGGTGCTCATTTCCGCTCTGTATGAGGGCAAGGCAACGCAATTCATCGAGACCCAGGTGAAATTCGAGGATGGCCGCCTTGGCTCGACCAGCGCCGACCTGCAGATCTGGGACAGCAAAACGTATCGGCCCCAGGGCCTGGCCGCATGATGGAGCACAGCACGATGCAAATGAACGAACCCGACGCCCATTTCGGCACGGCCCGCAAGACCGGCCCTGTGATCCTCGACCTGAAGAACATCTCGCTGTCGTTCGGCGGCGTGAAAGCGCTGACCGACATCTCATTCGACGTCAAGCAGCATGAAATCCGCGCCATCATCGGCCCGAACGGCGCGGGAAAAAGCTCGATGCTGAACGTGATCAATGGCGTGTACCGCCCGCAGCAGGGCGAGATCATCTACCGGGGCGAACACCGGCGCGGCATGGATTGCTACGCGGCCGCCAAGTCCGGCATCGCGCGCACCTTCCAGAACATCGCCCTGTTCAAAGGCATGACGGTGCTGGACAACATCATGACGGGGCGCAACCTGAAGATGAAGTCGAATTTCCTGCTGCAAGCCCTGTATTGGGGCCCGGCGCGGCGCGAGGAAATCGAGCACCGCAAGAAGGCCGAAGAGATCATCGACTTCCTGGAAATCCAGGCCATCCGCAAAACGCCCGTGGGGCGCCTGCCCTACGGCTTGCAAAAGCGCGTGGAACTGGGCCGCGCACTGGTGGCCGAGCCGGAAATTTTGCTGCTCGATGAACCGATGGCCGGCATGAACGTGGAAGAAAAGCAGGACATGTGCCGCTTCATCCTCGACGTCAACGACCAGCTGGGCACGACCATCGTGCTGATCGAGCACGACATGGGCGTGGTGATGGATATCTCCGACCGCGTGGTGGTGCTCGATTACGGCAAGAAGATCGGCGACGGCACGCCCGACGAGGTGCGCAGCAACCAGGATGTCATCAACGCCTATCTCGGCGTGGCCCACTAAGACGCATTGGACACCGTATGAATATCAATTTTTTCTTTGAAGTGCTGATCGGCGGGCTGCTGTCGGGCGTCATGTACGCGCTGGTGGCGATCGGTTTCGTGCTGATCTACAAGGCCTCGGGCGTGTTCAATTTTGCGCAGGGAGCGATGGTGTTTTTCGCCGCCCTCACCTGCGTCGGCATCATGGACAAGTTCGGCCTGTCTCTATGGCTGGCCATTCCGCTGACGATGCTCACCATGATAGTCCTGGGCATGGCGATTGAACGGGTGGTCTTGCGCCCGCTCGTCAACCAGCCGGAAATCACGCTGTTCATGGCCACCATCGGCCTGACCTTTTTCATCGAAGGCCTGGCGCAGCTGATGTGGGGCTCGCAAGTGCACAAGCTGGACCTGCCCATCGAAGACGTACCGATGCCCTTCCTGATGGAGCATTTCAATATCATCATCTCGCAATTCGACGTGGTGGCGGCCGGCATCTGCGCGCTGCTGGTGATCTGCCTGGCCCTGCTGTTTTCGAAAACCAAGGTGGGCCGCGCCCTGCGCGCCGTCGCCGACGATCACCAGGCGGCGCTGGCGGTGGGCATCCCGCTGCAGCGCATCTGGGCCGTGGTGTGGGGTGTGGCGGGTCTGGTGGCCATGGTGGCCGGCTTGCTGTGGGGCGCGCGCAACGGGGTGCAGTTCGCCCTCACCTTCATCGCCTTGAAAGCGCTGCCGGTACTGATCCTTGGCGGCTTTACGTCGGTGCCGGGCGCCATCGTCGGTGGCCTGATCATCGGCGCCTCGGAAAAGCTGGCCGAAGTCTATCTCGGCCCCATGGTGGGCGGCGGCATCGAAGGCTGGTTCCCGTATGTGCTGGCCCTGCTGTTCCTGCTGGTGCGCCCGGAAGGCCTGTTCGGCGAGAAGATCATCCGGCGTATTTGATATTGCATGACTTTTTTACCCCAAAAACAAACCCCGGGGTCGGACCCTCAGGGTCCGACCCCAGTATTGAAGCCGTTGGGTTGACGCTCAACAGCCAGCAAAGGACACGCCATGATTTACCGTGAAGCAGGACAATTCAAGACCAGCTACCAGGCTGACAACCAGATTTTCCCGATCCGCCAGGACCGCCTGGCGCTGACGGCCACGCTGCTTGTCGCCGTCTTCCTGTTGCCGTATTTTGCCTCGCCCTACATGCTGTCGGCGATCCTGATTCCCTTCCTGATCTTCGCACTGGCAGCGCTGGGTCTGAACATATTGACCGGTTACGCAGGCCAGTTGTCGCTGGGTACGGCCGCCTTCATGGCCGTGGGCGCCTTTGCCTCGTATAACTTCATGGCCCGCCTGCCGGGACTGCCGCTGCTGGTGTCGTTCATCCTCGGTGGCCTGTGCGCGGCCATGGTGGGCATCGCCTTCGGCCTGCCCTCCCTGCGCATCCGCGGCTTTTACCTGGCCGCCTCCACCCTGGCGACGCAGTTTTTTGTCGTCTGGTGCCTGACCAAGATCCCGTACCTGACCAACTACAGCTCCTCGGGCGTGATCACGGTACAGAAAATGACCATCCTCGGCTACCAGTTCGATACGCCGCAAAGCAAATACCTGCTGGTACTGGCCATCGTCGCCGGCATGGCGCTGCTGGCCAAGAACATGATCCGCTCCAACGTGGGCCGCTCGTGGATGGCCGTGCGCGACATGGACATGGCGGCCGAAGTGATCGGTTTCAGACTGATGCGCACCAAGCTGCTGGCGTTTGCCGTCAGCTCCTTCTACTGCGGCGTGGCCGGCGCCCTGTATGCGTATGCCTACCTGGGCACGGTGGAGCCGGAAGCGTACAACCTGGATCTGTCCTTCCGCATCCTGTTCATGATCATCATCGGCGGCGTCGGCTCCATTCTCGGTTCCTTCCTCGGCGCGGCCTTCATCGTGCTGCTGCCCGTCTTCCTGAACACCATCGCGCATGGCCTGGCATTGCCGACCAGCGTGGCCTCGAACCTGGAACTGATGGTGTTCGGCGCGCTGATCATCTTCTTCCTGATCGTCGAACCACACGGCCTGGCCAGGCTGTGGCAGATCGCGAAGGAGAAACTGCGCCTGTGGCCTTTCCCGCACTAGAAATTTGTACCTTGCAGTCTGATGTCGGTTGACTTGAAATCAAATAAAACAAGAGGAGACACACAATGAAACACATCAAATCGCTCATGCTGGCCGCCGCCATCACCAGTGCCGCGCTCACCATGGCCGGCAGCGCCCAGGCGCAGGACAAGGAACAGTACATCGCCCTGCCGTCCTACCGCGTGGGCCCCTACGCGGCCGGCGGCTCCGGCTTCTACGGCGGCGCCATCGACTACTTCAACCTGGTCAACCAGGCCGGCGGCGTGAATGGCGTCAAGATCAGCTGGGAAGAATGCGAAACCGAATACAACCCGTCGCGCGGCGTCGAATGCTATGAGCGCCTGAAAACCAAGCAGGGTGGCGCTACCTTGGTCGAAACCCTCTCCACCGGCGTCGCCTACGGCATTCTGGACCGCGTGGCGCAGGACAAGATCCCCATGACGATGATCGGCTACGGCCGCTCGGACGCCGCCAACGGCAAGGTCTTCCCGTATGTGTATCCGCTGATCTCCAGCTACTGGAGCCAGGCCGCCGCCATGATCAAATACCTGGGCGACAAGGATGGCGGCATGGACAAGCTGAAAGGCAAGAAAATCGTCCACCTGTACCACGATTCGGCCTTTGGCAAGGAGCCGCTGCCCGTGCTCGAAGCGCTGTCGAAACAGTACGGCTTTGAACTGGTGAAAATTCCCGTCGCGCCGCCAGGCAGCGAGCAGCAATCGCAATGGCTGCAAATCCGCCAGGCCAAGCCGGACCACGTGATCCTGTGGGGCTGGGGCGTGATGAACTCCGTTGCCATCAAGACGGCGCAGCGCAACGGCTTCCCGCGCGACAAAATGCTGGGCGTCTGGTGGGCCGGCTCCGAGGAAGACACGATTCCATCGGGCGACGCGGCCAAGGGCTACACGGCGATGACGTTCAATACGCCGGGCAACTACCCCGTGCTGGACGACATCCGCAAGAAACTCTACGCGTCCGGCAAGGGCAACCTGTCCGACCAGTCGCGCGTCGGCTCCGTCTACCACATGCGCGGCGTGACGGCCGGCATCCTGTGGGTGGAAGCGATCCGCGTGGCGCAGGAAAAATTCGGCAAGGGCAAGCCTGTCACGGGCGAGCAGATGCGCTGGGGCCTGGAAAACCTGAACGTCGACGACGCGCGCCAGAAGGCCGTCGGCGCGCTGGGCATGTTCCCCACCGTGAAGACCAGCTGCGACGACCATGAAGGTTCGGGCGCCGTGAAGGTACAGCAATGGGATGGCAAGAAGTGGATCGCCATCACGCCGAAATGGATCGTCGGCGACAAGGCCCTGGTGCGTAAACTCGTCGAGGAATCGTCTGGCAAGTACGCCGAAGAGAAGAAGATCACGCCGGCGTGCATGAAGTAAGCGGCTCTCAAAGTGGTGTCGGATTACGCGCGTTGCGCTAATCCGACCTACCTCGATACGACGTAGGTCGGATTAGCCGAAGGCGTAATCCGACAAGCACCAACATCACATGAAAACGAAGCAGCCATGACACCCACTGCCACGCAAACACCAGACACCCCACCGCCCTACCTGTCGGTGAACAATATCGAAGTCATCTACGACCACGTGATCCTGGTCCTGAAGGGCGTGTCGCTGCAAGTGCCGCAAGGCAAGATCGTGGCGCTATTGGGCGCCAACGGCGCCGGCAAGTCGACCACCCTGAAAACCATCTCGACCCTGCTGCGCGGCGAACGCGGCGACGTCACCAAGGGCGAAGTCCAGTTCAAGGGCGAGCGCGTGGATCAATTGACGCCGAATGAGCTGGTCAAGCGGGGCCTGTCGCAAGTGATGGAAGGGCGCCACTGTTTCGGCCACCTCACCATCGAGGAAAACCTCCTGACGGGCGCCTACACGCGCAGCCTGTCGCGCGGCGAGCTGAAAGATGCGCTGGAAAAGGTGTACCACTACTTTCCTCGCCTGAAAACGCGGCGCAGCAGCCAGGCCGGCTACACCTCGGGCGGCGAGCAGCAGATGTGCGCCATCGGCCGCGCGCTGATGGCCAAGCCGTCGATGATTTTACTGGACGAACCCTCGATGGGCATCGCGCCGCAGATCGTCGAAGAGATCTTCGGCATCGTCAAGGACCTGAACCACAAGGAAAACGTGTCGTTCCTGCTGGCCGAACAGAACACCAACGTGGCACTGCGCTACGCCGACTTCGGCTACATCCTGGAAAACGGCCGCGTCGTGATGGAAGGACTTGCCAGGGACCTGGCCAGCAACGAAGACGTCAAAGAGTTTTATCTGGGCGTCTCCAGCGCCGGGCGCAAGAGCTTCCGCGACATGAAGTTCTACCGCCGCCGCAAGCGCTGGCTGGCTTGATCCATCAAAACCCTTGGCTGCAATGCGCACGGCTGTACTGATGGCCGGGCGGGCGGATCAACACGCACTGACAAATGGAGAATGACTGACATGAACGATACGCTCGATAGTCTGGAAGCACGCGCCCCCGAAGCGCGCGAACGCGAATTGATGGCCGGCCTGCCGCAGCTGATCGCGCGCGCGCAAAAGGCGCCGGGCTGGGCCCGCATTCTCGATGGCGTCAACGCGGCCGACATCACCAGCCGCGCCGCGCTGGCGCAGCTGCCCGTGACGCGCAAGTCCGACCTGAAACAATTGCAGCACAGCGCGCTGCCGTTCGGCGGCTTGAACACGACGCCGAAAAACGCCCTGGCGCGCGTGTTCGTCTCGCCCGGTCCCATCTTCGATCCGGAAGGCCGCGGCCCCGACTGGTGGCGCTTCGCGCGGCCCATGTATGCGGCTGGCGTGCGCGCCGGCGGCTTGCTGCAGAACTGCTTTTCGTATCACTTCACGCCGGCCGCCTTCATGGTCGAAGGGGGCGCCGCACGCATCGGCTGCACCGTCATCCCGGCCGGTATCGGACAGACGGAAATGCAGGTGCAGGCGATGGTCGACCTCAAGCCCGACACGTATATCGGCACGCCGTCATTTTTAAAACTGATCATCGAGAAGGCGCGCGAAATGGGCGCCGACATCAGCAGCGTCACCAAGGCCGTGATGGGCGCGGAAGCATTGCCCGAATCCCTGCGCAACTGGTTTGCCGAGAACGGCGTGCCGCACGTGTTCCAGACCTATGCCTCGGCCGATATCGGCAGCATCGCCTATGAAACGGCCAGCAATGGCAAGCTCAATCCGGGCATGGTCGTCGATGAAAACGTCCTGCTTGAAATCGTCCACCCGGGCAGCGGCATTCCCGTCGCGCCGGGCGAAGTGGGCGAAGTCGTCGTCACCGTCTTCAATGCCGATTACCCGCTGATCCGCTTCGCCACGGGCGATCTGTCGGCCGTGCTGGTCAATGCGCCGGACTCGCCGTGCGGCCGCACGAATACGCGCATCAAAGGCTGGATGGGACGTGCGGACCAGACCACCAAGGTGCGCGCCATGTTCGTGCATCCATCGCAGGTGCATGACATCGCGCGCCGCCATCCGCAAATCAAGAAGGCGCGGCTGGTCGTGTCCGGGCGCATGGCCAACGACGAGATGGCTTTGCATTGCGAAGTCGACGATCCGGCGGACGCCAGCGGCGTGGAAGCCATCATCGGTTCGATCCGCGAACTGACCAAGCTGCGCGGCGATGTGGTGCTGGTGGCCGTGGGCAGCCTGGCGCAGGATGGCAAGGTCATCGATGACATGCGCGATTACAAATAAGGCCGATTTGCGGGATAATACCCGCATTGACCATCAGCCCCATTCATCGCCATGCAAGAGTCCATGCAAGAATTTCATCACAACCGTGCCCGTGACCTGATCAAGAACGCGGAACT
Organism: Janthinobacterium svalbardense; assembly: GCF_002327145.1. Taxonomy (NCBI): domain Bacteria; kingdom Pseudomonadati; phylum Pseudomonadota; class Betaproteobacteria; order Burkholderiales; family Oxalobacteraceae; genus Janthinobacterium; species Janthinobacterium svalbardense. The sequence goes on along the minus strand of NZ_CP023422.1, from coordinate 455,998 downwards.
GCTGTTCGACCAAGATACCGTGCAGGCGTCGATCACGCGCATGGCCGATGTACTCAACACGCGCTTCAATGCCGAGGACTCGAAAGAGTTCCCGCTGGTGCTGGGCGTGATGGGCGGCGCCGTCGTCTTTACGGGCAACCTGCTGCCGCAACTGAGCTTCCCGCTCGAATTCGACTACATCCATGTGAGCCGCTACGGCGACGACGACAAGGGTGGCGAAGTGGTGTGGAAAGTCATCCCCCGTTCGAACGTGGCGGGCCGCACCGTCATCGTGCTCGACGATATTCTCGACGAAGGCGAAACCCTGGCGCACGTCAAGCAGCGTTTGCTGGACATGGGCGCCTCGGAAGTCATCCTGGCCGTGTTTGCCGACAAAGCCATCGGCAAGAAAAAGCCCGTACAGGCCGACATCGTCGGCCTGGTGATCCCGAACCGCTTCGTCGTCGGCTTCGGCATGGATGCGTACGGCTACTGGCGCAACTTGCCGGGGCTGTGGGCCATCAAGCCTGAGGATTTGAAGCAGGAGTGATGACCAAATTCCGGGGTCAGACCCGACGGGTCTGACCCCAGCCTTCACGCTTTTACAGCTTCAGCCGCGCGCGCGCCGCAGCGTATTCGGCCTTCAGGCGCGCCACCATCTCTTCCACGCTTGGCACATCATCCATCAAGCCCACGCCCTGGCCCGCGCCCCAGATGTCGCGCCAGGCCTTGGCGCTGCCGGAGCCAAAATTCATCGAGCTCTTGTCCGCTTCGGGCAAGGCTTCCGGATCGAGTCCGGCCGCAACGATCGATTTTTTCAGATAATTGCCGTGCACGCCCGTAAACAGGTTCGTGTAGACGATGTCCGCCGCGCTGGAATCGACGATGGCGTCGCGGTAGCCGTCGCTGACGTTCGATTCCTTGGTCGCCAGCCAGCGCGAGCCGATGTAGGCAAAGTCGGCGCCCATGGCCTGCGCGGCCAGCACGGCGTCGCCCGTGGCGATGGAGCCCGACAGCGCCAGCGGACCGTCAAAGAATTTGCGCACTTCGCCCACCAGCGCGAATGGCGACAGGGTGCCCGCATGGCCGCCTGCGCCGCTGGCCACCAGGATCAGGCCATCGACACCCGCCTCCAGCGCCTTTTTCGCGTGGCGGATCGAGATCACATCGTGCAGCACGATGCCGCCATAGCTGTGGATGGCGTCGAGCATTTCCTTGGGCGGCGCGCGCAGCGAGGAAATGATGATGGGAATCCGGTGTTTCACGCACACTTCCACATCATGCGCCAGGCGGTCGTTCGACTGGTGCACGATCTGGTTGACGGCGATCGGTCCCACTTTTTTATCGGGATTGGCGGCCTGGAAGGCGGCCAGTTCGGCCTGCAAATCCGTGAGCCAGGTGTCGAGCAATTCGGCGGGACGCGCGTTCAGCGCCGGAAAGGAACCGACGATGCCGGCCTTGCACTGCGCCGCAACGAGGGCCGGGCCGCTGGCGATGAACATCGGCGAGGCGATAACGGGTAAGGAGAGGTTTTGCAACGCAACAGGCAATGCCATGGCGGACTCGCTGGAAAGTTGATCGGGATGAAAGACACACTGAGCGTTGATTATAGTGCAGAAAAAGTACGATCGTGCTGAATTTGTTGCGCGCGTGCTTCAGCCTTCGTTAAGCAAGTACTCACCCTCGACCCGTGCCGCTGTGGCTCTGACCAGCTGCGACACGGCCCACTCGGCCAGCGCGGCCGCCTCCTGGCGCAGGAAGCGCCGGTTGGCCTCTTCGAAGATGGGCATGCCGCGCAGCAGGGCCGGGATTGCGGCGAGGGCGATGCGCTGGCGTTCCAGCAGCAAAAATTTCAGCAGCACTTTCACCGCATTCTGCGCATTGCGCACGGGGTCCGACGACAGGTAATCGAGGCGCGAATACGCGCGCTGCAGGGCACCGGCAGCGTCCTGGAACGGCCGCCCGTGGCCGGGAATGACGACGCGCACGTCCAGGCTGGCGATCAGGTCCAGGGTGGCGCGCGCTTCCAGAAAGCCGGAGCCGCCGTCGAGTTCGGGGAAGATCACGCCAAAGCCGTTTCCCCACAGGGCGTCGGCGGAAATCAGGATGCCCTCGTCGGCGCAGTAAAAAATCAGGGAGTGCGGGTCGTGGCCCGGTGCGCCCAGCGCCTGCCAGCGCATGTCGGCCAAGGTCAACGTGTCGCCGGGCGAGACGGTGGCGTCAAAGCCGAAGCGCGGGCATTGCTGGCCCGTGGCCTGGAAACTCAGGGCATCGACATCCCACGCACGCACCTTGTCCGCTTCCGACACGGGAATGGCCGTCTGGCAGCCGTATTCGGCTTGCAGCAGCGCGTTGCCGCCACAATGGTCGGAGTGCAGATGGGTGTTGAACAAGCGGTCCAGCGGGCGCCCTTGCAAGCTATGGTGCAGCAAGGCCAGGGTTTGCGGCGCATGCGTGACATAGCCGCTGTCGATCAGGGCCGTGTCGTCCCGGCCCTGGAACAGGATGTTATTCGACGACAGCCAGCCGCGTTCGAACACCTGCATGGCATCGGGGAACAGCGCTGGCGATCGCGGCATGGATTTCCTCAGTAGTCGGATTCGAAATCGAGCAAAGATTCGCGTCCTGGCAATTCGGCCCACACGGCGCGCTTGAAATCGTCGTCGGCACGGCTCCAGGCGATGATCTCGTCGAGCGTGCGCAAGCAGCCTTCGCACAAGCCGCTGTTGCGGTTCATCTTGCACAGGCTGACGCAGGGCGATGGCACCGGCGACGGCAACGGAAGTGGAACGGCTGGCGGAGGTGGGGTAGCGACCATCATGGAGCGGCATCGGTAAACGTGGAGGCTTGCATTATGCCGCGAAACCGTGTCGGCGAGGCGATGGCCTCGCCATGCAATGTTTCTGTGAATATATTTTTAAGCAAAAGCATGAGCAAAAATGCATCTTCTGGCAATTTTATTTTGCAGCCATTCTCACTCTGTGGGTGCCCGTCCTACAACATTATCAGAGTAAATCCTGCTTGACTTGAGATATTTCATAACTATACTACCATCCATACAGATGGCAATTGGATGCCACGTGGAGTTTTTGGAGAGATATGGCCAAGCAAGACAGCAAGCCCAAAATTGGGGAATCCGAGAAAATCACGATCAACCTCGGTTTGATCGACCTGGGGCAGATCGATTTGCTGGTTCAGGAGGGATTTTATTCCAACCGCACGGATCTGATCCGTACGGCCATCCGCAACCAGCTGGGTATCCACGCCGACGTGGTGAAACAAACCGTCGCCCGTAAAAGCCTGGTATTGGGCATGCAGCATTATTCGCGCGCCGACCTGGAAGCGATCCAGGCAGCTGGCCAGCGCCTGCAGATCCAGGTGCTGGGACTGGCCAGCATCGCCAGCGACGTCTCCGTGGAACTGGCACTGGCCACCATCGAGTCGATTTTCGTATTAGGTGCCCTGCACGCCAGCACCGTCGTCAAGACCGCGCTCGCAGGGCGAATTCACTAGCGTATTGGTTTGCGGCGATGACCCGGCCGATACGCGGCACCGTTAAGGATGGTCATGAAACTACCTCTCAACATGTTGGCGCAGATGCGCGCAGCGACCCGTAATCTGATGGGCAGCGGTCCCGCCGCCGCCACCGAAGCGATCCAGCAGGCGCTGTCTGCCGCCGGCCTGGCGCCGCAGGCAGCAACCACGCAAGCGCCGCCACCGCAGCCGATGCGTGACATCAATCCACCACCAGCGCCACCACCGGCGCAGGCCCGGGCCGAGGCGCCGCAAGCTGATGCCGCGCCGGAAGCGGCATCGGTGCCGCCCACGCCCGCGCAGGCGGCGCAGGAATTCGCGCAGGATTTCATGGCGCGCCTGGGCGTGCCCGCCGGCCTGGGCCAGCACAGCTTCGACATGCCCAGCTTCGAGCTGCCGAATTTTCATCCGCCAGGTTTCAACGCGCCGGCCGCCACGCCGGCGCAGATCCCCGCTGGGGCACAGTTCATCGACGGCGTATACCGCAACCATGCGGGCACGCGCTCCTATAAGCTGTATATCCCCAGCAGCTACCACGGCCAGGCCATGCCGCTGATCGTGATGCTGCACGGCTGCACGCAAAATCCCGACGATTTCGCGGCCGGCACGCAGATGAATGCGCTGGCCGAAGAAAAGGAATGTTTTGTCGTCTATCCGGCGCAGACGCAGGGTGCCAACAGTTCGCGCTGCTGGAACTGGTTCAATGCCATCGACCAGCAGCGCGACCAGGGCGAACCGTCGCTGATCGCCGGCATCGCGCGGCAAGTCATCGACGACTACCCGGTGAATGAACGCGAAGTGTTCGTCGCCGGCCTGTCGGCGGGCGGCGCCATGGCCGTCATTGTCGGCACCTTGTACCCCGACCTGTTTGCCGCCGTCGGCGTGCATTCGGGCCTACCCTTCGCCTCGGCGCAGGACTTGCCGTCGGCGCTGGCCGCCATGAAGGGCGGCGCCATGCCCAATGCCCAGCGCAAGGCGCCGGCGGGTGGCGTGCCCATCATCGTTTTCCATGGCGACCGCGACACCACCGTCAACCCGCGCAATGGCGATGAACTGATCGCCCAGGGCGTGCGCAGCCAGGCGGGCGGCAAGGCGGCCAAGGCCGACTCCATCGATGGCAGCGTGCCGAATGGCCACCGCTACACGCGCACCACGCACAGCCAGGCCGATGGCTCGCCGCTGGGCGAACACTGGGTCATCCACGGCGCAGGCCACGCCTGGTCCGGCGGCAGCAATCATGGCAGTTACACGGACGGAAAAGGACCGGACGCCAGCCGCGAGATGCTGCGCTTCTTCAAGACCGTCAGCTGATATTTTCGGTGTATGGCGCGATCTGCCGCTGCTTGTCGGCGATCTCGCACACGCCATCGGCATAGCGGTTGGAAATGGCGATGAACTGATCCTGGATCTGCAGGAAGGCGTCGACGATCTCGGCGTCAAAGTGCGAACCGCGCCCTTCGACGATGATCTGCACGGCCTGCGCGTGGTCCATGCCCTGCTTGTAGATGCGCCGGCTGATCAGGGCGTCATACACGTCGGCCAGCGCCATCAGGCGCGCCGAAATCGGGATGTCTTCGCCTGCCAGCCCTAGCGGGTAACCGCTGCCATCCCATTTTTCATGGTGGCTGTAGGCGATCTCTTTCGCGTACTTGAGGAAATCGACTTCGATGCCCAGTTCGTGTTCGGCCGCCAGGATGGCGTCGCGCCCCAGGGTGGTGTGCGTCTTCATGATGGCCATTTCGTGCGGCTCGAAACGCCCCGGCTTGAGCAAAATATGGTCGGGGATACCCACCTTGCCGATATCGTGCAGCGGTGCCGTTTTGAACAGCAGTTCGATATTCTTGTCCGTCAAAAAATCGCGGAAACGCGGCAGTCCGCGCACTTTCTCGGCCAATGCCTTCAGGTAGTGCGAGGTGCGGCGGATATGGTTGCCCGTCTCGCTGTCGCGCGTCTCGGCCAGCGACGCCATGGCGTGTATTGTGACGTCCTGCAGCGCCGCCACTTCCTGCACCCGGCGCTCCACTTCCGTTTCCAGGTAATGATTCTGGTCGCGCAAGAAATCCTGCATCTGCTTCATCGCCAGCTGCGTCTTGATACGGGCCAGCACGATGGGCGCCGAAATCGGCTTGGTGATGTAGTCGACGGCGCCCAGGGCCAGGCCCAGCTGCTCGTCGGCCACTTCGCTCATGGCGGTCACAAAAATCACGGGTATGCCGGCCGTGGCGGGATCGGCCTTTAGCGCGCGGCACACGTCGTAGCCACTCATGCCCGGCATCATGATGTCGAGCAGGATCAGATCGGGCTGGTCGCCGCCGGCGGCGATTTTCAGGGCGCGCTCGCCATTGACGGCGATCTTGGTCCGGTAATCGTCTTCCAGCACTGCGCGCAACAGGTCGATATTGTCTGGCGTGTCGTCGACGACCAGGATGGTTGGCTTGCTTGCTGACGCTCTCATGCCCGTCCTTCGCTCTGCATAGTTATCCTTGTCACAGTGTCAGCTCCAGCGCATCGGCCACCTCGCCCAGCTGCGCCAGCGCACCTTCGAAATCGTATTGTCCCAGCATGCGCTTCAGCTGGCGCGCATGTTCCCCCTGTCCGGCCGCGACCAGCACGGGACCGATGCAATCGAGATGCTTGACGGCCTGCGCATCGTCCTGCTGCAGCAGTTGCGACAGTTCGCGCAAGCCCGCCTCCAGGTGTGCCCGGTCCACCGGCGCCACTACGACGTTGCCCGGCTCGGGCACATTGCTGCGCGACTGCATGGCCAGCACGATCTTCGGCACCAGTTCGTCGAGCGCCAAGGTGCAGGCCGCCAGCGCCTGCGGCAAGCCGTCATGCGATCCCAGGCTGAGCAAATGCTCGACCCGCGCCGCACTGTCGGCCAGGCCACCGGCGCCGATATTGCCGGCCAGGCCCTTCAGGGTATGCGCTTCCCGGATTGCCGTCTCGAGCTGATTGTTCTCGATGGCGGCGACGACGCGCTGCATGGCATCGAACTGGGTTTCCACAAAACGATCCAGCAATTTTCGCATCAAAGTGGCATTGCCGCCCACGCGCCGCATGGCCTCCGCCATTTTCAGGCCGGCGATCACGGGCAGCTCCGCTTCCGGCTGCGCCACCACCACCGTCATTTCCTGCGGCGCAGCCGGCGCGATCCAGCGCGCCAGGGTACCGAACAGCTGCGCCACGTCGATCGGCTTGGCGATGAAATCGTTCATGCCGGCGTCCAGGCATTTTTCCTTGTCGCCAACCATGGCATTGGCCGTCATGGCGATCACGGGCAAATCCGAATAACGGGGATCCTGGCGCAGCTTGCGGGTGGCCTGGTAGCCATCCATCACCGGCATCTGGCAATCCATCAGCACGCCGTCATAGGCGTTTTCCTCGATCTTCGCCAGCGCGATGGCGCCATTGCTCGCGATGTCGACACGAATGCCGGCGTCGTTGAGAATATGCTGCGCCACTTCCTGGTTCACCTCATTATCCTCCACCAGCAGCAGCCAGGCGCCGCGCAGGGCGCGTTCGTCGTCGCGGTAGCTGCTCTGGCGCTGCGTCTTGCGACTCTGCCCTGTCACGCCGCCAAACACGAACGATATCTGGTCGAGCAGGGTCGAGGCGCTGACCGGCTTGTTCAATACGCCATCGAGCGGCAATTCCCGCTGGCGCGCCGCCTCCAGCAGCGCTTCGCGATGGAAGGCCGTGACCATGATACAGGCCGGTGCCGCATCGATGCCGGCGGCATCGGCACGGATGCCGGCCAGCGTATCGAGGCCGTTCATGCCCGGCATTTTCCAGTCCATCAGCACCAGCCCGTACGGGCGCCCCTCGGTGCGCGCCTGCGCCACGGCGCCGATGGCCAGCACGCCGCCAAACACGGCACGCGCATCGAAACCGAGCGCCGTCAGCATGCTGACGAATATTTCACGCGCGCTGGGGTTATCATCGACCACCAGCACGCGCAGGCCCTGGAACTGCGGCGGCACTGGCAGGCTGTCGCGCGGCACGGCGGCCAGGCCGAAGCGGGCCGTGAAGAAAAAGGTGCTGCCCACACCCGCTTCGCTGACCAGGTCAATCTCGCCTTCCATCATTTCCACCAGGCGCTTGCTGATGGTCAGCCCCAGGCCGGTGCCGCCATGGTGGCGCGTGGTGGACGTGTCGGCCTGGGTAAATGCCTGAAACAATTTGCTGCGCTGGGGCGGCGTCAGGCCGATGCCCGTGTCGCGCACATCGACACGCAGCACCGCCGCGTGCTCTTCCAGCTGCTGCAGGCGGATGCTGACGACGATCTCGCCCTTGTCCGTGAATTTGATGGCATTGTTGGTCAGGTTGATCAGCACCTGGCCCAGGCGCAGCGGATCGCCCTGCAATGCGTTCGGCACGTCGGGGGCGATGTCGAACAGCAGTTCGAGCCCCTTGTCCTGGGCCCGCATCACGGACAGGTCGGCGATCTGCGCCAGCACGTCCTCGAGGAAAAAATCGACTTTTTCAAAGGCCATCTTGCCCGCCTCGATCTTCGAGAAATCGAGGATGTCGTCAATAATGGCCAGCAGGTTCTTCGAAGCCGATTCCACCTTTTCCAGGTAGTTGCGCTGGGTCGACGTGAGTTCCGTCTGCAGCGCCAGGTGGGTCATGCCGATAATGCCGTTCATCGGCGTGCGAATTTCATGGGACATATTGGCCAGGAAGTCCGACTTCATCTTGGTCGCATCCTCGGCCACTTCGACGGCATGCCGCAAATCCTGCTCGACGGCCAGGTTGGTACTCATGTTTTTCAGCGCCTGCAGCAATTCGCCCGTCTCATCGCGCGACGTCACTTCGATGACGGAACTGAAGTCGCCTTTGGCCACGCGCGTAGCGATCGCCACAGCCTCGCCCAGCGGACGCGTGATCGAACGCGCCGACCAGGCAAAGGCCAGGCCGATCAACAGCGCTGCCAGCCCGATACCGCCCATCAGGATCAGCGACGTATCGATATCGTTGCGTATCCTGGCCGCGCTGTCGCGTATCAGTTGCTGTTGCAAGTCATCGAGCTGGCCCACGTACAACAGCACTTTTTCCAGCACCGGCAAGGTCTGCGTTTGCATGGCCAGCTCTGCGGCAGCATCCTCGCCGCGCTCGACCAGTTCGAACATCGTCTTGAGCGAAACATAGTAGTCGGCGCGTGCCAGGTGCATCTGTTCCAGCAGGCGCCGTTCTTCCGGCCGCGCATCGAGACCATCGAGGATGCGCACCTGTTCATCGATGCCTTGCTTGATCGCTTCCAGGTGCGCCTGATTCGCCTGGCGCCGTGCCAATTCGTGCTGGTTCGGCAGGCTGGGAATGCGCGTAGCCGCCTCGCGCGCCAGCCCATGGATCTTGCTGGTGGCCTTGGCAGCGACCCAGTCGCGCTGCAGGATATCGTCGGTCTCGGCGCGGATGGCATAGATGCGGCTACCCGCCAGGACGATGACGACCAGCATCAGCACGATCAAAATGGCATAACCGGCATTAATGCGCACGCCGATGCGGATATCCCTGAAGCGCATAACTTTCCTATAAGAAATTCTTAAAAATTGAAGTCTGAACGTATTCCCCTACGGAATGCAAGGTTTATTGCAAAGGAAAAAGTGCGCCGAGGCGTTTATTTGGCCGGCGTAGCTGCCGGAGGCGTCACGGCGGCGATGCGCTCTTGCAGGCAGGCGGGGCACCAGCAGCCCACGGCGGCGCTGCCGGGCACGGGAACGGCCGGCGGCAGGGCCATACACCAGCATGGTCCGCTGGCCTGCGGGTCAGTCTGGCCGCACTGGAAGGTGGCGCCGCAGCGGGTGCATACGCTCATGGCTGTGTCTGAATTGGCAAGTGTGTGTCGTGCTGCACCGGGGTGCGACGCAGATGTAACTGGCAGTAAAAAGGCTGGCTGGGGGACATATCGGACCAGACTATAGGATCATCAGGGAAAATACAACAAGATCGCCCTATAATGCCGCCAAGATTTTCTTCTTCCCTGTAAAATCTCTCCAATCTATTTTCCGGACTCGCCATGAATCAACTAGCTAACTTGAACCTGGACATGAATGACGACTTGACGGCGGTGTCGCCACAAATCAAGGCGCAGATTCTGGCCGAGGCCCTTCCCTACATTCGCAATTTCCATGGCAAAACCATCGTCATCAAGTACGGTGGCAATGCCATGACGGATGAACGCCTGAAGCACGGCTTCGCGCGCGACGTCATCCTGCTCAAGCTGGTCGGCATGAACCCGGTCGTAGTGCACGGCGGCGGACCGCAGATCGACAACGCGCTGAAAAAAATCGGCAAGCAAGGCACCTTCGTGCAAGGCATGCGTATCACCGATGAAGAAACCATGGAAGTGGTGGAGTGGGTGCTGGGCGGCGAAGTGCAGCAGGATATCGTCATGCTGATCAACCATTACGGCGGTCAGGCTGTCGGCCTGACGGGCAAAGATGGCGGCTTGATCCGCGCGCGCAAGATGCAGATGCCGGACCGCGAACATCCGGGCGAATTCCTCGACATCGGCTTTGTCGGCGAGATCGATGCGATCAACCCGGCCGTCGTCAAGGCGCTGCAGGACGATGCCTTCATTCCCATCATTTCGCCGATCGGTTTCGGCCAGGATGGCCAGGCTTACAACATCAACGCCGACGTGGTAGCCGGCAAGATCGCGGAAATCCTGAAAGCAGAAAAGCTGATCATGATGACCAACATCGCTGGCGTCCAGGACAAGCAGGGCAACCTGGTGACCGACCTGTCCGCGCGCGAAATCGACGAGATGTTCGCCGATGGCACCATCTCGGGCGGCATGCTGCCGAAGATCTCGTCCGCGCTCGACGCCGCCAAGTCCGGCGTGAACACGGTGCACATCATCGATGGCCGCATCGAACACTCATTATTGCTGGAAGTGTTGACCGAGCAAGCTTTTGGTACTATGATCCGTTCGCACTAAAAAATAATTCGGCGCAATTCACCCAGCGCCGATTTTTTATGCCCTTGTAGCTCAGTGGTAGAGCACTCCCTTGGTAAGGGAGAGGCCACGTGTTCGATCCACGTCAAGGGCACCAGTATCCTTTCCCCGCAGCTGAAAAACTGTCCATGGCGGCGTTGTCCTTCCTCGCCGTACATTCGTACTGTCTTCGTCAGGACGCCTTGCCCTGAACATTTTTCCATCTGCTCTGCTGTCTTCTAGCCCGCATCTACTCCGCGTTTCAATATACCCGCTCGACCTTTAAACCCTTCTGACGCAACAAATCCGGCACGCTTTTCGTTCCGACCAGATGCAGCACGCCGATGGCGGCCAGGCTGTGCTTTTCGCGCGCCAGCAGTTGCGCGATGCCATCGGCCAGGGCCGGGTTGCGGCCATCTAACAACACCTTTTGCACGAACTGCGCGGAAAACGACGGGTCTGTTGCGGCTTTGGCGGCCAGCTTGTCGAAGGCGGCGGCGTCGGCCGTGCGCCAGGCGTTGGCGATCTCGCGCGCTTCCTGGCTTTGTTCCTGGTCCTCGATCGAGGCCACGCCGTCTTCCAGGAAGCGGCACTGGTCGACCGGCGACATGGCGCCAAACAGCGCCAGCTGGCCCTCCATCGATTCGAGTTCCAGCACGGGGATCTTGCGCGCCTTGGCCTGCTGCGACAGATAATTGTCGACCGCCAGGTCGGAGCGGTAGCCGAGTGTGGAAAACTCGCCGATGGCCAGCATGCTGGCCAGCATCCACGGTTTCATCGGCGCCACCGCTTCGGGCGCTATACCGTATTTTTGCAACAACGGCGCCAGACGCGGCGCCAGGGTCTGGCGGCAGTCGGCCGGTACTTGGCTGCCCGGTGCCTCCATGCCGTATTTCAGCACGGCGCCCAGGGCGGCGCGCGGATCGGCGCCCGGATCGATCTCCAGCGCCAGCGCCCCTGCGCCTTCCAATGCCTGCGTCACCGTCGGCTCGAGCGGATAAAAATCAGGGGCGCCGACGTGAATGGTGCCGAACAAATACAGGGTGTGGCCGGCGTCCTGCACCCTGAACAGGGCGCCCCGGTTTTGCGCCACGGGCGGCACTTCGGCGAAGGCCGCCGGCAACGGCAGCAAGAATAATCCGCAAAACATCACTATAATCTGGCGTCGCATGGTTTTCCTGATTGTTGAATTTTTCATCTTCTCTCGCTAGCAAAGACTCCTGTGCCTGTGTCCCATCTTATCCGCTCGTCGCCGGTTTGGCTGTTTGACCTCGACAACACGCTGCACAATGCCTCGCACGCCATCTTCCCCACCATCACGGCCAATATGAACACGTATATTGCCCGCGTGCTGGGCGATGGTGTCACGCCGGCCGACGACGCCATCGTCAATGCGGCGCGCGCGGCCTACTGGCGCCGCTATGGCGCCACCTTGCTGGGCATGGTCAAGCACCATCAGGTGCAGGCAGCGCACTTCCTCCACGAGACGCACGCGTTCGACGATTTGCGCGCCATGATACGCGCTGAGCGGGGGCTGGGGGCTTTACTCAAACGCCTGCCTGGCCGTAAAATTTTACTCACCAACGCGCCGCTGCGCTACTCAAGCGACGTGATGCGCCATCTGGGCCTGCAGCGGCACTTTACGCAGCATATCGCCATCGAGGCGATGCACGTGCACCGCCAGCTGCGGCCCAAGCCATCGACCCTGATGCTGCGCAAACTGATGCGCAAGCACCAGATCCGCCCTGGCCGCTGCATCCTGGTGGAAGACACCCTGGCCAACCTGAAGGGCGCAAAAAGACTGGGCTTGCGCACGGCCTGGGTCACGCAATACCTGAAAATGGCCGATCCGATCGGCGTGGCAAAGCTGCCCAGAGCGTTAAATCGCCCCGCTTACGTCGATGTCAAAGTAAAATCTGTCCGGCATTTGGCACGCCGCCTTCACCGTCTGCGCTGAAGGGGACTCCTGGGCTTCCGGTTGACGCCGGAAGCCGCACCGCTAGCGGCGGTGACGGAACGCCCCATCAAGGCAGCATTTTTTTTAACGACAAGAGAAAATATGGCAAGCACACCGCCGGGCCAACGCAGGCTACAAATTCTTCAGGCCCTCGCCGCAATGCTGGAGCAGCCGAAAGGCGAAAAGATCACCACTGCCGCACTGGCGGCCAGACTGGCCGTGTCGGAAGCGGCCCTGTACCGCCATTTCGCCAGCAAGGCGCAAATGTTCGAAGGACTGATCGAATTCATCGAGTCGAGCGTTTTCGGCCTGATCAACCAGATCGCGGAAAAGCACAGCGACGGCATGACGCAGACGCGCGACATCGTCGGCATGCTGCTCAATTTCGCCATCAGCAATCCGGGCATGACGCGCGTGCTGATCGGCGATGCGCTGGTAAATGAGGACGAGCGCCTGCAAGTGCGCATGAACCAGTTCTACGACCGCGTGGAACTGGCGCTCAAGCAGGCCTTGCGCGTGGCCGCCGCCGAAGGCCATGGCAAGGAAAGCGAAGTGGCGGCGCGCGCCACCCTGCTCGTCAGCTTCGTCATCGGACGCTGGCACCGCTACGCCAAGAGCGGCTTCAAGATCAATCCTTCCCAGGAAGCGGCGCTGCAAATCGCCATGCTGCTGGGGTAAGTCATCGCCGCAGCTGTCCCCATGCACACCGACTGTTTCGCCCTGCTCGACGACGCCAGCACACCCGGCGCCGGTTCACGCCTGTACACGGGCCTGGCGGCGGTCTTGCAGTGCACCGAGGGTGACGGCTGGCCAGCCCTGCTCGAAGGGCTGCAAGCGGCCTTAAAACGCGGCCAGTACGCCGTCAGCGTATGCAGCTACGAGCTGGGCGCGCACTTGCTGGCCATGCCGCCGCACCCGGCAGGCATCGATGCGCCGCCGCTGGCGCAAGTGCTCGTCTTTGAGCATTGCACGCAGCTGTCGCAGGAAGAGGTGCAGCAGTGGCTGGCCGAGCGCGTCCCCGCAAACGATGCGCCGGCCGGCGTGGCCGCTATCCACGCGAATGTCGACCAGGCGCAATTTACGCAAGCGCTGCAGCGCATCCACGACTACATCGTGGCCGGCGACACCTACCAGGTCAACTACACGTATCGTTTGCGCTTCGACGCCTTCGGTTCGCCCCTGGCCCTGTATGCGCGGCTGCGCGCGCGCCAGCCCGTGCCGTATGGCGCGCTGGTGATGCTGCCCGATGGCCGCGCCCTGCTGTCGCTGTCACCGGAACTATTCGTGCGCCATGCGCAAGGCGAATTGATGGCGCGTCCCATGAAAGGCACGGCGCCGGCTGCCCCACCTGAGCAAATGGAAGAAAACGTGCGCCGCGCCGCCGCCCTGGCCCATGATCCGAAAAACCGCGCGGAAAACCTGATGATCGTCGACCTGCTGCGCAACGACATCGGCCGCATCGCCGTCACGGGCTCGGTCAAGGTACCGGCCCTGTTCCAGGTGACGCGCTACAGCAGCGTGCTGCAAATGACCTCCACCGTGCAGGCGCGCTTGCGCGAAGATGCCAGCCTGTTTGATATCTTCCAGGCCTTGTATCCGTGCGGCTCGATCACGGGCGCGCCGAAACGGCGCACCATGGAAATCATCGCCGAACTGGAACCCGCACCACGCGGCATCTATACGGGCGCCATCGGCTGGTTCGATCCACCAAACGCTGGCGCCGCTCACGCCGTGGGCGACTTCTGCATGTCCGTACCGATCCGCACCTTGGCCCTGCAAGCGGCTGGCCCTGGCGGCCTGCGGCGCGGCGAAATGGGCGTGGGCGCCGGCATCGTGCTCGACAGCGACCCGCACGAGGAATTTGCGGAATGCCAGCTCAAGGCCCGCTTCCTCACGGGCCTCACGAACGACTTCGAACTGTTCGAAACCCTGCACGCCAGCCGCGCCGACGGCTGCCGCCAGCAGGAGCGCCACCTGGCGCGCCTGGCCGCCTCCTGCACCTATTTTAATTTTGCCTGGGATGCGGACGCTGCCCGCGCCGCACTGCTAGCGGCCTGCGCGGCGCGCGCCGACGATATCCCCTTCCGCCTGCGCCTGGCGCTGCGCCAGGATGGCCAGTTCACAGTGCAAAGCGGTGCCCTCAGCGCCTTGCCGGAGACAGTCAACATCCTGCTCGCGCCCGACGCCACGACTGCCGACGACCTGTTCCTGCGCCACAAGAGCAGCGTGCGTGCGCGCTACGACGCGGCCTGGCGCGCGGCCGAGGCGCAAGGCGGCTTCGACATGCTGTTCTTTAACGAGCGGGGTGAGCTGACAGAGGGTGGACGCAGCAACGTCTTCGTCCGGCTCGATGGCCGCTGGCACACGCCACCGCTGTCCTGCGGCTTGCTGCCCGGCGTGCAGCGCGCCGCCATGCTGGCCGACCCCGTCTGGGATGCGCGGGAAACCGTCATCACGCGTCCCATGCTGGCGCAAGCGGAAGCCATCGTCGTGTGCAATGCGCTGCGCGGGGCGTTGGCAGCCAAGCTTATCCTTTAAGCATCTATCCGCATTTCATAGCCGCCGTATATCATCCGCTTGCCATCGAACGGCAGCTTGGCCGGATCCATCATCTCGGCCAGGCGCGGGTCTTTCATGACCTTGTCGTTGATTTCATCGCGCTTGGCGCGCGACTCATACACAATCCAGGAAAACACCACCACTTCGCCATCCTGCAAGTCCACCGCCTGCGGGAACGAGGTCAGCTTGCCCGGCTTGACATCGTCGCCCACGCATTCGCGAAATTCCAGCGCGCCATATTCGCGCCAGACGGCGCCGCAACTACGCGACATGGCCAGGTAAGCATCGAGCTTGGCTTTCGGTACGGGCACCACAAATCCATCGACATACGCCATGATGTTCTCCTCTGTTGTGACAAACGCGAACAACCAGCTTAGGACAACGATGGCAATACGACAAGCGCGGCATTAAAAAAAGCAGGCGATCAAGCCTGCTTGTGTGTCGGCAACTTACAGCGCCAGCGCTTTTTCCACCGCGCCAACGAGTTTCTTGTCGTCCGGCGTCACCTTGCTGGGGAAGCTTTCCACCACTTTACCGTGGCGGTCGATCAGGTATTTATGGAAATTCCAGGCCGGCGTCTTGCCCGTCTGCTTGATCAGGTCCACGTACAGCGGGTTGGGCGCGGGGCCGGAGACGACGGACTTCGAAAACATGGGGAACTTCACGCCATAGGTGTTGTAGCAGAAATCGGCGATTTCCTTGCTGTTGCCCGGCTCCTGCTTGCCGAAATCGTTCGACGGGAAACCCAGCACCACCAGGCCCTTGCTGCCGTACTTGGCGTACAGCGCTTCGAGCCCTTCATACTGGTTGGTAAAACCACAATAACTGGCCGTATTGACCACCAGCACGACCTTGCCCGCGTACTGGCACAGGTTTTGCGGTGCCTCATCCTGCAAACGGTTGAAGGTCTGCTTGAGGATGGCGGGACAGGCCGCTGGCGCGGCGGCAGCTGGCGCGGTGTCGGCGGCATGGGCCGGCATGGCCAGGCTGGCGCCGGCGGCAAGGGTGGTCAGCGCAAACAGCTGGGCAAGGGTCTTGGACATGAAGGGCACCATGGTTGAACGGAAAAAAACCATTCTATGCCAAACGCCGCCCACGCGCATGAGGGCCACAACAACAGCGATAGCTTGAGCGACATCAACGACCGTGCAGTACTTGCCCAACGCACAGTTTTTTTACCTATGCTCGGCCTTCCTGCCCTTGCCTTGTGGAGCCACCATGCCCTTCCCGCACCTGACCGCGCACCTGACCACACTAACCACCACCCTGCTGGCCGCCAGCCTGCTCGTCCTGGCGCCA
Organism: Janthinobacterium svalbardense; assembly: GCF_002327145.1. NCBI lineage: Bacteria > Pseudomonadati > Pseudomonadota > Betaproteobacteria > Burkholderiales > Oxalobacteraceae > Janthinobacterium > Janthinobacterium svalbardense. The sequence goes on along the minus strand of NZ_CP023422.1, from coordinate 439,730 downwards.
GCAAGCGCGCACGCCGCCACGGCGGCCAAAGCCGTCAAGCCCGCCGCGAGCAAGGATGCCGCCGCCCTGCCCGCCTACCAGGCCGACCTGAGCCAGACCACCGTATCGGGTCTGTCCTCGGGCGGCTTCATGGCGGCGCAATTTGCCGTCGCCTACTCGGCCACGGTGGCCGGCGCCGGCATCATCGCCGGCGGTCCATATTTCTGTTCGGGCCAGCCGGGCCGCTTTCCCTACATTCCCTACCTGACGAATGCCCTGACCACATGCATGAATCCGGGCAGCGCACAGGTGGCGCCGCCCGTGGCGAGCGAATTGCTGCGCGCAGCGAACGATTTTGCACGCGCCCGTCTCATCGACGACACGGCCAACCTGAAACGCCAGCGCGTGTATCTGTTCAGCGGAACGAAAGACCAGACCGTGACGCGGCCGGTGGTGGAACAGGTGGGAAAATTCTATCAACTGGCAGGCACGCCGGCGGCGCAGATCCGCTTCGTCGATACGGTCGGTGCGGGCCATGCCATCATCACAGACAACAATCAGGACAAGCCGTGCGCCGTGACGGACTCGCCCTTCATCAATGACTGCGACTTCGTGCAGGCGCGCGACATCCTGCAGCACCTGTACCCGGACCTGCAACCGTCGTCGACCACCCTGACGGGCAAGCTGATCGCCTTCAACCAGCGCAGCTTCATCCAGAACGCGTACTCCAGCATGAACAATACGGGCTACGCCTACATCCCGAAAGCCTGCGACAGCGAGAGCTGCCGCGTGCACGTGGTGTTCCACGGCTGCCTGCAAACGACGCAGGCGATCGGCGACCGCTTCTATACCAGCACCGGCTACAACCAGGTGGCGGACGCCAACAAGATCATTGTGCTGTATCCGCAGGCCGAACCGAGCCCCGTCTACCCGTACAACCCGAAAGGCTGCTGGGATTTCTGGGGCTACACCAGCATCAACCCGATCGACCCGGATTTTTACCGCAAGAGCGGCACGCAGATGCAAGCGGTCAAGGGCATGCTGGACAGGTTAGGATCGGCTCGCAACAGCCGTCGATAACAGACGTCACGGATGCTTGAGAAAATCGTAGCGAGCGGCAACGATTTCTGGCTAAGAAGCGCAGCTGTACTTTAGTACAGCGAGCATCGCAGGCCGGAAAGCGCGCCGCGCAGTAGATTTAATCAAGCATCCTAGATCGCGCCGCGGCTCACGTTAAGCGGCCTTAGATACCGCCCATGCAGATGTATTTGATGACAAGGTAGTCCTCGATACCGTAGGTCGACCCTTCACGGCCCAGGCCCGATTGCTTGACGCCGCCGAAGGGCGCGATCTCGTTCGAGATCAGGCCCGTGTTGACGCCAACCATGCCCGTTTCCAGGCCTTCTGCCACGCGCCAGATGCGGCCGATGTCGCGCGAATAGAAGTAGGCGGCCAGGCCGAATTCCGTGTTGTTGGCCAGGGCGATGACTTCATCGTCGGTCTTGAAGCGGAACAGCGGCGCCAGCGGGCCGAAGGTTTCTTCGGTGGCCACGCGCATGTCGTTCGTCACGTCGGCGATGATGGTCGGCTCGAAGAAGCCATTGCCCAGCGCATGGCGCTTGCCGCCGGCCAGCAGGCGGCCGCCCTTGGCCAATGCATCGGCCACGTGCTCTTCCACCTTGGCCACAGCCTTGGCGTCGATCAGCGGGCCTTGCGTCACGCCCGCCTCGATGCCATTGCCCACCTTCAGCTTGGCCACGGCGGCCACCAGTTTTTCGGCAAACGCGTCATACACGCTGTCCTGCACGTACAGGCGGTTGGCGCAGACGCAGGTCTGGCCCGCGTTGCGGTATTTCGAGGCGATGGCGCCTTCCACGGCCGCATCCAAGTCGGCGTCGTCGAAGACGATGAAGGGCGCATTGCCGCCCAGTTCCAGCGAGAGTTTCTTGATCGTTGGCGCGCATTGCTCGGCCAGCAAGCGGCCCACCTGGGTCGAGCCCGTAAACGTCAGCTTGCGCACGATGGGGTTCGAGGTCATTTCGCCGCCGATGTCTTTCGGCGCACCCGTAACGATGCTGAACACGCCCGCAGGCACGCCCGCGCGCTCGGCCAGCACGGCCAGCGCCAGCGCGGAAAACGGGGTGGCTTCGGCAGGCTTCAGGACCATCGGGCAGCCGGCGGCCAGGGCCGGGCCGACTTTGCGCGTGATCATGGCGGCGGGGAAGTTCCACGGCGTGATGGCGGCGCACACGCCGATCGGTTCCTTGGTGATGACCAGGCGGCGGTCCGGCCACGGCGATTGCAGGGTGTCGCCAGCGACGCGCTTGCCTTCTTCGGCAAACCACTCGATGAACGAGGCACCGAACTGCACTTCGCCCTTCGCTTCCGGCAGGGGCTTGCCCTGCTCGGTGGTCATGATCAGCGCCAGGTCGTCGGCGTTTTCCAGGATCAGGTCATGCCAGCGGCGCAGCACGGCCGCGCGTTCCTTGGCCGTCTTCTTGCGCCAGGCAGGCCAGGCGGCATTGGCCGCCTCGATGGCGCGGCGCGTCTCGGCTGCGCCCATCAGGGGCACCGTGCCGATATGCTCGCCGGTGGCGGGATTGCTCACATTAATCGTCTGGCCACCATCGGCATCCACCCAGGCTCCATTCACGTAAGCCTGGTGACGCAACAAGGTAGGATCTTTCAACTGCAGCATATGGATCTCCGGTCTGGTTTGAATTATCGACGAGGGATACTATGCCACAGCGCGGCCGATTCCGCAGGCGCAGCGCTGAACTGCCCTCGCCTCTACTCGACCTTGAAAGACGACAGTTTCGGGTCCGGCGCCGGGTATTCCAGCTTCATGCCCTGCAGCGTTTCCAGCAGCAGCGAGGCGACCACCAGGTTGCGCTGCGTCTTGGAGTTCGATGGCACCACGTACCACGGCGCGTGATCGGCATCGGTCTCGCGGATCGCCGTTTCATAGGCGCGCTGATAGCCACCCCACTTCTTGCGCTGGGCGATATCGTTGGGGTCGAACTTCCACTGGCGGTCGGGATCGTCAAGCCGCTCCTGCAGCCGTCCCCGTTGCTCATCCTTCGAAATATGCAGGAAGACTTTCAGGATGACGGTGCCCGTTTCGCTCAGCATGCGCTCGAAATCGCGGATCTGCGCGTAGCGGCGCTGACACTCGGCCTTGTCGATCATGTCCTGCACCCGCGTGATCAGCACATCTTCGTAATGGCTGCGGTTGAAGATGGCGATCTCGCCCTTGACGGGCACGTGCTGGTGCACGCGCCACAGGTAATCGTGCGCCAGTTCGATATCGGTGGGGCCCTTGAACGCCACGGCGCGGATGCCCATCGGATTGATGTTGCTGAAGATGGCCTTGACCGTGCCGTCCTTGCCCGAGGTATCCATGCCCTGCAGCACCAGCAGCACTTTTTTCTTGTGCTGCGCATACAGCATGCTCTGGCACTCGGCGATCTGCGCCGTCAGCGCCACGGTTTCCTCGCGGTCCAGGGCCTTGCACTGGGCTGGCGTCAGCTTCTTGTTGGCCGCCTTGGTGGCGGCGCCCAGCAAGCGCTTGCCGGCGAATTCCTCGTTCAGCTCGAAGCCCTGGCCGGCGCGAAATTGCGTGCGCGCCTTCATGCCGCCACCGCCAGCTTGCGGTGCTCAATTTTTGTGCAGTGGTCCATCACCACGTCCAGGCCAGCCGCCCGTGCCAGTTGCGCCGCCTGCTCGTTGATGATATCGAGCTGCAGCCACAAACAGCCTGCCTTGACGGCGATGGCTTCTTCGGCGATGGGCAGGATATCCTCGGACTTGCGGAAGCAATCGACGATGTCGATGCGCGCCGGCGCCACAGCCGCCGCAGCCTCCATCAGGTTGGCATAGGCGCGCTGGCCCAGCACTTCCTTACCGGCGAGGGCCGGATTGACGGGCAACACGCGGTAGCCATGCTGCAGCAGGTAATCGGCCACTTCGTGGCTGGCGCGTTCGGGCTTGTCGGACATGCCGACGATGGCGATGATGCGGCTGTCTTGCAGGATGCGGGCGATGTTGGACATGGTTTCTGTAGTTGGGCGTGCGACATTGCCCGCCTAGCGTAGCAGATTCCCATCCCGCCGGGAGCTAGCCAGAAGACTTAGCCGTGCGTATGAGCGCCATCTGCGCCACGAAAGCTTGCGCACGCGCCGTCACGGCAGCGTAATCTCCCGTGGCGCCCGGGCCACTCAGGCTGCCGCCGATACCCACGGCCACGGCGCCGCTGGCAAACCATGCATGCAGGTTTTCCACCGTCACGCCGCCCGTCGGCATCAACGGCGCTTGCGGCAACGGTGCACGCAGGGCCTTGATGTAGGCGGGGCCGAACATTTCGGCGGGGAAGACCTTGACGATGTCGGCGCCCGCCTGCAGGGCCGTGACGATTTCCGTCGGCGTCATCGCACCCGGCATGGCCAGCACCTGGTAGCGCTGGCACAGCGTGATGGTTTCCACGTTCACGCCGGGCGAGATGATGAACTGCGCGCCGGCCAGGATGGCGGCGCGCGCCGTCTCCGTATCGAGCACCGTGCCCGCGCCCAGCAGCACCTCATGACCATGGCGTTCGCGCAGGGTACGCAGCACGCCCAGGGTATCGGGCGTGGTGAACGCCACTTCCAGCGCCGTGATGCCGCCGGCGATGCATGCCTCGGCAATCTGCACGGCCGCATCGGGCGAGCCGGCGCGCACGATGCCGACCATGCCCCGTTCCAGGATACCTTCGAAAATCGTATGTTTTTGCATATGCCTTCTCCTGTCAGGCCGGCAGGGCGCCAAAGCGCACTTCCGGCAAACCGCGCACGTCCACTTGGCGCGCATGAAACAATCCCCCGGCCAGCGGTTCGCCCGCCAGCTGGGCCGGCGTCAAACTCTCCTGAGCGGTGGTGACGAACAATTCGTCGTAGTGCGGGCCGCCCAGGCTCACGCAGCTGGGTTGCGAGACGGGCAAGGTGATCGCGCGCTCGACGCTGCCGTCCGGCGCGAAGCGCAATACGCGTCCCGCGCCCCATTGCGCGCTCCACAAGTGGTCGTGCGCATCGATGGTCGCGCCGTCGGCCGCGCCGGGGCCGGGATCGAGCACGGCAAACACGCGCACCCGGCTGGCGTCGCCCCCCAGGTAATCGTCCCAGCGGTAGATCGCCTTCTTCATCGAATCGCAAAAATACATGGCCGTGCCATCGACGCTGAAGCAGATGCTGTTCGAGATGGCGATGGGCGGCAGCGGCAAGCGCTCCAGGCTCAAGTCCAGGTTGAGGCGGTAAAAGCTGGCGATCGCATCACGGCAGGGGCGTTCATCGAGCGTGCCGAAGACAAAGCGTCCCTGGCGGTCGCAGCGGCCATCGTTCAGGCGCGTCATGGGCAAGTCCCCCTCCACCGTGTGCAAGGGCGTGACGGCCCCGCTGCGCGCGTCAAACCACGCCAGGCGCGAGGCCAGTCCCAGCAGCAGCACCTCGTCGCTGTGCGTCAGCGCGAAACACGCCAGGCGCTCGGGCATGGCCCAGCTCTGGCGTTCGCCCGTGGCCAGCACCAGCGCATGCAGCTGGCAGCCTTCGATATTCGTCCAGAAAACGCGGCCGCTGCGTTCGCACCAGCGCACGCCTTCGCCCAGGAAATTCTGCGCATCGACCAGTAATTGGGCCCGTGTCCCCATGTCTGTTCCTTCTTTCAGTGAGATTCGCGTGGTACGGCCGAGCCACGGCAACCGACGAGGAAGTCCAGGTCCGCGCCTTCATCGGCCTGCGTCACGTGCTTGATGTACATGGACTGGTAGCCGCCCTTCATGGCCGGCTCGGGAGCGCGCCACTCTGCGCGCCGGCGCGCCAGTTCGGCCTCGTCGACATCCAGGTGCAAACGGCGTCCCGCCACGTCGAGTTCAATCATGTCACCATCGCGCACCAGCGCCAGCGGCCCGCCCACGGCCGCTTCCGGCGCCACGTGCAGCACCACCGTGCCGTAGGCCGTGCCGCTCATGCGCGCGTCCGAGATGCGCACCATGTCGCGCACGCCCTGCTCCAGCAGTTTTTTTGGCAGCCCCATATTGCCCACTTCCGCCATGCCCGGATAGCCCTGCGGGCCGCAATTTTGCAGCACCATCACGCAGCTGGCATCGATATCGAGCGCGGGATCGTCGACGCGCTTTTTATAGTGCTCGATGCTGTTGAAGACGACGGCGCGGCCACGGTGCTGCATCAGCTCCGGCGAAGCGGCCGAAGGCTTGATGACGGCGCCGCGCGGGGCCAGGTTGCCGTGCAGGACAGCGATGCCGCCCTCGTCCTTGAATGGCTGCGCCAGCGGCGTGATCACCTCGGGATTGAAATTTTCCGCCTCGGCCACGTTGACGGCCATGCTGGCGCCCGTGACGGTGAGCGCCTCGCCATGCAATGTGCCCAGCAAGTCGCGAATGATCACGGGCAGGCCGCCCGCATAGTAAAAATCCTCCATCAGGTACTGGCCCGACGGCATCAGGTTGAGCAGGCAGGGAATGTCGCGGCCCAGGCGGTCCCAGTCGGCCAGGCGCATGTCCACGCCGATGCGCCCGGCAATGGCCAGCAGATGGATCACGGCATTCGTCGAGCCGCCGATGGCGCCGTTGACCATGATGGCGTTTTCAAACGCGTCGCGCGTGAGGATCTGCGACAGTTTCAGGTCTTCATGCACCATGTCGACGATGCGCCGGCCAGTCAGCTGCGCCTGCAGCTTGCGGCGCGCATCGACGGCGGGAATGGCCGCGTTGCCGGGCAGGGTCACGCCCAGCGCCTCGACCATGCTGGCCATGGTGGATGCCGTGCCCATGGTCATGCAGTGGCCGGCGGAGCGCGACATGCACGCTTCGGCCTGCTTGAATTCGTTTGAGGTCATGCGTCCGGCGCGCACGTCTTCGGAAAACTTCCACACGTCCGTGCCCGAGCCGATCGGTTTGCCTCGATAGTTGCCGTTCAACATGGGGCCGCCCGACAGCACGATGGTGGGCAAGTCCACGCTGGCCGCGCCCATCAGCAGGGCCGGGGTGGTCTTGTCGCAGCCCGTCAGCAGCACCACGCCGTCGATCGGGTTGGCGCGGATCGATTCTTCCACATCCATGCTGGCCAGGTTACGAAACAGCATGGCTGTCGGGCGCAGATTCGTCTCGCCCAGCGACATCACGGGAAATTCGACGGGAAAACCGCCCGCTTCGAGCACGCCGCGCTTGACCATCTCGGCCAGGTCGCGGAAATGGCCATTGCAGGGCGTCAGTTCGGACCAGGTATTGCAGATGCCGATGACGGGACGGCCATCGAAAGCGTCGCCGGGATAACCTTGGTTCTTCATCCAGCTGCGGTGAATAAAACTGTCCTTGTCGTCGCCGCCAAACCACGACTGCGAACGCAAGGGACGCTTGTTCTTGTTGTCACTCATACCGTCTCCTGCGGGGAAATCAAGCCGCGCGCGGCGGCGATCAGCAGCGCACCGTGACCGGCCAGATTTGCCTGCTGCTGGTCGTCGACGATGATGCGCTTGCCATAAAAAAATCCGTGTTCTTCGATCAGCAAGCCGAGCGCCTGGCGCAGCATGGGTTTGCCGGTAATGACGAGCGGCGTATCGGGCCGCATCTGGATGGCGGTGCTGTTGCGCAGCGCCAGCAGGTCGCCGCTGAGGACAGCCCCCATCAGGAAATTGGCCCGTTCATTGCATTCGACGGCGCTGAACTGGCCCAGCGTGCGCACGCTGAAGCAGGCGCGCGCCAGCCCCGTTTTTTGCGCCGCGGCCGCGCCGGCCAGCAGCATTTTCGGCACCAGGGTCTGGGCAAAACCGCCATCGACCGATTGCTTGATCAGGGTGTGCTGCGTGATCGCCTGCAGCAACTCGCCCGCGATGGTGGTGCTGCAGCCGAGGATGCGGCGCTGCTCGTCCACGCTGATCAATTTGGTATGCGAACCGGGCATGATCAGGGTCGCCGCGCCGCGCAACTGCAAGCGCTCGAGCAGCGCGACGACTTCCGTCTCTTCGCCGCGCATCATGTCCATCGCCTCGACGTTATGCAGGCCGACGGCGCCATGCTGGTTGCGCACGCCCGGGATCAGCCACAGGGGCTGCGCCAGCACGTCGGGCAAGTCCACCGTCTGCATGCCTTGCGCCAGCTGGGCCAGGCCGGCGGGCGCCGGCAAATGTGGCACTTCCTGCACGCCCATGGGCGAGCTGATCATGCCCGAGGCCAGCGCCAGGTCCACCTCGCACGGCGCGATGCCGGCGCTGGCCAGCACGCTGGCGATGGTGTCGCGCAGCGCCTGTTTCAGCGCGCCGTTATGGCCATCGATGGCGGTATTGCGCACGCCCGTTTCCAGCTGCGCCTGGGCGACGACAGCGCCTGCGCGCCACAGCAAGGTACGCGTATTGGTGGTGCCGGCATCGATGGTGAGTATGTTCATGGGCAGGTTCGCAGCGTCGGTCAGGACAAAAATAGATGAGGGAAAAACTACCCCATGGTAGAACTGCCCCGCATATCTGACCAATCACTTATTTGACATCATTGATACCGGTTCGGATATGTCAAACGCGTCGAGATCCTGCACGCCCAAACGGTAGGCGAGCGTGAAGCGCATCACCTGTCCCGGCTGCAATTGCACGCCCCGCGCCAGCAGGGAAAAACAGCGTCCATCGGAAGACAGATGGCAGCTGTCCTGGCTACTGGAAAAACGCAAGACCCGACCCGACGCGGGGTCGGCAACCCGTGCTGCTTCGCGCAGCTGGCCGCAGCCCGTCCAGTAAAAGTCATGCCGGAACCCAGTTAGATGCGCCAGCGCCGGCCAGGCCAGGCGCGATGCGAGCGGCGCCGGCTGGCGAAAGTCCAAGGCGCTGCCCGCCACATCGAGCGGAGAGCCGTCCGCGCAGCCGCCAAGCGAGTAGTGATCGGCGGCCAGGCGCAGCACATGGTCGCCCACGGCGGCATGATGACCCTGCAGATTGAAGCGCGGCGCGGCAAGCGCAAAACGGGAAACCGCATCGGCCGTGGCGGCGCAGTCGAGGTGCAGGCTGCCATCGTCGTCGAGCCGGTAGGCCAGGCGCACCGTCAGGCCGTCTTGTGTCAGGTGCAGCAGCAGGTGGCCGTCGTCCGGCGGCGCGCACTGCCAGCCCGTGGGCGCACGCGCCGCAGGGGGCGCCGCGCCCAGCACATCGGCCAGGCGGCCATAGCGGTCGGGTGCCCACCAGGCCCGCACGCTGGCATCGTGCGCGTCGATGGCCACGCGCATGCCGCGCGCATTGTGCAAGGTAAAAATCGTCATGGCGGGGGCTGGCTGCGCTGCTGGAATTCGCGCGGCGTGCAACCGAGTTCGCGCTTGAAGACGGCGTGCATGTACTGCACCGTGGTAAAGCCGCAACGCACGGCCACCTCGGCCACCTGCCCCGGCCCGCGCGCCAGCAGGGTCTTGGCCGCATCGAGCTTGAAATGCAGGATTTCATCGTGCACGCTGCGCCCCAGTTCCTGGCGAAAGTGCGCTTCGAGCGAGGAGCGCGACACGCCCACGTAATCGGCCACCTGCTCCGTCTTGATGCCCTGGCACGCGTACTGGCGAATGAAGTGGCGCGCCTGCATCACCTGCGGATGCTGGAAGGGCTGGTGGCGCGTGGACGCGAGCACATTCAGGCCGGCCGGCGGCACCAGGATGCGCGTGCCGGACAGGCGCGCACCATTCAACATCTGGTGCAGCAAATGCGCCGCCGTGCGGCCCATTTCCTCCGTGCCCTGGATCACGGAACTCAATGGAATGCGCGTGAGCATGCGCGCCAGCGGGTCGTTGTCGATGCCGATCAGCGCGACTTGCTCCGGCACGGCGATGCCCGCATGCATGCAGGCTTGCAGCAGCTGGCGCGCGCGCGCGTCGCTCACGGCGATGATGCCGACGGGTTTTTCCAGGCTGTTGAGCCAGGCGATCTGCTGCTCCACCGCTTCGTCCCACGCGGGCGCGCTGGTGGCGACGCCCCGGTACACGTCGGCGCGCATATGGTCGCGCTGCATCAAGGCGCAAAACGCCGTTTCGCGCTCCTGCGCCCAGCGGTTGACATCGGCCTCGGGCAGGCTGAAACAGGCAAAGCGCGTCAAGCCCGCTTCCACCAGGTGCTCATAGGCCAGCTTGACGATCTTGAAATTATCGGTCGCCACGTACGGGATGCCGGCCGGGTAATCCTCGGCGCGCGCATACGATCCGCCCACGGCCACCACGGGCAGGCGGCTGTGCGCCAGCGCCGCGCAGACGGCGGGATCGTCGAAATCGGCGATGATGCCGTCGCCCTGCCAGCGCTCGATGCCGGGCAGGCGGCAGCGAAAATCCTCTTCCAGGAACAGGTCCCACGACACGCGCGTGGTGTTCAGATAGGCTGCGATGCCCGCGATGATGTCGCGGTCGTAGATTTTATTGCCGTTAAACAGCAGCGCGATCCGGTGCGCGGTCGGCATCTTCATGGTGTCTCCTCGCGTGCCAGATCGTTTCACGGCTAACGACGCCCTGCTCGCGTGCTGACATCGACCCACACGGCGAGGGTGAGGATACTGCCTTTCACGATCATCTGCCAGTAGGTGTCCACGTCCAGCATGGACATGCCGTTATCCAGGCTGGCCATGACCAGCGCGCCGATCAGGGCGCCGTACACGGTGCCCGAGCCGCCGCGCATCGAGGTGCCGCCGATGAAGCAGGCGGCAATCGCATCGAGTTCGCTGAAGGTGCCGGCCGATGGGGACCCTGCCGCCAGGCGGCCCGTGTTGATCAGGCCAGCCAGCGCGCACATCAGGCCCATGATGCCGAAGATCCACAACTTGACGGCTTTCACGTTGATGCCGGACAAACGCGTCGCCTCCATATTGCTGCCGACGGCGTAGATGCGGCGGCCGAACACGGTCTGACTGGTGATATAGCTGAACAACCCCAGCAAGGCCAGCAGCAACAGCACGGGCAGCGGGATGCCTTCATAGCCGTTCAGGGTTTGCACGAAGGCATACAGCACCGCGCCGATGACGGCCAGGCGCAAGCCGTCGGCCCAGGGCGCCGTCTGCGGCAAGCCATGCTGCGCGCGGCTGGCGCGCGCGCGCCAGGTCAAAAAGGCGGCCAGCAGGAACAGGCCGACGCCCAGCACGATGCCGGGCGCCGCGGGCAAGTAACCCTGCCCCAGGTAGACCATCGGCTCGGAGACGGGTGCGATCGTGATGCCGCCCGTGATGCCCAGCAGGACGCCGCGATACGCGAGCATGCCGCCCAGGCCGACGATGAAGGACGGGATGCCCCGGTACGCCGTCAGGTAGCCGTTCAAGAGGCCGATCACCAGGCCGCAGCCGAGTACGGCCGCCAGGTTCAGCGCCAGCGGCCAGTGCTGCGTCACGTCCAGCACGGCGGCGATGCCGCCCAACAGTCCCAGCATGGAACCGATCGACAGGTCGATCTCGCCGGCGATAATCACCAGCACCATGCCGCAGGCGAGGATGCCGGTGACGGACATCTGGCGCAGCAGGTTCGACAGGTTGCGCGGCGTGAGGAAACTGCCCTGCGTCTTCCACGAAAAGAAGGCCCAGATCAGCGCCACGGCGATCAAGAGGGCCAGCATCTTGTATTGGGTGAACAGCTGTTTGATACTGTGCGGTTTCATGCTGCGGGTTCCTTGTTTGCGGTGTTGGTGGCGGGCGCCGGACGCTGGTCCAGCGCCGCCGCCAGCACGGTTTCCTGGCTCAGGCCATCGTTGATAAAGTCGCCGCGCAACCGGCCTTCGCCCATCACCAGTACGCGGTCGGACACGCCCAGCACTTCGGCCAGTTCAGACGAGACCATGATGATGGCCACGCCCCGGTCGGCCAGCGCCAGCATCAATTTGTAGATTTCATATTTGGCGCCCACATCGACGCCGCGCGTGGGCTCGTCGAGGATCAGCACGCGCGGGCGCGTCAGCAGCATTTTGGCCAGCACGGCCTTTTGCTGGTTGCCGCCCGACAGGCTCGTGATGGGCAGCGACGCACTGGCTGTTTTGAGTTCCAGCTGGGCGATCTCGCCGCGCACGGCCGCCAGTTCCGCCTCGCCATCGATGCGCGTGGCGCGCGCGAATTGCTCCAGCACGGCCAGGGTGATGTTCTGCCCCACGTCCAGGTCCGGCACGATGCCGTGGTGCTTGCGGTCTTCCGGCACCATGGCCAGGCCCATGGCGATGGCCTTTTGTGGAGACGCAGTGTCGATGCGGCGGCCATCGAGCCACACCTCGGCCTGGCACGGCCCCTGGTAGGCGCCGAACAGAGCCGAGACGAGCTCCGTGCGCCCCGCCCCCACCAGGCCGGCGATGCCGAGGATCTCGCCTTTGCGCAGGGTGAATGACACATCGTCGACCCGCTTGCGCTGCGGGTTGTCGGCATCGATGCAGGTGACGTGGCGCGCCTCGAACAGCACTTCGCCGATAGGTGCCGGCCGCGCGCGTTGCGGGTACAGCTGGCTCATTTCGCGGCCCACCATCTGCGCGATGATGCGCTCGACGTTCATCTGCGCCATCGGCGTGGTGGCGATATGCTTGCCGTCGCGGATGACGACGATGGTGTCGCAGATGGCCGCCACTTCATCGAGCTTGTGCGAAATGTAGATGCAGGTGACGCCCTTGGCTTTCAGGGCGCGCAGGATATCGAGCAGCACGGCGATTTCCGACGCCGTCAGCGACGATGACGGCTCGTCGAGAATCAGCAAGCGCGCATTTTTGTTGAGCGCCTTGGCGATTTCCACCAGTTGCTGGTGGCCGCCGCCATAGTTCATGACCGGCAGCGCCACGTTCAGTTCGGGAATTTTCAATTCGCGCAGCAGCTCGTCGGCGCGCTTGTACATGGCGGCGTAATGCATGCGCCCGCCCGGCAGGGTGAGCTCGCGGCCCATGAAGATATTCTCGGCCACGGACAACTGCGGCACCAGCATCAGTTCCTGGTGGATGATGATGATGCCCGCGTCTTCCGTGTCGCGGATCGATTGCGCGCGCAGGGGCTGGCCCTCCCACAGGATCTCGCCATCCCAGGTGCCGTGCGGGTACACGCCGGACAGCACCTTCATCAGGGTCGACTTGCCGGCGCCATTCTCGCCGCACAAGCCGATGCACTCGCCGGCCCGCACCTGCAGGTCGATGCCGTCAAGCGCGCGGACGTCGCCAAACTGTTTGACGATGCCCTTCATTTCAAGCAGATAGTCAAGCATGCTCACTCTCGTTGCGGATTACAAAAACTACACTGGTTGTAGCTGGTATTCCAACCCCAACGACGAAAGGCCGGGGTCGGACCCTCAGGGTCCGACCCCAGATTCTGCCGTTGGGGCAAAAAATGACGTGGGTTATCAGTTTCCCAGCTGCGCCTTGGTATAGAAGCCGTCGTCGACGAGAATGTTCACATTCGCCTTGGTCAGCGGTGTTGGTTTCAGCAGCACCGTGCTGACTTTTTTCAGGCCGTTGTCATAGCTGGAGTTGTAGGCAGGCTTTTCATTGCGCGCCAGCTGGATGGCCAGCTTGGCCGCTTCCGTAGCGATGGTTTTCAACGGCTTGTAGACGGTCATCGACTGCGTGCCGGCGATCACGCGTTTCACCGCCGCCAGGTCGGCATCCTGGCCCGAGACGGGCACCTTGCCGGCGAGTTTTTGCGCGGCCAGGGCCTGGATGGCGCCGCCGGCCGTGCCGTCGTTCGAGGCGACGATGGCGTCGATCTTGTTGCCGTTGGCCGTCAACGCGTTTTCCACGATGGACAGCGCTTCGGTGGCGCTCCAGTCCTTCACCCACTGCTGGCCGACGATCTTGATGTCGCCCTTGTCGATGAACGGTTTGAGTACCTTCATCTGGCCTTCGCGCAGCATCTTGGCATTGTTGTCGGTCGGCGAGCCGCCCAGCAGGTAGTAATTGCCCTTCGGCTGCAGCTTGGTCACGCCTTCGGCCTGCATCTCGCCCACTTTCTCGTTGTCAAACGAGATATATGCGTCGATATCGGCATTCAGGATCAGGCGGTCATACGACAGCACCTTGATGCCGGCCTTTTTCGCTTCCTTGACGGTGTTGTTGAGGACTGTGGCGTTGAACGGCACGATCACCAGCACGTCCACGCCGCGCGAGATCAGGTTTTCGATTTGCGAAATCTGGCGCTGCTCGCTGGCGTCGGCCGACTGCACGAAGACCTTGGCGCCCTGCTTCTCGGCGGCGGCGATGAAGAAATCGCGGTCACGCGTCCAGCGTTCCACGCGCAAATCGTCGATGGAAAAGCCGATCTTCGGATTTTTCGCGTCGGCCAGGGCGGCGCTGCTGCTCAATGCCAGCATGGCGGTCATGATGGCTGCACTGATGATCTTGTTCATTGTGTGTCTCCTTATGGATTTTATTAACAACGTTTTTTTCACTACGGGTGCTGCTTTAAAAATCAATGATTGTGGCGTGGCAGGGTTTGTCCCACGGCGCGGTATTTCAGCGCCAGCTCCATGCAGGCGCCCGTTTCGAGCTGGCCCACGCTAGCGCGGTAGAGCTCCTGCCATGGCGTGGCGCTGTCGTTGACGGGCGGCGGCAGCTCTGTGGCGCGGCGCGCCAGCTCAGAGGCGTCGACCAGCATGTCGCAGCGGCCCGCGGTCAAGTCCACGCGGATGATGTCGCCCGTGCGCAGCAGCGCCAGGCCGCCGCCCACGGCGCTTTCCGGCGACGCATTCAGGATCGAAGGGCTGTCCGAGGTGCCCGACTGGCGCCCGTCGCCCAGGGTCGGCAGGTTCAAGATGCCGGCCTTGAGCAGCGCGTCGGGCGGCTGCATGTTGACCACTTCGGCCGAACCGGGCCAGCCCACGGGGCCGGCGCCGCGCATGACCAGCATGCAGCTGTCGTCAATCGCCAAAGCCGGATCGTTGATGCGCGCGTGGTAGTCATTTGACCCGTCAAAGACGATGGCGCGCGCGTCGAACACGCCTTCGCTGCCGGGACGCGACAGGTAGCGCTCGCGGAAAGCGGGCGAGATCACGCTGGTCTTCATGATGGCGAAGTCGAACAGGTTGCCCTGCAAGGCCATGAAACCGGCCTTTTCCTTCAGCGGCGCGGCAAACGGGCGGATCATCTCGCGATCCGCGCTTTCACGCCCCGCCAGGTTTAGCGCCATGCTCTGGCCCGTGACCGTCAACCGGTCCGCGTGCAGCAAGCCCGCCTGCTGCAGCTCCCACATCACGGCCGGCACGCCGCCGGCGCGGTGGAAGCGCTCGCCCAGGTATTTCCCGGCCGGCTGCATGTTCAACAGCAGCGGCACGTCGTAGCCGTGCGCCATCCAGTCGCTCGAATACAACTCCACGCCCGCATGGCGCGCCATGGCCATCAAATGCGGCTGGGCGTTGGTGGAGCCGCCGATGGCCGCGTTGACGATGATGGCGTCCAGGAACGCCTCGCGCGTGAGGATGCTCGACGGGCGCACGTCGTCATGCGCCAGTTCGACGATGCGGCGCCCCGTGGCATAGGCGATCTGGCCCCGCTCGCGGTATGGCGCGGGGATGGCCGAACAGCCCGTCAGCGACATGCCCAGCACCTCGGCCAGCGCATTCATGGTCGATGCCGTGCCCATGGTGTTGCAGTGGCCGGCCGACGGTGCCGAGGCGGCGGCGATCTGCAGGAATTTGTCGTTGTCGATCAAGCCGGCGGATAGCTGGCGGCGGCCCTTCCAGATGGCGGCGCCGGAACCCACCAGCTCGCCGTCCATCCAGCCATCGAGCATGGGACCGCCCGACAGCACGATGGCGGGAATGTCCACCGTGGCGGCGGCCATCAGCTGTGCCGGCGTGGTCTTGTCGCAGCCCGTGGTCAGCACCACGGCGTCGATCGGGTAGCCATGCAGGATTTCCACCAGGCCCAGATACGCCAGGTTGCGGTCCAGCGCGGCCGTGGGACGGCGGCAGTTCTCGAAGATCGGGTGCAGCGGGAATTCCATCGGGATGCCGCCCGCATCGCGGATGCCGTCGCGCACGCGCTGGGCCAGGTCCAGGTGGATGCGGTTGCAGGGACTGATATCGCTGCCGCTTTGCGCAATGCCGATGATGGGCCGCCCTGAACGCAGTTCCTCGGCAGTGATGCCGTAGTTCATGAAGCGCTCCAGGTACAGCGCCGTCATGTCGATGTGCTCGGGATTGTCGAACCAGTCCTGCGAGCGGAAGCGCCGCGACGGGCGTTGGGCTGGAATGTTCATGCGCCGTACCAGCCGGCGTCGACATAGTATTCGCGTCCGGTGCACTTGGCCGCATTGTCCGACGCGAGGAACAGCGCCAGCGCCGCCACGTCTTCCGGCTCCACGCGCGTCTGCAGGCATTGGCCCTGCAGGATCAATGCTTCCGCTTCCGGCGTATGCCACAGCCGCTCCTGGCGCGGCGTGCGCACGGCGCCGGGAATGATGCAGTTGACGCGGATGCCGTCGACGCCCAGGTCGCGCGCCAGGCCACGCGTGAGACCCTCGATGCCGGCTTTCGCCGTCATGTAGATCGACAGGTTCGCTTGCGCCAGGTGCCAGGAAATCGATCCCAGGTTGAGGATCACGCCGCTGCCCTTGGCGCGCATGGCCGGCGCCACTGCCTGGGCGCAGAAATACTGATGCCGCAGGTTGACGGCGATGCGCTCGTCCCAGTAGGCGGGCGTGACGTCCTGCAACTGGTGGCGGTCGTCATTGGCTGCGTTGTTGACAAGGATATCGGTACCACCGCTGGCGTTTTTGATCTCGGCGAAGGTGGCGGCCAGGGCCCCCAGGTCCGTCAGGTCGCAATAGCGGAAAACGGGCGGCTGCGGCAGGTGTGCCAGCTTTTCCTGCAGCGCGCGCGACGCTTCGTGGGCAATGTCGAGAAAGGTGACGTGGGCGCCCTGGCGCGCGAACGCCTCGACGATGGCCACACCGATGCCGGTGCCACCGCCCGTGATGACGACGCGCTTGCCGGCCAGGCTAGGATAGATTGCATGCTGCATGGTGTCTCTCTTTTTAAAAAAATCGGATCAAAGCAAACCGCGTTTGGCCAGGTTCTGATACAGCGCGCGCACGCCGAACGTCCAGGGAGGGATCGCATCGCAGCGCTGCACGTCGTTGACCAGCGCGCCCAGCGACGGGCTGGCAATCGTCACGCGGTCGCCCAGGTGATGGGTAAAACCGCCGCCCTGCGCGCCGCGGTCCTTCACGGGCGAGAACATGGTGCCCAGGAACAGCATGAAGCCGTCCGGATACTGGTGGTACTGGCCCGCCGTCTGGCGCACCAGGTCGAGCGGGTCGCGGCTGATCTCGCGCATGAAGCTGGCGCCTTCGAGCACAAAGCCGTCGTCCGCGCCTTCGATCAGCAGCGACACTTCGGCCTGGCGCACGGTCTCGAGCGTGAAGTGTTCGTCAAACAGGCGGATGAAGGGGCCGATGGCGCAGGAGCCGTTGTTGTCCTTGGCCTTGCCCAGCAACAGGGCGCTGCGCCCTTCGATATCGCGCAGGTTGACGTCGTTGCCCAGGGTCGCCCCCAGCACCTCGCCGCGGCTGTTGACGGCCAGGACGATCTCCGGCTCCGGGTTGTTCCAGGCTGACGATGGCAGCAAGCCCACCTGCGCGCCGCAGCCCACCGACGACATCGGCTGCGCCTTGGTAAACACTTCCGCATCGGGGCCGATACCCACTTCCATGTATTGCGACCAGGCGCCGCGCTGCTGCAGCTGCTGTTTCAGGCGCTGCGCCGCCTCCGAACCCGGTTTCAGGGCCGACAAATCGCTGCCCAGGGTCGTTTGCAGCGCGGCGCGCAAGCTCGCGGCGCGTGCCGCATCGCCGCCCGCCTGTTCTTCGATCACCCGTTCCAGCAGGCTGACGGCGAAGGTCACGCCGCAGGCCTTGACGGCCTGCAGGTCGCACGGCGCCAGCAGCAGCGGCTCGCCGGCCGGCGCGGCCAGCGCCTGCGCCAGCAGCGCCTGCACGGGGCCGAGCGCAATACCGGGCGCATGGCGGGCGATATCGAGCGCATCGCTGCGTTCGAACAGCTCGGCCACCGTCGCCACCGTCTGCGTGATGTCGACCACCTCGCCGCCGCGCACGGCGACGACGCAGGGTCCGTCACGCCAGATGCGGCCGATAAGAAGGGCCTGCGCCAGGTCGGCGGGCAACAGGGAGGCGGGGGAAATCGGCTGCATGGCAAGCTTTCAAAAGGTCGTGACGGGATGGCTGGTCTTCAAGTCCGGACCGATTCTGCGCGCCGCCCTGTATCGCCGCAATTACGAAAATCACCAAATTGGATGATGATTATTGGTATTGCAGCGCACCAAAAAAAGCCGCCGCCGAGCTCCCTTTTCTGCCCTGTCCACACGGCGGGAAGGGGCGCCATGGCGCATTGCATCAATTGGTGCATTGATACCGTTTTGGATATCAGCAATGCGAAAAAAGTGATTGGTGAGGGATGGATGGACAAACTAGTATCAGCCGTGGCCTGCAATCGGCCATCCGCACGGAGCCCGCCCACTGGGACGACGGCCCTGGCACATTCAACTATCGAAGACGGTGGAGACCTGAAATGAAAACAACAATGAAAATGCTGACCGCGAGCCTGGCGCTGGCCATCTCCGGCATGGCCGTAATGCCTGTGGCTAGTGCCGCCGACAAGGGCGCGATCGGTATCTCGATGCCGACCAAGTCGTCCATGCGCTGGATCGCCGATGGCGACAACATGGTGAAGGTATTCAAGGAGCGCGGCTACAAGACGGACTTGCAGTTTGCCGACGACGATATCCCGAACCAGCTGGCGCAGGTGGAAAACATGATCACCAAAGGCGCCAAGGTGCTGGTGATTGCCGCCATCGACGGCACCACCTTGTCGAACGTACTGCAAAAGGCGGCCGACAAGGGCATCAAGGTCATCTCGTATGACCGTCTGATCCGCGGCACGAAAAACATCGATTACTACGCCACCTTCGACAACTTCCAGGTCGGCGTGCTGCAAGCGGGCTATATCGAATCGGCGCTGAAACTCAAGGAAGGCAAGGGCCCGTTCAATATTGAGCTGTTCGGCGGCTCGGCCGACGACAACAATGCGCACTTCTTCTACAACGGCGCGCTGTCGGTCCTGAAACCCTACATCGACAGCGGCAAGCTGGTGGTGCGCTCGAAGCAGATGGGCATGGAAAAGGTCGCCACCCTGCGCTGGGATGGCGCCGTGGCGCAAGCGCGCATGGACAACCTGCTCAGCGCCTACTACGGCAATGCCAGGGTCGATGCGGTGCTGTCGCCATATGACGGCTTGAGCATCGGCATCCTGTCGTCGCTCAAGGGCGTCGGCTACGGTACGCCGAAACAGCCCTTCCCCGTCGTGACGGGCCAGGATGCGGAAATCCCGTCGGTGAAATCGATCATCCGCGGCGAACAGGCATCGACCGTGTTCAAGGACACGCGCGAACTGGCCAAGGTGACGGCGAACATGGTCGACGCCATGATGTCGGGCAAGGTACCGACCGTCAACGACACCAAGACCTATAACAACGGCGTAAAAGTCGTGCCGTCCTACCTGCTGAAACCGGTCACCGTCGACAAGGCGAACTGGAAACAGGTGCTCGTCACCGGCAGCGGCTACTACACGGAAGCGCAAGTCAAGTAAGTCGGCAATGCAGGCCCGGCCACGCCGGGCCTGTCGCTACACAGAATGTGAAGATTAGACTGGCGCAGCTTGTGCCAGAGAGGTTATATGACGAACACTATCCTGGAAATGCGCGGGATACGCAAAACATTCCCGGGCGTCGTGGCGCTCGACAATGTCAACCTGCGGGTACGCAGCGGCGAGATCCACGCCATCGTCGGCGAAAACGGCGCCGGCAAATCGACCCTGATGAAAGTGCTGAGCGGCGTCTACGGCCATGGCAGCTATACGGGCGACATCGACTACCTGGGCCAGACGCGGCACTTTCGCGGCATCAAGGACAGCGAAGAAATCGGCATCATCATCATCCACCAGGAACTGGCGCTGGTGCCCCAGTTGTCGATCGCCGAGAATATCTTCCTCGGCAACGAACCGGCCCATATGGGCGTCATCGACTGGGAATACGCGCAAACGAAGACGCGCGAACTGCTGCACAAAGTCGGCCTGAAAGAGTCCCCGGACACCCTGATCACCAACCTGGGCGTGGGCAAGCAGCAGCTGATCGAAATCGCCAAGGCGCTGTGCAAGGACGTCAAGCTGCTGATCCTCGACGAGCCGACGGCCAGCCTGAACGAAAGCGACAGCGCGGCCCTGCTCGACCTGCTGCTGGGCCTGAAAGCCCAGGGCATCGCCTCGATCCTGATCTCGCACAAGCTCAATGAAATCTCGCGGGTCGCCGATGCCATCACGGTGCTGCGCGACGGGAACACGGTCGACAGTTTCGACTGCCGCATCGAGCCCGTCAGCGAAGACCGCATCATCGAAAAAATGGTCGGGCGCGAGATGGCCGACCGCTATCCGCCGCGCACGCCGACGATAGGCGAGACCATTTTCGAAGTGCGCGACTGGCGCGTCTTCCATCCCGAGCATGCCGACCGCCCCGTCATCAAGGGCATCAATATGCACGCCAAAAAGGGCGAGATCATCGGCATCGCCGGTTTGATGGGCTCCGGGCGCACGGAACTGGCGATGAGCATTTTCGGACGCGCCTACGGCCAGCGCATCAGCGGCACGGTGCTCAAGAATGGCCAGGAAATCGACGTCAGCACCATCGGCAAGGCGATCGCCCACGGCCTCGCGTATGTCACGGAAGACCGCAAGGGCCTGGGCCTGATCCTCGAGGAAGACATCCAGAAAAACACCAGCCTGGCCAACCTGGATGCGATTTCAACGCACATGGTGATCGACGAGCAGCGTGAATTCGGCGTGGCCGAGGAGTTCCGCCGCAAGCTCAAGACCCGTTGCTCGAGCGTGGCGCAGAAGGTGGTCAATCTGTCCGGCGGCAACCAGCAGAAAGTGGTGCTGGCGAAGTGGCTGTTTTCGCGCCCCGACATCCTGATCCTCGATGAACCGAGCCGCGGCATCGACGTGGGCGCCAAGTACGAAATCTACAGCATCATCAGCGAGCTGGCCGCCGAAGGCAAATGCATCATCATGATTTCCTCGGAAATGCCGGAACTGCTGGGTATGTGCGACCGGATCTATGTCATGAACGAAGGCCGCTTCGCGGCAGAACTGAGCGCGGCAGAAGCATCGCAGGAACGCATCATGCGCGCGATCGTTACACACGGAGAAAACAATGGACAATAAACTGACAGCAGGCGCGCCGGCAGCAGCAGCGCCAGCGGCCGCGCCGCAAGCGAAAAGCTATGCCGGCTTTTTGAAGAACAACATGCGCGACTACGGCATGCTGCTCTCCCTGATCGTCATCATGGGCTTTTTCCAGTACATGACCGATGGCACCCTGATGCAGCCGCTGAACCTGACCAACCTGGTGCTGCAAAACAGCTACATCGTCATCATGGCGCTGGGCATGCTGATGGTGATCGTGGCCGGCCATATCGATTTGTCCGTCGGCTCCGTGGTCGGCTTCGTCGGCGCGCTGGCGGCCGTCCTGATCGTCAACTACGAGATGAACTTTGTCGCCGCCAGCATCATCTGCCTGATCGCCGGCGCCGTCATCGGCGGCGCGCAAGGCTATTTCGTCGCCTTCTTCAAGATCCCGTCGTTTATCGTCACCCTGGCCGGCATGCTGGTGTTCAAGGGCCTGACCCTGGCGCTGCTGGCAGGCCAGTCGGTCGGCCCTTTCCCGGAAGGCTTCCAGATGCTCAGCTCGGGCTTCCTGCCCGACCCGTTCGGCGGAGAGAATCTGCGCGGCTTGTCGCTGCTGCTGGGCGTGCTCGCCGCTGCGGCGCTGATCATCACCTCGCTGCGCAGCCGCGCCAAGCAACTGAAACACGGCATGGAAAACGAGCCACGCGCCTTCTTCCTGCTGAAAAACGGCGTGTTTGCCGCCGTGATGGTGTACTTCAGCTACCTGCTGGCGTCGTACCGCGGTTTCCCGAACGTGCTGGCCGTGATGTCGCTGCTGATCGTCGCCTACACCTTCATTACCAACCGCACCGTACTGGGCCGCCGCGTGTATGCCGTGGGCGGCAACGAAAAGGCGGCGCGCCTTTCCGGCATCAAGACGGAACGGGTCAGCTTCTACACCTTCGTCAACATGGGCATGCTGGCAGCGCTGGCCGGCCTGATCTTCGCGGCGCGCCTGAACACGGCCACGCCAAAAGCCGGCACGGGATTCGAGCTCGACGTGATCGCCGCCTGCTTCATCGGCGGCGCCTCGGCCTCGGGCGGCGTCGGCAAGGTGATGGGAGCCGTGATCGGCGCCTTCATCATGGGCGTAATGAACAACGGGATGTCCATCATGGGCATCGGCATCGACTACCAGCAGGTGATCAAGGGCCTGGTGCTGCTGGCGGCCGTGTTCATCGACGTCATTAATAAAAATAAATGAGAAGAACAAGGAAGCACAGGTTCGAGCCTTAGGGGGCTCTGGCCGGCGCTTGCGCCGGCCTTTTTCATTTATGTGATCGCCAGGCGCGCGGCCCTGTCACCCCACCACGCCGCCTCTTCGAACACGGAAAAGCCCGACAGATCGGCATGCGCGAACAGGATGGCGCCGTCGTGCTCGCGCAAGGCTTTGAGCCCCGCATTGCTGCGAAATCCCGGTAACGGTGCGGCCATCGCGTGACCGCGCACGGTGATGTCGACGCGCTCGACGCAGCTGGCAAAATCGCGTCCATACGCCGTTTTCAGGTCGACGCTGGCCAGCGCCAGCAATTCTTCGGGGCTGGCCACATCTAACCATTTGCGCGCTTGCTGCGGCGTGCGGTCGGACAGGGCCACGTAGGCGCTGAAGACGGTTTTCTCGGGCGGGCGCACGCGGATATCCTGGTGCGTGGAGACGACATAGCCGAGGCCTGGTTCCTGGTACACCACGTTGTCCCAGCACAGGGGTGCATGCGGCAGTTCGTCGGGAAAGCGTTTCAGTAAAAAATTCGCCACCATCCATGGCGCATAGGCGGGCGTGTGCAGCTTCGCGTCAAAGCCGTAGCTGGCAATGTCCGGCACCACACGCGCCGCCACATACAAGGGCATGGCGCAGATGGCCTTGCGTGCCTTGACCAGGTAGGTGCGTGGCTGGCCGTCGACCAGTTCCAGGCACAGCGCTTCCACGCCCTTGTCCGTCGTCTGCACGGAAACCACCGTGCCCGCATGACGTTTGACACCCGAGGCCTGCTCCATGGCCGTGGCGACTGGCTGCATGCCGCCGGGCCAGGTCAGCCAGGCGCCATTGCCCGCATTTGCCGCCTGCCCCCAGCGGCTGCAGTAGTAATGCAGGCCGGCCCAGGCCGACACCTGATCGTAGCGCGTGCCATAGTCGTCGCGGCAGCAGTAATTCAGATACCAGTGCAGGGTGGGCGAGGTATAGCCTTCGCGCTCCATCCACTGCTTCAAGGTGATGGCGTCGAGTGCCTGCCAGGCCGGGTCTTGCGACGACTCCACGGTGGGAAAGACAAACACGCGTTTGCCGTCATTGCCGCGCGCCTGGCGCAACTGCGCCACCTGCGCAAAGAAGCGCGCATGCTGCGCCAGTTCCGCAGGCGGCACGCCTTCGGTGGGAATGAAGCCATCCTGCCACTGGCCGTTGAACAGCAATCGCTCCTCGGGCGCGTGCAGGATATAGCGTTCGTCGTAAGTCGGCTTTTCCGCCTGCGGGTCGCGCTGGATGATCCCCAGGTCGAACAGGATCTCGCGCACATGGGTCGATTCGGGCGACGGCAATGGCAGGTAATGGCCACCGGTCGGATAGGCCAGCTCGCCGAACTGCCCGCCGGCCGCGTTGCCGTAGGGCTGGGGCCCGTCGACCATGAGGAAATCCTGGTGCCCCAGCTTGTTCAGGCGCCAGGCGGCCGTCAGGCCCGCAATGCCCGAGCCGAGGATGGTCACGTCGGTGCTCAAGGTGCGCGATGGCGGCGGGAGCGCCTTGCGGTCACGAAGAAAGTGGCCTTCGCTGCGGCCCGGATACAACACCTTGGGCGTGATCTCCTGCCAGTGCAGGTAGGCGGCGATGCTGCCGATGCCGGCGGCGGAGGCCGCCGTGCCGCCAGCGGCCCACAGCATGAAGGAGCGGCGCTGCATCAGCGGATCACCCGGTTCCAGTCCTGCTCGAATTCATGCACGAGCGACTGGGTGTTGAGGCGATTCGGCGCCATCGGCAGCGGCTGCATGTCGGGCGGGAAAATGAACATCTCACGTGTGGTGTCCGCATTCAGGTAGCGCATCGGCAGGCGGTATGTTGTCGGCGGTGTGTAGTCAAGCTGAGGTGAAGCCAGGATAAAACCCCATTCGCCGAACGAGGGTACATAGGCGTGGTACGGCCAGGTACGCATGCCCACTTCGCGCAGGGTCGAATTGATGGTCCAGTAGGCGTGCGGGGCAAAGAAGGGCGACGTCGATTGCACCACCATCAAGCCCTTGGCCGCCAGGTGCTTTTTTACCAGGTCGTAGAACGGCACCGAATACAGCTTGCCGAGCGCGAAGCTGGATGGATCGGGAAAGTCGACGATGGCCGCGTCGAACATATCGCCATTGTTGCGCAGCCAGACGGCGGCGTCGGCATTGACGACGGTGACGCGCTTGTCGGAGAACGAATTATTATTCAGCTTTGCCAGTTCCGGGCGCGTGGTAAACGCGGCCGTCATGGCGGGGTCGAGGTCGACCACGGTGACGTGTTCGATCTGTGGATAACGCAGGATTTCGCGCAGCGCCAGGCCATCGCCGCCGCCCAGCACCAGCACGCGGCGCGCCCATGGCAAGGCTTCCAGCACGGGGTGCACCAGCGCTTCGTGGTAGCGGTACTCGTCGCGCGAGGAAAACTGCAGGTTGCCGTTGATGTACAGCCGCGTATCGTCCTTCCAGCGCGTGATCACCAGGCGCTGGTAAGGCGTGGTGGTGGAATACACGATCTGGTCGCCGAACAGGCCGTGTTCGCCCCACTCCACCATGCGGTCCGACATGGCAAAGCCGGTCACCAGCAGCAGCAGCACGGCGCAGGCGCGCAGGAAGCGCCCCGTGAGGTTTTTCAGTTCGGCGCGAAACACGTAAATGCTCCACAGGCCGACGGCCACATTCAGCATGCCGAACAAAAAGCCCGTGCGCACCAGGCCCAGGTACGGCGACAGCACCAGCGGAAACAGCAGGGAGACAGCCAGCGCACCCAGGTAATCGAAGGTGAGCACGCGGCTGACCAATTCGGAAAATTCGGTTTGCCGCGTGTTCAGCGCGCGCATCACCAGCGGCACTTCCATGCCGACCAGTGCGCCGATCAGGAACACCATCACATACAATAAGGTGCGAAATGGCGCCGCCATCCACGAAAAGGTCATGAACAGGATGGCGGCAGACAGGCCACCGATCAAGCCCACGGCCAGTTCGATGTCAACGAAGCGCGAGAGCACGTCGTCGTCCTTTACATACTTGGAAAAGTGAGCACCTACACCCATCGCGAACAGGTAGCAGCCGATGATGGTGGAAAACTGCAGGATGGAGTCGCCGAGCAGGTAGCTGGACATGGCACCAGCGATCAGTTCATACGCGAGGCCGCAGGAGGCGACCACGAAGACGGACAAGATCAGAATTTTTTTGTTCATGGGACTTTTTTTGTTCTAATATGCGTTGACGTTATCAAATACTCATTGCGAGGAAAGCCGTGCCCGCCATCCTAAACTATCTGATCCATCTTTTACTGGCCGCCGGGCTGTTGATTGTATTTTTTATCATCTACACGCGCGTCACGCCGTATAAGGAAGTGCTGCTGATTCGCCAGGGCAACCAGGCGGCGGCCCTGTCGCTGGGCGGCGCGCTGCTGGGCTTTTCCGCCACCATCGCCTCGTCCCTGATGCACACGGCCGACTACCAGCAATTCTTCGCCTGGGCCTTCGGCGCCATGGTGGTGCAATTGCTCGCCTATGTGGTCACCACGCGCCTGCTGCGCATGTCGAAGGACCAGATCGAATCAAACAACAGCGCCTTCGGCGGCCTGCTGGGCGCCATTTCCCTGTCGATCGGCGCCATCAACGCCGCCTGCATTTCCTGACACCGTTTTATCTTATTCAAGGATATCCATCATGAGCCTCGGCAGCTTTATCAAGAAGCAGTTTATCGACGTACTGCAGTGGAACGAAGAAACGGAAGGCGTACTGGCCTGGCGCTTTCCCATGCAGGATTTCGAGATCCAGAACGGCGCCATCCTGAATGTGCGCGAATCGCAGGTCGCCGTCTTCGTCAACGAAGGCAAGATCGCCGATGTCTTCGGTCCCGGCACGCACAAGCTGACGACGCAGACGTTACCGTTGCTGACCAACCTGAAAAACTGGGACAAGCTGTTCGACTCGCCCTTCAAGTCGGACGTGTATTACTTCAGCACCCGCGTGCAGACGGGCCGCAAGTGGGGCACGCCGCAGCCGATCACCATCCGCGACAAGGATTTCGACATGATCCGCGTGCGCGCCTTCGGCATGTATTCGTACCGCATCGCCGACGCCCGCACCTTCTTCACCGAGATCAGCGGCACGCGCGAAGTGTATACGCGCGACGAGGTGGAAGATCAATTGCGCGGCATTCTGATGTCGAGCATGGCCAGCTCGCTGGGCGGCGCGAATGTTCCCTTCCTCGACATGGCGGCCAACCAGGCGCTGATGGCGCAAGAGGTCAAGGATGGCCTGGCGCAGGCGTTTGCCCGCTATGGCGTGGGCCTCGATGAATTCAACGTGGCCAGCATCAGCCTGCCCGAGGAATTGCAGGCTGCGCTCGACGAGCGCATTTCCGCCGGCATGAAGGGCGGGCTGGGCGCCGACAAGATGAGCGGCTACACCAAATTCCAGGTGGCCAACGCGATCCCGCTGGCGGCGCAGAACGAAGGCGGCATGGCCGGCATCGGCGCGGGCCTGGGCGCCGGGCTGTCGATCGGCCAGGTGATGGCGCAAAGCATGGGCGGGGCGCTGCAGCAGCCGGCTCCGGCCGCACCTGCGGCACCACCCGCCCCCGCCGAGGAACCGATCGAAGCGCGTCTGGAAAAGCTCAAGGGCCTGCTCGACAAGGGACTGATTTCGGCGGCTGACTACGACGGCGCGAAAGCGGAACTGCTGAAAAAACTGATCGGCTGATTAGAGCGAAATACGACTGCATGCAAACTGTTTCCTGTCCCAGCTGCGGCGCGGAAGTCCGCTTCCGCTCGCATGCTTCCGTGCTCGCCGTGTGCGAGTACTGCCACAGCACCATCCTCAAGGACGCCGACTCCGTCAGGGACGTGGGCAAGATGTCGGCCGTCCTGGAAGACTATACGCCGATCCAGATCGGCACGGCCGGCGTGCACGACGGCCTGCACTTCACCGTCGTCGGCCGCATCCAGCAGCGCTACAGCGCCGGCACGTGGAACGAGTGGTATCTGCTGTTCGACGACGCCAGCACGGCATGGCTGGGCGACTCGTCCGGCCTGTACACGCTGACGCGTGAGCGCAGCACGCAAGACGCCCTGCCCGTCTTTGGCGAGCTGGCGCCGGGCAAGCGCTATACGATTTGCGGCGAGCCGTACACGGCGGCCGAGATCCGCAATGCCGAATGCATCGCCGGCCAGGGCGAATTGCCGTTCAAGGTGGGCGCCGGCTGGCGCATCCAGGTGGCGGACTTGCGCAACTACGCGAGCTTTGTCACGCTCGATTACACGGATGGCCCGCGACCGGTCGTCTACCAGGGTGTCGCCGTCACCCTGGACAGTTTGAAGTGCCAGCTGCTGCGCGACGACGACGCCATCGCCAGGAGCGCCGGCAAGTACCGTGGCAAACTCGATGCGCTCGACTGCCCCTCCTGCGGCAGCGGCATCAAGTACGTCCCTGGCGCGGCGGCGCAGCTGGTGTGCCCCGCCTGCCACGCACAGCTCGACGCCAGCGGCCCGGAAGCGCAGGTGCTGGCCATCGGCAAGCAGGTGCACGACAATGCCGACATCACGCTGGAGCTGGGCGCCAGCGCGAAGATCAGCAATGCCGACTTCACGGTCATCGGCATGATGCGCCGCGCCGACGATGAAGGCAGCGAGTGGAACGAATACCTGCTGTACAACGCGCGCGCCGGCTTCTTCTGGCTGGTGGAGACGGACGACGGCTGGTCGCGCTCAAACGTGCTGCCGAACTGGCCCAACTGGGCCTCGCTGGACGCCGCTACCTGCACGCTCGATGGCGCCACGTATCGCAAACTGTACGACTACGGCTCGCAGGTGGTGTACGCGGCGGGCGCCTTCAACTGGAAGGTGGCCGTCGGCGACAGCACGCGCGTGTTTGAATTCGAACAGGGACAGACCAAGCTGGCGGCGGAGCTCACCGGCGAGGAAATGACCTGGTCGCGCTCCGTACCCGTCGCCTATGACCAGATGGCCGCCTGGTTCGGCGCCGCCTTCCATGGCGGTGCCAAGGTGCAGAATATTCAACTGAGCCACCGTGGCATCGCCAAGGTCTTCATCGTCATCGTGCTGGTCTTGAATGCGATCCCCATGTTTGTCTCGTTCTCCAGCACCTTGATGTGGAGTTTGCTGGGCTGCCTGGCGCTGTTCCTGCCCGCCGTTTTCCTCGACAAGAATGCAAAGAATCCCCCATGAGTAAATATGTGATCTATGCCCTGATGGTGACGTTTTCTGTCACGGCCGCCAATTGGGTGCGCATGTTCAAGGTAGCAGGCAGCAGCAGCGGCAGCAGCTGGAGTTCGCGCACGGGCAGCGGCGGCGGCAGCTATGGTGGCGGCTCCAGCGGCGGCAGCCACAAATAAGCATGACAGCCACACCGCATCTGCCCCTGGGCATCCATCTGCTGGCCGACTTGTCGGGCATCGCACCGGAACGCCTGCGCGACTGCGCCGCGCTCGAACGCCTGCTGCGCGCAGCGGCCACTACGGCCGGCGCGCAGGTGCTGCACAGCCATTTCCACAGCTTTGGCGCAGGCCAGGGCGTCACCGGCGTGGTGCTGCTGGCCGAGTCGCACATTTCCATCCACACCTGGCCGGAATGCAGCTTTGCCGCCGTCGACATCTTCATGTGCGGCGCGGCGCAGCCGCAGCTGGCATTGGGCGCCATCAAGGACGCGCTGCAGGCGGCGCACTGCCAGCTGCAGTCCGTGCGGCGCGCCCCGCCAAGGTAGGCCTGGCGTCGCTGGTGGATCGCGTGGGGATCGCTTACACTGTCGGCTGATCCTCCAACCGTGACTTCCATGCGCCGTTCCGCCCTCCTCGCCCTGCCCCTGCTACTGCTGGTTTCCGCCTGCGACGACTACACGGCGCCGAGCCTGTACCAGGCCACCACGCCCGAGTGCAAGACGTGGACGGAAGGTTCGCGTTTCGCGCTACCGCGCGGTATCAGCGTGTATGCCACGCCGCCCGTCACCTTGAAGGAAGGCGGCACGGAACTGGCGCTGATTTTTACCTTGCCCGTCGGTACGCAAGCCAGTTTTACGCGCCTGTCCTTCCTGCTGGAAGAACCGAAACAAGCACCGTTCGCCGAAGCCAAGATACTCACCATTTACCAGCGCGGCGTGAGCCGCAAGGCGGAGATGGTCGACGTCATCGACACACTGCCCATCATGTTTTCCGCCGTGGGTTCGAGCGCCGAAACCCAGTGGCGCTTGCGCTTGCAACTGCCGCGCCAGCTGCCGCAGCGCTTCGATCTGTCGATGCCCGACATGCTCGTCGCCGGCAAGCGCTATCCGGTGCGCACGTTTACGTACCGCTATTTCCCCGAGCGCCAGGCATACGGCATGTGCAGCTGAGGTTGACGCCGGCGCACGCCACTGGCACACTGGCGTTTTCCCTCACACCTCAGGAGTAGACAATATGCGCCATTCGGATACTGCCGTGCTGTCGGCTGCCTGATCACTGTTTTTCCCGGCCAAGACCCTTAGCCCGCTCTTCTTCATACGCGTGATCGCGTAGCCGACGTTCCCCTTCTTTCGTGCCAGTCATCGCGACTGGCGGTGCCTGCACGCGCAGGCTTCACGTCCGCACGCGGACGACAGAATCTGGAATCACGCTACCATGATCGCATTCGATTTTGCGCAACTACGCCTTATCGGGCTGCAGCAGGCCATCGCCAGCGCAGCCACCCAACTCGACTTATCTTCCCCCGCCGCGCAACTGCTGCGCGTGAGCGCCGTGCATCGCGACAGCATCCTTGTGCACGACGGCATCCTGGAACACCCGGCACAGATCCTGCCGCGCCTGCTGCACCAGCTGCAGGCGCAGGGCGACGTCCTCACGGTCGGCGACTGGGTCGCCGCCGAACACGATGCACACGGCTCGCTGTGGATAACGGCGCACTTATCCCCAGTCACGCAGATCGCCCGGCGCGGCAATGACGGCCGCCGCCAACTGCTCGCCAGCAATGTCGATACGGCCCTGCTGGTGATGGGATTGGACGGGGATTTTAATCCGCGCCGCCTCGAGCGCTATCTGGCCATCGTGCTGGCGGCGCAAGTGACGCCTGTGGTGGTGCTGAGCAAGGCCGACATGGCCGACGACGTCGCCGGCAAACTGGCGCAGCTGAAACAGCGCCTGCCGCAGCACGTGCCGCTGTTTGCCGTCGACACGCGCCACGCGTATGACGTGGCCATCCTGGAACCCTGGCTGGGTGCCGGCCAGACCCTGGTGCTGCTCGGTTCATCGGGCGCCGGCAAGTCCAGCCTGACCAACACCCTGTGTATGGCCGGGCAGGCAACCAACGGCGTGCGCCATGGCGACGGCCGTGGCCGGCATACGACGACGGCCCGCTCGCTGCACCTGTGCGCGGACGGCGCCTGCATCATCGACACGCCGGGCTTGCGCAGCTGGCAGGCCGATGCCGATGCGCAGACCCTGGCCGCCACGTTTGACGACATCGCGGCGCTGGCAGCGACGTGCCAGTTCCGCGATTGCCAGCATGCCAGCGAACCCGGTTGCGCTGTGCGCGGCGCCGTCGATGCGGACCGCCTGCGCAATTATCACAAGCTGCTGCGCGACGCGCGCCGTGGCGAGGCAACGCCGCTCGAACGCATTGCCGCGCGCGCCAAGTGGAAGACGATATTGAAGGCGGGACTGGAAAGGGGCAAGGACAAGCGCCGCTGATTTCTGCATAAAAAAAAGGCAGCCTGCAGGCTGCCTTTTTTTTTACTGCGTGCGAGCAAATTAATGCTTGCGCAGCTTCTGGATCGCTGCCAGCTGCGCAATCGCGCTGGCCAGCTCGGCTTGCGCTTGCGCGTAGTCGATGCCCGAATCCTTGTTGTGGATATTTTCTTCCGCCAACTTCTTCGCTTCCAGCGCTTTCGCTTCATCGAGGTCGTGACCGCGGATCGCGGTATCGGCCAGGACGGTCACGGTGTCCGGTTGCACTTCCAGCAGACCGCCGGCAACGAAGACGAATACTTCTTCAGCCTGACCGACTACCTTGATGCGGACCGCGCCCGGACGGATGCGGGTAATCAAAGGCGTGTGGCGTGGGTAGATACCCAGCTCGCCCTGTTCACCCGGCAACGCGACGAATTCTGCTTCGCCTGAAAAAATCAGTTCTTCAGCGGAAACCACGTCAACGTGAATTGTGTGTGCCATGTGTGTCCTATCGGGTTGAAGAACCCCGCCGTGTAAAGGGCGGGGTTAGGCCCAGACTTAACTTAGTTAAGTTTCTTGGCTTTTTCGATTGCTTCTTCGATCGTGCCGACCATGTAGAACGCTTGTTCCGGCAGGTGATCGAGTTCGCCCGAAGCGATCATTTTGAAGCCCTTGATCGTGTCTTTGAGCGAAACGTATTTACCAGGCGCGCCGGTAAAGACTTCAGCGACGTGGAAAGGCTGCGACAGGAAACGCTGCATCTTACGTGCACGGGCGACCAGCAGTTTGTCTTCCGGTGCCAGCTCGTCCATACCCAGAATCGCGATAATGTCGCGCAATTCCTTATAGCGTTGCAGGGTCGTTTGCACGGCACGCGCGGTGTCATAGTGCTCTTGACCAACGATCAACGGATCGAGCTGACGCGAGGTCGAATCGAGTGGGTCCACGGCTGGGTAGATACCCAGGGAAGCGATGTCACGCGACAGCGCAACGGTCGAATCCAAGTGAGCAAACGTGGTAGCAGGCGACGGATCGGTGTAATCATCGGCAGGAACGTAGACGGCCTGGATCGAAGTGATCGAACCGGTCTTGGTCGACGTGATACGCTCTTGCAGACGGCCCATTTCTTCAGCCAGGGTCGGTTGGTAACCCACAGCCGATGGCATACGGCCCAGCAGTGCCGAGACTTCGGTACCGGCCAGCGTAAAGCGGTAGATGTTGTCGACGAAGAACAGAACGTCCTTGCCTTCATCACGGAACGATTCAGCGATCGTCAGGCCGGTCAGCGCGACGCGCAGACGGTTACCTGGCGGTTCATTCATCTGACCGTAGACCATCGCCACTTTGGAGTTCTCTGGATTTTCCAGATCGACCACTTTCGCGTCAGCCATCTCGTGGTAGAAGTCGTTACCTTCACGCGTACGCTCACCCACACCGGCGAACACGGACACGCCGCTGTGCGCTTTGGCGATGTTGTTAATCAATTCCATCATGTTGACGGTCTTGCCTACGCCAGCGCCGCCGAACAGACCAACTTTACCGCCTTTTGCAAACGGGCAAACCAGGTCGATCACCTTGATGCCGGTTTCCAGCAGTTCTTGCGATGGCGACAGTTCGTCGTATGCAGGAGCGGTGCGGTGGATCGACGCGACTTGCTCGTGCGACACTGGGCCGCATTCGTCGATCGGGTTGCCCAGCACGTCCATGATGCGACCCAGGGTTGCTTTACCGACTGGCACCATGATAGGTTTGCCGGTATTCTGGATCATCATGCCGCGACGCAAGCCATCGGACGTGCCGAGTGCAATGGTACGGACAATGCCGTCGCCCAACTGCTGTTGTACTTCCAGGGTCAGTTCCGAGCCTGCCATCTTCAAGGCATCAAATACCTTAGGCATCGCGTTGCGGGGAAATTCAACGTCCACCACAGCGCCGATACACTGAACGATTTTGCCATCAGCCATGTTCGTTCCTTCAATATAGTTAAATTCGTTTAAACCGCAGCCGCACCGGCGACGATTTCGGAGAGTTCTTTGGTAATCGCAGCTTGGCGGGTCTTGTTGTAGATCAGCTTCAGTTCGCCGATCACACTACCCGCGTTGTCGCTTGCAGCTTTCATCGCGACCATCCGTGCCGATTGCTCGGACGCCAGATTCTCCGCGACTGCCTGGTACACCAGCGCTTCTACATAGCGCTCCAGCAATTCGTCGATGATGCTTTGCGCATCCGGCTCGTAGATGTAATCCCACGAGTGTGCGCTCTTGTCGGCGACCATCTTGTCAGCCGTCAGGGGCAGCAACTGTTCGACCACTGGTTCCTGCTTCATCGTGTTGATGAATTTGGTGTAGCACAGGTACACTGCGTCGAGCTTGCCTGCCTGGAACTCTTCGAGCATGACCTTGACAGGTCCGATCAATTTGTCCAGGTGGGGCGTATCACCAGTTTGAATGGCAGAAGCGACGATCTTGACGCCGATGCGATTCAAAAAACCCAAACCCTTGTTACCGATGGCAACTGCTTCAATCCGGTTGCCAGCTGCTTCCAGCTCGCGCGACTTGCTCGTCACCTGGCGCAGGATGTTGGTGTTCATGCCGCCGCACAGACCCTTGTCGGTCGTGACAACGATGAAACCGACTGCCTTCGCTTGCGTACCCTGGGCAACTGCCAGGAACGGGTGCGTGTATTCCGGATTGGCATTCGCCAGATTGGCGGCGATATTGCGAATCTTGTCACTGTAGGGACGGGCGGCACGCATGCGATCTTGCGCTTTGCGCATTTTCGATGCGGCGACCATTTCCATCGCCTTGGTGATCTTCTTCGTATTCTCTACGCTTTTGATCTTGCCACGTATCTCTTTGCTTGATGCCATGAGTCCTTACTCCTTCTGCGCGTAGGGCGGCGCCTCACTCGAGGTGGGCGCCGCCTGGCCGCTTAATATGCGCCGGATTTCTTGAAATCAGCAATGGCCGCCGACAGAGTTGCTTCGCTGTCTTTGTCGAGTTGCTTGGTTTCTTCGATCTTGGCCAGCAGAGCAGCTTGCTTGGTCTTCATGTAAGCGTGGACACCAGCTTCGAACGACAGCACTTGCTTGACTGGCACGTCGTCCATGAAGCCTTTGTTCACGGAGAACAGCGATACGGCCATCAGCGAGATCGACAGTGGCGAGTACTGGGCTTGCTTGAGCAATTCCGTCACGCGGGCACCACGGTCCAGCTGCTTGCGGGTCGACTCGTCCAGGTCGGATGCGAACTGCGCAAACGCGGCCAGTTCACGGTACTGCGCCAAGTCGGTACGGATAC
Source organism: Janthinobacterium svalbardense (assembly GCF_002327145.1). NCBI lineage: Bacteria > Pseudomonadati > Pseudomonadota > Betaproteobacteria > Burkholderiales > Oxalobacteraceae > Janthinobacterium > Janthinobacterium svalbardense. The sequence goes on along the minus strand of NZ_CP023422.1, from coordinate 405,349 downwards.
CGCCGGACAGGTTTTTGATGACCTTGGTCTGGGCAGCGCCACCGACGCGCGATACGGAAATACCGGCGTTAATTGCAGGACGGATACCGGCGTTGAACAGCGAGGTTTCCAGGAAGATCTGACCGTCGGTAATCGAAATCACGTTGGTTGGAACGAATGCGGACACGTCGCCAGCTTGCGTTTCAATGATCGGCAGTGCCGTCAGGGAACCGGTCTTGCCTTTGACGGCGCCGTCGGTGAACTTCTCGACGTAGGCGGCATTCACGCGTGCTGCGCGTTCCAGCAGGCGGCTGTGCAGGTAGAACACGTCGCCTGGGTAGGCTTCGCGACCTGGTGGACGGCGCAGCAGCAGCGAGATTTGACGGTATGCAACAGCTTGTTTGGACAGATCATCGTAGACGATCAGTGCATCTTCACCGCGGTCACGGAAGTATTCGCCCATGGCGCAACCGGAGTACGGCGAGATGTATTGCATGGCGGCCGATTCCGAAGCGGAAGCGGCGACAACGATGGTGTATTCCATCGCGCCGTGCTGTTCCAGCGAGCGCACGATGTTCTTGATCGACGAGGCTTTTTGGCCAATCGCGACGTAGATACATTTCATGCCCTGGCCTTTTTGATTGATGATCGCATCAATCGCCACAGCCGACTTGCCGGTTTGACGGTCGCCGATGATCAGTTCACGCTGGCCGCGGCCAACTGGAACCATCGCATCGATCGACTTCAGGCCGGTTTGCATTGGTTGCGAAACGGACTCACGGGCGATCACGCCCGGAGCGATTTTTTCAATCGCGGCCGTCAGTTTCGTGTCGATGGCGCCTTTGCCGTCGATGGGCTGACCCAGCGCGTTGACAACGCGGCCGAGCAGCTCAGGACCAATTGGCACTTCCAGAATGCGGCCGGTGCATTTCACCGTGTCGCCTTCGGAGATGTGCTCGTAGGCACCCAGAATCACGGAACCGACGGAGTCGCGTTCCAGATTCATTGCCAGGCCAAACGTGTTGCCTGGGAATTCCAGCATCTCGCCTTGCATCACGTCCGACAAACCGTGGATGCGGCAGATACCGTCGGCAACGGAAATAACCGTGCCTTGATTACGCACTTCAGCGCCGCCGTCAAGACCTTGGATCCGGCTCTTGATCAACTCGCTGATTTCAGATGGGTTGAGTTGCATACTAACTCCTAAAAGTGTTTCTCTCAGCTTGCGCGAGGGGTAAGGGTCTGTCTAAGCTGGCCTGCCGAAGCGCGTGTCTTACGACACCAATGCAGCGTGCAGTTGCTGCAACTTGGCGCGCACCGAGGTATCGAGCACTTGGTCGCCAACAACCACGCGCACGCCGCCGAGCAGCGATGGATCCACTGTGATGGCAGGGTTGAGCTTACGACTGAATTTCTTTTCCAGCGTTGCGACCAGCTCGGCCGTTTGGCCTTCGCTCAGATCGAAAGCGCTCGTGATCTCGGCGTCAGCCGCACCTTCCAGACCATTTTTCAAGGCATGGAATTGCGCGCCGATTTCCGGCAGCAGGCTGATGCGGCCATTTTCGATCAACAACGTGACGAAGTTTTTGACTTCTTCATTGAGCGGCGATTTCAACAACGACAGGATGGTGGCGGCGACGTCGCTTTCCGAAACTTTCGGATTGCGCGCGTACGCCTGCACCTCGGGGTGGCTACCGATCTGTGCCAGTTCGGACACCAGTTCGGACCACGCCGCGAGGTTGCTTGACTCCTTACCAGCTTGGGCTACGCGGAACAAAGCTTCCGCGTAGGGACGGGCGACGGTTGCGAGTTCTGCCATGATTACAGCTCGACAGCAAGACGCTGCAACATTTCGGCGTGAGCCGTAGCGTTGACTTCACGCTTCAAGATCTGCTCGGCACCCTTGACAGCCAGGTCAGCCACCTGAGCGCGCAATTGTTCGCGTGCTTTCGACAGTTGCTGTTCCGCGTCCGACTGGGCTTGCGCAATGATACGCGCCGCTTCAGCTTGTGCATTTTGCTTGATCTCTTCAGCAACCAGCTGCGCGCGCTTTTCAGCGTCCGCAACGCGTTGCGACGCTTCTTCACGTGCACTGTTCAATGCCTCTTGCGCACGCTTTTCAGCGACAGCCATCGAAGCCTGACCTTGATCGGCCGCAGCCAATCCATCCGCGATTCGTTTGGCACGCTCATCCAGCGCTGTGTTCAGCGCTGGAAATACGAACTTCATCGAGACCCAGACCAACACCGCGAAGGTGATCATCTGGCCGATGAGCGACATATTGATGTCCATACCTTTGCTCCTGACTAAAAGTTTCTCCTAGGATTGGAGCGAATTACTGAGCAACAGCAGCCATCAATGGAGCCAGGAACGGGTTAGCGAACGTGTACAGCAGAGCGATACCAACGCCGATCATCGAGATAGCATCCAGCAGACCAGCGATAACGAACAGTTTGGTTTGCAGTTGTGGCATCAGTTCTGGTTGACGTGCCGAAGCTTCCAGGAATTTGCCACCCAGAATAGCGAAGCCCAGAGCGGTGCCGATTGCGGCCAGGCCGATGATGATTGCTGCTGCCAGAACGGTCATGCTTTGTACTTGTGCGATCAGAGCTTGCATAAAATTCTCCTAAATTTAAAAACGAAAGATACTAAAAAAACAAAATATAAAGTTGCTGATTAATGTTTCTCAACCGCAAGGCTCAGATACACAACCGTCAACGCCATAAACACAAAAGCTTGCAAAGTTACAATCAAGATATGGAAAATTGCCCATGGACCACCCAACGCCCACTGTGCCCACCAAGGCAACAACGCGATCAAGATGAAAATCAGCTCGCCGGCATACATATTGCCGAACAGTCGCAGCGACAGGGAGATCAGTTTTGCAACCAACTCAACCATTTGCAGCAAGAAATTAACTGGTGCCAACAAGATCGTGCCGATGATGCCACTTGCATGGAAAGGCGCGGTAAACAATTCCTTGATCCAGCCACCCAGGCCCTTGGCCTTGATGGAAAACGCGATAATGCACACAACGACCGACAACGACATGCCAAAAGTATGGTTCACGTCGGCGGTCGGCACCACGCGCAGCTTGTGCACGCCAAACCAGCTCAACACTGTCGGCAGCAGGTCAACCGGGAGGAAGTCCATGGCGTTCAACAACCAGACCCACACGAAAATCGTGATGGCCAGCGGCGCGATGATCTTGCTTTTTGCGTGGAAGGCCCCATTAATAGTCTCATTGACCATTTCCATGATCATTTCGACGAAGTTTTGCAGTTTGCCAGGAACACCGGCCGTCGCGCGGCGCGAAGCCATGTAGAAAACGGCAAGGAAAACAAAGCCCATGATGGCAGACACCCAGAAGGTGTCCAGATTGAAGGCGCCATCGGCGCTTTTCAAGTGGGTCAAGTGGTGGCTGATGTATTCTGTGGCGTTGGCCGGGGCAGCATGGCCCGCTTCAATAGCGTGTTCTGTGGTCATAATGAATTTAGATTTGTCGTTTCAGAGCACAACAGGCCCCAAAACCAATGATTAAACAGCGAGCAATGAAAACCAGTATGCTAAGGTTGCCACCGCGAAACCCAAGATCAGCCATAACCAGGCGGCCGACTGAAACAACACCAGTGCCAATATAAACAGCACCGCTGTAATAAATATTTTCACCATTTCCGCACGCAAGTGCGCGCGAAAAGCCTTTTTGGCGTCGCTACTACCGCGAACCACCAGCAAGGCATACGCCAGACTGCCGGCGACGGCGATCGCACCGCCGCATGCGGCGGACCAGCCTCTCACACTACCACCGAAAAACAGGGTGACTGTGGCAAAGCTGATCACGATTGCTAGCTGCAAGGCAACTACTTTGTAGACGGGCTTGGCAATACTCTGTTGTGAATCACTCAATTGCCAGGTTCCCAAAAAAATCTACACACGCAAAGACACGGGATTATAGTTGGCTTTGATCTATAGAGTCAAACGTTGCTGCACCGCAGCAGGGCGATTGCGGCGTGAAACTGACGCTTTACCGACTATTCGCCGCCATTTGCACCACTATATGGCAAAGTCGCTTGTCTGGCCGCTTCCAGCCGTGTTATCAAGGAATCACGTGGTGCATCTGGAAAGCATGGCCGGATTGGCCACGCCGCACTCCCCATGTCGCTGCAGCTTGCTATTTAACCACGCAAGCGGGTCAACAAACCATCGAGCACGTCAAGATCGGCAAAATCGATCACTAATTGGCCACGGCCTTTGTTGCCCATTTTGAACACCACGGGCGTGGCCAGCGCATCGGACAACTCTTCTTCCAGGCGCGCGATGTCGCCGGACTTTTCCTTTTGCCGTGGCTCAACGGGGTTGGCCGCTTCTTCGACCGTGCGGGTGACGAGCTTTTCCGTTTCGCGCACCGACAGGCGCTTGGCCACGACCTGGTTGGCCAGGTTGATCTGGCTGGCCGCATCGACGGCCAGCAAAGCGCGCGCATGACCCATGTCGATATCGCCGGCCATCAGCATGGTCTGCACGGGACTGGCCAGGTTCATCAGGCGCAGCAGATTCGACACGGCGCTGCGCGAACGTCCCAGCGCAGTGGCCGCTTGCTCATGCGTGAAATTGAAGTCGGCGATCAGGCGGTGAATGCCCTGCGCCTCTTCCAGGGGATTCAAGTCTTCGCGCTGGATGTTCTCGATCAGCGCCATGGCCGCGGCGGCCAGGTCGTCCACATCGCGCACCAGCACCGGCACTTCCGTCAGTCCGGCCAGTTGCGAGGCGCGGAAACGGCGTTCACCGGCGATGATTTCATATTTGACAAGTCCGCTCAGGGTATCTTGCCCGATCGGGCGCACCAGGATAGGCTGCATCAGTCCTTGCGCCTTGATCGAGGCGGCCAGTTCATTCAGGGCCCCCTCGTCCATGCGCGTGCGCGGCTGGTATTTGCCGGCTTGCATTTGCGACACGGGCAAGCTGGAGGGTTGATGCGTGTCCGGGCTGGTGAAGTCGCCGCCACCACCCAGGAGGGCATCGAGTCCGCGACCCAGTCCTTTTAATTTTTTCGTAGCCATGCTGTCCTAATCGTGTTTTCAGAGTAAGCGCTCACATCATTCCTTGCGAGTCGCTCGCCCTTTGTTTACATATGTTTGATGCGCTCGACCATCTCGGCGCCGAAGGCGATATACGCCTGGGCACCTTTCGAGCTGGGGTCGAAGGTCACGCCGGGCAAGCCGTATGACGGCGCTTCGGCCAGGCGCACATTGCGCGGGATGATGGTCTTGAAGACCTTGTCGCCGAAATGCTGTTCCAGCTGGGCCGACACTTGTTGTGATAATGTCATGCGCGGATCGAACATCACGCGCAAGAGACCAATGATCTTCAAGTCCGGGTTCAGGTTGGCATGCACCTTCTTGATGGTGTTGACCAGGTCGGACAAGCCTTCCAGCGCGTAGTACTCGCACTGCATCGGGATGATCACGCCATGCGCGGCGCACAGGCCGTTCAAGGTCAGCATCGATAATGCCGGTGGGCAATCAACCAGGATGAAGTCGTATTCGCTGTCGACTTCGGCCAGCGCATCCTTCAGGCGGCGTTCGCGGTTGTCCAGTTCGACCATCTCCACTTCGGCGCCCGCCAGTTCGCGGTTCGACGGCAGGACATCGAAGCGCCCCGCTTCCGAACGCTGGCGTGCCGTCTTGACATCGGACTCGCCCAGCATGACTTCATAGGTGGACGCCTTCAGGCCGGCCTTGTTGATGCCGGCGCCCATGGTCGCATTGCCTTGCGGGTCGAGGTCGACCAGCAGCACGCGCTGGTTCAACTTGGCCAGGCCGGCGGAAAGGTTGACGCTTGTTGTGGTTTTACCAACACCACCCTTTTGATTTGCTACACAAAAAATTTTGGCCATGTATCTTCTAGTTGTAAAGAGATGCAAACTTCATCGTGCGCCTCGGCATCCGGCCGAAACGATTTATATTATTTATTTCATTTATACGATATAAATCGTTTATATGGTTTATATCATTTATACCGTATAAACTGTTTATATGATTTATACCGTTTAATTTTTCGGCCTTCACATTCTTGCTATAAAGACCAGATGACGCTCTGCATTTAGCCCTGGTACCTGGATTGCCTGTAATTGCGTCACTTGCCAGTCTGCTGGTAGTCTCTCGCGCTCGTCTGGCGGTGCCACCCCTTTCAAGGCGATGAATTGCCCGCCCTCGGCCAGCACATGGTGCGACCAGTTGACGAAGTCGGACAGGTCGGCAAAGGCGCGCGAGGTGATCACGTCAAATTTCTGCGGCACTTCCAGCTGTTCCACGCGCTTGGTGTACACGGTGACGTTGGCTAGCCCCAGTTCCGCCTTCACTTGCGTCAGAAAGGCCGTCTTCTTGTGCACCGTGTCGATCATCGACACCTTCACGTCGGGCCGCGCGATGGCCAAGACCATGCCCGGCAAGCCGCCACCGGCGCCCACGTCGAGCACGTTTTTGGCCTCCGCGAACGCGGGCACGGCCGCCAGCGAATCGAGCACGTGCAAGGTCAGCATCTGCATCGGATCGCGCACCGACGTCAGGTTGTACACGCTGTTCCATTTGGCCAGCAAGGCCAGGTAATCGAGCAGTTTTTCCGTCTGATCCGCGCTCAGGTCCAGCCCCAGCGCGGCGATGCCTTCATTCAAAATGGGGGCCAGTGCGGCCCGGTCAAACTGCTTCATTCAACAACCTCGTCCTTTAAAGTGGTGGTCTGCATTTCGGCCTGCCCTGCACCGAAGCCGCGCTTTTTCAAATGCACCAGCAGCAGCGAAATCGCCGCTGGCGTCACGCCGGAAATGCGCGAGGCCTGGCCCAGAGTTTCCGGGCGCTGCTTGTCGAGTTTTTGCCGCACTTCGACCGACAGCGCGCCGATATCGAGGTAATTAAAACCGGCCGGCAAGGCCAGGTTTTCATAGTGTTCGTGACGCTCGATTTCCTTGCTCTGGCGCTCGATGTAGCCCGCATATTTGAGCTGGATTTCCACCTGCTCGCGCACGGAGGGGTCTTCCACGCCGGGGCCGGCCAGGGCCTGGCCTTCGATGCCCGTCATGCTCATCAGCGTGTCGTAGGCGACGTTCGGGCGGCACAGCAAGTCCGCCAGCGAATACTCGCGCTCGATGGCCTGGCCGACGATGCGTTCCGATTCGGCGGCCGCCAGGATGCGCGGATTGACCCACGTGGAACGCAGGCGCTGCAGTTCCAGCGCCACCGCTTCGCGCTTGGTTTCGAAGGCTTGCCATTGGGCGTCGCCTACGCAGCCGAGGGTGCGGCCGATTTCCGTCAGGCGCATGTCGGCATTGTCTTCGCGCAGGCTCAAACGGTACTCGGCGCGGCTGGTGAACATGCGGTACGGTTCCTGCACGCCCTGGGTGATCAGGTCGTCGACCAGCACGCCCAGATACGCCTCGGAGCGGCCCGGTACCCAGGCTTCCTTGTCCTGCGTCAGCAGGGCCGCATTCAGGCCCGCCAGCATGCCTTGCGCAGCCGCTTCTTCGTAGCCCGTGGTGCCGTTGATCTGGCCGGCGAAGAACAGACCCGCCACGGCCTTGGTTTCCAGCGAGGCTTTCAAGCCGCGCGGGTCGAAATAGTCGTATTCGATGGCGTAACCGGGGCGCAGGATGTGCGCGTTTTCCATGCCCTTCATCGATTGCACCAGGGCGATCTGCACGTCGAACGGCAGGCTGGTGGAGATACCATTTGGATAGAACTCATGCGTCGTCAAGCCTTCCGGCTCGAGGAAGATCTGGTGCGATTCCTTGCCCGCGAAACGGTGAATCTTGTCTTCGATCGACGGGCAATAGCGGGGGCCCACGCCCTCGATGACGCCCGTGTACATGGGGCTGCGGTCGAGGCCGGCGCGGATGATGTCGTGCGTCTGGCTATTCGTGTGCGTGACCCAGCACGGTACCTGGCGCGGGTGCATGGCCGTGTTGCCCATGACGGAAAAAACGGGCACGGGATCGAGGTCGCCCGGCTGTTCTTGCATCACGGAAAAGTCAATCGTGCGGCCATCGATGCGCGGCGGCGTGCCCGTTTTCAAGCGGCCTTGCGGCAGCTTCAATTCCTTCAAGCGGGCGGACAGCGAAATGGCGGGCGGGTCGCCGGCGCGGCCGGCCGAGTAGTTATTCAAGCCCACGTGGATCTTGCCGTCGAGGAAAGTGCCGGCCGTCAGCACCACGGCGCGCGACAGGAACTTTAGGCCGATCTGCGTCACGGCACCGATGACCCGGTCGCCTTCGACGATCAGGTCATCGACCGCTTGCTGGAACAGCCACAAATTCGGCTGGTTTTCCAGGCGCGTACGGATGGCGGCCTTGTATAAAATACGGTCGGCCTGGGCGCGCGTGGCGCGCACTGCCGGGCCTTTCGAGGAGTTCAGGATGCGGAACTGGATGCCGGACTCGTCGGTGGCAATCGCCATCGCGCCGCCCATGGCATCGACCTCCTTGACCAGGTGGCCCTTGCCGATGCCACCGATGGAGGGGTTGCACGACATCTGGCCCAGTGTCTCAATATTATGCGTGAGCAATAGCGTCTTCTGCCCCATACGGGCGGAAGCGAGGGCCGCCTCGGTACCGGCGTGACCACCACCGACAACGATGACGTCGAATTCTGTAGGAAATAACATGATAAATAGGTAACAGTGCAAGTAAAAATGCGGGAAGAGAGCTCCGATTATAGAGTCTTTTTGCGAGTGCAACCTTCCTCGGGCCAATTTTTGCTTAATTTTTACTCAGCAGTGACAAGGAGGCGGTGATTTCTGTTTCACGTGGAACACGTCACTGGCCTGCGCTGGGGCTGCGGTGCTCGTGAATGTTTGCTACAATTGCCGCATCGTCCGCAACACCGTGGTCACGCCAGTGCCCATAGCGACGATCATCCAGGAGGACGGCCTCCCCCATCATGGGCACACACCGGGACGGCCCGCTCTGTATAAGGAGCCGCCATGGCCTGGATACTGTTACTCATTGCCGGCATATTGGAAGTCGTATGGGCATACTCGATGAAACTCTCCGAGGGTTTCACCCGACTCACCCCTACCGTCATGACCATCGTCATGATGATCGCCAGCTTCGGCTTGCTGTCAATTGCCATGCGCACCCTGCCCCTGGGCACGGCCTACACCATCTGGACCGGCATCGGCGCCGTCGGCGCCTTCATCGTCGGCATCGTTTTCCTCGGTGAGCAAGTCAGCACCATGCGCGTGTGCGCCGCCGTTCTCATCGTCTGCGGCATCGTGCTGATGAAACTGTCTTCCAGCCACTGAGAGGCATCCCCATGCTCCTCAAATGGAAACGCGGTGCGCTGGAGTGGGAATAAGCCCCGCTTCTGGTTCCACGTGAAACATGCGCACGGCGGGAAAGCGGAGTAAGCTGGGCTTCTGTCCTCACTGTCAGGAGTCTGCATGTCCGCCTTCCAGTTCCGTACCGTGCCCCATCTGATCGTTAAACCAGGCGCCGCCGCCCAACTGGGCGCGCACATCGCCCAGCACTTCCCGACCGTGCGCCGCGCCCTGCTCGTCACCGACGCGGGTTTTCTGCGTACAGGCCTGGCCGATGTTCCCCTGCACAGCTTGCAGGCGGCGGGGATCGAGGTCCACGTCTTTGCCGAGGTACAAGCCGATCCCCCCGAAGCGATCGTGCTGGCCGGCGTGGCCCAGGCGCAGATGTTTCACGTGGAACTGATTATTGGCCTCGGTGGCGGCAGCTCGCTGGATGTGGCCAAGCTGATTGCCGTGCTGGTGCCCGGCCACCAGGAACTGGCGCAACTGTATGGCATCGGCAATGTGCACGGCCAGCGCCTGCCCCTGGTGCAATTGCCCACCACGGCCGGCACGGGTTCGGAAGTGACGCACATCGCCATCGTCACCACGGGCGCCACCAGCAAGATGGGTGTGGTCGCGCCGCAACTGTATGCGGACCTGGCCATCCTCGACGCCAGCCTGACCGTGGGCTTGCCGCCCGCCATGACGGCCGCCACCGGCATCGACGCCATGGTGCATGCGATCGAAGCGTACACCAGCCGCCTGCTGAAAAATCCCTTGTCCGACATGCTGGCCACCCAGGCGCTGTCGCTGCTCTCCAGCAACCTGCTCACGGCCTGCCGCGATGGCAGCAACCTGCCGGCGCGCCAGGCCATGCTGCTGGGCGCCATGCTGGCCGGCCAAGCGTTTGCCAATGCACCGGTGGCAGCCGTGCACGCGCTCGCTTATCCCATCGGTGGTTTGTTCCACGTGCCACATGGCCTGTCGAATGCGCTGGTGCTGCCGCACGTGTTACGTTTCAATCTGTCTCACGCGGCACCGCTGTATGCGCAACTGGCGGCCGTCTTGCAGCCCGGCATCGTGGGCAGCGAGGAAGCGCGGGCCGTGGCCCTGATCGACGCCATGCAGGCGCTGGCGCGCGCCACCGGTATCGCGCGCACCCTGCGCGAGGTGGGCATCGCGGCCAGCGACCTGGACCGCCTGGCCGACGATGCCATGCTGCAGACGCGCTTGCTGGGCAACAATCCGCGCGTCGTCACCCGCGCGGATGCCCGCGCCATCTATGCGGCCGCGCTATGAGACTCAGTCGGGCACATCCACCACCGTCCCCGTCACACTGATCGCATTGCCTGCCGCTGGCGTCGACACTATCGCCGGCACGTTGATATTTGTGATCAAGGTTGACGTATCGGCGCGCGTCACCGTACGCACCACCTGCGAGGGCGGCAAGGCTTGCTTGGCAGACAGATGCGCATACATGGCATCGAGCACCCGGTTCAGGTACACGTGTAGCGGCACGATCAGGGTCGGCAAGGCGCTGCTGAAGGAATCGAAGTGGTTGGCATGAGTCACCTCGATATAGCGCAGCTGACTCTTGCTCCCTTCCACGGCGGCGTTCAGGCCAAGATAGGCGCGCGAAGCGTGATTGACGGGAATCAGGGTATCGCTGCGGCCGTGCACGATGATGGCCGGCTTGCCGTTCAGTTTGCCGCTGGCCGCTACCTCGGCCACGCCTGCCCGCACGCGCGCGCTCTGCCCTGCCAAAGTGCCTTCCAGGTTGGCGCCGCTGACGGCGTCGCGCCCCGTCGCCAGGCTGCGCAGGCACAGGAAGCCATCGAGCGACTGGTCCGCCAGACTGGTCGAGGGTGACACACCGGCCGTGTAGCCCTTGGCGCCACCCACGCTGTTCTCGTACACGACACTGCCGAGGATGCCGTTTTGCGCGGCAAAGCTGGCCGCCTTTTGCGCCGAAGTAAACGGGGTCGGATTGCCGCTGCCATCGGTCTGTGCAAACGTGAAACCGCACACCTTGTCCGTCACGGAGAATTTCCCATAGGCATACGCGTACGTGACAGCCACCAGGATATTCGTGCCCGCGTGCGCGGCCTGCAGCGGATCGGAATCAACTAGCCAGCCATACGCGCGCAGGCGCTGCTTCGCGTCCGCCTGCTGCGCCGCCAGGTCGGCGCCGTTCAACAAGCCCTTGGCTACCAGCGCCGTACAGCGTCCCGCATTGCCGGCCACGGACGCGATGCACGGCTGGTACAGGGCCGCATAGGTCGCGTAGTCGAACAGCGCGCGCCCCGGTGCGTTCACTACCACGCCACCCTGGCGCACGCTGTAGGCCGTGGACGGCTGCGGTTGCACCTGCGGCTCGCTGGCCGCCACGCCGCTGATCAAGCCTTGCGTATCCTGTTCCGCCGCCAGCAGGGCCGAGCCTGCGCCGTTGGAAATACTGGAGGCAATCGTGATGGTGTTCTTCGGCGTGAGCCGCACGATGCGCGCACTGCCATCGCGGGCCAGCACGCCATAGCGCTCGTTCAAAACGTAATACGCCATCTCGACCGCCTGCAGTGTCACCTTGCCCCAGTCCTTCTCGGGGTTCTGCTGCGAGTGCGCGTGCTTGAAGGCGATACGGTTCGGATTGGCACTAGCCCAAGCCAGCCGGTCGGCATCGCTCAAGTCGGGCGCGAAGAGCGCGCTCTTGCCGGCAGCCACCCTGCCCGCGCGCACGCCGTTCTGCAGGTTGACGCTGTCGTCGTCAAACACATACAGGCCCGTGCCGGAACCCTTGTCTGCATATGCCACGGCGCAGCCCTTCTTCAAGCCCCATTCGCCGGAACTGCCGATGGCGCCGTAGATGCCGCGCGAGCCGCTCGATGTGCCCGTGACGATGCAGGCGCGGTCCGGGTCGAAGCTGGCCGGCACCTGCACCATCAAGGTGACATTCTTCTTGCCCGTGCCATCGTCGGCATAGGCGATGTATTCGCTGCCCGCCACCAGGCCCTCGCCCGTGCCGACATTACCGCCGGCATCGACATTCGGTCCGTACAGGGTGCCGTAGCCGCTGTTGGCGGCAATGTCGAGCACGGCGCGGTAGTTGGCGTAGATCGCATTGCGGCGCAGTTCGAGCGGCGTCGGCTGTTCAGGATTCGCATACACGGGTGCGGCGCCCGCCAGCCCCGTCTTGCCCAGGCCGGCAGTCAGCAGATCGTTCGTCTTGCCGTCGTAGTCGGCGCGCGTGATGCTGCCCAGGTAACCGGGCATCTGGTTCAGTTCTTCCGGTGCATGGTTGCTGCCGCAGGCTGCCAACGCCAGCAGGGTGCACAGGCGCATGCCAGTCGTGCCCGCGCGCGTGATCGTCATTTGCATGGTGGGACTCTCCGTTGAAGTAACAGTGGACGCACAATGAAAAACGCCGGACGAATCGTCCGGCGTTGCTTGAAAATCAGACAGCGGCTTTGGCTGACCTGCCACCGAAGCGCGCGATGGCTTCGCCGACGATGCCGCGCCGGAACAGCAGCACGCAGATGACGAAAATCACGCCCGTGACCATGCCTACCGATTCGCCCAGAGTGCCGAACCACTCGATGCCCGTGTGCGTGGCCAGATAGGTGCCAACATCGCCCAGCTTGTTTTCCAGCGCGATGATCAATACAGCGCCGAGGATGGGACCGGCCATGGTGCCCATGCCGCCCACCAAGGTCATCAGCACGACCAGGCCCGACATGCCCCAGTACACATCGGTGAGGGTTTCAAAGCCCAGCACCAGGGTCTTGGTGGCGCCGGCCAGTGCCGCCAGCGAAGCGGACAGCACGATAGCCATCAGCTTGTACTTGTTGACGTCGTAACCCAGCGAGATGGCGCGCGGTTCGTTTTCCTTGATCGCCTTGAGCACTTGCCCGAACGGCGAGTGGATGGTGCGCACGATCAGGGCGAAGCCGGCGATGAAGATGGCCAGCACGAAGTAATACAGTACGGTGTCATTGCCCAGATCTATCATGCCCAGCAAGGTTCCACGTGGAACACCCTGCAAGCCATCCTCGCCGCCCGTGAACGGCAGGCGCAAGGCGAGGAAGTACACCATCTGCGCCAGCGCCAGGGTGATCATCGTAAAGTAAATGCCCTGGCGGCGGATCGCCAGGCCGCCGATCACCAGGCCCAGCAAGGCGCCCGTAGCGACGCCAGCCAGCAAGCCCAGTTCCGTTGGCCAGCCCCAGGTGCGCAGCGCGTAGCCGGTGACATAGCCGGCGCCGCCAAAGAAGGCCGCATGACCAAACGACAGCAAGCCCGTGTAGCCGATCAGCAAATTGAACGCGCAGGCAAACAGGGCAAAGCACAGCAACTTCATCAGGAAGACGGGATAGCCGTAAAACGGGGCCGCCAATGCCAGCAGCAAGGCAATGGCGTAGCCTACATTCTTATTCATCGTGGTAGCTCCAATACATGACTGATGAGAATTACTTTTCTTTGCCGAACAGGCCGGCGGGACGCAGCAGCAGCACGATGACCATCACCACGAAGACCACGGTGGCTGAGCCTTCCGGGTAGAACACGCGGGTCAGGCCCTCGATCACGCCCAGGCCCAGGCCCGTCAGGATGGAGCCCATGATGGAACCCATGCCACCGATCACCACCACGGCAAACACGACGATGATGAGGTTCGAGCCCATCAGCGGCGAGACCTGGATGATCGGCGCCGCCAGCACGCCGGCGAAACCGGCCAGCGCCACGCCGAAGCCAAACGTCAAGGTCACCATCAGCGGCACGTTGATGCCGAACGCTTCCACCAGTTTCGGGTTTTCCGTGCCGGCCCGCAGGTAGGCGCCCAGCTTAGTTTTTTCGATGACGAACCAGGTCGCCAGGCAGACGGAGAGCGAGGCGATCACCACCCAGGCGCGGTAGTTCGGCAAGATCATGAAGCCCAGGTCCGTCGCGCCGGACAGCGCTTCAGGCACGGCATACGGCTGGCCCGAGACGCCATAGAAGGAGCGAAACACGCCTTCCATGATCAGGGTAATGCCAAAGGTCAGCAGCAAGCCATACAGGTGGTCGAGTTTATACAGCCAGCGCAACATGGTCTTTTCGATCAGGATGCCGACCAGGCCGACAAGGATCGGGGCGATGACCAGCATGGCCCAGTAATTGATGTCGAAATAACTGAGGCCCATCCAGGCCAGGAAGGCGCCCATCATGTACATGGCGCCGTGCGAGAAATTAATAACGTTGAGCAAGCCGAAAATGACGGCCAGACCGAGGGACAACATGGCATAGAACGAGCCGTTGACGAGACCCAGCAGCAGCTGGCTCATCATCGCTTGTATTGGAACGCCGAAAATTTCCATGGCATCACAGTATAAAAAGCACCGCCGGGTAGCGGTGTGGTATCAAGGGAAACGCGCCACCGCAAACGGCTGCAGCGGCGCAAGGCGAACCCTGCGAGCGAAGCGCGTGCAGGACAGAGCGCCCGCGCAGCGGCGGGCACTCCATGGATGTTGCTACAGCCTTACTTCCACAACGAACACTTTGATTCAGCCTTGGTCACATACGCTTGCGCACCGGGCACGGTAGCGACCACCTTGTAGTAATCCCATGGGTATTTCGACTCGGACGGTTTCTTCACCTCCATCAAATACATATCGTGCACCATGCGGCCATCGGGACGCACTTCGCCATTCTGCGTGAACATGTCGTTGATCTTGGTCTTCTTCAGATACGCCATGACTTTTTCGGTGTCATCCGTCCCCAGCGCCTTGACGGCTTTCAGGTAGGTCGCCGCGGCCGAATAGTCGGCTGCCTGCAGCATCGACGGCTCTTTCTTCATCTTGGCGAAATAGCGTTTCGACCAGGCGCGCGTGTCCGCATTCAAGTCCCAGTACCAGCCATCGGTCAGGTACATGCCCTGCGTCAGGTTCAGGCCCAGCGAATGGATGTCATTGATGAAGATCAGCAGGCCGGCCAGTTTCATCGATTTCGTCAGGCCGAACTCGTTGGCTGCCTTGATGCTGTTGATGGCGTCGCCGCCCGCATTGGCCAGACCCAGGATTTGCGGCTTGGACGCTTGCGCCTGCAGCAGGAAGGAAGAGAAATCCGAGGCGCCCAGCGGATGCTTGACGCTGCCCAGCACCTTGCCGCCGGCCGCCTTGACAACCTCGGCTGTGTCTTTTTCCAGCGAATGGCCAAACGCATAGTCGGCCGTCATGAAGTACCAGTTCTTGCCGCCCTGCTTGACGATGGTGCCGCCCGTCCCGCGCGCCAACGCCACCGTGTCATAAGCGTAATGCACGGTGTAGGGCGTGCACTCTTCATTCGTCAGGCGCGAGGAGCCGGCGCCGATGGCAATAAAAACTTTCTTCTTTTCCGCCGCCACCTTGGCCATGGCCAGGCTGGCGCCGGAATTGGTGCCGCCGATCAGCATGTCGACACCTTGCTGGTCGAACCATTCGCGCGCCTTCGAGGCGGCGATGTCGGCCTTGTTTTGATGGTCGGCGGAAATAAATTCCACCTTTTTGCCGGCCAGTACCACGCCGGCATCGGCGATCGCCATCTTGATGGCTTCCGCGCCACCGAGGCCGTCGACGTCGGAGTACACGCCGGACATGTCGGAAATAAAACCGATCTTGATGGTGTCGCCCGATACCTGGGCGTGCGCGGCGCTGGACAAGCCCAGTGCAGACAAGGTGCACAGAGTGGCGGTGGCAATGGCGATAGCGTTACGTTTCATAGTGTCTCCGTTGGGATTATTGTTTGCTATTTAAACGATTGCTCGACGACGATACAGAACTACATGGGCATTACACGCCAAGCAGCTCGGTCAATACCGGCATCTTGGCTTCCAGTTCGGATGCAGCAAAAGTCTCGACGATCTGACCGTGCTCCATCACATAAAACCGGTCCGCCAGCGGTGCGGCAAACCGGAAATTCTGTTCCACCATGACGATGGTGTAACCCTTCGCTTTCAGGGTGGTGATCATGCGCGCCAGCCCTTGGACGATGACGGGCGCCAGGCCTTCGGAAATTTCATCGAGCAGCAGCAGGCGCGCGCCCGTGCGCAGGATGCGCGCCACGGCCAGCATCTGCTGTTCCCCGCCCGACAATCGCGTGCCCTGGCTGTGGCGGCGTTCCTGCAAATTCGGGAACATGGCGTAGATTTCCTCGACCGACATGCCCTTCTCGCCGCTGGCCAGGGTCGGCGGCAGCATCAGATTTTCCTCCGTCGACAGCGAGGAAAAAATGCCGCGCTCTTCAGGACAATAGCCGATGCCCAGGTGGGCGATTTTGTGCGTGGCCAAACCTATCGCTTCGACGCCATTGACTTTGATGGAACCCGTGCGTGCGCCCGTCAGCCCCATGATGGCGCGCAAGGTGGTCGTGCGGCCGGCGCCATTACGGCCCAGCAAAGTCACCACTTCGCCCTGCTCCACTTTCAGGTTCACATCGTGCAGGATGTGCGATTCGCCATACCAGGTGTGCAGTTGTGCAATTTCCAGCGCGGGTGCCTTGTTACTAGCGGTCATCAATGTGCCCCTTCCAGTTCGGCGTGGGTGGTGCCCATGTACGCTTCCATCACTTGCGGATTACGCGACACTTCCGCGTAACTGCCTTCGGCCAGCATGGCGCCGCGCTGCAGGACGGAAATCTTGTCGCAGATGCCAGAGACCACGCTCATATTGTGTTCCACCATCAAAATGGTGCGGCCGACCGAGACTTTCTTGATCAGTTCGGTGACGCGGTGCACATCTTCGTGGCCCATGCCCTGGGTCGGTTCGTCGAGCAGCATCATTTCCGGTTCCATCGCCAGGGTGGTGGCAATTTCCAGCGCCCGCTTGCGACCGTACGGCATGTCGACCGTGATGGTGTCGGCAAACTCCGTCAGGTCGACTTCGGCCAGCAAGGCCATGGCGCGGTCGTTGAGCTGGTTCAAGGAACGCTCACTCTGCCAGAAGTGGAACGAGGTACCGAGTTGGCGCTGCAAGCCGATACGCACATTTTGCAGCACGGAGAGATGCGGGAAGACGGCGGAAATCTGGAAGGAACGGATCACGCCCATACGGGCGATCTGCGCCGGTTTGGCAGCCGTAATATCTTTCCCATTGAACAGGATCTGTCCACCGGTGGGGACCAGGAATTTGGTGAGCAAGTTGAAACACGTGGTCTTGCCGGCGCCGTTAGGACCGATCAAGGCGTGGATATGGCCCCGCTCTACCTTCAGGTTCACCTCGCTCACTGCGGTGAAACCCTTGAATTCCTTGGTCAAATTTCTTGTTTCCAAGATTATGTTTGACATCGTGTCTCCTAGTTGTACTTTTTGTACTACTTAGTCATTTTTATAATACACAACTTAAATTTAACGCACAATACAGTATAACTACGGGGATTTTTCGCCAGCCCGAATGGCGCAAACCTGCGCTTTGACGCGCTCATTTCCAGGCCGCATGTATCATTTGCGCCGCTTTTTCCGCAATCATCACGGTGGGCGAGTTCGTGTTACCAGAAGTAATGTACGGCATGATGGAGGCATCGACCACCCGCAAGCCGGCCACGCCGAGCACGCGCAGCTGGCTGTCGACCACGCTCGACGCATCGCCTGTCACGCCCATGCGGC
This sequence comes from Janthinobacterium svalbardense, assembly GCF_002327145.1. Lineage (NCBI taxonomy): Bacteria > Pseudomonadati > Pseudomonadota > Betaproteobacteria > Burkholderiales > Oxalobacteraceae > Janthinobacterium > Janthinobacterium svalbardense. Next base: position 387,474 of record NZ_CP023422.1, on the reverse strand, counting down.
AGGTGCCCACGGGGTGAAAGATGGTGGTGCCGATCTGGCTGGCCGCCTGCGCCAGCTCTTCCTCGCTCTGGAATTGCACGCCGGGCTTGTATTCCTGCGGCGCAAATTTTTTCAGGGCCGGCGCGGCGGCGATGGCGCGCGTCAGGCGCAAGGCGTCGGCCGCCACGGCGCGGTCCGGCTCGGTACTCAGGTAATTGGGCACGATCTTCGGCGCCGCATAGCTGTCGGCCGAAGCGATGTGCACATGGCCGCGCGAGGTGGGGCGCAGATTGCAGACACTGGCCGTAAACGCGGGAAACGCGTGCAGCGGCTCGCCGAATTTGTCCAGGGAAAGCGGTTGCACGTGATATTGCAGGTTCGGCGTGGCTTGCTGCGGGTCGGACTTGGCAAACGCGCCCAGCTGCGACGGTGCCATCGACATGGGCCCGCTCTGAAATAGCGCATATTGCAAGCCGATCTGCATCTTGCTGACAATATTGCTGGCCATCACGTTCAAAGTTTTGACGCCCTGCACTTTAAAGACCATGCGCAGCTGCAAATGATCTTGCAAATTGCCACCCACGCCAGGCGCATCGAGCACGGGAACGATGCCATGCTGCAGCAGCAAGGCGGCCGGGCCGATGCCGGACAGTTGCAGCAATTGGGGAGAACCGATGGCGCCCGCCGTCAGCAAGGTTTCCCGTTTGGCCGTCGCCTGCCACTGCGTGCCGCCGCCCGTAAACACGATGCCCGTGCAACGGGGTCCCGACTCCGAAGTCTCAATCAATAGACGTTCCACGTGGCAACCCGTCATGATGGTCAGATTCGGGCGCCGCGACGCCGGTTTCAAAAACGCTTTGGAGGTATTCCAGCGGATGCCGCGGCGCTGGTTGACGTCGAAATACGCGCTGCCGCTATTATCCCCACCGTTGAAATCGCTGGTTTTCGGGATGCCAACTTGCTGCGCCGCATCGCGGAAAGCATTCAAAATATCCCACGACAGCCGCTGTTTTTCCACGCGCCACTCGCCGCCTGCGCCATGGTTTTCCGACGCGCCACCGTAGTAATCTTCGCTTTGCTTAAATAGCGGCAAGACGTTGTCCCAGCGCCAGGAAGCGTCGTCCGTCAGGTCGGCCCAGTGATCGTAATCGCCGGCCTGGCCGCGCATGTAGATCATGCCGTTGATGGAAGAGCTGCCCCCGAGCACTTTTCCGCGCGGATACATCAGGCTGCGCCCGCCCAGGCCCGCGTCCGCCTGCGTGGAATACAGCCAGTCCGTGCGGGGATTGCCGATGCAATGCAGATAGCCGACGGGGATGTGTATCCACACGTAATCGTCCTTGCCGCCCGCTTCCACGAGCAAAACGTTGGCATCCTTGTCGCGTGTGAGCCGATTGGCCAGCACGCAACCTGCCGTGCCGCCGCCCACGATGATGTAGTCGTATTCGCCTGCTGATTCCAATGAAGCTCCTTTCGGTATGCCATCAAGCTGTCGCGCGGCGTGTCTCCCCGCCGCGTCCCGTTACCAGAGTCTGTCTTTCTTCATGCATGCATGGCTGTTGAGCCAGATTGAGATTACCACCAGTGCCGGGCCAGGGCGACATTATTCGTGGCAAGCCTCGCGACAAGCTAAAAAGCCGGGAAAAACAGGGGCTGCAAGCTGTGGATAACCGTATGGATATCCACAGGGACGATATGTGCGTAAACGAAAAATTTTTTCGGCAGCGTTTTTTTGTCCAGAAACCATCCCAGGCAGATACAACCCTTACTCAACGCTTATACGCACGCCAAGCGATTGTTTACAAGGATAAATCGGGACTTATCCACAGAAGATGCCACCGTTAACTACTATTACTATTCTTGTATACGAACTTGTTAAGGTAAACCCGACAACGCGCGCTTTGCCTGTGCTTCGCCTTCGAAAAGGTTCACAAACCAGTCCTCAAAAAAGCCGACGAGCTGCTTTGGCTGACAAAAAAAATCCAGCCAACAACTGAGCAACGAAAACCGGCACGGCCGGCATCACGCGCACTGCACTGCCAAACCGTTTTGCAAAATGGAAACGTCAACCGGCTTGAGCAGGCACAGTGCCAGCAAGCGGTTCGATATCGAAAAGAGGGGGAATTTGAAGCGATTGTGGATAAGTCACTTAATATCCACAGGATGACTTGTGCGTAACCACGAACTTTTGCGCAGGCCCGCATTTTATACAATTTTGCTCCTCGCGTGATACAGCGATTATGCACGCTTTATTTTGCGCTTAAACGCTTGATCCTGTTGAAAAAAAACGACTTATCCACAGAAAAAACCGCGTTTACTATTACTACTATTTTTATATATAGATCTATTGTAAACCGACAAAAAAAGCGGAAGACCGGGGATATTTTCAAAAAGCATCCAAAAAAAAAGCCAACGGCGACATCGCGACCCACTGCCAAACCGTCTTGCAGGAATCACCTGGATGCCAACGTTCGCGAAAGAACAGCGTCCGTGGTCGCTCAAACTTGATTGCCCAACAGGGATCTGAGGGTACGAAGCACGTCAAACATGCCACTACAGCAAGAAAACCCGTGATTTTTGCTTGCTGCTGTGGATAAGTGCCTGCATATCCACAGGATGAGATGTGGGAAAAGTCGATCTTTGTCCACAGCCCGATTTTTATCCCAAACAAGTCCTCGCTCGATACAATGCTTGTGCGCCTACTTTTTTGTGCGCTAAGTCGATGATTTTTCGACGGTATACCGACTTATCCACAAAAAAATGGTCGTTTACTATCACTACTATTTTTATGTATACATCTTTATTTAAAACACAGAAACAAACGCGAACGGTGGAAAAGTCGCCGAAACGGCTGTTTTCACCCTGTAAACCGTCTGGCAATTCAAAAAACCTGTAAAAACAGCATGAAATCACACATAAAAATGCGTTTAGGCATCATCAGTGCCTTGCACGAAGAACAGCAGGGGCTGGTAGAAGCCATGCAAGGCCCCCAGAGGCGTTCACACGGCATGCGCGACTACACCCTGGGGACCTTGTGGAATATCGACGCTGTGTGCGTCCTGTCGCGTCTGGGCAAGGTTGCCGCTGCCATGACAGCTTCTATCCTTGTGGAAAAGTATGGAGTTACCCACATCGTCTTCACCGGCGTGGCCGGCAGTGGGGATAAACACGTGAAAGTGGGCGACATCGTGGTGGCCGAAGCGCTGCTGCAGCACGATATGGACGCCCGACCTTTATTTCCCCGCTTCGAAGTGCCGCTGACGGGACTGCAGCGCTTTGCCACGGACCTGGAACTGAGCACGCAACTGGCAGCTGCCGCGGAAGATTTCCTGCGTGACGATGTTTCCAGCGTGCTCAAGGCGGCCGATATCGCGGCGTTTGGCTTGCAGCACGCGCAAGTCCACCGGGGCCTGATCGCCAGCGGCGACCAGTTCATCAGCAGCGCCGCGCATCTGAATCAGCTGAAAGCGGATATTCCCGACCTGCTGGCCGTCGAAATGGAAGGCGCCGCCGTGGCGCAAGTATGTTTTGAACTGGGCATGCCGTTTACGGTCATGCGCACCATTTCCGACAACGCCAACGAAGAGGCCGCCGTCGACTTCATGCGTTTCGTGCAAACGGTCGCCTCGCCGTACGCGTTGACGGTGATTCAACAGCTGTGCCAGCGCCTGGCCGGCTGATTCTTCATCAAGCGTGCATGAAAAAAGGGCAGAACCACTGGTTCCGCCCTTTTTTCATTCAACAGCTGCTTATATTTTAGACGCTGAGCATCATTAAACTGGCATTCCCGCCGGCTGCCGTCGTATTCACGCACAGCGCCCGCTCAGCGACCAGGCGCCACAGGGGGATGACACCCTCCTGCGTGGTGGCGATGGTGCCCACCAGGGCCCCTTCCCGGGCCGCCAGCAGCGGTTTGAGCTGGCCATCGAGACTCGGCTCGATCATGGCGATCTGGAAATCATGCTTGACCGACTCCAGGCTGCTGACGACCTGGATGCGGTCCTTCAGCGCCGCCGGCAAGTCGCCCGGGATCAACTCCGGCGCTTGCGCCAGCACCAGGGCCTGGTTACCGGTGGCCAGCACGGCCGCCAACTGGTTCATCAGCGTGCCGGAGGTGGCCGCCGCGCACAGAATTGTGCCTCTTGCGGCAAAGCTCAGGGTATTGCGCTCGCCGGTCGGGCCTGGCAAGACGGTGGTGCTGCCCAGCAAGGTCGTGCGCGCGTATTCCTGCGCCAGTTGCTCGACCTTGTCGTGACCATGCATCTTGGCCCACACGGTCAGCGCATCGAGCGCTGGCGGCGCCTGGCGCTGGTGCTGTGCACCGGCAGGCGCATTGCGCTGCAGGCGTTTCAGGTACAAGGGGCCGCCTGCCTTCGGACCGGTCCCCGATTTGCCTTCGCCGCCGAACGGCTGCACGCCGACGACGGCGCCGACGATGTTGCGGTTCACATAAATATTGCCCACGTGCGCGCGCCTGGTGATGAAATCGATGGTTTCATCGATGCGCGTATGGATGCCCAGGGTCAAGCCGTAACCGCTGTCGTTGATCGATTGCACCAGTTGCGGCAGTTCGGCCCGCTTGTAGCGGATCACGTGCAGCACGGGGCCGAAGACTTCCTGCGTCAATTGCGCCAGTGACTTGATTTCCAGTACGGTCGGGGCAACGAACGTGCCTTTGACGGTCGGTAAATCAAGCGAATAATGGTCGATGGCCACGGTTTTCATCTTGTTGATGTGTGCCAGCAGATTGCTTTGCGCTTCCGCATCGATGACGGGACCGATATCGGTGGCCAGACGGTCAGGATTGCCAACGCGCAACTCCTGCATGGCGCCTTTCAGCATGTGAATGGTCTTGTCGGCAATTTCCGCTTGCAGGAACAGCACGCGCAAGGCCGAGCAGCGCTGGCCGGCGCTATCGAAAGCGGACGACATCACGTCTTGCACCACTTGCTCCGGCAAGGCGGACGAATCGACGATCAGGGCATTCTGGCCACCCGTTTCGGCGATCAGGGGAATGTCGATGCCTTCGGCCACGGCACGCGCGGCCAGGTTGCGGTTGATCAATTGCGCCACTTCCGTCGAGCCCGTGAAAATCACGCCTTTCACGCGCGCGTCATTGCACAGGCCGGCGCCGACGATCTCGCCGCTGCCGGGCAAAAACTGCAGCGCACCGCGCGGCACGCCCGCCGCATGCAGCAGTTGCACGGCGCGGTGGGCGATCAGCGGCGTTTGCTCGGCCGGCTTGGCCAGTACCACATTGCCGGCGGCCAGGGCGGCGGCCAGCTGGCCCGTGAAGATGGCCAATGGAAAATTCCACGGGCTGATGCAGGTGACGGGACCGAGCGCCAGGGTTGCCGGCGCGTGTTCCACCTGCGCCGCGTAGTAGCGCAGGAAGTCGACGGCTTCGCGGATTTCCGCGATCGCGTTCGGCAAGGACTTGCCCGCTTCGCGCACGGCCAGGGCCATCAGCTCGATATGGTGTTCCTCGAACAGGTCGGCCGCGCGTTGCAACGCTTGCGCGCGCAGCGACGGCTCGGTGGTTTGCCAGTCGATGGCATACGCGCTGGCGCTGGCCAGCGCCGTTTCCACGTCGGCCGGACCGGCTTCCATGACCTTGCCCACGACATCGTCGTGCTGGGCCGGATTGTGCAGCATGTGCGTGGGGCCATTCAGGCTGACGGCGCCATCGATCAGCGGCGCTGCCTGCCAGGTCTGCTGCTGTGCCAGGCCGGTGGCCAGGGTGCGCAAGGTGTCTTCATTCGACAGGTCCAGGCCGGCCGAGTTCCTGCGTTCGCTGCCAAACATGTCCAGCGGCAACGGAATCGACGGGTGCGGCAAGCCGCCCTGCAGGCGCGCCTGTTCCAGGGGATCGCGGATCAGGCTATCGATGGCCACGCTTTCGTCGACGATCTGGTTGACGAACGACGAATTGGCGCCGTTTTCCAGCAGGCGGCGCACCAGGTAGGCCAGCAGGGTTTCATGCGAGCCGACGGGCGCGTAGATGCGGCACGGTTTGTCGAGATTGTCGGGGCCGACGACCTGGTCGTACAGGGTCTCGCCCATGCCGTGCAGGCACTGGAATTCGTAGTCGCTAATGCCGTCGCGCTTCGCCCAGGTATAGATGGTCGCCAGGGTTTGCGCGTTGTGCGTGGCAAATTGTGGATAGATCAGGCTGCTGGCGGCCAGCAGTTTTTGCGCGCACACGAGGTAAGAGACGTCCGTGTAGACCTTGCGCGTGTAGACGGGATAGCCTTCCTGGCCATCGACTTGCGCGCGTTTGACTTCCGCATCCCAATACGCGCCCTTGACCAGGCGCACCATGAATTTGCGGCCGCTGCGGTGCGCCAGGTCGACCAGGAAATCGATGGCGAAGGGGCAGCGTTTTTGATACGCCTGCACCACGTAGCCGATGCCGTCGAAACCGGCCAAATCTGTATCAAAGGCAAGCGCTTCCATCAGGTCGAGCGACAGTTCCAGGCGGTCCGTTTCTTCCGCATCGATGTTGAAGCCGATGTTGTACTGTTTGGCCAACAACAGCAGCGCTTTGACCTTCGGCAGCAATTCTTCCATGACGCGGGCGCGCTGGGCGCGGCTGTAGCGCGCGTGCAGGGCCGACAGTTTCACGGAAATGCCGGGGCCGTTGCGGATGCCGCGGCCGTTCGAGGCCTTGCCGATGGCGTGGATCGCCGTTTCGTACGAGGCGTAGTAGTTGGCCGCGTCTTGCTGCGTCAGTGCCGCTTCGCCCAGCATGTCGTACGAGTAGCGGTAGCCGCGCGTTTCATTCTCGCGGCTGTTCTTCAATGCTTCCTCGATGGTCTGGCCTGTCACGAACTGGTTGCCCAGCATGCGCATGGCCAGGTCGACGCCTTTGCGGATCAGCGGTTCGCCGCCTTTGGCGATGAGCTTGGTCATGGCCGAGCCGAGGCCCGATTCGCTGCTGGTACTGACCAGTTTGCCCGTGATCAGCAAGCCCCAGGTGGCGGCGTTGACGAACAGCGACGGCGATTCGCCCAGGTGCTTCTTCCAGTCGCCTTTGCTGATTTTGTCGGCGATCAGGCGATCGGCCGTCTGACTGTCGGGTATACGCAACAGCGCTTCAGCCAGACACATCAATGCAACACCCTCTTCCGACGACAGCGAGAACTCGTGCATCAGTGCATCTACGCCGGAGGCGCGTGTGCGTTTGTGGCGCACGTTCGAGACCAGGCGGTGTGCCAGCGCTTGTCCCTCGGCCGTCGTTTCGGTACTGCTGGGGCGCACTTGTTGCAACAGCCACTGCACGGCGGAAACCTCATCGCGCCTATAGGCGGTGGTGATGGCAGCGCGTTGGGGTGTCGCTTCGGGCAGGATTTCTGCCTGGAACGCAGCAAAAGGAATCGGGGTAAAAGCCGAGGGGCCTGCAGGGTGCATAAGTGCTCTTTACAAGGAAAAAGGGGACGAAAACTGACGTAATTCTTGCTCTTTTTTGGTGCAAAAAAATACAGAAAGTCGGACGTTAAGATGATTCGATTGTAAAGGGGATTCTTATGGATTAATTCTGGTAATACAGGGGGCTAGCAATAGATAGTTTTTGATGCGACAATTTAACCAAATAATATTAATTTGGGGGTGATGGTAATGCTGGACAAGATCAGTAAGAAAATCTTGATGGAATTGCAGAGCGATGGACGCATCAGCAATGTGGAGCTGGCCGCGCGCGTGAACCTGTCGCCGGCCGCCTGCCTGGAGCGCGTGCGCAAATTGCACGAATCCGGTTACATCATGGGCTATACGGCCCAGTTGAACCCGCAACTGCTCGACGTCTCGCTGCTGGTGTTCATTGAAGTGGTGCTCGATCGCACGACACCGGAAGTGTTCGACGCCTTCAAGCATAGCGTACAAATCATCCCAGAGGTACTGGAATGTCATATGGTCGCTGGCGGTTTCGATTACCTGGTCAAGGCGCGCGTCAAGGACATGGCCGCCTACCGCGAATTCCTGGGCAAGACGCTGTTGCAGAAAGGTGTGCGGGAAACCCACACTTATGCCGTCATGGAAGAGGTCAAAAACACCACCAAATTGCCAATTAAGTGACCTTGGTGTAGCCGCCCCACTTTTCTGATTGAGCTATCGGAACAAATGTTGTAGGGTAGAACTACACACTGCTATCCAGTAGCCGCCTGAAACGCCGCGCAGACGTCATGTTCAGGGTGCAAGGTGGGCAATCGTGCCCACCCGCATACGGTTACAGCACGTCCCTTTCGCGGGACGTGACGGGTTCGCGCAGCGGGGGACAAATGAAGCAGTTGCAGCATCAGCTGGTGCGTTTCTTTGCATTCACGATCCTGGCCATGGCCGTAGCCTGTTGCCTGGCCTATCTGCTGCTGCTGTCGGGCGGCGACCATCCGTATCTGATAGCCTGCGTGGCTGCCGCCATCGGCGCGGCGCTGCTGGCGTTCGCCGGCCGCCCGCGCGGCGAGCCGGGCTTGCACCAGTTCGCCGACACGGTGGGCAACGCCATCGACGCCATCATGATCGGCGCGGCGGAAACCTCGTATTTTGTCGATTCCGTCAAACAGAAGGTGGAACTCGATGTGCGCACGGCCAGCGACATCGCCGACAGTTCCGCACAAAATGCCGTGATGACGGAAAAGATCGCCGCCAATGCGGAACGGGCCGCCAAGGTGGCCGCCGGCGTGCGCGTGGAAAGCGTGGCGGCGCGCGCCGAAGTGGATCAGGGGCTGGGCCGCATCAATAAGGCCCGCGAGGAAGCGCAAGGCGCCTCCAGCACCATGCTGAGCTTGCAGGACAAATCCAAACGCATCACGGGCTTTACGGAAGCCATTTCCGATATTTCCGCGCGCACCAACTTGCTGGCGCTGAACGCCGCCATCGAGGCGGCGCGTGCTGGCGAACACGGGCGCGGTTTTGCCGTGGTGGCCGGTGAAGTGCGGCAATTGGCGCAGCGCACCAAGGAAGCCTCCGATGAAATCAGCGTGATGGTGCGCGAAATAAATGAACAGTCGGAAAAAGCTGCGCGTGGCATGAGTTCGCTGGCGGCGGGCGTGACGGAAGCGGCGCGCAATGTGGAAAGCGTGCATGCCTCGCTCAGCCATATCGAGCAGTCATCGGGCGAGTCCGAGGACGAGATCGGGCAAATCGCCCGCGCCTCGCGCGAACACGTCGAGACGACGCAGCTGATCGCCGACGCCATCCTGCAAATCCGCGACAGCATGCTGTCGACGAATGTCGAATTGCCGCGTGCCACGCAGTCGGCCATGGCGTTGGCAGAGCGGGCCGAGGCGATCGCCGGCGCTTTGGGCGAATCGAGCGTGGCCACGCCGCACGACGAGATCCGTGCAGCGGCCCAGCGCGCCGCGCGCGAGGTGGGCAAACTGTTCGAGCAAGCCATCGCGTCGGGGCGCATCACGCGCGAAGCCCTGTTCGATCGCCACTACCGGCCCATCCCGAACACCAATCCGCCCAAGCACAACACGAAGTTCGACGCGTTTACGGACAAGGTGCTGCCGGAGTTGCAGGAAGGCGTGCTGGCGGCATTACCCCATCTGGCGTATGCGGGCGCCGTCGACAACAATGGATATTTTCCAACGCACAACAAGAAGTTTTCCCAGCCGCTGACGGGCGATTACGCCACCGATATGGTGAATAACCGCACCAAGCGCATCTTCAGCGACCGCACGGGCAAGCGCTGCGGCAGCAATACCAAGCCTTTCCTGTTGCAAACGTATAAGCGCGACACGGGCGAAGTCATGCACGATTTATCCGTGCCCATCCACGTCGATGGCAAGCACTGGGGCGGTTTCAGGATTGGTTATCGCTCCAGTAACCACGCATGATGAACATCTGATTAAATCTACTGCGCGTCGTAATTTGCGGCCTGCGATGCTCACTGTGCTAGAGCACAGTTCCGCTTCTCGGGCCAACGGGGGCGCCGAGCCTTACTTCCGCTCGCTACGATTTTCTCAGACGTTCGTGCCGCTAATTTTTTCACTCAATATGCGGCTTGGGTGCCACGCCGCCGCCGGCCGCCGTAGCCGTCCGTAAAGTGGGCGTGTTCATGCTTTCCAAGTGGTTGCGTAACCACTTGTGGGCGGGGCTGCGGGCATCGCGCTCGTGCCACAGCATGTCCAGGTGGACGGCCGGCAGGGTCAATGGCAAATCCTTGTACAGCAAGGACTCCGTCATGCCCGTCGAGGCAATCAAATGGCGCGGCAAGACGGTGATCAGGTCGGAATTGGCGACCACTCTGCCGGCCGTGAAGAACTGGTTGACCGTCAGCAAGATGCGCCGTTCGCGGTGGATCTGCGACAGGGCTTCGTCGATCAAGCCATGCGCGCGGCCGGAAAAGCTCACCAATAAATGGTTCGCCGCGCAATAGTTATCCAAGGTCAATTCCTTGTCAGCCAGCGGATGGCCGCGCCGCATCACGCACACATACTTGCCGGAATACAGGCGCTCGTGTCGGATGGGCGAACCCGTTTCGCTCGACAATTGCGCCGCCACGCCGGGAAAGAAGCCCACGGCCAGGTCGATATCGCCGCGCAGCAGCATCGGGCGCGGTTCGCGCGTGGTCAGCGGCATCATGCGCACGTTGACGCCCGGTGCTTCCCGTTCGATCGAGCGCATCAGCGAGGGCAGCCAGAAGGCGGCCGTCGCATCGGCCATGGCCATGCGGAAAGTGGCGTGGGTCTTCGACACGTCGAAGGTTTCCGGCGTGACGGCCGCTTCCAGGCTGGCCAGGGCCGAGCGCACGGATGGCCACAGCGCTTCGGCGCGCGGCGTGGGTTTGACGCCATATGCCGTGCGGATCAGCAATTCGTCACCGAGGCTCTCGCGCAGGCGTTTGATGGCGTTCGATACCGCCGGCTGCGTCATCGCCAGGTGGCCGGCTGCGCGCGTCAGGTTTTGTTCCGTCATGACGGCGTCGAAAACACGCAGCAAGTTCAGATCCAGCGTCAGAAAACTCATGGAAAGCCCAAGATAAAAGTTGAATTGATTACTTGAGAGTGTAAACCGCGCCGCGCGCGAATATTTTCACTCGTCAAAAAATATTACCGTTTTCCATTCACGATTCATATAATTGGTATCAAGAAATGGAATTAGATTTATATGTTGCACTGCACTATAGTACTGGCAAATTCTATAATGCACTGGAACAGTATGTCTACCTTCGCCTCCGCCCTGTACGCAGTATCCGCACCCGTGCTGGAAATTTCCCTGCTGAACGCCCTGCAACTCGTGCTGGTGATCGTCGCCGTGGGCGCGTTCGCCCTGCTGTTCAAGCCTTTGCTGGTGGGCATCGCCCGCGCCATGGTGCTGGTGGTGCGTCCCAAGCTGAGCCGTGAAGAGCGCCTGGCACGCCAGCAGATGCGTGAAGCGCAAGCCTTGCAACGCACCCTGGGCAAGATGGATGGCGTGTCGCCCAGCAATGCTGCTGAATTGCGCGCCCTGTCGACGCGCGCCTGAGCGATCAACTGTTGCAGCATGACAAGCCGGCCTGCGCCGGCTTTTTTTACGCCCGCGTTTTGCTTCAGGCCGCTTTAGGCCATATCGCCCAGCAAATGGGCGCGCAGCAAGCTGTCGGCCGGATGGGCGCCGATCCAGATCTTCAGCAGCGCATTGTAAAAGGCCAGGTCCGGCACCGTGTCGCCCACCTGCTTGCCGTTCAGCTTGCACAACGTTCCCTCTTCCGGCAGCCAGTCCACCGTCAGGATGTCGCCTTTTTTCAGGCCGGGCACCATGGCGAACATGGCGCCGAACTGCATCGTCTGGCTCAGCAGGCGCGTGCGGTCGGCCTGCTCGGAGCTGCGCTTCAAGCCCTGCATGAAGGCGTGACCCAGCTCGTCGGAAGTGATGTCGCGCAACATGACGATTTCCAGACGGCGCGGCCCGGGCAGGGCCAGGATGTCGGCCAGCTGGGTTTTCTTTTCCGGCAGGTACAGCGCAATCGTGTAGACCTTGAAGATGACCTTGTAGCGCACGCCAGCGCCGTTGAGTTTCAATTCGCGGCTGGCCAGCTGCACGGTCTCGTCCAGTTTGACGCCGCCGACCTCGACGGCGAACGCTGCTTGTGCCAGGGCAGCGCACAGGCAGGCAGAAGCCAGGGAGCGGCCCAAACGGGATGTGCTTATTTGCATCTTCTACCTCCGTGGAAACCATGGGCTGTGGATAAGTCAGCACACAGTGTAGAACAGTTGGCAGAAGCTGGCGCCACGCAGAAGTGGCACAGAAATGGCGGGGAGAAAAGCTTAGGGCTTGGCAGGCAGCTCCGCCTGCAGGCGTTCGTACTTGGCCATCAGTTGTTCCGGGCTTTCGCGCCAGGCGGGATTGAAGGGGATGCAACTGACGGGGCACACTTGCTGGCATTGCGGCTCGTCAAAGTGACCCACGCATTCGGTGCACTTGTTGGGATCGATTTCATAGATTTCCGCGCCCATGTAGATCGCGTCATTCGGGCACTCGGGCTCGCAAATATCGCAATTGATGCATTCGTCGGTGATCAGTAATGCCATGATTTCACTCTTACTTATTGCGATGATGCAGCGTTGGCGGCAATCTTGTTTTGCAGCCAGCGGTTCACCGAGGGGAAGACAAACTTGGAGACGTCGCCGCCCAGTGCCGCGATTTCGCGCACGATGGTGCCCGAAATGAACTGGTACTGGTCGGACGGTGTCAGGAACATGGTTTCGACATCGGGCAGCAGGTAGCGGTTCATGCCCGCCATCTGGAATTCGTATTCGAAGTCGGAAACGGCGCGCAAGCCGCGCACGATGACTCTCGCTTCATGCTTGCGCACGAAATCCTTGAGCAGGCCGGAAAAGCTTTCCACTTGCACATTCGGATAGTGACCGAGGACTTCGTTGGCGATTTCCAGGCGTTCGTCGAGTGAGAAAAACGGTTGCTTGTTCTTGCTGTCGGCCACACCGACGATCAGCTTGTCAAACAGACCCGATGCGCGGCGCACCAAATCTTCATGACCGCGCGTGAGCGGATCGAATGTTCCTGGATAAACGGCTACAACCATTGCGGCTCCCTGATGATGCACCAATATAGACGCGCATTATGCCTGAAATTGGTGACCACCTTGGTGCTGCGCCTCGGGCCAGGGAGCCTTTTTGCCGCATTTATAGGCAGATTCAGGCAGTTACCGTCACTTTGTTGTAAGTTAGCAAATGATAATACACGGTGCCCGCCTTGTCGGCACGGATGACTTCCCACGGCGCCATCCACTCGGGTTTGTCCAGTTCGCTGCTCTCGTCGAAGACCAGCGGCAAGCCCGATTCCGCGTAGACCATGCCGCCTTCCTTGAGCAGGTTGGCGCACAAGGGCAGCACTTTCGCCAGGAAATCCTGCTGGTACGGCGGGTCGAGGAAGATCAGGTCGAAACGCTGGCCGCGCGATGCCAGGCCTTGTGCCGTCAGCAACGCGTCGCCGCGCAGCAGTTGCACATTCTCGGCGCGCAATTTCGCCTTGTTTTCTTCCAGCTGGCGGATCACGGGCGTGTGTGTGTCGACCATGGTGACGGACGCGGCGCCGCGGCTGGCCGCCTCGAAGCCCAGTGCGCCGCTGCCGGCGAACAGGTCCAGCACCTGGGCGTTGGACCAGTCGCCGTCGCGCAAGTGATTGATCCAGTTGAATACGGTTTCACGCACGCGGTCCGGTGTCGGGCGCAGGCCCAGTGCCTGCAAAACAGGCAGCACGGAACGCTTCCACTGGCCGCCGATGATACGCACCTGGTTCGGTGGCGGCGCGTGGTGGACGGGGACTTTGGCGGGTTTTTTAGTTTTCTTTTGCATGGGCATTTAGAACACCCAACAAAACCTACTGCGCGTCGCGATTTGCGGCCTGCGATGCTCACTGTGCATTCGCACAGCTGCGCTTCTTAGCCACAACTCACTGCCGCTCGCTACGGTTTTGTTAGGCGTTCCATTTCTTCAATTTGGTGGCGGCCACTATAGCATATGGCCCCACCTCCCCTGCTGGCGCTGCCTGTCTATTTGGCTTGTGTGGCCAGGGAATTGAAGTCGTCGATCCAGCCCTGCATGCGCTTGACGGCGTGGGCTTTTTGCGCTGGCGTGGCAATCTTGATCACCGTCAAGACCATCTGCGCCGTGCTGCTTTCGTAGGCATCGAAGAAGGCCTTGCGTTCGGAATGTTCCAGGCGCTCGAAACTGTCCTTGATCAACGTCGTGATCAAGGTCGCGGCCGCTTCCTTGCCGAGTCTTTCCTGGTGGACTTTCTTGACCAGGTTCAATACGTTCTGCTGGCGCCGCATGCGTTCGTCGAGCCAGATCTCATTGTTCAGCGGACGCGCGTCGGACGCCTTGCGGATGATCGCTTCCTGCTCGCTGCTGAAGCTGCCGAACCACAGTTCGAATTGCTCCATGGCTTTCTTGTAGCGCAGTTTCTGGCGATTCTCCTGGTCGCCGCTTAGATATTTCTTGCGGTAATCGTCATTGTTCGACTTGAACTTCTTTTCCATCTGCGCGATTTGCTCGGGCTTGAGCGAGCGCGCCAGGTCGGCCAGTTCGGGCGCCGCCTTCAGCAGCAGCGCCTGGGTGCGCTGCTTGACCTCGCCGTAGTCGGCCATCAGGTCCGCCTGCGTGATATTGCCTTGCAACTGTTTCTGGCCCGTGCGCAGGATGTCCACGTAATCCTTCAATTGCGTCTTGCGGTGCCAGTCGAACAGCTTGTCAATGTCATCGCGCACCCAGCCCTTCTGGTCGCGGTCCAGGTCGACATACGCGTTCAGCCACCAGTACAGCACGGTATCGCCATTGTTGTAGGCCAGGCGCAAGCCGCTGCAGCCGGCCATGACGACGAGCAGGAGGGCCAGCACGGCATAAGTAAAACGCCCAAAGGGCATGGAAGACGAGGCCTGCGTGTTAAACTTTTTCATATTCTTAACTTATAAAAGACGGTCTATGAACGTTGTCATTCTCGCTGCCGGTATGGGCAAACGCATGCAGTCGGCACTGCCCAAGGTATTGCACCCGTTGGCGGGCAAGCCGCTGTTGTCGCACGTCATCGACACGGCGCGCGGCCTGGCGCCGTCCCGATTATGCGTGATTTACGGGCATGGGGGCGCCGCCGTGCTGAAGTTGCTCGACGGCTACAAGACCAGCCATGCCCTGACGATCGACGCCGCCGAGCAAACGCAGCAGCTGGGCACCGGCCATGCGGTGCAGCAAGCCGTGTCCTTGCTCGATGACAGCGTGCCGACCCTGATCCTGTACGGCGACGTGCCGCTGACCAGCGCCGCTTCTCTGCAGCAACTGGTGCAGGCGGCCGGCAACGATAAACTGGCCATCTTGACCGTGGAACAGGACGATCCGTTTGGCCTGGGCCGCATCGTGCGCGACAACGGCGCCATCGTGCGCATCGTCGAGGAAAAGGATGCCACGCCAGAAGAGCGTGCCATCCGCGAAATCAACAGCGGCATCATGGTCGCGCCCACCGTGCAGCTCAAACAATGGTTGTCGGCCTTGTCGAATGACAATGCGCAGGGGGAATACTATCTGACCGATATCGTCGCGCAAGCCGTCGCCGATGGCGTGGCCGTCACCTCGGCCCACCCGGCTGCCGTGTGGGAAGTGGCGGGCGTCAATAGCAAGGTGCAATTGGCGCAGCTGGAACGCATCCACCAGAACAATATCGCGCAAGCGCTGCTGGAACGGGGCGTGACCCTGCTGGACCCGGCCCGCATCGACGTGCGCGGCGAACTCATTTGCGGCCGCGATGTCACCATCGACGTCGGCTGCGTGTTCGAAGGCAGAGTCGAACTGGGCGACGGCGTGCGCGTGGGCGCCAACAACGTCATCATCAATGCCACGCTGGCCGCTGGCGCGCACATCAAGCCGTTCTGCCATATCGAGGACGCCGTCGTTGGCGCCGCCTCCATCATCGGCCCCTACGCGCGCCTGCGCCCGGGCACGGTGTTGGCGGAAGACGTGCATATCGGTAACTTCGTCGAAGTGAAAAACAGCCAGATCGCCGCGCACAGCAAGGCCAACCACCTGGCCTACATCGGCGACGCCACCATCGGCTCGAAGGTCAACATCGGCGCCGGCACGATTACCTGCAACTACGATGGCGTGAACAAGTTCCGCACGGTGATTGAAGACGACGCTTTTATCGGCAGCGACAGCCAACTGATCGCGCCCGTCACCGTCGGCAAGGGCGCCACCCTGGGCGCCGGCACGACCTTGTCGAAAGATGCGCCGGCCGGCAAGCTGACGGTCTCGCGCGCGCGGCAAGTGACCATCGACGGCTGGACGCGCCCCGTGAAAATCAAGAAATAAGCGCAACGCCTTCGTTACACATGACGCCGTCAGCCGGTCCGGGCTGGCGGCGTTTTTTTACGCCTGTGGATAATCCTGTGGAGCGTTGGCTGGTAACCGGGGATAAGTTACGTCATTCTTCGTATCCGGTATTTTGTGTGCATTGGCGAGTGTGGATAAGCATGTGAACAAGCATGCGGACAAGTGATGGATAAGCCCGGTATAAGCTGCGTATAAACAGTAAAAAACCTGTGGAAAAGACGGGATAAGTTATCCGGTTCAGCTTGCTGCTCCAGCGTGCAGGCCAGTCTGTACAGAAGCCAAAAGCGCTTCGGATTTTTGCCTGTCTGGATTGTGGATAAACTTGTGCATGATTGGCGGATAAGCCATGAATAACTTATAAGTCATTGTATCTAAAGTCTATTTAATGAGTATTTTTCGAGCCTGCTTGTTGATAAAGCTGTGCAAAAGCCTGTGATTAAGACGTGGGCAAGCGCTGGATAAGGCGGTATAAGTTTTACATGCAAACCGATGTACATTTGTTGCGAGGCTTCATGTGAGGCCGGATGTGGCGGGCGTGAAAATCGGTGACTTTTATGCTGTGGATAAACTTGTGTGTAAGCAGGAGAAAAGGTGGGGATAAGAGGGGA
The DNA here is from genome assembly GCF_002327145.1 of Janthinobacterium svalbardense. Classification (NCBI taxonomy): domain Bacteria; kingdom Pseudomonadati; phylum Pseudomonadota; class Betaproteobacteria; order Burkholderiales; family Oxalobacteraceae; genus Janthinobacterium; species Janthinobacterium svalbardense. The sequence continues at coordinate 370,565 of NZ_CP023422.1, read as the reverse complement.
TAACTTCTCTGCCTGTCTGCTTCACACCGCGATACGCGTCTCGAATTTGCTGCGAAACGTGGAAAAGTAGCTTTTCACGTTGCGCACATTCGCATGCGCGGCAAACAGGCGGTGCGCCAGCGCGTGATACGCGGGCATGTCGGCCACCTGCACCATCAGCACGAAGTCGGGTCCGGGCGAGACGCGGTAGCATTGCAGCACGGCGGGCTCGTCCGCCACGACTTGCTCGAATTCCGCCATGCGTTCCGCCGCCTGTACGTCGAGCGTGATTTCCACGATGGCCGTCAGGCGCGCGCCCACCAGCTGCGGCGCGACGATGGCCACTTGCCGCTCGATGACGCCGCTTTCCCGTAAATGTTTGACGCGCCGCAAACAGGTGGGCGCCGAGACGTGCACCGCTTGCGCCAGTTCACTGTTGGTTTGCGATGCATCAATTTGCAAGGCGTTCAGGATGCGACGATCAATCTCGTCGAGAGTAATGTTGTGTTCGCTCATGATTTTGATGAATTAGAGAATAAATACAGTTTAAATGAAATAATATTTCACCGCAAAATAGCCATGAAATATTCAGTCAAAAATACACGTATTTAGAAAGCATATTTCATACGCTCTGCATTAGCATGCGTGCATTGATGAATTTTTAGACAGAGGTTTCCATGTGCGGCATCGTCGGCGCGGTAGCGCAACGTAATATCACTCCCATCCTGCTCGAAGGCTTGAAGCGCCTGGAATACCGTGGCTACGATTCCTGCGGTATCGCCCTGCACGCCGATGGCCGTTTGCAGCGTTCGCGCTCCACCTCGCGCGTGGCCGAGCTGGAAAAGCAGATCGCCGAAGAGGGCTTGAGCGGTTTTACGGGCATCGCCCACACGCGCTGGGCCACGCATGGCGCCCCTGTCAACTTCAATGCCCACCCGCATTTTTCCCCAACGGAAGAGAACGCCCGCGTGGCGCTGGTGCATAACGGCATCATCGAAAACCACGATGAGCTGCGCGCCGAACTGATGGCCCTCGGCTACGTCTTCCAGAGCCAGACGGATACGGAAGTGATCGCCCACCTGGTCGAGCACATGTACAACGGCGACCTGTTCGAGACCGTGCAGCAGGCCGTGAAACGCCTCGATGGCGCGTATGCGATTGCCGTCTTCTGCCGCGACGAGCCGCACCGCGTAGTGGCCGCGCGCCAGGGCTCGCCCCTGATCGTCGGCCTGGGCAATGGTGAAAACTTTGTCGCTTCCGACGCCATGGCGCTGGCCGGAACGACGGACCAGATCATCTACCTGGAAGAAGGCGACGTGGTCGACCTGCAATTGTCGCGCTGCTGGATCGTCGACGTCGATGGCAAGCCTGTCGAGCGCGAAGTGAAAACCGTGCATGCGCACACAGGCGCGGCCGAGCTGGGTCCGTATCGCCACTACATGCAGAAGGAAATCTTTGAACAGCCGCGCGCCATCGGCGACACGCTCGAAGGCGTGACGGCCATCATGCCGGAACTGTTCGGCGACAAGGCCTATGCCATCTTCAAGCAGATCGACCGCGTGCTGATCCTCGCCTGCGGCACCAGCTCGTATGCGGGCATGACGGCGAAATATTGGATCGAAGCGATTGCGAAAGTGCCCGTCAGCGTGGAAGTGGCCAGCGAATACCGCTACCGCGACAGCGTGCCGCACCCGAACACGCTGGTGGTCACCATTTCGCAAAGCGGCGAGACGGCCGACACCCTGGCCGCCCTGAAACATGCGCGCAGCCTGGGCATGTTGCACACCTTGACCATCTGCAACGTGGCCACCAGCGCCATGGTGCGCGAATGCGCCTTGGCCTACATCACGCGCGCCGGCGTGGAAGTGGGCGTGGCGTCCACCAAAGCGTTTACCACGCAGCTGGCGGGCCTGTTCCTGCTGACCCTGTGCCTGGCGCAAGTCAATGGCCGCCTGACGGAAGAACAGGAAGCGGCGCACCTGAAAGCCATGCGCCACCTGCCCGTCGCCATCGCGTCCGTGCTGGCGCTGGAACCGCAAATCATCGCCTGGTCCGAGGAATTCGCGCGCAAGGAAAACGCCCTCTTCCTGGGCCGTGGCATGCACTACCCGATCGCCCTGGAAGGCGCGTTAAAACTGAAGGAAATTTCCTACATCCACGCCGAAGCGTATCCGGCCGGTGAATTGAAACACGGCCCGCTGGCCCTGGTGACGAATGAAATGCCGGTCGTCACCATCGCGCCGAACGACGCGCTGATCGAAAAGCTCAAATCGAACATGCAGGAAGTGCGCGCCCGTGGCGGCCAGCTGTACGTCTTCGCCGACGTCGACTCGCGCATCAGCTCCGGCGAAGGCTTGCACGTCATCCGCCTGCCCGAGCACTACGGCGATTTGTCGCCGATCCTGCACGTGGTCGCGCTGCAACTGCTGGCGTATCACACGGCGCTGGCGCGCGGCACGGATGTCGACAAGCCACGCAATCTGGCGAAGTCGGTGACGGTGGAGTAAGCAGGGCGGGGGCCGCCCCGGGCTTATTCCTGCTCATTAAAGTCGTAAATGGTTCATTAAAGTCGTAAATGAGTCATTAAAGTCGTAAATTGAGTAGGTGAGCCAAGACCGCCAGCACGTTAGCGTGGGTCGTCGCTGATCATGGTGTTGGCGCCGACGCCATATAGACCCACAGCACCGATTACGCTTGACCCAGGCTTCGCCAAGGAAAGCCGCACTGAGCCTACGTTTGTGCGAATTCACTGGAGTCAACGAATCTCGGTGCCTGGGTTAATTTAACGTCGGTGCCAACACTTCAATGTATAGAGGCTTTTTTCTGGCTGTTCAATTTAGCGTTGGGTAATCCGTCGTCCGCCGCCTATGAATGGAAAATAGCAGCACACCAACCTATCGTTGTGTCCGGAATTACTTGACCACAGCAGGCCTGACTATTTACTTTTCACTTTGACCAGGATCTGCATAAGCATCTCTGGCACCGCTCCCTCGGCCTTGAGTGTTGCTGTCCGGTACGCGAGTTGATTCTTCGCGAGACTGATACCTGCGGCAGCCTCGACGTTATTGCATGCAGTGATCCATTCGATCCAGTTCGCCGATAGGAACGCCTCAAGATGATCCTCAAAGATCGCTATCTCGTCGCCAACGAAAGCAGATGGAAAATCCTCTTCAGCGAGGTCGAAGTACTTCAATAACACTCGATTCGCTGCCACATGGCCCACTCTCTCGGCATCAATCTTGTTCTGCGCCTTTCCATTTGCCTTCGCACGGGCTTCAAACCCGCCATCCGCATCGAAGAGTGCATAGACCGGGATACCGATCGACGTCAGGATCGCATGTGCGAGTGGGATCGATGTTTTTCCTCCTACGGGGACGACGGAGACGCCAGCGGCCTCAAGCGAGCCGAGAGAGGTTTTATCACCAATGCCGTAGAACACTGACGACTCTGTCGTGCCTTCCACGAGGAAAGCCCGATGCGCGAAAAGCGCCACGGAAAGCTGATTCGCAACGATGCCATCGAGCTGACGTTCAACTGTATCGGCGCTCAGTACTCCATTCAGCCTGGCCTTCACGTCATTGAGCGTAGCGCTGTGGACAGTGACTACAGGAGTCTCGTCCGAGGACCTAGTTAGCCGCCTGACTTGGTTGAAATGTCGCGCCTCAAGGAAGTAGGGACTATGAGTCGCGTAAGTCACTTGGATGCGCTTACCTGCGTCTTCGGCGAGCGACCGGAGCACTTTCGCGAACGTATGGGCTTGGATCGGATGCTGATAGAGTTCCGGCTCTTCGATCGCCAAGCAAATGATACCCTCTGCCGATGCTGCACCTGACTGCGCCAAGAGCTGGAGCGCCGAGATCAGAAGTGTGCGCTGAAAGCCATGCCCTTGGCGCTCCACGGCAGTCTCGGTTGTGCCATCGCGTACGGCTATCTGGAACGTGGTTCGAGGGGCCTTGAGTTCCACCTCTGTAGGGGAAACCGTGATAGCCCGACCAGGGGAGTAGGACGCGACGACTCCGTTTAATTTCGCCGACATTGCTTCAAGCTGTAACTTGAACTTCTCGTCGTAGACTTCTTGTTGCTTAGCACGTGATTCCTCTACGATCTTCGCGATCTCCTCATCGGCAGCCGCACGATCGACTGAACGCTCAAGGATTCGACCGATAATGCTCGACTTCCCGTCAATCGACTCTTCGCTAGCCCGAAGGTCGGCAGTCACCAGGACGAAATCGAAAAGGCCACTCATCTTGCCACCGCTGTTGAAACCGAAGAAGTTGGTTTGTAGGGACTCTGGCGCTTCGACAAGCTGGTCGGTGTGATCGGCTTCCCAGGTCGTCATAGCTTGGTTGGCAGCCTCGACATTGCTCCAAACTGGGAGACCAAGCGATGAATTTGAGCTTCGCAGGTCGTTGTAAGAGGCTTTTTTGTCGGCCGCTGATGTCTTAGCGCGGATAGTGTTGAACGGCGCGTAGTTCTTTGAGTTCGCAGATAGGCTTTCAGCCCCGTCTGGGCCGCGACGCTTCCAAGCAGTGAAGGTAGTCACCCCTGCTGGAGCGTACTTGCCAAGTTCAGCCCGATCCTTTTCGGTGAGCTCAGCGAATGTGACTTGAACCTCAATATCTTCGTCAATTGCCTCGAACGAACAGTCTTTCTCAGTCAACGAACCAAGCTTGCCGTTAAAGTACCAATCGAGCGCACGAAGTACAGTTGACTTGCCGGCTCCGTTCGGCCCGATGAATGTTGTGACAGAATCGAAGGGGATCATCACGTCTTTCAACGTGCGGAAGTTCTTGATACGAACGGATTGAATTTTCATTTCAGGTTCGAGCTCCTTGTGTCTTTTGCCAGACGATGCCACCAAGGATAGCATCTTGCTCATCTGAAAAATACATGGATTCTCACGTCTGCAAATCTGATGTATATGATGAATAATCAGACTGCGGCTGGACTGATTCAGTAAGTAGTGTGCGGGGTGATGTGGTGACGATTCCCAACTAATCCGCAGCGCAAATTGGCTTGGGCCTAATAGCCGAAGAGAACTCCTTGAGCATGTGCTCGTACTGCTCGAAGCATTGTTCGCTCACTACCGGCAACTGGAGGATGCATTGAATAGAAACGCTGATTAACTTCACCGGAGTGTCCAATAATTGCATGGCTGCCTACCACTGTACTCGGAGGGAGAGAAATTGGCGTTACGTACATAACAGGGTTTTCTGCTTCGGTGCGAAACGTTTTTTTTTGCGTTCGTATATGAAAAATATTCCTCCATAGAGAATATTTTTCCGTCTCGTCGGCCTGCCTCTCCTTCTTCGGGCGCCGCGCGAAACAGCCTTACACCTCGTATCATCCAGTGCAACATCATTAATCAAATTTGTGGATTTATCCATACGAATGTAGAATGTTCCCCATAATCAAGGAACCTTCGAGACCAGCCATGCATGAAGAATGGAACGAACGAGCTACCAATTTGCTCAAGTCCGAAATGGCTCGCGCCGGGGTCAGCTATGAAGAGTTGATCAGCCGCTTGCAGGAAATCGGAATCGACGAAGGCTACAAGGGCTTGGTAAACAAAATCAACCGTGGTGCCTTTAGCTTCGTGTTTTTCATGCAGTGCATGAAGGCGCTCGGCATCACTGAAGTCCGGCTGTGAACAGTCCGGCGAGAAGAACAGCGGATAGGATGGAAAACTGAAATGCCAACATTGACGTGGGTAGGAAAAAATAAAGTTGTCAATCATCACCATGACGTACCGTTCCGGGTATTGGACAAGCAGTATCGATTCGACGCGCCGGGCGAAGGCCAGGATAGTCCAGCGGACAACCGCATCATACGCGGCGACAATCTCGAAGCCCTGAAAAGCCTACTGCCAGAGTTCGAGGGCAAAGTAGATTGCATCTACATAGACCCTCCGTACAATACGGGGAATGAGAGCTGGGAGTACAACGACGCGGTCAACGATCCGAAAATAAAGAAATGGCTCGGGAAGGTAGTTGGCAAAGAGGGCGAGGATCTGTCGCGCCACGACAAATGGCTTTGCATGGTATATCCGCGCTTGAAGCTTCTGCATCGCCTACTAGCGAAGGACGGCGTGATTTTCATCAGCATTGATGACAACGAGCTTCATCACATGCGATTGATTGCCGACGAAATATTCGGTTCCAACAGTTTCGTCGCGAACATTGCCGCAATCACTAACTTGAAGGGCCGGAATGACAAGAAGCACGTCGCCGCATGCCACGAATACATATTGATCTATGCGAATCGCGACTTCGTTTCATATGGACTGCCGTTGTCTGATGCGCAGCGAGCAGCCTTTAAATACGTCGATCAAAACGAAAAAAAATATGCATTGAGGGATCTCCGTAAGAGAGGCGGCCCAGACAAGCGTGTTGACCGCCCAAATATGTTCTTTCCCTTGTTCTGGAATGAGTCGCTGGACAAATTTTTCCTGGAGCGAAGCTCGCAGGAAGACGTAGAAATACTGCCTATTCTGAGTGACGGCACCGAAGGCCGGTGGCGTTGGGGCAAGGAGAAGATTGAAGCCAATTTGGCATGGTTGCACGCGAAGCGTCCGAACGGAAAACGCTCCAAGCGTTGGGGCTTGGAACACCGTGTCTATCTCGATCCATCAATCTCCATAGGAGACGACGATATCGAAAATGAGGATGACGAGGACGAAGAAGACGCGTTGTTCGAAAGGACTTCAAAGCCCAAATCGTTCTGGCTCGGAGGAGAGTTTTCGAGCGACGCCGGGAAACGGATGTTCAAGGCCATATTGCCGGGTAAGAAGTTCGATTTCCCGAAGTCTATTGATCTCGTCAAGAGATGCCTGCAGATGGGGGCTCCGAAAGACGGAGTAATCCTGGACTCCTTTGCTGGCACTGGAACTACGGCGCATGCGGTGCTCAAGTTGAATGCTGAGGACGGAGGCACTCGCCGGTTCATCCTGATCGAAACGCTCGACTATGCTGAAACGCTTACAGCGGAACGCGTACGCTGCGCGATCACCGGCTACGGCGAAGGAAAGAACGCAGCCCCAGCTCTAGGCGGCGGCTTTGATTTTTACAGCATCGGCGAACCGATATTCCTGGACCAGGAGAGGCTGAATGAGTCGGTAGGAGTCGATGCGATCCGTCGTTATGTAGCTTATAGTGAAGGCGTGCCGCTTCAATATCGTGTGAGTCAAGACAATCCGTATTCGCCGTATCTGTTGGGCCTCAATAGCGATACTGCATGGCTTTTCCACTACGAGCCGAATCAAGCGACATGCCTCGATCTCGACTTCCTCGGCACCTTGAAATTCGGCAGCGCAAAACCTGGAACAGCTATTATCTACGCTGACCGCTGCCTGCTCTCCAAGGAATTCATGGCTAGGCACAATATAATCTTCAAGAAAATACCGCGCGACATCACGCGATTCTAAGGCACTGCATGGAACTGAAACCCTACCAACAGAGTGTGATCGACGATCTCGCCACATACCTTTCTACGCTGGAGCAAACGCCGCACCTCGGCAAGGCCTACAAGGCCTTTTGGGCCGAAAAAGGCGTCACCGGCATGGACGAGTACAAAAACACTGTGCCAGGCGTGCCGCATGTTTGCGCTAAAGTGCCGACTGCCGGGGGCAAGACCTACATTGCCGTCAACGCGCTCAAGACGATTCTTGACTCCTTCACTGCGCATAGCCCAGAACGCCCGCAGTTGGTCGTTTGGCTCGTTCCCTCGCTCACGATTCTTGAGCAGACCATCAAGAATCTTTCGGATCCGGAACACCCGTACCGCAGTCGCCTAAATCAGCTTTTCAAGGGTCGCGTGGCGATCTACGAAAAGAGAGATCTGCTCATGGGCGCGGGTTTCTCTGCTGACACCGTTCGGGAGCAGCTATCCGTCGTCGTAATGAGTTTTGACAGCTTGAGAGCACGCAACAAGGACGACCGAAAAATATACCAGGACAACGGATATCTCGCTTCCTTCCTTACCGGAGCAGAAGAGCAGGAGGCTGACTGGCTGCTTCCGGATTACGATGCGTCCGCCCTCATCAATGTAATCCGCCGCCTCAAGCCCTTGGTTGTGGTGGACGAGAGCCACAACGCGGAAACGACCTTGTCGGTTGAAATGCTGGTTAATCTGAATCCTCACTTCATTCTTGACCTAACGGCCACGCCCAAGAAAAATAGCAACATCATCAGCTATGTGGACGCGATGGCGCTCAAACGCTACCACATGGTAAAGCTACCCGTCATCGTTGCTAATCAAACTAGTCGGAGCGAGGTGATCGAAAGCGCTTTGATTCTTCGCCGTCAGCTTGAAGAGATAGCGATTTCGGAGGAAAAAAAGGGCGGGCGCTACATCCGCCCTATCGTACTTTTCCAGGCCCAGCCCAGGATTGGCGACGACAACACCACCTACGAAAAAATCAAAGAGAAGCTAGTTGAGCTGAAAATTCCCGCCGAACAGATAAAAATTAAAACGGCTGATCTCAACGAGCTGAAAGGCATCGACCTGATGAGTCGGTATTGCCCGGTGCGCTACATCATCACCGTCAACGCTTTGAAAGAAGGATGGGACTGCCCATTTGCATACGTCCTGGCATCCCTTGCGGACAAGTCGTCTGCGGTCGATGTCGAGCAGATCCTCGGCCGCGTACTCCGTATGCCCCATGTCCAGCAGCACGGCCACGACCTATTGAATCTATCCTACGTCTTTACCGCGAGCAGCCGATTTATGGATACGATCCAGAGCGTGGTTCGCGCCCTAAACCGGGCTGGCTTTTCGGACAACGACTATCGTACTTTTGATACCGCCGCTCCTGCCGAGGAGACTAAGCCATTTAATGGGCAAGCCATGTTCGACCTGGCCGGGACGCTAATTGGACCAACAGTTACAGAAAATGAGCTTGATATGAGCGCCGTGTCGCACGAATGGTCGGCAGCGGCTACTGCCGCTGCACTCGACGCATCCGCGCCCATTACTGAGAGCGTGGCTTTCGTGGAGGCAGTGAAAGCACAAGCGGTCGTGCAAAACAAGGAATTTGAGGAAAAAGCCGAAGCAGCGGCAGATTCGGTTGTACCGGTAGAGCTTGAGGACAAGATGAACAAGCACAAGTTAAAAGAGATATTCCGTGATGATGCCCTCGCCCTGAAATTGCCCCAGTTCTTCATACGGGTGCAGACTGGCGGGTGGTTCGACGACGACAATGCTCTTCAACTCTTCGAGCGCGACGAACTCCTCAAGGATTTCAAGCTTTCGCAGGCCGATGGAAATATCAGCTTCGAGGATGTGGCTGCCGAAATGTATCGGGTCGATCTTGAACAGCTCGGGGATCATAACTATGCCCCGAAGCCGTTCAAAATTGATGCTGCTGGGCGTGCTCGCTTCAACAGCATAATATTGACAGGCTCACGCGAAAGCCAGGTCAGGAATGTAACGGCGCGGCTTGCCCACCTTATCGGCAACCTGTACCCGATCACTGATCCTGAGGTGAATAAATATGTTGAGCGGATCGTGGAAACCATGTCGCCCGAACAGATCCGTGATTGCCTGGAACGCGATGTAGCCTATGTTCGCAAGATCAAGCAAAAAATCACTATGCTCGCAAATGTTCATGCGACCAAGCAATTCAACGATCTGCTCGACATCGACAAGATCGTGGTTCAGCCGCAGTTCGGTTTCCCTAGCATCATCACCCCATCTTCTAATGCACCGGCCTTACCTAAGAGTCTTTACGGCACGGAAGCGGCTATGGGCGGTTTCGAAGGACGGGTGATCAATGATATCGCGAACCTGGACAGCATCCAGTGGTGGCACCGAAACCTCTCCAGAGGCAAAGGTTTCCGCATAAACGGATTCTTGAACCACTATCCAGATTTCATCCTAAAGACGAAATCTGGAAAAATTGTTGTATTGGAAACCAAGGGCGATGATCGGGACAATACTGACTCGGAACTCAAACTGCGGCTCGGCAAACTGTGGGAATCCAAGTCCGGTGGCTCTTTCAAGTACATGATGGTCTTCGACAATAACCCCGTTGACGGAGCAGAACGATTATCAGACGCGCTAAAAAAACTCGGACAGCTTTAATTTAAAGTATCGCGACTGTCCACAGGTCATTCTTCAGAGCTTCGTTAATGGCTTCTTCAAAGTGACCTGCCCAAGGGGCAACGAGGTTGGCGCCGACATTGGATTGATCTATGCATCCGAAATTCGTTGACTCAGACCGAGACGCGCAAACGTAGGCCCAGTACTGTTCTCGTCAGGAAGAGCTGGGTCTGAAACAATCGGCGCTTTGGATTAATCTGACATCGGCGCTAACACGAGCTCTCATTAGCATTGTCGTGCGCGCACAGGCATAAATGCAGATATGAACGACTCCCCTGATCTGTTTGAAGGGAAAGCGCTGCTCTCTTGGCTTCCGCTGGCGAAACCCTATTTAGTTTTGCGAGCTGCTACCATTTATTTTTGGGGTATCGGCGGGTAAGTAGCACAAATAAAAGACAGCAAGAGATCCCGCGAGCAGCTTCCCCTTTCGCGCTATCTCGAAAAAATTGCGCAACTTGGGGGCTACCTCGCACGCTCCAACGACTTCCCACCAGGAAACATCGTCATGTGGCGAGGCATGCGTCGCCTTGCGGATATGAAGCTGGGCTTCAATCTCGCATCCGAAGATATGGGTAATCGGAAGCAACTCAGCGCCTTCTTGCACTGGAAGGCCGTTTGAACGATGATGGCACCACACCGCTGGTAAGGGATATACTTCAAATGGCAGGCAGCTGCCGACGCTCCGGCATGCGAGCGTGCTTTACGCATCTACCTGAGAAAGTTATGCGTTGACTTGGGATCGCGTGTGGGCCTGGCCTGTATGCCGCCGTCTGCGCTCAAAGCTAATGACAAACTCATTTGAGTAAATCTCTTGCGTCTGATCGACGTTAGCGGCGTATGTTAACGTTTTATACACTGGTGCCTAATGCCTGATAATTATTTCAACAAGAACGCAAACGTGCTTTTTTCTCGTTTCAATGAGAGTAATCGAAATTGGGCTGATGGAATCATTGATGAGTTGAAACGGCGCTTCCCTAAAGCTGATCATTGGACCACAGGCGGTGAAGTCCTCAACTATATCGATATCCGGATTGGTAACAAAACACTCGGACACAAGAATGGTTGGCCTGTGTTTTATATTCAACAGAAGCCCTCACGTACAGGGCAAGCATCTTTGCTCTTAAATGAGCATGCATCGGCGTCTGGAGAGTACCAGGGAATTAATTGTGACAGCGTGCCAAACCATGCCGATGTAAGCGCGTGGCTGGACGGACTCGAATTTAGCGACGAGGGGCGCAAGCGATTGGAAGGGAGCGGCAAAAGCCCTATTGCCTATGCGGGAGCTGATGATGCGGGTGAAGAACAGGCGCCGGGAAGTGAGGGCCCTATGACTAGGCAGAGCTCGGTTGCGGTTCCACCGCAAGCCCTCAATCGTATCCTGTACGGCCCCCCAGGTACTGGCAAAACTTACCGGACGACTCGCGAGGCATTGAGCATCATCGAAGGCACGTTGGAGCCGACCGGCGACTTTGCTTCACAGAAGCTCCGCTTCGACGCGTTGCGTCGGGAAGGGCGTATCGCTTTTGTCACCTTTCACCAAAGTTTCAGCTATGAAGATTTTATCGAAGGCATTCGCGCAGAATCGGCCGGTGGCCAGCTGAGCTACAAAGTCCGGGACGGCATTTTCAAGCGCATGGCCATCGCAGCCATGTACCAAAAGCCTGCCCGCCCGGCGTTAGGTCCGGAACTGGTTTTCGATGACGTGCATGATGCATTCATAACGGAGGTGGAGGCTTCGCTGCCGTATCGCGTGACAAGCTCCACGGGCAGTCAACTCGCCATCGTGGGCGTGAACGATAGAGGCACCTTCCACGTAACGCACTCGGAGAAAACTTTGCGGCACGCCGTCAGTCGCGCTCGCCTGAAGGCCCTATATGAAGTTTATCCGAACCTGGCGGCACTCAAAAAGAAAAGTGCGGTCGATGCTATTAAGAGCGTCATCGGTGGCAGCAATTCAACCGTGTACTGGGCCGTGCTGAAACGTCTGCTGGAATTCAAGGAAGGAGTGAAAGCGGAACTTGAAGGTGCACGCGACGAGATCCTACTTATCGATGAACCGCTGGAATACGACCAGATCAAACGCAGGGTACTGGCCGCCGATGTCCTTGCGCCGAACGATAAACCGTATGTCCTGATCATCGATGAAATCAACCGCGGCAATATGTCTCGCATATTCGGCGAGTTGATCACGTTGATCGAGGCCAGCAAACGGGCTGGCGGGCCGGAAACAGGCGAGGTGCTGTTGCCATATTCGAACGAGCGGTTTAGCGTGCCCGACAATCTTTACGTGATCGGGACGATGAACACGGCAGACCGCTCACTCGCTGTGGTGGACACGGCGCTGCGCCGCCGCTTCGATTTCATCGAGATGATGCCGGATCTGGAAAAATTGGCGCAAAAAACTGTTGTCGGCATTGATATTGCGCGCATGCTCGGAGTAATCAACCTGCGTATCGAACACCTCTACGACCGCGAGCACACGATTGGACATTCCTTTTTCATTGGCCTCACCCGCGACGCTAGGATTGAGGACTTGGCTCGCATATTCCGGAACAATGTCCTGCCGCTGCTCGAGGAGTATTTCTATGAAGACTGGGAAAAGATCGATCAAGTCCTCGGCAATTCTGGCATCTACAAAATCCAGCAGCCTGGTAAACTCGGGTTTGCGCAAAAGGCGACTACCTGGCGACGCATTGAGGACAGGCTGATTCTGCCGGAGACCTACCAGCGCATCTACGCCTCCTCCGAAGTACCGGTTGATAACCAGGTCGTGGATAGCGATGGCTGAGCTGTGTCTGCGTGAATTCGGATTGTTGGTGCAGGGGGCGCGCAACGCCAATTCGACGGATGTGTGCGGGGTCGCCAGTGCGGAAGCATGGAACTTCTTCGAAAGCTTAGCGTTTTCGGACGCCAACGAAGATCGCTTCATGGATGTTGCGCGCTTCGAAGGCAGGAAGGCTCTGCGGGTGAAGAATTTTGTTGGCGTGATCAGTTCGCCCGACGGCACCCAGCTGGAAATACTCCCCAAGACATCGGACGAGCGGCCGGACGTCGAGGGAACCCGCGCTTTGCTGTGGAAGATGCTCGGCGCAGTTAACGACCTGCCTTTCCTTGAGACGACGGATGCGCAACTGAAGCTACGCCAGGGGCCATTGGTCGAAGCTCTTGTCGCGATTTTCCTGGAGCACGTCGCCACCGTCGTGCGCCGCGGCATTCGCCGAGATTACGAACGGATCGAAGCCGAAGAGCGTTTCCTGCGGGGTCGCCTGCGCGTCGCTCAGCAAATGCAGGCGCCGCCGGGACGTCAGCACCTCTTCCAGATCGAATACGACATCTTTTCGGAAAACCGCGCCGAGAACCGCCTGCTGCAGGCTGCCTTGGCTAAGGTCGCCCGGACCAGCAAGACGGATCATAACCAGCGGCTGGCACGCGAGCTGGGCCACGGGCTTGAACTAGTTCCGCTCTCTGCCGATTATCGTCTGGATTTCGCCAACTGGCGTACTGGCAGGGATATGGTCCACTATCAACCATTGCTACCCTGGTTGAGGTTGATTCTCAACCAAGAGTGCCCGCATTCGCTCAAAGATAATCACGCTGGCATCTCCTTTCTGTTCCCGATGGAAAAGCTTTTCGAAAAATACGTGGAACTATCCCTGAGAAGGTGTCTCGCACCCCACCGCATCATAGTACAAGGGCAGGCGCAGTCGCGCTACTTGGCGCACGAACCAAGGGCATTTCTGCTCAAGCCAGACATCATGCTGTGCCGCGCTCAAGCAATCATTGGTATCGCGGACGCTAAGTGGAAGCTGATTGACGAGCACACCACGTATGGCAGCGGGGACAAGGATCCCAAGGCCGGTATCAAGCAGGCAGATATGTACCAGCTGTTCGCATATGGACACAAGTATTTGGGCGGAAAGGGCAGGCTGGTACTCATTTATCCGAAATGGCGTGGATTCACCAAACCGCTGACATTCGACTTGGGGGGCGGCTTGGTGCTCGATGTCGTCCCGTTTGACCTTGCCAGCGGTACGTGTGACATGATCGATCAATTTGAACCATTGCGCTAGGCGCCATCTGGTAGATCGATCCTTTTAGTCGCAGGTTCGATCCCAAGGTCTGTATTGAGGTAACCAGTTGGCACGTGGGCCCTTCGTTTGGCCAGCCATCAATGCAACTCCGGACTTCCGTGTTGCTGGGTGGGGGCCTTTACTTTAGTGTTTGCTGCGAATACCCATGTCCGACCTCCCTCCACACTGAAGTATTTCTGTCTTAATCGGAAGGATGGAAGGACGCTCACCATCATTCGAGTAAAGTTGCGTGAGCTCGGCAAAAAATAGATCGCGGCAAACCGAAATTCATGGGCTCCTTGATGTATCGTCGCAGGTGGGGCACCAAATGCCGACGGCGCTAATAGACGATTCTTATCCAGTAAGATGTCGTAAGTTCAAAGCACGGCTCAGGAATTTTTGCATAGACGTTCTTATCTTGAAGCTCAGACGTAAAGAGTCCAATGACCGCCACCGCCAGTCTGTTTGAGGGAACCGGGATGCTAACCTGGCTTCCCGACGAGACACTATTTAGTCTTTGCAGCCGACATCATTACTTCTGGGGACGTCGGCTGGGAAGCGACACAAACACCATGTTGTTCGGTCACCGACGGGGTGGTGTAAAGTGGATCCATCAGTCAAGACACTTTGCCGACTAATTTAAGCTGTGCCCGTTTCCACTGCTTCAGCTGCCCGGCGCTGACCCGTATTGCTCTTTTCCTGTGACTTTTTATCGTCGTCACCGAACCGGTCGACGATCAGCGCACCGCCGCCGACGCCGTCGCGGTAGACTTGGTCGGGCGTCTGGTAGCTGAGCGACTGGTGCGGTCGCTCGGCGTTATAGAACGCGAAATACTGCGCCAGGCCCACCATCAATTCCGCCATATTGGCGTACCCCTTCAGGTACACATCCTCGTACTTCACGTTGCGCCACAGCCGCTCGACGAAGATGTTGTCCAGCGCTCGTCCACGCCCGTCCATGCTGATGGCGACGCCTTCGCGCTTGAGCACATCGGTGAAAGCCGTGCTGGTGAACTGCGAACCTTGATCGCTGTTGAACACCTCAGGCCTTCCATGGCGGCGCACGGCATCGTCCAGGCAGTCCACGCAGAACGACGCGTCCATGCTGTTGCTGATGCGCCAAGACAGCACCTTGCGGCTGTACCAGTCGATGATTGCCACCAGATACGCGAAGCCCCGCGCCAATCGAATGTAAGTGATATCTGTCGACCACACCTGGTTCGGCCGCGTCACCGGCACGCCGCGCAACAGGTACGGATAAACCTTGTGCAGAGGATGCGCACGGCTCGTGTTAGGCCCCGGCGCCATACCCGCCAAGCCCATGCCGCGCATCAGGCGCTGCACGCGCTTGCGGTTGACCACGTAGCCGGCCACACGCAAGGACACAACCATCCGCCTGCTGCCATAAAAAGGCCGGCTGGTGTATTCCTCGTCGATCAGCGTGCGCAGCTGCAGGTCGCTCTCGTCTTCACATGCCTGCCTGGATGCAGCGTCGATCTGCCGGTACACCGTCGCGCGCGGCACGCTTGCCAGCTCGCATTGGCGCGTCACGGGCAGCTTCTCGTGCCCGGTTTCGATCCAGCCCAAGCGCTCCTCCCGGCTCACGGCCCCAGCTTTTTTTTAAGCCAATCCACTTCCATCTTCAGCCGACCGATCTCACCGTACAGCTTATCCTCGGGGCTGCTTTCATCGATCGGCTTGGGGCCGCGCTTGGTGTCGAACAGCACCCCCGCGTTCTCCAGGATTTCCTTTTTCCACTGTCCCACCAGCACCGGATGCACGCCGAACTCTTGCGCGATCTCCGTCACCGTCTTGACACCGCGAACGGCCTCCAGACCGACCTTGGCCTTGAACTCAGCCGTGTGTACCCGACGTTTTTTTCCTTCACTCATTTGCTGTCATCCCTTTCGCGGACCACAGCTTAAACCATCGTCTCAGATTCGGGATCCACTATAGTGCGCAGCATGATCTGCCGAGTTGTATCGATCAGTTCGTGGCTCGTACCAATGGGCAATTTGGCACCGCTGGGTATGTCTGTTCTGATCGAACTTTGCTGCGCTACTATCGCAAATTTATTGATCAGAGCGATGAGGGCCGAGCGGTCGTCGTGCTACGCGGCGTATCAGTGGCGAACTTGAAATTTCAGATGGGAATTTTGACTAGCCGATTTCGTGCGAATCACCCACTCAAGGCTTGCGTCGACTGCATGGAGATCGACCGACACGCAGTTGGTTGGGCCTACTGGCATCTGGAACATCAATATCCAGGTGTATGGGTATGCCCTGTACATGGGCGTCTTCTTAATGAGTCAAATCTGAAGGCTAATGGTGTTGAGCGGTTTCTTTGGCATCTGCCAGATGTAGCCCATTTTCGGACTTTTGGTAGCGAGCTGGGCGCTGATATCGCACCGACCGGCACTTTGTTTCGAATATCCAAGCTAACGGTGGATCTGATTCGAGACGAAACGTTGGGTCGCCTCGATGTGGCACAGTTGCATAGACTCTATCGAGCAGAACTCGACGGGAGAAATTTGGTGACCGCCAGGGGCGGGTTTCGACTTCGAGAGATTGCCAGTCAGTTTGAGGCTCATGTCCGGCCATTACGTCAATTACCAGAGTTTGCTGCGCTGCCAGCGACAGTTGATGAGGCCTATCATCAGCTGTCGCGTCATTTAAGAACCCCGAGAACTGGAACACATCCCCTGCGCCACATCGTGATGATTGATTGGTTAGTTGGAGATTGTGAGCGTTTCCTTGAGCGCTACGCTCAGGTCGTATCGAAGTGGCAGGTTCATGCTTCCCAAGGAAAACATGACGAATTTGAGCCGCACCTGGCTCCTCTACATGGCGACAAAAAGGAAGATTTGGCCGCACTTATCCAGGACCATGGCAGTTCCGTCCGTGCTGCCGCTGCTGAGCTCGGTATCGATACTGCGACCGCGATGGCATGGGCAGCACAAATGGGTATCCAGGTTTCACGTCGGCCGAAAAAGCTCAAACACGAGATTCGCGAATCCTTGATAGCGCGGTTACGTGAAGGCGCCGATAAGGCCGCCGTAGCAATAGAATTTTCGATATCCGTCGAAACCGTCACGCACGTGCTTCGTACTGAGATTGGCCTCCACTCGGCATGGAAGGAAGTACGTTTTCAGCATGCCTTGAATGATGCCCGCGCCTTGTGGGAAGGGCTGACGAGCTCGCACGCGCACCTCGGCATCAAGCTCCTACGGCGTATGCATCCTGCTACCTACGCTTGGCTCTATCGGAATGACCGGACGTGGCTTGTGGCACAGTCGCCAGCGTATGTGACTCGGACCTCCAAAGACTCTACATCAGTGCGATGGGACATGCGAGACGTGGATTTGAGCGCTGCGGTCGAGCGAGTCGCGTTGGCATTATCTTTGTCGCTGGGGACAAAAAAATTAATGCTCTGGCACCTCTATCAGGAGATACCGGAATTGAAGGCGAAGCTATCGTCTCTGAGTCGTTTGCCGCTGACTGTTTGGGCTATAGAGCGAGCTTTAGACCGGCGGGATCTGAAAGGTAGCCAAAGACCCTTGGATTTCTGAGATTGTTCGCTCTGACGCCGGATTGACCCACGTGGGTGGGCTTCTGTGGCCAAGTTGTAGATCTTGATGATGCCGTCTGTTGGCGCCGACCTAAAATTGACCCACCGCGCCGATCCAAATTTGACCCAGGGCGGGGTGCTGCATTCTTGAGTTGCAGCTGTGGATAAGTGTACCAAATATGGAAATGGAATTCGTGGAGGGCGAAGCCCGGAACGAATTCCACTTCCGCTTTAGCACTTTATTTAATGATATAAACGATTTAGTTCATTTTCCGTTTTTACTCACTTGCATCCTCTCCAGCGACGTTCGGATCGGCCTTGTCCGCTTTGCGCTTCTGCTCCCGCGCCTTGATCCGCCCCTTGGCCGCCATGCTGCTGTGCTGGAAGCGGTACGACTCGTTTCCGGTCTCCACGATATGGCAATGGTGGGTCAGCCGGTCCAGCAAGGCCGTGGTCATCTTAGCGTCGCCGAACACGTTCGACCATTCGGCGAAGCTCAAGTTGGTGATAATGATGACGCTGGTGTGCTCGTACAATTTCGACAGCAAGTGAAACAGCAAGGCGCCGCCGGCCTGGCTGAACGGCAAATACCCGAGTTCATCCAGCACCACCAGGTCGATCCGCAGCAGCGACAGCGCCAGTCGGCCCGCCTTGCCGTCGCGCTTTTCGCGCTCGAGCACATTGACCAGGTCGACGGTGGAGTAAAAGCGCACCCGTTTGCCTTTGGTCGCGATGCCCGACACGGCCATCGCGGTGGCCAGATGGGTCTTGCCGGTGCCCGGGCCGCCGATCAGCACGACGTTTTGCGCCGTGTCGGTAAACGTCAGCGTGGCAAGCTGGCGCACCAGCGGCTGATCGACCTTGCTTGATGCGAAGTCGAAGCCGGCCAGATCGCGATGCAAGGGGAACTTGGCGGCAAACATCTGGTGACTGACCGAACGCATGGCCCGGTCGGTATGTTCGGCTTGCGGCA
Organism: Janthinobacterium svalbardense; assembly: GCF_002327145.1. Lineage (NCBI taxonomy): Bacteria > Pseudomonadati > Pseudomonadota > Betaproteobacteria > Burkholderiales > Oxalobacteraceae > Janthinobacterium > Janthinobacterium svalbardense. The sequence continues at coordinate 351,878 of NZ_CP023422.1, read as the reverse complement.
GGTGTGCGATCAGCCACTGTGACGCCGCCACCGCGCTCTCGTCTTGTTCCTTCAATTCGTCCCAGGCGCTGACCATGCCGTGCAGGCGCAGTTCTTTCAGTTCGGCACCGATATCACGCATGATCGACCTCCACCAGATCGCCGCCGGTGGTGCGCAAGCTGTCGTAGCGGCCCGTGTTGGCGACCGGCGCGTCCTTCAATTGCAAACTGGTCTCGACCGTCGCCGGCACCGGGCCGGCATTGAGCCGCGCCAGCACATTTTCGACGTGCTCGGCGCTCAGCACCCCCGACTCCACCACCAGTTCCACAGCCACCAGTACCGCCGCCAGCCCCGCCGTGGGCACGGCGGCCAGCACTTGCGCCATCACCTTGTCGCCACCGGCGTGGCGCAGCAGGCCCTGTTTGAGTCGCAGCAATGGCACCGGCAAGTCGGCGAACGGCGCGCCGTTGCGCAGCGCCCCCGGTTTGCGCTGCACCAGCGGGATGTAGTGCTGCCAGTCGTAAAGCACCTGGCCGCGCTCGGCCACGCGCTCATGGCTGGCCACGATGGCGTCGCCGGCGACGACGCACACTTTGCCCGGATACAGCCGCGCGCTGACCATCTGCCCGGCGAACTCGCACGGCACCGAGTAGCGGTTGCGGCTCACCGTCACCAGGCAAGTGGACGATACCCGCGACGGTTTCTCCACGTAGCCGTCGAACGGCGTGGGCATCGGCATCAGCTGCGACTGCTCCTGTTCCAGCATCTCGGCCACGCTCAACGCCGGGTGCTCGGGGTGCCGCACCTCGTGCCACAGCGCGCGGCAGCGCCCGGCCAGCCAGACATTGAGTTCGACGAAGGAAGCGAAACGCAAGGTCTGCGCCTCGATCCAGATGCGGCGCCGGCTGTCCTGCACGTTTTTCTCGACCACGCCTTTTTCCCAACCCGAGGCGACGTTGCAGAAGTCGGCGTCGAACAAATAATGGGCACACATGACGGAGAGGCGGGCATTGACGATCCGCCCTTTGCCCTTGTTCACCTTGTCGACCGCCGTCTTCATGTTGTCGTAGATACCCCGGCGCGGCACGCCACCGAGCGCCGCGAATGAACGGGAGTGGGCATCGAACAGCATCTCGTGGCCCTGGCTCGGGTAAGCCACCAGCCAGAACGCGCGGCTGGCGCACAGCTTCATGTGCGACACCTGCATGCGACGGTAGATGCCGCCGACCACCAGACCTTCCTCGCTCCAGTCGAACTGGAAGGCCTCGCCCTGCTCGAAGCTGAGCGGCACGAAAGCGCGCGGCGCGTTGCCTTCGCGGCCGCGCCACTCACGGGTGAAATCGGTGACGCGGCTATAGCTGCCGCTGTAGCCCTCGGCTTTAATGTGAAGGAACAAGGCCTTGCTGGATCGGCGGTTCTGCTTGATGCGCAGCGCGTCGGCCTTGAGGGCCAATTCCAGTCTGGTATGAAACGGCGCGAGCTTGGTCGTTACCGCGCCGCGCCGGTAGCTCGGCGGGGAAACCACGTTCTCTTCCGGCTGTCGGAGCCACTTGCGCAGCGTATTGCGGGACAGTCCCGTGCGTTTTGAAATTTCATGCAGCGACAGCTTGTCGCGCAGATGCATACGTCGAACTTTGCCTAACATTTCCATGTTGATCACCTTGTATATCTCCCGCCTAATAATTAGGCAGGAGCAGTAGAACACCTGGGTCAATTTTGGGTCGGCACAACAGCTATAGGTGGGTCAGTTTTCGGTCGGCGCCAACAGCCGTCAGAAATCGCATATAGATCGAGTCTTCGTGTTTTCAACCATGCTTACCAAGTACGAGCATGCCCGTTTTAGAACACGAGCCGCCGCAGCTACGGCTACAGCCAGAGATCGCTACGCACACTTCCGAGTTGACTGGCCAACTGGGCGACGCATGCCCAAATGCGTGCAGGTGGGACGGCTTCCAGATGAGCGGTTTCCTCGACCGCCATCACAACCACCTGCAGGGGCGTTTCGTCTAGGAAGTGTAGTAAATGGGATTTGTGGTTAGCCGGTACTTGGCCGGTAGCCAAAGCATGCTGTAACTGGTCGCTATGCAGTTCGCCCCTGTAACTGACACTAGCGTTCTTTGCCGCCATCCACAAGCCGCGCTTTTTCTCCCTGGCTTCGATCGATGGCGGGGAAAAACTGAGTCCGAGTACCCCGAGCAGCTTAACCACGCGCCCGAAACTCAAGTCACTAATGGTTCCAGCTTCCAGCTGCTGCACCGTCTGGCGCGACAGACCAGCCAACTTCGCTAAGCGTTGCTGCGTCAAACCGAGTGCCAGGCGACGGGCGCGGACTACTTTGCCGACTTCGTAGATATGCATGAGCTACCGTTCTGTGAATGTACAAAATATTTTATATCTGTTTGCAACATAGCCATAAAGGACATGCCGTCTTGAGCCCGGCGCCGAATCGCTCAATGATGGCATCATCCCCCTGGGAAGCGGCGTATTTTTTAAGCTGGGGCGAGCTGCGCGGCGCAGTTTCAGGGATGGAGGTAGTCGAGTCGGTTGACCTGGAGCTCTGTGATACTTGCCGGCCCATGGCGGAGCCAAATTACGCCGGTAGCGACATCCGCCCTACAGCCGGTGCAGGCTTCACGCTTACCTGCTCGCTGCAGCTCTCTATACGTCTATTTGACAAAAAGAACCTCGACTTCATAGTTTTAAATTACCAATATATTGTGAAGACTTCACGGTCTCCAACACGGAAGATTCTTACCAATATATTGGGAGAATTGCTTGGATCCAGCGATCGCTTATGGTCAGGTACTGCGTGTGCTCAGAAAAGAAGCGGGGATGTCGCAAGAGCAACTTGCATTCGCTGCAGACATTGAGCGAAATTTTGTGAGCTTGATCGAGCGTGGAATCAATCAGCCTACGGTTCGCGTCATTTTTAAACTGGCTTCTGCACTTCAAGTCACCTCGTTATACACAACTTTTGAGCGCCCCAATTTCACGTAGCGTGCGTATCGTTTCCACCGCCACGTGAACATCCTTCAATCCAAGCCAGATCGTCTTAACGCCGGGCTCGCCATCGCTCTTGCGAGCCAGGAACCCGCCGATACAGGCGACCTGGCGCAGAACGTCATTCAGGCGGGGTTTGTCTGGCGGTGTTTTTTTGCGCAGCAGGTAGGCCGCTTGAATCTCATCGGGGTCGAAGAACAGTAAAGTGGATCCATCAGTCAAGACACTTTGCCGACTAATTTAAGCTGTGCCCGTTTCCACTGCTTCAGCTGCCCGGCGCTGACCCGTATTGCTCTTTTCCTGTGACTTTTTATCGTCGTCACCGAACCGGTCGACGATCAGCGCACCGCCGCCGACGCCGTCGCGGTAGACTTGGTCGGGCGTCTGGTAGCTGAGCGACTGGTGCGGTCGCTCGGCGTTATAGAACGCGAAATACTGCGCCAGGCCCACCATCAATTCCGCCATATTGGCGTACCCCTTCAGGTACACATCCTCGTACTTCACGTTGCGCCACAGCCGCTCGACGAAGATGTTGTCCAGCGCTCGTCCACGCCCGTCCATGCTGATGGCGACGCCTTCGCGCTTGAGCACATCGGTGAAAGCCGTGCTGGTGAACTGCGAACCTTGATCGCTGTTGAACACCTCAGGCCTTCCATGGCGGCGCACGGCATCGTCCAGGCAGTCCACGCAGAACGACGCGTCCATGCTGTTGCTGATGCGCCAAGACAGCACCTTGCGGCTGTACCAGTCGATGATTGCCACCAGATACGCGAAGCCCCGCGCCAATCGAATGTAAGTGATATCTGTCGACCACACCTGGTTCGGCCGCGTCACCGGCACGCCGCGCAACAGGTACGGATAAACCTTGTGCAGAGGATGCGCACGGCTCGTGTTAGGCCCCGGCGCCATACCCGCCAAGCCCATGCCGCGCATCAGGCGCTGCACGCGCTTGCGGTTGACCACGTAGCCGGCCACACGCAAGGACACAACCATCCGCCTGCTGCCATAAAAAGGCCGGCTGGTGTATTCCTCGTCGATCAGCGTGCGCAGCTGCAGGTCGCTCTCGTCTTCACATGCCTGCCTGGATGCAGCGTCGATCTGCCGGTACACCGTCGCGCGCGGCACGCTTGCCAGCTCGCATTGGCGCGTCACGGGCAGCTTCTCGTGCCCGGTTTCGATCCAGCCCAAGCGCTCCTCCCGGCTCACGGCCCCAGCTTTTTTTTAAGCCAATCCACTTCCATCTTCAGCCGACCGATCTCACCGTACAGCTTATCCTCGGGGCTGCTTTCATCGATCGGCTTGGGGCCGCGCTTGGTGTCGAACAGCACCCCCGCGTTCTCCAGGATTTCCTTTTTCCACTGTCCCACCAGCACCGGATGCACGCCGAACTCTTGCGCGATCTCCGTCACCGTCTTGACACCGCGAACGGCCTCCAGACCGACCTTGGCCTTGAACTCAGCCGTGTGTACCCGACGTTTTTTTCCTTCACTCATTTGCTGTCATCCCTTTCGCGGACCACAGCTTAAACCATCGTCTCAGATTCGGGATCCACTATAGGCTAGTGCTGCCGTAGTAAACGGGTGCGCTATCGTCCTAAGCCCTTGCGTCGACGACCCCGTTGAACTTATGGGTATCAACCGGGACTTACGTTCGAAAATTCCCGGAGGGACAGCGGTCTACTTGTTCCCATTTATTCGAGCAAAATCGGTTGGGCAAGCAAAAGGAATAGTCACGAATCTGACTTTTGGAGATCGAGGGGCCGGAACCTACTCCCTTCACAGAATGTATGAGCTTTACCTACCGGATGATCGCGCAGAGAATTCTTGGGATAAGGAGTTAAGCTGCATTAAGGTTTTGATTGATTGGTTGGAAAGCATTGGTGAAGATGTGCCCGACAATCTAGCCGCACGCCGCAAGCAATTAAATTCCGCCACTGCGGAAGGTCTAACGGATGCTCTTTTTTGGCCGGATTCCGCAGGTAAGGCGCTGGCGATTCGTTCCAATTTTGTATTGCTTCCAACCGAGGATGGACAGAAAGCATTAGATCAGGTAGATGTATTTGTAGTAATTTCCGCCCTATTAAATAACTTGCGAGAGACTACTGCTGCTGAGAATCTACGATCTAGTCAGTACGAGCGTAAAGTGCTGTCTCCAACAAATTTTTTACGATTTAACGACGGAGTTATCCAGGCAGCACTGCTGCGTGCCGCGAGAAACGGCGAATTGAACTATGCGTCATCCAATGACGTTGCAAACAGCGCGAACATGACGGACCACATTTTGAAAATGATAGATAAGGCAGAGTTTGAAGACGGGGAGGCCTTGACCGAATTTTTACTTGCGATAGGCTTGGGAACACTCCGTCTTGAGGAGCGTGACCTCAACTCGGTAGTGCATACCATAACAGCCAAACTGGAGAAAATGCCACGGTTCGTAGGTATACTAGCGCGGGCACTTGAAGCGGGGAAACTGCCTATCCACCACTCGGATCAACTGAGATAAGATATCTGCCTTTAAGCCAAACTTGCCATCTCGTCTCATCAGTGGTTTGATGAGAAGAGATGGGCGCGATATCGGGAAAGGAGGGGGCGATGTCTAAAGCTATATTTAGTGGTGGGAAAGAATTTTCATCCAAGCAGCTTGGTGATAGCCATCGCTGCAGTAGAAGGCAACCTGCCAGCGCTCGTTACTGTCGTTTTTTTGCCGATGCCTGCGATATTCCTACGGACTTTCGCCGCATTAAATCTGGGTAGACTAGTTTTTCGGAATATCCGACGGACTTTACATAGTTGCGTAGTCAGGAAAAAGTGTCAAAAAATCATAGACTTAGGATCTCACTATCTGACGGACTTTGTTGTCTCAGTTCAGGGCCACCAAGAATACAAAGAAAACGCCACTTCCGGGTGGTGTTTTCTTTTATCCAGCACCGCCGTTCACTATCTGGAAAAACCATACGAGTGACTTTTTTCTGTCACCGCTGAACCCATTGTGCGAGAATGCCCCTCCCCCCTGGATGGTGCGCATGATGATCAAACTCGCCGCAATCATGACTGGCATGACACTCGTGCTGGCCGCTTGCAAGCCCGCAGCCACGGCACCTGCGCAGGACATTCCTGCGGCCATGCGCGAGACCGCGACCACCCTGCTGCAGTCAAAATTGCTGCATGCGACCTCGATTGCTGTCGTGTATCGCGGCAAGGAATTCATTCTGCATCAAGGCGAGCTGGAGACCGGCAAAGCCAATCCGCCGAACGATACAACGCTGTATGAAATCGGCTCGGTCAGCAAAACTTTTGCTGGCCTGCTGCTGGCGAACGCTGTGCTGGATGGGAAGGCGGCGCTCGACGATCCCATACAAAAGTACCTGGCGGATGCCTACCCGAACCTGCAGTCGCAGGGGCAGCCCATTCGCTTGCGCCATTTGGTCACGCACACCAGCAATATGCCGGGCATGCTGCCATTGCAGGTGAACACCGTCTTGCAGGATTTCACGGCACACGCCACGCCGGCAAAGCTCAATGCCGCCTACGCCGGCTACGGACAACAGCAATTCTGGCAGGACTTGCACACCGTCAGCATCAAGGGTCCGCTTGGTCAGGACTACGCGTACTCCAGCGCCGGTAGCGAACTCATTGCGCACACGCTCGAAAAAATCTACGGCATGCCCTATGACGTCCAGCTCACGCAATTCCTTGCGCGTGAAGCCGGCATGCAAGATACCAGGCTGAGAATCACCGCCAGGGATACCGGCCGGCTGGCGCCCGGCTACCACAGCGACAATCCCGTCATGACCACACCGATGCCACAACTGCCTTGGGGGGCGGCGGGCAACCTGAAGTCGACCATGCCGGATATGGCGAAATACCTGCGCCTGCAACTGAGCGCCCATCCCGCGGTCGTCGAATCGCACCAGCCTTTGGCGCGCTTTCAGGACGACTTCAGCATCGGTTATTTCTGGAACATCGGCAGCAATCGCCAGCTGGGCACGCACTATGTACACCATGGCGGCGTGCCACGTGCGCAAAGCTACGCCTACGTCGTTCCCAAATATCAGCTAGGGGTCTTCATCATCACCAACCAGAGCGGCAACGGTACCGCCGGCGCCATGGAAAGCGCGCTGGCGCATATCTTCGACACGGTGGAATCCATGGAAAGCGCGAAGTAAGATCCTCGGCGCTCTGTGCAGGTATGTGCTTCGCACTGGCTTCCAGCGAATAGGCGTGCCAAGGGGCTTGTCTTAGCTTTCTTGCGCAATGGCCGGCTGGCGTGCCAGCTCGATGAAGGCGCGCATGTAGTCGATGGCGGTGTCCGTCTCGCGTGCTCCCAGGAAGATCTGCTTGGCGATGCCGCGCGCGCCCAGGCGCACCGGCACCACGTCCATCTTGGCTGCGTATTCTTCGACCAGCCAGCGCGGCAGGGCGGCCACGCCGCGGCCGCTGGCCACCATCTGCAGCATGATATCGGTCGTTTCAATGGCTTTGTGGCGTTTGGGCGTGACACCGGCCGGCAAGAGGAACTGGTTGTAGATGTCCAGGCGCTCGATGTCGACGGGGTAGCTGATGAGCACTTCCTGGGTCAGTTGCTGTGGCTTCACATACGCCGCTGAAGCGAGGGCATGGCCCTTGGCCACGACCAGCACCTGCTCGTAGTCGAACACAGGTTCGAATGTCAGCCCCGGCTTGTACAGCGGGTCGGGCGTGACCAGCAGGTCGATCTCGTAGCCGAACAGCGCACCGATTCCGCCGAACTGGAACTTCTGCTTGACGTCCACATCCACATCGGGCCAGGCGGCCAGATAGGGCGACACCACTTTGAGCAGCCACTGGTAGCAAGGGTGGCATTCCATGCCGATGCGCAGCGCACCGCGCTCGCCCTGCGCGAATTGCCCCAGGCGCTCTTCGGCCAGGTCGAGTTGCGGCAGCACCCGGTTCGCCACCGCCAGCAGGTACTGGCCGGCCTGCGTCAGGCGCAGGTTGCGCCCTTCGCGCAGCCAGACGTCGGTGCCCAGTTGCTGCTCCAGCTTCTTCATGCTGTGGCTCAGGGCCGACTGGGTCAGGTGCAGCACGCCTGCGGCGGCAGTCAACGAGCCTTGTTTTTCGACCTGCTGGACGATGCTGAGGTGGATGCGTTCAAGCATTGAGATGAGCCATATTCATGGATGTATGAAATAAGACCATTATACTTCATCGATTCCCCCGCTATCATCCATCCTCTTGCTGTTGGCATTCTTCGCCCTTGCGCATCACTCCCTATGAAAGCAAACATGACACGTCCCCTGCGTCTAGTCGCCGTCTCCGGCGGGCTGCAACGTCCTTCCAAGGCGGCAGCCCTGGCAGAGCACCTGATGGACCTGATCGCCGATGAAGTGCTGTGCGAACAGCGCCTGGTCGAACTGGGCCAGCTGGCACCGCAGCTCGCGGGCGCGACCTGGCGCTCCCACCTGCCCGAGACGGTGGAGCGGGAACTTGCGGCGGTCGAGCAAGCCGACATCCTGGTGGTGGCAACACCGGTCTTTCGCGGCGCCTACACGGGACTGTTCAAGCACTTCTTCGACTTCATTCATCAGGACGCCCTGATCGACAAGCCCGTTTTGCTGGCGGCCACCGGCGGCAGCGAGCGCCATGCCCTGATGATCGACCACCAGTTGCGGCCGCTGTTCAGCTTTTTCCAGGCGCGCACCTTGCCGCTGGGCGTCTACGCGACCGACCAGGATTTCCTCGACTACCGTCTGCAGAGCGAAGCCCTGATCCAGCGGGCGACACTGGCGGTGCAACGGGCATTGCCCTTGATCGGCCTGACGCGCCATGCGCAATCGGCCACCGCTGAAGAGCTGGTCGCGGCCTGATACGCATCCCCACGGTCACCAGGCAATCAACACATTCATCTTTTCGCAGCAAACAGGACACCAGATCACCATGAGCCAAGATTTTGTATTCAGCATCAAGAGCATTGTTTTCGATGAAAACTATCACCCATCGGACAATACACGCCTGACAACCAACTTTGCCAATCTGGCCAGGGGAGAGCGTCGCCAGGAGAACTTGCGCAACACCCTGAAAATGATAGCCAATCGCTTCAACAACCTGGCCCATTGGGACAACCCGAAGGCAGACCGCTACTCAGTTGAGCTTGAAATCATTTCCGTAGAATTAAATATTGCTGTCGCAGGGGCAACATCCCATTGATCGAGATATTGAAGCCGAATATCCTGGATAAAAAAACCGGAGAGCGCATCGACGGCATTGCCGGCAATAACTTCTCCTCTTACGTGCGCGATTACGACTTCAGCGTGCTGCTGGCAGAGCACAACAATAATAAATCTGCATTCAGTGCACCCGATGATTTTGGCGACTTTCATGGCAAGCTGTTCAAACACTTTGTCAATTCACATACTTACAAAGCGCACTTCAGCAAGGCGCCGGTGATCTGCCTCAGCGCCTCGAGCAGCAAGATCTATCAGCGCACTGAAAACCAGCATCCCATCCTGGGCGTCGAGTATCAACAAAATGAGTTCTCCTCGACGGATGCATATTTCGAGAAAATGGGGATGCAGGTGCGCTATTTCATGCCGCCAAACAGTGCGGCACCGCTGGCATTTTATTTTATCGGCGACCTGCTGGGCGACTACACCAATCTTGAGCTGATCGGCACCATCAGCACGATGGAAACGTTCCAAAAGATCTACCGGCCCGAAATTTACAATGCCAATTCCGCAGCGGGGAAATGCTATCAGCCCAGCCTGAAGAATCAGGATTATTCATTGACGCAAATTGTCTATGACCGGGAAGAGCGCAGCCAGCTGGCTGTCAAGCAGGGCAAATATACGGAAGAGCACTTCATCAAGCCCTATAAGCATATTCTTGAACAATGGACTGCCGCCACGCTGTCTGCTTAATCACAATATACGAAATTACCATCATGAAAAAATTATTGCCTACATCCACTGCCGGCAGCTTGCCCAAACCTTCCTGGCTGGCGCAGCCTGAAAAACTCTGGTCGCCGTGGAAATTACAGGACGAGGAATTGTTTGAGGGCAAACAAGATGCTTTACGTTTGTCACTGCAGGAACAGCAGCAGGCTGGCATCGATATCGTCAGCGATGGCGAGCAGACCCGCCAGCATTTCGTCACCACGTTTATCGAGCATCTGAGCGGCGTTGATTTTGACAAGCGCGAGACCGTCAGAATTCGTGACCGCTACGATGCGAGCGTGCCGACCGTCGTGGGCGCGGTGAGCCGCACCAAGCCGGTGTTTGTCGACGACGCCAGGTTTTTGCGTCAGCAAACCACGCAGCCCATCAAATGGGCCTTGCCGGGTCCCATGACGATGATCGATACGCTGTATGACAGCCACTATAAAAGCCGCGAAAAACTGGCCTGGGAATTCGCCAAGATCCTCAATCAGGAAGCCAGGGAACTGGAGGCGGCCGGCGTCGACATCATCCAGTTTGACGAACCCGCATTCAATGTGTTCTTTGATGAAGTCAATGATTGGGGGATTGCCACGCTGGAAAGGGCAATCGAGGGCCTCAAATGCGAAACGGCCGTGCATATTTGCTATGGCTACGGCATCAAGGCCAATACCGACTGGAAAAATACGCTGGGCTCCGAGTGGCGCCAATATGAAGAATCGTTCCCCAAGCTGCAGCAATCGAATATCGACATCATCTCGCTGGAATGCCACAACTCGCGTGTGCCGATCGACCTGATTGAACTCATTCGAGGCAAGAAGGTGATGGTCGGCGCCATCGACGTGGCAAGCAATACCATTGAAACGCCGCAGGAAGTGGCCGACACCCTGCGCAAGGCACTGCGCTTTGTCGATGCCGACAAGCTCTATCCGAGCACCAACTGTGGCATGGCGCCCTTGTCGCGTCAGGTAGCAAGAGGCAAATTGCATGCGCTTAGTGCAGGTGCGGAAATCATCCGCAGAGAAATCTCTTAACAGGCTGGGGAAATACCGAAACCCCGCCTGCGCCTAAGCCAACCGCACCAGCATCCCCCGCAAGCGCTCCGCCATCCGTGCCCGCAAGGCTGCGTTCAGCAGCGGCGCCACTTGCGCAAAAGCGTCCGCGATGCGCACCAGCAAGGCATCGAGATACTCCTCTGCCTGCTGGCGCGTGGCGAAGCCGAAACGGGTGTGATCGCGCAGCATGGCGTCGCGCGTGATGTCGCGGCGCCCGGCGCTCACTTGCATGACCAGCGTTTGCGGGTCGTCTTCCGTATCCGGCACGACATCGAACGCGGGCGAGAGGCGCCAGCGCTGTTCATCCAGGTCAAACAGCACGGCGTGGTTGCGCGGATGGTCGTCGTTGTTGCCGACGACGCCGTTGAAGACCATGCGGCCGAACAGCTCGATGGCGTCTTCCGGTGGCGCGCCGATGCGCCGGAGCTCCTCGGCCAGGCGGGGATAGCTGGCGCCATCGCTGTCGGCCGCGTCCACCGGCGGATATTGCACTTGCAGCAGCGAAGCGGCACTGACCGTCATGACGCGTTGCGCGCCGCGCCGGTCGTAACGCAGGATGCGCACCACGCTGCGTTCGGCCGTCAATGCATGGTGGCGCGTGTCGGCGAAACGCAGGCCGGCCGCCTTGCCCCATTGCATCGTTGCATGTTCCAGTAGTGCCAGGTCGACCGTATCGGTCATCAGTCCCGGTTTCACCAGCCAGTAATCTTCACCGTCCTGCGCCGTGGCCTTCGGCCGTGCGCCGCCCATGCTCGGGGTCGCGAACAGGCGCTTGCGCAAGGGCGCATTGAGTGGCGGCCGGCTGTCCGCAATGGCCAACAGTTCCTGCACCAGCGCGTCAAGCTGATGTAGCCTGGGGCTGGCCAGCTTGGCAATGTTCGGTTTGGGCGTATCGCCCACGGCCAGCGCACCCCAGCGGTCGCCGTTGCCGGACAGGCGCAAGAACTGGATCGCCGTGGCTTTTTCTCCCAGCTGGTGTTCGCGGCGTATCAGCATCTGCCCCCAGGAATCCGGACTTGCGTCGCGCAGCACGTCATGCAGGCCGCCATAGCGGCGCGCCAGGTGTTCCATGCCGGGAATGAAAGGCAGATTGACGGGATCGATGCTCCAGGACAAGCCTGCATCGGCATAGCTGGGCGCGTACAGAAAGCTGCCGATGCCGGTCTGCGCATCGAGCACATAGCGGCCCACCACTACCCACGCGCCGTTGTCGGGCCGCTGCAGATAGACAAACAAGGGACGGCTAGAAGTAGCCATCGTCGTGCTCGTTCAAGGCGGGGCGGCTGCGGATGTTGGGGCTGTCCATTTGCCACAGCGCCACGTCGGGTTCAGGCGCCGTGATGGCGAGGATGCCGAGTACGTGGAAGGCGGCCAGGAACAAGCCCACGTTGACGGATGCTTCGCCCCGTTCCATGCGTTGCAGGGTGGGATGCGAAATGTCGAGGCGGGCACACAGGTCGCGTGCCGTGATGTTTTGCTGCACCCGCTGCTTGCGCACGCACTGGCCCCATATCCTGAGCCGCTCGTTGACGAGCGTCGGCATGGCGTCTTCCGGGCGGGCACGTTTTGTCATGATAAGGAGCTGAACATAATTTTTATATTGTAGTCCTTAATTGAAAGAATATGTTTGTTATTGTTTCATGATATATAAACATAAAATTTAACTTAACCATTATAAATACAATTTTATGTTCATCTATATTTCCCAGTTTCTTGCCGCACGAAAATTTCCGCCATCTATCGCTGGAGTGCGCTAGGCTGTCGCTGTTTGCCGTACAGTTCAGCAACTCCCGTAATACCCATCGCCCCGCCGCTGCTCTTTGCAGCAGCGCCTGCCGGCGCGATGCTGTTTCGCTTTCACCCGTATTGACCTGGCCGATAGGACCGCATGATCTCATTCCGTACCCCCCATTTTTCTCCCCCGCGCCAGCCCTGGCGTGGCTGGCTATTGCCGCTGCTATTGACCCTGCTGCTGGCGTGCTCGCTATCGGCGCCACCGGCCTGGTCGCAGCCCGTCGACGATGCCGCCACAGCCGATCAGCGCCTCGATGGCTTGCGCAAGCAAATTACGACCATCCAGAAGGCGCTCGATGGCGATGCCGATCTCGATGACGCGACTCTGTCGCAGATGCGTGCCGATGCGCTGGCGGCCAGCGCCGAGGCGGACCAGGTGGCCGATGCGCTCGCGCCTACCCTGTCGAGCGTGCAGGCGCGGCTGGCCGAGCTGGGCAAACCGGCGGCGGGCACGAAAGAGGCCCCTGACGTGGCGGCGCAGCGCAGCCAGCTGGACCGCACCAGCAGCGCGCTCGATGCGCAAGTAAAACTGGCGCGCTTGCTGGCTGTGGAAGCGACGCAGGCGTCCGAGCAGGTGTCGACGGCGCGCCGCGCGCAGCTGCAGGCGCGCCTGGGCGAGCGCACGGCATCGATTTTGGCCGGTTCCTTCTGGAAACAGCTGCATGCCGAATTGCCGCAGAATCTGCAACGCCTGCGGGCGCTGGAGCTGGAATTGGCGAATGCGGCACGCGCCACGCCGTGGTCGGCCTGGGGCGGTTTACTGGCCGGTATCGTGGCCGTGATCGGCGCCAGCGTCTGGGTGTCGCGCTATCTGCTGGTGATCACGGCCACGCGCGTGCCGCATGGCCGCTTGCGCCGTTCGCTGCATGCGCTGGCCGTGCTGGTGCTGGCGGCGGCCACGCCGGGCCTGGTGGCCGAATTGCTGGCCATGGGCTTGCGCTGGGAGGGCGGCCTGTCTGAAAAAACTTCGACTTTCCTCAGCAGCTTGATCGGCATCATCTGTTTTGCCGGTTTTACGGCGGGCCTGGGCCACGCGCTGCTGTCGCCCTGGCGCGTGTCGTGGCGCTTGCTTCCCCTGCCCGACGCGCTGGCGCATCGCTTGCGCCATTTTCCATCGACGTTTGCCTTCATCGTGGTGCTCGTATGGGCCACGGAACGCGTCACCATCGTCATCAATGCGGGCCTGTCGACGGCCGTGGCCGTCAATTGCATCGTCGCCCTGGTGATGAGCACGACCCTCGCCTATGGCTTGATGCGCGCCGAGCGCAGCTGGCGCTTGTTGCGCGAGGCCGATCCCGCCACCCTGGTCACGCCGCTGTGGCTGCGTTGCGTCACGGTGCTGCTGTGGCTGGCGCTGGCGTCGAGCGTCATCAGTTTGCTGGTTGGCTATGTGGCCTTCGGCAGTTTTATTGCCAAGCAAATCGCCTGGGTCATCGTGGTGGTGGGCAGCACCTATCTGCTGACGGTGCTGGTTGATGATATCTGCATGCTGCTGGCCTCCACGCCGCCGCCGCCGGACGTCGTCAATCCCGTGCTGGCCACGCCCAAGGCGCGCGACCAGGCGGCCGTGCTGCTGTCGGGCATCGGCCGCGCCATCGTCGTGCTGCTGGCCCTGATGCTGCTGCTGGCGCCGTTCGGTGAAGGTCCGGGCGAGCTGTTCCAGCGCGTGGGCAAGCTGCAGGATGGCCTGGCCATCGGCGAGGTGGCGATCCGCCCTGCCGCGCTGATCCAGGCCCTGCTGGTGCTGGTCGTCGGCTTTGTGGCGCTGGGCCTGTTCAAGCGCTGGCTGCAAAACAGTTATTTGCCGACCACCAATCTCGATACGGGCATGCAAGTGTCGTTCATTACCCTGTTTGGCTACATCGGCGGGGTGCTGGCCGTGGCGCTGGCCCTGTCGGCTGCCGGCATCGGCCTGGAACGCATCGCGTGGGTGGCGTCGGCCTTGTCGGTGGGTATCGGTTTTGGCTTGCAGGCAGTGGTGCAGAACTTCGTTTCCGGCCTGATTTTATTGGCCGAGCGTCCTGTGAAAGTGGGCGACTGGGTCTCGTTGGGCGGCGTGGAGGGCGACATCCGCCGCATCAATGTGCGCGCCACGGAAATTCAGCTGGGCGACCGTTCCACGGTGATCGTGCCGAACTCGGAATTCATCACCAAGACGGTGCGCAACGTCACGCACGCCAATCCGCTGGGCCTGGTGCAAGTCAAGCTGCCGTTGCCGCTGGGCACGGATGCGCAAGCGGCGCGCGCGCTGATCCTGTCCGTCTTTGTCGACAATCCCGACGTGCTTGATACGCCGGCGCCGAATGTGCAGCTCGATGGCATCGACAATGGCCTGTTGCTGTTCAACGCCACCGGCTTTGCCTCGTCGCCGCGCCTGACGTCGGGCATCCGCAGCGCCCTGCTGTTCGAGCTGCTCAAGCGCCTGGACGAGGCGCATATCGCGATTGCCAAGCCCAGCACGATGGTGCTGAGCACACTGCCGGCGCAGCCAGAAATGCCGGCGATCTCGGCAGCGCCACCGGTACCCGCGCCCGTGCCCGTTCCACCCCTGACGTCTTAACGCACCGTCGACCACAGCAGCGCCGCCAGGTACAGGCCGATGCCGAACGCCGTGTGGGCCATCAGGCTGCGCAGGCGGGCGGCGGTCGGATGTGGCGTCTTGCTGGCGGCCAGGCCGGCGCCCATGCCCGGCTGCAAGATGCAGAACGGCGCGGCCACGCTCACCAGGCCCGCCAGCAGCGCCGGTGCAAACGTCGGCCCTTGCACCCACTCCTGTCCCGCCAGCGCCAGCAGCACGGCCGCAAACAGCACGCCGATCACGTAATGGGCGGTCCAGCCCAGGATGGCTTCATCGCGCACGGGCGCCGCCTGGGCGATGTTGGCATGCGTCAAGGTACCGCGCGGCAGGTGGCCCAGCCAGCGTCCCACCATCGCCAAGTTCAGCGAGGGGATGCACCAGAAGCGCTTCAAGGCCACCGCCCACACATCCATCACCGCCGTCGCGCCCACGCCGATCGCCAGCGCATCGAGCCAGAGTATTTGCATCGTTATCATCCTATAACATTCAACTGATTGCTTGAATGTTATAAGGGTGCTAGCATTGTGTCAATGAAAAATGCTGATATCGAATTGCTCACCGGTTCCGCCGGATTTGCCCATATTTTAGGCAGCGCGCCGCGTCTGCACCTGCTTGAGCAGATCGCGCAGGGCGAATTTGCGGTGGAGCAGCTGGTGGCGTTGACGGGCTTGTCCGTGGCGAATACCTCCCAGCATCTGCAGCAGCTGCGGCGCGCCGGCTTCGTGCAGGCGCGGCGCGACGGCAAGCGCGTGCTGTACCGGCTCGGTAGCGGCCCCATCGTGCAGCTGCTGGCCGCGCTGGAGCTGTATGCGCAGCATCAGCGCAGCGAGTTGCAGGCGCTGAGCCGGGGCGACCACGTGGAGGCGATTACGGGCGAGGAGCTGCAGGCGCGCATGCAGGAAGCCAGCATCACCGTGCTCGACGTGCGGCCCGCGCAGGAATTTGCTGCCGGCCACTTGCCCGGCGCCATCAATATTCCCTTTGAAGACTTGCAGCGCCGCCTGGGCGAATTGCCCGCGAACGCAGAAATCGCCGCGTATTGCCGTGGCCCGTATTGCGTGCTGTCCGTGCAAGCCGTGGCGGCCCTGCGCCAGCACGGCTTGCATGCGCGCCGTCTCGGCAGCGGTTACGACGACTGGCAGGCGGCCGGCTTGCCTGTCGTGAAGGCGGCGTGATGGCGATCCCGAACAGCAAGCAGGAACTCGTCGACGCCATCAACACCACGTACGCCAAGCTGACGCAGGAGCTGGCGCGCGTGCCACCGGCCTTGGCGCGCGCACCCGTGCTGGAGGGACAAGTGAAGGGCACGCGCATGAGCGTGTGCGATCTGCTCGCCTATCTGGTGGGGTGGAATGAGCTGGTCTTGCATTGGCACGCGCAGCTGCGCGAGGGTAAACGCATGGAGGACATCGCCTTTCCCACCGAAGGTTTCACGTGGAACGCTCTGGGCGCCCTGGCGCAGCGCTTCTATGCGGACTATGCTGAACTGAGCATGGACGACTTGCTACAGCGCCTGGAGCAGGCGAAAGACCAGCTGCTGGCGCTGATCGAGGCGCATGACGATGCGCAATTGTATGGCCAGCCCTGGTACACGCATTACACGATGGGGCGCATGATCCAGTTCAATACGGCGTCGCCGTATGCGAATGCGCGCACGCGCTTGCGAGCCTGGCTCAAGACCTTGTAGTGGCTCCTGCGCGCTTGCACGATTGCATCAGTACCTTCAGAAACGTTTTCAGGCAGGATAGTGGTTTCACGCGTAAGCAATAAAGGATCGCCATGCTGACCATCGCCCTCGCCCAGATGAATCCCACCGTGGGCGACTTCGACGCCAATGTCGCCGCCATCACTGCACGCATGGCCCGCGCCAGCGAGGATGGCGCCGATCTGCTGGTGTGCCCGGAACTGTCGCTATGCGCGTATTACCCGGGCGACCTGTTCGAGGACGCCGCCTTCCTGCGCGCCATGCAGCAGGCGCTGAATAAGTTGCTGCAAGCGTCCGTGCGCTGGCCGGCGCTGGTCACCGTCATCGGCACCGCGCGGCCCAACCCCGGCGTCGGCAAGCCCCTGTATAACGCCCTGCTGGCCATCCGTGACGGGCAGATCGTCGCCGAATACTACAAGCAGCTGCTGCCCACGTATGGCATCTTCGACGAGGGCCGCCATTTCGAGCCGGGCCCGCCCGGCGCCTGCACCCTCGCTATCGCCGGCTGTAAAGTCGGCTTCATGATTTGCGAGGATGGCTGGAACGACGATGGCCGCGCCTACGCCGTCAACCCTTTCGAGGCCTTGCATGCGGCGCGGCCCGACCTGATCGTCAGCATCAACGCCAGCCCGTCCGACATCGGCAAGCGCGCGCAGCGCCACGCCGTATTTGGCGCCGCCTGCGCACGCGTCAACTTGCCCCTGCTGTTCGTCAACCAGGTGGGCGGCCAGGATCAACTCGTGTTCGATGGCGCCTCGTTCGCCCTCTCGCCCAGCCTGGGCATGCAATTCGAGGCGGCCCGCTTCGTCGAAGATTTTCAATTGCTGCGCTTTGCCGATGGGCATTTCGCGCGGCCCGATGGTCAGCCCTTCCCCGTGCCCGACCCGGATGGCATTCCCGCCGTGGAGTTTGCGCGGCGCCAGATCGTGCTGGGATTGCGCGACTATGCGCGCCGCTGCGGTTTTACGAAAGTCGTCGTCGGCTGCTCGGGCGGCATCGATTCGGCGCTGACCCTGGCCTTGGCCGTCGAGGCGCTCGGCGCCGATAACGTGGCGGCGATCACCATGCCGTCCGTGTTTTCCAGTGCCGGCTCCGTCACCGATTCCGTCGCCCTGTGCGCCAATCTGGGCATCGCGCTGACCACGCATGCTATCCGCGACATCGTGGCGCAGTACGAGGCCGGCTATGCGGGCGCGTTTGACGGCAAGCTGCAGGGGCTGCCGCTGGAAAACCTGCAGGCACGGGTGCGCGGCACGATCCTGATGGAATACTCGAACGCGTTTGGCGCCCTGCTGCTCACCACCGGCAACAAGAGCGAAATCTCGGTGGGCTACTGCACCCTGTACGGCGACACGAATGGGGGATTGGGGCTGATCGGCGACTTGTATAAAACCGAGGTGTTCGCCTTGTCGCGCCATCTCAACGCCTGCGCCGGGCGCGCACTGATCCCCGCCGCCGTGCTCGATAAACCCCCGTCGGCGGAACTGGCGCCGGGCCAGCGCGACACGGACAGCTTGCCGCCCTACCCCGTGCTCGATGACATTTTGAAGTGGCATATCGAGGGACGGCGTTTGCCGGCGCAGGAAAGCGCGCAAGCACTGACCCTGGTCGACCAGCTGCGCGAGACGGACGAGGGTCGAGCCCTGGTGACGCGCATCCTCGGCATGGTCGCCCGCAACGAATATAAACGGCGCCAGGCGGCGCCCATCATCCGCGTGCGTTCGCGCGCCTTTGGCAGCGGGCGCCAATTGCCGATCGCCGCCCACTACCCTACCGGAGACGACGCATGACCCTCGCCTATCCCGCCTATCCCGCCGATGCGGCCATCCTGATCGGCCGCTTCCAGCCTTTTCACAATGGCCATGCCGGCTTGCTGCAAACGGCGTTGACGACCGCTGCCCAGGTGGTGGTGGTGCTCGGTTCCGCCTTCCATGCGCGCAGCCCGAAGAACCCGTTCACGTGGCAGGAACGGGCCGCCATGATCGCCGCGACGTTACCCGAGGCGCAGCGCGCGCGCGTGCATTACGTGGCCGTGCGCGATTACTACGACGATGGCCTGTGGGCCGACGCCGTGCGGCGCGCCGTGGCGGGCGCCTTGCCCGCAGCGCAGCGCGTGACCCTGGTGGCCTGCTTCAAGGACGCCACCAGTTATTACCTGCACCACTTCCCGCACTGGCAGTTACTCAACCTGGAGATCGATGCGGGCGCGCCCATCGGCGCGACGGCGATCCGCAACGTGCTGTTCGAAGCCGAAGACGTGGATGTGTCGCTGAGCGCCGTGGCGCAGCTGCTGCCGGCGGCCATCGGCCAGTATGTCAAAGCGTGGACCTTGCTGCCGTGGTACGCGCCGCTGGTGCAGGAACACCGCGCCATCGAAGCGTACAAGGCGCGCTGGCGCACGGCGCCGTATGCGCCTATCTTTTGCACCGTGGACGCGCTGGTGCAGACGGGCGGCCACGTTTTACTGGTGCGCCGTGGCGGCTATCCGGGCAAGGGTTTGTGGGCCTTGCCCGGCGGCTTCCTGGAGCCGCGCGAACGCCTGCTGCAGGGCGCCCTGCGCGAACTGGCGGAAGAAACCCAGCTGGGCGTGCTGGCGCCCACCCTCGTCGAGGCGCTGGTCGGCGTGGCCGTGTTCGACCACCCGGACCGCAGCCAGCGCGGGCGCACCATCACGCATGCGCATTATTTTGACTTGAAGACGCGCCAGCTGCCGGAAGTGACGGCGGCCGATGATGCGGCGCTGGCCGAGTGGGTGCCCGTGGCCTCGCTGCCAGCCATGGAAGAGCAATTCTTCGAAGACCACTTTCATATCCTGAACCATTTCCTGCAACTGACGCACGAGGGGCGCTGAAGGACCGGGGGAAGCCCGCAGCGCCCTCCGGCGCTCAGGAGGTCACGCGCTCCCAGCCATGCTTGACGGCCGCCTTGAAGTCGTCCCACGCCGACTGCGGATACGTGTGTTCCCAGTTGCTGCGCAGTTCAGGCTCGACCTGCTCCCAGCTTTGCCCCCGGTAGCTGGCGCTGCCCGCCATCGAATGGCCATAGCGGTAGGCGGGATCGTAGTCGTCGAAGCGCGCGCCGGTGGCGACATAGGTGACGCTCCAGTGGCTGCGGTAGTACTGCTCGTCGTCGTCGCTGGTGCCGGGTAGGTTCTCGGCGCCGGGATAGCGGCGCACGTTGGTGCCCGTGCCGGAAGGCGGCGACGACGCCATGTCGCTGGCAAACTGCTGCGACCCTGGCGCCTCGTTCACATTGCCGGCGGACGTGCCTTGCTGCGATGGCGCGCTGGACTGCATGCTGGCGCCCTGGCGCATCGCGCTGTCGTTGTGCGGTGCGCCTTGCCAGCCACCGGCGCGCCAGTGGTCGGCGTGCGCATCGATGTCGAGCGGCGCGTAGCGCTCGACGAGGTCGGTGGCGCGCTGGATATCGGCGTCGCTCGCCCCTTCCAGGGTCAGCACGACATGCCCGCGCCGCACGGCTTCCGCATAGATGTGGCGGTCGGCGTGGCTGCCGAACAGGTCCGTAAAGAAATGCTTGACGCTGTCGAGCAGGCTGTTGCTGTCGTCGCGGCGGATGTTTTCCGTGGCGGACATATCTTCACTGCCCGCATCGTGCAGGCGGATGCTGGCGCCGGGGAAGCCAGCCGTGATCAGGTCGTGCCGGGCGCGCTCGGCCATGTCGCGCAGGGCGAAAACTGCTGCCAATGTATGTGCCATGATGGTCTCCAATCGGTGAACAACGTCCTTCCAGTGTAGGCCGTGTCAAGCGAAAGGGGCGCCCGTTTGCCCCCTGGAAATCGTTGTGTTCAACAAATATTGACGAAGTGAAATCTCAGTCCGGCGTACCGACGAATGCGCGCAAAAAGTCGATAAAGGCGCGCACCTTTTCCGCAATGTGCTGGGTGTTCGGATACACGGCATACACGCCCTGCTGCGGGAACACGACGTCGGGCAGCAGGCGGCGCAAACGTCCCGCGCGCACGTCCGCTTCCACCAGCCACTGCGGCAGCAGGGCCACGCCGCAGCCGCCCAGGGCAAAGCCCAGCAGGGCCGAGGCGGAGTCGGAATGGATGGCGGCGTCGTCCTGCGCGGCGAAGGCGGCGGCGCCGTCCGGCGTCTGCACCTCCCAGCGCAGCGGGGTGCTGAGCCGGCTGTGCGCCAGCCAGCGCGCGCGCTGCAAGTCGGGCAAGGTGGCGATGTCCTTGCCGGGCAGGCTGGCCAGGTAGGCGGGCGAGGCGACGGGCCAGATCGCATATGGCTCGATCAGCGCGGCGCGGTAGCTCGAATCGTTGAGTGAACCCATGCGGATGGCCAGGTCGTAGCGGCCCGAGATCAGGTCTTCATGCGACGACGAAGAAGAATGCTGGATCTGCAGTTGCGGATGGGCGGCGGCAAAGGCGATCAGCGCGGGGATCACCGTGCGGCTGCCGTACTCGACGGTGGTGGTCAGGCGCAGGGTGCCGCGCAAGCCCTGCTGGCCCTGGCGCGCCGTTTCGATGGCGCCGTGCGCTTCGCTCAGCACGCGCTGGCAATCTTCGTAAAAACGCCGTCCCACGTCGGTCAGCGCCAGGCTGCGCGTGCTGCGCGTGAGCAGCGACACGCCCAGCTCCGCCTCCAGCTGTTTCAAATTAAAACTGACGACGGCCTTGCTCTGGCCCAGCACGGCGGCGGCCGCCGTCAGCGAGCCGGCGTCGACGATGGCGATGAAAATACCCAAGCGGTCAAGACTGATCATAAATAAGAATGAGGAGGCATGCGGGTTGTAGATGTTTGTCAAAATTTCTTTGACAGTGTAATCGGGGCTGGCCCGTTACGCAAATGACGATGGGCGCTTAAGCTGGCCGTTTGCCATTTGGAGCACCATGGACTATCGCAAAAAAGTCGCGGCCATCTATCTGCTGGGGTTTTTCGTTGACCTGATCAACATGTTCATCACCAGCGTCGCCTACCCCGACATCGGCCATGCCCTGCACGCCTCGGTGGCGCAGCTGGCCTGGATCAGCACCGGCTACATTCTCGGCCTGACCATCGTCATCCCCGCCAGCGCCTGGCTGGCTGCCTATTATGGCAGCAAAACCGTGTTTATGGCATCGTTGCTAACTTTTTTATGCGCCAGTATCGGCGCCGGCCTGGCGCCCTCGATCGAGGCGCTGATTATCTGGCGCTGCGTGCAGGGCCTGGGTGGCGGCTTGCTCATTCCGCTGGGCCAAAGCATGACTTACCAGTTATACAAACCTGCCGAGCGCCCCGGTCTGTCGTCCGTCATCATGCTGGTGGGCTTGCTGGCGCCCGCCTTGTCGCCCGCGCTGGGCGGCGTCATCGTCGATAGTCTTTCCTGGCGCTGGATTTTCTACCTGAACGTGCCATTCGCCGCGCTGGCGCTGCTGCTGGCCGCCTGCTGGCTGCGTCCCGATCCGCCACGCGCGCAAGTGCCCCGGCTCGACACGGGTGGTCTTGCGGCGGGCAGCACAGCCATCCTCTTGCTGTTGCTGGGCTTGACGATGCTGGGCATGCCGGGCGAGCTGGCTGCTGGCGCCGGCGTGCTGGCGCTGGGCGCCGCCTGTGCCTGGGGCTACGTGCGCGGCGCCTTGCGCAAAGCCACGCCGCTGCTGAACCTGCGCCTGGCCGCCGAACCGCTGCTGCGCATTGCCATGCTCATGTATCTGCTGGTACCGGGCGTCTTCATGGGCGTGAGCCTGCTGGCCATGCTGTACCTGCAGGGCGTGCTGGGCATGCCGGCGTCCACGGCGGGCGCGCTGATGCTGCCGTGGGCGCTGGCCTCGTTTGCGGCTATTTCACTGACCGGCAAAAGCTATCGCCGCGTGGGTCCGCAGCCGCTGTTTATCGCGGGCACCCTGCTGCAGGCAGCGGGCATGCTGATGCTGCTGCGCGTGGATGCGGCGGGCCAGTTATTCTGGCTGGCTGGCGCGTATGCCGTGATGGGTTTTGGCGGCGGCTTGTGCAGCAGCACGGCGCAAAGCACGGCGTTTTTGCGCACGCCGGACGGGCAATTGAGCCAGGCCAGCGCCGTGTGGAATATCAACCGCCAGTTGGGCTTTTGCCTGGGCGTGGCACTGCTCAGCGTACTGCTGAATGGCTTGCTGGCGGCGCAGGGCATTGCATCGCTGGACGACCCCGCCCAGCACGCGCGCGCGGTGCAGGTTTTTCACTGGTGTTTTGCGCTGGCCGCTAGCGCGTGCGTGCTGCCTTTGGTGCTGTGCGCGCGCATCGATAACCGCGCCGTTCTCGACCTTTTACATCACCATGGAGTAGCGAAAAAATGAACGACACGAACCCCTGTTTTGACGACGTTTTATCCACGCATGTGCTGATCCGTACATGGCTTTCCGGCGAGGCGGCGGCACCAGAATATTGCGCCCAATTGCTGGCGCATTTTTCACCCGCTTTCACGATGGTGGCGCCCGGTGGCAAGCAGCTCGATCACGCCGGCTTGACGGCGTTTTTCCGCGCCGCCGGCGGTAGCCGTCCGGGTTTGCAGATGCGACTTTCCGATCTCGTTTTAATCCAGGACAGCGCTGCCGGTGCCACCGTGTCCTACCGCGAATACCAGTCGTTGCCGGGCGGAGAAAACACCGAGCGCCTGTCGACCGTTGTGTATGAAAAAACACCCACTGGCGCCCTGCTGTGGCGCCATCTGCACGAAACGTGGGTGGTCTAATTTAACTCAAATCATGCAAGTCTTTTTGCTGCGCCGGAGCGATGGAAAACTGCGAAAAAACCACTTCCAGGCCACCGCGTTCCGGCGTGCAGCACATGGGGCCGACCAGGTAGCGCGATGCCGTGGGAAACGGCGCCAGGCGCAGCAGCGGCCAGCGCTGGCCATCGGTCGAATACTGCACCCGGACCACGCCTTGCGTCACCGTCACGCGCAGCCAGAAACCGTCCGGCATGGCGGGGGCGATGCTGACGGCCCAATCCGATTTTTCCAAGGTCAATACCGTACTCAATAGCAGCTGGCCGTCGGAAAATTCGACACCGCATTTGATCCAGTTTTGTGCGTCGACGCGCACCATCATGCCGGCCTGGTCATACAGCGCAGAGTACTGCGCCGCCACGTGCAACTGCGCCGTGAAATCGCCGGCGATTTCCGCGCCGAAAAAGTGGCCGCTGTCGCGGATAAAACCATACGAAGTCTTGCGCCAGAAATCGGTTTTTTCATTGGTCGTCACGCGCAATTGCGCCGCGTCGCGGGTGAAATTTTCCGGTGGATTCAGCCAGCTGCCTTGCGTGAACATTGGGTGCCTTTCCGATCTAAGAAGATCACATAGTTTGCCCCCATCCCAGCGCCTTGTACAGGGCAATCGCATCGATGTAGGACGCCGTTTCCGCCAGCAGCGCTTCGCGCCGGATATCGAACAAGGCACGCTGGTTTTCCAGCACCGCCTGGTAGCTGCCGGCACCTCCTTGATAACGCGTGCTGGCGATATCGAGGGCCGCATTGCCGTGGCGTGCCGATTGCAGCAGTGACGCTAAACGCGTCTGGTTTTCCGCCAGCTGCGTGACGGCGTTTTCCACGTCTTCCTGCGCGATTAACAGGGCCTGCGCATAGCGCGCCAGGGCGCCGTGCGCCTCGGCCTGCGTGCCGCGCAAGCGTGCCTTGACGCTGCCCAGGCGGAAGGCCGGATAGCTGACGGAGGGCGCCACCTCGAAGGCGCGCGCGCCGCCGTCGAACACGCTGCTGCCGCGCAGCGCAAAGAAGCCCAGGAAACCACCGAGGCTGAGGCGCGGATACAGGTCAGCCGTGGCCGCCCCCACGTCTTCGCTGGACGCGGCCAGCAGGCGCTCGGCGCGCACCACGTCGGGACGGCGCTTGATCAGCAGGTTGACGTCACCCAGCGGCAGCTGGCCCGCCAGCGGCGCCTGTTGCCGGGGCGTGGTGGCCAGCGCGATGGCGCCTGGCGCTTGGCCGCTCAGCACATCGAGCCGGTACTGCGCCTGCCGCAAGCCCGCCTGCAGGGGCGGCAAGGCCGCCTCGCTGCGCGCCAGGTTGGCCAGCGCATTATGGCGCTCTTCCGGCAAGCCGCTGCCGGCTCGGATGCGCGCGTCGGTCAAGGCCACCGTATCGCGCCAGCTTTGTATCTGCGCCTGCGTCAGCGCCAGGTTTTGCTGGTAGCCCAGGGCCTCGTAGTAGTTGCGCGCCACCTCGGCGGCAATCGTCAGCTGCACTTGCCGCAAGTCCGCCTGCGCCGCCTCGGCACGCGCCTGCGCCGAACGGCTCATGTGCGCCAGGCGGCCGAACAGGTCGATCTCCCATTGCGCGTCGAAACCCACGCGCGTATTCGCACTGGCGGCGCGGCTATCGGGCGTGTTTTGCTGCACCTGGCGCTGCCATCCGGCCTGGCTGGTGACGGCAGGCAGTTCATCGAGGCGGCGTTCGTCGAAGATGGCGCGCGCGGCCAGCAGGTTGGCCTGCGCCTGGGCGATATCGAGGTTGTGTTCGAGCGCACTGGCGATCAGTTGCGACAGGCGCGCATCATCGAAAAATGTCCACCAGGCGGCCTGGCTGACGGCGCTCGCAGCGGGCGCGAATTGCGCTTGCTGCGGACTGGCCAGGTGGACCTCGGGCGTGCCCGGCGTGACGTAGGCGGGACTGATGGCGCAGCCGGCCAGCAGGGGGAAAAGGGCAGCCAAAAGGGAGGCTAGATAGCGGTCATTTTTCATGGGGATTCCTTCAGCGCCTGCGACAAATCTCGCGCGCGCGGCGTGGCATGGTCGGCCGTGTGGCGGCGGGCCAGAAAGGTGTACACGGTGGGCAGCACGAACAGCGTAAAGAAGGTGCCGATCAACATGCCCGAGACGATCACCACGCCCAGGCCGAAGCGGCTGTTGGCGCCCGCGCCGGAAGCGAACAACAGCGGCACCAGGCCCACCACCATGGCCGCCGTCGTCATCAAAATCGGGCGCAAGCGGATCTGCGCCGCCTTGCGGATGGCGCTCATGCGGTCCAGCTGTTCATGCACCTGCAATTCATTGGCAAATTCCACCATCAAAATACCGTGCTTGCTGATCAGGCCAATCAGGGTTACCAGGCCAATCTGCGTGTAGATGTTGACGGTGGCGTAGCCCAGCGCCAGCGGGATCAGCGCGCCGCAAATCGACAGGGGCACCGTGATCAGGATGATCAAAGGGTCCGTCAGGCTTTCATACTGGGCCGCCAGCACCAGGTAAATCACGACGACGGCCGCGAGGAAGGCCAGCAGCAGCGCATTGCCTTCCGTGGCGAACTGGCGCGCATCCGATTGCCAGTCGTAGCTGAAACCCGGTGGCAGCGTTTTTGCCACGCCATCGAGGAAGGTCACGGCGTCGCCCAGGGTCACTCCCGGCGCCGGCACGCCCTGGAAGGTGGCCGCATTTTGCTGGTTGAACTGCGTTAGCATGTTCGGTTCGATCTGTTCCGTCACCGAGACGACGGCGGACAGGGGCAGCAGGCTGCCATCGTCGGCGCGCACGTACTGCTGCGTCAGGGCTTGCGCCGTGAGCCGCTGTTCGCGCGGGCTTTGCGCGATGACGTCATACGCGCGGCCATCCATGCCGAAGCGGTTCAGGTAATTCTCGCCCACCAGCACCGCCAGCGATTCTCCGATGTCCTGCATGCGGATGCCCAGGCTATTGGCTTTTGAACGATCCACGCGCACTTTGACTACCGGGTTGTTGTAATCGAGGTCGCTGTCGACGACGGCAAACAAGCCGCTATCGCGTGCGCGCTGCTTGACGTCTTCCATGGTGCGGAACAGCGTGGCGTAATCCTGCGCGCTGCGCAGCACCATCTGCACGGGCAAGCCGCCGCTCGACCCGGGCAAGGGCGCCAGCTGGAAGGCGAAGATGCTGGTGCCTTCCACGTCACCCACGGCGTGCTGCAATTCGGCCTGAATGACGGCCGCGTTGCGCGAGCGTTCGGCCCACGGCGTCAGGTTGATGCCGCCGATGCTGGACGCCGGGCCTTCGCCACCGTTGATGATCCAGCGCGAGTCGGTTTCGGGGATATTTTTGTAAATGTCATCGAGCTTGTAGGAAAAGCGTTCGACGTAATCGAGGTTGGCATGCTGCGGCGCCTTGATGGCCGTCAGCACGCTGGCCTGGTCTTCCGCCGGCGCCAGTTCGCGCTGCGGCAGCAGGTACAAAAACGGCAAACTCACCATCACCAGCGCGGCGAAACCGGCGCTCAGCCAGCGGTGGTGCAGCGAGCGGTCCAGCAGGCGCGCATAGCGCGTGGTCAAGCCTTCGAAGAAATGCTCGGCGGCGCGCGCCATGCGCCCTTCCGATTGTTTCGGCTGCAGCAGCAAGGAGCTCATCACGGGCGACAAGGTCAGCGCCACCACGCCCGACACCACCACGGCGCCGGCCAGGGTCAGCGCGAATTCCTTGAACAGCGCGCCCGTGAGTCCCCCCATCATGCCAATCGGCGCATACACGGCTGCCAGGGTGATGGTCATGGCGATCACGGGGCCGGCCACTTCGCGCGCGCCCACCAGCGCAGCCGCCACGGGCGTCTTGCCTTCCTCGATATGCCGGTGCACGTTTTCCACCACGACGATGGCGTCATCGACCACCAGGCCGACGGCCAGCACCATCGCCAGCAAGGTCAATAAATTGATGCTGAAGCCGAAAGCCAGCATCAGCGCGGCCGCGCCCAGCATCGACAGCGGAATCGTCACGACGGGAATCAGCACGGAGCGCAAGGAGCCCATGCACAAATAGATGACGATGACGACGATCAGCAGCGCTTCGAGCAGGGTGTGCGCCACCTCGTCGATGGACGACTGGATGAAGCGCGCCGTCTCGAACGCCAGCTCGACTTTCACGCCCGGCGGCAGGGTTTTCTGGATCTCGGGCAGCAGTTTCTTGATGCCGTCGACGATCACCAGCGGGTTGCCGCCTGGCGTGGGCGACAGGCCCAGATACACGGCCGGCACGCCGTCCATGATGCCGCTCGTCTCTGTTGCAGCTGCGCCCAGTTCCACTGTGCCCACGTCTTTCAAACGCACGAGCGATGCGCTGTCTTTGGCATCGCCGCCCTTGGTGATGACCATGTCGCGGAACTCCGCCACGCTGGTCAGATCCGTGTTGACGCTGATGTTCGAGACGACGAATTGTCCTTTCACTTTGCCGGGCGCCGCCTGGTAGTTATTGCGCCGCACGGCGTCGGCCACGTCGGCTGCCGTCAAGCCGCGCGCGGCCAGTTTTTCCGGGTCGATCCACAGCCGCATGGCCAGCTGCTGGCCGCCATACACGTCGACTTTCGCCACGCCATCGATGGTGGCGAACATCGGCTGCACCACGCGCGCCAGATAATCGGTCAGCGCGGGCGCCGAGACGCTCTCGCTGGCAAAGCCCACATACGCGACGGCCGAGGAATCGCCGGCCGCGCGCTCGATGACGGGGTCAAAAGCGCCTTCGGGCAGCTTGTAGCGCACCTGGTTGACCTTGGCCATGACTTCCGTCAGCGCCTGCGTGGAATCGCGGTTCAGTTCCATGCGCACGGTGACCGTGCTGCTACCCTGTACCGAGGACGAGGTCAGGTAATCGATGCCTTCCACCGACGACACGGCTTGCGCAATCGGCTGCGTGACAAAACCCTGCATCAGTTCCGCCGAGGCGCCCGGATACGTGGTGTGCACCGTGATGGTCGATGATTCGAGCATCGGATACTGGCGGATCGGCAGTTGCAGGATGGCGATCACGCCCAGCATCAAAATCAATGTGCTGATCACCAGCGCCAGCACGGGGCGGCGTACGAATAAATCGGTAAATTTCATGGTCGTGCGCTCCTCTTACGAGCCGGCCCTGGGCGCGGCGCGTTTCGCCTCGTCCAGGGTATTGGCCACGGCTTGCACGGCCATGCCGTCGGCCAGTTTCAGCTGGCCCGAAGCGACCACGCGCTGCCCTTCGCGCAAGCCGTCCAGAATGGCCACGCGGCCGCCTGCCCGCTCGCCCAGTTTCACGCCCACGCGCTTGACGGTGAGCGGCTGTTTGCCTTCCTGCTGCGCCACGAACACCGTGTCGCCATACGCGCTGTAGGTCACCGCCGTTTCCGGCACCGTCAGCTGCTGGCCCGCTTCACGCGCCACGCGCACATTCGCGTACATGCCCGCCTTGAGCGCGCCGCGTGGATTGGTCAGCGCCGCCTGCACCTGCACCATGCGCGAACGGGCGATCAGCGGGTCGATGGCGTTGATTTTCGCCGTAAAAACGTCGCCGGGATAGGCATCCACCAGCACTTGCACGGCCTGGCCCGGCGCCAGTTTCGCGCTGCTCTGTTCATCGAGGGCGAAGTTCACCAGCAGCGACTTCGTGTCGATCAGGCTGGCTACCGTATCGGCCGCGTTCAGGTACTGGCCCGCGTGCACCTTGCGGATGCCCAGCTGCCCCGCGAACGGCGCGCGGATGGTCTTTTGCGCGATCAGCGCTTGCGTCTGGCGCACTTCGCCCAGGGCCGCGTCGCGCGCGGCCAGGGCGCTATCCAATTGCTCCTGCGTGGCCGCCTTTTCCTTCACCATCTGCACCGTGCGGGCATGGCTGCTTTCCGCGTTTTTCAGCTGTGCGCGTTGGCGCAGCAGGGCCGCCTGTTCCGGCGCGTCATTCAGCTGTACCAGCACGGCGCCAGCTGCCACCTGCTGGCCCGATTCGAAGCGGATCTGCGTCACGCGTCCGCCCGTTTCGGCCGCCACCTGCACCTGGCGCGCCGCTTCCAGTTCGCCTACTCCCGCAAAAAAGCGCTCTTGCGTACCCAGCACGACGGGCACCAGCGCCACCTTGGTGGCCGGGTAAGCGGGGGCATCGGCCGCATGCGTAGCGGCTTGTGATGCAGCGCGCGGGTACAGCGCGGCGCCCGCGACGGCCAGGGTGATGGCCAGCGCGGAGGCGCCGACGAGTTTCGTATTCATGATGCAGTCCTTTACAGCAGTACAAAAAGACAGAGGCGCAGCGGAGGCTGATCAGGTCCGCTGCGCGTTGAAGGTGAAAAACAGCGCCAGGGTCCACAGCAGCAGCACCAGGTGCGTCGTCTGCAAGCCTTCCTGGGCGATCCAGTAGCCGAACCACAGGCCGCCCAGGTGCATCAGCAGCAAAAAGGCGGCCATGGCGCACAGGGCCAGGTTCAGCCAGGGCAAGCCAGCGGGCAGGCCGCCGCCGAGAAACAGCGCCAGGCCCGTCCAGGCAGCGATGGCGGCGGCAAGCTGCAGCGCCAGCACCACGCCCAGCGATAGCCGGTGCAAGGTCAGCGAGGTGAGGGCGCGGCGCAGCAGCGGCGTCTGGATGGTCGGGTCCTGGCGCAGCGGGTCCATGCGCATGGTGTTGCCGATGGCCCAGACGGAGCCGTGGAAGGCGTGCAAG
Organism: Janthinobacterium svalbardense; assembly: GCF_002327145.1. Classification (NCBI taxonomy): domain Bacteria; kingdom Pseudomonadati; phylum Pseudomonadota; class Betaproteobacteria; order Burkholderiales; family Oxalobacteraceae; genus Janthinobacterium; species Janthinobacterium svalbardense. The sequence continues at coordinate 321,504 of NZ_CP023422.1, read as the reverse complement.
TTGTTGATGGCGGCCAGGGTCAGCCAGATGGCCAGGCCGGTAGCGAGAATGGCGTGAAACAGCCAGATGGAGTGTTGCAGCTGCATGGGATTCCAGTCCAAAGAGTGTCTTGCCTGCATGCGGACGTGGAAACTCCTCGACAGCGGGGAGCTACCGGCCTATTATGCAAGCAATTAGTTGGTTAACTGGCCCCATGATAGTTGAGCGAAATGAATTACACAAGTAAACGTTTGGATAATAGCGAGGCACCGCAAACGACGGAGCGCATCCTGTATTTCATCAAGACCAAGGGACCCGTCTCCACGGCGACCCTGGCCAAGACCCTGGACATGACGGGCGAGGCGGCGCGCCAGCAAGTGCAAAAGCTGGTGGCGGCGGGTCTGATCGAAGGACGCCAGGAAGCGCAGGCGGGCGCCGGGCGGCCGCGGCAGAACTGGGTCTTGACGGAAGCGGGCAATGCGCGCTTTCCCGACACGCATGCGCAACTGACGATCAAGCTGATCGGCTCGGTGCGCCAGCTGTTCGGCGAGGCGGGCCTGGATAAATTGATTACCCAGCGGGAAGAGGAAAGCCGCGGCGCGTATGCGCTGGCGTGCTCGGCGCCGGACTTGCCCACGCGGCTGCAGCAGCTGGCCGCCGTGCGCGATGAGGAGGGTTATATGGCCCGCGTGGAAGCGGACGGCGAGGACTGGCTGCTGATCGAAGACCATTGCCCCATCTGCGCCGCCGCGCGTACTTGCCAGGGCTTTTGCCGCTCCGAACTGCAGCTGTTCCAGGAAGTGGTGGGGCCGAACGCCAGCATCGTGCGCGAGCAGCATGTGCTGGCGAACGCCATGCGCTGCGTGTATCGGATCAGGGCGCTGCCCTAGTCTTTCGGAAACAGCGGCCAGGTCAGCAGCGCCACCAGTCCCGCCAGCCACCACACGACGGGCCAGTTGCTGGCCGCCAGCAGGTGCGGGATGGCCATCGGCGTGAGGAACAGTCCCACGTAGACGGCCGTATTCGCCATGCCCAGGGCCGTGCCCGCATTGGTGCCGCCCGCTTCCATCGCCAGTTCCGTGTAGGCCACGCCATGCCAGGCGGACACGGCGATGCCGGCAGCCACCACGGCGGCCATCAGCAGCCAGCCCGGCGCATGCGTCCAGGCGATGCATCCGAGCAAAATGAACGAGGCCAGTGCCACCAGGGCCGAGCCGCGCAAGTAGGCCGGTCGGTTCGCGTGGCGGTCCGTGTGGCGCCCGCTCCAGATGCGCATCACCATGGCGCCCGCCTGCAGGGCCACCATCACGGCCGTGATGGCGGCCAGGCCCAGGTGGCCATGGTCGTGCAGGAACACGGTGGCGTAGCTGAGCACGGCAAATTGGGGCACGCACAACAAGCCGATGGCCGCCACCATGCGCCAGACTTTACGATTGCGTAAAGGTTGCGGTGGCATCACCTCAGGCACGCCCGTGGACGCGTTTTGCGGCCCCGTGGCGGCCTCGGCAGAGAAATCTGGTTCATGCATCCAGCGCCACGTAAAAAACGCCGACAGGCCGCATACGAGGGCCAGGGCGCCAAACACGGGCATGAAGCCATAGGACGATGCCAGGCTGGGCAAGATCAGGGCGCCGAGGCCGCCGCCGAGCGGCACGGCCGTCTGGCGGATGCTCATGGCGAAACCCCGTTCGCCGGCGCCGAACCAGCGCATCACGGCGCGGCCGCTGGCGCCATTCACGCTGCCACCCAGCACGCCGACCAGCGCCAGCCCGGCCGCCAGCGCCCATAACGGCGGCACGGACCCGTCAGCGGGCGTAATCCACAGCAGCAAGGTCAGCAGCGCCAGCATGGTGCCCAGCAAGCCCGTCAGCAGCACGGGGCGGTCGCCCCAGCGGTCGGTGGCCATACCCCACGGCAATTCGGTCAGGGCCACGCCCAGGCCCATGGCGCCCAGCGCCACCCCCAGTTGCGTATTGCTCAGGTGATAGCCGCTGCGCAGCCAGATGGCCGTGGTGGGCATGCCGTTGGCGGCGGCGGAAAAGCTGGCGTTGGCGGCCACGCCGACGGCCAGAACTTTCCAGCGGTGGGCAGCACCCAGCGCGGGCGCGGTGACGGGAACAGGAATGGCTTGGCAGCTGGTACTCATGGCAGGGAGGGAAAAGTGGTTGACCCTGACAGTGTTGCGCAGTACGATCATTCTGAATATCAGATAATTTATGCTACACCATCCCATAAAACCGGACGATTGCATTTGCCCCATGAGCCTGCTTAATTTCGACATCGCCTTCTTGCGCAGCTATGTGGCTGGCATCGAGCTGGGCAGCTTTGCCCGCGCAGCCGACAAGGTGGGCCGTTCCACCTCGGCCGTCAGCGCGCAGCTGAAAAAACTCGAGGAGCAGGCGGGCATGCCGCTGTTCCGCAAGGATGGCCGGGGGCTGGCGCTGACGCCGTCCGGCGAAGTCTTGCTCGGCTATGCGCGCCGGCTGCTGGAACTCAATGACGAGGCGGCCGTCGCCCTGCGCGGCGCGGAACTGGAAGGCTGGATCAGGCTGGGCTTGCAGGAGGATTTTGGCGAAGCCTTGCTGCCCGAGGTGCTGGGGCGCTTTGCCCGTGCGCATCCGAAAGTGCGCATCGAGGCGCACGTGGCGCGCAATACGGCCTTGATGCAAGGCCTGGCCATGGGCCAGCTGGACCTGGCCCTGCTGTGGGGCGGCGCCTGCATCGCCGATGTGGCGCAGTATCCGCTGCCGCAGCGCCAGCAGATTGCCGAACCGGCCATGCGCTGGATCGCCTCGTCCAGCCTGGCTTGGCGCCCCGAGTCGGGCGAACCGTTACCCTTGATTACGTTTGACCGCGACTGCCTGTTCCAGCGCTGCGCCACGCAGGCGCTCGATGGGGCCGGCATCGCCTGGCGCACGGCGTTTACCAGTCCCAGCCTGGCGGGACTGTGGGCGGCGGCCGCCGCCGGGCTGGGCGTGACGGTGCGCACGGCGTACGGCCTGCCCTCGTCCGTGCGCGCGCTCGACCATGTGGACGCGGGCTTGCCCGCCCTGCCCGCGCTGTCGCTGGAATTGTTGCGTGCCTCCAGCGTGCCCAGGCCGCCCGTCGAGCGGCTGGCGGCCCTGATCATTGCCTCGCTGCAGGCGCACGCTTAACTGGCTGCTTGCCGGGCGATCAGCGCGCGGCTGTCGAATGCCAGCACGGTCACGCCCGCCATCGCCACGGCCAGCGCCAGCAGCATGCTGCCGTAGCCGATCTGGTCGAGCAGGGCGCCGGCCGCCAGCGGCACCAGCATGCGCCCCGCCGCGAACAGGCTCGCCTGCATGCCGTAATCGGCGGCGCTATGGCCGGGCCGCGCAAAATACATCATCAAGCCGAATGCCAGGCTGGCCGCCGCGCCCATGGCCAGCGCCACCAGCAGGGCGGCGGCGATGAAGCCTGCCGGCGGCGCGCGCAGCAGCACGGCCAGCGCCAGGGCCAGCAAGGCCAGCAGGCTCAAGAGCGTCACGGCGGGCAAGGCCTTGGCGACGCCGATGCGGCGCGTCACGCGCACGGCCAGCAGGCTGGCCAGCGCCGCCACGCTGCCGCCGCCGACACCGGCGATCAGCGCCACTTGCTGGGCAGCGAAACCATGGTCGAGCAGCAGTGGCTTCAGGTAAAACCAGGCACTGCCGATGAAGGGAAAGCACAGCAGCAGCAAGGCATTCCAGCGCGGCGCGGCCGGCTGCGCAAAATAGCCGCGCCAGTCGGCTCCCCGGTGCGCTGCGGCGTCGCTGGCATGCGCCGTATGCGCAGTTTTTCCCAGCAGGAGCAGTCCCGCCGCGCCCATGCCTATGCCCGCTGCCATCAGCCAGAATGGCGCGCGCCAGCCCCAGCGCGTTTGCAGCAACAGCATGATGCCGCCGCCCACGATGGCGCCCAGCGACAGGGCCGCTGAACGGATGCCGCCCGCGCGCAGGCGCTGCGCTTCGGGCAGCACGCGGATGGCCAGCGCATTGACGGGAATATCGGCCCAGGTGGTCAGCAAGGCGACGGCGCACGCCAGCGCGAACAGTTCGTTGCGGCTGCCCAGCAGTTCGCGCCGTCCCATGAGCAGCATCAGCACCGCCAGCAACAGGCACAGCGCAATCGCCCATGGCCGGTAGCGCTGCGCGCTGGCATCGGCCGCGCCGCGCCGGCGTTCGACAGGCAAGGCCAGCGCGAACTTGAACAGTGCCGGCAAGCCTGCCAGCTGGAACAGGCCGATATCCATGCCGGACCAGCCATGTTGGCGCATGATCAATGGCAAGCCCAGCCACAGATAGATGCTGGGCGCCGTCAGAGACAGGTTGAGCCAGCCGAACAGCGCGTGCAGCAGCGTGATGCGCAGCGCCGCCTTCACCGTCCATCCTTGCGGGCGATCAGCACTTGCACGGGCGCCATGGGGAAGTCGCTGGCCTGGTATTGCTCGATGCGGGCAAAGCCGGCGCTGCGCAAGTGCTGTGCCAGTTCCCCTTGCCGCGTAACGGCGCGGCCCAGCATGCGCATCGGCAAATAGTAGGGCAGCACCCTGGCCGCATCGTCCGGCGTCGGCGCGATTTCCGCCTGTACGCACACCAGCACGCCGCCAGCTTGCAGGGCCGCATGCATCTTGCGCAGGGCCGCCGGCATGTCCGGCACGAAGTGCAGCACGGACGAGCACCACAGCATGTCGTAGCCGCTGCCGATATCGTCGGCAGCCAGGTCGCCGCCGATGGTATCGAGGCGCGCCGACAGGCCGGCATGGGCGATATTGGCGGCGGCCACGGCCACGGTTTCCGGCCAGTCGAAGACGCTACCCTGCAGGCCGGGATGGGCTTGCGCCAGCGCAATGGCAACCCAGCCGGGGCCGCCGCCCAGGTCCAGCAGGCGCAGCGCCGTGTCGCGTCCCGCAAACGGCGCGATGCGCTCCATCACGGACAGCGCGGCGCGCATGGTGACGGCGCGCTGTTCCTGGCCGATTTGCTGTTGCGCGGCGGCGGCCCAGTTGACGCCATTGGCGATGTTGCCGGGGGACGGCGAGGCCTTGCCGCCCTCGCGCACGAGCGTGCCCAGCTGCGTGGCGAAATGGCGCAGCGCGTGCAGCCGGTACAGCCAGGCATCGCCGCAAAAGGTCACGGAGGCACGGCAAAAATAGTGCAAGCTCGTCGCCGTGCAGCGGTAGCTCGCTTCGCTGTCGCCCAAGCCTGGGGCCTCGTCGCGTTCGAGCACATGCATGCTCCATAGCAGTTCCAGCAGCAGCGCCGTATGCGGCGCATGCAGCGACAATTTCCGCGCCAGCTGCGTGGGTGTGTGCGGCGTGGTCAGCACATCGAAAATGTCCAGTTCCAGGGCGGCGGCCAGCGCGTCCGCCTGGACCGGCGCCACAGCCAGGTCCCAGTAGGGTTGCAGTGCATGGGGGGTATTGAATGCCATACGATGTCCTTTCAAAAAATGCAGGTGGATCAGCGTGACCAGCGCAGGCGCAGGCCCGCTTCGCGGGGCGGGCTGACGACGCTGACGATGCCGTTCTGGTAGCCCACCGCGTCGTAGCGGCGATTGGCCAGGTTGCTGACATAGGCGCTCACATCCCAGGCGCCCGTGCGGTAGCCGGCATTCAGGTTGAGCAAGCCATAGCCGTTGCGCCGGTAGCGGTTGGCCGCATCGAGGAAGATGGCGCCCGTGCCGCTGAGCGCCGCCTGTGCATGCCAGCCGCTGTCCGCGTCGTAGCGCAAGGCGACCTGGCCGCTGCGGTCGGGCGCGAACGGGTTGTGTCGTCCGTCATAGGTGTTGGCGCCATCGCGGAAGCGTCCGAAGCGCGTGCGGTTGAGTGCCAGTGCCGCTTGCAATTGCCAGCCGCCGCCGAGCAGGTAATCGAGCTCCGCTTCGGCGCCCGTGGAGCGGGCGCTGGCCGCGTTGGTCAGGTAGACCAGGCCGGGGCTGGGCATTTGCTGCACCTGCATGTCGTCCACCTGCATGCGGTAGAGGGCAGCCGCATAACGCAGGCGTTTGCCGGCAAGCCAGCCTTTCGCGCCCAGTTCCAGCGCGCGCACGGTTTCCGGAGAGAACGCCGTGTAGCGCGACGAGGGCGCAAAGACGTTGTAGCCGCCCGCGCGAAAGCCCTCGCTGGCGCTGGCATACAGCAGCAGCGCCGGTGCCGCTTGATATTGCACGGCCAGCTTGGGTGTCAGCCGGCTCCAGGCGCTGTCCTGGCGCAAGCCTGCAGGCGTGCTGTAGCGCACCTTGTCGCGCTCGTAGCGCGCGCCGCCGTTGAGGCTCCAGGCGCCGCCCAGGGGCACGTTCCAGTGCGTGAATGCCGCCGTCGAATTACCTCCCAGTTTGGCTGCGCTGCGGCTCAGGCCCATGGGCAGTTTCTGTTCGTTCAGCAAGTCATGCTCGTCGCGGTCGCCATACAGGCCCGCCAGCCATTGCGCCGTGCCCAGCCGCCCTTCCAGGCGCACTTCCTGCGAGGTGGTGCGGAAATGGTGGTCGCGCGCGATGTGCAGCAGGTCGGCCGGGCGGAAATCCGTATCCTGCTGCGCCTTGTCGAACACATCGCTGCGCGCCGTGATGGCGCGCAGCTTGATGCCGTGCGCCAGTTGCCGCGCCACGTCGAGCGAGACGCTGCTGCCGCGCATATGGTTCCAGCTGGGCGTGCCCGATTGCACCGTGGCGCGCGCGGCCGTGGGAGCGGCCCAGAGCGCAGCGCCGTCGTCGTAGGAAAAATGCCGGTAGCGCACGATGGCGTCCGTCAGCGCATCGGGCGTCCAGCGCAGGGCCAGCTTGAGGTTTTCGCTGTCGCGTCCGTCCTCCTTGCGGCCCGTGTGGCGATTCGGGATAAACCCATCCTGGCGGCGTTTTTCGCCGCTGATGCTGGCATACAGGCGGTCGGCGACCAGCGCGCGGCCGAGGTCGGCGCGCAAGGCACGTCGCTTGCGGCTGCCCGCCTCCACTTCCACGCTGCTGCGCGGCACATTGCCGGGTATGCTCGAGTAAATATTGATCACCCCCGCTTCCGCATTGCGGCCGTACAAGGTGCCCTGCGGGCCGCGCAGCACTTCTATCCTGTCGATGCCCAGCAGGTTGTCGTCGAAACCCTGCGCCATCAGCACGGGTACGCCATCGTTGAGCAGCAGGGTGGCACTGGAAAAGGAAAAGAAATTCGCCGTCATGCCGCGCATCACGGGCGACAGCACGCCAGCCTGGCCGAAGGGCTGGAAGGACAGCCCCGGCGTCAGCTTGCCCACGTCTTCCAGCCCCCGCGCGCCAGCCGCGCGCAGGGACTCATCGTCGAGCACCGTCACGCTCGCTGGCACCCGGTTGAGCAATTGCGCCTGCTTGCTGGCGCTGACGCTTACCATCGGCATGGCACTCTCGTCGGCCCGCACGGCGCCGTGCAGCGAAAACAGCAAGGCCGGCAGGAAGTAATGGGGCCGCAAGGGATAGCGGGGAAGAAAAGGCGTCATCTGGACAAGGCTCCTGCAAAGGTGGGCATGACGCTCATTTTATGCAACAATGAGAATAATTATCATTTGCATTTGTATGCGACACGGCGCATTTCGTATGCGCGACGGTGCGCAGGGACAGGAGGAGCGATGGCAGGATATGACAGGGAAGCAGCAGGCTGGACGCGGCGCCAGCTGGACCCGGAGTTGAAAGAGTGCCGCGCCGACCAGCGCCAGGTCGAGCAGGGCTTGCTGCTCGTGCATTCCGATTACCGCCCGCGCCTTGCGCTCGTCGAGCAGTCGCAGCATGACGATGCGGGCGGCCTGGTCATTACCATCGGCCTGGAAGGCGCGTCCGGCTACACCACGCGCGATGGCGGGCAATTGTATTTCCGAAGCGGACATACGACGCTGACGGCGTTTCACCACGTCAGCGGCGAGCGCCGTTTCGAGGCGCATCACCGGGCGGCGCAATTGCGCGTGCTGGTCGGCGAAGAGGCGCTGGCGCGCTACTGGCCGGAGGGCTTGACTTCCCTGCTGCCCAACGGTGGCGCGCGCCAGCTGGCGCATGCGGCCACCACACCCACTGCGGCCCTGCACGCGCGCGCGCTGCTGCGCGCGACGGACCCGCTGGCCGTGCATATCGGCGTGCTCAGCTTGCTGGCGGAGCAACTGCGGGCACTGCGGCCGGCGCCCTCTCCCGTGCCGCGCTGGTCCGAGGCCGATATTGCCAAACTGGAGCGGGCCTACGCGCTGATGCAGGAACAGATGGCGCAGGAACTCACGCTCGACTACCTGTGCGCGCAAGCGGGCTTGAGCCTGTTTAAACTCAAGCAGGGGTGGCGCTACCGCTACAACGACAGCCCGCAGCGCACCCTGCTGGCGCTGCGCATGCAGCGGGCAAAGTTGCTGCTGGAAAATGGTTGTCAGGTGGCGCAGGCGGGCTGGCAAACGGGTTATCGCCATCCGGCCAATTTCAGCGCCGCGTTCAGCCGCTATTTCGGCTACGCGCCGAAGACCGTGGGACGCGCCGGGGGGTAAAAAGCCGGTGTAGAATCGGCGGGCACGCTGTACTCATTCGACCTACAAGGAGACATGATGGCCCGCAAAATCTTTGTCAATCTGCCCGTCCAGTCGCTGGAACGCTCCGTGGCGTTTTTCACGGCCCTGGGCTTCAGCTTCAATGCCCATTTCACGGATGAAACGGCGACGTGCATGATCGTTGCCGACGACATCTTCGTGATGCTGTTGACGCACGATAAATTCAAGCAGTTCACGCCCAAGCAGCTGTGCGACACCAAGGTGGCGACGGAAGTGCTGGTGTGTTTGTCGGCCGAGAGCCGCGGCGAAGTCGATGCGCTGGTGGCAAAGGCCGTCCAGGCGGGCGGCAGCATCTACAAGGAGCCGATGGATTTCGGCTTCATGTATGGCCACAGTTTCCAGGACCTGGATGGACATCAGTGGGAGTTGATGTTTATGGAGCCCAATTCGGTACCCCAATAGCAGCGTAGGTCGGATTAGCGGCGGCACGCCGCGTAATCCGACACGATCCGTCTGCTCAGCTTAAGAAGCCAGCGCCAACAGATCAACCACTTCCAGCCCGGCCAGGTCTTGCGTCGTGTTGCCCGCAAACGCGGCGCGGCTTTGCTGGCCGTTTTTCAGCCAGGTGCGCGTGACATCCTTGATCTGCGCCAGGGTGCAGGTCAGGACGCCGGTGCGGAACTGCTGGCGCACGGCTTCCGTCGTGCCCCGTTGCTGCATGTTCCACGCCGTCAGCGCTTCCGCGTACGGCGAATGCGGCTTGTCGAGGCCCTTGATGACGCAGATGATGGCTTCTTCCACTTGCTCTTGCGAGAAATCGCCGTCGAGGATTTGATCGAGCGTCGTGCCGAAGTCGGCGAACGTGCCGGCCAGGCGCGGATCGCGGTAGGAACTTAATGTAAACGTGCCGGCGCCGGCCGCATAGCTGGCGCTGCCGCCATACGCGCCGCCTTTTTCGCGCAGCGCCGTATGCAGCACTTGATTCGTCATCAGTTCGGCGGCCACGGCCAGGGCGGAAGCGTCCGGATTGTGTACGCCCGGTACGGCCCAGGAAACGAAGCAATGGTTGATCTGGCTCGTCGCATGCAGGGCCGTGTTGGCCAGCGGCAAGGCCGCCGGTGCAGAGACTTCCGTTGCCGTAGGGACAGCCTTGTCGACGCTGGCCGCCGGCAATTCCAGCAAGCGGGCCAGGGCGATGCCATCGTGCTCCAGGCCCGCGCACAGCACGGTTGGCGCCTGGGCGATGATGTGTGCGTGCAGGGTGTCGAGCTCGCGCGCGATTTCCTGCAAGCCTGACGACGTCTTGCTCAGCTGTTGCAAACGGCGGTAGAACGGCAGTGCGGCCGGGCCGCCGACGATGTCGTCGAAGCGGCGCGTGGGCGACAGGGGCGCTGCCGAGGCCAGCATGGCGTAGCGGTTGCCCGATTCGGCCAGGCTGCTCAATTTGTCTTGCACCAGGCTTTCGATCAGGAAAGCCAGACGCTCTTCTTCATCGAAGCGGGGCTTGGCGATCCAGGCCGACAGCACGGCGGCGATCGCCGCGTGTTCTTCGCGCAAGCCGCTGGCCGAGAACGACAGTTCCACGCGCATGGCTTGCTGCGGGCGGGGAATGGCTTCCAGGCCGATGTGGAACGAGGGCACCATGCTCTGGCGCCAGGCGCTGGCGTCGTCGAACGACATGTCGCCCACGCCCAGTTCCGGCGCCAGGTCCGTGTACAGGCGCAGCCATGGCCACGACGCTTCCGGCAGGCTCGACACGTCGTACAGCACGTTGGCATAGCTGATGCCGTTCGAGGCAATGCTGAACGCTACGGCGCCATCGACGGCGGGGGGAATCGGCAGGGCCGGGCGCGGCGCGGCGCTGACGTCGCCAGGGCGGATGCGCGGCAAGACTTCGGAATTCGACGGCAGCTGCTGATGCGCTTCCAGCGCGGCGGACTCGGCCACGATGTGTTCGCGCTCGGCATCCGTCAGGCGCGCTTGCAGGGCCGCCAGCTTGGCGTCTTCCTGGGCGGCGCGGTCCGTGAAGTAGGCGCTGTCGGGCACCACGTGCGTGGTCAGACGGGTCGGGTTGGCGATCAGCTCGCGCACCAGTTGCTTGAAGAATTCTGGATCTTCGATCTGCTGCTCCAGCGTTTCCAGGATCGCCGCATTGTCGAACGCGTCCATGACGTCGCCGCCATACATGGCCAGCGGCAAGGCGTGCAGCAAGCGGCCCAGGCCGTACGGCATGCGGCCGCTGCTGATTTCACGCTGGCTGTATTTGATGTCGCGCAAGGCCGCGTGCAGCACGGCGGCCGGAATGCCCTCTTCCGCCGTCTCTTCCAGGGCCGTCCAGATGCGCTGGTGCGCGTCGGCGATCTGTTCCTGCGTCAACCCTTCCATGCCGATGTGGAACACCATCTGGCGGATGCCCGCGTCGCGGCCATTCATGTCCGATGGGCGGCCATAGCCGGCCGATTCCATGGCGCGCATGACAGGCGCCGACGATTCGCCCAGCAAGCCGTGCGACAGCAAATGCGCGTGGTAGTAGGCGATGGGGTCGCTCGATTCGCCCATCAGCCAGGCGAATTGCAGGCCGAACTCATCGTCACGCGCTTCCTGCGACGGAATTTTGACGATATTTTCCTGCGGCGCGCTCCACGCGGGCGCCAGTTGCGGCAGGCGGCGTTCGGAGAAACCGCTGAGTTTGGACAGCACGCGTTCGGCCACTTGTTCCTGCACGGCCGACGCTTCGATATTGCCGGCGGTCATGATCACGGCTTGCGACGGATGGTAGTGGCTGGCGTGGAATTCTTTCAGCATGGCATGCGTCAGTTCCGGGATCACCAGCGGATCGCCGCCCGATTCCACTTCATACGTCGTGCCCTTGAGCAAGGTGCTGGCGATGCCGCTGTCGAGTGCGCGCATGGGGCTGTTGAAGGCGCCCTTCATTTCATTGAAGACGATGCCCTGGTACACCAGCTTGTCGCCTTCGAACGCATGGCGCCAGCCTTCCTGGCGGAAGTTCAGGTAATCGAGGTTCGGGAAGAAGGCCGCATCGAGGTACACGTCGAGCAGGTTGAAGAAATCCTTGCGGTCGGTGCTGGCGAACGGATACACGGTGCGGTCCGGATAGGTCATCGCATTCATGAAGGTGGCCGTCGAGCGGCGCAGCATCGAGAAGAACGGGTCGCGCACCGGGTAGCGCGACGAGCCGCACAGCGCCAGGTGTTCGAGGATGTGGGCGCGGCCGTCGCTTACTTCCGGCACAGTGGGAAAGGCCACCAGGAACACCATCTCAGCCTGCTCGGTATGCATGTGGATATGGCGCATGCCCGTTGCCGGCTCGACATATTGCTCGATGGTTGCCTGCAAGACTGGAATGAAGTTGCTGCTGACTTTTTCAAATGTGCTCATGCGGTATGGGATCTCTTCAGTAGGTGAAACGGATAGTCGGTGGGCTGCATCACATGTGGGGGCAAAGCGGCGCAATGCCAGGGCCGGGGGCCACTTTGATGCCTGCGTGAAGTTTTTCCCTATTGTACTAGGAGTATTCATGCGCCGCCGCCAAGGCCTTGCTGGCGGCTGGAAAAGCGACAGTGTTGCAAAATTAATCATTTCCGGGTGGGTGGCGTCTGCGAATGAAAGCTTAGCGTACCATGCGCCTTTTCCCCCTTGCTGACCGAACCGAAGGCGCTTACCTTGTCCAGACTGTCCTTTCGCCAACTGTTATTTGCCGCCTTCATTTTGACGACGGGCATTTTGACGGCCACCTCCGTGCAAGCCCTGCTGACCCTGGAACACCTGGCGCGGCTGGGGCGCGAGACGGCGGCGCAGGCGATTGCCCTGACGGAACAGTCGCAGCGTTTGTCCGAGCGCACCCTGGCCATGGAGCGCAGCGCGCGCCAGTTCCTCGTGCTCGATGATCGCGTGTTCCGCGAGCGCTATGCGGCGGCGCGCGACGAAGCGACGGCGGCGCTGCAAGTGCTGAACCGCGCCACGCCCGAATTTGCCTCGCAGTTGGCCGACGAGTGGACGGCGCAGGCGCAAGCGGCGTGGGAAGTCTTGCAAGCGGGTAAGCGCCGCAAGCGCGATGGCCACGCCGTCGTGTACCGCGCGTTTGCCCGCATGACACAGATCAATGACAGCCTGGCGCGCGAAAGCAAGACGGAAATCGGCAGCCGCAACGATGCTCTGCTGGCCGAGCTGGAGCGCCAGCGCCGCGTGCTGGGCGTGCTGGTCGGTGGCGCCGTGCTGCTGGCGGCCGTGCTGGCCACCTGCTTCGGTTTTCTATTGTCGCGTCCGCTGCGCCGCATCGAGTCGGCCATCGGGCGCCTGGGCGAAAAGCGCTACGATCAGCCCATCGTCGTCGGCGGCCCGGCCGATACGCGCCGCCTGGGCCAGCAGCTCGACTGGCTGCGCCAGCGCCTGGCGGACCTCGATGCCGACAAGGAACGTTTTCTGCGTCACATCTCGCACGAACTGAAGACGCCGCTGGCTGCCCTGCGCGAAGGCGTGGCCTTGCTGGAGGACGAAGTGGCCGGCAAGCTCAGCGATGGCCAGCGCGAAATCGCCGGTATCCTGCAGCAAAACACGGCCTCGCTGCAAAACCAGATTGAAGACTTGCTGCGCTACAATACCGCCGCCTTTGACGCCCAGCATCTGGCGCACAGCAAGGTCGACTTGCTGGTCTTGCTGCAAGATGTGGTGGCCGGGCAGCGCCTGCAATGGCTGGCGCGCCGCCTGACGGTCGAAGTGCAGGGCGAATCGCTGATCGTGCAGGCCGACCGCGACAAGCTGGCAACAGTGTTGGCGAACCTGCTGTCGAATGCCGTGCGCTTCAGCCCGGAAGGCGGCACCGTGCGCTTTACCCTGTCTTGTGCAGGCCGCCGCGTGCGCATCGACTGCATCGACGAGGGTGCCGGCGTGGCGCCCGAGGATGCCGCGCGTATTTTTGAACCGTTTTACCAGGGAGTGCGCCAGGCGGCCGGCGCGCGCAACGGCAATGGCATCGGCCTGTCCATCGTGCGTGAATATATCGCCGCCCACGATGGCAGCGTCACTCTTTTACCGCGCCAGGCTGGCGCGCATTTTCGGATAGAACTGCCCTTATGATGACGAGAACTTCCCTGGCCGGCATGGCCGCCTGCGCGCTGCTATTGGGCGCTTGCGCCGCCAAGCCCCCTATCCAGACGCCCGTGCTGGTGCAAACGCCGCCGCGCGTGGTGGTGGTGATGGACCCCCAGCTGACCGAACTGCTCGCGTATCAGAGCGCCTTGCGCCTGATGACGCCGTCGGAACTGGTGAAAGCGCAGCTGGACCTGGCGAAGGCCGATCACGCGCCGCACAACACCGTCCGCCGCGCCATGCTGCAAGCGACAGTGCGCGGCCCCGGCGACCTGGCCCGCGCGCAAGCGTTGCTGGAACCGCTGGCCACGGCCACGGGCAAGGACGCGCAACTGCTGGCGCCGCTGGTGCAATTGCTCAGCAGCCAGTATGCGGAACTGCGCCGCCAGGACGAGAGTATCGACAAGCTCAATGCGCAGCTGCGCGACGCCCAGCGCCGCAACGACTTGCTCAATGAAAAACTCGAGGCGCTGAAAAACATCGAGCGCAGCCTGTCCGTGCGCCCTGCCGCGGGAGCGCCGAAATGAGCGAGCAGGCCCACATCTTATTGGTCGACGACGATCCCGACCTGCTGCGCCTGCTGACCATCCGCTTGAAGGCGGGTAATTATCGGGTCACGGCCGTGGGCAGCGCGGAAGCGGCGCTGGCGCGCCTGGCCGTGGAATTGCCGGCCCTGGTCATTACCGACGTGCAATTACCGGGCCGCGACGGCCTGGCCCTGTTCGATGAAATCCGCCGCCAGCATGCGGCCCTGCCCGTCATTTTGCTCACCGCCCACGGTACCATTCCCGATGCCGTCGATGCCACGGCGCGCGGCGCGTTTGCGTACCTGACGAAACCGTTCGACGGCAAGCTCTTGATGGAAAAAGTGGCGTATGCCATCAACTTGTCTACCGTCATGCCGGCGCCCGCGTCCGGTGACGAGAGCTGGCGTGCCGAGCTGATCAGCCGCAGCGCGCAGATGGCCGAGTTGCTGGCCGAAGCCAAGCTGGTGGCCGGGTCCGACGCCAGTATTTTGATCCGTGGTCCCAGCGGCACGGGCAAGGAGTTGCTGGCGCGCGCGCTGCACAACGCCAGCCGCCGCGCCAAGGCGCCGTTCATCGCCGTCAACTGCGGCGCCATTCCCGAGCAATTGCTGGAATCGGAGCTGTTCGGCCACGTGAAGGGCTCTTTTACGGGGGCCGTCGGCAACCGCGAAGGCCTGTTCCTGGCGGCCGATGGCGGTACCCTGTTTTTAGATGAGATCGGCGACATGCCGCTGCCGCTGCAAGTCAAACTGTTGCGCGTGCTGCAGGAGCGGGCCGTGCGCCCCGTGGGCGCCGACCAGACGCGCCCGGTCGATGTGCGGCTCTTGTCCGCCACGCACCGCGACCTGGACGTGGCCATGGCGGAAGGGCAGTTCCGTGAAGATTTGTATTACCGGCTGAACGTGGTGACCCTGACCCTGCCGCCGCTGGCCGAGCGCCGCGAAGACATTTCCCTGCTGGCGAACCATTTCCTGCAGAAACTGGCGGCCAAGTACCAGAAAGCACTGAACGGTTTCGCGCCCGACGCCCTCACGGCCCTGGTGGCGGCGCCATGGCCCGGCAACGTGCGCCAGCTGGTCAATGTGGTCGAGCAAGTGTGCGCGCTGGCCACGGCGCCGCTGGTGCCCTTGTCCCTGGTGCAACGTGCGCTGCGCGTGCCATCGCTGGAAGCGCTCAGCTATAACGAAGCCAAGCAGCGCTTCGAGCGTGACTATCTGATTCAATTGCTGCGCCTGACGGACGGCAACGTCGCCGATGCGGCCCGCCTGGCCGACCGCAACCGCACGGAGTTCTACCGTTTACTGCAGAAATACGAGCTGACGCCGGCCCTGTTCCGGGCTGACGGCGACCCTGTCGCTGATGAGCGACAAAAATAAAGCGTGAATAATCAATGGCTTACTGTTAAATATTGATTGTCTTGCCACAAGCTGTCGTCGTCAGGCGACAAAAAGCCCCGATTTTCGGGCCAGATCCGGCGGAAACGCGCTGGAAAAATCGAGTTTTAATGTAAGTCGTTGATTTTGAATGAAATTTAAAAGCTGGCACGGTGCTTGCTGTATGGGTAGATGTGACGCTTCAACGTGTTGCTTTATCCAAGTAAGAAGCTTTTAACTTCATTGAGAGGAACTACCATGCAAACATCGAAACTGTTCAATACCCTGGTCGCCGCTATCGTACTGTCGGGCGCCTCGATCACCGCTTCGCATGCCGCTGACTCCGCACCAAAAGCACAAGCTCCTGCTGACACTGTCGTGGCCGCCAACGCCGCCGCCGCCGTCCCTGATGAAACCATCACTTCCTCGGCCAAGGCCGCCCTGAGCGCCGATGCGCAAGCCGCTGCCCTGCCAGTCAAGGTAGCAACCCAGCAAGGTGTCGTCGTCCTGTCGGGCGATGTACCGAGCGCCGAAGCGGGTGACCGCGTCGTGCAGATCGTCGCTTCCGTGAGCGGCGTGAAAGAAATCAAGAACGAGCTGAAAGTCAAAGCCGCCGGTTAATCGCCCTCGCGCTGTACTTTACTCCGGGTTGCCCTGTCTGCGGACAGGGCATTTTTTTGTCTATTTCAGTTGGACTTGACAGTTTCGGCAGACGCTTGCGGGGGCGGCAGTACCACCGGGGCTATGGCGATGTCCCGCATTTGGATTGTCGTCGTATTGGGATAATCAAAGCCAGCGCCGGTGTTCCGGTCCACAATGTAGCCGATGCCACCACCCAGTAGAATATTGCCCCATACGGCACCATTCGACTTCGATACCAGAGTCGAACTTCCAGACAGATTGCCTTTTTTGCAGTCGACGATCATGTCGCCGGTGCTCTTATGCACCATAACGCTGCCAGGGCTGACAACGAACCAGTTGCCCGCATCGTTGCTGAGATTGCAACCAATGCCGGACACTTCCTTGCTCTCATGAATGGTTTGAATAGATACAGGCTGAAATTTTTCGCCCGCGACGGATGCGCAGCCAGTTAACGCCAGTGATGCTAAAACAACAGATAATTTATACATGTTTACCCTAGATGTAGTTGTAATTTTTAAAACAAATTAGTGTAAATTGGCATTGTTTATTTATCTATGAAAATATTTTAATTGTGGAAATTTTGTTTCTTTTATGATGAATCATTGGAAGTACACATCGGCTTCATAGCAAATCCACCGTCATTGTCATTGCATGATTTTTACCGATGAGGAATCCATATCAACGGTAGAATAGCCAGCACTGGCGCCGTTTCCGGCGCTTTTTGTCATCCATGGCGCAGTGTTGCAAGGCTGGGCCGCTACCAGGCTACCGCATGTCTTCTTTTTCCCCCGCCGCCCTGCTGCGCAATCTGAAACCCGATAATTTCACCATCGCCCTGCTCGTCACCGTGGCGCTGGCCAGTTTCCTGCCTTGCACGGGCACGACGGCCGTGGTCTTCGGTCACGTCACCACCGTCGCCATCGGCGCCCTGTTCTTCCTGCATGGCGCCAAGTTGTCGCGCGAAGCCGTGGTGGCCGGCGTCATGCACTGGCGCCTGCATTTGCTGGTACTGGCCAGCACGTTCATCTTGTTTCCCCTGCTGGGCCTGGCCCTGCGCCCGCTGGCGCTGACTTTTCTCACGCCCGAGCTGTACGTGGGCATCCTGTTCCTGTGCGCCCTGCCATCGACCGTACAGTCGTCGATCGCGCTGACGGCCATGGCGCGCGGCAATGTACCGGCCGCCATCTGCAGCGCCTCGGCCTCGAATTTCATCGGCATTTTTCTTGCTCCCATCCTGGTCGGCTTGCTGGTGGCGAAAGGCGGGGCAAGCAAGTCGTCGGTGGACGCCGTGCTGTCCATCGTCATGCAGCTGCTGCTGCCGTTCCTGGCCGGCCAGTTCCTGCGCCGCTGGATCGGCCGCTGGGTCGACCGCCATAAAGCCACCCTGAAATACGTCGACCAGGGCTCGATCTTGCTGGTGGTCTACACGGCCTTCAGCGAAGCCGTCAGCGAAGGCCTGTGGCATACGATTTCGGTGGAAACGCTGGTGGCGCTGGGCCTGTTCAGCATCTTGCTGCTGGCGCTGGTCCTGGGCCTGATGACGTTCATCAGCCGCCGCCTGGGTTTTAACAAGGAAGACGAGATCGCCATCGTCTTTTGCGGTTCGAAGAAAAGCCTGGCCAGCGGCGTGCCGATGGCCAAGGTGCTGTTTGCCACCCACTCGCTGGGCATGGTGATTTTGCCGCTGATGCTGTTCCACCAGATTCAGCTGATGATTTGCGCCGTGATCGCGCAACGCTATGCGCGGCGCGATGAGATATCGAAAGTTTCGATATCTACGCCTTAAATATAGAGAACTTTTTCAATCACCAATATACAATTTTCAGATCCCTGTTGACGGTGTGAAAAATAATTATTCAATTGGCCTTGCCAAATTTAAAACCACTGATCTAAACTTGAATTAAACCTTGCGTACTATCAAAATTATCATGATTCGCTAAAGTAAAAAATCAATATTGTTGAAGATAATTAATCATTTAGGATGTTAAATAAAAATAGGTCATCAATGTCAAAAAGTCAGAAAACTATCGTTATCGAGCGTATCTTTAATTTATTGTACGATCCAAGCACGGGTAAGTTAAGTAGAAGAGTCGTTACTGCAAAAGATTTGGAGGATGCAAAACGTTACTGCAATGATTTTTTAGGCGCCACCATCAAGTTGGATAGTAATCCATACAACTTCATGAAAGACATAGTACGAGGAACAGGAGCTGCAAAGATTTGGCCTGACAGTGTTCGACAGCTAGGGTTTATTGGTGAGCAGCGAACCGGTGATGGAAATGTATTTGCATTCGTGCCTGTGGTCGCAGGTGTTTCAGAGAGCTTCGATGTTGATTTCCGCCCAACGGACGATACGCCCCGCTATCAGATTCAAAGCTTAAGCCTGCCACTTGCATCGAAGGCACTTGGCCGAACTGACGAATCGTGGCTTTTACAGGTAGCAGTGAATCTTCGTATTATTGAAAGTCATTTTGCTATTGGTGAAAACAGACAAATTGAGGCATTGGAATTAAATCATCTGCAGATGGACATTAAATTGCGAAAGGTCCAAATCGATGCATTATATCTTGCGAAATGTATTCCTAGTATTGTAAACCCATCAGGTAGTGTACTTATCACAGTGGAGGCTAAACAAGGGAATCAACGCATTTTGACTGAGCAGATAGCCCGACAGGTTAAAGCTGCTTTTGAATCTACTTCGAATGACTTAATTGTTCCCACAGCAATTGCTGCAATTAAAGGAAAGGGAATGTATGTCGTTGAATTTAAATCGGTTCACCGCGCTGATATCGCAACGTTCGATGTACCAATTTTTCATCGGGAAGCTATGTTTGTTTTGCAACCATCGGTTCAAGGTATATAGTAAACAAAGAATTTTTTTCAATCGCAGGGAGTTTCCTGCGATTGGCTAAGGACATTGAATAATAAACTGAAGTATGCTCCGGTAAAGGTGCTATTTTTCAAATAGGTCTGCAGTCTTTGATGTTTCCGATGGTTTTCTATTTCGCTGGGCAATAACTGTTCGCAGGACAGAAAAGTAAGACGCTGCTTGTCCCATGTTCATAGCTAAAAGTGCTGGATCACCAAGCTTTATTGTGCCGTTTGGAATCGTCGGTTGGATGCCCAGCGCTTGTATAACAGCCGATGCAACAGCACGTCCAAGCAATGGCGGAACACTATTGCCAATTTGTCTAAATCCATGCCACTTAGTGACATGCATTCGGAACCAATCGGGATATGAGTGAAGACGCGCAGCCTCGCGGACAGTCAGAACTCGTGGGTAAACTGGATGGATCGGACGAGGAGATGTATGCGCTCCTCTAGCGCTATCTGTACCGGCGCGTAGCGTGTTGCAGACTCCTTCGAGAGAAAGTCTTAAGAAACGACTGATTTTTTCGGTCTGGCCTGGTGTTGTTGCAAGAAATCGAGCCTTTGACGTTTCTGTATGTTCGGTGATCGAACTGCATGTCAGCTCATTTACGTCGAAAGCACGCCTGTAGCTGTAATCGGATGAATCTTTGATCATTCCTCGTAAGCAGCGTGCGTATTTAGAATCGGTTTTCCATTGCAGCTTTACTGAGTCTGAGTTTTCTAAAGCGCGGTGTTGATTTACGTCTGGCAAATCAGCTATAGCGTCTCCCACCGTCACACAATCCTTAGCTGCTACTGGATATTCAGGGAGCACTTGATCTTTTCGAGCGGCCATAAGGAAGAGTCGTTCTCTTGACTGTGGGACACCAAATGCAGATGCATTTAAGACTTTATATGGCATCAGAACATTATATCCTGCATCACCTAATGCATCGATTAACTCAGTAAGGAATTGTGAATGTTTGCCAAGCGTCAATCCTTTTACATTTTCAAAAACGCAATATTTTGGTTTTAGTTCATGCACAAGACGAACATAGTGAAAGACCAACTGATTACGATTGTCGTCCAGTGCGCGTTTTCCAATCATTGAAAAGCCTTGGCATGGTGCACCACCAAACACTACATCAATTTCGCGATTACCTATTCCACTTTGAATGCGAATATCATTACCTGATAGATCGACTACGCTCGCGCAAATCGTTTTTGTTTTTGGGAAATTATATTCGTGCGTCGCGCAGTGAATCGGATCGATTTCGATAGCCGCAGCAATATCAAATCCAGCTTGTTCAAAACCTAACGATAAACCGCCTGCCCCTGCAAACAAGTCGATTCCTATTGGACGGCTCATGTAATTCTCCATACTTCGTACTGATTCAAAAAAATTAACTGTATTTTACTTTGTTGGTCGTCAAAAGTCGATCGTTTTCTGCCACTGAATCGAAACTTGTAGTGTCTTTACCAATCGTCGGTATGCTGACTTGTAATGTGCAGATTGTAATAATTTATCTACAGTTTACTTTTTGATTAAGAGCCGAGGTCTGCTATTTAGATCCAACATAAATTAAGTTGATGAGCCTAAATGATATTTTTGCAAATTTTTGCCGGCCAGCACCCTCTTCGAGGCCGTGTCATCATGCAGCATCTGCTTTAACGTCATGTTGCCCAAGGGGACGATTGCTTGCGGCTTCACGTGTTGCATTCTTCTCCCTGCTAGTTGGTTCGTCAATTCCAGGGCTCAATGATATGACTGTACTTATATACAGTATATCAGGATATCTGGTTTGTGCTGTCTTGACCTGTACGATGGCATAACGCTATATATAAGTGTATATTACGCTCCTTGTTCACCGTTCACTTTACAAGGATACGATCATGCGCCTCACCTCCCTCGCCCGCCTGCTTGGCACCGCTTTGCTCGCTAGCGCCGCCACCTCCGCCTTTGCCGGCGAAGTGGTGGTGTCGGCCGCGGCCAGCCTGACGAATGCGTTCAAGGATGCGGCGCAAGGCTATGAGGCGCAATATCCGGGCAGCAAGGTGTCCTTGAACTTCGCCGCCTCGGGCGTGCTGCTGCAGCAGATCGTCAAGGGCGCGCCCGTGGACGTGTTTGCTTCGGCCGACCAGGAAACCATGGATGCGGCGCAAAAGCAGGGCCTGGTGCTGCCGGCCGAGCGCATGGATTTCGTCAGCAACAGTCTGGTGCTGATCGTGCCGCACGATAGCAAGCTGGGCATCAAGAGCTTGAGCGACCTGACGCACAAGGGCGTGACCCGCGTGGCCATCGCCAACCCGGCCAGCGTGCCCGTCGGCCGCTATTCGGAAGGCGCGCTGAAGAAGGCGCAGCTGTGGGATGCCGTGCAGCCGAAAGCCATCGGCACGCAGAACGTGCGCCAGTCGCTCGACTATGTGGCGCGCGGCGAAGTCGATGCGGGCTTTGTCTACGCCACCGACGCAGCCATCATGAAAGACAAGGTGAACGTGGTGCTGGAGGTGCCTTTGGCCTCGCCCGTGCTGTACCCGATCGCCACCATCAAGGGCAGCAGCAATCCCGCCGAAGCGAAGCGCTTCGTCAGCTACCTGCAGACGGCGCCGGCGCAAGCCATCCTCGCCAAATACGGGTTTAAAAAGCCATAAAGTAAAACGACTGCACATGGATATCGCCTGGACCGCGCTGGCCCTGTCGCTCAAAGTAGCGGCCTGGGCCACGGCGCTCAATTTGTTGCTCGGCATCGGTACGGGCTATCTGCTGGCGCGCACGCGTTTTCCCGGGCGTGAGCTGCTCGACGCCCTGTTGACCCTGCCGATGGTGATGCCGCCCACCGTGCTCGGCTATTACTTGCTGGTGCTGCTGGGCCGGCGCGGCACCCTGGGCATCTGGCTGCAGGACAACTTCGGCATCAACCTCATCTTCACCTGGCAGGGTGCCGTCATCGCTTCCACGGTAGTGGCTTTTCCCCTCGTCTTCAAGCCCGCGCGCGCCGCCTTCGAGGCCGTCGACGGGCAACTGGAGCAGGCGGCCCGCGTGCTGGGCATCTCGGAAATGGCGATTTTCTTCCGCGTGACTTTGCCGCTGGCCTGGCGCGGCATCCTCGCCGGCGTGCTGCTGGGTTTTGTGCGCGCGCTGGGCGAATTCGGCGCCACCCTGATGGTGGCCGGCAGCATCCCCGGCAAGACGCAGACCCTGTCGGTGGCCGTGTATGAAGCCGTGCAGGCGGGCCAGGACGATGTGGCCAATACGCTGGTCGTGATTATCTCCCTTGTCTGCATCGTGGTGTTGCTGTCGGCTGGCCGCCTGGCACCCGGGCGCATCGCACACAAATGAGGCCTATGATGATGCCCATGCAACTCGACCTCGACATTCGCGCCACCTTGCGCTCCGGCAAACGCCGTTTCGACATGCACGTGCAATGCACGTCCAGCAGCCAGCGCATCGCCGTGTATGGCCCGTCCGGCGCCGGCAAGAGCATGACCCTGAAAGCCATTGCCGGACTGTTTACACCGGAGGCGGGGCATATTCGCCTGAACGGCCGCACCCTGTTCGATTCGGCCGTCGGCATCAACCTGCCGCCGCAGCAGCGCAACGTGGCCTACCTGTTCCAGGATTACGCGCTGTTCCCGCACCTGACGGTGCGCCAGAACGTGGGCTTCGGCCTGAGTCGCGGCTGGTTCAACCCGCGCGCGCGCGAAAAATTACAGAAGGTCGAGCATTGGCTGGACGCGTTTCATTTGCAGGAACTGGCGCACCAGTTTCCCGACGAGTTGTCCGGTGGCCAGCGCCAAAGGGTGGCGCTGGCGAGGGCACTCGTGGCCGAGCCAAACGCGCTGCTGCTCGACGAGCCGTTTGCCGCCCTCGATCCGGCCCTGCGTGTCAAAATGCGTCTGGAACTGAGCCAGTGGCAGCAGCGCCTGGACGTGCCCATGATCCTGATTACCCATGATCCGGAAGATGCGCGCATCCTGGGTGAACATGTGCTGTACTTGCGTGACGGACAAATTGACAGCATGGAAGAACATAAGGCATTGGGTGAACGCATTGGATAAATCAGCGGCAGCAGAAATCGGCCTGCAAGGTTCGGTATGGATGACGGTGGGCGGAGAAAATCTGGGCGGCGCCGGCAGGGTGGAATTGCTGGGCGCCATCGCCGAGTGCGGCTCCATCACGCAGGCGGCCAAGCTCGTCAAGATGAGCTACAAGGCGGCCTGGGACGCCATCGACGCGATGAACAACCTGGCTGGCGAGCCGCTGGTCGAGCGCTTGACGGGCGGCAAGGGCGGCGGCGGCACGCGGCTGACGCAACGGGGTCGCCAACTGGTCGACAATTTCCGTATCATCGAGCGTGAGCATGCGCGCTACCTGCGCCAACTGGGCAGCCAGGCCGAAGGCATCGCCGACGATCTTTTACTCATACGGAGAATGGCCATGAAAACCACGGCACGCAATCAATTCCTGGGCAAAGTTACTGAACTGAAACAAGGTGCCGTCAACGATGAAGTGACCCTGGCATTGCCGGGTGGACAGCACATCGTTGCCATCGTCACGCAGGGTAGCAGCGCAAGCCTGGGCCTGGTGCCGGGCGCGGAAGCGTTTGCGCTGATCAAGGCGTCGTCGATCATCCTCGTGGCGGACAGCGAAGGGGCGCGCTTTTCGGCGCGCAACCAGTTGGCCGGGCTTGTGACGCGCGTGCAGACGGGCGCCGTCAACACGGAAGTGGTGCTGGACTTGCCGCGCGGCGGCACGATAGCCGCCATCATCACCAACCAGAGCAGCACCGACCTGGGCATCGCCATCGGCAGCAGCGTGACGGCGATTTTCAAGGCGTCTAGCGTGATTCTGGGCGTACCCGCTTAAAATGCCGAAGCAAACCTACTGCGCGTCGCGATTTGCGGCCTGCGATGCTCACCGTGCTCTAGCACGGTTGCGCTTCTTAGCCACAACTCACTGCCGCTCGCTACGGTTTTCTTAGGCGTTTGGGTGCTAGTCCTTCAGCCTGGACAACCAATCGGCCGCCGCCGCCAGCGCCAGTTCCAGTTCCTGCGCCGTGTGCGCCAGCAGCGCCGGCACGGCGTCCAGGCGGCCCGCGTCGATGGCTTCCTCGGTGGCAAACGCGGCGCGGATCAGGCGCTTCGTGCCCAGGGTACCCACGGAACCGCGCACGCCGTGCAGGATGCGCGCCACGTCGCTGTGGCGGCCCGTTTGCAACGCTGTTTCGGCGTCGCGCACGGGCGTCATGCCCTTGTTCAGGGCGTCTTCCACCATGCGCCGCAGCACGCCGCGGCCTTTTGCATCGCGGCCCATCACGCGCATCAGCGGCGCCATGGAAAATACCTCCTCATCGGCAACTGTCACCGGCTCGGCCGTCTGCACTGGCGGGCGCTTCGGCAGGTGGCGCAGGATGACTGCCATCATCTCTTCCACCACCACGGGTTTGGCGATGAAATCGCTGATGCCGGCCGTCATGCAGCGCTCGCGCTCGGACGCCAGCACGCCGGCCGTCATGGCGATCACGGGCAAGTTCAAGCGCAGTTCCGTGCGGATGATATGGGTGGCACTGAAACCGTCCATGACGGGCATTTGCATGTCCATCAGCACGATGTCGTAGCGCAGCGCCTCCGTGCGCAGCCGTTCCACGGCTTGCAAGCCGTCGCCCACCACGTCCAGGGTGGCGCCCATGTGCTCGAGGATGCCGCGCGCCACGGCCTGGTTCAAATGATTGTCTTCCACCAGCAGGAAATGCACGCCGGCCAGTTCCGTGCCCAGCGGCTGGTGCAGGATGCGCTGTTCGCCGCCGTCGTTCTTGGCGATCAGCGCCTGGTGCAGGGCGTCGAACAGGCTCGAACCCGTGATTGGCTTCATCAGCACGACATCGGCCTCGGCCGCGCTGGAGATTTCCTCCAGGTGGTTGCGCGCGAAGGCGTTGACCATCACCACGATGGGCTGGCGCTGGCCGCTGGCCGCCTGGCGGATGGCCTTGGCCGTGGCCAGGCCGTCCATGACGGGCATGTGCCAGTCGGCCAGCACCACGTCGTACGGCTGCTGCTGCGCCAGGCGTTCGCGGTACAGTTCGATGGCGGCAAAGCCGGAGTCCACTTCGTCGGCCAGCCAGCCCCAGGCCTCGATCAGCTTGACGATCAGTTCGCGCGTGGTGCGGTTATCGTCGGCCACCAGCAGGCGCAACTGGCCCAGGGCTGGCGTGCGCCGCGTTTCGGCCGGCTGCGCCAGCATCTCGAACGGCACGCTGAACCAGAAGCGGCTGCCCTTGCCTTCGCTGCTGGCCACGGCGATATCACCGCCCATCATGTGGATCAGCTGCTTGCTGATGGCCAGGCCCAGGCCCGTGCCGCCGAAGCGCCGCGTGATGCTCTGGTCACCCTGTGAAAAGGCGGCAAACAGCTGCTGTTGCTGCAACTCCGTCATGCCGATGCCCGTGTCGCGTACTTCGAAGCGCAGCCAGGCGCGGCCTTGCTGGCTTTCGGCCAGGCTGACGGCCACCACCACCTCGCCGCTCTCGGTAAACTTGATGGCGTTGCCGGCCAGGTTGACGAGAATTTGCTGCAGGCGCTGGGCGTCGCCCACCAGGCGCCGCGGCACGTCGGGTTCGACGGCGATGGCCAGTTCCAGCTCCTTTTCGCCCGCATTCATGGTCATCGTCGTGGCCAGCGTGTTCATGACCTCGTCGAGGTCGAATTCGACGGGCGACAATTCCATGCGGCGCGCCTCAATCTTCGAATAGTCGAGCACGTCGTTGAGGATGCCCAGCAGCGACTGGCCCGCCACGCGCACCATGGTCAGATACTTGCGCTGTTCCGTATCGAGCCTGGTATTGCCCAGCAAATACACCATGCCCAGTACGGCATTCAGGGGCGTGCGGATTTCATGGCTCATATTGGCCACGAAATCGCTCTTCGCGCGGTTGGCCGCCTCGGCCCGGTCGCGCTCCTGTTCCAGCTCCGTCGCGCGCGCTTCGAGTTCCTGCTGCAGGCGGTCGCGTTCGCTCATCAGGCCGTTGAACGCTTCCGTCAGTTCGCCGATCTCGTCGCGCTGCCGCACCGGCACGGGCGTGAAACGGCTGCCGCTGGTGCGCATGGCTTGCAGCGTGTCACGCAGGCGCACCAGCGGAGACAGCAGGCGCACGGTGACCCAGCCCAGAATAAACGCGGCCAGTAGCGAAGCGAGGATGCTCCACAGCACCAGCCGGTACAGTACGCCATCGAACGGTTCGAAGGCATCGTCGAGAGGCAGCGAGGCGGCCAGCAGCCAGTTCACGGATTTCAGGCGTTTGAAGCTGTTGACGGCCGTGATGCTGCGGCTGTTGGTGCTGACCATGCTGCCTTCGCCATCTTGCCTCAACAACTCGGTGGTGGTCAGGTTGGCGTTCGGCAGGCGTGGCTGCAGCAAACGGTTGGTATCGGGGTGCAGCACGTAGCGCGGCACGGCGCCGCGCGTGAGGATGAAGTAATAGCCGCTCTTGCCGATCTTTTCCGAACGCAGGCGTCCCAGCAGGTTGTCCTTGTACAGGCGCAGCACACCGATCACCACGCCGGCCACCTGGCCATCGGCCGTGAGCACGGGCGCCACCATCTGCACGATGGGCATGCCGCTCGATTTGCCCAGCATCGGCTCGGTGATCATGGGCTGGCGCGTGCGCAGGACGGTCTGGAAATACTCGCGCTCGGCGACGTTGATGCCGGCGCGCCCCGCCACTTCCGGCATGTCGGCCACGACGGCGCCTTGCGCATCGAGCACCAGCACGTCGTCGAACAGCACCAGCATCGAGCGGCGCGAATAGTATTCGCGTAATTGGGCGGGCTGGGCGATCAATTCCGGCGGCTGCTGCCTGGCCGTCAGCGTGACGATCTGCAGCAGCATGCCCAGCTTGTCGTCGAGTTCGGCAGCGGTGCGGCTGATCAGGGCAGATTGCTGGCTCAGCAGTACTCGGGTGAAGTCGGCGCGCATGTGCTGCACCTGTATCATGGTGACCAGCGCGATCATGGCGATCGAGGTCAGGCTGGTGGCCAGCGCGACTTTTGCTTTGATGCCGAGAGGCTTCATGATTTCCTTTTCAGTACCGGGCGGTACAGGCGGCAGAGAATGCTGTCGGGAATTTTCCTATCAATACATCAACTTGGCAAGCGGCGTCGCGCAAATTGCCTTTCCCACATGGGCTTTTAACGATGTTGCCATATAATCAAGGTTGGAACGTCGTTTATTCAGCGGAAATGCGGTGAAATTGGCACACGGCAACCCTGTATGCAGTAAACTCGTTATTGCATTTTCTAAAAGGTACCGACATGACTGAAGCGCTACTCACTCCCACCATGCCCACAGTGACCGTGGAAGCGTTGCGTGCGCGATGCTCGACCTGCAGCATGCATCAATTGTGCCTGCCGATGGGCCTCGATGTGGGCGACATGGACAGGCTGGACCAGATCATCGGCCGCCGCCGCAAGATCGTGCGCGGTGCCTCGCTGTTCCGCATCGGCGACTCGTTCCAGAATCTGTACGCGATCCGCCTGGGGCACTTCAAGACGTACCAGATCAATCCGGGCGGTGAAGAGCAGGTGACGGGTTTCCAGATGGCTGGCGAACTGCTGGGCATGGACGCCATCAGCGCCGACCGCCACCACTGTAATGCGGTGGCGCTGGAAGACAGCGAAGTGTGTGAAATTCCGTTTTCCAGCCTGGAACAGTTGCTGGGCAATATGCCGACCCTGCTGCGCCATTTCCATCGCATGATGAGCCAGGAAATCACACGCGAGCAAAGCGTCATGCTGTTGCTGGGCAATATGCAGGCGACCCAGCGTTTTGCCGCCTTTATCGTCAACCTGGCCTCGCGCTATGAAGCGCGCGGCTATTCGGCCAGCAAATTTCAGCTGCGCATGTCGCGCGAGGAAATCGGCAATTACCTGGGGCTGACCATCGAAAGCGTCAGCCGTTTATTGTCGAAATTCAAGAAGGAAGGCTGGCTGCGCGTCTCCAACCGCGAGATCGAGATCTTGCAGCCAGCAAAATTGAAGGCCATTACAGCCGGCACGGACGTCTGTAAATAACAGCACCGTCAAAACCTACTGCGCGTCGCGCTTTGCGGCCTGCGATGCTCGCTGTGCTCTAGCACAGCTGCGCTTCTTAGCCACAAATCACTGCCGCTCGCTACGGTTTTTTCCCGGCGCTGTACGTTATAGCTCTTCATCCGCATGCAGCGCGATGCTGCGCTGCAGGGGCCAGGTCCAGATGCCGGACAGGCGCCACTCGCGTTTGTCGTTTTCCACCAGTACTTGCCAGCGGCTGCGCTCGAGCATCGGCAGCGCCACGGAGAAATTGCCGGCCGCATCGGGCTGCACCAGCAGCTTGATATCTTTTTCCGGCAAGGTCGCATGCGCCAGATGCAACTGCAGCGGACCCTGGTAAGCCTTGCCGAAGCTGTGCACGGAACCACTCAGGCGCGCTGCAGCAACGTCATACGACAGGCTGGTATCCATCGCCAGGTCGCTGGCGATCGTGTCGCGCCGCAAATCCTGGTTGATCGCCTTGCCCTGCTTGTAATAATCACCCACCACCAGGGCATCGGGCTGCGTAAACGCGATATACGCCATGCAGCTGCCGACGACCACGGACAGGCCGGGACCGATCATCAGCAGCCATGGCCAGCGATGCTTGTACCACGGGGCAACGGGGGCTTGCAGCTTGAGACTGTCGGACATTTTGTTCTCCTTGGGGTCAGACCCTTTGGGTCTGACCCCAGCTTTTGCTTCTGGGTTGAAAATAAAGTAAAGCTAACGCATGTTTGATGCTACCCCTACGGCGAAATACCGGGGTCGGACCCAGAGGGTCCGACCCCGAATCAACATCACCGCGGTACGATGAATACCGCGCTTTCACGCACATGCAGCGATGGGTCGTCCAGCGAGTGCAATTCGATCGCAATCTTGTTCGAGCCCTTTTCTCCCACGCCGTGCGGTACGCGCAGGCGGATCGGCCAGCCCAGCGTTTCCGTCGGCTGCAAGGTCACCTCTTCGCGCGTCAGCAAGGTCAGGCCCGGCAAGCCGGAAGCGCTGATTTTGAAATGCTGGGTTTGCTCCGAGGTGTTCATGATCTGCAAGCGGTAGACGTTTTCGATCATGCCGTCTTCCACTTCGCGTCCCATCGAACCGCGGTCGCGGATCACGTCCATTTTCAGGGGCGTGCGCAGCGCCAGCGAGGTACACACGGCGATGATGATCAGGGCCAGGATGGAAGTGTAGATCAGCACGCGCGGGCGCATGGCGCGCTGGCGGATCTGCTTCGAACTGAAGTTGTTTTCCATCGCATGGTCGGTACTGTAGCGTACCAGTCCCCGCGGCCGGTCGACCTTGTCCATCACGGTATTGCAGGCATCGACGCAGGCGGCGCAGCCGATGCATTCATACTGCAGGCCGTTGCGGATATCGATGCCGGTCGGACACACTTGCACGCACAGGGTGCAGTCGATGCAATCGCCCAGCTTGTCGTTGTTGCCAGCCTTCTTGCTGATGGCGCCACGCGGTTCGCCGCGCTTGGCATCGTAGGTGATGATCAGCGTGTCCTGGTCGAACATGGCGCTCTGGAAGCGCGCGTAGGGGCACATGTATTTGCACACCTGCTCGCGCAGCCAGCCCGCGTTGCCGTAGGTTGCCAGGCTGTAGAACAAGACCCAGAACCATTCCCAGGGACCGAAATTGAGGGTGGTCACCTCGCGCGCCAGTTCCTTGATCGGCGTGAAATAGCCGACAAAGGTAAAGCCCGTCCACAGGGCGATGGCGCCCCATGCCAGGTGCTTGGCCGTCTTCTTGAAGGCCTTGCGCACGGAGGGGCCCTGCTTGTCGAGGGCCATGCGCGCGCTGCGCGTGCCCTCGATGCGGCGTTCGACCCACAGGAAGATTTCCGTGTATACCGTTTGCGGGCAAGAGAACCCGCACCACACCCGCCCGGCGATGGCCGTGACGAGGAACAACAAATACGCACAGATGATCAGCAGGGCCGCCAGATAGATGAAATCCTGGGGCCACAGCACGACGCCGAAAATGTAGAACTTGCGCGTGGTCAAATCGAACAGCAGGGCTTGCCTGCCATTCCAGGTCAACCACGGCAAGCCGTAGAACGCCAGCTGGGTAAGCCATACGCATACCCATCGCCAGGTAGCGTAGCGTCCTTTGGCCTCGCGAGGGTAGATCTGCTCGCGGGCCGCATACATCTTGATGACTTGAGGTTCCATTACATCATTTCACGGGCGTCTGGGGATTCGACAGGCTCCAGACATAGGCCGACAGCACGTGGACCTTGGACTCGCCGAGGAAATCGCTGAAGGCCGGCATGGTGTTGCTGCGTCCCTTGCGGATGGTTTCCATGATGGTATCAGCACTGCCGCCGTACAGCCAGATCTTGTCCGTCAGGTTAGGCGAACCGAGCATTTGATTGCCCTTCGCATCGGCACCGTGACAGGCCATGCAGGCGCCGAACTTGGCTTTGCCCAGCACGGATTTGACGGGGTCCGAGGTGGAACCGGACAGGCTCAGCACATAATGGGCCACGTTCTCGACATCCTTTTCGGAGCCCAGGGCGGCGCCCATCGGTGGCATCTGCCCATTGCGGCCATGCAGGATGGTGGTCTTGATGATGTCGGGTTCACCGCCATACAGCCAGTCCTTGTCGGTCAGGTTGGGGAAGCCCTTGTTGCCGCGTGCATCCGAACCGTGACATTGCGCGCAGTAGGTCAGGAACAAACGCTGGCCGATGGCATGCGCCTGCGGATCGGCGGCCACCGTCTTCAAGTCCTGGCTCAGGTACTTGTTGAACAAAGGACCGTAGTCGGCTTCCGCCTTCTTCAGCTCTTCTTCGTACTGGCCCGTCGATTTCCAGCCCAGGCTGCCGGCATAGTTGCCCAGGCCAGGGTACAGGAACAGATACGCCAGGGCGAAGACGATGGTGATGTAGAACAACCACATCCACCAGCGCGGCATCGGCGTATTGAGCTCCTTCAAGTCCTCGTCCCAGACGTGGCCCGTGGTGCCGTCGGCAGGCGCGCCTTCGACCACTTTGATTTTCGACTGCGAGTACAGCAGCACGCCGCAGCCGATGATGCCCAGCAGGGACAGCACGATGATGTAGATATTCCAGAAGCCATTGGTAAAGTCAGCCATGGTTGCGCTCCCCTTGTGCCGGTGCGGCCTCGGCCGCGTAGTCGAGCGCCTCGTCGTCGAACGGCAGGCGCGCCGCCGCGTCGAAGTCGCTATTGCTGCGGCTGAACGTCCACCACAGGATGCCTACGAACGTCGTAAAGGAAACCACCGTCATGACGCTGCTGGCGCTGTCAAACAGGTTTTCGATTGCCATGCTAATTCCTTGTTTTGATTAATGTACCGAGGCCTTGCAGATAGGCGACCAGGGCGTCTTCTTCCGTCTTGTCCTGCAGCTGGGCCGGCGCGGCGGCGATTTCCGCATCGCTGTACGGATCGCCGAGGCGTTTCAGGGCGCGCATCTTCGGCATGATGTCGTCAGGCACCAGCTTGGTCTTCGCCAGCCATGGGTAGCCCGGCATGTTCGATTCGGGCACCACGTCGCGTGGGTTGTTCAAGTGCGTGCGGTGCCATTCATCGCTGTAGCGGGCGCCCACGCGGGCCAGGTCCGGCCCCGTGCGCTTGGAACCCCACTGGAACGGACGGTCATACACGAACTCGCCAGCGACCGAATAGTGGCCATAGCGTTCCGTTTCCGCGCGCAGCGGACGCACCATCTGCGAGTGGCAGTTGTAGCAGCCTTCGCGCACGTAAATGTCGCGGCCAGCCAGGCGCAGCGGCGAATACGGCTTCAGGCCGGCGACCGGCTCCGTCGTGCTCTTCTGGAAGAACAGGGGGACGATCTCGACGGCGCCGCCGATACTGATCACTACCGTGACCAGGGCGATCAGCAGCCAGGGGTTTCTCTCAATCCATGCATGTGAAAATTTCATTTGCTTTCGCTCCTATCAGGCGTGCGCCGCGTTCAGTTCCGGAATGCGGGCGACGGGGAGTTTGCTGCCGCGCAAGGTCATCCAGGTGTTGTAGCCCATGATGCACATACCCGACAGGTACAGCAGGCCACCGGCCACGCGCACCACGTAGTACGGATACGTGGCTTTCACGCTCTCGACAAAGGTGTAGGTCAGGGTGCCGTCCGGATTGACCGCGCGCCACATCAGGCCCTGCATCACGCCGGCGATCCACATTGCGGCGATGTACAGCACGATGCCGATGGTGGCCACCCAGAAGTGCACGTCGACCAAACGCGTGCTGTGCATCTGCGTGCGGCCCGCCAGGCGTGGCAGCAGATAGTAGATCGAACCCATAGTGATGAAGCCCACCCAGCCCAGGGCGCCCGCGTGTACGTGGGCAACGGTCCAGTCGGTGTAGTGCGACAGCGAGTTGATGGTCTTGATCGACATCATCGGACCTTCGAAGGTGGCGATGCCGTAAAACGACAGCGAGACGATCATGAATTTCAGGATCGGATCGGTGCGCAGCTTGTGCCAGGCGCCCGACAGGGTCATGATGCCGTTGATCATGCCGCCCCAGCT
Organism: Janthinobacterium svalbardense; assembly: GCF_002327145.1. Classification (NCBI taxonomy): domain Bacteria; kingdom Pseudomonadati; phylum Pseudomonadota; class Betaproteobacteria; order Burkholderiales; family Oxalobacteraceae; genus Janthinobacterium; species Janthinobacterium svalbardense. The sequence goes on along the minus strand of NZ_CP023422.1, from coordinate 288,958 downwards.
TGGTGCCAGCAGAACCAGCGAGAAAACCATACCGATCGATTGCGTCCAGTCAGGCAAGGCCGTGTAGTGCAGGTGATGCGGGCCGGCCCACATGTAGGTAAAGATCAGCGCCCAGAAGTGGACGATGGACAGGCGGTACGAGTACACGGGGCGCTCGGCCTGTTTCGGGATGAAGTAGTAAACCATGCCCAGATAGCCGGCGGTGAGGATGAAACCCACCGCGTTATGGCCGTACCACCACTGGATCATCGCGTCCTGCACGCCGCTGTAGGCGGAGTAGGATTTGGTGGCCGAAGCGGGGCTGACGGCGCCATTGACCACGTGCAAGATCGTCACGGCCAGGATGTAGGCGCCGAAGAACCAGTTGGCCACGTAGATATGCTTGACCTTGCGCTTGATCAGGGTGCCGAAGAACACGATGGCGTAGGCGATCCAGACGACGGCGATGAGGATGGTGATGGGCCATTCCAGCTCGGCGTATTCCTTGCCGCGCGTCATGCCCATCGGCAGGGTGACCACCGCTGCCAGAATCACTGCTTGCCAGCCCCAGAAGGTGAAGGCGGCCAGTTTGTCGGAAAACAGGCGCACCTGGCAGGTGCGTTGTACAACGTAGTACGAGGTGGCGAACAGGCCGCAGATGCCGAAGGCGAAAATGACCGCATTCGTGTGCAGCGGACGCAAGCGTCCGTATGTCAGCCAAGGTATGTCGAGGTTCAGGGCAGGCCAGGCCAACTGAGCGGCGATGATAACGCCAACCAGCATGCCGATGATGCCCCATACCACAGTAGCGACCGCGAATTGCTTCACGATCTTGTAGTTATAGTTCAGCGATTGATCCACAAAGACTCTCCCTGGAATTACTATTTATGATGGTGGCCAGAGAGTAAGTGTTTGACCGCGAAAAAACTTTGATGTGGATCAAAATTCCCCGGATGAAATAAGCGTAGCTAACTGACATCGAAATAAATTGTGATTTGGGTAAAAGAAGGTTCATCGCACTTTGCCGGGGAAGGCGTCCTTGATTTTCAGGAAGAAATATGCCGAGTCGCGAAATCCATAGGCCATGCGCTTGATGACTTTAATGCGATTATTGACGCCTTCCAGGATGGAGGAATTCATCGGATAGATGGCCGAAGCGATGATGCCTCGGACGTATTTTCGCAGCCGCTTGGCGAACTGGATGACGGGCGCAATCTCGCTATCGCGCGCCAATTTCATCCAACGCTTCCAACGCCGGGCACCCTCACGAACGGACGGCGCATACCAGATTTCCTTGAGCTCAGTCTTGAGTAAGTAGACCGTGGCCAAAGGGACATTCGCGGCGAGCAGTTCTTCAAGTTTGACGGCATGATCATCGTCCAGATTGTCACGATTGCGCAGCAACAGCCATCGGCTACGCTTGATGATCTGGCGTCCTTTGGGATCAGCGCGCAATGCATTGGCTTGATCGACGCGCACCCGATCAACGACGTCGCGGCCAAAACGCGCCACCACATGAAACAGATCGTAGACGACTTCGGCGTTGGGACAATGCTCACGTACTTCGAGATCCATCGCCGTGTTCATGTCCATCGCCACCGCCTCAATCCGGGCGCAGCCTTCCGTGCCCAGGAGTTCAAAAAAGGGGCGGATCGCGGCCCTGCTATTGCCTTCGCCGACCCACAATACACGCATGCGCTGGGCGTCCATGACAACCGTGGCATAGCGATGTCCCTTGTGCAGGGCGAATTCATCCATGACAAGGCGACGTACTTCCGGCGCGGAAAACTCGCCATGCAAGTGCTCAAGGCGGCGCAGATCGATCGCCTTGATCGTATGCCAATGCAGACCAGTGAGTTTGGCGACATGCGCGATGGGCAGCATTTGCACCAGGGATTCCACCCAGATGCGCACGCGGTGCGTCATGCGTGAACGGCGGTCAAGCCACGTAATATGTTCGGCAACCCGGGCGCCGCAATGATGGCAGTCGAGACGGCGCACTGCAACCTTGATCCAGACACGCCGATCCAGAATATCGCGGTCACGTACCTGCCGCCATCGCCGCTCATGAACCAACGCGCACGCTTGGCGGCAGGCGCCGCATAGCGCCTCAGCTTCGGGCGCGGCATCGAGCGTAATTAACAGCGAACCTTCGTCCAACTCGGTGATGGAATCGACAACATGCCCTTCCCAAAATGGAAGAGAAGACATAGCATTGAGCATGGCGGTAAAGTGGTTAGGTAAATTGTTCGTTTGGCGACAACTAATTTACCAACTCAAACCCTTTACCGCCACCCCCTCCGCAAACCGTCAAGCCCATCTTCCCCCACTAAACGCGAAGAACCTAAAAAAAGCCATGCAAGATCCCTGCAAGCGCTGGCTTGACATGGCGTAAAACGTGCGTGGAGGCAATGACTTAGAGTGGCTAGTCCAGACACCCCCAAGGCCCGCCATGGAAGACCCCGCACGCCGCGATTCGTTTGATGCCCAGGTGGACCTGGTCGTCGGCAAGGCCGAGGGCACGACCCTGTTCGATCACGGCAAGCTCGCTTGCCTGGTGCAGGCGCCGTCGCCGGGCATCGTCATCTTCGTGCATGGCGTCAATTCCGACGGCGAATGGTACCGCGCGGCCGAAGCCGGCCTGTGCGCCGGCCTGAACGCGCGCATGAAGCGCTGCGACGAGCATATGGCGCATGCCACGGCGCAGGGCGGGCAACTCACGCCGCTACATTACCGGAGCGAACTGAGCGATGACGGCTATGTCGATCCCGACTATACGGCCAGCACCTTCATCGGGCCGCAAGCGCATTTCTCGCCCGTGATCCAGTTCCGCTGGGGCTACAAGGCCAGCGACAAGGAGTTGCAGGCGTATGGCGATTCGGTCTACCTGAACGAACACGCTTACTGGGGCGGCGGCCCGTTCGCCAATGGCTGCTCCTCGCTGCCGGACCTGTGGGGCGAGGGCTTGTCGGACGCCCTCTTCCTGTTCATCCATATCGAGCATCTCAATCCCGTCAACGACCGCATCGTGTATGCCTGCCCACCGCGCCCCTACTTCGTGCTGGCCGCGCTACGCCTGGCGCACCTGGTGGCGGCCATCCGCAGGCAGCAGGCCGACGTGCCCATCACCCTGGTGTGTCACAGCCAGGGCAATATGGTGGGCATGGCGGCCGCGTTTCTGGGCAATAAGATGGCCGAGGTGCAGGATGCGGCAGGCAAAAGCGGCCGTTGCGTGGCCGATACTTATGTCTTGTGCAACCCTCCGTACAGCCTGTTGCGCAGAAACGATACGGAAGGCTGGCTGCAGGGGCAAGTCAGGGATGTCGATGGCAATGTAGGCCGGCAAAGCGGCGAGGCGCGCCGCAAGACCCTGGCGGCATTTTTCGACATCGTGCGCGGCCAGGCCAAGGAGCCGCCCATGTCTGCCGCCTTGGCGTGCATGGCCGCCAACGTGCGCCATGATTTCACGCTGGACAAGGACCGGGCCGCCTATGCCTGCGGCCCGCAGCCGACGACGCGCGGCCGCGTCACCCTGTATTGCAATCCGCACGACCAGGTGATTTCCGCCACGCCCATCCAGGGCATCGGCTGGTTGGGTCTCAGCGCCGAACAGATCAAGGCCACGCGCGGCGACGGTGTGTTTACCCAGCGGGTGTTTGCGCAAGGCTTTCCCGTTGGCCAGCACGGCGATTATGACTATTGGAGCAATCACTATCGCCAGCCCGCGCGGGGCAGTGCCGATTTCTGGCATCCTCATTCGCCGATCTCCAGATACGATCCAGACAAGGGCGTGCGCGCCAGCACCAGCGCGGCCGGCAAGGCGGCGAGCGTGCGCACGGCCGCCGCCATGTCGGCCCTCATGAAGATGCTGAAGACCCCCATCAATGCCGTGCCGCCCGATGACTGGCGTATCCCCGTGACGGCGCCCGCCTTGCCGGAAGTGTTTACACCGCAGTCCATGCGCTTTGGCCACCCCAGCCCTCAATTCGACCAGGATATCGAGCCGCCCGGCACGCACCGCCATGCTGGCAAGGCGCGCCAGGCAGGCGAACCGTATGCCGATACAAGCGTGGGCGGCACGCCGCAGGGCGACCGCGATACCGAGGCGGCATTGCGCTACGAAGACCATGCCCGCCTGCGCATGAAGGCCCGCCGCGAGAAGCTGGACGGCAATGACGGCAAGGCGATGATGGAAGACGACCTGTCCACCGCCACGCCGGAATATTTGGAATGGCGCAAGCAGGAAATCCAGGGGCAACTGGTAGCCACCTGCGACACGCATGCCACCGACCACTCCACCATCCTGACCAATCCCCGGCACGCGGAAAAGGCGCTGGCGTATGACGTGGCGATTGGGGTGGGTCATATCGGCGAGGAGGCGATGCGGGAATTGAGAGTGATTGCGGATTGGCGATTGTTGAAGGAGTTGGAAAAAAAGGGTAATTCAAACAGAATTTTTCTTGAATATTTCAGGCTTGGTTTGTTTGAAAAAAAGCCGTTATTGGAGTGGGTTCAAAGTGATGGCAGCACAGGGCGCATGCCTTCTGAAATTGTGGATGAGCGCATGTACAAGCGCCCGGAGACCTCCTGATGCGTAACTTGATTGCTACCTTACCGCGCCGGCTGGGTTGGAGCATATTTGTTTTCAGTCTTGCGTTTGGTATTGCACTCTGGTCGGTATTGCATGCCCCGCCAGTCGACGTTCCTCTTGAAGAAGGATTGCTGATGAAACGACTACTATTGATGCCAGCCCTGCTGGCGCTTGCCGTGCTTTTTCTGACCTCGGCCTGCGCCAACAAGGCGCCGGTAGCCATACCGATTGCGGCATTCGAGTCCGCCGCGCCACAGCAACCCTACATGGCACAGGTCGTGGGCGTGCAGTGGCTCAATCCCCTGCAGCGGCGCGACTATCCGACCGAGTGGCAACTGCTGTGGACACTGGGGCTGGCCAAGCCGAACAAGGACGATAGCAAAGTAAAGGAAAATCCTGTGCGTTTTGGCAAGGTGCAATCGATCGGCATGATCGCTTCCGGCAACAAGGGCCGGGAAACCTTCAGTGGATATCATGAAAAGTATGTGGAGGAATTGATTTATCTTTTCCGGGATATCTATTTTTCCAACGCAGAATATTTTTACAACGCCCATTCGCTGACCGATAAATCCACGCGCCGTGAACTGGCTGGTATTCATGTGGAATATGCCTTGCCGGCTGGACGCCTTGATCCAGACGAGGCGGGAAAGTATATCGTTGAAACGATTACCGATGCCTTCAGCATCGGCAACCCCTCCTTCCCCGATTCCTGGACCACGGCCACGCCGCCCGACGTGCGCGTGACCCTGGGCGGCGCCAATGCGGGTTTTACGTCACTGGCGGCGGGGCTGGCTTATCTGCAGGCCAACCCCGACAAGACGGTGTGGGTGATGAACTGGGATGCGCCCAGTTATCCGCCCAAGGATGAGCAGATCAATGAAAACATGGTCTTGCTGGTGCTGGCCGGTCCCGGCTACAAGACTGACCGCGCGCCGTTGGCCTGGCTGGGTTTTCCCGCCACGCGCAAGGTCGCCGATTTCACCGCCGACAAGGGCGCTTCCCCGCGCACCGTGCAGGCGTGGAGCGGCGCCATCGACGCTGCCGCCCGCAATGCGCAACTGAACGATGACGCCATCGGCTACGTCATCCACGATGCCGGCAGCACCTATCCGGTCTCGTCAGAACGGCTCGGCCCGCTGGCGCAAAGCCTGACGCAGCAATTGCCCGACTTCGATTTCAACCGGCAGACCTTCAACATGCCGGCGCTGCTGGGCGAGACGGGCGCGGGCACGGCGCTGACCAACGTGGCGCTGGCCATCGCTTATGCCAACCACGTGGGCCGGCCCGTGCTGGTGGCGGGCAGCAGCGATAGCGAAAGTGTGACAGCGCTGGTGGTGGCGCCGCCGGCCGTGGTGCGGCCCGTCGACCACGAGCAGCCGTGGTTCCGCGCGCGCGGCGGCAACACCGTGTTTTTACCGTGGTGGGGCCGGCGCTTCGATGCGCGGCCGGGGTCGCAAGGCTATTCGCGTTGAGTGGCCGGAGGGGGGGCCGCTTCCGGCGGCGTATCGTCGTCCTGCAGCACGCGCAGGCCCGGTCCGACGAGGTCGTCGAACTGGCCGCTGTCCGAGGCCGTGAAATACACCCACAGGGCGATGAAGACGACCACGACGCTTAAGGGGATGAGGAGGTAGAGTGCTTCCATGTTCAGGCTTTCCGCAGGCGCAGGGCGTTGGCGATGACGACCGCCGAGCTGGCAGCCATGCCGACGCCGGACAGCCAGGGGTTGAGGTAACCCAGCGCGGCGGCCGGGATGGCCGTCAGATTGTACAGGGTGGCCCAGCCCAGGTTTTCGCGGATGATGCGCATGCAGCGCGCCGCCGTTTGCGCCGTGTCGAGCACGGACACCAATTGGCTCGACAGCAGCACCGTGTCCGCATGCGCCTGCGCCAGCGCGGCGCCGGAACCCATAGCGAACGAGACGTCGGCCGCGCTCAGCACGGCGGCGTCGTTGATGCCGTCGCCGACCATCGCCACGACGGCACCCGTCGCTTGCAATTGCTGCACGAAATCGAGCTTTTCATCGGGCAGGCATTCGCCGCACGCCGTGTTGATACCCAGTTCCATCGCCACGCTTTGCGTCAGCGCTTCCTGGTCGCCACTCAGCAGCACGACTTGCTTGCCGCGCCGCTGGAAATACGCGACCACTTCGCGCGCCTCGGGGCGCAGCGCATCGCTGAGCAGGAAACGCGTGAGCCAGCACCCCTGCGTGCCCAGATACAGCGGTGTCATGCCTTGCATGCCGACGGCCGTGTCGCCCAGCGGCGGCCCGGCGATGGCGGCGACAAAGGCCGCATTGCCCAGGCGGTAGCGTACGCCATTGATCACGCCTTCGAGTCCCTGGCCCTGCACTTCCTGCAATTGTTCCGCATGCGCGCGCGGCTGCTGTCCTGGCAACACTTCGGCGGCTGCCAGGATCGCCTGTGCCAGCGGATGGGCGCTGCCCGCTTCCAGCGCGGCGGCCACCTGCAGGCAGGCGTCCTCCGTCATGCTGCCGAGTCCCTCGATCTGTTGCAGCACGGGCCGGCCCAGGGTCAGGGTGCCCGTCTTGTCGAAGACGATATGGGTGGCGCGGTGCAAGGTTTCCAGCACATGCGGCTGGACGATCAGCACGCCGCGCCGCAGCAGGCTGTCGGTGGCGGCCGCCAGCGCCGTCGGCGTGGCGAGAGAAAGCGCACACGGGCACGACACGACAAGCACGGCAATCGCCACGGGCCAGGCCCGCGACGCATCGTGCCAGCTCCAGAAGGCGAACACGGCGATGGCAAACAGCAGCAGGCCCAGCACGAACCAGGCAGCCACTTTATCGGCCCACTGCGCGATCTGCGGCTTGCCGCTGCCGGCCCGCTCGATGAGTTTCAATAAATCGGACAAGGTGCTTTCACGCGCCGGTTTCAAGACGCGCAGGATCAATGCCGCGCTGGCATTGATGGCTCCGCCCGGCACCTGTTCGCCCGTCTTGCGCCGCTGCGCCGCACTCTCGCCCGTCAGCAGGGATAAATCGAGCGCGCTCGTGCCTTCGATGATGACGCTGTCGGCGGCGATCGCCTCGCCCGGTTTGACTAAAATGATGTCGCCCACGTCCAGCGTACCGGCCGGCACCAGGGTGGTGGCGCGGTTGTCGGGAAAGCCCGCCATCAGCGAGGCCGAGGCGGGCAAGGCGTGCTGCAAGCGCTCCAGCGCCGAGGCCGCCTTGCGGCGCGCCTGCAGCTCGTAATAGCGGCTGCACAGCAGCAGGAAGATGAACATCGTGGCCGAGTCGTAATACACCTCGCCGCGGCCCGTAAAGGTCGCCACCACGCTGCCAAAGAAGGCCGCCAGGATGCCCAGCGCCACGGGCACGTCCATGCCCAGTGTGCGTGCGCGCAGGCTGGCCCAGGCGCCCTGGAAAAACGGCATGGCCGAATAGCAGATGGCCGGTAAGGTGAGCAGCAGGCTGGCCCAGCGCATCAGGCTGGCCATACTGTCGTCCAGTGTGCCGTCTTCGGCGGCCAGGTAGGCGGGCGCCACGTACATCATCACCTGCATCATCGACAGGCCCGCCACGAATAGCTGGCGGCCCAGGGTCTTGCTGGCTTTTTGCAGGCGCTCGCCATGGCGCACGGCGTCATACGGATAGGCCGTATAGCCGACTTGCCGCACGGCTTGCAGGATGTCGCCCGGTTCACATTCGGCGCGGCTCCAGCGCACGTACAGGCGCTCCGTGGCAACGTTCAGGCTGGCCGCCTGCACGCCGGGCAGGCGCGTTAATTGACGTTCGATCAGCCAGACGCAGGCGGCGCAGCGGATGCCTTCGACGGACAAGGTCGCTTCGCAGCTGCTGGCGTCGCGCGCGAATTGCGCGTCGTCATTGCTGTACAAACGCAGCTCGGGCGGCATCAGGGTGGCATCAAACGCGTTGACGGCGTATTCGTCGCGGTCGCGGTAGTACGCGCTCTGGCCGATGTCGACGATGGTTTGCGCCACCGCTTCGCAGCCGGGGCAGCACATGGCGCGCGGCAGTTCGTCGATGGTGACGTGCCAGTTCGAGCCGCTTGGCACGGGCAAGCCGCAATGGAAGCAGGCGGACGGTTGTAAAACAGCATTCATAGGTGTGTTTTCATGCATCTTTTCATGGATGGCCAGTGACGCACAGGGCGTCGAGCCAGCCCAGCGACACGCCATTCGCGGCACGCAGCAGGCCCAGCAAGCCAAAGCCCAGCACCAGCAAGCCGCTGGCGATGCGCACGGGACGGCGCTGCATCTGCGCGCGCAGGCGCGTGCCCAGCAAGCCCATGCCCAGCAGCATGGGCAGGGTGCCCAGGCCGAAGGCGGCCATGGCAGCCGCGCCGTCGAGGGCCGAACCTTGCAGCATGGCCGTCAGCAGGGCGCTGTAGACCATGCCGCATGGCACCCAGCCCCACAGGCCGCCCACGGCCAGCGCCTTGAATGCAGTGTCCATTGGCATCAACGGTTTCAACAGGGGCCGCACGCGGCGCCAGACGACGTTGCCGGCCGCTTCCAGGTGGGCCAGGCCGCGCCAGGCATCCATCAGGTACAGGCCCAGGGCGACGAGCATCAGGTTGGCCAGCCAGTAGCCGGCCACTTGCAGTGACGCCATGTGCAGCATGCCCGCGCCCGCCAGGCTGCCGGCCAGGGCGCCAGCCAGCATGTAGCTGCCGATGCGCCCGCCGTTGTAGGCCAGCACGCGCAGGACGTTTGCCTGTAGCGCCGGGTGTGCCACGGCGATGGCAATCACGGGACGCGTGGGCGCCGCCGGAGCACCGCCGCTGATCGACAGGGCGCCCACGATGCCGCCGCACATGCCGATGCAGTGCACGCTGCCGGCCAGGCCGACCATGAACATGGGCACGAGGCTGAGGGCGTTCATCGGGCGGCGTTACACCGTTTTCGAGTAGCGCAGCGGCTGCACCGCGTCCGGCGCCGCGTTGGCGCGGGCCTGCGTCAGGTAGCGGTCGAAGACCATGCAGATATTGCGGATCAGCAAGCGCCCTTTCGGCGTCACCGTCAGCCAGTCTTCCTCGATGACGAGCAAGCCGTCACGCGCCAGTTCGCGCAGCTTTTCCAGCTCGGCAGCGAAATAGCTGCGGAACTTCACGGGGTGGGCTTGCTCGATGGTGGCGATCGACAATTCGAAATTGCACATCAGCATCTGGATGATGATACGGCGCAATAAATCATCCGTATCGAGCTTGATGCCGCGCGCGATCGGCAGCACGCCTTCGTCGAGCTTTTCGTAGTAGGCGTCCAGCGTCTTTTCATTCTGGCTGTAGACGGCGCCGACGGAACTGATGGCCGACACGCCGCAGGCGATCAGATCGGCTTCCGCGCGCGTCGAATAACCCTGGAAGTTGCGGTGCAAACGGCCCTGGCGCTGCGCCACGGCCAAGTCGTCCGTCGGCTTGGCGAAATGGTCCATGCCGATGTACACATAGCCGGCAGCCGTCAGGCGCGCGATGCACAGGCCCAGCATGGCCAGCTTGGTGGCGCTGTCGGGCATGTCGGCGTCGAGGATGCGCCGCTGCGGCTTGAACAGGTGCGGCATGTGCGCGTAGTGGTACAGGGCGATGCGGTCGGGGCTGGCGTTGATCACCTTGCGCAGGGTTTCCGTCATCGTCTCCAGGTTTTGCTTGGGCAAACCGTAGATCAGGTCGATGCTGATCGAGCGGAAACCGGCGTCGCGCGCGGCCTGCATGATGGCGACCGTTTCCGCTTCCGGCTGGATGCGGTTGACGGCTTTTTGCACGTCGGCGTCGAAATCCTGCACGCCCAGACTGATGCGGTTAAAGCCTTGCGCGCGCAGCGAAAACACGCGTTCGCGCGACACGGTGCGCGGGTCGATTTCGATCGAATACTCGCCGTCTTCGTCGGATGCGAACTCGAAATGCTGGCGCAAATGCAGCATCAGCTCATCCATCTGCTTTTCGCTCAGGTAGGTCGGCGTGCCGCCGCCGAAATGCAGCTGTTCGATCTGGTTCATGCCGGCAAACAGCTTGCCCTGCATGGCGATTTCCTGTTTCAGATAGCTGAGATAGGTGGCGGCCTTGCTGCGGTCTTTGGTGATGATCTTGTTGCAGGCGCAGTAGTAGCACAGGGTGTCGCAGAACGGCACGTGCACGTACAGCGATAGCGGACGGCGGCCACCGCGCATGCGCAGCGCGGCCAGCGCTTCGAGGAAGTTGCCGTAGCCGAAGTCGGCACTGAAACGGTCGGCGGTCGGATAGGACGTGTAGCGGGGGCCGGACTGGCTCATCTTGCCGATGATGACCGGGTCGAATTCGACGACGGCGTCCAGGTCGGCGGAAGCACTGCTGAGTAGTGTAGGCATGATGTGTGTAAGGTCTTGAAAGGTGTTAAGCGGCCAGGCGTTTCAGAGCGGCGGGTTTACCCGTGTTCGCGGCGCCTCCCTTGGCGCCAGGCATGGCGACGCGGCGCGGTGGCGGCATCTTGCCGAAATTGAACAGGCTCACGGCTTGCGACAGGCTGGCCGCTTCTTCCGCCAGGCGCGTGGCGGCCGCGGCGGCTTCTTCCACCAGGGCCGCGTTCTGCTGCGTCACCTGGTCCATGTGGGCGATGGCCTGGTTGACCTGGTCGACGCCGATGCTCTGTTCGCGCGAGGCGATGGAAATTTCCTGCATGATGGCCGTGACTTGCTTGACGGAACTGACCACCTGTTCCATGGTGGCGCCGGCGCGGTTCACCTGCAGCATGCCGGCGCCCACCTTGCCGACGGAAATTTCAATCAGTTGCTTGATGTCCTTGGCCGCCACGGACGAGCGCTGCGCCAGGTTGCGCACTTCACCCGCCACCACGGCGAAGCCGCGGCCCTGTTCGCCGGCGCGGGCCGCTTCCACAGCCGCGTTCAGGGCCAGGATATTCGTCTGGAAGGCGATGCCTTCGATCAGGCCGATGATGTCGACAATTTTCTTCGACGAGGTGTTGATCTCGTCCATGGTGGTGATCACTTCGGAAACGATCTCGCCACCCTGCACCGCCACTTTCGAGGCGGCCACGGCCAGCTCGTTCGCCTGCACCGAGTTGTCCGCGTTCTGTTTCACCGTCGACGAGAATTCCTCGATGCTCGAGGCCGTCTCTTCCAGGCTGGCCGCCTGCGATTCCGTGCGGCCCGAGAGGTCCATATTGCCAGCGGCGATTTGCTTGGTGGCCACGGCCATGGTTTCCACGTTGATACGCACGTCGCGGATGGTGGCGATCAGGTTGCTGTTCATCTGTTGCAGCGCGCGCAGCAATTGCCCCATTTCATCCGTGCTGTCCGTTTCGAAACTGCCCGACAGGTCGCCGGCGGCAATCGCCCGCGCGCCGTTCAGGGCCTTGCCCAGCGGCTTGAGCACGGACATGCGCAAGGTGTACCAGAGGAAAACGTTGATCAGGAAGCCGAACAGGGTGGCGCCGAAGATGGCGTAATTGGTGATCTTGCCGCCGCTGGCGAACAGGCTGATGACGCACACCAGCAGTTGCACACAGTTGACGATGGAGGTGGCGGCCCAGATGCGCAAGTTGAGCGACATGTGCGTCAGGTTGTGCAGCAGGTGCGCCAGGCCCGGGCGGACGATTTGCCCGTTCTTGATGACAATGTTGCCGCCTTCTTTGTTGCGGATGGCCGCGTAGGCTTCCTCGGTCGCCTTGACCTGATCCTTGTCGGCCTTCACGCGCACCGACATGTAGCCGATGGTCTTGCCCGCTTCGCGAATGGGCGTGACATTGGCGCGCACCCAGTAAAAGTCGCCGTTCTTGCAACGGTTCTTGACCAGGCCCGTCCACGGCGTGCCGGCCTGGATCGAGGTCCACATGTCGGCAAACGCTTCGGCCGGCATGTCCGGGTGGCGCACGATATTTTGCGGCGAACCGATCAGCTCAGCCTCGCTGAAGCCGCTGACCTGGCTGAAGTACGGGTTCACATACACGATATTGCCGTTCATATCCGTTTTCGACACGATGGCCTGATCGTCCAAGACGAGAACTTCACGGTTAGTCACTGGCAAATTTTGGCGCATGGTCGCGGCTTCCTGATTAGTTAAAGAGCTAATTGGTGAGTAAGACTTGCACGATTGCAAGAATGGAGATCAGTGTAAGGAGTCGCCTGCGCAAATTTATTGATGTAGATCAAAATCCTCCAGATTGGTCGTGCTTGCACGCATTTAGGGATAGCAATGCGGCATTGTTTTAAAGCTACTGGTTGCCGGTGGTAGCTAATCCACGCCCGCCGTCAGGGGCCGCAAGCCGCCCACGGCGTAGCCTTGCGCGTAGTCGACGCCCAGTTCGCGGATGATGGCCAGAGTTTCCGCGTTTTCCACGTATTCGGCCACCGTTTTCAAGCCCATGACGTGGCCTACTTCATTGATGGCCTTGACCATGGCGCGGTTGATGGCATTGGTGGCGATGCCGCGCACGAAGATGCCGTCGATCTTTAAATAGTCGACGGGCAGGGCCCGCAGGTAGCCGAACGAGGAAAAGCCGCTGCCGAAGTCGTCGAGCGAGAAGCGGCAACCCACGGCCTTGAGCTGGCGCATGAAAACTTGCGCTTTTGGCAAATTGGCGATGACGGCCGTTTCCGTGATTTCAAAGCAGATTTGTTCGGGCGCAATCGCGTACTGCACGAACTGCGCCGTGATGTAGTCTTGCAGGCCGGGGTCGGCCAGCGACATGCCCGACAGGTTGACGGAATACAGGGCCGGTGCCCGGCGCCGGCTTTCCGCCAGCGCGGCCAAAGGCGGCAGGCTGTCGCGCACGCTCTGGATATGCTGGCAGACGGCGCGGATGACCCAGCGGTCGATGGACCGCATCATGTCGTAGCGTTCGGCGGCGGGAATGAAGGCGCTGGGCAGGATCAGGTCGCCCTTGCCGTTGCGGATGCGGATCAGCACTTCATCATGTTGTTCCGGGCTGTCGCGCAGGTGCACGATGGGCATGGCGTACAGGCGGAAGTAGTCGTGTGTAAACGCTTCGTTCAGGCGTGAAATCCACAGCATTTCGCCATGCCGCTGCGCCAGCATGACGTCCGACTCCTGGTAGACATGGATGCGGTTGCGGCCCTGCTCCTTGGCCAGGTAGCAAGCCTGGTCGGCGGCGCTCAGCAGCTCGCTCATGGACTTGCTGTCCTGGTTGATTTCCGCGATGCCGATGCTCACGCCCAGTTCGAAGCTGTGTTCGTCCCAGGCGAAGGCGAATTCGCGCACGGACTGGCGCAGCTGTTCGCCGATCAGGCGCGCATGCTCGAGCGGACAGTGGGGCAGCAGCACGCCCAGTTCGTCGCCACCGAGGCGCGCCAGGATGTCGCTGTCGCGCATCTGTCCCTGCAGCATCTTGGCCAGCAGCTGCAGCAGCACGTCGCCGGCGCCATGGCCGCAGGTGTCGTTGATGATCTTGAACTGGTCCAGGTCGAGGTACAGCAGCGCATGCGCGTGGCCGCTTTCTTTGGCCGTATGCAGTGCACCCGCCACCAGGTGTTCGAATTCGCGCCGGTTGATCAGGCCCGTCAGGGCATCGTGCGTGGCTTGCCACGACAATTGCTGGCTCAGCTTGCGTTCGTGGCTGACGTCGCGAAACACGACGACGGCGCCGAGGATCTCACCGTCGCGCGACCAGATGGGCGCGGCGGACTCTTCAATGGCGATGCGCCGGCCTTCGCGCGTGATCAGCTGCGAACGGGGGGAAATACCGATGGCCTGGCGCTGTTGCAGGCAGCGCTTGGCCACGTGCTCGCGTGCTTCGCCTGTGCGTTCATCGGCCAGCGGCAAGGTCAGTCCGATGTCCAGGCCCTGTGCCATGTCGTTGCTCCAGCCCGTCAATTGCTCGGCCACGCGGTTCAGGTAGCGCGTCTTGCCATGCGGATCGGTGGTGATGACGCCGTCGCCGATGGAGCTGAGCGTCACTTCGGCCAGTTCCTTGCGCTCGGCGATCATCAGCTCGAGCAATATGTGCTCGGTGACATCCCAGATGATGCCCAGGGTGCGTTCGGGATGCCCGCCGCCATCCATGAAGACCTGCGCCTGGGCCGCCAGCCAGTGTTCGCTGCCATCGGGCCAGATGACCCGGTATTGCAGCGCGTAGCCGCCGCGTCGGCGCACGCCGTCTTGCAGCACTTTGATCACCTTGTCGCGGTCATCGGCATGCACGCAGTCGAGGAAAGCGGGGAAGGAATGGGTCAGGGCGCGTTCCTCCAGGCCCAGCAAAGCCGCCCCCCTGGCCGACCAGATGACTGTGCCGTCGATAACCTGGCCAGCGACGATGCGCGAATCCCAGATCGCCATGTGCGCTGCTTCCAGCGCCATCTGTAAACGTTTCTGCTGGTCGCCCATCATCCTCTCCCGACATGGATACAGAATAGATGCGCCGCTGCTGATTAAGTTCCCGGCGCCTCGGCAGAGGTAGCGGGTGCGGCGCGCGCCACATCGCGCACATTCTTTTGCACGGCCACGGCGGCAAACAAGCTGAGCAGGAATGCCATGGCATAAAAGCCCTTTTCGCTGTTTTGCAGGGTGGCATTCCACAGGCCGACGGTGAGCAACAGCAAGGCCAGCAACACGGAAATCCAGCACAGGCCGAAATACATGCCCGTCACGGCGACGCCTTCGCTACGGTCGCGCACGGATTTTTGCAGCGAGATGGCGGCGAACAGGCCATACATCAGGAGCGTGAAGTAATAGCCCTTCTCGTTGAGGGGCATCGTGGCGTTCCACAGGCCGGACAAATAGGTGATGGCGCCGATCAGCAGTGCCGCCCAGGAGGCACCGATGAAGGCGTTGCTGGGGCGTTGGATGGGGGAAGGCTGCATAGGGTCTCCATGGGCAGGCAGGCGCCGCCGGCATGGCCGGGGCGGCAGGCACGGATGCGCCTGCCGCTCCATCAGACCAGAAAGTTTATTTGTTTGGCTTGATCATGCGCAACAAAGCTGACACGGCCGTGACGCCGGCCAGCACCAGGCCACCGGCGATGACGCCGGCCACCGCGTTGATCAGGCTGGGGATGACGGCAGCCAGCACGGGGCCAACGAGAGCCATGCCACCGACGGCTTCTTCCGCGTGGTGCAGCATGGCGCTGGCCCACGGCCAGCCGTGCGTCAAAATGCCGCCGCCCACCATGAACATGGCCAGCGTGCCCACCACGGACAGGAATTTCATCAGTTTCGGCGCCGCCGACACGAGCATGCGGCCACATGCGCGCACGCCGTTCATCAGCGCGCCCGCTCCCTTGCGCGCGGCCAGATAAAAGCCCGCGTCATCGAGTTTGACGATGCCGGCCACCAGGCCATACACGCCCACCGTCATGATGATGGCGATGCCGACGACGACGGCCACCTGCTCGGCGAAGGTGGCCGCAGCCACCGTGCCCAGGGCGATGACGATGATTTCCGCCGACAAAATGAAGTCAGTGCGGATGGCGCCCTTGATCTTGTCCTTTTCTAGCGCCACCAGGTCGACCTGCGGGTCGCGCAGCGCCTGTGCCAGCTCGGCCTTGTGGCTGTCATCCGGATGCAGATACTTGTGGGCAATCTTTTCGAAACCCTCGAAGCACAGGTAGGCGCCGCCCACCATCAAGAGCGGCGTGATGGCCCAGGGTGCAAACGCGCTGATGGCCAGCGCGGCGGGCACGAGGATGGCCTTGTTCTTCAGTGAGCCGACGGCGACGGCCCACACGACGGGCAGTTCGCGCTCGGCGCGCACGCCGGCCACCTGCTGCGCGTTCAGTGCCAGGTCGTCACCGAGCACGCCGGCCGTCTTCTTGGCGGCCACTTTGGTCATCAGGGAAACGTCGTCGAGGATGCTGGCGATGTCGTCGAGCAGGGCCAGCAGGCTGGAGCCGGCCATCTCAGCGTGCTCCCACGGTGGTGGCAGGCAATTCTGGAGCGAGGAAAGTGTTGTTTTTCATGATGTTATTCTTGGTTGTACGGCAAGGGGTGACGTGGGTAAGTCATCCTTGCAATCTTACCTCAGGGACGGCCGGCAGGGCCGCACGGGCCGGGTTAAAATTGCTCCTCGTTAGCATTTTTGGATACCGCATGCATTTCGCCACCTGGATCACCTTTGTCATCGCCGCTTCCATCATCGCCGTCTCGCCCGGCTCGGGCGCCGTGCTGTCGATGTCGCACGGCCTGTCCTACGGGGTGAAAAAGGCCAGCGCCACCATCCTCGGCCTGCAGCTGGGGCTGCTGGTGGTGCTGGGCATCGCCGGCGCTGGCGTGGGCTCTTTGCTGCTGGCCTCGGAAGTGGCGTTCAATATCGTCAAGACGGTGGGCGCCTTGTATCTGATCTACCTGGGCCTGTTGCAATGGCGCGCCAGGGTGGCGGTGACGGGCGAGCTGCATGCCGACGCGGTGGTGCCGTCCATGGGCCGGCGCGTGCTGACGGGCTTTCTGACCAACGTGACGAATCCGAAAGGCATCATTTTCATGGTGGCGGTGTTGCCGCAATTCATCAGTCCCACTGCGCCGCTGCTGCCGCAATTGCTGATCCTGGCCGTCACCATGTGCACGATCGATCAGATCGTCATGCACAGCTACGCTTTCCTGGCATCGTCGATGCAACGCTTTTTCCGCGATGCCAAGGCCGTGAAGAAGCAGAACCGCTTCTTTGGCGGCTTGCTGATGGCCGTCGGCACGGCATTGTTCTTCGTCAAGCGGGGTAGCCAGGCGGCGTCCTGAGTCCGGTCAACATGCAAACATTTGTAAGCCCGCTTGCGATGCCCGCACTATGCGGATGTAATCGATAGCAATCATCCTTGTACGTCTTGCCTGGAGCGCTGCCATGCGTCCTATCCTGTCTCTCCCCCTCTTGAATACGGTGTGCGCCATGCTGCTGTCGTCGGCGTGCACCTTCGCCCTGGCGCAGGACCCGCCTGTCCGCGTGGGGCGCATTTCCACCGTCGAAGGGCAAGTGCTGGTGCGCGCTGGCAATGGCGAGGCGCAAAATGCCCTGCTGAACTGGCCCGTCACGACGGATAACCGGCTCAGCACCATGCGCGGCGCGCTGGCGGAATTGCGCGTGGGCGCAGCCGCCGTGCGCCTCGATGGCGATTCCGAGCTGGAAGTGAGCGAGCTCGATGACGACAGTTTCAAATTGCACCTCAGCTATGGCACGGTCAGCGTGCGCGTGCGCAATCCCGACGCGCTGCGCGGCTTCGAACTGACCACTGCCCAGGCCCGCGTGATCCTGACCCAGCCGGGCTGGGTGCGCATCGAGGCGGGGCGCCAGCCCGGCACCAGCATCGTCAGCGTGCTCGACGGTGCGGCCGACGTGGATGGGGCGACGGGCAGCGTGACCTTGCGTGCCGGCAAGCGCGCGGAATTGACGGACGAGGAATTGCGCACGGGTGCCTTGCAGAGGATCGCCTTCGATAACTGGCCCGAAGCCTTGCCCGCCGCCGTGCCGGCCTTGCGCTATGTCACGGACGATACCACCGGTTATGAAGAGCTGGACCGCTACGGCGCCTGGCAGGACGATGCGCAATACGGCCCCCTGTGGCTGCCCAGCGCGGTGCCTGCCGGCTGGGCGCCGTACAGCGACGGGCGCTGGACGTGGATCGCGCCATGGGGCTGGACCTGGGTCGACAATGCACCGTGGGGCTATGCGCCCTCGCATTACGGCCGCTGGGTGCTGCTGGGCCAACGCTGGGGCTGGGCGCCGGGGCGCGAGCGCGGCCGCGTGCCGTGGGCACCGGCCCTGGTGGGCTGGGTCGGTGGCAATCACGGGACAAACCATGACCAGCGCCCCGGCGTGGGCTGGTTCCCCCTGTCGCCGCATGAGCGCTACGTGCCCGGCTACCGCGCCAGCGCAGACTATGAACGCCGTATCAACCGCGTGGCCGAGGGGCGCCGCTCCGTGGCGGGTGAGCGCGAACGGCGCGAAGGCATGACGATGCTGCCCGGCGAGCGTTTTGGCGGATCGCGCACGGTTGATGTGCCGCGCCGCAACCGCACCAGCATGCCACCGCCCGTGATGCAAAGCTTCCCCTTGAGCACGGCGCCTGCGCCGGCGGGCAACTGGCAGCGTCCCGTTGATGCACCGCGCGGCGACAACGGTGTCCGGCGCGACTGGGTCAACCGTCCCAGCCGCCTGCAGACGGACGATGGCCAGACGCACTTGGCGCCGCGCCCAGTGCAGCCGAACCGGCCGCCCGTGCCGGCCCAGCCGCAACAGCCGCCGATGCCGGCCCAGCCCCTGATGCCGGCGGTGCCAGCCTTGCCGCCCGTGCAAGACCAGATGGGCCGCCCCGGGTGGCGTGGCGAAGAACGGCCGCGTGCCGAGCGGCCGCAGCCGCGTCCCGTCAGCGAACGCAGCGGGCCGCCACGTGAACGCAGTAATGACAGAGGCAATGAGCGCGGCAATCCCGGCCGCAATGGCCGGATACAGGAAGCGGAGCGTTGACGGCCGCACCGCCTGTCGCGCCGTAGCGACGTTCAGGCCGAGAAAGTGGCAGTTCGTCACATGCAGGGGGTAATGCGGGCGTATTTTGTCTACAGTACGACCACTGCTTCTCCACTGCGTGACAACACCGATTTTTCCGGCTATTTTGTCCAAACGAAATAGTTTTCGCCAGCCTACAAAGCTGGCTTTTTTTTTCCGTGCCCCTGGCGCCATGGCAACGGGCGCAGGCGCCCCCAAAGTTGGCTACAATACGCTTTTATGCAGCCGCCGCGCGATGTATGCTGCGCCGCCTGTCCTGACCGGCACTGATTGGATTTCCCATGCAAACGACCCCTCCCACCGAACACATCATTCCTCCCAGCGAATCGCTGATCGAATACCCGAGCGACTTTCCCATCAAGATCATGGGTCCGACGCACGTCGATTTCGCGCCGACCATGCTGGAACTGGTCATCAGCCACGATCCGACCTTCCACGAGGGCCGCATGGAAGAGCGTCCATCGCCCAAGGGCAATTACACGGGCTTGACCGTCACCGTGCGCGCCATCAGCCGCGAGCAGCTCGACGCCCTGTACATGGCGCTGTCGGGCCACCCGATGGTCAAGATCGTCATGTAAGGCTGGCTGCCGTCACGCTGGCGCGGCTCTTCGTGAGCAGCCAGACGACGGCAAAAGCCGCGCTGGCCGCTGCCGTCACCCACAGCAGGGGCTTTTCGCTACCATCGGTGATGGCGGCGATGATGGCGCCGCAGGCGGCCGTGATGGCCATCTGCACGAAGAAGAACAGGCCCGAGGCGCTGCCCGCCTGGGCGCCATACGGCTGCAGCACGGCCAGCTGGCAGGCGGGAATCGCCATGCCCACCGACACCATCACCAGCAGCATGGGCGCCACCAGCGAGGCCACGTGCTGCGGCGCCAGGCTGCCAGCCAGCAATAAACTGGCCGCCCCCGCCACATTCAGCAGCACCGCCACGCCCAGCAGGTAATCGGCGCCCAGGCGTGGACCCAGTGTGCGGAACAGGCTCGATCCAACGATATAGCCGCTGACCGTCAGCGCGAACACCAGCGCATACGCGTGCGGCGACAGATGCATGCCCCTTTGCAACAGCACGGACGATTCCGCGATGAACGGGAAATACGTGCAATACACGCAGCCGATGGCCAGTGCATAGCGCAGGAAGTACGCGTCGCCCAGCAGGCGGCGGTACAGTGCCAGGGTATTGCCTTGGGGTACGGCGTCGGCCGGCCTGGTTTCCGGCACCCAGGCGGCGATCAGCCCCAGCGACAGTGCGCCCAGCAAGCACAGCACGCCAAACACGGCGCGCCAGCCGAAGGCTGCGTCGAGCACGCTGCCGGCCAGCGGCGCCAGGATCGGCGACAGGCCCATCACCATCGAGATTTTCCCCAGCATGCGCGCCTGCGTGGCGGCGTCAAAGCGGTCGCGCACCATGACCCTGCCGATGATGGTGCCGCTGCAGCCGCCGAACGCTTGCAGCACGCGCGCGGCGATCAGCACGTGCACGTCGCTGGTGAAGGTGCAGACGATGCTGGCGAGCACAAAAATGCCCGTGCCGCCCAGCAGCACGGGACGGCGTCCGTAACGGTCGGCCAGCGGGCCGCAAGCGAGCATCGAGGCGGCCGAGCCGGCCATGAACAGGCTCAGGGTCAGTTGCAGCTGAGCATCGCTGGCATGCAGGGCATCGGCCATGGCCGGCAGCGAAGGTAAATAGATGTCGATGCTGATGCGCGACAGGCAGACCAGCAGCAGCACGATGCTGCCCCAGGCCCATACAGCGAGTTGTTTCTGCATTGTTTTACACGATCCTTGCAAACGTGCGCCCCGTTGGCGCACCGGAACGGTGAGAGTAGGATGGTTGTGGTGTAATGCGAAGTGCCAGTCATCAGAAAATTCATTGGACCACTTGGACGATCATCATGCCGCGAGGAAAATCACCGCACGCCCTGGACCTGCCGCGTCCCACCAGCTGGCTCGACAAGGCGGGCGTCAACAAGCAGGATGGCGCGTATGAAGCGCTGCGTTCGGCCATCCTGACGAAGATGCTGCCGGCCGGTAGCCGGCTGCCATCCAGCCGGACCCTGGCCGAACGCTGGGAATTGTCGCGCGGCACCATCGAAACCGTGTTCGACCGCCTGCACGCGGAAGCCTATGTGACGCGCGTGCCCGGCTCCGGCACGCGCGTGTGCGCCGTGGTGCCGGAACGCTTCTTGATGGCGGGATTTACAGATACCAGCCCAGTCGGGCCATTTTCCGAGCCGGTACCTGTGTCCGATACGGGCGTGCGCGACGGCTTGCCGTTTGTGGCGCGGCGCGCCGACGCCAGCTTGTTTCCCATGGCCGCCTGGTCCAAGTGCGCCACGCGGGCGCTGGCCGCCGCCACGCCGGAGCAGCTGTGCAGCGCCGATCCGGCCGGCCTGCTCCAGCTGCGCCAGCAGATCGCCGACTTCCTCGCCAAATACCGCGGCATCCGCTGCGATCCGCAAGACATCGTTGTCACCACCGGCATCCGCCACGCGATCGACTTGCTGGCGCGCGGCATCGTGCGCGATGGCGACAAGGTTTGCCTGGAAGAACCGGGCTATCCGGCCGCGCGCGCCCTGTTCGCCCTGGCCGGTGCCGTGCCGGTGGACATTGCCGTCGACGCCGAGGGCATCGATTGCGCCGCCCTGGCCGCGCACACCGATGCCTGCCTCGCGTATGTGACGCCGGCGCACCAGTCGCCGCTGGGCGTGACCATGTCCGTCACGCGCCGCCTGGCCCTGCTGGAATGGGCGAACGACAGCGGCGCCTGGGTGGTGGAAGACGATTACGACAGCGAGTTCAATTACCACAGCGCCCCGCTGGCGGCCCTGAAGGCGCTGGACCAGTACCAGCGCGTGATTTATTGCGGCAGTTTCAACAAGACCCTGTTTGCCGGCCTGCGCGTGGGCTTCATGGTGCTGCCGCCCGCCTTGCGACCGCCACTGCTGCGCATCGTGCAGTTGACGGGCCGCTCCGTGGGCGTGACGCAGCAGCTGGCGCTGGCTGCCTGGATGGAGGAAGGCGCCTTCGTGCGTCATTTACGCCTGGCGCGCCTGGCCTACAAGGAGCGGCGCGACCTGCTGCTGGCTTGCCTGGAGCAGGTCGCCCCTGGCCGCTACACGATTTCAGGCCAGCAGGCGGGCTTTCATTGTGTGCTGTGGCTGCCGCCGGATGCCGACGAACGGGTGTTTTGCGCGCTTGCCGCGCAAGAGGGGCTGGCACTGCAGCCGCTCGGCGACTTTTGCCATAGCGCCAGGCTGGCGCCGGCCGTGCTGCTCGGTTACACGGCGCTGAGTCTGGCCCAGGTGCGCCACGCTGCACAAAAATTGGGCAGATTGCTGCTGTTGCCGGCGCCCGGGGCTGAATGAAACGGCGGCCTGGCTTATAATCACGGCTTCGCCGCAGTGTCCGCAGGGCGCCGGCAGCTGATTACAGAATCTGTCATGACCACCACCCGCACCGAAACGGCGCTGATCCGCGAGCTGGGCCGCGTCGATTACGAGCCGACCTTTGCCGCCATGCGCGCCTTTACTGATGCGCGCACGACCGACACGCGCGACGAACTGTGGATCGTCGAGCATCCGCCCGTGTTCACCCTGGGCCTGGCGGCCGACCGCGGCCATCTGCTGGCCGGCGCCGAGAATGTGCCCGTGGTGCAGACGGACCGTGGCGGCGAAGTCACCTTCCACGGCCCCGGCCAGGTGGTGATTTACCTGCTGATGGACTTGCGCCGCAACAAGCCGGGCGGCAAGCTGTATGCGCGCCAGTTCGTGCATAAAATCGAGCAAGCCATCATCAACGTGCTGGCGGCGTATAATCTTGCTGGCGAACGCATCGATGGCGCGCCTGGCATCTATATCGCCGGCGGACCAAGCAAGGGTGCGAAGATCGCCGCGCTGGGATTGAAAGTGCGCGGCAACGGCTGCACCTACCATGGCGTATCGCTCAATGTGGCGATGGACCTGGCGCCGTTTTCCTGGATTAACCCCTGCGGCTATTCCGGCTTGAAGACGGTGGACATGCGCAGCATGGGCGTTTCGGCGCCGCTGGCCGAGGTGCAGCGGGCCCTGGCCCATGAATTGACCGTATTACTCGATGTAAGCGAAGTAAACAGCGCCGCAGGCGCGCCTCAGGCAACGGATGCCTGAGCAAACAAACCAAACTTTGCCCCTCAAGGGCTTGCAGCCATGACTTCTGAGACCATTTCCAGCACCGCCCCCGCCGCGACCGCCGCTCCAGCGTATAACCCGAGCGAAAAGCAAAAAGGCGCCAGCAAGACGTCGCGCATCCCGATCAAGATCATTCCGATCGAGCAAGTTGAGCGCCTGAAAAAGCCGGACTGGATCCGCGTCAAAGCCGCGTCGGCTTCGACCCGTTTCTATGAAATCAAGGATATCCTGCGCGAAAACAAGCTCGTCACGGTGTGCGAGGAAGCCAGCTGCCCGAACATCGGCGAATGTTTTGGCAAGGGCACGGCCACCTTCATGATCATGGGCGACAAGTGCACGCGCCGCTGCCCGTTCTGCGACGTGGGCCATGGCCGTCCGGACCCGCTGGACAAGGAAGAGCCATCGAATTTGTCGAAAACTATCGCCAAGCTGCGCCTGAACTACGTCGTCATCACCTCCGTCGACCGCGATGACTTGCGCGACGGCGGCGCCGGCCATTTCGTCGAGTGCATCCAGCAAACGCGCGCCCTGTCGCCGAACACCCGCATCGAAGTGCTGGTGCCGGACTTCCGTGGCCGCCTGGAAAAAGCTCTGCTGTTGTTCAAGGATGGCTTGCCTGACGTCATGAACCACAACCTGGAAACGGCGCCGCGCCTGTACAAGGAAGCGCGTCCCGGCTCCGACTACATGCATTCCTTGAAACTGCTGAAGGATTTCAAGGCCATGTACCCGGACGTGAAAACCAAGTCCGGCATCATGGTGGGCCTGGGCGAGACGGACGAGGAAATCCTGCAAGTCATGCGCGACATGCGCGAGCACGACATCGACATGCTGACCATCGGCCAGTATCTGGCGCCATCGAACAGCCACCTGCCCGTGCGCCGCTACGTGCACCCGGACGTGTTCAAAATGTTCGAGGAAGAAGCGTATAAAATGGGCTTCACCCACGCCGCTGTGGGCGCCATGGTGCGCAGCTCGTACCACGCGGATGAACAGGCGCACAGCGCTGGCGTGGAATCGGCACTGAATTTCTAAGCCCTTTACGCCAGATCAAAGCCGCCCGCTCACGCTGGCGGTTTTTTTTTGCCTGTTCGTATCGTATGCGCACCATGCTGCCGAGCGTCCTATACTGGCATGCTGGACGAATCGGCTATGAGGTGGCGCATGGACGTACGCATCGAGGCATCGTGGAAGGCGTGGCTGGAAGAGGAGTTCGAGCAGCCCTACTGGCAACGCCTGACGGCCTTCGTCAAGGCGGAATATGCGGCGGGACCGTGTTTCCCGCCGGGCAAGGCCATTTTTCGCGCGTTCGACCTGACGCCGTTCGAGCAAGTCAAGGTGGTGATCCTGGGGCAAGACCCGTATCACACGCCCGGCGCGGCCATGGGCTTGTGCTTTTCCGTGCCGGACGGCCATCCCGCGCAGCCAAGCTTGCAGAATATCTTCAAGGAATTATCCACGGACGTGGGCGTCGAGCGCACGCGCACGGATTTGTCTGATTGGGCCGAGCAAGGGGTATTCCTGCTCAACAGCGTGCTGACGGTGCGCGCCGGGGCGGCCGGCTCGCACGCGGCCAAGGGCTGGGAAAAGCTGACGGACAGCGCGATTGGCCATCTGTCCGCCGAGCGGAGTAATCTTGTTTTCATCCTGTGGGGCGGCTATGCGCAAGCCAAGCGGCCCCTGATCGATCCCGGCAAGCACCTGGTGCTGGCGGCGCCGCACCCTTCTCCCTTGTCGGCCAGCAAAGGTTTCTTTGGCAGCAAGCCGTTTAGCCAGACAAATGCTTATCTGCGGGCGCATCAACATGCCGAAATCAGATGGGACTATACATAGTGGTGACATTTTGTCTCCGGTGTGGCTTGCTTTGTCTCCGTCATATGCTATGCTCATTGAGATACCCGACGACATCCGAACAAACCCGAAGACACGAGCTAAATAATGAGTGTGACTGAAGAACGCGGCCGTATTACGGCCAGGGTTTCCAGCTCAATTGCCGAGAAACTTCAAGAAGCGGCTGAGCTGACCGGCGCTACCTTGAATCAATTCCTCGTGCAAGCTGCATTGGAAAAGGCGGAAATGATCATCGATCGCGAATACCTGATTCGCTATTCCCGTCGCGACGCCGCCATGATGATCGATTTGCTGGAAAACCCGCAGGGGCCGAATGCGGCTTTGACGAAGGCTTTTGAAAATTATGCACAGAAAGTAGAGAATGGCGTACTTCGTGACAGTACTGAAAGCACTACATGATGTAACAAGGTTTCATTGCGGTACACCAGTATTGGATACGTGGTTGCAGACAACAGCAAGGCAGCATCAGCGACATGGCGCATCGCGAACGTTCGTGCTGGTCGATGACGCTGATCCTACGGAAATTATTGGCTATTTTTCATTGGCCATTCGTAGCATGACCCCAAGGGAATTTATTCCCGTCGCCATGATGAAGAAGCTGCCCAGCAACGTACCCGGCTTTACCTTGGCGCGGCTTGCTGTCGCGCAGCGGCATCAGCGTCGTGGCTTTGGCGCATTGTTGCTGGTCGCGGCCATGAAGCGCGTGAAAGCCGTCGCAGCGGAAGTGGGCGGCTTTGCCCTGTTTGTCGATGCCAAAGAAACGCAAGGTACGCAGTTTTATCAGCAGTATGGTTTTACGCCCCTCCCCGATGATCCGCTGACTATGCTGCTACCCATCGCCGATATTCCTCATTAAAACAGCATCCCGATAGACGCCACGAGATCGTTTCTCAACGGCAACCGACAGCGGCAGGCGTTGCACCCTGCCGCTGTCTTCGCGCGTAACTTTTAGAAGCTTGTGGACAGGCCTGCGTAGAAACTGCGGCGGGCGCCGTATTGCGGCGCCCCCACGCCCACGCCGGAACCGTCGCGCAACAGATACGACTTGTCGAACAGGTTGATCAGGGCCAGCCGCCCTTCCACCTTGCCCACGGGCGTGTTTTTCCACGTGTGCGTGAGCGCCGTGTTGACGGTGAAGTAACTCGGCAAGTGGCCGGAATTCGGTGCACCGCCGTCCGGGGTCATGCGCAGGCCGCTGCCGTACAGGAAGTCAGCGCTCACTTGCGAATCGCCAAAGTGATAGTGGCCGCCGCCCGACAGCGTGTATTTCTGGTCATGATCGAGGTAGACATAGTGGGAGCTGATGTAGTTCAACTCATCGGCGCCAAACAGGGCCTGGCCCGAATTGATGTTGCGCCCCTGCGCCTTTTGCGTGCTGGCGTTGAGGAACAGGCCCCAGTTTTTCTCGCTGTAGATGGCGGATAACTCCAGACCCTTGGCGTAGCCATCCGCATAGTTGAACGGCGTCAGTATCAATGCCTGGCCGAACTGGCCTTCGTCCAGCAGGTTGTTGATCTTTTTATAGTACACATCGGCCGTCACGGTCAGTTTTGAACTCACCTGGTGGCTGATGCCCACGTCGTAGTAATGCGTGCGCTCGGCCTTGACGTTGTCGGACTGGCCGATTGCCGGCGCATTCGTCGTGTTGGCGTACAGGTCGATGCTGGCTTGCGCCGCCAGTTCCTGCGGTGGCGGCGTGAAGTAGCGCGAATAGCCCGCGTGCAGGGCCGTGCCCGGCGCCAGCTGATACGCCAGATTCACGCGCGGGCTCCATTGCTGCTCGCGCGTGTAGGCCGAGACCTTGTCGAAGCGGGCGCCGTAGTTCAGGGTCAAGGGTTTGCTGATATGCCATTCATCCTGCAGATAAAAGCTGGCCAGGGTGCCCGTCTTGTCGCTGTTGTCGGCAATGCTGATCGGCGTGGTGGAGGCTTGCGCCCCGTCAATACTCGGGAAGACGGCCACCGTGTTGTCGCTGGTGGTCTTCTGGCGCGTGTAGGCCAGGCCCGCGCGCACGGTGTGGTCCTGGTGCAGCTTGTAGCTGATGTCGAATTGCGCGCCGGAAGCGCTGTTGGCGCGGCGCGAGTCGGAAGCCACGCCGTTGTAGATCAGGTCGCCGATGGCATCGGGCGTGAAGTGCAGTTCCGAATACTGGTGGAAGGCGGACACCTGGTAATTGATGTCGCCCAGGCTTTTTTGCAGCGACAGCACCAGAAAACGGTTCACTTCGCGCTGGTTTTCATTCAGCTGCGACGACGGTAACGTGGACGTGCCCGCCTGCGCATCGCTGTGGCCGTCCAGGGAGAAGGCCGGCGCCTGGTTCGGGTTGTTGGGGATCTGGAAGCGGCCGTTATACGTGCCGAACATGGCGCCCAGGCGCGTATTGTCATCAAGGAAATACGACAGGTTGCCGAACGATTTGTTCTGGCGCGTCTTGTCGTGCAAGGCGCTGCGCGTGGCTTGCGGATTCTCCACGCCCAGCGCATTGCCCAGGTAGCTGCCGGACAGGTAGTAATTGAACTTGCCCACGCTGCCGAAAAATTCGGCACTCGGCTCCACATGGTCGTGGCTGCCGAGCATGATGCCGATACGCCCGCCAGGCGTCAGTCCGCCCTCTTTTGTTTCAATATCGACGATGCCCGCCGTGCGCAGGCCGAACTGGGCCGGCAAGGCGCCCGTCATGAAATCGGTCTTGTCGATCAAACGCGTGTCGATCGACTGGCCGAAGCCGCTGATGCTTTCCGGCAGTTGCACGCCATTGATGCGGTATTGCACGTTGGCATGGTCATCGCGCACATGCAGGGCGCCGGAGCCCTTCGAATCCTGCGACACGCCAGGCAGGCGCAGCAGCACTTCATTGAAGGGCGTGTTGTCGCCCTGGCCCAGCATGTCGACCATGTGGCTGTCGATGCTGTAGATGGTGGTGCCGACTTTCGGCGACAGCTCGATGCGCGCGCTTTTCAAATGGGCGGAGGTGACTTCGACCTTCTGCATGTCTTGCGGGACAGCATCGGTATTGGCCTCGGCAGGCTCGGCGGCATGGGCGGAAAAGCTAAACAGGCTGGCAAGGGCGAGCGACAGCGCGCTCAGACGTGGTGTGTGTTGCATGGTAAACCTCGAAAATAGTCAACGCCAGGCGGCCCGGCGCGCATGAAAGCGCAACAAGGGGCAGCCTGAAAAAGGAAAAACGGCGTGGGAACTACAGTGAGGCGGCAGGCGGGCCGCGCACGGGCGGCAGGATGAGGATGGCGATGGGCGCCAGGGTAGCGGGCGCCAAGGCCAGCAAGCGGTACGGCAATAACTGGGCGGGCGGCTCGGTGATGGCCGGCGGCACGGCGAGATCGGCCACCTTGTCGATGACCGTGGCGCACAGCGCGCACTCTTCCGCGTCGAGCGTCGTCTTGTGCAGGTGCGAGGCGGCCGTCGACAGCAGGAACACGAGGGCCAGCGCACTGAACAGGGCCACGCACAGCTGCCACGGCGTGCGCGCGAGGGCGGACGCCGGGTACGGCTTGCGGGATGGCTGGCGGGAAGACATGGGCGCATAGTAGCAAGAAAATCGCCTCGCTGTCAGCGCTTGTTGCGTGATTTGCGCTAGCGCGAGCTTACAGGGTGGCGCGCAAGTCGCGCGGCGACAGGCCGTAGTGCTGGCGGAAACGGGCCGCGAAGCGCGAGGGCGAGGCGTAGCCGCAGGCGGCCGCGATGTCGCCGATGGGTAAGATGCCAGATTGCAATTCCTGCAAGGCCAGTCCCAGGCGCACGTCTTCCAGGATGGCGCGGAAATGGCGTTGTTCCAGGGCCAGCTGGCGGCGCAGGGTGGAGGCGCCCACATGCAGTTTCGATGCCACCTTGGCCACGCTCCAGTCGGCGCCCGGGTCCAGCAGCAGCACTTGTTGCACGCGCGCGGCCAGCGGATCGCGGCGGTCCAGCAGCAGCGGGCCGCAATGGCCACCCAATGCCAGGGCCAGCAGCAAGCCTTCCGCCTGGTGCGCCAGCAGCGCGGGCGGGCTGCCTGCGACCAGGCTGGCCATCAGCTGGTCCCAGGCCAGCGCCGCATGCACGTCGAGCGGCACGCACAGGCTGGCCGTGGCCGCCTGGTGCAGCTGGCTATCGACGAGGCCGCCATGGCGCGCGCGGAAACGGGCGATCAGGGCTGGTGAAAAGCTCAGCACTTCGGCCCGGTAGCCTTGCGCGCCGGGCAGGTTGGCCACGCCCAGTTCCTGTCCCGCCGGCATCAGCACCACATCGCTGGTCGTGGCGCGCACCTGGCGCGCACCCCATTCCAGCAGCTTGGTTCCGTGCCGCACGCGGCACAGGGCGCTCTGGAAGACGGGCACGCGGCGCAGGGTTTGCGCGCGGCGCGCTTCGATGGTGCCGTGGGCGATGTGCAGCTGGCTCAGGGCAACCGCGTCAATCTCATCTGCCATACAGTCCCGTCAGCTGTGCCTTGCCCAGCGCATTGGCGTTGAGCATGTAACCGAGCATGGCGCCGCTGGCGTGCTGGTCCAGCGGCAAGCTGTCCGTTTTCAGCGCCCAGACCGTGATCTGGTAGCGGTGCGCCTTGTCGCCCGGTGGTGGGCAGGCGCCGCCGTACGCGCTGTCGCCGTAATCGTTGAGTCCTTGCACGGCGCCGGCCGGCAAGGTAGCCGCTGTCGTTCCCGCAGGCAAGGATGTGGTGCTGGCGGGCACATTGAAGACGCTCCAGTGCCACCAGCCGCTGCCGGTGGGCGCGTCCGGGTCGTACAGGGTGACGGCATAGCTTTTGGTGCCGGCTGGCGCAGTGTGCCACGACAATTGCGGTGACTGGTTGCCGCCCGTGCAGCCGAAGCCCTGGAACACTTGCGCGTGCGCCAGGGTTTGGCCGGGGGCGATGTCGGTGCTGGTCACCGTGAAATCGGCTGCGTGGGCGCCCAAATGCAGAGCGAGGCCCAGCGTGACGGCGAGGAAGCGGGAGATAGTCATCATTTTCCTTTCGATAAGTATAGGCGAAAGTGTATGCCGTACAAGCTGTACCCGTGATGCCGATGCGCTCGACGATGGTGCCGAAACGCTCGTTTTTGCCCGATGCCGACGTTCCCATGAGCGTGTTGTACGGTGTGCCGCTTTCTTGCCGCACGTGATTTTGACTGGGGAGCTTTCATGCTATCGTTCCGCAGTCCAAAATTTTCCAAAGTTTCCATGTCGCAACGCCCCAGCAAGTGGTTGATCAGCAAACTGCACCTGTATGCGGGGCTGTGGTTCGGCGCCCTGTTCGTCCTCTTGGGCTTGACGGGTTCCGCCATCGCCTGGATGCCGGAGCTCGATGCGTATCTGAATCCGAATTTGTTGCAGGCGAGCACGCCCGCGCCTGGCCAGGCCTTCCAGGTGACGCCGCGCACCGTGCAGGCGGTGGTGGATGGGCTCACGGCCGACCCCGCCTATGGCAAGCCTTCGCAGCTCAATCCGCCCGCCGATGCGCGCGATGTGTACGTGGCCTCGTATCGCCAGGCAGGCAAGCCGTCACCCTTCAGCCAGGCCATCGTGCGCCAGGTGATGGTCGACCCCTACACCTTGCAAGTCAAAGGCGAGCGCGACTGGGGCCGTTTCGGCCTCGCGCGCCCGCTGCTAATGTCGGGCATGTTTCATTTGCACCGCTATTTATTGTCGGGTGAGGTGGGCAAGACCATCACTGGAATTTCCGGCGTGATGCTGCTGCTGATGGCGCTGAGCGGCATCTACCTGTGGTGGCCGCGCTTGCAGTGGACGGCGATCAAGCGCGCGCTGACGGTGTCGCATGGCGGCTCCTGGCCGCGTTTTCATTACACCTTGCACAAGGCGGCCGGCTTCTTTGCCGCGCCCGTGCTGGCCGTGCTGGCCTTTTCCGGCATCTATTTCAATTTGCCGCAATTGATCGTGCCGCTGGTGGACCTCGTATCGACGGTGCCGGACACGGCAAAATTGAAAAATGTGGCGCAGGACGGCACCCTGCTCGATGCGGGCCAGGCCATGGCCGCCGCGCAGCTGCTGTATCCGCAGGCGCGCGTGTCGCGCATCGGGCTGCCAGCGAAACAGGACCAGCCGTACGAGATCCGCGTGCGCCAGCCCGGTGAAATCGCCCACGGCGACGGCGCCACGCGCCTGACACTGGACGCGCGCAGCGGCTTGCCCTTGCGCATACGCGATCCCTTGCGGGCGCCGGCCGGAGACGTTTTCCTGGGCTGGTAATTTCCCCTGCATTCGGGGCAGGCGTTCGGCGTGGCTGGGCGCAGTTTCATGACGGTGTTCGGCCTGATGCCGCTGCTGTTCCTGCTGACAGGGACTTTGGTGTGGTGGAAACGGCGGCGCAGCCGGAAATAAGCGGTCGCCAAACCGATGCGGGGAAAGTTGCTATCATCATAGTATTTTCCGGCAGATCCGCTGTCCGGATTCACCCCGCACAAGGACCCGCATGAGCCATCCCGACATCACCGTAGCAATGTTAAATGAACGCGGCACAGGCCGCTTGCCCGGCCACCTGGGCATTGTCATCACGGCCGTGGGCGACGGCCAGCTGACGGCGGAATTGCCCGTGCTGCCACATCTGCTGGCGCCGAACGGCTATCTGCACGCGGGCAGCGTGGTGACCCTGGCCGACACGGCCTCCGGCTATGGCTGCATCGTCAACCTGCCCGAAGGCGCGCACAACTTCACCACCATCGAGCTCAAATCGAACCACCTGGGCACGGTCCGCGAAGGCACGCTGACCTGCACGGCGAAAGTCGAGCACAAGGGCCGCAACACGCAAGTGTGGGATGCCGTGGTGAAAAACAAGGAAACGGGCAAGACGATTGCCCTGTTCCGCTGCACGCAGATGATTCTTTATCCCAAGTAACCCAAGGGCAAAATCCGGGGTCGTACCCTGCAGGGTACGACCCCAGCCCTTGCTTGGGTTCGCTAGATTTTCACCCAGTTACCTTTATACAAAACCGGCCCCGTCGGTCCGTGCGGATTGGGCGAACCGCCTTTAGGTTCCAGGGTAACGGCCAGCAAGGCCACGTCGCTGCCGATGGCGCGCTGCGACAGGGCCAGTTTTATATTGCCCTTGCCGGCCAGCAGACCCAGCGAACGGGGGTTGCCGCTCTTCGGCACGGCCCACAGTTCCAGATCGCGGTCAGCAGGCACGGGGGCGTTGCCCACCATGCGCACCTCGAGCGCGCCGTAGCGGCTGTCGGCCGTCAGCAGCAGGGCCGTTTGTGCCTTCTCGTCCGTCAGGCTGGCGATATAGCTGATTTGCGGTGCTTCCAGCAGGCGCGTGGCCACGACGATCACCAGCAGCGCGGCGATGGCGCTCGAGGCCATGCCCAGCGCACGCCAGAACGACAGCGCATCGCGCCATAGCGACCAGCCGCCCTGCGGCGCAAGGTACAAGCGCTGCTCGATCTGCTGCCACACGCGCTTGGGCGGCGCCACGGGCGTGGTGAATTCCGCCATCGGTTCCAAACGCTGGCGCCATTCGGCCGTGATATGGCGCAAATCGGCGTCGCTGTGCAGCCAGCCTTCGAAACGCCGCCGCGCGCCCCCTTTCAGGGTGCCCAGCACGTATTCGGACGCCAGTTTCTGGCGCAAGCTGTCATTGCCGCGGATATTCATGAAGCCTCCCGTTTCGCCAGGCACGTGCGCAGCCGTTCCAGGCTGCGGCGTATCCAGGTTTTCACGGTGCCGATCGGCAGCGACATCTGCTGCGCCACTTCGCTGTGCGACAGGTCGTGGTAGAACGCCAAGGCGACCACCTGCCGGTGCAGCCCTTCCAGGGCCGACATGCAAAACGCCAGCGCCTTGGCGTCACCGCTCATCTGCAGCGATTCGATGGGCGTGGCCTGGGGGTCTCGGAGTGCATTCATGACTTCGCTATCAAACTGGTCGGCATCGATTTCTACGGTATCGTCGCTGCGCCGCAGCACATCGAACGCCTTGTTGCGCACGATGGTGGCCATCCAGGTCATCGGCGCCGCCAGATGACTCTGGTAGGTGGCGGCGTTGTTCCAGATGGCGACGAAACCCTCTTGCAAGGCTTCTTCAGCAAGCTCTTGCTTATGCAATATACGCAGGGTGTAGCCAAACAGTTTCGATGCGGTGGAGTTATATAGCTGGCGGAACGCGGCGGCGTCCTTGTTGCCGGCGGCGAGCAGCCAGGCTTTGAGTTGTTGCGGGTCGAGCGATTGAGCGGCTAGGGGCACGGCTGGCCTTCACAAGGTGTATGGGATCACGCAAGGGAAGGTTATAACAACTTGGCAACCTTTAGCAATAAGGTTTTGTGCGATGCCGGGACTGGATCAGCCGGCGATGGCCTTTTCCAGGAGTTTATGCAGTTCGGCAAACTCGGGCTTGCCCACGTAGCGCTTGAGGATCTTGCCCTGCTTGTCGAGCACGAAGGTGGTGGGCGTGAGGGCCACGTCGCCATAGGCCTTGGCCGCCTCGCCCGTCACGTCGAGCGCCACCTTGAACGGCAGCTGGCGCGTTTCGGCGAAGTTCAGCACGTAGTTGGCAGGATCGTATTTCATGGCCACGGCCACGAATTCCAGGCCCTGCCCCTTGTACTTGTTGTAGGTGTCGATCATCTCCGGCATTTCCGCCACGCACGTGGTGCACGAGGTGGCCCAGAAATTGACCATCACCACCTTGCCGCGCAAGCTGTTTGAGGTGATTTTCTCGCCATGGATGCCGTGGAAGGTCACATCCGGCGCGCTTTGCTTGTTGTTCAGAAACGCCGCCATCGCAGCGACAGCCATCAACGCCACACAAAATAGCGCGGGCTTGTTCCAGGATTTGGCAGTCGATGTTGACATAGTTTTCACACCAGATAACGTAATGATGGGGACATTATAGCCACATCGTTCTGTTCACGGCCTAGGGGCTTTACTGTCCGACGGAGTTGTTGACGCGCGCCGGTGCCGGATCGGGCTGCAATTGTTTCAATTCCGCTTCCGAAATGTAGTCGAACAGCTTGACCACTTTCTGCACGCCGCCCACGCCGCGCGCCACGTCGGCCGCGACCGTGCCTTCGCGCTGGGTAACGCGGCCCATCAGGAACACGGTGGCGTTTTCCGTGACGACCTTGAACGAAGCTGCCGAGATGGTTTTCATGTCGACCAGGCTGGCCTTGACCTTGGTGGTGATCAGCGCATCGTTCGAGCGCGAGGTGTAGCTGGCCGGGCCGGCGATGATCAGTTCATTGGCCACCGATTCCACGCCTTCGATATTGCGCACTTCGCGTTCGACGGCATTTTTCATCGCCTCATCGCGCACTTCGCCCGTCAACAGGACGCGGCGGTTGAAGCTGGTGACATTCACGTGGCCCACGTCGCCGACGATGGAGGGAATGCGCGACTCGCCTTTCAGGGCGATCGACTTGTCTTCGGTCTGCGCGCCCAGGGTGCGGCGATCCGCTGCGGCAACGCCGCCCATCACTGCGCCGCCGACCATCAATTCGATGCAGCCGGTGAGCGAGGTGAGCATGGCGCCGCACAGCAGTGCGGTAGCCAATGGGCGTTGTACGCGTTTCCAGCCTGGGCCAGTACCGAATTTAGTCATTCACGTCTCCTCCGAATAGCGCGACATCGATGCCGTCGCAGATGCAATGTATGGTGGTCAGATGGACTTCCTGGATGCGCGCCGTACGCTCGGCCGGCACGCAGATATGCACGTCGGCGTCCGTCAGCATCTTGCCGATGGCGCCGCCGTCCTTGCCCGTCAGCGCCACGACGCGCATTTCGCGCTCGAGCGCCGCTTCCACGGCGGCCAGCACGTTGGCCGAATTGCCCGACGTGGAGATGGCCAGCAGGATGTCGCCGGCCTGGCCGAACGCCTGCACCTGCTTCGAGAAAATCTCGCGGTAGCTGTAGTCGTTGGCCACGGCCGTCAGGATCGACGTATCCGTCGTCAGCGCCAGGGCTGGCAGCGGAAAGCGCTCGCGTTCGAAGCGCCCGACCAGCTCGGCCGCGAAATGCTGGCAGTCGGCGGCGGAACCGCCGTTGCCGCAGGCGAGGATCTTGTTGCCGTTGGACAATGCATAAAACATCAGGTCGATCGCCTGCGCAATGGGTTGCGCCAGTACGGTAGCGGCCTGGATCTTGAGTTCGGCACTTTCGTGGAAGTGCGAGAGGATGCGTTGATTATTCATAGTCTGCCGATTATAGTGCAGGCGCGCGGCATGGCGGACAAGCACTGTTAAAAATGCTTACATATCGAGGATGTTCTTCAGCCAGCTGATGCGCCCGCCATCGATGGCCAGCGCGTCGAAGCGGCACGGCGGCAAGGTCTTTTTCCCCTGCAGCCAGGTTTGCGCGGCCACCACCATGCGCCGCTGCTTGGCTGGCGTGATGCTGGCCAGGGCGCCGCCGAAGGTAGCACTGCTGCGTAGCCGCACTTCCACGAAGACAACCGATGCGCCATCGCGCATGATCAGGTCCAGCTCGCCGCCCTTGCACAGATAATTGCGCTCCAGCAGCACCAGGCCTTGCAGCAGCAGATACGCGAGCGCATCGTCTTCCCCCTGCCGTCCCCGTTCCCGTTTGTTCCAGAAAGCCAAGGGCGGCATGGCGCATGTCCTTACTGTACCGGCGGCGTGGCCGGCGCGGCCGGCGGCCAGGTGCCCAGCACGCCCTGCTGGTAGCTGGCGGCCTGTTCCGTGCGTTCGAATACGCTTTGATCATTCTCAAAACGTACGGCCAGGCGGCCCGTCACGCCATCGAGCGTGAACGGCGCGTTCGGGCGCAGCGCCACTTCGCGCGCCACGCGGAAGGCATCGATGCCCAGCGCGTACAGGCGTTCCATGTCCGCCGTCAGGCGGACGTCACCTGGCTGCGGCGGCTGTGGATACACCATCACTTGCGGATGGTCGCGCTGTACTTGCCACGGCAAGTCCAGCAGGCGCGCGCCGTCGAGCTCGGGGCCGCTGGCGCCGCGTCCGGCGCCGGGATTCAAGGACGAGGTGCCATACAGGGGCAGATCGCTGCCGATGGCCACGCGCAGCTGGCGCGCCTGGTCGGCGTCGAGCGCGGCAAACAGCAGGCCCGGTGGCGTGGCGGCCAGGCGCGCGCGCAGCTGCACCAGCTCGGCATCGCTCAGGTAGCCATTCGTGGCCGTCAAGTCCATCACATCGACCTTGCCGCCCTGGCGCAGCCATTCCTGCTTGAAGGCGGCGCTGATGCGGCGCTGCGAGGGCGAACCGGCCGACAGGATCAGCGCGCTGGCGCCAGGCTGTTCGCTGGCAGCCCAGGCGGCGACCTGGCGCGCTTCCGCTTCGATCGACAGGCCCATCACCAGCAGCTTGGCCGGCAGGCGCGCCTCGCCGCGGTTGTCCGGGTGGTTCAGGGCAATCGTCGGCTTGCGTACCAGGTCGCTGTTCGCCACGGCCGTGACGGCCGAGCGCGACAAAGGCCCCACGACGATGTCCTGTTCCTCTTGTGCTTGCGCAAACTTGTTCAGGACATCGCTGCTGCCGTCGCCCGTGTCGATCACCGTCACTTCAAAGCCGCTGCGGTCGCGCTCATACGCGGCCATGAAGCCGGCGCGCAGCAATTCGGCGGCCGGGCCCAGGGAAGCCGAGCGCAGCGGCAGCAGCAGGCCGATGTGGTGGACCTTGCCGTCGGACGGCGCCGGCGCCGTGGCCGCCGGCATGTCCTGCGGCGTGCCGGTCGCCGGCTTGTTCTGGATGGGCGCCAGCGGGGCACCGTTCCCGTCATACGCGGTAATATCGGGTACGGCCACGGCAAACGTCACCGGTTCGGGCGCGGGCGGCTTGGGTGGCACGGGCAGCGGCGTCGGTGGCGGCAGCGCCCTTGTGTTAGATTCAATAGGCGCGCACAATTGCCCGGGCGCGTCGCAAGGCGTGCTGCAAGCGCTCAGCATGCCGGTCGCGGCACAAACAAGCAGTAACTTCACACTATTAGCAAGCATTTAACCTCCAAAATGACCGTACAAGAAATCAGTTCCATCGCCAGCCTGCCCATCATGACAGAGGCGGCGCACCAGGTCTATCCTATCGCAACATTGTATATAGTGGCCACGCCGATCGGCAATGTGACCGATATCAGCCTGCGCGCGCTGCATTTGCTGAGCATTGCCGACGCCGTCGCCTGTGAAGATACGCGCAACACGGCGCACCTGCTGACGCGCTTTGGCCTGAACAAGCCGCTAATTGCGGCGCATCAACATAACGAACGCGAAGTGGCGCAAACCCTGATCGCCCGCCTGCACGCCGGCGAGCGCATCGCCCTCGTCTCGGATGCGGGCACGCCGGCCGTGTCCGACCCGGGCGCGCGCATCGTCGACGCCGTGCGCGCGGCCGGCTTGCGCGTGCTGCCTTTGCCCGGCCCATCGGCGGCGATTACCGCCATTTCCGCCAGCGGCTTGTTGAATGACCAGTTTTACTTTGTCGGCTTCCTGCCGGCGAAGGCCAAGCAGCGCGAAAACATCTTGCACAGCCTGCGCGGCGTGACGGCGACCATGGTGTTCTATGAAGCGCCGCACCGCATCCTCGATTGCGCCACGGCTCTGGTGGAAGCGTTCGAGCCCACGCGCCAAGTGGTGTTCGCGCGCGAACTGACGAAAATGTTCGAGGAAATCCACCGCTGTCCCCTGTCCGAGGCGGAAAGCTGGATCCGTGCCGACGCGCACCGCGAAAAGGGAGAATTCGTCGTCCTGCTGGAAGGCGCCACGGAGGCGCAGGACGCGGAAGACGTGGAAGCGGAACGCATCCTGAACATCCTGCTGGCCGAATGCAGCGTCAAGCAGGCGGCGAACCTGACGGCGCAAATCACGGGCCGCAAGAAAAACGCCCTGTATGAACGGGCGCTGCAGTTGAAGGGGCAGGAATAATTTTTCCGGCACGCTCAACTGGGTGGGTTGTTAAATTATCACCACTTGCAGCCGCTATCCTTCTTGTCGAGCAACATCAACACGGGTGCCAGCAAGCCTGCGCCTGAATAGGCGGTGCGGCAATCGCCGCGCTTGCCTTGCGCGATGTCGCGCGCCAGCTGGGTTTCCGTTTGCAGCGGCTTGTCGGGGATTTGTCCCACGGCCGTGCCCACCTTGGATGGATCGCGCTCGCCGGCCATCTTGCGCGCCGTCCTCCTGGCCGCCTCCATATCGAATTTCGGTGTCTCCTGCGTGAAGGTATCGGAACTGGCCGCCGGCGTGGCCGGTGAGGCCGGCACGACCGTGATGGCTTGCGGACCTGGCGCTGGTGCCGTGGCTGCCGCTGGCGTTTCCCGGGTCGTGGCGAGTTTCGGCTTGCTGATGGGTTTGGGTTCGCGTTCCGGCTTGATGACCTCGACAGGCGGCGGGGGCGGCTTGGCGGCCAATGGCCGTATCCACACGGCGATCGACTCCATGCGCGGCGCCGTGTCCGGAGGCACAGGCGGCTGCACATGGCGCCATAGATAGATCAAGGCGCCATGCAGCAGCAAGGACACGGCTATGCCCAGCGCGATGCTGCGGCGATGCGGCAAGGGCTGGCCACCGCCGCTTCCGCCGTTTCTTTCAATACTGAAATCCATTGCCGTCGTCGCCTTCATGTCTGATCGGGAAAACTTGCAAACCGAGTGTCGCATATTTCATGCATGCTGAAAATACAGGGCTTCCAGTGCTGCGCGTAAATAATTTACACAGAGTTTCACCTGACCCTTGACCGAAGTCGATACGGCCTGTATTATCTTGGTCTTCGGAGTGTGGCGCAGCCCGGTAGCGCACCTGGTTTGGGACCAGGGGGTCCAAGGTTCGAATCCTTGTACTCCGACCAAATTTGTAGAAAAAAACCCAAGAGTTTCGACTCTTGGGTTTTTTTTCGTCTGTACGGTTCAGGTAGGTCGGGTAGGTAGGATTAGCGCGCAAGCGCGTAATCCGACAACGCCGCAATGCCAACAATATTGTCGGATTACGCGTGGCTCCGCCACGCTAATCCGGCCTACGCCGCGGCGCGTTTCGCCGCGATGGCGTTGCCGGCGCGGCTAGATCCCTTGCGTCCCAGCTGCTGCGAGATGAACTGCCCCGCATCGACCACCAGGTCCAGGTCGATGCCGGTGTGTATCCCCAGTCCTTGCATCATGTACAGCACGTCCTCGGTGGCCACATTGCCGGTAGCGCCCTTGGCGTACGGGCAGCCGCCCAGGCCGGAGACGGACGAATGATAAATCGCAATGCCCGTTTCCAGGCTGGCGTAGATATTCGCCAGCGCCTGGCCGTAGGTGTCGTGGAAGTGGCCGGACAGGCCGCCCACGTGGAAAGCGGCAATCGCGCGTTGCATCACCGCCTGCGTTTTACGCGGCGTGGCCACGCCGATGGTGTCGGCGATGTCGATCTCGTCGCAACCGAGGTCGCGCATGCGGCCCACCACGTCGGCCACGGCGTCCAGCGGCACTTCTCCCTGGTAGGG
Organism: Janthinobacterium svalbardense; assembly: GCF_002327145.1. Lineage (NCBI taxonomy): Bacteria > Pseudomonadati > Pseudomonadota > Betaproteobacteria > Burkholderiales > Oxalobacteraceae > Janthinobacterium > Janthinobacterium svalbardense. The sequence continues at coordinate 249,559 of NZ_CP023422.1, read as the reverse complement.
GCAGCCGAAGGCGCAGCTGATGCTGCCGCGCAGGCGCAGGCCGTGTTCCTTGGCCGCCTTGGCTACGCCTTCGAAGCGGGCGATCGATTCGGCGATCGAGCAGTTGATGTTCTTTTGCGAGAATGCCTCGGAGGCGGAACCGAAGATCACCACTTCATCGGCCTTCGCCGCCAGTGCCGCCTCAAACCCCTGCATGTTCGGCGTCAGCGCCGAATACATCGTGCCAGCGCGGCGCGCGATCTTTTCCATTACTTCCGCGCTGGTGGCCATCTGCGGCACCCATTTCGGCGAGACGAACGACGCCGCCTCGATATTGGCGAAGCCCGCCAGGGTCAGGCGGTCGACCAGTTCGATCTTGACGGCGGCGCTGATGGTGTCCTTTTCGTTTTGCAGGCCGTCGCGCGGACCCACTTCGACGATCTTGACCTGTTTCGGCAAATGCGGTTGATTGCTCATCTCAATATCCTTGCAAACGGTTGACGATGCCGGCGACAGAGTCTCCGGCGTGCAGGCGGCGTATCTTGGCGGCGATCTGTGCCACGCTTTCGCGGCGCAGGGTGGCCGCCGAAATATGCGGCGTGATGGTGATACGGGGTTCTTGCCAGAACGGGTGCTGCTGCGGCAGCGGCTCGTTGCGGAACACGTCGAGGGTCGCTCCGGCGATATGCCCGGAGCGTATCAGGGTCAGCAGATCCGGTTCGGCGAGATGCGCGCCGCGCGCCACGTTGATGACGTAGGCGCCCGGCAGCAGCATGGACAGGCGCGTGCGGTCGAGCAGGTTGTGCGTCTCCGGCGTGAGCGGCAGCATGCACACCAGCACGCGCGTGCCGCGCAAGAATGCTTCGAGCCCCTCCTCGCCGGCAAAGCACGCGACGCCATCGAGGTGCCTGCGGCTGCGGCTCCAGCCGCGCAGCGGAAATTCGAATTGCGCCAGCGCTTGCAGCACGCGCGTGCCAAGCACCCCCACGCCCAGCACGCCGACGGGGAAATCCGCCTTGTCGAAGGCGGGCAACGGCTGCCAGATGCCGGCGCGGCCCTGCGCCTCGTAATCGTCGAAGCGGCGGAAGTGGCGCAGCACGGCGTGGCTCACATATTCGGCCATCTGCACGCCCATGCCCGCGTCATCGAGGCGCACCAGCGGCACGTGCGCGGGCAGCGCATCGCCAAATTTCAACAGCGCGTCGACGCCGGCGCCCGTATTGAAGATGGCTTTCACGCAGCCCAGTTCCGGCAGCATGGCGGCGGGCGGCTGCCACACGACGGCGTAGTCGCATGGTTCAACCGCTTCGCCTTCGCGCCAGAAAACAATCTCGGCTTCGGGCAGCAAGGTTTTAAAATCGGCGATCCACGCCGCTTCCTTGCCATCCGAACGTTGTAAAAGGATGCGCATCGTCGCAGTCTCTATGCCGCCGCCTTGAAGGCCAGCAGCGGCGCGCCGTCGGCCACCTGGTCGCCGACGGCGTACAGCACGTCTTCCACCAGGCCGTCGTGCGGCGCGGCGATCGTGTGCTCCATCTTCATCGCTTCCATGATGACCAACGGCTCGCCCTTTTTGACGTCCTGGCCCTTGTTCACCAGCACGGCGACGACCTTGCCCGGCATGGGCGCCGTCAAGCGGCCGCCTTCCGCTTCCACTTCACCCGCATGCGCCATCGGGTCGCTGTAATGCAAGGTATGGTGCAAGCCATTGGTGAATACGTGGAACTGCTCGCCGTCGCGCAGCACCGTGCCATGCACGGCACGCTCGCCCAGCTTGATGTGCAGCTCGTTGCCTGTGCGCGCCGTCAAGGTCAGGGGCTGGCCGTTGAACAGCCAGCCATCGGTTTTATAGGCGATGCGCGCGGCATAGGCTTTGCTGTCGCCGGCCAGCGCGAATTCATCGGCAAACGCCAGGCTGCGTCCCAGGGTGCTGTTCAAGCGCCAGCCCAGGGCATTACCCCACGGGTCGGCGCTGTTGCTTGACTGAGCTTCGGCGGCCGTTTTCTCTTCCAGCAGCAGGGCGACGGACGCCAGCGCCAGGGCCGTGTCAGGCGCCGCCTGCAGAGCGGGAAACAGCGACGCTTGATTGCGTTCAATCAAACCCGTGTCGAGATCGGCGCTGGCAAATGCCTGGCCTTCGACCAGGCGTTTCAAGAAGGCGATATTGCTGGCCAGGCCCACGATCTGGTACTCGGCCAGCGCCTGCGCCATGCGCGCCAGCGCCTCGCGGCGGTCCGCGCCCCAGACGATCAGCTTGGCGATCATCGGGTCGTAGAAGGGAGAGATGGCGTCGCCTTCGCGCACGCCCGAATCGATGCGCACGGCGGCCGGCACCAGCGTGCCACCCAGTTCGAACGTCACGGCTTGCGGCGACTGCATGTGGCGCAGGGTACCGATCGACGGCAGGAAGCCCTTTTCCGGATTTTCCGCATAGATGCGCGCCTCGATGGCATGGCCGTGGATCGTCAGTTCGCTCTGTTTTTTCGGCAGCGGTTCGCCAAAGGCGACGCGCAACTGCCATTCCACCAGGTCGGTGCCGGTGATCATTTCCGTCACGGGATGCTCCACCTGCAGGCGCGTGTTCATCTCCATGAAGTAGAACGAGCCATCCTGGTTGGCGATGAATTCGACCGTGCCGGCGCCCACGTAACCGACGGCCTTGGCGGCGGCGACGGCCGCTTCGCCCATGGCGGCGCGGCGCTCCGCTGGCATGCCCGGCGCCGGCGCTTCTTCCAGCACCTTTTGATGGCGGCGCTGCACCGAGCAATCGCGCTCGAACAGGTAGATGCAGTTACCGAGCGTGTCGGCAAACACCTGGATTTCGATATGCCGCGGACGCGACAGGTATTTCTCGGCCAGCACCTTGTCGTCGCCGAAAGAGCTGATCGCTTCGCGCTTGCACGAGGCCAGCGCAGCCTTGAAGTCGGCGGAGTGCTCGATGACGCGCATGCCCTTGCCGCCGCCGCCAGCGGACGCCTTTAGCAATACCGGGTAGCCGATCTTGTCGGCCTGCGTGTGCAAAAAGTCCGCATCCTGTTCCTCGCCGTGGTAGCCGGGCACCAGCGGCACATTCGCCTTTTCCATCAGCGACTTGGCGGCCGATTTCGAGCCCATGGCGCGCATGGCGGACGCCGGCGGGCCGATGAAGACCAGGCCTGCATTAGCGCAGGCGTCGGCGAAATCGGCGTTTTCGGACAAAAAGCCGTAGCCGGGGTGGATCGCCTGCGCACCTGTCGCCAGCGCCACGGCGATGATCTTGTCGCCGCACAGATAGCTTTCCTTGGCCGGCGCGGGGCCGATCAAGACGGCTTCGTCGCACACGGCGACGTGCTTGGCGTTGGCGTCCGCTTCCGAATACACGGCGACGGTGTGGATGCCCATGCGGCGGGCGGTGGCGGCGACACGGCAAGCGATTTCGCCGCGGTTGGCGATCAGGATTTTAGTGAACATGGTCTCTCTCTATTCTCTCAAAAAGGGGCAGCTGTCTCTTGTCATGGACGTTGTGTGCTGGCGTGTCGGCTTACGCGCTTTGCGCTAAGCCGACCTACGCATTGGTGAGGCGGTATTCGTAGGTCGGGTTAGCCGGCACGGCGTAACCCGACAAGGCTGTCATCAGCAGCCGCACTTCTCTTTCTGCACCGAGTCCAGCATGGCGCCGCGCGTCTGCAAGCCCAGTTTCCCCAGCAGGGTGCGGTCGTCTTCCGCTTCCGGATTGTCGGTGGTGAGCAGCTTGTCGCCGTAGAAGATCGAATTGGCGCCAGCCAGGAAGCACATGGCTTGCACGGCTTCGCCCATCTGGCGGCGGCCCGCCGACAAACGTACGCGCGCTTTCGGCATGGTGATGCGGGCCACGGCAATCGTGCGCACGAATTCGAACGGGTCCAGCGCTTCCAGGCCGAACAAGGGCGTGCCTTCCACCTGCACCAAATGGTTGACGGGCACCGATTCCGGATACGGATTCAAATTGGCCAGTTGGGCGATCAGGCCCGCGCGTTGCAAGCGCGTTTCGCCCATGCCGACGATGCCGCCGCAGCACACTTTCAAGCCCGCTTCGCGCACGCGGCCCAGGGTATCGAGGCGGTCCTGGTATTCGCGCGTGGAGATGACGTTGTCGTAGAACTCGGGCGCCGTGTCGAGGTTATGGTTGTAGAAGTCCAGGCCCGCGTTTTTCAGGCGGTCCGCTTGTCCCTCTTCCAGCATGCCCAAAGTAGCGCAGGTTTCCAGGCCCAGCGCCTTCACCTTGGTCACCATCTCTTCGACTTTTTCCATGTCGCGCTCTTTCGGGCTGCGCCAGGCGGCGCCCATGCAGAAGCGCGTGGCGCCGTTGGCTTTCGCCTGGCGGGCCGCGTCGAGCACCGTGTCGATGTCGAGGATTTTTTTCGCTTCCACGCCCGTGTCGTAGCGGGCCGCCTGCGGGCAGTAGCCGCAGTCTTCCTCGCATCCGCCCGTCTTGATCGATAACAGGGTCGCCAGTTCCACGTCGCCATCGGGGAAATTGATGCGGTGCGTTTGCTGGGCCTTGAACATCAGGTCATTGAATGGCAGGTCGAACAGGGCCAGTACATCGGCGACAGGCCAGGTGGCCGCTTCCGGCACGGTGATGCGCGCCGCAGGGCGGTGCAATTCGACGGTTTTTGCTGCTTCTTGGACGTGAGACATGTGATTCCTTCGCTTCTATTTTTGGATACGTTTAAGTGTTGGGATGCTGCGCCGGCCAGTTGGGCAAGCCGGTGAAATCGAGATACGCCGCCGCCGCTTGCGCGCTGGGCTGCGCCAGGCGCGGCAGCTTGCCCAGCAGCGGCGCCGGGATGCGCTCGATCAGCGCATCGATATTTTCGTCGAGGAAGCGCATTTCCACTTCCAGGGTGTTGGCCACCCAGCCGATCACCGTCAGGCCGCGCGCTTCGATCGCTTCCAGCGTCAGCAAGGCCTGGCTGATGCAACCCAGACGCATGCCGACCACCAGGATCACCGGTAAATCGAGCTGCTGCGCCAGGTCGGCCGAATCAAAACCGATTGAGAGCGGCACGCGGAAACCGCCCACGCCTTCGACCACGACGGCGTCCGAGGCGGCAGCGATTTCCAGGTAAGCGGCCAGGATCGGCACGGACTCGATGCTGACGCCTTCAAGCGCGGCGGCGATATGCGGCGCCGCTGCTTCCTTCAGCATGTAGGGCGTGGTCAGGTTGCGCAGCATGGTGACGTTGCCGGCGGCGATCAGGCTGTCGGCGTCTTCATTATGCAGTTCGCCGTCGCGCATCTCGGCGCCGGCGGCCACCGGCTTCATGCCGCAGGCACGCACGCCGCGCGCGACCAGCGCATGCAGCAGGGCCGACGAGGTCAAAGTCTTGCCGATTTCCGTGTCGGTACCGGTGACGAAACAGGCAAAGCGCGACGGCAGGCCGGCAGTGACCGGTGCCGGCTGCACGGCCGGCACCAGGTCCGCCATTACTGCGGCCACGATAGGGTCATCAAGGCTCATGGCGTGTCCTTTCCAGGGTGTTGACTGCGTTGATCAATTGCGCCACTTCCTGCGCCGTGTGGCCGGCCGACAGGGTCACGCGCAGGCGCGCCGACCCCGCTGGCACGGTGGGCGGGCGGATGGCGCCGACCCACAGTCCTTGCTGGTAGAGTTGGGCGGCGACGGCCAGCATGTCTGCATTTTCGCCGATGATGACGGGCTGGATGGCGGACAGCGACGGCAAGGCTTGCCAGCGCTGCAGCTGCAAGCCCTCGTTCCATTGCGCCACCAGCGCCGCCAGGTGCATCCGGCGTTGTTTTCCTTCCTCTCCGGCGATGATGTCCAGGCTGGCCAAGAGCGCATGCGCCAGCGCCGGCGCGGCCGCCGTGGTGAAGATGTAGGGGCGCGCCTTCTGGATCAGCGTTTCGATCACGGCTTCATGCGCGCAAACAAAGGCGCCGCCCACGCCGGCCGATTTGCCCAAGGTACCCACATACACCAGGTGCGGCGACTGCAGGCTGAAGTGTTCGAGCGCGCCGCGGCCGTTGTCGCCCAGCGCGCCGAAGCCGTGCGCGTCGTCGACCACCAGCCAGGCGCCGTACTGCTCGCACAGGGCCAGCAGCGCGGGCAGCGGCGCCAGGTCGCCATCCATGCTGAAGATGCTGTCGGTGACAACGATTTTGGTTTTGGCTTTGCTGTCCGCCAGCAGGGCCGCCAAGGCAGCCAGGTCCGCATGCGGATACACGCGCGTCTTGACGCGGGCCAGGCGCGTGCCGTCGATCAGCGAGGCGTGGTTCAGCGCTTCCGAAAAAATCTCCGTGTCCGCATCGCCCGCCGCCAGGGCCGTGAGCACAGCTAAATTAGCCATGTAGCCCGTGCAAAAATACAGCGCGCGCGCCTGTTCCAGGTTGGCGCCGACGAAAGCGGCCAGCCGTTCTTCCAGCTGCGCGTGGGCGCGGCTGTGGCCACTGATCAGGTGCGAAGCGCCGCTGCCGGCGCCATACAGGTCGGCGCCCTCTTTCAGCGCCGCCACGATGCGTGGATGCGACGCCAGGCCCAGGTAGTCATTGCTGCAAAAGGCCAGCATGTCGCGCCCGTCGACCGTCAGGCGCGGCGCGCACGGCGTGTCGACGGTGCGGCGGCGGCGGATCAGGCTGCGCTCTTCCAGCCCTTGCAGCTGCTGTTGTAATCGCGTGATCAGCTCCATCTCAGGCTCCGATCACTTTGTTGAAGACGGCCAGCGTTTGCTGGCCCAGGCCCGCGATTTCTGCGTCGTCGAGGATATACGGTGGCATCAGGTAGACGGTGGAACCGATGGGGCGCATCAGGAGTTCGTGTTCCAGCGCCGTGCTGAAGAAGCGGCGCGAAAAATCGGGCGCCGCATCGACGGCGTCAAACGCCCAGATCATGCCCTGCTGGCGGAAGTGTTTTACGCGCTCGTGCTGCGCCAGCGGCGCCAGGGCGCGCGTGATTTTGGCGGCGCGCACCCGGTTGGTCACCAGCACATCGTCTTCCTCGAAAATCGACAGGGTCGCCAGCGCCGCGCGGCACGCCAGCGGGTTGCCCGTGTACGAGTGCGAGTGCAAAAAGCCGCGGCGCACGTCGGTGCTGTAGAACGCTTGGTAGATGTCTTCACGCGTCATCACCAGGGACAGGGGCAAATAGCCGCCGCTGATTCCCTTCGACAGACACACGAAGTCGGGCCAGATGCCGGCCTGTTCGCACGCAAAGAAAGTGCCCGTGCGGCCGCAGCCGACGGCGATTTCATCGAGGATCAAATGGACTTGATAACGGTCGCACAGGGCGCGCACCAGTGACAGGTACAAGGGGTCGTGCATGGCCATGCCGGTGGCGCATTGCACCAGCGGCTCGATGATGATGGCGGCGATCTTGTCTGCCTTCTGCTGGAACAGCTGTTCCACCTCAAAGGCGGCGCGGCGCGCCACGTCCTGCGCCGTTTCGTTTTCAGCGGCCTGGCGGAAGTCGGGTGACATCACCGTCTGCGTGGCGCGCAGCAGAGGGCCGTAGGCATCCTTGAACAGGGCCACGTCGGTCACGGCCAGCGCGCCGATGGTTTCGCCGTGGTAGCTGCCCTTCAGGCAGACGAATTCCTGCTTTTCACTTTTGCCGTTGTTGCGCCAGGCGTGAAAGCTCATTTTCAGGGCGATTTCCACGGCGGAGGCCCCATCGGACGCGTAAAAGCTGTGGCCAAGCACGCCGCCGGTCAATGCCGACAGCTTTTCCGACAGTTCGACCACCGGTGCATGCGTGAACCCGGCCAGCATGGCGTGTTCCAGCCGGTCCAACTGGTCCTTGAGTTCCGCATTGATGCGCGCATTGGCGTGGCCGAACAGGTTCACCCACCAGGAGCTGATGGCGTCCAGGTAGCGTCGGCCTTCGTGGTCATACAGCCAGGCGCCGCGGCCATGGCTGACGGGGATGAGCGGTACCGCGTCGTTAGCCGATGCGTGATGCTGCATCTGTGTGCAAGGGTGCCACACGCTGCGCAGACTGCGTTCGACCCAGCCCGATTGTTTTTCTGCTTTCAAAACTGCTCCAATGATATTCTTAGTCCATGAGCTTTGGACTATTAACTAGCCCATGAGCCAACTCGGCTTGCGCTTGTCGAGGAACGATTGCACGCCTTCGCGTCCCTGCTCCGAGGCGCGGATCTGTGCGATGCGCTCGGCGGTGTCCGCCAGCAGCGCGTCATCGACCGGCTGGCCGGCGATCTCGCGCACCAGCGTTTTCGCTTGCGCCACGGCGTGCGGGCTGTTGCCCGTCAGCGCCTTGAGCACGTCAAAGGTTTTCGCGTCCAGCGCGCTTGCCTCGACTACCTCGTGGGCAAAGCCGATGCGCAGCGCTTCCTGTGCAGAGAATCGCTCGGCGGTCAGGAAATAGCGGCGTGCCGCGTTTTCGCCCATGGCCTTGATGACATACGGTGAAATAGTGGCCGGGATCAGTCCCAGCCGCACTTCGCTCAGGCAGAAATGCACGTCTTCCGCAACCAGAATGATATCGCATGCGGCGACGAGGCCCATGCCGCCCGCATAGCAGTCGCCCTGGATCTTCGCCACCACGGGTTTCGGACACAGGTAAATCGTGCGCAGCATCTGCGCCAGCTGCAGTGCGTCGGCCTGGTTTTCGGCATGCGTGTAGCCTGCCATCTTCTTCATCCAGTTGAGGTCCGCACCGGCGCAAAAGGCCGCGCCATTCGCTGCCAGCACGATGGCGCGCACCATCTCGCTGCGTCCCAGCCCCTCGAAGGCGCGCGCCAGTTCGGCGATCGTCGTCTCGTTGAAGGCGTTGCGCACGTCCGGGCGGTTCAGGGTCACGGTGGCGACATTGCCCTCGATGACCAGCTTTAAGGTTTCAAATTCCATTCTCTTCTCCCAGGGTGCCGCTTACATGCGGAATACGCCGAACTTCGTGTCCGGGATTTCAGCGTTCAAGGCGGCCGACAGGCCCAGGCCCAGCACCATGCGGGTGTCGGCCGGGTCGATCACGCCGTCGTCCCACAGGCGCGCGGTGGCATAGTATGGGTGGCCCTGATGTTCGTATTGATCCTTGATCGGCTGCTTGAATGCCGCTTCCTCGTCCGCGCTCCATGCGCCTCCCTTGCCTTCGATGCCGTCGCGCTTGACGGTCGCCAGCACGGACGCGGCCTGGTCGCCGCCCATGACGGAAATGCGCGCATTCGGCCACATCCACATGAAACGGGGAGAGAACGCGCGGCCGCACATGCCGTAGTTGCCGGCGCCGAAGCTGCCGCCGATGATGACGGTGAATTTCGGTACGGCCGCCGTGGCGACAGCGGTCACCATCTTGGCGCCATTGCGGGCGATGCCCTCGTTTTCGTACTTGCGGCCCACCATGAAGCCGGTGATATTTTGCAGGAAGACGAGCGGGATCTTGCGCTGGCAGCACAATTCGATGAAATGCGTGCCTTTCAGCGCCGATTCGGAGAACAAAATGCCGTTGTTGGCGATGATGCCCACTTTGACGCCATAGATGTGCGCAAAGCCGCAGATCAGGGTGGTGCCGTAGCGCGCCTTGAATTCGTCGAAATCGCTGCCGTCGACGATGCGCGCGATCACTTCCCTCACATCGAACGGTTTGCGCGTATCGACGGGGATCACGCCATACAGTTCCTGCGTCGGGTATGTCGGTTCCACGGATGCGCGCAGCGGCATCTGCTGCGGTTTTTTACGGTTCAGGTTCGAGACGATGGTGCGCGCCAGCGACAGCGCGTGCAAGTCGTTCTGCGCCAGATGATCGACCACGCCGGACAAGCGCGTGTGCACGTCGCCGCCACCGAGGTCTTCGGCCGTCACCACTTCTCCCGTCGCTGCTTTGACCAGCGGCGGGCCGCCGAGGAAAATCGTGCCCTGCTCCTTGACGATGATCGATTCGTCGCTCATGGCAGGCACGTAGGCGCCGCCCGCCGTGCAAGAACCCATCACCACGGCGATTTGCGGGATGCCCTTGGCCGACAAATTCGCCTGGTTGTAGAAGATGCGGCCGAAATGGTCGCGGTCGGGGAAGACGTCGTCCTGGTTCGGCAGGTTGGCGCCGCCCGAATCGACCAGGTAGATGCACGGCAGGTTGTTCTGGTCGGCGATTTCCTGGGCGCGCAAATGCTTTTTCACCGTCATCGGGTAATACGTGCCGCCCTTGACGGTCGCGTCGTTACACACGATGACGCATTCCTGGCCGGAGACGCGGCCGATGCCGGTGATGATGCCGGCGGAAGGCGCCGCATCGGCGCCCTTGGCGTCCTGGTACATGGCGTAGGCCGCCATCTGGGAAAACTCGAGGAAGGGCGTGCCGGGATCGAGCAGCATCTGCACGCGGTCGCGCGGCAGCAGTTTTCCGCGCGCCAGGTGCTTGGCGGCTGCCGCCTCGCCGCCGCCGGCCGCGATCTTTTCCACTTTGTCGCGCAAATCGTCGACGATGGCTTGCATGGCTGCGGCATTGGCCTTGAAATCTTCACTGCGCGGATTGAGTTTGCTTTCGATGTGCGGCATTGCGGTTCCTTTTTATGATCGCCCGGTCTCTCGGGTCGCGCTATTCGGGAAAACTGCCGTCGAGATAAAACCATCGCAGGGCACCACCGCCCTCGCCCGCCTCGCGCACGAAGCGGCTCACTTCATGCAGGCGGTGCGCGCGGCCGTTGACCTTGTAGCGGGCCACGAATTCGACGCTGTCGCGGTGTATCTCTTCGGCTTGATCTGCTGATACTGCTTTACGTTGACGTAAACGTAAAGCAGATTTTACCTCAAGTCCCAGCCAGTGGACTTTTTCTTCTTCGGCAAATAAAGCGTCGACGGGACGGGTGCTGGCGTGCCAGGTGGCGCGCAGGTAGGGCTCGTCGCGCAAGGTGAACGCCGTGTAGCGCGAACGCATCAGGGATGCAGCCGTGGGCGGCAAGGCGTCGCCCGCGATATACGGGCCGCAGCAGCTGGCGTAGGAGGCGCCGCCACAGGGGCAGGCGGCAGATGTCGAGGGTGTGGGCATGCGGTAGCGATATGGAACAGAAAAGAGGGAACAGGAAAGTTCCGCAATTATCCGCCATATCGGCAGCGGCGCGTGCGCGCCGCCTTGGCCGGCTACTTTTTCGGGCTGAGGAAGTCCAGCGCGAACGGCGGCGCCTTGCCGGCCATGAGATCGGCGAGGATGCGCGCCGTGCCGGCGGCAAAGGTAAAGCCCAGCGGGCCATGGCCCACGTTGAGCCACAGATTGCCAACTTTGCTGGCGCCCACCAGCGGCGCGCTGTTCGGCGTGGCGGGGCGCAGGCCGGCCCAGGCCGTGGCCTGGTCGTAATCGGCGCCGTGCGGCATGGCTTCGCGCGCCAGCCGTGTCAGGCCGGCGATGCGGTCCCAATCGATGCTGTTGTCGGCGCCCACCATGTCGACCATGGCGGCCACGCGCAGGTCGCTGCCAATGCGCGCATACAGCACCTTGCGCTCAAAATCCGTGATGCTGATCTCGGGTGCCCGGTCTTGCGCGCGGATGGGCGCCGTCAGGCTGTAGCCTTTCAGCGGGTACAGCGGCAGGTAGACGCCCGCCGTGGCGGCCAGGTCGCGGCTCTGGATGCCGGCCGCCAGCACATAGTGATCTGCCTGCAACAGGCCCAGGCTGGTGTCGACGCCCGTGATCCTGCCATTGCGCGTGACGAGGCGGCGCGCCTCGCCTTTTAATATGAGCGAACAATTCGGGTGCTGCAGCAGGCGTGTTTCCAGGGTCAGGCAAAAGGCGTGGCAATCGGCCACCGCCTCGCCCTCGGTAAAGATGCCGCCCGCCAGGGAGCCTTGCAAGGCGGCCAGCGCCGGTTCGCGCTGCACCGCTTCAAGCGGGGACAAGACGAGGCGCGCCTCTTCCGATTCGGGCCGCGCCACGGCCCGCTGAAAGATGGCGGGCGAGCGGTAGACGATGAGTTTGCCTGCATCGCGCCAGGCATACGCCTCGGGCGGCACCGTCAGTTCCAGCTGCGCCATGCCGGCGCGGCTCAGTTCACCCAGCTGCAGCAGCTTGGCAGTCGTGCGGGCATTGCTGGCAGCATTGCAATTACGCAAGAAACTGGCCATCCAGCGCCACTGGCGCCAGTCGGCCTCGGGCCGGAAGCGCAGCGGGCCATCTTTCTGCAGCAGCCATTGCAGGGCCTTGAAGGGGACGCCCGCGTCCGCCAGCGGCGCCACATAGCGATAGCTGAGCTGGCCGCCATTGCGGTAGCTGGCGGCGATCGCCACCTGTTCATTGCGTTCGAGTAAGGTGACCTTGTAGCCGGCCTCGGCCAGCCACCAGGCCGATGTCAGGCCGACGACGCCGCCGCCGATGATGATGACGTGTTGCTGCATGTTGCCTCGCTGCGTTGCGCTCCCATGGTGCGGGAGCATTCGGGAAGAGCTTAGAGGCTGGCCGTTCAGGGAGCCAATGAAACATCATGGTGCAGCCATAACTTTCAGGAATGCACTATTTCAGTGCAAATTATTCATGCTTGTCAATCGCACCACGGTATAAGGTGGTGAGTATCAATTCCTCGCTGCGCCCCATGGCGGAATACGTGCCCGGATATTGCGCGGGATCGCTGCCCGTGCCGCCCACCAGCATCACCATGCCATTCTTGTTCTTGAAATCGAGCACAAAGGCGGAGACGAGGCCATACGCGTCGCCCAGGTGGCCCACGGCCGTGAAACTGGCCCCCTCAACCAGGCCATTGCCCCGCCCAGCCAGTGCATCGAACTGCTGGTTGCCCAGACCCCAGGCGCGGTACAGGCCCTGTTCGCTGTTGCCATTGCCTCCATCAGGCGCCAACTGCCATTGCCGGGCAAACATCAAGGCGATGCTGGCTGGCTGCAATAGCTGCTTGCCCTGATGGCGGCCACCGTCGAGCAGCATTTGCATGATCTTGCCCAAGTCAGCGGCGGAGATGCGCAAGCCGCCCGTGGGACTGAAGACGGTGGCGTTGCTGCCGATCACGTAACGTTCGATGCCGGCTGGCGGGCGCTGGTAAACATCATCGGCCTGGGCGATCCAGGGGCCGTGCGGCCGCCACTGTTCCGTCTCCAGCGTGCGCTTGCGGTACAGGGTGGCCGTGTTCGCCAGCTCTTCCTTGGAAAATGCCGCCGGATTGTAGCCGCCGCGCACATCGAGGGGATCGAGCAGCAAACGCCGCATCAGCAAGTCGAAGCGCTCGCCCGTGACCTTTTCCATCACGGTGCCGATCACGCCCCAGTTCAGGTTGGAATATGTAAAGTAACTGCCGGGCGCCGCAGCCGTATCCCACATCGCGTCGCCACCGGCTGTAAACACGTCGCGCAAGCTGCGTTCGGGGCCCCAGGCATAGCCGCCCGCATCGCGCAGCGAGGAAGTGTGGCTGAGCAGGCTGCGCAGGGTCAGTGCTTGCTGGGGGAAATGCGGGTTGCGCAGGGAAAAGCCCAGATAGATGCCCACGTCCTGGTCCAGGCTCAGCTTGCCCTGCTCGACCAGCCGCATCAGGCCCACAGTGGTCATCATCTTCGATACCGAGGCGATGCGAAACAGCGTGGCCGGCGTCACCGGCAAGCTGTCGGCCGGCGTGGCGCCGATGTGCCGATAGCCAAATTGCTGCTGATACGACACCTTGCCATGGCGAATGGCCAGCACGGACAGGCTGGCCAGCGGATGGGCCGGGTCATCGACGATGGCCGACAGCGCCGCATCGAGCGCGCGCTGCTGTGCGTGTGGCACGCGTGGCTCAGTGCCGCTGCCGGGCGGGGTGGCCAGTGCAGTCCAGGTCGTGCCCAGCAGCAGCAAGCCCAGCAAACCCGTCATTTTGTTGATCATGCTTTCCCTGTGTCATGGTGAATGGAGGCCTTGCCAGCATAGGGTGCGACGGTTGACTACGCCAATGAAAATTGCTTATTTATCTATAATGCAAAGCTATACCCACGGTAAAACATTGTTTTTTTAAGTGTATAACCGTTATTTATGGTCATTTTCCATATATTCATGGGTGGACGGGCTACGCGCAAGCGCCATCGCTATTACACTAGGAGGACAAGGAGAACTGTATGAGCCAGACCAGCGTAGAACTCAAGGTCGATTTAAATGACAATTCGCCTTTATATATGCAGATCGCCCGCAAGCTGAGCGATGACGTACGCAACGGCCGCTACCAGGTAGACCAGGCCCTGCCCTCCGAACGTACCCTGTCCGAACTGCTTGACGTATCGCGCGTGACTGCCCGCAAGGCCATCGACCAGCTCGTTGAGCAAGGCCTCGTCGTGCGCCGCCGTGGTTCGGGCAACTATATTGCTCCGCGCATCGAGCAGCCGCTGTCGAACTTGTCGAGCTTTTCCGAGCAGCTGCAGCAGCGCGGCTACCGCCCCGGCTCGCGCTGGCTCAAGCGCGAAGTCGTCATCGCCAGCAGCGATGAACAGCTGAGCCTGGGCCTGGCGCAGAATACAAAAGTGGCGCGCCTGGAGCGCCTGCGCCTGGCCGACGATGTGGTGATGGCGTATGAAGTGAGCGTGCTGCCCTTCAGCGTGGTGCCGGACCCGGCCGCCATGGGCGATTCGCTGTATGAATACTTGAGCAGCATCAAGAAGGCCCCCGTGCGCGCCTTGCAGCACATCCGCGCCATGAATGCGACGGACGTGCTGGCCAAGCAACTGGGCATCCCCGATGGCCAGGCCGTGCTGTTCATCACGCGCATCGCCTACCTGGAGTCGGGCGAAGCGGTGGAGCTCACGCATTCGTATTGCCGCAGCGACCATTACGATTTTGTGGCGGAAATGCGCCGCGCACCGTAACAAGGCTGCTGCCAGATCCGCTTGCACCCATAAACTCCCGTTATGTCCATCCGCCAAGCTTTCATGGCTGATCTTGCACATCGGTATTAAACTGGTTTCACGTTCAACTATGTTCTGAAATCATGTTGAAAACTGAAACCCCGAGCCGGCGGCATCCGGATCTGGATCTGTATCCCGTGGAGCAACTGGTGGCGGCGCTGGTCGATGACCAGTTCTGGGCCGTCGAAGCCGTGCGGCTGGCCTCGCCCGACATTGCTGCCGCCATCACGGCCGCCCTGCCCCGCATCGCGGCCGGCGGACGCTTGCTGTATGTGGGGGCCGGCACCTCGGGACGCCTGGGCGTGCTCGACAGCGTTGAATTGACTCCCACGTTTTCCTGGCCACCCGAGCGGGCTGTCGCCATCCTGGCCGGTGGCGCTGGCGCCATGTTTGCGGCCGTCGAAGGGGCGGAAGATGATGTACAGCAAGGAGAGCGGGATTTGCTGGCCTTGCAGCCACAGGTCAACGATGTGGTGATCCTGCTGGCCGCCTCCGGCGCCACGCCGTACGTGCTGGGCGCGCTGCTGGCCGCGCGCACGGCAGGCGCCTTGACGATCGGCATCGCCAACAACGTGGATGCCCCCGTGGCGCACGAGGCGCAATGCGGCATCGTGCTCGACACGGGCACGGAAGTCATTTCCGGCAGCACGCGTCTGAAAGCGGGCACGGCGCAAAAAATCACCCTGAACACGATTTCCAGCGCCCTGATGGTGGGTTTGCACAAAACTTACGGAAACTTGATGGTAGACTTGAAGCCGACCAATGCCAAGCTGATCTGGCGGGCGGTGCGTCTGACCATGCATGCCACGGGCGCCAGCGAAATGCAGGCCAGGGCCGTGCTGGAGCAATGCCACTATCACGTCAAGGTGGCGATTGTTGCCTTGATCAAAAAAATCAACACAAACCAGGCACAGGCATTGTTGGCCGGCGCGGACGGCAGTGTGCGGGCGGCACTGGCGGCGTGATTCGATGGCACGGCATTCTTCTGTCTGGGAGACCAAGAAGGATGTATGGAGCTAGTGAAACAAACCGCTGCGGCGCGCACGAACAAGCCGTGGCTGTGGATCCCTTCCCTGTATTTCGGCCAGGGCATCCCCTATGTAGTGGTCATGACCTTGTCCGTGATCATGTACAAGAACTACGGTTTTTCCAATACGGATATCGCCCTGTATACGAGCTGGCTGTACTTGCCATGGGTCATCAAGCCCCTGTGGTCGCCCTTCATCGACATGTACCGCACCAAGCGTTTCTGGATCGTCGGCTTGCAGCTGGTGATCGGCGCCGCGCTGGCGCTGGTGGCCCTGACGACGTCCTTGCCGCATTTTTTCCAGATCAGCCTGGCCATCTTCTGGCTGATGGCTTTCAGTTCCGCCACGCATGACATCGCCGCCGATGGCTTTTATATGCTGGGCCTGGAAGAGCACCAGCAGGCGGCCTTCGTCGGCGTGCGCAGCACCTTTTACCGCCTGGCGATGATCGCGGGCCAGGGTGGCCTGGTGTTTCTTGCCGGCTATCTGACGCATGCGACGGGTAATGTGCAGCTGGCCTGGTCGGTCGTGTTCGCGATTCTGGCAGGCCTGTTCATCGCCCTGTTCCTGTATCACTATTTTGTCTTGCCGAAACCCAAGGATGACCGTCCCAGCATCCAGGACGCTGGTATTTCCCCGTTGCAGGAATTCGTCGCCACCTTTGCCGCCTTCTTCAAGAAGAAGGATATTCTCGTCATCCTGGGCTTTTTGCTGCTGTTCCGCCTCGGCGAAGCGCAACTGCTCAAATTGGCCGCGCCCTTCCTGCTCGACCCCGTCGCCAAGGGCGGCCTGGGCCTCAGCACGGAACAGGTAGGCCTGGTCTACGGCACCATCGGCGTGATCGCCCTGACCCTCGGCGGCTTGCTGGGCGGATTCATCATTTCCCGCTTCGGCTTGAAACGCTGTTTGTGGATCATGGTGCTGTCCGTGCACTTGCCCGACGTGGTCTTCGTTTACCTGGCCAGCGCATTGCCCAGCAGCATCTATGTGGTCGCCGGTGGCATTGCGTTGGAGCAATTTGGCTATGGCTTCGGTTTCGCGTCCTACATGTTGTACATGATCATGGTGTCCGATGGCGCGCATAAAACGGCCCATTACGCCATTTGCACGGGTTTCATGGCCCTGGGCATGATGCTGCCGGGCATGGCCAGCGGCTGGATACAGCAAATGCTTGGTTACCAGCACTTCTTCATCTGGGTCTGCATCGCCACCATTCCTGCCTTCATCATGGCCGCGCTGGTCAAGATCGATCCCGAATTCGGCAAGAAGGCCGAGGCCTGACTCTTTTGAACCGTGCGCCCGCAAGGATGGCGGGCGCACAGTAAAATGCCCGCACCGATACACCTGCGCTTCACCACTGCAAGGAATTGTTTTGTTGTCTACTTTGAAAAAACGCCTGGGCGCCACGGCTGGCGTGCTGGCCGCGCTGGCCACCGCCACATTGCTCAGCAGCTGTACCAGCACCAAAATGCCCTCCGCAGTGACGCCGGGCGACGCGGGCTTGCCGGCTGTGCCGCCCGTGCAGCACATCACGGGCGAAGTGCCGCCGCCGGCGCCGCGCGAGTTCCGCGCCGCCTGGGTCTCGACGGTCGCCAATATCGACTGGCCCAGCCGCAGCAATTTGCCGGTGGCCAAGCAGCAAGCCGAGGCGATCGCCATCCTCGACCGCGCCAAGTCCTTGAATCTGAACGCGATTGTGTTGCAAGTGCGCCCTAGCGCCGATACGATTTACCCGTCGCAGCTGGAGCCATGGTCGGAATACCTGACCGGCAAGCAAGGCCAGCCGCCATTGCCCATGTATGATCCGCTGGCCTTCTGGGTAGCCCAGGCGCATGCGCGCGGCCTGGAATTGCACGCCTGGTTCAACCCGTACCGGGCCCGTCACGCGACGGCCAAGTCGCCGCTGGCGCGCGACAGTTTTGCGTCCACCAACCCGGCGTCCGTCAAGCAATACGGCCGCTACCTGTGGATGGACCCGGGCGACGCCGCCGCCTCAAAACACACGACGGACGTGGTGCTCGACGTGGTGCGCCGCTACGATATCGATGGCGTGCACATCGACGATTACTTTTATCCATATCCGATCGACGCGCCTGGCGCCGGTGCCGGTGCGGAAACCGCCGCGCTGGACGCGGGCAATGGCGGCGCCAAGCGCGAACTGCCGTTCCCCGATGAGCCTTCCTGGCAGCAATATCTGCTGGCCGGTGGCCAACTGGACCGCCCTTCCTGGCGCCGCCAGAACGTCAACCAGCTGATCGAATCCTTGTATACAGGCATCCACCGCGAAAAGAGCTGGGTGCGCTTCGGTATCAGCCCGTTCGGTATCGGCCGTCCCGACCGCCGCCCTGCCGGCATCGTCGGCTTCAGCCAGTACGATAAATTGTATGCGGATGCGGAACTGTGGCTGGCCAAGGGCTGGCTCGACTACCTGTCGCCGCAGCTGTACTGGCCCGTGGCGCAGGCGCCGCAAGCGTTTGGCGTGCTGCTCGACTACTGGCTGGCGCAAAATCCGTATGGCCGCCACGTGTGGCCAGGTTTATATACAAGCCGGATCGACAATTCCGCCAAATCCTTCACGCCGCAAGAGATCATCAAGCAGATCGAAGTGACGCGCACGCGCCCCGGCGCGAATGGCCAAGTGCATTTCAGCATGGTGCCCCTGATGCAGAATCGCAAGGGTGTCAGCGAGCAACTCAAAGCGACCGTGTATCAAAGCCCTGCCCTGATTCCCGCCACGCCATGGCTGGGCAAGGAAGCACCGGGTACGCCGGTGCTTGCCTTGCGCCGCGATTCCACCAGCCTGAACGTCAAATTGACGGCGGGTGGCGGCAAAGCCGTGGCGCAGTACGCCGTCTGGGCCCGTTACGGCGAAGACTGGCGCTTCACGGTGGTCACGGGCGTGCAGGGCGAGCTGACCCTGGTCGACGATGCCATTGGTAAAGTCAACGCGGTGGTGGTCAGCGCCGTGGACCGCCTCGGCAATGAAAGCCCCCGCGTCACCGTGCGCGCACCGTTTACGGCCGCCGCCAAGTAATTGTTGACCGTTCAACGGTAGTCCATAACCTGCAGGCATGAAACATGCGCAAGCTTTCATGCCTGCAAGCCCAGCTTGGCTTTACACTCTTGCCATGATTTCCTTCCCTACAGCCAATAATGCGGTGCCCGTGCTGGGCCTGGGCATCGACGCGGGCGGCACGCAGACGCGCTGGGCCCTGGCCACCGTTGACGGCGTCATCGTGGCCGACGGCGCCGTGGAAGGCTTGTCTGCCTTGCAAATGAGCAGCGCTGCGGGCCGCGCGGCCGTGCACGCCACGTTCACCGGGCTGTGCCATGCCGTGCTGGCCGTTGGCCAGCCGCGTGCCGTGGTGGCGGGCTTGACGGGTTTTGGCGGCGACGATGCTGTGCTGGCGCAAACGCTGGCCACTTTGCTGGCGCTGGACGCCGCTGATGTCAGCGTGGGCAACGATATCGACATTGCCTATCGCGACAGTTTTGAACCGGGCGAAGGTTATCTGGTCTACGCTGGCACGGGCTCGATTGCCGCCTGGATCGATGCGGATGGCGTGTTTCACCGCGCGGGCGGGCGCGGCGTGCTGCTCGACGATGGCGGCGGCGGCTACTGGATCGCCCGTGAAGCCTTGCGCCACATCTGGCGCCGCGAAGACGAGGCGCCCGGCAGCTGGCAAAGCTCGCCCATGGCCGAAGCCGTGTTTGCGCATATCGGCGGTAGCGACTGGTCGCTGTCGCGCGCCTTCATGTATGGACAGGACCGGGGCGCCATCGGCCGGCTGGCGCTGGCCGTGGCCGCCAGTGCGGATGCCGACCCGCTGGCGCTGGACATCTTGCAGCGCGCGGGACAGGAACTGGCGCGCCTGGCGCTGGCCCTGACGGCGCGCTACGGTCCCCGTCCCGTGGTGCTGGCGGGCCGCGCGGCGCAGTTGCACCCGGCCATTGCAGTTGCCATGCGCGCCGCTTTGCCGGTATCGTTGATGATGGAGCAAAAAGTTGCCCGTTCGCATGAGGCTGCGGCCAAGCTGGCAGCCAGGGCAGCCAGCAAGAACTGAACAATTTATTAACCCGAACACGGATCTTTCATGAAAAAAATCGCTCTCGCCCTGCTGGTGGCTCTGCTCTCCGCCTGTAGCACGCCCGCGCCGCACCTCGACCACAGTTTGACGGCGCGCAGCCAGAGCCCGCGCGTGAAATTCATCGTCATCCATTACACGGTCAGCGACTTGCCCCGCTCGATCAAGATCCTGACGGAACAGGTCGTCAGCAGCCATTATTTGCTGACCGACACGGACAAGCCGAAGTTTTACGTGCTGGTCGACGAGTCGCGCCAGGCCAATCACGCGGGTGTGAGTAACTGGAAGACTTATACACAGTTGAATGTCAGCTCGATCGGCATCGAGATCGTCAACCCCGGTTACAAGGACACGCCGGAAGGCCGCCTCTGGTATCCGTTTCCGCAGGCACAGATCGATGAGCTGATTCCGCTGCTGAAAGATATCCAGGCCCGCTACAACATCGCACCGGAAAACATCCTCGGCCATAACGAGATCGCCCCGCAGCGCAAGCAGGATCCGGGCCCCCTGTTCCCATGGCGCCAGCTGGCCGATGCGGGCCTGATCGTCTGGCCGGACGCGAACCGTGTGGCCGCGCAGCGCCTCATGTTTGAGAGCCAAGTGCCGGACGCCGTCTGGTTCCAGAAAAAGCTGGCCCAGCACGGTTATGCGACGCCGAATACGGGCATCTTCGATGAAGCGACGCGCAATGTGCTGATCGCCTTCCAGATGAAATACCGCAACACCTTGTTTGACGGCACGCCCGATGGCGAAACGGCGGCCCTGCTGGAAGTGCTGACGACGCCGCCCCAGCGGTTGCAACACCTGCTGTTGTAGCAAAGTAGCATAGCCGTTCCAGCCCATGACTTTTTCTTATATGCTGAACGTTGACGGCCCAGGTGGCCACGGCAAGGTAAAGGAATAGCTCATGCGGCTGCGTCATATCGAAGTGTTTCACGCCATCATGCAAGTCGGCACCATCAGCGGCGCCGCCCAGGTGCTGCATATCTCGCAACCGGCCGTGACCAAGGTCTTGCAGCATTGCGAGTTGCAACTGGGCATGCCGCTTTTCGAGCGCGTGCGGGGCAAGCTGTACCCGAAGCCCGAGGCGCACCGTTTGTTTGTCGAGACGGAAAAGCTCAACCGCGATCTATTGGGCATCCGCCGCCTGGCGGCCAGCCTGAAGGGCCATGCGGTGGAAACTATCCGTTTGGTTTCCACGCCGACGCTCGCCATCAGTGTCTTGCCGTTTGCCATGACGCAGTGGCGGCGCGACTTTCCCCACACGCGTTGCCAGCTGGCTACCCACCACACGGGCGAGATCGTCAATACCCTGCGCCTCGGTGAAGCGGACTTGGCCGTGTCGCTGCAAGACCCGCGCCATCCGGGCATCGTGGCCGAACCGATCGCGCAGGGTGTCATGACGGTGATCGCGCCGGCTGGCACCTGGCATGCGGCCGACTGCGGCACGCCCTTGACGGCGCATGGCCTGAATGGCGAGCTGATCGGCCATGCGGACAACGATCCGCTGGGCGAACTGGTGGTTGCCGCCTGCGAGGCGCAGGATATCCACCCCGTCTTTAGTACCGTGGTGCAAACCTATCAAATTGCCCGTTCCCTGGTGGAAGCGGGCGCCGGCATGGCCGTGGTCGACCCGTTTACGGCCGCCTCCGGCTCGCCCGAGCGCTTGCAGCGCCGTCCCTGGGCACCCACGATACCGATTCAACTGTATTTATTGACGGCGAGCCACTCGCCGCTGTCGCATGGCGCGCGGCGCCTGGCCGACAGCATCGGCGTGGCGGCGCGTCAGTGTCTGGAAAGAGGAGTCTGATGTCTGTTGCAATTTTGCAATTGGAAGCGGTCGGCAGCGATCCGCAATTTCGGCATTTGAATAGCATCGCCGGCATCGCCGTCGACTTGCGCTATGCCACGCCCGACAATTTCGTCGGCCGCGACTTATACAGTCCCATTGATTGCGCCTGGCTGCACCGCGATGCGGCCGCTGCGCTGGAACAGGCCGTGGCTTGGTTGGCCGCGCATCGCCCCGATCATCATTTATTGGTGCTCGATGCCCTGCGCCCGCAGCGGGTCCAGCAGCAATTGTGGGATGCGCTGCAGGGCACGGAGTTGCTCGGCTACATCGCCGAACCGTCGCGCGGCTCGATTCACTCATTTGGTATGGCGCTCGACATCACCATCGTGGGACCGGATGGGCAGGAACTGGACATGGGCACGGGATTTGACGACTTGAGTGAACGCTCACACCCGGCGCTGGAGCTGTCCTTGTTGGAAAAGGGAGAAATTACCGAGAAACACGTGGCGCATCGCCGATTGTTGCGCGAAGCCATGTTCCAGGCGGGTTTCTTCGGCATCAACAGCGAATGGTGGCATTTCGATTGCGGCGACCGGGTACTGGTGCGCCAGACCTACACCCGGGTACTCTGATCAGAAGAC
Organism: Janthinobacterium svalbardense; assembly: GCF_002327145.1. NCBI lineage: Bacteria > Pseudomonadati > Pseudomonadota > Betaproteobacteria > Burkholderiales > Oxalobacteraceae > Janthinobacterium > Janthinobacterium svalbardense. The sequence continues at coordinate 227,241 of NZ_CP023422.1, read as the reverse complement.
CTGTAATCCCTTCAGCATCACGATCAGGATCAATACAGGCGAGACAAAGCGCAGCAGGAACAGCAGCACATACGCCAGAGTTTGATTCTGCAACTGGCCGTGATTGCTGATCGCCTCGATGAAATGCTGTTTGCCCCAGGCCCAGCCTGTAAACAAGGCAATCGCGATGCCGCCCACGGGCAGGAAGATATTCGATGAGACGAAGTCGAACAGGTCAAACATATTCAAATTAAACAGCTTGAGGTCCGCCAGGGTGCTGTTGCTCAGCGCGCATACGGAACCGAGCACGGCAAGCAGCAGCATGGTCACCACGGTAGCCTTGGTGCGCGTCCAGCCGAAGCGCTCATGGAAAATCACCACCGGTACTTCCATCAGCGACAGCATCGCGCCCGTGGCGGCCACGGCGGCCAGGATAAAGAACACCACCATCAGCGCTTGTCCCATCGGGATTTGCGAGAACACGGCCGGAATCGTGATGAACACCAGCGACGGTCCCGCGCTGGGGGCGAAACCAAACGTGAACACGGCGGGGAAGATGGCGATGCCGGCCAGCATCGATACGCCGAGGTCGGCCGCCATTACGCGCAAGGTGGTGACAGGGATATTCTGGTCGTCGCGGAAATAGCTGCCATAGGTCATCATCGTGCCCATGCCGACGGACAATTTAAAGAAAGCCAGGCCCATGGCCGTCAGCACGACGGAAGCCGTCAGCTTTGAAAAATCAGGACGAAACAAAAAGGCCAGGCCTTCACCTGCTTTATCGAGCGACAGGCTGACCGCACAGAGCAGTAGCAGCAGCAGGAACAGCAGCGGCATGAGTTTCTTGGCGATCGCTTCGATGCCCTTGGTCACGCCCAGCATCAATATGCCGCCGATAAACAGCAGCACGCCCCATTGCCAGAACAGCGATTGCAGGGGATTGCTGATCAGGGAGGCGAAGGCCGCTTCCGTCACCAGCTTGTCGCTGCTGAGGATGGAGCCGTCGATGGCTTTGGCGATATACGCAAACACCCAGCCCACCACTTCCGAGTAAAACGCGACGATCAGAAAGGCGGCGATCATGCCGATCACGCCGACCAGCCACCAGGGTTTGCCCTTCGGTGCCAGTTGTTCCATGGTGGAGATCGGGTTGACCTTGGCGCGGCGGCCCAGGGTAATTTCCGCGATCATCACGGGCAGGCCTACTAATAAGGTGGCGAGTAAATAGATGAGCAGGAAGCCGGCGCCGCCATTCGCGCCCGTCAGATAGGGGAATTTCCAGATATTGCCGAGACCGACTGCGGAACCGAGGGTGGCGGCGAGCACGCCGAAGCCAGTGGTAAAGCCAGCTCGTTTCAGGGTCAGGCCTGATCCTTGAGCTTGTTGTTTCATGGTGAATCTTCTATGGTGGGACGCGAATTTGCGCTGAGGGGGCGAAATTGTAGCAGTTGGCCGCAAATACCCCGGAAAAGCCTTGCTACTGGCGGGGCGCTTTGCTATAGTTCGCCTCCCCAATGAGACGCAGTCAAATGCGGCACTTGAGGATCACCGGAAACGGCGATGGGCAGGAAAAGAAGGAGTTGACGGATGTAGTGAAATGCTTCATACTCTTCCTTCTTCGCAGCTGACAAACACAACGCTTTGTCGATAGCGCGAAAGTAGCACCGAATACAGTTCTTTAACAATTAACAGTCGATAAGTGTGGGCATTTGATGTAAGTGCAGCGTCAATCTTCGGATTGGCGTCTAACTTAAAATATCAAATGTTCACAAGAAATAATGAAATAGGCGCTACGCAAGTAGTGGCCTGTCAGTTTTTTGAGTGAGCGACCCGTCGCAAGACGGTGCCAATAAAATGGCAAAGTAACAGAGATTAAACTGAAGAGTTTGATCCTGGCTCAGATTGAACGCTGGCGGCATGCCTTACACATGCAAGTCGAACGGCAGCACGGAGCTTGCTCTGGTGGCGAGTGGCGAACGGGTGAGTAATATATCGGAACGTACCCTAGAGTGGGGGATAACGTAGCGAAAGTTACGCTAATACCGCATACGATCTAAGGATGAAAGTGGGGGATCGCAAGACCTCATGCTCGTGGAGCGGCCGATATCTGATTAGCTAGTTGGTAGGGTAAAAGCCTACCAAGGCATCGATCAGTAGCTGGTCTGAGAGGACGACCAGCCACACTGGAACTGAGACACGGTCCAGACTCCTACGGGAGGCAGCAGTGGGGAATTTTGGACAATGGGCGAAAGCCTGATCCAGCAATGCCGCGTGAGTGAAGAAGGCCTTCGGGTTGTAAAGCTCTTTTGTCAGGGAAGAAACGGTGAAAGCTAATATCTTTTGCTAATGACGGTACCTGAAGAATAAGCACCGGCTAACTACGTGCCAGCAGCCGCGGTAATACGTAGGGTGCAAGCGTTAATCGGAATTACTGGGCGTAAAGCGTGCGCAGGCGGTTTTGTAAGTCTGATGTGAAATCCCCGGGCTCAACCTGGGAATTGCATTGGAGACTGCAAGGCTAGAATCTGGCAGAGGGGGTAGAATTCCACGTGTAGCAGTGAAATGCGTAGATATGTGGAGGAACACCGATGGCGAAGGCAGCCCCCTGGGTCAAGATTGACGCTCATGCACGAAAGCGTGGGGAGCAAACAGGATTAGATACCCTGGTAGTCCACGCCCTAAACGATGTCTACTAGTTGTCGGGTCTTAATTGACTTGGTAACGCAGCTAACGCGTGAAGTAGACCGCCTGGGGAGTACGGTCGCAAGATTAAAACTCAAAGGAATTGACGGGGACCCGCACAAGCGGTGGATGATGTGGATTAATTCGATGCAACGCGAAAAACCTTACCTACCCTTGACATGGCTGGAATCCTTGAGAGATCAGGGAGTGCTCGAAAGAGAACCAGTACACAGGTGCTGCATGGCTGTCGTCAGCTCGTGTCGTGAGATGTTGGGTTAAGTCCCGCAACGAGCGCAACCCTTGTCATTAGTTGCTACGAAAGGGCACTCTAATGAGACTGCCGGTGACAAACCGGAGGAAGGTGGGGATGACGTCAAGTCCTCATGGCCCTTATGGGTAGGGCTTCACACGTCATACAATGGTACATACAGAGCGCCGCCAACCCGCGAGGGGGAGCTAATCGCAGAAAGTGTATCGTAGTCCGGATTGTAGTCTGCAACTCGACTGCATGAAGTTGGAATCGCTAGTAATCGCGGATCAGCATGTCGCGGTGAATACGTTCCCGGGTCTTGTACACACCGCCCGTCACACCATGGGAGCGGGTTTTACCAGAAGTAGGTAGCTTAACCGTAAGGAGGGCGCTTACCACGGTAGGATTCGTGACTGGGGTGAAGTCGTAACAAGGTAGCCGTATCGGAAGGTGCGGCTGGATCACCTCCTTTCTAGAGTTTGCACGAATCAGTAATGATTCACGCATCAAATGTTCACACTTATCGGCTGTTTAATTAAGAAGAAACAGTAGTCGTAGTAGTTCCGCGTTGGGGCTGTAGCTCAGCTGGTTAGAGCACCGTGTTGATAACGCGGGGGTCGTTGGTTCGAGTCCAACCAGCCCTACCAGTAAAAACAAACCCGGGGGTAAGGTGGACACTAGTCCAGCCAGACCTACCAGTAACACAGATACCCAGGGGGATTAGCTCAGCTGGGAGAGCACCTGCTTTGCAAGCAGGGGGTCGTCGGTTCGATCCCGTCATCCTCCACCAAAGTTTTACTAGAAAGTGCAAACGTAAGCCAGTCAACAAGACTGTGGTTTAGGTTTGATCTTTTAGCGATCAAAGCTGTTTCGTTCTTTAACAATCTGGAAGAAGTAAAGATTATTTATTGATTGGTTTGCCGTAAAAAGCAAATCGATGGGTAATGATTGTATGTATCAACAAACAAGCAACAACGTTGTACTTTCTTATCCCTGTAGCGCTCTTTCATCATGTAAATGATGAGAGGCTAACGTTATAGGGACAAGCGAATAAGTGCACATGGTGGATGCCTTGGCGATTACAGGCGATGAAGGACGTAGTAGCTTGCGATAAGCTGCGGGGAGTGAGCAAACACACTTTGATCCGCAGATTTCCGAATGGGGCAACCCACCCTTTTAGGGTATTGCATACTGAATACATAGGTATGCAAGGCGAACGCGGCGAACTGAAACATCTAAGTAGCTGCAGGAAAAGAAATCAACCGAGATTCCCAAAGTAGCGGCGAGCGAAATGGGAAGAGCCTGTACGTGATAGTCGGACCGATAACAGAATCCTCTGGAAATAGGAGCCATAGTGGGTGATAGCCCCGTATGTGAAATTGGACCGGTGATACTAAGCGTACGACAAGTAGGGCGGGACACGTGACATCCTGTCTGAATATGGGGGGACCATCCTCCAAGGCTAAATACTCGTAATCGACCGATAGTGAACCAGTACCGTGAGGGAAAGGCGAAAAGAACCCCGGAAGGGGAGTGAAATAGATCCTGAAACCGTGTGCATACAAACAGTAGGAGCGGACTTGTTCCGTGACTGCGTACCTTTTGTATAATGGGTCAGCGACTTACATTCAGTGGCAAGGTTAACCGCATAGGGAAGCCGTAGAGAAATCGAGTCCGAATAGGGCGATCAGTCGCTGGGTGTAGACCCGAAACCAAGTGATCTACTCATGGCCAGGATGAAGGTGCGGTAACACGCCCTGGAGGTCCGAACCCACTAATGTTGAAAAATTAGGGGATGAGCTGTGGGTAGGGGTGAAAGGCTAAACAAACTTGGAAATAGCTGGTTCTCTCCGAAAACTATTTAGGTAGTGCCTCAAGTATCACCATCGGGGGTAGAGCACTGTTATGGCTAGGGGGTCATTGCGACTTACCAAACCATTGCAAACTCCGAATACCGATGAGTGCGAGCTTGGGAGACAGACGTCGGGTGCTAACGTCCGGCGTCAAGAGGGAAACAACCCAGACCGCCAGCTAAGGTCCCAAAGATTGGCTAAGTGGAAAACGAAGTGGGAAGGCTAAAACAGTCAGGATGTTGGCTTAGAAGCAGCCATCATTTAAAGAAAGCGTAATAGCTCACTGATCGAGTCGTCCTGCGCGGAAGATGTAACGGGGCTAAGCCAGTCACCGAAGCTGCGGATATTGTTCTGTGATTTATCACAGATATATATGGTAGGAGAGCGTTCTGTAAGCCTGCGAAGGTGTCTTGTAAAGGATGCTGGAGGTATCAGAAGTGCGAATGCTGACATGAGTAGCGATAATGGGGGTGAAAAGCCTCCACGCCGTAAGCCCAAGGTTTCCTGTTCAACGTTCATCGGAGCAGGGTGAGTCGGCCCCTAAGGCGAGGCAGAGATGCGTAGCTGATGGGAAGCAGGTTAATATTCCTGCACCGTCGTATGATGCGATGGGGGACGGATCGCGGAAGGTTGTCCAACTGTTGGAATAGTTGGTTTTTGGCTCATAGAAGGCACTTAGGCAAATCCGGGTGCGCAATTCAAGGGGTTGAGACGAGTGCACTTGTGCACGAAGCAATCGGAAGTGGTTCCAAGAAAAGCCTCTAAGCTTCAGTCATACGAGACCGTACCGCAAACCGACACAGGTGGGCGAGATGAGTATTCTAAGGCGCTTGAGAGAACTCGGGAGAAGGAACTCGGCAAATTGGTACCGTAACTTCGGGAAAAGGTACGCCCCGGTAGCTTGACTGGTTTACTCCAGAAGGGTGAAAGGGTTGCAATAAACTGGTGGCTGCGACTGTTTAATAAAAACACAGCACTCTGCAAACACGAAAGTGGACGTATAGGGTGTGACGCCTGCCCGGTGCTGGAAGATTAAATGATGGGGTGCAAGCTCTTGATTGAAGTCCCAGTAAACGGCGGCCGTAACTATAACGGTCCTAAGGTAGCGAAATTCCTTGTCGGGTAAGTTCCGACCTGCACGAATGGCGTAACGATGGCCACACTGTCTCCTCCCGAGACTCAGCGAAGTTGAAATGTTTGTGATGATGCAATCTACCCGCGGCTAGACGGAAAGACCCCATGAACCTTTACTGTAGCTTTGCATTGGACTTTGAACCAATCTGTGTAGGATAGGTGGGAGGCTTTGAAGCGGGGACGCTAGTTCTCGTGGAGCCAACCTTGAAATACCACCCTGGTTTGTTTGAGGTTCTAACCTTGGTCCGTTATCCGGATCGGGGACAGTGCATGGTAGGCAGTTTGACTGGGGCGGTCTCCTCCTAAAGTGTAACGGAGGAGTTCGAAGGTACGCTAGATACGGTCGGACATCGTGTTGATAGTGCAATGGCATAAGCGTGCTTAACTGCGAGACTGACAAGTCGAGCAGGTACGAAAGTAGGACATAGTGATCCGGTGGTTCTGTATGGAAGGGCCATCGCTCAACGGATAAAAGGTACTCTGGGGATAACAGGCTGATTCCTCCCAAGAGTTCATATCGACGGGGGAGTTTGGCACCTCGATGTCGGCTCATCACATCCTGGGGCTGTAGCCGGTCCCAAGGGTATGGCTGTTCGCCATTTAAAGTGGTACGTGAGCTGGGTTTAAAACGTCGTGAGACAGTTTGGTCCCTATCTGCCGTGGGCGTTGGAAATTTGAAGGGGGCTGCTCCTAGTACGAGAGGACCGGAGTGGACGTATCTCTGGTGTACCGGTTGTCACGCCAGTGGCATTGCCGGGTAGCTAAATACGGAAGAGATAACCGCTGAAAGCATCTAAGCGGGAAACTTGCCTTGAGATGAGATTTCCCAGAGCCTTGAGCTCTTTGAAGGGTCGTTCGAGACCAGGACGTTGATAGGCTGGGTGTGGAAGTGCAGTAATGCATTAAGCTAACCAGTACTAATTGCCCGTACGGCTTGTCCCTATAACCTTAGCAGGTACAGAGGATAAGACGGTACAACGTTGTGCGTTTGTTGATACTACAATTCATTACCCTAATCTTTGCTTCTTCCAGATTCAGGCTTTGTCGCTCTACTGAGGACAAATGCCAGTACAAGTTATGCCTGATGGCCATAGCAAGTTGGTCCCACCCCTTCCCATCCCGAACAGGACCGTGAAACAACTTTGCGCCGATGATAGTGCTGCAACCAGTGTGAAAGTAGGTTATCGTCAGGCTTGTTATTCGAAAAAACCCCCATCGGTGATCCGGTGGGGGTTTTTTTACGTTTAGAGATTTATCATGAGTTGTGCCATTGATCGGTGCTACAGTGCGCAATAGCCCCTAAAACGCATACAGATGGACTATCAACAACTTTCTACCCAGCGCCGCAACCATCCGGCCTGGCGTTTGCTCGCCGCCGATCATGCACCGATGATCGCCAGTTTTCTGCACCATCATTTTATTGCGCCCAATATCCGTACCATCGCGCGCCAGCAACTGGCATCGCATCTGGACGATCATCTGTATCATCTGCACGAACTGGCTGGCGAGGTGTTGTTTCCCAAAAGCGCGACAGCGTATCTGGACGACTGGGCTTCCGATGAGCGGGGCTGGCTACGCAAATATTATCCAAGCGGGCAGGACGAACCGCACTATGATCTGACGTCGCCGACCGAACAGGCAATCGAATGGCTGCTTGGCCTGGGACAACGGCAATTCATCGGTACCGAATCGCGATTGATGACGGTATTCGATTTGCTGCGTCAGATTATCGACGGCACGGAATTAAATCCCCGCACCCGTATCGCCGAGCTGCAAAAACGCAAGGCGGCGATCGATGCGGAAATCGCGCAAATCGCCCAGGGCCGGCTCGACATGATGGAACCGACGCAGATACGCGAACGCTTCCTGCAAATGTCATCGACGGCGCGCGAACTGTTGTCCGACTTTCGCGCTGTAGAGCATAATTTTCGCAGCCTGGACCGATCAGTGCGGGAGCGCATCGCTACCTGGGAGGGTAGCAAGGGTGAATTGCTGCAGGAGATTTTCGGCAAGCGCGATGTGATCGCCGATTCCGATGAAGGCAAGAGTTTTCGCGCCTTCTGGGATCTGTTGATGTCGCCCTCGCGCCAGGATGAATTGACGGCGCTGCTGAATGCGGTAATGGCGCTTGATCCGGTACGCGAACTGGCGCCCGATGGCCGCTTGCTGCGAATTCATTACGACTGGCTGGAGGCTGGCGAAGTGACGCAGCGCACGGTAGCGCGCTTGTCCGAACAGCTGCGGCGCTATCTCGACGATCAGGCCTGGCTGGAAAATCGCCGCATCATGCAGTTGATACGTGACATAGAAAAAAAGGCGCTCGATGCACGCGCGGTGGTCGAGCATGCGGCCTTTATCGATATCGACGCCGCAGCGCCGAATGTGCTGGCACCGATGGACCGCACTTTGTTTACGCCGCCATTCAAACCCGTCATCTTGCAGGGCGTGCTCGATGACGCGGCCGAACCGGTGCCGTCGGATGCCTTGTTCGAGCAGGTCTATGTCGATCGCCTGAAGCTGGCGTCGAATATCCGGCGTGCGCTACAGGAGCGCAAACAAGTGTCACTCGCCGCATTGATCGCCGAGTATCCGCTCGAGCAGGGCCTGGCGGAACTGGCCACTTATCTGAGCCTGGCGACGCAGGAATTGCCCAGCGTGATCGACGACACGCAAGAAGAAACGATACACTGGACCGATGCACAAGGTCGTGCGCGCATTGCCACGGTGCCTCTCCTTATTTTTAGTGCATGATGAATTCTTCCAGCGAAACACATTACAGCCAGATCCTGATCGCCTTGATGCAAGGCGTCTTGTACCAGGAAAATGATGTCGCCTTGTGGCAGCCCCTGCTGCTGCTGCAAGCGCGCGTGCGCGATTATTGCCAGCACATCGGGCTGGAGCTGATCCTCGATGAAGCCGAGGGCTATGCCTATCTGCGCCAGCGCGCCACGTCGGAAGGGGAAGTTGCACTGCCGCGCCTGGTGCCGCGCCGCCAGCTCAGTTATCCGGTCAGTTTGATCCTGGTGCTGTTGCGTAAAAAGCTGGCGGAGTTTGACAGTAATGGCGGTGACACGCGATTGATCGTCAGTCGTGAGCAGATCACCGAACAATTGCGCCTTTTCCTGCCCGATACCGCCAATGAAGCACGTTTGCTCGACCGTATGGAGACGCATCTGAACAAAGTGGTCGAACTGGGCTTCCTGTATCGTTTGCGTGGACAGGATCAGCAATTTGAAGTGCGGCGCATTTTGAAGGCATTTGTCGATGCGCAATGGCTCAGCGATTTCGAGCAGCGCCTGAATGATTACGCCGGTCATGGCATGAGCCTGTCGGAGGAGGCGCAATGACGGCGCGTGACCATGAGGACGGTGGAATGCCCCAGCTTGATTTCGCCGACCCGGCGGCCATGGAGCGCGCCGGCTTTCGCCTGCATCACTTCGAAGTCTTCAATTGGGGTACCTTCCATGCGCGTGTGTGGAAACTGCATCCGGGCGGCGATAATCTGCTGCTGACCGGCGACATCGGTTCTGGCAAGTCGACGCTGGTCGACGCGATCACCACCTTGCTGGTGCCCGCGCAAAAAATTTCCTACAACAAGGCCGCTGGCGCCGATGCGCATGAGCGCAGCTTGCGCACGTATGTGCTCGGCCACTACAAATCGGAACGCGGCGACACTGGCAACACGGCGCGCGCGGTCGCCTTGCGTGACCAGAATACTTATGCCGTGATTCTTGGCGTCTTTTATAACGAGGGCTACGATCAGACAGTGACCCTGGCGCAGGTCTTCTGGCTCAAGGATGCACGCGGCCAGCCCGAGCGCTTTTATGTGGTGGCGGACAGTGCCTTGTCGATCGCAGACCAGTTTGCCGGCTTCGGCACCGATATCAACCAGTTGCGCAAGCGCCTGCGCGCCAGCAAGGGCGTGACCCTGCACGACAGCTTTCCACCGTATGGCGCCGATTTCCGCCGCCGCTTCGGCATCGGCAATGAACAGGCGATGGAGTTGTTTCACCAGACGGTATCGATGAAATCGGTCGGCAACCTGACCGACTTCGTGCGCGAGCATATGCTGGAAGCATTTCCTGTCGAGGAGCGTATCGCCGCCCTGATCGCCCATTTCGATGATCTGCATCGGGCGCACGAAGCGGTACTGAAGGCGAAACAGCAAATCGAGCAATTGCTGCCGCTCACAAGCGATTGCGCACGCCATGCCAGCTTGCAGCAGCAAGATGAGCAATTGCGCGGTTGCCGCGAAGCGCTGCGGCCATGGTTTGCTGCCTTGAAAAGCGACTTGCTTGAAAACCGTCTGGAACAACTGGTGCTGGAGCTGGAAAAAACGGCTGCGCGCCTGCAGCGGCTGCAACAGTTGCGCGGTGAGCACGGCGTGCGCCGCGATGATATCCGTGTAGCTATTTCCGCCAACGGCGGCAATCGCCTGGCGCAGATCGACGCCGAGATTGCGCGCCAGCAAATGCTGAAGGATGAGCGTACGCGGCGCGCGGCGCAATATGATGAATTGGCGCAAGCGCTGGGCTTGCCGGGTGCGACCGATGACGAAAGCTTTCGCGCTAATGTGCGCGCCATCGACAGTGGCCACGCGCAATGCGTGGCGCAACGTGACGAGTCGAATAGCCGCCTGACCGAGGCCGGCGTGACGTTGCGTGAATTGCGCAGCAGCCATGGGGAGTTAACAGGAGAACTCGAATCGTTACGCCAGCGCCGCTCGAATATTCCAGGCCAGATGCTGAAACTGCGCGACTTGCTGTGTGGCGCGCTCGATCTCGATGGTGACGAGCTGCCCTTTGTTGGCGAACTGATCCAGGTACGCGATGATGCCGGCGAGTGGGAGGGCGCGGCCGAACGCCTGCTGCACAATTTCGGCCTGGCGCTGCTGGTGCCGGAAGCCCATTATGCGGCGGTGGCGGCGTGGGTCGACCGCAGCCATCTTGGCGCCCGCCTGGTGTACTTTCGGGTACGCACGGTCAGCGTGCCGGAAGCGCGGCCGCTGCATCCGGATTCACTGGTGCGCAAGCTGTCGATCAAGCCCGATTCCGCGTTTTATCCCTGGATCGCCAGTGAACTGGCGCGGCGTTTCGACTATGCCTGCTGTGACTCGCTGCAGCAATTCCAGCGCGAAAAACTGGCCATCACGCGCAACGGCCAGATCAAGGCGGGTGGCGAGCGGCACGAAAAGGATGACCGTCATCAGTTACAAGACCGCACCCGTTATGTTCTGGGCTGGACCAACCAGGCCAAGATCGCGGCGCTGGAAAAGCACGCACGTGACTTGTCGTTGCGCATTACTGCCCACGTTGCGCGCATCAGCGCACTGGGACTGGAATTCAAGACGCATCAAGATCGCGTGGGGCAGTGGCAGCAACTGGCGTTGTTCCAGCATTTCGGTGATCTGGAGTGGAAGCCGGTGCTGCTGGCGATCGAACAACTGCTGCGTGAAAAAGAGGCGCTGGAAGCGGCGTCCGATTTGCTGCAAGAGCTGCAGAGCCAGCTTGAGGCGCTGACGCAAGCACAAGCCAAAACGGATGAGGACATCAGCCGTCACACCACTGAACATGCCAAGCTCAGCGAACGCCAGGATCAGGCGCGGCGCCAGTTGGCCGACTGCGCACAGTTGCTGGACGCCACGCCGGTGCACGCGCGTGAGCTGTATTTTCCTCTGCTGCTGCAGTTGCAGCCTGAAGTACTGGGCGAACACAAGCTGACGGTGGAGTCGTGCGACAACCGTGAAAAAGACATGCGCGGGTTCTTGCAGGCGCGGATTGATGCCGACAGCAAGAAAATCGCCGGCTTGCGCGACCGTATCATCAATGCCATGAGCGATTACGTGACGGCCTGGCCGCTCGATACGCGTGAAGTCGATGTCAGTATCAATGCCGCCAGTGAATTCGACAAGATGCTGGCGGCGCTGCAGGCCGATGATTTGCCGCGCTTTGCGCAGCGCTTCAAGGAGCTGCTGAATGAAAACACGATCCGCGAAATTGCCGGTTTTCAATCACAGCTCAAGCGCGAGCGCGAGACTATCCGCGAGCGCATCGATATCATCAACCGCTCCCTGCACGACATCGATTACAACCCCAACCGCTATATCGCGCTGGAAGCCGAGCCCAACCTGGACGCCGACCTGCGCGACTTCCAGGCCGACTTGCGCGCCTGCACCGAGGGCGCGCTGACCGGGTCGAGCGACGAGGAATATTCGGAAGCCAAATTCCTGCAAGTGAAAACCATCATCGAGCGTTTCCGTGGCCGTAGCGGCAGCGCCGAGGTCGACAAGCGCTGGACGCGCAAGGTGACCGATGTGCGCAACTGGTTTGTGTTTTCGGCCTCCGAGCGCTGGCGTGAAGACGACCGTGAGCATGAGCATTACACGGATGCGGGCGGCAAATCCGGCGGCCAGAAGGAAAAGCTGGCCTATACCGTGCTGGCCGCCAGCCTGGCATACCAGTTCGGCCTCGAATGGGGCGTGGTGCGCTCGCGCTCCTTCCGTTTTGTCGTGATCGACGAAGCGTTTGGCCGCGGCTCGGATGAATCCGCGCGCTATGGGCTGGAACTGTTCAAGCGTATGAATCTGCAATTGCTGATCGTCACGCCACTACAGAAAATCCACATCATCGAACCCTATGTGGCGGGCCTGGGGTTTGTCCATAGCGAAGAGGGGCGGCAGTCGATGCTGCGCTGCCTGAGCATCGAGCAATATCGCTCCGAGCGCGATACGCGCGCGGCACCATCATCGTGAGCAACAGTGCCTGGACCACGCCGGCGATGATACAGGCGCACTTGCTGCGCCTGTGGGACAGTGGCCGCTGGCTGGCGGCGCAGCAGGGCGGCGAAGCGCTGTTTCCGTTGACGCTCAATGTGCGCCAACCGGGTACGGCCGAATTGGGCACGCAGTTCGATGCGGTGCGGCACTGGATACGGCAGCTTGAAGAAGGCAGCCGGCGCCATAAGGGCTATGGCTACGAGATCACCCGTCGTGAAATCAATCATCGCCAGCTTGGCCGCAACCAGTTGCCCGACAAAATCGTGCTGGCCGATGAAGCCGATGCCTTGCGCCTGATCGGCAAGGGTGCTGAAAAACGCCGCTTCGAGCAATTGGCGGCCTTGAGCCTTCAGGCTTTTCCGGTGCTGGCCGGCTACTTGGTGCGGCGTCCGATGAGCGTGCTGGAGAACGCCGCCGACTGGCCGCGTATCCTGGCGGTTCTGCAATGGTTTGTGGCCAATCCGCGTTCGCAGCTGTATCTGCGCGAACTTGATATTGCCGGTGTCGATGGCAAATTCATCGAAGCACGCAAGGGTCTGCTGGCCGAGTTGCTCGACCAGGTCTTGCCGCCGGGCGCGATCAATGTGCAGGCGGTCGGTGCGCGCCAGTTCGAAGCGCGCTACGGCTTGTTAGCCAAGCCCGCACTGATACGCTTTCGCCTGCTCGATGCACGCCACTATCTTGGCGGGCTGTCGGACCTGAGCGTGCCGGTGGCGCAGTTTGCCGCCTTGCAGACGGCGGTTGAACGGGTCTTCATTACCGAAAACGAAATCAACGGCCTGGCCTTCCCGGACGTGCCACACAGCATGGTGATTTTTGGTGGCGGCTATGGCGTCGAGCGCCTGTGTGATGTGCGCTGGCTGGACTGCAAGCAAATCATTTACTGGGGCGATATCGATACGCATGGTTTTGCCATTCTCGACCGGCTGCGCACCATTTTTCCGCATGCCGGTTCGATACTGATGGATATCCCGACACTGGAAGCGCACCGCTCGTTATGGGGCAGTGAAGAAGCCCATAAACGCCATCTCGGCAAGCTGAGCCGATTGACGCCGGAAGAGCACACTTTGTTTCAACTACTGCAAGACGACGTATTGGGCCAGCGCATCCGCATGGAGCAGGAGCGGTTGGGCTTTCACTGGGTCAGCGCGGCGATAAAAAATCTCTGACGCAAGCCTTGCTTCTGTCGCTCCGCTTTGCTATAGTTCGCCTCCCCGATGAGACGCACTAGTTTGCGGCACAAAAGGGACAGCCTTCAGGGGCTGGGTAGTAGAAAAGAAGGTTGACGGATTTAGCGAAATGCTTCATACTCTTCCTTCTTCGCAGCTGACAAACACAACGCTTTGTCGATAGCGCGAAAGTAGCACCGAATACAGTTCTTTAACAATTAACAGTCGATAAGTGTGGGCATTTGATGTAAGTGCAGCGTCAATCTTCGGATTGGCGTCTAACTTAAAATATCAAATGTTCACAAGAAATAATGAAATAGGATACTTCTTCGGAAGTAGCCTGTCAGTTTTTTGAGTGAGTAAATCTTTTGTAATGCAAAAGATTTGGATGGTAGTGATACTGTCCGACCTGTCAGAAATGACATTAAACAGAGATTAAACTGAAGAGTTTGATCCTGGCTCAGATTGAACGCTGGCGGCATGCCTTACACATGCAAGTCGAACGGCAGCACGGAGCTTGCTCTGGTGGCGAGTGGCGAACGGGTGAGTAATATATCGGAACGTACCCTAGAGTGGGGGATAACGTAGCGAAAGTTACGCTAATACCGCATACGATCTAAGGATGAAAGTGGGGGATCGCAAGACCTCATGCTCGTGGAGCGGCCGATATCTGATTAGCTAGTTGGTAGGGTAAAAGCCTACCAAGGCATCGATCAGTAGCTGGTCTGAGAGGACGACCAGCCACACTGGAACTGAGACACGGTCCAGACTCCTACGGGAGGCAGCAGTGGGGAATTTTGGACAATGGGCGAAAGCCTGATCCAGCAATGCCGCGTGAGTGAAGAAGGCCTTCGGGTTGTAAAGCTCTTTTGTCAGGGAAGAAACGGTGAGAGCTAATATCTCTTGCTAATGACGGTACCTGAAGAATAAGCACCGGCTAACTACGTGCCAGCAGCCGCGGTAATACGTAGGGTGCAAGCGTTAATCGGAATTACTGGGCGTAAAGCGTGCGCAGGCGGTTTTGTAAGTCTGATGTGAAATCCCCGGGCTCAACCTGGGAATTGCATTGGAGACTGCAAGGCTAGAATCTGGCAGAGGGGGGTAGAATTCCACGTGTAGCAGTGAAATGCGTAGATATGTGGAGGAACACCGATGGCGAAGGCAGCCCCCTGGGTCAAGATTGACGCTCATGCACGAAAGCGTGGGGAGCAAACAGGATTAGATACCCTGGTAGTCCACGCCCTAAACGATGTCTACTAGTTGTCGGGTCTTAATTGACTTGGTAACGCAGCTAACGCGTGAAGTAGACCGCCTGGGGAGTACGGTCGCAAGATTAAAACTCAAAGGAATTGACGGGGACCCGCACAAGCGGTGGATGATGTGGATTAATTCGATGCAACGCGAAAAACCTTACCTACCCTTGACATGGCTGGAATCCTTGAGAGATCAGGGAGTGCTCGAAAGAGAACCAGTACACAGGTGCTGCATGGCTGTCGTCAGCTCGTGTCGTGAGATGTTGGGTTAAGTCCCGCAACGAGCGCAACCCTTGTCATTAGTTGCTACGAAAGGGCACTCTAATGAGACTGCCGGTGACAAACCGGAGGAAGGTGGGGATGACGTCAAGTCCTCATGGCCCTTATGGGTAGGGCTTCACACGTCATACAATGGTACATACAGAGCGCCGCCAACCCGCGAGGGGGAGCTAATCGCAGAAAGTGTATCGTAGTCCGGATTGTAGTCTGCAACTCGACTGCATGAAGTTGGAATCGCTAGTAATCGCGGATCAGCATGTCGCGGTGAATACGTTCCCGGGTCTTGTACACACCGCCCGTCACACCATGGGAGCGGGTTTTACCAGAAGTAGGTAGCTTAACCGTAAGGAGGGCGCTTACCACGGTAGGATTCGTGACTGGGGTGAAGTCGTAACAAGGTAGCCGTATCGGAAGGTGCGGCTGGATCACCTCCTTTCTAGAGTTTGCACGAATCAGGTAACTGATTCACGCATCAAATGTTCACACTTATCGGCTGTTTAATTAAGAAGAAACAGTAGTCGTAGTAGTTCCGCGTTGGGGCTGTAGCTCAGCTGGTTAGAGCACCGTGTTGATAACGCGGGGGTCGTTGGTTCGAGTCCAACCAGCCCTACCAGTAAAAACAAACCCGGGGGTAAGGTGGACACTAGTCCAGCCAGACCTACCAGTAACACAGATACCCAGGGGATTAGCTCAGCTGGGAGAGCACCTGCTTTGCAAGCAGGGGGTCGTCGGTTCGATCCCGTCATCCTCCACCACGTTTTACTCGAAAGTACAAATGTAAGCCTCTGGGTTTAGATTTGATCTTTTAGCGATCAAAGCTGTTTCGTTCTTTAACAATCTGGAAGAAGTAAAGATTATTTATTGATCAAGTCTATGTGTGCAGCAATGCATGAGGCGACTTGATGGGTAATGATTGTATGTATCAACAAACAAGCAACAACGTTGTACTTTCTTATCCCTGTAGCGCTCTTTCATTATGCAAATGATGAGAGGCTAACGTTATAGGGACAAGCGAATAAGTGCACATGGTGGATGCCTTGGCGATTACAGGCGATGAAGGACGTAGTAGCTTGCGATAAGCTGCGGGGAGTGAGCAAACACACTTTGATCCGCAGATTTCCGAATGGGGCAACCCACCCTTTTAGGGTATTGCATACTGAATACATAGGTATGCAAGGCGAACGCGGCGAACTGAAACATCTAAGTAGCTGCAGGAAAAGAAATCAACCGAGATTCCCAAAGTAGCGGCGAGCGAAATGGGAAGAGCCTGTACGTGATAGTCGGACCGATAACAGAATCCTCTGGAAATAGGAGCCATAGTGGGTGATAGCCCCGTATGTGAAATTGGACCGGTGATACTAAGCGTACGACAAGTAGGGCGGGACACGTGACATCCTGTCTGAATATGGGGGGACCATCCTCCAAGGCTAAATACTCGTAATCGACCGATAGTGAACCAGTACCGTGAGGGAAAGGCGAAAAGAACCCCGGAAGGGGAGTGAAATAGATCCTGAAACCGTGTGCATACAAACAGTAGGAGCGGACTTGTTCCGTGACTGCGTACCTTTTGTATAATGGGTCAGCGACTTACATTCAGTGGCAAGGTTAACCGCATAGGGAAGCCGTAGAGAAATCGAGTCCGAATAGGGCGATCAGTCGCTGGGTGTAGACCCGAAACCAAGTGATCTACTCATGGCCAGGATGAAGGTGCGGTAACACGCCCTGGAGGTCCGAACCCACTAATGTTGAAAAATTAGGGGATGAGCTGTGGGTAGGGGTGAAAGGCTAAACAAACTTGGAAATAGCTGGTTCTCTCCGAAAACTATTTAGGTAGTGCCTCAAGTATCACCATCGGGGGTAGAGCACTGTTATGGCTAGGGGGTCATTGCGACTTACCAAACCATTGCAAACTCCGAATACCGATGAGTGCGAGCTTGGGAGACAGACGTCGGGTGCTAACGTCCGGCGTCAAGAGGGAAACAACCCAGACCGCCAGCTAAGGTCCCAAAGATTGGCTAAGTGGAAAACGAAGTGGGAAGGCTAAAACAGTCAGGATGTTGGCTTAGAAGCAGCCATCATTTAAAGAAAGCGTAATAGCTCACTGATCGAGTCGTCCTGCGCGGAAGATGTAACGGGGCTAAGCCAGTCACCGAAGCTGCGGATATCCTTTATTGGATATGGTAGGAGAGCGTTCTGTAAGCCTGCGAAGGTGTCTTGTAAAGGATGCTGGAGGTATCAGAAGTGCGAATGCTGACATGAGTAGCGATAATGGGGGTGAAAAGCCTCCACGCCGTAAGCCCAAGGTTTCCTGTTCAACGTTCATCGGAGCAGGGTGAGTCGGCCCCTAAGGCGAGGCAGAGATGCGTAGCTGATGGGAAGCAGGTTAATATTCCTGCACCGTCGTATGATGCGATGGGGGGACGGATCGCGGAAGGTTGTCCAACTGTTGGAATAGTTGGTTTTTGGCTCATAGAAGGCACTTAGGCAAATCCGGGTGCGTAATTCAAGGGGTTGAGACGAGTGCACTTGTGCATGAAGCAATCGGAAGTGGTTCCAAGAAAAGCCTCTAAGCTTCAGTCATACGAGACCGTACCGCAAACCGACACAGGTGGGCGAGATGAGTATTCTAAGGCGCTTGAGAGAACTCGGGAGAAGGAACTCGGCAAATTGGTACCGTAACTTCGGGAAAAGGTACGCCCCGGTAGCTTGAATGGTTTACTCCATGAGGGTGAAAGGGTTGCAATAAACTGGTGGCTGCGACTGTTTAATAAAAACACAGCACTCTGCAAACACGAAAGTGGACGTATAGGGTGTGACGCCTGCCCGGTGCTGGAAGATTAAATGATGGGGTGCAAGCTCTTGATTGAAGTCCCAGTAAACGGCGGCCGTAACTATAACGGTCCTAAGGTAGCGAAATTCCTTGTCGGGTAAGTTCCGACCTGCACGAATGGCGTAACGATGGCCACACTGTCTCCTCCCGAGACTCAGCGAAGTTGAAATGTTTGTGATGATGCAATCTACCCGCGGCTAGACGGAAAGACCCCATGAACCTTTACTGTAGCTTTGCATTGGACTTTGAACCAATCTGTGTAGGATAGGTGGGAGGCTTTGAAGCGGGGACGCTAGTTCTCGTGGAGCCAACCTTGAAATACCACCCTGGTTTGTTTGAGGTTCTAACCTTGGTCCGTTATCCGGATCGGGGACAGTGCATGGTAGGCAGTTTGACTGGGGCGGTCTCCTCCTAAAGTGTAACGGAGGAGTTCGAAGGTACGCTAGATACGGTCGGACATCGTGTTGATAGTGCAATGGCATAAGCGTGCTTAACTGCGAGACTGACAAGTCGAGCAGGTACGAAAGTAGGACATAGTGATCCGGTGGTTCTGTATGGAAGGGCCATCGCTCAACGGATAAAAGGTACTCTGGGGATAACAGGCTGATTCCTCCCAAGAGTTCATATCGACGGGGGAGTTTGGCACCTCGATGTCGGCTCATCACATCCTGGGGCTGTAGCCGGTCCCAAGGGTATGGCTGTTCGCCATTTAAAGTGGTACGTGAGCTGGGTTTAAAACGTCGTGAGACAGTTTGGTCCCTATCTGCCGTGGGCGTTGGAAATTTGAAGGGGGCTGCTCCTAGTACGAGAGGACCGGAGTGGACGTATCTCTGGTGTACCGGTTGTCACGCCAGTGGCATTGCCGGGTAGCTAAATACGGAAGAGATAACCGCTGAAAGCATCTAAGCGGGAAACTTGCCTTGAGATGAGATTTCCCAGAGCCTTGAGCTCTTTGAAGGGTCGTTCGAGACCAGGACGTTGATAGGCTGGGTGTGGAAGTGCAGTAATGCATTAAGCTAACCAGTACTAATTGCCCGTACGGCTTGTCCCTATAACCTTAGCAGGTACAGAGGATAAGACGGTACAACGTTGTGCGTTTGTTGATACTACAATTCATTACCCTAATCTTTGCTTCTTCCAGATTCAGGCTTTGTCGCTCTACTGAGGACAAATGCCAGTACAAGTTATGCCTGATGACCATAGCAAGTTGGTCCCACCCCTTCCCATCCCGAACAGGACCGTGAAACAACTTTGCGCCGATGATAGTGCTGCAACCAGTGTGAAAGTAGGTTATCGTCAGGCTTGTTATTTGATGAAACAGCCCCCGGCTGTTTCACCTAGAGAAAAACCCGTCAAGCAATTGGCGGGTTTTTTTTCGTCTGGCGCGTTTGTCACTATAAAAGCGCAGGTTTTACAGCGTACAGGTAAAAAAAGGCAGCGCTGCGCGCCGCCTTCCTGTCTTTGCATCCCTTTTATTGAGCGGCAACCACCGGCGTGGTGCCGCTCCTGGCGACCCACTCGATCAGCGCATCCACGGCGGCGCGGCCATTGCCATTGCCCACCAGGTCGCTATTGATCATGGCGACCACCACGCACAACTGGTTGTTGGCGTCAGGTACGTAGCCGGCGATGGCCACCACATTCTTTAATGTGCCCGTCTTGATGCGGGCGCGCGCGGCGGCCGGGCTGTTCAGCAGGCGCTTGCGCATGGTGCCGTCCAGCGCCACGATGGGCAGGCTGGACTGGAACTCCGGCGCCCACGGGCTTTGCTGCATCGCTTGTAGCACGCCGGCCATTTGCGCTGGCGCAATGCGTCCCGTGCGCGACAAGCCGGAACCGTTGTCGATCAGCATGCCCTGGGTGTCGATATGGTGCCGCTGGAACCATTCCTGGATGACCAGTCGCGCCCGATTGGCCGTATCTTCCGGCACCGCCATGGCAACGGGGCGGCTGCCCAGCCAGCCATCGCTCTGCAAGCTGCCCAGGCTCAGGAACAAGGTGCGGGCCAGGGTGTTGTCGGAGGTCTTGTTGATATCGCGCAGCACTTCCGGCAAGGCACGCGCCACATGGTCGGCCAGCATGCGCGTGCCGACCGGCTCGGCCGTCGGCGGCAAGCCAGTAAATGGCGCTTCGCGTACCGTGCCCGTGATCGTGCCGCCCAGGCGTTTCCAGGTGGCACGGAACAAGCGGTCTGCATAATCGTTGCGGTCGAGCACGTTGATGCTGGTGGCCTTGCTGCAATTTTGTGGGAAGGTGCCGTGCAGTATCACCTGCAGCTTGCCGCCCGCATCGCGCCGGTATTCCGGCGGGCGCCAGCCATCTTCCCATCGCGCGCAATTACCTTTGATTAGCTTCATGTCGCTGGTGATGCTGACATTCTCCAGCGCCGGCTGCATCAGGATACTCAATTGCCGGTCCGTCGAGTTCATGTTGATATCGAGCAAATTGGTGTTCAGCAACAAGGCGTCGGGGATGACGTTGTAGCGGAACTCGGCCGACTCATCGAAGGGCGGCATACCGATATCGGGCCGGGCCGGCTGGAACAGCTGGCGGTCGAGTATCAGATCGCCCTTGATTTTGACGATGCCCTGGTTACGCAGGGTTTGCAGCATGTGTGCCAGCACGTCCGCGTTGAAATCCGTGTCGGCGCCGCCGCGCAGGATCAGGTCGCCTTTCAGTACGCCATTGATGACGTCGGCGCTGGTACGCAACTCCGTGCGGCCGCGGAAGATGGGGCCCAGTTGCTCCAGGCCCACGGCCGTCGTCACCAGCTTCATGGTGGAAGCGGGCTGCATGCTGCGCTCGGCGCCGTGCGACAGCACGGTGGCGTTGCCACGCAAGACGATGGCGCCCATGGCGTCTTCGGGGATATTCGCGCTGCGCAGCAGCAGGCTGACGGATTCGGGCAATTGCGCGTGGGCAGTCGACAGGCCAAGACCCGCCAACAGCGCAGCCATCAGAACAGGACGTAACATGGTGCTCCTTAGTGGAAAAAGACGTAGGCAACAAAGACGGCCGTGACCACGCCAGCGAAATCGGCGATGAGGCCGGCCGTGATGGCATAGCGTGTCTTGCGGATGCCGACGGAACCGAAGTACAGGGCCACGATATAGAAGGTGGTGTCGGCCGAGCCCTGGAAGACGCAGGCCAGGCGGCCGACAAACGAGTCGACGCCGTAGGTATTCATGGCGTCGATCATCATGGCTTTCGAGCCGGAACCGCTGAGCGGCTTCATCATGGCTGTCGGCAAGGCCGGCACGAAGTCCGTATTGATGCCCAGGTTGGCAAAGAACCAGTTCATGCCACTCATCAGGAAATTGAACACGCCCGCATTGCGGATCACGCTGATGGCCACCAGCATGCCGACCAGATAGGGAATCACGGTAATCGAGGTCTGGATGCCGCCTTTCGCCCCCTCGATGAAGGCGTCATACACGTTCACCTTCTTGCGCAGGGCGCCGATGATGAAGATGGCAATGACGCTGATCAACACCAGGTTGCTGACCACTTTCGAGACCAGCTCGATTTCCTGTTTCGTCAGGTATTGCGTGAAGTACCAGATCATGGCCACGATGGCGCTCGTCATGCCGCCCATCCAGCTCAGGACGACGCGGTTGAGCAGGTTGATGCGTTGCTTGATGGATACCGTGATGATGCCGACCACGGTGGCCACATAGGTGGCGATCATGCAGGGGATGAAGATGTCGGACGGATCGGCTGCGCCGAGGATGGAGCGCTGCGCCATGATGGCCAGCGGAATCAGGGTCAGGCCCGAGGTGTGCAGCACCAAAAACATGATTTGCGCATTCGTCGCCTCTTCCTTGTTCGGGTTCAGGGTTTGCAGGCTTTCCATGGCTTTTAAACCGAACGGCGTGGCGGCATTGTCCAGGCCCAGCAGATTGGCCGAGAAATTCATCACCATGTGGCCCGTGGCCGGGTGGTCTTTCGGAATTTCCGGAAAGATGCGCGAAAAGAAGGGCGCGATCACTTTCGCCAGCCAGCCGACGATGCCGGCCTTTTCGCCGATATTCATGATCCCCAGCCACAAGGTCATCACACCCGCCAGCGGCAGAGCGATATCCATCACGCCCATGCGTGCCGTTTCGAACGTGCCATCGATGATGCGCTTGAAGATATCGGTATCGCCGAGAAACAGCCACTGCAGCACTGCGGCCAGGAAGCCAACGAGGAAAAAGCCGGACCAGATGTAATTAAGTGCCATATGCGATCAGTTCTGTGTGTCGGGGGTGAAAAATGTCTGCAAACAAAGTATAGGGGCAGCCCGATACGAGTTGATGAAAGAATGCAGCAATCGCATGCCAAAAAGTTATAAGCTGGCAGCCTGTTTTCATTGGCGCCCCGTCGCTTGCCCGCGTAGTGTGGGGGATGCCTGTCGCTTATCGCTGTTCGTTACCCTTGTCTGCACTGGATCACTGATGATGTTTTTCCGCAAAACCGCCTGCGCCGCCGGCCTGGCCCTGTTGACGCTTTTCACTGCGCCAGCGCATGCCGCCACCGATGCCCGCGCGAACAAAACCTTGCACTTGTTTTTGAGCACCAGCGAGACGGGCCTGGACCCGGCCGTGGCGTCGGACCTGGCCAGCCTGAATTTGATGGAAAACATTTTTGACCCTTTGCTGCGCTACGACTACCTGGCGCGTCCGGTGCAGCTGCAGGGCAATACGGCGCGCGGCATGCCCACCGTGGAAGATGGCGGGCGCACGTATACCTTTCACCTGCAGCCCGGTATTTACTTCACCCCCGATCCCGCTTTCAAGGGCCAGCCGCGCGAAGTGACGGCGCAGGATTTTGTGTACAGCCTGACGCGCCTGTATGACCCCGGTCTGAAGTCGCCGTGGCTGTTTTTGTTGGAAGACAAGCTGGTGGGTGATGCGGCCCTGAAAGCCAAATTCAGCTACGACACGCCGATCGCCGGCTTGCAGGCGCTGGACAAATACACCTTGCGCATCCGCCTCAACGCCGTCGATCCGAACTTCCTGTTTTACCTGGCCATGCCGGCGACAGCTGTGGTGGCGCGCGAAGTGGCCGAAGCGTACCCGGCGGCAGGGCAGATCGGTAATCACCCCGTGGGCACGGGGCCGTTCCTCGTCAAGGAATGGAAGCGCAGCGACAAGATCGTGCTGCAGGCCAATCCGACTTTCCGTCCCACCGTGTTCCATACCGAGGCCAAGGCGCTGGCCGCCTTGCCACTTGACGCGCGCGCCATCGCCAGCGCGCTGGAAGGCAAGCAATTACCGCTGGTCGAGCGCATCGAAGTGCGCATCGTCGAGGAGTATCAATCGCGCATGCTGGGTTTCCTGAAAGGCGAATTCGATTACCTGGAGCAAGTGCCGGAATCGATGACGGACATGGTGCTGGAAAACGGTGCCCTGAAACCGGCGCTGGCCGCCAAGGGCTTGCAACTGACGCGCTTTCCCGTGCTGCAAACGTATTACATGTGGATGAATATGGACGACCCCGTGCTGGGCGGTACGAGCAAGGACAAGCTGGCCCTGCGGCGCGCCATCGCCCTTAGCTACAACAGCCGCGAAGACATCGCGCTGCTGAAAAAGGGCCTGGCCTTGCCGGCGCAATCGCCGCTGCCGCCGAATGTGCTCGGTTACGACAAGGCGTACCGCAGCCCCGTCGGCTACGACCCGGTGCTGGCGCGCGCCTTGCTGGACCGTTTTGGCTACAAGGTGGGCGTCGATGGTTTCCGCACGCAGCCGGACGGCACGCCCTTGATCTTGAGCATGCATACGGAGCCGAGCACGGTGGGCCGGCTGCGCGATGAGTTGTGGCGGCGCAACCTGAACGCCATCGGCCTGCGCGTGGCATTTAAAAGCGACAAGAAGACGGAAATCATCAAGGCGTCGCGCCTGGGCAAGGTGCAGATGTTCGAGACCAACTGGATCGCCGACTTTCCCGATGGCGATAACTTTATGCAATTGTTGTATGGCGGCAACGTTGGCCGCGCCAACTATGCCCGCTTCAACTTGCCCGATTACAATAAACGCTATGAGGAGGCGCGCCTGCTATCCGATACGCCGCGCCGACGCAGTCTGTACTTCGACCTGTTTCAGCTGATCCACGCTTACACGCCGTGGGTGTTGCTGACGCATCCCATCTCTGCCGACCTGCAGCAACCGTGGCTAAAAAACTACAGGCGCCACCCCGTGGAATTCACGTCCTGGCGCTATCTGGACGTCGATCCCGCCAAGGGCCGCCCCGCAGGCAAGTGACCACGTCGCGGAAAAGGGCATTCATTCCAAAAAGTTATGGTTGGGAAAGCATTTTTCATTGGCTGGGCCCGGATGCATCGCGCTACTCTGAAAATGAAAACAAATAAAGTCATGCGCAAATGTCATAAAAAAATGTACTGCGAGACAGACGTTGCGACATATCTAACAGCCTGACTTGAGAACTCAAGTTTCGATTGCCCAACAAGGAGAAGACCTGTGAAATTGAAGAAGCTAGCGCAGTTGGTGGCATTGATGGGGGTAGTGGGGCCGGTGATGGCACAGGAAGCGGTGCCGCCAGCGATGCAACGGGTCGAAGTGACGGGCAGCAGCATCAAGCGGGTGGCCAAGGAAGGCGCGCTGCCGGTGCAAGTCATCAGCTTTGAGCAGATGGAAAAACAGGGCATCACGACGGCTGAGCAACTGGTGCGCACCCTGTCGGCGAATGGCACGGGGGCCGAAAACATGACTTCGGGCAATAACGTGTTTGGCGCCGATGCGGACCGTCTGGCTGGCGGCGCCTCGTTCGCCTCGCTGCGAGGCCTGGGACCGGGCGCGACTCTGGTGCTGCTGAATGGCCGCCGCGTCGCCACGCATGGCGCCAGTGGCCGCGCGGTCGACTTGAACTCCATTCCGCTCGGGGCAATCTCGCGCGTGGAAATCCTCAAGGATGGCGCTTCGGCCATCTACGGCACGGACGCCATCGGCGGCGTGATCAATTTCATTCTGAAAACCAATTACAGCGGCGTGGAAGCCTCCGTTTCCACCAACGACACGCAGGCCGGTGGCGGCGCCACGCGCCGCGCTTCCATCCTGGCCGGCACGGGCTCGCTGGAAGAGGATGGCTACAACCTCATGGCCAGCCTGACCGTCGACAAGGCGCAGCGCCTGAACGGCAGCGACCGCTCCTTCGTCAACGGCTACCAGCCGGGCCGGGGGCTGTCGCCGGACACCACGGGAACGCCGTTTGCCAACCAGATGGCGGGGGCCGGCACGGCATTGGGCACCGCGTTCCAGCTGCCTGGCGACCCGAATCAATACCTGCAAGCCAATCCCCTGAGCTTCCAGGGCAAGTGCGACAGCGTCGCCGGCATGTCGCAATACCAGACGGCACTGTGGAAAGACGTGACGTCACCGTTGCGCACCAAGTATTCGTGCGCTTACGACTATGGCGCCGACTATGTGCTGCAATTCCCTGTTGAGCGGGCCAATTTCCTGTCGCGCGGCACCTTCAAGCTGGCGCCCGACCACCGCATGTTTGTCGAAGCGCTCGGTTCGCGCACCAAGGCCACGGCGATTTTGACGCCGATGCAGGTGCAGACGAGCATTGCCAACAAGGCCGTCTACCCCGTGGGCGGCGCGTATTACCAGGATTTGTCGGCCTACATCCCGTCGTTCGACAAGACCAAGCCGATTGCCTACAAATGGCGCGCGAATGACGTGGGCAACCGCACGCAGGAAAACACCACCGACAATGCGCGCGTACTGCTGGGTTTTGAAGGCAACTTCGGCAAGTGGGATTACAAAACCGGCGTTTCCTACGCACAGAGCACCACCAAGACCAAGCTGACCGATGGCTATTCCTACACGGACAAGTTGTACGCGGCCCTGGGGACCGGGATCATCAATCCGTGGGTGGGTGCGGGCCAGAGCCAGACGGAAGCGGCCAGGCAATTGATCGAATCGACCAAGTTCCGTGGCGCCTTCCAGCATGGCAAGACGACTCTCACCCAGATCGATGGCGCCGTTTCGGGCGAACTGTTCCAACTGCCGGCTGGCGCCGTGGCGATGGCGGCCGGTTTTGACTTGCGCCGCGAAGGCTACAGTTTCGCACAGGATGTCGATGCCAACCTGATTCTGTTGGCGCCAGGAAATGCCGCATTGAAGGATGTCAGCCGCAACGTCAAGGCCGTGTATGCCGAGTTGCTGGTACCCATCATGAAAGACCTGGAAATGCAGCTGGCCGTGCGCCGTGACGATTACAGCCAGGTGGGCGCCACCACGAATCCGAAGATTGCCTTGCGTTACCAGCCGGCCGACTTCGTCCTGTTCCGCGCCTCGGCCAGCAAGGGTTTCCTGGCACCGAGTTTCGACCAGCTCTATTCGGGCGTATTGACGCAGGAATTGCCGAATGGTGTGAAAGATCAGGAAGGCTGTATCAAGTATCCCGGCGTGAAGGAATATTGCAGCATCGATCGTCTCAGCTACACGACGGGCGGCAACCTGAACCTGAAGCCTGAGACGTCGAAGCAGGGCAGCGTCGGCATCGTCATCGAGCCGGTGAAAGGCTACTCCGCCTCGTTCGATTACTGGGCCATCAATACCCAGGACCAGCTCCTGAAACGCACGCCGCAAGTCGTGCTGGCCAATTACCAGGCGCTGAACCAGTATATTTTCCGCAAGGCCGATGGCACCATCGACTACGTACAGGCGGGCTGGTTCAATGCGGGCGGCAGCCGCGTGCGCGGCCTCGACGTGAGCTTGCGCGGCGAAGGCAAGGTTGGCGATGCGAAATGGACGGCGACCCTGGACGGCACGTATATGGACAGCTTCAAGTTTGCCGAATACAAGGGGCAAGAATACAAGGAGCTGGTGGGCAATTTCTACACGCGTGATTTGTACTTGCGCTGGAAACACAATGCCAGCTTCGGTGTCTCGCGCGGCGACTGGAGCGGCTTGCTGGTCCAGAGTTTTGCTTCCGGCTACAAGGACCAGGTACCGAATGACGGCAAGGGCACGCCGCCACCGGGCTTCAAGGCCGATGTGTCCAGCTACACCACGTATAACTTGTCGGGCACGTACACGGGCTTCAAGAATACCACCTTGACCCTGGGCATCCAGAACCTGTTCGACCGCGATCCACCGTTCACCGCGCACAACGTGGATGAAGTGGTGGGCGCCGGCTGGGATCCGCGCGTGGCCGACCCGCGTGGCCGCGCCTTCACTTTCCAGCTGAAGTACAAGTTCCTGTAAGGCAGCGCTGCCGGCGGCGATCCTGTCGGCATGCTAACCTCGTGCGGCGGCGCCTGGCGTCGCCGTTTTTTATTTCAGGAAAGGGCCGCATGTCCAGTCAGACCAATCTCAGCCGGCGCCGCTTCGGCGGCTTGCTGGCCGCCACCTTAGGGGCGGCAGGCACACCGGCATGGGCGGCGGCCGCGCAAGGGGAGGGCAAACGCATGCAACAGCAACACGCATTGATCAAACCGGCGCGCCTGCGCGACGGCGACCTGGTCGCCATCATCGCACCGGGCGGCTTTACGGATGAGGACGCCATCTCCAAGGCTCAGCGCAATATCGAATCGCTGGGCTTGCGCGCCAGCCTGGGCGCCAACATCCGCGCCGTGCACGGTAACTATGCGGGCACGGTGCAGCAGCGTCTCGACGACCTGCACGCGGCGTTCCGCGACCCGGACGTCAAGGCGATCTGGGCCATCCGTGGCGGCTCCGGCTGCATTTCGCTGCTGGCGCTGCTCGACTATGCCTTGATCCGCGCCAACCCGAAAGTGCTGATCGGCTATTCCGACATCACGGCCCTGCACCTGGCCATCGGCCGCCAGACGGGCCTGGTGACGTTTCACGGCCCTGTGGCGTCGTCCACGTTTTCCGAGTACACGGTGACGCAGCTGCAAAACGTGCTGATGACGCCGCAAGATAGCTACACGATCCCCATGGCGCTGGAGAATCACCGCCGCGCGCAGACGCAGCCGAATTTCGCCATCCGCACCGTGCGTGGCGGCCAGGCGACGGGACGCTTGACGGGCGGCAACCTGTGCATGGTCAGCGCGCTGGCCGGCACGCCGTATGCGGCTGATTTCCGCGAACACATCCTTTTCCTCGAAGAAATCAATGAAGTGCCGTATCGCATCGACAGGATGTTATGCCAGCTCGACCTGTCCGTGGGGTTCAACAAGGCGGCGGCCTTGATGCTGGGCATTTTCGAGCATTGCGAGGCGGCCGAGGGCGACACTGCGCTGAGCCTCGATGCAACTCTGGACCAGCATTTGCAGCCTTTACGCGTGCCGGCCGTCAGCGGCTACTCGTTTGGCCACATCCGCCACCAGTTCACGCTACCGATGGGCATCTTGGCGACCCTGGATGCGGACCGGCAAACCTTGACCTTGCGGGAGCCGGCCGTCTGCTAGCGCACGGTGCAGCAGGGCGATTGTCAGTATGCTAGTGTGATAAGGCGTGGCACAAGGCCGCGCCGACTTCTTCACCGCACCCGACATGATCAACCGCCACGCCAGTACCTACATCCTCAGCCATCCGCTGGCCTTCGCGCTGCAGGTGCTGAAGGGTTTTCGCGCCAACCAGGGCTTGCTGCTGGCGGGCGCCGTCGCGTACTACTCGCTGCTGTCCATCGTGCCCCTGCTGATGCTGGTGGTGGTGGCCCTGTCGCACGTGATCGCGCAGGACGAATTGCTGCAAACAATCGGCCATTACCTGGAATGGCTGGTGCCGGGACAATCGAAGGCCATCGTGGGCGAGATCGCGCATTTTCTCGACAACCGGGGCGTGATCGGCTGGCTGCTGCTGCTGACCATGCTGTTTTTCAGCTCGCTGGCGTTTACCGTGCTGGAAAACGCCATGAGCGTGATTTTCATTCACCGCGTCGCCATCCGCCGCCGCCATTTCCTCATTTCCGCCGTGCTGCCGTACTGCTACATCCTGTGCCTGGGCGTGGGCATCTTGCTCATTACCCTGGTGGCGGGCGGCTTGCAGGTGATGGGCGAGGAAAGCGTGCGCTTCTTGCGCCACGACTGGGGCCTGGAAGGCGTGTCCGGCGTGCTGCTGTATCTGTTGGGGCTGGGCGGCGAAATCCTCGTGCTCAGCTCGATTTACCTGGTCATGCCCGTGGGGCGCTTGTCGATTACGCATGCGCTGATCGGCGGCGTGACGGCGGCCCTGCTGTGGGAAATCGCCCGCCATGTACTGGTCTGGTATTTTTCCACCTTGTCGCAGGTCAACGTCGTGTATGGCTCGATGACGACGGCCATCGTCGTCATGTTCAGCCTGGAAATCGGCGCCACCCTGCTGCTGCTGGGCGCGCAGGTGATTTCCGAATATGAAAGAGTGGCGCGTGGCGGCGAAGAGGACAAGCCGCTGGCGCTAAGGACTTGATTTAAAAAGGTTGTTGCGTCGCACAAAAGGCTGTGCTATACTCCGTTCAGTGATTGAGATTTGGCAGCAAATCATCTCACCATCCAGTTTCAGCGCGGCGACCGACAGGTGTAATGTCGATGGCGTGACAGAGCGAAGAGTGGATTTTGTAATTCCGGATACGATGGTCGATTTACACCTTGGAGTCACCATGCAGATAGCATGGGAGTCCGAAAATCAGGAGGCACTTTGCAGATAGCACTGGCGTCCATGACACGATTAAAGCATTGGTAATACATTGGAACGAAGCCTACCCTGAGTAGGCTTTTTTTTCGTCTATTGAAAACCCAAGGGCGTAACCCCGGGGTCGTACCCTGCAGGGTACGACCCCAGTATCTGCAGTTGGGCTTACAACGCCCGTGCAATCAAAATTTTCTGGATATCGCTCGTGCCCTCATAAATCTGGCACACGCGCACGTCGCGGTAGATGCGTTCGACGGGGAAGTCGGATACATAACCGTAGCCGCCGTGCACCTGGATCGCGTCCGAGCATACTTTTTCCGCCATTTCCGACGCAAACAGCTTGGCCATGGCCGCTTCCTTCAGGCAGGGCAAGCCCGCATCCTTCATCGACGCCGCGTGGCGGATCAGCTGGCGCGCCGCTTCGATTTGCGTGGCCATGTCGGCCAGGCGGAATTGCACGGCCTGGTGTTCATAGATGGCTTTACCGAAACTTTCGCGCTCGCGTGCATATAGCAAGGCCGCCTCATACGCGGCGCGCGCCATGCCCACGGCTTGCGAAGCGATGCCGATGCGTCCGCCTTCCAGGCCGGACAGGGCGATCTTGTAGCCTTGTCCTTCTTCGCCGATTAAATTTTCCGCCGGGATGCGGCAATTGTCGAACAGGATTTGCGCCGTGTCCGACGAATGCTGACCCATCTTCTGTTCCAGTCCCGCCACGATGTAGCCAGGTGTGTTCGTCGGCACCCAGAAGGCGCTGATGCCGCGCTTGCCGGCCGCCTTGTCGGTGACAGCCATGACGATGGCCACGTCTGCATACTTGCCGCTGGTAATGAATTGTTTCGTACCGTTGATGACGTACTCGTTGCCGTCGCGCGTGGCCGTGGTGCGCAGGGCCGAGGCGTCGCTGCCCGTGTGCGGTTCCGTCAGGCAAAATGCCCCCAGCATGGCGCCTTGTGCCAGCGGGCGCAGCCATTGCTCCTTTTGCGCATCGTTGGCGTACATCATGGCGATGCTGCACACGGGGCAATTATTCACGGAAATGATGGTCGACGTGCCGCCATCCCCGGCAGCGATTTCTTCCAGCACCAGGGCCAGCGACACGTAGTCGAGGCCGGCGCCACCGAGCGCTTCCGGCACGGCCACGCCAAAGGCGCCCAGCGCGGCCAGTTCCTGCAATTCTTCCTTGGGGAAATGATGTTCCTTGTCCCAGCGGGCCGCATTGGGCGCCAGGCGCTCGCGCGAAAAACTGCGCAGCGCTTCCTGGATCATCGATTGTTCTTCATTGAGTATCATGGACGTCGTCTCGTATATTTTTATAGTGGATGCGGGAATTACCAGGCGATGGGCTTGCCATCGTAATTGCGGAACACGGCCTTGTCCGTAACCGGCAGGCTGGCCAGCGTGGCGCGGATGCCGGCAGCGCTTTCCTCGGGCGAAATATCGGCGCCGGTACCGCCCATGTCCGTGCGCACCCAGCCCGGGTGGAAGGCCACGCAGCTGACGCCTTGCGGGCCATGCACGAGGCTAGTATCGATCAGCACGGAATTCAAGGCGGCCTTGCTGGCGCGGTACAGCGAACCGCTGGGGTTGCCCCGTTCGCTCAGGGAGCCCATGTGCGAGGACAGCACGGCGAGTTTCCCTTTTGCAGACGCCACCAGCGGCGCCAGGATCGGCAGCAGCCGCATGGCTGCCAGCACGTTCGTGTGCATGACGGCATCGAAATCTTCTTGCGTGGGGGAACCGTCGTGACGCGGGCCATACACGCCCGCGTTGAGGATGGCGACGTCGAGCTTTTCATCGTCGAGCTTCCAGCCCAGGGCTGCGCAGCCTTCCACATCCGTCACGTCGAGCTGATGCGCTTCCGCGCCCAGTTGCGCAAGGGCATCGCAGGCGTCCGGCGTGCGCGCCGTGGCGATGACACGCCAGCCAGCGTGGCGGTATTGACGGACGATTGCGTGGCCGATGCCGCGCGAGGCGCCGATGATCAATGCGGTAGGCATGTCTTTCTCCCTGAGTAATGAATGAAAAGGCGCGCAGCAAACGTGTTCATGCCGCGCGCGCCTGTCGTCAACAGAGCAGCTTATACCAGTTCGATCGCCATCGCCGTCGCTTCGCCGCCGCCGATGCACAGGGCCGCCACGCCGCGCTTGCCGCCGGTTTTCTTCAAGGCGCCCAGCAGGGTGACGATGATGCGCGCGCCCGAGGCGCCGATCGGGTGGCCCAGCGCGCACGCGCCGCCGTGGATGTTGATCTTGCTGTGTGGAATGTCGAGGTCGTGCATGGCGGCCATCGGCACGGCGGCGAACGCTTCATTGATTTCGAACAAGTCGACGTTGCTGCTGCTCCAGCCCGTTTTCGCGTACAGCTTTTTGATGGCGCCGATAGGAGCCGTGGTGAACTCGTTCGGCGCCTGCGCGTGCGTGGCGTGGCCGTGGATTGTTGCGATGACGGTGCAGCCGAGTTTTTTCGCCGTCGATTCGCGCATCAGCACCAGAGCTGCCGCGCCATCGTTGATCGACGAAGACGAGGCGGCCGTGATGGTACCGTCTTTCTTGAACGCCGCTTTCAAGGTAGGGATTTTTTCCAGGCGGGCCTTTTGCGGGCCTTCATCGATGCTGACGATGGTGTCGCCGCCGCGGCCGGAGACGGTCACGGGCACGATTTCCCATTCGAAACTGCCATCCTTGGTGGCCGCTTGCGCGCGTTTCACCGATTCGATGGCAAACGCATCCTGCGCTTCGCGCGTGAAGCTGTACTGGCTGGCGCACTCTTCGGCAAACGTGCCCATCGAGCGGGCATTGCCTTTTTCATCGCGGCTGTAGGCGTCTTCCAGGCCATCCATCATCATGTGGTCATAGATCATGCCGTGGCCGATGCGGTAGCCGCCACGCGCCTTCGGCACCAGGTAAGGGGCGTTGGTCATCGATTCCATGCCGCCTGCCACCACCACGTCGGCGCTGCCGGCGAGCAAGGTGTCATGCGCGAACATGGTCGTCTGCATGGCCGAGCCGCACATTTTCGACAGGGTCACGGCACCTGTGGAGTCCGGCAAGCCAGCCTTGCGCAAGGCTTGGCGCGCGGGCGCCTGGCCCTGGCCGGCCATCAGGCAATTGCCGAAAAACACGTGTTCAACGGCATCCGGCGCCACGCCGGACCGTTCGACGGCGGCGCGGATGGCCACGGCGCCCAGGTCGCTGGCGGTGACGTTGGCAAAATCGCCCTGAAAGGCGCCCATGGGGGTGCGCGCGGCACCGACGATTACGACTGGATCATGCATGTTGGATCTCCGGTTGGGGGGTGGGAAGGTGCTTGCTTACAAAAACGCAGGTGCTGCGGATACGGGAAGACGTCCTCGATATGGCCGTCTTCGATGCGCTGCTTGCGCGCCTGCCAGTATTGCGCCGTCAGCAGGTCGGCATGGTGCTGCATGAAATAGGTGCGGATGCGTGGATTGCCGAGCAGGAAGGTGCCGAATTGTTCGGGAAACACATCGTGCTTGCCGATGGGATACCACGGTTCGGCCGACATTTCTTCCTCCTCCGTGCGCGCCTGGGGAATGACGCGGAACTGGCAATCGGTGATGTACTCGATTTCATCGTAATCGTAAAAAACGACACGTTGATGACGGGTCACGCCAAAGTTTTTATACAGCATGTCGCCAGGAAAAATATTCGCCGCCACCAATTCCTTGATGGCATTGCCGTACTCGATGATGGCGTGTTCCACCAGGTCAGCGCGGCCTTCCTTTTCGGCATTGCTCAGCCACATGTTCAGCGGCACCATGCGCCGCTCGATGTACAGGTGGCGGATGATGATCTGCTCCTGGTCTTCTTCGATCAGCGAGGGGGCGAACTGCTTCAGCTCGGCCAGCAGTTCCGCAGAAAAGCGGGCGCGGGGAAAGGCCACGTTGGAATACTCGAGCGTGTCGGCCATGCGGCCCACGCGGTCGTGGTGTTTCACCAGCAAGTACTTTTGCTGGACTTGCGCGCGCGTGGTTTCCTTGGGCGGCGGGAAAAAATCCTTGATCACCTTGAAGACATACGGAAACGACGGCAGGGCAAACACCAGCATCACCAGGCCGCGGATGCCGGGCGCGCTTTCAAAGTGGTCCGATGAGTGTTTCAGATGCTGCAGGTAGTCGCGGTAAAACAGCGTCTTGCCCTGTTTTTGCAGGCCCAGTATCGTATAAATTTCGCTGCGCGGTTTGCGTGGCAGCAAGCTGCGCAGGAATTGCACATAGGCCGACGGCACTTCCATATCGACCAGAAAATAGGCGCGTGTAAACGAAAACAGCACGGCAATCTGCTGATGCTCGAACAGCACCGTGTCGAGCACCAGTTTGCCATGGCGGTTGTGAAGGATGGGCACGACAAACGGATATTCTCGGTTGCCGTTGATACCCTTGCCGACCAGGTAGGCGCCCTTGTTGCGGTAGAACAAACTGGTCAAGACCTGGAGCTGGTGGTTAGGCTCGATCCGGTCGCCGCCGAACAGCTGCTGCAATCGCGCTTCCACCTGGGCCACGTCACGCTCCAGGTCGGCAAATGCGCAGTCCAGCTGGAAGTTGCTCAGCAAGCGCAGCAAGGTGAGGCGCAAGCCATCCTTGCCCGGGTAATACACACGGTAGGTGGGCACCGGGTCTTGCGTCTCGATGTATTCCGTGGAAACGACGGGACGCACGAAAATATAGTCGTTATTGAAATAAGTGCGGTGCAGGATGTTGCAGCAGACGGAATTGAAGAAGGTTTCCGCCAGTTCTGGCTGCTTGTGTTCCGTCAGCATGCCGATGTAGTGCAGCTTGAGTTCGCGCCACACTTCGTCGTTCAACTCCGACTCTTCGTACTCATCTTCGAGCATTTGCACGCATTCCTGCACGCGCTTGTCATAAAAGTCGATGCGTTCGCGGGCCGCCGTCTGTGCCTCGCTCCAGGCGCCTTGCTCGAAATACCGCTTGGCGTGCTGGCTCGTTTCACGGAACAGACGGTAATGCTTGTCAAAACCATCGCGGATGGTGCGCGCGATATCGAATGCAATCTGGGAAGAAAGCAATTTGGGGAAGGCAATGTGCGTCATAGTTGTGCTCGCATGAATGGCGCATCACCCAGTCGATAACCGCGCGCCCGTGCTTACTTGGTTTCCGCAAACAGTTCGCGGCCGATCAGCATGCGGCGGATTTCGCTGGTCCCGGCGCCGATTTCGTACAGCTTGGCATCGCGCCACAGGCGGCCGGCCGGATACTCGTTGATGTAGCCGTTGCCGCCCAGGGCCTGGATCGCTTCGCCCGCCATCCAGGTCGCCTTCTCCGCACTATACAGAATGGCACCGGCCGCATCCTTGCGCAACTGGCGCACGGCTTCCGGCGTGGTGGCGCGGTCGCAAGCCTGGCCCACGGCATACACATAGGCCTTGCACGCCATCATGGTCGAGTACATGTCGGCCAGTTTGCCTTGCATCAATTGGAATTCGCCGATGGCCTGGCCGAATTGCTTGCGGTCATGTACGTAAGGCACGACCAGATCCATGCAGGCCTGCATGATGCCCAGCGGACCGCCGGACAGCACGGTGCGCTCGAAGTCGAGGCCCGACATCAGCACGTTGACGCCCTTGCCCAGACCGCCCAGCACGTTTTCGGCCGGCACTTCGCAATCCTGGAATACCAGTTCGCCCGTGTGCGAGCCACGCATGCCCAGCTTGTCGAGCTTTTGCGCGATGGAAAAGCCCTTGAAATTCTTTTCGATCAGGAACGCCGTCATGCCGCGCGCGCCCGCTTCCAGGTCGTTTTTCGCGTACACCACCAGCACGTCCGCATCGGGACCATTGGTGATCCACATCTTGGTGCCGTTCAAGACCCAGCGGTCGCCCTTGAAGTCGGCGCGCAGCTTCATGCTGACGACGTCCGAGCCCGCGTTCGGCTCCGACATGGCCAGCGCACCGATATGCTCGCCCGTGATCAGTTTCGGCAGGTACTTCGCCTTTTGCTCGGCCGTGCCGTTGCGCTTGATCTGGTTCACGCACAGGTTCGAGTGGGCACCATAGGACAGGCCGACGGAGGCCGAGGCGCGCGAGATTTCTTCCATGGCGATGATGTGCGCCAGATAGCCCATGCCGGCGCCGCCGTATTCTTCACTGACGGTGATGCCGAGCAAGCCCATGTCGCCCATCTTGCGCCACAGATCCATGGGGAACTGGTCGGTGCGGTCGATTTCGGCCGCGCGCGGCGCGATTTCGGCGGCGGCAAATTGTTGGATCGCTACTCTGAGCGATGCGATGTCGTCGCCGTGGTCAAAGGTCAAGCCTGGGAGATGGAGCATGTCGTCCTCGTCGTTATAAGTGTGGCGGTCATGGGTGCCGGGTCAGTGAAGCTATGATACTCAGTTGTGACGTTTACGTAAACGTAAAGTGAGACGCGTCAAGCGCGCATGGCAAGCGCCACCGCATCGATGTCTAGTTGGTTTGCGCCTCATCCAGGTTCAAGTCCGCCAGCATGTGCGCGCACGCGTCTTCATGCGCGCTGATTTCCGCCAGCGCCATTTCGATATCGATGCGCTGCTGTTCCAGCGTCTGCCGGTGCTGCGCCAGCACGCCCAGGAAACGGTCCATTTGCGCGCGCGTGTCCTTCGGCGACTCGTACATGTCGACCAGGCTCTTGATCTCCGACAACGCCAGGCCCAGGCGCTTGCCGCGCAGCGTCAGTTTGAGGCGGGTGCGGTCGCGTGGCGTGTAGACGCGGCTGCGTCCGCCTGCGCCTTCGCGCTTCGGACTGAGCAAGCCCTGGTCTTCATAGAAACGGATGGCGCGTGCCGTGATGTCGAATTCCCGCGCCAGTTCGGTAATGGTATAGGTCGTCATTGCTGCGGGCGGTGTCGGTTGCATGGGTGATCGGTCGATAGATGGGTGCTGCCGGGCAGATGGTGGCAAAGTGCCGTTTACGTCAACGTCAATACTATTGTAGCGTGCCCTGCCCGTGCTGCAACAAAGAAAAAAACGTGTGTGGAGAGGGAAATTTGGTGAATAAGACAACAGTTACTGAAAATAAATTGATTCTTCTTGCGCAAACACGCTTAAGATCGAGAGTTGGTGGCCAAGATGACACCAAAAAGAGCTTTCCTGGCATAACGGCGACATTCTTTTCGCTGCGATGGCAGTAAAATTTTTTGGGCAGTAGGCACGATCAAAAAACAACGTTTCACTATGAGCACGTTGTATTGGTTATTTCCATATTGAAAACAGAATGGCCCTTCTGAAAACTTTGTCTACAAGAAATTGTATGACATGGGCATTGCGTGTATCGGTGGAGCAGGGCATTATCCGATACCGTACGTTGTAATGCCAAACCGAGGCTTTGAATCGTGCTGCAGTGCGAAAATCAAGGCCAGCCGCGAATTTGAACCGAAGCCACACAGAATCACAAGAGAAAATTTGGACCGCTTTTGCACCTGAAAAGCCTGGCCGGAGTGTTAATTGTTAATTTATACTCTTTTCAAATGTAACAATCTGTATGGTCATTCAAGAAACTGACTTTCATGTTACAACATGAAATAGTACACCTATGAATTCTTCTAACGAACGCGAAAGCTTCAGCCAACGACTTCAGTTGGCTCTCAAAAACGCCCATTACTCTCCAGACAGCCCGACCAGACTGGCCCGGGAATTCAACATCCGTTTCGACGGACGCCCGATTACCGTGCATGCAGCTAGGAAATGGTTAGTAGGTGAAGCAATTCCCACGCAAGAGAAATTGCGCATGATTGCCCAATGGTTGGGCGTTCCGGCGGAATGGTTGCGGTTTGGCGGCCCGGAAAGCGCCACGCCGAATGGCGAAGCGGGCAGCGCTTTATCGCGTTTTGAGTCTGCCGATGTGAAATTAATTGCCGATTTGCAAAGATTGGATGAACATCATCGTCAAATCGCGCGTGAATTTATTCGCATGCTGGTCAGAGTCAACTACCAAAAGTAAGCATTCAGACCCTCCCCGGCCGGCGCCGTCCGCTTTTCGCTGGCGGTGCTCTCCCTGTCCTTTTATTTGCGCAGCGTCATACTGGAGACATGATTTTGCCGCACAATAAGACCTCGCATGTTGCGCTGCAGCGGAATTATTTGACAATAATCCCGTACGCAGCGGCGCGGCAGCCAATACCAGCGCATAATCACAGCAGAAGCAGCCAGTTCATCCACTACGGAGCCGAGCATTTGAGCCGTCTTATGAAAAGTAACTACAGCAATACCGCGCAGCTGAAGGACTTGATGACCGTGCCTCCCATGACTGCCGCGCAACATGCGGAAGTGATGCGCAAACGGATCGCCCACCGCAGGATGGTTGAAGAAGCCAGGGATTTAAAGCAGGCCAGTGCCCATCAGTTCGACAAGCGCTGAGTGGTGGATGCCTGAGCTAAGCTACTGCGCGTCGGCATAGGCGGTCTGCGATGCTCACCGTACTACAGTACGGTTGCGCTTCTCGACCACCTCTTCCTTCCGCTCGCTACGCTTTTGTCAGGTATCGTGACGTGTGTAGTTTTTCAGTTTGTTGCTGATGGATCTGGGATTTTCAAACCATGCCACCGCGGCGCCAGGGCGTGCTCGATGCCGAGCAGGTCGATGACGCGTGCCACCGTATGGTCGACCATCTCCGCGATGCTCTGCGGGTGGTGATAAAAACTGGGTAATGGCGGGAAGATGATGCCGCCCATTTCGGTCACGGCCGTCATATTGCGCAGGTGCGCCAGGTTGAACGGCGTTTCGCGCACCATCAGAATCAGGCGCCGGCGCTCCTTGAGCACCACATCGGCGGCCCGCGTAATCAAGTTATCCGACAAGCCATGCGCCACGGCCGCCAGCGTCTTCATCGAGCACGGCGCGACGACCATGCCATCCGATTGAAACGAGCCGCTGGCGATCGACGCGCCGATATCGCGCAGCTTGTGCACCACGTGCGCCTGCGCTTCGATGTCCTTGCGCCCCACGCCCGTTTCCTGGTGCAGGGTCAGTACGGCCGCATCCGACAAGACCAGATGCGTTTCGACGCCAGGGATGGCGACCAGCAATTGCAACAGCCGCAAGCCATACACGGCGCCTGTGGCGCCCGTGATGGCGATGACGATACGGCGCGGCCGCGCAAGCTGGCTATCAGGCATCGATCAGGGTTTTCAGTTCGCCCGATTCAAACATTTCATTCATGATATCGGAACCACCGATGAACTCGCCTTTCACATACAGCTGCGGAATGGTCGGCCAGTTCGAATAATCCTTGATGCCCTGGCGCACTTCCGGGTCATCCAGCACGTTGACGGTAGCGATGTTTTCCACGCCGCAGGCCTTCAGGATCTGGATGGCGCGGCCGGAAAAGCCGCACTGTGGAAATTGGGCGGTGCCTTTCATGAACAGCACGACCGGCGTGCTCGTCACGGTTTCTTTGATCCAGGTTTGTACGTCGCTCATAGCTGCCTCTGATGGGTAAATAAATAGATGCCGTCATTTTATAAGAAAACGACGGCACGGGTATGCGCTCAAGTCATAAATCGGGCAAGTCAGCCACGTTGGGGCTTATAAGGTCTTGCCCAGGCAGATCGATTGTGCCGCGCCCACGTATTTACCCCAGGCAATGACTGGTGCATAGCCGTGTTTGGCATAAAACGCCACGGCGCGGCCATTTGCCACGCGGGTGGACAGGTGCAGGGCATGGTAGTGATGCTGGCACGCCTGCGCCTCTACATGGGCCACCAGGGCTGAGCCCACGCCGGCTGAGCCCGGGCGCGCATACATGCGCTTGAGCTCGCCTATGGTGCTTTCCGCTTCGCCCAGCGGCCGCAGGGCGGCGCAGCCCAGCAGTTCTCCAGCGCCATCGCGCGCCAGGTAAAAGCCGCCGCGCGGCGTTGCCGCTTCGACATCGAAGGAAGAACGGCCACTGTCGCCATTGATGCGCAGCAGCACGTCCGACAATTCGTCGAGCAATAACTGCGCCCCGGCACTGGCGGCGTCTACCGCCAGGATGACGAGGTCATGCCTGTCGGCCATGGGCTTAGCCGCGCAGCTTGGCGAACGCGGCGGCCATGCTGCCGGCCGGCTCGGGCGCATTGCGCGACTGCGACTGGTGCTGCGCCATGCTGCGGCGGTCGTTGCGGTCGCCCTTTTGCTCGGGCTTGCTGCCCGCCTGTGGCGCGCTGTCCGTCAGGCGCATGGTCAGCGCGATGCGTTTGCGCTTTTCATCGACTTCCAGCACTTTCACGCGCACCACTTGTCCCGCTTTGACCACCGTGTGCGGGTCTTTCACAAACGTGCTCGACAGGGCCGAGATGTGCACCAGGCCATCCTGGTGCACGCCGATATCGACGAAGGCGCCAAAGGCGGCCACGTTGGTGACCACGCCCTCGAGAATCATGTCCGGGCGCAAGTCGCGGATTTCTTCCACGCCTTCCTTGAAGGTGGCCGTGGTGAATTCGGGGCGCGGGTCGCGGCCCGGCTTTTCCAGTTCCTTCAAAATATCGGTAATGGTTGGCACGCCAAACGTTTCATCCGCATACTTTGCCGGGCTGAGGGTTTTCAGCAGCGCCGTTTCGCCGATGACGGCCTGGATATCCTTCTTGATGTCCGCCAAAATCTTTTCCACCAGCGGGTACGATTCCGGGTGGACGGCCGAAGCGTCCAGGGGATTCTCGCCGCCCATCACGCGCAAGAAGCCGGCTGCCTGTTCGAACGTTTTATCGCCCAGGCGCGGCACGGCTTTCAAGGCCGCGCGCGAGGTGAATGCGCCCTTCATGTCGCGGTAGCTGACGATGCTTTGCGCCACGCTGGCCGACAGGCCGGACACGCGCGCCAGCAGGGGAGCGGACGCGGTATTGACGTCCACGCCCACGGCGTTCACGCAATCTTCCACCACGGCATCGAGCGAGCGGGCCAGCTGGCTTTGGCTCACATCGTGCTGGTACTGGCCCACGCCGATCGATTTCGGGTCGATTTTCACCAGTTCGGCCAGCGGGTCTTGCAGGCGGCGCGCGATCGACACAGCACCGCGCAGGGACACATCCATGTCCGGCAATTCCTTGGAGGCGAATTCGGATGCCGAATACACCGACGCGCCCGCTTCCGAGACGACGATCTTCGTCATCTTCGCTTCCGGGTGCTGCTTGATCAGGTCCTGCGCCAGTTTATCGGTCTCGCGCGAAGCGGTGCCGTTGCCGATCGAGATCAGCGACACATTGTGCTTGGCGGCCAGACGGCCCAGCGTGTGCAAGGAGCCATCCCAGTCGTTTTTCGGCTGGTGCGGGTAGATCACGGCCGTGTCGACGACTTTACCGGTGGCGTCGACCACGGCGACCTTGACGCCCGTGCGCAGGCCGGGATCGAGGCCCATGGTGGCACGCTGGCCGGCCGGTGCGGCCAGCAGCAGCGCTTTCAAATTGGTGGCGAAGACGTTGATGGCGTCGAGTTCCGAGCGTTCGCGCAGTGCGCCCATCAGTTCCGTTTCCAGGTGCATGAAGCTTTTCACGCGCCAGGTCCAGCGCGCCGTATCAAGCAACCATTTGTCGGCCGGGCGGCCTTGTTGCTTGATGCCGAAGCGGACGGCGATGCGGCCTTCGCACGGATTGTGCGGCGCATCCCATTTCGGTTTTTCCGCTTCCGTGTCCAGGCGCAGGGTGACGTCGAGGATGCCTTCGCGGCGGCCACGCAGCAGGGCCAGTGCGCGGTGCGAGGGGACTGTGGAAATGGTTTCCGAGTAGTCGAAATAATCGGCGAATTTTTCGCCTTCATCCTGCTTGCCTGCCACCACTTTCGATTCGACGATGCCGTGCTCTTGCACGTATTCGCGCAAGGATTGCAGCAAGGTCGCGTCTTCGGCGAAACGCTCCATCAAAATCTGGCGCGCGCCGTCGAGGGCCGCCTTGGTGTCCGCCACGCCCGGATTATTCCCGTCGGCACTGGTAAACGCGTCGCGCAGGAACTTGCCCGCTTCCATTTCTGGCGTCAGTTCCGGATTGTCCAGCAAACAGTCGGCCAGCGGCATCAAGCCCGCTTCGATGGCGATCTGCGCCTTCGTGCGGCGCTTTTGCTTGTAGGGCAGGTACAAATCTTCCAGGCGCGTTTTGTCTTCCGCGTGCATGACGGCGTCGAGCAGCTCGGGCGTCATCTTGTTCTGTTCCGTGATCGAGGCCACGATGGCGGCACGCCGCTCTTCCAGTTCGCGCAGGTAGCGCAAGCGCTCTTCGAGCAGGCGCAGCTGGATATCGTCGAGGCCGCCGGTCGCTTCCTTGCGGTAACGGGCGATGAAGGGCACGGTGGCGCCTTCGTCGAGCAGTTCGATGGCGGCGGCAACCTGCACCGGTTTGGCGGCAAGTTCAAGGGCAAGGCGTTGTTCGATAGTGGGCAGCATGGTTGTTTCCAGAGCGATCAAGCCTGGAATGATACGCAATCGGCGCGATTGCGCAATCTTGACAGCGCAAATGGACTGTGCGTTGACAACAGCGTCAGCGGGCCGGCAGCAGCGGGCTGGCGGGCGGCGCCGGCGTTGGCCTCTGCGGCGTGACGGATTTGCCAAAGGCATTGCCCATGCGGTGTTCGAGGGCGGCGCGGTTGTACAGACCCAGCTGGTTCGACGGACGCTGCACGGTCGCTTCCGCGCCGGACAGGGTAGGCGGCGGCCCCTTCACGGTGTTGCTGTTGGGTAATAATTTTTCACTCAAGCAAGACATCGATTGCGCGCGCTTGCCGTTCACTTCCACCTCCACGCAGCCCTTCTCCGGTGCGGCGGCT
Source organism: Janthinobacterium svalbardense (assembly GCF_002327145.1). Classification (NCBI taxonomy): domain Bacteria; kingdom Pseudomonadati; phylum Pseudomonadota; class Betaproteobacteria; order Burkholderiales; family Oxalobacteraceae; genus Janthinobacterium; species Janthinobacterium svalbardense. The sequence continues at coordinate 184,711 of NZ_CP023422.1, read as the reverse complement.
TTCACGACGACGGTGTGCTCGTCCGCCTGCGCGGCCATGGCGGCGCAGGTCAACAGCAATAGCGATAACAGGCGTGCCATGGTGGCTCCCGGAGCGGTGGAATAGGCGCTCAGCGTAGCAAGGTCATGTGTCGCAGCGATGACACGCCAGCCCGGTCGCTAATGAGCAATGTCATACAGTTGTCATTTTATGAAGCTACCATCCTGCCATTCTGCAGACAACATTGCAGTCAAGACACTTCATGAGCAGGCTCTCGTTGATTTCCCTGGACAATGACACGAATCCACCGCCGCACCGCAAGGGGCAATGCCCTGTCCGCCTGCTTGCTGATGACATTGATGACATTCATGACATTCGCGCGACCGGCTGCCAGTGCGTCCGGTAATGACCCCGGCACGCAGGCCACCGTGCGCTTCGACTTGCCCGCCCAGCCTCTCGATGCGGCGCTGGTGGCGTTTGGCGAAGTGACGGGGTATTCCGTGCTCGTCAGCAGCACCCTGGCGGCAGGCAGAGTGGCCGCGCCCGTGCGCGGCGACTACACACCGGCCGAGGCGCTGCAGCGCTTGCTGGCCGGTACCCAGCTGGGGGCGCGCTTCAGCGGCAGCAATGCCTTTACCTTGCTGGCGCTGGCCGACGCCCCCGTGGCACCCGTGCCTGCGCCGGCCGAAGCGGCGCCCGCCACGCCGCCGTTGCAGGGCTATGCGGCCATCCTGCAGCGCTCGCTCACGCGCGCCCTGTGCCGGCTGCATCCGGACGCTTTCGGCCGCTACCGGCTGGCCTTCCAGCTGTGGCTCGACGAGCGGGGCAAGGTGCGCGCCGTGCACGTGCTGGAAGCGAGCGGCGTGGCGCAGCGCGACCGCGCCGTGCTGCAGCGCCTGCGCAGCCTGCTGATGGATGACGCGCCGCCGGCAGGCTTGCCGCAGCCGCTGACGATTTTACTCACGCCGCGACCCGACCCGGGCGCCGATTGCGCGCCGTATCTGCTGGCCGGGGCGCCTTGAGCATGCCGGAATTACTCAAAACCACCTTGCGCAAGCTGTTCCTGGAACGCTACGGACAGTTTCGCCGCCACCTGCAGCGCCGTCTGGGCTCGGAAGACCTGGCCAATGATGCGCTGCATGAAACGTATCTGCGGGTGGAACGGATGAACGCGCCCGAAGCGATCAGCTATCCGTCCGCCTATCTGATGCGCATCGCCATCAACATTGCGGAAGATCAACGCCGCGACAATGCGCGTCTGCTCAGCCTGCCCGATATCGACGATCTGTACGAGATGGCCGATGAATTGGCCGACCCGGCCCGCACCTTCAGCGCGCGCGCCGAACTGGAAGAATTGGAGCGGGCCTTGCAGGAGTTGCCGAAACGCCGGCGCGCCATCGTCATCGCCGCCCGCGTCGACCAGTTGCCGCACCGCGATATCGCCGAGCGCTTCGGCATTTCCGCCCGCACGGTAGAGAAAGAATTGCGCGCCGGCCTGGAACATTGCTGCGAACGCATGGGACGCGATTTCATTCAGCGCTTCGGTCCCGGCGCAGGAAAAACGTCTAAACATCATGATTGAACAAGCGGAAGACGACATGAGTGTCATCCAGAAGGAAGCGCAGGCGTGGGTCGTGCGCCTGGCCTCGGGCCAGGTCAGCGAGCGCGATGCGCAAGTGTTCCGCCACTGGTGCGCGCGCAGCCGCAAGCATGCCAACGCCTTTGCCGAGGCGCGCGCCGTGTGGGGGGCTATGGCACCGGCCGCGTGCGCCGTCAAGCGGGCGCAGCGGCCCGTGAACACGGCGCGGCGGGCCTGGCTGGGCGGTGCCGTGGCCGCCTCGCTGGGCTTGCTGGTGCTGCGCCCGCCGACGGACTTGTGGCCTGCCGTGGCGGGTCTTGCCGCCGACTACGCCACGGGCACGGGCGAGCAGCGCGAAGTGGCGCTCGACGGTGGCGTGCTGGTACAGATGAATACGCAGACGCGCCTCGATGCGGCGCCGCTGCAGGACGGCGCTGCGGCGCTGGTGCTGCTGGCGGGCGAAGCGGAATTTCAGGCCGGCTTGCGCGGCGCGGCGCGTGTGCGCGTGCAGGCGGGCGACGGCACGGTATCGGCCGGCAGCGCGCGCTTCAATATCCGCCTGTTCGGCCAGGAAGTGTGCGTGACATGTCTGGCGGGCCGCCTGCGCGTGGCGCAGGCCGGCAACGATGCGGAACTGGCGGCCGGCCAGCAGCTGCGCTACCGGCCCGAGCATTTCGGCATCGCCCGCGCGGTGGCGAAGAGCGACGTCAGCGCGTGGCGCCAGCGTTTGCTGGTGTTCAAGCAAAGCACCTTGGCCGAGGTGGTGGACGAAGTGAACCGCTACCGTCCCGGCAAGCTGATCCTCAATGGCGACGCCTTGAAACATACGCGCGTGCAAGCCAGCTTTTCGCTCGACCGCCTCGACGACGTGATCGCCCTGATCCAGGACGCGTATGGCGCGCGCGTGACGCGGCTGCCGGGCGGCATCGTGCTGTTCGGCTGAGCTCCGCCTTGGCGCCCCGCCAATTATGACATTTTCATGACCTTTTGCAGTCCCGGACCTTGTTCCCTGTCAATGCTGCTGGAAGCCGCGAATCAGTGCCTGCCGCCCGCCCCGTGCGTGCCGCGTGCCCTTTCGCGATATCGGTCAGCAACGGAACATGAAAAGGGAATGTCGCCATGCAGCGAAGCAAGTCGGTCACGAAACACGCATCCTCCTCCGCCATGGCGGGCAACCGGACCGGGCGCCCGGTGCGCTTGAAACCGCTGGCGCTGGCCATCGCCATGCTGCTGCAGGCCGGTGGCGCCCAGGCGCAGCAGCCGTTCAGCGGCGCCTGGTTCGCAGGCAAGGGAGCGCAGCAGGGCACGGCTGCCGCCACGGGACGCTTGCCGAATGGCCAGCCGGCAACATCGCTGAACAATCCCCTGCTGCAGCAGCAAAAGGCCGAAGGCAAGCTGCAGCAATCGCTGAACAATCTGCTGCTGGCCGCGCGCGGCATCGCCGCCGAGCAGGCGGTGCAGGCGGCCGCGCGCCAGGCGGCGCTGGCGGCGGGCGGCGCCCCCGATGGCCTGGCCAAGGGCGGCTTGCAGGTCGACAGCAACAGCCTGACGGCCGGCTGGCTCAATGCCCAAGGGCCCGTGCAGACCCAGGCCGACGGCAAGACCGTCGTGAAGGTGATGCAGACGGATGACAAGGCGATCCTGAACTGGGAAAGCTTTAACGTCGGCAAGAACACCACCCTGCAATTCGACCAGAAATCGCACTGGTCCGTATTGAACCGCGTGAATGATCCGCTGGCGCGCCCCAGCCAGATCCAGGGCCAGATCAAGGCCGACGGCACGGTGATGATCGTCAACCGCAACGGCATCGTGTTTACGGGCAGCAGCCAGGTCGATACGCGCAACCTGGCGGCCGCCGCCATGGGCATGAGCGACAGCCAGTTCAAGAGCGGCCTGTACGGCAAGGCGCAGGGTACGGGCGCCGTGCCGACCTTCGCGAATGACTTGCTGCTGGGCCAGAATACCTACACGCATGGCAAGGCCGAGGCCGATGTCGTCGTCGCCGCCGGCGCGCGCATCGACACGCGCAAGCCGCAGACGGTGACGGAAGGCGGCGGCTATGTGCTGCTGGCTGGCCGCAGCGTCGAGAATGCGGGCGCCATCACCACGCCGAATGGCCAGACGACTCTGGCCGCCGGCGACGCCATCGTCGTGCGCCCGGGCCAGGGCACGGACAAAAACCAGTTTTCTAGCACGCGCGGCAATGAAGTCGAGATGCTGCGCACGGCCGGCAGCAGCGCCGGTGCCGTCGTCAACAACGGCGTGATCCAGGCGGCGACGGGCGACATCACGCTCAGCGGCAATAGCGTGCGCCAGGATGGTGTGCTGCTGTCGAGCACGACAGTGAATGGCCGCGGCAGCATCCACCTGGCGGCGGCAGGCGAGAACGCCGGCGTCACCCTGGCGCGCGGCAGCGTCAGCGCTGTCGTCATTGATGACAACGGCGCCACGGCGCTCGATGTGCAGCGCGACACCCTGCTGAAAGATACGGGCAAGGGAACGGACACGCCGCAGGACCGGCGCGACCAGTCGCTGGTGCGCATTGTTTCCGCCGGCAACGTGGAGTTCGAGGGCGACTCGCTGACCCTGGCCACGGGTGGCCAGGTGCTGGTCGATGCGGCCCGCCGCAGCCACGTGGCGCGCGATGCCGCCATCGACGTTTCCGGCGCCGTCGGCGTGAAGGTCGACATGAGCAGCAATAATGTGCTGATCAATGTGCAGGGCAACGAGCAGCGCGACGCGCCCGGCAGCCGGGACGCGAAATACCTCAACAACAGCGACGTGTGGGTCGACCGCCGCGACCTGGTGCTGGTGCCGGCCGGCACGAATGGCTACGCCACGGACCGCTGGTACACGGCAGGCGGCTTGCTGGAAGTGAGCGGCTACCTGAACACCAGCGGCCATGGCATCGGCGAGTGGGCGGCCCAGGGCGGTACCGTCGGCTTTGGCGGCGGCGAAGTGGTGACGCAGGCCGGTTCGCGCATCAACATCGCCGGCGGTTCGCTGGACGTGCAGACGGGCATGGTCAAGCAGACGTGGCTGAAGGGGGCGGATGGCGCGATGTACAAGCTCAGCACGGCCCCTGGCGACAACCTGTACACGGGCCTGTATCGCGGCTATGAAAGCACGCATGCGCGCTGGGGCGCGAACACGACGGAAACCTACGCGAATGCCTTGATCGGCCCGCGCGAGCGCCTGGAAAACGGCTATACCGTGGGCCGCGATGCGGGCCGCCTGATCGTTTCCACGGGCGCGGCCGTGCTGGAAGGCGATATCGATACCTCCGCGTTCCAGGGCGAGCGCCAGCAGCGCAAGCGCGATGACGGCATGGAGAGCTACAAGCAGGCGCAGACGGCGGCGGCGCGTGCCGGTCAATTGATCGTGGGCAAAATGACGCCCGTCTTCGATACCAGGACGGGCCAGCTGCGCGACAGCCCGCAAGCCATGCTGGAGAACGTGCAAATCGGCAAGGTGGCCGGCATCGCCGATGGCCAGTTGCTGGGCGATGCCTTGCCGGCCGCGCGCAGCAAAGCCTTGCAGCTCGACGCGGACTGGCTCAACGGACTGGAACTGGGCGCACTGAATATCTATGCCTACGACAAGCTCGACGTCAATGCGGATGTGCGCGTGGCCGATGGCGGCGACATCGCCCTGCACGCCACTGACGTGGCGCTCAAGGCGAATGTGAGCGCGCGCAGCGGCAGCATTGCTGCCGGCAACATGGTGTCGCGCTATCTGGCGAATACGGGCGCCGTGTGGCTCGATGCGCCCGTGTCGCCGGAAGGGCGTCCCACGGGCCCGGCCGGCGTGCGCGTGGCGCCCGGTGTGCGTCTCGATGCGCGCGGCCAGTGGAGCAACCTGGAACTGGACCCGGGCGCCGTCGCCGGTTTGCCGTATATCAATGGCGGCAAGGTCACCCTGAAGAGTTCGGGCGGTATCGAATTGGCTGGCGGCAGCGTCATCGACGTCTCGTCCGGCGCCGCCCTGATGAGCAATCGCAGCCTGCAGGGCGGGCGTGGCGGCGACATCACCCTGGCGGTCGACTTGCCGCGCGAAAAAGCTTCCACCGGCGCCTTGCTCAAGCTCGACGGTGAGTTGCGCGGCCATGGCGTGAAGGGCGGCGGGCGCCTGGCGATCGACAGCGGCACGGCCGTCAGCATCGGCGGCAAACTGCAGGGTGGCGACGTGCTGCCAGCGGGAAGCAGCGCCCCCGTCGGCCTGCGCCTGAGCGATGAATTTTTGATTGCCCAGGGCGAGAAGATCCCCTTTGATTTCGCCATCATCACCAGCCTGATCAAGCCGGGCGAGACCCTGGCCAAGCCCGTGACGGCGGATGTGTCGACGCTGAAACCGCTGGTGCTGGGGGCCGACTTGCTGGTGCCGCAGGGCGCGAATTTCTTCATCAACGGCACCAGGTATGTCCAGGGCGGTTCCATCGCGCCCGCCGGCAGCGTGGTAACGGCCATCAACGGTCTCAATGCGGGATTCGTGGTCACGGCGGAGGTCTTTCCCAACGGCTTGCCCATCCTGCCGCTGACGACACAGTATGCGGCCGGCAGCATCGCCGCCGACGACGTGCGTACGCCGCGCGGCGTGCTGCTGCCGACCGGCACCATGCTGGGACGCGACGTTGCCGTGCAGCCCATGCTGGCGTTGGGCGCCAGCCTGTTCCAGAGCGGCTTTGCCGATTACGCCGTCTCTGGCCGCGACGGCGTCGTGGTGGTCAACAATGCGCAGATCGATGTGCGGATGCCCGTGCTGCGCTTCAATCCCGCCACCGGCAGCACGGTGGCCAGCGGTACCGATCCGTCCGCCGCACTGGAAGCGTGGACGCCGGCGCTGTACCAGGAAGATACGCGCAAGGCCCGCTTGACGCAGCGCGGCGGCGCCGACCTGTCGCTGACGGCCGGCAGCCCCAACGTGCGGGGCGCGCTGGCGGTGCAGGAAGGGGCCGCCATCACGGTCGATCCGGGCCGCCAGATCAGCATCACGGGCAATGACCAGATCAGCATCGACGGCAAGCTCGACGCCTGGGGCGGCAAGATCGCCATCCTGCCCGGCACGTTTGGCACGGGCAGCGACATGGATGTGCCGAACGGCAAGGGACAAGCCACCTCGATCTGGATCGGCGAACACGCCGTGCTCGACGTCGCCGGCCGCGCCACCGTGGCCACTGACATGCGGGGCGGACGCTATGGCCGCGCCGACAAGGGCGGCAGCATTGAAATCGGCGCCCGCTACAAGGCCGATGCCGCCAGCGTCGATGCGGCCGATGCCTTCGTCGTCGTGCGCCCGGGCGCGCTGCTCGACGCCAGCGGTGCGCAAGCCACCCTGGACTTGCCAAACCAGGGCGCCGTCAACGTTGCCGGCAGCGGCGGTTTGATTTCGCTCAGTTCCTACAACGGCATCTTTGCCGATGGTACCCTGCGTGCGGCGGCCGGTGGCGCCGGCGCGGCTGGCGGCACCCTGGCGATGGCGCTGGACACGCCCAACTATGGCCAGGTGGACCGCCAGACGCTGCAAGGCGACACCGTCGACAATGCGGTGCGGGTGCCGCGCGAATTCGTGCTGGCGCAAGTGCAGGGCGACAGCGTGCTGCCGGCAGACTTGCGCGCCGGCCAGCAGGATGAGGCCTTGCGCTACGGCACTGCGCGCCTGGGTGCCGACCGCGTGCAGGCCGGCGGCTTCGATAACCTGGCCATGCATGTCAACGGCATGCTCAGCGTGGATGGCGACGTCAAGCTGGCGCTGGGCCAGAGCCTGCGCCTGAGCGCCAGTTCGCTGGGACTGACGGCACGGCCGCAGCCAGAGACGGAGGGCCAGGACCAGGTGAGCACGCTTGCCAGCCAGGTGCACCTGGCGGCGCCGTATGTGCGCCTGGGTACGGCCATGCGCGGACAGAAGGACAATTACATCGTGCCCAATGCCGTGAAAGGGTCGAAAAATGGGGGCAAGGGGCGCGGCATGCTGGGCGTGCCGCTGGTGGCCGACGGCTCCCTGCTGCAGATCGATGCGGGCATGCTCGATCTTGCGGGCGAGGTCAACATGGGCACGCGCGGCGAGATCGTGCAAAGCAGCGGCAAGCCGCTGGCGGTCGAACGCGATGCCTTCGAACAGCTGACCCTGAACAGCCGCGGCGACTTGCGCATGTCGAACAACGCCGCCCTGTACCAGCCGGGCAACGCCACCCTGGCCGCCGCGCAGATTTATCCTGCCACGGGCGACAGCGGCATGGTCATGGTGGGCCAGAGCAGCCAGGTCGACGAGTTCGGCAATATCCGCGTCGCGCTCGATCCCTTGCGCATGCTCAATATCGAGCGCAGCGCCGGCAGCGCCACGCCGAATCAGCCTTATTCCGTGTTTGGCAGCCTGAACCTGGTTGCGCCCACCATCAACCAGCGTGGCGTGCTGCGCGCGCCGCTGGGCCAGATCACCTTGGGCGCCGAAGGCTATGAAGCCTACACGGGCCGCGTCAACCTGTTGCCGGGCAGCCTGACGTCCGTCAGCGCCAAAGGCTTGACGATGCCGTATGGCGGCACGCTCGATGGCCTCAGCTACCTGTATGACGGCAACGATGTCGTGCTCAAGGGCGTGGGCAACGGCCCCGAGATCGCCTTGACGGGCGCTGCCGTTGACGTGCAAGCGGGCGCCGTGCTCGACCTGTCGGGCGGCGGCACCTTGACGGGCGCGGCCTTCCTGGCCGGGCGCGGCGGCTCCACCGATGCGCGTCTCAATCCGCTGGTGCAGATGAAGCCGAATGGCGGCTTCACCCTGCCTGGCATCAATACCAACCCCGTGTACGCCATCGTTCCCGGCGTGCAGCCGGACGTGGCGCCTTTGACGGCCGAGCAAGGCGCGGGCAAGCCCGCCGTGGGGCGCCAGATCACTATCGGCGCGGGCGTGCCTGGCCTGGCGGCCGGCACCTACACCCTGCTGCCATCGAATTTCGCCTTGCTGCCGGGCGCCTTCCGTGTGGAATTGAATGGCCTGGCCGGCGCCGTCGAAGCGGGCAGCACGGTGGCCATGCGCAACGGTTCGTATGCCACGGCGGCGCAAACGGGCATCGCCGGCACGGCCATCCGCGACGCCGTTCCCGGCCAGGCCATCCTGACGCCGGCCGACGTGCTGCGCAGTTATTCGCAATTCAATGAAACGGGCTATGCCGCGTTTGCCGTGGCGCAGGCCACGCGCGACGGCGTGCCGCGCGCCATGCTGGAACGCGACGCCAAGGGCGTGCGCGTGCAGCTGATCGCCCCGTTCCTGCACAGTGTCGAGAATAATCACACGCCCTTGATGATGGATGGCAGCGCCCTGTACGCGCCGGCCGAGGGCGGCTTTGGCGGCTCCCTGCTGCTGGGCACGGGGCGCCATGCATCGACCCGCTACGAGGTGCTGGCCGACGGCACGGCGCCGCTGGCGGACTTCGATGGCGTCTCCGTGCACGCCTCGCAGATCAACGCCTTTGGCGCCCAGCGCCTGGGCATCGGCGGCTTGCCGCGCGTCACCTACAGCGATATCGCCACGGGCAGCAACCAGCGCGCCAATATCGCCGCCATCAACGAATCGGCGGGCGGCATCGTGCTGCGCGACGGCGCCGTGCTGAAGGCGGCCGAGGTGTTCCTGGTGACGACGAAAACCACTGATGGCATCTTCCTCGAGCAAGGTTCCGGCATCAATACGCTGGGCCGCGGCAAGGCGGCCTGGGACTCGCGCGATGGCTATGTGTACCAGCCGATGGGTAGCGTGCTGGCCGTCTCGAACGGCTGGCTGGACATGCTGCCGGCCGTGCGTACGCCGTCCGATTCGGATGGTCCCGGCATCATCGACATCGGCGCGTGCGCGAAGACGATAGTCGCCTGCGGCGGCACGACCTCGCTGTATTCGGAAGGCACCATCGCCGCCGTGACGGAGCGCGCGTTTACCCTGCGCGACAACGTGCGCTACGGCACGCGCAACCTGGTGCTGGCGATGGGGGCTATCAATATCGGCAGCGAAGCCTCGCTGGCGGACGCCAGTGCCCGCAGCGCCCTGCCGGACGGCCTGGCATTGAACCAGGGCGTGCTCGACCGCCTGCTGCGTGGCGATACCAGCACGGGCGCACCGGCGCTGGAAAGCCTGGGCTTGACGGCACGCAACTCCTTCAACTTCTATGATTCGGCGCAGCTGTCGACCATCGATGCGGCCACGGGCAAGTCGTCGCTGTCGCGCCTGGTGCTCAATACGCCCGCCATCTACGGTTATGGCAGCACGGACGCGCTGGCGCGCATTCACACGGACACCCTGGTGTGGCAGGGCGCGACGAATGCGCCCGGTGCCGTCGTCGCCGCTGGCCCCGGCACGGGCAGCGGCCGCCTGCAGGTCGACGCCAAGCGCATCGAGTTCGGTTTCACGCCGGACAGCCGTCCCGACACCATCCATAACCTGGACCGTTTGATACTGGGCTTCGGCCAGGTGGCACTAAATGCCAGCGAACAGTTGACGGCCAACAACAAGGGCAGCCTGTCCGTGTACCAGTCGCAGGGCGCGTGGGACACGGCCATCAACGGCTACCGCTACAGCGGTGGCGATGTGGTCATCAACACGCCGCTGCTGACGGGCGCGGCCGGTTCCGTCAACCGCATCACGGCAGGCGGTGAACTCAAGGTGAGCGCACCGGCAGGCGCTGCTGCCGCCACGCCGACGAATGCGGCGCTGGCCGGCGCCCTGGGCGCCGAAGTGGCGCTGAGCGGCAACAGCGTTAGCGTGGATACAGCGGTGGTCTTGCCGAGCGGAAAATTGACCCTGTCGGCCGAGCGCGATGTGCTGCTGGGCGACAAGGCCAAGCTGGACCTGGCGGGCCGCAAGATCGATTTCTACGATACCAGCAAATACAGCTGGGGTGGCGACGTGATGCTCGACAGCCGCGAAGGCGATGTGCGCCAGGCGGCTGCCTCCGTGATCGACGTGTCGGCCGTCAACAACCGCGCCGGCAAGCTGAGCGTGATCGCCACGGGCGAGGCGGCCGGCACGGCCGACTTGCGCGGTACCTTACTGGGCGGCGCCAGCGGCAGCTATGACGCGGGCGGCACCCAGGTAGCGTACGCGGCCGGTGGCGTGGAGATCCGCGCCCGGCAGATCGGCGACTTCGCCGGCCTGAACCAGCGCCTGACCACGGGCAAGGTATTCGGCAGCCGCAGCTTCCAGCTCAAGCAGGGCAATTTGACCATCGGTGACGAGCTCAAGGCGCGCGAAGTGAGCGTCTCCGTCGACGGCGGCAGCTTGACCGTGAAGGGCCGCATCGATGCCAGCGGCGAACAGGTGGGCAGCATCCGCCTGGCCGGCCGCGACGGCGTCACCATCGCATCCGGCGCCGTGCTCGATGCGCATGGCACGCTGCTGCGCACGGACAGCTATGGCCAGGTGATCGAGGCGCCGAACCGCGCCGTGATCGAACTGGCTGCGCCCGGCGGCCGCCTGACCCTGGAAAACGGTGCGCGCTTCGACCTGCGCAGCGGCGACAAGGGCGGCAACTACGGCAGCATCGATCTGGACGCGCGTCGCCTCGGCGGCGCCACGGGCGACGATATCGATATCGATGCGGCTGGCGCACTGAACATCGCCGGCGCGCGCACCATCAACGTCAACGCCTTCTGGCAATACAAGGATGCCCCCGCCGGCACGGGCAAGGATGCGGATGGCCGCAGCTACCAGGGCATCAACCAGGCTTACCTGGACGAGAAGCATGCGGACAGCCAGGCTTTCATGCTGCATGCGCTGGCCAACGGCAACTTGATGAACAACAAATTGCGCGGCTTGCGCGGTGATGCCAACGCCTTCCATTTGCGCCCCGGCGTCGAGATCGTCAGCGCCACGCCGGGCGGCGATTTGCACATCGATGGCGACATCGACCTGTCCGGCCACCGCTACGACGGTGTCAATCCGCTGGCGCGCCTGAGCGGCGTGTACGGCTCGGGCGAGGCGGGCGCGCTGGTGCTGCGCGCCGGCGGCAAGCTCAGCGTCTTTGGCAGTATCACGGATGGCTTCGATACCCGCAGCTTGCCCGTCACGTCGGACGACCAGGGCTGGCAATTGGTGAAGGGCCGCTTGCCCTGGGGCGGCGAGGTTGTCGTGCCGCAAGCGGGCCTGGTGACCCTGGCCGAAGGCACGTATTTCAAATCAGGCACGAGCGTCAATTTCGCCTTGCCGATGAAGCCGATGCAGTTGCGCGGTGGCACCTTGCTGGCGGTGCGCGCCACCTTGACGGATACGCTGAACTTGCCTGCCGGTAGCGTGCTGGGGGGCGCCGTGCGCAATGCCGATGGCAGCGTGCTGTACGCGGCCGGCACCGTCTTGCAACAGGCGCTGACCCTGTCGAGCGGCATGCAGCTCGATGCGGGCCTGCGCCTGCCGGGCGCGGCCAGCGTGGCGGCCATGCTGTGGCCGGCGAATGTCGCCTTGCCCTTCCCGGAAGGCAAGCCCATGGACACGAACGATAGTGGTAATTTCTTCAACGGTGTGGTGCTGGCCTCGGCGCTGGCGCTGGACAAGGGCAGCGTGCTGCCCGCCGGCACGGTGGTCAAGCTGCCAGGCGACGCGACCATGGTGGCGCTGCGCCCGGCCGACAGCACGGGCAGCCAGGGCCGCAACTTGGCGCTGGCGCCCATGCTTGCGCAGGGTTCGCAAGCGTGGTCACTGCGCCTGGTGGGCGGCGCCGATACGGCCGCCGCCGACACGCGCGCGCTGCGGCCGCATGCGAAGGATGCCCATCTGATGCTGGCCGATACGCATTACGGCATGGGTGCTGCCCGCGAGTTAATTCCAGGTACCGGCTTGCCTGGACAATACATATGGGGCGACGATGCCGGCATGTTTGGCTATGAGCCGGGCACGCCGATCAACGTGGCCGACTTTGGCGGAGAAGAAGCGCTGCTTGCCTACAATGACTGGGGCTATGGCGTGATCGTGGTGAAGGTTGCCGATGGCACGCCGCCAGAATACATGGACGTGACTGCGCCGGCGCGCCAGCCCCTGTTCAGCGTGCTGCGTACGGGCACGGGCGACCTCGACTTGCTCGCCGCCGGCGACTTTGACATGCGGTCACTGTATGGCGTCTACACGGCGGGCACGCAGTCGGCCTCGCCGCTGGTCGATGGCAAGGATCTGTTCAACCTGCCGCGCGGCTTGAGCGCCAAGGGCAAGTTGCTCGGCGCGCTAGGCGATCAATTGACGCCCTACGTCGATGGCGGCAGCGCAAGCCTGTACCGCGCCTGGTATCCGGAGCACGGCGGCAACCTGCTGCTGCGCGCCCAGGGCGACGTCAAGGGCGACACCGTGGGCACCGCCCTGACCCGCCGCGAGGATGCCATCGGCACCCTGAACGCGCAGCAGGACACCAGCGACATCGGCACCTGGCTGTGGCGCCAGGGCAGCGGCAGCACGGGCGCGGGCGTGCCGACGGCATGGTGGATCAACTTCGGCACCTATATTTCGCGTCCAGAAGGCTACGACCTGTTTGCCGGCCTGCCGATCGTGTCCGGCTTTACGGGCATCGGCACCCTGGGCGGTGGCAACGTGCTGCTGCAGGCGGGTGGCGACGCCGGCATGCTGACCTCGCGCGCCGATCCGGGCGGCGCATACACGCCGCGCAGCCAGGGCTTGAACGTGGCCGTGGGCAGCACGGGCAGGGTGACGCCGGACGGCAAGCTGCTGCTGACGGGTGGCGGCGACCTCGACATCCGCATCGGCGGCGGACTCAACCCTGTTGCCGAGGTACGCAGCTTCGATGCCAACAGCGACTTCCCGAATGCCGATACGCGCTTCGAGCGCCAGTATCCGACGCTCAACAGCACTCTCACCAATCTGCGTGGCGCGCTGCGCATGGAAGCGGGTGCGGTGGGCGGCGTCGAGCTGCGCTTCGACCGCGCCGATCCGAAGGAGTCACGTCCGTATGAAACCTATACGGCGGGCACGGCGATTGCCAGCGGCGGGCCCATCCTTGTGCCCGGTGACAGTGGCGTGCGCATCGACGCGCGCGGCGACCTGGTGCTGGGCGGCACGGCCGATGCGGGCCGCGTGAAACAGCTGGCCAATGGCTCGCCGTTCAACTACCAGGGCGTGGAGCGCAAGGGCGAGGGCTGGAGCTGGTTCTCGCTGTGGACGCCGGCCACGGCCATCGACCTGTTCAGCGCAGGCGGCAATCTGACGCCGACGTCGGCCTGGATCCAATCGGTGACGGGCGACAACCACGCGCCATCGGACGGGCGGTATGTCATGCCATCCGTGCTGCGCGCCGTGGCCGCCAGCGGCAGCTTGTACTACGGCAATGCCAGCCTGGGCAGGCTGGGCGAGGGCAGCAAGGTTGACATGCCGCAAAACGGCGTGATCCTCGCACCGTCGCCGGTGGCGCCGCAATTTGTCAGGACCGGCGCGGGCCAGCTGGAAATGCTGGCGGCCGATTCCATCCACGCGGCCGGCTATCCGATCACGCCATCGGGCGCCGATCCGCGCTTGTTGCCGAACCCGTTCAACCCCGGCTTCGTCGGCGCGCTGGATACGGTCTGGTTCGGCCTGTTGCCGCTGCATAACGTCAACGCGAATGCGCTGGCGCCCTCGCCGCTGCTCTCGTTTGCTTCGAGTCCCAACGGCGCCGGCGTGGCCGAACAGACCTATCCGCTGTTCAGCATGACGGCGCCGACGGTGTCGGACTATGTGCCGGTGGGCCAGGTGCCGGCGCATTTCTATGCCAACAGCGGCGACATCGTCGGCCTGCGCACGGGCGGCATCGTATACCGGGCAACACTGAAGGGTGAAACTGGCCCGCTGGGCGTGTGGTACGAGGGCGGTGGCGCCGTCGCCGTGCGCGCCGGACGCGACATCGTCAATTCCGGCACGCCGCTCGGCAGCGTCGAGGGCGTGCCCGATGGCGCGGCGGGATGGACCAGCAAGGGCTTCGTCGGCCGGCCCGACTACCCGGACAAGCCGGTCGCCACGGGCAGCTCGTCCGCGCGCGGCAACCTGTTCGTGCACCGCCATGCCGATGACGTTTCCGTCGTCAGCGCCGGGCGCGATATCCGCTACAGCACCTTCTATGTGGCGGGACCAGGCCAGCTGAACGTGAGCGCAGGGCGCGACCTGTACATGGCCGACAAGGCGGAATTGCGCAGCCTGGGCAGCATCGTCAATGCCCGGCCAGGCGAGCAAGGTGCCGGCATCGCCGTGGCCGCCGGCGTGGGCCGCAATGGCCCCGACTATGCGGCCTTCGCGGCGCGCTACCTGGACCCGGCCAAGCTGGCCGATCCGGGCAAGCCACTGGCCGACCAGTCCGGCAGCGCCGTGTATGTCTACGGCGGCAAGCTGACCCTGGCCGACTGGCTGCGTGGCCAGTTCGCCTACAGCGGCGACGAGGCGGGCGCGGCGACCTTCCTGGGCACGAAACAGGCTGAACTGGAGAAAGCTGGCCAGCAAACGGGCGGCGTGCGGCGCGACCTGGCGCGTGAGTATGCGCTGGTCAGCCAGTTGCACCTGGTGAACTGGCTGACGACGCGCTTCGGCGGCGACAGCGGCCTGGGCATCCGCTATGACCCCGCCACCGATGCGCGCAGCTTCTTTGCCGCCTTGCCGAAGGAACAGCAGCAGGTGTACCTGAGCAACGTTTACTTTGCCGAGCTGAAAGCGGCGGGGCGCGAGTACAACGATGCGGACGGCGTGCGCCGCGGCAGCTACCTGCGCGGCCGCGAGGCCATCGCCACCCTGTTCCCATCGCAGGACAAGGCTGGCAAGAAGATCGATTACAAGGGCGACCTGACGATGTTCAGCAGCGCACTGTACACGGTCGATGACTACGCCGGCGTGTACACCAAGCGGCCGCTGGCGGGCGTGCGCTACCTGAGTCCGCAGGAGTGGATCGAGGCTGGCCGTCCTAGCTACAACGTACCGCACGTGGTCGTCAACGATGCCGGCATCCACACGGATGTCGGCGGCGATATCGGCATCACGGTGCCGGGCGGCCGCGCGCTGATCGGTGTCGATGGCGGCTATGCGCCGGGCGAAGGCTCGGGCGTGCTGACACAGGGGGCGGGCGAGGTGCAGATCTATGCGAAAGACAGCATCCTGCTGGGCCAGAGCCGCATCTTTACTACCTTCGGCGGCAACATCCTGGCCTGGTCGGCGCAGGGCGACATCAACGCGGGCCGCGGCACCAAGTCCACCGTCGTGTACACGCCGCAGCGCCGCGTGTACGACAGCATCGGCCTGGTCAGCCTGTCACCCAGCACGCCGAGCACGGGTGCCGGCATCGCCACCCTGAACCCGATCCCGGAGGTGCCGCCTGGCGACATCGACCTGATCGCCCCGCTGGGCACCATCGACGCGGGCGAGGCGGGCATCCGCGTCTCGGGCAACGTCAACCTGGCCGCGCTGCAGGTGGTGAATGCGGAAAACATCCAGGTGCAGGGCAAAGCCACGGGTATGCCGGTCATCGCCGCGGTGAACGTGGGTGCGCTCAGCAATGCCAGCGCAGCCGCCTCGCAAGCCGTGACGGCGGCGCAGGACGTGCTGCAGCGCGAACGGGCTGCCACGCGCCAGGCGCTGCCGTCGCTGTTTACCGTGAAGGTGCTGGGCTTTGGCAACGAGCAGACGGACGAGGGCGGCAGCGGCAAGGGCAAGGGCGGCGAGCCGCAGGCGTCGAACTACCAGCCGGCCGGCGTGGTGCAGGTGCTGGGCGCGGGACCGTTGACGGCGCCGCAGCTGCAGGCGCTCACGCCAAACGAGCGTCGCGGCTTGCAGCCGTGACCGCTGTACGAGCTTGACGGGAGGCCATTCCGGTCGCGGCGCCAGCGTCGTGGCCGGAGTTTTATGAACATTTGATGACAAACGTCAGTTCGTGCGTGCGGCGTTCGTCTAGGTACTGTCTTGCCGAGCATAGCGTTCGGCGCCGCGATACCGGGTAGGGCAACCGTTTGATTTTGAGGTGAATGGAATATGCGTGAGATGAAGAAACGAGGTAACGGCGCGCCGCAGGCGCCCGCGACCGCCTTGAGCCTGCTGTGCCTGGCCATGCTGGCGCTGCCCGGCATGGCGCTCGCCCAAGACGCCGTCCCGGCGGCCGCCCCCGTGGCCGCGCCGGAACGGCAAGTGACGATCGAGGAATACCTGGTGCGCGGCAATACCGTGCTCGATGCGCGTGCCATCGAAGAGGCGGTCACGCCGTTCCTGGGGCCGGGCCGCACCCTGAAGGACGTGGAAGGGGCGCGCGACGCCTTGGTCGCCGCCTATCAGGCGCGCGGCTACCAGTCCGTCTACGTGGACTTGCCGGAGCAGCAGGTGGAGCAGGGCGTGGTGGTGCTGCAGGTGAGCGAAACCAAGGTGGGACGCTTGCGCGTGGTCGGTGCGCAGTACAACTCGCCGCTCGACGTGCGCCAGCAAGTGCCGGCACTGACGGAGGGCAAGGTGCCCGACTTTACGCAGGCGCAAGTGGAACTGACGGCCCTGAACCGTGGCCCCAAGCGTCAGGTGATGCCGCTGGTCAAGCAGGGCAGCTTGCCCGGCACCATGGACGTGGACTTGAAAGTGGAAGACAGCAGCCCGTGGCGCGCCAGTGTCGGCTTGAACAACGATTACAGCGCCGATACGAAGAAATTGCGTACCAGCATGTCGCTCGGTCACGACAACCTGTGGCAGCTGGGGCATAGCGCCGCCCTCAGCTTTTTCGGCACGCCGGGCGACCTGAACCAGACCAAAGTGTGGTCCGCCTCGTATGTGGCACCGATCGGCACGCAGGGCTGGAGCGTGGAAGCGACCGGCTACCAGTCGAACAGCAACGTGGCCAGCACGGGCGGTACCAGCGTGCTGGGCAAGGGCCATGCGCTGGGCATGAAAGTCAACTACACGGTGCCCAACAGCGGCATCTGGTGGCACAGTTTTTCTGCCGGCATCGATTTCAAGGATAACCAGGAAGCGCTGAAACTGAATGGTGCCGGCAGCAGCATTCCGCTCAAGTATGTGCCCCTGAGCGTGTCGTATAACGGCTTTGCGCAGACGGAGGCGGCGACGTATGGCCTGGGCCTGTCGCTGGTGGCCGGCACGCGCGCCTCGTTCGGCTATGGCAGCGACAGCGCCGCCTACGACAACAAGCGCTACAAGGCCTCGCCCAGCTTCCTCGTCCTGAAGGGCGACGCCAACGCCACCACCACCCTGGGCAGCGGCGCGCAGCTGTACGGCAAGCTGGCGGGCCAGCTGGCCGATGCGGCGCTGGTGTCGGGCGAACAGATGGCCGCCGGCGGCGCCAATTCCGTGCGCGGCTACCTGTCGGCCGAAGCAACGGGCGACTACGGCGTGTCCGGCAGCGTCGAATGGCGCACGCCCCAGTTGACGTATTTCAGCCGCTTGGAAAACTGGCGCCTGTACGCGTTTGTCGATGGCGCGCGCCTGCGCTTGCGCGATCCGCTGGTGGAACAGAAAGACCTGTTCGGCCTGGCGTCCGTGGGCGTGGGCAGCAGCTTCCAGTTCCTGCGCTACCTGAATGGCCGCATCGACTTTGCGTATCCGCTGCGCGATGGCCCGCGCACGCACAAACACGTGCGCCGCATCAATTTCAACCTGTCGGCCAGCTACTGACGGGCCAGCTCACCAGCACTGCACTTTTTTAGACTTTTCTTCGGAGAATCACTGTCATGCAACGTCTTTTTTTCTTGCTCACGATCCTGGGCACGCTCGTTCCCGGCCTGGCGCACGCCTGGTGGCAGCCCGACTGGGCTTACCGCAAACCCGTCACCGTCGATGCCGGCCCGAAGGCCGGCGCCGTGGGCGGCGATCCCGGCCGCATTCCCGTGCTGTTGCGCTTGCATTCGGGTAATTTCAACTTCGAGGGCGTCAGCGACAGCGGCGCCGACCTGCGCTTCGTGGCGGGCGACGATAAAACGGTGCTGAACCACCAGATCGAGCAATTCAACCCGCTGCTGGGCATCGCCCTGATCTGGGTCGACGTACCGGCCCTGACGGCCGGCACGCCACAGCAACTGTGGATGTACTACGGCAATCCGAAGGCGCCCGCTTCCGGCAATGGCCAGCGTACCTTCGACCCCGACTACAGCCTGGTGTACCACTTCGCCGAGCCGGGCGTGCCCTCGCGCGACAGCACCGCCTACGGCAACCATGCCCAGACGGCCGTGCCGGCGCTCGACGGTTCCGTCATCGGTGCCGGTGCCCGCCTGGGCAGCGCGCCCCTGATGCTGCCCGCCTCGCCTTCGCTGGCGCTGGCCGCCGCTGCGCCATTTACCTTCTCTGCCTGGGTCCGCCCGGACAGCCTGGGCCCGCAGCAAGTGCTGTATGCGCGCCGCGACGGCGCCAATGAATTGCTGATCGGTATCGACCAGGGCGTGCCGTTCGTGCAGGTAAATGGCCAGCGCAGCAAGCCTGGCCAGCCGATCCAGGCGGCGCAATGGTCGCACCTGGCGGTGAAGGCCGACAAAGCCAACGTGGCCCTGTATGTGGGCGGCCGTCCGGCCGTCTCGCTGGCTACCGCCCTGCCAGCCTTTACGACTGCCGCCTCGGTAGGCGCCGATGCGCCGCCGGTCGCCACCGGCACCGCCACCCTGGCCAACTTCACGGGAGCCATCGACGAGCTGCGCCTGTCGCGCACGGCACGTCCCGATGCGCTGTTGTTGGCCGATGCCGTTTCGCAAGGTTCTGAATCGCGCCTGGCCGTGTTTGGCGCCGATGAACAGCAGGCCGGTAAAAGCCATTTCGGCTTCATCATCGCCGCCATGCCGCTCGACGCCTGGATCGTCGTGGGCTTGCTGGGCCTGATGATGGCCTTGTCGTGGATCATCATGATCGGCAAGGGCCGCAGCTATGGCGCCATCGCGCGCGCCAATGCGCAATTCATGCAGTCGTTCCACGAAGCAGCCGGCGCGCCGCTCGACCACCTGGCGCGCAACGGCAAGCTGAGCGCTTCCGTGAAGACCGATTCCTCGCTGTGGCGTTTGTATGACGTGGCCATCGACGAGATGCGCCGCCGCCACGACCGTGGCTACGACCTGAACGCCGTGTCGAACGCGACGATCGGCGCCATCCGCGCCGCCATGGATGGCGTGATGGTGCGCGAAAGCGAGCGCATGTCGAAACGCATGATCTGGCTCTCGACCACCATCGAAGGCGCGCCGTATGTCGGCCTGTTCGGCACCGTGATCGGCATCATGCTGGTGTTCGTCGTGGCGGCCATGGCCGGCGCGGTGGACATCAACTCGGTGGCGCCGGGCATGGCCGCTGCGCTGCTGTGTACGGCTGCGGGCCTGGGCGTGGCGATTCCCGCGCTGTTCGGCTACAACTGGCTGTCCTCGCGTTCGGACGCCATCGTCGCCGATATGGCGGTCTTCGTCGATGAATTTGCCACGCGCCTGGCTGAAGAGCAGGGCGACGGACGGCAGATGCGTCCCGTGCTGCAACAGGCGTGAGGGGCACATAACCATGGCCACCTCCGCCAAGTTTACCCCCCGCAAGCGTAGCGGCGGCATCAACATCACGCCCTTCGTCGACGTGCTGCTGGTGGTGCTGGTGATCTTCATCCTGACCAGCAACGCCAGCATTCCGGGCATCAAGGTCGACCTGCCCAAGGCCAGCTCGGCCATGGCGCTGGAGAAACCGAAGACCAAGGCCATCACCATCGACAACGCGGGCCAGGTCTTCCTCGATGCCTATCCCGTCACCCTGCCGGAGCTGGAAGAGCGGCTGCGCACGGAAAAGGCCCTCACGCCCGACTTTCCCGTGATCGTGCGCGGCGATGCTGCCGTGCAATACGCGAAAGTGGTCGAAGTGCTCGACTTGCTGCGCCGCATCGACCTGAACCAGGTGGGCCTGGTGACCGGCAAGCCGGCATGAGGAGCGCAAGGTGAAGCGTGACGACATGATGAAGACGGCCGCCTCGGAACCGTCGGGCGCGGCGCAGTGGTGGCGCCGCTGGGGCGGCGTGGCCGGCGGCGCGCTGCTGGCCGCTGCGCTGGCCGCGCTGGTCTGGTATTTGCTGTCCGACACGGCGGCCACCAAGCGCGAAGTGGCGGCGCCGCCGATGCTGATGCTGCCACCGCCGCAACCGCCGCCGCCGGAACCGGAAAAACTGCCGGAACCGACGCCCGACAAGGTGGTGCCGGAAGTGTCGGAGCCGGAACCGACGCCGGCCGACAAGCCCATGGATGACGCGCCGGAAAGCCCGTCGCCGGACAAGGGCGACCCCGTCACCATCGACGGTGCGGCGCAGGCCGGCAGCGACGCCTTCGGCATCCAGGCCGGACGCGGCGGCGGCATGAGCGGCAGCGGCGGTGGCGGCGGCCTCGGTGCGGGATCGTATGGCCGCTATGTGGCCAATGCCTTGCAGATGGCGTTCGCCCGCGACCCGCGCACGCGCCAGCTGGCGTTCGCCGACATCCGCGTCGACCTGTGGCTCGATACGGAAGGCCGGACGTCGAAGGTCCACCTTGTGCAAGGCACGGGCAATGCGCAGACGGATGAGCAGGTGCTGGCCATGGTGCGCGACTTCCGCGCCGATGAGCGGCCGCCGGCGTCCCTGCGTTTCCCGGCTCGCGTATCCATTAAAGGCCGCCGGCCATAGCGTCCTTAATTCATATTAATTTTTACCGAAAGAAGCGATGAACCTCATATTTTCTTCCCCACAGCGCATGCGCCGCCTTCCGCTGGCGCTGGCCGCCTTCGCCCTGAGCATGGCGGCCGGTGCAGTGCAAGCCCAGGCCGCAGCACCGGCCGACAGCACCATGGTCAAACTGATCCGCGGCTTGATCCAGAGCGGCGCCCTGAACAAGGATGCCGGCGAGGCGCTGCTGGCGCAGGCGCAGAGCGAAGCGCTGGCCGCAGCGCAAGCCCGTCCGGCCGCCGCGCCGGCCGCCCTGGCGCAGGTACAGCCAGGCGACGTGCGCGTGCCGTATCTTTCACACACCGTGCGCGAGCAGATCCGCGACGAGATCAAGGGACAAGTGCTGGCCGAGGCGAAGGCGGGCGGCTGGGCGGCGCCGAATGAAACGCCGGCCTGGACCAAGCGCATTCGCGTCGAAGGCGATGTGCGCGCGCGCTACGAATCGCGCTACTACGACATGGCCAACAGCAATATCGAGATCGACTGGCGCTCGCTCAACAGCGGCAGCGGCTACGACGTCAATTCGAACACCAATCTGGCCCTGCCGGCGCTGCTGAACACGCGCGAAGACCGCAAGCACTTGCTGCGCGCGCGTGCCCGCCTGGGCATCCTGGCCGACATTTCCGACAGCACGCAAGCGGGCATCCGCCTGGCCAGCGGCAACGACGACAGCCCGGTATCGACCACGCAAACCCTGGGCGGTGGCCTGGGCAAGAAAAACATCTGGCTGGACCAGGCCTGGTTGTCGTACCAGCCCGCTTCCTGGCTGAAACTGACGGCGGGCCGCTTCGATAACCCGTTTGTGTCTGGCGATGAACTGTTTTCCAGCGAACTCAATTTCGACGGTATCGCCGCCAAGCTGCAGCAGCCGGTGGGCGAGAGCAAGGACGTCACCGTGTTCGGCACCCTGGGCCTGATTCCGCTCGAGTATTCGTCCGACAATGCGCCTAGCCGCAGCCAGGCAAAAATGTCCAGCGAAAACAAATGGCTGCTGGGCGCGCAGGTGGGCGCCTCGTGGAAGATCAATAGCGACCATCAATTGCGCGGCGCCCTGGCCTACTACAACTTCCGCAACATCAGCGGAGAATATTCGCAGCCGTGCGCCCTGTACGCAGGCGCCGATGGCTGCAGCACGGACTGGTCGCGTCCATCGAGCATGCAAAAGGGCAATAGCTTGATGCTGCTGCGCAATATCGCGCTCAATCCGCTCGACCCGGCGAATACACCGCAGCCGCAATTCGTGGGGCTGGCGTCGAAATTCCGCCTGGCCAATCTGAATGCGCGCTGGGATAGCAAGGTGGCCGGCGGCACGGACTTGCGCATCGAAGGCGATTATGTGCGCAACATGGCCTACGACAAGAGTGCCATGTGGGCGCGCGCCAAGGGCGGCATCATGAACAACTTCGGCGGCACGGGCGGCGTCTCGCAAGCCGATTTCAGGAGCGGCGGCAATGCCTACATGCTGCAGGCGACTCTGGGCAAGGCGAACACGCAAGCGCGCGGCGACTGGAACGTGCTGCTTGGCTACAAGCGCATCGAACCGGACGCTTTGCCTGACGCCTACAACGATTCCACCTTCCACCTGGGCGGCACGAATGCGCGCGGGTATTACCTGGGCGGCGCGTATGCGCTCGACAAGAATACGTGGCTGAATGGCCGCTGGACGTCGAGCCGCGAAGTGTTCGGTTCGGCGTTGTCGATCGACACCCTGCAAATCGAATTGAACGCGCGTTTTTAAGGAGCCATGATGTTGATATTCAACAAAACGCGCTTGCCGGTTTTACTGCTGATGCTGCTGGCCGGTGGCGCCGCCCAGGCGCAGGGACAGAAGGGGCAAAGCATGGAAGAGCGCCTGCGTGCCGAGTTGCGCAATGTCACGGCGCAATTGCAGCAGACGCGTGGCGAGCTGGAAGTGCTGAAAGCCAAGGGCGGGCCGGCCGCCAAGGCCGCGCCCGCTGCTGCCGCTGCGCCTGCCAGCGATGGCTTGAAGAAGGAGCTGGCCCGCAGCCAGTCGCAGCTGGCGCAGGAGCGCGCGCAGCGGGAAAAACTGGGCGAGCAGCAACAGCGCAGCGCCGCCGCCGCGCAAGAGGCAACGGCCAACCTGGCGCAATTGCGCCAGGCCAGCGAGCAACTGGCCGCCACGGGCAAGCAGATCGACGCGGAGCGTGCGCGCCTCGACGGCGAAGTGGCGTCGCAGCGCGGCGCCCTGGCGCGCTGCGAAAGCAAGAATGCCCAGCTGTATGCGGCCGGACAGGAAATCTTGCAAGCGTATGAAGGCCTGGACGTGCTGGACGTCATGCAGGCGCGCCAGCCGTTCGCCGCGCAAAGCCGCGTCAAGCTGGAACAAATCGCGCAGCAGTATGGCGACCAGCTGTACCAGGGGCGCTTCGATGCGCGTCAAACAGAAACGCCGGCCACGCCCGCGCCGGCCCCCCAATAGTTTACTTTTTTTTGAAATGAATGGAATGACGATGGAACACACCAACACCAACTTGCTGACCACCCTGAATGCGGAACAAACGGCCGAGGCCATCAAGGCGGCCGGCTGCGCCGTGACGAGCATCGAACACGACGGCGTCGTGCGCCTGCACAGTGCCAGCCATGGCATCGGCTTTCAAGTGCTGTGGGGCAATGAAACGGCGCCCGGCCAGTACGCGGACCTGACCCTGAGCTGCCCGCTGCGCGTGCAGGGCGGCGATTTGCCAGTCGGCTTGTTGGCCGAATGGCACCGCAGCAAGCGTTTTGCCCGTGTGGCCCAGCATGGCGATTTCGTCGTGCTGGAAATGGATGTGCTGGTCGCCGGTGGCGTCAGCCGCGAATACCTGAATATCAATCTGCAACTGTGGACGCAGATGATGGGCCAGTTCTTCTTGTTCTTGCGCAACTTTACGCCAGCCGATACGAGCACGGCACCGGTAGTCGAGGCCACCAGCGTGGCAGAAGAAGAAACTGTGCCGGCCTGACAAGAGCCGTCCACGGGCGGCGAAGATGGCCGGTGACGGGCCACTTTTGCCGCTTGCGGGTCTCAAGTGTCGTATTAAATACTTATTTTTTAGGCATCGCGCATTAAAACTGTTCAAAGAGCGTGTGTGAATCAAGCCAGCAACGCCTGTATGGCGGATAATATTGCCTGTTGCCGATTTGGATACGACCTTTACACAAAAATGCGCCCCATGGATTTTACCCGCGACGAAACCAGTGAAACCCCAGTTGCCCCGGCCAGCGCGCCGGGAGCGCCTTTGCCGTATGCTATCGCCACCTGGCTGCAGCGGGTGGAGGCTGCCGCCCATCCGAAGGCCGTGCTGAGCATTGCCGAACCAGACCCCAAACTCAACGCCCATCGATTGATCTACGTGCTGGCGCCCACCAGCGGTGGCCGCCACGTGGCCCTGTGCCTGTACAAGGCGCGGCTGCGGCCAAATGGCGACGTGGCGGCCGCTACTCCCATCAGCGAAATCTTTTCGCTGCTGTCTGCGCCGCCCACGTTTTTGACGCCAGCCGACGAAGACCTCGTGCGTTTCTTCGTGGCCATGCGCAGCGGGCAGAACTCGCAGACGGGCAGCGCCACGGAGCCGAAGGGCAAGGTGGGCGCGGCCCTGCTGAAAATGCTGGCCGAGCAGGATAAACTGTTGTGGGCCAATTCCTGGGCCGATGTCGGCAATGGCCTCGTGTACCCGTTGAAGGAAGGTCCCGTGCGTCCCGCGCGCCTGTTCTGGCGCGACGAAGGCAAGACCATGCGCCTGGGCTGGCAAGTGGACCCGCCGGAAGGCGCGAAGCACCATGGCGCCGACCAGATCGACTACATGCTGCCCACCGATCCGCCGTGGTACATCGACAACCTGTCGTGCGGCGTGCTGGAACTGAACCAGGGCGGCTCCGACATTTCCCTCGCCGATCTACAAGCGCTGGTGGCACAGGCGCCGCCGTTGAATGCGAACGACAAGGTGCGCGTGTCGCAACTGCTGCTGGCGCAAGGCTTGCAGCATTTGATGCCGCTGCCGCAACCGTTGCCGCAGCGCTTGCGCAAGGACGTGCCGGCGCAACCGGTCTTGCTGCTCGACAGCGCCCTGCTGGCCGATGGCAGCGCGCAGCGCTGGAGCGATTTCGCCGTGCTGTCCTACGACTACGATGGCGAGCGCGTCGCGTTCGACCCGTCGCAGCGCGTGGTGCGGCAAGTGGGCGAGGTGACGGAAATTATCCAGAGAAATACGCTCGATGAAGCGCGCGCCCTGGCCACCCTGGCCGAGCTGCAATTCAAGAAGCCGGGCTCCGCGCCCTTGAGCGGCTTGAAGGGCGCCTTGCAACTGCCTTCCCAGGCGGAATGGCTGCGGTTTGCCGAGTCCGGCATCGATGCCTTGCGCAAGCAGGGCTGGATCGTGGAAAAGACGGCCAAGTACCGCTACGACGTGAGCGAAGCCGGTGACTGGTACGCGGAGATCGACGACCAGGACCCGGACAGCGGCAACGCCTGGTTCGAGCTGGAACTGGGCATCGTCGTCAACCAGGAAAGAGTGCCGCTGCTGCCCGTGCTGGTGCAGTTGATCCGCAACGCGCCCAACGATTTCAACCCGAAAGTCATCGAAGCGCATGCCGATGATGACCAGATGCTGGCGACCTTGCCGGACGGCACGCGCGTCGCGCTGCCGTGGGGCAGAGTGCGCCCGATCCTCAACACCTTGGGGGAACTGTACTTCAGCGACAAGATCAAACATGCGGTGCGCATGTCGACCCTGGACGCGGCGCGCCTGGAAGAGCTGGCGCGTGGCCTGGAACTGCGCTGGACGGGCGGCGAGCAGTTGCGCGCCATGGGCCGCAAGCTGAGCCAGTTCGGTTCTGTGCAAAAAGTGGCGGCGCCAGCCGGGCTGCAGGCCACCCTGCGCGACTACCAGGCCGATGGCCTGGCGTGGATGCAATTCCTGCGCGACCATGACCTGGCCGGTATTTTGGCCGATGACATGGGCCTCGGCAAGACCGTGCAAACCCTGGCGCATATCCTGGTGGAAAAGGAAGCGGGACGCCTCACGCATCCGGCCCTCGTGATTGCACCGACGAGCCTGATGGGCAACTGGCAGGACGAGGCGGCCAAGTTCGCGCCCAGCCTGAAAGTGTTGCTGCTGCAGGGCAAGGACCGCGCGCAGCAATTCGACCAGATCGATCAATGCGACCTGGTGCTGACCACCTACGCCCTGTTGCCGCGCGACGAGGAAACCCTGCGCGAGCACGATTTCCACCTGGTCATCCTCGACGAATCGCACTACATCAAGAATACGCGCAGCAAGGCGGCGCAAAGCGCGGGCCTGCTGCGCGCGCGCCACCGCCTGTGCCTGTCCGGCACGCCGCTGGAAAATCATTTGGGCGAACTGTGGTCGCAATTCCACTTCCTGCTGCCGGGCTTGCTGGGTGACGAGAAGACCTTCAATACCCAGTTCCGCCATCCGATCGAGCGCCAGGACGACCCGCTGCGCCGCATGCTGCTGAACCGCCGCATCAAACCGTTCCTGCTGCGCCGCACGAAGGACAATGTGGCCAAGGAACTGCCGCCGAAGACGGAAATGGTGCGCAAGGTGGAATTGACGGGTCCGCAGCGCGACCTGTATGAAACCGTGCGTCTGGCGATGGATCAAAAAGTACGCGAAGAAATCGACAAGAAAGGCGTGGCGCGCAGCCAGATCGTCATCCTCGAAGCGCTGCTGAAACTGCGCCAGGTCTGTTGCGATCCCCGTCTGGTGAAATCCTTGCCGGCGAAGAAGCAGTCGGCCGGTTCGGCCAAGCTGATTGATTTGATGCAGATGGTGGAAGACTTGCTCGACGAAGGGCGCAAGATCCTCGTCTTCTCGCAATTTACCAGCATGCTGGAATTGATCGAGGAAGAGCTCGAATCGCGCGACATTCCCTACGCCTTGCTGACGGGCGAGACGAAGGACCGGGGCGCGCAAGTGGCGGCCTTCCAGCAGGGCGCCGTGCCCATCTTCCTGATCAGCCTGAAGGCGGGCGGCGTGGGCTTGAACCTGACGGCGGCCGACACGGTCATCCACTACGATCCGTGGTGGAATCCGGCGGCGGAAAACCAGGCCACCGACCGTGCCTGGCGCATCGGCCAGGACAAGCCCGTGTTCGTCTACAAATTGATTGCGAAGGGCACGCTGGAAGAAAAAATCCAGCTGCTGCAGCAAAAGAAATCGGAACTGGCGCAATCGATCCTGGCCGAAGGCGAAGCGCAGAAGATGGCGCTCACGCAGGAAGACTTGCAGCAGATTTTCGCCCCACTGGAAGATTAAGGGCGCCGCACGCTTATACTTGGCGCTTCTTTCTTGCCAGGTATAAAGCATGCTGCCCTTTCTCTTCCTGCTGCTTGCCGGCGCCATCCTCATGGCGCTGCGTTGCGTCCAGTTGCGCCGCGCCCTGCTAAGCGCGCGGGCGGGCGAAGCGCAGTTCCGCCTGCTGGCCGAACACGGCCGCGATGCGGCCTTCCTGCTCGACGCCACTACCCTCGAATTATTGTATATCAGCCCCGCCGCGCAGCGCCTGACGGGCCATGACGTTACGGCCTTGCGCGCGCACGCGGCGCGTCTGGCGCAAGACCTGCCGGCCCGGCTGCAGCGCTGGCACGCTGGCGACACCAGCCGTTTATCCCTGCTGCGCGAAGTGGAACTGCCGCATGCCGACGGGCATCTACTGGCGCTGGAAATCAGCTCGACCATCGTGCCCGCCGCACCGGGGCGGGGCGAAACCGTCGTGGGCACGCTGCGCGACGTCAGCGCCTTTCACGCGCAGGAAACGGAACGGGAAAAGGAGCAAAAGCGCTTCGCCTCGATGCTGTCGCACGAATTCCGCACGCCGCTGGCCACCATCGACGGCGCCATCCAGCGCCTCGTCTCGACGTCGAAAGACGCCGACGAGGCCACGCGCAAGCGCTACGTGAAAATCCAGATGGCCGTCGACCGTTTGTTGGCCATGATCGACGACTATCTGTCGCCCGAACGCATGGCGGCCATCGGCCGCGAGCGGGCCGCCGACGGCATCGCGCCGCTGGCCTTGCTGCAGCAGGCGGTCGCCACCGTACCGGCCAGCCACACCGTGCAGCTGGAACTGGACGAGGACTTGCCCGCCAGGCTGCGCTGCGACGTGCCCGGCATGGCCCTGTGCCTGAAAATCCTGCTGGACAATGCCGTCAAGTTCAGCCCGCCGGGGAGCAGCATCACCGTGTCGGCCAGGCTGGTGCCCGAGGGCGGTGTGGCCCTGTGCGTGCGCGATGCGGGGCCCGGCTTGCGGGAAGAAGAACTGGCGCAGCTGTTCGATAAAGGAAGCCGTGGAAGCCATGCCACGCATCCCGGTGCGGGCCTGGGCCTGTACATGGCGCGCGCCGTGGTGGACGTGCATGGGGGGAGTTTGCAGGGGCATAATCTGCCCGAAGGCGGGGCGCTTTTCCGCATTTGGCTGCCGCTTCCTGTCTAGACAAGGAAAAGCCTTGCTTCCGCTGAAGGCAACCGTGATAATTCCTTGACGTAAACCTATTGTGCCGTCCATCATGGTGCAGAAGTGAATGGCATGGTTTGCCCACGGTAGCTCACTAACGGAAGAATGGCGTTGCAATGACGAAAATACTGATCGTCGAAGACAATCTGGACTACGCCGAAGACATGGCGGAGTTTCTCGTTGAGCTCGAACACGAAGTTCATATCACCAGCTCCGCTGGCGGGATGTGGACGGCGTTGAGCCATGGCAATGTCGGCGTGGTCGTGCTGGACCTGGGCTTGCCTGACGAGGACGGCTTCAACGTCATCCCCCGCATGCGCCAGCTGTATCCGCAAATCGGCGTGCTGGTGCTGACGGGGCGTGTCGCTTTCGACAGCCGCATCCTGGGCTTGCGCCTGGGCGCCGACCACTATCTGACCAAGCCGATCAAGTTTCCCGAACTGGCCGCCCACATCGAGGCGCTCGACCGCCGCGTGGGTCCGCAAGATCCCGTGCCGGAACCAGGCAAGTGGACCTTGAAAGTAAGCGCACGCCAACTTGAGTTGATGGGCGCCGTCATCGCCCTGACGGAAAAGGAATTCAACTTCCTGCACTTGCTCACCATCAACACCCGCCCCGTGCCGCGCGACGTCATCGTGGCCGGCATGGGCGGCGAAGATCCCGATGCGGGCCGCCGGGTCGACATGCTCGTGTACCGCCTGCGCAAGAAAGCCAAGACCGGCCTGGGCCAGGACTTGCCGCTGCGTAGTGCGTATGGCGAAGGCTACAGCCTGTCAGCCAGCTTTAATCTGTCCTGATCGTCCCTATTGCGCCGCCCGCAAGCGGGCGGTAGCATAAAAGGGACAGAGTCCATCATTTTTCGGCGTATTTTTAATAAAACAGGGTCAGAGTCGTTCCTTGTATGCAAAGTGTGTAAAATCAAGGTCTTAGCCTTCATTTTATGACTTTGCCATGGCCCGTTTGCCCCGTCTCATCATTCCCTCACTGCCCCATTACGTGATCCAGCGCGGCAGCAACCGTCAGCCGGTGTTCCAGGACGCGTCCGACTACGCACAATTCCTGTCCTGGCTGAAAGCGGGCGCGAAAATGTTCAAAGTGGCCATCCACGCCTATGTTTTATTGCCTGATCAGCTACATTTGTTGGCCACGCCCAGCGATGCCACGGGGCTGGGGCAGCTGATGCAGTGGCTGGGACGCTATTACGTGCCGTACTTCAATCAAAAATACGGCCGCGAAGGTGCTTTGTGGCAGGGACGCTACAAAACCTCCGTCATTGATGCCGACAATTTCTTCCTGACTTGCTGCCGCTACCTGGAATGCGTGCCCGTGCAAACAGGCCTGGCGGCCCAGGCGCTGGACCATGCGTGGTCCAGCTATGCCCACCATGCCGGCGTGCGTCCCGATCCCCTCATCACCGACCACGCGCTGTACTGGGGGCTGGGCAACACGCCGTTCGACCGCGAGGCGGCGTATCTGCGCCTGGTCGAGCAGGGACTGGGCAGCAGCCAGGTGAAAGTGGTGGAAGAGGCTGTATTGAAGGGCTGGCCGCTGGGTTCCGACGCTTTCAAGCAGGCGCTGGAGCAGAAAATGCAGCGGCAAGTACTGCCTGCCAAGCGGGGCCGTCCCCGAAAAATCGCGGCCGCAACGGATGCCGTGAAAAGTATTCGCATTTAAAACAAAAAATGGTTTCGTTCTGACGTTTTATTGAAATCGGTTCGACTATGTCCCTATTAAATTTTTAGAGCTTCAGAATTGAATTTAATTCGACTCCGACCCTAATTGTTCTAGTTGAGTTTTTTGTTGCGTTGCACTACTCTAGTTTTTCGATACTCACTGCAGCGGAGAAGCCCATGAAAGCGCAAGGCCTGTACGACCCAGCCAATGAACACGATGCCTGCGGCGTCGGTTTCGTCGCCCATATCAAGGGCAACAAGACCCATTCGATCGTCGAACAGGGTTTGCTGATTCTGAAAAACCTCGATCACCGGGGCGCCGTGGGCGCCGATGCGTTGATGGGCGATGGCGCCGGCATCCTGATCCAGATTCCTGACCAGTACTACCGCGAAGAAATGGCCAAGCAGGGCGTGGAATTGCCGCCGCCTGGCGAATACGGCGTGGGCATGGTCTTCCTGCCGAAGGAACACGCGTCGCGCATCGCTTGCGAACAGGAAATCGAACGCGCCGTGCGCATCGAGGGCCAAGTCGTGCTGGGTTGGCGCAACGTGCCCATCGATACGGACATGCCGATGTCGCCCACCGTGCGCGCCAAGGAACCGGTCATCCGCCAGATCTTCATCGGTCGCGGCCCGGACATCATGGTCACCGACGCGCTCGAGCGCAAACTGTATGTGATCCGCAAATCGTCGGGCCACGCCATCCAGGCCTTGAAGCTGCTGCACGGCAAGGAATTCTTCGTGCCATCGATGTCGGCCCGTACCATTGTGTACAAGGGCTTGCTGCTGGCCGACCAGGTGGGCGTGTATTACAAGGACTTGCAGGATGCGCGCTGCATCTCGGCCCTGGCCCTGGTGCACCAGCGTTTCTCGACGAATACTTTCCCCGAATGGCCGCTGGCCCACCCGTACCGTTTGATCGCGCACAATGGCGAGATCAACACGGTGAAAGGCAACTTCAACTGGATGCGCGCGCGCGAAGGCGTGATGAAGTCGGCCGTGCTGGGCGACGACCTGCAGAAACTCTTTCCGTTGATCTATGAAGGCCAGTCCGACACGGCGTGCTTCGACAATGCGCTGGAACTGCTGTTGATGGCCGGTTATCCGATCGCCCAGGCGATGATGATGATGATCCCGGAAGCGTGGGAAAACCACACGACGATGGATGACAACCGCCGTGCCTTCTATGAATACCACGCGGCCATGATGGAACCGTGGGACGGCCCCGCCGCCATGGCGTTTACGGATGGCCGCCACATCGGCGGCACCCTGGACCGCAACGGCCTGCGTCCGGCGCGCTACATCGTCACGGACGACGACCTGGTGGTGATGGCGTCGGAATCGGGCGTGCTGCCGATTCCTGAGTCGAAAATCATCCAGAAATGGCGCTTGCAGCCTGGCAAAATGTTCCTGATCGACCTGGAAGCGGGCCGCATCATCGACGACCAGGAGCTGAAAAACACCTACGCCAACGCCAAGCCGTACAAGGCGTGGATCAACTCGGTGCGCATCAAGCTCGACGAGATCAAGATGGCCGAAGGCCAAGCCAAGCAAGACCGTGCCCAGGGCGAAAAAGAGCAGCCATCGTTGCTGGACCGCCAGCAGGCGTTCGGCTACACACAGGAAGACTTGAAATTCCTCATGGCGCCGATGGCCGTGGCCGGCGAAGAGGCGACGGGCTCGATGGGCAATGACTCGCCGCTGGCCGTCATGTCGAACAAATTGAAGCCTTTGTATAACTACTTCAAGCAATTGTTCGCGCAAGTGACGAATCCGCCGATCGACCCGATCCGCGAAGCGATGGTGATGTCACTGGTGTCCTTCATCGGCCCGAAACCGAACTTGCTCGATACGAACAACGTCAACCCGCCGATGCGCCTGGAAGTGGCGCAGCCCGTGCTGGGCTTTGACGACATGGCGCGTTTGCGCAACATCAGCGCCCACACGGGCGGCAAGTTCAAGTCGTATGAACTCGATATCTGCTACCCGCTGGCCTGGGGCAAGGAAGGCGTGGAAGCGTGCCTGGCCTCGCTGTGTGCGGAAGCCGTCGACGCCGTCAAGTCCGGCCACAACATCCTGATCGTCTCGGACCGCGCGATTTGCGCCGACCAGGTGGCGATCCCAGCGCTGCTGGCCACCTCGACCGTGCACCAGCACCTGGTGAGCAAGGGCTTGCGCGCCTCCACCGGCCTCGTCGTGGAAACGGGCTCGGCCCGCGAAACGCACCACTTCGCCCTGCTCGCTGGCTATGGCGCGGAAGCCGTCCATCCGTATCTGGCCATGGAAACCCTGGCCGAGATGGCGCACGGCTTGCCCGGCGATTTGTCGGCCGAGAAAGCCATTTATAACTACACCAAGGCGGTGGGTAAAGGCTTGATGAAGGTCATGTCGAAGATGGGCATTTCGACGTATATGTCGTACTGCGGCGCGCAAATCTTCGAAGCCATCGGCTTGAACAAGTCGCTGGTGGACAAATACTTCAAGGGCACGGCGTCGAACGTGGAAGGCATCGGCGTGTTTGAAGTGGCGGAAGAAGCGCTGCGCCTGCACGCGCTGGCCTTCGGCAACGATCCCGTGCTGGCTGACAAGCTCGACGCGGGCGGCGAATACGCATTCCGCGTGCGTGGCGAAGACCACATGTGGACGCCGGATGCGATTGCGAAGTTGCAGCATTCCACGCGCAGCAACAATTTCTCCAGCTATAAAGAGTACGCGCAAATCATCAACGACCAGAGCCGTCGCCACCTGACCCTGCGCGGCCTGTTCGAGTTCAAGCTCGATCCGACCAAGGCGATCCCGCTCGACGAAGTGGAACCGGCCAAGGAAATCGTCAAGCGCTTCGCTACCGGCGCCATGTCGCTCGGCTCCATCAGCACGGAAGCGCACGCGACCCTGGCGGTGGCCATGAACCGCATCGGCGGCAAGTCGAACACGGGCGAGGGCGGCGAAGATCCGAACCGCTACGTGCAGGAATTGAAGGGCATCCCGATCCGCCAGGGCGACACCATGGCATCCATCGTGGGCGCCGAGCAGATCGTCGTCGATATTCCGCTGCAGGAAGGCGATTCCATGCGCTCGCGCATCAAGCAGGTGGCGTCGGGACGTTTCGGCGTCACGGCCGCCTACCTGAACTCGGCCGACCAGATTCAGATCAAGATGGCGCAAGGCGCGAAACCGGGCGAAGGTGGCCAGTTGCCGGGCCATAAAGTGTCCGAATACATCGCCAGCCTGCGCTTTTCCGTGCCGGGCGTGGGCCTGATTTCGCCACCGCCGCACCACGACATCTATTCGATCGAAGATCTGGCGCAGCTGATCCATGACTTGAAGAATGCCAATCCGCGTGCCTCGATTTCCGTGAAACTGGTGTCGGAAGTGGGCATCGGCACGGTCGCTGCCGGCGTCACCAAGGCCAAAGCCGACCACGTGGTGGTCGCCGGCCACGACGGCGGCACGGGTGCCTCGCCATTGTCGTCCGTGAAGCATGCGGGTACGCCGTGGGAGCTGGGTCTGGCAGAAACGCAACAAACGCTGGTCTTGAATGGCTTGCGCAGCCGCATCCGCGTGCAGGCCGACGGCCAGATGAAGACGGGCCGCGACGTGGTCATCGCCGCCCTGCTGGGCGCTGACGAGATCGGCTTCGCCACGGCGCCGCTGGTGGTCGAAGGCTGCATCATGATGCGCAAATGCCATTTGAACACGTGCCCGGTGGGCGTGGCCACGCAAGACCCCGTCCTGCGCGCCAAGTTTTCCGGCAAGCCTGAGTATGTCGTCAATTACTTCTTCTTCGTGGCCGAAGAAGCCCGTCAATTGATGGCGCAGCTGGGTATCCGCACGTATGATGAATTGATCGGCCGCGTCGACTTGCTGGATAAATCGAAGGCGATTTCGCACTGGAAGGCGCAAGGCCTGGACTTCTCGGCCATCTTCTACAAGCCGGAAACACCAAGCGGCCAAGCCTGCCGCCACGTGGAATTCCAGGACCATGCGCTGGAGAAGGCACTGGACCACAAGCTGATCGCGCAAGCGCGCGCGGCGCTGGAGAAGGGCGAACGCGTCTCCTTCATCTCGCCCGTGCGCAACGTCAACCGCACGGTGGGCACCATGCTGTCCGGCGAAGTGGCGAAGAAATATGGCCACGCCGGCTTGCCGGACGACACCATCCACATCCAGCTGCAAGGCACGGCGGGCCAGTCGGCCTGCGCCTTTCTGGCGCACGGCATCACGATCGACCTGGTGGGCGAGGGCAACGATTACGTCGGCAAAGGCTTGTCCGGCGGACGCATCATCGTGCGGCCCAATACCGAGTTCCGTGGCTGGGCGGTGGACAACATCATCATCGGCAACACGGTGTTGTACGGCGCCATTGCCGGCGAAGCCTTCTTCAATGGCGTGGCCGGTGAACGCTTTGCCGTGCGCAACTCGGGCGCCACCACGGTCGTCGAGGGCCTGGGCGACCATGGCTGCGAATACATGACGGGCGGCACCGTCGTGGTGCTGGGCAACACGGGACGCAACTTCGCGGCCGGCATGTCGGGCGGTATCGCCTATGTATATGACCCGCTGGGTGACTTTGCCAGCAAGTGCAACACGGCCATGGTCAGCCTGGACAAGGTCGTGTCGGCAGCGGAACAGCATCTCGACCGCGATGCCTGGCATACGCAGCACCGCGACGGCGTGCCGGAAGCCGACGAGGTCATCCTCAAGCGCCTGATCGAGCGTCACTTCAAGCACACGGGCAGCACCCGCGCCCGCGTCCTGCTGGACGATTGGGCTGTGGCGCGCGGCAAGTTCGTGAAAGTCTTCCCGAACGAATACAAGCGCGCGCTGATTGAAATGGCAGCGGACGCCGCCATGGAAGTACAAGCCGTCGCCGCCTGAGCCAGCCGAGATGAATGTGAAGGGAGCGGCCGCGCCGCTCCCGCCAGCTAAAAATACAAAGGAACTATCGTGGGTAAAATTACCGGCTTCATGGAATTCAAGCGCCAGGACGAGCACTATCTGGAGCCTGCCGCGCGCCTGAAGAACTACAAGGAATTCGTGCTGCACCTGTCGGATGCGCAAGCCACCGTGCAAGGTGCGCGCTGCATGGATTGCGGCATTCCCTTCTGCACCACGGGTTGTCCCGTGAATAACATCATTCCTGACTGGAATGACCTGGTGTACCGCGGCGCCTACCGCGAAGCGCTCGACATCTTGCATTCGACCAATAACTTCCCGGAATTTACGGGCCGCATCTGCCCGGCGCCGTGCGAGTCGGCTTGCACCCTGGGCATCCACGAAGATCCGGTCGGCATCAAGTCGATCGAGCATAAAATCATCGACATGGGCTGGGAGCACGGCTGGGTCACGCCGCAGCCGGCCCCTTTCAGCACGGGCAAGAAAGTGGCCATCGTCGGTTCCGGCCCTGCCGGCCTGGCGGCGGCGCAGCAGCTGGCGCGCGCCGGCCATGCCGTCACCGTGTTTGAAAAGAGCGACCGGGTCGGTGGTTTGTTGCGTTATGGCATCCCTGACTTCAAGATGGAAAAATCGCACATCGACTTGCGCGTGAAACAGATGGAAGCCGAAGGCGTGGTCTTCCGCACCAGCGTGCTGGTCGGCAAGGATTTCCCTGCCCACGTCAACAACTGGGCCAAGGAAACCATTTTCCCGGAAGACCTGGAAAAAGAATTTGACGCCGTCATCATGGCCGGCGGCGCCGAGCAGCCGCGCGACTTGCCCGTGCCGGGCCGCGAACTGAAAGGCGTGCACTTCGCCATGGATTTCCTGCCGCTGCAAAACAAGGTCAACGCGGGCGACAAGCTCAAGGACCAGATCAAGGCGACGGGCAAGCACGTGGTGGTGATCGGCGGCGGCGACACGGGCTCCGACTGCGTGGGTACCTCGAACCGCCATGGCGCCGCCTCGGTGGCCCAGTTCGAACTGATGCCGCAGCCGCCGGAACAGGAAAACAAGCCGCTGGTCTGGCCGTACTGGCCGACCAAGCTGCGCACCTCGTCCTCGCATGAGGAAGGCTGCGAGCGCGACTGGGCCGTGGCCACCAAGCGTTTCGAAGGCAAGGGCGGCAAGGTGGAAAAGCTGATCGCCTGCCGCGTGGAGTGGAAAGACGGCAAGATGAGCGAAGTGCCGAACTCGGAATTCGAGATGAAGGCCGACCTGGTCTTCCTGGCCATGGGTTTTGTTTCCCCTGTGCAACAAGTTCTGCAAGCGTTCGGTGTCGATACGGATGCGCGCGGCAACGTCAAGGCCAGCACGGACGGCCAGGGTTGCTACCAGACGTCGGTGGCCAAGGTGTTTGCCGCCGGCGACATGCGCCGTGGCCAGTCGCTGGTGGTCTGGGCCATCCGCGAAGGGCGCCAGTGTGCGCGCGCCGTCGATGAGTTCCTGATGGGGGCATCCCTGCTGCCACGCTAATTAACGAGCAATTGTTCGTTTTTTTGACAGGGCCACGGCGCGGATTGCGGCGTGGCCTTTGTTATTTGACTTATCAAGTCAATAACCTTGAGCGCCATCGGATGGGGACGCGATGCGCTGGTCAAATTTCCACTACAATATCTGACTTTCGATTCATTAGTGTTGTATTCTTCCCCTTTACGGGGCTGTCCCAAGGGGTGTCTCAGCAGAGGTTGGCGTTTCTGCACTACAATACGCCATTAAAATAGTGAGCTTCGTCGTGCCAAATCTTGTTGAGATCCGTGATTTACACTTTGCCTATGGAGAACGTTCGATTTTATCGGGCCTTCAAATGGATTTCCCACGTGGAAAAGTTGTGGCCGTCATGGGTGGCTCCGGCAGTGGCAAGACGACCGTATTGCGCCTGATCGGCGGACAGCTGCGCCCCAGTTCCGGCTCCGTGAATATCGACGGCCAGATCGTGCATACGCTCAAGACCGACGAGTTATACCAGTTGCGCCGCAAGATGGGCATGCTGTTCCAGCACGGCGCCCTGTTTACGGACTTGACGGCGTTCGAAAACGTGGCGTTCCCCTTGCGCGAACACACGGATCTGAATGAAGAGCTGATCCGCACCCTGGTGCTGATGAAGCTGCACGCGGTGGGGCTGCGCAATGCGGCGCAATTGAAGCCGGCCGAAATCTCGGGCGGCATGGGCCGCCGCGTGGCGCTGGCGCGCGCCATCGCGCTCGACCCCGAACTGATCATGTACGACGAGCCGTTCGCCGGCCTGGATCCGATTTCCATGGGCGTGACGGCCAATTTGATCCGCAATCTGAACGATGCGCTGGGTTCCACGTCTATCCTGGTATCGCACGACGTGAAGGAGTGTTTCGCCATCGCTGATTATGTGTATTTTCTATCATCGGGCAAGATCGTGGCGCACGGCACGCCGGCCCAGATGGCCGTGTCGACGCATCCGTACGTCAAGCAGTTCGTCAATGCCGAGGCCGATGGCCCCGTGCCGTTCCACTATCCGGGCAAGTCGCTGGCCGACGACCTGGGCTTGCACGCGGGAGCGGGCCGATGATCGCGCGGTTCCTGGCGGCGATCGGAGCATGGTTGCGGCGGTCAGTACAAGACCTCGGCTTTGCCGTGCGTTCGTTTTTTATCATCATCGCTTCCTCGGGGGGCCTGTGGCGCCGTCCGGGCCTGGTAATCGAGCAACTGTTTTATCTCGGCAGCCGTTCGGTGGTGATCATCGCCGTGTCCGGCCTGTTTGTCGGCATGGTGCTGGGTTTGCAAGGCTATTACACACTGAGTACCTTTGGCGCGACGCAGTCGCTGGGGCAGTTGGTGGCGCTGTCCTTGATGCGTGAGCTGGGTCCGGTCGTCACGGCGCTGCTGTTCGCGGGCCGCGCCGGCACCTCGCTGACGGCGGAAATCGGCCTGATGAAGGCGGGCGAGCAATTGTCGGCCATGGAAATGATGGCCGTCAACCCGATCCAGCGCGTGCTGGCGCCCCGTTTCTGGGCTGGCGTGATCGCCATGCCTATCCTGGGTGGCATCTTCACGGCCGTCGGTGTCATCGGCAGTTACCTGGTCGGCGTGGTGCTGATCGGCGTCGATGAAGGCTCGTTCTGGTCGCAGATGCAGGGCGGTGTGGATGTCTGGAAAGATATCGGCAATGGTACCTATGTCAAAAGCATGGTCTTCGGCATTGCGGTGACATTCATCGCGCTGTTCCAGGGGTACCAGGCACAGCCGACGCCGGAAGACGTGTCCGGCGCCACCACGCGCACGGTGGTGATTTCGTCGTTGATGGTGTGGTGGCTCGATTTCATGATGACGGCGTTGATGTTTAGCAAGTAATTGCCGATTAGCGAACAACAGCTGGCCTGGGCAAGATGCTGCGCAGGCGGCAGCAAGTAAAAATTATTTAGGATTGTTTATGCAACGTAAATCTATAGATGTCTGGGTCGGCTTGTTCGTCTTGCTCGGTGTGGCGGCATTGATGTTTCTGGCGCTCAAGGCCGGCAATATGAGCTCGCTGTCTTTCAGCAAGACGTATACCATTACTGCCAAGTTCGACAATATCGGCGGCCTCAAGCCGCAGGCGCCTGTCAAGGGCGCTGGCGTGGTGGTGGGGCGCGTGGCGGAGATCCGCTTTGACGACAAGACGTATCAGGCGCTGGTGAAACTCGACATCGAAGATGGCTACAAATTTCCGAAAGACAGCTCGGCCAAGATTTTGACGGCCGGTTTGCTGGGTGAGCAGTATATCGGCCTGGAAGCAGGCGGCGATCTGACGAACCTGGCAGAGGGCGACAAGATTGCCCGTACTCAATCGGCCACAGTGCTGGAAGACCTGATCAATCAGTTCATCTACAGCAAGGCAGCGGAAGGAAAGGACAGCAAATGAGCGAGTCGACCAAACAATCCCAAGGCAGCCTGGCGCGTATCGGCCTGGCCCTGGCCATCGCCGCCAGCGTGAGCGCTTGCGCCACCGGCACCAATCCGCGCGACCCGCTGGAAGGGTATAACCGCGCCATGTTCAAGTTCAACGACACCGTCGACAAGGTGGCGCTGAAACCGGTCGCCACGGCCTACAAGACGGTCACGCCATCGTTCGTGCAAACGGGTGTGGGCAACTTCTTCGGCAACTTGTCCGATGTCTGGAGCGCCGTGAACAATTTGCTGCAAGGCAAGGGTGAAGCGGGTTTGCAAGACGTCGTGCGCGTCAGCATGAACTCGACCTTCGGTATTCTCGGCCTGATCGACATCGCTTCGCAGGCGGGCATTCCGAAGCATAACGAAGACTTTGGCCAGACCCTGGGCTGGTATGGCATCCAGCCAGGTCCGTATGTGATGCTGCCGCTGCTGGGCCCATCGACCGTGCGCGACACGGTGGCCCTGCCGCTCGATATGACGGGCGACCCATGGCGCTACAAGGATCCGGTCAATGTGCGCAATATCGGTACGGTGACGCGCGTGGTCGACAAGCGCGCCGCGCTGCTCGACGCGACCAACCTGATGGAAGCGGCCGCGCTGGACCGCTATGAATTCATCCGCGACGGCTTCCTGCAGGCGCGCGAAAGCAAGGTTTTCGATGGCGACACGGACCGCCGCGACCGCAAAGTGCCAAAAAACGACACCAGCGATTATGCGCCGGAGTACGATGCGCAACCGCAGCTTGTCCCAGCGGAAACGCCGCCTGCGACGGCAGCGGCCGATGTGGCGCCCGCGGACCTCGTAACATCTGGTAGCAATACCGTGGCTTCCGAGGCAAGGCCCCAGGAGTAAACTCCGGTACAGAAACACCACGGCTGCGATCAACGTCAGCCGGTGCATAGCAACACCATGAAAGGTAGAACCATGAAATTGATGAAACAACTGCTGGCGATGGCGACCATCGCCTTTGCCACCGCCGCCCAGGCCGCCCCGGCGACGGAAGCGCCGGACGTATTGGTCAAACGCATCAGCCAGGACGTGATCGACACGGCCAAGGCCGACAAGGCGATCCAGGCTGGCGATATCAAGCGCGTCACCGAATTAGTGGAAAGCAAGATCCTGCCGTATGTGGATTTCCAGCGCATGACGGCCCTGGCCGCTGGCCGCTTCTGGCGCGACGCCACGCCGGACCAGCAAAAGCAGCTGTCCGCGGAATTTCGCACCTTGCTGATCTACACGTATTCGGGCGCCCTGTCGCAGATCAAGAACGAAACCGTGGAATTCAAGCCGATGCGCGCCGAACCTGGCGATACGGAAGTGGAAGTGCGCTCGCAGGTGAACGTGGCGCGCGGCGAACCCGTGCCCCTGAACTACCGCGTGGCGAAAACCCCGTCCGGCTGGAAGATCTATGACATCAACGTGCTGGGCGCGTGGCTGGTGGAAACGTACAAAAGCAGCTTCGCCAGCGAGATCAGCAAGGGCGGCATCGATGGCCTGATCAAGACCTTGCAGGCAAAAAACAAGGCCCTGGCCAGCCGTCCGACCGTCAAAGCCAAATAATCGGCTATCATATAGCTCCTGAACCAGCTCCAGACCAGCGCAGCCCGACGCCATGCCCGACTCTCTCGACACCTTGCAATCCCTGACTTCCCTGACCGTGCACAATGCCACTGTGGCATTGGAGCAGGGTATGGATGCCATCCGCTCGGGTCAGACCAAGTTCGACTTGCGCAACATCAAGGCTGTCGATTCGGCCGCCGTTTCCGTCATGCTGACGTGGCAGCGCGCCGCGCAGGATGCGGGCGGCGTGCTGGAGCTGAAAAACCTGCCGAACAACCTGAAAAACCTCACCAAGCTGTATGGCGTCTGCTCGCTCGTCTCGAGCACACTGAGCGCCGACGACTGCGGCAGCGCCGACGGCCACGCCGAACGCAGCCCGTCCGACCTGCATCATCATTGATCCTGTCCCACTCCCCGCATCAGCAGTAGCTTTCAAGCCGGCAGGCCAGCAGCGCCGCCGGATTGATCTCCAAGTGTTCCACGAATTTTCCAACTATAATTGACTGTTGCGCCGTCCTCGTCTGAAGGGGGCGCCCTGCACCGGCCTGCCGGCCTGGATGTTTCCGGCAACTGGCGCATCACACCAGACGCATTACACTTGAAACAAGCACATGACCGCAATTCAAATCACGAATGTAGAAAAGAGCTATAAATCGCTCAAGGCGCTGGGCGGCGTGTCGCTGGCCATCGAGGAAGGCGAATTTTTCGGCCTGCTCGGCCCGAATGGCGCCGGCAAGACGACCCTCATTTCCATCATCGCCGGCCTGATACGCCCCGACGCGGGCACCGTCAAGATCCATGGCCACGATGTGGTCAAGGACTTCCGCAATGCGCGCCGCAACCTGGGCGTGGTGCCGCAGGAGCTGGTGTTCGACCCGTTTTTCACCGTGCGCGAAACCCTGCGTCTGCAGTCCGGCTATTTCGGCCTGCCGAACAACGACAAGTGGATCGACGAGGTCATGGAAAACCTCGACCTGACCGGCAAGGCCGACACGAACATGCGCGCCCTGTCCGGCGGCATGAAGCGCCGCGTGCTCGTGGCCCAGGCGCTGGTGCACAAGCCGCCCGTCATCGTGCTCGATGAGCCGACGGCCGGCGTCGACGTGGAGCTGCGCCAGACCCTGTGGAAGTTCATCTCGCGCCTGAACCGCGAAGGTGGTCACACGGTCGTCCTGACCACCCACTACCTGGAAGAGGCGCAAGCCATGTGCCAGCGTGTCGCCATGCTGAAAACCGGCAAGGTGGTGGCGCTCGATACCATGTCGGCCCTGATCCGCCGCATCGCCGGCTCGCAGCTGCAGGTGCACCTCAAACACGGCAGCCTGCCGGCCGACCTGCAGCACCTGGTGCTGCACCCGGAAGAACAGCAGACGCCGAACAAGTTCAGCCTGCGCGTCAACGAATACAGCGAAGTCGAGAAAATCCTCGCCCGCCTGCGTGAAGCGGGCGTCGAGATCGACGAAATGCAATTGCAACAAGCCGACCTGGAAGATATCTTCTTGCAGATCATGGATAAAGGTACCGTATGATTTCGACAGGATTTCGCACCCTCGTCTACAAAGAGACGCTGCGCTTCTGGAAAGTGGCGACGCAAACCGTGGCCGCGCCCGTGCTCACGTCGATGCTGTACCTGCTGGTGTTCGGCCATGTGTTGGATGGCCGCGTGGAGCCGAGCCCCGGCGTCAGCTACACGGCCTTTTTGATTCCCGGCCTGGTGATGATGAGCGTGCTGCAAAACGCGTTCGCCAATTCCTCGTCCTCGCTGATCCAGTCCAAGATCACGGGCAACCTGGTGTTCGTGCTGCTGACGCCCCTGTCGCACTGGGAAATCTTCTCGGCATATGTACTCGCTTCCGTCGCGCGCGGCCTGGCCGTGGGCTTTGGCGTGTTTGCCATCACTTGCTGGTTCGCCGACCTGTCGTTTGTCGCACCGCTGTGGATCGTCATCTTCGCCTTCCTGGGCGCTGCCATGCTGGGCACCATGGGCCTGATCGCCGGCATCTGGGCCGAGAAATTCGACCAGCTTGCCGCCTTCCAGAACTTCCTGATCATGCCAGCCACCTTTTTGTCGGGCGTGTTCTATTCGATCCACTCACTGCCGCCGTTCTGGCAGACGGTATCGCACCTGAACCCCTTCTTTTACATGATCGACGGCTTCCGCTACGGCTTCTTCGGCGTGTCCGACGTCAGCCCGTGGCTCAGTCTTTCCATCGTCGCCGGCTTCCTCGTGATCCTGGCGCTGGCATCGATCCGCCTGCTGAAAAGCGGTTACAGATTGCGCCATTGATTGCGGCACATCCCATTACTACCCTATTCAATATCAAGGACTTATCGTGACCACCACTCCAGAACTGATCCACGGCTACCTGTCGGCCGGCCTCGAATGCACGCACCTCGAAGTGGAGGGCGATGGCCAGCACTTCCAGGCCGTGATCGTCTCGCCCGCGTTTGCCGGCAAGCGCCTGATCGCCCGCCACCAGATCGTCTATGCGGCGCTGGGCGACCGCATGCGCGAGGAAATCCACGCGCTGTCGATGAAAACCCTGACACCTGAAGAATTCCAAGGATAAGCACATGGACAAACTCCTCATCAACGGCGGCAACCGCCTGAACGGCGACATCGCCATCTCCGGCGCGAAAAACGCCGCCTTGCCCATCCTGTGCGCGGGCCTGCTGACTGCGGGCGACCTGGACCTGACCAACGTGCCGCACTTGCACGACGTGGCCACCATGTTGAAACTGCTGGGCCAGACGGGCCTGAAGGTGCAGCAGGACGGCGACCGTGTGGTGTTGAACGGCAGCGCCATCACCACCCTGGAAGCGCCGTATGAACTGGTGAAAACCATGCGCGCCTCGATCCTGGTGCTGGGCCCCATGCTGGCGCGCTTCGGCGAAGCCAAGGTCTCGCTGCCGGGCGGCTGCGCCATCGGTTCGCGCCCCGTCGACCAGCACATCAAGGGCCTGG
The DNA here is from genome assembly GCF_002327145.1 of Janthinobacterium svalbardense. Classification (NCBI taxonomy): domain Bacteria; kingdom Pseudomonadati; phylum Pseudomonadota; class Betaproteobacteria; order Burkholderiales; family Oxalobacteraceae; genus Janthinobacterium; species Janthinobacterium svalbardense. The sequence continues at coordinate 141,017 of NZ_CP023422.1, read as the reverse complement.
AAGCGCTGGGCGCCGAGATCCGCATCGAGGCCGGCTACATCTACGCCAAGTGCGCCAAGCTGAAAGGCGCGCGCATCGTCACCGACATGATCACCGTCACCGGCACCGAGAATCTGCTGATGGCCGCGACCCTGGCCGACGGTGAGACCATCCTGGAAAACGCCGCCTGCGAGCCGGAAGTAACCGACCTGGCGCACCTGTTGGTGGCCATGGGCGCGAAGATCGACGGCATCGGCACCAGCCGCCTGGTGATCCAGGGCGTCGACGCCTTGCATGGTGCTTCGCACGCGGTCATCGCCGACCGTATCGAGACGGGCACCTTCCTGTGCGCCGTGGCGGCCACCGGCGGCGACATCACGCTGCGCAATGTGCGCACCGATATCCTCGATGCGGCGCTCGACAAGCTGCGCGCCATGGGCCTGACGATGACCTTCGGCGCCGACTGGATCCGCGCGGAGATGTCGGCCCGTCCGAACCCCGTCAGCTTCCGCACCACGGAATATCCGGGCTTCCCGACCGACATGCAGGCGCAGTTCATGGCCGTCAACACCATCGCCAACGGCGCCAGCCGCGTCACCGAGACGATTTTTGAAAACCGCTTCATGCACGTGCAGGAAATGAACCGCCTGGGCGCCGACATCACCATCGAAGGCAACACGGCCATCATCGCCGGCGTCAAGCAGCTGCGCGGCGCGCCCGTGATGGCGACCGACCTGCGTGCCTCGGCATCGCTGGTGATCGCGGCCCTGGCCGCCGATGGCGAAACCCTGATCGACCGCATCTATCACCTCGACCGCGGCTACGACCGCATGGAAGTGAAGCTCTCCGCCGTCGGCGCGAACATCGTACGCATCAAATAACAAGGAACGAGCATGAACGGATCGAACACGGGCGACAATTCGCAGCTGATACTGGCGCTCTCGAAGGGCCGCATTTTTGAGGACACCATGCCGCTGCTGGAAGCTGCCGGCATCAAGGTGCTGGAAAACCCGGAGACCTCGCGCAAGCTGATTTTGGCCACCAACGATCCGAACGTGCGCGTCATCATCGTGCGCGCCAGCGACGTGCCGACCTACGTGCAGTACGGCGCGGCCGATTTCGGCGTGGCGGGCAAGGATGTACTGCTGGAACACGGCGGCGAAGGCCTGTACCAGCCGATCGACCTGAATATCGCTTCTTGCCGCATGTCGGTGGCGGTGCAGGCCGGTTTTGACTACGAAAAGGCCGTGCACCAGGGCGCGCGACTGCGCGTGGCGACCAAGTTCGTGCACACGGCGCGCGAGCATTTCGCCGCCAAGGGCGTGCACGTCGACCTGATCAAGCTGTATGGTTCGATGGAACTGGCGCCGTTGGTCGGCCTGTCCGACGCCATCGTCGACCTGGTCAGCACGGGCAGCACTTTGCGCGCGAACAACCTCGTCGAGGTCGAGCACATCATGGAAATTTCGTCGCGCCTGGTGGTCAACCAGGCAGCGCTCAAGCTCAAGCGCGAGCGCTTGCAGCCGATTATCGAGGCGTTTGAACGCGCTTCGCAAGCCTAGACACTCTCAGTAGCAGAAAGCCGATTATGCCGATACAGATACGCAAGCTCGATTCAAGCCAGGATGGTTTCCAACAATCGCTCGATACGCTGCTGGCGTTCGAGGCGGGCACCGATGCGGCGATTGAAACGTCGGTAGCGAGCATCCTGGCCGACGTGAAAACGCGCGGCGATGCCGCCGTCCTGGAATACACGAACCGTTTCGACCGCATCCCGCATGGTGGCGCGGCGGAAATGGCGGCCTTTGATATTTCGCAGGCCGAATTGCAGGCGGCCCTGAACGGCTTGCCGTTGGCGCAGCGCGAAGCGCTGCAGATCGCCGCGCAGCGCATCCGCGCCTTCCACGAACGCCAGCGCGAGGAATTGCGCGGTTTTAGCTACACCGAGCCTGATGGCACGGTGCTGGGCCAGAAGATCACGCCGCTGGACCGGGTCGGCATCTACGTCCCGGGCGGCAAAGCAGCGTATCCGTCGTCCGTGCTGATGAACGCCATTCCCGCGCATGTGGCGGGCGTGGGGGAAATCATCATGGTGGTGCCGACGCCCGATGGCGTGAAAAACCAGATGGTGCTGGCCGCCGCCGCGATCGCCGGCGTGACGCGCGTGATCACCATCGGCGGCGCGCAAGCGGTCGGCGCGCTGGCCTACGGCACGCAGACGATTGCCGCCGTGGATAAAATCGTCGGCCCCGGCAACGCCTATGTGGCCGCCGCCAAGCGCCGCGTGTTCGGCATCGTCGGCATCGACATGATCGCCGGGCCGTCCGAAATCCTGGTGCTGTGCGACGGCACGACGGACCCGGACTGGGTCGCCATGGACCTGTTTTCGCAGGCCGAGCACGACGAGCTGGCGCAGGCGATCCTGCTGTGCCCGGACGCCGGCTACATCGCGCAAGTCGAAGAGAGCATCGCCAAGCTGCTGCCGACGATGCCGCGCCAGGCCACCATCAGCACCTCGCTGGCAGACCGCGGCGCCTTGATCAAGGTACGCAGCATGCAAGAAGCCTGCGAGATCGCCAACAGCATCGCGGCGGAACACCTGGAGATCTCGGCGGAAAACCCGCAGCAGTGGGCCGAACAGATTCGCCACGCGGGCGCGATGTTCCTGGGCCGCTTTTCGTCCGAATCGCTGGGCGACTATTGCTGCGGCCCTAATCACGTGCTGCCAACCTCGCGCACGGCGCGCTTTTCGTCGCCGCTGGGCGTGTACGACTTCCAGAAGCGTTCGTCCATCATTCACGTCAGTGAAGCGGGCGCGCAAACCCTGGGCCGTGTCGCCGCCACCCTGGCGTATGGCGAAGGCTTGCAAGCGCACGCGCGCAGCGCCGAACTGCGTTTGAAGCCGCAGCCATGACGCAGGTGGCGGAGCGGCCGGACTGGGTCAACCGGGTCTATTGCGAAGATGCGCTGGCGGGGCTGGCGCGCATTCCCGATGGCTCGGTGGACCTGATCCTGACGGATCCGCCGTACAACCTGGGCAAGGATTACGGCAACGCCTCGGACCAGCAGTCGGTGGCCGACTACCTGCGCTGGACGGAAGCGTGGATCGATGCGGCGCTGCCCAAGCTGAAAGCCAACGGCAGCCTGTATATCTTTCTCACCTGGCGCTATTCGCCGGAGATCTTCGTCATGCTGAAGCAGCGCATGGCGATGATGAATGAAATCATCTGGGACCGCCGCGTGCCGTCCATGGGCGGCAGCGTGCGCAGCTTTTCATCGGTGCACGACACCATCGGCTTCTTCGTCAAGCGCAAGGATTACTACTTCGACCTTGACGCGGTGCGCATCGCCTACGACGCGGCCACCAAGAAAGCCCGTTCGCGCTCGATCTTCATCGGCGCGAAATGGCTGGAAGTGGGCTACAACCCGAAAGACTTGTGGAGCGTCTCGCGCCTGCACAAGGAACACCCGGAACGGGCCGACCACCCGACGCAAAAGCCGCTCGAAATCATCGAGCGCATGCTCAAGGCTTCGTGCCCGCCCGGCGGTGTGGTGCTCGACCTGTTCATGGGCAGCGGCACCACGGCCCTGGCGGCCAAGCGCTGCGGACGCGATTTCGTCGGCTTTGAATTGAACCCCGATTATTGCGCCATCATCGAACAGCGCCTGGCGGCACTGGCGCAGGAGCTGGCCGCACCGGCGGCTCCCGCACCGAAGGCCGCCAAGGCGGCCGTGAAGAAGAAGCCGGCGGCCGCTAAAAAACCGGCTGCCGTGAAAAAGCCGCCCACCGTGAAAAAAACGCCGGCCCGCAAGGCGCGCAGCGCTAGCGTGCCGGAAGACGTCGTCATTTAGTCTCCCTAATTCCATCAGGAGTGTTTGCAGCATGTCTTTCCTCGATCAGTTAATCAGCAACACCGTGCGTTCCGATGTGCGCGCCGTCAACAGCTACCAGGTCGCCGATGCCAGCGGTTACATCAAGCTCGATGCGATGGAAAACCCGTATCCGCTGCCGCCGCAGCTGCGCGAGGAACTGGGCGCGCGCCTGGCCGGCGTGGCGCTGAACCGCTATCCGCCGTCGTACGCCAGCCTGCAGGCGGCCATCTGCGCCAATCTGGGCGTGCCAGCCGGCTACGACGTCATGCTGGGCAACGGCTCCGATGAACTCATTTCCATCCTGGCCATGGCTTGCGCCCGCCAGGAGCCGGGCCAGCGCGCCGTGCTGCTGGCGCCCGTGCCGGCCTTCGTCATGTATGCGCGTTCGGCGCAGTTTGCCGGCATGGATTTCGTCGGTGTGCCCCTGCAGGCCGACTTCAGCCTGGATATGCCGGCCATGCTGGCGGCGATTGAACAGCACCGTCCGGCGCTGGTCTTCCTCGCGTATCCGAACAACCCGACGGGCAACCTGTTTGCCAGCGCCGACATCGAGCGCATCCTCGCCGCCCTCGGTGACACGGGCATCGCCGTCGTCGACGAAGCGTATGAACCGTTCGCGCAGCGCAGCTTTATGGGGCGCCTGCCCGAATTCGAGAACCTGGTGGTGATGCGCACCGTGTCGAAACTGGGCCTGGCGGGCATACGTCTCGGCTATATGTCGGCCGCGCCGGCCCTACTGGCGCAATTCGAGAAAGTGCGTCCGCCGTACAATGTCAATGTGCTGACGCAGGCGGCGGCCGAATTCGCGCTTGAGCACCTCGACGTGCTCAATGCGCAGGCGGATCTGCTCAATAGCGCGCGCGACGCGCTGGCGCTGCGCCTGGCGGAGCTGCCCGGTGTGACGGTGTTTCCCTCGAAGGCAAATTTTCTTCTGATTCGTGTGGCTGATTCCGACGATGTTTGCGCAAAACTGCTTGCCCGCAGGGTTTTAATAAAAAATATGAGTAAAATGCATGCTGCGTTGGCCAATTGCCTGCGCATCAGCGTCAGCACCCCGGAAGAGAATTCCCTTTTTTACGATGCCTTCAAGGCATCCCTCGTTTAGCCTATCGCCAGAGCCTCCCATGAACCGCACCGCAGAAATCACGCGCAACACCAATGAGACGCAAGTTCGCGTCGCCCTCAACCTGGACGGCACGGGCCAGCAAAAGCTGAACACCGGCGTGCCCTTCCTCGACCATATGCTGGACCAGATCGCCCGCCACGGCTTGATCGACCTGGATATCGAAGCGACGGGCGACGTGCATATCGACAACCACCATACGGTGGAAGATGTGGGCATCACCCTGGGCATGGCCGTGGCCAAGGCCATCGGCGACAAGAAGGGCATCCGCCGCTACGGCCATGCGTATGTGCCGCTGGACGAGGCGCTGTCGCGCGTGGTGCTCGATTTCTCGGGCCGCCCGGGCATCGAATACCACATCCCGTTTACGCGCGCCATGATCGCCGGCTTCGACGTCGACCTGACGCTGGAATTCTTCCGCGGCTTCGTCAACCATGCGGGCGTGACCTTGCATATCGACAACCTGCGCGGTACGAATGCCCACCATCAATGCGAAACCGTGTTCAAGGCCTTTGGCCGCGCGCTGCGCATGGCTGCCGAGCTCGACGAGCGCGCGGCCGGCATCATTCCATCGACCAAGGGCAGCCTGTAAGCGCCGCTCTCGCTATACTGTAGATTCCGGGATCAAACATGAATAAAATTGTGGTGGTGGATTACGGCATGGGCAATTTGCGCTCGGTGGCGCAGGCGCTGCGTGCCGTGGCGCCGGAAGCCGACGTGCGCATTTCCGGCGCAGCTGCCGATATCGACAGCGCCGACCGCATCGTCTTGCCTGGCCAGGGTGCCATGCCCGACTGCATGCGCAGCCTGCGCGAATCGGGCGTATTGGAGGCGCTGTTGCGCGCCGCCGACAGCAAGCCCGTGCTGGGCGTGTGCATCGGCGAGCAAATGCTGTTCGACGGCAGCGAAGAGGGCGATGCGGCCGGTCTGGGCTTGTTGCCAGGCAAAGTCGTGCGCTTCCAGCTCGACGGCCAGCTGCAGGAAGACGGTTCGCGCTTCAAGGTGCCGCAAATGGGCTGGAACCAAGTGCGGCAAACGGCGTCCCATGCGATGTGGGATGGCATTGCCGACAACGCGTATTTCTACTTTGTGCACAGCTATTTTGCTCAACCTCAAGAAGCGGCGCACACGGTGGGCGAGACTGTCTATGGCGCGCCGTTCGCTTGCGCCGTCGCGCGTGATAATATTTTCGCGACACAGTTTCATCCTGAAAAAAGTGCTGCCGCTGGCTTGCAGCTGTACAAGAACTTTGTTCACTGGCAACCTTGATGTGAGCTACGTGACCTTTTCAGCTTTTTTTCGCTTCTTCACTCACTTTAAACCACACTGACCATGCTGCTAATTCCCGCCATCGACCTGAAAGACGGTCACTGCGTACGCCTGAAACAAGGCGATATGGAACTTGCCACCGTATTTTCCGAAGACCCGGCCGAGATGGCCCGCCATTGGCTGATGCAAGGCGCGCGCCGGCTGCACCTGGTCGATCTGAACGGCGCCTTTGCCGGCAAGCCGAAGAACGAAGGCGCCGTCAAAGCCATCCTGAAGGCGGTGCAGGATTTCGCACTGGAAAACGACATCGAGGAAATCCCCGTGCAGCTGGGCGGCGGCATCCGTGACCTCGACACCATCGAGCGCTATCTCGACGCCGGCATCACCTACGTCATCATCGGCACGGCGGCCGTGAAAAGCCCCGGCTTCCTGCACGACGCCTGCGGCGCCTTCCCGGGCCACATCATCGTCGGCCTGGATGCCAAAGATGGCAAAGTGGCAACGGATGGCTGGAGCAAGATGTCGGGCCACGAAGTGATCGACCTGGCGAAAAAATTCGAAGCCTACGGCGTCGAATCGATCATCTACACGGACATCGGCCGCGACGGCATGATGGGCGGCATCAATATCGACGCCACCGTCAAGCTGGCGCAAGCCGTCAAGATCCCCGTCATCGCCTCGGGCGGCCTGCACAATATCGGCGACGTGGAAGCGCTGTGCGCGGTCCAGGCCGAAGGCATCGAAGGCGTGATCTGCGGCCGTTCCATCTATGAGGGCACGATCGACCTGGCGCAGGCGCAAGAACGCGCCGACGAACTGACCGACGCCGCCGTTTAAGCCAGCCCGGCCGGGGCGTGCTCACGCATGCCTGGGCCTGGCGACAATCTGGATACCATCATGCTTGCAAAACGTATCATCCCCTGCCTCGACGTGACCAATGGCCGCGTCGTCAAAGGCGTCAACTTCACGCAATTGCGCGACGCCGGCGACCCGGTGGAAATCGCCCGCCGTTATGACGAGCAGGGCGCCGATGAAATCACTTTCCTCGACATTACCGCGTCGAGCGACAATCGCGGCCTGATCTTCGACATCATCGAGGCGGTGGCGTCGCAAGTGTTCATTCCGCTGACCGTGGGCGGCGGCGTGCGCGTGGTGGAAGACGTGCGCCGGCTGCTCAACGCGGGCGCCGACAAGGTCAGCATCAACACCTCGGCCGTGACGAATCCCCAGCTGGTATTTGAGGCATCGCAAAAGCACGGCTCGCAATGCATCGTCGTCGCCATCGACGCCAAGCAGGTGTCGCCCGGCAAGTGGGAAGTGTTTACCCATGGCGGGCGCACCGCCACGGGTCTGGACGCGTTCGCGTGGGCCAAAAAGATGGAAAGTCTGGGCGCTGGTGAAATTTTGCTCACCAGCATGGACCGCGATGGCACCAAGGTGGGCTTTGACCTGGGCCTGACGCGCGGCGTGTCCGACGCCGTCAGCATCCCCGTCATCGCCTCGGGTGGCGTGGGCGGCTTGCAAGACCTGGTCGACGGCATCAAGGTGGGCCGCGCGGACGCCGTGCTGGCCGCCAGCATCTTCCACTATGGCCAGCACACGGTACAGGAAGCCAAGCGTTTCATGGCGCAGCAGGGCATTCCCATGCGTCTGGCGTAAACAAAATAGTACCCAGGATATAGAACATGCAAAACGGAACCATCGTAGCAAGCAATGCCAAGTGGCTCAAAAAGGTCAGATGGGACGAGCACGGCCTGGTGCCCGTGATCGCGCAGGAAGCGGGCAGCAATGACGTGCTGATGTTCGCCTGGATGAACCGCGACGCGCTGGCGCGCACGGTGGAACTGGGCGAAGCCGTGTACTGGAGCCGTTCGCGCAAAAAACTGTGGCACAAGGGCGAAGAATCGGGCCACACGCAAAAGGTGCTGGAAATCCGCCTCGATTGCGATGAAGACGTGGTCTTGCTGAAGATCGAGCAAGCCGGCGGCATCGCCTGCCATACGGGCCGCCATTCGTGCTTTTTCCAGAAATTCGAAGGCGACGAAAAAACGGGCGAATGGCAAATCACCGATCCCGTGCTGAAAGACCCTGAGACGATTTACGCGGAAAGCAAGAGCAAATGAGTGAAACTTTAAAGCGTCTGGCCGCCGTGATCGAATCGCGCAAGCTGGCCAACGGTGGCGACCCCGCCACCTCCTATGTCGCGCGCCTGTTTGCCAAAGGCGACGATGCGATTTTGAAAAAAATCGGCGAAGAGGCGACGGAAACGGTGATGGCCGCCAAGGATGCGCGCCGCGACAACGACCCGTCGAAGGTCCTGTACGAATGCGCCGACCTGTGGTTTCACTCGCTGGTGATGCTGGCGCAGTTCGACCTGACGCCGCAGCAGGTGCTCGACGAGCTGGCGCGCCGCGAAGGCCTGTCCGGCCTGGAAGAAAAGGCGGCACGCAAGGATGAATTGCGCGACGCCGGCGAAACAGACAAACACTGACCTACTGGAGCGTGCGTGGATAACTGTATTTTCTGCAAGATTGCTGCAAAACAAATTCCTTCGTCCATCGTGTATGAAGACGAGGACTTGCTGGCCTTCAAGGACATCAACCCGGCCGCCCCCGTGCATCTGCTGCTGATTCCGAAGCGCCACGTGGCCAGCCTGTCCGACTGCGACGACAGCCATACGGACATGCTGGGCAAGCTGCTGCGCCTGGCGCCGAAACTCGCTGCCGAATTCGGCTGCGCCGTCACGTATGAGGCCGATGGCACGCCTGCCGGCGGCTTCAAGACCATGATCAACAGCGGCCCGAACGGCGGCCAAGAGGTGTATCACCTGCACATGCATGTGTACGGCGGCCCCCGCCCCTGGCGTGGCCAGCACTGATTTCGCCGTACGCCGGGTTCACGTGTATACTACCGGCATTGGTCGACGCTATTCGGGCACCGTCCCGCAAGGAGAATGTGATGGGTTCATTGAGTATTTGGCACTGGGTGATCGTTCTGGTCATTGTGATGCTGGTCTTCGGCACCAAGAAACTGGGCAATATCGGCGGTGATATCGGCAAGGCCGTCAAAGGCTTCAAGGATGGCGTCAAGGGCGACGATGACGCCCCGGCAGCCAACACCCCTCCTGCTGCGCCATCGCAAGTGGCCGACAAAAGCACCATCGACGTCGAGACGAAAGAGAAAAGCAAGTTCTGATAGCGTGGCGGGGCGCTTGCCTCGTCCGGTAACAGCCCTTGTCCGCTTATGATCGATCTCGGTCTCTCTAAAATCGCCATCATCGGCGTGGTTGCGTTGATAGTCATCGGCCCTGAAAAGTTGCCGAGAGTGGCGCGCATGGCCGGTACCCTGTATGGCCGCGCGCAACGCTACCTGAACCAGGTGAAATCCGAAGTCTCGCGCGAAATTGAAATGGAAGAGCTGAAAAACCTGCAGAAGGAAGTGCAGGAGGCAGCCCATTCCGTCAAGCAAAGCGTGGAGAAATCCATGCATGGCGTGGAAAACTCGATCTCCGGCAACCTGGCCGAGGTGGAAAACGCCTGGCGCGGCGATTCCAGCTCGTATGAGGGGCATCACGATGCGCATGAAGCCATGCTGCGCGCCACCAATGAAGATCTGGCCCGCAAGGCGCGTGAATTCCGCCGCAAGAAACTGGTGCGCAATTCCGCCATCCCTGGCTGGTACAAGCAGCGCCATGGCGGCAAACAGCACGTGCAGTCGGCGGCCGCCCGCGTGGCGCGCTTCCGCCCGCGCGCCAGTTCCTCCTCCTTTTACTCATGAGTAGCAAATCTCCGGTGGAAGAAACCTTTATCTCGCATCTGGTCGAGCTGCGCAACCGCCTGGTCAAGGCCTCGATCGGCATCGCCGTCGTCTGCGCCGTGCTGTTCTATTGGCCCGGCCCCTCGCAAATCTACGATTTTATTGCCGCGCCGATGATCGCCTCGCTGCCGGCCGGCTCGAAAATGATCGCCACCGGCGTCATCTCGCCGTTCCTGGTGCCGATGAAAGTGACGCTGGTGATCGCCTTCATCGTCGCCTTGCCCTGGGTGCTGTACCAGATGTGGGCCTTTATCGCCCCCGGCCTGTACACGCATGAAAAGCGCCTGATCGCGCCGCTGGTCATTTCCTCGTCCCTGCTATTCATCGCCGGCGTGGCCTTCTGCTATTTCTTCGTGTTTGGCCGCGTCTTCCACTTCATCAGCGATTTTTCGCCATCCTCGATTGCGGTGACGCCCGATATCGAAAACTACCTCGATTTCGTCATGTCGATGTGCCTGGCCTTTGGCGCGACGTTCGAAGTGCCCGTGGTGGTGGTGATCCTCGTGCGCATGGGCTTGGTTACTATCGCGAAACTCAAGGAAGTGCGTCCCTACATCATCGTCGGCGCCTTCGTGATTGCCGCCATCGTCACGCCGCCGGACGTGGTCAGCCAGTTCTCGCTGGCCATCCCCATGTGCCTGCTGTTCGAGTTGGGCCTGCTGGTGGCGCCCATCTTCGTCAGGGCCACCCAGGCGCCGGAAGAAGCGTCCTAGACGCTCTACAATATTCGCAAGCAAAAGCCGCTGACCTCCTTCGGGAGCAGCGGCTTTTTTATCGCCGGATGGGTGGGTGAGTGCTTACTGCAGCATCAGTTTGCTGAGGATGCCCAGGTTGAGCAGGATCAAGGTACTCATCATCCAGTACACGTGTTTCATGTCCGCGCCCTGGTGCAAGTCCAGGCGTTCCAGGCGGGCGTTGAATTTTTGCTCGGAATTATCAAATCTGGCATCGAACTTCTGCTCGGAGTTATCGAATCTGGCATCGAACTTTTGTTCAAGTGCATCTATTCTGTTATCGAACTTCTGTTCCAGTGCATCTATTCGGCTATCAAGTTTCAGTTCTAGTGTATCTATTCTGCTGTCGAGTTTCAGTTCCAGCGCATTTATTTTCACATCCAGGGCCCCTGCCCTGGTGTCGACTCTTTGTGCCACCAGCTTGATTTCTCCCAGCAGATTGCGCTCCAGCGCCGCCAGTTCGCCATGCACGACGACTGCCGACCCCAGCACATCACCCAAGGCTGCCGCATGCGCTTCCGCTTGCTGCGTGGGTACGCCGGCCGAGGCGAGGCGTTTGGCGTAATCGAGGGTGTCGAACTGGATGGGCATATGCATGGACGCTCCTGAAATCCAGCCTAGCAGAAAAATCGGCAATTGCCAGTGAGGAGTGCGGTGGCGCTTGCCTTCCCATCAGCTTAATGGACAAGGGCGCTGGCGGTTTGCGGCGGCGCAAACGCATGAAAAAAGGGCGCCGCAGCGCCCTTTGCAAGCCGATGGCGAGCGCCGCTTAGTTCATCAACTCCTTGATGACTTTCACGGGCGCGCTGCCATAGCTGAGGAATTGCTCGTGGAAATCCTTCAGCACGAATTTGTTGCCCAGCGCTTGCTTGCGCTGTTCGCGCAAGTCCATGATTTCGCTGTAGCCGCTGAAATAGCTGGTCAGTTGCACCGAGCTCAGCTGCACGCGGCGCCATTTTTCCGTCGCTTCACGCTTGGTCTGGAAGGCCTGGCGCGTCAGCAGGTCCAGCGCCTGCTCTTGCGTCATGCCCTGCACGTGCACGCTGTAGTCGAGGATGGTGTTGGTGACGCTGCGCAAGTTCCACTTCGAGTACATCAGCCACATTTCCGGCGCATTGTTGCCGTAGCCCGATTCAAGCATCATGCGTTCACCATACACGGCCCAGCCTTCGATCATGGCGCCGTTGCCGAAGATGGACTTGACCAGCGACGGCGACTTGTTGGCATACACGAGTTGCGTGTAGTGGCCAGGAATGGCTTCGTGGATGTTCAGGATCTGCAAGATCCAGTGGTTGTACTCGCGCAAGCTGCTTTCCGCCTGTTCCGCCGTTTCGCCGTCGAGCGGCGTCACGTTGTAATAGGTGCGGTCCTGCGGACGGTAGGGGCCGGGAGCCTCGATGCTGGCGCCGGCCACGCCGCGCTGGTAAGCGGGCGTTTCACGCACGACCAGGGGCTTTTTCGGGTCCATCGTCAGCAGGTTGTGGCTGGTCACCCATTCCTGCAGTTCCGGGATCTGGCGGCGGATTTCCGGAACGAAATCGGCGGGCGCCACGTGATTGCTGGACAGCTTGTCGATCACCATGCCGATCTTCGCCGTGCGGTCAAGCGGCTTGGCCGTGGCGCCCATGGTTTTCACCCACAGCTCGTCGGACAGGCTATCCATGTGCTCAAGCAACTTTTCGCGCGCGGCCAGGGCTTTCTGGTACATCTGCTCGGCGCTCACGCTGGCCTGGATATCGTAGGCAAATTTCTGTTCGTACAAGTCCTTGCCGATGCGGAAGGAGCGCGCATTGCCGTTCTGTGCCAGCGCGGCATCCTGTTCCGTCAGCCAGGCCGCATAGCCTTGCACGGCCGAGCGGGCCGCGGCGATGCGCGCGTTGTACAGCTGTTTTTCGAGCGGCGTCAGGATGGACGCCTGTGCCGTCTTGTTCAGGTCATCAAGCACGCTGAGCACGCCGGCGCTCTGGGCGATGGCCAGCTGCGTGTGTTCGCGCGTGGGGTTGACGATGCTGGCGCGCGCGGCCGCATAGTATTGCGGCACGCTGGCGATGCGCTTGAGCAAGGTGCGCAGGCGCTGCGGCTGCGCTGCGTATTCCGTGTTCAGGATGAAGTCGATGGAGCTGGCCACGTTGTACTGGGCGGGATTCCATTCGAATTCGCGGAAGGTGGTCAGATACCAGCGGTCCGATTGCAGTTTATTCGTCAGCAAGGCCAGGTCGGTACGTTGCTTGTCCGACATTTTGCTGGCATTTAGCTTGCCGAACTTGCCCAGCCATTCTTCGATGAAGGCCAGTTGCTTTTGGCGGCTGGCCGCGTCGGGAATGCTCAGGTTGGCGGCGCCATCGTACTTGCCGACCGAAATCGCGCTTTCCGGGTCCAGGCGCCACAGGGCCGTGAGGAACTGGCCGCTCAGGTTATTCATGGAGCGGTCGCTGCTGTTCTCGCTGGCGACGGCGGCGACCGTGGCTGCCGTGGCGGCACTGACGACGGCCGCTTTCTTGGCGACGGTTTTTTTCTTGCTGCTGCTGGTACCGGCCTTGCCGTTCTTCTGCGGCTTTTTGGCGGCGCTGGCCGGTGTCAGGGTAAAGGCCAGCATCAATGCGGCGAGCGCAACTTTATTTCTTGTAAGCATAGTTTATCTCTTGAATATTTTGTTGTTTGCTATTATAAGAAAATAATAAACTGATAATATAAGTAACAAACAACTATTGAAAGGTTGGCTTTGCTTGCCAGGGCGGCCAAAGATTAGCATTAATTGCCGCGCTTGCGCAGTTTTTTGCCAGGCAAGTCAGCCCCGCTAGACGACGATGGCGCTGCCTTGCAGCATCTCCTGCTGACGCGCATTGATGGCCGCCACGGCATCCTTGCCGCGCGCCATGCCGGTGGCGTGGATTTCGATGTCTTGCGTGTAGCGCTGGCTGACGCGCACCGTGTAGGACTGGAACAGCCAGCTCCAGAAATTGGTTTCGTAGACGGCTTCATCCATGTCGCGCCATTTGACGCCCATGAGTTTCTTTTTCCACGGCAAGATGCCGGAGGCCAGCCACACGCCCGCCTCATCAATGTACAGCTGATAGCTGCGGATGGTCAGCAGGCGGTAGCCGACGATCAGGGCCGAGCCGATCAGTACCACGAAGGCGGCGCGCGCGTTGTACTTGAAAGCCAGCGGCAGGGCAGCAAAGAACAGCAGCACGGCGATGACGAAGGTGCTGACATAGGCCGTCCAGGATTTGCCGCACAAAAAGGTGGCGCGCTGGCCGGCGCTGGTGGCGATATAGTCGGTCATGGGGTGGCAGAGAAACAGGGAAAAAGGATCATCGCATGGAACGCCGTTTCCCCGTTCATTTTTTCAATCTCATGGCTTCAACCCTTCCTGCAGCATGCCCAGCATGTCGCTGGCCGACATGCGCGCGGCCGCGTCGCTACCTTCCAACAGACTGTCGGCCAGGTCGCGCTTGTGCTGGTGCAATTCGACGATGCCTTCCTCGATCGTGTGTTTCGCCACCAGGCGGTAAATCGTGACGGGACGCAATTGCCCCATGCGGTGGGCGCGGTCCGAGGCCTGGTCTTCCACGGCCGGATTCCACCACGGGTCCATGTGGATCACGTAATCGGCCGCCGTCAGGTTGATGCCCATGCCGCCCGCTTTCAGGCTGATCAGGAAAACGTCGCCTTCGCCCGCCTGGAAGGCATCCACGCGGCGCTTGCGCTCCTGCATGGGCGTGCTGCCGTCGAGATACTGATAGCTGACGCCATGCTGTTCCAGGTGCTGGCGTATCAAGGTCAGATGGTCGACGAACTGGCTGAAGACAAGCACCTTGTGGCGGTTTTCCAGCAAGCCCGACAGCAGCTCGGCGAAGGCCGCCAGCTTGCTGCTGGCCAGGCCCAGTTCCGGCGCCACCAGTTGCGGATTGCAGCAGGCACGGCGCAGCTTCATGATTTCCGCCAGGATCTGGATGGCTTTCTTCGACGCCGGCCCTTCCACCATGGCCAGCTTTTCCAGCGCTTCGCGGCGCAACGATTCGTACAGCGCCGTTTCCTGCGGCGACAATGCCACTTCCAGCACGATTTCCGTGCGCGACGGCAATTCGGACAGCACTTGCGTTTTTGTCCTGCGCAAGATGAAGGGGGCGATCAGACGGCGCAGCCGCAAGCGCGCGCCAGCCGCCGCCCGCTTGTCCTGATCTTTCTCAATCGGTCCGGCAAAGCGCAGATTGAACTGGTCTAGGGTACCCAGCAAACCGGGGTTGATGAAGCGGAACAGATTCCACAGTTCGCCCAAATGGTTTTCCAGCGGCGTGCCGCTGGCCAGCATGCGGAAATCCCCTTGCAAGGCCATCACGGCTTGCGAGCGCTTGGTGGCGCCATTCTTGATCGCTTGCGCTTCGTCGAGCACGATCGTATGCCAGCGCACGCCGGCAAACAGGGTCGCTTCCTGCTGCAGCAAGCCATAGCTGGCCACCACCAGGTCGAACGGCTGCAAGGTATCGAGCATGTCGGCGCGGTCGCCGCTGCCGAACAGTTTGATGTTCAAGGTGGGTGAAAAACGCTGCGCTTCGCTGATCCAGTTCATGCAGACGGACGTGGGCGCGACCACCAGAGTGGGGCCGTTGGGCGCGCGCGCCAAAATCAATGCCAGCGCCTGTAGCGTCTTGCCGAGTCCCATGTCGTCGGCCAGGCAGGCGCCCACGCCCCAGTGCGCCAATCGCGCCAGCCATGCGTAGCCGGCCAGCTGGTAGTCGCGCAAGTCGGCCTGCAGGGTGCTGGGCAGCTGCGGTTGATAATCGTCGAGGGCGCGCAGGCGCAGCAAATGTTCGCGCCAGAGTTTGTCGGCCTTCACGCCACCCGCGTCAATGGCCAGCTCTTCCAGTGCGAAGGCGGCCAGCGGGTGGATGTGCACGCCATCGGCATGCGCTTCGCCATACGCGGCCAGCTCGGACAGGCGCCGGTGCAATTCGTCGCTGAGGGCCAGGAACTGGTTGTCGCCCAGGGCCACGAAGCGGCTTTTATTGTTCTGCATCAAGTCGAGCAGGGCGCGCAAGTCCATCACCTTGTCTTCATCGATCTGCACTTCGCCGCTGGCGGCAAACCAGTCTTTTTCGCTCTTGATATTGAGGCGCATCTGGCCGCTGTCGATGCGTTTCGACACGCGCATGGTTTCGCCTTCGGGCCATGCCAGCACCATGCCAGCGGGGTCGAGCGCTTGCAGTTCCACCAGCAGTTGCAAGCCCAGCGCAGGCTGGCCCAGCAGCCACTCGCCATGCTCTTCTTCCGCCTCTTCCAGCACCAGGCATTTACCAATCAGCTGGCGCTGCGCTTCGCGCTCCCCGTTCAGGTCGCGCCGCGCTTGCACGGCGCGGCCAGCCACGTCGGCAAACACGCTTTCGGCGCCGCTGCCGGGCGCGTAATAGGCGCCGTTGTCGAGCAGCGGGCGCACTAAAACCTGCATCTTTAAACCCTGCTGGTAGGGCAGCAGATGCACGTGCAGGCGGTGGTCGGCCGTGATGACTTCCGCGTCGCCGGCGCCGCCGCCGATGTCCGATTGCACGGTGACCATCGATGAAATGGCGCCAATCGCCTGCATGACTTGTTTCTCTGCATGCAGGGGCACGGACAGGCCCAGGCCCACGATGGCGCCGATGCGCCGGTGCTCGTCGAGGATGTGCACCACGCGCAGGCGCGTCGGCGTCTCGCGCTGCACCACGACGTTGCCGCCGTTGTCGGGCAATGGCGGTTGCATGCCCAGCCACAGCTGCCCCTCGTGCGACTTGATCAGCAGCTCGGGCGCACCGGCGATCAGTTCCACGCGCGTGTCGGGATGGTCGATCCAAAAGACGAGCGGGTGGCCCACCAGCAAGATGGCAGCCTTGTCCAGCTCGATTTCATAGCGCGGTGCTGATGAATAATATTGTTTGAACGGTGCGATGCTGCCGGCCGCGCGGGCGTCTTGCGGCGTAAGGAAATCGATGTCGCCTGCCTCTTCGGCCAGGCGTTTGAGGCCCATGGCGCGGCCCTTGCTCCAGCCGCCCCGTGCGTCGCGTTTCTGCTCGCGCACTTCCACGGCCGTCAGGCCGAAGCGCGGGTCGAACGCCACCAGCCACACCAGGCGCGAGACGCTGCCGATGGCTTCGGCGGGTGCGTTTTGCTGCAGGTTGATCAGCGCGCTCAGCTGGCGCTGCCACGCTTCCTGGCGCTCGAACCACGGCGCCATGTCCGTCAAGCCGTGCTGCGCCCGCTTGGACGTGGCGTAGCGCTCCTGCTGCGGCTCAGCCAGCAAGCCCAGCAAGCCGGCCGCTTGCGCGGCGATCAGGTCGTAGCCAGCCGCGTCGGCTTGCTGCACCAGCAAGCGCAATTGATCCTTGCGTTCGCTCAATTGCGGTAGCGCCAGCCAGTAGTACAGCAAGGCCTGGAACAGCTGCGCCTGCAAGCCCGTTTCCCAGCTGCGCGTAGGGATGCTTTCCGCCAGCATGACGCCGGCACGTACCAGGCGCAAGGTATTCAACTGCTGGTAGACGATGCTGTCGTGGTTCGGCTGCGCATGCAGCGCGATATCGAGATAGGTTTCCGCGCTTTTCAGCAACTTGGCGTCGTTGCCGCGCAGCAGGGCCAGCACATACAGGTGGCCGCCGATGCCCGTAAAGCACAGCTTGCGCTTGCCCGCCTCCTTGCGCAGTCCTTTCAGGGCCGTGTCGAAGCCCGCCACGGCATGCGCATGTTCGCCGCGCAACAGGGCGATGCTGCTGTCGACAAACAGCGCCTGCGGCCCCTGCTGGCCTGCCAGGTAGCGCGCGGCGGCGTCGAGTTCGCCGCACAGCAGGGCATCTTCCGCCAGGGCCAGCGGCAGGGCGGCGCCGATATGGTCGCCGGCCGCCGCCTGGCGCGCATGGTGCGCGCGCGCGTAGCTGCGGATGGCGTGCGCCGTGGCCGGCTCGCGCGGGGCGTTGCCTAGCAGCACGGCGAGGATGTCATCCTGCAGTTGCGGCATGACGAAAGACAGCATTTCCGGCTCGAACGGGCGGCCGAAAATCTCGATCAGCGGATGCAGCTGCTGCGCTTCATAGCACGCCATGCAGGCGGCCAGGATGGCGGCCACATGGCGCACCTCGTCATTGCGCAACAGGGCGATGCGCAAGCGCGCCACGCCTTGCCGGTAGCTGCGCAATTCCACATAGCCATCCCAGTTGCGGCGCACGGGGTTGATGGTTTCGATGGCCTGGCACAGGTCGCGGAACGCCAGGTGTTCGATGGCCGCGCGCATGGCGGGCCAGCGCAGCTTGGCTTCGCAGGCATAGCCGCGTCCCACCACTTCGGACGCCAGCGCGTGCCGCGTCAAATGTTGCAGCATGCCCGTGACGGTGAGCAGGGCAAACGGCGTGCCGTCCGGCTCGACGACATTGGCGCGCTGCAAGTGTTCATACACGGCATGCTTGCCCACCGGCTCGCCCGCAATGGCCAGCAGGGCCAGGATCATCTGTTCGTGCTGCTCCAGGGCGGCGAATTCGGCTAGCAGTTGCTGGTCCAAGTGTGGGTCTGTCATGCGGGCAAATTGGCGATGTGCACGGGAGGCTCGCCGGCCGCCACGGGCAGGCCGAACACGCGCTGGTAGAAATACAGCTCCGCCTCCAGCGTGTGCACGATGTTTTCCGCCTTGCGGAAGCCGTGGCCTTCGCCTTCGAGCGGTACATACGCGACGGGCACGCCGCGCGCCTGCAGGGCGTCGACCATCAGCTGCGACTGCTGCGGCGGCACCACCTTGTCATCGAGGCCCTGGAAGAAGATCATCGGGCGCGACAGTTTATCCGTGTGATGGATGGGCGAGCGTTCAAGATACAGCGCTTCGGCTTGCGGCTGGGGGGCGATCAGGTAATCGGTGTAGCGCGATTCGAATTTGTGCGAATCGTCGTCCAGGCCCTTCAGGTCGGACACGCCGTAGTAACTGGCGCCGGCCTTGAAGACGTCGTGGAAGGTCAGCGCGCACAGGGTCGTCAGGCCACCCGCGCTGCCGCCGCGCACGATCAGGCGCTCGGGGTCGGCCAGGCCGTTGGCCGCCAGGTAGCGCGCGCCGGCGATGCAGTCTTCCACGTCGACGATGCCCCACTGCCCGCGCAGCGCGTCGCGGTATTCGCGGCCGAAGCCGCTGCTGCCGCCATAGTTGACGTCGAGCACGCCGATGCCGCGGCTGGTCCAGTACTGCGTCGCCAGTTTCAAGGTATTGCTGGCCATGCTGGTGGGGCCGCCGTGGCTGATGACGATGACGGGTGGTAATGTGCCTGGCGGCGCCTGCACGTCGCCATTGGTCGGCGCATAAAAGAAGGCGTACGCCGTGCGGCCATTGCTGCTAGAAAAGCTCAAGCTGCGCGGCACGGACAGGTAAGCCAGCGCGGGCAATTGCGTGATCGATTGCGCCAGCACTTCCAGTTCGTGGTTCGACAGGTCGATGCGCGCCAGTTCCAGCGCGATGGTGGGGCTGCCGCCGAGCAGCGCGACGAAGCCGGGGCCTACGCGCAGTTCGCGGATTTCCTGGTACGGGTGGGGAATCGGTTCCAGTTTCGCCTCGGCCACATTCAATTGCGCCAGGTAGCTGACGCCGGCCTGGATATACGTGCAGACGATCTCGTCGTCGGACAGAAAACCGTACATGCTGGCGCCGAAAGTCCAGTGCGGCGTGGCAAATTCCGCTTCCATCGGGCACAGCGCCTCGATGTCGGCGCCGTGCAGGCGGTACAGATTCCACCAGCCGCTGCTGTCGGAAACGAAGTGCAGCAAGCCGTTCGGCGACCATTCCGGCTGGCAAATCGACTCGCGTGCGCCGCCGGCGATCAGGCGTGGCGAACCCAGGCTGCCGTCCGCGTGCACATCGGCCAGCCACAGTTCCGTGCCTTGCCACGGCAGGCGCGGGTGGTCCCAGCTGATCCATGCCAGCTGGCTGCCGTCCGGCGACAAACGCGGCGCCGCATAAAAGTCGTGACCGCGCGCCAGCACCGTCTCGCGTCCGTCGAAGCCGACGGCGGCCAGGCAGTTTTCCGGATGCGCGTGGCCTGCATCCGGGTGCTGCTCGCGCACGGCGATCAAACGGGCACGGGCCGCATCGACGACGAAGTCCGCATGGCGCGTGTTGCCACCCGTGGTCAACGCTTCGGGCGCGGCGTCGCCGGCCACGCGGTACAGGCAATTGTCGGCGAAATGCGAAAAATACACGCTATCGCCGGCCACGGCATACGCGCCGCCGCCGTATTCATGCACGCGGGTGCGCACATTGAACGGTGCCGGCGTGAGTTCATCGATGCGCGCGCCGCGCTGGCGCAGCAGAGTATTGCGGCCCGCCTCGCTGGCGCGCCCGGCCAGCCAGAACACGTCGGTCCCATCCGCCCCGCCCAGGGCCAGCTGTGTCAGCGGCGAGGCGCCAGCGGCGACGATGGCCGCGCTGATCGGCGATGGCCAAATGCCATAAGGGGTGCAAGATGCGGTCGAGGTCATGCGGGCTCCGTGTCGTGGTGGAAAAGGGGGCCTCCAGGCGGCGTCAGGCAGCGCGGCGGCGTGCATCATCATAAAGGAAGGGCCAGCACAACGAAAGTCATCGCTGTGCGTGGCAAATGCTGCAAAGCGGCACCTGAATCAATGATTTGCTGGCGATTGGATGCGATAATACCGCTTCTTCCCAAGCTCGATTGCCTGCCATGCCACAATTTGCTCCGCTCCAGAATGACACTTTCCTGCGCGCCTTGTTGCGCCAGCCGACCGAGCACACCCCTGTCTGGCTGATGCGCCAGGCGGGCCGCTACCTGCCCGAATACCGCGCCACGCGCGAGCGGGCCGGCTCCTTCCTGGGCCTGGCAAAGAATCCCGATTACGCCACCGAAGTGACCTTGCAGCCCCTGGAGCGCTTCCCGCTCGACGCGGCCATCCTGTTTTCCGACATCCTGACGGTGCCCGACGCGATGGGCCTGGGCCTGTATTTTGCCGATGGCGAAGGCCCGAAGTTCGAGCGCCCGCTGCGCACGGAGCAGGATGTGAAGGCCTTGCAAGTGCCGGACCTGGAGTCGCTCGACTACGTTTTCAAGGCCGTCACGCAAATCCGCACGGAACTCAATGGCCGCGTGCCGCTGATCGGTTTTTCCGGCAGCCCGTGGACCCTGGCGTGCTACATGGTGGAAGGCAGCGGCTCGAAAGAGTTCCATACCATCAAGAAGATGCTGTACAACCGTCCTGACCTGATGCACCACATCCTGGCGATTAACGCCACCTCCGTGGCGCAGTACCTGAATGCGCAAATCGATGCCGGCGCGCAAGCCGTGATGATTTTCGATTCCTGGGGCGGTGCGCTGGCCGATGGCGCCTACCAGGAATTCTCGCTGGCCTACATGCAGCAAGTGGTGGCGCAGCTGAAACGCGACAAGGATGGCGTCAAGATTCCCGCCATCGTGTTTACCAAGGGCGGCGGCCAGTGGATCGAGCAGATCGCCGACATCGGCGCCGATGCCGTGGGCCTGGACTGGACCGTCAACCTGACGCGCGCGCGCCAGCTGGTCGGACATAAAGTGGGCTTGCAGGGCAATCTCGACCCGGCCATCCTGTTCGCCAGCCCCGAGCAGATCCGCGCCGAAGTGGCGAAAGTGCTGGGCGCCTTTGGCGCGCCGTCGGCAGGCACGGGTCACGTGTTCAACCTGGGCCATGGCATTTCCCAGTTCACGCCGCCGGAATCGGTGGCAGCCATGGTGGAAGCCGTGCACAGCATGAGCCGCGCCATGCGCAGCGGCCAGTAATTTCACCGCATTGCCCTGATACAGGGGCAGAGAGGCAGGCTTTCCAGCGAAAGCCTGCCTTTTTCTTTGCTGCGCCCTAGCAGGAAATACCGACTTATGCACAATTTTTTTTGCTGCGGAAATAAGAGGCAGTCGAAAATCCATGCCCGGGGATGCTCTGCAAGTGCTTGATTATTAAGAAATAAAAAATGCCTTGCCCGGCGGACTTTGTTGCAATTGATAAGGTTATTCTTCCGTTCGCCAGCCTTATTCCTTCATTGTCCACAAAGTTATCAACAGATTCTGTGGATAAAATTAAAAAGTATTTTGTTAACCGATACTTAGCGTCGAAGTTCAGATTTCACCTGAAGTGCATGTTGCACTGCATGATCATTCAACAATGTTTCGCCGCCCGCCAGGCAAAACCGAACGCTTGCCCGGCAATTGTCAACTTTGCCGCATATGGTGGAGATTTTTGCGCAAGGCATGCATCAAAACGGTGCTTATTCCTGTATAAAAAAATCAGAAATGGTTCAGTTATGCACAGCGGCGGAAATGCCCCACGGATTTATCGCCTTTCGGGGATCAATTTTTAAGTCATTGATTTTAAATAGTTAATTTTTCTTGCGTGCCCCTCTTGACGGCGATCAAAATTCTCTGTCCACATTTTTATGAAAGTTAATTTTGCTTTGTCCACAAAGTTATCCACAGAATTTTCTTCAGGCATGATGCCACGCTGTCCCGCCTGCTGTTAGGCGTTTGACGGACGAAACAAGTATCATGGCCCGCTGGCTTGATGCCGGACCTCCCGGCGCGCGATTGACCCTGCCGCGCGTTTTTTTATAAGATAGGCCAAACCCCATGTCGCAGTGCATTTTGACGTCGTGCATCCTGAAAGTCGCGCTCGACACGCCCCTGAACGCCCTGTTCGACTACCGCTGGAATGCGGCGGCGGATGCGGACGTCGGCGCGGACGTAGCGCTGCCGCAAGTGGGGCAACTGGCGCTGGTGCCGTTCGGCCGGCGCGAAGTGATGGGGCTGATCGTCGGCATCTCAAGCAGTACCGACGTGCCCGCCGCGAAATTGAAGGACGTGCTGGCCGTGCGCAGCCAGCTGGCGCCGCTGTCGGAACAGTGGCTGGCGCTGGCCGCCTTTGCCGCCGATTACTATCAGCGTCCGCTGGGTGAAGTGGCGCTGCCGGGTTTACCGAAGAACTTGCGCGTGCTCACCACCGTGGCGCTGGACCGCGCCATCAAGAAGCTGGCCAAGCTGGCCGATGCGCACGATGGCACGCCGCTGAACATGCCGGCACTGAATGCCGCGCAGCAGGAAGCGGCCGACGCCATCGGCGGCGCCTTGGGTTTCAAGCCGACCCTGCTGTACGGCGTGACGGGCAGCGGCAAGACGGAAGTGTATCTGCAAGCCTGCGCCCAGGTGCTGGCGCGCGACGAGGCGGCGCAAATCCTCATCCTGGTGCCGGAAATTAACCTGACACCCCAGCTGGAAGGCAATATCCGCGCGCGCTTTCCCGGCGTCATGCTGGCCACCCTGCACAGCAGCCTGTCCGAAGGCGAACGCATGCTGCACTGGCTGGCCGCCCACCAGGGCCAGGCGCGCATCGTGCTCGGCACGAGATTAGCCATCCAGGCCTCCTTGCCGAAACTCAAATTGATCGTCATCGACGAGGAGCACGATCCTTCCTACAAGCAGCAGGAAGGCTTGCGCTATTCCGCGCGCGACCTGGCCGTGTGGCGCGCCTGGCAATTGCAGATTCCCATCGTGCTGGGCTCGGCCACGCCCTCGCTGGAAAGCTGGCACCACGCGCAGACGGGGCGCTACCGCAAGCTGGAACTGCGCGAGCGGGCTGTCAAGAATGCGGTGTTGCCACGCGTCAAGATCCTCGACATGGAGCGCGACAAGCCGAAAGATGGCCTGACGTCGCACCTGGTGGCTGCATTAAAACTGCGCATGGAGCGCGGTGAGCAGTCGCTGCTGTTTTTGAACCGGCGCGGCTATTCGCCCGTCATCTGCTGCGAATCGTGCGGCTGGATCAGCAATTGCACGCGCTGCACCTCGTTCATGGTGCTGCACAAGCCGGAACACCGGCTGCGCTGCCACCATTGCAGCCTGGAACTGCGCATTCCCCGCCATTGCCCCACCTGCGGCAACGTCGATTTGCAGCCGCTGGGACGCGGCACGCAGCGCGTGGAAGAGGGCTTGCAGCAATTGTTTCCCGAGGCACGCATCTTGCGCATCGATGCCGATTCCACGCGCAAGAAGGGCAGCGCGCAGGAAGCCTTCGACACCGTGCATCGGGGCGAAGTGGATATTCTGATCGGCACGCAGATGGTGGCCAAGGGCCACGATTTCAAAAAGCTGACGTTAGTGGGCATTTTGAATCCGGACACGGCCCTGTTTTCGCAGGATTACCGCGCCAGCGAACGCCTGTTCGCCCAGCTGATGCAGGTGGCGGGCCGGGCCGGGCGGGCCGCGCAGACGGAAGGCGGCAGCGTCAGTGAGGTGCTGATCCAGACGCGCTATGCGCGCCATCCGCTGTACGACGCCGTCGTCAACCACGATTACGACCATTTCGCCACCACCTTGCTGGAAGAGCGGGCGCAGGCGGCGTTGCCACCGTACCTGTTCCAGGCCCTGCTGCGCGCCGAGGCGCCCGAGCTGGCCACGGCCATCGAGTTCCTGCAGGCGGCCAAGGAGTGCATGGCGCACCCGCAAGTGACCATCAATGACCCGATTCCCATGAGCATGACGCGCGTCTACAACGTGGACCGTGCCCAGCTGCTGCTGGAATCGCCCTCGCGGCCCGCGCTGCAGGCGTTTTTAAAAGAATGGTTAAGTGAGCTGCGCGCCATGAAGTCGCGCGTGAAATGGTCGCTGGAAGTGGACCCGCTGGATATTTAAGTTAATTCAGGTAATTGCGCGCCGACTTGACGATCTGCTCCGACAGCAGCTTGGTAAACGGCGTGTCCAGGGTCCAGGCATGCCAGCTCAGCGGTACGTCCAGGGTGCTGCCCGGCAGCAGATCCACGAGGCGCTCCGTTGCCAGCGCTGGCGCGGCCAGGCGCTGCGGTATCAGGCCGTAGGCCAGGCCATCCAGGACGCAGCTGCGGCGCGCCGCTTCCACTGGTAAGGTGTGGTGCGGAAATGCTTCGCGCAGATTGAGTTGTTCAGCAAGGAAACGCGCCAGCAAGCCGTGCTGGCCCACCACGGCCGGTGCCAGCTGCACTGCCTCGGCAATAAAACCATCGCCGAACCAGTGGCCCGCAAACACGGGCGTGGCCACGCAGACATAGCGCAAGGTGCCCAGCGGCGTGACGCTGGTGGCTGCCGCCGCGTCCAGCGCTGTACCGGACTCGGCCGCCACGCAGCCAAACACCGTGCCGTCGCGCACCATCTGCAAGGCGCTGTCGCTGTCGGCCAGACGCACGTCAAGCTGGCAGCGCGGCGGCGCCAGCAGGGCGTATAAAGTGTCGGGAAACCACGTGGCAAGGCTGTCGGCATCGATGGCGATGGCGATTTCCGGCATGCTGACGCTGTTGCCCAGGTCGATGTCGAGCGATGCTTCCATCAGCTTGACGTTGCGGTGATGCACGATCAGGCGCTGGCCCAGGCCCGTCGGCACGGCCGGCTGGCCACGGATGATCAGCAAGCGCCCGCTGGCGTCTTCCAGCGCCTTGATGCGCTGTGATACGGCCGACTGGGTGATGCCCAGCGCCAGGGCGGCCTTGTCGAAACTGCCATGGCTGGCCACGGCGTCCAGCACGGCCAGCGCGCGATAATCGAGTGATCCCATTAGCTCAGCTTATAAATTCAAAAAATGATTAGTTATACTAATACATATATTGCAGCAAAGTAAAACCTTATTTTCGGCAAACGGGTAGTATCGAACGCTGTGAGCAACCTCAGTGGGATGGACAGCACGATGAAAACACTACAAGTGGACGTGGCCGTGATCGGCAGCGGTACGGCCGGCATGACGGCGCACAAGGCGGCGCGCATGCAGGGCAAGCGCGTGCTGATGATCGAAAGCGGGCCGTACGGCACGACGTGCGCGCGCGTGGGCTGCATGCCCAGCAAACTCTTGATCGCGGCGGCCGAGGCGGCCCATGCGGTAGCGAGCGCGCCGGCTTTTGGCGTGCATGCGGGCCCCGTGCGCATCGACGGCCAGCAGGTGATGAGCCGGGTGCGCAGCGAGCGCGACCGCTTTGTCGGGTTCGTCCTCGACGGCGTCAATGCCATCCCCGACGAAGAAAAACTGCGCGGCCATGCGCGTTTTATTTCCCCCGGCACATTGCAGGTGGATGAACACACGCTGGTGGAAGCTGCCAGCGTGGTGATTGCCACCGGTTCCACGTCCATCGTGCCGCCCGAGTGGCGGGCGGCGGGCGACAGAGTCATCACCAGCGACGCCGTGTTCGAATGGACGGACTTGCCGCAATCGGTCGCCGTGGTCGGCGGCGGCGTCATTGGCCTGGAACTGGGCCAGGCGCTGGCCCGCCTGGGCGTGCGCGTGACCCTGTTTGCGCGCGGCAATAAAGTCGCGCAGCTGACGGACCCGCTGGTGCTGCGCGAGGCGGGCGCCGTGCTGGCGCGCGAACTCGACATCCGCTTCCAGACCACGGTGGCGCACGTGGAAAAAACACCGGATGGCAGCGGCATCGTGCTGACCAGCCGCGATGGCGATGGTCAGGAAAAAACCGAGCAGTTCGAGTATGTGCTGGCCGCCATCGGCCGCCGTCCGAACGTGGATCACATCGGCCTGGACACGGCACAAATCGAACTCGACCGCCACGGCATTCCCCTGCATGACCCGCACACCATGCAGTGCGGCAAGAGCGCCATCTTCATCGCGGGGGATGCCGACAACGCCTTGCCGCTGCTGCCCGAAGCGGCTGACGAGGGCCGCATCGCGGGCGAGAATGCGGCGCGCTTTCCTGACGTCAAACCTGGCTTGCGCCGCACGCCGCTGGCGATCGCCTTCACGGAGCCGCAAATCGCTACCCTGGGCGCCACCTACCAGCAACTGTGCGTGAGCCACGCGGGCCGCTTTGCCGTGGGTGCCGTGTCGTTCGGCAACCAGGGCCGCAGCCGCGTGATGCTGCAAAACCAGGGCTTGCTGCGCGTGTATGCGGAGTTCGGCAGCAAGCGCTTTCTCGGCGCCGAGCTGATCGGCCCACGGGCGGAACACTTGAGCCATTTGCTGGCCTGGGCATGCCAGGCACAGCTGACGGTGCCGGCCATGCTCGACATGCCGTTTTACCACCCCGTCATCGAGGAAGGCGTGCGCACGGCCTTGCGCGAACTGGCGCTGCACCTGGAAAAAGACCCGGAACACGCACCGGGCTGCGCCGATTGCTCGCCTGGCGTCTGATGCAATTTTGATATTTACACAATTTTGTAGACAAGCGCACATGATTGCGCGATCATCGTTGCCACATTGGAATATTGATTAAAAGCAAAAAACATTTCAAATGGTATATGGCCACGACCACCCGATGGTAAAAAGGGTGGCGGCTAGCGATGACGGAGACGATGTGAAAATTCGGCGCATTTATGCGGGAGAACTCGCCCTGGGCGTGGCCCTGCCCTGGGACGTGCATGATGAGACGGGCAGCTTGCTGGCCAGGCTGGGACATGTCATCAGCAGCGAGAACCAGATCGCATTGCTGCTGGCGCGCGGCGTCATCGCCGATACCAGTGCCGACGTGCCGCGCACGGCGACGGAAGCGCCGTCGGCCCTGCGTATGCTGAACCTCGTCACGGCGGGGCTGGCCCTCGTCTTGCCGGCCATTGCCGCCGGGCAGGCGGGCAGCCACGTATCCTTGGTGCCGCTGGCGCAGCTGGTGGAAGAGGCGGTGGCACTGGATGCCGATGTGGCGCTGGCCTGCATCTTGCACAACCAGGGCGCGGGCGACTTTGCCGTGCGCCACAGCGTCGACACGGCCGTCATCACGGCCTTGCTGGCGCGCGCCCTGAAACTCGATGATGGTGTGATCCGCAGCGTGCTGCTGGCCGCGCTCTCCATGAATGTGGGCATGCTGGAACGCCATGCGGATTTCCAGCACAAGGCGGGCCCGCTGGACGCGCAGGAGCGCGCCTATTTGCGCGCCCATCCGCAAGCGGGTGTCGACTTGCTGCGCGCGGCGGGCGTGACGGACGCCGTCTGGCTGCAAGCCGTGCTGCAGCACCATGAAAATATCGATGGCAGCGGCTATCCGCTGGGCACGCAAGGCGAGGCGATCGGTATCGGCGCGCGCCTGATCATGCTGGCCGACCGCTATTGCGCGCGCGTGTCAAGGCGCAGCTATCGCCAGCCCTTGCTGCCGAACGTGGCCCTGCGCGAAATGCTGATGGCCGACAAAGCCACTCTGGATGCGCCGCTAGCCTCGCTGCTGGTGCGCGAGCTGGGCATCTACCCGGTCGGCACCTTCGTCAAACTGTTGAATGGAGAAATCGGCGTCGTCACGCGCAAGGGCTTGAATGCCACCACGCCCCACGTGCAGTCGCTGATCGGCCCCCGTGGCGCACGCCTGGATGTGCCGCTGCGGCGCGATACGCGCGTGGACTTGCACGCCATCCGTGAAGTGCTCAGCGCGGAGCAGGCGGGGCTGCAGTTTCGCCCCGACCAGCTGTGGGGCCGCAGCGCCAGAGCTTAATTCAGTTCAGCAAGCCCGCATCCAGCCGTCCCTCGGCCGCCAGTTCGCGCATGATGCGCACCGTGTCGATGTCGGACTCCTTGTAGGCGGAGCGGCGGAAGTCGTCGTACAGGGCGTTGGCCGCATCGGTGGCCGCGTCGTGGCCGTCGTCGTACTGGAAGCGCACCCACAGGCTCGCTTCATCGGGCATCTCGATGGTCATCACCAGCGAAGACGCGCTGATATCCTGTTGCGCCGGCACTTCGTAGCGCACCTGCAGTTGCGGCACCAGCACTACCCTGTCGTTGATGACCAGCTCGCCATAGCGCAGGCTGCGCGCGAAACCGGCGTCGCTGCGCTCGCTGATCTGGCACTCGTCCAGGTGCGGCACGAACAGCCTGGGTGACTCGGCGCGCAAGACCAGGCCGCGCCAGACTTGTTCCAGGCTCAGGGTGTCGATCAGCGGGTTGAGCGGATCGTTGATTTCAATCAGGTGTTCAAATTTCATGGGACTGTCATTCGGTAAGTGGGCGCGCACGCGCGATATAGGCGGAATGGTACTCCAGCGCTGACATCGCCGCACGCATGGCATGGGCCAAGATGGCGGCACAGCACGAGATATCCATGTTATTGCCTGTTTTTCAGGCATGGGCCGCCATGCAATTGGCCCGCGCGACGCTGTTACAATGGGCTGCTGTTCCCTGCGGAAATACCCTGATGTCCAAAGCACCACAGTTCGGTCTGAATGCGCCCCAAAGCGAAGCGGTTACCTACCTCGACGGCCCTTGCCTGGTGCTGGCGGGCGCCGGTTCGGGCAAGACGCGCGTGATCACGCAAAAGATCGCCCATCTGATCGAAGACCGTGGCTATGACCCGCGCACCATCGCCGCGCTGACCTTTACCAACAAGGCGGCGCTGGAAATGCAGGAACGCATCGCCAAGCTCTTGAAGCAACCGCGCCAGGCCAAGCAGTTGACGGTATCGACTTTCCACTCGCTGGGCGTGAAAATCCTGCGCCAGGAAGCCAATGGCGTCGGATTGAAAGACCGCTTTTCCATCATGGACAGCGACGACTGTTTTTCCCTCGTGCAAGACTTGGCCATTACCACCGATAAACAGGTGATACGCGGCATCCAGAGCGCCATGTCCTTGTGGAAAAACGGCCTGATCGACCCGGACACGGCGCTGGCGCAAGCCAAGGATGAGGACGAGGCGAACGCGGCGCGCATCTACCGCAGCTATGTGGCAACGCTCTCCGCCTACCAGGCCGTCGATTTCGACGATCTGATCCGCTTGCCGGTGGAACTGTTCCGCAACAACGGCCCCGTGCGCGACAAGTGGCAGCGCCGCCTGCGCTATCTGCTGGTCGACGAGTACCAGGATACGAATACGTGCCAGTACGAACTGGTGAAACTGATGGTGACGGGCATCGGCAAGAAGCCGATGTTTACGGCCGTGGGCGACGACGACCAGGCCATTTATGCCTGGCGCGGCGCCACCGTGGAAAACCTGAAGACGCTGGAAACGGATTTCCCCGACTTGCGCGTCATCAAACTGGAGCAGAATTACCGCTCCACCATGCGCGTGCTGAACGCGGCCAATGCCGTCATCGGCAACAACCCGAAACTGTTTGAAAAGTCGCTGTGGTCCGAACATGGCCTGGGCGAGCCGATCAAGGTGCTGGGCATGCAGACGGACGAGCAGGAGGCGGAGCAGGTCGCCATCATGATCTCGGCCGACCATTTCGAGCGCAAGAACAAGTTTTCCGATTATGCGATTTTGTACCGGGGCAACCACCAGGCGCGCATCATCGAGCAGTGTCTGCGCAAGGAACGCATTCCGTACACGATTTCGGGCGGCCAGAGCTTCTTCGACAAGGCCGAGATCAAGGACATCATCAGCTATCTGCGTTTGCTGGCCAACGAAGACGATGACCCGGCCTTCATCCGCGCCGTGACGACGCCGCGCCGTGGCGTGGGCCAGTCGACCCTGGAAGTGCTGGGCGCGTTTTCGGGGCAGTGGCAGTGCTCGCTGTTCCAGGCCGTGTTCAAGGGCGGTATCGAGGCCAAGCTGACGGACCGCCAACTGGGGCCATTGCGCGATTTCTGCAACTTCATCAACGATCTCGAATCGCGCGCCAGCCGTCCCGGTGCGGCCGGCAGCGGCGACAACGCGGCCGAAGTGCTGGACGACATGATGAAGGAAATTCACTACGAATCGTATCTGTACGATGCCTTCGAGGAACGGCAAGCGCAAAGCAAGTGGCAGAACGTGCTGGAATTCGTCAACTGGCTGAAGGAACGGGGCAGGGGCGGCAAGGACCGCGACGGCGAAGAAAAGAACGTGCTGGAACTGACGCAGATGGTGGCTCTGATGACCATGCTCGAAGGCAAGGACGAAGAGCAGGATGCCGTGCGCATGTCCACCTTGCACGCCTCGAAAGGGCTGGAGTTCCCGCACGTATTCCTGGTCGGTGTGGAAGAGGGCATCTTGCCGCACAAGGGCGACCCTGACGCACCGGCCGAAACCATCGCCGCGCGCATCCAGGAAGAGCGCCGCCTGATGTATGTGGGCATCACGCGCGCCCAGCGCACCTTGCACGTCACCTGGTGCAAGAAACGCAAGCGGGCCGGTGAGCAAGTCCATTGCGACCCGTCGCGCTTCATCAAGGAAATGCAACTCGACGTGGGCGACGCCGTGCCGACCGAGTCGGAAATCATTTCGCCCAAGGAACGGCTGGCGCGCATGAAGGCCTTGCTGGCCACGCCGAAGGCTTAAGCGGCGTTCACGCTTCCACGGCGCCGTCCGGCGTGGTTTTCGGCACGATGGCCAGCTGCATGCCCAGCGCATCGAGCATCTTTAAAATGGTTTCGAAGCGCGGTTTGCTGCCTTCGCGCAAGGCTTTATACGCGCCTTCGCGTGTGATGTCGGCCCGCGCCGCCACCTTGCCCATGCCGTAGGCACGCACCACGTCGTTCATGGCGGCCTGGAACAGCTCGGCGTTGCCGGTGGCGACGATTTCGCTCATGTAGGCGGCCACGGCGGCTTTGCTGGTCAGGTGTTGCGCCGGATCAAATTTGCTCAGGCCTAATGCTTCCAGGTCGTCGAGGTCGAAGGTGTCGTGTTGGATGTCCTGGTTCATGTCTTTCGTGCTCCTGTGGATGCCGCCGCCGCTTTCTTCAGGGCCGCCTGCCGGGCTTTCAAGTCCTTGAGTATCGCTTGCGCCTGCTTTATGTCGCGTTGCTGGCTCGATTTGTCTCCACCCAGCAGCAACAAGATCAGCGTGCCCCGATTCGTTTCGTGAAAATACACGCGCCAGCCGGGTCCCGTCTGTAAAAAACGCAGCTCGCACACGCCTTCGCCCACTGGCCGCCAGTCGCCCTTTTTACCATGCTGCAAATGCTTGATGCGCGCATCGATGGCGGCCGCCGCCACGTCGTGCAGGGAGTCTTCCCAGCGCCGGTATTCGGCCGTCTTGCGCGTGTCGATCAGGTCAGGCAAGGTGGATACGTCCATTGTAATCGTTTGTTCTCATTCGTCAAGCGGTTTGATTCAGCCATCAGGGAAGAATAGGCAGAAATGGCCACCGGACCGATGGGGAATGGACGAGGTTTGTGCTGGCTCATGCCGCTGCGGCGGTAGAATGCCGCTTTCAGTCAGGAATCACCGAGAGCACCATGGACAATGCAGAACAGATGGAAATACGTTTCGTCGATATCGAAATCAAGCTGGCGCAGCAGGAAGACCTGGTCGAGTCGCTGAACCAGATGGTGTACCAGCAAGGCAAGCGCATCGACCAGCTCGAGGCGATGCTGCACAAGCTGGGTGAGCACGTGCGCGACGGAGCGCAGCAGGCAAATGGCGGACTGGTGAACGAACGTCCGCCGCATTATTAATCAAGGCAATTGCCTGGTTACCGCTGCTCGTCCAGCGCGGTCCATACCGGCAACTGGTGCTTGCGCCGGTCGCGGGCATAGACGCTGGCCATGGCGATGCCAAACAGGCTGCCTGCCGCGCAGGCCGCCACCAGCGCCGCCAGGGGTGATAACGGGGTGGCGGCATCGGGCCGCGACCAGAAAAAAATCCACATGATCAGGCCCCAGAACATGCCGAACCAGAGTCCCATGCCGAGCGCGGTACGCAGGAAGGACTGGAAATGCGGCGGCGCAACCTGCACGCCGGCCTTCCACAACAGGCGTATCAGCGGCGGCGCGTAATGGCTGCGGGCCATGCCCGTGCTGCTCAACAGTTCCAGGGCGCGTGTCTTGCGGTGCTCAAAGCTCATGGATTCTCCGTGTATTGTTGCCTAATGGATACTATATGCCATACAGGTCAGCTGAGTATTGATATTTTTCATTGGTACGGGCAGAGGAGCTGCCGTATTGGCGTGCATGTCCGGAGAGTCGGGCATGAAAACCTTTCGTATATGGGCGTATCGCTACCATCGGTTTTGCTGGTGACGCAAGTGTGTCAGGCTGTTATTATTTCAGGCTGGCCCGCGACACAATCGCGGCTCTCTTGCGTTTCTTGAAAGAAGACATGACCCGTCCTACAATGCTCGTCATCGCCGCCAGCCTGATGCTGGCACCAGCCGCCGCCTTTGCCGCCACCACGCTGCCTGCCACTGCCGCTACCGCGGCCGCCGTCTTGCCCGCCTCGAACCCGTTCGCGCAAGCGAGCAGCCTGCCATTCAACTACCCGCCGTTCGACAAGGTGCAGGATGCCGACTACGCACCCGCCTTTACGGCAGGCATGGCCGCCAACCTGGCGGAAATCAACGCGATTGCGAATAACCCGAAAGCGGCCACGTTCGACAACACCATCGTCGCCATGGAACGCTCGGGCCAGCTGCTGAGCCGCGTGCGCACCGTGTTTTCCGTGATGTCCGGCTCCAACACGAATGAGACGATCCAGGGCCTGGAACGCGAACTGGCGCCGAAAATGGCGGCCCACAGCGACGCGGTCATGCTCAACGATAAATTGTTCAAGCGCATCGACAGCCTGTACGCCAAGCGCGACAAGCTGGGCCTCGATGCCGAATCGAAGCGTTTGCTGGAACGCTATCACACGGATTTTGTACGCGCGGGCGCCAAGCTGTCGGCGGCTGACAAACAAAAGCTGCGTGCCTACAACGGCCAGCTGGCGGCCCTGTCGACCAAGTTCGCGCAAAATGTCTTGAAAGAATTGAACGCCTCGGCCGTCGTCGTCGATACGCGCGAAGAACTCGACGGCCTGTCGCCGGCCGCCATCGAAGTGGCTGCCGGCCTGGCCAAGAAGCGCGGCCTCGATGGTAAATACGTGATTGCCCTCGTCAACACGACGGGCCAGGCGCCGCTGTCGCTGCTGACCAACCGCGCCGTGCGCGAACGCATCATGGCCGCCTCGCAAGCGCGCGGCAGCCGTGGCGGCGAGTTCGACAATACCGCCGAAGTGCTGGAACTGGCGAAACTGCGCGCCGAACGTGCCGCGCTGATGGGCTACCCGAATTACGCGGCCTACTCGCTGGAAGACCAGACGGCACACGACACCACCGCCGTGAACGCCCTGCTGGGCGAGCTGGCGAAGCCGGCCGTCGTCAATGCACGGCGTGAAGCGGACGATATCCAGAAGGTCATCGATGCAGGCAAAGGCGGCTTCAAGGTGGGCGCTGCCGACTGGGCCTTCTATAGCGACAAGGTACGCGCCGAACGCTACAACTTTGATGAGACGCAACTCAAACCGTACTTTGAAATGCATAGCGTGCTGACCAAGGGCGTGTTCTTTGCCGCTGGCAAGTTGTACGGCCTCACCTTCAAGCAGCGCACCGACTTGCCCGTCTACACGTCCGACATGCTGGTGTACGACGTCTTCAATGAAGATGGCACGCAGCTGGCCATCTTTACGCTGGACCCTTACGCGCGCAGCAACAAGCGCGGCGGCGCCTGGGCGAATGCCTACGTGGGCCAGTCGGGCTTGCTGAATCGCAAGCCGGTGATTGCGAATAACCTCAACATTCCAAAGCCGGAAGCGGGCCAGCCGACCCTGATGACTTTTGACGAAGTCAATACCATGTTCCACGAATTCGGCCATGCGCTGCACGGCATGTTTTCGAACGTGAAATACCCGCGCTTTGCCGGCACCAGCGTGCCGCGTGACTTTGTTGAATATCCGTCGCAAGTCAATGAAATGTGGGCGCTGTGGCCGGAAGTGCTGCAAAACTACGCCAAGCACTATCAAACGGGCGCGGCCATCCCGGCCGAACTGCTGGCCAAAGTGACGGCGGCCGACAATTTCAACCAGGGCTATAAAACCACGGAATACCTGGCGTCGGCCCTGCTGGACCAGCGCTGGCACCAGCTGACCCCGGCACAGATCCCCACCGACGTGCTGGCGTTTGAAAAAACCGCCTTGGCGCAGGCTGGCGTCGATTTCGCCCCGGCGCCGCCGCGCTACCGCACCACGTATTTCTCGCACGCGTTCGCGGGCGGCTACTCGGCCGGCTACTACGCGTATCTGTGGTCGGAAAAGCTCGATGCGGACACGGTCGAATGGTTCAAGGAAAACGGCGGTTTGACGCGCAAGAACGGCGACTGGTTCAGAGCCAAGTTGCTGTCGCGCGGCGGTAGCGCCGATGCGCTCGACATCTACCGTAACTTCCGCGGCCGCGATGCGAAGATCGAGCCGCTGCTGCAACGCCGTGGCTTGAACGGCAAGTAAGTCGGCAAGTAAACAGTAATGCCGTTCAGTTAAGCTGTCCGACGCATTGAAAGGCAAAGGTGTCAGGCGTAAAAACGTAAAAATGGCGGGCCGGAGACGCGAGCCCGAGAAAATGCCGATGGCGGCGTTGCAGCTCCTAGCCGTACATGCGTACTGTCTTCGTCGCAGCGCCTTGCCCTCGACATTTTTCAGGCTCGCTTGGCCCGGTACACCTGTGCGGGCGACTGGGGCTTTAATCCGTTTTGCAGGTCTACTGGTCGCGTAAGGGCGCTATCTGAACGGCATTAGCAAGTAAACAGGGGTATTCCCGGCGTCAAAGCCGGGTGAATGGGAAAAGGCTGCCAAGCGATTGGTAGCCTTTTTTATTTGGCGATGTTGATTGTAAACCGTGGTAAACCGCGCATTTGGCGTGATGCACCACAGGATCACCCATGTTGGATGACGCCTGTGTGACAGGCTGCTATGATCTGCCACTGGCCCGCGACGCGATCGCGGTTCTTCCCCGCGCTTCCTGAAAGATGTCATGATCCGTCCACAACTGCTCGTCATCGCTGCCAGCGTCATGCTGGCCCACGCCGCTCCATCCGCCCTGGCCGCCACCGCTGCCAACTCCGCACCCGCCGCCATCAGCGCCCAGAATCCCCTGTTGAAAGTCAGCCCGCTGCCATTCCAGATGCCGCAGTTTGGTCTGATCAAGGACGGTCACTACGCGCCGGCGTTTGCCGAAGGCATGAAACGCCAGTTGGCCGAAGTCAACGCGATTGCCAACAACCGCCAGGCGCCCACGTTTGAAAACACCATCGTGGCCCTCGAGCGCACAGGACAGCTGCTGCACCGCGTGCAAAGCATCTTCAGCAACATGACCTCGACCAACACGAATAGCGTGCTGGAAGCGGTGGAAGTGGATGTGTCGCCCAAGCTGGCCGCGCATGGCGACGCGATCACCCTGAATCCGAAACTGTTCGCCCGCATCGACACCCTGTACGCCAAGCGCGACAAGCTGGGCCTCGATGCCGAATCCTTGCGCTTGCTGGAACGTTATCACACGGATTTCGTGCGCGCCGGCGCCAAGCTGTCCGATGCGGACAAGGAAAAATTGAAAGCCTACAACGCCGAGCAGGCGGGCCTGGAAACGGCCTTCGCGCAAAACGTGCTGAAGGAAACGAATGCCAAGAGCATCGTCGTTGACACGCGCGCCGAACTGGCAGGCATGACGGACAGCGATATCGATACGGCAGCCGCTGCCGCCAAGGAACGCGGCTTGACGGGCAAGTTCCTCATCGCCCTGGTCAACACCAGCGGCCAGCCTCCATTGGCCGTATTGACGGATCGCAAGACACGTCAGCGTTTGATGGATGCGTCGCTGAACCGGGGCAGCCAGGGCGGCGAGTTCGACAACCGCGCCATCGTGCTGAAGCTGGCTAAATTGCGCGCCGAACGGGCCACCTTGCTCGGTTACGCCAATTACGCCGCGTATTCGCTGGAAGACCAGACGGCCAAGACGACGACCGCCGTCAACACCCTGCTGTCGGAACTGGCGAAACCGGCCGTCGCGAATGCGCGCCGCGAAGCGGCCGACTTGCAGCAAGTGGTCGATGCGGAAAAGGGCGGTTTCCAGGTGGCAGCGGCCGACTGGGCCATCTACACGGACAAGCTGCGCAAACAGCGTTTCAACTTTGATGAAAACGAGCTGAAACCGTACCTGGAACTCAACAGCGTGCTGAACAACGGCGTCTTCTTTGCCGCCAATAAACTGTATGGCATCAGCTTCAAACAGCGCACTGATCTACCGGTGTACAACCCGGACGTGCGCGTCTACGACGTGACAGACGCCAACGGCAAGCCGCTGGCCCTGTTCATCGCCGACTTCTATGCGCGCGGCAACAAGCATGGCGGCGCGTGGATGAATGAATACGTGTCGCAGTCATCGCTGATGGGCACGCATCCTGTCATCGCCAACCAGTTGAATATTCCGAAGCCGCCTGCGGGCCAGCCGACCTTGCTGACCTTCGATGAAGTGACGACCATGTTCCACGAATTCGGCCATGCGCTGCACGGCATGTTCTCGAACGTGAAATACCCGCGCTTTGCCGGCACCAGCGTGCCGAGCGATTTCGTCGAGTATCCATCGCAAGTCAATGAAATGTGGGCCGTCTGGCCGGAAGTGCTGCAAAACTACGCCAAGCACTACCAGAGCGGCGCGGCCATGCCGCAGGAATTGCTCGATAAAGTCACGGCTGCGAAGAAATTCAACCAGGGCTTCATGACCACGGAATACCTGTCGGCGGCCCTGCTGGACCAGCGCTGGCACCAACTGGCGCCGAGCCAGATTCCGACCGACGTGCTGGCCTTTGAAGCGGCATCGCTGAAAGACGCGGGTGTCGACTACGCACCCGTACCGCCGCGCTACCGCACCAGCTACTTCTCGCACAGCTTCTCGGGCGGCTACTCGGCGGCATACTATGCCTACCTGTGGTCGGAAAAGCTGGACGCGGAATCAGTCAACTGGTTCAAGGAAAACGGCGGCCTGACGCGCAAGAATGGCGACTGGTTCCGCAGCAAATTGCTGTCGCGCGGCGGCAGCGTCGATGCGCTGCAACTGTTCCGTGACTTCCGCGGCCGCGATGCTACCGTGGAACCATTGCTGGAACGCCGCGGCTTGAACGCGAAGTAAGTCGTCCTCATCTGAAGCTTGCGTTGCGTTGACATGGCGCACGCAAGCTTTCTGTGCCGGCGGCGTAGAATTGAGTAAGATGTAAATGAAGACGTAACCAAGGCAGTCGAAAGAGTATATGAGTCAGCAAGATTTGAATGGCATTACCCTGGAAGGTATCGTGACGCGCCTGCACGCCCATTACGGTTGGGACGGCCTGGCCAAGCACATCGATATCAATTGCTTCATCAGCGATCCCAGCATCAAGTCGAGCCTGAAGTTTTTGCGCAAGACCCCGTGGGCCAGGAGCAAGGTGGAACAATTGTTCCTGGACACGCAATTTACTGACTGACAGGAAAAAGATATGGATAGCAAACTCAAGGAATCGTTGCAACAGCTGCAATCGACCATCGCATCTGGCGATCCTGTGGATGAAGAAACGCATGGTTTGCTGCAAAAGCTCAATGGTGATATTCAGCAACTGCTGGAAAAGCGCGCCGCGCAGGAACAGGACGAAGAGTCGACCACCTATGGCCTGGCCGAGCGCAGCCAGGAATTGTCGGCCAAGTTCGCCGTCAAGCATCCGAAACTGGAGCCGGCGCTGCGGGAACTTGGTGAGATTTTGGCGAATATGGGGATCTGATGTAACCCGGGGAAAAGCTGGGGTCAGACCCCTGAAGGGTCTGACCCCAAGGGCCACATTTCCCCAAGTGATTGAAAGATAAACGTTTTTTGTACTGAAATCCAACAGTAAAAAGCAGGCCGTCAGGTTGGAAATGGCCAATTCCGGTACAATCCGTACCCTATGAGCTCCCCTACCAATTTATTTGCGACCGTTCCCAAGCGGTCTGCCCGCGCTGCCGTGGCGCCTTTCCTGCCGATGTCGCGTGCCGAGATGGACGCGCTGGGCTGGGACCAGTGCGACGTCATCCTCGTCACGGGCGACGCCTACATCGACCATCCGAGTTTCGGCATGGCCCTGGTCGGCCGCCTGCTCGAAGCGCAAGGCTACCGCGTCGGCATCATCAGCCAGCCGGACTGGCTGTCGGCCGACGCCTTCCGCATCCTCGGCAAGCCGCGTCTGTATTACGGCATTACCGCCGGCAACATGGATTCCATGGTCAACCAGTACACGGCCGACCGCAAGATCCGCTCCGACGACGCCTACACGGCGAATGCCGAACCGAATAAACGCCCGGACCGCGCCGTCACCGTGTACGCCCAGCGCGCGCGCGAAGCGTATCCCGACGTGCCGGTGGTGATCGGCAGCATCGAAGCGTCGCTGCGCCGCATCGCCCATTACGATTACTGGTCGGACAAGGTCCGCCGTTCCGTCTTGCCCGATTCCAAGGCTGATTTGTTGATCTTTGGCAATGCCGAACGGGCGCTGGTCGATTTGACGCACCGTCTGGCCGCTGGCGAAGCCATCAAGGATATCCGCGACTTGCGCGGCACGGCCTTCATGGTGCCGGCCGGCTGGTTGCCCGGCGACGACTGGGGCGTGCACAATTCCACCCGCGTCGATGTACCCGGCAAGGTCGATCCGCACTACAGCCCGTACGAGATGGTGCAGGAAGACAAGACCGCCTGCGCCACGGAAAATGCCTCGAAATCGGCCGAAGTCATCAAGCCGATCCGCATCATGAGCCGCGAAGAGCGCCTGGCCATGGCCAAGGAAAAGCACGACAAGACCGTCGTGCGCCTGCCCGCCTACGATGTCGTCAAGGATGACCCCGTCATGTATGCGCACGCCTCGCGCGTGTTCCACCTGGAATCGAATCCCGGCAATGCGCGCGCCATGGTGCAGGCGCACGGCGAACGCGACGTGTGGCTCAACCCGCCGCCACTGCCGCTGGCCATGGACGAGATGGATGGCGTGTACGACATGAATTACGCGCGCGCGCCGCATCCGAGCTATGGCAAGGCGCACATCCCCGCCTGGGAAATGATCCGCTTCTCCGTCAACATCATGCGCGGCTGTTTCGGCGGCTGCACCTTCTGCTCGATCACGGAGCATGAAGGCCGCATCATCCAGAGCCGTTCGGAACCGTCGATCCTGCGCGAAATTGAGCATATCCGCGATAAAACCAAAGGCTTTACGGGCACCATTTCCGATATGGGTGGTCCGACGGCGAATATGTACCGCCTCGCTTGCAAGGACAAAGAGATCGAAGTGTCGTGCCGCCGCCTGTCCTGCGTGTATCCGTCCATCTGCGTGAATCTGGGCACGGACCACAGCAAGCTCATTTCCCTGTACCGCAAGGCGCGCGCCATTCCAGGCATCAAGAAAGTGCTGATCAGCTCGGGCTTGCGCTACGACCTGGCCGTGCGTTCGCCCGAATACGTGAAGGAACTGGTGACGCACCACGTCGGCGGCCTCTTGAAAATTGCGCCCGAGCACACGGAAGAGGGCACTTTGTCGAAGATGATGAAGCCCGGCATCGGCGCGTATGACGAGTTCAAGGAAATGTTCGACCGTTTCTCGCTGGAAGCGGGCAAGAAGCAATACCTGATCCCGTACTTCATTGCGGCCCATCCGGGCACGACGGACCTGGACATGCTCAATTTGGCCCTGTGGCTGAAGAAGAACAATTTCAAGCTGGACCAGGTGCAAACCTTCATGCCTACGCCGATGGCCATGGCGACGACCATGTATCACACGCGCAAGAATCCCTTGCGCAAGGTGACGGCAGACTCGGAAGTGGTGGAAACGGCGCGCAGTGGCAAGATCCGCCGCACGCACAAGGCTTTCCTGCGCTACCAGGACCCGGCCAACTGGCCGATTTTGCGCGAAGCGCTGGTCAACATGGGCCGTGGCGACTTGATCGGCAATGGCGACAAGCACTTGATTCCTGCCTGGACCTCGTCCGAGTCGGGTGGCCTGGCCGCAGGCGAACGCAGCCGCCAGACGCATGGCGCCGGCACGCCGGACAAGTTCAAGGTCACGCCGGGCAAGAACCGCATCGCCCTGGGCGGCACGGCTGCCGCGCCGAAAGCATCGGCGGCGGAGTCGAAAGTGCGGCCCTCGATCTTGTCGACCATCAAAACGAAGGCCAAGCCGGCCGCCGTGCCGATGGGCCGTGGCAGCAAGCCGCCCGCCAAGGGCGGCCATGCCGCGCCGGCACGGGGCGGGCGCAAGTAAACTGCCCTCGGCGCCTCGGGCATCACCTGAAAACCCGGCAACGCACCCTGCGTTGCCGGGTTTTTTTGCTTTCCGCGCACCAATGTGGTGCGCGAGATCGCCTTGGCGGCAGGATTTTTACCAATATTTAAAAATTGAATAGAGCAAAAGGCAATTTTCTCTTGTGGCAACTTGCTGTTTGAAAATATACTCGTTGCATATTTAGCCGTACGGCAACAAAGCTGCCATTCTGGCAAGCGATACAGGCGTACGGCGTCAGCGTTGATATGAAAAGAGATGCCAATTGAAATGCCTTTCCTGCCAGGCCGAGAATAAACCGGGCGCAAAATTCTGTTCTTCCTGTGGCACGACGTTTGCCGTTGCCACCCAGGTGCCAGGCAAATCGTGTGGCCAGTGCGGCCATGATTGCAAGGCCGATGCCAGATTCTGCCCCAAGTGCGCGTTCAGCTTTGCCGTGGCGCCCGTTGCCGCAACGGTGCCGCCGCCTCTGCCGGAACCGGTCATTGCGCCCGCCATTGAGCCCGTGCCTGAACCTGTCCCGACGCCAGTGGTGAAACCTGTCGCGGTACCGGCGCCGCCGCCCGTGCTGGAAAAGCGCCAGCCTGAAGCCGCACCCGCACCCGCACCCGCACCCACACCCGCACCCGCACCAGAACCTGTCCCCGCTCCCGCGCCAGAACCTGCCGCCGCACCCGCCAGCGTGCCCGAAGCGCCAGGCGACACCCGACCGCGTGGCCTCCCCCTCAAGCTGATTGCCGCAGTCGTCGCAGCAGTAGTGCTGCTGGGCGGTGCAGGCGGGTATTATTTCCTGTCAAGCAAGCCGCCAGCGCCGCCGCCAGACCCTGCGTCTGCCGCCGAGCAGCCGCTGGCTATCAGCGACCCTGCGCTCGATGGCGCCACGACGGCCGATTTCGCCGCGACACCGGCTGCGGCTGCGGACGAACCCGCGCCGGTACCGGCTGCTGTTCCTGCTCCGGCACCGGAGCCGGAACCGGCACCAGCACCAGCACCGGCACCCGTCGCGGAAAAACCGGCCAAGCCCGTCAAGGTGACACCGCCAGCCGCCCCCGCCAACCAGGCTGCCGGGCTGGAAAGCGTGATCACGGAGAGCCTGTCGGAAGCGAGCCACTGCATGAGCCAGCGCAAATACGACTGTGCCATTGCCAACGCGAATGCCGTGTTGCGCATGGACAAGGGCAACCGCTACGCGCTCGACATCAAGCGCAAGGCGAAAGACGCGCAAGACAAGGCGCTGTCGCAAATCCAGATCGAGTAAGCCGCGCTGCTTGCCTTCCCCCTATTTTGTTCCTCCCGGAGAATAACGTGAAAAACTTGAAAAAAATTGCCAAGCCCATGGTGGCGCTGCTGGTTGTGTCCTCGATGCTGGCCGGTTGCGCCGCGCCGGGCGGCCCTGGTGCCACCGGTACCACTACCGCAGGCACGGAAGCGGCCAGCGGTGAATGCAATACGGCCATGCTGGCCGGCATCGGCGCTGTCGTGGGCGGCTTGCTGGGCGGTGGCACGAATACCGTGCGCGGCGCGGCCCTGGGTGCCAGCCTGGGCGCACTCGCCTGCGTGGCTTTGAATTATCAAAGCCAGCAAGTCAAGACGGCGCAGCAAGTGCAGGCCGACTACAAGGTGGCCAACAAGGGCAAGCTGCCCGAGCAATCGACCTTGGTGAAGTATGAGACGGCCTTTACGCCGTCCTCCGTCCGTCCGGGCCAGAAGGCGCAGACCAATTCGTATATCGAAGTGGCAGCCGGCACGCGCGATCCGAACCCGCTGGTGGAAGAAGAGTTGAGCCTGTACAAGCCAAATGGCGACCTGATCAAAACTGTGCGCAAGGTGGTCAGCAGCAACAACGGCAGCGGCGCCTACAAGGGCGGCTTCTCGATTCCCATGCCCGAAGGCGTGCCGCAGGGCATTTATCCGGTGCGTACCGCCTTGTACCTGAATAGCAAGCGTGTCGGCGGCCAGGACGTCAAACTGCAGATCGTCCAGCGCCAGGCGCCTGCGAGCGAGCTGCAACTGGCGCTGGCCTACTGACACATCAATACCACGGGGCGGCCAGGCAGGCCGTCCCATCCCGATTTCCCCCTTCCAGGCTAGACATGACCATTTCCACAGAAGCACATAAACCGTTTCCCTTTTCCTCCGCCGTGGGATCGCTGATCGAAGCGACCGACGCCATCAAGAATTTCCGCGCGATTGCCCTGCTGGCCCTGACCTTCATCGGTGCCGTGCTCGTCGGTGGCGTGCTGATCATGCTCGCCGGCAGCATGAGCAGCACGCTGCTGGTCTTCCTGGGCGGCCTGATGGCCTTCCTGGTGATGTTTTACGGTTCCAACGCCGTGGGCATCCTGCTGATGCGCGATGCGCAGGGCCAGCCTGGCATGAGCCTGGTTGATGCCGTGCTCGTCTCGCTGTACACCAGCCACCGCCTGATCGCCGTCGTCTTTCTGGAATTCTTGATCGTGCTGGCGGCCATGATCGCTATCGCCATCATCTTGTTCGTCTGCAAAATCCCCGTGCTGGGCCCCGTGCTGTACGCGGTGGTCTTCCCCTTGTCGGCCATCGTGCTGGGCGTGCTGGTGTTTGCGCTGTTCTACGTGATGCTGCCGCTGGCCGGCCCTGCCGCCTGGTCGGGCGCCAGCGTGTTCCAGATCATTGCCCGCCTGAACCTGATCGTGCGCACCAAGCTGGTGTCGGTGATCCTGCTGGAAGTGCTGCTGTTCCTGATCACGTCGTTTACCGCGCTGCTGATCTTTGGCGTGCTGGGCACCGGCGTGTCGCTGACCAGCGGCATGTCCGCAGGCATCCTGGGCCTGGGCGGCCAGATGAACATGTATTCCCTGGCTTCGGGTCTGAGTGGCGGTTCCGGCTATATCATCGCAGCCGGCCTGGGCGGCGGCTTGCTGCTGGCGGCCGCGGCCGTTGTGCCGGGCCTGATCTTTACCAAGGGCGTGTGTATCATTTACCTGAACGCCACGCGCAATGTCGATTTCAGCGCCTCGGAAGCGAGCCTGAACGACGGCCTGGCCGTGGTCAAGAAAAAGGCCGAGGAAGCGCGTGAACGTGCGCGCGCCCTGGCCGAGCAGGCGACGGCCCCAGCCGCTCCAGCCGCTCCGGCAGCGCCAGCCGCTGCGCCGGCAGACAGCCTGCAATGCCCGAATTGCAAGGCACCGGTCGCGTCCGATGACGTGTTCTGCGGCGAATGCGCGCACAAACTCAAGTAAGGCACACCATGGCTCACTTCTGCACCAAATGCGGCACGGCCTATGCCCCGGGCGCGCGCTTTTGCGATGAATGCGGCAATACCTTGCCTGCCGCTGCAGCGGCAGCACCGGCGCCGGCCAGTCCGGCCGGGGCTGGCGTGCAGCGGCGCCACGTCATGATTGCCGGCGGCGTGCTGGCGGTGGTGATCGTGGCCGGTGGCGCTCTGGCATGGCTGCTGGCGCCCGAAGCGGCCTCGGCTAGCAGTTTCAGCCGCGCCATCGATGCCCATCTGGCGGCCGACGAGGCGGCGCGCGACAAGTTGCTCTGCCTCACCAACTTGCCGTACCAGAAGGAAGAAATCCGCGTGGCCTCGTACGACAGTTCCACTCGGCAATGGCTCGATATCCTCGTGCGTAGCGGGCTGTACGCCGCTCCCGTCGAACAAAGCAGCGGTGGCTGGGTTGCGCAATCGCAATTTGTCTACGCGCTGGCCGCTCCGGGCAAGGCGGCCTTGCGCGGCGACAAGCTGTGCGTGGCCAAGGGCGTGAAAGTCGCCAAGGTCAGCGGCTACGATCAGGTGCGCGACCTGGGCGCACAGCACGTGGCGATGGCCAAGGCCACCCTGGTATTGACCGATGAGGCGGCGTGGGTCGCCAAGTCGGCGGACCGGGCACTGATCCTGCAACGCTTGCCGGACGGCGACCTGGAAGTGCGGTTGCCGCTGGCGCTGGTCGACAAGCAATGGCAAGTCATCGACGAAGCGCAGATGAGCCAGGCGGCCATGACCGGTGTGATAGGCAAAGCGCCGGCCGTGCAGGGCGCGGG
This sequence comes from Janthinobacterium svalbardense, assembly GCF_002327145.1. Classification (NCBI taxonomy): domain Bacteria; kingdom Pseudomonadati; phylum Pseudomonadota; class Betaproteobacteria; order Burkholderiales; family Oxalobacteraceae; genus Janthinobacterium; species Janthinobacterium svalbardense. The sequence continues at coordinate 96,296 of NZ_CP023422.1, read as the reverse complement.
CATGCTGGACAAGCTGAAGAGCGCGTTCCGCTTTGGTGCCCACCCAGCTGTGGGGAAATGGCAGGCGGCGATGGGCAATGTCCTGGAATTTACAAGTGACAGCGTGATCAATAACGGGACCTCGACCAAGGCCACCTTCACCACCAAAGGCAATACCGTGACGATCACGCCGGAAGGCGCGGGCGATGCGGCCATGGACATTATCGTCAGTGACGATGGCAGCACGGCGCAGATCAGCATGGGCGGCATGCGGGTGACAACCCTGCGGCGCATGCGCGATTAAGCGGCGAGCCAGGCGGTGCAGCGTGCCGCCTTGCATCATTCAAGAAGCCCGGCCATGCCGGGTTTTTTTACGCCCGCCAGGAAGCGGCGTGCCCGCCAATTTATCTTGACATCAAGATAGTTTATGCTCACACTGGATTTTTATCTTAATGTCGAGATAGTTGCATGGCCTCTTCTTCTGCCCGTCCCGCCTGGGGCGATATTCTGCTCACGGCGCTGGCACCCCTGATCTGGGGTTCCACGTATATCGTCACGTCCGAACTGCTGCCGCCGCACCGCCCTTTCACGGCGGCCCTGATCCGCGTGTTGCCGGCTGGCTTGCTGTTGCTGCTGCTGATGCGGCGCCTGCCAGCGCGGCGCGAGTGGGGCCGCGTGCTGATTCTTTCCGCGCTGAATATCGGCGTGTTCCAGGCGCTGCTGTTCGTCGCCGCCTACCGCTTGCCGGGTGGCTTGGCGGCCGTAGTGGGGGCCATCCAGCCGCTGCTGGTGATGGGCCTGGCCTGGGGCGTGGAAGGGCGCCGCCCGGCCCGCCTGGCCTTGGGGGCCAGCGTGCTGGGCGTGGCCGGCATGGGCGTCTTGTTGTTGTCGCCGCGCACCGTGTGGGAACCCATCGGCATCGCCGCCGCGCTGGGCGGTACGGCCTGTATGGCGGCCGGCACCTACTTGACGCGGCGCTGGAAGCCGGACTTGCCCGTGCTGGCGCTGACGGGCTGGCAATTGCTGCTCGGCGGCCTGATGCTGGCACCCGTCGCCTGGCTGGCCGACGCACCCTTGCCGGCCTTGTCCCTGCAGCAAGTCCTGGCTTACGCCTACCTGTGCCTGGCCGGCGCCCTGCTGGCGTATGCCTTGTGGTTCCGCGGCATCGCCCGCCTCACACCCGTGGCCGTCTCCTCGCTGGGCCTGCTCAGTCCGCTGATGGCCGTCGTGCTGGGTTGGGCCCTGCTGGGCCAGGCCATGACGGGCTGGTCGATGCTGGGCTTGCTGCTGGTGCTGGCCAGCGTGCTGGCGGTGCAGTGGGCCAGCGCCCGGCCCGCAACAAACTCCTGACTTCTGCGCATTTCTCCTCGGCAGGCCGATCGCATCGGCCTGCCTGTTTCCCTCTGGGCGCTCCCTTTTTGCTGCACCGCACATACTGTTTTGCTTGCACTGTAATAGGGCATTGAGGCACTATTCGCTTCGCGCAAACGTTTGCGCGCAATGAAATTCCATAAAAGCATGCTCGACACGTGCTTGACCAACAACTCTGGAGACGCTCATGACATCCCGTATTCGCCTGAAAATGATTGCCGCCGCTGTCCTGGTGTGTGCCTTGCCCGCCGTGCCGGCGATGGCGCAGACACCTGCCAAACCAAAGGTGGCGCTGGTGATGAAGTCGCTTGCCAATGAATTTTTCCTGACCATGGAAAATGGCGCCAAGGCGCATCAGAAGGCGAATGCCGCCAAGTATGACTTGCTGTCGAACGGCATCAAGGATGAAACGGATACGTCGAGCCAGATCAAGCTGGTTGAGCAAATGATCGTTTCGCGCGTCAGCGCGCTGGTGATCGCGCCGGCCGACTCGAAGGCGCTGGTGCCGGTGCTGAAGAAAGCCATCGACGCGGGCATCATCGTCGTCAATATCGACAACAAGCTCGATGAGGGCGCCCTGAAAGAAAAGGGCATCAGCGTACCGTTCGTCGGTCCGGACAACCGCAAGGGCGCCAAGGTCGTCGGCGACTACCTGGCCAAGCAGATCAAGAAGGGCGACCCCGTCGGCATCATCGAAGGCGTGTCGACTACCTACAACGCGCAGCAGCGCACCCTGGGTTTCCAGGACGCCATGAACGCGGCCGGTGCCAAGGTCGTCAGCGTGCAGTCGGGCCAGTGGGAAATCGCTCCCGCCAACACGGTGGCCGCCGCCATGCTGAACGCCAACCCGAATATCAAGGCCTTGCTGTGCGGTAACGACAACATGGCCATCGGCGCCATTTCCGCCATCAAGGCGGCCGGCAAGACGGGCAAAGTGCTGGTCGTCGGCTATGACAACATCAACGCCATCAAGCCGATGCTGGCCGATGGCCGCGTGCTGGCCACCGCAGACCAGTTCGGTTCGCAGCAAGCCGTGTTCGGCATCGAGACCGTGCTGAAAGCGCTGGCGCAGAAGAAGAAACAGGCCGAGCTCGGTGGCGTCATCGAAACCAAGGTCGAACTGGTCGCCAAGGGCGCCAAGTCCTGATCGCCTGATCGTTTGATCCCGCCGGGGCCGACGGCGCTTGCTCACCGAGCAGGCGGCGCCGGCCCCGCCGCCACTACTGCGGAGTTTTATCATGCCCACCGACATACCCCCGGCGCCAGCCGCCATTCCCCTGTTAACGCTCGATAACATCGGCAAGTCCTATGTCGGCCCCGTGCTGGGCGGCGTGGGCTTGCGCTTCGCCGCTGGCCAGGTGCTGGCGCTGACGGGCGAAAACGGTGCCGGCAAAAGCACGCTGTCGAAGATCATCTGCGGCCTGGAGCAAGCCACGACGGGCACCATGCTGCTCGACGGCAAGCCTTACCAGCCCGCTTCGCGCGGCGCCGCCGAGGCGCTGGGCATCCGCATGGTGATGCAGGAACTCAATTTGATTCCCACCCTGTCGATCGCGGAAAACCTGTACCTGAAAAACTTGCCGCAGCGCTTCGGCTTCATCGACCGCAGCCGTCTGGAGCGCGACGCGCGCGAACAGATGGAGAAAGTGGGCCTGGGCGGACTCGACCCGTGGACCCTGGTTGGCGAGCTGGGCATCGGCCACCAGCAAATGATCGAGATCGCGCGCAATTTAATTGGTTCCTGCCGCCTGCTGGTGCTCGATGAACCGACGGCCATGCTGACGCACCGCGAAGTGGAATTGCTGTTCCTGCAAATCGAGCGCCTGAAGGCCGAAGGCGTGTGCATCATCTATATTTCCCACCGCCTGGAAGAACTCAAGCGCGTGGCCGACCGCATCGCCGTGCTGCGCGACGGCCAGCTCGTGTGCGATGACGCTATCGCGGGCCACTCCGCCGCCGACCTGGTCAGCTTGATGGTGGGCCGTTCGGCCGATGACGCCGTCGACCTGAGCGGCCGCACCATCGGCGCGCCGCTGCTGCGCGTGCGCGGACTGGCGCGCGGCAAGGTGGTCAACCCGACTTCGTTCGACTTGCGCGCCGGCGAAATCCTCGGCATCGCCGGCCTGATCGGCTCGGGCCGCACGGAATTGCTGCGGTTGATCTTCGGCGCCGACCGCGCCGACGCCGGTGACGTGTTCCTCGGCGACAGCGAGGTGCCCGCCGCCTTGCATTCGCCGCAGGCAGCCGTGAAAGCGGGCATCGCCATGATCACGGAAGACCGCAAGGGACAAGGCTTGTTGCTGCGCCAGTCCATCGCCGTCAACACCACCCTGGCGTCGCTCGACACCGTCAGTGGCGCAGGTTGGCTCAACGATGCGGCCGAAGCGTCGGTGGCCGACGATTACATCCAGCGCCTGGGTATCCGCTCGCGCAACAGCGCGCAAACGGTGGCCGAATTGTCTGGCGGCAACCAGCAAAAAGTGGTGATCGCCCGCTGGCTGTATCGCAACTGCCCCGTGATGCTGTTCGACGAACCCACGCGCGGCATCGATATCGGCGCCAAGTTTGATATTTATCAGGTGCTGGCCGAACAGGCGCGCCAGGGCAAGGGCCTCGTCATTGTCTCGAGCGACTTGCGCGAGCTAATGCTGATCTGCGACCGCATCGCCGTCATGAGCGCCGGCAGCATCGTCGAGACCTTCGAGCGCGGTGCCTGGAGCCAGGACGCGCTGCTGTCGGCTGCCTTCTCTGGCTATTTGACCCCCACTTCCACTCCAGCTGCGGCCTGATCCGCCGGAAAGATTCCCATGACCACCCATTCCTCTCCTTCGTATCTGCAGCGCAGCCTGGCCGACCTGAAAAACTATGCGGGCCTGATCGGCGCCTTGCTCGCCATGTGCGTGCTGTTCTCGTTTGCCAGCGAAAATTTCTTCACGCTCGCTACCCTCAGCACCCTGTCGAACAACATCCCGACCCTGGTCGTGATGGCCGTCGGCATGACCTTTGTATTGATCATCGGCGGCATCGATTTGTCGGTCGGCTCCGTCATGGCGCTGGCCGCTTCCGTGCTGTCGCTGGCCGTCGTGCACTGGGGCTGGCCCGTGTGGAGCGCGGCCCTGTTGGGCATGTTCGTCGCCGCCCTGTGCGGCGCGACGACCGGCCTGATTTCTGTCGGCTGGCGTATCCCCTCGTTCATCGTCTCCTTGGGCGTGCTGGAAATGGCACGGGGATTGGCCTATCAGGTGACCAATTCGCGCACGGAATACATCGGCAGCGCCGTGGACGGCATCAGCTCGCCGATCGCGTTTGGCTTGTCGCCCGCCTTCATCGCCGCCATCGCTATTGTTGTGATCGGCCACCTGGTGCTCACGCGCACGGTGCTGGGACGCCACTGGATCGGCATCGGCACGAATGAAGAAGCCGTGCGTTTGTCCGGCATCAATACGAAACCGTCAAAAGTGCTGGTGTTTGCCTTGATGGGCTTTCTGGCCGGCGTGGGCGCCCTGTTCCAGGTCTCGCGCCTGGAAGCGGCCGACCCGAACGGCGGCGTGGGCATGGAATTGCAAGTGATCGCCGCCGTGGTAATCGGCGGCACGAGCCTGATGGGCGGGCGCGGTTCCGTCATCAGCACGTTTATCGGCGTGTTGATCATTTCCGTGCTGGAAGCGGGCCTGGCGCAGGTGGGCGTATCCGAACCCGTGAAACGCATCGTCACGGGCCTGGTGATCGTCGCCGCTGTGGTGCTCGATACTTACCGCCGCCGCGGCGAGCGCGCATAATTACAGGAGAAAGCGCGGCCAATGGCAACCATCAAACAAGTGGCGCAGGCGGCCGGGGTGTCGTTTACCACCGTGTCGCACGTCCTCAACAATACCCGCCCCGTCAGCGACGCGGCGCGCCGCGCCGTGCTGGCGGCGGCGGAACAATTGCATTACGTGCCCAGCGCCCTGGCGCGCTCCTTGCGCAGCCGCAGCACGGGCACCATTGGCCTGATCATTCCGAATAATACGAATCCGTATTTTTCGGAAGTGGCGCGCGGCATCGAGGACAGCTGCTACGCGGCCGGCTACAGCGTGATCTTGTGCAATTCCGATGACGACCCCGTCAAGCAGCGCGACTACCTGAACGTGCTGCTGACCAAGCGCTGCGACGGCCTGATCCTGTCCGCGCTGGCCGACAGCGATGGCGAACTGCTGCGCAAGATGAAGGTGCCGGCCGTGCTGCTCGACCGCGCGCCCAGCGACCTGGCCATCGATGCCGTGGCCGTCGACAACCGCGCCGGCGGCGTGCTGGCCGCGCGCCATCTGCTGGGCCTGGGACGCCGGCGCCTCGCTTGCATCGCCGGTCCCCGCGAAGTGAGCATTTCCAATGAGCGCATCGCCGGCGCGCGCAGCGCCATGGCGGACGCGGGCGTGGTCCTGGCCGACGCCCTGTGCCGCCATAGCGATTTCACGAGCGCGGGCGGCTATGCGGCCGCGCTGGATTTGCTGGCGCTGCCGCCAGGCCAGCGCCCCGACGCCTTGTTCTGCTGCAATGATTTGATGGCTTTTGGCGCCCTGCGCGCCGCCGCCGAACGGGGCATTGCCGTGCCCGTGGACCTGGCCGTCGTCGGCTTCGACGATATCGACCTGGCCAGCTTCGTGCATCCGGCCTTGAGCAGCGTGGCGCAAAACACGCGCGAGCTGGGTCACATCACGGCCGCCTGTCTGCTGGCGCGCATCGCCGACCCCACCTTGCCGCGCCAGCAGCGCAGCATCGCGCCCGAGCTGCATGTGCGCGGTTCCAGCGTGGCCGCCACGGTAACTTTTTCCGCACCTACTTCTTCACCTGCAACTGAACTGATGGGAATGACATCATGATCGTGGTTATCGGCAGCATCAATATGGACCTGGTCTTGCGCGTGCCGCGCATGCCCCTCCCCGGCGAAACCCTGACGGGCGGCGCGTTTCGCACCATTCCTGGCGGCAAGGGCGCCAACCAGGCCGTAGCCTGCGCGCGCCTGAGCGGCAAAGTGGCCGCCGGTGGCCAGCAAGTGGCCATGGTCGGCTGCGTGGGCGATGATGCGTTTGGCGCGACGTTGCGCGCGGCGCTGGTCGGCGACGGCATCATCGACAGCCACATCACCACCTTGCCCGGTGTCGCGTCCGGCATCGCCTCCATCCTGGTGGACGACAACGGCCAGAACAGCATCGTGATTGCCGGCGGCGCCAACGATCTGTTGAGCCCCGCGCACATCGACGCGGCAAAAGGGCTGATCGAACAGGCCGATATTGTCGTGCTGCAGCTGGAAACGCCGATGGCCACCGTCGTGCACGCCATCAAACTGGCCCGCTCCTTGGGCAAGACGGTGGTGCTGAACCCGGCCCCGGCTGCCAGCCTGCCGCAAGGCGTGCTGGAACTGGTCGACTACCTGATTCCGAATGAAATCGAAGCGGCCATGCTGGCCGGCGTCAGCCCGCAAGGCGCGGATGCCAAGGCGCTGGCGGCTGCGCTGCAAAAGCTGGGCAGCGACAACGTCATCATCACGCTCGGCTCCAAGGGCGTGCACGCGGCCTTGTATGGCGGCGATTATGATTTCGCGGCCGAAGTGGTGCAAGCCGTCGACACGACGGCCGCCGGCGACACCTTCATCGGTGGTTTTGTCGCGGGTCTGGCGTCCGGCATGGACGAGGCGGAAGCGATTGGCCAAGGCCAGCGCGCGGCCGCCTGGAGCGTCACCAAGCCCGGTGCGCAAACTTCGATTCCCCACTTGCACGAGCTGTTCTGAGACCATGAAAAAAACACCGCTGCTCAATATTGCGCTGTCGCAACTAATCGCATCGCTCGGTCATGGCGACATGCTCGTCATCGGCGACGCGGGCTTGCCGTCGCAGCCTGGCGTGCCCCTGATCGACCTGGCCCTGACGCGCGGCATTCCCGGCTTCATCGATACCGTGAACACGGTGCTGAGCGAAATGCAGGTGGAATACCATTTGCTCGCCAGCGAGTTACCGCAGCACAACCCGGCCATGGCGGCGCAGGTGGCGGCCCTGGCCATGCCCGATGCGCGCCAGGTGACGCACGAGGAGTTCAAGCAATTGAGCAAGGGCGCGCGCGCCATCGTGCGTACGGGTGAGTGCAGTCCGTATGCCAACATCATTTTGGTGGCAGGCGTCGTGTTCTAGCGCAAACAAACGTCAGATTGTTTGCCAAAAACATCAACGTTATTGTTCTTAGTGAAATAATTATCCATCGGCAAAAGGGGGCGGCTACAATAGTCGTACCCTGCCAGCTCGGCAGTTTCCAGTGGTGTCCTGCCATGCCGATGAAAGCATTCGACGCTTTCCGCTCCTACTTGCCGCTGGTCGGCAGGATGGCGAACGGCTGGCGCTGCTTTTTCTTCCTGCTGCTGTGCCTGGCCACACAAGCCCGCGCGCTGGAACCCATCTCCCTGCAGCTCAATTTCACGCACCAGTTCCAGTTTGCCGGTTATTACGCGGCCATCGAGCAGGGTTATTACCGCGAGGCGGGGCTGGAAGTGACATTGGTCGAAGGCAGCGGCGTGCCGCTTGCCGAGGCGGCCGTGCTGACGGGCCAGGCTGAATATGGCGTGGGTAACAGCACCTTGTTGCTCAGCCGCATGGCCGGCAAGCCCGTGGTGGTACTGGCCGTGGTGTTCCAGCATTCGCCCAGCGTGCTGCTGATGCGCCAGCATGGCGGTGCGCCCGATGTGCACCGGCTGGTGGGGGCGCCCGTGATGATCGGTGCGGCCACCGATGTGGCAGCCGCATCTGATGAAGTCTCGCTATTCCTGCAGAAAATGGGTGTCGCGCCGCAGCAGATGCGCCACTTGCCGCCCAGCTACCGGATCGGGGATTTGATCGATGGCAAGGTCGACGCGATTGCCGCGTATTCCACCAACGAACCGGATTACCTGGACCGGGCTGGCTTTCCCTACTACCAGTTTACGCCGCGCACGGCCGGTATCGATTTCTACGGCGACAACCTGTTTACCAGCGAGTACGAACTGCGCCGGCACCCCGAGCGCGTCAAAGCGTTCCGCGCGGCCAGCTTGCGCGGCTGGCAATACGCGATGGCGCACCGCGAGGAAATGGCGGATGTGATCCACGTTAAATACAGCCAGCGCCATGACCGCGATCACCTGCTGTACGAGGCGCAGCAGATGGAATTGCTGCTGCAGCCCGTGCTGGTGGAGCTCGGCTACATGAATCCCCAGCGCTGGCAGCACATTGCCGACACCTATGCCGCCATGGGCGTGCTGCCGCGCAATGCCACGGACAGCCGTGCCTACCAGGGCTTTTTGTACCGCTCCGTGCCGGGCGCCGACCTGGGCTGGCTGTACCTGTCGCTGGGCGTGGCGGGCAGCTTGCTGGCCGTGTCGGCGGCCTTTCACTTCAGCAACCTGGCGCGCGAGCGCCGCCGCACGGAGGAAACCATCCGGCAAGGGGAATTGCGCTTTCGCACCATGTTCGAGGAAGCGCCGATGGGCATCGCCCTGATCGATACCGTGAGCGGACAGTTTCTGGATATCAATCCGCGCTATCTGGCCATCGCCGGGCGCAGCCTGGAGCATATGAAGCGCTCGAGCTGGATGGAGATCAGTCATCCCGACGACGTGGCGGGCGAGCAGGCGCACGTGGCGCAGCTGCTGGCGCGGCGCATGCCGGGCTTTCGCCACGCCAAGCGCATCGTGCGTCCCGATGGCGACGTGGTGTGGGTCGATGCCTCGGTGACGGCCATCGCCACGGCCTGCCACGGCGGCCCGCACCACCTGTGCATGCTGGAAGATGTGACGGACAAGCGGCAAACGGAAGCGCTGATCTGGCAGCAAGCCAATTTCGATACCCTGACGCAATTGCCGAACCGCCGCATGTTCCACGAGCGCCTGCGCCAGGCGCTGGCTCAGGGACGGCGTGATACGAGCCGCGTGGCCATCCTGTTCATCGACCTCGACCATTTCAAGGAAGTCAACGACACCCTCGGCCACCACCAGGGCGATATCCTGCTGATCGAAGCGGCGCGGCGCATCCGCGTGGGCGTGCGCGAGACCGATACGGTGGCGCGCCTGGGCGGCGATGAATTCACGGTGATCCTGTCCGACCTCGATGATCTGCAGCAAGTTGACCGCATCGCGCGGCAGATACTCGACGGCTTGCTGGCGCCGTTCCTGCTGGGGCAGGAGCAGGCCTTCGTCTCCGCCTCGATCGGCATCACCCTGTATCCGGACGACGCGGGCACGATCGAAGACTTGCTCAAGCATGCGGACCAGGCCATGTATGTCTCGAAAGGCGCGGGGCGCAACCGCTACAGTTATTTCACGCCCGCCATGCAGGTGGCGGCCGTCAACCGCATGCGCCTGGGGGCGGACTTGCGCACGGCCTTGCGCGAACAGCAGATGCAGCTGTATTACCAGCCCATCGTCGAGCTGCATGGCTGCACTATTGTCAAAGTGGAAGCTTTGCTGCGCTGGCACCATCCGCAGCGGGGCATCGTGTGCCCGCCGGATTTCCTGGCGCTGGCCGAGAGCAGCGGCTTGATCGTCGACATCGGCGACTGGGTGTTGCGCACGGCGGCTGCGCAACTGTTGCGCTGGCGCGCGCAGGGCCAGGCCATCGGCTTGCCGGGGCTACAACTGTGCCTGAACCAGTCGCCGCTGGAGCTGCAGCGCGAAGTCGAGGCGCCCGGCACCTGGCTGCGCCAGCTGATGGCGCTCGATGTGCCGGCTTCGGCCATCGTGCTCGACATGCGCGAAGATGCGCTGCTGGGATCCGGTGCCAGCGCCGGCAGCGGCATGGCGCAGCGGCTGCAGCACTTGCGCGAGGCAGGCTTGCAGATCGCCCTGGACAACTTCGGCAGCGGCCCCGCCTCGCTGACGCAATTGCAGCAGTGCAGCATCGACTACCTGAAGCTCGACGGCGTGCTGGTGCGCAAGCTGGCGCCCGGTACCAGCGAACTGGTGTTGTGCGAAGCCATCGTCACCATGGCGCACAGGCTGGGCTTGCAAGTCATCGCCGAAGGGGTGGAGACCGAAGAGCAGCGCGCGCGGCTGCTGGAAATCGGCTGCGATTTTGCGCAAGGCGAGCTGTTTGCGCCGCCGCTGGCCATCGACGCATTCGATGCGCTGCTGCATGCCCGGCGGCCCTTGCACCCTTGAAACCGGCGTGCCCTGCCACCAGATGTCCACTGGCCCTGCGGGACAGGGCTCCCGGCCTGAACGGGCTTATACTCGACAGGCTGGCGCCTGCGCCCGGCTCCAGCTGTCACCGGTTCGCGTCATGAACCGGGCGCGCAGGCAAACCTTCTTCCATTCACTCAACTCGAGGTGACCTCATGGGCATTTTCAGCAATATCTATAACAAAATCTTCCACCATGCGTCCGACGCCGCTCCGGCAGCCACGCCAGCGGCCGCTACCGACGCGCCAGCGGCGGGGGCACCGGCAGCCGCCGCTGCACCAGCGGTTGCCGTGCCGGTGGTGGACGTGGAAGTGGTGCTGGTCGACCTGGCCAGCAAGAACGCGGAAACACTCAATTGGCGCACGTCCATCGTCGACCTGATGAAACTGCTTCAACTCGACAGCAGCCTGGCTTCGCGCAAGGAACTGGCGCAAGAGCTGCACTTCGCGGGCGACACCAACGATTCGGCCAGCATGAATATCTGGCTGCACCGCCAGGTGATGATCAAGCTGGCGGAAAACGGCGGCAAAGTACCGGAAGAACTCAAAAATTAAAGACCCGGCGGCAGGAAGGGGAACCCTTTTTGTCGCTGTTCAATCCTGTGGGAACTGCCTATCATGGAGTTCCCATGATGTCGTGATAGTTAAAAACAATTGAAACTATTGTGACAATCAATTTTGCATATGGACTAAAACCCCTTACACTAGAGTCTTACTGATTCACCACACGAGAGGAAATGATTATGTCGCTCATCAATACCCAAGTTAAACCATTCAAGGCAACCGCATTCCACAATGGCAAATTCGTCGACCTGACGGAAGCGTCGCTGAAAGGCAAGTGGTCGGTATTCGTGTTCTACCCAGCCGACTTCACCTTCGTTTGCCCAACCGAACTGGAAGACCTGGCCGATCACCACGCCGAATTCCAGAAGCTGGGCGTCGATGTCTACGGCATCTCGACCGACTCGCATTTCGCGCACAAAGCATGGCACGACACCTCGGACGCGATCAAGAAAGTGCAATACGCACTGATCGGTGACCCAACCGGTACCCTGTCGCGCAATTTCGAAGTCATGATCGAAGAAGAAGGCATGGCACTGCGCGGTACCTTCGTCATCAATCCAGACGGCTTCATCAAAGTGCTGGAAGTGCATGACAACGGCATCGGCCGTGACGCATCGGAACTGTTGCGCAAAGTCAAGGCAGCTCAATACGTTGCCGCTCACCCAGGCGAAGTTTGCCCAGCCAAATGGACGGAAGGCGCAGCAACGCTGACCCCATCGCTGGACCTGGTTGGCAAGATCTAAGTTTCGATGCACCACGTAGCAAACAAGTAGTTACCGCGATGCCGGACCGGGCGTCCGGCCCGGCATTCGCCTAAATATTTGTAAAGGAAGAAAAAATCATGTTAGATGCAACCCTCAAAACCCAACTGAAATCCTACCTGGAAAAAGTGGTGTATCCGCTTGAGCTGGTCGCTTCTCTGGATGACAGCGCAAAAGCCCGCGAGATGAAGGAATTGCTCCAGGAGATAGTCCTGTTGAGCGACAAGATCACGCTGGTCGAGCGCCTTGACGCTGGCGTACGGGTGCCGTCGTTCAGCATCAACCGTACCGGCTCCGATATCGGCGTGCGTTTCGCCGGTGTGCCGCTGGGCCACGAATTTACCTCGCTGGTGCTGGCGCTGCTGCAAGTGGGCGGCCACACCATCAAGTTCGACGATGCCGTGATCGAGCAGATCCGCAACCTCGACGGCGATTACGAGTTTGAAACGTTTATTTCGCTCTCCTGCCATAACTGCCCGGAAGTGGTGCAGGCATTGAATGCCATGGCGGTGATCAACCCGCGCATCAAGGTCACCACCATCGATGGTGGCGTGTTCCCGAAAGAAGTGGAAGAGCGCCAGATCATGGCCGTGCCGATGATGTTCCTGAATGGCCAGCATTTTGGCCAGGGACGCACGAATGTCGAGGAAATCCTCGCCAAGCTCGACACCAACGCCGGCGCACGCCAGGCGGCAGCGTTGAGCAAGAAAGATGTCTTTGATGTACTGATCGTCGGCGGCGGTCCTGCCGGCGCGGCAGCGGCCATCTACGCGGCGCGCAAAGGCATCAAGACGGGCGTGCTGGCCGAGCGTTTCGGCGGCCAGACCCTCGACACCATGGCCATCGAGAATTTTATTTCCGTCAAGGAAACCGATGGTCCAAAGTTTGCGATGGCGCTGGAACAGCACGTCAAGACCTATGACGTCGACATCATGAACACCCAGCGCGCCAGCAAGCTGACCCCAGGCAAGCTGATCGAGATTGAAACGGCGAATGGCGCCATCCTGAAAGCCAAGACCGTCATCCTGGCCACCGGTGCCCGCTGGCGCGAAATCAACGTGCCGGGCGAGAAGGAATACCGCAACCACGGTGTCGCCTACTGCCCGCACTGCGATGGCCCCTTGTTCAAGGGCAAGCGCGTGGCCGTGATCGGCGGCGGCAACTCGGGTGTAGAAGCGGCGATCGACCTGGCCGGCCTGGTAAAACACGTGACCCTGATCGAGTTCGGTGCGGAATTGCGTGCCGATGCGGTGCTGCAACGCAAGCTGCACAGCCTGCCTAACGTGACCGTGATTACCTCGGCGCAAACCACCGAGATCCACGGCGACGGCAAGATCGTCAATGGCCTGAGCTACACGGACCGGGTCAGCGGCGAGTCGAAAAAGGTCGAGCTGGAAGGCGTCTTCGTGCAAATCGGCCTGGTGCCGAACACGGAGTGGCTGAAAGGCACGGTAGCGTTGTCGCGCCACGGTGAAATCGAAGTCGATGCCCGCGGCCAGACCTCGATCCCCGGCGTATTTGCGGCCGGCGACGTCACCACGGTGCCGTACAAGCAGATCATCATCGCCACCGGCGAAGGCGCCAAGGCCGCCCTGTCCGCCTTTGACCACCTGATCCGCTCGGACGACGAGGAAGTGGTTGAAGAAGCCGCAGTAAAAGAAGCGCTGACGGCATAAGCTGTCCAGCCGCAAAAAAACCGGAAGCACCGCAAGGCGCTTCCGGTTTTTTTACGTGTAGAGGAAACTTAGCTGCCCGCGTACAGGGGATTGGCGGCGACATACACCTGCACGCCATCGACGGGCATGTCCTGCGGCGCGATCTCGCTCAGAGCGAATGTCGTTTGATGGTTAAAAGTTTGCACGTGCCAGGTAAAACGCTGGCCGGCGCGCGCGATGGTGACGGTTTCGCCGCGCGTGTTGTTGTCGTAGCTGCACCGGGATCGCTGGTTTTTGCAGCACGGCATCGTAAGCGTTTCTTGGCCGATTTGCAAAGCTGTATTTCCTGTCTATATTTCCACCGTCGCCGCCAGCGGTACGTCCGGCGCCAGGTGGCTGGTCAGCACGATGCACTGGCGCGCCAGGCGGGACGGGTCGGACAGGCGCTGGCGCAAGTGCGCCATGGCGGATGCATCGAGGCCATTGAACGGTTCATCGATCAGCAGCAGGCGCACGGGCAAGGCCAGGGCCAGGGCCAGTTGCAGTTTTTTGTGCTGGCCCAGCGAGAGGGTGGTGATGCTTTGCTGCAAGGTGGACGTCAGGGCAAACGCGCGCAGCTCCTCGTTCAGCAGGGACTGGTCACTGCCCGGGTACAGGGCCAGGTGCAGGTCGAGAAATTCGTGTACTTGCAGCCAGGGCAGGGCGGGTAGGTCGCCGCCACAATAGAATGCCTGGGCGCGGTAGGCCAGCGGCATGCGGCCACTGTCGACGTCATCGAGGCGGATGGTGCCGCGCGCGGGCAGCAGGGCGCCGCCCGCCAGTTTCAGCAAGGTTGTCTTGCCGGCCCCGTTCGCACCGCGCAGCCAGTTGATGCCGGGGCCGAATTGCAGATTGCAGCCTTGGAAGACGCTGTGCGTAGGGAAGTGAAAATCGAGGTGCTCGATGTGCAGGGTGGGAGAAGAGGCATTCAATTCCATAATTCGCTTCCGATGGCGCTCAAGGCAAGGATGGACAGGACGACGAGGACGACTCTACCCCGCGCCGTGAGGCGGGGCAGGCCGATGATGGCCAGCAGGGCCGCGCTGGCGGTGAGGGCGTAGACCTTGGTGACGCGCTGCTGCAAGGCGGCGGGATCGATGGCGTACAGCAAGATCGCGCCCGCCAGCAGCACGGCAAACGGCGGCAGCAGGCTGGCGCCGCAAGCCAGGCGCATCAAGGCCGTGTTGGCCAGGGGCCAGGCGTTCAGCGATGGACGCAGCACGGCGATCTGCTCGCGCACGGCCTTGTCGCCGCGGTCCGTCACAATGACCAGGCTGGCGCTGGCTAGCAAACCGAGTAGCGGTGCTGGCACCAGGGGCACGCGCAGCAGCCAGGCCAGCATGCTGGCGCCAGCCGTGGCCAGCAGCACGCTTTGCTGGATGCCGATCATATTGTCATTGCGCCAGAAGGGCAGCCAGAACAACTGGCGCCACAGGAACACGCTGCGCCAGTGGGGCCGTTGCGGCACATAGGCCGTCATCGTGGTCGGGCGAGCCCTGTGTGCGGGGCGCGGGGCGCGCAGGCGCTGCGCCACGATGAGTGTCGTCAGCAGCCAGGCCAGCAGCCAGGCGGCGATGGTGGCGGCCATGCCGGGCACGACAACCGGGCGCAACCAGGGCGGCGACTGCAGCAGCCAGATGCTGGTCGAGACGGCATAGGCGAGGCCCAGCGGCAGCATCAGCACACCGGCCACGGCCACATCGGCTTGCCAGCGCACACGCGTCGGCAAGGGTAGCTGGCGCAGCCAGGCGGCGGTATTCGCCGGCAACAGGCGCTTGCGCAGCAGCCAGGCGGGCAGGCAGGTCAGCAGGACTTGCGCGCCGACCACGCCCAGGGCGGCGGGCCAGGGCAGGCTCACGGCGAGAAAGCCGGGTAGGGCGATGACGCTGAGTAAGCCCAGCAGGACGGGACCGGCCAGGAACACGAGGATTTCCATGGAACTGGCCAGGCTGGCGGCAAATTGCAGCAAAGCATGATGCGCCAGGCGCAAGCGCAGGACGAGGTAGGGGGAAAGACTGTGGGGCAGGCGCATCAGGCTGGAGCTGCAGAGTCAGGAGGAGCGCTGATTCTAGTGCATTTTTCGGGCCGGAAATGGGAAAAGCCCTTCGGTTCAGAGAACCAAAGGGCTTTTCTTTTATTGGCGGAGCGGACGGGACTCGAACCCGCGACCCCCGACGTGACAGGCCGGTATTCTAACCAACTGAACTACCACTCCAAGCTCGTATGATCTGTGTTGCTGATCCATGAAGCACTGGATAATTTTCTGTATTGGTGGTGGGTGCTGAGAGGCTCGAACTCCCGACCTACGCCTTGTAAGGGCGCCGCTCTACCAACTGAGCTAAGCACCCGCATACCCAGAAAACTATCCCGACGTTTGTCACCACGTCTGGAAGAGGCACTATTATAGGGGGCGCTTTCGTGCTTGTGCAACTATTCTTGAGGGGGAAAGCAGTTTTTTTGCTGAAAAGTGCAAAAATGTTCAAGCAGGGGAGTACGGACGTGTTTTTGGCTGCTGAAATGGGAAAAGCCCTTCGGTTCAGAGAACCAAAGGGCTTTTCTTTTATTGGCGGAGCGGACGGGACTCGAACCCGCGACCCCCGACGTGACAGGCCGGTATTCTAACCAACTGAACTACCACTCCAAGCTCGTATGATCTGTATTGCTGATCCATGAAGCACTGGACAGTTTTCTGATTTGGTGGGTGCTGAGAGGCTCGAACTCCCGACCTACGCCTTGTAAGGGCGCCGCTCTACCAACTGAGCTAAGCACCCGTTGCTTGTCTCAGAAAACCATCCCGACGTTTGTCACCACGTCTGGAAGAGGCGCTATTATAGGATGGCTAAAATCCTTCTGCAAGCGCTTTTTCACATTATTCCGTGATATTCCACTGGGAAAGCATCCACGCCATATTAAACGCATTCTCGGCGATGGCGTTGTAGCGGCCCGAGGCACCGCCGTGGCCGGCGCCCATATTTGTTTTCAGCAGCAAGGGATTGCTGTCCGTCTTGTACGCGCGCAGCTTGGCCACGTACTTGGCCGGTTCCCAGTACATGACCTGGCTGTCGTTCAGGCCCGTCGTCACCAGCATGGCGGGATAATTCTTGCGCGCAATGTTGTCGTAGGGGGAGTAGCTGAGCATGTAGTCGTAGGCCGCCTTCTGGTTCGGGTCGCCCCATTCCAGATACTCCCCTGTCGTCAGGGGCAGGCTGGCGTCCATCATGGTGTTCATCACATCGACAAACGGCACTGCTGCGTGCACGGCGTGGAACAGCTCGGGGCGCATGTTGACGACGGCGCCCATCAAGAGGCCGCCGGCGCTGCCGCCCTGGATGATCAGACGGTTCGGGCTGGTCCATTTTTCGCGCACCAGGTAGTCGGCGCTGTCGATGAAGTCATTGAAGGTGTTTTTCTTCTTCATCAGCATGCCGTCTTCATGCCAGGCTTCGCCCATGTCCGTGCCGCCGCGGATATGCGCCTGCGCATAGATGACGCCCCGTTCCAGCAGGCTGATGCGGCTGATGGCGAAGCTGGCTTCCGTGGAAATGCCATACGAGCCATACGAGTACAGCAGCAGCGGCGCGGAACCGTCGAGCTTGACGCCTTTCTTGTAGACGATCCACAGCGGTACTTGCACGCCATCGCGCGCTGTCACCCACAGGCGCTGCGTGGTGTAGCGGCTGCCGTCAAAGCCGCCGACGATTTCCTGCTGTTTCAGCACCGTGCGCTTGCCATCCTGCATGCTGACGTCGATGACGGTGGGCGGCGTGACGGGCGACTGGTAAGACATGCGAAATTGCGTGGCGGAAAACTCCGGCGTGCCGGCCGCCGTGGCCAGGTAGACGGGGTCGTCGAACTGCACGGTTTTCCAATTCTTGTGCGCAAAATCATAGATGCGCGCACGGTTCAGGGCACGCGCCTTTTCCATCACCACCAGGTAGCCCTGGAACACGTCAATGGACTGGATCACGGCGTCCTTGTTGTGCGGCACGACGGGTTTCCAGTGTTTCGGCTGCGGCGCAGACAGCGGCGCGCTGACGACGCGGAAATTTTTCGCGTCCTTGTTGGTCAGAATGTACAGCTGGCCGTCGCGGTGCTCGACGCCGTAGCGGTGGCCTTTTTCGCGTTTCAGCACGCTCTGGAAATGGCCTTCCGGCTTGTTCGTTGGCAACAGCAGCACTTCGCTGGTATCCGTGCTGCGCGCGGTGAGCACAAAGTAGCGATGATCGCGCGTGCGGCCCACGTTGATGGCGAACTGCTCCACCGGCTCGTGGTAGACCTGCTGCAGCGTGCCGCCCAGGGCCAGGCGGAACAATCGGTCCGCGCGCTTGGTGGTGACGTCTTCCTGCGTCAGCATCAGCGTGGCATTATCCGCCGCCCAGGCCAGGGACGTGACGCGCGGCATGCTGTCGCCCAGAAGCTTGCCCGTCTTCAAATCCTTGACATGCAGTTCGTACTGGCGGAAACCCGTCGTGTCGGTGGTGTAGGCCAGCAATTGTTCGTTCGGGCTGATGGCAAACGCGCGTACGGCAAAGAATTTTTGGCCCTCGGCCAATTGATTCTGGTCCAGCAGGATTTCCTCAGCTGCCTGCGCATCGTAGGCACCGCTGGCGCCGACAGGGCGGCGGCAATGCAGCGGGTATTGCTTGCCCGCTTCCGTGCGCGTGTAATAGTAGAAATTGCCCTGGCGCGCGGGCACGGACAGGTCCACTTCCTGCATGCGTCCCTTGACTTCCGCAGTCAGCTTGTCGGCCAGCGGCTGGATTGGGGCCGTGACGGCCGCCGTGTAGGCGTTTTCCGCATTCAGGTAATCGATCACGGCAGGATCGGTCTTCTTTTGCAGCCAGCGATAGTCGTCCGTGACGAGCGTGCCGTGGCGGGTTTCCTGCCAGGCTGTCTTGGCGGCGACAGGGGCATCGGCGGCCAGCGCGGCTGGCGCCAGCGTGGACAGCAGGATGGATGAGCAGACGGCCAGGTGGCGCAAAGCTTGATGTGCTGTAGACAAGGGAACTCCTTTTTATAGTCGTGTCAGGATTGTAATCTTGCCATTGAGAAAAGCAACTGCGGTGCCCGTGCGTTTCACCTTGCATCCACGGGCATTTCCAGCGATACTGTATATAATTACAGTGTCCTGCCGCGAGGTGTCCTTGACCACATCTGCCTCCCCACTTCCCGAGCCACCCGTCGCCCGCCGCTGGATTGCCCACCTGGACATGGATGCCTTCTTTGCCTCCGTGGAGCTGCTGAAATATCCCGAATTGCGCGGCGAAGCTGTCGTCATCGGCGGCGGGCGTCTGCAGCAACCGGTGCTGCTGGAAGATGGCACGCGGCAGTTTGCGCGCATGCGCGATTACGTGGGGCGCGGCGTCGTCACCACGTCGACCTATGCGGCGCGCGCGTTTGGCGTGTTTTCCGCCATGGGCATCATGAAGGCGGCGAAACTGGCGCCCGACAGCATCCTGCTGCCAGCTGATTTCGAGGCCTACCGTGAATACTCCGCCCGCTTCAAGCAAGCCGTGGCCCATCTGTGCCCCATCATCCAGAACGTGGGCATCGATGAAATCTATGTCGACCTGACGGAATACGGCGAGCAGGCGCCGGCCATGGCGGCGCGTCTGAAGGCGGCCGTGTTCGAGGCGACGGGCCTGTCGTGCTCGGTCGGCCTGGCGCCCAACAAATTGCTGGCAAAAATCTGTTCCGACCTGGAAAAGCCCGATGGCTTGACCATTTTGTCGCCAGAGGATATCGAAACCAGGGTCTGGCCCTTGCCGGCGAAAAAAATCAATGGCATCGGTCCGAAAGCGACGGCCAAGCTCGAAGCGCTGGGCATCGTTAGCATCGGCGAGCTGGCGCGGGCCGACATGGCCATGCTGCGTACGCAGTTCGGCGACCTGTACACGGGCTGGCTGCTCCAGGCGGCGCTGGGCCTTGACGAGCGGCCCGTGCAGACGAGCCGGGAAACCAAGTCCGTCAGCCGCGAAACGACGTTCGAGCGCGACTTGCAGGTGGTGCGCGACCGCGCCACCCTGTCGGAAAAGCTGGAAAGCCTGTGCACGCGCGTGGCGGGCGACCTGGATAAACAATCGCTGGCGGGGCGCACGGTGGGCATCAAGCTGCGCTTCGAGGATTTCAGCACCGTCACGCGCGACATCACCCTGCCCAGCGCCACGGCGGACGCCGCCGCCATCCTGCGCGCCAGCCGCGATTGCTTGCGGCGCGTGCCATTTGACAAGAAAATCCGCCTGCTGGGCGTGCGCATCTCGACCTTGTCCGATCCGGGCATCGTGACGCGGCAGGCGCCAGCCCAGGCGGAGCTGTTTCCCAGGCTCTAGCGGCGTTTCCTACAAGATACATACCGCGCCAGACCGCGCTTTTGACGGCATTTTCACGTCGAAAGTGTAGAATGGCGTTCCCCTGGCACTACTGAAACAAACGGAAGACAAAAACTATGTGGTTCAAGAATCTTCAGATTTACCGCCTGCCCGCACCATGGGCTTATACGCCAGAACAACTGGAAGAGGCCTTGTCCTCGAACAAATTTACGCCGGCGACCAGCATGGATCTGATGCGCCAGGGCTGGGATACGCCACGCCCGAATGGCGGTCTGGTGCATGTGGTCAACAAGCAGATGCTGATCTTGCTGGGCACGGAAAAGAAACTGTTGCCAGCGACTGTCATCAACCAGGTGGCCAAGGCCCGCGCTGCCGAGATGGAAGAAGCGCAAGGCTTTGCGCCTGGCAAGAAAGCCATGAAAGAATTGAAGGAACGCGTGGCCGACGAACTGCTGCCGCGCGCCTTCAGCATCCGCAGCAACGTCTGGACGTGGATCGATCCCGTCAATGGCTGGCTGGTGGTCGATGCCGCCAGCCCGGCCAAGGCCGATGAAGTCATCAAGCTGCTGTTGAAAGCCGTCGACAAGCTGCCGCTGGAAAGCCTGCGCGTGCAGCGCTCGCCCGTGGCGGTGATGACGGAATGGCTGCAGGCCGACGACGCGCCTGCCGGCTTCACGGTCGACATGGACACAGAATTGCGCGCCACGGGCGAGAGCAAGGCCACCGTGCGCTACGTGCGCCACACCCTGGAAGCGGACGACGTGCGCCGCCACATCGCGGCCGGCAAGCAGTGCACGCGCCTGGCCATGACGTGGAACGACAAGATCTCGTTCGTGCTGACGGAGTCCCTGGCCATCAAGAGCGTCAAGCCGCTGGACGTGATCAAGGAAACGGAATCGAGCACGAAGAACGACGACGAGCGTTTCGACGGCGACCTGATGCTGATGACGGGCGAGCTCGCCAAGCTGATGGCCGATGTGGTCGAAGCATTGGGTGGCGAAGCAACTGCATAGCAGCAGTTGTATGTGTACGGGAAAGGAGCTGCGGCTCCTTTTTTTTCGCCTGTGCAATCTACGAGTGCATAAAAAAAGCGCCTGGCACGGTGAAGTGCAAGGCGCTTTCCAGACAAGCTAATTCACAACGTCACATTAGAACTTGTAGTTGCCGGTGATGTAGAACGAACGCATCATTGGATCGGCGTAGCGTGGGTCGAAACCGACCTGGTGACCCGACGAAGCGCGCAGCGACAGCGGTGGTGCACGGTCGAACAGGTTTTTGATGCCTGCGCGGATCGTGGTTTGCTTGTCAAAGGCGAAACGTGCTTGCCAGTCGAACGTGGTGTACGACGGAACTTGCAGGCGGAAACCCTTCACTTCTTTTGCGGCGGCTACGTCGTACACGGTAGCGGCTGCATCGGTGTAGCCGTTACGGTAGTTGACGGTCACTGTGTTGCTCAGGCGGCCCGTATCGAGGGTCGTCGTCAGCTTCATCAGGTTGCGGAACGTGACTTCGTTGGTGTCGCCGAAGAAGTTCATGTTGCTGGTGAACACATTGTTGCTACCGGCTTTGGTGTAGTTGGCGTGCAACATATGCGTACCGCTCAATTGCGCGGTCAGCTTGCCGAAGTCAAACTTATGGTTGGCCGACAGATCCCAGTCGATACCACGGTATTCCTTCTTGCCGATGTTGACCGACAGTTTCTTGAACGCGTAGTAGGTATTGCCGGTCGATGGTTCCTTGTAGGTCGAGAAGCTCGTTGCATACTTGACCGGATCGGCAAATGCTTGCTCTTCGGTGATTTCCGATACAGCATTGCTCAGTTTCACGTCCCACAAGTCGGCGCCGAACGAGAAGGCCGCGCTAGGCTCGACACGGAAGCCCAGGGTGAACTGCTTGGATTTTTCCGATTGCAGTTCTGGATTGCCTTGTGACACAGCGTTGTATTGCGTTGTTTCACCGCGGCAAAGTGGCGAACCTGGTGTCGGGCAGTCAAATTTCTTGGCGGTAAAGCCGGCGTTGACCAGTGGCTGAGCGATCTCCAGCATGCTTGGCGCCTTGAAACCCGTGCCGTAGGAACCACGGATCAGTAAGGTTTGTACGGGCTGCCAGCGCGCCGATACCTTGTAGGTATTGGCGCTGTCTTTTTTGCCGATAGTTTTGTTGTTCAGCTTGTCATCGATCGCTTTGACAGCATCGTAACGGCCGCCAACGGTCATTTCGAACGACTTGGCCAGCGGCGCCAGCAACTCGACGAACGCGCCGTAGGTGTCGCGGCTCATGTCGTAGGCAGCCTTCGTGTTGAAGCTGTAGATGTCGTCACCGGTGGCGCCTGGCGACTGCTCGTAGCGGTAGGTGCGGTAGTCGCCGCCGATACCGAGGCTGGCTTTGCCGCCTGGCAAGGAGAACAATTCACGCGAGCCGTGTGTATCGACGCCGCGCATCGTGGTCGATGCGGTGCGTACCGAACCGACGAATTGTGCGCCAGCGACTTGCGCTTGCACGGATGGTTTTTGCGTCGTTGCAAACGGGTTGAAATCCGGATTGGCCAGGATATCCTTGAATGCCTGGTTTTTCTGGTAACCGCTCGTGTAGCGCTCGTCGATCGAGTTTTGCGACCAGGTCAGGCCGCTCTCGAAGTTCCACGCGCCCAGTTCGCCTTCCACGCCCACCACCATGTGTTTGGTTTGGGTAATGGTCTGGCTGGCACGCAAACCGAAGTCGGTGCTGCGGTAGTTGGCCGTGATCGATTTGATATCTGCCTGTTGCGCTGGCGACAGGTAGGGTTGTACGTAATTCGCGTAGGCGGAAGGATTTTTGAACACCAGCTTTTCAACGCCGGTGACAGGGTCTTTTTCCGTTTGCGCGATCGAGATGGGGATCGGGTTGGCGGCGATACGCGCCGTCAGGTCGTAGCGCGAGTAGGCCAGTTCCGCAAACGCGTTCAGGTTGTCATTGAGCTTGTATGTTGCTTTGGAGAACAGGCTGTCGCGTTTCGATTGCGGCACGATTTCCACGGTGGAACCGGTGTCGAAGCCGCAAGCGTTTTTATTGCTGGTCGTGACGTAGGAATTGTCAGGGCAATTTCCCTGGTTTTGCCGCAGATATGGCGTGAATGCCGTCGAAGTGGTGCTGTTGTTGTAGGCAACAGTGGCGCCTGCTGGCGAGGCCGAGGTGCTGGTGCGGTCCCAGATGTAGTTCTTGCCGTTGCGGGCGAATTTCAGGTGCGAGGTATTGGCGAACGTGCGGTCGGTCGCTACCAGTTTCGACTGCTCGTCGTGGCGGTACGATACCAGCACGTTGAAGCGATCTTCGTCCAGATCGCCGAAACCGTAGGTGACGCTGGTGTTCCAGGCGTTGCCGCCCTTGTCTTCCGGACCGCCGTACGTCGCTTCCAGGGTGGCGCCCTGCTGGTTTTTCTTCAGGATGAAGTTCAGTACGCCGGCGATGGCGTCCGAGCCGTACAGGGCCGAAGCACCGTCGGTCAGGATTTCGACGCGCTCAACGGCGCTCATCGGAATGGCGTTCAGGTTGACCGTGGTGCCGGAACCTTGTGGCGCGATGCGGCGGCCGTTCAACAGTACCAGGGTGTAGCTCTCGCCAATGCCGTGCAGCGATGCGCTGGTATTGCCGCCCGAGTCGGAACCTGCGGCGACTGCGCCGATGGTGAAGCCTTGCATGGCGGGCAGGGCCTGGATCAGGTCGGCTACCGAGGTGGCGCCCGATTTGGCGATCGCTTCTTGCGTCAGGCGCTGCACTGGCAGGGCACCTTCGACGGCGATACGCTTGATACTCGAACCGGTAATTTCAACTTTTTGAATTGCTTCATCCGCCATGGATTGGCCAGAGAACAACACGCTACCTGCCAGGACGGTCAGGGCCAGGCGTACGCTGCGCGCGCCAATTTTTTCTTTAAATGCCATTGTAACAATTACTCCGTAGTAGTTTTAATAACGACAAGCGGTACACGAGCACCGTTCAAGCCATCGGATAGATGACCAGGGTGCTCGTGTACGGTAGGCGGAACCACGTCGGTGGGAGGTGGACGACTACTTAGCGCAATATTGTTATAAATGCACTTATTACTTGTCGAGGCGAACATTATGTCGTCTCAGCAAGAAAAAATGCACCTAAACCGTGTCGGATTTGGCAATAAATTATAGATACAGAAGAATATTTAAGCCAATTGTTAAATCACAGTTTTATATTTATAAATATCGGTGTTTTTATAAATGATAGCTGGTGTTTTTTTGCAACATAAAATTAATGTATTGGCAATTTGATGTTTTACCTATAATAATTCGATGAAATCTGTTGTATTGCTGAATTTATGAAAAGTGAAAAACGTAAAAAAAGCCCGTTGAAAACGGGCTTGTTGAATTGTGACAGGATGTCAGTCAGAGCGTTTTCCAGTCTGCTTTTCGCATCCTGCCTGCCATCGGCTTACAAGGGCTGGAACACGCCGGCGGCGCGGTTCTTTTGCACATTGTCCCAGGCGAAGATCTGGCCATTCATGGCCACGTACACGCCCGCTGGCAAGGTTTGCGCCACGCCGCAGGCAAAGCCCAGGTTGAACAGGGCATCTGAGTTGTCGATTTCGTAGGGAATCATGGCGCCCGTCAAAATCACCGTTTGCTGCAGGTTCGCCGCGCCCAGCACTTGCGCCGTTTCGCGCATGGTGTCGGTGCCGTGGATGATGACGATGGCTTTTTCCTGTGCCGCGCGGCACGATGCCAGCACGCGCTGGCGGTCCGCATCCTGCATGTCGAGCGAATCGAGCAGGGGCAGTTGCTCCAATGCGACGGGTGCCGTCATGCGCGCGCGGGCAATCGCTGCCGGCAAATGACTGTCGGAAAAGCCCAGGGTACCGTTCAATTCGTTGTAGTGTTTGTCGAAAGTGCCGCCAGTGGCGAGTATGCGCAAAGTCATGATGTGGTCACGATGTCAGTGGAGAATGACGCGCATGATAGCGTGGATTGTGTGCCTTGCGTGAATGGCGGGCCAGATGCGCGCCGCCTCTGGAAAATTCGGCCATCTGTGAGTACACTTGTTTCTTTGCTCCTCCACCAGCCCGACTATCCTGTATGAAAGCGCTCGCTCCCGGCACCGTCATTTTTCACCGCCACCGCGGCTATGGCGTCATCACGTCCGTGAATTTGCTGACGGGCTGGATCGCCGCCCGTTTCGGCAGCGAAGCGCGCACCCTGGACCTGAACCTGTCGACCGACGATGTGCAGTTTGCCGATGGCGAAGCGATTTTGTTTCGCCGCGCGCCGCCCGACCGCATGCCGCATGCGCGTCTGATGGCCATGGTGCGCGAGCTGCACCAGGCCGGCTATCAAAAACTGTATCTGTATTCCTGGCCCAAACCGTCCGGCCTGCACTGGCGCTGGCATTTGTTTACGGGGCCGCGCGACTGGATGCAGCGGCCCTGGCGCGAAGGCTGGTACGGTTCGGGCGCCGATTACAACGTCAACCCCGTGATGGGCTGGGGCGATACGCCGGGTGCCACCACCGGCGAGCTGATCGATGCCCTGGCCCGTTTCGATCCGCAAGGCCTGGCGCAGGCGCTGGGGCGCGACGACGACCATAGCGCGTGGTTTGGCCGCGTCTGCGACGCTCTATTACCCAATTACATGTACAGCCTGGACATGCAGCGCACCCCCGGCGAACCTTTGCCCGACATGCCGCCCGTGCCGGTGGTGGCCGTGCGCGCCGGCGTGGCGCCGTATGCCGGGCCGGACATCTCCTGGCCACCTGGCTGGGCCGGCCTGTGGCGCGGCCGGCACGCGCTGCCCGCGCCCGCCATCCGCATCACGGGCGAGCCGGATTTGTTGAGGGGCTTTCAGCGCTCCTGAGGGGCTTGCCGCGCATGCTGCGACACCTCGGGATTGAGCAGGCGCGTGCATCGACCCTGCGCAAAATCGACGATGTTTTGCAAGGCGTAGCGGAAATACAGTTCATAGCTGTCACGCTCGACGTAGCCCAGGTGTGGTGTGGCCAGCACGTTCGGCAGCAGCAGCAATGGCGCGCCTGGCGCCAGCGGCTCGTCCGTAAACACGTCCAGCGCGGCCGCGCCCGGGCGCCCCTGCTGCAGCGCCGCTTCCAGCGCGCCCTCGGCCACCAGTTCGGCGCGGCTGGTGTTGACGAAAAGCGAGTTTGGCTTCATGCGCGCCAGGTCGTCGCTTGTTACCAGGCCGCGCGTCGTCTCGGACAGGCGCAGGTGCAAGCTCAAGACGTCGGCTTGTTCAAAGAACGCTGCGCGCGACACCGCCGCCGTATCGCCGGCTGCGACGGCCGCCGCGCGGCTCGCTTCGCTGCCCCACACGAGAATGGTCATGCCGAAGGCGCGGCCATAGCCGGCGATCAATTGACCGATCTTGCCGTAGCCCCAGATCGCCAGGGTGCGCCCTTTCAATACCGTGCCGAGCGTGTTGCGCGCCGGCTCGATGGATGACGTTTGCCACAGCCCTTCCTGTAAATGTTGCGCGTACGGCACGATCTTGCGCTGCGCCGCCATGATCAGCGCCCACGTCAGTTCGGCCGGCGCCGTGGGCGAGCCGATACCTTCCGCGATCGCGATGCCCAGTTCCGTGGCGGCCGCCACATCGATGTGGCCGCTGACCTTGCCTGTTTGCGAAATCAGTTTCAGGTTCGGCAGTTTCGACAGCAAGGCGCGGTTGAAACTGCTGCGTTCGCGGATCAGCACCAGCGCGTCAAACGGCGCCAGGCGGATCGCCAGCTGGCCCAGGCCCCGCGCCGTATTGCTGAACACTTTGACCTCGTGGCCATCGAGCAATTTGAAGCAATCGAGGCCGCGCACGGCATCCTGGTAATCATCGAGTATGGCAATTTTCATG
This sequence comes from Janthinobacterium svalbardense, assembly GCF_002327145.1. Classification (NCBI taxonomy): domain Bacteria; kingdom Pseudomonadati; phylum Pseudomonadota; class Betaproteobacteria; order Burkholderiales; family Oxalobacteraceae; genus Janthinobacterium; species Janthinobacterium svalbardense. The sequence continues at coordinate 69,567 of NZ_CP023422.1, read as the reverse complement.
GTGGATGGCCGATTTTAGTAAGGATTTGGTAGGGAAATAACAGGATACGGGAAATGCTGAATAGCCTACTACATTAGTCAAGCTATTCTCCTACATTTTTGCGAGAATAGCTGATTGGCGGGTGTACAATCGCCGGCACTTTTGAAGCTTCCTGAGTATAGTTATAACGCAAACTGTTCCCGCAGCCTGGGTGCATGATCCAGGTAAACGACACCAGAGCCCTGCCCGCGTGAAGACGCCGCCCGCAGTGAGCCGCAGCCACCTCTCAACGATGCTGCCCGTCTTGCCGGAATGACCAGAATTTCTTTTATTGGTATTGGAGGTAATATGAATCAGCCCGTCATGGGTGGCGTCGCCGCACTCAACGTCCCAGCTTATATTAAACAACAGAAACTGATCAACTGGGTGGCCGACATTGCTGCGCTGACCAAGCCGGAGCGTATTTACTGGTGCGATGGTTCGCAGGAAGAGTACGAGCGTCTGTGTGCCGAAATGGTTGCCAGCGGCACCATGAAAAAACTGAATGCCGAAAAGCGCCCGAATTCCTACCTGGCCTGCTCGGACCCGAGCGACGTGGCCCGTGTCGAAGACCGCACGTATATCTGCTCGGCAACGAAAGAGGCGGCCGGCCCGACGAATAACTGGACCGAGCCTGGCGAAATGCGCCACACCTTGAACGGCCTGTTCGATGGCTGCATGCGCGGCCGTACCATGTACGTCGTACCCTTCTCGATGGGCCCGCTGGGCTCGCCCATCGCGCACATCGGCGTGGAACTGTCCGATTCGCCGTATGTTGCCGTCAACATGAAGGTCATGACCCGCATGGGCCGTGCCGTGTACGACGTGCTGGGCACCGATGGCGAATTCGTGCCGTGTGTGCACAGCGTGGGCGCACCATTGGCTGCCGGCCAGCAAGACGTGAAATGGCCGTGCAACAGCACCAAATACATCGTGCATTTCCCGGAAACGCGCGAAATCTGGTCTTTCGGTTCGGGCTACGGCGGCAACGCCTTGCTGGGCAAGAAATGCTTCGCCCTGCGCATCGCCTCGAACATGGGCTACCAGGAAGCGCAGGCGTCCGACAACAACCCGGGCTGGCTGGCCGAACACATGCTGATCCTCGGTGTGGAATCGCCGGAAGGCAAGAAGCATTATGTCGCGGCAGCGTTCCCATCGGCCTGCGGCAAGACCAACTTCGCTATGCTGATCCCGCCGGCAAGTTTTAACGGCTGGAAAGTGACCACCATCGGCGACGATATCGCCTGGATCAAACCGGGTGCCGATGGCCGCCTGTACGCGATCAATCCGGAAGCCGGTTACTTCGGCGTGGCGCCGGGCACCAACGAAAAAACCAATTACAACTGCATGGCGTCCATGCGCGACAACACGATTTTCACCAACGTGGCGCTGACGGACGATGGCGACGTCTGGTGGGAAGGCTTGACGAAAGAAGCGCCAAGCCACCTGATCGACTGGCAGGGCAAGGACTGGACGCCGGCGTCCGGTACCAAGGCGGCGCACCCGAACGCGCGCTTCACTGTTGCTGCTACGCAAAACCCTGTCATTGACGCCGCCTGGGACGATCCGGCTGGCGTGCCGATCTCGGCCTTCATTTTCGGTGGCCGCCGCTCCACCACCGTGCCGCTGGTCACCGAAGCGCGCAACTGGGTCGAAGGCGTCTACATGGCCGCCACCATGGGTTCCGAAACGACGGCTGCGGCCGTGGGCCAGATGGGCGTCGTGCGCCGCGATCCATTTGCCATGTTGCCGTTTATCGGCTATAACATGAGCGATTACTTCCAGCATTGGCTGGACATGGGCGTCAAGGTGGGCAAGGTCAACCCGGCGGCCCTGCCGAAGATCTACTGCGTCAACTGGTTCCGTACGGACGAGGCCGGCAAGTTCGTCTGGCCTGGCTTTGGCGACAATATGCGCGTGCTGAAGTGGATGCTGGAGCGTATCGAAGGCACGGCGGGCGGCGTGGAAAACCTGTTCGGCACGACGCCGCAGTATGGCGATCTGAACTGGGATGGCTTGCCATTCACGCAGCAACAGTTCGATACCATCACGTCGATCGACAAGGCGGCGTGGCGGGACGAATTGAAATTGCATGCGGAGCTGTTTGAAAAACTCGCGTATCATCTGCCGCAAGAATTGGCAGATCACAAGGCTGCGCTGGAAAAGCAGCTGAGTGCATAAAGTTTAGTAGTGGGGGAGAAACACGCCGGCAAAGACTGGCGTGCGATAAATGACACGCCGGCAATGACTGGGGTGCTAGCAAAAAGAGAAACGGCGCGGATTGCATGAGCAATCCGCGCCGTTTTTTATTGTCGGTATAATAATTGTCCTGTGGAAATTATTTGCTGTCACGCCGGCTCAAAACATGAAAAAAACGATCATCATCATTAGCACCGTGGCCGCCTGCCTGCTCGGCAGCGGCGCCCATGCCGAGCACCGCCAGGATTGCGAGAGCATCGAGTATGCCCGGCAGTATGGCGTCACGCTGGAAGCAGGGCTGAAGAGCAATGTCGAGCGCATGCGCCAGCAGCAGGCGCACTATCACAAGACGCTCGATGGCATGCTTGCAGAAATGAAGCAAGGCGGTATCTGGTCCGATGAGGACGCCGGCCGTTTCTTCCAGACCGTGTGGACGGATGAGGAGGGCAAGGCGGTCGACACGCAGCGCCAGAAGGCTGGCGAGCGCTACAAAGTCCCGGCGATGGCGGCGCAAGCCTGGAATGGCCAACGCGGCCAGTCGCCGGAAATGCTGCGGGGCATGTGCCTGCTTGGGCCGCGCCTGCTGGAAGACGGTGCGGCGCTGTATGAGGCGCTTGAGTACTCCTGGGCCTACTTGCAGACGAAACTGGAACGCGTTGCCAAAGCAAGGTGAGCAAACCCTGACGTTTGTGCGGAAACAAAAAATGGCGCGAATTGTCTGGACAATCCGCGCCATTTTTTCAAGTGCTGCAGCTTATTGCTTCAGCAGCGGCCCCAGGTATTTACCCGTCACGCTGGCCGGGTTCAGCGCCACGTCTTCCGGCGTGCCCGTGGCAATGATCTGCCCGCCACCGGCGCCCCCTTCAGGGCCCAGGTCGACCAGCCAGTCGGCCGTCTTGATGACGTCCAGGTTGTGCTCGATGATGACGAGGGTGTTGCCCTGGTCGCGCAGGCGGTGGATGACTTTCAACAGCAGGTCGATGTCGTGGAAGTGCAAGCCTGTGGTCGGTTCGTCGAGGATGTACAGGGTGCGTCCCGTGTCGCGCTTGGACAATTCCAGCGACAATTTCACGCGCTGCGCTTCGCCGCCGGACAGCGTGGTGGCGCTCTGGCCCAGCTTGATGTAGCCCAGGCCCACGTCGAGCAGGGTTTGCAGCTTGCGCGCGATCAAGGGCACGGGCTTGAAGAATACATGCGCCTCTTCCACCGTCATGCCCAGCACTTCCGTGATGTTCTTGCCCTTGTAGTGCACTTCCAGGGTTTCGCGGTTGTAGCGCTTGCCGTGGCACACGTCGCACGGCACGTAGACATCGGGCAGGAAGTGCATCTCGACCTTGATCACGCCATCGCCCTGGCATGCTTCGCAGCGGCCGCCTTTCACGTTGAACGAGAAGCGTCCTGCGCTGTAGCCGCGTTCCTTGGCCGTCGGCACGGTGGCGAACAGATCGCGGATCGGCGTAAACAAGCCCGTGTAGGTGGCGGGGTTCGAGCGCGGCGTGCGGCCGATGGGCGCCTGGTCGACGGAAATGACTTTGTCGAAGTGCTCCAGGCCGCTGATCGATTCGTGCGGCGCCGGTTCCGTCTGCGAACCGTACAGATGGCGCGACAGCGCCGGATACAGGGTATCGTTGACCAGCGACGATTTGCCCGAGCCGGAGACGCCCGTCACGCACGTCATCAAGCCTACCGGCAAGCTGAGTGACACCTTTTTCAAGTTGTTGCCCGTCGCGCCAGTAATGACCAATTGCTTTTCCGGATTGCTGGCGTGGCGCTTGGCCGGCACGGCGATTTTCAGCTTGCCATTCAGGTATTGCGCCGTCAGCGATTTCTTGTTCTTGAGAATATCTTGCAGGGTGCCTTCGGCGATGATTTCGCCGCCGTGCACGCCCGCGCCGATGCCCATGTCGACGATGTAGTCGGCCGTGCGGATGGCGTCTTCATCGTGCTCGACCACCAGCACGCTGTTGCCGATGTCGCGCAAGTGTTTCAAAGTTTCGATCAGGCGGTCATTATCGCGCTGATGCAAGCCGATCGACGGTTCGTCGAGCACATACATGACGCCCGTCAAACCGGAGCCGATCTGCGACGCCAGGCGTATGCGCTGTGCTTCGCCGCCCGACAGCGTGTCGGCGCTGCGGTCCAGCGACAGGTAATCGAGGCCCACATTGTTGAGGAACTTCAGGCGCGAAATGATTTCTTTCACGACCCTGTCGGCGATCTCCTTCTTGGCGCCCGTCAGTTTCAGTTTTTCAAAGAATTCCAGCGTCTCGCGCAGCGGTTTTCCCGCCACTTCATAGATGGCGCGCTGCTGCTTGCCCGTGCCGACTTTGACGAAGCGCGCTTCCACGCGCAGGCGCGCGCCATCGCATGAGGGGCAGCATTTTTCATTGATGAACTTGGCCAGTTCTTCCTTGACGGCCATCGAATCCGTCTCGCGGTAGCGGCGCTGCAGATTGTTGACCACGCCTTCGAACGTGTGTTCCTTGATGACGGTGCGGCCTCGTTCGTTGACATAGGTAAACGGAATCACTTGCTTGCCGGAACCGTACAACACGGCTTGCTGGGCATTCAGTGCCAGCTGCTCGAACGGCATGTCCAGGTCGAATTCATAGTAGGCGGCCAGGTTCGACAGCATCTGGAAATAAAACTGGTTGCGGCGGTCCCAGCCCTTGACGGCGCCCGACGCCAGCGACAGATTCGGGAACGCGACGATGCGTTTCGGGTCAAAGAATTCGATGTGCCCCAGGCCGTCGCATTCCGGGCAGGCGCCCATGGGGTTGTTGAACGAGAACAAACGCGGTTCCAGTTCCTGCAAGGAATAACCGCACACATTGCAGGCGAATTTATTCGAATACACGTGTTCCTTGGCGGTATCCATTTCGTAGGCGATGGCGCGGCCATCGGCCAGGCGCAGGGCCGTCTCGAAACTTTCCGCCAGGCGCTGCTTGATTTCCTGGTTCACCTTGACCCGGTCGATGACGACGTCAATCGTGTGTTTTTCCGTCTTCTTCAATTTCGGCAGGTCATCGACTTCATAGATTTTCGCCGCATGCGTGCCGCTCTGCACGCGAAAGCGCACGAAGCCCTGCGCCTGCATCTGCTCGAACAGGTCGACATGCTCGCCCTTGCGATTCGCGACGACGGGCGCGAGGATCATCAGCTTGGTGTCTTCCGGCATGGCCAGCACGGCATCGACCATTTGCGACACGGACTGGGCGGCCAGCGCGTTTTCCGGATGGTCGGGGCAGTACGGCGTGCCGACACGCGCGTACAGCAGGCGCAAATAATCGTGGATTTCCGTCACGGTGCCGACCGTTGATCGCGGATTATGCGACGTTGCCTTCTGTTCGATGGAGATGGCCGGCGATAAGCCCTCGATCAGGTCGACGTCCGGCTTTTCCATCAATTGCAGGAACTGGCGCGCGTAGGCTGACAGTGACTCGACATAGCGGCGCTGGCCCTCCGCGTACAGGGTGTCGAAGGCCAGCGAAGACTTGCCGGAGCCGGACAGGCCGGTAATCACGATCAGCTTATTGCGCGGCAAATCGAGATTGATATTCTTGAGGTTATGCGTGCGAGCGCCGCGAATGCGGATCTGTTCCATGTGATTGCCTTGCTTTCAGTGAGTGGTGCGGCCGGCGCATTGTGCCTGGGTGCAGATGAGGAGCCACAACGGGTCAACCTGTAACTATAGCCGGGTTTTGCTCTGCATGCCTGAGGCGTCCATGGGCGGATTGCGCCGCCGGGCGAACGTGCCCCGACAAAGTTTGATACAGATGCGTGCAGACGTTTAAACACTGTATATAATACCAGTATTCAAGTTTCTTGTTTTCACCTGCCGTGAAAAAAACGTGCTGCCGCACGGGAGAGGGCGTCCGCCAGAAAGCGTGTGCTTTGCGCCGCGTGGTCGCTTATAATCCTCGTTTAGTACACTAAACTAACGCGCGGGACACCGCCTCCCGCTGCAGTTCATCAGGAGTTATTCATGGCATCAGTCAACAAAGTCATCATCGTCGGCAATCTGGGCCGTGACCCGGAAATCCGCTACATGCCTAGCGGCGACGCGATCGCCAACATCGCCGTGGCCACTTCGTACAAATCGAAGGACCGCAATACGGGCGAACAAAAAGAATTGACAGAGTGGCACCGTATCTCGTTCTTCGGCCGCCTGGCGGAAATCGTCGGCCAATACCTGAAAAAAGGCTCGTCCGTCTACGTCGAAGGCCGTCTGCAAACGCGTAAATACACGGACAAGGACGGCGTCGAGAAGTACGCAACCGACATCATCGCGGAACAGATGCAAATGCTGGGCGGTCGCTCCGGCATGGGCGGCGACGCCGGCGGTGGCGATGACAGCTACGGTGGCGGCGGCGGCGGTGGTGGCGGCTACGACGCCCCAGCCCCGCGCCAGGCACCCGCTCCGCGTCCAGCCCCGGCACCGGCACCACGCCCTGCACCGAAGCCAGCACCGAACTTCTCGGATATGGATGACGATATTCCGTTCTAAGTCTGGAAGTGTCTTTTTTGATTGATGAAAGCCTGTTCTCCCAAAAGAGAACAGGCTTTTTATTTTCTTTACATAAAAATGGATATTTACGAAAATATTGTTATCGGAAATTTTTTATATGGACTGGGACTTGCGATGGGTGGTGCTTACCAGACCAGGCAATTACCTCTCTCAGTAAATTTGTTGCAACAAACGCCGCTTGATCGAGGTGCCGGTGACGTACTGGTACGAGGATCGTGTGTCATGCGTTTACTTGAATTTAAGCGCTCGGCTAACGATGACGACAAAGAAGAAAGTAAACTAATCCATCTACAGCGCTCATTGTCGAATTCAGTAAATTCTGATCTGATTCCAGTATCGCGTGAGGTGCACTGGTTTATAAGATCGAGAAGCGAGTGTGGAAATTTAGATTTACAAATTTCTCCTTACCTTGATTTTAATAAAATAGTTGAGTCAAAAATTAATTTCGGAGAATTTATTGGGGAAATGGTCAAAGAGGCTATTGGTGCAACTGATGACAGATCTGCCATATTCTCACGGTATTTAAGAATTCTTGCTGAAAGTCAAGGATCTATTAAGGGTTCATCTGGCGGATTAATTGTTTCTGTTGATGATAGCGGATTGATAAAGTATGTCGTTGTCGAGGATTTACGCGAGATAGGATTGAAATTGGATAGGTTGCAGGAAATCTATCGTCAACGACAACTTGAGCGCCAGCAGCAATATGAGAAACAGTGGACTCGCAGCCTTCCTGGTATCCAAAGGGATGGACATTCACGATGAATAAATACAATCAAAATGAAGATATAGGTATCGTCGTTGGAACCCTGCTCGAGATGGCGATACGCGATCAGAAAGCTGTTCGGAGAGCAGTCGAAAGGTTGAGCCGCACAGAGCATATAGTCGAGACTGCTGCCGCCCAGCTTCCAGCAACGGTGGCACGTGAAGTAACATTAGCTATACAGGAAGCCGTCCATGAAGTGGCTGATGTTCTTGTACGGCGTTTTGACGCGGCGAATATAGATGCGAAACGAGCCTCGGTAGCTTATCAGGAAGCAGCAAAGTTCGGCTTTTGGCGCATGATCGCGGGAGCATTAGGTGTTATGAGTATTTTTATGGCAACGATTGTGTTTGTGGCATGGCTAGCCATGCCGAATATCAGCGAACTTCAGGCACGGAGAGACGAAAAGGCTTATCTTGAGGCTCAAATTACATTGCTGGAAAAACGAGGCGCAAAAATCGATTACACCATATGTGAGCTGACGAAGGATAGGAAAAAAACTCGCCTTTGCGCGCGAATCGATCCCAGTTTTGTCGATAAATGGGATGGATATCGCATTCTTGCCGAAAAGCGTCGATGACTTAAATATGATCGTTTATGTATTGCTGTTTTGAGGTATCGGGGGCATCTATTAAACACCCATTGTTATCATCTCCTTGAGTACCATCGTCAGTAAGGTAGGGCTGTTCATTCCTGTATTTTTCGATTAATCGACATGCAAGAAATCAAATGCCACTGGCGTGGAGGGGCATGTTTAATCGCGCAGCCGCATCTCCAGGCTGTAGCTGGCCACCGCATTCCTGCGTGCCGCATTGCGCATCAAATATACCTGCACGGTGTACTCGCCATCGGCCGGCAGTTTCGCCTGGTAACTGTTACCGCTGGTCGAGCCGATGAACAGGGCTTCGTCCTGGCCTGGCTGGCGGATGTTGAAGTAATTTGATGGCTGATTGGTTTTGAGCTTGACGTTGAGGGTCTGGCCGGCCTTGCCAGTGAGCGTGTATTCGGCCGTGGCGTAGCCCTTGATCTTGCCTTTCACGCTGTGCGCGTTCTTGCCTGCCGTCAATTCGACGTTTTCCTTGTGGACCGGATCGGCGCTCCAGGCGGGCGTGGTGAAAACGAGGGCCGCCAGCAGCAGGCTGGCGCGGAGGGGCAGTGGACGACGCGGCATAGGATATTCCCTTTCAACGTGGATAAAAGCCAGGCGATGGTGATGCCGACCATCTTACGCCAGGCTTCGCGCTTTGCCTGTACCGCAGTGCCACCTCATGGTGCAGATGGCGCGTCTCTCTATGCCTCAGTTCTGGTAAAACAAAATGCAAATATTGTTATGATGTTTTTGCATAAGGAGAAGAATCGCTTTGTGATTGTTTATTTCACTAATAAAATCATTTTGGCGATTGTTTATGTGATGGTATATTGTTTGCAATGTTTCTATGGGTAAATTTTATCAGGAGCTTCATGGCATGTAATTCAGGCATGGGATGAATACGCATCTGACCTGAGCATATTTCGGCCATTGGTATGCAGAAAACGTCTTTTGGCTCAATTGAAGAAAAACCTTGCAATGCATATAGCTGTCGATTCCTCAGGGGCACAATGGTTGGTTTTGGAACGCATATTCGGAAAGAAAAGGGGCTGGCTGCTTGCACCGCTGGCGGATTTTCAAAAAAGAAGATATGTATTTCTCTTGTGCGATGTACTTGCCTTGATTTCCATCCTGCTCGGACTGGCATGGACTTTGTATCCTAGACATATTTTTTTGCAATCTTTTCCAGTGAGCATAGTGCTGTTGCTATTGGCCGGGAAAGGCCTGCGTTTTAAAACGGCCGCCGTACTGCCCGCGGCCAGCCGGGAAAAATTGGATGTCTTTTTAAAATGCCATCTTGGGCTATTGTTCGTCGCCATGCTGTTCTGTCTGGTGCAGGTGGGATGTGCGCTGCGGCAGATTTATTTGCTGGCCTGAAAAAATTTTCCATCCGCCGCAAAAAAAACAGGCCGTGCTATCACCGATAGCGTGGCCTGTTTGCGTTGCATCAAGCACCTTGAAGCCTTAATTGACCGTGATTTCCTTGCGGTTATCGCGCGCAACCCTGTCGATCATCTTGTTGTAAGGATCAACACCCACTTCGAACGGTTTGTCCTTCACGGTGATGGTGATCACCGGGTCGCTGCCCGACACCCTGCGCTTGTCCGTGAACAGGACTGTTTCATCCTTTTCTTTGGCGCCAGGGGCGCGCGCGAAGATGGCGATTTCCACCGGCTCGTCATAGGCACGCGCGCTTTCCTTGCCCTTGCCGTCGGACTCCAGCTTGGCCAGGTGCAACTGCATGGTGACATCCCACTGGCCATCCTTGCGCTGCACGGCCGACGCTTGCGTCACGCGGTTGTCGTAGAAGACGATCTTCTCGAACAGGTCCGTGATCAGCGCCTGCTTGTCCTGCGGCGCTTCGGCGCGGATGTAGGCCAGCAGTTCCAGGGTGGTGGTGAACGGCGCCTGCTGATAGCCTTTGTCCTGCAGATAGCGTTTCAGGGCACGGTTCAGGGCTTCCTCGCCGAGCTCGTCGCGCAGGCGGTAGAACACCAGGCTGCCTTTGTTGTAGTGGATGTATTGCTGTCCCTCCACGCGCGCCAGCGGCTGTTCCTCGATGGCTTCGCCGCCGCGCCCGCTCAGGTAGCGGTCCAGTTCATAGCGCAGGAAGCGGCGCATTTTTTCGCGGCCATATTCCTTTTCCATCACCATCAGCGCCGAGTACTGCGACAGCGATTCCATCAGCATGGTGGCGCCCTGTACGTTGGCGCCGATCACCTGGTGGCCCCACCACTGGTGCGCCATTTCATGCGCCGTGACGTAGAACACGTAGTCGATGTCATCCTTGTCGCGCAGGTCGGCGATGAATCCGATGCCCTCCGAATACGGAATCGTATTGGCAAACGACTGCGCGAAGCTCTGGTAGCCGGGAAACTCCAGGATGCGCACCTGCTTGTGCTGGTAGGGCGTGAACTGGGTGGTGTAGTAATCGAGCGACTTTTGCACGGAGGTAATCATGCGCTGCGTATTGTAGCCGTGCTTCTTGTCGAAATAAATTTCGATCGGTACGCCATGCCAGTCGCCTTTTTTGACTTCCCAGCGGGCCGACAGGTAGGCAAAGAACGGCATCATCGGCTGGTCCATCTTGTAGCGGTAATAGCGGCGGCCATCCTTTTCCCAGCTTGCCTGCAGGTAACCAGGCGCCAGCGCGATCTGCTCGCCGCTGGTGGAGACGGTGGTGTCGAAATTGATCCAGTCCGCTTCATTGCCAAAAACGGTGTTGCCGTAGGCCGACTTGTCTTCCAGCTTGGCCATGCGCTGCGGTTCGCCCAGGCCCCGTTTGCGCCGTTCGTTGCGGTCCGTCAACTCCATTTCCTTCGCATAGCCGAAGTGGGGGAAGAAGGCCTGGTTGTTGAAGAAGCTGCCGTTCAGGTTGACCTGGTCCGGCGCGCCGTCGTTGGTGAAACCCTGATGCGTTACGGCCACCGTGAAGTCCAGCGGCAGGGTGGCGCCCGGTGCCAGCGGTTGCGCCAGCTTGAGGATGCTGAAGCCGAGATCCTTGTCGTCGAGCGCGACCTTGTGCTCAGGCAAGTTCAACCAGTGCGTTTCCAGGTCCGGGTTGAGCTGGATGCGCAGGGTGTCGAGCGGCTGCTGCGTCTTGTTTTGCAGCACGTAGTGGCCCTTGATCAACACCTTGCGTTGCTCAGGATAGATATCCACATCGGCCTGGACGTCGGTGATCTTCAACTGCGGCAAGCCCTTGTATTGCTTGTACAATTTCTCGTAGCGGGCCTGCTTGTCCATGCCGATGTCCGACGTCTCGTACTTGTTCAGCACGTTCGTGTTGTAGAAGATCCAGCCGCCCGTGCCTGCCCAGCACAGCACGACTACGGCCAGGGCGGCGCCGGCGCGGCCTTGCAGGCGCTGGCGGGCCAGGCGCACGCGGGCGCGCCAGTCGACGGACAGGCCGCGCACCCAGAACGCACGGGCCAGCATGATGAGCGCCACGGTAAACAGGCTCCAGTACAGGGAGAACCAGGCCCAGCCCGTCAGGAAGTGGCCATAGCCATTCATGTCCGAATACTTGATGGCCGGCGTGCCGCCGAAGGCGTACAGGTTGTGTTCCAGGTGCAGCATACCCAGCACGGCTTGCGCCACCATCAGCAGAATCACCAGCAGGTAACCGATGAACTTGTTATTCGACAGCACTTGCAGGGTGAGGGCACACAAGCCCATCAGCACGAAGAAGAGGGAACCGAGCAGGGTGCCTTTCAGGTACAGGCCCAGTTCCACGGGTGCGCCGCCCTTGACGAGCTGGAAACCGATGGCGGTGATGACGCCCACCAGCAGGTAGCCGGCGATGACGCCGATCAGGGCCGTGCACTTGGCCAGCAGGGGCACCCAGCCGGGTACGGGCATGGCATCGCTGACGTCGGCGATCTTGACCTGGCGCTCCTTGAAGATCAGCTCACCCGCATAAAAGGTGACGATGATGATCAACAGGAAGCTGAAGCTGTTGTTGATACTTTGCAGCATCAAATGGGTCATCGGATACACGGCCGTGCCGTACATGTTCTTGCCCACGCTGGAGCCGGCGATCAGGTTGATGATGCCGAACAGCAGCATGACGAGGAAGGGCACGCTCTTGAAGACGCCGGCGGCATCGAAGCGCAGGATCTGCCACCACTGGCGCCAGGCCGTTGCCGGAGTAAAGGTGGGAATGCTGCGCGGCAGGTGCAGCGGCGCGCTGGCGACCGGCGCGGCCGCAGGCGTCTTGTGCTTGCCGAACAGGCGCTTGCCCGTGCCCGTGCGCTGCGGTTTGAACAGGATCACGGTGGCGGCAAACAGCACGACGGTAATGCCCAGCCACAGCAAGCGGTTGGCCAGCAGGAAACCGGACAGTGGCGGCAGGCTGGCATTCGACTCGGCGGCCGTGAAGTAGCGCGTCATGCGGCCAAAGGCGCGCACGCCGAAGGGGTCGAGCAGCACGGCATACCATTCATTGTTGATGTCGCGCGTAAATACCCCGGCCATGGCCCACAGCACGAAAAAGCCCAACACGCCCACGTACACGAGCATCATCGAACGCGTGGTGGCCGCCAGCAGCATCAGCAGGGCGCCGATGAAGAGCAGGTTGGGGATGACGATGACGGCGAAGCTCCAGGCATACGCATGCAGCGAGAACGCGCCCACGCGCTGCGCATCGACCCAGGGCATGACGGGGCCGAGCATGGTGGCCAGGGCAATGGCGACGAAGATCACCAGGCAGGCGACAAAGCCGGCGGCGAAGCGGCCGAACAGGTAATCCCACTTGCGCATGGGCGTGGCGAACAGCATGTCGGCCATGCCCACTTCGTTGTCGCGCAGCACGGCGCCGGCGATGAAGACGGTGACGAGAAACATCGCCAGCAGGCTGAAGATGCCCAGCATCTGCGCCACCACGGTGGGAGCGTTGCGGTTGATGTTGCCGATGGCGCCACCGATCTGCACCGAGTCGCTGGTGGTGGCGCCAAAGGCCATCAGGGCCATGATGATTGCAAAGACCCACAGCAGCGGCTGTTTCAGCTGGTAGACGAGGTCAAACTTGAAAAATTCCTTCCACATGGCGGCCCCTTACGCTGCCACGGCGGCGGAGGTGGCCGGTGCGGCAGCGGGAGCAGCGGCGCCGTGGCGGGCAGCGTTGCGCACATGCAGGAAATACACATCTTCCAGATCGGCGGCGATCTGCACGAAGCCGCTGTCGGGCTGGCTGTCGGCATACACATTGATTTGCGGCTTGCCGCCCACCAGGCGCGTTGACAGCACGTTCAAGGTTTGCTGGTACTGCGCCAGTTCTTCCGTCGTGACACTGCGGCGCCAGACCTTGCCGTGCAAGGTATCGATGGCCGCCTGCGGCTCGCCCTGCACCAGCACCTGTCCCTTGACGATCATGGCCATGCGCGGGCACAGGTCCGTCACATCATCGACGATGTGCGTCGACAGAATCACCACCACTTGCTCGCCGATCTTCGCCAGCAGGTTCAGGAAGCGGTTGCGTTCGTCCGGGTCCAGACCGGCAGTGGGTTCATCGACGATCACCAGGCGCGGTGCGCCCAGCAGGGCCTGGGCGATGCCGAAGCGCTGGCGCATGCCGCCCGAATACGTGCCCAAGTTGCGCTTGCGCGCTTCCCACAGATTGGTTTGTTGCAGCAAGGCTTCCACGGCTTCCTTGCGTGGGCCCTTTTCCGTCAAACCTTTCAAGACGGCAAAGTGGTTGAGCAAGGTTTCCGCGCTCACTTTCGGATACACGCCGAAATCCTGCGGCAAATAGCCGAGTTGGCGGCGCAAGCCAGCCTTGTCCTTGAGCACATCGAGGCCATCGAAATGGATGCTGCCGCTGTCGGGATCTTGCAAGGTGGCAATGGTCCGCATCAGCGAGGACTTGCCTGCGCCATTCGGTCCCAGCAAGCCGAACATTCCGTTGGGAATCTCCAGGCTGACATCGTTGATGGCCTTGACGCCATTGGCATACGTTTTGTTCAGCTGTTTGATCGATAGCATGTGCAGCACTCTCCAGAGCTTGGGTCTAAAAAGCCGGCAGATACTTGTCTGCCGGTCTGTGCAAGGGGGTCGCCCCTGTTTTCTGTCAACCGCGATGGCGGATGTTACTTAAAGACAATAATATATAAGCAATTGGGAAAAAAGTAATCTTTTTGCGACCGGAGGCGGAAAGACGGGCATGAAATGCCCCAGGCGGGGATGAGTGACGGTGATAAGATCGCGCACTGGATCGACACCACCGTGGAGGAAAGCTTTTCATGCATGCCATACACAAGATCATCACCTTGCGCGCCATTGCCCCGGGCGAAGAGGAGGCACTGGCGCGGCTGTTTCAACTGTACTGTTATGACAATTCCGCCTGGAGCGGCGAGGCGCTGCTGGCCGATGGCCGCTACGACGTGTGCGATGCGGGGCTGGCGTCGTATGTGCATGCAGCCGGCCACACGGCCAGCTGGATCGAGGTCGATGGCGAACTGGCGGGCTTTTTCGTCACGGAGCCTGGCATGGCGGGTGAGCTGGCGGTGCAGGAGTTCAGCGACTTTTTCATTCTGAAGCAATACCGGCGCCGGGGCGTGGCGCTGGAAGTGGTGCGCAGGGTGCTGCTGGACAGCGCGCAGACGTGGCTGGTGGCAACGTTTCGCGACGATGCCGCTGCCTGCGCGTTCTGGCGTCACGCGTTTGCATGTCTACCGTTTGCCAGGGTCGAGGCGTACGACGATGCAGCCTTGCCGCAGTTCCAGCTGACCTTGCTGAAACCGGCGGCCTGAGCGCGTTTAGAAGCGCACTTTCACATACGCCGACGGTCCCGTCAGGCGAATGTTCAGGTCGGCATTGCGTTCGCTGTCGCGGTGCAGCTTGATTTTCGAAATGCCGTAATCGGCCACGAAACCGATATTCTTGAACGGAAACCATTCCACGCCGACATTCCCGCCGTAGATGTGACCGTTGATGCGTCCGCCGTTTTTCTTGATGCCTGACGCTTCCGCATACATGCGCAAGTCCGGCGTGAAGGCGTGGCGCCAGCCCACTTCCAGCAGCGGCGCAAACGCGTGCTCGCCGATGGAGTCGCGCGCCGTGGCCGTTTCGCCATTCACGACGCCGGTGGCCGTGCCGTTCAGGCTGGCATGGTAGTAGGCGGCACCCAGACCGATGCCGAAGGTGTCGTTGCCGCTGCCCAGCCACCATTTATAGGCCAGCTTGGCCAGGTCCAGCTTCAGATCCGCATTCGCCGTGGCCGTGCCCGTGACGGGCTGGCCATTGATGATGGTCTCGCCCGTCAGGCTTGGGGTGTAGGATTTGTCGTAGCGGTAGTAGTCGAATGCCAGGCCGTGGCGGTCGCCGATCAGCACATCCGCCTTGATGCGCGGGATGGTCGTGTGGCTTTGCTTCGATTCGGGCGCGTCGATGCGGCCAAACTGTGTGTCGGCGCCGATATTGATGCGCGGATCGGCGGAAAATGCCCCGACCGAGATACTGACACGGTCCAGCGTGGGCGATGGCTCGGCCCGCGCCGTGGCGGCCGCCGTGGCCATGCCCAGAACACCCAGCATCATGGCACCGCGCAAGGCGAGGTGGTGCGGACGTGGTGGGGACAGGCGGGCAGACACGGACATGGAAAACATGGGGCAACTCCTCAAAATAAAGTGAAAACTGTCGCGATGCTTGGGCGGCCCACGCTGGGCAACAGTGCAATGAGGAAATGGTAGCAATTGTTACTTTTGAATTACGTAGCCGCACGGCGCAAGTGGCCGTCGGATTTGTCCTACCGTGTGTAACAGCTGGTACTCACAGCGGCATTGCCTGCAACGCAGGACGCGGGCAGAATGGTGCGCACAGGAGGAAACATGAGAATCGCCGCTATTTCCGATATCCACGGCAACCTGGAGGCGCTGGAGGCCGTGCTGGACGACATCGCCCGGCGTGGCGTGGACGTGACTGTCAACCTGGGCGACATCGTCTCGGGCCATCTGCAGCCGCGCGCCACGGCGGTGCGCCTGATGGGGCTGGGCTTGCCCACCATCCGCGGCAACCACGAGCGCCAACTGCTGGGCAACCCGGCGCGCATGGGCGTGTCCGACGCTTTTGCGCGCGCGCAACTGCTGCCCGAGCAACTCGCGTGGATCAATGCGCTGCCCGCCACCTTGCGCTTGCGTCACGATGTGCTGCTCGTGCATGGCACGCCCGCCAGCGACCTCGTGTATTTTCTCGACAGCGTCACGCCGCAGGGCAGCCGTGCGGCCACGCCGGAAGAGGTGGCCGAACGCGCGGGCGCGGCCGACGCGGCCCTGATCCTGTGCGGCCACACGCACATGCCGCGCCAGGTGCGCCTGGCCGATGGGCGGCTGATCGTCAACCCGGGCAGCGTGGGCTTGCAGGCCTACGACGATGACCACGGCTATCCGCACGTGATGGAAAACGGCACGCCGCATGCGCGCTACGCCATCGCCGAACAGGGGATGGACGGCAGCTGGACGGCGCACTTTCATGCGGTGGAGTATGACTGGGACAAGGCGGCGCGGCTGGCGCTGGCGAACGGCCGGCCCGACTGGGTCACGCCCTTGCGCACGGGCCGTGTCGGCATGCTTACCTGAACTCTTCCGCCACCAGGTTGTACTTCTGCATCTTGTGATACAAGGTCTGTTTCGGCAAGCCCAGCACCGTGCTCACTTCACTGACGTTGCCGGAATATGCACGTAGTTCCTGTTCGATCAGCGTGCGTTCGAAGCCGTTTACCTGCTCCGCCAGCGACAGGGGGCTGGCCTGATTGCCCGCCAGCAGGCTCGAGGCGCCACCGGCGATGCCCAGTACGAAGCGGTCGGCGATATTGCGCAGTTCGCGCACATTGCCGGGCCAGGAGTGGGCCATCAGGTTGCGCATCTGTGCGCTCGACACCACGGGCGCGGCGCGGTTGTAGCGGGCGGCGGCGGCCAGCACGAAGTGCTCGAACAGGATGGGAATATCTTCGCGCCGTTCGCGCAGCGGCGGCAAATGCAGCACGATCAGATTCAGGCGGTAGTACAGGTCGCTGCGGAATTTCTGCTGCTGCGACAGTTCTTCCAGGTCCAGCTTGGCCGCCGCGATGACGCGCACGTCGACGGGCGTGGGCACGTTCGAGCCCAGGCGTTCGATATAGCGTTCCTGCAGCACGCGCAGCAATTTTACTTGCAGGGACAGGGGCAGGCTTTCGATTTCGTCGAGGAAAAAAGTGCCGTGATCCGCGTGCTCGATCTTGCCCACCTGCCGTTTGGCCGCGCCCGTGAATGCGCCCGGTTCGTGGCCGAAGACTTCGCTTTCAAATATGCTTTCGGGAATCGCGCCGCAGTTGACGGCGACGAAGTTGTGCTTGCGGCGGTGGCTGAAGTCGTGCAGGCAGCGGGCCACCATTTCCTTGCCCGTGCCCGTGTCGCCATAGATCAGTACGTCGGCCGGTTCGTCTGCTACGTCGAGGATCAAGCGCCGTATGTCGCGCATCGCCACGGAATTTCCCAGCAGGCGTGATTCGATGCCGCCGCCGTCCTCGAGCTGGCGGCGCAGGCTGTGCACTTCCAGCGTGAGTCGCCGCGTTTCCAGCGCACGCAGGATGACGTCGACCAGTTGCTCTGATGAGTAGGGCTTTTCGATGAAATCGTAGGCGCCCGTGCGCATGGCGTGCACGGCCATGGTGATGTCGCCGTGGCCCGTGACGAGGATCACGGGCAGGTTGGCATCGAGCGTCTTGACCGCTTGCAGCAGTTCCAGGCCGCTCATGCCCGGCAGGCGCACGTCGCTGACCACGATGCCGGGGAAATCCGGCGTCAGCAGTTTATAGGCCAGCTCGGCCGAGTGGAAGGCCAGCACGTCCAGGCCGGCCAGCTGCAGTGCCTGCTCGCTGCCTTCGCGTACGGTGGGGTCGTCTTCGACCAGCAAGACCTTCAAGCCGTCAAACATGTTTTTCCTCCTGCGTTGCAATCTGTAGTTCGATGGTGAAGATGGCGCCGCCGCCGGGGGCGTTTTCGGCGCGCAGCACGCCGCCGAACTGGCGCGTGATCTGTTCGGAAATGGCCAGGCCCAGTCCCAGGCCCAGTCCTTGCGGTTTTGTTGTGAAGAACGGTTCGAACAGGTGTTCGTACACTTCCGTCGACAAGCCGGGCCCCGTGTCGGCCACATGGATCAGCACGTGCTCCGGCGTGCATTCGACGGACACGCGCAGGCTGCGCACATCGCTGCCGTTCATGGCGTCGAGCGCGTTCGCGTACAGGTTCACCAGCACTTGCTCCAGGCGGTTGCTTTCGCACATGGCGAAGATGTCTTCAGGCGGCAGTTGCAGGGTGAAACGCACATTTTCAACCTGCAGGCGGCGCTCGACCAGGAACAGGGCATTGCTGATCGCCGTGGGAATCGAGACGGAGGTCAGGCTGGTGGTCGATTTGCGCGCAAAAATCTTCAATTGCCCCGTAATAGTCCCCATCCTGGCCGCAATTTGCGAGATCTTTGCCAGGTTGCGCCGCGCATCGTCGAGCCGACCCCGCTCCAGCAAGATGACGGCATTGTCGGACATGGTGCGCAGCGCCGTCAGCGGCTGGTTGAGTTCATGCGTGATGCTGGCCGACATCTGCCCCAGTACGGCCATCTTGCCGGCCTGAAACAGTTCGTTTTGCGTGATGTGGAGTTTCTGCTCGGCCTTGCTGCGTACCTCGATTTCCTGGCTCAGGCTTTGCGTCATGGCATTGAGTTCCGAGGTGCGTTCCTCGACCATGGCTTCCAGGTTGTCGTAGGCATGTTGCAGCTCTTCGCGGGCGCGCAATTTTTGCGCCACGGCTGCGCGGCGCTGGCGCAGGTAAAAGAACAGCAGCATGAAAAAGCCCAGCAGCACGCAAGAGAAGGCGGCCGCCGCGCGCGCGCTGGCTTTTGCCTGCGCCAGGTCGGACAGGTAAATAAAAGTCCAGCCTTGCGGCGACTTGAGCTTGATCTGCGTCATGACGCTGGAGCTGATCTTCGGTGGCGTATCGGCGTGTTCCTGCTCGCGCACGCTGATCACGCGCGCGCCATTGCCCAACTGGCGGTCGGAGATGAAGGGAATGGCTTCCAGCTGCTTCGAGTAATACTGGCGCGTGCGGTTGAGTTCTTCGACGATGGCGGGTGACAGCGGCGCCAGGGTCTTGTACTTCCAGTCCGCCATGGAACTGAGGAAGATCACGCCATGCTCATCGGCCAGCATGACCTTGTCCGCGCCTTGCACCCAGCGTTTTTCCAGGGTTTCCAGGTTCACCTTTACCGTTGCCAGGCCCAGCATGTGGCCATTCTGGTAGATGCCATGGGCAAAGAAGTAGCCGGGCTCGAGCCGCGTCGTGCCGACGCCATAAAAACGCCCCGGCGTGCCCCGCAGGGCGTCCTGCGCGTACGGGCGGAACGAGATATTGTCGCCAATAAAGCTGTCTGGCTGCTGCCAGTTGCTGGCGGCCCGCGTATTGCCGTCGAGGTTGCTGATGAAAATGGTCGACGATTTCGCCTGGGCATTCATCTGCTCCAGGTAATGGTTGACCGTATCGACCAGTACCGGGTCTTCCGGGTGCTGCAGCAGACGGATCACGTCGCGGTTCAGCTCCAGCGTCTTGGGCAGGAAGTCGTATTTTTCCAGCGCATTTTCCAGGCTGCTGACATACACCTCGAGGCGCTGCGCGCCACTCGCCTGCAGCTTGCCGATGGCGATGCGTTCGGTCCAGAAATACACGAGCCAGACGGTGGCCAGGCAGGCGGCCAGCACCACGCCCCAGGCCAGCGTTTCGCGGCCCGAGCGTTGCGCCAGGCGCTGGCGCCAGGAAAGGGAAGGTTTGTTACTGCTATTCATAAAATCAGCTGCCAACTTGCAAGAATCCACAGTATCGCATTTAAATATTGCGTAAAAAGAAAAAGCCGCCGGATATGCATCCGGCGGCTCACGCTTTTATGTCACGGACAGCTCAACGTCCTTAGAACGTGTGGCGCATGCCCAGATTAAAGCCGCTGGTGCCGGTGCCATCGTCGGTGGCATTGCCAACCTTGTAGGTAGCGCCGTTCTTGTTGCTGATGTGGCCGTAACCTGTGTACAGGTCGCTGCGCTTGGACAGCGCATAGAAGGCGCCGATGGCCCACTGCTGGGCGTCACGGTTGGCATTGCTCTTGTCGTTGTGGCGGATGTACGACGCGACCAGCTTGGTGGCGCCGAACGGGGCGCTGAAGCCGACGAGGATGTCGTTGCTCTTGCTGTTGTCGAGGGCGCGGTTGTCGGCGTAGCCGAAGTTGCCTTGCAGCACGCCAAAGTCGTAGCGCGTGGCCAGCAGGGTGTTGCGCGTTTGCGCGGTCGCCAGCGGATTTTCCTGGCGGTGATGGGTCAGGGTCACGTTCAGCGGACCGTCGATGTAGTGCACGGCGCCGCCCATGCTGCGGTTTTTCGCATTGTCGCCGGCCACTTCGCCAAAGCCATACGCCAGGTCGGCCGACAGCTTGCTCCAGGTCGGCGTGCTGTATTGCACCATGTTGTCGATGCGATAATTCGTCGCCATAATGTTCGATGCCGTGCCGGCCAGGCCGATGACAAACGGATCGGCCACGTCGCGCAGGGCCAGGTAGTACGGCGTGTATTGGCGGCCCAAGGTGACGGCGCCGGCGCTGCCGGTCAGGCCCACATACGCCTGGCGGCCGAACAGCCGGCCGCCCTGGCCCGAGGTACCGGTATCGATATTGAAACCGCTTTCCAGCACGAAGGTGGCGGCCAGGCCAGCACCCAGGTCTTCCTTGCCCTTGAAGCCGATGCGCGAGCCGGAAGCGATGCCGGAAGCGACGCGGTTCAGGCGGTCGCCGGCCGCATCCTTGTCGAACACCAGGCCGGCGTCAGCCACGCCATACATGGTCACGCTCGATTGAGCCAATGCGCCGCCGGAAGCTGCGCCGAGGGCCAGCAGGGTAAACAGGACTTTTTTCATGAAAATCTCTCTAATAAGTTGGAATGACTACTGATCGCACTACCTGACTGCTTGTTACTCAACATGGACAACAAATAAATGGCCCGCTTGTGGCGGGCCATGGCGCTATCAGGCTTTGCTAGCGTGGTCAGCTTCGCCCCAATGGCTTTCCGTGTTCTGGTTGGCGGCGTTGGCCGCAGCGGCTTCTTCCTCGGTGGCCAGGCCACCTTCCCACTTGGCGACGACGGCCGTGGCGACGGCATTGCCGACCGCGTTGGTGGCTGAGCGGCCCATGTCGAGGAATTGGTCGACACCCATCAGCAGCAGCAAGCCCGCTTCCGGGATATTGAATTGGTTCAGGGTGGCGGCAATCACCACCAGCGAGGCGCGCGGCACGCCGGCCATGCCTTTCGAGGTCAGCATCAGCAGCAGCAGCATGGTGATCTGCGTGCCGATCGACAGGTCGATACCGTAGGCTTGTGCAATGAACAGCACGGCAAAGGTGCAGTACATCATCGAGCCGTCGAGGTTGAAGGAGTAGCCCATTGGCAACACAAAACTGGAAATCTTGCGGTCCACGCCGAACTGGTCGAGCGCCGTCAGCAGTTTTGGATACGCCGCTTCCGAGCTGGCCGTCGAGAATGCCAGCAGGAATGGTTCGCGGATCAGGCCGACGAGCTTGAAGATGCGCGGGCCGATGACGACAAAGCCGGCGCCGATCAGCAGGGCCCACAGGCACAGCAGGCCCAGGTAGAAGCCGCCCATGAACTTGGCAAACGTGATCAGCACGCCCAGGCCGTGGGTGGTGATGACGGAGGCCATGGCAGCGAACACGGCCAGCGGGGCCAGGTTCATGATGGTGCCGGTGATGCGCAGCATGACTTGTGCCAGCTGGTCGACGACGGCCGTCAGGGTCTTGCCCGATTCGCCCAGGCCGGCCAGTGCGCCGCCGAAGAAGATCGAGAACACCAGCACTTGCAGGATTTCATTGTTGGCCATGGCCTCGATCGGCGACTTCGGCACCAGGTGCGTGAAGAAATCTTTCAAGGTGAAGGCGGCCGTTTTCAAATTCGTTGACGCGTGTACGTCCGGCAATGGCAGGCCCAGGTTGGTACCCAGCTGCATCAGGTTCGACAGCACCATGCCCAGCGCCAGCGAGACCAGCGAGGCAACCACGAACCAGCACATGGCTTTCAGGCCGATGCGGCCCGCCGTCTTGCCGTCGCCCATGTGGGCGATACCGACTGTCAGGGTGGAAAATACCAGCAGCGCAATGATCATTTTGATCAGGCGCAAGAAGACGTCGGTGACGATGGAAATATTGCCAGCGATCTGAGCGCTGAGCTTGGCATCAGGGAAGGCGGTGTTGCATCCATAGCCGACGGCAATGCCGAGGATCATGGCAATCAGGATGTACAGGGTTAATGGCCGTTTCTTTTTCATTTTGACTCCTCCGGTGAAACGCCGCTGTGAGCGGATTATTGATAGCGAGCAACTCAAGCTTGGAGTCAGTATTTCTCAAAAACAAGCCTTTGCGTGCCAGCGATTATTTGCAGCAAAACCTGTACATAGCAAAGGATATGCCTGAAATGGGAATTTGCGACCTAACTTCTTAAGTTGTTGATTTAAGGAAGCTTTTTTGTTGCTTAGATGTCGCAATTTTGCACGCTTGCGCGAAATATTGGACGCGGCGGGTGATCGCTGTATGACTTTTCATACGCTAGTCGCGGCAGGGTGGTGGTGCGGAAAAAAGACAAGATTATCAGGACAATAAAAAAGCCCCTCCGAAGAGGGGCTTGGAATGGCGCGCTGCGTGTTTAGAACTTGATATTGGCCGTCAGGCTGAACGAACGGGGCTGACCTGGCGTGTAGCGGAAGCCGGACTTGTTGATGGCCGCCACATAGGTCTTGTCGGCCAGGTTGTAGGCGTTCAACTGCAAGTCGAGGTTCTTGTTGACGGTATAGGTCGCCATGGCGTCAAAGACCCAGTAGGCATCCACGCGGGCCGGCGTGCCGACTGCGCCATCGGTGCCGCGCAGCATTTCACCCACATAACGCGCGCCGCCGCCGATCTTCAGGCCAAACGGCAGGGTGTACGAGGTCCAGCCCGTAAACGCCTGTTTAGGCGTGTAGCTGAGGTTGTTGACGCCGCTGGCGGTGACGACCTTGCCTGATTTGACACTGGTATTCATGCGCGTATAGCCAGCGCTGACCAGCCAGTTAGGCATGACTTCGCCCACCATGCCGATCTCGATGCCCTGAACGCGCTTCTTGCCGGTCTGGTAGTAGATCAGGTCGATGGGATCTTGCTCTACTTCATTTTTCACTTCTGTCTGGTACACAGCTGCCGACAGCGACAATTTTTGTTTCAGGAAATCCCACTTGGTGCCGATTTCCTTGGTGGTGGTTTCCTGCGGATCGTAGATCGGATTTTGCGCGCTGCTGGCGCCGGTGCTCAGCGTGAAATTGGTGCCCGGTGGTGCCTTCGACGTGGCCCACAGTGCATACACGCTGCTGTCCGGCGTCGGCTTGTATAGGGCCGAGATCTTGCCGTTGGCGAAGGTGTCGTTCAAGGTGATGTGGGCAGGAATAGGCGTACCAACCGGCAACTTTTGTACCTGGCCTTGGGCCACGGCCGTTTGCAGGGTGATGGCGTCATACGTGGTGTTGAAATGGTCGAAACGCACGCCGCCGTTGAAGATCCACTTGTCGCCGAACTTGATGGTGTCGAAGACATACGCGCTTTGCGTGTTGACTTCGCCTTGGCTGTAAGCGCCGTTGCGCACTGGCTGGTAGCCGGTAACCGGATCGCGCGGATTTGGATGGTACAGATTGGCGTCCGGCAGGGTGCCCAGGCTGGCAGGCACATAGCTGTAGTTGGTCTGTTTTTCGCTGGTGAACTCGGCGCCGGCCACCACCGAGTGCTTCAGCACGCCCGTGTCGAATTGTGCGCTGAGCACGGTCTGGTTGGTCAGAATCGTGTTTTCCTGGTCCTTCACGGTGCGCAGCGAGCGCGCCAGGGTCCAGGTCGACGGATCGGTGGCGACCGGCGTCTTCAGGTTGGCAGTGCTGCCCATGAAGGCCGTCAGCAGGTAATCCTGCTTGGTCTTGCCGTAGCGCGTGGTGTTCTGGAATTGCACGGTCGGCGAGAAATCATGGTCGATGCGCAAGGTGCCCATGTCGGCCTTGACCTTGTCGTGGTCCGTAGTGGAGCCGTAGAAATTCTTCGGGTCGACCTTGGCGGCACTGTTCAGGAAGGTGCGGATGACCTTGTTCGTCGACGTGATGGTGTCGGGTGTCGAATAGCCGGGCAAGCCGATGGTCGGCACGAAGCCGTCGGGCACGTTGTTTTGATCCACGTGCAGGTAGCTGGCCGTGATGCGTGTCGGTTTGCCGATGCCGAAGGTGACGGTGGGTGCGAAGGCCCAGCGCTTGTTCTTGACTTCGTCGCGCGCCGGATTGCCGCTGTCCTGCGTCATCAGGTTCAGACGGAAGGCCGTGCCGGAATCGGCGTCGATGATGCGGTTCCAGTCGGCCGTGGCGCGTTTCTGCTTGCCGCTGCCGGCCGTCAGCAGGGAATTGAATTTGTTTTCCATGGTCGCCGTCTTGCTGACCAGGTTGATCGAGCCGGTCGGTGAACCGCGGCCGCTGTCCGTGCCCGCCGGCCCCTTCAATACGTCGATCTGTTCGATGTTGAAGACGTCGCGCGAGATGGAGCCCACGTCGCGCACGCCATCGACATAGATGCTGCCCGAGGCATCGAAACCACGCATGTAGACGGCGTCGCCCGTGTTCGTGTTGCCGTTCTCGCCGAGGAAGAAGGTGCCGACGCCCGGTGTGTTGCGCAGCGCGTCCGTCAGGGTCAGCGCGCCTTGCTGCTCGATCAATTCTTTCTTGATCACGACGATGGTTTGCGCCGTATTGACCAGCTCTTCCGTGTATTTCGGCGACGAGGCTTTTTCAGCCTTGAAATCATTTTCCTTGGAGCCCACGACCTTGATTTCGTTCAGGGTTTGCTGCGATGCCGGGGCACTCTGGCCGGCCGGGTCGGCCGCTTGGGCGGCGACGGGCAGCAGCATCACGGCCAGGGCGGCGCCGATGTGCTGGTTGAAACGGGTTGGGGCGTGTTTGCGGCTCTTGATTGCCATCTTGCTCTCTCGATAAGTTCAGGTTGTTGGTTCCTGGCTGGCTCTGCGCCGCTGTGCTTGGGCACGCGGGCAAGTGGCTGGCGATGGAGACGGAATAGGCCGTATTGTAATAACTGGGCGCTATTTCGTAAATGAGAATCGTTATCAGTATCATTTACGCAACGGATTGGGCGTGCCGCAAAAAAAATACGCTCATGGCGCATGAATGCTTGCTTTGCAGCTTAGCCGCTGCTATGCGCGCAAGCGTCCGGCAGCGGGAGTATGATGAGCAACCTTTACAAATGACTTTCAGCATGCTGCAGACTCCCGATGCCTTTGTCCCCCTGATCGACCCACCCGAACCGGCCCCGGCCGCCACCGAGACGCTGACGTTTGTCTTTCACCGCGGGCGTTTATTGTTGCGTACGCCCGGGCTGACCTTGCCCACGGCCGCCGAGGCCGCCGCGCTCGATATCGATCTGAGTCGCGCCCAGCCCGTGGGCCTGTGGCAGGGCCGCTATTGCCAGACCGTCTGGACGGATGCGGAGCCGCTGCCCGCCGATAGTCCCCTGGCCTGGCACGGCATGCGTTCGCTGTTCCATGCCGTCGATGATGACTTCCTGGGCCTGGCCAGCCGCGCCGTGCAACTGGCCGAGTGGGCGCGCACGCACCGCCATTGCGGCGTGTGCGCCACGCCCATGCAGCGCACGCGCGGCGAACGCTGTTTCACGTGCGCCGCCTGCGGCATGCTGGCATATCCGCGCATTTCGCCGGCCATGATGGTGCTGATCCGCAAGGGCGATTCCGTGCTGCTGGCCATGCACAAGCATTCGCCATCGCAGCGTTTCAGTCCGCTGGCCGGTTTCCTGGAAGCGGGCGAATCGATCGAGGAAGCCGTGCACCGAGAAGTGATGGAAGAGGTGGGCTTGCGCGTGCATAACTTGCAGTACTTCATGAGCCAGTCCTGGCCGTTTCCCCATTCGCTGATGATTGCGTTTACGGCCGATTACCTCGATGGCGAGATCCGCCTCGACGAGAACGAGATCGCCGAGGCGCGCTGGTTCGGCCCCGGCGATGCCTGGCCTGAAGCGAGTTCCAGCGTGTCGATTTCCGCGCTGCTGGTGAGAGCGCACCGCCCGCCGGCAGTGTCGTAAAGCGGGGGCTGCCCGGCAGCTTGCCGCATTTTCTATATACTGGCGGCAATTGAAAATTTTAGGGTGGTGTAGCATGTCTCAAGAAGAATTCTCCGAAAACGACTGGCGCCGGCTGATCAGCAGCTTTGGCGAAGACCCGCAGCGTCCCGGCTTGCTGGAAACGCCGGCACGCGTGGCCAAGGCGTGGAAGCACTGGACGTCCGGCTATGGACAGGATCCGGTGGACTTGCTGAAAGCCTTTGAAGATGGCGCGGAACAGTACAACGAGCTGATCGTCGTGCGCGGCATCCCTGTCTACAGCCATTGCGAACACCATCTGGCGCCGTTCTTTGGCAAGGCCACCATCGGTTATGTGCCCAACGGCAAGATCGTTGGCCTGTCGAAATTGACGCGCCTGGTCGATTGCTTCTCCAAGCGCCTGCAAGTACAGGAACGCATGACGATGCAGATCGCCAATGCCTTGATGGAAGTGCTGGAACCGAAATCGGTGGGCGTGGTCGTGCGCTGCCGTCACCTGTGCATGGAAAGCCGCGGCATCCGCACGCCGGGCGAAGAAACCATCACCTCGGCGATGCTGGGCGAGATGCAGCCAAACCTGGCGCTGCGCACGGAATTTTTGGCACTGGCGCGCGAAGTCTGATTATTTGCGAGACGATGCAAGACGAAGGCGGCTGATGCCGCCTTTTTTTATATTTTTGCGGATTGCCGTTGCGCCAGATAGCGCGCTGGTGGCTTGCCCACCGCCTTGCGGAACATGGTGACAAAACCACTGGTGTTTTCATAGCCCAGTTCCAGCGCCACGGCTTTCACGCTGTGCCCTTGCGCCAGCCCTTGCAAGGCCAGGATGACGTGCAATTGCCGGCGCCAGCGGCCCACGCTCATGCCCATTTCCTCCATTGACTGCCGGGTCATGCTGCGCTCGCTCATGCCGATGCGCCTGGCCCATTCGGCCAGGGTGCTTTTATCGGCTGGCTGCGCCAGCAGCAGGGCGGCCAGGCGGCGCAGGCGCGCATCGCGCGGTATCGGCAAATGCAAGTCTTCCACCGGCGCCGAGGCCAACTCATCGAGCAGTGTGGCCACCAGGCGTTCCTGCGCGCCGTGCAGCGCGGTCAGGGTGGGAAAGCAGGCCGCCTTGGCGATCAGTTCGCGCAGCAAGGGCGAGACGGCCACGGTGCAGCAGACGGCGGGCAAGGCCGGTGCCATGGCCGACTCGACAAACAGGCAATAACATTCGGCCTCGCCCACGCCCTGCGCGGCGTGCATCAGGCCGCCTGGTATCCACACGGCGCACTGGGGCGGCACGATCCATACGCCGCTTTCCACCTCGCAATGTATGACGCCCCGCGTGGCATACAGCAACTGCCCCTTGCGGTGCTGGTGCGGCGCATGTTCCGCGTCCTCGCGCACGCTGGCCAGGCCCACGGCCAGCAGCGGACGCAGCACGCCATCGACGTCGAAATCCATGAGGGAGGCCGAAGCGTCAAGGCCCAGCTGGGTGGAGAGCATGTTGGGCAGCAATGGATGGGGCATGCGCGGCGCCTTGGCTGGATTGAACAATATTATGGCTATTTTATGCAATGACGCGCGATGCCGCCAGCGCTATCGTATGGGCATCCGCAGCCCCGCTTCAACGGCAACCGCCGCCGCCAGTGTTCTGATGAAGGTAAGGAGGAACGGCAACCCCCCCGAAGGAGTCACACCATGCAGCTTGATTTATCCACTTTTCCCCTCGTCTGGATGCGCCGCGAGGCAGCGCCTGTCCAGCCCGATATCCTGTTTGCCCAGTTTGACGCCTTGCTGGCGCGCCGCCAGGCATTTGTCATCCTCAGCGAGGAAGGTTTTGACGAAGACGGGCATGAACACCCGCAAGAAGAGCGCAAGCGGGCCGCGCTCTGGATGAAGCAGAACAAGGCGGCCATCCGCGCGTATATTCAGGGCATGGTGCTGGTCGAACCGAGCGCCGCCAAGCGCCTGGCCGGCAAGGCCTTCGCCGTCATGTTCGGCAAGTTCTGGGGCTACCCCCTGCATTTCGGCACCAGCCGCGACGACGCGCTCGACATCGCGCAGCATTTGCTCAGGGCGTGGCTACCGCCGCAAAAATGATCTGACAAGGCTACACAACGCCTGCCTATACCGACGCGCAGCAGGTTTGGTCAGGTGTTCCTAATAGCGATAATCGTTGACAAAATGCTTGGTGAAGTTGTACTTGCTGCCGCCGTCGAGCAAGTCGACCAGGCGTTTCGGCGCGGAGGCCGACATGAAGGCGTCGGCCGCGCCGCCCGTGCTGCGGAACCTCATGCCGGGGCTGAGGATCTGGTTGGCGCCGATTTTCAGGTGCTGGAAGCTTTTCGTTTTCTCATTGTTGAGGATGAAGTGCAATTCCTGCTTGAAGGTCAGGAAGGGAATCTTCAGCCACCAGCCTTCGTCCGTGCCATAGTTGGCGACGCTGGCAAAATGCGTGTTCTTGTCCGTCAGGGTGGGTTTGCCCAGGCGGTCGTTGATGCGTTTCATGGCTTCATTCTTGGTCATGCTGTGCTTTCGTGATTCGTCGTAGTGCGTCGTGTATCGGCCGGTGTGCATTTTGACACACGCACGTCACCCCCGCCTGCCTTGCTATAGCCTATCTGCGTGCTTTTTTATTGCAACGCAGCATCAATTCTCATCAATTGTCGCAGCCCATTAACAACACCGGGCAAAAAACATTGCTTTTCAGCATTGTAAAAAACGGTAGTTCGAGCGTATGCTGGAGACGTCTGAACGGTGCCGCCAGAGCACCGTCGCCGCCGCATTCCTGGCCTGCAGAGCTGGAAGTAGGCCA
The DNA here is from genome assembly GCF_002327145.1 of Janthinobacterium svalbardense. Lineage (NCBI taxonomy): Bacteria > Pseudomonadati > Pseudomonadota > Betaproteobacteria > Burkholderiales > Oxalobacteraceae > Janthinobacterium > Janthinobacterium svalbardense. Next base: position 40,472 of record NZ_CP023422.1, on the reverse strand, counting down.
TGACCCTTCGCCGCACAATAGAGAGTTGGAGACACAGCATGAAAAAATTGACGTTCCAGCAGAAGTTATGGATCCCCCTGATTTGCAGCCTGTTATGCATCACCGTTATTTTTGTCTATAACGCCCTGGAAATTCGCAAGATCCGCATCGAAGAGCGCAGCGCCGACCTGAGCAATGCCGCCGACCTGGGCCTGGGCGCCGTCAAGATGTTTGGCGACCTGGCCGCCAGCGGCGCCCTGACACAGGAAGAAGCGCAGAAGCAGGCCACCGCCGTCATCAAGAGCATGCGCTTTGGCGAGACCGGTTATTTGTCCATCATCAACCTCGATGCCGTTGTCGTGATGAATCCCGCCGCGCCGCAAACCAACGGCAAGAACATGTCGGATTTTAAAGATGCCAATGGCACCTATCTGTACCGCGACATCGTTGCCGTCGGCAAGAGCGATGCGGGCAAGGGCTTCGTCCACTATTACTTCCCCCGTCCGGGCCAGAAAAATCCGGAACCGAAGATGAGCCGCGTGGTGGCCTACAAACCGTGGAGCTGGACCATCGTGGTGGGCGTGTACATGGACGATATCGACGCGGCCTTCCGCCAGTCCTTGCTGACCTCGCTGGGCGTGCTGGTGCTGGTGTGCGGCTTGCTGGCGGCCGTCGTCGTGGTGATCAACCGCAGCCTGCGCCATGCGCTGGGTGGCGATCCCGAATATGCGGCCGACGTGGCTGCCCAGATTGCGAATAACGACTTGAGCGGCGCCGTGCGCACGCATGCCAACGACCGCCACAGCGTGCTGTACGCGATGAAAACCATGCAGGCCAACCTGGTCGAGGCGATCAGCGAAATCCGCCACAGCGCTGAAACGATTGCCACGGCATCGAGCGAGATTGCCAGCGGCAATATGGACTTGTCGGCGCGCACGGAAATGCAAGCCAGTTCGCTGGAAGAAACGGCGGCCTCGATGGAGGAATTGACCTCGACCGTGACGCAAAATGCGGGCAATGCCGTGCAGGCGAATGAACTGGCGCAGTCCGCCTCGGCAGTGGCGCGCCAGGGCGGCGCCGTGGTGGCGCAAGTGATCGGCACCATGGACACCATCAACGCCTCGTCGCGCAAGATCGTCGACATTATCGGCGTCATCGATGGCATCGCCTTCCAGACGAATATCCTGGCCTTGAACGCGGCGGTGGAAGCGGCACGCGCGGGCGAGCAGGGCCGCGGCTTTGCCGTGGTGGCGTCGGAAGTGCGCAACCTGGCGCAGCGCTCGGCGGGCGCGGCGAAGGAAATCAAGGAACTCATCGGCGCTTCCGTCGACAGCATCGCGGCCGGCAGCGCCCTCGTCGCACAAGCGGGCACGACCATGGATCAGGTGGTCGCTTCCGTGTCGCGCGTGACCGACATCATGGCCGACATCACGGCCGCCTCGCACGAGCAAAGCACGGGCATCGGCCACGTCAACCAGGCGATCACGGAAATGGATAGCGTGACGCAGCAAAATGCGGCACTGGTGGAAGAGGCGGCAGCAGCGGCGTCCAGCATGCAGGACCAGGCGGCCGTGCTGGCGCAACTGGTGGCGCGCTTCAAGCTGTCGGCGCAGGAGCCGGCGACGGCGTCGCGCCTGGCTTCCAGTTCGGCTGGCGCGCCACGCGCCGTGGCGAAAAAGCCGCTGCGCAGCCTGGCGGCGCGCTGATTTACTGGGCTGGTGCCGCCGCTGGCGGCGCCGGCTCGAATTCCAGCTTGTCATCGACGACCACGAATTGCCCGACCGGTTGGCCCAGGTCGGCTTTCGGGTCGTTTTCCATTTCCGTCAGCTCATTGCAGGTCGTCGTTTCCGCCTGCCACAACTGCTTGCCCATACGGATATTCCACAGGCCATCACCGGCCGCAAACAGCTCCACCTTGATGTCGGCGGGTGCATCGGTGGACAGGATATGCCGGCGCTGGCATTGCGGCAAATTGGTGGCCATCAACTGTACTTCCACGCTATCTTGCCAAAAATAACGTTGCTCGCGGCGCACGGTCAGGGAATGGTCCTGGCCGTCGAACATATAGATGGCGAAGTCCTGGACACAGCCTGACAGCAGGACGGACAGCGTGACGATCAGGAGTTTGCGCATGGTCGGCTTTCTTTGGTGGTTCTCGGGTATGTCGGCGTTCAATTCTTGCGGCGAGAGTGGGCGCTTGCTCGCATGGTAAGCGGGGCACGCGCCGTCTTGTTTTTCGCTTACGTGGCATTATATCCATGCACACCAGTTGCGGCGCGACAATAGTTGCGCCCTCCCCATGCCAACGAGCTGAAAGACGACGATGATCGACCTGTATTACTGGACCACGCCCAACGGGCACAAAGTGACGATGTTCCTGGAAGAAGCAGGCATCCCCTACAACATCATTCCCGTACACATCGGCAAAGGCGAGCAGTTCAAGCCCGAGTTTCTTGCCATCGCGCCCAACAACCGCATCCCCGCCATCGTCGACCAGGCTCCGGAAGATGGCGGCGCGCCCCTGTCCCTGTTCGAGTCGGGGGCGATCTTGCAATACCTGGCCGAAAAAAGCGGGCAATTCCTGCCGGCGGACGTGCGCGGGCGCGCCGAAGTCATGCAATGGCTGTTCTGGCAAATGGGCGGTCTTGGCCCCATGGCCGGGCAAAACCACCATTTCGTGCAATATGCGCCCGAACCCATCGAGTACGCCATCACGCGTTACGTGAATGAAACGAACCGCCTGTACGGCGTGCTGAACAAGCGCCTGGGCGACCGCAAATTCGTTGCTGGCGACACGTATTCCATCGCCGACATGGCGATATATCCGTGGATCGTGCCGCACGCGCGCCAGCGCCAGAAGCTGGAAGATTTTCCGCACCTGGCGCGCTGGTTCGCAGCCATTGCCGAGCGTCCCGCCACCGTGCGCGCGTATGCCCGTGCTGCCGAAATCAACGTGCAGCCCACCGTCAGCGGCGATGCGAAAAGCGTGCTGTTTGGCCAGACGGCGAAGACACTCGGCTAAGTTTCAGTTGGTCCTTAGTTACCCCGATACGTGGAAAAGCCAAAAGGGCTGAGCAGCAACGGTATGTGATAGTGCTGGTCAGTCTTTTCCACGTGGAATTGCACGGGAATTTCCGGGAAGAAGGTTTCCTGTTTCAGGCGCGCATAGTGCTCGCCTGTTTTAAACACGATGCGGTAGTCGCCCGCCTGCATGGCTTGATTTTCCGGATAGATGGCCGCGATGCGTCCCTGCGCATTCGTCACGCCACTGCTTAATTGTTTCCAGTCATTGTCCTTCTTTTGCTCCAGGGTCACCGTCACGCCCGCAGTCGGCTGGCCGCTCTGCAGGTCGAGGATGTGCACGCTCAAGGGATTGGCGGCGGCCAGGGCCATGCTGGACAGGCTGGCGAAGGCCAGGGTGGCGGTGATTTTTTTCAGGTAAGTCATCGTTGTCTCTTTCAAAGGGTGGGGGAATCGAGTTCTGGCATGGCGGCCAGGGCGGCATGGGCGCAGGCGCGGTCTTGCAGGGCGCCACCGCCGCCGGCCACGCCGATGGCGCCGACTACTTCGCCCCTGGCTCGCAAGGGCAGGCCGCCGCCCAGCAGCAACAGTTCCGGCAGTGTCGTCAAATTGGCCATGTCGGGATTGCCGCGCGCGGCCACGGCCAGTGCCTGGGTATCGTTTTTCGTCGACAGGGCCGTGTAGGCCTTGCGCCGGCTGGCCTCCGTGTTGTGCGGCCCGACGCCATCGGCGCGCTGCACGGCCACGACATTGCCGCCACGGTCCAGTACGGTGACGACGATGTGCCGTCCTTGCGCCTGGCACGCGGCCATGGCCGCATCGGCCAGCTTGTTGGCCGCTGCCAGAGAAAGATCATCGACCTTGCGCAGCTGGGCGTGGGCGGGGCTGGCCAGCAGGCACAGCAGGGTACTGCCGAGTAACAGGGTTTTCATGGGGCGGTCCGTTGAATAAAGTGACGCCAGTATGGCCAGTGTTGCCCTACGAGAAGATGATCGCCGCATGACATTTTTATCATCCGCGCGCCCCGTCTCCGGGCGTAAAATGGTTTTATATTCCCCTTAGAAAGCGGCCATGCGCATCCTCGTGATTGAAGACGAACCGAAGACGGGCGACTATTTGCTGCGTGGCCTGGCCGAGTCCGGCTTTACGGTGAGCCTGGCGCGCAACGGCCGCGACGGCCTGCACATGGCCTGCACGGAAGCGCCCGATCTCATCGTGCTCGACGTCATGCTGCCCATCATGGACGGCTGGCAAGTGCTGCGCGCGCTGCGTTTGCAGGAAGGCGGCGCGGACGTGCCCGTGATTTTCCTCACGGCGCGCGACGAGGTGCAAGACCGTGTGAAAGGACTGGAACTGGGCGCCGACGATTACCTGGTGAAACCGTTTGCCTTTGCCGAACTGGTGGCGCGCATCCGCACCCTGCTGCGGCGCGGGCCGCCGCGTGAAGATGACGTGATCCGCATCGGCGACATGGAAATCGACGTAATGAAACGCAAGGTCAGCCGGCAAGGCCAGCGCATCACCCTGACTGCGAAGGAATTCGGCTTGCTGCATTTACTGGCGCGGCGCCAGGGCGAGGTCTTGTCGCGTTCCATCATCGCTTCGCAAGTGTGGGACATCAATTTCGAGAGCGATACCAACGTCATCGACGCGGCCATCCGCCGTCTGCGCAGCAAGCTCGACGACCCGTTCGAACCCAAGCTGATCCACACCTTGCGGGGCATGGGCTATGTCTGCGAATTGCGCGCGCCATCCGCTCCAGACAGCGGCGCCAGCGCATGAAGCTGGCACCATTGCGCCGCTCGCTGACCCTGCGCGTCACGCTCGTCTTCGTGCTGATCGTGGCGCTCGTGTCGGCCGGGTTGGGCATGCATCTGTACCGCTCTTTTGTGGCGGAAATCGAGCGCCGTGACGATATTTTATTGCTGGGGAAATTGCGGCAAATCCAGCAGCTGCTGGGCAATGCGGGCACGCTCGACATCATCCGCGAGCGGCCCCAATATTTTCGCGACACCATGAGCGGGCAAGAAAACTCGCTGGTGCGCATCGTGCGCGCCGATGGCACGCGTTTGATCGATGTCAATCCGCATGGCGAAACGGTGGCGCATGCTGTTCCCGTGGCCGTCGATGCGCCCGTCACGGCCAGCGACATCGCCAGCTGGACCAGCCGCGACGGCTATCCGGCCAGGGTCGTGGCGGCCAGCGCGCGCATCGGCGACCCGGCGCAGATGGCCGACATTTCCGTGGCACGCGTCTATGGCGACCGCACGGCCATGTTTGCCGCCTACCGCTGGCAGATCGTCGTGTCGGTTGCCATCAGCGCGCTGGTGGCGGCCTTGCTGGCCAGCGTGATGCTGCTGCGGGGATTGCGTCCGCTGCGCAATATCGCCGCGCATGCGGCCTTGGTGCGGCCCGGCAAGCTGGAGCAGCAACTGGAGGCGCGCGATGCGCCCACGGAATTGCTGCCCCTGATCCAGGCCTTGAACGCCATGTTGGCGCGGCTGCAGGAAGGCTATGCGCGGCTGTCGCAGTTTTCCGCCGATCTGGCGCATGAATTCCGCACGCCCGTCACCAATCTGCTGGGGCAAAGCCAGGTCATGCTGGCCCGCCCCCGCAGTGCGCACGAGTATGAACAGCTGGTGTCGTCGAATGTGGAAGAGCTGGAACGGCTGTCGCGCATGATTGACAGCATGCTGTTTTTGGCGAGGGCGCAACAGGACGAGATGGTCCTGATCAAGCAGGCGTTGTCCGTGCACGATGAATTTTTGCGCCTGGCCGATTTCTTTGAAGGCCTGGCCGAAGAACGGGGGCTGGCGCTGGCTTGCCACGGCAGCGGCACGGTGATGGCCGAGCCGCAACTGCTGCGCCGCGCGCTGGGCAATTTGCTGTCGAACGCGATACGTCACGCGGCGCCGGGCAGCACGATTCTGTTGCGCTCGCATCAAACGGGCGAGGGCATGGAACTCAGCGTCACCAATCTGGGGACGGCCATCCCTGCGCGCCACTTGCCGCACCTGTTCGAGCGCTTTTACCGCGCCGACCCGGCCCGCAGCGACTCGGCCGCTTCTACAGGATTAGGGCTGGCCATCGTCACGGCCATCATGCAATTGCACGGCGGCAGCGCGACGGTCGCATCCGACGCGGCCGCCACGACGTTTACCCTGACCTTCCCCGTTTAACCCATCTCCACCAAAAACTCATGCATGCCCGTATGCGGCAACTGCGCGCAGGCGGGTGCAAAGTGCGGCAACTGTCCCCACAGCAAGGGGTTACCGACGATGTACACAAAGTGTTGCGCGCGCGTCAGGGCCACGTTGAGCAGGTTCGGCGTGGCCGCCGCCCATTGCGCGGCACCGGCCGTGCTGTCGTCGGCGCCCAGGACCAGCATCACCACGCTTTGTTCCTTGCCCTGGAAGGTGTGCACGGTGCCCACCATCTGGCTGCTCCATTGGCGCAATTCGCGCGCCGTCGGTGCCTTGCCGTAGCCGAGGCGGCGGTCCCAGTCCAGGTCGACGATGCGCGAGCGCAATTCGTTGCGCACCGCCTTGAACGGCGTAATCACATACATGTCTGGCAATTTGCCGTCGCGGCGATACAGTTTCAGCAGCACTTCCAGCACGAAATCGAGCTGCACGGGCACCACCTGCTTGTAGCTGACGGGGCCAAGAGCGTCGATCCAGCGGCTGGGGCCACGCGTCAGGCCGCGCGCGCCGGCCGGCGGCGTGCGTTCGCTCAAACCGTAGACCATCTTGTCTTCGTAGGCGATGCTGTTGGCCAGCGAAAACATCGGCTCCACGCAGCGGCGGTGCACGCGCAAGGGGCTGCCTATCCACAGCGGCTGGGCGCTGCCGGCGCCGACATGCGCGCCATAACGGTTGGCCTTGTCGGCCAGTGTCTGCACGGAAACGCTTGTCGGCGCGTAACTGCCATTCTGCGTATGCGGCGACAGGGCTGACAAGGTTTGCACGAGGCGGCCAGGCACCGTGAACACGGGTTCGATCTGCAGCGGGTCGCCCACGACGACAGCACGTTTTGCGCGCCACAGGCTGCCCAGCGCCGCTTGCGGCACGGCCTGGCCCGCTTCATCGATGAACAGCCAGCCCAGCGATTCCGGACCCATGCCCCGGAACTGGCGCGCGAACGAGGCGAACGTGGTCGACACGACGGGCACCACCATGAACAGGCTGTGCCAGACCATGGCGATGTGCGACTGGTCGTAGGCGCGCTTGTTTTTCAGCAATTTCGATACGGCCAGCAAGTTGCCGCCAAAGCCGGGCCCGCCTTTCTTCGCCACTTCCGCCAGCCACGCTTCATGCAGGGCCAGGGCCTTGGCGAACAGGCGCGAGCGCAGGCGCGCCAGCGCCGGTTCATGCCACAGGCCGCCAATTTGCAGTGCGTCGCCGTCCAGCTCGTCCAGGGTGGCCGGGGCGATGATGGTGGGGAAACGCATGCGCGCGCGGCGCAGCAGTTCCGTGCTGTCATCCCATTCGCGCTGGCGCGACTGCGCCGTGCGCAGGGCGATGTGCAGGCTGTTGCGGGCGCGCTCGCAGCGCGGTTCCAGCTCGCCTTTCAGCAGCAGCTTGATGGCGGACACGTCGCGCGCGGCCTGGCGCTGCGCCTCGGCATTGGCGATGACGGCATCTTTGTAGGCACGCGCCGGGGCCGTGCGGAACAGGCGGGCGAAAAAGCCGGGCTGCGTCAGCGCTACCAGGCGTTCCTCTTCCAGCAATTCCTTCTTGCTGGCGAGCAGGGTGTCCTGCTGCGCCAGCGCGCCGGACAGGGCGCCATTCGCCGCATCCATTTCTTGCTCGGCAGTAATCAGCGCCTGCTGGCTGGCCTGCATGAAGTCGGCTTCCGTGCAGGTGCCCACGGCTTGCCACAGGGCTGCGTACTGGGCGTGCTCGGCCAGGGTCTTTTCCACCACGTGTTCCGTTTCGCGAAACTCGCGCGCGGCCTGGGCGAAGCTGACGCCCTGGTAGCTGGCCAGCCATTGGCGGATATTTTGTGCGTTCGGCGTCTTGCGCGCCGTGGTTTTATCCCAGTCGTCATCATAAAAATTGCTGACGAAGCGGCGGCGGTTGGCGCTATTGCCCAGCGCACAGGACATCAAGCCCCATGGCGCCTCTTGTTCGGCCAGAGCGCGGTTGGCGCCATTGCCGTCGGCCACGACCCGGCGCGCGACGCTTTCAAAGTAACGCGTGCGCGCCCATTCCTTGCCCAGCTGTTTCGGTTTCGGCAAGTCGCCGGAAATGTTTTCCACCGCCGCATTGTTCGACGAGGCGACGACCATTTCAAAGCCTGTCAGTTCGGGGCGCAAGCGGGCGATGGTGATGGGGTCGCGCACGCCTTCGAAGGCCACGGCGACCTTGCTGATGAAGGCGTCGCCGGCGCGGTCCAGGCAGGACAGCACGCTGGCGCGGCGCACGATGTTGTCGGCGAATAATTCGCGCAACAAGGTCGTCTTGCCCGTGCCGGGCGGGCCGTTGACGGAAAAGATGCCGCGTTCGCTCAAGCCCGTGCGCGCGCCATGGATGGCGAACTGCTGCATCAGGCTCATGGCGTAGCTGGCGTCTTCCAGCCAGTGTCCGCGGTTCATATTGCCCGGATTGAGCATGGCGGCCAGCGCCTGGCGTCCTGCCGGGCTGTACAGGTCGATGCGCTCATCCTGCGCCAGCGGCGTCAGGTAGGCAGCGACGGTGGCTGGCAGCTTGCCGCCGCGCAAGGCGCGGATGATCTGTTCCAGGTCGTCGAGGTAAAAACTGTTGAGGATATCGATCGATGGTTCCACCGCGTCGCCGAAGTCCAGGCTGCGGTTCTGGCTGGCCTCAGCCAGGTCGCCTTCCGCCACGGCGGCGCGTTTCTTGCGCGTGCGCAATTCGAGCACGGCCAGCGGCTGGCCTGCGGACGGGTGGAAACCGGCCCAGTCGCGCAGCAGGTCGGCCAGGGCCGCGATTTCCATGCCGGACAGGGGCACCGAGACATTGCCCGCCTCGTCCGTCACTTGCTGCGGGACACGGCTTGCTGCGAAATTGCGCAAGCTGTCTTGCAGCGCCAGCTGGCTGTCGCTGAAGGCGTCCAGGCTCAGGCCCGACCAGTCCGGCGTGCGCGCGCGGCCCAGCGCCCACGGCAACGTCGACACGGACACGGGATCGAACTGCGGCTCGCCCAGCGCATTGAGATTCAGGCGGGCAAAGCACGAGCGTCCCAGCAGCTCTGTTTTTTCTGTGTCGGCGATGTTTTCCGGGCCGTTGGCCGGCGGACAAGCCTTGTTGATTTCCGCCTTGTCGAACACGCCGAGGAACAGTGAGAAGCCGTCGATCTCGCGGTCGGATGGGACTTGCCATTGCGTGGCGAACTGCAGCGGCAATTGCGCCAGCTGTTCGCGGTGCAGGAGACGCACGGTGGACGGGTCTTCAACGTCCGTGATTTGATTCAGGTCAAACGGGATAAAGAATTCGATCTTGTGCCAATACTCCAGGATAGCCAGGAGGCGCTGCTGTTCTGCCTGATTCATGATGACCAATATTTTGTAAAGCGAGCGAGGATTGTAAAGCGTATGCGCGGCGCGTGTTTTGCACTTTCGCCTATTGCGCGGGCTTTGCCGCAAAAAAAGTGGCGATTGCGGACGAAAAAAAGCCAGGCAGCAACTTCCTGCCTGGCTTACACGTCTGGCGCTTGCTGCTATTACTTAAAACTCTTCCCATTCGCTTTCGGCGCCAGCGTTGCTGCGGCGTGCCGGTGCAGCCGCCACGGCCTGGCGCGCGGGTGCGGGCTTGGCCGCTGGGCGTGCGATGGCGGGCGCTGCCGCTACCGGTGCCGTGCGCACTGGCGTCAGCCTGGCTGCGCTGGCGACATGGTTGCCGGTTTTGAAGAAGCCCACTACGTGCGCCAGCTCGCCCGCCTGTTCCTGCATGCTTTGCGAGGCGGCTGCCGCTTCTTCCACCAGGGCCGCGTTTTGCTGCGTCACTTCATCCATCTGGGCAATGGCCATGTTGATCTGCTCGATGCCGATGGTTTGCTCGTGCGTGGCGGAAGTGATTTCGCCCATGATGTCGGTCACGCGCACGATGCTGTCGACGATGTCGCCCATGGTCTGGCCCGCTTCATTGACGAGGCGCGAACCTGTGTCCACGTTGGCCACCGAGGCGGCGATCAGTTCCTTGATTTCCTTGGCGGCCGAGGCCGAACGGTGCGCCAGGTTGCGCACCTCTGTTGCCACCACGGCGAAGCCACGGCCCTGTTCGCCTGCGCGCGCCGCTTCCACGGCCGCATTCAAGGCCAGGATATTCGTCTGGAAGGCGATGCCATCGATGACGCCGATGATGTCGACGATTTTCTTCGACGAGGCGTTGATGGTGCCCATGGTGTCGACCACTTGCGAGACGATGCTGCCGCCGCGCACGGCCACTTCCGACGCGCTTTTCGCCAGTTGATTCGCCTGGCGCGCATTGTCCGCGTTCTGTTTCACGGTGGAAGTCAGTTCTTCCATGGCCGACGCCGTTTCTTCCAGCGAACTGGCTTGCTCTTCCGTGCGGGAAGACAGGTCGAGGTTGCCGGCGGCAATTTCGCTCGATGCCGTGGAGATCGCCTCCGTGCCATGGCGCACTTGCGCCACCACGCCCAGCAGACTGGTGTTCATGGCTTTCAGGGCGCCCAACAGGCGTCCCGTTTCATCGCTGGAATTGACGACGATGTGCGAAGACAAGTCGCCGGAGGCCACGGTTTCGGCCACGCTGACCGCCGCATTGATGGGCTGGGTGATCGAACGCGTGATGATCCAGGCAACAAAAGCGCCCAGCAACACGGCCACGCTGCCCAGGATAATCATGTAGGCGCGCGCGCTGGCGCTCAGCGTTTCGGCGTCCGTCGCCGCCTGCGCTGCCTGCTGCGCTTCATACGCGACCAGGCTGTCGAGCGCGCCCAGCACGATCTTCAGGCTGGGTGCCGCCTGCTGCGTCAAAAAGGCGATCGCCTCTTCCGTCTGGCCCGCATTGCGCAGCTCGATGACTTTGTTGTTCAGCGGTGCGCCCGATTTCAGGGCTGCGTCCAGCTCGGCCATCAGCGCCGTTTCCTTGTCCGTCGAGATTCTCTTTTGCAAGGTTTCCTTGGCGGCGCCGTATTTCTTGCGCGCTTCGCCGATTTTCGCCAGTTCCGTCTGTACCAGCACTTCCGTCGGCGCCACCACCACGCTGGTGATCGCCAGGGTAATGTTGCGCACGTTGTCGCTCATGGTGTTGGCCGCAGCCATCTTGACGTTCTTGTCGGCCACGATGTCGTGGGTGCGTGCGCTCAGTTGGCCCATGGAGTACAGGCCGACGAGCAAGACGGCCACCAGCAGACCGAGGACGACAGCAAACCCGATTCCGAGCCGGGTGCCGATTTTGAATTGTGTGAGTGACATGATTGCTTTCGTATTGCGGAAGTGAGAGAAAACGTCGACAAGCCTGGACTACGGGTTTATACGTAAGGGCGGCCAGCCTGTAATTGTTCCTCAAAATTTCGCACTGCAATACAAAAACTTGTATCAAGTCCCCGAAAAGTATGAAAATTGGTAGTAAATTAAATAAGTTGTCGCATGGAAACAACGAGCACGGCGTCAGGAGGAAACATCAACGCTGGGGAAACACGTGGACGGCCAGGAAATCGATGAAGGCGCGCAGTTTCGGCGTCAGGTGGCGGCTGCTGGGCCACAGGATGCGCAAGGCGCCGTCGTGCTGGTGGTGCGCATCCAGCAGGCTGTGCAAGCGGCCCGCGTCGAGTGCCGCGCGCACGGCAAAGTCGGGCAGGGCGGCGATGCCCAGGCCGTTTTCGGCAAAGTGCAGCAGGGTCTCGACATTGTTGCAGTTCAGTAGTGCTGGCAAGCCCGCCGCGTGCAGGGCGGGCCATTCGGGCAGGGGCCAGGCCTCGACCTTGCCGCTGCTGGGAAATTTGTACAGCAGGCAAGTATGGCGCAACAGATCTGCCGGCAGCAGGGGTGTGCCGTGCTGTGCCAGATAGGCGGGCGCGGCCACCAGCTGCAGCTGGAACTGGCCCAGCTGGCGGCTCATCAGGCGGCTGTCGGCGCTCTCTCCCGCGCGCACGACGGCGTCGTAGCCTTCCTCGATCACGTCGACCCGGCGGTCGCTGAAATCGAGATCGAGTTCCACTTGCGGATAGGCGCGCGCAAAGGCCGCCAGCACGGGATTGAGCAAGCTGCCCACCTGCGGCAGGCTGACGCGCAGCCGGCCTTGCGGTGCGCTCTTGCTGTTGGATAACTCCAGCTCGGCTGCTTCGATCTCGCCCAGGATGCGCCGGCAGCGTTCGAGAAACACCGTGCCTTCGCTGGTCAGTGCGATGCTGCGCGTGCTGCGGTGAAACAGGCGCACGCCCAGCCGCTCTTCCAGCCGCGCGATGCTCTTGCCGATGGCCGAGGCGGAAATGCCCAGCACCCGGCCCGCCGCCACAAAACTGCGCGTTTCCGCCGCCTGCACGAAGGCCGTGAATCCCGCCAGGTTATCCATGTCGTCCCTTGTCATCATTGATTGCGGATACCAACGTCCGCACAGACAGAAACTATAGCCTGTTTTTCTTTGATCGCGCCTGCTTTACCTTGGCAGTTCGATCATTTGAAAGGTGACGCCATGATGTACAACTTCTCTTCCGCGGCCTTGTCCGCCCGCATCGATCCCTTGCTCGATGCCGTCTTGCAGCAGCAGCGCCTGGTGGGCGCCGTGGTGCTGGTGCGCCAGCGTGGCCAGGAAATCTATCGCCGCGCGGCCGGCTACCTGGACCGCGAGGCGGGCACGCCCATGGTTGAAGACGCCGTCTTCCGCCTGGCGTCCGTCAGCAAACCCATCGTCTCTACGGCCGCGCTGGCGCTGGTGGGGCAAGGCCGCCTGGGCCTGGACGACCTGGTGGCGCGCTGGCTGCCATATTTTGCACCGCGCCAGCCGGATGGCAGCGTGGCGGCGATGACCGTGCGCCACTTGCTCACGCACACGGCCGGGCTCGACTACGGCTTCTTCCAGCCGCCGGGCGGCGCGTATGCGCAGGCTGGCGTGTCGGACGGCATGGATGCGTCCCGTACTTCTTTGGAAGACAACCTGCGCCGCCTGGCCACCGCGCCGCTGGCGTATGCGCCAGGCACGCGCTGGGCGTATTCGATCGCCACCGACGTGCTGGGCGGCGTGATCGAAGCGGTGACTGGTTTGCCGCTGGCGCACGCCGTGGCACAGCTGGTGACGGCGCCGCTGGCCATGCGCGACACGGGTTTTATCAGCACGGAGCCGGCGCGCCTGGCCGTGGCGTATGCGGACCGCGCAGCGGGCGAAGCCCGGCCGCGGCGTTTGCTCGATGCGGGGGAAGACCATCTGCCGTTTCTCGATGGCATGGCAGGTTTTAGCTTGTCGCCGGCGCGCGCGCTCGACGCGCACGCCTACCCGTCCGGCGGCGCCGGCATGCTCGGCTCGGCGCCCGACTTCATGCGCTTGCTGGAAACCTTGCGCCAGGGCGGCGCACCGCTGTTGCCGCCTGCGCTGGCACGCCAGATGGGCGAAAGCCAGACGGGAGGCGTTGACTTGCCGTTCTGGCCGGGCCGTGGTTTTGGCCTGGGTTTTACCGTCTTGACCGATCCGCAACTGGCCGCCACGCCGGAAGCGGCGGGCACGTGGCGCATGGGCGGCACGTATGGCCACTCGTGGTTTGTTGACCCGGCCCGCGAACTGTCCGTGGTGGCGTTCACGAATACGGCATTGGAAGGCATGGCGGGACCGTTTGTCACGGAACTGTGCCAGGCTGTGTATGGTGCGGAGCAAGGGCAATGAGACGCACGCACCCGATCGTCTTTCTCGCGCTGGGCCTGTTCGGCGTGTATTGCATCGAGTTTGGCGTGGTGGGCATCTTGCCGATGATTATGCAGCGCTATGGTGTGACGGCGGCGCAGGCGGGCTCATTGGTGAGCCTGTTCGCCCTGGTGATCGCCGTGGGCGGCCCCTTCCTCGTGCTGCTGGCCACGCGCTGGCGCCGCAAGCGCGTGCTGGTCGTCTCCCTGCTGGTCTTCGCCCTGGCCAGCGTGGCCTCGGCGTATGCACCGCGCTTCGGGTGGCTACTGGCGCTGCGCATGGTGCCGGCGCTGTTTCACCCCGTGTATTTCTCGCTGGCCATGGTGGCCGCCGCCGCCCTGTATCCGCCGCAGCAAGCGGCGCGGGCCGGCGCGCATGCGTTTACGGGCACCAGCATGGGCATGGTGCTGGGCATTCCGCTCACCACCTGGATCGCCGCCCAGTATGGCTATGAGGCATCGTTCCTTGCCTGCGCACTGGTGAATGCGCTGGCGGCGCTGGGGCTATACCTGTTCCTGCCGGACACGCAGCAGGAGGCGCCGATGGCGTATGGCCGTCAATTGGCCGTGCTGCGCAAACCCGCCCTGTGGTTCACCATTGCCGCCGCCGTGCTGGTGTTTGCCGCCATGTTTGCCGTGTATGCGTATGCGGCCGCGTATCTGCAGCAGGTGGCGGGCTTGTCGGCGCACCAGACGGGGCTGGCGCTGGTGGTGTTTGGCGTGGGCGGCGTGGCCGGTAATCTGTTTGCCGGGCGCCAGCTGGGCACGCACGTGCTGCGCACGGTGGTGCTGCAGCCTGTGCTGCTGGGGCTGGCGTACTGGCTGTTGTATGAGTATGCGGGCGGCGATATCGGCTGGGTGGCCCTGGCCGTGTTGCTGCTGTTCTGGGGCGCCGCGCATACGAGCGGGCTGATCGTGACGCAAGTGTGGCTCAGCAGCGAAGCGCGCGAGGCGCCCGCGTTCGCCATCGGCGTGTATATCGCCGCCATCAACCTGGGCGTGACGCTGGGCGCGCTGGCCGGTGGCATGGCCATCGAGTCCTACGGCATGCGGGGGGCGCTGGCCTGCGGCGCGCTGCTGGGTGCCTTGGCGCTGGGGGTGATCCTGCTCAAGGCATGGCGCTACCGCCTGCCCTCAGTCCTCGATATGGTTGGGGATGCGAAACAGTAGATCCGTATCGCCGATGTCCGCGCCCGCTTGCGACAGCAGGGTGCTGGCCTGGCCCCGGTGGTGCGTCTGGTGATTGAAGAAATGCATGAGCAGGCTGAAAAACTCGCGCCGGTTCGGCCCCTTGCTGTTGCGGTAGTCCAGCAAATGATCGAGGTCTTCTTCGCGGATGGAGGCGGCCCAGTCGATGATGAGCTGGTCCAGCCACAGCCGGTGCGCGTGCATGGCGGCAAAATCCTCGGCCGCGAACAGCGGGTGCGTGAGCGAGGCGGGCGGCGTAATGGCGCGGATGGGGTCGAGCAGGGGGAAGCCGGCCGGGTGCCTGGCGTAGCGCTGCAGCCAGAGGGTGTCGCCCACCATCACGTGGTTCAGGGTGGCCAGCAGGGAGCCGAAAAAGGCGCCCCGCTCGCGCTGCAGCTCGCCGGGTGGCAGGCTGGCCGCCGCCGCATAGACCTTGGCATTCATCCACTGGTTGTAGTCGGCCATCAGGCAAAGGTGGGCGCAACGGCTCATGGACAAACCTCCGTGTATGAATGAAAGGCTATTTTATACAGACTTCAAAAATGCGCGTATGCCGGCCAGCAACATTTCAATGGCCATCGCCGTCAGGATCAAGCCCATCAGGCGCTCGAACGCCGTCATGACCCTTGGACCGAGCGCCCGCTGCAAGCGTTCGGCGCACAGGAAGACGGCCAGCCAGACGACGGCCACGGCCGTCAAGCCCGCCACGTGGGCGATCACTTCATTGACTTCGTGCGAGGAAAACAGCAGCACGGTGGCCAGTGCCGACGGGCCGGCCAGTGCGGGGATGGCCAGCGGCACGATGAACGGTTCGCCGCCCATCTCGTGGTCGCTATTGCCCGCGTTGGGTTGTGGAAACACCATGCGCATGGCGATCAGGAACAGGATTACGCCGCCGCCGATGCGCAGCGCCACTTCCGATAATTGCAAGGCGTTCAGGAAATGGCGGCCGAAGAACATAAACAGCAGCAAGATGCCGAAGGCGATCATGCACTCGCGCACCACGACTTTCCAGCGCCGCTCGACCGGTACCCGTTTCAGGGCATTGACGAACAGGGAAACGTTGCCGAACGGGTCGGTGACGAGCAAGAGCAGGATAAAAGTCTGGAAGAAATTCTGTGTCATGGTGATGTAGGCTGAGGTCAGCACCGCTGCCAGGATGGGCGCGGTGCGATAAGGCTTGCGATGATAACAAGAGCGGCGGCTATCGCCCATGATTATTGATGCATAGCAGCATTTTTTTTACGCCGCGATGACTTTTGCCTGGTAAAACGCGGTGGGCGTGGTGCCGAAATGTTTCTTGAACATGGCAGTAAACGCACTCGGGCTGGTGTAGCCATTCTCCATGGCCACGTCGATGACCTTGCTGCCGTGCGCCAATTGTTCCAGCGCCCGCAGCAAACGGGCCTGCTGGCGCCACTGGCCAAAGCGCATGCCCGTCTGTTTCTGGAACAAACGGTGCAGGCTGCGCTCGGTGATCGCCAGTTCCTGCGCCCAGTGCGCCACCGTCACTTGCTCTCCCGGTTGTGCCATCAGCCGCGCGCAGATGCCGCGCAGGCGCGCGTCAAAGGGCAGCGGCAGATGCAGGGGCAGCACGGGCAGGCTGTTTAGCTCGTGCAACAGCAATTGCAGCAGATGCCAGTCGCGGCTGCCTTCCGTAAAATCGGGCGCGATGTCGACGGCTGCCACGATCAGTTGCCGCAGCAGGGGGCTGATGTCAAGCACGCAGCTGTGGCGCGGCAGCAATGGCGAGCTGGCGCAATCGATGAAGACGGTGCGCATTTTCACCGCGCCGCTCATGCGCACCTGGTGCGCGATGCCGGGCTGCAGCCATACGCCGCGCGTGGGTGGCACCACCCAGCGCCCGCCCTGCGCCTCGATGGTCATCACGCCCTCGATGGCATACAGCAATTGCGCATGCGTGTGGCGGTGCACGGAAATCACGTGGCCATGCACATAGTCGACGGCCAGCGCCATGGCGCGCGCCGTGACGGGCAGCAATTCCTGAAAGGCGGCGGAGGTGCAATCCATAAAAACAGGGTCAGTTTTGCGATAGGTACAGGCATCTTAGCGCGAGAAAGCGCAGCGCGCCTGCGGCATGATGGTTCCCCCGCAATGTTTTATGGAGCCTCGCATGCCTGTGCGCGCCTATCTGTATCCGTTTCTGGCCATGCTGCTGTGGGCCGGCAACGTCGTCGTCTCGAAGCTGGCCGCGTCCAGCATCGCCCCCACGGCCATCACCTTTTATCGTCTGGTGCTGGTCTTGCTGGTGATGACGCCGTTTATCATTCTCCCCCTGTGGCGCAACCGCGCCGCCATCCGGCGCCAGTGGTGGCAGCTGGCGCTGTGTGGCGTGATGTCGATGGCGCTATTCCAGAGCCTGTCCTACCGCGCCGCCGAATCGACGACGGCGACGAATATGGCCATCGTCACGGCGCTGGCGCCGCTGATGACGGCCCTGCTCAGCGTGTTGCTGCTGGGCGAGCGCCTGACGGTGGGCATGGCGGCCGGCGGCGTGCTGTCGTTTGGCGGCTTGCTGTACCTGGTAGGGCGCGGCGATATGCTGGCCCTGTTGCAGCAGGGCGTGCATGCGGGCGACGCGCTGATGCTGCTGGCCTGCCTGATCTTCGCTTTGTATGGCGTGCTGCTGCGCCGCTGGCGTCTGTCCATTCCTGCCTGGCAAGCCATTTATTGCCAGGCGCTGGCGGCCCTGGCGTGCATGCTGCCGCTGTTCCTGCTGCTGCCAGCCGGCAGCGCCCGGCTGGACGCCACCACCTTGCCCCTGATCGGCTATGCGGGCATCGGCTCGTCCATCGTGCTGTCCTACCTGTGGATCGAAGGCGTCAAACTGCTGGGGCCGAACCGCTGCAGCATCTACGTCAACCTGCTGCCCCTGCTGACGGCCTTGCTGGCCATCGTCTGGCTGCACGAAAGCATGCATATATATCACCTGGTCGGCGGCGGCATCTCGCTGCTGGGCGTGCTGCTGGCGCAGACGGTGCAGCGGCCCCTGTGGCGCCAGCGTCCTGGGGTGTCCGGGACTGCCTGAATGGCCATGCATAATGGCACTTTTGGGTAGTGGAGTTGGCATGCGGAAAACATTTTGGATGAGTACGATGGTGGCGCTGCTGGCGCTGGGCAGCCTGGCCCCGGCGCAGGCGGCGCCGCGTTTTTATGAAGGCGCGCCCATGGCCACCGCCAGCGCCATCGAGCGCCGCGACGGCGGCGTGGTGCTGGCTTTCCTGCGGGAAAATGGCGAAGTCAACGGCTACTACTGCCAGTGCAACGAGGGTAGCGAAAAACGCATGAACCTGGACCAGTACGGCAAGGCCAGCATCGAAGCCGTGTTCCAGCTGGACCTCGACAGCGAAGGCGAGACCACGTTCGTGCTCAGCCGCAACGATGGTCAGTACGGCTTGCATGCCTACCGCTACGAGCGCAGCGGCGGCAGGATGTTCAAGGTGGCCACCTTGCAACCGGCGCTGGACGCCATCGTGCACGGTGCCAAGGTCATGGATGAAGCGCGGGTACACGCGGCGCTGGCGTCCCTGCAACTGATCGATTACAGCATCGCTTACGCGCCTTCGGGCGTGGCCGAATTCGACGCCATCGAGCATGCGCACGGCACCCTGGTCGGCTATTTCAATATCGACGGCGAGTTACTGCCGGGCAAACCGGCGGAAGCGCCCGCGTTTGCCTATAAAAAAACCTTCCAGGAAAAGGATGGCCATGCTCTGACCGTCACGTATCTGCTGGGCAAGGGCTGGGAAGGGGGCCGCGCGCCCAGCTACCACGTCAAGTGGATCACCTGGGAAACGCAGCCGCAGCGCTTTGCCGCCAGCCAGGATGGCGTATTTATCGAATACGACGTGAATTGCTGCGTGGGCAGCGTGTTTGCCCGTGGCCAGTATGTGCAGGGCAAGCGCACCGGCGTATGGCACTTCGAGGAGCCGAACACCATCCGCTCGTCTGGCGCGTATGTCGACGACAGGGCCGAGGGGCCATGGATATATGAAAGCGGTGACGACACCACCACCGGCATGATGCAGCGGGGCCAGCGCACTGGGCGTTGGGAAGTAAGCCCGGGCGTGGCAGAATGGCGCGCAGCGGACATGCACAGCTTCACCGGCTACGACCATTTTGTGAAAGACCGTTTGAACGGTCCCAGCGAGCGTCGCATCGATGGCGTGCTGCAATGGCAAGGCAACTATGTGAATGGCAAGAAGCAGGGCCAGTGGGTCGAACCTGGCGGTGGCGGCAACTACGTCGATGACGTGAAGCAGGGGCCGTGGAAGAAGGCGACGCCGGATGGCGGCTGGCAAGTGCTGACCATGCTCGACGGCAAGCCAGATGGCAAGCTGGAGCAATATGCGGCCAACGGCCAGCTGGAACTGGTCGAGCATTACCGCCTGGGCGTGCTCGATGGCACGATGGAAAGTTTTTATCCGGATGGCAAGCGGCGTTACCAGGGCAGCTTTGCCGACGGCAAGCGCGATGGTGCGGAAACCCTGTTTTATCCCGATGGCGAAGTGCCGCAATTTCACCGCAACTGGCACAAAGGCGTGCTGCATGGCGTCAACATCGAACATTTCCAGAACGGCAAACCGAAGCAGATCGGCGCCTACAACATGGGCAATAAAACGGGCCGGTTTCAGTCTTTCCGCGACGATGGCCAGCTCATCGAAGAAACCATGTATTAACTTGCTGATTAACATATTGGCATGCCGGCGCGACCGCGCACGATTGCGGAATGCCAGTTCTGCGCAAAAAACATCATCCGCTTGTTACAAAGCGTGAAAATTCCTGTTGGATGTTGCTACTGGTAATCTTTCCCTGTATCTTGCAATCAGGAAATTAAAAGTACAGGAAACCTCAACCCTGTTGCCCTGTATTTCACTCCTGACGATGATGAGCCGGCCGCCTTCCCCCAGCCGCCAGTCACGCTCCATCGACCTAATTTTGTCCTGAACAATGAAGAACTGCCCCGCCCATCTGGCGCTTGCCGTCATCCGTCCGGCATGCCCAGGCATGGTTGCGCCCTTACCAAGGAAAATTGCATGCTGTCGAATATAACAATAAAAATGCGCCTGATTGCCACCATGAGTGTGCTGGGCTTGCTGATCGCCTTGCTGGGCGTGATGAGCATCATCAGCCTGAAATCGGCCAACAACAGCCTCAACGAGGTCTACAGCAACCAGCTGGCGTCGACGCAGGCGATCGGCGAATCGCAAATCGCCCTGGGCCGCGCCCGCTTCACGATGGACCGCGTGATGGTGCACCCGGATGCGGCCGATGCCAAGGATATCCTGTTGCGTTCCGAGCAATTCATCGAGGCTTCCAACAAGTCCTGGAAGGTGTATCTGGGCTTGCCGCAAAGTGCGGAAGAAAAGAGCCTGTCCGACGATATGGACAAGAAGCGCAACGACTATATCAACAATGGCATGCTGTCCATGAGCAAGGCTTTGCGCGAAAACAATATCGAGCAGGCGGACAAGCTGATGATGACAGGCTTGTCGGTTCTCTACCGTACCCTGGACCAGGCGGCAGAAACCCTGACGCAATACCAGGCCACCTCGGCTGCCAAAATGTATGCGGAGAGCCAGTCCAGCTACCAAACCCAGGTGACCATGGCCATCATCGGCATGGTAGTGGGCGCCTTGCTGACGATTATTTCCAGCATCTTGCTGCTGCGCGCCATCTTTAACCCGCTGGACCAGGCCCTGCGCCATTTCGGTGCTATTGCCGACGGCAACCTGGCCAATGACATCGTCATCACGCGCAACGACGAGATGGGCGCCCTGCTGACGGGCTTGCAGAAGATGCAGGAACGCCTGTCGACCACCGTGCGCGGCGTGCGCGACGGCAGCGGCGCCATCGCCACGGCCAGCAATGAAATCGCCTCGGGCAACCTGGATCTGTCGAGCCGCACGGAGCAGCAAGCGTCGAGCCTGGAAGAAACGGCCTCCTCGCTGGAAGAGCTGACCTCGACCGTCAAGCAGAATTCAGACAATGCGCGCCAGGCGAACCAGCTGGCCGTCTCCGCATCGGACGTGGCCGTCAAGGGCGGCGCGCTGGTGGCGCAAGTGGTCGATACCATGGGCACCATCAGCGAATCGTCGAAAAAGATCGCCGACATCATCGGCGTGATCGATGGTATCGCCTTCCAGACGAATATTTTGGCTCTGAACGCGGCCGTGGAAGCGGCGCGCGCCGGTGAGCAAGGCCGTGGCTTTGCCGTCGTCGCCACGGAAGTGCGCAACCTGGCGCACCGCTCGGCCAGCGCCGCCAAGGACATCAAGATGCTGATCGAAGCGTCGGTGCAGAACGTGGGTGCCGGCAGCGCGCTGGTCAGCCAGACGGGCACGACGATGGACGAAATCGTCTCCAGCATCCGCCGCGTGACGGACATCATGGGCGAAATCAGCGCCGCTGGTCGCGAGCAGGAACTGGGCATCGGCCAGATCAATCAAGCTGTAGCGGAAATGGATACCGTGACGCAACAAAATGCAGCACTGGTGGAAGAGGCGGCAGCCGCTTCGGAAGCAATGCAGGAGCAGGCGGCGGCGCTGGCCGAAATGGTCAGCATCTTCAAACTCGACGCTGCCCACAGCGGCCCGGCAGCGGCCAAGCCTGCCTTGCGCAAGCCTGTCGTGGCCGCCGCCAGCACGGCCTTGAAACGCCCGGCAGTGCGCCTGGCGCAGGCATCGGTTGCCGTCGCCAAGCCGCGTCCAGCCAAGCCTGCCGCCGACAACAGCGGCGAGTGGGAAGAGTTCTAAGTGACTGCTTAAGTTACTGCGCTTACAGGGATTACTGCGCTTACAGGGCCACCTTGCTGCCCTGTTCCTGCAGCAGCGCCGCCTCGGCCAGGGCCTGGGCGCGCGCTTCCTCGGCCGCCTGTTCTGCTTTCTCATGCGCATCATGGCGCGCCTGCAGCGCCGCCCGCGCGCGCACGAAGACGATCTTGATGGCCGCCATCACGGGCACGGACAGGAAGATGCCCACCACGCCCCCCAACTGGTCGCCGGCCAGCAAGCCGACGATCACCATCAGCGGGCTCACTTCCACGCCTTCGCTCATCAGGTACGGATTGACCACGTAATCCTGGAACAAGCGGTAGGCGGCGATAAAGCCGATCAGCCAGAACACGTGATCGTAGCCGCTGAAACCGGCCACGACTACGGCGATGACGGCGGCCGCCAGCGGGCCGGCAAACGGGATGAATTCCAGCAAGGCGGCGGCGCCCGCCAGCAGCAGGCTGTACGGCACGCCCAGCAGGGAAAAGGCGATGCTGTAGGACACAAAAGTGGCGATCGACAACAGCAGCAGGGCGCGCACATAGCGCGACAGCAAGATGTCGAGGTCATCGATGATGGCGCCCCAGAGCTTCTTGTTCGGCCGGTTCAGCAGGGACAGCAAGCCGTCGCGCATGTCCGGCCCTTCCTTTATCAGCAAAAAGCTCAGCACGGGCACCAGCACCAGATAGATCAGGTTGCTGGCCGCATGCATGACGGTCAAGCCCAGTTCTTTCGCCAGCGGCATGGCTTGTCCGGTACCGCTGCTCAGCTGTGTCTGCATGAATGACAGCAGGCGCGCGCGCAAGGGTTCCATGAATTCCGGCAAGGGGATGCGCTCGGCAAAATTATTCCCTTTAAGCAGTGTTGGCAATTGATCGCTGAGCTTGATCGCCTCTTCCTCGATGCGCGCCCCGAAGATGGAGCCCAGTATCGCCACCAGCAAGATCACCACCAGGAAAACGATGCCGATATTGGCCGTGCGCGGCAGGCGCTTCGGCCCATAGCGCTCCAGCAGCCCGATCAGTGGATACACGAGATAGCTGAAGAAAATGGCAAAGACCACCACGATCAGAGTCGACGAGACCTTGTAGGTGAGGAAGAGCAGAAAGGCGATGAGGAAAGCCGTCCACACCATCTTGGCGACGCGCAGATTAAAACCGAACATAAAAATTCCTTAGACAGAGTTGCTGCTCAAGCGTGGTTGAGCTTGAGTTCAATAGATGCGCAGGGTAGGGATTCGGCGTAGCCGCACAGTAAGAAATCATACTGCAAAATAGCAAAATGCCATTTGCCTATGCGTGGGGGCAATCTTTCAGTGCTGTATGACATCACCCACCACCCGTTCGCGGCTGGGGGGCGTACCGAACATGCGCGTGTATTCGCGGCTGAATTGCGAGGCACTTTCATAGCCCACCTGATACGCGGCTTGCGAGGCATTGGCCGCGCGCGTGACGATCAGGCGCCGCGCTTGCAGCAGACGCAGCTGTTTTTGATATTGCAGCGGCGTCAGCGACGTGATGCTTTTGAAGTGCGCATGGAAGGACGAGACGCTCATGCCGGCCAGCGCCGCCAGGCGCCCGATGCCGATGGGGGCGGCAAAATCCGCTTGCATCAGGTGGATGGCTTCGGCGATGCGCAGGGTGCGGCTGTCGGGCGCCACCAGGCGGCGTAATTGTTCGCCTTGCGGGCTGCTCAGCAGCCAGTAATACAGTTCGCGCAGGATGGATGGCGCCAGCATGGCGATGGCGCGCGGCTGGCCCAGCAGTTGCACCAGCCGCAGCAGGCAATCGGCCGCCTGCTCTTCCAGCCGTCCCACGAAGACGCCCAGCGCCGCCGTGCCCGGCGCGACAGCCTCTCCGTCGAGCTGGCGGATCACGTCCTGCAACAGCTTGACGTCGAGTTCGAGGATTAGCGCGAGGAAGGGATGTTCCGGCGTGGCGTGCGTCACCCTGCCAAGAATAGGCAAGTCCACGCTGACAATCAAAAATTCCATGGCGCCGTAATCGAACAGCGCATCGCCCAGCATCACTTGCTTGGCGCCTTGCACGGCCAGGCACAGGGCGGGCGTGTACAGCGCATAGGCGGGCAGGGTTTTTTCGCCTATGCGCATCAGTTTCAGCGCTGCGATATCGGTCGCATAAAAGCCATCCGGCGTGTTGCGCGTTGCGGTATGCGCGGCGATGGCGGCCGCCAGTGGGGTAGTGGACATGGCATTCCTGGTCTGATAGCAGCAACGGTGCTGACTTTTTTTTGTGCAGCCATCGTAGCGTGCCTGTTCGTCGGCTGGCAAGCGGCTTGGAGTTTTAGGCATGGAATGTGGAGTTTTGCCTATTCACGCGGACCGCCTGCGGCGCGACACTGGTCGCCTCCTCACCCACCCAATGAATGCACATGTCAACCACTCAAACAATCGCACTGGTGACGGGCGCCAGCCGCGGCCTGGGCCGCAATGCCGCCCTGCACCTGGCCCGGCAAGGCGTCGACGTCATCCTCACCTACCATGCGCAGCGTGGCGAAGCCGAAGCCGTGGCGGCCGAAATCGGCCAACTGGGCCGCCGTGCCGCCGTCTTGCAACTCGACTGCGGCGACGTGGCCTCGTTCGACGGTTTTTCGCAGGCGCTGCAAGCCACCTTGCAAGGCTGGGGGCGCGATACCCTGGATTATTTGGTCAACAATGCCGGCATCGGCCTGATGGCGCCGTTTGCCGATACCAGTGAGGCCATGTTCGATCAGCTCATGAATATCCATTTCAAGGGCGTCTACTTCCTGACCCAGACTCTGCTGCCAGTGATCGCCGATGGCGGGCGTATCCTGAACCTGTCAAGCGGCTTGACCCGCTTCAGCTTGCCGGGCATGTCGGCCTACGCGGCCATGAAGGGCGCGGTCGAGGTGATGACGCGCTACCTGGCCAAAGAATTGGGCGCGCGCGGCATCACCGTCAACACGGTGGCGCCGGGCGCCATCGCCACGGATTTCGGCGGCGGCGACGTGCGCGACAATCCGCAGACGAACCAGTTCATCGCCGCGCAAACGGCGCTGGGCCGCGTGGGCCAGCCGGATGACATCGGCGCCATGATCGCGTCGCTGTTGTCGGACAGCAACCGCTGGGTCAATGGCCAGCGTATCGAAGTCTCGGGTGGCGCCTACTTGTAGGAGCTATTCTTTCTTCCAGCTGGCCACGGTGATGAACACACTGTCTTTCTTGCCCTGTTCGCGCAAGGTCACCGTGTAGCGGCCGCTGGCATCGCTGCCGCTGAAGACCACCTTCTCGTCATGCCCCTTCACTTGCGCGCCCTTGGCCAGCTTGGCGTAGGTGTTGAGCACCCAGTGGAAATCGGCATAGCTGCGCAGGGTGATGCTGGCATCGGGCATGGGCTCGTCGCCGGCCTCGGCCGCTTCCGTGGGCGTGCGCATGGGCAAACCGGCCAGGCCGGCCGGCGCGATGAGTTTGCCGCCGCTGGAGCTGCTGTTGAGTTCCGCATTCGGCAGCAGCAGGTGCAGCAAGCTGGCGGGAAAGCCGGGCGGCACGTCGCGCTGCTTCCAGCCGGGCAGGTCGGGACGGGTGCTAATGTATTCCACCACGGCAATGCTTTGCCGCTGTTCTGGCGCAGCCTGCACCAGCATCGGCGGCAGTTGCCGCGCCCACACCAGCAGCGGTGCGGCCATCTCGTCCTCTGCGCCTGGTGGCAGGAACAGTGTCAGCACGGCATGCGTGGACGGCAGGCAGGCGGGCGCACAATGGCCATTGACGAGGCCCAGCGCCAACAGCTTGCGTTGCGGGTCGAACAGCATGGCGGCGCGCCATGCACCGCGCGTGCCGGCATCGATGGAGGCCAGCACCGAGCGGCCGTCGGGCAGCATGGTGCGCGTGATGTCGTCCAGTGACTGCATGCTGTCGAGTACCTGGAGCGCGACCAGGGTGTCGTCCTGCGTATAGCTGCCACGCGCATAGCCCAGCAGCTTGAAGACGTCGGCGCGGATCTCGGGATGCTCGTTCAGGCTGAGCGGCGGCGATGGCACGGAGACGGGCACGGTGGCGGCCACGAAGGCGGCATCTTCGGCAGAAATGGCTTGTGCCATGCTGGAAAGCGGCAGGCACAGGGTAGCGCACAGCGACAGCATGCGAAGAGTGAATTTTCCTGGGGTGTTCAATGGCAATCCTTGTCGAGACGCCATGCCGGCCCGGTTGCCGGCATGCGCGCGCCGCGATCTTAGCATTCCAGGAATGAAACTCTTTCTGCTAAGCTTGGCTATTGAATCACTGTCCCCGTTATCATGGCCAAGGTCACCATTTCCTGCAGTATTCCCGTCGACGATGAGGTCGTGACCGAGTTCCTGCACAAGTACGTGCTTCAATCGCGTGTCGGCGCGGCCAGGAGATTGCGCATGGGAGAGAAGGGCTGCTTCTATACCAGTTCGTTGTACCAGGCAGACCACGCCAAGGTGAGCCGTTTGATTCGCCGCATGCTGGCGTTCTTTGAGAGCAAGGACATTCCCTTGACCATCCTCAAGATCGGCGCTCTGGACAGCTGGTACGAGGTGGATCCCGAACAGCGCGATCCGTGGAAGATTGCGCCGCAAGCCTTGTTGGCGCTGCTCGATGCCACGCCCGACGGCGATGGTCAGGCGGCGTTGAGCACGTAGCGGTTCTTGCCGCTTTTCTTGGCCTGGTACAAGGATTCATCGGCACGCCGGTAGCTGTGCGACAAGTCCGTTTCCTTGAGCATTTCCGCCATGCCGATGCTGACGGACACCTTGCGTTCCGGCACGAAAGCCGCCTCGACGCTGTCGACCAGTTGCGCGGCAAAGGCGCAGGCCGCGTTCTTTTCGCCCAGGTAAATGATGGCGAATTCCTCGCCGCCCAGGCGGCCGCACAGATGCTCGCCACACAGCCCGGCGATGATATCGGCAATCTTTTTCAGCACCTCGTCGCCCACCTCATGGCCGTACACGTCGTTGATTTGCTTGAAGTCATCGATGTCGATCATTAAAAAATATGCGGGCGTGTGCGCCGTGCGCTGCAGGACGCGGGCGCTTTGCGTAAACATGCGTCGATTGTTGAGCCCGGTCAAACCATCCTTGTAGGCCATCGTCGCCAGTTCGCGCTGGGAGCGGTAGTTATGGATGCGCAAGACGAGAAAATAGATATTCAGCGCCAGGCCGATGATCACGCTGATGGTCACGGCCAGCACAGGCCAATGCTGGTCGATACGCCCCGCATGCACGGGAAACTGCCCCAGCCCAACGATGGCCCACACGCCCAGCGAGACGCCCAGGTAATACGCGATGCCGCTGAAGATGGGTGCCGTCGTCAAGGTGATCATCACGCCCAGTGGCAACACCCAAAAAGCGGGATCTTCCGTGCCCAGTATCAGCACGCGAAAGCCGAAAGCGATGAACAGCACGCTGATGCTGCCGCTGGCGATGATGGCCTGCAGCGACCTCGCATACACGGTCAGCAGCAGCCCCACCAGCATGCCCGTCACGCCCAGCGCCGCCTGCGTATGATCGAGCGAAGCGCGCGACAAGGTCAGGCTGAACGTGACCAGCCAGCAAACCAGGCCAAACGTCAGGATGGCTATCGAAATGAAATGCAGTTCCTTGAAAAAGCGCTGCTGCTGCTCCCGTTCTCCTGAAAAGAACAGGTAATAGAAGGCAGGCGACAGGCTGCGCGAAGAGAACATTGCATTTGTCCTGGCAGACAACACGCCTTGCGGCAGGGCCGCCTCCCGGCAACGGCAGGCGGCATGGCGCAAGTACAAAAGTAGTTGCGCTCAGGAACTAGTGTACTGGTTTCTTGGGGGCAGTGGGAGTCGAGGCGAGGAAAACGGTGGACAATGTCCTGCTGCCGCCACAGTATGAAAGAAGTGCGCTTATTGCTCGATCAACACAGCTATACCGAGGCCATGCTGCAAACCGTCTGGCGCAGCAAGACCAATCAGATATCGCCGCCAGCATCGTCGGCGTCTTGACGCGATGTTGGATGGCAAGTTGGAGCCAGTGTTGCAAACCTTTGGCGAAGTGCTGTGGCCGAAGGCGGCTTGATAGCGCCAACATAAAATAAGGATTTCATTATTTCATTTTTGACCTTAAGTTAAAATAAGATATCCATTCATGTTAACTTCAGCGAATCTATGCAACGTGGACTCACGGGGAATGGATACGGCAAGGGTAGCCCGTCAGTTTTCGATTGCTGACGGAAGTACATCAAGCGCTGATGACGTTGGGCATGTGCAATTTGAAACCATCCATTCCTTCCTGGATGGCAATGGCCGCCTCGGTCGCATGCTGATACCGCTGATACTGGTTGACGCCCGTATCCTGCAGGAACCGCTGCTGTATCTTTCCGTGTTCTTCAAACAGCATCGTGTAACCTACTACCGCTTCCTGCAACAGGGACGCATCAGCGGCAACTGGGAAGCATGGCTGCTGTTCTTTGCCGATGCCATCGCCGCCACCGCTAATCAGGCCGTCAGCACGGCCCAGGCGCTGACGCAGTTGCTGGCGCAAGACAAGGCACGGCTGGCGGAACTGGTCGCTTGGCGGGGTCGGCCAAGCACATCCTCGATGCGCTGTTTGCGCACCCCATCTTGAATATTGCCACCCTGAGCAAGACCACCGGCTTGACCGCCGCAACGGTGGGCAAGGCACTCGATGCCATGGCAGGTACGCTGGGCATGGTGCAGGAAGTGACCGGCCAAAAACGCAACCGCGTGTATGCCTACAGTGCGTACATCAACATTTTGAATCAGGATACAAGCTAATGAACAACAACGATATTGTCCAGAAACTCTGGAACCCCAGCGACGTGCTGCGCGATGATGCATTGGCGCTGAGATTGCGCAGAAGTTTGGATATCGGCACGGCTGAGATCGTGTCGTAATGGCGGATCTGACCCCGTCTCTTGGGACGTTTGAAGGCCGCGTAATCAACGACATCGCAAATTTGGAAAGCGTTCAATGGTGGCATCGAAATCTTTCGAGAGGAAAGGGCTTCCGCATCAATGGATTCCTCAATCACTACCCAGATTTCATTTTAAAAATGAAATCTGGAAAAACCGTAGTCTTGGAAACTAAGGGTGATGACCGAGATAATACCGATTCAGAACTCAAGTTGAAGCTCGGGAAATTATGGGAATCGAAAGCTGGAGCGTCGTTCAAGTACATGATGGTATTCGACAATAATCCCATTGAGGGCGCCGAACGCCTTTCGGATGCGCTGAAGAAGTTAGCACAGTTCTAATTACCATGACAAGTCAACGGAAATCAACTACGACTCCATTGGATCGGTCTCGATACAAAAATCCCGACAATGATCCGCGAGGGCCGTATGTTTCGGTCGATGTAACTGCGCCTATTGATCGACCGATTTTACAATACGAATGGCACGGAAAATTTCCTCCAAGCGGCAGATCTTGGCGCTACCTTAAGGAAAGAGCATTTGAACTCGAAGCAGATGGACGCATTCAGATTTCATCGTCCGGAAGGATCACTCTAAAACGCTTCTTAAGCGAAGTAAGCGCACCAGATACTAGCGATTCGCTCACCATCGCTTCGTCGGGGCTGGAAATCATTGTTCGTGCTGCGATGAGAGGTATAGCAATTGCTATCGCTGAGAATCCGTTGTGCTTGAAGGATGTCGAATGGCGAGATTTAGAACGTGTACTTCGCGAGGTGTTTGAAAAAATGGGATTCATGACCCGGCTAACGCGCTCGGGCAAGGACGGCGGATTCGATCTTGAACTTCAGTGTACCGGTCTTAGTGGGAGTAAGACGTTTCTTGTCGAGGTCAAGCACTGGGCAGGTAGCGGCAAGAAACCCGGTCGCACAGCTCTAAAATCACTGATCGACGTGATCGCACGAGCAGCTGACGGGACAACGGGATTGTTACTTTCATCAACGGGATTCACCACCGATGTTATGAACGGTCGAACTGAAGTCGAACAGCACATAGTTCGCCTCGGGACGGAGAGCAAAATCGTTTCCTTGTGTCAAAACTATCTGCAAGGCGAATCCGGTTTATGGTCCCCAACGACCGAACTTGCAGACATGCTACTTCAAGGGACGACGTAATGCCTGCACTGCCGATGCCGATATCGTTCACTTCACTTGCCGTGAAAGGTGTACCGGCTACCCTGTACGCGATGGTCCGCTGGCCGAGCTGCATCTGTATGGCGGTAATGCCGCCGCGCTTGTTCAGGAGATATGCGCTCATTGCCGTAAGGGAAGTAGAGCGATTTCAAATGCACATCCCCATGCCTGTTCTGATTAATTCATAGGCATGGAGAGCTTGATTTGCTAAAATTATAAAATTGGCAATGATAGAGCGATATGAATGCCATCTACACTAAATGCGTCGACAAGGCGCCTGGCAAAAAAAGAACAATTCTAAGGAGTGACGATGGCAGGTGAAACAATCAACAAGGCCAAAATGGCCGAAAAGCTGTCGAGAGAGATTTTCGCTGAATTCCTTTGGCAAAGAATGGGGCCGACAAACCTGAATTGGCCGTGCGAGGACGAAGCCACCCACAAGGTCAAAACGCATCCGTCGGATGTGGTCTTCTACTACGAAGAACCATATCGGCAGGCCCGAACCTACGTGAACTGTGACCTGAAGAGTTACGGTAAGGGTTCGATTACTGCCGGCAGTATTCGGTCCGCGATTGAAAGCCTCGCGAGAGCGATCAGCTGCGCCGAAAAAAGCGAAGAGTTCCGGACCAATTTCTTGCACGACCACATTTCGCCGGAAATTTGCGGCCTGCTATTCGTCTATAACCATGACGGCGAATACGACAAGGACTTCAATGGGTTGTTGACCCAGATCAAGAACGAGAAGCTCGATATCCCGACCAAGTCGAAAATCGTCGTGTTCGGGCCAAGCGACGTGTATTGGTTGAACAACGTGCATCACGAAATCGCCTATATGCGCGGTAGTGCTAGCATCCTGCCGGACCGGGAATATTGCCGATATTTTTATCCGCATCTGGTACGGCGGAAGAACGTGCAACTCGAACACGCAAAAGCGTGTACGTTGGAAATGCTGACTGCGCCTTGGATAGTGCTGTCATATACGGACCCAAAGAAACAGAACAGGAAGGGCTTCGTCGTTTTTTGCAGGCAGCGGGGAACGTCCGTGGAAGAGTACCTGTACCTCATCGACTACCTCATGCACTACCAAGTCCTCGTGGACGGCACAGACGTTTTTATCAAGACGCTGGATGCTCATCCGAGTGCGGCAGCGCATTTCGGTAAGGCGAAGGATCAGTATGTCGATGAATACGGCGGCGGCACTGACATCAAGGATCGCCTGAATTCGATCCAGTTTTCCCAGATCAACGACGTGCGAACGAAATTTTCTGAACTTGAATTGGGGATGGACAATGGCTAAGAACACGCTGCTGTACTGCGCGACCGATAAGGAAATTTATGATGTCCTGATGTCATCAAGACAGCGCATCAGCCCAGCCGTGATCCTCGAATTGGCAAAGGACAGGGGCATCTTCTATTCGTCGAAAGACAGTCGGGAAACCTTGGTTGACAGCCTGTCGTTGCTGACTCACGATTACAACGACCTGAACATTATCCTGGACCAGCGCGAGCACGCCGGTCGCGCGGAAAAAATCACTTCGGTTACCCTCAATGCCGCGCTGACGATAGAAGACATCAAGGAGATAGCGAAAGAATACATCGCCGATTCCCCGTCGGACGAAAAGGCGACCGCGCATCAAAAGGGGACGGACCAATACGTGGTCAACGTCAAGTACTCCGAAATCGATTATTCGAAGACTCGCTTAGTCCAGCGCACTCCGAAGGAGGCCGGCATCGAGTTTCACGTTGAAGGCGACAAGACGATTGTACGGATGCCCGCAAACGCGAAGGCAAAGGAAATCGTCAGCGACTTGAAGGATCGCCTCGACGGCAGGAAGAAAGCCGATATCCCGACGGAGCTCATCGAGATATCAGAATTTTCCACTGCTGCCCAGAGGACGCAATTCTTCACTTCGCTGATCAGTTCATTGAATGGCTTCAAGCTTGACAATGTAACGAGCGTCAAGGTCGAGCCGATTAAGCGGGAAGTCGACGACGAAGAGCTGGACCTTGAGGACGATCAAGGCAAGGATCTCGCAAAGCAGGAAGCATTGGCATTGGTTAGGAACGTAGCCCTCAAGGGGGAAAGTCTGCTCGCGTCTGAAGAGTACCAAAGCCTTCAGAAAAAAGGGTTCTTCATTACCTCGATCATTTGGCGGTCGAAACAAACGCAAGTGCCGTATCCGATTGTCGAATTCGAAGCCGCGTTCGAAGATCCGGGTGCGGGAAAAGGTTTCAAGTATTCCGTGCGCGGCGCATTGAATTTTTCCGATGGCGAATACACGAAGACGCTGCGTCCGATTTCGACTGAAGACAGGCAGGAATTCCTGGCAACCATCGAGCAAACTGCGAGTCGCATCATTTCGGAAATTCGAAAGACCATTTCCGAATCGGAGTCCGCCGCAGTGCAGCCTTTGTCTGGAACCCAATCATGAAACGAGTTCGGTGGTTGAAAGCTCAGTGGCCCTTTACGATTAGGGCGCTGGCCGCGAAAATGAAGACGCAGCTTTTTACTCCGGATAGTTTTGACGGGTTCGTAATCGAACGAGTTCGCGATGACTCCATCGAAGCCCACTACATCGAAAAGCTGAACTATAAGGAGACCGTTACCGATCCGTTCGGAAACGAAGAATCATTTGACCGGATAACATACAGGCGAATTGACTTCACCTTTTTTTCAGAATTCCCGCATATTGAGCTGCGTGATGCTCACCGGAGCACGCGCGAATTCCTCAGCAAGGTACTCGAACTATGTAATTTCTCGGTTGCGGTGGAGCCAATCAACGTCGATCTCTTGCTGTGGGTCGAAATTCTTCAAAAGCAATTGGGCAAGAAAGTGATTGTCGATTCGCTTCAGGTCGCTGGCCTTGAACTCGAACCGGAAATTAGCGCAAAAATTCTGCTGAAGGGCGGGAAAGACGTTCGTGACGCTCTGAAGCAGCTATCGGGCAAAAGAAAATCTACGCTGGAAAAAATTCAAGTGAAAATCCCGGTTGGCCAACTCGTGTTTCCAATCCATATGTCCAACTCTGGTATAGCTAGGATTCCGGAAGAACACCTGAACGACTATATCCGGATCGTCCGCCAGAGTTTGACGGCAAATCCTTAGAACGGGCATGCGAATGAATCGCCTCCAGGAGATGGGATTCCAACCGTAGGGCACTGGCTGCTGGAGGAACGCGGACTAACACTAAACCTGCGCGCGCTTACCACCGCGATTATTACAAGTGTGATGCTATTTACGCCCGCCTTGCGACAGCGCGGGCAGGCCGTTTGCTCTGCCTTCCTTTTGATTTTGCGCTAAAAGCGGCTAACACAGCGCGTACAAATTAATTTGAAGTCTAAGTATTATCGTCAAAGATAAAATCAATAGTTTCACGAATTTCAGGAGTAGCATTTACGAACTTTAGTTGCTTGTATGCCGCCATGCCTAAGGTTTTAATTGGCGAGGCTAATAGTGCGCTCAAAAAACTATGTGGCGAACTGACTACTCTATCGAAATCGATCACTATTGTTTTTCCAGCATTAATTTCAGGAAATAGACGTCGATCACGAAATTTAATAGCCGCTTCTTTATCTTCGGCATAATTCCCAAAATAGTTAGATATACTTATATAATGCCGATTGTCATCTTCCTTTTTATCTCCCTCTTTTAACTCCTTGGCAGCAAAATCGCGAAATTCTTGCATGATCTTATGGAGTTCGAATTGGGGATTGTCTTCAAGTCGGACAGTAACTAGCACGAATGTACCTGGCCAGTTGGTTTGCATTGTTTTCCCCGTAATGTCTCTTGGGGAAATGTGCAAAAGTCCATTGCCAGAAACCACGTGCATATCAGCATTCAATCTTCGAATAATATTAGATGATATGTATAAGCCCATGCCGGCATTGTTCTTGTTCGTGTAAGGATCATTTCTCCCGAAAGTGCCCGAAATTTTTGGTTTGATTGCCAACTTAATAGCTTCTTCATCCGATTCTTGTCCAGGATAAGCTTGTTCTATATGTCTTTTTACGCCGATCCCAATGTCCGCAATAATGAATTGAATTTCATTACGAGTCTTATACCAAGTGAATTGAACAATCGATGGAATTTGTGTTTGTTTTCTTCCTTTTTTTGTATAGGCGCGTCCATGCTCCAAAGTATTATATAAAAGCTCCCCAAGTACATATCGTAATGTTCCTTCGTACTCTACATTGAATCCCTTTGTATAAGATTCTGCCGCCTGAATTACACCTTTGAAGTCATCAATGTTTCTAACCGCAAACAGTGGTTTTTTTTGATACCCCTTAAATTGCTGATTTTCATTACCAAGTACCCAAAATAGTCCAGGGGCACCCATTTGACCCCACATCGCGCTTACTCCATGGTCTTTTGTGTTTTCAGTAATAAACCTTACGTTACATCCCTGAGTACTCAGTCTCCAGCCATAAAGAACTAATAAGGATAATGCTTGAAAATTGGCCGACAAACAGTTACGCAAATCAATTCTGACATTTCGGTCGCTCAGTGTCCAATCAAAAAATTTTAAAAAGGACTCAAAATCAAATATATCATGATCCTTAAAAGCAAATACGCGCGGGAGGTCTAGTGTAATAGACCGATTTCTGGAAATATTCTCTTTTATAGCTCTCAGTTCGCTGGGAAGCATGTTTGTCCTCTCGCATTTAAAGTTTTTGTAATCGATTTCCAAGGAAATTAAAATATTTCTTTCTGCCGCTTGCTACTTAAATGCGGCTTACTAATTTCTAACCTGAACCTAAGTGATGGAATCTCCTTAGGAATGCGAATGTTATTTCAAATCAATATTATAATAATTTCCATAACAATGGTAGTACCTTATGTTCCTTTTGGAATCTTTCTTAGATGCTCTGGTATGCATTGTTCAAGTCAGCCTTTTAAATGAAAAATGCCAACTAAAAAGTTGGCATTTTTACTTAATTTGAAGCACAATTTTTCACTAATTTGGCACAGTTTTCATTAATTGTGTCATCCGACAGCTTTATACGTCAATATTCCCCGCACGCAGCGCATTATTCTCAATAAACGCCCTGCGTGGTTCCACATCATCGCCCATCAGCGTCGTAAAGATCTGATCCGCAGCAATCGCGTCTTCGATCTGCACTTTCAACAAGCGGCGGACGGTCGGGTCCATTGTGGTTTCCCACAGCTGGCTCGGGTTCATCTCGCCCAGACCTTTGTAGCGCTGTTTCGAGACGGTGCGTTCGGCTTCGTCGCGCAGCCATTGCATGGCATGGTGGAAGTCGGCCACGGCGATTTCCTTGATGCGCTCGCCTTCGCCGCGGCGCACGAAGGCGCCTTCGCCGATCAGGCCTTCGAAAGTGGCGGCGCCGCTGCTCAGCACGGCGTAGTCCGGGCCTTGCACGAAGTCGGCGTCGATGGCCGTGACTTTGATGTTACCGTGGTGCATGCGCTCGATGCGCAGCATGTGTTTTTCCGACAACTCGTCGGAACGCACATGCACTTTGACCGCGCTGTCGTTGATGGCCGTCTGCAGGGCCAGGGCGGAGGTTTCCGCCAGGTCCAGGGTCGACAGGTCCAGCTGCACGCCCGTCATGATGGCCGTCAGGGCGGCGCGGTCGATGACGCGCGTCAGACGCGTCATGATGCTGTTCGACAGGTTGAACTTGCGCACCAGTTCCGTCAGCGTCTCGCCGGAAATGCCTTCCGCGCCTGTGCGCGGCACCAGCACGGCCGTGTTCAGCGCCACCGTCATCATGTAGCTCGCTTCTTCGGCGTCATCTTTCAGATAGCGCTCGTCGCGGCCCGCTTTCACTTTGTACAGCGGCGGTTGCGCGATGTAGATGTGGCCGCGTTCGACCAGTTGCGGCATCTGGCGGTAGAACAGGGTCAGCAGCAGGGTGCGGATGTGGGCGCCGTCGACGTCCGCATCGGTCATGATGATGATGCGGTGGTAGCGCAGCTTTTCGACGTTGAATTCGTCCGGTCCGATCGAGGTGCCGAGGGTGGCGATCAGGGTGGTGATCTGCTCGGACGACAGCATTTTCTCGAAACGGGCTTTTTCCACGTTCAAGACTTTACCGCGCAGCGGCAAGATCGCCTGGAACTTGCGGTCGCGCCCTTGTTTTGCCGAGCCACCTGCCGAGTCACCCTCGACGATGTACAGTTCGCACAGGGCGGGGTCTTTTTCCTGGCAGTCGGCCAGCTTGGCCGACAGGCCCAGGCCGTCCATGATGCCTTTGCGGCGCGTCAAATCGCGGGCCTTGCGGGCCGCTTCACGGGCGCGTGCCGCTTCGACGATCTTGCCGCAAATGATCTTGGCGTCGTTCGGTTTTTCTTGCAGGTAATCGGCCAGGGTCTTGGCGACGATCTCTTCGACGGGACCGCGCACTTCGGACGATACCAGCTTGTCTTTCGTCTGCGACGAGAATTTCGGTTCCGGCACTTTCACGGACAGCACGCAGGTCAGTCCTTCGCGCATGTCGTCGCCGGAAATTTCCACTTTCGCCTTTTTGGCGAACTCGTGTTCATCGATGTATTTGTTGATCACGCGCGTCATGGCCGCGCGCAAGCCCGTCAGGTGGGTGCCGCCGTCGCGTTGCGGGATGTTATTCGTAAAGCACAGCACCTGTTCGTTGTAGGCATCGTTCCACTGCATCGACACGTCGACCGAGATGTTCGTGCCCTGGTCCGACATGCGCTCGCCCGTGGCCTGGAAAATGGTCGGGTGCAAGACCGACTTGGCCTTGTTGATGTACTCGACAAAGCCGCGCGTGCCGCCTTCGAAGGCGAAGATTTCTTCCTTGCCCGTGCGCTGGTCGGACAATTTGATCTTCACGCCATTGTTCAGGAAGGACAGTTCGCGGATGCGCTTGGCCAGGATTTCGTAGTGGAATTCCACATGCGTGAAAATCTCTTCGTCGGCCCAGAAATGTACGTCGGTACCGCGTTTGTCCGTCTCGCCGATGACCTTGATCGGCGAGGTGGCGATGTCGCCCACCATGACGATCTGGCGGTCTTGCGGCACGCCGCGCACGAATTCCATGTGATGCACTTTGCCATCGCGGCGGATGGTCAGTTTCAGCAATTTCGACAGGCCATTCACGCAAGATACGCCCACGCCGTGCAAGCCGCCCGATACTTTATAGGAGTTCTGGTCGAACTTGCCGCCCGCGTGCAGTTCGGTCATGACGATTTCCGCCGCCGAACGCTTCGGATCGTGCTTGTCGTCCATTTTCAGGCCGGTCGGCACGCCGCGGCCATTGTCGGTGATCGAGATCGAATTGTCGCTGTGGATGGTCACGTGGATGTCGGTGCAGTGGCCGGCCAGCGATTCATCGATGGAGTTGTCCAGCACTTCGAATACCAGATGGTGCAAGCCGGTGCCGTCCGAGGTGTCGCCAATGTACATGCCCGGGCGTTTGCGCACGGCTTCCAGGCCTTCCAGGATCTGGATGGAGGAGGCGCCGTATTCTTCCGTGATGGCCTGGATCGGGGTGTCTTGTGGATTCTCGGACATGGACTGCTTTCTCAAATAACGATTGCTGTAGGGGTCAGACCCTGCGGGTCTGACCCCGGCCTTTCATTGGGTTTTGGGTGATAGCGTAATTCACCCCAACGGCAACTGCTGGGGTCAGACCCGGAGGGACTGACCCCTTTGTTTAAATGCGCATCGGCATGACGACATACTTGAAGTCGGCATTGTCCGGGATGGAGATCAGGGCGGACGAATTCGAGTCGCCCAGCGCGATGTTGACGTATTCGCATTTCAGGTTGTTCAGCACATCGAGCAGATACGTCACGTTGAAGCCGATGTCGACGGAGTCGCCGCCGTAATCGATTTCCAGCTCTTCGACGGCTTCTTCCTGGTCCGCATTGGTCGAGCTGATCTTCATGCTGCCCGGGGTGATGATGCAGCGCACGCCCTTGAACTTGTCGCTGGTCATGATGGCGGCACGTTGCAGCGAGCGCAGCAGTTCATCGCGGCCGATGGTGAAGTCGTTTTTGTAGCCTTTTGGAATCACGCGCGTGTAGTCGGGAAACTTGCCTTCCACCAGCTTCGAGATCAGCTCGATGTCGGCAAAGGTCAGTTTCACCTGATTGGCGGCGATGTCCAGCTGCACCGGTTCATCGTTCTCTTCCAGCAGGCGCTGCAGTTCGATGATGGTCTTGCGCGGAATAATCACTTCCTGGCGCGCAAACGTCTGCTCGGTGGCGACCTGGCAAAACGCCAGGCGGTGGCCGTCGGTGGCCACGGCGATGACATGATTGCCATCCAGAACCAGCAGCAAGCCGTTCAGGTAGTAGCGGATGTCTTGCTGCGCCATCGAGAAATGCACCATGTTGAACAGGTGTTTCAGCGTTTTTTGCGGCAGGGTGACGGACGCGTTGTAGCTTTCCGCCTGTTGTACGGTAGGAAACTCTTCCGCCGCCAGGGTTTGCAGGGCGAAGCGCGACTTGCCCGTTTGCACGGTCAGGCGCTTGTTGAGCAGGGTCATCGTGACGTCGCCCGATTCGGGCAGGGCGCGCAAAATGTCCAGCAGCTTGCGCGCGGCCACGGTGGTGCCGGTCACGTCCGCACCGGAACCGATTTCCGCGTGCGTGGTGATCTGCACTTCGGTGTCGGTCGACAGGAAGGAGACATTTTCACCGTCTTTGCGGATGAGGATATTGGCCAGAATCGGCATAGTGTGCCGACGCTCGACAATACCGCTCACGATCTGCAGTGGCCGGAGAAGGGTATCTCGGGTGGTTTTGACCAATTGCATATTTATCCTCAATGTATAGGTTGAACAGTACGACGTTTAACGTATTAATTTAACAATTGTTGCCATAGGGAGCCCCGACAGGCCGGCTGCGGTGCCCTCCCAGATGATAAGGGTAAAGCACGTTTTGAGCCAGTCTTGCCAAATGGTGCTTAGCCCTTCAACGTTTGCTCCAGCACATGCAATTCGTGGTTGCATTCCGGGTTCTTGGTGCGGTCCAGCGCGATCTTGCGCACGGCATGCAGCACCGTGGTGTGGTCGCGGCCGCCGAACAGCTCGCCGATTTCCGGCAGGCTCTTCTGTGTCAATTCCTTGGCCAGGTACATGGCGATCTGGCGCGGCCGGGCGATATTCGCGGGCCGGCGCTTGGAATACATGTCGGCTACCTTGATATTGAAGAAGTCGGCCACCGTTTTCTGAATGTTTTCCACGGAAATCTGGCGGTTCTGCACCGACAGCAAGTCCTTCAGGGCTTCCTTGACGATATCGATAGTTATATCTTTGCCATGGAAACGCGAATACGCCAGAATTTTGCGCAGCGCGCCTTCGAGCTCGCGCACGTTCGAGCGCAAGTGCTTGGCGACAAAGAAGGCCACGTCGTCGGAGAAGGTCACGCCTTCCTGCTTGGCTTTTTTCAGCAGAATCGCCACGCGCATTTCCAGTTCCGGCGGCTCGATGGCCACCGTCAGGCCCGAGTCGAAGCGCGAAATCAGGCGGTCGTCCATGCCCGTGATTTCCTTCGGATAGGTATCCGAGGTGATGATGATCTGTTTCTTCGCAGCAATTAATGCCTCGAACGCATAGAAAAACTCTTCCTGCGTGCGGCTCTTGCCGCCAAAGAACTGGATATCATCGATCAGCAGCATGTCGAGCGAGTGATAGTAATGCTTGAAGTCGTCGAAACCCTTGCGCTGGTAAGCGGTCACTACGTCGCGAACGTACTGTTCTGCGTGGATGTAGCGGATCTTCGCACCCGGATTGTCTGCCATCACCTGGTTGCCGATGGCGTGGATCAAGTGAGTTTTACCCAGGCCAACGCCGCCGTAGAAGAACAGCGGGTTATACGACACGCCCGGATTGTTCGCCACTTGGATGGCGGCGGCGCGCGCCAGCTGGTTGGCCTTGCCCGTCACGAAGCTGTCGAAAGTCAGGTCGGTGTTGATGCGGCTCTGCTCGCGGCGCGGCGCCGCGCCGATGCTCAGTTCCGGCACGCTGGGCTGCGGTTCCGCGGCGCGCGCGCTGGGCGCGCCGCCATTCGGATCGCTGGCCGGGGTGCTGGCGGTGACGGGCTTCTTCGGCAGGGCCAGGCGCGGGTCGAGCACGAACTGCACTTCCGTGGGCGCTTCGAAGTACTGAATGGCCAGGGCAGTGATGCGGCTGGCGAACTGGGTCTTGACCCAATCGAGCTTGAAGCGATTGGGCGCAGCAATGCGCAGCTTGCCCTCTTCGTAATCGAGAGGGATAAGCGGTTTGATCCACGCACTGAATTGTTGCGGTGTCAGCTCCAGTTCCAACTGCGCGGAACAGGCCTGCCAGAAATTATCCATGTATGTCTATGTGAAAAGGTGTGGGAGGGCGTATCGATTCTGCCCTGCGTTCACCGTGTTGCAAGGCCGGCGTCGCGCGAGGGCTCGCCACACGTAACGCGCTATTCTACTCCCGACTGCCAAAGTTATCCACAGGCACGGCTGTTATTTTTCTGTGGCGGGGTGGGGCGCCGTGTGTATAAGAGGCGACTTATCCCCCGGTTATCCCGATGCAGGCAGTGCTGGCGCGGCCTGTGGCGGGGGCGTGCCGGTGGATGGGGTACGGCGCGAAAATTTCCGGGCGATCACGGCA